>NZ_JAHUZG010000001.1 GCF_019218285.1 Antarctobacter sediminis
GTCGGGGCCTTCATCCAGTCCAGACGCTGCGCCTGCTCCGCCCAGAACCCCTCGGGATCCGAAACCGAACGCGCATACATCTCTTCGTAACGCTCCGCATCAACATGCGACTGCTGCGCAAGCTCTGCCGAGGGCGGATAAACGGGGTTGCCGGTCTCGGGTTTGGTCTGTTCGGTCATGAAAGGAGCTCCCTCTCCGTAGTGATCCGGCGGTGGTCCGTGACCCGGCGTCACCGCATTCAACCCGGAGAATACGCGATCTGCAAAAGAAAGAAATAATGTTAGCGTTATGAATGATTTAGCTGTAAATCCTTTTCAGGTAAGGGTTGAAAATCGTAAACAAATTTGCCCAGATCCTTGCAAGTGCCTTGTTTTCATAAGCGGCTGTCGATGTTGTCGCAGGCTGTGGAAAAGGGCTTGCCGTACATCCGCAGGGAGAGTCGGCCGATCACGGCGGTGTGACAAAAGGATGCGGTATGCGCTTGTATACCGAGTGTTAGCGCTCGCCCTTCCGAATCTCCTTCGGGGCAAGCCCCTTGAACCGGCAGGGCTTTCGGCTAACCTCCCCGCGAGGCGGAAGATACCGCTCTACTGAAAAAAGGGGAGGATGACATGTCCAACATCACGGCCAAACTACTGGCAACCACCATCGCGGCGACGCTGGCCACTCAGGCGGCGGCGACGGAATGGAATGTTTCCACATGGGGATCGCGCCGCGCTTTCACCGAACACTTGCACAAGATCGCAGAGCTGGTGTCCGAAAAGACGGGTGGCGAATTCACCATGAATATCTCGTATGGCGGTCTGTCCAAGAACCGCGAGAACCTTGACGGGATTTCCATCGGTGCCTTCGAAATGGCTCAGTTCTGCGCCGGTTATCACCCGGACAAGAACCGCGCGATTACCGTTCTGGAACTGCCCTTCCTTGGGGTTGCGACACTGGAAGAAGAAGTGGCCGTCAGCCACGCGATCTATGGTCACCCGGCGGTTGCCGAGGAAATGGCCCAATGGAACGCCAAGATGCTGATGACCTCGCCCATGCCGCAATACAACCTTGTCGGCACCGGCGAACCGCGTGACGAACTGGCGGAGTTCGACGGCATGCGTGTCCGTGCGACCGGCGGTCTGGGCAAGGCGTTTTCGGCGGTTGGCGGTGTGCCGACCAGCGTGACCTCGTCCGAGGCCTATCAGGCGATGGACTCCGGCGTCGTTGATACGGTGGCCTTTGCGCAGCACGCGCATCTGTCCTTTGGCACCATCAATCAGGCGGATTGGTGGACGGCAAACCTCAACCCGGGCACCGTGAACTGCCCCATCGTGGTCAATATCGATGCCTATGACGGCCTGCCGGACGATCACCGGGCTGCGCTGGATGAATCCGTGGACGAGGCGATCGCCTTTTACCTCGAGAACTACGGCAAGCTGTTGCAGCGCTGGGATGAGGTGCTGGCCGAAAAGAACGTACAGAAGGTCATGATCTCGGATGACGAACTGGCCAAGTTCCGCGACGTGGCCGGCAAGCCCATCCACGACGCATGGATCAAGGACATGAGCGCGCAGGGCCTGCCCGCGCAAGAACTGTATGACCTTGTCTTCTCCACGCTCGAAGCGGCGCGGGCCTCGAACTGAGCTTGGCGCTTCCTGCCCCGGCCTTGCGCCGGGGCCTCTTGCCGGACCTGACGGTCCGGCAGCATCCCGGTGCGGGGCCGGGAGGGGAGCAACAATAATAATACAGGGGGTGAGCGATGGCGGGACATGCTTCCGTCCTCGAAGACGACAGCCTGTTGTCGCGGCTGGACCGCGGCCTTGCGCGGCTGGAGTGGGGCATGGCCCTTGTCTCTGGTATCGGTGCTTTTGCGCTGATGTGCCTTGCTGTCGTTTCCGTTTCGGGACGCAATTTCTTTAACGAGCCGCTCAGGGGATATGTCGACTGGATCGAGGCGGCGATGCCCTTCATCGCCATCTTTGGCATCTCGTACGTTCAGCGGTCGGGCGGACATATCCGCATGGACATCGTGGTGGGCGCGCTGAAGGGGCGAGCGCTGTGGATCGCCGAGTTCATCACCACTTTCC
Source organism: Antarctobacter sediminis (assembly GCF_019218285.1). Taxonomy (GTDB): domain Bacteria; phylum Pseudomonadota; class Alphaproteobacteria; order Rhodobacterales; family Rhodobacteraceae; genus Antarctobacter; species Antarctobacter sediminis. The sequence continues at coordinate 2,073 of NZ_JAHUZG010000001.1, forward strand.
TCATCCTCGTGCTGATGGTGCTGCTGGTCTGGGGGACATGGGCCCATTTCGACCGCAGCTTTGATTTCTCCAAACCGAACTGGAGCCGGGACAGTTCGATCGACCTTGGCCTTCCGATCTGGCCCGCCAAGCTGGTGGTTCCGGTGGCCTTTGCGGTGATCTGCCTGCGGCTGGTCCTGCAACTGGTGGCCTATGGCCGCGCCATTGTGCTGGGGCTGAGCGAACCGGTGGCCGTGCCCTTGGTAATGTCTGCGGCCGAACAGGCCGCGGCCGAGGCGGATCAGGTACAGGGGCATGACCAATGACATCGATTGAAATCGGTTTGTGGGTGACTGGCGGGCTGCTGGTCATGGTTGTGCTCGGAATGCGGGTGGCCTTTGCCGCCGCCATGGCGGGGCTGATCGGGCTGATCTGGATCTTCTGGTCGAAGAAAGGATACGATCCCGAAGACTTTGGCTGGGCGCTTGGCGTGGCGGTCAAGACCGCGGGGCAGGTGCCGCATGGCAAGGTGGCCTCGCAGGCTTTGTCGCTGATCCCGACCTTTATCTTGATCGGCTATCTTGCCTATTACGCGGGGCTGACCCGCGCGCTGTTCGAGGCGGCAAAACGCTGGATCGCATGGGTGCCGGGCGGATTGGCGGTCTCGACTGTGTTTGCGACGGCGGGGTTCGCGGCGGTGTCCGGGGCAAGCGTCGCGACGGCGGCGGTCTTTGCCCGGATCGCCATCCCCGAAATGCTGAAGGTCGGTTATGACAAGCGGTTTGCCGCCGGGGTCGTTGCGGCGGGCGGTACGCTGGCCTCGTTGATCCCGCCCTCGGCCATTCTGGTGATCTATGCCATCATCGTGGAACAGGACGTGGGCAAGCTGTTGCTGGCCGGGTTCATACCCGGGCTCTTTTCGGCGGTGATCTACGGCCTGCTGATCGTCGGGCTGGCCTTGACCATCAAGGGGTTCGGCCCGCCGGTCGGGGGCTTTACCTGGCGTGAGCGGCTGGTCAGCCTGCCTCCGGCGTTGCCCATCGTGGCGGTGGTCGTGATCATCATCTTCTTTGTCTACAATCCCTTCGGAGGGGACAGTTGGGGCACGCCGACCGAGGGCGGGGCCATCGGAGCCTTCATCGTCTTTCTCATGGCGTTGTACCGGGGGATGCGTCTGCGCGAGTTGAAAGACGCGCTGGTCGAGACGGCAAAGCTGTCGATCATGATCTTCAGCATCATCTGGGGCGTGCTGATCTACGTGCGCTTCCTTGGTTTCGCGGATTTGCCCTCGGCGTTCAGCGACTGGCTGACTGCCTTGCCCTATTCGCCGATGCTGATCCTTGTCTGCATCCTTTTGGCCTACGCGGTTTTGGGCATGTTCATGGATGCCATCGGGATGTTGTTGTTGACGCTGCCGGTGGTCTATCCGGCGATCATGGCTCTGAACGGCGGCCCCTTCGTCAGCGCCGAAGAGGCGGCCTTTGGCATGTCCGGCCCGATGTGCGCCATCTGGTTCGGCATCCTTGTGGTCAAGATGGCGGAGTTTTGCCTGATCACGCCGCCCATCGGGCTGAACTGCTTTGTTGTGGCAGGGGTGCGGCCCGAACTGTCGGTGCAGGATGTGTTCCGGGGGGTCACACCGTTTTTCGTGGCCGATGCGGTGACGATTGCGCTGTTGGTGGCCTTTCCGGGCATCGTTCTGTGGCTGCCGTCGCTGGCCTGAGCACGGCGCAGGGGCGAAAAAGGAAAAGGCCGCGCGATCTGCGCGGCCTTTTGCCTTTGGGTCAGCGGCGCCCCTTGCGATCGCCGTTGCCGCCACCGCCACCGGTTCCGCCTTGCGGGTCTTCCAGCTTGCCACGTGCTTTGCGGGTCATCGCGCCGCGCATCTCGTCTTCGCCTGGAGTGCCGATGCTTTTGGCCTGATTGGCGTCATGGTACTTTTCCAGCACCGTATCGTCGGCGGTGGCCCATGGGTTCGCGTGCGATGCCAGTGCCGCGCCGGACATCAGCACAAGGCCCAGGGCCGCGGCGAGGGTGGTTTTACATGTCATCTCACATTCCTTGTCTCGATCGGGCACCTATGCGCCCGTCATTGATATTCGAATCGTGAGATATTTTGAATACGGAATGTTTAAGGCCGGATTAACCCGGGCATGTTCCCGCCGGTCACAGCCCGATCAGGCGGGACGGTGCCCCGCCGCGCATCCCTTATGCAGCGCGGGTCAGTTCGGCCCGGGTGGCCACCGCCAGCCGTCTGATCCCCTCGGCCAGAACCTCGGGCGGGTTCAGTGTGAAATTGATCCGGATCGCCCGGCGGTCGCGGCCCAGCGGGTCAAAGACGCTGGAGGGCGACACACAGACCCCATGATCAAGACCCGTCTTCATCAGCCGGTCGGTATTCAGCGCAGGGTCGTGGGCCACGGCCCAGACGAACATGCCGCCCGTGGGCACCTCCCATGTGAACAGCTCCGACAGATCCGCTGCCATTGCCGTGCAAAGCGCGTCGCGACGGCTGCGGTACAGGTTCAGCACCTCGGGCAGCAGTCGGTTGGGCAAGTCCTGCTCCAGCGCCGCCAGCGCCACGTGTTGGGTCAGCCCGCTGGTGAACATGTCCGATCCCTGTTTGGCCGTGGTCATGGCGGTGATGACCTCTGGCGCGGCAATGACCCACCCGACCCGCAAGCCCGGCGCCAACTGCTTGGAGAAGGTGCCAAGGTAGATCACCGGCCCGTCATAGACATCGGCCCCGGTGGCCGACAGGTCCAGCATGTGGTGCAGGGGTGTGCCGTCGTAATAGAGGTGCCCATAGGGATCATCCTCGACCAGCCAACAGCCCGTGTCCCGCGCCGCCGCCAGCAGGGCGTGCCGTTGGTCCAGCGGGACCAGCCGGCCGGACGGATTGGAAAAGTTCGGCACGGTATAGGCAAACTGCGCTCCGGCCATCGCCGTGCGGGGATCGCAGGCCGGATCCTCCAGCGCCATGGCGCGATATTGGGGCTCGCGCGGTTTCCACGCGTCGATGGCCCCCAGATAGGCCGGGGATTGCGCGGCAATCACTTCGCCCGGATTCAGCAGGACCTTGCCCACCAGTTCCAGCCCCTGCATGCCTGCGGTGGTGATCAGCACGTTGTCGCGCGTCAGATGCAACGCGCCCTTGCTGTACATCGCGGCGATGCGGTCGCGCAGGGCATTCAGACCGTCGATGGGCGAATAGCCAAGGCTGTCCTGCGTATGGTTCGACACTGCCCGCCCGGCAAAATCCGCCAGTTCCGCAACCGGCCATGTCGACGGATCAGGCAATCCGCCTGCCAGGTTCACCAGATCGGGAATGGCCCCGGCGGCAAGGAAGGTTTGCGTCACATCGTTGGTGTCGTTCAGCCAGCGGGCAAAAGGGGCGCGTCGGGCCATCGGAATCCTCCAGGAAACCTGCCGGAAGGGCAGAAGTGTCATCGTCCTAACATGTTTTCATGAAAGACTGCCAAGGGTCCGGGGCAGCATTTCCCGATGAAATCGCTTTATTTCCGAAAATCCGGAAATAAAGGGTTGCGGGAGAAAATATAATTCCGTATTTCCGGAAATATGAAAGAAGAATCGCTCAATGCCCTCTCTGCCCTTGCCAACAGCCGCCGCCTCGACGTGTTTCGCCTGTTGATGCGCCGCTATCCCGATGCCGTTCCGGCCGGCGAACTGGCAATCGCGCTTGGTCTTGCGCCCTCTTCCCTGTCGGCCGCGCTTTCGCAGCTGCGCGGCGCGGGTCTGGTCACCCAGACGCGTCACGGCACCTCCTTGCTCTATGCCGCCGACACCGGTGGCGCAGGGCGCCTGCTGTCCTTTCTGGGGGCCGACTGCTGCCGCGGCCGTCCAGAAATCTGCCTGCCCCTCACGCTTCAGGAAGCTTCAATGGCCGACCGTAAATACAATGTCCTTTTCATCTGCACGGGCAATTCCGCCCGTTCGATCTTTGCCGAAACGCTGCTGCGTGAACTGGCAGGTGACCGGTTTCAAGCCTTCTCGGCCGGCACCCGCCCGACCAGCGAACTGAACGATCGCGCGCTTGCCGTGCTTCGCGACAAAGGGCACGACATCTCTGGCCTGCGCTCGAAGAACATCAAAGAATTTCAGGGCACGGACGCGCCGCGACTCGATTTTGTCTTTACCGTCTGCGACCGCGCCGCAAATGAGGAATGCCCGCCTTGGCCGGGCCAGCCCATGACCGGCCACTGGGGCCAGCCCGACCCGGTCAAGGCCGAAGGCACCGACGCCGAGAAACAACTGGCGTTCCAGCAGGTCTACGGCGCGCTGCGCAACCGCATTCAGTCCTTTACCTCGCTGCCCATCGAAACGCTCGACCGCGAAAGCCTGCAAGCCCGGATCGACGACATCGCCAAGACGGAAGACCTCGCATGACCACCTACGCCATCAACGGGCTTGGCCGCATCGGCAAGCTGATCGTCAAACCCATGCTCGAAGCAGGCGACAACATCGCCTTTCTGAACGACGCGGTGGGGGATCCGGCCATGCATGCGCATTTGCTGGAATTCGATACCGTCCATGGCCGCTGGGACGCCGATTTCAGCGCCGACGCGGACAGCATCACCATCAACGGCACGCGCATCCCGGTCTATGGTTCGCGCAGCCTCGACGACCTGCCGCTCGAAGGGATCGATGTGGTCATCGACTGCACCGGCTATTTCAAGACCGCCGACCGTATCGCGCCCTATTTCGAACGCGGCGTGAAAAAGGTGGTGGTGTCCGCCCCGGTCAAGGACGGCGGCGCGGTCAATATCGTCTACGGCGTGAACGACGACATCTACAAAGCGGATGAACACAGGATCGTCACGGCGGCCTCCTGCACCACCAACTGCCTCGCGCCGGTGGTCAAGGTCATCCACGAAAACCTCGGCATCAAACACGGTTCGATCACCACGATCCATGATGTGACCAACACCCAGACCATTGTCGACCGCCCCGCCAAGGATCTGCGCCGCGCGCGATCGGCGCTGAACTCGCTGATCCCCACGACCACCGGGTCCGCCACGGCGATCACGCTGATCTATCCGGAACTCAAGGGCCGCCTGAACGGCCATGCCGTGCGGGTACCACTGCTCAACGCCTCGCTGACCGATTGCGTCTTCGAGGTCGAAAAGCCGACCACCGCCGAAGAGGTCAACGCCCTGTTCAAATCCGCCGCCGAAGGCGAATTGAAGGACATTCTCGGCTATGAAGAGCGCCCGCTGGTCTCCACCGACTACACCAATGACCCGCGCTCTTCGATCGTCGATGCGCCCTCGACCATGGTGGTCAATGGCACCCAGGTAAAGATCTACGCCTGGTATGACAACGAATGGGGCTATGCATATCGGCTCGTGGACGTGGCCCATATGGTCGGCAAAAGCCTCTGAAAGGCGCAACCGCCTTCGGCGCTTCTTCTGTCTGAAAATATCCCGGGGTGAATTGGCCGCAGGCCAAGAGGGGCAGCGCCCCTCGACCCCAACCGCCTGACCGGAGTCCGGACATGACCGACACCACCTCGCACCGCCCGGAAGGGCTGGCCGCCTATATCGCCGTCACCGCGGCCTATTGGGCCTTCATGCTCACCGACGGGGCCTTGCGGATGCTGGTGCTGTTGCATTTCCACACGCTGGGCTTTTCGCCGGTGCAGCTTGCCTATCTGTTCCTGCTCTATGAATTCGCCGGGATTGTCACCAATCTCTCGGCGGGCTGGATCGCGGCGCGTTTCGGCCTGACCTCGACGCTCTACGCGGGCCTTTCCTTGCAGGTCATCGCGCTATTGGCGCTCGCTCAGCTCGATCCGGCATGGAGCCTGACCGGATCGGTCATTTTTGTCATGGCGGTGCAGGGCCTGTCCGGCGTGGCCAAGGACCTGTCCAAGATGTCTGCCAAATCGGCGGTCAAGCTTTTGGCCCCCTCGGGGCAGGGCGGCTTGTTCAAATGGGTTGCGGTGCTGACTGGGTCCAAGAACGCGATCAAGGGGCTGGGCTTTCTTTCCGGCGCGGCGATGCTGGCCCTCTTCGGCTTTGTCCCGGCGGTCCTTGGCATGGCGGCGGTGCTGGGCGCGGTGCTGCTGGTGCTTGCCCTGCGGATGCCGGGCGGGCTGCCCTCCGGCAAGAAAGGCGCCAAGTTCAAAGAGGTCTTTTCCAAGGACCGCAACGTGAATTGGCTGTCGGCTGCGCGGGTGTTTCTGTTCGGCGCGCGCGATGTCTGGTTCGTGGTCGGTATCCCGGTCTATTTCTATGCCGTCCTGTCCGATGGCAGCGAAGAGGGCAATCGCCTTGCCTTTTTCACCATCGGCAGCTTCATGGCGGTCTGGACCATCCTTTACGGCGCGGTTCAGGCCTATGCGCCCAAGGCGTTGGGCGCGGACAGCCGTCCGGGGGCCGAAATTGTCGGTGCTGCGCGCAACTGGGCGTTGTCGCTGATCGTGGTGCCCGCGCTACTGGCCGTGCTGGTCTTTGTGACCGGGGAACCGGCACCTTGGCTGACGGGGACGATCATCGCGGGCCTTCTGGTCTTTGGCGCGCTTTTCGCGGTGAACTCATCGCTGCACAGCTACCTGATCCTTGCCTTTTCCAAGGGCGAGCGGGTGACGATGGATGTGGGGTTCTACTACATGGCCAATGCGGCGGGCCGTCTCTTGGGGACGCTGCTGTCCGGGCTCAGCTACCAGTTGGGTGGCTTGCCAGCCTGTCTTGCCACGGCGGCGGTCATGGTCGCGATCAGTGCCTTGGGCGCGGCAAAGCTGCGCCTCGACTGATCCGGGTCACAGGTCGTTCAGGATGGCATCCAGCCCGGTCTCGAATTCGGCCATTGCGCTGCCAAGCCGCCGCTCGATCTCGGCCTGATAGGCCATGGCAAGGGGCAGCAGATCCGCCATCAACGCGCGTCCCTTGTCAGTCAGCGCCAGCCGGACCAGCCGTCGGTCGCCCGCGTCCTGCGCCTTTTCGATGTAGCCTGCGGTTTCCAGCCGGGTCGCCGCGCGGCTGACCTTGCTTTTCTCCATCGCTACGCGGGCCTCGATGTCGCGCACCGAAACCGTGGCCGCGCCGTCCAGCGGCTGTGCCAAGTGGACTAGCACCCGCCATTCCGGGATCGAGATGCCGAATTTCTCGCGGTACTGCCGTGCCAGCGCCTCGGAAGTCTTTTCGGCGGCGACCGCAAGCCGGTAAGGCGTGAAACGCCCAAGGTCGAACTCCGGAAGCGGTGTCGGTCGGCTCATGTCGGTGTCCCTGTGACGGCGATTGAATTCACTGTAGCCCCGCCCTTGTTGCAAGTGCAATGAGGGGCGCGGCGTCAGGCGGACCAGACCACGCGGAACCCCTGATGTGTCGTCGAACTGTCCGGCGAGGTCCCGGACCGGGCCGCGATCCGGTAACGATAGCAATAACTGCGGTGACAGAGGAATGATCCGCCCTTGGACAGTTTGTACCCCTTCATCCCCTCAAGCCGTGCCTTCACCTGTTTCTTGAGCGATCGTATGCGGAAAGGATCGGCGGTCCATTCCCAGACATTGCCCGCCATGTTGTACAGGCCATAACCGTTGGGTTCAAAGGCGCGGGCGGGGGCGGTTGTGCGATAGCCGTCAGCGCAGCTGTTCAAGTCCGGGAACCGGCCTTGCCAGATATTGCAGGGCTGAAAATCCGTGTCGTCGGGTTCCGCATCGCCCCATGGAAAACGTACATCGCCCAGTCCGCCACGCGCCGCATGTTCCCATTCCGCCTCTGTCGGCAGACGGCCACCGACCCATGCGGCATAGGCCATGGCATCGTTCCACGAGACATGCACAACCGGGTGATCAGGATGCCATGCGTCGGCACGGGTGTCCGGCCCGTTGACCTCACGCCAATTGGCACCTTCAACCTGCCGCCACCACTGCACCGCCGCCACAGCGCGCGTGGGCCCCACATGTTCCGGCACCTGGTCCTGGAACACGAAGGACCAGCCAAAGCGTTCCGCCTCGGTGACAAATCCTGTGGCGGAAACAAACGCGTCGAACTGGGCATTGGTGACGCTGGTTGCACCCATCAGAAAGGGTTTGACGCGTGCTTCGCGCAGCGGGCTTTCGCCGTCGTCGGGGATCTGCGGGGTGGTTGTGCCGACCAGCGCCTTGCCGCCCGGAATGCGGACCGCATCCGCGTCGGGACGCGGTGCCCCTTGGGCGATTTTCGAGGCTGGCGTGCCGGTTTGGGGGCGGGCGGGTGTGCAACAGGATTTCGGGGCGTCTTGGGGTTTGGTCATGGCTCTTGGGTATCCCGGCTGATGCCGCGCGTCGATAGGTCTAGAGGGCTGCGGCCAAAGCCAGCCAACCCGCGGTTTCCGAGCCAAGCTGCGCCGCGCCCAGAACATCGCCGGTTTGCCCGCCCAGCCTTTGCCTTGCGCGCTGCGCGACAATCGCCGCCGCCAGGGCCATGACCGGCAGAACCACCAGCGCCGCGCCGCCCAAGGACAGGGCGGCGACCGCGGTCACGATCAGGCTGGGCAGCCAGACGCGCCAAGGCAGCGCGGTGTCCGTCGTGGCGGCCATCTGGCCCATGCCATCCGCACGGGCGGGCGGCAACAGGTCCAGCAGCACCAGCATGGCCAGACGGCTGACCACCGAGACAAGCACAAACCCGGCCAGCGGCAAGGCGGGCAGCGCGCCAAGCGCCGAGGCCGCAAGCCCAACCGCAAAGATCAGCGCTATCACGCCATAGCTGCCCACGCGGCTGTCGCGCATGATCTCCAGCCGGTGGGCGCGGTCGCGGCCCCCGGCACCATCGGCGAAATCGGCAAATCCGTCGTGGTGCAGCCCGCCGGTCAGCACGGCCAGCAAGGCCAGCGCGGTCAGCGCCGCCGCAAGCGGCGGCAGGCCCACCGCCTGTGCCCCGGCGAAACCGGCCCATGCGGCAAGGCCCATGGGCAGGCCGACAAGGGGAAAGCCCCAGCGCGCCTCGGCCAACGTGGGAACCGGATCCCGCAGTTGCCCCATCGGCAGGCGCGTCAGCATCATCATCGCCAGCCGCAGTTCGTCGACGCGGCGGGCCATGGTCATGCGCCGGAAACGCCTGCTTCGGCGAAGGTGGCCATGCCGTTGTGGCAGGCCAGCGCGCCTTTGAGGATCGGCAGGGCAAGCGCCGCGCCCGAGCCTTCGCCAAGCGCCATGCCCATGTCCAGCAGCGGTGTCTTGCCCATGGCCTCGGCCAGCTTGCGGTGTCCCGGTTCGCGGCTTTGATGGGCGATCAGGCAATGGGCCAGCAGCTCCGCGTCGGTCGCCGCCAAAGGTGCCACCGCCGCGGTGCAGATGAACCCGTCCAGCAGGACCGGGATTCGTGCCATGCGCGCGGCCAGAACGGCCCCGCACAGCGCCGCCTGTTCCCTGCCGCCAAGCGCCGCCAGCTGCATCATCGACGACAGGCCAGAGTGCTTTTCGACGCCTGCCGCGACCACGCGGGCCTTGAGGCTCATGCCGTCGGCGTCCGAGCCGGTGCCGGGGCCGACCCAGTCGGGGGCGGTGCCACCAAAGGCCGCCATGGCCAGCGCGGCGGCGATGGTCGAATTGCCGATGCCCATTTCGCCCAGCAACAGGATGTCGGCCGAGCGGTCGACCGCCGCCGCACCGCGTTGCAGAGCGTCGAGGCATTCGGCCTCGTCCATCGCGGGGCCGGTTGTGAAATCGTGGGTCGGCCGGTCAAGGTCCAGCGCGATGACATCCAGATCCGCGCCGGCGGCCTTGCTCAGCTGGTTGATCGCGGCCCCTCCGGCTGCGAAATTCGCCACCATCTGCGCGGTCACTTCCTGTGGGAACGGGTTGACGCCCTGCGCGCAGACGCCGTGATTGCCGGCAAAGACCAGCACCTGCGCCTTGTCGATGCGGGGGCGGTCCGTTCCGCGCCAGCCGGCCATGAAGGCGGCCAGTTCCTCCAGCCGGCCCAGCGACCCCGGCGGCTTGGTCAGTTCCTTCTGCCGCGCGGTCGCGGCCTCGGCGGCGGCACTGTCATAGGCCGGAAGATCAAGAGAGCGGACCGCGTCCAGCGAGGCGAGGGGCAGGGTGTTCATGCAGGTTTGACCTTCAGTGGGTGACCAGCGACGCAGAACCACAATTCGTCGCAGGCTTCGGCGATATGTTGATTGACCAGCCCCGCCGCGTCACGAAAGGCGCGGGCAAGGGCGTTTTCGGGGACGATCCCGGCGCCGACCTCATTGGTGACAAAGATGACCGGCGCGGTTTGCTCGGGGATCGCATTCACCAAGTCGTCCAGCGCCGCGCGCCAGTCGTCCTCGGCCAGCATCAGGTTGGTCAGCCACAGCGTCAGGCAATCCACCAGCCGGGGTGCGCCGCCGTCGCTGTCACGCAGGGCACGCGGCAGGTCATGCGGTGCCTCGATCGTGCGCCAGTCCGCGTCGCGCCGCGATTGGTGCAGCGCGATCCGGTCGGCCATTTCGGTGTCATGGGCCTGGGCGGTGGCGATGTAGATCGCAGGCCGCCCCAGCGCGAGCGTCTTCTGCTCTGCCAGACGGCTTTTGCCCGAGCGTGCGCCGCCCGTGATGAGGATCGACTTTCCCATGCGGTCGTGACAAAGCATATGCCGTTCTGCTTGAAAAGCCCTGAAATGACGCCCCCTGACGCCGCCGAACTGATCCTGATTCGACATGCGCCCGCGCTGCACGGCGGGCGTTTGTGCGGGCGCAGCGATGTGCCTGCCCGTATCGGCGATCCTGCGGCTTGGCGTCCGGTGCAGGGCTTTCTGGCCCATGTCGCGCAAAAAGTGGTCAGCCCGGCGCTGCGCTGTCGCCAGACGGCGGCGGCGATCTGGCCGGAAACCGCACCCGAAACCGATGCACGCCTGTGGGAACAGGATTTCGGCGCGCATGAAGGTCTGACCTTCGACGAGATCCCCGACATCGGCAATCTGACGCCCGAGGCGCTGGCCAACCATTGCCCGCCGGGCGGGGAGAGTTTTGCCGATATGGTTGCCCGTGTCCGTCCGGCGCTGGAGCAACTGGCCGATCGCGCGCGGGCGGGTGGCTCCGTGGCCGTCGTGGCCCATGCGGGCACCGCACGGGCGGCGCTGGCGCTGGCGCTTGGGTCGGTTCCTGCGGCGCTGTCGTTCGAGATCGCGCCGTGGTCGATGACCCGGTTGCGCGCCTATCCCGGCGGCTTGTCCGTGATCGCCACGAACTGGCGCCCGCTCTGAGCGATGGTTTTTGTCGCGGGGCATTTCGGAGAGTGGATCCAGGGCCGGTTCGGCCCCGAGGGGCCGGTGGTGCTGGTCACAATGGCCTGTCCCGATCTGGGCGTGTCGGTCGATCACCATGACGCGGGGCCGCTGTCTGTCGCGGGGGTGCCACCGGTGCTGAAACCTGATCAGGCCGCGCGCTTTTTCGAACTACTGGGCAGTGATTTGCAGGGGCAGGTCCACGTGACGCCGGATTTCCCGCCGGGCGGCGGCGCGGGCATGTCGACCGCGGCGCTGGTCGCGCTGGGGCGGTTGGCCGGAAAGGAAAGCCCGGCCATCGCCCGTGCCTGCCTTGCGGTCGAGGGGGCCAGCGATCCGCTGATGTGGCCCGCGCCGGACAGGGTGCTTTGGGCCTCGCGCCGGGGCGAAGTGCTGGCCGAAACGGGGCCGGTGCCCAACTGCGAGGTGCTGGGCGGTTTCTGGGGGCCACCCGAGCGGACCAATCCCGCTGACGAGGGCTTTCCCGATGTGCGCGACCTGATCGAGGCATGGCCTGCCGCAGACCTGCGGGGCAAGGCGCAACTGGCCAGCGAGTCCGCACGGCGGTGCACCGCGCTGCGCGGACCGGCGGGCGATCCGACCGAACGCCTTGCCGTCGAACTGGGCGCGCTGGGCTTTGCCCGTGCGCATACCGGTCCGGCGCGGGCGCTGATCTATGCGCCGGGCACCGTGCCGGATGGGGCCGAAACCCGGTTGCGCCGGGCCGGGTTCGGCAATGTGCTGCGGTTCAGAACCGGAGGTGAGGCGTGATCTTTGCGCAGGTGATGCTGATCGGCTTCGTCGTGGATGCGCTGCTGGGGTGGCCGGGGGCGCTGTATCGCCGCCTGTCGCATCCCGTGGTTTGGATCGGAGGGCTGATTTCCTTTCTCGAGCGCCGTTGGAACCGGGACAGCGAAGGACGCCGCATGATCCTTGGCGCATTGGTGGTGCTGGTGGTGCTTGTGGTTTCGGTCACGCCCGCATTGTTGCTGAGCCTGCTTTTGGGTGCGGGGTGGCCGGGTGTCGTCCTGTTGGGCCTGCTGGCCTGGCCCCTGATTGCGGTTCGGTCGATGTACGATCACGTGGCCGAGGTGCTGCACCCGCTGGCCAAGGGGGATCTGACGGGGGCCCGCCATGCCTTGTCGATGATCGTGGGGCGCGACCCCAGCACGCTGGACGAGGCGGGCGTCGGCCGCGCCGCGCTGGAAAGCCTTGCCGAAAACAGTTCGGACGGCATCGTGGCACCGCTGTTCTGGGGGGTGGTGGCGGGGCTGCCGGGGATCGTGGCTTACAAGGCGATCAACACGATGGATTCCATGATCGGCCACCGCAACGACCGCTATGAATATTTCGGCAAGACCGCCGCGCGGTTGGACGACCTAGTGAACCTGATCCCCTCACGGCTGACCGGGCTGTTCTTTGCTCTGGCCTCTGGCCGTGTCGTGACAGCCATGCAGACCGTGCGGCGCGACGCGCGCCACCACCGGTCACCCAATGCCGGCTGGCCCGAGGCCGCGCTGGCTGGTGGGCTGGCGGTGCGCCTGTCGGGGCCGCGCATCTATGGCGACCGCGTGGCGGACGAACCTTGGGTGAACGGCGCAGCGGCGGATCCCGACGCCGGGTCGATCAGTCGGGGACTTGCGCTCTATGTGCGGGCGATGTTTCTGTGCGGCGCGGTCCTGTTCGGGCTGGCGATACTCTGAGAGGCGGCATGCGCGATCACGGCGGCGATTTGGACCGGGCGATGACCCGGTATGGCGAGGGCGACTGGCTGGACCTGTCCACGGGTATAAATGCCAGCCCCTATCCGATGCCGGATCTGTCGCCGCGTGCCTTGGGGGCTTTGCCGACTTCGGCCGATCTTGCCGCGCTGGAAACCACGGCGCGCAAGGCCTATCGCGCCCACCCGTCGGTGGATTGCGTGGCGCTGGCGGGTGCGCAGGCCGCGATCCAACTGGTTCCGCGCCTTGGCCCCGCGCGTGAGGCGCGTGTCGTCGGGCCGACCTATAATGAACACGCCGGTGCGTTGCAGGCGCAGGGCTGGAGCGTCACGCAAGTTTCCGACATCGCGGAGCTGAAAGGCGCAGCCCTTGGCGTGGTGGTGAATCCCAACAACCCTGACGGGCGTTTCTGGACGCCGGAGGACCTGATCGACCTGTCAAAGGACGTCGGACTGCTGGTCGTGGACGAAAGCTTTGCCGATCCTGCGCCGGAATACTCGCTGATCCCCTATATGGATCGGCTGCCGGGCGGGGTGTCGATCCTTGTGCTGCGCTCTTTTGGCAAGTTCTTCGGTCTGGCGGGGCTGCGCCTTGGTTTTGCTCTAGGGCCATCACCGATTGTCGGAGAGATGCGCCGCCTTGCCGGGCCATGGGCGGTCAGCGGGCCAGCCATCGCGGCGGGGCGCGCGGCACTGGCGGACAGCGCGTGGCAAGAGGCCATGATCGGTCGGCTGGCGCAGGACGCTGTGCGGATGGATGCCTTGGCCAAGGCGGCGGGCTGGACGCTGGTGGGCGGGACGGTGCTGTTCCGGACCTATGACACAGGCGATGCCCTTGCCGCGCAAGACAGGCTTGCACAGGCCCATATCTGGACTCGCGCCTTTCCCTATTCCAAGGGCTGGCTGCGGCTGGGCCTGCCGGGGACCGTGGCGGATTGGACCCGGCTGGAAACGGCGCTGGGGGGCTAGGCCCTAGCGCGCGGCTGCAAGCAGGCCGTCCACATCCAGATGTTGCTCAAGGTGATCGGCCAGCGCCTCCAGCGTGGCCTCGACCTCGGCATCGTAGGAGGCGGTGGCGCTGACGCCGAACCCGGCCAACCATGCCGCGCGAAAGCCATCGTCGCGGAACATGCCGTGCAGATAGCTGCCCATGACGCGGCCATCGCCGCTGATTGCACCTTCGGGCGCGCCGTCCACATGGGCAAAGGGGCGGGTGCGGTCCGGGCCGTCGCTGCGGCCGATGTGGATTTCATACCCGTCGAACCCCGCGCCGGTGCCAGCGTGGGTGGCGCGGACCTCGGTCAGGGATTTCTGCGGCGTCATGACGGTTTCCACCTGCAAGAAGCCAAGACCGGGGTCGCGGCCCGCCGGGCCTTCGATTCCCTGCGGGTCATCCACGCCGGTGCCCAGCATCTGGTAACCGCCGCAGATACCAAGGATGTGCCCGCCGCGCCGGTGGTGCGCGGCAAGATCTATGTCCCAGCCCTGTTCACGCAGAAAAGCCAGATCGCCACGGGTGGATTTGCTGCCGGGCAAGATCACGAGGTCCGCGTCACCGGGAATCGGCTGCCCGCGGCGCAACATGGTCAGCCGCACGCCCGGTTCCTGAGCCAGCGGGTCCAGATCGTCGAAATTCGCCATCCGCGACAGGCAAAGACAGACGATATGCAGCCCCTCGGTCCGGTCAGGGGCGTTCACGTCCAGCGCATCTTCGGCAGGCAGGCGCCAGGCCTCGGGGAACCATGGTGCGACGCCGAAACCCTGCCAGCCGGTGCGCTGTTCGATCAGCGCATAACCATCGTCGAACAGGCGAGGATCGCCTCGGAACTTGTTGATAACAAAACCGGAAATTCGTTTTTCATCTGCCGGATCAAGGATCGCCTGCGTGCCGACGATCTGCGCGATGACGCCGCCACGGTCAATGTCACCGGCGAGGATGACCGGCACGCCAGCGGCCTCGGCAAAGCCCATGTTGGCGATGTCCCCCTTGCGCAGGTTGACCTCGGCCGGGCTGCCTGCGCCTTCCACGATCACAAGATCATGCGCACCCTTCAGGCGGCCGAAACTTTCCATAACAGAGACAAGGAGTTGCGGCTTCAACTTCGCGTAGTCCCGCGCCTTTGCGGTTGTCAGCCGCTTGCCCTGAACAACTACCTGCGCGCCCACATCCGTTTCCGGCTTGAGCAAAACCGGGTTCATGTCCGTGTGCAGGGGCAAGCCGCAGGCCAGCGCCTGCAAGGCCTGCGCGCGCCCGATCTCTCCTCCGTCCGATGTTACGGCGGCGTTGTTCGACATGTTTTGCGGTTTGAACGGGGCGACCGACAGGCCGCGCCGACGGGCAGCACGGCACAGACCGGCCACAAGCATGGATTTGCCCACGTTGGACCCGGTGCCCTGGATCATGATGGCGCGGCTCATGGTGTGACCCCCAGTCTGGCGGGCAGTTGATCCCGCGTATGTTCTGCAAAGTGGAAAACCTGCCACCCGCGTTTGGCGGCAGCAGCGATATTGTCGCGATTGTCGTCGATCAGGAGGATATTTGACGGGACCAACGCGGCCCAATGTTCGATTTGTGCAAAGAATCCGGCGTCAGGTTTTGCCGCGCCCATCGCACCCGAGGCAAATATCCTTTCGACATGGGCGTCCAGGCCCACGGTCTGCATGATATATTCGGCGCGGGGCACCGGATTATTGGTACCGATCACGGCGCGCTGCGGGCTGCGGATCAGCCAGTCCGTCACCTGCGGATCGCGGCGGTCCTCGGAGGCCAGCCAATGCGCCAGCAGGGCCTCGGCTGTCACCTCGGTTTTTTGCGTGGTCAGCCAGTCGGCCAGCACATCGCGCAGATGAACCTCTCCTTTCAGAACGCGCCGCCCGATGCCCGGTTGATCCAGCAAGGCGCGAAAGGCGCGCGGAGACAGGCCAAGATCGCGGTCCAGTCGCGCCACCCAGCCAAAGGGATCGCGCTTGGACTCGGCATTCAGAACGCCGTCGAAATCCCAGACGACAAGGTCGATGTTCATCGCGGATAGATCAATGCGGTCGCCACATAGCCGGTTGGCATGGGCACGGTCGGAGGCGTTTCCATCCCCTGCGCCACGTGGTCCGGCAAGAGATGCGTATGCGGTCCGGTGGGCGAAGCGCCGTCCGCGGGCGGGATCGGCGCGTCGATCTCGATCCGCAGGCAGGGGGTTTCGATCACCCGCACCGGGGCGGCATCGCGCAGGGCCAGACCTGTCCGGCCAAGGTGATCGGGCCAGCCGGTCCCCTCGGTACGGGCCAGTGTCGCGGCCAAAGGCGCGTCACAGCGCACGGTGAATCGGGCGGCTCGCTGGCCAAGGCCAAGGTCAAAGCGCGCACCAAGGGCGTCACGCGGCAAAAGCGCCCCGTCGTCCGGCCCCAGCGCTGTCAGCGCAGCGGGCCTGTCGCGAAAGGCGCGTCCCACCGGCACCGCCAGCGCGATCACCTTCGGCGCATCGGGCCGGTCGATTTCAAAGGCGGTCAGGTAACGCGTCGCCTCCAGCCGCAAGGCCGCGTCGGGCAGGCCAAGGGTCAGCACGCCGTCCCCGATCCGCACGTCGCAGGGGGCGCCGGGCAGGCGCGATACTTCTCCCGAAGCACCCCAGATCCCGGCGACGAGACGAGCGCCCAAATCGCTGATGCGATGGGCGACTTCGGTCAGGATGGTGTCGCCCTGCCATGACAAGCGCCGCGTTTTCAGGCCCAGCCGCGCCGCCCGTTCGGGCAGGTCGGCCCAGACCTGCGCCCGGAATGCATCCGAGGCGCTGCCCCAGACGGCGATCTCGTCAAGGCTGCGGGCGCAGCCGGTGCACAAGTTTGCCGCCTCGTCGATCACACAGCGCGCGACGCAGGGGCTCGCAGGGGGAAGGCGGTCGGCGCGGCTCATGTCATGTCCACCAGAACAATTTCGGGCGGGCGCCCGATACGGATTGGCAAACCCGAATAGCCCAATCCCCCCGAAACCACCAGTTGCCGGGCGTTTTCTACATGATGGCCATAGGCAAAGCGGCGTCCGTATTTCGAAGGCACAACGATGGGACGACCGAAGGGCGCAACCTGACCGCCATGTGTATGGCCCGATACCGTCAGGTCGATATGGTCGGGAAGGTTCGCAAAGATGTCCGGTTCATGCGCCATGAGGATCGTGAACTGCGCCGGGTCTAGGTTGGGCAGGACCGCATCCAGATCGTCGAACCCCTCTGGCCTTCGTTTCCAGAAGGTTTGCAGCGCGCGCTGGGACTCGATCCCGACGAGATTGATGGATCTGCCGCCAACCTTCATCCGGACCAGTTCGTTGCTCAGAATCGTGATCCCGGCCTCGTCCAGCGCGTGATGCCATTTGGTCGGCTGCCCAGACCTCTGGGCTTCGGGGTCGTCGCGCCAGTCGTGATTTCCAAAGACGGCGAAGACGCCAAGCGGCGCCTGCAACTTGGCCAATGCGCCCGCCACTTCGGCCGGGGTTAGGTCGCGCCCGCCTATGTGGTGGCCGACATAGTCGCCCAGCAGCAAGATCACATCAGCCTTCAAGGCATTGGTCTGTTTGACCAAAGACTCGATCCGCAACATCCCCATATGCGGCTCTGCGGCATGCAGATCGGCAAAAAGCGCGATCCGTAGCTTCGGGGCGGGTACACCCCGCAAGGCCGTCAGGCGGTATGTCCGAAGCTGGGCCGGCATGTGGTCCGGAGCAGGCATGAAGGGTCAGAACTCCACGCCCTGCTGGGCTTTTACGCCGTCGCGGAAGGGGTGTTTGATCAGTTCCATCTCGGTCACCAGATCGGCGGCTTCGATCAACTCGGGCTTGGCGTTGCGGCCGGTCAGGCAGACATGGGTCATGCGCGGCTTCTGATGCAGCAGGAAATCGACCACCTCGTCGATGTCGATATAGTCATAGCGCAGGGCGATGTTGATTTCGTCCAAAAGAACGAACTGGATCTCAGGGTCCAGAATCTGTTCCTTGGCGATTTTCCAGCCATTCTGTGCAGCGGCAATGTCGCGCTCGCGATCCTGGGTTTCCCAGGTGAAACCTTCGCCGGAGACGAAGAACCGGCATTCGTCGGCAAACCGTTCCCGCAGGAACGTCTTTTCGCCGGTGTCCCAGTTGCCCTTGATGAATTGCACCACGGCGCAGGGCATCTGATGGGCGATGCAGCGCATGATCATGCCGAATCCGGCCGAGCTTTTGCCCTTGCCCTTGCCGGTATGAACCATGATCAGACCTTTTTCCTCGGTCTTGGTCTTCATCATCTCGTCCCGGGCGGCCTTGATGCGGCGCATCTTTTCATTGTGGCGGGCGGTGATCTCGTCCATGGCGCGCTCCTTTGTGCAATCCCGCGAGGAATTGCATCCGTGTCGCGCCCCGTCAACGTGCTTCGCGATTGACAAGGCGGCGCGACTGGCGCACCACGACCGTCACGATGGTTCCCCGGGGCGTCCGGGGAGGTAAACAGGGAACGCGGTGAAACCCCGCGGCTGCCCCCGCAACTGTAAGCGGTGAGCCCCTTCGCAAACGTGCCACTGGCCAACCGGCCGGGAAGGCGCGGGGGGGCCGCGACCCGCGAGCCAGGAGACCTGCCATCGTGAGAGGTGAAACTTTGAGACCGGGCGGGGTGCCCCGGAGGAGGTGAAGATGACTGTTCAAGACACATGCCGCCATCAGGGGACGGACGCATGACCGCGCCCGTGGAACTGATGGTCTGCGTCAAATGCCGCCGTGGCGAGGAAACGCCGGAGGGCGGCATTCGTCCCGGCCAGCGCCTGTTTGACGCCGTCGCCGCCCGCGACCTTCCCGAAGGCGTGATTCTGACGCCGGTGGAATGCCTGCAAAACTGCGACCACGGCTGTTCCGTCGCCATGCGCGGTGGGCCGCGGCGGTGGACCTACGTATACGGAAACCTGCACGAAGCGTCGCATCCGGACCTGCTGGTCGAGGGGATGGCGCTATATCATGCGGCCGAGGACGGGGTGATCCCGTGGCGGTCGCGCCCGGAACACTTCAAACGCAACTGCATCGCGCGCATCCCGCCCGAGACGACAGACACGCCCGAAGAGGACAAGACATGACCGATCTCGCCAAGCTTCCCGTCACCGTGATCACCGGCTTTCTTGGCTCGGGCAAGACGACGCTGATCTCGCACCTCATGCAGAACCCGGGCGGCAAGCGCCTTGCTGTCGTGGTCAATGAGTTTGGCGACGTGGGCGTTGACGGGGAAATCCTCAAGGGCTGCGCCATTCCCGATTGTCCGGCGGAAAACATCATGGAACTGGCGAACGGCTGTATCTGCTGCACCGTGGCCGATGATTTCATTCCCACGATCGAGGCGCTGATGGCGTTGGAGCCGCGCCCGGAACATATCCTGATCGAGACCTCGGGACTGGCCTTGCCGAAGCCGCTGCTGAAAGCCTTTGACTGGCCCGACATCCGGTCCAAGATCACCGTCGACGGCGTGATCGCGCTGGCCGATGCCGAGGCCGTGGCCTCGGGCCGGTTTGCGCCGGACGTGGAAAAGGTGGACGCGCAGCGCCTTGCCGACGATTCTCTGGACCACGAAACGCCGCTGTCGGAGGTATTCGAGGATCAGATTTCCTGCGCGGACATCGTCCTGTTGACCAAGCCCGATCTGGCCGGCCCCGAAGGCGTGGCAAAGGCCAAAGAAATCATCGCCGCAGAGGCACCGCGCCCGCTGCCGGTGATCGAAGTGGCCGAAGGCGTGGTCGATCCCCGGGTGATCCTTGGGCTGGAGGCTGCAGCCGAGGATGACATGGACGCGCGTCCCTCGCATCACGACGGGCATGACGACCATGAGCATGACGATTTTGAATCCATCGTGGTCGACATCCCCGAACTGGCCGATCCGGCAGAGCTTGTCGCGCGGATCGAGGAACTGGCCAACAGCCAGAACATCCTGCGGGTCAAGGGGTATGCCAGCGTTGCGGGCAAACCCATGCGCCTGCTGGTACAGGCGGTGGGCGCACGGGTCCGGCATCAGTTCGACCGGCCGTGGAAACCGGGAGAGGACCGGCAGGGCCGACTTGTGGTGATCGCGGAACATGACGACATCCGTCCCGATGCGATCCGCGCGGTTCTGGGTGTTGCGACCGAGGCGGCCGAGTAAGGGCGGGGGCATCCCCGCCGGGCCGAGATTCCGATGCACGTCCTCTTTCGCGAAAGCCACGGGTTAGAAGAGACCGAGACCCCCACCGACCTGGCGCAAAGCCCGGCGGATCTGGTGGTGCTGTCCTTTTCGGATTCCGATCTTGGGGCCTTTGCCGCCGGGTGGGAACGCGGCGGCGGCCGGGATGGTCGGATGCCGGGTTTGCGGCTGGCCAATATCGCGGCGCTGAAACATCCACTGTCGGTGGACACCTATGTCGAACAGACGCTGGAAGGGGCCAAGGGCATCCTGATCCGTCTCATCGGGGGCGTTCCCTACTGGTCCTACGGAATCCAGCAGATTGCCGCGCTGGCCCAGCAAAAGGGTATTGCGCTGGCGGTTCTGCCCGCCGACGGGCGGGCAGATGCGCGTCTGGATGAGGTTTCGACCCTGCCGGTATCGACGCTGCGGCGACTGCAACACCTTTGTGACGCCGGCGGGGCCGTGGCCGCGCAGGCGGCGCTGGCGCAGATGTCGCTTGCGGCGGGTCTCTATGCGGCGCCGGTGCGCGGCGCGAAACATGTGCCGCAGGTGGGTGGCTGGCTGCCGGAACACGGTGTCTGCTGTCCGGTTCTGGCGCTGGCGCCTGTGGCCGGTGGTGGAGGGGGGCTGTCTGCCCCCCGCTTGCCTGAGGCAAGCCCCCCCGAGAGTATTTGTGCCAAGAAGAAACAGGGGCCGCTGGTTCTTGTGGTTTTTTATCGCTCGTACCTTGTGGCGGCGGATCTGGCGCCCGTTGAAGCGCTTTGCACCGCGCTGTGGGAGCGCGGTTTTTCGGTCATGGGGCTGTTTGCGCCGTCCCTGAAGGCGCCCGATGCGGCGGGGTGGCTGGCGCGGCAGGTTGCGGCGTTGTCGCCCGTCGCCATCGTCAATGCCACCGCCTTTTCCGGGCGTGGCGCGCAGGGCACCTCGCCGCTGGATGCGGGCGGCGTGCCGGTGTTTCAGGTGGCGCTGTCGACTTCGACCCGGGCCGCATGGGACGAGGCCGAGCGTGGTTTGTCCCCTGCCGATCTTGCCATGCATGTGGTCTTGCCCGAGGTGGACGGGCGGCTTTTCACCGGGGCGGTGTCTTTCAAGGAACCGCAAGTGCGGGACCCGGATCTGCAATTCGCCCGCGTGGCGCATGTGCCCGACGCGGACCGGGTGCGCGCCGTGGCGGACCGCGTGGCGCGCTGGGTTGCGTTGGGCCGGACGGCGGCGGATGCGCGGCGGTTGAGCATGGTTTTGTCCACCTATCCCGGGCGGGACTGGAACCTTGCGCATGCGGTGGGGCTGGATGCGCTTGCCTCGGCCGATGCGATCCTTGCGGATCTTGCAGAGGCGGGGCATTCGGTCACGCCGGGCGTGGCGGCGGAGGATCTGCGGGAGGCGCGGATGTTCTGGCCGATGGGGGCCTATCGCGCGGCGCTTGCGCGTTTGCCCAAAGGCCTGCGCGACGATCTTTGGGCCGCTTGGGGCGCACCGGAGGAGGATCCCGATTGTCGCGACGGTGGTTTTGCCTTTCGCGCCATCGCGCGGGGCGCGGCACTGATCGCCTTGCAGCCGGAGCGCGGCACGCCGAAGCTGAGGGACGAGGAATATCACGATCTGTCCCGAGTGCCGCGCCACGCCTACGTGGCCTTTTACCTGTGGCTGCAAGAGCGCAGCGATGCGCTGATCCATATCGGCGCGCATGGCACACTGGAATGGCTGCCCGGCAAATCCGTCGCGCTGTCCGATGGCTGCTGGCCCGAGGTTTTGACCGGCAATCTGCCGGTGATCTATCCGTTCATCGTCAACGACCCCGGCGAGGCGGCGCAGGCGAAACGCCGCATCGGCGCGGTGACGCTGGGCCATGTGCCGCCGCCACTGCGTGAGGCGGGCACGCCCGAGCGTCTGACCCGCCTGGAAAGCCTGCTGGATGAGTTTTCCAACGCCGATGGACTGGATCCTCGGCGGCGCGACAGGCTGATGCAGGACATTAGGGAAGAGGCGCAAGCGATTGGTATCGAAGGAGATCTTGGCCTGACGGCGGAGGCCTCTGTGGCTGAGGCGATCACGCGGATCGACCGGTTCGTTTGCGATGTGAAGGAAAGCCAGTTCGGTGACGGATTGCATGTCTGGGGCCGGGTGCCACAGGACATGGGCAACTTTGATGTCGCGACATCGGCAAGATCCGAACGGCAGGCCCTGCTGGACGCGCTGGACGGCAAGCGCATCGCCTCGGGCCCCTCCGGGTCGCCATACCGGGGGCGGACCGATGTGCTGCCCACCGGGCGGAACCTTTTCACCACCGACCCGCGCTCTGTTCCGACGCGGAGCGCCTATGCGCAGGGCGTCAAGCTGGCCGAGGAACTGGTGCGGCGGCATTTGCAGGACGAGGGCGACTGGCCCAAGGGGTTGATCGTCGATCTTTGGGGATCGGCCACGATGCGCACGGCGGGCGAGGAATTCGCCATGGCACTGCACCTGCTGGGCGTCCGGCCCGTCTGGGACAAGGGCAGCGAGCGCGTCAGCGGGGTCGAGATCATACCGATCGCCGAGCTGGAACGCCCGCGCATCGACGTTACGCTGCGGGTCTCGGGCCTGTTCCGCGATGTGTTCCCGACGCTTTCGGTGCTGTTTGGTCAGGCGGTCAAGGCGCTGGCCGAACGGGACGAAGCGCGTGACTGGAACCCCTTCGTGGGGCAGGCGGGTGCGCGGGTCTTTGGCCCCGCTCCGGGATCATTCGGTCTTGGGATCGGCCCGCATATGGGCGATTATTCCGATGGCGGGCGGCAGGCGGCGGGCGAGGCCTGGCTGGCGGCCTCTGCCTGGGCCTATGACCGGGGCGAGGGGCAGAAGGATGCCGAAACCCTGCGGGAAAGGGTGCGTGCGGCGGATGCCTTTGTCCACCTTCAGGATCTGCCGGAAACCGACCTGTTGCTGGCCGAGGATTATGCCAGCCACGAGGCAGGCTTTGCCGCCGCGCAGGGCGTGACCGGTGGCAAGGCCGCGCTGTATCACATGGACAATACCAACCCGGCGGCCCCGAGGGCGCGTGGGTTGACCGAGGAAATCGCGCGTGTCGTGCAGGCGCGTGCGGCAAACCCGGCTTGGCTGGACGGGATGCAGCGGCACGGGTTCCGCGGCGCGGCCGAGATCGCCGCGACGCTGGAAAACATGGCGGCTTTTGCGCAACTGGCGGACGTGGTTCCGGGGCATCTGTTCGATCTCTATTATGACGCCACGCTGGGCAACGAGGCGTTGACCGCCTTTCTTGAACAGGCCAACCCCGAGGCGCTGGCCGCCATGCGCGCGCGGTTTGCGGCACTGCATGCGGCGGGGCTTTGGCAGACGCGGCGCAACTCGATCCTTGCCGCGCTGGAGGCGGCGGAATGAGCGCGCCCGAGGTCAAGGGCTGGTGCCCCGGCGCCTGGCGCCCGATGCGCTCGGGCGACGGGCTGGTGGTGCGGGTGCGCCCCCATCTGGCGCGGTTGATGGCGGATCAGGCGCGTGGACTGGCCGATCTGGCGGAGCGGCTTGGCAGCGGCGTGGTCGAGGCGACGGCGCGGGCCAATCTGCAATTGCGTGGTGTCACGGATGACGGCTTTGCCCGTGTGATCGAAGGGCTGGAGGCCTTGGGTCTCTTGCCCGGAAATGCCGAGAGCGAGGCGCGGCGCAACGTGATCCTCGATCCGTTTTCGGGTGCGGACCGCCGCGCCGAAGGGTTCACCGAAGCATTATACGATGGGCTGGCCGATCCGCGTTTCGCGCGGCTGCCGGGGAAATTCGGCTTTGCCGTCGATCCCGGACCGCAACGGCGGCTGGACGGGATCAGCGGTGACATCCGGATTGAAGGCGCGGGGGACGGCGTGATCGTCCGCGCCGATGGCATGACCACCGGGCGCCCCGTGGCCGAGGCGCAGGCTGTGGCGCTGGCGCTGGCCATTGCGCAATGGTTCCTCGACAGCGGCGGCGTCGGTTCTGACGGGCGCGGCCGCATGGCGCGGCATCTTGCGGCGGGCGCAATCCTGCCCGATGCCTTGCGGGGCGATACGCCTCCGGCGGATCCCGTCCCGGCCCCCGAGCCGGGACCTTTGGCCACGGGACTTTGCGTGGCGGCTCCCTTTGGCCTGTTCAGCGCCGAGGCGCTGCGCCATCTGGCCGACCGGGCCGACGAAATCCGTGTCACCCCGTTCCGCATGGTCTATCTGCCGGGCGTCGCGACGGTGAATCATCCCGGTCTTGTCACCGATCCGCGCGATCCGATCCGCCGGATCGAGGCCTGCACCGGCGCGCCCGGCTGTCCACAGGCCAGCGTACCCACCCGCGCCTTGGCCCGGACCCTTGCCGCCCATGTCCCAGAGGGCGAGCGTTGGCATGTCTCGGGCTGTGCCAAGGGCTGCGCCTTTCCCCGTGCCGCGGACCTGACCCTCGTCGGGCGCGACGGTGCATTCGACCTTGTCAAGCAGGGGGCCCCGTGGGATGACCCCATCCGCCGCGAACTGACCCCCTTGGAAATCAACGAACTGAGCAGGCCCTGATCCATGCCATACACCTATGAAAAAGACGGCGCGGCCATCTACAAAGAGAGCTTCGCCACCATCCGGTCCGAGGCAGAGCTTGACCGCTTTGCCGCCGACGAGGAACAGGTGGTGGTGCGCATGATCCACGCCGCGGGCCTTGTCGGGCTGGAACGCGACGTCAAGGTTTCGCCGGGCATGGTGGCGGCGGCGCGTACCGCGCTGAATGCCGGGGCCCCGATCTTTTGTGACGCGTTCATGGTGTCCGAAGGTGTGACCCGCAAACGCCTGCCCGCCGAGAACGATGTGATCTGCACCCTGCGCGACCCTGCGGTTCCCGATCTGGCGGCGCAACTGGGCACCACCCGCTCTGCCGCCGCGCTGGAGCTGTGGAGGCCACGGTTGGAGGGGGCGCTGGTCGCCATCGGCAATGCGCCCACGGCGCTGTTTCACCTGCTGGAAATGCTCGAAGATCCCGAGTGTCCGCGCCCGGCGGCGATCATCGGCTGCCCTGTGGGTTTTGTCGGTGCGCGCGAAAGCAAGGACGCCCTGTGGGAGGCACAGCCGGTGCCCTCGCTGATCGTCGAGGGGCGGCTGGGCGGCAGCGCCATCACCGTTGCGGCCATCAACGCCATCGCGAGCCGCGCGGAATGAGGGGCGGGACGGTATACGGCGTCGGCCTTGGCCCCGGCGACCCCGAACTGATGAGCGTGCGCGCTGACCGGCTGGTCCGGAATGCCCGCCACGTGGCCTTTTTCCGCAAGGCGGGCCGCGCAGGCCGCGCCCGTGGCATCGTTGATGGCATGTTGCGCGACGATGTCGTGGAATTCGCCATGGAATACCCGGTCACGACGGAGATCCCGCTGAGCGATCCGCGCTACAACCAGATCCTGTCCGAGTTCTATGGCGATTGCGTCGCCCATCTGAAGGCGCTGGTGGCCGCGGGCGAGGACGTGGTGGTGCTCTGCGAGGGCGATCCGTTTTTCTACGGGTCCTTCATGCATCTCTATACCCGGCTGCGCGACGAGGCTCCCGTTCACGTGGTGCCCGCGATCACGGGTATGTCGGCGGCATGGACGGCCACCGGCGAACCGGTCACTTGGGGCGATGATGTGCTGTCGGTGCTGATGGCGACCCTGCCAGAGCAAGAACTGGTGGCCCGCATGACCGAGGCCGACGCACTGGTGGTCATGAAGATCGGGCGCAACCTGCCGCGCGTCCGGTCGGCGCTGGAAAAGGCGGGCAAGCTGGACCGGGCTTATCTGGTGGAATATGCCAGCATGAGCGGTCAGGCCGTGGTCAGGCTGGCCGACGCGCCGGAACGGATCTCGCCCTATTTCTCGATCGTCATCGTACACGGGCAGGGGCGGCGACCATGAGCGGCTGGGTCGTGATCGCGGGGCTTGGCCCCGGGGATGAGGCGCTGGTCACTCCCGAGGTGACATCCGCCATCGCAGAAGCCACCGATATCGTGGGGTATATTCCCTACGTCCGCCGGATTGCCCCGCGCGCGGGGCTGCGCCTGCATGAAAGTGACAACCGCGTCGAACTGGACCGGTCGCGGCACGCGCTGGACATGGCCAGCGAGGGGCGGCGGGTGGTTGTCGTCTCCTCGGGCGATCCGGGCGTTTTTGCCATGGCCTCGGCGGTGTTCGAGGCAGTCGAGGCCGGCCCGGCGGAATGGCGGGCGCTGGAGATCCGCGTGCTGCCCGGCATCACGGCGATGCTGGCGGCGGCATCTCGGGCCGGGGCGCCCTTGGGCCATGATTTCTGCGCCATCAACCTCAGCGACAACCTGAAACCCTGGGCGCTGATCGAGAAACGGCTGCGCCTTGCGGCAGAGGCGGATTTCGCCATGGGGTTCTACAATCCCCGGTCCAAGTCGCGGCCCGAAGGCTTTGGCCGCGCGCTGGATGTTCTGCGCGAAACCTGCGAGCCCGAGCGCATCATTCTTTTTGCCCGCGCGGTTTCAACACCTGATGAGGATCTGCGTATCGTGCGCCTGTGCGATGCCACGCCAGACATGGCGGACATGCGCACCGTCGTCCTTGTGGGGTCGTCGCTGACGCGGGTGATCACCCGCGAAAACGGCGCGCCATGGGTCTATACCCCCCGGTCTGTCCCGGCATGAGCGACCCAGTCCAGCACTTCCTGCGGGGTCGCGACCTCGCGCCGTGCGGGCAGGGCCGGACGGTCGATCATCACAACCGGCAGCCCAAGGGCGCGCGCGGCATCCAGCTTGGCCGACGCGCCCGATCCGCCCGCGTTCTTGGATACCACCATGTCGATCCCGTGCTCTTCCATCAGCGCGCGGTCGCCTTCGGCGGTAAAGGGACCGCGATCGACGATCACGTGGTATTCGGCAAAGGGCGGCGGCGTCTTGGGCGGATCCACCAGACGCAGCAGGTAGAAATGCTGCGGATTGGGGGCGAATTCGTCCAGATGCATCCGGCCCACGGCCAGCATCACCCGGCGCGGCGCGCCATTCAGTGCGCTGACGGCGGCGGGAATGTCGGGCACATGGGTCCAGCGGTCGCCGGATTGCGGTTGCCACGCGGGGCGGGTCAACGCCAGATGCGGCACACCGGCAAGGCGCGCGGCCTCGACGGCATTGGTGCTCATTTGTGCGGCAAAGGGATGCGTGGCATCCACCAGATGTGTGATGCCGTTTTCGCTCAGGTAGGCCGCCAGCCCCTCAACCCCGCCAAACCCGCCGACGCGCTGCGGCAGGGGTTGTCGACGCGGGCGCTCGACGCGGCCCGCAAAGCTGACGGTGCCGTTGATCCCGTGCTCTGCCGCCAGCCGTGCCAGCGCCGTGGCCTCGGTCGTGCCGCCCAGGATCAGGAGGTTCGGGGTCATGTCTGAGCGCGCTCCGTGGTTGGTGGTGATCGGTTTGGGCGAAGATGGACCGGACGGGCTGACAGGTGCAAGCCGTGCCGCGCTGGAACAGGCGGAGATCGTCATGGGTCCGCCCCGTCACCTTGGCCTGTTGCCGGAACTGAGGGCCGAAAAAGTTGCGTGGCCGGTGCCCTTTGCCGATGGGCTGGACCTGCTGGACCGCTATCGCGGCCGCCCTGTTGCGGTGCTGGCCTCCGGCGATCCGTTCTGGTTCGGTGCGGGCAGCGTGATCGCGCGCCGGTTTGCCGACCACGAATGGCGGGTCTTGCCGGGGGTGTCCTGTTTCTCGCTGGCGGCGGCGCGCCTTGGCTGGGCCCTGGAAAAGACGCTGTGCATGGGATTGCACGCCGCGCCGCTGTCCCGGTTGCGCCCGCATTTGGCGCGAGGCGTGCGGCTGATCGTGACGCTGCGCGACGGCGCGGCGGTTTCCGAACTGGCCCGTTACCTTGACGGTCTTGGCTTTGGCACCTCGCAGCTTTGGGTGATGGAGGCGCTGGGCGGTCCGCGTGAAAAGGTGACACGGCTCGCGGCCCAGGACGTGCCTGACGGGTTTGAACATCCGGTGGTTGCCGCCATCGAGGTGGCGGGTGAAGGGGCCGCCTTGCCGAAGGTCTCCGGTCTCGACGACGATTTCTTTGACAGTGACGGCGTGATGACCAAACGCCCGGTGCGGGCGCTGACCCTGTCCGCGCTGGCCCCCAAACCGTTTGAACAGCTGTGGGACATTGGCGGCGGTTCGGGCAGCATCGGCATCGAATGGCTGTTGCGCGATCCGACCGTCGAGGCCGTCACCGTGGAACCCCGCGCCGACCGGATCGGTCTGATCCGCGCCAATGCGCAGGCGTTGGGCGTTGACCGGTTGCAGGTGGTCGAAGGCCGCGCGCCCGATGTCCTGACGGGGTTGCCTCGCCCGGATGTGGTCTTTGTCGGCGGCGGGCTGGGCATCGGTTTGCTGGACTGGCTGTATCGCAACCTGCCCGAAGGCACCCGGCTGGTCGCCAATGCGGTGACGTTGGAAAGCGAGGCTTTGTTGATCGCGGCACAGGCCGATCGCGGCGGCACGCTGTTGCGGGTCGAACTGGCCGAGGCGGGCGCGCTGGGCCCGCGCCGGGGCTGGAAATCCGCATATCCCGTCGTGCAATGGAGTGTGACGCTGTGATCGCCGGGTTCGGGTTTCGCAGCGGGGCCACGGTGGACAGCCTGCGCGACGCCTTGCACCGCGCGGGCGGGCAGGGGCTGACGCATCTGGCCACGGCAGAGGACAAGGCGCAAAGCCCCGTCTTTCAGACCTTGGGCGAAACCATGGGCCTGCCGGTTGTCGGGATTGCCCCGGACCTGCTGCAAGCGCAGGGCACTGCAACCACGTCGAACCCCAGCCTTGAGGCGCGCGGCACAGGCAGTGTGGCCGAGGCAGCGGCGCTTGCCGCGGCGGGCCCGGGGGCAGAATTGATCCGCACGCGCGTGGTCTCGGGCGACCGAATGGCCACCTGCGCGCTGGCAGAAGGAAAACAGAGATGACCGTTCATTTCATCGGCGCGGGACCGGGGGCCGCCGATTTGCTGACCGTGCGCGGGCGCGACTTGATCGCCGCATGTCCGGTGTGCCTTTATGCGGGCTCGCTGGTGCCCGAGGCGGTGCTGTCCCATTGCCCGCCAGGGGCACGGATCGTCAACACCGCACCGATGGATCTGGACGCCATCATCGCCGAGATCGCCAGAGCCCACGCCGAAGGCAAGGACGTGGCGCGGCTGCATTCCGGCGATCTTTCGGTCTGGTCGGCCATGGGCGAGCAACTGCGTCGGCTGGATGCGCTGGGCATTCCCTATCAGGTGACGCCGGGCGTGCCGTCCTTTGCCGCCGCCGCCGCCGCGCTGGGCGCGGAACTGACCGTGCCGGGGCTGGCGCAGTCGCTGGTGCTGACCCGGACGCAGGGCCGGGCCTCGCCCATGCCCGCGGGCGAGACACTGGCCAATTTCGCCAATACCGGCGCGACGCTGGCGTTGCACCTGTCGATTGGCCAGTTGGAAAAGGTGCAGGCAGAGCTGTTGCCGTCTTATGGGCCCGAGTGCCCCGTCGCGGTGGTCTACCGGGCCAGCTGGCCGGATGAACGGGTGATCCGCACCACTTTGGGCGGCCTTGTCGATGCGGTGGACGAGGGGATCGCGCGGACGGCTCTGATCCTAGTGGGGCCGGCGCTGGGTGAGGGGATCACGGCGGAAAGCCAGCTATACGCAGCGGATTATGACCGGCGGTACAGGCCGCAAACGGCAGACAGCCCCTGGGCGGAGTGGCAACATGGCGATGACTGATTTTCCGCGCGGGCTGATGATTTCGGCCCCGGCTTCGGGGACGGGCAAGACGACGGTGATGCTGGGCTTGTTGCGCGCGCTGCGTGACGAGGGCCTGTCGGTACAGCCCTTCAAATCCGGTCCCGACTATATCGACCCGGCCTTTCACCTTGCGGCCAGCGGGCGGGCCTCGTTCAACCTGGACACCTGGGCGATGGACGGCGGACTGCTCGACGCCATCAGCGCACAGGCAAAGGGCGCCGACATCTGCATCGGCGAAGGATCGATGGGGCTATACGACGGGGTGGCAACCCGCGGGCAGAGCGGTTTCGGCTCTTCGGCGGAAACCGCGCGGCGCATGGGCTGGCCCGTGGTTCTGGTGGTGGACGTGGGAGGGCAGGCGCAATCTGCGGCGGCCACGGCGCTGGGGTTTCGCGAATACATGCCGGACCTGCCATTCGCGGGTGTGATCCTGAACCGCTGCGCTTCGCCCCGGCATGAGCGGCTGACCCGTCTGGGAATGGAACGCGCAGGCATCGAGGTGCTGGGCGTGCTGCCCCGGCGCGGCGACCTGACCCTGCCCGAGCGGCACCTTGGTCTGATTCAGGCGATCGAACACCCGGATCTTGAGGCGGCGATTTCCGGCTATGCCGATTTCCTGCGCGCGCATGTGGACCTTGACCGGATTCGCGCGGCGGCGGATGGACTGTCGGACGCCCCGACTTCCGGGCTGCGCCCGTCAGCGGCCCGCCCACCAGCCGCATCCGCCATTCTGCGCCCCCCGGCGCAACGGATCGCGCTGGCACGCGATGCGGCGTTTTCCTTTACCTATCCGCACCTGCTGGAAGGCTGGCGCGCCGCCGGGGCGGAAATCCTGCCGTTCTCGCCGCTGGCCGACGAAGCGCCGGAGGACAGCGCCGACATCGTCTGGCTGCCGGGGGGCTACCCCGAACTGCACGCCGGGCGTCTGGCGGCGGCCGGGCATTTCCGCGAAGGTTTGCGCCGCTTTGCCGAAACGCGGCCCGTGCATGGCGAATGCGGCGGCTACATGGCGCTGGGCGAGGCGCTGATCGACAAGGA
Source organism: Antarctobacter sediminis (assembly GCF_019218285.1). GTDB lineage: Bacteria > Pseudomonadota > Alphaproteobacteria > Rhodobacterales > Rhodobacteraceae > Antarctobacter > Antarctobacter sediminis. The sequence goes on from NZ_JAHUZG010000001.1 coordinate 32,907, forward strand.
AGGCGTTTCGCACCGGATGGCGGGCCTGCTGGGGCTCGTGACCTCTTATGAAAAGCGCAAGTTCCACCTTGGCTATCGCCGTGCCGTGCTGGAGGCCGGGATGCCGGGGCTGGCACCGGGCGCGGCCCTGCGCGGGCATGAGTTCCACTATTCAACGATCCTCGGCCAGCCTGACGCGCCGCTTGCCCGCGTGGCCGATGCCGATGGCAACCCGGTGCCGGAAACCGGTTCGGTTCGGGGCAATGTCACCGGCACCTTCTTTCACCTTATCGCAGCGGAGGCGGGCTTATGAGCGGTTTCGTCAGTTTTGTCGGCAGCGGGCCGGGTGATCCCGAGCTTTTGACGCTGAAAGCCGTGGACCGTCTGAAGCGGGCCGATGCTGTGTTGTTCGACGATCTGTCCTCGGGGCCGATCCTTAGCCACGTGCGTCCCGGTGCAGACCTGATCGGCGTGGGCAAGCGGGCCGGGCGGCCTTCGCCCCGGCAGGATCACGTCAGCCGCCTGCTGGTGGACTATGCCAGCGAGGGCGGGCGCATCGTTCGGCTGAAATCCGGCGACTCGGGTCTGTTCGGGCGGCTGGAAGAAGAGCAGGTCGCCCTGCGCGCCGCCGGGATAGACTATGAAATCATCCCGGGGATCCCCTCGGCGGTGGCCGCGGCGGCGGCCTGTGGCATCCCCCTGACGCGCCGGCTGACTGCGCGCCGGGTGCAATTCGTGACCGGTCATGACGTCAGCGGCGCGTTGCCGCCGGATCTGGACCTCAAGGCCCTCGCCGATCCGGGGGCGATGACGGTGGTTTTCATGGGCAAGCGGACCTTCCCCAAACTGGCGGCGGAGCTGCAAGCCGAGGGCCTGCCGGGCACCACCCCCGCGATCCTCGCCGAGGCGGTGGGCACTGCCGAACAGGCGCTGCACCGCGACACGGTGGCGGGCCTGTCGGCGCGTCTGGCGGATGAAATCGGGACCAAGCCTGCGCTGATCCTTTATGGTCCCATGGCGGAATTGGGGGTGGGGTTTGACTGATCTCTGGCTGGTCGGCATCGGCACCGGCAATCCCGACCATGTGACAATCGAGGGGCAGCGCGCCCTGCGCGAGGCCGCCGTGGTGCTGATCCCCCGCAAGGGGGCCGCCAAGGAGGATCTGGCCGAACTGCGGCACGAGATCCTGCGGGCCTCGGGATCCGGGGCGCGCGTGATCCATTTCGACATGCCGGTGCGGGACCCAAAGCTGCCCTATGCCGAGCGGGTGGACCGTTGGCACGATGAAATCGCCGAGCGTTGGGTCGCGGCGTTGCGCGATGCGCCCGAGGGGCCTGTGGCGCTTTTGGTCTGGGGCGATCCCGGCCTTTACGACAGCACGCTGAGGATTGCCGCGCGGCTGACGCCTGCGCCGCGTGTACGGGTGGTGCCGGGGATAACGGCGTTACAGGCGCTGACGTCGGCCCACGCGATCCCTTTCAACACGGTCAATGGCCCGGTCATGGTCACGACCGGGCGGCGGCTGCGCGACCACGGCTGGCCCGAGGGGGCCGATACCGTGGTGGTCATGCTGGATGGGGAATGTTCCTTCCAAAGCCTTGACCCGCAGGGGATCGACATCTGGTGGGGCGGCTTTCTGGGCATGAAGGAACAGGTGCTGGAGGCCGGCCCCCTGGCCGAGACCGGGCCAAAGATCGTGGCGACGCGGGCCGAGGCACGGGCCAGACACGGCTGGATCATGGACACCTACCTGATGCGGCGCTGAGCAGGCCCGTATAGGCGGGGATTTCCAGACTCCGCGATAGGGCCCAGAATGTTACTGTACCCGGAGAATCCCAAGCCGGAGTCCCGCATTCATGCCTGTCTTTCGCATGGCCGCCGCCGCAATCCTTGCCCTGAGCACTGCCGCAGCCGCGCAGGACCTGATGCTGTTCCCGGCAGAGACCTTTGGGCAGGTGGTTGCGCCGCGAACGGAATCCATGTTGGGGGATGTCCGTCTGGAGTCGCGGATCGGCGATTACAATAACGAGTTCATCTCGAACTATGGGCCGAATTCGGTCTTTGCCCGCACCGGCCGTTCCGTGGGCATGTTGCAGATCCTGACCAATGTGGGCCATGCGCCCTGCACGGGCTTCCTTGTCGAAGGCAACAGGATCGTCACCAACCACCATTGCGTCCCGGGCATTCTGAACCATCCCAAGATGAAGGCGCAGGGAGCCAACAGCATTGCCGCTGTCCAGTTCCACGTGGGCTATACCCGGGACGGGCTGGACGAGGGGGTAAAGACCTTTCACGTCAACCCTGTGCCGCTGGAGACCAGCGAGGCGCTGGATTACACCGTCTTGCAGGTGCTGGGCGATGCCAATGCGGAATTTGGCGCGCTGGACCTGACGGCGGCGGTGCCACAGGATCGCGACCCGTTCTGGGTCATCGGTCACCCAATGGGCGAGGCGCAACGCATCAGCCGCGAGAAATGCCAGGCCGACAGCCCGGCGCTGGCCAAGCAGCGGTTGCGGCACACCTGTGACACGCTGCCGGGCAATTCCGGCTCGCCGGTGATCGACGCGGGATCGCAAAAGGTGATCGCCCTGCACCATGCGGGCAGCCGGGCCGGGGATGTGAACTTTGCTGTTCCGATGGCCGAGATCCTTGCGCAATCCAAGGTGCTGAAGGCCGCAAGCCCGGTGCCCGCCGCCCCGGAAACAAGCGAACGGGACGCCGAACTTGCGTTGGCCGCAGCTTTGGCTGAACTGGAAAAGCTGCGGGCGGAAAAAGAGGCCTTGCAGGCCAGACCGGACCCAAAGCCCGAGCCGGTCGCGGCCCCGGAACCAGACCCAACCGACACGCGCGAGATCCTGCGCAAGTCGCAGGCCCATCTGAACACGCTGGGCTGTGACGCAGGGGCGGCGGATGGCGTCATGGGGCCGCGCACGCGCGAGGCGTTCCGCCGCTTTCTGGCGGCCACGGGTGTGGCGCTGACGGTCGAAGATCTTGGCACGGTGCGGGCACTTGCGGCGATCACCGCGACATCGGGCCGGATCTGCAAGACGGTCGCCGCCGCGCCACCGGCGCAAGTGACCCCGGAGGCCACCGCCCCGACCTATTCGATGGTGGGCACATGGTCGTGGTCCGCCACTTGCCCGCTGGGCATCGCCACCGGCACCAGCACCTATCGGTCCACCGGGGGCAACGGGTTCAGCGCCACGATCACCAGCACTGCGGGGCCGGGGACGACGCAAGGCACCCTGAACGGGCGTCAGTACACCGCGACCGAAACCTATGGCTGGATCACCAACAGTGCCAGCGGCAGGCTTTCGGCGGACGGGCGGTCCCTGACGATGACGGTATCGAACGGTTGCCGGGTCACGGCGCGCAAGAACTGAGCCCTAGACCGGGACCAGTTGCCCCTCGCGCAGTTCCAGCGCGCAAGGCGCGATCTTTTCGCGGAAGACCGGATCATGGCTGACCAGCAGGATCGGCAGGGGCAGGGCGTCGATGATCTCGGTCAGGCGGCCCGCGTTCTTGGGGTCCAGCGCGTTGGTCGGCTCGTCCAGCAGCAACACCTCGGGCGACATGGCCAGCACCGTGGCAAGGGTGACAAGGCGCTTCTCACCGCCAGAGAGCTTGTGCGTGATGCGGTTGCGCAGGTGTTGCAGGTCCAGCACCATGAGCGTCTGTTCGACAATGGCCAGCGCCTCGTCCCTTGTCTTGCCAAGGTTCAGCGGGCCAAAGGCCACGTCCTCGGCCACGGTGGGGCAGAACAGCTGGTCATCGGGATCCTGAAACACCAGACCGATGCGGCGGCGGACCTCGTGAAAATCGGACTCGCGCGTGCGGGGCTGATCAAAGATCGTGACACTGCCCGATGTGGGCCTTTGCAGCCCAAGGATCATGCGCAACAGCGTGGACTTGCCCGCGCCATTGGCCCCGGTGAGGGACAGCCGCTCGCCCTCGCCAAGGCGCATCGAGGCGCCGTTCAGAACCGGCGGCTGGCCGGGGTAGGCGAATTGCAGGTCATCCAGTGCGATCAGCGCCATGTCAGATCCAGTGTCAGAAGGGCGGCCAGCGCCGCGACAAGCGCCAGCGCAAAGCGGGCATCGGCGGTCGTGTAACGGAAATCGTCCAGCAACACGATACGTCCCGCGAAGCCGCGGCATTTCATGGCCCCCAACAGCCGTTCGGACCGTTCGATGGCGCGCACCATCATCATGCCCACGAGATAACCAAAGCTGCGATAGCTGTGCCACGAGGTAGAGGGGCGAAAGCCGCGCACCTTCATGGCGGCCCGAAGACGCAGGTATTCCTGCCGCAACACCTCGACATAGCGGATGGTGAACATCAGCAGATGGACCAGCGTTTCCGGCATCCTGAGCCGGTACAGCGCATGGCCCACGGTCACGGGTTCCATTGTGCCGACAAGGGTGATGAGGGCAAGCACCACGGCATTGGCGGTCAGGCCGATCTGGATGGCACGGGCAAGTCCCTGCCATGTGGCGGGATACCCCCAAAGCGTAAAGATCGCGTCGCCGGGAACGGTGAAAGGCAGCAGCGCCAGCATGAAGAAGATGAAACCATCCATCATGGCAACCCGTTTCAGGGTGCGCGCGGGCGGCAGTTTCGACAGGACCAGCAGGCCAAGCGAAAGTGCGAGCGCGGCGCCGAGGGCCACGAGACTGTCCAGCGCCACCACCGCGATGCCGTAGACCAGCGCGGCAAGGATGCGCGCGCGCGGATCCAATGCGGCGATCAGGCCGGGCGTGGCTTCGGCCAGCGCGGGGTTGCTGTTGGACAGGATATGACTCACGCGGCGTCCCGGGATTTCAACTGGCGGCGGGCGGCAATGTAAAAGCCAAGACCGAACAGGCCAAGGATATAGCCGATGCCGCCAAGGATCGTTTGCAAGTCGTTCTTTTCGCGATAGGCGGCGATCTCGCGGCGCAGCGGGCGCATCTCGTCGCGGACGATGCGGGCGATTTCGGCCCGGTCGGCGTCACTGAGGGCATTGCCGCCGGTGGCGGGTGCAACGGCCTGAACCGGGACCGCGGCGGGGGTCGGGGCCTTGCCCATCAGGCGTGCCACGTCCTCGGCCGACATGGTGACATCCGCCACATGGCCAGCACCAAGATCGGCGCGAAAGGTATGGGCGACGGGCTGGGTCGGTTGGAACAGGAAAAAGCCGTCTTCGTCGGTCACGGTCTCTCCCAGCAGGGTTCCGTCCGGGCCAAAGACCTGCACCGGCAGGTCAGGGGCCATTTCCCCGTTTGACAGGCCGATTTCGCCCTCTATCGCGCTGCCCGAGGGAAAGACCGACGCGATGACCTTATGCGCCAGTGCAGGCAGGGGCAGGGCACAAAGCGTCAGGACCAGCACAACCCGTTTCATGACGCGATTTCTTTCATCGAGTGGAAGAGATCCGGTTTGACCTTGTGCGCCAATAGCACGGCAAAGCCGGTCAACAGACCTTCAAGCACCATGATCGGCAGATGCGCGACAAAGACCAGATGCGCGGCGGCAAGGAACTCATCCCCGCTCAGCATCAGCGACACGGCGACCATCAGGGTCGTCAGCGCGATGGCCAGTGCGCCGCCAAGCCCACCCCAGACCGCCGCCATGATGGGACTGCCACGCATCAACAGGGGCCGGAACAGCATTCCGACCAGCACGGCAGGCAGGGCGATGTTGACCGCGTTGACCCCCAGAACGGTCAGCCCGCCAAAACCGAAAAAGATCGCCTGCAACAGCAGCCCGACAAAAAGTGCCGGGAAGGCGGCCCATCCAAGGATCAGCCCGGCCAGCCCGTTCAGCATCAGGTGGACCGAAGACGGCCCGATCGGCACATGGATCAGAGAGGCCACGAAAAAGGCCGCCGACAGAACCCCGGCTGCCGGGATACGTTCCAGCGGCAGGGCGCGCAGGCCAAGGGCGATGCCGCCCGCCGCAGCCACGGCGCCGCCGATGACGACCGGGTTGGACAAGGCTCCGTCGACGATGTGCATCCGCTTACTCCAGGTCCCAGGCGCGGATCCAGATCACCGCGTCCTGGCTCAGTTCCTTGCCCTCGTGTTCGGTCACCGGACCGGCACCAAGCGCGGCAAAGCCCCAGTATCCTGCCTTGGGCACGCCGAAGGTGAAATAGCCGTTTGCGTCGGAAATCGCCACGATGGCGCCACCGGGGGGCGGCGAGGTGACCGGATCGCTGGCGGCAAAGCTGTCCATGTCCGGTTCGGCGGCCATGTATTCGATCTCGATCTCGGCACCCGCCACGGGCGCGCCATTGGCCAGCACCTGCCCGGTGAAGGTGCCTCCGGCGATGATGTTGTACGGCTTGTTCAGCGGCAGGATTTCAACCGGCAGACCAACCGGCTGATCCCAGTCGGTGGGCAGGGTGCTGCGGTTCAGGAACGCCTTGGTGATCTGCTGGATGTAGATATCCTCGGATTCCTCGTAATAGGGTTCCGGCACCGTCACCAGAACGTAGTCGCCCGACCGTTTCACCGGGACGGAACCAAGGAAGGCCGCGGCCTCGTTGCTGGCGCCCTGAAAGCGGATCGGTTGAAGCCTGTCCAACAGGTCGGTTCTTTCGCCGCGATGGATCATGAAGAATTCCTGCGGGCGCTCCATGTCCATGACATGACCGTTGTCAAACGGATGCCAGAAGATCAGCTTCACCGGCACATCGCCGGGGCGTTCGATCATCGTGTCGGTGGTGTATTCCAGCAGGAAATGCGCCGGTGCCATCGTCGGCAGGGCCAAGAATGCGGCCAACAGGGCCTGACGGCCATGGGCGAAAAGGGTCACGGTCTACGTCCTCGTCCAAGTCGCGCCATCCCCGGCGCGGAGCAGTTTGAACATGGGGCAAGGCGGCCGGAGTCCGGAAAGGACACAGGCCAGACGCACACCCCGTCGTCCGGTGGAACCGCGGCCATCTGGGCCACGGGTGTCCGGCAGGTCTCCTGGCTTGCGGGTCAATGCCTGGGCCTGCCTTCCCGGATTGCTCCAGTGGCGTTATGGCCCGGCTCTCCGCTTACAGTTGCGGGGGCAGCTGCCGGGTTGGCGCAGGTTCGCGCCGCACGGCATTCCCTCTTTCCCCCGAAGGTGGCGCCTTCGGGACCGGTCACAGCGACTGTCTGGCAGATGCGCCCGTGGCGCGCAATGGGCAAAGCGACACGGGGACCCCGGCTGCGACGCGGGCGCGGGGCTTGCCAAGCCGGGGTGCGAAGGCCACTGTCGCCCCACGGAAAAGCAAGGGGAACGGGCCATGTTGCGCAGGGCATTGGGAAAAGGCGGACCAGAGGTTTCGGCGCTGGGCGTCGGGGCCATGTCCTTTGCAGGCTTTTACGGGGCGATCAGCGAAACCGACAGTCACAAGCTGCTGGACGCGGCGCTGGATGCCGGGATTGACCATGTGGACACGGCCAATGTCTATGGCATGGGCACGTCCGAAGCGATTATCGGCAGTTTTCTGAAACGTTATGCGGGCAAGGGCGGGCTGCCCTTTCGCATTGCCACCAAGGCCTCGATCACCCGCGATCCGGACACCGGCACGCGCTGTTTCGATAATTCGGCCACGCATCTTGAGACGGAACTGGACCAAAGCCTGAAACGGTTGGGGATCGACCGCGTGGACCTTTTCTATGTCCATCGCCGCGACCCCAGATACGAGATCGAAGAGGTGACGCAAAGCCTTGCCAGGCTGGTGCAGAAGGGCAAAATCGGTGCCTTCGGCTTTTCCGAGATCGCCCCGGCCAGCCTGCGCCGCGCGGCGGCGGTGCATCCCGTGGCGGCGGTGCAATCGGAATATTCGCTGCAAACCCGTTTGCCGGAAATGGGCCTTTTGCAGGCCTGTTCCGAACTGGGCACCGCGCTGGTGGCTTTTTCGCCGGTCGGGCGCGGGTTGCTGTCCGACAGTCCACCCACGCCCGAAAGGGTGGCCGCCGCGCCATTCCTGAAGGTCAATCCGCGTTTTACCGGTGGTAATCTTGAACGCAACATTGCCGCCAGCAAGGGCTTTCGCGACCTTGCGGCCGAGGCTGGCTATCCCACCGCAACGCTGGCGATTGCCTGGGTCGTCAGCCAGGGACGGGCGGTGCATGCCATCCCTGGCACCCGCAGCATTGGCCACCTGCACGAACTGGTGCGCGGGGCGTCGATGATGCTGGGCGACGATCTGAAAGCCGAAATCGAGGCGCGCCTGCCCCTGGGGTGGGCCCATGGCGCGCGCTATTCCCATGACCAGGCGATCGGCCCCGAGGCCTATTGCTGAGCGTCCAGACGAAAGGAAACCCGATGGATTATGTCTTTGACCCGGCCCCGCAGGCCAGCGTGGCCGTGGCCGGCAGCACGGACCGCCTGCCAGTGCGTCGCATCTTTTGCGTGGGACGCAACTATGCCGCCCACGTCCGCGAGATGGGCAAGGACCCGGACCGCGATCCGCCGTTCTTTTTCACCAAACACGCCGGTGCGGTGGTGGACACGGGGCAGACCGTTGCCTACCCGCCGGAAACCGCGGACCTTCACCACGAGGCCGAACTGGTAGTGGCCATCGGCACAGGCGGGCGCGACATCGCCGAGGCCGACAGCCTGTCCCATGTCTGGGGCTACGCGGTGGGCAATGACCTGACCCGGCGTGACCTACAGGCCGTTGCCAAACAACAGGGGCGACCATGGGATTGGGCCAAGGATTTCGATCAGTCCGCGGTGATCGGTCCGGTGCATCCGGTGCATGAAGTCGGCCACCCGGACAAGGGGCGGATATCGCTGACGGTCAACGGCGCTCCACGGCAAAGCGGTGACCTGACCGAGATGATCTGGACCGTACCCGAGATCATCTCGATCCTGTCGCAGTCGATGAAACTGGTTCCGGGCGATCTGATCATGACCGGCACCCCGGCGGGCGTCGGCGCGCTGGAACCGGGCGACACCTGTGAGGTAGAGATTGAAGGGTTGGGCCGGATCGAAACGCTGATCGGCCCGCGCGGCTAGGATGGGGCGAACCTGTTCCGGGCAACAGTCATTGCAGCCCATTCCAAAGGCGTGGGCTGTAACAAGCATCCAGTCACCTGAGCCTTGCGCCCCGTGCAACGATAGCTGACCCGCAACCGCGCCCTCTGGGCCCCAAGGGGGCGTCATCCCTGTGGCTGCTTGCCCCTGAGATGATCCATCAACAGGCGCAGCGGCATCATCGCGCGATACTCGCGCGGGAAATACAAATAGATCCCCGGCGCGTCGGCGATGGTGCCATGCAGAACCTCTTCCAAGCGGCCTTGTGCGATGTCTTGGGTAAAGTAGTCCCGGAAGGTGTAGACCAGCCCAAGATCCTGCCGGGCAAGGTCGATCATGGCAGGCAGGGTGTTGACCACAAGATTGCCCCGCACCGCTACGTCATAGGGGCCATCTTTGCCCGCAAAGCTCCAAGCCGCGATCCGGCCCGAAGTTTGAAACCGGTAGCGGATACAACTGTGATCCAGCAAATCGCGCGGGGTGACGGGGGCCCCGTGCCGGGCAAGATAGGCGGGGCTGGCCACCACGGCCAAAGGCAGGCCGGGTGTCAGGCGGACCGCAACCATGTCCTGTGCGATACGGTCGCCCAGACGAAACCCGGCATGCAGTTCTTCGCCCGGCAGGTCCGAAAACGCATCGGTCAGGGACAGTTCGATCTCGATTTCCGGGTAGGTCTCGCAAAAGCTCCTGAGCCGCGCACCCAGAAACAACTGATAGGCGAACTCTGGCATTGCCAGTTTCAGCGTGCCCCGCGCGGCGTGCCCCGTGGTGCGTGCGCTTTCCACGGCCTCGCCCAGTTGATCAAAGGCCGGTCCGGTGCCCCGGATCAGCGCTCGCCCTGCCTCGGTCAGGCTGATTGAACGGGTGGTGCGGATGAAAAGCGCCGTGCCCAGCTGGTCTTCGAGCGTTTTTAGCTGGTGGCTGACGGTCGAGGGTTTCAATCCCAGCGCATCTGCCGCAGCACGCAGGCTGCCATGACGGGCAATCGCGGTAAAAACCTCAAGCGTGGCAAGCGGCAGGCGCATGGTTTCCCCTTTGGACGATTGTTCGGTATCATACATGAGGGGAGGTGGGTTTCACGCAAATAGTGCCTCCGGTCTCATGGTTCCGAGAAGGGCGTGACCGGCAGTTTGCTGGAGTCCTTCATCTCTTTCAGCGAGAGGTTCGACCGGATGCTGGTGACGCCGGGCAGGCGCCTCAGGGTGCTGTCAACGAAATTGCTGTAGTCGTCCAGATCGCGCGCGACCACGATCAGCAAAAAGTCATCGGCCCCGGTGGTATTGTGGCAGGACAATATGTTGGGAGTCGTTTCGACGATGCGCTGGAACTCGGCCGTGGCGGCCTGATCGTGTTCCGAGCAACGCAACTGGACAAAGGCCATCACGCCCAGCCCCAGTTTGCGGCGGTTCAGATTGGCCTGATAGCCTTCGATGATGCCGCTGTCTTCCAGTCGTTTCAGACGCCGCCAGCAGGGCGTTTCGCTCATCCCCAGCGTTTCGGACAGGCGGGCGTTGGTCATGCGCCCGTCCTCTTGCAGCAAGGTCAGGATGCGAGCGTTGACGGCGTCAATCTGGGGCAAGGGCGGAAACCTCTCATAGTGTAGTCATTCGGCGGGTTTTCTGCCCTGAATTTTGCGAATTTGGATAAGATTGGCAATTCTATTTCCTCGCGCGCCGCTATGATCCTTCGTCACTTGCAGCCCAAACCGAAAGATCCGCCATGAAAGCCGTCCTTTTCGAGAAGTTCCAAGAAGCCCCCAAGCTGGTTTCGGTCGAGGATCCGACACCTGAACCGCATGGTGTTGTGCTGAAGGTCGCCGCCACAGGTGTCTGCCGCAGTGACTGGCACGGCTGGATGGGGCACGACAGCGACATTGATCTGCCGCACGTGCCCGGGCATGAACTGGCAGGCGTGGTCGAAGCCGTCGGCAAGGACGTGACCAACTGGAAAGTCGGTGACAAGGTCACGGTGCCTTTCATCTGCGGCTGTGGAAGTTGTTCCGAATGCCATGCCGGGCATCAACAGGTCTGCCTGCATCAGGAACAGCCCGGTTTCACGCATTGGGGGTCTTTCGCCGAATATGTGCCGATCCATCAGGCGGACCTGAACCTTGTGGCCCTGCCCGAAACGATGGATTTCGCCACCGCGGCCAGCCTTGGTTGCCGGTTTGCCACCTCCTTCCGGGCGGTGATCGATCAGGGCAAGGTCAGCGCGGGTCAATGGGTGGCCGTGCATGGCTGTGGCGGCGTGGGCCTTTCCGCGGTGATGATCGCGGCGGCGGCTGGTGCGAATGTCATAGGCGTGGACCTTGATCCGGCCAAGCTGGCACTTGCGCAGGAACTTGGCGCGGTGGCGACGATCAACGGAAAAGAGGCAGACGTGCCCGGGGCCATTCGTGAAATCACAAGGGGCGGGGCGCATGTCTCGCTGGATGCGCTGGGCCATCCTGTGACGATGACCAACTCGATCCTCTGCCTGCGGCCGCGCGGCAAACACATTCAGGTTGGCCTGATGCTGGGCGACCACGCGGCCCCCGCCATCCCCATGCCCAAGATCGTCGGGCAAGAGATCGAACTTTTGGGCTCACACGGGATGCAGGCGCACCGCTATGGCGCGATGCTGGACATGGTTGCCAGTGGCAAGCTGAACCCGTCGCGGCTGGTCGGTGAGCAGATCAGCCTTGCCGAGGCTCCCGAGGCGCTGATGAGCATGGACAAGTTCCAGTCGGTCGGCGCAACCGTCATCACACGCTTCTGAGCCATGGACAGGATCGCATTCATCGGTGGTCTGATCGCCAGAGACAGCGGGCGGGCGCCCACGCGGATCGCGGCCACCTTTTCCGTCGCGGCCCGTCGGGCGCGGCCATAGCCGGCCTGCGGCGTTCGCGCCACGAATGAGCGGAGGACCGGATGGGGTGACGTGCTTGCCGTCGTTCCCACGGCCCTTCGTCATGGCACGGTCTTTGGCCTGTGCGTCAACCGCTCCGCTGAGGATCTGCCAGAGCCGCATCAGGCAGGGCAAATCAAACCTAACCTTAAACGCAGAACACAGATTGGAGGGTTTTCCATGAACGACCAGAATGAAAACAAGCGCATCGTCAAAGCTTTTCTGGAGACCGTTTTCAACGAGCACAAGGTTGACGAGGGCATGGATGCCTATGTCGGAGACACTTATACCCAGCACAATCCCGGTGTGGCCGACGGGGTGGAGGCGTTCAGAGAGAATTTCCGGTCCTTTTTTGCAGCGCACCCTGACTCCTACTTCGACATCAAGCGCATGTTTTGCGAGGGCGACCACGTGACCGTTCATGCCCATTGGACCCAAGGCAAGGACGATCGCGGTTCTGCCGTCATGGACATCTTCCGGCTGGAGAATGGGCGCATCGTAGAGCACTGGGACGTCATTCAGCCCATTCCTGATGAAATCGCGCATGACAACACGATGTTCTGAGCCATGGAAAAGATTGCATTCATCGGCGGCGGCAATATGGCCGCCGCAATCGCGGGCGGTCTGATTGCCAATGGCACCCGCCCTGACACGATCACCATCGCCGATCCGAACGCCGATCAAAGGGCGCGGTTGCAGGCAGAACACGGGATTGCGGTGACCGCGGAGAGTGCCATGGCCTGCGCCGGTGCCGAAACTGTTGTTCTGGCGGTCAAACCACAGGTGATCCCGGCGGTTGCGGCGGAAATCGGCGGCACATTGGACGGCAAACTGGTCATCAGCATCGCTGCCGGCGTCACCATCACCATGCTCGAGGACCTGTTCGGGCAGGTGGCCATAGCCCGCGCCATGCCCAACACGCCCGCATTGCTGGGTTTGGGTGCGACGGGGCTCTTTCTGAACAACCGGGCCAGCGCCGACGAACGGGCGCGTGCCCGCAGGATCATCGACGCCTTTGGCATTTGCGTCGACGTCACCCGCGAAGACCTGCTGGACGCCGTGACCGCCGTATCGGGCAGCGGTCCGGCCTATGTCTTTCTGCTGATCGAAGAGATGATCCGCGCGGGCATCGCGCTTGGCCTGCCGCCCGAAGACGCAAAGGCGCTGACCGTGCAGACCGCCCTTGGCGCGGCGACAATGGCCGCCAAGGGCGAGGCCGCGCCGGAGGACCTACGCCGGCGCGTGACCTCTCCGAACGGGACAACCCATGCGGCAATCACAGCGATGCAGGACGCGGGATTTGGCGCGGTGATCGAAAAGGCGATGATTGCCTGCCGCGACCGCGCGGTTGAACTGGGCAAGGGTTAAGCGATGTTCGAAAAGGTCGAGGAGTACCCGGTAGATCCGATCATGATCGGGGCCGATTACTTTGCCCGCGATCCGCGCAAGGACAAACTGAACCTGACGGTTGGCATCTATCAGGACGCCGAGGGTCAAACCCCGGTGCTGGAGGCGGTCAAGCGCGCCGAGCAGCATCTGGTCGAAACACAGGCGACGAAATCCTACCTCGCCCTGACCGGTGACGCGGACTACTGCGCTGTACTGGGACACGAGATTCTGGGGCAGAGCTATGGCGCGGAATGGGTCGCGGCCCAGACTTCGGGCGGGGCGGTGGCCCTGCGGGTCATGGCAGACCTGCTGGCGCAGATGCCCAAGCCTCCGACCGTCTGGCTGCAAACACCCACCTATGGCAATTACGTTCCGATCCTGACGGCCGCCGGGGCCAGATTTGCCCATGTGCCCTATTACGATCCGCTGCGCCGCCAGATCACCTTTGACCGGATGCTGGCGGGACTGGAAAAGGCCCGCGCCGGGGATGTTTTCCTGATGCAGGGAGTCTGCCACAATCCGACCGGCGCTGATATGACCCCGGAGCAGGTGGCCGCGCTGCTGGACCTGCTAGAGGCGCGTGGCATCGTGCCTTGGATCGACCTTGCCTACCTTGGGTTCGGCCAAAGCTTTGATGCGGATTGCGCTATGGCCCGACAGATTGCGGCGCGGTTTCCGGAATGTATCGTCTGCATCACCCTGTCCAAATCCTTTGGCATCTATCGCGACCGGGCCGGGGCGTTGTTCGTCAAGACGCGCACCGCCGACCGCGAGCGCATCCATCGCGCAGTGTCGGCCATCGTGCGCTCGGGTGCGTCCCATGCGCCGGATCACGGTCCCTCTGTTGTACGGACGATCTTGCAGACCCCTGCGTTCAAGGCGCTTTGGCTGCGGGATCTTGACCGGATGCGCGACCGCGTGGCGCGGGTCCGGGCGCGGATCGTCGATACCGAAGAAGCGTTGTTTGGCACGCAGGATCTGGCCTATCTCGGACGGCAATCCGGCATGTTCAGCTTGCTGCCGCTGACCGGCGATCAGGAAACCGCGCTGACGCGGGATCATGGCATTCACGTGGTCAAGGGCGGCCGGGTCAATGTCGCACGGTTGGGTGAGGGCGACATAAGCTGGCTGATCCGCGCAGTGCGTGACGTCACGGGTCGGGGCTGACAGGCCGCGCGCCAAGCGTCATTGGCCGAAATGTGATCATCGCGCCGGCCCTGCGCTGTCGGCAGCGGTTTGGTCCGCTGCTACGCGGGCAATCTGCCTGCGCAGCCACATATGTGCCGGGTCCTTGTCCGTGCGGCGATGCCAGATCAAATCGGGACCAAACTGCGACGCCTGCAACGGCAGGGGCTTCAGCACGACAGGCAGCAGATCGGCAAATCTCTGCGCCAGCATCCGGGGCAGGGTCGAGACCAGGTCGGATTGCGTGACGATGAACGGGGCCAGCAGGAAACTGGGCACCCGCGCGGCAATGTCCCGGTGCAGGCCAAGGTCGGCAAGGCGCTCATCAATCTCGCTGGGCTTGCTGTGGCCGATCGTGACCTGACAATGATGCGCAGCGGCATAGACAGGCAGCGTCAGGTCCACATCCGCATATCTGCCGCCCTGTGAGACCATGCAGACGTAGTCGTCAAAGAACAGGGGCTTGTGCTGTGCCCAGCCCGGAACCTCGGGGCAGAAATCAATTGCAAGGTCACAGTGACCACTGTCGATCTGGCTCAGCAAAGACCGCGCGCTGACCGGTTCGATCCGCAACCGGACACCGGGGGCCTGTCGTTCCAACAGCGCCAGCAGTGGCGGCGCAAGCAACAGCGAGACATAGTCGCTCATCCCGATGGTAACCCGCATCTCAAGCGCGGCCGGGTCAAAGCGTGCTTCGCCGGCGTCCAATGCCCGCAGGCGGGTCAGGATCTCGGCGATGTCGGGGGCCAGTTCTTCGGCGCGCGGGGTTGGCAGCATCCCCTGAGTGGATCGCACGAACAAGTCGTCCTGAAACAACTGGCGCAACCGGCCAAGCGCGCTGCTGGTTGCGGATTGCGTCAGCCCGATACTGGATGCGGCACGGGTGACGTGCCGTTCGCGCATGAGCGTGTCGAAAACCACCAGAAGGTTCAGATCGATGCGGGCAAAGTCCATATATCTACCGTGTCAATGAAGGTGATGCTCATTATCAATTTCATCAACGGTCCGCCAGCGCCTATCTGGCGCGTCGATGTCGAGATTTTCGAAGGACCTGAAATGACACATTCCACCAAAGTCCGGTTTGGCGCGCGGCGCTGGACCGGTCTGCTTGTTCTCTGCGCTGCCCTCTTGCTGGAAGGCATGAACATCGGCAGCGTCAACGTGCAGCTTGCCCCGATCTCTGCCGATCTCGGGATCGCTCCGGCGGCGCTACAGTATATCGTCAGCGCCTATCTGGTCTGCTACGCGGGTTTCCTGTTGTTGGGCGGGCGCGCCGCCGATCTCTTTGGCCGCCGCCGCGTCTTTCTGATCGGGGTCAGCGTGTTCCTCCTTGCCTCGCTGCTTGCAGCGATGGCTGGCGGGCTGACGGTGCTGATCGTGGCCCGGGCCCTGCAAGGTATCGGCGCGGCGATCTCTACACCTGCGGCGCTGGCATTGATCATTTCGATGTTCGCCGAGGGGCCGGAACGGAACAAGGCCATGGGCGTCTACGGTGCCATGGGGGCGGCGGGGTTTTCCGTTGGGCTGCTGATCACCGGCTTTTTTACCGAATGGCTGGGGTGGCGCGCGGGTTTTGCCGTCTATGCGCCTCTGACGCTGGCCGTGATCCTGCTGTGCCCCTTTGTGGTGCCCGCTGACCGCCCCGAGGATCTGTCTAAGGGCGGCAAGGATATTGCGGGGGCCGTGACCATCACGCTGGGCCTTTTGGCGCTGACCTTCGGCGTTGGCGAATCCCACGTCCTGAGCCTGTCGCAAAGCCTTGTTCTGTTCGGGGCGGCGCTGATGTTGTTCCTTGCCTTTGCGTGGATCGAAACCCACAGCCGCGACCCGCTCATCCCGTTCCGTATCTTTTCGGCAGGGTCGGTACTGGCGGGCAACCTCTTGGCGGCGAGCTTTTTCGCGGGCGTTGCGGGCATGATGTTCGTTGCGGCGCTTTATCTTCAATCGGTGCTGCACATGTCGCCCTTTTATGCCGGGTTGGCCTTTGCGCCGATGTCGCTGATGCTGGTGGTCTCAAACAACCTATCAGCGGTTTTCATCAACCGGATCGGTATGCGGCGGACCATTGCGTTGGGGCTGGCGCTGCAAGTCGCGGGGATCGTCTGGTTTGCGCAGGCGACCGAGGTGACCTCTTATTGGGCAAACCTGCTGCCGTCCTCTCTGGTGCTTGGCTTGGGGATCGGCCTGATCTTTCCCGCTGCCATGCTGGCCGGAACCACGGGCCCTGACGAACACCAGCGTGGGTTGGCCTCCAGCCTTGTGGCCACGTCGCAACAGACGGGCGGGGCGCTGGGCACGGCGTTGACGGCGACGATGCTGGGCAGTGTTGCGCATGGTGGCAACCTGTCCGAAGCGATGGGACCGGCCTTGTTGAGCGTTGCACTGTTGCCTGCGCTTGGGCTGGCGGTCACCTGGGCGGCGCTGCGCCGGCCAAGCGCAAGCTCAGCGCTGGCGCTGCACTGACGGGCCGGTCCGGGTTCCGGACACCGGGCACCGGGGATATCCCCGGTGCCCTCTGGTCGTGAACGGGTCAGAGGGGTGTGGGCTGAACTTGCCGGATATCCTCTGCAAAGGGCACGCGCCTGCGGCGAAAACGGGCGCTTGCGACGGTTTCGGGATGGCTGATCCGATCCATGCGGAAATGGCGAAAATCATCCCGCGCCGGATCCCATGCAACCAGATACCATAGCGGCGGCAGGATCAGCATGGCCTGCGGCTCGACCTCGCGGGCGGACTGCACACCCTTGGCGTCGCGATAGCGAAACCGCAGCCTTTGTCGTTGCAGAAAGGCGGGTTCAAAGGCGGGCAACAACCCGGGATCCATCTGGCCCATGTCAGTAATATCGACCTGCGGGGCCAGTCGCCCGACATAGAGGCAGTCGAGAAAGGCACGAAGATCGCGCACCTTGTCCGCGGGCAGCGCTTTTTCGATCTTGGCCAGCGCTGTATCCGCCAGCCCGGAAAAGGGCAGGCCCCCGGCCGCGCGCACCGATGCGACGCTGATCAACAGGGCAAAGACCTCGGCTACGGAAAGCCGCGCGGTGGTTTGCACCGATTGCGGGTCCAGCCGCAGGCCGCCGCCGCGCCCCGGCTCGGAATGGATGACAAACCCTTCGTCCCGCAATGCCCCCAGATCCCGCAGCACCGTGCGCCGCGATGTGACAAGCTCTGCTGCGATCTCGGCAATGGTGACGGTGCCGTTGCGGCGCAGGTAGCGGACAAGGGCATCTTGTCGAAGACGTGCAGTCACGTTCCGGCTCCGCGATGATTGGTGCCACTTTTTGGCACCTTTTGGGTTTAGCCCGAGGCCGACACCATCAGCAAGAGGCACAGCCCATGATCCCGACCACCGACTTTCCCCAACCCAGTGTCCTGACCCTTGGAGAGGTCACGCTGGAAGTTTTTGAAGCCGGCAGGGAAAACGCCGGGAATCCAATCGTGCTGTGCCACGGTTGGCCCGAGCACGCGTTTTCCTGGCGCCACCAGATGCCGGCGCTTGCCGCGGCGGGCTATCACGTCATCGTCCCCAATCAGCGGGGGTTCGGCCGGTCCTCCCGGCCCAAAGAAATTGCCGCCTATGACATTGCGTGCCTGACCGGCGATCTGGCGCGTTTGCTGGACCATTTCGGTTATCAGGACGCGGTCTTTGTCGGCCACGACTGGGGGGCCAATGTTGTGTGGAGCATGGGGTTGCTGCACCCGGACCGGGTTCGCAAAATCATCAATCTCGCGCTGCCGTTCCAACCTCGGACCGAAATCCCATGGGTCGCCTTCATGGAAACGGTTTTCGGGCCAGACAATTACTTTGTGCATTTCAACCGCAAACCCGGGGTCGCGGATGCGGTGCTGGATGCGAACGCGCATCGTTTCCTGACAAATCTCTTTCGCAAGAACCTCCCCCCGACACCGCCCGAGCCGGGGATGATGATGCTCAACCTTGCCAAGGCCGAAACCCCGGTGGGGGATCCTTTGATGAGCCCCGATGAACTGGCCGTATTTGCCGAGGCTTTCGCGGCGTCAGGCTTTGCAGGAGGGATCAACTGGTATCGCAATCTTGACCGGAACTGGCACATTCTGGCGGATGTGGATCCGGTCATCCATGCGCCTTCCCTGATGATCTATGGCGCGCGCGACATGATCCCCCAATCGGATACGCTGGCGGAGCATGTGCCGGGCGTGGATGTGCTGACCCTTGATTGCGGGCATTGGATTCAGCAGGAAAAGCCGGAGGAGACGAACCGGGCGATCCTGCAATGGCTAGGCGCCTGAGGCGCTTGGGGCGGGCCGCCGAAAAACGGCCCGCCTTTGGGATCACCGATGGCGACCGATGAAATCCACCAACAGGGCCGAGATTTTCTCGGGCTGATCTTCCATGGCGAAATGCCCGCAGTCCTCCAGCAGGTGCAGTTCCGAACCGGGAATGCTGTCATGCAGCCGGTGAGCCCAGTCCACCACCTGCCACGCATCGTCTGCGCCCCAGATCACCTGCACCGGGCGCTGGCTCAGTTCGGCATAGCGCGGGGCGACCTCACTGGTGTGCTTGGGGTCATAATGCCTGACTTGATGCTGAAACAGGCTGCCCTGTCCAATGGGGCCAGAGATGACATCGAGAAAAACCTCCATCGAGGTTTCTGCCAGTCGCTGTTTGTTCTGGACCGTTGAAAACAGCCAGTCGCGAAAGTGTTCGCGATGCTCGGCATCGGGCGCCTTGATCAGTGTGTCCAGCCCGGCTTGCATCTGTTCATGTGTGCGACGGGATGGCCAACTATCAAAACTGACCACGTCGATCATGGACAATGACTGCAAACGTTCTGGCGACTGGATACCGAACCGCTGCGCAACGCCGCCGCCGATGTCATGGGCGACAAGATGCAGATCGTCCAGCCCCCAAAGGTCCAGCAGACCTTCGAGGATCGCAACCTGTCCGGTGACCGAAGTGTCGACAGCCGGATCCCGCGGGCGTTCCGAGAGACCATAACCCAGCAGGTCGTAAACATGGACCCGATAACCTGCCTCAACCAGCGAAGGCAGCACGTTGCGCCAGATGTAGGAAGACGAGGGCGTGCCGTGGATCAGAACCACCGGTGCCCCTTTACCGTGTACGCCGTGCGCGATGCGGAAATTGTCGATCAGCGCATGTTGGTTGACGATATGGTTCATGCGGGAACTCCTTGAATTGCCTTTCCCGCAAGGTATTTTGCCGATAGAATATTCTGCAAATGAATGATTGTCATGAGATGATCGAAATATGTGATCACTTGGGGTGTGATGATGGTGGGGCATGGCGGAACGACTGGATATTGAGGGATTGCGCGCGCTGCTTGCGATTGCGACCCATGGTGGCGTCACGCGGGCGGCGGATCATCTTGCGTTGTCGCAACCTGCGGTCAGCCACAAGATCAAGCGGCTGGAACAGGCGCTGGATTGCACCTTGCTGGCACGCCGCGCCGGTGGGCCGCTGTTCACCGAGGCCGGTGAGCGGTTGCTGGACTACGCGCAACGCATGATGGACCTGCATGACGAGGCGCTGGCCGCTGTGGGCAAGATCCCGTTGAAGGGGGCGATCCAACTGGGCATGACAGAGGATACAACCGGCGGCGACGTGGCGCGCATTCTTGGCCGGTTTACCCGCGCTCACCCGGCGATCCGCGTGCGGACCCGGATCAGCCAAAGCCTGACACTGGATGACTGGCTGCGTGCGGGCGAAATCGACGTGGCGGTGATGCAGATCTTGCGCCGGGATCTGCGGGCTGACGACCTGTTGCTATACGAGGATCAGTTGCACTGGATCAAGGCGCGTGACCTGAGGCTGGATCTTTCGGCGCCGGTGCCCTTCCTCGCCTTTGACAGCCAGTGTTTCTACCGTCACTGGGCACGTGACGAAGGTGCGCGCGCGGGACTGCGATTTGAAACGGTTATCGAGTGCCCCAGCGTTTCCGGCGTGTTGTCGGCGGTCCGGTCGGGGCTGGGGGTGGCCTTGATGAACGGATTGCACCTGTCAGCGGATCTGGATGTGGTCGACGAGGTCTTTCCTCAGCCGCCCGCCATTGCCTATGTCGTCCGAACCCGCGCCAAGACCCGGAACGATGCCGTTCGCGCGCTGGTTCAGGACATTGCCAAGGAGGTCAGCAGCCCGGCCGCGCTGCGTGTCGCCTGACCGGCGTTGGTGTCCGAAGGCGCGTGCCCTTACCCCGCGGCCATGAAGTCGATCAGGTTGCGCACCCGGGCAGGCAACAGGCGTCCGCTTGGATAGACGGCAAACATGTCGCGCGACACCGGACAGGCATCCCGCACCGTGATTTCTTGCAGCCCGTCCGTGACCATCTCGCGCGGCAGAATGGTAACGCCCATGTTCCGCCGGGCGGCTTCGGCCAGCAGGTCAAGCGTGTCGATCTGATGAGCGATCACCTTGGGTTTCAGTGTCTCGCCGCCTTTGATTTGCCAGGGTTGGCGCGAAACAAGCGCCGGAAGTGTCAGCAAGTGCGCGACGGTCGCCGGCGTGCTCAGATCATGGTCCCGGCAGAACGCCGCACCGGCACAGAACGCATAGGTCAGGGTCCAGAGCTTTCGTGCCATCAGGCCAGAGTCCTGTAACGGCCCCACCCGAAACGCCAGATCTATATTATCGCGAAAGAAATCGAGCTTTGCGTTGGTTGCGGTCAGGTCGAGTTTCACGCTGGGGTTCCTGGCGGCGAAATCCAGGAGCCGCGGGCCGATCCTGCTGTGCACCGCTGCTGGCGGCGCGGTGAGCCGGATCGTCTGCGGCGTGCTGTCACCGGCGAGGCCCGCGATGTCCTGCAAGGAGTCGATCGGCTCCTGACAGCGGTCCATCAGCTGTCGGCCTTCTTGCGTCAGGCGCACCTGCCGGGTCGTGCGTTCGAACAGCCGGATGCCCAGATGGTCCTCTAAGGCGCCGATCCGACGGCTGACCCGACTGAGAGGAATGCCAAGCTGGTCGGCGGCGGCAGAAAAACTGAGGTGTCGGGCGACGGCAGTGAACAGCGCCAGGTCGTTATAGATCATTATTCCACTATCGCAATTATCTGTCCTGATCTTCATTATTATCACGAGTGCTCGGGCTGGCTACCTTTTGCGCAACATCGCAGAATGGAGATCCCCGATGACAC
Source organism: Antarctobacter sediminis (assembly GCF_019218285.1). Taxonomy (GTDB): domain Bacteria; phylum Pseudomonadota; class Alphaproteobacteria; order Rhodobacterales; family Rhodobacteraceae; genus Antarctobacter; species Antarctobacter sediminis. The sequence continues at coordinate 54,473 of NZ_JAHUZG010000001.1, forward strand.
AGGCCATAATCATTCCTGAAACCGGCACGCCGGACGTTCTGAAGCAGGTCAGCCAGTCGACCCCCATGCCCGGCAAGGGGCAGGTTCTGATCCGCAACCATGCAACGGCGGTGAATTTCATCGACACGATCATTCGCCGGGGCGAAATGCCGGAGGGCATGATGCCTGATCTTCCACATGTTCCGGGCGTCGAAGGTTCCGGCATTGTCGAGGCGCTGGGCGAGGATGTCGTGGGACTGACGGTCGGGGACCGCGTGGCCTGGCTCGGCCCGGTGGGGGCAGGCGGCTATGGCACGCATTCGGTGATTGGTGCGCCCTATGTGACCAAGCTGGCACCAGAAGTGGATTTTTCCACCGCAGCCGCGATCCCGGTCAATGCAGTCACCGCGTGGCATATGCTGGTCAACCTTGGCCGTGTGACGCGTGGCGATACGATTCTGGTTCATGCGGCGGCTGGCGGTGTCGGAACGATGATCCTGCATATTGCCAAGCACCTTGGCTTGACTGCCATCGCCTCGGTCAGTTCGGGAAAGCAGGAATATGCCCGCGCGCAGGGGGCCGATTACGTGATTGATTACCGCACCGAGGACCTCGTCTCACGTGTGATGGAAATCACCAACGCGCGTGGCGTTGACTTGACGCTGAACCCGGTGGCCGGAGAGACGCTGAAATCAGACCTCGAGGTACTGGCCCCGCTGGGCACCGCCGTGATCTTTGGTTTTCTATCCGGGCCGCCGACCGGCAGTTTTGCCGAGGATCTGGCAAGGCACTTTCAAAAATCCGTCGCGGTGCGGGTCAGCGACCTCTACACGTGGTACAAGGCGGCGCCCGACCGGTTCAGTGCCGACATGACCAGTGTTTTCGATCTTTTGGCCGATGGGGTTCTGCGCCCTCAGATTGGAACCTTGCCGCTGTCCGATGCGCCCGAGGCGCACCGGAGGCTTGAGGCGGGCGAAACCACGGGCAAACTGGTGCTGACCATTGAGTGAGCCTTGTCCCGGCGGCATCAAGCGTCCGCCAGACGGAGCGCTGTAGGCGCGGTAAGGATCACCAGCAAGCCGGTGCTGGCCAAAAGTGAACCGGCCAATTCCGCCGCATCGGGAGCGTTGCCGAACAGAAGGTAGGTCAGCACAAATCCCATGACCGGCGTCAGCGAGGGCAGGGCCGAAGCGCGCGGCCCGCCCAGCGACCGGATTGCCAGTGCAAAGGTCAGCACCGCCAAACCTCCGCCAACGACGCCTTGCAGGATGGCCTGCAAGGCGATCTGTGAAATCGGCGCGGGCGGCAGCGCGGGGCGCAGGAAAAGGCAAGCCAGCAGAACCTGAAGCAGGCTGAACCCGGCTACGCCACAGGTGACCGGTCCGGGTGGCAGCCGCCAATGGCCGATCAGGAAGGTAAAACTGCCCCACATCAGACCAGCGACGACAAAGATCACATCGCCTGCCAGAACGCGCGGGCCAAGCTGTTGCAAGTCGAAGCCCGAAAGCACAACCAATCCGACCAGCAACAGGCCTGCGCCCGCGTATTGGCGTGCGGTAAACCCGGGCTTTCCCATCAGTCGCCCCCAGATTTGCCCCGCCGCCAGAACCGCCGCCGGTGCAAAGACCAGCCCGTGCGACAGGGGCGCATAGCGATAGCCCCATGTCGCAACCACGCCGAACAGCGGGCCGCCCACGATGGACAGAACAGCCAGTTTCTTGGCGCCGATCCGGCGCAATGGGTGCCGGTACAGCCATAGCCCCAAGGGCAACAGCAGCGCGCCGGAAACGCCGAAGCGCAGAAGCGAGAGGTCGAGTGGTGTGAAGCCTTCGGCAATCCCGGCCACGGCGGCCACGTTGTAGCCCGACCACGACAAAATGGTGAGAAAGGCCCAAAGCAGCCCCAGCGCCAACCTTTTGTCCGTCATAGGCGCAGGTTTCCGATTGGGTTGACAGAGGGATGGCGATTCATCTTGAAAACGTCCTGTTCTTTGGATTATGTTCTAAATAACGGGATTGATCCACTTATGCAAACAGGAGGTGCAAGATGACCCCGAAGGATATCATCGACGGATACCGTCCCTTTATCGTTGGGCTCGGGGGCACGCAGCGTCCGAATTCGACCTCGGAAAAGGCGGCGCGACTGACCTTGAAACATGCCGAGAAAGCTGGTGCGAAGGTCGAAATGCTGGCCGGTCCCGACCTGATCTTTCCGATGTATGACCCGGCGGTGACCGAACGGACGGAAAACGCCGTGAACATGATCGAAACCCTGCGCAAGGCGGACGGGATCGTGCTGAGTTCGCCCAGCTATCACGGTTCGATTAGCGGTCTGCTGAAAAACGCGCTGGATTACACAGAGGACATGCGCAGCGACAAAAAGGTCTATTTCGGCGGGCGGGTCGTGGGCTGTATCGGCTGCGGCGCGGGATGGCAGGGCGCGGCCTCGACCGTCGAAACGCTGCGGTCCATCGCACATGCGCTGCGCGGGGTGCCGACCTCGATCGGAGGGTTGATCAACACGGCAGAACCGGTGTTCGACGGTGATGGCAACTGCATTGATCCGCGAACCGACGAGGTGCTGCGCATCATGGCCATCCAGATGGTAAAGCTCGCCCGGATGCGCTATGTCGCCCGCGCCGCCGATCCCGATTGGGAACATTGGGTCAAGACCGACGAGCGCATTCCGGTGCTGTATCGTTAACTGCCGCCGGCCGTCAGACGGATGACCTTCAACTCTTCCATCTGGATCTCATCTGGCGGGATGTCGTCAAAGGGTGTGGCCGCCTTGTCCCCGGCGGCCACAAGTGTGGCACAGATCGCGGCGGCCTCTTCGTCGATCCCTGCGGCAAGCGCGGTGTCTTGCAAACGGTCCGGGACAACTCCGACCGAAAGCGAGCCAAGCACCGCGCCCGTGCCAGACCGCAGGGGATAGCTCAGCCAGTTCAAAGCGCTGTAGTCGGTGGGTTCCAGCCGCAACTTGCCATCCTGGCTGACCGTGCGGGCCAGCGCGGCAAGGTCTTTCATGTCGGGCGCGGGTTCGTCGCCACGCGGGCCGGATTGCGCCCACCACGCCTGATAGGCCTCGATCCCTGCGGGGCCAAGCGCGGCAAGGATGGTCCGCGGACCGATCCCAAGATGAAGCGGCCGCGCTTCGCCGATGCGCCGGATCTGATAGCTTTCACGCGTTCCTTCGAAGGCGGACAGGCGCATGCTGTGCCAGCCGATCCGCCAGTTCAGCGAGACCGTCACATCGCAACTTTCGCATAGCGCACGCATCGGATCGGCCAGAATGGCGCGGGCCGGGAACAGTCCGACCATCGAACGGATCAGGTGGTGGATCGTTTCCCCGGCGATCAACTTTGCCGTGCGGCCCGAGCGTTTCGCAAAGCCGCTTTCTTCCAGCGTCATCAGCGCGCGGTGCGCCGTGGATTGCGGCAGCCCCATGCTCTCGGCGATCTCGTTGAGGCCAAGGGGGTGGGGGCTTTGCGCGATCAGGCGCATTGCCTCGATCACGTGGCGGGTCGATGAATTTGTCTTGGTGCTGTCGCTTTGGGCCATGTCAGAGTGCCTCGTAAAGGGCGGCAATGGTGCGCAGGCGGTCGACGATGTCCCGCATCCCGGGCAGCAGACTGTCTTCCCAGTCGCGGGGCAGCCGTTCGACGGGCCCGCCAACCACAACCGCGCCGTGCGGCTTGCCATAGACGTCGGGCAGGGCGAAACCGATCGCGGCGGTGCTTTGGTTGAAGTCACCGAAAGAGATCGCATGCCCAACCTCGCGCACCTGTGCCACTTCCTTGCGGATGGCGGCGGGGCGGGTCAGCGTCTTGTCGGTATAGGCGCGCAAAGGCGCATTGCGCGACAGGTAGTCCTCGACATCTTCGTCGCTCATGGCGGCCAGAATGGCGCGCGAGGCGACCGAGACATGCAGAGGTAGCGCGCGACCCAGCTTGACCCGCAGGGCGACAGAACCGTCGCCTTCGATCCCGTCCAGCACCACCTGCACGTCGCCGGACCGAATGGACAGGATGACCGTTTCGCCGGTCAGTTCCTTCAGTTCTTCAAGGAAGGGGCGGGCAATGGTGCGGAAATCCGGCGCGGGCACTTCGGTGTTCTGAAGGCGGGCCAGATTGTAGCTGAGGTGATAGCGGCCGGTGTCGCCGTGCTTGTGCAGCAACCCTTCCTCGGCCAGCGTGACCAGCGCGCGGTGCACCATGTTCCGGCTCATGTCCAGACGGCGGCTGAGTTCCGAAGCGCCCAGTGGTTCGGTCTGGCCGACGAAGCTTTCCAGCACCATCAGAACGCGCTGTGTTGCCTTGTTGATGCCTTTGCTTTCAAGCTCTTGCCGTGGTGCGACCATACCTTGCCCGTTGTGTCGAATTCCCTGTGCCCACGTTACCTGTCTGTCCGGGCAAGTACACCGTATTTCGGGTTTGGTTTCTTGATTTAAACGGCGTGTCGCAGGCAAACCCCGCGCGGATCACCGCGCGGGGGGCAATTCAGTTCAGCAGCGAGGGCAGGAACAGCGACAGTCGCGGAAAGCCGATCAGGATCGCCATGATCAGCACCTCGGCCGCAAGGAACCATGTGAGACCGCGAAAGATCTGGCCTAGCGTGACCTCGTCGCCAACCACGCCTTTGACCACAAAGGCATTCATGCCGACCGGTGGTGTCAGCAGGCCGATCTCGACGAATTTCACCACGATCACGCCGAACCAGATCAGGTCGTAACCGACGCTTTCCGCGATTGGCAGCAGGATCGGCAGCGAGACCAGCATCACGCCCAGACCTTCGAGGAACATGCCAAGCACAAGGAACAGCGCGCAGATCATCAGCATGACGATGAAAGGGTCGACCGCGTTGTCCTGAATGGCACGCGCGATAAAGCGCGGCACACCCGAAAGGGTCAGGAAATGGGTGAACAGCACCGTGCCGATGATGACGAAGAACAACAGCGCCGTGGTGCGTGCGGCGTCCGACAGGCTGCCGATGAAACGGCTCCAGTTCATCTCGCCGTTGGCAATGGCCACAATCAAGGTCAGGAACGCGGCGGCGGCGCCGGCCTCGGTCGGGGTGGTGGTGCCGGTGTAGATGCCAAGGACAACGCCGAACACGATGACGGGCAAAGGCCAGACCGCGCGGATCGCCTGCCATTTTTCGTCCCAGCCGGGGCGGGTTTCGGGCATGGGCGCCAAGGCGGGCGTGCGTTTGACCCGCAGGTAGATCATCAGGCAGTAGACAAGCGCCGTCAGGACGCCCGGCACGATGCCCGCCAACAGCAGCTTGCTGATGGATTGCGAGGAATACCAACCATAGATCACGAAGGCGACCGAGGGCGGGATCAGCGCGCCCAGCGTGCCTGCGGCGGCCACGACGCTGGTGGCCAGTGCCTTGTCATAGTTGTGTTTGAGCATCTCCGGCACCGCCAGCCGCGACATGGCGGCCGTGGTAGCCAGGGTCGAGCCGGACACGGCGGCAAAGCCCGCGGCGGCGAAATTGGTCGAAATCGCCAGCCCACCGGGAAGGTGCCCGATCAGAACGCGGGCGGCGGTGAACAGCCGTGCCGCCATGCCGGACCGCTGTGCGAAAGTGCCCATCAGCAGGAACATGGGAACGGCGGACAGCGCCCAGGTGGCTGCAAAATCGTAGGGGGCGTCGCCCAAGGTGCCTAGCGCTGCGCGTTCCCCCCGGATCAGGTACAGCCCGCCCAGCGAAACCGTGCCCAAAGACACGGCAATCGGCACCCGGATCGCCAGCAGCACCATCATCAGGCCGATGCCATAGAAACCGATTTCAAGATTGCTCATCGGAGGCTCCGAACAGGATGGTGGGGATGTCTTGGATCAGTTGCAGCAGGCACCACAGGCAGGTCGCCCCGTAGCCAAGCACCGGCAGCCAACGGCCCGGCCAGACCTGCACCTGGAACTCGATATTCGTGGAAAGCTCGCGCACCAGTGTCTTTTCCAGCGCGGTCCCGAAACCTTTCCAGGTGAGCAGCGCGCAAAAGATCAGCGTCAACAGCAAGGCAAAGGCATCCAGCGCGGCCTTGCCCCGCGCAGGCAGGTTCTGGGTGAAGAGTTCGATAAAGACCTGTTGCCGGTCACGCTGCACAACGGCCAAGGGCAGAAAGACCAGCGTGACCATGTAGAACAGGCTGACCGTTTCCAGCGTTCCGATGATCGGCTGGAGGAGGAACAGCTTGGAGGCCACATCGGCGGTGACATGCAGCATCATCAGGCCTGCGGCCAGGGCCGCGATGCCCAAAAGCAGGCGGCTGATACCGGTGAGAAGGTTCGATAGGTGTGACATGGGAAATCCGGCATTGGGGACGCCGACCGCGGGAGGATGACGGTCGGCGTCCTCTGGGCCTCAGCGGCCCGCGTACACCGTTTCGGCAAGCTCGGCGCGGACGGCATCGGCGTCCCCGTTCAGCTCGCCTACTCGGGCATTCCAATGCGCGACCTTGGCGACAAATCCGTCGAGGATCGTCGCGGCATTTGTGACGCCGTGGTCCTCGCCCCATTTCTGCACCGAGGCGCGTTCCGAGGCGAACCATTCGGCCATTGTGGCGCGCATCTCGTCGGTGGGTTCGCCCCACACGACCCCGCGCTCGATGGATTCCGCGCGGATCGCGTCGGCCGCGACGATGCCATTGGCGGCGGCCTGCGTGACCAGCGTTGGCAGGTTGCCGAGGATCGCGGCGCGCGCGTCGTCGTCGAGGTCGTCGTTCCAGATCTCTTCATTCACGCCAAAGACCAGTCCGTTGTTGTACTGGCCCATCGGCAGATCCAGCACATAGCCGACGGAATCCCAAAGGCTGTACGCCTGCAACCAGAAGATCGAGCCGACGGCGCATTCCACCTGACCGCGCTGGATGGCTTCCATGACCTCGGTGGTGGGCGTGTTCACGGGCGTCGCGCCGATGAAGTTGACGAACCGCAGGTTGGCCGAGGCCGCCCGGATCGACTCGCCCTTGAGGTCGTCGAAGCTGGCGATCGGGTCCTTGCACATCAGGTAGAAATGCGGGGTTCCCGCGTAGGCAAGCGGCAGGACACCGTGGCCTTGCGCCTCGGCCCGGCAGTCATCGCAGTCGTTCAGGATGAAATCCGTCACCGCCGCCGAGATTGACAACGGGTTTGCCTCGACCACGGAAAACTGTGTCAGCATCGAGTCGATGGGCATCTCCGCCTGGTAGATCGCTCCGGCGACATAGCCAACATCGACCAGACCGTCCTCGATCCCGCCAAGGACCGTGCGCATCCCCACGACCGAACCATCGTAGAAAGTGTCGAAACGGACCGCAGCGGTGTCCGCAACCGCCTCTGAGAAGGTGTCGAACGCCTTCGAGGCCGGATCGCTGGAGGGGGCCCATGACCCGTAGGCCAACGTGGTTTCCGCAAGCGTGGCCGTTGCGGCCGTGACGCCGAGGGCGGTGGCTGTTGCTGCGATGATGGGGTGTTTCATGGGTCTCCTCCCTAAGAAAACAGGTCCTGCGTGGGGCGGGGGATGACTCCCCCGCGGGGTCAGCCGTCCATGTTCAGGATCAGCGTCTTGAGTTCGGTAAAGGCTTCGATCGTCGCCTTGCCGCCTTCGCGTCCGATGCCCGAACGCTTGATCCCCCCGGCGGGCGAGTTGGGCATGACCGAATAGCCATTGATGCCGACGGTGCCGGTGCGCATGGCACGGCCAACGCGGAAGGCCCGTGTCAGATCCGAGGTCCAGACCCCGCCTGACAGGCCATAGTCGCTGCTGTTGGCGATGCGGACGGCCTCTTCTTCGGTCTCGAAGGGAATGACCGACAGCACCGGGCCAAAGATCTCTTCCTGCGCGATGCGCATGTCGTTGGCGACATTGGTGAACAGCGTCGGGTTGATCCAGTTGCCATTGGCAAGATCCCCGCCCGGGCGATCGCCGCCAAAGACCAGTTCGGCCCCCTGTTCCCGGCCGATGTCGACATAGGTCATGATCTTGTCGACCTGCCGTTTCGAGATGATCGGCGCAGAGGTTGTCGTCAGATCGAAAGGATCGCCGAATTTGACCGTGGCGACCTGTGCCCGTGCGTGTTCCAGAAACTCGTCGAGGATGGCACGGTGCACCACCGCCCGCGTCGGCGTGGAACAGACCTGACCGGACAGAAAGGTCGAGGACAGCGCCATGGTTGTCTTGGCGGCTACCTCGACGCCACGCGCATCGGGAAAGATCAGCGCGGCGGATTTCCCGCCCAGTTCCAGCGTCACGCGCTTCATGTTGCGCCCGGCGGTCGACAGGATCTTTTCCCCGACAACCGGGCTGCCGGTAAAGGTCACCTTGTCCACGCCCGGATGATCGGACAGGGCGGCGCCGGTCTCGGCGCCGCCGGTCACAAGGTTGAAGACGCCCTGCGGCAGGTCGCTTTCGGCGATGATCTCGGCCAGTTTCAGCGCCGCGAGGTTTGCCAGCTCCGAGGGTTTCAGCACGATGGTGCAACCGGTGGCCAGCGCCGGCGCAACCTTGAGTGCGAACATCATGATCGGCGCGTTCCATGGGATGATCGCGCCCACCACGCCCACCGGTTCACGGTAGGTCATGAAATGCAGGTTCTGGCTGTCCGTGTACTGGGGAAAGGTCTCGCCCGTGATCTTGTCGATCCAGCCGGCGTAGTGGTCGAAAATATCCGAGGCCGTGACCGCCGAAACCCGCGTATTCAGGCTGAAGTTGATCGGGATGCCGTTGTCCAGCGTTTGAAGGTGTCCCAATTCCTCGGATGCATCAAGGATGCGGTCCACCAGCCTTTGCAGGATACGTTTGCGTTCGCGCGCACCCATCTGCGGCCATGGGCCGTCATCAAAGGCGCGGCGTGCGGCGGCCACGGCCTTGTCGACGCCGCGCTGACCGGCCTCGGGCATCGCGGCCACGATTTCATTCGTCGAAGGATGCACCTGATCGAACGTCGGGCCTTCGCCCGACTGCCATGATCCGTCGATGAACAGACGCCCGTCGCCCACGTTCCATCTTGCTTTTTGCTGTAGCACGCTGCTGGTCATGCGATGCCTCCGTTTGTTCTGATTTATGGGAGTAATCCCAAATATTGCAAAAATCAAGCCGGATGTTAAGACTGCTTTCCAGAGAGTGAGAACAGGGATGAAAAATGACGGACTACGTGATCGTGGGCGCGGGCTCGGCTGGCTGCGTGCTGGCCAACCGACTGTCGGAAAACCCGAAAAACACCGTGACGCTGCTTGAGGCGGGTGATGCGGACCGGTCCATGATGATCCATGTTCCAATTGCCAGCGGCGATCTGATTCGCCGCGGAGCCTTTGGCTGGAACTTTCATACCGAGCCGGAACCGGCGCTGGGCGACCGACGCATTTTCTGGCCGCGTGGCAAGGTGTTGGGGGGGTGTTCTTCGATCAACGGGCAGGTCTATATTCGCGGCCACCGGTCGGATTTCGACCACTGGGCGCAGCTGGGCAATAGTGGCTGGTCACATGACGAGCTGCTGCCCTACTTTCGCCGCTCCGAAGGACATGCAGACCGCAACGATCCCGCGCATGGGCGGGATGGAGAGTTGCGCATCACCCGCGCTGCGATGGAGAACCCGCTGTTTGATGCCTTCGTGCAGGCCGGAGGGCAGGCAGGGTATCCGGCGACCGATGATTTTAACGGCGCGCAACAAGAGGGCTTTGGGCGTTTCGATTTCACCACCTGGAACGGGCGGCGGCAAAGCAGCGCGGTGGCCTTTCTGCGGCCTGCCAAAGGGCGGCCAAACCTGCGGGTGGTCAAACATGCCCATGTGACCCGGGTTGTGATCCACGACGGGCGTGCCGTGGCCGTCGAGGCGCGGGTGCGTGGCAGACCGACGCGTTTCGCCGCCGCGCGCGAGGTGATCCTTTCGGCGGGGGTTGTCGGGTCTCCGCATGTGCTGATGCTGTCTGGTATCGGTGGGGGTGCCGCCCTGTCGGCGCAGGGGATATCGGTGCAGACGGATCTGCCGGGCGTGGGTGGCAATTTGCAGGACCACGTGCAATCGCCGCTGATGTTTGCCTGCAACGCACCGCTGACCATGCATCAGTTGATACGCATGGATCGGGCCGCGTTGCGCTTTGCCCAGGCGTTGTTTCTGCGCAGCGGTCCCTTTGCGCATTTCCCGGTGCAGGGCGGGGCCTTTACCCGGTCGCGTCCCGGACTGGAGGTGCCGGACACGCAATGGCATTTTGGCATCGCGCTGGGGATGCGCCGCGCCCGTTGGCCCAGCTGGAAAGCCTCTGGCGATCCTTTCGACCGCGATGGCTTCACACTTGCTCCCTGCCTGTTGCGACCGCAAAGCAGGGGGCGGATTTCGCTGGCTTCCTCGGACCCCGATGCCGCGCCGCGGATCGAAGCGCGCTATCTTTCGGCCGAGGCGGACAGGCTGTTCTTCCGCGATGTCCTGCGCGATGGCCGCCGGATCGCGGGGCAGCCCGCGCTGTCGCGCTATGTCGCCGCCGAACTGAGGCCCGGCGATGCGGTGCAAAGCGACGACGAAATCGACGCCTATGTGCGTGAGACACTGGCCACCTGTCACCATCAGGTCGGCACCTGCAAGATGGGCGTCGACCCTCAGGCCGTGGTGGATCCGCAATTGCGGGTGCGCGGGGTTGCGGGGCTGCGCGTGGCCGATGCCTCGATCATGCCGACGCTGGTGGGCGGCAATACCAACGCGGCGGCGATCATGATCGGTGAAAAAGCTTCGGACCTCGTGCTGGGCAAGGCGGCCTGAGAGGTTACAGCCGCACGGCCACCCAATGCGCCACGCGCGGCGGGTGGCCTTCGACCAGCAGTTCCATCTTTCGTTCGCGCAGCAGTGCATCGGCTTCGGTCGTGCGCAGGGCCTGCCGCTGTCGGTCGCCCCAGCTTTCATAGATGACCTGTTCGGTGAACCGGTGACTGTCTTCGAGGTCGCGGAACAAGGACCACGACAACGCGCCGGTCCGTAGGCGCAGGCGGCGGCTTTGGCGCAGTATGTTCAGGAACGCGGCTTCGGCCCCGTCGCGGATCGTGTATTCGATCAGCAGCACGGCAGGGCCGCTGTCATGGGTGACGGGGATCGCCAGAGCAGGTTCGCTCCAATAACGGTTCGGGGTGATCTCGGGCTGCGCGGGGGCCAGCAGGGTCAGCCATGGGCGCACCGACGCCATTGCCAAGCCGCCAAGCGCCGCCAGCCAGAGCGTCGGCGTCAGCCCGATCAAGCTTGCGATCTGCCCCCAGACGGCGGCACCGATGGCCACACCGCTGATCAGGGCCGCATGGGCCAGCGCCATGCCACGCGCGCGAATCCATTCCGGCAGCGATTGCTGGGCGAGGCTGGTAAAGGTCGCCAGACCCGCCAGCCAGCCCATCCCGTGCAGGATGGCCCCTCCAAGGGCCAATGGAATCGACGGCGCAAGGCTGACACAAAGCGCCCCGGTCGCCATGAACAGCGCCGCAAGCCGCGCCACCTGCGTCCGGCGCAGACGACTGCGCAGACGGGGCAGGGACGCCCCGGCGAGAATTGCGCCAACGCCCGCCGCGCCGATCATCGCCATAAAGCTGTTGGCCCCGCCACCCAAAGAACGCGTCGCCGCCAAAGGGGCCAAGGCCTGCGCCGCCGCGCCGAAGAAAAAGAAAAAACCGCCCCGGATCAGCACCCGGCGCAGCTCGGGGCTTTGGGTGGCAAACTGGACAGAGACGCGGATCGCACCCAGCATCCGCTCGGCGGGCAGGACGGTGTCCGGACGGCCTTGCGGCAGGTCGCGCAGCAGGATCAGCGCCCCAAGGCTGAACAGGGCTGTCAAAAGGTAGGGGCCGGGTGTCCCCAACGCCCAGATCGCCACGGTTGCCAGAGCGGGCCCCAGAAAGCGGCTGACCGAAGTGGCGATGCCCAGCAAGGTCATTCCGTCGGGCAGATGCGCGGGGTCCAGCGTTTCGGGAACCAGCGAGGTCAGCGCCGGCAGCCGCATCGCCACCGACAGTCCCCCCAGCGCCACCGCGCCCAGCAGCCAGACCGGTGTCGTGGCCCCCAGCCAGACCATGACTACAACCGCACAGGCGACCAGAACGCTCAGCATCTGCGCCACGCGCAACTGGCCAAGGCGTCCGCCGGTATCGGCCAGCGCGCCAAAGGGCAGGATCATCAGGACCACGGGCAGGGTCGCGGCGGTGGAGGTCAGCGCCACCAGCGCTTCGGGCGCGCCATTTGCGGCCAGAGTCCATGCGGCGCTGGCCTCGAAAATGGCCGAGCCCAGAAAGCACAGGACATAAACGATATAGAGCCGCGCAAAGCCCGCGCCGCGCAGCGGATGCCAGACAGCGCCCGGCGTGTCAGGCATCGACCCGCGCGCCGACGCTGCCCTCGGGCCAGCTTTGCCCGCCAAAGGCCTCGGCGGGGGCGGCGCGTTCGATGGCGGCAAGGTCCTGCGCCGTCAGGTGAAGGTCCAGCACGGCGGCATTTTCTTCGAGTTGTGCAATGGTGGTGGCCCCGTTCAGCGGTGTGACGGATGCGGGGGCGGCGCGGCACCATGCCAGCGCCAGCTGCGCCAAGGTGCATCCCTTGGCCTGCGCCACCTTTTGCACCGCGTCCACGATGGCAAGGTTGCGGGCAAAATTCTCGCCTTGGAAACGTGGGGAATGCCGTCGCCAGTCATCTTCGGCAAGATCGTCGATGGATCGGATCTGCCCCGACAGGAAACCACGCCCCAGCGGGCTGTAGTTGACGAAGGAAACGCCCAGTTCGTTCAGCGCCTCGAAATGCATTTCCGGATCGCGGTGCCAGAGCGAATATTCCGATTGCAGGGCCGAGACCGGGTGCACCGCGTGGGCGCGGCGCAGGGTGGCGGCGCTGATCTCGCAAAAGCCGATGTGGCGGACCTTGCCTTCTTGCACCAGTTCGGCCAGCGCGCCGGTGGTTTCCTCGATCGGTGTGGTCGGGTCCAGCCGGTGCATGAAGTAGAGATCGATCACATCCGTCTGCAACCGTTTCAACGAGGCCTCGCAAGCGCGCTTGACGAACTCGGGCCGGCCGTTCAATCCGCCCGTCAGACCAGCTGCATTGCCTGCTTCGCGGTCGACGCCGAACTTGGTGGCAAGAATGGCCTTGTCACGCTTGCCTTTCAACGCCCGGCCCACAGCCTCCTCGTTGCGGAACGGGCCATAGGCATCGGCGGTATCAATCAGCGTGATACCCAGATCCAGCGCGCGGCCGATCACCGCGTCCGGGTCGGCATGGGCGCTGTCCTTGCCATAAAATTCCGTCAGGGCCATGCAGCCAAGGCCAAGACCGGGCAGGGTGAGGCGCGGGGAAGGGGAAGTGTCGGTCACGGGCGGGCTCCGTTACATCGAATTGGGAAGATACAGGACAATGATCGGGAACAGCACGATCAGGATGACGCGGATCATGTCGACCGCGATGAAGGGGGTCACGCCGGCATAGATCTCGCCCAGCCGCAGGTCGGGGGCGACGCTTTTCAGCACAAAGACGTTCATGCCGTAGGGCGGAGAGATCAGGCCGATCTCGACCACCATGACCAGCAGGATGCCGAACCAGATCGGGTCGTATCCCAGTTCACGGATCACCGGCAGCATGATCGGCACGGTCAGCAGGATGATGGCAAGGCTGTCGAGGAACATGCCAAGGACGACATAGCCGAGGATGATGATGAGCAGCACGGTGCCCGGACTCCACGGCAGGTCTCCGACATAGTTGGCAAAATTCTGCGGCGCGCGGGTCACGGTCAGGAAATAGCCGAAAATCACCGCGCCGATGGCAATGATAAAAATCGCGCCGGTCAGGCGGGTCGCTTCCTTCAGCGAGGCGAGCGTGCTGGAGAGCGTCAGCCGACCGCGCAGGATGCCGATGATCAGCGTGCCGCCCGCGCCCATGGCCGCGGCCTCGGTCGGGGTGAAGAACCCGACATAGATGCCGCCGATCACAAAGACGAACAGCAGAACCACCGCCCAGATCCCGGCCAGAGACCGGATCGCCTCACGCAGGTCGAACTGGCCAGAGGCCGGGGCTACTTCGGGTTTCAGTCGGGTCAGGACGGCGATCACCCCGGCATATAGCGCAATGGCCAGCAGGCCCGGCACCAGGCCGGCGATGAACAGCCGGGCAATGTCCTGTTCGGTCAGGATGCCATAGACCGCAAGCACGATGGACGGCGGGATCAGGATGCCCAGCGTCCCGCCCGAGGCGATCGTGCCCGAGGCGAAAGAAGGCCGATAGCCATAACGCAGCATCTCGGGCAGGGCGACCTTGCCCAGCGTTGCGGCAGAGGCCACCGAAGACCCGCAGATCGCCGCGAAACCGCCGGAGGCAAAGATCGTGGCAAGGGCCAGACCGCCGCGCCGATGCCCGACCCAGGCGTGCGAGGCCTTGTACAATTCCTGGCTGAGGCCGGAATTGGTGGCAAAGGTGCCCATCAGGATAAACAGGGGGATAACGCCAAACACCTCGTCCGTCGCGGTGCGGATCGGCGCTTGACCAAGGATGTTCAGCGCCGGGTCAAAGGCGATCATCGTGCCGAAGCCGCCAAAACCCACCATGATCATCGCGATGCCGATCGGCACCCGCAGGATCATCAGGCCAAAGAGCGCGCCAAAGGCCAGCAGGGCAATGAGTTCGCCGCTCATGCCTTGGGCTCCCCGACCAGCGCCAGCCATGTGTTGCGCAGGGCAAAGCCCGCCGCGACCAACAGCGCCAGCGCGCAGGCGGCGTAGAAATACCAAAGCGGGATGCCGGTGTCCTGCGTGCGGATGCCATTGCCCTGCGCGTCGATCACGGTCAGGACCATCCGCCAGCTTAGCAAGGCAAGGATCACCAGCGTGCAGGCCGATCCGGCAAGGTCCAGAATGCGGCGCCCGGTCTGGCCCAGCGCCTGATACAGGAAATCCGCCGTGATCAACGACCGCCACGCCACCGCGCCCGCAATGCCCCATGTGACCAGAACGCCAAGGAACATTCGCGACAGGTCGAAAGCGTCAGGAATGATAAAGCCGAAAACTTGCCGCGCGATGACGGAGCAGAAGATGACCGCCATCACGATGAACAGCGCGACGGCGCCAATGGTTTCCGAGATGTCCTGCAAGCGCTGCACGGGGGCCTCCTTTGTTGTTCGGCGGGCGGTCATGAAAGCCGCCCGCCGGTTTCCCTGTCTGGATCAGTAAGCCACACCGGCCTGTGCCAGCGCATCCAGCAACTGGTCCAGCGCGGCCTGCGGGTCGTCCAGATCATCGGCCACGTCGGCCATCCAAGCGTCGCGGATCGGCAGGCTGGCGGCGATCCATTCGGCCTGCGCCTCGGCGGGTATGTCGAAAAAGACGTGGCGGTCATCGCTCTCGGCGAGGATCTGGTTGGCCTCTGCCTCCCAGTCCGACCACATGCCGTTGATCCGCTCGGACCATTCCGGGGTGCAATGGGCATCAACGGCGGCGCGGCCCTGTTCGGACAGCCGGTCATAGCTGCGCTTGTTGAACACCACGGCGGCGGGCACCGCGTAAAAGATCATCTGCTGATGGTAAAAGACCGAGCGATCCATGCCAAAGGGGATCAGGGTACGGGTAGGAAAGGCGATACCGTCCAGCATACCCCGGTCAAAGGCCTGTTGCGCCTCCGGGGCCGGGATGGCCACGGGTACAGCACCAGCATCGGTGAAATACTTGGTGACCAGCGTGCCCGCCGGACGCATTCGCAAGCCGGCGATCTCGGCGTAGTGCACCACTTCGCGGTCTTTGAAAGACAGTTTGCCGTTCGGTGCCATTGTGACAAAGCAGAACTTGGTCTCTGACATCTCTTCGTCGGCATATTGCGCATACCATTCGTGGAATACGCCCGAAGCCTTGGCGGCATCGGTGGTCATGAAGGGCATTTCCATCGCCGCGAAGATCGGAAAACGACCGGGTTCGAAGGCGGGCACTGCCCATGTCAGGTCGGCGATGCCGTCGCGCGCCATGTTGTAATGGTCGCGCGGGTTGCCCAGCTGGCCCGAGGGATAGAGATCCACCTTGATTTCGCCGCCCGAGGCATCTTGTAGCGACTCCATCCAGGCCTTGAACCCCGGCGTGGGGTGGGTGGTTTCGGGCACCCATGTGCCAAAGCGCAGGGTGGTTTCTGCGGAGGCCGTGGATGTCATCATCAAGGCAAAGGCGCCCGCGGTGAGAAACTTGGTCAGCATGATCTCCTCCATCCTGCTGTTATGTGGGATGACTTCTATTATTTAGACGATTCGATTTATGTCAACGCGTTTCTGTCAAAGACCGTGCTTCCATCGGTCGTTTCATGTTCAACCGCGTTCAGAAGATGCGCGCCGATCTGGTAATAGCCGATCAGGGCGGTCAGCTCGACAAGGGCCTTTGCGCCAAATTCTGACATGAAGTCAGTGTATTGCGCGTCGCTTAGCCGGTTCTTGTCGAGCAGGCCGCGCACCGTGTCGTGCAGGATGGCCGCCGGGCCTTGCAGATCCTCGGGCGGTCGGCCTTGGCGCAGGGCGTCAATAATTTGCGGTGCCAACCCCTCGCGCGCGGCGATGGGGGCGTGAACGAACCATTCGAACTCGCAGCGATGATGGGCGGCGACCATCAGGATCACCATTTCGCTCAGGTGCTTTGGAAACACGTTGTTGAAGCGCAGATGCTCACCCAATGCCTGTGCGCGTTCGGCCAGATCGGGGCTGTTCAACCACAGCGCCAACGGTCCGGCCACGCGGCCGCGCGGGCCGCTGGCGATTGTGTCATGCAGCGCCTGCTGGCGCGCGTCCATATTCGGGGGAATACCCTTCAGTCGGTCCATCTGGCTTAACCCTTTTGCGGTGCTTCCAGCACCGTCACCACGCAGGCGGCATCCTCGACGCCCACGAAACCGCCACCGTTCTCGGCCACAGCAATCCGCGCACCGTCGATCTGTCGTGGCCCCGCCTCGCCACGCAACTGCGTCACCAGTTCGTGCAACTGGATGATGCCCGTCGCCGCAATCGGATGCCCTTTGGACACCAGCCCCCCCGAGGGGTTCACCGGCACCCGTCCGCCCAACGCCGTGTCCCCGGCCAGCGTTGCCGGGCCACCTTGGCCGCGCGGCACGATGCCAAGGTTCTCGATCTGCATGATCTCGCCAAAAGAGGTTGCGTCATGCAATTCGACCACGTTCACCTCACTGGCCGAGATCCCGGCGGCGTCATAGGCGTCCAGCGCGGTCAGGCGGCCGATGTGGCCGTCATAGTCTTCCACGTCGCGCGCCTGTCCCGAGCGCAAGGCAATGCCCCGCAGCCCAACGGCGCGGCCACGGCCATGGCGGCGCACCCAGTCGTCCGAGGCGACGACCAGCGCGGCGGCCCCGTCGCTGATCGGCGCGCACATGGCGCGGGTCAGCGGAAAGGTGATCGCCCGGTCGGCCAGCACCTCGTCCAGCGTCATCGCATGCTGATATTGCGCCAGCGGGTTCATCACGGAATGAGCGTGGTTCTTGGCCGCCGCCGCGCCGATCTGTTCCTGCGTCGTGCCGAATGTCCGCATGTGGTGTTTGGCCAGCGCGGCGTACATATCCATAAAGAAGGTATGCGTGCCGCCCTCGGCGGTTGCCCCGTCGCCCAGTTCGCCGGCCAACTGGCGGAAAAAGGCGCGGGCCTCGTCCATGCGGTGGATGTCGGTGCCGCCCATGAAGGTCTTGAACACCGTTTCCTTGTCCACGTCGGGATAGATCATCTTTTCCGATCCGACGACCAGCGCGACCTCGCAGGTGCCCGAGCGGATCGCGTTGACCGCGTTCCAAAGCCCGGTCGAAGACGAGGCGCAGGCGTTTTCGACATTGTTGATGCCGGCCCCGTGAAAGCCGAGATCGCGCAGCGCCGCCTGTCCACGGATCGAGTTTTGCCCTTCCATCAATGCCTGTCGCGTATTGGAGAACCAGATCGCCTGCACCTCGGGGGGCTCGATCCCGGCATCTTTCAGGGCGCCGCGAACGGCCTCTTCGGCCATGTCCTTGACGGACCGGTCCAGCAGCTTGCCGGTGCGCAGCATGTGGATCCCGATGATAGATGTACCGGTCATGCCAATTCTCCCAGCGCGATGGCCCAGGCCTTTGCGTCCTTGCGCAGCACCTTGCCGATGGGCGAGCGGGGCAGATCGTCCGAGATGTGCACACGCTTTGGGGCTTTGACCGATCCGATCCGCTCTTTGACGTAGGCGATCACGGCGTTTTCATCCGTGGTCATCCCCGGATGCAGTTCCACCGCCGCCTCGACCCGTTCGCCCCATTTTTCGTCGTCGATGCCAAAGACCACCGCCTCGCGGATTGCGGGATGCTGAAACAGCACGTCTTCGACCTCGATCGGGTAGACGTTAAAACCGCCGGTGATGATGACGTCGCGCAGGCGGTCCTTGATATAGAGAAACCCCTGATCGTCGAGGTAGCCCACGTCGCCCGTATGCAGCCAGCCATCGACCACCGTGCGGGCGGTTTCCTCGGGCATGCCGTAATACCCTTTCATCATCAGCGGGCCGCGCCCGACGATCTCGCCGGTTTCGCCGGGCGGCAGGATTCGGCCCTGTGGGTCCATGACCTCGACCTGAATGCCGGGGGTGATCCGGCCCGATGATGCCAACCGGCGATCATCGGCGAGGTCCCGCGCCGTCATGATCGACATGACCACTGGCATCTCGGTCTGGCCATAGACGACCTCCAGCTTGTCCCGGAAGAACGCGCGCGCCTCGCGGACCTTTTCCGGCGGCATTCCCGCCGCGCCGTAAATCAGGTGGCGCAGGTCGGCGAAGGCGGGGCGGCGGTCGCCCGCAGAATCCATGATGGCATAGACCAGCGTCGGCGGAATGAAGGTGGTGGTGCCTTCGCCGGTTTCCAGCAAGTCCAGCACGATCTCGGGGGCCGGGTTCGGCACCAGCCGGTTGACACCGCCGGTGGCGAGGATCGGTATCATGAAGGTGCCCGCGCCATGGCTGATCGGTGCCACGCAAAGATGCCGGTCCCCGGCGTCGAAGCCAAATTCCATCATCATCGTGGTGACAAGAGTGCTGACACAACGAAAGCTCTGTTCCACCGCCTTGGGCACACCCGAAGTGCCGCCGGTGAATTTCAGCCCGTTGGTGTCGTCCAGCGTCACATCGGGCCAGTGGGGTGTCTGCCCGGCAAAGCTCTGGCGCAGCTCCGAGGCATCATAATCTCCGACACCGGGCGCGCCGCCGATGACTGGC
The DNA here is from genome assembly GCF_019218285.1 of Antarctobacter sediminis. Taxonomy (GTDB): domain Bacteria; phylum Pseudomonadota; class Alphaproteobacteria; order Rhodobacterales; family Rhodobacteraceae; genus Antarctobacter; species Antarctobacter sediminis. The sequence goes on from NZ_JAHUZG010000001.1 coordinate 73,642, forward strand.
ACATCGGCCCCGGCGAACAGGCCGGCGGTCTTGGGTTCGGTATAGATCATGTCCGGTTCCGCCCGCGCGATCTGGGCCTGCGCGTCGGATGCCGAATTGCGGGCATTGATCGGCACAAGGATGCCGCCTGCCGCGTGAACGGCCAGCACGGTTGCGAAATGGCCCAGCGTGTTGTTGCCGCAGACGGCGACCTTGGGGCGCTTGGTCCCGGCCAGTGTTTGCAGCGCGGCGGCCATGGCATCGACTTCGGCCAGCATCTGGCGGTAGGTCCACGTGGTCTGCCCGTCGCTGGCGGCGGGGGCGTCGGGCGTGTAGCGCGCGGTGCGGCGCACGAAATCTATGGGAAACATCGGTTACTCCTCGGAACCCGTGGTCAGGATGACCTTTCCGAAATGCTGGTTGGCACGCATGTAATCTTGCGCGGCGAGCGCTTTGTGCAGGGGAAAGGCGCGGTCGATGACCGGCGCGATGCGGCCCGAGCTGAGATGCGGCGACAGATCCCGCAGCATGGCGTCTCGCACCGCCCGTTTCTGGTCGCGTGTCCGGGTGCGAAAGGTGACCCCGATCAGCGAAAGACGGCGCAGCGCCAGCTTGTCGAAATCCACCGTGTCGTTGAACCCGCCCATGCGCCCGACAGAAACGATGCGCCCGCCAAGCGCCGCGGCATCCATCAGGGCCGGGACAAGGCCCGCGCCAACCATGTCGATTGTGACATCTGCGCCGTGGCCCTCGGTCTGCGCCATGACCTGATCGGCCAGAGTGCCCGGTTCGCCGGACAGCACCGCATCAAATCCCGCATCGGCCAGCCTGGGATCTTCGCTGCGCACCGTTCCGATGACCCGACCCGCGCCAAGCGCCTTGGCGCATTGGGCGGTGGCAAGGCCGACGCCTGATTTGGCGGCGGTGATCAGCACGGTGTCGCCCGGTGTGAAACCTCCGGCACTGACCAGCGCGTCATGCGCGGTCTGATACCAGACCGCCAAAGCCGCCGCAGCGTCGAAAGAGACGCCTTGCGGCACCTTCAGCGTCGCGGCTTCGTCGGCAATGGCGAAATCCGCGTATCCCCCCGGCGCCATGGCAGCCACCCGTTCGCCAATGGCATAGCCGGTGACGCCGGGACCCAGTGCCGCGACGCGGCCCGACACCTCCAGCCCGGCGATCACCGGGCCATCGACCGCGAAATGCGCCTGTGTGCGGCGCAGGTCGGCACGGTTAAGCCCGGCTGCGACCACCTGGATCAGGATCTGGCCCTCTCCCGGTTCGGGGCGCGGGGCCGAGATCACTTCCAGTGTCGGTCCGTCCTGTCCTTCGATGATTGATACAGCGCGCATCGTCGCCATGGCGTCTTGCCTCCCGGATCATGTGGCAGCGATCCCCGGATCGCGGCTTGTTGACAAGCTAATACATGTCTGCAATGTTAAACAAGTCCTGTTTTTTAGAACAGTTGTGAATTGGAGGAGAAAGAGATGTCCCAGCCGGGTCTGTCACCGATCGAAGAGGCGCTGGACGAGATCCGCGCAGGGCGTCCGGTCATCGTGGTCGATGATGCGGATCGCGAAAACGAAGGCGATTTCATCATGGCGGCGGAACATGCCGGTGCAGACTGGCTGGGGTTCGTCATTCGTTATTCCAGCGGCATCGTCTGCGCAGCGATGGGCGCGGACCGGGCTGACGCTCTAGAACTGCCGCCCATGGTCGATACCAACACCGATCCGCGTCAGACGGCCTATACGGTGACGGTGGATGCGGCGCATGGGGTGACGACGGGGGTTTCGGGCGCTGACCGGGCGCACACCATCCGGCTTTTGGCCGATCCGGCAACCCAACCCGACGCGCTCAGCCGTCCGGGGCACATCCTGCCTCTGCGAGCCCGCGAAGGCGGCGTGCTGACCCGCACCGGCCACACCGAGGCGACCGTCGATCTCTGCCGTCTGGCCGGGTGTCAGCCCGTTGGCCTGCTGTCCGAGGTCATGCGCGACGATGGCGAGATGATGCGCCTGCCGGAACTGGTGTTCTTTGCGCGGCGGCACGGGTTGGTCGTCATCTCGATTGCCGATCTGGTGGCCTGGCGGCTGCGCAATGACGTGCCCGAAGGGGTCGAACGTGTCTGCTGACCAGTCCCTCAGCGCCAGCGACATGGGCCGCCTGTCGCCCAGCCTGCGCGCACAGGCTGAAACCTACGCCAAGGCGCGAGCGGCGCGGGGTGTGGATGACGACAGTTTTGACGTTGACGGCGCGCGGGCCGCGCTGGCCAAAAGCTCGGAAGGGCGGGCCACGGCGGAGGCTTTCATGCGGCGCAGGCTGGGTGAGGCCGCCGTCTGCGAACGTCCGGGGCAGGGGCCGGTGCTGCTTTACCTGCACGGCGGCGGGTTTGTCGGCGGATCGGTGGACAGCCACGGACATATCGCCCTGCAACTGGCCGCGCCGCTTGGCCTGCCGGTGTGTTTCGTCGATTACCGGCTTGCGCCGGAACATCCGTTTCCAGCCGCATTTGACGATGTGGACGCCGCTTTGTCCGCCACGCGGGGGCCGGTGCTTTTGGCTGGCGACTCGGTTGGGGGGGCGCTGGCGCTGTTTCTGGCGCTGCATCATCGGGACCGCGCCCGCATCCGCGCGCTGGCGCTGCTGGCCCCGATGCTGGCATTTGATACCGGCACCTCGGAATACATGCGCACGCACGGGCGCGCCCGCGCCATGATCGCAAACGCGATCCGCGAAGGGGACCGGACCGATCCCCGCCTTTGTCCGCTGGCGCAAGACCTGTCGCACCTGCCACCTACCTTGGTGCAAAGCGGCGGCGCCGATTACGTCAAGGCGGACGGCATCGCCTTTGCCAGCCGGGCCATGCAGGCCGGCGCACCGGTTGTTGCCGAACACTGGCCGCACATGCCGCATGTCTGGCAGCGCTACGCCCCCGACGCGCCCGAGGCGGCGCGGGCGCTGGCACGGGCCTCGGCCTTTTTGTCGGCCCATGCCGGCACCTTTCCCTCAACCTGACCCGCTGGAGACATTCCGATGGACGGACAATCCGTGACGCGCGATCTCGCGCCCAAATCCCGCCCCGAGCTTGGCCATTTCGACTGGCAGGACCCGCTGCTGCTGGAGGCGGACCTGACCGACGAAGAGCGCATGGTGCGTGACACCGCGCGCGCCTATGCGCAGGACAAGCTGCTGCCGCGCGTCATGAGCGCCTATGCCGAGGAACGCACCGACCGGGAAATCTTTTCCGAGATGGGCGAACTGGGCCTTCTGGGCTGCACCACACCCGAAGCCTATGGCGGGGTAGAGGCCTCTTACGTCGCCTATGGCCTTGTCGCCCGCGAGGTCGAGCGGGTCGACAGCGGGTATCGTTCCATGATGTCGGTGCAAAGCTCGCTGGTGATGTACCCGATCTATGCCTACGGTTCCGAGGAGCAGCGGCAGAAATACCTGCCGAAACTGGCCAGCGGCGAATATGTCGGCTGTTTCGGACTGACCGAACCCGATGCCGGCTCTGATCCGGGCGGTATGAAAACCCGGGCCGAACCGGTCGATGGCGGCTATGAGCTGACCGGATCCAAGATGTGGATTTCGAACTCGCCCTTCGCGGATGTTTTTGTGGTCTGGGCCAGATCGCGGGCGCATGACAACCGCATCCGGGGTTTTATCCTCGACAAGGGGATGGCGGGCCTCAGCGCGCCCAAGATCGGCGGCAAGCAAAGCCTGCGCGCCTCTGTCACCGGCGAAATCGTCATGGACAAGGTCTTTGTCCCCGAAGAAAACCTGATGCCGCATGTCGAAGGTCTGAAAGGTCCGTTCGGCTGTCTGAACCGCGCGCGCTATGGCATCTCATGGGGGGCGATGGGCGCGGCAGAGGATTGTATGCACCGCGCCCGGCAGTATGGGCTGGACCGCAAGCAATTCGGCAAGCCTCTTGCCCAGATGCAGTTGTTCCAGAAAAAACTGGCGGATATGGAAACCGAGATTGCGCTTGGCCTGAACGCCTCGCTGCGGGCCGGGCGGTTGCTGGAAGAAGGGCGGCTTGGCCCCGAGGCCATCAGCCTGATCAAGCGCAACAATTGCGGCAAGGCGCTGGAGATCGCGCGCATGGCCCGCGACATGCATGGCGGCAATGGCATCTCCGAGGAATTCCACGTGATCCGCCATGCCGCGAACCTTGAAACGGTGAACACCTACGAGGGAACGCATGACGTGCATGCGCTGATCCTTGGCCGTGCAATCACCGGTCTTCAGGCCTTTGCCTGAGATCTGACCCGACGTCCCTTTTCGCTAAAACGCCCCGGCCGGACCGAGCGGCCGGGCTGTGCCTTGTCGCGCCTGCGACCCATGACGGAGACCTTATAACCATGACTGACGTGGTGATCCTGTCCGGTGCCCGGACCCCGATCGGAACCTTTGGCGGCGCGCTCGCCAGTGAAACGCCAACACGGCTGGGGGCGCATGTCGTGCGCGCGGCCTTGGCGCGTGCGGGGCTGGACCCGGCGCAGGTGGGCCATGTTGTCATGGGCCATGTGATCAATACCGAACCGAAAGACATGTATCTGGCCCGAGTTGCCGTCGTCGAGGCGGGCCTGCCGGACAGCGTGCCCGCGCTGACGGTCAACCGGCTTTGCGGGTCCGGTGCGCAGGCCATCGTTTCAGCGGCGCAGCATCTGATGCTGGGCGATGCAGATTTCGCCGTGGCCGGTGGCGCCGAGGTCATGTCGCGCGGACCGCACGCGCTGCAATCTGCGCGTTGGGGCCAGAAGATGGGTGATACGCAGGCTGTCGACATGATGGTGGGCGCATTGACCGATCCCTTTGGCACCGGTCACATGGGCGTCACGGCTGAAAACGTGGCCGCCGAGAATGGCATCACCCGCGAGGAACAGGATTCCTTTGCCTTGGAAAGCCAGCGCCGCGCCGCGGCAGCCGTGGCCGCCGGGCATTTCGACGAACAGATTGCGACGCTGACGCTGAAGACCCGCAAGGGCGAGGTCGAGGTTTCGCGCGATGAACACATCAAGGCCGATGCGACCGCCGAAGGGCTGGCCAAGCTGCGACCGGTCTTTCGCAAGGACGGGACGGTGACGGCGGGAAACGCCAGCGGCATCAACGATGGCGCGGCGGCGCTGGTTCTGGCGCGGGCCGAGGCGGCGCAGGCGGCGGGATTGACGCCGCGCGCACGGATCGTCGGCTATGCCCACGCGGGCGTGCGCCCCGAAGTCATGGGCATCGGCCCGATCCCGGCCGTTCAGACCTTGATGCAAAAGACCGGCCTGACGGTCGCGGATTTCGACGTGGTGGAATCGAACGAGGCCTTTGCCGCGCAGGCCTGTGCGGTCTCAAGGGCGTTGGGATTTGATCCGGCGCGGGTGAATCCCAATGGCGGCGCAATTGCCCTTGGTCATCCGATTGGCGCGACGGGGGCGATCATCACCCTGAAATGCCTTGCCGAACTGGAACGCACCGGGGGCCGCCATGGCCTGATTACCATGTGCATCGGCGGCGGGCAGGGTATCGCGCTCGCCATTGAGCGGCTGTGAGGGCAGGGCGATGAAAGACATGACACAGAGCCCCGTTCCCCGCATGGCGGACACGATGTATCACGACATGCTTTCGCCGCCCGAAGTGGTGGCCATCCGTGCCGAGGTTCGCGATTTCGCCGAGCGCGTGCTGCGCCCGCGCGCCCGCGCCATCGGTGAGACCGACGAGTCGGTCGAGAGTTTTCCCCGCGATGTCTTTGACGCGATGGGAGAGGCCGGGCTGTTCCGGATCCCCTTTTCGGCACAGAATGGTGGCCGCGGCCTGTCCCATCCTGTGGCCGCCACGGCGACGGCAATTGAAGAACTGGCATATGTCTCCAACTCTGTTGCCGCAGTCTATGACGTGCATTGCATCCTCGCCGGGCGCACGATGGAACGCGCCTCGCCCGAATTGCGCGAGGAATTTCTGCTGCCGGTGACCCAAGGCACCAAGATCGGCGCTTTTGCCACCACAGAACCCGAGGCGAGTACCGATCTCTCGCGGCGCGCGATGCAAACCACCGCAATGCGCAAGGGTGCAGGTTATGTCGTCACCGGGCACAAGCGCTGGATCACCAATGCGCCGGTGGCGGATTTCGTCACCATGCTGTGCAACAGTGACGAGGGCATGGTCGAGCTGTTGATCGACCTGAAATCGCCGGGCGTCCGGGTCGGGGCGCCGGATCGAAAACTGGGCAATCGCGGCCAGTTGACCGGCGACATCTACCTGGACAAAGTAGAGGTGCCGGAAGCCCGCCGCATCGGGGAGCCGGGCGAGGGGCTGCGCATCGCGCTGCAAACCTTGACCTATGGCCGGATTGGCATTGCCGCGACCGGCGCGGGCATGGCGCAGGCCTGTTTCGACGAGGCGATGCAGCATCTCAAGACCCGGCAGGCCTTTGGCAAGCCGGTGGGGGCCAACCAGCATTGGCAGTTCAAGATGGCCGAGCGCGCCACCGCGCTGGAAAACGCGCGCAGCCTGTACCTCAAGGCGGCGCTGCGCATGGATCAGGGCACCGAGTTCCCGGAACCCGAAGCCGCCATGGCGAAATACTATGCCACCGAACTGGCGGTCGACATGGCGCGCGATGCCATTCAGGCGATGGGTGGCTATGGTTTCATGCGCAGCCTGTCGCATGACGATCATCACAATCTGGTCGAGACCATGTACCGCGATGCCAAGATTGCCGAGATCTACGAGGGCACGAACGAGATCCAGCGCCTTGTGATCGCCCGCGCCTTGTTCGGCAAAGAGTTGACGGGCTGAGATACAGCGCCCCGAGATCCAAGCGAAAGCCGCCGGGTACATCCGCCCGGCGGCTTTTTCGTGCCCGGTTGAAGGGAACGGCAAAAGAAACGGGCGCCGAAGCGCCCGCATGCTTTTCCGCCGTGCGTGGATCTTAGACGTTGAGGTTGAAGATCATGGTCTTCAGCTCGGTAAAGGCCTCGATCGAGGTAAAGCCGCCTTCGCGCCCCAGACCCGAGGCCTTGAACCCGCCGAACGGCGAATTGGGCTGGAAGGAGTAGCCGTTCACCCCCACGGTCCCTGTGCGCAGACCCTGTCCCACGCGCCATGCCCGGCCATTGCTGCCGGTGTAGATGCCCGCGGACAGGCCGTATTGCGAGTCATTGGCGATGCGGATCGCTTCTTCTTCGGTCTCGAATGGGATCACGGTCAGCACTGGGCCAAAGATTTCTTCCTGCGCGATGGTGGCGTTCGATCCGACATCGGCAAAAAGCGTCGGGTTGTACCAGTTGCCCTGTTCCAGATCTCCGCCGGGACGGGTGCCGCCAAAAACCATGCGGCCCTCGGTCTTGCCCTGATCGACGAACCCCTGAATCTTGTCCAGCTGGCGCGGGTTGATGATCGGGGCCGAGGTGGTCGTGTCCGCGAAAGGATCGCCAAAGCGCACTGTTTGCACCTGCTCTTGCGCGTGGGAAATGAACTCCTCGTAGATGTCGCGATGCACGATGGCGCGGCTGGTGGTGGAACAAACCTGCCCGGACAGGAACATGCTCATCATGCCCATGACACCATGCGCCGCGGCCTTCAGATCCGGCACGTCAGGAAAGACCAGCGCCGGGCTTTTGCCGCCCAGTTCCAGCGTTACCCGTTTGATGCCCTGTGCCGCGACGGACTGGATGTGTTCGCCCACCGCGCGCGAGCCGGTAAAGCTGATCTTGTCCACGCCCGGATGCCGCACCAAGGCGTCGCCCGTCACGCCGTCGCCGGTCAGGTACTGGAAAACGCCCGGCGGCAGGTCGGCCTCTTGCACCAGTTCGGCCATTCGGGTCGAAGCGTGGGGCGCGAATTCCGACGACTTGATGAGGATCGTGCAGCCCGCCGCCAGCGCCGGGGCGACCTTTTCGGGGAATTGTAGCAAGGGCGCGTTCCATGGCGTGATGCCCACCGTCACCCCGACAGGTTCGCGGACCGAAACCATTCGCATCGGAACGTTATCGGTAAATTGCGGATAGCTGTGGCCGGTGATCTTGTCGATCCAGCCCGCGTGGTGGCGGAAGATATGCCCGCCCAGTTCGCCGGTAAATCCGACCCGGTTGCTGACCGCGTAGGGGATCGCGTTGTCCAGGGTTTGCAGCCGGGTCAGTTCATCGGCGTGTTTGTCGAACAGGTCGGCGATCCGCAACAGCACCTTTGTCCGCTCGGCGGCCTTCATCTTGGGCCATGGGCCTTCGTCAAAGGCGCGGCGTGCGGATTTTATGGCCCGGTCGACTTCGTCTGGCTCGGCAAAGGGGATCTCGGCGATCACCTCGTTGGTGGCCGGGTTGCGGTGCTGGTGGCTGCGCGTGCCACCGGCATCGACCCATTGCCCGTCGATCAGGAACTTGTTGGACGTAACGCCGAGCGTGTCTCGGACGGTCAGCACGGAAAGGGGCATCTTGATCTCCATCTTGGGTCTTTCGGGGCGGCGGATCTGACGGATGCGTCCAAGCCCGGGATGCTCCGGTAAATTCGGACGATGATCTGCGGCCATGCAAGTTTCTAAAGGGGGTGCGGGCCGCCTGTCGGTGCAGGTTTCCCGGTTCCGGGGGGCGGTGTCGTTGGATGGGGGCGGGTCGCGTCAGTTATGTTTGCGGATATGCGCCGCAGGACGCGTCGGGCGTTTAGTACATCCGCATCGATCTGTCGGATCAGGGCGTCGATGCTCTGGAATTTGACCTCTGTGCGCAGGAATTTCACGAGGTCGACCGCGAGCCGGCGACCGTAGAGATCGCCTGTGAAGTCCAGAAGATGAACCTCGAAATTCGCGGCAAAACTCCCGATGGTCGGGCGTGTGCCAATCGAAGCGCAGCCGTCATAAAGACCCATGTCCGGCCCTTCCAGAACGGCGACCCGGGCAACGTAGATGCCATGCGCCAGACCCGCCTCCGAGGGGAGCACGAGGTTCGCGGTTGGAAAGCCGAACTTGCGCCCGTTTTTCAGCCCGTGCACCACGGTGCCGGTGATCCGTTGCAGCGGTTTGGCCTTTTCTATTCGGGTAGGGGCGTGACGCATGTCGTCAACCGGGGGCGCGGCATTCATGGATCAACTCCTTTGGACAAGAAACAGCGCCTCGGCCACGGCGACTGTTGTTCCGTCTTCGGCAAGGCAGATCGTGCTTCGCGTCCTGAGCAGCAGGCCGGTGGATTTTGCGTCGATGTCCAAGACCTCGATGTCAAAGCTCAGTTCCGCGCCCGAGGGCACGGGCGCGAGAAAGCGCACCTTGTCCAACCCGTAGTTCAGGACCTGCGCGGCCTCTTGCGGGAAAATTCCCGCAGCTTGGTGCGCGGCGACAAGGAAGGACAGCGTGAGATAGCCGTGGGCAATCGTGCCGCGCGTTGGGCTTTCATTTCGGGCGCGCGACGGGTCGACGTGAATCCATTGATGGTCTTCGGTGCAGTCCGCAAATTGGTCGATGCGGGCCTGCGATACCGGAAAACGCCGGGCCGGTCCAAGACGGACGCCGGGCCGGATCGTTGGCAGTAGGTCTAGCATCCGTGGGTCTCCGGCTTGATTTTAGTCTGTATAATGGTATTAATCCAAAAATACAGATCAATTCGCGAGTGTCAACCTCGCCTTGCGATCACCGTCAAACCCGCCATCACACATTCAAAGGATATCCCGATGCAGCCATATGCGGCCCCCCTTCGTTCCATGGATCACGTCTTGGCCCGGATTGTCGGGATGGACGATTTGCAGGGCAGGTATCCCGACGCGGATCCAGAGCTTGTTTCGGCCCTTTTGGAAGAGGCGGGCCGGTATATCGCGGGCGAAGTGGCCCCGCACAACCTTGCGTGGGACAGGATCGGCGCGCGCAGAACCGAGGATGGCGTGACAATGCCCGACGGCATGAAAGCCGCGTGGGACGGGTATCGTGCGCTTGGCCTGACCGGGATCACCGCACCGCCGGAATTTGGCGGACTGGGGTTGCCGCATACGGTTTTCTCGGCGGTGCAAGAGATGACGGCGGCCGCCGGCCTGTCCTTTGTTCAGACGCCGATGCTGAACCTCTGTGCCATCGAGGCGCTGGAGGTTCATGCGCCGGAAGCGCTGAAACGCCTCTATTTGCCACGCATGGCAGCGGGAGACTGGACCGGGACGATGAACCTGACTGAACCGCAGGCGGGGTCGGACCTTGGCGCCCTGCGCACACGGGCCACTCGAGCAGGGGACGGCAGTTATCGGATCAGCGGGCAAAAGATCTTTATCACCAGTGGCGAACATGATCTGGCAGAAAACATCGTTCATCTGGTTCTGGCCCGGCTGGAGGATGCGCCTGCGGGCACGCGCGGTTTGTCGTTGTTCCTCGTGCCCAAGTTCCTTGTCGGGGATGACGGCGAATTGGGGCCCCGAAATGACGTCACCTGCGCGGCCATCGAGGAAAAGATGGGCCTGCATGCCTCGGCCACATGCACGATGATCTTTGGCGAAGCCGGCGGTGCCAAGGGCTATCTGATCGGCGAAGAACACAAGGGCCTTGCCTGCATGTTCACCATGATGAACTCGGCCCGGTTGCACGTCGGGTTGCAGGCGGTGGGCTGTGCTGAACGCGCCTTTCAGATGGCCGCCGCCTTTGCCGCAGAGCGGGTGCAGGGCACGCCGCTTGGGGCGGAGGCCGGAGCACCGATCCGCGACCATGCCGATGTGCGACGGATGTTGATGACCATGCGTGCGCGCATCGCGGCGGCGCGGGCCATCTGCTATCGCACGGCCAAGGCGCTGGACATGGGCGATGATGCCGTGGCCGATGTGCTGACGCCGCTGGCCAAGGGATATGCCACCGATATCGGGGTCGAGGTCGCCTCGGACGCGATGCAGGTTTTTGGCGGCATGGGCTTTGTCGAGGAAACCGGCATCGCCCAGATCTATCGCGATGTGCGCATCACGCCGATATACGAAGGCACCAATGGCATCCAGGCATGGGATCTGGCGAACCGCAAGCTGCGGCTGGCGGGCGGCGCGGCCTTTGATGGTGTCGTTGCGCAAATCGCGGGCTTCGTGGCAGAGCAACCCCGGGCCGGGGCAATGGAAGGGGCATTTCGCGCGCTGAGCGCGGCGGTGGAGGCGGTGACCGCCACGGCCGGATGGTTGCGGGACCAGCATGACAGCGCCCCGCGCAGCGCGGCGGCTGGGGCCGTACCCTTTCTGCGCATGGTCTCGGACACAGTGGGCGCGTGGTTGTTGCTCAAAGGGGCGGTGGCGGCGCAGGCCGAGATCGACAGCGGCGCAAAGGACCCGTTCCTGCACGCTCAGATCACGCTGGCGCGGTTCCATGCCGAACGGCTTTTGCCGCTGGCCGTGGCGCAGGCCGCGCCCATCCAGACGGGCGACGACCTTGTGTTCGGGGCTGATCCAGAGATGCTGGTGGCCTGAATCCCGCCGGACCCGGGGTCATTCGAACCCGGGTTCTTCCTCCCAGTCCAAAGCGCGCGGCATGTCGCGGCTGACCTTGCCGGTGAAGGCGGGGGCGCGTTTTTCGGCAAAGGCGCTCACGCCTTCCTTGCCGTCGCGCATGCTGAGTTCGAACATGGTGCGGCTGTCGATCTTGTGCGCCTCCATCGGATGGGCTGCCCCGGCCATGCGCCACAGCAACTGCCGGTTCACCGCAACCGAGACCGGTGCCGTGCCCCGTGCATAGCGCTGCGCCAGCTTGCGGGCAGTGGGCAAAAGGTCCTCAGGCGCGACGAGATGCCGGGCAAAACCTGCCCGGTGGGCTTCGGCCGCGCCGATGATCTCGCCGGACAGCGCCCAGTCCAGAGCGGTTTCCATGCCAACGAGGCGCGGCAGGAACCAGCTGGAACAAGCCTCCATCGAGATTCCGACCTTGGAAAACACAAAACCGATCCGCGCCCGTTCCGACAGCACCCGGGCATCCATGGCCAGCGTCATGGTTGCGCCAATGCCCACGGCGACGCCGTTGATGGCGCCGATCACCGGTTTCTTCATGCGGAAAATACGCAACGTGACCTGCCCGCCAGTGTCGCGGATCTTCTCGGCTTCGGGTCCGTAGGGATCGACGCTTTCGTCAAGGCCAAAGACATTGCCGCCCACCGACAGGTCCATCCCGGCACAAAAGGCGCGGCCTTCGCCCGTCACGATCACCGCGCGTACTTCGTCATCGGCATCGGCCATTTCCAGTGAGTCCTGAATCTCATGGCACATCTGCACGGTGAAGGCATTCAACCGGTCCGGGCGCGACAGGGTCAGCGTGGCGATGCCGTCCTCGACGGCATAGGTCAGGGTGTCATGGCTCATGCGGCACCCCCGAAGTCAAGCGGCGCGCCGTTCAACGCCCAGCCGCCATCCGCGGTCATCACGGTGCCGTTGACGAACCCCGCCGCGTCAGAGCCGAGGAACAGGCAGGCGCGGGCCACGTCCTCTGGTGCGCCCCACCGCCGCATCGGCACGCTGGCGGTCACGCGGTTGCGTGCCTCGTGCGTGGGCGCAAGCCGTGCCATGCCTTCGGTGCCGTCGATCGGGCCGGGGATCACGCCGTTCACCCGCAGCCCCTCTGGCGCCCATTCGATGGCAAGGCAACGTGTCACCATGTCAACGCCGGCCTTGGCGGCGCAGACATGCACCTGATGCGACATGGCCACCACCGATTGCGGGGCAGAGATGTTGATCAAGCTGCCGCCGGGTTTCTTCATGTGCGGATATGCGGCCTTCATCACGTGGTATGTGCCCAGCAGGTCGATATCGACCACAGCCTTGAAACCATTGGGGCTGATGTCGTGGGCCAATGCCGGAAAATTGCCCGCAGCGCCCGAAACCAGCACGTCGATCTGACCGACCTCATCCGCAAAGGCGTCAATTCCCTCGGCCACGACGGCAGCATCGCGCACGTCAAAGGTATAGCCCAGCGCCGGGCCCGCCGTGTTCGAGAGCATCCCGACCGCCGCATCGACCTTTTCCTGCCGGCGCGAGGCCACGCCGATCCGCGCGCCCGCTTCGGAAAACGCTTTGGCGATGCCAAGGTTGATGCCGCTGGTGCCCCCCGCGATGAAGACATTGCATCCGGTGTAGTCGAAGTTCGCTTTCATTTTCCGTCCTTGCGTTCAAAGAAAAGGGCGGGCGCTTGGCACGCCCGCCCTGACAGTCGGCTTCAGTGAGGTGTCATCCAGCGGTGGCCATCTGGAATTTGGGCTGCTGGAATTTCTGCAAGCGGGGCAGGACCTCGGTGCCGAACAGACGGATCGAATCCTGCGCCTCTTCGCCCGACAATTCGCCGCCGTGGCCCATCATCAGGAAGGTGCCCAGCCCGCCGATCTGTTCGGCGAACTCTGTGATCTGGTGGTGAACGTCATCGGGGCTGCCGGCAAAGACAAGATTGGCGTCGATCACGTCCTCCATCGGCACCTCCCCGGTCCAGTCGCGGCCCGACCCGATCTGCAAGACCGTCCCGTCGCGTTTCTGAACCGGGAAGTGGTCGCCCGCGCGGCCGCGTGTCTGGTTCTTTTTCATCCACATGACGTTGCCTGCGGGCGGCATGTAGCCCGGCGGGTTCATAAAGACATCCGACACGATCGAGGTGGTGCGCAGGTAGCCCATGATCTTTTCGGCGCGCGCCCAGCCTTCCTCGCGGGTCTCGCCCACGGCCATGATGCCCATGTAGGCGAATTTCTCGGGGCCGGGTTCGGGCAGCCCGGCCTCTGCTGCACCCTGATAGTAGGCCTCTTTCAGCTTGCGCGCGTTCAGGCCGGACAGGAACATCGCCATGGTATGGCCGCGCGCGCCGATTTCCTTGGCCGAGCCAAGCGAGCCTGCGGGAATCCAGATCGGCGGGCGTTCCTGTTGGTAGGGCCGGGGCCAGATGTTGACCTGCCGGAAATGGTGAAAATCGCTTTCCCAGTTGAACGGTCCCTCGTGATGGGTCAGCGCCTTGATGATAAGGTCATGCGCATCCCAGAAACGCTCCATGAAACGTGCGGGGTTCGAATTGGCGGGGGACAGTTCATAGGGCGCGGCCTTGGTAAAGCCCACGTCCAGCCGCCCCTTGGTCACGCAGTCGATATAGGCGATTTCCTCGGCCAGCCGGATCGGGTCTGTCCGGTTGGCGATGGGAAAGCCCAGACCCAGCAGGCGTACGTTCTTGGTGCGTCGCGCCAGCATCGACAGGGTCATGGTGTTCGACGGCGACAGGCATGTGGCCGAACTGTGGTGCTCGTTCACAAGGATGTTGATGCCGTATTTATCGCACAGCTCCCACTCATCGAGCCGGGCGTTGATCAGGTCCGAGGCGATCTGCGGGTCGCAATATTTGTTCGGCAAGGTCACGCGCAGGCTGTCGTGGTTATCCTGGTGCTCCCAGGCGCCGGGGTAGGGTTGTTCCGAGAAATAATAGGTTTGCATGGGGGCTCCTCGCTCAGGCGGCCTCGTGGCGCGCGGCGGCGCTGGTTTCCAGGAATTCGCGCAGCAGCCGCAGCGTGTCCTCGGGCTGTTCGTGCCACGGGTGGTGGCCGGCCTTGGCGACGGTTTCGAAAACGGCGCCGGGGATCGCCCCGGCCATCTGGCGGCCATAGTCGGGTGGGGTCACACCGTCCTCTGCGCCCCAGACCACCAATGTTGGCACATCGATCAGACCCGCCCAGTGGCGCAGCGCCGGATCATGCATGTAGGGTTTCCAGCCATAGCGCGCGACCGCCTCGCGCGAGCGGGCCAGCGCCCACATCTGCCAGTCGGACATTTCGGTATACTTGTTCAGCTTGTTGTCCGGGTCGGCGTATTCCAGCGCCTCGAACTGCGCGAAGGGGGTGCCGTAGATATCCGCGATTTCACGGGTTTCCCGGTCTCTGAATTTCATCCCGACCGACCCGATCAGGGCCAGGGCGCCGATCCGCTCGCAGCCCGTGGCCGCCAGTTCCAGAGCGATCCAGCCGCCAAAGCCCGCGCCGATCACGGTCACGTCTTTCAGGTCCTGTTCGCGCAGGAAATGGGCATAGAAGTTGGCAAGGTCATGGATGGTCTGAAACGCATCCGGCCCTTCGCTATGGCCGAACCCGGGGTGCCACGGGGCAATCACACGTGCCTTTTGCGACAGTCCCAGCAGAAAAGGATGGTCAGGAAAGATACCGTCCAGTCCATGCAGGTAGAGGATCGGTTGCCCCGAGCCAAGATCCACAAGGTCAATGTTCAGCCCGGCGATCCGAACCCTTGTTTCGGGGCGATCGTCCGGTTGGGTAATGTCAAAGGGCGGTGCCATGAGTTCCTCTCCATTATTGTCTATAATGATGTAATAATCCCGTTATGCAGTCAACATGAGAATGCCGGATCTTTTCAAGACGCGCGAATGTGATGTCTATTAGTTTGAAGCTATTCAGATTTTCAGCTATTGGTGCTGCGCCCTTTCAGTGCATCGACCCCTGTTTCCATGGACCGGTGCCTATCTGAGGAAGCGCGCAGGTTCGGTCTTCCTGAACCTGCAAATCCTTGGAGGGGCCATTGAAACGGAAGTGAACGCACGCAGATTGTCCAGATGCCCGATGTCGCCACGAACAAGACCGTTTTGCCTGCAGGGGGCGGCCCCTTTGCCTTGTCCTCGTTGACGGTGGGGATCTTTCTGAACGATCAGCCGGCGCATCGCTTTGCGCATGCAGGCACGCTGGCCTCATCGGTGCCGTTAAGGGCCAGGCAGGGGTGGATCCTGCCGCCGGGCAGCGAGGGGGTCTGTGAATATGATCAAGAGCTTGAGTTCGTCACCGTGCAACTGGACGATGCCATTCTAGCCGAGTTCGGGATAGAGCGGACGGTGGATTTCTCCCCGATCCTTGGGGACATTGATCCGCTTTTGCTCAACCTCAGCCTGACGGCCAGCGAGGCCGCCAGCGGCAGCACGCTTTACCGCGAAACGATCCAGCGCGCTCTGGCCGCGCAGATCGTCGAGCTGATCAGGCCAACCCCGTCTTGGAGCGGCACAGTCACGGACCGGCGCCTGCGCCGGGTCCTGGATCACATTCACGACCAGCTTGCCGAGGATCTGTCGTTGACGGCAATGGCCGAACTGGCCGCCATGAGCCCGACCCATTTCTCCAAGGCCTTTCGCAAGGCGATGGGTGAGTCGCCCCTGCAATATGTCATCGCGGCGCGGATGGAAAAGGCCGCAGTCCTGTTGAGGACCACGGCCCTGACGGTGGCCGAGGTGGCCTACCGCGTGGGGTACGAGGATGTCAGCCGCTTCGGGCAGCACTTCAAGCGCAGGTTCGGTGCGACCCCGGCGGCGTTCAGGACGGGATGATCCGCAGGATCGCTGCTGCGATTTCAATCCTGTGTTTTGGCCGTGCGTTCTGCGGCAAGCGCCACCAGTCCGCGATCACCGGTTTCCCAAAGTGCGGTCATTGTCAGGGACCGAACCTTCCATCCTTCCTCGGTTTTGGTCAGTTCATAGGTGTACCGCCCACCCAGCACCCACAGGGCCGCGTCGATACGGTGGGTCGCGGTGAAATCGGCCTCTGCTCGGGCCGTGTTTTTGTCCAAGGGCGTCACGCTGTGATTGGTGACCATGTGGTGGGTTGCCTCGAACCCGGGCAGGAAGCCTGACCACGCTGCGATCAGTTCTTCGGCCGGTTGGGTTTGCGGCTCGCCGCCCCAAAGGCTTGTGTAATCGGTGGTCACTGTATCCGCGAAGGCGGCCCGCACGCGGCGCCAGTCGTGCCGGTCCGCGCCTGCCGCAATGTCGGTGATGAGGTCAGAGATCTGGGCCGGTTCAGCAAGGGCCGCCCCGCCGATCAGGCAGGCGGCGGCGAGGTGGGTCAGGAAATGCGATGTCATGGGAAGCCTCCGTAACAAGGGGAGGGGCCGGGATTTCCCGACCCCTGTATCAGGATCAGCGCGCCGCGTGGAAATGGTCGGCCACGGTTTCAGCAGCGCGTTCAACGTCCTCGGGGTTGTCGTAGAAGTCGAACTGGGTCACGTCCTCCAGCCACTGCATTGTGGCGTCGCCGGTGAAGCCTCCAAGGAAGGAACGGACGCCCTGCGGGATGGCCGCGCTTTCCGAATGAACAACGGCCAGCGGTTTATCCAGACGCTGCGGGTTGTCGGCGGGGTGATAGGTCAGCCAGCCTTCCCAGCCCGCGTTGTTCCACTTGTCGTCATACTCGGGGATCGCGCCGCGATCTGCATCGTAGTAATAGCCGCCGATCGGCATCAGCACACCTTCGGCACCTTCGGGGCCGGCAGCGGGGATGATCTGGCCTCCGGCCGCTTCGGCCTGACGCGACACGTCGATCAGCGATGCAACGCCCGCGGCACCGCCATAGACGGTTTCGACGATCTCGGCGTTCTGAAGCCACGGCGCGACAAGGCCAAGACGATTGACCAGCGGGTTTCCGGCGACCGCATCCACCATGTAGCCCGCCGAGGCACAGATCCCGAGGCCATGCACCTGTGATGCGTCGACCTCGGGCAGGGTGGCGACAAAGGCAAAGGCCGCGCGGATGTCCGATGTTTTTGCCTCGGGGCTTTCGACAAAGCGGTCATGCTGCGGCAGGTCGCCGGATTTGCCCCAACCGCGGAAGTCGAAGGTAAAGGCGGCAAAGCCGCGTTCGGCCATTTCGCGGGCATAGTTGGCGGGCATCTGTTCTTGGACCGAGGTCCAGGCGCCGGTCACGACAACCGTCGGCAGGGGCGCGCCGCTGTGGCCATCGGGCAGATAGAGCGTGCCCGCGAGGGTGGCGCCTTCGTTTTCGAAGGTGACGGCGCGTGTTTCGATATCCGCCAAGGCGGTTGTTGCCATTAGCGCGGCGGCTGTGGTCAGGGTGGTCAGTTTCATGTTGGTCTCCATCTTGGACGGTTGGTTTTCGTCATGAGGGGAAGATGAACATTGACCCGTGCCGTGAGAGGCGCGATTCCTGTCGTTCGATATGCCATTCCTGTGCTTTGCGGGCGCATTGGCCCGGAAGCAGCCCGCGCGTCGATGATCCCGGCGCGCACCGGGCGCAGTGACGGAGCACTTTGTTCCTGTCGGTGGGGTTGCGGGCCGATCTGGCCAAGAGTTGTGCTGGCCTGTTCGGATCGTTAGTAGGGTCCGAAATCCGGGATTTGCCTGCTGCGGGTGACGGCCGGGGCTGGTCTGGCCAAGCCCGCCTGCCGCGCCGGGTCGTGAAACCGCGCCGGTGCGCCCTAGAACCCGAACAGGCACCGGCAAAGATGGAGAGTGCGACGTGAACACGACGGTACACGCAACAGTGGCCAATGCGGCGCGCCTGTCCGTCGCCCCGATGATGGATTGGACCGACAGGCATTGCCGGTATTTCCATCGGCTGATGTCTGGACGGGCATTGCTGTATACCGAGATGGTGACCGCACCCGCCTTGGTACGTGGTGGCGCGCTGCACCTGCTGGACTTCAATGCCGAGGAACACCCAGTGGCCCTGCAACTGGGCGGGTCGGATCCTTGGGAACTGGCGCAGGCCGCAAGGATGGGACAGGCGGCTGGCTATGACGAAATCAACCTGAATTGCGGCTGCCCGTCGGATCGCGTGCAATCGGGCACCTTTGGTGCGGTGCTGATGAAACATCCGCAGACCGTGATCGACTGCGTCAAGGCAATGCAGGACGCGGTGGATGTCGAGGTGACGGTCAAATGCCGGATCGCGGTCGACGATCAGGACCCCGAAGAGGTGCTGCCCGAATTCCTCGCCCGGCTGGGTGCCATTGGCTGTGCGCGGATTACCATCCATGCCCGCAAGGCTTGGCTGCAAGGGCTCAGCCCCAAGGAAAACCGCGACATTCCTCCGCTGGACTATGACCTGATCCATCGCATGCGGGCGCTGTTCCCGCATCTGCACCTGTCGGTCAACGGTGGCATCACCAGCCTTGATCAAGCCGAAACATTCCTTGAAGGCGGACTGGACGGCGTGATGGTCGGCCGCGCGGCCTACCATCAGCCATGGGACATTCTGGGCGAGGCGGATGCCCGTATCTGGGGCGAGGAGCGGGCGCAAAGCCCCGAAGAGGTCGCCCGGGCCATGTTGCCCTATGTCGAGACTCATCTGACCTCTGGCGGCAAGCTGCACCAGATCACGCGGCACATGTTGGGGCTTTTTGCGGGCCGTCCGGGGGCGCGTCGCTGGCGGCAAATCCTGTCCACCGGGGCCAGCCGCGACGGCGCGGGGCCTGAATTGGTCGAAGAGGCGCTTTCACATATCGGACCGGCAAAGGCAGCCTGACACATGGATTTATCGATTGTTCTGCCCCTTCTGGGGGTGCTTGTTGTTGCGGCGGGCTTTGCCGGGGTGCTGGCGGGGTTGTTTGGCGTCGGCGGGGGGATCATCCTTGTGCCCGCCTATTATTATGTCTTCTCGGCGACGGGGTTTGACGGGCCGCAGTTGATGCAAGTCTGCCTTGCGACCTCGCTGGCCTCGATCATCGTAACATCGACACGGTCGGTCATGGCGCATAACAAACGCGGCGCGGTGGATTGGGCGATCCTGCGGACGTGGGCCCCGGGCATCGCGCTGGGTGCGCTGGTGGGCGTCTTTATCGCCGCCGGCCTGCGGTCCGAGGCTCTGGCCGTGATCTTTGCTGTCCTGGCCATGCTGGTTGGCCTGTATCTGGCCTTTGGCCGCAAGGATTGGCGTATCGCCGCACAGATGCCGGGGATCGTCACGCGCTCGGTGTTGTCGCCTGTGCTGGGATTCCTGTCGGTGCTGATGGGGATCGGCGGTGGCAGCTTTGGCGTGCCGTTGATGACGCTGTATAACGTTCCGATGCACCGGGCGGTGGCGACGGCGGCCGGGTTTGGCCTGTTGATCGCGGTGCCTTCGGTGCTGGGGTTCCTGTTCGTCACGATCGACGGGGCGCCGCCATGGACGCTGGGCGCGGTCAACGGTCCGGCCTTTGTCGTGACGATCTGCATGACCGTTCTGACCACGCCACTGGGAGCCAAACTGGCCCATGCCTTGCCTGCGCTGGTGCTGCGGCGCATCTTTGCGGTCTTTATCCTGATCGTCGCCGCCAACATGATGCGAGAGGCCCTGTGGGGCTGATGGATCTGCAAACGCGCGGCTGGACGCGGTTCGGTGTCGATCCCGACACGCTGGCCTGGGCGCGGGCTGCGCGCGAGGCCGGGATGCAGGTCTTGGCGGATCCGGAGATGCGCCGGCAATGGTTGCAATGCGAAGGCACGTGGTTTGTCGGTGTCGACGCATTGCCCACCGCACCGGATGGCAGCGTGGGCGGCGTACCCCTTGCCGGGGCGGCGGTGTCCGCGCTTGGCGCGCTGCCGCCACTTCATCCCGCGCAACTGTCCGTCACTTACCCCGGCTATCCGCGCCCCCGTGCAGGGGAGAGCGACGCCAGCTTTCGCTATCGGTTGCGGCGCGATGCGGCCCATGTGGACGGGGTGATTGCCGATGGCGCAGCACGGCGCCGCCGGATTCTGGAACCGCATGCCTGGATCCTTGGCCTGCCGCTGACAGAGGCAGAGCCAACCGCCAGCCCGCTGGTTGTCTGGGAAGGCAGCCACAGGATCATCCGCGAGGCGCTGTTTGCCGAACTGTACAAATACCCGCGGGAACGCTGGACCGAGGTCGATGTAACCGAAGCCTATCAAGCCGCACGGCGGATCTGTTTCGATCAATGCCGCCGGCTGCCGCTGCCTGCGGTTCCCGGCGAAGCGCTGGTGCTGCATCGTCACCTGCTGCACGGGATCGCGCCTTGGGCCGAGGGGGCAAAAGCGCCGCAAAAAGGGCGGATGGTTGCCTATTTCCGCCCGCAGATGGCGGGCGGTGTCAGCGCATGGATCGCAGAGGTGGCGTAACCCGCCGCGACGGCCGGATCAGTTCCCGGATGCAACGCGCGCCGCGCGCCCGCCGCGACGCTTGCGCAAGCGTCCCGAGCGTTCGGGAAGTTCATCCAGAACCTCGCGCCGTTCCTCGGGCGACATTTTGGACCAGAGGGTGATTTCCCGCGCGGTCCGCAAACAACCGGTGCAGAGCCTTTCACGCGGATGGATCACGCAGACTTTCACGCAGGGGCTTTCGATTTCTGATCGCGCCCAGACGTCGTCTTTCATCAATACTACTCCGGCTCGTCCGTCGTCTTGCCCAGACTGTCCAGATGCCTCATCCGGTCCAGCGCTCCCTGAAGGATATAGGCCGCGGCCACATGATCAATCACCTCAGAGCGACGTTTTCGCGTCGTATCCGCCTCAAGAAGGGCTTTTTCGGCGGCAACTGTCGATAATCTTTCGTCCCAAAACGCAATCGGCCCCGGCCAGAGTGCCTGAAAGTTGCGCGCAAAGGCGCGGGTGGACTGGCACCGGGGGCCTTCGCTGCCGTCCATGTTGCGCGGCAGGCCGAGGACGATGCCGCCAATGGCGCGCTTCTCCAGAATGGCCCGAAGCTCGGCGGCATCGACGCCGAATTTCTTGCGTTTGATTGTTTCCAGAGGCGTCGCGACCGATCGGAAACTGTCGCTGACCGAGACGCCGATTGTGCGCGTGCCAAGATCCAGCCCCGCAAGGGCGCTCATCGGAGGGAGCGCCGCGGCGAAATCTTCGATCGTGTCGTGGATCATCTTGTCCGGTTCCTGTCCGCGAGTGCGATTAGAAAGAGCGCCTTGCGGCGCGCAGGTTGCCTCGCCCTCGGCCTGTGGCCTCTGGCTCGAGCAGGGGCGTCGCAACGCGGATAGCCGTAGCGGAGTTTCCGGGCCGGGGCCGGGTCACTCGACGATCCCGGCCTGCCGCGCGGCGGCTTTGAGTGTTTCCAGCGCCTCGGGGCGCTGCGCAAAGACGGTCAGCGACTCGTTGTAGATGGCCCCGGCGCGCTCGGTCTCGCCCAGAACGCCGAGGGACGAAATCAACCGCGCCCAGTCTTCTGGCGGGCCGCCTTCTTCGGCGAGCCGGGCCGAGAGTTGCCCCACCATGCCTCGGATCATCTCTTGGCGTTCTTCCGGGGTCATGTCGCGCGCCGCGGCGATGTCTGCCGCGCTTGGGCCACGGGGCGTGCCGCCCAGAGTCGGCATCTGGAAATCCTGAACCCCGGCCATAAAGGCCAGATCCTCGATCTGGCCGCTGATCGGCGCCACCCATGGATCCTGCGCCGTGCTTTCGCGCAAGAGCTTGTTCCACATGCGAAAGCCCACGTCGGGGCGGCCGACCTGTGCCATCATCAAGCCGCCGTAATAGCGCGCCACGCCATTGTCGGGGTCGCGCGACAGGGCCTGTTCCAGCACCGACTGCGCCTCTGGCGAAACATAGCCGCCGGCGGCAAGGATCATCATATCGGCCAGATCGGTGAAATCCTTTGCAGTCGCGGCGTCCCCCTTGAGCTGGATCACCTGTGCCTGCGCCTTGTAGGCGGCACTGAAATTGCCCAGCCGCGCCTCGGACCGGGTCAGCAGAAGATGCCCTTGCAGGTCATCCGGACGGCTGGCCACGGCCTGCCGCAAACGTTCCACCAGCTGCATATAGTCCGCCGAGACATCCGGCGCCGGTTGCGGGGGGATTCCGGCCTCGACCTTGGCCTGCGAGGGCCGGTTCTTCAAAGCTTCGTCCGCACGGGCCAGCCGCGCCTTAAGCGGTACGTCAGCATAGCCCGGCGCGCCGATCTGTGTGTAAAGACCATAACTGCCGCCGATCACGGCCAGCCCGATCACCGCGGCCAAGACCAATCCCAGCGTCCGCGGTTGTTCCGATCGGGAACCGCCCTGTTGCAGCTTGGCATCCGCCGCGAGCAAACGGCGTGAGATCTCCACGCGCAGCCGTTCCGCCTCTTCTGCCGGGATCTTGCCACGCGCGGCGTCGGCCTCGACCTCCTTCAACTGGTCGCGATATACATCAAGGTCAAAAGCCTCTGCCGGACCGGTCGCACGGCGTCCACGCAACAACGCCAGAACCAGCGCCCCGGCGGTCAAAAGCACGGCCCCTGCGGTCACAATCCAGAATACGGTCATCGGCCTCCCTTTCTTGATCCTGATTTAAGCCGCGGCCCCGATGGAAAAAAGGGCAAAAGGACGCGATGACGCGCCATGTCGCAACCGCACGCTATTGTGACGGTTGCACACGTCTTCAGTTTGGCGTTTGGGTGCATCACAGCCAAAACGGAGATCCGGATTCGAGCGCCATGAAACGATATTCCGCCTTTGCCATTGCCCGCGAAGCCTTTTTTGGCCACCAGAACTGGGAGCGCGCCTGGCGCAATGCCCAGCCTAAGAAACGCTACGACGTGGTTATCGTCGGCGCGGGGGGGCACGGCCTTGCGACAGCCTATTACCTCGGCAAGAACTTCGGCATCACCAATGTGGCGGTGATCGAGAAGGGCTGGCTGGGGGGCGGCAACACGGGCCGCAACACCACCATCATCCGGTCGAACTATCTTCAGGATCCCTCTGCCGCGATCTATGAAAAGGCCCGCAGCCTGTACGAGACGCTGAGCCAGGACCTGAACTATAACATCATGTTCAGCCCGCGCGGCGTCATGATGCTGGCACAGACCGAACATGAGGTGCGCGGATACAAGCGCACCGCCCATGCCAACGCCCTGCAAGGTGTCGAAACCCGCTATATCACCCCGCGCGAGGTCAAGGAGATCGTTCCGATCATCAACCTCGACGGTCCGCGCTACCCGGTGCTGGGCGCGCTCTGGCAGGAACGCGGCGGCACAGCCCGCCACGACGCCGTGGCCTGGGGCTATGCGCGGGCCTGTTCGGCCATGGGCATGGATATCATCCAGAAATGCGAAGTCACCGGCGTCAGCCAGGAAGGCGGTCGCGTGACCGGCGTGGACACCACCAAGGGCCATATCGCCTGCGAGAAGCTGGGCATCGTGGTCGCCGGCCATTCCGGCGACCTTGCCGCAAAGGCAGGCTTTCGTCTGCCGCTGGAATCCGTGCCGCTTCAGGCGCTGGTGTCGGAACCGATCAAGCCGATCATGGATTGTGTCGTCATGGCCAACACGGTGCACGGCTACATGAGCCAGTCCGACAAGGGCGAAATGGTCATCGGCGGCGGCACCGACGGGCACAACGGCTATACCCAGCGCGGCAGCTTCCACCATGTCGAAGAAACCGTGCGCGCGCTGATCGAAACCTTCCCCATGGTCTCGCGGCTGAAGATGTTGCGGCAATGGGGCGGGATCGTCGACGTGACCGGCGACCGCTCGCCCATCCTGTCGAAAACCCCACTCGAAGGCTGCTTCATCAACTCCGGCTGGGGCACCGGCGGCTTCAAGGCGATCCCGGGCTCGGGCTGGGGCTTTGCCGAACTGATGGCCAAGGGCCATTCGCCACTCTGCGAGGAATTCAGCATGTGGCGCTTCGGCGAGGGAAAATTTATCGACGAATCCGTGGCGGCGGGGGTGGCGCACTGATGCGCGTGCAACCGCTCATGCCCGACACAGTGCGGAACCCCGTCGGGGGGCAGGCCGTTGTGTTGTCAGATCGTAGAAACGAGATGACAACCAAGGAGGCTTCGCCATGTCCGACGCCACGCATAACAATACGACCACCACAACCACGACCCGTGACCGGGGCGGCAACAGCGGGCTGGCCTTCATCGTCGGCATCCTTGTCGTCGTCGTGGCCCTGCTGGGGTATGTCGTCTTCTCGGGCGGTGTCCCCACGGCCTCCGGTGACGGCGGCGCAGATCTCAACATCACCGTGCAAAGCGACGATGGCGCAGCGCCTGCGGCCGACCCGAAAGGCGGCGGCGACAACTGATCCGTCCATCAATGCTCTGGCATTTCCGGGGGTCGAGGCGCGTCTGCGCCCCGGCCCCTTTGCCTGTGAGCGCACGACATCCCGCAACGCCTCGATGCTGCAAGAGGAGACCGGACAATGCTGATCCTTGAATGCCCCTACTGCGGCGTCAAAGCCGATGAAACCGAATTGCACGCCGGCGGCGAGGCGCATCTGACGCGGCACGGCCCCGGCTCTTCGGATGAGGACTTCGAGTCCTACCTTTTCATGCGCGAAAACCCGAAGGGTGTGCATTTCGAACGCTGGCGCCACGTGAATGGCTGCGGAAAATGGTTCCACGCAGCGCGCTGCACCATGACGATGGAGGTCTTCGGGACTTATCCGGCCCAAACCACCGAACCGCCACAGGAACTGCGCGACGCGATTTCCGAACAACGCCCCGGCTGGAGCTGGAGAGATCTGTCGTGATGTTTCTTCTTGGTGAAAATACTCAAAATATCAAACGCCTGCAAAGCGTGGAGGCCTGAGGCATGAGCATCCGTCTCGCCACCGGCGGCCGTCTGATCGACCGCACGACCCCTGTGACATTCACCTTCAACGGCAAGAAATTGACCGGTGCCAAGGGCGATACGCTCGCCTCTGCGCTGCTGGCCAATGACCAGATGCTGGTGGGGCGCAGCTTCAAATATCACCGCCCGCGTGGGATCGTCGCCTCAGGCGCCGAAGAGCCGAACGCGCTGGTGAACCTCGGTGAAGGCAATCGCCATGAGCCGAACCAGCGCGCCACCACGACTGAGATCTTTCCGGGACTGGCCGCAAGTTCACAGAACCACTGGCCCTCTCTGGAATACGACGTGGGTGCCCTGAACGGCTTTTTTGCGCGCTACCTGACGGCCGGGTTCTACTACAAGACCTTCATGTTCCCGCGACCGTTCTGGAAACATATCTACGAGCCTTTCATCCGGCAGTCGGCGGGGCTGGGCAAGGCTCCCGATCCGGAGAACCGGGACCCCGACACCTACGAACATTTCTACGCTTTCGTGGATGTGCTGGTGATCGGCGGCGGTGTCGCGGGATTGCAGGCGGCCAAGGCGGCAGGCGACAGCGGTGCCAAGGTACTGTTGATCGAACAGGACGCCAACTGGGGTGGCCGCGCGCCCGTCGACGGTGGTGAAATCGACGGCATGCCCGCCGGTGAATGGATCAAGACCACGCTGCAAGCCCTTGAAGACATGCCAAATGTCACGCTTCGCAACCGCTGCATGGGGGCGGGGGTCTATGATCACGGCTATGTCCTGGGATACGAACGGCTGACCGACCATCTTGGGGCATCCAAGGGGCCGCGCCACCGCTTGTGGCGCATTCGGACGGCGCAGATCATCACCGCAACCGGTGCGATCGAACGCCCGCTCAGTTTTGCGGGCAACGATATTCCGGGCGTGATGCTAGCCTCGGCCGTGCGCGATTACCTTGTCGACTACGGCGTTGCCGCGGGCAAAAAGACTGTCGTTGTCACCAACAACGACGATGCCTACCGCACCGCAATCGCGCTCAAGAAGGCCGGGCTTGACGTCCCCGTGGTGATTGATGCGCGCGAATACGGTGGCGGCCCGCTGATGGAAGAGGCCAAGGCGCTTGGGATCCGCGTCGAAACCGGCAAGGCCATCGCCAAGGTCAAGGGCGGCAAGCGGGTCACTGGCGTGGCGCTCTGCGCCATGGCGGGCGGCGGCGCGCTGCTGGAGGAAATCAAATGTGACGCGGTCGCCATGTCTGGTGGCTGGTCGCCCGTCGTGCACCTCTGGTCGCATTGCGGCGGCAAGCTGACATGGGACGATGCACAGGCCTGTTTCCGCCCCGATCCGGCGCGGGCGCCCACGGGGGCCGACGGTCAGGCCTTTGTGACCTGCGTTGGCAGCGCCAATGGTCATCTCCGTCTGAACGACGTTCTGCAAGATGCTGACAAGGCTGCAAAAACCGTATCCAAGGCGGCGGGTGCCACGGTCTCGTCCACCGCGGCCCCTCAAGGTGCGGACAGTGACGAGGCCGCGTTGATGCCGGTTTGGCTGATGCCTGCCAATGCCTGGGATGACCTGCGCATGAAGGCCTGGCTGGACTACCAGAACGACGTCAAGGTTTCTGACGTGCAACTGGCCGCACGCGAGGGTTATGAATCGGTCGAACATACCAAGCGCTACACGACGCTGGGCATGGCGACGGATCAGGGGAAATTGAGCAACATCAACGGTCTGGCAACGCTTGCTGCATCGTTGGGTGAAGATATTCCCAATGTCGGAACCACCACGTTCCGTCCGCCCTATACCCCCATCAGCATGGGGGCCATCGGCGGCGAGGCGCGCGGCGAGATCTTTCAGCCGGTGCGCAAGACACCGATCCACGGCTGGCATGAGGAAAACGGTGCAAAATGGGAACCGGTTGGCCACTGGCGCCGTCCCTATTGCTACCAGAAACCGGGCGAAAGCGTGCATGACGCCGTGAACCGCGAGGTTCTGGCGACGCGCAACAGCCTTGGGATGCTGGATGCCTCGACCCTTGGCAAGATCATCGTCAAGGGGCCGGACGCGGGCAAGTTCCTCGACATGCTCTACACCAACATGATGAGCACGCTGAAACCGGGCAAATGCCGCTATGGTCTGATGTGTACGGAAAACGGGTTCCTGACGGACGACGGCGTTGTGGCGCGGATCGACGAGGATACTTTCCTGTGCCACACCACCACCGGCGGCGCGGATCGCATCCATGCCCATATGGAAGAATGGCTTCAGACCGAGTGGTGGGACTGGCAGGTCTATACCGCAAATGTGACCGAGCAATACGCACAGGTCGCCGTGGTCGGCCCCAACGCGCGCAAGCTGTTGGAAAAGCTGGGCGGCATGGATGTCTCGAAAGAGGCGCTGGCCTTCATGGAATGGAAGGATGGCACGCTGGGCGGTTTCCCTGTGCGGGCTTACCGGATCTCGTTCTCGGGCGAACTGAGCTATGAAATCGCCGTGCCCGCGCATCTGGGCCGTGGTTTCTGGGATGCCCTGATCGAGGCCGGCAAAGAGTGGGACGTCACCCCCTATGGCACCGAGGCGCTGCATATCATGCGGGCCGAGAAGGGCTTTATCATGATCGGGGATGAGACCGACGGCACGGTGATCCCGCAGGATCTGGGCCTGCACTGGGCGATCTCGAAGAAGAAAGAGGATTTCCTTGGCAAGCGGGCGCAGGTGCGCAGTCACATGGCCGATCCGAACCGCTGGCAATTGGTGGGGCTGGAAACGCTGGACGGCTCTGTCCTGCCCGATGGCGCCTATGCAGTTGCTCCGGGGCGCAATGCCAACGGGCAGCGCAACACCGAGGGCCGCGTGACCTCGACCTATTATTCGCCGACGCTGGGCAAGGGGATTGCCATGGGGCTGGTTCACAAGGGGCCGGACCGCATGGGCGAGACCGTGACCTTTATCGGTGACGATGGCGAAACCGAACACAAGGCCAGGATCGTGAACCCGGTCTTCTTTGATCCGGAAGGGGAAAAGCAGAATGTCTGATCCGGTTCTGCCGCTGGGCGGCGTGCGTTTCGAAGGTCTGGTGGACGTTCGGGAAACTGGCCCGCAGGGGATGATCACCCTGCGCGGCGATCTGGCCGATGGCGATGTACAGGCGGCGGTCACCGACCTGACCGGCGTGGCCATGCCGGATCTGCGCGGGGCCAACACCGAGGGCGACACCGGTCTTTTGTGGATGTCGCCTGACGAATTGCTGGTGCTGGTGCCCTATCGTCAGGCCGCACAAGCCGTCACGCGGCTAAGCGAGGGGCTGGAGGGGCATCACGTTCTTGTGGTCAATGTCTCGGATGCGCGGGCGCTGTTCCAACTGCGCGGGACGCAGGTGCGCGACGTTCTGGCCAAGCTGGCGCCGGTGGATTTCGCCCCCGAGGCTTTTGCCGCAGGCGAACTGCGCCGCACCCGGCTGGCACAGGCAGCCGCCGGCATCTGGATGAGCGATGACACCACGGCGCATGTCTTCTGCTTCCGGTCCATGGCGACCTACATGTACGGGCTGCTGTGCACGGCGGCGGACCCCAACGCGCGGGTAGGCTTTCACGCCAAATAAGCCGGGCGTGGCAGTTGCCTTGTCGGGCGGCTCTGCCGATATTGGCAGGGTCGTCCCCAAGACACGGAGCCGCAATGCGCCGCCTGTTCCTGACCTGCCTTGCATGGATGGCCCTTGCGGGGGCTGCTGCGGCGGAAAAGACCGCTTACCAGTGCTTCATCAGGGGCACGTCGGAAAGGCAATGGATCCAGCCATTGATCTTTATCGCGCTGGATCGGGCCATTGACCGCGTTGTCGTGTCCGACGCGTCAATCCTTGGGTTCAACGACGGCGTTCCGGTCGAAGGGGCGCTGATCAAGGACAACAAGGCGCGGCTGACCGTATCGTGGCAGTTGCAGATGCGCTCGGCCTCGAACCAGCGGGTCGACATGGCCTACCGGGCGACCTTTCTCAAGTCCACGGGCAAGGTGAATGTCACTGCGCGCCCGCTGGGCCGCGAGGGGCTGTTCAACCGGTCCGGCACCTGCACAGTGACGAAACTTTCGGGTTGAAGTCATCTTTAGCGGGTGGCGCAGGGTTGACGATCCGGTGCAGGCGCGACACCTATTGATCCATCTACCGCCACATCACGAAGGGGTGAACCATGGCTTTCGAACTTCCCGATCTTCCTTACGCACATGACGCGCTGGCCAGCCAGGGCATGAGCCAGGAAACGATGGAATACCACCACGACATCCACCACAAGGCCTATGTCGACAACGGCAATAAGCTGATCGCCGGCACCGAGTGGGAAGGCAAGTCGCTGGAAGACATCATCAAGGGCACCTACAACGCTGACG
This sequence comes from Antarctobacter sediminis, assembly GCF_019218285.1. Lineage (GTDB taxonomy): Bacteria > Pseudomonadota > Alphaproteobacteria > Rhodobacterales > Rhodobacteraceae > Antarctobacter > Antarctobacter sediminis. The sequence continues at coordinate 103,179 of NZ_JAHUZG010000001.1, forward strand.
CGGTTGCCCAGAACGGTATCTTCAACAACGCATCCCAGCACTGGAACCACATGCAGTTCTGGGAAATGATGGGCCCGGGCCCGAACGCGATGCCCTCTGAACTCGAAGCGGCGCTGAAAGAAAGCTTTGGCACCGTCGAAGAGTTCAAATCGCAATTCGCCGCGGCCGGTGCCGGTCAGTTCGGTTCGGGCTGGGCGTGGCTGGTCAAGGACGCCGACGGTGGCCTGAAAGTCACCAAGACCGAAAACGGTGTGAACCCGCTGTGCTTCAACCAGACTGCGCTGCTGGGCTGCGACGTGTGGGAGCATTCCTACTACATCGATTTCCGCAACAAGCGTCCGGCCTATCTGGCCAACTTCCTGGACAACCTGGTGAACTGGGAAAACGTGGCCTCGCGCCTGTAAATCCCGCCCTAGCCGGAAATACCGAAAGGCCCGCCTGTTTGGCGGGCCTTTTTCGTATTTGGGCTGATCCCGGATCCCTTGGCCGCAATTCGGAACGCCCGCGGCAGGTCATGCGTTTGTCTTTGAATCGCAAAGCATTGGAGGAACGACCATGGCCGACCGTGCAAGATCAAAAGATGGACGCCGCGAAACCGAGGAGGTCCTTGGCGAAAAGCCCGAAGATATGGGGCCTGCGCCGGGCGCTCAGGGCCGTTCGGGTGGCGAGATCGCCCGCAAGGTGGGCACCCGTGATGAGGTGAAACGCCACGACCAGACGTCGGCGGGCAAGACGCGCCCGCTCGCGCAGGACCAGAACAGAAGCGGCGACAAGGAGAACGTGTGATGGGTATCTTGACCAAGGGCACATGGGTGCTGGTTGCCGATGGTGAAAAGGCGCTGTTCCTGCGCAATGACATCGACGACATCAATCCGGACCTGAACGTGGTGCGGATCGAACAGCAGGAAAATCCGTCGGACCGCGAACAATCCGCCAACCGTCCGGGCCGCATGAACGATGCGGGACCGGGGCAGAAGTCGGCGATGGACGACACCGATTGGCATGAACTGGCAAAGGAACGCTTTGCCGATGACCTGTCCGAGATCCTGTACAAACAGGCACATAGAGGCGCTTTTGACCGGATCGTCATTGTCGCGCCGCCGCGAACGCTGGGCGAATTGCGTGACAAGCTGCACAAGGAAGTTCTCGACAAGGTTGTGGCGGAACTGGACAAGACTCTGACCAACCATCCGATCGACAAGATCGAAACGCTGCTGGTGAACGAACTGGCGGCTTGACAGATTTGGGTCGGGGCAGCGCCTGTTGCCCCGGCCCTTGCCCTTGGAAATCCGTCGCTCTACCCATTGGCGGGTAACGACGAAAGCCCTCCTCATGAACAACAGCACGTCCGGTGTCCTGCTGATGATCGCTGCCTGCACGGTCTGGGGGCTGTCGCCGATCTATTACAAGCTGCTGGTGAATGTTCCGCCGCTGGAATTGTTGGCCCATCGCACGGCGTGGTCTTTGGTGGTCTTTGCCGGGCTTCTGGCGGTTCAGGGCCGGCTGGGACAGCTCAAGGCGCTGCTGGGGCAGGGCCGGTCGGTGCTGATCACCGGCTTTGCCGCCCTGATGATCACCGCCAACTGGTTTCTTTTCATCTTCTCGGTGCAAATCGGACAGGTGCGTGAAACCTCCCTAGGCTATTACATCTTTCCCCTGGTGGCGGTTCTTTTGGGCGTGGTCGTGCTGCGCGAACGGTTGGCCGCCCTGCAATGGGCGGCGGTCGGGCTGGCGGCGCTGGCGGTTCTGCTGCTGACGCTGGGACTGGGCGATGCGCCGTGGATCGCACTGATCCTTGCGACCACCTTCGGGGCCTATGGGCTGATCAAGAAGCGCCTGACAGCCGGGGCTGTCGTATCGGTCACGGGTGAGGTTCTGTTGCTGACGCCGCTGGCGCTGATCTGGCTGGGGACGATCCATGCACAGGGCAAGGGCGTCTTTGGCAGCGATTTTCAAACCTCGGCGCTATTGGTGTTTTCCGGCTTTCTGACGGCGCTGCCGCTGATCTTTTTCTCTGCCGCAGCCAAGCGGGTGGACATGGCCACCATGGGATTGTTGCAATACATCAACCCGACCTTGCAATTCTTCTGTGCCGTGGTGCTGTTCGGTGAGCCCATGACAACATGGCATGTAGCGGCCTTTGGGCTGATCTGGGCGGCGTTGGCCTTGTATTCCGCCTCGGGTTACGCGCGGGGCAGGGCGCGCCGCAAAAGCGCCATGACCTCCTCGGCCGAACCACCGCTCTGAACGAAATCCAGCAGCGAGCCATCGGCAAAGCCGCTGTCGACCACATGCGCCATCAGCGCCCGCAGAGGCCCCCAATATCCCGCCACATCCATCAGGATGATCGGCTTGTCGTGCAGGCCCAACTGGCGCCATGTGAGCACTTCGAAGAATTCGTCCAGCGATCCGGCCCCACCGGGCATGACAACCACAGCGTCGGCGTTCATCAGCATGACTTTCTTGCGCTCGTGCATCGTCTCGGTGATGACGAAACTGGTCAGGTCGGTCTTGCCGACCTCCAGTTGCAGCAGGTGCGTGGGGATCACGCCAAAGGTCTCGCCACCGGCGGCCTGTGCGGCCCGTGCCACGCTGCCCATCAGCCCCACGTCGCCCGCTCCATAGACCAGCCGCCAGCCTTCCTGCGCCAGCGCCTGACCCAGCACCTCTGCCTGGGTGGTAAAGTCGGGATTGTCGCCCTTGCGCGATCCGCAATAGACACAGATGGAGAAGTTGGACATCGCGGGCCTCAAGGCTAGTAGAAAAAACGACTTTTGACGCTTGTTAGCCTGTGGTTTATATTCGCTCAACCGTACTGTTGGCCTGCTGTCGGGGGGCTTGGGCCACAGAGGCTGATATTCGGAAGGCTGCCATGAGCAAGATCGTACTCTATTTGGTCCTCGCCGGCGCAGGCACCGCCGGTGCCGTGGCGGTGATGGTGATGACCGGCATGATCGACATGCCGGGCGCGGCAAAGCCGGATGCGCCCGCCCCGGAGGTTGCCGCCGATGCGCCCAAGGCACCGGTTTCGCCCGATCCGGCAAGCCCTTCGACACCTCTGGCCCCATCGGCAACGGCAAAGGTGGCCGATCCGGTGGCCCCGGACGTCGCACCGGCAGATCCCGTGAAACCGGTCGAGGTTGCGGAACCGACCGAAACGGTGGATGCGCCCGAACCGGTCAATCCGGTTGTGCCGACTGACCCGGCCATGCCGCCGGTTGACACCGCAGAGGCGGCCGAGCCTGCGGAGCCGGTGGAAACGGCCCTTGCGCAGGATGTGGCGGATCCCGATCCCGCTGACCCTGCGGCGGTCCCGGCCGCGCCGGACGAAACCGTTGCAGCACCCGCGCCGGATGAAACCGCTGCCGCGCCTGTTGTGACCGATGGCGATCTTGATCCGGCCTCGGTCGAAGCTGTTCCGGATCCCGATGCGACCGCGCTGATCCCGCTGTTTGATCCGAATGCCAAACCGGTGGCCGAGGAGTTGCTACTGGACGGCGATCTTGCCATCAAACGGCCCAGCTTTGACGTCGTGCGGGCGGAAACGGATGGATTTTCGCTGATCGCGGGCGGAGGAGAGCCGGGCGCCAAGCTTGAGGTCATCGTTAATGGCGAACCGGTCGAAACGCTTGAAATTGGCCGGGACGGCAAGTTCACCACTTTCCTCAACCTGCCGCCGGACCGGGCCGCAGTCATCACGCTGCGCCAGACCAAGGATGAACGAACCGTCGTTTCCGAGGGGGAACTGATCGTCGCCCCGCGTCAGCAGGTCGCTGCCGCGGATATTACGCCGGAACGGCAACCGGCGGTGCCGGTGGACACAGGCCCGATCCTTGAGCGACAGCCCGACGCGCCCGAGGCGGACAGCGCGCCTGCCGCTGGCGATGCGGTTGTGGTGGCCGATGGGCCTGAACCGGGGTCCGTTGACCCGGTGGATTCCACGTTTGTGCCCCTGGCGGATGGCGACCAACTGGCCCGTGTTGACCTGCAACCCGACGTGGGCGAGGGGCCCGATCCGCTGGGTGCACCGAAATGGAATGGCGCGCCGGCACGCGGCCCCGTTCCCGGCAGTCAACCCGCCCCGGCGACGGCGGGCGCACCGCTGCGCCCCGGCGGTTTGCCCGGTGCTCAGGCCGCCGTCGACAGCAAGGATCCGACCGAACCGCAGGTTGGCACCGTCGATCCGGCGCGACTTGCCGGGGCCGACCCGGCGGATGGCACGGGGGCAGGGCGTCCGGCGGCCGATCCGGTGATCACGGCAAGGGCCGAACCTGATGTCGGCGACGCACCGGTCACGCCACGCCCGCCCGCCGTGCTGCTGTCTTCGCCGCGCGGGATCGAGGCGCTGTCGACTGCGCCGATCGCTCCCGGTGACGTGGCGCTGGATTCGATCAGCTATGACGATTCCGGCGATGTCCTGCTGTCGGGGCGCGGCACGACGGCGGCTTTCGTGCGCATCTATCTCGACAATACGCCGGTCACCACCTCGCGCATCCGCGAGGACGGCCGTTGGCGCGTGCAACTGCCCGAGGTCGACCAAGGCACCTATGTGCTGCGGGTGGACCAGATCGACGCGGGCGGACGGGTCTTGGCGCGGGTCGAAAGCCCCTTTCTGCGGGAAAGCGCCGCAGTTCTGGAACAGGCCGTGGCCGGGGGCCGCGGGCCGGTGCGCAGCGTGACGATCCAGCCGGGCAACACGCTTTGGGGGATCTCGCGGCAACGCTATGGCGACGGGATGCAATACGTCCGCATCTACGAGGCCAACCGCGACCGCATTCGCGATCCCGACCTGATCTATCCCGGACAGATCTTTGATTTGCCGGACGGAGAAACCAACTGATCCAGCGGTTATTCCGGTGTTGCGCGGTGTCCTGCGCTGTTGCACGGGGGACAGGTTCGGTTTGCAACGCTGTCCCCCGGCTTGCAGCCTGCGGCCCGCCGCCCTAGGTGAAAGGGCCTAACAGGAAAGCCTTTCATGCCCCCCGAGACATCCGCCGACGCCCAGATCGCCAAAGATGAACGTCGCTCTGGCTGGCGGACGATCCGCCGCGTGGGGCCATATCTCTGGCCCGAGGGGCAGACTTGGGCCAAACAGCGCGTGGTGATCGCCATGGGGTTCCTGGTGCTGGCCAAGCTGATCGCGGTTTTCACACCCATCCTTTACAAGAACGCCGTCGATACGCTGTCGGGAGAGGTTTCCGACCTCATGCTGAGTGCGGTCGGTCTGACGGTGGCCTATGGCATGGCCCGTTTGATGACCGTCGGCTTTCAACAGTTGCGGGATGCGGTCTTTGCCAAGGTCGGACAGCGGGCCCTGCGGACGCTGGCGCTTCAGACCTTTACGCATATTCACCGCCTCTCGATGCGCTATCACATCACGCGCAAGACCGGCGGGTTGAGCCGCATCATCGAACGCGGGGTCAAGGGGGTCGAATTCCTGCTGCGCTTCCTGCTTTTTTCCATCGGTCCGCTGATGCTGGAACTGGTGCTGGTGGCGGCGGTACTCTTTTTCCTGTTCGACGTCTGGTATCTGGCGGTCGTGGTCGGGGTGGTCAGCCTTTACGTCGCCTTCACCTTCAAGGTGACCGAATGGCGGGTGAAACTGCGCCGCGAGATGAACAAGCAGGACACGGATGCCAACCAAAAGGCCATCGACAGCCTGCTGAACTTTGAAACCGTCAAGTATTTCGGTGCCGAGGGGCGCGAGGCCGCGCGCTATGACGTGGCGATGCAGGGCTATGAAAAGGCCGCGATCAAGACGGCGACCTCGCTGGCGATGCTGAACACGGGGCAATCGCTGATCATCACTTCGGGCCTTGTGGCGGTCATGGTCATGGCGGCGGTGGGCGTACAGAACGGTGCGCTGACCGTGGGCGATTTCGTCATGGTCAACGCCTATATGATCCAGATCACCATGCCGCTGAACTTTCTTGGCACGGTCTACCGCGAGATCCGGCAGGCGCTGGTGGATATGGGAGAAATGTTCGACCTGCTTGAACAGCCGCGCGAGGTGTCCGACAAACCCGGCGCGCCCGAACTCGGGGTTTCGGGCGGTGTGGTCAGCTTCAAGGATGTGCGCTTTGGCTATGACCCGGCGCGCCCGATCCTCAAGGGGATCGACGTGCAGGTCGGCGCGGGGGAAAGCGTGGCGCTGGTCGGGCCATCGGGGTCTGGCAAGTCGACCATCGGGCGGCTTTTGTTCCGCTTTTATGATGTGGACGGCGGCTCTGTGCGCATCGACGGGCAGGATGTGCGCGACGTGACGCAGGATAGCCTGCATTCGGCCATCGGCGTGGTGCCGCAGGATACGGTGCTGTTCAACGATACGATCCGCTACAATATCGCCTATGGCCGCGACGGTGCCACCGAGGAAGAGATCATTGCCGCCGCGCGGGCCGCGCAGATCCATGATTTCATCTCGAACCTGCCCGAGGGCTATGACACGCAGGTGGGTGAACGCGGGCTGAAGCTTTCGGGCGGTGAGAAACAGCGCGTGGGCATCGCCCGCACCCTGCTGAAGGATCCGCCGATCCTGCTGCTGGACGAGGCGACCAGCGCATTGGACACCGAAACCGAAGCCTCGATTCAGGAGGCGCTGCGCCGTGCCGGTGAAGGGCGCACCGTCATCACCATCGCACACCGCCTGTCGACAATTGCCGATGCGGACCGGATCGTGGTTTTGCAGGACGGGCAGGTGGTCGAACAGGGCACACATGAGGCGCTGCTGGAACGACACGGGCGGTATGCTGCGCTGTGGGCCCGTCAGCAGGCCGGCGAGGATGAGGCGGCCTGACGCGCCACCAGCCACCAGCCAACAGGCACTTCGCGTCCCGGGCTTGACCCGGGACCTCTTACCAGCCAGCCAAGCGGGGCTGGCTCAGCCCGCCGCCCCGTCCAGTGCCGCCTGCGCCGCTTTGAAAAAGCCGCCCAGATGTTCGCCGTCCACCAGCGCGTGATGCACCTGAATGCTCATTGCCATGCGCCAGCCGCCGGTATCTTCGACGATTTTTCCCCATGCGACGCGGGGGATACAATCCTGCGCATGGGGCAGGGCGTTGTCCAATGACGTGAAATCCAGCCACGGAAGGCAGGACATGAAGGCCACGCCGTCCTGTCCTTCGCCATTGGCCGCCAGCGACTCTCGCTGTCGGGCCTCCTCGATCGCCGCGTGTGCGCCTTTGTCGAAGGCATCGAAGTCTGGCACAAAGGGCACGTAGGAAAAGTTGAACCCGCCATCCGGGCGCGGCACCGGCGTGGACAGCATCACGCGGTCATGGTGCACCACCACATCGCCGCGAAAGCGCATGTTCAACTCGGGCACCGCGTGCAGCCCGCAGCCGATGGCGTGCAATCCTGCGCGAAACAGCGAAACACCCGCAGGTTTGCGGACGCGCATCAGATGCGAGACATCCATGCGAACCGTCACGGCGTAATGCGGACGTTCAAAGCCGCGGAACCAAAGGAACTGCGCCTTGCGGGGCCATTTCTCCAGATCCACAACATGTTCGGCCATTGGGCGCTCCTGTCTGTTTTCAAATCCCGCAGGAAACTGCATTCGCCCCGAGGCGGGCAATATCGGCGGTGCAGCATGTTGCCTATCGGAAACAGAATGCTACTGTCCGCGTCAAGCCATCAGCGGAGGTATACCATGGTCGACCGTGTCGAGCGCGCCGGACTGCAAGTCGATGCAGGCCTTGCGAATTTCATCGAAACGCAGGCGCTGCCCGGAAGCGGTATCGCCACCGAGGGGTTCTGGGCCTCGCTGTCGCGACTGGCGCAAGACTACGGGCCGCGCAATCGCGCCTTGCTGGACGCCCGTGAGGCGATGCAAAAACAGATCGACGACTGGCACAAGGCGCGCGCCAACCAGCCGCATGACCACGAAGCCTACAAGGCGTTCTTGACCGAGATCGGCTACCTTCGTCCTGAAGGTGAGGATTTCGAGATCGAGACCGCCAATACCGATCCGGAAATCGCCCATGTGCCCGGCCCTCAGCTGGTGGTGCCGATCACCAATGCCCGCTACGCGCTGAACGCGGCCAATGCCCGCTGGGGCAGCCTGTATGACGGGCTGTACGGCACTGACGCGCTGGGCTCTGTGCCTCCGAAAGGGGGATATGACAAGGGCCGAGGCGCCCGCGTCGTGGCGCGGGCGCGGGTTTTCCTGGACGAGGCCTTTCCGGTCGAAGGCGTCAGCCATGCCGATGCCCGCCGCTATCATGTTCAGGGCGGGGCGCTGCTGGTCGACGATCAGCCGCTTTCCGATCCGTCCAAGTTTCGCGGCTATCGCGGCCACCCCAAGGCGCCCACTTCGATCCTGCTGTGCAACAATGGTCTGCATGTCGAACTGGTCTTTGATCGTACCCATCCGATCGGCGCCCGCGATCAGGCCGGTCTGGCCGATGTCCGGCTGGAATCTGCCGTCTCGGCGATCATGGATTGCGAGGATTCCGTGGCTTGCGTCGATGGTGAGGACAAGGCGCTGGCCTATGCCAACTGGCTGGGCCTGATGAAAGGCGACCTGACAGAAACCTTCGAGAAGGGCGGCAAGACGATGACCCGCCGCCTGACCCCGGATCACGAGTTTATCGGCCCCGAGGGCGCGCCCTTTACGATCAAGGGCCGCGCGCTGATGCTGGTGCGAAACGTGGGCCACCTGATGACGAACCCGGCGATCCTTTTGCCGGACGGCTCCGAGATCTTCGAAGGCCTGATGGACGCGCTGGTGACGGTGTTGATCGCCAAACATGATCTGAACCGCACCGAGGGCGGCCTGCGCAACAGCCACCATGGATCTGTCTACGTGGTGAAGCCCAAGATGCACGGCCCTGACGAGGTCGCCTTTGCCGACGAGGTTTTTACCTTCGTCGAAGAGGCACTGGACCTGCCGCGCTACACGGTCAAACTGGGCATCATGGATGAGGAGCGCCGGACTTCGGTCAACCTCAAGGAGTGCATCCGCGCCGCGAAACACAGGGTCGCCTTCATCAACACCGGTTTCCTTGACCGCACCGGGGACGAGATCCATACCTCGATGGAGGCGGGCCCCTTCAGCCGCAAGGATTTCATCAAGCGCAAGGGCTGGATCGGTGCCTACGAGGCGCGCAACGTCGACATCGGACTGGAATGCGGCCTGTCCGGCAAGGCGCAGATCGGCAAGGGCATGTGGGCCATGCCGGACAAGATGGCGGCAATGCTGGAAAGCAAGATCGAACATCCGAAATCCGGCGCGAACTGTGCATGGGTTCCATCGCCCACTGCGGCCACGCTGCATGCGTTGCACTACCACAAGGTCGATGTCTTCGCGGTGCAAAAGGCGCTGCGCGCCGGGGGGCGGCGCGCCCATGTGGACGCGGTTCTGGAAATCCCGCTGGCGACCTTCCGCAAATGGCGCCCCGAACAGATCACCCGCGAGGTGGAAAACAATGCGCAGGGCATCCTTGGCTACGTGGTGCGCTGGATCGACGCCGGTGTGGGCTGTTCCAAGGTGCCCGACATCAATGACGTCGGCCTGATGGAAGACCGCGCCACCTGCCGGATCTCGTCTCAGCATATCGCCAACTGGCTGCACCACGGGGTCGTCAGCCATGACGAGGTGATGGCGATCATGAAACGCATGGCCGAGGTCGTGGATCGCCAGAACGCGGGCGATGCCTCGTATGTGCCGATGGCACCAGGTTTCGACGGCATCGCCTTCAAGGCGGCTTGCGAACTGGTCTTTGACGGGCGTGTGCAGCCCTCGGGCTATACCGAACCGGTGCTGCATCGTCGGCGGCTGGAACTGAAGACCGCAGGCTGATCGGTTTTGAAACCATTCGGCGGGCGACACCGGGTCGCCCGCCGTTTTTTGGTGTTGTTGGGGATGCGGCGGCGGGCTGTCAGGCGGCGGCCGACACGGTCTTTGGCGTCTCGGCCGGCGGCTGGATCGCTTCTCCCGCGTGTTCATCGGTGGCGTTCTCCAGCATGGCCAGCACCTCGTGGCCGACCTGTCGCTGGCGTTCGGCCTCGATCATCATGTCGGATACCGTCTCGAACAGGGTGTCGCGATGCAGGCCGATCATGGCAAGGCGACGGTCTGACAAGCGGTCAAGCGTCGCCATGATCGCTGCCACGTCCCGCTGGAACCGCCAGCTTTCGTATTTCTCCTGCAACGAGGGCCGTGGCTCGTCGGCCTCTGCGGCCTTGGTACGGAACAGTCGGTCAAACATGGGTTTTCCTCCAGGTTACAAGGTCGGGGTCAGACCGCCATCACGCTGACGATCTCTTCGAGTTGCAGGATCGCGCGCTTCATGTAGAAACCCTGCAAGGCGAGGTGGTTGGCAAAGACGGACTGGTCCAGATCGCCGTTCAGCACGATTACCGGCTGAAGCTGGGACCCCTGTTGCAAGCTTTGCAACGCCTGGTTCCAGACCTGGCCGAGGTTGCGCTCGCGGATAACGGGTTCGAAATCTTCGCCAAGGGCGGAGAGCATCACGTAATAGCCGTAAAGCATCCCCTTGTTGTAATAGAACACGTCGTCTGCGGTGCGGCTGAAGATCCACCAGCCGGTATCCTGCGCCCGGTCCAACTGGGCGGTTTGTGAACCAAGGTCGGCCGAGATCCGCGAAATGGTCCCTGCCAGCGTATCGGCGCGGCGTTCAAAGACCGCCTCGCCGCGGGCCAGCCGGGCGTTGTAGCGTTCCAGCGCCGCAAGGCCTTGGCGATACTGGCTTTCGGAAGGCACGGTCGGAAGCAGCGAGATCGACGGTTCCCATACCCAGATGTCGGGCGGGAATTGCAGAAAACCGCTGGCACGTTCGAGATCGGGATCGGCGCTGGACGATCCCCGCGTGCGCGCGATCTGGTCCAGCAGTTCGAAACTGAACCGCCCCACGGATTTTGTTACACCCGCCTGAAAGTTCGGCATGTTGTCGAGGATCGCCGAGGGGGACATCCATGGATCGTTCGGTGTCCAGCCGTTCACGTTGACCTCCCGGTCGATCAGCGCGGCCGCCGTGGCGACGGCTGCGCTGCCGCCTTGGGGGACCGTTGCGGGACGAAACTCGGGATCGTTGTCGATCTGATGGGTCAGCGGTCCCAACACGCCGTAATTCACCGTTGCGCCCAGCAAGAGCGCCGCGACGGTCAGCTTGACCACCCGGGGGCCGACCCTGCGGCGTTTGCGGCGGTCCTGTTCATCCGGCGCCGCCTGAAAGAGGACCAGCGCGCCCTTGCCTTGATCGGACCTGTCTGCGGTCGCACTTGCGGTTGTCATGGTCGCCCCCTCCATCGGTTGGTTCGACACAAAAACGCACGCGGCGGGCGGTCCATCCCTGCAATCCGCGGGAAGGGGCGAAAAATATTTTTGCAAATTTTTGGATGAAGCAGCCGGTTCGTGCGTATTCGGTTATATCACAGAGGAGACGGATATGGGTGGACGCGAGGAACTTGAGCGCCGGTTGTCAGACTACGTGAAAAGTTTGCGACGCTATGCGCTTGTTCTCACGCGAGACGGGGATGCCGCAGAGGATCTTGTGCAGGAAACCCTGACCAAGGCAATTGCGGCGTCCGACAGTTGGCAACCGGGGTCGGACATGCGTGTCTGGCTGTTTCGGATCCTGCACAATACGCATGTCAGCGACATGCGTCGCGTGCGGGTGCGGGAAAACGCCAAGCTGATGTTGCCCGAACCCGTAGAGGAAACCGATCCGACAAAGAGGCTGGAACTTCAGCAGGTGCTGGATGCGCTTGAGGAACTGCCCGAACCGCAGCGCCTGCCCATTGTTTTGGTCGCGCTCAAGGAAATGAGCTATGCGGATGCGGCCCAGACGTTGAACGTGCCGCTTGGGACGTTCTACAGCCGGTTGGCGCGTGGCCGCGAGGCGCTTCGCAAGATCATGGCGGGCGTGAAATCCACCAAGCTCAAACTGGTCGTATAAGGAGAGAACGAATGACCCCCAGCGATACGATCGACATTCATTCCTACCTTGACGGCGAGCTTGGCCCCGAAGAAGCGGCGGCCATCGAAGACCGGCTTGAAAACGATCCCGAGGCGCGCGCCCGGCTGGAAGCCATGGCGCGGCAAAAGGAACTGGTGGGCGCAGCCCTGACCGGCGTCGCCGGGACGCAGGCGGAAAACCTGCGCACGGCCCGGCTTGAACGGCGTCTGGCCGCGGCCCTGCACCGGCGGATCGCACCGCGCCGCGCGCCGATGTTCGTCGAGACATGGGGCCGCAAGGCCGTGCAGATCGCGGCGGCCTGTGCACTTGTCAGCTTTGGCTGGTGGGGCCACGCGCTTTGGTCTCCGGGTGCGCAGGGTATCCCGGAATACGTGTCCGAGGCCGTCGGTGCCCATCGTGTCTTTGCCGAAGACAGCCTGCGCCCGGCTGAGTTCATCGGCAATGACGTTGACACGGCCGCGGCGTGGTTCTCGAACAAGATGGGGGTGCCGGTGGATGTCCCGGACCTTGTTGCCTTCAACCTCAATCTTGTCGGGGCGCGTCTGCTTGGCACCAAGGAAGGCCCGCTGGCGCAGTTCATCTATGAAGATGCCGGTGGAAACAGGTATTCCCTGACGCTTGCGCGGCACCCTGTCGAACGACCGCTGGAACCCTTGCAGGTTGTCGATTACCCGGATCGCTCGGTTGGCTACTGGAGCACGACAAACATCGATTTCGCGCTGGTCGGAAACCGGGATGCGCCCGTGGTCAAGGATCTTGCCATGACGCTGGCCAGCGTGGATTAACTGACCGAACCGGCCCGTATCGAAAAAACACCGCCCGTTCCGTCCGGGCGGTGTTTTTTCGTTTTTGCCCGGATGAAAGCCGAGGCGCGAGCGTTTTCCTGACATGAGCGCGGGCCGGGCAGGTTTGACCCCCATGGCAGGCAACGAAAGATGGGCCGATACCGGTTCGCCGTGATCCCCTGCGGGACAGGCTACGAACGGCTGCCACCGGTCCAACCGCAAGACTCGCGTTCTGCCCGGCGAAGCGTCCTCCGTCCCTTGTCCCTCCGGCGCTTCGCGACTTGGGGGTCGGTCTCCTCCGGGCCGGCCCCCTTTTTTACGGTTTCTTAGGGATGAAATCGCGCGCCGGGGCGTAATTTCACCAAAGGCGCGGCGCCAAGGGCGCGCGTGTCGGTCTGAGCACAAGACCACAGGGTCCGGGCCCCTCTGACAACCGACGGCAGCCGGTTGTGATGTCGGAACCTTCCACCAGCGCCATCCGAGGCTGCCGAAGGAGGTTCGATGAACGTAAGACATGATTTCATTCCTTGTCCGCAGCCGGTGCAATCGGCGCCGGCGACGGTGCCGGGCATCAAGGGGGCCTTGGGTGCAGGCCGCCTGCGTTCGGCCCTGTTTGCCGCCGGCGGTCTGACGGCGATCTGGGCCGGCCTGCACTGGTCCGATCCGGCGAGCTGGATCATCGGTGTGCCGACCATCCTTCTGGGCAGCGCCTCGACCCTTCTGTTGCCCGCCAGCCCGCCGCCCCGTCTGTCTGTCCGGGGGGCTTTTCGGTTCGCGGGGTTTGCAGCGCGCGGGATCACCTTGGGCGCGGTCGATGTCACCCGGCGCAGCCTGCGCCCCGAACTGCTGAACGCCGGTTGCCTGACCTTTCACACGCGCCTGCCGCAGGGCCGCCCGCGCCGGATGTTCGCGGTGGCCATCACCTTGCTGCCGGGCACGCTGACCAAGCGGATGGACGACGAAACCCTGATTGTTCACGCGCTGGATGCCGGGCCGGCCACGATGCGGGAACTGACCGAACTGGAGGACCGCGTCGCCCAACTTTTTGGACTTGAGGAAATGGAATGATGCAAATGATCCTTGAACTCCTTGCCTTGGCGACCTTGATCGCAACGCTTGCCGTTCTGCCCCGGCTGATCGTCGGGCCCGAGGCTGCCGACCGGATCCTTGCCGCCCAGCTTGCCGGAACGGGCGTTGTTGCAACGCTGATCCTGCTTGGCGCTGCGGGGGCGGCTCCGGCGCTCTACGAGGTGGCTCTGGTCTTTGCGGCGCTGGCCGCCGTTGCCGGGCTGGCCTTCGTCGCATTGGGGAGGCAGCCGCAATGACCCTTGTTCTGGAAACGTTGGGTACGGCGCTGATCGGTACGGGCGTCCTGTTCCTGTTGGCGGCGGCCATCGGTTTGTGGCGTCTGCCGGACGTGTTGTCCCGCCTGCACGCGTTGACCAAGGCCGACACGCTTGGTCTGGCCTTTGTCGCGGCGGGGGCGGCCTGCCTGTCACCCACGCCTGCCGCCGTCGTGGCCTTGTTTCTTTGCGTGTTCCTGATTGCGGTGTCCGGCGTCACCGTCGGACATCTGATCGCGCGGTCCCATCCCGAACGGCGGAGCGCGGGGGACGCGGAATGAGCGTGCTTTTCGATCTGCTGACCGCGTTGGGCGTGCTTGTCTGCGCCGGGGTGGCCTTGATCGCGCGGGACCGTATCGCGTCGGTTGCGGCCTTCATGATCATGGGTTTGTTGGTCGCGCTCGCCTGGGTGCGGCTTGGAGCGCCGGATGTGGCGCTGGCCGAGGCGGCGATCGGTGCGGGCCTGACAGGCGCGCTGTTCCTGCGCAGCCTGCGCCGGATGACGCCCGCCGGGGAACAGGGCAGCCCACCAAAGTGGATGTCATGGGCGGCGGGAGGTCTTGGGCTGGTCTTGGCCGGGGCAATCACCGTTGTGCTTGTCACCGCGCTGGCAGAGCCGGTCTACCCCATGCTCGTCGCGGGCAATCTGGACCAAAGCGGAGTGACAAACCCGGTCACGGCGGTTCTGCTGAACTTCCGCGCATGGGACACCCTGCTGGAAATCGCCGTGCTTCTTGTTGCCTTGCTTCTGGTCCGGCTGCTGTTGAACAGGCCGCTGGATCCGTCACCGCTGGGTGAACTTGTGTTGCCCTTTGCCCGGATCATCGCGCCGATTGCCGTGTTGCTGGCCGGGCATCTGTTGTGGCGCGGCGCCAGCGCGCCGGGGGGAGCCTTTCAGGCCGGGGCCGTTCTTGCCGGTGGTGGGCTGGCCCTTGTGATGACGGGCGTCGTCCGGATCGGGCAGGGCGCTGGCCGCCTGTTGGTCCTTGCCGGGTTGGCGGGGCTGGCGGTCTTTTTGCTGGCCGCTCTGGCAACCGCTGCCATGACGGGCGGCTTTCTGGATTACCCCGCTGGTGAGGCCAAGATCTGGATCATGGCGATCGAAACCGCCCTTACCCTTTCCATCGCCGCGACGCTTGTCCTGTTGTTCGTCGGCCCTGACCGGAGTGCGCAATGACCTCTCCCGAACTTTTCTACATGTCCACCGGGGCCGGTCTGGTGGCCCTTGCGCTGTGGCGATTGGCCACCAGCGCGGATGCCATCCGGCGCATTCTTGGCCTTAACGTGCTGGCTGTGGGGATCGCCATGCTGTTCCTTGCCGCCGCACGTCAGGCGGGGAACACCGACGCTGTTCCGCAAGCCTTTGTGCTGACGGGGATCGTGGTGCTTGTGGCGGTGACGGCCGCGTTGCTGGCGCTGGCCGAGCGGATCGGAGCCTTTGGCGATGACTGAACCGATGTTTCTGGTCACCGTGCCGTTTCTGGCCGCCTTGATTGCGGCGGCACATGCCCGCAGCGCCGGTGCGCTGGGCCTTGCGGCGACGCTGGGCAACCTGGTGGCATCTGTTGCACTGCTGCACAGCCTAAGGCTGGGCGGCGCGACGGAAACTCCGCTGGGCGGCTGGTCCAGCCCGCTTGGCATCGCCTTCACAGTCGACGGTCTTGCCGCCCTGATGATCCTGATGACAGCGGTTGTCGGTGCCTTTGTCGCCCTTCAGGCGCAAAGCTGGGGCGCATTTACGCCCCGTGACCCGGATGTGGCGCAAACGCGGGCCGGCTTCTGGCCGATGTGGCTTTCGACGCTTGGGGCGATGAATGCGTTGTTCCTGTCGAACGACCTGTTCAACCTCTATGTCGCCTTCGAGGTCCTTGGGCTGGCGGCTGTTGGCCTGACCGCACTGTCAGGACAGCGGGCCGCGCTGGCGGCTGCATTCGATTACCTGTGTGCCGGGCTTGCCGGCAGCCTGTTGATGCTGCTGGGGATCGCCTTGGCCTATGCGGCCACAGGGCGGGTCGACATCGCGGCGATGCCGGAGATGGCAGGAACGATGCAGGGACGGGTTGCGCTTGCGCTGATGGTGGCCGGACTGGCCGTGAAGGCGGCGCTGTTCCCGCTGCACTTCTGGATGCCCGCCGCGCATTCCAGCGCGACACCTGCCGCAAGCGCAGTGCTGTCGGCGCTGGTGGTCAAGGCGGGCCTGTATCTTGCGTTGCGGATCTCGGTCGAAGGCGGCGCCGGGGTCGAGCATCTGCGAACGGTCTTGGCCGTCGCGGGTGCCGGGGCGATGATTTGGGGATCGTGGAAAGCGCTGCGCGCCACCCGGCTGAAACTGCTGGTCGCCTATTCCACCGTGGCCCAGGTGGGGCTGATCACGCTGGCGCTGGGCGTTTCGGGCGAGGGGGCCCTGTGGCACGCGGCAGCGGTGGTGATGGTGTCCCATGCGCTGGCCAAGGCGGCGATGTTCCTTGCCGTAGGCCGGATCGCCGAGGAACTGGGCCATGACAGGATTTCGGGTCTGAACCGCGAGGACCTGCGGCCGGGTGCGGCGGAATTTGCCTTTGCCATCGCAACCATAAGCCTGATCGGCCTGCCGCCGACGGCGGGGTTCGTCGGGAAATGGGTTCTGATGGAAGGCCTGATCGACCGGGGTGCATGGATCTGGGTCGGCCTTGTCCTCGCCGGGACTGCCCTGTCTGCGGCCTATCTGCTGCGGGTCGTTTCGCGCTGCCTCCGCGGAGGGCCGCATGTTGCGCCCGGGGCGCGCCGTCCGCCGTGGCGCACCGGAGACGTGGCCGCGCTTGGTCTGGCTGCGGCGGCGCTTGCGCTAGGCCTTGCCTCGGCGCTCCCCCTAACGCTTCTGGAGATCACCGTTACATGACCGACCTGCTTCCCTTGGCCATCCTGATGACCTCGCTGGGCGTTGCCCCGGTGATCCTGGCCATGCCCGATCATTGGAGCCGATTGCGCACCGTCATCAACCTTGGCGCGGCGGCCATCAAGGTGGCGCTTGTCGCCTGGATTTCAGTGGCGGTCGCCAATGGTGCCGAATTCGAACTGGGGCTGGAGATCGTTCCGGGCCTGTCCCTGACCTTACAGGCCGACGCGCTTTCGGTTCTGTTTCTGGCGCTGTCGGCGGTGCTGTGGCTGCTGACCACGATCTATGCCATAGGCTATCTTGAGGGCGGCACCGACCGCAGCCGGTTCTTCGGGTTCTTCAGCCTTTGCGTGGCTTCGACCGTTGGTATCGCCATGGCGGGGAACCTCTTTACGTTCCTCGTCTTTTTCGAGTTGCTGACGCTGGCGACGTGGCCGCTGGTGGTGCATCGCGGGTCTGCGGAGGCGCATCGCGCGGGCCGCATTTACCTTGCCTATACGCTGGGCGGCGGAGTGGCGCTGACGCTTGGCACCGTCTGGCTTTACGCGCTGGCGGGCAGTGTCCCCTTCGTCCCGCAAGGAGTGCTGGGGGCGCTGGCAGAAACGCATCCTGTCACTTTGGTGGCGATCTTTGTTCTGCTGATCGCCGGCGTTGGGGTCAAGGCGGCGCTGGTGCCGTTGCATGGGTGGTTGCCGCTGTCGATGGTGGCCCCGGCACCGGTCAGCGCCCTGCTGCACGCGGTGGCGGTGGTCAAGGCAGGGGCCTTTGGCATCATGCGGATCGTCTATGATGTCTACGGCGTGGAAACCGTCCAGTTGCTGGGCCTTGCCGGGCCGCTTGCCGCCCTCGCGGCGGTGACGATCCTCTGGGGGTCTTTGCGGGCGCTGGCACAGGACGATCTGAAAAAGCGGCTGGCCTATTCGACGGTCAGTCAGGTCAGCTATATCACGCTGGGCGTTGCTTTGATCTCGCCCATCGCGGCGGTGGGCGGGCTGGCGCATCTGATCCATCAGGGCATCATGAAGATCACGCTGTTCCTTGCGGCGGGTAATTTCGCCGAGGGGCGCGGGGTCAAGACCGTCAGCGCGATGGATGGCATGGGACGGCTCATGCCCGGTGCGACGATCGCCTTTACGATCGGTGCACTTGGCATGATCGGGATCCCGCCTTTGGCCGGGTTCGTCAGCAAATGGTATCTTGGTGCCGGCGCCCTTGATGCGGGCCAGCCCGCGGTCATCGCTTTGCTGGCGGGCTCCAGCCTGCTCAATGCCGCGTATTTCCTGCCGATCCTGTACCGCGCATGGTTCCGCGATCCGCCCAAGACCGCGGCGGTCAAGCGGCGCATCGGCTGGATGCTGGCCGTACCGCCTGCGGCGACGGCCGTTCTGATCCTTTGCGCCGGTTTCCTTGCAAATGCTCCCTTCAGCCCGCTGGGCTGGACCCAATTCATCGTGTCACTGGAGTACCTATGATCGCCTTTCCTCTCTGGCTCGTTCCTGCTGTTCCGCTTGCCGTTCTGGTCTTGTTCCCGGTGCCCGCGCTGCGCCTTGCACGGGGGGCGCTGGTGCCGCTTGCGGCGCTGCCTGCGCTTTTCGCGGCGTTGGCGGACCCGGTGCCAGCATCCCTGCGGCTTGACTGGCTGTTGCTGGGAACCGAATTTGCCCTGACCGAGACAGGGCGCAGTTTTCTGGCCTTTTCCGCGCTGCTTTGGGCGCTGGCGGGATGGCAGGCGGTGCGGCTTTTGTCCGGTGATCCGCGGCGTGACCGTTTCCTTGTCTTTTTCCTGCTGGCAATGGCGGGCAACCTTGGCTTGTTGATCGCGCAGGACATCGCCTCTTTTTACGCGTTTTTCGCGCTGATGAGCCTGTCTTCATGGGGGCTTGTCCTGCATGGGCAGGGGGCCGCGCAGGTCTTTGCCGGGCGGGTCTACATCGGCTTTGCCATAGCGGGGGAGGTGGCGCTGTTTGCCGGGCTGGCCTTTGGGGCCGCGGCAACGGGCGATCTGGCGCTGTCGGGCATGGCTTCGGCCGAGGTGCCGACCCTGGCGACGGCACTGATGGCTAGCGGGTTGCTGGTCAAGCTGGGGGCGGTGCCCCTGCACCTGTGGTTGCCCTTGGCCCATGCAGCAGCTCCGGCTCCGGCCAGTGCGGTCTTGTCCGGTGCCATGCTCAAGGCGGGGCTGTTCGGACTGATGATCATTTTGCCGCTGGGCGGTGCACCACAATTGGCGGCGGCAACGGCGCTTGCAGCGATGGCGCTGTCCGGGTTGGTGATTGCACCGGCGCTGGGGCTTGTACAGGGCGATCCCAAAGCTGTGCTGGCCTATTCCAGTGTCGGACAGATGAGTCTGATGGCGCTTGGTCTGGCCGGTGGGCTTGCCGCACCCGAGGCATGGCCCGTGATCGCACCGGCGCTGGTCCTGCTGGCGGCACATCACGCTTTCTCCAAGGCGGCCTTGTTTCTTGGCGTGCCCGCCGTTTGGGCCACGACGACAGGCCCGCTGCGATACGGAATGATGGCGGTGCTTGCGTTGCCGGCGCTTGCACTGGCCGGATTGCCGGCCACCAGCGGCTGGATGGCAAAGGACGCGCTGAAATCCGCGCTGGGCGGCGTCCCCGCAGGCTGGCAGATCTGGCTGGGGGCTGCGCTGTTCGTCGCAAGCCTTGGGACGGCGCTGCTGATGCTGCGGGCGCTGGTCCTGCTGGCGCGGGCCGAGCGAAAGCCTGATGTGCCAACCGACGTGACCGTGCCGGCGCTTGCGGCGGCCGGGCTTGTCGTTGCGGGGCTGTGGATCGTGCCCATCACACCGCATCAACCCAAACCGGCGGATCTTGCCGCGCTCGCTCCGTTGCTGCTGGCGGCGAGCCTTGCCTTGGCTGGTCTGATGCTTGCGCGGTTCGGGCGGCTCCGGCTGGCTGCGATGCCTCCGGGCGAGCTCTTTGCCCTGATCCGAGTCGAAGCCGCACCAGAGCCTGTTCTGGCGCTGCCCGGACCGGTGCGGCCAAGCCGGGCGCTGGCCCCCCGACGGCAACGGGACAGGCTGCCACGACCAGAACAAGGGGCTCTTGCGCTGCTGGGGATCGCGGCGGTGCTGGCCATCGTCTTTGCCGTAACCCCGCCGTCAGAAGCGAAGTTCGCGCCGCCTGTCCCGGTCGAAACCGGCTGAACCAGTTGGGCAGGAAAACTTGGGGCGGGCGGCCCTGGTGCGGATGAAACGGCGCGCCGGGGCGTTTTTCCTCGACATGACACAGGCCGTGGCCCCGGTGATGACGACGGGTTGCGCCACCAGAAATGTCCCGTGATCCGTTCTTGGTGCGGGCTGTCGGAAAACGACCAACGGGCGCGGACCGCAAGGGGAACGCGCCGGATTGGCCAAGGGAACTGATCCCAAAGGTAAGAAAGGTTTGCGCGTGCAGCAGGCGATTGAAAACTATGCCGAGATGATCCGGGATTTTTACAGCGATCCGCTGGAACCGCTTTCAGAACAGTTCATGTTCCGGCGTCCCCCGACCATCGGTGAGCTGCGACGGCCACCGCAGGTCTTGTTGCTGGGCAACCATTCCTCGGGCAAGTCGACTTTTGTGAATTATCTCGTTGGCGAGGATATCCAGAAAACGGGCGTGGCCCCCACCGATGACAGTTTCACCATCGTGACTTGGGGGGCGGCGCTGGCGGATCGGGACGGGCCATCGGTGGTCAGCAACCCGGACCTGCCCTACGAGGGGTTGCGCCATTTTGGCGACCAGCTTGTCAGCCACGTGCGCCTGAAACAGCGCCCCGCCGAATTGTTGCAGACGGTGACACTGATCGACAGCCCGGGGATGATCGACGAAGCCAAGGCCGAAGGCGGGCGCGGCTATGATTTTCCCGGAGCTGTGCGCTGGTTTGCGGAACGGGCCGATCTGGTCATCGTCTTCTTCGACCCGGACAAGCCGGGCACCACCGGCGAGACGCTACAGGTTTTCAAAGAGGCCCTGAACGGCATCGACCACAAGCTGTTGATCGTCATGAACAAGATGGATCGCTTTCGCAACCTGCACGATTTCGCCCGCGCCTACGGGGCCTTGTGCTGGAACCTCGGGAAGGTGATTCCGCGCAAGGACCTGCCGCTGATCTACAACACCTATGTTCCCGTGGCGGGGCAGCCGGTTTCAGATCTGCCGACGGCGGATTTCGACAGCGCGCGAGCGGAACTGGTGACCGAACTGTACCGTGTGCCGACCCGCCGCCTGGACAACCTGATCACGCAGATGCAGGGATTTGCCGAACGGCTGCGCCTGCATGTCTTTGTGATCGACGCCGCCGCGCGCCGCTTTCGGCGGTTGCGCAACCGCTGGCGATTGTCGCTGGGGGCGCTCTTTGCCGGGCTGTCAGGCGCCGCTGTGGTGACCGGACTGATCATTGCGCTGCCGGTTGTGGCGGCTGTCTTGGCAATGCTCGTGGCCATCGTGGAACTGGTTGTCTTGCCGAAGACGCGCAAGCGGATGGTCGCGCGGTTCGACGATGTCTTTGAGCGCATCTATGAAAGGGAATTGCTGGTGCGCGACCGGGCCGAGGATCTGCGGGCCTTGTGGGCAGAGGTTTTGCCCCGCGCGCGCGACGTTGCGATGAAATGCGGCCTGCAATCCTTTCCAAGGTTGTCGCGGTCAGACCGCATCAAGCTGGATGAATTGATCGACGAAGCCATCCCCAAGCTGCGCAGCGATCTCTACGGCCATTTCAACGCAAAGGAGGGCAGCGTCGAACCGCTGGACACTTACCTGTCCGGTCTGTCGGAGGACATGCCGTCCGACAAAGGCGAGCTTTCCCCGGACTGGCGGGGCCGCAAGGCTGGCTGAACTGGTCTGCATCTCAGGCCTCAATCCGACGTCGCCACAGGCGGCGCAATGGATTGGGTGAATCTCAGGGTTTTTGACCGCCCGGAGGGATGAAAACGCACCTTGGCACGTTTGTGTTGGTGAAGGCGCGGGCAAAGCGTCTGGCCGCGGCGGTTGCGCGCGCAGGTCAGGCGAAGGCCCGCGACGTTTCAGAGATTGGGAGGGAAGACAAGGATGCATCAAGTCACGTCAATCACGCCGGCGCTGGCCGTCAACGCCCCGTCGGATGTTGCGACCGGACAGGAAGCGGGCTTTCGGCTGCGCCGATACCGGGTGACGAACTTCCGCTCTGTCACCGACTCCGGCTATCTTGACCTCGACCGCGTCACGGCGCTGATCGGCGTGAATGAATCCGGCAAGACAAACCTCCTTTTGCCGCTTTGGAAACTGAACCCTGCCGGTGATGGCGCGATTGATCCGACCTCGGACTTTCCCAAGGCCTTGTTCGGCACGATCCGGCAATCACCGGGTGCCTTTCCATTCGTCACGGCGGAATTCGAAACCGGCGAAGCGGCGGCTGAACTCGCCGCGCTTGGCCGCATTCCGGAAGAGGCGGCGGCCGTGGTCTCTGTCAGCCGCAGCTATGATGGCAGCTATCTGGTCAGTTTCCCGCTTCATCGCCCGCGCAAGACCAACGATTGCGCCGATGTGCAAAAGCAGGTTCTGGAAACGCTGGAGCGCCTTTCCACATACGAGGAAACCGACGGGGATCTGGCGGCGCAGGCGAAAGAGGTTCTTGCGGAAATCCGCGATGAACTGTCTGGCGGGGCGCCCCTGACGGCAAACGACCTGATGCGCCTGCGCAATCGCGTAGGGGCCCTGGTGCCCGAGGATGCGCCCGACTCGGGCGAGGGCGCATCGGCGCTGGTCGACGACCTGCGGGCGCTGCGCAGGGGCCTTGGCGAGCGCATGGCACGCATTCTTGCACCGGACCCCGGGCAGTTGGATCCGGTGCGGGAGTTCGTGCTCTCGCGGATGCCGGTTTTTGTCTATTACTCGAACTACGGCAATCTGGATTCCGAGATCTACCTGCCTCATGTAGTGGATAATATTCAGCGTGCCGACCTTGGTGCCAAGGAGGCAGCCAAGGCACGCACGCTGCGGGTCTTGTTCGGGTTCGTCGGCCTTGAGGCCGCAGAGATCCTTGAACTCGGGCGCGACTTTCGCGACATCATCGAAGAAGCAGAGGCCGAAGCGCTGGCGCGCGAAGGAAAGATGGGGCTGGTCCGGTCGCTTGTCGAACGCGCCCGGACGCAGGAACGCGGACCCGATGCGGCCATGCTGGCACAGATCGCAGAAGCCAAGCGCACCCGTTCCATCCTTCTGCAATCGGCCAGCACCAAACTGACCGAACATTTCGGCCAATGGTGGAAGCAGGGGGATTACCGCTTCCGGTTTGAAGCGGACGGCAATCATTTTCGCATCTGGGTGGCCGATGCGAGGCGTCCGCAGGAGGTGGAACTGGAAAACCGCTCGACCGGGCTGCAATGGTTTCTGAGCTTTTTCCTTGTTTTCCTGCATGAAAGCCGGGGGGCGCATCGCAATGCCGTGCTGCTGCTGGACGAACCGGGCCATTCGCTGCACCCGTTGGCGCAGCGCGATCTGTCCATGTTTTTTGAAGGTCTCGCGGCGACGAACCAGATCCTCTACACGACGCATTCGCCATTCCTTGTCGGGGCGGACCGTCTGGAGCGCGCGCGCAAGGTGTTCGTCGATCGGGACGGTTCGACACGGGTCTCTGGTGATCTTGGCAGCGATGAGGGCACCGATACCAAGCGCGGAGCAGGTTTCGCGGTGCGCGCGGCGCTGAGCATCTCGGTCGCCGATGCGGTATTGCTGGGCTCGGCCCCGGTTCTTGTGAGCAGCACCACCGATCAGATTTATCTGTCCGCAATCAAGACGCTGCTGATCCGTGCGGGACGCCTGCGCCCGGGGCGCGATATCGTTTTTGCACCGGCAACGGGACCGGGTGTGATGCAGTCCATGGCGCAACTTTTGGCGGGCGAAGGGACGGGAATGCCGCCGGTCATCGTCGGCGGGCACGAGGGGGCTTTTGCCGAACCGGCCCTGCGCGACGGGACAGAGGCCGCCGTGCCATCGGAGTCTGTCATCCGGCTTGACCGGGTGAGCGGGATCAGCGGTGCCCGGATCGAGGACGTCATCGGGGCAGAACTGCTTGCGCCGCTGGTGGACAGGGTGGAACGTCGCCCCGACCGGCTGTTCGTGGATGTCCTGCGCCCGGATGTGCCGTTGGTGCCGCAGGTCGAACGCTGGGCCGAACAGGAGGGCATCATGCTGGCGCCGGACTGGCGGCGGCAACTGGCGCTGCGGGCCAAGGCGCGCCTTTTGGAAATGGCGCCGGACCGGATTGCCGCGGAGACCATGGATCTCTGGGGTGACCTGATGGACCGCGTGATGCGCGCGAGCGATGCCCGATCGCGCTGCGGCGGGTAAAGGGGCGGTACGGGCGGGGAGGGGGCGCTGCCCCCTCTTGGCCTGACGGCCAATTCACCCCCGGGATATTTTAGGACAGAAGAAAGGCGTGGAGTTTCGCGGGGTGTTGGCGGCGGGTTTGCTCAAGGCTTGGGCCATGCGCGGAGCCGCAGGCCCCCCTGTGCGGGCGGGCACTTTTGTTGCGGGGGCTTGTGGTTTACATATTGCCTGTTCACACGGAGACAGTTCATGGCGCGCCCCATCGTCGGCATCATCGGCAACCAGTACCTGATCAACGATCAGTATCCTACCCATGCAGGGGGCACGATGAACTCGGAGGCTGTGTCGGAAGTGTCGGGATGCCTGCCTGTGGTGATCCCGTCGGATCCGCGGCTGGTGTCGGTGAACGAGTTGTTGGACGCCTTTGACGGGTTTGTCCTGACCGGGGGACGGCCCAACGTGCATCCCGAGGAATACGGTGAGGAATGGACCGAGGCGCATGGCCAGCCGGACCGAAATCGCGACGCGATCACCTTGCCATTGGTGCGGGCCTGTGTGCAGCGGGGACAGCCGTTTCTTGGCATTTGCCGCGGTTTTCAAGAGGTCAACGTCGCCATGGGTGGGTCGCTTTATCCGGAGATCCG
The DNA here is from genome assembly GCF_019218285.1 of Antarctobacter sediminis. Classification (GTDB taxonomy): domain Bacteria; phylum Pseudomonadota; class Alphaproteobacteria; order Rhodobacterales; family Rhodobacteraceae; genus Antarctobacter; species Antarctobacter sediminis. The sequence continues at coordinate 128,075 of NZ_JAHUZG010000001.1, forward strand.
CGAATTGCCGGGTCGCATGAACCACCGGATGCCGCCGGACGGCACGCTGGAAGAGAAATTCGCCCTGCGCCACAAGGTGAGCCTGACCGAGGGCGGACCGTTTCATCATCTTTTCGGTGCGACCGAGGTGATGACCAACACGCTGCACGGGCAGGGGATCAAACACCCGGGGGCGCGGATTGTCGTTGACGGGCACGCGCCGGATGGTACGCCCGAGGCGATTTATGTCCGCGACGCGCCGGGCTTTACCCTGTCGGTGCAATGGCATCCGGAGTGGAATGCCGCCAATGACCCTGTGTCGCGCCCCTTGTTCGAAGCCTTTGGCCGGGCGGTGCATGACTGGTCCCGAAAAGGGGCCGAAGGACTGCGGGCGGCGGTTTGAAGCCTGTTCCGGCTGGACCATGTTTTTTTTCGGCTGGAGAAGAAAACGGCCCCCGCCGGGACAGCAGGGGCCAAGATCGTTAACAGCGTGCCCAGGAACAGCCTGGTTGGGATAGTCTATACCTTCGGGTATCGTCTTTTCCTGTGCAAGGACCGTGGTAGAATCGAGGGAAAATTCCCCCTCTTTGCCAGGTCTTGAAACAATCCGAAGCAATTTGAGAGTGCCCCGGACGGGACCGGCGCGCCCGTTCGTTCAGACGTGGAAGTCGAACTCTTTGTTGAGAGGCAGGCTGCGCGCGCGTTTACCGGTCAGGTCGAACAGGGCATTGGCAAGGGCCGGCGCGGCGGGGGGCGTGCCCACCTCGCCGATGCCGTTCAAACGCTCTTGGTTTTCCAGAACCTTGACGGCGACGCGCGGCATCTGTGGCATGCGCAGCGGATCGTAGTCCGGGAAGTTCTGCTGTTCGACCCGGCCATCGGCAAAGGTGATCTCCTCGCCGATCGCCGCCGACAGGCCATAGGCCATGGCGCCGGTCAACTGGGCCTCGATAATCGACGGATCCAGCGCCACGCCGGGGTCTGCGGCGATCCAGGCGTCGGTCAGGCGGATCATGCCGTCGGTCTCGCGGACTTCGATCACCATGGCCGTCGGGGTGCCGAAGCTATAGACCATGGCCAATCCGCGCCCGACGCCCTCCTCGGTCTTGCCGGTCCAGCCGGACATGTCGCGCACCGCCTCCAGCACGTAGAAGGCGGGCAGCCATTCGTCACGGGTGAGTTTCAGGCGCATCTCCAGCGGATCGGCCCCTGCCGCCACTGCCAGTTCATCCATGAAGCTTTCGTGGAAGAACCCGTTGAAACTGGCCCCGACCGAGCGCCAGAAGCCCAGCGGCGGCGCGATGTCGGCCTTGTGGCCGCGCACGCGGTAGTTCGGGATGCCGTAGGGCTGATTGTAGATGCCGTCGACGATCCCCTTGTCGGGGCCGCCGGGCGCAAAGCCGACCCAGCGTTTCAATGCCTGCTGCGCGATGGAGGGCGACGAGACCTGTGCATCGAAAGCCAGTGGCTGGCCATCCTTCACCGCGCCCTTGATCCGCGCGATGGCGGCGGGGCGGTAATAGTCATGGGTCATGTCCTCTTCGCGCGACCAGGTGACGTTGACCGGCGTGCCGGGCACCGCCTTGGCGATGCGCGTGGCGATCACCGCATAGTCGAATTCTCCGCGCCGGCCAAATCCGCCGCCCATCAGCGTGACGTTGACCTCGACCTCTTCGGGGGCGATGCCCGCCTCGGCGGCGCAGGCGTCGCGCAGGAAGGTCGGCCCCTGGTTGCCGCACCACAGGCGCAGGTGCTGACCGTCGAACCAGGCGGTCGCGTTCATCGGCTCCATCGTGGCGTGGGCAAGGAAGGGCACGCGGTATTCGGCTTCGATCGTGGTCGCGCCCGAGGGCAGCTTGTCCGGGTTGCCATCGTCGCGCAGGGTCGAGTTCGGGTCCGCGTCGAATGCGGCCTCGATGGCTGTGACCATCTCATCGGTGGAGGCCGGGTAGGGGGCCGGACCCCAGTCGACCTCGATCGCGTCGACGGCTTGTTGGGCAAGCCATGTGTTCGTGGCGATCACCGCAAGCCCGTCGCCGAGATCCACGACCTTTTCGACGCCGGGCATCCGGCTGGCCTCGAAGGCATCGTAGGATGCCATCGCGCCGCGCGTGGGCGACATGCGGACGGCGGCAAAGCGCATCCCCGGCAGGCGCGTGTCGATGCCGAACTGCGCGGTGCCGGTGGATTTTGCCGGAATATCCTTTCGGAGCAGGGATTTGCCCAGCAGTTTCCAATCGCGGCGGTCGCGCAGTTCCACCTTGGGTGGCTCCACCGTCGCGGCCTCGGCGGCCAGTTCGGTATAGGGGATCGCGGTGCCGTCCGGCGCGATCACGCTGCCGTTTTCGGTGCGCAGATCCGCGACCGGCAGGTTCAACCGGTTGGCGGCGGCGGTCTTCAGCATCTCGCGGGCGGCGGCGCCGGTGACGCGCATCCGCTCGTAGCCGTCTTTCATGGCGGTCGATCCGCCGGTGACCTGCATGGAAAAGACCTTGCCCATGACGCCCATCATCTCGCCCAGGGAATGCTGGAAGGAGGACGCGTCATAGCCCTTGTGGTTCAGCCCTTCGCCCATCAGCGCGCTGTTGTAGTAGGCCTGTGCCGGCGGGCCGTGGATGATGTTCACCGCGTCCCAGTCGAGGTCCATTTCCTCGGCGATCAGCGCGGCCCATGTGGTCATCGTGCCCTGACCCATTTCGGCGCGGGGGGCGATCAGCGTCACGCCCTCGGCGTCAACCACGACAAAGGCGTTCAATGCGGCCTCGCCTGCGCCCGGTTTCAGGGGGTTGGGCGCGGGGCGGCTGACATACCATGCGCCAAAGGCCGCGCCCCCGGCCACGGCCACGGCGCCGAACAGAAAGGTGCGGCGGGCGATCTTGCCGATGCTTGCCATGGCTCAGGCCTCCCCTGCGGCGGATTTGATGGCGGCGCGGATGCGCGGGTAGGTGCCACAGCGGCACAGGTTGCCCTGCATGGCGGCGTCGATCTCGTCATCGCTCGGGTTGGGCGTTTCCGCCAGAAGGGCGGCGGCCTGCATGATCTGGCCGGACTGGCAATAGCCGCATTGCGCCACCTGGTGGTCGATCCAGGCCTGTTGCAAACGGTGCAGCGCCTCGGGCGTTCCCAGCCCCTCGATGGTGGTCACCTCGCCCCAGACGTCCCCCACGGGCACCTGGCAGGACCGCACCGCTTCGCCGTCGATATGCACGGTGCAGGCGCCGCAGGCCGCCACGCCGCAGCCAAATTTCGTGCCGGTCAGGTTCAACGCATCGCGCAGTGCCCAAAGCAGCGGGACCTCGTCGGGCAGGTCCACCTCGTGGGCGGTGCCGTTCACGGTAAGCGTGGTGGCCATGTCGTCCTCCTGGAAAGTTCCTGACAAAATGCGCGCCATTTGTCAGGGTGTCAATTGACAGTTTTGCGACTTTTTGTCAGAACGTCATTTATGATGGATGCATCCGAAACCGAACGTCTCCGACAAGAGGCGATCCTGCAAGCCGCCATGGCGGTGATGTGTCAATACGGCTTTCGCCGCACCTCGATGGAGGACATAGCCCGCGCTGCCGGCATGTCGCGCCCGGCCCTGTACCAGCATTTCCGCAACAAAGAGGACATTGCCCGCCGCATGGTCGAAGTCTATTTCGAGACAGCGGCGCAGGACGTGGCCACGGCGCTGACCGGGGAGGGCAGCGTGCCAGAGCTTTTGGCGCGCGCATTCCGGGCCAAGGCGGGACCACTGGTGCAGCAACTTCTGGAAAGCCCGCATGGCGCAGAGCTGTTGGACCAGAAACACAGCCATGCGGCACCAGAGATCGAGGCCGGCACTGCGCGTCTGACCGAAATCTTTGCCGCATGGCTCCAGCGTGAAGACACCGCCGGGCGGGTCACGCTGGAGGGGGCGGCACAGGAGGTTGCCGAAACCCTGCTGAATGCCCTGAACGGCATCAAGAAACCGCCCTATGACCGGTTCGTGGCCGAACGCACGCGGCTTGCGCAGTTGTTGGGCCGGGGGCTGGCACCGCGCTGAGCGGTTTTCTCAGACCTCGCCGCCAGCAATCTGGATTGCCTGACCGTTGACGCTGCCCGAAGCCTCGTGGCACAGCCAGACCGCCGCCTGAGCGACTTCTTCCGGGGCAATCAGACGTCCGTGCGGATTGACGTCCACCATGGCGGCGCGGGCCTCGGCCTCGGACCAGCCGGTGCGCTTCATGATGCTGTCCACGTTCATGGTCACGATGTCCGTGTCGACATAGGCCGGGCACAAGGCATTGAAGGTATAGGGTTTCTTGGCGTAATCCGCCGCCAGTGCCCGGATCAGCCCCATCAGCGCGTGTTTCGAGGCGGTGTAGGTTGCGCCGCCCTTCAATCCCTTGATCCCCGCGATAGAGGACACCGCGATGACGCGGCCCCAGTCCGTTTCGACCATGGTCTTGAGGCATTCGCGGATGGTCAGAAAGGCGCCGTCCACATTGGTGGCCATCATGGTCCGCCAGAACGCCATGTCCGTCTTGAGGATCGACCGCCCCTCGGCAATCCCGGCATTGGGCACGCAGATCTGCACCGGGCCGCGATCCTCGACCGCCGCCGCGACGCCATGCACGACCGAGGCCTCGTCCATCACATCCATCGCCAGCGGAAAGATATGGTCCGAGCGCGCGGCCTCCAACCGGTCGACATTGCGCCCGGTGATCGTGACCTGCGCCCCTTCGGCGGCCAGCGCCTGCGCAATAGCCAGACCGATGCCGCTACCGCCGCCCGTGACCAGCGCGTGTTTTCCATTCAGCATGGTGTCCTCCCTGATGTTCCGCGCAGCCTACAGCGGCGCGGGGCTGTGACAAGAGGTCCGCGACGGAACGCTTGGCAATGCTATTCACGCATGTGAATGTATCGATGATTTTCGGGAGGATCTCATGAAACGTAAATCCCTTACAGGCGGTCTTGCCCTTGTTCTTGCGGCCGTTGCGGCGCAGGCAAGCGAGGACATCGCGGACAAATATCCGCAGTCAGAGCTTTATGACAAACCGGTCGAAGTCATTCCGCATGTCTTCTCGGCCATTGGCGCCACGGCCCCGCCGACCTACGAAAACTCGGGCCATAACAACAACCTGTCCTTCGTCATCACCACCGATGGCGTGGTGGTCATCAATGGCGGCGCCTCGGCGCGGCTGGCCAAGGCCCTGCACGACGAGATCAAGGCCGTGACAGATCAACCGGTCAAGCTGGTGATCAACGAGAACGGGCAGGGGCATGCCATGCTCGGCAATTCCTATTGGGCGGATCTGGGCATCGATATTCTTGCCCATGTGGATGCGATCCACGAAGTCGAGGAAAATGGCGATTTCATCCTGCAAGGCATGCAGCGCTACAACCGCGACAAGGCCGAGGGCACGCGCGTCGTGGTCCCCAACATGTCTTTCGAAGACGAATTTGCCTTTACCCTTGGTGATGTGGAATTTCACGTCCTGCACCTTGGCTCCGCGCATGGGCCGGGCGACACGCAGGTCTGGATTCCGCAATGGGGCATCGTCATTGCCGGGGACATCGCCTTTCACGAGCGTATGCCGCCGATTTTCGAGGATACCTGCACCAGTTGCTGGATCGAAACCTTTGACGGGCCCTTTACCGGGTTGGGCGCGACCTACGTGATCCCGGGCCATGGCCACCCAACGAACATGGCGCAAGTGACGCGCTATACCTCGGATTATCTCAAGGATCTGCGCGCCAAGATCGGCGATCATATCGACGACGGCGGCGATCTGGCCGAGGCCTATTACGTCGATCAATCCAACTGGGCGCATCTGGATACATTCGAGGAACTGGCCACCAAGAACGCCGGCCGGGTATTCGAAGAGATGGAATGGGAGTAACCTGAAAACAGGGCGGCAGGAGCCGGCCGGGCATCGGCCCCGCCTGCCTGCGGTCCGGCAAAAGGGAGAGGCGCGATGCGATACCTTGTGATGGCCTTGGGGCTGTATCTGGGAGCAAATCTGGGGGCGTCACCCGTTGCGGCGGGAGAACTGGAGGATGAGATCATCGGTTACATGGATTTCGCCACGGAAACCGCCGGGATCATCCTGCCGCAGCAACTGACCGCCGAGATCTGGGAGGGGGTCTATTTCGTGGATACGCGCAGCCGGGCGGATTTTGAGGCCGGAACGATCCCCGGCGCGGTGCATATCGAATGGCGCGATGTGCCGGGGCGACTGGACGAGATCCCAGAGGACAAGATGGTCGTACTGTTCTGCAACACCGGGGTCCGGTCGTCACAGGCAACCTTTGCCGCCCGCGTCATGGGGCGTGAGAACGTTCTGGTGATGCAGTCGGGGTATGAGGGCTGGTTGACGGAAGGGGCCTATCACCCGAGGTGAAAGAGGGGGCGCTGCCCCCGTCGCCAGAGGCGACTCCCCCGAGGTATTTGGACAACCAAAGAAGCAGGAAGCTGCGAAATGTTGAAGTGGATCGACATGCCGCCAGTCTGGCTGGCCGGGGCGCTGGGGCTGGCGTGGTTTCAGAAGACTTATTTTGCCATGGGGCTGGGATTTGGCCCGGTGGTGGCGGATTTGTTGGGGGGCGTGCTGGTTGGAGGCGGGGGGATCCTGATGGGGCTGGCGCTGTTCGAAATGCGCCGCCACCGCACGACGGTCATTCCGCACCGGGAGGCGGAGCGTCTGGTCAGCAGCGGAATTTTCAAACGGTCCCGCAACCCGATCTATCTTGGCGATGTCCTGATCCTGACTGGGATGATCCTGTATTGGGACGCGGTGCTTTCGCTGCCGCTGATCCCGGTCTTTGTCTGGGTGATCGAGCGGCGTTTCATCCTGCCGGAAGAGGACCGTTTGCGGCGCAAGTTCCGCGCCGGGTTTGCGCGGTACGAACGGGATGTGCGTCGTTGGGTTTAGGTCGCGGCATAGGCGAGAAGGTCATGGGCGATTTGCCAACTGGCCTTTGGTGGAAGTGACCTGTGGTCGCAGGCTCTGGGTCTCCTTCGGCCTTTCTGCGGTCGCGAGATGCCTTGGGGGGATGGGGGACAGGCGGCCCAAATGCCCGGAAAACATGCGGAAAACGGGAAACGAGAGGCGGTCGTCTATGCGGCGGTGCGTAATATTGTTTCCGGGTTGACCTATGTTGCGCAACAAAACAACAGCGGGTTTAACTTTTGGCCCGGGTGTGGTTTACAGCGCGCGCTGCCTGTCGCTGCAGGGCCGCATTTTGCGGTGAAATGCGAATTAACGCCTCATCAGGGGCGTAGGAGTACCTGAGAACAAAGGGGAATACCGTGAAGATAGGGACGCCAAGAGAGGTCGAAGCCGGAGAGAATCGCGTTGCGATGACCCCGGATTCGGCCCGCCAGCTGCAAAAGCTGGGGTATGAATGCATGATCGAATCCGGGGCGGGCGACAAGGCCGGCTTTTCGGACCAGACATACCGGGACGCCGGTGTCGAAGTGGTCGAAGGCGCCGATGCGCTTTGGGCTGGTGCGGATATCATCGCCAAGGTGCGCATTCCCACGCTGGATGAGCTGGATCACCTGACGGCGGACAAGACGCTGATCACCTTCTTCAACCCGGGCGGGAACGAAGAGGGTCTGAACAAGGCCAAGGAAACCGGCGCCAGCGTCATCGCCATGGAAATGGTGCCGCGTATTTCCCGCGCCCAGAAGATGGACGCCCTGTCGTCCATGGCCAATATCGCCGGCTATCGTGCGGTGATCGAGGCGGGCAACAACTTTGGCCGTTTCTTCACCGGCCAGGTGACCGCCGCGGGCAAGGTGCCTCCGGCCAAGGTGCTGGTTGTCGGCGCCGGTGTCGCGGGTCTGGCCGCGATCGGCACCTCGACCTCACTGGGTGCGATCACCTATGCCTTTGACGTGCGTCCCGAGGTGGCCGAACAGGTCGAATCCATGGGTGCGGAATTTGTCTACCTCGATTTCGAGGAAGAACAGCAGGACGGATCGGCGACCGGCGGCTATGCCTCGGTTTCCAGCCCCGAGTTCCGCGAGGCGCAGCTCAAGAAGTTCCGCGAGCTGGCACCCGAGATCGACATCGTCATCACCACGGCCCTGATCCCCAACCGCCCTGCACCCAAGCTGTGGCTGGAGGACATGATCGCCTCGATGAAGCCGGGGTCGGTCATTGTCGACCTTGCGGCTGAAAAAGGCGGCAACGCCGAAGGCACCGTGATGGACGAGAAGGTCGTGACCGAAAACGGCGTGACCATCATCGGCTATACCGACTTCCCCAGCCGCATGGCGACGCAGTCCTCGACGCTCTACGCCACCAACATCCGTCACATGATGACCGACCTGACGCCCGAAAAGGACGGTCAGATCGTACACAACATGGATGACGACGTGATCCGCGGCGCGACCGTGACTCACAAGGGCGAGATCACCTTCCCGCCACCGCCGCCCAAGGTGCAGGCCATCGCGGCCAAGCCCAAGGAGAAGGCCAAGGAACTGACGCCCGAGGAGAAGCGCGCCCAGGAAGTGGCCGCCTTCAAGGCGCAGACCAAGCAGCAGTTTACCCTGCTGGCGGTCGGTGGCGCGCTGATGCTGCTGGTGGGCATGGTTGCCCCGGCCAGCTTCCTTCAGCACTTCATCGTCTTTGTCCTGTCGGTCTTCATCGGTTTCCAGGTGATCTGGAACGTCAGCCACTCGCTGCACACGCCGCTGATGGCCGTCACCAACGCGATCTCCTCGATCATCATTCTCGGCGCGCTGATGCAGATCGGTTCGGGCGGCGGGGCCCTGGTGGTCATCCTTGCCGCGATCTCGGTCTTCTTTGCCGGGATCAACATCTTCGGCGGCTTCCTCGTGACCCGGCGCATGCTCGCCATGTTCCAGAAATCGTAAAGGGGACAGGGACAAATGGAATACGGATTTACAACGGCGGCCTATGTGGTCGCGGCGGTCCTCTTTATCCTGTCGCTCGGCGGTCTGTCGGGACAGGAAAGCGCCAAGCGCGCGGTGTGGTACGGCATCGTCGGCATGGGCCTTGCGGTCTTTGCCACGCTGATCGGACCGGGTTCGGGTCTCTGGATCCTGTCGATCATCCTGATCGCCTGTGGCGGCGTGATCGGCTATTTCCTGGCATCCAAGGTCGAAATGACCCAGATGCCGGAACTGGTGGCCGGTATGCACGCGCTGGTCGGCCTTGCGGCGGTCTTTGTCGGCTATAACGCCGAACTGGTGATGAACGCGGTGCAGGGGCTGGACGGCGCGGCGGTTGACGCGCTCAAGGGCTTTTCGGCCAAGGTGGCGCACAAGACCCCGGCAGAGATCAATATCCTCAAGATCGAGGTCTTCCTTGGTGTCTTCATCGGTGCTGTGACTTTTACCGGCTCGGTCATTGCCTATGGCAAGCTTTCGGGCAAGGTCACCTCGGCGGCGACCAAGCTGCCGGGCGGTCACATGCTGAACGCCAGCGCGGCGGTCCTTTCGCTGATCCTGCTGCTCATCTACATGAGCACCGGCGGCGGCTGGACCCTGCTGTTGATGTCGGTGCTGGCCTTCTTCATCGGCTATCACCTGATCATGGGCATCGGCGGCGCCGACATGCCGGTCGTGGTCTCGATGCTCAATAGCTACTCGGGCTGGGCGGCGGCGGCCATCGGCTTCAGCCTTGGCAACGACCTGCTGATCGTGGTTGGCGCGCTGGTTGGCTCTTCGGGTGCGATCCTGTCCTACATCATGTGCAAGGCCATGAACCGTTCGTTCATCTCGGTCATTCTAGGCGGCTTTGGCGGCACCGGTGGTCCGGCGATGGAAGTCGAGGGTGAGCAGATTGCCATCGACGCCGATGGCGTGGCGCAGGCGCTGGACGATGCGGACAGCATCATCATCATCCCGGGTTACGGCATGGCCGTGGCACAGGCCCAGCAGAACGTCGCCGAACTGACCCGTCGCCTGCGGGCCAAGGGCAAGAACGTGCGCTTTGCGATCCACCCGGTCGCGGGCCGTCTGCCCGGCCACATGAACGTGCTCTTGGCCGAAGCCAAGGTGCCGTATGACATCGTGCTGGAGATGGACGAGATCAACGATGACTTCCCGGAAACGGATGTGGCCATCGTCATCGGTTCGAACGACATCGTGAACCCGGCGGCACAGGAAGATCCGAACTCACCCATCGCGGGGATGCCGGTTCTGGAATGCTGGAAGGCCAAGCAGGTCTTTGTCTCCAAGCGGGGGCAGGGCACCGGCTACTCGGGCATCGAGAACCCGCTGTTCTACAAGGACAACACGCGGATGTTCTACGGCGACGCCAAGGCCAGCCTTGGCGAACTGCTGAACCGGATCAGCTGATCCGGCAGGCGTGACGCAAATTGGAAAGGCCCCGGCAATGACCGGGGCCTTTTCCGTTCGGGGATATGGTGCCGGGTGGCTAGCTGGCGGCGCGATACTGGCGCAGGCCAAGTTCGTCCAGCAATTCCTGAGGGCGATCCATCCAGCACAAGACGGCATCTGCCTCGCGGAACACGGCGGCCTGTGTCGGGCCGGGTTCCTTGTCCACAAGTTCCGCAAAGGTGCAGGCCGCGGCGAACTGGCTGTCGGTCGGAGCATAAAGGCCGATCTTGCGTCTGCCATAAGGGGCGATCCCCGTTCGGTTGACCAGTTGCGCCACCTGTCTGGTGTCGTCCCGGGTCATGTCGAACCGTGTCACCTGTGACAGGTCGGTAAATTCGGGCATGCCGGGGCGATACCCGCCAAGGGTTTCCAGCGCCAGAATTGCGCCGGTCGCATCGTCCAGAGCCAATGACCCGATGAATCGTTTGTAAACAAGGCGTCCTTCGCCCAATACCCGCAACAGGGAACTCATGATGGCCGCCCTTTCATTTCGGCACAGGTTTCCACCCGGTTCGAGTGGCACATAAACTGCTTGATCAAGCAACCATATAGATCACTTGTTATGATTTATTTATGGTTAATGCCCGGCCGCTGCGCAGTTCATGACAGAATTTTTTGTCTTGACCGGCTTAAATCGACGGCAGGTTTCCGCTCGCGCGTAAGGTCAACGGCAATCAGGCCCTCGCACATGGGTCGGCAGGTTTCTAATTTACGCCCAAACCAAAAAGCGCCTATGGAGAGCCAATGGAACCCGCATTGCAGATCAATTCAGTGTTTCGCGGGGCGGGGTGGAAGGTCGTCAAGCCTTTGGAACCATTGTCCTCTTCGGCTATGGTCGAAGATATGGCGCAGTTTACAAAGCGCAGCGTGATCGTGAGTTTTGGTCATTACGGCGATGCCGAGGCCGGGGATTTCCGGGTTTACGCCATCCGCGACGGAGACTGGCAGAAACCCCTTGCGGCCATAAGCATTCGGAATGCTGACATGGCGCTGGATCTGCTGCGGCAGATGCCGGGTTTGCTGGGGCGGTTGGGGCCATTGTAAGCGTATTGCAGGCGAATTTCGGATTTTGCGCCTGCTAACTATGGGTTTGCAAATTAACCGGCCCTGCGCTGCGACGCGCACTTGCGAGGCGCGCCCGCATGAGGCACAAGTTTCGCCAAGCGAAAAAGGACCTAAGGGGGACTCCCATGAACCTGACAATGAACCGCAACGTGCTGGTCGAGGCCTTCGGTGCCAACGAAGGGACCGCGCTGCGCCTCAAGCAGGCGGCGCTGGTCGTGCTTGGTATCGCCGTGCTGGCCGTGGCCGCCAAGATCAAGGTGCCGATGTGGCCGGTTCCGATCACCATGGGCACCTTTGCCGTGCTGACCGTGGGCGCCGCTTATGGCCCGCGTCTGGGTCTGGTGACGATCCTTGGTTACATGATCATTGGCGCGCTGGGCTTTGACGTCTTCGCCGGTTCCTCGGCCGAGAAGTTCGGTCTGGAATACATGATGGGCGGCACCGGCGGTTACCTTGTCGGCTATGTTCTGGCCACCGTCGTCCTGGGTATGCTGGCGCGCGCTGGTTGGGACCGTTCGGCCCTCAAGATGGGCGGTGCCATGCTGGTCGGTAACGTGATCATCTACGTCCCCGGCCTGATCTGGCTGGGCATGCTCTATGGCTGGGACAAGCCGATCCTGGAATGGGGCCTGACGCCCTTCCTGGTGGGTGACGCGATCAAGCTGGCGCTGGCCGCCGTGATCCTGCCGCTGGCATGGAAGCTGGTTGGCCGCGCACGCGGCTGACGGACAGCCGGGGTCAGACCCGGCAAGGCAATGACATCGGGGCCGGGCGGCAATGCCCGGCCTTTTTCATGCCAGTTGAGTCTCGATCTCTGCGCCCTGTTCCAGCGTTCGGTGAACCGGGCATTTGTCCGCGATTTCCAGCAGCCGGGCACGTTGATCCGGGCTCAGCGGACCGGTCAGGGTGATCGTCCGCACAAAACGGTCGATCCGCGTTTCGGCCGAGGTGCCCGCGTCCTGCGCATGTACCTTGTCATGCACCACGTCGACGCTGATGCCCGTCAGGGGCCACCCTTTGCGCCTTGCGTACATGCGGATCGTCATCGAAGTGCAGGCCCCCAAACCGGCCGAGACAAAACCATAGGGCGACATGCCCCGGTTTTCACCGCCATATGCGGCCGGTTCGTCGGCAATCGCATGATGGTGCGGACCGTTCTGAATGTCCTGCAAGAACCCGTCCGGGCCGGCTTCGGTGACACGTACCACGCCTTCGGGCGCGCCAATCGGCGGGGCCGGGGTCCGCAGTTCAAGATAGCGATCCGCCCATGCGGCGATGACCTCGGCGGCATATTCAGCGTCGTCCGGGTTGCTGACAAGGTGGTCGGCGTCGTCCAGCGTCACAAAGCTCTTGGGGTGTTTTGCGGCGGTAAAGATCCGCGTTGCGTTGGAAATATCCACCACCGCGTCGCGTGGAGAATGCAGCACAAGCAGCGCCTTTTTCATCGTCGAGATGATCGGAGCCAGTTCCTGTGCCCGAACGTCCTTGACGAAATCGCGCCCGATCGTGATGGGGCGACCGCCAAGGTCCACCTGCGCCTCGCCCTCGGATTCGATCTGGGCAAGGGCGTCGGCAAAGTTATGCGTCACGTGATCGGGATCAAAGGGGGCACCGATCGTTGTCACGGCCTTGACCGATTCGATCATCGGCGCGGCGCGCAGCACCGCGGCCCCGCCCAGCGAATGGCCGATCAGCAGGCTGGGCGCCATGCCGCGGCTCTCAAGGTAGTCGGCGGCAGCCTTGAGGTCATCGACATTGCTGCGAAAGGTGGTGTTGGCGAACTCTCCGCAGGAATGGCCAAGACCGGTAAAGTCAAAGCGCAGCACAGCGATCCCCATGGCGGAAAGACGCTGGGCGATGCGGCGTGCCGCGGCAATGTCCTTGCCGCAAGTGAAACAATGGGCAAAGAGAGCCGTGGCAAGCAACGGCCCTTCGGGCAGGTCTAACCTGGCGGCAAGCCTGTCCCCGGCATGGCCGGGAAAACTGATACGTTCGGTGGGCATTTTTCTGATCCTTTGGTTGCCCAGACAATGGGCGTCTCTGAACGCGGCCACAAGCAAAGTGACAGAAGCGTCACGGGATGGTGAGAGAGATGCGAGGCGTGGTGAGTATTGTTGCGGCCCTTTTGACGCTGGCTGCGCTGGCCACATGGGGCGGGGCGCTGCACCCGGCGGCAGACACGCTGGCCGTGATGCGGCTGCCTCTGGTGGCCCTTGCCGGTACGGCGGTGATCTGGACGAACTGGCCGCGCCGGTTGCGCTGGCCGCTGGCCGGGCTGGCGCTGTTGGTTCTGGGGCAGGCAGCGGGGCTGAAACTGACCACGCCAGAGCCGGGCGCTTTCACGGTCTACCAAAAGAATCTCTGGTACGGGAACACCGGCTACCGGGACGTGGCGCAGGACATTCTTGCACAGGCGCCGGACGTCGTGACCCTGCAAGAGGTCTCGCGCCACAATGATCCTTTGCTCGACCTTCTGCGCGCCGAATATCCGCATCAACACCGCTGCAATTCTTACGGATGGGGCGTCGTGGTCCTGTCGCGGCACCCCATGATGCCCGGACAGGCGCTTTGTTCGACGGGGCGCGGCCTGTCCGGCGCGCGGGTCGCCACGCCCGATGGGCCGGTCTGGGTGCTGTCGCTGCATCTGTTCTGGCCCTGGCCGCATGAACAGCGCCCGCAGGCGGAACAGATCGAGGCGCTGGTCGACGGGTTGGAGGGGCCAGTGATCCTTTCCGGGGATTTCAACATGGTGCCCTGGGGCAGCGATGTGCGCAGGCTGGCCCTGGCGACCGGGGTCGAGCGCGCCGGGCCGATGCGGCCGACCTATTGGCTGCGGCTGGCGGGCTGGCCGCTTGCCATTCCCCTGCCGCTGGACCAGGTCTGGGCCACCGGGGGCGGCCGGGCAGAGCTGCGTCCCCGGTTGGGCTCGGACCACGCGGGCGTTCTGGCGAGGGTGCATCTGGATGCGGATTGAGGGGATTGGCCGGTTCGAAGCGCGGGACGCGCGGGACCGCAGCGAATGGGCACGGGTTGCCGCCTTCTGCGAGGCGCATGGGCCGGCGGCCTTTTCGCGCGATCCGCATATCGGCGGGCATGTGACCGGTTCGGCGTTTTTGCTGTCGCCGGATCGGCGGGCCGTCCTGCTGACCCATCACGCCAAGCTGGACCGCTGGTTGCAGCTGGGCGGGCATTGCGACGGTATCGCGGATGCGTCCTTTGTCGCGCTGAAAGAGGCCTATGAGGAAAGCGGCCTGTCCCGGATTCGCCTGCTGTCAGATCGGGTCTTGGACGTAGACATCCACGAAATCCCGGCCCGAGGCGCGGAGCCGGCGCATCTGCACTATGACATACGCTTTCTGATGCAGGCCGAGGCCGGAAAGATCCGGCCATCACCGGAATCCCACGCGCTGAAATGGGTGCCCCTTGCGGACCTCGCCAGTTTCACACGGGCGGAATCTGTCCTGCGGATGGCACGTCGCCTGACGGTGCAATAAGGGGCGCGTTCAGCGCCCCATCAGCCGATCATCATAGGGGTATGAGATCAGGTTCTCATAACCGTCTTCGGTGATCAGAACCTGCTCTTCCAGCTTGATCGAGAAGTCGCCCCCCTCGGGTGAGGCCAGAACCTCGACGCAGAGGGTCATGCCCGGCTCCAGTTCATAGTCAAAGGCACCTTCGACCATCTTGTCCGGATAAGCCACCAAGGGCCACTCGTCACACAGACCCACGCCATGCATGAGGCAGCCATATTTCTGCTTTTGGAACTCTGGCCGCAGGACATGGGTGTTGCGCGACAGTTCTTGGATGTTCACGCCGGGTTTTAACATCTCCATGTTGGTCATGACGTGTTCATAACCGTGCTGCATGGCATCGATCATATCCGGGCGCGGCGCCTGATCGCCCACCCACCAGGTGCGGGAAATATCCACGCAGATACCGTAGCTGCCGACCAGATCCGTATCAAAGGCGACGATCTCGTTGTTCTGGACGATACGCGGGCCGCATTCCTGGAACCATGGGTTCGTGCGTGGCCCCGAGGTCAGCAGGCGGGTTTCGATCCATTCCCCACCGCGTCGGATGTTTTCGGCATGCAGGACCGCCCAGATGTCATTTTCCGAAGTATTGCCCAGCGGAACATTGGCGCGTGTGAACCGTTCCATCTCGGCCATTGCGGCCTCGCAGGAGTGCACGGCACAGCGCATGGCCTTGATTTCGTCCGGGCCTTTGACCGAGCGCGCTTTTTCGGTGACTTCTTCGCCGGGCAGCACGGTCAGCCCCTGCGCCTGAAGCGCGTGCAGACCGTGCATCATCGGTTTGTCCACGGCCAGACGCTTGTTGCCGGGGGCATGTTCCTCCAGCAGGATGCGGACCTCGTTCGAAAAGGCGTCCGCCGCCACGTCGATCTTGTCGCCGCGGTCGAAATAGAACAGGTCCGCGCCGGACCGCGCCTCGCGGACAAGCGGGTTGAAGGACGACAGGAAGGGAGAGTTCTTGTAGTCCCAGATCACCATGTAGCCATCGGCACAAAGCAGCACCGCGCGGAACGGGTTGTGCGTGTTCCAAAGCTGCATGTTGGTCGAATCCGTCGCGTAGCGGATGTTCAGCGGATCAAAGACCAGAAGCCCGGCAAGATCCCGTTCGACCACATGCCGGGTCAGCCGTTCCCAGCGATAGCGGCGCATCTCTTGCAGGTCCGGTTGCACTAGTCCGGCTGCCGCCCATTCGTTCAACGCAAGGCGGGTTGGACCGATTTCGATCCGATCCATGTCGTTCGGAGTGTTATCGCCGGTCACGGCGCCGCGGGTGGGGTCGATCTTTCGGGTGTCGCGATAATGGGTGTTCATGGCTTGATCCTGGCTCTGTCCGCCCAGCCTGCAAGCGACAGCCGCCCCCGGCGCGCCGTTTTGCGACCAGACAGCGGGTCGTTTTTCGGCCAGAATCCGGCTCTGGTGCTGGATGACAGAACTGCCTAACGTCCGGCCATGATCCTTCACGACCGTATTCCCTATGACATCACGCGCCCACGGCCCTTGCCGGGGATTGCACCGTTCGACGTGTCAGAGTGGCTTTGGGTAGACGAGGCCTATGCCGGACAAATGGCGGAGCGGCGGGCTCGTTTGCAGGGCGACCGGGCCTCTGTGCTGGCGCTGGATCCGGCGGCGCAACCGGCAGCGCAAGAGTTGCTGGATCTTGCGCTGGGCCTTTTGCCCGAGGGCTTCGCGGTAGACGCAGAAGGTGTGGACTGTCCCGACGGCGTCAGGATGGCGCTTGACCGATCCGATCCGCTTGCGGTGCTTGGGGGCATCCTGCAACAGGACTTCTGCCTGATGGAAAAGCGGGGGGATCAGCATGTTCTGACCGGCGCGGTTCTGTGCTTCCCGGCAAGTTGGCGTCTGGACGAAAAGTACCTGCGCCCCATGACTGCAATCCACGACCCCGTGGACAGCTATGATGCCGATATGGCGCGTCGCGTGCAAAGGCTGTTCGATGGGGTGCAGCCGGAGCGCCCGCTGTGGCGGTTCAATGCCTTCCCCTATGTCAGCCCTGACCTGTACCAGCCGCGGTCCGTCACCGAGCCTCGGCCTCCTGTCCCGCAGGGGCAGGCCGCTTATTGGCGCTCTGAACGTCAGTGCCTTGTTCGCCTGCCGCGCACCGGGGCAGTGGTGTTTTCCATCCACACCTACGTGGTGCGCGCCGAGGCGATCAGTTCAGGAACGGACTGAGCAGCAAATGCATCTGGCCGGTCGTCGCCAGCACGGCAAGCAGGCTGCTGACGGCGGCAAGTTGGCTGGTTCGGCGCAGGCCGAAACCTCCGATTGCGCGGGCGGCAACGGGCGGGGCCACGACAGCCGGCAGATTGGGCGTGTGTTCGGCAGGCTTGGGGCGTTCGGGGTACAGCGATCCACAGATCCCCTGCGCGGCTGCGGCGCTTTCGAACAGCGCGTCCTCAATCTGGGTGTCGATCCGACCGATCTGTCGCGGCGAGACGAAGTTGCGCAGTCGGATGAAATCCTCGCGGTCGATCAGCGTATCAGGGGCATACCATTCGAGAATATCGGCAGAACTGTGGTCCAGTGCCGCCCGAACCGCGTCCGACAACAGCCGCGCCGCATCGGTTTCATCCGGCGGTGTGCCATCGGCGGTCACAACTTCCAGCACCACGCGGGGACCATAGTCGCTGAACTCTTCCGAGATCACGGCGATGCCCAGCTGCCGCCCCATGACCCGCCCCGGTTGTCTCCGGGTTGGGGCCATACTGTCGGGCAAAGGGTCAAGGCGTGCCAGCACGGCGGCGGCACTGTCCAGATAGGGGCCGGGGGGCAGATCCCGCGCATCCGGCAGGATCATCCCCGCATAGGGGTAATCGAAGGTCATACTGCTCTCCTGTCGCGGTTATTGGACCGCACAAGGAAAAGTTGACCCTGAATCATGGTTGCAATCGGGCAATTTCGGGAAAATTGCGCGGATTTTAACGATTTGTTTCCGTTTTGGGGTCAGCGGTGGATACGTTCCGCCGCTGCCGCGATGGCCTGCTGATAGACGGTGGCCGCGTTCCATTCATTCAGCACGCGAAAATTGTGGGTGCCCGGACCGTAAGGCTGCCCAGGTTTCCAGCCTTTCTGGCGCAGGAAATTCGCGGTCGAGGCCAGCGCGTCAGCCTGATTGTAGAAATCCACCAACCCGTCGCCATTGGCATCGACGCCATAGCGCATGGCGTTGCCGGGCAGGAATTGCGTGTGTCCCAACTCGCCGTGAAAGGCGCCTTTCTGGGTCGGTGACAGCATGCCGCGATCCACCATCTTGAGCGCCGCGATGGCATGAGGGCGGAACAACTGTGGGCGGCGGCAGTCATAGGCAACTGTCAGGATCGAATTGATCACCGGTTCGGTGCCCATGGTCCGGCCATAGCCGGTTTCCATCCCGTGAATGGCGACGATGATGCCCGCCGGCACACCGAACCGTTTTTCGAGACTGTCGTAAAACGCCTTGTTCTTGTTGATCCGGTTGCGCGCGCCATTGGCGAAACTGTCCAGCGATCCAAGACGGATCTTCACGAAACGGTCGAACGAGTATTTGACGCCTTTCTGATTGCGGTCCGCGCCAATCGTCTTGGTAGAATAGCGCGCGCTCATCAATGCGTTGATGCCGCGATCGCCAACACCGGCGCGGCGCGCCTCGGCGGCAAATTCGGACTTCCAAGCGTCAAAACCCGATCCCGTGTTGCCGCATCCGGCCGCAAGGGCAGGGGCCGCGGACAAAAGAGCAAGGGCAAGGGCAGGGACAAGGCGGCGCATGGCAGAACTCCGATCAATGGACTTGGGCCAAAGGTACTGGCGCATCAAAAATAGTAAAAGGGGAAAGGCCCGAGACACGCGGCAAGCCGCCGCCCGCCTGTTTCGCGGTGTGCCCTGCTAGGGCAAGAGCATCATACCTCCGGCGATCACGATCAGGCCCAGAACAAAGGTGGCGCCAAACATGGCGATCAGGCGGCCCGCGCTGGGGCGGCTGTCGTCGCGTCCAAGCTCCATGCCGTCCGGCCTGACTCTGTCCGTGGGCAGAGATTCGGAACCGGATCCGGCGGTGGCCATCTCGCCGTTCTTGGCGTTGATCCGTGCGATGCGTTCTTCAAAGCTCGTGCTCATCGACTGATTTCCCCGAATATCAGGCAGGGCTTGTGCCTGCCGTCGATGTGTTACGCTACTTGGCGTCACTCTCGGGTTGGCCTGCGGCGATTTCGTGGCACGACCGGGGCAAAGCCATGGAACCGGTCCGGCGCGCAAAGAAAAACGGGCGCCACAGGGGCGCCCGTTTCCGTGATGACCGCGCAGGCGATCAGCAGCTGTAGTACATTTCGAATTCAGCCGGGTGCGGCGTGGTTTCGTAATGCTCGATCTCTTCCATCTTGAGTTCGATGTAGCCTTCGATCTGGCTCTTGGTGAAAACGTCACCGGCCAGCAGGAACTCGTGATCGGCGGCCAGAGCTTCCATGGCTTCGCGGAGCGAGCCACAGACGGTCGGGATGCCTGCCAGCTCTTCTGCGGGCAGATCGTAGAGGTTCTTGTCCATGGCTTCGCCCGGATCGATCTTGTTGTTGATGCCGTCGAGGCCGGCCATCAGCAGGGCAGCAAAGCACAGGTAGGGGTTTGCCGCCGGATCGGGGAAACGTGCTTCGACGCGCTTTGCCTTGGGCGATTCGGTCCACGGAATACGGACACAGCCGGAACGGTTGCGGGCCGAATAGGCGCGCAGAACGGGCGCTTCGAAACCCGGGACCAGACGCTTGTAGGAGTTGGTCGAGGGGTTGGTGAAGGCGTTCAGCGTCTTGGCGTGCTTGAGGATGCCGCCGATGAAGTACAGGGCTTCCTGGCTGAGATCCGCGTATTTGTCACCTGCAAAGAGCGGCTTGCCGTCTTTCCAGATCGACATGTTCACGTGCATGCCCGAACCGTTGTCGCCTTTGATCGGCTTCGGCATGAAGGTGGCCGAACGGCCATAGGCCAGCGCAACGTTGTGGATGATGTACTTGTACTTCTGAAGCTCGTCCGCCTGCTTGGTCAGGCTGCCGAAGATCAGGCCCAGCTCGTGCTGCGAGGTCGCAACTTCGTGGTGGTGCTTGTCGACCTTCATGCCGATGCGCTTCATGGTCGACAGCATCTCGGAGCGGATGTCCTGACCGTCATCGGAGGGGTTCACCGGGAAGTAGCCGCCCTTGTAACCGGGGCGGTGGCCCAGGTTGCCGGTTTCGAACTCGGCGTCGGTGTTCCATGCCGCGTGCTCGGCATCGACCTCGGCGTAGATCTTGTTCGGGGAAACGGCGTATTTCACGTCGTCGAACAGGAAGAATTCCGCTTCGGGACCGAAATAGGCCACGTCGCCGATGCCCGAGGACTTCAGGTAGGCTTCTGCCTTTTCGGCGGTGCCACGCGGGTCGCGGTCATAGGCTTCGCCGGTGTCGGGCTCGACGATCGAGCAGTGCAGGCAGAGCGTTTTTTCGGCGTAGAACGGATCGATGTAGGCGCTGTCGCAGTCGGGCATCAGTTTCATGTCCGATGCTTCGATCGACTTCCAGCCGGCGATCGAGGAGCCGTCGAACATAAAGCCTTCTTCCAGGAAGTCTTCGTCGACCTGATCTGCCATCACCGTCACGTGCTGCAACTTGCCGCGCGGGTCGGTGAAGCGGATGTCGACGTATGCGACGTCCTCTTCCTTCATCATGGTGAGAACAGCGTTGCTCATACCGTTGAGTCCCTTTCTGTCGTGTAGTCTGAATGCATCGCGGTGCCTTTGGCCCGGATGCGGATTTCTGGAATTACAGTGCGTCCGAGCCGGTTTCGCCGGTACGGATACGGATGGCCTGTTCGACCGGGCTGACAAAGATCTTGCCGTCGCCGATCTTGTCGGTCTTTGCCGCTTCGACGATGGCCGTGATGGCGGCGTCGACCTGGTCGTCATCAAGAACGATCTCGATTTTGACCTTCGGCAGGAAGTCGACGACATATTCGGCGCCGCGGTACAGTTCCGTGTGGCCCTTCTGGCGGCCGAAGCCTTTGACTTCGACAACGGACAGGCCCTGGATGCCTGCTTCCTGCAGCGCCTCCTTCACTTCATCAAGCTTGAATGGCTTGATGATCGCTTCGATCTTTTTCATGAGACCTCGCTCTCCCTTGCGCTCCTTGTGGAGATGGCAGATCACTTCTCATAGTCGGCCACAATCCGATAGGCGGCACAGCGGCCTTCACCAGAGGCCGATTTTTTGGGCGAAGTTATTTTTTAGGCACTTTGCTCAAAAATAGTGCGAAAGTGAATCGCGGGGCAAAATGACGGAACTTCTGACATCGGCGCAGATGCGCGCGATCGAGCAGGCAGCCATGGAAACGGGTGCCGTGACCGGGCTGGAACTGATGGAACGTGCGGGTGCTGGCGTGGTTGCCGCGATCGAGTCGGAATGGCCCGACATGGCGCCGGGCCGGGCCGTGGTGCTTTGCGGTCCGGGGAACAACGGCGGAGACGGTTTTGTCATCGCCCGACTGTTGCACGGGGCGGGATGGCAGGTCGAAGTCTATCTGCTTGGTGATCCTGCAAGGCTGCCTGCCGACGCGGCGGAAACTTGTCGCCGCTGGCAGGAGATCGGCAGTATCGACAATGCCGAATTGTTGCCGCAGCACCATGGCTATGACCCCGAAAGCAACCTCTGCTTCGCGGGGGAGCCGGTCCTGTTCATCGATGCGCTGTTCGGCACCGGGCTGACGCGACCGGTTGAGGGGGAAATGGCCCTGTTCCTGTCGGATGTGCGCGACCACTGTGCCGGGCGCACCGTGGCCGTGGATGTTCCCAGCGGGCTGTGCGCCGACAGTGGGCGCGCATTGGGAGAGGGCAACCCGTTGGGAATTGCCGGACGTTACGATCTGACGGTCACCTTCCACCGTGCAAAAACCGGGCATGTGACGCTGGAGGGGGCCGGTGTATCGGGCGCGCTGCGACTGGTCGGCATTGGGCTGGACGAGGCGCAATGGGACTTCAACTGGTCCGGGTTGGCGACCTCGGCGGACAAGGTTGCGAAATGGCTGGGTGGCGCAGGGCCGCGCGATCCAAGCCTGCCCGTGGCGGGCAGCCGACTGGCCAAGACGATCCATGCGCATAAATACGATCACGGTCACGCGCTGGTTTTGTCCGGGCCGCCGGGGCAGGGCGGCGCGGCGCGTCTGGCGGCGCGTGGCGCGCTGCGGGTGGGCGCGGGGCTGGTCACCGTGGGATGCCCGTTACGGGCGGTGTCCGAACATGCCGTGCATCTGAACGCGATCATGGTGCGCGGGCTGGATGGCACACATGGTCTGGCCGAGATGCTGGAAGATCCGCGTTTCAATGCGCTGTGCCTTGGGCCGGGGCTGGGACTTGGCCCTGCGACCGGTGGGCTGGTCAAGGCGGCCCTCGCGGCAAAGCGTGGCACGGTTCTGGACGCGGACGCTCTGTCCCGGTTTCAGCGCGATCCCGACGTGTTGTTCCGGATGCTGCACAAGGACGTTGTTCTCACACCCCACGCGGGAGAATTTGCGCGCCTGTTTCCCGATATCGCGGCACGGCTGTCCAAGGCGGCGGACATCGGTCCGGCCTATTCCAAGCTGGACGCAACGCGGGATGCGGCGGCGCGGGCGGGATGTGTGGTCCTGTTCAAGGGCCCCGATACCGTCGTGGCCGATCCAAAAGGCCGCACGACATGCGTCCCGGCCCTGTACGACCGCGAAGCGCCCTGGTTGGCCACCGCTGGCGCGGGGGATGTTCTTGCCGGGATCATCACCGGTTTGTTGGCCCGCGGTGAAAGCGCCAAACAGGCCGCCCAGAAGGGTGCGTTCCTGCATATCGAGGCCGCGCGCAGCTTTGGCCCCGGCCTGATCGCCGAAGATCTGCCCGACGAACTGCCCAAGGTGTTCCGCGCACTGGGCCTGTAGGCGTTGATGCCGCCGCCGATCAGGCGGTGGCGGTCACCGGTTCGGCCGACGCAAGTTCCAGTCCATCGGCATAGAGGATATGCGGCCCGGCAAAACTCAAGGCGATCAAACTCTGATCCGCCTCGACCGCGTCACAGATGAAGTGCCCATCGACCAGCCGCGACAATGGCACCAAGGCCTGCCGTGCGCCAAACAGGGCGCTGGCCCGCCAATCGCGCAACAGGATTTCCTGCGATGCCGGCAGGCAAAGCGCCTGATCGGGCCGCTGATGCCCCAGCGCCCCGGGCGCAATACGCACCATGTGCTGACGGCCAAAAAGGCGCATCGCAGCGATCAGTCGAACGGCCCCGCTGTCGCGGGTGATGATCCTGTCGCCGGGACAGAGGAATTCCACCGGCAACGCGCCGTCGAGCGTCAGAATCTCGGTTCCGAGGGGGAGCGCGTTGCAGGGGCTGCCTTGGGTCACGTGCCGTGCGGATAGCACGGCGCTGCCACGCTGGACCTGGTCTGGTACCATCGTCTCTTGTTCCTGTATGTAACTGCCGGTCTTTTTTTGTTTGCAGCAGGATACGCCAAGATCTGGTTCATGTCGCGGGAATTTCCGTGGAGTTTTATCGGAATTTTCCGCTCGCCTCGGACCCGCCGCTTTGTTATTCAGCGCGTCGTTGCGGGTGTGGCGAAATTGGTAGACGCACCAGATTTAGGTTCTGGCGCCGCAAGGCGTGGGGGTTCAAGTCCCTCCACCCGCACCATTTTTTCCGGTTTTCATCGGCCAAACCGCCGGTCTGCCTGTCTTGGCGAAAACCTTGGAAACCGTCAAAAGACTGTAGCATCCGCCTGATAAGTCGCGCGAACAACGTGAATCACAGGACGGAACACGCGATGAAATCTCTGCTCATGACGGCCACTCTGACGGCGCTGATGGCAACTTCGGCCTTTGCCCAGGACATCTCTGGCAAGCTGGTGCTTTATACCTCGCAGCCCAATGCCGACGCCCAGCAGACGGTCGATGCCTTCAAGGCCAAGTACCCAGAGGTCGAGGTCGAATGGTTTCGCGACGGCACAACAAAGGTCATGGCCAAGCTGCGCGCCGAGTTCGAGGCCGGCACGCCGCAGCCCGACCTGCTGCTCATCGCAGATATGGTCACCATGGAAGGTCTTGAGGCCGAGGGCCGCCTGATGGCCTACCCCGAGGCAGATACCTCGGCCTATGACCCGGCGATCATGGATGCCGAAGGGCATTATTTCTCGACCAAGCTGATCACCACCGGCATCGTCTACAACACCGCCGCAGAAATGGTGCCGACCTCTTACAAGGATCTGCTCAAGCCCGAAGCCAAGGGCAAGATCGCGATGCCGTCGCCGCTGACTTCGGGCGCGGCCACGATCCATATGGCGGCGCTGACCGCCCATGGTGATCTGGGTTGGGATGTCTACGAAGGTCTGGCCGCGCAGGGGGCAAACCCGCAGGGCGGCAACGGCGGCACCTACAAGGCCGTGGCCGGTGGCGAAGCCCTGTACGGCTTTGTCGTCGACTTCCTGCCGATCCGCGAAAAGCTCAAGGGCGCGCCGGTGGAATTCGTTTTCCCGGCCGAAGGCGTGTCCGCCGTGACCGAACCGGTTGCAATCCTGTCGACTGCCAAGAACCCGGATGCGGCCAAGGCCTTTGTCGATTTTCTGATCTCTGAAGAAGGTCAGGAACTGGCGGCGGCGATGGGCTATTTGCCCGCGCATCCCGCTGTTCAGGCCCCCGAGGGTTTCCCGGCCCGCGACCAGATCAAGCTGATCGAGTTCGATCCGGCGGCGGCGCTGTCCAACGATATGGACAACAAGGAAAAATTCCTCGAGATTTTCGGTGGCTGACCGGATTTTTCGCATGATGGGGCGCGGCGAGGGGGCAACCCTTGCCGCGCTCTGCCTTTTGGCGCTGGTGCTTTTCGGCCTGCCGTTGGGATTGTTGGCCAAGGTTGGTCTGACCGACGGCGGCGTGCCGTCGTTTGCGCCGCTGATCGAGGCATTGGGCAGCGGTTCGGTTCGGCGCGCGGCGTGGAACAGCCTTGAAAGCTCGGTGGTATCCGGGCTGGCTGCCACCTTGATCGGCACCTTTCTGGCATTGGCTGTGGGGCTGACGAACGTCCGGGCCAAAGGGGCGCTGGTCTTTGTGCTGCTTCTGCCGATGATGATCCCGCCGCAGGTCACCGCCATCGCGTGGGTGCAGGCGTTGGGGCCGTCCAGCGCCGTTCTGACGACGTTGGGGATCGCACCGCCGCCGGGGTCTGCGCACCCACTGTATTCACCCTTTGGCGTGATGCTCTTGCTGACGGTCCAGCACGCGCCACTGGTCTTTTTGGTGGTGCTTGCCGCGCTCCGGGGGCTACCGCGAGAGATGATGGAAGCGGCGCGGATTTCCGGGGCCGGGCCGATGCGCGTCCTGCGGCGTGTGATCCTGCCCCTGCTGGCACCATCGCTATTGGCCGGTTTCATGTTGGCCTTCGTTTCGGCCTTGGGCAATTTCGGGATACAGGCAATCCTTGGCATTCCGGCGCGTTACACGACCTTGCCGGTGCTGATCTGGCGGCGGCTCAGCAGTTTTGGACCCTCGGTTCTGACGGATGTGGCGGTGATCTCGATCCTTCTGGCGCTGGTCGCCCTGTTGGCGATAGCAACGCAAAGCTGGCTGCAAAAACGCACGCGCCGGGGGTTGATCGGACCGCCACAGCCCTCTTTGCGCATCGCGCTTGGGCCGCTGCGCCCGGTGGTCGAAGCGGGTTTGGCGACCTATGTGGCCGCGACCCTGCTCTTGCCCTTGGCGGCTTTGGTGGCGACGGCACTGGTGCGAACCTACGGCTTGCCGCTGACGGCGGACACCGTGACGCTGGAAAATTTCGCCGAGGTCTTGTTCCGTCAGGCTTCGACCTTGCGGGCCTTTGCCAACTCCACACTGACCGCTGGCGCGGCAGCACTGGTGCTGGCGGGGGTGTCGATCGCACTTGCCTACTTCCTCGCGCGGCCCGCTGCCGGGCTGCAACGGCGGGCGGGTGGGATTCTGGCGGCGCTGGCGGACGTCAGCTATGCCATTCCGGGGCTGGTGATCTCGGTTGCTTTCATCCTTGCCTTCATCCGTCCGCTGCCTCTGGTCGGGTTGTCGCTATACAACACGCTGGGGATCATCTTTCTGGCGTATCTCACGGCTTTCTTGTCGATCTCGCTAAAGCCGGTTGCGGCGGCATACCTTCAACTTGATCCATCGTTGGATGACGCTGCGCGGGTGTCCGGGGCGGGGTTCGGGCGGCGGATGTGCCGGATCTTTGCGCCGTTGGTGGCGCCTGCCGCCGGATCGGGGGCGATCCTGATGTTCCTGACCGCCTATAACGAGGTTACGGTTTCCGCGCTGCTGTGGTCGACGGGGAACGAAACGATCGGAACGGCGATCTTCAACTACGAGGACGGCGGATACACCACGTTGGCGGCGGCGATGTCCTGCGTGACGGTCGTGGCAACGATCTTGCTGATGGTGTTGCTGGACCGGGCGGGCCGACGATTGCCTCCGGGCGTGGTGCCATGGCGGATCTAGGCCCGTGAGACGGGACGCGCTAACCGGGTAGAACCCATGCCCCGGTCAGGCTGAGGCTCACCGTTTCGCCGTCGCGCAGCACTTGGGTCGAGGTCAGCGGCAGCGGTTCGGGCAGGCCCTCGACACGCGCCTGTGCCTCCCACAGGCCGCCGCGATAAAAGACGGACTCCAGCCGCGCCGGGGTGCCGGGGCCAAGCACCACGTTGCCGGGGCGCAGCACGACCCGGGCGGGCCCGTCCGGGGCCGCGACAGGGGCGCTGAGGGGGCCAATCGTTGCGATGCCATTGGTCACTTGCGCGTCCAGTACGGTGGCACGCCCGATAAAACGCGCGACCTCTTCGACGGCGGGCCTGTCGTGTATATCCTGCGGCGAGGCGACTTGCAGGAATCGTCCCTGCCACATGACCGCAATCCGGTCGGCCAGCGCCATGGCCTCGCGCTGGTCATGGGTGATGTACAGCGTGGTCACCCCGGCCTTGCGGTGAAATCCGTGGATCTCGGTTTCCATCCGCCCGCGCAGGTGAGGATCAAGATTGGCCAGCGGTTCGTCCATCAGAACGGTTCGCGCGCCCCCCGCAAGGCAGCGCGCAAGCGCCACGCGCTGACGCTGACCACCCGAAAGGGCCGACGGAGTGCGGTCTGCAAAGCGCATCAGGTCCACGGTTTCAAGACTGCGGTCCGCGATCCTTTGCACTTCGGCGCGGCTGGCGGTGCCGCCCTCGGCGGGAAAGGCCACGTTCTGGCGCACGGTCATATGTGGCCACAGTGCGTAGGATTGGAAAACCACCCCGACCGATCGTTTTTCCGGCGGGACATGCAGAGCAGGGGCGGAGACGCGCGCGCCGTCCAGCGCGATCTCGCCGCTGTCGACCTGTTCCAGCCCGGCGATCAGCCGAAGCAAGGTGGATTTGCCACAGCCCGAAGGGCCAAGCACGACAAAGAACTCTTCGTCCTTCAACCGGGCCGAGATGTCCTGCACCACGGGGTGCCCATCGAACCCCTTGCTGACGTGATCCAGATCGACTGACATGCGGCTGCCCCCTTTGTCCGGGTAGCCGGGTAATCGCTTTGCGCGCGACGGGCAACGGGCGGAAGACCGCGTTACAAAAGCTTCACCAAAGCTGGGGAGGATATGCTTATTTCATGCGGGTCATGCCGATGATGCGCACCCGGGCCGCAGCCCCGGCCAAGGGGCCCGCGTCGCGCAGGATCGCCAGAAGGGCCAACCGGTCCGCCGGGGTCAGTCGCAGGCCGTCCAGATCCTCTAGCGCGCGGATCAGCGAAGCGGGCAGCGACCGGTACAGCAGGCAGCCCAAAAGGGTTTCGGCCGGTGGCCCCATCGCGGGCCAATAGATCCGGTTGCCGCCGGGCAGAGGCGGCAGGTCGTCCGGCAGAACAAGGGGCTGTCCGGCGGTCAGGCGCAGATCGGGGGCGTATTCGGCGGGCAGGATGATGAAGAACTGCCCGGTTTCGTCCAGCGAAAGACAAAGCAGCGCACCGTCGCGGTCGGACATCAGGGACAGGTGCATCAGGCTGTCTGCGCAATCGGCGGGGACGCGGGCGGGGTCGGTGGCGGTGCAAACCGGATAGGTGCCGGCCCGCCCGCCCGTGGCGGTCATTCCCAGTTGCGCCCGACCCATCGCGGCAAGGGCGGCGGCCATTCCGTCCAACCCGGTGTCCTGGTTCATGTTGTCGGGATCCAGCAGCGCGCGCAGATGCGCGGGCATCCGCAGCGAAGACAGGTCCAGCGTGCGGCTGGCCCGCAACGCGCCGTCCTGTGACAGTCGCAGCACCAGTTGAAAGCGGTTGCTGTCGATCAGGCGGATATAGCCGCCGAGGTAATAGCCGTTTGCCGGGCGCGCGCCTCTCAGTACCCTCGCAGGCGGTGCGTCCCGCAACAACGCGGTGACGGAGTTCGCCGCATCCAGCCATGCTTCGACCGCGATATCGGCCAGCGCACGCCCGACGGGCGTTTCCAGCCCCGAGGCTTCATTCACGAAAGCGCCGATGGTGATCTGGTCTCGGGTTTCGGGCAGCATGTCGAGGAATTGCCGGATCGCGGCACCGATGGCCGCACGGGGATCCCCGCCTGTTTGCCCGGTGACCCCGCCCAGCGGCGCGTCCGAGGTTTTGACGATGACACGGCCATCCGCCAGATCGACCAAGGTCAGGCGCAGTGTGACCGCGCCGCCGGCAAAGCCCGTTTCTCCGACCAGAACGAAATCGGCCTCTTGCCGCAGGGTCGACTGGATCGTCTTCTGCCATGCGGCGGTGCCCTGACGATTCAAGACCAGCGCCAGCGAGGCGCGCAACTCGGCGCTGCCAGCAAGGATGCGGGGTTTGTCCTGCCAGTCGGCACACATCTCTTGTGCCGCGCGGCTCATGATCGCCTCGATTTCGGGGACGGGCAGCGGCGTCTCCGCGGCCAGCGGCGGGGCCAGAGCGATGGTGCTGCCCGCGGGCATCTGCCCCTCGGCCGCGTGGCACAGCTGTGCGCCCAACAAGACATCCGCCTGCGCCGCACCGCGTTGTGGCAGCACGACAAGCAACGCCAACATGAGCAAGGCAGAAAGGAGGTCGGTCAGGCGCGTCATCGGTCAGTCTTCCGTCCTGTATTCGGTCAGGACATTGTCCTGACTGCCCGGCAGCAGACTGGGCGATTGCCGCAGATCCTGCTGGGCCAGCTTTTCGTCGATATGGTCGCGCAGTTCCGACAGGCGGATGCGCCCGTCTCCGTCGCTGTCCGCAGCGCCGCGCAGCCCGTCCAGCGTGTAATAGGTAAAGGCGCCGTGTTTCTTGTCGTCCAGCCAATGCGCGAATTGTGGCGTGCGGAAATCGGTCGCCGTCAGGACCGATACCTTGGCCTTTTCCTGTGGCGGAGCGACGGCCACGCCAAAGGCCCCTGACACGCCCGGCACAAGACTGCCTTGGGTGGACAGACCGGAAAAGCAGGCGTCCAGCAGGACAGTGATGCTTTTGACCGGCAGTGTTTCAAGCTGGCGGATCAGCATATCCAACGGGTAGGCGCCAAATCCGGGTTCCGCGGCGGGCACGTCAACGGGCAGAAGATAGCCGCTGGGCAGGCCTTCCTCGTGAAAGACGGGGACGCCGTGCCCGGAATAGACCACTACGATTTCATCCACGAAACGCGCGCGGCGCGCCAACCTGCCGTCCGGCACCTCATCGGTGCCGAAATAGCGGGCCATACCAATGGAATTCAGGTCTTTTTCGACAATGATGTTGTCTTCGGGCACTTGCAGAATGTCGCGGAAATAGGCCGCAAAGGCATCGGCATCGTTGTGGGCATAGGCCACGGGCGGGGCCTCGGCGTAGGTGCGGTTGCCAATGATGAGAACAAGCATGTCGGGATGGGCGACGGCCACCTTGCGGGCGGGTTTCACGGCCGGTTGCGGCGCAGGTGTAACCGCTGCAACGGCCGCTGCGGGTTGTTTTTCCTCAGGCGCGGGCCACGGCGGTTCCGGCACCGGCCACAGCCGAACCGTCCCGTCCCAGCTGGCGGTCAGCACGGTCCGCCCGTCCGGGGCAAAATCCACCGCATCGATCGAGGCCCCGTGACCATCAAGGACGCGCAGTTCCTCTCCGCTGGTGGCGTCCCACAAATAGGCCATGCGGTTCCATTCCCCGGTCAGCACCAGCTTGCCGTCCGGGCTGAAGGCAACGGCGCGGATGGCGGCGTCATGGCCGGAAAACCGGCGCAGGACCATGCCGGTTTCCGCATCCCACAGGATCGCGGTCTTGTCCCAACTGCCCGTCAGCACGCGCTGGCCCGTGGGGTCGAAGGCAACCGAGAGGATCAGCGCGCCGTGCCCGTCGAAGCTGCGGATTTCCGCGCCGCTGGCCACATCCCAAAGCCGCGCCGTGCGGTCAGTGCTGCCCGTCAGCAGGCGGCTTCCGTCAGGGCTGATCGCGAGGGTGGTGATGGCCTCGGCGTGGCCGGTGAACTGCCGCAACTGTGCGCCGCTGCGCAGATCCCAAAGGCGGGCAATACCGTCATTGCCCCCGGTGATTGCCTGCCGTCCATTCGGGCTATAGGCGGCGGCGGTGAACCTGCCGCCATCCTGTTGCAATTTCAGCAGTTCATTCCCTGTCGACAGATCCCAGACCCGCGCCGTGCCGTCCGCGCTGGCCGTCAGTGCGCGGGTGCCATCCGGGCTGAAGGCAACGGCGCTGACCCGGTGGTCATGGCCTTCGAGAATGGCCAGCCCCCGCTGGCTGGACACTTCCCACAGTTCGGCGGTGAAATCGGCGCTGCCGGTCAGCACCTGCCGACCATCTGGGCTAAAGACCGCGGCGTCAATCGCGCCCTGATGACCGATCAGCACCGTCGAAGCCTCTTTGTCGGCGCGCGGCGTTTCGGCGGAAAGAGCCCCGGCAAGGACGACACCCAAGCCAAAGGCGATCCGGGCCAGTGTCGAAATGCGTCTCATCTGTGTGCCTCGTCTGAGAAACCCTGTCGGGGCCGCCCGTGGACGGCCCCGGTGCCAGCCTTGCCTACCAGGTGATCGTGATGTTGCCGTCCTTATCCTTTTGCAGCGTGCCGGGCAGGGGTGTTTCGGGTTGCGGCGCGGGAACGATGCTTTCGGCTGGGGGCGGTGTTGTCGTGGCTGCGGGGGCGGCGGGGGCTGCGGCCTCGGGGCGAGCGGGCAACAGCAGCGTGACCTCGACCCTGCGGTTGATCGCGGCGGTTGGGGTCTGCGGCGTCTTGAGCCGGGTTTCGCCAAAGCCCACGGCAATCAGGCGCGCCGGGTCGATCGGAAAATTCTGGACAAGGTAACGTGCCACGCTTTCGGCGCGTCGTTCGGATAGCCATTGATTGTAGGCGTCGTCGCCGCTGACATCGGTGTGACCGGCAATCAGGTAGCGGTGCGGCCGCAGCGCAGAGGAGGCCAGCGCATGGCCAAGCGCGGCCAGATCCTCGCGCGCGCGCCATGTCAGCTCATAGCTGTCCAGCGCAAAGAAAACCTGAAGGTCGATGCTGTGTTGCGGCACTACCCAGACGGTGCGATTGCCGATCTGCACCCCGCGAGACGCCTCTTGCGCGGGGGCTGTGCTTTCTTGCTGCATTGGGGCGAGGGCGCTGATGATTTTTTGGATCTCCTCAGCCTGATCTGCCTGCACCGGCAGGGCGGTCGCCAGCGCAAGACCCAGTCCGGCAAGCCACGTTGGAGCGGTCAGTTTCATGTCTTCTCTCCCTTTGGGTCTGGGCGCGGGCTGATGTCAGTTGCCGCGCAAAAGGTCGTTGATGCCGCCCGAACCAAGCCCGTCGCCACCCGTCGCGGGCGCGCGTTCAACGGGCAGCGCGGTGCTGGCGGCAGGGGCGGCGGGCGCGGAGGCGGCTGGCGCGCCACCGCCCGTGATCTGGCGCAGCAGTTCCGATTGACCGAGGATCGCGCTCAACCTCGTGCTCTTGTTAAAGCTGCGATCGTCGTTCGGGGTCATGCCGCCAGAGTGATGCAACGCAACGGGGCGCATCTCGCGGTCGAACAGGATCGAGCCGGAACTGCCCGGCTGGGTGTCGCAGCGGTGGCGCAGGATCGGCCCGGCGTCCTGTTCGCGGGTGGCAAAGCAGCGAAAGCGCGTCATGACCTGCGGACGGCCCAGCGGATGGTGAATGACCGTCAGCGGATCACCGGGATCGACCTCTGTGTTCTGGATCAACAGCGGCAGGATGTCCTGCGGTGTCTCGGTCATGCGCACAAGGCTGAAGTCCAGCACCGAATGCCAGTCGCTGGGATCAACCGAAAGGCTGTAGCGATGGGTGCCCTTGTCGCCCTGCACGAGGTAGCCGGTCAGGATCGAGGCGGCCAGCAGCGTGTTCCGCCCGTCCTCGGGGATGCAATGATGGTTGGTCAGCACCCAGCCGCCGGGCAGGATCGCGCCGGTACAGGTGATCAGGTCCCGGCCGCCGTGATCGTTCTGTTCCAGCAGGTCAACACGGCCGATTGCACTGGCCAACCGGCGGATAGGATCATCAGCGGGCAATTCCCGGATCGGTTCGAATGCACCATCCTGCGCCGCGATATAGGCGCTGGCATTGCCGGTGCTTTCCAGAAAGACAAGATCGGTCTTGCCATAGTCATCGGCACTGAAGGTGGCGACCTGCGCCTGCGCCCCGTTGCCTGCAAGCGTCTGGGCAAAGGCAAGGACCAGCGCGAAACTGAGGAAACGTGTCATCCTGGGGTCTCTTTGGATTGCAGCGCGATGCACGCGCGGAACGCCGTGTGAAAGGGGCCTTGTCCGGGTTTCGGTGGGCCGCGCCGGGGGACGTTTCCGGCGCGGCCCGGGGGTCACGGGCCTCTTAGCGGTTGCCCATCAGGCCGATCTTCTGGATCTCGAAGCGGTTGCCCGCCATCGCGATCCGGGCCTGGATCCCCATCGCTTCGACCATCAGGCGCAGGTTCCGGTTCAGGCGCGCCACGTCCGAGCAGGTTTCGTACCAGTAGTCCGCGCTGGTCATGGTCACCCGCACAGGGCGGTGGTGGTCATAGCCTTTGAACCCGGCAAGGTAGCCTTCGATCAGGGTCATTTCCTGCGGCTGAAAACCGGTGAAGGCCAGCGTGTAGGCGGTGGTCAGACCGGTGCAGCCAGCAGGCGCGGGAACGATGGGTTGCGCCACCGGCGGGGTCACGACAACCGGCTGGTTGGGAACCGGCACCGGCTGTTGGCGGGCGGGCGACAGCACGTCCAGCTTGGTGGCCAGCACGCGACCGACCTCGGCGCCGATGGTCTTGGCCTCGTTGCCCACATGTTCCAGAACGCAATCCCGGTTGCAGACGCGCGGCAAAGAGGCGACGGGGATCTCACCGGCTCCGGGGCCGAAATGCACCTCGAAATTGCCGAGGCTCTGCATGGTCTGGGCGTGGATCATGCGGCCCGTCACCCGAATGCGCAGGTCCAGCACATCAGGGATATAGGGGTTCTGATCCGCCGAGGCATAGATCTGGATTGGCAGGATCACGTCGATCGGTACGTTGGGCACGCGCTGGGCAAGGGCGATCAGTTCGGCATCCGTCCGCCGCACGCGGTTGGGATCGGTAAAGCTCATGATCACGCCGGTCTGGTCATAGACGCGAAAGCCCATGGTCTGCATTTCGGTGATGACGGCACGCAGGACACGTTCGAACACGCGCGAATTTCCGGGCACCGTGTCCAGATCGGCGTCTTCGGGCACCGGCAGGATGTTGGGCTGGTCTCCGGCCTGTACCGGGGCCGGGGTGAGCGACAGCGAAAGTGCCAGCGCGAAGATCGCGAAGGCCGCTGTCAGGGTCTTGGTCACTACGGTCATTTGAGACTCCTCCTGAATGGGTCGAAATCGAGGGGCGGACCTTGGCCGGTCCACGCCCGGGGTCACTGGACGACGATGATGCGCCCGTCGGGCTGAACGATGACGCGGCCCGAGGCGGGCAGGTCGGCGTCACAATCAATGCCCGGTTCGGGCGAAAAATCGTCCAGGTCCAATGCCTTGCCTTCCGGGCTGACGATGCCCGCAGGGCAGGGCGGCAGCGGCGGCACGTGATAGTATCCGGGCTGTGGCACCGGCTGGACATCGCTCAGCTGCGCGGGCGGCGCGGGCTGTGGGACAGGTTGCGGCGCCGGCATGACCGGCTGCACCCTGTCGATCAGGGTGATCTCGACCCGGCGATTTTCCGGCGCGTAGGGATCGGCGGGGTTCCTTGGATACCGTTCCCCCCAGCCGATCACCTCCAGTCGCCACGACGGGATCGCGTGGTAGCGCATCAGATAGCGTTTCACCGCCCATGCCCGCCGATAAGAGAGGTCGATGTTGTAGTCGTCTGGCCCGCGGGCATCGGTATGTCCCGCGATCAGATAGCGGTTGTTCATCAGTTGAGGCGATTTCAGCGCCCGGCCGATGAGATCCAGATCCTGCCGAGCAGGAGGTGTCAGAAAGGCGCTGTCATGCGCGAAGTAAACCGTGACATCCAGACTGTAGGCGTAGTTCAGCACAATCGGGCGGCGGTCGATGATGATCGTCGTCGGGCGCCCCAAGATCACCGGCGGCAAGAAGACGTCCGGCAGGGTCTGCACCACGATCGGTGGCGTCCCCCCACCAGGGGGGGGATCAGCGGGCGGCGTGCCCGGCTGACCGGCCATCGGCGCAAGCGACTTGATGATCGCCGTGACGCTGTCGGCCCGCGAGGTGTCCAGCTGCAAGGTTTCCGTATTGGTCTGGGCATGACCCGCAGCGGCGGCTGCGATCATCATGGCCAGCAGAATGGATAGTCGTTTTCGTTGTCCGGGCATGTCGTCTCCCCCACGGCAATGCATCCGGCACCCGTTCGGGACCCTGCCTGTTACTCGTACTCACTCTGTTTCGGGTGTCGGTAACATCAGGGTCGGTCAAAGCCGCGAGCTGTACTTTGAGCCAGATCAAGTCACATTGAAAATTTGGAATGTTATTGGATAACAAGGGAGTTGCAGAGGGGTCCGCGACTGATCCCCGCATCCCTGCGGGCAAATTTCAAGAGGCGCAGACAACGAATTTCGCGGCCTTTCCGCCATCGGGAGAGGACGAATCCACATTTGACATGACAATGGCCAGACATCGGTGTCTGGCCATTGTATCCGGTTGGGTTGTGGGGTGGTGGGGCCTAGAAACGCCCCAGCACTTCCTGTGACAGCGCCTCATAGGCTTTGCCGGCGGTGTGACGCCCGGCGTAGGTGGTCACCGGGGCGCGGTGCAGGCCCATCTTTTCGACCTCGCTTGAGAAAGGCACCACCGTTTCGAGGAACCGCTTGGCGTGGGTGTCTCGCATCCGCTCGATCGTATCGGTGTGCAGGCGCTTGGTGCCCTGCGCCATCGAGAAGAAGCCGAGGATCTTCTTGCGGTCCAGCTTGTGTTCGCGGAACAGGTCGATCAGCTGTTCGAAGGTGCGTTCCGACAGGGTGGTCGGGATCACCGGAACAAGGATCGCATCCGAGGCCCGGAACACGTTTTCAGACAGGGTGGACACATTGGGCGGGCAGTCCAGCACGATCACGTCGTAATCGCTGTTCACCGCCTTCAACGCCTTTTTCAGTCGCGTGCGCGGGTTTTTCATCCGCGACAGGAAGATATCGAAATCCCTGAAGGTCATATTCGCGGGCAGGATGTCCAGACCATCGTAATCGCTGGCCCGGATCGACCGGGTAAAGCGCTGGACATCTTCGAAGAAGGCGGCTTCCTTCAGCTTTTTCGAGGGTTTCACCCGAAAATAGAACCCCGAGGCGCCCTGTGGATCCAGATCACACAAGAGCACCCTTTGACCCGAGCTTGCCAGCGCGTGGGAAAAGTTGACCGAAGTGGCCGTCTTGCCGACGCCGCCCTTGTTGGAATAGCAGGCGATGATCTTCATTCCGCGGCTTCCTTTTTGGCAAAGAGTGCCTTGAACCCTGCGCGGGTCTCTTCTGAATCGAAGGCTGCGAAGGTGGCCATGACACGCGCCCGTTCCGCATCCTGACGTTGATGCAGCACGGTGGTCAGCGCCCCGACGCTGCGGGCGATTTCCATCTGGGTCGCGGCATCTGCGCCGCGCAGATTGGCCAGCACCGTGGCCAGCGATTCCTGCTGGACGACGCAATCGTTGAAGGTGCCAAGGTTATCCTGCAGTTTCTTCAGCGACTTGATGAGGGGCTTCATCTGGCCTTGGCCGAACAGCGGCGCAAAGAACTCCATCAGGTAGCGCAGTTTCTTGCACTGGATGCGCAGTTCGTGGACCTCTTCGTCAGGGGTGTCCGCGTCGATGGCGCGCGCAATGCGCCGCACCTTGCGATACCGCTTGCGGATCAGTCGCTGGGCATAGTCCAGACCGGGGTGATCGGCCTCGGGGCCGGGCTCCAGCCGTTTACCGGGTTTGGCAAACAGCTTTTCCAGCGCCTTGAACTCGGCCTGATAGTCATCGCTTTGCAGGTGCCGACACAGCGCGCGATGCGCCGTGCGTCTCTGGCGGGCGAAGCGGTCGAACAGCAGGTCGACCCCGGGGCGCAGGTCTTGCGGCACCATTTCAAGGTAATGGGGACGTTCGATCAGGTAGACGTCCAGATCCCGCAGCCGTCCGGTGACGGCCATCAACGCGGAAAACCGCGCCTTGAGCGCCTCGGCCTGTTCGGGGCTGTAAACGCCCTTGAACAGCGAGACCACCGACCGGATCTTGCGCAGGGCAACGCGGTAGTCGTGCAGGAATTCGCTGTCATGATCGGCGATGATGCCGTCTTCGTTGGCGCGGGCGACGGGCAGATGCGCGGCAATGATCGCGGCCGAGGCGGCAAAGGCCGGTGTATCCGGCCCCATGTCCACGGTTGGCTTGGGCTCATATGCGGTGGCCCGGGGAAACAGCGTTTCGACAGCAGCGCGCGGGGTCAGCGGCCCGATTTCCGAAGCCGCCGCCAGATGTGCCTCCAGCCGTTCGAAATCGCGGTCGTAGCCGCGCAGGCGCTCCAGCCGCACCAGCGAAACCTGCTGCCCCTCGGCGGCTCGCAAGACGCGCAGGTGACAGCGCGCGCGGGTCTTGTCTTCGTCATCCAACAGGGTCAGGCTTTGGGTGATCAGTTCGCCATTGCCCAGCGGCAAAAAGCTGCGCAGGGCCATCACGGCCTTGGTCAAAACCTGGGCGACGGGACCGTCGGGCATATCGGCGGCAAAGCCGGGCGCCCCTGTTTCTTGATGAATTTCCCGGCCTCTGCCATCCAGCAGGCACAAGCCGCCATCCGAGGCGATCAGCATCCGCTGACCATGGGCCAGTTCGGTGTCGAAACTGTCGTGCAGGGAAAATTCCCCCAACACTTCGTCGCCGCCGGGTACAAGTCGGCGGTTGCCTATGGAGGCATCCAGCAGGATGCTTCGAAGATCGCCGCCATACAGCAGCGTTGCGGGGGCGTGGGTGTTCATCATCCTCCTGCGAACGGGATCCTGCACCCGCGCGCGTCCGTGTCATCCCGGCCTGCCACCTTGGAGAGGACCGGAGCGTTGAAATAGACGGGTCTTTTGTCATGAAATCGTTACCTGTTGCAACCTTGGGGTGACTTGCGCCATGTCACATGCCAATTCCCGACCGCTGGGTTTGGCCGACCCATTTGCCGACAGGCGTTTGCGGGGGAGGGCGCGGGCCGGGACGGGGCCTGAAAACCGATTGCCCTTGTGCGCAGGCTCTGCAACGGTCTGGCAAAGGGGGCATGATGGCGCGCATCTGGCAGGACATCTTCTGGTTGGGGCTGTTTGCGCTGGTTCTGGCGGCCTGGGCGGCGCTGTACGCCATGGCGCTGGGCAGCGGACTGGACGTGTTGGGGCGGCCGGGCCTTGGGGCCGAGGCGCTATTGGCCCTGTGTTCCGGACCATCCGCGGGGTTTGCCGGGGCGGCGGTTGTCTGGGCCATGTGGGCCGGGATGGGCGTTGCGATGATGCTTCCCACCTTTGTGCCCGTCCTGACCACCCACCAAAAAATCGCCACCCGCATGGCGGACGCGATGGCCTCTCGCCTTGGATTGGTGGCGGGGTACATGGGCATCTGGCTGGGGTTTTCGCTGTTGGCGGCGGCGGCTCAGATCGCGTTGTCGCGGGCGGGACTTCTGGATGATTTCGGGGCCGCGCGCGGGTCCGCCGTTCAGGGCGGGTTGCTGATCCTTGCCGGCCTGTGGCAGTTCACCGCCTTCAAGAGCCGATGCCAAAGCGTCTGCCTGACACCCATGGCCTATTTCATGGGCCGCTTTCGTCCGGGGGCCGGTGGTGGGCTGTGGATGGGAGCAGAGCTGGGACTGGCCTGCGTGGGGTGCTGCTGGGCGATCATGGCGCTGGGCTTTGTCGGCGGGGTGATGAACCTTGCATGGATGGGGCTTGCCACCCTGTTCATGGTGTTGGAGAAATTGCCCGCGGCGGGGGCGCTGGTGCGCCGACCGGCCGGGGGAGTGCTGATCGTGTCCGGGCTCGCCCTTTGGGCGGGCACCATGCTGTGAGGGAGGAAACATGAGCCTGACGAGACGCCCCGACGCCGACCGCCTGCCGGTCAGCCAACGTATCGACCAACGGATGCCCAACCCCAAGCGCCGCCAGATGCGGCCGACGAACTGGGCCATCAAGGGCGAGCTGTTCCTGAACTGCAACTGCGAGGTCTTTTGTCCCTGCGTGGTCAGCCTTGGTCAGCATCCCCCCACCTACGGCAGCTGCAAGACATGGATGGCCATCGCCATCGACGAAGGGCATTTCGAAGGCGAAAGCCTGACTGGCGTCAATGTCGGTTTGATGGTCGAGATCCCCGGAAAGATGGCGGAAGGCGACTGGAAGGTCGCTGTCTACATCGACGAACGCGCCACCCCTGCGGCCTATAACGGCTTGCTCAAGATCCTGTCGGGCGAGGCAGGCGGTACGACGGGCCTGTTTACGTTGCTGGTGTCCGAGATCATCGGCCATGAACGCGAAAAGGTGGAGATTGTCCGCGAAGGCACGCGCAGGGGGCTGTACATCGGGCGCAAGATCCAAGGCGAGATCGAGATGGTCGAAGGCGCGGATGGCGGCCCGATCGTGATGAAGAACACCAAATATTGGATGGGGCCGGACGTGATCGTCGCCAAGGGGCTGAAAAGCAAGGTCCGCGACTATGGTCGCATCTGGGACAATTCAGGCAAGTCGGGCGAAATCTGCGCCATCGACTGGAAAGGGGCCGCGAAATGATGATCTCGCCGGAGTATTGTCTGACCATGGCCCGCTACAACAGCTGGCAGAACCGCCAGCTAATGGCGGCTTTCGAGCGGTTGGATGCGGCCGAATTGACCCGCGACCGCAAGGCATTCTTCGGCTCGATCCTTGGTACGGCCAACCACCTGCTGTGGGGGGATCGTATCTGGATGTCACGCTTTGCCGGAACAGAGCCACCCGTCGGCGGGATCAAGGACAGCACAGGTCTGATGCCCGACCGCGCTGCGTGGGAGCGGGAGCGATTTCAGACCGACACCCGGATCACGGGCTGGGCCAAAGAGCTGGGCCCGGCCGATCTGGCCGGTGACTTAAGCTGGTATTCGGGGGCGATGGGACGGACCGTGGCGAAATCCATGGCGCTCTGCGTGACCCATATGTTCAACCACCAAACCCACCACAGGGGACAAATTCACGCCATGTTGACCGCCGCCGGGGCAGAGGCCCCGGTCAGCGATCTTGTCTTCATGCCCGAGGACGAAACCGGAACGTGACGGGGACGCCGGTCGGACGCTGTTCCGCGCCTTTGGCGCGAAAGGCGCCCCGCCCACCGTCCCTTTGGGGCGCTCAATCCAGAAAACAGGACGATAACGGAGGGATCCATGTTCAAGGCACTGGTTGTCGAAAAGGACGAGGAAAGCGGCAAGACCGCAGCGGCGGTGCAGGAAATCGGGCTGGACGCCCTGCCTGACGCAGAGGTTACCGTGGCTGTCGATTATTCGACCGTGAACTACAAGGATGGTCTGTGCATCGGGCCGGGAGGCGGTCTGGTCCGCAAGTATCCGCATGTGCCCGGCATCGACTTGGCCGGGACGGTCGAGGAGTCCTCGGACGCGCGCTACAAGCCCGGCGACAAGGTCGTGTTGACCGGCTGGCGCGTGGGCGAGGCGCATTGGGGTGGGTATTCCCAGAAGGCGCGGGTCAAGGCGGACTGGCTGGTGCCGCTGCCCGAGGGGCTGGACAGTCGGCAGGCCATGGCGGTCGGCACCGCCGGTCTGACCGCCATGCTGGCGGTCATGGCGCTGGAGGATCACGGGCTGGAACCGGGTCACGGGCCGGTGTTGGTGACGGGGGCCGCGGGCGGAGTTGGTTCGGTTGCAACGGCGATCCTTGCCAAATTGGGCCATGAGGTCGCCGCGGTCACCGGGCGCCCCGAGCAAGAGGCCTATCTGCGTGAGCTTGGTGCCACGCAGATCGTCCCGCGTGACGAGCTGACCGAGGTTACCCGCAAGCCGCTGGAAAGCGAGATGTGGGCGGGCTGTGTCGATGCCGTGGCCGGGGCCATGCTGGGCCGTGTGCTGAAGCAGATGAAATACGGCACGTCGGTCGCGGCCATCGGTCTTGCCGGCGGCGCGGCGATCGAAGGCGCGTTGATCACGCCCTTTATCCTGCGAGGCGTCAACCTTCTGGGCATCGACAGCGTGATGCAGCCCTATGCCAACCGTGTTCGCGCCTGGCAGCGGATTGCGCAGGATCTGCCGATGGACAAGCTGGAAGCGATGGTGCACCCGGCAACCCTGTCGGACCTGCCGCAACTGGGCAAAGACATCCTGAAAGGGCAGGTCAAGGGCCGCGTCGTGGTGGATGTGAACGCATGAGCTATGACGACCAGAACATCTTTGCCAAGATCCTGAGGGGAGAAATCCCCTCGACCAAGGTCTACGAAGATGACGAAACCCTGTGTTTCATGGACATCTTCCCGCGGGCGGATGGCCATTGCCTTGTGATCCCCAAAACGCCCTGCCGCAACCTGCTGGACGCGTCGGCGGAACAGTTGAACGCGGTTGTTGCGACCACTCAGAAAGTGGCGAAGGCCGCGATGACGGCGTTGGCGGCGGATGGGATCACCGTGCAGCAATTCAACGAGGGTCCGGGCGGGCAGGAAGTGTTCCACCTGCATTTCCATATCCTGCCCCGGCACGAAGGCGTCGCGCTGCGCAGACCGGGGCAACCGGGTGACATGGCGCAGATTGGTGAAATCGCCGAGAAACTGCGCGCCGCCCTGACCTGATCCATGCGGAAAACGCATGTGACCCGGCGCTGTCCGACAGCGCCGGGTTTTTCGTTGTCACGTCAAACATTTCCGACCTGTAATGTCGTTTTCGGTGGATAAACCACCTCATCGGTTTGCGTCTTTCCGCCTATGGCACCTAGTCTGCAACAAATCGGGGGAACGAAAAACGCCCCCGTTCGTTGAGACGTCGGAGTGATGTGTCCGACGCATCTCTTTAAAAGATAACAGAAAGGAGAGGGACGTGTTCAAACGGATCATGGTGCCGGTCGACCTCGCGCATGCCGACCGTCTGGAAAAGGCGCTGGGCTGCGCGGCGGATTTGGCAAAGCACTACGGCGCGACCGTTATCTATGTCGGAGTGTCCACGACGGCACCGTCTTCGATCGCGCATACGCCGCAGGAGTTTGCCACAAAGCTGGCAGGTTTCGCCGAGGCGCAGGGCGCGGTTTCTGGCATCGCGACAGAGGCACATGCGGTGACCAGCCACGACCCGGCGACGGATCTGGATCCGACGCTGTTGAAGGCGGTGGGCGAAACCGGTGCCGACCTTGTGGTCATGGCAAGCCATATTCCAAACCTCACCGACTACATCTGGCCGTCGAACGGCGGCACGATCGCAGGCCATGCCAAGGTCTCGGTCCTCGTGGTGCGCTGACCCACGACGCGGCGCCTCTGCGCCGACTGAACTGCAATAACACATGGGAGGCCATTCATGGCTGACACCTCCAACGATCAGGGAATCCCCGAGCCAGAAGGCGCGGCGGACCTGATCCAGACCGATTACGAGATCGGTCAGGACAATATCGAAACACAGATCGGGCCGTTCGGGATGGATATCCATAACCCGGTCTTCCTGATTTCCGGGCTTAGCGTCGTTGCTTTTGTCTTTTACGCGCTGGCCTTGCCAGAGCAGGCAGAGTCGCTGTTCGGAACCCTGCGCCCATGGCTGACGTCGACCTTCGACTGGTTCTTCATGAGCGCGGCCAACGTTTTTGTGCTGTTCTGCCTGCTGCTGATCGTGCTGCCTTTGGGCAACGTGCGGATCGGCGGGGCAGAGGCGACGCCGGATTATTCCTATCTTGGCTGGTTCGCGATGCTTTTTGCCGCCGGCATGGGCATCGGCCTGATGTTCTTCGGGGTGCTGGAGCCCGCCTATTACTTTGGCACGCCTTGGGGTGATGCGCCGCTTGGCGCGGTCCGGCCCTTTGCCGAGGACGGCACGCTGATCCCCGAAAACGTCGAATCGGCCCGGCGCATGGCGCTGGCGGCGACCTCGTATCACTGGGCGTTGCACCCGTGGGCGATCTACGCGGTCGTGGCTTTGGCGCTAGCGCTGTTTTCCTACAACAAGGGTCTGCCGCTGACGATCCGTTCGGCCTTTTACCCGGTGCTTGGCGAACGTGTCTGGGGCTGGCCGGGGCATGTGATCGACGTGATCGCGGTATTTGCAACGCTGTTCGGCCTTGCCACCTCGCTGGGTTTCGGCGCGACGCAGGCGAACGCCGGTCTGGAAAAGCTCTTTGGCTTGCCGAACACCACGACGGTTCAGGTTGTCCTGATCTCGCTGATCACCGCGGTTGCGCTGGTTTCGGTGCTGCGCGGGCTTGATGGCGGGGTCAAGGTGCTGTCCGAGATCAACATGGGGCTGGCGCTGTTGCTGCTGCTTTTCGTGCTGTTCTCGGCCGGTTTCGTTGGGCTGATGACCGACTTTGGCAAAGGTCTTGTGGCCTACGCGCAAGAGGTCATTCCGCTGTCGATGCCATTCGGGCGTGAGGACGACGGATACCGTGAAGGCTGGACCGCCTTCTATTGGGCGTGGTGGATCAGCTGGTCGCCCTTCGTCGGCATGTTCATCGCCCGCGTCAGCCGTGGCCGCACGGTGCGCGAATTCGTGATCTGCGTGCTGCTGATCCCCAGCTTTGTCTGTGTACTCTGGATGTCCGTCTTTGGCGGCGCAGCGATCAACGACATGATCGCCAACCCGGAAACCTCGGCGGTCAAGGCGAATGTGATCGACAACTACAGCCCGGAACTGTCGCTTTTCGCGCTGCTGGAAAGCCTGCCGCTGTCCTCGGTGACCTCGGTGATCGGGATCGTGCTGGTGATTGTGTTCTTTGTGACGTCGTCGGATTCTGGCTCGCTGGTGATCGACACGATCACAGCAGGCGGCAAGGTCGACGCCCCGGTGCCGCAGCGCGTGTTCTGGTGCGTGTTCGAAGGAGCCATCGCGATTGTGTTGTTGATTGGCGGCGGACTGGCCTCGTTGCAGGCCATGGCGATCTCCATCGGGTTGCCCTTTACCGTGGTGCTGCTGTTCATGTGCTTTGGCATCTGGCGGGGCCTTTTGTCCGAACGGCGCGTCACCTGAGACTGATCGGATACCCTTGCAAATCGGGCCTCGGCGGAAACGCCGGGGCCTTTTGCCTTTGCGGCACGGGTTGACGCGCCGGGGCTGCGGCGGTTCTTGTCGGGCGCGCAGTGGCAAGGAGTGAGCAGACCATGGATATGGAATTCGTTCGGGGGCAGTTTCCGGCC
Organism: Antarctobacter sediminis; assembly: GCF_019218285.1. Taxonomy (GTDB): domain Bacteria; phylum Pseudomonadota; class Alphaproteobacteria; order Rhodobacterales; family Rhodobacteraceae; genus Antarctobacter; species Antarctobacter sediminis. Next base: position 171,731 of record NZ_JAHUZG010000001.1, read on the forward strand.
TTTGCGGCGCCGTCCCTGCAAGGGCAGGCGTTTTTCGAGAACGCGGGTGGGTCTTATGCCTGTCGGCAGGTGATCGACCGGCTGACCCGCTACTACACGGAACGCAAGGTGCAGCCTTACGGCGCTTTTCCTGCCAGCGCGATTGCCGGGGCGGAAATGGACGAAGCGCGCAAGCGTCTTGCTGCCCTTCTGGGGGTCAGCGACGACGAATTGAGCTTTGGCCCGTCGACCACTCAGAACGCCTATGTGCTGGCGCGTGCCTTTCGCCAGTTCATGGAAGACGGCGAAGCCATCGTCGTCACCAATCAGGATCACGAGGCCAATTCCGGCCCGTGGCGGCGGCTGGCGTCGGAGGGAATCGAGATCCGCGAATGGAAGATCGACCCGGAAAGCGGGCATCTGAACCCGGCGGATCTGGAACCGTTGCTGGATGAAAAGGTCCGGCTGGTCTGTTTTCCGCATTGTTCCAACGTGGTCGGAGAGATCAACCCAGTCGTCGAGATCACCGCGCTGGCCCATGCGGCGGGGGCTTTTGTCTGTGTGGACGGCGTCAGCTATGCGCCGCATGGCTTTCCCGACGTGGGGGATCTGGGCCCCGACATATACCTGTTTTCCAGCTACAAGACCTATGGCCCGCATCAGGGGATCATGGTGGTGCGCCGCGCGCTGGCCGAGGTCTTGCCTAACCAGGGCCATTACTTCAACGGGGATGTTCTGACAAAGCGCTTTACGCCTGCGGGGCCGGATCATGCGCAGGTGGCGGCCTGTGCCGGGATGGTCGATTATGTCGAGGCGCTGGCCTCGCATCACGGCTGTGCCGCTCACGAAGTTCACGATCTGATGAGAGAGCATGAGACCCGGTTGTTGCAACCGTTGTTGGATGTGGTGGCGGATCGCAAGGGCGTGCGCCTGCTGGGTCCGCGCGACGCGGCGCTGCGGGCCCCGACCGTGGCCCTTGCGCTGGACCGCAACGCCCGCCCGGTGGCCGATGCTCTGGCCGATCACGAAATCATGGCTGGCGGCGATGACTTCTATGCCGTTCGGCCCTTGCAGGCGATGGGGCTTGACCCGGTGCGCGGTGTGTTGCGCCTGTCGTTTGTCCATTACACCACGCAGGCCGAGGTCGACCGATTGATCACGGCACTGGACCAGGTTCTCTGAGGCTTCGGGGGTTGCCCTTGGGACGGGCGCGCTATCTGCATGACGGGCAATGCCCGTGAAGGAGACCGCCTTGTCCGATACCGCCCCCGTCATCCTTTGGTTCCGGCGCGATCTGCGTCTGTCCGATCATGCCGCGCTGGAGGCAGCCTGCCGGACGGGACGACCGGTGATCCCGGTGGTGATCCGTGACGGCGTGATGGATGCGCTGGGTGCCGCGCCGAAATGGCGGATGGGGCTGGGCATCGGGCACCTAGCACACCGGCTGAAGGCCAAGGGGTCAGGTCTGATCCTGCGATCGGGCGATGCGGTCGAGGTGCTGACCGCGCTGGCGCGGGAAACGGGGGCAGGGGCCGTCTATTGGATGCGGGCCTATGACCCGCCCAGCGTGGATAGGGACACCGCGGTCAAATCCGCTCTGAAAGAGGCGGGGCTGGAGGCGCAGAGTTTTGCCGGGCACCTGCTGTTCGAGCCTTGGACGGTCGAGACCAAGCAGGGCCAGTACTACAAGGTCTTTACCCCATTCTGGAAATCGGTGCGGGGCCGGGATGTGGCGACGCCCCTGACGACGCCCGCGAAAATTCCCGCGCCGCCGAAATGGCCCGCCAGCGAAACGCTGGAGGACTGGGCGCTGGGAGCCGCCATGCGGCGTGGGGGCGGGATCGTGCGCCCCTGGGTGCAGCTTGGCGAAGAGGCGGCGCAGGGGCGGTTGGGGGCCTTTATCGCCGAAAAGGTGGCCCGCTATGGGGATACACGCGACCTGCCATGGCGGGACGGCACCTCTTGTCTGAGCGAAAACCTTGCTCTGGGCGAGATTTCCCCGGCGCAATGCTGGCATGCCGGGCGGCGCGCCATGGAGGACGGCAAACAGGGGGCCGAGACCTTTCTCAAGGAACTGGTCTGGCGTGAGTTTGCCTATCACCTGATGTGGCACACGCCGCATCTGCTGAGCAGCAACTGGCGCGAGGAATGGGAGGCCTTCCCATGGAACACGGACGAGGATCGGCCCGAGGTGCTGGCATGGAAACAGGGGCGCACCGGCATCCCCTTTGTCGACGCAGGCCAGCGCGAGATGTACGTGACCGGCCGGATGCACAATCGCGTGCGGATGATCGTGGCGTCCTATCTGACCAAGCATCTTTTGACACATTGGAAGATTGGGATGCGCTGGTTCGAGGAATGCCTGATTGACTGGGATCCGGCATCGAACGCCATGGGGTGGCAATGGTCTGCCGGGTCAGGGCCGGACGCCACGCCGTATTTCCGTGTTTTCAACCCCGTCACGCAACGAGAGAAATTTGACCCCCGGCGCCAATATGTCGACAGATGGATCGCCGAAGGACGCAAGACCCCATCGGAAGAGGCGCAAAGCTATTTCAAGGCCGTTCCGGTCAGCTGGGGCCTGTCAGCCGATGATGGCTATCCCGATCCGGTGGTCCCCGTGGACCAAGGCCGCAAACGGGCGCTTGCAGCCTATGAGAACCGGGGATTCTGAGTTCAGTTGGTCAGGCCGCCCATACGGTCCATCTTGACCCAGCCCGAGGAATTGCCGGCATAGGCGATCTTGCAGACCGGCTTGGCGTCGGAACAGGTTTCGATATAGCCGCCTTCACCCGGCGACAGGGTGCCGACCTTCTGGGTGAACTCGACATCGCTGAAGACCGCGATCGGCAGGGCCGACATGTTGTAATAGGGGATATCGCGGGCGACGTTGCGTTCCCAGGATCCGCCAGCCACCGGTTTGGGCTGCACTTCGCGGACGGGTTCCGAGAGGGTCATGGCCGGGCGCGCCTGCGGCGCTGTCGTTTCGCCTTTCTCGACGCCAACGAAATTCATCACCTTGCCACATCCAGAAGTTGCAAGGGCTATCAGGAAAACCGCTACCAATTGCTTCTTCATCTGTCTTCTCCCGTTCTGAGGGAACGTTGTGCCCCGGACTGATACCAGAAAACACCATGTTGGCGAAAATCCAAAGCAGAAATCCTTGCCACATGTGGATTGGGCCATAGACTTCGTTAAAATAACCGCCTCGCGAAAGAAACTTATGCATCTGACAGACACTCACGGTCAGCCCGATCTCCCGCGATACTTTGCCCGCGTCTTTGACCTTGCCCGCGATATGGAACGGGGACGGTTGGATTTCATCCTGCGTGACGGCCGCTGCTTTCGCGCAGAAGGAAAGGTGGCGGGGCCGGTCGCGGAACTGCACATATCGCACGATGATGTCTTTGCCCGCCTGATCCGGGAAGGCGACCTAGGCTTTTGCGAGGCCTACATGGATGGCTGGTGGTCGACCCCTGACCTGATGGCCTTTCTGGATCTTGTGCACGCCAACGAGGACCTGTTCGATGCCTATCCGGGTGGCGGTTTGGTGCGGGCTTGGGAACGGTTCCGGTTCTGGCTGCAATCCAACAGCAAGCGGCAGGCGAAAAAGAACATCGCCCACCACTACGATCTGGGCAATGATTTCTACGGTCTCTGGCTGGACGACACGATGACCTATTCCTCGGCCTTGTTCACCACCGGGCAGGAAAGCCTCGAAAAGGCGCAGGAGGCGAAATATGCCTCGATGATCGACCAGATGGGGGCCCAACCGGGCGACCATGTTCTGGAAATCGGCTGTGGCTGGGGCGGCTTCGCCGAATATGCCGCGCGGGAACGCGGGCTGCGTGTGACGGGCCTGACCATCAGCCGCGAGCAATTCGCCTATGCGCAGGATCGGATCGCGCGGGCCGGGTTGAGCGATCGGGTCGAATTGAAATTGCAGGACTATCGCGACGAACGCGGCAGTTACGACGGCATAGCTTCGATCGAAATGTTCGAAGCCGTGGGCGAAAAATATTGGCCGGTCTATTTCGACAGCGTGCGGGACCGTTTGAAACCCGGGGGCAGGGCGACGCTTCAGATCATCACCGTGCAGCACAAGCGGTGGGAACTGTACCGACGTGGGGTGGATTTCATCCAGAAATACATCTTTCCCGGCGGAATGCTGCCCTCGCCCGAAGTACTGCGGGCCGAGGTAGAGCGGGCAGGTTTGCAGGTCGTGCGCAGTTTCGAGTTCGGCGAAAGCTATTCCCAGACGCTGCGCCGCTGGCATGAGACCTTCAATGACCGATGGGACGAGGTTTCGGCGCTGGGGTTCGACGACCGGTTTCGCCGGATGTGGAATTTCTACCTCGCCTCTTGCGCGGCGACCTTTCACGGCGGTAACTGTGATGTGACCCAGATCACCATCGCAAAGCCCGCCTGACCCATGCCCAATGCCGCAAGACTGTTTGCCGCCCTCGGCCTGGCCGTGCTGGGCTGGATCGCGTCAGACATGATCAAGCCGCTGGTGCCCTTCAGTGTCGATTTCGGATGGTTCAACTTCGTCAACGCGGGGATCGGCGCGCTGGTGGGGTGGATTTTCGTCGGGCCGCGCAGCGGCGGCGGAACCACTGCGGCCATCAACAACGGCATCACCGCCGCGGTTGTCATGGCCATTGTCGGGCTGCTGGTGCAGGGCACCAATGAAATGGTGCGGCTGTCCTTTGCCAACCGCTATGACTCTCCCTTCGAGGCGATTGCCGCGATCTTCGAGATCAGTCTGGATTACGGGATGATCCTGCTCGACATGCAGTTGATCCTGACGCTATTGGGCGGCGGTATCGTGGCGGCGCTGGTGGCCGAAGCGGTAGGCAGACGCTGGAGATAACCTTGTCCGACCTGTTTTTCTACGGAACGCTGCGGCATCTGCCGCTGCTCGAACTTGTGCTGGGCCGTTTGCCCGAGGTGACGCCTGCTGTCCTGCCTGATCACGCCGTGGTCTGGGCCAAGGGGCAGGCCTTTCCGCTGATCCTTTCGCGCCCGGGCACCAGCGCCGAGGGCCTGTTGGTGCGCGGACTGAGCGAGGAGGACCGCGCGGCGCTGGACTATTACGAAGGTGGTTTTGCCTATGCACTGCGCCCAGTGACGGTCAGCACGTCCGAGGGCGCTGCGCAGGCCGAGGTCTATTTCCCTGAAACAACGCGCTGGGAACCGGGCGCGCCATGGTCGCTGGAGGATTGGGCGGACCGCTGGGGCGGAATATCCATGCGGGCGGCCCGCGAGGTGCTGGACCGCCGTGGCAGCTATGATGCCCGCGAAGTGGCGGGAATGCTGCCGTTTTTCCGGGCGCGGGCCTGGGCGAACGAAATCGCGGCAGAGGGTGCGCCACAAACCCTGCGTCGCGCCAGCGGCATGGAAGACGTCGATTACCAGGGGTTGCGTGGCGCGCCGTATCGCGGCTTTTTCCGGATTGATCCCTTCCGCTTGCGCTATCGCCGTTTCGACGGCGCGTGGAGCGCGCCGATGGATCGTGAGTGTTTCATTGCTTTCGATGTCTCGCTGGTGCTGCCGTATGACCCGGTTTTGGACAAGGTGCTGTTGATTGAACAGATGCGCTTTGGTCCGATCCACCGGAGCGATCCGGCACCTTGGGTGCTGGAGGCCGTGGCTGGTGTGATCGACGCAGGAGAAACCCCCGAAGAGGCCGCGCGCCGCGAGACGGTCGAAGAAGCGGGTCTGGATGTGCGTGAATTGTTGCCCGCATCCCGCGGCTACGCTTCGCCCGGCTATACGACCGAGTTCTATCACGCCTTTGTTGGCCTTTGTGATCTGTCCGGACGTGACAAGGCGATTGGCGGACTGGACGAGGAAAACGAGGATATCCGCAGCCATGTCATCCCCTTCGATCAGGCGATGGAGCTTGTCGACAGCGGTGAGATCAATGCGCTGCCGCTGGCCATGCTGATCAACTGGGTGGCGGCACGTCGCGACAAGCTGCGGGCGCGCTGACAGGACTATCGTCGCTGTGCGGGGTGGAGGACGGCGCTCGTCCCGGTCGGTTGACCGGAACATCGCCCCGCCCACCATCCCCGGAACGCGCCTTTGGCGCGTCATGCCGCCCGTGGTGCAATAGCGCCCGGCTGGAACCTCACATCAGGGGCAGACAGGGCCGAAACCCGCGGCTTTCCCGGCCCGCGGCGTCTTGAGTTCCCTTTGGACGAGCCCTACACCAAGGGGAACAGGTTTCGGAAAGGACACGTCATGCGCAAATCGCAGGACCTCGCACAGGCTGTCGGACAAACGCCGCTGATCAAGCTTCGCAAGGCGTCGGAGATGACCGGCTGCGAGATCTGGGGCAAGGCGGAATTCATGAACCCCGGCCAGTCGGTCAAGGACCGCGCAGCGCTGTATATCATTCAGGACGCCATCGCGCGGGGCGAGCTGGAACCGGGGGGGACCATCGTCGAAGGCACCGCCGGGAACACCGGGATCGGCCTTGCGCTGGTCGGTGCGTCGATGGGGTTCAAGACCGTCATCGTGATGCCCGAGACGCAGAGTCAGGAAAAGAAGGACATGCTGCGCCTTGCCGGGGCCGAACTGGTCCTTGTTCCGGCTGCGCCCTACAAGAACCCCAACAACTATGTTCGCTATTCGGGCCGTCTTGCAGCGGAACTGGCCAAGACCGAACCGCATGGCGCGATCTGGGCCAACCAGTTCGACAACGTGGCCAACCGGCAGGCGCATATCGAAACGACCGGCCCCGAGATCTGGGAGCAGACCGGCGGCAAGGTTGACGGGTTCATCTGCGCGGTCGGCTCGGGCGGGACTGCCGCCGGTGTGGGCATGGCGCTGCAACCCAAGGGCGTGAAATGTGGCATCGTCGATCCGATGGGGTCGGGCATTTACACGCTGTACACCGAAGGCACCGCACGGGCCGAGGGCAGTTCGATTTCCGAGGGGATCGGGCAGGGGCGGATCACCGCCAACCTCGAAGGGTTCAAACCCGACTACCTGACCCAGGTGACCGACGAAGAGGCGCTGCCCCTGGTTTTTGACCTGCTGGCCGAGGAAGGGCTGTGCATGGGCGGATCCACCGCGATCAACATCGCCGGTGCGATCCACATGGCGCGTGAGATGGGCCCGGGCCATACCATCGTGACGGTTCTGTGTGACTATGGCACGCGGTACCAGTCCAAACTGTTCAACCCGGATTTCCTGAGGGACAAGGGCCTGCCCACGCCGCCGTGGATGACACGCGGCCCCTCCAGCATTCCCGGCGTATTCGAGGACGCATGACCTGCCATCCGATGACCGTACTGCGGGCGCTTTCGGCGCTCATTCTTTCGCTGTTCCTGTGGTCCGCCTCTGTTTTGGCGCAACAACCGGGCGCGCCGGACTATACCGCGTGGGAGCCTCTGGCCTCGCGCGCGGAGGCGATGATCGACGCCGAGCGGGCCTCGGACGAACGGTTCGAGACCCTGCGTGCCCAGGTGGCGGACTGGCGGGAACAGTTTCTTGCCGCGCAGGGCGTCAATACCTCGCGCATCCAGACCTTGCAGGCGCAGCTTGAAGCACTTGGTCCCGAACCGGAAGACGGCACAGAGGCTGCCGATATTTCGGACCAGCGCACGGTTCTGAACAAGCAACTATCCGAGCAACGCGCCCCCGTCCTGCGGGCCGAAGCGGCCTATTCGCGGGCAAATGCCATTGTCGGAGAGATTGACCGCATCATCCGCGAACGGCAGGCCAGTGAACTGCTGGAGTTCGGCCCGTCGCCGTTGAACCCGGTGCATTGGCCTGGTGCCCTGCTGAACCTCAGGACGACCTTTACCACCCTCTGGACCGAGATCGTCGACAATGTCAGCACACCGGCCAACCGCCGGGCCGCGATGCAGAATGCGCCGATGGTGCTGCTGTACCTGCTGATCGGCGTGATGCTGATTGCACGCGGTGCTTATTGGGCCAAGGCCGGGGTGGACAAGCTGAGCGCGGGCACGCGGCGGGGGACGGGTGTGTTCCGCTTCCTCGTGTCTTTGGGGCAGATCCTTTTGCCCTATATCGGCGTCGTGATGCTGTTGCAGGCGGTCTCTGCCACCGGGTTTGCCGTGGACAACTGGAACGTCCTGTTGGGCAAACTGCCGTTCTGGGCCGCGATGCTGTTCGGCATCCGCTGGCTGGCGGATCAGGCGTTCAACAAGGATGACGAGATCGCGGCCCTGCCGCTTCCGGCCGAGGAACGGCCAACGGCACGTCGGCTGGCGAACCTTCTGGCCTTTCTCTATGTGATCGAGGACCTGGTCGCGACGCTGATCCAGGTCGACGGCTACCCGTCCGCCACAGCAGCCGTGTTGCAATTCCCGGTGCTGGTTCTGTCGGGCCTGTTGCTGGTCCGTCTGGGCCGCGTCCGGAACGAAGCGGCGATGGTCGGCTCTGCCGAGGCGCGCGAGGAAGGGGCGGGGGATTTCCGCCTGCGCTTTGCCAAGCTGTTGGGTCGTGTCGCCCAGATCGTCGGGATCATCGGGCCGGTCATGGCCGCCATCGGCTATTTCAAGGTGGGTGAGGCGCTGGTCTATCCGACGATTGCCACGCTGGCCTTGGTTGGCCTGATCATGGTCATCCAGAAGTTCATCAGCAACATCTATGAATTGCTGACCGGTCATCAGCCGGACAAGTCCGAAAGCCTGCTGCCTGTGCTGGCAGGCTTTGTCCTGTCGCTGATCGCGCTGCCGGTTCTTGCGCTGATCTGGGGCGCGCGTGTCGCTGACCTGACCGAAATCTGGGCACGTGCGCAGGAAGGCATCACGCTGGGCGATACCCGTATCTCGCCGACGTCGATCATCGTGGTGATCATCGTCTTTGCCGCGGGCTATATGCTTACGCGCCTGATGCAGGGGGCCTTGCGGACTTCGGTGCTGCCCAAGACCAGAATGGATCAGGGCGCACAGAACGCGATTGTCTCGGGTGTGGGATATGTCGGCGTCTTTCTTGCGGTGGTGATCTCTGTCACCGCGGGCGGATTGGATCTGTCCTCGTTGGCCATCGTTGCCGGTGCCCTTTCGGTTGGTATCGGTTTCGGCCTTCAGAACATCGTGTCGAACTTTGTGTCAGGGATCATCCTGCTGATCGAGCGGCCCATTGGCGAAGGCGACTGGATCGAGGTTGGCGGCACCCACGGGATCGTCAAGGACATCTCGGTGCGCTCGACGCGGGTGGAGACCTTTGACCGCTACGATGTCATCATCCCCAACGCGGATCTCGTGTCCGGGACGGTGTCGAACTACACGCGGGGCAATTCCCTTGGGCGGATCATCGTCGAGGTGGGCGTGGCCTATGGGTCTGACACGCGCAAGGTGGAACGCATCCTGCTGAACATCGCGCGGCAGCACGACATGGTGCTGATGAACCCGGCTCCTGCCGTGGATTTCATGGGCTTTGGCGCGGACTCGCTGGATTTCCGCATTCGGGCAATCCTGCGTGACGTGGGGCAGGGGCTGGCAGTGAAGACCGAGATGCGCCATCAGATCGTCGAGGAGTTCACCAAGGAGGGGATCGAGATTCCCTTTGCGCAGCGCGACCTGTGGTTGCGCAATCCCGATGCGCTGGCCGACGCGGTGGAAAGCCGCTGGACGGCAACGCAGAACGCCGAAGGCTCCAGCACTCCGCGCAAGTCCAATGCGGTTTTGGGTGATGAACGCGTGGCTGACGATGGGGACGAGGCGTGACGGCGCAGGCGCTTTACCTTGATGATCCCTATCTGCGCGACGCAGACGCCGAGGTGATCGCATTGACCGATGAGGGCGGCGTGGTGCTGTCCCGGTCGGTGTTTTACCCGACCGGCGGCGGCCAGCCCGGCGACAGCGGCTGGCTGGAATGGGGCAGTCAAAGCCTTCAGATCGCAACGGCCGTCAAAGGCGACGGCGGCGGGGCCGTTCTGGTGCCCGCCGAACCCGCGCGCTTGCCGCCCGTGGGCACCCGGGTCCAGCAGACGCTGGACTGGGAACGGCGGCACAGGCATATGCGCATCCACACTGCCTTGCACCTGCTAAGCGTGGTGATCCCCTTGCCGGTCACGGGTGGGCAGGTCGGCGCTGGAACCGGGCGATTGGATTTCCTGATGCCGGAGCCACCCGAGGACCGCGAGGCTGTGGAACAGGCGCTGAATCGGCTTGTCGACCGTGACCTTGAGGTCACCGAAGGCTGGATCAGTGAAGCGGAACTGGACGCACGCCCCGAGTTGATCAAGACCATGTCTGTCAAGCCGCCACGCGGTGCCGGAGAGATCCGGCTGGTGCGGATCGGCGTGGGCAGTGAGCAAGTGGACCTGCAACCCTGCGGCGGCACCCACGTGGCCCGAACAGGCGAGATCGGTGCCCTGAAACTGGGCAAGATCGAAAACAAGGGCAAGCAGAACCGGCGGGTGTATATCTCGCTGGCCTGACGCGTCGTGATGGCATGTCTGGGCAGAAGGGCGCTTTGGTCGTATCCTGCCCGGACAAGTCATGTTCGCCGGAGGCCCCAAAAATGCGTTTTATCCCATGCGTCGTGAGCCTGATGTCGCTCGGCCTGCCAGCAGCGGCGGACACCACAACCGAAGACTTCATCCAGAGTTGCCGCGATCTGCATCAGGGCCGGTCGGGCGGCGCGCACTGCGAAGCGATGCTGGAAGGCGCGCTTGGTGCATTCAGCCTGTTGGGCAAGGATTACTACCCGGTTTCGGCTGAGCTTGGTTACTGCCTGATGCCCGACATGACCCCGACCGAAGCCGCAACCGCGATCGTTCGCTATGTGGACCGGGATCCATCCTGTGCCCGGTTGGCGCATTTCTCGATGTGTATGAACCTTGCGTTTCGCGAGACCTACGAAGGGTCGTGTTGATCGGAACGTCGCGCGGCGGGCCGGAGGGACGTGTGAAACTTCGAGATTCACCAGAACGAAGATCTTCGTTCCGTATCCATTCCTCGTCCCGCCTTGTGCCTGACAGCCCCGTCCGCCTGTGCCAAGCAAAATAGCGGTATCCCGCCTTTCGGCGGGGCCCTCCGCGATTTGGCTTGTCCCATGCGCCCGGCGCCGTCTTGAGGCACGCGGGACGAGGGATGGCTCCGGAACGAAAATCCGCACCGCCGGGGTCAGCGTTTCTTGAGCGGGACGCCGTAGAGTTCCATCCGGTGGCCCTTGAGCCTGTAACCCAGTTTCTCGGCGATCTTTTCCTGAAGGGCCTCGATCTCGGGGTCGACGAATTCGATGACCTCGCCGCTGTTGAGGTCGATCAGGTGGTCGTGGTGTTCGCGTTCCGCGTCTTCGTAGCGAGCGCGCCCGTCGCCGAAATCTACGCGTTCGAGAATGCCCGCCTCTTCGAAGAGTTTGACCGTCCGGTAGACGGTGGCGATCGAGATATTGGGATCGCGCTCTGCGGCGCGGGCGTAGAGTTCCTCGACATCCGGGTGATCGGTGGCGTCTTCCAGCACGTCGGCGATGGTCCGGCGCTGTTCGGTCATGCGCAGGCCCTTGGCGGTGCAGCGGTCTAAAATGCTTTCGGTCATGGGCCCGGTGTCGTTGATCTGGCGCCTGTTTTAGGCAAAGGCGCGGTCGAGGCCAAGCCTCGAACGCGGCGGGTTCGGGCCACGTAAACCGCCAGCGTCGCCACGACAAGAGCGCCGCCGGCCATCATGCGGGGCGAAGGGGCTTCGCCGATGCCAAGCCAGACCCAAAGCGGCGCCAGCACGGTTTCCAGCAGCAACAGCAAGCTGACGTTCGCCGCCGAAGTGTGGCGCGAGGCCTGACTGAGCGCAAAGAAGGACAGCGGCAGGATCACACCGCCTGCCAAAAGGATTGCCCACAGCGCGCCCTGTGCCATAGCTGCGGGCCCGGTCATGCCCCAGCCAAGCGCCCCGGCAAGCAGCGCGCCGATGCCGATGACCAGCAACAGCGGCAGATCTGGGTGATGGCGCAAGGTGACGAAATTCAGTGCCAACGCAAAGGCCACGCCCAGACCGCAGGCCGCACCGGTCAGGGCGGCGGCATCCAGAGCGGCGGCGTCATGGTCGGTGACGGCGATGGTCAGCCCGGCCAGCACCAGCGTGATGGCGGCCCATGTCGCTGTCGAGGCGCGTTCGCCATACAGCAAATGCGCAAAGAGCGCCGACCAGACCGGGACCGTGGCCACGCCCAGCAATACTGGCGCAACCGGAGAGACCGCAATGCCGATGGGAAAAAGCGCCGCGTTAAGCGCGTGGCAGGCGATCACCAGCAGCGCCGTTGTGCCGCCGATCTGACGCAACTCGCCGCGCCGGTTGTGGCTGGTGATGGCCCAGGCCAGCAAAAAGATCGCGCCCATGAACAGGCCGCGCCACCCCAGCATCTGGAAACCGCTCATGCCCGAGAGCCGCAGAAGCAGCGCATCCGGTGTCAGAACCAGCGCCCCGGCCAATGCAAGGCCAAGGCCGAAGCCCGTGTTTCGGTTCATACCGGGATCAGCCGTAGAGTGGTTGCAAGCCCATCTGCATGTGCAACATGTTGACCATGGCCTCTTCCAGTTGCATCGCCCGCGCCAACCGGTCCAGATAGTCGGCTTCGGCCTGCGTATCGACACGGATGGTCATCAGCGAGGCGGAATAGACCTGCATGCGCTGTGCCTCGGGGACATCGGCCGCCAGCGCCTCGGGGTCGACTGGAGCCTTGAGCTGGGTCTCGACAAAGGCCCGATCCGAGGCGTCGGCATCATCGCCCAGCGTGTCGAGAATGCGGGCCTGTTCGGCCTTGTCGATGCCGCCGTCGGCCTTGGCGGCCATGATCATGGCGCGCAACATCAGGGCGGCGGCCGCTTCGGCCTCGGGGGCGGTGTCCTGCGCCTTCATTGCATCCAGAAACCCCGCGGCGCCCTTGCCCTGCGCATCGGCGGCGGAGCCTGCAAAGGCCGCCAGCATCCCGGCCAGCCCGGTGCCACCGGCACCCAGCTGGCCCAGCAAGCCATCCCCTTTGGCGCCCCCGGTGTTGCCAAGTATCGACGACAGGTCCATGCCGCCGGATTGCAGGCTTTTCATCATGTCGGCCAAGGGGTTGCCCGCGCCGCCCGCAGTCGGGGGCATTCCGGGGAAACCGCTTTTCTGCGCTGTCTCCATCATTTCCTGCAACCCGCCGCCCTGTGGCATCTGACCGCTCATCATCTTGCCCATCTGCGCCTGCATCTGTGCTGCCGGTGTCTTGGCGGGTACCTGTGCGCCGCCCCCCAGAAGCGCGCCAAGCCCTTGTCCGCCAGACAGCCGATCCACGCCGCGTGCGGCGGCATATCCGATGGCGACCTTGGCCAGTGTTCCCATGAGACCCATAAGGCTTCTCCTCCTTGCCGATGATGTACCTGCACCGACTGTGACAGATGTCTGCGCCTGCGCACAGGGGAACTGTCGTTCGCAGATTGACCTTGTCGGTTCGCGGGTGTCCAAGGGGGCATGGAACGCAAGGATCAGATGGATCTGGCCGGAGCCGTTGGGATGGTGGTCTTCGCCAGCCTGCTGGCCTTCAACCAGGTGGCAATCAAGTTTACCAATGCCGGCTTCGGGCCGGTTTTTGCGGCGGGGGTCCGTTCGGGGCTGGCGCTGCTGGTGTTGGGCCTGTGGCTGAAATTCAGCGGTCGCCGTATCGGCGGGCTGCGCCGGACGCTGTGGCCGGGGCTGATGCTGGGCGGCCTGTTCAGCGTCGAGTTCATCTTTCTGTTTTCGTCGCTGGACATGACCAGCGTGTCGCGTGCTTCGATCACCTTTTACGCCATGCCTGTCTGGCTGGCGATTGTGGCGCATTTCACCCTGCCGGGCGAGCGCCTGTCGGCCCGGCGCTTGCTGGGGCTGGTTCTGGCCATGGCGGGCGTGGCCTGGGCGCTGGCCGATCCGCAAAGCCGGGGCGGAGGAGACATCCGTGGCGACCTTTTGGCGCTGCTTGCCTCCTGGGCCTGGGCAGGGATTGCGCTGACCGTGCGGCTGACCCGCGTGTCGGAGCTGAACGCCGAGGGGCAGCTTTTCTGGCAGCTTGCCGTCTCTGCCGTGGTGCTATGTGCCCTTGCGCCTTTGTTCGGGCCATTGATGCGCGACACCGATCTGCTGAGCCTGTTCGGCTTGGGCTTTGGCGTCTTTGTGGCCTCGTTGGGATTTTTGTTCTGGTTGCGGCTGATGGCGATCTATCCGGCGTCGGACATTGCCTCGTTCAGCTTTCTGTCGCCCGTCATGGCAGTTGGCTTTGGCTGGCTGGTCTTTGACGAACCGGTTGGCATCGGTTTCATCGGTGCGCTGGTGCTGGTGGCGGTGGGGATCGTTCTGATCAACCGCCGGCGCAAACGGCCGGCGGTGACAGTGACCTGATCCGCCGGGGCGGCGGGCCGTAATCAGGTTCCGCAGAAGGTTGCCCGCACCTTTTCATGATTGGCCGGGGCCTGACGCAGATCTGCGAAGTCATCGTTCTCGGCCATCGGGGTGGCAAGCGCGGCGTTCAGTCGGTGGAACGGAGCGTCATCGCCCTCAACGGCGGCGTCGATCATCTGTTCGATCCGATGGTTGCGCGGGATCAGAACGGGGTTCACCGCCCGCATCAGCCCGTGCGGATTGTCCTCTTGGTCCAGCCGCTTTTGCCATCGTACCTGCCAGTCGGCAAAGCCGTCGCGGTCGGCGATCTGGTCCTTGGCTGTCCCCTCGCTCAACGCGCGGAAGGTGTTGGTGAAATCCGAACCTCCCGTCTGCATCAGCGTCAGCAATTCGCCGATCAGGTCGAGATCGTCCTCGGTGGCGTCATGCAGGCCGATCTTTTGACCAAAGCGCTTGCGCCAGTGGCGGCGCAGCAGGTCTGGCATGGCATGAACGGCGGATGTGAAATCCTCGATCGCCTTGTCCGTGTCTGGCATCAGCGGCACCAGGGCGGTCGCCAGTTGCGCCATGTTCCACACGATGATGTCCGCCTGCGCGGCATAGCCATAACGACCGAAGCGGTCGATGGAGGAAAATACCGTGTCCGGGTCATAGGCATCCATAAAAGCGCAGGGCCCATAGTCGATGGTTTCGCCGGACAGCGCGCAGTTGTCCGTGTTCATCACACCATGGATAAAGCCGACCGCCATCCAGCGCGTGACCAGATCGGCCTGCCGGTCAATCACCGCTTTCAGCAGGTCCAACGGATCGCGTGCCTGCGGATAATGGCGTTCGACGGTGTAGTCGAACAGGGTTTGCAGGCGGTCGTTGTCACGCCGGGCCGAAAACACCTGAAAGGTGCCGACACGGATATGGCTTTGCGCAACGCGGGTCAGGACCGCGCCGGGCAGGGGGCGTTCGCGGATCACCTCTTCGCCGGTGCGGGTGGCAGCAAGCGCGCGGGTGGTCGGGATGCCAAGCGCATGCATCGCCTCGGAGACGACGTATTCGCGCAGAACCGGCCCCAGCCAGGCGCGTCCGTCGCCGCGCCTCGAGAAAGGCGTGGGACCGGAGCCCTTGAGCTGAATATCCCGGCGTATGCCGTCGCTGCCCACGACCTCGCCCAGAAGCAGGGCGCGCCCGTCGCCCAGTTGCGGGTTGAACTGGCCGAACTGGTGGCCGGCGTAGAGCTGTGCCAGCGGTTCGGCCCCGTCCGGCAGCGCATTTCCAGAGAACAGCGCGGCAAGGGCCGGATCATCTTCGCCGGTGATGCCCAGCAACTGCGCCAGCGGCTGGTTGAAGGCAACGGTTTGCGGGGCCTTGACCGGGGTCGGGCGCTGCCGGGCGAAGAAGCCGTCAGGCAGGCGGGCAAAGCTGTTGTCAAAGGGGATGTGCAGGGTCATGTGCGGGATATAGGCGGGCCGGGCCGTCTGTGCCAGATCAGGCGGCGGACTGGCGCGCCCGTGCAGGCGGGGTCACAGGGTGCGGGACATGAAAATATAGCGGTCCCGCGCCTCGAAACGGGCACGGCCATAGAAACGGCGGGCGCGGTCATCTTCGCGATCGACCTCAAGGTGCAAGGCGCGGACACCGGCTTGTTTCATCGCTTTGGCAATTCCGTCCAGCGCCTCCAGTCCCATGCCGCGGCCACGCACGGCGGGCCGGATAAAGATCTCGTCGACGATGGCGTCCAGACCGCCGAATTCCACCGACCAGCCGAAAGTCAGCACAATATAGCCCACCGGCGCGCGGCGCGGCCCGATCAGCCAGACCGCCCCGTGCGGCGACCCCTGCAAAAGCGGTGCCACCGCCTGCGCACGGTGTTCGGCATCCGTGTCAAAGCCCATTTCAGAATGAAAGGCGGCGACAAGCGGCAGCAATTTGTCCGCGTCGTCTTCGCCTGCGAGATGCAGGGATTTCATAGGCGCGCGAGCCTTTCGGTCAGCAAGTCAAAGAAGCCGTCCGCGTCCAGATCGCCGATAAAGGTCGCATTTGCGGGTCGGTCCGTGACCCCCCACCAGTCCGCGACTGTCATCCCGCGTGTCAACGGCGATTGGGTTTCGATCTCGACATTGATGAAACGTCCGGTGAAGAGCTCGGGCCGGATCAGGTAGGCGGTCACGCAGGGATCATGCAGGGGGGCACCCTTGGACCCGTATTTGGCTTTGTCGAACCGTTCGAAGAAATCGGTCATCTGCGCCACGGCCAGCCCCACCGGGGTTCCAAGATCGCGGAAGGCTTCGTTCCGGGGTGTCGTCACCAGCGCCTTGTGCGTCACATCCAACGGCATCACGGTGATCGGTGCGCCGGATTTAAACACGATTTCAGCGGCTTCCGGGTCGACGTAAATGTTGAACTCAGCCGCCGGGGTGATGTTGCCCACTTCGAAATAGGCGCCACCC
The DNA here is from genome assembly GCF_019218285.1 of Antarctobacter sediminis. GTDB lineage: Bacteria > Pseudomonadota > Alphaproteobacteria > Rhodobacterales > Rhodobacteraceae > Antarctobacter > Antarctobacter sediminis. The sequence continues at coordinate 188,484 of NZ_JAHUZG010000001.1, forward strand.
ATCAGAACGATCTCGCGGATGCGGGGCGCGATGTCAGGGGCTTTTTGCAGGGCTGTGCCGATATTGGTCAGAGGCCCCAAGGGGCAGAGCGTCACTGTTCCGGCCGGTTGGCTGCGAAGCGTTTCGATGATGAAATCGACCGCATGTTGCGGTTGTACCGGCATGGTGGGTTCAGGCAGGTCCGGACCGTCCAGCCCGGTTTTGCCATGCACATGCTCGGCGGTCACAAGCTCATGCGCCAGTGGCCGGTCACAGCCGGAATAGATCGGCGTTTCCGTCTTCCCGGCCAGTTCACAGACCTTGCGCGCGTTCTTGAGCGTCAGGTCCAGCGGGACATTGCCCGCGACCGCAGTAATGCCCAGAACCTCGATCTCTTCGGGCGAGGCCAGCGCCAGCAGGATGGCGACGGCGTCGTCTTGTCCGGGGTCGGTGTCGATGATGATCTTGCGCGGTGACATCTGGCGTTCTCCTGCTCGTTGAGCGAGCAGTGACATGCGGGCGGTGGCGGCGCAAGGCGGTTCGCGGTTTCGGCAAGGGCTTGCCGGGGCGTGGCGGGCAGGGTGCCGTTACGCCGAACAGCTTGCCCCGCCAAGGACGCAGAATTTGGCGCAATGGGGATGATTCAAAGGCACATCGCGTTCAGCCTGTTCAAGGGTTTGACCCATGTCGAACTGGTCCTCGTAAGGCAGCAGGGTGCAGGCCACGACGGACGGGCTGTCAGCGCCCTTGCGTTTCACGACCATGCGGGACGAGGCGCACATGATGTCATCGGGGGATTTGTTCAGGATGCCCCAACAAGCGGTTGTGATCTCGGGCACTTCGACGGTTAGGTCCATTTCCGGGAACAGAACGCATTGACTGGGGTCGCGCGCGTCGATGGCGAATCCTTCCGCCTCGAACACCCGGGCAAAGCCGTCACGGGCGCTGGCGTCGTCTTCGTCCCACATGGTCCGCCCGGCCACTGTCATGCGGATGCCCGCGTCGCGCAGCCAACGCATGCCTTCGATCGTCTTGTCATAAGTGCCGGCACCGCGTTCGGCGTCATGATTGGCGGCGGACCAATGGTCCAGTGAGATACGCAGGGTCAGGCGGTCTCCATGCTGCGTCTGCAATTCCTCCAGACCCTTGCGGACCGAAGGACGCATCATCGGACGCATGGCATTGGTGAGGATCAGAACCTCGTACCCACGGTCAAGACAGCGGCGTGTCATCTCGATCATCTGGGGGTTCATGAAGGGCTCGCCACCGGTAAAGCCGATCTCTCGCACGCCCCAATTGCGCGCTTTCAACTGATCCAGATAGTCGCTGACCTCGTCCGCGGTGATATAGACCAACCTGTCGTTTTCAGGCGAACTTTCGATGTAGCAGTTCAGGCACTCGATGTTGCAGAGTGTCCCGGTATTGAACCACAGAGTCTGAGGGTTGCTGAGGGCCACATGGGCACGAGGTTCGCCTTTGGCGGTGACTGTGGGGTTTTCGAACTTGCCAGCGTTGGCGGCGGCGGAGTCTTTCATGGGGCGTCCTTCGCGTCGTTCCCAAAGGCCTAGGCGGAAGGCAGTTGAGGTGCCAGTCCCAAGATTTTTCCTGACGCCATTGTGAAGGGGCACATGGATGTTAGACTTTCATCTGCACATGGGGTATGCGGTGCACGAATGTAAACGTTAGCGCTAACGGGCGCTGCCAAAGGCGGGCGTTCCCGCCAAGTTGGAAAGGCACGGGACTCATGGTTTCACGCGTTATTCCGGTCGACCCTTTCGATCTGGTGATCTTTGGTGCGACGGGCGATCTGGCCCGCCGCAAGATCCTGCCCGGGCTGTTCCGGCGATTCTGTAGCGGGCAGATGCCCGACGGCGCGCGCATCATCGGCGCTGCCCGGTCCGAGATGGACGGTGCAGGATTCCGTCGCATGGTGGCCGAAGCAGTGGCCGAGTTCGGTGGCGGTCGCCATTGCGAGGACGGCACGCTGGAACAGTTCCTCGAACGGGTGGAATACGAACCGGTTGACGCCATGGGGGATGGCGGCTGGGAGGCATTGAAACGGCACCTGCGCCCGGATTGTGTACGCGCTTTCTATTTCTCGGTCGGGCCGTCGCTGTTCGGCGCCTTGGCAGAGCGGTTGCGTTCCTTCGGGCTGGCCGATGATGACAGCCGGGTCGTTGTCGAAAAACCCTTTGGCCATGACCTTGAAAGCGCGCGGGCGCTGAACGTCACGCTGCGGACCCATTTCGCCGAAGATCAGATCTATCGGATCGACCACTACCTTGGCAAAGAAACCGTGCAGAACCTGATGGCGGTCCGGTTCGGCAACATGCTGTTTGAACCTCTGTGGAATGCGCAATACGTCGATCATATCCAGATCACGGTGGCCGAAACCGTCGATGTTGGCGGGCGCGGGGGGTATTATGACAAGTCAGGCGCCATGCGGGACATGGTGCAGAACCACCTGATGCAGCTCTTGTGCCTGATCGCGATGGAGCCGCCGGCGCGCTTCGAACCAGACGCGGTGCGGGACGAAAAACTCAAGGTGATCAGGGCACTGGATCCGGTGGATTACCACCACATCGTGCGCGGCCAATACAGCGCCGACGAGGAACAGCCCGGCTATCGGGAACACGTGGACAACCCGCGGTCCACCACCGAAAGCTTTGTGGCGATGAAGTGCCATATTTCCAACTGGCGATGGGCGGGTACGCCCTTTTACCTGCGGACCGGCAAAAAGCTGCGGGCGCGGGCCTCGGAAATCGCGGTTGTCTTCAAGGATGCGCCGCATTCGATCTTTGGTCCCGAGGCCGGAACCCATCGCAACGTTCTGTCGATCCGGCTGCAACCGAACGAAGGCATGACGCTGGGTGTGACCATCAAGGAACCGGGGCCGGGGGGCATGCGTCTGGTTGACGTGCCGTTGGACATGAGCTTTGCCGAGGCGCTGGGACCAGAGGCCGAGGAAGTGCCAGACGCCTATGAGCGGTTGATCATGGACGTGATCCGGGGCAATCAGACCTTGTTCATGCGCGGCGACGAGGTCGAGGCCGCCTGGGCCTGGACCGATCCGATCATCGCCGGATGGCAGAGCCGTGGCGAAGTGCCCAAGCCCTATGATCCCGGATCGGCCGGACCGGAAGATGCGCTGATGCTGATGCATCGGGACGGGCGCCGCTGGCGCGAAATCCGCGCGTGAGCCGAGCCAACCGAAGGAGGCGCAGGCATGAACTATGAATTCCTCACCTACCAGGATCGCGAGATGCTGGCCATCGACCTTGCCAACCAGCTTGCGGGTGAGTTGCGTCAGGCGCTGTCGCAGAACGACAGGGTGGCTTTTGCCGTGCCCGGCGGTACATCGCCGGGACCTGTCTTTGACGACCTGAATAATGTCGATCTGGACTGGTCGCGGGTGGATGTCATGTTGACCGACGAACGCTGGGTGCCCGAGGATCATGCCCGGTCCAACACAGGATTGCTGCGCGAACGCCTGCTGACGAACCGGGCGGCGGCGGCGGGATACCTGCCGCTTTATGCGCCCGCTGAAGAACCCGAGGGCGTGCTGGCGGCTCTTGAGGAACCGATTGCAAGGGAATTGCCCTTGGCGGTGGTCTTGCTGGGCATGGGGGCGGACATGCATACCGCATCGCTGTTTCCCGGCGCGGACCGTCTGCAAGAGGCGCTGTCGTCCAAGGCGCCGATCCTTCTGCCCATGCGCGCGCCCGGTGCGCCCGAACCGCGCATCACGCTGAGCGCGCCGGTGCTGAATGGCGCACTGTCCAAACATGTGCTGATCTTTGGCGAGGAAAAGCGGGCGGCGCTGGAGGCCGCGCGCGGCAAACCCGCGCTTGAAGCTCCGATTAACGCTGTCCTGAGCGAAGCCAAGGTTCACTGGGCACCGTAGTCGCAAATCTGACATCTGCCGCCTGATATTGGGCGGGAAAGCATTTTCAACGGCCGCGAGAACGGCGGCGAGGGAGACGGAATGTTCGAGGATCTCAAGGCATTGGCGGCGGGCATCGGCGATCGCCGGATCGAGGATCAATTCGCGGATGACACCCGGGCCGCGGCGTTCAGCCTTCGCGCCGAAGGCATGTTGTTCGACTACTCGAAAACCCAGATCGACCCCGAAGTGCGCAGCGCGCTGCTTGCGTTGGCCGAGGCGCGCGGCGTGGCCGAACGCCGCGACGCGATGTTCGCGGGCGCACGGATCAATGAAACCGAAGGCCGGGCCGTGCTGCATACCGCATTGCGCAATCTGGACGGCGCGCCGGTCGAGGTGGACGGCGTCGACGTCATGCCACCTGTGCTGAACACGCTGGGGCGAATGCAGGCACTGGCGCGTGACATCCGGGCCTCGGACGTGACGGATGTGGTGAATATCGGGATTGGCGGATCGGACCTTGGGCCGGTCATGGCGGTATTGGCGCTGGCACCTTACCATGACGGTCCGCGCACGCATTTCGTGTCCAACGTGGACGGTGCGGATATTGCCGATACGCTGGCAGGCTGTGATCCGGAAAGGACGATCTTCATCGTCGCGTCCAAGACCTTTACCACCATCGAGACCATGACCAACGCCCGCACGGCCAAGGATTGGCTGGCAGCCAAGGGAGTTTCGGATGCGGGCAAGTTCATCGCCCTGTCGTCGAACCTTGAAAAGGCGGCAGAGTTCGGCATCCCCGCAGAGCGTGTCTTTGGTTTCGAGGATTGGGTTGGCGGGCGCTATTCCGTCTGGGGACCGATCGGCTTGTCGCTGATGCTGGCGGTCGGCCCCGAGCATTTCCGCGCCTTCCTGACCGGCGGCATGAAGATGGACCGCCATTTCCAAAGCGCGCCGCTGGCCGAAAACATGCCGGTTCTGCTGGCGTTGGTGGGGATCTGGCACAATCAGGTGCTGGGGCACGCGACACGCGCGGTGCTGCCTTATGACAACCGGTTGATGCGCCTGCCGGCCTATCTGCAACAACTGGAAATGGAATCGAACGGCAAGGGCGTCAGCATGGATGGCGCAGATCTGCCTTATGAATCCGGGCCAGTGGTCTGGGGCGAGCCGGGCACGAATGGCCAGCATGCCTTTTACCAGTTGATCCATCAGGGCACGCGGGTCATCCCGGCAGAGTTCCTTGTGGCCGCGCAGGGGCATGAGCCTGAGCTCAAGCACCATCACGACTTGCTGGTTGCCAATTGCCTTGCCCAGTCCGAGGCGCTGATGCGGGGCCGGTCGCTCGACGAGGCGCGCGCCAAGGTGGCGGGCAAGTTCGAAGGTGACGAGTTGGAACGGCAGGCGCGGCACCGGGTGTTCCCGGGCAATCGGCCGTCGACGACGCTGATCTATCCGCTGCTTGATCCCGAAACACTGGGCAAGATCATCGCGCTGTATGAACACCGGGTTTTTGTCGAAGGCGTGATCCTTGGCATCAACTCTTTCGATCAATGGGGCGTCGAACTGGGCAAGGAACTTGCCACCGCTCTGGGACCGATGGTGACAGGTGCGGCCAAGGTCGAAGGCAAGGACGGGTCCACCGCCCAACTTTTGAGCTTCGTGCATACGCACGGTCGCGGATGAAGTTCCCTGAAAGGGAAAAAATATAGCGTGGAACGACAGGGGAAAATCGCGGGTTAGTCAGCCAGATCAAACGGAAACAAGGAAGGAATTCGACATGAACCGCTTCATGATGACCGTTGCTGCTACTGCCCTGATCCCCGCGGCTGCCTTTGCAGAAAGCCACGCGACAGGGGACACCATGGACCCGGCTGCGGACCCGGTGCCGATGGAACAAGCCGACCCGATGGCAGCCGACCCTGCCGCCGAAACCGATGCTCCGGACATGACCGACAAGGACGTGGCCGAAGACGCGGACCCGATGACGCCGAAACCGGTGCCCTCGGACATGGCCAAGGCTGATGGCGCCAGCCAATCCGGCCTGATGGCTCCGGTCAAGGCTTCGGTGATCATCGGTGCGCCGATCTACACGCTTTCCGAGACCGGGGAGGCCGAATGGGACGCCAGCGTACGCTACGAGGCCGTGGCCGACGAATGGACACGCATCGGGTCGATCGACGATTTCGTCGTCGATGAAAGCGGCAAGATCACCGGTCTTGTCGCCGAGGTCGGCGGCTTTCTGGGGCTGGGGGACACTTTTGTCCTGCTGCCGCTGGACGAAGCAAAGATGGTGATGGTGAGCGAAACCTCCTACGCGGTGGTCACACCCTTCACCGGTGACCAACTGGCCGATATGGAGCGCGTTCAGTAATCGAACGCCTGCTTGAATGCGGAACGCCCGGGGTCCACTCCCCCGGGCGTTTTGCCGTTCGCGCTAGACTGGAATATCGAACCCGGGTGCAGCCAGTTCGAACCCTTCAAACAGAAAGCCGGGCGATACGGTGCAGCCGACCAGCGTCCAGTCGCCCAGCGATTGCGCCGCCTGCCAATGGCCCGGTTCGACAATGCCTTGCGGTCGTTGTCCCGCGCTCAGGTCAGGACCAAGGAACATGTCCGTACGCGGTCCATGTTCCGTCGGGGCGCGCATCAGGCGCAGCGGTGCCCCTGCGTAGTAATGCCAGATTTCGCCTGCATCCACGCGGTGCCAATGGCTGCGTTCGTCCCCTTTCAGCAGGAAATAGATGCAGGTTCCGGCGGATCGCGTTCGCTCCGGTGCCTGTGCCTGCCATGTCTGCCGATAGTGCCCGCCTTCGGGGTGGGGCGAAAGTTCGAGCAGCGCGATGATCTCGTCAGCGGTCATGCAACGTACGGTCCTCTGAGGATTGGTTAAGGGCTGCGGCGCACCTTTTCTGCCATCGACAGCAAACCGAGCAGGAGAGACAAGATGTCGACTCTGACAACAGGCGTCCGCAAGATGGCCGAGGAAATCGTTGCCCGCGAAGGCGGGTATGTCAACGACCCGGACGATCCCGGCGGCGCAACCAAATATGGTGTGACGATTCACACCATGCGGCGGCTTGGCCTTGACCTAGACGGCAACGGTCGGGTGGATGCGCAGGACGTGCGCCAGATTACGCGTGAACAGGCGGTGACGATCTTTCTGACCCATTATTTTGTCAAACCACGGATCGCTGAACTGCCCTCGGCACTGCATGAGACCGTCTTTGATATGTACGTCAATGCCGGGGGTAATGCGGTGAAGATCCTTCAGCGGTTGCTGAACCAGATGGGCGAAAAGGTCAGCGTCGACGGGGCCATTGGGCCGCAGACCGTTGGCGCAACGGCGCGGGCCTACTCCAAGGCGCCTGACCACATGGTCGATGCCTATGGCATTGCCCGGCGCAACTATTACTTTCGCATCGCCGACAATCGCCCGGCCAGCCGCAAATACGCCCGCACCCGCGCAGGCGGCAAAGGGGGGTGGATCAAACGGGCCGAAGAGTTCATCTCGCCGCGCTATCACCTGACGGAGGCCGAGTTTCAGGCACGGGTGGCAGCATGGGGCTGATTGGTCAGATCCTTGGCGTGCTCTTTGGGTCGGGCCGCAACGTGGTTGCGGAAACCGCCGAGGTGTTTCGCGTCAACGCAGAGGCACAGGCCCAAAGAGGGCACGACGCGCAGTCGGCTTCGCTGGCCCAGATGGCGGGAGAGTTCCGCGTTGTGCGGCGTAGCTGGTTCGACAGCCTGATGGATGCGCTGAACCGGGTGCCGCGCCCGGCGATGGCGTTGGGAACGCTGGGAATGTTCGTGGCGGCCATGGTTGATCCCATCTGGTTCGCCGCGCGCATGGCCGGGATTGCTTTGGTGCCAGAGCCGCTGTGGTGGCTTTTGGCGGCGATCGTCAGCTTTTACTTCGGCGCACGGCATCAGGCCAAGGGGCAGGACTTCCAGCGCGAGATGGCTGCAACTATCGCCACCGTGCCGCAGGTCGTGCGCACCGTCCGCGACGTAGAGGCGTTGCGCGATGTCACACCCGAGGGCGCGCGCCCGGAGGATCCGGCAACTTTTGACGTGCCAGCCGACAACCCTGCGCTGGCGGACTGGCACCGCAGCCGCGGCTAGCGCCAAACGTATTGCGACATTGTGATCTGAAAGGCGGGCCGATTTCGATTGGCCCGCTTTTTCGTGCGCCCTATAGTCCGGGCATGATTACAGAGCTCGGACATTTCGCCCTTATCCTGGCCTTCGTGGTCTCGCTGGTTCAGATGGTGATGCCATTGGTGGGCGCACACAAGCGTTGGCCCGGGTGGATGGCGGTGGCGGAACCGGCTGCGACGCTGCAATTCCTGTTGGTCGCGTCCAGCTTTGCGGCGCTGACCTATGCTTTCGTGGTCTCGGATTTCTCGCTGAAGCTGGTCTATCAGAACAGCCATTCGGCCAAACCGATGCTTTACAAAGTGTCCGGCGTCTGGGGAAACCACGAGGGGTCGATGCTGCTTTGGGTGCTGATCCTTGCCCTTTTCGGGGCCTGCGCCGCGTGGTTCGGATCGAATATTCCGCCGACTTTGCGCGCCCGGGTACTGGCGGTGCAATCCTCTGTTTCGGCAGCGTTTTATGCCTTTATCATCTTTACGTCCAATCCCTTCACCCGGCTGCCGGTGCCGCCGATTGACGGCACCGACCTGAACCCGCTGTTGCAGGATCCCGGCCTCGCCTTCCATCCGCCGTTCCTTTACCTTGGGTATGTCGGGCTTTCGATCTGCTTTTCCTTTGCAGTCGCCGCCTTGATCGAGGGGCGGGTGGATGCCGCATGGGGCCGCTGGGTACGGCCATGGACGCTGGCGGCGTGGATCTTTCTAACCATCGGTATCGCGCTGGGATCGTGGTGGGCCTATTACGAACTGGGCTGGGGCGGTTTCTGGTTCTGGGATCCGGTCGAAAACGCCTCGTTCATGCCTTGGCTCTTTGCTGCCGCGCTGCTGCATTCGGCCATCGTGGTGGAAAAACGCGAGTCGCTGAAAAGCTGGACCATTCTGCTGGCGATCCTTGCCTTCGGCTTTTCCCTGATCGGCACGTTCATCGTGCGATCCGGCCTGCTGACTTCGGTTCATGCCTTCGCCAATGACCCGGTGCGGGGCCAGTTTATCCTGTATATCCTGCTGTTCTTCACCGGCGGGGCGCTGACGCTGTTCGCCGCGCGTGCCAACGTGATGGAGGCCAAGGGCGTCTTTGGCGTGGTCAGCCGCGAAAGCGCGCTGGTGGCGAATAATATCCTGCTGGCGGTGTCGAGCTTTGTCGTCTTTGTCGGCACCATGTGGCCCTTCGTTGCGGAGATGCTGTTTGACCGCAAACTCTCGGTTGGCGCGCCTTTCTTCAATATGGCCTTTACGCCGTTCATGGTGGTCCTCGGCCTGATCCTGCCCGTGGGGGCGATGATCAGTTGGAAACGGGGCAAGCTTGACCGCGTGCTGAAATCCCTGACCCCGGCCTTTGTCCTTGCGATTGCGCTGATGGGTCTGGTCTGGGCAATGCAGACGGGCCGCAGCCTGATGGGGCCGATCGGCGTCTTCCTTGGCACATGGATGGTGGCGGGCGCGGTGACGGACCTTCTCTCGCGTACTGGCCAGTCTCGTGACTTGTCGCGGTTGTTCCGCCTGCCGCGCGCCGAATGGGGCAAGGCCGTGGCGCATGCGGGCCTTGGCATCACCATGCTGGGGATTGCCGGGCTTCTGGCCTGGCAGGAGGAAGACATCCGCGTCGCCCGTATTGGAGAAGCCTTCACCGTTGGCGATTTCGAATTCACGCTGCGTTCGGTCGATCGTGTGCAGGGGCCAAACTATATCTCGACCATGGGCGACGTTCTGGTCACCCAAAACGGGCGTGAGATCGCGGAACTGAACCCCGAGAAACGCGTCTACCCGGTTGCGGCCATGCCGACGACCGAAGCGGCCATTGATTATCGGATCATGCGCGACGTCTATGTCGTGATCGGTGATCCGCAGGACGATGGCGGCTGGGTGATGCGTGTCTATATCAAGCCGCTGGCGAACTGGATCTGGGCCGGGGCCATCATCATGGCGCTGGGTGGCTGTCTGAGCCTTTCGGATCGCCGCTATCGGATCGCCGCCGGCGCGCGCAAGACGGCCCCGGCACAGGGAGTGCCTGCGGAATGACGGTGTTCGGACAGGCGGTGCGCAAGACGTGCGCGCCTTACGCAATCGCGGCTCTGATCGCCTTTGCCAGCGTTGCGGGCGCGGTTCAGCCCGACGAGGTGCTGGAGGACCCGGCGCTGGAGGCAAGGGCGCGCGACATTTCGGCCGGGTTGCGCTGTCTGGTCTGCCAGAACGAAAGCATCGACGAAAGCAATGCTTCGCTGGCGCGGGATCTGCGCCTGCTGGTCAGAGAGCGTCTGCTGGCAGGTGACACGGACAAGGAAGTGGTTGCCTTCATCGTCGACCGTTATGGCGAATTTGTCCTGCTTCGGCCCACGACCGGCGGTTGGAACTGGTTGCTCTGGGCCTCTGGGCCGGGTCTGTTCGTGTTGGCTCTGGGGTTGGGGGTGGCCTACGTCCGCCGCCGTTCGGCTGCGGGGACGGGGGAGGCAGACACAGGCCTGTCCGTTGACGAGCAAAAGCGGCTGGATGAACTGCTGAAAGGGGACGGGCAGGGCGGTTAACCCGCCCCGAACCTGTGGTCAGGCGGGTGCGCCCATCTGCTTGGACACATACCATTGGGTGCCGCAGGGCGTGCGAAACCCGCCGCGCCGGTCGCCGTCACCTTTTTCCATCATCGGCTGCAATTCTTCGGCGCCCAGGGCCATGGCCTTGGCAAAGGCTGTGTCCGGGTCGGGCAGGTACAGGTGCAGCATCGCGCCGGCACCGCCTTCGGCCCCGCCGATCATCAGGACGGAATCGCCTATTCGGCATTCCGCGTGAATGATCCGATCTCCGTCGTGAAAGACCCGCAACCGGGTTGCGTCAAAAACCTCTTCGCAGAACCGCAGCACGATTTCCGGATCCGGCACGATGAGGTAGGGGGACAGGTCACTATAGCCGTCGGGTTTGTAGGTCATGGCATCAGCCTCGCAGGGCTGTAGGAACCGGTCAACATCCGTGATGGACCTGCGCGGGCCGCTCTGCTACCCGTTCCTGCAGGGTCCGCAGTTCACCCAGGCGCCGCCTTTCGCTAAACCTGCCTTGAACTTCTGACCATGGATTGCCCTCGCGATGCCCATGGACAAGGGCGGCCCTCCTCTCCCCGTTACGGGGACGCGGTATCGGTGATGGAGCAGACCCATGTCTCGTGATCCTATTGCCCTGACCATTCCGGACCTGTCCGCCTTTGCCAAGGCGCTGCGCTCTGGCATGGACAGTCCTCCCTCGCATCTGGAGATGCTGGGGCTGATCTCCCGCGCGGCGGGCTATCGCAACTATCAGCATCTGCGCGCGCGGTTGACGGAAACCCCGGATGAACCGGTGGACGAGAAATCCGTTGCCCGGGCGGCCCGGTTCTTCGATCCGGAACGGCGGTTCATTGACTGGCCCGGGCGCACATCCATTCAGGGACTGTGCCTCTGGGTGATCTGGGCGCAACTGCCGCCGGGGCAAAGCTGGACCGAACGCCAGATCAGCACCGCCCTCGACGCGCTTTGCACCTTTCGGGATGCGGCGCAGATCCGGCGGTCGATGATCGAACACGGCCTGTTGCGGCGGGACAGGGACGGCAGCGCCTATGAACGCGTCGAACGCAAACCGCCTCCCGAGGCTCGCGCTTTGATCGCCCGTATCCTGCGGTCGTGACGTGGCGTTTGGCTTTGCCTTTCGCTTGGCGGGCATGTTTGATGCCCGCCAAGAGATGGGAGCACGCCGATGCAATACGACATGATTACCTACGCGGTGGCTGAGGATATCGCCACGGTCACCTTGAACCGACCGGACGTGATGAACGCGTTGAACACACAGATGCGCGCAGAAATCGCCGAAGCGGTTCAGCGCGGCGGACGCGAGGCGCGAGTTGTTATTCTGACCGGCGCGGGCAAGGCCTTTTGTTCCGGGCAGGACCTTGGAGATGGGGCCAACGCGGCCAACCTTGATCTGGAACGCACGCTGCGGGACGAATACGTGCCGATGCTGCGGGCCATCCACGACTGCCCTGTGCCGACCATCAGCGCGGTCAACGGAGCAGCGGCCGGCGCTGGGGCGAATCTTGCGCTGGCGGCGGACGTGGTGATCGCGGCGGAATCGGCCTTTTTCCTTCAGGCCTTTACCCGGATCGGGCTGATCCCGGATGCTGGCGGCACATGGCTTTTGCCGCGCCAGATGGGCTTGGCCAAGGCCATGGGCGCGGCGCTTTTTGCGGAAAAGATCACCGCCGCACAGGCGGATGACTGGGGAATGATCTGGGAAGCGGTGGCCGACGATGTCTTTGGCGCCCACGTCAAGGCGCGCGCTCTGCATCTGGCCAAGGGGCCGACGGCGGCCTACCAGCGTGTGAAACAGGCCATCCGCGCTTCGTTCGAAAACGATCTCGACGCGCAGTTGGGCATTGAATCCAAATTGCAGGGGGAATGCGGCAAGACCCGCGATTTCAAGGAAGGCGTTGTCGCCTTCAACGAAAAACGCCCCGCCGTCTACGAAGGGCGCTGACGTCCCTTTCCACAACGGACACCGGCAAATGAAAAGGCCCGGCAGCAGGTGCCGGGCCTTTCCTTTGTGGGGTCAATGCGACGCTCAGCGGTCTTCGATGTCCACGTAGTCGCGCAGGGTTTCGCCAAGGTACAACTGGCGCGGACGGCCGATTTTCATCTGAGGATCTGCCAGCTGTTCTTTCCACTGCGAAATCCAGCCAACGGTCCGCGACAGTGCGAAGATCGGGGTGAACATCGAGGTCGGGAAGCCCATCGCCTCGAGGATGATGCCCGAATAGAAATCGACGTTCGGGAACAGCTTTTTCTCAGCGAAATAGGGATCGGCCAGCGCCTGCTGTTCCAGTTCCTTCGCGGTGGCGAGGATCGGGTTGTTCTCGACACCCAGCAGATCCAGCACCTCGTCGGCGGACTGTTTCATCACGGTCGCGCGCGGGTCGAAGTTCTTGTAGACGCGGTGGCCAAAGCCCATCAGGCGGAACGGGTCGTTCTTGTCCTTGGCGCGGGCGATGTACTCGGGGATACGCTCGGGCGAGCCGATTTCCTTGAGCATCTCCAGGCAGGCCTGGTTTGCGCCACCGTGCGCGGGGCCCCAGAGGCAAGCGATACCGGCAGCGATGCAGGCAAAGGGGTTTGCGCCCGACGAGGACGCAAGGCGCACGGTCGAGGTCGAAGCATTCTGTTCGTGGTCGGCGTGCAGCGTAAAGATCCGGTCCATCGCGCGGCTGAGGATCGGGTCGACCACGTATTCCTCGGCCGGAACCGAAAAGCACATGTGCAGGAAGTTGGCCGCGTAATCCAGATCGTTGCGCGGGTACACGAAGGGCTGGCCGATCGAATACTTGTAGGCCATGGCCGCGATGGTCGGCATCTTGGCGATCAGGCGGTGGCTGGCGATTTCGCGCTGGCGCGGGTCGCTGATGTCGGTCGAGTCGTGGTAGAAGGCGGACATGGCGCCGACCACGCCGACCATGGTGGCCATGGGATGCGCATCGCGGCGGAACCCGCGGAAGAAGTTGTGCATCTGCTCATGGATCATGGTGTGGCGGGTGATCGTGCTTTCGAACTCTTCAAGTTCGTTCGCCTTGGGCAGATAGCCGTAAAGCAGCAGGAAGCAGACCTCGAGGTAATGCGATTTCGACGCCAGCTGGTCGATCGGATACCCTCGGTGCAGCAGTTCGCCCTTGTCACCGTCGATGAAGGTGATGGTCGAGTCGCAGGAAGCGGTCGAGGTAAAGCCGGGGTCATAGGTAAAGACACCGGCCTGGCCATAGAGCTTGCGAATGTCGATCACATCCGGGCCCGCGGTGGGCGAATGCATCGGCAGATCATATGTGGCGCCGTCGATTGTAAGCGTCGCGGTCTTGCTGGTCTCAGCCATGCTGGTCATCCCTCTTATATCGTGGAGCGGGGCCGCCCGGCGGCCCTGCCGATTGAAGTCACATGGCCGATGCGGGGCTTGTTATCCCTCTTGGTCGGCCGCCGCCCGGGCCAGCCGCGCGAGGCTTTCGTCGCGGCCCAGGACAAGCATCATGTCGAAGACCGAAGGGGTCACCGCGCGCCCTGCAAGCGCCGCCCGAAGCGGGCCGGCCAGCTTGCCGAACTTGGTTCCCTGATCTTCGGCGAAACGGTTGAGCACCGCCTCCAATTCGTCTCGGGACCAGCTAGCATCTTGCAACTGCGGCGTCAACGCGGCCAGTATACCACGGGATACCGTGTCGAGGTTCTTCAGCGCCTTGGCATCCGGCTCGATCGGCGTGTCCGTCAGGACAAAGTGAGCCTTTTCAAGAAGTTCAGGGAACGTCTTGGCCCTGTCCTTGAGGCAATACATCGCACGAAGCAAACCGTCCCTCTTGGACGGGCGCAAGGGATTTTCATCAGTTGCCGCAAGGAAATCTTCGATTTCTTGCAGCAGCGCAGCATCGTCGCCCACGGCGATATGCTGGCCACAGAGGTTTTCCAGTTTCTTCAGGTCGAAACGGGCGGGCGATTTGCCGATCCCGTCAAAGCCGAACCACTCTTGTGCCTGCGCATCCGTAAAGAATTCGTCATCGCCATGGCTCCAGCCGAGGCGTGCAAGATAGTTGCGCATTCCGGCGGCCGGATACCCCATCTTCTGGTATTCATCGGCGCCAAGCGCGCCGTGACGTTTCGACAGTTTCTTGCCGTCCGGCCCGTGGATCAGCGGGATATGGGCGTAGACCGGCAGGTCCCATCCCATCGCTGTATAGATGCCCATCTGGCGGGCCGCGTTATTAAGGTGGTCATCGCCCCGGATCACATGGGTCACCCCCATGTCATGATCATCGACCACAACGGCCAGCATGTAGACGGGCGTGCCGTCCGAGCGCAGCAGAACCATGTCGTCCAACTGGTCGTTGCGGATGGTGACCGTGCCTTGCACCTCGTCCCGAATAACGGTTTCGCCCTCCGTCGGGGTCTTCAGCCGCACAACAAAGGGCGCATCCGGGTGGCTGGCAGGATCGGCGTCGCGCCACGGGCTTTGGAACAGGGTCGATCTGCCCTCGGCGCGGGCCGCCTCGCGGAAGGCTTCGATTTCTTCCTGTGTGGAAAAACACTTGTAGGCCGCGCCCTTGGCCAACAGGGCGTGCGCGACTTCGGCGTGGCGGCCGGCCCGTTCAAACTGCGAGATCACCTCGCCGTCATGGTCGAGGCCCAGCCAGTCAAGCCCGCGCAGGATGGCCTCGGTGGCTTCCGGTGTCGAACGGGCGCGGTCGGTGTCTTCGATCCGCAGCAGGAACTTGCCGCCCCGGCCACGGGCATAGAGCCAGTTGAACAGCGCGGTGCGTGCGCCGCCGATATGCAGGAAACCGGTGGGCGAGGGGGCAAAGCGGGTGACGACCTGTGCGTCGGACATCGTGGTTAACCTTTTCCTAACGGCGGGAGGACTATCTTGGGCCGTTCCTTAACGAGCCACCCATCGGGGGGCAAGCATGGGTCAAGCCCTGACATGGCTGGCGCTCCTTTTGCTGGGGCAACGCGGCCACCTGTTTCCCTGGGCGCCGGTCTGCCTTGCAACCGGCATCGGGATCTTCTTTGCCCTGCGGGTGGAACCGCCCGTTGCGCTGCTGTGGCTATGCGGTGGGGTGGGTGCGCTGGTTCTGCTGCAACATCGGGCTGGTCCTCTTTGGGGGCCGATCCTTGGGGCGGTGACGCTGGCCGCGCTGGGATTCGCGCTGGCCGGGGCGCGGGCGCATCAGGTGGCGGGGCCTGTTCTGGACTTTCGGCATTATGGCGCGGTCGAAGGCCGTATCGTTGCCATCGACCGGTCCGCCTCGGACGCGCTGCGGCTGACGCTGGATCATGTTGTGCTGGAACGGATGGACCCGGAAGAAATACCGCGCCGGGTGCGCGTCTCTTTGCACGGCAAGACCCGATACCATGACCCAAGACCGGGGCAAGTGGTGATCCTGACCGGGCACCTTGGCCCGCCCGGCGGCGCGGTCGAGCCGGGCGGATTTGATTTCCGCCGGCACGCATGGTTCCTGCGGCTGGGGGCGGTCGGCTATACACGCAATCCGGTGCTGTTGCTGCAAGAGGCGGACGCGCGGCTTCCGGTTGCGCGATTGCGCTTGTGGTTGTCGGCCCGAGTGCAGGCGGCGTTGCCGGGCGAACGTGGTGCCTTTGCGGCGGCAATCATGACCGGGGATCGCTCTGGCATGGGGCAGGCGACCTTGCAGGCGCTGCGGGACAGCAACCTTGCGCATCTGCTGGCGATTTCCGGGCTGCATATGGGGTTGCTGGCGGGGTTCGTCTTTGCCGCGCTGAGGCTGGCGCTGTTGGTGTCCCCGCATACGCGCCACCACTGGCCGGGCAAAAAGCTGGCGGCGGCGGGGGCCTTGATGGCGGCGGCGGGCTACCTTGCTCTGTCGGGGGGCAATGTCGCGACCGAGCGGGCCTTTATCATGGTGGCCGCCGCGCTTTGTGCGCTGATGCTGGATCGCCGTGCCTTGTCGTTGCGCAGCGTCGCCATCGCGGCCCTGATCGTCCTTGTCTTGCGGCCCGAAGCCCTGCTGGGGCCTGGGTTCCAGATGTCTTTTGCCGCGACCACGGCGTTGGTGGCTGTCTTTGAACGGATGAGCCTGATCCAACGCGACAGGACTTGGCCGCGCTGGATCGCGCCGATCCTGTCGGTGGTGCTGTCCTCCGCTGTGGCCGGGGCTGCGACTGCTCCGGTGGGCATGGCCCATTTCAACCAGGTGGCGCATTTCGGTCTGGTGGCCAATCTTGTCGCGGTGCCGGTCATGGGACTCTGGGTGGTGCCGCTGGCAGTGCTGGCAGCGCTCTTGATGCCTTTCGGGTTGGACTGGGTTGCCTTGCAGGTCATGGCGCTGGGGCTGGACTGGATCCTTGGTGTCGCCCATACGGTTTCAGACTGGCAGGGCGCGGTCGGGCATGTGGTGGCTCCGGGGCCAGCCGTCCTGCCGCTGATTGCGCTGGGAGGGCTTTTGCTGTGCCTTTGGCGTGGCAAGGGCCGCTTGGTTGGCGTGGTGCCTGTGACCGTTGCGGTCATTCTTTGGATCGGGACGGAGCGGCCTGCCGTCTTGATCGCGGACAACGGCACGCTGGTGGGCATCATGACCCCGCAGGGCCGCGCGCTTTCCCGAGACCGCGGTGCCGGCTTCGTGGCCGGGGTCTGGTTGGAAAACGACGGTCGGGGGCAGGCCCAGCCCGAGTCGGCACGGTTGTGGCCCGGCGAGACCGAAGGGCGCCTTGCCCGCGCGCCCCTTGGCGCGGGCGAGATCCTGCATGTTCAGGGCAAACGCGCGGCGCAGGCGCTGACCAGTTGCCACAAGGATCAGATCGTTGTGTCCAGCGTGACGCTGTCCTTGCCGGGGGGCTGCCGGATCTTTGATCCGCCGCGCCTGAAAGACAGCGGATCGGTGGCCTTGTGGCTGGATGACGGCCCGCGTGTCGTCACGGACCGGCAGGTATCGGGGTGGCGGTTGTGGCACGGTGCCACGACCTTGCCGCTGCAACTGGCGCTGAAAGCTCAGTAGGTGCGGATCAGTCCGACCAGCCGACCCTGCACACTGACCGCCCCTTGCGGCAGCACGCGCGGTTCATAGGCGGGGTTCGCGGCCTCGAGGATGATCATGTCACCCTTGCGGCGAAAGCGCTTCAGCGTTGCCTCGTACCCTTCGATCTGCGCCACGACGATGTCGCCGTCTGCCGCCGCCGAGGTTTCGCGGATCACCACGACGTCACCGTCATTGATCCCTGCCTCGATCATCGAGTCGCCCTTGACCTCCAACGCGTAGTGCCGCCCTTGTCCGTGCAGCATCTGGCCGGGGACCGATACGCCCGGCGCCGGGTCGTTGATGGCTTCGATCGGACGACCAGCGGCGATGCTGCCCACAAGCGGCAGTTCGGCAAGACTGGCCGGACCGAGGTCGAAAGCCCCGTTGGGGCGGCTGTCGGCGCGGTCGCCTTCGATGATCTTGGGGGTAAAGCCCGCAGGCGCACCGCCAAGGCTTTCGGGCAGTTTCACGATCTCGATCGCGCGGGCGCGATGCGCCAGCCGGCGGATGAAGCCGCGTTCCTCGAGCGCGGTGATCAGCCGGTGGATGCCGGACTTGGACCGCAGGTCCAGCGCATCCTTCATTTCATCGAAACTGGGCGGGACACCATCGCGCGCCATCCGCTTGTTGATGAAGTCGAGAAGGTCGAGTTGTTTCTTTGTCAGCATGCCGCCACCCCGGATTTTGTTAACTTTTGTTCTACGGGTGTTCTTGTTTTGTGTCAAGAATGACGCGTTTTGCCCAAACGGACTGTGGCGTCAGGGCGTCAGGATGCAGGGGGCGCTGCCCCCTCGGCCTGCGGCCTCACCCCCGGGATATTTCGGGACAGAAGAAACGCAGGGGCAGCGTGCGGATCAGAGCGGCAGGTAGTCGACCCGGTCGCCGATTTCGCGGGGCGGATCACCGACCGGGCGGATCAGCAGGGCGTTGGCGGCACCAAGGACGCTGAGCAGGCTGGAATCCTGCCGGTCAAGGGCCTGGATGCCGTCGTTGGTCAGCTGCGCACGCATGTAGTGTTCGCGTGGGCCATTGGCGGTCAGCGCTTTGCTCAGGCGGGCGGTGTGGCGCGGTGCGGGGGCGGCAGGCAGGCCCAAGAGGCTGCGGATGACGGGCGCGACGAAGACATGGCCGCAGACCATGGCCGAAACCGGATTGCCCGGCAGCCCGATCATCATCGCGTCTTGCAGGCGGCCGGACATGAGCGGTTTGCCCGGGCGCATCGCAACCTTGTGAAACGCGCGATCCATGCCCAGTTCCTCTGCCACCGGGGCGACGAGATCGTGGTCGCCGACCGATGCGCCGCCGATGGTCAGCACGAGGTCCGCGTCTTCGATCAGGCCAAAGGCGTGGATCAGCGACTCGCGCGTGTCGCGGGCGATGGGGAGGATGCGGGCCTCGGCCCCCAGATCGCGCAGGAGAGCGGCCAGTCCAAAGGTGTTGGAGGCGATGATCTGATCGGGCCCGGGTGTGTCGCCGGGCATCACAAGTTCGTCGCCGGTGGAAATCAGGGCGACCTTCGGGCGCCGCGTGACCGGCACCTCGGCGATGTTCATGGCGGCCAGAAGGGCCACGTCTTGCGGGCCGAGGCGGCGCGGGGCTTCCACGGTCTGACCGTTGCGGAAGTCGGTGCCTGCGGGGCGGATGTAGGGATTGTCGTCGAGCGTCGCCTTCAGGGTGATCCTGTCGTCGTCGCGGGTGACGTCCTCTTGGATTACGACGCGGGTTGCGCCGGGGGGCACCGGCGCGCCGGTGAAGATGCGCACCGCCTGGCCGGGTCCGACCCGACCGTCGAAGCGGTGGCCTGCGGCGCTTTCGCCGATGACGGTGAACCGGTCGCCGGGGGCGGCGGTCGTGACCGCATAGCCATCCATGGCGGAGGCGGGAAAGGGGGGCTGGTCACGACGGGCGGATACCGGGCGGGCCAGAACGCGGCCCGCCGCGCGGTCGAGCGGTACGGTTTCCGTTTCCAGCGCGGAGGCCAGCGAGAACAGGTGGTCGAGGGCTTCGGAAACGGAGATCATGTGACACTTCTCAATTCGGTTTCTTCCCACTGCCGGTATTTCAAACCGGTCTTGTCGTGAATGAGCAGTTCCAATCCGCTTGTGGCCTGACCGATAACAAAGTCGCTGGCCCCTGATGGGCTTTTGAAAGCAACGTTCTCCAACAAAACGTCGTGATCCGCTGAGCTCGTGAGCGCACCAGTTTCACTCAACCGGCGTCGTTTCTTGGAGACCGAAGTGAGCGAAGGCGGAATGTCATCGGTTGGGCGTAGTTTGGCGCCCGCAAGCATCACGAATTCACCGTCAATCAAATCAATCTTGGCCTGCCATCCTTTGGCGTGCTGAACGTGGAATCGTTCTGCGCCTTCTGCAGGGTCACCTGATGCTGGTTTTGCGGGACGTCTTACAGTTTCAAAAAGGTCCACTCGGATTGCAGGAAGAACCATCAAAACGGTTTCGACAAAGGTTTCCATGTTCGCAGTCGCGGCCTCGTTCAGGCTGGACCGTGGGGGGACATTCCCGTTCATCAAATGTGCATTCCCAGCTGACGTCGCCAACTCGACAAGACGGCTTTCCAAATACTTGGCATGGGCCTTATGCAAAGCATCTCCGGCGGTCGTTACGATTACGACCTCGTCCCACCATTCTTTGCTGGTATCGTGATCCGGAATGCGTTTCGCGACGTTTTCGGCTTCGCCGATATAGGCGAGGGGGCCTTGATCATTGGAGCCAATCAGGAGGTAGACTCCGGTTTGTTGGCACTGCGCGCGTCTAAGGCCATCCGCCAGACGAGTACGGGGAATGCGCAAGATGTGGCCGGTCCAATTGAAAACTTCCGCCGTGAGCATTCCGTCCGGGCGTCCATCGACGAAGTAGAGCTCCAGGGAACGTCCGGCGCTCATGTCGCCTCGTAACGTCCTGACTTGCCGCCGTCTTTCAAGAGGACGCGGATGCCGCCGATGGTCATCGCCTTGTCCACGGCCTTGACCATGTCATAGACCGTCAGCGCGGCGGTGGAGACGGCGGTCAGTGCCTCCATCTCGACGCCGGTCTGGCCCGAGGTCTTGACCGTGGCCGTGATCCGCAGGCCGGGCAGGTCGGGGTCGGCGGTCAGGTCGACGGTGACCTTGGTCACGGGCAGCGGATGGCAGAGCGGGATCAGGTCAGGTGTCTTTTTCGCCCCCATGATCCCGGCCAGACGGGCCACGCCGATCACGTCACCCTTTTTGGCGCGGCCTTCGGTGATCATGGCGAAGGTCTCGGGCGCCATGATCACATGGCCTTCGGCGGTGGCGATGCGGTCGGTCACCGGCTTGTCCGAGACATCGACCATATGGGCGTTGCCCTGATCGTCGAAATGGGTCAGCCCGCTCATGCCGGCACCGGGTTCTTGAGCAGCGCGCGGGTGGCCTCGGTCACGTCGGCCTGCCGCATCAGGCTTTCGCCGATAAGGAAGGCGCGGGCGCGATGGGCGGCCATGTCGGCAAGGTCGGCGGGGGTGTTCAGCCCGGATTCGGAGACAAGGAAACGGTCGTCCGGCAAATGTTTCGACAGCTCGCGCGTGGTGTCCAGCGAGGTCTCGAAGGTCTTGAGATTGCGATTGTTCACGCCGATCAGCGGGCTTTTGAGGTCCAGCGCGCGATCCAGTTCGGCGCGGTCATGCACTTCGATCAGCACGTCCATGCCCCAACCCTGCGCGGCGTCCTCAAGCTCTTGCGCCTGAGTGTCCGAGACCGAGGCCATGATGATCAGGATGCAATCGCCGCCAAGCGCGCGCGCCTCGGCCACCTGATAGGTGTCATACATGAAATCCTTGCGCAGCGCGGGGAGCGAGCAGGCCTCACGCGCTGCGCTCAGGAAGGGCTTGGCCCCCTGAAAAGACGGTGTGTCGGTCAGCACCGACAGGCAGGTTGCGCCGCCGGCCTCATAGGCGCGGGCCAGCGTGGCCGGGTCGAAATCGGCGCGGATCAATCCCTTGGAGGGGGAGGCTTTCTTGACCTCGGCGATCAGCCCATAGCCCTTTTCGGCGGCCTCCATCAGCGCACCGGCGAACCGGCGCACCGGCGGGGCGGCGCGGGCCTCGTCCTCGACCGTGCTGAGCGGCTTGGCGGATTTGTCGGCGGCCACTTCCTCCAGCTTGTAGGCCTTGATCTTGTCGAGGATGGTCGTGGTCATTGGGCGGTTCCCCCGGTCCAGTTGATCGGCGTCTGGCCCCTGTCCTTAAGCCAGTCATTGATGCGGGAAAAGGGGCGCGAGCCGAAAAAGCCCCGCCGCGCGGAGAGCGGCGACGGATGGGCGCTGGTCAGGATCAGGTGATCGTCCCCGGTGATATGTCTGGCAAAACCCTGCGCGTTGTTTCCCCAGAGCAGGAAGGCGCGGGGATGATCGGACAGCGCCGCCAGCACCTGTTCTGTGAGTTTGGACCAGCCAAGCCGCGCGTGGGCGCCCGCCTTGCCTGCCTCGACCGTCAGAGCCGTATTGAGCAGAAGCACGCCTTGCGACGCCCACGGGCGAAGGTCGCCGTTTTCAGGCGCACCGCCCAGATCCTCGGCCAGATCCTCGGCCAGTTCCTTGTAGATATTGGTCAGCGACCGGGGCAGGGGCCGCACCTCCGGTTCGACGGAGAAGGCAAGCCCATGCGCATGGCCGGGTGTCGGGTAAGGGTCTTGTCCAAGGATCACCACGCGGGTCGCCCCGGGTGCGCAGGCGTCCAGCGCGGCAAAGACCTTTGGCGCGGGTGGCAGGATCTGCGCGTCCCTTTGCGCAAGGTTTTCGGCGATCCGGGGCAGATCCTGTGCGAAAAACGGCAGGTGCCGCCAATGTTCCGGCGGCACCATCTTGTAGGCGCTTCGGGTCACGCGGCCTGCGTCGCCTTGGCCAGTGCCTGCACCTTGCCAAGCGCGGCACCGCTGTCGATGCTTTCGCGTGCCATTGCCACGCCTTCACGCAGGTCGGCGGCCTTGCCCGAGATGGTCAGCGCGGCGGCGGCGTTCAACAGCACGGCGTCGCGATAGGCCGATTGCGCGCCGTCGAGCAGCGCGCGCATGGCCTCGGCGTTTTCCTGCGGAGAGCCGCCGACGATGGCCTCGAAGGGATGCACGGGCAGACCCGCATCCTCGGGGTGGATCTCGGCCTCGCGGATAGATCCGTCCTCTTCCAGCGCAGCGATCCAGCTGACGCCGGTGATGGTCAGTTCATCGGTGCCGTCGGAGCCGTGCACCAGCCATGCGTGTTCGCTTCCCAACTGGCCCAGCGTTTCGGCCATGGGACGGATCAGGTCGCGGGTAAAGGCGCCGGTCAATTGACGCTTGACGCCTGCCGGGTTGGTGAGCGGCCCAAGGATGTTAAAGATCGTCCGCGTGCCAAGCTCGGCCCGGACGGGGCCGACATGGGCCATGGCCGGGTGATGCATGGGGGCCATCATGAAACAGATTCCGACCTCGGCCAGTGCCTGTTCCACCTTGTCGGCAGACAGCATGACCTCGATCCCCATCTGGCCCAAAGCATCCGCCGCGCCCGATTTGGACGACAGGTTGCGGTTGCCGTGCTTGGCGACGGTTACGCCGGCCCCCGCTACCACAAAGGCCGTGGCGGTCGAGATGTTCAGCGTGCCCTTGCCGTCGCCGCCGGTGCCGACAATGTCCATAGCGTCCGCAGGCGCCGCGACCTTGTTGCATTTGGCGCGCATGACGGCGGCGGCGGCGGCATATTCATCCACCGTTTCGCCGCGCGTGCGCAGCGCCATCAGCAAACCGCCGATCTGGGCGGGGGTCGCCTGCCCTTCGAAGAGGATGCCAAAGGCGGTTTCAGCCTCGGCGCGGCTTAGCGCGCGGTCGGCGGCGGTGCCGATGAGGGGGCGCAGATCGTCGCTCATGCCGGCACCTTCAGGACATCGAGGAAGTTCTGGAGCATGGCGTGGCCATGTTCCGAGGCGATGGATTCGGGATGAAACTGCACGCCGTGAATGGGCAATTCGCGGTGCATCAGGCCCATGATCGTCCCATCCTCAAGCTCGGCTGTGACCTTGAGGCATTCCGGCAGGTCCGAGCGGCGCACGACCAGCGAATGATAGCGTGTCGCCTTGACGGGCGAAGGCAGGCCCTTGAACACGCTTTCGCCGTTGTGGTGCATCAGGCCCATCTTGCCGTGCACGATTTCATCGTGCCGGACAACGGTGCCGCCAAAGACCTGACCGATGGTCTGGTGTCCTAGGCAGACGCCCATCAGCGGCGTGCGGGTTTCGGCGGCGGCCTGCGTCAGCGCAAGGCAGATACCGGACTGGTCCGGGGTGCCGGGGCCGGGGGACAGGACGATGCCCTCGGGCTTGAGTGCCATGGCCTGTTGCACATCCAGCGCGTCGTTTCGCCAGACCTCGACATCCGCGCCCAGCTCGCCCAGGAAGTGGACGAGGTTGTAGGTGAAGCTGTCATAGTTGTCGATCAGGAGAAGCATGGCGCGGCCTTACTCTTCAGGCTTGCGGTTCGGGGCGAATTGCGGGCGACATGAACGGGGGGCTGGTGGCCCGGGCCCACGTCGCGGTATACATGCGCAGGCCCTCCCGGTGGCGTCAAGCCCGCCAAGGGGATGGGACAGCAGGACAAAGGCACCGGGACAGGTGCGCGAGAGGTCGGAGAGAGCAGCATGGCACGGGGTTTTCTGTCTGGAGCGATCTGGGGTGCGGTGTTTTCGGGGGCCGGACTGGCGGCGATTTCGCTGAACGCGCCCTTGCCTGACGGCGCCGAAATCGTGCCGCCGGCGGGCGGCGCGGTCGACAGCAGTCTGTTGACGGAAACGCCCGACGCGACACCCGATTCCGAACCGCCCCTTCCCGCCGATCCGCCGGTGGCCGAGGTCGACGACCCGGCGCCCGAGGCATCGGCCCCCTTGGTCGTGGTCGCTCCCGAAAACGGCGAAGTGGCCAAGCCGAAACCGGACCTGTCGCAACCCGGGCGCCGCCCGGAACCGGAATCCGGCGTGGACCGGCCTATAGCGCCCGCCGTTGCGCCTGCCGCGCCCTCCGGGCCGGTGGCCGTGGGCGCGGACACCGCTCCGCTGGCCCCGCCGCGGGTCAGCGATGCGCCGGATGCGCCCGAAGGCGTGACCCCGGAACCGGCATCGGCACCGCCGGTTCTTGGCCGGGACGCGCCGGTCAAACCGGGAGCCAAGGCTGCGGCGGCCCCCGGTGCGCCCCGTCCCGAGGCACAGCCCGTCATCGTGACCGGCCCGGCGCAACCGCCAGCCCCCGCCGTGCCCGGCGGCGACAGCGCGCTTGTGACGGAAAGGGTGGATGTTGCCCCGGCTGATCCAGATGCCGATCCGATCCTGCCCGCCGAAACGCCCGAACCCGAACCAGAGGTCGCCGCGCCTGTGGCGGTAGAGCCGGTGCCGGAACCTGCCGCACCGGTGGCCACTCTGGATGACCCCGAGCCCGAGCCCGAGCCGGAAACGCCTGACGCGAGCGGCCCCGGCATCGGCAAACCGGCGCGATCGCTTGTGACACGTGCGCCAGAGCCCGTTTTGGATCCCGAACCGCAAGAGACCGGCCCGGCCGCGCAACCCGCAGCCTTTGCGGCCCTGGCAGAGGACAGCCCGCTGGTCCGTTTCGCGACACCGGTGGATGTGTCGCCAGAGGTGCCGCGCATGGCGGTTGTGCTGATCGACGATGGCAGCGGCCCGCTTGGCCCGTCGGGGCTGGAGGCCTTCCCCTTTCCGATCAGCTTCGCCATCGCCCCGACCCATCCCGACGCGGCCAATGCCGCCAAGGGCTATCGTGATCTTGGCTTTGAGGTGCTGGTGCTGGGCGATATGCCGGACGGGGCAACCGCCGCCGATGTTGAGGTTGCGATGCAGGGGTTGATCGGCGCGGTGCCGCAGGCGGTTGCCGTGCTGGAAGATCCCGAGGGCGGTTTACAGGACAACCGTGAGGTTTCGGCGCAGGTCGCGGCCTTTCTTGCCAGCAGCGGTCACGGGTTGATCACCCAGCCCAAGGGGCTGAACACAGCGCAGAAACTGGCGCTGAAGGACGGTGTGCCCTCGGTGACATTGTTCCGGGATTTCGATGGCGAGGGGCAGGATGCGACGATGATCCGTCGCACGCTGGATCAGGCCGCGCTGCGCGCCCGTCAGGACAGCGGTGTTGTCATGATGGGGCGGCTGCGGGCCGATACGATTTCGGCGCTGGTGCTGTGGGGGTTGCAGGACCGCAGCGGCAGCATCGCCCTGGTGCCGGTTTCGGTGGTGCTGGCCGAGTCGCTGGCGACGGACTAGGCGGCGGGCGCTTTGGCCCAGCCCTCCAATACGGCGGCCAGATCGCCGTAGCCGGTAAAACGCCGTTCAAAAGCCAGCCCCATCCGTTCGGCACAGGCCTCTGCCCGGGCGGTCAGATCGGCGTCTTCCGTCTGGGCGAGATAGACCAGCCGTTCATAGTGGCCGAAATACATGTCACGCAGCTGTGGGTGACGGTCCAGCCCCAAGGGTTTCCAGACGAAGGCATCGAACTGGCGGCATAGAAAATCCGTCAGGTAAAAGGCGGTGATCTCGTCCCGTTCCTCGAAAGCGGCCAACCCGTCGAAAAAGGCGTAACAATGCGGGCCGGGCACCATCTGCACCCCCATCTCGTCACAGGCCGCCTGCAACAGGCCACCCGTGCCGCAATCGGCGTAGACCACGCAGATGCGCGCGTAATTTGCGCGGTGTTTGTCCACCGCGGCGCGCACGGCATCGGTGATCTTTTCCGGATGGTTGTGCAGAATCGCCGGCAGACAGGCCAGATCCATATGCTCCCACCCGTTGAGGCGGATCAGGGCCAGGATCTCCCGGGCCAGAGCACCACAGGCGAGAAGCAGCACGCGACCGTCGCCTTTGGGGCGCAGGCCATCCTCTGTCAGGTCGTGATCGGAAAGCGTGTCAGGTACGGCTGTCATCATAAGGCACATGCGCAAGGGCCCAACGGGCAAGGAGCGCAAGCGCGAGGAGGACGGGCATGACCGTCAGAACCCCGAAGATCGACATCGCCCAAACCGTCAGACCGGCTGCTAGGATTGCGGCACATACAAGCAGGGCAAAGGATGTCACTGGCATCGGGGTCTCCTTCCTCCTTCTAATATGGGCCAAAGGTTACAAAAGAAAAAGCCCAATCCGGCAGTTGGGCTATTCGTGATCAAGGATCTGCCTACGATGTCAGCTTGACCGCGGTGCCGTAGGCGACGATTTCCGATGCCCCGCGGGTGATGGCCGAAGTCTGCATCCGCATGCAGATCACGGCATCCGCACCAAGCGCCTCCGCCTCGGCTGCCATCCGGTCCAGCGCCTGCTCGCGTGCACCCGCCATAAGCGAAGAATAGCCGGTCAGTTCGCCGCCGACGAGCATCTTGAGCGCGGCCACGATGTCGGTGCCCAGATGCTTGGCACGCACGGTGGCCCCGCGCACAAGGCCAAGCGTCTGGGTGACCTCGCGCCCGGCGACGGATTCGGTGGTGACGATCAACATCAGTGGTTCATCCTGTCGTAGTGGTCCTCTTCTTCATTGCCGACCCGTTCGGCGATGACGCGGTAGAGGATGTAGCCAACCAGACCAGCGGGCAAGAGCGCCAGACCCGCGAAGGGCACACTGAGCGCGGCCAGCAATAGCATGGACAGCCAGAAAGTGAACGCGCTGCCAGCCAGCACGCAGACAATGATCAGAACAAGCGTGTCGAGTTTCATGGGCGATCCTCCGAGGTCATCCTGCCTGCGGCGACGCCAAAAGAAAAGCGGCGGGACCGAAGCCCCGCCTGCAAACCGTCAGACAGATCAGCCAGCGGCCATCTGGTTGTGCTTGCGCGCGATGAAGTCTTTTGCAGTCTCCACCGCGACGGCGGCATCACGACAGTAGGCGTCGGCTCCGATGGCCTTGCCGAATTCCTCGTTCAGCGGCGCACCGCCAACAAGGACGATATAGTCGTCGCGGATGCCCAGTTCGACCATCGTGTCGATCACGACCTTCATGTAGGGCATCGTGGTCGTCAGCAGCGCGGACATGCCAAGAATGTCAGCCTCTTCTGCCTTGATCGCTTCAAGATAGTTTTCGACCGGGTTGTTGATGCCAAGGTCCACGACCTCGAAACCGGCACCTTCCATCATCATCGACACAAGGTTCTTGCCGATGTCATGGATGTCGCCCTTGACGGTGCCGATAACCATCTTGCCCATGCGCGGCGCGCCGGTTTCCGCCAGCAGCGGTTTGAGGATGGCCATGCCGCCCTTCATCGCGTTGGCGGCCAGCAGAACCTCGGGGACGAACAGGATACCGTCGCGGAAGTCATTGCCGACGATGGTCATGCCGCCAACCAGCGCCTCTGTCAGGACGCGGTAGGGGGCCCAACCCCGGTCCAGAAGGATCTGTACGCCCTCTTCGATCTCTTCCTTGAGACCGTCGTAGAGGTCGTCGAACATCTGTTGGACAAGCTCGTCGTCATCGAGTTCGGACAGGATGATGTCGTCTTCTTCGTCGGACATGGCGCGATTCCCTTGATTTGACATGCCATGGCATGCCGCCGTTTGAACGACTATTCGTCGTTTTCCGTTGGGTTCAATTGGTGGATTGCGACATTGGACAAACCTGTACCGACCTGTCGCGGGTTGATCTGGCATTTCTTGCCAATGTTCACGTTGCGTTCTATCATCGGGCGATGAATTCTCCAGCACGCCCCGTCGATCCTGACCGCGCCCGCGGTCGCGCCGCCCTCAGCCGCGATTGCGGCCGGTATGAACGGCTGCGGCGCGAAGATGAACACGATGGCTGGGACCTGCCCGAGGAGGGCGCCGTATTCCGGACCGAGGTCAGTGAGGAACGGCCAAGGTCCATCATCAATTACGTCCGGTCGCCTGATCTGCCGTTCGACAGGACGCTTAATCCCTATCGGGGCTGCGAGCATGGTTGCATCTATTGTTTCGCGCGGCCGACGCACGCCTGGCTGGGTCTGTCGCCGGGGCTGGATTTCGAAACGCGGCTGGTGGCGCGCCCCGCAGCACCAGAGGTGCTGGCGCGCGAATTGCGGGCCAGAAAATACAGCGTCGCTCCGCTGGCGATCGGCACCAATACGGACCCCTACCAACCGGTCGAACGGGACCGGGGAATCATGCGCGCCTGCCTTGAGGTGCTGCGCGATTTCCGGCACCCGGTGGCCATCGTGACCAAGGGCGCGTTGATCGAACGCGACATAGACATCCTGTCTGACATGGCGGCGCAGGGGCTGGCGCGTGTGGGGATTTCCGTCACCACGCTGGACGACCGGCTGTCGCGCCGGATGGAGCCGCGCGCGCCGGGCCCAAAACGCCGTCTGGCCGCCATCAAGCGCCTGACAGAGGCCGGGGTTCCGGTGCGTGTCATGGCCTCGCCGATGATTCCGGCGCTGACCGACCCTGAGCTTGAGGCGATCCTTGCGGCCGGGGCCGAGGCAGGGGCGGATGCCGCCAGCTGGATCATGTTGCGCTTGCCGCTGGAGGTATCCCAGCTGTGGCAGGACTGGCTGCGCGAACATTACCCGGATCGGGCCAATCGCATCATGGGCCACCTGCGCGACATGCACGGGGGCGAGGTGTATTCCGCCAAGTGGTTCAACCGTATGCGCGGCGAAGGCCCCTATGCGGATCTGATGGCCGCCCGGTTCCGCCGGGCGGTCCGTGCGCTGGGGCTGGATCGTGACCAGCCGCCCCTGCGGTGCGATCTGTTTGCGCCGCCGCCCCGCAAGGGCGATCAACTGAGCCTGTTCTAGCCGGCTGTCGTGGGGTCGATCACGGTCTTGATTTCGGTGATCGTGTCGGCGGGGAAGCCGCTGAGCTGTGCATGTTCGCGGATCACGTCCTCGTTCTCGGCCAGATAGACACAAAACGTCTTGTCCCCGGCGACGTAGGAATGGTTCCATTGTACGCGTGGTGCCAGCTTGGCAAGCGCGGCACAGGACGCGCCCGCCGCACCGGACAGTTCCTCGGCCGACATGCTGCCTGCGCCGGGGATATTGCGTTCGATCACATAGGTTTTCATGGCTCTCTCCCTGCTGGTCCGGGCCGTCTGGCCCTGCTGACAGTAGAGCGCAGTAGGTCGGGAGGGTCATTTGAGATAATGTAGCGGCGTGCTGACAAAATCTTGTCGGGGGATCATGTCGCTTTCGCATCTCAACGCATGGCGTGCCGTGGATGCGGTGCTGCGCGAGAAATCCGTGGCCCGCGCGGCGGAAGATCTGTCGGTGACGCAGGCCGCGGTCAGCGCACAGATCCGGCGTTTGGAGGAATGGCTGGGCCGCAGCCTGTTTCGCCGAACACCCGGCGGGCTGGAACCGGTCGAGGATCTGGCCGCTTTGGCCGCTGCATTGCGTGCGGGCTTTGCCGGGATCACCAGCGTGCAGGACGCGCTGCGCAGCGGCGTGTCCGAGCGTCGCCTGTCGCTGACCGTGACACAGACCTTTGCCGAAAGCTGGCTGCCGCATCACCTGCCGGATCTTTTTGCGCGGATCGGCGCGGTCGACCTGCGCATCGACGCCACCTGGGACGTGGTCGATCTGGCCTGTGCCGATGTGCATTTCGCCATTCGTTTCATGCCGCCGCCCGAAGAGGGATATTGCGCGGTGGACCTGCTGCCCAGCGGCGTGGTGCCGGTTTGCACGCCGGCTTTCGCGCAACGCTACGGGCTTGCGCCCGGTCAGGCCAACCTTGGCGAATTGCCGATCGTGCATATCGACGTGCCGACCTCGGACGAAACCTGGCTGGATTGGGCGGGGTGGAGCCGCGAAACCGGCATCGACATCTCGAGCGCCAGCGGTGCGCCGCAGTTTGCCCTGACGGGCAGCGGCGCACGGATCGCCCGTGCGGGGATCGGGCTGGTGCTTGGAGGATTGTCTGACGTGGTTCATGCGGTGGAAAGCGGGGACCTAGTGATGCCTTTCGGGCAAAGCTCGATTGTTCCGGCGCGTTATTGGCACCGGTTGCTCTGGTACGAGAAACGCCCGTTGGGGCCTGTTCAGCGCAAGTTCCGTGACTGGATTGCCGAGCGCGCCGCCGAGGACCGCGCGCGTATGCAACGCCTTTTCGGGGTCTGACCGCCTGCCTAGCCGCGCCGACGGCGACCGCGGCGTTCGCGGGTGGGGCCGTCGTCGCCGGTGCCATCGCTGTCCGAGGAAAAGCCACCAAGCGCGGTGGCGATCTGGTCCAGCGTCGGGCGCGGGCCCGGCGCGCGGGTTTCCAACGCCTCGCGCATGGCGCGCAGGTGGTCCGGCATGGTGCCACAGCAGCCGCCGATGATCCGCGCCCCGGAATCCCGTGCCATGACAGCGTAGTCGGCCATCAGCGCGGGGGTGCCGTCATAATGGATGTGTCCATCGACATATTTCGGAATGCCCGCGTTGCCTTTGGCGATCATCGGGCGTTCGGTGCCTTGCGCGGCAAATCCCAGAACGGTGCGCAACAGGTCCGAGGCGCCGACACCGCAATTTGCACCAAAGGCCAGCGGCGCGTTGGGCAGGCTGTCGACCATCTTGACCATATCGGCCGAGGTCACGCCCATCATGGTGCGCCCGGCGGTGTCAAAACTCATGGTGCCACACCATGGCATGTCAGCATTGGCAAAGGCTTCGGCGGCGGCTTTGAATTCTTCGGGGGCCGAGATCGTCTCGACCCAGAGCACATCCGCGCCGCCGTCCTTCAGGCCGCGGGCGGTTTCCTCGAACATCTCGACTGCGCTTTCATGGCTGAGGCTGCCGGCCTCTCCCATGATTTCGCCGGTCGGCCCGACCGACCCCGCGACAATCACGTCACGCCCTGCGCTGTCGGCGATTTCGCGGCCCAGTTCGGCCGCGAGTTTCGACAGTTCATAGGCGCGGTGCGCGGCGTCGTGCAGTTTCAGACGCGAAGCATTGGCCCCGAAGCTGTTGGTCAGGAACAGATCCGATCCGGCCTCGACCGCGCCACGGTACAGCGCGCGGATCTTGTCGGGTTCGTTTTCGTTCCAGAATTCCGGAGCGTCACCGGACATCAGGCCCATGTTGAAGAGATTGGTGCCCGTGGCCCCATCCGCCAGAAGCCAGTCGCGTTGCGCCAGCGCCTTGGAGAGTGCGTCGCTCATGTCGGTTGCCTTTCCGCAAGCTTTTGGGGCCGTGTTTCACATCTGCCGCCACGAGGCAAATTCATAATCATCATCATTTACATGAGCCGGGCTTGGGAACGCCTGGGCCAAAAGGCCCAGCGGAATGCGTCCTTTGAAGCCAAGCTGTTCGCCAAGGCTCCATGTGGCGGCGCGCACAAGGTTCAGCCCCCATGCGGCCGGTTCGCGCAGCATCGTCTGAATGGTCTTTGCCAAGGGGAGTTCGGGACTGGGGGCGGCGCAGGCGGCCCCGGGGCGTCCCGCCCATGCAAAAGAGGCCTGCGCGCGCCACGCGTGATAGCCATCGGTCACGATGATGACACGCGCCTCTTGCGGCAGGTCCGGCTTTGAAAACAACGCGTTTTGCAGTGTGGAGAGCGAATCAGGTTCCAGGGTCATGGCCGCTTCCGGAATGCCGTGGGCCCGGGCAACGCCTGCCATTCGGGGGGCGTTCGATGCATTGGCCATCGCCGGGCCGCCGGTCAGATGCAGCCGCGATACGGCGTGCCGGTCGAACAGGTCAATGGCGGCGTGCACGCGGCCTTTGCGCTCGCGCATTACGCGCGGCCCCATCACGGACCCGCCGCCCAGAACGACGGCGATGTCGTAGGTTTCATCGACTTCGGCGCAGCCCGGCGTCAGCACCGCCGAACCCAGCGCCAAGAGGACGCAGACCGCCACATAGGCCGCCAACAGGCGACCAATCCAGCGTGTCAGGCGTCTCATTCCCACTCGATCGTGCCCGGAGGCTTCGAGGTTACGTCATATGTGACGCGGTTGATGCCTTTGACTTCGTTGATGATCCGCGTCGCGGTTTCGCCAAGGAACTCGTGGCTGAACGGGTAGTAATCCGCCGTCATGCCATCGACCGAGGTCACCGCGCGCAGGGCGCAGGCATAGTCGTATGTCCGTCCGTCGCCCATGACACCCACGGTGCGCACGGGGAGGATGGCCACGAAGGCCTGCCAGATCTCGTCATACAGCCCGTGCTTGCGGATCTGGTCGATGTAGACCGCGTCGGCCTTGCGCAGGATCTCCAGCTTTTCGCGGGTGATCTCGCCGGGGCAGCGGATCGCCAGACCCGGCCCGGGGAAGGGGTGACGGCCGATAAAGCTGGCCGGCAGGCCCAGTTCGTGCCCCAGCGCGCGCACCTCGTCCTTGAACAGTTCGCGCAGCGGTTCGACCAGTTTCAGGCCCATCTTTTCCGGAAGGCCACCGACGTTGTGGTGCGATTTGATCGTCACCGAAGGCCCGCCGCTGAACGACACGCTTTCGATCACGTCCGGGTAGAGGGTGCCCTGGGCGAGGAATTTCGCGCCCTCGATCTGGTCGGCGTATTTCTGGAACACGTCGATGAACAGCTTGCCGATGATCTTGCGCTTGGTTTCGGGGTCGGAGACGCCGTCCAGTTCGCCAAGGAACAGTTCCTGTTCCTGTGCATGGATCACTTGCAGGTTCATGTGGTCGCGGAACATGCCGACCACTTCTTCGGCCTCGTGCAGGCGCAGCAGGCCGTGATCGACAAAGACGCAGGTCAACTGATCGCCGACGGCTTCGTGAATCAGTGCCGCCGCGACGGTGGAATCGACCCCGCCCGACAGCCCGCAGATCACCTTGGCGTCGCCCACCTGTTCGCGGATCTTGGCAATCGCCTCTTCGCGGTAGGCGCCCATGGTCCAGTCACCCTTGAACCCGGCTTCGCGTACAAAGTTTTCGTACAGCGTCTTGCCGTTGGGCGTGTGGTGCACCTCGGGGTGGAACTGCACCGCGTAGAAGCGCCGCGCGGGATCGGCGGTAATGGCAAAGGGCGCTCCGGTGGAGGTGCCGAAGACCTCGAAACCGGGCGCGATTTCCGAGACGTGGTCGCCGTGGCTCATCCAGACCTGTTCGCGGCCCGACCCGTCCATGAACCAGCCGGTCAGCATGTCCAGACGTTTGTCCGAAGGAGAGACGTAGGCGCGACCGAATTCGGCGGTGCCTTCGCCTGCGATGACCTTGCCGCCGAGGTCCTGCATCATGACCTGCTGGCCATAACAGATGCCGAGGATCGGCACGCCCAGGTCATAGACGCCCTTCGGCGGGCGCGGGCTGCCCTCGCGGGTCACCGAATCGGGACCGCCCGAGAAGATCACCGCTTTCGGAGCGAAGTCGCTCAGGAAAGCCTCGGTGACATTCTGGTAAGGGTGGATTTCGCAATAGACATTCAGCTCTCGCAGGCGGCGCGCGATCAGCTGCGTCACCTGGCTGCCAAAGTCGATGATAAGAAGGCGGTCGTGCTGGGTCTCGGTCATGGGTTTCCCATAGGCAGGGCGGGCGAAAATGGCAATGTGCCTCAATCACCAAGGAAGGCTTCCGTCCGTGTCAGCGCCTCATCCCATGCCGGATCATGCGGCAAAAGCATGTGGCTGCGGGTCTTGAGCCGGACAAGCCGGGCATCGGGGAGATGCGCGGCCAACAGTTGGCCCTGACTGATGGGGTGGATCGCGTCGCCCTCGGCGTGAAAGATCAGGGTCGGCGCGCGGACGTTTGGCAGATCCTCCATCACGTCGAAACGGTCGATCACGCCGCGTAGGGTGACCGCGGTGTCCGGGCTGGCCGAAGACAGCTGCATCCGGACCAGTTCATCCAGCTGGGGCCGCGTTGCGTCGGGGGCAAAGATCGTCGAAAACGCTTGCATGAAAGGGCTGTCTGCCTTGCCCCATCCGGCGCGGATCATGGCAAGGATCGTATCCTCGTCGACCGAATCGGCGCCCTCGGGCCGGTGGACCCGGCCCTGGGCATAGCCGCCGACAATTACCATCCGGCGCACGCGATCCGGCCAGCGGGCGGCAAAGCGGATGGCCACCGGCGCGGCCTGCGAGGCGGCGAAGACATCAAAGCGGTCAAGGCCCGCCGCATCGGCAACAGCGGCCATGTCCTCGACAAAAACGTCGATTCCGCTGAGCGGTGCATCGCGTGACGACAGGCCGGTGCCGCGCAGGTCATAGCGCACAAGGTGATGACGCGAAGCCAGACGTGCGATCAGAGGCCCCCAGATCGTTCCGCTCGAATCCAGTTCGAGATGAGACAGCCAATGCCCGATCCGCATCAGCGGCGGGCCCTCGCCGATACCCGTCCACGCGATCACGCTGCCATCGGCAGACCGGGTATAGGACACCTCGGGCATATCGGAAGGCTGTGGGGCAGGGGGGCTGTCCGGGCTGTGCAGGTCGGCGACAAAGGCCAGCCCCCGGCGCGGAATCGTCCGCAGGATGGCTTGTTCCTTGCCGGAATCTCCCACCGCCGCGCGCGCCGCGCTGATCCTTGCGGCGATCGTGGCGTCGGAAACCGCCAGCCCGTTCCAGATGGTTTCCACCAGCCTGTCCTTGGAAACCACAGCCCCGCCGGATTGCGCCATGAAGGCAAGAAGGTCAAAAACCTGCGGTTCCACATGCACTTCTTCCTTGCCCCGCCAAAGCTGGCGACGGTCAAGATCCATCCGGCAATCCCCGAAGCGCAAAATCATGCACCGAGTGTCCCCGAAGCCGGAGCCGAGCCAAAGCGTTTTCTGCATCCGAAGGCAAAGACAAGGGTTTCGCAAGGCAATCAGAAGGCACTCTTCAAGCGGCCCGCCAGGGGACGTGTTGAACTGGGTACATCACACCGCCAACCCGGAGTAACCGCCATGACCCGCCAGCAAGAAAACATCCGCACCCGCGCCGACGGTTCGATCGACACCGCCTATTATATGGCGCGCGGTCGCCGCCTGCGGTCCGAAGCCGCCCACGCCATGTTCCAGCCCGAGCCGAAAGTTCGGCGGCCGCGGCGCGGCATTGCGCGGCTGTTTGGCGGTGTCTTTGCCTGACGTGCCGGGCCAGCCGTCAGGCAGACCCCGCGTGCCGAAAATGACCCCGGTCATTCTGCGGTGCGCGGGGTCATCTGGTTTGGGCTCATCCCATGGAGTGTGATTTCTCGTGTCCGCGCTGGCGTCCGCGCTGGACATCCGACCGCCATGACCACAGCGCCAGTCCGGCGGCTGTCGTGATATAGATCACTCCGCCCGCCACCAGCACCTCTCCCGGAACGGGGCCGACGTCGGCCCGGTCGAGGGCCTCTTGCCAGCTTTGGACGGCGGTTGGATGCACCGCCAGCTTGCCTGCGAAGGCCAGCGACTGGATCAGTAAAATCCAAAGGTAATTCGAACGGATGCGCCGTCCGATGGCAGTCATCAGGGTGACGTGATAGGTCGGCCTCATATAATCTTTGGCCAAGGTCTTTTGCCAGCATTCTTCAAGATGCAGGTCACCGTCATCCAGCATGGGCGCGTAGAAATGCTGTTCCATCCAGCGACAGCGCGCGCGCCAGACGTTGAAATAGCGATACCGCCGCGCCTCCAGCATCAGGAAAAGCAGGATCAGCACGCCCACGAGCACAAGAGGCAAAGGCGAAGAATCTGGGGAAGCAAAGGAAATGGACAGCGCCACGCCCAAAGTCACCACCGCCCAGTTGGTCGTTGTGTCCAGCCGGGTGCGCCAGATCGTGCTGCGGTAAACCTCGCCCCGATACAGATGGGCGACGGCGGTGATTTCGGACGAACTCAGCGTCTTGCGCTCCATTGCCTGTGCAGGCTGCGGCGCGGGCTCTCCTCCCATGGGGCCGGTATCCTTGTCTTTTCCCCAGTCTGGCGTGAAAGCGGCGACAGGTCAAAGCCGCGGCGCGACGGGGGCTTGCCTTTCGATGCAGAGCGGGGTCCGCTGCGACCATCAAGGATGGAGAGATCATGATCGTTCTGACGGAATTCGGGATGGGTACGTCGTTAAGGCGCGGCGATTACACCGAGGCGGCGGCACGCGCCTTGCGCGATGCGCTTTGGAAGAGTTCGATCAATGCCGCCGAATGGCTGGGGCGCCAGAAGATGGATATGCGTCTGGGTGTTCAGATCGCGGTACAGCGCCCCGAAGAGGTGGAAGTCGCCAAGCTGGCAGAGGTATTTCCCTATGGTTCAGCCGAGATCACGGTCGGCTTTGGCGGGCTGGATGTGCCGCGCCCCGAGGGCACGGGACATCCGACGGTTCTGGCACATGCGGCCATCACCGTCCGGTTCGAGGAGGATGAGGTGTGAGCGGGCAAGGACACAGGCTGATCGTGCGGATGGGCACTGGCATCGGAGACACCGTGCTGGAGGCAGCGCGAAAGGCGCTGGCAGATGCGCAGACGCGGGCGCGCCTGTACGTGGACGTGGAATGCCGCGTGGTGGTGACGCTTGGCCTGCCCAAGGCGGCCGGGGAAGTTGATACCGGCGCACTGCCTGTCGGGGATCTGGGGGACGACGTGGAAATGCGTGTCGTGCCGGGCGGCATGATGGTCGATCAGCCCAACGGCAGGCCGGTTTGTATTGTCAGTGCCGCAATCGAGCACTTTCCCAAAGCGCTTTCGGCGCGTGGCTAGGCCCTCTGCGACCGGTTCATGTCGCTTTTTCCCGCCAAGCGCCGCAATCGCGCAAAGCCGCAGAGCTGGAACGGGATAGATACAGGAACACAGTTTTTCCGGGCGCATTTGCGCTCTTTGCGGTCGAGGACGACAAATGGCAGACGTGGCAGCGCGTAAACGGTCCAGAGGTGGCGGCGGGGCCGCACGTCGGGCAGAGCGAACTTCGGTTCAGGTGGAAACCGCCCGTTACATCGAGCGGAAGATTCCGAACCTCGAGATTCTGGACGAGGCCGCGCTGGAACTGATCGAAGATCACGCCGAGCAGGTGCTGGAAGAGATCGGCGTCAACTTTGTCAACAATCCCGGCGCACTGGACCGCTGGCGCGAGGCTGGCGCGCAGATCGACGGCGAGCGTGTGCGCATTCCGCGCGGTCTGGCCCGCAAGCTGGTGGCCACGGCACCGTCGCAATTCACCCAGCACGCCCGCAACCCGGAACGTTCGGTCGAAATCGGCGGACGCAACCTTGTGTTGGCGCCGGTCTATGGCCCGCCCTTCGTGCGCGATGCCGAAGGTGGTCGTCGCTATGCGACGATGGAGGATTTTCGCAAGTTCGTGAAGCTGGGCCAGATGTCGAAATGGCTGCATCACTCGGGCGGGACGGTCTGTGAACCGACCGATATTCCGGTGAACAAGCGCCATCTGGACATGTTGCTGGCGCATATGACCCTGTCGGACAAACCTTTCATGGGCTCCGTGACCGAACCCAGCCGCGCGCAGGACAGCGTCGACATGGCGGGGATCCTGTTCGGCAAGGACTTTGTGCGAGACAACACCGTGATGACCTCGCTCATCAACATCAACTCGCCGCTGACCTTCGACGACGTGATGATGGGCGCGCTGGAGGTCTATGCCTCCAATATGCAGGCCTGCATCATCTCGCCGTTCATCGTAGGCGGGGCCATGGCGCCGGTTTCCGTTGCGGGTACCCTTGTGCAGGTTCTGGCCGAGGTCTTGGCAGGGGTGGCGTACAGCCAGCTTGTCCGTCCCGGCGCGCCGGTGATCTTTGGCGCATTCGTGACCTCGATCGACATGAACTCGGGCGCGCCGACCTTCGGTACGCCAGAAGCATCGCAGATCACCTATGGCGCGGGCCAGCTGGCACGTCGTCTTGGGCTGCCCTATCGTTCGGCAGGGTCCTTCTGCGGGTCCAAACTGCCCGATGCGCAGGCCGCCTATGAGACTGCGAATTCACTGAACATGGGGCTTTTGTCGGGAGTGAACTTCATGCTGCACGCCTGTGGCTGGCTCGAAGGCGGTCTGGTTTCCTCGTTCGAGAAATTCGTGATGGATGCGGACCAGCTGGGCACATTGCACAAGATGGCGCAGGGTGTGACGGTGGACACCGATACGCTGGCGATGGACGCAATCCGGGAAGTCGGCCCCGGCGGGCACTATCTGGGCTGCGCGCACACGCAGGCCAATTTCAAAACCGCCTTCTGGCGCTCTGAACTGTTGGATTACAAACCTTATGAAACATGGTCCGAGGAAGGTGCGCGGGATACCGTCGCGCTGGCCTCTGCCCGGGTTCAAAAGCTGTTGGACACCTATCAGCAGCCGATGCTGGACCCGGCGATCAACGAGGCGCTCAACGCCTATGTGACCGAAAAGAAGGCGTCTATGCCCGACGCCTTTTCCTGAGACGGTACCAGGGTTTTGACATTGCGGGCGGCCTTAGTAGGCCGCCTCGCGCAGGATGCGGGCCTCGCCCATCATGGCGGTCAGAACCTCGACGTGGCGGCTTACGGAATAGGCTGCATCGTCGGTGTGACGCTTGTCATTCAACTCTGCCTCGATCTCGACCAGTTGCATCAGCGCGGCCCCGGGTCGGGGCAGCGCACCATAGCCCAGCAACCGGTTGAGATGGGGGTTGCGGCGATAGTCCTGTGCGCCGATCCGGGCCGCCCGGATCAAAAGCCGGGGACGACGCAGATCGTTCAGCAAACCAAGAATGTCCTTCATCGCATCGCTCCTCGTTTTTTGCGAATGTGAGGGAACTATGCACAGCCAAACCGGGTGTTGCGCGAGCAACGATCGGTCCGTACGCATGGTAAAGGGCTGGTTTAACTTTCTTATAAATAATCATTTTTGCGGTGTTCTGTTAACTGTCCAGTAAGGAACACACGTCTAGGTTGCGATTATAGCTAATGGGGATAAGTCTGTGGAAAATACCCCTGGAAAGGAAAGCGCGAATGCGTGACGCGCGTCTCGACACCCCGGCAGAAGAACTGCCGAACTGGGTGCCCGATGCGGCGCGCGTCTACCTTGCGCATACCGAACAGGGGTGCTCGATCAGGGAACTCGCGCGGCAAGCTGGGTGCCACGCGTCGACCGTCTTGCGTCAGGTGCGCAAGATCGAGACCCGCAGGGACGATCCTCTTGTCGATGCGGCTTTGTGCAACCTGGGGGCAGCCGGGGCGGAAACTCCGGCACTTGAGACCAGAAAGGACAAGGACCCGATGAACGCTGCCATGATACCCACGCCCCCGGACGAGGTCACACTCGCCCGCGAGGCCCGGCGCGTGCTGCGCCGTTTGTGCGAAAGTGGCGCAGTCCTGGCCGTTGCGGCCGAAATGGACAAGGCCGTGGTCGTGCGGGACACCGGTGACGGTGGCAATACGCGAACCGCGGTTGTGGATGTGGCCGTGGCCCAGGCCATGGCGCTGAAGGATTGGATCGGTTGCGACGCGCCCGGGCGGATCTCACGTTATCGGATTACCTCGGCAGGGCGTGCGGCCCTGAACCGGCTGGTGGCCGAACAGGAAAGCCGCGTAAGGGGTTTCGCCGAGGCGCAGGCCGGGTTCGAAACCGGACGGGATGCCGAGGCCGCGCTGGACGAGGTCGAACGCGACCCGCGTGCCCGCAAGGGGCGCTACATGTTGGCGGAAAGTCCGCTGACCGCTCTTGGGCGGCGTCGGGACAAGGACGGCACGCCCTTCCTGTCCGAGGAGCTGATCGCTGCCGGGGAACGGTTGCGGGAGGATTTCGAATTGGCTCAAATGGGCCCGCGCACGGCGCAGAACTGGGACCAGTTCCTGACCGCGGGTGTTTCGACCGGCCCCTCTGGGGGCGGAGAGGTTGGGTCCAGTGCCGCGCAGGGCCGTCTTCAGGCTGCGCTGCGCGATCTTGGCCCCGGGCTGGGGGACGTTGCGCTGCGCTGCTGCTGCTACCTCGAAGGGTTGGAGACCACGGAAAAGCGGCTTGGCTGGTCTGCGCGGTCGGGCAAGATCGTTCTGCGGATCGCCCTGCAACGGCTGCGCCGCCACTATGAGGAACGCAGCAAGGGCGGCGGCGACCTTATCCGCTGATCCCGGCCCTGACGGGAGTGCAACCCTGTCCGGCCCTGATTGCATGGCCCCGGAGTGGCGAAGAGCCGCTCCGGGGCCTAAGTCTTTGACACAGCCGGGAAAGGTGCAGGGGGCACTCGCTAACATCGGGGATTGGCCGCCGGGTGAGCGACCGGGTACACTGGAAACACCCCCTGCATTCCGGTAATAAGGATCAAGCCGCCGCAATATGAGGGGAAATTTCCGTGCGCGATCTCAAAATGCCTGCCGAGCGCCATCCGGAAAAGGCGCACCGCCCCGACAACGTTCAGCCCAAGAAACCGGAGTGGATCCGGGTTAAGGCACCGGGCGGACAGGGCTATGCCGAAACCCGCCGCATCATGCGCGAGCACAACCTTGTGACCGTCTGCGAAGAGGCGGGCTGCCCCAATGCCGGCGAATGCTGGAACCAGGGTCACGCCACGATGATGATCATGGGCGAGATCTGTACCCGTGGCTGTACCTTCTGCAACGTGGCCACCGGGCGCCCGGATACGCTGGACGTGTTCGAACCGGGCCGCGTGGCGGATGCCGTGCAGAAGCTGGGCCTGAACCATGTTGTGATCACTTCTGTCGACCGGGACGATCTTGACGATGGCGGGGCCGAACATTTTGCCCAGACCATCCGTGCCGTGCGCCATCGCGCGCCGGGCACCACGATCGAGATCCTGACCCCGGACTTTCTGAAATGTGGTCCCGAGGCGCTGGAGATCGTGGTTGCCGCCAAGCCGGACGTCTTTAACCACAACCTTGAAACCGTGCCGGGCCTGTACCCGGAGGTGCGACCCGGTGCGCGGTATTTCCACTCTCTGCGGCTTTTGCAGCGGGTCAAGGAGATCGACCCCTCGATCTTTACCAAGTCGGGGATCATGGTGGGACTGGGCGAAGACCGTCAGTCGGTCACGCAGGTCATGGATGACATGCGCGCGGCGGATGTCGATTTCCTGACCATCGGCCAGTACTTGCAACCGACCCCGAAACACCACCGTGTCGACCGTTTCGTGACCCCGGAGGAATTCGCGGCCTACGAAAAGTCAGCTTATGGCAAAGGTTTCCTGATGGTTTCGGCCACACCGCTGACCCGGTCGTCTTACCATGCGGGCGATGATTTCGCCCGTTTGCGCGCGGCGCGTGAGGCAAAGCTGGCGCGCTAAGGGTCGCGGCTCTGTCTCTGGGGGGCGGAGCAATGTGAAGATCGTTGCGGTCTGGAGGCGTCGGCGCGCACCAATACAAAATCCGAACGGTGGCATGGTGCGGCTGGTAACACATGAAAAAGGCCGGGGTTTGAAACCCGGCCTTTTGTGTTTTCAGGGTGCTTTTGCGACCTGCTGTCAGTTGCCCAAAGGGGGCAAGGCCTTGACGTAGGCGGCGACTGCCTGCCGATCCTCAGCCGACAGATGGGCAAAGTTTTCGACAACTTCGGCCATATGCCCGCCAACGGCGTCGAAGCTGGGGGTGAACCCGGATTCGAGGTAGTAGGCCACGTCTTCGGCAGACCAGTCCAGTTTGTCAGGCGTCAGCGGCGGGATTGTCCCGCTGCCTGAGGGGTTCGGTGCCCCGCCCATCCAGCGACCCTTGTCCAATGCCCCCAGCGCATTGCGCGGAGTATGGCATTCGGCACAATGCGCCAGCGTTTCCACCAGATAGCGGCCGCGTTCGTTTCCATTGGCCTCCATCACGTAGTTGTCCGACATGAAGAGGAATTTCCAGCCGCCCACCGAACGGCGGATGTTGAACGGAAATCCAACGTCGTGCGGTTTGCTGGCCACATCGCTGGCAGGCAACGTCTGCATATAGGCCCAGAGATCGACGAGGTCCTGGTCTTCCATCTTGACGTAGGAGCCATAGGGGAAGGCCGGGTAGTAATGCTGGCCCTTGGGGTTTACGCCGCGCGTCACCGCGTTGGCGAAATCCTCAAGGCTCCACCCGCCAATGCCGTGATCCTGGTCGGGCGAGATGTTCGGCGCGTAGAACGTGCCGAAGTCAGATACAAATTCCATCCCGCCGGTCAGAACCAGCTTGTCCTCGGCCCCTTTTGTGTGGTGGC
The DNA here is from genome assembly GCF_019218285.1 of Antarctobacter sediminis. Lineage (GTDB taxonomy): Bacteria > Pseudomonadota > Alphaproteobacteria > Rhodobacterales > Rhodobacteraceae > Antarctobacter > Antarctobacter sediminis. The sequence continues at coordinate 230,990 of NZ_JAHUZG010000001.1, forward strand.
ACGAGGCGCAGCCAGCCGCGGTAAAGACCGTCTCTCCCCGTGTGGCATCGCCGGTCAGCCCGCTGAACTTGTCCGCGTCGACGCGATCCGGCGCAGTGACCCACAAGCCGACCCCGGCGCCGACAATCGCCGCCAGGACCACGAGTTTCAGGAACGTCCGCACCGGGAATTACTCGGGCGCGCGATAGGTATCGTGGCAGCCTTTGCAGGATGCGCCGAGGGCACCCATGTTCGGGCCGATCGCGTCCTTGCCGGTGCCGGCGGCCGACGCCATCGCGGTGGCCGCTTCGCCGAAGGCGGCCCATTTGGCCGAGAAATCATCCATGTTTTCCCAGATCGCCGGTTGGGCGCGGGTGCCGTCCAGCGACATTGCGTCGGTGCCATCGGCCCACATTGCGGCCTGCGACAGCTTGGACACGGCCACCAGCGAATCGGCTGCGGCCTGTGCGGCGTCGGCGTCGTAATCCACCGAACCGCGGGCCATGCCGCCAAGAATGCCGAGGTTCAGCGCCATGATGTTGAATTGGCCCTGACGCGCCTTGACCGGCTGGGGAAGGTCCTGAGCGAAGGCGGGGGCGGCAATAACGGCCAGTGCGGCCAATGCAGCAAACGAGGTTTTCATGGGTATCTCCCTGTGTTGAATACCTGCAGCATAATATCGCAGGCGGATGTGACAATCACATTCTCGTATCCCGATTTCCTCAGCCGTGCCAAGCGGTCGGCTGCACAAATCCGCGGCGGATCTTGGCGTTTGACCGGGATATGGGCGCCTGTCTATCCTTCGGAGGTAACACATTTTTTTCACGGAGGAATTTTCATGTCCCGCATTCTTGCCGCAGCGATCGCGCTTTGGCCCGTGGTGGCCCCCGCGCAGGGTACGCTGGATGTGCCGATTTCCGCCGCTTTGGCCGAGGCGAGGGACGCATGGCTGGACGGTCGCTATGACGGTATCTGGCAGATCGTGCGCGAGGCCGCCGAGGCGGGGAACCCGGTGGCACAGAATATCCTTGGTGCCAGCCTGACGGAAAAGGATGGCGGCAAGGGCTTGGCCTATGATCCGGCCAAGGGGCTGGAATGGTATCGGCGCGCCGCCGAACAGGGATATGCCCGCGCGCATTTCAACATGGCCCTGTTCTGGCAGAATGACCATGATGGTTTCGGCGTCGACTTTGACCAGATGCGGGCCGAGGCGGAAAAGGCCATCGCGCTGGATTATCCAGAGGCGTGGAACCTCTTGGGCGACATGTATTACCACGGCCGTGGCGTGGCAGAGGACAAGGCGCAGGCGCTGGCCATGTACCGCAAGGGCGCGGATGCCGGCACCTTTAACGGCCTGCGCGAGGTTGGCTACGCCTATTACCACGGCAACGGTGTCGCGCCGGACGTAGATCTTTCACGCCTGTATCTTGAACGGGCGGTGGCCGCGGGCGACAGGAAATCCATCCCCGACCTCGCATGGCTTTACGAAGGCAATGACGGGATCGCGCAAGACCTGCTGAAATCCTATCTGCTCTACATGATGGGGGTCGAACGGGGCGTCCCCAAGGCCGCCTACGAGCTGGGGCTTTTCGTGGCTTGGAAGGATTATGAAGGCTTCTGGCACGATCCGGTCAAAGGGTACGGATACTGCCTGTTGTCGCTGGACTGGGGGTATACCTTGTCCGACGGCGATGCCACCGCCGAATGCGAAGAGATCGCAGAAGGGTTTGACGCGGGACAGCGTGCAGCTGCCCGCGCCTTTGCCGACACGCTGAAGCGCTGAGGCGGCGCGGTCAGTCCGTAAACCGCACCTTGCCGATATAGGGCAGGTTGCGGTTTCTCTGGGCAAAGTCGATGCCGTATCCGACGACAAATTCATCGGGGATCTCGAAGCCGGTCCAGTCGGCCTTGACCTCGACCTCGCGGCGCGAGGGTTTGTCCAGAAGGGCGATCACCCTAAGCTTGCGCGGCCCACGCGCCTGCAACAGGTGGACGACGTGGCTCATGGTGAAGCCGGTGTCGATGATGTCCTCGACCACCAGAACGTCGCGGCCTTCGATGCCAGAGCGCAGATCCTTGAGGATGCGCACTTCGCGGCTGCTTTCCATGCCGTCACCGTAGGAGGAGGCTTCGAGGAAATCGACCTCGACCGGCAGGTTCAATTCTCGCACGAGATCGGCGATAAAGACGAAACTGCCGCGCAGCAGGCCGACAACCACCAGTTTGTCGGTGTCCGCGAATTCACGGTCGATCTCGCGCGCCAGCGCCTCGATCCGGGCGGCTATAGCCTTGGCCGAGATCATTTGGTCTACGACATAAGGACGCTTTGTCATGGCTTTCCCTTGAAATTTCCGCCTGACAATACGAAATCCCGCCGCATTGTTCAGTCCCCAAAAAGAGCGACATGCCGACCCACTCTGAAACCCGCAATCTGCCCTACACCGCCCAACAGATGTACGATCTGGTTGGGGATGTGGCCTCATACCCGAAATTCCTGCCGTGGACAGCGGCGGCGCGCATCCGGTCGCGCGAGGATCACGGAGACCACGAGGTGATGCTTGCGGACCTGGTGATCTCGTTCAAGGTCTTCCGCGAGAAATTCGGATCGCGCGTGACGCTCTGGCCCGAGGATCGGCGGATCGACACCGAATACCTCGACGGGCCGTTTCACCACATGGTGTCAAAGTGGGGCTTCAAGGATGTCGAAGGCGGATGCGAAGTGTCCTTCTTCGTGGATTTCGAATTTCGCAACCGCATCCTGCAAGGGGCGGCGGGCATGTTCTTTTACGATGCGATGCAGCGGATCGTGCGTGCATTTGAGCGGCGCGCGGCGGAACTTTACGGCTAGGTCAGGGGCAAGAGGACAGGCGGCGCCTTCCCTGGATCTGCAAATACGCGGTTAACCACGCCGCGTGATCCCGGGGTATGTGCCCCTGTTTCGTCAGATTTCCGGCGCATCCTTGGCCAAAGCCTTGATGACCGGATCCGCGCCATGCCTGCCGTTTTCAACATCGCCGCGATCAAACTGCCCTTGGTGCAGCTTTTGTCCATGCCGCAGGCGGCCAAGAACGCCGCGCAGAAAGTTCCGCCGGGACAGGCGCAGCACGCCGCGCAATCCGCCCCCACGGCGGTCGCGCCCAACGGGGCTGGCGCGCCCATGGCCACCGGCGCGGTGTTGCCACCCTCGGCGCAGTTGCCGGTTCCGGCACCGCCGCCGGTGGTTTCGACCAGCCAGACAGGGCGCCTTGCCGCCGCTGCGATCAACGGGCTGGAGCGTCAGCCGGAGGACCGGCGAGGACAGAGGCAAGGACAAGGGCAGGGCGACCGACACCGGCATGGCGACCCGGCGCAGGGCGATGACCCCGAACATCCGCCGCAGGCCCAGACCGCATCTCATGACAGTCTGCCCGGCGGTCTGGCCCCCTTGTCATCAGATCCACAGACCACCCGTGCTGCTCCGGGGTATGCTGCCGCGCGGGCGGCTACCCGCAGCGGTTCGTGACGGACGCAAAGAAAAACGGGCCCCGAAGGGCCCGTCCGTTGCGGCTTGTCTGTTTGTGGCGGATCAGCTTGCGTGATCGTAGGCCCGTTCGCCATGCACGCTGATGTCCAGCCCGTTGACCTCGGTCTCTTCGTCGACCCGCAGCGGGAACACCGCCTTGACCACGAAGATCAGAACCACGGTCACGACTGTGGTGAAAACACCGACAACCACCAGCGATCCCAGTTGCGCCGCCCAAGACCCAAGGCCAAAGACCGCGATCATGATGGTGCCAAAGATCCCGCCAACTCCGTGGACGGCAAAGACGTCCAGTGTGTCGTCGATCTTTAGCTTGTTGCGGATCAGGTTGACGGCTTCCTGACAAAGGATGCCAGCCACCGCGCCGATGATCAGCGCCTGCACCGGACCGACAAAGCCAGAGGCCGGGGTGATCGAGGCGAGGCCCGCGATCGTGCCCGTCACCATGCCCACCATCGAGGCTTTGCCGAACTTCACCTTTTCCCACAGCGCCCAGGTCAGCGAGGCCGCTGCCGCGCTCAGGTGTGTCACGGTCAGCGCCATGGCCGCGCCACCGTCCGCCGCCAGTTGCGAGCCGCCGTTGAAGCCGAACCAGCCGACCCAAAGCATCGCCGCGCCGATCATCACGTAGCCGGGGTTATGCGGGGGATGGGTGGTGGTGCGGCGCGGACCAAGGAAAACCGCGATCAGCAGCGCCGCAAGGCCAGCGGTTTCATGCACCACGATGCCACCGGCAAAATCCTTGACCGCCTCACCGAACAGCGGGGTATCTCCGGCCAGCAGGCCGCCGCCCCAGACCCAATGCGTCACCGGCGCGTAACACAGCAACATCCACAGGCCCGAAAACACCAGCACAAAGCCAAAGCCCACGCGTTCTACGTAGGCGCCCACGATCAGCGCCGGGGTGATGATGGCAAAGGTCATCTGGAAGGCAAAGAACAGCACTTCGGGCAGGGTGCCCGCCAGCGTGTCGGCGTCGATGCCGTTCAGAAACGCCTTGCCCAGACCGCCCCACAGGGCGTTGCCCTCACCAAAGGCGATGGAATAGCCCAAGGCGAACCAGAGCACGCTCATCAGGCAGGCGATGGCATAACAATGCATAAAGACGCTGAGCACGTTCCGTGCCCGCACAAGGCCGCCGTAAAACAGCGCCAGCCCCGGCAGCGTCATGAACAGCACAAGTGCTGTGGCTACGATGATCCAGGCGGTGTCCGCTCCGTTCATATCCCATGTCCCTCCGTTGATTGGCGGGCACAAAGACGGATTCGACTGCGGATAAAAACAGCAGGCATGTTTTGAGGCGCGTAAAAACCCGGCCTTTTGCAAACTGCACAAAATATGTGCTTAAAAATTTGGCGTTGCGCGGGTTTTGGGCGGTTCGGAAACCGCCAATATGCGTGGGGTTTCAAGTATCGCTGACCGAACGGGCTGTGCGCCGCTTGATGATTTGCCTAAAAATTAGTCACATTTGGGTCAAGGACGGCCTGTCAGTCACTGCGGCAGCCCGTTATTTCAACGCCGCAAGGATCATCGACAGCGCATGTTCGGTTGCGGCAGCGCGAACCGCTGCACGGCCAAGCGCACCGTGTTCGATGGTCTCGCTTGTCACCCCTCGCGGGGTGGCAAGGCCGTAACACACGCGGCCTTCGGGTTTGAACTCTGACCCGCCGGGGCCGGCGATGCCGCTGATGGCGACGGCAATATCGGCGCCCGCTCCCGACAGCGCGCCCTGCGCCATCTCGCGCACAACTTCCTCGGACACCGCACCATGCGCGTCCAGCGTCGCGGGGGACACGCCCAACATTTCGGTCTTGGCGGTGTTGGAATAGGTGACAAAGCCGCGTTCGAAAATATTGGACGATCCGGCCACATCGGTAAGCGCCGCGGCAACCTTGCCGCCTGTACAGCTTTCGGCACAGGTGATGTGCAGCCGCCTGTTCATGGCCGCCTCCAGGATTTGCTCGGCAAGGCTCACATCAATACTCCATGAGAAAGACCGGCCAGCAGGATGGAAACGACGGCGGCAAAGACCCCGGCGACCACATCATCCAGCATGACCCCCAAAGGCGTGCCCATGCGGTCGGCCCGGCCCACCAGCCAGGGTTTCCAGATGTCGAAGAGGCGGAACAAGAGGAACCCCGCCAGCCATCCGGGCCATAGCCGCCAAAGTTCGACGGACATGAGCATCGCACCGTAACTGACGGGAAAGATTGCGATCCATTGGCCCACAAGCTCGTCGATGACAACCCAGGAGGGATCTTCGCCATGGCCCTGCGCGGTCAGCCGGTCTACGGCCCACCAACCAAGGGCAAAGGCGACAAGCGTCAGCGCCAGAAGCAACCAAAAACCACCAACAAGGTGGACACCATAGGCCAGCGGCAGCGCCGCCAGCGATCCCCAGGTGCCGGGGGCCGGTCGCAGAAAACCTGCGCCGCCCAGTGCCGCGAACCACCTCATGCCGCCACCAGAGTCGCGGTGGCCAGCGCGGCGATCCCTTCTTCGCGGCCGGTAAAGCCCAGCCTTTCTGAAGTTGTGGCCTTGATCGATACGCGGGACGGGTCCAGCGTCATGATCTCGGCCATTCTGGCGGTCATTTCGGCCGCGTGCGGACCAACTTTGGGCCGTTCGCAGATCAGGGTGAGGTCGATATTGCCAATGTCAAAGCCGCGCGACCGGGCCAGATCGACCGCATGGCGCAGAAAGATCTCGCTCGCGGCGCCTTTCCATTGCGGATCTGAAGGCGGGAAGTGGCGGCCAATGTCGCCCTCTGCCATTGCGCCGTATAATGCGTCAGTGACCGCGTGCATGCCAACGTCGGCGTCGGAATGGCCTTTGAGTTTATGTGTATGCGGGATCTTTACGCCGCAGAGGATCACGTGATCGCCTTGCTCAAAGGCATGCACGTCAAATCCGTTGCCCAGTCGAATGTCCATTTGTCCTCGCAACTGTTTGGCGGCCCTGAGGAAATCCTCCGGGCCGGTAATCTTCAGATTGGCTTCGTCGCCGGGGACGATGGCCACATCCATGCCCGCCGCCCGAGCCACCGCCACATCATCCGCCGCACCGCCAGGATGAGCGCGATGCGCCGCAAGGATGCCTGCGTAGTCAAACCCTTGCGGGGTTTGCGCGCGGTACAGGCCTGCGCGGTCGCGGGTGCCGCTGACCAGGTCATCGTCGCCGGTCCAAAGCGCGTCCGTCACGGCCAGCGCAGGGGCCGCGCCGGGATGATGGTCCAGTGCGTCGATCACCGATCTGATCACCCGGGGGGCGATGCAGGGGCGGGCGACATCGTGGATCAGCACCTTTTGCGGGGCGCGCGGCTCCAAAGCTTCCAGCCCGGCGCGAACAGAGGCAGAGCGTTCCGCGCCGCCTGCCACCAGTTGAACCTCCAGCCCCTTGGTCACGGTGGTGGCAATGTCGCGATCATCTGGGTGAATCACCATGACCAACGGGCCGAATCCGGCAAAAGCCTCCAACGTCCAGCGCGCCACCGGTTTTCCGGCAATCTCGCGCCATTGTTTCGGCTGACCGCCGCCCGCCCGCGTGCCGCGTCCGGCGGCCACGATGATGATCCCAGTCTGCATGGCTTTTCCGTCTTTTGCCGGTTTGTCATAGGCGCAGCGGCGAGGCGGCGCAATCACGCGGGGAAAGTGCCTAAAAATTAGGCGCGACGATCTGCGTCGCCCTAGAAATGGGCCTCTCAGATTGAAGAAAACACTGGTTCCTCATAAATCTGACTTGAACAAAAGAGTTGAACGCCATCGCACAAGGACTGGGCATTTGGGTTTTGATCTAGGAGATCGGCAGATCACGGAACCGGTCTTGCTGGCGCCACTGGCGGGAATCACCGATCTGCCGTTCCGAACGCTGGTTTCGCGGTTCGGTGCCGGGCTGGTGGTGTCCGAGATGATTGCCAGCGGCGAGTTCCTGACCGAACGCCCCGGAACACGGGAAAAGGCGGAATTGGGCGCGCAGATCGAAAACACCTCGGTCCAGATTGCGGGACGCGAGGCCGGGCCGATGGCCGAAGCCGCGCGCATGGTCGCGGACATGGGCGCGCGGGTGATCGACATCAATATGGGGTGTCCGGCCAAGAAAGTGACCGGAGGATGGTCCGGGTCGGCGCTGATGCAAGTGCCCGACCACGCGCTGCGCCTGATCGAGGCGGTCGTCGCCGCGGTGGATCTGCCGGTGACGCTGAAGACCCGTCTGGGGTGGGACAACGACTGTCTGAACGCCGCGGAAATCGCCCGGCGGGCCGAGGCGGCGGGTGTGCGAATGATCGTCATTCACGGTCGCACGCGCTGTCAGTTTTACAAGGGGTCGGCCGATTGGGCGGCCATATCGGAGGTGAAGAACGCGGTGCAAGTACCTGTAATCGCGAATGGAGATGTCGTCAGCCCCGCCACCGCGCGACAGGCGCTGGCGCGCTCTGGCGCAGATGGTGTGATGATTGGGCGCGGCGCGCAGGGCGCGCCCTGGCGGCTGGCTCAGGTGGCGCATGCCCTTTATGGCGCACCGGCGCCGGTCGTGCCGCAAGGCACCGATCTGGTCGACATGGTCTCGGGCCATTACGACGCCATGCTGGCGTTCTATGGCAAGACTCTCGGCAACCGCGTCGCCCGCAAACATCTGGGATGGTACATGGACGAGGCCGGGACCCCGGCAGCCTTGCGCAAACGCCTGTTGACCGAGCGCGATACCGGCGCCGTTCTGAACCTGTTGCCCGAGGCGCTGTTGACCCCGGCGGAGGCAGCGTGATGGGGGACGGGGATCTCAATATCTGGTCGTCGCTGCCGGTTCCGGCAATCCTGATCGACGAACATGACCGCATCGGAGACCTCAACCCGGCGGCCGAGGGGTTCATGAACAACTCGGCCAAATGGCTGGTAGAGCAACCGATCTGGGATCGTCTGGCGGTGGACGCACCGCTAGAGGAAAGTTTTGCCCGCGCCCGGGCGCAGGGTACGCCGTTGTTCGTCAATGATGTTGACGTGGGCACCGGATCGCGCCCGCCGCTGGTCTGCAACCTGCAAATCGCGCCGCTGTCGGGCAAGCCGGGCTGGATGGTCATGTTGATTTCGCCGCGCGAACTGGCGGGACGCATGACGCAAAGCCATTCGGTCAAATCGGCGGCGAAATCGGCCATCGGCATGGCCGAGATGCTGGCCCATGAGATCAAGAACCCGCTGGCGGGCATCACCGGTGCGGCGCAGCTTCTCAGCATGAGCCTTGGTCCGGAAGACCTTGAATTCACGGATCTTATCGTGGCCGAGACCCGGCGCATCGTAAAACTGCTGGAACAGGTCGAGCAATTCGGCAACCTGTCGGCCCCCGAGGTGCGCGAGGTCAATATTCACGATGTGCTGGACCGGGCGCGGCGGTCTTCGCTGCTGGGCTTTGGCGCGCACATGAAGATCGTCGAGGATTACGACCCCTCGCTTCCGATGGCGCTGGGAGACCCCGACCAGTTGTTGCAGGTGGTGCTGAACCTGATCAAGAACGCCTCCGAGGCGGCCGATGGCAAGGAGGGCGGCACGATCCGCCTGCATACCTTCTACGAGCACAGCTTTCGCCTGCGCCGCGCCGATGGCAGCGGCCAGACCCTGCCTTTGCAGGTCGAGATCATCGACGACGGCCCGGGCCTGCCGCCGGACATCAAGGGCGACATCTTTGATCCCTTTGTGTCTGGCAAGGAGAACGGCACCGGGCTTGGACTGGCGCTGGTCAGCAAGATCATCTCGGACCATGACGGGTGGATTTCTGTCGACAGCGTCCCGGGCAAGACGGTTTTTCGCATTTCGCTGCCGCGGGCGCCCGCGGCACCAAAGGAGAGCAGCTAAATGGATGGCACAGTACTGGTCGCCGATGACGACCGCACGATCCGCACGGTTCTGACGCAGGCTTTGACGCGGGCGGGCTGCAAGGTGCATGCCACCTCCAGCCTTACGACGCTGATGCGCTGGGTCAGCGAAGGCAAGGGCGACGTGGTGATTTCCGATGTGGTCATGCCCGATGGCAACGGGCTTGAGATGCTGCCCAAGATTTCCGAGGACCGTCCCGGGCTGCCGGTGATCGTGATTTCGGCGCAGAACACGATCATGACCGCGATTCAGGCCGCCGAGGCCGAAGCCTATGATTACCTGCCCAAGCCCTTTGACCTGCCGGACCTGATGAAGCGGACCGCGCGGGCGCTGGAAAACCGCAACCGGACGCCCAAACGCGAAGAACCGGTGGTTGGCGCAGATGAGCCGGACGAACTGCCGCTGGTGGGCAAGACGCCTGCGATGCAGGGGCTGTACAGGCTGGTGGCCCGCGTGATGAACACCGATCTGCCGGTCCTCATCACCGGCGAGAGTGGCACCGGAAAATCGCTGATTGCCCGTGCGTTGCACGATTTTTCGGACCGGCGGACGCTGCCGTTCATCACGGTGACCGGTGCGGACCTCTCTGATCTGGACGGCCCCGCGCGGGTTCTGGCGCGGGTCAAGGGCGGCACGCTGCTGATCGACGAAATCGCCGACATTCCTGATGAGTTGCAGGCACGGATCGTGCGCATGATGGATGTGCCGGGCGATCACGTGCCACGCTTTCTTGCCTCGTCGCAGCATGATCCGCAGTCGCTGATCGAGGGCGGAAAAGTGCGGCAGGACCTGTTCTATCGTCTCGACGGGGCGGCCATCGCGGTGCCATCCCTGCGCGAACGGGTCGAGGATATTCCGCTGCTTGCCGAACATTTCCTCAACCGGGCCGAGCGGGAAGGAGCGCCGAAACGTTGGCTGTCCGAAGGGGCCGCGGAACTGTTCCGCGTTTATTCGTGGCCGGGCAACGTTCGCCAGTTGGAAAACGCGGTGCGCCGCCTGTCGCTGACCAGCCGGGCCGAAGAGATCACCCGCGCCGAGGTCGAAGCGGTACTGGGCAACCAGCCCGAAACCGGTCCGGTTCTGCGCGGTGGCGACAGCGACAAGTTGGGCGAAAGCGTCGGCCGCCATTTGCGGCGCTATTTCGATCTCCATGGGGCGATGTTGCCGCCGCCGGGCCTGTACGGACGCATCCTGCGCGAGGTCGAAGCCCCGCTGATCGAGATCGCGCTGGAAGCGACCGGTGGCAATCAGGCCAAATGCGCCGACCTTCTTGGCATCAACCGCAATACCCTGCGCAAGAAGATCACCGATCTGGATATTCGCGTGACACGCCGCCGCAAGTTGATGTAAAAGGGCCACATATGTGTGGCCCCGCCGCCTCGGCGTGGTGAGAAGGCCACAAAATATGGCGGTCGCCGGGCTCTGGTTTCCCAGAACCGGCACATTGGCGAGGTTAGGCTGTGGCCACACGGGCACGCACCATGTTCAGGTTCCCGACGTGGGAGACATTCTCACGCCTGCGTCGGACAAGGCTTTTTCAGAATATCATCGCATTGTTGCTGGTGGCGCTGGGGCCTGCGCTGGCCTTTGCCACCTTCATGGTGCTGGGGCCGCTGGATCAGGGGGCAGGGGCGCTTAGCCTGCGGTTGGTTCTGCTGGCGGATCTGGTCTATGTCCTGCTGCTGGCGGCGCTGCTCTTGGCGCGTGTGGCGCGCATGGTGGCGGATCGTCGGGCGCAATCGGCGGGATCCCGCCTGCACCTGCGGCTGACCGCGGCCTTTGCGCTGATGGCGCTTTTGCCGACGGTCACGGTGGCGGTTTTCGCGGTTCTGACGATCAACATCGGGCTGGAGACATGGTTCTCGAGCCGGGTGCAGAACGTGGTGGGCGCATCGCTGTCCGCCGCCGAAGCCTATGAGGCCGAAAGCCGCGCCGGGCTGATTCAGGATGCGCGCGCGCTTGCGGGTTTTCTTGATGCCAACCGCCGCCGCAACTTTGTCATGGACGACGGCGAACTGCGGCAGGTGCTCAGCCAGGGGCAAGCGCAGATCCAGCGAGGGCTGCGCGAGGCCTTTGTGATCGACAGCGCCGGAGAGATCCGCGCCCGCGGCGAACGTTCCTACCTGTTTGATTTCGAAAAGCCCGGTCAGACCGATTTCCTGCGCGCCGACGCCGAGGGCGTCACGCTGATCCCGGATTGGGACAACAACGAATTCCGCGCGCTGCTGCCGCTGGAGGCCTTTGCCGACCGGTATCTCTATATCAGTCGCGAAGTTGACGGTCAGATCCTGAACCTGCTGGACGAAACGCAGGAAACCGCACGCTTTTATCAACAACAGGAAAGCGAACGGGGGCGGCGGCTTTTTGACTTTGCGCTGCTCTATCTTGGCTTTGCGCTGTTGCTGATCCTTGCGGCCACCTGGGCGGGCCTTTGGTTCGCCGAACGGCTCAGCCGCCCGGTGGGGCGTCTGACCGGGGCGGCGCAGCGTGTCGGTTCAGGCGATCTGGACGTGCAGGTTCAGGAAGAAGAGGGCGACGACGAGATTTCCATGCTCGGGCGCTATTTCAACCAGATGACCCGCCAGCTGAAGGCACAGCGCGAAACGCTGTTGGAAAACACCCGCCAGATCGAACGCCGCCAGCGCTTGTTCGACTCTGTTCTGTCTTCGGTGACTTCGGGCGTGGTCGGTCTGGATGCCGAAGGAAAGGTGACCTTCGTCAACCGCTCGGCAGAGCGGTTGTTGGGATGGCATGAAACGCATCGCGCCGTGCCTTTGGGTGTGGCCGTGCCAGAGTTTGGCGCGCTGTTTGACCGGTTGCGGACCGAAACGCTGGAAACCGCGCAGGAAGAGGTCAAGGTCAGCCGCGAAGGCCGTCTGGAACACCTGCTGGTGCGCCTTTCCACGCGCCGCCGCGACGATCGTTCGCTTGAGGGGTATGTTGTGGCCTTTGACGATGTGACCAACCTTGTCAGCGCCCAGCGGATGGCGGCATGGGGCGATGTGGCCCGCCGCATCGCGCATGAAATCAAAAACCCGCTGACCCCGATCAAACTGTCGGCGGAACGCATCCAGCGCAGTTTCGCGACCAAGCTGGAGGGGCGCGACGTCGAACGGGTCACCGACCTGACCGGACGGATCGTGCGCCAGACGGAAACGCTGAAACGGATTGTCGACGAATTTTCGCGCTTTGCCCGGATGCCGGAACCGGATCGCAAACCCGAGGACGTGGGTGCGCTGTTGCGCGAGGCTGCGCTTTTGCAGGAAACGGGGCAGCCGGGCATCCGGTTTCACATCGACATTCCCGACACGCCCATGTGGGCGGATCTGGATGCGGGCATGATCGGCGGGCAGGCTTTCTTGAATCTCATCAAGAACGCGGGCGAGGCGATCCAGAGCCTGCACGACAAGGGCACGCCCGAGGATTACCACCCCGAGGTGCGCGTTTCGGCGGAGGTGGCCGAAGATGGCCGCGCCGAAATCCGCATCATGGACAATGGCATCGGCCTGCCCGAAGACCGGGCGCGGCTGTTCGAACCCTATGTGACCACCCGCGACGAAGGCACCGGCCTTGGCCTGCCGATCGTCAAGAAGATCATCGAGGAACACGGTGGAACGCTGGCGCTGGAGGATGCGCCCGCCTTCTCCGAAGGTGCCCATCGCGGCGCCATGGCAGTTATCCGGCTGCCGCTGAACCCCGCGGCCGAGGCTGTTCCGCCGACCGCATTGGAAAGTGTTTGAGTACCAAGGAATGAGAGGGCAGAGGAAATGAGCGACATTCTGATCGTCGACGACGAGCGCGATATCCGGGAATTGATCGGCGACATCCTTGAGGACGAGGGCTTTGCCACCCGTCTGGCCGGAAACAGCCAAGAGGCGATGGCCGAAATCAACGCCGAACCGCCCGCGCTGCTGATCCTCGACATCTGGCTGAAGGACAGCAAGATGGACGGGATCGACATTCTCAAGACCGTCAAGCGCGACAACCCCGACATTCCCGTGGTCATCATTTCCGGCCACGGCAATATCGAAATCGCCGTGGCCGCCATCAAGCAGGGGGCCTATGACTTTATCGAAAAGCCGTTCAACATCGACCAGCTTCTGGTGGTGATCCGGCGCGCGATGGAAACCTCTCTGCTGCGGCGCGAAAACCTGCAACTGAAGCGGGGCGAGGTGAAATCCGCCGAGATGATCGGCGAAAGCGCGGCCTTCCGCGCCTTGCTGAGCCAGCTGGAAAAAGTGACGAAATCGAACGGTCGCGTGATGCTGACAGGTCCGGCGGGATGCGGCAAGGAGGTCGCGGCGCGTTATATCCACGCGCAATCGGGCCGCGCCAAATCGCCTTTCGTCACGGTCAACTGCGCCGGGGTGGAACCCGAAATGATGGAGGCCATGCTTTTTGGCCGCGAAACCGCCAAGCGCGGGGTCGAGCCGGGGCTGCTGGAACAGGCGCATGGCGGTGTGATCTATTTCGACGAAGTGGCAGACATGCCTTCGGGCACACAGTCCAAGATCCTGCGCGTGCTGGTCGATCAGCAATTCACCCGCGTGGGTGGCAATGACAAGGTGCGGGTGGATCTGCGGGTGATTTCCTCGACCAACCGCGACCTGCAAGAGGAAATCGCCGCCGGGCGGTTCCGCGAGGAGCTATACCACCGTCTGAACGTGGTCCCGATCGCGGTGCCGTCGCTGGCTGAGCGACGCGAGGATATTCCGGTTCTGGCAGGCCACTTCATCGGGCAATACAACCAGTCGCAAGGGCTTCCGATCCGGGAACTGACCGAAGAGGCCGTGGCGCTGATGCAGACGATGACCTGGCCCGGCAACGTGCGCCAGTTGAAGAACCTCGTGGAACGGGTGCTGATCCTTGGCGATGGCACCGGCCCGATCGAAGCACGCGAACTCCCTCAGGAAACCGCTCCGGGCGAAGACGCGGACGGGCGTGTTGTCCTGTCGGGCACGCTTGCGACTCTGCCGCTGCGCGAGGCGCGTGAGGCATTCGAGCGGGAATACCTGCTGACGCAAATCAACCGGTTCGGGGGCAATATCTCGCGGACGGCGTCTTTTGTGGGGATGGAACGTTCGGCCCTGCACCGCAAGCTCAAGTCGCTTGGGGTTGTGACCTCGGCCAAGTCGGGTGCGCGGGTGGCGCGGCTGGACGAACCCTTTACCGAAGCTTCCTGAGGGCGCGGGCATGTCCCTGACGCGACGGGCCATGTTGAGCCTTGGAGCCGCGGCGGCCCTGGCGGGCTGTGCGGCGCCTTCGGCGGAGGTGGCCACTGGTCCGGGCTTTGCCGAAACGCCCGGCGCCGACGCGCTGACCGGCAAGATCGCGGCGGTCGAACGGGCGGTACTGGCCCTGGGCCCGGGCGTGAACCCGCAGGAGGCGGCCTTTGTCGCGCGTGTTTCTGTCCGCGATCCGCTGGTCTGGGCGCGGGAATGGGGGGCGGTGGATCCGCCGCTGATCCATAACATCCAGGTCAACACCGGCCGCAAACCCCGGGGTCTGTGCAAACACTGGGCCGATGACCTTGAGGCGCGGTTGAAAAAGGAAGGGTTGCAAAGCCTGTCCCTGCATCGTGCCATTGCCAATGCCGACAACCTGCGGATTGAACATTCGACGGTGATCGTCTCGGCCAAGGGGGCCGCGATGGATAAGGGGCTGGTGCTTGACCCGTGGCGACTGGGGCAGGGGCAGTTGTGGTTTGGCCCGGTGGCGACTGATCCGAAATACCGCTGGGTGCCGCGAGCCGAGGTTTTTGCCATGAAACGCGCGCGTCGGGCGCGGCGCGGCGGGCCGTAGTGTCTGTCCTGTCGGCCGTCGATTTCGGACAGGCTGTCGGGACGGGACTGGTTGCGGCTGCGCCGCAACATGCGCCCGCCCGCCAACCCGCATGCGCGCCGCCGGCCAGGGTGGCCGCCCCGGGAAGCCGCAGGGCGCAACGGCTTGGGGCCGCGGGCCATTGACGGCGGCGCGCCTGCATGCGAGGCAGTGAGGCTGAAGCCGGGACGCGGTGCAGGATCGGAGCGCAGGGCGCATGAAGGTCATCATTTGCGGGGCAGGTCAGGTTGGCTGGCAGATTGCCCGTCACCTCGCCGGGGAGCGCAACGACGTAACGGTTGTGGACAACAACCCTGATCTTGTGCGCCGGGCCACCGATACGCTGGACGTACAGGGGATCGCGGGGTTCGCCTCTTATCCTGATGTGCTGGAAAAGGCGGGAGCGCGCGATGCCGATATGGTCATTGCCGCGACATATTCGGACGAGGTCAACATGGTCACCTGTCAGGTGGCGCATTCGGTCTTTGCCGTGCCGCGCAAAATCGCCCGGCTGCGGGCCGAAAGCTATCTGACCGCGATCTATTCCGATCTGTACCGGCGCGATCACATGCCGATCGACGTGGTCATCAGCCCCGAGCGGGAAGTGGCCGAGGCGGCGCTTCAGCGCCTTGCGGCACCCGCGGCCTTTGACACCGAGTCATTTCTTGATGGCCGGGTTCAGCTGATGGGGCTGACCATCGACGAAGACTGTCCCATCGTGAACACGCCGTTGCGACAACTGACGGATCTGTTCTCGACCCTGCGGTCCGTCGTGGTGGGGGTCCGCCGGGAAGGACAGCTATTCGCCCCCGAATCCGGAGACCAGTTGTTCGAAGGCGACAGCTGTTACGTCATGGTGCATGCCGACGACGTGCAGAGAACCATGGAAATTTTTGGCAAGGCGCATCACAAGCAAGAGCGTGTGGTCATCGTCGGCGGCGGCAATGTCGGCCTATCGGTTGCGCGCGCGCTGGAAACCGGCAAGACCCGTGTCCGCGCCAAGATGATCGAGCGCAACCGCAAGAACGCCGAACGCGCCGCCGAAGAGCTGGAACGCACCATTGTCCTGCATGGCGACGGTCTTGACGCAGCCCTGATGGTCGAGGCCGGGGTGGCACGCGCGGATGCCGCGCTTTGTGTGACCGACGACGACAAGGTCAACATGCTGGCCGCGGTCCGGGCCAAGGCCGCAGGATGCCCCATGGTGATCGCGCTGATCAACGACCCGACGTTGGTGCCCTTGATGGAGCCGTTGGGCATTGATGCCTATATCAACCCGCGCTCGACCACGGTCAGTTCGATCCTGCGGCACATCCGCCATGGCCGTGTCAGCCAAGTCTATTCCATCGGTGACGCCGAAGCCGAGGTGATCGAGGCCGAGGTCCTGTCGACCTCACCGATTGCCGGGAACATGATCCGCGAGGTCGATTTCCCCGAGGGGGTGCTGGTGGGAGCCGTGCGCAAGGGCGACAAGGTGGTGAAACCCACCGGTGCCCTGCGGATCGAGGAAGGCGACCAGATCGTCATCTTTTCCCTTGCGGGCGACGTGCCCGAGGTCGAGCGCCTGTTGCAGGTCTCGATCGATTTCTTCTAGGCGCGGTCCGCCTGTGATGGACGCTGTGCTGCCTTGCCGCATCGCCGCCCCGGCCTTGGGGGGCTGCCGATGAAGGCGATTGCGCGGCTGCCGCTGTTCCTCTTGCTGACGGGGCTTGGCTCTGTCTCGATGCTGCTGCCTGCGGGTTTTGCCTATGCAATCGAGGAGTTTCACGACGCGCGCAGCTTTTTCTACGGTGCCATTCTGGGGCTGATCCTGACGACGCTGGTGGCGCTGGCGCTTGGCAATCGTCAACATAACGAAAGCGCCTTGCGACAGTTGGTGGCGCTGGCGGCGGGCGTGGTCTTTATGCCGCTGGTTTTTGCGGTGCCTTTCCACGAAGCCGTTCGGACCACCGGGTTCAGCAATGCCTATTTCGAGATGGTGTCCAGTTTCACCACAACAGGCGCGACACTGTTTGACGCCGCGCGCCTGTCGGGCCCAGAGCATCTGTGGCGGGCGCAGGTTGGCTGGATGGGCGGTCTGGTGATGTGGATCGCGGCCTCGGCCATCCTTGCGCCGCTGGCGCTTGGCGGGTTCGAAGTGACAGCGAGCGGCGAACCGGGGCAATCCTTCGGGCAGGGCGCCTTGAACACCGGACCGACCAGCCCTGCGCAACGGCTGATGCGCAGCACAGAGGTGCTGTTTCCGATCTACACGGGCCTGACCATCGCGCTTGCGGTGATGTTGCTGGTGGCAGGTGATCCTCCGCTGGTGGCGCTGAGCCACGCGATGTCGGTCATGTCGACCTCGGGGATCAGCCCCCTGCCGGATCCGGGCGCCGCGCCCAGCGGGCTGGCGGGTGAAATGATCCTGTTCTGTTTTCTGGTCTTTGCGCTGTCGCGACTGACCTTTTCCACCGACACCCGCCAGGAACGCGGGCTGGTCTATGACCCGGAATTCCGGCTGGGCCTGATCATCGTCGTCGCGGTGCCGCTGGCGCTGTTCATGCGTCACTGGGTGGCGGCCTTTGACGTGGGCGAGGAACAGAACTGGGTTGCGGGCCTGCGCGCGCTTTGGGGCGGGCTGTTCACGGCGGCGTCTTTTCTCACCACCACGGGATTCGTCAGCGGTGACTGGGATACCGCGCAAGACTGGTCGGGGCTGCCGACGCCGGGAATCATTCTGGTGGGACTTGCGCTGATTGGCGGCGGGGTGGCGACCACAGCCGGAGGGGTCAAGCTGTTGCGGGTTTACGCGCTGTATCTGAACGGCAAGCGTGAAATCGAGCGGCTGGTCCATCCCAGCTCTGTTGGCCGGGCTGGTCCGATGGGGCGGCGAATCCGGCGCGAAGGGGCCTTTATCGCTTGGGTTTTCTTCATGTTTTTTGCGCTGGCATTGGCCGCGCTGACCCTGATCCTTGGCCTTTACGGTGTGGACTTTGAACGGGCGATCGTGCTGACCATTGCCACGCTTTCAAACACCGGCCCGCTGATCGGAGCAGCCTCTGCCGCGCCCATCGACCTGACTGCGATGGGCTGGGATGCGCGATTGATCCTTTGCGGGGCAATGGTGCTGGGACGGCTGGAACTCTTGGCGATCATCGTGATGATCAGCCCGGATGTCTGGCGCGAGTAGTGGCCCACAAACACTAAGGCACGATTGGCCTTGCCAAATCGCGCTTTTTCGGCTGGAAACTCCTGCGTTGGCATATCATACTCGCGCAAACGAGGGTAGCCCGGCGCGCGGGCACGGCAAGAATAAAGGCAATTCAATGGCTTCTGATAGACAGAACCTGCAGGACGCATTTCTGAACCACGTCCGCAAAACCAAGGTCCCGGTTACCGTATTCCTGATCAACGGGGTCAAGTTGCAGGGCGTCATCACCTGGTTCGACAATTTCTGCGTTCTTCTGCGCCGTGACGGCCAGTCGCAGCTTGTCTACAAGCACGCAATTTCGACCATTATGCCCAGCCAGCCGATCAATCTGTATGACGGCGAAGGGGACGCGTGAAGGAACACGCTACGCCTGTGACCCGCGCCTGGGTCCTGCATCCCGACATCAAAAGCGATCAGGACCGGCGTGATGCGCGGATGGCCTTGGACGAGGCTGTCTCGCTTGCGCGTGCGCTGCCGGGGCTTGAGGTCGCTGGCGCCGAAGTTGTGCCTTTGCCGCGCCCGCATCCCGGTGCGCTGTTCGGGTCTGGCAAGATCGAGGAATTGCGCAACCGGCTTCATGACGAAGAGATCGAGCTTGTCCTGATCGACGGGCCGGTGACGCCAGTCCAGCAGCGCAACCTTGAACGCGAATGGAAGGTCAAACTGCTGGATCGGACCGGTCTGATCCTCGAAATCTTTTCCGACCGCGCCGCGACACGCGAAGGTGTCTTGCAGGTCGAGATGGCGCATCTGTCGTACCAGCGTACCCGGCTGGTGCGCGCCTGGACCCACCTTGAACGCCAGCGGGGCGGATTGGGGTTTGTCGGCGGTCCCGGCGAAACCCAGATCGAGGCCGACCGCCGCGCCATCGACGAACAGCTGGTGCGTCTGCGCCGGCAGTTGGACAAAGTGGTCAAGACGCGCGAGCTGCACCGCAAGGCACGCGCCAAGGTGCCGTACCCGATCGTTGCCTTGGTGGGCTACACCAACGCGGGCAAATCGACGCTGTTCAACCGGCTGACCGGGGCCGAGGTCATGGCAAAAGACATGCTTTTTGCCACGCTGGACCCGACCATGCGGGCGGTGCGCCTGCCCACGGGCGCGGATGTGATCCTGTCGGACACGGTGGGATTCATCAGCGATCTGCCGACGGAACTGGTCGCCGCCTTTCGCGCCACGCTCGAAGAGGTGCTGGCCGCCGATGTGGTCGTACATGTGCGCGACATCTCGCACCCCGAGAGCGAGGAACAGGCCGAAGACGTGCGTGGCATCCTTGAAAGCCTGGGCGTAGGTGAGGAAATCGCCCAGATCGAACTGTGGAACAAGCTGGATCAGCTTGAGCCGGACGATCTGGATGCCGTGCGCGCCCGTGCGGCGCGTGATCCTTCGGTTTTTGTTGTCTCGGCGTTGACTGGCGAAGGTTTGGATACCTTTCTCGAAGCCGTGACCGAGGCCCTGTCGGCCGAACGGGTGCAGGAAAACCTTGTGCTGACCTTTTCGGACGGGCGTCGCCGGGCGTGGCTCTTTGAAAAGGGGCTGGTCGAGGACGAACGGCAGGACGAGGACGGGTTTCACCTGCGGGTTCTGTGGTCGGCACGTGATCGTGCCCAGTTCGAGTCCATGGGCTGACAGCGCGGCGTGCCACCGTTTCCAAGGGCCGGTACTTAGCCAAAAGGACGCATGATGGGGGAACCGACGCCGACGCTGCACATGGTGTGCGGCAAGATTGCTGCGGGGAAGTCGACGCTTGCCGCGCGCCTGGCCACGGCGGACCGGGTGGTACTGATCGTCGAGGACGATTGGCTGCACAAACTGTTTGCCGAAGAATTGGCGACGCCAAGGGACTATCTGCACTGTACGGCCAAGCTGCGCAGCGCCATCGGGCCACATGTGCGTGAACTTTTGAATGCGGGTCTTTCGGTCGTGCTGGATTTTGCGGCGAACACGGTCGAGCAGCGCCGCTGGATGAAGGGTCTGCTGGAGGGCACAGAGGCGGCGCATCAGATGCATGTTCTTGTTCCCTCGGACGAAACATGCCTGATGCGGCTGCGGGCGCGAAATGCGGCAGGCACGCATCCGTTTTCCGTGACCGAAGAACAGTTTTACCAGTTCTCCAGCCATTTCGTGCAGCCCACTGCGGACGAGGGGTTTGATCTGGTGGTCTACGACACAGCCACATAGCCCCGGACGGGCGGCTCAGATCAGCGGATCGGAACTGTCCAGAATTTGCCGGGCGCAGGTCCAGCGCTGTGCCTGATGCGCGGTCGGGTCCGGCGGCGTGTTGGCCCAGACACCCAGCGCAAAGCAGCGTTGCAGGAAAAGCCGGACCGCCGGTGCGGTCACCTCATCCCCATACCCTTGGCGCAGGGCAGCAAGCGGGGCGGTCTTCCCGGTTTCGCAGAGCGCATCCAGCGCCAGCGAAAAGACATCGCGCAGGGGCTCGTCTTCCTTGGCGTTCTCAAAGTCGATGCCCCAAGTGTTGTTCCCGGGGCCATGCACGAGGTTCGACAGGGTCAGGTCGCGATGTGTCACGGCGCGGGTGGCGGGCAGGCCGCGCACCTTGGCCCGCATGGAGGCAACGGTTTGCGCAGCCTTGACGAATCCCGCAGGCCGGGGCGGTGTGCGGGTGCCGCCATTCACTTCGGCCGAAATGCGGGACAGCCAGTTGACCTGCCCCTTGGGCCAGAACGTGCGCCGTCGCAGGGTCAGTCCGTGAAACGCTGCCAACCAGTGGCCCGCATCGCGCAGAACCTCCTCTGCCGTGTCGGTTTCCATCCGTCGGCGAAAATCCGGGCCACAGACGTCCTCCATGACCATCACGCCCGCCTCGAACCATAAAACGCCAGAGGCACGGAACGGACCTGCCAGTCTGGCGGCGACCTCGGCCTGCCTTAGGGCCTGACGTTCCGATTTTTCTTCATCGCCTTCGGCCCAGACCTTGACCACGGCAGGGACGGGACCGCCGGACAGACGATAGACCCAGGTATCCGGACCTTGCCGCAGCGGCACGAAACTGCCCGCCCAGCCGGGCCAGAGCGCGCGCAGCGCGGCCTCGGCCCGGGGTTCGCTCACGGTTTGATCAACCGTGTAATTCCGACCGAGGCCGCCCGCGCAAGTCCCACGTCCAGCGACATGGGGATATATTCGCCGCGCCGCCAAAGCTGACCCAGATCGTCGTAATGGCGCGACAGCGGGTGGCCCGACTGACCGGTGGCCGAAACAAAGACAGAGCTGTCCGGATCGGCAAAATCATAAACGCCGCGATAGCCTGCGCCATGAACATTGGCAAAAGGATCGGGGCCTTCGCCCTTGGTCAGTCCACGTTGCAGGGTATGATCCCCGCCCGAGGTGGTCTGCCGGATGTTCACGAAATAGCGCAGGATCGGAATATCACCCAGAACAGGATGCTTGTGTGTTGCGGTGTGTTCATCGCCCCAACGCAGCGCCTCCAACGCCGAGCCGGAATGTTCTTCGATCCAGATCAGCGCATCGTCCAGCGCCATCCGCGCAATATCGGTGCAGCTTTCTACAGCAGCGGAACGGATCACGTCGCACCATGCGCTGGCACCGTTCACATCGCGAAACACCCGTTCGATGAACAGCGGTTCCACCTGCGTGAACTCTTCGGCAAGTGGGCCAAGATCGTCGCGGATCAGCCGCGACTGAAGCGCCCGCAACCAGGCAGCGTACAGCAGCGGTTCGGGCAGATGTTCGTTCATCTCGCCGTTCCAGTCGGCCAGCAGATCCAGCGCGCGCTGGCGGCGGCGTTCCGGCGTACCTTCGGGCGCGGCCTGCGAAGTGAACCACAGGTCCCGCCCGATCAGCGGCAAAAGGGTCCGCGCGGCAGGCGAAACCGTGTCCAGCTGTGCCTCGATGAAACTGTCGCGGGTGTGGACCTTGCGGCCCTGCATCATGTTTTGCCACCGCTGGATCCGCTGGCTGTCACCCCAGTCAAAGCTGACGTGCTCGGGAAAGGGGCGGTCGATCAGCTTGTTGTTGGTATTGCCGACGATGCCGCCTTCAGGGGCAAGGAACTCGGGGTTGGCAGAGAAGGGATAGACACCCTGCCAGCGGTTGGTTTTGATCCATCCGCGCGACGGGACGCGGCCCAGCCCTTCGTTCGCGGGGTCGCGGCGGGGCATTGCGCCCACCAGCTTGAGCGCGACGGTATCGCGATCGATCACCGTCAGGTTCTGGGACGGCGCAACGTAAAGCCGCGAAGACTCCATCGCTTCCTCGACAGAGCGCGACATCATCAGACCGATGGCGGCCGAAGCCGAGGTGTCCTCGTGGCTGAGCGCGGTCCAGGCCAGCGAAACGAGGTGCCCCGGCGGAGTGATTTTGTCCAGATCGAACTGCGAGGCGGGCAGGATCGGGCCGTTGTCGGTCCATAGCAAGGTCAGCGTGACGGGGGCTTCGTCCTTGATGCGGATGATCGACTGCCGCTGTTCAAAAGCCTTGAAACCGTCCGGTGTGCGGTATTCGCCGCGCGCGTCGGGGTTCAATTCCTCGAAGTACAGATCCTGATCATCAAGATAGGAGGATGTGATGCCCCATGCGATATGTTCCGAACGCCCCACCATCAGCGTGGGAATGCCGGGGATCGAGGCGCCAATGACGCCGCCAGTCCCCAGTTGCAGCCGGGCCAGATACCAGACCGACGGAGCGGTAAAGCCAAGGTGCGGGTCATTGGCCAGAAGCGTCCCGCCCGAGGCCGAGCGCTCTGGCGCGGCGGCCCAGACATTCGAGGCCCCGGCAAAACCGCGGCGCGGTACCGGCCAGAAATCATCGCCGCCCTCAGGGGACAGGCCAGCCTGCCGGGTGCCTGCGCCCGCAGGCAACGCCGCGACGCGGGGCAGGGCGGCAATGCCATTCCCGGGCATGTCCGGAAGGATGTCCGACAGGCGCTTTTCATCGCCCAGCAGCAGCGAGGTGCGCGCCCTCAGCACTTCTTCGCCGATCTGACCGGAGAGTTGCAGCGCCATCAGCTTGATGATCGCAATCGAATCCGCCGGTTGCCAAGGCGCGATCTCGGCGTCGAAGAGAAAGAATTCTGGCGCGCCGCGCCCAAGGCTCTGGCTGTTGATCTCGGCGATGCGGGCGTTGATCCCGGCGGCATAGGCCTCGAGCGCGTCCAGCGTGCGTGCGTCCTGATGTTCGACCGATGCCTTGGCGGCGGAATAAATGTCCAGCCGTCGCAACAACGTATCCGTGCGCAGGGTCCGGCGACCGAAAAGTTCCGACAGGCGGCCCTGTGCCGTGCGCCGCAGCATCATCAGTTGCCACAGCCGGTCCTGCGCGTGGACATAGCCCAGACCAAAGAAGGCATCGCGATCGGACAGTGCCATGATATGCGGCACAGCCGAGTTGTCGCGGACGATTTCAATGTCGGCGGTGATTCCCGCAACCGCCAGCGTCTTTTCGTAGTCGGGCAAGGACCGCGACCCGAGGTAGTAAACCAGCAAGACCCCGATGACGATCAGGGCGACGGACAGGCTGGCCAGCCGCAACAGCCATCGGAACACAACCGCCATTTCGCTCTCCGTCCATTTGGGTTAGGTCAGATCGCACCGGGATTAACTTGCCAGCCCGGGCTTGCCAAGGGCAGGCGGGCTGGACCGACGGAGGAGAAAGACATGGCGAAAGTTGCATTTCTGGGTCTGGGCGTGATGGGCTATCCGATGGCAGGCCACATGGCCAAGGCCGGGCACGAGGTCACGGTTTTTAACCGCACCGCCGCCAAGGCCGAGAAGTGGGTCGCCGAACATGGCGGTTTTGCCGCGGCCACGCCGCGCGAGGCGGCTCAGGGGGCCGATTTCGTCATGGCCTGCGTGGGGAATGACGACGATCTGCGTGGTGTCTGCCTTGGAGAGGATGGTGCCTTTGCCGGCATGTCCAAAGGCGCAACCTTTGTCGATCACACGACGGTATCGCAGCAGGTGACGCTGGAATTGTCCGCCGTGGCCACCGAGCGGGGCCTTGGCTTTGTCGATGCGCCGGTATCGGGCGGACAGGCCGGCGCGGAAAACGGCCAGCTTGTGATCATGTGCGGCGGCGAGCAGGCCCGCTATGACGCGGCCGAACCGGTGATGCAGGCCTATGCCAAGCTTTGCAAACGGTTGGGCGAAAGCGGCGCGGGCCAATTGTGCAAGATGGTCAACCAGATCTGTATTGCCGGGCTGGTGCAAGGCCTCTCCGAAGGGCTGCATTTCGCCGAAAAGGCCGGTCTGGACGGTGCCACCGTGGTTGATGTGATCGGCGGCGGCGCAGCGGGATCGTGGCAGATGGTGAACCGCTACAAGACCATGATCGCGGATGAGTTCGAACACGGGTTCGCCGTGGACTGGATGCGCAAGGATCTGGACATCTGCCTGCGCACCGCCAACGAAAACGGGGCGTCCTTGCCGGTGACTGCCCTTGTGGACCAGTTCTACAAGGATGTGCAGAAAATGGGCGGCGGACGCTGGGATACCTCGTCGTTGATCAAACGCTTGCGCGCCATGGAGTAATTTAGAAATGAGGGTTCACGCGCCTTGACCTGAGCCCCGCGCAGGTGTCGAATGTTGGCAATGGATTTTTCCGACGTTCGTTTTTGGTGACCCCTCGAATGCCGTACAGGCCGAAGTCGAGCAAGCTACTGACACTGGGCACCGCCGCAGCGGTCTTGACCATTTTGGTGTCCAGCGCCGGTTTCTACAAAGGTTTCACGGATTCCTCCCGCCTGCGGAACACGGAATTGCGTCTGTCGATCCTGTCGCAGGACCTGATGTCGACTATCGGATTCGACGGGATGATCCATGATTTCAAGAACTGCGTGCTGCGTGGCGCGGCGGAACCTGATTATTGCGACGAAGCCGAGCGTGAGTCGCTGCGGGCGCTTGATATCCTTGACCGGATGGAGACGCTGACGGCCGAACACGGCCTGCGGCTGACGCTTGATCCGGTCCGCGCCTCGGCGCGTGATTACGGTGCGCGGATCGAACAGGTCCGGCAGGGCCATGCGGACGGTTTGTCCGTCGTCGAAGTCGACGAGTCGGTGCGCTATGACGACGGCCCGGCGGTCGACGCCCTGCAAGAGGCGCTGAGAGTGGCGACCCAAACGCTGAACAGCCGAGTCGACGCGCTGCAACGGGACTATGTCCTGATGACCGCGCTGGCCTTGTTGTTCCCTCTGGCGCTGGTGATCTGGTTCGCATTCGCCGCCCGGCGCGAGTTCCGGTCCACCGTGGACCGGCAGGCGCAGCTTGACGCGGTCTTTGCCTCGTTGACCGGTGGCTTGATCGGGTTCGATCAGAGCGGCGAAATCGTCCTGATCAACCCCACCGCGCGCAGGTTGTTGCGTCTTGGCCAACAAGAGGTCCCCTTTCGCTGGCCGGCCCATGCGGAATTGCGCCCGCGCGACGAAAGCGAAGGGGATACGCCGCATGACATCGACCCGGTGGAAATCGCGCTTTCGCCCGACGGGACCGAAGAACAGGTGCGTCGCCTGCGGATCAACGTAGGGCAGGAACCGGACCGTTACGTCAAGATCGGCAGCGCGCGCGTGGATTTGCCCAATGCCCGCCTCACGGCCTTGCTGTTCATACAGGACGTGACGCTGGAAGAGCGGAACAGGCAGGTGATCGAACGCGATAGCCGTTTGGATGCTCTGGGTCAGTTGTCTGGCGGGATTGCGCATGATTTCAATAACTTGCTGGCTACTCTTCTGTTTTCGATCGAACTGGCCCAGCAAGAAGAGATCTCGGACACGGCTTCGGGCCTGCTGGAACGGTCGAAATCCGCCATCTGGAGCGGGCAGAGCCTGACGGATCGCTTGTTGTCCTTTGCGCGACGTCAACCGGGGCGGGAACAATCCCGGCCCGTGCGCGAGGTCTTCAAGGACATCGAGGTGTTGGCCCGTCCTGCACTCAGCGGCGAAGTCACGCTGCGACTTGATTGTGATGACCCGGACCTGATGGTGCATGCGGATCCGGGGCAACTGGAAAACGCCCTGTTGAACCTGGTCCTGAATGCCCGCGATGCAATCCGCGAAAAGGGCGAGGAAGGGTCGATTACCGTCACCGCACGCGGGGTCAACGGCGATGAAATCGGCTTTGCCAACGGGCAAGAGGGCAGCGGCAAGGATGCCCGTGTCCCGGCGCACCAACGCCGCGTTGAAATCGCCATCAGCGACGATGGCAAAGGTATGTCCGACGAAGTGCGCCGCCGTGCGGTGGATCCGTTCTTTACAACGCGCCGGGCGCGGGGCGGCACCGGGCTTGGGCTCGCCATGGTTTACGGTTTCGTGCAGCAGTCCAACGGCGACCTGCGCATCTATTCGATCCCGGGGCAGGGGACCACAGTGCGTCTGACCTTGCCGCGCGGCCTGTCCGAAAACGCACCGGAACCTTCGGCGTCCAAGGGGGCCACCCTGCGCGGCAGCGCGGAACGCGTGTTGCTGGTCGAGGATGAACCGGACCTGATGGAGGTCATGCAGGGCGTGCTGGCCGGGCTGGGCTATGAGGTTCTGACCGCTCCCACCGGTCGCAAGGCATGGGACCTGATCGAGAACGGGTTGGAGTTCGACGTACTCTTGTCGGATGTGTTCATGCCCGGAGGTGTTTCCGGCCAGGAGCTTGCCGAACGTGTGGTTGACCGGTTCCCGCGCAAACCTGTTGTTCTGATGTCGGGATATGCCTTGCGCCCCGAAAGTGACGGCAAAGGCCCCGATTTCCTGTTCGTTCAAAAGCCCTGCAAGCCCGAAGAGCTTGCCCGTACCCTGCGAACAGCCCTCGAAAAGGCCTGAAAGCCGGTTCCGGCGGCGTGCTGTCGCATTGGGCTATTGTCATTCCCTTGTGGCTGGTCTTATGTTAGCGGTCAGGCTGCGAGCAGATTGTGCCGCGCCGAAAGTTTCGCTGACCGTGGACCCTGACACACTGGACCCGGCCAGACCGATCGGGCCGAAAGGCCAAAGTCCCTGCCCGGACCGCCAAAAGCGACGGGCGCAACGAATGGGCGCCGTCCCGGCCAACTGCCGGAGATGCGCGTCGGAGAAGAACCGCGATGAAGCGCGCGACAGACATGAGGCATGAGGCAGGGACACCGGTTTCCCGCCATGCCATCGCGCACCATCTCGCCCAGACAAGACATGCCTCAACCTCTGCGGGTCCACCGGGCCCGGCGGAGCTTTGGGTGTGCAAACGGATAATATGGCAAAGAAAATGCTCATCGACGCCACCCACGCGGAAGAGACCCGCGTCGTGGTGGTGGACGGAAACAAGGTTGAAGAATTCGACTTTGAGTCTGAAAACAAGCGGCAGCTCGCCGGAAACATCTATCTAGCCAAGGTCACGCGGGTCGAACCCTCGCTTCAGGCGGCTTTTGTCGATTACGGCGGCAACCGCCACGGTTTCCTGGCTTTTTCGGAAATTCACCCGGATTACTACCAGATCCCCGTCGCAGACCGTCAGGCGCTGATGGAGGAAGAAGAGGCCGCTGCGCGCGCCGCCGCTGAAGAGGAAGAGAAACCCAAGAAATCGCGGTCGCGGTCGCGCAAACGTTCGTCGAAATCCTCGGACAAGACCGAGAAGGCAGAACAGCCGGTGCAGGCAGAGGCCGCGCCCGAGGCGTCGCCTGAAACCACCCCTGATTCCAAGCCGCGCGTTCCCAGCGGCATGGAAACCATCGACCTGAGCGATGACCTCGAGTCCGGCGAACCGGGCGAGGGCCTGTCGCCCATGGCAACCGTGCACGAGACCCCGGTCGAAGAGCCGGTTGAGCCCGAGGCGCAGCCCGCAGAGGCGCCCGCCGAACTGCCGGAACCGGTGGCCGAAACCGTCGAAGCCGCCCCGGCCGAGGTGCCGGCCCCCGATGCCGTGCCCGCCGAAGAGCCCGCACCGGTCGAAGTCGCCCCGACAAAGCCTGTGGCCGAGGAAGCCCCGGCAGAGGACAGCATTGCCGCGACACAAGAGGCTCCGGCTCCCGAAGGCCTGTCGCCGCTGGAACCCATGGCCAGCGCCGAACCGCAGTCCGAAGATGCAGGTCAAGCGGCCGAAAGCCCCGAAGCCGAGGCCCCTTCGGACGAAGACGACGGCGACACCATCCCGCCGCGTCCCATTGCCGAAGGCACCAAGGACGAAGCCGAGGTTGTGACGCAGGAACCGGCCTCCGCAGATGCGGCGGAGCCTGAGGCTCCGGAACAGGTCGATGAGGCCAAGACCGAAGACCCGGAAGCCGAGATCGCGGAAACTGCGACACCGGAAGCCGCAACACCGGAAGCCACCGAACCTGAGGCGGTCGAGGTCGTCGAAGAGGCGGCTGCCGAAGTTGTCGAAACGCCCGTTGCGGAACCTGCCGCAGCCGAAGTGACCGACACGGTCGAGGCTGAGGAAGCCCCCGAGGAGGAGGCCGACACCGCCGAAGCGGAAGACGATGCCGAGGACGCCGAGGACGAGGATGAAGACGACGGCAAGGAAGACGCCGCCGCGCGTGACGCCTCGATTGAATCCGTCGCAGACGACGACACCGAGGAAGACATCCGCCCGGCCCGCAAGCCGCGTCCGCGCCGCTACAAGATCCAGGAAGTCATCAAGGTCCGCCAGATCATGCTGGTGCAGGTGGTCAAGGAAGAGCGTGGCAACAAGGGGGCCGCGCTGACCACCTATCTGTCGCTCGCGGGGCGCTATTGTGTCCTGATGCCGAACACCGCGCGTGGCGGTGGCATCAGCCGCAAGATCACCAATGCGACCGACCGGTCCAAGCTCAAGGAAATTGCGCAGTCCATCGACGTCCCCAAGGGCGCGGGGCTGATCATCCGCACCGCGGGTGCCAAGCGCACCAAGACCGAGATCAAGCGCGACTATGAATACCTTCAGCGCCTGTGGGAGCAGATCCGCGAACTGACCCTGAAATCCATCGCGCCGGCCAAGATCTACGAAGAAGGCGACCTGATCAAACGGTCGATCCGCGATCTGTACAGCCGTGAGATCGACGAAGTTCTGGTCGAAGGCGACCGTGGCTACCGTGTGGCCAAGGACTTCATGAAGATGATCATGCCGTCCCACGCCAAAAACGTGAAGCATTACACCGATCCGATGCCGCTGTTCGCGCGCTATCAGGTGGAAAGCTATCTTGGCGGGATGTTCAACCCGACGGTTCAGCTCAAATCCGGCGGTTACATTGTAATCGGCGTGACCGAGGCGCTGGTTGCCATTGACGTGAACTCGGGCCGTGCCACCAAGGAAGGCTCGATCGAGGAGACCGCGCTAAAGACCAACCTTGAAGCCGCCGAAGAAGTGGCGCGCCAGTTGCGTCTGCGCGACCTTGCCGGGCTGATCGTCATCGACTTCATCGACATGGATGAGCGCAAGAACAACGCCGCCGTCGAGAAGAAGCTGAAGGACAAGCTGAAAACCGACAGGGCGCGTATTCAGGTTGGCCGGATCTCGGGCTTTGGCCTGTTGGAAATGTCGCGCCAGCGTCTGCGCCCCGGCATGATCGAGGCAACGACCCAGCCCTGCGCGGCCTGCCACGGCACCGGCCTGATCCGTTCGGACGACAACATGGCACTGCAGATCCTGCGCCAGATCGAGGAAGAAGGTGTGCGCCGCCGGTCGCGCGAGGTGCTGGTGAAATGCCCCATCGGCATTGCCAACTACCTGATGAACCAAAAGCGCGAACACGTGGCCATGATCGAGGCGCGCTATGGCATGTCCGTCCGCATCGAAGGCGACCCGCATCTTGTTGCGCCTGACTTCTCGATGGAGAAGTTCAAAACCGCGACCCGGGTCGTGCCCGAGGCGACCGCACCGGTGGTTTCTGTCGACACATCGTTGATGGATCAGGTGGACGAGGACGCCGAGACCGAAACCGAGGTTGAGGAAGAAGAGGTTCAGGTTGCCGAGGTCGCGACCCCGGGAACTTCGGATGACAGTGGCGAGGAAGGCAAGCCTAAGAAGCGCCGCCGCCGTCGCCGCCGCAAGTCCAAGTCGAAGGAGGGCAGCGAGTCCAATGGTGTCGAGTCCGGTGACGAAACCGGCGATGGAGCGGATAACGAGGCCGATGCCGCCCCGGCGAAGGATCAGGACGATGCGGTAAAACCGGCAGAGCCTACCGAAGCTGACGCCGCAGAGGCAGAGGCCGAGGAAGCGCCGAAGCCCAAGCGCAGCCGCTCGCGGTCGCGCCGCTCGCGCAGCAAGTCGACCGAGACAGAGGCTGTGGCAGAAACTGCCGAAGCCGAGGCTGCAAAGCCCGAGGCAGAGGTGGCTGAGGCCGCAACGCCCGAGGTCGCTGTGACCGGCGAAGCCGCCGAAGCGCCCGCCGCCGAGGAACCGGTGGCCGAGGCTGCCCCGGCAGAGGTTGTCACGTCCGAGGTCAAGGCGCCCGAAGTGGCCACGCCCGAACCGGAAGCAGCCCCCGCCGATGTGACCGAAGAGACCGAGGACAAGCCCAAGCGCGCCCGGACCCGCCGCAAGGCGTCCGACGTGATCGCGGCCGTGGTCGGAACCCCGATCACTGAAACCTCTGTCCAGCCGGAAGAAACCACCGCCGAAGAAACCGCAGAAGACCCTGCCGAAGCGGTCGAAGTGACCGCGGCCGAGCCGACAGCGGATGTTGCGCCGGAACCGGTAGCCGAAGCTGCCGAGACCGAGGCGGATGACAAGCCCAAGCGTCGCGGCTGGTGGTCGCTGGGCCGCTAGGCGCGTAGATAACGGATAAAAGGCCCCGCTTTGGCGGGGCCTTTTTGCGTTGAAATCCCGGTGACTTGAGCCTGCGATTTTAACCGTCTTTCAGGTTGGTGTCGCAAACCGAGCCACCCCGGTCGCGTTTTCGCGGTTCGCAAAAGGGGGCGCGGACAGCGACGTGGACAAGGGATCCCGTCGGGCTGCATGTCAACGCTTTGACCTTGGTCCTTTTGAAACAGGGAGGGGCGGTGCCGGTAAAGGCGAGCGCTTTGCCGCGACCCTATTGCAGCGCCTGTCCCGTCAGGATCATTGGCAGGGGGCGCATTTCCCGGTGAACCTTTGCGCGCATCACGATGCCATCGACAGGCTGGGCAGCCTGATGCTTTCAACCGTCCTGCCGTGATCTCTGCTGCCGCGTGCCAATTATGTGCCCCGGTCCCCCCGGGCCACCGGGGCGGGTCTGGGGCATCAACCTTTGCGGATCGTCCAGGTGATTGCCTTGCCGCTTTCGACATGGTTTTCGAGCACATGGCCGGCCTCGGCGCAGAAATGCGGTACGTCCACCACGGCGGCGGGATCGTCGGTGTGCAGGATCAACAGATCGCCCGGCGCAAGGTCGCGCAGGCGTTTGCGGGCCTTCAGAACCGGAAGCGGGCAAAGCAGCCCGAGCGCATCGAGGTCATGGGTCATGCATCCGCATCTAGCCCGTTGACCGCCCGAAGGAAAGATGCCGCCGAGGCCACGAGGATGTGACAGTCAGGCGGCGTGACGCGGCACGCGCTTTCGCCTATGTCGGTTTCATGTTTGGAATCGAGATCATAGACGCGTCGCTCCTGCCTGCCATGTTCGTGGCGCTTCTGGCCGGTGTCATTTCCTTCCTCAGCCCCTGCGTGCTGCCGGTGGTGCCGCCCTATCTGGCCTACATGAGCGGGGTGTCCCTGTCCGACCTTGGCGACCGCGACAGCGGCGGGGCGAACCGGGCCTTGCTGCCGGCCCTGTTCTTTGTGCTGGGCCTGTCGACGGTTTTCTTGCTGATGGGCTTTGCCGCCTCGGCGGTGGGGGCGACCTTCCTGCAATACCAGGGGTGGTTCAATACCGCCGCGGGCGTTGTCGTGATGATCTTTGGCGCGCATTTCGTTGGGGTGTACCGGATCGGTTTTCTGGATCGCGAGGCGCGGCTGGATGCAGGCGACAGGGGCGGATCGGCCTTTGGGGCCTATATCCTCGGGCTTGCCTTCGCCTTTGGCTGGACGCCCTGCATTGGCCCGCAATTGGGCGCGATCCTCAGCCTTGCGGCATCCGAGGCGTCGGTGGCGCGGGGCACGGTGCTGTTGGCGGTCTATGCGCTGGGATTGGGTGTGCCCTTTTTGTTGGTCGCTGCTTTCCTGCCGCGTCTTGGCGGCGTGATGGGCTGGATCAAACGGCATATGGAACAGATCGAACGGGCCATGGGCCTGTTGCTGTGGACCATTGGCCTGCTGATGCTGACGGGCGGGTTTTCCTCGCTGTCCTTCTGGCTTTTGGAAACCTTCCCGGCGCTGGCCACCCTGGGCTGACGCGCCGCCTTACTCTTGCCGAAAAGCCGCGTTACCATTGGCGCAACAATGAGGTCGCGCAATGGGTATTGGCCAAACCGATACATCACAGGACGTCCACAAACGCCGGGTCTTTTACATTCCCGGTTATGATCCGATTCACCCTCGGCGCTATCGCGAATTGTACCGCAAGGAGGGGGCCGCGCAGGCCGGGATTTCGGGATATCAGATCGGGCTGAAGCCCAAGCGCAAGGGCGGCCTGTATGGTTGGCACGTCGAAAGCGACACTGGCGGGCAAACCGTTTCGGCGGATGTCGAGGTGCTGGTCTGGTCGGACATCGTGCGGGACAGCATGTCGAATTCGATCCCGGCAACCTACGGGCAACTTGTGCGCACGGCTTGGGAATACATCGCGACCGGGGCCTTGTTCCGGTTGATGCGGCTGCGCAAGGGGCCGGTGATCGCCGCGCTTTACCCCATTGGAATGCTGTTGCTGCAACTGGTGATTGCGGTGTTTGCAGGTTGGGCGGGCTATGCGTTGATTTCGCTCTTGTCGCCGTGGCTTGGGCTTGCGGCGACGGGGCTTGGTCTGGTCGCGGGGGCGGCTCTGGCCATTGGCCTGCTGCGTTGGTTCAAAAAGAAGGACGGCAAGCTTTTTGCCTATTACCTGATGCACGACTACGCCTATTCGGCGCGGTACCGTGGCGCCAATCCGCCCGAACTGGAACAGCGCATGGCGGAATTTGGCGACATCATCGCCGAGGCCCTTTGTGACGAAGTGGACGAGGTTTTGGTTGTCGGGCATTCCTCCGGCGCGCATCTGTCGGTTTCGATCCTCGCGGATCTGGTGCGGGACGGGCGAGTGCCTGCGAACGGTCCCCGGCTGGCGTTTCTCAGCCTTGGTCAAGTCGTGCCGATGGTGTCTTTTCTGCGCGATGCGCACCGCTTGCGGGCGGATCTGCGCTATCTCAGTGCCCAAGAGGATCTGACCTGGGTTGATGTGACCGCGCCGGGGGATGGCTGTGCTTTTGCGCTGTGCGATCCGGTCAGCGTGTCCGGCGTCGCGCCAGAGGACAAGCGCTGGCCGCTGGTCTTTTCGGCACAGTTCACACGCTCGCTTAGCCCGGAACGGTGGAAGGAACTGCGGTGGAAGTTCTTTCGCCTGCATTTCCAGTATCTTTGCGCGTTCGACCGGCCGCTGGACTATGATTATTTCCAGATCACCGCCGGGCCGCTGTCGCTGGCGGCGCGCTATGCCGGTCGGCCGCCTTCGGCCAGCCGCATCGACATCCCCGTGTCCAAGTTCACGAGCATCGCCGCATGATCCCGCCAAAACCGGCGGCGCGGCCGGATCGGGTTTCGCTGTGGCGCTATGTCAAATTGTTCCGGCAGGATATTCTGTCGGCGCAACCGGCGCGGCTGTACCGGGCCAAAATGGCCGAATTTCGCACACCCTTTTTCCGCTCCTACCTGCTGAACCAGCCAGATCTGGTCAAAACCGTGCTCAAGGATCGTCCGATGGCGTTCCCAAAATCCGACAGGATTGGCGAGGGACTGCGCCCCTTGCTGGGCAATTCGGTTTTTCTGACCAATGGCACACAGTGGCAACGCCAGCGCCGCATCATCGATCCGGCCTTTGAGGGAGGGCGCTTGCGCGAGACCTATCCTGCCATGTGGGAGGCGGCGCAGGCGGCTTTGGCCCGATTGTCGGCGCGGGCCGGTCAGCAGGTCGAGATCGAGGAAATCGCCAGTCACGCCGCCGCGGATGTGATTTTTCGCACCTTGTTTTCGATCCCCATCGAAGATGACATTGCGCAGAAAGTCTTTCACGAGTTTCGAGCGTATCAGAGAACGCAGCCGATCCTGAATCTTGCAGCCTTTGTGCCTGTTCCGCGTTGGGTGCCACGGTTCTTTCGCCGCGACACCAAGACAGCGGCCCGACGCATCCGTCGGCTGATTGCCCGCCTGACCGAAGATCGCCTTGTGGCCATTTCCAAGGGCACGGCGCCCGATGATCTGGCCACCAAGATCATGACCACCCGCGACCCCGAAACCGGCGAGACCTTTTCCGTGGATGAAATGGTCGACCAGGTGGCAATCTTTTTCCTTGCGGGCCATGAAACCAGCGCCTCGGCGCTTGGCTGGGCCTTGTACCTGCTGGCAACGCACCCCGATTGGCAGGATCGGCTGGCAGCGGAGGCGCAGGCATTGACGACCTGCGATTTCGCGGATGTCGCAAAGCTGCGCATCAGCCGCGATGTCTTTCGCGAGGCGCTGCGCCTGTATCCTCCGGTGCCCATGATGGTGCGCCAGACCACCTGTCCCGAACGATTCCGCGACCGGGACATACCGACGGGGTCGCAGATGGTGCTGAGCCCCTGGCACCTGCAACGCCACGAATCCTTGTGGGACAATCCGGACGGTTTTGATCCCGGACGCTGGCAAACCGAAAACGGCAAGGCCTGCGCGCGCGAGGCGTTCATTCCGTTTTCGGCCGGGCCACGTGTCTGTACCGGGGCCGGGTTCGCCATGGTCGAAGGTGTGCTGCTGTTGTCGCTGATCCTGCGGGATCTGCGCGTGGCACCTGTGGCGGGCAGGGTGCCCGTGCCGGAGGCACATCTGACCGTGCGGTCGCGCGACGGGATTTGGCTGCGGGTTGACCGGCGCTAGGGCATCTGGTCGGCGGAAAACCGTCTCGGCGTCACAGTTAGCGCTAACCACTTTCGCGCCCACTATACCGGGCCTGCGCCCTGCGGTATCGAAGCGGCAAATGCCTTTCATCTCAGAATACGAGGGTTCCATGGGACAGGACGCCGCCACTTTTGCCAAACAAGCCGAGCAGATGCGCACCGGTGCGGGCTTCATCGCCGCATTGGACCAGTCCGGGGGCTCGACGCCCAAGGCGCTGCGTCTCTACGGTGTCACCGAGGACATGTACGATGGCGAAGACGCCATGTTCGGTGAAATTCACGAAATGCGGTCGCGCATCATCACCGCGCCGGAGTTTACCAATGCCAAGGTGATCGGAGCGATTCTCTTTGAACGCACCATGCGTGGCGTTGTGGATGGCAAACCCACCGCCCAAGCCCTGTGGGAAGACCGCGGCATCGTGCCGTTCCTCAAGATCGACAAGGGGCTGATGGACAAGGCGGATGGCGTCCAATTGCTCAAACCGATCCCGGGCGTCGAGGAAATGCTGAAGGAAGCGGCTGAATTCGGCATCTTCGGCACCAAGGAACGTTCGGTGATCCACGAAGCCAACGAAACCGGCATCAAGGCGGTCGTGGCGCAGCAGTTCGAACTGGGCAAAACCGTGGTCGCGGCGGGGCTTGTGCCGATCCTCGAACCCGAGGTGGACATCAACTCGGCCACCAAGGCAGAGGCCGAAGCCATCCTCAAGACCGAGATCCTTGCCCATCTGGATCAGCTGGCCGACGATCAGAACGTGATGCTCAAGCTGACCATCCCGACCGAGGACGGTCTTTATGACGATCTGGCGGACCATCCGCGCGTGATCCGTGTTGTCGCGCTGTCGGGCGGCTATTCCACCGATGAGGCCTGCGAGCGTCTGTCCCGTCAGCCCAAGATGATCGCCTCGTTCAGCCGTGCGCTGGCCGAGGGCCTGACCAAACAGATGTCCGACGCCGAGTTCAACGCGGCCCTGGGTGCGAACATCGACAAGATCTATCAAGCGTCGGCCTGATCCTTCTGTCAGCCAAGGCGATCTGCGCCCCGTTTCCTGATCGGAAGCGGGGCGTTTTCATGTGGTCTTGGCAGCGCGTGCATGTTTTTATCTCGCATTCCCATGGGTTTGACGGTGGACGGAGGATTTCCACACCTGCGCGAACCAAGGATTGCTGCCTATCTTGCGTCATAGTTTCAAGGTTCGGGCCAAGGGGCGGCACGCCCCCCGATCCGGTGCAGATAAATCGCGTTGACCAGAATATTTCTTCAAAGGAACAGACCTATGAAAACCATTGCAAAGATTGCCCTGACCGCCCTTGCGCTGACCGCCACCGCCGCCGCTGCGGAACAGGGCGACAAGATCACCGCCCTCGGGTATGGCCACAGCCAGCAGCAGGCCAAGATCGTGACCATCCAGACATGGACCGCGGCGGCGCATGACGCCTACGGTTATGCCGATTGGAACACCGCCTATGTGGGTCAGATGGAATGCGTTCAGAACTACGCGACCACGACCAACAAGAAATTCACCACCCTTTCGCGTGAGATCATTAAGATCGGTGGTGATCAAAGCGCCCCCTGGACCTGCATCGTAGGCGGCTATCAGGACGTCAAGACCACTTACAACGGCGGTTACGATGGCGGCTACAAGGCCCCGGCGGCACCGACCTATGGGGGTGGCTACAAGGCCCCGGCATCCGGTTACAGCGGTGGATATACGGGCGGATACACTGGTCATACCGGCGGCTACGGCGGCGGCTATGGCGGGAGCACCACCTACAAATACTGATTTCGGGCTGGTCCCTGCGCGGCCTATCCCCACGTCCCTCTCCAGCCGCGTCAGCCCCGAAGACCCCGGTGCCCCCTCCCGCACCGGGGTCGTTTTGTCTCGACTGCGCGGTGGGGTGTCAGCAGCTCTCCGGGTCCGGCTATTCAGGGGGCTGACGCCGCCAGTCGGCGAGTGTCTTGCCGGGTTCATCCACGAACAAGCCGGGCAGGGGCGTCAACCCGTCGATCCGATCGACCCGCAGGCTGAGGAACTGCCCGGCGGTTTCGTCCCAGCCGACGCAGGTCCAGACCCGTCCGAAATAATCCAGATGCAAGGGACGAAGGTCGTGCCGTTCGCCTGCGGTTTCGATCCGTAGCCTTTGCCGCGCCCGGATGGCGGCGCGGATCACCGGCATATGGACAAAGCCACGCGCAGCTTCGGCGAAACTGTCGGTGGCAAAGCCAAAGGGGGCGGGCGCGGGGCCGGAATCTTCGGGCAGCACGGCCTCGATCTTGGCGGCAAGGCTGCGTGCCGCTTCTGCCTGTTCTTGCAGTTCCGAGGCCCCAAGCGCGGCCAGCGCCAAGTGCAGCGATTCCAGTTCCGCCTCGGTCAGGTTCAGCGGCGGCAGGGTGATCGCCGCCTGGACGGTATAGCCATACCCTCGCGCGCCTTCGACCGGCACACCAGAGGCGGCCAGCACCTCCATGTCGCGATAGATCGTGCGCACCGACACCCCAAGGTCCTGCGCCATGGCCTCGGCGGTGTGCAACTTGCCGTCGCGCAGGCGCTGGGTCAGCGCGTAGAGTCGGTCTTTGCGGTTCATGTCCGGCACCTTTTTGCCGGACATACTGACAAAATCCTGACAACTGACAAGCACATGACAAAACGAGTGCCCCTTCGCGGCGCTTTGGCGCTTTTCCGGCGTCTCCAGAGTTATTAGATAGCCCAAGTGGCATTCAAAGTGCGGGCCCCGACAGGGGGCAGACCGCCGACCTGAGGAGAGATATCATGGGTATCGGAAACATCGGCCTTCCCGGCCTTCTGCTGATCGCCGTTGTCGTGCTGGTGCTGTTTGGCCGCGGCAAGATCTCGTCGCTGATGGGCGAAGTGGGCAAAGGCATCACCGCCTTCAAAAAGGGTGTGAGCGACGGCCAGCAAGAGCTGGAAGACCAGAAGGCCGACGAGGCCAAGGACGTCACCCCCGCAGCAGAAGACAAGGACAAGGCGTAACCTGCCATGTTCGATCTTGGCTTCGGCGAACTGCTGGTCATCGGCATCGTTGCGCTGATCATCGTGGGGCCCAAGGACCTGCCGGTGCTCTTTCGCAACGTGGGCCGTTTCATGGGTAAGGCGCGCGGTATGGCGCGCGAATTCAGCCGCGCAATGAACGAGGCCGCGGATGAATCCGGCGTGCGCGACGTGGCCAAGTCCCTCAAGACGGCCACCAATCCGGTCGGCAGCGCCATGGACGGCGTCAAGGACGCGGCGAAATCCATGACCAGCTTTGATCCGGACAGCGAGACCGGAAAGCTGGCCAAGGAACGCGACGACGCCCGCAAAAAGATCGAGGCCAACGCCGCCCGCAAGGCCGCCGAGCGCAAGCAGCGCGAGGCCGAGGATGCCGTGCGGCGGGCCGAGGAACTTGAAGCCTCGCTGAAGGCCGACGAAGGCGGGGCGCCCGCAGAAGGGGACACCAAGGCATGAACAATGCCCATGACGAGATCGAGGACAGCTCTGCCCCGCTGATCGAACACCTGGCCGAGCTGCGCACGCGGCTCATCCGCTCGGTTCTGGCCTTTATCGCGGCCATCTGCGTGTTCTTCATCCCCATTCAAGGGGATTTCATCGCGGAACATGTGCTGAAACTGCTGTTGGGACCGATCGAACAGACCCTGCGCACGCTGGGAGACCCGTCGCCGACCTTGCAGTATACCTCGCCGCAGGAATATCTGTTTGTGCTCTTCCGGATTTCGATGGTCTTTGGCTTTGGTCTGGCCTTCCCGGTGATCGCACACCAGATGTGGCGTTTCGTGGCGCCGGGTTTGTACAAATCCGAGAAGAAGGCGTTTTTGCCGTTCATGATCGCCTCGCCGATCATGTTCATGCTGGGCGCCAGCTTTGCCCAATTCGTGGTGACGCCGCTGGCGATGACCTTCCTGCTGGGCTTTGCCGATGTCAGCTCGATCTTTGCGAACCTCATGCAAGGGACGGGTGATACCGCCGCCGTCGCGGTCCCCGAGACCGAGAAGGGGCTGACCATCACCTTCCTTGGTAAGGTCAACGAAAGCCTTCAGATCACGCTGGTTTTCATCATCGCGTTTGGCTTGTGTTTTCAATTGCCTGTGCTGCTGACCCTGATGGGCAAGGCGGGGCTGGTGTCAGGCGAAGGTCTGGCAAACGTTCGCAAATACGCCGCCGTCGGTATCCTTGTTCTGGCCGCGGTCATCACGCCGCCGGACGTGGTGACGCAGGTGATCCTGTTCACGGTGGTCTATGGCCTGTACGAAGTGTCGATTTTCCTTGTCCGCCGCGTCGAGAAAAAGCGCGAAGCAGAACTGCGTGAGCAGGGGCTGTGGTTCGAGGAAGAGCCCGACACCGAGAACGATCCCCTGATGGACGAGTTCGACGAGGACGACCTGAACGAAGGCGAGAAACGATGAAGCCAGGCGTGATGCAGCGCAACGCCGCGCTGATCCGGATTGCCTCGGCGCTGGAGCGCATGTCTCCGGCGCCGCAACCGGCCCCGTCCTTTGACGGGGCCGAGGCCTTTGTCTGGCACGTCGATCCCGACCGGTTGCAACCGGTGCCCAAGGTCAACCGGGTGGCGCTGGATCTGCTGGTGGGAATCGACCGGTCGCGCGATACGCTGCTGGAAAATACGCGCCAGTTTGCGCGTGGCCTGCCCGCGAACAACGCGCTGCTCTGGGGCGCGCGGGGCATGGGAAAATCCAGCGTGGTCAAGGCGGTGCATGCCTCGGTTTGCGCCGAAGGCCATGACCTGAAGCTGGTGGAATTACAGCGCGAGGATCTGGGATCGGTTGGGCGGTTGCTGAACGTCCTGCGGGCCGCGCCGGCGCGTTTCGTCCTGTTTTGCGATGACCTGTCGTTCAGCCACGACGACGAGCACTACAAAAGCCTCAAGGCCGTGCTAGACGGCGGCATCGAGGGCCGCCCGGACAACGTGATCTTTTACGCGACGTCCAACCGGCGTCACCTGATGCCGCGCGACATGATCGAAAACGAACGGTCGAGCGCGATCAACCCCTCCGAGGCGGTGGAGGAGAAGGTTTCGCTGTCCGACCGGTTTGGCCTGTGGTTGGGATTCCACCCCTGTTCGCAGGATGAATACCTGGCGATGATCCGGGGCTATTGCGATGCCTATGGCGTTCAGGTTGCCGAAGAGGAATTGCGGGCCGAGGCCGTGGAATGGCAAGCCACGCGCGGGGCACGGTCGGGCCGTGTGGCATGGCAGTTCTTTACCGATCTGGCCGGGCGCAAAGGCGTACCGCTCGGCTGAAGGTCCCGATAGACGACAAAGCAAAACGCCCTGCCGGATCGGCAGGGCGTTTTTTCGTTTCTGAAAACTCGTTCAGCGCAGGTAAGACATGGGATCCGCGCTATCGAGGCCCTGCCGCACTTCGAAGTGCAGAAAGCCGACTTCGCCCGGAGCCACGCGCGCGATCTGCTGACCGCGAGAAACGCTGTCGCCCACGTTCACGCCGATGTCGGCCACGTTCAGATAGACCGTGTTCACATTATTGGCGTGGCGCACGATGATGAAGCTGGAGCCGTTGGTCTTTTTCGACACGCTGATGACAGAGCCGCTGTCGGCGGCCACGACGGGCGTGCCGGGCGAGGCGCTGATGTCGATGCCGGGGTTCGTGCCGGGGCTGTATTCGCGGATGATCGACCCGGACACCGGCATCGTCATGCTGCCTTTTGCCTTAGCCTTGCTCTGACCGATGTCGGCCACCGGTTCCTCGGGCTTGGGCGCCGGATCGGTGCTGCGCGGCTCGGGCGTTTCGCTGGGCAGCGGTGCCGCCGCAGAGGGCGGCACAGGCGTCGGGGAACCGGACCCCGGCGGCGTGGTCACCGGATCGGCGCTGCGCGGTTCGCCCGGTTTGGCGGCGGGGATCAGCAGGAACTGTCCTTCCCGGATCGAGAAATCGCGATCAAGCGCATTCCATTCGGACAGTGCCCGCGGCGAAACGTTGTACAGCCGTGCAATGGTAAAGGCGGTTTCGCCGCGCGCTACCTTGTGCCGGACGGGTTCGACGCCGGTCTGCGGCTTGGCCCCGCGGCGCGAGGTGTCCGGCGCACCGTCAATGGCGTTCGAGGCCAGCGTGGTCACATCGACACCGGAGGGGGGGCGGATCGGGCCGGTGGTCGCGGCACCAGTCAGCGGCGAGGGTTCGGACACGCGGCGGGGCAGCGCCACGATTTCACCCTGACGCAGCGCATCGCTGGGCCGGATGCCGTTATAGCGGCTCAACTCGTCGGCGGGCAGGCCGATCCGCGCCGCCACATCGGCCAATGTGTCGCCCCTGCGGGCCACGGCCACCTGGTAGCTGGGGTAAGAGATGATCCCGCGATCATCGGGTTCCGGTCGGTCCGCCGTCGCCTTGAGCGCGGCATCGGTGGTGTCGACCTTGCCGCCGATCCCTCCGCGCAGGTCGAAATCTACACCGTCGGAACAGGCCGACAGAAAGGCAACAAGGGCAAGAGCCGTCATGGGGCGGGAGGCAAGTGTCATCTCGATATCCTCACATGCACCCCTTGTCTCCGGGGCGTCACAGGTTGGCGGTGCCTGTCCAGCACCGCGCCGGCCGGTCAGTCCTTGCCGAGCCCCTCGACCAATGGGACGAAACGCACCGGACGCATTTCATCATAGTCGTATCCACTGTCCGTCCGCGTCACGCGGATGAGGCTTTGCACGGCATCGGATTGGCCCACCGGCACGACCATGATACCGCCAATCTTCAATTGCGCCAATAGGGGCCCGGGCGGGTCTTCGGCGGCTGCGGTCACGATAATACGATCAAAGGGGGCTTGATCGGGCAGACCAAAAGACCCATCGGCGGTAAAGGCGGTGATATTGTTCAGTTCCATCTCGTCAAAGACGGCGCGTGCGGCGGTGACCAGCCGACGATGGCGGTCCACGGTATAGACCCGGCGCGCCAGTTGCGACAGAATCGCCGCCTGATAGCCCGAGCCGGTGCCCACCTCCAGAACCTTGTCCCGCGGGCCGATCCTGAGCGCCTGCGTCATCAGACCCACCACCGACGGTTGCGAAATGGTCTGGCCGCAGGCGATCGGCAGCGGCATGTCTTCGTAGGCGCGGTCAGTGAAATAGCCTTGGATGAACCGGCCGCGATCTATCGTTTCCATGGCGTTGAGCACGGATTTATCCGTCACGCCCTTTGACCGGAGCGCAAAGACGAACTGCATCTTGGCTTCGGCGTCGAAGGTCATGAAAAGGCGTCTTTCAGCGTATCCAGCGCGGCATGATCGGTCAGGTCTGCCACCATCGGGGTGACGGTGATCCAGCCCTTGAGGTTCATGTCCGCGTCGCTGCCTTCGTCGGTGGCGGCGCGCTGGTCGCCGCCCCGGACCCACAGGAACCGGCGGCCCGAAGGCGAATGAGTTGCTTCGACGGTGAAACGGGTATTGCGGCGAAGGCCCTGAGGTGCGGCTACGGTGCCTTTCACCTCTGCGGCGGGAACCGGCGGAAAGTTCACGTTGTAGAACCGCTTGTAGCCGCCCGTGTCGCCGGGATCGGCGGCAAGGATGCGGCGGATCGTGTCCGCCCCATGAGTGGCAGAGGCCTCGAACGGGTTGGCTTCCTGCGCGTTGGCGGGGCCATAGTATTGCGACAGGGCAATGGCGGGCAGGCCTTGCAGCGCGGCCTCCATCGCGCCACCCAGCGTCCCGGAATAGAGCGCGTTTTCCGCCGAGTTGTTGCCACGGTTGACGCCGGACAGGACAAGATCCGGCGCATTGTCCTTCAACACGTCGTGCAGACCGGCCAGAACGCAATCCGCCGGGCTGCCTTCGGCGGCAAAGGTGCGGTCCCCCAATTGGGCGATCATCGTCGGGTGGCTGTACGAGATGCAATGCGCAAC
Organism: Antarctobacter sediminis; assembly: GCF_019218285.1. Classification (GTDB taxonomy): domain Bacteria; phylum Pseudomonadota; class Alphaproteobacteria; order Rhodobacterales; family Rhodobacteraceae; genus Antarctobacter; species Antarctobacter sediminis. Next base: position 274,138 of record NZ_JAHUZG010000001.1, read on the forward strand.
ACCGGACTGTTCAAAAGCCGGGGCGACGGTCCAGACCTCGCCTTCGGGGCCTGCCAGTTCGGTTGCGATGGCGGAAAGGATTTTCAGACCCGGCGCGTTGATGCCGTCGTCATTGGTGATGAGAATGCGCATGAAGAACTGTGCCCGTAGTGGTTTGTCCTTCTCTAGTCAAAGGGAACCTGTGGGGCAAGCGGCGGGGCGCCGCGCCACGTCCTGCCGGGGCAGGTCAGTTGCAGCGCGGTGTCGCTTTATTTTCCGGTGCGCCCCTCAGGCCAGCGCGGCCAGCAGGCGCTTGGCCTCGGACTCGGGCGTGGCCAGCGTCTTGGGGTCTTCGCCAGGGTGGAACCTTGCGCGCACGGCCGTCGCCATCGGCGCCGGTTCAAGGATGTGGACGCGCGGCCCGGTGCGTTCGCTTTCGGCGGCCCAGCTGCGAGCCACGGCGATCTGCGCCGCCTTGCCGGTGCCGTAGAGGCCATAGAACTTTTCGCCACCCTTGGCATCGTCAAAGAACAACGCCTGACCGGCCTCACCCAAAAGCGGGGCGACGAAGGGGATCAGGTGTCCCATCGCCTCCACGTTGGTGGTCAGCGATTTGCGCCATTCCTTGGGATCGATATGCGGAGCCGGTGTCAGGGCGCTGGCATGGATGGCCGTATGCGCCCAAAGCGCCAGCGTCGGCTGCCCTTCCGGCATTTCCGGGGTCCAGCGATCATGGATCGAACGGCAAAGATGCGCCATGGCATCGCGGTCGGTCACATCCATCGGTGCCAGCGTCGCGCTGCCGCCCTTGGCCTGAATGCGATCGTCCAGCTCTTCGAGCCCGCCGACGGTGCGGGCCACGGCGATGATGTGATACTCGGGCGCAAGCGCCTCGGCGAGGGCAAAGCCCAGGCCGCGCGAGGCTCCGGTGATGAGGGCAAGCTTGGTCATGGCGGCTGATTTGCCGGGGTTTTGGCGCGCGGTCAAGCGGGGTCAGTCTGCGACAAGATGCGGGCGGACGTCATCCCCGAAGGCGTCATAGAGATCCAGCAGGTCGTCGAAGGTGATCCCGTCGACCTGTGCTTGGGCAAGGGGGCCGTCCTCGGCCCGCATCTGCGGACGCTGCGCCGGGTCGGGCAGGGTCAGGGTCACTGCGGCGCCGATGTCCTCTTTGAAACCGGGCAGGGTATTGGCAAGAATGCCCTCGGCGGGGCCAAAAGGCTGATCCGGGGCGTCAATCGTGGCCAGATAAGCCCGGAAGGTGGTTTCAGGCACCTCGGCCCAAGGGCCAAAGGAGAAATGCTCATCGGCCCCGCGCAGCTTCAGGGTCAGCACGCCGCGCAGAAAATAGCGCCCGCCGATGCGGCAGAATTCCGGACCAAGCCGATCGGCGCCAACCTCAAGGTCGTCCTCGCCAAGGCGGTCGCCGTGCAGCCAGTCGTCGGGCGCGTCAAAACCGATGTCAAACACACCGGAAAAGCGCCGCCCACAGCAGGGGCAGGCCCGGTCGGGATCGTTGAAGCGGCGCCAGCGGCTGTCGAGATCTAGCAGGTTCATGGGCGTGATGTGCTGCGGATTGCCCGGCGGGTCAAGCCCGCGCCGGGAGCCGCTTTGCAGGGATCAGTTGGCCACAGGCTGTGTCAGCCAGCGGGTTTCACCCTTTTGGACCAGTGCCAACCGGCCATCTTCGATGGCCACGATGGGATCGCGGCCAATCTTGTCTCCGGGTTTCAGGGTCACGACCTTGCCGCGCGAGGTGCGGACCAGCGCGCGCGGCGTCTCGCCCGTGCCAAAGGTGCCCAGCAGGATCAGCCCGTCCAGACTGCCCTTCGATGTGGTGGTTGCGGCCGAGATGACGGCCTGTGGTGTTGCGGTTTCCTGTGCCATTGCTTTCACCGGGGTTGATGCGATTGACGCGCATACTGCGGCGCAGCATCGGGCGAAAGAGGCGGCCCGGAACATCCGCCAAAGGCCGCCGAAACGGCCAGCGACACCGGCGCGGAATTGCCGATGACGCTTGGTGCCGTCAGTCTTGAACGGTCCCGGCAGGGGACAGGGCAAGCTCTGTCAGACTACGAATGGCCGCCTGCACCTGTTCTGCGGAGGCGGGCCAACTGGCCTGATCGGATATGTCAAACGAGGGACCCCAGACGTGGTAGAACTGCATCACAAGCGTGTCTGACCCCGCCAGTTTGTTCATGTCGATCACGACGATCTCGCCCTTTCCCGGAGCGTCGTTCAGACGGGTGCAGAACAGCAGCGCCATCGCGCGCGTGGCAGTTTGGATCAGTTCCTGTTGCGCCGCATCGGCGCAGGCCTCGGCGTATTTGTTGATCTCGCCGTTGACATATCCCTGTGGCGTTCCCGCCCGCTTGCTTTGCCCCAGAATTGTGAACCGTTGCGAGGGATCGGCGAAACTGTCGCCTTCGGGCACGATCCGATAGCCAACAAGGTCACTGCCGTCGCCCACGGCGGCATCGACGATCTGTGTTTTGGTCAGGGATTGCAGCTGTTCAGGATCAGAGATGCCCGCAGCCCAAGGGGGCGGCTGATGGGTCACGTCGATGTCGAACACACGCAGGTCAAGGCCCGTATCCTGTGCTGTGGCAAGGCTGGGCAATAGAGAGAGTAAGAGAAATGCTTTTTTCATTTCCGCAAGTTAGGTCGCGGAGCGCAGGAGGTTCAAGGTGCAATCCGTTGCGTTGACCATTGCACCATTGGCGATATGGTTTTCGGGGGCTGCTCAGCCGTCAGTCAGGAAGCGGCGTGAGGCGGGGGAGCGCATAGCCGTCCGGCGCATCCGGGTCCAGCAACAGAAAGACGTCTTGGCCCTGTGACCAGCGATCGAACCAGTCAAAAAGCGTTAGGCCGCTGTCAAAGAGCGCGGTGCCGATGGGCAGGCTTTCATCCCAGGTGCTGGGTTCCCAGATGATGATCCGGTCGCGAATGGTATCGACGCAATCGTAGATCCCGCAGCCATGGTGACAGATCGGCAAGAGCCCCTGTGGCCAGAGCCATGTGGCCGTTTCGGGATCAGGCCTGCGAAACACGAGATAGCGGCGGTCGGCTGTGGCGTCCTGATCATCGGCGAAACCATCTCCGATGCCCAGAAGGCCATACCCGGGCCCAAATCCACCATTGGCGATGTCCTGCCAGACGCGGACCAGCAAAAGTGGCAGGTCGACGTCCAGAGAGGATTGAACACGTGTCAGTGTATCGGCCCCCAGGACCGGCGAAGGCTGGGGTTCCGGCAGGCGCATGTCATGGAGTGCGTCCACGCGGGGCAGGCGGGCGCGCAGCCGGTTCAGTAGCGCGCCCGTGGCATTGTTCACTCCGCGGCCTTCATCTGGAAGCCTTTGCGGATCATGTCCGCCGGTTCCACCGGATATTCACCCGAGAAGCAGGCGTCGCAATACTGCGGGCACTTGCTGTTGCGGCCTTCGGCCTCGCCCACGGCGCGGTAGAGCCCGTCCAGCGAGATGAATTTCAGGCTGTCGACGCCCAGATGTTCGCACATCTCGTCCTCGGACATGGTAGCAGCCAGCAGCTTTTCGCGCTGGGGTGTGTCCACGCCGTAGAAACAGGGCCACGCCGTTGGGGGCGAGGCGATGCGGAAATGAACTTCGGCGGCGCCGGCATCAAGGATCATTTCCTTGATCTTGCGGCTGGTGGTGCCCCGCACAACAGAGTCGTCCACAAGGATCACCCGTTTGCCTTTGATCAGCGCACGGTTGACGTTCAGCTTTAGCCGGACGCCCATGTTGCGGATCTGCTCTGTCGGCTCGATGAAGGTGCGGCCCATGTATTGGTTGCGCACAATGCCCATGCCGTAGGGGATCCCCGATTCATGGGCGTAGCCGATGGCGGCCGGGGTGCCGCTGTCCGGCACCGGACAGACAAGATCCGCCTCGACCGGGGCTTCCCGCGCGAGTTCCACGCCGATCTGGCGGCGGGTCTCATAGACCGACCGTCCGCCGATGATCGAATCAGGGCGCGAAAAATAGACATGTTCAAAGATGCAAAAGCGCGGTTGCGCGGGGCGGAAGGGGTGATGCGATTCCACACCCTTTTCCGGGGTGATGACGACCATCTCGCCTGGCGCGATCTCGCGCACGAATTCGGCACCGATGATGTCCAGCGCGCAGGTTTCGGAGGACAGGCACCAACCATCGCCGACGCGGCCCAGAACCAGCGGGCGCACGCCCAGCGGATCACGCACGCCGATCAGCTTGGTCCGGGTCATGGCGACGACGCTGAACGCCCCTTCGACCCGGCGCAGCGCGTCCTCCATGCGGGCGGGAATGTCCCGTTGCAGGGACCGCGCCATGAGATGAATGATGCATTCGCTGTCCGAGGACGACTGAAAGATCGAGCCGCGCTCGATCAATTCGCGGCGCAGCGCCTCGGCGTTGGTGATGTTGCCGTTATGGGCAATCGCCGCCCCGCCCATCGAAAATTCGCCAAAGAAGGGCTGAACATCGCGGATCTGGGTCTGGCCCTTGGACCCGGCGGTCGAATAGCGGACGTGGCCGATGGCAAGGCTGCCGGGCAGCGTATCCATCAGCGAGGCGCGGGTAAAGTTGTCGCGCACATAGCCGAACCGTCGGGCCGAGTTGAAGCCGTGTTCGGGATGATGCGAGACGATGCCACCGGCCTCTTGCCCGCGATGTTGCAGGGCGTGCAGGCCGAGGGCGACGAAGTTCGCGGCGTCGGATATTCCGACGACGCCGAAGATACCGCATTCCTCCTTGAGCTTGTCGCCGTCGTCCGGGTCGCGGACTGCGTCGAAGTCAAAAGGATGTGCGGGCGGAAATTTGGGGTCGGACAAGAGGGAGGCTCCGAATCCGTGTGCAGACGCAGCACGGTTTAAAGCGCCGGTCCCGGAATGTCACGAAACGATTACATGAATGCCCGGGACGCCCGTAAGGCAGATGCCGCTTGTTTGGCAGATCCGGTGGACTGCGGGTATCATTTTCCCATGGTTTACCGTTTCGCCGACTGCACGCTTGATCCCGAGAGGCACAGGCTCACCTCTGGTGGCGCGGAAAGGCATGTCGAACCACAAGTCTTTGCATTGCTTGATCTGTTGTTGCAGCGCGCCGGTGAGGTGGTTTCAAGGGATGACCTGATCCGGATCGTCTGGAAGGGCCGGATCGTGTCTGATGCCACGGTGGACGCCCGAATCAGCGCGGCCCGGTCTGCGGTGGGCGACGATGGCCACAAGCAAGCAATCATCCGGACCGTCCCGCGCGTCGGCCTGCAACTGGTGGTGCCGGTGGAACGAGTGGGTACGGAAGCACTCCCCTTTCACGCAACGGACCGTGTCACCGTGCGGATGGCCACATCGGCCGATGGTTCGGGGATCGCGTGGAGTTCGCTGGGCAAGGGGCCGCCGCTGATGCGCGCGGGGCATTGGATGACCCATCAGGAACGCGACCTTGAAAGCCCGATCTGGCGGCCATGGCTGGACCGGCTTGGCCGGGGGCGCCGCCTTGTGCGCTATGACCCGCGCGGCACCGGCATGTCCGACCGGGATTGCGGCGGCGTATCCGAGGAAAAGCTTGTCGAGGACATGGAGGCCGTTGCCGACGCGGCCGGTTTGGAGCGGTTCTCGATCTTTGCGGCGTCACAAAGTGCCTCGGTTGCCTGCATCTATGCCGCCCGCCATCCGGAACGGATCGACCGGCTGATCCTTTACGGCGGTTTCACGCAGGGCAGTCTGGTGCGAGACGGAGAAATCGGTGCCGCCATGACGCAAGCCTTCGGAGACCTGATCCGCAAGGGCTGGGGGCAGGAGAATATTGGCGCCATGCGGTCCTTTTCAGCCTTGTTCATGCCACAGGCCAGCGAGGACCAGATCCAGAGCTTTATCGACTTGCAGGTCCGCTCGGCATCGCCGGACTGGGCGGCAGAACTGCGCGAGGTCTGCGCCTGTGTCGATGTGACCGAGGTGTTGCCCAAGGTCATCGCGCCGGTTTTGGTCGCCCATGCTCGCAACGATGCGCTACAGCCGTTTTCACAGGCCCAACGGTTTGCTCGCCTGCTGCCGGATGCCCAATTGTTGAGCATCGACAGTGCCAACCATGTTCTGGTTCCGGATGAACCCGGCTTTGGCCGCCTGATGGACGCGGTCGACGATTTCCTTGCCCGCCAACCGTGATCAGGGTGCGGTGCAGACACTCACCAACTGTTCATACTGCGCCGTGATCCAGCCAAGCGCCTGCTCGGGGTTTTGGTCTTCGATCTGGTCTGTAAACTGCGCAAAGACCGCGGCAGAGCGCGAGTCGTTGATCATCGGAATGTCCTGCGCGGTGATCACCGTTTGGTAGACGAAGAAGGCGATGGCCACCAACAGGATGCCCCGCGCCACGCCGAAGAAAAAGCCAAGCGCCTGATCCAGACCGCCAAGCGCCGACCGTTTTATGAGCGAGGAAAACAGCGGCGTGAACAGCGAAACAACCACCAGCGCCAACGTAAAGATCGCGGCAAAGCTGGCGATGACGGCCAGTTCGCAGCTGTCCGCAAGGAATTCCCCGATAACGGGGATTTCCTTGACCAGCGGTTGCAGCTGATCGGCAAAGAGAAAGGCGACGATGGCCGCCGCGATCCAGCCGAGAATCGCCATTGCCTCGCGCACCAGTCCGCGCGAATAGGCCAGCAGCGCCGACAGCAGGATGACAACGCCCACGACGCCATCAACGATTGTAAAACCTTCCATCTGCCTCGTTCGCCTCTTCTGGTCGGGCCCTCCGGCCCCTATTTCGTGCCTGTTTGCGCCCGGCGCTCAACCAGCGCCAAAGACGTCGCCGACAAAGGCCGTGAGGTCCGGCATCTGGGTCAGCGACATGCCGCCCGATCCGGTAGCCTTTCCTCCTTGCGGCAGGATCGCCTTGGAGAAACCAAGTTTCCGCGCCTCTTTCAATCGGTTTTCCGATTGCCCGACGGGACGCAGGCTCCCTGATAGGCTGATTTCCCCGAAAACGACAGTGTCCGCCGGCAAGGGGGTGTCCTCACGGGCGGAAAGTAGCGCAGCGGCCACAGCCAGATCGGCAGCGGGTTCGCCCACCCGCATGCCGCCCGCGACGTTCAGGTAAACGTCCAGCCCGGCAAAGGGAATGCCGCAGCGCGATTCGAGAACGGCAAGGATCATCGCCAGCCGCCCGCCGTCCCAGCCGACCACCGACCGGCGCGGCTGGGAATGCGGGCTGGGAGCCACCAGTGCCTGCAATTCCACCAAAACCGGCCGGGTGCCTTCGATGCCGGCAAAGACAACGGATCCGGGCGCGGGCTGGCCGCGCTCGGAGAGGAACAGGGCCGAGGGATTTGCCACCTCGGACAAGCCTCCGCCGGTCATCTCGAAGACACCGATTTCATCCGTGGGGCCAAAGCGGTTCTTGACGCTGCGCAGGATGCGGAACTGGTGGCCACGCTCACCTTCGAAATAAAGCACTGTGTCGACCATGTGTTCGACCACGCGAGGACCGGCCAACTGGCCCTCCTTGGTGACATGACCCACCATCATGATCGCGCTGCCGGTGCGTTTGGCAAAACTCGTCAGTTCATGCGCGGCGGCGCGGACCTGGCTGACCGACCCGGGAACGCTGTCTACATTGTCCGCCCACATGGTCTGGATCGAATCGATGATCGCAAGGTCGGGGCGCGTTTCATCCAGCGTGGTCAGAATGTTGCGCAGGTTGGTTTCGGTCGCCAGCTTGACCGGCGATTTCTCAAGGTCCAGCCGCCGGGCGCGCAGCCGCACCTGCGCGCTGGCCTCTTCGCCCGAGATATAGACGACTTTCAGCCCGCTGTTGGCAAAGGCGGCTGCCGCCTGCAACAATAGTGTCGATTTGCCGATGCCGGGATCACCGCCCACCAATACCGCACTGGCGGGAACCAGTCCGCCGCCCAGCACGCGATCGAATTCCTCCAGCCCGCTGGTGGTGCGCGGCGGTGGCGCTTCCTTGGTCGCCAGATCTGTCAATGCCACCGCGCGGCCACGCGATTGGCCGAGGCTTTTGCCCGAAGGCCCCTGACTCAACGGGGTTTCTTCGGCAATGGTGTTCCACTCGCCACAGGACTCGCAGCGCCCCGACCATTTGGATGTGACTGCGCCACAGGACTGACAGACGAAACGGGCGGATGCTTTGGCCATGGAGACTCCGTCTTTGGGGCAGGGCGCTTATGCCTTATCGCAGGGGCGAGGCCAATGGGTAGCCGTGCCGAAAGGGGGCGCTGCCCCCTCGGCCTGCGGCCTCACCCCCGAGGTATTTGAAAACCAAAGAAACCGGGGATGGTTTTTCGCTTCTTTGGTTTGGAAAATACCTCGGGGGGAGCGCGGAACGCGCGGCGGGGGCAGCGCCCCCGTCCTGGGCTAGCCGTGGGCACAACGCTTTTCGATCAGTCCAAGGAAGATCGAGGTCAGGATGCAGGCGGTGAACAGGTACAGGCCCCAGGCGGTTTCGACCCGGCCGACTCCCATGCCCTTGGCCAAGGTAATGTAGAGCGCAATCAGGAAGATGTCCGCCATGGCAAGCTTGCCGATGATTTCCAGCACTGGCAGGCTGCGGCGGTCCAGCAAGTGGAATTGGACAAGCGCCAGGCCCAGCGTCTTGATCAGCGGTGCAAACAGCGCGAATAACGTGACCAGCAACGCCAGCATTACGTCGGATTTCCACAGTGATTGAAGGCCTGACAGCAGGCTGATCTCGCTCATGCCGAACAAGGGCAGCAAGCCCGCCCGTAGGAGCGGTGCAAACCAGGACATCGGGTAAAGCACCAACAGGGCAAGGTTCAGCCAGCGCAGGTGAACCGTCCAGCCTCTGTCGGTCATGAGGTCCACCACCAAAGGCCCAACAGACCGATCAGCAACAGGCCATGCGCGACGTCGATCCAGCGCCAGCGCGCGCCGGGGCTGATCGAACTGATCAGGAACAGAGCTGAAGGCACCAACAGGACGGTGATCCCGCCATTGCTGGCCATCGTGCGTGCTGCCGACGCATATAGCGCGCCCTGGTTCAGTCCGGCTGCCGGGGCAAAGACGGTGACGATTCCGCCCATGCACAGGACAAAGCAAGCCAGCGCCGGCCACCGTGACAGGCCGCGTCCAAGGATCAGCCGGATCGCAGCCAGTACTGCCAGAATTTCAAGGTAGAGGAATTTCTTTGCAAAGAGGAAAAACAGGACAATTGGATCGGGTTGAAAGAAACCGTTCATCGGACCGCCTCGATCGGGCCGTCGGCGCGGCCTGAGATGAATTGGTCGACGTAGGGATCGCCGCTGTTGTCCAGCCGAGACACCGGCCCAGTCCATTGGATCACGCCGCCATGCAGCATGGCAACATTGTCGGCGATGGCGCGGACGCTGGACATGTCATGGGTGATTGTCATTGCGGTGGCGCCCATCTCGGTCACGATCTGGCGGATGAGTTCGTTGATGACACCGGCCATGATCGGGTCCAGACCCGTGGTGGGTTCGTCGAAAAAGATGATCTCGGGGTCGGCGGCGATGGCACGGGCAAGGCCGACGCGTTTTTGCATCCCACCTGAAAGTTCCGCCGGCAGCCGGTCAGCCACATCTGCCTTGAGTCCGACGCGGCGCAGTTTGTCGATCGCGATGGCGCGGGCCTCGTCGCGCGGCCGCTTGAGCGAGCCGCGCAGCAGGCGGAAGGCCACGTTCTGCCAGACCGGGAGGCTGTCAAAGAGCGCCGCGCCCTGAAACAGCATCCCGAAGCGGGCCAGAAATGCGTCGCGGTCGGTCTGGGTGACATCCTGACCGTCCAATGTGATGGACCCCGCATCGGGAGAGACGAGTCCGAGAATGCATTTCAGCAGCACGGATTTGCCTGTGCCCGATCCTCCGATGATCACCATGGAGGTACCCTTGGGGATGGTCAGATCGACATTGCGCAGCACTGCGTTGTCGCCGAAGGATTTGGAAACCTTGGAAAGTTCGATCATGGTCTTCCACTCCCGGCGGTGGCGCGGGCGGAAAGGGCGGATGCCTCCGGCGGGGATATTTCGGGACAGAAGAAACAACGGGGTGCGCGCAAGGTCATAGCGAGAAAAAGGCCCCTGTCAGCAGGAAGTTGGCGGCAAGAATCAGCACCGCTGCCGCCTCGACCGAGCCTTTGGTCGCGCGGCCCACGCCCTGCGCCCCGCGGCCCGAGTTCATGCCGAAGTAGCAGCCCATCAGGGCCGCCAGCCCGCCAAAGGCGCACCCCTTTGCCAGCGAGGACACCACGTCCAACGTTTCGAGGAAATCCATGGTGTTTTTCAGGTAGGCCGCGGCGTTGAAGCCCAGCGAGCCCGTGGCCACCGCGTAGCCGCCGAAGATTCCGATCACGTCTCCCACCGCGACCAGCAGTGGCACGACGACCAGAGCCGCCAGAACACGGGGGGCGACGAGGTATTTCATCGGGTCGGTGGACAGGGTCACCAGCGCATCAATCTGTTCGGTGACCTTCATTGTCGCGATTTCGGCCGCGATGGAGGATGTCACGCGCGCCGCGATCATCAGGCCGACCAGCACCGGGCCCAGTTCACGGACCATGCCGATGGCGACGATCTGGGGCACCACGGCCTCGGCATTGAAACGCGCACCGCCGGAATAGATCTGCAATGCCAGTGCACCGCCGGTAAAGATCGCGGTCAACCCCACCACCGGCAGCGACAGCCAGCCGATGTTCAGCAGCGCCAGCGCGAATTCACGGCCATAGAAGGGCGGGCGCAGTGCATGGCTGAGCGCGGTCAGTGCGAAGAGCGCCACACGACCGACCAGCGCGGTCAGCGACAGCGTGGCGCGTCCGAGCGCGCCGATGGGGGCCAGAAGGCTCACGCGCCGGTATAGGTGCGGGCATAGCGCGCACCCAGCGAGGTCAGGATCTCGTAGCCGATGCTGCCGGCCCAGTCGGCCAGCCTGTCGACGCCCTGATGCGCGCCCAGCAGTTCAAGGGTTTCGGGGGCGTCCTTGACCTCGGTCACGTCGACGCCGATCAAATCCATGGAAATGCGGCCCAGCATCGGGCAGCAGGTGTCGCCGGCCCACATCTGTGCCTTGTGGCTCATGGAGCGCAAGATGCCGTCGGCATAGCCCGCGGCAATCGTCGCCACCCGGGTGGGACGTTGTGCCGTCCAGGTGTTGCCGTAGCCCACGGTTTCGCCGGGGGCCACATCGCGGATCTGGATCACCGGAATCTCGACATGGGCGACGGGGCGGGCATCGGCAAAGGGCAGTCCGCCGTAGGTTCCGATCCCCGGGCGGGTGACGTCGAAGTGAAACTCCGGTCCCAGCAACACGCCGCCGGTCGCCGAAAGCGAGCGCGGCGCGTCGATCCCGTCTGTCATCTGCCGGAAGGCATGCAGCTGCTGCATGTTCATGGCATGGTCAGGCTCATCTGCGCAGGCAAGGTGGCTCATGACAAGGCTGGGTTTCTGCGACAAGGCGATGTCGCGCAGCGCGCTCCATTCGGCCGGTTCCATGCCCAGACGATTCATGCCGCTGTCCAGCTGGATGCCGAAGGCATGGCCGGGCAACCCTTCGACGTGGCGCAGCATCTGATCCACCGAGTTGATCATGGGGGTCAGCTGCGCGTCCCGGATCAGCGGAGCATCGCCCGCCATGTGCCCGGAGAACACGCAGATTTCCGGACGCGGGCCAAGGATGCGGCGCAGTTCGGCGCCTTCTTCGGCGACAGCGACAAAAAACCGGCGCGCGCCTTCCTCGGCCAGGGCCGGGGCCACGCGGTCGATGCCGAGGCCATAGGCGTTTGCCTTGACCACAGCGCCCGTTTCCGCCTGCGCCATGTTTGCGAGGGTCCGCCAGTTGGCGCGCAGCGCCGCGAGATCGATGGTGAGCTTTGCCTGTGCCATGGGTTCCGTGTTTCTCAGGTTCGGGGCGAGCGTCAAGCGCGAAATCGCGCCGTGCGCGGGCTTGTCGGCGACGAGGCGCTGCTTATGCTGAACCTCCGGAACTTGCGAGGGGGGAGAGATGCCTGCGGCACTTCGGCTAGAGGTCCAGCTTTTCCTGCTGGCGGTGCAGTATCTGACCCGGCTGCCGGTGCCGCGCGATCTGCCGGTTTCGGACGACCTGATGGTTCGGGCGGTGAAATACCACCCTGCTGTTGGCGCGCTGGTGGGCGGGATCGGGGCGCTGGTGCTTTGGGCGGCTGTTCCGGTGTTGCCATGGTCTGCGGCGCTGATCCTGTCGCTTGCGGCGACACTGCTGGCGACGGCGGCCTTTCACGAAGCGGGCCTTGCCGATGCGGCCGAGGGTCTGGCCGTGGGGCGCGACCGGGCCGAGGTGATGTCCATCATGGATGGCACGCGGCTGGGCACCTATGGTGCGCTGGCGCTTTCACTGGTCACGGGGCTGAAGCTGGCGCTGCTGTCGGGATTTCCGCCCGAGGTGGCGGGCGCGGCCTTGATCGCGGGTCACGCGGTGGGGCGGATGGCTTCGGTGCATGTGACCCTGACAACGGTCTATGCACGCAGCGAGGGGATGCAGAAATTCGTCCCGAAAGTCACGCCGGATGGCTATCGCGTGGCTCTGGCGATCACCCTGCTTGTCCTTGCGGGGTTGACGCTGGAGGTGGGCGGCGGGGCCACGATCTGTGCCTTCCTTGTGGGCACCGTATTGGCGCAGGCGTTTCGGGCATGGTTCGTGGCACGGATCGACGGATACACCGGCGATTGCCTTGGCGGATCACAGCAAACCGGCGAGCTGGGCGTCTATCTTGGGCTGGCTCTTTGGTTATAAGTCTTTTTAAAACAAGAGGTAGCCGGGCAAAGCTCAGGTTCTGCCCGAGGGTTGTCCGGCATGCCGATGGCGAAGGACATGCCCGCCGGTAAGGCGGGCAAAACGCTTACATCTGGCCCGCGTCGCCCTGTTGCCACGGCTGGATGAGGTTGCCAAAGCGGGTAAACTGCGACTCGAACGACAGTTCCACCGTACCGATGGGACCGTGACGCTGTTTGCCGATGATGACCTCGGCCTTGCCGTGCAGGCGACTCATGCGCTCCTGCCATGCGGCCATTTCGTCCAGCCGGTCGTCCGAGGGCTTTTCCCGTTCCACGTAGTATTCCTCTCGGAACACGAACATGACCACGTCCGCATCCTGTTCGATCGAACCCGATTCCCGAAGGTCGGACAGCTGCGGGCGTTTGTCATCGCGGCTTTCGACCTGGCGCGACAGCTGGGACAGGGCGATGACAGGGATGTTAAGTTCCTTGGCGATCGCCTTGAGACCCATGGAGATTTCCGCGATTTCCTGCACCCGGTTGTCGGCTGTGCCGCGCAACAGTTGCAAGTAGTCGACGATGATGAGGTCCAAGCCATGCGTCCGTTTCAACCGGCGCGAACGCGCCGCGACCTGGCTGATCGGCAGCGCGGGCGTGTCGTCGATATAAAGCGGGCAAGCCTCGAGATCCTTGGCTGCCTGCACAAAGCGGCGGAACTCGGTCTCGTCCATGTCCCCTTGACGGATCTTGTGGCTGGAGATTTCCGAGGCCTCGGCGAGGATACGACCAGCCAGCTGTTCGGCGCTCATTTCGAGACTGAAAAAGCCCACGACGCCGCCGTCGATGGCGCCGGTGCTGCCGTCAGGCCGTTGGCCCTTCTTGTAGGCCTTGGCGATGTTGAAGGCGATGTTGGTGGCCAGCGAGGTTTTGCCCATCGAAGGACGACCGGCGAGAATCAAAAGGTCGGAGGGGTGCAGGCCGCCCAGCTTCTTGTCCATGTCGATCAGGCCGGTCGAGATCCCGGCAAGACCACCCTCGCGCTGATAGGCGGCATTGGCGACGTTGACCGCCTCGGTCACGGCGCGCAGGAAAGACTGGAACCCGCTTTCGGTCTGGCCTTGCTCGGCCAGCTTGTACAGCGCCTGTTCCGCCTCGACGATCTGTTCGCGCGGTTCCGAGGCGACATCGACTTTGGCCGCCTTGTCAGAGATGCTCTTGCCAAGGCGGATCAGGTCGCGCCGTACCGCAAGGTCATAAATCATCTGTGCATAGTCGCGCACGGCAAAGGTAGAGACAGCCGAGGCCGCCAGGCGAGCAAGATAGGCCGGGCCGCCCAGTTCCTTCAGCCCCTCATCATCCTCCATGAACGCCTTGAGCGTAACCGGCGAGGCGAGGTTGTTCTTGGCGATGCGCGCGGCGGCGATTTCATAAATCCGGGCGTGCACCGGATCGTAGAAATGGCCGGAATTGATGATCGAGGCGACACGGTCATAGATGTCGTTCTCTGTCAGGATCGCGCCAAGAAGCTGCTGCTCGGCCTCGATGGAATGCGGCATGGTCTCGGCGGATTGAACTTCGACGCCGGTCGGATTGATCGTTGTGATCTCGTTCATTCTTTCCCCCCACTGCTCGGGTCGGCGGCATAGCAGGCCGCGTCGTCAGGGTGCAAAATGTATGTTTCTGGGGATAAACTGTGGCTATCCTGATCCACAGCATCTTGGCAGCCCAAGGGGCATTCCGTCAACATCTTGACAGGCCGACTCGGGGCTGTGCCCGTTTGGGCACATGCAACTTGCCTTATCCGAGGGCTTCCCCCGTGTCAGTCACCTGCGCGCGCAGCGCGCCATGCGTGCGGATCCTTGAGAAACGACTCGACCTCGGACAAGACACCTGCATGTTTCGCAGGGGCTTCGGCCAGAACTTCCCACCATGTACACAGATGGTGCAGATCGACCCCGTGGTCACCCAGCGTTTTGATCGTTTCCGGGAAGATCCCGTAGTAAAAGATCACCGCCGTGTGGCCGCAGGTGGCACCGGTGTCCCGGATCGCATCCACGAAGGACAGCTTCGATCCGCCATCGGTGGTCAGGTCCTCGACCAGCAGCACACGCTGACCTTCGGTCATGGCACCTTCGATGCGGGCATTTCGGCCATATCCCTTTGGTTTCTTGCGGACGTAGGTCATGGGCAGGCCCATGCGTTCGGCCACCAGCGCGGCAAAGGGAATGCCCGCGGTTTCGCCACCGGCAATGTTGTCAAAGGCTTCGAACCCGGCGTTGCGCATGACCGTAACGGTCAGAAAGTCCATCAGGGTGCTGCGGATGCGCGGGTAGGAGATCAGCTTGCGGCAATCGATATAGACCGGCGACAACTGCCCGGAGGCGAGCTTGAACGGCTCGTCCTGCATGAAGTTCACCGCCTCGATCTCCCACAACATGCGCGCGGTCAGGCGGGCCATTTCTTCGGCGGTGGGGTAGGTCGAGGGGATCATCGGTGGCGCTCCTGGTGATGGGTCGGCGTTCGCATAGACCATTTGTTCACCAGAGAGAAGGCCGCAGCCGATTGTTCGGCAGAGCAATTGCCGTTGTTTGTCACGACAGAACCCCGCCACACGAGCCACACGCCCGCCTGCGGCCTTGGCAAAACCCGTGCCTCCTTGCAGCCTGACGCGGCGGGATTGCTTGGCGCGGGTCATTTGAGCCGGAACCGATGACGATTTTCATGGACTGTTTCGGCGTTCGGGCTGTGGTGGCCGACTGCACGCTGCCGGCCTTCGTCGTCATGCGACGTTAGACCTCGCTGATCGTTGAGGCCGAGTTGGCGGTTCTGCCTGGGGCCGCACATTTTCCCATTCCGGGCTCCGGGGATTTCGGCCAGAGGGTTGCACGGATCAAGCGTTTCTTGCGGCGGCACGGGCAAGGCGGTCAGCAACGCGCGTAAATGCGGCCCCAGAACATCCGGTTGGGCATCGGGTCCGATGTGCCGGTTCTTTTCAGGTAGCGGCCGCCCAGAAGATAGGCCTCGGGTTCGCCAAGCGCCAGACACTCCCAGCGCTCGGATGCGCCGCTTTTCCATTGCACGTAATGCACCAGTTCATGCAGCAGGATCTCGCGCCACAGAGGATTGTCCAAAGGGCTGTCAAAAGCCTCGGCATGATCAATGAACTCAGGAGCCAGCAAATAGATGGTGCCGTTGGGACCGTCCTCGCGCGAAAACAACGCATTCAACCGGTCATCCACGCCGTCATCCGGAGCCAGATGTGCAACACCGCTGTAATATTCGCCGGTCAGTTCCTGCGGGCTCATGACACGCACGATCGGATGCGGCATGTGCTGTGTTTCGTATTCCGTCTGATCGCCAATCCAGGCGAGAAGTGCGTCAATCAGGATGTCCACGACCAAAGTCTCCCTTGCCAGATGCGGGAATCTGGCGGGTGACGGCGGGAAAAGTCCTGAGAGGGTTCTGAAAGTTTTCTGAATCCGGCCCGGGTTCTGTTATTTTGGGCGCAATAGGAGGCCCTTTGCCTGAAATGTTTGCCGACCCACAGCGGCCCGCCCCGGTTTCGATGGCCAATGTCGACGATGGTTCCTTGCGCCCGAACGCGGCTGCGCTTTTGGCGTACCTGCGGACCCGTGATGGCGAAGTGGTCAGCAAGCAGAGCCTGATGGATGCCGTATGGCCGGATACCCATGTGACGGAAAACTCGTTGTATCAGGCGGTGTCTGAACTGCGGCGCGCGCTTGCCGATGTGCCGGGGGTGGAGCTGCAGACCGTGCCGCGCAGGGGCTATCGTCTGGTCAGCGACGCCAGTCCGGCATCGGTGCATGGCGGGCGCTGGCCGTCATGGGGGCCGCCCCTGCGCGCCTTGGTGGCGATGTCGGTGGCCGTGCTGCTGGTGGCTGCGCTGGTTGGGGCCGTCCGCTTTGTGTCGGCCAATGCGCAACCACGGGCCAGTCTGCCCAGCGTTGCCGTGCTGCCCTTCGAGGCCTCGGATCCCAAAGGCCGCTGGCAGTTGTTTGGTCAAAGCATGAGCGAAGAGGTGGCCGGGTCGCTGGCCGCGAATAAATGGCTGCGCGTTCACGCCGCCGACAAGGCCCACGAGGCGCGGTTCGTACTAAACGGCAGCCTGTTGACCCAAGGAGGGCAGTTGCATGTGAATGCGCGTCTGACCGACCGGACCAATGGGGCGCTGATCTGGGCCAAAAGCTGGCACGGGCTGGAAAGCGGCTATTTCGATCTTCAGGCGGCGGTGGCACATGAGGTGGCGTCCGAACTGGGCGGGCACTGGTCCGGCGCGGTGGTGCGTTTCGAGGCGGGGCAGGCGGTGCGCCGCCCGACCGATAGCCTTGATGCCTACGAGCTTTTCCTTCTGGGCACCCGCGCCAAGCATCGCTTTACCCCCGAAAGCTTTGAGTCCGCGCGACGGATGCTGACCCGCGCCGTCGAAATCGACCCGGGGTTTGTCGAGGCGTGGACGACCTTGTCGGTGGTCCACAATCTGCGCGCCCTCGTTGAACCCGAGGTGGCGCAGTTGCAGCGCATCATGGCGCAACGGGCCAAGGCGATAGAGGCCGCGGTTGCGCTGGCCCCGGAGGATCCGACCGTCCTGATGGAACAAGGCTGGTTGTTGGCGCGACAGGGCGACCACGCGGCGACGGTGCGCGCAGTGCGTCGTGCGGCGGCGCTTGCGCCCGATAACCCGGACGTGTTGGCCTATGCGGCCCTGAACGGAAATCTGCGGGTCGATCTGGGCAAGGAAGGCGTGGATTGGATCAGTCGCGCCATGGCGCTGAACCCCGATCCGCCGCCTTGGTACCATATCGGCGAAGGGCTGGCCCGGTTCACCGCGCGGGATTGGCAGGGCAGCGTGGCCGCCTTTGCCAAGGCCCCCGACTACGTGACCCGGGACCTGTTCACAGCGGTTGCCCTTGCGCAGTCGGGACAGCGCGATCAGGCGCAGGCCGTGGCCGATCGCCTTGTACGGACCTATCCCGCCTTTCGCACCAGCCACTACGTGTATCAAGAGGCGATGGACCTGTCGGTCAACGGCCGTCTGCTGATCGAGACGGCCGCCGACCTTGGCATTCCGCGGGGGGATCTGCTCAGGCGACCTGCCAGTGCAGGGGCATCATTGGATTAAAGACCGTCACCGGCCCGTCGCCGGTATCGATCTTTTCCGGATAGCTGACCGGCGCGCCCTTGGTCAGTGTGACCGTGCTCTCGTTGGCGGGCAGGCGATAGAAGGCGGGACCATTGAGCGAGGCAAAGGACTCCAGCCGGTCCAGTGCGTTTTCCTGTTCAAAGACCTCGGCGAGGATCGACAGCGTATTGGTTGCGGTGAAACACCCGGCACAGCCGCAGGCGTTTTCCTTGAGCGGGTCGATGTGCGGCGCGCTGTCGGTGCCCAGAAAGAACGATGCATCGCCCGAGGTCGCTGCCGCGCGCAGGGCCAGACGATGCTCTTCGCGCTTGGCGACGGGCAGGCAATAGTAGTGCGGCTTGATCCCGCCGACGAGGATCGCGTTGCGGTTGATGACAAGATGGTGCGTGGTGATCGTGGCACCCAGATCGTCGCCGCCCGCGCGGGCATAATCGACACCTTGCCGCGTGGTGATATGTTCCATGATGACGCGCAGGCCCGGTGTGGTGCGGCGCACCGGGTCCAGAACACGTTCGATAAAGACGGCCTCGCGGTCAAAGATGTCAATGTCCGCATCCACCACCTCGCCGTGCACGCAAAGCGGGATGCCGTTTTCCGCCATGGCTTCGAGCGTGCCGCGCACCTTGTCAAAGTCGCGCACGCCCGAGGCAGAATTGGTCGTGGCACCCGCGGGGTAGAGTTTCACCGCAGTGACGATGCCGTCCTTGTGGGCCTGCACCACATCCGCCGGATCGGTTTCCTCGGTCAGGTAAAGGGTCATCAGCGGTTTGAAATCTGCCCCTTCCGGCAGTGCCGCAAGGATACGGTCTCGGTAGGCGGCCGCCTGTGTCCCCGTCACGACGGGCGGCACGAGGTTGGGCATGATGATGGCGCGGCCGAAATGGCGGGCGCTTTCGGGGGCGATGCCCTGCAACATGGCGCCATCGCGCAGGTGCAGGTGCCAGTCGTCGGGGCGGCGGATGGTGATCTGTTCCATGTCTCCGGCGTTAGCACGCGGACCCGCGCCGCGCCAGTGGGCTCAGACCTCGTCGTCGGTGGCCTCGATCTGGGCCAGCCTGCGGCGAAACCGCGGGGCGTGCATCCGCCCCACCACGTTCTGACACAGAACACGGGCCAGTTCGGTGCGGCCTTCGCTGTCGATCCGGTGCAGCAGGCGGCGCAGATAGGGCGGGTGATCCCGCCGCGCCCGCAGCATCGAAGCAAAGAGTTCGGGCGTCAGGCGGTCTTCGCCTGCGGCGGTCAGCAGACCGGGCAAAAGATCCAGCGCCCGGAAATCCGCTTGCAGGGCGCCGCCCATGAAAGGCGCGCGATAGCGCCGCACATTGGGTTTGGCAAACAGCGCCGAATGCATCGCGTCCAGCCGTTCGCGCGGATCGTATATGATCCATGCCTTTTCGGCGGCGTCGATCATTTCCGGCGCAAAGCCATAGCGCGAGGTAAAGTCGCGGCGGCGCTCTTCGACAAAGCGATCGTCCCATTCGGTTACACGCGGATCCAGCGTGGCCTGCGGTTGCAACATCAGCACCCGCGCGCCGGGCGCGGTCACCGAATAGGCACCGGCGGCATAGCCACAGGGACCAGCGCCATAGAATAGCACGGTTTCGAATTCGTCGAAAAAGCCGTCGTCCTGCAACTGGTCGAAAAAGGCATAGACGCGGTCGTCACGGAACCATGTGTCGCCATGGCTCAGCAGCGACAGCGAGGACCAGCCGTTCGCATTGACCATGTCAAAGCCGATGGGTGTCTTGGTTTCGGACAGCGCTTCGATCCCGGACATGGTTTCAAAACCGACGACCAGCGTGTCGCCTTCTTCGACAAAGATCGCCGCATGACTTTTGCCCATGGGTTCGGCATAGCCGTATTCCTCGCCGATCCGCCGAAGCGCGCCCAGCCATTCGCTGCGCGACAGCGTGCTGAGATCGGGGGCGAAAGTCCTTTTGTGCGTTTCCATGACCGGTTGTCCTCGTACTCCGTGGAAATTGACACGGATTTGAGACAAACCCTGCACGGTCTTTCCGGCAAGAATGTGGTGCCCGGGTGGCAATACCTTGCGCCAAGGACAGAGCCACAAGGCTCAGGCGTCATCCTGCTGGCGCGACCGCGTGGCGTGACCTGCAAGGAAACGCGCCGCATTGACCGGCACCGGGCGCGAAGGCGGGGTCATCAGGAGGCGTGCAAAAAGCGCCCGATAGGGTTCCTGCGCCAGCAGTTCCTCAAAACGTGCCTTGCGCCACGCAACGGCCGCCGCGTGCAGTCGGGACAGTTCAGGATCTCGGGCCAGATCGGCACGGTGGTCTGCCACGCCGGGCAGCAACAGGGCGCTGCGGTCGTCTTCGTCACACCAGTTGCGTTCGACCCAGTAATCCATCCCAAGTGCCTGATCGGAATGCACGGCCCGGCCCCGGTCGGCTTTCAGCACATAACTTTCCATCGCGCCAAGCGCGTAGTGGTTCAACTGAGCCAACCCATAGTTGGACCGGCCATAGGTCGAAAAGATGCGGCGGCTGCGGAATTGTTCGTCCAGCGCGCGGCCCTCGCTGTCGAACCATTTTGCGCGACCCAGCCGGGCCTTGTCCGGCGCGCGGGGGCGATGGACGCCCAGTTTCGCGTAGGTTCCGTCATTGCGATACAGCGTCTTGAACATGGCCGCGCGCCAAGGCCAGTGCATGACCACCGGCGCGGCGCTGGTGAATTGCCGTGTCACCGGTTTGTCGACGTAGCGCACGACGCCCGCGTTGCCGAACAGCCGCCAGGTCAGCGTGATCGCCGTGGCTTGGGGCAGGGCGGCGACCAGCGCGGGCAGGGTTCGGTCGCCG
The DNA here is from genome assembly GCF_019218285.1 of Antarctobacter sediminis. GTDB lineage: Bacteria > Pseudomonadota > Alphaproteobacteria > Rhodobacterales > Rhodobacteraceae > Antarctobacter > Antarctobacter sediminis. The sequence continues at coordinate 294,828 of NZ_JAHUZG010000001.1, forward strand.
GTGTGGACATTGACGAATTCGTCAATGTCCAGCGACAGCAACCAATCCGCTTCGCGCACGGCTTCGGCCTTGTCCGCGCGTTTCAGCCCGGTGAACTGGATGCCGCGTGCCTCGTAGGGGCCGTCGTTGCGAATATGCGTGACGGGCGCCACGTGAGCCAGCCGGTCCAACATGGCATCGGTGCCATCCTGACAATCGTTCGACAGGGCCACCACATGGGTGACGCCGCAGGCAAGGTGATGCGCCAGCCAGTCCAGCAGGAAGGCGCCTTCGTTGCGCAGGCAGAGGACCGCTGTGATCTTCACGGCGGCGTCAGGTTTCCATATCCAGCGCCAGCGCATAGGCGACGCGTTCGGTTTCCGTCAGTTCCAGCGCCAGCGCCTGCCGGTACAGGTCTTCGAATTCGGGCATGCCGTGCAGTTCGGCCGCCTTGGCGCGGTGCCATTCCAGCGCGCGATGATGGGCGGCGCGCAGGATATCGTCGCGCATCAGCCGGTCATATTCGGCACGGACGCGGGGTATGTTGCGCTTGATCGTGATGTCGCGGTGCACAGACCAGTCCATGCGGATCCAGTAATTCAACCCGATATTGCGATCCACGTGCAGGGCGCGACCGCGCTGGCGCTTGATGAGAAAGCTCTCGGCGGACCGCAGCGCGTAGTGGTTCAACTGGATCAGGTCATAGCCGATCGTCCGCTTGGAACTCCTCCAGCCGTTGCGGATGGCGGCTTCGGTCATGTCATGACCCGATCCGTTGACCCATTTGACCTTGTCCTCGAACCCTTCGGCCAGCTTGTTCGGCCGGTGGCACGAGATCTTTTCATAAGCGCCGATGTTGCGGAACATCGTCTTGAACCCCCAGACCGTGTGCGGTTTGGGGCAATACTTCGGGGCGCAGGTGTCGAATTGTTCGATTACGAAACGGTCCTGAAACCGGCGCACACCATTGTGCCCGAACAGCCGCCAAGTCATCGCCACGTTGGTGGCATCCGGCACCCGGTCGAAAACATCCGCCAGCGTGCCGTTGCCGCAGCGGATGTTGACGAATTCATCCACGTCGATATGGGCGATCCAGTCGGCCTGCCTGATGACGTCTTCTTGCAGCGCGGCGTCCAGCGCATGCTGTTGCGGGCTTTTGCCTTTCCAGCCGTTGTTGTCACGGTGATGGACGATCCCCAGCGCGTCCAGACGATCAAGGATTTCGACCGTGCCATCGGAACAGTCATTGGTGTAGATCAGGAAATTGTCAAAGCCCACGGCCCGGTGATAGGCGATCCACTCAAGGATATAAGGGCCTTCGTTCTTCATGCAGCCGACGATGACATTGCCCGTCGATCCCTGTGGCAACACGCGGCGCGGGGCCGGGGCAAAGGCGGCAGCAAGGTCTTCTTCGTTGACGCGGCCCAGCCGGTTGTGCGGCGCATAGGCGGATCCGTGCAGGCGCGCGAAGTTCTGCTTGGCCTGCGGGGGCATGACCTCTTGGGCGGCGTCGGTCAGGGGGGGCGTTTCCGGTTCCGGCACCGAAGCACCGTGCAGATGCGCCAGTTCGGCGGCACGGGCAGCGCGTTCCTCCTTGTCGCCCTGCGCGATGCGCCAGCGGAACGCCATAAGGTACTGCGTGGCGCGATAGCCGCGCGTCGGGCAGGCCTCTTGCCAGTCACCGCAGATCGGGTCGGCCTCCATGTCGGCGGGATCCATGCCGGGATGGGCGGCGCAAAGATCCGCGATGTCCGCTTCGAACCGCATGGACAGTTCGGACAGGGCACCGGCAAGAATGGCTCCGCCGGGAACCTTGATCTCGCCGAGGAAACGTCGCCAAAGCGCGCGCGGCAAAAGAATATCCTGCCGGTCCAGCAGGCGCAGCACCGCATCGTTGAACAGCCTCGCGCGGGTCAGCCATGGCGCGGCGGGCAGACGCGGCAGATCCTCTGCCTCGGCCTTGCCGATCTGCGCCTTGATGCCAAAGGCCTCACAAAGGTCGGTCGTTGCCTCCTCGGACCACAACCTGTCACGGTTGATCGAACGAAACTGTACCGAACCGGTGCCAAAGACCGCTTCCCATTCGTCTTGCAGCCTTTTGTAATCCAGCCAGAAGTTCGCGCCCTGCACCTCGGGGAACAGGCCCGCCAACGGGGCGGTGTCGGGCCATGTCTCCAGCGCGGCAGAGCGGAAATCGGGGGCGTCCAGCAGGCCAAGTTCGAGGTCCAGCGCCCGGGCGCGGCCGTCCAGAACCTGTGCGCCATAACGCGCCACCAACGCCCGCGCCGGTTCGTCCAGCCAGGCAAGGATGCGAATGTCGGACGAGATCGGGGCCAGCATATCCCGCAGACGTTCCAGTTCGGTACGGTTCGACAGGGAAGTGCCCAGTTGATGCGCCGACAAGATCAGGCTGTGGGCACCTTCGCGCTCGGCCTCTTGCGCCAGTTGCCGGGTAACATCCTCGCGCAGCGCGGCCTGTTTCCCGGCCAGCATGAAACCACGGTTAAAACGCAGAACGTCGGGGCGGTCGGCGTCGGTGACGGCCATGAACAGCCGCGTGTGATTGCGGGTGCCGGGGCTGCGGGCATAGAGCACGCCTTCATCTTTCAGGCGGCCCCGTTTGGCGTCAAGGATCCTTTGTATTCTGTCGCTGGACGGGCCGTCCGGCCCGATATGTAGATAGATCCGCATCACACTGCCCCTCGTGCCGTTTCGGCCTTGTTATTCCTGCCTGTCCGCTTGTCGCGGGTGTTTTCGTTCAGCTTGCCCCACCAGGGCATGTCCATGTCCAGATGCCGGGCCAGACGCTCGCGCGCGTCCTTGGCTGCCACCGGAAGTTCCAGATAGCGCGGATCCTCGCCAAAGAGGTCGCGCAGCATGTCGTAATGGCCTTCGATCCAGCGGATGCGCTGATCGTCATCGGCCCCATAGCCCGCAGGCAGGCCCGGGATTGGCCCGGTGGGCAGGCGGTCATTGCCAAGGTTGCCCCAGCGCCGCATGGATTCCGACGTCTCCGAAGGTGGCCGCCATGTGGCCACGAACAAGAGATCCGGCCGGGCAAGGCGCATCGCCTTGATCATCGCATAATCGCACTGAGGCCACATCGAAGCCGCGCCGTTCAACACGCTGATCTCTGTCAGCGCGTCGTATAGCCCGTCAAGATGGGCAAAGGGATCGCCGGTTTCGAAGTACCCATTGTATAGCTGCCGGGCGATGTAGGTCCCGCCAAGTCCGGGGGTGCGGGTGTGAACGCGGCGGACCTTGTGATCTGCCGCCCGCCAGCCAGCCTGTTCCAGCGCATGGGCCAGCGTCGTGGTGCCCGTCTTGGGCAGGCCGAGATTGACCAGCTTGACCTTGAGATCGCTCATAGCCCCAGCGCCTCCATCAACTCGGCCTCGCCCGGGGGCAGCGCGGGCAGCGCCGCAAGATGGGCATACATCTCGGCATAGGCGGGCTGGGTCATCAGGGCATCGCGTTTCTCGCGGTGCAGACGGACACACTCACCATGCAGTCGCGCGATTTTCGGGTCCGATTTGATCCTGTCCAGCGCATCTTCCAACGCGGGCAAATAGCGGAGGATCGAGCGGTCCTCATATCCCGCATCATTGCGTTCGCGCCAGTAGGTGTCATCGAACACGCGGCCTTCGCGGTTGACGTCGCCCCGGTCGTTCTTGACGAGATAGCTGTCCAGCGAGCGCAGGGCATAATGGTTCAGCGTGGCGAACTGGCGGCTGCCGGCTGCGGGAAACTTGCGGATGCGGCGCGGGTTGTCCGCCGTCAGGAACTTTGGCGGCACCCTGCGGCCTGAGGCATCGGTCCAGTCCGGTCGCCTGTCCTCGGGCAGGGACTTGCGAAAGAAGGGCCGATGCGCGCCAAAATATTGCAGCGGGAAATCGTGGCGGACGAGGCTTTTGACCTCGATCGAGGTTTCGGCACACCAGATGTCGGGATTATGCGAGCGCATGAACTGCGCGATCACCGGACGGTCGACGAAATCCGCGACCCCGTCACTGGCGAAGAACTGAAAGTTGATCGAAATGGCCTGCGGGTCGCCACAGGCCGCGATCAGGGCCGGGATCGTATGGTCGCCCACGTGGACGTTCAGGAACTCATCCACATCGGCGATCCAGACCCAATCCGCCTGCCGCACCACCGGATGTTTCGCGGCGGCCTTCAGCGCTTCCATCTGGTAATTGCGGCCCTCCGCCGGGTTGGGGAGATGCACAACATTGCCGATGTCCGGGTGCGGGCTGGCCGCCAGCGCATCCAGCAAGCGATCCGTGCCATCGGTGCAATCGTTGGAATAAAACAGGAAATCGGTGACACCCAGTAGGCAATGAAAAGCCATCCACTCCAACAGGAATGGTCCTTCGTTCTTGACGCAGGTCACAGCGGTGATGCGCCGCGTGGCGCCCGCTTTGATGTCAGCCATGTCTGCTCGTCTGCCTGATCTCCGGGTTTGCCCCGGTTTTATACCGCGAATCATGACATTCCGTGAGCAACCCGTCAATCCATGCCAAGGTCAAGAGCCCGGGGGCGTGACTTCCGTCCTATTGACGGCCCTCGCAGGGCTTGGGAAACCGGGGGCAGGAGGACCGCCATGACATTGCCTGCATCCATCGACGACGTTCAGGAAACGCTTGGGAACACGGGCTATGTCTGTGGCCGGGCGCTTGCCACCGTCGTGTTCCTGTCGCTGCGCCTTGGGCGGCCTCTGTTCCTCGAGGGGGAGGCCGGCGTCGGCAAGACCGAGATCGCCAAGGCGCTGGCCAAGGCGCTGGGGCGGCGTTTGATCCGGCTGCAATGTTACGAGGGGCTGGATGCCTCCAGCGCGGTCTACGAATGGAACTTTCCGGCGCAGATGATCGCCATTCGCACTGCCGAGGCACAGGGCAGCGCCGACCGGGACGTTCTGAACCGCGAACTGTTCGGGCCGGACTACCTGATCGAACGTCCGCTGTTGCAGGCCATGCGACCGGATGAGAACGGCGCGCCCATCCTGCTGATCGACGAACTGGACCGCACCGATGAACCTTTCGAGGCCTTCCTGCTGGAGGCGCTGAGCGACTTTCAGGTGACGATCCCCGAAATCGGCACCATCCAGGCGCCCGAGCCGCCGATCGTGATCCTGACCTCGAACCGCACGCGCGAGGTGCATGACGCGCTCAAACGGCGCTGCCTGTATCACTGGGTGGATTACCCGGACTTCGCGCGCGAGGTGGAAATCCTCAATGCCCGCGAACCGGGCGTGGCCGAAACCCTCAGCCGCGAGATCGTGGCCTTTGTTCAGTCGCTGCGCACCGAAGACATCTTCAAGAAACCGGGCGTGGCGGAAACCATCGACTGGGCCAAGTGCCTGCTGGCACTGGACGTGGTGGACCTGTCGCCCGAAGTGATCAGCGACACGCTGGGCGCGATCCTGAAATACCAGGACGACATCGCCAAGATCGAAGGCGGCGAAGCCAAGCGCATCCTCGACGAGGCCAAGGCCAGTATCGAGGCGGCATGAACCTGTTCCGCCCAACCGGCCTGAAGGACCTGCAAGTGGCCAGGGATGCCGGATGGAGCGCCCGGCCCGCGTACCGGCCGGACCGGTCCACTTTCTACCCGGTCACATCGCAACGCTCCGCTGAACAGATCGCGCTAGACCGAACCTCCGTTCTGCCAGCCTCGGATGGTCCGGGGCCTGTAACCCGCTTTGCAACTTCCATGGACTGCGCGGCTGGCCATCCGGGTCATCTGGCTGGCTCCAAGGAAGATGACGAACCGCGGGTCGCTGCGGATGCGCTTTCCGCGTCCAAAACCAAACCTGTCGAGCCGGTCTCGGTTGCGTTGCCGTACCGGTTCAAACAACCAACCTCCTCGAAAAAGCCCATGAAAAGGGTGGAACCGAGATGATCAGTGCCACCACACCCCCGGCGCGGCGGCGCAAGCTCCTCCGCCCCCACGGGCAGAACGTCCCGCGACGATACGGTTCCAAGGATCTGCCAGAGATCGGATTATACAATTGCCAGAAGGATCAGGCGCGCCACGCCCTTGGGATCGGGTTTGACGCGGCCACGCAGGATGCGCTGATGTTTCTTCTTGGTCAAAATACCTCTCCGGGGGTCCGGGGGTGGAAAACCCCCGGGGTTTGCCAAAGGCGAAATCAGGATGCCTGAATACCTGCCGCTCGAAATTCCCGAAAACCCGCGCCTTGCGCAGAACATCATCCACTTCGCCAGGGCTTTGCGTCGCGCGGGCCTTCCGGTGGGACCGGGCCGGGTAATCGACGCGATCCGCGCGGTCGAGGCGGCAGGCTTTACCGAGCGGATGGATTTCTACTGGACGCTGCATGCCTGTTTCGTGAACCGGCCCGAACATAGGGTCGTCTTTGCGCAGATCTTTCGGCTGTACTGGCGCGATCCACGTTTCCTTGAACAAATGATGTCGATGATGCTGCCCGCCATTCGCGGCGTGCAGGAGGAACGCAGCGCGGTGGCGGCCGAGAAACGCGCAGCTCAGGCCCTGCTGGGCGACCAGCTGCCTGAGATGCCCGAGGAGGAAGAGCAGGAAGAGGCCACCAAGGTCGAGGTGGATGCCTCGATGACCATGTCCGTCGAGGAAAAGCTGCGCAGCCTCGATTTCGAACAGATGTCGACCGAGGAAATCGCACAGGCCAAGCGGATGCTGGCGCGGTTGACCCTGCCGGTGAAACCGATCGAAAGCCGCCGTCTGATGGGCGCTCATCTTGGGCACCGCATGGATGCGCGCAAGACGATCCGAGATGCCCTGCGCAAGGGAGGTGAGATCCAGTCCATTGCGCGGGCGAAACGGCGGCCACGCTGGCCCAACCTGGTGGTCCTTTGCGACATTTCCGGCTCCATGAGCCAATACAGCCGCATGGTGCTGCATTTCCTGCACGCTGTTGCGAATGAAAAGGGGCAGGGTTGGGCCAAGGTCCACGCCTTCACCTTTGGCACGCGGTTGACCAATATCACCCGCCATCTTGCCACCCGTGACGTCGATGCGGCGCTGAAGGCCGCCGGGGCCGAGGCGCAGGATTGGGAGGGCGGCACGCGGATCGGCCAGTGCCTGCACGCCTTCAACCGGGACTGGTCGCGCCGGGTCATGGGGCAGGGGGCTGTCGTTTTGCTGATCACTGACGGTCTGGACCGGGACGATGCGGGCGCGCTTGAGAAAGAGATGGAGCGCCTGCACCTGTCCTCGCGTCGGCTGATCTGGCTGAACCCCTTGTTGCGCTGGGACGGTTTTGCGCCCAAGGCCACGGGTATCCGCGCCATGCTGCCTCATGTGGACAGCTTTCGGGCAGGGCATTCCATCGCGTCGCTGGAGGATCTGGCCGAGACAATCTCGCGTCAGGATGATCTGGGCGAAAAGACCCGATTGATGCAGATGCTCTAGGCGGCGGACCGCCGAAGCGGCGCATTGAGGGAAACATTGCCGCCAGTTGTGCGTTTTCTTGCCAATCCCCATCCGGGGAAGGTGGAAAGGAGACAGCGATGACCCCCATTCGCAATGCCACGGCGCTTGCCGGTGTACTGACCCTCGTGATCGGAGGCCCGGCGCTGGCGCAGGGCCAGAACGGCGATGCCGGTGCCGCTGCCAAGCTGCCTCAGCGACAGCTTGAGATGCTGAACGAACTTTGCAAGCTGGGCACAGAGGCACCGCAGGGTTTTGCCTGCGATGCCATTGCCGAGGCGCTTGCCGGTGGTCAGGCGGACAAGCCCGATCCCGAGGCACCCGAAGCAGATGCCAAGGTCGATCCGGCAGAGGCGCTGAAACCCAAGGACGCAACCGAAGACAAGGCAGAGGATCCGGCCCCCAAAACGGCCGACCCCGCGCCGGAAGTCGTCGACCCAGCACCCGAAACGGTCGAACCGGCCCCCGAGGCAGCAGACCCCGCACCCGAAGTTGCCGAACCTGATCCGGAACCGGCGGACCCCGCCCCGGAGGTTGTCGAACCGGCCCCGGAACCCGAGGCAGGCGACGCGCCAAGGGTTGCGGATACCCCGGACCCCGCAGCGGAAAGCGACGGTCCCGATCCGCAGGCGCAGATCGACTCGTTGCGCCGCCTGTTGGAAAGTCCGCCCGCTGCGGCTGCTGCCAGCCCACGGGATGGCGGAGAGCTTGTCGAGGAAAAGCTCGACGCAGAAGATGTGCGCCGGTCGAGCGAGGATTTCACAACCGGACTGGACGGCAAGGTGAAACCGGATGCCGAGGCCAAGAAGTCGGATGATGACGATGGCCTGTCGCCGCTGGCAAAGGCTGCGATTGTCGGTCTGGGCGCTGTCGCCCTGTCCGAGATCCTTGGTGAAAATGACAGGGTCGTATCGAACTCCGGCGACCGTGTGGTTGTTGAACAGGACGGGCAATTCCGCGTCCTGCGCAATGACGACGTGCTGTTGCGCCGACCGGGGGCCGAGGTTGAAACCCGCAGCTTCGAGGACGGGTCGACGCGAACCCGTGTGACCTACGAAGACGGCACAGTGGTCACCACGATCCGCGCCGCTGATGGGCGCGTCCTGCGCCGCGTGCGCCAGTTGGCAGACGGGACAGAGGTTGTTCTGTTTGACGATACGCAATCCAGCCCGCGGGTAGAGATCAGCGAACTGCCAAGGGTCGAGACACGCAGCCGTGTCGATTACCGCGATACGGATGCGGATTCGCTTGCCCGGGCTTTGGCGGCCACAGGCGCGTCCGACATCAACCGCCGCTTTTCGCTGGCTCAGGTGCGCAACATCGATGCGGTGCGTCACCTCGTGCCCGAGATCACGGTGGACACGATCAACTTTGAAACCAATTCGGCGGCGATCCGTCCCGAAGAGGCCCGTGACCTTGCCGCGCTCGGTGATGCAATGCGAAGCGCCATCGCCCGCAATCCGGCAGAGGTATTCCTGATCGAAGGGCACACGGACGCTGTGGGCAGCTTTGCCTACAACCTTGCCCTGTCGGACCGTCGCGCGGAATCCGTGGCACTGGCATTGACCGAGTATTTCGACGTCCCGCCAGAGAACATGGTTCTGCAAGGCTATGGTGAAGGCGATCTGTTGATCCGTACAGATGACGCGGAACGCGCCAATCGCCGTGCCGCCGTGCGTCGCATCACGCCGTTGCTGACCGGGCAGTAAGCCGCCCCTGACAGACCCCGAAAAGGCCCCCGGCAGAATGCTGTCGGGGGCCTTGTTTATTGGGGGTCGGGAATACCTCCGTTGCCCGAAACGGCCTGTCAGGGTTTGATGACGCTGCGTCACAGGAATACGTGGCTCCCGAATTTCAAGGGGCTGGCGATCCATCAAGGGACCATGCCGCCCGCCGCCACCGGCGCACCAAAGACTTTCCCGTCCGTCTAGCCTTTGCTGGAAAGGAATTGCCCAATGAAACGCTTCCTCCTCGCCACGGCCGCGCTCGGCGTGCTGACGGCGTCTCTTGCCGGGCCGGCAGCGGCCCAGAATTTCGACCTGAAACAGCTGTGCAACCCCGCGCTGGGCATCAAATGCCCGCCCGCGACCGGAACCCTGCGCCGTGTGCCCAAGGCCAAGACCGCGCCCAAGGTCATCGTACAGCAACCCAAAGCCACGGTGCAGCCGCCCAAGAAGGTGGTGCGCGTGCCCAAAAAGACCGTGCAGGTGCCGCAGGTCATCGTGACCCCGCAAAGAAACAAACCCGCGGTACAGGTCATCATACCCAAGAACGTGTCGCCGCAGGTCAAGGTGCCGAACGTCCAGATCGTTCGGCCCAAGGGCAAGACGCCGACCATCAAGCTGCCGACGCAGACCGTGCGTCCGGGGGCAAAGGTGCCCGGTGTCCAGATTGCCGTCCCGCCCAAGGGAAAACAGCCTGCGATCAAGGTCGCCCCGAATGGCACGCTTGTCGTCAAGCCCGGGCAGGTGGATCTTGGGGCCCTGCGGGACCAGTTGGCGAAGGATCTTGTCACTGGCAAACCCGGCGCCCTGAGGGTGACACCCCGGCCCGGGGTCACGATCCGCATCCCCGAAGGCAACATCGACCTCGGCTCCAGCCAGCGGCAGGCCGATATCGTGGCCTTGCGGGACGTTGCCAAGGTGGCCGCGGCGGTTGGCCTTGTGGCGGGCGGGGTCAAGATCCTTGACCGGACCCTGACCGATGAGGATGTGCGCCGCTCATCCGAGGATTTTGCGCGCGTCGCAACCCAGATCGGTGCCCGCACGGGTACGCTTGATTTCCGCAACGTGGATCTTGGCAAGGTGTTGCAACGGGGAGACCGCGTCATCACCAACAGCGGCGACCGGATGGTAGTGCAGAACAACGGCGTGATGCGTGTGCTGCGCAATGACGACGTGCTGCTGAATCGCCCCGGGACGAATGTGCAGACCTTCCAGTACAAGGATGGCTCGACCCGAAACCTGATGATGTACGAAGACGGAACACAGGTTGAAACTGTCCGGGCACCGGATGGCCGCGTGCTGCGCCGGTCGTCGATTGCACCGGACGGCACAGAGGTTGTGTTGTTCGACGATACGCGACCGACCGAACAGGTCCATGTCAATGAGCTGCCCGAGCTGAAGGGACCGACTGTCGTGGCCTATAACAGCGACAGCGACGTGAACGGGGCGCTGGGCGCGGAAACCAATGTCGAGGCCGGACGTCAGTTCTCGCTGGCACAGGTGCGTGACATCGAGGCCGTGCGCAAGATGGCACCGGGCATCAATATCGACACGATCCACTTTGCGTCGAACTCGGCTGCGATCCGCCCCGAAGAGGCCGAAGAACTGGCCGCACTGGGCTATGCGCTGCTGGAGGCCATTGCGCTGAACCCGGGCGAGGTCTTTCTGATCGAAGGGCACACCGACGCGCGCGGGCACGAGGCCTATAACCTGTCGCTGTCAGACCGCCGTGCAGAATCCGTGGCGCTGGCCTTGATCGAATACTTCGGCGTCCCGCCCGAAAATCTTGTCCTGCAAGGCTATGGGGAAAGTGATCTGCTGGTGCGGACAGATGCCGCCGAACAGGCCAACCGCCGTGCCGCCGTCCGCCGGATCACGCCCCTGTTGACCGACATCTGATCCGGAAAAAACCTCCCGGACCCGGCGCAAAGATCCTGCGCCGGGTCTTTGCATGTGCGTGGCACAGCATCTGCCAAGGCCCCGGCGGCACGGGTTGTCCGGACTGTGGCCAATTCAGTCGACGAGGATCCCGTCAGTGACAAAAACTGCGCGATAGGTTTCGCTGCTGTCGTCGAAATTGAGCGTGCCGCGCACGGTGATCTTGGTGGCCTCGGGCACATCGGGCATCGGGCGCTTCATCATGACTTCCAACGAGGGACCATAGCCGTTTTGTCCGCAAAAGGGACAATCGGCCGGATCGGGCACCAGCAGGAAGGTCGACACATAGGCCTGCGCCTCGACCGGGACGTAGTAACCGGTGATCTGGAACCCGTCCTGCATGGCCCGCAGGTCGTCGGGAATGATCTTGGCCACCGACCATGTGGTTTCAGTCTCTGTCTCTTCGTATTCGATCGACTGGATCAAATCCCACGGATCAGGCTCTGCCGAGGCCGGGCAGGCCGCAGAGAGACAGGTGGTGGCCGCATGGAAAGCGGCAAAGAGGTGGATCATGCTCATGGGCGCAATATACGCCCGGCGCAGCGCAGAGACCATGCATCACGTGCAACATGGCCCCACCATCGGCAAACTATTGCAGGGCACAACAGGCGGGGGCCGATCCGTAAGACGGGTCCGCCCCTGCCGAGTCGATCAGACCATCATTTCCTTGGTCGCCGACAGGTGGACGTCCGGGTAGTCGCGTTCGATCCGGTCGATGTCCCATTGCAGGCGCGTAAGGTAGACCACATCGCCATCATGGTCATAGCTGATGTGCTGTTTGTTGGCGTTGATGAACTTTTCAACCGCGGCCTTGTCGCCGGTCACCCAGCGCGCCGAGGTGAACTGAGAGGCGTCGAACCGGACCGGCAGACCGTATTCCAGCTCGATCCGGCTGCCCAGCACCTCGAATTGCAGCGCGCCCACGACGCCGACGATAAAGCCCGACCCGATCATCGGCTTGAACACCTTGGCCGCGCCTTCCTCGGCGAATTGCATCAGCGCCTTTTCCAGGTGCTTGGCCTTCATGGGGTCGCCCGCGCGCACCGATTGCAGCAGTTCCGGTGCAAAGGACGGGATGCCCGTGACCTTCAGCGCCTCACCTTCGGTCAGCGTGTCGCCGATGCGCAGCTGGCCATGGTTCGGGATGCCGATGATGTCACCGGCCCATGCCTCTTCGGCCAGTTCGCGGTCGGATGCCAGGAACAGCACCGGGTTCGAAATGGCCATGGGCTTTTTCGTCCGCACATGGGTCAGCTTCATGCCGCGGTTGAAATGCCCCGAGGCGAGCCGGACAAAGGCCACGCGGTCGCGGTGCTTGGGGTCCATGTTGGCCTGCACCTTGAACACGAAGCCGGCCACCTTCTTTTCCTCGGGGGCGATTTCGCGCGGGCTGGCCTTTTGGATCTGCGGCTCGGGGCCGTAGGTGCCGATGCCATCCATCAGTTCCTTGACGCCGAACGAATTGATGGCCGAGCCGAACCAGATCGGCGTCATGTGCCCTTCGAGCACCGATTGCGGGTCCAGCTTGGGCAGCAGTTCACGCGCCATCTCGACCTCTTCGCGGAGCTTCTCCAACAGGTCGGCAGGAATGTGATCCTCCATCCGGGGATCGTCCAGACCTTCCAGCCGGATCGATTCTGCCACCTTGTTCCGGTCGGCGCGGTCCATCAGTTCCAGCCGGTCGTTCAGCATGTCGTAGCAGCCAAGGAAATCCCGGCCCATGCCGATGGGCCAGCTGGCGGGCGTCACGTCGATCGCCAGGTTTTCCTGGATTTCGTCGATGATCTCGAAGGTATCGCGCGCCTCGCGGTCCATCTTGTTGCAGAAGGTCAGGATCGGCAGGTCGCGCAGGCGGCAGACCTCGAACAGCTTTTGCGTCTGGCTTTCCACACCTTTCGCACCGTCGATCACCATGACTGCCGCGTCCACCGCCGTCAGCGTGCGGTAGGTGTCCTCGGAGAAGTCCGAGTGGCCGGGCGTGTCGACAAGGTTGAACCGGAAATTGCCGAAGTCAAAGGACATGGCCGAGGCCGAAACGGAAATCCCGCGGTCCTTTTCCATCTGCATGAAATCCGAACGCGTGCGCCGTGCCTCACCCTTGGCGCGCACCTGTCCCGCCATCTGGATGGCACCGCCATACAGAAGGAATTTCTCCGTCAGGGTCGTCTTGCCGGCGTCCGGGTGCGAAATGATCGCAAAGGTGCGGCGGCGGGCGATTTCCGCGGGCAGATCGGGGCGGTTCGAAGGTGCGTCCAACATGCGCGCGGATATAGGCGAGCGGCGAGGCCGGGGCAATGCGCAAGACGCGCGGCGCAGCGCGTACCGGTCTGCTGTCTTGTTCCTGTCACAGAGCTGCGCTAAGGTGAACATAGAGTGAACATTTTAGGGAGGAAGCGCGATGTTGTTGAGAGAAATTGCAGAGGAACTGGTTGCCGGCTGCCGCGAAGGGCGTGAGTTGGAAAACCTCGACAAGATCTATGCCGCAGATGCCGTTTCGGTCGAGGCGATGCCGATGGACGGCGCGGACAGCGCTGAAACCCACGGGATTGAGGGCATCAAGGGCAAGCACGCCTGGTGGTCGGCCACTTTTGAGGTGCTGGACGGTACGGTCGACGGACCGTTCCTGCACGGTGATGACAGCTTTGCCGTGATTTTTGAAATGAAGGCAAAGCACCGCGAAAGCGGCGAGGTGAGCGATATGAAAGAGGTCGCGATCTATTCCGTCGCTGACGGCAAGATCGTGCGCGAGGCGTTCTATTACACGATGTAGGCGGGCCTAACCCCCGGATGACTTGCGCAGGACATCCGTGGCGTCGGGCCGTGCCAGCAGGTGCTCTTCGACCTCCAGTGCGCGGGGATCGCTACGGCGATGGCCGGGCAGCAGGTCGGAGAGTTCAAGATCCTTTGGCAGCGCGGCGCGGGTGCGTGTGTCCACCAGCATGGATTCGGCGGCAATTCCTTCGGCGTATATGATCTGATGCGTGTCAAAAAGCATCTGGTAGTAATCGACAAAGCCGCCCTTGCGGCGGGCCACGGTATCCCCGTTCACAAGGTGCCGCGCCCGCACCAGCAGTTCGGCGCGTCCCGCACCAAGGTGGTCGCGGCGCTGGTAGATGAAAAGCCGATGATCAGGAGACACCAGCAGATCACGGGTATTGTTCAGCACACCCTCGCGGATGCAAATCGGGGCAAAGGCACCTACGGCGCGGACGGTCTGATGGCCGATCCAGCGGATCGGCTGGGGACCATCGTCGCGGGTCAGGATGCGGTCGCCGACCTTCAGATCCTCGACGGGGCATTGGGCCCCGCTGGCAAGGGTGATCATGGTTCCGGCTGTAAACGAGACACAGGCCACCTGCGCATAGCGTTGCAGCGCCGCCTCTTCGTCAACGCCGACCAGAACGTAATCGGCCCGCGCCTTCATCGGTGCCAGCGGCAGCAGATAGACCTCGGCCGCGTTGCCTTCGTCGTCAGTTTCCACCAGCACCAGCGCCTCGGTCGTCTGGCCATCGCCGGACATGAAAGTCACGCAACAGTCAAGGTGCAGGTCCGCGCCGGGATCGCCAAGGGCGCTGCCCTCGGCCACGCGAAACGGCGGGGCGGGCCCTGTCACCACTCCCAGCGGTTTCAGGACCGCCAGTGGCGACAAACGGTAGACATCGTCGTGCACAAGCTCTTCGGCAAAGCCGATCGGATCGCCAAGATTGGCACCGTTCACCACCCGCAGCGCATCGGCGCGGTAGACCTGAAGGCTTTGCGTGGCGCGGGTTTGGTCCGATTGTGGCATGAAACTTTCGCACTGAGGTGACGGCTGGATAGACGCTGTCGCCCATTGTATGCCAGCACAATGTGTCTTCAAATGGCCCGGAAGCCGGTGTTTTGTCGGCGGAGGGGAAACAAGGAACAGGGAGCCAGGAACATGGATCTGGGAATTCGCGGCAAACGGGCGCTGGTCTGTGCCTCTAGCAAGGGGTTGGGACGCGGCTGCGCCGAGGCACTTGCCGAGGCAGGGGTGGATCTGGTTATGAACGCCCGCGGCGCCGAAGCGCTGGAAGAGGCGGCGCAGGATCTGCGCGATCGTTACCAGGTTTCGATCAAGACCGTCGCCGCCGACATCGTGTCCGAAGAAGGCCGCGCACGGGTGCTGGAAGAGGCTGGCGACGTGGACATCCTTGTCAACAATGCGGGCGGCCCGCCGCCGGGCATGTGGTCGGATTGGGGCCGCGAGGATTTCATCAAGGCGCTGGACGCCAACATGCTGACACCCATCGCGCTGATGACCGAGCTGATGCCCAAGATGATCGACAAGGGATGGGGCCGGGTGGTCAACATCACCTCGGTTTCGGTCAAGGCACCAGTTGCGGTTCTGGGCCTGTCGAACTCGGCCCGGACCGGTCTGACGGGCTATGTGGCGGGCACCTCGCGGCAGGTGGCCTCCAAGGGCGTGATCATCAACAACCTCCTGCCCGGCATTCATGACACCGACCGCGCCACCGCGCTGGACACCGGTGTGACCAAGGCCAAGGGGATCTCGATGGATGAGGCCCGCGCCGAACGCGAGGCGACCATCCCCGCCGGGCGCTATGGCACGCCGGAGGAATTCGGCAAGATGTGCGCCTTCCTCTGCTCGCAGCACGCGGGTTTCATCGTCGGCCAGAACATCCTGCTGGATGGCGGCGCAAGCAACATGACGATGTAAGCCGATGGCGCGCGGACCGGACGGGCAGGGTGGCGGCGCGGGGTTTTCCCTCGCCGACCAATTGTTCAACGCTGACAGCCTGCGCGATCTAGCGCAGGACTACGCGGTGCTGCCCGCATTCGATGCCGCGCGCTTTCACGCCGAGGCGCTTGGCGGACTCGACGGGCGCGGGTTGCTGGAACGGCTGGACTGGATCGCCACCTGTGTCGAAACGCAGTTGCCCGCTGATTTTCCGGCCATGGCCGAGGCGCTGGAGGCTGCCTTGCCCGATCCGCTGGACCCGTCGCTAAAGGACGATGATTTCGGGCGCTTTATCCATGCGGTGCCCGGAATACTCGCCGTGCGGCACGGGTTGGAGGATCATCCCGACAGGGCGCTGGATCTGCTTTATGAGGCGACCAAGCGCTTTTCGATGGAATTCTACATTCGTCCATTCTTGAACCGCTGGCCCAACGAAACGCTGGCGCGTCTGGATCTGTGGGCGGGGGATGAGAACTATCACGTCCGCCGCCTTGTCAGCGAAGGCACGCGGCCCCGACTGCCCTGGGCGGCGAACATCGCGCTGGACCCGGCGGTTCCCTTGCGTTTTCTGGACAGGCTGCACGCCGATCCGACACGCTATGTCACGCGGTCGGTGGCGAACCACATGAACGACCTGTCCAAGGTGATGCCGGACCGTGTCGTGGATCGCCTGCGCGATTGGCAGGCCGCCGGTCGGCAGGATGTCAAGGAAATGGACTGGATCACCCGCCATGCGCTGCGCACGGCGGTCAAACGTGGCGAACGCGGCGCGCTGGACCTGCTGGGCTATCGCCCCGGCCATGTCGCGGCACGGATCGAGGGACTGCCTGACGGGCTGCGCATTGGCGAGACCTTGCAGTTCGACGTTGTGCTGAGCGGCGACGAAGCTTTGCCCGTGCTGGTGGACTACCGCTTGCGGTTTGCACGCCCGAACGGCAGCGCGGAAAAGGTCTTCAAGCTCAAGACCGGCAGTCTGACGCCGGGCAAGCCGCTGACACTCCGGAAGAAACACGTGCTGAAGGGCAATGCCACCACGTACAAGCTGCACCCGGGGCCGCATCGGATCATTGTGCAGGTGAACGGTCAGGACGTGGCCGAGGCCGGGTTCGACCTTTACGCCTGATCCCAGCGTGCCTCCAGCACTTCCAGCGCCTTGATGCGCTCGCTGGTCTTGGGGTGTGACATCAGCCATGCGGGCATGGCACCGGACCGCGATTGCGTCAGGTCTTCCAGTTTGCCGAACAGGGTCTTTTGCGGACCGACCCCGATGCCCGATTTGACCAGCAGCGCAGCGGCATAGGCGTCTGCCTCATATTCGTCCGAGCGCGACAGACGCGCGGCCAGAAGTGAGGCAAGACCGTTTGCGATATAGACGCCGACGCCCGGCAGAAAGCGGCTGAGCACCATGGCCAGCGCGGTGCGCAGCGCGTTTTGGCCCGAAAAATCGATCATGCGCCGCCGCGTATGCCCCAAGGCCACATGGCCCAGTTCGTGGGCAATGACGCTGGCCATTTCCTCGGCGCTGACTTCGCCTTGCTGGTACTTGCGATAAAAACCGCGCGTGATGAAGATCCGTCCATCCGGTGCGGCCAGCCCGTTGATCGGGTCGATCTCGTAGATGTTGACCTTGATCCGCGGCAGGTCCAGCGACTCGGCCATGCGGTCTGTCAGTCGTTTGAGCCGGGGGTCCGCCAGTTCCGTTGAACGGGAGTCCAGTTCGCGCGCGGTCCGCCACGCGGAAAACCGGTAGTAGACAAAACCGTAAAGCACGGCGAGCAGGATCGGAGTCAGCTTGAGCATGAGGGGAATATGGTTCCGCTGCCCGGTCTGGAAAAGGGGCGAACCGCCGCTGACGCCGTGAAAAGCCCCGCCGCCGGCGATCAGGCGGCGGGAAATGCGTCAGGGATCAGCCGAAGTGCGTCGACAGAGCTTCTTCGGTCAGTGCCTTGAGTTCGGCAAGCGCGGCTTCTGACTTGCCGAACCGCACCGTGTCCCCCGAAAAGCGGCCAACGGTGGTCATGGGCACGCCTGCCTTGCCTGCGGCGATCATCAACGCCTCGGCGGAGTCAAAGTTGCAGGCGATCAGGTAGCGGCCTTGATCCTCGCCGAACAACATGGCCGTGTCATCATTGTCGATCTGCACACCCACGCCCGAGGCCGCGGCCATTTCAAACGCCGCAAGCGCAAGCCCGCCGTCGGACAGGTCGGTGCAGCAATTGATCCAGTCGCGGTTGGCGCGGATGAATTCGCCCGCGGCCTTTTCGGCTGCAAGGTCGACCTTGGGCGCGTCGCCTTCTTCGCGGTTGAACACCTCGTAAAGCAGCGCCGACTGACCAAGGTGGCCTTCGGTTTCGCCCACCAGCAAGGCCACGTGCCCGTCGCGGGCGTAGCCGAGGATCGGTTCCTCATCCGCCGCGATCAGGCCGACCGCGCCGATGGTCGGCGTGGGCAGGATGCCCTGACCGTCGGTTTCGTTGTAGAGCGAGACGTTGCCGGACACGATCGGCATGTCCAGTGCAAGGCAGGCCTGCCCGATGCCATCCAGCGCGCCCACGAACTGGCCCATGATCTCGGGCTTTTCGGGGTTGCCGAAGTTCAGGTTGTCGGTGGTGGCCAGCGGCAGCGCGCCGACAGCGGACAGGTTGCGATAGGCCTCGGCCACCGCCTGCTTGCCACCCTCGACAGGGTTGGCGCGCACGTATCGGGGGGTCACATCGCTGGTAAAGGCCAGTTTCTTGTCGGTGCCATGCACGCGGATCACGCCCGCGCCAAATCCCGGCACGCGCATGGTGTCGGCCATGACCTGACTGTCGTATTGTTCGTAGATCCATGCGCGCGAACAATAGTTGGGGCTTGCCACCAACAGCTTCAGCGCATCCACGGGATCAACCTGTGGCACATCCTCCAGCGGCAGCGCCTCTTCGGTCGGGACCCATGGGCGGTCATATTCCGGTGCGGAGGACGACAACCGCGACAGCGGCATGTCCGCCTTGCATTCGCCGTTGTGCATGATGAGGAAGCGGTCTTCGGGGATGGTTTCACCGACGATGGCAAAATCCAGGTCCCACTTGTCAAAGACGGCTTTGGCCTCAGCCTCTTTGGACGGGTCCAGAACCATCAACATGCGTTCTTGCGACTCCGAGAGCATCATCTCGTAGGCGGTCATGTTGGGCTCACGCTGGGGCACTTTTTCAAGGTCCAGCCGGATGCCCAGTTGCCCCTTGTCGCCCATTTCCACCGCCGAACAGGTCAGGCCCGCCGCGCCCATATCCTGGATCGAGATCACCGCGCCGGTTTGCATCAGCTCCAGCGTGGCTTCCATCAGGCGTTTTTCGGTGAATGGATCGCCGACCTGAACGGTGGGGCGCTTTTCCTCGATGCTCTCGTCGAATTCCGCCGAGGCCATGGTTGCACCGCCGACGCCGTCGCGGCCGGTCTTGGCGCCAAGGTAGACCACCGGGCGGCCAACGCCCGAGGCGGCAGAGTAGAAGATCTTGTCCGCATCGGCGAGACCCGCGGCAAAGGCATTCACAAGGCAGTTGCCGTTGTAGGCGGGGTGAAAGCGGACTTCACCGCCAACGGTGGGCACGCCAAAAGCGTTGCCATAACCGCCGATCCCCTCGACGACACCATGGACCAGCTGCCGGGTCTTGGGGTGTTCCTTTTCACCGAAAGACAGCGCGTTCATCGCCGCAATCGGGCGTGCGCCCATGGTAAAGACATCACGCAGGATGCCCCCGACGCCCGTCGCCGCGCCCTGATAGGGTTCAATATACGAGGGGTGGTTGTGGCTTTCCATCTTGAAGACGACGGCCTGACCGTCGCCAATGTCCACGACGCCAGCGTTTTCGCCGGGGCCACAGATCACCTGCGGGCCGGTCGTGGGCAGTTTCTTGAGATGGATCTTGGACGACTTGTAGGAACAGTGCTCGTTCCACATCGCCGAAAAGATGCCCAGTTCGGTAAAGCTGGGTTCCCGGTTCAGGATGCGCAGGATCTCGGCATATTCATCCGGCTTGATGCCGTGTGCCTCGATCAGTTCCTCGGTGATGGCCGGTTCCTGCATGATATCCCCCGTCTGGCGTGTGCTGCGGTCTTTACGCCAAGCCCCGAGGCAGGAAAAGGGGGCGTGTGGGCAACTTGCGTCCGGCGCGATGTCGCGGTTGCGGTGCGGTCATGCTGCAACTGCAAAGGGATTGGTGTGTTAGCCCTGCGATTTCAGAAGTCGATTCAACCCTTGATTGAGGCCTGGCCCGCTGAATCAAAGCGGTCAGCGTGCGCCTGCGGCCCCGTTCCCTTGTCTGCCCATGCGCGCGGTCCTGCGCCATGGCCGTGGCGGGGTGAAGGCGGATCAGAACGCTTTGGTAGCGGACAAAACAGACGGTCGCAGATGCTGCGGGCGCGTCGCAGCGTCTAACTAAATCTAGTGGATTTACTTTTTGCTCATTCGATGAGCCAAAAAAAAAGGCCGAGCACAAAGCTCGGCCGAAGTCCAACAGGGAGGTATGAAGATGAACCGCGAATGAGCGTTTCATCGTTCATTTGCCGAATATGTCATCACGACTGACTCGATCAAGCCATTTCACGTCGCACGCGCAGCATTTCCGCTATGCGTGATGTGCATACCACAGCGTTTTTGCCTGTTTTTCGGGCGGAGTTCAGTCCTCGACCAGCGCGCGCACCTGACGGCGGTGGGCAATGATCTCTTCCTGAACAAAGTCCCGGAATGCGGCTACACGCTTGGATTGTCTCAGTTCTTCGGGGTAGGCGAGGAAGACGGGCACTTCGACGGATTCCACGTCCGGCAGGACGCGTTTCACCTTTGGAAAGTCCTCGATGATGTAATCGGGCAGAACGCCGATGCCGAGGTTCGAGATCACGGCCTGCAACACGCCGAAATAGTTGTTCACGGTCAAAGTGGCCGGCATTTCATAGGCCAGCAACTGTTGAACCAGCGCCTTGCCCGCCGATACCTGTGCCGAATTCGGGTTCTGACAGATCAACCGATGGCCGCTCATATCCTCAAGCCGTGTCGGTTCACCCTGGTCGGCAAGGTATTCCGGAGAGGCGTAGAGGCGCATGCGAATGCTCATCAACCGTTTTCGGATGAGGTCCGCCTGGCTGGGTTCCTTCATGCGGATCGCCACATCGGCCTCCCGCATGGGAAGGTCAAGAACGCGTTCTTCCAGCATCAGGTCAATATTGAGATCCGGGTATTTCTCATAGAGCTTGGTCAGGCGCGGGGCCAGCCAGAGCGCGCCGAAGCCATGTGTGGTGGTAACCCGGAGCTCACCAAAGACTTCTTCTTCGCTGTCGCGGATGCGCGCGGTGGCCGCATCTATCCGCTTTATCATCGCGCTGGTGGCATCGAACAGCAGTTCGCCCTGTTCCGTCAGGATCAGGCCGCGGGCGTGCCTGTGGAACAGAGTCGTATTGAGCGATTCTTCCAAGGCACGAATCTGCCGCGACACCGCCGATTGCGACAGGTGAAGGGCGTCTCCGGCGTGCGTCAGGCTGCCTGCGTCGGCAACGGCGTGAAATATTCTTAGCTTGTCCCAGTCCATGGCGCCACGGTCTTGTCTGCTGATCTCAATATACGACAGAATGATTTTGTTAAGAAGATTACAGGCCTAGAGCGTCACTTTTGCGATATTTTCCTTGTTAAGGTCAGCAACTGTGACCTATATTTTGCCCCAATTGCACATATCTTCTGCGTTGGGAGGCGCGTCATGAGCAAGCACAGGATTTCTCTGAACGACCGTTTCGATCTGGAAAAGGAGACCGTGCTGCTGAACGGCACCCAGGCGCTTGTCCGTCTGATGTTGACCCAGAAAGAACGGGACCGGGCCGCCGGGTTGAACACCGCAGGCTATGTGACGGGCTATCGCGGATCGCCTCTGGGGGCGGTCGACTTGCAGATGCGCAAGGCGGAAAAACAACTGAGGGCCGCTGACGTTCTGTTCAACGAGGGTCTTAACGAAGATCTTGCCGCCACCGCACTTTGGGGCAGTCAACAGGCAGAGCTGCGCGGCGAGGGCAAGTTCGACGGCGTCTTTGGCCTTTGGTATGGCAAGGGACCCGGCGTCGACCGCTCGGGAGACGCCATGCGGCATGCCAATATGGCGGGCACGTCCAAACATGGCGGCGTGCTGATGGCCATGGGCGACGACCATACCGGGGAAAGCTCGACCGTGCTGCACCAGTCGGAATGGGCGCTTGTGGATGCCTATATGCCCGTGGTGTCGCCCGCCGGCGTGCAGGAAATTCTGGACTACGGCCTGTATGGCTATGCGCTGTCGCGCTTCGCCGGGGTCTGGGTTGGTCTCAAGACCATGAAGGACACCATCGAGGCGACGGCGGTCGTGGACGGACGTATCGACCGCGTGAACCTTGTCACTCCCGATTTCGACATGCCCGACGGCGGGCTGAACATCCGCTTGGCTGACACGCCGCATGCGCAAGAAACGCGGATGATTGATTACAAGCGCTTCGCGGCCGAGGCGTTTTCCCATGCCAACCGCATGGACAAGCGCGTCTGGGGCAAGCCGGGTGCCAAGATCGGCTTTGTCGCGGCGGGCAAGAACTGGCTCGACCTGCAACATGCGATGAGCCTGCTGGGCATTGACGAACCCGAAGCCGAACGGCTGGGCATCACCACCTACAAGATCGGGCAGGTCTTTCCGCTGGACATGCGGGGCTTTCATGACTGGGCCGAAGGGCTGGACCTGATCGTGATCGTCGAGGAAAAGCGCAAGCTGATCGAGATTCAGGTCAAGGAAGCGCTGTTCGACGACAACCGCTATCGCGTCTACGGCTGGTACAAGGGCGGGGCAGGTGGCCTGCACCGCGAAGAACTGTTCCCGACACGTGGCGCGCTGGATCCTACGTGGATCGCCCGCAAGCTGGGCGAGATTCTGGTCGAAGAGGGGCGCGGCACGGACGCGGTCAAGGCTGGCCTGACCCGGATCGAAGAGGCCGCCCGCGCCGACAACCTGCCCGAGATCGCGGCACGTGTTCCCTATTTTTGCGCGGGATGTCCGCACAATACCTCGACCAAGGTGCCCGAAGGCAGCCGTGCCTATGCCGGCATCGGTTGTCACTACATGGTGCAGTGGATGGATCGCGAAACGCAGGGATTTACCCATATGGGGGCCGAGGGTGCGAACTGGATCGGCGAAGCCCCGTTTTCCAAGCGCCCGCATGTGTTCCAGAACCTCGGTGACGGCACCTACAACCACTCGGGCGTTCAGGCGATCCGGGCCGCGCTCGCCGCGGGAACCAATATCACCTACAAGATCCTCTTCAACGATGCCGTGGCCATGACCGGCGGGCAGCCGAACGAGGGCGGACTGACGCCTCAGCGCATTGCGGCGGAACTCCGGGCTATGGGCGTTCAGGCGCTGGCCGTGGTCTATGATGAAAAGGAAGAGGTGAACCCGGCGTCGTTCCCTTCGGATGTGCAGACCTTTGAACGGGCCGAGATGGACAGTGTGCAGAAACGCATGTCCGAGGTCGAAGGCGTGTCTGCGATCATCTACGTGCAGACCTGTGCCGCAGAGAAGCGCCGCCGTCGCAAGCGGGGCAAGTTCCCCGACCCGGATCAGCGCGTCTTCATCAACACCGATGTTTGCGAAGGTTGCGGCGATTGCGGCGTACAGTCGAACTGTGTGGCAATCGTGCCCGAAGAAACCGAGCTGGGCCGTAAACGGGCCATCGACCAAAGCGCCTGCAACAAGGATTTCTCTTGCCTCAAGGGCTTTTGTCCCAGCTTCGTGACCCTGAAAGGCGCGCAGGTCAAGAAAGCGCCGACCACTGCGCTGGACCTGCCTGACATGCCCGCACCGGCGCTGCCGCAGATCGACGGCACGCACAACGTCATCATCACCGGCGTGGGCGGAACGGGTGTTGTGACCGTGGGCGCGGTTCTGGCGCAGGCAGCCCAGATCGACGGCAAAGGCGCGGCCATGATGGAAATGGCCGGGCTGGCACAGAAGGGCGGCGCCGTCCATATCCATTTGCGTCTGGCGGAAAAGCCCGATGACATCTCGGCCGTGCGCGTCGCAACCGGCGAGGCGGATGCGCTGATCGGCGGCGATCTGGTCGTGTCCGCAGGGGCCAAGACACTGGGCCTGACGCGCGCCGGGCGGACCGGAGCCGTGGTCAACAGTCATGAGATCATCACCGGTGAGTTCACGCGCAACACCGAATTCCACCTGCCCACGGACCAGTTGCGTCTGGCGCTTGAGGCGCGGTTGCAGGATCGGGTGGCCTTTTTTGACGCCTCCGATCTGGCGCGCGTGACGCTTGGAGACTCGATTTTCTCCAACATGATGATTCTGGGGGCGGCATGGCAGCAGGGCCTTGTGCCGCTGTCGCATCAATCCATCAAGGAGGCGGTCGAACTGAACGGCGCGGCGGTGGAACGCAACCTGCGCGCCTTCGAGATCGGTCGGTGGGCAGTTCTGTATCCCGCCGAGGCGGCGGGACTGACGCAGTCAAAGGTGGTCGACCTGCCCAAGAGCCTTGAGGATCGGATCGCGTTCCGCGCCGATCATCTGGTGAAATACCAGGGCAAGGGACTTGCCAAACGCTATCGCAAAATGGTGGACGGTATCGGCGATACCCGTCTGAAAGAGGCGGTCGCCAAGGGGTATCATAAACTCTTGGCCTACAAGGATGAATACGAGGTGGCGCGGCTCTTGCTGGAAACGCGGGCGAAGGCGGAACAGACCTTTGACGGCACTTTCGAAATGCAGTTTCACCTTGCGCCGCCGATCGTCTCAAAAGTAGGCTCGGACGGCCGTCCGGTCAAAAAGACCTATAGCGAGGGCATGTTGCGCTGGTTCCGCCTTATGGCGCGTCTGAAGGGGCTGCGGGGGACACCGCTGGATCTGTTTGGCCGCACCGAAGAGCGCCGCATGGAACGCGCCCTGATCGCGCAATACGAGGCGGACATGGCCGAGTGGCTGCCCAAAGCCGCCCCGGAAACCATGGATGCCTTGGTCGCTCTGGCTGAACTGCCGTTGCAGATCCGGGGCTTTGGCCCGGTCAAAGCAGCGAACGAAGCCAAGGCCGCGAAACGGCGCGAAGAACTGTTGTCCGTTCTGCGGCAAGGTGGTGCCCCTCTGAAGGCGGCAGCCGAATAAGGAAAACACCGGGTTCTGAGAGGCTTTTCATGAAACTTTCATGAAGGCGTCACAGAATCTGGTGCATTCGGCGCGGCGGCCTTAAAATGGGCCGAGGTTGCAAGGAGGATTCACGCCAGATGCCCAACCGGCGTCACGTTGCCCGTGATATTTCGTACAGCTATTCCGCCAGCACGCGCGGCGGACGCGCCATGATCCGGCTCATGGAAAATGCCACTGGCCGCATCGGCCTGATCCGGCGTGCCGAAGGATATGAAAACGAGGTCGCGCAAGGGCGCGACTTCTGGCAGGTCATGGTCGAACGCTACGGGCTTGGTCTGGATGTCATTGCGGGCAGCCTTGACAACCTGCCCAAGGAAGGGCCGTTGATTGTGATCGCCAACCATCCCTATGGTATCCTCGACGGGCTGATCATGGGGCACATCCTTTCGGTCGTGCGTGGTGATTTCCGCATCCTTGCCAACAGCGTCTTTCGCAAGGCGGAAGAACTGAACCGCATTATCCTGCCGGTGAATTTCGACGAAACGAAAGAGGCGATGCAACAGAACATCGCCACCCGGAAAGAGGCGCTTGGCTATCTGGGTGACGGCGGGTGCATTGGGATCTTTCCCGGCGGCACGGTGGCCACGGCGGAACGCCCCTTTGGCAAGCCGATGGACCCCGGTTGGCGTCTGTTCACGGCGCGCCTGATCGCCAAGTCCGAGGCCACGGTTGTGCCGATCTACTTTGACGGGCATACCTCGCGGCTGTTCCAATTGGCGAGCCATCTGCACTACACGCTGCGCATGGGCCTGTTGATCAAGGAGTTCCGCAAGCGCGTGGATACACCTGTGCGTGTGGCCATCGGCACCCCCATCCCGCGGGCGGAAATTGACGTGCGGGCCAAGGACGCACGGGCGATGATGGATTTCCTGCGCAAAGCGACTTATGACCTGTCTCCGACTCCCCTGAAGTCCTACGACTACGGGTTCGAGTTCGAAGAGAAACACAGGGAAAAGCCGAAGGCGCGCCACTGACAGACGCGCGTCGCGGGGCAAGAGCGGGGCGCAAATGGCGGTAGGGGTTTTCGACAGCGGGCTTGGCGGGCTGACGGTTCTGGACGCGGTGTCGCGTCGGCTGCCCGAGGTGCCATTCGTCTACTTTGGCGACAACAAGCATGCGCCCTACGGTGTGCGTGACGCGGATGATGTCTATAACCTGACCTGCGCGGCGACCGAACGGCTGTGGGACGCGGGCTGTGACCTTGTGATCCTTGCCTGCAATACCGCCTCGGCGGCGGCACTGCGGCGGATGCAGGAAAGCTGGATCCCGCGGGACAAACGGGTGCTCGGCGTGTTCGTGCCGCTGATTGAGGCACTGACCGAACGCCAATGGGGCGACAATAGCCCGCCGCGCGAAGTGGCTGTGGAACATGTTGCCCTTTTTGCCACCCCCGCCACGGTCCGCAGCCGCGCCTTTCAGCGTGAACTGGCCTTTCGCGCCATCGGCGTCGATGTCGAGGCGCAGGCCTGCGGCGGTCTGGTCGATGCGATCGAGGAAGGCGACATGATCCTTGCAGAGGCGCTGGTGCGGAGCCATGTGGATGCGCTGAAACGCAAAATGCCCACCCCGGAGGCGGCAATCCTTGGCTGCACTCATTACCCGCTGATGCAGGACATCTTTCAAGAGGCGCTGGGGCCAGAGGTGAAGGTCTATTCGCAGGCCAACCTTGTGGCCGAATCTCTGGCGGACTACCTCGGTCGGCATCCGGACATGATGGGCGCGGGGACAGAGGGCGGCTTTTTGACCACCGGTAACCCGGCCAAGGTCTCGCAGAATGCGACGCAATTCCTGCGTCGGAAAATCACTTTCGACCCCGCCTGAACCGCGGCGTCATGGCGGTCGCCGGATTGATTTTTCCGGCGATCCCGCCTATATGTTGGGGCGTAGAGGAGATCAGACCATGTCCATGAACGGCCCGCTTCCCCCGATCGTCTGACCCGGTTCCGCCTAGGCGCCGGGCCAGGTGTCCTGACGGGGCGGCAAGACTTCCATCACTTTGTCATGAATCTCGCCGGCTTCGGGCGAGTTCGCCATGGCTGCCGACAGGCGTTGGTAATCCGCTTGCACCTTTTCGCCAAGGGCTACGAGCGTATCCAGCGCCTGCTTCTTGCGTTCCGCGCTTAATGCCGCAAAATCCTCGGTGGCCAGATGCGCGTAATAGCCGTGGAACAATTGCGAATTGTCGAAGAACCGGTCGCAGGCCACCATCAGTTCGATGCTGAGGCGACGGCGCACCGCGCGATAGTCTCCGAAACTGGGGTCGGGCGCTTCGGGCGGAACAAAAGGCCGATAGTCCGACGGACCGGAATCGATCTGTTCTTTCAATGCCGCGATCCGGCGTGTTTCGATAATCCCGGTTACACTGCGGTCGTCGAAATCGGCATGGATCAGGATATCGACAAGCACTTCGGCCAGATGGCGCTGACGGTCATCCGCATCGCGCCGCCGCTGGCGCCAGTCGCCCACGGCCTGCGCCGTGGCCTTGCCCAGCCAGCCCAAAACCGCGACCAGAGAAGAAATCGCCAGCAGCGCCAGCGCGCCGGTCACGCTTTTGGTGTCACCGGTGAACAACGATTGCAGCCAACCCATGGTGCCTAGCGCCCTCCGCCGGGACGTTCCCCGATGTCGCCGGACCACCATGCCCGCTTGATCCCCTGATAGACGACGATTTCCTGTCCGGGACGATAGGGTTCCAGCTGATGTTCCTTGTAGGCGAGGCTTTCTCCTTGGCGTCCGCTGGCCTCTTTCCACGTCAGGCGATAACGGTACTTGTTGTTGACGCGATAGTTGGTGGCTTTCATGCCGGTCACATGAGCCGTTTCCCGCGCGCCGTAGCGGCGCGCTCGCACGGCGGCCACGGCCCAACGGCCCGGAATCCACATGGCCACCAGCGCGCCAAGACCAAAGACCAGCGCGATCCAGCGGGTCACGATCGAGGTGGTCCGGTTTTCTCCGCGGTTGAGCTCGGTCCTTTCCGGATCGCTTTGGAGATACCAGATCGGCAGTCGTTCACCAATCTCATGACGATGGTAGAGCGAACTGCCGACCGAGCGGCTGACGACCACACGCTCGCCTTCGTGGGTTTCGAACCGTAGGTCAAAATAATAGGTGACCTCACGATCCCCGTCGCTGTCTGTTGTGACCTCGCGCCGTTTGTCGACGATGTCGGCGGCGGTTTCGCGGCCTTCCTGATCGAACCGGTTTGCAAGGTTCAGCGTCGTGTGGCTGATCAGGGTCAGGACCAGCAGCAGCGCAATAAAGATCAGCGTGATCCAGCCCCCCATGCGCCAGAACAATCGGAATATCGAAACAGGTTGGTCATCAGCAATACGGGCCATGTCGGCATGATGACCGCGCCGCGCGCGCCGTTCAAGCGCAAGAACGGGGAATTCATCGTTGATCGTGATCCGGTGGGGGTCTATAGCCAAAAAGCAAAGGAGCCATGTCATGTCCGCGTTCAATACCCTGCGCCTGCGACGATGATCTGCCCGCTGCCCGCCGACCGGGCCGCGCCTTTCCCTTTGTCTTTCCCATTCGCGTTGCCGTGCCGTGCACGCATCATCCAGCAGGTGACTTGCCATGACCCATTCCATCGCCATCATCGGGGCTTCGGGCTATACCGGGGCCGAGTTGATCCGGCTTTTGGCCACCCATCCGTCATTTGAAATCAAGGCGCTGGCGGCCAATTCCAAAGCCGGGCAGAGCATGGCGCAGGTCTTTCCGCATCTGCGCCATCTTGATCTGCCGGATCTTGTGACTTGGGAGCAGATCGATTTTTCTGCAATCGACCTGTGTTTCTGCGCCCTGCCGCACAAGACCTCGCAGGAGGTGATCTCGCAACTGCCCAAGAGCGTGAAGATCGTCGATCTGTCGGCGGATTTCCGGCTGCGCGATCCGGCGGATTACGAAAAATGGTATGGCAATGCCCACGCTGCCATAGAGACGCAGAAAGAGGCCGTTTACGGCCTGACCGAGTTTTACCGCGACGCCATCAAGGACGCGCGCCTTGTGGCCGGAACCGGCTGTAACGCGGCAACCGGGCAATACATCCTGCGGCCGCTGATTTCGGCCGGGGTGATCGACCTGGACGAGATCATTCTGGATCTGCAATGCGGGGTCAGCGGGGCCGGGCGGTCGCTGAAGGAAAACCTGCTTCACGCGGAACTGAGCGAGGGCACCAATGCCTATGCCGTAGGCGGCACCCACCGGCACCTTGGCGAATTCGATCAGGAGTTCAGTGCGCTTGCCGGTCGGCCGGTGCAGGTGCAGTTCACGCCGCACCTTGGGCCATTCAACCGGGGCATCCTTGCGACCTCCTACCTGAAAGGCGATCCGCAGGCGATCTACGCGGCGCTTCAAGCGGCCTATGCGGATGAGCCATTCATCGAAGTGCTGCCCTTTGGTGAAACGCCCTCGACGCATCATGTGCGCGGGTCGAATTTCTGCCATATCGGCATGACCGGAGACCGGCGGCCCGGGCGTGCGATTGTGGTGGCGGCACTGGACAACCTGACCAAGGGCAGTTCGGGGCAGGCTTTGCAGAATGCCAACCTGATGTTGGGTGCGGCGGAAACCGCCGGGTTGATGCTGGCACCCTGTTTCCCCTGATCCAGTCGTGCGCCATGGGCGCACAGGTTGGTTTGCGTTCAGGCCACGCAGGCCTTGAGGAGGGCGCTGCCCTCCTCAAACTCCTCCCGGGATATTTTCGGACAGAAGAGGCGGCAGGGCGCGGCAAATCGCGCCGGGCTCTCCCCTTGGGAGCAGGGATTGTCTATATTGCCGGAAGTTGGAAGCACGGGGGTCTCATGGCTTTGAAGTCGCTCAAGAAACAACGGCGAATCCAGATCATTGCCCTGGCCGTGGTGGCCTTGATCGTGTCAACCGGGCTGATTGGCTATGCAATGAAGGACGGGATCAATTTCTTTCGCTCGCCAAGCCAGGTCATGGAAGAGCCGCCAGCGCCCAACGAGGTTTTCCGGATCGGTGGGTTGGTCGAGGAAGGGTCACTGGTGCGGGGCGACGGAGAGCAGATCCGGTTTCGTGTGACGGATGGCGGGGCGACGGTGCCGGTGGTCTATACCGGTGTCCTTCCCGATCTTTTTGCCGAGAAGCAGGGCATGGTGGGCACGGGCCGTTATGTTGACGGGGTGTTCGAGGCGACCGAAATTCTTGCCAAGCACGATGAGACCTACATGCCCAAGGAAGTGATCGACGCGCTGAAAGAGCAGGGCACCTACGTCGAGCCCGAGAGTTGATCGGCACTCGTTGCCTCGATGAGGTAGAGCGTCGCGCGTAATCCGCCGCGAAGCGGGCGGTCGAGGTGCAAGCCGCCGCCGGACTGGCGCGCAAATCCGGCAACGCTGGACAGGCCTAGGCCACGGCCCTCATGTGCCGGTTTCGTGCTGTAGAAAGGTTCGGCCAACATGGGCAGTGCCTCGGAAGCGACGCCGGGGCCGTCATCCTCGATATCAAGAGCGATGAAAGGGGGCGCATCCGCGGGCGGCGACAGGTCTGTCGGCATGGCACGGCGATCGGCGGAGATGCGGATGGTGCCCCGTCCCGAGGTGGCCTCTTGCGCGTTGAGGCAGAGCTGAATGGCGCAGGTTTCCAGCATGTCGCGGTCGACGCGGGCCACCAGCGGATCGGGTGGCGGGGTAATTTCGACCGTCATCGCTTGTGGGAGCATGTCGCTCAGCACCTCACCCAGATCGTAGAGAAACCCCTCGATCGGGACGGCAGAAGGAGACAGCCGGGTGCGTCCGCTGGAGGCCATCAACTGTTTGACGGTCACGGCGGCCCGGCTGGCGGCGCTGCGGGTTTCTTCGAGCGCGCGCCGGCGGTCATCGGGCCGGTCAAGTTGGTCGAAAAGTTCGAGATTGCCCAGAATGACCGTCAGCTGGTTGTTGAAATCATGCGCCACGCCGCCGACGAATTGCCCGAGGGCGCGGGCCATCTGGGCGCTGGCATAGCGTTTCTGCGCCGCGCGCAGGTCCGATTGCAGGCGCCAGCCTGAGATCATCGATCCGATGTAGTAACCCAGCACTGCGAGGGCGACAAAGGCCACCATCACACGATCCATCCAGCGGTCCAGCATGGGTTGCAGGACAATGACCAGAGCCAACACCAGGATCCCGACCAACAGGCAATCCGCGATGACAAACCCGATTTCCTTTTGCGGCCGTTGCAATGTGTATAGGCCGAAACCAACCAGCCCGGCGGCGCCGGTGAAGGTCAGGCCGGGTGAAATTCGCGCCGCGATGAAATAGAGCGGCAAGGCCATGAAACAGAGCGCAGACAAGAGGTAGAACGTCAGCGCCAGACCGTAGCGCAGATGCGGCGGGCAGAGCTTTGGTTGGGTGAGGGTCAGCACAAGGCCCAGTTCCAGCAGGACGTAGCATGCGGTCCAGCTGACGGCGATCTTGCGGTCTATGAGCAGCAGCAGGATCGTGATGACAATGGTCAGGACACTGTATCGCGTCACGATTTCCCAGCGGGAGCCGTATTCGGCACGGCGCATGTCGTCCAGTCTGGACTCGAAACCATCGCGGGGAAAGAGCCGGGTCATGTCTTCAATCTCGTCACCGGGGCCGCTGAAAGGCGCGGCCGTCATCACATTCAAACATGTGAAAACTACGAAATCCCCAAGGTCGCGTCACTTGCCTTTCAGGGAATTCTACTCGAATGAATAGAGCCGCCCCGGGTTCGGGGCGGCTCTGTTAAGGTTTGAAAACCAAAGGGTTGTCAGCGCAGGATGCTGCGTCCCGCATAGGTTGCGGTGTCTTCCAGGATCTCTTCGATTCGGATCAGTTGGTTGTATTTCGCCAACCGGTCAGACCGCGCCAGCGAGCCGGTCTTGATCTGGCCGCAATTCGTGGCCACAGCGAGATCAGCGATGGTCGCGTCTTCGGTTTCGCCCGAACGGTGCGACATGACGTTGGTCATGCGCGCGCGATGCGCCATGTCGACCGCTTGCAGTGTCTCGGTCAGGGTGCCGATCTGGTTGACCTTGACCAGCATCGAGTTGGCGCAGCCGCGTTCGATCCCCATTGCAAGGCGGGCGGGGTTGGTGACGAAAAGATCGTCGCCCACCAGCTGAACCTTGTCACCTAGGGCTTCGGTCAGCAGTTTCCAGCCCTCCCAGTCGTCCTCGGCGCAGCCGTCTTCGATCGAGAGGATCGGGTAGTCGGCGCAGAGCTTGGCAAGGTAGTCGACGTTTTCGGCCGAGGTCAGCGACAGACCTTCGCCCTTCATCTCGTATTTGCCGTCTTTGAAATATTCGGTCGAGGCAGCGTCGAGCGCCAGCATGATGTCGTCGCCGGGTTTGTAGCCGGCTTTCTCGATCGAGTTCAGGATGAAATCCAGCGCCTGGCGCGAGGAGCCGATGTTCGGGGCAAAGCCGCCTTCGTCACCGATGCCGGTGGACAGGCCCGCGGCCGAAAGCTCTTTCTTGAGGGTGTGGAACACCTCGGAGCCCATGCGCACCGCTTCGCGGATGTTGTCCGCGCTGATCGGCATGATCATGAATTCCTGAATGTCGATCGGGTTGTCGGCATGTTCGCCGCCGTTGATGATGTTCATCATCGGCACGGGCAGGGTGCGGGCCGAGGTGCCGCCCACGTAGCGGAAGAGCGGCTGGCCGGTGAATTCCGCGGCGGCCTTTGCGGTGGCCAGCGACACGCCGAGGATGGCATTGGCGCCAAGGCGGCCCTTGTTTTCGGTGCCGTCCAGTTCGCACATGGCAAGGTCGATGGCGACCTGTTCGGTGGCGTCAAAGCCAAGGATCGCCTCGGCCAGTTCGCCGTTCACGTTTGCCACGGCTTCCAGCACGCCTTTGCCCATATAGCGGGCCTTGTCTCCGTCGCGCTTTTCCACGGCTTCGTGGACGCCGGTCGATGCGCCCGAAGGCACGGCGGCGCGGCCCATGGAGCCGTCTTCGAGAGTGACGTCGACCTCGACGGTCGGGTTGCCGCGGCTGTCGAGGATCTCGCGCGCGTGGATGTCGATGATGGTGCTCATGGGTCTTGTCCCTCTGGGCTGTCGGTTCGGCGTTCTCTTATCAGTCGCTGACGGAAAGTAAACGCGACCGATAGCGCTAACGCCTCTTTCGGGCAAAGGGTTGCGCTAACAGCGCAGCGCCGCGTATCGGCGGCGGGCCGTCTAGCCTTGCACGCCTGCACGTGCCAGCCGCCGCTCGCGGAGAAAGGTATACAGGCCCGCCACGAGGATCAGCGCCGATCCGGCCAGTGTCCACGCGTCGGGGCGGTCGCCAAAGATCAGCACGCCCAGCCCTGTAGTGAATACCAGCCGCGTATAACGGAAGGGCGCGACGATCGAGGCTGGGGCCAGCCGCATGGCCGAAGTAATCGCAAGATAGCCGGAGGTTGTGACCAGCACGGCGCCAAGGATCGGCCAAAGCGCCGCGGGCGCATAGCTGTTGTTGTCAGTGGCCATGAGCCACAGGATGCCGCCGGGCAGGAGTGTGACAAGGAACCCCCAGGTCGAAATGGCAAGGGCCGGGATATGTGCGGGCGACAGGCGCGTAACCAGATCCCGAGCGGACAAACCGGCAATGCCCATCACGGCAAAAAGCTCCCACCCGGTGAAACCCGCTCCCAGCGGGCGGATGACCATCAACATGCCGACGATGCCCACGGCAACGGCGGTCCAACGGCGCCAGCCAACCTGTTCCTTGAGAAAGATCGCCGCGCCAAGGGTCACGATCAGTGGCCCGGCTTGCAAGATGGCCGCAAAGACCGGAAGCGAGACGTATTTCAGGCCAAAGACAAGGCCGATAGCGCCGATGATCTCGAACAGGTTGCGCAAAAGGACCATCGGGTGCAGGGCGTCCCGCGTCCAAAGCGGCACCCGCATCACGGCGGCTATGACGATGAACAACATCGTGCCGCCAAGCCCGACCATGGTCATGACCTGCCCGATGGGCGCGACCTGTGTTGCCAGCTTGAAAAACGCATCCGCCCCGGCCAGCAGGGCCATGGAGAGGATCATCAGGGAAATGGCGCGCAGGATCATGCGGACGCCTCGGGGCGGCGGGTGCGGGTCATGCTGGGGCTTTCGGGCAAGGTGTTGGGGCAGGGTATCGCCCGCCCCCCGGACACGTTCAACCCCAAAGCCGGTTTCAGCCGGGCATGATCTCTGCCAGATGCGCGGCACAGCCCCGCAGCGCGGCATAGTCATCCACCACCAGATCGACCGGGAATTGGGTCATGTAGGCGTTGAACCGGCCCTTGTCGGCAAAGGCTTCGGCAAATCCCAGCGGTCCCAGATGGGGGCCAAGGTGGCGGGTGACGCCTCCGACAAGATAGATGCCGCCAAAGGGCAGGGTGATCAGCGCAAGATCTCCGGCATAGCGGCCAAGGAAGCGCACGAACAGGCGGACGGCCCGCAGGGCGCGCGGGTCACCGGCCTCGACCCCGGCCATGATTTCGGCGGCAGGCAGAGGCAGGCCGTCGCCCTCATCATGGCAAACCCATGCGTAAAGATGCTCCAGCCCGCGGCCCGAAAGGATCTCTTCCAGCCCGGGACGTCCCATCCGGCCGGTCAGCCAGTCCAGCAACCGCAGTTCTTCGGCGTCGCGTGCAAGAAAGGACACATGCCCGGCCTCGGCCGCCGGGACCAGCGTCCGGTCGCCATGGGAATGGACGGAGACGGCGTTCAGCCCGGTCCCGACATTCAGGACCAGCCGGGCGGCACCGGCGGGGGCTTCGCGCCCGGTCAGCACCGGCGACAGGCTGTCCTGACCAAGATGCGCGACCGCAAAGCCCTGCGCCTGCAAATCGTTGATCACGGCCACTTTGTCCGCGCCGGTCTGGGCTTGCAATGCGGCCGAGTCCACGGTCCAGGCAAGGTTGGTCAGGGTGCCGACGCCATTCTTGACCGGGCCCGCCATGTCGATGCAGACCCCGACGGGGCGGACCTTTTGTTCAGCAAGGTAGCTGTCGAGGATCGGCCCGATCCCGGGGTTTTCGGCGTTGCGGAACCTGCGGATCGAGTCTTCGACGATCTGGCCGCCGGCGCACAGCGCAACCCGCGTGTTGGTGCCGCCGATGTCGGCGACAACGGAAAGCTCTTGGGACATGGCAGGGCCTTTCAGGTGGTCAGGGCTTTGGCAAGCGCGTGATACGACGCCTTCGGGGTCCGCGCCAAGGTGTCGAAATCCACATGTACAAGCCCAAAGCGTTTTTCGTACCCCAACGCCCATTCGTAATTGTCCAACAGGGACCAGATGAAATAGCCCTTGAGGGGCACACCCTCGGCGATGACCTGCCGGACCTTGTCCAGATGCGCGTCCAGATAGGCGATGCGGTCAGGGTCGTCGACCGCGCCCTGCCGCAGCATGTCTGGTGACGCCATGCCATTTTCGGTCACGTAAAGCGGCAGGTCGCCGGTATACTCGCGTGCCGTGCGGGTGAGGAAATTATACAGCCCGTCCGGGTAGATTTCCCAGTCCATGAAGGTCTTGGGCAGCGGGCCTTCGACCTCTTTGTAGTTGGGCCAGGGGTGGCCCGCGGCGGCGATCAGCTTGCGGGTGTAATAGTTGATCCCGCACCAGTCGAGCGGCGCGCCGATGGTTGGAAAATCGTCCTGCCAGCCTGTCGGCAGGTGGGGCTCCAGCCCGTCCAGCGCCGCCTGCGGGTAGGCCCCTTTGAAGACGCCGCCAAGGAACCAATGGTTGTAGATGGCGTCATACCGGTCGGCGGCGGCGCGGGCCGCGTCGCTGTTGTCGGCGGGATCGGCCCATTCCATGTTGAAGACGCCGCCAAGATTGCTCATTCCCAGCCCGCGCATCGTTTCGATCGCGCGCCCATGGGCCAGCAGCACGTGGTGCATGGCGCGGGCCGTGGCGCGAATGTCGCGCAGGCCGGGGGCATGGTGGCCGTCGAAATGGCTGAGCCATGCTACGCACCACGGTTCATTGATCGGCGCGACCGAAAACATGCGGTCACCGATCCGGGACATGATGACCTGCGTGTAATCCGCAAACCAGTCGGCGATGTCGCGATTGCGCCAACCGCCAAGGTCCAGCAAGGGGGAGGGTAATTCCCAATGATAGAGCGTGGCGCAGGGTTTGATCCCGCGTTCCAGCATCGCGTCGGTCAAGCGGTCATAGAAATCCAGCCCCTGCTGGTTGACCGGTCCGCGCCCCTCCGGGAGCACCCGCGCCCAGCTGAGAGAAAAGCGATAGGCGTCAAAGCCCGCGTCCCGGACCAGGTCCAGATCCTCTTCGTAGCGGTGATAGTGGTCGCAGGCGCGCGCGCCTTGCTCAAAGCGCACGACATTGCCCGGGGTGGCGGCGAAATCGTCCCATTGCGTGCGCCCCGCGCCACCATGGCCATGGCCTTCGATCTGGTAGCTCGACGTGGCGCAGCCGAAGAGGAAACCTTCGGGAAAATCGGATCGGTGATGTCGCATGGTTTACCTTTGTGGAGCAGGGCCGGTCGAACTGCCGATGATCAATTCGGCCTCCATCAACCGGGTCAAGGGCGGTTGGCCCGGATTGCGGATCAGGTCCAGCAGCAGTTCGGCCGCCGTCATGCCGGCGACCCTGACGGATGACCGCGTGGCGGTGAAAATGGGGACTTCGTGGCCATTGCCCAGATAGCCCAGATCATCGTCATGGGTGATAACGGACACGTCGCGGCCCATTTCCAACCCGGCTTCATGTATGGCGCGGCGCACGCCGATTGCCGTGATCATCGAAGACACAAGAAACCCCGTTGGCCGGTCGTCCAGCGCCAGCATGTCGCGCGCGCTGCGGTAGCCGTAGACCTCGGTCATCTCGC
Source organism: Antarctobacter sediminis (assembly GCF_019218285.1). GTDB lineage: Bacteria > Pseudomonadota > Alphaproteobacteria > Rhodobacterales > Rhodobacteraceae > Antarctobacter > Antarctobacter sediminis. Next base: position 331,600 of record NZ_JAHUZG010000001.1, read on the forward strand.
CCGAACGCATCAGGGCCGGGTCTTCGGGCACATGGCGATCTGCCAGCGCGGCGCTATAGGCCTTGCGGCGGCGATGGGCGAAATCCATGAATTCCAACCCGTTGACCAGCGCAATCCGGCGGTGGCCAAGGTCCAGCAGGAAATCCGTGGCCCGCCGAAAGGCGCGGGTGTTGTTGGTGTCCAGCCACGAATAGGGCAGCGCCACGTCCGAGGCCCGGCCATGCACCACAAAGGGCAGGCCCAGTTCGGTCAGCAGCGCAATCCGCGTGTCGGCCATACGCGGACCATGCACGATAATGCCGTCGACATTCCCCCGGCTGCGGATCTTGCGATAGGCGTTTTCCTCATCCTTGTCGTCGACAAGGCTGATCATCACCTCGTAACCGGCCTTGGAATAGGTCTTGCCCGCGCCTGCGATGAAATCCCCGAAAATCGGGTTCACCATCTCGTGCTGGTCAGAAATGGGCAGCACGTGTCCGATGGCCTGCGCCCGTCCGGTGGCCAACCCCTTGGCGCGGGCATTGGGGCTGTAGTTCAGTTCGCGCGCGGCGCGCAGAACCTTTTCCCGGGTCTTTTCGCTTACCTCGGGATAGCCGTTCAGCGCGCGGCTGACGGTGGTCTGGGACAGGTTGAGGTGTTCGGACAGTTGCTTGAGATTCATGCTCTCATATCGCTCAAAGCGCTTCGGATTTGTCAAGGGCTAGCATGGGGTCAGATGCAGGGTGGTTTAAGCCTTGGCTGCGGCGCAGCATATGTTTTCAAGGAAAGTAGACGGGTCAATCGTTGACAGGGCAGGGCGACTCGCGGATAGTGACGACGCCCAAAGCGCTTTGGAAACGCGCAGGATCCAAGGTGCCGGTAAACTGAATGACCCACGCGGGGTGGCGTGGAACCGGGAGGAACATCAATGAAGTCACCGTTCTATCTGAGCGTTGCGGCCGTCGCGCTGAGCGCGGGCATGGCGCATGCGGAAAAGCTGACCGTCTTCGGTCCCTGGCTTGGGCCGGACCAAGAGCTGGTCTTGCAGGTTCTGGACGCTTTCGCCGAGCAAAGCGGCCATGACGTGTCCTATGTGGGTTCGGACAGTTTCGAGCAGCAGATCGTCGTCGATGCCGAGGCAGGCTCCGCACCGCATGTGGCGATTTTCCCGCAGCCGGGTCTGGCCTCTGACATGGCGTCGCGCGGTTTCCTTGCGCCGCTCAAGGATGGCACCGCGGAGTGGGTGCGCGAGAATTACGCTGCGGGCGACAGCTGGGTCGATCTGGGCACCTACGCGGACAAGGACGGCGCGGACAAGCTGTTTGGCTTCTTCTACAAGGTCGATGTGAAATCGCTGGTCTGGTACAACCCGGAAAACTTCGCTGATTTCGGCTATGACGTGCCCACGACGATGGAAGAGCTGAAAGAGCTTGAGGCGCAGATGATCGCCGATGGCGAAACGCCGTGGTGTGTCGGTCTGGGGTCTGGTGGCGCGACAGGCTGGCCGGCGACGGACTGGGTCGAGGACCTGATGCTGCGCACCCAGCCGCCCGAGGTCTATGACCAATGGGTTGCGAACGAGATTTCCTTCGACGATCCGCGGGTCGTTGCCGCGATCGAGGAATTCGGCACCTTCATCGCCGACGGCAAGGTGGCGGGCGGTCAGTCGGCCGTGGCCTCGACCGATTTCCGCGACAGCCCCAAGGGCCTGTTTTCGGCACCGCCGCAATGCATGATGCACCGCCAGGCGTCGTTCATCCCGACCTTCTTCCCGGAAGGCACCGAGGTCGGTCTGGATGCCGATTTCTTCTATTTCCCGGCCTATGCCGACAAGGATCTGGGGCAGCCGGTTCTGGGCGCGGGGACTCTTTGGGCGATCACCAACGAAAACGATGCCGCACACGATCTGATCGCCTTCCTCCAGACCAACGAGGCGCATGAGATCTGGATGGCGAACGGTGGTTTCATGACGCCGCTGAAAACGGTCGATCCGTCCAAGTTCAAGGACGAGGCCACAGCCAAGATGAACAACATCCTGCTGGAGGCGACAACCTTCCGCTTTGACGGGTCCGACCTGATGCCGGGCGGCGTTGGCGCGGGCAGCTTCTGGACCGGCATGGTCGACTACGCGGGCGGCAAGCCTGCGGCGGATGTCGCCAAGGAGATCCAGGATAGCTGGGACGCGCTCAAGTAAGCCGTTCGAACAAGTGTCACCTGTCCCGGGCTTGACCCGGGACCTCGGTCCGGGCCGGTTGTCCGGCGGATAGGGCAGAGGCCCCGGAGCTGGTCCGGGGCGGGTGTCTTGGCGGGCAGCGGCGCGCAATGGAACGCGCCGCCACTTTCCAGAGAGACAGGGAGCACGGCATGCATCCGGCGCTACAGGGACTTCTGACAATCGTGATCGGCGTGGGGGCCTGCGTTGGGTACTTCTGGGCCTCGAACCAGGCGCTTGACCGGTTCATCTTTCCGGCGCGCGGGCCCAATGCGGGCCGAAACATCAACCGCGCCAACCTTGTGCGCCCTTGGCTGTTTCTCTTTCCGGCGCTTTTCGCGCTGACCTTGTATCTGGCCTACCCGGTGTTCGAGACACTGCGCCTGTCGCTGACCGACAGGGATCAGGGCGGCGCCTTTGTCGGATTTGCCAATTACCGGCAGATGATGGGCGAGGCCAAGTTCTGGGAGGCCATGGGCAACAACATGCTCTGGCTCATCGTCGTGCCCGCCATGTCCACCGCCTTTGGGCTTTTGGCGGCGCAGCTGACCGACCGTATTGCCTGGGGCAATATCGCCAAGTCGCTGATCTTCATGCCCATGGCGATCAGTTTTGTCGGGGCCTCGGTGATCTGGAAACTGGTCTATGACGCGCGCCCGGCGGATGCAGAGCAGATCGGCATCCTGAATGCGCTGTATATCTGGTTTGGCGGCACCGACCCGCAGCAGTGGCTGACCATTCCGTTCTGGAACAACTTCTTTCTCATGGTGGTGCTGATCTGGATCCAGACCGGCTTTGCCATGGTGATCCTCAGCGCCGCGCTGCGCGGCATTCCCGAGGAAACGGTCGAGGCTGCCATCGTCGACGGCGCAGGGCCGTTCCAGATCTTCTTCAAGATCAAGGTGCCGCAGATCATGCCGACCATCATGGTCGTCTGGACCACGATCACGCTGGTCGTGCTCAAGATCTTCGACATCGTCTTTGCCATGACAAACGGCCAATGGGGCACGCAGGTTCTGGCCAACTACATGTTCGACAAGCTGTTCCGCGCCAATGACTGGGGGGTGGGATCTGCCTCGGCCATTGTCATCATGCTGCTGGTCACGCCAATCCTTGTCTGGAACGTGCGTCAGGCCCGCAAGGAAATGCGGTAAGGAGGGCAGAGAGATGGACAATATCGCGGGCCAGAAATCCTCGCTCACCTGGGCGGTTCACATCTCGGTCGTCGTACTGGTGGCGCTGTGGCTGTTTCCGACCGTGGGGCTCTTCGTGTCCTCCTTTCGGACGGCGGACCAGATCGCCAGCAGCGGCTGGTGGAAATCCATGTTCCCCACGGTTCAGAACCTGACCCTGCGCACGGCAGAGCCGGACAAACAGGTGCAAGACGGCGCGCTCTATGTCATCGAGGGCAACCTCTTTGCCGAAGATGGCCGTGAGCCTGCGCCGATCACCGCCTGGGGCACGTCCTCGCGCGATGTTTCGGCCCATGCTCCCGGTGATGCGGTGGACCTGCGCAGCGGCGGCGCGATCACGGTTGCGGACAATGGCGATTACCGGCTGGTCTCGGACCAAGAACTGACGGGCCGCAGGGGCGCGCGTATCTTCGTGACGGCTACGGTCGCGCCCGAGTTCACGCTGGCCAACTACGATCAGATGCTGCTGGACGAAAGCAACAGCGCGGGCATGGCCAAGGCATTCTTCAACACGCTGACGGTGACCATTCCGGCGACGATCATTCCCATCGTCGTGGCCGCCTTTGCGGCTTATGCCTTGGCCTGGATGGATTTTCCGGGCCGTGCGCTGCTGATCGCCTTTGTCGTCGCCTTGTTGGTGGTGCCGCTGCAACTGGCGCTGATCCCGCTGCTCAAGCTGCATCTGAACATCGGCATCGGCAAGGGCTATCTTGGTGCCTGGTTGGCGCATACCGGGTTCGGCCTGCCCTTGGCGGTCTACCTGCTGCGCAATTACATGTCCGGCCTGCCACGGGACATCATCGAAAATGCCCGGGTCGACGGCGCGACCGAATTCCAGATCTTTACCAAGATCATCCTGCCGCTGTCTTTCCCGGCGCTGGCCAGCTTTGCCATCTTCCAGTTCCTCTGGACATGGAACGACCTTCTGGTGGCCAAGGTGTTTCTGATCGACGCCACGGGGCAGACCACGGTCATGACCAACCAGATCGTCGAGATGCTGGGAACCTTCGGCGGCAACTGGGAAATCCTTGCCACGGCGGCTTTTGTCAGCATCGCGGTGCCGCTGATCGTCTTCTTTGCCATGCAACGCTACCTCGTGCGCGGCCTGCTGGCCGGCTCGGTTAAATAAGTGAAACCCCGCCCCGGACGTGATCCGGGGCCTCTACCGGGTGCGGCGATGGCAAGACCATCGCGGGCCCGCGACGGGATACAGGACCCATGAACGCACAGACCAAACCCACGCCCGCACTCGCCGCCGACAAGGATTGGTGGCGCGGCGCGGTGATCTATCAGATCTATCCGCGCAGTTTTCAGGACAGCAACGGCGACGGGATCGGCGATCTCAACGGTATCACCAGCCGCCTGCCGCATGTGGCAAGCCTTGGCGTCGATGCCATCTGGATCTCGCCCTTCTTCACTTCGCCGATGAAGGATTTCGGCTATGATGTCAGCGATTACTGCGACGTCGATCCGATGTTCGGCACGCTGTCGGATTTCGACGTTCTGGTGGACACGGCGCACAAGCTGGGCCTGCGGGTCATGATCGATCAGGTGCTGTCGCATTCCTCGGACCAGCATCCCTGGTTTGCCGAAAGCCGGTCCAGCCGCGACAATCCCAAGGCCGATTGGTATGTCTGGGCGGATCCGAAACCGGACGGTACGCCGCCCAACAACTGGCTGTCGATTTTTGGCGGCTCTGCCTGGCAGTGGGATTCACGGCGCGAACAATACTACCTGCATAACTTCCTGACCTCGCAGCCGGATCTGAACTTTCATAACCCGGACGTTCAGGATGCGCTGCTGGAAACCGTGCGTTTCTGGCTGGATCGCGGCGTGGATGGCTTCCGGCTGGATACGATCAACTTCTACATCCATGACAAACAGTTGCGGGACAATCCGCCGTTGCCGGTCGCGGATCGCGACGATTCCATCGCGCCGCGTGTGAACCCCTACAATCACCAGCTGCACCTATATGACAAGAACCAGCCCGAGAACCTCGATTTCCTGAAACGGTTTCGCGCGCTTCTGGATGAATACGACGCCACCACCGCCGTGGGCGAGGTGGGGGACGCCCAGAAGGGGCTTGAGATCATGGGCGAGTACACCGCCGGGGACGAGCGGGTGCATATGTGCTACTCGTTCGAGTTCCTCTCGGGAAGCCAGCCAGACGCCGCGCGCGTGGCCCATGTGATGGGGCGCGTGGATGAGGTGGTTTCGGACGGCTGGGCCTGCTGGGCCTTTTCCAACCACGATGTCGTGCGCCATGCCTCCCGTTGGGACTTGTCTCCGGCAGCGCAGCGCGCCTTTGCCACGCTGATGATGTGTCTGCGCGGGTCGGCCTGCATCTATCAGGGCGAGGAACTGGGCCTGCCCGAGGCCGACGTTGCCTTCGAGGATCTGCAAGACCCCTATGGCATCGAATTCTGGCCTGAATTCAAGGGACGCGATGGGTGCCGCACACCGATGGCATGGGAGAAGTCCAACCAGAACGGGGCATTCACCACCGGAAACCCTTGGCTGCCGGTCAGCCATGCGCATCTGCCGCTGGCGGCTGCCGAGCAGGAAAAGGATCCCGGCGCGCTGGTGCATCACTACCGCAAGGCGATCCATTTCCGCAAAGCCCATCCCGCCTTGGTCAAGGGCGCGCATGACCGGGTTCAGGCCACCGGCAGCGTGGTGCATTTCATTCGCAGCCATGGTGCCGAAGAGGTCTTTGTGGCGGTGAACCTCAGCGGCGATCCGGCGGTGATCGACATGCCGTCCGGCCAGTGGCAGCAGATCGGGCAGGAACTGGGCAGCACCACCGCCGCCCCAGATGGCAAGCTGCATCTGGGGCCATGGCAACCGGCGCTGGCGCGTCGGACGGTTTGAACGGGGGGAGAAACGGTCGATGACCACGCTGAAACTGACGAATGTCCAGAAAACCTATGCCGGCACGGTTAACGTGCTCAACGACATCAATCTGGACATTGCCGAGGGCGAATTGATCGTCTTTGTCGGTCCGTCCGGCTGCGGCAAGTCCACGCTGTTACGGATGATCGCGGGGCTGGAAAAGATCACCGGCGGTACGCTGGAAATCGACGGGCAGGTCGTCAATGACGTGCCCCCGGCGCAGCGTGGTATCGCCATGGTTTTCCAAAGCTACGCGCTGTACCCGCATATGACCGTGCGCGAAAACATGAGCTTTGCCCTGAAACTGGCCAAGAAATCCTCGCAAGAGATCGAAGAGGCGGTGAACCGCGCGGCAAGGATGTTGCAGTTGGAACCCTACCTTGATCGTCTGCCCAAGGCCCTTTCGGGCGGGCAGCGCCAGCGGGTCGCCATCGGCCGGTCCATCGTGCGCGACCCCAAGGTCTATCTTTTCGATGAGCCGCTCTCGAACCTCGACGCGGCGCTGCGGGTTGCCACCCGGATCGAGATTGCTCAGCTGAAAGAGCAGATGCCTGACCGAACGATGATCTATGTGACCCATGATCAGGTGGAGGCGATGACGCTGGCCAGCCGGATCGTGGTGCTGGCTAACAAAGGGATTGCGCAGGTCGGGTCGCCGCTGGAATTGTACGAGCGGCCCAACAGCGAATTTGTCGCCCAGTTCATTGGCTCGCCTTCGATGAACCTCCTGCCCGGAGAGGTCGTGGGGACGGGTACGCAAACCACGGTCAAACTGGCCGGGGGCGGAACAGCCATATCAGACTATCCGACAACCGACGCGGACATGGGGCTGGCGGTGAATGTGGGCATTCGTCCCGAGGATTTCGTCGCGGCCGACAGCGGCGAGGCCTTCAGCGGTATGGTCGATATCGTCGAGGCCTTGGGCGAGGTGACGCTGCTGTATTTCAAACACGCTGAGGGTGTCGAGCCGGTGATCGCCAAGCTGCCGGGCATCCACGAAGACATGCGCGGCAAGACCGTTGCCCTGACGGCGGCGCCGGAGAAGGTTCACCTTTTCGCCGGAGGAGTCTCGCTGCTGTATCGCTAAGCGGGTGTCGGGCTGGCCTTTGGGGCGGCGTGTGTCGCTGCCGGTCAGGAGTATGAAGCGGCATCCCGCCACGAAAGAGCCGTAAGATTTTCGGCCAAGGGGCGGGTTTGCCTGATAAAACCCGCCAATGAGGCTTGATTTCGAAAAATTTGCGTTGCATTCGTGTCGTGGCTGGATAATTTGCGGCCATGGATGAGATTGACCGCAAAATAATCGACCTTCTTTCGGCGGATGCCCGACGTTCGCTTGCGGACATCGGTGGCCACGTCGCTTTGTCGCCTTCAAGCGTCAACGACAGGATCCGTCGTCTGACCGCCTCTGGTGCAATCCGGCGATTTACCGTCGAGGTTGACCCGACCGCGGTGGAGATGGACACCCTTGTCTTTGTCTGGGTGGCGTTGCGTGAAGATGCCGATGAGGGCGGGTTTCGCGATTTTGCGGCGCGCCATACCGCGATCCTCGAATGCCATCACGTGACCGGCAGCTGGGCCTATATGGTCAAGCTCCGCGTGCGTGCCATGCCTGAGGTCGAGTCTTTCCTCGCAGAACTGAAGGCCAATAAATTCCTTGGCCGCAGCGAAACGGTGATCGTTCTTTCCTCTCCGGTGGCGGACAGGCTTGTGCAGAAGGGGGCTGGCTGATGGAATTCTGGTTGTTTGTCAAAAGCCTGTTTTTGGGCCTTGCCATCGCCGCGCCGCTTGGACCGATCGGGGCGCTTTGCGTCAACCGGACGCTGGAACGTGGCTTTGCCGCCGGTGTCGCCGGTGGGTTGGGTACTGCGCTCGCGGATGGTGTCTACGCGGCCCTTGCGGCCTTTGGCTTTGCAGCGTTTTCCTATGGACTCGGCCTGATCGACACGCCGCTGCGGCTGATCGGGGGGGCTTTCATGCTGTGGCTTGGCTGGAAAAGCATGGTGCCCAAGCCGACCGGCGCGGCGGCGGAAGTGTCCGCCCGGCATCTGTTGGGCACTGCTGCGGCGACTTTTTTGCTGACGATCACCAACCCGATGACGATCCTGTCTTTTGCCGCGATCTTTGCGGGGCTTGGCCTGGCCACTGCCAGCGGGACTAGCGGGGCGGGGATGGTTGTGGGCGGGGTCTTTTTCGGGTCGATGCTGTGGTGGTGCCTGCTGAGCGGCGGTGTGGCCCTTGCCCGGCATCGACTGCCCGGGTGGTTCGCGACATGGATTTCGCGCCTGTCCGGGGTCTTGCTGATTGGATTTGGCGGTTGGGCGGTGATCTCGGCTTTTGCCTGAGCGGCATGCCCCGCGACCGGACTTGCGGATGATGTCGGGACATCAGATCGAGGCGCAGACCTCGGTGATCACATCGCGAAGCCAGCGGTGCCCGGGATCACTGCGGTGCCGTGGGTGCCAAGCCACCTGCATGGGGAACTGGCCAAGGTCGACGGGCGGCGGCAAAAGCCGAAAGGCCGGATCGTTTTCATAGATCCGCGCAATTCGTGTGGGCAGCGTTACCAATCCGCCAATTTCCGCGACCGCCAAAGGCGCGGCAAGGAAATGCGATACGGTCAGGGCAACATGGCGTGTCAGGCCCGCCGTCCCAAGCGTATGGCCCAGCCCAGTTCGCCATTTTCCGGGCGGCGAGACCACGACATGCGGCAGGCTTTCATATTGTTCTTTCGTCACCGAATGCTGGCCGGGCAGGTCATCCTTGCGCAGAAGGCACAGAAAGCCATCCTCCATCAGCGGGGAGATCACAAGGCTGTCGGGCGCGTTGTCAAACCGCCCAAGCGCGATGTTCAGATCACCTGCCGCCAATGCCTTTGTGTCCAGATCCGGCCCAAGCGGTTCGACGACAAGGCTTATCCCTGGCGCGTCGGTTGTGACGCGCGCCATCAGCGAGGGGATTACCACGCATTCGAAATAGGCGCTTGCCGCAATGCGAAAGCTGCGGCGCGCGGAGGCCGGGTCAAAGCTTGGCCGGTCCTCAAAGACATGCCGGAGCCTGTCCAGCGCTTCAGAGACCTCCGGTGCCATGGCGCGCGCCTTTTCCGTCGGCACAACACCATAGCGCGCACGCAGGAAAAGCTCGTCGTCAAAGGCTGCCCGCAGCCGCGAAAGGGCCGCGCTGACCGCTGATTGCGACAGGCCCAGTCGGTTGGCTGCCGCGGTCACGTTCTGTTCTTGCATGATGGCATCAAAGACGGCCAGCAGGTTCAGATCGTATTTCATGATCCCCTCGAAATCGATTTCTGAATGCCAGTCAATCAATTTCTTGATGAACTTGCCAAGACCTAAGTGAGCCTCAGCACAGACAAGAGGACTCGTCGATGGACCAAACACTGAAAATCGTTGCCCGGATGGTGGCGGCCCCCGGACAGGCGGACGGCCTTGCAGACCATATGAAACAGCTGGTCGAGGACACCCGGAAAGAACCCGGCTGCCTTCGGTACGATCTGCTTCGCGGCACGGACAATCCCGACATCCTGATCTTTGTCGAGGAATGGGAAAACCGGGATTTGTGGCAGGCCCACATGGCCGGAGAGGCTATTCGGGCGTTTAACGCACGCATCGGGAACGGGGCCTTTGCGGCCGGAGAAGTTCACCCGCTGCAACAGATTTCTTGAACGTATTCAAACAGGAAAAACACCTATGTCTGACCTTGGATTTGGTGTCGTGGGCACCGGTTTCATCGCGGGTATCGTCGCCAATGCGATCATCGCCGCGAAAGGCGTGAAACTCAGCGCCGTGTCGAGCCGCAAAATTGACAATGCCCGTGCCTTTGTCTCCGAACGGCCCGGAGCCGCGGCGGTCGAAGGGATTGACGCGCTCTTGGCCCGCGATGATGTGGGGGCCGTCTATGTGGCGACACCTACCGCGGCAAAAGAGGCCGTCGCCCTGTCGGCAATAGCGGCAGGCAAACATGTGCTTGTGGACAAGCCGCTGCTGGACGCGGACTCGGTCCGGCGCATGACCGAAGCGGCCTCGGCCAAGGGCGTTCTGTTCATGGATGCCACGCATTTCGTCCACCACCCCAGAACAGAGGCCATCCTTGCGGGCGCGTCCGAGAAGATCGGACAGCCCAAATCGCTGCATACGACCTTTTATTTCCCCTTCGACGATCGCGAAAACATCCGCTTTGATCTTTCGCAGGAACCGATGGGGGCGGTGGGCGACATGGCGTGGTATTCCATGCGCGCGGTTGTCGAATATCTGCACCCGGAGGGCGCGCTGAGCAAAGTGGCCGTTGTGCCTGAGTTCGATCCGACGACCGGGGCCGTGATCCGGGTTTCGGGGCTGGTTGGGTTTGAGAGCGGCGAAGCCGCGACCTTTGACGTGGGCTATACGGCCGGAACCGCAATCATGGATCTTGGTCTTTTGGGCACAGGCGGCATGATTTCGATGGATGACTTTGTGCTCGACTGGAACAACAGCTTTGCGTTCAACAATGCAGAGATCCCCGCCGGCTACACGTATCGCAGCGGCATGGCGGATCGCAGTGCCTTTGCGTTCGTGGAAACGCCAGCGGAAGCCAGTCAGGACAGCCTGATGATCCAGCATTTCGCCGAGGTCGCCTCAGCCGGTGACAGGACTGCCTATGCCGCCAGCGCCAAGGCAAGTCTGGCGACGCAGAGGCTGTTGGATGCGGTTTGGCGGGCCTGTCAGACCGGGGCGGACGCCAAGGTGCCAGCACAAAAATGATGCGGCAGATGGTGCCGAACATGCCGCAAAAAAGCAAAGGCCCCCTTGGCGGGGGCCTTTCCGTTTGTCCTGAACCGGTGGTCATTCCGGTTCGTAGGTCAGCTCAATCGGCTTGCGGAAGATCACGCGATTGCCTTGTCCGATGACGTAGCGCAGTTCGTATTTGCCCGGACCTTCTGGCATCTTCAGCACCATCGGACTGTCTTCGCCGGTGTATTTATACAGGCTGTGCTTGTTGTCCGGCTCTCCGACGCGGGCAAGGCTGATGTAGTCGCCCTTGAAATCCGGGCCATCCCAGTTCAGCCCCAGCACGCCGCCAGCCGGGACCTTGTCCGGGGCATCAATGCTGGCCTCGACTTCGGTCAGCGTGATCTGACGCGTCCCGATCACGCTGGCGCCCTTGCTGGCGGCGACGTAGCGCAGTTCGTAGGTGCCGGGCTCGTTGGGCAGCCGCAGCAACAGTGGCGTCCCTTCGCGGGTGTAGGTGTAGTGGATGTACTTGTTTTCGGGCATTCCCGGTTCCGCGACCGAGATGTAGTCCGGCTGATAGCCGGGACCGTCCCATTCCACGAGGATCGACGCCCCTGCGCGGGCTTGCTCGGGCGCGGTCAGCGAGGCGCTGACCTCTGTCACCTCGATCGGTTTGGTGACCACCACGGTGTTGCGCTGGCCCAGTGTATAGCGCAGTTCATAGGTGCCCGGTTCCGCCGGCATCGTCACTTGCAGCGGTGAACCTTCGCGGGTGTAGGTGTAGCTGATATAGCGCTCACCCGGAATGCCGACGGCGATATAGTCGCCCTGATAGTCCGGTCCGGTCCATTCTACCGTCAGCGGCGCACCGGCGGCGGCAGTGTCCGGGGCCGCCAGCGTGGCGGCCACATCCGTCACCGTGACCCGGCGCGAGGCCATCAACGTGTTGCGTTGACCAAGGAAGTAGCGCAGTTCGTATTCGCCCGGTTCGGTCGGCATGACCACGTTCAGCGGGGATCCTTCGCGGGTGTAGGTATAGTTGATATAGCCTTTCTCACCCAGTTTCTGCACGCCGATGTAATCGCCTTGATAATCCGGTCCCTGCCAGGTGACCGGCAATGGGGCGCCGGCCATTGCCGCCTCATCCGCGTCCAGCGTGATGTCCACGGCGGTAACGGTGATGGGCCGAGACGCCATTGGCGTATTGCGCTGTCCAAGGAAATAACGCAGTTCGTATTCGCCGGGTTCGGGCGGCATGACCACGTTCAGGGGCGAACCTTCACGGGTGTAGGTGTAGTTGATATAGCCCTTTTCCCCGCGCTTCTGAACGCCGATGTAATCGCCCTGATAGTTCGGGCCATCCCAGCTTACCGGCACCGGCGCACCGGCGATCACCGTGTCGTCAGCGTCCAGTGTGATGTCCAGCGGCGTGACGGTAATCGCCTGTTTCGCCAAGGTCTTGCGTCCGTCCGAGAGGATGTAGCGCAGTTCGTATTCGCCCGGTTCCGGCGGCATGACCAGCCCGGCGGGGTTCGCCTCGCGGGTGTAGACGTAATTCACATAGCCGTTGTCATCTGGTTTCGAGATGGCAATGTAATCGCCCTGAGCGTTCGGGCCCTCCCATGCAATCGGGACGGTGGCCCCGGCCACGGCGCTGCCCGGTCCGCTGACCGATGCATCGGGCAGGGAGCTGGGCAGGATCAGCGTAACCGTCTGATCGCCGTCGACCACGTCAAAGGTCTTTTCCACGCTGGCCTCGTCGCTGGGGCGCAGCACTGAAACCGTGTAGGTGCCAGCCGTTAGATCGACGTCCAGATTAGGGACGCGCTGAAAGTCGACGATCAGCTCGTCGCCGCGGCGCAAGTCCCAGACCAGTGGGGTCTCGATGGCACCGCCATCCGGCCCGTCCTGCGCCACAAAGCGCGTGCCGTAGGTTGCGGCGGGTTGCGCCTGTGTCACCTCGGTCAGGGCCTGCCCCAGTTCGCTGGCGTTGGCCGCCAGCAGGAATTGCCCGCCGGTTTCATCGGCAAGGCATTGCATCTGGCGGCGCGCCTCGGGGTCATCCACGTCAAATCCTACCACGTGAACGGTCAGGTCCACGCCGGCCTGTTCCAGCGCACGGGCCGCGGCACAGGGGTCGGGGTTGCAGGTTTCCACCCCGTCCGAAACAAGGATCACGGTGGCCGGTTCCTCGGTGTATTTCAACGCTTTGGCGGCCACGATCACTGCATCGGTCATAGGCGTCTTGCCGCGCGGGCGCAGCTTGTTGACGGCGGCGGCGATGTCGCCACGGCTTGCAGCACCGGGCGCGATCAGCGTTTCGATATCGGTGCAATCGCCCTTGGTCCGATGGCCGTAGGCGGTCAGCCCGATGGTCTGGGTGTCGGGCAGGGTGCGCAGCAAATCGCCGACGACCCCCTGCGCGATCTCGATCTTGGTCAATCCGTCGATCTGCCCCCACATGGAGCCGGAAGCATCGAGCACGAGAATGGATTGACTGCTCTCTTGCGCCACGGCGAGGCCGGGCAGAAGAGAAAGCGCCAGCGCGGCGCGGCGAAACCGGGTCATGGAAATCCCCCTTTGGCGGTAATGCCCATATCCTGCACCGGGGCACCGGATCGGGGCAAGGACGGGTTTACCCGACTCGCGCCTGACCCTTGCAGAGTGCTTTTGCCTTTCCTACCTGCACATTCCTGCCTGTCGTCGTATGTTCACACTTCGTTCACGTTTTTCGATTGGCCATGGCAGGGAATCCGATTATGTCTAGGCGGGTCCGAAGGCCCGGGGGTGCGTGATGCCGGAACTCAAGCAGATCGAAGTGCGCGGTGCGCGCGAACACAACCTGAAATCCATCGACGTGGATATCCCGCGCGATCAACTGGTTGTCATTACCGGCCTGTCGGGGTCCGGCAAGTCGTCGCTGGCGTTCGACACAATCTATGCCGAAGGACAGCGCCGGTATGTCGAGTCGCTTTCGGCCTACGCGCGCCAGTTCCTCGACATGATGGAAAAGCCGGACGTGGACCATATCAGCGGCCTGTCACCGGCGATTTCCATCGAACAGAAAACGACGTCGAAGAACCCGCGTTCGACCGTGGGCACCGTAACCGAGATCTATGACTACCTGCGCCTGCTGTTCGCGCGGGTCGGGACACCTTATTCGCCGGCCACCGGTCTGCCCATCGAAGCGCAACAGGTGCAGGACATGGTCGACCGTGTCATGGGGATGGAGGAAGGCACGCGCGCCTTCTTGCTGGCACCTATCGTGCGGGACCGCAAAGGCGAATATCGCAAGGAGTTTCTGGAACTGCGCAAGCAGGGCTTTCAGCGCGTGAAGGTGGACGGCGAGTTCTATGAACTCGACGAGCCGCCGACGCTGGACAAGAAGTTCCGCCATGACATTGACGTGGTTGTCGACCGGATCGTAGTGCGCGAGGGCATGGAAACGCGGCTGGCGGACTCTTTCCGCACGGCGTTGGATCTTGCCGACGGGATTGCCGTGCTGGAAACCGCCCCGCGTGAGGGCGACCCCGAGCGGATCACCTTTTCCGAGAATTTTGCCTGCCCGGTCAGTGGCTTCACCATTCCCGAAATCGAGCCGCGGCTGTTTTCATTCAACGCGCCCTTCGGGGCCTGCCCGGAATGTGACGGTCTTGGGGTCGAGCTGTTCTTTGACGAACGGCTGGTGGTGCCCGATGTGACGCTCAAGGTGGCGGACGGGGCGCTTGCGCCCTGGCGCAAGGGCAAATCGCCTTACTTCCTGCAAACCATCGAGGCCATCGCCAAGCATTACGAGTTCGATAAGAACGCGCGCTGGAAGGATCTGCCGGCCCATGTGCAGCAGGTCTTTCTTTATGGTTCGGGCGACGAGGAAATCCCTTTCCGTTATGACGAAGGCGGGCGCGTTTACCAGGTGACGCGCGTCTTTGAAGGCGTCATTCCGAACATGGAACGCCGCTATCGCGAGACGGACAGCAACTGGATCCGCGAAGAATTTGAGCGTTATCAAAACAATAGGCCCTGCGGTTCATGCGGCGGCTACCGGCTCCGCGAAGAGGCGCTGGCGGTCAAGATCGGCCCGTCCGATGGCGGGGCCGACCGTTTGCTGCACGTGGGCCAGGTTGTGCAGATGTCGATCAAACAGGCCTTTGACTGGTGTGCCGAGGTGCCGCAATACCTGACCGCCCAAAGGAATGAGATCGCGCGCGCCATCCTCAAGGAAATCCGCGAGCGGCTTGGTTTTCTGAACAACGTCGGACTTGAATACCTCACGCTAAGCCGTTCTGCCGGAACACTTTCTGGCGGTGAGAGCCAGCGTATCCGACTGGCCAGCCAGATCGGGTCCGGCCTGACCGGCGTTCTTTACGTGCTGGATGAACCTTCAATCGGTCTGCATCAGCGCGACAACACGCGGCTGCTCGACACGCTCAAGAACCTGCGCGATCAGGGCAATACGGTTCTGGTGGTCGAACATGACGAAGAGGCGATCCGCGAGGCGGATTACGTCTTTGACATCGGGCCGGGCGCAGGGGTGCATGGCGGGCAAGTGGTGGCACATGGCACGCCGTCCGAGATCTCGGCCGATCCGTCCAGCCTGACCGGCCAGTACCTGAGCGGCGCGCGGGAAATCGAGGTGCCGACCAAGCGGCGCAAGGGCAACAAGAAAAAGATCAAGGTCGTCAAGGCGACGGGCAACAACCTCAAGGAGGTGACAGCCGAGTTTCCGCTGGGCAAATTCGTCTGTGTCACCGGGGTGTCCGGCGGCGGCAAGTCGACCCTGACCATCGAAACCCTGTTCAAGACTGCCTCGATGGCGCTGAACGGCGCGCGTCAGACGCCCGCACCCTGCGAGACGATCAAGGGGCTGGAACATCTCGACAAGGTCATCGACATCGATCAGCGCCCCATCGGAAGGACCCCGCGATCGAACCCGGCCACCTATACCGGGGCCTTTACGCCCATCCGCGACTGGTTCGCCGGTTTGCCCGAAGCCAAGGCGCGCGGCTACAAGCCCGGGCGGTTCAGTTTCAACGTCAAGGGGGGCCGCTGCGAGGCCTGTCAGGGCGACGGTGTCATCAAGATCGAGATGCACTTTCTGCCCGATGTCTATGTCACCTGCGAGACCTGCAAAGGCGCGCGCTATAATCGTGAAACGCTGGAAATTCTGTTTAAAGGCAAGAGCATCGCGGACGTTCTTGATATGACGGTCGAGGACGCACAAGAGTTCTTCAAGGCGGTGCCCTCGATCCGGGACAAGATGGATGCCTTGGCGCGTGTCGGGCTTGGCTATATCAAGGTCGGCCAGCAGGCGACCACCTTGTCCGGTGGCGAGGCGCAGCGGGTCAAACTGTCCAAGGAACTGGCGAAACGGTCCACGGGCCGAACCCTGTATATCCTCGACGAACCGACCACCGGCCTGCACTTTGAAGACGTGCGCAAGCTGTTGGAAGTGCTGCATGAACTGGTCGAACAAGGCAATACGGTCGTGGTGATCGAACACAATCTGGACGTGGTGAAGACCGCCGACTGGATCATCGACATCGGTCCCGAAGGCGGCGACGGCGGTGGGCAGATCGTGGCCGAGGGCACGCCTGAGAAAGTGGCCGAGGTCGAAGCCTCGCACACCGGGCGGTACCTCAAGCCGTTGCTACAGGCGCGCAAGGTGGCTGCGGAATAACCCGGCCACCCGAAGAAAAGCGCGGACAAAAAAGGCCCCGTTGCGGGGCCTTTTGCCATGCTGATTGGCTCAGGACTTCGTCTTGCAGGTGTTGATCCCCAGCAGCGCATAGGGCGGGCAGGACCCCATCGCCGAGGTGCCCAGCATCACGACGCCGACAACCAACAGCAGCCAAGACCAGCCGCCCGACACCATGAAAAAGGCGATGATCGCGATCACGCCGACGATGGCGCGGATAAGGCGGTCAGTCTGACCCATATTCTTTTTGAACATTGTTACCCCCGGTAAAGGTTGATCCAAGATAATGCTTAACGCCGGATCGCGAGTCTTGCATATGATCTGGATCAACCTTCGGGCGGCTTAGTCCGCCAGTTCCGCCAACGCGCCGATGATATCCAGCACGGCGCGGGTATCCGGATCGACGCGGTAGACCTGATCGCGGACCACGACGTAGGTGCGGTCATCGCGCAGACCATAGCGCCCGGGGTCCAGCAGGATCTGCGCGTCACGCGTCACATGATCGCCGCGCGACAGATGATGATGATCGCCTTGTTTCTTGGCCTGGCCCGGAGGAACGCAGGGAACGGCCTTTTTGGCGAGTCCCGGCGGGCAATGGGCCGGGCTGGCCAATGCGGGACCGGCCAGAGGGGCGGCGAAAAGCGAGGCGCCAAGAAGGATGCGGGCAAAACTGCGGTGCATGTTGGTCTCCGGGTTGAGTGTCTTTGCGTCTTTAACGCCTCAACCCGGGGAATGGTCGCATCGGTCGCAAAGGGTCGGCGGCAATCCGCTGGGCCGGATCAGCCGCGCCCGCGTTTTTCAAAGCGTGGCAGCATGGCCGAGAAATCGCGGCCCATGCCGTCCTCATCCTCGACAAAGCTGCGGTAAAGCTCCATCGCGGCCTGACCCAAAGGCGTGTCGGCATCGGCCTCGCTGGCGGCCTGCTGCGACAGGCGCAGGTCCTTCAGCATCAGGTCGGCGGCGAAACCGGGTTGATAGCCATTGTCGGCGGGCGATTTCGGGCCGACGCCGGGCGCGGGGCAATAGGCGTTCATGCTCCACGAATAGCCCGAAGAGGTCGAGACCACGTCGAACATGGCCTGCCGGTCGAGGCCCAGCTTGTCGGCGAGGGCAAATGCCTCGCAGGTGGCGATCATGGTCACGCCGAGGATCATGTTGTTGCAGATCTTGGCGGCCTGGCCATTGCCGGCGGGGCCGCAATGCACGGCTTTCTGGCCCATGATGTCGAACAGCGGCAGTGCCTTGGCAAAGGCCTCGTCCGGGCCGCCGACCATGAAGGTCAGCGTGCCGCCCGCCGCGCCACCGATGCCGCCCGAGACCGGCGCATCCAGCGCCATCATGCCTGCGGCCTCGGCCTCGTCGGCGACTGCGCGGGCCGAGGCCACATCGACGGTGGAACAGTCCAGAAGCACCGCACCCTTGCTCATGGCGGGCAGGATCTGTGCCGCGACCGAACGCAGGATCTGGCCGTTGGGCAGCATGGTGATGACCACATCCGCGCCGGTT
This sequence comes from Antarctobacter sediminis, assembly GCF_019218285.1. Classification (GTDB taxonomy): domain Bacteria; phylum Pseudomonadota; class Alphaproteobacteria; order Rhodobacterales; family Rhodobacteraceae; genus Antarctobacter; species Antarctobacter sediminis. The sequence continues at coordinate 349,798 of NZ_JAHUZG010000001.1, forward strand.
GCGGCCTCTTCCGCGGTGGCGACGGGGGTGACGCCCTCGGCGGTGGTGCCCGCCACGTCAAAGCCTTTGACGGCGTGACCTGCCTTGGCGAGGTTGGCGGCCATGGGAGCGCCCATATTGCCCAGTCCGATGAAACCGATGTTCATGGTCTTCTCCTTGAAATCCAGCGTGTCGGCGCCAAGCGGCATCAGCATCTTCGAAACGTCGATCAGCGGCACGCTGTCGAGATCATGCCGCCACTTGGGCGATTTGTCCTTGTCGATGATGGCCGCGCGGATGCCTTCGAGGAAATCGCCCTGTTGCATGATCCGGTGGCTGACGCGGTATTCCAGTTCCAGCGCCTTGCGGATGTCGAGCCCGGGGCCGCGCAGCCGGTGGATCATCTCGAGCGTGACCGCCATGGACAGGGGCGCATTGCGCGACATGGTCTTGAGCCCCTTTTGCGCCAGCTCGCTGTCGCTGTTGCGCAGGGTGTTCAGCACGTCCTTCAGCGCCTCGCCATCGAAAAGCCTATCGATCTCGGCCTGTTGCGCGGCAAGGGCGCTGTCGGGCGGCGTGGGTGCATCCCCCAGCGCCGCAAGATCGCCGCTGTCGATCAGAGCCTGTTTGAGGGCGGGCCAGTCGGCCTCGGGGTGAAAACGGTCAGCAAAGCCCGCGTGGATCGCATCGCCCGGACCCATGCGCGCGGCGGTGATGCCGAGGTATTCGCCCAGACGGCCCGGTGCCTGCGCAAGCACAAAGCTGCCGCCCACGTCCGGGACAAAGCCGATACCGCATTCCGGCATGGAGATCTGTGTCGACTCGCCCACGATGCGATGCGAGCAATGCCCGCCGATGCCGACGCCGCCCCCCATGACAAAGCCGTGCAGGAAGCTGACGATGGGCTTGGGGTATTCCGCCAGCTTGGCGTTCATCCGGTATTCGTCGCGCCAGAAGGCGCGGCCATAGTCGAAATCGCCCGCGGTGCCGGTGCGGTACATCTCGGCGATGTCGCCGCCGGCGCAGAAGGCGCGATCTCCCTCGGCATCCATGATGACGAGCTTGACGCTGTCGTCGTTGCGCCAGGCGTCCAGCGCCTGTTCGGTGGCCAGGCACATGTCCCAGGTCAGTGCGTTGAGCGCCTTGGGTCGGGTGAGCGTGATGCGGCCTGCCTGGCCTTCGGTACGGATCTGGATATCGGTCATTCTGGCCATTCCTGATGTTGAAAGGGGGCTGTCTGCCCCCTCTGGACCTGCGGTCCATTCACCCCCGAGGATATCTTTCGACAGAAGAAGCCCGGGGTCTGTCCGTTGATCAGGCGGCGAGCATCTGGCGCGAGATGATCAGGCGCATGATTTCATTGGTGCCTTCGAGGATCTGGTGGACCCGCAGGTCACGGACGATTTTTTCGATGCCGTAGTCGGCGAGATAGCCATAGCCGCCGAACATTTGCAGGCAACCATTGGCGACTTCGAAGGCATTGTCGGTGACCATGAGCTTGGCCATGGCGCAGAACTTGGTGGCATCGGGGGACTTGGCGTCGACCTTCCAGGCGGCCTGACGCAGGAAGGTGCGCGAGGCTTGCAGTTTGGTTTCGTATTCCGCGAGGCGGAATTGCAGCGCCTGGAACTGGTTGATCGGTTTGCCGAAAGCCTTGCGTTCGGACATGTATTGCAGCGTCAGGTCCAGCGCCTGCTGGGCGGCGCCGAGGGCGCTGGCCGAGATGTTGAGCCGTCCGCCGTCGAGACCGGCCATGGCGTAGCTGAAACCGCGGCCTTCTTCGCCGATCAGGTTTTCCGCCGGGATCGGGCAATCGTCGAACTGGACCTGCGCGGTGGGAGAGGAGCGCCAGCCCATCTTGTCCTCGAGCGCGCCGAAGCTGAGGCCCTCGGTTCCGTTCTCCACGAAGAGCGTCGAGATGCCCTTGGGGCCGTCCTCGCCGGTGCGGCACATGACGACATAGGCATCGGAGTAGCCACTGCCCGAGATGAAGGCCTTGGTCCCGCTGAGGTTGTAGCCCTCGTTGGTGCGGGTGGCGCGGCTGCGCAGGGCGGCGGCGTCCGAGCCGCTGCCCGGTTCGGTCAGGCAGTAGGACAGCACGGTTTCCATGGTCAGGACCTTGGGCAACACGCGGGCCTTGAATTCATCGCTGGCGAAACTGTCGATCATGCGGGCGCACATGTTGTGGATCGACAGGAAGGCCGCGACCGAGGGGCAGGCCATGCTGAGCGCCTCGAAGACCAGAGTCGCGTCCAGCCGTGACAGGCCGGAACCGCCGCTTTCCTCGCTGACGTAGAGACCGCCAAAGCCGAGCTGGGCGATTTCCGGCCAAAGTTCCTTGGGGATGGTGCCTGCGGCTTCCCATTCGCGGGCGAAGGGCGCGATGCGCTCTTGTCCGAAGGCGTAAGCCATGTCGAAGATGGCTGTCTGTTCCTCGCTGAGTGCGAAATCCATTGCGGGGCTCCTCCCTGCCGGGCTCTGAATTGAACGCTTGTTCAGATTGTGCCGCGAAGTGACCTGCAAAGCAAGCGGTGCGCGCGCAATCCTGCTTTGCGTTTTTGCAATGGTTGGGGCGCGGCCTGCGATGGTTGTTTGCGTTAACGCAAAGCGTCAGGGCCGAACCGTCGCGCGGATGACCTGTTCGACGCGCGCCAACCCGATGTCATTGTCGAATTTCGCCTCGGCGGTGGCTCGGGCGGCGGCGGACATGGCGGAACGGTCGGGCGTGTCGAGAAGCTGGCGGATGGTGTCGGCAAACCCGTCTTCGTCCCATTCCTCCACGAGATAGCCGTTGACGCCGTGTTGCACCGCCTCGGGGATGCCCGCGTGCTGGGTGGACAGGGTGATGCAGCCGCAGGCCAGCGCCTCCTGAATCGCGGTGGGCAGGCCTTCGGTATTGCCGTTCTTGGCGGTGACGGAATGCTGAAGGAAGACTTCGGTCGTCAGCAGGTGGTCGCGGACCTTGTCATGGGGCAGGGCACCGGTAAAAGTCACCTGGTCCTCGATCTGGAGTAGGCGGGCCTTGGCCTTGCAATCCTCCAGCAGCGGGCCGTCCCCGATGAAGGTCAGATGGGCATCGCGTCCCTTGGCGGCCTTGGCAAAGGCGCGCAGGGTGATGTGCGGGGCCTTTTTTTCGACCATGCGACCCACGGCCAGAAAGCTGCCGGGCCGTTTGGGGCCGGGGGTAAAGCGGCGGATGTCGACGCCGGAAGGCACGACATGCGCATTCGGGTGCGTAATGCCATGAGCGGCGAGGTTGTCCAGCAGGAACTGGCTGACCGAGAACATGCCCGCAAGGCGCGGCATCATCAGCCGGTAAGACCGGATGCGCTGTTTCGATCCCAGTGCGGCAGAGGCATCGGTGCCGCGCCAGTAAGTGAAAACCGGGATGCCAAGATCATTGCCCAGCTTGGCCACCACAAGCGCCTGGGTGCCGAATTCGGCCAGGATCACCTTGACCTGCTGATCGCGCAGGAAATCCGCAAGGCGCTTGCGGTTGTCTCCGAAGGGCAACCGCGAGGTGCCATGCAGAAGCGCGCCAGAGACAGCGGCGAAAGGCGCGCGCAGCTTGTCCATCACGGTCAGGGGCGCGCGGCGTATGAACAGCGGTTTGCCCAGCGGATCCTCACCGTTGTGGCGTCCGCAAACGACGCAGGTGTCGCCACCGAAGAGATGCTGGATGTGACGATTGATGAAGGTCTCGCCCATCACGAAATAATCGGAGGTTGCGATGGCGGTTTTCATGCGGTGCTCCCGGCTGTTGCGGCGGTCGTACCTTGACCGGGGCGCGCTGCCAAGGGGCGGCTCAGGCCGTATCGAACCCGATGCCCCACCAGCGCAGCGTGTTGACCAGATGCAGGCGGATCGCGGTCACGGCGCGATCGGCATCGCGCGTCTCTAGAGCCGAGATGATTTCCAGATGTTCTTGCATGGCTGGGATGATGCGGTCCGCAAGAAACGGGCGCATGTTCTGGATAATCGCGACACGGTTGCGATTGTCTTCGTACAGTCCTTCGGCAAGTTGCAGCCCGATCCCGCGCGCCAGCATGTCATGCAGGCTGAGATCGGTTTCGATGGCCCGCCGCTGAACCTCTGGGGTGACACCGGCGCGGGCGCGTTCACACATTGCTTCGTGACTGTCACGCAAGGCGCCCAGAGGCAGCGGTTGGCTTGCGTCAATCAGGCGACGCGCGCCCTCTGCATCGAATATCGCGCGCAGTTCAAGGCATTCGCGGGTCCGCTCGGGATCGGCTTCCATGATTGCCAGCCCGCGTTTGGGCAGGATCGTAACCAGTCCCGCCGCTTCGGCCCGTTTCACCGCCTCGCGCACGGCGGCGATGGGCATGGCCAGTTGGTCCACCAGCATCGGCATGGACATAAAGGCCCCGCTGCGCAGACGGCCCTCGCGCAGGTGCCGGATCAGTTCCTGATGTGCCTTGTCGGCCTGCAACTCGGCGGTGCGAACAGATGAAGAAAGCGGCATCGCGGCCCTTCGCCCTTGATTGTTCCGGAAATCAGAAAGGTCATGTTTGATTTTCACGATATCCTGCATCTAACCTATCATCTAACATTTTAGATGCAATGCCAGTTGGCAGGTCAACAGAAATGAAAATCAGGACGGCCCGATCACGTCACAACGGGGCCGCCAAAAGGGAGTAAGAGGATGCACGCCACGACAGCCGAAACAGAGCGGGTGGACGGATCGGAGGACGCGCTGCGCCCGGTCACCCCGCAAGAGAAAACATGGGGCTGGTTCGCCATCTTCAACGTCTGGGCCAACGACATCCAGTCGCTTTTCGGCTATTCGCTGGTGGCTTCGCTGTTCATATCCTTCGGGGTCAGTGGCTGGACAGCCTTTGCCTCGCTGATCGTGGCGGGCTTGTTCGTGATGTTCCTTGTCAATCTTTCGGGCGCGGCGGGTGAGAAATACGGCATTCCCTATCCGGTCTTTGCCCGTGCCAGCATGGGCACCGCAGGAGCCAAGCTGCCTGCCGTGCTGCGGGCCACGGTGGCCGTTTTCTGGTACGGTGTGCAGGTCTATTTCGCCTCGACCGCGTTGGCGTTGTTGATCAAATCCGTCACCGGTGCCAGCGGCGGAGCGATGTTCCTTGGCTTGACCGAGATCGATTGGCTGTCCTTCGTTCTTGTTTGGGCCTTTCACATCGTGATCTTCTGGCACGGCATGGATTGGGTCGAAGGTTTCCTGAATTTCGCCGGGCCCTTTGTTTACGCAGTGATGATCGGACTGGTGATCTACCTGTGGTTTGCCGCCGACGGGAAACTCCTGTCCGAGGCGCAGACGATCTTTGCCAACCCCGAGGGCACATGGGGCACCGAACTGAAGGGTGCGGTGGCGATCTTTGGCACCATGGTGGCCTATTTCGCTGCCGTCATGATCAATTTCTCGGATTTTTCGCGTTACGCCCGGGACAAAAAGGCGATGACACGCGGCAATCTTGCGGGGCTGCCGTTCAACATGATCCTGTTTTCGGCGCTGGCCCTTTTGACCACCGCCGGGGCGGCCGTGGTCTATGGCGAAAAGATCATCAACCCGACCGAGATTGTCGACCGTACGGACAGTATCGTGCTGGGTGTGATCGCGGCCATCACCTTTTTTGCGGCGACCGTGGGTATCAATTTGGTGGCGAATTTCATTCCGGCAGTGAACGGGATCGCCAATCTTGCGCCGGAAAAGATCAGCTTTCGCAAGGCGGGTCTGATCACCTCGGGGTTTGCGCTGGTGATCGGCGGGCTGTGGACCAGTTTTATCAGCCAGTTCGGAATTGGCGGTTTTGTGAACACGCTGGGCGCAACGCTGGCGCCGCTCTACGGGATCATGATCGTGGATTACTACCTGCTGCGGAAACAGGCGCTTAAACGGGATGATCTCTACAAGACGCAGGGCGGGGTCTATCATTTTGGCAATGGCTGGAACGATCACGCGCTGGTGGCTTTTGGCGTGGCCGCGATCTTTTCGGTGGCCACGGTCTGGGTGCCTCTGCTGAGCGACCTTGCAGGATATGCATGGATCATTGGTGCGGTGCTGGGCGGGGCGATCTACTATGCCCGTGCCAAGGGCAAGGTCTCCGTCTGACCCCGACGGTCAAAGGCTGCAAATACACGCCGGTCCCTGTGGGGCCGGCGTTTTGCGTTCACAGATCAGCGTGGAATTCCTCGATCAGATGATGGACCACAGCGCGCATCTGGCCTTCGTGGTCGGCACCGGCCGCGCGGGCGGCTTCCAGCGCGGCGCGCTGGCGTTGCGCCGAAGTGCCGCTTTCGACGATCTCGCGTGCGCGGGCGGCCTCGGCCAGACATTTCAATGCGGTGGCATCCTCTTCGATCAGGGCATAGAGGTCTTCGACCAGTTGCGGGAAGGGGACGACCTGCGCCGCGCCAAAGTCGATCAACCCTTCGGTGACGCCGTAGCGTTGCGCCCGCCAGCGATTTTCGCCGATCAGGAACCGGTCATAAAGGCGCCAGCGCTGGTTTCGGACGCGCAGCCGCCAGAGCATCCGCATCAGGCATTGCACCAGCGCGGCCAGCGTCAGTGCATGTTCCAGCCGGGGCTGCACATCCATGATGCGCGCCTCCAATGTCGGAAAATTGGAGGAGGGCCGCAGATCCCACCAGATACGGGTGCGATCCTCGATCACGCCGGTGTCGATCAGCACCTTGGTCGAGCGATGGTAATCCTGCCAACTGTCGAACTGTGGCGGCAAGCCGGTGCGGGGCAGGTTGTCAAAGACCGAGATCCGGTAGCTGGCCAGCCCGGTGTCCTCTCCTTGCCAGAACGGCGAAGAGGTGGACAGCGCAAGGAGATGCGGCAGGAAATAGCTGGCCTGCGCCATCAGGTCGGCGCGCAGCGGGTCATCCTCCAGCCCCACGTGCACATGCATACCGCAAATCAACATGCGACGAACGACGCCGCCAAGGTCGCGGTCAAGGTCGTTGTAGCGCTGCTTGTCGGTGTGGTGCTGGTTCTTCCAGTCGGCCAGCGGGTGACAGGAGGCGGCAATGGGCGACAGCCCGTGTTTGGCCGCGTGGCGCGACACGGCCGACCGCAAGCGGCGCAGGTCGTCGCGTGCCTCGGCCACGCCAGTGCAGGGTCGGGTGCCGATTTCGATCTGGCATTGCAGGAACTCCGGGCTGACCTGATCTTGCAATTCGGCAGCGCAGGCTTTCATCAGACCGTCCGGCGCTTCGACAAGGGCGCAGGTTTCGCGATCCACCAAGAGGTATTCTTCCTCGATGCCGATGCTGAACGGTGGTTCGGCCATGTCGTCACTCCCTTTTCAAGGAAGAAAACCAGAGCATGTCCATTCTGTGAAGAGGGCAATATCGCCCGGTCAGCCCACGTTTTGCCGCGGCGCCAAAGCCGAGTCGAGGGCGTCAAAACCTGTTTCCGGTTGGCCGGATGCTGCCAAAGCCTCGGATTCATCGCGCAGAATCTCGAACCGCAGATTGGACACCGGTTCGGTGACTTGCTGCATGATCCGCGCGACACCGAATGTCACATCATTCGGTGCGTGGATGACGCTCAGCCCGCCGGTGTCCTGATACCTTTGCAAAAGGCCGTGCGCCCGCTGAACAGATGCGACGATGCCAAGGAAACTGGCGTCCACGCCAAGAACACGCCGGGTGTCGGACAGCATGATGAAATCTGGGCTGAAGTCACGGTGTTGGACATAGTCGCGAAAAGAGGTGAAGCCTTGGGACACGTCGATGACGCCAAACATGCGAAATAACGCAAGACTGCGGTCTGGAAAAATCGTGAATTCAATCGGCATCGCCGTATACCCGTTCGCGATCGTTAAGGAGCCTCCGCGACCTGTCGTTCAATCCCTGTCCTGTCCGGGTATTTGACCTGGCAACAATTGTCGCCGGATACCCGAGTGACAATTGACCTTGGGAATAAAGTTGCATTGGTCACACGCATTAACACAAAGATATGCATCAAAGACACATTTTGTCAAAGGTAGCGCCAATGGAAAAGGCGCGCCAATTAATGGCGCGCCTCTTTTTTTCAAATGGATCAGTCCATTGCCTTGAAGTTGAACTCGCCACCTTCCTTGATGCCCGAGAACCAGCGCGCCGTGACGGTCTTGGTCTTGGTGTAAAAGCGGAAGGCGTCGGGGCCATATTGGTTCAGGTCGCCGAAGGCCGATTTCTTCCAGCCGCCGAAGGTGTGGTAGGACAGCGGCACCGGAATCGGGAAGTTGATGCCGACCATGCCGACATTGACCCGGTGGGCAAAATCACGCGCGGTATCGCCGTCGGCGGTGTAGATCGCGGTGCCGTTGCCATAGGGGTTGTCGATGACAAGGTTCAGCGCGTCTTCGTAGGTGTCCGCGCGGACCTGGCTCAGGACCGGGCCAAAGATCTCTTCCTTGTAGATGTCCATCTCGGGGGTGACGTTGTCGAACAGCGACGGACCGACAAAGAAGCCGTTTTCGTAACCCTGCATTTCAAAGCCGCGGCCATCGATCACAAGGTTGGCGCCCTGGTTCACGCCGCTGTCGATCAAGCCTTCGATGCGCGACTTGGAGGCGGCGGTGATGACCGGGCCATAGTCCACGTCTTCGCCGGCGGTGTAGGGGCCGACCTTCAGCTTTTCGATGCGCGGCACGAGGCGCTCGATAAGGCCGTCGGCGGTTTCCTTGCCGACCGGCACCGCGACGGAAATCGCCATGCAGCGTTCGCCTGCCGCGCCGTAACCGGCACCGACCAGCGCGTCGGCGGCCTTGTCGAGGTCGGCGTCCGGCATGATGATCATGTGGTTCTTGGCGCCGCCAAAGCACTGGGCGCGCTTGCCGTTGTTCGCGGCGCGGCCATAGATGTACTGGGCGATCGGGGTCGAACCGACAAAACCGACACCGGCGATGTCCTCGTTGTCGAGGATGGCGTCGACCACTTCCTTGTCACCGTTGACGACTTGCAGCACGCCATCGGGCAGGCCGGCCTCTTGCAGCAGTTCAGCAAGGCGCAGCGCGGTCGAGGGCACGCGCTCGGAGGGTTTCAGGATCATGGCGTTGCCGCAGGCCAGCGCCGGGGCCATCTTCCACAGCGGGATCATGGCGGGGAAGTTGAAGGGCGTGATGCCCGCAACCACGCCCAGCGGCTGGCGCATGGAATAAAGGTCGATGCCCGGGCCGCCGTCATCGGTAAATTCGCCTTTCAGCAGCGAAGGCGCGCCCATGCAGACCTCGACGACCTCAAGGCCGCGCTGCACGTCGCCGCGCGCGTCGGGCAGGGTTTTGCCGTGCTCGCGGCTGACCAGCTCGGCCAGTTCGTCCATATGCTCGTTGATGAGCGCGCCGAACTTCATCATGACGCGGGCGCGGCGCTGCGGGTTGGTGGCCCCCCATGCCTTTTGCGCCTCGGCTGCCTTGGCGACGGCGTCGTTCAGTTCTTGGACGGTCGACAGCGGGGTCTTGGCCTGAACCTCGCCGGTGGCGGGGTTGTAGACATCAGCAAAACGGCCGGAGCCGCTTTTGACGTGCTGGCCGTTGATCCAGTTGGTGAGTTCGGTCATGTGACTCCTCCTTTGCGGTTGCGCGGACCTTATCCTTGCAAAAATGTTGCGAAAAGACAGAATGCGGCAAAAGCGTTTTGCACAAATGCAAAGGGGATGCAGTTGGACAATTGGGATGACCTGCGGATTTTCCTTGCCGTGGCGCGCGACGAAAGCCTGTCGGCGGCGGGGCGCCGGTTGCGCATGGATGCGGCCACGGTGGGGCGGCGGGTGGCCCGGCTGGAGGAGTCGCTGGGCGCGCCGCTTTTCGCCAAATCACCGCAGGGTTATGCGCTGACAGAGGCCGGCACGCGGCTGGTGCGCTTCGCCGAAGAGGCCGAACAGGCAGCCAGCCAGGCCTCGGAGGCGCTGGTGGGCCGGACCGAGGGGTTGTCTGGCCAGATCCGCATCGGCGCGCCCGATGGTTGCGCAAATTTCCTGTTGCCGCAGGTCTGTGCCCGTATCGCCAGCGAGAACCCCGACCTAGAGGTGCAAATCGTCGCCTTGCCGCGTGTGGTGAACCTGTCGCGGCGCGAGGCCGATATGGCCATTGCTGTTTCTCCACCCTCCGCGGGGCGGTTGCTGGTGCAAAAGATCACCGACTATCGCCTGCATCTTGCTGCCAGCGCCGGATATCTGGCTGAACACGCCCCCGTATCCAGCGTCGAAGATCTGCGCGGGCACCGGATTGTGGGCTATATCCCCGACATGATCTTTGACAAGGAACTGGACTATCTTGGCGACCTCGGGCTTGAACGGGTGCCACTGGCGTCAAACTCGGTCGCGGTTCAGTTTCATTGGCTGCGGCAGGGGGCTGGGCTGGGTGTGGTCCATGACTTTGCCATGCCTCTGGCCCCGGGGATGCGCTTTGTGTTGCGGGACGCAATCTCGCTGGTCCGCAGCTTTTACCTTGTTCGCCACGCAGATGACCGCCGCCTTGAACGGCAGACCCGATTTGCCGAGGCGCTGGTGGCCGGTATGCGCGACGAACTTGTACGGCTGGAAGCCATGGCGCTGAAGGGGCAGGCGATTTCCTGAGCAGACCCGGCTATCCCGCGATCCGCCAAGACTTTCTGGTACTTGACAGGGTGCATGGGGCCGCGTCACGCTGACGCATAAGGTATCGTCGATGGAGGTATAACGATGCAGGTCCACCAGATCCTGAAGAGCAAAGGCACCGATGGCGTGTTCACTGTCAAGCCCGGCACCAAGGTGGCCGATGCTGCACGGATACTGGCCGAAAAGCGCATCGGTACCGTGGTGGTGTCGCCCGATGGCAAGAAGGCTGTGGGCATCCTGTCGGAACGCGACATCGTGCGCGAACTGGCGGTGCATGGCGGTGCCTGCCTTGACGCTTCTGTCGAAACCTACATGACACCGGATCTTGTGACCTGCACGCGGGAAGATCCGGCAGAGGGGATCCTTGCCAAGATGACCGAAGGAAGGTTCCGCCATATGCCCGTGATCGAGGACGGCCAGTTGGTCGGCCTGGTGACGCTGGGCGACGTGGTCAAGGCACGCATGTCCGAACTCTCGGCCGAGAAGGACGCGCTTGAGGATATGATCTCGAACCCCTGGTAACGGATTTCGTCGCACTCGGCGGTTCCGGGTTGCATTCACCGGCGCAATATTGTTGCGTGCCCTCGGACTTACCATAAGGGAAGCTGCGATGCGCGTCGGTCTTTACCCCGGAACCTTCGATCCCATCACACTTGGTCATATCGACATCATCCGGCGGGGTGCTTCGCTGGTCGATCGGCTTGTGATCGGTGTGGCGATCAACCGTGACAAGGGGCCTTTGTTCTCGCTCGAAGAACGCGTGGCCATGGTCGAGGCCGAATGCCAGGAGATTTCCCGGCAGACCGGCACCGAGATCATAGCCCATCCATTCGAAAACCTGCTGATTGATTGTGCCCATGACGTCGGTGCCCAGATCATCATTCGCGGCCTGCGCGCCGTGGCGGACTTCGAATATGAATTCCAGATGGTCGGTATGAACCGGGCGCTGGACGACAGTGTCGAAACCGTCTTCCTGATGGCCGAGGCCCGTCATCAGGCCATTGCCTCCAAACTGGTCAAGGAAATATCGCGCCTTGGGGGGGACGTGTCCAAATTTGTCCCGGCCGAAGTCAAGGCCGCGCTGGACCAGCGGTTTTCTGACTGAATTGGAAAGGGGGCGCCAAGGCCCCCTTGTCTGTGGTCAGGCCTTGCAGGTGAATTGCAGAACCACATCCTGCGCAGGATAGGTGCGCCGCGTGCGGTAGGGGCCATTGTCGATCACATCGGTGATCATGCGACGGTTCGACCTGTCCGCCTTGGCGATGGAATAGGCGCCATCGCCGCACCTGTTCTTGGCAGCGACTTCGCATGTGCCGTACAGCGGAATTCGTCCGGTGCCGAACAGGCCTTTTTGGCCAGCGGTGCTAAGATCGACGGTACAGCGCGTCTGGTACAGGGCTTTGCCATTCAGCGTGCCGATTGGTTCGCCATCGCCGTAAATCGCTGAAAGGCAGCCAGACAACAAACCAAGTGCTGAAAAGCCAAGAATAATACGTTTCATGGGGTGCTCGTATCGGTTGAAATGACCGACCGAATAAAAACCTCTCGCTTTATCGGCAAGGCCGGAAAAGCGAGGCGCCGTCCCATGTCTCCACGGGCGGCGCCTTTCCGCAACACTGTGCCGGTGTCTCAGCCGTAGACGGCCTGGCGGGCAATGCGGCGGATGTCCGAGGGGGCGATGTCCAGATCGCGGGCCACGGCGGCGTCGAGGCTTTCCAGCTCACGGACGGTTGCTCGGTACTGTGCGCGTTTTTTCATATTGGTGCGGATTTCGCTGAAGACGCTCATTGGTCTACTCCTTGTTCGTGTTTCCGTTATCGCAAACATAGCAATGCTGCGGCGCAGAACAATTGACAGAACCGGAAAGGCGCTTTGCGTTTCTTGCAGGTCTGGGAAGGCGACCATGGTGTGTGCGCAACGAAAAAGGCCGCCCGAAGGCGGCCTTTCTTGCGGTCTGGATCCGGTTCAGATCAGCTTGCCGATGGCGACAGCGGTGTCGGACATCCGGTTCGAAAAACCCCATTCGTTGTCGTACCACGTCAGGATGCGGCACATGGTGCCGTCCATCACGCGGGTCTGATCCATGTGAAAGATCGAGGACTGCGGGTCGTGGTTGAAATCCATCGAAACCAGTTTGCGATCCGTATAGCCAAGGATGCCTTTCAGCGGGCCATCGGCGGCAGTGCGGATGGCATCGTTGATTTCTTCGATGGTGGTGGCGCGCGGTGCTTCAAAGGTCAGATCGACCACCGAGACATTGGGCGTGGGCACGCGGATTGCGACGCCGTCCAGCTTGCCAGCCAGTTCCGGCAGCACAAGACCGACGGCCTTGGCCGCACCGGTCGAGGTGGGGATCATCGACATGGCCGCCGCGCGGGCGCGGTACAGATCCTTGTGCAGCGTGTCCAGCGTCGGCTGGTCGCCGGTGTAGCTGTGAACCGTGGTCATGAAGCCGCGGGTGATGCCGATGGTGTCGTTCAGCACCTTGGCCACCGGCGCAAGGCAGTTGGTGGTGCACGAGGCGTTCGACACGATCAGGTCTTCGCTGGTCAGCGAGTCGTCGTTGACGCCGAAAACGATGGTTTTGTCCGCATCCTTGCCCGGGGCCGAGATCAGAACCCGTTTGGCGCCGTTGTCCAGATGCGCCTGGCAGGCTTCCTTCGACGCGAAAATGCCGGTGCATTCCATTACGACATCCACGTCCGACCAGGGCAGGTCGGCGGGGTTGCGAATGGCGGTCACGCGGATCGGGCCGCGGCCTGCATCAATGCTGTCGTCGGTATGCGTGACCGCAACCGGGAAACGGCCGTGCACGCTGTCGAATTGCAGCAGATGCGCGTTGGTTTCCACCGGACCGAGGTCATTGATGGCAATCACCTCGATATCGGTGCGGCCGGATTCGATGATGGCACGCAGGACGTTGCGGCCGATGCGGCCAAAGCCATTGATGGCGACTTTTACGGTCATGGGATGGGTCCCCTTTGTGACTTACGGGCGGGTGCGGAATAGAGCCGGGCAAGGCCCGAGGATGCCGTTAACGCTAACAATCATCGCGGCGCGGAAAAGTCAACCGCCGTGGCGTCAGCCCGGACGGGCAGTGTCAGCGCCAGAAGGCCAGCCAATCCAGCAAGACAAAGAGTTTGCGGCCCAGAAACAGCAGGTTGGCCCCCTCGGCAAGGGTCAGATCGGCTGCGATCAACCCGATGATGACGAGGGCGATCATGATGGCAAGCCTGTTGGTCATGGGCGTTTTGTCTCTGCTCGAAGCTGTGCCACCCTCATGCCAGAGCGCGGGGGCGCTGTCACGAGGGTGCGGCGTTCATCAGTTCCTCGATGAAGAAAGCGAGAAAGGCACCGCGCCCGGTGACGCCGGCCTTGCGATAGATCGCCCCCAGATGCGTCTTGACCGTGCCTTCGGCATTTCCGCGCAACCGGGCGATTTCCGGGATCGCCAGCCCCTTGAGCGTCAGCATGGCCACGTCCTGTTCCGCGGGGGTGAGGCTCCATTTTCCGAAATGCTGGGTCACCACGTCGTGAAAGGCCCCGGCGGCAAGGCTCAGCTGCTGTTCCAGATGGGCCTCGCGCCGCAGCATGGATTTGAGCGTGCGCACCTCAAAGGCAACGGCGGCGATCAATACGATGGCGGCAATGGTTTCCACGATGAAATGCCAATGCGTGACCGGCGGCCAGCCCAGTTCGATTCCGTCCGAAAGCACATCGAACAGAAAGAAGGCTGCGCAGAGAGACTGCGCAGCGATCAGGGCAATCAGGGGCAGGGGGGCCTTGTCCGTCATGGCTCCAGTCGTACCGTGTCCGGCACGGTTTTGACACCCGTTACCATGGCACGGGCCAGATTGATCCCGGTCCTGCGGCTTTCCCAGAGAACGGCGGCCACATGGACCACGACAGAGATCTCGGCCCAAGTGACCAGCGCCTCGTGCAGGGATTCGACCCAATCGACGCCCCAGAACAGGGAGGTCGTCATCATGTATCCGCTGGCCGAGATCCCGATCAACACGGCGATCAGGTTAAAGATCATCAGGGCGCCCAAGGGCGAATGCCCCAAATGCGCAGATTTACGGCCCGTGGCCATGTCCATAAGCTGTCTTCGCAAGGTGCGCCGCCGAGGGGCAAAGCTGTGGAACCGTGCCGTCTTTGGGCCGATCAGGCCCCAGATCAGGCGCAGCACAACCAGCGTCCCGACAGCGTAGCCGATCCAGATATGCAGCGCGCTTTCGGGGTCAGTCAGCAAGGTATTCAAAAGGAACAGCCCCGCCGTGCTCCAGTGAAAGACGCGTAAGAACCGGTCCCATACGTGATGTTCCGTCATCACCAATCTCCTGTGATGTGCACCCGGCTCTGCCCGTGACAGGCAAAGCCGGGCCGACCGGTCAGTCGTCGTTTTCGCTGTCGGTGATGTTCAACTCGGCGTCGAGCGTCAGTTCAAGGTGCTGGCCGTCTTTCAGGGCATAGACCTCGATCTCGCCGTCTTCGGCTTCGATCTTGCGCACTTCGTAACCCTGTTGGGTCAACAGCTGAGTGATCTCGGCCTTGCGGTCGGCATCCGGCGTGACGTCAGTTTCATCGGAGGAGGCGAAAAGCGGCAGGGCGATCAGCCCGGCGAGCGCGGCGGCAACAAGGGTACGTGTCATGGTTGGTCTCCTGTCTGGCGCCCCACGGAATTGCGGGGCGTGACAGGCAGATGGGCGGTGTCGCGCCCGACGGACATCGGCCCAAAGCCGTGGATCAGGCACACTGCGACTTTGGTTTAGGTCTGAAATCGCGGGATTTTCGGGCGCCCTGGATCGGGCACGCCGAAATCGGGGATCAACGTGCGCGGATCGCCAGAACGAAGAGACCGGCAATCGCAGCTGAGGCAAAGACGTTGTAATTCGCCATGGACAGGCCGAACATCTGCCACGGGATCTGGTCGCAGGGCACCATGGGCGCGTTCATGATCGCTTCCATCGCTTCTTCGGGCGACAAGCCTTCCAGCGCGGGGGCGCTACAGCTTTTCAGCCCGTCCCACCACTGGCGTTCGACACCGCTGTGAAAGATCCCGATGACCGAACTGGACAGAGCCGCCAGAGCGCCGAGTCCCAGCAGGATACGGTTTGGCACGAACAGTGCGACAACGCCGAAAATCATCGCGCCTACATGGCCATACCGCTGCCAATAGCACAGCTGGCAGGGCAACAGGCCGCGCACGTACTGGAAATAAAGTGCGCCCAGCAAAAGCCCGGCAGATCCAAGAATGCCAAGAAGGGTCAGCAGTCGGCGGTTCATGACAACCTCAAGCGTTGTTTCGTCATTCACAGGTGCCGCAGGCCAAAAGGCGACGCAAGCCCAAAGACCCCGATGCCAGCGTTGTGATCAAAGCCCCAGCCAGGTCTTGATCAGGCTGGCCAGTGTCGCCCCGGCCAGAACAAGCGTCGCGATCCACACGGTGCCCAAGGCGCTGCCGACCAGAACCAGAATTCCGTCGCGCTGAAGCAGGCCCATGGCCACCAGGACCACGGCAAATCCGGGGACGGTGTTGGTGCCGGGCAGCGGCACGAGGATGGAGGCGCTGAACAGGACCAGGGCGATTCCGATGATCCGGTCCAGCGGCGGGCGCGTCAGGGCACCCAGCCTCGGGCGGCTGACTGCCTCGATCCGGCGCAGCCAGGGGCTGGCGCGCCGCGACAGCGATTCCAGTCCGCTGACAGAAACGGTCCGCTCTCCGAGCTTGCCGGGCAGCCAGGGAACCTGCCGTCCCAGCAGGATCTGGAAGGACACGAACATCAGCGGCAGCGCCACGACCTGCGGGATGCCATAGAGAAAGGGAATGCAGCAGGGCAGGGCAAGGATCAGCAGGAACAGGCCAAAGGCCCGTTCGTGCAGTTGTCCTAACACCCAGGTGAGCGTCACGTTTTCGCCTTCGGCATCCGAGGCCAGTGCCGCAAGCCGGTCCGAGATTGCCGCATCCGTTTGGTTCAGAGGGGTCATCCAGCACTCTCCTTGAGTTTCAGACCGAGCTGTTTTCCCGCTAACAGGTCACGTTGCGGTAGGCCAGCGTCCGACCGTCGCACCTGGCAAGGCCGCAGGAAAAATCGTCTCTGAATGGCAAAAACGCAGCGCCAACTCCGCTTGCCCCCGTTCGCGGCCCTGTGTATAGGAACCTTCGGGCCCAAGTGGCGGAATGGTAGACGCAGGGGATTCAAAATCCCCCGCCTTCGGGCGTGCCGGTTCGAGTCCGGCCTTGGGTACCAAAGACTTGCGGATGCGCTGGCCCGGCGCATCATGGCGGTCAGACAGCTGGAGGCGCAGCGGCGCGTTCCGTTCACCGTCTGAATTCGAGGACCATGATGGCCGCATGATGACCGGTAGCTGAGGATTTAGTCCAGCGGCGGGCCTGTAAAGGTCAGATGATGCCGTCTGCCTGCTTCGACGATGGCGGGCATGTCCTCGGTGATTGCGAATTGCCCTGCCGCCATCTCTGCGAAGAAACGTTCAAAGCCTCCGGGCGTCAGAATGACGAGATGGCGCGAGGGTGCCTCCCCGATGACTTTGAATGTGTGTTCGCTGCCCCGCGGGACAAAGGCGCTTTGCCCCGCGTGCAGGACGGTTTCCACCCCTTCCAGCCAAAGCCGGCACGCACCGGTGAGGATCACAAAGGTTTCGTCCTCATTGTGGTGAATGTGGCGTGGCGGGCCGCTGTCGACCGGCGAGAGACTGTCCACGATGGACATGGTGCCTCCGCTGTCTTCGGAACTGAGGATCGTCTTGTAATAGACACCGTGCCAATGGATCGCGGCGTCATCTGTCATCAGGTCTTTCATCGTTTCATGTCCTTGTCTTGGCGTGAAACGAAAGCGCTTTCGTTGACCTGATCCTAGGACACGTGCAGCATATCCATCAAACCGGTAAATCTTATACGGGCTATCGATGCTGTGAATTTCCTGACCTTCGATTTGAACCTGCTCAAGGTTCTTGACGCCTTGTTTCGCGAAGGGTCGACCACGCGGGCGGGCGATCGTCTGGGCTTGTCGCAATCGGCGGTGTCCTCGGCGCTGACCCGGTTGCGCCACGCCCTTGGCGATCCGTTGTTCGTGCGACAGGGAAACCGCCTTGTCGCCACCGAATTCGCCGAAGGATTGCGGCACAGCCTGCCGCAGGAACTGGAACGCCTAGAGGCGCTGCTGTCGCCGCCGGGCGCGTTTGACCCGTCGACCGCTCAAGGCGGTTTCAAGATTTCGGCAACGGATTTCATGGCCGAGATGCTGATGCCCCGGCTTGGGGCCTTGTTGAATGCCAAGGCGCCGGGGCTGACGGCCCAGCTGGTTGATCTGGTGCCATATGACTATCTTGACAGCCTTGAACGCTATGACGCGGATCTGGCCTTGATCCCCGACAGGGACCTGCCTGCCTGGATCAGTCGGGAACCCTTGTTCCGGTCTTCTTTCGTCGTGGTCGCCCGGGCCGGAAATCCCGGCATCCAAGGGCTGACGCCCGGTGAGGTGATGCCTTTCGAAAGGTTTTGCGCCCTGCACCACGTGATCTTTTCGCCCGAAGGCAATCTGAGCGCCATGGGCGACGCTGCCTTGGCCAAGGTTGGACGCAGTCGAACGGTGGCCATGACGGTGCCCGTCTTTTCCGGGGTGTGCCGGGTTGTCAGCGGCAGCGACCTGATTGCCCTTTTGCCGGTGCAACTGGCCCGCACCGTCGAAGCCGCCTATGGGCTGCAACTGTTTCAGCCGCCAATGCGGATAGATCCCGCGCTGATCGTCGGGATATGGCACAAACGGGCGGATCGTTCTCCGATGGCAGCCTGGATGCGGGACCAGATTTTCGATCTTCTCAGGCCGCTGGATAGCATGGCCTGACCGGGTTCCATGAGCCGCTGGAAGGACGCAACCGCTGGATCCGCGGTGCATGGGTGTTGACATTGCATCATTCGGGCTTCCTCATAGAGCCCGGCATTGATGCCCAAGTTTCAGGCTTCGCACCGTCGATCAGCCCAAAACAGCGACAGAAAGCCTTGTCCGCTACGTTTCGCGGTGATGTTGTCGTCTTTTGGCTGGCTGGTCCCGGTACGGATGATCTGCTTGGAGCACAGGCCGAAACGAGGCCCCGCAGAGGGCCGTTCAACAGTGGAGAACGTTATGAAACATGTATTGACGGCAACGACCGCCATCGCCCTGACCCTGTCCAGCGTGGCACCTGCTTTTGCGAAATGCTCGAACGACACCTGGAACAAGGTGATGGAGCGGGGCACGCTGGTTGTAGGAGTGAAAGCCGACTACAAGCCTTGGGGCTTTCGCGATACCGACGGCAATATCGTCGGAATGGAAATCGACATGGCGCAAGACGTCGCTGACAAGATGGGCGTCAACCTTGAACTGGTGGCCGTGCAGTCTTCGAACCGGATGCAGTTTCTGGAGCAGGGCAAGATCGACCTGATGATCGCCACCATGTCCGACCGGCAGGACCGCCGTGACCTCGTCGGGATTGTCGGCCCGAACTATTACACTTCCGGCACCAACATGCTGGCCCCCAAGGCGCTTGGGCTGACCGATTGGGAGGAACTGAAAGGCAAGCCGGTCTGTGGTAAGCAGGGCGCCTTCTACAACCAGATCGTCGAAGAGCGTTACGGCGCGCAGATCGTGGCCTTTACCGGCAACGCAGAGGCAAAACAGGCCCTGCGCGACAAGAAGTGCATCGGCTGGGTCTATGACGACTCCTCCATCATGGCGGATCTGGCGTCGGGTCAGTGGGACGATTTCGAAATGCCGATGCCGACCGAGGATGACAACCCATGGGCGCTGGCCGTGCCGAAAGCCGAGGAAAACTGTGTCTTCGGTCGCTTCATGTCCGGCATGCAGTACCAGTGGCACCAGGACGGCACCCTGATCGAGCTGGAAGAAAAGTGGGGCATTCAGCCCACCAGCTATCTGGCCAAGCAATCCGACCGGTTCAGCGACTGGCTTGCTGAATAAACCCGTCCGACGGGACCCAAGGACGAAATCCAAAGGTGTCGGCCCCCGTGGCCGGCACCCGATGGGGTCGTCTGCGTGACTAACGCCAACCGGGGGCGCGCATGCTGGACATGTTCACGGAGTTCTTCCGCCAACTGGCCGAAGACCATCCGCGGTGGAACTTCATCTTCTTCTATGAAGAGCGACAATGGGACAAGGTCGTCAGCGGGCTGTGGCTGACGGTAAAGCTGTCCGTGGCCTGTGTGATCTTTTCGGTCATCATCGGCATCGTCGGGGCCGCCATGCAAGGGGCCAACAGCCGCTGGGTGCGGGGCATCGTGAATGGCTACATCCAGTTCTTCCGCAACACGCCGCCTTTTGTGCAGTTGTTGTTCTTTTACTTCGCGCTTGGCCGGTTCACCCCCACCTACAGCCCGGACGGCTGGCTGGAAGTGCCGATCATCACCAACGTCGGCTGGGCGATCATTTCGCTGTCCTTCTTTGCCGGGGCCTTCAACGTCGAGATCTTTCGCGCCGGGGTCGAGGCTGTACCGAAATCCACGCAGGAGGCGGCTGAGGCCTTGGGGTACAAGCGGCTTCAGATCTATCGCTACATCGTCTTGCCGCTGGCCCTGCGCGTGTCGATCCCGGCGCTGAACAACAACCTCGTGAATCTGGTCAAGACCACCACGCAGGCCTTTGTTATCGCGGTGCCGGAACTCTTGTACCAGTCGATCACCATATGGAACGATTTTCCCTCGGCGCAGAACCCGATGATGCTGGTGCTGTTTTTCAGCTATCTTGGGTTGGTCGGGATCCTCGTCATGGGCATGAACAAATGGGAACGTTCGATGCGCATCCCCGGATACGGAGGCTGACATGAGCATTCCCGGTCTCACCGCCCCCGCAACCACCGACATGCCGGTGATGCATTCCTTCAAGGCGCGCTACCGTGCGCCCTCTCAGATCGGGTTTTCCCAATGGATGGCCTCGATCCCGCTTTGGGCCATTCTGGGTGTCTGCCTGATGCTGGCGCTTTGGCCGGTCATGGCTTTGGCCCAGACCGCAACAGAGGATCTTGACCAAGGGCCGATCGCATCGCTGCTGCGCTGGATCCCTTTCATCGTCTTGCAGGGGTTCGTCTTTACGCTGATCATCAGTTTCCTGACCATGGCGCTTGGGACGGTGCTGGGCGTCTTTCTTGGGCTTGGGCAACTGTCCCCCCTGCGTCCGGTGGCATGGCTGTCGATGGTCATCACGCAGATCTTCCGCAACTCGCCCTGGCTGGTGCTGTTGTTCATCGTGATGCTGTCCTTCCCGTTCGAGATCGTCATCGCGGGCGTCATCATTCCGGTGCCCGA
This sequence comes from Antarctobacter sediminis, assembly GCF_019218285.1. Taxonomy (GTDB): domain Bacteria; phylum Pseudomonadota; class Alphaproteobacteria; order Rhodobacterales; family Rhodobacteraceae; genus Antarctobacter; species Antarctobacter sediminis. Next base: position 370,668 of record NZ_JAHUZG010000001.1, read on the forward strand.
CTGGTTGAAGGCGGTGATCGGGCTGGCGCTGCCGGTTATGGCCAATATCTCGGAAATCGTGCGAGGGGCGGTGAATTCTGTGCCCACGGCACAGTGGGAAGCCTCGGAAAGCCTTGCCTTCACCCGCCGCCAGACCCTGTTCCAGATCATCCTGCCGCAATGCATCAAGCGCATGATCCCGCCGTGGATGAACTGGTACGCGATCCTGACCATGGCCACGCCCATCGTGTCGATCCTTGGCGTCGAAGAGGTGCTGAACCTGACCCGTCAGGCCATCGAGGCCGAAAACAACCGCCCGGAATTGCTGGTGCCGTTCTACGGCTTCGTGCTGGCGATCTTTTTTGTCTATTGCTACCCGATCGCGCGCTGGACCGTCCGTCTGGAACGTCGCTTCGCGGTCAATCTCTAACGGAGGCGCCAAGATGGCCTGGACCCCGGACCAACCGATCGTATCGCTCAAGGACGTTCACAAGAGCTTTGGCGACCTGCAAGTTCTCAAGGGCGTCAGCCTTGAGGTGATGAAAGGAGAGGTGATCTGCATCATCGGCCCGTCTGGGTCGGGCAAGTCGACGCTGATCCGCTGTATCAATGCGCTGAACGACATTCAGCAAGGGTCGATCACCGTCGAAGGCCAAGAGGTGCATGATCCCAAACTGGACAAGCTGGAGCTGCGCAAGAAGGTCGGCATGGTCTTTCAGCAGTACAACCTGTTCCCGCACAAGACCGCGCTGGAAAACGTCATGATGGCGCCGATCAAGGTGTTGGGCGAAGACAAGTCCGAGGTCGAAACCCGCGCCCGCGCGCTGATCAAGAAGGTCCGGCTGGAAGGCAAGGAAAACAGCTATCCCGGCGAATTGTCCGGCGGACAGCAACAGCGGGTCGCGATTGCGCGGTCGCTGGCCATGCGGCCCGACGTGATGCTCTTTGACGAGGTGACGGCGGCGCTGGACCCGGAAACGGTGAAAGAAGTGCTGGTGACGATCAAGGATCTCGCCGCCGAGGGCATGACCTGTATCCTTGTCACCCACGAGATGGGCTTTGCCCGCGAAGTGGCCGACCACATCTATTTCACCGACAAAGGCGTCATTGTTGAACACGGCCCCCCGGCCACGTTCTTCGACAGCGCGTCGGATCCAAGGACCAAGGAATTCCTCAGCCAGATCCTGTAGGCGGACACTCTGCTGCAAGGCTGACCGTGCGGACCGCTGCTTTGTCCTGCAAAGCGCAGGCACGGCTGCGGTGGTGGGCCAGCCCATGTGTGTTGACTTGAGCAACAGCGGTCATGGTTTGTCTGTGCGGATAATTGTCATTGCCAATGTCAACTTGACATCTATAATGGCATTATGAAAGCGAAGAACCTTTATGAAATCGTCTGGACGTCGCGGCCTTTGATGCAGGCTGCGGAGGCGTCGGTAGAGCAGGGACTGGTTGGCACCGGTCTGACCGTACGTATGCGTGCCGTGTTGGAGGTGCTCAGTGCCCATGGCGACCTGACCGTGCCGGATATTGCGGCTTGGCTGGAGATCAAACGGCAGTACGTTCAGCTGATGGTGAATGAGACACTGGCGTCGGGGTTCACCGAACAACACCCGAACCCGCGGCACAAAAGATCGCCTTTGTTGCGTCTTACTGACAGCGGTCGGTACGTGATCGCCAGCGCTATGTCCAAAGAATTGGAGTTGATGGAACAGATTGGTGCCGACCTCGCGGAGGAAGAAATTGCAACCGCTCTGAGGATCGTGCGTGCGGTGACAGCGAAGCTCAAGGCGCAAAACGGAGATGTTCAATGATCCTAGGCTATTTACTTGCGAGCTCGGCGCTTGGCGTCGTGGGATGGCTTGGCAATGGGATCCGGCGGATCGGTGCGATCAGCCAGGGCAAACCCATTGGTCAACGGGCCGGCACGGCCCTGCTTATGATTGACCTTCAATCTGTCTTCTGGGAGCAGGGTCCCTATACAGAGTCCGTAAAATCCGAGGCGCAGACAGCAATTCTGGACGAGGTTCGTGCCGCACGGGAAAACGGCTGGCCGATCGTGGCGATCCGACAGGAATGGTCCATTCCATCGACACGGTTTCTGGCGCGGATGACGATGAAGGGGCAGGCGGTCGAGGGAACCCAGGGCACTGAACTTGCGCAACCTTTCCGTGGTTTCGCGGACCATGAGCTGGTCAAGCCGGTTCAGGACAGCTTTGCCACAGGGGAACTGGATGTTCTGTTGGCTGGGCTAGGTGTCGGGCGGTTGCGGATCGTCGGGCTGGATTTCAACTACTGCGTTCAGAAAACTGCCCTTGCCGCCCGCAATCGGGGGTTCGAGGTGCATGTCGTCCGGCGCGGGACGCTGGCGGCGGCACCGACAGGGCGGGCAGAGGACCGGATGGCGGCGCAGCAGATCACGGTCTAGGGTCCGGCGCTTTCCGTGCCGCGATCTGCCAGCGGCGCGATCAGCCTGTCCACAATCGGATGCGGAAAGCTGCGCACTGCGGTCACCGCGTAAAAGCTTTCGACAATTTCAAGCGGGAAGGGCGCGCTGGCCAGCAGGCCCTGCGCCAGTTCGTCGGCGACGACAACGGCGGGCGTAATCGCCAGACCGACGTCGTTGCGTGCCAGCAAACGCACCATGGCCATGTCATCGACGGTTGCCGCGATCCGGGGCGTGATGCCCAGCCGCGCGACGAGGCTGTCAAACCCCGTACGGATCGAACTTTCAGTGGGCAGGATCACAGGTTCCGAAGACAGAAGATCCGCAAGCGAGGCATGGGTCAGCCGTCGCGCCGTTCCGTGAAGCGCAACAGGCTGTTCGGCGATCCGGTGCGCCACGAGGTCGGGAAAGCTGTCGCGCGAGGGCGGATCAGTCAGCAGGACCACGTCCAGCGCAAGGTCTTCGAGCGCGCGCAGCAACGTCTGGCTGTTGCCGGAGGACAGCACCAGTTCGATGCTCTCGGCCAGTGCGGGCTGCACGAATCTCAGCTGAAAATTCCGTGACAGGGTCGACAGCGCGCCGACCCTCAGCGGCGCCTTGGCCGCGCCGGTCCCGGTCAGCGTTGCGATCAGATCGTCGCCCACGTCAAAGATCCGGTCGGCATGGTCCAGAGCGATCCGTCCGGCCTCTGTCAGGGTCATGGCGCGCCCGGCGCGGGAAAACAGCGCATGGCCAAGCCTTTCTTCCAAAAGGCGGATTTGGGTCGAAAGCGCGGATTGCGACAGGTTCAACCGCGATGCTGCACGGGTGAGGTTCCCTTCGCGGGCGACCTCTTGGAAATAGCGCAGGTGATGATAGTTCAGTCGCATATCGTTCTATTAAAGCGAATGAATGCATCCATACAATATATTTTTATTCAAACATCGAAGCCTCTAGATCAGCGCGAGATTTGGATTTGGAGGTCTACGATGAGTTACCTGCTCTTGCTTGCACCGCTTGTGCTGGCCGCGGCGGCGGTCGCGATGTTTCTTGCCCCGCCGGATCGGGGCGGGTGGCGATTGCGTCTGCCCGAGCTTTCCGCGCTTGCAGCCCTTGCGATTGGTGCGCTGGCCGCATTGGATCTTGCCGTGTCAGGGGCGACCACCAGCGGATTGATCGGCTTTGCCTCGATCGGCGTGTCTACCCGGATCGACATCGTCAGTGTGGCGATGATCCTGACCGTGGCTTTTGTCGGCTGGATCGTCTTGCGCTTTTCGCGCGTGGCGCTGGACGGGGATGTGCGGCAGGCCGCCTTCATGGGCTGGATGGCGGCAACGGTCGCCTGCGTGCTGTTGCTGGTCAGCGCGGGCAATATCGTGCAGCTGGCGCTGGGATGGGTGGCCACGGGCGTTACCCTGCATCGCCTGCTGTTGCACTACCCGGATCGGCCACGGGCGCGGCGGGCCGCGCGCAAAAAGGCGCTCACCGGGATCATTGCCAGCGCGGCGCTGTTGATCGCGGCAGGGATCCTTGTGGTGGGCTTTGGCACCTCGGATATCGCCGCGATCAACGCCGCGGCGGGCGCGGGCGAAGGCACGGGCCTGCTTTGGCTGGCGGCGCTGCTGTTGGCGGTGGCGGCCGTGTTCAAATCGGCACTGGTGCCAACGCATGGCTGGCTGACCGAGGTTCTGGAGGCACCAACACCTGTGTCGGCCCTGCTGCACGCGGGTGTCGTCAACGCCGGAGGCTTTTTGCTGATCCGCTTTGCGGATGTGCTGATCGCGGCGCCGGGTGTGCTGGCGATGCTGGCGCTGATCGGCGGGTTCAGCGCACTGTTGGGTGCCGCCGTGGCGCTGACCCAACCGGCGGTCAAGACCTCGCTGGCGTGGTCCACCACGGCGCAGATGGGCTTTATGGTGCTGCAATGCGGGCTGGCCCTGTTCCCGCTGGCGCTGCTGCATATCGTGGCGCATTCGCTGTACAAATCGCACGCTTTCCTTGCCTCCGGCGGGGCGGTCAAGGAGGTTGCCTTTATCCGGCGGCCGGGTCCGGTGGCGGTGCCAAACCTTGGCGCCGTGGTTCGGGCTTTTGGTCTGGCGCTGGCGCTCTACGTCGGGGTCGGCCTGTTGTTCGGCATCCTGTCCAAGCCACCGCAGACCGTGGCGCTTGGTGCGATCCTGATCTTTGGCGTTGTCTACCTTATTGCACAGGGGCTGGCCGATCTTGCGCCGCGGGCCCTGACCTTGCGGACGGTCGGGCTCTCTGTGGCGGCGACGGTGGCCTATTTCGCGCTGCAACAGGGGGCGACGCTGCTGTCGGCGGGCACCTTGCCGCCGCCGCCCGCGCCTGACGGGCTGATCTGGGCGACGATCGTGCTGGCGCTGGTCAGCTTTGCGGTCGCTGCCGTGGCACAGGCAACCTTTCCGCTCTGGGCCGGGCATCCGGCGGCGGCTGGTCTGCGGGTTCACCTGATGAACGGTCTTTATCTCAACGCGGTCTTCGAGCGGCTTGGCGGCCGCTGGACCCCCAAGTCCGGAGCGATCCAATGAAAGCGCAGATGACCTGGCCCGGCCAGACCCTTGAACTCCTTGCATCGGCTGAGCAGGCGATGCAGCAAATCCCCCCGGCGTTCCCGCTGGAGGCCACGGTCGCGGTCAATCCGTGGCTTGGCCAGATCGGGGAGGACCGCACCAGCGCCGCAGCCCGGATGGCCCGTGTCGGTGCAGGGCGGATGTTCCTGCCGCGTGAAGAGGTGGCCGCGATGATCGACGCGGGCACCGTGACACCAGCGGACCTTCGGGCTGCCGCACTGGCGCATGGGATAGAGCCGCAGGCGCTTGCACGCGCAGCGCGGGATCCCTCTTGCACCGTTGCGCCGCTGCCGACCATTGCCGAGCTTGCCCAACAGGCCGATGGCGTCGACTGGCCCATGCTGGTCGAAGAGCGGATCAGTCATTGGGCCGCGGCCCAGTTCGACCGGGGACAGGCGTTCTGGCCTGCGCCCGCAGTACGGGCATGGGCGTCGTGGCGGATCTATGCCAGCCGTGACCTGACACCGGGCCTTGCCGGGCTCAGCGGCTTTTCCGCCCGGGTCGAAGCCCTTCCGACCGATCCACAGGCCGCCTTTGCCGAGGCTTGCGAAACACTGAGCCTGACGCCCGAAGCCGCTCCGCTGTATCTGCACCGGCTTTTGGTGACGCTGTCGGGTTGGGGGCAATACGCGCGGCACCTTGGCTGGACCTCTCAGCGCGACGGAAGCCGGGACAGCACTCTGTTTGACTTGCTGACCGTGCGATTGGTGTGGGAAGCGGCCCTGCTGGAGGCCGGCGGCCCGTCGCTGGCAGAGGCTTGGGAAACGGCGATGGCGGACTATGCGCCGCCGGTCGCGCCCGATGCCGATGTGGTGCTTGAGGCCGCCTTGCAAGAGGCCGTGGACCGCTCCGGCGAAAGGCGGCTGGCTGAGACTCTGGCGGGCGACGGCGATCCCGCGCCGCAGGGGCGGCCCGCGATTCAGGCGGCCTTTTGCATCGACGTTCGTTCGGAACGCTTTCGCCGGGCGCTGGAAAGCGCCGATCCCCAGATCCGGACCATCGGCTTTGCCGGATTCTTCGGGCTGCCGATCCGGCACCAGGGGCATGCGTCGGATATTGTCGAGGCGCGGGCCCCGGTTCTGCTGAGCCCGGGCATTGAAACTCGCGCCAGAGGCGATGCTGAGGCCGACGTGCATCAGCGTGTACACCTGCGGACCATCCGGGCATGGGGCCGGTTCAAGCGTGCAGCGGTTTCGGCCTTTGCCTTCGTCGAAGCGGCCGGTCCGCTATATGTGGGCAAACTCTTGCGGGACAGCCTTGGCAAAGGTGAAGGTACAGCGCCAGAGCCGATGCCGGAACTGGATCTGGCATTGGACAAGCGGATCGACGCGGCAGAAACCATCCTGCGGGCCATGTCACTGACCGAAGGTTTTGCGCGGCTTGTGCTGGTCTGCGGACATGGCGCGACAGTCACCAACGCGCCGCACGCCAGCGCCCTGCAATGCGGTGCCTGTGGCGGTTTTGCCGGTGACGTCAACGCGCGGCTTTTGGCGGGGCTGTTGAATGACGATGCCATCCGCGCGGGTCTGGCCGACCGGGGGATCCGCATCCCGGCCGACACCGCTTTCGTGGCCGGGTTGCACGACACCGTGTCGGATGAGGTGCGGCTGTTCGAAGCCACCGGGCTGACCCGTCACCGGGCCGATGTCGACCGCCTGACCGCTGCGCTGAAAACGGCGGGAGAACTTGCGCGCACCGAACGGGCGCAGGCGTTGCCTCGGGGTGCCTGTGAAACCCTTGGCCGGCGTGGGCAGGATTGGTCGGAACTGCGTCCCGAATGGGGGTTGGCCGGGTGCAGCGGCTTTGTCGCCGCGCCACGGTCGCGCACCACGGGGCGCGATCTGGACGGTCGGGTCTTTTTGCATGACTACGACTGGCGCAAGGATGACACGGCCGCCACGCTGGAACTGATCCTCAGCGCGCCGGTTGTCGTGGCCAGCTGGATCGCCCTGCAATATCACGGGTCAGCCATCGCGCCCGAAACCTTTGGCGCAGGCAACAAGCTGTTGCACAATGTCGTCGGCGGGATCGGCGTTCTGGAAGGCAGCGGCGGGCCTTTGCGGGCCGGTTTGCCATGGCAATCGGTTCACGACGGTGAGACCGCGCGCCATGTGCCTAGCCGCTTGGTCGTGGCCATCGACGCTCCGGCAGAGATGATCTCGCAGGTGCTGGACCGGCGCCCCGATGTGCGGGCGCTGTTCGACAACGGCTGGCTGACGCTGACGACTCTGGACGGCGGGCAGGGTCTTGGTCTGCGCTATGACAGGGGCACTTGGGTCGCGCGGACGGATCCCGTTGCCGCGGTGTCCGTGGCGGCGTGAGGTTTGCCACCCGTTGAAACGAACCCCCCGCCGGCGGCAACGCTGGCGGGGGGGGGCGGCCTTGTGCCAGTCAGTTGTTGGGACGCACGCGTGCGCCCGTCTTGTTGGCGAAGGCCTCCAGACGCTCGCGGGCGGCGGGTTGGGTGTTGACTACGCCCGCGACGACGGCCTCGGCATAGGCGGCATCCATGGCCGACATGTTGTTGAGGTGGCTGACCGCCGAACAGATGGCGAAATTGGTCAGCGGCAGGTTGGCCGCTGCCCGGTCCGCCAGTTCCACCGCCATGTCAAAGCTGGACCCGTCGGTGATGTATTGCGCCAGACCAAGGTCGACCGCCTCTTGCCCCTGATAGACGCGGCCCATCAGGATCATGTCGATCATGCGTGACTTGCCGATCAGGTCGCTGACGCGGATGGTGGCCCCGCCGCCGGTAAAAATGCCGCGCTGACCTTCGGGGAGGGCGAAATAGGTGCTTTGGTCCATCACCCGCACATGTGCCGCCGAAGCCAGTTCCAGTCCGCCGCCCACGACCGCGCCTTTGAGCGCCGCAATCACCGGGACGCCGCCGTATTCCATCTTGTTGAAGGCCTCGTGCCAGCGCAGGCAGACATGCATGAACTCATCCGGGCTGCGGTCGGCCTTCCAGTGTTCCACAAGATCCAGACCGGCGCAAAAGTGATCGCCGGCGCCGGTCAGAACCACGGCGCGCACCCCGTCCCGGTGGGCCGAACTGAAAAAGCGCACCAGTTCGTCAATCGTGGCCACGTCCAGCGCGTTGCGCTTGGCGGGGCGGTCGAGGGTCAGGATGGCGACGCCGTTGTCGCGCATCTCGATGGCCAGGTTGGTGTAATCGTCGAAACGGGCGTCAGTCATGTCTTTCTCCTTGGATCCTTGGGGCGCGCGCAAATCAGGCCGAGCAAAGCTCTGCGTCCAGCAGGCTGGCGGTCCCATCGGTGATGCGCGCACGGTCAACCGCGCATTGCACGAGGATATTGTGCGCATAATAAGCAGCGGTGGCGCATTTGCGGGTCATGAATTCGGCGGCCTCGCCACGGGCCAGCGCCTCTTTCGCGGCCAGCATGGACCGGCCCAGTTGCCAACCGGCGGCAAGGTTGCCGGTCAGCATCAGAAAGGGCACGCTGCCCGCGTAGGCTGCGTTGGCATCCTGCCCCAGCGTCGCCAGCAGGTGATCGAGACAGGCTTCGAAATCGTCGCGCGCCGCGTCCAGCCGATCGGCCACCGATTGCATCTGCGCGTCTCCGGCGGCAAGCGCGCGGGCCGTTTCAGCGACCATGGCGGCAAAGCGGCGGGCGGTTGCGCCACCGTCACGGCGCACCTTGCGGCCCAGCAGATCGTTGGCCTGAATGGCGGTGGTGCCTTCGTAGATCGGCAGGATGCGGGCGTCGCGGTAATAACGCGCCACGCCGGTTTCTTCGATGAACCCCATTCCGCCGTGGATCTGCACCCCAAGAGAGGCGACGTCCACCGCGCTTTCGGTGCTATATCCCTTGACCAGCGGCACAAGGAATTCAGCCATCTCGTCTGCCTCGCGTGCGAGCGTTGCATCCGGGCAGGTGGCGAGATCCAGCCAACCGGCGGTGGCGATGGTCAAGGCGCGACAGCCTTCGACGGTGGCGCGCATCCGCATCAGGATGCGGACCGTTTCCGGGTGCTGGATGATCGGCACGGCATCGCCCGAACTGCCGTCCACCGGGCGGCTCTGCACACGTTCGCGGGCATAGGCAAAGGCATGCTGTGTGGCGCGGTCCGCCACTGCGACGCCCTGAACACCCACCGCGAAACGGGCCGAGGTCATCATAACGAACATGTATTCCAGCCCGCGGGTTTCCTCTCCCACAAGAAAGCCGGTAGCGTCTTCGTAGGTCAGCATCGCGGTCGGGCTGGCCCGCACGCCCAGTTTGTGTTCGATCCCGCTGCACGTGACCGCGTTGCGCGCGCCGGGCGTGCCATCGGTCCGCGGCAGGAACTTGGGCACCACGAAAAGGCTCAGCCCACGGGCCCCGGCGGGCGCATCGGGGGTGCGGGCCAGAACGAGGTGGATGATGTTTTCGCTCAGGTCGTGTTCACCATAGGTGATGAATATCTTGCTGCCGTTCACCGCATAGGTGCCATCCGCGCGCCGGGTTGCGGTGGTCCGGATGCGGCTGAGATCGCTGCCGGCCTGCGGTTCGGTCAGGTTCATCGTGCCGGTCCAGCGCCCGGTCACGAGGTTTTCAAGGTAAATGGCCTTTTGCTCGGGCGACCCGTTCTTTGCCAGTGCGTCGATGGCGCCATCGGTCAGCAGTGGACACAGGCCAAAGCTCATGTCGGCGGCATTGACGATCTCGGTCGCGGCGGCACCCGCCGCACGGGGCAGGCCCATGCCGCCATGATCGACCGGATGCGCAAGGCTTTGCCAACCGGTTTCGACGAATTTGGCATAGGCTGCATCATAGCCTTGGGGCAGGGTGACACGACCGTTTTCCAAGCGCGCGCCTTGTTCGTCACCGGCCTGGGACAGCGGCGCCACCACGCCGGAACAAAAGCGCCCGAACTGGTCCAGCGCGGCGCGGATATCCTCGGGTTCGATGCCGTCGTACTGCGGCAGCGCGCGGACGCCGGACCAGCGCGACAGGTGCTGGATGTCGAACATGATGTCGTCGATCGGCGCTTGATAGGTCATCCCTGGGTCTCCTCTACCCTGTTTTCAGATGACACCTATCCAGCGTCCGGGTGGCTCTCAACGTCATGAGATGACAATCTACTTTCCAAAAGTGACAAATCGGCCTATCCGTCGCTTATGTCCACGGCATCCGATCCCGTCAGTTTCACCACCGTGTCCCGCCGGTTGATCGACGATTGGCTGGAGGCGCTGGCCGGATGCTGTTCGCCGGCGCAGTTGCAGGACATGCTGCTGCGGTCGGGACTGGAAACGCCGGGCCACCCCGAGGCGCGCGTCACGCTGGAACAGATCGTGCATCTCTATCAGATTGCGGCGGTCGAAAGCGGGGATGAGATGATGGGCCTGTGGAGCCGTCCCATTCGGGCGCGCGCCTTGCAGCATCTTTTGACCACGGTTCTGGCGGCCGAAAGCCTGCCGTCGGCCCTGCATCGGTTTTCCACCTTCTGGAACCTGTTGCTGGATGACTACCAATGCACCCTGCGCCCCGAGGACGGGGTCATCGCGCTGTCCTTGCAGCCGGTCGGGGATCAGCCGGTGCAGCGCTTTGGGCATATGTTGCTGTTGAAACTGGCGCATGGGTTGCTGTCTTGGCTGGCGGGGCACGAGGTGCCGGTGGCGCGCGTCCGGTTTGCCTTTGCCCGGCCAGAGTTTGCCGAAGACTACGCGATGATCTTTCCGGCGCAGGTGGCGTTCGACGCGCCGCTGTCTTCCATCGCCTTTGACACCGCGCCGATGGGGCCACCTTTGGCCCGCAGCAAACCGGAATTGGTCGATTTCGTGAAACGCGCCCCGCGAGACTGGATCTTTACCGGCTACCGCGAACACAGCCAGTCGCTGCGCCTGCGAGAGTTCCTTTACCGGTCGAACTGGCAGGACTGTGGCCTGTCCGATGCGGCCACCGCTTTTCGGATGACGCCGCGCACCTTGATGCGGCGGTTGGATTCCGAAGGCACCGCCTTTCAGACGATCAAGGACGGGTTGCGGCGCGATATCGCGATCCGCGACCTGCAGGAAAACGCCAAAAGCGTCGAGGTGATTTCGCAGGAACTTGGGTTTTCATCGTCAGCAAATTTCTACCGTGCTTTCAAACGGTGGACCGGGGCCTCGCCCGGGGAATACCGCAGACAGGGGCCTGCCCACGCGGTGACGGTGGCACCGCGCCGGTGATCTGCCTCGGGCGGAGCTTTGCCGCCCGTCATGCGTTTCCGTCTGGGCAGGCTTGACTATCAGCCGCGCCCGCCCAGATACCGACTGGCGGTCGGTAAGGGCCGGAAGTCGGGACCAAGACGAGGCAAACGATGCAACAGACGGCGGGCGCTCCGCAGGAAAACGACGGCAAAAGACGTCGCATGTCGCCGGACGCGCGCCGCGAAAGCATCCTTGATGCCGCGCAGGCGGTGTTCCTGCGGATGGGGTGGGATGCGGTGACGGTTGCGGATGTCGTGGCCGAGGCTGGGATTTCGAAGGGCGGCTTCTACCACCATTTTCCCGCCAAGGAGGATCTCTTTGACGGTTTGGTTCATCGCATGATCGGACAGGCCATGGGCGCGGCACAGGCGGGCCAGAACGCCGCCGAAGGCAACGCGCTCAGCCGCTTCAACGCCTTCATCGTCGCGACCAACCAATGGCGGCTGGACCGCGCGCCGGAACTGCAATTCATCACCGATGTCCTGTTGCGTCCCGAAAACGAACTGTTGTTCCACCGCATCAACGCCGCAGCCTGCCGCGAGGCGCTGCCCGTGGTCCGAACGATGATCGAGGAAGGTGTGGCCGAGGGCTGTTTCCACGTCACCGACGCCATGCTGACCGCCGAGATGATCCTGGCCCTTGGCATGGGGCGCCGCGATGTCTCGCAGCGGGCGATTGCCCTGGCGCGGGGCGGCGAACTGGACCGGGCCATCGGCCTGATCAACGACCGCATGATCGCCGAGGGCGAAATGCACGACCGCCTGCTGGGGCTGCCGCCGGGCAGCATCGCGCTGGCGGATACCGAAGAGTTTCGCCTCATGCTGACGCAGATCGCGGCGGCATGACACGGCCATGACAAACACATTCGACAAGAAGGCACTTTTGCAATGAACACATCTGAAGGCGAACAGGCACGGGTTCCGCTGACATTCACCGACGAGCCCGGGTCTTCGCGGTCGAAATGGGTTGCGGGTCTTTTGGGGCTGGGGTTGGTCGGCTGGATGGGCAGCGGGTTTATGTTGCCCGCACAGCCCAAGGCCGTTGCCGAACCGGTCCAGCCGGTCAAGGCCGTGGCGGTGGCCGTTCGTCTCAGCAAGGCGGAAAACGTGACCCGTGTCTTTACCGCCGAAGGGCAGGCGCAGCCAGACCGGCGCGCCACCCTGCGGGCCGAGACGGCGGGCCGCGTGGCGACTTTGGTCGCGGACAAGGGCGATTATCTGGAACAAGGCGATGTGATTGCGCGGCTAGGCACCCGCGAACAGGACGCCCGCGTGCAACAGGCCCGCGAAGAGGTGGCCCGCGCACGGCGCGAATTCGAAAACGCGCAAACGCTTTTGGAACGCGGCGCATCCACCGTCGACAGGGTGGCCGAGGCCCGTGCGGCGCTTGCCACCGCCGAAGCCCAGTTGACCGAAGCCGAAGAAGCCGCCGATGCCGCCGTGATCCGCGCGCCTTTTGCCGGGCGGCTGGACGCGCTGGACCTTGATGAAGGGGCCTATGTCTCGGCCGGGGCCGAAGTTGGCACCATGCTGGACACCGACCCGCTGACCGTCGTGATTCAGGTGCCGCAGCAATCGCTGGCCCGGATCGTCGAAGGGCAGGAGGCAACCGTCAGCTTTATCACCGGTGAGAGCCGCCTTGGCACCGTGACATATGTCAGCAAGGACGCCGCCTCGGAAACCCGCACTTTCCGGGCCGAGATTACCGTGCCCAATGCTGACGGACAGATCGCTTCGGGCTTGTCGGTGCAGGTGCAGATCCCGACCGGAGAGATGTCGGCGCATTTCGTGTCGCCCGCCATTTTGTCACTGGGTCCGGACGGGACTTTGGGGGTCAAGACCGTTGACGATCAGGACAAGGTTGTCTTTCACGAGGTTGCGCTGGAACGCGCCCAGACTGATGGCGTCTGGGTCAGCGGATTGCCCGAAACAGTGCGGGTCATCACCATCGGGCAGGGGTTTGTCCGTGACGGCGAACAGGTGGCTCCAAGAGACGAGGGAGAAACCATCGCCCCGGATGCTCAAGCCGCGAAGGTGGACCAATGAACAGCCTCATCGACGCTGCCTTCAGCCGCGCCCGCGTGGTGGTGATGCTGTTGGGCCTGATCCTTGCGGTCGGCGCGCTGACATACAGCGCCATTCCCAAGGAAAGCTCGCCCGAGGTGCCGATCCCCACGGTCTATGTTTCGACGGGGCTGGAAGGAATCGCACCCGAAGATGCCGAACGTCTGCTGATCGAGCCGCTGGAGACCGAGCTTGGCGCTCTCACCGGGTTGAAAAGCATGACGGCCACCGCCGCCGAGGGGCACGCCAGCGTTCAGCTGGAATTCGAACCGGGCTTTGATTCTGACGCGGCGCTGGACAAGGTGCGCGCGGCGGTGGACCGCGCCTCGAACGAATTGCCGGACGAGGCGACCGACCCGGTGGTGACAGAGATCAACACGGCCCTGTTTCCAATCCTTACGGTGATCTTGTCCGGTCCCGTGCCGGAACGCACGCTGAATGGTCTGGCCGATGACCTGAAGGACAGGCTGGAAAGCCTGTCCGGCGTGTTGGAAGTGGATGTGGGCGGCGAACGCTTCGAAATTCTTGAGGTACAGATCGACCCCACGGTTTTCGAAACCTACAACCTGTCGTTTGACGAACTGATCAGCCAGATCAACCGGAACAACCGTCTGATCGCCGCCGGCGCGATCGAAAACAGCGCCGGGCGGATCGTGCTGAAAGTTCCCGGCCTGATCGAGGATCTTGGCGATGTCATGGAACTGCCGGTCAAGGTGGATGGCGACACGGTCGTGACCTTTGCCGATGTCGCCACCGTGCGGCGGACCTTTGAGGACCCCACAGGCTTTGCCCGGATCAACGGTCAACCGGCGCTGGCACTGGAGATCAAGAAACGGTCGGGTGCGAACATCATCGAAACCGTCGCCGCCGTGCGTGCCGAGATCGAAAAAGCGCAGGCCGATTGGCCCAAGACCGTGCGTATCAATTACATGCAGGACGAAAGCGAACAGGTGCAGACCATGCTTTCGGACCTCGAGTCGAACGTCATCGCCGCCGTCCTTCTGGTGATGATCGTCATTGTCTGGGCGTTGGGTCTGCGGTCATCGATCCTTGTCGGACTGGCCATTCCCGGTGCCTTTCTTGCCGGGGTCGCGGCGCTGTATTTCATGGGCTACACCATGAATATCGTGGTCCTGTTCAGCCTGATCCTGGTCGTGGGGATGCTGGTGGACGGGGCCATCGTGACGGTGGAACTGGCGGACCGCTATCTGCACGAAGGCCGCTCGGCGCGCGAGGCCTATGCCATGGCGGCCAAGCGTATGTCATGGCCGATCATCGCCTCGACAGCCACGACGCTCAGCGTCTTTTTCCCGCTGCTGTTCTGGACCGGCATCGTGGGCGAGTTCATGAAGTTCCTGCCGATCACCGTGATCCTGACCTTGATCGCCTCGCTGTTCATGGCGCTGATCTTTATCCCCGTGGTCGGGGGGCTGATCGGCAAACGCCAGCCCCAGACCGCGACGCAGCAACGCCAGATCGCCGCCGCGGAACATGGCGATCCGCGTCAGATGAAAGGCGGCGCGGGCCTGTACGTGCGGGTGCTGGAATGGGCGATCCTGCGGCCGGGCCGCACGCTGATCTTTGCGATTTACGCGCTGGTTGCGGCGTTCCTTGCCTATGGGCAGTTCGGCACCGGGATCTCTTTCTTTCCGTCGGTCGAGCCGGACTTTGCGCAGGTCGAGGTGCGCGCCCGCGACAATTTCTCGATCTATGAACAGGATCGTTTGGTGCGCTGGGTCGAGGACAGGCTGCTGCAATACGACGAAGTCTCCAGCGTCTATGCCCGCACCGGATCCAGCCAGCAGGATGACGAAGAGGTGATCGGGCGGATTCAGCTTGAACTGACCGAATGGGACACGCGTCGCCCGGCGGTGCAGATCGCCGATCAGATCCGGCAGGACATGGCCGTGATCCCCGGCATCGACGTGCAGGTGCAGGTGCAGTCCGGTGGCCCGTCTTCGGGCAAACCTGTCAGCCTCGAGGTCGTGTCGCGTGACCGGGCAGCGCAGGCGGCAGCGGTCGAGGCCATCCGCGAACGGATGGATGTCATCGGCGGCTTTACCGATGTGACAGACACGCGCCCGCTGCCGGGCGTCGAATGGGAGATCAAGCTTGACCGCTCCGAGGCGGCGCGCTTTGGTGCCGATGTCACGCTGCTGGGGCAGGCGGTGCAACTGCTGACGCAGGGCATCACGGTTGCGGACTACCGCCCTGACGACGCCGAAGGACCGGTAGACATCCGCGTGCGTTTTCCGGCAGGCGAACGGACGCTGGCCGAACTGGAAAGCCTGCGCGTGCCGACCAGCGCCGGGCTTGTGCCGGTCACGAATTTCGTAAGTTTCGAACCGGCTCCGCGCAGCGGTACAATCAAGCGCATAGATCAGGAGAGGGTGACAACCATCGCCGCTAACGTGGCACCCGGCCTGCTGGTGAATGATCAGATCGTCGCCTTGCGTACCGCGCTGGAACAGATGGACCTGCCCGATGCCGTGTCATGGTCCTTTGCCGGCGAAGCCGAGGACCAGACCGATGCCATGACCTTTCTGATCGGGGCCTTCGCTGCGGCCATCGGATTGATGATCGTGATCCTCGTGATCCAGTTCAACAGCTTCTACCAAGCCTTCGTGGTGATGAGCGCGATCATCTTTTCCATCGCGGGCGTGCTGTTGGGTTTGATTGTGACCGGGCGGCCCTTTGGCGTGGTCATGGGCGGGATCGGTGTGATCGCCCTTGCCGGGATCGTGGTGAACAACAACATCGTACTGATCGACACGTTCAACGATCTCAAACGCGCTGGAATGACCCCGCTAGAGGCCGTTCTGCGCACCGGGGCCCAGCGTCTGCGGCCGGTGATCCTGACCTCCGTGACCACGGCGCTTGGCCTTATGCCCATGGTGATCGGGATCAACATCGACTTTTTCCGGCGCGAGATTGTCTATGGCGCTCCGTCGACACAATGGTGGACCGAACTCAGCGCCGCCATCGCGGGCGGCTTGATGGTCGCGACCCTGCTGACACTGATCGTCACTCCGGCGATGTTGATGCTGGGAGAGCGCATTGCAAACCGGCGCGCAGGCCGCCGCCGTCGACTCGATGGCGCGCAGGCCTGATCGGGCAGGCTGGCAACCGGTCCCTAGGCCGGTTGCCAGTTCATCGCGGTAAAGTCTTCGCAAAAGGCAAAGCGGGCGAGGTGGCTGTCGATGACATCCCGCGCCCGCTCCAGCGCCACGTCATCGGCGCCGCTGATCTCGACGCGCAGCAGGTCAGGCAACGCGGACATACGCGCGGGACCCGAGCCGAGCTGCGCCAGTCCCTGGGCGGCATCATAGTCGACCGTCACCCGGTGGGCGAAGTGTTTGCAGAGTTGCTGAAGGTACTTGCTGGCGTGTTCGGTTGCGAACTCGCCTGTTTGCGTCTTGAGAGGGGTGCTGGTCATCGCATAAATCCTGATTTATTTTGTCGGATATATGTGGTCGTCCGCGATGCGGCAAGGTTTTTCCCGGCACAGTTGTCGGGTTTCCAATGTTTCCCTCAGTCAAAGAGAACCGCTTGCATATGTAATGTTATAACATTACAAGCATTCGGCGAATACGAAGGAGAGCGGTCCCGATGACGAACCATGCTGGAAAATGGCGGCTGGCTGCAACGGCAATCTGCCTTGTCGGAGCAGGGCGATGAGCGATGCCCGTTTGCCGGTCACTCTGCTGACCGGTTTCCTTGGAGCCGGCAAGACCACGCTGTTGAACAGGCTGCTTTCAGACCCCGAATCCGGGCGCATTGCAGTGATCGTCAATGAATTTGGCGAGGCCGGTCTGGATCATGATCTGATCGAACGGTCGACCGAAGAGGTTATCCTGATGCAGTCCGGCTGCCTGTGCTGCACGGTCCGGGGCGATCTGGCGCAGACCATGGCAGGCCTGCTGACCCGTCGCGACAGCGGCGAACTGGATTTCGAGCGGGTGGTCATTGAAACGACGGGCCTTGCCGATCCGGGCCCCATTCTTCAGACGCTGTTGGTCGATCCCTTTCTGGCGCGCCGTACCCGCATGGACGGTGTCGTGACGGTGGTGGACGCGGCCAATGGCCCGGCCACACTGGACGCACAGTTCGAAGCAGTTTCCCAGGTGGCGATGGCCGATCTGATCGTGCTGGGAAAAACCGATCTGGTGATGCCGGAAAGGGTGATCCAGATTGAGGAACGGCTGCGCGCGCTGAACCCGACCGCGCGGATTCTGCACGCTCAACAGGGCAGGGTCACGACCCGGCAGATGTGGGGGCTGAGCGCCCTGCGGGCCGGGGCCGCACCAGACGAGGTTCTGGGCTGGACAACCGGACGGATGCCGCCCGCCGGCGATCCTCTGGCCAACCTGTCCGGCCTGGCCCCGGCTCGCGCGGCGGGGCCGGCGCTTTCACGGCATGATACCCGGATCGGGTCGGCCTCGATCATCCTCGACGAACCGCTGGCCGATGCGGTGTTCGACCATTGGCTGGACACGCTGGTCGCCCTGCGCGGCACCAATATCCTGCGGGTCAAGGGCATCGTCTTTCTCGAAGGTCTGGACGTGCCTTTCGTCTTTCACGGCGTGCAGCACATCTTTGATCCGCCGGTTCCCATGCGTGACTGGACCGGAACGGACCGGCGGTCGCGCATCGTTGTCATCGCCCGGGATATGACCCGACCCGAACTGCAACGCAGCCTCGACATGTTGCGCGCGACAGCCACGCGCGACGGGGGCGGCTTTACCAAAGAGGCTCTTGCCCAATGACCGATACGCGCCTTCCCGTCACCGTCCTGTCCGGCTTTCTCGGAGCGGGCAAGACCACCTTGCTGAACCGTGTTCTGAACAATCGCGATGGCCGCCGGGTGGCGGTGATCGTCAACGACATGTCCGAGGTCAATATCGACGCGGACCTCGTGCGTGCCGATACCGAGTTGTCGCGCACGGATGAAACGCTGGTTGAAATGTCGAACGGCTGTATCTGCTGCACGCTGCGAGACGACCTGCTGGACGAAGTGCGCCGCCTCGCGGGCGAGGGGCGCTTTGACTATTTGCTGATTGAATCCACCGGCATTTCCGAACCGCTGCCGGTGGCCGCGACCTTTGATTTTCGCGACGAAAACGGTGTCAGCCTGTCGGATGTCGCCCGCCTGGACACGATGGCGACGGTGGTCGACGCGGTGAACCTGTTGCGCGACTATTCCAGTCATGACTTCCTGCGGGATCGGGGCGAAACGCTGGGCGAGGAAGACGAGCGCACGCTGGTGCATCTGCTGACCGACCAGATCGAATTTGCCGATGTGGTGATCCTCAACAAGGTTTCCGCCGCCGAACCGCATCAGGTCGATGCCGCGCGCAAGATCATCCGCAGCCTGAACGCCGATGCCCGGATCATCGAAACCGATTTTTCGGATGTGCCCGCCGATGCCATCCTCGACACCGGGTTGTTCGATTTCGAAAAGGCGCACGAACACCCGATGTGGGCCAAGGAACTGTACGGCTTTGCCGATCATGTTCCCGAAACCGAGGAATACGGCGTCACCAGCCATGTCTACCGGGCGCGTCAGCCCTTTGTCCCGGAAAAGATCATGGAGTTGCTGAACGGCGATCTACCGGGAGTGATCCGCGCAAAGGGGCATTTCTGGATCGCCACGCGGCCGGACTGGGTTGCCGAGTTTTCGCTTGCGGGGGCGCTGTCGTCGGTTCAGCCGCTGGGGATCTGGTGGGCCACCGTCCCCGAAGACCGGCGTCCGGCCCATGCCAGCGCCCAGGCCTATATGCAGGCACACTGGCAGGAGCCTTGGGGCGACAGGCGGCAAGAGATCGTCTTTATCGGCAGCGGCATGGACTGGGCCATGCTGAAGGCACGGCTGGATGCGGCCCTGTTGCCCGCGACTGTTGCCGCAACCCCCGAGGATCTGCCGGATCTGCCGGATCCCTTTCCCGTCTGGCGCCGCGCCGAGGAGGCCGCGTGACCGCTTTGCCAGACACTTCTGCCCACATGGTGGGCGGGCTTGCGGTCGTGGACAGGCCCGAGGACCTGTCGGCAATCCGCGATGCCGCCTGTGCCGGGGCCATATGGCTTCGGCATCCTTTGCCCGATGTTCAGCGCTGGATCGACGGGCTGGACCCGGCCCATTTGCCCAGAACCCGCACGATCCTGCGCCCCGAGGCGGTGCGCGGCACGGTGGATCAGGTCTGTGACGCCGCCGGAACGCCGAACTGCGCCGAACGGGTCAGGCTGGTCGATGATATCGCCGCGCTGGCCGATATCTTCACCCGCGTGATGGGCGCGCGTTGGTTGCGCCTGCGCCTTGACGTTGTGGTCACAAATGCCTGTCGCAAGTTCCACATCGACGCGGTGATGGGGCGGCTTGTCTGCACCTATCGGGGCAGCGGCACGCAATACGGCTTTGTCCGTGAGGACAACGAGCCCGCCGAGATCTTTTCCGTGCCCACCGGATCGCCGGTCCTGTTGCGCGGGACGCTTTGGCCGGAACGCCCGGACGCGGGGTTGCGTCACCGGTCGCCCCCGATCGAAGGCAGCGGCGAAACCCGATTGGTGCTTGTGCTGGATCCCGTGAACGATCCCGAGGACGAGATCTGATGCCGCAGTCCCTGTCGCCGTTTCGTCGCATGGGGGCCGGTCTGGTTGCCGCCTGCCTCTGGACGGGCGGACCCGCCCCGGCGCATCCGCATGTCTTTGTCGATGGTGGCGTGGACTTCCTTCTGGGCGAGGGGCCAAGCTTGCAGGCGATCGAGATCACGTGGCTCTACGATGCCTTTGAAACGCTCTACATTCTCTCCTCCCATGGGTTGGAGTTGAATGCCAAGGGGGAACTGAGCGAGGACGACCGCCAAAAGCTGATCGCCTATCGCAGCCAATGGCCTGCGGATTTCGACGGCTCGGCGCATCTTGCCCTTGGCGGCCAGACCGTCGACTTGCAATGGCCAAGGGCGCTGGACGCGCGGTTGCGGGACGGCCGACTGGAAATCCGCTTTACCCGCGATCTTGAGGAACCGTTGGACCTGAGCGGGCGGACGTTGGACGTAGGGTTTTACGAATCCACCTATTTCTTTGCCTTCTCCGTCACCCAGCCGCCCCGGATCACCGGTACCACAAAGGGCTGTGACGCGCGTGTCGTTCCATTCAACGCCGATGCGGAAACCGCTGCCTTGAAGGCCACGCTCCGACAGTTGAGCCGCGAGGAAACCCCCGACATTGCCAATGTTGGCGCGTTGTTTGCCGACAGGATTGCACTGCAATGCGGATCCTGAGCGTATCCGCGTTGATCGTTGCGTTGGTGGTCGGGCTGTTTCTCAGCCTTGATCTGTCAACCGTAGCCGCTTGGGCGGTCGATCAGCAGCGCGGTTTCCAGAACCAGATGGCCGGGGCCATTCGGGCCTTGCGGGCCGATCAACCGGGCGCGTGGCTGGCGTTGATGGGGGCTGCCGGGGCCTATGGATTTGTCCACGCGGTCGGACCGGGTCATGGCAAGTACATGATCGGCGGTGTCGGGCTGGGATCAGCTGTCTCGGCGCCGCGCCTGTTGGGGATCGCGCTGGTGTCCAGTCTTGCGCAGGCGCTTTGGGCGGTCACGCTGGTTTATGGCGGGTTCTTCCTGCTCGAACTTACCGCGGCCCAGATGACCGTACTGGCCGAGGATGTCCTTGCCCCGGCCAGCTATCTGGCGATCTGCGCGGTGGGGGTGATCCTTGCGGGGCGGGGCCTGCGCCGTTTGGCCCGGCCCGTGGCACCTGTGGCTGCTGGGCACGCGGCGCATGACCACGAACACGGCCATGAATGCGCCTGTCACAGTCACGGCCCTTCACCTGAACAGGTGGCTGGCCTGCGGTCAATGCGCGAGGCAATGGCGCTGATTGCCAGCATTGCGATCCGCCCCTGTACCGGGGCGATCTTTCTACTGGTGATTGCCTGGCAGATGGACATCCGTACTGCGGGAGCGGCGGCTGTGGTGGTCATGGGGCTGGGCACTGCCGGACTGACCAGCCTTGTTGCAGTGTCGAGCGTTGCCGCACGCGGGCTAGCTTTTTCCTCGATGGGGCCGACCCGCGCACTTCCCTTGGTCTATGCGCTGGCACAGGTGAGCGCGGGTGCCGCGATCATCTGGATCAGTCTTGTGATGCTGCGGGTGGCGTTGTGACGGCCCGGCAGGGGGCAGCGGTGCGGCAGCACGAATCCTGCGCCACCGCGAAATCGCTGTCGGTCTTGCGAACCCGTCTTGCCGGGTCCGGCAATACCGGCTAGGCCTGTCGATGCTTTCGGTTCCGCGCCACGCGGATGAAATGGGAACACGGTGCGGCCCCTTGAACAGGGGCCAATGCCGAGGCTGCCCTCGCAACTGTAAGCGGCGAGCATGTCGCCCGATCCACTGGCCCATTGGCCGGGAAGGGGGCGCACTGCATCCGAGCCGCAAGCCAGGAGACCTGCCGCAAGCAACAACCAAACCGCCGGACGAGGTGTGCCGGCAAGGGGGAAACATGTATTCAGGCATCACGCCTGTTCGTCCTGCGCTTATTGTCGGCTCCGATGTCCGGGGGGCGCCCGGTGGCTGTTGAGGCCGCGCGCGGGCTGCGGTTCGATCTTGCGGGTTTTGCGCGCGATGGAGCGCTGGGGGATCATGGCGCGCTGATGCGGCTGGTCGAAACGGCCGATCAGCAGGGCTTTGGCGGGATCTGGTTCAACGAGTTTCACTTTCGCCGCACTGGTTTGCCTTATCCGCATACCCTGCTGCTAGGGGCCGAAATCCTTGCCCGGACCGAAAGGTTGCGGTTTGGCACCTCGGTGATGGTTCTGCCGCTGCATCATCCGCTGATGTTGGCCGAGCAGATCGCGCAACTGGATCACCAAAGCGCTGGCCGCGTGGATGTGGGGATCGGGCGCGGCACCGAACCGGCGACCTTCGACGCCCTTGGCATCGACCGGGCCGCGGCCCGGCCTCGCTTTGCCGAGGCGCTGGACATCATGTTGCGGGCCTGGACAACGGGGCGTGTCGCCTCGGATGGTCCGGAATGGGTCTTTGCAGAGACAGAGGTTGGCCCGCCGCCGGTGCAGCGCCCGCATCCGCCTGTTTTCGTGGCCGGTGTCTCGACCGAGACCGTGGCCATCGCGGCGCGTCTCCGGTTGCCCTTGCTGCTGAGCCTCGAGCCAAACGAGGCGCGACAGATTCCCGTGTTTCGGCAGGCGTTGCATGAGGCAGGCGCGGGGCCAGGGCCGATGGCGGCTTCGTCGCTGTCGCGCTACGTGCTGGTTGCGGCAAGCCGCGACACCGCCCTTGCGGCGCTGGACCGCCTGACCGAACGGCTGAATCGTCGCCGCGCCCAGCGGGCTGTGCAACAGGGGCAAAAGCCGCCCAAAACCCGCGACCGGGCCGAGATGCTGGCCGACTACGCCATTGCGGGCACGCCCCAAGATTGCTGTCGCCAGATCAAGGCGCTGATCGCCCGGACCGGTTGCTGCAACCTGCGCTGTCTCTTTGATGCCAATGGCCTGATCCCGCTGCCCGAGGCGCAGGCCGCCATGGCGTTGTTCTCGGCCGAGGTCATGCCGGCCTTTGCCGGATACGCCTTGCCACCCGTTCCCGGTTTTATGCCCGAAAGGACCTGACCCATGAAATCCGCCCTGTTCCTCTCTGCCGCGCTGCTTTTGGCGGCCCCGATGGCCTTGGCCGAAGAGCACTATCCCTACACCGATGAAAACTGCGGCGTGACGACGATTTACGAGGCCGCGCCCGAACGTGCCGTGACCCTGTCGAACAATGCCACCGAGATGATGTTGGCGCTGGGGTTGGAACGCCACATGGCGGGCACCTCCTACATGGCCAATCTTGCCATCAGCCCACGCTATGCCGAGGCCTATGCCTCGGTCCCGGTTCTGTCGCCCCTGGTGGCCACGACCGAACAACTGATCGATGTCGAGGCTGATTTCGTCTATGCGGGCTACCCCGACGGCTTCAGCGAGAAACGCCACACCCGCGACCAGTTGCATGACCTTGGGATGAAGACGCGGTTGAACACCGAGGGGTGCAACCTTGGCAAATATGGCTTCGACGAACTGTACGCCGAGATCCGCTCGCTGGCGGGCATCTTTGGCGTGCCCGAGCGCGGCGAGCACCTGATCGCAGGGATTTCTGCGCGGGTCGCAGAGGTGGAAGCGCGTCTTTCCGGGGTCGAACCGGTTCCCGTTTTCATCTTCAATGGCGGGCAGGATACCCCGCGCGCCGTTCTGGGCAACACCATGCTCAGCCATGTGGTCGCACGCGCCGGAGGCAGGAATATCCTTGGCCATGTGGACAACCGCTATGGCAGCACCTCGTGGGAGCAACTGGTGGCCGAGGCGCCGGAACACATCGTGGTCTTTTACTCGGGCACGGCCAGCGGCAAGGTGGTCGACGATCCCGACGCCGCCATCGGGCAGGCCCGGATCGCGAGCCTGCGGGCCAATCCGATCATCGCGCAGGTTCCTGCGGTGGCAAAAGGCAACTACGTGACCGTTTCCTCGGTCATCGGTCAGCCCGGACCCAGTTCGGTCGATGCCCTGGAAAAGCTGGCGCGGGCCTTTCACCCCGAGGCCTTTGCCGAGTAGGCGCCAGAGATGCGTGACGACATCGATCAAGAGGCCATAAGGCGCGCGGCGCTGTTGCAGGTCCTGCGCAGCCCGGCGCCCGACCGGCAAGACCGCTCGACAGCGGGGCGGGCGGCTGGCGTTCGGGCGGGCCATGGCCGGTTTCTTGCCGTCACCGGCGGTGTCGTCGCGTTGCTATCGGGATTGGCGCTGGCCGGGCTGATGATTGGGTCGGTCGCCATCCCGGCACCACAAGCGCTGGCCATACTGCTGCACTGGCTGTCGGCGGGCTGGTTGATAGAGCCGGACTGGCGCGCGGCGCATGAGATCATCATCGTGCAGACTCGCATCCCGCGGGTGATCCTTGCCGGCGTCGTCGGGGCCAGCCTTGGGGTGTCCGGGATGGTGATACAGGCCATCGTGCGCAATCCTCTGGCGGGTCCGTCGATCCTTGGCGTTTCTTCCGGGGCGGCTACCGGGGCAGTGGTGGTCATGCGCTTTGGTCTGGTGGTCGTGGGGGCCTTTACCTTGCATCTGGCGGCGTTCCTTGGCGGGTTGGCGGCGCTGATGACCGTGTTCTGGATCGCCCGGACCGGCGGCCAGATGACCCCGACGCGGCTGGTGCTGGCCGGTATCGCGCTTGGCGCGGTGCTCAGCGCGCTGACCAGTCTTCTGGTTCTGACCTCACCGGACCCGCAACTGGCGGCGCGGGTACTGTTCTGGACGCTCGGCGGCTTTGGCTCGGCCCAGTGGAAGCTCTTGCTCCTGCCGGTGATTGCCCTGACGCTGGGGCTGGCGGTGATGCTGGCGCAGTCGCGGCGCTTGAACCTGTTGATGGCGGGCGACGAAAGTGCCGTCGCGCTGGGGCTTGATGTCGAAAGTTTTCGCCGCAGGATGTTCCTGCTGACCGCCGCCTTGACCGGTGTCACCGTGGCCCTGTCCGGGGTGATCGGATTCGTCGGCCTGATCATGCCGCATATCGTGCGCCTGCTGGTGGGGGCGGACCACCGCCGGGCCTTGCCGCTGGTGGCGCTGGCGGGGGCAAGCTTTACGATCGCGGCCGATCTTGTGGCCCGTTCGATCATCGCGCCGATCGAACTGCCGGTTGGGATCGTCACCGCCCTTGTGGGGGGGCCGTTCTTTATCTGGTTGCTGCGCCGTGATGCCCGGCGGTTGGTGGGTACGGGATGATCCTGCCGGGACGCCTGAGGATCGAAAACCTCTGCCTGACCGCCGGTCGCGCGGCGCTGGTCCGCGATGTCAGCCTTGATGTTGCCCCGGGCGAAATGCTGGGCGTTCTTGGTCCGAACGGGGCGGGCAAATCCTCGCTCCTGCGCACGGTCTACCGGATGAGCCGTCCCGACAGCGGGCGCGTTCTGATAGATGACGAGGATGTCTGGCACAGGTCTTCTGCATGGGTTGCCCAGCGCGTCGGTGCCGTCCTGCAAGACATGCCGGCGGAGTTCCCGCTGACGGTGCGGGACGTGGTGGCCATGGGCCGGTCCGCGCACAAAGCGCTGTTGGCGGCGGATACAGCCCATGACATCGACCTGATTGATGCGGCGCTGGCCTTGCAACATCTGACCGATATGCAGGACCGCGCCTTTGGGACCTTGTCGGGCGGCGAACGCCAGCGCGTGCTATTGGCCCGGGCGCTGGTTCAGCAGCCACGGGTTCTGGTTCTGGACGAACCGACCAATCATCTCGACATTCGGTATCAACTGTCACTGCTGCGCTTCGTGCGCGAGATCGGCGTGACCGTGATCGCGGCCCTGCATGACCTCAACCTTGCGGCGATGTTCTGTGACCGGCTGTGCCTGATGGACAAGGGGCGCGTGTTGGCCACGGGGCGGCCCCATGAGGTTCTGACACAGGAAAACCTGTCGCGCGTCTATGGCATCGAAACCCTGATCCAGAGGCACCCGACCACGGGATCGGTCTGGGTCTTCCCTGTCTAGGTCGGTTTTGCCAGCCATGCCGGGCAAAGCCCGTCCAGAGGGGGATTTCCTGCGTCGCGCAGTTGCCATGTTGTAAAGACAGGGAAAAACCCCGCATATTGTGGGCCAAGGCCACGGTCCCGCACATCCGGCGGGCGGTGGCGTCACAGACCTTGGACCGCGCCGCATGATCGTACCCTTTCACGTCTCGGAAATGTTGCGGCGCGTGCGTCAGCGGATCACGCAAAGCGGGGGGCTGCCGGGAACCGTTCCGCACAAGGACAAGGGGCGCAACCTGCGGATTTCTCCCAAGGTGACGGAACAGACGGTTGCGCGCCTGCACCGGGATCTGGCGCTGGACGCGGGGGTTCGGGACAGGCTCTTTGATGATCAGACACGCGCTGACCTTTCGCACTATGCAGCCAATATCGAAAACATGATCGGCACGGTTTCGATTCCGGTCGGGGTGATCGGTCCGCTACGGATCAACGGAGTGAACGCCGATGGCGACTATCCCGTGCCGCTGGCCACATCCGAGGCGGCGCTGGTCGCCTCCTATGGGCGCGGTGCAAAGGCGGCCAACAGGGCGGGCGGCATCAGCACCGCGGTCCTCTACGAAGGCGTGCTGCGCAGCCCGGCCTTTGTCTTTGACACGCTGGTCGAGGCCGGACAATTCGTCGATTGGGTCGTGTCCGATGTGGAGGCATTGAAACAGCGCGCCGAGGCGACCACCGCCCATGGCAAACTGGTGTCGCTGGAACCGGTGATCGACAATAACGTGGTCTTTCTGTTGTGCCGGTTCACCACGGGCGACGCGGCGGGTCAGAACATGGTGACATTGGCCACGGATGCGCTGTGCCGCCATATCGCCGATCGCTGCCCGTTCCGCCCGCGCCACTGGTATGTCGAGGGCAATTTCTCGGGTGACAAGAAGGCGTCGGCCCTTGGCATGATCACCGGGCGCGGGCGCAAGGTCAGCTCCTCTGTCGTCCTGCCGCCCGAGGTGGTCGAAACCCTGTTGGGCACCAGCATAGACGCAATGCTGGATTATGGCCGCGTGGCGAACCTTGGGGCGCTGCTTTCAGGGCAGTTCGGGGCACAGGCGCATTTCGCCAATGCGCTGGCCGCGCTTTACATTGCCACCGGGCAGGATGCCGCCTGCGTGGCCGAAAGCGCCGTGGGCTTTACCCGGATGGAACGCCGCGACGCGGGGCTGTTCTGTTCTGTCACCATGCCCTCGATCCTTGTGGGCACTGTCGGCGGCGGCACCGGGTTGCCAACCCAATCCGCCTGCCTTCAGATGATGGGTCTGAAGGGCGCGGGCCATGGCGAAACGCTGGCCGAGATCGTCGCCGCGACCTGTCTTTGCGGCGAGATCTCTATCGTGGCGGCCATGGCCTCGGGCAGTTTCGTGTCCGCCCATGAAAAGCTGGCGCGGCTGCGATGACAGGCTGGCAGCGGTTCCTGATCTACCAGAAAGAGCGCTTCCCGCTTGCCAAGACCGCGCCGTTGTTGGCGGTGTTTTCCGGTGCCAGCATCACCTTTTCGGCGGTTCTGGCGGACCGGCCGCTGCCGGGGGCGGGCCAGTATGCCGCCGGTTTCCTGATCGCGATGATCCTGTTCTTCCAGATGCGCGCCGCCGATGAATGGAAGGACCGCGAGATCGACAGGCTCTACCGGCCCGAACGGCCGATCCCGCGCGGGCTGGTCAGGCTGCACACGGTGCTATGGGCGGCGGTTGTCCTGATGCCGGTCGCGGGGCTGGCGGCTGTCGGCATCGGCTGGGGTGTGCTTGCCCTTTTGCTGATGACTTGGCTTTGGCTGGCGGCGATGACGGTTGAATTCGGCGCGCCGGAATGGCTGCGCAACCGGATGCTGATCTATCTGGCCAGCCATATGATGATCATGCCGATCATGGACTTGCTGCTGACCGGGATCGAATGGGTGGGGCAGGGCGGTCCCGCACCGGGTCTATGGCTGTTCCTTGCGCTGTCCTTCGTCAACGGCTGCGTGCTGGAAATCGGGCGCAAGACATGGGCACCCGAGGCCGAGCGGAAAGGCGTGGAAAGCTATTCCGCGCTTTGGGGTCCGGCGCGCAGCGCGTGGATCTGGTTGGGCTTGGTGGCACTGGCCGCGCTGTTGCTTTGTGGCGTGGGCATTGCCTTGGACGCGATCTGGCCGCTGGCGGCTGTGGCGCTGGTGGGGCTGTCCGGTGCGGCGGGTGTCGCGATTGGCTTTGCCCGCGCGCCCAGCGTCAGGGGCCAAAGCCGTCTGGACGCGGCGGCGGGGCTTTGGGTTCTGATCTGCTACGCGGCGGCGGGCTTTCTGCCGTTGATGCTGCGCGGGGTGACATCATGACGGGCGTGATCGCAGCAGCGCAGGCGCAGGACCCGCAGGTGGTCGGCGGCAAGGCGGCGGCCTTGTCGAAATTGACCGCCGCCGGGTTCGACGTGCCGCCTTTTCTTGTCCTCACCGATGCGGCCTTTCGCAACGCCGGAAATGACCTGAGCGACACCGCCGCGCGGGCATTGCCCAAGGCGTTGGCGGCACTGGGGCCGGGGCCCTACGCCGTGCGTTCCTCTGCCCGGGCCGAAGACGGGGCCGAGGCCAGCCACGCAGGCCAGTTCGACACGGTGCTGAACGTCGCCGCAGAAGCGTTGGAGCAAGCGGCGCGGCAGGTGCGTGCCTCGGGGCTTGCCGACCATGTGGCCCGCTATCGTCTGGATCGCGGCGTCGAAGACGCAGGTCTGCCGGCCGTATTGGTGCAACAGATGGTGCCCGCCCGTGTGGCCGGGGTCGGCTTTTCCGCCGATCCGGTCAGCGGGCGGCGGGACCATGCGTTGGTCTCTGCCGTTGCGGGATTGGCCGACAGGCTTGTCAGCGGTGAGGTCGACGGGGAAAGCTGGACCCTCGACCGGGACGGGCAGGTTGTCGAGGCCCCCGCCGCCGCGCCCCGTGTTCTGACCGCCGACGAGGCTGTTGAGGTCGCCGCGCTGGCCCTGCGGGCCGAAACCGCCTTTGGCTCCCCGCAGGACATCGAATGGGCCTATGACGGGGCGCGTCTGTTCATGCTTCAGGCCCGCCCGATCACCACCGGATTGCGCCCTGTTCCGATGCCGGATCAGAGGCTGGTGGTGCTGGACAATTCCAACATCGTCGAAAGCTATCCCGGTCTGGTCAGCCCGCTAACCTACAGTTTTGCCGCCTATTGCTATAACCGCGTCTACCGGGCCTTCGTTGCGCTGCTGGGACTGCGCGGGGAACAGATCGACGCGCATTCCGCCGTGTTCGACAACCTTCTGACGCGCGTCGACGGGCGCGTCTATTACAATCTCGGCAACTGGTATCGGGCGCTGGCACTGTTGCCCGCCTTTTCGCTCAATCGCGGCTACATGGAAACCATGATGGGGGTGGACAACCCCTTGCCCGAGGAGTTGACCGACCGGCTGGCGCCGCCCCCGGCCAAGGGCTGGGGCAAGGTGGCGGCGCTGTTCAATCTGGCACGCGTTGCGGGCGGGCTGCTGCGCGAGGCCCTGCGCCTGCCGGGGACGAAACGCCGTTTCATGGCGCGCCTGCAAGAGGCGCTGGAGGATGGCGCCGACACCGACCGCAGCCTGACGGAACTGGCCGCGATGTACCGACGGATCGAAGCCACGCTGCTGGACCGTTGGGATGCGCCTTTGGTGAATGATTTCCTCTGCATGATGGGATTTGGCGCGTCGCGTGGCCTGTTGCGGAAATGGGCCGGTGACGCCGGTCTGGAGTTCCACAACGACGTGATGATCGGGCAGGGCGGCATCGTCTCGGCGGAACCGGCGCGACGGATTGCGGAGATGGGGCGCATGGCGCGTGACAGGCCGGGCGCGGCAGAGGCATTGGCGCAGGGGCGTGATGCGCTGCACGCCTTTCCCGAACTCGATAGCGCCGTGGCCGCCTATCTGCGTCTTTTCGGGGACCGCTGTACCGAGGAATTAAAGCTGGAAAGCCTGCCGCTGACCGAGAATCCCGCACCCCTTCTGGCGGCCATTGCCAGCGCAGCCCGTCGGGAAACCCCCGCCGAAGGCCGCCGTCACAGCCCGGACTGGGCCGGGTTGATGCCGGGTCGCCCGCTGCGGCGCGGTCTGGCGCGGGCCCTGACCGTTTGGGCGGCGGCGCGGGTCCGGGACCGCGAAAACCTGCGCTTTGAACGCACGCGGATCTTTGCACTGGCGCGCCGGACCTTTCTTGCCATGGGGCGAGAGTTCCATGCACTTGGCTTGATTGACGATCCGCGCGACGTCTTGTTCCTCACCGTCCAGGAGGTGATGGGCGCAGTCGAAGGCAATGCGCTGGGGGATGATCTTCGCGCCTTGGTGACACAGCGACGCGCCGAAATGGAGGCCAGCACCCGGCGCCCGGCGCCCCCCGAACGGATCGAGCTGCGCGGCGCAGTTGCCGCCCATGCCCCCGGACAGGCCAAGAGCGATGCGGCACCCACGGGCGACAGCCGCACAGGAACAGGCTGTTCCAAGGGAACGGTCACCGCCCGGGCCCGCGTGATCCGCGACCCGGGCGCAGAGATGTTGGAACCGGGCGAGATCCTTGTGGCTTCGAATACCGATCCGGGCTGGATCGCGCTGTTCGCCGGAGCTTCCGCCATCGTGGTCGAGCGCGGCTCGCTCCTGTCGCATTCCGCCATCGTCTCACGCGAGATGGGCATTCCCTGTGTCGTGGGCATCCGAGACGCAACCCGATGGCTGCAAACCGGTGACGTGATCACGGTCGACGGGGCCACAGGCCATGTGAGCAAAGCCGATGGATGACCGCCGCATCGACCAACGTGCCTCGTTCGAGCGCATCCGCTATGCGCAGGCATGGGAAGACGCCGATGTACTGACGCAGGCCATGGGCGAGGTGCGCGGAGGGGAACTGGTGGCGGTCTGTTCCTCTGGCGACAACGCGCTGGCGTTGTTGTTGTCCGATCCGGCGGCGGTCCATGCGGTGGATATTTCGCCCGCGCAGATCGAATGCCTGAACCTGCGGTTGGGGGCCTATGCGGCGCTGACCCATGCCGAATTCCTTGAACTGATGGGCGCGCGCGCCAGCACCCGCCGCGCCATGCTGTTGTCCCGCGCGCTGTCGGATGTCTCTGACCAGACGCGTGCCTTCTGGGCCGATCTGACGCCTCAGGTCGAGGCCTATGGCGCAGGCGGGGTGGGCAAGTTCGAGGGTTATTTTCGCCTGTTCTCGCGTTTCATGCTGCCGCTGGTTCACAGCCGTGCCACCATTGACGGAATATTCGAACCCCGTGACCCGGCGGCGCGGCAGGCATTCTTTGACACGCGGTTCGACACATGGCGCTGGCGCCTTTTGGTCAAGCTGTTCTTTTCCCGTGCCGCCATGGGGCTATTGGGGCGCGACCCGGCCTTTTTCGAACATGTGCAGGGCAGCGTGGCCGACCATGTCTTTTCGCGTCTGCGCCACGCCGGGATCGACACCGACCCGTCGCAGAACCCCTACCTGCATTGGATCATGAAACGGTGCCACGGCACCGCGCTGCCATTGCCTTGGCGGGCCGAAGCCTATGAGGTCATCCGCCACCGGCTTGACCGTATCCGCCCGCATCCGGGCACGGCCGAGACGCTGAATGTGACAGATGCGGCGGGGTTCTACCTGTCTGATATCTTTGAATACATGTCGCCGGATCTGGCGGCGCGGGTTTATGGCCGGTTTCTGGACATGGCCCGCCCCGGCGCGCGGCTGGTCTATTGGAACATGATGGCGCCGCGCCGCGTGCCCGCAGCGCTGGCGGAACGGGTTACGACCCTGACGGACCTGGAAACCCGTTTGAAAGCGCAGGACAAGGCGTTTTTCTACTCTGATTTCGTGGTCGAAGAAATCCGATGACAGTGATTTGGCAGACCGCTCTGGCGCTTGGGCTGATCCTTGGCCTGCTGGGGATCATGACATGGCTGTCCCGCCATGCCCGCGACCACGATTGGCACCCCGAACTGGCGCGCAAGATCGTGCATGTGTTGGCCTCGGGCCTTGCCATCCCTTTGCCTTGGTTATTCGTCGATGACTGGCCGGTGTGGCTGGTGTTGGGGCTGGCGCTATTGGCCATGACGGCGATGCGCACGCCGTTGCTGCGCGGTCCTGGCCGCGCTCTGCATTCGGTCGAGCGCAAGTCATGGGGCGACGTGTTGCTGGTGGTTTCGGTCGGCCTGTTGTTCCTGCTGCATGCGGCGCATCCGGTTCTTTATGTCCTGCCGCTTGCGGTTGTCGCACTTGGAGATGCCGCCGCCGCCCTTGCAGGCAGCGCCTATGGCCGCACCTTTTACCTGACCCCCGATGGCCGCAAGAGCGTCGAGGGCAGCACGATGTTCTTTCTCGTGACGGTGATCCTCGCCATGGTCTGCCTGCTGCTTCAGACCGACATGGCGCGCACGGATTTGATCCTTGCCGCTTTCAGCATCGCCCTGTTTGCCACGGTGATCGAAGCCGACAGCTGGGCCGGGCTGGATAATCTCTTTTTGCCGATGGGAGTGTTTCTGTTCCTCTTCAACTTCATCGGCTGGCCCGGAGAGCCGGGCTTGACGCGCGTGCTGGGCCCGCTGGTGGCGATGCCTTTGGCCTATGGGCTCAGCCGCGGGGCCGGGGCCTCGCCACAGGTGGCGCGCATTCACGCGGTGGCGCTGTTCATGATCCTGTCGGCGGTGCATGTCTGGAACGCGGTTTTGCCGGGGCTTGTGCTGTTGGCCCAGGCGCTGGGGGCAGGTCGGAGAGCGCGGCCCGACGGCGACCGGGGCGCGCTGAACATTGTCACGGGGCTTGCGGCCTTCAGTTTTGCCTTTCTGGCGATCGAAGTGCCCTGTCGTGCCAGCGGGATCAATTTCTACGGTTTCGGCTGTGCCGCGGTTGCTGCCGGTCTGCTGGCGCATGGGCTGCCTCGGATGACGCAGGCCTTACGCCTTGGGGCTGCTTTGGCGGCGGCTGGCACATTGTGGTCGCTTTGGGTTCTGCTGACCGGACTGAATACCGGCACCACCGCGTGGCACGGAACACAGGAAATCGAAGCCGCTGTCGTGATCGCCCTGACGGCGCTGTTGCCGGTGCTTTGGCCTGCATTGTTTCACCGCAAGGCCGAGGTCCGGATATCGCTGCTTGGGGCGCTTCCGGCGCTATGCCTATATGGGGGCCATTGTCTGTTGATCGGGGGAGGCGGCGCATGAGCGGCGAGGCACGGAAGTCCGACGGCGCGCGCGCCAAGCTTTATCTCGACGGCCCTCTGTGGGAGGGCGCGCCCGCGGCCACCATCGGCGATTTCAAGTGCGACAGCGCAGAAGAGGGCGCGGCCCTTCTGCGCGACCTGTGCGGGGAAATGAAAGCCGGGGGCGTGACCCGCGTCCTTGGTCCGATGAACGGCGACACATGGCACAGTTACCGCCTTGTCACCGAAAGCGACGGCACGGCCCCCTTCCTGATGGAACCGAAAAGCGGCCCGCATGACCTTGCGGCCTTTGAGGCGGCGGGTTTCACCCCTGTCTCGCACTATTTCTCGGCCCATGTGGCGCCCGAAACCGGAATCGGGCCGCAGCCCGCGCCCATGCCGGGGATCGAGATCGCCAATTGGGACGGCAGCGCCCCCGAAGCGCATTTCGCCGAGGTCCACGCGCTGTCCTCGCAGGCCTTTTCGGGAAACGCCTTTTACCAGCCCATCGGGTTGCAGGACTTTCTTGCGCTTTACATGCCTTTTGTGCCGCTGCTGAAACCGGACCTGATCTTTACCGCCCGCGACACGGCGACAGGCGCGCTTTTGGGCTATCTGTTCGGCATTCCCAACTATGGGCACGGCGCGTCACCGGAACAGGTCATCCTGAAAACCTATGCCAGCCTGCGCCATGGTCTTGGGCACCACCTTGCCCGTGCCTTTCACATCCGCGCCCGCGACATGGGATTCCAACAGGTGATCCACGCGCTGATCCATGACGACAACGCCTCTGCCGACCGCAGCCGCCGCCACGGGGGGCAGGTCTTTCGCCGCTACGCCCTGATGGGACGACATCTGGATGACTGACCTCGCCCGGCGGTTCTCGGCCGTGGCGGCCGAGCAGGGTGCGCGCCCGGCGCTGGTCGCCCCGGGTGCAAGCATCAGCTTCGCCGAACTGGAGCGGCGCGCCGCCGCTTTCGCCGCCACCTGTGCGCGACGTGGCATCGCCAAGGGGGACCGCATCCTTGTCGCCATGCCGGTGGGGGTCGATCTTTACGTGGCACTGGCCGCCTGCTGGCGGCTTGGGGCTGTCGCGGTCTTTCCCGAACCGGCGCTGGGGCTTGCCGGTCTGCGCCACGCCATAGCTGTCACCCGCCCCCGGGCGCTGTTCGCCAGCGGGCTATATCGCCTGATCCGTTTCCTGCCCGCGCTCTGGTGTGCGCGGCGTCTTGCACCCGGTCAGCGGGACAGGGGCCATGTGGACTCTGTGAACCTGACGCCCGAGGACCCGGCGCTGATTTCCTTTACCTCCGGCTCGACCGGTGCGCCCAAGGCGATCCCGCGCAGCCACGGCTTTCTCACCGCGCAATATCAGGCAGTTGCCCCGCTGCTGGCCTCTGACGGGGCGGAAAACGATCTTGTGGCCTTTCCGGTCTTTGCGCTGGTCAACCTTGCCGAGGGGCGGCCAAGCGTTCTGCCCAACTGGAAACTCACCCGCCCCGAAGCGGTCACGCCCGCTGCGCTGGCCGGTTGGATCAGGCAGACCGGCGCAACCCGCGCGCTGTTGCCGCCCGCGCTATGCGAAACCCTTGCGCAAGCCGATCTGCCGCGCGCGTTGCACAGCGTCTTTACCGGCGGCGGGCCGGTCAAACCGGCGCTGGTGGATCGGTTGCGGTCACGCAATCCGGGGCTGCGGGTGATCTCTGTCTACGGCTCGACAGAGGCGGAACCGATCGCCGATCTGAACTGGGACGAAGTCAGCGCGGCCGACCGCATGGCCATGGCCGGGGGCGGGGGTCTTCTGGCCGGGCCACCCGTGGCAGGGACCGACCTGCGCATCGTCGAGGATGAAATCCAGGTCGCCGGGCCGCATGTGAATGCCCATTACCTCGACCCCCGGCACGAAGAAGGCACAAAGGTGCATGAGGGCAACCGCACATGGCATCGCACAGGTGATGCCGGGCGGCTGGACGAACAGGGGCGGCTTTGGCTGCTGGGGCGGCACAGCGGTGTGGCGCAGGGGCGCGATGGGCCGCTTTACCCTTTTGCGGTGGAGCTGGCGGCGGAAAGCTGGCCGGGGGTGCGGCGCGCGGCGCTGCTGCCCACACAGGCGGGGCCGGTTCTGGTCTACGAAGGCACGGCAGAGGCGTGCGCCGAACGCGCGCGTGCCCTTGGGATCGATCGGGTGCAGCGCGTCGCGGCGATCCCGCTGGACAGGCGCCACCGGTCCAAGGTCGATTACACGGAATTGCGCCGTCAGGTGGAGCGCGCAACAGGTTGAACGGGCAGGGAGTGCAGCAATGGATATTCTGGTCAAAGGGGGCGTGCTGCCCGACGGCAGGCAGGCGGATATCGCCATCACCGGCGGCATCATCACGGCAGTGGAACCGGGCATTACCGCCGAGGCGGGGCAGGTCATCGACGCCAGCGGCAAGCTGGTGTCCCAGCCTTTTGTCGATGCGCATTTCCATATGGACGCGACGCTGAGCTATGGCCAACCGCGGGTGAATGCCTCGGGCACCCTGCTGGAGGGGATCTCGCTCTGGGGGGAGTTGAAACAGATCCAGACGCGCGAGGAAATCGTGGCGCGCGCGCTGACCTACTGCCGTCAGGCCGTGGGCAAGGGCATCCTTGCCATCCGCAGCCACGTGGACGTGACCGATCCGAATTTCCGCACGGTCGAGGCGCTGCTCGAGGTGCGAGAGGCGGTGCGCGAGGTGCTGGACCTGCAACTGGTCGCCTTCCCGCAGGACGGCTGGTATCGCGCGGCGGGGGCCGAGGCTCAGGTGATCCGCGCGCTGGATGCCGGTGTCGACGTGGTCGGCGGCATCCCGCATTTCGAACGGACCATGGCGGATGGCGCGGCCTCGGTCCGGGCGGCCTGCGAACTGGCGGCGGAACGCGGCCTGCGCGTCGACCTTCATTGCGACGAAAGCGACGACCCCCACAGTCGCCATATCGAGACACTCGCCGCCGAGACCCTGCGCTGCGGCTTGCAGGGCCGGGT
This sequence comes from Antarctobacter sediminis, assembly GCF_019218285.1. Lineage (GTDB taxonomy): Bacteria > Pseudomonadota > Alphaproteobacteria > Rhodobacterales > Rhodobacteraceae > Antarctobacter > Antarctobacter sediminis. The sequence goes on from NZ_JAHUZG010000001.1 coordinate 406,633, forward strand.
GGCAGGGTCGCACCTGACCTCGATGCATTCGATGGACAATTACTATGTCGCGAAACTCCTGCCACTGATCGCCGAGGCGCAGGTGGCCGCCATCCCCAACCCACTGATCAACATCACCTTGCAGGGCAGGATGGATACCTATCCGAAACGGCGCGGGCAGACGCGCGTGCCGGAACTGCGCGCCGCCGGGGTGACGGTGGCCTTCGGGCAGGATTGCGTGCGCGATCCGTGGTATCCGCTGGGCTCGGGCGACATGCTGGAGGTGGCGCATATGGGGCTGCACGTGGGCCTGATGACCGCGCCGGACCAGATGCGCGCGGGGTTTGGCATGGTGACGGAGAGCCCGGCCCGGATCATGGGGCTGGACTTCGGCCTGACACCGGGCGCGCGCGGCAGCCTTGTGATGCTGGACGCCCCCGATCCGATCGAGGCGCTGCGGCTGCGCCCGGCGCGTCTGGCGGTGGTTTCGAACGGGCGCGTGGTGGCCCGGACGGAACCGGCCCGGACCGAGGTTCTGGCGGAGTTCTGAACCCGCGCAGCCGAGCGCATGGCCTGCGTCCCCTGCATCTTTGCCAACCGCAGCGATTGGTGGTGATGTCAGGCCAGAACAGCCTCCCGTGCATCGGCCCGGATCATATCGGCGGCCTTCTCGGCGATCATGATCGTCGGTGAGTTGGTATTGCCCGAGGTGATCCGGGGCATGACAGAAGCATCCACCACCCGCAGCGCGCCGATGCCCTTGACCCTCAGGGCACCATCGACCGCGGCGCCATCATCAGTGCCCATCCGGGCGGTGCCCACCGGGTGGAAAATCGTCGAGGCGATCTGTCCCGCGCCCTCGGCCAGTTCGGCATCGGTCTGATAGCCGGGGCCCGGTTTGAACTCTTCGGGGAGATACCGGGCCAGCGGACCTTGTTCCATGATCCGCCGCGTCAGCCGGATCGACCGGGCCGCCACCAGACGGTCGCCTTCGGTCGAGAGGTAGTTCGGCTGGATTTCAGGATGCACCATCGGATCGGGCGAGGTGATCCGCACATGCCCCCGGCTTTCGGGCCGCAGGTTACAGACACTGGCGGTGATCGCGTCAAAATCATGCGGGGACTGGCCAAAGGCCTCCAACGTGACGGGCTGGACGTGATATTCAAGGTCCGGCGTGGCCACGTCCGGCGAGGAATAGGCAAAGGCCCCCAATTGGCTGGGCGCCATCGACATGGGGCCGGATCGGGTGGCAAGATATTCCAGTCCGATCTTGGCCTGTCCCCAGAGCGAAGCGGCCATGGTGTTCAGCGTCTTGGTGCCCTGCACCTTGTAGGCGCAGCGGATTTGCAGATGGTCCTGAAGGTTGGTGCCGACGCCGGGCTGATCCAGAACCGTCTGGATCCCGTGCGTTTGCAACAGCGCGCCGGGTCCGATCCCTGACAGTTGCAGGATCTGGACAGACCCGATGGAGCCTGCCGACAGGATGACCTCGCGCCGGGCATGGGCGCGGGCCGGGGTGTTGCCACGGCGGAACTGGACACCGGTGGCGCGGCGGCCCTCAAGGATCAGGCGTTCGGTCTGGGCGTGGGTGGCCACCTCAAGGTTGGGACGGTTCCGCGCCGGGCGCAAAAAGCCCTTGGCCGTGCTCCACCGCCAGCCGGCGCGCTGGTTGACCTTGAAATAGCCGACACCGTGGTTGTCGCCACGATTGAAATCCTCGGTCTCGGGAAGGCCCGCGGCGACCGCGGCCTCTTTCCATGCGTCAAGAATATCCCAGCGCAGGCGTTGTTTTTCCACCCGCCACTCGCCGCCCTGACCATGCATCTCGTCGGTTTCGAAATAGTCTTCGGACTTTTTGAAATAGGGCAACACGTCGTCCCAGCCCCATCCGGTCAGTCCCATCTGGCGCCAGCCGTCGTAATCCGCCGCCTGTCCGCGCAGGTACAACATTCCGTTGATCGAGGAACAGCCGCCCAGCACCTTGCCGCGCGGGTACAGCAATTCCCGCCCGTTCAGCCCGTCGCAGGCGGCGGTCTTGTAGCCCCAGTCGGTGCGCGGGTTGCCGATGCAGTAAAGATAGCCGACCGGGATATGGATCCAGTGGTAGTTGTCCTTGCCTCCGGCCTCCAGCAGCAACACGCGGGTATGCGGGTCTTCGCTAAGGCGGTTGGCCAGCACACATCCCGCGCTGCCCGCGCCGACGATGATGTAGTCATAGCTTCCCAGATCCTGCATGGCCTGCCCCCGTTGTCGTGCCGTGTTCCGCAGTATGGGCAAACGGGCAGGGCCGGAGCAATCTGCAAAAACAGTCAATCAGTGTGTGTTTTCGTTCAGGATTTTGCTGGATAGGGTGGTGGTGAAAGGATCTGCCATGACCGATGATCTGGATTGGACGGATGTCCGCTATTTCCTTGAAACCGCCCGCGCGGGCCGGTTCAGCGGCGCGGCCCGCCGTCTGGGGGTCAGTCACACGACGGTGGCGCGCCGGGTGTCGCGGTTAGAGACGGTGATGCGCAACCGCTTGCTGGAACCGGGCGAGGCGGGGCTGATCCCGACCGAGGCGGGGACCGCGCTGATCCCGCTTGCCGAACGGATGGAGCTGCAGGCCGCGCAAGTGCTGGACCGGTTGCAGCGCCCCGGCGCGCTGACGGGACGGGTGCGGATCGGCGCGCCGGACGGGTTTGGCAATGCGGTGCTGTCGCGCATTCTGCCCGGTCTGACCCGGCAGGAGCCAGAACTGGACATCGAACTGGTCCCGGTGCCGGCGGCGCACAAGCTGTGGAACCGCGAAGTGGACATCGCCATCAGCCTTGATCGACCGGAAACCGGGCGGCTGGTTTTGCAAAAACTGACAGACTACGATCTGCGGCTGTATGCGGCACCGGGCTTTTTGCGGACGCTTTCCGCGCCACCCACCCGGGCAGACATGGAGCGTTTGCCCATGGTCGGCTACATCGACGAACTGCTGTACACCGAAGCGCTGGATTTCAACCGGCTGGTCCATCCCAATGCGCGGACGCGCTACAAGGCCGCCACGGTTCAGGCCCAGATGCGGGCCATCGAAGAGGGGGTCGGGCTGGGGGTTTTGCCTTGTTTCATGGCCCGTGACAGCGACCTGGTCCCGGTGTTGCCGCAAGTGATCACCTTTGCCCGGGCCTACTGGCTCTTGTGTTCCGAGGCGGATCGCGAAATTGCACGCATTCGGCGGGTGATCGATTTCTTGCGGGATGAAACCCGGAAACGCACCGAGATATTCAGGTTTGACGGCTGAACCCCGGCGCGGCACGGCGGCCGCGACAGACCCTCGAAGGGGGGCAAAACCGGCCGATCCGGCGAACCGGGCCACGGATGCCACGGGTGCCCCGTGACAGGGCTGCTCCGGATTTTCCGCCAAAACGCGCAAAATCCGCCTATACTTTCAGCGAATCCGGTTTGAACCGTTCATTTTCGATACGCCTGACGTGACAGGAATTTCATGCACCAGATGCTGATCACAGCAGGGCATCTAGGGTTCCGCCTCACTCTCCTCCCTGAGGGTCTGGTCCAAGAGATGCCACCAGCCGGGCAAATTCCCGGGGGAACACGGCGGGGCAAAAACCCGGGAGAGTACTGCGCGTTTGGGGGCACCGGTCTCTCGAGTTCCGCCTCGGTCCCCCGATCAGCAATTCATCTGGCGGGACGTTGCATGAGGGGCAGACCCATGTTTGCAAGACGTCATTTCGTGGCCGCGGCCACAGCGCTGGCCATGGTGGCCGGGGTGCCGGTTCAGGCTCAGGAAAAAACCGATTTCAAGGTCGCCTGGTCGATCTACGTGGGCTGGATGCCCTGGGGATACCTTGACGAATCCGGGATCATGGACAAATGGGCCGAGAAATACGGCATCACGGTCGAGATCGTGCAGATCAACGACTATGTGGAATCGATCAACCAGTATACGGCGGGTGCCTTTGACGGGGTTTCGGCCACCAACATGGACACGCTGTCGATCCCGGCAGGCGGCGGCGTGGACACGACCGCCCTGATCGTCGGCGATTTTTCGAATGGCAACGACGCGGTGATCGTCAAGGACGGCGAACTGGCCGATCTGGCGGGCAAACCCGTGAACCTTGTGGAACTGTCGGTGTCGCACTATCTGCTGGCGCGCGCATTGGACAGCGTGGATCTTCAGGAACGTGACCTCGGCGGGGTCATCAATACCTCGGACGCGGATATGATCGCGGCCTTTACCACGTCAGACGTGCAGGCCGTGGTGACATGGAACCCGCTTGTTTCGACCATCCTCGAAGAACCGAATGCGAAAAAGCTCTTCGACAGTTCCGACATTCCCGGTGAGATCATCGACCTGATGGTGGTCAACACCGAGACACTGGCGGCCAACCCGGACTTCGGCAAGGCGCTGGTTGGCGCGTGGTACGAGGTTTTGGGCCTGATGGCGGCGGGCGATGAGGCGGTCCTGACCGCCATGGCAGAGGCCTCGGGCACCGATCTGGCGGGGTACAAGGCACAGCTGGAGTCGACCGAGATGTTCTATGATCCGGTCGCGGCCGTGGCCTTCACCGCCTCGCCGGAATTGCCGACGACAATGGTCAACGTGGCAGAGTTCCTCTTTGACAAGGGCATCCTTGGCGAAGGCGCGCCCAGCCCGGATTTCGTGGGAATTGCTTACCCGGACGGCACCACCACCGGTGACCCGAACAACGTCAAGTTCCGTTTCGACACCACCTACATGCAGATGGCGGCGGACGGGGCTTTGTAAGCACCGCGCGGTTCCTCCGCCGGTTTCGGCGGGGCGGGCCGCGTGCCCCTGACCACCCGTGCCCCGGGCTTGACCCGGGGCCTCTGCCTGTAGAGGAGTCTCATGCGCTGGATCAATCGAAGACCGGGCCCTGTTCTGGCCACGGTGCTGGCCGCGTTGCCCTTTGTCGCGGTGCTGGCCGCCTACATGATCGGGTCGGACATGCGGCTGGCGGTGAACCCGTCGGACAAGCTCTTGCCCGCGCCGACGACCATCCTTGCCACCGCGGAACGGCTGCTGACAGAGCCGGACCGGCGCTCGGGCGAGATCCTGTTCTGGCTGGACACTTGGGCCAGCCTGCAACGGCTGTTTCTTGGAGTGGCCATCGCTTCGTCGCTGGCGCTGGTCGTTGGCATGGTAATCGGCATGCTGCCCTATCTGCGCAGCACATTCGCCGCCTTTGTCGCCGTGCTATCCATGGTTCCGCCGCTGGCGATCCTGCCCATCCTCTTCATCATGCTGGGACTGGGCGAAGTGTCCAAAGTGGCGCTGATCGTGATCGGCATCGGGCCCTTCCTGATCCGCGACATGAGCCAGCGCGTGCTGGATTTGCCCCGCGAACAATTCGTCAAGGCGCAGACGCTGGGCGCCTCGTCGATGGCGATTGGCCTGCAAGTGGTCCTGCCGCAGGTTCTGCCACGCCTGATCGGATCCTTGCGCCTGTCGCTTGGGCCGGCGTGGCTGTTCCTGATCGCCGCCGAGGCCATTGCCGCAGATCAGGGCCTTGGCTATCGGATCTTTCTGGTCCGACGTTACCTCGCGATGGACGTGATCCTGACCTATGTGGCCTGGATCACCTTGCTGGCCTACCTGCTGGATTTCGCCCTCCGGCAGGTGTCGCGGCGCGCCTTCCCTTGGGATGGAGAGGCGCTATGAGCTATGTCGAGGTCAAGGGGCTTGCCAAGGCTTATGGCAAGCGCACCATCATCGAGAACGTCAATGTCTCGGTGCCCAAGGGGCAGTTCATTTCCATTGTTGGGGCTTCAGGTTGTGGCAAGTCCACGTTCCTGCGGCTGTTGCTGGCGCAGGAACAACCCACGGCAGGGGAAATCCATATCGACGGCGCGCCCATGGCCAAGGAACCGGGGCGCGATCACGGCATCGTCTTTCAGCGCTATTCGGTCTTTCCGCATATGACCGTGCTGGACAACCTTGTGGCGCCCATCGCGTTCGACGCGAATTTCTGGGGCCGCATTTCGCGCGCGCGCCGCAGACAGGAAAGGGACAAGGCACGCAAGACACTGGCGCGCATCGGTCTGGACCATGTTGCGGGGCAATACCCGTCGGATCTGTCGGGCGGGATGCTGCAACGTTTGTCCATTGCGCAGGCGCTGGCCAGCGATCCCAAGATCCTGCTGCTGGACGAGCCTTTCGGCGCGCTGGATCCCGGGACCAAGATCGTCATGCATGATTTCCTGCAAGAACTGCGGGACGAAACCGGCATGACCGTTTTCATGATCACCCATGACCTCGAAGAGGCCTTCAAGCTGGGTGATCGAGTCTGGGCCTTCGACAAACCCGTCTGGGATGCCGAAGATCCCGAGGCCAACGCGGCCACGATCACCTATGACTTCGATGCCCGCGACAACGGCATCCCCTATCAGACCCTGCGGGAGCGAACCAATGTGTTGCAGGCACGCTAGGGGTCCGGCGGGACGGGAATCCCGGACTCGACTGGAGGCGCGTGGGCTTTTATGACGGCCGCAAGGAGTATTCGCCATGTAATGGACAGCCACATACGGACCAATGCGACGCCGCCCGCCGGGGCAGGTGTCGGTTCGATGTGGACTGTGGCAGGCGGGTCGACCCGCCGTGCCCCACCGGAGCATGGACAAATGGATATTCTGAAATACCCGCGGACGCGGCACCTTGAAGGTTCGCGCCTTCAGGCCGGTGATCTGGCGGATGACAAACCTCTCAAGGAACTGGCAGGCATTCCGCTTGTGGTCGAGGAAAAGCTGGATGGCGCAAACTGCGGCATCTCCTTTGATCGCGACGGCGGGTTGCTGTTGCAAAGCCGTGGGCATTATCTGACCGGCGGCGCGCGCGAACGGCATTTTGGCCTGTTCAAGACATGGGCCAGCGTGCTGGCTCCGCGCCTGCATCAGCGGTTGAGCAGCCGCTTTGTGATGTATGGCGAATGGATGCTGGCCAAGCATACGCAGTTCTACGATGCCCTGCCGCACTACTTTATGGAGTTCGACGTCTTCGACCGTGAGGCGGGTGTCTTTCTGTCGACCGAGGCGCGGCGCGCGTTGCTGAGGGGCCTGCCGATCATGCCGGTGCCGGTCCTGCATCTGGGCGCGTTGCAGTCGGTCAAACAGATCGAGCGTTTCATAACCCCGTCGTTGTATCGCACGGCCACATGGCAAGACGCGCTGGAACGTGCGGCGCGGGCTTCTGGCAGCCGTCTGGAGATGGTCGAAAAGCAGACCGAGAACAGCGATCTTGCCGAGGGCCTTTACGTCAAGCTGGAGCGGGACGGCGTGGTGGCCGAGCGTTACAAATACGTGCGCGCGGGGTTTAAGCAGGCGATCGACGCCTCTGAGGGGCACTGGCTGGACCGGCCGATCCTTGAAAACGGATTGGCGGACGGGGTCGACATCTTTGCCCAAACGCTCGGTCTGCCCGGTGCCTATGACGGGGAGGAGGTGTGATGGCACATCTGTCTTTTCCTGATCTGCTGGCGCTAGTGCCCTGTTCGCCTGACAGGGATCTGAACTGGGCCGCCATTCAGGCTCTCTGGCCCGAGTTGCGGGTGCTTGATGACTGTCCGCAGGATCCGTTTCACCATGGTGAGGGGGACGTGGGCATTCATACGCGCATGGTGCTGGAGGCGCTGATAGGCGATCCCGATTGGCGCGGCCTGCCACAAGAGGACCGCGAATTGCTGTTCTGGGCGGCGGTTCTGCATGACGTGGGCAAGCCCGGCACCACCATCACCGAGGATGGCCGCATCAGGGCCCCCGGCCATTCGCGCCGGGGGTCGCTGATGGCGCGGCGCCTGCTGCGCGAGATCGGCGTTCCGTTCCACTGGCGCGAGGCGCTGTGCGGCATAATCAGCTATCATCAGGTGCCCTTCTGGCTGATCGAACGGGACGATCCGGCGCGCGAGGCGATCAAGCTGTCGTGGCGATGCCGACCCGATCTATTGTGCCTGCACGCCCGCGCCGATGCGCGCGGCCGGATTGCCAGCGATGTGCCGGGGATCGTCATGAACACCGATCTTGCCCGCGAAGTCTTTGTCGAGACCGGGTGCCTGAACACGCCCTTTGCCTTTGCCAATGATGAAAGCCGCGTGGCGTTTTTCGAACGTGACGACCGCGATCCGCATTATGCCGCCTGGGAAGAACCCAAATGCACGGTCACGATGCTGTCGGGCTTGCCGGGGTCGGGCAAGGATACATGGATCGCCGCAAACGGTGGCGATTTGCCGGTCATCAGCCTTGATGCGCTGCGCGAACAGATGGGTGTGGCCCCCTCGGCCAATCAGGGGGCTGTGGTCGAGGCCGCGCGCGAAGCGGCCAAGTCCCATCTGCGGGCCGGGCGGGATTTTATCTGGAACGCCACCAATATCAGCCGTCAGGTGCGGGCCAAACCCTTATCGCTTGCGCGCGCTTATGGGGCCCGGGTCGAGATCGTCTACCTCGAAGTGCCGCCCGACAGGCTGGCGCGCCAGAACCGTGACCGCGACGGCGTGGTGCCGCAGGCGGTGATGGACAACCTGATCACCAAACTGGAGCCGCCCGAAGCCTGGGAGGCGCACAAGATCCACCACGTCCTGCCGGAGGCCGCCGTGGCGGCCCCGGTCTGATACCCCGAAAGGAGATCAATCAAGATGTTTTCGCCCCATGATCGCAGCCGTTCCCACCATCCACGCGACTATCGCCGGGATGAGCGGCGCGCCCATCACCCGGATCTGACCCGCCTGCAAGGGTGGAAGTCCATGAAGGCCGAAGCGGCTCTGCCCGAAGGCCGCTGGGACGAGGAACGCCGCTGGGCGCTGCGCATGGGGCTGACCGGGGCCGACAGCATCGAAGACAAGTCGATCCCGACCTTTGCCCGTGGGGAGCTGCCGCATTACGCGGGTATCAACACCTTTCTCAAGGCCCCCTATGCCGAGGATGTCACCGAGGTTCAGCATTATGACGCCACCGTGCTGGGCATTCCCTTTGACGGCGGCACCACCTATCGTCCCGGCACGCGGTTCGGTCCGCAGGGGGTGCGCAAGATCAGCGCGCTTTATACACCTTACAACTACGAAATGGGGGTGGACCTGCGCGAACAGATGACCCTCTGCGACGCGGGTGACGTGTTCACCATCCCGGCGAACCTCGAAAAATCCTTTGACCAGATCAGCCGCGCGGTCAGCCATGTTTATTCTTCAGGCTCGTTTCCGGTGATGATCGGCGGCGATCATTCGATCGGCTTTCCCTGTGTGCGCGGCATTGCCGAGTGTACCTCGAAAAAGATCGGCATCGTGCATTTCGACCGCCATGCCGACATCCAGGAAAAGGATCTGGACGAACGGATGCACACGACGCCGTGGTTCCATTCGACACTGTTGCCCAATGTGCCGGCCAAGAACCTTGTGCAGGTCGGTATCGGCGGATGGCAGGTCCCGCGTGAGGCGGTGAAGGTGGCGCGCGAGCGCGAGACCAACATCATCACCATGTCCGACATGGAAAAGATGGGCGTCGACAAGACAGCCGAAATGGCGCTGGAGATGGCATGGGACGGGGTCGACATGGTCTATATGTCCTTTGATATCGACAGCATCGACTGTGGTTTCGTTCCCGGAACCGGCTGGCCGGAACCCGGCGGGTTCCTCCCGCGCGAGGCGTTGGCGCTGGCCTCGAAGGTGGCGGCCGAAGGGCTGTGCGGCATGGAACTGGTCGAGGTATCGCCGCCCTATGACACCAGCGACATTACCGCGCTGATGGGCACGCGGGTCATCGTCGACGTGCTGGGCAGCATGGTCGCGGCGGGCAAGATGGGCGCCCACAAAAAGCACATCGACAAGCCGGTGACGATTCCGCACGGCGAATTCGAGGGCAACCGCTGGAGCAACAAGCCCTGAGCGGCCAAGCAGGAGAGACCCATGCCCCATGATATCGTGAACGGCCACATTGGCCACCATCACCACCACCCGCATGATCACAATCACAGCCATGATGCGGACCACCTGCACAGCCATCTGCCGCCCGAGGACGAGGCCGCCGAATTGCAGGTTCTGGCGACGCAATTCATCGACGGGTTCGTGCAGGCCGCCGACAAGGCCAGTTACCTGCGTCTTGCCGGTGTGCCCTTCGAACGGCCCGGCGCAGGTGGCGACAGGGCGCTGAAACTGGTGGACGTGGAACTGAAGACCGAATGGCAGGTGGGCACGGCCTCACCGTCATTCGGATCGCGTGAGCTGAGTTACCTGCCTTTTCCCGGCGAAATGGTGCGCGAGCGGACCAATATGGCGCTTGTCTATGTCTCGATGGCGGAAAAATCGCTTTGGGACATTCGCAGCTTTCTGCAAGAGCGGGTGGCCGGGCAGGGGAGGTGAACCCGCCCGGACATGGCTGCGCTCAGATCAGCAGGGACTCGGGGGTCACGTCGGTCAGCATGGTGTCACGCAAGATCACCGTGACTCCATCGTCCTCAAAAACAAGGTCGTCGCCTTGCTGGACGAACTCAGCCATGGCGTCGGCGCTGTCGGCATAGCCGAAGCCGCGCAGGTCCAGCGTGTCCCAGCTTTCGAAATCGGTGACCACATGGGTGCCGTCATAACTGGGGTCAAAGACGAAAGTGTCCGACAGGTCGCCGCCGGACAAGGTCGAATTGCCGGCACCGGGGTCCAGCACGTCGTCCGGGCCAAGCGCCCGTGTCCATGTTTCAAGGTCCTCTTCCATCAGGCGGCGGAATTCGGGGCTTTCGGCAAACTGCGAAACCACCAGTTCGCGTGACGCGCCGTCTCCGAGCAAGGCCAGCCAATAGGCTTTGCCCCCGGCGTCGGCCCCCCGGTTCATGACGTTGCTATAAAGCAGTTCGATGAACGCCTCGTCACTCAACGCACCATAGGTTGCCTGAAACTCGGGGCTTTGCACGAAGCCGGAGATCACCTTGAAATAGCTCGCGCCATCGGCCAATTTGCCGGTCCAGTAGGAATGACCGCCCGCATCCGGCGCGCGATCCAGTGTTGCCTGATACAGGCGAAAGGCCATACCGGCATAGGTGGTCGAGGCACCGTCCATCTGGTCGCCATAGAGCGCGTCGTCGCCCGCCTGTCCGCGCAATGTGTCCGCCCCGGCCTGACCGATCAGCGTATCCGCTCCGTCGCCGCCTTCCAGCAGGTCATTCCCGCGTGCGCCGTCCAGCAGGTTGGCTCCGGCGTTCCCGACGATATGGTTTGCCCAGCCGTTGCCGATGCCGTCGATATTGCCACTGCCTGTCAGGACCAGATCCTCGACCTCGGGCGCATCAGCCCAAAGCCGGAACGTAACGGATGAGTTGATCAGGTCGTGGCCTTCGTCCGCTTCTTCGATCACGACATCATCGGCGTGATCGACATAGTAGACGTCGTTGCCGGTGCCGCCGATCAGGGTGTCCACCCCCTTGGTGTCCTGAAGCGTGTCATCGCCGGCCATGCCATAGATCAGGTCATTGCCCCATGCACCGTTCAGCGCGTTGTCGCCGCTGTTCCCGGTTAGCACGTTGTCGCCACCATTGCCCGTACCGCGCAGGTCGGCGCTCCCGGTCAGGGTCAGGTTTTCAAGGCTGTGCCCGAAATCCCGCAACTCGAAATCGACGGATGCACGCACAAGGTCGGTGCCCGCGCCATCCTCTTCGACGATGACGTCGCCTGCGTGGTCGACGACAAAGATGTCGTCCCCGTCGGTCCCCACCAGCGTCTCTGCGCCGTCCGTGCCTTGATCCTGCATCTCTGCCAATGCGGCGACGAGGCTGTTTGCCAAGGCAATGCTGGCGGCGTCGGAATAATGCAGCCCATCGGCGAACATCTGTGCCGGGGTCAGCCCCGCGGCCACAAGCACGGGGTCGGGCTGTACCGTCACGATTCCGGCGGTGTTCGCCCCAAGCGCGATCAGCTCCGCCTGTATGGCGTCCCAGTGCTGGCGCTCAGAGGCGGCGGGGGCATGATCGGACAGGCCCGAAATCACGATGGGCGCGGTTTCCACGCCGGTGTCCCGATTGCCAAGCGCCGCGGCCACGGAGTGGCGGAATTCGGTCATCAGGTCGTGGAAATCCGGCGCATAGTCGGCAGGCGTGCCGGATCTGTCGGTGTCGCCTTCGCCTTGGACCCAGATCACACCAGCCACATAGCCGTCCGGCGTCGCCTCCAATGCGGCGACGGTTTCCTCGACGATCAATGTGCGCATTTCGCCGGGCGTTTCCCAATCGGTCTTGCCATCACGCGCGCTGGTCAGCGGCGCTCCCGAGGAATAGACGCGCACCAGCACGTAGTTGCCCGGACCATAAGTTTCGTCCAGCGCGTCAATGACCTCGCCCGCAATGCGACCAGCATTGCTTTGCCCAGCCAATACAATGATGGGCGTACCCACTGCTCACCTCCAGTCACCCCCGCGCGAGAGACTGGCAAGCGACTGTTAACGCAGCCTTTGAAGGTCTGAGGAAAACCTTAACGATTTGAACCGGTTTGAAGCGATCAGCCCATGTCATGGCGGATCGCCGCCAAGAGCAGTGCGCCAAGCTTGGCGTTGCCGTGCAGCACGTCGTCTGCCTGTTGCTGACCGCCCTCGGCCAGTCGGGGACCGCCGCGCATGAACTCGGCCTGTGTCAGACAGCCCTGTGCCAGCGTCGTGGAAGGTTGCGTGACAAGACGCGCGTTGCCGATGGTCCCGAAACAGCCCTTGTGGGCGGCGTTCAGATCCTGCGACAGCGCGTCTCCGTCGCCATTGCGGACCACCCTGCGAAAGACCGGGTACTTGCCGTCATCCTGCAAAAGCGCGTCTGACGGGTAGGGCTGTGGCACCACCCAGACCGGGCCAGGCGCGGCGCGGGCGATCAATGCGGCCAGCGAGGCCCCGGTCAGGGCCGACAGGGCCGCGCGGTAAGCGGCACGGGTCAGAAGCGGTCGGGCTTTTGGCAGGGTGTCGCCGGAAAGGGCCCGGGACAACGCCTTGGCCCCCGACGGCCAGCCAGACACATGGTGATCCTGTTGCAGGCGTACCGCGGCAAAGGCCGAGGGCACCAATCCGGCCAGGATCACAGCGTCAAAGGTGCCAAGATCAAGACTGTCCGCGGTGCCAAGGGGGCGCAGCCTGTCGCGGAAGGCATCGGTCGAGGCCCGCAGAACCTGTCCGTCCATTGCGACCTCCGATGCCGCAAGTCCGGGTTTTGCAAAGACGGTCAGGGTTTCGCCGCGCGGATCCTGCCGGTGCGCGGCGATCAGCATGGCGGCGTGGGAGTCCCCGATCAGGCAGAGCTTCATCACAGACGCTCCGGCGGGGCAAAGGCTTCCAGCAGTGCTTCTTCGCAGATTTCATCTGTGCGCTCCGAAGCTGCGGCCGGGGCGGCGGCCGTTTTTTGGATCTGAGGCCGCGGCACGCCGCCCAGTTCCGGATGCGCGCCGAAAAAGACCGACATGACCGTGGCCACGCCCTCGGGCGTCACGGTGCGAAGGTTGTCGTTGTAAAACCGGCTGGCGAAGGGTGTCCCGGTGATGATTTCATAGGAGGGGACATAGTCCATCCCCTCGTCCAGTGCGGCGACCTCGCCGGCCGCTGCGCGTAACACGGATTTCGAATAGGTCGTTGCGGCCAGAACGTGATCGCCGCTGGCTGTGGCGGTCAAAGGCACGGGGGACACGGTCAAGAGGATCCGAATATCGGGAACCCATGACCGCAACCGCGCGATCGCCTCTGTCAGATCCTCGTGGACTTCGGCAAAGCCTTGGTTGACGAAGACGTGTCGCTTGGGGTCGAACTCCCCGCCAACCACGCCGGGAGCGGTCGGGAAGACCAGTCCGGTGTCGCGGTCGGCCCAACATTCGGTCAGGCCCAGAGTAAAGACAAAGACATCCGTCCGATCGAACATGGCCCGTACGCGGCGGAGGTGATCGCGGCGAAAGGCGCAAAGCTCCAGTTCGGTGGCAAAGCCTTCGGGTTCGACATTGGGGCGCAGCCCGTCGATCCATGCATCGCCACGCCGCCAGAGAGCCTCTTCGTGCAGGCTGGCATCTTCGGCGTCTTCCAGCAATTGCCGCAACTGGCGCGCGGTATAGACGTTGCCGTACCGGGCAGAGAACAGGCCATAGCCATGCCGCCGCGCGACCTCGACCGGCATCAGCGGCGGGGCGGGCTCAGCGTCGACCAGCTCCAGCGCCGAGGCGCGGACATAGGTCGCGATGTTCTGGGCGAAACAACTGCCCGCCGTGGCAATGCGCATTCCGGGACGCAAGGCGAACTTGGGGGCATAAAGCCGGTCCAACAGGAAATCCTCTGCCTCGCGGCAGGGTTTCCAGAAAGCAGAGGGCGGCAGATTGGCGTAGGGCATGGGCAAAGCCTATGGGTCCAGCGGTGCCAAACTAAGGCAATTTCGCAAAATTGCTGTGACGCGACCGCCGGGGCGCGCCACAGCCTGCGAAACCGGCGATTTGTTTCGAATGATTCGCATTCCGTGCAGAGGGGACCGGCGGCGGGGTTCTCCAATACCGCGCGGGTTGCGAGATTGATGCGCCAAGCGCGACAGTGGCAAAGAGATTGTGGCGGCCATGTGGCGGCGGATCCGACCCATCCGGTAGAAAATCTATTGTTGCCGTAATCGGAACAATTTGCCAGCCGATTTCCGGAATTTTGCGAAATATGGCGCAAACATATTAGATTTCCACCAGATTTGGGGGTCATTCGTTTCCGAAAAGCGAAAAGTTCTTTCGACAATCTGAGGCAAATTCAGGGCGAATATGCCTAAACCTGTCCAATTCCCGCCCTCGTTGATCCCGAGTCTGCCATTTTCTCCTTCTCGGAACGCGGTGGGCAAAGTATTAATTTTATCCAAGCCCAACTGGGGGGTGAAGACTGCTGGCCACGGGGGCGGCCGCTGAACCGCTCGCATCCATTGATGCGAAGTGAAGCGAGGATGGAGAATCCGTCCGTGCCGCAAAGGCATCTTCGTTCACGTCAAGACGTGGGCAAGAGGCGCGCGATCACTTCGCAACAAAACAGGCATGGCGAGCACGCGAGGAAACGGGCAGTGCCGTGCGCATTGTCAGCGCAAAAGCGCATTGGCGCGAGGGGCCTGGCCCTCGTTTGGATTGTTATGAGGGTCGAATAAAATGGCTGATTTGGTCTTGGAATGGGGTTCGCTTGGTCCGTTTGGGACCAACCTCACGGATGCTGATGGCGGGGTTTCCGCAACCGTCGACGCGGGCGGCGTTGCCGTCGATATTTCCTTCGATGCCCTGAGCGCGGGCGGCTCGGCCTTTACTTTCAACGCGCCGGGATTTGTTGCCCCGGGCGAGACCTTTTCGAACCAGTCCTTCCTCAAGCTCTTTGGCGAAGGTGGCCCGGCCGCCGGTGACACCTCCAGCACGGTTCTGGATTTCCGCGCGACCAACACCGACCTCTACACCGACGCGGCGCAGAATGTTTCGTTCCGCATCAACGACATCGACGTCGGCGCGGGTGGCGACCTTTTCGAAAGCGGCGCCGGGTTCGAGGATATCGTCAATGTGACCGCATTTGGTCCTGACGGCACCGAGGTTCCGGTGACGCTGTCGCTGGGATCGGCGATCACGAACACCGGCGGCGACCTGACCGGTGGCATTGAATCCGGCTTCGAAGACGGCGCGGTTTCTGTGCTGGTCGAGATCACCGGCCCGGTGGCCAGCATCCAGATCGAATATGCCAACGGCGCGGTCAGCCAACAGGGTGTGACCATCTCGGACATCGAGTTTTCGACCGTCGATGTGACCGACGAAAACGATGATCCGGACGCCGCTGACGACAGTGCAACCACCACCGTGGGCACGCCGGTGACCGTCACGCCGCTGACCAATGACAGCGACCCGAACGGTGACCTGCTGACGATCACCGGTGTGACGCCCCCCAGCAACGGCTCGCTGGTGGACAATGGCAATGGCACCGTGACCTATACGCCCGATCCGGGGTTCATCGGCACCGATACCGTCGATTATACAATCTCGGACGGCAATGGCGGCACCGACACCGCCACGATCACCTTCTACGTGACCGACCCCGAGAACGTGCCGCCGGTGGCTTTTGACGACTCGGCCGAAACCGACGAAGACACCGCGGTCATCATCACGCCGCTGGCCAATGACGTTGATCCCGATGGCGATGACTCGCTGCTGGTGGTCGACAGCATCACCCAGCCGGCCAATGGCACCGCGACGCTCAACAGCGACGGCACCGTGACCTATACGCCCGACGCGGGCTTTACCGGCACCGATACCTTCACCTATGAAGTGCGCGATCCGGGTGGCGCGGGCGACACTGGCGTTGTGACGGTGACAATCTCGGAAGATGCGCCGCCGCGGATCGACACCGATGTGTTCCCGGTGGCACCCGGCGACCAACTGCTGGATCCGCTGAACGGACTGGATGAAGATCCCGATCCCACGGATGATCTGGACAATATCGTGGGCGACGGGACCGCCGAACTGATCGAGACCGGGGATGATGCGGACACGATCATTGCCAACGGCGGCGACGATACCGTGAACCCGGGCATCGACGATGACTATGTCGAACTGGGCGGCGGCAATGACTCGCTCTTCGATATTCAGGGCGCCGATACGATCCTTGGCGGGCAGGGCGATGACACGATCATCGCCGGCACCGATACGTTCTCGGACTACGAGGGCGACGATCCGGCCTTTGCACCGGGAACACCGCTTGCGGATCTGGGCTTTACCGCCGATCCCAACCAGAACGACGGGCGTGACTCGGTCCAGGGCAACCGGGGCAATGACTATATCGCCACCGGGGATGATGCCGATACGATCGACGGCGGCGGCGAGAACGATACGCTCGACGGCGGTATTGACGATGACCTCATCATGGGTGGTCAGGGCGACGACTCGTTGATTGGCTCGCACGGGTCGGACACGCTGGATGGCGGTCAGGGCAATGACTATATCGACGGTTCGAACATCGCTTCGCTGGAAATGACCGACGACGTCGACGTCAACACCGAGAACGACCGTGACCTGTTGCAGGGCTTCCTCGGCAACGACACGCTGATCGGCGGCGACGATGACGACACGCTGCAAGGCGGTTCGGGCGATGACTATCTTGACGGTGGCATCGACGAAGACCTGCTGACCGGTGGCGGCGACAACGACACGCTGGTCGGTGGTCAGGGCAATGACACGCTGAACGGCGGCGCCGGAGACGACAGCATCATGGGCGGTTCCGACCGTGACGTGATTATCGTGGACAGCGCGGCGGACGGCATCGGCGATACCGTGGACGGTGGCTCGGGCGGCTTCGTCGATCAGGTCAACCCCGAGGATCCGCCGAATCAGGACTATGACATCCTCGATCTGTCCGGTGTCGGCGCCAAGGATGTCGACTGGCGTATCGTCAACGAAACGGTCGACAGCAACGGCAACGGTCTGGACGGCACGATCGAATATCTCGACGGTCAGGGCAATGTCATCGGCACGATGGACTTCTTCGAGATCGAGGAAATCGTGCCCTGCTTTACCCCCGGCACGCTGATCGCCACACCCGAGGGCGAGCGTCTGGTCGAAGACCTGAAGGTCGGTGACCGGGTCATCACCCGCGACAACGGCATCCAGGAAATCAAGTGGGTGGGCCGCAAGGACCTGACCGGCTTTGACCTGGCCCGCAAGCCGCACTTCAAGCCGATCCTGATCCAGAAAGGGGCGCTGGGGAACAACCTGCCCGAGCATGATATGCTGGTGTCGCCCAACCACCGCGTGCTTGTCGCCAACGACAAGACGGCGCTCTATTTCGAAGAGCGTGAGGTTCTGGTGGCAGCCAAGCACCTGACCGGGTTGGACGGCGTGGACGAGGTCGAGGCCAATGGCGTCGCCTACATCCACGTGATGTTCGACAGCCACGAGGTCATCCTGTCGAACGGCGCGTGGACCGAAAGCTTCCAGCCGGGCGATTACAGCCTCAAGGGCATCGGCAACGCTCAGCGTCAGGAAATCCTCGAACTGTTCCCGGAACTGGAACATGCCGAGGGGCTCAAGGCCTATGCATCGGCCCGCCGCTCGCTCAAGAAACATGAGGCGGCGCTGCTGACGCAGTAAAAGGCTCGCCGGAACGGAATATGCAGCCCCGTTCCGGCGCACGACGACCCTCGCGCCCGGAACGGATACCACTGAGACGGGGCAGCCTTGGCTGTCCCGTCTCTTGAGTTTTGGGCAGGTCCGCGCAATTCGAACGAGTCCAATTGTAGATTTCAGGAGTTGGAAAACCTCTTCGGTCAAGATCCGCCCGAGGCTATCAGAAAGGCGGCCGTGGGATGGGTCAGGAACAGGTTTGTTTGATCGTCGACGATTTGGAATTTGACCGGCGCATGATGCGCCGTGTCATGGCAAAACACTGTCCGGATGTGCCTCTGGCGATCGCGCGCAACCTGACAGAGGCGCGTCAACGTCTGGCTGCGGGCGATGTATCGATCCTGTTCCTCGACAATGCTTTGCCCGACGGGATGGGCGTCGATTTCCTGGCCGAGATGAAAGACAACAAGGCGTTGAAGGCCGTGCCTGTCGTTATCGTCAGCGATTTTCCTTCGCCCTTCATGTACGCCAAGGCACAGGCCGCCAATGTCTGTGAGGTCTGGTCAAAACGCGAATTTGTGGGGGATGCGGTGCGCCGCGTGCTCAGGAAACATCTGCGGGCCCACTAAATCGCAGGCGCGCAGGTTTTTTTTCATTCTGCGGCGCAGATGTCGCCTTGGGATGCGCGCCACGCTTTCCACGCTTCCGGAGTGTCCAGATCCGTCAGGGCGCGCTGTCCTTCCAGCGGGATTTGCCGAGTGCGATGCGCATTGGCGCGCAGGACGTCACGCGCGCCCTTGTCGCCGGTAAGCGTTTGCAGCGCCATAAAGCAATCTGCCGGGAACAGGACCGGATGGCCCGGCGTGCCGTCCTCGGCCGTGGCTTGTTGAAGCATTGGGAAAGGAAGGGATTGGAAGCCATTGATAAGCTTCAATATATCCTCGCTTTCTATTTCAGGCATATCGGCAGGCAGGATCACCATCGCCTTGATCCCCCGCGGCATCAGGCCCACACCCCGACGGATCGACGCCGACATGCCAAGGTCAGAGTCCGGCACCTCGATCACCTGTACCGGCAAGCCTTCCAGCGCGGCGGCGCGGGGATGGTCCCATTCAGGAAGGGTCACGGCCACATGGGCGCCCGTGTCGATGGCGCGCAGTGCCTGACGACGCAACAGCGGCAGGCCCTCCACATCCTCTGTCAGCTTGTCGCGTCCGCGCATCCGCGAAGACGCGCCCGCGGCGGGAATGAGAATCGAAATATCCAGCATGAGGCAGAGACTAACACAGGTTGAGCAAGAATGTGGCGTCTCTTGTGTCAGGCGCGCAACTTTTTGTGTCACGCGCCCGTGTCATCGCAATATGCTGCGGTGCGTCATTGCTGTCGCAGCATCAGCCGCGCATGCGGGCGCCATCCGCATCGAACAACACGTCTTGCAACAGACGGGCGGGTCTCATCTGTCCCAGGATTTCGATCTCGGCAGACAATCCCGGGACGGCTTTTTCTCGCGGAATCAAAGCCATGGCGATGGATTTTCCGGCAAAGTGGGAATAGCCGCCAGAGGTGCAGAACCCCTGTACGGTGCCATCGATCCAAACCGGTTCGTAGGCGTTCACATCCGTATCCCCGGCCTCTACCTCAAAGACGGCAAGAATGCGCTCTGGCGGAGTGGCGCGTTCGTTTTCTGCGGCTGCACATCCGATGAATTCTCCCTTGTCCCAGTGAATGAACCGGTCCAGCCCGGTTTCGGCGCAGGTGTAATCGGGCGAAAACTCGCGCCCCCAAGAGCCAAAGAACTTGTCCAGCCGCAAGCTCATCATGGCGCGCATACCAAAGGGTTTCATCCCCAAGGGTTCCCCCGCCGTCCAAAGCGTCTGCCACAATTGCCGCTGCGCCATCGGATCGCAGTAGATCTCAAATCCCAGATCCCCGGTGTAGGACACGCGTTGTACCAGACAGTCGGTCATCCCGATCACCATGGGGCGCACGTCCATAAAGCGCATCCGGGACACATCCGACCGTGTGCAGGCTTGCAGAATGTCCCGGGCGCGCGGACCAGCGATCTGAAATCCGTTCAGTTTATCACTGATATTCTCGATACTTACGCCGCCTTCTTGATGTTGAAGGAACCAGCGCATGTGATAGGCCTGCGCGCCATAAGACGCCGTCAACTGGAACGTCTGTTCGTCGAGGCAACTGACGGTAAAGTCACCGATGATCTTGCCGGCCGGTGACAGCATCGGCGTCAGGGAAAGCCGTCCGGGTTTCGGGATGCGCCCGGCCATGATCCGGTTCAGCCAGTCGCGGGCCTTTGCCCCGGTGACACGGTATTTGCCGAAGTTATGAACCTCGTTGATGCCGGCGGCCTCGCGCACGGCGCGGACCTCGCGCGCGGTGGCCTCCCATGCGTTCGAGCGGCGAAAGGACGGGGTCTCATATCTTGGCTCACCCTCGGCGGCGAAATAGTTGACCACCTCCAGCCCGTATTGCGCGCCCCAGACCGCGCCCATGCCGTCAAAGATGTCATACATCGGGGTCGTGCGGTTCGGGCGGGCGGCGGGCAATTCCTCGTTCGGATAGCTGACGGAAAAGCGTTTCTGGTAGTTCTCGATGACCTTGGGCAGGGTATAGCCGGGCGAGATCCAGTCACCAAATCGGGCGACGTCCATGGCGGCGGTGTCGCGCTCGCATTCGCCCTCGACCATCCATTGCGCCAGCATCAGGCCGACGCCGCCGCCCTGACTGAACCCGGCCATGACGCCGCAGGCCGACCAATAGCCGCGCAACCCCGGGATCGGCCCCACAAGCGGATTGCCGTCAGGGGCAAAGGTGAACGGCCCGTGGATCACGGATTTCACCCCGGCGCGCTCCAGCACGGGAAAGCGTTTGTACGCAAATTCAATGCTGTGTTCGATCTTGTCAAAGTCATCTGGCAAGAGTTCGTGGCCGAACTCCCATGGCGTTCCGTCCACGGCCCAAGGGCGGCAGGGCTGTTCGTAGAAGCCGATGCAAAGGCCACGGCCCTCTTGCCGCAGATAGCTTTCGCCAGCGGGGTCCATCACATGCGGGTGCTCGCTGTCGCGCTCGTAGATTTCGGGCGTTTCCTCGGTGACGAGGTATTGGTGCTCCATCGGGTGCAGCGGCAGGTAGACACCGGCCATTTCGCCGACTTCCCGGGCCCAGAGTCCACCAGCGTTGACCACATGTTCCGTGTGGATCGTGCCCTTGTCGGTCACAACGTCCCACGTGCCATCTGCGCGAGGGTTGGTTTCCAATACCTTGGTATGGATATGAATTTCTGCGCCACCCATGCGGGCGGCCTTGGCATAGGCATGGGTGGTGCCCGAAGGATCAAGGTGCCCGTCCAGCGGATCGTAGAGCCCGCCGATGATGCCATCGGTATTGACGATCGGCGCCAGCTTGGCGATCTCTTCGGGGCTGACGATCTCTGTCTCAAGGCCCATGTAGCGGTGCTTGGCCCGCTCGGCGAGCAGCATGTCGAACCGGTCGCGATTGTCGGCAAGCGTCACGCCGCCGACGTGGTGCAACCCGCAGGACATGCCGGTCAGCTCTTCCAGCTCGCGGTAAAGGCGGATCGTGTAACCTTGCAGCGCGGCCATGTTGGTATCGCCGTTCAGCGTGTGGAAACCGCCCGCCGCGTGCCATGTCGATCCGCTGGTCAGTTCAGAGCGTTCCAGCAGCATGACGTCGGACCAGCCCAGTTTCGTCAGGTGATACAGCACCGAGCAGCCGACAACGCCGCCTCCGATGACAACGACGCGGGTGGTGGTTTTCATGGTGAGCCTCGCTGCAAGAAATGATTTTCTATTGGCTACTTCACCCCGAACAGAGTTCCAAGGTTTGCGACAAGGCGACAGCGAGCGTCGCAAACGGGCATTTCTTTCGCGGAAAGCGGGGGCAGATTCAGCCGCAGATTTGCGGAGAGACCCATGCGAAACCAAGCCCAGGCCGTCGTCATCGGAGGCGGTGTCATCGGATGTTCCATCCTCTATCACCTGACAAAGCTCGGGTGGAGCGATGTAGTCCTACTTGAAAGGGACGAGTTGACGTCGGGGTCAACATGGCATGCGGCGGCCAATATTCACGGTCTGCATGACAGCACCAATATCAGCCGCCTGCAACACTACACGATGAACCTGTACAAGGATCTGGAGGCGGAAACCGGCCAAAGCTGCGGCGTGTTCCAATCTGGCAGCCTTTACCTTGCCCAGACCGAGGCGCGCGAACATCAGCTGCGCCTTCAGGCCGCCAAGGCCAAGCTCTACGGCATGAATTTCTACGAGATCACCCGCGACGAGGCCGAGCGCCTGCATCCGCTGGTGGATTTCACCGGCATTCGCTGCATCATGTTCGAACCCGATGGCGGCAATGTCGACCCGTCCGGTGTGACGGCGGCCTATGCGGCGGGTGCGCGTCAGAAAGGGGCGGAGATTCATCGCTTTACCCCCGTAACAGCGACCGAACAGCAACCCGATGGCAGCTGGATCGTCCGCACGCCCAAGGGCGACATCGCAACGCCATGGGTCATCAACGCCGCCGGGCTGTGGGGGCGCGAGGTGGCGGCGCTGGCCGGGATCAAACTGCCGCTGCAACCGACTGAACACCAGTATTTCGTGACCGAGACCATTCCGGAAATCGCCGCCATGGACCGGCGTCTGCCTTCGGTCGCGGACCGGGACGGCGAATATTACCTGCGTCAGGAGGGGCAGGGCCTGCTGATCGGTGCCTATGAACGGGACGTGCGCCTGTGGGCCGAGGAAGGCACACCGCTGGACTTTGCGCATGAACTGTTCGCTGACGATCTTGAACGGATCGAAGACAACATGATGCGCGCCATCGACCGTTTGCCGGTGGTGGGCAGCGCGGGCATCAAACGTGTCATCAACGGGCCGATGATCTGGTCGCCAGACAGCAACGTGCTGATGGGACCGGTGCCGGAGTTGAAAGGCTATTTCTGCTGCAACGGCATCATTCCCGGTTTCTCGCAATCGGGTGGCATGGGCCTGATGGTGGCGCAATGGATCATCGAGGGTGAGATGCAATACGACATGTTCCCATGGGACATGGCGCGTTTCGGCGACTGGGCGGATGAGAAATTCACCAAGGCGCGGGTGATGAACCAATATGCGCACCGCTTTTCGATCCATTTTCCGGGGGAAGAGCGCGAGGCCGGTCGCCCGGTGCGCACACGGCCCGTTTTCGAGAAGCAAAAGGAACTGGGCGCGAAATTCGGCCTCAACTACGGCTGGGAGCATCCGGCCTATTTCGACGCAGAGACCGAGGATACGCCGGGCTTTACCCGTCAGGGCTGGTGGGAAAGCGTTGGGCGCGAGGCGCGGATGCTGCGCGAAACCGGCGGCATCATCGATATTTCCAACTTTGCCAAATACAGCGTGAAAGGGCCGGGGGCCGAGGATTGGCTGAACGCGGTTTTTGCCAACCGGATGCCGCGGCAGGTGGGCCGGTCCTGCCTGACGCCGCTGATCGGAAAACGCGGCGGCATCGCGGGGGATTTCACGGTCACGCGGCTGGCCGAGGATGAATTCTGGGTCATCGGCTCAGGCATGGCGGAACGCTATCACGCGCGGTTCTTTGGCGAGGTCGCCTTGCCGGCGGAAACCCATTTCACCTCGCTCACCCAATCGACCTGCGGTTTCAACGTGGCGGGCCCACGCTCTCGCGAAATGCTCCAGCGCATGACCAACGCCTCTCTCAGCAATGAGGATTTCCCGTTCATGAGGTCGCGGAGGATCGAGGTGTCGGGCATCGAGGTGGTCGCCTTGCGTGTGTCGTTTACCGGGGATCTTGGCTGGGAACTGCATTGCCGCACAGAGGACCAGAAAAGGCTTTACGAAGCCTTGCTGGACGCGGGTCGTGATCTGAATATCGGCCCGGTGGGCAGTCGCGCCCTGATGTCCCTGCGGATCGAAAAGGGCTATGGCTCGTGGAGCCGCGAATACAGCCCCGAATACTGGCCGCAGGAAGTGGGGCTTGAGCGCCTGTGCAAGCTGGACAAGGACTTTCTCAACAAGGAGGCCCTGTTGCAGGTGATCGACAAGCCCGCGCGCGAGACATTGGTGATCCTTGCACTGGACGAAGAGGCGGTCAGCGCCTCGGCCGCCGATGCCACCGGGGGCGAGCCGATATTTCGTGGCGGGCAGGGCGTCGGGCGCGTCACCTCGGGCGGGTATGGCTATTCCCTTGGGAAAAGCCTTGCGCTGGGTTACGTCAAGGCCGGTATGGCGGCCCCCGGAGACCGGGTCGAGGTCATGGTGCTGGGCCAGCCGCATGGCGCGGTGATCCTGTCCGAACCGCCCTTTGATCCCGAAGGTGCCCGCCTGCGCGGATGAGCGGTCAGGGCATCGCGGGCCAGCCGATCCTGGCCCGCATGTCTCCGCATTTGTCGCTGCAATCCATGCGGCACCCGCGGCTGCGTCCGTCATGGGTATAGGCATCACAGCGCGCAGGGATGCCGTCCGCTTTGCAATACAGCGTGATCCCGGATCCGTCATGCCCCCACAACTCGGCCTTACGCATGGCGGTGGCCGAGTAGTATTCGCAATGGGCCCCGCTTTCGTTTGGTGCGCGGGGCGTCTGGATTTGTGCCAGATGATGTCCGCCGTCCAATGAGAAATAGGCGGCCACACCCACTTCCTTTCCGTCCGCGATCCGCACCTGCGACTGGATCAGACCAGCCTCGCCGTTGGCCGGATTCGAGGGGAAATAGCTGCATGCAAGGTGGTTGTCCGGATCTGATGCGGGAAAGCGATGTTTGTCCTGCTGCCGGGTCGGATCGGGATTGCGGTGCGGACAGTTTTTTGGAAGCCCTGCGACGGGTGTAGCACCGTTCGCGCCGCCAAGCTGCGTTCTTAACGCGCCGATGTCCGCGTCGAGGATTGCGACCCAGTCCCTGAGGTTGTCCCGCAGGACACCGGACCGGGTCAGGTAATCGCGGACCATCGCGCGGATGGCGTTTTCAAAGGCCACGCTGTCGAGGTCATCCATGCCGCCATCGGCATAGTATCTTGCGCCGATCTCGATGATCAGTTCCTCGACCGTCAGCAGACGAGGAGGGCCGCGTCCGTCGATCTCTGGCAACAGCACCTTGTCTGACTGCGCCAGAAGATTGGCGAAAGCCTCGCGTTGCTGCTGTTTGCGGGCAAGTTGCGCTTGCAGGATCTTTTTCTGCGTGTCGGCGTCGATCGCTTGGTCCTTTTTCATCCGCTCAAGCGTGCGATAAAGCCGTTCGCGTTCAATCTCTAGCCCGGCGATCTGTCCTTTCAGCTTTTGCCAGCGGTGATGGTTCCCGTTGTAGAAGTCGATCAGGGCGGACATGTCTCCGCAGGTCGATCCGCAGCCGTCGACCGTCTGGCCGCCCAGCCTCTGCAAACGGTCGCGCGCGCGCAGCAGCGCCCGCAGTTCGTCGTTCATGATCCGTGAATCCTGACTGCCGATGGCTTGCGCGATCTGCCTGCGTTTGGCGGCAATCGCATCGGTGTTCCGGTTCCACGGGGCAATCCATGTTGACCATGCTGCGGCCTGAAAGCGTTCGATTTCCTTTTGCTCAAAGCTCCGGTCGCGCATTTCACGCTCGGCCAATGTGATCCTGTTCTTGATGTCCGCGATTTCACTGTCGAAATCGCGTGCTGCAAGCGGGTTGGACAGCGCAACCCAAAGGGCAAGGCACAGCGCGACGAATCCGTGCAGGCGGGCGGGATCAGGGGAGCGCATCAATCCTGCCTCCCTTCCAACGGTTCGCGCAGGTACGAGCAGATGCTGATCGGCTCTGCGAAACGCAGTATGAACCCCGCGCGATCCGGCATGTGGGCGACGATCAGGTGGACCGGCCAGTCCTTGACCATGTCCAGCACCGCGCCCTTGGCGTCTTGCCGCGTGATCCGTGCCGGGTAGACGCGGGCATAGCCGGATAAGGCATCCGGGGCCTCAGGATGCGGAGCATCATCCAGAACAGTAGACGGGGTGGCGTCAAGCCGGATAACCTCGGTAAAGCCATCGATTGGATCGAGTCTTTTGCCAAGGCCGCGATAGCCCTCGTCACTGCGGACAAAGGCGATACGGCGATCGGTGCAATGCGGGGCACGGCCAGTCCATTCGCCCAGCAACACCGTGTCAGGAAAACGGGTGGCGGGCGGCTGCACTGGATCGTCTGCCTCGGGCGCGCGCGAAGGCGGAAGGCCACGTATCAGATCGGCAGGGTCCTGTGGCGGAAGCGGATTTTGGCCGCCTTTCAACAGGTCGTTGATGTCAAACCCCTGCGCCTGCCAAAGCCTGCCTGGCGGGTCTGCGCGGCCTTCAGGTGCAACGAGCAGCAGGGCAAGGCAGAAGCTGACCAGCAGTGCGGCAATGCGGTTGCATCGCATGTTTGCCTCCTTTCCCGGTGACGGGCACCAAGGGCGCACCGCCACGAAAAGGCTAGCAAAGCCGCGAAAACCGGCCTTGAGGCAAATCAAGCGCCGCCAATGCGGCCGCGATCAGGCGGTTTCAGACAGCAGCGGCCGCACCTTCAACCGCGTGATGCGGTTGTGTTCGCGGGCCATGACTTCGAACCGGAAGCCATGAAAGCTAAAGACCTGACCCACGGTGGGGATCATCTGCGCCTCATGGATCACCAGCCCGGCCACGGTATTGGCCTCGTCATCGGGCAGGTTCCAGTCGGTGGCCCGGTTGAAGTCCCGGATCGTCATCGCGCCTTCGATCCAATAGTGGCCGTCCTCGGCCTTGCGGATCGGATGTTCGGCGTCGGGATCGAATTCATCGGTGATCTCGCCGACGATCTCTTCGAGGATGTCCTCAAGCGTGATCAGGCCCTGCAAGGCACCATATTCGTCAACAACCAGCGCGAAATGTGTCCGCCGACGCAGGAACTGACGCATCTGGTCGTCGAGCGAGGTGGTATCAGGCACAAAATAGGGCTTCATGCAGATGTCGATCACCTTGAAGTCCTGTATCACGCCTGCCATCGGCTTTTCCTCGTCCACCAGCCGATACATCGCGCGCAACAGGTCCTTGGCGTGAACGACGCCAATGATGTTTTCGGGATCATTGCGGAAAACGGGCAGGCGGGTGTGGCTGCTTTCAAGGCATTGTTCAAGGATTTCCTGCGGGCGGGCGTCCGCATCGATCATCTCGATCTTGGAGCGATGCAGCATGATCTCTTCGACGGTGCGTTCGCTCAGGTCCAGCGCGCCAAGGATCCGGTCGCGGTCTTCTTTTTCGACGACGCCTTCGGAATGGCCCAGTTGCAGGGCACCGGCGATTTCCTCGCGAACGGCAAGGATATGGCTGTCAGGGTCGGTCCGCACCCCAAAGATGCGCAACACGCCGCGCACCAGCAGGCGAACCGCCGAAACGACGGGCGCAAACAGCCGCACGATCACTGCAATCGGTCCCGAAACCCGGGCCGCGGCGGTTTCGGGATTGGTGATGGCATAGGTCTTGGGCAGGACTTCGGCGAAGATCAGCACCAGCAGTGTCATGAACAGCGTCGCCAGCGCAACGCCGCTTTCGCCAAAGGCACGGGTGAACAGCGCCGTGGCCAGCGAGGTGGCAAGGATGTTCACAAGGTTGTTGCCCAACAGGACCGAACCGATCAGCCGTTCATTGTCCTCGGTGATCTTCAGCGCGCGTTCCGCCCCGCGCGATCCCTTGTCCGTTGCGGCCCGCAGTTTGCCGCGGGATGCGGCAGTGAGGGCCGTTTCCGACCCCGAGAAAAAGGCCGAGAGCATGATAAGACCAAGGATCGAGGCGGAGGTGATCCAGAAGGCAGCGTCGAATGTTTCGGTCGGGGCGTCCATGTGGGCAGTCCTTTGGGTTTGGACCGGTTATGGGGGCGCGACCGTGGACGATCAAGGGGCGCGGGGGCGCATCTTGGGCGGTGCGGACCTATGGACGCAGTCAGTTGTCCTTGGCCAGCGGGTGATGGTCCAGCACTAGGTCGCGCAACCGTTCTTCCAGCACATGTGTGTAGATTTCGGTGGTGGCGACATCGGCATGGCCAAGAAGGGTCTGGATCGCCCGCAGGTCGGCACCGTTGGCCAGCAGATGCGTCGCGAAGGCATGGCGCAGCGTATGTGGTGTGACCTTGTCCGGCGAGACGCCGGCCTCGACCGCCAGTTCCTTGATCAGCATGTAAAAGGCATGGCGTGTCAGGTGCCCGGCCTTTCCACGCGAGGGGAACAGAAAGGCCGAGGCCGGTTTGCCCGCCGTGCGCGCCGCGTCTTCCTGAGCTTCGCGGGCATCCAGCCATCCGGCCATGGCAAGCCGGGCCGGCGGAGAGAGCGGCACCATGCGTTCCTTGCCGCCCTTGCCGCGGATCAGCAGCATACGGGGATCACCGCGAGCAGCAGCCAGCGGCAGAGCGACCAGTTCGCTGACCCGCATTCCGGTGGCATACAGCAGTTGCATCAGGCAGGTGTTGCGGCTCCGGTCGTCGGGGGTACGGCCATGGTTCTCGGCGGCCTCCAGCAGGCGGTCGACCTCTTCGACGGTCAAGGTCTTGGGCAGGCGCTTGTCCCGCCCCGGACCTGAGATCTGCAAGGCTGGATTATCTCCGCGCATGCCTTCTTCGAAGGCAAATCTGTAAAGTTGTTTGACCGCCGATAACCGGCGGGCGCGGGTTGCCCGCGACAGGCCCTGCGCATCGCAGAAGACCAGATAGGATTCGATGTCTTCCTGGGTCGCATCGGCGAAATCGCGGTTCTTGCCGTCCAGCCAGTCCTGCACGTGGGCAAGATCGCGTTCATAGGCCGCCAGCGTATTGGCCGCAGCGCCCCGTTCGGCGGCCAGCGCCTCGAGGAACAGGGGCACCCAGCGCGCAGGCGTCACCGACGTGCCCTTTCGGCGTCAAGGATGACCAGTTCCAGTGCCGCGCGGCGGGCAAGGTCTTCCAACCCGAGGCTGCGGAAGGCGGCAATGGCATCGGTCAGATCCTGACCGTTCCCGGCGGCACCGGAGTTGAACAGGACCATGGCGCGCAGAATGACCTCGCCCAATTTGCCTTCGGCGAGTTGCTCGCGCAGCGCGCGAGGCATGGCGGCACCGGAAAACCCGGCGGCAACGGCCTGGGCATGGGGCAGATCCGCCAGTTCCGCCGGGGCAAGCCCGCGTGCGATGGCGGTCAGAAACACGGTTTCTGGCGTGTCGTCGGTCATTTCCAGCGCCAGCGCTTCGTAGGCGGGTGACAGGAATGCGGCGCGTCGGGCAATTGCGGCGGCGCGACGGTCCAGCCGGCTGCCAGCCAGCCGTTCACCATAGAGTTCGGCAAAGGGCACCAGCAAACGGCCCGAAGCCATCTGCGGCCAGACCTTTTGCAGCGCCTCTGCGACGGCACCGGGGGCCGCCCGGTTCAGCGCGCGTTCAAAATCCTGCAAGGCGTCGACCCGGTCCCAGACTCCGCCCGAGGCCGCGGGGCGGCGCAGGGTATAGATGCCCAGCAGGCGGTTGGCGGGCAGGCTGCCCGCGCGGGCCAGTCGCTCGGCGGCAAGGATCTGGTCGCGCCACCCGTTGTCGCCGTTCAGGTCAAGCACCGCGAAGGGAAGCGGCAGCGGGGCCGTGGGCAACGGTTCTCCGAGAGCTTCGAACAGGCGAAATTCCAACGGTGTCGGGCGCACCGGCGGCAGCAGCGGCGTGTCGTCGGCAAGCTCCGGATCAAGGAACCTTATCAACAATTCGGCCCGGCGGCCCCGGATGTCCCCCAGCGTCTGCGCGGTTTGCAGTATCAACACCGCACGATTCCAATCACCGTCGCGGGCGGAACAAAAGACCTGCAACGAGAGGTCGTTACTCAGCCGCGGCTGCGCCGACAACGCCCGGCAGACCGGCGCGGATTGCCCCAGCAACAGCGCAAGATCCGCCCAGACGGCAAACAGATCCGGATCATCGACGCCGGTGATGTCCAGAAGGGCCAGCGCCTCTTCGACCAGTCCCTGTTCCTCGAGCCAGTTCAGTCGCGCGGTCAGGTGTGCAAGGTTGCGATCACCGGCGGGCGGATCGGCCTCGGCCAGCATCATGACCCGCATATGCGCCCGCAGCGCCGGAACCGGTAGTTCCAGCGCCCGGATCAACCCCTCTAGCGTGGCCGGGTCCGACCCTTGCCAGAGGGTCGTCGGCAAACCGGTGGTGCCCGGTGACAGCAGGCCAGCCGCGCCCGGATTAGGTGCCCCCAAAGGGGCCGAGTCGACCCTTGGCGGGGTCACATTGCTGGCAACGGGCGCGTCCTGCGCCGATGCGGCCAAGCCGAGCCCAAGCCCGGCGCACACGGTCAGTAAGGCAGGCAGGCCGCGAAGCAGCATCCTAGCTGTCTTCCAGTTGCACCGGCACGCGGCGCTCGGACTGGGGCGGGCTGAAATCGGCACCGAAGAAGGGGCCGACATAGGCATAGGCAATCAGCGCCAGCACCCCCAGCACCAGCAGATAGAATAGCCATTTGATCAATCGGCCCATGTGAACACGCCCCTGCCTCGTCTTTTTTGAACTTATACCTAGCCTTTTTGTCGCGATCACGTCATTCACGCAACAGGTTAAGCGATGGGCAAGGGATGGCCGAGGGCACGGTTCACAAGGGTTTGATCCTGCACAAGACAATTGTCTTCGTGGGCATGATGGGTGCAGGCAAGACAGCGGTCGGACGGACGCTGGCAGCGCAGCTGGGCGTGATGTTTCGCGATTCGGATCACGAGATCGAAGAGGCGGCGAACATGAGCATCGCCGAGATTTTTGCCCGCGACGGGGAACCTTTTTTTCGACGCAAGGAAAGCCAGGTGATCGAACGCCTGCTGGAAGGCGAACCCGGTGTCTTGTCGACAGGGGGCGGGGCTTTTCTGTCGGCTGACAATCGCGAGATGATCTCGCGGATGGGGGTATCCATCTGGTTGGACGCGGATATCGACCTGTTGTGGGAGCGGGTGCGCCACAAAGACACGCGCCCCTTGCTGCGTACGCCCGATCCCAAGGGAACGTTGACCCGCCTCTATGAAACGCGGGTGCCGGTCTATCGCAAGGCCGATGTGGCCGTGCCGTCAACGCCGGGCACATCGCTGGACCAGATGGCCCGCCGCGTGACCCAAGTGCTGATCGAAACGCGCCCGGACGTGTTGGAGAGACTGGAATGATCGAAACGGTGAATGTCCCGCTGCCGGGACGCGAATATGACGTGCGCATCGGCGAGGGGCTGCTGGCGCGCACCGGGGTCGAGATTGCACCGCTTTTGCGGCGGTCCCGCGTCGCGGTGGTCAGCGATGAAACCGTGGCTGCGGCGCATTTGCCGACGCTTGAGGCGGCCTTGGGCGCCGAAGGCATCGACTGCGTTGCGCTGACTCTGCCCGCCGGGGAAGGCACGAAATCCTGGCCGCATTTCACGCGGACCGTCGAATGGCTGCTGGAACAAAAAGTCGAACGCCGCGACGTGGTGATCGCTCTTGGTGGCGGCGTGATCGGTGACCTTGTGGGCTTTGCCGCGGCGGTGCTGCGGCGCGGTGTGCGCTTTGTGCAGATCCCGACCTCACTGCTGGCTCAGGTCGACAGTTCCGTGGGTGGCAAGACGGGCATCAACGCGCCGCAGGGCAAGAACCTGATCGGAGCGTTTCACCAGCCTGCGCTGGTACTGGCTGACATCGGGGTGCTGGACACGCTGACCCCGCGCGATTTCCTTGCGGGCTACGGCGAGGTGGTCAAATACGGACTGCTTGGCGACGCTGCGTTCTTTGACTGGCTGGAAGCCAATGGCGCCAAGGTGGCCGGGGGCGATCGTGCCGCGCGGGCCCATGCGGTCCAACGCTCGGTCGAGATGAAGGCCGAGATTGTCCTGCGGGACGAGACCGAACAGGGCGACCGGGCGCTGTTGAACCTTGGTCACACCTTCTGCCACGCGCTGGAGGCCGCCACCGGCTATTCCGACAGGTTGCTGCATGGCGAAGGGGTTGCGATCGGCTGCGCGCTGGCTTTCGAGTTGTCCGCACGTCTGGGCCTGTGCCCGCAAGAGGATCCCAGCCGCGTCCGGGCCCTGTTGAAAGACAGCGGAATGCGCTGTGATCTCAAGGATATTCCCGGTGATCTCCCCTCGGCCGAGGCGCTGCTGGACCTCATGGGGCAGGACAAAAAGGTCGTGGACGGTCAGCTGCGCTTTATTCTTGCGCGCGGGATCGGGCAGGCTTTCGTGACCGCGGATGTGCCACGCGACAAGGTGCTGGATCTGCTGGCCGAACAACTGGCTGACCGCTGATCTGTCAGCGGCGGCTGCGCAAGACCATCAGTTCGCCGACGTTTTCCGAGGTGACGTAGCCCAGCACATGTCCCGCGGCATCTGTCGCGGCGACTGCGGGGGCCTGTTGCAAGGCGTCCAGCGCCTGCGACAGCGGCGCAGCAAGCGGTAGGGTCGGCACGTCCTCCATCACCTCACCGACGGGGTGGCTATTGAGCCCCTCGGCCATTGCCTTGAACAGCGCCTGCCGGGTGAGGAAACCGGCCAGCCGCCCGTCTTCGTGCAGGACGGGAAACTCGTGCTGGGTTGTCCGGATGAGGGTCTGCCCAGCCACATGCATCGGATCGGCAGGGGACAGGCTTTCGAAACTTGTGATCACCGCATCCCGCAGGTGCAATCCGTCGGCAAGGTCGCGGCTTTCCACGTCGCGGGCCTCGGCCTGGGCGGCGACAAAGACAAACAGGGCGATCAGCAACAGGATCAGGTTGCCGCTGGTCAGGCCGAAAAATCCAAAAAGAAAGGCAACGATCTGTCCCGCGCTGGCTGCGATCCGGGTGGCGCGCACACGATTTGTGCTCATGGACAGGAGCGCTCGCAGGACCCGCCCTCCGTCCATGGGGAAGGCCGGGATCAGGTTAAAGACCGCAAGGAACAGGTTGACCGCCGCAAGCCGGCCCATGAAGTCCTGCGGGTTGGTCGGGTCGGAAAGGGCCTCGATTTCGGTCGAAGCGCCAAAGGCAATCAACCCGGCCCAGATCAACACGTTTACTGCAGGGCCGGCAAGCGCGACGGCGATTTCATGCACGGGGTTTTCCGGCATTCGTTCCATCCGCGCCATGCCGCCGATGGGCAGCAGGGTGATGTCCGGCGTCTTGATCCCGTAGCGGCGCGCCATCAGGGCGTGGCCGTATTCATGCGCGACGACACATCCAAACAGCGCCAGAACGAACAGCGTATTGTCCAGCGCCGCAGCCGGGCCGCTTTCGGCCCAAGCGGCTGCCGCAACCCATGCCAGCAACAGGAAAAAGGTGGCATGGACACGCAGTTCGGACCCCAGAAGGTGGCCAAGGCGAAAGGTCCAGGTCATGACATCTCCTGTCGGACAAACGTGCTGGCACAGAGATAGGGGGCCAATCCGGACCGCGCCAGCCGCAACACGGCCCGCTGCGACAGAAAACCCCCGGCGGGAGGAACCGCCGGGGGCTGTCATGCTGATCTGGTTGTGTGGCCTAGAACGGGATTTCGTCGTCGATGTCACGGGCCGGGGCACGCGAGGGGCCCGAGCCGCCACCCGAACCGCCGCCATAGCCCGGATCGTCATAGCCGCCGCGGTCATCGTAACCGCCACCGCCGCCACCACCACCATAGCCGCCGCCCGAACCGCCGCCGTAGCTGCCGCCACCGCCGCCGCCTTCGCGACCGTCCAACATCTGCAACGACCCGCCAAAGCCCTGGATCACGACTTCGGTCGAATACCGGTCCTGACCGTTCTGATCCTGCCATTTGCGGGTCTGAAGCTGACCCTCGATGTAAACCTTCGAACCTTTGCGCAGGTACTGTTCACAGACCCGCACCAGCCCTTCCTGGAAAATTGCCACTGAATGCCATTCGGTGCGTTCGCGGCGTTCGCCGGTGTTGCGGTCCTTCCAGTTCTCCGAGGTCGCAATCCGCAGGTTGCAGACCTTTCCGCCGTTCTGGAACGTCCGCACCTCGGGGTCGCGCCCGAGATTCCCGATCAGAATGACCTTGTTGACGGAACCTGCCATGTCTTTTCCCTTCGAATCTCATCGGCGTGTGTTCGCCGACCCTACACCTTTCGGGGAACCAACCGAAAGGTGCGCCCCGGCGGCACTGGCGAAAATGTCCAAAATGCGTATAGTCCTGCCTGACGATTTGATCAGGGGGATAGTTTTATGGTGCGAGGGGGAATTCGCACGGCCGGAATTTGTCTGGTCATCGGACTGGTTGCCGGGACAGCAACCGCCGAGGTTCTGTCGACCAAGAACCGGTCACATATCTTTTCCAGCCAGACCAAGGTTCTGGATAACCGGGCGGCCCAGCAATACAAAAGCTCGATCCGCCTGCAACCGCCCAAGGTGGTGACACCGACCAAATGGGGCCCGGCCACCGATGGTGCGCTTCCCGTCTACCGAGGCGGCTATAATGGTGAATATGCCGAAATGGCGCGGGTCGCCGCCCGCAAACATGGCATTCCTGAGGACCTGTTCCTGCGCCTTGTGAATCAGGAATCGCGGTTCAACCCCAAGGCCAAGTCCCACAAAGGGGCGATCGGGCTGGCACAGTTGATGCCGGATACGGCGCGTTTGTTGGGGGTTGATCCGCATGATCCGCGTCAAAACCTCGATGGTGGCGCGCGCTATCTCAAGCAGCAGTATCAGAAGTTCGGAAGCTGGCGGCTGGCTCTTGCCGCCTATAACGCCGGGCCGGGGGCTGTGCTGAAACATGGCGGCGTGCCGCCATACCGTGAGACACGCAATTACGTGAAAAAGATCATGGGCGGTTAAGCCGGAGTTCCGATCCGGCTTAAACCTTGGTTATGCCTTTGCTGTCAGACTGTTCCGGGAAATCGCTAGGAAAGGCGGATCGGCGGGATGGTTGGTCATTTGCTCTGTTGGATTCGGTGCATCCTGTGCACCGGTTGGCTGATGGCGGGGGGGCTGTATCTGTGGGGCGCGGCACCGGTGGCCGCACAAAGCTGTCAGGTGCCTCCGGATCTCATGGGCGTTGCACGGACGCTGGCGGCGCTGCCGCGTGACGCGACCGTATTGCCGCCGGCAATGGTCAACCGCCTGGCCGCGCAGATGGAATCCGTTTCTGAAACCGCCATCATTCGCGCGTTGAGCGGGGCGGGCATCGACAGCGTTGTGGCCATCGCGGTCGACCTACTGGCCGAGGCAGAGCGTCTTGCAAACGGGGCGGATTACAACCCGGCGCGGCTTGCCTCCCTGTTGCGCGATCTCGACCAGCAAAGCAGACTGGCCTGTGTCGACAGCGGTAAATCCGTCTTTCAACGGCTTCAAAGCGGGCGTGACGGCGGGTTCTTTGTTGAAAAAGGATCTTCCTGGTCGGAACTGGAAAAACGCGCGCAAGAAGACAAGCTCTTTGCCGCAGGCGCAGTGGTGATCGCCATGGTCGGGTTCATCTCGGTTCTGGTGCTGATCGACACCGGCTATCGCTGGATCATGGCCCTGCTGTACAATCGCAAGGCCTGCCGGATTCCGGCGGATCTGTGGATCAATGACCGGGTTCTGGATGGGCTGATCGTCACCCTTGGCAAAGGCGGGTGCCGCTTTCATCCGCTCAATGCGCCCGCCTTTGATGAGGTCTTGTCCGATTTGCGTGGCGGACAGGCACGAATTCAGGTCGAAGAGCTGGAGCTTGGCGTCGCCTGCAGCAGCATCCATGAAACCGTGGTCGATTTCCGGTTCGACAAGCCGCTGACCATCAAGGCGCAGCGTGAAATCCTCGAATATTCGACGATCTCGCCATATTACATCCGCAAGACCCGCGATGGCGGAGAAGCGGCGACAGCGCATTTGTTGCAGTGACCGGAAAAATGGCCCAGGCATCCGCTGCCCGGGCCATTTTCGCACCTACTCGGCGGCGATCTTGATGACGGGTTCCATACTGGCGAACTCGTCCTCGGACAGGTGGCACTTGATCTGGTGGCCGTCTGCCATGATCCGCACCGGCGGCACCTCCTTGTCACACAATCCACCGGCAACCCGTTCCTTCCAGCGGCACCGCGTCTGGAACGGGCAACCCGACGGCGGATTCATCGCCGAAGGAATGTCGCCTTCCAGCACGATGTGTTTCTTTTCCACATGCGTGTCCGCGATGGGCACAGCCGATAGCAGCGCCTCGGTGTAGGGGTGATAGGGCGGGGCAAAGACCTGATCCGTCGTGCCCAGTTCGACCACGTGGCCAAGGTACATCACCATGACACGGTCGCTGAGATAGCGCACGATGGACAGGTCGTGGCTGATGAACAGCAGCGTGGTCTTTTGCTCGCGCTGGATTTCCATCAGCAGATCGGTCACCGCCGCCTGCACCGATACGTCCAGCGCCGAGACCGGTTCATCCGCCACCACGATCCGCGCGCCGCCCGCAAAGGCCCGCGCGATGCCCACGCGCTGTTTCTGCCCGCCGGACAACTGGCGCGGCATCCGTTCGGCAAAGGCACGCGGCAGTTTCACCAGGTCCAGCAGGCGCAGCATCTCTTCGCGGCGTTCGTCGTCCGAGTTCCCGTGTTCAAAGATTTCCAGCGCGCGCATGATCTGCCGCCCCACGGTCATCGAAGGGTTCAGCGTGTCAAACGGGTTCTGGAACACCATCTGCACGTCGGCCACGGTTTGCGTGTCACGCTTTTCGATGGGCGTGCTTTCGATGTTGCGGTTGTCCAGAAGGATCTGCCCGTCAGTGGCCGTTTCCAACCCCATCAGCACCTTGGCGAATGTCGACTTGCCACAACCGGATTCGCCCACGATGGCCAGCGTTTCGGATTCCCGAGCCTCGAAGCTGAGGGTTTCGTTGGCTTTGACCACCTTCTTTTCGCCGGAACTGCCGAACAGCGCGTTGGCGGCTACCTCGTAGTATTTCTTGAGGTTGTCCATCTTGAGCACGACCTTGCCCGGTTCGGATTTCTCGTTCGACCGGACGTTTTGCGGTGGCGCGTTCCAGTCGATCTCGTCGATCCGCAGGCAGCGCGAATTATGCCGGTCGTTGCCGGTGATCTTGGTCATCGGAATGCGATCTATCGCATCACAGCGCCCGGCCTCGAAATAGTCGCAGCGGGGGCCAAAGTTGCAACCCGGCGGGCGTTCATGGGGCAGGGGGAAGTTGCCCGGGATCGCCACCAGCGGGCGGGCGTTCTTGTCGGCCCCGGGCAGCGGGATCGACCGGAACAACGCCTGCGTATAGGGGTGCTGCATCTCGTCAAAGACATCTTCGATGCTGCCGGTTTCCACCGCCTCGCCCGAATACATCACGCAGATCCGGTCGCAGGTTTCCAGCACCAGACCAAGGTTGTGCGAGATGAACAGCATCGATGTGCCGTACTTCTTGCCCAGTTCCTTGACCAGTTCGACAACCGCCGCCTCGACCGTCACGTCCAACGCCGTGGTCGGTTCGTCAAGGATCAACAACGCAGGTTCCGCCATCAGCGCCATGGCGATCACGATACGCTGTTGCTGGCCGCCGGACAGCTGGTGCGGATAACTGTCGAGGATCCGCTTGGGGTCCGGCAGTTTCACATCCGTGACCACCTGTAGCGCGCGATCATAGGCCTCTTTCTCGGAAAGGCCCTTATGGATCATGGGCACTTCCATCAGCTGCTTGGCGATCTTCATCGCAGGGTTAAGCGAGGCCATGGGCTCTTGATAGATCATGGCGATCTCGGACCCGCGGATGTCGCGCAACTCTTCCTGGCTCATCTCGTTAAGGTTGCGGCCCTTGAACTTGATCGAGCCGCCGACGATGCGGCCGTTCTTGCCAAGGTCCTGCATGACCCCAAGCGCCACGGTGGATTTGCCGCAGCCGGATTCCCCCACAAGCCCCACGGCCTCGCCCGGCATGACCCGGACCGAGAAATCCATGACGGCGGGGATCTCGCGCAGGCGGGTGAAGAAGGAAATCGAGAGGTTGTCGATCTCAAGGATCGGCCCGTCGTAGTCGTCTTTCATGTCGTGTCTCCCTGTCGGAGGGACAGCGAAACGCTCAAGGTTTCTTCTGTCCTGAAATATCCCGGAGGTGTCGCCCCAAAGGGGCGCCTACCAGTGTTTTTGCGCGGTTCCGGCGCGCCGGGGGCTGCGCCCCCGGACCGTCCTTTTATCAATCCCGCAGGGATTCCTCGCGCAACCCGTCCGCCAGCAGGTTCAGACCCAGAACAAGGCTCAACAGCGACAGCGCGGGCGGCAGGGCAGGGTGCAGGTAGATCGAGAGCAGCTTGCGCCCCTCGTTGATCGTCGACCCCCAGTCCGGCGATTCCGGCGGCAGGCCAAGGCCAAAGAAGCCAAGGGTGCCCAGAAGGATCGTCGTATAGCCGATGCGCAGGCAGAAATCGACGATCAGCGGCCCGCGCGCGTTGGGCAGGATCTCCCACAGCATGATGTACCAGGGACGTTCGCCGCGTGTCTGTGCCGCCGCCACGTAGTCGCGGGTCTTGATGTCCATGGTCAGGCCCCGCACGATGCGGAACACCGTGGGCGAGTTGACGAAGACCACCGAGACAAAGACCACCAGGACACCGCCCGGCACGTCGAAGAAATCGAGCGGCCAGAAGGTGATCTTGGAAGCTGTCGGGTCCGGGTTGTTGACCAGCGACATGTAGATCAGGAACAGCGGGACAAGAACGATCGCGAGGTAGACATAGTCCTTGGACGGCTGCGTCCGGTAACGCGAATGGATCAGCACGCCCGCGAAGATCAGCGGGAAGAGGAACAGCACCACCGCCATGTATTGCGGCAGGCCCGTGGCCACGATTTCCGGCGTCACCAGCAGGTAGAAGAGCAGGATGACCGGGAAAGCGAGGATCAGGTTGGCGACAAAGCTCAACGCGGTGTCCAGACGACCGCCATAGTAACCGGCGGGCAGGCCAAGCGTGATCCCCACCATGAAGGCAAAGAGCGTGGCCAGCGGCGCAATGGCGATGACGATGGTCGACCCGGCGACAACGCGGCTAAAGACGTCACGGGCCAGGTTGTCACCGCCCAGCAGATACCACTGGAATTGGCCGTCTTCGGCACCGCGCATCGGCGTGCCGGGCACCTTGTTCTTCATGCCGGACACCTGGCTCAGCGGGTCATGCGTCGCGATCAGGTCAAAAGCGCCGTAGAAAACCGCCGTGTAGACCCAGAACATCACAAGGCCAAAGCCGATCATCCCGATCATCGAATCAAACAGCTTGCCGTAGAGGCCCAGCTTGCGTTTGTAGATGATCGACACGGTGAAGGTGACGACAAGCGCGATCCAGACAGGGGTCAATTGCTGACTGATTCCGCCGACGATGCCAGCGCCGGTGCCCATCAGGACACCGCCAATGACATAGGCCAGCACAAGGGCCAGTACGGCCAGCCCCAGCCAGTTTACCAGTTTCGCAGAAAGCCCCCAAACGCCCCCGGTGGCCATGATCGTGCCATCCGGGTTGGTCTGGATTCCCGTATCGGGTTCGAAAAGGGACAGAATGATCTTGGCCACCAGCGCCACCGCAAAGACGGGCACGAGAATAGTCAGGATCGGGTTCAGGACGGTTCCAAGGCCGCCGGTCCAGGTCAAGGGATCCATCACGGCCTCCTTAGGTTACACTGATGCGCGGGTTCAGGTAGACATAGCCGATATCAGAGATCAGCTGGGTCACCAGAACCACAAAGACGGAGACAACCGAGATCGCCAGCAGCATCTCGATGTCGTTGTTGCCCGCAGCGCGGACGAGTTCCCAGCCAACTCCTTTGTACTGGAACAAGGTCTCGACGATCACGACGCCGTTCAGCAGCCATGGGAACTGCAACATGATCACGGTAAAAGGGGCGATCAGCGCGTTGCGCAGCGCGTGCTTCATCACGATGTTGCCAAAGCTGACGCCTTTCAGGCGCGCCGTGCGGATGTATTGTGCCGTCATGACTTCGGCCATCGAGGCCCGCGTCATGCGGGCGATATAGCCCATACCGTACAGCGCGATGGTCAGCACCGGCAAAAAGAAGTTCTCGAAGGTCGGGTTCTCCATGGCGCTGGTGGCCGTGCCCTTGAAGATCGTCTTGCCCTCGATCCAGCCCCAGTCGTTCAGGATGGGGCCAAGGCCGTTGCGTGACGAGGCGAGCAGCGCGATGAAGATCACGCCCGAGACGTATTCCGGCGTGGCGGTGGTGGTGATCGAAAAGGTCGACAGCGAACGGTCGAGCCCCGATCCTTCGCGCATCCCGGCCAGAACGCCGACGATCAGCGCCGACGGCACCATCAGCAGCAGCACGCAGAGCATCAGGAACCCGGTGTTGCCCATCCGGGTGCCAAGCGCCTCGGTCACGGGGGCCTTGGCCACGGTCGACCAGCCCCAGTGCCCTTGCAGGATGCCACAGTATTTCGGGGCCTCTGCCGGATCGGCACCGGGCAGGATGCAGCGACCGCGCGGGTTGCCGTCACGGTCTTCGCCCGTCCAGCCCGGCGCAAGGCCCAGCCATTCGGCGTAGTTGCCGAAGATCCGGACGTCAAAGCCGGTATTGACCTGTGCCGAGGCTTCCTCGAGCGTGATCTTGCCCGACCGGAAGTCCGCCAGCATCTGTTCGTCCAGCGGCGAACGATAGCCGTTGTTGGACAGCCAGGTGGCGACCTCGATATCCGTCATCCTGAAATTGCCCTCGGACTTCGCGAGCTTTTCCAGATTTGGATAGAGGTTCGTCATCACGAAGACGATGAAGGTCAGGCAGAAGGCGGTCAGTAGCATGACCCCTAGTCGCCTGAGGATGAAAAGACCCATGAAATGCCCCCGTTGGTGGCTGGGGACCGGTTCTGGCCGGTCACACTTGCTGATAGCTTGCGGCCCGCAGGTTTTCGCGCGGAGCCAAGGCGAAAAAGGGCCGCGCTTTTGTGTGCGCGGCCCCAGAGCGATCAGCCGGTCAGGCTGAGATGCCCCATTTGTAGATTTGCGGCAGATAGGCGATATGCATATCCACACCCACAAGGTTTTCGTTGTGGTGGCGCATGATCGACCGCCAATAAGGCTGAATGGTCACGCCTTCCTCGATCACGATGGACTGGATCTTGGCCATGACCTCGCGGCGCTTGTCCGCGTCGGCGATCGAGTTCGCCTCGGCCAGCAGGGCGTCGAATTCGGCGTTTGCCCAGCCAAATTCATTCCATGCTTCGCCC
The DNA here is from genome assembly GCF_019218285.1 of Antarctobacter sediminis. Lineage (GTDB taxonomy): Bacteria > Pseudomonadota > Alphaproteobacteria > Rhodobacterales > Rhodobacteraceae > Antarctobacter > Antarctobacter sediminis. The sequence continues at coordinate 447,769 of NZ_JAHUZG010000001.1, forward strand.
GAACGATAGGCAAGGCCCAGAACCTGCGTACCCAGCGGCCGGTGGTTCCAGTTGGTCGACGAGAACGGGTATTTCACCCAGTCGTTCCAGAAGGTCGAGCCGGGCAGGACGGTCCGCTTGACCTTGATGCCGGCGTCGCGCAGCTGGGCTGCCACGGCGTCGGTGGTGTCCTTGCGATAACCGTCGTCGATCGAAATCAGCTCGTGCTCGTAATCTGCCATGCCGGCATCGGCCATCAGCTGGGCCGCCTTGGCCGGGTCATGCGGCAGGCGCGTGACCGAAGCGTCGTGTTCCGGGTGCATCGGGCCGACGTGGCAGTTATCTGCCGCGACGCCGTTGTTGGCATAGCCAAGTTCAAGGCAGACGGCGTTGTCGACAGCCATGGCAATGGCCTGACGCACGCGCTTGTCACCGTAGATCTTGTTGCCGTTCTCATCCTCGGCAAGCTGGTTCGGACGGATCACGATGGTCGCACCCGAGGCAACCTCGGACCGGGTCAGGCCGATGGCATCGAGAATCTCGATGAATTCGCCCTGGCTTTCCCAGTTCATGTCGATTTCTTCGGATTCATAGGCGGCGATCACAGCGGCCGGGTCGGTGCCGTAGTCGATGAATTCGATCCGGTCGATAAAGCCACCCTTGCCGGCGGCATATCCCCACCAGTCGTGGCCTTCGTTGCGGACCAGCACACCTTTGACGCCCACTTCGAGGCTCTCGGGCAGCATGAAGCCGGTGCCAACCGGGTTGTCCAGCATATTGGCCGGGTCATGGCTGCTGTGGACGATGGCGGCGGGGTAGTCGGCCATGCCCGGGATGATGGTGATGTCGGGCGACGCGCAGACCAGTTTGACGGTGTGGCTGTCGACCACGGTGATCGCGCCATCTGCGGCCTTGTTGGTTTCGGGGTCGATCAGCGATGCCATGCGGCCCGCCATCGAGTTGCCTTCGACGTCCTTTTCACACCAGCCTGCGATATTGCGTGCCACGTCTTCTGCTGTGAAATCGTCGCCGTTGTTCCACTTCACACCCTTTCGGACATACAGGGTGTATTCGGTGGCGTCGTCATTGGCTTCCCAGCCTTCCAGCAGCATCGGTTCGAACGAGCCGTCGCTGTTGTATTCCACGAGGTATTCCAGCCATCCGGCGGTGAAAGTGGCGATCTGGGTCCAGTCATAGGTGCGCGGATCCTTCAGCGCGCGGACTTCCATTTCCATGCGGATCGTGCCGCCCTGCTGGGCATGCGCGGCTGCCTGCGCGGGACGCTGCAAGCCACCCAGAGCGTAGGCGGCGGCAGAGGTCAGGCCCAGCGCGGTCGTGCGCACCAGAAATTCGCGACGGTCCAGAAGACCCTTCTTGAATTCCTCGGCGTACATCTTGGCAGCCGGATGTACCCGCTGCAGGTTTTCGGTCGATGTCATGCTTGTCTCCCTGTGACACAACTCGGTTCAGCCGGGGGTCTGATATTCGGCATTCTCAAGAGGTTGTCGCTTCCCTCTTCGGCCTTGCCCCTCGCTGGACTTCATTCCGCACGAGAAGGCTTGCCCCGTCAACGCCCGCTTTCGCCCTTTTGAGGTCAAAAACCGACATGTGACTTATTCAAAAGCGACATGCGCTTGTTGCGCAAGTAACTTCCGCGGTACCACGAGTCGGATGCCCGCTCGTCACGCGCGAAGAGGAAGATGCCGCGATGCGGCGCGAAGGGCGGTTGGCGACTGTCCGGTGTGGGTCTGGATGAATCGGGTGAAATAGGCCGCCGAGGCAAAGCCCAGCGACTGCGCAACCTCCTTCACCGGGGGCTTGGGGCTTTCCAGCGCCACGCGCGCGGCGTGGAGCTTGCGTTCGGTCAGAATATCGGCGGCGGTCTTGCCGCAGCACTGGCGGCAGACCCGGCTGAGATGGGTTGGCGTCACGTCCAGTGCCTCGGCATAATGGCCCATCGGCTTCGGCTCGCGGAAATCGCGGGTCACGGCCTCGGCATAGCGCCGCACAAGCCGCTGCGCGGCGCTTTCCGGCGGGGTGTCTGCCGCGCCAGCCTGCACCTGCCGGTGCAGCCAGACACCGATCAGCCCGACATGCGCGGCCAGCGCCTCTTGCAGCATCGGGCGTTGCTGCATGGTTTCGCGGCTCATCGTGTCGATGGTGCCGGTCAGTTCGGCTTGCGAAAGGCTGTCGCGAACCCTCAAAAGCAGCGGAAGATGCGGCAGATAAGGGCTTAACCCTGGCGGGCTTTGCACGATCAACGCCTGCGTGCCCTGCTGGACCTCGACCGAAAACAGTGTTCCGGCGGGCAGGAAAAGGGCGTTGTTCATCGAAAATCCGCGCCGGATGCCGTTGACGATCACGCGGCCCTGACCGCGGGTGAACCACAGCGTGACGTCCACTTCGCGGTCATGCAGCAATGTGAATTTCCACGGCGCGCCCTGCAATTCCAGAGCGAAGGAACCGCTGCGCACCGTGCCCTTTGGTCGGGGCGGCGCGGGCGGCATGGGCTTTCTGAGGAAGCCGGGCCGCGACATCAGGCCAGTGCCTCGGCGGTCAGGTGGTGCCAGTGTCCCATGCGGGCACGGAACCACGTGCGTTGGCGCTTGGCGAACTGGCGGGTCAGGATGGTGGCGCGCTCAATGGCGTGATCCAGCGTAATCTCTCCGTCCAGATGGGCCATGAGTTCCGCCGCGCCGATGGCCTTGGCCGACGGGCGGTCGGCGGTCCAGCCGGGTCGGTTCGCGCGGGCTTCGTCCAGCGCACCGCTTTGCACCATCTTGCGGAACCGGGTTTCGATTCGGGGCGTCAGCCAGTCTTTCGGGGCCTCGACAACGAATCCGGTGGCCTGATCCAGTGGCAGCAGGGGCGGCGGGGTGTTGTCCTGCCAGTCAGCAATTCCCCGCCCCGTAGCCTGCAACACCTCCCATGCGCGGGCCACCCGCGCGGGGTTGTTCAGGTCGATCCGGGCGGCGCTTGCCGGGTCAAGCTCGGCCACCATGGCCGCCAGCCCGCGGTCCGCCAGCAGCGTTTCGCCACGGGCGCGAATCCCCGGCGGGGTTGGCGGGATCTCGGCAAGGCCTTCGGTCAGCGCGGTAAGGTAGAGACCGGTGCCGCCGGTAAAGATCGGGCGGTCTGGCGCATTCAGAAACTGTGCCGCCTCGCGCAGCCATTCCCCGACACTATAGGCATGATCACCTGGAACATGGCCATACAGCGCGTTTGGCGCGCGCGATTCTTCCTCCGCCGAGGGACGGGCCGTCAGAACGCGCCAATCGGAAAAAACCTGTATCGCGTCCGCGTTGACGATGATTCCGCCTTGTTTTTCGGCGATGGCCAGCGCCAGCGCCGACTTGCCGCTGGCGGTCGGTCCGGCGATCAACACCGGGCGCGTGGGGTCACAGGCCGCGAGGCAGGCCTCGATTGCCGAATTGTCACGCATTGCGCTGCCTGTCCCGCTGTCCCCGGCGGCCTTCCCCTGGGCCATTGCGGCCCAAGCGGTTTTCCGCCACATATGCGCGCGATCATACCCCCCCCGAGACGGAGCGCAACATGACCGAAGACGGCACCCCGCAGACAACCTTCAAACGTGTGATGCTCAAGATTTCCGGCGAAGCGCTGATGGGGGATCAGGGCTTTGGCCTGCATCCGCCAACCGTGCAGCGCATCGCGCGCGAGGTGAAGTCGGTGCAGGAGATGGGCGTCGAGATCTGCATGGTCATCGGCGGCGGCAATATCTTCCGCGGATTGGCCGGCAGCGCACAGGGGATGGAACGGACCACCGCCGACTACATGGGCATGCTGGCGACGGTGATGAACGCGCTGGCCATGCAATCGGCGCTGGAAGGTCTGGGGGTCTTCACCCGGGTCATTACCGCGATCCGCATGGACGAGGTCGCCGAACCCTACATTCGCCGTCGCGCGGTCCGTCACCTTGAAAAGAAACGCGTCTGCATCTTTGCCGCGGGTACGGGCAACCCTTATTTCACCACTGATACCGCGGCGGCATTGCGGGCCAACGAAATGGCCTGCGAAGCGATCATCATGGGCAAGAACGGCACCGACGGCGTCTATGACAAGGATCCCCGTCACCACGCCGATGCCAAACGTTACGACGAAGTGACCTTTGACGAGGTTCTGTCCAAGAACCTCAAGGTCATGGATGCCTCTGCCATTGCGCTGGCGCGTGACAACAACATGCCGATCGTCGTCTTCTCGCTGGATGAACCGGGCGGGTTCCGCGGTATTCTGGCAGGGCAGGGCACCTGCACCCGCGTGATCGAAAAACCGGCCGAGCCGCAACCGGACAAACCCGGTCCCGCTCCGTCCTGATCCGCGCGACTGCGTCCGGCCGTGCCTAGTGCAGGACAGCCGCGGCTGCGCGACCCGGTGCCACCGACGACAGGCGCGCCCGCCGCTGATCGCGCGGCGGAGTGCCGAACCGGGCGTGATAGCTGCGGGTAAAGGCCGAGGGTGAGGCGAAACCGGCGGCCAGCGCGATGTCCAGCACCGAAAGTTCGGTTTCCGAGACCAATTGCGCGGCACGGTCCAGCCTCAGGCCAAGGTAGACCTGCGCGGGCGTCTGGTTCAGCCCCTTTCGGCAGCGCAGGCGCAATTGTTTCGGGCTTAGCCCAAGTTCGGCAGCCACCCTTTCAACCGGAATCGGGTTTTCGATCCGCGCGGCCATGATGGCCATCATGCGTTCCAGCAAGGGGTCGGCGCTGACTGCCAGTTTCTGACACTCGCCGGCGTCGCGAATCCGTCCGTGCGCCAGCGCATCGGCGGTTCTGGAGGCAAGCGCCGGGCTCTGCACCCGGGCGATCCAGGCCAGCACCGCGTCCCCGGTGGCGACGCCCCCGGCTGTCGTCAGGCGCTGACGGTCAAAGGCATAAAGGTTGTCCGACAGGGCAATATCGGGGAAATCCTCCAACATACCGGGCACGGCCTCATGGTGCAGCACCGCCTCACGCCCGTTGAGGAACCCCAGTTTCGCAAGGATCATGCCGCCTGTGTCCAACCCGCCCAGTGTGGCACCCGCTGCATCCGCCCGGTTCAGGAAAGCGCGCAATCCCATCGGCAGTGACTTTAGCGGATCATAGCCTGCGCAGAGCAAGACAAGGTCGAATCCCTGTGCGCCGTGCCAGTCCGGCATGTCGCCATCTACCATTGTGCCATCCGACGCGGCGACCGGCGCGCCGCTGACAGTGCGCACGGACCATGTAAACAACGGCTGTCCCGCACTTTTGTTGGCGACGCGCAGCACCTCGCGCGCGAAGACATATGCCAGCATCTGGAAGCCGGGAAAGAGGATCAGGCAGACATGCATCTTTGGTCAGGGTCCGGGGTCACGGTGCGGTTGTGCCATGCCGAGGGTTAAGACCCGGTTGCAGGCACAGCGATCCTAGACCATCGCTTGGGCATTTTCTGCACGAAAAACGGCGCAGCAGGGCCGATGTTGCACAGAATGTGGTGACATCCTGCGCCCAGCGGACCAACAGGAGAGCCCAGATGAACATCCAGACCCCGATGCCGACAGGCCAGCGCCCGGCCAATTGCTCTGATGCGGAATGGGAGGCGCGACAAGAGCTGGCGGCGATCTATCACGCGCTGGTGAAATACCGGCTGACCGATGTCACCAACCAGTGGCACGCCATGCGGGTGCCCGGCGAAGACGCGCTGCTGACCCATCACTATGGTTGGATGCACGAAGAGGTGACGGCTTCGAATCTCATCAAGGTCGGGTTCGACCGGGTGAACCACACCCCGGAAAACGGCGAACCCAACCCCTCGGCCACCGAGATCGGCAAACTTTTCTTCGAGGCCGATCCAACGATGAACTGCATCATGCACATTCATACCAAGGCGATCATGGGGGTCAGCGCGCAGGCCGAAGGGGTCGGCCCCTATAGTCAGGCTTACCTGATGATCGGCGGCGGGGACGTGATCGGCTATACCGACTACGAGTTCGAATGCACCGATGATTTCCTCACGGGCCTGCTGAAAGCGGGCCGGGACAAGAAGATGATCGTCGAAGCATGGCACGGGGCCTTTGTCTTTGGTCGCGACGCGGGCGAGGCGTTTTTCCGCAGTTTTTATCTGGATCAGGCCTGTGCCGTGCAACTGGAGGTCCAGAAATCGGCGGCAGGCGGCGCGACGGTCCGCACGATCCCCGAGGCCGAACAGCAGCGCCACCTTGCGGATATGGCGGTAAGCGACTGGTACGGCTACGAAGGCGCGCTGGAATGGGCCGCGATCCGGCGGCGGCTGGACGTCGAGAGCCCCGCCTACCTTGGATGACAGAGGGCAACAGGGCTGGCGCGGGCACAGACCCGCGCCGCGCCATCTGGTCAAGTCGGATTGATCTGCGGTAAAGGTCGGGATAACCAGTGCTTCCCGAGCACGCAGCATCAACAAGGGGCCACCGATGTCCGAAGACTTCGAACTCGATACCGACGATCTTACGCGCCGCATGGAAGGCGCGATGTCCAATCTGCGCACCGAATTCGCTTCGTTGCGGACAGGCCGTGCCTCGGCCTCGATGCTGGAACCGGTGCAGGTGGATGCCTACGGCCAGATGACCCCGATCAACCAGGTTGGCACCGTGAACGTGCCGGAACCGCGCATGGTGACGATCAACGTCTGGGACAAGGGACTGGTGGGCAAGGTGGAAAAGGCGATCCGCGAGTCGGGCCTTGGCATCAATCCGCAGTTGAACGGCACCATCATCATGCTGCCGATCCCCGAACTGAACGAGGAACGCCGGCGCGAACTGGGCAAAGTGGCGGGCCAATATGCCGAACACGCCCGCGTTTCGATCCGCAACGTGCGCCGCGACGGCATGGAGCAGATCAAGAAACACAAGGACAGCATGTCCGAGGATGACGCCAAGCTTTGGGAAAGCGAAGTGCAGGAGCTGACCGACACCTACATCAAGAAGGTGGACGAAGCGCTGGAAACCAAACAAGAAGAGATCATGCAGGTGTAATTCCCGGGACCGCGCACGCCTTGCGCGTGCGCCCGTTGGGAAAGGCGGTGCGGGCAGGCCTGCCGCCGCTTGCAATTATCGATAGACGCGGGCCCGCGCGGCGGGCCTGCCACGGCAATGCACCGCCATTGCCGCGTTCTTGCCTTTCCCGGCGGGGAAGATTGGATTAAGCACCCGCCGATACCTTTGCTTTGGATTGGCAAACATGTTGATCTAGGAACGTGAGCGCTCGCATTTCGCCTTGGAAGGGAATTTGATGGCCAGACCGATGATGGAAACTTCGGGACCCAGACATGTTGCCATCATCATGGACGGCAACGGCCGCTGGGCGACGATGCGCGGCCGTCCGCGGTTGTTTGGTCACCATGCCGGCGCGCGGCGCGTGCGCGAAGTGGTCGAAGCCTGCCCGGACTACGGGGTGAAATACCTGACCATCTTTGCCTTCTCGACCGAGAACTGGAAGCGCACGCAGGTCGAAGTGGCCGGGCTGATGAGCCTGTTCCGCCGGTATATCATGAAAGAGATGCAGGCCTTCGTGAAGGAAAACGTCCGCGTTCGTTTCATCGGAGACCGCCCGCGGCTGGATGCGAAACTGCGCGCGCTGATGGACGAGGCCGAGGATTTCACCAAACATTGCACCGGCGTCAACCTGACCATCGCGCTGAATTATGGCGGCCGGGACGAGGTGGCGCGCGCCGCCCAGCGGCTTGCGATGGATGTGCGGGACGGCAAGCTGGACCCTGAAGGCATCGACGTCGAAACCCTGCCGAAATACCTTGATACACACGTGCTGCCGGATCCTGACCTTGTGATCCGCACAAGTGGCGAGGCACGGATCTCGAACTTTCTGCTTTGGCAGTCAGCCTATGCGGAATACGAGTTCATCGACACGCTCTGGCCGGATTTCACCCCGGAAGAACTGGGGCGGCTATGCGCGGCCTTTGGTGGGCGTGACCGTCGATATGGTGCCGTCAAAGCATGAAAGGACGCTGGCGCGATCTGCGAGCCAGGATCCTGTCGGCGATTGTCCTGATCGGGATCACGACGCTGGCGGCGGTCTCGGGGCCGTTGGGCTTTGCCCTTTGGGCATCTGTCGTGACCGGCCTGATGATCTGGGAACTGACCCGGATGGTCGGACCGCGCCACCCGGGTTTGCCGGTGGTGCTGGGTGTGATCGTGGCGCTGCTGATCTTTGGATCGGCACGGGGGATCGCGGCGCCTTGGGGCGGGACCGATCTGGGCAGCGCCGCGGTCATGGCCGCCGTTGTCGCCCTGTGCCTTGGGCTGATTGTGCGGCGCGACCGGTTGTTGACGGTTGGCTATGGCTTTGCGGTGGTTCTGACAGGCAGCATCTGTGTCGGCGTGCCGCTGTCCATGGTGCTGCTGCTGGTGGTGCTGGTGGCATTGACCGACATCGCCGGGTATTTTGCCGGGAAATCCATCGGCGGGCGCAAGTTCTGGCCTTCGGTCAGCCCCAACAAGACATGGGCCGGAATCGTGGCCGGTTGGGCCGCTGCCGGTTTGTTGGCCATCGTCCTTGTGCTGTGGTTCCGCGCGCCTTTCGGATTTGTCCTCGTGGCGCTGGCGCTCAGCTTTGCCTCGCAGATGGGCGACATCACCGAAAGTGCGCTGAAACGCAGGGCGGGGGTCAAGGACAGTTCCAACCTGATCCCCGGCCACGGCGGTTTTCTCGACCGGCTTGACGGCGTGGTGGGTGCCTCGCTGCCCCTCGTGTTCTTCGTGCTGGTTTTCGACTTATGAGCCGACGCATCTCTATCTTTGGCGCCACAGGGTCGATCGGGCAAAGCACCATCGACCTGATTGCCCGCGACCGTGACGCCTATGAGGTGGTTGCCCTGACCGGCGGTGCCAATATCGACCAATTGGCGCGGGATGCGCGGGCCCTTGGTGCGGGTCTGGCCGTGACTGCCCATGAGGACCGGCTGGAGGATCTGCGGGCCGCGCTGGCGGGCAGCGGGGTCGAGGTGGCAGCCGGTCGCACCGCCTTGGTCGAGGCAGCGACACGGCCCGCGGATTGGGTCATGTCCGCCATTGTCGGCGCGGCCGGGCTGGAACCCGGATTGCGCGCCCTGCAACAAGGGGCGACGCTGGCACTGGCCAACAAGGAAAGCATGGTCTGCGCGGGCCCCCTGATGCTGGCGACAGCACGGGAAAACAAAGCGCGGCTTTTGCCCGTGGACAGCGAGCATTCCGCCGTCTTTCAGGCCTTGATCGGTGAGGATCTGACAGCCGTCGAGCGTGTCATCATCACCGCGTCTGGCGGGGCATTCCGGGACTGGCCGGTGGAGGATCTGGAAAAGGCCACGCCGCAACAGGCGGCCACCCATCCCAACTGGGCGATGGGGCAACGGATCACCATCGACAGTGCGTCGATGTTCAACAAGGCGTTGGAACTGATCGAAACGCGCGAATTCTTTGGGCTGGACCCTGAGAAGATCGAGACCGTCGTGCACCCGGAATCGATGATCCACGCGCTGGTGGGGTTCAACGACGGCGCCTTGATGGCGCATGTGGGACCGCCCGACATGCGTCACGCCATCGGCTTTGCGCTGCATTACCCGGCGCGCAGGGCGCTGCCGGTCGAGCGTCTGGACCTTGTGAAGCTGGGCCAGCTTTCGTTCCGCGCCCCTTGTGAAACCCGCTGGCCGGCCTTGCGGCTGGCGCGCGAGGTCATGCAGGCGGGCGGATTGATGGGCGCGGTGTTCAACGCCGCCAAGGAATCCGCGCTGGATGCCTTCATCGCTGGGCGGATTACCTTTCCGCGCATGGCCGGCGTCGTCGAAGAGGTGCTGACCCGGCTTTCGTCCCAGGCGAGCCATAATGCTGCCGGGATTACCCTTGATATGGTCATCGCGGCAGACCATCTCGCACGGCAAGAGGCCCGTGCGGTCATGTCAGAATAAGAATTGAGTGGAGTGGCAGCTTGGACCCGACGACTTTGATCCCGCAATTCGGTGGCGCACTTTGGACCGTCGTGTTCTTCGTCGTCGCGCTGTCGGTGATCATCGCCGTCCATGAATATGGCCACTATATCGTCGGCAAAAAGACCGGGATCTTCCCCGAGGTGTTTTCGCTGGGCTTCGGTCCGGTGATCTGGTCGCGGATGGACCGCGACGGCACCAAATGGCAGCTCGCCGCGATTCCCTTCGGCGGCTACGTGAAGTTTCGCGGCGATGCCAATGCCTCGGGCGGGATCGACGAGGACGCGATGGACGGGCTCGACGACGACGAACGGCGCACAACCATGGCAGGGGCGCCGCTTTGGGCGCGTGCAGCGACAGTTGCGGCGGGGCCGGTGTTCAACTTCGTTCTGTCGATCCTGATCTTTGCCGGTGTCATTATGTTCCGGGGCGAAATGACCGAACCGCTGACCGTGGGTGAACTGCGCCCGCTGCCGGTGGAACAGGAATTGCGCCCGGGTGACACGATTCTGGCCATCGAGGGCACGCCGCTGCCCGCCGCCGACCAGGGTTCGGCGATGCAGGCCTTTTTTGACGGCCTGCCGCATCAGGCACAGCTGGACTATACCGTGCGTCGCGACGGCAGTGAGATCACCGTTGCCGGCCCTTACACCTATCCGCCAATCGCCACCCAGATCGCGCCGCGTTCGGCCGCGGGTGACGCCGGGCTGAAATCCGGCGATGTCATCACCGCCGTCGATGGAACACCGATCTTTGCCTTTGAAGAACTGAAGGAACGGGTCGAAGGGTCCGAGGGCGCGACGCTGCAATTGACCGTGTGGCGCGATGGCGAGGTGCTGGACAAGGAAATGACGCCGCGCCGGGTGGATGAACCGCAGGCGGATGGCGGATTTCAGACCTTCTACCGAATCGGCATCGTGGGCGGCGTGGCCTTTGACCCTGCGACGGAAACTGCGGGGATCGGGTCTGCGCTTTTGGGCGGTGTGGCGCAGGTTGGCCGCATCATCGAAGGATCCTTGTCGGGTCTTTGGCACATGGCTACGGGCGCAATCAGCACGTGCAACCTGTCCGGCCCCATCGGAATCGCGGAAACCAGCGGCGACATGGCCAGCCAGGGCACCGCGAATTTTATCTGGTTCATTGCCGTTCTCTCCACGGCTGTGGGGCTTCTTAACCTCTTTCCCGTACCGGTTCTGGACGGCGGCCACCTTGTGTTCTACGCCTACGAGGCCGTGTCGGGCCGTCCGCCCAGCGATCGCGCTCTCAAGGTTTTGATGTCCATCGGGCTGACTGTTGTCCTGTCCTTGATGGTCTTCGCGCTTTCGAACGATCTGTTCTGCCCCTGACACAATGCGGGCGGTCTCCCGCCCAACTCCTGCCTGAATCACCGGTCATACCCGTGGGTGCAAACGCAACCGAGGACCGATTCCATGACTGCGATTCAAGCGGGATACCGAAGCATGAGCCTGCTGGTCACCATCAACTGGGACCGGCTGCTGTATATCTGCACCATCGTCTTCGCCTTGTTTTTCGGGGGCTGGCTGGGCTCTGTCCTGCACTAGTCGCTGACAGGCGACAGTCGGCCAAATTCGCGCTTCCGAGCTTTTGACAAGCAGGGGCATTCCCGATACTCACGACTCCGGGATGTCAAAGTGGATTGCGAAAATGGCAAAGGTCATTTCCGCGCGTAAAGCGCTGGGTGGAGCACGAGTTTACAACGTTGCGAATGCGACTCGGGCGGTTTGCCTGAGCTTTGCGGTCGCGATGGGGGCAGGGGTGGCCACCATCCCCGAGGTTGCCTACGCGCAAGCCTTTGTCTTCAACTCCGTCAATATCGAGGGCAATCGCCGGGTCGAACCGGGCACGATCCTGTCCTACGCGGGAATCGCGCGCGGACAGCGCGTGTCTGCCGCGGAACTGAATGACGCTTACCAGCGCATCCTTGGCTCCGGTCTGTTCGAGACCGTCGAGATCATCCCGCAAGGGTCGCGTCTGACCATCCGCGTCGTGGAATATCCGACGATCAACCGCATCGTTTTCGAAGGCAACCGCCGCATCAAGGATGAGGATCTGGCCCGTGCGATCCAATCGCAGTCGCGCCGCGTCTTCAGCCCGCGTGTGGCCGAGGCCGACGCCCTTGCGATCAGCCAGGCCTACGAAGTGCAGGGCCGTCTTGCCGCGCGTGTCTCGCCCAAGGTGATCCGCCGCAGCGACAACCGTGTCGATCTGGTCTTTGAAGTCTTCGAAGGCGGCACCGCCGAAGTGGAGCGCATCGGCTTTGTCGGGAACGGCAAATATTCGGACCGCCGCCTGCGTCGCGTGCTGGACACCAAACAGGCGGGCCTGCTGCGCGCGGTGATCCGCAAGGATACCTTCATCGAGGATCGCGTTGAGTTCGACAAACAGTTGCTGCGCGATTTCTACTCGGCCCGCGGCTATGTCGATTTTCGGATCACCGGCGTCAACGCCGAGTTGAGCCAGGAACGCGACGCCTATTTCGTGACCTTCAACGTCGAGGAAGGCCAGCAGTTCAAATTTGGCGATGTCAGCGTCACCTCCGACCTGTCGGACGTGGACTCTGAACTCTTCGCCAGCAAGGTGCGCCTGAAAAGCGGCAAGGTCTATTCTCCGACGCTGGTCGAGAACGAGATTGCCCGGCTTGAGAAACTGGCGATCAACCTTGGTCTGAACTTTGTGCGCGTCGAACCGCGCGTCACCCGCAATGACCGGGATCTGACGCTGGATGTTGAATTCCAGCTGGTGCGTGGTGAGCGTATCTTCATCGAACGCATCGATATTGAAGGCAATACCACGACACTGGACCGGGTGATCCGCCGCCAGTTCGAGGTTGTCGAAGGCGACCCGTTCAACCCGCGCGCCATCCGCGAAAGCGCCGAACGGATCCGGGCCCTTGGCTTCTTCAACAAGGCAGACGTCGAGGCGCGTGAAGGTTCCAGCCCGCAGCAGGTTGTTGTCGACGTCGACGTCGAGGAAAAGCCCACCGGCTCGATCAGCTTTGGTGGCTCCTACTCGACAGAGAACGGTCTTGGCGCGGCCTTCTCCTTCTCCGAGCGTAACTTCCTCGGCCGCGGTCAGTCCTTCAGCTTCAAGATCAACACGGCCGCCGATGCACAGCAATACGGGCTGTCCTTCGTCGAACCGGGCCTGTTTGGCCGCGACCTGTCGCTGGGCTTTGTCCTTGGGTACAACGAAACCGACAATGACAACGCCGATTTCGATACGGTGACGGGGGTGTTCAAACCCTTCCTCGAATTCCCCGTTGCCGAACAGGCACGGCTGCAACTGCGCTATACGCTGGACTATGGTGACATCCGCAATGCGGACTCGACCGTCGGCGGCATCATCACCTCGGAAATCGCCGAGGGTGAGCGTTTTGACAGCTCGCTGGGGTATACCTACATCTTCGACACGCAGGCGAAGGGTCTGAACCCCAACACCCGCTACCGGTTCGAATTCGGACAGGATTTTGCAGGGCTTGGCGGCGATACGACCTTTGTGAAAACCTCGGCCAAGGCCATCGCACAGACGCTGGTCTGGAACGAAGAGGTCACCCTGCGGGCCTCGATCGAAGGCGGCGCGCTGAGCTACTCCAAGGGTGATGCCCGCGTCACCGACCGGTTCCTGATCGGTCCGGACATCATGCGCGGCTTTACCACTGGCGGGATCGGCCCGCGCGAAGTCGGCACCGGCTTTGATGACTCGCTGGGCGGCAACTATTACGCCGTGGCGCGGTTCGAGGCGGAATTCCCGCTTGGCCTGCCTGAGGAATACGGCATTACCGGTGGCCTGTTCTACGACGTCGGCTCGGTCTGGGGGCTTAGCGACTCGACCAAGAGCAAAGCGACCGGAACGTTGGTTTCCACCGGGTTTGAGGCACGACATGTTGTCGGCTTCTCGATCTTCTGGCGCAGCGCCATCGGTCCTTTGCGTCTGAACTTCACCGAAGCGGTGAAGAAGAACAAATGGGACGAGCCGCAGAACTTCAACCTGACGATCTCCAGCCAATTCTGAGGCAGGCGTGCGTCTGGCCCTTCGGTTTGCTGTCTTGCTGCTGGCGCTTTGGGGCGCCGCAGCCGTGGCTCAGGGGCAGGGTGGCCCCTTTGCCACCGGCGTGCGCCAATCTCCTATCCTTGTGATCGACTTTGAACGCGTTTTCTCGGAAAGCGCTTTTGGTCGTCGCGTAAATGCCGAGATCGAGCAGCAGGGGCGCGCCATCGCCGCGGAGAACCGCAAGATCGAAGCAGAGCTGATCGAGGAAGAGCGCAAGCTGACGGACCTGCGACCCACTCTTGCGCCGGACGAATTCCGCAAGCTGGCCGACGCCTTCGACGAAAAGGTCCAGACGCTGCGCGATGAACAAGATGCCAAGGCGCGTGCCTTGGGTTCGCAGACCGAAGACGCCCGCCGCCGTTTCCTTGGAGTGGCTCAACCGGTGCTCGAAGGTTTGCTGCGTGAGGCGGGTGCGGTCTTGATCCTTGAGCGGCGCACCGTCTTTGTGGCGGCCGATACAATCGACGTCACCGAACGGGCCATTGCGCTGATCGATGCGCAGATCGGCGACGGAACGCCGGCAGACCCAGATCCCACGCCCAAGCCAGAGACGCCAGATCCGCAGGACTGACGCCGCGCTTGCCCCTGCGCGCTGCCATTGCTAGGGGTTAGCCCAAAATACGAAAGGCCGCTTGCCATGACTGACACGCTTCTCAGCGCGGATATCCAGCTGATCCAGCGCATCCTTCCGCACCGCTATCCCTTTCTGCTGGTGGACCGGGTGATCGACATCGACGGCACGCAAACGGCGACCGGCATCAAGAACGTCACCATGAATGAACCGCATTTTCAGGGTCACTTTCCCGGCCTGCCGATCATGCCGGGCGTGACTATTGTCGAGGCCATGGCTCAGACCGCCGCCGTCATGGTGGGCACCGCGCTGGATATGGCCGACAAAGAAATGAAGGTCTATTTCATGTCCATCGACAAGTGCAAGTTCCGCCGCAAGGTGGTGCCTGGCGACCAGTTGATGATGAAACTGACCACGTTGCGCGGCAAACCCGGTGGCAAGGTCTGGAAGTTCGGCGGCGTCGCCGAGGTCGAAGGTGAGATGGCCGCCGAGGCTGAGTTCACCGCGATGATGGACCTGCCGTCTTGACCCAGACCGTGATCCATCCCTCTGCCGTCGTCGAAGAGGGCGCGGTCATTGGTGAGGGCTGCCAGATCGGTCCCTTTTGCCACGTTGGCCCCGAAGTCGTCCTTGCCGAGCGGGTCGAACTGAAAAGCCATGTAGTGGTGACAGGACAGACCGAAATCGGTGCCGAAACGGTTGTCTTTCCGTTTGCCGTGATCGGTGAGATCCCGCAGGATCTCAAGTTCAAAGGCGAAAAGACACGACTGGTGATCGGTGCGCGCAACCGCATCCGCGAACATGTCACCATGAACAGCGGCACCGAAGGCGGTGGCGGCGTCACCCGCGTGGGTGACGACGGTTTGTTCATGGCGGGCTGTCACGTGGCCCATGACGCGCAGGTCGGCAACAACGTCATCCTTGTGAACAATGCGGCGCTGGCAGGACATTGCGTGATCGAGGATGATGTCATCATCGGCGGCCTGTCGGGTGTGCATCAATGGGTGCGCATCGGGCGCGGGGCGATCATCGGCGCGGTGACCATGGTCACCAATGACGTGATCCCCTACGGCCTTGTGCAGGCTCCGCGTGGCAAGCTGGACGGGTTGAACCTTGTCGGGCTCAAGCGGCGCGGCGTGGCCCGGTCGGACATCACGGCGCTGCGCGCCGCCTTCCAGATGCTGGCCCAGGGTGAGGGCGCTTTTGCCGACCGCGCCAAGCGGCTTCGGGATGAAACACAAAGCGACTATGTGCGCGAAATCGTGGATTTCATCCTTGGCGACAGTGACCGCCACTTCCTGACGCCGGGGTAAGGCCGAGATGCTGGCCCTGATCGCCGGGCGGGGGGCTTTGCCCGCCGCCGTGGCCGGCGCCGCGGGCGAACCGGTCCTGATCTGCGGTCTGGACCATTGCCCGCCGGACCATGTTGAGGCCGAACACCTGTTCTGTATCGAACGGCTGGGCGGCTTTCTGGCATGGCTGCGGTCCAGGGGCGTCACCCGTGTCTGTCTTTGCGGGTCCGTGGACCGGCCAAACCCGTCGCTGCGGCGCATCGGGTTGCGCACCCTGCCGCTCGTGCCACGGATCCTGCGCGCGCTGAAGCGTGGCGATGACGGCGCATTGCGTATTGCGATTGATATCCTCGAAGGTGCGGGTTTCACCGTGCTGGCGGCGCATGAACTGGCGCCATCCTTGCTGCCTGCGGCGGGCGTGCCGACGCGCGCCCGGCCGGATGACGCCGCGACTGAGGCAGCGCGCTTGGGCGACCGGGTGTCAGGTGAGCAGGCCCGGCGCGATCTTGGGCAGGCCTGCGTTGTCCGCGATGGTCAGGTGATCGCCCGCGAAACCGAGGCAGGCACCGATGCCATGCTGCGAGGATTGGGGCCAGAGGCGCGCGGCGGCGTGCTGTACAAAGCCCCCAAACCGGGTCAGGAGCGGCGCGCCGACCTGCCGGTGATCGGGCTTCAGACTGCCGAAGGCGCGGCGGCGGCAGGTCTGGCCGGGATCGTGGTCGAGTCGCAGGGCGTCATGGTGCTGGATCAGCCGCAAGTTCTGGCCCGGCTGGAGGCAAGCGGCCTGTTTTTGTGGATACGCGAAAGGGGAGCCTGATGGAGGTTTTCATCACAGCGGGCGAACCGTCGGGCGACCGTCTTGGCGCCGCCCTGATGGCCGGTCTCAAAGAGCTTGTGCCGGGCGTTACCTTTCGCGGTGTCGGTGGCCCGTTGATGATTGCCGAAGGGCTGGACAGCCTGTTTCCCATGGATGAAATCAGCATCATGGGCATCACCGAGATCCTCAAGGAATATCGCCACCTCAAGGCGCGTATCCGGCAAACGGCGGACGCGGTTGTGGCCGAACGGCCTGATGTGCTGATCACCGTTGATCTGCCCGAATTTTCGCTGCGCGTGGCGCGTTTGGTCAAGGCGGTCTCTGATGTGCGGGTGGTCCACTATGTCGCGCCGACGGTCTGGGCATGGCGGCCCAAACGCGCGCAAAAGATGGCGGCGCATGTGGATCAGGTGCTGGCGCTCTTGCCGTTCGAGCCGCCATATATGGAAGCCGCCGGGATCGCCTGCGATTTTGTCGGGCATCCGGTTGTGACAGAACCGCAGGCCACGCAGGAAGAGGCCGCAGATTTCCGTGCCCGTCATGGCATCGGCGGAGAGATGGCGCTGGTCTTGCCCGGATCGCGGCGGTCAGAGGTCGCACGCCTGTTGCCGATCTTTGCCGAGGTGGCAAATCAGCTCTTGGCCCGGCGGCCGGATCTGCGGCTGGTGGTGCCCGCGGCCCGCCCGGTTGCCGCAACGGTGCGCGAGGCAGTGGCAAACTGGCCGGGCAACCCGTTGGTGATCGATCCGGCCGAAGATCCCGAGGGTCTGGAAAAACGCGCGGCTTTCCGTGCGGCGGACGTGGCCATCGCGGCCTCTGGCACCGTATCGCTGGAACTGGCGGCAGCCGGGACGCCGATGGTCATAGCCTATGACATGAGCTGGCTCAGCCGGCAGATCATCGGGCGGATGTTGCTGGTCGACTCTGTGACGCTGGTCAGTCTTGTCTCGGAAACCCGCGCCGTGCCCGAGTTCATCGGCGCCAAGTGCCAGCCGACCCCGATTGCCGAGGCGGTTGGCAGGGTGCTGGACGCTCCCGAGGCGCAACAAGAGGCCATGACACTGACCATGGAGCGGCTGGGCCGGGGGGGCGAACGACCGGGATTAAGGGCCGCCCGGGCAGTGTTGAACCGGCTGCCCGAGGGCAAGACCCTCAACTGAGAGGCGCAGACCAAAAAAGAAGGGCCGGAAACCTGCGTTTCCGGCCCTTTTGTCTTGTGTCTGGAAGGCGCGGCTCAGAGCAGCGCCTTGACCTTTTCGGCCACCGCTTCGGCGGTGATGCCAAAGTGATCGTAAAGAACATTTGCCGGAGCCGAGGCGCCAAAGCTGTCCATGCCCACGAAACCGGCCTTCTTGGCATTGCCGCGCTCACCGCAGAGCCAGCGGTCCCAACCCATGCGGACGCCTGCCTCGACAGCCACACGCACCGGACCGGCGGGCGGCAGGACACGGCGGCGGTAAGCTTCGTCCTGTGCCTCGAACAGTTCCCAGCAGGGCATGGAGACAACGCGGGTGCCGATGCCTTCGGCTTGCAGCAGGTCGCGGGCCTTCAGCGCGATGGAAACCTCGGAACCGGTTGCCATCAGGATCGCCTGACGCTTGCCCTCGGCCTCGGCCAGCACATAGGCGCCTTTCTCGGTCAGGTTGGCGTTCTTGTGCTCGGTCCGTACGGTGGGCAGGCCCTGACGGGTCAGCGAAAGAACCGAAGGTGTCGCCGTCTGGCGCAGCGCGATTTCCCAGGCTTCGGCGGTTTCCACCGCGTCGGCGGGGCGGAAGACCAGCGTGTTCGGCGTTGCGCGGCTGATCGCTACGTGTTCGACCGGCTGATGGGTCGGGCCGTCTTCGCCAAGGCCGATCGAGTCATGGGTCATGACAAAGACCGTCGGAACCTTCATCAGCGCGGCCAGCCGCATCGGCGGGCGGGCGTAGTCGGTGAAGGCCATGAAAGTACCGCCGTAGGGGCGGATGCCGCCATGCAGCGCCATGCCGTTCATCGCCGAGGACATGCCGTGTTCACGAATGCCCCAGTAGATGTAGCGGCCTTTGCGGTTGTCGGTGTCAAAGACACCCATGTCACCGGTCAGCGTGTTGTTGGAACCGGTCAGGTCGGCGGAACCGCCCATGGTTTCCGGCATCACCGGGTTGATGACTTCCAGAGCCATTTCGCTGGCCTTGCGGGTCGCGACCTTGGGGGCGTTTTCCGAGATCTGCTTTTTCAGCGCTTTGATCACGGCCGAGAGCTTTTTCGGGGCCTCGCCGTCCATGACGCGGGTGAATTCCTTCTGGCGCGAGGCGCTGGCCTCGGCAAAACGGGCGTTCCATGCTTCACGCTCGGCCGCGCCGCGCGATCCGACCTCTTCCCACCAGGACTTGATGTCCGCCGGAATGTCGAAGGGAGCCGAGGTCCAGCCCCACGCGGTCTTGGCCGCATCGTTCTGTTCCTCGTTGGTCAGCGCACCGTGACCCTTGGAGGTGTCCTGCGCCGCGTGGCCAAGCGCGATATGCGTCTTGCAGGCGATCATCGAGGGCTGCGCGGTTTTCTTGGCCTCGGCAATGGCGGCGTCGATGGCCTCGGGGTCGTGGCCGTCGATTTCCTGCACGTGCCAGCCCGACGCCTTGAAGCGCGCGACCTGATCGGTGCGGTCCGACAGCGAAACCTTGCCGTCGATGGTGATGTCGTTGTTGTCCCAGAAGACGATCAGGTGGCCCAGTTCATAGCGACCGGCAAGGCCGATGGCCTCTTGGCTGACGCCTTCCATCAGGCATCCGTCACCGGCGATCACATAGGTGTGGTGGTCGACCAGCTTCTTGCCAAACCGGGCGCGCAGCGCCTCTTCGGCGATGGCGAAGCCGACCGAATTGGCGATGCCCTGACCCAGCGGGCCTGTGGTGGTTTCGATTGCCTTGGCAAGGAAGTTTTCCGGGTGGCCGGCGGTCTTGGCGCCCAGCTGGCGGAAGTTCTTGACCTGCTCCAGCGTGATTTCCGGATCGCCCGACAGGTAGAGCAGCGCGTAAAGCAGCATCGAGCCATGGCCCGCCGACAGGATGAACCGGTCGCGGTCGGCCCAGTCGGGGCGGCTGGCATCGAATTTCAGGTGCTTGGAATACAGAACCGTGGCAACGTCGGCCATGCCGATGGGCATGCCGGAGTGGCCGGAATTGGCCGCGGCGACGGCATCCAGCGCAAGCGCGCGGATGGCGGTGGCGCGCATCCAGTGGTCGGGATTGCGGGTGCGAAGCTCTTGGATATCCACCGGGTTTCGTTCCTCTGGCTGGGGGTTTGCGGGCGTCAATAGCAGTCCAGCGGCGAAGTGCAAGCCAAGCGCCGCAACGCGCGTGAAGGCCGTCCTCTAAGGCCTTGGAAGATAAGGGGGCGCAATTTCCTTTTTCGCTTGTTAAACTTTCCCCGGTCGGGTGTGGAACGATTCGTTCCGTCCCGGAAAGAGGAGCGGCGCGACCAAGGGCGCGGCACCGGGCAAGAGGACGAAGCAGGGCAGAATGAGCCAGATCGAGGACTTGCAGGCGCGCATCACACGTGCGCTGGACCGTATCGGACAGGGAATTGACGGGATCGGCGCGACCCCGGTCTCTCCGGATTTCGACGCCCTGCGGGGCCGGGCCGAGGCAGCGGAACAGGCCTTGGCCGAAGCGCAGGAGGCACTGGCCGCCGCGCGGGATCAGGCGGAGATCGACCGCGATGCTGCTGTCGCGGAGGCAGCGGAGCGCGCCGAAGCCGAGCGTGAGGCAGCATTGGTTGCGCTAAGGCATGAGGCCGATACCGAAAGGGATGCGGCTTTGGCCGCACTACGCGAACAGGCCGAGGCAGACAGGACAGCGGCCATCGCCGCCATCCGGGCCGAGGCCGAAGAGGCGCTGGAACGCGCCCGTGCCGAGGCCGGGGCCGAAGCCGAGGCGCAGACGGCACCTGTCACCGAGGGGGCGCCCCCTGATGTTGCCGCGCTTGAAGAGGCGCTGGAAGACGAGAAAATGGCAAACGCCCAGCTGGAAGAACGCCTGCGCGTGCTCCGCGCCCGGCTGGAAGAGGTCAGCGCCGCCGCACCGGCAGAAGCGCCAAAGCCCGAGACGCTGGCCGCGCTGGATGCCGAGTTGCAGAAACTGCGCGCCGCCAATGATGAACTGGTCACGACCAATGCGGCGCTGCGCGAAGCCAATGCTCAGGGTGTTGGCGATCCGGAATTGATCAATCGCGGACTACAGGCCGAGCTGGAGGCGCTGCGCGCCGCAAGGGCCGCCGAAGCCGCCGAGGCGACCGCCGTGATCGGGGCACTGACCCCGCTGCTGGCCGACGCCGCCGAAGGGGAGATGCAGGGATGAGCCAGATGGAGGTCGAGATCAAGATCGGTGGCCGCAGCTTTGAGGTTGCCTGCCAGCAGGGGGAGGAGCAATATCTCTTGTCCGCGGCCCAGTTGCTGGACACCGAGGCACAGGTGCTTGTGACCCAGATCGGCCGTATGCCCGAGGCGCGGATGCTGCTGATGGCGGGCCTGATGCTGGCGGACAAGACAGCCGGTCTTGAGGAACGACTGCGCGAGGCACAGGACAAGCTGAAAGCCGCGGAGAGCGAGCTTGCCGAGTTGAAGGCCAAACCCGCGCCGGATCCCGAAAAGGTCGAGGTGCCGGTGATCCCGAATGACGTCACCGACGCGCTGGCGGAGATCGCCGCCCGTGCCGAGGCATTGGCCAATAGTTTCGACGAGGCGAAATCGGGCTGAGGGCCCGGGTTAATCCTGCGACAGGCGCGCGCTCAGCGCGCGGCCAAGCGCAATGAACTCCGCCAGTTCATCGGGGCGTCGCAACAGGTGCTTGTAGCGGATCCTCAGCCCATGACGATTGCGCGATACGATAGGATGCTGCGCCTCGTTGCGGCCTTGCCGGGCTGCCGCCAGTTCCGGAGCGTCACGCAGGCCGTCCAACGCATCTTCGGTGCCGGGAGTGGCAAAGAGCGTACCGGCCCCGGGTCCGGCAACCGATCGCAGCTCCGCCGCCTCATCACCCAAACCGCCGGTCATCTTGTTCAGCATCATTCGCATGAAATTGCCGGACCCCATCTTTTCCATCATCATATCCGCCATTGCGGCGGTCTTGGCGGGAATGTCGGGGCCGAGCAGGGCCATGCCATCGGAAAGCGCCAAACGGGGCTGATCGAATTGCGACCAACTGGTCCACGAGCCGCCTTTGGCGCTGTTTGATCGGAAATACAGGGTGACTTCCCAACCTTCATCGGGGTCCGAGATAAGCGTGCGACTGCCGCGCCCGCCGCTTTGCGGCTCATAGCGGAACTGCCACCCGTTCTGAGCGGCCATGGCCTTCATCGCGTCCCGCCGTTTGTGGCTGCTGCGGATGGCAAAGGCAATCAGACCGGTGCCCGCGAAAGAGGCAAGGATCAGAACGGCGGCGGCGAGGTAATCCATGAAAAATCTCCGCTAGGCGCAAAGGTTCAAATAAAAAAAACGGGCAGGAAGATCCCGCCCGTTCGGTCTTGCACGTCGTCGACGTGGTTCAGGCGTTGGCTTCGCGGATCTTGTCCGCAGCATCCTTGTTGTAAGCGACGCCCTTGTCGTCGAACAACTGGTCCAATTCTCCCGAAAGGGTCATTTCGGTGACGATGTCGCAGCCACCGACAAATTCGCCCTTCACGTAAAGCTGCGGAATGGTGGGCCAGTCCGAAAAGTCCTTGATCCCCTGGCGCAGCGCGTCATCGGCCAGCACGTTCACATCGGCATAATCCACGCCCATGTAGTTCAGTACACCGGCCACGCGGCTGGAAAAGCCGCATTGGGGCATGGTCTTGTTGCCCTTCATGAAGAGCACGACGTCATTGGCGTCGACGGTCTCCTGGATCTTGCTGTTCGCGTCTGTCATTTCTTTCTCCGTTCCGCGACCCTGCGGCGCATCCCGCGCCGAGGCCGCTGTTCATCTCGTCCATGTAAGGTCGGGATAGCGAGCGTCCCGGCCCTTGTGCCGTTTCCGTCTGTCACAGGGGGCGGGCGATGCCGCGCTGCCTGCCTCAGTCCGGGGCCTTGGTGGTCAGCGCCAGCGCGTGCAGCGCCCCGTCGGGGCCGTCCATCTTGCCCTTCAGCGCCGCATAGACCGCGCGCTGCTGCTGGACACGGTTCTTGCCGCGAAAGCTTTCGTCGACAACCATGGCAGACATGTGGACCCCGTCCTCTCCGTCGACGGTGATCTTGGCATCAGGGAAAGACTGGCGCAGCAGATCCTCGATTTCCTGGGCGTACATCGGCATGTATGCGTCTCCGCGCGTTGGTTGTATTCGACAAAATTAGTGTGCCATCCGGGGACGTGCAAGGCGGCTGCGGCCGAGTGCCCGAAATGATCCGATCCGCCCTCAGGCGGCGAGCTCGATCCAGACGGGCACATGGTCCGAAGGTTTCTCGCGTCCGCGAATGGCGGCGTCGATCTGGCATTCTGTCATCAGGTCCGCCGCGGCTGGTGTCAGCAAAAGATGGTCGATGCGGATACCGTTGTTCTTTTCCCATGCGCCGGCCTGATAGTCCCAAAAGCTGTAGTAGCCGGGGGTCTGGTTGCGGGCGCGGAACGCCTCGGTAAAGCCAAGGTTGAGAATCCGGCGAAAGGCGGCCCGGGTTTCCGGGCGGAACAGCGCATCTTCGGTCCATAGTTCGGGGCGTGCGGCGTCTTGGGCCTGGGGGATTACGTTGTAATCGCCTGCCATCAGCGCGGGCATTTCGCTGGCCATCAGGTCGCGGGCGCGGGCCTCCAGCCGGTCCATCCAAGCCAGCTTGTAGTCGTATTTCGGGCCGGGTGCCGGGTTGCCATTGGGCAGGTACAACCCACAGATGCGCACCGCCTGCGTGTCGCCCATGACAGTGGCCTCGATCCAACGGGCCTGTTCGTCACTGTCGTCGCCGGGCAGGCCGCGCCGCACGTCTTCCAGTGGCCGTTTGGACAGGATGGCGACACCGTTAAAGCTTTTCTGACCGTGGGTTTCCACGTTGTAACCGCGATCTTCGAAGGGCTCGCGGGGGAAATTCTCGTCCACCGATTTGATTTCCTGACACAGGACCACGTCGGGTTGCGCCTCGTCCAGCCAGTCCAGCACCGCGGGAAGGCGGGCCTTGATGCCGTTGATGTTGAATGTGGCGATCTTCATGCGGCGTTCTCCTGACGGTCCGGGGTTCATGGATTGCAGGACAGGGGCTGACGGTCAAGCGCGTCAACAAAGCCCTAAATTGTATCAGACTGGTTGAGCATTGAGTCATCCTTGCAACTTAACAGCGAAAAGCCTGTCACAAACGACCCACTGGAACTCGCATGATTCGGGGATGATTCGAGGGTTTGCTGGTTTGCAAAGTGCCGTTGCGCTGCAAACTCTGAGTTTATCCACAAGAATTTTGTTTCTGTGGATAACCCGTATTGTCTCACCTTCCGAAACCGCTGCGCGAATCGGAATTGTGGATAAACTTTCTCTTAAACAACCTTAACAAGAATTAACTTTTTTGCAAACTATTTTTACGTGCAGATTTCAAGGGCATAGCTGCTCAACCTGAAAAAGGAGCGATCCCATGACTGCCCTCATCAAGCTGCACACCTCTGAAGAAATCGTTTCCAAGCCGGAAACGAGCGCCTTCGCTGGCGAGGCCGTCGAAGCCTTCACCTCGTGGTCGGGTCCTGCCGAAGGCGACCTGTTCTCGGGTGCCTGCGTCGAAGCCTACACATCCTGGTCCGGTCCGGCGACCGGCACGCGCGAAGCGGGTGATGCTGTCGAAGCTTTCACGTCCTGGTCGGGTCCGGCAACAGGTCAGATGGAAAACGGCGCAAAT
The DNA here is from genome assembly GCF_019218285.1 of Antarctobacter sediminis. GTDB lineage: Bacteria > Pseudomonadota > Alphaproteobacteria > Rhodobacterales > Rhodobacteraceae > Antarctobacter > Antarctobacter sediminis. The sequence continues at coordinate 472,245 of NZ_JAHUZG010000001.1, forward strand.
GTCGAAGCCTTCACTTCGTGGTCGGGTCCGGCAGCGGGCGACCGTGACGCAGGCGATAATGTCGAGGCTTTCACCTCGTGGTCCGGCCCGGCGGCTGGTGACATCGAACGCGGCGACAATGTTCAGGCCTTCACTTCGTGGTCGGGTCCGGCAGCGGGCGACCGTGACGCAGGTGATAATGTCGAGGCTTTCACCTCGTGGTCCGGCCCGGCGGCTGGTGACATCGAACGCGGCGACAACGTTCAGGCCTTCACTTCGTGGTCGGGTCCCGCAGCGGGCGACCGTGACGCAGGCGATAATGTCGAAGCTTTCACCTCGTGGTCCGGTCCCGCCGCGGGTGACGTCGAAACCGGTGACAATGTTCAGGCCTTCACCAGCTGGTCCGGCCCGGCACGCGCCTGATCCACGACACTGATACCCGGGCGGGGCGGGGAACGCTCTGCCAAGCGACAGAGGAGACCCAAGCGATGAGCAATATCATCCAACTGACCGTCCCGACCCGGATAGCCCCCCTGGAAGCGCGGATCACCGCGCTTCTGGGAGCCTTCGCCGACCATCGCCGTCACGGTGACGACGTGTTCTGGCTGAAGGAAAACGCGGAACTGCTGAACATTCTCGAATGCACCGGACAGGCCGTCGCCCCCGAGGCGCTGGCCCGCCACGCCGCCTTCTACGCTCAGGCTGTGCAGAGGCTGGAGTTCTTTCCGCAATATTATCGTTTCATCCTGTCGCTCGCGCTGGACCTCGAAGATCTGGGGATGCCCGGCGATCAGGCCCAGAAGATGGTCGATTTCGCCGCCCGCGAAGGCCTTGCCGAAGCGGAACTGTCAGATCTGCAACGTGCCGAAGCGCGCCGATTGATGACCCGGCGCGGCGTCGATCCGGTCCGCGATGCGGGGCTGAACGACCGGCTGCGGGAGTTCTGTTCGCGGACCAAGACCTTTGCGTTGCCGAACAAGAAAGCCGCTTATGAGCTGACGCATATCGTCTATTACCTGTCGGAATACGGTCGTCGCGATCCCGGTCTGCCATCCGAGGCGATCCAGAGCCTGCATTTCGCTGGGTTGACCGCCTTTCTGGACCAGAATGCCGACCTGCTGGCCGAGATCTGCATCGCGTTGCGTTATTGCGGTGAGGTGCCGCCGGGTGTTTGGACCGCCTGGCTGGAAGGCGAAACCGCCGCCTATGGCGTGATTGCGGATGTTTCTGCCTCGGTTAACGACGATTATCACGAATACCTCGTCTGCAATTGGCATCAGGCCGTTACCGGGGCACCTCTGTTTCGCAAAGCCTTGCGCGACGACCGGCTGCGGTTCGAACGCGGAGCCCGTGCCCAGACCGTACTGCGGGAACTGAGCCAGGCGATTTACGGTCTGGATCACCGCTCGGGCGATTGGGACAGGATGCGTCCGCGCATGGAACCTGCGCTGTCGCCCGAAGCACGCGACGTGCTCAGCATCGCCTCGCAGTCCAGCGCCCTGTTCGATGCCTATTTCGAGGGCTTTGCCCGGGCAGGTCGCGCATGACCCGGCTGTTGACCCTGTCCGGCGCAACTTTGGGCGCGGCACTGATCTTTGTCTATACCGGCATGATGGCCGCGGCGGACGGGATCACCAAGTTCATCGCCGGCGGATATGCGGCACCGCAGCTTTTTGTTCTGTCCTCGGCCTTGGTCATGGCCTTTGCGCTGGCAGGTGCGCGGTCGAACGGGCAGGGGCCCGGCCTGCGCATCCGGTCAAAAAAGGCGATGTTCATCCGGTCCGTCCTGACGGTCATTGCCTCGGTCGCCTTCTTTCAGGCGTTCCGCCTGTTGCCTTTCGCCGATGTCTTTCTTTTCATTGGGCTGATCCCGCTGATCGCGGCAGCGCTGTCCGGGCCGGTGTTGGGCGAAACACCGCGGCCGATGGCATGGGCAGCCTTGGCCGTAGGGGCCGGCGGCGTTCTGTTCCTGATGCCCGGCGGCCTGTCCGGCGCGCAGGCAGGCCACGCTTGGGCCTTGCTGGCGGCGGTGACCGGTTGCGCATCCATGCTGGCCGCACGCGTGATTGCCAAGGTCGAACGCGCACCGCTGGCACAGGTTTTCTGGCCCAACGCCGCGCTGATGGTGGCCATGTCTCTGGCGCTGCCCTTCGTGTGGAAACCGATGAGCCTGACCGACATGGCGTGGGTCACCGCCTATGCGGCTGCACTGTTCGCCGCCCGCTACGTTGTGGCCGAGGCCCTGCGCCTGTTGCCCGCCTATGTGGCCACGCCGCTGATGAACCTGCAATTCGTCTGGATGGTGGCGATCGGTTTCCTTGCCTTCGGCGAAGTCCCGACGCTGGGCACCTGGGTGGGGGTCATGTTGGTGGTTGGTTCGGGCATGTGGCTGGTGCTGGAAGAGCACCTGACCCGGCCCAAGGTCATCCCGGCGGAATGACCACATATATAGAAAGTGTCAGAGGCGCCGTCGACAGCGCCTCTTTTACCATGCGAAAAATCGCGGTGTCAGATCGAAAAAGAGGTGCCGCAGCCGCAAGAGCTGGTGGCATTCGGGTTTTCGATCACAAAGCGTGCGCCGATCAATTCGTCGGAAAAGTCGATCACGGCACCCGACAGAAAGGGCAGCGAGACCGGATCCACAATCACCCGCTCCTCACCCTCGGTGATCACAAGGTCATCATCGGCGGGATCGTCCAGCGAGATGTCATATTGAAACCCCGAACATCCGCCCCCTTCGACGGCCACGCGCAATGCCTTGCCACCGGCACCGGCGCCGATTTCGGCGAGACGGGCAAAGGCCCGGTCGGTCACTTTCGGCGGAAGCTGCATCTTGGTCCCCTTTGCTGCGGCCACGCCTGATACCTAGGCGCAGCGGCGGGGGGCTTCAAGCGGTGACGCGGCGGGTGATGTCATCGAGCCAGACAGGAATGCGCCCGCCCCATGACAGGGGCGGGCGTCGCAAGTGGCCGTGATGCGGTTTACTGCTGATCGCCAATCCAGTTTGCAAGATCCACCGAATGCAGCGCAAAGCGGCGTCCGGTCGACAGTTCGTGGCTGAGGTGCAAACCAACCACGGCACCGGTTCCGGCATCAAAGATCGGCGCGCCAAGGTCGCCATAGTCGCTTTGGCAGTTATGCTCAAAGGACTTGGCGGGCAGATAGGCCGGGTCCGTTGGCAAGGCACCGCAATGCTGGATCTGCATCGACCCGCCGCGCGGGAACGACAGCATGTACAGCGGCGAGCGCGGGTCTGGCGTGGTCTGGCCGACGCGCTGAATGCGATCCGGGGCAAAGTTGGTGTCCGGGTCGGCGATGTGCAGGATCGCAAGACCGGTTTCCTTGCTGGACAGTTCCGTATCCAGTGTCAGCACATAACCCTGTGCGGTCCACAGACGCTGATCGGGAAAGACGTGGTCAAAGACGATGCGGATCTCTTCGATCTTGCTGGCACCGACGCGCGGATCTTCGAGGACGCCGGGCACGCAGGCATAAGAAGTGGCCACCACCGAGGGGCCAAAGACAAAACCCGAGCAGAACACCGGGCCATAGTCGGTGGTCACGCGGATCCGTCCCGTGCCGCGCACGTTGTTGAGCATGGATACCTCATAGCCGTCGCTATAGGCGGGAGCGGCGAAAGAGATATAGGGCATCTCTTCGACCGGTTTCACATCGGTCGAGGGCGCGGGGTCAAGGGGCGCGCCAGCCAGCAGCGGCGAACCGGTTTTGGGCGCAGGCACGGGCCGCGGTTGCGGGTTGCGCGCGGGCAGGGGCGATACCGGGCTGGGGGCCAGAACGCTGGGCGGTGCACTGCCCGGGTTGCGCGCGGGCAGGGTCACAACCGGATCGGGTGTCGGACCGGGGCGCGGCGGGCGCGTTGTTGGATTCGGGGCCTTGGCGGGCGGGGCGCCCGGATTGATGGCCGTCGGGTTCTTGGCCTTGATGGTGATGGTACCGTCGTCCTTTTCGGGCTTGGCGGTTGGATCCAGCACGAGGGTTTCGTTGACGGTCTTCTTCGGAGCGCCATCCTTGTCGAGGACGAGATCGGCCAGAACGGGCGCCGGCAGGCTAAGGGCGAAGCAGCAAAGTGCGACGCTGCGCAGGGGACTGAACATGGTTTTCTCCAAGGGTTGAACGATAAAAAACTTGCCCCCAGTCTAGCTTTTCGCTGGTTTCCCTCAAAGTAAGGAACCCCGGACGTTTCCCTTGGGCGGCTCTTGGTCAAGTGACTGAAATCGTTCATGGCGCAAAAATGTGCCGGTTCCGCTCACTGCCGGTTGTCGTTCTGCGGCAGCGGCCGTCGAATCGCCCGGCGTCGGAGCGGTCCAAGGGGTTTTTCGCCAAGTCGTTGTTAACGCTGAGCCAAGCGGATAAGAGACGCGCGGGACACGCAAGCAACTTGGGACCAGACGTCATGCGCGCCAAATTCGCCTCGACCCACAACAGCGCGCGCGGGCGGCGCTATCCGGAAGAGGAAAGCGCGCATCGCTCGTGCTTTCAGCGCGACCGCGATCGCATCATTCATTGTTCCGCCTTTCGCAGGCTCAAACACAAGACGCAGGTCTTTGTTGAACACGAAGGCGATTTCTATCGCACGCGCCTGACCCATTCGATCGAGGTCGCGCAGGTGGCGCGGACAATCGCCAATGCGCTTGGGTTGAATTTTGACCTGACCGAAGCCGTGGCGCTGGCGCATGACCTTGGCCATACCCCGTTCGGGCATACGGGCGAGGATGCGCTACACGCGCTGATGGCACCCTATGGCGGGTTCGACCATAATGCCCAGACGCTGAGGATCGTTACCCGTCTGGAACGGCATTATGCCGAGTTCGACGGGCTGAACCTGACATGGGACACGCTGGAAGGCATCGCCAAGCACAACGGTCCGGTTGCGCCTTTGGGGCCGGATGGCAAGCTGGTTGGCGATATCCCTCACGCGCTGGCCGAATACAACGCCGAGGACGATCTGGAACTGCACACCCATGCCAGCGCCGAGGCGCAGGTGGCGGCCCTGTCCGATGACGTGGCCTATAACAACCACGATCTGCATGACGGTCTGCGGGCCGGCCTGTTCACCGAGGAAGAGATCGCGGCGCTGCCGATCATCGGCGACGCCTATGCCGAGGTTGACCGGAAGTATCCCGACACCGACAGCTATCGGCGGCGGCACGAGGCGCTGCGGCGGGTCTTTGGTGCCATGGTGACTGATCTGATCGGCACATCCCGCCAGCGCCTGTCCGACTCTGGTGCGGAAAGCGCGCAGGACATCCGCGATCTTGGCCACCCGGTGATCGCCTTTTCACCGGAGATGTGGGCCGACCTCAAGCAGATCCGCAGTTTCCTGTTCACCAATATGTATCGCGCGCCCAGCGTGATGGATCAGCGCGCCCGCGTGACCGAGGCGGTGAACGAATTGTTCCCGATCTATCTCGATGAGCCGTCGCATTTGCCGCAACGGTGGCAGGGCGACGTGGCCGCGGCCGAGGATGAAACCGCGCTGGCGCGGCTGGTGGCCGACTACATCGCCGGAATGACCGACCGTTTTGCCTTGCAACAGCATGCGCGCTTTACCGGGCGGGACGTTCTGGACGGGTTCTGGCCCGGCCAGGATGCCGGTGCCTAGGCGGATCGACGCGGGCCGGGCGGCAGGCTAGGCTGCCGCATGTCAGGACGGCAGGGAGCAGAGCATGGCAGTTGCTGAGACAGGCGGGTTGGACCCCGTTCTGGCCTTCGGGCTGGTGGGGGCGCTAGGCGTCGGCAGCCAATGGCTCGCCTGGCGGTTGCGGCTGCCCGCGATCGTGCTGATGCTGGTGGCGGGACTGGTTATCGGACCGGTGACCGGCATTCTGGATCCGGCGGTACAATTCGGCGACATGCTGCAACCCATGATCGCGGTTGCGGTTGCGATCATCTTGTTCGAAGGCGGTCTGACATTGGATCTGCATCGGCTTTCCGATGCGGCCAAGGGCGTGCGACGGCTGGTTCTGATCGGCGCGCCACTAGGGTGGCTGGCCTCAGCCTCGGCGCTGCATTGGGTTGCAGGTCTCAGCTGGGAATCCTCTGCGGTCTTTGGCGGTATCATGATCGTGACCGGACCCACAGTGATCGCGCCCTTGCTGCGACAGGCGCGACTGCAACGCCGCCCCGCGGCCCTGATGCAGTGGGAGGCCATCGTCAACGATCCGGTTGGCGCATTGGCGGCGGTGCTGGCCTTTGAGGTCGTCGTCGTCCTGCGCACCACCACGGGTGCAGGTCCGGCCATGGTCGAGATCGCGCTAGGCATCGCCGTTGCAACGGCCTTGGGACTGGCCGCAGGTTGGGGCGTCGTGCGCGCCTTTCGTCAAGGCTATGTGCCGGAATACATGAAGGTCCCGGTGCTGTTCGTCGTGTTGCTGGCGGTTTTTGCCGTGGCCGACCACGTATTGCATGAATCCGGCCTGCTGGCGGTGACCATCATGGGGCTTTGGATCGCCAATGCGCGCCTGCCCAGCTTTGCCGAGATCTATCGGTTCAAGGAACATGCGACGGTTCTGCTGGTCTCGGGTGTCTTTATCCTGTTGGCCGCGGGCATGAGCTTTGAGCGGCTGGCCGTGCTGGACTGGCGCGCCGGGGCCTTTGTTCTGGCCGTGATCCTGTTGGCGCGGCCTTTGCCCGTGCTTGCGGCGCTGGCCTTTACCAATGTTCCTTGGCGCGAACGGTTGCTGGTGGGGTTTACCGGGCCGCGCGGTGTGGTCCTTGTGGCGGTTGCGGGCCTGTTCGGTGAACGGCTGGCGCAGCTTGGTCTGCCGGATGCCGACAGGATCGCTCCGCTGGCTTTTGCGCTGGTGGCGGCCACCGTGGTTCTACATGGTTTCACCCTTGCGCCCATGGCGCGGCTCTTGGGGTTGACGGCGGCGCGTTTGCCCGGCGTGTTGATCATGGGCGGGTCGAAATGGGCGGTGGAACTGGGCGCGGCCTTCAAGAAAATGGACCTGCCGGTCATCATCGCCGACCCCAACAATGCCCATCTGCGCAGCGCACGCGAGGCGGGGTTGAACACCTTCTACGGTGATATCCTCTCTGAGGCGGCAGAGGATCGCGTTGATCTGGTGGCCTATGAAAAACTGATCTGCGCCAGCGACAATGACGCCCACAACACCTTGGTAGCCACCGACCTTGCGCCGGAGTTCGGGCGCGAGAATGTTTTTCAGCTCAAGCGCGTGCGGGACACTTCCAGCCGCCACAGCCTGCCCGCCACGCTTGGCGGTCGGGCTTTTGGTGCGGATGAGACTTTTTTCGAGGTCAACGCCGCCATCACGGGCGGCTGCGAGTTCCGGGTGACCAAGTTGACCGAAGAGTTCACTGTCGAGGATTGGCGCGAAACCCAACCTCAGGCGGTGCCCATGGCAGAGCTTGGACCCAATGGCACCTTGCGCCTGCTGGGGCCCAAGGACGAGTTGCGCGGCGGACCGGGAACCCAGCTTTTGTCCAGACTTCCCAAGCGCCCCGAGCGACGACAGAACGGTGAAGGCGCCAAGGAGGCCTGACGCCCGTTTGACGCCACTCCGCAAAGTGATAGAGACCGGCCAACACTGGAGCCGATGAGATGAACCTGTTTTCCGATATCCGCAGCCTCGTGCTGGAGGCCATTGCCGCCCTGCAAGCCGAGGGCGCGCTGCCCGAAGGGCTGAACACCGACCCCGTCACCACCGAACCGCCGCGCGATCCGCTGCATGGCGACATGGCGACCAATGCCGCGATGGTGCTGGCGAAACCCGCCAAGGCCAAGCCGCGCGACATCGCCGAAGCGCTGGCCGCCAAACTGCGCATCGACGACAGGATCGACAGCGCCGAAGTGGCCGGTCCCGGCTTTCTCAACCTGCGGCTGGCGCCGTCGGTCTGGCAGGCACTGCCGGGCAAGATCCTGACGGAAGGCACCGCCTATGGCCGGTCCGACATGGGCGCCGGCAAGAAGGTGAACGTCGAATATGTTTCGGCCAACCCGACCGGTCCGATGCATGTCGGCCACGCACGCGGTGCCATCGTCGGTGATGCCATGGCGTCGCTGCTGGCCTATGCCGGATATGACGTGACACGGGAATATTACATCAATGACGGCGGGGCACAGGTCGATGTGCTGGCCCGGTCGGTGTACCTGCGTTACCTCGAAGCACACGGCCAAGAGGTGGAATTCGCCGATGGAACCTATCCCGGCGACTACCTGATCGAAGTGGGCCAAAAGCTCAGGGACAAGGTGGGCGAGGCCTATCTGGACAAGGGCGAAGAGGTCTGGCTGGCCGAGGTGCGGGGCTTTGCCACCGACGAAATGATGGCCATGATCCGCGAAGATCTGGCGCTGCTGGGCGTCAAGATGGACCACTTCTTTTCGGAAAAGTCGCTCTATGGCACCGGCAAGATCGAGGCCGCCATCGACAGCCTGCGGGACAAGGGGCTGATCTATCGCGGCGTGCTGGAACCGCCCAAGGGCAAAAAGCCCGAGGATTGGGAACCCCGCGAACAGACGCTGTTCAAATCCACCGATCACGGTGATGACGTGGACCGGCCGATCATGAAGTCGGACGGATCGTGGACCTATTTCGCACCCGACATCGCCTATCACTATGACAAGGTCGAACGAGGGTTCGACCTGTTGATCGATATCTTTGGCGCGGACCACGGCGGCTATGTCAAGCGGATGAAGGCGGCGGTTTCGGCGCTGTCCGATGGCAAGGTGCCGCTGGAAATCAAGCTGATCCAGCTGGTCAAACTGTTCAAAAACGGCGAACCGTTCAAGATGTCCAAGCGGGCAGGGACCTTTGTCACCCTGCGCGACGTGGTAGACATGGTCGGCAAGGACGTGGCGCGGTTCCACATGCTGACGCGGAAATCCGACGCGGGGCTGGACTTTGACTTCGACAAGGTCGTGGAACAGTCCAAGGAAAACCCCGTCTTCTACGTCCAGTACGCTCATGCACGGATCTGTTCGGTGCTTCGCAAGGCGGCCGAGGATGGCGTGGAGGTCAGTGATGCCACTCTGGCATCGGTCGACCTGTCGTCGATGACCCATCCGGCCGAGATCGCTCTGGCCGGAAAGCTGGCGGAATGGCCGCGTCTGGTCGAGATTGCCGCGCGCACACAGGAACCGCATCGGATCGCCACCTACCTGTCGGAACTGGCCGCAGAACTGCATGGATTGTGGAACCGTGGCAACGACGCCCCCGAGCTGCGGTTCCTTCAGGATGACCCGGCTGCAACACAGGCGAAAATCGCGCTGGCGCGGGCCACCGCGGTTGTGATTTCCGCCGGTCTTGGTATCTTGGGCGTGACCCCGGTGGAAGAAATGCGCTGACAAAGGCGCGCCCGCCAGGGTCTCGAGTTGAGCAGTAATGCATTCGGGCGGCCATGTACCGCCCGGGGGACAAGAGGCGAATATGGCGGATTTCACGTATGAAGGGGCCCCCGCGGCCCCGGTGTCTATCAAGATGGCCTCGGTCGCGAATTGGGCCGGGGCTGCCGTGTCGCTTGCCCTGATCGCGGGAATTGCGGTCTGGGGCTATCGCGTGGTGGCGCGGGATGTCAGCGGTGTGCCCATCGTGCAGGCCATGTCCGGCCCGATGCGCGAGGCGCCCAAGGATCCCGGCGGCACGCTGGCCGATCATCAGGGGCTGGCCGTCAATGCCGTGGCGGGCAGTGGTGCGGCCGCCGATCCGGCGGATCGGTTGATGCTGGCACCGCGCCCTGCAGGGCTCCAGGCCGAGGATGTGGCGCTTGGCGTGCTGAAACCGGTTCCGCAGGCCGATCCGAAACCGGCTCTTGCGCGCAATGCCGAAATCGTCGCTCTGCAACCGCAAGGGGCCCCGATCCCCGAAAGCGCCGATCCCGTGGACAGCGGCCCACTGGCGGCACTGGCCGACGAAATCGCGTCGCGGTCGAAACCGCTCAGCCCGCTGGCCCCCGGTACCGATGCCGAGGTTGTCACCGCCTTGGCCAAGGCGCTGCCGGATGTCGGTTCCGCCGTCGACAAAGAGCGTTATACCGGCCCGGGACTGGCGCGTTCGCTGCGTCCGCGCCTGCGGCCTGCTGGCCTGTCCTCAACGGCGCGCCCCGTGGCCGCTGTTGCGGCGGCAGTCGCTTCCGCACCTGTCACCGAAATCGATCCTGCCACCCTGCCTGCCGGGACCCGTCTGGTTCAGATTGGGGCTTTTGACAGCCCGGATGCCGCGCGCAGCGAATGGGACAGGCTGGACGGTCGTTTCGGGGACTACCTTGCCGGAAAGGATCGCGTGATCCAAAAGGCCGCCTCCGGTGGGCGCACGTTCTACCGTTTGCGGGCGCACGGGTTTGTTGACCTTTCGGACGCGCGCCGCTTTTGCGCGGCCTTCGTGGCGCAAAAGGTCGATTGTATTCCGGTTGTGACGCGATGACCCGGTTTGGCGCGGTCATTCTTGGTTGCGCCGGATCGACGCTCTCGGAAGCGGAAAAATCTCTCTATTCCGAAACGCGCCCCTTCGGCTTTATCCTGTTCAATCGCAATCTACAGGACGCGGACCAGATCCGCGCCCTGTGCGATGCCTTGCGAGAGGCGGCAGGCCACGACGCACCGGTTTTCATCGACCAGGAAGGCGGTCGGGTGCAAAGGTTGCGGCCCCCGCTGGCGCGCGCATGGGCACCGCCTTTGGAGGACGCTCGGGCCGCAAATGCCGAACGCCGGTTCTATCTGCGCGGGCGTCTGATTGCGCATGAATTGTGCGGCTTTGGGATAGATGCCAACTGTGTGCCGACGCTGGATATCGCGCGGACAGAGACCCACGCCGTTTTGCGCAATCGCTGTTACGGGACGGATCGGGACAGTGTCATTCGCAATGGTCGCGCCTTGGTTCAGGGCTGTCGGGATGGCGGCGTGCTGCCGGTCATGAAGCATCTGCCTGGCCATGGACGCGGCACACTGGACAGCCACCTTGAACTGCCGCGGGTCACGACCTCGCGCAGCAGTCTTGGGGACGAGGATTTTGCAAGTTTCGCGGCCTTTGCCGACCTGCCGATGGCAATGACCGCGCATCTGGTCTTTGAGGATATCGACCCGCGCCCGGCAACGTTGTCGCCGGTCATGAACGGGGTGATCCGCAATGACATCGGCTTTGGCAATCTGCTGATGACGGATGACATCTCGATGCAGGCCCTGTCCGGCACAGTGGCGGAACGCGGGACTGCGGCGCGGGCCGCAGGCTGTGACGTGGTCCTGCATTGCAACGGCGATCTGGCAGAGATGCAGGCGCTGTGCGCCGCTGTCGGCACGATGGACGATCCCGGACAGGCACGGGCCGAGGCGGCCCTTGCCGCCCGGACACAGCCCAAGCCGGTTGACATCGACAGCTTGCGCGCCGAGGCTGACGCCTTCGCAGCCCTGGACCCGCGCCCAAACCCCGCATGAGTGACGCAGACACGCCCGATCTGGTTGAACTCTCCGTCTCTGAACGCCTTGCCGCCGAGGCGTTGGTGGTGGATGTGGACGGGTTCGAGGGACCGCTGGACCTGTTGCTGAACATGGCCCGGACCCAAAAAGTGGACCTGCGGACGATTTCGATCCTGCAACTGGCGCAGCAATACCTGACCTTCGTAGAACGGGCCAAGGCGCTGCGGATCGAACTGGCGGCGGACTACCTCGTCATGGCAGCTTGGCTGGCCTTTCTGAAATCGCGGCTTTTGTTGCCGCCCGATCCGACCGAGGAAGGCCCTTCGGGCGAGGATCTGGCTGCGCACCTTGCCTTTCAGCTGGAACGCTTGCAGGCCATGCGCGATGCCGCCGCGCGCCTGATGGCGCGTGACCAACTGGGGCGCGATTTCTTTGCGCGCGGCCTGCCAGAGAAGATGGAACAGCTGCGACAGGTCCGCTACACCGCGTCTTTGCTGGACCTGATGCAGGGCTATGCGCGGATCCGCACCCGCGATGAATTCCGTCCCTTCGTGATGGACCGCGACCATGTCTTTACCATGGAACAGGCGCTGGAACGGATGCGTGGCATGATCGGTTTTTCCGGCCAGTGGACCGATATTCAAAGCTATCTGCCCGATGGCTGGGCCGAAGATCCGCAACGCTGGCGTTCGGCCACGGCGGCGACTTTTGCCGCTTCGCTGGAACTTGTCAAAGAGGGCAAGGCAGAGTTGAAACAGACCGGCACCTTTGCCCCCATCCTGTTGCGCCGCAAGGAGTCGCGCGATGACTGAGACCCCGGATACCGCGCCAGAAGAAGACACCCCGGCCGCCCGCGACAGCCTGTTCGAGGCACCGCCCATCGGGGAACAAGAGCGTATGGTCGAGGCCATCCTCTTTGCCAGCAGCGAACCGGTGACGGTAAAGGAACTGAACGATCGGATGCCGCACGGTTGCGACGCGGCCGAGGCCTTGGTCTATCTGCGCAAAAGATACGAGGGACGCGGCGTGCGTGTGGTGCGTGTGGGCGATGCCTGGGCGATCCGGACGGCGCCGGACCTGGGCTTTTTGATGCAACGCGAAACGGTCGAGACCCGCAAACTGAGCCGCGCCGCCATCGAGACGCTTGCGATCATCGCCTACCACCAACCGGTGACGCGGGCCGAGATCGAGGAAATCCGGGGCGTGTCTGTCAGCAGGGGCACGGTTGACCAGTTGCTGGAGATGGAATGGATCCGATTTGGTCGGCGGCGGATGACGCCGGGGCGGCCGGTAACTTTCGTCGTGACGCAGGAATTCCTGGACCACTTCGGTTTGGAATCCGCGCGTGATCTGCCGGGGCTTGCCGATCTCCGGGCCGCGGGGCTTTTGGAAAGCCGTCCTTCGCCCCTGGGCGTACCGCAACCGGGCGATGGGGACGTGGATGCCGAGGACGAACCGATGGAAGGCCAGAGCGAACTGTTCGAGGACTGAAGCGCCCGAAAATGGGCACAATCGCCTGATATGTCACCGGCACCCGTCCAAAGATTCGGGCAAGGAGGGAGTGGGCATGTCACTACAACAGGTTCTGAACATGGTGCTGCGGCAGGTGACGCGGAGGTTGGTCAATAAGGGGATCGACGCGGGTATTCAGCGCGCCACCGGTGGCGGTCAGCAAGGCCGTCAGGCGCAAAAGGCCATTCGTCAGGCCCGCCGGGCCGCGCGTATGGCGCGACGTGGCTAAGCTATCAGAGCCTTAAAAGGCTCGAAAATGCTTGGAGAGTTTCAGCCCTTGCCCCTGATAGTTCGAGGCAATGCCGGCACCATAAAGCTGTGCCGGCACTTCTGACATGCGCTCATAAACCAGACGTCCGACGATCTGACCATGTTCCAGCACAAAGGGCGCTTCGTGACAGCGGACTTCCAACACGCCACGGGCACCGGCACCGCCCGCAGCGGCATGGCCAAAGCCCGGATCGAAAAAGCCCGCATAGTGAACCCGGAACTCGCCGACCATGGCCAGATAGGGGGCCATTTCTGCGGCATATCCGGGCGGGATATGCACCGCTTCGCGGCTGACAAGGATATAGAACGCTCCGGGGTCAAGGATCAGGCGGCCATTGTCGCTGTGCAGTTCATCCCAGAACTCACGGGGGTCGTAATGGCCGATGCGGTCCAGGTCGATGACACCGGTATGCGGACGGGCGCGATAGCCAACCAAATTGCCGCTTTGGGGCCGCAGGTCGACGGAAAACCCCAAGCCTTCGCCGATGACGGCAGGTCCGCCCCCCACAAGCGTTTCCGCCTGATGCAGATCCTGCAATTCGCCGTCTGTCAGCACGGATCGGCCATCGCGAAACCGGATCTGGTTCAGTCGCATTCCGGGGCGGACAAGCACCGAAAAACTGCGCGGGCAGATTTCGGCGTAAAGCGGGCCGTCATACCCTGTCGCGATACGGTCAAATTCGACCCCGCCATCAGTGATGACTCGAGTCAGCAGATCCAGCCGCCCGGTCGAGCTTTTGGCGTTTGCAATGGCTTGCACTCCTGCGGGCAGTTTGACCCTTTCCATAAGCGGAACAAGGTAGACACAGCCCTTTTCCAGAACAGCCCCGTCGCCGCCAAGGGAAATGCGGTGCATTTCGAATTCATTGATGCGGTCGGCCACACTGCGGGTTTCACCGGCAAGGAACGAGGCGCGCACGCGGTATGCGACCGTGCCCAACCTTAGGTCTAGACTGGCCGGTTGCACCTGTCCTTCGACAAACGGGGCATCTGCGGAGATAGCACCGTTCTTGATCAAGGTTTCGATCTGTTGGCTGGCCAGTACCCCGGTCATCGCGTCCCCCTCGTTTCGGGCTTAGTATCAAGCGCCTCTGCGGATTTGGAGCGCAAAAAACACCGCAAGGTGCGGAATGCACCAGCCTTCCGCATGCGCAGGCGGCTACAAGTCGGATAACCATTTTGATGATTTGGTCGGGCTAGCAGGACTCGAACCTGCGACCTTCCGTCCCCCAGACGGACGCGCTACCAGGCTGCGCCATAGCCCGACTTGTCGGGCGTTCTTACGCTATTTTTCGGCAAGAGCAACCCCCGTAAACGAATTTTCGGTGCCTTAATTCAACGGGGCCGCAAGCCTGTCGCGGAACGCGACAAGCGCGGGCATTTGGGCCGCCAGTGCCGCCCGTTGTTTGGCATCCAAAGTGGCAATTCCTGCGATATGCCCCAGAGGACCGACTGCGGGATGCTGTGGTTTGGGCGCTTCGCTCTGCGGCTCGGGTGCCCCGAAGTCCTGCAAGGGAATCGCGGGTCTCGCGGCTTCTTCCGGGGCCGGGATCACCGGTTCCGATTCGGGCGCAGGGGCCTCTTCGGCGTCATCCAGATCGATGACTTCGCCGTCGACATCGTCCTCGGGGACGAAATCAAAGGGCAACTGGGACGAACCGTGCCTGTCCCCGGTGTCATGCTTGACCGACATCTGACCAACCGGTTCCGTTGCCTCGGGTGCGGCAATGGGGTCGACGTCGTCCGGCGGCACATTCGTGGGGTCCATTTCCTTCGGTTCAGTCGCCATTGGTTCAGGATTGGGCGATTCCCTGTCCTTGGGGTTCGCAGCCGGTGCGTTTTCGGGCAGTGTCGAAAAGTCTTCTCCGACACTTTCCGGGTCGAAGTCTTCCGACAGCGACGGAGCGGGGGCCGAAACCTCGACTGGCTCTTCGACGAGTTCTTCGGCGCGCGCCTCGGCCACTTCGGGCTCTGGCTCGGGTTGAGGATCTGCTGCCGGATCATCGGGCAGGGGGGAGCCCTCTGCCGGATGGTCAGCTTCCTGACTGGCGGCCTTGGCCTGCTGCATCACGGCCTCGCCGGGGAAGGCGACGACTTCGGCCTCGTCCATGTCGACTTCGACGTAAGGCGCATCCTCGATCACCGGGGGCTGATCCTCAGTCTCGGGGTCTACAGGTAGCGAGGCCAGAGAAGCCACATGGCGCACGCCCTGTTCTCGCAAAACCTTTTGAACGCCTTTGATGGTCATCCCGTCATCATGAAGCAAGCGTTTGATTCCGCTTAGCAACTCCATGTCGGCGGGGCGATAATAGCGGCGACCACCGGCCCGTTTGACCGGTTTCACCTGGCTGAACTTGCTTTCCCAGAAGCGCAGGACATGGGCCGGAGTCTCCAGCCAATCCGCAACTTCCGAGATGGTGCGGAACGCGTCGCGGGATTTGGGCATGAGCCTTGCCTCAGAGGTTGTTAGTTTTTGTTGCCCGCGGCCACGCGGTCTTTCATCAGGTGCGAGGGCCGGAATGTCAGCACGCGGCGCGGTTGAATAGGCACCTCTTCGCCGGTCTTGGGATTGCGCCCGACCCGAGCGGCCTTTTCGCGGACAGAAAAGGTCCCGAAGGACGAGATCTTGACCTGCTCACCTTCGACCAACGCATCGGACATGTGCTGTAGCACCGCCTCGACCAGTTCCGCGCTTTCGTTGCGCGACAGGCCGACTTCGCGGAAGACAGCTTCGCTCAGATCCATGCGAGTCAGGGTCTTGTCACTCATCTTCGTCCCTCCCGGTGTTTTACCCGGATTATCGGGGCGAAAAAT
The DNA here is from genome assembly GCF_019218285.1 of Antarctobacter sediminis. Classification (GTDB taxonomy): domain Bacteria; phylum Pseudomonadota; class Alphaproteobacteria; order Rhodobacterales; family Rhodobacteraceae; genus Antarctobacter; species Antarctobacter sediminis. The sequence goes on from NZ_JAHUZG010000001.1 coordinate 488,212, forward strand.
CACAAGTCAATATCAACGACTTGCGGCAAGCAATTTATCCAGCACGAAAAGCCCCGGATGCAACATCGCAGGGCACCAGCGTTACCAGCGCAACACCACGGCACCCCATGCAAGACCGCCGCCAATGGCTTCGGTTACGATCAGGTCGCCGGGCTTGATCTGTCCACGTGCCTTGCCGACCGAAAGCGCCAGCGGAATCGAGGCGGCAGAGGTGTTGCCGTGATCCTGAACGGTGACCACGACCTGATCCATCGGCAGGCCAAGTTTCTTGGCCGTACCGGAAATGATGCGGATATTGGCCTGATGCGGGACAACCCAATCGACCTCGTCCGAGCCGATTCCGGCCTTCTCCAGGGCCGAATTGGCCGTGGCCGCAAGTTTTTCGACCGCGTGGCGAAAGACTTCCTTGCCCTGCATCCGAAGGTGGCCGGTGCTTTGCGTGCTGACGCCGCCATCGACGTAAAGGATATCGCGATAGCGCCCGTCGCTGTTCAGATCGGTAGACAGGATGCCGCGATCCGCCTTGCTGCCTTCGCCTTCGGCCGCTTCGAGGATCAGTGCCCCGGCGCCGTCGCCGAAGAGAACGCAGGTGGAACGGTCGGTCCAGTCCATGATCCGCGAAAAGGTTTCCGCGCCGATGACCATCACACGCTTGGCCTGACCAGAGACGATCAGCGCGTTGGCATTGGCAAGGGCAAAGATGAAACCGGCACAGACCGCTTGCACGTCAAAGGCGTAACCGGCGGTCATGCTCAATTCGGCCTGCACCATCGTCGCGGCGGAAGGAAAGGTGAAATCCGCGGTCGAGGTGGCGACGATCAGTGCGTCGATTTCGGCGGCATCGATCCCGGCGTCCTGCAAGGCCGCCTTGGCCGCCCGGGCCGCGAGATCGGAGGTGGTTTGCCCTTCGGCGGCGAAATGGCGGCGTTCGATCCCCGAACGGGCACGAATCCATTCGTCGGATGTGTCCAGGGTCTTTTCGAATTCGGCATTTTCAACAACGCGGTCGGGCAGGTAATGCCCGACGCCGGTGACGACGGCGCGTGTGGTCATGGTGTCTTGCGGTCCTTTTCTGCGGCGCCATCCTGCGCCGCCTCGGCGGCAGAGGCAACCCGTGCCGCAAGCCGGTCGGCGAAACCCGCCCGCGCCAGTTCGTAGGCAAGCTTGACGGCGGCGGAAACCCCGGTGGCATCCGCAGATCCGTGGGATTTCACCACTGTTCCGTTTAGGCCAAGAAACACGCCGCCATTGACGCGGCGCGGGTCGATCCGCTTTTGCAGGCGGCGCAAGGAGGTCAGCGCCAGCAACGAGGCGATCCGCGACAGGGGCGAATAGGCGAATGCCTCACGCAGCAGATCACCGATCAGTTTGGCGGTGCCTTCGCCAGTCTTGAGCGCGACATTGCCGGTAAACCCGTCGGTCACGATCACGTCACAGGAATCGCCGGGAATGTCGCCACCTTCGACGAAACCGACAAAGGAATAATGTCCGACTTCTTCGTGCGAGGCGATCTTGTCATGCGCCTCTTTCAACTCGGCGCGGCCCTTGTGTTCTTCGGTGCCGACGTTCAGCAGGCCGACGCGGGGCCGGGACAGCGACAGCCCGTTGCGGGCATAGGCGGCACCCATCAGTGCGTATTGCAACAGATCTTCGGCGTCGGCGCGGATGTCCGCACCCACGTCCAGCATCACGTTGAAGCCCTGAGGGTTGCGCGACGGCCACAGAATCGCAATTGCCGGGCGGTTCACCCCCGGCAATTTGCGCAGACGCACCATCGACAAAAGCATCAGCGCGCCGGTGTTGCCGCAACTGACCGCGACTGTTGCTTCACCTTCGCGGACCGATTCAAGCGCCGACCACATCGACGTGCCCTGACCATGGCGCATGACCTGGCTGGGCTTGTCCTTCATACTGACCACACCCTGCGCGTCGCGGATATCGACGCGTTCGGCCAGCCCACGACGACGCGCGACCAGCCGTTCCAGCTCTTCGGCCGGACCGTGCAGGATGAAATGCAGTTCGGGATTTTTGTGAGCGGATTTATGGATGCCCGCGACCACCGCCGCCGGGCCCCGGTCGCCGCCCATGGCGTCGACCGAAATCACGATCCGGGACGGGCCTGCCTTGGAGGTGTCCTTCACAGAGGTCATGCAGGCTACGTCCCGAAGACCTTAATCAGGCCGCGTCTTCATCCAGATCGACGTCGTCGGTCGTCGCGATGATCTCGCGCTCTGCGTAGTGGCCGCAGGACGGGCAGACGTGATGCGGGCGCTTCAGCTCGCCGCAGTTGTCGCACTCGTTCGGGTTTGCACCGATCAGCGCGTCATGTGCGCGGCGATTGTTGCGGCGCGACTTGGAAACCTTGTTCTGCTGGACAGCCATGTCTCAACCTCGTTTTTCGTCGGGGGCGGGGCCGCCCTGTATGTTTCGGATGGGCCATGCAGCGGGGCTCCGACAGGGCCCGCGGCGACATGCGCCTGACGTACTCATGAGCGCGCGAAAATACGCAGTGCCGCCGATTTGGCAAGCGGAATCTCAGCCCTCACGGTCCTTGTCCTGCATTTTTTCGCGCAAACCTGCAAGCCCCGCAAAAGGTTTGCTGTCTTCATCGGTCATCGGGGCGATTCCCTCTGCCGCGAACTGGGCGTCGCCCAGTTCGACACCGTCCTTGCGGGGGTAGGTCGGCAGCGCCAGCGAAAGCGACTCGATCATCGCGCCTTCGATGTCGATTTCTTCCCCTAGCTCTTCGACGCTGTCGTCTTCGGGCATTTCGGTTTCCGATCCGGGATCCGGCTGGGCGATCCGGCTGGCGGGCAGGTATTCGCGGACGACGGTCGTGTCGATGCGTGTGGTGACCGGCTCCAGCGTGACGATGCAGGACTGTACGGCCGTTGCGCCCAGTTCAGCCTCCAGCCGCCAACCGTATTTGCCCAGAGGCCGCAACTCTCCTTTGAAACGCAGCTTGCGAAGTGTTTCGGCGCCGAGTTCGGCCGCGATGCGCGCCCGGTCGTCGGGGCCGGGTTCCAGATGCACGGGCGTGGGGCCGGTGTTGCGCAGGCTGGCGACACGGAGGCGCGGCGGAGTAGAGGGGGCGTCACTGGACATGGCTACGGGTTTTCCTGCGCTTGAATGGCGGGCGTTCCTTCTGTAATCGGGATAGGTGGCAGAAGGGCCCATGACAAGAGGGGCATGGAATGAACGGATTTGCAGGCAGGATCAAGGCGCTGATCGCGGTAATCATGATGGTGGCGCTGTCGGCCTGTGCCGCGCAGTACCGCACGCATGGCTATCTGCCTTCTGAAGAGGATCTTCAACAGATCGTCCCCGGCGTGGATACCAAGGCCTCGGTCGAGGATCTGATCGGCGTGCCCAACGCCGCAGGCGTGCTGAATGGATCGGGCTACTACTATATTGAAACGCAGGTCCGCCATTTCGCCTATCAAAAACCCAAGGTCGTCGAACGTACGATCGTTGCCATCACCTTCGATGAAAACGATGTTGTGACCAATATCACCACTTACGGGCTGGATGACGGGCGCGTGGTGGCGATCAACCGCCGTGTCACGCAGACCACGGATGGCGACATCAGCTTTATCCGCAAACTCTTTGGCAACGTCGGCGGTATCTCGGCCAGCAACCTTCTGGGCGGCTGATCGCCGGCCTTCGGGCCGCCGTGAAACCGTCATTTGATTGTCACGCGGTTTTGGCATCTCGTTCGGAAAGCGCGCATCGAGTCGCGCCCGGGCAGGAGAGATCCAGATGATCATGCTGAGCCGCGGACGCTATCGCGCCCGCATGGCCGACGGGGCCTTGGATATCGACGCCGCCCAGGTTCTGCGGGGGCGCGCCTTTCACGGCGGCGGGCGGGATGTGGATACGTTTGACTCCGTCTGCGACCATGTGCTGATCGAAGACGCCCGGACCGGCGCGCTGGTCTGTTGTTTCCGCTTCCTGCCGCTGGCAAGCGGGGGTGAGATCGGGCGCAGCTATTCGGCGCAGTATTACGAATTGTCCGCGCTGGAGGCTTTTGAGGGCCGCATGGTCGAAATGGGCCGGTTCTGCATCGACCCCGACCTGCAAGACCCTGATATTCTTCGCGTCGCTTGGGGCGCGATGACCACCTATGTCGACGCGCAGGGGGTCGAGATGCTGTTTGGCTGCGCGAGTTTCTCGGGCACGGATGCGCGGGATTATTACGATGCCTTCGCGATGCTCAAGGCGCGCCACCTTGCGCCGCGCCGCTGGTTGCCGCGGGTCAAGGCCCCCAATGTCTTTCGTTTCGCGCAGCGGCTGCGCCGTCAACCGGACGCCAAGAAGGCCATGCTGAGGATGCCGCCGCTATTGCGGACGTATCTGATGATGGGGGGGTGGGTCAGCGATCATGCGGTGGTCGATGCCAAGATGAACACGCTGCATGTTTTTACCGGGGTCGAAATTGCCGCCATCCCGCCCGCCCGCAAGAAGCTGTTGCGCGCCGTTGCGGGCTGATCCGCGTTCCGGTTCCAGCGTCTCACATCGCGCGCGCCATTGACGAAATCATCGCGCGCGATTAGCTGGCGGCCATGGCTCCTCCTCCTCTGCTTCAAATCACCGGGATTTCGCTGACCTTCGGCGGCAATCCTGTTTTCGACGATCTTTCACTGACCGTGCACCAAGGGGACCGTGTGGCCCTTGTGGGGCGCAACGGGTCGGGAAAATCAACCTTGATGAAGGTCATGGCCGGGCTGGTCGAGGCAGACAAGGGCGACCGTGTCGTGCCTGCCGGCATCTCTGTCGGCTACATGGAGCAGGAACCGGACCTGTCGGGCTTTGAAACGCTGGGCGCTTTTGCGTCGTCGGAACTGGCCCCGTCCGAGATGTATCGGGTCGAACGCGCATCGGAAGGGTTGAAGTTTGATCCCGACCGGCTGGTCGCGACTGCTTCGGGTGGTGAACGCCGCCGGGCCGCGCTGGCGAAACTGATGGCCGAAGCGCCGGACCTTATGTTGCTGGACGAGCCGACCAACCATCTGGACATCGAGGCGATCGCCTGGCTTGAAAATGAGCTGAAGAGCACTCGCAAGGGCTTTGTCCTGATTTCGCACGACCGCCGCTTTCTCACCGAACTGACGCGTGCGACGCTTTGGATCGACCGGGGCGAAGTGAAACGGCAGGAAAAAGGCTTTTCCGAGTTCGAAGCTTGGCGGGACAAGGCATGGGATGAGGAAGACACCCAGCGCCACAAGCTGGACCGGAAGATCAAATCCGAGGCCCGCTGGGCCGTCGAAGGTATCAGCGCCCGTCGCAAGCGCAATCAGGGCCGGTTGCGTGCGCTTCAGGACATGCGCAAGGAACGCGCCTCGCAGATTCGTCGGCAGGGGGCAGCCGCGCTGGAGATGACCTCTGGTCCCAAGTCGGGCAAGAAGGTGATCGAGGCCACGGGCATCAGCCATGCATTTGGCGACAAACCCATCATCCGCAACCTTGACCTGACCGTTCAGCGCGGTGACCGCGTGGCCTTTGTGGGGCCGAATGGCGTGGGCAAGACGACGCTTATCAAGATCCTCACCGGCGAAATCACCCCGGACGAGGGCAGCGTGAAACTGGGCACCAATCTGGTGCCGGCGGTTTTTGACCAGAGCCGCGCGCAACTGGACCCCGAGGCCTCGCTTTGGGACAGCCTGACAAATGACACCGACATGCGCGTGTCCGGCCAGTCGGATCAGGTCATGGTGCGCGGCACGCCGCGTCACGTCGTGGGCTATCTCAAGGACTTCCTTTTTGACGAACGGCAGGTGCGCGCGCCGGTGCGGTCCTTGTCAGGCGGGGAAAAGGCGCGGTTGCTGCTGGCCAAGCTTTTGGCGCGGGAATCGAACCTGTTGGTGCTGGACGAACCGACCAACGATCTGGACGTTGAAACGTTGGACCTCCTGCAAGAACTGTTGGACGACTACGATGGCACGGTCATGTTGATCAGCCACGACCGGGATTTCCTTGATCGTGTTGCCACAACGACCGTCGCGATGGAGGGCAGGGGCCGGGCCACTGTCTATGCCGGTGGCTGGACCGATTATCAGGCGCAAAAACGCGAACAGGAGGCTCCGGTCAAGAAGGCGAAGCAGGCCGCCAAACCCGAGACAGGTTCTGCCGCGGCACCGGCACCCTCCGCCGCCAAGGCGACCCTCAGCTTCACCGAAAAACACCGGCTTGAGGAATTGCCGGGCCTGATCGACCGACTGACCGCCGAGATCGCCAAGCTGGAAGACTTCCTTGCCGCGCCGGATCTCTTTTCCAAGGAACCGGTCAAGTTCCAGAAGGCGACCGACGCCCTGGTCGAGCGGCAAACCGCCCTGTCTGACGCCGAAGAGGAATGGCTGGAATTGATGGAAAAAGCCGAAGAGGCCTGACAGCTTCTGGTTGCAGCATCCATGCGAATGTCGCGGGCTCAGCGGTCTGATCCTTCAGTCCGCTTTGCGCCCCAGCCCCATCAGCCGCGCCAGCACGCTCATTTCAACCACCGTCAGCAGGATGCGGACCACGTGATGCAGGCTGACCAGCGCGGGGTTGGCCGCGAGGCTGAGCGCCACGATGGACATCTCCGCAACTCCTCCCGGGGCAAAGCTGATCAGCAGGTGCAGCCATTCGATCCCTGTGATCTGCCATAGCAATGCTGACAGGATCGCGCCCAACGCCATCATGTAGCCCACCGACAACAGCGCCAGCCAGGCGCAGCGACGGATCAAGGCAAGGCCCACGCCCTTGAACCGCATCCCAAGGCTGACACCGATTACCAGTTGCGCGCTGGCGATCAGCCAGACAGGCAGGTGCAAGTCCAGAACCCCGGTGACCGTGGCCAATGCGGCAAGGATCAATGGCCCGCTCAATTGAGCGGCGGGCAAGCGGATGAGCTTGCCCAGCCACAGCCCAAGCCCCGCAGCGAGGCAGATCAGAAACAGTGCCTGCGGCGTCACCGGGGCAGTTTCGGCTCCGGCCGACAGGCCCGCCGCGCTGCCGACCGGCTCTCCGAGCCAGAGCGACAGGCCCAGTGGCAGCAGGGTGATGACCACGATGATCCGCAGGAATTGTTGCGTGGTCATAACACGGATGTCGGCCCCCGCACCTTCGCCCATAACGATGCTTTCCATAAGTCCGCCGGGCGTTCCCGAATAGAAAGCCGTGGCGCGATCATAGCCGCCAAGTCTTTGGAAAATCGCCATGTTTCCAAGGTGCGCCAACGCCACAAAGATCACCAGTGCCGCCATGGTCCAAGGCAGATCGCCCGCAAGTGTCAGCAGTTCGGCAGTGACCTGAGTGCCGATCATGACCCCGATCAGGGCGACAAAGCCGGTCCGGAATTTGAGCGGAAAAGCATAGTCGTTCAGGAAGCCCGGTTCCCACATCAGAACCACCAGCGCCGAGGCGAAGAGCCCGCCCAGCATCCATGGCATCGGCAGATGCGCCCAGGCTGCAAACGCGCCGCCAAGCGTACCGAAGGCAAGGACAAGGGCGGTTTGCCAGACAAGGCGGAACGGGGGGACTTCGGGCATGATGCGATTTTTCATTCGGGATCGGCGCAGTATGCGCCTCGGGATTCCCTTCGCGTCCAGATGGCTCTAAGTCTCGGGGCATGTCCACCCCGCTGTTCATTGGATCGAACATCTATCGCGGCTCCGTCTACGGGGCGCGGCATCCGTTGTCGATCCAGAGGGTGCCCGCCGTGACGGACCTTTGCCGCGCACTTGGCTGGTTGCCGGCAGTACGTTACCGGACATCGCCAAGGGCCAAGCCGGAGGCGCTGACCGGGTTTCATACATCCGCCTATGTTGCCGCCTTGCAGGCCGCCGAGGCGAGTCAATCCGTCGATGACGCGACGCGCGAGCGGCACGGTTTGGGCACACTGTCGAACCCGGTATTTGCCGAGATGTACCGCCGCCCCGCGACCGCCGCCGGGGGCGGTTTGCTGGCCGCAGAACTGGTGACGCATGGGGGCGTGGTCTACAATCCCGGAGGCGGGCAACATCACGGGCTGCCGGACCGGGCGGCGGGCTTTTGCTATCTGAACGAACCGGTTTTGACGATTCGCCGCCTGCTGGACATGGGGCTGTCTCGCGTGGCCTACGTGGACATAGACGCGCATCACTGTGACGGGGTCGAGGCGGGCTTTTCGGGCGAGCCCCGGGTGCGGATGATCTCGGTACATGAAGCGCGCCGCTGGCCTTTCACCGGGACATTGCAAGAGACTGCTGGCGGGACGGCCTTCAACCTGCCTGTGGCGCGGGGCTTTAACGATACGGAGTTCACCATGGTGCTACAGGAGCTCGTCCTGCCTGCGGTCGCCGACTTCCGGCCCGACGCCATCTATCTGCAATGCGGGGCGGATGCCTTGGCCGAAGATCCGCTGGCGCGGCTGGCCCTGTCGAACCGCTGTCATGTGGCTGCGGTACGTGCCCTGCGGGATCTTGCGCCGCGCCTGATCGTGTCGGGTGGGGGCGGCTACAACCCGTGGAGCGTGGCGCGATGCTGGACCGCAGTCTGGGGCGAACTCGCCAGAGAGCCGGTTCCCGAACGGCTGCCGCGGCAAGCCGAAACCCTGATGCGTGGCCTGACGTGGCACCGCAAGGCCCAGCCAGCTGAGACGCTGCTGACCAGTCTGCTGGACGCTCCCCGCAACGGTCCGGTATCGCGGGATCTGCGCGCGGACCTGTCGGTGCTGAGGGCGCGTTTGCAGCGCACCCTGTAACAGTCTGGGATTTCGTGAAAATTTCTGGAGCGGGTAGCGGGAATCGAACCCGCGCGTTCAGCTTGGGAAGCTGACAGGCTACCATTACATCATACCCGCCGCGAGCTGCATCGGTATCTTAGCTGCCCCCGCGCGTCAAGGGTGCGCGCGTGGTGACTTTCGCCCTTGGCGCGCCTGCGCTAAGCCTTGCAAAACACAATGAAGGGGGAGAGGACGATGACGCTTCAATTGCCTGCCGGGGGCACGTTCGTGGGGCGCGCTTGGCGTCCGGACATCGGACCTGCCGTGGTCGTGCGCCGGGGGGATCATCTGGTCGATATTACCAGCAGCAAAGTGCCGACCATGCAGGCACTCTTGGAACTGGACGACCCGGCGGGTTTCGCAAATGGGGCCGAGGGTCCGGTACTCGGGGCGCTACAAGATGTCGCCAAACCCTCTGCCGACGGTCTGCGCTTGATGGCGCCATGCGATTTGCAACCGGTCAAAGCCTGCGGGGTGACTTTCGTTTCCTCGATGCTGGAACGGGTGATTGAAGAACAGGCCAAGGGCGATCCGGCGCGGGCCGAGGCTATCCGCGAACGGTGCGCCGCGATCCTTGGCGAAAGCCTGCGTGCTGTGCAGCCCGGTTCGGAAAAGGCGGGGCAGCTCAAGGAAGTGCTGATCGCCGATGGCGTCTGGTCGCAATACCTTGAGGTTGGGATCGGCCCCTATGCCGAGGTGTTTTCCAAGGCGCAGCCCATGTCCGCCGTGGGCTTTGGCGCCGAGGTCGGGCTGCATCCGGTTTCGACATGGAACAACCCGGAACCGGAGATCGTGCTGGCGTGTGACAGCACCGGGCGCGTACGGGGCGCGACTTTGGGCAATGACGTGAACCTGCGCGATGTCGAGGGCCGTTCAGCGCTGTTGCTGGGCAAGGCCAAGGACAACAATGCCTCTTGTGCGGTCGGGCCGATGTTGCGGCTGTTCGATGACAGCTATGGCATCGACGATGTACGTCAGGCCGAGCTGACGCTGACCGTAACTGGTGAGGATGGTTATGTCCTGAACGGGCGCAGCAGCATGTCCCAGATCAGCCGCGATCCGCTTGACCTCGTTTCGCAGACTTTCGGGGCGCATCATCAGTATCCGGACGGCTTCTTTCTGATGCTGGGTACGCTTTTTGCCCCGACAGAGGATCGTGACCATCCCGGCGAAGGCTTTACCCACAAGCTGGGCGATGTTGTCGAGATATCCGAACCATCGCTTGGGCTGTTGCGGAACACCGTGCGCCTGTCGACGGAATGCGCGCCTTGGGTCTTTGGCACCAGCGCCCTGATGCGCAACCTCGCGGGGCGGGGCCTGTTGTAATCGAATGCTCCGGGGCCATCATTCCGGCCCCGGAGCCTGTCGCGGCTCGGCTCAGGCCCGCTTGCGCCGACGACGCCCGCCGGGCTTGTCATCGCCACCGGTGTTAAAGCTCACGTCCGGCAGGTTAACGATCTTGCCCAGTTCCGGGAACGGATCCGTGGCATGCGGGATCGCGTTGGCGTTTACGAAATGCTCTTGGAACTTGGGTTCGATGGCGGTCTCGACCTTCGTGATCTCGCGGACCACCCGCTCGATTTCGCGCCGGGCACCAAGGTTGCACAGGGCGATACGGGCACCGGTGCCGGCGGCATTGCCCGCGCTGGTGACTTTCTCCAGCGGCACGTCGGGGATCATGCCCAGCACCATGGCGTGCAGCGGCGAGATATGCGCCCCAAAGGCACCGGCCAGCACCACGCGATCCACCTTGTCCACGCTGCGCGTGTCCATAAGCAGGCGGGCGCCGGCATAAAGCGCCGATTTCGCCAATTGGATCGCGCGGATGTCACCTTGGGTCACGGTGATGCGGGGCCCGCCCTCGGCGGTGCCATCGTGAACCAGATAGCTGAACGTGCGGCCTTCGGGTTGGCAGCGGTCGGTGCCTGTTTTATCCGGCCCGCCAATCAGCCCCGAGGGATCCAGAAGGCCCGCGATGCGCATTTCGGCCACCGCTTCGATGATGCCCGAACCGCAAATGCCCGTGATGCCGGTTGCGGCGGTTTCCGTCCAAAAGCCGTCTTCGTCCGACCATTTGTCACAACCGATGACGCGGAACCGGGGTTCCTTGGTTTCGGGATCAATGCGGATCGCCTCGATCGCGCCGGGGGCGGCCCGTTGGCCAGAGCTGATCTGCGCGCCTTCAAAGGCGGGCCCGGTCGGGGAGGAACAGGCCAGCACGCGGCTGGTATCGCCCAGAAGGATCTCGGCGTTTGTCCCGACATCAACAATAAGCGCCAAGTCTTTGGATTTTCCGGGTTCTTCGCTTAGGGCGACGGCGGCGGCATCGGCCCCGACATGGCCCGCGATGCACGGCAATACATAGATCTGCGCGGCCTGCGGCAGCGTCTTCAACTGGAGGTCACGCGCCGTCAGTGTAACGGCGTTCGAGGTCGCAAGTGCAAAGGGAGCCTGTCCCAGTTCCACCGGATCAATGCCCAGAAGCAGATGATGCATCACCGGGTTACAGACAAAGACGGTTTCAAGGATCAGCGCCGGGTCGATCCCGGCCTCGGCGGCGATTTCCTTGGCAAGCGTGTCGATGGCCTCGCGCACGGCACGGGTCATTTCCGCGTCACCGCCGGGGTTCATCATGGAATAGGACACCCGGCTCATCAGGTCTTCGCCAAAGCGGATCTGCGGGTTCATGATGCCCGAAGAGGCGACCACCTCGCCGGTGTCGAGGTTCGTCAGATGTGCGGCGACGGTGGTCGACCCAAGGTCAATGGCAAGCCCATAGATCCCGGCCTCATGCAGACCTGGCCATGCCGCCACAAGCCGGGGCACTGCGTCTTGATCGTCTTTGTGCAAGGCAACGGTAATTTTCCACTGGCCCTTGCGCAGGATGGGTTGCAACCGGGCAAGTGTGGAAAACTCTGTGGATATTTTGGGGATATCCCATTGCGCCGCCAGAGCCTGCTCGACGCGCTCCAGATCCCCGGTCGGTTCGTGCATGTCGGGTTCCTGCACCTCGACATAATACAGCCGCGTGGCGGGATCCATTTCGATCACGCGGGCCGAGGCCGCCTTGCGCACCACCTGGCGGTGGACCTGGCTTTCGGGTGGAACGTCGATGACGACATCCTGCTGAACCGTGGCCTGACAGCCAAGACGCCGGCCCGTTTTCAGACCGCGCACCCTGTCATAACGCTCTTCAACGGCGTTCCATTTGGACAGGGCATCCTCGGCCACGGTGACGCCGTGTTTGGGGAAATCGCCGTACGAAGGTGTAATCTGGCACTTCGAACAGATGCCGCGCCCGCCGCAAACGCTGTCGAGGTCGACGCCCAACTGGCGGGCGGCGGTCAGAACTGGGGTGCCCACGGGAAAGCGCCCACGCTTGCCCGAGGGGGTGAAGATCACGAGAGGGTCTTTGGACATGCTATGCTCCTGCCGATTGGCGGGACCATAGCGTTTGCACGCGCGAGGAAAAGCCGTAGCGCGTCAGGATGCGGCCGGAAAACGGCACGCGGCAGTCCTGACGCGACCCGAAGCTGGCAAAAGCCGGTTACAACCCGTCCAGCCAGCGCAGGATTTCGCCACGGTTGCCGTCCAGATCGGGCGCGGGCGCACGCGAGGTCGGATCGGGCGCATCCGTCATCTTGATCGGGTTGCCGGCGGCCTTGTAGGCTTGCCGCCCGTTCTTGTCCAAGACATCGACCACCATGTTGCGCGCAAGGATCTGCGGATCCTTGAGCACCTGCGCCACATCCTGAATCGGGCCGGTGGGGATCCCCGCCGCCGCCAGCCGCGAGATCCAGTAGGCGCGGGTATTTTCTAGTGTAACTGCCTCGATCAACCGTTTGAGAAGGCGCGCATTTTCGCATCTGGCCGGATTGGTGGCAAATCGCGGATCGTCCGAGATCGGCAAGTTCAGCGCGATGCAGAGTTTTTCGAACAACCGGTCATTCCCGGCAGCGATCACGAACAGACCGTCGCTGGCATGGAAGGTTTCGAACGGTGTGATCGAAGGATGCCGCGCGCCCGATGGCCCCGGGGCCTTGCCGGTGACAGTGGTCAGGGCCACCGCGTGTTCAAGGATGGCCAACTGGCTGTCCAGCATGGCCACGTCGATCTTGCGCCCCAGTCCGGAACGGTCACGGTCCAGCAATGCGGCAAGAATGCCCTGCGACAGGAACATGCCCGCCACGATATCGCCGATCGAGGCCCCGACGCGCACCGGCTCGCGGTCTTTTTCGCCAGTGATCGACATGACGCCGCCGCGTGCCTGCACCACCATGTCATAGGCCGGACGTTTCGAATCCGGTCCCGAATGGCCAAAGCCGGAGACCGCGCCGTAAACCAGACGCGGAAAGGCGGCGTGCAGGTCTTCCCAGCCATAGCCGAGCCGTTCCATTACGCCGGGACGGAAATTTTCGACGATGACATCGGCCCGCGCCAGCAGACGCTCAAAGATTTGCCGGTCGGCGTCGGCCTTGAGGTTCAGCGAGATGCTTTTCTTGCCATGGTTGATAGCCGCGAAATAGGCGGATTTGCCATCCTTGAAGGGGGGGAAGGCCCGTGTGTCATCACCGGAACCGGGCGGTTCCACCTTGATAACCTGCGCGCCCATATCCGCCAGCGTCATGGTGCAGAACGGCCCGGCAAGGACATGGGTCAGATCGAGAATCACGTATCCGGCTAGGGGGGCGGTCATGGGCGGGTCCTGTAGGGGTTGTCATGTGCTCTGCACCACAGAAGCGTGACAGCGTCGTGACGGCAAGGGTTGGTTTCCGGGGCGGCGGTCTATGGCCGGGGAATGCCCGCGTGAAAGACAAATCCCAGCAGGTTCATCAACACTTGCGCCGCAAGGATCGAGGTACTGCCCGTCGGATCATAATCCGGGGCGACCTCGACAAGGTCGATGCCGACGATGGCATGGCGGCGCGTGACCTGCTGCAACAGTTCAAGGACCTCATAATACAGGAACCCGCCGTGGCTGGGGGTGCCGGTGCCGGGGGCAATCGACGGGCAGAAGGCATCAATGTCGATGGTGACATAGACCGGCGCGCCCGCCGGGATCCGCTGGGCGGTGGCCAGTGGACCCAAGACCCGCATCTGACGGACTGACAGGATGTCAGAGCCGCGCGCGCGGGCGTCGTCATACCCCTCGCGTGCGGTGGACGAAACATTGCGGATGCCCACCTGTGTCAGGCCCGAGACCCAAGGCTTTTCTGCGGCGCGGCGCATCGGATTGCCGTGGCCGCGGGTGACTCCATGACGTTCGTCCACGAAATCAAGGTGGGCGTCGATCTGAAGCACGTGGAAAGGCGGTTGGCCTTCATAGGCTTCGATACAGGGAATGTTGATGGAATGATCGCCGCCGATGGTAACGGGCAGGGCGCCTGCCCGCAGCGCGGCCTCAACCCCTTTTCGGATGTTGGCATGGCTGGTCAGCGTGTCGGTGTGAACGATGTCCGCATCCCCCATGTCAACAATCCGCACACCGTCCAGATAGGTCACATCGTCCTCGTGGTCATAGGCCCCTGAGTGACCAAAGCTAAAAAGCGTCGAGGCTTCGCGCACGCCCCGCGGCCCGAACCGCGCGCCCGCCCGCCATTGCGTGCCCGCGTCAAACGGCGCGCCAAGGATGGCGGCATCGGCCTCCAGCCGGTCCCAATCGGGCTGGTAGGGGGCCTTGGCAAAGGTGCAGATGCCGGTGAAGGGCAGGTTCAGGCGTCCGCCTTCGTATCCGTGGCTCATGTGATGCGCTCCTGTTTTGCGGTCAGCCTAGCCATGGCCGCAAGGCAGGCAAGCGGTGCTTGCCTCGCGGCGGGACTTGCCGCAATCTGCCCGGCGTCAGGTGCCCCGCACGGGGAGAATCGGGAAGCCGGTGCGAATCCGGCGCGGGCCCGCCGCTGTAAGGGGGACGGAGCGGACAGACGCCACTGGGACCATCCGGGAAGGCGTCCGCTGCGGAAGATCCCAAGCCAGAAGACCGGCCTGACGACATGGACCGGCGTCTGGACAGCGCCCGGTCGCTGTCATTTGCGGAGCCAAACCATGAGCGATCCCGTCATCGCGCCCGATCGGGCGCGCCAATTCACCCCGGAAGAACGCCGGGCGCTGTACGATGTCATTTATGCGCGTCGCGACGTGCGGAACGAGTTCCTGCCAGATCCGGTTGCCCCGGAGACCCTGCGCCGGGTGCTGGAAGCGGCCCACGCGGCGCCCTCGGTCGGGTTCATGCAGCCCTGGAACTTTATCCTTTTGCGGGATGCCGCCCGACGGCAGGCCATTCACGCGGCCTTTGAGCAGGCCAATGCCGAAGCGCAAGAGATGTTTTCAGGCGAAAAACGCTCGAAATACGCGGCGCTGAAACTGGAGGGCATCCTCAAGGCACCGCTGAACATCGCGGTAACCTGTGACCGCACGCGGGGCGGCAAGGTTGTGCTGGGCCGCACCCATAACCGGGATATGGATCTGTACTCCACGGTCTGCGCCGTCCAGAACCTGTGGCTTGCCGCGCGGGCCGAAGGACTGGGCGTCGGCTGGGTCAGCATCTTTCGGCAAGACGATCTGCGCGCGCTTCTTGGTGTGCCGGAAACCGTCGAGATCGTTGCCTACCTTTGTGTCGGCCATATCGAAGAGACATTCTCGGAACCGGAGTTGCAGGCGCGGGGCTGGCGCAAGCGGCTGAACCTCGACAGCCTTATCATGGAAGGTCACTGGCAGGACGCGCCGGGCATGTGCGACCACGGGCAGGGAACGTGATCGACCAGACCACCGCGAAACGGATCAACCTGCTGCATGGCGCGCCGCGTTTCGTGTTGCGGGTCGATCCGGCGACCGGGCGGGGCGAGGTTTCGAACCCATCGCGGGTGCCAAAGGCCAGCGGCGAATACTGGATCCATGGCACCACGATCCTCTCTGGTGGCGTGGAACTGCCGTCCGTTCTTGTCGTGGATACCGACAGCGGCGGCACTTTGCGCGCGGTTTTCTGGAAAGGGGCGGATGGCGGCTGGATCGACAGCCAGAACCCGCAGGTGCCGGAGATGCTGGGACTGTCCCGCGACCGCATCTTTCCCTTTGACTGGCGGTTCGACGTGCCGCTGGAGCACGACATTTTCCATCCTGCACCCGCCCGGACACGCCGCCGCACCGCGCGCTCTTTCCTTTCCCGTCTGCTCATGCGATAGGGACGCGCCAACCGATCCCTCCCAAGGAGTGCCCCCATGGAGATTCGCGAGGCCCTGACCTTCGATGACGTTCTGCTTGTACCCGCGGCCTCTAACGTGTTGCCGTCCACGGCTGACACGCGCACGCGGGTGACCAAGTCGATTGCACTGAACATCCCGCTTTTGAGTTCCGCGATGGACACGGTGACCGAAAGCCGTATGGCGATCACCATGGCCCAGGCGGGCGGCATGGGGGTCATTCACAAGAACCTCGGTGTCGAGGAACAGGCCCGCGAAGTGCGGCGGGTCAAGCGCTTTGAAAGCGGGATCGTCTACAACCCGGTGACGCTGCGCCCGGACCAGACGCTGGGCGATGCCCGGATGTTGACGGAACGCTATGGTTTCACCGGGTTCCCCGTTGTGGATGAGAGCCACCGCGTCGTGGGCATCGTGACCAACCGAGACATGCGGTTTGCCCAGAACGATGCAACGCCGGTTCATGCGATGATGACGCATCAGAACCTTGCCATCCTGACCGAACCGGCAGACCGGCAAGAGGCGATCAGCCTGATGAAGGCGCGGCGCATCGAAAAGCTGCTGGTGACAGACAAGGACGGCAAACTGACCGGCCTGCTGACCCTCAAGGACACCGAGATGGCGGTGCTGAACCCGACCGCCTGCAAGGACAATCTTGGCCGACTGCGCGTGGCGGCGGCCACGGGCGTTGGCGATTCAGGCATCGAACGCTCCGAGGCACTGGTCGACGCCCAGGTGGACATCCTGGTGGTGGACACGGCGCATGGCCATTCCGCCGGCGTGATCCAGGCCGTGGAACGGGCCAAGCGCCTGTCGAACGAGGTGCAGGTCATCGCGGGCAACGTTGCCACCGCCGAAGCCGCGCGCGCGCTGATCGACGCGGGTGCCGATGCCGTCAAGGTCGGCATCGGGCCGGGGTCGATCTGTACCACGCGGATGGTCGCCGGTGTCGGTGTGCCGCAGCTGACCGCGATCATGGATTGCGCCCGCGAGGCCGGTGACGTTCCGGTGATCGCCGATGGCGGCATCAAGTTCTCGGGCGATTTCGCCAAGGCGATTGCAGCCGGGGCATCGTGCGCGATGGTCGGTTCGATGATCGCGGGCACCGATGAGAGCCCGGGCGAGGTCATCCTTTACCAAGGCCGCTCGTTCAAGGCCTATCGCGGCATGGGCTCGTTGGGGGCCATGGCGCGCGGGTCGGCGGATCGCTATTTCCAGAAGGATGCGGCCAGTGACAAACTGGTGCCGGAAGGGATCGAAGGGCAGGTGCCCTACAAAGGTCCGGCGGGCACGGTGATTCACCAGTTGGTTGGCGGGTTGCGTGCGGCCATGGGCTATACCGGCTGCGCAACCGTCGAAGAGATGCGCCACAACTGCCAATTCGTGAAGATCACCGGCGCGGGGCTGAAGGAAAGCCACGTCCACGACGTGCAGATCACGCGGGAGTCGCCGAACTACCGGATCGGTTGAACGGGTTTAGGGTTGGGGACGGGACTCGGCCCCCTTTTCAAGGGGGCCATCGCCCGCCCGCCAACCCTTTGCCCGCCGGTCACCGCCGGGTTTGGCTATGCTGTCAGTCTTCGTGGATGCCGTCAGCGGTAAAGGCACCGCCTTGGTAAACCACGTCCGGCGCATCTGCGGGAAAGCGGGACTGGCTGGCGTCGAGCTTGTCGCGAAACACTTCGGAATTGTCCTGCGGGCGCCAGCCCAGCCAGGCGATTTTCGTATTATCCCACCAGACCGTGTCATTGTCAGAGACGCCATAGATCACCGGGCAGCCAAGCCGCGGCGCGTCAAAGACCTTTTCGATCAGCATGGCGAAATCGCCATAAGACATCCATGACGACAGCATCCGGTGGGATTTCGGCTCGTCAAACGAAGAGCCGATGCGCACCACCGCGGTTTCTTGTCCGAACTTGTTCCAATAGGCCGAGGCCATCATCTCGCCAAAGACCTTGGACACGCCGTAAAGCCCGTCGGGCTGGGGATAGACCGTATTGTCGATGACCTGATCCTGCCGGTAAAACCCCACCGCGTGGTTGGACGAGGCAAAGACGATACGGGGCTTGCCGTGTTTTCGGGCGGCCTCGTAAAGGTTGTAGACGCCTTCGATATTGGCGTTGCGGATTACCTCCCATGTGCCTTCGATGGATTTGCCACCGAAATGAACGATGCCGTCACAGCCCTCGACCAAGGCCTCGACCGCCTGTTTGTCGGCAAGATCGCAGGGCATGATTTCCTCATGCGGCGCGGCATCTTCCATATCGGCTACGTCTGACAACCGGATCGTCCTGGCCAGATGGGTCAACCGGCTGCGCATGGCTTGGCCAAGTCCGCCGGCGGCACCGGTAATCAGCAGTCGGTTCAGTTTGGAATCGGTGTGCATGATTGGTCCTGTCTGTTCCTGTCTCAACCGGCGAAGCGCGCCTGGGGCACGCCCTGAACGCCAAGGCCCGTGATCGCGAATAGCCCGCCGGCCTGCGGCTGATGGGCGTGTGGGTCCATATCCTCGCCGCCGATCGTGGTCAGGTAGAGCACGTCAAGGTTGGGGCCGCCGAACATGGGCCGCGAAGGTTTTTCCACCGGCAGGTCGATGGTCATGTCCAGCTTGCCGGCTGGCGTGATCCGGTACAGTTGCCAGCCGCCGACACCGGCCTGCCAGTAACAGCCATCCGCATCCACCGTCCCGCCATCGGGCCGACCGCGTACCGCGTGGGTGTCGAAAAACACCCTTGGCGCGCCGGGGGTTCCACTATCGAGATCATAGTCGCATTCCCAGATGGTGCGGATGTGCGGGGCGCTGTCCGAGAAATACATCTTGTCCCCGTCAGGCGAAAAGCTCAGCCCGTTGCAGGTGTAAATGCCGTCGCGCCACGCGGTGACCGACAGATCCGGGTCCAGCCGGTAAAAGGTGCCCGAGGGCGGCAGGCTGAGATCGCGCGGGTCACGCATCGTGCCAGCCCAGAAACGGCCCGCCGGGTCGGTCTGGCCATCGTTGAAACGGTTGTGGGGCAGGTGGGATTCGGGGTCGTTGATCGGGGTCAGCGCGCCGCTGTCCCAGTCCATCAGTTTGAATCCGGAATAGGTGGCCAGCACCAGCCCGCCGCCCTCGCGCAGGGCGAAACTGCCGATCTTTTCACCAATCTCGCGGGTTTCAGTGTATCCCGATGTGGGGTCGGTGCAATGGATCAGACCCGCCGGAATATCCACCCACCACAGCCGTTCGGTCCGGACATCCCAGACAAGTCCCTCGCCGATGCCGCTCTGGCTGTCGACGAGACAGTCGATTTCTATGCCCACGGGGGCTCCTCCCTTTGCTTTGTTGAGCGCTAACATGGGGCAAGGCGCGGGTCTCGTCAAAGGACTCGTGCTGGGGTAGGCAGGGCCTGCAACACCACCGGAGAGCCGACCATGACCCCCGCCGCCCGCGCACAGGCCGCCATCGAGCTATTGGACCAGATCGCAGCCGGGAAACCGGCAGAGCAGGCTCTGACAAGCTGGGGGCGGGCGTCGCGCTATGCCGGGTCAAAGGATCGAGCTGCGGTGCGCGACCTTGTGTTCGACGTGTTGCGCTGCTGGCGGTCCTCGGCGGTGGCCGGCGGTGGAGAAAGCGGGCGCGCGCGCCTTTTGGGCGCGTTGCGGCTCCGCGGTGAAGATCCGGATACGGTGTTCACCGGTCTGGGACATGCGCCATCGCCCCTGAGCACCGAGGAACAGGCCGCCGGACGCCCTTTGGACGTGAACGAGGCGATGGACCTGCCCGACTGGCTGGCCGAACGGTTCCGTAAGAGCCTTGATGACCGGGCGGAAAGCACCGCAGAGGCGTTGCGCCACCGGGCGGATGTGTTTTTGCGGGTCAATCTGCTGCGCGGGGATTTGGGCGCGGCCATAGCGCAACTAGCAGGCGAAGGGATTGCGGCAGAACCGCATGAGCTGTCTCCGACGGCACTGCGGGTTACGGAAGGCGCGCGCAAGGTCAATCGGAGCCACGCCTATACCCAAGGTTTGGTGGAATTGCAGGATGCGGCCAGTCAGGCGGTGGTCGACCTGATGCCGCTGTCCGCTGGTCAGTCGGTGCTGGATTTTTGTGCTGGGGGCGGCGGCAAGGCGCTTGCCATGGCTGCCCGGATGCAGGGCGGCCCGGTTTTTGCCCATGATGCTGCCCCTCGGCGTATGGTCGATCTGCCTGCCCGCGCGGCGCGGGCGGGGGCCGATATCCGCCTTGTTCACGACCCGCGCGGTCCTTTCGACCTTGTTCTGTGCGATGTTCCCTGTTCCGGCAGCGGTTCATGGCGTCGCGCGCCGGAAGGCAAATGGCGCCTCACGGAAGATCGGCTGGCAGAGCTGTGTCGCATTCAGGCCGAGATCATGGATCAGGCCAGCCAGATGGTGGCGCCCGGCGGTGTCTTGGGGTTTGCCACCTGTTCGGTCCTGCATGAAGAAAATGCCGATCAGGTCTCGGCGTTTCTTGACCGGACCCCGGGATGGAAGATCGAGGCGCAGCGCCAATGGCTTCCTTCCGATGGCGGCGACGGGTTCTTTGCTGCGGTCCTGCGTCGCGGAGATGATTGATCATACAACTTTGACGCGAACCCGCACGACGGTTAACGTGGCTTTAACGATGCAGGCTGGCAATATGACATGAACCGAATCGAGAGCCCGGGGGACGGTGTGGAGGCGGCAGTTGACATTGCGCAAAAGCGGCAAAGTGCTTTGACACCGATATTCGGTGCGGCCGCATTGGTTGTTCTGGCCACCCTTTCCTTGCTGATCTCTCAATTCGCCACCATCCGGGCGGTCGAGGTGGTCGCGCTGGCAGCAACCGGGGCCTTTGGATGCCTTGCCATGGCATGGCTGATCATCGACAGGATCTCGGGCGGGCGCAGCAAGCGCCGGATCGCCATGTTGGCCGATTTCATCGAAACGGAACCGGCCTTTTGCTTTCTGACCGACGGGGACGGAGGGGTTCAACGCAGCAACCGTTCGGCGAGAGAGCGGTTCACGGTCGCGGATGACAGCCATCTGTCGGCGCTCCTGCGCGATGTCTTTGCCAGTTCCGAGGGCATCATCTATCGCCTGCAACAAAGGGCGTTGCGCGATGGGGCCGCGGTCGAGGACGTCACCAGCCATTCCGAAGGGTATCGGATCTATGTGCGTGCCTTTCGCCCGGACCTGATGCTTTGGCGGCTGGAAAACGAATCTCAGCGGGCCGGGGGGCGCACCCGGGCCGATCTGTCGGTGATTTCGCTGGGGCGCAACGGGGCGGTCTTGTACATGAACCCGGTGGCGCGCGACCTTGTCGGCCAGCGGGTGAAACGTCTGGATGACATCTTTGCCGATCTGCCTCTGCGGCCCGGCGGCGTACACTGCCTCAAAGGCGCCCACGCGGGGCAAAGCGTTCTTGTCCACAGTTCGGACATCGGCGGCGGGCGGCAGGAACTGGTCCTGTCGCCCATCGCCGAGGATTCGGGCCGGCAGGACCTGATGGGCAGCTTTGACGGGCTGCCCGTGCCGTTGCTCAAGGTGTCTCCGGCCGGGCAGGTCCTTCGCGCGAACCCCGAGGCGCGGCGCTTGCTGAATCTGGGGCAGGGCGAACCGGGTCATGTGGCCGAACACATGGAAGGGTTGGGACGGGCGATCAAGGACTGGCTGCAAGAGGCCGCGGATGGCAGGGGCCTGCACCGTTCAGAATTCCTGCGGCTGACACGCGCCGACCGCGAGGTATTTGTGCAGGTGACACTGAACCGGGTGATCGACGATGGCGAAACGGCGCTGATCGCGGTGCTGAATGACGCAACCGAGCTAAAGACCCTCGAAGCCCAGTTCGTCCAAAGCCAGAAGATGCAGGCCATCGGCCAGTTGGCGGGCGGAGTTGCTCATGATTTCAATAATTTGCTGACCGCCATTTCCGGCCATTGCGACCTGTTGCTGTTGCGGCATGATCAGGGTGATCCGGATTACGGCGACCTTGTGCAGATCAATCAGAATGCCAACCGCGCCGCTGCGCTGGTGGGGCAGTTGCTGGCTTTCTCACGCAAGCAAACCATGCAGCCCGAGGTCATGGACCTGCGCGACACGCTGTCCGATCTGGCGCATCTGCTGAATCGTCTGGTGGGCGAAAAGGTTCGTCTGACACTGAAACATGATCCGGTTCTGCCACCGGTGCGCGGGGATCGCAGGCAGTTGGAACAGGTCATGATGAACCTCGTCGTCAACGCGCGCGATGCCATGCCCGAAGGCGGCGAGATCGTGGTTGAAACGGAACGCCGTGAATTGAACGAACCGCTGACCCGTGACAGGGCCGTCGTTGCGCCGGGCACCTATGTGGCGGTGCGTGTCACCGATGAAGGCATCGGGATCCCGCAGGACAAGCTGCAAAAGGTCTTTGAGCCTTTCTTTACCACCAAACGCACCGGCGAGGGCACGGGCCTTGGGCTGTCGACGGTCTATGGCATCGTCAAGCAGACCGGCGGATTCATCTTTGTCGACAGTGTTGTGGGGCAGGGCACGTGTTTCACATTGCTGTTCCCGGCTTTCGAAACGCCGAAACAGGAAGAAGTGAAGGTCGAACAGAAAGAAGCCAAGAAACTGCCGGAACAGGGATCCGGCGTGGTTCTTCTGGTCGAGGACGAGGCCCCGGTGCGCGCCTTTGCCGCCCGCGCCCTGCGACTGCGCGGCTACACCGTGATCGAAGCGGAGACGGCCGAAGATGCCTTGGAAACGCTGGATGACGCCGATCTGGCGGTGGATATTTTTGTCACCGATGTGGTGATGCCGGGCATGGACGGGCCGACATGGGTCCGCAAGGCTCGCGAACGTCGCCCCGACACGCGCGTGGTTTTTGTGTCCGGTTACGCCGAGGATGCATTTGGCGAAGGCAGCGAAGAAATCCCGAACTCGGTTTTCCTGCCCAAGCCGTTCTCGCTGTCTGATCTGACGGAAACCGTTCACCAGCAATTGAACTGAGCGGCTGGTCCTAACGGGCCTTTTCCCATGTCTCGAAATCCGCCGCGCATTTGCGGTGCAGTTTGGCCGCGATGTCAGGGGACAACGTCAGGTCCTTCCGGGGCGACACATTGGCCTGCGGAATCTCCAGCCGGGTTTGCAGGCGATCCTCCAGAAAGCGGACTAGGTCGGGCTGGTTTTCGTATTTGAACAGATACTGGACCGACACGCCATTGGGCCGCGGCTCGACGAACTTGGCCTGACTTCCCACATTGGCAAAGGGCGGCCGTTCGCCGCGCGTATAGGCATCACAGAAAGCGTCAAAGCTGACCCCCTTGGTCGAGGTCGGCTTGCCGTCCAGAAAGTCTCGTTGCCGGTAGCGATACCATGATCCCAGCCAATCGACCGGTTCGCGGATAACGGCCAAAAGCTCCATCTCGCCCCCTTGTTTTTCAAACATGGGGCGGAAGAAACGGTTGTAGCGATAGACCGGCGCGTGTTTGAGCTCTGGCGGATCCGAAACCACCATGGATGCCACCGGGCCAAACGCCCGCGCAAAGGCCGACGTACCGGTCTTGGGGACCGCCAACATCACCAAACGCGCTTTCCAGAACACGAGCATTCAAATTGTTCCTGTTTTGTAAACCTTGCCTTAACCGTCCCGCGCCAAGCTGACCAGAGAAAGATTTAACTTGAACTGTTCTCGTTTTGATCTCATTAAGTTGAGAACAAGAGGTAAACGAAAGCAGCGATTGCCGCGCTCCCCGGCATATGGAATAAGGATCGAAACGCATGGCAACGGCAGATCTTCTGAGTATGGACAACAAGCGTAAGGCCGAAAAGCAAAAGGCCCTGGACAGCGCGCTGGCCCAGATCGAACGACAGTTCGGCAAGGGCTCGATCATGAAACTGGGTGGTGACAACCCGATCAAGGACATCGAGGCAACCTCGACCGGATCGCTTGGTCTGGATATCGCGCTGGGGATTGGCGGCCTGCCAAAGGGGCGGATCATCGAGATCTACGGCCCGGAAAGCTCGGGTAAGACGACGCTGACGCTGCATTGTGTGGCGGAAGAGCAGAAAAAGGGCGGTGTCTGCGCCTTTGTCGATGCCGAACATGCGCTGGATCCGCAATACGCCAAGAAACTGGGTGTGGACCTTGATGAACTGCTGATCTCGCAGCCCGATACCGGGGAACAGGCGCTGGAAATCACCGATACGCTGGTGCGTTCGGGGGCCGTCAGCATGGTTGTGGTCGACTCGGTTGCGGCGCTGACGCCGAAATCCGAACTCGAAGGCGACATGGGGGATTCGAACGTTGGCGTTCAGGCCCGTCTGATGAGCCAGGCAATGCGGAAGCTGACCGGTTCCATCAGCCGGTCGAACTGTATGGTGATCTTCATCAACCAGATCCGGATGAAGATCGGCGTGATGTTCGGTTCGCCCGAAACCACCACCGGGGGCAATGCGCTCAAGTTCTATTCTTCCGTGCGGCTCGACATTCGTCGTATCGGCTCGATCAAGGACCGGGACGAGGTCGTGGGCAACCAGACCAAGGTCAAGGTCGTCAAGAACAAGGTGGCGCCGCCGTTCAAGCAGGTCGAATTCGACATCATGTATGGCGAAGGCATCTCGAAAATGGGCGAGCTGCTGGATCTTGGTGTGAAGGCAGGCGTGGTCGATAAATCCGGGTCGTGGTTCAGCTATGGTGATGAACGCATTGGCCAAGGCCGTGAAAACGCCAAGAATTATTTGCGCGAAAACTCTCGTGTCGCGCTTGAGATCGAGGACAAGATCCGCGCCGCGCACGGGTTGGATTTCGATATGCCAGAGGATGATCCGGAACTGACCGAGGACTGATCCCGGTTGGAATGGAACCAAATGCGGGCGTCCCATTGGGGCGCCCGTTTGCGTTTCCCGGGCCTTGCGGTGCGGGTTGGCGCAAAACGGGGTCTTCGCGGCTGTGGACACTCGCGGACGGCGCAGATACATCTTCGCCGATCACTCGCCCGCGAAGAGACCCGATATGGCCAGCCTGAACGACATCCGCTCGACCTTTCTCAACTATTTTGAAAAGCAGGGTCACCAGATCGTGCCCTCCAGCCCGCTGGTGCCGCGCAACGACCCGACGCTGATGTTCGTCAACTCGGGCATGGTGCAGTTCAAGAACTGCTTTACCGGCGTCGAAAAGCGCGACTATGTCCGGGCGACCACCGCGCAAAAATGCGTGCGTGCCGGCGGCAAGCACAATGACCTCGACAATGTGGGTTACACCGCCCGCCACCACACCTTCTTTGAGATGCTGGGGAACTTTTCCTTCGGCGATTATTTCAAGACCGAGGCCATCCCCTTTGCATGGGAAGTGGTGACAAAGGAATTCGGGATCGACCCGACGCGGCTTTTGACCACGGTTTATCATACCGACGACGAAGCCTTTGAGATCTGGAAAAAGGTCGGCGTACCCGAGGACCGGATCATCCGGATCGCGACCTCTGACAACTTCTGGCAGATGGGGCCGACCGGCCCCTGTGGCCCCTGCACCGAGATTTTCTACGATCACGGCGATCACATCTGGGGCGGTCCTCCGGGATCGGCCGAGGAGGACGGCGACCGGTTCATCGAGATCTGGAACGTGGTCTTCATGCAGAACGAACAGTTCGAAGACGGCTCGATGAAGGCGTTGGACATGCAGTCGATCGACACCGGCATGGGGCTGGAACGGATTGGTGCGCTGTTGCAGGGCAAACACGACAACTATGACACCGACCTGATGCGCAGCCTGATCGAGGCCAGCGCCGACGCGACCAGCGTCGATCCCGACGGGCCGGGCAAGATGCATCACCGGGTCATCGCGGATCACCTGCGGTCGACCTCTTTCCTGATTGCTGATGGCGTTATGCCGTCCAACGACGGGCGCGGCTACGTGCTGCGGCGGATCATGCGTCGTGCCATGCGCCATGCGCATTTGCTGGGCGCGCAGGATCCGCTGATGTACCGGCTTGTGCCAGCGCTGGTTCGCCAGATGGGCGCGGCTTACCCCGAGCTTGGTCAGGCGCAGGCGCTGATCGAAGAGACGCTGAAATCGGAGGAAACGCGCTTCAAGGCGACGCTGGACCGCGGTCTGAAACTGCTGGACGACGAATTGGCTGGCCTGGACGAGGGCGCGCCTTTGCCGGGTGCGGCGGCGTTCAAGCTCTATGACACCTATGGATTCCCGCTGGACCTGACGCAGGATGCGCTGCGCGAGAAATCGCGTGAGGTTGATGTCGAAGGCTTCGACGCCGCCATGGCCGAACAAAAGGCCCGCGCCCGCGCGGCATGGTCCGGATCGGGCGAAGCGGCGGATGCGACTGTCTGGTTCGACATCGCCGATCAGCATGGCGCGACCGATTTCCTTGGTTATGACACCGAAACCGCCGAAGGTCAGGTTTTGGCCCTGGTGGCTGAAGGGGCCGAGGTTGATCGGCTGGAAGCGGGTCAAAGTGGATGGGTCATTCTGAACCAGACGCCGTTCTATGGCGAATCTGGCGGTCAGGTGGGCGATACCGGCTGGCTGCGCCGCCTCGAAGACGAGGACGAAGGCGCCACCGTCAGCGATACGCAAAAGATGGCGGGCGGCAAGATCACGGCTCATCATGTCACCGTGGATCGCGGAACGCTGACCAAAGGGGACGCCCTGCAACTGGAGGTCGACCACGGACGCCGTTCGGCGATCCGCGCCAATCACTCGGCCACGCACCTGCTGCACGAGGCACTGCGCGAGGCGCTTGGCGATCACGTTGCACAGCGTGGCTCGTTGAACGCGCCGGATCGGTTGCGGTTTGACTTCAGCCACTCCAAGGCGCTCAGTCTTGCGGAACTGCAAGCGGTCGAACGTGATGTGAACAGCTACATCCGCCAGAATGCCAAGGTCAGCACCCGGATCATGACGCCCGATGACGCGCGTGAAATCGGTGCTCAGGCCTTGTTTGGCGAGAAATACGGCGACGAAGTGCGGGTCGTGTCCATGGGGGTCCAGAGCGGTTCGGGCAAGGGCACCGACGGACAGACCTATTCGATCGAACTTTGCGGTGGCACCCATGTGCAGCAGACCGGTGATATCGGTTTGTTCGTGGCGCTTGGCGACAGCGCCTCCAGCGCGGGTGTCCGGCGGATCGAAGCCCTGACCGGCGCGGCGGCCTTTGACTATCTCAGCCAGCAGGATCATCGACTGGCCGAAGTGGCCGGTGCGCTCAAGGCGACGGCCGCCGATGTGCCCGCGCGGGTCAAGGCACTGTTGGAGGATCGCAAAAAGCTGGAAGCCGAAGTGGCGCAGCTGCGTCGTGAACTGGCCATGGCCGGCGGTGCCGGGCAGGGCGGCGGTGCAGAAGCCCGCGAAATCAACGGCGTAAAGCTGGTGGCACAGGTGCTAAGCGGCGTTACGGGCAAGGACCTGCCGCCGCTGATCGACGAGCACAAGGGCCGGATCGGTTCGGGCGCGGTGCTGCTGATTGCGGATGCGGGCGGCAAGGCGGCGGTTGCCGCCGGCGTGACCGATGACCTCAAGGACAGCCTCTCGGCCGTGGATCTCGTCAAGGCGGCGGTTGCGGAGTTGGGCGGCAAAGGCGGCGGTGGCCGTCCGGACATGGCGCAGGGCGGTGGCCCCAGCGCCGAAAATGCCGAGGCCGCGATCAAGGCCGCCGAAGCCGTTATCGGAGGAAAATGACATGCCTGCACTCTGGATTGCCCACGTGACCGTAAGCGATGCCGAAGCCTATGGGAAATACGCGGAATTGGCCGGTCCGGCCATCGCGGCCCATGGCGGTACATTCATCGCGCGCGGCGGTCGCTATGTTCAGCTTGAAGGAAAAGAGCGGCCTCGAAACGTTGTGGCGCGCTTCCCTTCGGTCGAGTCGGCGGTGGAGTGCTATCACTCTGACGCGTACCAAGAGGCGCTGAACCATGCGCGCGGCGCATCCGAGCGCGAACTTTTGGTGGTCGAGATCACCGAGTGAGATCTTTGGCCGAGCTGCGCCGGTCCTTTGCGGGACCGGGGCGGCTGGACTGGATCGGCCTGCGACCTGCTCGCAAGGCTGATCTGATCGCCGTCGACAACGCGGTGGTCGGATTGGACGGTCTGGCCGGAGATCACGGTCGCCCCGGCAAACGGGCGGTGACGCTGATTCAGGCTGAACACTTGCCAGTCATTGCTGCATTGGTCGGTCGCGGGACGCTTGCGCCCGAAGTGCTGCGCCGAAATCTCGTGGTGTCCGGCATCAACCTGACGGCACTTCGGGAATTTGGCCTGAGGATCGGAGAGCTTCGACTGAAATTCGAATGCCCCTGTGCGCCTTGTTCCCGAATGGAAGATCTGTTGGGCCCCGGCGGCTATGTCGCGATGCGTGGGCATGGGGGCTGGTGTTGTTCCGTTACGGAACCCGGCGAAATCCGCCTTGCGGATCCGGTGCTGCCCGATTATTGATGCCTCATAGGCATCTTTTCGCCCGCAGAACTGCCGACTTGGGCGGTCTCCTGCCGCAAAACTTTCCCGCACTTTTTGAATCAGAGTGATTCGTGCGACATTCCGTCCAAGCCTTTGTCGATGGGTGGATTTTTTTCGATATCGTGAATTGTTCCCGGATTGGAAATCGAAGACAACGGTCCAAAGCTCTGGACCGTTGCAAAACTATGGCACCTCCACAACAGAATCGCTGATTTGGGCAGGAAAATCGGGGCTTAACTCGAATTTGCTCCGCCAAGTCAGGAATTCCTGTCGCGCCGTCGCGATTTTCTTGGCTAGAGTTTGGATACCTTCAATTTTCTTGGGAGAAAGATCATGAAAAAAGTTCTTGCCGGCGCACTCATCGCAGCCGCTTTCGCAGCACCCGCCATGGCCTGGGAAGGCAAGGTTGTCGCTTGCTACGACAAGGTCTGGGTGCCGGCCAAATATGAATACACGCACAAGCTGATCATGGCGGCCCACACCGAGTGGGAATACAAGAACGGCCAGATGATCAAGGTCCACTACCCGGCCGTCTACAAAGAGTCCAAGCATATGGTGAAGGCAGGCCATTACGTGGCCAAGAAAGCCGCCTGCAAATAATCGGCAGAGACACTCATGAGAAAGGCGCGGGGACTGCCACCCCGCGCCTTTTTCATTTCGGTTCGGCGGAAGAGGCACCTTTATTCAAAGGAGATCCGCCTTTCCTGACACCCGGCCGGACAATTATGGTCTGGCCGGGGTCCGTTCATCAGGCGCCGCGTGCTGCGCGCTTGCGTTCGTGCGGGTCGAGATGCCGTTTGCGTAGACGGATCGCGTTGGGCGTCACTTCGACCAGTTCGTCGTCATTGATATAGGCGATGGCCTCTTCAAGGCTCAGCGTTATCGGCGTGGTCAGACGCACCGCTTCGTCCGAGCCCGAGGCCCGCACGTTGGTCAGCTTCTTGCCCTTCAGCGGGTTGACCTCCAGGTCATTCTCGCGCGAATGCTCGCCAATGATCATGCCCGTGTAAACAGGGGCCTGCGCGCCGATCATCATCTTGCCGCGGTCTTCGAGGTTCCACAGCGCATAGGCCACGGCCTCGCCGTTTTCCATCGAGATCAGAACGCCCGCGCGGCGGCCCGGGATGGCGCCTTTGTGCGGGGTCCAGCCGTGGAAAACACGGTTCAGAACACCGGTGCCGCGCGTGTCGGTCAGGAATTCGCCGTGATAACCGATCAACCCGCGCGAGGGCACATGCGCGATGATCCGGGTCTTGCCGGCACCCGCCGGACGCATTTCCACCAGTTCACCCTTGCGCGCGCCGGTCAACTTTTCGATGACCGAGCCCGAGTATTCGTCGTCCACGTCAATCGTGGCCTCTTCGACGGGCTCCAGCATCTGGCCGTCTTCTTCGCGCATGATCACCTGCGGACGCGAAATCGACAGCTCAAAGCCTTCGCGGCGCATGTTTTCGATCAGCACGCCCATCTGAAGTTCGCCGCGGCCGGAAACCTCAAAGGCCTCGCCTCCGGGGGTGTCCTTGATGCGGATCGCCACGTTGGTTTCGGCCTCTTTATACAGTCGGTCACGGATGACGCGGGACTGCACCTTTTTGCCGTCGCGACCGGCCAGCGGGCTGTCGTTGATGCCGAAGGTCACGGTGATGGTCGGCGGATCGATCGGCTGCGCTTCAAGCGGTTCGTCCACGGCCAGCGCACAGATGGTGTCGGCCACGGTCGTCTTGGTCATACCGGCAAGGCTGACAATGTCGCCTGCTTCGGCTTCGTCGATGTCCTGCTGTTGCAGACCCCGGAATGCCTGAATCTTGGTCACGCGGAACTGTTCGATCTTTTGCCCCACGCGCGAGATTGACTGAACCGTCTGGCCCACCTTGCAACGGCCGGATTCGACACGACCGGTCAACATGCGACCCACGAAGGGGTCGGACCCCAGCGTGACGGCCAGCATGCGGAAATCGTCGTCCCGCTTCTTGACCTGCGCGGGGGCGGGCACGTGGTTCACGATGAGGTTGAACAGCGCGTCAAGGTTCTTGCGCGGTCCGTCCAGCTCGGCGTCACACCAGCCGCTGCGGCCCGAGGCATAGAGATGCGGGAAGTCCAGCTGGTCCTCGTTGGCATCAAGGTTCGAGAACAGGTCGAACACTTCGTCCAGCGCGCGATCCGGTTCGGCGTCGGGTTTGTCGACCTTGTTCAGCACGACGATGGGACGCAGGCCCAGTGCCAGCGCCTTGGAGGTCACGAACTTGGTCTGGGGCATCGGCCCTTCGGCCGCGTCCACCAGCAGTACGACGCCATCGACCATCGACAGGATGCGTTCCACCTCGGCGCCAAAGTCGGCGTGGCCGGGGGTGTCGACGATGTTGATCCGCGTGCCTTTCCATTCGACCGAAGTCGCCTTGGCAAGGATCGTGATCCCGCGTTCGCGTTCAAGATCGTTCGAGTCCATTGCCCGTTCGGCCACGGCCTGATTGGCGCGAAATGCGCCGGATTGCTTCAGCAGCTCGTCCACCAGTGTCGTCTTGCCGTGGTCGACGTGAGCAATGATCGCGACGTTGCGCAATTCCATGAGACGGTTCCTTTGTCCGGAGTTGGCGCGGAACTAGCCGGGTAAAGGCAAAAAGACCAGAGCCAATGTGCCGCAAGCCTGTTGCAAGAGGGGAACGGGTCACGCCTGCGAGAGCCAGAGAGGGAACCGGCAAGGCTTTGCCGGGTGCAGGGCAGGGCTCGGCGGGCTTTGGCCGTTGACGCCCGGGCAGGCGGTTCAGGGCGGAACAACATGCGGTCTGCTCCGTTGAAACCGCATCACGGGTCGTTACTTGCGGCCCAGACATGACGCGCTGCGCAGATGCAGCGTACGGAACCAGAAAAGGAGACAGTCATGAAATCGAGCATCTTTACCGTGATCGCCGCAACCACGGCTTTTGGCGCCGCTCCTGTCCTTGCGGGCAGCATCGACAACACGCCGGTTGATCCGGTGCTTGTTCCGGCCGCCCCGGTCGCACCTGCCGCGCCGGTGACGGGCGACTGGACCGGTCCCTACGCCGGTTTCAGCTATGGCAACATGAACACCCAGACTGGCGGCACCAGCAATAACGGCGGCGTATTCGGGGTCTATGGTGGTTATGACTATGACTTCGGCAAATACGTGCTGGGTGGCGAATTCGAATACCAGGACGGCAACGACTATTCGATCAACGGCGTGGACGTTGACAACGTGATGCGGCTGAAGGGTCGTGCCGGTGTCGATTTCGGCCAGACGCTGGTCTACGGCACCGCCGGTGTGGCGCGCATCGATTCCTCGATCGGTGATGCGACCGGTCCGGTCGGCGGCGTTGGTGTCGAATACAAGGTCAACGACCGCTTCTCGATCGGTGGTGAAGCGCTGGCGCATCGTTTCGAAGATGTCGGCAATACCGGTGTCGATCTCGACGCGCAGACCTATTCGTTGCGGGCAACCTTCCGCTTCTGATCTTCCCCCACAAGAGAGCGGAAGGAATGGCCCCCCGGAGCGTGCTCCGGGGGGCTTTTTCTTATTGGGGCCGGATCAGTGAACCGAGCTTTTGGAGAACAGGTGGATCACCAGGATGCCCGCGATGATCAGCGCCAGCCCCAACACGCCTGCAAGGTCCAGCCGCTGTCCGAAGAGGACGATGCCGATGACCGCGATAAAGACGATCCCAAGCCCGGACCAGATGGCATAGGCGATGCCCACCGGGAAATACTTCAAGGCGATGCCCAGCAGGTAGAAGGCCGCCCCATATGCCACGATAACGATCAGCGTGGGGCCAAGCTTGCTGAACTGCTGGCTGGCCTGCAACGCGGTGGTGCCGATGGTTTCGGCAAGGATCGCGCAGGCGAGGATAAGATAAGGCATGAGGGGACTCCGGTAACTGTCGGGGCAGGGGTAAAGCCGGGGGAACGCCGGGGCAAGCAAGTGACCGGTGCGGGCAGGAAAAAGGCCCCGGACCAGAACCGGGGCCTGTCCTTGTTGGGTGATGCGGCTCAGCGCGGCAAGTGGATCGGGAACCTGTCGCGGATGGCTGCGTCCAGCGCCGGATTGAATTGCGACGCGGCCGGGACGGAGAGGATCTGATCCTTGCGGGCGGTGGCCTTTTGGATCAGGTCGGGTTTGCCTTTCTCTTCCCATTCGCGGGGAGAGGACCGGTCGCCGAAAACCGGGTAGACATGGTCGCGCTGCATCCGGCCAAGGGTTTCATCCGTCCCAAGGTAGTGGCCCGGCCCCTTCAGGCAGACCTCGCGCATCTGGTCCAGCGCCAGCGTTGTGTCATCCACCTCGATCCCGCGCACACAGCGCAGCGCCTGACCGATCAGGTCATCCGCAAGGATCAGGCTTTCGTGGCAGAACCCCAGCAAAGAGGCATGCATGCCCGCGGCTTCGTAAACCATGTTGGCCCCGGACAGGCCCGCCATAACGTTCGAGCACATCTGTTCCCAACCGGCCTGCATGTCCGGCAGCTTGGAGTCTGAGGCGCCGCCCGCAGTTCCGCCGGGCAGGCCGTAAAAATCGTGCATCTGCGCGCAGCCAGAACTCAGCAGGGCCTGTTCGCCCGATCCCACCGACATGGCCCCGGTGCGCAGATCCAGCCCAAAGGGCCAGGTTCCAAAGATCGCCGGATGCCCCGGGGACATGGCGTTGACATAGACAACCCCGGCAAGGCATTCGGCCACCGCCTGAACGATAGCCCCTGCCACGGTCGACGGGGCTGTGGCCCCGGCCATGCCGGCGCTCAACAGAAGGACAGGCATCCCGGCACGAATGCAGGATTCCATCGTTTCGCAGCTTTCGGTGGCGAATTTCATCGGCGGGACAACGAAACAGTTCGAATTGGACACAAAGGGCCGCGCCCGCCATGCCGCTTCGCCGCCTGCGATCATGTGCAGCAGTTCGATACAATCCGCCACGTAGGCCGGGTCCGAAAAGGAGGTGCCAATATGTTTCGTGGTGCCGGAACAGCAGGCATAAACGGTGTTCAGGTCCATTTCGCGGTTGTTGGTGATGTCGCGCGCCACCATCGGGCGCTGAAGGAAATGCACATTGTCCAGCACATGGGTGATCCGCGCCGCGTCATGCAGATCTTGCAGGGTGCTTTCCCGGTAGCTGCGGCCTTCGACATCGACCATGTGAACCGCTGCGCCGGCGGTCCCATAGTGAACCCGCTGCCCCGATAGATCGAGATCAAAGCGCGGGTCGCGGCCGGTCAGGGTGATCTTGCGCGCGGCCTTGGCCAGCATATCCTCGACCAATGCGCGAGAGAACCGCAGGCGGCCATCTTCGCCCAGGGTCGCGCCGGCCTTTGTCATGATCTCGATACCGGACGGAGGCGCATCGGCAAGGCCGATCTCCTCCAGAGCGGTTAGCGCGGCCTCGTGGATGCGCTGGACCTGCGCATCGGTCAGGGGGCGGTAGTTGCCGCCGCTCATCCCGGCACGGATGGGGCGGACGTCTTCGGAAAGGGCGGTGTTACGTGCGGCGACGCGGGCGGCGCGGCCTCCGCTGCGGCGGGTCATGGGGGCAGTCATCTCTGGGACTCCGGAACAGGTGGACGTGGGAACTCAGGCTGTCGGCGGGTGTTCCGGGCGGCCGCGCGCGGCCCGGCCACGGCGTGCGCCGATCTGCAGCAGGATCCGGGAAATGACCGCGTGTTCCACATTCATGACGATCAGCGTGGCGGCGGGAACCGGCGCTGTCTGTACCGAAAACGACGCGGTGTCGTTTTTGGTCCGGGGAGAGAATACTTTCAATTTTACCGAAGGTTAATCGCGCGTAAATGCCCCGTGCCTAGTCTCCGGGCACGCGAACCAACACCGGAGATCATCCAATGACCCGCAATTTTCTTTTGACGGCGGCCTTTGTCGCCACTGCCTCCATGGCCGGGGCGGTCGAACCCCACGCGGCGATGCAGGCCTATGTCGACAGCGATATCATGACATGGGCGCATGAGGCGGTCATCGTAGACGCAATTGCCGCCCAGAACGCGCAGACCGCCGGGTATGACGCCGCGCGGATCGAGTCGCTGGACCAGACATGGCGGGCCGAGGTGGGCACCGGCTCGGACCTCGTGGATGGCGTCTTGATGAACGCGGCCGCCGATTTCCTGCGGACCCGGATCGAGGCGAGCGGCGGCATGATCACCGAGGTCTTTATCATGGATGCCCATGGTCTGAACGTGGCGGCATCCGGTGCCACCTCGGACTACTGGCAGGGCGATGAGGCGAAGTTTCAGGAAACCTTCCCCAAGGGGGCCGGGGCCGTGCATTTCGGCGAGGTCGAGTTCGATGAATCCAGCCAGACCTACCAGGCGCAGATTTCGATTACGATCACCGATCCGGCCAGCGGCGCGCCCATCGGCGCGATGACGATCGGGATTGATGCCGAAGCGTTGATGTAAGGCGCGGGCAGGGCGAAGAGGCAAACAGGCAAGGGGCGCGAGCATGACACAGGACAGCGGCAAGGCGAAATCGGGGGCGGGTCTGCATTCGGTCTTCGTCAGATGTGCGGCAATCATGGCGGTCACGACGATCGTGGTGGCGGCAGTGTTGTCGATACAGGCGACCCGGTTGATCCACGGTCTCGCGGTCAAAGGCGTTGTGGGCCAGGCCGTCCGTACCGTGGAAATGAGCGCCGATGCCTTGGTCAAGCCGATCCGCTTCAAAGCTCTGCCAAAACTGGAAGAAGAGGTCTCGGCCGCGATGGATGCGGCCGGGAACAGCGGGCTTGGCATCCTTGTCCTGAATGCCGAAGGCGAACGGCTTGCTGCGCGGGGCGAAGACCCGGTCGTTCTGGACCAGATTCAGGCGCTGGCGGCGTCGGTTCTGTCCAGCGGAACCCGGCAAAACACGCATGACGGGCTGTGGTTGGCCGAACCGGTCATGGCCGGGGCCGATGGTCCGGTGATCGGTGTGCTGGCCATGGCCTGGAACGCGGATGCGGCGCTGGCCGCGGTGCGGTCGGATGTGATTGTCATGATCCTGACCGCAGCGGGCGTTTTTGTTGCCATGCTGCTGGCGACCTTGGTCCTGTTGCAACGCAGCCTCGGACGCCCGCTTGCCAATGTGACACAGGCGGTGAACCGCATTTCACGCGGCGATTATGACACGGGCATCGGAATGGCCGGGCGACGCGACGAATTCGGGACAATTGCCGCCCATATGGAGGAACTGATCGTCGCCCTCCGGGATGCACGCGACGCCCAGGAGGCCCGCAGCCGTGACATGGAGCACCAGGTCGAGATGGTGCGCCATCTGGGGACGGCGCTGGACCTGCTGGCCGATGGCGTATTGAACCGTGAAATCGACGCAGAGTTCCCCGAGGAATATGCCGCGCTGCGGACCAACTACAACCGCGCCATCGCCAGCCTGAGGCGCGTGGTCGACGATGTCTCGATAAGCGCGGGCAGCCTTCTGGACAATGCCAACCAGATCGCCTCGGCCTCGGATGACCTGTCGCGGCGGACCGAAACGCAGGCCGCGACGCTGGAGCAATCGGCGGCGGCATTGGAGGAACTGCTCAGCAGCGTCAGCGCCGCGGCGGAAAACGCCCGTAGCGCCGATGAACAGGTGCGCCTGACGCGCGAGATCGCTGAACGCAACGGCGAGGTGATGAAGTCCGCGATCGAGGCCATGGGGGCGATTGAAAAATCCTCGGATGAGATCGGCGCCATCACCAATGTGATCGACGACATCGCCTTTCAGACCAACCTGCTTGCGCTCAACGCCGGGGTCGAGGCCGCGCGCGCAGGTGAATCCGGCAAAGGCTTTGCCGTGGTCGCCACCGAGGTGCGCGGTCTGGCCCAGCGCAGCGCCGCCGCGGCCCAGCAGATCAAGGACCTGATCTCGGGCGCGGGGGAGCAGGTGACCAGCGGTGTCAAACTGGTCGAAGAGGCGGGCGATGCCCTTGGCGATGTCCTGAGCCGGGTGGCAGAGGTTTCGACTATGGTCAGCGGGATCGCCAACAGCGCCGGCGAACAGGCGCAGGGCCTGCAGGAAATCAACGTCGGGGTGTCGAACCTCGACCGGGTCACCCAGCAGAATGCCGCCATGGTCGAAGAGGCCACTGCCTCGGCCCATATGATGCGCAGCGACGCCGGCGCTCTCAGCGAAACGGTGGGCCGTTTTTCGACCGGAACGGATAAGGCAGCGGCCCAGCCTGCCGAGCTTCGGGCCAAGGTCGCCTGACCCGGAAACGCCCCGGCCAACCCGGGGCGTCCTTGGGCATTCGGCGGTTCCGGAACCGATGGGAAACCCGGCAGCGTTGTGCATCTGTCCCGGAAACCAGCCCAAAATTTGTGCATTTGCCCAAGTCTGTCACCCGCTTGCGGCATTGCCGGGCGGAATGGGCTTTGACCGACGCTGCGGCTTTACTTCCTTTCCTGCGGGCGCTTGTCTGATCGGACAAGCACAACCGGGACAGACAGGAACACCATGGCGATCACGGCGAGCATCCGGCATCTTACGCATTACAAATACGACCGTCCGGTCACGCTATCGCCACAGATCATTCGTTTGCGCCCGGCCCCCCACAGCCGGACCCGAGTGATCAGCCATTCACTCAAGGTGGAACCGGCGGGGCATTTCGTGAACCACCAGCAGGACATCTATGGCAACTGGATGGCCCGTTTCGTCTTTCCCGAACCGGTGACCGAATTCCGGGTCGAGGTCGATCTTGTCGCGGATATGACCGTTTACAACCCGTTCGATTTCTTCGTCGATGAGGTCGCCCGCGAATGGCCCTTCGAGTACCCCGAAGAAATCGCCGAGGACCTTGCCGTCTATCGCAAGACAGAGCCGCTGACGCCCTTGCTAAGGAAATGGGTCGCCAGCGTTCCGCGCAAAAAACAGGTCACCATCGACATGCTGGTGGACCTCAACCGCCGCTTGGAACAGGACGTCGAATACCTGATCCGGATGGAACCCGGGGTTCAGGCACCAGAAGAAACACTGGAAAAGAAATCCGGGTCCTGCCGCGACAGCAGTTGGCTGTTGATCCATATCCTCCGGCACTTGGGGTTTGCGGCGCGTTTTGTCTCGGGCTACCTGATCCAGCTGAAACCGGATCTGGAGGCGCTGGATGGGCCTTCGGGCACGGATCATGACTTCACCGATCTGCACGCATGGTGCGAGGTCTACCTGCCCGGCGCGGGCTGGGTTGGGCTGGACCCGACCAGCGGGCTTTTGACCGGCGAAAGCCATATCCCGCTCGCCGCCACGCCCCATTATAGCAACGCCGCGCCCATCGTTGGCGGCTTTAGCGGGCATAAGGACACCGAGACCGAATTCGATTTCGCGATGGAGGTGCATCGCGTCGCTGAACACCCGCGCATCACCAAACCCTTCTCGGAAGACAGCTGGGACGCGCTGGATGCGCTTGGTCGCAAGGTCGATGCCGAGATCAAAGCGCAGGACATGCGCCTGACCATGGGCGGTGAGCCGACCTTTGTATCCATCGATGATTTCGAAAGCGCCGAGTGGAACACCGGAGCCGTCGGACCACAGAAACGCGCGCTGGCCGATGACCTGATCCGTCGCTTGCGGGATCGTTTCGCTCCCGGCGGTTTCCTGCATTTCGGACAGGGCAAGTGGTATCCCGGCGAAACCCTGCCGCGCTGGACGTTTTCGTTGTACTGGCGGCGCGATGGCAAGCCGATCTGGAAGAACCTTGACCTGGTGGCGAGGGAAACCGCCAAGGGTGCCACCGCCGAGGATGCCGAAACGTTCATGACAGGGTTCGCCAAGGCGCTGGATATCGGAACGGAATACGTCCAACCCGCCTTCGAAGACCCGGCGGTCTGGATCCTGAAAGAGGCCGAACTGCCGGAAAACGTCACGCCCGAGGATTCCCGCCTCAAAGACCCCGAAGCACGGGCCCGCATTGCTCGTGTCTTTGAACGCGGGCTGGACCGGCCCGCCGGGTTCATCCTGCCGATCCAGCGTTGGCAGTCGCGGGCCTTTGGGCGCAACTGGCGATCGGAGCGCTGGCGCACGCGGCGCGGCCATCTGTTCCTGATCCCGGGCGACAGCCCCGTCGGGTTCCGCCTGCCTCTGGGCACGTTGCCGTATGTCAGCCCCTCGGCCTATCCCTATGTCTATCCGACAGATCCGACAGTGCCTGTCGAGGATCTGCCGGAGTATCATCAGATGGATGAAAAGCGGCAGGCGCTGTTCGCGGAACTGCGCAAGATCGCGCAGGAAGAGCGCGCGGTACTGCCCGAAACCACGCCGGGCCGGGAACAGCCGGTCACGCGGCTGCGCGCAGATGAACCGGCAGAGGCCCAGCGCGAACAGGCGGTGACACCGGAGGGCGGCGTGGTGCGCACGGCCATCGCGGTCGAACCGCGCGATGGCAAGCTGTGCATCTTTATGCCGCCGGTCGAGGCGCTGGAGGATTACCTCGAACTGATTTCAACCGCGGAACAGACGGCCGAGGCGCTGGATCTGCCGCTGCATATCGAAGGCTATACGCCGCCGCATGACTCGCGACTGAACGTCATCAAGGTCGCGCCCGATCCCGGCGTGATCGAGGTGAACGTGCATCCTGCCTCCAGCTGGGAGGAATGCGTCGACATCACCAGCGCCGTCTACGAGGAAGCCCGCCAATGCCGCCTTGGCGCGGACAAGTTCATGATCGACGGCAAACATACCGGCACCGGGGGCGGCAACCATGTGGTTGTCGGCGGGGCGACGACCATGGACTCGCCCTTCCTCCGGCGGCCGGACCTGTTGCGGTCACTGATCCTGTACATGCAGCGGCATCCGTCGCTGAGCTATCTGTTCTCGGGCACCTTCATAGGTCCGACCAGTCAGGCCCCGCGGATTGACGAGGCGCGCCACGATACCCTGTATGAACTGGAAATCGCGCTGTCGCAGATTCCCGATCCGTCCGAAGGTGAACCGCCGCAACCGTGGCTGGTGGACCGCCTGCTGCGCAACATCCTGATCGACGTGACGGGCAACACCCACCGCGCCGAAATCTGCATCGACAAGCTTTATTCGCCGGACGGCCCGACCGGGCGGCTTGGCCTGGTGGAATTCCGCGGGTTCGAGATGCCGCCCGACGCAAGGATGAGCCTTGCGCAGCAGGTTCTGTTGCGGGCGCTGCTGGTGCGGCTGTGGAAATCCCCGGTCAAGGGGCAGCCGGTGCGCTGGGGCACCACGCTGCATGACCGGTTCATGCTGCCTGAGTTTGTCTGGCAGGATTTTCTTGATGTTCTGCGCGACCTCAAGGAGCACGGGTTCGACCTGCGTCCCGAATGGTACGAGGCGCAGCGCGAATTCCGCTTTCCCTTTGCAGGCGAGATCGAGGTCGAGGATGTCCACCTTGAGGTGCGGCAGGCGCTGGAGCCGTGGCATGTGCTTGGTGAACGCGGTGCCATTGGCGGGACCGTGCGTTATACGGACAGTTCCGTGGAACGGATGCAGGTGCAACTGACGGCGCTGGACCCTAGCCGTTATGTCGTCTGCTGCAACCAGCGGCAGGTGCCGCTGCATGCCACCGGGACCAGCGGGCGCAAGGTGGGCGGCGTGCGGTTCAAGGCATGGCAACCGGCCGAGGCCTTGCATCCTGTGCTGCCGGTCAATGCGCCATTGATCTTCGATATCTTTGACACCTGGTCGGGGCGTGCCATCGGCGGGTGCACCTATCATGTGGCGCACCCCGGCGGGCGCAGCTATGATACCTTCCCGGTCAATACGAACGAAGCGGATGCCCGCCGCCTGGCGCGGTTCCAGAAATGGGGGCACACGCCCGGA
The DNA here is from genome assembly GCF_019218285.1 of Antarctobacter sediminis. Classification (GTDB taxonomy): domain Bacteria; phylum Pseudomonadota; class Alphaproteobacteria; order Rhodobacterales; family Rhodobacteraceae; genus Antarctobacter; species Antarctobacter sediminis. The sequence continues at coordinate 528,338 of NZ_JAHUZG010000001.1, forward strand.
ACCTACTGGCCGGCTACTGAAAACCCGCACCCGGAGTTCCCGATGACCCTGGATCTGCGCCGCGCGCCCTGGATCTGACAATGGCCGAGACCGGCGCCGCCGATGCGGCGCGCAAGGCGCCGCTTGACTTCTACCAGCCACTCGACGGAGTGGCGGATGAACTGCTGCGCCCGGATGGGAGCCTGCGCCCGGTCTGGCAACCTATGATCGACCACCTGGCCGGGCGCGCCACCGAACAGGTGGCGCAGGATTTTGCGCGCGGTGATCTCTATCTACAGGACGCAGGTGTCTATTACCGGCAGTACACCGGTGATGAATCCACCATGCGTGGTTGGCCGCTGAGCCATATTCCCGTCATCATAGGCGAGTCCGAATGGAACGGATTGGCCGAAGGCATCGCTCAGCGGGCCGAACTGTTGGAACGCACCATGGCCGACCTTTATGGTCCGGCCGATCTGGTGCGGCGGGGCATCCTGCCGCCGCAACTGATCGCGCGCAACGCGGAATGGCTGCGTCCTCTGGTCGGTGTGAAACCGCGTTCGGATCATTTCCTGCATTTCCTTGCCTTCGAGATAGGCCGCTCGCCCGATGGCAGCTGGTTGGTGCTGGGCGACCGGGCACAGGCTCCCTCCGGGGCGGGTTTTGCGCTGGAAAACCGGATGGCCACGCAACGGGTGTTCACCGACCTTTATACCGAGGCCAATGTACACCGGTTGGCTGGGTTCTTTCGCACCTTTCGTGACCGGCTGACCCAATTGCGCGGCCCCGAACAGGGGCAGGTCGCCATCCTGACCCCGGGCCAGCACACGGATACCTATTTCGAACACGCCTATATTGCCCGCTACCTTGGGTTCCTGCTGCTGGAATCCGAGGATCTGGTCAGCGTCGACGGCAAGCTGATGGTGCGCACGATCAACGGCTTGGAACCGGTCAGCGTTCTTTGGCGCAGGCTGGATTCGCGTTTTGCCGATCCTCTGGAACTGGACGAAAGCTCGGCCTTGGGGACGCCCGGAATGGTCGGCACCCTGCGGTCCGGGGCTGTGACCATGCTCAATTGTCTTGGCTCCGGGGTTTTGGAGGCGCGCGCGCTGATGGCCTTTATGCCGCGCATCGCCGAGGCGCTGCTGGGCGAGCCGCTGAAGCTGCCGAATATCGCAACATGGTGGTGCGGTCAGGCCAGCGAACGCGCCTATGTCAGCGAAAACCTCGAGCGCATGATGATCGGCCCCGCGCTGTCGACGCATCTGCCCTTTGATATCGACAGTTCGACCGCACTTGGCGGGCGTTTCCGTGACAGCGCGCGCGGCCCGGTGCGTGAGTGGCTGGACAAGAACGGCGGCGCGCTGGTCGGGCAAGAGGCCGTAACCCTGTCGACCACGCCTGCGATGATCGACGGCAAGCTGTTGCCACGCCCCATGGTGGTTCGCGTCTTTGCCGCTCGCACGGCCGAGGGCTGGACCGTCATGCCGGGGGGATATGCGCGTATCGGGCGGACCAATGATCCCACCGCACTGGCGATGCAGAATGGCGGCTCGGTCGCCGATGTCTGGGTGGTCAGCGATACGCCGGTCGAAGTCGATACACTGTCGGGGCAACAGCCCGGGCCGTTCATCCGGCGCATGCCGGGGCGGCTTCCGTCACGGGCGGCGGACAACCTGTTTTGGCTGGGCCGTTATGTCGAACGGGCGGATTTCACGGCACGGACCCTGCGGGCCTATCACCTGCGGCTGGAGGACAATGGCGGCACGCCGATGCCGGTCTTCGATCAGCTTGGCCGCTTTCTCGAGGGGCGCGGGCTGTATCTGGCGCAACCCATGCCGGACCTTTTCCTGAGCCTGCTGGACAGCGCGCGGGGCTGTGCGTCAAAGGTGCGCGACCGGTTCTCTGACGATGGGTGGTACGCGCTGGACGAGCTTGAGGCGGCGGCCCGCGATCTGGCCGGGGTGGTTGCGCCGGGGGATGTCACGGGCCGTGCCCTCAGCCAGCTTTTGCGCAAGCTGGCCGGGTTCGCCGGTCTGGTGAATGACAATATGTTCCGCTTTTCCGGCTGGCGCTTTATGACCATGGGCCGTGCGCTGGAACGCGGGGTCCAGATCTCGGACCTGCTGTCGGTCTTTGCCGCCAGTGGCGTTCCGCAAGGCAGCCTTGATGCCGCGCTGGAAATCGGTGACAGCGTAATGACCCACCGGCGGCGCTATTCGGTGCAGACAAACCGGAACACGGTGATCGACCTCTTGGCGCTGGACCCGGAAAACCCGAGATCGGTGATCTATCAGGCGGCGGTGCTGCGGGACCAGCAGGGGAAATTGCCCCGGCGGACCAAAACCAGCCAACTGACTGTCGTGGGCCGCCGAATCCTGCGGGTTCATACCGAATTGTCGGTCCTGACACCCGAGGAACTGGACAGCGCGGCGCTGGCGAAACTGGCCGATGATCTTCAGGCGGTCTCGGACGCCATCCACACGGAATACATGGGGTAGCGGCATGCTCTACGATGTCACCTTGGCTGTCCGCTATGCCTACAACCAATCCGCGGCGGCGGCGCGGATGCATCTGCGTATGATGCCCGGAAGCGGTCCGGCGCAGCGTTTGGTTTCGGGCCTGCTGGAGGCCGATCCCATGCCCGGATTCCGGCGTGACCGGATCGATTTCTTTGGCAATGCCCTGACTGAAATCGCCTATGACACACCCATTGACGAGGTGAGCTTTCGCTTCAGCGGGCGGATCCGCCGCAATGAGTTGCCACAGGAACTGGACCTGTCCTGTGCGCTGAGCGACATGCGCCGGGAACTGGCCGAGGTGGCCTCGTTGTCATCGGATGCGCCGCATCATTTCCTTGGCGCTTCAGATCGTGTGGTGCCGGTGCCGTCGATCACGGCCTTTGCACGCGGGATCACGCGGCCGGATCAGCCTGTCCTGTCGGTGGTTCAGTTGATCTCACGCGCGTTGCATCAAGAGATCACCTTTGATGCCACGGCCACCGATGTGACCACCGATCCGGCCGAGGCCTTTGCCAACCGTCGGGGCGTCTGTCAGGACATCAGTCACATTATGATTGCCGCCTTGCGCGGCATCGGCGTTCCGGCGGGCTATGTCTCGGGATTCTTGCGGACCGAACCCCCGGAAGGTCAGCCAAGGCTGGCCGGAGCGGATGCCATGCATGCCTGGGTGCGGGCCTGGTGCGGGTCCGAGATGGGCTGGATTGAGATCGATCCCACCAATGACATGCGGGTGGGCGCCGATCATATCAGCGTGGCGCACGGCCGGGACTATGCCGATGTGGCGCCGGTCAAGGGGTCGTTGCGCAGCTCGGGTCTGCACAGCACGGCGCATAGTGTCGACGTGGTCCCGGTTTCGGATCGCGGTCCGGCCGAGTCCGCAGGGCGCAGCACGACCGACTGAGCGCCAAGGCCCGGATCAACGGAAAGGCGGAGCATACATCAGGCCGCCGTCCAGCCAAATGCGGTTTTGCGCGCGCTCGATGTTCAGCCCGCTGCCCGCGCCGAAATGGCGTTCGTAGATCTCGCCATAGTTTCCGACGGCAAGGATCGCCTGCAAGGCCCAGTCTTTGGGCAGATCCATCATCGGGCCAAGATCGGCTTCGACCCCCAGAAGCCGCCGGGTTTCGGGATTGAAAGAGCGAAGCCCCGCATCGACATTCAACTGTGTCAGGCCCAGTTCCTCTGCAGCGATCAGCGCAAAGATCGTCCAGTTCACAAAGTCGCGGAAGTTCTCGTTGCCCGGCATGACGGGACGGATCGGGACAACCGGGGATTCGACCTCCTGAAAGATTTCATAGCGCGACCGGTCGCGCCCGGCCGAGGCCAGCCCGGCGGCCAGCCGACCGGCATCGCCCACAACGCCGCCGCATTTCCCCTGGCTCATTGCCTGCATCCCCGAAATGGCATCGGCCACCGGAACAAGCGTCGAATCCTCTGATCCGAACAGGTGGCGGGCGAAAAGGCGGGAGTGCCCCGAAACCAGCGCACAGATCGGCAATCCCGATTGTTTCAGTGTATCCTCATGGCTGCCCTTGGGCAGGATCGCCCCGTAAAGAGGGTACATCAGCGGAACGCCACGGATGCTGCCGGCCTGAAGGTCGCCGCTCAGGTCATTGCTGAGCGCGGTGGGGATGATGTCCGCCCGTTCGTCGGCAAGCATTTTGGCCCAGTCGTCATCCGCGCCGATCACATAGTCGACGCGATCGGAATCCTTGAAGATGGCGGCCGCCAATGCGCGACATATGTCAGGCGCGAAACCCACGCGGCGGCCTTGTTGAAGGCTGCTATAGGGGGGCAGCGCGTCATGCACTCCGCAGCGCAGGGTTCCGCGCTGACGGATCTCTCGCACCGAGATTGAACTCGTGCGCAGGCGACCGGCGCGGCGGTTGTCCGTGGGAACGTTGGTCAGGAAACTCACCGGGTGCAGGCCGCCGGCATTGGACGTGAGGTTGAGCCCAAGCGGCAGACCAAGTTCCTCCGACAGGTTGCGTTCGAATATCTCTGTATAATTGCCGGTCGCTGCGGTGATCCGCAGCATCAGGTCATCGGGCAGGTTGAAGGCCCGTCCGCCCAATGCCACCGTGCCAAGATCTGCGCCATCCGGTTCGTTTTGCAGGTAATCCACGATTTCCGGGATGGTATCCTTCTGCAACTCCATCTGTTCGGACAGAAGAAGGGCCTGGATCACGCCGCTGACCAGATGTGTCCATTGCGGGTCGCCGTGACGGACCAGCGGTCCCAAGGGTTCTTTCGAGATGATTTCCGGCAAGATGATGTGATCGCCCGGGGCACCGAAGCCGCGGCGCATCACGGCCAGACCGGTGGCATCGCCGGTCAACACATCGCAGGCCCCGGCCAGGTACTGCTGTTCGGCTTCGGCCATATTTGCAACGGGCTGCGGTTCATAGATCATGCCGTTGGCGCGGAAATACTCGGCAACCGCCAGTTCCGAACTCGTGCCGGTACGGAGACAGACGACGGCACCGTCCAGATTGGTGGCCCGGTCAATACCCAGAGAGCGAGGTGCCATGAAACCCTGACCATCGAAATAGGTGATGCCGGGGTAATCGAACTTCAGGTCCACGTCGCGGCTGAACGTCCAGCTTGTATTGCGCGACAGGATGTCGATTTCGCCCGAAGCCAGCGCGACAAACCGGTTTCGCGCGCCAAGCGGCACGAATTGCACCGCGTTAGCATCATCCAGAACCGCCGCCGCCACGGCGCGACAGACATCCACGTCCAGACCTTGCCATTGGCCAAGATTGTCGGCGAAGGAAAAGCCGGGCAGGCCGGTGCTGACACCGCAGACAAGATAGCCGCGCGCGATCACGTCCGCCTGTGTCCGGCCACCGTTTCGGGCCATGGTCTCCAGCTCGGCGCGGGTGATCGGAGCCATGAGCTTGGACGGCGGGGAAACCAGCGGCGTGGGATCGGCAAAACTTGCCGATACCGGAGCTTTGGGTTTGGGCGCGGGTTTCGTTGCAACCGGTTCAGATGTTTTCGGTGTCGTTGACCGCAGACGGGTCAGAACCTCGGCGGCTTTGGTCGCGGCAGCGCGGCCGACATGTGCGCGGGTGATCTGTTCCAAAGCGGCGATCTGGGCCGTGCGATCTGCCAGTAGCAAGGCATTGGTCAGCGCCGTATTGGCTGCGGTTTCCGCGTCACGCAGGGCGGATTCCGCCTCGAACAGGGCCAGTTGCACCTGAAACCCGAAGGCGGTTCCGTCAAATTCGCTCAACAGGGAGCGGAGCGCGTCAAGGTCTCCATCTGCCTTGGCTCGGTCCAGCCGGGTCTGCGCCTGTGCATCGCGGTCGCGGCTGGCAAGGTCGCTTTCCAACCGGCTGGCGGCGGCCAGCGCCTTGTCGGCGGCATCGGTTCCGGCGAACTGGCTGATGACGCCGCGCAGGGCCGAGATCCGGGAGCGAAGGTCGGCGGTCAGCAGTGCATCGGACAGCGCCTGCGCCGCCTGCGTTTCCCGTGCGCTTGTGCTGTCCCCGGCCAGCCGGTCCAATGCCATGGTCGCCTTGGCCGCGGCTTCGCTGTTCGGGAAACGGTCGATGACGCGGCGCAGGGCCTCGGCCTGTCGGGTTGGATCAAATATCAGCAACGCGTCGGTCAGCGCGCTGGTGGCCGCATCGCCGCCGCCGCCCGCTGCCTCGGGCGTCACGATCTCGAACCCGAGGTCCAGTGCCTGATTTATCAGCGCAATTTTGTGGCCGCTGTTGAAACTGTCGCCAGAGGGGCGCAACCCGCCCTGATTGTGTAGAGCCACCACTGCCAGCGTGCGGGCATCCAGCAGCAGAGAGCCAGAAGACCCCCCCGTGCTTTCGCAGCTGTGCCGCAGAGGTGAGCGTTCGGGCGGAATTTCGGCCTGACGCCGGTGCACCTGACAGGTGCCGGTGGAATATTGCTGAGGTTCGCCAGCAGGGTGGTGGATCATCCGCAGTTCCTGAAAGGGATCCACGCTGGGCATCATCTTCATCGGGACATGGCCGCCAAGGTCGCCGTTCGGATCACCGCCGATAACCTGAAGCACCATGGCATCCAGCTTTTTGTCCAATTTCAGTTCGCGCGGGGACACAAGATAGGTGCGCACCGCACCCGTGTCGTCCTTGGAGGTATAATTGAAATTGACCCGTGCCTCGCGGACAATGCTGAACCCGGCGCGCACCAGATCGGGATCGTAGAAACAATGCACGTTGGTCAACAGCCGGTTGTCCGGCAAGAGCGTGGCCGTGCAATTGCCCAGAAACGGGCTGTTCAACGTAAAAGTGCGACCGCCGCGCGTGATCTCGCGGGGTTTGCCATCGGGGGTGACAAGGCAGGTTTGCAAGCGACCGATGTGCCGCGCCACCTTCTTTACGTCCGACGGCGCGCGGTTGATCGATAACCAGAAGCCGCGCTTTTGTTCGCCGTCCACCACCATCGACTGGAAAGCCGAGCTTTGTGCGTCGATTTCAAAGCCGAAACCGCAGTCCGCGAGGCCCTGCGCCTGTGCGGACGGCGCAAGGCCGATAGCAAGGCAAAAGGCGGGAATCCATCTTGGCACGGGCGCTCTCCCCTGGTCCTGTCGCTGCGTCAGTCTGGCATGGCGACCGCCAATCGGGCAAGCGCGCAGGCCGCTTGGGGCCGGGCAAAGGGCAGGGCGCGGGCGTCGCGGCTGGTTTGCGGCGGCGGTTCTGCATAGGCTTGGCCCGAACCGAAGGCGGAGAACAGGCATGAGCTTTACCACACGGCCGGAACTGACCGGCACCTTTGGCATGGTGACGTCGACCCATTGGCTGGCCAGCGCGGCGGGCATGAAGATGCTCGAGGCGGGCGGCAATGCCTTTGACGCTGCCGTGGCGGCGGGGATGGTGCTGACAGTGGTCGAACCGCATCTGAACGGGTTGTTGGGGGATATGCCCGCGCTGGTCTGGCCGGCCGGGACCGACGCGCCGGTGATGATCTGCGGTCAGGGCACGGCACCGGCCGCCGCGACCGTGGCACATTACCGGGCCGAGGGGCTGGACCTGATCCCCGGATCCGGCCTGTTGGCGACCGTGATCCCCGGCGCGTTCGATGCGTGGATGGTGATGCTGCGCGACCATGGCCAGATGGAATTGCGCGATGTGCTGGCCCCGGCGATCCACTATGCCGGGGCAGGCCATCCGATCCTTGCCCGCGCCGCCGGGGTGATCGCCGACCATGCCGATCTGTTTCGCAAGGAATGGCCCAGTTCAGCAAGGGTCTGGCTGCCGGGTGATGCACCGCCGCCTCCGGGCGGCCTGTTTCGGAACCCCGACCTTGCCGCGACACTGACCCGGTTCTGCGACGAAGGCGCGGGCCCGGCTAGCCGCGAGGCACGGATCGACGCGGCGCGGCGCGCCTTTTACAGCGGGTTCGTGGCCGAGGCTATCGACGACTACCTGCGCGATGCTTGCGTCATGGATGGCACGGGGCAGCGGCGGCGCGGTGTTCTGACCGGTGCGGACATGGCCGCATGGCAGGCCACCACCGAACCCGCACTGGCGGGCGAATATCACGGCTGGCGGGTCTGGAAAGGGGGTTTCTGGACACAGGGGCCGGCGTTGCTGCAATGCCTGAACATCCTGCGGCACACCGGAATAGAGGCCACCGGCCCGCGCGAGGCCGAGTTCCTGCACCTTGTTGTCGAGGCGATGAAACTGGGGTTTGCCGACCGCGAGGCCTATTACGGCGATCCGCTGCACGCAGCGATCCCCGGCGAGCGGTTGTTGTCCGACAGCTATGCCGGGGAGCGTGCCGCGCTGATCGGCCCTTGGGCATCGCTGGAACAGCGCCCGGGGCGGGTGCCGGGTCTGGAGCATCTGGCCGACGCTTTCGTGGCACGCGCCGCCCGGGCGACGCCCAAGGGCACAGGCGCAGGCGGCGGCGAACCCACGATGGCCCATCTGCACCCCAGCGAAGGCGATACGGTGCATCTGGACGTGGTGGACCGCTGGGGCAATATGGTGTCGGCCACGCCATCTGGCGGCTGGTTGCAATCCAACCCGGTGATTCCGGGGCTGGGTGTGCCGCTGAACAGCCGCGCGCAGATGTTTTGGCTGGACGAAGGTTTGCCAACCACGCTGGCACCGGGCCGGCGCCCGCGAACCACCCTGACCCCGTCCATGGCGCGCGCGCCGGACGGCACGCGGCTGGCCTTTGGGACGCCCGGAGGTGACAGTCAGGACCAGTGGCAACTGATCCTGCTATTGCACCTTGTCCACCATGGGATGTCCCTGCAAGAGTCCATCGACGCGCCTCTGGTCCTGTCCGGACACCTGCAATCAAGCTTTTATCCCCGCGCGGCCGATCCGGGCGCCTTGCTGGCGGAGCCGGGCTTTGACCCCGGCACGATCCAGACCCTGCGTGCCCGGGGCCATCGCGTAACCGAGGCAGAGCCGTGGTCTCTGGGACGTCTGACGGCGGCGGCGCAGGGGCCGGATGGCATCCTGCGCGCGGCGGCCACGCCAAGGTTGATGCAAGCTTACGCAGTGGGGCGTTGATCGGTGTCTCAGCCTGGCTATGGTGCGGCTGACAGCCGGAGACAACAACATGCCCCTGATACGGAGCGCGGAAGATATTGCCGCGGTCGAGGCTGCCGGCCTTGACCGTTTCCTGCCGCACAAGACGCCGTTCGATCTGATCCGCGCAGCACGGGACCGGGATCCGCAGGCGGTTGCGATCCGCTATCTCTGCGATCCTATAGATCCGGCGCGGGAAGTTGTCCTCAGCTACGATGCCGTCGTAACGCGGATCTTGCAGGCGGCGCGGGTGTTTCGCGATCTGGGTGTCGGTCCCGAGGATGCGGTGGGCCTGATGGTGCCCAATTCTCCGGGCGCGCAAGTGGCGCTATGGGGGGCGGAACTGGCCGGTCGGGTCTGTCCGATCAACCCGATGCTGCGGCCAGACCACATTGCCGAATTGCTGCGCGCCTCGGGCTGCAAGCTGGCGCTGGTTCTGGGGGAAAACGACGAACTGCCGCTGTGGGAGCAGATCGTCCCGGCATTGCGCTCCGAGGGTGTTTCGATCCCGTTGCTGGATTGCGAAGGCGCGCAGGCTTCTGTTGGTACCGACGGGTGTTTCGAGACCCTGTGCCAAGCGGCCGCGCCGCTGGATGTGCCCGATGGCGGTGATCCGGGCTGCATCGCGGCCTTGTTTCACACCGGCGGCACAACCGGCGCGCCCAAACTGGTCCGGCACAGCCGCTTGAATCAGGCGCATGTCGGACGCTCTTGTGCGTTGATGTATGATCTTGGCCCGGACGACCGGCTTGTGAACGGCTTTCCACTGTTCCACGTGGCCGGTGCCTTTGTCTACGGGCTGTCGACACTGTCGGCGGGGGCGCAACAGGTGATCCCCGGACGTTTGGGGATGCGCAACCGCGCCTTTGTCCGCTCGATCTGGCAACAGGTCGAACGGTTGGGGATCACGGTGATCGGCGGGGTGCCGACCGTGATCAGCGCCCTGAATGCGGTCCCGCTGGAGGGAGAGATCGCGTCGTTGCGGTTGCTGCTCAGCGGTGGGTCGCCCTTGCCGGCGGAACTGGCGCAGGCTTTCGAGGACCGGACCGGCGTGCCGGTGCGCAATATCCTTGGCATGACGGAATCGGCGGGCTGTATCGCGGTCGAGCCTTTCCACGGCCCGCGTACCGAAGGCTGTTGCGGGTTGGCCTTGCCATTCGTCGAGGTGGAAACCATCGACCCCGATGACCGCCCGTTGACGCCGCAGCCGCGTGGGCAAGAGGGGCTTCTTGCCGTGCGCGGTCCCAATATCTCGCCCGGCTACAGCAACCCTGCCATCGGGCGCGACACGTTCCCCGGCAATGGCTGGTTGATCAGTGGGGATCTGGGCCGGGTGGACGGTGACGGGCGCATCTACGTTTCCGGCCGCGCCAAGGATGTCATCATGCGCGGCGCACATAATATCGACCCGCAGGCAGTCGAAGAAGTCTTTCTGACCCATCCGGCGGTGGCCACCGCGGCGGCCATCGGAATGCCGGACGGATATGCCGGGGAATTGCCGGTGGTCTTTTTGCAACTGGAGACCGGGGCCCATGTGCGGATGGACGAACTCAAGGGCCACGCGCGGGCGCGGATCCCGGAACCTGCGGCCTTTCCCAAGCGGATCGAGATTCTGGACCAGATCCCGCTGACGCCCATCGGCAAGATCTACAAACCGGCCCTGCGTCGGATAGCCTGTCGCTGGGCGTTGGTAAGGGCGGCGGAAAAGGCAGGATTTGTCCTGCCCGATCACGATATCGAAGTGAACGAAGACCTGTTCTGCCGCGTCAGGCTGGCCGAAGAACTTGAACCGCGCTTTCGCGAGGCGGTGCGCGGCATGTCGATCGATCTGACGGTCATCACCTACTAGGAGGTGACGTGCGGGCGAAGGGCCGGGAAGGCCCCGCGCCATGGTCTCAGGGCTTGGCCGCCGCGATCAGTTCGGAGAGGTCGGCCAAGTCCTCCAAACCATCGGCCAGCGCGATAATTCGGTCCTGTTTGGCGGCGGACAGGACGGCATCGGCGCAATCGCGGAACTTGCCGCACAACTCGTGCCAGCTCAGCGGGTTCAAAGGACCGCCGCGGTAATGTTCTGCGGAGCGCTGGGTGAACCTGCGCCCGTCACGAGTCTCCACGTCGATGTCAAAGACGATCTTGTCTTTTCCCAGCGCCGCAATCTCCGGGTCGATCATGGCGTCTACCCGTTTTTGCATGTCCTGACAGGGGGCCGAGGCAACGAATTCGTCCGAGAACTCGGACAGCCCGGCCTTTCGGCGCAGGATCATGGCGGCCATCTGGAAGGGCACGCAGAACTTGCCTTCCAGCGCGGTGGTTGCATGGGCGATGCGCAGCGGGCCGGGGTGGATCACGTTGGGACCGGTGCGAACACGCACCTGCGCCACATCATCGGGCGACAGGTCATGATCGCTGACCAGCTTGCCCATGGCATCCATGCCGGGATGGCCGACCACCCCCGAAGGGTAGGGTTTGACCGAGGTGCCCGGTTCTAGGATGGCAAATGGCGCGCCCAGCCGTCCCTGAATACGGTCAGCGACAAACCCTCCGCCGAAGGCTTCGAAAAAGCCACGCCCGCCTTCCAGCGCGTTCACGGGCCCGTCGAATCCAAGGCTGGCCAGTTGCGCGGCGGTGACACCGGTTTCCGAAGACCGGCCCATGTTCAGCGGCTTGGACATTGTGCCATGATTGACACCCAGACCGGCAGACATGGTGGCGGCAATGGCCAGCGCATTGCGCGTTTGCTCGTGGGTCAGTTGCATCAATTTACAGGCCGCGACGACAGAGCCAAAGACCCCGATGGTGCCACTGGAATGAAAGCCGCGCCCGCCTGCGAAATGATCCGGGTGGATCGCTTCGGCGATCTTCACCTCGACCTCGAACCCCAGAACAAAGGCCGCGAGGAAATCTTTGCCGGAGACCCTGCGGTCTTGGCCAATGGCCAGCGCAGCGCAGAGCGGTGGCATGGTCGGGTGGATCAGAACGGACCGGTCCTTTTCCAGCGACAGCGCCGTGTCGTCGTAATCCAGCGCGTGACCTGCTATGCCGTTGGCCAAAGCCGCCAGATGCACCGGGGCGGACAGGCTGCCGGCGCCAAGGGTCGTTGCCACGCCCCTTCCGTCCACGCTGGCAACATATTCCCGGGCAATCCGCGCGCAGGGTTCGTCTGATCCGGCGATCATCACAGCGATCCCGTCAAGGATGCAGCGGCGGGCTGCCTCCACCGCCTCGGCGGGCAGGTCGTCAAAGCCGGTCCGGGTGACGAATTCGGCAATTTGCCGGGTGACACCGGCGCGGGTTTCGACGTTCATGCTTGGCTCCGCAGGTTGGTCGGTGAGGCGACAGGCGCGCGCTGGCAAGCGGCGACAAGGTCGGTCATCTGGAAATCTTCGTTCAGGCACAGGGCGATCAGGCGCGCCCCGCCGTCGGCCAGGATTGGGCCAAGGATGTCGGCGGCTTTTGCCGCAACCTCCTTGGCGGTCATCGGGTCGTCCGGGGTGCCACGCACGACACGTGCGTGGTGCCGCCGTTCTTCGCCATCGGCCATGCGGACGTGGACGATTGATTGGCGTTCTGGGCGCGCGTGGGTCAGTTCCTCGTCCGAAACGAGCCGGATCTTTCGGCGCATGGCGCGAACCTCGGGATCCTGCATCAGGGTATGGTCGTGCGAGGCCGCAAAACTGACATGGCCCCGCAGGGTCGCCAATGCCACCAGATGCTGCGCGCAGACCGCGGGCATGTGCCGGTCATCGACCACGTGAATGCGGTTCGACGGCAGGTGCACGACGATCTCGGCCACCTTGTCGACGGCGGTTGGCTGGCCGCCAAAGACCTCCCCCACGGCATCCAGAACCGTTTGCAAGGGTGAACCGACGGACCATTTCTTGATCGTCGAACGGGCGATTTCGTACCGCTCGCCCAAAGCCTCGGTCAGTTTCCCGGGCGCGGGGGTCTCTGCGTAAGCGGCAAGATAGCCGTTCTGCCCGGTCATGGGCAGGTCCGGGGCCGTCATGCCCGCCTCGGCCAGAAGGGCGGCAAAAACCCCGTTGCGGGCGCTTTTGGCACCGAAATCAAAGGATTTCTCGACGTGGTCGGGATCGCGGTTCCAATAGGACAGCCCCGAGGTTTGTTGCACGGTGAAGGACAGCAAAGCCTCGGCCTGTTGGGTGTTCAGCCCTGCCAGCGCTCCGGCTGCCGCCGCCGCGCCGAACAACGTGCCAAAGGCATGGGTCGAAAACACCGTGGTCTTGGGGCTGCTAAAGCCCAGCGCCATGGTGGACCGAGCGCCGATATCATAGCCCAAAGCGATGGCCCGCAGCAGGTCGCTGCCGTCGGCCCCCCGGCCTTCGGCCATGGCAATCGCGGCTGGCACGATCCCACAGCCGGGATGGAAGCGGCCCCAGATATGGCTGTCATCGGTTTCATCCGCATGGGCCGCCATGGCATTGGCAAAGGCTGCCTGTTCGATGCTCGTTCGACTTTGGCTGCCCAGAAGGGTTGCCGGTCCCGGGGCTTGCGCGGTCTCTGCGAACCGGTAGCCAAAGACCCCGGCGGGCAAGTCGCGCCCCGAGAGGATGGCCGCCAGCGTGTCCAGCAGGTGCAAGCGTGTCCGGGCCTCGACCGGTTCAGGCAGGGGTGTGGCGCAGGCGCCGGCGATATGGCGCGCAAGGGCGCTTTCGGGACTGTTTGTCATGGTCACCACTTTCACTGGAGAGGCCAGGGGAGCGTCACGCCTGCCTGCGATTGCAAGAAGCCAAGCGGATAGCGCAGGGTCAGCTGGTCCGAGAGGATACCGAGAAAGAGGATGAAGCCGGCGGCGCCCAGCGCGGCGTATAGCGGTTTCACCTCGGCCCGGCGCCAAAGGAACAGGAAGATGAACAGGCCGATGCCCAACACGTATCCCACCAGCGCCGCCAGCAGCAGCATGCCCAGCAGCATCGCAAGGAAGAACTCGGCAGAGGGCTTTGCCTCGTCCACCGCGCCCGCGCCATGTTCGGCGTCAAAAAAGCTGGGCCCGGGCGTGCGGCGCAGTGCCATGTTCAGACCCAGCGGGATCAGGCAGGCCAGCGCGACACAGGCCGCCACGGTGGGATAGAGGCCGGTCAGCTGGTTGTAGGACTGCGCATCCCACAGGACATACAGGGCAAAGGCCGTGATGATGCCGAAAAAAGCCCATTGCGGTCCGGTGCGCCGCGGCGTGAAGGGCGAGTCCTCGGTCATAGGGCCGGGGTGGGTTTCCTTGTAGAACACCGCCGCCGCTACCGAAAGCAGGGTCAGGATCAAAAGCACGATCACCACGGGGCGTTGCAGGAAGGATGCGCCGTACAGGGCCACGGTCTGATAGACCGAGGATTCAACGCGCTCGGCCAGAACGAAACCGATCAGCAGCGCCGGGCGCGGCCAGCCAAAGCGCTTCATATAGACGCCCAGCAGGCTCAGCAGGAAAAGCGCGATCAGGTCGCCCCAGCTTCGGGTTGCCTGAAAGGCGGCAAAAAAGATGATCCCCAGCATGAAAGGTGCCAGCAGGACGTAGCGGATCGTTGTCAGCTTGGCGATCTGCGGTGACAAGGCAAAGGCAATGCCCGCTCCAAAGATATTGGCCAGAGCGATGGACCAGATGATGACATAGACGAGGTCGAGGTTGTCAGTCACCATCTCGACGCCGGGGTCGATGCCGATGATGACAAGGCCGCCCAGCAGGATTGCCATCGACCCGGACCCGGGAATGCCCAGCAGCAGGGTCGGAACCAGCGCGCCGCCTTCCTTGGCGTTGTTGGCGCTTTCCGGGGCGATCACGCCGCGCACATCACCGGTGCCATAGCGTTCCTTGTTCTTGGTGGTCTGTACCGCGTGGCCATAGGCGATCCAGTCGACCACACTGCCGCCCAGACCGGGCAGGGCACCCACGATGCAGCCGACCACGGCACAGCGCAGCGACAGCCACCAGTTCGCGGCCCAGTCGCGCACGCCCTGCATCCATCCGGATCCCAGCTTGCCGCTTTCGGAAATGGTGGACTGTCGGCGTAACAGGTCGATGATTTCCGGCGTGGCGAACATGGCAAGACCGACGATCACCAGCGGCAGAGGATCAATCAGGTAATCGGTGCCGAAGGTGGCGCGTTGTACGCCCGACAGCGGGGCCGCGCCCAGCGATCCCAGCAGCAGGCCCAGCGCACAGGCCGCAAGACCTTTCCAGATGTTGATGCCGGTCAGGATGCCGACCATGGACAGCGCCAGCACAACCAACATGAACTGTTCGCCAAAGCCGATGGACAGGATGATCGGACGGGCCGCAAAGACCGCGAAGGAAAGGACAAAGGCGCCGAAGATCCCGCCAAAGAGCGACGATACAAAGGCCGCCGACAGGGCGCGTGTGCCTTCGCCGCGTTTGGACATGGGAAAGCCGTCCAGCACCGTGGCCTGCGAGCCTGAGGTGCCGGGTATGCCCATCAGGACAGATGGAAACGTGTCGGATGTGGTGGTTACGGCGGTCAGGCCGATCATCATCGCAAGGGCTGAACTGGGCTCCATCCCGAAGACAAAGGGCAGAAGCAGGGCAAGCCCCGCGGTGCCGCCCAGGCCGGGCAGGATACCGACCGCAAGGCCGACAACCACGCCCGCGATCAGGGCAAGGAGCGTCGACAGGGTCGTAAGCTGTCCAAGTGCGTTAATGGCTGCATCAAGCATAAAGGGTCACCCCGGCTGAGAACGTCGGCGAAAAGGGTTCGACGATGGGAAAAGGGGGAAAACGTGCCGGGGCTGCGGAGGCCCCGGCACAAGGTTCATGCGCGACGGTCAGTCGAGCTTGGAGTCGTAGTTTTCTTTCAGGAAGGTATTGGCCCAGGCGCGGACCTCCGGCGACATCGAGGTGCCGACGGCAATGGCGCGCTGGGTTGCGGCGCCGAAGTTCACCGGCATCGACCCGATTTCACGCGGAAGCTTGTCCGCTACCGCCGGGTCGGCCACGGTCTTGCGCATCGCTTCGACGTAGACGTCGCGGATTTCGTCCGGGGTGCCCGGCGGCAGCATGACCGCCTTCGAGATCATGACCTTGGCGTTCATCAGGTTCTGTTGCAGGTCATATCCCAGGCCGCTGGGTTTCTCGCCAAGGGCGGCCTCGTAGAACTCGGGGAAGGTCGGGACATCGGGCAGGTCGGGGTCTCGCAGCAGGGTGCCGTCCTCGTCGATCACACCGTAGGTCCAGACCGGCACGACCTTGGCGTCATCCTTGAAGTCCTTGAGATAGGACCGGGTATTGTCGGTGTTCATGTTCATCTCGCCGCGCAGGAAGGCCGCTTCGGCGTCGGAGGAACTGAGGCCAAAGATCACCCGTGCGTCGATGCCCAGCAGGTTCATCGCCACAAGATCCAGCATTTCCGCCGAAATCGGAGTTTCCAGCCCGAAACGAATGTTCGCGCCTTTCATTCCGTCGAAGTCCTCGGTTGCGTCATGGCCGTTGCCCTTGGCGCCGATCTGTTTCGAAATGCCGAACATCGTGGCCCCGCGGGCAAAGCCGGAGACTGCAACCCATTCATTGGGATCGTACTTGGCGACCGAGGCCCCCAACAGCGCGGGCAGAAAGGTCGAGGTCGACGCCATGATCAGCGTGGTGCCATCCGCGGGCGCATTGGCGTGGAAATCGTTTGAGGCGGTGACCGATCCGCCACCGGGTTTGTTCAGCACGATGATGTCGGGATTGCCGGGCAGGTTTTCCGACAGTTTCGCCGCAAGAACACGGGTCAGCCGGTCGGTGCCGCCGCCTTCGCGAAAGCCGACCACCCAAGTGACGGTCTTGCCTTCTAGGGTAAACTCCTCTGCCACCGCGGCGGCGGGGCTGATCATGGCGGCCGCGGCAAGGCCAAGGGTCAGTCTTCGGGTGAATTTCAGCACGTCGGTGTCCTCCCAAGAGATAGGCAAACGCTCCTCTACGTTTGCCGGTGCTATTTCCGTGACGCAAATGCTGACAAACTTTGGTTTCTGACACAAACTCAAAGAAATCATTGATTGTTGACCTTCTCTCATGAATAAGAGGCGTCATGCGGATCAAGCTGGATGACTTGCAGGCTTTTGTCGCGGTTGCCGAATTCGGCAGTTTTGCGCGTGCCTCGGATGAGTTGAACATCACCCAGTCGGCCTTGTCGCGGCGGCTGAAGAAATTGGAAGAGGCCCTTGGCGCGCGGTTACTGGATCGCACGACACGGCAGGTTTCCGTTTCAGTGGTGGGGGCAGAGTTCCTGCCAGAGGCCATGCGCATCGTGGCAGAGGTCAATCGCTCGCTCAGCGATATAACCGACCTCATCAAGGTCCGCACGGGCACTGTCAGCATTGCCAGCAACATGACGATCTCGGACACGCTGCTGCCCGAGATCCTTTCGGCATTCAAAAAGCGCCACCCGAATGTGCGTGTCCGGGTCAGTGAAAGTTCCAGTCCCGCCGCGCTGGAACGGGTGCTGCACCGGGAATCCGAACTGGCCGTAGCGCAATTCGGCGAAGGTCATCCAGAGTTGGAATTCGAGCCGCTGTTCGAGGACCGTTTCGTTTTGATCAGCCACCGGGATCACCCGATCGCAGGCCGCAAGGGGCTGACATGGAAAGACCTGTCTGATCACAATTTCATCCGGATGCGGGCGGGCAGCGGGACGACGAACCTGCTGCAACGGTCGCTGGGCGAAGATATCCGGCATCTTTCGGGGGATATCGAAGTGGGTCATTTCAACGCGCTTTTGGCCATGGTCGGCAAAAACCTGGGCCTGTCCGCGATCCCGACGCTGGTTCAGCTGAAAAGGGTCGATCTGGACATTGTCGCCACTCCGGTGTCGGACCCGGTCATCAGCCGTCAACTGGGTATAGTGACATATCGGGGCCGGTCGCTGTCTCCGGCGGGCGAGGCTTTGCGACAGACCTGCCGCGAGGTGCTGCGGGAAACCGTCCCTTCAATCCTTGGCAAGATCTCGGCACGGCGCGGTTAGTCGCTGGAAACGCGGACGGCGGCGATGGCCCGTTTCAGTGCAGCGGCCTGCGGCGTGTCCTTTTGTCCGATCCGTGTCAGCAATCCGATGGGGCGGGCGACGTCGGGGCCGTTCACAGGACGCCAGCAGACATTGTCCGACGACGTACCGTCCAGCGCCAGCCGGGGCAGGGGCGCAATGCCAATGCCCCGGGATACCAATTCCAGCGCCGTTGAGGTGCGCCCGACCTCAAAGGTCCAGCGCACGGGTGTGCGGCTCCGCGCCAGCGCCTCGTCGATCAACAGCCGGTTGCCGGTGCCGCGTGCGGGCAGGATCAGCGGTTCGGATGCCAGATCCGGCCATGTCAGCTTGGTCCGGTGTCCCAACGGGTGATCCGCGGGCAGGGCCAGCACCATGGGTTCGTTGAACAGCAAGGTGAATTCAGTCACCGGTTCCAGCATCGGAATCGAACACAGGCCAAAATCCGCCTCGCCCTGTGCCACGGCTTCGGCCACCTCGTTGGCGGCAAGGTCCAGCAGGCGGATTCGTGCGGTTTGACCGGCGACACGAAAGGCATGGATCGCCGGGCTGACCAGCGCCCCGATCACGGTGGGGATCGTGGCCAGCGTCACGGTTTGCGCCCGTTGATGGGCAAATGCGGCGCTTTCGTCGCGCAAGGCCAGCGTGGTTTCCTGCGCGTCCTGCAAGATCGCTTCGGCGCGCAGTTGCAGGCGCTTGGCCGCAAGGGTCGGGCGCACTTCGCGCGTGGTGCGTTCGAAAAGCTGGGTGCCCAGCGCCTCTTCGAGCTTTTGCACCCGCCGCGTGACCGAGGATTGAGAGAGGTTGAGTCTCTCTGACGCAAGGTGAAACGATCCTGTTTCCTTGACGGCCAGAAAGGCTTCGAGATCGAGAAAGTCGAAATTGATCCGCATATCGCATCAATTACAGGAAAAGCTGCATTGGTCAAATCAATCCGTGCTTGCTATCCGGTCTGCCAAACTCAGGAGGGGTTCATGCAGAGCGATCCGGATATCGTTGTCATCGGTGGCGGCAACGCCGCCCTATGCGCGGCCATCACCGCGGCAGAGGCCGGGGCGCGCGTCCTGATCCTCGAAACCGCGCCGAAGCCTTACCGGGGCGGCAATTCCCGCCACACGCGGAACTTTCGTTGTATGCACTCCGGGCCGCTTGGACCGTTGGTGGACAGCTATAGCGAGGATGAATATTTCGCCGATCTGCTGAAGGTGACGGGCGGCAAGACGGATGAACATCTGGCCCGACTTGCAATCCGAACCTCGGAGGAATGCCTGCCGTGGATGGAGGCACATGGCGTCCGGTTTCAACCTTCTCTGTCCGGCACCCTGTCGCTGGCGCGGACCAATGCCTTTTTCCTTGGTGGCGGCAAGGGACTTGTAAACGCCTATTACCGCACCGCCGAGGCGCTTGGCGTCGAGGTTCTGTACGAGGCCGCCGTCACCCATCTGGAAATGGAGGGTGACAAGGTCACGCGGGTGGATTTTACCCATGAGGGCGCTGCGAAAAGCTTGTCACCGACATCGGTGGTTGTGGCTTCGGGCGGGTTTCAGGCGGATACCGACTGGTTGGCGCGGGCCTGGGGGCCGGCAGCCAAGAATTTTCTGATCCGGGGCACCCCCTACAATCGCGGTGTCGTTCTGGCCGACCTTCTGGATCAGGGCGTCGAACAGGTCGGCGACCCGACGCAATGCCACGCTGTTGCCATTGACGGGCGCGCGCCCAAGTTTGACGGGGGTATCGTCACCCGGCTGGATTGCGTGCCTTTCTCTATCGTCGTGAACAAGGACGCAGAACGGTTCTATGACGAAGGCGAAGACGTCTGGCCCAAGCGTTATGCGATCTGGGGCCGATTGGTGGCGGCGCAGCCGGATCAGGTTGGCTATGTGATCATTGACGCCAAATCGCTGAAACTGTTCATGCCCTCTGTTTTTCCCCCGATCGAGGCGGACAGCATCGAAGGGCTGGCCGACAAGATGGGTCTGCCCGGCGACAAGTTGCGCGCGACGGTCGATGCCTTCAACGCCGCCTGCGGTGATACCTCGGGGTTTCATCCGACGGAATTGGATGGCGTTGCGACCACCGGGATCACGCCGCCCAAGACAAACTGGGCACGCCCCATCACTGAGCCACCGTTCTATGGCTATTCGCTGCGCACCGGCGTGACCTTTACCTATCTCGGGCTGAAGGTGGACGAAAACGCCCAGTGCAGCATCGGCAACCGCCCGGTCAGCAACCTGTGGGCGGCGGGGGAAACCATGGCCGGGTCGATCCTTGGCCAAGGCTATCTGGCGGGCTTTGGCATGACCATCGGCACCGTCTTTGGACGTATCGCAGGCAAGGAGGCCGCAGCCCATGCAAACTGATTTCATACAGGAAGCCCGCCGCCAGGCCGAAATCTGCAATGCATGCCGCTATTGCGAAGGCTATTGTTCGGTCTTTCCGGCATTGCACCGGGAACGTGCCTTTTCCGATGGCGACATCACGCAGTTGGCCAATCTCTGTCACAACTGCCGGGGCTGCTATTACGCCTGCCAATATACTGCCCCCCATGAGTTCGATCTGAACCTGCCCAAGGCTCTGGCCGAGGTCCGTCAGGCCAGTTGGCAGGAACATGCGTGGCCACGGGGCTTTGCGGCCCTGTTCGACCGCAGCGGCGTCCTGATGGCGGCCGGGTTGATCCTTGGGTTCGCGCTGATCTTTGCGCTGGCACAGGCGATGCGCCCGGAAACCGGCGAGGGCTTTTATGCCTATATGTCCCACGGTTTGATGGTGACGATCTTTGCCCCCGCCTTTTTGCTGCCGCTCTTTGCGCTGGCAATTTCCCTGCGTGGGTACTGGCGGACAGTCGGCGGACAGGAGTTTCGGCTGGGTGATCTGTGGGAAGCGATGAAATCCGCGGGCCGGATGAAGAACCTCCAAGGCGGGCACGGCGATGGCTGCAACTTTGAGGATGAAGACCGGTTTTCACATGCGCGGCGGCATTTCCATCAGGCGGTGCTTTTCGGTTTCCTGCTGTGCTTTGCGTCGACCTCCAGCGGGACGGTGCTGCACTATGTTTTTGGTCTCGAAGCGCCTTACGGGTTCTTCAGCCTGCCCAAGCTGCTTGGCGTTCCGGGGGGACTTCTTTTGTGCCTCGGCACCGCCGGTCTGGCTTGGCTCAAGACCAAGGCCGACCCGCAACTGGGGGCGCCCAAGGCTTGGGGGGGCGAGATGGCCTTTGTGCTGTTGCTGTTCACTGTCGGTGCCAGCGGGCTGATCCTCTATGCCGCGACGGGTACAGCGGCTGTGGGCTGGCTCTTGCCGCTGCATCTGGGGGCGGTTCTGACCTTTTTCCTGCTGACCCCGTTTTCCAAGATGGCGCATGGGTTCTACCGGATGGCGGCATTGACCAAAGAGGCAAGCGTCACCCGGGCAAACCGCGCGCCCAGCCTTGCCGGCGCAACCGGTCAGGCGAACCGCAGCTAACACAGGCCCACGGTCCGGCATCGGGTTAGATCATTGGTAAGCGCCCGGACACGATCGCCCGTGTTCGGGCGTTCTGTTGCCAATTTGAACTTGAATCTTCGGGTTCTGTCACGGGCCAGACGGCGGGAAAGAGGATTTGGCAACCTTCGGCGGGGTAAAACATGCGGGTGACGTGCTGCATTTATCCGAAGGGAAAACTCATGGATCTCATGCTTGAAACGGCTGACGGCGCTCCGATCACCGCGGCCGACCTGCAAACGGAAAAGGTTGTGCTTCAGATGGGCCAGAATGTTCTGGCGCTGACGGAGCGTGGCGTGACCTTCAAAGGGGACGCGGATCAGGCCGCCCGGATGTTCTTTGCCGCGCTGGCGCGGGAAAACGTCAACGCGATGCGGACCGGCCCGAACAGGCTTTAACAGCGCGGGGCAAGGGCGCGGATCCGATGTGACAACAACCGCGCCTGAAGTCTGGCCACCTCCCCGGGTCGCTCCGGGGCTAGGTCAAACCGGCAATCCGGATCCGTCCCGACATCGAACAACATCGCATCGTGCCCCGATGCGAAATGCACCAACCGCTGGCCGTCTGTTTCGAAGGCCACGGCGCGGCACTGGTCCGAGCACCGTCCCCAGGTGGTTTCGAACCGGCCATCGGCCTCGACCGCGCCCAGTTCCAGTTCGACCATGACTGCGGCCTCTGGCCTTTCATCCGGGCCGAGCAGGTCACGGCCCTGCATCTGTGCCGGAGGTTGACCGCCAAGCGCGGCCAAAACGGTGGGCGATACGTCGATGGATTCCGTCGGGCTGTCGACGGTGCCGGGCGCGACCTCGGGGTGCGCGATCATCAGGGGCACATGCGACGCAGGCCGGAACGGCACTTGTTTGCCCCATAGGCCGAGGTCGCCCAGCATTTCGCCATGATCGGCGGTCAGCAGGATCATTGTGTCCTCGCGCTGTCCGCTGCTGTCCAGCCAGTCAAGCAAGCGGCCGATGTGATGATCCACCTCGGCAGCAAGGCCCAGATATGTGGCGCGGGTCTGGGCGATCTGGTCCGCGGTCAGACGGGACAGTGCGCCGTCAAACCCCCAGAACATCCCCGGCATCACCGGACCTGCATGGAACGCGTCAAAGAACGGATGGTCAAAGCCGCGCGCCACGGGTGTGGGCATCTTTGCGGGATCGGCCAGCGCGTGCCACGGCGCGGGGGCGACAAAGGGGGGATGCGGGCGGATATAGGTCAACATAGCTGACCACGGTCGGGCTTTGCGAACGTCCAGTTGGGCAATCGCCTGATCGGTGAGAAAGGCGGTGTCGCTGTTTTCGGCGCGGTACAGCGCGGGGTTGCCGGGTCGGCCTTCTTGCGGACGGTAAAGACAATCGAAACCGGGGCTGTCCGCGTCGGGCACATCATACCCGCGCGCGCGCAGATGCGCGAGCCAGGTCCAGGCCTCTTCGCGCATCTCAAGCGCCTCGGTGATGCCGGTGATCGGCGCGGTATAAGAACGGTGCGCCGGATCGTTAGGATGCAATCCGCGCGGGTCCGGTTGAATGTCCGTATAGCCGAACAACAGCAGCTCGCGCCCAAGGCGGCGCAGTTCGGTTGCAAGGTTGGGAATATCCGCCGCAAGGGGCGTGCCATTGTGAACCGCGCGGTGGCTCATGGCATATTGCCCGGTCAGCAGGCTGGCCCGCGCAGGGCCGCAGGGCAGGGTAACGGTGTGGTGGTTGCGAAACCACAATGCCTGATCGGACAGTTGGCGCAGGTTGGGCAGCGCCACGCAATCGGCCAGAGGACCAGTCAACAGATCGGCGCGGAACTGGTCGATCACGATCATCAAGAGATTGCGCGGCGGCTGTCCGGTCATGAGTCAGACCCCGGCGTCAAGTTGGCGCAGCAGCGCGGGCAGGTCGGCCACCGTGTCGATCACGTGGTCGGCACCGGCCTCCTTCAGGATCGCGGTCGCATGGGCGCGCAACGCGGCGATTTCGGCATCGGGGAGCGCGGCGAGTTGCTCGGGGGTCTTGCCCACGGCGTTCCCCGACATGGCGACACCCACGGTCAGACAGCCTGCGGCCACACCCTCTTTGATGCCCGGTTCGGTGTCATCGACCTTGATGATCGCGGCGGGCGGATACGCCACGAGATCGACCATGCATTTATACATGCCCAAGGGGCCGGGGCGGCCTTCGGGCAGATCGTCGGAACAAACAAGATTGTCGGGTTCATACCCCTGCGCCGCGGCCACGGGCAGCACCCGCTCCATGATCGAGCGCGTGTAGCCGGTGGTCGACCCGATCTTGAGCCCCATGCCGCGCAGGTCGTCGATGGCTTCCTTGGCACCTGGCACAAGCTGGGCATAATCGGCGGCCACGTCTTCGTTCATCGGAACAAAGATCTCATACACCTTGTCGACATCCGCATCGGTGGGTTTCGCGCCGTGTTTCGCTTCCCATTGGGCGGCGATTTCAGGCATCTGCATCATGGTGTTGATGTGGTCCCATTTGGGCGCGCCCATCGGTGCACGCGCCTGTTCGATGCTCGCCTCGATGCCGAATTTCTCAAAGGCTTTTACGAAGACGCCCATCGGCGCGAAGGATCCGAAATCGACAGTTGTGCCCGCCCAGTCGAAGACAGCTGCTTTGAACTTGCTCATTTTTGTATCCTTTTCTTATCAGGCGGCGTCGGTCTGGCGTTCGGCCAGATCCGAGTGGGAAGGGGCGGCAGAGGTCACCCCCATTTCGGTCAGGACTTCGCCGGCGTTGGTCACGACCGATTGCATGACATGGGAATCCACCTGACCGATATGGCCGATCCGAAAGCTTTCGGCGCGGGTCAGCTTGCCGGGGTACAGGATGAAGCCGCGGTTCTTCATCCGGTCGTAAAAGGTGGGGAAGTGAAAGCCCGGATCCGTGGGGCAGAAGAAGGTGGTGATGATCGGCGACAGCCAGTTATCCTTTAGCAACGTCACGAAGCCCAAGTTGCGCATGCCCTGGACCAGTGTGTCGCGATTGGCGGCATAACGCGCGCCCCGCGCTGCCACGCCGCCTTCGGCCTCATGGGCGCGCAACGCCTCGATAAAGGCGGCGACGACATGGGTCGGGGGGGTAAAGCGCCATTGCCCGGTTTTCTCCATCGTGGCCCATTGCGCGTGCAGGTCCAGTGCCAGCGAATGGCTGTTGCCCTCGGACGCCCGCAAGGCACCCTTGCGAGCGATGACAAAACCAAAGCCGGGCACGCCTTCGATGCATTTGTTGGCGGAGCTCACCAGCGCCTGAAACGGCGTGACGTGGGGATCGACCGGAACCGCGCCAAAGGCCGACATGCTGTCGATCAGCAATTCGCGGCCCGCCGCAGCCGTCGCATCGGCGATTTCCTGAAGCGGGTTGAGAATGCCCGAAGAGGTCTCGCAATGGATGGCCAGCACATGGGTGATGGCGGGATCATCTGCCAGTGCCTCGGCCACCTGATGGCCGCGCGGGGGCAGGTAATCGCCCATATCGATCACCGCATGGTCGCGCCCGAGGATGCGCAGGGTCTGGACCGCGCGTTTCCCGTAGGCGCCGTTGCACAGGGCCAGAACCTTGCCGTCGCGGGGAACAAAACTGCCGAGCATGGCCTCGACCAGGTAGGATCCGCTGCCTTGCATGGGCACGCAGTCATAGCTGTCCTGCCCCGCCCCCAAGAGACCCAGCAGGCGGGCCCGCAGCTCTGCCGTCATGGCACGGAAATCGCCGTCCCAACTGCCCCAATCGCGCAGCATCGCCTGTTTGACGGCAAATGAGGTGGTCAGGGGACCGGGGGTCAATAGGTAGGGTTCGCCCAACTGCGGGGCGGGCAAGGGAGCGTGGGTCATGATGCGGACTCTTTTTCTGGGACGTTGGGTCAGGCCGGTTCGGCGCGGTTCAGGTTCGGGCGCGCAAAGTCGAACTCTTCTGCAAAGTGGCAGGCGACAAAATGATCCTCGGCCACTTCGCGCCAGTCGGGTTCGTGGCGGCGGCAGGCGTCGCGGGCAAAAGGGCAACGGGTGTGAAACCGGCAGCCGGAGGGCGCCCCAAGCGGGTTCGGAATTTCGCCAGTCAGGCGGATCGGGTCGTAATCCACATCCGGATCGGCCAGCGGGATCGCCGACAAAAGCGCATGCGTGTAGGGGTGGCGCGGCCCAAAGAACAGCTTTTCGGTCGGCGCGTATTCGACGAATTTGCCGACATACATCACCGCGACGCGATGACTGATCTGGGCGACCACTGACAGGTCATGCGCGATGAACAGGAACGAAACGCCCATCTCGTCCTGTAGATCCTTCAGCAGGTTCACGATCTCGGCCTGAATCGAGACATCCAGCGCCGAAACGCTTTCGTCGCAGACCACGAATTCGGGTTTGGACACCAGCGCGCGGGCGATGCAGATCCGCTGACGCTGACCGCCGGAAAAGGCATGGGGGAAGCGGCGCAGGTGTTCGAGGTTCAGCTTGCAGCGCGCCGCGATCTCGCGCACCCGGGCGTCGATCTGGGCGCGGTTGGTCATCAGGCCCGAGGCGACCAGCGGTTCGGCGATAATGTCGCGCACGGTCATCCGCGGGTTGAGGCTGCTGTACGGGTCCTGAAACACAAGGCTCATGCGTGGGCGGAACGCGCGCAATGCCTCTCCGCCCAAGGAATGTACCGGCACGCCACCCTCGTGAAAGGCCATCTGCATGGCCGGACGCACCCGGCGCAGGTCTTCGCCCTTGGCATGGGCAAGGTCGATGTCGCCGCGCTGCGAATGGAACAGCACCTCCCCGTCGGTAGGGTCTATCGCGCGCAGGATGGCGCGGCCGACGGTGGTCTTTCCCGAACCGCTTTCGCCCACAAGCCCCACCGTTTCACCGCGGTTGATGGCAAAGCTGACATCATCGACGGCGCGCAGCATCTGGACTTCGGTCCGGAACAGTTTTTTCGATTTGACCGGGAAATGGACCGAAAGGTTGTGAACCTCGATCAGCTTGTCGTCGTCGGTCCGGGGCGCATCAAGGCTCATGCCGCGCTTCTCCCTTCTTCGTCGTGCAGCCAGCAGCGCAGGCTGCGGCCGGGCAGGCTCTCTACCTCGCGTGGAGGTTTCGTATCGCACAGGCCCGTGATCTTCTGGGCGCAGCGGGTGTGAAAGGGGCAACCGGCGGGCCGGGCATTGGGCGAGGGGATGTCTCCGGGCACCGGCGACAGGCGCGTGTGCAGCCGATCCAGCGAGGGGATCGCCGCAAGCAGGCCCTTCGTATAGGGGTGCTGGGGATTGCGGATCACGTCGCGCGCGGGGCCGCGTTCGACGATTGTGCCAAGGTACATGACCGCCACGTCATCGGCGATCTGCGCGATCACCCCAAGGTCATGGGTGATGAAGATCATACCCATGCCGAGTTCGCGCTGAAGGTCGCGCATCAGGTCCAGCACCTGCGCCTGAATGGTCACGTCAAGGGCGGTGGTCGGCTCATCCGCGATCAGCAGGGCCGGACCGGCAGAGAGCGTCAGCGCGATCATCGCGCGCTGACGCATCCCGCCGGACAGTTCGTGGGGATATTGATCGACGCGGGCCTCTGCGTTGGAGATGCCAACCTTGTTCAGCATCTCGATGGCAAAGGCACGGGCCTGCCGGCGGGTCATGTCGCGATGCAGGCGGATCGCCTCCATCATCTGGTTTCCAATGGTATAGACAGGCGAGAAACTGGCCATCGGTTCCTGAAAGATCATGCCGATTTCACCGCCGCGCAGGCGTCGGATGGTCTCGCCGCTGTCTGGCAGTTTCTCGATCTCGACGGTCTGGCCCGCCTTGTTGGTATAGTGCATCCGGGTGTCCGCCCCGAGGCTTGCAGTGCGGGGCAGAAGCCGCATCAACGCCTTTGTGGAAACGGATTTGCCAGATCCGCTTTCCCCCACAAGGCCAAGGGTGCGCCCCTTTTCGACGCTGAAACTGACGCTCTGCACCGGCGTCACGGTGCCTTCGTCGGTGCGAAAGGAAATCGACAGGTTTTCGACGGTCAACATGCGGGACATCACTTGGCCTCGGAATAGGGGTCGGCGGCATCGCGCAGACCGTCGCCAATCACGGTAAAGGCCAGCACGGCCAGAACGACAAACCCGGCGGGAATGAACAGCCATGGCGTCTGTTCGATGGCGCGGACCGATTGTGCCTGTTGCAGCAGAACGCCCCACGAGACCGAGGGGGGCCGCAGGCCCAGACCGACAAAGCTCAGTGCCGTTTCCGACAGGATCATGTAGGGAAAAGAGATCACCAGATCGACGATGATGAAGCTGGTAAAGCTTGGCAGCATGTGCTGGGTGATGATGCGGCGCGGGCGCGCGCCGGCCAGCCGCGCGGCCACAACGTAATCCTCGTGCCGTATCGACAGCAGTTGTGACCGGATGCGCCGCGCCAGCGTGGGCCAGCCGAACAGGCCAAGGATCAGCGTCATGGCAAAATAGACCTGCGTGGTCGACCATTCCTTGGGCATGGCCGCGGCAAGCCCCATGTACAGCGGGATGATGGGCACCACGCGGATGACTTCGGTCACGCGCTGGATCACATTGTCGATCAGCCCGCCGAAATAACCGGCGATCCCGCCGATGGCCAGCGCCAGCACGAAAGAGATCAGCACTCCCAGAACGCCGATCGACAGTGAGGTGCGGGTGGCATAGATCGTCCGGCTGAACACGTCGCGGCCCAGATCGTCCGTGCCCCAGAAATGGATTTTCCGGGCCGGGTCGTCGAGGCCGATGAGGTGGCGGTCGGTCGGGATCAGGCCCAGAATCCTGACCGTCTCGCCTTTGACAAACAGCGAAAGGTAATGGCGGGTATCGGGGTCCGGCACGGTCAGCGCGCGCAGGGTGACGGGGTCCCGTTCGGTCTTGGTGCCATTGACGAAGGGGCGCAAGCTGCACCCGTTGTCGTCGCAGAACCTTGGGATCTGCGGCGGCCCTTCGATGTATTTCGTGTCGCGCGTCACCGGACCATAAGGGGCCACGAATTCGGCAAAGATCCCGGCCAGCGCCATGAGCCCAAGGATCATTGCGGCGACCATGGCTGCGCGGTGACGACGAAAGCGCCACCAGATCAGCGTCCACTGAGAGGCCGAATAGTATTTCAGCAGGCGTTGGCGTTCTTTCTCGGCTTCCTTAGACAGCATCTGCCCGGGATTGGTCATGTCGGTCATGGCTCAGGCCCCCAGCTTGATGCGCGGGTCCAGCCACGCGAGAAGTAGATCGGACAGGAAGTTCATGAAAACGATGGCGAAGGTCAGCAGCAAAAGGATCGCGCCGGCCACGTTCATGTCGAGGTCGAGATAGGCCTTGAGCAGCAGTTCACCCAGCTCTGTCAGGCCCAGCACCACGGCGACGATGGGCAGTTCGGAAAAGATCCGGTTCACGTCGAACCCGATGGTCGACACGATGGGATTCACCGCCAACCGTGCGGGGTATTTGATCAGAAGCCGCCCTTCCGGCACGCCGCGTGCGCGTGCGGCAGTGACCGAGAGCTTGTTCAGCTCGTCCGACATGGTCGCCCGCACGGTCTGGATCTGGTAGGCAACCGCGCTCCATGCCAGCACCACGGCAGGCAGCCAGAGGTGTTTCAGCATGTCCCAAAGCCGCGCCAGCGACCACGGTGCATCGCGGTACTCGGCCGAAAACAAACCGCCAATGTCCGAGCCGAACCAGCGGTTTGCGAAATACAGCATCACCAGCGCCAGCAGGAAATTGGGCAGTGCAAGGCCGAGATAAGAGAATATCGTCAGCCCGTAATCCACCATCGACCCACGCCGAACGGCGGCATAGATGCCGATCGGAATCGAGATCAGGTAGGTCAGGATCAGCGTGGCGAACAGGATCCCCGTGGTCAGCCAGACCTTGTCCCCGATGACCTTGACCACCGAGGTTTCAAACGCAAAGGCCTGTCCGAAATCTCCGCGCAGAACGATGCCGCCGATCCAGTCGACATACCGCAGCACCATGGGTTTATCGAGCCCCAGATCCTCGCGGATGGCCTGAACGTCGGCGTCGGTCACATTGACCCCGGTGCCGGAATACTTCCGAAAGGCGTACCGGTCGGCGTAATCGCCCGGAGGGATTTCCATGATGATGAAAACCATCATCGAAACCAGCAGCATGGTGATGGCCATGCCAACCAGCCGTTCCAGCGTGAAACGCAGCATCTCGGCCTCTTGCGAAGGTGGGTTGCGGTCAGGCGATTGCAGGTGGTGCGCCTTGCACCACGTGGAAACGCCCGATCAGGGGGGACCGGGGCAGATGCCGCCCCGGCCCGGATGTCAGGCGCTTACTGCTCCAGCCACCACTGCGAAGGGCGGTAGGGGTAGGTCCAGTAAAAGTCGTAGGTCTTCGACTTGATCGGCTTCACGTTTTGCAGGTCGTTGCGATACAGGAAGGGCGCTACGATGTCGCCGACGGTGCCGATCTTGAGCATGTTGTCGGTGTGGATCTTTGTGATCTCGGCACCGATCTTGTTGCTTTCGTCGGACCCGAAAGAGACCTGGATGAACTGTTCGGACAGGTCCCACAGTTTCTTGATGTCGGCCGGCGGCTCAATGCCTTCGGCGCCGCCCGAGGTTTTCCACGCGGCCCAGCCAAAACCGGTGCCCGGGTTGAAGTAGTCACCGAAGGGCGGGACAAAAACCGTGACATCCTGCGAAATGGTCGGACCGGCGTTGCCGTCATATTTCCACGTGGTCACGTCCAGGTCGTTGTTATTGCCCGAGGCGCGGTATTCGTCCGAAGTGACTTCCTTGACGTCGACGCGGACACCAACGGCGGTCCAGTAGTCGCGCACCAGTTCCATCATCTTCACCGGCACACCCTGCGAGGAATAGACCAGCCGAACGACCAGCGGCTTGCCATCGGGACGCTCCAGCGTGCCGTCGCCATCTGCGTCTTTCAGGCCCATCTCGGCCAGCAGGGCCTTGGCGGCTTGGGGATCATAGGCGATGTCGCGGTTCAGGGTCTCTTGGTCGATGAAGGCCACCGTCTTGGGTTCCGCCGGAACGCCCTGCATCGGGGTGCCCTGACCGAGGTAGACGATCTCGTTGATCTCGTCGCGGTTCATGGCCAGCGACATGGCACGGTTAAACCGCACATCGTTGAAGATCTGCCGCAGCACGTCGTCCTGGTGTGTGCGGTTGAAAGAGAAAAAGACGTTTTCGCCCAGCGTCGGCGCGAACTGGATCGTGTAGCCGCCCTTGGCCTCGTTTTCTTTCAACAACGGGAAGTCTTCGAGAAAGACAGCCTGCTGTTTCCAGACCACTTCGCCGTTCATGATCTTGAGGTTCTGAACCTCCTTGTCGGCGACATAGGATTCCCAGATCTCGTTGATGTAGGGCAGTTGCTGACCCTTGGTGTCGACCTGGTGGAAGTAGGGGTTCGCGACCAGCTTGCGGCCTTCGGCGCTTTCCTCGACAACGATGTGGCTTTCCAGCGTCGGCAGCACTGCGCGGCCGATCCGGGCGGCCTTGTCGGCGTCTTTCAGCAGCGGCGAGGGCACGTCTTTCCAGTCCGAGCCGCCATAGTAGAAATCGACGGCGGCGGCCGCGTTCTCGAAACCGTATTCGGCGGCCAGCGCCTCGGCGTCGGCATTGTACTTGGGCATGAACTGGCCAAGGAAATGCTTGGGCTGGAACGGCTGGCCGAAATCCACGGCAAAGCGGTTCAGGATGCCCGGCGTGGGCACGGGAAAGATGAACTTGATGGTGGTTTCGTCAACGACCTCGGTCACGATCTTTTCGCCAGCGAACAGCCAGCGGTCCGGGGTCTTGGCGTAGACATCGGGATTGTAGACGATGTCGTTCATCCAGAAATCGACGTCTGCGGCGGTAAAGGGCGCGCCGTCCGACCATTTGTGCCCTTTGCGCAGGGTGATGGTCAGCTGGGTATAGTCGTCGTTCCACGCCCATGCCTTGGCGATGTTCGGCACCACGGTCTGAAGATCGTCCGAATAGCGCACAAAGTTCACGTGACGGATCGACAGCAGGTCAGATGTGCCGGACTCCGTGCCCTTGGACAGGCCGGTGATGGTGCCTCCGTAAAGGCCGATGCGTTCATAGGGCATCACGACCAGCGGCTCGGCGGGCAGACGTTCGGCCACCGGCGGTAGATCGGCGTTGCCAAGAATGCGTGCGTTCAGATCGGCAATGGCGGGGTTCTGCGAAAAGCTGAGCTGGCAGGAGGCGGCTTGTTGCAGCTCGGCCAGTTCGAGTTGTTGCGGGTAGGCCGGTGCCAGACCCATCGGGTCTGCGACGGTTGCCACCGGACAGTCGGCAAATGCGGGGGCCGCGGCCACAACGGCAGCGGTCGAAAGAAGAAGGGTGCGGAAAGTCATGTCAGCCTCTTGGGGTTGCCCGGGCCTTCGCATAAAGGCGCAACATGACGTATTTATAACATGATGGTCGATATAGCTCTTTGCTATAGTGAAAGGGGCGGCGCGGTCAGGCGCAGATTTCCCGAGTGATTTCAAAGAACTGCTGGACCATGGATGTTTCCGCCATCGAGGGCATGGCCACAAGGAACTGGCGCGCGTTCAGTTTTTCATCGTTGATCGGCACAAAGCAAAGGTCTTCGTCGCGGGCCGACAGTTCGACGTCAAAGCCGACGCCAAGCCCGATTCCCGCGCGCACCAACGACACGATGGATCCCCACGAGCCAAGCCCGAGGATCGTATTGACAGGGGTTCCCGCCGCAGCGGCGGCGTCTTCAAAAATGCCCCGTGTGCCCGCATTGGGTTCACGCTGAATCAACGGCAGTTCGGCGACCTCCGACCAATCCAGCCGGGGCCGCCCGGCAAGCGGGCCGTCCCGCGGCACCACAAGCCCGATGCGAAACGCGGCGACGGGCAAACAGTCCAACCCTGCCAATGGTTCGCGCGAGGTGACAAAGGCCACGTCCAGTTCGCCCGCGTGCAAAAGCGGCAGCAGGTCCATCGTGGCCATCGCGCGCGCGGTCAACTGGATCGTCGGATAGGTCTGGATAAATCGTGCGATCGGGGCCATGGCCACCTGATGCGTGGAATAGCCTACCCAGAATGCGCCGGATTTCAGGTCGCGCCGGCTTTCGATTTCTTGATCGACCTCGGATTTCAGCGCCAGCACGGCGCGGATCTGTGGCCTGATCTTTTCGAACAGCGGTGTTGTGTGGATCTTGTTGCCGTCGCGGCGCAGGAACCGGCACTTTGTCTGCCGTTCCAGCGAGACGATGAGGTTTGACACGGTCGGTTGGGAAACGCCCAGTTCGGCCGCTGCCTGCGTGAAACTGCCGGTGCGCGCAACGGCTTCAAGCGCGCGCAGCTGGCGGATGCTGGGTTCGGATGTGGTGGCCAAGTCCTGTGCTCCCGGGCTTTGCGCGCGGATTGATCGGGTGGTTTGGCCGTTCCTACCCCGAAGCGGACCCGGCTGTCAGCTTTCGATGCGGGGCTTGTTCTTGCGCGACGTCGTGGGCGTGGCCGGGTCGTCCCATGTGACTCGCAGGCTGACGGTACAGCGGCCGTCTTCGCGTTCGCCCTTGATACGCACATTCATCAGGTCAGCGGTTTGCAGGACAAATTCGTCGTCTTCGTCGCCCAGCGTCATTTCCCCCTTGCCGAACCCTTTTGACAGGGCGGTAAGCAGGGTCTTGATCGTCTTGGCATCCTGAAGCGACTCATGCGTGAAACGCTTGTTGTTTTCGCTCATTCCGGGTCTCCGGTCAGTTCATGCGCTCGGGGGCAAAATGCTTGGCCCGGGGATAGTCGCGGCTCAGTCCGATCACATCTCCGGAGGGAAAGATCAAGGTCGCGCCGGCGCCGATCCCATCCAGCCCTTCAAGGGCGCGCGAGGTGCGGTCCAGCGTGACATCGCCTTCGAGGTGCAGAAGGCCGCGTTTCGCCAGCAGGCGCTGGCCCGCGTGATTGTTGACATGGCCCTGCACGACCATGTGGATGCCCGCACGGTGCAGCGCCGCCACCCCTTCATCGGTCAGCGTGCAGTCCGAGGCGCGATATTTCGTCCGCACAAGGTTTGCCAGTGGGCCGAAGTAAAAGTTCAGGGTCGCCGCCTCGGTCGCAGAACGATAACGGGCGTTGACCTCATCGGTGCCGCGCGTGGCCAGCGCCGCGCACATGTCATCGCACAACCCGGCATGTACGAACAGCAGCGACCCGCTGCGGGCCACGACATCCATCCGTTGGTAGAACCAAGCGTATGTGCCGCCGGGGGTCACAAAGAGGTCATGACATTTCAAGAGTGCCGCCAGCAGGTCCCGGTGGCTCAGCCCGACGCGGGCGATTTCCTTGTCGAACTTGCGCAGCTTGTCCTGCAACTTGGCGATTTCCTTGCGGATCACCTTGGGGCGCAGGTCCGGTTTGGCCGCCTTGCGGAACCGGGTGGCCCAGTCGGGGCCGGGCATCAGCCGTGCCCGACAGGCCGCGTCGTCGGGCAGGGCGTTCAGATCGCCCTGTGTCACATAGCGGTCATATACTTCGCGCAGGGCGGGCAGGATCTTGCGCCCCATGCGGACGAAAAGATGTTCGTTCAGGGCGCTGCGCGGGCCACGTACCGCGGCAATCGCCATGCGCATCCGCAGATCATGGTTTCCCGCGAGGATCTGAACCTCGGCCCCTGTGTCCAGCAGATCGGCAAGCGCATCCAGCAGGGCAAGGTTGCTTGGCCCCTTGTCCAGGGTGTCGCCCCCCAGAACGATCCGTGCCTGTTGGCCAAATCCGGTCAGGACAATGCGGCCGGCTTCGCGGCGGATGACCCCGGCGGCGATCAACGAGCGCAGAAACCCCTCGGCGTCCGCGTGCGGGTCGGAAACAAAGACGACTGGCCGGTCTGGCCAACGCCAGCCGCCGTGCAAACGCGCGCGTTCCAGACAGGCCGCGACCTGCGGCTGAGTCGAGGCCTCGGGCCAGGGTTCCAATTTGCGGGGCAAGTCTGTCAGGCAGGCGTCATGATCGAAAACAGGTGGCAGAAGTTCCGCCCCCTCAAGGGAAAATTTCCGAAGTTCCGTCATGTCCTGCCCTCCTGACGCGCCTCTGGCGGCGTGGGGGTCAGTCCTTGGGGCTGTCCCCGGCTGCCCGGATTTTCCAATCGCCTGCCAAGTGGTGCCACCTACCATGGGGATCATGACAGATCAGTGACGGCCGGGCGTGAAACATGGACAGCCGCGCAATGTCATCGCGGCCAAGCAGGCCAAGGTGGTGACAGGCATGACGGAAAGAGGCGCCATGGCCAACGTGGATCGTCAGCAGGCCGGGTTTTGCAGTGGCGCGGATGTGACGGGCCACGCGCGCACCCGCCTGCATCAGGCTTTCGGCACCCTCCAGCGGCAGGCGGTATTCACTGTCTGATTTCCACCCCGGCGGCGGCGCGTCGTAACGGGGATCGTCGTGCAGGGCGGTTTCGATTTCGGCCAGGGTGAGATTGGCGGCGCTGCCCAAGCCACGTTCGGCCAGATCCGGTGTTTCGGCGACGGTTTCGACCGGATACCCTGCGGCTTGCAGGCCCTGAAGGATGTGTTGCGCGGTTTGCCATGCCCGCAGCTGATGCGAACTGTGCATCACCGGCGCCGGTGTCAGGCCATGGGTTTCGATCATTCGGGCCAGCAGGATGGCGCCTTGCCGGGCCTGCGCGCTTCCGTCTTCGGTCAGGGGCCATGGCTGGCGGGCCGAGGGCACACCCTTGCGCTGATGATAGGCGCCGTGCCGAAAGAAGGCCACATAGGCGCGCTCAGCCATTGAACAGGGCCCGTCCGTATTCGGCCATGGCGTCAAAGTCGATCCGGCCCGACACCTCGCAGACCCGCACGCCGGTCATGGCGTCCAGATAGGCAGCGGGGTCGGGGCTGTTGCCATTGGGTTCGAAACGCCCGTCGGGGTGCTGGTAAAAGGGGCCGGGGCTTTTCATGATGGCGCTCAGCAAGTCGGGGCGATGGGCCAGATCGACCTCCGTTACAGCTGTCGGTGCCGCGCTGTCATGGCTCCAGTTCAGGACCCAGAAATCGGTCAGCGGACCGTGATAACGGATGCGGTCGGGGCCGTAGACCTGCGGGATGATCAGGTCATGTTTGTCCTCAAGCGCCCAGAGTTCAGACACGGGCAGGGATCGAAGCTCGGCCGTGCGTTCCGGTGTCAGCATGGCGTGCAGACGCGGATTGCCAAGGATTGTGCCCGGATTGATGCGGGGATGCTTGGGGATGCCCAAGGCCTGCGCGGGGGCACCGGCCTGCACCAGAACGCGGTCGTTGCTGACAAAGGCGATACCGTCGATATCCATCATCCGAAGGATCGAGGTGGATTTGCCGCCGCCCGACAAACCCGAAATCGCAAGCGTTCGCGTACCGTCGGTCACCGCGGCGGCATGGGCCAGTTGCCAGCCCGCGCGCAGGCAGGTGTTCAGAACCTGCGTATTGATGAAATTGATGACCGTGCTTTCGTTTTCGTCCAATGGGCCGAAAGCGATGGCCAGATCCGGGCCTTGCAGGAAGGTCACGCCGCTGCGGACCTTGCGGATCAGTCGCGCGCCATCGAGATCGTGGATCGCGTCCTTGCGGCCGCTTTTGCCGCCTTCGCGCAGCCAGTCTGTCCACGCTGGTTCGGTGCCAAGGGTCTGGCCCGGCAAAAGATGCACGTCGAGGTTTCCGGGCTGATCGGTCAGCGCCGCGTCGAAATACCGGATCAGGGCGCTGCGCAGCGGCTCTGGGCAATGGACAGAGACCCCAACGTGGCCGACGCGCAGATGAAAGGCGGCCTCATGCGCCACTGTCAGATCAAGATCGCTCAGGATGTCATTGACGGTCATGCGGAAACCTCTGTCAGCACGTGGTCTGCCACCTTGGCGGCGGCGTCGATCCCGCATCCCTTGAGCGCCCCGGAATAGCCGCCAAAGGCCGAAACCTCGAAGACGATCGGACCATCGGGGGTCATGGCTATGTCGACGGTGGTAAAGGTCAGGCCAAAGGGTGCCTGTGCGCGACGGCCCAGTTCGATCAGTTCAGGTGTTGGATCGAAGGGTTCATATTTCCCGCCCGAGTGGATCGTCGTGTTCCAGCTGCCGGTCTGGCTGACGCGGGCGTAGGTGCAGATGTAGTCGCCGTTCAGGAACACCATGCCCAGATCATGCCCGGAGAGATCTGCCTTTTGCTGGATGTACATGACCGGGTTCTCCGCCTTGAACCCTGCAATCTGCGCCTTGGCATCGGGGGCGTCGGCCTGCAACAGCAACATGCCGCGTGCCTTGGTGGAAAAGAGCGGTTTGAACACCGCAGCACCGAAACGGGTCAGCGCGGCCTGCGCGGCGTCCAGGTCTTCGGTGATGACGGTGGCGGGCATCGGGACGCCTGCATTTGACAGGGTGACGGTACAGGCCAGCCGGTCCATCAGCCGAATGACGCTGTGCGCAGGGCTGAAGACGCGGACGCCGCGGGCCTCGGCGACGCGCAGCATCTCTAGCCGGTCAAGCGCATGGGGGCTGTAGGTTTCCGACACCTTTTTCAGGACCAGACCGTCCAGTGTGCACAGGTCCACGTCGTCGCACAGCAACTGGCCTTTGGACAGGTCCAGCGTGACCCGCGCCATGTCGATCACCTTGCGGTATCCGGTGCGGGTTTCGAATGCGTCGGCCAAGGCTTCGGTCGACCATTTTCCGGGCGTCCCGATGACGCCGATGCGTTTACTCATCGAACAATTCCTTTATGGGCAACTTGAACCGGGCCTCGCGTCCCTCGGGCACAGCCAGCGCGGATTCAAGGATGTATCTGGCACGCAGCAGCATGCGGCGCGCGTGGGACTGGTCGACGACAAAGCGCGTCGAACTGGCAAAGGACCGCGCCAGTCCAAGGGCGAGGCGGTATTCAAAGGTGGCGTCTTTCTGGCGGCGGGCGAACTTGGCGGCCATTGCGTGCATCTGGGTGGCCACCGCAGAAATCCGCGCGCGGGTCTGCGCATCCAGCACTTGCAGGCGATAGTTGGATACCATGAAGACCGAAACATCCTGCACGTAATCCATGTAGCGCGAGCGGTGCAGGTCGATGAAACGGATCTTGCGGCTGACCGGGTCATAAATCACGTTGTCGAGGTTGAAATCCCCGTGGATGTAGACCGAGAAGGGTGCCGGCAGCCGGGCCTCTCGCTTGGCCGCCGCGGCGATCAGATCGTCAAAACCCTCGATGACCAGCCCGTTCAGAACCTGACGCCCACGGGCATGGCGTGGATGCAGGCGATAGACATCTTTCATGCGTTTGGCCAACTGGTCCATGGCGCGCATTTCGGCGGGTTCCCCGGTAAGGGTCTGCCGCCAGATGTCGCGGACGGTGCGGTGCAAGGCGTCGGTGGCTTCGGCCAGGGCCTTGTCGCTGCCGCCCAGAACGATGTCCTCAAAGGTCTCACCTTCAAGGTGTTCAATCAGCAGCGCGGCGCTTTTGCCGCTTTTTTCATAGGACAGGATTTCGGGGGCCAGACCGGGATAGACCGAGTTCCAGCTTTTGACGCCGACGCGCTCTTCCTTGACCTTGTGTTTGTCACCGTCCTTGAACACTGCGGCCACCGTCTTGCCTTTGGCATCGCGCAGCGAGACCGACGAAATGGCCGAACCCGACCGTGTTTCGGCCAGAGGTTGCAGGGTGATTTCTTCGTCACGCGACACCCCGGCCAGAACGCTGCGCAGGGTGAAATATCTTTCGAACTGAACCGACTGCCCGATGTTGATCGACAGGATCGCCTCCGAGATCGTCTGCAAGGCTTCGCCCATGCGGGTGACTTCGTTCAGCGCCAGCAGGGCAAAGGCGAGGTCCTCGGTGTGCTTGGTGCCCTGCATGTCACGGGTGTAGGTGCGGAACAGTTGATCGTGAAAGCGGCCCATGTCGGTATGGATCTGCCCGATCTGCACCGCCAGCTTGCTGTCGCGTGCTTCCAGCGCATCGTGAATGCGGGCGACGGTCTTGCGCACTTTTTTCAGCGGGGCGACATAGGTGTCTGCCCTCAGCAATTTCTGGCGCTGGATGCGTTCGGCCTGATCCACGGCGCGACGGCCAAGCCGCGAGATCAGGTCGAGGTTCCGGGCAATCGTATCGATGCCTTGCAGGCGCAGGTTCTGCGGATCGGGTTTCTTGCCGCGCATCATGCCGGTCAGACAGGCCTTGCGGACGCGCGACGACAGATTGTTGGAATACCCGGCCCGCTGGACCAGTTGCAGGGCTACCTCGGATCGGGGGTCTGCGAAATAGGAGATCAGCCGGGACAACTGTCCATCCATCTCGGCAAGGAGAAAGGACATGTTCTCGGCGATGGCGTCGGGGCGTGACACGCTCGGGCTCCTTGTCAGTTCATGGTCCGCGCGCAATGGCAGGTTTCCGCGACACATGGATGACAGCGCGCGTCGTCGGGCGTATGAGGTGGCCGCGGTTCAAGGCGCCATATGGGCCAGCTTTGCCGCGGATGCAAAGCGACAAGCCCGCGCCCGCCCGGAGAATGCGATGAAACCGACCCCGATCACCGTGCAGCGCGAGGTCAGCCTGCCTGATGATCTGCGCGTGGCCCGCGCCGAAAGCGCCCCGCATCTGGGGCCTCGTATCCTGTTTTTCAGCGGGGGCAGCGCATTGAACGGCGTGTCGCGCCGGCTCAAACGGTACAGTTTCAATTCGATGCACCTGATCACGCCGTTCGACAGCGGCGGCAGTTCGCGCGAACTGCGCGAGGCATTTGACATGCCCGCCGTTGGCGATCTGCGGTCCCGCCTGATGGCGCTGGCCGATGAAACTGTCCTTGGGCAACCCGATGTTTATGCCCTGTTCACCCACCGCTTTCCCAAGACCGCAGAGGCCAAGTGCCTGCGGGCCGAGGTGCAGCGCATGGCCAAGGGCAAACATGCGCTGATGTCGGCCATTGCGAAACCGATGCGCCAGTTGATCCAGAGCCAACTGGACAGCTTTCTGGCCGAGGTGCCGGACCGGTTCGACTATCGCAACGCCTCGATCGGCAACCTGATCCTTGCGGGCGGTTACCTGTCTCACGGCCGGGCGCTGGAGCCGGTGCTGTTCATGATGTCAAAAATGGTCGACGTGCGCGGCACCGTGCGGGCCGTTGTCGACGAAAACCTGCACCTTGGTGTTGATCTGAAAGACGGCCGCCGGATCATCGGCCAGCGCGCCCTGAGCGGCAAGGAAGTGCCCCCGATCAACAGCCCGGTGGTCCGCTGTTTCCTCTCTGCTTCGCCAGACGAGGAACGGCATGTCGATGTGCCGCTGCCCAAGCGGAACCGCAAGCTGATCGAGCAGGCCGATGTGATCTGCTATCCGCCGGGCAGCCTGTATTCCAGTATTATCGCCAATCTGCTGCCTTCGGGCGTGGGCAGGGCTGTGGCGGCCCGGCCTGTTCCCAAGGTCTATTTGCCCAGCGTCGGCAAGGATCCCGAAGCCATGGGCCATGACCTTGCCGATCAGGTCGCCGCGATCCTTGCGCCGCTGATGGCGGATGCCGGGGCAGGGGCGCGGGCCGTGGACCTGATGACCCATGTGCTTTGCGATACGGATGTCCCCGAGCCGTCCTGCGCCGAAGTCACGAAACGGCACGGAATTCCCTGCATCCGTTTGCCCCTGCGACAGCCGGGCGCGGCCCTGTACGACGATGATCTGGTCGCGCGGGTGCTGATTTCGCTCAACTGACCGGCGCACGCGCCGTCCGGATCAGATGAAATCCGCGGCGGTGATATCGCCCGGGGCCAGCCCCTCCAGCGTGATAAAGACTGTCGGATCGGCGGTGAGGGCGACGCGCAGGCCGTCGGTCTCGGCGGTGACGGTCAGGTCGTCGAAACTCAGGCCGCCCGTCAATTGGATGACGTCCGAGCCGTCTTCGAAATCCAGCACCCGGTCCTGGCCGGAACTGTCGCCGAAGATGAACTGGTCCGGGCCAGAGCCGCCCACCAGAATGTCATTTCCGGTACCGCCGTCGATGGTATCCGCACGACCGCCGCCATAGATCTGGTCATCGCCATCGCCGCCGCTCAGCGCGTTTCGGCCACCGTTGCCGGACAGAACATCATCGTAGTCCGAGCCGATCAGGTTGCCGATGGAGACAAGGCTGTCGCCCTCGGCATGACCGCCCGCGGCAGAGTTGCTGAACAATGCGACCGTTACCCCGGCGTCAGAGGTTTCATAGCTGGCGGTGTCCCGGCTGTAGCCGCCATAGATCTGATCCGCGCCTGCGCCGCCGATGAACACATTGTCGTTGGCGTCACCGGACAGAACATCGTCGTGGTCCGACCCCGTCAGGTTTTCGATCGAAGCAAAGCTGTCGCCCTCGGCGTCGCCGCCCGAGGCCGTGTTGTTGTAAAGCGCGACACGGATGCCGCTGTCGGAACCTGCGTAGCTGACCGTGTCGAGGCCGTCACCGCCGTCCATGATGTCGGCACCGGCCCCGCCGACCAGCAGGTCGCTGCCGTCCCCGGCGGTCAGCGTGTCGCTGCCTGCTCCGCCGATCAGGATATCCGCGCCCGCTCCGGTCGAGATGTCGTTGGCGGCAGAGTTGCCGGTCACCGTATCGTCGCCCGATCCCGTCACCGCGTTTTCGATCACCGCGCCCCGGGCGATGCCGAAGGTTCCGACATAGCCGTCGAGGTCAGACCAGGTTTCGGCCAGCAGGCTCAGTCGCTGATCTGCTGTGCGGCTGCCAAGGTCGATGGTGTCGATGCCGTCACTGTCAAAGATCGTCACGGCATAACCCGGGGCCAGATCCATCCCTGCACTGGTCAGCGGCGTGCCATCACCATAGACCGTGTTCCCCGTATGCACGTTGTCGGGCGTGCCATAAAGTGTATGAATGGCAAGGATATCGGCCATCTGTGGCGTCGCCAGATAGGCATAAGACGCATCGACGTTCGGATTTTCCCACTGCGCGAAATACGACATGACCGACATCTGCCAGCTGTCGTTGGCGTAATGGGCGTCAGAGGCAAAATCGCCGCTGCCATTGTAGTTGCCGCCGTGCCCCAGACCCAGAGCATGGCCGATTTCATGGATATAGGTCTGGTAGTAATAGTCGGCGTTGCTCTGCCAGCTGACATGTACGTTGACCACGGAATAGGCGATTTCATTCCACGATGTGTAAACCGCCGAGTAGGCATAGGCCCCGGTGTCGGTGTGCTGAAAGGTGATGTCGGCATCTTCGATCGTGACGGTGAACACCAGCCCCGAAACCGCCGACCACGCGTCCAAAGCGTCCAGTGCAGCCTGTTGGCCCATGGCGTCCAACGCGGTGATGTTCACCGAAATTTCGTCGCCGTATTGCACATCGAAGGCGCGCCAGTCGCCGCCGCCGTCCTGCCAGTAGGCATGGGTCAACTGATAGGCGACCTGATCCAGCGTGTAGACCGGCTTGGCATTGGCGGGATCATCGGATTCACCATCCTGCGGACGCGCGGATGTTGGTCCTGTCAGGCCGTGAAAGTCATAGTCCGAACGGGGATCTAGGCTTTGGCAGAGAAAACACATGAGCAGGCTGTGTCCTTCGTGTCAGTGCGCGCGACCGTGGTGATCGGCGGGTGCAGAGGCGTGTCCCGGACGGGTCGCCTCTGTCAGGAGGGTGTGGCTGAACGCCGGAAAACATGAGGTCACGAGACAAGCGGGGGCAGCGGTATGTGCAACGGCGGCAGCGAACCGTTTGTGGGCCATCATGTGTTTCATCCTGCGGCAGCGTTTCGGGCAGCGGACCGATGGCAGTTCGGTCACCGGATGATCTAGCCCCCCGAGTTTGGGATTGGCTGGGCCAGAACGTGTTGATGTTGCGTCATTGGTGAGCACATCGAAACGATGTATCGCCGTAAGGATACACCGTTTCCAAGCGGGTTGGATCGGTCCGGGCCTGCCATCGGCGGATTTTGGGCTGTTCAACTGGGGGTTGCGGCGCTTGGGCGCCGATTACCTGCCAACGGACGGATGACCCGCCGTTGGGCAAGGCGCGCCGCGGCTGGCGCGGGCGGCTCAGGTGAAATCGTCGGCGGTGATATCGCCCGGGTTCAGCCCCTCAAGCGTGATATGCACGCTGGGATCGGAGGCAAGGGCGATCCTTTGCCCCGAGGCGACCGTGGTCACCGTGAGATCGGCAAAGGTCAGTCCGCCAGTCAGTTGAATCAGGTCCGTGCCGTCCTCGAAATCCAGAACGGTGTCCTGACCGCTCTGGGTGCCAAAGACAAAGTGATCCCCCCCGGGGCCGCCGCTCAACGTGTCGTTCCCGGACCCGCCGTCCAGCGTGTCGGAGGACCCGCCGCCATAGAGCTGGTCATCGCCGTCCCCCCCGATCAATATGTTCCGTCCA
The DNA here is from genome assembly GCF_019218285.1 of Antarctobacter sediminis. Taxonomy (GTDB): domain Bacteria; phylum Pseudomonadota; class Alphaproteobacteria; order Rhodobacterales; family Rhodobacteraceae; genus Antarctobacter; species Antarctobacter sediminis. The sequence continues at coordinate 571,112 of NZ_JAHUZG010000001.1, forward strand.
CCATTGCCCGACAGAACGTCGTCGTGATCCGATCCGGTCAGGTTTTCGATGGACACAAGCGTGTCGCCGGTGGCATCTCCGCCGGTGGCCGAGTTGTTGAACAGCCCGACGCGGACCCCGGCGTCGGACCCGGCATAGCTGGCCGTGTCGGCGCTGAAACCGCCATAGATCCGGTCTGCTCCGTCGCCGCCTTCGATCGTGTTGCGCCCGCTGTCGCCGGACAGTTCATCGTTGAAATCGGATCCGATCAGGTTCTCGATCGACACCAGCATATCGCCGGACGCATGGCCCCCGGAGGCGCTGTTGTTGAACAGGCCGACCCGAACCGCGGAATCCGATCCGGCATAGCTGGCCGTGTCGGAATTGAAGCCGCCATAGATCTGGTCACCGCCCGCGCCGCCTTCGATGATGTTTGCGCCGCTGTCGCCCGAAAGTTCGTCGCCAAATTCCGATCCGATCAGGTTCTCGATCGAGATCAGGCTGTCACCGGCGGCATGCCCTCCCATCGCCGTGTTGTTATAGAGCGCGACCCGTACCGGCGCGTCGGAATCGGCAAAACTTGCCGTATCCAGATCCGTACCACCGTCGAGAATGTCCTGACCCGCACCGCCATTCAGCGTGTCATGCCCGGCCTGACCTCGGATGGTGTCGTTTCCGGCATCGCCCCGGACAAGGTCATCGCCGGCACCGGCCTCGATCAGATCGCCGCCATCCGGCCCCGAACCGCCGTCGCCGCCAAGGATCGTATCATCTCCGGCACCCCCCAGAATGGTGTCATCGCCGTTGCGGCCTTCAAGCCGTCCCGGCGCCGCCAGCCCCAGCAGGATGTCGTCGGACAAGGTGCCGATCGCAGGGTTGGCCGAAAGCGTGCCGAAGTTGAAGGTCGCGCGGATGATGCCGACGGTCATGTCGTCGAATTGCAGCGCAGTGAATCCGCTGAGCTGATCCACCCCGTCCGGTCCGCTGATCTGGACGATCGGGTCCAGCACTTGCTGAGGCGTCTGGATCACATAGTCGGACCGCAGCCCGGAAAACACCGCAACGCTGGAATAGGCGGCAAAGGACAGCCAACTGCCCGTCAGGATGTCATTGCCGGGGCCGCCATCAATGATCGAATTTCCAATCGACGCGGAAATCGTATCATCGCCCATGCCGCCTTCGGCACTGCCTGTGCCACTTAGAACCGTCATGAAAATCAGGTCATCGGCAAGCCGGCGGCTGCCATCGGAAAAGAGGATGTCCCCCAGCAGCGGCGGCGCGCCGTCACCGGTTTGGATCTGTACGATGCGATTGTCAAAGACCAGCCGTTCGACGTTGGTCAGCGTATCGGTGCCTTCGGGGCCGTCGACCTGCACATACCGTATCCCGCCTTGCTGATAGGTGGTGACGGTGTATTCGGATCTGCGGCCGGAATAGATGGCAAGGTCCAGCCCGGGGCCGCCATCTATCGTGTCGTCTCCCGGTCCGCCGATCAGCGCGTCATTGTCTGCGCCGCCTTCCAGCAGGTCATTGCCTTCGTTACCTTCGAGCCTGTCGCCACCCGATCCACCCTGAACGGTATCGTTGCCTTCCATGCCGCGGATCAGGTCCGGATCGCCGCCGCCTTGCAAGAGATCATGACCGTCATTGCCAACGATCAGATCATCGCCATCGGTTCCGACAATGGTGCCGTCGTTTTCAAAGCCTGGAATGCTGGGCAGGACAAATTGTTCGCCGTCCGTCAGGTCACGGAACCCGGCGATGGTTTCGGCAAAGGCCGCGCGGTCGATCCCGAACCATTGCAGCGTCTGCTCGATGACCCATGCTTCCATTTCGGCGCGCCAGAGATCAAGGCCGGAACGGGCGTCGGGATGTGTTGACGCGACCGGGTTGCCGGCGCTGTCGTAATAGCGGCTTTCCTGGATCGTGATAATCCTGTCCAGTGATGGCAGGTAATAATCGTTTGGCGACCCGTCGATCTGGTAGGGACCTTCGAAATCTTCGGCGGTCACACCGGCCGGATCGAAGATGAACGGCGAGCCCCCGTAGCCATAGGCGCTTCGGCCTTCGATCTGATCGAACCCGGCGCTGTAGAATTCGGGAAAGGGAGCACCGTCGAGATAGGCTTCGTACCGGAAGTTTGAAATCGGGACAGCGGTCACGCGGGTCAGGACATATTCCACGACGTCTTCAAAGAAGGCCATGACATCCTCGATCTGTCGCGAGATCTTGTCCGATGCGATTTCATCTCCTTCGAGTTCGCGCGCGACTTCCATCCGGACGTAAAGCGTATAGGCAACCGCGGCGATACCTGCCTTGAGCGCGTTCAGCGCCGTGGGCGGATCGCTGGGTTCCATCATCTGCGTCGCCTGTGCAAGCGCGTCACGCAAGGCCCGCGAGGCATCTGCGATGATCTCGGCGCGGTCGATATCAGGGTCAATCGAATATGAGGCCAAGAGATCCAGAGCACTGGCCGCGCGGGATTGCGCGCTGGCCAGCAATTGCTGCTGGAGATCGGAAAACTCGGAAATGATGAGCTCGGTCAGGGCGCGCTCCATTTCGACGATATCGTCCTGAAGCTGTTCGATCTCGTCTTTCAGCTCGGCAATTGCGGCAAGGTTGGGATCCTCGACGTCATTGAAGGTGCCGTTGCCGTTCACATGAGCATAAATCTCGGACGCGATGGTGTAGACCGTTCCGGCAATGGTGAGAACATTGGCGATGGAACTGAAACCATTTCCGCCCAAAAGCCCGGAAACACCTTTATCGATCTGAAAGAATGGCATGGTCGTCTATCCCCCTTGGCGCGGTCTGTTCATGCTTTGCGCCAGGATCGACCGCCGAGGCCTGTCCCGTGTGCAGGGAAGGACGCTGTTCGGAACCACCTTTGTGACAATGTAAACCGCAAATTATTTTATATCTTTTACGTTAGGGAAAGTTCCTTTGCAGGTCGAGGGCAATACAGGATTTTCAATGCGATCAGGGGCAGGGCGCAACCAGCCGTAAATTGGCGCGAACCATCAAAGGCAATGCAGCGAACACAGCAGGGCTCAATACGCTGCACATCCCGGACTTCAAAAACCTGAGGGAAGACAGCGACGACGCAAATGTCGGGCCCAAGGCCAAGCCGGTACAGAAGCATGATCGGGCTACTATGGGCTGACTTTCGGACGCCAAAGGCTCTTGCGATCGCAGCCGCCACAGCCACACGGCGACAGGTGGCCGGGAATGGGGTAGGCTCGGACAACCGAGCCAGACCGGAGCCCCGACATGAAGCAACTATTCGCAGTCTTGTTTGCCTGTCTTATCGCTCCTCCGCTGCTGGCTCAAACCGGGACCGAGTGCCCCATTCCCGAGGTTCGGTTCGACCCGACGGCAAGCCATGCCGAAAGGCTGGATGCCGCGATCATCTCGCAGACCTTTGTGATCTGCACGCAGCGTCAATCGCTCAGGGACACGGCCCGCATCAAGCCAGAGGGGGACGCAGAGCTGGTCCGGTCGATGCTTGATGCGTTCGAAGCGGACCTTGATCTCTTGACCTCGCGCCTCACCATGCCGCCGATCGAAGACTACCGTGCGGCGTTCGCCCGCATCGGGCGCGACAAACAGGCGGTGGCCTGGGCGGACTACCTATCGGCCACGGCCGCCCTGCATTTCTACGACACCTGCAACCGAGCCAAAGGCGAATGCGCCATCGACTTGCCGATCATGAAGGCCGTACCAGACCGGCACGGCATGGCGCCGCGACCCTGGGTTGCGATGATTGCCCGCACGATGCGCCCCGAACCGATGCCGCCCTGGTTCCGCTTGGGGTCGGTTTCGATGCGCTACGAACCCGACAGCCTCGCCTTTCTGCGGATCAAGTCCAAGCTGGACGAGGCGACCCGCGCCCGGGATGAGGCAATCCGGGTGCTGGACAAGGCAAAGGCCGATCTTGCTGCGCAGCTGGACAAGCGGGCCGGGGTGCTGGCGCCGCTTCGACAGCGGATCGAAAAGGATCGTCAGACCCTGTTCCGGATGGAGATGCAGCGCAAACCCGACAGTAACAAAGTGATGAAGGACCCGGGGTGGCAGGCACGGGCAGACATCGCGCGGCGTGCCGAGAAGCGGGTGGATGAGTTGGATAGGGCTATGGCCTCTGTCTTTGCCACCGAAGGGAATACCGCCGCCGGGCAAAAGCGCTTGCGCGAGATGCAGGATGAACGCGACGCAGAGGCTTTGCGCGCAGATACGGCATGGGCCGAACGCATTGCCATGTTGCAACCCGACTATACGGCAGAAGAACGCGCTATCCGCGAGAAACTGGAACAGGAAATAGGTGTGAACCAGCGCGATCACGACCGCAGGCAAGCGATCTATGACGGCTGGATCAGAGAGGCGGAAATTAAACTCGTCAAGGCTCAGGTCACGCTGGACGCGGCCTATGAAGTGCTCGGCGCCGCCCAAAAAGAGATGCAGAAGTGGTACGCCGGTCAATCCGTTGCGAGCGTCCTGCTGATCGAAACCGATCATGCCCGTTTCGTGCCCGCGAAAGGGGACGAGCTGGACAAGCTCCGCACCGAGATCGCAAGGCTGGAAGCCGAGATTGCGGACAGAGAGGCACGACGCGCCGACCTTCAAGCTAAGCGCGAAGAGGCCCGTCAGGCGATGTTGGCCGCTGGACAAACCGCAGACCGCATGAATGACCGTTTGGCGGCTGCGGGCCTGGCTTCGATGATGGCGCAATATGCCGTGGAGGCGGGGTTTTCCGCCCGCGATTTCATCAAGTCGATCCGCGGCGGACCGGCGGCCATGTTGGCCGAGGCCGCGCGGCAGGGGGTCGGCATCTACCTGTCGCCGCCCAGTTACTATGATGCCTCCACGAAACGGCTCTCTGACTATGCTCGTGGTCAGGATACCCCCAGCGACTGGGCGCTTGTCGATCTTGATAGCCTGACCAGTCGTGAAACGCTGGTCAAAACCGTCGAGAAAAACTGGGCCAACCTCCCGCTCAAGACACTTGTCCAAAGTCTGACGCAGGAAAACCTGTGGCGGGACCAGCGGATCGGTTGGAAACAGTTCAAAACCGTCGACGGCAACATGTGGCAACAGCTCAGGAAAATCGGTGAGACCGAGGTTGAGCTGGAGAAAGTCACCAAGGAATTGCGCGCAATGACTGGCCGGGCCGGGGCATTTGCCGCCGTCAAATCGTTCACCACGAAACTGGGCGAAGGCGTTGCCAAAAGCATCGCAAAGGAGGCCACGAAAAAGGCCATGGCCGAGATCCTCGAAGGCAGCCAGTTCGAGGAATACATGTTGGCGCAGGTCGATCTAAGCCAAGCGGTGGCGCGTTTCCAGCACGCCGGGGGCCTGTATTGGAGCAATGAGGACCTGCTTGCGCTTGCACGGGCCAAACTCTCGGGACTTTTGCAACGCGATCTGGGCCCAAGCCTGTTGATAGACGAGCGCAATGAACCGTTTTATCCGCAAGAGGGTTATGCGCTCCGGTTCGAGTTCTCGGCCAGCAGCGCGGCACAACTGCGGGACGCCAAGATCGAGGTATTCCTTGCGGGCCTGAAACTGGAGCGCGATCAGGGAACGACACAATTTATCTGGCGTCTTTCGGCAGAGGCCGCCGAACGCTTGCACAGGGGTCTGCCAGAGGCGCTGCCGATCGAGATCTTGGTACAATAGGCGACGATCCAGCGCAGTTTCACAAGAATTCCGGGCGAAGAGATCGTCAATAGAATGCCCTTGCCGACCCCGCCGTTCCGTAGCGCTGAGGCGCGACTTCCAAACCCGGCAAGACCGCCCTTTGGCGGCCGTTTTGGTCACATTTCTTGGGGAGTTATGGCGGAGAGACAGCCCGCCAAGGTTAGGTTGCGACTTTTCGCACATCGTCGCGATTGTCCGTTTCTTGTCAGTGGGATGCTCCAGAAGTTTGCGAATCCGACCCCTCCATCCGTTGCAATCTGTCGCAAAACAACGCATTGATTTAGGCGGGTGAGTTGATGGGTATGAGATGCCGCGTGTAGCCAAAGAGCTGTCAGCACTAGATGTAAAGAGGTTGCAGCACCCCGGAAGGGGAAGCAACGCGCTCTTTGCCGTGGGTGGGGTACACCGGCACCGTACATGCCGATGGGTTCACGGGCTTCAATGGTTTGTTCGGTGAGGGCAAGGCACACGAACAGGCCTGCCTCGTGCATGTGCGTCGTAAATTTGTAGACGAGTTTGAGCGTACCGGCTCGGAGATCGCCAAGGGGGCTATCGAACGGATTGCACAGCTCTACGCCGTCGAGAAGATGGCAAAGGGCAAATCCGCTGATGCGCGAGCAGCACTGCGTACTGAGCACGCTATGGCGATCTTCGATGAGCTGGAGACATGGCTGGCGGTACAGCTTCCCAAAATCTCCGGCAAAACCAAACTGGCCGAGGCCATACGTTATGCCCGTGGCCGCTTGCCCAAAGCCCGCGCCTACTTGAGCGATGGCCACTTGGAACCGGATAACAACATCTGCGAACGCTCCATTCGTCCAGTTGCTTTAGGCCGCAAGAACTACCTCTTCATGGGCTCCATCGGTGGCGGCAAAGCAGCCGCCATCGCATACACGCTGATCGAAACAGCCAAGATGAACGGCGTCGATCCAGAGGCCTGGCTCACTTGGGTCTTGGAGCGCCTTCCAGATCACAAGATCAACCGCCTCGGTGAACTGATGCCGTGGGTTTGGACGGAGGTCGCAGGTTGTCAAAGCGTGGGAACATGAACCTCGTACTCTCCCTGATCGCCTGCTTTGCTTCTGTCGAAGCAGGTGCTTTGGTCGTCTGCATCGGGATCATGATCCTCGATAGCGGTCTGTTGTCTGTGTTGGAAGGCGTCGCCGTCTGGGCAATCGCGCAACCTGTGATCCTCCCAATAGCCCTGCTGTCGTCCCCGGTTGGTGCATTATTGCGAATGGTGCTCGGCTTGGTGTTTGAGCAACCCGCCAAGGTCGCAATGACTGCCGGGGTGGCTGTGGGTATCATTGGCGCAGCGGCCTTCGCACATTCGACAAAAGATGGCGTAGCCGCCTGGGGGCCAATCCTGTTGATAGGTTCTCTTGCAGGGTTTTGCGGCGGCCTACCATGGTGGCGGATCGAAAAGCCGTACTTGGATCGACTCAATACAGAGCGTCAGCGATAAAACGCGGGTTCAACGGACGGATACTGAGCATGTCGCATGGCGTTGCGTTCAAGCGCAAATGGTATGGCGGGCACTTTGGCGGGTGTGGCCGCTTGAAGCGGTTTTTATCGCTTAAAATCAAAGATGTATGGCGGAGAGACAGGGATTCGAACCCTGGGTCCCCGTGAAGGGACAACGGTTTTCGAGACCGCCCCGTTCGACCACTCCGGCACCTCTCCGCGGGGGTCTTGGTAAGGGGGGCGTTTAGACAATTCATTCGGGCTGTGCAACAACCAAACTGAGGTTTTTTGAACTTCCTTGCGTCACCCGTGTTCGATCCGGTGAATTGTCTGGCATCCCGCCGCCAGCACGCGCGTTGCACAGTTGTTGCGGCAGCGCGGCTGGTTTACGTCTTGTGCAACCCATAATGCGTGAGGACGTCATGACACAGAAGAGACTGCGCGATTCCACCCCGGCGGCCCGCTGGGTGATGCGGGCGGCCTGCACTTGGATGGCCTGCCTGTGCCTCGCGTTACCGGTCCGGGCGGCCCCGATCGACGATCTCATGGGGGCGTTGCGGATCAGCGAGATGGTCGAGGTCATGCGCGACGAAGGCATGACATATGGGTCGGAACTGGCGGATGATCTGCTGCCCGGCGGCGACAGCCTTGCCTGGCAGGTGCTGGTTTCGGACATCTATGACAATGAAAGTATGCTGGCAGTTGTCGAAAAGGGCTTTGCCGGCGCAATCGCGGAAACCGATGTGGATCCGCTGATGGCGTTTTTTAACTCCGATCTTGGCAAGCGCATCGTCGACCTGGAACTTTCGGCGCGCAAGGCCATGGTCGACGACGCCGTTGAAGAGGCCGCGCGCGAGAAATACCGGAGCCTTCAGGGCAGCGAAGATCCCCGGCTGGCGCAGATCCAGCGGTTTGTCGAGGTGAACGATCTGCTGGAAGCCAATGTCAGCGGAGCGCTGAATGCCTCTTACCGGTTTTACAGCGGGCTGGTGGATGGCGGCGCGCTGCGCCTGTCCGAGTCGGAAATCCTCTCTGACGTTTGGCAGCAGGAGGAAAGCACCCGCGAAGATACCCGCGAATGGGTCTATGCCTATCTTCTTCTGGCTTATGAACCGCTAAGTGATGAGGATCTGGAGGCATATATCGCCCTGACCGAAACCGCGCAGGGCCGGGCATTGAATCAGGCGCTCTTTGCCGGTTTCAACAATATGTATGACACGATTTCCTATGCGCTTGGCCTTGCGGCAGCACGGTTGATGCAACAGCAGGAACTGTGACAGCCTGCAAGGGGCGATCCGGTTTCGGGCCGCCCCGATACAAAGGGCAACATTCCCTTGACAACGGCAGGTCCGACAGACCATAAGCCGCGCACGAGAAGGACGGGGCTTTTGGCCCCGCCTTTTGTTTTTGTTCAATGATCGTCCGAGAGGGCGCGCTGTTCGAGGCGGGGATGACCCCGGAAACACCGGAAACGGGGCCGAAGAACGCGGCAGAAAAGGAAAGACGCACTATGTTCGCGGTGATGAAAACCGGCGGCAAGCAATACAAGGTTCAGTCGGGCGATACGCTCCGGGTGGAAAAGCTGGCCGCAGACGCGGGTGAGACCGTGCAGTTCAACGACATCCTGATGCTGAGCGGTGACAGCACCGTTGTCGGCGCGCCCTTCGTGGCCGGCGCCGCCGTTCAGGCCGAGGTCATCGACCAGGTCAAGGGCGACAAGCTGATCCATTTCGTCAAGCGTCGTCGTAAGCACAGCTCGCAGCGTACCAAGGGCCACCGCCAGCAACTGACGCTGGTGCGTGTGACCGAAATTCTCGCCGAAGGCGCAGACGCAACCGGCGTCAAGGCTGCGATCGGTGCTGGTTCGGCCCCGAAGGCAGCAGCCCCGGCGGCGGCTCCGAAAGCAGCCGCAGCGGTTGAATCCGGTGATGACCTGACCCAGATCAATGGTGTCGGCCCCGCCGCAGCCAAGAAGCTGGTCGAAGCCGGTATCGCCACTTTCGCCCAGCTGGCGGCCGTGGATCCCGAAACCTTCGAGGCCACCAAGGTCAAGCCCGAGTGGGTCGAACAGGCCAAGACGCTGGTCTGAGACAGTTAAGGAGAGAGACTTATGGCACATAAAAAAGCAGGCGGTTCCTCCCGCAACGGTCGCGACTCCGCTGGACGTCGCCTTGGTGTAAAGCTGTACGGTGGCCAGGCCGCCATCCCCGGCAACATCATCGTGCGTCAGCGCGGCACCAAGTTCTGGCCGGGTGAAGGCGTTGGCATGGGCAAGGATCACACCATCTTTGCAACTGCCGAGGGCGCCGTGACCTTCCGCAAAGGTCTGAAGGGTCGCACCTTTATTTCGGTTCTGCCGGTGGCGGAAGCCGCGGAGTAACGCCGAGATCATCGCACGGAAACGGACGGGGGATCGGCGGCAAGACCGCCGGTCCCCCTGACTTTTTTGGGCCCGGATCGGACAAGTTCATTTTGGAAAGACCTGCGAAAGACAGGCGTCCTCCTGATCCGGTGATTGCACAAGAGGAGAGTGCACATGGGCCTTGTTGCAGGTCACACCCAACCCGTTGTTTCGACCGACCGTTTCGATCTGCGCCCGGTTCGTAAATCGGACATCGGCCTGATGGAATTGTATACGGGCGACGAGCGCGTTGCCCGCATGACGACCTCGATTCCACATCCGCTGCCGCCGGGCGCGGCCGAGGCTTTTGTCACCCGCGTGACGGCACCGGTGCGCGACGAAGACGTCTGGGCGATGGATGCGACCAAGGTTGGCGGGTCCGAGCTGATGGGGCTGATCGCGCTGGATCGCATGGACCGCAACCAGTCCGAGGTTGGTTATTGGGTGGCGCCGGCCTTCTGGAACACGGGGCTGGCCTCCGAGGCGGTGCGTGCGCTGGTCGAGGCAAATCCCATGGGCAATGCCACCATGTTTGCCAGCGTTTTTCAGGACAACGCGGCCTCGGCCCGGGTTCTGGTGAACTGTGGCTTTGAATACATCGGCGATGCCGAGGCATATTCGGTCGCCCGTAGTGCCAAGGTCCCGACATGGACCTATATCCGCAAGCTGGGCTGACGGCGCCTTTGGGGGCGATGCGCGGCCTGCGACATTGATCGGCACGCTGAAACTCACGGGGCTTTGGCTGTGCTGCAACCCAAGCCCTGTCTTGAGCGTGGCCTGAAAGCCCGCTAAACCGCCGCCTGTCTCTCGCCGAAAGCACATACCCATGAAATTCCTCGATCTCTGCAAGGTCTACATCCGCTCTGGTTCGGGCGGGAACGGCTGTATCAGCTTCCGCCGTGAGAAGTTCATCGAATACGGTGGCCCGGATGGTGGCGATGGCGGGCGCGGAGGGTCTGTCTGGGCCGAGGCTGTCGACGGGCTGAACACGCTCATCGATTTCCGCTATCAGCAGCATTGGTTCGCGCAGAACGGCCAAGCCGGCAAGGGGCAGAACCGCACCGGTGCGGATGGCGATGACATTGTGCTGCGCGTTCCGGTGGGGACCGAGATCCTCGAAGAGGACGAAGAAACCGTGCTGGCCGATCTGACTGAACTGGGCCAGCGCGTGCTGCTGGCCAAGGGCGGCAACGGCGGCTGGGGCAACCTGCGGTTCAAATCCGCCACAAACCAGGCACCGCGCAACGCGAACCCCGGTCAGGACGGCGTGGAACGGACCTTGTGGCTGCGGCTGAAACTGATTGCCGATGTTGGTCTGCTGGGCCTGCCCAATGCAGGCAAAAGCACCTTTTTGTCGGCCACGTCGAACGCGCGACCCAAGATCGCGGATTATCCCTTTACCACGCTGCACCCCAACCTTGGTGTGGTTTCGGTCGACAATACGGAATTCGTGGTGGCCGATATTCCCGGCCTGATCGAAGGCGCACATGAAGGTCGCGGCCTTGGCGACATCTTCCTTGGGCACGTGGAACGCAGCGCCGTGCTGCTGCATCTGGTCGATGGCACCTCGGGCAGCCTGCTGGAAGATTATCAGACCATCTGCAACGAGCTTGAAGCCTATGGCGCCGGTCTGGCCGACAAGCCGCGCGTGACCGTCCTGAACAAGATCGACGCGCTGGATGCCGAGGAACGTGTCTTTCTCAAGGAAGAACTGGAAGCGGTCGGCGCGGAGAATGTCATGCTGATGTCCGGCGCATCCAAGGAAGGCGTGACCGAGGTTCTGCGTGCCTTGCGCCCGCATGTCGAGGCGCGGCGCGTGGCGGACCGGCCCGACACCGAAGAGGAAGAGGACGGGACATGGCAACCCTGACCGAGGCGCGTCGCGTTGTCGTCAAGATCGGATCGGCCCTGTTGGTCGACCGGGTCACAGGCGATCTGCGCCGCGACTGGTTGACCGCCATTGCCCAGGACATTGCCGACCTCAAGGCAGGCGGCGCGGATGTGGTGCTGGTCTCTTCTGGGTCCATCGCGTTGGGGCGCGGTATCCTCAACCTGCCGCACACTGTGCTGGCGTTGGAACAATCGCAGGCGGCGGCGGCCGTCGGGCAGATTCAGTTGGCTCGCGCGTGGCAAGAGGCACTGGCCCCGCATGATTTGACCACGGCGCAGGTGCTTGTGACGCTGGAAGACAGCGCCGACCGACGCCGCTATCTGAACTCGCGCGCGACGCTTGAAACCTTGCTGGGCTTTGGTGTCGTTCCCATCGTGAACGAGAACGATACCGTTGCCACCGATGAAATCCGCTATGGCGACAATGACCGACTGGCCGCACAGGTTGCCGTCACGGTTGGCGCCGAACTGCTGGTTCTGCTGTCCGACGTGGATGGCCTGTATACCGGCAACCCCAACAGCGACCCGGATGCCCGGCGGCTGGAGGTGGTGGACAACATTACCCCCGAAATCGAGGCCATGGCAGGCGATGCCGGGTCGGGCCTTTCCAAGGGCGGGATGAAAACCAAGGTCATGGCCGCCAAGACGGCAACAGCCTCGGGCTGTGCGATGATCATCTCGCACGGGGCCGACCTGCATCCGCTGAAACGTTTGTCTCAGGGCGCACCGTCGACGCTGTTCACTCCGCATATCGATCCGCATGCGGCCCGCAAACGCTGGATCGCGGCGATGAAACCTCAAGGCGTTCTGAACGTGGATGCAGGCGCGGCGCGGGCGCTGGCCTCGGGCAAATCGCTTTTGCCCGCCGGGCTGCGCGGGATCGAGGGCGATTTCGGCCGCGGCGACCCGGTGACGATCCGCTCGGTCGCGGGCGAAACGCTGGGGCAGGGGCTGACGCGTTATACCGCCGAAGAGGCGCGCGCCATAGCCGGGCACCATAGCCGCGACATCGAAGGTATCCTTGGGTATCCGGGCCGCGCCGTTCTGGTGCACCGCGACGACATGGCGGTGTGACGGCTTGTTTTGACGCCTCGCCGCCTTCTCACTAGAAAGACATAAACTCCAACGGCCAGAGGGTTCTTGCGATGAAAGATCTCGAAAACATCCCCGCCCTGATGCAGGACATCGGTGAAAAGGCACGTGCTGCCGCAGCGGATCTGGCCTTTGCACCAGCCGAGACCAAGCGTCAGGCGCTGGAAGCGGCCGCCGACAAGGTCTGGGCGGCGCGTGCCCAGATCATCGAGGCCAACGCCAAGGACATGGAGTTCGGGCGCGAAAAGGGCCTGAGCGACGCGATGATGGACCGGCTGATGCTGGATGAGGCGCGGATCAAGGGCATCTGCGACAGCCTGCGCATGGTCGCCGCACAAGACGATCCGGTCGGAGCCGTGATGGAAGAATGGGACCGTCCTTCGGGGCTGCACATTCAGCGCGTGCGCACCCCCTTGGGTGTGGTTGGGGTGATCTATGAATCGCGGCCCAACGTGACCGCGGATGCCGGTGCGCTTTGTCTGAAGGCCGGGAATGCGGTGATCCTGCGCGGTGGTTCGGAAAGCTTTCATTCCTCCGGCGCGATCCACGCCTGCCTTGTCGACGGGCTGCGCGAGGCTGGATTGCCGGAAACGGCGATCCAACTGGTGCCGACCCGCGACCGTGCGGCGGTCAGCGAGATGTTGAAGATGACCGATCACATTGACGTCATTGTGCCCCGGGGCGGCAAAGGACTGGTGGGACTGGTCCAGCGCGAGGCGCGTGTGCCGGTCTTTGCCCATCTCGAAGGCATCGTACATGTCTACGTCGACAAGGAGGCCGATCCCGTCAAATCGCTGGCCGTGGTGCGCAACGCCAAGACGCGGCGGACAGGGATCTGCGGCTCGGCCGAGTGTTTGCTGATCCATCGCGACATTGCCGACACCATCGGGCAGGGCATCATCCGCTCGCTGATCGAGGCCGGGGTCGAGGTGCGGGCCGATGCCGAATTGCAGACCATTCCCGGGACCGTGCCCGCCACGGCAGAGGACTGGGGCCACGAATATCTGGACAGCATCATTGCCGCGCGGGTGGTGGATGACATCGATCAGGCCATCGCGCATATCCGCAAGTACGGTTCGAACCACACGGATGCGATCCTGACCGAGGATGACGCCGCCGCCGAACGGTTCTTTCAACGGCTCGATTCCGCCATCCTGATGCGCAATGCCTCGACCCAGTTCGCCGATGGCGGCGAGTTTGGCATGGGCGCAGAGATCGGGATTGCCACGGGCAAGATGCACGCGCGCGGCCCGGTCGGGGCCGAACAGCTGACAAGTTTCAAGTATCTGGTGACCGGTGACGGCACGGTGCGGGCCTAGGCCCGCACCGGAATGCCCGGTCAGGCGATCTTGATCGAGATGGTGTCATCCCGCTGGGTGGCATAGATCTTGTGGCCAGCGGCCTCGGCCAGGATCGGAAGCATGGCAAAATGCACCCGGTTCGCCGCCGGGTCATCCAGCGCGACGCTGCCGTTCAGATGATCCCACAGGGGTTGGTCGATGGATAGCCGCGGCCCGCGTGCCGTGATCGTCCAACCTGCCGGATCACGGTCGAATTGCAGGGTGCCGCCGGCAGGCAGCGCGGTTTCGCAGCAAAGATAGGCAAGAAAGGCCACTTGAACCTCGGTCCGGGGCAAATCCTCGGTTGGGGCCCATTCGACCTGAAGCTTGCCGCCCTTGCCAAGGGCTGACAGGGTGGACGTGATCTCGCGCCGGCCCATCATCTGCTGGGACCCGGCAAGGCCAAAGGCCACGCGAAAGAACCGGATACGGGCAGCCGCGCTTTCGCAGCTGTCCTGGATAAGGTCCATTTCCGGGCTGGTATCGGCTTGTCCCGCTAGGGCAATCAGTTCCAGCCCGTTCTGAATGGCGCCGATGGGGCTGATGAGGTCGTGGCACAGGCGCGACCCGACAAGGGCGGCGAGCTGGGCGTGGGGCAGGGACATGGGAAACTCCGATCAGGAGGAGACAGGAATGACAGAACTCAACTCGTTACTCGAACCCGGGATGCTGGTGCAGCACCCGGACCAACCGGATTGGGGTACAGGGCAGGTGCAGTCCAACATTGGCGGTCGCATCACCGTTAACTTCCGGGAGCAGGGCAAGGTTGTACTGGACAGTGCCCGTGTGACCTTGATCCCTGTTTTCGATGGTTAACGTATTCGCCGACTGGTTTAAGAATGGTTAACCAGAGGCTTGGTAACACGGCAAACGTTGCACTCCAACGGTGGCTTGCCTATGACCTCGGGACGTCAGGCAGGCAGGCGCGGGGGACATCGCAATGACAGAGGCTTTCTCGGTTGGGCTGGCGCGGGGCGCGGCCGACATCGAGGCGGCTCAGCGGCTGCGGTACGAGGTGTTCGTTGCCGAGCTGGGCGGCGACGGGCCGCTGGTCGATCACGACGCCCGGCTGGAAAAGGATCGCTTCGACCCGTTTTTCGACCATCTGTTGGTGCGTGACGAAACCAAGGGCGGCGAGGTCGTGGGCGTTTATCGCCTGCTGCGCGACGATCAGGCCAAGGCCGCCGGGCAATTCTACTCCGAGGACGAATACGACCTCACCGCGCTGCGCAATAGCGGGCGGCGCCTGTTGGAACTGGGGCGGTCCTGCCTGCACCGCGACTATCGAGGTGGCGCGGCGATGTTCCATCTCTGGCAAGGATTGGCGGCCTATGTTCTGGAACACAAGGTCGAGGTGATGTTCGGAGTGGCCAGTTTTCACGGCAATGACGTGCAGGCGCTGGCCGAACCGCTGTCGCTGTTGCACCACCGCCACCTGGCCCCGCCGGATCTGCGAACCCGCGCGCGGGAGTTCCAATCCATGGACCTGATCCCGGAGGCCGATATCGACCGCCGCAGCGCCATGTTGCAGGTGCCCGCGCTGATCAAGGCCTATCTCCGCCTGGGCGGTTTCGTTGGCGAGGGCGCATTCATTGACCATGAATTCAACACCGTGGACGTCTGCCTGATCATGGACACCGAACGGATGAATGCCCGCCAGCGTGCGATGTACACGCAGGACCGTGGCCAGTGAGCCGGTCATGAGTCAGACATGGACCGGCGCAAAAGAACCTGACTGGCCGCCCATCGGCTTTGGGGGCTGGTGCCGCATAGCGTGGCGGGCACCTTTGATGGTCGTGGTGATCTTTGGTTGTCTGGGTATCCTGCTGGCCCTGCGCCTGGTGGAACGCCCGATCTTTGGCGCAGGCCGCCCGGTGACGCCGCATATCACGCGGTTTGTCTGCCGGTCCGTGCTGACGATCATGGGGCTGCCCGTCGAAATGCGCGGCCAACGGATGAGAGGCCCGGGCGCCATCGTGGCCAACCATACCTCATGGCTGGATATTTTCGTATTGAACAGCCGCAAGACGATCTACTTCGTTTCCAAGGCCGAGGTGGCGGGATGGCCGGGGATCGGCTGGCTTGCGCGGGCGACAGGCACGCTGTTCATCAACCGCGACCGGCGTGAGGCGCAGGCCCAGACCGAAGCCTTCGAGGACCGGCTTCTGAATGGCCACCGTCTGCTGTTTTTCCCCGAAGGCACCTCGACCGACGGGCTTCGCGTGCTGCCGTTCAAGACCACGCTGTTCGCAGCCTTTTTTTCGGAACGTCTGCACCATCAGTTACAGGTGCAACCGGTCAGCGTGGTCTATCACCCACCCGCAGGCGCGCATCCACGGTTCTACGGCTGGTGGGGCGAAATGGAATTTGGCCCTGCCTTGCTGCGTATACTCGCGCAGCGCAAACAGGGGCGGGTGGTGTTGGACTATCATCCGCCGGTGCGGGTCGATGACTATGCCAACCGCAAGAGCCTTGCCCATGCCCTGGAAACCCGCGTGCGCGAAGGGCATGCGGCTGAACTGGGGCCGGTTCCGGCAGAGTTTCTGGAAGGGCGCTGACGTAGCACCAGCGCCCGGTTTCGGTATCTTTTCGTTCAGCCCGCCATTGCGGCCCGAAGCGCCTTGAGCGTCGCCAGCGGATCTTCCTGGCTCCAGATCTCTTCACCGATGGCAAAGAAGTCGGTGACAGGGGCAAGGGTGCGGACCAGTTCGGGGGTCAGCCCGCCTTCGGCAACAACGGGAACCTCGATCATTTCGGTCCACCATGCGAACAGCTCGGTTTCGGCTGTTTCACCGTCCCCAAGTTCACCCGAGACCGGGCCGAAGGAAACATAGTCCGCGCCGCTTTCGCCTGCGGACATGCCATCATGGCGCGACTGGCGGCAGTAGGCCCCGACGATGGCATCCGGCCCCAGCGTCTTGCGCGCCGAGCGAACCGACCGCGCGCCATCCAGCAGGTGCACCCCGTCCAGCCCCAGCCGATCGGCCAGCACGACATGTGTGTCGATGACCAAGGCGACATCCGCGCGATGTGCCACCTCGCGAACCGCATCCGCGGCGCGCATCAGGCGATCTTCGTCGCGGGTGGCAAGGCTCAACCGGAGGCAGGCTGTGTCCACCTCACCGATGACCCGGCCCAAAAGCTCGGGGAAACTGCCAAGGTCGAACTCGGGTGGAGTGACCAGGTAGATCTGCGGGGTATCGGGGTCTTGGGTCGTCATTCTGTTCTCCTGAACCGACCGTCCTATTAGCGCGGCTCAGCGGCTAATGCACCCGGCTTTTTCGTTTCATGCCATTGCCCCCGGGTCTTTCGCGCATTACCCCTCCGCCGATCCGACGGAGAGAATGATGGCGACAGGTACACCTCAGCCGGCCTTTGTGCTGGTGCGGCCCCAGATGGGCGAAAACATCGGCGCAGCGGCACGGGCGATGTGGAATTTCGGTCTGGACCGGATGCGGATCGTTGATCCGCGCGACGGTTGGCCCAATTCCCGCGCCGTCGCGATGTCCAGCGGGGCGGGACGGCTGTTGGACGAGGCGCAGCTTTCCGAGGACCTGCCCGGAGCGATCGGGGATTGTTCTTTTGTTCTGGCCACCACGGCGCGGCCACGTGACCTGACCAAGACGGTCTGGACACCCGAGGCCGCCATGACGGAATGCGCCCGGCGAATCGCGGCTGGTGAGAAAGTGGCGGTAATCTTTGGTCCCGAAAGGGCAGGCCTTGAGAACGAGGATATCGCCCCGGCCAACGGCATCATTTCGGTGCCGGTCAACCCGGACTTCGCCTCGCTCAACCTCGCCCAATGCGTGTTGTTGTGCGCCTATGAATGGCGCCGGGCCAGCGAAACGGTGCCGGCAGTTATCGAGTCGATGGCCGGAACCGAGGTGGCGCAACAGCACGAGGTCGAACATCTTGCCCGCCATTACGAAGACCGCATGGACGAGGCGGGGTTCTTCTTTCCCGAACACAAGGCCGAAAGCATGAAGGTCAACCTGCGCAACATGTGGTCGCGCCTGCCGTTGACCCGCGCCGATGTGCAGATGCTGCACGGCATGATGCGGCAGATGGTGCGCTGGAAAGACAAGAAAACGGACTGATCCGTGGGGGATCAGTCCGCAAGTTGGCCGGGCCGGACAGGGAGGGGAACCGGCGCCGGGGGTGTCAGGCGCGATCAGTAGTTGCTGCCGCCGCCCGAGTAGCCACCCGAATAGCCGCCGGAGTAGCCATTCTTCTTGGGGGCCGAATAAGTCTGCTTCGGAGCGGTATAGACCTTCTTCGGCGGCGTGTAGGTGCAGGCGTAGTTCACGATGTAATCGCCGTGGACCCAGTAATACTGGCCCTGATACTGGATCTGCACCCAGCCATATTGCGTGTCATAGGTGTCCAGCGCGGTGCAGGGGGTAAATGTGCCTGCCACCGGATAATTCTGGCCGGGGCCGGTGCGGTAATTCAGGTGGCTCTGGCCAACCCAGGCCTGACCGGCCGAGGCGGCGGTCCCGGCAAGCGTTGCGGCGGCGACGGCGGCGGAGATGATCAAGGTTTTCATGTCTGTTGTCCTTTGGGATCTATGATCGGTCGTCTAGGCAATGGAAGGGGCGAACTCTTGAACTTGTGGTCTCAACCTACGTTGTTCCGGCGCAGGTCATAAGTCAGGCATTCCTGACCGAAGGGAAACCACCCGCTTGTTCCCGCCCAAAAAGAAACGGACCGATCCGTTTTGGGATCGGTCCGCGAGGGGATCCGGGGCCAGCCGGGAGGAGGAACTGGCCACCAGAGGAAGGATCAGTAGTGGTTCCAGTGCTTTTTCGGGGCCCAGTGCTGGACGTGCTTCTTCTTCTTCGGGGCCCAGTGGCAGGCGTGGCCCTGCACGTAGTCGGCTTTCACCCAGTAGTACTTGTGGTTGAAGGCCACCTTGTACCAGGTCGGGTTGCCGTAGTGGTCCGTGGTGTATTTGACGATATGGACCGGGGTGCAGGGGTTGAAGACACCCAGCTTGTGGTACTGGACACCGGGGCCGGAGCGCGCATTCAGATGGTTGTGACCGATCCAGGCCTGCGTGGCGGAAGCTGCCGAAGCGGTCATTGCGGTTGCGGCGATGATGGCGGAGAGGATGATCTTTTTCATGGGTCAAGTCCTTTGGGTAAGTCGTTGATCTGTTGTGCTGTCTTGGCTTGGTGGTCGTCTTGTCCTGTGCCCTCAATCTAGGCTTTTGCGCCCCGGCCCATAAGTCCGGCATTCCTGACGGAGGTATTCCCGACCGACTGCGGGTTTTCCCTACCTTTCAGACGGATAGGGGCGGATTTTCACGCGGTTTGGGCTTGTGCTGGTTGCCGACTTTGGCTTCGGTGAAAGCCATTCGGTCCGCGCCGCCGCGCCGGACGGCTCCCCGCTTTGGCGGACGTGCAACGGCAGTGGTTTTCGTCTGAACGGTGGAACAAAGTGGCGCGCATCCCGCCGACAACCGCCGCGTCTGGCCCTTTGCATTCTGGACCGGCGCGGCCGGAAACCACCCGCTTGCTCCCGCCCAAAAAGAAACGGACCGATCCGTTTTGGGATCGGTCCGCGAGGGGATCCGGGGCCAGCCGGGAGGAGGAACTGGCCGCCAGAGGAAGGATCAGTAGTGGTTCCAGTGCTTTTTCGGGGCCCAGTGCTGGACGTGCTTCTTCTTCTTCGGGGCCCAGTGGCAGGCGTGGCCCTGCACGTAGTCGGCCTTCACCCAGTAGTACTTGTGGTTGAAGGCCACCTTGTACCAGGTCGGGTTGCCGTAGTGGTCCGTGGTGTACTTGACGATATGGACCGGGGTGCAGGGGTTGAAGACACCCAGCTTGTGGTACTGGACACCGGGGCCGGAGCGCGCATTCAGATGGTTGTGACCGATCCAGGCCTGCGTGGCGGAAGCTGCCGAAGCGGTCATTGCAGTTGCGGCGATGATGGCGGAGAGGATGATCTTTTTCATGGGTCAAGTCCTTTGGGTAAGTCGTTGATCTGTTGGGCTGTCTTGGCTTGGTGGTCGTCTTGTCCTGTGCCCTCAATCTAGGCTTTTGCGTCCCGGCCCATAAGTCCGGCATTCCTGACGGAGGTATTCCCGACCCCGGCCTGCCTCAGAGTGCCGCGCTTGAAGGCACTGGGCGGTCGCTCTACTGTCCGCGAAAATTGGCGGAGGCTGGAATGGCAGAGAAACGCAAGCTGTTCGAAGAAGTGGGAGAAGGGGCCAAGACGCCGGCGGCCCCGGCAGGCGGCATGATCGACGCGGGAAAGCGCGGCGCGCGGGGCGCGGTGCGCCTGTGGCTCATGCTGTTGTTCGTTCTGGTGATGGTGATGATCGCGGTGGGCGGTCTGACACGTCTGACGGATTCCGGCCTGTCCATCACCGAATGGAAGCCGATCACCGGGGCCTTGCCGCCGATGAACGCCGAAACATGGGACGCCGAGTTCGAGAAATACAAACAGATCCCCGAGTACCAGTTGCAGAACAAGGGTATGAGCCTGTCCGAGTTCAAGGCGATCTATTGGTGGGAATGGGGCCACCGTCAGTTGGGCCGGGTGATCGGCCTTGTCTGGGCCATCGGCTTTCTTGGGTTCCTTGTTGCCGGGTCAATCCCGAAGGGCTGGACCGGGCGGCTGTTCGGACTTGGCGTCCTTGGCGGGCTGCAAGGGGCGATCGGCTGGTGGATGGTTTACTCCGGCCTTGGCGGCGAGATGCTGGATGTGGCCTCTTATCGGCTGGCCACGCATCTGGGTCTAGCTTTTGTGATCCTCGGTCTGATCGCCTGGTATGTCTATAACCTGACTTTCGAGGAACGCGCCCTGATGCAGGCGCGACGCAGCGCCGAACCCAAGCTGTTCTCGATGTCCACGGGGCTGATGCATTTTGCCTTTTTGCAGATCCTTCTGGGCGCATTGGTGGCCGGGATCGATGCGGGGCGCAGCTATAACGACTGGCCTCTCATGGGGGGCGAGCTGTTTCCGTCGAATGCCTTTGACCTAGAGCCGGTCTGGCGCAACTACTTTGAAAACGCGGGCCTTGTGCAGTTCATTCACCGGGTATCGGGTTACCTGTTGTTTGTCTTCGGGATCGTGGTGTGGCTGCGGGCGCGTCGCTCTCCGAACACGGATACACGGTTCCGGTTCAATGCGGTTTTTGCGGTCTTGCTGCTACAGGTTGTGCTGGGTATCGTCACGGTTGTGTATGCCGCGCCCTGGCATATTGCCATCGTGCATCAGCTGGGGGCGGTTGCACTTTGGGCATTGATCTTGCGGGCGCGCTTTGCGGCGCGATACCCCGCACCACAAAGCATAAGAGGGACAGCCTGAATGGGTGCCTACGAAGAATTGATGGCCTTCCAGCGCGAAACAGAGGCGCTGGCACAGGTCGCAGGGCGGTTGAGCTGGGATCAGGAGACCATGATGCCGCGGGGGGCGGCGGACCAGCGCAGTGACGAACGCGCGGCGATGGAGGCGGTGTTACACCAACGGCGCACCGACCCGCGGATCGGAGAGTGGCTTGAGGCCAGCGCAGAGGCCGCGCAGGATCCGGTTGCCAAGGCGCAACTGCGCCACATCCGCCGCAGCCATGAACGCAGCGTCCGCGTGCCCGAAAGATTGGCCTCGGAAATCGCGCGTATGGTCAGCCGCTGCCATGTCATCTGGGCCGAAGCCCGGGCCGATGACGATTTCGCGGCCTTTGCTCCCGCGCTGAAAGAGATCATCGCGCTGCGGCAGGAAGAAGGGGCGGCACTGGCTGCGGGTGGCGATGTCTATGACGCGCTGCTGGATGACTACGAGCCGGGTGCCAAGGCCGCAGATCTTGAGGCCATGTTCGGCGCATTGCGGCCGCGATTGGTGGCCCTGCGCGAGGCCGTTCTGGCTCAACCGCAACCGCAGGGTCTGAACGGAGCCTTCGATGAAGCCGGCCAGATGAAACTTGCCCGCCTGCTGGCCAAGACCTTTGGCTATGACATGAAACGCGGGCGCGTGGACAAGGCGGTGCATCCGTTCAGTTCGGGATCGGGCGATGATGTTCGCATCACCACGCGGACCGTCGCGCTGGAGCCGTTCAACTGTTTCTATTCGACAATCCACGAGGTCGGCCACGCCAGCTATGAGCAGAACATCAACCCGGCGTATCGGTTGACCCCGCTGGGTGCGGGCGTGTCCATGGGTGTACACGAAAGCCAAAGCAGGATTTACGAGAACCAGATCGGGCGCTCTCGGGCGTTTACCGGTTGGCTGTACGGCCAGATGCGCGACACCTTTGGCGATTTCGGGATCGCGGACGAAGATGGATTTTATGCCGCGGTGAATCAGGTTCGGAACGGTTATATCCGCACCGAGGCCGACGAATTGCAGTATAACCTGCATGTGCTCTTGCGGTTCGATCTGGAACGGGCGCTGATCTCGGGCGATCTGCTGGTCGATGATCTTGAAACCGCGTGGAACGACCGGTTCCTTGCCGATTTCGGCTTTGCCGTCGACAAGCCTTCGGACGGCGTTTTGCAGGACGTCCATTGGTCCGCGGGACTGTTTGGCTACTTCCCGACCTATTCATTGGGCAATGTCTATGCGGGGTGCCTGTACAAGGCGCTGCGGGCGGCCGTTCCCGCGCTGGACGACCAGTTGGCGCAGGGCGACACCTCTGGCGCGACGGGTTGGCTCAAGGAGAGCCTGCAACAGCATGGGGGTCTGTTCACCCCGCGCGAGGTGATTGAACGCGCCAGTGGGGCCGCCCCGTCCGAGGCCCCCTTGCTGGATTATCTCGAAGAGAAATTCTCGGGCCTCTACGGGCTTTGAACGTCTGTCTGGAAGGATTGGTTGCGCCACGGGTGATCCTGTGGCGCGATTTTTCCCGGTGACCCTGCACCCCGCCACATGTCAGATTTGTGACACCAAGGTGGAAAGGGGAGTAAACGCGATGAAAACATTCATTGCCAGCGTGGCGCTATTGGCCGGATTGGCCCAAGGGGCGCAGGCGCAATCTACAACAGAGGCCCGTGTGCTGGGGCCGTCTGGCGTGCCGGTTTATACGGTGCAGGTTCTGGGGCAGGATGGTGTGACCTACAACTGCCGCCCGGAGACCGAACAGCGCGACGGGCAAGAGATCCGCTATTGCCGGCGCGTGGCGGGGGGCGGCGTAGTGTCCGGCGATCCCTTTCCAATCGGAGCGGGCGCCGTGATTGCAGGGGTTATCGCCTTGATTGCGGTGTCCTCGGCCTCGGGCACCGACTGATGGCAAACGGGGCGGACCCTTTCGTGGTCCGCCCCGACAGGTCGCTCAGGTTCAGGCGCGCTGCGGCGCAGCCCCGCCCATCACGCGATCAAGAGACCAGTCGCCCGGACCGGCAATGGCCAGTGCAAGATAGCCACCGGTCAGCGCGATGTTCTTGAGGAACATGGTCATCTGCATCTGGTCGCCGGGCACGTAGTGATACAGCACGCCAGAGGCCAGTGAAAACAGGCCAAGCGCCAGCGCCGCAAGGCGGGTTTGAAAACCGACGATCAGGGCAAGGCCGCCGATGATTTCCAGCAGGATCACGGGCCAGGCCAGAATGGCGGGCACACCGCCGCTGGCCATGTAACCGGCAAAGCCCTGCACATCGCCAAGCTTGCCGATCCCGGCCATCACAAACAAAACGCCCAGCAGGATACGGGCGACGAGCAAACCGCTGGTTTGGGTCATTGAGGTGGACATGGTGCATCTCCTATTGGTCCGATGCACACCCACATAGCGATCCCTGCGAAAATGAAACCTCGCGCTTTTTCACAGGATCTGTGCGCTTTCGGGCAAAGGAAACCCCTGTGCCCGATGCGTTTAGCCGTTGGGATAGATATAGGCCCTGCGCGCCGATTCCAGACCATCCAACCCGCGGTTGATGGCAGGAATGGCCCGGTTCATCATCGGTGTGACCTGCGGGTTCAGCGCGGCCCGGGCGGATTGCGACCCCGCGGCCTTAAGCAATTGGTAGGCCGCCTCGAAATCCGACGCTTGGCTGCGATAGGTTTCGACAAGCGCCCGCGCCTCGGAGAGGAACTTGGTCCGTCCGGCCACGCCGTCGTCTTCGTTGGCCAACCCGGCAATAACGTCAGTGGCCTTCGTCGCCTCGGTGGTCATGCTCTTGCCGCAGGTCTCACCAAAGAACAGGGCCACATTTGCGGTTGTGGCCTCTTGTTCGAAGGTTCCGGTGGTCAGGCCGATCATGTAGTCGGTGCAGCTGCGCGAATGACGGTCCATGGCGTTGATCGCCTTGACCACCTTGTTCGCGTCCGATTTGCGGAGGTTTTGCGCTTCGATCCGATTATTTTGCTGATACCGCTCATAGCGCGACACCATGAACATGACGCCTGCCGCAAAAGCGGCAAGCGTGATCAGCAAGGACAGAATACGCATTTACACAAACCCTTTTCAGTTCACTGGTTACTCAGAGGCGTTTTCTTCGCCGTCTTCGCCCTGGTCCGCGATCCATGCAACCGACACCACGGTTTCGCCGGCCCCGGTGTTAAAGACCTTGACCCCGCCGGCGCTGCGCGAGCGGAACGAAATCCCGTCCACCGGCACCCGGATCGACTGGCCCGTCGATGTGGCAAGCATGATCTGATCGTCCATTTCCACCGGGAAAGAGGCGACAATTTCACCGCCGCGCATGGATTTCTCCCAAGCGGTCACACCCATGCCGCCACGGCCCCGGACCGGATAGTCGTGGCTGGAGGACAGTTTGCCCAAGCCTTTTGCGGTGATCGTCAGGATCAGGTTCTCTGCCGCCGACATTTCGGCATAGCGGTCCTGCGGCAGCGCGCTGTCGGCGTTGCCGTCTTCCTCTTCCGGTGCCTCGGCATCATCGGTCAGACCGGCCATGGCGCGGCGCATCTTGAGGTAAGACGCACGTTCGTCAGACGAGGCATCGAAGTGCCGGATGATCGACATCGATACGACCTCGTCGCCATTCGACAGGCGGATACCGCGCACGCCGGTGGAATTGCGCGAGTTGAAGACACGCACCTCAGGCACCGGAAAGCGGATCGCACGGCCAGAGTTCGTCACCAGCATCACGTCGTCATCCTCGGAACAGATGCGCGCGTTGATCAGGCGGGTGTTCTCATCCTCACCTTCGAATTTCATCGCGATCTTGCCGTTGCGCATGACGTTGGTGAAATCCGACAACCGGTTGCGGCGGACGCTGCCCTTGGAGGTAGCAAAGACGATTTGCAGATCGTCCCATTCGCTTTCGTCGCGGTCGACCGGCATGATGGCGGCAATCGACACGCCCGCCGGGATCGGCAGGATATTGACGATGGCCTTGCCCTTGGACGTCCGTCCACCCAGCGGCAGGCGCCAAGTCTTGAGCTTGTAAACCATGCCTTCGGTGGTGAAGAACAACAGCTGCGTATGCGTGTTGGCGACGAAAAGCGTGGTCACCACGTCGTCGTCCTTGGTGGCCATGCCGGACAGCCCCTTGCCGCCGCGTTTTTGCGCGCGGAAGTCGGCCAGCGCGGTGCGCTTGATATAGCCGGATTGAGTGACCGTGACGACCATGTCCTCACGCTCGATCAGATCCTCGTCCTCCAGATCGCCAGCCCATTCGGTGATCTCGGTCCGGCGCGGCACGGCAAATTCATCGCGGATCGCGCGCATTTCGTCGCTGATGATCTGCATGATGCGTTCGCGCGACGACAGGATGTCGAGGTAGTCCTTGATCTTGGCAGCAAGGTCTTCCAGCTCGTCCGTGACTTCCTTGACGCCCAGTTGGGTGAGGCGCTGCAACCGCAGTTCAAGGATTGCACGCGCCTGTGCCTCGGAGAGGTTATAGGTGCCGTCCTCGTTTTCGCGGTGGGTCGGATCGTCGATCAGCCGGATATACGGCAGGATTTCTTCGGCGGGCCAGCGGCGCTCCATCAGCTTTTCGCGGGCCTCGGCGGCGTCGGCGCTGGCACGGATGGTGGCGACAACCTCATCCACGTTGGATACGGCAACCGCCAGTCCGCAAAGAATGTGCGAGCGTTCGCGGGCCTTGCGCAGCAGATAGGCGGTGCGGCGGGCAACCACATCCTCGCGGAAATCGATAAAGGCGCTGAGGAAACCGTACAGGGTCAATTGTTCCGGCTTGCCGCCGTTCAATGCCAGCATGTTGCAGCCAAAGCTGACCTGCATCGGCGTAAAGCGGAAAAGCTGGTTCAGCACAACTTCGCCGGTCGCATCGCGCTTGAGTTCGACAACCACGCGCACGCCGTCCCGGTCGGATTCGTCCTGTACGTGGGCGATGCCCTCGATCTTTTTGTCGCGGGCCGCTTCGGCGATCCGTTCGATCATCGTGGCCTTGTTCACCTGATAGGGGATCTCGTCGATGACGATGGCAAAGCGATCCTTGCGGATCTCCTCGATCCGGGTCTTGGCGCGGATGATGACGCTGCCGCGACCTTCGAGATAGGCCTTGCGCGCGCCGGAACGTCCAAGGATCACGCCGCCGGTCGGAAAATCCGGGGCGGGGATATAGTCGATCAATTCCTCGGTCGACAGGTCGGGGTTTTCGATCAAGGCCAGCGTGGCGTCGATGACTTCACCCAGGTTATGCGGCGGAATCCGGGTGGCCATGCCGACGGCGATGCCTTCGGCACCATTGACCAGCACGTTGGGATAGCGCGCCGGCAGGACCGTAGGTTCGCGTTCCTTGCCGTCATAGTTGTCTTGAAAATCGACGGTTTCCTTGTCGATATCCGCGAGCAGGGACAGCGCAGATTTCGCCAGACGGCTTTCGGTGTAACGCATCGCGGCCGGCGGATCGCCGTCCATCGAGCCAAAGTTGCCCTGTCCGTCGATCAGCGGCAGCGACATGGAGAAATCCTGCGCCATGCGGACCAGCGCATCGTAAATCGCGGAATCGCCGTGGGGGTGATAGTTGCCCATCACCTCACCCACGGATTTCGCCGACTTCCGGTAGGCCTTGTCGGGCGTATAGTTGCCCTCGTACATGGCATATAGGATGCGGCGGTGCACAGGTTTTAGGCCGTCGCGCAGATCGGGGATCGCCCGGCTGACGATCACGGACATGGCATAGTCGAGGTAGCTCGACTTCATCTCCGTTTCGATCGAGATCGAAGGACCGCGATACTCTGGCGGATTTTGTTCTGTATTTTCAGGTGTTTCTGGCGTGTCGCTCACGTAAGGGGCCTGTCGGTTTGTCTGCCATATCTTGTTGGAGGTCTTATATCAGAGACTATCTGTAGGGCGCAATGGCGGCACGGGTCACGCAGTTTGGCAGCCAGCGGTGCACAGTGCTAACATGCTGTTTTTATTGAAAAGTAAACACTCGCTTGGCAGCATTTCGGAACGAGTTGTCAAAAGAGGTAAAAACGATGCAGGAGTCCGAAACCGAACTGATGCTGAAGGGCTATGGGCTGACCACGGCGGAATTCTTCTACCGGATCCCGGATTACAGGAACGTACTGAACACCTTCATCTGGCAAGAATACGATCTGGCGCCGGATCATCCCAAATTGTTCGAGTTTATCGAATTCTGGCGCGATGAGATCGAAGGACCGTTGCATTCGGTCCGCTTTACGCACCGCAAGATGATCTCGCCCGGGGAATGGCAGAACGTGGTTGGCGAGTTCCGCTATCATTGAGGAAGGGCAGGACCGGGACGTTGCCCCGGTCCGTTCGGATGTTTTGGGACGATCAGGGAATGATGCGCGTGTATTTCACGCCTTCCAGCGTCGCGCCAACGCGCAGGCCGGCCTGACCAAAGATCACCGCGATGACCGGCGCCAGCGACGTGGTGGTTTCCGCTGCCAGCGTTTCGCCGCGTTCAAGCACCGCGTATTCGAGGTTCGCACCGGCGGCAAAACCGGGCGACCGGCGGAAGGTTTGCAGCGCGTCATCGGTCATGAAGAACAGCACGTGCGAATATTGTTGCGCGCCAATCTGAAGCCCGCCCGAGGCCTTGGCGACCGAGTAGTAGTCTACCGAAGCGCCACCAACGCGCAGCGCGCCGCGGCCATAACCGCCACCAAAGCCCAGTCCGGCCTCGGTGACGACGGGCATCACCAACATGCCCACCGATTTCTCGGCAAGGCTGCGGGTGGCGGGGTAATCGCCGTAAAGCCGCGCCAGCGTCTGGTCCACACGCGCGTCGATCCGCGCGCCGCCATTGCTGCCGACGCCGTTGCAAGCGCCAAGCGCCAGGGTTGCGCCCAGTCCGAGGGTCACATTTCGTCTGTTGAGTGTCATGGGTCCGCCTGTTCCTCGCATAGCCTCAGATCCGGCTGTCTCGCCGGTTGCGCGGCAATATAGGCACGGGGGCAGGGGATGTCACGAGATGTTGTGGCCCACCGGCAAGAGATCGCGCGTCCGCTCGCGCGATCTTGACAGGCCGGTGACTCAGCCGTTCAGCAAACGGGCGGCGGCGGGGGCGAAATAGGTCAGCACGCCGTCGCAACCTGCGCGTTTGAAGCTCATCAGGCTTTCCATCATGACCTTTTCGCCATCGACCCAGCCGCGCTCTCCGGCGCCTGCCAGCATCGCGTATTCACCTGAGACCTGGTAGGCAAAGGTCGGCGCGCCGAACATCTCCTTGGCGCGGCGGCAGATGTCCAGATAGGGCATCCCCGGTTTCACCATGACCATATCGGCGCCTTCGTTTAGATCGCGTGCAATCAGGCGCATGGCCTCGTCGGAATTGCCGGGGTCCTGCTGGTAGGTCTTCTTGTCGCCCTTCAACGCGCCCGAAGCGCCGACTGCATCGCGGAACGGGCCGTAAAAGGCGCTGGCGTATTTCGCGGCGTAGGACAACAACAACACGTTCTGATGACCCGCGCTTTCCAACGCGTCGCGCAGCGCGCCGATGCGCCCGTCCATCATGTCCGATGGCCCGATGATGTCCGCGCCGGCGTCTGCCTGCGACAGCGCCTGTTTCACCAGTGCCTCGACCGTCCGGTCATTGACGATCTCGCCAGCTTCGACAAAGCCGTCGTGTCCGTTGATATTGTAGGGGTCCAGCGCCACATCGGTCATCACCGCGATGTTCGGCGCGGCGGCCTTGATCGCCCGCGTGGCGCGGTTCGACAGGTTGTCCGGATTCCATGCCTCGGCGCAATCCTCGGTCTTGAGCGCGGGATCGGTATAGGGAAAGAGGCAGATTGCCGGGATGCCAAGCGCCTGTGCCTCGATTGCGGCCTCGGCCACTTTATCCACGGACAAGCGGTTCACGCCGGGCATCGAGGCAATGGGTTCCACCACGCCTTCTCCGTCCCGTACGAACACCGGCCAGATGAAATCCGCGGGGCTTAGCGTGGTTTCCTGCACCAGCGCGCGGATGGCGGGGGTGCGGCGCAGGCGGCGCAGGCGCGTGGCGGGAAAGGGGGCAAGGGTCGGCTGCATGGGGCGCTCCGTCATTGGTCGCGGACAGGGATGCACCCTGAGGCGCGCGCTTGTCCAGTCCCTGCCTCTGGGCATTTGGAATCCTGCGCGTTATGACGCTGGATACAGGCAAGGACAAAGAGCATGGACTGGTACGATACCGTATTCGAACTGATCGATCTGCGGAGCTTTTCGAACCTGTGGTTCTGGATCGTTCTTGCGGTGCTGTGGTCATCGACCAGCCATTGGGTGCTGGGTGTGCCCTATGACATGGTGGCCCGCGCACGCCGTCACGGTGGACAGGCCGCGCAGGATCTTGAGGATCTTGTGCGGATCAACACCAACCGGTTGCTGTTCATCGTGGATGAGTCGGGCCTGTGGGTGGCGGCGATCGGATCGGCCTTTCTGACCGGGGCGGCGGTCCTTGGGTTCTGGTACTGGGTTGAATTCGCCCAGGCGGTGTTCCTGCTGGGGTGTCCCATGACCATTGTCGGCCTGCTGAGCATCAATTCCGCACGCCGCATCCAGCTTGGCGAAGGCGAGGGCGAAGCGCTTTGGCGGCGGTTGCGCATTCACCGCACGCTGACCCAGCTGATTGGCATGGTGTCGATCTTCTGCACCGCGATGTGGGGCATGTACATGAACCTGACGGTGCTGGCCTTCTGATCGGGTGTCTTGCCGGTTGACGCTGCCCGCGCGGCGCGCCATTTGAGCCTTCATGACACAGCAGCGGATCACGATGGGCGGCGCGCCCGAGGGCTATGACGCCCGGTTGGTGCTGCGTGAGGTGGAAAAGACCGGCGGGCCGGTCATCCACATCGCGCGTGACGACAAGCGGCTTGCGGCCATGCGCGATGCGCTTGCCTTCTTTGCCCCGGACATGCCGGTGGTGGTCTTTCCCGCTTGGGATTGCCTGCCATATGACCGGGTTTCCCCGAACGCAGACATCTCGGCGGCGCGGATGGCGACACTGGCCGGGCTGGTACATGGCGGGCCGAAACACTTTGTGCTGCTGACGACGCTGTCGGCGGCGATGCAATACCTGCCGGCACGCAACGTCCTGCGCGAGGCAGCCTTTGCCGCGCGCGTCGGCGATCGGGTCGACGAGACAGCCCTGCGCGGCTTTCTCGTCCGCATGGGGTTTAGCCAGGCGCCGACGGTGACAGAACCCGGTGACTATGCCGTGCGCGGCGGGATCATCGATATTTTCCCGCCGGGGGATGGCGGTCCGGTGCGTCTTGATTTCTTTGGGGATGTGCTGGACGGCGCACGCCGGTTTGATGCCGCCACGCAGCGGACCACCGAAAAGTTGGAAATCGTGGAGCTGGCCCCGGTGTCTGAAGTCATCCTTGATGACAGCGCGATCACGCGGTTCCGCCAGAACTATCGGATCGAATTCGGCGCGGCGGGCACCGACGACCCGCTGTACGAGGCCGTCAGCGCGGGACGGAAACATCAGGGTGTCGAACATTGGTTGCCGTTCTTTCACGAACGTCTGGAAACCCTGTTCGACTATCTGCCCGGCGCGCCTGTCCTGATGGACGACCAACTGACGCCCGCCCGCCTGTCGCGTTGGGATTCGATTGCCGATCAATACGATGCCCGCCGTCACGCGATGAGCCAGAAAAAGACGCTGGGCAGCACGGTTTACAAACCGATCCCCCCGGAAACGCTGTATATGGATGACGCGGCATGGTTGCGCGCCGTGGGGGACCGGCGCGAGGTCCAGTTCCATCCGCTGCAACAGGCCTCTGGCCCCGGCGTGGTGGATGCAGGCGGGCGCATCGGGCGCAATTTCTCGCCCGAACGGCAGCAGGAAAACATCAGCCTGTTCAAGACGCTGGCCGACCACGTCAAGACCTGCATGACTGACGGGCCTGTTCTGATCGCGTCCTATTCCGAAGGGGCGCGTGAACGCCTGACCGGGTTGCTCGAGGATGAGGGGCTGGCCGAGGCGATCCCGATCATCAATGGCACCCGGATCGGCAAGCGCGGTCTGCACCTTGCGGTCTGGTCATTGGAGGCGGGCTTTACCGCTCCGTGGGAAGCGGCGGGTGACAAGGGGCGGCTGACCGTTATCTCGGAACAGGATGTTCTGGGTGACAGGCTGATCCGCCAGCCCAAGAAGCGCCGCAAGGCCGAGAATTTCCTGACCGAGCATCAGTCGCTTGCGCCGGGCGACCTTGTGGTTCACGTCGACCACGGGATCGGTCGCTACATGGGCCTTGAGGTCGTTACGGCGGCCGGGGCGGCGCATGAATGCATCGCGCTGGAATATGCCGATGGCGCCAAGCTTTACCTGCCGGTCGAGAATATCGAACTGCTGTCCAAATACGGCCACGAAGAGGGGCTGCTGGACAAGCTGGGAGGCGGTGCCTGGCAGGCCAAGAAGGCCAAGCTGAAACAACGTATCCGCGAGATGGCCGACCGGCTGATCCGCATCGCCGCCGAACGTGCGCTGCGCAAGGCTCCGATCATGGACCCGCCGCCGGGATCTTACGAAAGCTTTGCCGCGCGGTTCCCCTATCAAGAGACCGACGATCAGTTGCGCGCCATCGAGGATGTCATGGAGGACATGCACTCGGGCCAGCCGATGGATCGCCTGATCTGCGGCGACGTGGGCTTCGGCAAGACCGAGGTCGCCATGCGCGCGGCCTTTGTCGCCGCCATGTCCGGTGTACAGGTGGCGGTCATCGCGCCGAC
Organism: Antarctobacter sediminis; assembly: GCF_019218285.1. Lineage (GTDB taxonomy): Bacteria > Pseudomonadota > Alphaproteobacteria > Rhodobacterales > Rhodobacteraceae > Antarctobacter > Antarctobacter sediminis. The sequence continues at coordinate 603,021 of NZ_JAHUZG010000001.1, forward strand.
CACCTTGTTGGCACGCCAGCACTACAACAGCTTTGCCGAACGTTTCCGGGGCTTCCCGCTTCAGGTCGCGCCGCTGTCGCGCTTTGTCTCGCAAAAACAATCCGCGCTGACGCGTGACGGGATCTCTAGGGGCACGGTCGACATTGCCGTGGGCACCCATGCCTTGCTGGCGAAGGGTATCCGGTTCAACAACCTTGGGCTGCTGATCATCGACGAAGAACAGCGTTTCGGCGTTCAGCACAAAGAACGCCTGAAACAGCTTCGCTCGGACATTCACGTGCTGACGCTAACGGCGACGCCCATTCCGCGTACCCTGCAACTTTCGCTGACCGGGGTGCGCGACCTGTCGATCATCGGGACGCCGCCGGTCGATCGATTGTCGATCCGCACTTATGTGTCGGAATTCGATCCGATGACCATCCGTGAGGCGCTGTTGCGCGAACATTATCGCGGCGGGCAGTCCTTCTTTGTCGTTCCGCGCCTGACGGATCTCCCCGAGGTGGAGGAGTTCCTGAGGGAACAAGTGCCCGAGGTGTCCTATGTGGTCGCGCACGGCCAGATGGCGGCGGGCGAATTGGACGAACGGATGAACGCCTTTTACGACGGCAAATATGACGTGCTGCTGGCGACGACCATCGTGGAATCCGGTCTGGATATCCCCACTGCCAACACGATGATCGTGCATCGCGCCGATATGTTCGGCCTGTCGCAGCTTTACCAGATTCGGGGCAGGGTGGGCCGGTCCAAGACCCGCGCCTATTGCTATCTGACCACGAAACCGCGGATGAAACTGACGGCCACCGCCGAAAAGCGTCTGCGCGTTCTTGGCGCTATTGACACTCTGGGCGCAGGGTTCAGCCTTGCTTCGCAGGATCTGGACATTCGCGGCGCAGGCAACCTTTTGGGTGAGGAGCAGTCCGGCCAGATGCGCGACGTGGGCTATGAACTGTACCAGTCGATGCTGGAAGAGGCGATTGCCAAGATCCGCTCGGGCGAAATGGAAGGTCTGGCCGAAGCCGACGACCAATGGGCACCGCAGATCAACCTTGGTGTGCCGGTCCTGATCCCCGAGGATTACGTACCCGATCTGGATGTGCGTCTGGGGCTGTATCGCCGCCTGTCCTCCCTGACCACCAAGGTGGAACTGGAAGGTTTTGCCGCCGAACTGATCGACCGCTTTGGCAAGTTGCCGCGAGAGGTCAATACGCTGCTGCTGGTCGTGCGGATCAAGGCCATGTGCAAGAAGGCCGGAATTTCCAAGCTGGATGGCGGGCCGAAAGGGGCGACCATTCAATTCCACAATGACAAGTTTGCTTCCCCGCAAGGACTGGTGGAATTCATCAAGGCGCAGGATGGTTTGGCCAAGGTCAAAGACAACAAGATCGTCGTGCGCCGCGATTGGAAACGCGACAAGGACAAGATCCAGGGCGCTTTCGCCATTGCCCGCGATCTGGCCGAAAAGGTGGTTGCCGAAAGGAAAAAGGCGAGGGCCGGATAGGTCGTCGCCCCTGTGTGCTGATGATCCATCGTGCTTTTATCGACACCCCGGCGGGTCGGAAACTCTCGGGGTGATTTGCGTCGTCGACCGTCATTTGTTCCAATTGAAATTGACCGATTGGTTTAAAAGTTAATAAGGCAAGTTTATTGATTGATTTACCCCGAGAGGCTAATAGGGGAATTGGTTGACCTGTCAATTTCAGCATAATTAACGATATCTAAAAAAATTGTCCGGCATATGCTCCCGTTTTTTCTGTGCTTTTTTCGGGGGCGCATTTCTGCCACATTTCTGCCGCCAATCGGCCATCCAGCCTAATCAACCTTTAATTGATGTATGAGATTTTGAGGTTTTGGCGCAATGACAAGGTTGACAGGCAAACGATCAAAAAACTTCCTCATGGCGGAAGACGGTAGCGCGACGGTCGAGTTCGCAATCCTCTTTCCCGCTTTCATCACTTTCGTCATCGGTTGTTGTTGGGTCGGCCTGTTCGCGGTGACCGTCGCCAATGTGCAGCAACTGACCTACGAGGTGGCGCGTCAAACGTTGCAATACCGTGTTGCGCCGCGCGACGATCTCGATTTCTGTCAGCACGTGGGCGAAACCGTTGTGCCCGCCATCGCGAAATCCTTTGTGGCCATTGATCCATCTCGGATCACCGCGACCGAATGTGTGCCGGGCAACCATCCCGGGTGGGTGCAACTGACGCTGCACTACGACGGGTCGGGGTATGGGTTTGCCCCGCTTGTACGCGCCGTGAACAATGGGTCGGACATGATCGTCGGTTCGGCCATGATCGTTGGGGGTTGAAATGACTCCGGGCAAAGAAGACGGATCTATCACCACTGCCACGCTTTTCATCTTCATCGCGTTTTGCCTTGGCGCGGCAATGGCCATCGACATGTTGATCCTGAATGCGCATCGCAGCCACGTTCAGGCGCAGGCGGATTTCTCGGCGCTGGAGGCTGTCCGACATGTCAACCACGAGCCACGAGCCTATAAACAGGCGTCGCGGTCGGTCGATTACAACGATCTTTTTCCGGCGCGGCCTCTGGCCCCTGCGCAACTGGTTCTGGGCCGCTACGAGTCCGGCGTCTTTACACCACGGAACCAGTCCGAGGGCCGGGTGAATGCGGCGCATGTGACGGCTGTTTCGGATGCGCGTATGCAGGTGGCATCGCTGTTGGGAGATGAGAGCCGCACCGTGATCACCCGTCAGGCCGTCGCCGTGGTGCAGGAAAGGGTGAGCTTTAGTCTGGCGAACTGTCTTTTGTCGCTGAACCTGTTTCACGGTGCGCTCAGACCGATCCTTGGGACCGAACTGGATGCCATTTGTTCCGAGGGCGCGCTTTTCCTGCGGACGGACGCGCTATTGGAGACGCTCAGTCTGAATCTGGATGCGCCGATGACCTATGGCGATGTGCTTGATGCCGATATCGCAGTGTCACGCATTTTGTCCGCCGCAGTCGGGGCAGAGGTGAATGCGCCGGATGCGGTCCTGCGGCTGTCTGATTTTGTCCATCTGGATTCCGGTGCCCGGGGGATGTTGATCGGTACGGAAATTCCCGGATCCTTCATCAGCAAATCAGACCTTGTCTTTGGTACGGTCGAACTTTTCGGGGAACATGTTCTGGACCTTGGCCTGCGTGCTGATCTTGGCCCCGTTGCCGATGTGCCGGTACGTCTGACCGTGGTGGAACCGCGCCGGATCGTTGCCAGTGTCGAACCCGGCACGCCCGAGGCCTACGCGGAAACTGCCCAGATACGGTTGGATGTCGATGGTCTGGATCTTTTGGGACTGGTGGGTTTGGACCTGTCCTTGCGGATCGCCCATGCCGAGGCCCGTCTGACCGACCGCGCCTCTGCCTGCCATGCGGCGCGCAGCGAAACGGCAGCAATTTTCGACCCGGCCCAGGCAGGTTTGCTAAGTCTGGATATTCGGCTTAGCGCGCTTGGCCTGACGGTCCGTGATGAAATCGACCTCGTTCAGACCGAGGAACTGGAGATCGCTTTTTCCGCCCGGGACATCCAGCAACAACGCACGGCCACATTCTCGCCGCGTCTCGAAGGCACGCTGGCCGACGTGGACAGCGCCCTTGCCGGTTTGCTGGGGCAACTGCCCTTGTCGGGTCTCACCACGGGGCTGGTCGGCGGTCTGGTATCTCCGGCGCTGGACAGCCTGTCCCCGGTCGAAAACCTCCTTGCCGCCGTGGTGCATGATTTCGTCGGTTTGGCCATTGCCCCGGCGCGACTGACGCCGCTTGGCTTCGATTGCCGGATTGCCTTGGTGCAATAAGACCCGCTGTCAGTATGGCAGTTGGGCCAAACGGGTCGACGGATCCAGAACCTGCACCAGAGGGACAAAGCCACTTTGCACCTGGTTCAACGGCACCGATTTGCGCTGCGCTGCGCCCTTGGGCAGAAAAAACGCGCAGCTTTCGCCGGTCATGTCATTGGTGATGATCTCGACCTTGTCGCTCCATTCATCTGAGACCCAATTGACGAAATACTGATCCCAATAGGGGTCTTCGGTGGCGGTTTCGTCCGCCTCCCAGGCTTTTTGATTGGCGCAGGTACGGCGGAAATCCATTTCGGTCATGATGCGCCCGCTGTCGCGCAGTGGTCCGATCTGGATTCCCCATCGTCCGGCCTGATCGACGGTGTCGATATAGAACATGCTGTCCGGCGGGGTCCGCAGCATGGTTGCGATCAGCGAAGGTTTCAGATGTTCGCCATCCTCGAAACCCCGGTTCTGCATCAGATCCTCGATTGTGCGGGCCAAGGTTTCCATCGCCAGTGCATAGGCCCGGGTGACAGTGGCCCCGTCATATTGACCGCGCCCTACCTGAAGCGAAGGCGCGTGAAAGCCCAGCTTGGCCGTGGGGTGCATGACCCGCCATTTGTAGTAACCGCTTTCATGGGCGTAAAAACTGCCCGCCATGAACAGCAGCGCGCAGGCGCTTTCGCAACGTGCCCCGGCTTCCAGTTTTGTGCCCACGGCCATTTCGCGCAGGGCGGCGCCCAGTTTCAGTGCCTCGGCGATGGACCCGCCCGGGCTGTCAAGGCAGATGACGGATTTGCCCCATTTGTTCTGCTTGCGCCAGTCTTCGATGGAGTTGCGCAAGATCCCGGCCATTCGATCGCCGTCGCCGGGCGCGAACTGCCCGGTCAGCCGGTGGGTGCAGGCAATGTTGGGATCAGCCCCCTGAATGTCAAAGGCGTCGTTGGTCATTCCAACCACGCGGAAATCGGCAGCAAGGGCAGGGGGCACGGAAAGGGACAGTGCGGCGCATAGCGCCATGGCAAAGCGTTTCATGAACAAACTCCCGGAAATTCAGTCTCAGTATTCCGCCACAAGCGATTCCGGTCAAACGCGATGGTTGACCAAAGCCCGCCCCTGACCCGAGGGTGAACCATGCGGATTGCCAGTCTGAACATGCAGAACCTGCGATTGATGCCCGGAGGCGCGCTTTTTGGCGCACGGGACCGCGATGATGTCGAAGATGCGGGTCTGGATTGGGCGGACCGCCGGTTGACCGCCGATCTGTTGGCGCAGGCGAACGCGGATGTGCTTGCGCTGCAAGAGGTTTTTGATGCCGATAGCCTGAATGCCTTTCACGAGCGCTTTCTTGTGGCGCGGACCGGCCCCTACGCGCATCGTCTTTGTTTGCCGGGCAATGATGGGCGCGGTCTGGATGTTGCGGTCATGTCGCGAAGACCCTGGGACGCTGTCCATAGTCATGCCGGGCTGTCACCCGTGGATCTGGGTCTGTCCACACCGGAAGGGATGGATCCGCAAGCGCCGGTGTTCCGGCGGGATTGCCTCGAAGTGCGTTTTGGCGCGCTGAGGTTGTTCGTGGTGCATTTCAAGGCCCCCTATCCAGACGCGGCACGGGCCTGGGCCGTTCGGCGGCTGGAGGCCAAAGCCGTGTCCCGTCTGGTCGCGGAGGCCGGGCCGCTCTGGCTGGTTGCGGGGGATCTGAACGAACCGGACGGGGACAATCGCGCTGTCGGGCCGTTGGAAGCCATGGGTGAAAACCTGATGCAGCGACTGCCACGGAATGATCGGTGGAGCTACTTCCAGTCTCAGGAAAAATACCGTGACACGCCGGACGGGTTGATTGCCTCGCCACTCTTGGCGGGCCAGCTAAGGGGCATCGCCCCCAGAGTGCTGAGGATCGGGATGGGCCATGAAGCCGGAGCGCTTGGCGCCGCCCGCCTGAAAGGAACCGGCTATCATCGTCCACATGCAAGCGATCACGCGGCGGTTGTTCTGGATCTGCCGGGGCTATGAGTAAGGGGCGATCCGGTCGGTGATTGGCGCTATACTGCTTACGGGCCGAATTGGTCGGCGCACCTTTCAGCGGAGGAAGGCAGATGGCGGATGCCCAAGACCTGATCGGATCGTGGAGGATGGTTTCGTGGACGCGGCAGGCGTTGGCGACCGGAGCGGTGACCGATGCGCAGGGACCGAACCCGCTGGGCTATATCGCCTATCATGGCGATGGGCGCATGATGGCGACGGTGTTCCAGCGAAACCGCCCGGTGCGCGATTCAGCGCGATGGAGCACCGAGCAAAAGGCCGAGTTGTTCGATACGATGCTGGCCTATGTCGCTGCCTACACGCTGGACGGAGACAAGATCATCCACCATGTCGAAGGCGCATGGAACCCGGATTGGGAAATCGACCTGACGCGGCCTTTCACCTTGTCCGGAACCCGGCTGGTCATTAGCGGTGCGCCCGGCGTCGATCCTGTGACCGGGGAACAGGTGATTTATCGGATGGAATTCGAAAAGGTCTGACCGGGCAGAGAGTGGGGCTGGTCCTCCGCCCGGTCAGGTCGCTTTGGGATCAATACGCCGCCAATGGCGCACCCGGCGATCCGGTGGCCCCGGCGATCGGAACCGGGGCAAAGATATAGGCGAATTCGGACACACCCGCCGCGATCAACCGTTGGGTTGCGATGTTCTCATGGATGAATATCCCGTTCTTCGGGATCAACTCCATGTGGACGGGAAAAGCGACGGTGTTGTCCGGGTTCGGCAGCACTTCGATGGTCCAGGTGTCCGCTCCGACGATGGCGATGTCCCGCGCGATCAACCATGCCGCGGCCTCAAGCCCGATGCCCGGTTCGCCCGAGTTGAAGGTCACGTTGTCAGCGATCCAGTGGCGACCCCAACCCGTATGCAGCAGGACCACATCACCGGTGCCCGGTTCGGCCAGCCCCTGCGCTTTCAGCGCGTCTTCGATGTCGGCGACGGTGATCTCTTCGCCCGCTTCCAGATTGCGCCCTTTCAGTGCTACGAAATCCAGCACGATACCGCGGGTGAAAAACGGTTTGACGTGCTCGATTCCCAATTTCCGGGTGCCGGTGCCGCCAAAGACCTCCTCCATCGGGGTGCCGTTGTAGAACAGGTTGTGATCGCCGCCGATCCCGATATGGCTCAGCCCGTCGAACTGGGTACCAACCTGTCCGATCTCTGTGGCGATGAAATCATCCATCCAGATGATGCTGTTGGACCCCAGCGGTCCGCCGGCCAGTCCACGGGTGCCGCGCACGGCAAAGACCCGCGCCCCGAAAAGCGGCATGTCCGCGGTGTAATCGCGCCCGAGAGACAGGACAGAGCCGGTTTTGATCAAGGCCGTCGCCTGCAAAGCCTTGTCAGGGGTCATCAGGTTGGACGCGCCGGCCATATCGGTCGAGCCGTATTTCGACTCGGTCCATGATTGGGCTTCGGCGCATGCGGCGAGAAAACTGAAAATCGTTACCACACAAGCAAGTTTGACGAATTTCATTTCTTCCTCCCATTTTGCCCGAAAAATCGGGCCGTCGGCAAAGACCGACAGGAGGCAGTCTACATCATTTCATGTAATTGACGTAGGGTAAGGTGTCTGCGTGGTTGCGATTGGAACTTGGCTCGACAGGGCCTCATCGGATCACATGCGCGGGAAACCGGCGCTATGAGTGGCCTGTGTTTTGTCTTGCCTCGGAAGGACTGTGGGTTCAAAGGTTAACAATTCGTTAATGCAAGAGTGAGCACATGGGACGTTTATCCCTTTTGACCTTTTTCCTTGTCAGCAGCACAGCCTTCGCGCAGCCCGATCAACCCAGCCCGATGGAACGGCTTGACCAGTTCCGGACCGCGCAGGCATTTGATTGTCGCAACGTCAGTTGCAAGCGGCTGCGATCATGTGCCGAGGCCTGTTACAAGCTACTGCAATGCGGGCAGAGCAAGCGGGATGGCGACAAGGACGGCATCCCCTGCGAAAACCTGTGCAAGCGGCGCTGCTAGTCAGCCTCAGAACGGCGAGCCCGGCACCGCTCCCAGTTGCCGTTTCACGGCATCCACGTCGCCCAGAACCCAAAGCTCGGACAGTTTGCCCTTGGCGATCGTGAAAAAGGCGGCACCGGCCCATTCGATTTCCTTGTGGGTTGGCGCGACGCCGAAGAACGTGCCGCGATGTTTGCCGCGAAAGGTCATCCGGGCGGCGACCCGGTCGCCGGTGCAAACCATGTCCTCGATTGTGCAGGTGTAATTCCCAAGGGCCGCGTGGACGTCATCGACGTAATCAAGGAACCCGGCAAGGCCACGCTTTTCCGGTCCGAGCGATCCGCGAAACCGAAAATCCGAGGCGATGATGTCACGGGCCGTGTCATGATCGCGCCGGTTCCAGACATCTGCGTAAAAGCGCTCGACCAAGTCTTTTGGTGTCATTTCTGTTTCCCGGTTGGTGAGGTTTCTCCGCCGTGGCAGAGGCGGCGCGCAAAGCAAAAAAGGCCCGGTGTGAAACCGGGCCTTTTCGTGTTGGGTTACGCGGCTCAGGCGCGGCGGCGACGGCCACCGCCACGGCGGCCCCGGCCACCTTCGCCATCGGCGGACGGCGGTTTGTTGAAGGCGATCCAGTTGGCGCCGCCCTCGTCGTTGTTGGTCAGGAAGTTGGCAGCGCGGATCGCTTCCATTTCCTTGCCGGCGCGCGGTTTGGTCGATCCCATGCCAAAAAGCGTGACAAAGGTTTCGTCGTCCATGTCCTCGGGGAGGATGATGCCAGCCGCGGCCACTTCGGCCTTTTTCTCGGCAATTTTGGTGGCGTTGATCGGCAGGGCGACCGGGTTCATGATCGCCGAAGTCATGCCTGCGCCCATGGCCATCGGCAGAAAGGCGTTGTTGATGCCGTGACGGTTGGGCAGGCCAAAAGAGATATTCGACGCACCGCAGGTGGTGTTGACGCCCAGTTCCTCACGCAGGCGACGGACGAGGGTAAAGACCTGAAGCCCGGCGGTGCCCATTGCGCCAATCGGCATGACCAGCGGGTCAACCACGATGTCATGCGCGGGAATGCCGTAATCGGCGGCGCGCTCGACGATCTTTTTCGCCACCGCAAAGCGGACTTCGGGATCTTCGGAAATGCCGGTATCGTCGTTCGAGATCGCCACAACGGGCACATTGTATTTCTTGACCAGCGGCAGCACCATTTCAAGGCGTTCTTCTTCGCCGGTGACCGAGTTCAGCAGCGGACGGCCCTCGGCGGCGGCAAGGCCGTTTTCCAGCGCGCCGGGGACCGAACTGTCGATGCACAGGGGGACGTCGACGGTTTTTTGGACCACTTCTACAAGCTGCTTCATCAGCGTCGGTTCGACAAAGTTGTTGTCCGCATAGCGCGGGTCTTCGGCCATTTTGTTGGAGAAGACGGCGCCCGAGTTGATGTCCAGCACTGTGGCACCCGCGGCGACCTGCGCAAGCGCGTCCGCTTCGACGCGGCTGAAATCGCCAGCTTCCAGTTCGACGTTCAGGATCTTGCGGCCCGTGGGGTTGATCCGTTCACCGATCACGCAGAACGGTTCGTCAAAGCCGATGACGGCGGTTTTTGTTTTCGACTCGACGATGGTGCGGGTCATTGAACTGGCTCTCCTGTCAGGCGCGCTAGGATTGTTTCCAGCGCGGGGTCGTTGAAATCTGCAATTGTGTCTCGTGCGCCATGGGCGCGCAGGTCTGTATCCGAAAGGCCGGAGCGGACCCCGACGGTGTAAGCACCGGACCCTGCTGCCGCGCGCAGGCCCGAGGCGCTGTCCTCGAAGGCGACGGCCTGTTCCGGGGCTACGTCCAGCGCGCGCATGGCGGCCAGATAAGGCTCCGGGTCGGGTTTTCCGCGCGCGCATTCTTCGCCGATAATCAGCAACTCGAAAGCATCGCGCAGACCCACGGCACCCAGCATCGCCTCGGCGTTCAGCCGGTTGGCGTTGGTCACAACCGCCAGCGCCCATCCTTCGGCGCGGGCCCGTTCGATCAGCGCCTCGACACCCGGCATGGCCGGGTAGGGACGGGGCAGGCGGTCGCGGAACTGTGCCTCCTTGAGGTCGGACAGGCCCTGCGGATCTTCGAGCTCGGGCAGGAACTCGGCAAAGAAATCCGTGTTCAGCCGCCCGTGGACATGCGCCATGTAAAAGGACTCGGTCACCTTGATGCCATAGGGCTGCATCAGGTCGACAAAGACCTCCCGATGAATGTCATCGGTCATCAACATGGTGCCGTCCAGATCGAACAGCAGGGCCGGTCGCGTCATGTCCTCAGCCGTGCGCCGCAGCGGGGCGGGCGTTTTCGCCGCCGTTGTTGATCGCCCATTCCGCGTTGGTCTTGATGCCGCCCAGCGGGAAGAAATGGACCTGCTCGATGTTGAAGTCCGGGTTTGCGGCCTTGTGCGCGGCCAGCTGTTCCAGAACCTCGGTCGGCTCGTAAGGCAGAAGCAGCTTGGACACGTCCATCGCGCGTTTCTGCAGAACCTTGAGCGAAGGGCCGACGCCGCAGGCGATGGCGAACTTGATCAGGGTTTGCAGCTTGGCCGGACCGGCGATGCCGATATGAACGGGCAGGTGGATGCCCTCGGCGGTCAGCCGGTTGGCCCAGTCGATGATCGGACCGGCGTCAAAGGCGAACTGCGTGGCCAGCGCCATCTGCGCGTCCGTCCGTTCCGAGAAGGACTGTTTCCAGCGCAGCGCCTCCATCACGACCTCGTCGCCGCCGTTGGGGTCAATGTCCTTGTTGCCCTCGGGGTGGCCGGCCACGTGCAGGCGCTTGAAGCCCGCCTTGTCGAAGAGGCCGGTTTCCATGAGCTGCATGGACGAGTGGAAATCGCCGTGCGGATTGGTGACGCCACCGGCCAGCAGCAGCGCCTGTTCGACGCCGGCCTCACCCTGGTACATGGCGATCCAGTTTTCCAGCGTGGCGGTATCTTTGATGATGCGGGCCGGGAAATGCGGCATGACGTTGAAGCCGTCCGCCGAGAGGCGCTTGGCCGTATCAACCATTTCCTCGATCGGGGTGCCCTCGATATGGGCGATGTAGACGCGGGTGCCCTCGGGCAGCAGCGCGCGGAAATCCTCGACCTTGGCGGCGGTGCGCGGCATCACCTCGATCGAGTAATTGGCCATGAAGGCCTCGAGGTCGGGGTTGCCGGTCCGCGGGGCGGTGTCGCGCTTGCGGAAGTTCAAGAGGGCCATCAGCGTCTCCTTCAGGGTCATGTCGGGGGCAGGGCCTCAGGCCCAGCCGTCGTTGGCAATAAGCGCCTTGATGCGCTCGGCGTCGAATTCGGCCTCCAGCCGCGCGGCGGCGGCATTGGCGGCTTCCTGGGGATCGCCCTCGACCGTCCCCGAGGCCACCTTGCGCCATTCGGCAAGATAGGCGTCGGTTTCGGCGGCGCCGGTCTTCATTGCGGCACGGTCGATGGCCTGTTCGAACCGCTCGGGCAGCTGGACCTTGGCGCCGCGACGGCCCTTGCCCACGATGACCTGTGCGGGGATGTCGCGCCAGTAGACGATGGTCAGCTCTGCCATGGGTCCGATTCCCTTGTTCCTTCATGACTCTTTACGCGTGGTGCGCGTCTGGTATGGGTCGGTTTTCGACTTGTCCCGCACCATGCGCGACAGCTTAGGCGGTGCGAGTGCGGGTTCCAACCGCCACGGAGACCAGAAGTTTTCAGCATCTAGATGAGGAAAATTAAGGTTTCTGCCCGATTCCTGCCATATGCCCTTGGTAGGGCCGGTATGCGTTACGAAAGGAAAAACTGTTGGTCATTGCCGTCGATGCCTGGAAACTTGCCTATGTCGCCTTGCCCAAGGCGGGGTGTTCCTCGGTGAAACAGGCCTTGGCGATGCTGGATCCCTGGGTGATCGTGCCGGATCAGCCCGATGTGCAGACGTGGCACCAGATCTATCAGACACGGCGGTTCAACGGCGCGCTTTGGGCGCAATATTCAGATTTCTTTCGGTTCTGCGTGGTCCGCGATCCCGCGAAACGGCTGATGTCCTGTTACACGGATATTGTCGTCAAGCGGCGCGCGCTGAAGGACAGTCCGCGGGTCCGCGCGGCCAGCGGCCTGCCGCTGGATCCCGATCCCGATACGTTCTTCATGCGTTTGTCGCGCTATCGTCGCAAATCCTCGATTGTGAAACATCACGTTCTTGGCGCAGAGCTTTTCCTTGGCCCTGACCTGCGGGCGAATTTCGACCGGGTTTACCGAACCAGTGAACTGGGCCAACTGGCCTGCGACCTCTCGCGACAAACGGGGGAAACGGTGACGATGCCGCATGCCAATTCCAGCGGTGGCAAACTGTCGATTTTCGATCTTGAGGGGCGCACCATCGACCGGCTGCGTCCGCTACTGGAAGATCAATACGACTACCTTGCGGACTACTTCACCAATCCACTGGGGGCGAAGATACATGATGCTTGCGCGATCCCGGAACGGCGCGTATCGTGAAGGCAAGTTGATCTCGGAAAAGGCGCAACATCATGGCGCCAAAGCGTCCCAAGGCTGCGGGCGCTTTCCCGAAACCGGTCGAGAGCCCCGCGCCGTCAAGGCCAGATCCCAACGCGCTCTATGCCGCTCTGGATCTGGGTACAAATAGTTGCCGCATGCTGATTGCCCAGCCGAAGGGCAGCCAGTTCCATGTGGTTGATAGTTTCTCAAAGTCTGTCCAGCTGGGACATGGGCTTGAGAAAACTGGCCGACTAAGCCGGGCGTCCATGGGGCGCACCGTATCGGCCCTGCACGTATGCAGACAAAAGATCGAACGTCACAAGGTCACGCGCATGCGTCTTGTGGCCACCGAGGCATGCCGCAGGGCGCGCAACGCCCGCGAATTCATCCGGCATATCAAGCGGGAAACCGGGCTGAAGATGGAAATCATCCAGCCCGAGGAAGAAGCGCGTCTTGCCGTGATTTCCTGCGCACCGCTGGTGTCTACCAAGACCGAACAGCTTTTGGTGGTGGATATTGGCGGCGGGTCGACGGAGCTGGTCTGGATCGACCTCAGCAAAGTGGCGCCACGGGATCGCCCGCGTGCAATCATGCGGCTGCATGCCGGGTTTCATCCTCCGGACAGCCCGTTCCCCTCGGCCAAGGTGGTGGACTGGATCAGCGTTCCGCTGGGGGTGGCGACGCTGCGCGACCAATTTTCGGACGTGATGGATGATGCCGCCCGATATGCCTTGATGAGCTGGTATTTCGAGGAAAACCTGTCTGAATTCGCGCCGTATCAAGATGAACAGGCGCGAGAGGGTTTCCAGATTGTCGGCACCTCCGGCACGGTGACGACGGTCGCCGCCTCGCATCTGGGGTTGCGCCGTTACGACCGGACCAAGGTGGACGGTCTGCGCATGTCTTCGGACCAGATCGAGTCGGTGATCCAGCGCTATCTGGAAATGGGACCGGCGGGCCGCCGCAAGGATCCTCGGATCGGGCCGGACCGCCACGCGCTGATCATGAGCGGCAGCGCCATTCTTCAGGCCCTGTTGCGGATCTGGCCGACGGATCGGTTGTCGGTCGCCGACCGTGGCCTGCGCGAAGGATTGCTTTACGCCCAGATGTCAGCCGACGGCGTTCTGGAGGATGGGCCCCTGTAAAGGCCCATCCGGTGCGTTACAGGCCGCCGCGTCAGGCGCGGGTGCGCAGCAATTCGTCGAAACCGCCAAATATCATGCGCTTGCCGTCAAAAGGCATTTCGAATTGCGGTTCGTCGTTCATCATCTTGGCCCAGCCCGCATCGCGGACCTCTTTTGACGGCCAGACGATGTATCCGGCCGCAACGCTTTCGCCCGCCTCCAGCTTGACCGCCAGTGGCAGGGAGGTCAGTTCGCCCTCTGGCACATCGCTGGGCCAGAGGTCGACGACCTCGCTTGCGCCAAAGCCGATGAACATCTCATGCGTGGTTTTGACAAAGGCGTCATAGTCCGCACGTTTGGCATCAAGGACCGGGGCAAGAAAAATATCGTAATAGGGCATCACAGCCTCCACCTGTTCGCAATGCCTGACGCTAACACGGCTGTGACGTCAGGCGAGTAACAATCGGCAGCGGGTGGTTGCCGGGCGGCGGTGCTTTGGCGTATGGCTTTGGTTCCGTCACAGGAAGCGTATGGATATGGCTAAGACACCTACCGGCAAAGGTTCGAGCAGCAAGAACACCTCGGGGCGCGGGCAACGCGACCTGAAGGTCAAGGTCAAGACAGCGCGCGGGCGCAAGCTGTCCTCGACCCGCTGGCTGCAACGGCAGTTGAACGATCCCTACGTCAAGCGCGCCAAGGATGAGGGGTTTCGTGGACGCGCGGCCTTCAAGATCCTTGAGATCGACGAAAAATACCGTTTTCTCGTGCCCGGGGCGCGGGTGGTCGATCTGGGCTGTGCTCCGGGTGGCTGGTGTCAGGTGGCTGTGCCGCGCGTCAACGCGCTTGGCGACAGGCCGGGCAAGGCGCAGGGTTTTGTTCTGGGGGTCGATCTGCAAGAGGTCGAACCGATTGCCGGGGCCGAAATTCACCAGCTTGATTTCATGGAAGACGGAGCCGACGACAAGGTAAAGGCGTGGTTGGGCGGCAAGGCCCATGTGGTCATGTCCGATATGGCCGCGGCCTCGTCCGGGCACAAACAGACAGATCACCTGCGGATCATCGCCCTGTGCGAAGCGGCGGCACATCTGGCGTTTGACGTGCTGGAAGAGGGCGGCACCTTTGTCGCCAAAGTCTTGCAGGGCGGGGCCGAAGGCAGCCTTCAGGCCGAATTGAAACGCCGTTTTGAGAAGGTGGCCAATTTCAAACCGCCGGCCAGCCGCTCCGACTCTTCCGAAAAATTCGTTGTCGCAACGGGGTTCCGCGGCTGAGCGAGGCGATGGCCCGGCGTTGCAGGCCGATGGCCTGTTCCTTGGTCAGCGTCTGCTCTTTAGCGGGACGCAGGTCATCGTCTGGCGGGCTCTCTTGCTGAAATAGCGAGAAGAGCCGCGCATGGCGGGCAGGGCGCAAAGGCGCCTCTTGGGATTTGTCGTCTCGCATGGTGGCCTCTCATGTGGCAGCGGGCCTTAGGGTGCGAATGTCCCTCAGCAGCGCGCTCTATGCGCGATGAAGGCGGAAAAAACAAGTCTCCACCATGCATTTGAGGGATTGACGCCCAGTGGCTGCTTCGTCTGGATGGGCGAAACCAAGGGAGAGCGGCATGAAAACGATCCTGTGCTATGGCGACAGCAACACCCATGGCACCGCGCCATTGCCCGCGCCGGGTGTGGATCTGCGGCATGGCCCGGGGGACCGTTGGCCCGATGCGATGGCGGCAGGTCTGGGGGCGGGCATCCGCGTGATCGACGAAGGGTTGCCGGGTCGCACCACGGTGCATGATGACATGGTCGAAGGCGGTATGCGCAACGGGGCGACCGTGCTGCCCGCCATTCTGCACAGCCACAAACCCATCGACGTGATGGTCCTTATGCTGGGCACCAATGACCTGAAGACCCGGTTTTCGGTCAGCGCGTGGGAAATTGCCCGGTCGGTCGAACGTCTGGGCCTGATGGCACAGGCCGAAAACGTGGTGCAAGATATCGTTCTGGTGTCCCCGGCCCCTGTCCGCGAGATCGGCGCACTGCAAGAGGTTTTCGCCGGGGCCGAAACGCGCCAGCAAGGGCTTAACGGGTTCATCGAGGCGGCGGCAAAGCGGCATGGCTGGGGGTATGTAGATGCGGCCGCGCATGTCGAGGTTTCGCCCACGGATGGCGTGCATTGGGAGCCGGACGCGCATCGACGCTTTGGGGCGCATATGGCCATGGTTGTGGCCGGGCGGTTGGGGTGAAGCGTCTCTGCCTGCTTTTGATGCTGGCGGGATGCGCGGCGGCGCCGGTTCCGCGCGATGTGCCGTTGCGCAATCCGACCGCGCCGGTGGCCTCGCAAGTGGATGCAACCCTGACTCGGCTGACGGGGGACTGGCGTGTCGTGCAGGGGGCCGGTGTGGCGCCGGGGTCGTCGGTGAACGTGTCTTCAAATCAGGTGTCACTGGCGGGGCAGGTTCGGACCGTGCGCGACGACGGCCAAGGGCGGCTGTCACTGGATGGCGCGCCGCTGTGGATCTACTGGATCGACGCCGACAACCGGACGGCGGCGCTTGGCGATCCGGACGGTCGGCGGGTCTGGATCATGGATCGAACCGGACAGCCGGGCGAGCGTCTGCGTGCCGCACGCGAGATTCTTGAATGGTACGGCTATGATCTGACACGGCTGGAGGGCCTATGAAACGCGTTGTCATCACGGCCGGAGCCGCGGGCCTGGGGCTTGCCATGGCGCAGGGCTTTCTTGCGCGGGGCGATCGGGTTGCCATTTGCGATGTGGATGCGGAGGCGGTCGGGCGGTTCCGTCATGCGCATCCTGAGGCCATCGCAGAAGTGGTCGATGTCACGAATGAAGCGGAAATCTCCGCCTTCCTCGATCAGGTCGAACAGCGGTTTGGCGGCGCGGACGTGGTTTGCGCCAATGCGGGCACTGGCGGGCCTGCCGGACGGATTGAAACACTGGATCTGGATGCCTGGCGCGCCTGTGTCGATGTGAATGTGACCGGGGCTTTCCTGACATGCCGCTGGGCGGCGCGGGTCATGCGGGCCCAGAAAAGCGGCCTGATCGTCCTGACCAGTTCGACCGCAGGGCTGTTTGGCTACCCCTTGCGCGCCCCTTATGCGGCGGCGAAATGGGCCATCGTCGGGCTGACCAAAACGCTTGCCATGGAACTGGGCCCGGACGGCATCCGGGTCAACGCCATCTGCCCGGGCGCCGTGGAAGGCGACCGGATGGACCGTGTTGTCGCGATGGAAGCCGCCGCCTCGGGCAAGACCGAGGATGACGTGCGCGCGGCTTATGTCAAAGGCGTGTCCATGCGCAGTTGGGTGACAGGCGAAGAGGTGGCCGACACGGTGCTTTGGCTGGCGTCGCCGCAGGCGCGAAAGATCTCGGGTCAGATCATGGCCATCGACGGGCATACTGAAACGCTGGTCCCGTGACGGAAACTGCACGGTTCTTGCCGTGTTCTGCCGGACGCTACCCGGCAAGGGCTGCAATCTAGGCGCGGGATCACCGTTCAAAAAGGGAGAGACAGGTGGCAAATCGGGCAGCGATCATCGGCGGCGGTGTCATTGGCGGCGGCTGGGCGGCGCGCTTTGCGTTGATGGGCTGGGAGGTCCGGGTTTTTGATCCCGACCCCGAGGCAGAGCGCAAGATCGGTGAGGTCATGGCCGGTGCGGCCCGCGCCCTGCCCATGCTCTACGAAGCTCCGATGCCCGCCCGTGGCCCCATTGTCTTTTGCAAAACCTTGGCCGAGGCGGTCGAGGGGGCAAGCTATATTCAGGAAAGCGTGCCAGAGCGGTTGGATCTGAAACACAAGGTCTATGCCCAGATCCAGGCGGCTTGCGATCCGCTGGCGGCGCTTGCCTCGTCGACCAGTGGCTTTACCCCGACGCAACTGCAAGAGGGCTCGGCCCGGCCCGGTCAGATCGTCGTCGCGCATCCATTCAACCCGGTCTACCTCTTGCCGCTGGTCGAACTGGTGCCGGGGCCGGGGGCCGCGCAAGAGACCGTCGAGTCCGCGCGCAAGACGCTGAGCGCGATTGGCATGTACCCGCTGCATGTGCGTGCCGAGATCGACGCGCATATCGCCGACCGCTTTCTTGAGGCGGTCTGGCGTGAGGCACTGTGGTTGGTCAAGGACGGCATTGCCACCACCGAAGAGATCGACAATGCGATCCGCTATGGTTTTGGGCTGCGTTGGGCGCAGATGGGGCTTTTCGAAACCTACCGTGTGGCGGGGGGCGAAGCCGGAATGCGGCACTTTATGGCGCAATTCGGCCCTGCGCTGGAGTGGCCCTGGACCAAACTTATGGACGTTCCAGAGTTCACCGATGAGCTGGTTGACCTGATCGCGGATCAATCCGATGCACAATCGGGACACATGTCGATCCGGGAACTGGAACGTTTGCGTGACAATAACTTGGTGGCCATTCTTCGCGCTCTGAAAATGCAGGACGCCGCGGCGGGTAAGCTGATACGGGATCACGATGACAGCCTGCGTGGCCCGTTGGACGAGGCTGTTCCGATGGTCACGGTGCGACGGATCGTGCCGGTGGATTGGACCGACGCCAATGGCCACATGAACGAAGGCCGCTACGGGCAGGTCTTCTCGGACGCATCCGAGGAACTGATGGCCCATGTCGGCGCGGACCGCGCGTATATCGAGGCTGGCAACAGCTATTTTACCGCGGAAACCAACGTTAAGTATCTTGCGGAAACCCTTGCAGGCGAAGACATTATTGTCGAAACCAAGGTTCTGTTGGGCGAGGGGAAGAAACTGCGTTTGTGGCATGAGATGAAACGCGCCGAGGACGGCGAGCTTATGGCCACATGCGATCAGTTCCTGCTGCATGTATCTTTGGAAAGCCGGAAAAGCTGTCCGCCTCTGGACCATGTACGCGAAAACGTCGAACGGCTGGCCAATTTGCACGCCGGTTGATTGCCTGCGGGGTGAGTTGTTGAAACTCTCCTGCTTACAATCGCTTACAGGTCGACCTTCAGTCGTACCGAAAGCCGAGCCGCTCTTCGGTTTCAAGGTCAAGGGCACCGCGCAAAAACGAAAGATCCTCGGCGGGAAAACTGTCGGGGGTTTGGGGACGTTCATCCACCGAGGGCAGAAACTTGGACCCCAGCCTTTTGACAATGGGGCGGTAGGGTTTCTCTGGCGTTGGCAGGTCATAGGCCGTCAGCAGTGCCGACAGAAACCCCTGAGGGTCGTGCTGAACCGTCTCCATCCGGCACAGGACGACAGCGCAACCTCGGTTCAGGAAGGACAGCAGCCCCGACAACTTGGCCCGTCGCAGGGCAAAGAGGTTGGGGAACACCTGTCCGGTGATCGGATGGCGGTCATGCTGCAACGGTTGCCCGACCCCGCCGATGGCCTGAACCTGCGGGAAATATCTTTTGCGATCCGCAATGGTGGCCCATTCCGCCCGAATGAACCTTGGAAAGGGCAGCACCTGCATCTGCGGCGGACAATGCCAGGGCTTTGAATGCATGGACAGCGCCCAGGCTCGAGCATCGCGAACGCAACAGACCACCAGAACCTGCGGCGGGATCGCGGTCATATGCGGGAACCCGTGCTTCCAGCCAAGATCCTCTGTCGGGGTCAGACCCGTGTTCCGGCCGATCAGGCGCTTGACGAAATTTGTGCCCGAGGACCTTTCACCGAAAACCTGAAAGCTGACAGGCCGGGCAGGGCCTCGCACCATCTGCCAGCCGGTTTCCGCAAACCTGTCTTCGATCATGGCTGCCCTTTCCTGCCCGTGGGCACAGACTAGCGGGCCTGTGGCCAGAATGCGATTCTCATAAGCGCCGCAATGCTGTACCTTGACCGGCAAAACAACGGCGAAGAGGCCAGAGCAGATGCAATCGGTGGCAGCGGCGCTGACCATGGTGCGCGGCGACGCGTTTTTCCTGAAGGCCTGGGTGCGCCATTACGGCGAGACCTTGGGCCGCGAGAATTGCTATATCGTGAACCACGGTCGCGGAGATGATGTGGCTCGGATCGCAGAAGGCTGTAATATCATAGGTATACCGGGCGATCCTCACCCAAATTTCGACATGAAGCGTTGGCGGATGCTGAACAATTTCGTTCAGGGGTTACGTTGTTATTTCACCCATGTGATCGTTGGCGACGTGGATGAACTGGTCGTGGTGGATCCGTCCCACGGTGGCAGCCTTTTGGATTACCTCCGCCAGGTAAAGCCGAAGCGGGTGCTGACGCCCTTGGGCCTTGAGGTCATTCATCGCATCGACGTTGAACCGGAGGAGATCACAGGGCCGATCATCGGGCCGCGCAGGCATGTCCGGCTGGCACCGCATTACTCCAAACCCTGCATCCTGAGCCATGGGGTCAAGATCGCGCGCGGGGGGCATTTTACCCAGTACGATCAACTGATTGCCCCGGAGGAACTGTATCTGTTCCATCTAAAGTTCTGTGATTTCGGAAACTACGTCGAAACGATGAATGCCCGAAACCGCGTGACTGAAGAAGTGGGCACCAAGGTCGGCGACACGGCAATCGGTCGACATTGGTTTGCCGAGGCGCGGGGCGAGGATCGCGCCGTGTTCGAAGGTTTTGCGGAGTTGCCCTTGCAAGAGGGGTTTGATCTGTCCTGGGTCCGCAAGCGCATGGCCCGCAGTTGGGGCCCCCGAGGCGATACCGGGTTCTTTGCCTTCAAGCGACCGGACTACAATGCGCAGTATCTGCTGCCCGAGCGGTTTACAGGCATTATTTGACGGTCAATAGCCGCGTGACGAGGTAAAGCTGATCTGGTCGATGTTCAGGCCGGGAATGCTGTCTTCGAACAGGGCGCCCGCGCTGGCGAGGAAATTCTGCGACCGGCCATCCAAAAGGTCAAAGCCAAGGTTCACAACCGCGTCGGGTGTGTAGAACATCGCAAAAGCCAATGTGGCCCCAAGAAAATAGGCGCGTCCGTTCCGCCGTCCTACTCCGGCTGTCAGCGCCGCGCGGACCACCTGAAAGGTCAGCATAACCAAGGTGGCCGCCAGCGCCGCCGCCAGTCCTGACAGGATCAGGTTCTGGAACTCGGGGCTAAGCCCCTCTTGCCGCAGGGCAAGCTCGATACGGTCGCGATTGGTAGCGATGGCCGAGGCGGTATAGGCGGCACCAAACCCCAACAGGCAAGAGGTAAAGACCTTGGGTTGCGCGCTGCGCCTGACCATGGACCTTTGTGATGCGCCGGCCGGATCGATGCGGCGCACGCGCTTGCTAAAGTCGCTGTGGTCCTGTTTGCGAAAGACGGTGGGGCGATAAGGCATGGTCATGCCCAAATCGTTAACGCGGCAATTTGGCGGGAATGGCGATGAAATGTGGCGGGAAACGGGTTTTCCCGGTCAAAACACGCTGAATTTTATCGGAACAACCCAGGATGGCGGCACGCCCAAAGGGTATGCCGCCGGTCCGGGTCATGGTTTAGCGAATTGCGTCGAGGATCCGCGCCCAGCTGCGGATGCCTTTGTGAAAGCTCTCGACGTCGTATTTTTCATTCGGCGAATGGATCTGGTCGTCGTCCTTTGCCCAGCCAACCAGCATCGTGTCCATGCCGAGGATGGACTTGAAATAGCCCGCCACGGGGATCGAACCGCCGCAGCCGGTAAAGGCTGCCTCGTGTCCCCATTCATTGCCAAGCGCCGCACGGGCGGATTCAAACGCAGGGTGCGTGGTCGACATCTGTCCGGCGGGCGAGGCACCGTGGCCGTGGAATTCGACAGTGACATCCTCGGGCAGTTGTTCCCGTACCCATGCGCGGAAATGTTCGCGCAGGGCGTGAGGGTCCTGCTGGCCGACAAGGCGGAAGCTGACCTTGGCCGAGGCTTTGGACGGCAGGACCGTCTTGAACCCGTCGCCAGTGTAGCCGCCGATGATGCCGTTGATTTCCGCCGTGGGGCGCGACCAGATCATTTCCAGCGCACTGCGGTCCTGTTCCCCGGCGGGTTTGGACAGGCCGACGTCGCCAAGGAAAGTGCCGTGGTCAAATGCCAGCGCGTCCCATTGGTCCTTGATTTCGGCGGGCAGGTCCGGGACGCCATCGTAGAAATGCGGGACCTGGACGCGGCCCTGGTCGTCGTGCAGGTTGGCAAGGATCTTGGACAGAACGCGGACCGGGTTCATCGCCACGCCGCCGTACATGCCAGAATGCAGGTCCTTGTTCGGTCCGGTCAGGGTGATCTCTTCGCCCAGCAGGCCGCGCAACTGGGTCATGATCGCGGGCACGCGGCTTTCGAACAGGCCGGTGTCACAGATCAGGGCAATGTCAGCCTTCAATTCGTCCTTGTTGGCCTCAAGGAAGGGGATCAGCGAGGGCGAGCCGCTTTCTTCCTCGCCTTCGAAGAAAAAGGTGATGCGGCAGGGCATGGTGCCATGTTCTGCCTTCCATGCGCGGCAGGCCTCGACAAAGGTCATGAGCTGGCCCTTGTCGTCGGACGAGCCGCGTCCGCGGATTACCTTGCCCTTGGCGGTCTCTTCGATTGCGGGATCAAAAGGGTCACGATCCCAAAGGTTAAGCGGATCAACGGGTTGCACGTCGTAGTGCCCGTAGAACAGCACATGCGGGCCGTCACCCTCCACGTGGCCGACAACCATTGGGTGACCGGGGGTCGGGCGGGCTTCGGCGGCGATCCCAAGGCTTTGCAGGTCGGCCACCAGCCAGTCGGCGGCTTGCTGGCATTTGTCGGCATAGGCCGGATCGGTCGAGATCGAGGGGATGCGCAGCAGGTCCAGCAGCCGGTCGAGGGCGGCGGGCAGGTCGGAATCGATACGGGAAAGCGTTGCGTCGAGAGACATGAGGGCTCCTGAATTTTTCGGCGAGGCTAACAGACAGCTTTCCACTGTCCAGCCGGATCAGAGGGCAACCAGCAGAGCCGCGGCGAGAACCTCTCCGGTGGGGGCACCGGTGGGCGAGCCTCCGGGGGGTTCGTCCGAAACCGCCAGTGTCCCACCGTCCAGCCGCGCGGCAAGGTCGGGCGACAGGGCGATCTCGGCCCGGTCGGCATCGGGTAGAACGCCAAGCGACACCGGCGCCGGATCGTCCTCGGCAATCAGCCACAACTCCAGCGCGCGCCCGGGACGGGGACCGCCATCAAGACGGGCCAGAACCAGTTCGGTGCCGGTGATGCTGGCGTCGAATCGTAGCGCTCCGTCGGCAGAAGCGATCTGGGCGCCAAACTGCGGCCCGCGCAGGATCGGGGGCAGGGGCACCACCACGGCCAGCACCGCCAGCGCGGCAAGCCCCAGCCCGGCTCCCAGCCACCAACGACGCCCGCGCGATTCGGGCGCGCCGGAAATTTCTTGCAGCAGGGCGCGACGCACGCGGGGCGAGGCCGGAACATCGTCGAGATCCTCGGCCAGCACGGCCAGCCGGGCCTCCCAGTCGCGGACACGGGCCGCGAAACCGGCATCCTCCGAGGCGCGCCGGGCGGCGACACCTTCGAGGTCGGCGGACAGCAGGCGCAGCACGTATTCCGCCGCCAGCAGGTCATCGTCGTCTTCGGGCATTTCGGGCAGATCGGCGCTCATCGGGACATGCACTCCCTCAGGCTTTGCAGGCTGCGGCGCAGCCATGTCCGCATCGTGTTCAGCGGAACTTCGAATTTCACCGCCAGATCGGCGTAGCTGGCCCCTTCCAGATAGGCCCCCCGGACGGCATTGGCGCGGTCATTGGGCAGCTCACTCAGGCAGGCCACGATGCGGCGGCTTTCGGATGCGGCGATGGTCGATGCCTCGGGTCCGGGGCGGGAATCGGGCAGGGCGTCGGTTTCCGGCCCGTCCGAGCCGGCCTGCGCCCTTTGTCGGGCGCGCAACCGGTCGATGGCGATGTTGCGCGCCACCGTGATCAGCCATGTCATCGGGCTGTGGCCGGTTACGGCATAGCGATCTGCCTTGTTCCACACGCGCAAGAAAACCTCTTGCAAGGTATCCTCGGCCTCTTCCCGATCCTTGAGGACCGACAGGCATATCGCCAGCAGCTTGCCGCTGGTGGCGTCGTAAAGCGCCGAGAATGCGTCGCGGTCACGCAGGGCGATGCGCGCAATCATGGCCTCGATGTCGCTTCGGCTTGTCATGCACGCTCCGGTCTGCAAGGACAGGTCGAACCTAGTCCGGGTCGGCCCCGAGGCCAAGCAATCATGTTTCCGATATGCGTCATTACGTATCGGGTTTCGGCTTTTCCTTGGTCACGGCGTTGATTCAGATCAAGGATGCGACCGTAAGTCCGGACCTAAACGGTAGACACATGACCTCGTGGGCGATAGTTATTCATGAAATTGAATAAGCTGTGGCCCGCAGCACCGGCCCCTTGGCAAGGGTCGCTAGTAGAAGGAGGAGCCCGGTGGACTACACCGCGAAACTGGATGACGCCCTGAACCGTCTGCACGAAGAAGGCCGTTACCGCACCTTCATCGATATCGAACGCAAGAAGGGCCAGTTCCCCCATGCCACCTGGTGCAAGCCGGATGGCGCCGAGGTGCCGATCACCGTCTGGTGCGGCAATGACTACCTTGGCATGGGGCAGCATCCGGTTGTCCTGAGCGCCATGCACGAGGCGATCGACGCCACCGGGGCGGGCTCGGGCGGCACGCGGAACATTTCGGGCACCACGGTCTATCATAAGCGTCTTGAGGCCGAGCTGGCCGATCTGCACGGCAAAGAAGCGGCGCTGCTGTTTACCTCGGCCTATATCGCGAATGACGCGACCCTTTCGACTTTGCCGAAACTCTTTCCGGGTCTCATCATCTATTCCGACGAGTTGAATCACGCCTCGATGATCGAAGGTGTCCGCCGCAACGGTGGCGCCAAGCGGATCTTCAAGCACAACGATCTGGCCGATCTGCGCGCCAAGCTGGAGGCGGACGACCCCGCCGCGCCCAAGCTGATCGCCTTCGAATCGATCTACTCGATGGACGGCGATTTCGGCCCGATCGAGGAAATCTGCGATCTTGCCGATGAATTTGGCGCTTTGACCTATATCGACGAAGTGCACGCGGTGGGCATGTATGGCCCGCGCGGCGCAGGCATCTGCGAACGCGACCGCCTGATGCACCGTCTGGACATCATCAACGGTACGCTGGCCAAGGCCTATGGCGTGATGGGCGGCTATATCGCCGCTTCTGCAAAAATGTGTGATGCTGTGCGGTCTTATGCGCCGGGTTTCATCTTTTCGACCTCGCTGGCCCCGGCATTGGCCGCGGGCGCAACCGCATCTGTCGCCTTTCTCAAGACCTCCGAAGGGCAGAAGCTGCGCGAAAAGCATCAGACACAAGCCAAGATCCTGAAAACGCGGCTTAAAGGCATGGGCTTGCCGATCATCGATCACGGCAGCCACATCGTTCCCGTGATCGTAGGAGATCCGGTCCACACCAAGCAACTGTCGGACATGTTGCTGGACGGCTATGGCATTTACGTGCAGCCGATCAACTTCCCGACAGTCCCGCGTGGGACAGAGCGGCTGCGGTTCACGCCATCGCCGGTGCATGGTCCCGATGAAATGGACCGCCTCGTGGGCGCGATGGACGAATTGTGGAGCCATTGTGCGCTGAATCGCGCTGAATTGGCAGGCTAAACCCCGCCGATACCTGTCAAACTACTTGAGATGTGTTAGCCTGAACGTAATAACCGACCCCACGAATCGTGCTGGTCGGACAGGGCAGGCACAGAATGATGGGTAGGATGGGGCAGTCTCGCTATGATCGGGCGCAAATCCCAACACCGTGAAGAGAACGGCGCAGAAGCGCCGCAGCAAAGCTTTGACGATTTCACCCTGAAGCTGGGTGATGTCATGCGCGGTGAACGGGCAACCATGGGTAAGTCTCTGCTGGATGTGCAGCGCGAGCTGCGCATCAAGGCAAGTTACATCGCGGCGATCGAGAACTGCGATCCCTCTGCCTTTGACACACCGGGGTTCATTGCCGGCTACGTTCGGTCCTATGCCCGTTACCTCGGGATGGACCCAGACGAAGCCTTTGCACATTTCTGCGCCGAAAGCGGTTTCTCTGTTGCGCATGGCATGTCGCAAGAGGCCTCGGTGGTTCGCAAACCCAAGGTCGATGCGCTGAAGGCCCGCAACCGGGATACGATTGCCGAGCCCCGCATGCCCTTTGCCCCGGCGCGCGACAGCATGTTGTCGCGGATCGAACCGGGCGCGGTTGGCTCGTCCCTTGTTCTGCTGGCGCTGATCGGTGGCATTGGCTACGGCGGATATCGCGTGTTGCAAGAGGTCCAGCGCGTTCAGGTGACACCGGTCGACCAGACGCCCATCGTGTTAAGCGAACTGGACCCGCTGCAATCCGCCATCGCGCCCAGTGCGCGCCCCGAGGGTGAAGAGGTCACACAGGCCGGTGTCTTTACGCCGCCGACCACCGAAGCCTTTGACCGGCTCTATCGCCCGCAGGCTTTGGACGTGCCGGTTCTGGTTGCGCGCGATGCGCCGATCTCGACGCTCGATCCCGAACGTGTGGGCGTCTTTGCCGGGGCCGGGCGGTCGGGCTTGCCCGCGATTCAGGACAGCTCTTTGGCGGCTGCGGCTTTGGCCGAACGGCTGGTTGCCGAGGGGGTGATCCCCGAATCCGCCACCGGTGCCGCGCCGGGCCTCAGCCTCGCCGGTGCCAAAGGGGTGACCGTGGTTGCCGTGCGCCCTGCTTGGGTCGAAATCCGTGCCGAAGGGCGCGGCGTGCTGGTATCCCGCGTGTTGAATGCTGGCGAAACCTTTTCCGTGCCCCGCGACGCTTCGAACGCCCGCATCCGGGTGGGCGAATCCGGGGCCGTTTATTTCAACGTCGACGGCCAGACATTTGGTCCGGCCGGCGCACCCGGTCGCGTGACCAGCAATGTGTCGCTGGCCGCTGCTGACCTTGTGGACCGATATAATCTTGCGGATACAGCCAAGGATCGCGACCTGGCGTCGGTTCTGGTGGATCTGAACCTGTCCGCGCCGCAAGTGGCGCTTGCAGAAACCGTGGACCGCACCGCGCAATCTCCGATCCTGACGGATCTGGCGCGCAAAGTGCCCGACACACCGCCGGTGGCGCGCCCGGAAAGCATCGCGCTTGCCGCGGCCATCGCCGCCACCCCTGTTGCCCCGACCCCGACACCGCAGCCGACCCCGGTTGCCCCGGCAGCGCCTGCTCCGGTGGCTGCTGTCGAGCCGGACCCACAACCGATCGTACCGCAAGTACCGCGCGTGACGGCGGAACCGGCCCCCGGGATCACCGTGGTCGCCGTGGCCGAAACATGGGTCGAAATCACGTCACCTTCGGGCAAGAAGCTGTTGGCGCGGTTGCTGAAACCGGGCGACACCTATCAGGTGCCCCAGACCGATCAGGCCCCGACGATCTTTTCGGGCAACGCCGGTGGCGTCTTTTTCGCGGTGAACGGTCAAACCTATGGTCCTTATGGGGCCAGCGGGCAGTTCGGACGGGATCTGGCGCTGTCGGCGAACGAGATCCAGCGCGAAATGGCCGTGGCAGATCTGAGCCGCAACCAGACCCTTGCCAAGGTTGTCGCGGAACTGAACCTGCAAGGTCAGTGACGGCAAGGCGCGGCGCCGGGACGCATGCTCTGGTCTGTCGCCCTGCGAAGGTCTAGGTTCGCCCCAAATCGACCCAACACAGGACCGAGCGCATGAGCCTCAATCACGTCCGCCCGTGGCGCAATATCTATCGCCGGAGCTCCCGCCAGATCATGGTTGGCAATGTCCCGGTCGGCGGGGACGCTCCGATCAGCGTCCAGACCATGACCAATACGGTCACAACCGATATTCCCGGCACAATCGCGCAGGTTCAGGCCGCCGCCGAGGCGGGGGCCGATATTGTCCGCGTGTCGGTCCCGGATGAAGACTCGGCCAAGGCGCTGAAAGAGATTGTCCGCGAAAGCCCCGTGCCCATCGTGGCCGATATCCATTTTCACTATCTCCGCGGCATCGAAGCGGCCGAGGCCGGGGCCGCCTGCCTCCGGATCAACCCGGGCAATATCGGCAGCCCGGAGCGGGTCCGCGAAGTGATTCAGGCCGCGCGGGATCACAACTGTTCGATCCGCATCGGCGTGAACGCAGGCAGCCTTGAAAAGCACCTGTTGGAAAAATACGGCGAACCCACCCCCGAGGCCATGGTCGAAAGCGGGCTGGACCACATCAAGCTGCTGCAAGACAACGATTTCCACGAGTTCAAGATCAGCTGTAAAGCCTCGGATGTCTTTATGGCGGCTGCCGCTTATCAGCAATTGGCCGAACAGACGGACGCGCCGATCCACCTTGGCATCACCGAGGCAGGCGGCCTGATGTCTGGCACGATCAAATCGGCCATCGGTCTTGGCAACCTGTTGTGGATGGGCATCGGCGACACGATCCGCGTGTCGCTGTCGGCGGATCCTGTTGAAGAGGTCAAGGTCGGTTTCGAGATTCTGAAATCGCTTGGTTTGCGCCACCGGGGCGTGAACATCATCTCTTGTCCGTCTTGCGCGCGGCAGGGCTTTGACGTCATCAAAACGGTCGAAACCCTTGAAAAGCGGTTGGAGCACATCAAGACACCGATGAGCCTGTCGATCATTGGCTGTGTGGTGAACGGCCCGGGCGAAGCGCTGATGACCGACGTTGGCTTTACCGGGGGGGGCGCTGGATCGGGCATGGTCTATCTGGCGGGCAAGGCCAGCCACAAGATGTCCAATGACAAGATGATCGACCACATTGTCGAAGAAGTCGAAAAGCGTGCCGCCGTGATCGAGGCCGAGAAACCCGAAGCTGCCGAATAGGCGGTTATTCCGAAAGGTAACGTGCCAGCACGAAAGCTGGCATGTCACCGCGGATCAACCTGTCCTTCATCACATAGGATGGCAGCACGTCCAGCCCGAGCGCCGCCATCAGGTCAGCGACCTTGGGATCGGCGCTGTCATGGATGCGGATGTCCAGCCCCCGTTCCTTGGCCATGGCGCGAAGGTCTTGGCCTGCATTTGCGCAGGTCGGACAATCGGGACCGATGAACATGGCGATCACCGCGCCTTCGGCCCCGAACAAATCGGGCGCGTGGCGGGCAATCAGGGCAAGATCGCTTTGCCGCTCGTCGGCATAGGGATCAACGGGCGCGGGCGCATTCAGCGCCCGCAACCGTTCACTCAGCGTTGCCTCTTGTGCCGAAACGGCTCCGGCACAGAGACAGGCCATTAAGAGCGCGGGGCGGATCAATCCGCCTCGGCGCGGATCTCCGCAACGATCTGCTGCATGGTCGGCAGCGGCGCGTAACCTCGGACCATCTGGTCTCCAAAGACAAAGCTTGGCGTGCCGTTGATGTTCATCGCCACCGCCAGTGCGCGTGTTTCAGCGATGCGACGCGACACTTCCTCGCTGCCCATCTCGGCCATAATCAGATCGGCATCCAAACCCAGCGTTTCCGCGATGCGGCGCAGCGGGCCGTTGCCGGGATTGCCTTCCAGCGTGATCAGTGCGTCATGAACCGCCTTGTAGGCTTCGTCGCCGGCGACGATCTTGGTCGCGATGGCAAATCGCGACGAGGTCATCGAAGCCTCGCCAAGGATCGGAAATTCCTTAAGGATGAAGCGGATATTGCCATCGCTTTCGATCAGTTCCTGAACTTCGGGATGGGCGCGGCGGCAGTAGCCACAGCGGTAGTCCGAAAATTCCACGATGGTGATATCGCCCTCGGGGTTGCCGCCGACCCAGGAAAACCCGTCGTCCAGCAAGCGGTCCATGTTGTTTGCAACCAACGCATCGTCCTGTGCGGCCTGCGCGGCTTTCTCCCGTTCTTCGAGGACGGCGACCGCCTCCATTATGACCTGCGGGTTGTCCAGCAGATAGGCGCGGACCTGCACACCGAAGGCGGCGCGCTGTTCCGGTGTCATGGCGCCAAAGTCGAAGTCGGGCGCATCCTGTGCCACGGCCATCGGCGCGGCGAGAAAGCAGAGGGCGGCAGCGGTGCCACGCAGGGCTTTGATGGAGGTGAACATGGAAACTCCTGGAAATGGGTGTCTGATTATTTCGCCTGTTTTGCCGCACTTAGCACATCCTGTGCCCGTTGCCACGGGGCAGAGCCGCGCGGCAGGGTCGCGACGGCCCGTTCGGCATGTAGCTTGGCGTCTTTCAACCGCCCCTGTAGGGCGTAGCGTTCCGCGGTTACAACCGAGGCCATGCCGGTCTGACCCAGTTTGGCATAGGCAACGGCAAGATCGCGCAGGACGCGGGCATCGGTGAAATCGCGGCCGCGGGCAGCCTCAAGAGACTTGAGCGCCTCTCGGTGATTGCCGGTTGCCAATAGCGCGCGGCCCAGACCGCCAAGGATCAGGGGTTCGCGCGGGGCACGACCGGCGGCGGCGCGATAGACCTGTACCGCCGCTCCGAACTGGCGCGATTCCAGCAGGATCTGGCCCTTGAGTTCCAACAGGTAAGGATCGTTGGGCCGCAGGGCGATGGCCTTGTCGATGGCCGAGACGGCCTTTTTCAGGTTGGATTGCCGGTGGTAGGCCACGGCCTCGCGCATGTAGGCGATGTCCTGACTGCCGCTGTCCTTGAGCCTGCGCAGGGTCCAGGACGGGGCGCGTTTGAAGGCACTCAGCTTGCCCTGTGCGCGTTTGAACCAATATTGCGCCGTCGGGTTACGGCCCGGGCTTTTTGTCCCGACCACCAATGCCTCAAGCGCGCGCAGCCGTTCCCGGGACAGGGGGTGGGACCGCATGTATGGGTCCTGCCGTCCGACGGACAGCGCCTCTTGTCCCCGGAAAAGCTGTTGGACCTCCAGCGCGCCGCGCGGATCGACGCCCGCGCGCACCATGTACCGGACAGAGGAAATGTCCGCGGCGGCCTCTTCGGCGCGGGTATGGGCAAGAAACAGGCGCAGCGCCGAACCTTGCGCGCCAAAGGCCACACCGGCGGCGGCCTTGCTGTTGGCACCGGCTGCTGCTGCGGCGGCGGCCAGAGCCATACCAATGCCCGCAGCCGTGCGCGCGGCCCGCATGTTGCCCAGACGGCGCGAAATATGACCGTTTGCGATATGGGCTGCCTCATGGGCGATCACGGCCTGCAAGGCCTCGGCGCTGTCCAGTCGCATGATCAGGCCCGAGTGCAGGAAGATATGGCTGGTGTCAGTCACGAAAGCGTTAAGCGAGCCATCGTCGATGACGATGATCTTGACCTGTTGAGGGCTGAGCCCGGCGGCGCTGAGCAGGGGGGCGGCCAACTGGCGCAGGGCATATTCCATGTCTGCGTCGCGCAAAAGCGTTGTCGCCGCCCGGGCCTGCGTGGTGGCCATCAGGGAAAAGGCCAGCACCGCCGTCAACAGCCGGGGCAGGATCGTGTCGCGGATCATTGACGGGCTGCTCCTTGTCCTCGTAAGCCTCACTGGCGACACAGTAGAGAGGCGGGCATGCGAAGTTCAACCCGGGGCGCGGTCGATCCCTTTATCGTGATGGACGTGATGGAGGCCGCGCGGCAGGCCGAAGCCGCAGGTCGGCGCATCATCCACATGGAAGTGGGCCAGCCCAGCACACCCGCACCGGCCGCCGCGCGTGCGGCGCTGGCCCGTGACATGGAGCGTGATCCGCTGGGCTATACCGTGGCGCTTGGACTGCCGGAATTGCGGGCGCGGATCGCGAAACTCTATCAGGAATGGTATGGGTTGACGCTTGATCCGGCGCGGGTGGTGGTGACGCCCGGTTCCTCGGGCGGGTTCATTCTTGCCTTTACAGCGCTGTTCGATGCCGGGGAAAAGGTGGCGCTTGGGGCGCCCGGCTATCCTTCCTACCGGCAGATCCTACGGGCGCTGGACCTTGTACCGGTCGAGGTGCAGACCTCGGCGGAAAACCGCCTTCAACCAGTCCCCGCCGATCTGCAAGATGTCGATTTCGACGGGTTGCTGGTGGCCAGTCCCGCGAATCCCAGCGGCACGATGCTGGACAAACCGGCGCTTGCCGCATTGATCGAGGCCGCGCAGTCTCGTGGCGCGGCCTTCTTGTCGGACGAGATCTACCACGGCATCGAATACGACCAGCGGGCGGTATCCGCGCTGGAGATCAGCGACGACGTCATCGTGATCAATTCCTTTTCCAAGTATTTCTCGATGACCGGTTGGCGTGTCGGCTGGCTGGTGGTGCCCGAGGATATGGTGCGACAGGTGGAGCGGCTGGCGCAGAACCTGTTCATCTGTCCACCGCACGCGGCACAGGTGGCCGCATTGGCCGCTCTGGACGCGCGCGATGAGCTGGAAGGCAATCTTGCCGTCTATGCCCGCAACCGGACCCTGATGATGGACGGGCTGCCCAAAGCGGGGTTCGACCGGATCGCGCCGCCCGATGGGGCGTTTTATGTCTATGCCGATGTCAGCCACCTGACCGGGGACAGCCGTGCCTTTGCGCGCGAGATTCTCGACAAGGCAGGCGTGGCCGTGACGCCGGGTCTGGATTTCGATCCGGTGCGCGGGGCAGGGACGCTGCGGTTTTCCTATGCCCGGTCGACCGAGGACATCGAGGAAGGCCTGGCGCGGCTGAAGACCTTCATGCAAGCGCGCGGACAGGAGCTGCCTTGAAACGCCAAAGACGCAGGCCCTAGGATGGCCCAAAAACCGGAACCGGGGCAGATGAGCAGATTTCTTACCTTCCTGATAGGGCTGTGCCTGTGGGCCAGTGGGACCATGGCGCAGGACGCGGGCCTGGCGCGTTTGATCGAGGGGCGCATCGAGGACCGACGCTTTGGCGGGACGGAACTGGTGCTGTCATTGTCGCAAGGCGTGCCGTGGCGGGTTTTCACCCTGACAGAGCCGGACCGGCTGGTGCTGGACTTCGCCGAGGTCGACTGGCAAGGCGCGGATCCGCGAAAACTGAACAACAGCGCCCGGATCAAGACCCTGCGTATGGGACTTTTCCGTCCCGGCTGGTCCCGGCTGGTGGCCGAACTGGCCGAACCGCTGAGCATCACCCGCGCAGGCATGACCGTTGCCCCGGACGGAAGCGGGGCCGAACTGGTCCTGCGGCTCTCGGAAAGCGACGCGGACAGCTTTGCCGCCAGTGCCGGGCCGCCTGCCGATCCCTCTTGGGTGCAGACGCGGCCGCAGGCACGGCGCATCGATCCTGATCCGGACCGTCCGCTGACCATCGTGCTGGATCCGGGGCACGGCGGCATCGACCCCGGAGCGCAGCGGGATGGCGTCAACGAGGCCGACCTTGTGCTGACCTTCGCGCTTGAACTGCGCGAGTTGCTGTTGCGGTCGGGGGACTACCGCGTTCTGCTGACCCGGCAGGAGGACCACTTTGTCTCGCTCGAGGGGCGGGTGAAATTCGCGCATGACGTGGGCGCGGACCTGTTCATTTCGCTCCATGCCGACGCGCTGGAGGATGGCGTGGCGCATGGTGCCGCCGTCTATACGCTGGCCGAAGAGGCGTCGGACGCGGCGTCGATGGCGCTGGCCGAACGGCATGACCGCGACGACCTTTTGGCCGGGCTGGATCTGACAGGGACCGATGATCGGGTGGCGCAGATCCTGATGGATCTTGCGCGGCTGGACAACACGCCGCGCAGTCAGGCGCTGGCCCGGCACGTGGTTGTGGGGATAGAGGACGCGCTGGGGCATGTTCACAAGGATCCGTTGCGGCAGGCGGCGTTTTCGGTGCTGAAATCTGCGGACATCCCGTCGATCCTGCTGGAACTGGGTTTTCTTTCGACCGAGGCGGACCTGCGCAACCTTCAGGATCCGGTCTGGCGTTCGGGCATGGCCCGTGGCATCCGCGACGGTCTGAACGCCTGGGCGCTGGAGGATGAGGCCCTGTCGCGGTTGCGCCGCCGATAGGCAAAGCCCCGCGCCCCGCGCCGCCCTTGCGGCGATGTGTTTTGACCCGTGCAGTCTTGCGTTATATGCACGGGTTCAATCGGGCAACGGGAGCCGCCAGTGCTGCGTTTCATCTTTTCCTTCTTCGGGGGCATCTTTTCCGTCGTGACCATGGGCACCATGATGGTGGCCCTGACGGTGGGGGCCGTTTTCTGGATGTATGGACGGGACCTGCCCAGCCATGAACATCTTGCCCAATACTCTCCGCCCACGATCAGCCGGATCTATTCCGCCGAAGGCCGTGTCATCGACGAATTCGCGCAGGAACGGCGGTTGTTCACCCCGGCGCGGGAAATTCCCGACCTTGTGAAACACGCTTTCATTTCTGCCGAAGACAAGAACTTTTATGTCCATCAGGGCTATGACGTTCGCGGGATCGTGGCCGCGGGCGTGCAGGCGGTGCAATCGCGCGGTGACAGTGTGCGCGGGGCGTCGACCATCACGCAGCAGGTGATGAAGAACTTTCTGCTGTCCGGCGACCGCCGGGTGGAACGCAAGATCAAGGAAATCATCCTTGCCGCCCGTGTCGAAGGCGCCCTGTCCAAGGAGAAGATCCTTGAGCTGTACCTGAACGAGATCTTTCTGGGTCAGAACGCCTATGGTGTCACCGCCGCCGCGCAGGTCTATTTCAACAAGTCGCTGGGCGAACTTGCCCCGCATGAGGCGGCGACACTGGCCTCGCTGCCCAAGGCCCCGTCGGATTTCCACCCGGTTCGCCGCAAGGAGCGCCTGAAGGAACGGCGGGACTTTGTGCTGAAAGAGATGCTGGAAAACGGCTATATCGATCAGGCAACGTATGAGGCCGAGGTCGCTTTGCCGCTGCGGTCGGTACAAAATGGCGATTTCGAGCCGTACCAGCGGTCGCTGCCGCCGCGCGACTACTTCACCGATGAAATTCGCCGTCAGCTAAGCCGCGACTTTGGCGAGGAACAGTTCTTTTCGGGCGGCTATTCGGTGCGCGCCACGCTGGATCCGGAAATGCAGGAAAAGGCGGCCGCCGCCTTGCGCGCCGCGCTGGAACGGTATGACCGCTCGCGGGGGGAATGGCGCGGCACGGGCAAGACGCTCCCGGCGGAAACCCTGAGTGACGAGACAGAATGGCGGGCCGCTCTGGCGGACCTGCGAATTGCGCGTGACATCGTGCTGGAAAACACGTGGCATGTGGCCGTTGTGCGCGAGGTGCGGGACAACGAACTGGTCCTCGGGATCGAGGACGTGGCGCTGGACGATGCACGTGGGACCAGCGTGCCGCGTTCGGACACCGATTGGTTCAAGGGCAGCCTGCGGGACAATTTCGCGCCCGGCGACGTGGTGCATGTGCGCGAAGTGACCAAGGACAGCGACGGTTCTTTCGTGCGCTGGTCGTTGCGGCAGGTGCCCGAGGTGCAAGGCGGGTTCATGGCCATGGACGCCCATACCGGGCGTGTGATTTCGATGCAGGGCGGGTTTTCCTACCAGCATTCGGTGTTCAACCGGGCAACGCAGGCGATGCGTCAGCCGGGCTCCAGCTTTAAACCCTTCGTTTATGCCTCGGCGCTGGACAGCGGGTATACGCCCGCAACCATCGTGGTCGACGCCCCGATCGAGATCGACACCGGCGGCGGCGTCTGGCGGCCCAAGAACGCCTCGAACCAGTTTTACGGCCCGACACCGCTGCGCACGGGGATCGAACGGTCGCGGAACCTGATGACGATCCGCCTTGCCCAAGAGGTTGGCATGGATATCGTCGCCAGCTACGCCGAGAAATTCGGTGTCTATGATCGGATGGGGCTGGCGCTTGCGAACTCTCTGGGGGCAGATGAAACCACGCTGTTCCGGATGGTTGCGGCCTATGCGATGTTCGCAAATGGCGGTGAGCGTGTAGAGCCCACGCTGGTTGACCGTGTGCAGGATCGCTATGGCGCGACCGTTTATTCGCACGAGGCGGTCTATGGCAACAAACGGGTCTGCGTGGATTGCGACAATCCCGATCTGCCCGAGGGCGAGGCGCCGAGGATCGTTGATGAACGCGAACGGGTGATGAACGCCGTCACCGCCTATCAGCTGACCTCGATGATGCGAGGCGTGGTCGATCGCGGCACCGCCAGCGGCACGGTCAAACTGAGCGTGCCGACGGCCGGCAAGACCGGCACCACCAACGATGCCAAGGACGTGTGGTTCGTGGGCTTTACCTCGAACATCGTGGCCGGGTGCTATATTGGCTATGACACGCCGCGCCCTCTGGGCCGCGGGGCCTCTGGCGGGGGCATGTGCGGGCCGGTGTTCAACGAGTTCATGAAGGAAGCGGTCAAGAAATATGGCGGCGGTTCTTTCAAGGTTCCCGAGG
This sequence comes from Antarctobacter sediminis, assembly GCF_019218285.1. Lineage (GTDB taxonomy): Bacteria > Pseudomonadota > Alphaproteobacteria > Rhodobacterales > Rhodobacteraceae > Antarctobacter > Antarctobacter sediminis. The sequence goes on from NZ_JAHUZG010000001.1 coordinate 638,543, forward strand.
AATGCCAGTTCATCAAGATCGACCGGTTTTCGGGCGCGCGCCTGCCAAACGATGCCAGCGGGCCGAACGTGGTTTCGGAATGTTTCCGCGCTGGCGAAGAGCCGATCTTTGGCATCATGTTCGACGGTGGTTTCGCGATTTCCGGCACGTTTGACGTGATTCAGCCGGACGGTTCGACCGTCGCCCAAGAGGTCACCACCTCGACCGGTGACAAGGCCATCGTCGGCCCCAAGGCGGGGTTTGGCACGCTGTCCTCGGGCGGCCTGTACTAAGCCTGTACTAAACCCCTGGCCGCCCGAAGGGGCGGCCCGACAGCCCTTTGGGTCACATTTGGGCGGGCAGGGCGTTCGGACGGCCCGTTTCAGGCGGGGCGAAATGCATTCGCCGTCTTGCCGCCTCCCTTGGCCCTTGGTATCACGCAGGGCCTGAGAGACTAAGGATATTCCCATGCGCGCAGAGACCCAGAACCAAGCCGAGAAGATCGAGAAATCGCTCGAGCTGCTGGCGCAACGCATGGATTGGGAAACCGCCCCGCACCGGCTTGAGGAATTCAACGCCCGCGTCGAGGACCCGAACCTCTGGGATGACCCGGCAGCGGCGCAAAAGCTGATGCGCGAGCGTCAGCAGCTTGTCGATGCGATGGAGACCTACACCTCGATGAAGCAGGATCTGGCCGACCAGATCGAGCTGATCGAACTGGGCGAAATGGAAGAAGACGCCGAAGTTGTGGCCGAGGCCGAGGCCGCCATTGCCGCACTGGTCGGCAAGGCTGCCAAGAAAGAACTGGAGGCGCTGCTGAACGGTGAGACCGACGGCAACGATGCCTTCCTCGAAATCAAGGCCGGGGCCGGTGGCACCGAGGCCTGTGACTGGGCGCAGATGCTGGCGCGGATGTATGTCCGCTGGGCCGAAAAGCGCGGATTCGAGGTTGACCTGCAAGAAGAACAGGCCGGTGCCGAGGCCGGCATCAAATCGGCCACTTACCAGATCAAGGGGCCGAACGCCTATGGCTGGCTGAAGTCCGAAAGCGGCACGCACCGGTTGGTGCGGATTTCACCCTTTGGCAAGGGCACGCGCGAAACATCCTTTGCCGCCGTGGGCGCTTATCCGGTGATCGACGACAATATCGAGATCGAGGTGAACCCCGCCGATATCCGCATCGACACCTTCCGATCCTCGGGCGCGGGCGGTCAGCACGTGAACACCACCGACTCGGCAGTGCGGATCACGCACATGCCCACCGGCATCGTCGTGACCAGTTCCGAGAAGTCGCAGCACCAGAACCGCGACATTGCCATGAAGGCCCTGAAATCGCGTCTGTACCAGATGGAACTGGACCGCCGGAACGCCGAGGTCAACGCCCTGCACGAGGCCAAGGGTGACGCGGGTTGGGGTAACCAGATCCGGTCTTATGTCCTGCAACCCTACCAGATGGTAAAGGACCTGCGGACCAACCATGAGACCGCCGATACCTCTGGCGTTCTGGACGGCGACCTTGATCCCTTCATGGCGGCGACGCTGGCGATGAACGTGGCGGGCAAGAGCCGCGCCGACGCCCAGTCCGAGGATTGATCGCCGGTCCCGCGCCTAGCGCAGGACGGTCCCGCTGGTGCAACAACTGCCGACATAGCCATCGGGGATCTGCGACTTGATCCAGCAGTTGGGTGTTGGTCCCTGCACCCCGGCATTGACATAGGTCCAAGCGACGCAGCCTGCGTTGTCAACGCAGGCCGTCCGGCATTCATCGGGATCGCTGACCGCAAAGCCGGGCCGCAGGTCGCTGCCGGGGATATCGACATTGACGACGGATCGATAGCCGGACAGCAGGTCGCGGATCTGGACAACCGTCAACTGACCGGCTTGAACGATGTGCCGCTCTGACCGGGGGTCGGTATCATAGGCCCTGCCCGCAGAGGCGTCGCCCGGGGGACTCTCCTGTCCGGTCGCGAGGGTGGGGGCAAGCAACAAGACAACGCTCAGGCACAGGCGGAACATGGCAAACCTCATGGCAGCGGGGTGTCAACCAGAGTGTCCTACACTGGAACACCTGTCCAGTTTTGCGAGGTGAACGGCGGTTGACGCTGGCAAGTCACATATCGTTTACTGAATGCTGAACGAAGGGCTGAGCATGGGAGGAGAGCCGTGCCCGATACCCCCAAACCCGGTGTCCCGGATCTGGGGCCGGTCAATCCGGCCATGCTGAAAGAAGCCTTGCGCCGGGGGTGGAGCGACTTGCGGCGCGCGCCCGGCTTCGCCGTGCTTTTCGCCTCGGTCTACGTGCTGGGTGGCTGGTTCATGGCGTGGGTGACCTGGATCACCGGCCAGAGTTACTGGCTGGTCTTTGCCGCCATCGGCTTTCCGCTGATCGCGCCATTTGCGGCCGTTGGGTTCTACGATGTCAGCCGAAGGATCGAACAGGACCGGCCGCTGGACTGGATGCAGATCCTGACCGTCGTGAAACGGTCCGGCGGGGGGCAATTGCCGTGGCTGGGGGCCGTGGTTCTGGTGATCTTCCTGTTCTGGTTCTTCCTTGCGCATATGATCTTTGCGCTGTTCCTCGGGCTGTCGACGATGACCAATGTCTCGACCTCGCTGGACGTCTATTTCACCGCCAACGGGCTGACCATGCTGGCGGTTGGTACAGGCGTGGGGGCCGTGTTTTCGGTCGTGCTGTACATGATCTCGGTGCTGTCGTTGCCGATGTTGCTGGACCGCGACATAGATTTCGTCACCGGCATGATCACCTCATTCACCTACGTGCAGAAACACCCTCTGCCGATGTTCGCATGGGCGCTTTTCGTGGCTGTCTTTACCTTGGTGTCGATGCTGCCGGGATTTCTGGGGCTGTTCATTTCGCTGCCGCTGTTGGGGCATGCCACGTGGCACCTGTACGACATGATCGCCTATGGCACCCGGCACGAGGCCGGGGCGCATGTTGCGGCCTGAGCAACGGCCCAGACCGCCAAGGATTCAGGCCTCACGCCCTTCGGCCATCAGCCGGGCGTGAAGCGGCGCGGCGCGGGGGTCGCCCAGTTCCAGCGCAAATATATAGGCGTGGGTGAGGTAGAAACAGGCCGCATCCAGATCGTTCGCCGTATCCGCTGCCTGTTCGTATAGCCCGACGAGCGCTGGCCTGTCGTCTGCGTCATGCGCCGACAGCAGCAGATCGTCGAGAGCCCTCATTCCGCGGCCTCGGCCATTGCGCGATGGTTCTGGACCTGCGTCGCCACCCAGTCGTGGAAGCAATGCGTCGGGCTGTCCATCGCGGGCGAAAAACGGCCACCGTCAAAGCCGGCGGCATAGCGCCCCCGCTGCATGCCTTCGACCACAAAGATGTCTTCTTCGAACACGGTCTTCCACAGTTGGGTGTTGCGCTGGCGCAGGCCGCTGTCGGTCTGGGGTTGCGCATAATAAAGATGGATGTTCTCGACAGTCTTTTCCGGCCCTTCAGGCAGCAGCACGATCGCAAAGGCATGGTCGCGATGCACCCCCAACAGGACGTTGGGATAAACGGCGATATATTCGGCTGCCGTATCCCATTTTTTCGACAAACCGTCGAAATCCGGGAAGGGGTCGCCGTTTTCATTGGTCACCTGGCGATAGACTTCGGTCCCCTGACCGGAGAATTTGCCGGGCTGTTCGATGTTATAGTGATCTTCGAGCCGCGAGTAGGAGTTCAGGCCGGGGTGAACCCATGGCAGGTGATAGCTTTCGCAATAGTTTTCGACCGCCAGTTTCCAGTTGGTCGCCACTTCGAGCGCGAACGAACTGTCGGACCCGCCGTGATAGACCGGCTGCTCGAACTCTGCCCAACGGGCAATGACATCGGCCATGGCCTCTTCAAAGGCGGGCGCTGTGCCCGAGACGTTGACCCAGACCACGTCGCGCCAGATGTGGCTGCGGACCTCGATCAAGCCCAGCGTGGCCCGGTCGATGGCGTCATGTGTGTTGTGACCGGGGCCGCCCACATGTGGCGTGCTGACAAGACGACCGTCGGTCCCATAGCACCACGAATGATAGGGGCAGCGGATCGCACCTTCGATCTTGCGGGCTTCCTCGACGAGGATCATGCCACGGTGGCGGCAGATGTTCTGGAACACACGCACGGAATCGTCACGGCCACGGACCAGCAGCAACGGCATTCCGAGGAACGTGATCGGCTTGGCATCACCCGCTTCGGGCACATCGGCCGCAACGGCAAGGCCGGCCCATTGGCCGAACAGCAGGGCCTCGCGTTCCTCGGCAAAAACGGTGGGGTCAATGTAATGCGCATTCGGCAGACCGTTGGCCTGCGCAACGGGACGGCGAACGCTGTCAAGATCGGTCGGGGGAAGGGTCATGGCTGCGGGCCTCCTGCTGACGTGTGACAGCTTCCCCGGTAGTCCCGAATTGTGCCCTTGTCCTGACCAATCCCGACACAGTTTGTATCACAGCGACCTAAGGGGTCTGCACCGCGTCAGACGAAGGTCTCGCCCGGTTTCAGCAGGTTGCGTTGATAAGGAAGCAGATCGCCCTCTGCGCAGAAGCCCGCGCTGCGGGCGGCAGGCAGGACATCCTCCATGTCACGCCCGAGGTATTCGTAGACAAGTCGTTCAACCCGTCGACCGGCGACGTTTTCGCGGACCGTGCGCGTGACGTAGCCAACCCAGAAGTTGTTTTCGAACGACGGGATCCGCGCCAGAAAATTGAACGAAGAGGTGATTGATCCGCGCCGGCTGACCAGTGCGGCAATGCCGTCCTCCTGCGGGATGACGGCGCCCCGAAACTCACGCGTGGCGGGATCCGTGGGCAATCCCTGCTGGCGCATGGCTTCCTTGGCCTCAAACCCCTTGAGGAATGTGCCCTCGCGGTTGCGAAACACGTAGATCAGCCCGCGCACAAACATGCCTTCGTCCAGAAAGCTCCGGCGGGCAAAACGGTAAAAGCCGCTGGGAAAGTCATCCTCGGAGACAGGACGTGTCGCGCCACCGAGGTAATCCGAGATCGCCGGGTTGTTGAAGATGCTGACGTCGCCGCCGGAAATCTGCCCCACTGGTTCCAGCAGGATCCGTGCATCGACATTGAAATAGGTACAGATGCGGTGGAGCACGTCCGGTCGCGGAAAGCTCTCTCCCGCGAGGTAGCGGTTGTACTGTGTGCGGTTGATCCCCAACTCCCGGCACAGGGCCGAGATGGAGGGCGCGCGCTGGGACAATTGCCTCAAATTCGCACCAAGCATACTGCGAAGTTCGGCCGGGCTGGGACTTCTGCTGGTCGATTTTGTGGCAAGGTTCTCGGCCATGGTGTCCCGATCCTGTCCTGTAGGGCCCTTCAGATGCAGCATTTTCGTCGTTTGATCCAGCTAGATGGCCATGGTTGATGCTGATCGGCGTCACGCCTGATGCTCTTTGGCGACAAAACTGGACTGTTGCGCCACAAAAATCAAGGAGGCGACACGGAAATTAATCTGTCGAACAGGTAAGGTTTCGTTCACGCTGATCGGACAATCATCAGCGGGTGTCTTATGCAGGATCAGATGTTTGGCGTTGTTTTGTGGGCGGATGCCAGTGACCGCAAGGCCGTGATCTGGTGCGAAGATCACGGAAACCTCGCCTATTACACGGCAGCGGAACAAACTGTTCACGAGGGTATCAATCTGGATGCGGGCGACCTGATCCAGTTTGATCTGCGCGAAGAGCGCGATGTGCGGCGGGCCCGCAACTTGCGGCGCGTCGACGCGGGTTTCGCCCCGTCCATAGCGCATGAACTGCGCAGCCGTGGTCCCGGTCGCGGCAGCAGCGTGGCTGGAAATGTGGTGAATTTTCCCGAAACCCGTCGCGCCGGGTAATAGGGTGGCTCACGGCCCCGGATCGTGGGGCCGTGTCGTCTTGTCGGTGGGTCAGGCGCCGCGCGCCAAAGCAGCCACACCGGTACGCGCAATTTCGATCAGGCCCAGCGGACGCATCAGATCGGCGAAAGCGTCGATTTTGTCCGGCGTGCCGGTCAGTTGAAAGACAAAGCTTTCCAGCGTCGAATCCACGACATTGGCGCGGAAGATATCCGCAAGGCGCAGTGCTTCGACGCGCTTGTCGCCGGTCCCGGACACTTTCAGCAGCGCCAGCTCACGCTCAACGGATTTACCCTCGACGGTCAGGTCATGCACGTCGCGCACGCTGACGATCCGGCCCAGTTGAGCCTTTATCTGGTTGATCACCTGCGGTGTGCCGCTGGTGACGATGGTAATGCGGCTCAGATGGCCCTCATGATCGACCTCGGCCACGGTCAGGCTGTCGATGTTGTAGCCCCGGCCAGAAAACAACCCGATGACCCGCGCCAGCACACCCGGTTCGTTCTCTACCAATACCGCGATGGTATGGGTTTCCTGCACGTCCGAGAAGTTGGGACGCAGGTTATAGGCGGAGTGTTTGCTCGAGCCTTTCTTGATCTTGAGTGCTGACATCTCGAAGCCTTTCTGAGGAGTGCCGACCCGCCGACAGACGGACCGCAAACGGGTTTAATCAAGATCAATCTGTTTGACCAGCGCGCAGCAACGCAATTCCCCTCGATCTCGACATTTAATGGCCTGTCAACGGTTTCGCGATACTCCGGGCTCATAACGACCGCCCATTTTCGGAGGAACTGCCGCCCCGATGTCCGACAAGGAAAAAGACGCCAGGATCTGGTCGGACGTCATCCATCTCATGCCTGCATGGACGTGGGAGGCGGACGCCGACTTTCGGCTTAATTATGTCAATATCCAACATTCCGGCCTGCAAATGACCAGCGATCAGCTGATCGGGCTGCGCATCCTTGGGTCCAGCGCGCCGGATGGGGATGAGGCCGGTCTGGACCGTTTGCTGAACGCGATGCGCGCCCATGAGGAAATTCGGAGTCTCAGCTATGAACGGGTGATGGTGAATGGCCGCCGTGCCGTTCTGATGGATACCGCCGTGCCGCTGAGAGATGAACAGGGGGCTTTTGCGGGATACCACGGGATCACCATGAATATCAGCGATGTGCTGCAAAAGGCCGAGGTGGCGGATACCCTGATTGCAGGGCTTAACCGCAGGACAGCCGCGCTGGAGCAAAGCCTTGTGTCCAAGGCCGCGGAACTGACGGAAACCAACCGCCTTTTGACCGAAATCGTCGAGGGGATGGGCGAGGGCCTGGTCGTGACCAGCGGGACGCGGCTGGATGACCATGAAAACCGCATCTTGCAGGTCAATCCCGCCTATCTTCGCCTGATGGGCCTGTCACCGGCAGACATCCCCGAGGGGATGGCGTTCCGAGATCATCTTCAGTTCCTTGTTGAAAACGGGAAGGCCGTAGACGACCCCGAAGTGCACCGCGAGATCGAAGAACTGGTGTCGTCGGGTGAAAAAGTGACAATTCGCATCCCGGACAGCGGGCGCAGTTTCTACCTGCAAGCCACGCCGCGCCCTTCGGGTGGGCATGTTCTGGTCCATACCGACATCACCGACCTGCGCAACCAGAACGCAGCGCTGCGTGCGGCACGGGATGCGGCGGATGTGGCCAACAAGGCCAAGTCGAGCTTTCTGGCAAATATGAGCCATGAGATCCGCACGCCGATGAATGGGATCGTTGGTATGGCGGACCTGCTGACGGAAACCGATCTGGATGCCGATCAGGCGGATTACGTAGCAACGATCCGCAGTGCGGCGCTTGCTCTGACCTCGTTGATCTCGGACATCCTCGATTTCTCCAAGGTCGAGGCGGGGCGGCTTGAGATCGAAGAGGCCCCCTTTGAACTGGACACGCTGGTAGAGGAGGTCAGCGATCTGCTGACACCGCTTGCGGCGCAAAAGGGGCTGGAAATGCAGATTACCGTTGACCCCGACGTGCCGCGACTTGTCGAAGGGGATGCGCTGCGCATCCGGCAGGTTCTGATGAACCTCATGGGCAACGCCATCAAGTTCACAATCCTCGGGCGGGTCAGCCTGCATCTGTCCCGCAAGCACGCACGCGGGAACGAGATTCGCTTTGCTGTTACCGACTCCGGGATCGGCATCCCGGCCGAACGATTGGCGCAGATCTTTGACCCTTTCGAACAGGTGCACACCGGACGGGAAAAGGAATTCGAAGGCACGGGGCTGGGCCTGACCATCAGCAAAAGGCTTGTGGATGCCATGGGTGGCAGCATCGCCGCGCAATCCACCATGGGCGAAGGCACACAGTTTCATGTCGATCTGCCGCTACCTGCAGTGGCGGCTGGCGTGCCTCAGAACGCCGAGGTTTCCATGGCGGACATGCGGCTTGACGGGATTTCGGTTCTCGTGGTCGAGGACAACCTGACCAATCAGGCGGTTGCCCGCAAGATGCTGGAACGGCGGGGCGCCGCCGTGGTTTTGGCCGAGAACGGGCTGCGCGCGGTAGAGTTGTATGACCCTGAATGCTTTGACATCGTTCTGATGGACATTTCGATGCCGGTCATGAACGGGTTGGAGGCGACACGCCTGATCCGGGAACACCAGCGCCAACGAGGCTGGGCCCATCGGCCGATCGTCGCGCTGACCGGCAACGCCTTCGACAAGGACCGGGACGAGGCCGAAGCCGTGGGCATGGACGGTTTTCTCAGCAAACCGGTGCGGCGGGACGCGCTGTTGCTGACCATCGCAACGCATCTGCAATCGGTTCAATTGCGCGCGGCGGCTTCGTAGTTCAGGTCAGAACCCCAAAAGGCGCGGCGAGGCGACGGAACGAACGGCGAAATACAGCAGGACCGGCCCGACCAACCCGGCCACTGTACCGACCGCAAGGTGGATCACCGGATCTGTTGTGACCTTGAACAGTGCAATCCGGCTGGCCGCTGTGAACAGTGTATGCGCCAGATAGATCGGCATCGACAACTGGCCCAAGCGGACAAGAAGCCGTGCAACCGCCCCCCCGGTTCCCGACCACGGCGGCATCAACAGAATGAAGGACAGTGACAGCAGCGCGGCAACCAGCTGAAAGGCCCAAACGCTTTCGGGCAGCGCAAAACTGACCAGTTGCACCACCACGAAGACCGTCAGTGCCTTCAGCGCGGTGGAGGGGCCAGAGGGCAACCTGCCAGCCCGAGCCAGCCAGATACCCAGAAAGAAGAGACCCATGTGCAGCGCCGCGTTCACGGTCAGCGGGCCCAGCGGCAACCCGGGCAGCGAAACCACCGCCATGGCCAAAAGCGCCAGCGCCAGCCATGCCCAACCTGGGCGGGGGGTCTTGCCCGGAACGGCAATCAGCAAGCCCGCGATCTGGATCAGGAACAGCGCCCAAAGGAACCACAGGTGGTCGCGTGGCGGCAGCGGCCAAGAAAATAGATCCGTCAGGGCCTCGGGCGAATTCGCAGCCCCGCCCGCAAGGTAGCGGAAACCGGCAAAGACATAGGTCCAAAGCAACAGCGGCCAGAGCAGCCGGATCGCCTTGTCCCTTGCGCCGCGCACCAACGGTTTGCGCCGCGCCGAGGCTTCGAAGGTGACACCGGACAACAGGAAGAAAAGCGGCATATGGAAGTTGTAGATCAGCTTTTCCACAACAGAAAACAGCCGGTCCGCCGGGATCAGCCCTGCCGCTTGCGCGCCCAGCCATGCATGACCAAAGACAACAAGGACGATGCCCGCCCCCTTGGCCCGGTCAAGCCAGTGAACCCGGCTTGACGAACCGGTGATGTCCTTGATGTCACGGCCCAAATCCGCTGGCCCTTTTGGATTACTGTCGTCGCACTATCGGCATTGCAGCCTTGCCTGTCCAGCCGCATGGGCGCGGTTGCACGGTCACAACGGCAGGGGCAAAGGAAAAAGGCACGATGACCATTCTGGCCACCGTGCCCTTTTTTCAATGTCGTGCGTTTCCGGCTATTTCACCCTCCCGCCAGATCCGGCGGGCAGGGCGACGCATCACACCAGAACGGCACCTTTGCCGGCAATGGCGTTGGTGGCCTTGGCGTCCCCCAGCAGCATCTTGTTGTGCGGCTCGCCCGAGGGGATCATCGGGAAGCAGTTTTCGTGCTTTTCAACGAGGCAATCAAAGATCACCGGGCCGTCATGGTCCAGCATTTCCATAATCGCATCGTCAAGATCCGCGGGATCCTTGCAGATGATGCCTTTGGCACCAAAGGCCTCGGCCAGCTTGACGAAATCGGGCAGCGCCTCGGACCAGGAGTGCGAATACCGCTCACCATGCAGAAGCTGCTGCCACTGACGCACCATGCCAAGGCGTTCGTTGTTCAGGATGAACTGCTTGACCGGCAGGCGGTACTGAACCGCGGTTCCCATTTCCTGCATGTTCATCAGCCAAGAAGCCTCGCCCGCGACATTGATGACCAAGGCTTCGGGGTGGGCAATCTGCACGCCGATGGAAGCAGGGAAACCATAGCCCATGGTGCCAAGGCCACCGGAGGTCATCCAGCGGTTCGGATCTTCAAAGCCAAGGTATTGCGCCGCCCACATCTGGTGCTGTCCGACCTCGGTGGTGATGTACCGGTCTCGGCCCTTGGTCAGGGCCTCAAGGCGGGCAAGCGCGTGCTGCGGCTTGATCGAACCTTCGGAAGGTTTGAACTTGAGGCAGTCGACCTTTTTCCACTCTTCGATCTGCGCCCACCACTTGGCCAGCGCCTCGCGGTTGACCTTGCGGCCGCGGGCCTTCCAAAGGTTCAGCACGTCTTCCAGCACATGGCCCACATCGCCGATGATCGGCGTGTCGGTCTTGATGACCTTGTTGATCGACGACGGGTCGATATCAATATGCGCCTTGTGCGAGTTCGGGCTGAAGGCATCAAGCCGACCGGTGATCCGGTCATCGAAACGTGCGCCAATGTTGATCAGCAGATCGCAGCCATGCATGGCAAGGTTGGCCTCGTAAAGACCATGCATCCCGAGCATGCCCAGCCACTGCCGGCCCGAGGCCGGGTAGGCACCAAGACCCATCAGCGTCGAGGTGATCGGAAAACCGGTGGCATCCACCAGTTCGCGCAACAACTGGCTGGCTGCGGGGCCAGAGTTGATAACGCCGCCGCCGGTGTAGAAAATCGGCTTTTCCGCGGTTTCGATCTCTTCGACCAGCGCCTCGATCATCGCCATGTCGCCTTTGACTTGCGGCTGGTAATGGCTGGTCACGGTCTTGGGGATGCCCTGATACTGCGCGCTGGCGAATTGGACGTCCTTGGGAATGTCGATCAGCACCGGACCGGGACGGCCCGACGTCGCAACATGGAACGCCTCGTGGATGGTCGAAGACAGCCGCGCAGTGTCCTTCACCAGCCAGTTGTGCTTGGTGCAGGGGCGGGTGATGCCCACGGTATCTGCCTCCTGAAAGGCGTCCGAGCCAATCATGAAGGTTGGCACCTGTCCGGTGAGGACGACAATCGGGATCGAGTCCATCAGCGCGTCGGTCAGGCCGGTGACGGCGTTGGTCGCACCGGGCCCCGAGGTCACAAGGACAACGCCGGGCTTGCCGGTCGAGCGCGCATACCCTTCGGCGGCGTGAACCGCACCCTGTTCGTGGCGAACAAGGATGTGGCGAATGTCATTCTGCTGAAAGACCTCGTCGTAAATCGGTAGTACAGCGCCGCCAGGGTAGCCGAATACCGTGTCCACACCCTGGTCCTTGAGGGCCTGAACCACCATTTTCGCTCCGGTCATCTGACGTGTCATCGCTGTTTCTCCGTTCACGACACTTAACGTTTGCGTACAAAAAAGCCCCCGAGGGTCAGTCGGGGGCGCATGGGGACCTTTAGGGTTTCCGGGTTACCGGCCCATGCGCCTTGTTCCTACGATTACCACTAGCGTGGACATGCCCGAGGCTCCTTTGTATCGCGCGGGGACACTATGGCGCGAGTCACGGGGCGTCAACCGTTGATGTGGCAGAAAGCAAATTTCGTGGCAGCCGTCGGCGGCTTTGCGAAAATTTCCGCGAGTCGGATCGGGGCGATCCATGCAGAAATGCTGTGCAGCCATGCGCATATCCATGATTGCGGAGATGAGGCATTGTCTGGCAAGTGCTGAACCAAACAGTTCAGTTCGCAACGGAGGCCATCATGCTGCGATCCCGACATAACCGCGAGTTCACCCGCTTCAAGGCCATCTCTCTGATGGCGCTGATCCTTCTGGCCTTTACGCTTGGCGGCGGCGGCCAGACAGCCGGGGCCGGCACGGTTCCCGCCGCGGTGGCCGTTCACTGGTATCCTTGACGGTTCTGCAACAATCACGCGCGGCAACGTGAATTGTGCGAAGGGGCAGGTTGGGCGATGCTAAAGGCGTAGCAATAGGAGACGAGGGTCTCGACATGACAAAAAATGTATTTTTCCGCGACTTCACGATCTGCAAGGCGGTGGCGCTGGTTGCGTTGATGGGTCTTGCAGCGGCGCTTGGCGGCGTGCCCAAGGGCGGGACGGCGCTGGCCGAAACGGCAACATCCGAGGCCAAGCTGATCCCGGCGACGGTCTACAAATTCTGGGACGAGTGCGACACCGAAAAGACCGGCGTCGACCTCTGAGGCGCGATCACACGGCCGGACCGGCGCGCCGCATTACAGGTTGGCGCCGGTCCCCTGCAACACGCCGTGTTCCAGCGCATAGCGCATCAGGGCGGCGGTGCTGCTGACCCCCAGTTTGCGGCGGATGTTCTTACGGTGGGTTTCGACCGTACGCACCGAGATATCCAGCGCAATCGCCACCTCTTTGTTGGACTTTCCCTGCGCCAGTTGTAGCAGGACCATCTGTTCGCGGTTGGTCAACTGTTCGCGCTCCTGCCCGCCGGGGGCCAGCGCGCCTTCGGCACCGGTGCACAGGTAACGTTCCCCCGTCATGACCGTGTCGATGGCTGTCTTGATCTCTTCGGTCGGCACATCCTTGAGGACATAGCCACAAGCACCGTGGCTGAGCGCGGTCGAGATATATTCGGGCGTGTCATGCATCGACAGGATCAGCACGCGAGTGGCCGGGCGGCGTTCGAGGATCATCTCGGTCGCGCTGAGACCGCCCAGTCCGGGCATGTTTAGATCCATCAGGATCACGTCCGGCGACAACTCGTCCAATCTGTCGATCATGGTCTGACCGTCCGACAAGGTCGCGATCACGGTGATGTCGTCATAGCCGTCGAGGATCGCTTCGATCCCTTCGGCGACCATGGGGTGATCATCGACAACAACGACTCGGGTGGGGGCAGGGGTCATGCGCGGACTTTCGGTTTCGGGATTGCGCCCTCTTCGGGCGGCAACAGATGCGTCAGCGGCACCTGCGCCTCGATAACGGTGCCGCCGCGTGACGACAAGACGCGCAGGGTGCCATCCAGCTGTTCCATACGTTCCTGCATGTTGCGCAGACCGATCCCGCGGGTCGCGCCGCCGGTTTCACGCATGCCGGTGCCATTGTCGGCAATACGCAGGGTCGCCCCGGCCCGGTGGCCGCGCAGGTCGATGTCAACATGGGTCGCGCCGGCGTGGCGTTCGATGTTGGTCAGAGCCTCTTGCGCAATACGGAACAGCGCGATCTTGGCCTCGGGGTCCAGACGGTTGCGAAAGACAACGGTGTTGAACTCGGTTTCGATGCCGGTGCGTTGGCGGAACTCTTCGGCCAGCGCCTTGATCGCAGGACCAAGACCAAGATCATCCAGAACACCGGGTCGAAGGTCCCGGCTTATCCGGCGGACCTCGTTGATGGCCTGCCCCAGATTGTCAGCCCCTTTGGCGAGGGTTTCCTCGGCCTTGGGATCGCCCGCGACCACCCGGCGCCGCGCAATTTCCAGCGCGTATTTCACGCCGACAAGGATCTGGCTGATCCCGTCGTGCAATTCCCGCGCGACGCGGCCGCGTTCTTCTTCCTGAGCGTCCAGAACGCGTTGGGTCAGCTCCTTGAGCTTGGCATCCGCAAGACGCCTTTCCCGCAGGTTCAGCACCACCCCAGAGAAAAAGACCATCAAGAGCGCCCCGAGGGTGATTGCACCGATGTAGATAAAGTTGCGCTGAACACGCGCCTCGACCTCGGCCCTTGAGGCCGCGACCGTTGCCAGCACATCGTCGATGAACACACCGGTGCCGATGGCCCAACGCCAGCTTTGCAACCCAAGAACATATGTCACCATCCGCGCCTCTTCGCCGGTCGATGGTTTCGGCCAGAGGTGTTCGACATAACCCGCGCCTTGCCGGGCGGTTTCGATGTATTCGCGAATGACATAGGTGCCTTCGCTGTCGGTCAGGTCCAGATGATCGTGATTGATCAGGTCCGTCTGACGAGGCGAGACAAGGTTCTTGCCGTCGTAATCATAGACAAAGAAGAAACCTTCTTCGCCATAGATCATCGCGGCGAGGATCTGGAGGATCTGCTGTTTTGCATCCTCGTCATCCGGCGCGGCAGAACCATAGACGAAATAGAATCCGTTGCGGGCCTGAGTGACGTAATTGCGCAACTCGCGCTTCTTGGCCTCAAGCAGTTGGGTTTCCAGCCCCCGGATTTCGCGCTCGGCAAGGCTACGTGCCTGATTGGCCACCAACAGCGCGATGGCCGAAACCGCCAGAACCAGCGGCACGCTGGCCAGCAGAAACAGTTTCTGCCCGTAGGTGATGCGAAACCGCGCGAACATGGGCGTCAGGAAACCACAAACAGGCGCACCGGGGAAAGCCCCGCCGATGCGTCAACTGTGCGTGACGCCCGGGAAAGCGCGTTCGCGAAGCGCTCAAAAACCGTCCGGAAGGTCAAAAATCCCGCCCATCTCCGTAGCACTGGGTATTTTCAACTCGGAATCGACCTCCTAGTGTTCGGGCACTCAACCCGATCCGCGCGAGGTGGGGAGCCTTGCGCACAGACAAAATCTGGGAGGATTTACATGGATCGTCGTTCTTTCCTTCGCAACTCGACACTGGGTGCCGGCGCTGCCGCTGCCGCCTCGACGCTGGCCGCACCGGCCTATGCGCAGGGCAAGCGGACCCTGACCATGGTCACCTCGTGGCCGCGCGGCTTTGCCGTTCTGGATGATGCCGCCAGCTACCTTGAGAAAATGGTTGGCGAAATGTCCGATGGCATGCTGACCATCGACAAGAAAGCGCCGGGCGAACTGGTGGGTGCGCTGGAAGTGTTTGACGCCGTGTCGTCCGGTCAGGCCGACATGTATCACTCGGCGGACTACTACTTCATCAACAACCACCCGGGCTATGCGTTCTACACCGCGGTTCCCTTCGGTGGCACCGCTCAGGAAATCACCAACTGGTACTACAACGACGGCGGCGAAGAGCTGCACGACGAACTGGGCCTGATCTTCAACATGAAGGGCTTGATCGCCGGCAACTCCGGTTCGCAGTCCGGTGGCTGGTTCCGCAAGGAAATCACCTCGGCCGATGACTTCAACGGTCTCAAGTTCCGTATGCCGGGTCTTGGCGGCAAGGTGCTAGGCGAACTGGGCGCATCGGTTCAGAACATCCCCGGCGGCGAACTGTATCAGGCGCTGTCCTCGGGTGCCCTCGACGGTCTGGAGTGGGTCGGCCCGATGGCCGACGAGCGCGCCGGCTTCCAGGAAGTGGCGAAGGTCTACTACGCAGCGGGCTTCCACGAGCCGGGTTCGGCGCTGGCGGCCAACGTCAACCTTGACGTCTGGAACGACCTGACCCCGCAGCAGCAGGCAATCCTGCGCTATGCCTCGATGGCAACCACGCATCTTCAGCTGTCGGAAACGCTGGCCAACAACGGTGCGGCGCTGGAGCGTCTTAAGGCACAGGGCGTCAAGGTCCTGCAATTCCCCGATGACGTTTGGGATGCCTTCGGTGCGGCCTCGAAGAAGGTCAAGGACGAGAACATGAGCGACGAACTCTACGCTCGCATCCGCGAAAGCTTTGAAGCCTCGCTGTTCTCCTCGTCGGAGTGGATCAACCAGTCGGACGGCTTCTACGTGCAGCAGCGGAACCGCGTGCTGGGCGGCTGATCCACAAAACTTGAAAACCGGGGTCCCTGCGCAAGGTGCAGGGGCCTCTTTCGGCGTATCCCGCGGCGCAAGCCTCCGCGTTGGGCCGACCTGGGGAGCAGGGGGACATCATGGAACAGAGCGAATCTGCCGGCTTTGGGCAGATCATGGCCGCACTGGGGGACGGGATCGCATGGATCCTTCAACACCTCGGGCTGGCGTTCTACAATTTCGGCTATGCGGTTCTACATCCGCAGTCGTGGCTGAGCTGGACCGGTGGTCTGGAAACCTTGGAAGACAAGCAGGCGCTGATGCGCTTCGTCTACTACGGTGCCTCGGTCGAATTCTTCTTCATCGCATTCATGGTCTTCCTGCTGATCTTCGCTGTCGGCCTGTGGAAGAATGCCTTTCTCTGGGGCGTGGTGCGGGTGCTGGAAGGTTTTGCAAATACCGTGGGCCGGTTCGCGGCCTGGGCCGGTCTGCTGATGGTCATTCAGCAGGTCATCATCGTTTTCATGCAGCGGATCTTTACCCGGCCGGACATCGTCTTTGGTTTTGGCGTGCCGCTGCAATTCGACATCTCGTGGTACGCCGAAGAGCTGAAGCTTTATAACGCGATGGTGGTGGCGCTGTGCCTGACCTACACCTTCGTGCAGGGCGGTCACGTGCGGGTCGATCTTGTTTATGCCGCTGTGTCGCATCGGGCCAAACGTGTCATCGACATGTTCGGGTCGCTGTTCTTCATGCTGCCGATGGCGGTTCTGATCTGGATGTATTCGTGGTCCTTCATGTGGCGGTCGCTGATCGTGCCCCCAGTGAATGCGACCGACCCGCTGAACCGGCTTGAGGCGAAGGCCCGCGCGCTGCGCTGGAACGTCGAGACAATCGGCTTTTCGCCGAACGGGTTCAACGGCTACTTCCTGTTCAAGATCCTGATGATCATCATGGTGGGCATGATCTTCATCCACGCCTGGGCCTTCTTCTACCGTTCCTTCCTGGAATGGCGCGAAGGACCCGAGAGCGAAGGCAAATATCTCGACAAGGACGTGATCGAGGCGGGCGAAGAGCCCTACGATCACGCCGAATTCTAAAGGGGCAGCAAGACAATGCTATTCGGATTGGACGGCGTCGAGATCGGCCTGATCATCGTCTTTCTCGCGCTTTTTTCGGCCATCCTGTCGGGCTTTCCGGTGGCCTTTGCCATCGGTGGCGCCGGGGTGATTTCCTTCGGGATCATCGCCGCTCTGGACAGTGCCGGCATCCTGGTTCACCAGGCCATCGACACCTCATCGGACGCCTATGCGGCTCTTGTGGCCTCGGGCGTCCCGGAAAAGGGGATCTCGATTTTCCGCTATCCCGATCTGCCAAGGATCGCGACGGACTCGATCTTCCCGGCCGGCGACTATGAAGGCGCGCTCAAGCGCGTGGTTGCAGGCATCACCAACCGCATCAACGAACGTGTGATCGCGGGGCAATCCATCGAAACCCTGCTGGCCGTGCTGATGTTCGTCCTCATGGGCATCGTGCTGGAACGCTCGAAGATCGCAAACGACCTGCTGACCACCATGGCGCGCGTCTTTGGCCCGCTGCCGGGCGGTCTGGCCGTGTCGATCGTGGTCGTGGGTGCGTTTCTTGCTGCATCGACGGGGATCGTGGGCGCAACCGTGGTGACCATGGGCCTTCTGGCCTTGCCGACAATGCTGCGCAACAACTATGCGCCGGAACTGGCCACGGGTGTGATCGCGGCCTCGGGGACGCTTGGGCAGATCATCCCGCCTTCGATCGTGATCGTTCTGCTGGGCACTCTGGCGGGCGATCTCTATTCGGCGGCACAGGAGTCTCGGGCGCAGCTTGCGGGCTGTACCGACGCGCTGACCTATCTGGGCAGCCCTGCGGTGGTCTCGGTGGGTACGCTGTTCCAGGCCGCTTTGTTGCCCGGCATCATGCTTGCCGGTCTCTATGCGGCTTATGCCTTTGGATTTGCCATGCTGAACCCCTCCAAGGCGCCTGCCGTCGAGATGGGGGATTCCACCGGCGAACCCGTGACCCGGGGCGAGGCCTTTACCTGGTTCGTCGGCGTGCCGGTCCTTCTGGTGGTTGGCACGATCGTTCTGGGGCAGGTCGGGCTGGTCGGCTCGCAATCGACCCAGGTCGACACGTTCTCGGACACCGGTGAGGCGGCAAGCCTGCGGACCAATGTCTCGGACCAGTGTAAGGCTTCGATGATTGACCTGCACGGTCAGGCAGCCTGGGATAAGGCCGTGGCCGAACAGGCCGAGATCGACGCATCGGGCGGTGCTCAATCCAGCACCCGTCTGACACCGGAAGAGATCGCCGAACGCCGCGCAGCCAAGATCGAAAACGCAGCCCCCGTGGGCACCGGCATCGCGACTTTGGCTGTGATCTTTGGCCTGATCCTTGCGGTGGCACGGGGCGTTTCGCCTTCGTCCAACCCGCGTCCGCTTCAAATTGGGGCGGCCGGTCTGGTGCTGGGTCTGCTGGTCGACATCTTCCTGCTGTCGCCGACGACCTCGTCCATGGTGACCGTTCTGCTGATGGCGCTGCCTTGGGCGATCACGATCTATGGCTGTGTCTACGCGATGGGGCTGTTGTCCAAGAACGAACTGTTGCGCGTGGTCTTCCCGCCGCTGGTTCTAATCGTCGCGGTTCTTGGGTCGATCCTTGGCGGCATCACCAACCCGACACCCGCCGCGGCGCTTGGGGCGGCAGGGGCCATCATGCTGGCAGCTTACCGCAAACTGGGGGACGAGGATAAATCACCTAAAATCATCATCTGGTCGACGCTTGCCGTCGTCCTGATGATCCTGACGGGGATCAACTTCGACCTTCGGATCAACACCGAGGTTGTCAGCTTCGAGACATGGGTGGCCTTCTTCTTTGCCTATGCCTGCTGGCTTTACGCGCTGTTCGGCCTGCTGTTCAGCTGCTGGGTGCTGTATCGGTCCGGTGTCCTGAGCCCCGCGGTGCGGGAAACAGCCAAGGTGACCTCGATGGTCTTTACCATCCTGATCGCCTCGCAGCTGTTGAACCTTGTGGTGATCTCTTTCGGTGGCGAACACTACATTCAGGACTTCCTGCGCAGCTTTGACGATCCGCGGACGGCCTTCATCATCGTGATGATCATCCTGTTCATCCTTGGCTTCGTGCTGGATTTCCTCGAGATCATCTACATCGTGGTGCCGATCGTGGGACCGGTGATCTATGGCGCACATTTCGATCCGAAATGGGTGACGATCATGATCGCGGTCAACTTGCAGACATCGTTCCTGACACCGCCCTTCGGTTTTGCGCTGTTCTACCTGCGTGGCGTGGCACCGAAAGAAGTTACCACCGGTCACATTTACCGTGGCGTGATCCCCTTTGTGCTGATCCAGGTGGTCGGTCTAGCGATCCTTGCGCTGTTCCCGGGAATCGTGACCATCGTGCCGGATATCCTTGGCCACTAAGGCCCGGGACACCGGTAGACAAAACAAAAACGCCCCGCATCAGTGGGGCGTTTTCTTATGAATCGTTGGTTTCAAAGACCGCTTGTTCCAGCTTCAGCAGTCGTTTTTCGACATCGGTCGCAAGGACAAAGGTGGAAGAAGCCACCGAGTCCTTAGGCGTATGGGCCAAGGCGTAGCCAAGATATTCGATCAGGGGCACCACGATATCCCGGAGGTAGGTGATCCGATCCTCTACGGCCATGCTGTCCGCGTCGGCGATGACTTCCGCCAGATAGTCTTGTGCAGATTTCATGATCGGATCGCTCCTGCTCAGGTTGTATTTTGACCACATGGTCAAATTAGCAGTTGGAACGATATAGTGGATTCGGCAACCACCACTTCTCGACGTAATCCCAAGGTGTTGCACCGAGAACAAAGGTATTGGCCCGACGGATTATTTCAACCCATCAGGTCAGTCGAATTTAGGGACACACAACCCTAGCGGTGCAGCGCTTGGTTCAGTCCGTTGTCACCTCCGGTCTGTCTGGTCAGGCGCGGGTGTCGGGAAAGGAAATATTGGCGACCTGTTCGGCAATGGGATCGGTCGACAACGGGTGCATTTCGGCCGAAAAATCATCGGCATTCTCAAGCCGTTCCCATTTACCCCGACGATAGATCTCCAGCGCGTTGAATTGCGCCTTGTAGCCCATCTTGTCGCTGCCGGGCACCCAATAGCCAAGGTAGACATAGGGCAAGCCAGCCTCTTTCGCGATCTGGATGTGGTCGAGAACCATCCATTTCCCAAGGGACTGCCGTGGCATGTCTGGTTCGTAGAAAGAATAGACCATGGACAGCCCGTCATCCAGCATGTCGGTCAGACATGTGGCGACAAGCCGGTCGCTCTCGCGATCAAAGTATTCGATCACGCGGCTGCGGATCGGTGTTTCTTCGATCATGGCCGCGAATTCGAAAACATCCATATCGGCCATGCCGCCATCAGCGTGGCGGGCATCCAGATAGCGGCGGAACAGATCGTACTGCTCTTCGGTGGCCCAAGGGCTGGTCGCGCGCCGTTCCAGATTCGCGTTGCGGTTCATCACCTTGCGCTGGTTTCTCGAAGGTTCGAACCGCCTCACGTCGATCCGCGCCGACAGACAAGCCGCGCAATCGGCACAAGAGGGGCGGTACAACACGTTCTGCGACCGACGGAACCCTTGCTTGGACAGAGAGTCGTTCAGCTTTTGCGCCGAGTCGCCCTGAAGGGCGGTAAACAGCTTCCGTTCCATCCGGTCTGCCAGATAGGGGCAGGGCTGGGGGGCGGTGACATAAAACTGAGGTGCAAGCGGCAGCGCGTGACGCATCAGGACGAAACCTTTCGGCAATTTAACGAAACGGTAACAACGATCCTGCCGCGCGCCAAGCCCCCCAAAGGCAGGAGGCCCCGCAATGGCGGAGCCTTTCCGATAACAGCGTAAACAAGCCGCGAGGCAGGAACAAATCCGTCCGTTTCAAGGCCTCTGTTGCCTCATGCGCGACGGTTGAGCGCTACCGTCCCCAGAACCATGTCATGCAGGCCCTGTCCGCGTTCGCTTAGAAACATCAACACGATAGAGGCCAGTTGAAGAATCACGGTGGTCGCAATCAGGGTGTAACCCAGCGTGTGAAGAAAAGCCTGACCGCCGTCGAACCGTTCGCCCCAGGCGTTACGGAACTCGATGTTCATAAAGCGCATCCCGGGCGTCGCAGAACGGCCCGCTATCGTCATCCAGCGATAAAGAAACCCGATCACAAGGAACAAAAGCGGGATCATGAACAACCCCACAATCGAAAATATGGCAATCGGCAGGGTAATCAGGGAAATCAGCAACGTGTCCAGCACCCATGCGACGCCGCGCTTGATCGTCACGCCGTCATAAAAAGCGGCCTGTCGGTCTGGATCGGGCAGGTGGGACATTGTCTCGGAATACATTTATTGCTCCTGGCAGAAAAGGGGGAAGGCGCCCCCGGAACAGGGGCGCCCGTCGTCATCAGGCGTTTTCGGTTTCGTCGGCCTCGGTCCGTGCGCGGCGTTCGCGTTCGTCCATGAACTGGTCGAATTCCGATTTATCCTTTGCTTCGCGCAGGCGCTCGAGGAACTGCTCAAAGGCGTCCTGTTCGGCCTCAAGGCGGCGCAGCGTGTCAGCCTTGTACGCGTCAAAGGCGCGGTTGCCCGAAGGTTTCATAGCGGCCCAGGCAGCCTTTCGGCCTTCGTGGTTACGGCCGGTGCGGCAGGATTTGCTGAACATACGTTTGCTCCAGATCATATAGGCGAGAAGGGCCAGCCCAACAGGCCAGAAGAAGATGAACCCAAGAACCATGGCCGCGATCCAGGCGCCTTTGCCTTTGTGATCCAGCCAAGCCTCGGCCCGCGCGAACCAGCCAGCATTGGCAGGAAGCGTGGATGTGTAAGCGGCGGTGGTCATGTCTCTCTCCGTTTGAATGTTTATGTGAATGCCTTTCACATTGAAGTAGATCGGAAGACAGAAGGGGTCTTTCAAGTGTCGATGTGAATGTTTTTTACATTTACACTGTGATCGATCGGCAAGCCACTGATAATAATATAAAAGGCGCGACCCCTCTTTGGGCGCGCCTTTTACTTTCCGGCATATTCGGTTGCGAATTTCGGTTGAAATGAGGGGTCTTCGCCCCCGGCTCCCAGAATCGCCGTCTACCTCGTGAAATCATCCACCACAGCGCCCGTCAGGGCCGGCAGGGCCCTGGGATCGATGGGAAAGACATGGCGCGGCGTTCCGGCAGCGGCCCAGACTTCGGAAAATTCCAACAGGCGCGGGTCGATCCACGCCCGGATCGGATTCAGATGACCGACGGGGGCAACGCCTCCGATGGCGAAACCGGTCTGCTCCCGGATCAGCGCCGCATCTGCCTTGCCCAAAGGTTCGCCCGCCAATCGGGTGGCTTTGTCGGAGCAGACCTGATTGCCGCCAGCGGTCAGGAAGAGCACCGCCTCACCGCTGGTTTCCGCACGAAAGATGATGGATTTGGCAATCTGGTCCAGTGTGCAACCGACGCTGTCAGCGGCCTCTTGAGCGGTCCGGGCCTGTCCGACTTCGCGGATCTCGGAGGACTGGCCCGCTTCTTCCAGCGCGGTGCGGACACGTTTCAGGCTTTTGCTCATCTCTGTTCCCCATAACTCTGCGCGGCAAACTGGGCCAATGTCGCACCGGCCGCAAGAGAGTTGCGCTTGCCCGCGAATGGTGGCCATCTGCCGTCATGACGCTGGAAGACCGCACCACCCGACTGCCGCATGCCTTTGAACCCGATCGGGGACGCGAGGCACTGGACGCCTGCCCATGGGCCACCGGCCAAACCGCCCAACTGATCGAAGGCACGGGCGGATCCAGCCCCTATTTGCGCGGGCTGTTGTTGCGCGAGGGCGGTTGGCTGGAAACCGCCGTCGATGATCCGGAAGCCGCGATTTCATCGGTTTATGAAAGCCTTGAACAGCATTCGCCCACCGAGATCGGCGCGGCACTGCGACAGGCCAAGCGCCGGATCGCCCTGTTAAGCGCCCTTTGCGATCTGGCCGGGGCATGGCCGTTGGAGCAAGTCACCGGCACACTCAGCGATTTTGCCGACTTGTCTGTCTCGCTGGCCCTGCGCGCGGCCATCACGCCCGAAGTGTCCCGCGGCAAGCTGCCCGGCGCGACCGAGGACGATATTGCCACAGCCGGAGGCATGGTTGCCTTGGCCATGGGCAAGATGGGGGCGGGGGAGTTGAACTACTCCTCGGATATCGACCTGATCTGCCTGTTTGATGAAACGCGCTATGACCCGTCCGATTACCACGAGGCGCGCGCCTCGCTGGTGCGGGCCACGCGCAAGATGGCGGCGACGCTGAACGACCTGACAGGCGAAGGCTATGTGTTCCGCACCGATCTGCGGCTGCGCCCGGACCCGGCGGTCACACCGGTCTGTATGGCGATGGAGGCGGCGGAACGCTATTACGAAAGCGTTGGCCGAACATGGGAGCGGGCAGCCTATATCAAGGCGCGCCCGGCGGCGGGCGATCTGGATGCCGGGGCACGTTTCCTCAAGACGCTGACGCCATTCGTCTGGCGCAAGCACCTTGATTTCGCGGCCATTCAGGACGCCCATGACATGCGCCTCAGGATCCGCGAACACAAAGGCTTTCACGGCAAGGTCGCCTTGCCGGGACATAATATGAAACTGGGACGTGGCGGTATCCGCGAGATCGAATTCTTTACCCAGACGCGTCAGTTGATTGCCGGCGGGCGCGACCCGGAACTGCGCGTGCGCGGCACGGTCGAAGGGCTGCATCGGCTGGCGGAAAAAGGCTGGATTCCGACCGAAGCGGCCGAAACACTGTCAGATCATTACCGCGCACACCGCGAGGTGGAACATCGCATCCAGATGATCGGCGACGCCCAGACACACGACCTTCCGAAATCGCCCGAAGGGATGCAGCGGCTGGCTTGCCTCATGGGGTCCGAGTTGAATGCGCTTGAAGCGGATCTGGTGGCCCGCCTGACCGAAGTCCACGAACTGACCGAAGGGTTCTTTGCTCCCGGTGCAGGCGCTTCGCCTCAGATCCCGGAAATTTTTGCCAACAGTCAGTTGCCCGCGCGCTGGGTCAACTACCCGTGTTTGCGGTCGGAACGTGCGGTCACGATCTTCGAGAGGCTCCAGCCCGAAATCCTGCGACGACTGAGCGAAACCGATCGCCCTGACGAAGCGCTGATGGCGTTTGACAGTTTCCTTGCGGGGCTGCCTGCGGGGGTGCAGCTGTTTTCCCTATTCGAGGCCAATCACCAGTTGATCGATCTGCTGGTCGACATCGTTGGCACCTCGCCTGATCTGGCCCGCTACCTCTCGCGCAACGCGAGCGTTTTTGACGCAGTGATCGCCGGGGATTTCTTTAGCGCGTGGCCCGGTGCAGATGCGCTGCGGCTGTCGTTGATGGATCAATTGGAACGGGCCGGGGATTACGAACACAAGCTGGACGCGGCCCGCCGATGGGCGAAAGACTGGCATTTTCGCATAGGGGTTCACCTGCTGCGCGGGCTGATGGGCCCCGAAGAGGCAGGCAAGGCCTATGCGGACCTTGCCGGGGCGGCGCTTGCGGCGGTCTTTCCACAGGTCCAGACCATGTTCGCTGAGAAACACGGCCCGCCTCCGGGCCGTGGTGCGGTCGTTCTGGGCATGGGGTCTCTGGGGTCGCGCCGACAACATGCCCGGTCGGATCTGGACGTGATCGTGATTTACGATGCCGAAGGCGTCGAGGCCTCGGAGGGACGCAAACCCTTGGCCAGCCGCACATACTACGCCCGCCTGACTCAGGCCTTGATCACCGCGATGAGCGCACCGATGGCGCAGGGGCGGCTTTATGAAATCGACATGCGGCTGCGTCCGTCGGGCAATCAGGGGCCGGTGGCGACGTCCTGGGCTTCTTTCCAAAGCTACCAGCGCGACGAAGCGTGGGTCTGGGAACACTTGGCGCTGACGCGCGCCCGCGTCGTGGCGGGTCCCGGCGATCTGGCCGCGGATGTCGAGGCATTGCGCCGCGAGGTCATCGGCACGCCCGGTGACCGGTCCGAGGTCTTGCAAGCTGTGGCCAAGATGCGCGCCCGCATCGCGGCGGCCAAGGCACCAGCAGGGCCTTTGGACGCCAAGATCGGCCCGGGGCGATTGCAGGATATCGAACTGTTTGCCCAGATGTGCGCGTTGATGGCAGGCCGGCCCGTTCGCGAAACGCCGCGCGCCCTGCGTTTGGCGGATTGGCTGGCCGAAGACGACCGCAAGGCATTGATCGAAGCCTACGAGCTGTTTTGGACCTTGCAGATCGGTGCCCGACTGGTCAGCGAAGAGGCGCTGGATCCGGAAAAACTGGGTTCGGGGGGCTGTGGTTTCCTGTTGAGGCTGATCGGTGCGGCGTGCATGGACACGTTGCGGTCGCAACTGGAAGCGCAGGCCGGGCGCGCTGAGGCGATCATCGACAAGGTATTGCCCGAACCGGAGGAAGAGACATGAAACACGGTGATCCGATGGACCCGAAGGGCTTGATTGCCGACGCCTATGACATGCCGGAACTGACGATCGGGGAATGCCGTTCGATCTTTCTGGACTGGGCCTTGTCGGCCCCCGATGGCGAGGACATGCAGGTTATGTTGGGGGCGCTTTTGTCCCGCTATGGCGAAGGTAAGACGCATCCGATGACCGAGGTGCTTCGGGAAGGTCTTGAAAAGGCGCAGGCCCCACGTCGGCGCGGCGGGTGGAAATCGCGGCCACGGAACACGAACCTCAACTGAATTTCCCCGCCCGCGGAAGTCCGGAGCGGGGAAACGTGGCGGGGTTTCAGGTCCGGGGCAGGGCGGCCGCAGCGCGGGCCAGCTCCTCGATCCGGGCCCAATCGCCTGCCAGTACCGCGTCTTTGGGGGCAACCCAGCTGCCGCCGACACAGAGCGTGTTCGACAGCGCAAGATAGTCGGGCGCGTTATGGGGGCTGACGCCGCCTGTGGGGCAGAAGCGGACCTGCGGAATCGGTGCACCAATGGATTTCAACGCGGGCACACCGCCATTGGCCTCGGCGGGAAAGAATTTCTGCACGGTATAGCCGCGTTCCAGCAGGCGCATCGCCTCGGAGGAGGTCGCAGCCCCCGGCAGCAGTGGCAGGTCTGCGGCCTCGCAAGCGTCCAGCAGTTTATCGGTTGCTCCGGGCGAAACACCGAATTTCGCACCGGCTGCCACGGCGGCCTCGACATCCGCCGGGGTCAGCAAGGTGCCGGCACCCACAACCCCACCGTCGACCTTGGCCATCTCGCGGATCACGTCCAGTGCAACAGGCGTGCGCAGGGTCACTTCGAGAACCGGTAGACCACCGGCAACCAGCGCCTCGGCCAGAGGGCGGGCATGGGCGACGTCATCGACCACCAGAACCGGAATGACGGGGGCAAGGCGGCAGAGCGCCTCGTTGCTTGTGCTGGCGTCCTGGGGAGTCATGGATGGGGTCTCGCTTTGTATAGATCGTAAGTTTTGCTCGGGGCAGAATCGGCGTCACACCACCACGGCGGCACCGTTGGAGGCAAGGCCGACATTCTGGCGGAAGGCTTCGAACAGTTCGCGCCCGACGCCGTGGCCGTTCCCGGTCAGGTCGGCAGTGACGGGATCACGGCTGTCGAAATCCGCCGCAAGGGTTTCAATCGTACCGTTGACCGCATCCACGCGCACCACGTCACCATCGCGCAGGCGCGCCAGCGGCCCACCGTTCGCCGCCTCGGGTGAAATATGGATCGCGGCGGGCACCTTGCCCGAGGCACCGGACATGCGCCCATCGGTGACCAGCGCCACCTTTAGACCGCGATCCTGAAGGACCGCCAGCGTCGGCAGCAAACCGTGCAGCTCTGGCATCCCGTTGGACTTCGGCCCCTGAAAACGCACCACAACAACGGTGTCCGAGGTGAACTCGCCCGCCTTGAAGGCGGTCTTTACGCTTTCCTGATCGTGGAAAATCCGCGCCGGTGCCTCGATCACATGGCGTTCGGGGGCGACAGCGGAAACCTTGATCATGCCGTGGCCAAGGTTGCCGTAGAGCTGTTTCAAGCCGCCGGTCGACTGAAAGGGATCGCGCGCGGGACGCAGGATCTTGTCATTCTGGCTTTCACGCGGACCGTCGCGATAGGTGACTTCGCCGTCTGTCAAAACCGGTTCGCGGGTGTAAAGTGACAGACCATCGCCAGCGACGGTCTTTACCTCGTCATGCAGAAGGCCCGCATCCAGCAGATCCCCGATCATGTATTGCAGCCCGCCCGCCGCGTGGAAATGGTTCACATCCGCAAGGCCGTTTGGATACACCTTGGCCATCAGCGGCGTGACCGAACTGATCTCGTCGAAATCTTCCAGTTCCAGCACGACACCGGCGGCGCGGGCCATGGCAGGCAGGTGCAGCACGAGGTTGGTAGAGCCGCCCGTCGCCATCAGGCCGACGATCCCGTTCACAAAAGCCTTGGCGTCCAGAACGTCGCAGACAGGACGATAGGCATTGCCCAGTTGGGTGATCGACAACGCATGTTTTGCCGCTTCGGCGGTCAGTGCTTCGCGCAGCGGAGTGCCCGGGTTGATAAAGCTGGTGCCCGGCAGGTGCAGGCCCATGAACTCCATCAGCATCTGGTTGGAATTGGCGGTGCCGTAGAAGGTACAGGTGCCCGGCCCGTGGTACGAGGCCATCTCGGCCTCCATCAGCTTGTCGCGCCCGACTTCGCCGGTGGCGAATTGCTGACGTACCTTGGCTTTCTGGTCATTGGGCAGACCGCTGGTCATGGGACCGGCGGGAATGAACAGGCCCGGCAAATACCCAAAGGTGGCTGCCGCGATAACCAGCCCCGGCACGATCTTGTCGCAGACGCCCAGATAGACCGCCGCGTCGAAGGTATTGTGCGACAGCGCCACACCGGCGGCCAGCGCGATCACATCGCGTGAAAACAGCGACAATTCCATGCCGACCTGGCCCTGGGTCACGCCGTCACACATGGCGGGCACGCCACCGGCCACCTGCGCGGTGCCGCCAGCGGCGCGGGCTGCACGACGGATCACCTCGGGGTAGGTTTCGAACGGCTGGTGGGCGGACAGCATGTCATTGTAAGCGGTGACAATGCCAAGGTTCGGCGCGCGCCCTTCGGCAAGCGCCCCCTTGTCCGCGCCCATGGCAGCATAGGCATGGGCCTGATTTCCGCAGGTTAGATGCGCCCGCCGGGGACCTTCTTCTGCGGCGCGACGCATCCGGTCCAGATAGGTGGCACGCAATGTTTCAGAGCGGGCTTCGATACGGGCAGTGACTCGGGCGATCGTGGCGTCAAGCGGCATTCGTGTCTCCCTTCGGGATCGGCTATGGCCTGGCTTTGGCCGTTCCATGCGGTTGCGCGTTGCATACGATAGTTAGCGCTAACGGTAAAGGCCCGATTGTGGCGGCCCGCTGCTGCGGCTATGTGGGGACGCTTCCGCACTCCGTGTTTTCCAGCTAAGCGAAACCCATGATGGATTCCAATACCCCAACGGCCCGCGCCGTACTGCGCATGAAACCCAAGGCGAACGCCCGCGCTATCCGGCGTGGTGCGCCGTGGGTCTTTGACAATGAACTGGTTCTCGACCGGCGGACCAAGGGGCTGGCCCCCGGCAGCATCGCGACGCTGGAAGATGGCGAACGCAAACCGCTGGCGACCGTCGCGGTGAACCCCGGATCGCGGATCGTGGCCCGGGTGCTGGACCGTGACGCCGATGCCCGGATCGACGGAGCATGGTTCACCAAACGTCTGCGCAAGGCGCTTTCGCTGCGCGAGGCCGTCTATGATGCGCCGTTTTATCGGCTGGTTCACGCCGAGGGTGATGGACTGCCCGGGCTGGTGATCGACCGGTTTGGCGACACCTGCGTGGTTCAACCCAATGCCGCATGGGCCGAGGCGCATCTGGACCTTCTGACACAGGCTCTTGTCGATGTGACAGGCGTTGCCAATGTGCTGAAGAACGCCGGCGGGCGCGGGCGCGCGCTGGAGGGGCTGGACGATGTAGATGCCGTCCTGCGCGGCGCGGCACCCGAAGGGGCGCTGCCCGTTGTCATGAACGGTGCCACCTACATGGCGGACCTGACCGGGGGCCAGAAAACCGGGCTGTTCTTTGACCAACGGGATAACCACGGGTTTGTCGCCCGGCTGGCCAAAGACCGCTCGGTTCTGGACGTGTTTTCCCATGTCGGCGGCTTTGCCCTGGCGGCCTTGGCCGGAGGGGCCTCCAACGCGCTGGCGGTCGATGGTTCGGCTCCCGCACTGACCCTGGCCGAAGAAGGTGCCGCGCGCATGGGCGCCGCGGAACGTTTTGCCACGCGCCAAGGCGACGCTTTTGACACGCTGGATGCGCTTGCGACGGAAAACGCGGCCTTCGATCTAGTGGTTTGCGACCCGCCTGCCTTTGCGCCCAACAAACCCGCGTTGGAAAAGGGATTGCGCGCCTATGAACGTGTCGCACGGCTTGCCGCGCCGCTGGTGCAGACCGATGGCTTCCTTGCGCTCTGCTCTTGTTCTCATGCCGCGGACCTGAACGCCTTCACGGGGGCTTGCCTGCGTGGCATCGGGCGTTCTGGACGACGGGCGCAACTGATACACACCGGGTATGCCGGGCCGGATCACCCCCTGTTGCCGCAACTGGCCGAGTCAGGCTACCTCAAGGCTCTGGTCTTTCGCCTGTGAAGGTTCTGCTGGACACCTGCGTTCTGTACCCGACGGTTATGCGCGAGGTGCTGCTGGGGGCGGCGCGGGCGGGGTTTTACACACCGCTCTGGTCCGCCCGTATCCTCGAAGAATGGGCCCGCGCCGCCCGCAAGATCGGCCCCGGCGGCGAGGAACAGGCACGCGGAGAAATCGCGCTGACCCGCGCCGCGTGGCCTGCCGCCGAGGTGACATGCAAGCCTTCGCTAGAGGCGCGGCTTTGGCTGCCTGATCCCAACGACCTGCATGTGCTGGCCGCCGCCATTGCCGGGAATGCCGATGTGATCGTCACCATGAACGCCGGGGATTTCCCGCGCGGCACCCTTGCCGAAGAGGGCCTGTCCCGTGCCGATCCCGACGGGTTTCTGCTGGGGTTCTACCAGAGCCGCCCAGAGGTCATGGCAGAGGTCGCCGACAAGGTTCGCGCCAAGGCCGAAACGCTGTCCGGCGCCCCATGGAGCGTGCGGAACCTGTTGAAAAAGGCCCGCCTGCCGCGTCTGGGAAAGGCGCTGGCCACCTGACCTTGCAGGGCGGGGGCGGGCGCTTTATCTGTCGCAGGAAACCCGATGAATTCCGTCGGACACCACGAAGGACGATCCGTGCAACCACCCCGCCTTGAAATCCGTGACATCATTCGACGCTACGACGGCAAGCCGGTGGTCAACAATGTCTCTCTGGCGATCCAACCCGGCCGGGTGACCTGCCTGCTGGGGCCGTCCGGTTGCGGCAAATCCACCACCCTGCGGATCATCGCCGGGGTCGAGATGCAGGATTCCGGCACGATCCATATCGATGGCAAACTGATCTGCGACACGGTCTATCGTGTGCCGCCGGAACGTCGGTCGGTTGGGTTGATGTTTCAGGATTTTGCCCTGTTCCCGCACCTCAGTGTCGGCGAAAACGTTGCCTTTGGCCTGAAAGGCCCCGGCGCCGAAAAGAAAGACCGCGCGCGGGAATATCTCGAACGGGTCGGGCTCGCGGGTTACATCGACGATTATCCCCACCAATTGTCCGGCGGCGAACAACAACGCGTGGCACTCGCGCGGGCACTGGCCCCCAAGCCGCGCCTCATGCTCATGGACGAACCGTTTTCGGGGTTGGACAACCGCCTGCGCGACGGCATCCGGGACGAAACTCTGGAACTTCTGAAAGAGGAAGGCACATCGGTTCTGCTCGTCACGCACGAACCCGAAGAGGCCATGCGCATGGCCGATGAAATTGCCCTGATGCGCAAGGGCAATATCGTCCAGCTTGGCGCACCTTACAACGTCTATAACGCGCCCGTAGATCGTGAGGCTGTCGCCTTTTTCAGCGATATCAATACGCTGCGGGGCAAAGTTCAGGGCGCGCTGGTCGCCACCCCCTTTGGCCAGTTCCTCGCCCCGGGTTATGCCGATGGCACAGAGGTCGAGATCGTGTTCCGCCCGCAGCACGTCAGCATTGATTTCGACCGCGCCGGCAAGGGGCCAAGCCCCTCGGCCAAGACCGGCGCTCCGGCGCGCGGCGTGGTCCAGCGTGCGCGCTTCATGGGGTCGGAAAGCCTTGTCGAATTCCGAATGGATCACGACGGCGAGAAACTGCGCGCCACGGTGCCCAATGTCTTTCTGCCCAAACCGGGCACGCCGATGTGGCTCAGCATCCGCCGCGACCGCTGTTTCGTTTTCCCGGCCAGCTAGAAAGACCCTGCGTCCCGGGCGGACAGCGCCTCTTGCAGCACATACACGCGGATGGAAGAGGCCAACCCCACCTCCGGATCGCGCGTTACGTCAATTTCGCTGGCCAGCGCATTGATTGTCATGCCTTTTTCTCGCGCGATCCGTCGAAATTCGCGCCAGAACACATCCTCCAGAGACACCGAGGTACGGTGCCCTTTCAAGGTCAAAGAATGTTTGACCGGACGGCCGCTCATTCGAGTTCGTGGCCGTCAAGATCCCGCCGAGCCTTGTCGGCTTTTGCCTTGGTCAACTCTTTTTCGGCCTTGCTCTGACCATGGCGCAAGGCGTTTTGCGCGCCTTCCCGACGCTTGTCGGTGCGGGCCTTCTGTTTGCGAAAACGGTTGAGATTCACGATCTGGGACATGCCATGATGATGCCCCGCCCAAGGGGGCAAGGCCAAGGGGTTTCTGCATATCCGGCGATCAGGCAGCCGCCTGCCCGCGGGGCCGCAAATACCAGTACCATACCCGATAGGCCTCCAGTGCGATCAAAGGCCCGAAATGCACCAGCGCCGCCGCAGGATGCCCCCAGTCGTGCAGCGCCGCCCAATGAACAAGGGTCAGGGCCGCCGCCGGATAGGTCCAGCGTTGCAGTGCCTTCCATGCCGGACCCATTTTTCGGACGAAATAATCCATAGAGGTCACCGCAAGCGGAATAAAAATCACAAAGGCCAGCCATCCCGTCCAGATGTAAAGCCGCGGCAAGTCGGTCAGGACACGGTCCAGAACGGCCTTGTCGATCAAATAAAACACCGTGTGTGCCAGAGCATAGACAAAGGCCGCCACACCGAAATACCGCCGGTTCCGTTTCAGCCAGCGCGGCCCACGCCAACCTTTGAAAACCAGCATCAGGGGCGATGCCAACATGGCAACAATCATGAACCGTGCGGCGAACTCGCCGGTCGGATGCACAAGGATGTGATAGATGGATGGGTTCGTGCTGCCCACCAATTCAAAGGCCATACCGAAACCGGGCAGGGCAAGGACAAGCCACAACCAATAGGGAGACAGGCGGGACATGGGACTCTCCGTCGAAATTGCTCCCCTCTGATACGCCGCCATCGCAACATCACGTCGCTGGACATGAAAAAAACGCGCCCCGTTACAGAGCGCGTTCCATGTTTCTTCTGTCCAAAAATATCCCGGGGAGCGCGAGGGGCTGGCCCCTCGCATTTTTTGTGCCGCGCCTGTGGCGCGAGAAACCTCAGCCCTTGGGGCCGATCATCTGCTCGGGGCGGACCACGGCGTCAAAAGTCTCGGCATCCACGAATCCAAGGGCAATGGCCTCTTCCTTCAGCGTGGTGCCGTTCTTATGCGCGGTCTTGGCAACCTTGGTGGCATTGTCATAGCCAATGGTCGGTGCCAGCGCGGTCACAAGCATCAGCGATTCCTGCATCAGTTTCTGGATGCGAGGCTTGTTTGCCTCGATGCCCAGCAGCATCCGCTCGGTAAAGCTGTCGGCCACGTCGCCCAGCAACTGCATGCTTTGCAGCAGGTTGTAGCTCATCATCGGGTTGTAGACGTTCAGTTCGAAATGGCCCTGGCTGCCGGCGAATTTCATCGCGGCGTCATTGCCCATCACATGGGCGGCCACCTGGGTCATGGCCTCTGCCTGCGTCGGGTTTACCTTGCCCGGCATGATGGATGAGCCGGGCTCGTTTTCCGGCAGGATCAGTTCGCCCAGACCTGACCGCGGGCCGGAACCCAGAAAACGGATGTCATTGGCGATCTTGTACATGCTGCCCGCCACCGTAGCGAGCGCACCGGACATAAAGACCATGGCATCATGCGCCGAAAGCGCCTCGAACTTGTTGGGCGCGGTGACGAAGGGCAGGCCGGTGATCTCTGCCATGTTGGCGGCAACGGCCTTGTCCCAGCCCACCTGCGTGTTCAGCCCGGTGCCGACGGCAGTACCGCCCTGCGCCAGTTCATAGATACCGGGCAGCGCCGCTTCGATCCGGGTGATGCCCTGCCGGATCATATGCGCATAGCCGGAAAACTCCTGACCAAGGGTCAGCGGCGTTGCGTCCTGCGTGTGGGTGCGGCCGATCTTGATGATGTCCTTGAACTCTTCAGCCTTCTGCTCCAGCCCAGCCAAAAGCTTGTTCAACCCCGGCAGCAACACGTCGCGCACGGTCATTGCGGCGGCGATATGCATGGCCGTGGGGAAGGTGTCGTTGGACGACTGGCCCATGTTGCAGTGATCGTTCGGGTGCACCGGATCCTTGGAACCGATCACGCCGCCGAGGATTTCGATCGCACGGTTGGCGATCACCTCGTTCGAGTTCATGTTCGACTGGGTGCCGGACCCGGTCTGCCAGACCACCAGCGGAAAGTTGTCGTCGAACTTGCCGTCGACCACTTCGCCAGCCGCTTCGATGATCGCATCGGCGATCCGGGCCTCAAGGTTGCCGGTCGCCTTGTTCTGCATGGCGCAGGCCTTCTTGATCACGCCAAGCGCGCGCACGATGGCCACAGGCTGTTTTTCCCAACCGATCGGGAAGTTCATGATCGAACGTTGGGTCTGGGCGCCCCAATACTTGTCGGCGGGAACTTCGAGCGGGCCGAAGCTGTCGGATTCGGTGCGGGTCGCGGTCATGGCATGCCTCCTTCACGAGTTGCCTTCTCATACCCCAGAAGCGGCGAAAGACAAGGCGGCATACCACGGGATACCGTTAACATGCGTCAGAATGCCAAGGCTGCGGTGTTATTTCCGGAACCGATCCAGACTGACGACCTCTGCATCGTGATGCACCTCTTCTTCCGGACCGTCGGGACCGGGGCCTTCGGGCGGGGTCGGATCGTCGTCTTCTTCGTCTTCATCCTGGGATTCAAACCGCAGGCCGAATTCGACCGAAGGATCGACAAAGGTTTTGATCGCGTCATAGGGAATATACAGACGCTCCGGCGCATCACCAAAGTTCAGCGTGACCGCGAAACCATCGTCACCCACGTCCAGATCGTCATACCAATGCTGCATGACGACGGTCATTTCCTCGGGATAGCGGTCGGACAGCCAATCGGCCAGTTCCGCATCGGGATGGCCGGTGTCGAAGGTGATGAAGAAATGATGCTCTCCGGGCAGCCCGTCACGCTGCACGTCCTCCAGTACCTGCTGGATCAACCCGCGCATGGCGCGGTGCATGAGCTTGCCGTAATCAATGCCTTCGGACATATTGGGATCCTTCTGCGCGTAGCCTCAGCATATTGCTTTTGACGTGGAACGAAAGGGGCGATTGTCAGAGTTGTGACAGGCCCCAGCCCAACGCCGCACAAAGTGCCAGTGTCACCGGAATGCCGCGCCGCCCGGCAAAGATCAACAGTGCCGCCAGCCCGATCAGAGGCAGCACCTGCCAACGCAGTGACCCGAGGACCGGCAGGTCCAGCGACAGAGGCCCGACAGTAACCGGCAACAGCTTGGCAAACAGCACGTGCAGCGCGAACCACAGGGACAGGTTCAGAATCACGCCGACCACCGCAGCGGTGATTCCGGACAGGGCCGATTGCAGGCGCGGGCGCGCCAGCAGGTTTTCGACGTAAGGTGCCCCGGCAAAAATCCACAAGAAGCAAGGCACGAAGGTCATCCACAATGTCAGAGCACCGGCCGCGATGGCCAGACCCGGCCCGCCTTGCACGTGTCCGGTCAGCTGGCCCACGAATTGCGTCACTAGGATCAGCGGGCCGGGGGTGGTTTCCGCAAGCCCCAATGCATCGACCATCTGTGCCGCATCCAGCCAGCCACGGGTTTCGACCACCTCTTGTGCCATGTAGGCCAGTACCGCGTAGGCTCCGCCGAATGTCACGACCGCCAGCTTGGCGAAAAAGGCCGCAAGGTCGAACAACAGGGTCTGACCGGTGATCCACAATAGCGGCAAGGGCAGCAACCAGAGCACCGCCCAAAGGATGATCGTAACCGGAGAGGTCCGCCGCCTGTCCGGTTCCGGTGGCGGTGCTTCGCTGCCCTGCGCGCGCAGGGCGCCCCAAAGCGCAGCAAGCGCGATGATCAACGGGAAGGGCAGACCCAGAGCGTAGATCCCAAGAAAGGACAATCCGGCCACAATGTATTCGCCGCGGCCCTTCAGCGCTTTTTGCGAAAGCTTTACCAAAGCCTGCGCCACGATCACCACGACACAGGCCTTGACCCCCATCAACAGGGCCTCTGTTTCGGGACGGGCGCCGAATTGTGCATATAGCAGCGCCAGCACCATGATCACCAACGCACCGGGCAGAACGAACAAACCGCCCGCGATCAGACCGCCCGGTACCCCGCGCAGACGCCACCCGGTGTAGGTGGCCAGTTGCATCGCCTCGGGACCGGGCAGCAACATGCAGAAACTCAGCGCCCGCAGGAATTGCTGCTCGGTCAGCCATGGCCGCTCTTCGACCAGTTCGCGGTGCATCAACGCGATCTGCGCAGCAGGACCACCGAAAGAAAGCAGACCGATCCGCCCGAAAACACGGATCAATTCGCCGATGCTTGCCGTCATGATCCGCCCACCTTTGTCGCCCGTCACGCAGGCGTTCCGTTGTCGGTGTCATAGCCAGTCCGCATCGGACGGTACAGGCCCGCAGGCCGCAAAGAACCGCGCCAGGGACTTGCTTGCCGTTGGGTCACCTGTAACACTGATGCAAAACCCGGGGGACAGCACGACATGCCGGATTTCATCACCAAGGTCACCATCGTTGGCGGCGGCACGGCAGGCTGGATGTCGGCGCTGATCCTGTCCTCTCTGCTGAGCCGAAACCCTGAAACCGGCGAAAAGATCGAAATCACGCTGATCGAGTCCCCGGATATTCCCACTGTCGGCGTTGGCGAGGCCACGGTGCCGGGCATGCCGCGCACCCTGCGCGAGGCCGGAATCTCAGAAGAGCGGTTTATGAAAACCTGCAACGCCTCGTTCAAGCTGGGCGTGATGTTCGACAACTGGAACCAGCACCCTGACGGCACGCCGATCCGATTTGCCACGCCCTTCGAACGTCCGCCGACGATCCGGGGCGTCGACATGGCCCGCTATTTCCTGCGCTACGGGGCAGGTGACCTTGAATATCTGCACCTTGTCGCGCCCAGCCTCGACCTGCGCGAACGGATGCGCGGGCCGAGGCCGTTCCGTGCTTCGGAATACAACAACGATGTCGGTTTCGCCTATCACCTCGACGCAGGGCTTTTCGCAAAGATGATGCAAGAGGCCTGTACCGAACGGGGCGTCATTCACGTGATGGACAACCTCCGCAATGTGGAACTGAACGAGGACGGATTTGTTGCCGCGCTGCATCTGGAAAAGACCGGGCGGCAAGAGGTGGAACTGGTGCTTGATTGCACAGGATTCCGCGGCCTCATCATCAATCAGGCCCTAGGAGGGGAATTCGTCAGCTATTCCAAGTACCTTGCCAATGATCGCGCCATGGCGGTGCAGGTCCAGCATCCGAACCACCTGATCGAACCGATGACCCGGTCCACGGCCTTGGGCGCCGGTTGGACGTGGCGGGTGCCGCTGTATAACCGGATCGGCACCGGATATGTCTATTCCAGTGCCCATCGCACCGACGAAGAAGCACGCGCCGAATTCCTTGAATGGCTGGGACCGTTGGGCAAAGGGGCCGAACCGCGTGTGATCCCCATGCGGATCGGCCGCAACAAAGAGCAATGGGTCAAGAACTGTGTTGCGGTCGGCCTGTCGTCGGGGTTCATCGAACCTCTGGAATCCACCGCGATCCACATGATCGAGATGACGGCCCGGATGCTGGCGACCTACTTCCCGGACAAAAGCTATGACCCCGCCCTGCGCGGGCGTTTCAACAAGCAGATGCGCAAGATGTACGACGAAGTACGCGATTTCATCTGTTTTCACTATGCTCTGGGAAACCGGACGGACAGCCCATACTGGATCGATGCCCGCGAGGCTCTGGAAACGCCCGACAGCCTTGCCGAGAACCTCGACCTATGGCGGCACGTTCTGCCAGGCCCCTATGATCTGGAGTTCTCAAGCCTGTTTTCGCATTACCTTTATCAGGCCGTTCTGGTTGGCAAACGGGTCTATGAAACCGACTATGCCGCCCCGAATTTCAATCGGGGTATCGAACTGGATGAAAATGCATGGTGGGATTACGTCGCCCAGATGCGCGCGCGGTTTGACGGTTTCATTGAACGTGCCGCCGATCACCGCCTGTTGCTTCGGGACATGCGGGGCGATCTGACCCGGCGCGAGATCCGGCACATCGAGCGCGGCGAACTGGATCCCGCAACGCTCTACGCCGGAGCGCAGACGCAACCAGCCAGCGCCAGCAGCCTGCTATAATGGTATCTGGTAATTGATTGAAAGTGCAGGCTTCTGTTGCCAGGTGCCTGCGAACCCCGCCTTACGCTGCTAGGCGCAAGGGCTTAGATTTCGGTATTTCTAACTGCTTACGCAGCCAGAGCAACCGGAGCACGATTGTTGTTGGCAATTGTACTTAGCGAACCGATAACGGTGGTATCTCACCGGGACAAAGCTACATCTTTACGCGTTCGTCGATCCTGTTTCGGCCCCATGATCCCCCAACAAAGGATATATGGTGGAGCCGCCGGGTACCGCCCCCGGGTCCGATCCGTTTATTACATGCGCGTTTATGCCCATAGTTCCCGAGGGAACGAACCGAATATAGGCAGTTGTTCGGCCATTGCAAAGAGGCAGTTCACCGTCTGCGGGCCATCGGGCCCAGATTTTTTGTTCTCGCGTGGCGAAAATTCAGCTGAGCCGCCGAAGATAGCGCGTGGTGAACCGGCGATACCCGCGTTCCGTTTCTTTCAGATGGGGTGAAAGATAACGGTGCAATTCGGGCAGTTTGTGGAACGGTACAGTCGGAAAACTGTGGTGTTCCGCATGATAGGGCATGTTCCACGCCAGCCACCGGATGATCCGGTTGGTAAAGGTCGTGCGCGTGTTTTCCAACATGTTCGCCACGTAGGGGCAAAACCCATGTTCGGCCAAAAGATACAGTCGCAAAAAGGGTTGCCCCAGCGCCATCGGAATCAGCCAGACCCAAAGCAAAAACGCACTGCCGCTGGCAAGGCTCGCCAAACTTGCGATCGCGTAGATGGCCAACATGATACGCGCTTCACGCCGGACATCCGCGCGACGGGCCTTTGGCACAAAACCATCAGTGCATCTGTAAAAGGCATTGAGGATGACACCTCGCAGCGATGCGATCCAGACCGGCACCCCGGAGACGTGCAAAACCCATTGCGGCAAGGTCTCGGGCTTGGCGCTGGCCAGTTCCGGATCGCGTTTCGGATCTTGGGTGTAGCGATGATGGGCGAAATGGAACCAACGAAACCAGACCGGCGGCAAAAACAGGACCAGGCCACAAAAAGCGCCGGCCCAACGGTTCAGCCATGTGGTTCGGAACGGCGTATCATGCACGGTCTCATGCAGCAGCGTGAACAGAAAGACCAACAACACTCCCTGCGGAAGCAACAAAAGGGGCCACCCCGGAACACCGATCGCGATCAGGCCACCAAGCGTCAGGATGCCCCCCAGATGCCCGGCCAAATGCCACAAGCCCGGAGCATCGCTGCGCTCTGTCAGCGCGGAACGCGCTTGTGGCGAGAGCGCCGACAGGGCCTCACGATGGTCCACCGTCAGAGATCCAACAAACTGTCCGGTGCCGGCGACAGCGGACGGATCTGCAATTGCTGTCCACCCAGATCCCGAAAGGCGCGCTGGCGACAGGTCAGGACAAGGATCTGCACGTCAGAGGCCTGACGGTGCAGGGCGTCGAACATCTTTTCGATGCGGTCGTCGTCGGTATAGACCAGCGCGTCATCAAGGATCACGGGTGCCGCGCGTCCATCCTGCGCCAGCAACCGGGCAAAGGCCAGCCGGACCAGCAGCGCCAGTTGCTCCTGAGTTCCGCCAGAGAGGATATCCATGGCTTCCTCCTGCCCGTGCCGGATCAACCGGCGCGGCAGCAAGTCCGCATCATCCCAATCCAGTTGGGCCTCTGGCCACAAAAGATGAAGAAGCGGACGCAAGGCATTGGCAACGGGCGTAAAATACTTGTCACGCGCGGCAATTCTGGCCGCTTCCAAAACCGTTTCCAGCCGCTTCAGAACCGCCACGTCCCGGGTGATCCGGGCGAGGTCGGTCTGCGCAATAGCCAGATCCTGCCGCAGTTCTTCCAGTCGCTCTTCGACAGCCCCCTCGGCGCTGCGGCGGACCCGTTCATCCAGCCGCGCAAGATCAAGGTTCAACTGCGCTATCCGTTGTTCCGCCGCTTCATGAGCAGAGCGCGCACGGGTCAGGGCGGCCTGAGTCAAAGCCAGATCCGGCGCATCGGCCTGAGCGGCGGATTGCTCAGCTTCTGCCGTAGCCAAAGCCTGCCTTGCGGCCTCCAATTCTGCCTCCGATGTTTCGGCCGTCTGGGCAAGCGCTGCTCCGGCCCGGTCCAGCCGGTCTGCGGCCGCAAGTGCATCGGATTGGCTGCGGGCCTGCGCGGTGCGGGCTGCCTCCAGCCGGTCGCGCGCGGTTTCAAACCGGATTTCGGCGGCTTGCCGGGCGGCTTCGGCCTTGCTGCGCTGCGCTTCGGCCTCGGGCAACGGCAAGGGGGTGGGCGCATCCTCGGACGCCGGCGCGGGCAGGGCGGCCAGCCGCGAGCGCAGATCCTCTAGCCCGTCCGGAGCAAGGGCACGCAGGCCCGCGGTGGTTTCGGACAGCCGCCGTTCCGCATCGGCACGTTGGCGCGCAGCGCCCCGCGCGGCATCGACATCGGGCAGGTTCAAGGCGGCCAAGGCAGCGGCCAGCGCCTCTTCGGCCTCGGCTGTTGCACCTTCCTGATCGGTGCCACCCGGCGTGAAACGAAGGTGCCCGACACCGGCAACCTCAAGCACTTCGGCCTGCAACAGCGGCACAGCGGTGCCGCCGGGCAGCGCATGTCCTTGCCGGATGACCGTACCGTCACGGCCCGCTTCATAAGTGATCTCCAGCCGCGCCGCGCTGGCGGCCTGCAAGGCACGTGCCTGATCGCGGGCCTGAACCAGCCGGTCGATCCGCGTCATCGCCTCGGGCGCAGGCCCTTTGGCCACGTCCCGGCGCGCTGCATCCGCTTGCGCCTGCAATGCCTCGGCCTGCGCAATGCGGCGGTCGAGCTCCTGTCGTTGCTGTGCGGCTTCAAGAGCGCGCTCCGCGGTTTGCGCGGCGCGCAGCGCGGTTTCCGCCTCTGTCAAAGCTTTGCGCGCCTGTTGCAGCGTGGTCCGCGCCTCTGCGGCTTCGGTCTCGGCGTGCCGCTGCGCGGTTTCCGCCTCTGTCTTGACCGCTTCGGCAGAAGCGACCGATTGCGCCGCCGTGTCACGTTCGACCAAAGCCGCCGCGCGAGTCTTGCGGCGCGTTTCCAGCCCTTCCAACCGCAAGCGCGCGGTTTCCGTGGCCCGGGTCAGCCGGTCCAGCTCCAGAGCATGACGTTCGGCCGCCACCTGTGCTGCGGTTGCCGCCTCCAACCGCGCCTTGCGGTGTTGCTGGCCCTCGGGATCGGTCAGATCCTTCAGTTCATTGCGGGCGCGGTTGCGGGCCGACAGGTCGCTCTGTAGCTCGGCAACGATTTGTTCATGGGTTTCCAGCGCGGCCTGCAATTCCTCGACACGGTCCTGCACAGCCTTCCACGGGCCTGTCTTTAATGGACGCCCGGTTGCGGTGACATAACGGCCGAGTTCTTCGCGGCAAAGTTTGAGGGCCGCATCCATGCGGGCACCGCCGGTCATCGTATCGACCTCACCCGCAATTGAAGACAACAGATCACGCCGCGCCTCGCGCGCCATATCCTGCGCCTTCTTGCCGCTTTCATCGAAACCGGTCAGCCCCTGCCGCACCCATAGCAAACCCGCCGGGCCGCCAGCGTCCGCAGCGGCCAATCGGGTGATCCATTCTTCGGCGGCATCCGCCTGCGCGATCAGTCGCCCGTTCTGAAGGATCTGCGCGCGGGGTT
The DNA here is from genome assembly GCF_019218285.1 of Antarctobacter sediminis. GTDB lineage: Bacteria > Pseudomonadota > Alphaproteobacteria > Rhodobacterales > Rhodobacteraceae > Antarctobacter > Antarctobacter sediminis. The sequence goes on from NZ_JAHUZG010000001.1 coordinate 679,794, forward strand.
TGGACAGCCAACGTTTGGCCACTGTGAATTGGCCCTGATCCGTTTCTACCTCGGCCAGCACTTCCGGAGCGCCGCCCGCATGTGGTTTCAAGGCGTTTATTTCCTTAGGTTTCTGATTGTGCGCGGTGAAGAAAAGCGCCTGCAATCCATCGAACAGCGTGGATTTTCCCTGTTCATTCGGAGCACTGAGAACGTTCAAGCCATCAGCCAGATCGGTGATTTCCACCGGGGCGGTAAAACGGCGCAGGTTCTGAACGGCAATACGGCGCAGTTTCACGATGCGGGCTCCGTCACATAGGCATACAGGCGCGCCAGTGCCTCCGCGGCGACACCACGGTCCTCCGCCGACAGATCCGGGTCTTCGGCTTCGGCCCTGAGGGTCTCTGCCGCCTGCCGAAGCGCACCCGCGTGGTCGATCGTGTCCAGATCCACCGTTTCCAGCAGCGTTCCCAGCGTGTCGGTCCGCACTTCGAAAAAGGCGAAATCCGGTGCGGTCCGGGCCGCGGCGCGGATCAACTCGGTGCGTTGGGCAAGGCTGGCCCAGCCGGTGGCCCGCAGGCGCATCAGAATGTCCCGTCGTCCGCTGTCGGGCAGGTACGGGGCAAGCGCCTCTGTCCCATCCATACCGGGCTGAACTGGAAGTTCTTGGTCGGTCCAGAAGAACTGTCCGGTTTCAATTTCGGCCACTTTTGGCACGGCACCGGGGCCGGATAGGGTCACGGCAAGACAGATCCCGCGCCGCCCATGTTTGAACCTGTCCTGTTCAGGGCAACCGGGATAATGAGTGCGTGCGTCCACCGAAAGGCGGCCATGCCAGTCGCCCAGCGCGAGGTAGTCCAGCCGGGCGCGCGCCGCCCGGTCAGGCGCGATATGCGCGCCGCTTTCGTCGAAATCGGTCACACCGCCATGGGCAAGTCCGATGCGCAGCGCACCATCGGGCGACGGCATATCATCCAGCACATCCGTCACGTCGCGCCCCGGCGCGCGATGGCTGATCGGTACGGGCAGCAGGCAGGCGTTTTCGGACATCATCGTCGGCGCCGAAACGGTCAGTGGCCGAACATTGGCCGGTGCGTCCTTGGCCAGATGTTCCCACAGCGGCTCCGCGTTGGTCAGATTGTCGTGGTTGCCGGGCAAAAGCCACCACGTCAGCGACGGGTCTTCGGCCATGACACCAAGAGCCTGCCGCAGCACGGTTGGCGACGGGGTTGCCGTGTCGAAACTGTCGCCGGCCAGAAGGACATGGGTCGCTCCCTGATCCCGGGCGACCTGTGCCAACCGTCCGATGGCCGCGTGGCGGGCTTCCATCAGGCGACCGCGGATATTTCCGTCCTCGGGCTGCGGGATGTTGGCAAAACGCCGCCCCAGGTGAAGGTCTGACGAATGGATGAAACGGAAACTGGTCATGGCGCTCTCTTTGCGGCCACTCTTTCAGCCGCATGCGCAGAGTGCAATCGTTTCAGGGCCGCAGCGCCATGACTTCGATTTCGACCAGAAACTCGGGCCGGGTAAAGCCCGACACGATCATCAGGGTGGAGGCGGGCAGAACCTTGGCATCGGCCAGCCAGGCGTCGCGCGCCGCCATGTAGCCCTGCATATCCGCCCGGTCCGTGACAAAGGCATTGATGCGCAGGACGTGATCCTTGGATGTGCCGCCCTCGGCAAGGATCGCCTCGATGTTGGCAAAGCAAAGGTGGGCTTGTGCCTCGGCGCCCACGGGAATGCTTCCATCCTTGGCCAACGGCAGCTGCCCGGAGGTCAGGACAAGGTTTTCCGTTGCAACGCCATGGGCATAGCGTGCAAAGGGCGGGGCGATGGTATCAGGGATAAGGCTGTCGATGGGCATGGGCTTACTCCGCTCTTGGCCAATGGGCCACCCGCAGACGTGTCGCGCGCCCGGCCCCCGGTTGTCAATGCAAGGACATGCGCCTCAGAGCCGATAGAACCCTTCGGCCGTCCTGCCAAAAACCCGGTCGCGGTCCTCGGGCGACAGCCGCGCGGTCAGCCGCTGCGCCATGTCGTGCCATTCCGCATAGTCGCAGCGCAACCGCGCCACGGGCCAGTCTGATCCCCACATGACCCGGTCGGGGCCAAAGACATCCAGCACATGGTCGGTATAGGGCCGCAGCAACTGCTCCGATGGCATCTGATCCGCTTCGGTCACCAATCCGGACAGCTTGCAGAAAACGCCGGTATCTTGCGCCAGCCGCGTCATGCCCTCGGCCCAGCCGGCAAGGTTTTCTGCCGAATGGTCGCGCAACTGTGGCTTAAGGCAGTGATCCAGCACCGCCCGCATCTGCGGATAGCGGCGCAGCAGTTTCAGAAATGGATCAAGGTGGCGCGGGAACCCCAGACAATCAAAACTCAGATCCAGCGAGATGATCTCTTCATAGGCCCACTGCACCTCGGGTTTCAGCATCCAGTTGCTGTCGGGAATATCCTGTATCATCGGACGGACGCCCGCGAATTTCGGATGCCGGGCCAGTCGCCTCAGAACATCCCGCTGACCGGGATCCTCGAAATTGATCCATCCGACAACCTTCGCCACATGCGGCGTGCAATCGGCGATCCCCAACAGATAATCCGTTTCCTGCACCGAAGGCGCCGCCTGCACCAGAATCGTGCGTGTGACCCCGGTGGCGGCCAGGCCGGGCCCAAGGTCAACCGGGTGGTAGGGGCGCGTCAGAACCGGATGATCCACCGGCATCCATCCATAATCTCCACGCGCGGGATGCCAAAAGTGATGATGCGCATCAACTTGTGCCATACAATCCTCCGTCTAAAGCACCAGCCGCCGGTTCGTGCGCGGCAGATGGCGCGCCGTCCCGGGACCGGGATGAGAGGGACGCGCGGGCAAGGCAATCTCCTGCGAACGGCCGCTTGCCATCGCGGCCTCGATGGCGCGCATGATCGCCACATCCGCCATCCCTTCGGCGCCGTCATCCTCGGGCGGGGATCCGCAGAGGATACAATCGCTGAAATAGGCCAGCTGCGCCGCGAAATGATCGCAGTCCTGTCCCACACCGCTCCCGGTTTTCGCACCATCGGAGTATTGGCGAAACATCACATCGGTTTCAAAACGAAACCCCGGGTCCACCTCGATCGTGCCCTTGGTTCCCAGAACCATATAGCTGTCGCGCGCATCCGCGCCGAAACTGGCAACGAACTGCGCCAGCCGCCCCTTCGGAAAGCGCAAGGTCACCGCCACGCTTTCCTCGACTTCCGTGAACCGCGGATCATCATCGCCGAGGGATCCCATCGCGGCAACCTCGACCGGTTCGGCAGCAAAGACATGCCGCGCGGCGTTCAGGCAATAGACACCGATATCCTGCAAGGGCCCGCCCCAGTGCCGCGCCTTCAACCGGTGATTGCCCGCATCCGACTGGAAGGCAAAGACCGAACTGAACACCCGGGGATCGCCAATCACACCCTCCCGAATGCGCGCCAGCACTTCGCATGTGCCCGGATCATGATGCAGCCGATAGGCCGTCATCAAAAACGCGCCACTGGCCTGCGCGGCGGCGATCATCGCCTTGCATTCGGCCAATGTCGGGGCCAGCGGCTTTTCAACCAATGCATGTTTTCCCGCCTTCAAGGCACGGATCGCGAAATCCGCATGCAGCGAATTGGGCAAGGCGATATAGACGGCGTCGATCCTGTCGGAAGCCAGCAGCGCGTCGTAATCCGCATATTCCAGCACCTCGGGGATGCCGTGAAACCCCGCCAGCCGCCCGGCCGCATCCCGGTTGCCGCTGACAATGGTGGCAACCTCTGCCTGGCGGACCTGCGCGACCGCCGGTAAAAAGGCAATCTGCGAAATCCAGCCAGCCCCGACCACCGCATAACGTACCCGTTCCAATAGCGGCCTCCCTGCTTCCTCTTGGCAAAAATACTCCGGGGGAGGCCGCAGGCCGGGGGCAGCGCCCCCTTGCCCGGCCTCACCATGCAAACGGCGACACATTGCAGCGCCGCCGTTCTCCACCTCTGCCTTGCGCCTTACTTCACGCAGGTGTCGATGTTGTCGTTGTTGCAGACATCCAGACCGGTAAAGATCGGATCCTCAACATCTTTGCCCTCGGCAATCTCCTTGAGGATATACATGGCCTTATAGCCCATCTCATAGGGGCGCTGTCCGACCAGCCCGTTGCCAAGACCATCCTTGGTCTGTGCCAGCTGCATTGGCAATGTGTCGGCCACGACAATTGTCAACGCACCGCTGTCCATCTTGCCTTTGTAGGGTTCCGCCGCATTCCGATAGGCATTGTCGAACCACTGGGTAAAGGCCCCCGTCGACAAAAAGGCCGTCAGGTCCGGGTTCGCGGCAAGGATATCCGTCAGACCCTGCACCGCGACATTGCCATCGTCATTGGTGATGAGCGGGCAACCGGCAATTTCGGTCCAGCCATTGTCACCGTCCAGCGGACGGCCCGGCGGATCGCCCAGTTCCATCCCGGCAAGGGTTTCGCGGGCCCCCAGCAGACGCTCATTGTGGTTTGCCGCCGCGGCGCCGCCGGTTTGCAGACAGATCGTGCCGCCATCGGGATGGCGCGCCATGACCAGTTCGGCCAGGTGGACACCGATGTTATAGTTGTTGGTGCCCACGTAGGTGGTGCGCAGCGCCTTGTCCTCGTCCAATAGATCCGAGTCCCAGGTCATCACCGGGATACCGGCGTCCACGGCCGCCTTCAGAACCTTGGCCATGGCGGGCGCGTTCGAAGGCGCGACGGCGATCCCGTCCACTCCCTTGGTAATCAGGTCCTGCACGATCTGGATCTGTTCCAGTTCGGTGTGTTCGCCGGGGCCGATGTATTCGCAGGTCACATCCGCCAGTTCCTCTTGCGCGGCGTAACAGCCATCGCGCGCAAGATCGAAGAACGGGTTGTTCATCGCCTTGGGCACCAGCGCAAATGTATACTCCGCCGAGGCCATCATCGGGGCCATGGCACAGAACGCCGTTGCGATCAGTAATTTCTTCATGAGTATCCTCCCTGGTACATGAAGACTGGTGAAACGGGGATCGTTACTTGCCCCCGCGATTGCGAAGCTGTTCCAGCAGAACTGCAAGAATGAGGAACAGTCCGACAAAGAACTGCTGCCAAAGCGCCGGGATACCGGCCAGCAACAGGGAATTGCGGATCAACTCGACCAAGGCGGCGCCGATGGGCGCGCCCAGTGCATAAACCACGCCGCCCATCAGGTTGGCGCCGCCGATGACGCTGGCGGCGATCACGTTCAGCTCATAGGTGGCGCCCATGCCGTTGGTGGCCGATCCAGTGTAGCCGATGAACATGAAGGCCGCGATGCCGGTGCAGATCGAACAGACCATATAGACCGAGACGATCACCCGCTCGACCGGGATGCCCGAAAGCTTGGCCGCATGGGCATTGCCGCCGATGGCGATCACCCAGCGGCCCCATTCGGAATAGCGCCAGACCCAAAGGAAAAACAGCGTCATCGCAATCAGAACCCAGACGACGTTGGGCACACCCAGCAGACTGCCGCCGCCGATCCATTCAAAGATCTCCTGATCGGGGCCGAATTCGTAAACCATCTTGTTGTTCGAGATCACCATGGCGATGGACCGCGCCATCGCCAGCATCCCCAGTGTCACGACAAAGGGGGCCAGCCGCACATAGGCGATCAGGACCCCGTTGATGAATCCGATCAGCGCCGCGGTGCCGATACAGGCCAGAAAGCCGATCTCGACCCCCCATCCGGCTTGCAGAACCAGTGCAAGATTGATGCCACAAAGCCCCAGCAGCGACCCAACCGAAAGATCGATGCCCGCGGTGCAGATCACAGCGGACATGCCCAGCGCCATGATGCCGAAAAAGGCAAGGTTGCGGGTGATGTTGAACATGTTGCGTTCAGTCAGGAAGGCGTCGGACACAAAGGTCATCACGAAACCGATGGCAAGGATCGCCACGAAAACCCAGAACGGCTGGGTGCGGATGATGGCCCCGATCCCAGACACCTCTTGGCGCAGGGTGATGCTGTCGTCGATGGCGGCATGGTCCACGGTCGGGGTTTGCGCGGTCTTGTCATGCGCCGCTTGCGGGGATTGCGTGCTGTCGGTCATGCTGCCTGTATCGCTCCGATGATAAGACCCGTGACTTCCTCGGGGCTGGTGTCGTCAATGCGTTTGTCGGCGACCTTGGTGCCGCGACGCAAAACCGCGACACGGTCACAAACCTCGAAGACATCGGGCATCCTGTGGCTGACAAGGATCACCGCGTGCCCCGTCGCCTTGAGCCGCTTTATCAGGTTCAGAACCTCGGCCACCTGTCGGACGGAAATTGCCGCCGTCGGTTCGTCCATCAAGACCAGCTTGGGATCGGACAGCCGGGTGCGGGCGATGGCGACCGCCTGACGTTGCCCGCCCGACATCTGTTTCACAAGATCGCGGGGACGGGTTTCGGATTTCAACTCGCCGAACAGTTCGCCGGCTTTCTGGTACATGGCCGCGTGGTTCAGTTGCCGGAACGGCCAGATCCCCGTTTTGATCTCGCGGCCAAGGAACACGTTGGCCGCCGCCGTCAGGTTGTCGCAAAGCGCAAGGTCCTGATAGACGATTTCGATGCCGTTTTCGCGGGCGTCGATGGGTTTCGAGAAATGCACCGGTTTGCCGTCGATGCGGATTTCGCCCGTGGTCGGGGGGAAATTCCCGGCAATGATCTTCATCAGGGTGGATTTCCCGGCACCGTTGTCGCCCATCAACCCGATCGCCTCTCCGGGGCCGATGCTGAGGTCGACCCCGTTCAGGGCATGGATGGCGCCAAAGCTTTTCGTGACCTGTCTGAGCTCCATCAAGCTCATGCGTGTAACCCTCCCAAGTTCTGCACTTCGCGCCGTGCGGAACACACGACGGCGCAAACAGCCAACCGGGCGCGGCCAAGGCGCGCCGGGGGACCCGCGCCTGCAACGGCGCCCCAGAGATCAAGTGCAGTTTTGCCACCTTTGCGGTAGCAGCCTCCCGTTTGTGTACCGGAGTATGCCCAGTTAACGCTAAACCTCAAAGCCTTTAGAGGTCAAAAGAATGATGCGAAACGCATCAATTTTTGACGGGTGAATTCGGGCGCTGTCCCCGGATGGTCCCGACCAGCGTTCAAAAATGCTTGGCAATACTTGCGGATAAGCGGTTTCCCCAACGGTCTTTTGCACCAGCACGGAACGGTTTGAGCGGCCGGGCCCGCATGATCCCTGTGCAAAATCATGCAGGGTTTCCGAAAAAATTGACTCAGATCAATGCTTCCGGCGTGGTTTCGGAAAACATGTCGAAATCGAGATATTTTATTTGCGGAATGTTTCGAGCGACGAAATCACCAAGTACACCGGGAACGGGAGGGATCAGGAACCATGGCCGACCCAACAACCATCACGACGCCAACCTACAGCGTGACGCATGTTTTCAGCACCAACGACGTCACAGGCACCTATGACGGGCTGACGCAGGGAGATATTCCGCCCGGCGACCTGCCGATCGTCGATTTCACGGCAACGCCGATGATCACCAAGGACGGCGTGATGCTGTACCCGGTAGACAGCGAGTTCGGTTTCTACGTGACCGACTGGTCCGGTGCCGAAGACAAGATCCGTGATTATGACTATGCCGAGGGCTATGTCGGAAACCTGACAGGCCCCGCCGGCGAACAGTTGGGGATCGTGGTCTCCGACGCCAAGACCGACACATTCCAGACCCCCGCGGTGCTGGGAACATGGCTGGGCGGGCTTGGCGGCAATACGGTCAAGGCCTCGACCGAGCACTACAGCGTCATGCAACAGGTGCTGTCCGACCAGCGTTACCCGGGGGATCCGGATGCCGAATACCCGCTGGACGACAACCTGATCCTGCTTAGCCAGAACCCGGCATGGGACGGTCAATACGTGGCCGACATCCTTGCTGACCCGGTGGGCTATGGCGTCGTGGACAAGAACAGCGACGGGGTGCTGGACATCCGCGATCTGCTGAACCCGAATGAATCCACCATTGAATATGACATTGCCTACAGCAGCGATTACTCGGTGACGCTCAAGGACGATGGCAAGCTGCTGTATCGCTGGGGCAACCTGGTCAAACGCCCGAACGACATCCGGCTGGAAGCGACGATGGACCTGCCGGAGGAATGGAACGAGGCGGATGCCTCCAGCGGATTGATCCCGTTGTACAAGGTGACAGAGGCAGAACTGGTCACCAACCACACGATCACCAACAATCCAAACGATCAGATCCGCCCCGAAGATTTTGAAAACGAAGCGGCCATCGGCAGGCTGCCAACCTATGCAGTCATTCCCGACTATGATCTGGACGGCAACGGCCCGCGCGAAGTCTGGGTGTCCACAGCTGATTATTATGCCGGCGATGGCACATTGTATCCGGCGGGTACGATCCTCAAGGATGCCTGGCTGGCCGAACAGGCCGCCTTGTCGCCACTGGCGGCGCAGGGGCTTGCCTCGGAAGACATCCTTGAAGGCTATACCAACGCATGGTTCACCACCATGGACCGCGAACCCTTCGAGGCCGATATGGACGCCAACGGCGACTATATCTCTGGCCCGCGCTGGCGCTTGCAGCCGGACAAATACGGTCAGGACCTGCCCGGCGTGGTGATCCCGATCGACCCAAGCGACCCGCTGCCCGTCACCAGCGGAGAAGAGAAATACGTGGTTGGAACGGATGACACCACGGTCATCAACCTGCTGGACTGGGGCACACCCGTTTCGCCGCTGTCGATCAGCGCCGGTTGGCACAACAACAGCGGACTGGTGTCGGAAAACGGGCTGAACATGACCGACGGGTTCGACGTGGCCTTTTACGTCAAGGGCGACATCAAACCGGCAACGCTTTACGACACCACGCTGAACATGGTCTACGAGGAAATCCCGATCCACGACGCGGCCGTTGCAATCAATGGCACCGCCGGGGATGACCATCTGGTCGGGCAGGGCGGCAACACCTTTACGGGCGGCGCGGGCAGTGACCTCTTCGTTTTGTCCTACGGCAAAGACGGCGACACGGTTTATGCCACCAGCACGATCACCGATTTCACCGACGGCGAAGACGTGATCGGCCTGATTGATCTGGATGTGGACGACGTAAACTTCCTGTCCAAGGTCACGCAGGTCGTTGTGAATGGCAATCTTGAAATCTCGGTCAACGGCAACCGGATTGCGGTGCTGCAAGGCGTGACCGAGGCGCTTGGGCTGGAGGACTTCCTGCTGATCAATCGGCAGCCGGACGTGCCCGTCGACGGCACCAGCGGCGACGACCTGCTGGTCGGAACTGTGGGTGACAACATTCTGGACGGAATGGATGGCAATGACACCATTCTGGGTCAGGGCGGCGAAGACGTCCTGCTGGGCGGGGACGACGATGACGAGTTGCTGGCAGAACCGGTCAACGCGATCTTTGACACCGCCGCCGATCAGGTCTTCCGCATGTACCAGACAGCCTTTGACCGGCTGCCGGACCTGTCGGGGCATCTCAGCTGGACGCTGGGCATCGTGTCGGGTTCGCTGGACGTTCTGTCCATGGCGGCGACCTTCCTCAACACGCCCGAAGGCATCGCCACCTTTGGTTCCCTGTCCAACACGGATTTCGTCATCGCGATGTATGAAAACGCGTTGAACCGCCTGCCGGATGCCGGGGGACTGGCCTTTTGGGTGAACCTTCTGGACACGGGCGCCAAGACCCGGGCCGAGATCATGGTTTTCTTCTCGGAAAGCCCCGAGTTCATTGCCAACACCGGCCCCGAGGCGCTGGAGTTTTCGTTGGCGGGCCACCAGCAAAGCTTTACCGACGAGGCGTACCGCCTGTTTTTGGGCACGCAGGGCGTCGAACCGGATGCGGCCAGCATCGAGGCGATTGCGCTGGAACTGGCACAGGGCGACAGTCTGCTGGAGGTCGCCAACGACCTGTTCACCTCGGCAACATCGACGGCGCTGTTCGGTGGCACCACCAACGCCGAGTTCGTGACGCTGGTTTACGACATCTTGCTGGATCGCGGCGTGGATGCCGGCGGGCTTGCCTCGTGGACCGGGCTGCTGGACGCCGGAACACTGACCCGCCCGCAGGTCATCGTTGCCGTGGCACAAAGCGGCGAGGCCAAGACCAAGCTGGCGGATGATCTTGTCGATCACATGCGGGCGCTGGGTCAGGATGACTTGCTGGTAGGCGGGGCGGATGACGACGTGCTGTTTGGCGGCATTCTGTCCGACACCTTCCAGTTTGATGCGACCGAACCCGGTTCGGATGAGGTGGTTGCCATCGAAGCCTGGGACGTGTTGGAGTTCGCCAACTTCGGCTACGGCACGGCGGCGCAGGTTCTGGCCAACATGACCCAGGTGGGCGACGATGTTGTCTTTGCCGATCAGGGCGAAACCATCACCTACCTCAACACCCAACTGGGCGAGATCACCGAGGACATGATCCTCGTTTGATTTGGCCACAGCCAAAAAGGGGTGCCGCGCAGATCGCGCGGCACCTTTCGTGTGTCAGAGGGATGCCCGCGGGCGGGCTAGAAATTGTCCGGCGGGGCAACCCGTGCCTCGGCTGCAAGACAAGGCAGGTCGGGCGAGGTGAGGCTGCCAAGAAAAGCCTCGATATCGTCAATCTCTGTCTCTGTCAGGCCAAGGGGGCGGATGCGCGGATCCTGCTCCGGGTGCCGGACGCCCCCTTGGTTGTAAAAGGTCAAGACCTCGCGCAGCGTACCGAAATAGCCGTCATGCATGTAGGGCGGCGTCATGGCGACATTGCGCAAACCGGGGGTGCGAAAAGCCCAGCGGTCGGCGGGATCTTCGGTCACTTCGTAGCGGCCCAGATCGGCCTCACGCGGCGCGCTGACCGATTTGACAAGCGCAAAATCCACCTGATGCACCACCCCGGGTGCAACCTCGATCGGCAGGGTCAGGGGCGAGGACTGACGCTGATCTTCACGCATGCGGCCATACCCGGTGTCGTGGAACTGCTGATCGGTGAAAAGCCCGTTGTCGACCGTATGACATTCCGCGCATCCAGCCTTGCCGGCAAACAACGCGAAACCGCGGCGGGCCGCTTCGGGCATGGCGTCGGGGTCCGAGCCATCTTGCCAGAGATCAAAGGCACTGCGCCCGGCCACAAGGCTGCGTTGGTACGTGGCCAAGGCCGCGCCGATCCGGTCCAGAGAGGCGGGGGCGCCAAAGGCCGCCTGAAACAACGGCGGATAATCAGGCAGCGCGCGCAGCTTCGCCACAACATGGCCCGCCGATGGGTTCGCCATTTCGTTGATCGCCACAATGGGGCCGATAAACTGTGTTTCCAAAGCGATGTCGCGGCCATCCTGAAACAGAAGATCAAGGTATCCGACGTTTAGAAGCGTCGGTGCCGAGCGCTTGCTGCTGCGCCCCTCGACACCGACCGCGGTCTTGAGTTCCACGTTGGTAAAAGCCTGTTCCGGAACGTGGCACATGGCACAGGAAATCGTGCCATTGATGGAAAGGCGTCGGTCAAAGAACAGTTTGCGGCCAAGTTCGATCTTGGCACGGGTCGGAGGGTTGTCCTCGGGAAAGCGCAGGGTCGGCAGGCCGGCCGGTGGCGTCAGGATCCGGTCCAGCGCCTTGTCCGCCCAATCTTCGCGTGGCGGACATTCGGCCGGGGCCGAAAAGGCGGGACCGCCAAGGCACAGCAGCAAACCAAGGGTGAGCCGGCGCAGCGCAGGAGAAAGGATCGTCATAACCGGCCTTCCTCCATCAGCAGGGTTTCCACATCCGTCATCAAAAGCCGGGGATCGATCAGGCCCAGACCATAAACGTTGCGGATCACGCCATTGCGGTCGACCAGATACATGCGCAGCAGATGGTTCAGGGTCTCCTGATCGTCCGACCTGTCTACCACCTGACCAAACCCGTCAATGATCGGCTGCAACGCGGTTTGCCCACTGGTTGTCAGCACCTCCCAGGGTATTTTTCGGTCGGCGGAGTCGGCGTGGGTGATCGGATAGGCAAAGGAGTCGATGGCCGCGACGGTGTCGCGTTCGGGATCAAAGCTGATGGTCAGCAACTGCACGTTTTCGTTCAGGATCGGGGCGGCGATGCTGGCGTCGTGGATTTCGAACAGGGTCGACATGGCCAACGGACAGCCGTCCGTGTCGCCGCACATAAGATAGACGAAACTGACAAGGGTGATCTTGCCATCAAGGATCTTGGACAGCTGACGTTCCTGCCCATGGACATCCAGCACCGTACCGTCAGGCGCGGTCTTGATCGCATGCAGCGGATAGCTGCCCGGTGCGGGCGGGTCGAAATCGAATTCTGGCCCCACGGGAAACAATGCGGCTAGCGCCGCTGGTTCCGGCTCAGGTTTGAACGGCTGCACGACCCAGGCCGCAAGGGCCGAAACGCTCAGCAACAGGAAAGACAGGATAAGTAGCGGAGTGCGCATGGAACAGGCCCCTTGATACAGGAAACCGGCGGCGCACAATGCACGCCGCCGGACGAGGGGTTTACGAGGTATAAAGCTTGGACGAGCCAAAGCGCATGATATGCGCGCGGCCAAGGTTCAGCTTGTAGAAGTCGATCGAGAAATCCTCGACCAGTTCCGAACCATCCCACGTGTAGGCCTTGAGATACTGTTCGTCCGCCGCGCCTTTCTTGTCCCAGTTGGCCAACAGCGACGAGGTGAAATAGACCCGTTTGCCGTCCCAGCTTTGGCTGACCATGTTGACCTGCGCGCCAATGACCTTTTCGTAAATCTGTTTCGGATTGTGCGGATCGGACACGTCAAAGAGCCGGGTCTTGCCGTCCATGAAGGTGTTCACCCACAGGTGCTGATCGTCTGCGGTGATCGAGATGTCCACGGGCAGCGGAATATCGGCCGGGTTGCCGATATCTCCCACATCCTTGGCCTGCCATTCACCGTCTTCGTCCTCGTAGATCAGCCAAAGCTTTGAGGTCAGCGCCGTCGTGCTGAAGGCGTAGTTTGCATTCGCCCCCCAGGCAAAGCGGATCTCAAGCGGCGCACCCGGCACGTTGAAAACCTTCTTGGGCTGGCGTGTATGCAGATCCCATTGCACGATGGTATTGCCGAAACGCTTCATCGCCTCGGCATCCTGTAGCATCTGGCCAAAATCCATCATGTAATTCGACCAGCCCGTAAAGGACGAGGTCAGCATGACATTCTTGCGGATCAGGGCGCGCACATCATAGCCAAAGCCATCCGCCACCGCGCCGTCGACCTTGACCGCGCCTTGCAGGTCGGATTCCGTCGGGATCGGGTAGGTGGCGATGTATTCCCCGTCGTCATTGTATTCGACAAGAGCCGTGCGACCGCCATGGTCCTGATCGTTCGACAGGGCCGTGATCAGCATGCGTCCCGGCACCGCAAAGAAGGTATGCGGCCCGACAAAGCCACCGCTGTCGCTGACAAAGGTTTCGATGGTCTTGTGCAGGGTCGGCTTGGCCGGGTCGCTATGGACGTCGAAAATGAAGATGCGATTGGTGTCCAACCCACCGGCCCAGTAATAGCGGCGATCCGACGAAAACCCGCCGTGATGCGCCTCGTTCCGGCCCCCGACCGACAGGCTTGCGATCACCTGTCCGCGCGTCGGCGATCCGGGCCGCAGGTCGATCGTCACCAGCTTGTCCTGTTCGTCTCCCATGCCCTCGACGCCCAGCGTCCAGACATAGACGAATTCCTCGTGCCCGGTGATCTTGGGCATGTAGGGCGACTGGCAAGTCTCATCCGCCCGTGCCGCGCCAAAGGCGCTTGCCACCGCGATGGCCGAGGTTGCCGCCATCAGGAAATTTCTTCTGAACATGTTTCTCCTCCCTGTTCAAAACGAATAATCATTTCAATGAGGTCGTCTCGGCACCTCCCTTGCCGAGGCCAATGCCTCGTTATTGGTGGACTCGGCCTCGACGACCGAACAATGCTGGATCGCTGCTGCTGCCCTGACGGCCTCCTCCCGCAGGACAGGCAGGATCCGGTTCTGAATCACCGCCTTGATGCGGTGCGAGGGGCCGACAACCCCGATGCTGAAAATGGCCCCCAGCCGGTCGACGATGATAGGGACCGCGATGCTGCTGACGCCTTCGTCGATTTCCGCATCGCAGATGGCAAAACCCTGCCTGCGGACCTGATCCAGTTCACGGGCGATCAACTCGGGTTTGACGATGGTACGTTCGGTAAAACGAAACGGGTTCGCATCCATCAATTCCGAGCGGATCTCGGGCGCGATGAAGGCGGCAATCGCCTTGGCCGAGGAACAGGCGTGCACCGGGCGGGGGCCCAGGCCCGGATAGATGTACGACACCGCCGGATCACTGGGAATTTCCACATGGATCAGATCGACCCGGCCACCGCGATAGCGCGCCAAAAAGGCGGTTTCCGACAGGTCCGACACCAGCTTGGCGAGGATACTGGACACCGCGTTGACCACATGGGCGTCGGATTTGCCGGTCAGGGCGATACGGATGAACCGCATTCCCAGCACATAGCGCCCGCCTTCGGCACTTTCCTCGACAAAGCCGCAGTCCACCAAAGACGCGATGTTTCGATAGATGCTTGCCCTCGGAACATTGGTCATCCCGGACAGGTCATTCACGCTGACCGGCTTTCCGGCGGCGGCGATGGCTTCGAGGATTTGGATGAGGCGTTCTTGCACGGCGGAGTCTCACGATTCGGACACTCTTATCGTTATTTGAGAATCGAAATCGGTCAACAACTTCTGCATGCAAGCCCGCTCAATGGGCTGGACTACGGTTGCGCCAAAGGCAAATCGCGTGCGAAGAATAGATGAAGAAAGGTTCGTAGTATTTTGCTTTCAAACTATAAAGGCGAAGCTTGACGCTCCGCCATTCAACAGCTTTTGCCGGCAGGCCCCGGGATATTCAGTTCTAATTGTCCGAAGTTTCGAGGGCAGGTGCCGCCATATACCGAATGGCCGCTTCGATGTCGTCGACCGAACAGTCCTCGCACAGCCCCTTGGCCGGCATGGCACCAAAACCGGTCATGGCGCGCCCGATTACATGGTCCAACCCCGGTTCCAGACGAAGGCTCCACTGGGCTGTATTGTTCAGTTTCGGCGAGGACACCATGATGTTTTCCGGGGCGTGACACGCGGCGCAATATTCCTGATACACCTGCTGTCCACGCGCGGTGTCTTGCGCCAGTGCAGGCACCGGAGCCGCAAACCCGATGGTCAATAGCGTCAGGGCAGCCAGAACATGAAGAAGGATCGTGCGGATCATCTTGGGATCTCCTGAAAAAAGACGCCGGGCAATTGTTCTGCCCGGCGTCCGAATGGGTTACTTGCCTTCCTTGGCACCAAACATCTGCTCGGCATAGATCACGCCCAGGCCGTAGCCGCCCGCATGTTCCTTGGCGATGGCCATGGTGCCGGCATAGGTTTCGCCACGCGCCCAGTCGCGCTGAAGCTCAAGAAGGTACTGGACCCAGGTGATCGGGGTGGCACCGGCGTCGATCATGCGCTGAACAGCCATGTCATGCGCCTCGTCAGTCACACCGCCCGAGGCATCGGTCACGATATAGACGTCATAGCCCTGTTCGATGGCCGAAAGCGCGGGCAGGACTACACAGACCTCGGTCCACAGACCGGCCATGACCACCTTTTTGCGGCCGTTTTCCTTGATGACATTGACGACGTTGTCATCTTCCCATGTGTTCATCGTGGTGCGGTCTATCGGCACCTGATCGGGAAAGACGGCCTGAATCTCGGGGAAGATGTAGCCGGAAAAGCTTTCGGCTGCGACCGTGGTCAGGATGGTCGGCACGTTGAACAGCTTGGCGCTTTTGGCAAGGCCAACGGTGTTGTTGCGCAGTTCGGCCACGTCGATTGACTTGGTGGCAAAGGCCATCTGCGGCTGATGGTCGATCAGCAACAAGGTGTGGTTGTCCGGCGTCAGCAGGCTTTCGGCTGGATCAGCGGCCTGTGCGGCGGTGAAGGACAGGGCAAAGGCGACAAGAGTCGCGCCGATTGTCTTGAGTTTCATGGCATTTCCTTGGTTGCAGAGAAGGTTGAGTTGGGAGGGAGGGTGAAACATCCCGCGACCGGTCAGAGATCTATTGGACCGGAGGCGAAATTCGGGGTCAGCGCGCCGAAGCAGCGGCGTTGCGGTTCAGAAAGCCGGCCAGCGCGGTGAATTCCTCGGGGCGGATTTCATGTCCGCCGGGGTGGGTCACAAGATCGACCTGTGCCCCCTGATCGGTAAAATACGCGGCCAGGTCCTGTGTCATCGGGAAGGGGCAGATCGGGTCGCGTTTCCCGGCGGTGATCAGAACATCCTTGCCCGCAAGGCCAGGGTTCGCAGCAGGGCTCCACGGGATCAGCGGATGCATCAACGCCACGCCGTCGAACAGCCCCGCCTGCTGCAAGACCACCGAGGCAAGGATATTGGCCCCGTTTGAATAGCCGACACCGAGGACAGGCACCTGTGGGTGGCGCGCCTTGTGCGCCGCGACAAACCCCGCCATCTTGTCCGTCCGCGTGGCGAGGTCGTCCATGTCATAGACACCTTCGCCGGTCCGGCGAAAGAACCGCTTGGCACCACCTTCGTAGACATCGCCCCGAGGCGATACGACGCCCGCACGCGGTGCCAGTTTGCGGACCAGCGCGGCCAGTTGCGTTTCGTCGCCGCCCGTGCCGTGAAAGGCAAAGATCAGCGGTTGTCCCGACGCCGGAGCGTGGGAGATATGCACATAAGCATCAAGTGACATTGGTCTTTCCCGGTTGAGGCGCCGCCAGACAGGGAACCGGCGGCGCAGAGCCAGTGGATCAGTCCGTCAGGGCCGGCAGGATCTGTTCGATCTGCGGGCGCAGGCGGGCGTGCTGTGTCGGGATCTTCAACGCCTCACCCAGATGGGCGGGGTCTTCGTCGCGGGCGAAACCGGGTTCATTGGTGGCAACCTCGAAAAGAACGCCGCCTGGGGTGCGGAAATAGATCGCCCAAAAGTAATCCCGGTCGATCACCGGCGTGATGTGATACCCCGCCTTCACCAGCGCCTCGCGCACCTCAAGCTGTGCGGCGCGGTCTTCGACGGCAAAGGCCACGTGATGAACCGAACCGGCACCTTCGCGCGCCCGTACCGCGTCCAGCGGCACTTCGAGGTCGACCACATCCGCGCCGTTGCCGTTTTTCATGACAAAGCGGGTCAGGGTGCCCGAGCTTTCGCCAAGGTCGTACCCCATGAACCGCAACAAGTCTGCGGTGGCTTTCTTTTCATGCAGGCGCATGGTGACGCCAAAAAAGCCGCGAATGGCAACATCCGTTGGAACATCGGACCCGTCATAGGGGGCACGCGTATCGCCGGACACCTCCACAAGGGCAAAGCCGTCACCATCCGGTCCGTGGAACCGCAACCGGTTCTGGCCAAAACGCTTTTCGGCCTGAACGCCGCGCACCTGGGCCTTGGTCAGGCGATCCTGCCAGTAGGGCAGCGCACCTTCAGGGACCGCAAAGGCGGTTTCCGAAACCGCACCTGTGCCGGGCTTTCCTTTCACGATGTGCGGAAAGGGAAAGTAGGTCATGATGGTCCCGGCAGAGCCGGTCTCGTCACCGTAATACAGATGGTACACATCTGGGGCGTCGAAGTTGACGGTTTTCTTCACACGACGCAGGCCAAGCAGCTTGGTGAAGAACCTGTTGTTTTCCCGCGCATCCGCCGCCATCGAGGTGACGTGGTGCAATCCTCTGATCTTGTTGATCATTTTCATCTCCGTGCGTCTTGTTCGCTTGTTGAGAGGAGATATAGCGCAGGGTTCTGTTGCGCAGAATGTTCATAATCTTGCATTCACTATTGCGCCGAGTGTAATGGTCGCCGCATGGGTGAACTGGAACAGATCAAGGTTTTTCTGGCGGTGGCCGAGCAGCAGGGGTTTGCCGCTGCGGCGCGTCAGCTGGGCATGACCCCGGCCTCTGTTACGCGGACAGTGGCCGCGCTGGAGGAACGGCTGGGGGTGCAATTGCTGATCCGCACCACGCGGCAGGTTTCGCTGACCTCCGCCGGCGCGGTCTTTGCGGCCCGTGTCGCGCCATTGGCGGAGGAACTGACCGCCGCAACACGGGACACGCGGGATGCGCAGGGCGTTGCCTCTGGCCGGTTGCGATTGAGTGCGCCGATGTCCTTCGGGGAAAAGGTCCTGCCGGAGGTTCTGTCGCGCTTTTCGCAACTGCACCCGAATATCCGGGTGGGCGTGAACCTGACCGACACTTTCGTCGACATCAACGAGGGTGAATATGATCTGGCAATCCGGATCTCTGGCCCTCCGACAGATAAATCGACGATTTGGCGCAAGATCCTGCCGATCCCGCGTGTTCTTGTGGCCTCACCGGCCTTTCTTGAAAAATCCGGTACTCCGGAAACCCCTGAGGATCTGGGGGGCCTTGCGAAACTGGGGTATTGCAACAGCCTGCGGCCCGAGGTCTGGGAGCTGTCCAAAGGGCCCGCGAGGCGCAGCCTGCGGGTCGAAGGTGCGTTGAACTCGAACAACGGCGATCTGCTGGCCAAGCTGGCACTGAACGGTGAGGGCGTTGCGCTGTTGCCGGGCTTCATTATCCGCGAGGCGCTGGCGGATGGGCGTTTGGTCGAGGTGTTGCCAGATTGGTCGACGCCGGAAATCTGGCTGACGCTGTACTATCCACCCTACGACCGGCTGCCGCTGCATGTGGCGACGTTTTCGGATTACTTCCAATCCTGCGTCAAGGATCACGTCACGATCTGACAGATCGCCGCGTCGAATTGGGGGCAGGGTGGCTGGACCCCGCCCCACAAGGTTGGATTACCGGTCGCCGAACATGTCGCCCAGCCCACCCAGAACCGAACCTTCTCCCTTGCTGCCGCCCGGACCGGCAGCGCGCAGCACACGGTCCGCAAGGCGCGAGAAGGGCAGGCTTTGCAAAAAGACAGTGCCGGGGCCACGCAGAGTCGCGAGAAAGATGCCTTCACCGCCAAAGACCATCGACTTGAGGTTCCCGGCGCGTTCGATGTCGTATTGGACGCCGCTGGTCATGGCCGCAAGACAGCCCGTGTCGACGCGCAGGACCTCTCCGGCCTGCAATTCACGCCGGATTACCGTGCCGCCCACATGGATGAATGCCATGCCGTCGCCGTTCAGGCGTTGCAGGATAAAGCCCTCGCCCCCAAAGAACCCGGCCCCCAGTTTACGTTGAAAGGCAATGTCAGTGGTCGTGCCAAAAGCAGCACAGAGAAAGGCATCTTTCTGGCAGATCAACTCACCGCCCATTTCCGCCATGTCGACGGGGATGATCTTGCCCGGGTAAGGCGCGGCAAAGGCCACGCGCTTTTTGCCCTGACCGTTGTTGGTGAAATGGGTCATGAAGATCGATTCACCGGTCAGCACACGTTTGCCAACGTTCAGCAGCGAATCCATGATCCCGCCTGACGGGCGGGCGCCGTCGCCCAGCCGCGTTTCGAAACCGATGCCATCGTCCATATAGTTCATGGCACCGGCTTCGGCGATCACCACTTCGGCAGGGTCAAGCTCTACCTCGACGATCTGCATGTCATCGCCGAAAATCTCATAGTCCACTTCATGACAGCGCATGGCAAAGGGCCTTTCAAATTGGGTCAAAGGGAATTGGCGGGAGCCTAGACCGCCCAAAGCTTTGGTGTCCAGACGGTTCGGGACGGATCAATAACGCCCGGTAACAAGCTGTGAAAGTAAGGTTTTCAGACCTTCCCACCTATGCCGCACCACGCAACAGGCTTGCCGCCAGCACGCCCGCGCCCGCACCGAAAAGGTGGGATTCCCAACTGACGCCCGGCTGGCCGGGCAGCACTCCCCAGATCATCGTTCCATAGACGACGGCCACACCCACGGCCACGGCAAGCGGCCCCGGACGCCGTTCAACCACACCGCGCGCCAGAAGAAAGCCGAACCAACCAAAGATCAGACCCGAGGCACCGACATGGATCGCCGGATTGCCCAGCAGCCAGACGGCAAGACCGCCGACAAAGACGATCACCAGCGTTGCCATGATCGCCACCTGCCGCGCCGTCAGAACCAAGATCCCCCCAAGGACCGCCAGTGGAACGGTGTTTGCGGCGGCATGGGCCACAGAGCCATGCAGGAGCGGCATCAATGCGACCCCGTCCAGTCCGGAAAGGGTTCTGGGCTGCAAACCGAACCAATCGTTCAACCTGTACCCCGTTACGAGGTTGACCGCTTCGACCCCCCAGATCACCGCCAACAGGCCGATCAGCCATCCGAACCGTTCAAACGCCACTGGGCTGTCCTCCTGCTGTTCTTGCTCCGGGCCTAGCATATTCGACAGGATCGCAGAAGCGCCGCAACGGTTGCCTCTCATACGGATTTTGATGTTTGCTGGGTGTCCGGCCTTTTGCCTGACAGACGGCCATTTGGCCGACGCCAGGGCACGGACGGCAAACAGCAAGAACGGGCACAAGGAACCCGATGACACGTTTCTATCTGCCATTCGCCATCGGGGCGCTGCTGGTGGTTTTCTGGCTCAGTCCCGATGTGCAGGAAATCGCCGCCGGAGTCGCGATCTTTCTCTTTGGCATGTTGATGCTGGAAGAGGGGTTCAAGCTTTTTGGCGGCGGTGCGCTGGAGCGACTGCTGGAACGCGCGACACGATCGACAGCGCGGGCGATTTCTTTTGGCGTAATCTCGACTTCGCTGCTGCAATCCAGTTCGCTGGTCTCGGTCATCACGATTTCTTTTCTCAGCGCGGGGCTGGTTTCGCTGATCGGGGGCGTCGGGATCATTTTTGGCGCCAATATCGGCACAACCACGGGCGCCTGGCTGGTTGCGGGCCTTGGGTTGAAGGTGAACATCGCCGCCTATGCCATGCCGATGATCGCGTTGAGCATCCTTCTTGTGTTCCAGAAATCCAAGGCCTTGCGGGGGGCGGGCTATGCGCTGGCCGGGCTGGGGTTTCTGTTTCTCGGCATTCACCACATGAAAGTGGGTTTTGACGCCTTCAAGGACCAGATCGATCTGACCCGGTTTGCACTGGGCGGCCTGTTGGGTCTTGTCGTTTATTCGCTGATCGGGACCTTTGCGACCGTGGTCATGCAATCCAGTCACGCCACGATGGTTCTGCTGCTGACCGCGCTTGCAGCAGGACAGATCAGCTATGACAACGGGCTGGCCTTGGCCATCGGGGCCAATATTGGCACCACGATCACCGCAATCATCGGATCGCTTGGGGCAAATTTTCAGGGCAGACGGCTTGCGCTGGCGCATTTGGTTTTCAACCTGCTGACCGCGGGCGTGGCGCTGCTTTTTATTGCGCCACTGCGGGACATGGTCGACTGGATCAGCCAGATGGTGGGCGTCGCCGATGGTGACTATGCCATGAAACTGGCCGTGTTTCACAGTGTCTTCAACCTGCTGGGCGTCCTGCTGATGCTGCCGATGCTAAACCGCCTGATCCGCTTTCTCGAAGAGCGCATCCCCGAACCGATGCCTGACATCAGCCGCCCGCAGTTCCTGACAAAGGCTGTGGACAGCTTTCCTCAGACGTTGGAGGTTGCCTTGCGCAAGGAGGTTCTGCATCTTTATGAAAACGCGGCCGAACTGATCCTGCATGGGTTGAACCTGCATCGCGACGACGTGTTTTCCGGCGAAGAGATTGGCGGAGTCGTCCGAAACAGCCGCGCTCCGATCGAACTGGACATCGACGCCCGGTACGAAACCCGGATCAAGACGCTGTATGCCGCCATTGTCGAATACACGACCCGGGCAGGGGACAAACGGCTGACCCACGAAAGCGCCGAACGGATCTATGCGCTGCGTGACGTGGCCAGCGATATCGTCCGGGCGGTCAAATCTATCAAACACCTGCGCAAGAACGTGCAACGCTACACAACCCGGTCACAAGGAGCGGTGACACAGCTATACGATGGTCTGCGGGCCGAGATCGCCCGCATCACCGTCGAGATCAGGGCCTTGCAACAGGCCGCCCCCGAAGACCGCAGCGCGCTCTGGCTGGATCAGGAGCGCGCCCAGATCGAGGACGCGGCGCGCAACATGACCGAACGGGTCGACCGGATGATCGGCAGTGGCGAACTCAGCCCAACGGCAGCGACATCGTTCCTGAACGATTCTGCCTATGCCTACAGCGCCATGCGTGACTTGCTGGCCGCAGCCCGCAGCCTGCATCTGGAAACCGAAGGCGCGCTGGCCGAGGTCGAAAGGATCCTCTCTATCGACGAGGACGAACTGGACACAGCCCCCCCTGCGACAGACGCGCCCGGCGACGGTTCGGAACCCGGAGCTGTCACGAAACCGTCATAGAAAATCACAACACTTGTCCCGCCGCCGTTTGCACGGGAGATGGCCATGGGACTAAAGCGACTCGCCGAGAAAATGGCCGCCTACAAGGCGCGGCTGCAAAAGGGCAAGGCACGCAAGATAAAGTCGGGCCATGTCGAAAAGATCCTGCACAAGCTCCGCAAGAAATCCGAGGAACTGGAGCGGGAACTGGCCGCTGCGGACTCCGGCTCTGCCAAGGCGCGCCTGTCGCGAAAACTTGACATTGCACGGGTTCAGATCGAACGCGGCGAATGGCTTTTGAAACAGGTGGATTGAGCGGGCCGCCGTCGGAACTGGCTGTCACGATCCGGTCCGCTCTGCCTTTGCCCAGTAGTTGGTGAACCAGTCGCCGTGATCTCGTGCCTCTTGCAACAACCAATGGCGAAAGGCCGTGACCTCATCGCTGTCCCGGGTGTCGGACGGCCGGACGAGGTAATAGGCGTGATGTGAGGGCAGGCGCACGGGCCAGGGGCAACACAGACGCCCGCTTTCCAGGTAGCCCCGTGTGGAAACTTCGTCTCCGATGGTCACGCCGTCGCTGCAAGCAGCCGCTTCCAGACACAGGGCGCTGAGATTGTAAAGCCGACCGGCGTCCGCACCGGGGGCCTGCCCGCCGACAGACCGCATCACCGCCGACCACCAAAAACGGGTCTGATCGTGGATCAGTTCGCTTTCCCGCAGATCGGACAGGTCCGGCATGTCTTGCCGCCCGGTGCGTTCCGCGTAATCGGGCGCGGCCACGGGAAAGACATGGTTGCGCAGAATCGGCTCGAACCGGCACCCCGGCCAAAGTCCTTCGCCCCAGATCAGGGCGATGTCATAATCCCCGTCCTGCGGCAGATTCATTCCCACCTGCGCCACAAGGTTCAACCGTATGTCGGGATGCGCGCTTTCAAACCGGGCGAGCCTTGGATTGAGCCACAAAAGCAGGAAATCCGCATCACCGACCAGCCGGATCTGCCGCGGACGGTCCCGCGATACGGCGACCAGACCATCCGCCATCCGGTCAAATGCGGCCCGGGCAACATTGGCCACCTCTGAACCAAAGGCCGTGATCTCGACCCGCCGATGATGTCGTAGGAACAGCGGCTGGCCCAGTTCCGCCTCCAAAGCCGCGATTTGCTTGCTGACCGCCGATTGCGTGACGCCCAAACGTTCGGCGGCGGTTGTGAAACTGCCGCTTTCGGCCACTTCGGCCAGAACGCGCAAGGCGTTTAGATTGGGCAGTCGCTGCATTGGATAACCAAAAGGAATGCTAATGCGGAAAATTACGAATTTGACGGAGATTTTGCAATGTGAATTGCTGACCTGAACGACGGAGGTCACCATGGCACAGCTTTACCCCTTCACCGATCCGATCACCGCCCAGCAAGAGCCGCCGCGGCGTATCGTATCCGGCGAAGGGATCCGCGTCACCGACAGCGAGGGCGCGGTCTTCATCGACGCGGTTGCGGCGCTGTGGTGCGCTTCGCTGGGTTTTAGCCCTGACCGGCTGAACGAGGTCATGGAACGGCAAATGGGCCAGTTGGCCTACTACCACAGCTTCATGGGCCGGACCCCGCAGATCACCGAAACGCTGGCAGCCCGGCTGGCGGCTCGGCTTCCGGGGGAGCTCAGCCATGTGTTCTTTGGCACCTCCGGTTCCGAGGCCGTGGAAAGCGCGGCCAAGATTGCCCGGTTCTATCAGTCGGCCCGTGGCAAGCCCGGCAAGTCACGTTTCATCGCGCGCGAGGGCGCCTATCATGGTTCCGGTCAGGTCAGCGCCGCGCTGACGGGGCTTGGGTATTGCCACGACGGGTTTGGCCTGCCGCTTGGGGATGTGCTGCGCACCGGGCGGCCGCATTTCATCCACGATGCCGAGCCCGGTGAAAGCGAAATTGCCTTTTCCAAACGCCGCGCCAGGGAACTGGATGCGCTGATCCGCGACGCCGATCCGGGAACCATCGCCGCGTTCATCGGCGAACCCGCCATGGGCGCGGGCGGGGTGATCCTTCCGCCCCAAGGCTATTGGGATGAGATCCAGAACGTGCTTGTCCGGCACGACATCCTGCTGATCGCGGATGAGATCATCACCGGGTTCGGTCGCACGGGTGAATGGTTTGGGTGTGAGACATGGGGTATCAGGCCGGACCTCATGACAATGGCGAAACAACTGACCGCCAGCGTCTTTCCCATGTCTGCCGTGGCAATGACCGATGAGGTACAGCGCCGCGTCGCCGAACAGGCACACGGGTTCGGCACATTTGGACATGGGGTGACCTATGGGGGCCATCCAGTTGGTGCGGCGGTCGCTCTGGAGTGTCTCGACATCTACGAAGAGATGGACCTACCCCGACATGTACAGCGGCTGGGCGCACAGGTGGCCAACCGCTTGCAGGGGATCGCGCAACTGCCGGGCGTCCGCGACACAAGATGCACGGGTTTGCTGGCGGCGGTCGAATTCGAACCGGGTGCGGGGTTGGGCGACTCGCCGGGTAAAACCGTGGGGGCCGAGGCCGAACGGCGGGGCGTGTTCTTTCGCGTGATTGGCGATGTCTTGGCCATCGCGCCGCCCTACATCACCACAGCTGAAGAAATGGACCAGATCATGGACGTGATGCGGGATGCCATCCTGTCGGTGGCCGAAAGCCGGATGACGGCTGATGTCGCTGTCTGACCTTGCCGAGATCTCTGCCGTCGAGGCTTTGGCGCGGTTCCGTGACCGCTCGCTTTCACCCGTCGAATTGACCAAGGCGGTTCTTGCCCGCGCAGAGGCCACCGAACCGGCCATCAATGCCTTGCCGCTGCGCTATCCCGAGGCGGCGCTGGCTGCCGCGCAAGAGGCCGAGGCCCGCTATCTTGGCCGGGCGGCGGCCCCGCGGGCCTTGGACGGCCTCTGCGTGGCGATCAAGGATTCGACCGATCTTGCCGGACAGCCTAGCGCGGCGGGGTCGCTCCTGTCCGGGGATGCGCCGGCCCAGGGCACTTCGATCGCAAATTCGCGCGTCCTTGCCGCCGGTGGTATTCCCCACGCCCGCAGCGCAACCCCCGAATATTCTTGCGCCTCTGTGACCTGGTCGCGGAAATGGGGCGTAACGCGGAACCCGTGGGACACCACGCGCACGCCCGGCGGGTCCTCTGGCGGGGCAGCAGCGGCGCTGGCAGTGGGCAGCGCCACGCTTGCCGTCGGGTCCGACATTGCCGGTTCGATCCGCATTCCCGCCGCCTGTTGTGGTGTCGTGGGCTACAAACCGCCCCGGGGGCGCGTGCCGCAGGATCCGCCATTCAATTTTGATCCCTACTGTCACACCGGTCCAATGGCGCGCAGCGTGGCCGATGTTGCGCTGCTGCAAAACATCCTGAGTGGCCCGCATGACCGCGACCCGCTTAGCCTGCCGGGCATGGCGCACCCGCTGACGCCGGGCGCGCCGCTGGACGGTCAGAGGCTGCGGATTGCCTGGTCCGAGAACCTTGGCGGATTTGCCGTCGATGATGCAGTGCGCGCGAACTTTCGTGCCAGTCTGGATCTCCTAGCGGACTTGGGGGCAGCGCTGACAGAAGTGGATCCGGGCTGGGGCCCTGATGTGGTAGAGGCTGCACTGGGCCATCTTCGCGGGGTCTTTGGAAACTGGATCGACACGGCGGCAGGTGATCGCCATGACCGGCTGACCAGCTACGCACGAGCCTTTGCAGAGGATGCCCGGGCGCTGCCACCGGGGGCCGAACTTGCGGCGCTGACCAAGGCAGGCGAGATGGGCGAAACCTTTGGCCGGATCATGGCGACACATGATTTGTTCGTATGCCCGACGCTGGCCTGTCCGCCCGTGGCCGCGGAGCACGACCAAAGCCGTGACCGGATCGAAATTTCGGGTATCGCGGTCGATCCGATGATCGGCTGGGTCCTGACCGTCCCTTTCAACATGCTGTCCGTCTATCCCGTCCTTTCGGTTCCGTCCGGGCTGACAGGGGGGGTGCCGCTTGGGCTTCAGATGGTGGCCCGCCCAACGGAGGAAGACCTGTTGTTCCGTGCGGCCCAGAGCTTTGAGGCCCTGCGCGGGCCTTGGTTCAGGGCGGGCACACCCCGGCCAAATCTGTGACTACAACGAAAACCAAGGGCCAAGGGCCAGTACCAAAAGGGAGAAAGCCATGATCCGAAAGACCCATCCTGCTGTCGAGATGTACGCCCAAGAATATCGGGCCGGACAGCTCAGCCGACGCGAATTCATCAGCCGGGCCACTATGCTGGGCGTCACCTCTGCTGCGGCCTACGGGTTGATCGGCGTGGCCGCGCCAACTGCCGCACGGGCGCAAGCCGTCAAGGGTGGAACGCTGCGGATCAACATGGAAACCAAGGCTTTGAAGGATCCGCGCCTGTGGGACTGGACCGAACTGGCCAATTTCTGTCGCGGATGGCTGGACTACCTGACCACCTTCAACCGGGATGGCAGCGTCACCGGATCGCTCTGCGAAAGCTGGACCGTCAACGACGATGCCACGCAGTACACACTGAACCTGCGTCAGGGAGTGACGTGGAACAACGGCGATCCTTTCACCGCCGCTGACGTCGCCTTCAACTTTGAACGTTGGGCCGATGGCACGGTCGAAGGGAACTCCATGGCGACGCGCGTCGCGGCCATGATGGATCCCGAAACCAAGACACTGGCCAGCGGCGCGGTCGAGGTGGTTGACGATCACACGCTGGTGCTCAGCCTTTTGCGGCCCGACATTTCGGTCATGGCGGCGCTGTCGGACTATCCGGCCGCGGTGGTTCACCCCAGCTATGACGGCGGCAATCCGATGGACAATCCGATCGGCACCGGAGCCTATCTGCCCGAAGTCAGCGAGATCGGCGTTCAACAGATTCTGGTGCGTAACCCGGACCACGACTATTGGCGCGAAGGTGGCTATCTCGACCGGATCGAGTTTATCGACCTTGGGACAGACCAATCCTCGATCCTTGCGGCCGCCGACGGCGATGAGATCGACCTGACCTATCGCACCGATGGCGATTTTGTCGAAACCTTCGACGCCATCGGCTGGAGCCGGACAGAGGTCGTGACCGCCAATACGCTGGCGGTGCGTTTCAACCAGAACTTTGCGCCCTACGACAAACGCGAGGTGCGCAAGGCGCTGCAACTTGCCGTCAACAATGCAACCGTGATGGACATCGCCATCGGCGGAATGGGTATCCCGGCAGAAAACCACCACGTCTGCCCGATCCATCCCGAATACGCGGAACTGCCCCCGCTGCCGCATGACCCCGAGGCCGCGCTGGCCGCCTTGCAGGACGCTGGTCTGGCCGACACCGTGTTCGAGTTGCAATCCATCGACACTGAATGGCAGGCCAATACCTGCAACGCCGTGGCCGCACAGCTGCGCGACGCCGGTATCAATGTCGAACGAAACATCCTGCCCGGCGCGACATTCTGGAACGGTTGGACGGAATACCCGTGGTCGGCCACCGAATGGGGCCCGCGGCCGCTTGGCGTGCAGGTGCTGGCACTGGCCTATAAGTCGGGGGTGCCGTGGAATGAATCCGGTTTTGCCAATGCCGAATTCGACAGCCTGCTGGATCAGGCTCTGGGCGTGGCCGACGCGGACGCGCGCCGCGAGATCATGGTCAAAGTACAACAGATCATGCAGGACGAAGGCGTCATGATCCAACCCTATTGGCGGTCGGTCTACAATCATTCCAACGGGCGCTTTGCCAATGTGGATGTTCATCCGTTCTACGAACTGTCGCTGCACGACATTCACATGATCGGCTGACCAGACGCCGAATCCCGCAATGTCCAACGCGGTCTGGATGGACCGCGTTGGTGTATTCGCACCATTCCGCATTGCATTCGGGGCAACGGGCCGGGCCACGCAATACAAACGCCGCCCGGCTTGGATCACGTGCGGCGGATCAGAGATCGCCCACCGGTGTGGCCATGATCTCGGGCCACTTGGCGAAGGCACCGGAAATGATGGTCTCGCGGTCTTCGAGGTACTTGTCAAAGATCGCCTTGTTCACGAAGAGATACAGCTTGCCGTCAACGATGTCGGCATAACGCACGTCTCCGTCCAGTTTCTTGCCCGCGTAGACGCCGAAGGCACAAAAGCCGCCAAACTGCGGCAGCATCGCTGCCGGATCCGCGTCAAAGGCTGCCTTGGTCTGGGTGCTGGCAAAGTAGTAATCGACCCCGTCATGTTCCGAGGTGAACTCGGCATCGCCGATCCGGGGGGCGTCCGATTTGAACATCGAAACCGGATCAAACCCATGCAGGCCCAGCGGATGACCAGTCAGGGTCAACCCGTTGTTCACGTTGTATTCATCGGCGGCGAAAGCAGCCGGGGACAGCGCGATGAGCGTCGCCGAGAGCGCGGCGGCAAGAGTAATTTTGGTCATGTGTCTTGGTCCTTTGTCAGGTTGAAAGGATTGGGGGAGGGGTAGTTCTGGGTGCGGGGCGTTCATGCGCCCTTCGCGATCCGGGAGACGGCGTCATCCGTCCACCAGACACCGTTGGCGACCATCCGGAAGTTGATGATCGCGGCAAGATAGCCGTCGCCTTCGGGCACCTTTGCCCCGGCGGTGGCATCGCGGACAACGGCCACCTCGTACCCCAGTTCCAGCAGCTCGTAGAGATGCGCCTGGGTGCAGAGATTGGCGGACATGCCCGCAAGGATGACCTTGTCGATTCCGCGCTTGCGCAGTTGAAGGTTCAGATCGTTCTGGGCCGGGCTGTAAACCTTGTGCGGTGAACAGATGACCGTTTCGCCGTCCTCGATGTACTTCTTGTATTGCGGCATCCAGTCTGCGCCGGAACCGTCGAAATCCGTCAGGTCCAGCGGACCGGGGCGGTCGAACATGCCGATGGCGTGCATGGTTTTTTCCAGCGTGCCTTCGAACTGCCACTTGTGGTCATGAGGAAAATAGTAGTGCGGCGAGATAAAGACCGGCATACCGGCGGCCTTCGCCGCGGCAAAAAGACGTTCGATATTGTCGACGGTGCCCTGTTCGGTAACGCTTTCGCCGACAACACCCCATGTGACGCCATCTTCGGAAAGGAAGTCGATCTGGGGATCGGTCACCACCAGCGCCGTGCGGCCCGGAACAATGGTCATGTCGACCTGTGGCAGGCCAGGGTCAGCCGGATCAGCATAGAGTGCGCGCGCCTCGGGCGTGGCGGCCTGGGCGGCTGTCCCGGCGATGGCTGCGGCACCGGTGGCCGCGGCGCCTGCCAGCAAACGGCGGCGCGCCAGATCCACGTGTTCGGGCGTGATATTGCATCCGCAGGATGCGTGGTCATCATGTTTCATGGTCTTTCTCCTTTAGGGGTCGGGGTGGTTGAAACGGGCTCCCGCCACGGCGTCCGCCTGAATGGCGGGCACAGCATGACCGGTCGCGGCGCAGGGTTGGCGCCACGGGGTCGGGGAGGGGTGAGGAGGATCGCCTTTTGAGGCGGTCAGGTGTCAGTCGGCCACATCAGGAAGGATGCAGGTACAGACCGGCGGCAGCGCCGGGATCTGCAAGCCGGTGAAGGGCACAAACTGATCGCCCTGTGGCTCTTGTGACAGGTTGGCCAAGGCCGGCCCGGACAGCATCAAAAGCGAGGCGATCCCGCCGGTCACCACGGCTCCGATGATCGCGGAAATCAGCAGCGAGGCCATTTCCTGCGCGTCGCGGTCCCAATTCACAAGACGGCGGGCAGATCGGTGCGGCGGGGCGGGCCGCAACCGAAGCGGATCAAGGCGCATCAGGGCAGGGCGGGGGTGTTCGAAGGGCTGGGTCATGTTGGGTCTCTCAGGGGGCGGTTGCGTTGTCGTGCCCCCAACTTAGGCTGTGGCCGCCCCTGCCGTATCGGCCCGGCCTGCCAGCCTTTGGGCAGGGCCTGCCACAAGGGCAAGGCCGGTCGTGGTGCCGGTCTTGCGGGCGCGGTACTGCGCGGGAGCCTGACCCACGGAGCGCTTGAACGCCCGGCCAAAAGTGCTTTGCTCGGCGAAACCGGTCAGAAAGGCGATTTCCGCAAGGCTGCAACCGCTGGAGTCCAGAAGTTCCTGCGCCATGCGGATTTGCACGTCGCGCAGGACATCGCGATAGGTGGTGCCTTCCTCCGCCAGCCGCCGAAAGAACGTGCGTTCGCTCAACCCCATGTCGCGGGCAAGGGCGGCGGCCTGTGGTGTGCCGCTGCTAAGCGTATCCCGCAGGCGTTGGGCCACTTCGGCACGCAACGAGCTTTGCCGGACCAGCGGTTCAAGCTGTTGTTCCAGATGACCGGTCAGAAAATCGGATACCGCCACATCGCCCAACCGGTTGGGCAGATCCAGCGCCTCGGGTGGAAAGAGGATCGCATCCCGCTCCGCACCGAAGGATACCGGACAGCCGAAAAGCTGTGAATAATCCTTGGGGTCGCCGGTGGGCGCATGTCGGAAGGTGACGCCGGCAGGCACCAGCGGATCACGGACAAAGCCGCGTGCATTTCGCAGGAAGCCGGCAAAAGCACATTCGTTGCGCAGGGTCAGTGCCGGATGACTTTCGGTGCATCCCTGAATGACAAGGGCGGGCACGGGGCCTGTCTCATCCAGACGGTAGATCGCTGTATCGGTCAGCAGGCGGAAATACCGCACCATCCTGATCATCGAGGCGCGCAGCGTAGGCGCAGTTTTCATCGCAAGCCCCAAGACCCCCAGATCGTCCAGCCGGATAGCCTCGGCATAGGCCGAAATCAGGCCATTCCGGTCGGGGTGAAGCGCCTCGATCCGGGAAATGAGGTCGAAAAAACCCTGATCGCCGAACTGGCCATCGGGTTTCGGGGTCAATTGATGGATCACATGCGTCCCGGACAGAACCTTGCCATCCGGTGACAGGGAGAGCCCGGCAGCGCGGGTCATGGCAATTGCAAAGGCGGCGGTGACAGAGGGCATGGCAGGCTCCGTGTCATTGCGGGGAAAGGGAAAGCCGCCCCGGTGGGGCGGCTTGGCGTATCAGGCAGAGGCAAAACGCTGCTGTTCCAGTTCAGCTATCCGGTCGCGCAAACGGCGGATTTCATCGCCATGCTCGGCATCGGTCCGGCGGACCGGAATATGCTGCGGACAGTTCCAGTCAAAGGCCGCGATATGGATCAAAACGGCGCGTTCGACCTGTGGAGCATCGGCAAGACTGAGGGCTTGCATGATCTTCGGATCTTCACAGATCTCGGCCTCACCCAGAAGTTTCAGCCTGCGGCCTTCGGCAAAATCCATCACAAGCAGGGATATGCGGCTGTTGCCGCGCAGGTTGCCCGTGCTGATGTACTGGCGGTTTCCGCGGTAGTCGGCATAGGCGATGGTCTGCGGGTCAAGCACCTTGAGAAATCCCGGCGACCCACCGCGAAACTGGACATAGGGCCACCCGGTTTCCGAGAGCGTTGCCTGAAAGAACCCGTCCCGTTCTTGTAGGAAACGCGACTCGACGGCGGACAATCGGGCCCCGTCCCGGCGCTCTTGGGACAAGACCCGGCCATAGATGTCGGCCGACCCATGGCGCGCCTGTTCAGCCCGAACGCGACCGGTGAACGCGATATCTGCAAAAGCATTCGCCATTCCGCCGCCCCTATAACCCGAGATCCGACAAGCCGGGATGATCTGCTGGGCGCGGGCCTTGCGGCCAACGCATCAGGCGGTCGCTTTCATGGATCGGCATGTCGTTGATCGAGGCGATACGGCGCTGCATGAGACCGTCCGGCGCAAACTCCCAGTTTTCGTTGCCATAGGCCCGGAACCACGACCCGCTGTCGTCGCGGTACTCATAGGCGAACCTGACCGCAATGCGGTTGCCGTCATGGGTCCAAAGCTCCTTGATGAGGCGGTAGTCATGTTCGCGGGACCATTTGCGGGACAGGAAAGCGACGATCTTGTCACGGCCGGAAAACTGTTCGGCCCGGTTCCGCCATTGGCTGTCGACCGTATAGGCCTGCGAGACTTTCTCAGGCTGGCGTGTGTTCCATGCGTCTTCGGCCATGCGGACCTTTTGCACGGCGGTGGTTTCGGTAAAGGGCGGGAGAGGAGGACGTGTCATTTCAGGGTCTTTTCTGTTGGGGAGGCACATTTTGATACCCACTATATAGGCAGACAGGTCTGTATATTTGTCAAACCCTCTTCACTATGGAGTGATCCGATCTCCCCTCGATTCCACCGCAAAGACATGCAATATATGCATTCATGATAGACAGAACTGTCTGATAACTTTGGAGCCTTGCGTGAAATCTCGCCGCGACGATTTGGTCGAAACCGCCCTGAAACTTTTCTACCGCCACGGCTTCAACGCCACGGGGATCGACCGCATCCTTGCCGAATCGGGCGTCGCCAAGATGACGCTGTACAAACACTTTCGGTCCAAAGACGAACTGATCCTTGCCGCGCTGCAATTGCGCGATGAACGGTTTCGCAACTGGCTGATGTCCGAAATGGAAAAAGCCTCTGCCGATCCCGAACAAAGGCTGCTGGCGATGTTCGACGCACTGGAAATCTGGTTTTTGGGCAAGGCTTTCAAGGATATGGGATTTTCGGGCTGTGCGTTCATCAATGCCGCCGGAGAGTTCGCGGCGCAGGATCACCCGGCCCACCGTCTGTCGTCCGAGCACAAGCAACGCATTGTCGACTATCTTGAAAAGACCTGCCAAGAGGCCGGGCTGCCGGACCCCGCGCAAATGGCCGAACGTCTGGCGTTGCTGAAAGAGGGGGCAATCGTCACCGCCCATGTCCGCAACATGCCCGAAGCCGCCCATCAGGCGCGCGAGATGGCCAGGATCTTGATCGCGGCCGCGCGGCGGGACGGGCAGACCGGCACCTAAGCCTTTGGCGAGCCCCGGCTTGAAAAAATCTTCATCAGGCGAACCTCGGCGCCGGCGGTTTTCACGGTGTCAGAGCCATAATGGCTTGGCCGAGGCACCTTCTGTGAATTCAGTTCCAATCTGTTTTGAAGTCCCAAGGGGTTCAGAGATCTGGCAGCGGACCCATCTGCCCCTGCGACCGAGAGGCGCAAGCCAGACCTTAAACGAGCCAGCGTTCCAAAACAGGACTTCTCATGATCAACTTCAAACTCAACGGGAAAGATGTCAGTCTTGACGTCGATCCCGACACCCCATTGCTTTGGGCAATCCGCGATGACATCGGTCTGAAAGGCACCAAGTTCGGCTGCGGTATCGGCATGTGCGGCGCCTGCACCGTTCACATTGACGGCTATGCAACGCGCTCCTGCGTGACCCCGATCTCGTCGATCGAAGGCAGCGAAATCACCACCATCGAAGGGCTGGATCCGAACGGGGCGCACCCGGTGCAGGAAGCATGGCGCAACCTGCGCGTGCCCCAATGTGGTTACTGCCAGTCGGGCCAGATCATGCAGGCCGCTTCGATGCTGGCGGACACACCCAACCCGACCGACGAAGACATTGACGCGGTCATGACCGGCAACCTCTGCCGCTGCATGACCTATCCGCGTATCCGCCAAGCCGTGCGCGAAGCTGCACAGGCAATGCAGGGAGGGGCGAACTGATGGGAGAGATGCAGCGACACCTCGCCGCCAAGGCCGCCTCACAGATGACGCGCCGCGGTTTCCTTGTCTCCATGAGCGCCCTTGGCGCAACCTTTGGGTTCCCGACAGCCTCGCGCGCGGCCATGGACCCGGGTGCGGCGGATGGCGTTCCCGTCACCGCGAATGGTGAACGGTTCGAGCCGAGCCTGTGGTACTGGATCGACGCTGACGGTACGGTGAACGTCAACATCATCCGCGCCGAGATGGGGCAGCACGTCGGCACCGCCATCGCCCGCATCCTTGCCGACGAACTGGGCGCAAACTGGGACGACGTCCGCATCACCCATGTGGACACAGACCCCAAGTGGGGCTTCATGGTCACCGGTGGCAGCTGGTCGGTCTGGCAAAGCTGGCCGGTCTATCGTCAGGCCGGTGCCGCTGGCCGCGTCGCCCTGATCGAGGCTGCGGCAACCAAATGGGGCGTCGACCCCGCCAGCTGCGAAGCCCGCGACGGCGCGGTTCATGCCGGCGACCAGTCGATTTCCTTCGGGGATCTTGTGGCCGAAGGGCTCGACCGCAGCTTTACCGAGGAAGAGCTGAAAGCGCTGCCGCTAAAGCCCGTGTCCGAACTCACCATGGTGGGCAAGGACGTCAAGGCGCTGGACATCGACAACAAAACCACCGGTCAGGCGATCTATGGCCTTGATGCCGAGATCGACGGCATGGTCTATGGTGCGCCGCTTTTGCCGCCCACACGGTATGGCTGCACCGTCACGAACATCGACGACAGCGCCGCGAAATCCGTCAAAGGTTACCGCCAGACGCTGACCATCGACGATCCCACCGGCACCGTGCCCGGCTGGGTCGTGGTCATCGGCGACAGCCTTTTCGCCGCGCGCAAGGCTGCCGAGGCCATTTCGGTTGAATGGTCCACCGGACCGGCATCGACAGTGTCGGAACAGGACATTCTGGATGAGGCACGCCGCCTGATCGGAGATACGGCGACCGGATCCATCCTGCACACCGAAAATCACCAGACGGCCCCGGTCTTTGATGCGGCTGCCGATGTGATCGAGGCAGAGTACACCACCTCGACCGTTCTGCACTTTCAGCTGGAGCCTACCAACGCGACCGCATTCCAGAACGCCGACGGCGTCTGGGAAGTGCACACTGGCAACCAATGGCAATCGCTGATCCTGCCGACGCTGGCTCAGGCCATCGGCGGGAGCGAGACCGACGTCATCCTGCGCAGTTACATGCTGGGCGGAGGCTTTGGCCGTCGCCTGAACGGCGACTACTGCGTGCCCGCGCTTTTGGCTTCCAAGGCCTTGGGCGGCAAACCGGTGAAACTGGTGCTGTCGCGCGAACAGGACGCCCATTTCGACAGCCCGCGGTCGGCCTCGGTTCAGCAGATGCGCATGGCCTTTGACCCCGATGGCACCGTCACCGGCATGGAACACCACGCGGCCGCAGGCTGGCCCACGCAGATCCTTGCCCCGGGTTTCATGCCCGAAGGGGCCAATGGCGTGCCCTATGATCCCTTTGCCATCGACGGTGCGGATCACTGGTACAGCGTCGGCGCGCATCAGGTTCGGGCAATTTCGAACGGTCTGGCCAATGACACCTTCCGTCCCGGCTGGTTGCGCTCGGTCGGACCGGGCTGGACCTTCTGGGCGGTCGAAAGCTTCATGGATGAGGCGGCACGCAAACTGGGTCAGGACCCGGTGGCGTTCCGTCTGGACCACCTGCGCGCCGAAGGCATCAACGCAGGTTCGGCACCCAATGCCGTGGGCGGTGCGGACCGCCAAGCCGAGGTGCTGCGCCGCGTGGCCGAGATGTCGGGCTATGGCAAGGGCGATCTGCCTGCGGACAGCGCCATCGGCATCGCCACCACCTTTGGCCAGTCGCGCCAGATGCCGACATGGATCGGCGGCGCGGTAAAGCTGCACGTGGATCGCGAAAGCGGCGATGTGTCGGTCGAAAAGATCTGGCTCGCCGTGGATTGCGGTGTGGTTGTCGATCCTGACGGCGCAAGGGCCCAGTGTGAAGGCGCGGCGCTTTGGGGTCTGTCCATGGCTCTGCACGAAGGCACCGAGTTCGAAAACGGCGCGGTTCGGGATGTGAACCTCGACACCTACACGCCGCTGCGGCTGGAGGATGCGCCCGAGATCGAGATCACCTTTGTCGAGAACGAGCACGCGCCCGTCGGCCTTGGTGAACCGGCGACGACAGTGATCGCACCGGCCATCGGCAATGCCATCGCCGAGGCTGTTGGCGTGCGGATGCGCAGCCTGCCGATCACGCCGGACAAGATCCTGGCGGCGCTGGCTGGCTAAGTCTTTGTCTACGAAACCTCAGGGGGCGGGCGCGCCCCCTGATTTACATTGCGGCTCAGGCCGCTTCGGCCCCGGACAAATACCCACGCAGCCGTGCCGTGGTGAAATCGAGAAACGCGCGAACCCGGTTCGGCACACGTTCGCCACCCAGAAAGACGGCATGAACCTCTTCGGTGTCGCCCTCGGTGGCCCCGGCCAGAACCTCGACCAGTCGACCGGCCTTCAGATCCTCGCGCACGTGAAATTCGCCGATCCGGGCCAAACCCATTCCCGCCACCGCCGCCCGGCGCACCGTTTCGCCGTTATTGGCGATCAGCGGCCCCTCGACCATGCGATCCACGATGCGCCCGCTGTCCTTCAATGGCCAGACCGCGTTGGTCCGGCGAAAATTGAAACCAAGACACTCGTGATCTTCCAGATCATGGACCGACGCCGGTGTGCCGTGTTGTTCAAGGTAATCCGGGCTGGCCACGATCATGCGCTTGGCGGTGCCCAACCGGATCGCCGTCATCGAGGAATCCGGCAGTGGGCCAACACGAAAGGCCACATCGGTCCGGTCAAGGTACAGATCGACGATCTCATCCGAGAGCGAGAGATCGACGGTGATCCTTGGGTGCAGCCGCCGAAACTCGGGCAAAAGCGGCTCCACTCCCAGCATTCCGAACCCCACCGAACTGCTGACCCGAACCCGGCCGCCCAGACAGGAAGAGCCCTGCGACAAATCCCGTTCCACTGCCGCCATTTCATCCAGAACGTCGCGGCTGCGTTCGTAATAGATCCGGCCTTCCTCCGTCAGCGCAAGTCGGCGGGTCGACCGTTCCAGCAGGCGCACGCCAAGCCGTTCCTCCACCCGCGCCACCAGTTTGCTGACCGTAGAGGGGGTCATGCGCAGCGTGCGCGCGGCCTCGGAGAAACTGCCGCTGTCCACCACCTGCAAAAAGACCTGCATCTCGCCCGCGCGATTGTCCATACGCCCCACCTTTGTGAATTCACTTCACAGATAATGTGGAGCGTCGATCCGTTATCAAGACCCCGGGCCACAGCTATCTCGCACCTATCCAATTCAGGACGGAAAGGGCGCGGAAATGCTGAAAAAGACATCACTTGACCTGATCCGCAAGTCGGATCGCATGACGCTGGGCATTGAATTGCCGCTGGACAACGATTGGTCCGAGGCCGGAACTCGGAAACGTCAGGCCGAGGGCCGCCCGTTTGGCGTGCCGGACCTGTCGCGCCAGACAGAGCTTGTCCGCAAAATCGACGACACGGGTTTCAGTGCCGTCTGGGCACGGGATGTCCCGGTCTTTGACACCGTTAACATGGGCGACGCGGGGTCGGTCCATGATGTCTTTGCGCTTATGGGCTATCTCGCGGCCATCACGCGCAACGTGGCGCTCGGCTCTGCCGCCGTGGTGCTGCCGATCCGCCATCCGATGATGACGGCCAAGGCCGCCGCTTCTGTCGATGTGCTGTCCGGCGGGCGCCTGATCCTTGGTGTGGCGTCCGGAGATCGCCCCGTTGAATATCCCTTGTTGGGGCTGGATTTCGACGCCCGCGGCGAAAGCTTCCGCGACGCGGTCGATTACATGAAAATGGCATGGCAAGCTGGCGGATTGCCGGTTCAGGGCGCGCGCGTGCCGGAATACGACCTGCTGCCGCGTCCGGCGCAGGACAGTATTCCTCTGGTCGTCGCCGGACAGGCCCGCCAAAGCGACGACTGGCTGGCCGAGCATATGCAGGGGCGTTTCGTTTATCCCGGCGGCGTCGGACGGATGACCAAACAGGCCGAAGCATGGCGGGACGCCACGGGCGGGCAGGGTGCGTTCATCTCGGCCTTTCACCTCGACCTGCTGGCCGATCCCGATGCCCCCCAAACACCGCTGCGCTTTGGCGGACGCATGGGCCGCCACAGGTTGATCGACCTCTTTCGCCGCTTTGCCGCGGCGGGTGTCGACCATATCGCCATCAACCTTCGTCAATCCTCGCGCGATTTGCCCGAGGTGCTTGATGAACTCTCGACCGAGGTCATCCCCGCGCTTGCGCATAGCAAATCCGCGTCGATGGCTGCCTGACAGACAAAGGAAAGACCCATGGAAAAAGTAAACGCCAACGGACATGACATCCCGGCCCTCGGCTTCGGCGTGTTTCGCATGTCCGACGAAGAAGTCGACCGGGTGATACCGGCCGCGTTGGAGGCCGGATTTCGCCACTTCGACACGGCACAGATCTACAAGAACGAGGCCGCCCTCGGCACCACGCTTGAGGCCGCAGGGGCCAAGCGAGAGGATTTGTTCCTGACCACCAAGGTCTGGGTCGATCAATACACTCCCGACCGGTTCATGACTTCGGTCAGGGAAAGCCTGGACAAATTGCGCGTGGATGCCGTGGATCTGCTGTTGTTGCATTGGCCGGGTCATGACGTCCCTGTGCCGGACCAGGTGGCCATGTTGAACGACGTTCAGTCTGCCGGGTTGACCCGGCTCATCGGTGTCAGCAACCAGAACGTCCAGCAGATGCGCAGTTCTGTCGCCGCAAGCGCCGCGCCGATCGTGACCAATCAAGTCGAAGTACATCCCTACCTTGACCAGAGCCGTTTGGCCAAGGCCGCTGCGGATCTGGGCGTGGCCATCACCGGCTATTACGGCATGGCCGACGGGGCGGTTCCCAAGGATCCCACCCTGCAAGCCATCGGTGCCACCCACGGCAAGACCGCCGCGCAAGTGGCTCTGCGCTGGGTCGTTCAGCAAGGTTTCGTCGCCCTCTCGAAAACGGCGACGCCCGCGCGTGTGGCCGAGAATGCCGCGATCTTTGATTTCACCCTGTCCGACAGCGAAATGGCCACCATTTCCGCGCTTGCCCGGCCCGATGGCCGGATTGTCAGCCCTGACACACTGGCCCCCGATTGGGCCCTTTGAGGAACGTCCAAAATGGCTTCGCCAAAAACTGAACCCACGGCGCGATCCGGATTGATCCTGTTCGCTCTGGCCATCGGTGCCTTCGGCATCGGCACCACCGAATTTTCGCCCATGGGACTGCTGCCCGTGATTGCCGAAGGGGTCGATGTTTCGATCCCGACCGCAGGTCTTTTGGTCAGCGCCTATGCCATTGGTGTCATGGTCGGCGCGCCGATCATGACGCTGATCTTCAGCCGTTTCGGCAAGCGGGCGGCGCTGATGTCGCTGATGGGGATCTTTACCCTCGGCAATATCCTGTCGGCGCTGTCCCCTGATTACTGGAGCCTTCTTGCCGCGCGCATCGTCACCTCGCTCAACCACGGAGCGTTTTTTGGCCTTGGCGCAGTGGTGGCCGCCAGCGTCGTTCCGAAGGACAAACAGGCCAGCGCCGTGGCCACGATGTTCATGGGTCTGACCATCGCCAATATCGGCGGGGTTCCGGCAGCCACATGGATCGGCCAGCAGATCGGTTGGCGGATGGCCTTTGCGGGCACCGCCGGTCTGGGACTGATTGCCATTCTCGCACTGTGGGTCGCGCTGCCGGTGGGCAGCCGGGGCACACGCCCGGACGTCGGCAAGGAACTGCGGGTTCTGACCCGTGCGCCGGTGCTGTTTGCCTTGGCAACGACCGTCATGGGCGCCGCCGCGCTTTTCGGTGTGTATACCTATGTCGCACCGCTGTTGCAGGACCTGACCGGTGCCACCGAAGGCTTTGTGACCGCCATGCTTGTCCTTGTCGGGATCGGCTTTACGCTGGGCAATTGGATGGGCGGCAAGCTGGCGGATTGGTCCCTTGACGGGGCGACGATCCTCTTTCTTGCTGCGGCCGCGGCGCTTAGTGCTCTGATGCCGTTTGTTCTGGGCACTCAAATCGGTGCGGCGATCATGCTGACCGTCTGGGGGGCTGCGGCCTTTGCCATGGTTCCGCCTGTCCAGACTCGTGTCATGCAGGCCGCATTCGAGGCACCGGGCCTTGCCTCTTCGATCAACGTCGGGGCCTTCAACCTTGGCAATGCGATTGGCGCGGCGGTGGGCGGCTGGGTCATCCACGCGGGGCTTGGCTATGCGGCGGTTCCGGTTGCCGCAGCCGTGATGGCCGCAGCAGGCGTTGCGCTGGTGCTGGCGGGACGCAGCCCGGCGGTTGCCCGTCCTCTGGCCGCGTGAACCCAACGCCATGAAACGAACCATTTCCGCTGTCCGCTGGACCGGGGGGAATGACACCGCAAAAGGACGGGCCGACCGCTACGCGACCGCGGCATCCCCCCTGCGCCGGACCTGACCGGGCGTTGTGCCAAAGACACGTTTAAATGCGCGGTTGAACGCAGGTTCCGATTGATAACCAAGATCCGCCGCGATGGTGCCGATAGGTAGCCCGGTCTCTCGCAGCCTTTGACGCGCAAGGTTCATGCGCCATTCCGCAAGGTACTGCATGGCTGGCGTCCCCACGAGGCTGGTGAACCGCGCGGCAAAAGCCGACCGGG
Source organism: Antarctobacter sediminis (assembly GCF_019218285.1). Lineage (GTDB taxonomy): Bacteria > Pseudomonadota > Alphaproteobacteria > Rhodobacterales > Rhodobacteraceae > Antarctobacter > Antarctobacter sediminis. The sequence goes on from NZ_JAHUZG010000001.1 coordinate 720,330, forward strand.
ATTGCCCGGCCACAAAGGCCAGCCGCTCTACCGTCCAGTCCGCAGCCGGATCGCGGTGAATGGCGACAATGGCGCGACCGATCTGAGGATCGCGCGCCGCCTTGAGCCAGCCCCGATTGGCATCCGGCGAACGGGTCAACCATCGCCTGATGGCCTCGATCACGACAACGTCCGCCAATCGCGTGATCACGGTTTCGCCACCGGGTCGCAACGCGCCGGCTTCGCGCGCGATGAACCGCAATGTCCCCTGTAACCAACTGCCAGCCTCTTCGTCCCAAGGGTCAATCCTGAGAACATCGGGCAGCAGCGCCATCAGCATCGGGCTGGAGGCATGATCCAGCCGGGCCAGCCCGTACATGATGCTGGATGGCTCACCGCCACCGCCGAATTCCACGGTTTCATATAGCTCGGTAACCTTGCGGATTGGCAGTTCTTCCAGCGTCATCAACCGGGCCTTTGGATCGCTGCACAGCGCGACAGGCGCGCCATGCGTCATCAGCACAAGATCACCCTTGCGCACCTCGAACGGCGCATCATCGCCAACCTTCAACCATGCCCGCCCGTCGATAACCACGACAAAGCTCATCACCTCGGGAAAGCCCGGAATGGCAATCCCCCAAGGAGCGGTCATCCGCGACTGGCAATAAAAGGTGCCTGTCAGTTTGAGAAGATGCAGGACCTCACCCAAGGGATCGCCGATGGGTTGGGCCAAAAGGGACGGGTCGGGAACATGTGGCTTTGTCATGGGGCCAGAATGCGTCAGGACTCGCCTCTCGTCCAGAAATTGTGGACGTTCGGATAATATCGCCGGACGTTCGGGAATGGTTTGTCCAACCTGAACAGTCAATCTTGGGGCATCGACATTGACGATCATACAAACCCAAGGAAATGACCCATGCAAATCAACCCCATCCTTGTTCTCGGCGCCACCGGCAAGACCGGTAGCCGCATCACCGACCGCCTCGAAGCGCAGGGCGTTGCGGTCCGTCGGGGGTCGCGCAACGCGGACCGTCCCTTTGATTGGGCCGCGCCCGAAACATGGGGACCGGTTCTGGACGGCGTTTCGGCCGTCTATATCTCGTACTACCCGGATATAGCCGTTCCGGGTGCCGTAGAGACGGTCACGGCTTTCGTGGACAATGCCCGCTCCGCCGGGGTGCAAAAGCTGGTCCTGCTGACCGGTCGCGGCGAACATCACGCCCAACGCGCCGAGGACGTGGTCCGCAACGCTGGCATCCCCTTTACCATCGTCCGTGCGGCCTGGTTTGCGCAAAACTTCTCGGAGGGTGCCTTGCATGCGCCTGTCATGGCAGGTGTCCTGCCGATGCCCGGCGGCGACGTTCTGGAACCGATCGTTGATGTTGACGATATCGCCGATGTGGCCGCTGCCGCTCTGTTGGACCCGGGGCATGACGGTGAACTTTACGAGGTAACGGGACCGCGCCTGATGCGCTTTGCTGACATGGCCGCGGCGCTTTCGCAGGCCACGGGGCGAAGCATCGCCCATGTGCCGATCACGTTCGAAGAATTCCACGCCGCGCTCACCCGCGATCAGGGCGTGATGATCGCCGATGTGCTGACCGGCATTGCCCGGGAAACGCTGGACGGGCGCAACGCCCATCTGGCGGATGGGGTTCAACGCGCTTTGGGCCGCCCGCCGCGGGACTTTGCCACCTTCGCCACTGAGGCCGCCCGAAAGGGTGCATGGTCCAGCGCCGCATAACCCGGCCCGCCAACCAAAGGAGCATTGATATGACACGACTTGCCAAACTGACCATTGGCGCAGCCGGTGTGACCGCACTGGGCATCGGGCTTGCCATCACATTCGTCCCACAGGGTTTTTACGCGGGCTACGGTATCACGATCAGCACCGCGCCAGCCGCGCTCAGCGAATTGAGAGCCCCCGGTGCAAATCTCGCAATGCTGGGCGCCGTGATCCTTTCCGGCGTTGTCCGACCAGAGATGTCCCGCCTGTCGGCGGCTTTGGGTGCGCTGGTGTTTCTCGCCTTTGCTATTGGACGCATGATCTCGGTGGTGCTGGACGGCTGGCCCGGCGATGCCATTGCCGGAGCCATGGCCATCGAACTGGTGTTCGGCCTGTTCTGTGCCCATGCCTGGCAGCAGCTTGGCCGTGAGGTTGCGCAGCTTCCGCAAACCGCCGGACAGCCGGGGTGACAGCCGTCGGGGCAGGGGCCATGGAAGCCTTGCCCCGACACATCACAAGGACGGGCGCAGAACCGGTTCAAAAGGACCGCCCGGGCGGCTGGCGGAATAGGTGGGATGACTCAGGCCACGCCCGGCCCGCCCGGCTGAGCCATTTACCAAGCGCGCCATACGAGGACCAATCACAGCACGTTCTGCGGACAAAGACCTTTGGTCATGATTTCGAGAGCCCTGCAAATGGAGCGCCGGACGTCTCGGTTCGACAGGCGTTCGTGCTATCTGTATCTTGGTTTACACGGCATGACCGGCTCCACTGTGCCAAGCGGAGTGCCAAGAATTGTGCCAAATCGCCGAACAGCGACTCCCGAGGGAGTTTTCTGTTCTAATCCAATGGGTTGGAAGATTTGGCTCCGGCGGTAGGGATCGAACCTACGACCAATTGATTAACAGTCTAGGAAAGCCGATTTTTCGTCTAAGACCACAAAGCATCTCACAGCCCCATAAACGTCATAAAAATAGGGGCTTAACGCTCTTGTTTTTGATTCTTGTAGCCCCTAGTTTTATCGTGAAACGCCACGGAGGGTGCCTACTAAATGCCTACTAAAAAGCTGACAGCCCAGTTTGTACGTGACCTGCCCCTTGCTGAGGGCGGGCAAATCCTTTTCGTGGATGAGGCCCTTCCGGGGTTCGGGGTGAGGGTAGGTAGCAAGTCAAAAAGCTACTTCGCAGAGGGCAGGGTGCGGGGCAAAACCCGCCGCGTCACCATCGCCAAGACGGACAAGCTGACCCTGAACGATGCCCGCAAGCTGGCCAAAAAGGCGCTGGCCGAAATGGCGAACGATGTAGACAGGAATGCCGAAAAACGCCTTGAGCGCGCCAAGCTGATGACGCTGGGGCAGGCGGTAGAAGGATGGCTGTCGGAAAGGAACCTTCGCCCCAGCACAGCGGAAAGCTACGCCACGACCATGCGCCGTGAGTTTGGCGATTGGTATGAAACCCAACTGCGCCAGATTACCCCGGCCACCTTCCAAAAGCGATACATGCAAATCCTTGACCGCACTTCTGCCGGGGCAGCATTGGCCGTGCGCACATTCAAGTCATGCTGGAACTGGGCGCGGGCCGACCTGACAGACGGGGCAGGGAACCCGCTCATTCCCGAGTGTCCCGCCGACATTGTGTCCCGCAAGAAAATCCTGCCGAAACCCAAGCGCAAGGCGACCTACGTGCACGATTGGGCCGCGTTCTTCGATGCCCTCGACAGTCTCGAAACCAACTCGAACCGGCACCGGGACGCAGGCGAAAACTTCCGGGCTTTCATGGAACTGCTGGCCCGCTCTGGTTTGCGTCAGGCTGAGGCTGCAAACATGCGCTGGGAACATGTGGACATGAAGCGCGGCACCTTCGTCATTCCAGCCGAACGCGCCAAGAACGGGCAAGAACTGGTGCTGCCCATGTCGGACCAAACGCGTGCCCTGTTTGAGCGCCTGAGAGAGCGCACAGAGGGCCTTCCGTATGTCTGGGGAGACACCCCCCTGCGTGATCCTCGCAAGACCCTGACGCGCTTCCGTGAGGCTCTGGGGTGGGATGTAGGTTTTCACGACATGCGCCGGAGTTTCGCAGTCGTGGCAACCGTACTCGACGTGCAGCAATCGAAGGTGAAACGCCTGCTGAACCATGCCACAGGCAATGACGTTACAGCGGGCTATCAAGTACTTTCAGACCCTGAAATCCTTCGCAACTCCGTCCAGCAAATATCTGATTGCATTGACGAAAAGCGAATCGCGAAGATAGCTTCTTGACGTTTTAGGCCGCAATGGCCATTCTTTGCACGCGCTTGATCCACGGAGGGAACGCCGCGCGCCGGAAACCACAGCCTGCGGGCTTGGGAATGAGGCTTAGGCACTGGCGCAGCGAACCCTCAACCCCGGCACAACCTGTGCCCGCACTCCGTGGATCATGTCATGACACTGAAACTCAAGAAGACCACCCGCCACCTTCTGACCAGCGCAGAAGCCGCCGAAATCATGGGCGTGAGCAAACGCTTCCTTGACCTTGACCGGCACGAAAGCCGCGCCAACGGCACTCCGCCCAAAATCCCGTACACCCGACTTGGCCACCGGAGCGTCCGCTATCGCTATGAGGACGTGAAGACGTACATCGACGCCAACGTGGTCGGGGGCTGACATGGACCTTTCGACAATCAAACTCTGGACGGAGCCTGACTGGCCACGTGATAGACTGGGCAAGCCCTATGACTTCGCCCGCATGGGCGATTACATCACGCGCGGGCTAATCCTGTCTGCGCTTGTGCCGAAATCAAAGGAAGGACGCAGCCGCTGGGGACATGTCCATGTGCTCGACGTGCTGCATCATCGCCTTTTCCGGGCCACCCGCAGGCAGAAGCGTAAGGATCATCCCGCATTCGGAGATTACATGTTCACGTGGGACGCTCTCGGCACCTTGGCTGAGCAAGCCGCAATGCCGGTGAAGTCCTTCCGAAACACGATGCAGGACCTCAAGCGCTGGGGCATCGTCCACGTGGCACAGGCCAGTTTGTCGGAGCCAAACAGCTATCGCTTGACCGACCAAGCTTTTGCCGTGGCCCAGTGCCTGCAAGCCCTGCCTCTGGCCGTGGAATGGCTGCTTCAAGACCTCGACAGCCTCGACACCCAAAAACGCCAGCGGGTGATTGATCTGGGCGACCGACTGCCCGCCGGGAATTGGCAAAAGCTGTTTCCCAAGTGGATGGCCGAACCTGAGACGCAAGCACTGATCCAAAAATGGCACAAATCCGACGATGGGGGCGGGCGCAGGCTCTGCCCAAGTCAAACCGGTTTGCAATCCCATGCCCGCGATCTGGTGGCCGCCGCGCTGGACACATCACCGGAAGAACTGGCCTCGATACCGGGCCTGAAAGTGGTGGCCTAGGAACCGTCTACGGTTCCTGCAATGAACTGTCTACGGTTCCTAGGGGGGAACTGTCTACGGTTCCTTGCGGGAACCGTCTACGGTTCATTCTGACTTCACTTCACTTCAAGTCATGCCTTCAAATCAGACTTCATGCGTTCCCGGCAAGCCGGACAACGCGAAGAACCTCCGGCTTACGCCTTCGGAAGAAAGTAAGGCTCCCCTTCGGGAAGCCCCCCAAACCCCCAAACCCCCTTTCCCCACGCGGGGGCTGGCATCGTCAGGCATGACGCGGCATAGTCTCGACGTACGACCAACCGTGTTATTAAGGCCTGTTCATTTGACCGACCAAACAGCCCAGGACGATCAGTCTTCCGCGCCAAAGAAGGATTGTTGGGACAAGCTTGAGGTTATCTCGAAATTCGTGGCACCGGCTGTCGTGGCGTTCGCTGCATATTGGTTAAACAGCCAAGTGAGCACTAGGCAGACTAGCGCGGACATGGCGCAGATCGCGGTGGGCATCCTCAGCAAAGAACCCGAGTACGATCTGAGTGACACCGAGGTTGATCCTTTGAGAGAGTGGGCCATCGCCGCGCTTCAATCTCCGGGGGCGGTGATCCCATTGACCGAGGAGGCGGCGGACCGTCTCAGACAGAAAGGGCTGCCAGTCGCAGGGTGGATGAAGGACGTGTGGGGTTCGCCGAGTACGCGTGTGTTTTCCACGGTCGAAGAATGCCAAAACTACTTCAAGGGCGACAAAGGCCTATTGTTCGGTTTGATGACGGAACTGGGTTCGGATTTTGATCTTGACGAGCACTGCAAGGAACGTGTCCGAGTCTATCAGTCGTTGCAGAGCATGATCCAGTCCTTCGCCGACCCTAACGGTTCGCCCTAGCACCGCGACACCGCGCTAGGTCCTTGCCCCAACAAATTAGTTGGGGTATCAATATACCGCTCCGATCTGTCGCAGGATCATCCACTGCCGTGGGCACGTCCGAACCAAGCGATGACGCCAACACCGTGAACAGCGGATAGAGGCTGAGCGGTTCGGACAAGCCACGACAAGCCAAGACGACAGGCCAGAGCATTCATCCAGACAAGCCCCAAGGGAACCCTGCCCGCCAAAGGGGGGACCACCGCAACTATCGGGGGGGCTGGGGGTAGGTAGATAGAGGCTTGCCGCCAAGTTTCAGGTGAGGCTAACTGGCGTCATGAGTAGCAGAGACGATTTTAGAAAACCGATCGTTCGCGAGATTGCCCAGCGGTCTGGTTACAGATGCGCCAACCCGACGTGTCTTAGGCCAACGATGGGACCGGACGGCGACCAAGGTTCCGCAAGCATCGGAGTGGCGGCGCACATAACTGCTGCGTCAGAGGGCGGGCCTAGGTACGACCTTGACATGACGCCCGAAGAAAGGAGCGCCCCCGAGAACGGTATCTGGCTCTGTCAGACTTGCAGCCGCCTGATCGACGTGGACGTGCCCAGCTACCGGGCTGACTTGCTTCGTGAATGGAAGACGCTGGCCGAGATGCGCGCCTATCTGGGCCTACGCGGTTTCGCTATCGTGGTCTCAAGAAGCTTCGACAAGCTGGAAGAGAAGATGCCTGACCTTATTGCCGAGATGCGGAAGGACATTGCTGATTTTCCGTTTTCGCGAACTTGCGTCGCTATGTCGAGCAAAGCGGCCTTCAACGGCGATCCTGACAACCCGACGTTGATCTACTACACCGACAAATACGAACATCTCGTTTCCAAGATGAAGGTCATGGAGAATTACGCAGCTTTGGTCGATGTGACGACCAAGGTGCACACTCCTAAGTTTGAGCTGACCGAAGACTTCGTGGAATACCTCCAACTGCCCAGATAGACCTTCGGTTTGGCAACCCCCTTGAGCCACTAGGACCGATTCGGACCTATTTTTGTTGACCTGCTCGAATCTGGGATTCATGCCAAGTGCATGGTCCTACGCTTCAAGAAACCCAAGGTGTCAACACCGGTCCACCATACTAAGCCTGTGGACGCTCTGGCTTCGTGGCTGGAAGCGAACTTCGTCATCCCGAGCGGTATCAGCCGGGGCCAGCCCTTCGGCCTCCACGACTTCCAGCGCGCCTTCCTCGCTGACCACCTCGCCAACGCCGACGACAACGGGCCAGCCTATCGAACGGTGATCCTGTCGTGCCCGCGCAAGCTGGGCAAAACGTCTCTGCTGGCCGCGCTTGTCGTGGCCTACATGAGCGAGGACAGCCCCCTGTTTGTGCCCGGATGGCGCGGGGCTATCGCAGGCCCGACCGAAGCACATGCCCAGATGCTGCTACAGGCCGTTGCTGATCTGCTGGACGTGAACGGGCGCAGCAACATCAAGTATCGCCGCAGCCCAAAGCCGGGCAGTCTCGTGGGGGATGGCGGCACCAGCTTTCAGGCTCTGACCGGATCACCGACCCAAGGTCACGGGCTGAGCCTCGACCTTGCCGTGATCGACGAAGCGGGCCTGCTCAAAGAGAACAGCGAGGTGATGCAGAACCTCTTGGACGCCTGCGCCGCCCGCGATGGCCGCATGGTGATTACCGGCACGCGGGGCACCTCAGCCCAGTACCGCGAAAAGCTGGAACGTCCCGACCCCTCGACTTGCGTCCATCTCTACAGCGCCTCACTCGACGCTGATCCGGGCGACCGGAAGCTGTGGCACGCGGTCAATCCCGGTTTGGGCGACATCAAGTCGGAACGCTTCATGGCCGACGCCTATGAGCAAGCCAAGGCCGCAGGAACCACCGTCGCCTTCATGGCGTGGCAACTCAACGCTCCGGTTGATCCCATGCGCCAGATTGTCATTGAGTATTCGGACCTGTCCGCCTGCTACGACGAAGACGCAGAACCGATACCGGGTGAGCCGGTTTGGCTGGGGCTTGATCTGGGCGGCGCTGCCAGCATGACCGCCGCCGTGGCCGTCTTCGAAAGCGGCGTGATCCGAAGCGTGGGGGCCTTCCCGTCCGCAGCCATGACACTGGCCGAACGTGGCAAGCGCGATGGCGTGGGCCTGACGTGGCAGGAATGCGCGAAGCGTGGCGAACTCAAGGAAACGACCGGACACGTCTCCGAACTGACCGAGTTTGTCCCGCATGTCCTTGAGATGATCCAAGGTCACCCTGTCGTCAGTGTGACTGGCGACCGCTTCCGAGATGCGGAACTGCGTAACGCTCTGGCCAAGTGCGAGGTGACATGGCCGCTTCAACTCCGGGCGACCGGTCCGAAGGACGGCAACGCCGACATTCTGGCGCTGCGCCGGTTCTTCCTCGCCCGCAAGGCCCGCCTGAAACGCAGCCTTTTGCTGGAAGCATCGCTTGCCGAAGCGGATTGCCGGGTGGCCGCAACGGGTGCCCTCAGCCTCGACCGTGCCCACCGTGATGGCCGCAACGATCTTGCCGCCGCCCTGATCCTCGCCGCAGGTAGCCGAATGCGGGACCTCGACCGACCACAAGCCGAGGTGGAGGTGCACGTGCTATGACCCGCCAGCAAGACCGCAGCACAATCGACACCGCCCGCTGGGCAAGGGTTCGCCACGCTGTCGCCGAACGTGCTGCCTTCCGCTGTGAGTGCTGCGCCCGCTTCGTGGGTCTGCATGGTCAGGCCGATCACGTAGTGCCGCGCAGCCGATGCGAAGCCGAAGGCATCGACCCTTTCGACATGGCCAACCTGCAATGGCTATGCGCCGGGTGCCACAGCCGCAAGACAAATGCCGAAAAGATGGAAGGCCGGACCCGCAAGGACCGCACCGCCGTGCGCCGTTCCCGCGTCGTGGGCCGGGGTGCGTATCTGTCTGCATTGCAGAACGGGGGGTAGACATGACCGGCCCCCTCAGCTTTCAGCTTCGACAAGGCGGCCAAACCACCGATGCCAAGACCGGCCTTGATCTGCTGGCCGACCGTTTCCGCGAAGGCCAGGACGAACTGGGCATCCCCGTAAGCCGGGAAATGCGCCGCTTCCTCGAAGAACAGATGCAGGAACTGGCAAGCCGTCACGGGGGCAGCATCACGACTTCCACCACCTTGGCCCGACGCTCTGGCAAGCTTGTTGCCGCTCTGCGCCGTGCTGCCCGAGTGAAGGACGTGAAGACGCTGGGCAGGGTGACGGGCCGGGTGAAGCTTCGTGCCGACCGGGCCGTGCATGAAGACGGGGGCAGGATCAAACCGACCTCAGGCCAGTATGTCACGGTCCCGCTGCCCGCTGCTCTCAATGCGAACGGCACGCCCAAGAAGCAACGTGCCCGCGACTGGCCCAACACGTTCACGGCCAAGAGCAAGGCGGGCAATCTGCTGATTTTCCAGCGTAGGGGCGGAAAGCTGATACCGCTCTATGCCCTCAAGAAATCCGTCACCGTGCCAGCGAGGCTAGGTGCGGTTCGGAGCGCCCGCAATGACGCACCGATTTTCGCCGACCGTGCTCTGAGCGCGATCATTGACCATCTCCTAGAAGACTAGAAAGGCGCTACCATGCTGAAAAGTCAAGAAATCCAACTGGCGCAGTCGAAGCGCCGTGAACGTATGGCCGAAATCCAGAAGGCCGATGAAATCTCCGATGAGGGCCGCACCGAACTGCGTTCCCTGACCGACGCCTACAGCAACGCGGAAACGGAGTTTCGGGCCGCTGTCATCATCGAAGACGCCGAACGGGCCGCGATGCGCGAACCCGACAAGGCCGCGTCTGACTTCGACGCCGAATGCCGCGCGTTCAACATTGCCGCAATGGTCGAAGCCCTCGAAGGCCAGAAGCCGCTTTCGGGCCGTGAAGCCGAAGTTTCGCAGGAACTCGAAGAACGCCACGGCGCTGCCTCGAAAGGCGTCCGGTTTCCTTGGGAAGCCCTGCTTGAAACCCGCGCCGACGCCACAGTGACCGCGCCGGATGCGTCCAGCGGCGACCTCGCAACCCGGCCAACGATGAAGGCGCTGGAACGAATCTTCGAATCCAGCGCCGCCGCCCGCTTTGGCTTCCGCAACATCGCTGTGACCGGACAACCCCGCTTCCCTGAACTGACCGGGGGTGCCTCTGCATCGTGGGTGGCAGAGGGTGAAGGCGCTGACGCAGCCGCGATCACCACCAGCGTCACCAGCCCCAGCATCAAGACCCTGACCGCGCGCTACCTGCTGAGCCGTCAGGCGATCCGGCAAAACGCCGTGCTGGAAACGATGCTGCGCCGCGATCTGTCCGAAGTGCTGCGCGAAGCACTGGACCTTGCAGCCTTCCGGGGCACCGGGGCTGACAATCAGCCGTCTGGCCTCGACACCCTGCTGACGGGAACATCTCTTGGCGCTGTGATCGGCTACGGTTCAATTGTCGATTACTGCGTCGATCTGATGACCAGCACCAAAGCCTCCCGAATGGACGGAATAAGCGTTGCCGCTGTGCCCTTCGTTCTGGGCAATCTGATGAAGGCGACCTACGGCTTTTGCACCGAATTTGAGATGGCCAAGAAACTTGTGCCCTCCCTGACGTTCTCAAGTCAGGTGTCCGAGGTGACCGCCGGTCCTCCTGAAAGCGCAACGATGTATCTGGGTGCGCCCGCTGGTCATGCGTGGGTGCCGACATGGGGCAGCCCGGAACTGCTGGTTGATCCCTACAGCGAGAGCAAGACGGGCAAGGTGGCCCTGACCGTGTTCAGCTTCACCGACATTCTGGTGCAGCGTCAGGCGACGCACTTCATGAAGATAACGGACGTGCACCGGGGCGACGGAGCATGATTGAAAGCCGCGCCGTCTGGGCCGCGTCCCTTGAGGTGCGGCAACAGGAAGGGCGTCCCGCGATCACGGGGCGCTTTCCCTATGGCGAACTGGCGATCATCTCCGACAGAGGATCAGTCAGGAAAGAGACCATTGAACCGGGGGCGTTTTCCTACGCCCTCGAAGACCCCGACCGGGAGATTCACCTGCTGTCGGGCCACGACTACGGCAAGCCGTTGGCATCGAAGAAAGCGGGTAGCCTCGAACTGCAAGACAGCGCTGATGCTCTGACCTTCCGCGCCCTCATTCCAGCGGGTGCAGAGAAGATCACCCACGTTGCCGACGCTCTCGCAATGATCGGCGCGGGCTTGGCTGTGGGTGTATCTCCGGGATTCCGCGTGCCTCCCAAAGACGTAGTGCCCGACGCTGAGACCCTGAAACCCGAACCCGGCAACCCCGGCGTGATGATCCGGCAACTTGCGGCTCTGGTGCTCTATGAACTCTCAATAGTAACCCGACCGGCCTATCCCGCAACATCTGCTGAACTGCGCAATATGTCGTGCAATCAGTTGCACGCGCCACAACGGAAGGTGCTTCTACCGTGATAGAGCTACTTGAATCTTCGTATACGTTCGGCACCGACCCCGCTTCGCCTGTGGCAAGTGACGTTGCTCTTGAAGCTGGCAGTACAGAGGCAGAGGCCGAAGCCATGCTGAGCGCGGCTTGGCAGCAAGTGGAAGCATTCACCGGCAAGACGTACCGCACCACGACGAGCGGCACCGTTATCGTGAAGGTTTCCAGCCCGACCGTCTGGACGTGGCCGCGCTATCCGTTCCCTGAGGCTCTGACCATCGAAGCCTATAGCCAAGGCGCTTGGGTGGCATGGTCCGAAACCTACATCGCCGCCGCTGGCCTGATCGAACTGGAACCCTTCACGCTGTACCGGCTGAGCCATACGGACAACGTGCCCGCTGCCACGATCACCCCGGCGGTCACGCAGGCCGTCCACAACCTTGCCCTGTATCAGCTTATCCAAGGCCCCAGCCGCAGGGAGTTTAAGAGCCAGCAAGCCGGTGACAGCGGGTTTACCCGCGAACAACTCATGCCGGTGTTCTACGGCTCTGGTGCTGGGGCACTGCTGGCAAGCGAGGTGCGTCTATGATCTGGCCCTTCCGAAAGAAGCAACCCGACCTTGAACAGCGCGCCAGCCTTGGCGTGACCCTCGACTATATGAGCCACCGCCGAAAGCAGGTGCTGACCGACGCAGGCGTGCCATTGACCGCCACCGTGGGCACGGCAACGCATTACTGGCAGTCCGGCTTCGCCATGCTGAACGATGCCACCGGAACCTTGCGCCCTGACGTACTCGCCCAGATGGGCCGCGATCTGTGCATGAAAGGCGAAAGCGTCTGGCACATTCGGGCCGATGGCTCTGCCCTTGATCTGCTGCCCGTGGCCTATTGGGATGAACTGGGCCGGGGCAAGTATCACCTGCACATTGCCCGCGTGAACGAAACAGAGACCGTCAAGGCGCTGGCCGGGGAGGTGCTACACCTCAAGATCAACATGGACCCGGTGCAGCCTTGGAAGGGCAGAAGCCCGTGGCAGATGATGGGGCTATCCCCCTCGCTAATGTCGGAGATTGAAGGCACCTTCTCGACAGCCGCAACCTACGCAGGCAAGGGCCTGCTTCCCTTTCCGGCTGCTGTATCGGAGGAACAGAAGGGCAAGGCAATCTCTGGCCTTCAATCAGGGGCCTTGGCAGTCCGGACCAGCAAGGCCGATTACGCTCAACAGACCGGCGGACATCAAAGCGAATGGCGCAGGGTGGACCTCTCCGCCGATCTACAGAAGACGGACTTCGCCGAAATCAGCCGCGATCTGCACATTCGCCTGCTGACCGGGTGCGGCATTCCCCCGGCCTTGATGACAGAGAACGGCAACGCAGGGGCGATGCGGGAAGCATACAGGCTGTTTGTGCTGCAAACCATCCAGCCCCTTGCCCGTCAGTGTCTGCCCGAACTCATGGACAAGCTGGGCCTGACCAGCCTCACCACGGACGACATGATGAGCGCGGACGTGGCAGGCCGTGCCAGAGCCGTGGGCATTCTCACCGGGGCCGGGGTATCCCTCGACAAGGCTTTGAAGATGGCGGGCTGGGATGATGACTAAGCTTTCCCCTCTCGACATGGCCAAGAGAGCCGCAGCCCGTAGCCCGATCTACAAGACAGCCGTGCTCTATGGCGTTGCCCATGACAATGGCACCACCGCCTTCACCGCCGAGGGTAACCTACAGTTTGACCGGCTGGAACAGACCTTCGGCTATGTCGATATGAGCCGGGAAACCACCCTGACCGCTGCCCAGACTTATGAAGGCGACCACCTGCTAACCGTGCTGACTGCTGAGGCACCGAATGGCGTGGCCCTGATTCTCTTGGATGGCCGGTTCTACACCGTGCAGAGGGTGCAAGCTGGGGACGCTCTGGGCGTGTCCGTCACATTCGCCTGCAACAGCATCCCCGACGATGAACCGCCCGAGATAAGGAATGCCTGATGCCCGTGAAGCAACTCGACTGTGAACCGCTGCCCAACATCCCCGGCAAAGACGCCACCGCCGAACAACTGGCGCAGGCCATGCACGATCTGATCATCTGGGCATTAAACCGGCGACTTGGGGAACTGATTGCCGCTGGCATGACTGGCGATGACCTGAAATACCTGCACCGCATCGCCAAGCGGTTCGAGAAGGGCACGAACAAGGTAAGCGACTGGGGATGGCTGCAAGAACATATGCCCGAACTTGAGGCCGTGAGCATCCAATACACCCGGAACTGCCCCAAGACTTAGTAGGCAAGGAAAGCCCGAACTGCCTACTATCTGCCTACTAATGCCAAACACCCCTGAAACACCCTCTGCTGGGTGTCTCGTAAATCTCTGATTTACTTGGGATTTTTGGCTCCGGCGGTAGGGATCGAACCTACGACCAATTGATTAACAGTCAACTGCTCTACCGCTGAGCTACGCCGGAACTTGTGAGGAGGCGTATAACAATCTCGAATCCGGGCGTCCAGAGGCTTTTGTCACAAAAATGTGGATTACGTAGGGGCGGGCGAAAAAAATTCGAAAACGGCCTCTGCCGACAGCGCTCCTTGCGGCGCGACACGGGATTTTTCCGCAAGGTCAATGAGATGCGCCAGAACGTTCCGCGTGGCGGCGGGCAGAAGCGCGGCGGGGACCTCGGTGTAGATCCGCTCGGCCAGCGTGCGGGCGGTGGCGGGACCGTCGGAAAGGGCGTTCAGGATCTCGGCCTCCCGGCCACGGCGATGAATCAGCAGGGCCTCAAGACGCTCTGCCGGCGAGTCGACGGGCGCCCCATGCCCGGCGTGAAAGACCGACCAGTCGCGGAGCTTCAGCCGCTCCAGAGATCCCATGAAAGCGGTCAGATCGCCATCAGGCGGAGAAACAAGCGACGTTGCCCACCCCATCACCAGATCGCCGGAGAAGAGGACATCCCCCCAGGCAAAGGCCAGATGGTTGGCCATGTGTCCGGGCGTATGCAGCGCCTCGACACGCCAACCGTCCCCTTCGACAACATCGCCGTCCGCAAGCGTTTCATCAGGAGCAAATGCGCTGTCGACACCTTCTCCACCGCCTACAAGCCCCCCTTGGGCGAGGGCCTGCATCACCGCGCTGCGGCCGGCCTCGGCGGGGCCGAAGCCCAGCACGGGCGCACCGGTTTCACGCGACAACGCGCGGGCCAAGGGCGAGTGATCCAGATGGGCATGCGTCACGAGGATATGAGTGATCTTCTGCCCGGGACCAACAGCCGAGAGCAGCGCCTGCAAATGCGTATCGTCCTCGGGGCCCGGATCGATGACGGCAAGCCCGCCCGTCCCAAGAAGATAGCTGTTCGTTCCGCGAAAGGTCATCGGAGAGGCATTGGGCGCAAGCACGCGACGCAGACCCGGCGCCAGCTGTTCGGCCACACCGGGCAGAGGTCGAAATTCGGGTTGGGGATCCTGCATCGTCTTGTCCTTTTGGCGATGGCGGGCGCGGCCGCTGCGGGCTAGGCTTAGCGCATGTCCTTCAAGTGGCTCAAACAATATATGCCCCGCAGCCTGTACGGCCGTGCCGCGCTTATCCTGATCCTGCCGGTGGTGACGCTGCAACTGGTGGTCTCGGTGGTGTTTATCCAACGCCATTTCGAAGGTGTGACCGTTCAGATGAGCACCGAACTGGCGCGGCAGGTGAATCTTGTGGTCGAAGACATGTCGCAACAGGCCACGGCCCTGCGGCTGGGCATCCGCCCGCAAGCGGTGACCGAGGACACTCTGCCGGCTGCGAACCAACGCCGCTGGTATGATTTCACCGGCATCGTGGTGATCCGCGAACTGACCCAGCGAATCCCCGCGCTGGAACGCGTGGTATTGCCCAGCGACCGCGAGGTCTTTCTCTATCTGCGCAGCGACGGGCAATTGTACCGTGCCAAGGTGGAACGCACGCGTGTCTCGGCCTCAAATCCGCACCAGTTGTTCGTCAACATGCTGTTCTTTGGCGTCCTGATGACCCTGATCGCCTTTCTCTATCTGCGCAACCAGTTGCGGCCAATCACCCGATTGGCCTCGGCGGCCGAGGCTTTTGGCAAGGGCCGTTCAGTGCGGTATTCGCCTGCGGGCGCAACCGAAGTCCGGGCCGCCGGCCATGCTTTCCTTGAAATGCGGGCGCGGATCGAACGCCACATCGAACAGAGGACGATGATGCTGTCCGGGGTCAGCCATGATCTGCGCACGCCGTTGACGCGGCTACGGCTGGGCCTGTCTTTGCTGGACGATGATGATCGCGAACCGCTGGAACGCGATGTCGAGGAAATGCAGCGGCTGATTGATGCTTTCCTTGATTTCGCCCGTGGAGATGCCGAGACCGGCGACTCGGAAAAAACCGATCCCTTTGGGCTGGTGCGGGCCATTGTCGAGGATGCACAGCGCGGCGGGCAGGCGGTGGAACTTGGCGCACTGTCCGGTGAAGGTGATGCCATGCTGCGGCCGCGTGCCTTGCGCCGTGCGGTTGAGAATCTGCTGGCGAACGCCCGCCGCTATGCCAACCACAGCCGCGTGTCGGTTCAACTGACCCAACGGTCGCTGCGCATCCGGGTCGAGGACGACGGTCCCGGCATTCCCGCCGATCAGCGCGAAGACGCATTGCGGCCCTTTGTGCGGCTGGATCCGGCGCGGAATCAGGACAGGGGGTCGGGGGTCGGGCTTGGTCTTGCCATTGCCGCCGATATCGCCCGCGCCCATGGCGGCGTTTTGCGGTTGGGCCAAAGCGAGGACATGGGCGGCCTGCGCGCCGATATCGTCATCGGCCTGTGACCAAACCGTCGGTCAATTCCTGAAAACTCGACAGATACGCCACGGTTTCGCCGTTTCCCGGTCACTTAGCCGCAAGAGGTTTGGCCCAGAGTGGTCCCATCACGCCACCCCAAGTTTACGCGTTTCTACAGGAGTTTCGAAATGGCCGTCATGACCCTTGCCGCCGCTGCCCTCAGCCTTGTCACCCTTGGCGGCAGCGATGCCGATACCCCCAAGGGGCTGGTCCTCGCGCAGGCAACCCCCTTTGTCACAACCCAGGGCATCGCTGCGCCGCAAGGCGACTATATGACCACGCCCGAAGGGTGCACCTATCGCCGGACACAGGCACCCGGTCAGCCAGTGCGCTGGATCATCGTGGTCAATCCGCACCACGTCGGCAAAACCCTGTCGCCGCGGAACTGCAAGGCGATGCTGTGACCCTCTGAAACGCCAAAGCGCGCCGGGGTTCACCGGCGCGCTTTTTCATGCTGCAAGGGCAGGGGTCAGAACCAGCCTTGGACCGTTCTGGCACCAGAGGAAATGTCCTCGCCGATGCCTTCGACGGTGCCACATCCTGCCAGCCCGGCAGCCAGCGCAATTGCAATTACAACTCTCATCTCTGCCTCATGTCCGGTCTTGTCGCCGATGGTAGCGGGCGGGGTTATTCGCCCTCCCACCACCATACATCAGGCTGAAACCCGAGCCAATCGCCGTAGATCGGCAGACGGTCGGCCGCATAGGTCAGTTCCTTCACATGCGCGATACGGCTGACCGCGTATTTGTCCTGAACCGGGATCACGTAGCGCCCCGAAATCAGCACCCGGTCCAGCGCCCGCGTGGCGGCAAGGAATTCGTCACGGGTTTCGGCGGCCAGAAGGGCATTGATCATCGCCTCGGCTGCGGCGGATTTCATGCCCATCCAGTTGCGCCCGCCTTCCTGATCGGCCGCCTCGATTCCCCAATAGGCGAATTGTTCGTTGCCCGGGCTCAGCGACAATCCCCGCCGAAAGGTGGTCATGTCGAAATCAAAGAGGTTCGTCCGCTCCTTGTATTGCGCCGGGTCGATCATGGTCACCTGCGCGGTGATCCCGATCCGTTCCAGCGCGCGGATAAAGATCTCGGCCATGGCGACATTTTCGCTCTGGCCCTGCTGCAACAGGATCTCAAAGTCAAAGGGCTCGCCCGAGGCGTTTTTCATCACGCCGTCCTGAACCGTCCAGCCAGCTTCGGCCATGAGGTCGACCGCCGCGGCAAGGTTCTTGCGGTTGCGCGGGCTGCCATCGGAAACGGGCAGGGCGTACCCCTCCAGCGCTCCGGGCAGCAGTTCGTCCGCGAAAGGTGTCAGCAGGTCCTTCACCAGACCGTCGGCTGCCCCCTCGCGCATCCCCAACAGCGAGTTGCCGTAATAAGAGGTGATGCGCGGCTGCGCGCCGCCGGTCAGCGTGTCGTTGATATATTCAAAGTTGAAGGCATGGATCATCGCATCCCGCACCCGCCAATCCGCGAATTCCGGACGCCGGGTGTTCATCACGAAACCGGTGATGCCCGTGGGCCGCTGGTGCGTGATCTCGGACTGGACGACGTCACCCTTTGTCACCGCCGGGAAATCATATTGCGTCTTCCATTTCTCGGCATTGGTTTCACGGATCGTATTGATGATCCCGGCCTTGAATGCCTCGAACAAGGCGGTGTCATCGGCAAAGAACTCCAGCCGGATCTTGTCCAGATTGTTCGTGCCCCGGCGGAAATTCACATCCTTGCCCCAGTAATCGGGGTTCCGGTCCAGTTCGACATAGCGGCCCGGTTCATAGTCGCCGATCGTGTAGGGGGCCGAGGTGATCGGAACGAGGTCGAGGCTGGAGTTTTCAAAGTCCAGCCCTTCCCACTGGGCCTTTTTCAGGACCGGGCGCATCCCGATGATCAGCGCCAGTTCGGGATTGTCCTCGTTAAAGGTAAAGCGGATGGACCGGTCGCCGGTCTGTTCCATGCTTTCGATCTTGTCCCACAGGCCACGATAGCGCGGGTGACCCTTGGTGCCCAATGTCTCGTAGGACCACATCACGTCTTCGACCGTGACCGGGCTGCCGTCGGAAAATTCGGCCTCGGGCCGCAGGACAAATTCGACCCATTCGCGATTCGGCCCGACATCAATCGATTCGGCCAACAGTCCGTAAAGTGCGAAAGGTTCGTCGTAGTTTCGCCCCATCAGGCTTTCGTAGACGAGAAAGCGCAATTGCCATGGGGCCGAGCCTTTCAAGATCAGCGGGTTGAGGCTGTCGTAGCTGCCTAGCTCGCCCGTGATGATGATGCCGCCGGTCGGCGCATCCGGGTTCGCGTAGGGCAGCGACACAAAATCAGGTGGAAGCTGCGGATCGCCATACATAGCTATGCCATGCTGCGGTTCTGCCCACAGGCTCCCTGCGGAGAGAATCGCTCCCGCGGCGACGATTTTTGCCGTCAGGTTTTGGAAAAAATTTAGGTACATTTCAGCAACGACCCCTGTCTGCCCTTGTTTTGTTAGCCGCAAGCGTATCGCTCGTTTTACGCCTTTTCAAACTTTTAGCTTGGACTCACGCAGCGAAAAGCTTATACAGAGTGCACTGCTCGATAGGTTTCTTGCCTGTATGAAACCTGCCTCAATGACTGAACCCCGGCCTTGCGCCGGGGTTTTTTTCTGCCCAATCGTCGGGCAAGGCAATCACGCTTTACGTCACGTTTCCGTTCACAAAAGCCCGGTCGCGGGAACCCGCCGACGCGCTCTGCGTAATCTTCGCGTGCAGTGTCATTGAGCAGGTGCAAGCCCGCCCCCGCCGATCTATGCTGCACCTGCAAAATTCTGGGAATTGGGGAGCAGACATGTCGCTTCAGGGAAAGACCGCCGTCATCACCGGATCGAATTCAGGCATCGGGCTTGGCATCGCGCATGAGATGGCCAAGGCAGGGGCCTCGGTGGTGATCAACTCCTTCACCGACCGCGAAGAGGATCACGCGCTTGCCAGGGCCATCGCCGAAGAACACGGCGTCGAAGCGCGCTATATCAAGGCGGACATGTCCAAGGGCGAGGAATGCCGCGCGCTGATCGAACAGGCCGGCGCCTGCGACATCCTGATCAACAACGCCGGCATCCAGCACGTCGCCGCCATTGACGAATTCCCGACCGAGAAATGGGATGCGATCATCGCCATCAACCTCAGCTCGGCCTTTCACACCACCGCGGCCGCGCTGCCCAAGATGCGCGCCGCTGGCTGGGGCCGGATCGTCAACATCGCCTCGGCGCATGGTCTGACCGCCTCGCCGTACAAAAGCGCCTATATCTCGGCCAAGCACGGCATCGTCGGCATGACCAAAACCGTGGCCCTTGAAACCGCCGAGGAACCGATCACCGCCAATGCGATCTGTCCGGGCTACGTGCTGACCCCGCTGGTCGAGGCCCAGATTCCCGACACCATGAAGGAATACGACATGGACCGCGAAACGGTGATCCGCGATGTCATGCTGGCCCGTCAGCCATCCAAGGAGTTCGCAACCGTCGAACAATTGGGCGGCACTGCGGTTTTCCTCTGCTCTGACGCGGCGGCGCAGATCACTGGCACGACCATCAGCGTCGATGGCGGCTGGACTGCTCTTTAAGACCGGCCAGAAGGGGGCCTGCGCCCCCTTCAACCGCTTCTGACCTCCCCGGACTCAAGACAACGAAGGACACGCGCCATGGCCCAACCGGTGCGGATCAACCTTGCCCTCCAGGGCGGTGGCGCACATGGCGCCTTTACCTGGGGTGTGCTGGATCGGCTGTTGGAAGAGCCGGACATTGAAATCGCCGCGATCAGCGGCACCTCCGCCGGGGCCCTGAACGGTGCTGCGTTGAAATCCGGCCTCTTGCAGGGCGGTCACGAAGGCGCGCGAGAAATGCTGACCTGGCTCTGGGAACAGATCGGTGCGCTGCGGGACGAGGCTTTGCCCGACTGGCTGCAAGGGTGGATGCCACACCCGGAGGTGGTCAGCAAAAGCCTTGAATATTCGCTGCCCTACAGCTGGGGCGAGGCCGTGGGCCGCATGGTGTCGCCCTACGCCTGGGGACCGTTGTACCACAACCCGCTGGAGCGGATCGTTGAACGGTTCGATTTCGGCCGCGTCTGCGCCGAGCAGGGCCCAGAGTTCTATGTCAGCGCAACGCAGGTGCGCGATGGCAAGATTCGAGTGTTTTCCGGTGACGAGATCAATCCCAAGGTCATCATGGCTTCGGCCTGCCTGCCGACAGTTTTTCAGGCGGTCGAATTGGAGGACCCCAAGACCGGGACCGTCGAACCGTTCTGGGATGGCGGCTATACCGGCAACCCGGCGCTGTTCCCGATGTTCGAGAAACATCTGCCCGATGACTTGCTGGTGGTGAACATCAATCCGCTGCGGCGGGACAAAACGCCGGTCAGCCCGCCCGAGATCCAGAACCGGATCAACGAGATCAGCTTTAACTCGTCGCTGTTGCGGGAACTGCGGGCGATTGATTTCGTCCAGAGGCTCCTGCACTCGGGCGCTCTGGTCCCGGGATCAATGAAGGACGTGCGGGTTCACATGATCGCGGATGACGCGCTGATGAACGCATTGTCCGTCGCGACCAAGATGGTGCCGGTGCCTACGGTCATCGCCCAGATGAAAACCGCCGGACAGCGGGCCGCGGGCCGGTTCCTCGATGCACATAAGGACGATCTGGGCCAGCGGCAAACCGTTGACCTGCGCGCCATGTTCACCTGACACGGTTCAGGACGCCTTGCGAAACTGCGCTTCCAGCGACTTTTTGGCGTCCTGTCCGTTGGGATAGACAAGCCCCGCCGAAATCACCAGTTTGGCGGCATCCTCAAGGCTCATGTCCAGTTCGATCACGTCTTCCTTGGGGAAGAACAGCAGGAACCCCGAGGTTGGGTTGGGCGTGGTCGGCACAAAGACCGACATCAATTCGCCGCCAGTGACGGCCCGCTGCGCGACTTCACCCTTGGCCGTGGTCGAGATAAAGCCGATCGCCCAAATACCCTTGCGCGGGTATTCGATCAGGCAGGCCTTTTCAAAACTGCGCTCGGACTGGGCAAAGATCGTTTCCGCCAACTGCTTGATGCCGGAATAGATCGACCGCACCACCGGTGTCCGTTCCACAAGGCTTTCGGCGAAACTGATCATCGACCGGCCAATCAGCCCCTTGGCGATCCAGCCGACGATGATGGTGAAGATCAGGAAAACGACAACACCCAAACCACGCACGTTGATTTCGATCCGGCCATCTTGGTTTCGGTCCAGAAGGTCGAATAGCCACGGCAGACGCGGGCCATCCGGGCCGGTCAGCCAGCGGTTCAACAGGGCGTTGGGCTGATAGCTGTCGGGCACGAAGGGCCAGACGAAACCGTCGACCCAGCCGACCACCGTCCAGATCAACCAGACAGTGAGACCGACGGGGGCGATCACCACGATCCCGGTCAGAAAAGAGGTCCGCAGGCGGGCGAACAGGCCCGGCCGCTTGGGCGTCGTTGGTTCAAATGGCGTGGTCATCGCAAGTCCCGGTACGATCCTTCGAAAGGTAGGAGGAAGCAGCGCAGTCTACAATGGGGCGTCGCGATTTCCCGGCAATCAGGCGGGCAGGGCGCTCATTTCTTTCGCAATATCCGCCGCCAGACGCGCATTGTTCAGGACCAGCGCAATATTCGCTTCCAGCGACCGGCCTTCGGTCAGCTCGTAAATGCGTTGCAGCAGGTAGGGCGTCAGGTCCTTGCCCGCGATTCCATGTGTTTCGGCGTCGCGCGTGGCCTCGGCGATGATCGGCGCCAGGGTCGCGCGGGGAATTTCCGCCTCGACCGGGATCGGGTTGGCGATCAACTGACCGCCGGGCAGGCCCAGACGCAGGCGCATCCGGTGCGCAGAGGCGATTTCGGCAGCGCTGTCCGCCCTCAGCGGCGCTCGCAACCCGGCCTCACGGGACCAGAAGGCAGGCAGTTGATCCTGCCCGAACGCCATGACCGGCACGCCCAGCGTCTCAAGCCGTTCCAGCGTCTTGGGCAGGTCAAGAATGGCCTTGGCTCCGGCCGCAACCACGGTCACAGCGGTCTGGGCCAGTTCCTGCAAGTCAGCCGAGATGTCAAAGGTCGTTTCCGCCCCGCGATGCACACCGCCGATCCCGCCGGTGGCAAAGACCTCGATCCCGGCAAGATTGGCCGCAATCATCGTGGCGGCCACGGTGGTCGCGCCAGTGCCACCACGGGCCATGCAAACCGCCATATCGGCCCGCGACAGCTTGGCAACCTTCTTGGACTGGGCCAGCGCTTCCAGCTGATCATCTTCAAGACCGACGTACAGCGTGCCGTCGATCACCGCGATGGTGGCCGGGGTGGCACCAGCCTCGCGGATCACCGACTCGACCCGGCGCGCCACGTCAAGGTTCTGGGGCCACGGCATGCCATGGGTGACGATGGTGCTTTCAAGGGCAACCACGGGGCGGCCTTCGGCGAGCGCTGCGGCAACGGCGGCGGAACAGGTGAAGGGGGTCATGTGCAGTCTCCTCCGGAAACATAGTCTGCCGCGACGGCCAGCGCCTGCCGCAAGGCGGCCTGACGGTCCAGCCCGTCGCGTTCGGCGGCAATATGGGCCGCCATGAAAGTATCGCCCGCACCGGTGACACGGGTCACGGTTACGGGCCTTGGGGTTTCGGTCACGACACCGTCACGTATGGCATCGCCGCACGGCGCGCCGCCATTGGTCACCAAAGCACGCGCGGCCCCGCGAGCCACAAGTGCGGCAGCGGCCTCGGGCGCGCTGGTCAGCGGCGCCTCGCATAGCAGGCAGGCCTCTTCGAGATTGACATAAAGCGTCCCGCGCCCCGCCGACAGAAAGGGCAGCAGCCGTGTCGCCTTGCCAGGGCTGGCCGGTGCGATCCGCAGATCCGCCAGCGCAAAGGCCGGATGTTCTGCAATTTCCGCCAGCAAGCCCTCTGTCAGGTTGCCATCCAACGCGATTGGCCCCTGAAAGGGCGCATCGGGCGTGCCCAGCGGTCCATTGATCAGCGGCGATAGGATTCGGTCGCCCGCCGCCTCCAGCGAATGCGCATCGGCAATCGCCGCCACCAGCCCGTTTGACGCCTCGATCGCCATGTAGCGGTCCGTCGGAAGATCCTTGGCGCGGGTCAGATGGGTGATATCCAAACCCAGCCGCGCACATGCCAGCGAAAGCTCTGCGCCTTCCGCATCTTCTCCCACCACGGAAAGCAAGGCCGGATGAAAACCAAGGCCCGCCAGTGTCATGGCGATGTTCAGGGCCACGCCGCCGGGGATCCGCGTAATGCGGCCCGGTTTGTCATTGCCGGAAACCATCGGGTCGGTACAACGGCCGATCACGTCCCAGAGGACGGAACCGATGCAGAGGATATCAGGATCGCGCGGTGTCATTGGAGCGTTATTGGCGCGAAGGGCAGGGCGGTGCAAGCCGCATCCGACCGGCTTAGCGCGGCAGCATGTCCTCTTCGTCGGTCCGCATC
This sequence comes from Antarctobacter sediminis, assembly GCF_019218285.1. Taxonomy (GTDB): domain Bacteria; phylum Pseudomonadota; class Alphaproteobacteria; order Rhodobacterales; family Rhodobacteraceae; genus Antarctobacter; species Antarctobacter sediminis. The sequence goes on from NZ_JAHUZG010000001.1 coordinate 743,970, forward strand.
TCCAGCCAGTCCCGAAATGCCAGCAAAGCCGGAGGTGTCGGGCGATCCGCGGGCCACACAAGGTAGTAAGATCCAAGGCTGACCGGCGACGCCTCATGAGCGGGCAGCAGACTGCCTGCCGCACGTTCAGTGGTACTGAGATAATCGGGCAAAAGCGCAACGCCCAGCCCATGCAGGGCCGCCTGAAGAATGGCGGTGAACTGATCGAATGTCGGCCCGGGCAAGGGGCCAGGCGCCATGCCCTGTGTCGCAAACCACGAGGCCCAAGCCTGCGGCCGTGTCTGGATATGCAGCAAAGGCATACGCCGCAACGCATCCAGAGATTGCGGGCCGTCCGGCAGCAAGGAAGGCGCGGCAAAGGGCTGCACGGTTTCCCTCATCAGCCGCAGATGATGCGTATCCGGCCAGTCCGGAGTGCCAAAATGCAAAGCCGCATCAAAGGGTTCGGCACCGAAATTGAAAGGACGCAACCGCGTGGTCAGGTTTACCGTCACCTCGGGATGGCGGCGCGTGAAATCCGGCAGCCGGGGCACCAGCCAGCGCATCCCGAAACTGGGCAGGATCGCCAGATGCAGCGCACCGCCCGACGGATCAAGCCTTAGCGCCATTGCGGCCTCGGTCAGGCGATCAAGCGTTTCGCGCACCGTCGCGGCAAAACCTCGCGCTTGAGGAGTGAGGCGCAAGGCCCTGTTTCCACGCAAAAAAAGCGTCACGCCCAACTGTTCTTCCAACGTCTTGAGCTGACGCGAAACCGCGCTTTGCGTCAGGTTCAGTTCTTGTGCAACGGCGGTGGCGCTGCCCAGACGGTCCAGCGCTTCGAGTGCACGCAATGCGGGCAGGGGTGGCAGATGCATTCCGATTCCTCATGAATACCTGCGATAATGTCGTTTTTCCATGAACAGGCTGCAAGCTATACTGATCCACAACAAAGGAGTGCCCGATGAACGAGATGACCCCGGCCAAGCCCAGCCTGAAACCCAAAGACGCGCCGGATCTTGGCGGTTTTGATTGGCAGGACGCGTTTCGCCTTGCCGATCAGCTGAGCGAAGAAGAAAGGATGTTGGCGGATGCAGCCCGCAACTTTGCCGACGAAAAACTGGCCCCGCGGGTGATTGACGCCTTCGAAGAGGAAACCGTGGCACCCGAGATCTTTGCCGAAATGGGCGAGATGGGTCTGCTGGGCGTGACGGTGCCCGAGGAATACGGCGGTCTGGGTGGCTCTTATGTCTCTTATGGTCTGGTCGCCCGCGAAATCGAACGGATCGACTCCGGGTATCGCTCGATGATGTCGGTGCAATCCAGCCTCGTGATGTACCCGATTTACGCCTATGGATCCGAGGAGCAGCGCAAGAAATACCTGCCTAAACTGGCAAGTGGGGAATGGATCGGTTGCTTTGGCCTGACTGAACCGGACGCCGGCAGCGACCCGGGCAGCATGAAAACCCGGGCCGAAAAGATCGACGGTGGCTATCGCCTGACCGGGTCCAAGATGTGGATTTCAAACGCGCCGATTGCCGATGTTTTTGTGGTCTGGGCCAAGTCCGACGCCCATGACGGCAAGATCCGCGGTTTCGTACTGGAGAAAGGCGCCAAGGGGCTGTCCGCTCCGAAGATCGGCAACAAGCTGTCGCTGCGCGCTTCGGTGACCGGTGAAATCGTCCTTGATGGCGTTGAATTGGGCGAAGAGGCTTTGTTGCCGCATGTTCAAGGTCTTAAAGGGCCGTTTGGATGTTTGAACCGGGCCCGTTACGGGATCGCATGGGGGGCGCTTGGCGCGGCGGAGTTCTGCTGGCATGCAGCGCGGCAATACGGACTGGATCGCAAGCAATTCGGCAAACCGATTGCCCAGACGCAGCTGTTCCAAAAAAAGCTCGCGGACATGCAGACGGAAATCTCGCTGGGGCTGCAAGGCTGTCTGCGGGTCGGTCGCCTGATGGACGAGGCAAAGGCCGCACCGGAAATGATCTCGATCCTCAAGCGCAACAATTGCGGCAAGGCGTTGGACATCGCACGCATGGCGCGCGACATGCATGGCGGCAACGGAATTTCGGCGGAATTCCAGGTGATCCGGCACATGCTGAACCTCGAAACGGTGAACACCTACGAAGGCACGCATGACGTACACGCATTGATCCTGGGCCGCGCGCAAACCGGCCTTCAGGCGTTTTTCTAGCGCCTGACCAGAAGGATAGCGCGCGGCGTTGGTCTTACTTGAACCGGTCGGGAATTTCGATCGGTTGCAAAATCAGCGCCGTGCGCCCATCCGTGTAATAGGCCTGCAACCGGCCGTGACCGATGTCTTCGAGGGTAAAGCAGTTCTCGCTGTTGTCGCGAAAGTTCTTGTAGCGCGTGCAATAGCTGTTGCCATCGATACGATAACTGCCGGGTTCATCCTTGGGATCGGCATCGGCAGGGCCTGCCATCCAAAGCGTCGACGTGCCATCCGGATGATAGACCACGCTGGCGACAACGGTTTCGGTTTCGGGATTGACGCCTTGATAGGCTTTGCCGGTGATGACTTCGGTCATGGTGGCGGCATCAATCATCTGCTGCGCTCCGGCAGGAATGGCAAAGCCAAGGGTCAGGGCAATGGTAGCGATGAAACGACTGGTCACAAGGGAACTCCCGCAATGGTTGTGTGCGTCAGTTTTGGCAGCATCGGGGAGCATAAAGCAAGACAAACCAAAGGGGCCGTGCGGGTCATGTTTGTTCTTATAATCAGTATTATGTAAATTTCTGATACGCACGGACCACGCCAAACCCTTGATCCATTGAAGGATCTGCCGCTAGCCTCGGCGCAGAGTTCATTCCTTCCCGCAGGCCCATGTCCAGATTTCTTTTTCAACTTACGCTTCTGATCGTCGTGACGGTCTTTCCGGTGCGCGATACCCAAGCCGCCGAATTCACAATCCTGCCGGTGTCACCTTTCGAATCCAACTGCTGGCTGGAAGTGATGACCGGTACAATCGTGCCCGGCAGCTTTGTCCGCGAAGCCATCCCAAGATGCGAAACCGATACGTCCGGCCATAGCCCGAACTACGGCTCCCGCGTGGATACTTCGGCCATCGGACGCAGCGAGAGCTGGCAGTTCTGGGACAGCGAAAGTGACCGTCCCGCCTTGGGCCTTGACGGTGCATGGAGCTATCAGGAAATCCATGACGTGGCCGCGGTTCAGGCGCTGGCCAACGGGCGCGTGATCAGGATGGACGGCACGATCCAGCCCGGAGACGCCGACAGGTTCGAAAGCTTTCTGCGCGAAAACAACCTGCTGAATTGTCTCGATGACGAGTATTGTCCGCATCAAAACGTTCTGGCGTTGGACAGTCCGGGCGGCAGCCTTGGCGAAGCGCTCAAGATCGCGGACATGGTGCAGCGCTATGATTTTCCGGTGCTGATCCCCGCCGATGCGGTCTGTGCTTCGTCGTGCAGCTTTGTGTATTTCGCCGGTTACACAGAATACGAAAGCTTTTTCCATAATCGCCGGTTCATCCATGAAACCGGTCGCCTGATGGTTCACAGACCTCGCATTGATCTGGCCGAGCGGGCGTTTTCCACCGGTGAGGTCCGGCAGATCGTCGAGGTTCTGGACGAGGTCAAGGAAGAGGCCATTCGCCAGTTCCTTCAGGCCCGCATTCCCCGGCTGGTGCTGTTGCAGATGTATGAAACCGCATCTGAAGATCTGGCGACCATTCCGTTGGCTCAGATGACCGGATTTGCCACCGTGATCGGATCAACCGCCTTGCAGGACACCCTGCCCGACCGCCATGGCATCCTGTCGTTCTGTGCCTTCCAGTATTACAATCACTCGGGTCGCATGCATCCCGATCTGCTCAAGAACCTCGAAGTACGCGACGAAAGCTTTGCCACGTGGATCGACAAGGAGGATTTCCTCTGCTTCGGGGCACGTTTGCCCGATAATGGATGGGTCTACGATGCCTGTCACGACAACTTCGGCTATGCCTGCGCCTTGATGCAATACGCCGAAAACGAACTGCCGGCTGGCAGTTTCACCCCGGATGGCGAATTTCCGACCTATGGCGCGCTTCTGGCAAGTTACCCGGGCCGCGGGCGGCACGACCTGATCCGCGCCGCCTTGTCGTGGAGCGGAGCGTTTGCGGATCACCTGCCGCGCTGGGTCAATGTCGCCACGGTTCCGCGACACTACTGCGGCGCGCTGGACATCGGTGCGCCGCAAAGCACTCGCCGCCTTCAGGCCGCGCTGAATGCCCGCGGCTATGACGCCGGTCCGGTCGACGGCATGATGGGCGGACGCACGGTTGCGGCACTGGCCGCCGCGGCCTCTGCCGCAGGTCAGCCACTGGGCGACACGATCACCCAAGATGTCCTGCGCGTCATCGGCGTCGCCGAGACCGACATTGACGCCATGCGGTTGTGCCAATGAGTGCAGAAACAGACCGCAAGCGGCGCAAGAGCAACGATTAATACGAAATCAGGCTGCCTGCGACGCGATCCGCTGGACAGGACCGCATGGCAGCTTTTACCGGTGGTTCAAACACCTCCGGAGACACGCATGACCTCGATCCTCGTTCTAAACGGTCCCAATCTCAACCTTTTGGGCACCCGTCAGCCCGAGATCTATGGCCACACGACACTGGCTGATGTCGAGGAGATGTGTGTCGCACATGGCAAGGCGCGCGGCGTTGCCGTCACCTGTGCGCAATCCAATCACGAAGGCGCGCTGGTGACCTTCATCCATGAGGCGCGCGGCGTGCACGACGGCATCATCCTCAATGCCGGCGCATATACCCACACTTCGATTGCGCTGATGGATGCCATCAAGGGCACCGAAATGCCAACCGTCGAACTGCATCTGTCCAATGTTCATGCCCGCGAAGAGTTTCGCCACCGGTCCTACATTGCCCCCGCCGCCATCGGCGTCATAGCGGGTTTCGGCGCAAACGGGTATAAATTGGCTATCGACGCCCTTCTGGGCCATCTGGAGACCCGGTCATGACACCCGAACTGAGAGACTACCTGATCGAAGTGACCAATGCCGAAGAGATCGAACCGCTATGGGAAACCCATTGCGCACGGATGGACTCTTATGGCTTTGACCGGCTCATATATGGGTTCACGCGGTTCCTGACCGCCAACAGTTTTGGCGACCCGAACGATCTGATCGTGCTGACCAACCACACGCCAGCCTATCGCAAGGGCTTTGTCGAGGATGGCCTGTACCGCCACGCGCCCATGGTTCGCTGGGCGCTGGAGAACGAAGGCCATTGTAGCTGGCGCGCCTTGGCCGAACAGATCACCAAGGGCACGCTGGATGACAAGGCGGCAAAAGTCGTTGCCTTCAACCTGCAACACAAGGTGCACGCCGGGTATACGATCAGCTTTAAGTCGGTTTCGCACAGGGCCAAGGGCGCGATTTCGCTGACCACGCGACCTGAGATGAACCAGGACGAAGCCGACGCCGTCTGGGCGGAACACGGGCAGGACATCGTTCTGATGAACAACCTCGTGCATCTCAAGATCCTCACCCTGCCCTTGCCGCTGGCTGGTCAGAATCTGACGCCGCGCCAGCGCGAAGCCTTGGAATGGGTCGGTGACGGCAAGACGATGCAGGACATTGCCCAGATCATGGGGCTGACGCAGGCCACCATCGAAAAGCACCTGCGGCTTGCGCGCGAGACCCTGAATGTTGAAACAACGGCGCAAGCCGTGGCAAAAGCCGCGTTTCACAACCAGATGTACATCCTTGAGGCGCAATAAAGTTACGACCCAAGTTAATCTTAAGGGAACAATGGGTTAACGGCCAATGCTTGCGTGATTTCAGCGTGAATTTCGCTGTTTTACCCTTTGGTCAGGAAATCCGTACTTCCTTTACCGAGGGTAAATTGCGATTGTTCAAGCGTTCCGTGAGTGGTGGCTTTGGCCATGGAACGAAGGGGCTGCAACCCGCGTATTTCCGGGCCCTGCGGTTCTTCGCTGGTTCGGTGGTGGCAATTACCGCTGCTGCCGGCCAGCATCCTTTCGGGGTCCCTGGATCTCATCCCCAATGTCTCACCGGGGGCCCCGAATCCACGATCCCCCAAGTCTGACACAATCGCACGCAGCATTTGCCCGGCGGAAAAAGAAAAGGCGCCGAACCCATGTCCGGCGCCTTTAATAGCGTCAGGGGCAAGGCGCGCGCCCTGCCCCACAATCCGAAAGATCAGCCCTGAGCGGCCTTCGCCACTTCGGCGGCGAAATCTTCTTCTTTCTTCTCGATGCCTTCACCGACCTGCATACGGACAAAGCCCACGATCTCGGCGCCTGCGTCCTTGGCGGCCTGCTCGACGGTCTTGTCGGTGTCCAGCGCGAACTGCTGGCCCAGCAGGGTCACTTCGGCGAGGAACTTCTTCATGCGGCCAACGATCATCTTTTCGATGACGGCGTCGGGCTTGCCGGATTCCTTGGCGATGTCGATTTGAACCTGACGTTCTTTCTCGACGATGGCCGGATCCAGCTCGGCTTCGTTCAGTGCGGCGGGGCTCATCGCGGCGATGTGCATGCCGACCTGCTTGCCGAACTCTTCGTTGCCGCCCTTGAGCGCCACCAGAACACCGATCTGGCCAAGGCCGTCGGCAGCCGCGTTGTGCACATAGGCCGCAACGACGTCACCTTCGACCGACGCCATGCGGCGCAGCGACATGTTCTCGCCAATGGTGGCGATCTTGTCGGTGATGGCTTCCGAAACGGGCTTGCCGCCCATGTCGGCATTGGCCAGCGCTTCGACGTCGGACACGGTCAGGGCGACATTGGCAATGCCGGACACCATGGCCTGGAACTCGGCGTTCTTGGCAACAAAGTCGGTTTCCGAGTTCACCTCGACGGCAACGCCTTTGCCACCGTCGACCTTGACGGCCACCAGGCCCTCTGCCGCGGTACGGCCGGATTTCTTGGCCGCCTTGGCCAGACCCTTGGTGCGCAGCCAGTCGATTGCGCCTTCCATGTCGCCGTCGGTCTCGACCAGCGCCTTCTTGGCATCCATCATGCCTGCGCCGGTCATCTCGCGCAGTTCTTTCACCTGTTTTGCAGTGATCGCCATGGTTTGGCTCTCCTCATCGATTCTTTACAGGAGGTCGGGTGGCCCCGCGCCGGGGACGATCCCCGGGCTTCGGCCACCCTATGTCACGGGCACATGTCGCTTTTGCGACAGTCGCCCAGGGGCCTGTGTCAGCCCTCGGCACCTTCGCCAGCTTCGGCCAGCAATTCTTCGGCCGGAGCGTCTTCGAGCGCGCCCAGGTCGACGCCTGCGGCTTCCATCTGGCCGGTCATACCGTCCAGAGCTGCGCGGCTGACGAGGTCGCAATACAGCGCGATGGCGCGTGCCGCGTCGTCGTTGCCGGGGATGATGTAGTCAACGCCATCGGGCGAGCAGTTGGTGTCGACGATCGCCACAACCGGGATGCCCAGCTTGTTGGCTTCGGCCACGGCCAGCGCTTCTTTCTTGACGTCGATGACGAACAGCATGTCCGGCACACCGCCCATTTCACGGATACCACCCAGCGAAGCTTGCAGCTTCGTCTGGTCGCGTTCCATGTTCAGGCGCTCTTTCTTGGTCAGACCTTCGGCGCCGCCTTCCATCTTTTCGTCGATTTCGCGCAGGCGGTTGATCGACTGGGACACGGTCTGCCAGTTGGTCAGAGTGCCGCCCAGCCAACGGTGGTTCATGTAGTACTGCGCGCATTTCTCGGCAGCTTCGGCGATCGGCTGAGCCGCCTGACGCTTGGTGCCGACGAACAGCACGCGGCCGCCCTTGGCAACGCAGTCACGGATCGCGTTCAGCGCCGCGTCCAGCATCGGGACGGTCTGCGTCAGGTCCATGATGTGGATGCCGTTGCGCGCACCGTAGATGAACTCGCCCATGCGGGGGTTCCAGCGCTGCGTCTGGTGGCCAAAGTGAACGCCAGCTTCCAGCAGCTGACGCATGGTGAACTCGGGAAGAGCCATGCCTTCTATCCTTTCCGGTTTCATGCCTCGGCGGGGGATCAAGGCGCTTGCCTCAACCGGTGGACCCTTGGGGATGTCTGTCCAATAGGCCCGCCCCCGCCTGCGGGGTTCATGGCGGTGCCTTTAGCGGGGTTTTCCCAAGGGCGCAAGCCCGGATCTGGCAGGAAAGTGGCGGCACGGTCCGCCCGTGGGTCAGGGTTGAACCTTTTCGGGCTTTTTCTGCCCTTCATCTGCTACGCTCAACCACGTTTTCACCCCGCGCAGGAATTCTCCAAGCTCGGCCATGCGGGCCCCCATTTCGGTCAGCTGCAAACTGTCGGGTGCGCGGTCCCCCAGTTCTTTGGCCAGCTTTTCGGCCTGCGCATTGATCCGGGCGATCTCTTTCTCGATGTCTTTGGTTTCCTGCAAAAGGCGCGCTTCGCGGTCCTCGCGCTTGGTCAGTTTGCGCATGTCCGCCATCAGACGTTTCAGCCGCAGACGATCTGACAGGGCCATGTAGATCAGCCATTGCGTCATCGCCGCGCCAAACCCGGTGACCTGAAATTTCCACCGGCGGCGTTTGCCCCACATGTCCATCAGGGCGTCCCGTTCCAATGTGCCGAATTCCACTTGTGAATAGCGCAGGCGCACGCTGGACCTGTTTTCATTGCCGATGCGCGCCAACGCCGCACCGGGCGCACATGCAAACCCAAGGAGGACAAACAGGCTGTGGCGGCGGGTCGGCATAAGGCTGGTCATGATCGGGGCCTTTCAAAGCGGTGGGCTATCATAACATAATCCACCGCCCCGATCTGTCGCAAAAGGCGGGAAAACCCGCCCTGCCCTTACAGGAACACCCGTTCCACGAACCAATAGGCTCCGACACAGGCAATCGCCAGCGACGCCGGCACGGCAACGAAGTGGCGATAGGCGCGCACGTCATCGACAAAGCTCGCCGACAACAGGCAGAGAATGCTCAACCCGGCCAAGGGCCAGAGGAACACAGGAGCCCCCGCGCCCATGGCTTCGGTGAAACCGGGACCGTTCAACAGATACCCCGCGGCCACAAAGCCCAGTGCCAGCACCCCATAGACGACTTGCCCGGTGCGCAGATCGGTGCGCCCGCTGTCCACGCGCTGCGCGAGATAGACCAACAGGAAGGCAATCGCGATCACCGTCAGCTGGCCAAGCTCCACCCCGACGTTGAAACCGATCAGCGCCGGGATGAACTGCCCCGCAGGAAGACCGAACTCACCCAGAACCGAGGCAAAGCCCAACCCGTGCAACAGGCCAAAGACGAAAATCACCACCGGCCGCCACTTGTGCAGACCGTCCGAAACGATGTTTTCCACCGCGACATAGACGATGGAAGCCGCGATGATCGGCTCGACGATGCTGCCGGGAATGTTGACATACCCCAGCGCGCCCAACGCCAGTGTGACCGTATGCGCCAGCGTAAAGGCCGAGATCTGCCACAGCAGCGGCCCAAGCCGAGTCGACAGAAAGAACAGACCCAGCACAAACAGAATGTGGTCCAGCCCCATGGGCAGGATGTGTTCGAACCCGACCGGAATGTAATAGGCAAAGGCACCGAACCCCGACATGGCATTGCCACCCGCGATTGCGATCGGGTCCGAGGTGCCGCCGGTCAGATACCCGGTGAACCCGTCCTCGACATCTGTCTGGCGCAGGATCAGAGTGCCGTATTCCGACGGCCAGCTGACCGTCAGCGCCTCTGCCCCGGCCGGCAGCGGACCGGTAAGGAACAGGCGCGACTCGCGCGGCAGGCTTTCGTCCGGGACATCATCAACCTGAACCTCGGTCACCGTCAGAGAGACCCCCTGCCCGTCCGCCGCGATGCCAAGGCTGGACAGGACCCCGGCAAGGCCGGACTGGATCTCGGCTTGCAGCGCCTCGGGGGACAAGGCGCGCAGGCTGTCGACACGATCCGCGCCGTCGGCCTCGTTGGTATCGTCCAGCCCCTCCAGATCGATCCCGGCCAGAACCGGCTCCATACTAAGTCGCAAGACCAGCGATACGGCACCGTCCTTGGTGGTCAGATCCCCGATGGCGGGCCTGACCTCATGGGCCTGAGCGGTTGAAACGGATACCACAAGCGCCAGAAGCGCGGCAAAAAATCGGAACATGGCAGACCCTGTCGGTTTTCTATCGTTACACGCCAAGATGACGCAGCCCGAAACAAGATCAAGCATCAATCCCGCCGAGCCGCCCCCGAAACCGCCCGAAAACGAAAACCGGCGGCCCCTGCAAGGGACCGCCGGCACTCATCCTTTGATGCTGTGATCCCGAAAGGGTCAGCCCAACGCATAGCCTGCGCCGCGCACGGTGCGCAGCGGATCGCCGCCGCCATGCTGGCACAGAGCCTTGCGCAGACGGCCGATATGCACATCGACCGTACGCGTATCGACATAGATGTCACGGCCCCAGACCCGGTCGAGCAATTGCTCACGCGACCAGACCCGTCCCGGCTTTTCCATGAAGGTCGTCAGCAGGCGGAACTCGGTCGGACCCAGCTTCAGCGCCTGGCCGTCGCGGGTGACACGATGGGTTTCGCTGTCCAGCACGATGTCCTCGTACTCCAGCCGCAGCCCCGCCGCCGCGGGACGGGCACGACGCAACTGCGCCCGCACCCGTGCCATCAGTTCAATCACCGAATAGGGTTTGACCACATAGTCATCCGCTCCGGTTTCCAGCCCACGCACCCGGTCCACTTCTTCGGACCGGGCAGAAAGCATGATGATCGGCACGTTGCGCGTATCCGACCGGGTCTTGATCTGGCGGCAGACCTCGATCCCCGAGACATTGGGCAGCATCCAGTCCAGAACGATGATGTCCGGGCTTTCCTCCTCGATGAGGACAAGCGCCTCTTCACCGTTTTCGGCCCGCGTCACGCGGAACCCTTCGGCTTCGAGGTTGTAGGTCAGGACTTCGCGCTGTGCCGCTTCGTCCTCGACCACCAGAACCGTTGGCTGATCTGCTGGCATGGTCTCAGTCCTCGTTTTCCGCGATTTCTTTCGGCAGATCGGGCGAAAGCGCCGGGTCGATCGACGTGCGGTCTTCCTTGACGCGCAGATCCTCCGGCTTTTCGCCCGTCGCGAGAAAGATCACCTGCTCGCAGATCGAGGTCACATGGTCGCCCATACGCTCGATGTTCTTGGCGATGAAATGCAGGTGCATGCAGGCCGTGATGTTGCGCGGATCTTCCAGCATGAAGGTCAGGAATTCGCGGAACAGCGTGTTGTACATCTGGTCGACGTCGCGATCCCGTTCGATCACGTCCTCGGCCAAGGCCGCATCCCGCTGGATATAGGCATCCAGCGCGTCCTTCAGCATCAGCTCGACCTCACGCGCCATCCGGCGCAGCGAAGGTGCGGTGCCGCCGATGGGCTGCATCTGCACCAGAACGCTGGTCCGCTTGGCCATGTTCTTGGACAGGTCACCGATCCGTTCAAGGTTCGCCGACATGCGCATGACCGACAGCACGATGCGCAGGTCGGTCGCCGTGGGTGCCCGCAGAGCGATCACGCGAGCGGCCTCTTCGTTCAGGTCCTCTTCGAGCGCGTCGATGGCGGCGTCGCCCTTCTGCACCTTCATGGCCAGATCGACGTCGCGGGTTTCCAGAGACTTGGCCGCCTCCATGATCGCCGCTTCGACCAGACCACCCATTTTCATGATCTGCGCCTGAATGCCTTCCAGGTCGCGATCATAGGAGGTCACGATGTGTTTGTTCAGATCTGACATCATCCAATCCGCCCCGTGATGTAGCTCTCGGTCCGGCTGTCGACCGGGTTGGTAAAGATCTTGCCCGTGTCGCCGTACTCCACGAGGTTGCCAAGGTGGAAGAACGCGGTTTTCTGGCTGACACGCGCGGCCTGCTGCATCGAGTGCGTCACGATGACAACCGAATATTCCTGCCGCAGCTCGTCGATCAATTCCTCGACCTGGCTGGTCGCGATCGGGTCCAGCGCCGAACAGGGTTCGTCCATCAACAGGACTTCGGGTTCGGTGGCAACGGCGCGCGCGATGCACAGACGCTGCTGCTGACCGCCCGAAAGCCCGGTGCCCGGCGCGTCCAGACGGTCTTTGACCTCGTCCCAGATGGCGCCACGGCGCAGCGATTTCTCGACGATCACGTCAAGGTCCGCCTTGCTTTTGGCCAGCCCGTGGATCCGCGGACCATAGGCAATGTTGTCATAGATCGACTTCGGGAAGGGGTTCGGCTTTTGAAAGACCATGCCGACCTTGGCGCGCAGCTGCACGGGGTCGACACGCTTGTCGTAGATGTCCTCTCCGTCGATGCGGATGTCACCTTCGACGCGGCAGATGTCGATGGTGTCGTTCATGCGGTTCAGACAGCGCAGGAAGGTGGATTTCCCACAGCCCGAAGGGCCGATGAAGGCGGTCACGGTCTTGTCTTCGATCTCGCAGTCCACGTCCTTGATGGCGTGCGTGGACCCGTAATAGACCTGCACCTTGCGTGCGGCGATCTTGATGTCGTTCTGCGTCACGTCTCTCTCCGTGTGCGGTGCGTCGTACATATTCATAACTCCTAGATCCGCAATCCGGCTCTTACCAGCGGCGCTCAAAGCGGCGGCGCAGAATGATGGCGATGATGTTCATGGTCAGCAGGAAGATCAGCAGGATGATGATGCCACCCCAGGCCTTTTCATAAAACGCCTGGTCGGCGCGTGCGGCCCAGGTGTAGATCTGCGCCGGCATGGCCGAGTTCGGATCGACGAACCCGCCGATGAACCCGTCCGGATAGCCGCGCGCCACAAAACCGACCATACCGATCAGCAACAGCGGAGCGGTTTCCCCCAGCGCCTGAGCCAGACCGATGATGGTGCCGGTCAGGATGCCCGGCATGGCCAGCGGCAGAACGTGGTGGAACACGGCCTGCATCTTGGAGGCCCCCACACCCAGCGCCGCGTCGCGGATCGACGGCGGGACCGCCTTGAGCGAGGCGCGGGTCGAGATGATGATCGTCGGCAGGGTCATCAGTGTCAGCACAAGACCACCGACAAGCGGCGCCGATTGCGGCAGGTGCATGAACTGGATGAACACGGCCAGACCAAGGATACCGAAGACGATCGATGGCACGGCCGCAAGGTTCGAGATGTTCACCTCGATCATGTCGGTCCAGCGATTTTGCGGGGCAAATTCCTCGAGATAGATCGAGGCGGCCACACCGATGGGCAGCGACAGGAACAGCACCACCAGCATCATGAAGAACGAGCCCACGACCGAGGCACCGATCCCGGCACCGCCGGGGTTGTCCACGCCCGAGTCCGCCCCGGTGATGAACCCCCAGTCAAAGGTCGTATGGATGATGCCCGCATCGGCCAGCGCATCCACCAGATCGAGGTCCGTAAGCATCAGGAACCGGCTGTCCTGAACGGTCTCGCGTTTGACGCGGCCCTTGAAATAGCCGTCCACCCGCGACGAGGCGTTCAGTTTGAAATCCACGGGCTCGCCGATCTTGTCGGGATTGGCGGCATAGTATTCGCGGATCGTGCCGCCGGTCTTGCCCATGATCCGCTCAATGGCGGCCTCGTCAAAGGCAACCTGGATACCTTCATCGACCAGCTTCTCCTGAAGCGCGGTGTTAAAGAAGGTCTGATAGGCCTTGGTCTTGAACAACTGGCCTTCGGCTTCGTCGACCTGTTCTTGGGTCATCGTGAATTTCACGTCGACCACGGTTGTGGTGAAGGCCGGAAGACCGGACCGCACGATTGAAAAGGCCAGAACGGCGAGAAAGAACAGCCCCGTGGCAATCGCGGCGATCCCGTAAGCCTGAAAGCGCTTTTCGGAAGCGTTGCGTTTTTTGGTCCGGGCGTCGTCGGCAACCAGCGACATCGTCTTCCGGCGCGGGTTGGGTGTATCCATGCTTGCGTCGGTCATTAGTCGTACTGCTCCCGGTATTTGCGCACGATGTACAGGGCGAAGACATTCAGCCCCAGCGTCATGATGAAGAGGGTCATGCCAAGCGCGAAGGCGACCAGCGCCTCGGGCGAGGCAAAGTCGCTGTCGCCGGTCAGCTGCGACACGATCTTGGCGGTCACGGTGGTCATCGCCTCGAACGGGTTGAGGCTCAGCCGGGCGGCGGCACCGGCCCCCAGGACCACGATCATGGTTTCCCCGATCGCGCGGCTGGCGGCCAGCAGGATGGCCCCCACGATGCCCGGAAGGGCGGCGGGAAGGATCACCTGCTTGATGGTTTCCGACTTGGTTGCGCCCAGCCCGTAGGAACCGTCGCGCATCGCCTGCGGAACCGCGTTGATGATGTCATCGGACAGCGAGCTGACGAAGGGGATCAGCATGATGCCCATCGTGATGCCCGCAGTGATGACGGCACGCTGTCCGGCCATCCAGTCCGCTCCATCGGGGCCAAAGACGGTCAGCAGCATCGGACCGACCGTCAGCAGCGCAAACAGACCGTAGACGATCGTCGGGATACCGGCGAGGACTTCGAGCATCGGCTTGGCAAAGGCGCGCACCGGCTTCGAGGCGTATTCGGACAGATAGACCGCTGCGAAAAGCCCGACAGGCACGGCAACGATCAGCGCCACGATGGAGATGTAGAACGTCCCCCAAAGCAGTGGGATCACACCGAGGCTGGACGAACCGCCACGGCCCGAAAAGCTGGGAGCCCATTCCAGGAGGGTAAAGAATTCGCCCGCCGGGTACAGCCGGAAGAACTCGATCGTGTTGAAGATCAGCGACAGGACGATCCCGACAGTGGTCAGAACCGCAATCGAGGCCGCCGCGATCAGCAGCGCCATGACGCCTTTTTCCACCACGTTGCGGGCGCGGAAATCAGCGTTGGTTTCCTTCAGCCCCCAAAGCGCGCCAGCCGCCGCGACAAAGATGACCAGCGCCGTCATCAAGAGGTTCGCGGTGGAACTGATGGACCGGTATTCCTGAGCGGCGCGCAGAACTGTCTGCGTGATCTGGTTGGTCACGACCTGACCGGCATCCTTGAGCCGGGTGGTCACGTCGGCAAGGTCGATCCGCGCATTGCTGGCGAATTCCTCGGTCATGACGCCTGCGGCCACCGCGTTGTCCAGACCGTCGGCGGTCCGCCGAACCTCGGCCAGAACCAGACCGCGGCTGGACCCGTCGGCGATCTCGCTGTCGGGGATCATGCCGGAAATGACATTGTTGATGTAAAACGGCTGCGCCAGCAGCCAGACGACCATCAGCAGCATGGCCGGAACCACGGCTTTCAGGGCGACGTTCGAACCGTAATAGGTGGGCAGCGAATGCAGGTCGCGTCTGTCCCCCCCGGCGCTGTTCAATGCGCGTGCGCGGCCAAGGATGAATCCCACGGCGGCCAGCACGAGCACGGTTACGATGAGCCAGAATACAGGCATGTGCCCCCCGGTGTCAGTGTGTCTGGAAAAGATCCATAAAGACGGAAACGGGGGCGGCGGAAAATGCCGCCCCCGAAAGCGTCAGGCGTAATCAACCCTATGGGGTTGAATTACATGCCTTCGCCCATGACCACTTCGTCAGCGATCATCTGCTGGGTCTTGGCCAGCTCGGGATCGGCAACCAGGCCGTAGTTGGACAGCGGGCCATTCGGGCCTGCGATCTCGTCAGCGACGAAGAAGGATGCGTATTCCTTCAGGCCGGGGATCACGCCGATGTGGGCTTTCTTCACGTAGAAGAACAGCGGGCGCGACACCGGGTATTCGCCGGTCGAGATGGTTTCGGTCGACGGGGAAACGCCGGCCATGGTCGCAACTTTCAGCTTGTCGGTGTTGTTCTCGTAGAACGCCAGGCCGAACACGCCGATGCCGTGGGGGTTGGCGTCGATCGAAGCGAGGGTTTCGGTGTAGTCGCCGTCGATGTCGACCGAACGACCGTCGGTGCGGACTTCGAGGCAGGCGTCTTCTGCGTCGTCTTCCGACATGCCGGCGGCGATCATCGCGTCGAATGCGCCGGTCATTTCACAACCAACCGCGATCACCTTTTCTTCAAAGACTTCACGGGTGCCGTGCTTGGTGCCCGGGATGAACGCCAGGATCTCGGCGTCGGGCAGGTCGGCGTTGAATTCGTTCCACTTGGTGTAGGGGTTGTCGACCAGTTCGCCGTCAACCATGACCTTCGGTGCCAGAGCGGTGAAGATGTCTGCCTGAGTGAAAGCAGTGTAGGCCGGACCGGTCTGCTGCGAAGCGAACACGATGCCGTCATAACCGATGCGAACTTCGATGATGTCGGTCACACCGTTTTCGGCGCAGGCCTTGATTTCCTTGTCACGGATTTTGCGCGACGCGTTGGCAACGTCGGTGTGCTCGGTGCCGACGCCCTGGCAGAAACGCTTGAGGCCAGCGGACGAACCGCCCGATTCCACAACCGGGGTCGCGAAGTCGGTGTTGTCACCGAACAGCTCTGCCACGATCGAGGCGTAGGGAAGAACGGTCGAGGAACCGGCAACCTGGATGTTGTCACGTGCTGCGGCAGTGGTGGCCGAGACAGCGGCGATCGCCAGAGCGGAGGCGGTCAGTTTTGCGAATTTCATGGAATGCTCCCTGAACTTAGGATTCGATCATCCCCACGATGATCTTGAGCGGAGCGCTAAAGGTCGCGCGCAATGCTTTTGTGACACGCGTGTAACGCTTTTATGACACCGCCAATCCTGTGCGCGAAATTCAACTTATGCGTGAAAATACACCTACAGGCATCATTCTCAGGTTCAAAACCTGCCCCGGGGTCATCCGACCAAAGTCTTGCCCGGGCTGGAAAAACCGAAAATTCATTCGAATGTATCAGAGATTACACGCAGATGACGCAAGGGCAATCCGCGTCACTCGAATCGATTCCCCTACCGCCGGCGACTCGCCAGTCGCGCCTTCATCCGCGCCTTGGCCACCTCTGTTCCGTCGTGAAAGGTGCCAAACAGCTTGTCCCAGGGAACCTCCAGCGTGCCGTAGTTCACCTCGAAATAGCGGTGGTGCATCTGGTGGTGGAAATTGCCCAGATGCAGCCGCTTGCGCCCCGCCGCCCACAGCCCTTCAAAACCGGTATGTGTGGTGACCGCGTAAAGCGCGTAGAACATCAGGTGACAGATCAGGTGCACCGGGTGGGTCGGCACGATGAAATGAATCGCAGCCGTCCCGAAATACAGCAGATGTTCCAGCGGATGCATCGACAGGCCGGACCACGGGCCGACATCGGTATTGCGATGGTGCAGCGCGTGAAAACGGTACAGCAAATCGGAATGCAGAAGCCGGTGAATCCAGTAGAAATAGAAGCTTTCCCAGATCGGGATCAGGAAAAAGATCGCGACAAACCAGACAGCGCCATCCGACCAGAGCCACACCGGCGCCACGCCATTGGACATGGCCCACCAGATCAGCGCCTCCCAAGCCGTCCAGATTGGCACGCCCGAGGCCAGCGTCCAGAACATGTTGTCCCGCAACTGGTCGCCAAAGGAAAACATGCGCCCCTGCCGGGGAAAGGGGCGCGGATCATACTTGTGGTCGCGGCCCTGCAAGCCGCCCGCATGAAAGACAAGGTGCAAGCCATGCGCCAGAGCGAAGATCAGGCAGAAATTCCGCAGCAGGATCAGGCCGATCCACGAACCCGGCGTCGCGGCCTCGGCCAAATTGGGCGAGGCCCAGCCCCAGGCCGCAAACGCCAGACCGACGATGGCCAGATTGACAGAGATCGGGAACCACGCGCCCCAATACCATGCCAGCACCGCCCCCGGCCGTGGCGGCCAAGTGAACAACGGGTTCACCTGTAGCGGCAGATCCGCCGGGGTGTGGTTCCATTCCTTCCGCGCCATGGGGTCCTCCGCCTGACGGGGGAACGCTGCCACAGCCGCATCGAAAATCAAGCCCCCGGCGCGTCGGTCAGGACTCGGGCAGCAACAGGCTGAAACGCGTCCCCTGCCCCTTTTCGCTTTCAATCCGCAACCGGCCACGGTGGCGGTTCACGATATGTTTGACGATGGCAAGCCCAAGCCCGGTGCCGCCCATCTCGCGCGAGCGGTGGTTGTCGACACGATAAAACCGTTCCGTCAGGCGGGGCAGATGCACCGGGTCGATGCCGGGGCCACTGTCTTCGACCACCAGTGTCACGCCCTGTCGCCGCAAACGGGCGATATATTCGGGCAGTCCCAACCGAACGGTGACGCGGGTGCCCTTGCCGCTGTACTTGATGCCGTTTTCGATCAGGTTGGTCAGGACCTGCCGCAACTGGTCTTCGTCCCCGGTCACCAGCACCGGCTCGTCCTCGGGCAGGTCGGTGTCCAGCGTGACCCCGGCGTCCTCGGCCATGGGACACAGGCGTTGCAGGGTGGACCTGACCAAAGACACCAGTTCGACACGTTCGGTCGGGCGAACCCGCTCTTCGGCCTCAACCCGGCTAAGCGACAACAGATCACCAACAAGCCGGTTCATCCGGTGGGCCTCGGCCTCCATGATATTGAGGAACCGCTCTTGCCCGGCGGGATCATTGCGGGCCGGCCCTTTCAAGGTCTCGATGAAACCGATCAAGGCCGTGAGCGGTGTCTTGAGTTCATGGCTGACGTTGGCCACGAAGTCGCGCCGCATCTGCGTCAGCTGATGCGCGTGGGTCACGTCTTCGAAGCTGACAAGCACGCCCTGCCCCGATGGCATGTCGATCGGGCGCACCGTCACCCGAAATGTCGTGTCCTGCCGCCCGTCGTTGCCAAGGAACTCTGTCGCGCGCGGCGCGCGGTCGCGCAGGCAATTCTCGATGGCGTCCAGAACCTGCGGTTGCCGGATCGCGGTAAAGAAATGCCGTCCGCCGATCCCGGTGCCCAGCAGGGCCTGCGCCTGCGCATTGGCCGCTTCGATCCGCTCGTCGCGGCGGATCACCAGCGCGGGCATGGGCACCGCTTCGACAAACCCCGCGACGAAACCGGTCATCAGAGCCCCCGTGCCGCGGCAAGACCGTCGCCAAAGCAGGCCAACAGCGCCTCAGGGTCCTCAAGCCCGACCGAGACCCGAAAGAACCCTTCGGACACGCCCATCGCGGCGCGAGCATCGGGCGTCAGCGCGCGGTGCGACGAGGATGCGGGATGCGATAGGGTTGTGCCCACATCCCCCAGCGTGGGTGCAAAGGCGACGCCGCGCGCGGCCTCGGCAAAGGCATTGGCCGCCGCCCGTCCGCCTTCGATTTCAAAGCTGACCATGTGACCACCGCGCCCCTGCAACAGCGATTGCGCGCGGGACGCTTCGGGGTGGTCGGGCCGGGTAGGATACAGGACCTTGCGCACGCCTTCCTGGGTCGACAGGTAATCTGCAAGCCGCTGCGCATTGTCCTGCGCCCGCTGATAGCGCAACTCGAAGGTGGCCAGACCCCGTTCCGCCAGCCAGCAGTCAAAGGGGCTTGGGGTCATGCCGGTTGTCACCGCAAAGATGCGCATCCGTTCCGTCAGCGCCGGATCTTTCGCCGCAACCCAGCCCAGCGTCGCGTCCGAATGCCCGGCCAGCAATTTGGTGACGGAATGCAGCACAATGTCCGCGCCATGTTCGAACGGCCGCACCCCAAGCGGCGTGGTAAAGGTATTGTCCACCGCCAGCAGGACGCCCCGCTCGGCGCAGAGCGCGGCAATAGCGTCCAGATCGGCGATACGGATCGTCGGGTTCGACACCACCTCTATCAGCAACACCTTGGTTTCAGGGCGGATCGCTGCGGCCACCGCCGTCACATCGGTCGCGTCCACCAGAGAGGTGTCGATGCCAAGCCGCGGGAGATCCTCGGCCATCATTCGCAACGAACGACCATACAGTTGGTCCGCGCCGATCACGTGGTCGCCGGTCTGGCACAGGCCCAGAAGAACCGCGCTGACCGCCGCCATGCCCGAGCCGACAACCAACCCGCCGTTGGCCCCCTCCAGCGCGTCGATGCGCTGGGCCAGAACCTCGGCGTTCGGGTGGCCTTCGCGGGCGTAGGTAAAGCCCGTTTCGCGCCCTTCGTACTGGGAATCCAGTTCATCCGGCGTAGCCGATGCATAGACCACCGAGGGCGACAGCGGTGTGACCACCGGCGTCGAAAGAGAGGCGGGCCAGCCCGCGGGGCGTTGCAGCGTTTTCTTCATCTCGCCTGTGTCCTTTTCGCGTTTTGCCGGATGCTTAGCCCATCGCCCGGACGCCGTCGATAGGCCCCGGCGGCACAGGGTCCGCCCCGGCTGCGGATCGGTTGACGGAACAAATTCCTATCCAAATGATCCAATTGGCTGTAGGCACTCAGGCGTTACCAAGGGGAAACCGTACCAGTGCGCGACGACAGCAATCCCGGCGAAGCAACAAACCGCGCGTCTGCGCCCGGTGCAAAAGAGCTTCTGGCCGCGTCGCAACCCGGGGCCGTCGATATCTATCAAGGCGCGCTGGACATCATCGGCAACCTGTTCTGGTCCCGTGACTGGGAACCTCTGCGCGACCATATCCTTGTCCCCAACCGGATCACCGCGCTGGACACTGAACGCATTGTTCACAGCCTCGACGAATGGATCCATCTCGCCAAGGCCGCCCGAGAGAGTTTCGTCCGGCTGGGCGCGACGGAATACCATCGCCTGTGCCGCAGTGCATGGTTCGAGGATGAGGACTGCCGCCGGATCTCGGGCGTGCATGAAACCTATATCCTTCGTGGTTCGACCCTTGTCATGCCGCCGCATCAGGGCTTTTTGATGTTATGGCAGTGCGATGACGGGCGCTGGCGTTCGGACGGTCTGCGGGCGGACAAACGCGATACCGTCCTGCCGACGATTCACGCCGACAGGATCACGCCGCCCAAACTGTGAAACTGCCGCTCAGACCGCCTTCAGACCGGCTGCGAAACGCGCCGCGTTCGCCTGATAGCTCAGCGCGGATTTCTTCAGCCCTTCGATGGCCGCCTCGTCCAGATCACGCACCACCTTGCCGGGAACCCCCATCACAAGACTGCCGTCGGGAATTTCCTTGCCCTCGGTGATCAGGGCACCCGCCCCGATCAGGCAGTTCTTGCCGATCTTGGCCCCGTTGAGGATCGTCGCCCCCATGCCGATCAGGCTGTTATCCCCGATGGTACAACCATGCAGCATGACCTTGTGGCCGATGGTACAGCCTTTGCCGATGGTCAGCGGATAGCCCATATCGGTATGACAAACGACGTTTTCCTGCACGTTCGACCCTTCGCCGACGCGGATTTCCTCGTTGTCGCCTCGCAGTGTACAACCGAACCAGACCGAGGATTTCGGCTCCATTACCACCTTGCCGACAAGGTTTGCATCCGGCGCGACCCAAGCGTCCGCCGCCAGTTGCGGTTCAATTCCGTCCAACGCGTAAAGGGTCATGACAGTTCCTCGAATTCCCGTTGCAGTCCACGCACGTGTTCCAAAAGCCCAGGCTGTTGCGTGCGCCGCAGTCGTGCGGCCGTGACGACGCTTTTCAACCGCGCCTCGGTTTCGTCCAGATCCTCGTTCACCAGAACGAAATCATAGGATCCCCAGTGGCTGATCTCGTCCCAGCTTTTCTGCATCCGCTTGGCGATTACATCGGCCTCGTCCTGTGCCCGCGCCTCAAGCCGCCGCTTGAGTTCGGCGATGGACGGCGGCAAGAGAAAGATCGACAGCGTGTGCAGCGCCAGTTCCGAGTTCGTCATCTGCTGGGCGCCCTGCCAGTCGATATCGAACAGCACGTCCTTGCCGGCGATGATCGCATCCCGCACCGGCCCTTTGGGCGAGCCATAGAAATTGCCGAACACATGGGCGTGCTCCAGCATCTCGCCGTCATTCACCGCCTTCTTGAAGGCGGCTTCGCTCATGAAATGGTAGTCTTCGCCATCCACTTCGCCGGGGCGCGGCGCACGGGTGGTGGCCGAAACCGAAAAGACGATCGACGGATCCCATGCGCGCAGACGCCGGGCAAGGGTCGACTTGCCCGCACCCGAAGGCGAAGACAGGATGATGAGCAGCCCGCGTCGGGTTGCAGTTTCGGTCATGTGCGGGTCACTCCACGTTCTGAACCTGTTCTCGCATCTGGTCGATCACCGTCTTGAGCGCCAGCCCGGCGCCGGTCAGACGGGTGTCGCCGGATTTGGAACACAGGGTATTTGCCTCACGGTTGAACTCCTGCATAAGGAAGTCGAATTTCCGGCCAACCGCGCCTTCGGCCTGCAACAGGGCGCGCGCCGCCGCGATATGGGCGCGCAACCGGTCAAGCTCTTCGGTCACGTCGGATTTCACCGCGATCAGCGCCAGTTCCTGCGCGATGCGCGCCTCGTCGACACCATCGACATTGGACATCACCCGCGCCAGTTGCTCTTGCAGGCGCGCGGCCTGCTGCGGTTGGCGCTCGGCGACGGCGGCTTCGGCTTCGTCGACGAGGCCGGTGATCTCGTCCAACTGCTGTTCAAGAATGCGTGTCAACGCCGCACCTTCGGACAGACGCATCTGAACAAAACCGTCCAGGGCGGCATCGAAATCCTTCAGCAGGGCCGCGCAAAGCGCCGCCGGGTCGGCCTCGGGGATTTCGGTCGTCAACACTCCGCGAAGGCCCACGATCTCGGCCGCGGTCGAGGGGGCCAGCGACAGGCCCTCGGCCATGGCCTCGGCCTCGATCCGGTGCATGGCGGCCAGAACGGCGCGCATTTGCGGTTCATCCAGCCGCAGCCCGCCGTCGCTCTCATCCGTGGCCAGTTTCAACGAGATTTGCAGGTTGCCACGTTTCAGCCTGTCGCCACAGCGCGTGCGCACCCCGGCCTCCAGCCCGTCGATCCCGTCAGGCATCCGCAGCCGCAGGTCCAGCCCCTTGCCGTTGACCCCGCGCAGCTCCCACGTCCAGCTGCGGCCAAGGCCCTGGCCGCTCTGGCTTGCAAAGCCGGTCATAGATTGCCGCATCACGGTCCTCCACTGGTGCTGCAACCGGGGTATCGGCAGACGCGCCCGGGCGCAAGCGCCTGCCCGTCCGTTAACCTTCGGTTCAGAATTAGGGCGAATTTGATGAGAACCTCTGCTAGTAATACTTTCGTAACCTTGATTAAGCAGGCTTGGTGGTCGGGGGGCCCCGCCATGCTGTACCGGACGACAGGAGCATAGCATGTTGGGCAAAGGTGGTAGCGACAAGGACGTCGTTTCGATGACGGATCGTGAAAAGATGCGGCGGCTGGCACCGCTGCGGCAGGTCGAGGCGTACTGGCACGGGCTTTGCGCCCGCGATGCCGTGCCCCTGCGCAGCCAGATCGATCCGCGCGGCATGGAAGACGCGCTGGAAAACGCTTTCCTGATGGAACGGATTGCGCCGACCATGGCCAAGATCCGCGTGGCCGGCACGCATCTGAACGATCTCATGGGGATGCAGATCGCGGGAATGCCGCTGTCCTGCCTCGTGGCCCCGTCAGACCGTGAACGGTTCGGCGAGGCGGTGGCGCATCTCTTTGCCGATCCGGCGATCATACGCATTGATCTGGTGGCAGAGGGCGGGTTCGGCAAACCCGATATGGAGGCGCATATGATCCTGCTGCCACTGCGGTCGGATTTTGGCGATCAAACCCGTGCGCTGGGCGCTTTGATCAGCCATGGCCGCATCGGCCGCACCCCACGCCGCTTCACTCTGCGCAATGTTGAAGTGACCCCGGCGCTGGGCGGCGCAGCGGATTTCACTTCGGACGCACCGGCCCGTCCGGCGCCCACCCCGGCACTTCAGGAACCTGCCGCGCCCTATCAGCCGCGCCCGGCGGAAGATCTGCAAAGCACCGCCGCACCCGCCACCCATGGCCATCTGCGGCTTGTGGTCAGCAACGACTGACCGGCCAGTCCTGACAGGGACGTTGACCAATAGGCCTCGACCCCACGGTCGGGGCCTTTTGGGGTCTATCGTCCGCGACCTGCGGCAGGATGAGGCAAATCTTTGAAAGGACTGTGTCTGGGTCAAACCGCGAGGGCGTCATAGCTAGGCCTACCGCGGTTTTTCACTGCGGACGCAATCCACGCCACCGCAGGGAGACAGGCCATGCAGGAAGTGTTCATCGTCGGGGAAATGCAATGCGCCCCGGACAAGATCGCCGAAGTCGAAACCATTCTCACCCGCCTTCGCGCAGCGACCCGCGCCGAGAAGGGATGTATTTTCTACCAGTTCTTCGAGGCAGAAAACCGCCCCGGCGTCTTTGCCACCATCGAACACTGGCAAAACGCCGAGGCCGAAGCCGCCCATTGGGGCACCGAGCATCTCAGGGAGGCGACCAGCCGATTGGGGCCGCTGCTGATCGGCGACATGCGGTTGTCCCGCTACAACCGGACCGGCGGCGAAACCGGCTGCATCTAGTTCATTCCCGCTAGCGTGCCCCCCATGTATCGGACAGGCGATAGCCGCCGGGCCAGGGATCGGACGGGTCCAACATGTGCTGATGGATACCGGTGATCCAGCCGCGCCCGGAAATCTCTGGCAGGATCGCCGGACGATCCCCGACCTGCGTTTCGCCAAGGATCGTTCCGGAAAACCGCGACCCGATCAGCGAACGTGCGGTCAACCGATCGCCCACCGCCATCTGGCCACGGGCGTGCAGCACCGCCATGCGCGCCGACAGGGCCGTACCGGTCGGCGACCGGTCGACCTTGCCGGGCTGGATCGCCACGGCGGCGGCGGTTTCCAATCCCTCTGCCCCCTCCCGCAGCGGCCCGGCAAACAGGCAAAAGGAGAAATGCCGCCAATCGGGGTTCTCCGGGTGAGTGAACCCAAGCTGCCGGTTGGCGGCATTGGTGATCCGCACACCCAGCCGGGCGATCTCATGCGCTTCGCCCTCGACCAGGGAAAACCCCAGCGCCGCCGCATCGACAATCACGAAACTGTCGCCGCCATAGGCGGTGTCGACGGTCAGGCTGCCCAGCCCCTCAACCTCCAGCCTCTGATCCAGTTTCGCAGCAAACGAAGGCAGGTTCTGCACGTGGATCCGCTCGGCCTTGCCCGCCCGGCAATCGGCCCGCACCCGCACCAGCCCGCCGGGTGCCTCCAGCACCAGATGCGTCACCGGCTCGACCATCGGCACCAGCCCGCCATCCAGAAGGACCGTCGCCACGCAGATCGAGTTTGACCCGGACATGGGCGGCGTGTCCTCGGGTTCCATGATGATCCACGCGGCCTGCGCCTTGGGGTGTTTCGGCGGCACCAACAGGTTCACATGGCGAAAGACCCCGCCGCGCGGTTCGTTCAGCACGAAGTTCCGCAAGGTCTGATCCTGCGCGATCCAGCGGCTTTGCTCCCAGATCGTCTCGCCCGGCGGCGGAAGGACACCGCCGACGATCACATCGCCCACCTCGCCTTCGGCATGGGCCGAGATCACGTGCACCGTCTTGACCGAGCGCACCTCAGATGTCCTTCAGCAGCCGCAGCGCGTCATAGATCGCCGCGTGGGTGTTGCGGGCGCTGACCGCGTCGCCGATCCGAAACAGCTGGAACGCCCCTTCCGCATTGCGCCGGATCGCTTGCGGGCGACCCTCGATCAGCGCGTCGTGATCCACCTCGCCCCCGTTGGACGACAGGGGTTTCAGGGCGAAATACAACTCATCCATCGGCAGCGTGCCATAGTTCACCACCACCTGATCATAGGTATTTTCCTTGGTGAAATCGCTGTAATCCGTGCCGATCACGGCTTTCAGGCGGTTGCCGTCGGGCAGCACGTCGCGCAGGCGCCGCGTAACGGTAAAGGTGACGTCCTTGTCTTGCAGGGCGCGCATGTAAGGCACAAGATTCATGGCCATGACCTCGGGCGCGAAACTGCGGTCCGGTGTCATGATCTCGACTGTGGCCCCCGCCTCGGCGGCGACTTCGGCGGCCATCAGCGCGGGGTGATCGCCGCTTTCGTCATAAACAAGAACGTCGCGCCCCGGCTTTATATCACCGGAAATCACGTCCCATGACGACACCACATGCGGGTTTTCCGCTCCGCTTTCAAAAAGTTCGGTGTTCGGCAGCCCGCCGGTCGCCACGATCACAACATCCGGGTGCAGCGCGGTCACGTCTTCGACTTCGGCCCATGTGTTGAAGCGGAACTCGACATCGCGCGCCGCGCATTGCGCCATGCGCCAGTCGATGATCCCGATCATTTCGCGCCGGCGCGGGTTAAGCGCCGTCAGCCGCACCTGCCCGCCGGGGTCCGGCTGCGCCTCAAACACGGTGACGGCATGGCCGCGTTCGGCGGCGACACGCGCCGCCTCCAGCCCACCGGGGCCGGCACCGACGATCACCACGCGCTTGCGGTGTTCCGTCCGGGCGATGTCATGCGGCATGGTCAGTTCGCGCCCCGTGGCCGCGTTATGGATGCAGAGCGCCTCGCCCGCCTGATAGATCCGGTCAAGGCAATAGGTGGCCCCCACGCAGGGACGAATGTCATCCTCGCGCCCCGAGAGGATCTTTTGCACCACCTGCGGGTCCGCCATATGGGCGCGCGTCATGCCGACCATATCCAGCTGTCCCGACGATACCGCGAAACGCGCCGTCGCCACGTCCGGGATACGCGACGCATGGAACACAGGCATCCCGGTCGCCGCCCGGACCGCGCCCGCCAGCCCAAGGTGCGGCGCGCTGGCCATGCCCTGCACCGGGATCATGTCGGTCATGGCCGGATCGGTGTGAATGCGCCCCCCGTTGATGTTGAACACATCCACCACACCCGCCGCCTGAATATGTTTGGCCAGAGCCACGCCTTCGTCCAGATCGATCCCGCCGGGCGTGTTTTCATCCGCGCCCATCCGCAGGCTCAGGATGAACTCTTCGCCCACCCTCTCGCGCACGGCTTTCAGCACGTCCAGCGTCAGTTGCGCCCGCGTCGCGGTGGAAGCGCCACCATAGGGTCCGTCCAGTTCGTTGCTGAGCGGTGACATGAACTGATCCAGCAGATGGCCATGGGCGATGATTTCCAGCCCGTCCATGCCGCCTTCCTTCATCCGTTCCGCCGCATCGGCAAAATCGGAGATGATCCGCGCGATGTCCCAATCCTCGGCCAG
The DNA here is from genome assembly GCF_019218285.1 of Antarctobacter sediminis. Taxonomy (GTDB): domain Bacteria; phylum Pseudomonadota; class Alphaproteobacteria; order Rhodobacterales; family Rhodobacteraceae; genus Antarctobacter; species Antarctobacter sediminis. The sequence continues at coordinate 770,884 of NZ_JAHUZG010000001.1, forward strand.
CTTGGGAAAGGCCCGGTGCGCCGGTTCCCGATGCTTGGTCGAGGACACGGAGGGCAGCCAATTGCCCTTGGACCACGTGGTGCGGCGGCCAAGGTGGGTCAGCTGGATCATCACCGCCGCGCCATGTTCGTGCACGCCATCCGTCAACCGCCGGATCCACGGCACGACCTCGTCCTTGTAGGCAAGGATATTGTTAAAGACCGGCGGGCTGTCCTTGGACACCGCCGCCGACCCGGCCGTCATGGCCAGCGCCACGCCGCCCTTGGCCCGTGCCGCGTGATAGGCGGCATAACGGTCCTTGGGCATCCCGTCTTCCGGATAGGCCGGTTCATGGCTCGTGGTCATGATCCGGTTGCGAAGGGTCAGGTGTTTCAGCTGGTACGGCTGGAGAAGAGGATCGTTCGACATGGGCAGCACTCCTGGCAATGGCGTGACGATCCGCAAAATGTTCACTTATGTCAAGTCTGCGTTCATAGCTGTCCATTTTTCTTGTGGGTCTGCCCGCCTTGGCCTATGGTCAGCCCATGAAAACGGATGTTCAGACCGACGAAGAGACGGGCAAGGCCAGCGGTTGGCGCGGTTCGCGTGAGATATGGTTGCAGGCGGCGCAGCAGGCGCTGGTGTCCTCGGGCGTCGACGCGGTCAAGATCCAGCCGCTGGCGACGCGGCTGGGTATTGCACGCACCAGTTTCTACTGGTTCTTCAAGGACCGAAAGGCCCTGTTGGCGGCGCTGCTGGACACCTGGGAGGCCAAGAACACCGGCGCCTTTGTCGAAGCCTGCGGCGGCTATGCCGAAACCATCACAGAGGCGATCCTGAACCTGATCGTCGTCTTTCACGACAATACCCTGTTCGACCCGCAACTGGACTTCGCCATTCGCGGTTGGGCGCATCAATCGTCGGATGTCACCGCCCGCGTGCATGACGCCGACGAGGCGCGGCTTGCCGCCATCCGCCACATGTTCCTGCGTTTCGGTTTTGCCCCCGAGGATGCCGATGTGCGCGCCCGCACCGTCTATCTGACGCAGATCGGCTATATTTCGATGCAGGTCAGGGAAACGACCGAGGTGCGGATCGCCCGTGCCCCCGGCTATGTCAAAACCTTCTGCGGCCATGCGCCCAGCGTGTCGGAACTGGCCCGTTTTCGCGCCCGCCTTGGGGCCGCGCCGGCCGCCTGATCCCCGCCCCCGCGCCTTTCTGCGCCGGGTATGCTATGATGGTCCCGCGCCTTGCCCGGTCACAGCTTTGCCAGAGGCCAGATCATGTCCCAGACCTATCTCAGGAATCCCGACGCGCTTGTCAGCACCGACTGGCTGGCCGACAATCTCGATGATCCGTCCTTGCGGATCTACGACTGCTCCACCGTGCTGGAGTTCCAGCCCGGCGGCGACCGGCCCTACCGGGTTGTCAGCTGCGCCAAGGAACATGCCGAAGGTCACATCCCCGGTGCCGCCTACCTCGACCTTCAGGCGGATTTCTCTGACGATGCCAGCCCCTATGGCATGACCCTCGCCGCCCCGGACATCGTCACCGCCGCCTTTGAGCGCGCGGGCATCGGCGACGACAACCGCGTCATCCTTTACAGCCGGCGCAGCCCGTCCTGGGCGACCCGCTTCTGGTGGATGCTGCGCTGGCTGGGTTTTGACAACGCGGCGGTTCTGGATGGCGGGTTCGAGGCATGGCAGGCCGAAGCCCGTCCTCTGGCCACCACATCCGCGCCTTATCCTCCCGGCAAGCTGACGCCAGACCTGCGCCCCGCGCTCTTTGTCGACAAGCAGGCCGTGCTGGCGGCGCTTGACGATCCCGACACCTGCATCGTGAACGCGCTGGGCCGGGACGTGTTTTCCGGCGAGAACCCCCGTTATGGCCGCCCCGGGCGCATTCCGCGCAGCATCAGCCTGCCGCAGGTCGAACTGGTTGACCCGGAATCCCACCGTTTTCTGCCCGTGGAACAGATCGCGCGTGCCGTTTCAGAGGCAGGGGCCGACGGGCACCGGCGGCACATCACCTATTGCGGCGGCGGGATCTTTGCCACCGTCGATGCCTTCTGGCTGCACCAACTGGGCCGTGATGACATTGCCGTCTATGAAAATTCGATGAGCGAATGGGGGCCCGATCCCGCGCTGCCAATCGAACGGGATTGACCGGAAAGCGCCCAAGAGGCTTGCGGCACGATGACCTTTCGGAAACAGTCACCCAAGGCCAAGTGATTGTAACAAGGAAGGTTCTTTATGCGCAGGCATGTTCTGTGGGCTGTGACAGCCTGTTTCCCGGTGTTTCCATCCATCACCCAGGCGGCCGAACTGGACATCCTCCCTCCGCCCGACATTCCGATCGAATACGAAGTGCAGGCGCCCGATCCCGCGCGCGCTTGCAGCTTTCGCCTGACCGGTCCATTGGCGACCGGTGATGGTGACCGCATCGTCGCCCGTCTGCAACAAACGCCGCGCGGCGTTCCGACCCCGGTGCTTTGCCTCGACAGTCCCGGAGGGTCGCTGGTCGAGGCGCTGGAACTCGCCCGGTTCCTGCGCAGCGCAAAGATCGGCACCCGGCTGGAACCCGGCACCCGATGCGAAAGCGCCTGCGCGCTGGTCTTTATGGCGGGCAGTTTCATCCCGCATGAATCCGGCCCCCGAAAGTGGCGGGTGATGCACCCGACGGCCCGGTTGGGGTTCCATTCGCCATCGCTGAACGTGCCCGAGGGCAACTACCGCGCCGATACGGTCAAGGCGTCCTACGAATTGGCCATGCGCAGCCTTGCGATGACCCTGACACAACTGGTCCAGAACCGGGATTTCGACGATGGCGAGCATCTGAAACCCTCATTGATGGCTGCCATGCTGCAAACCCCGTCGGACAGCATGTACCACATCCAGACGGTGGATCAGGCCGGGCGCTGGGGGATCACCGTCGGCCCGCTGACCGGTCAGGACACAACGTTCGACGCGCCCGCATTGCGGCGTGCCTGCGCCAACAAGGTGGCCTGGGAGGCAGACAAAAGCGCGCTGGAGGCGGCCCATTACGACCGGTGGCATGTCGCCTTTGGCAAGGATCAGTACGGCCCGAAAGTGGATGTCATCTACGACGAATTCTGGGGCGACGCCTGCACTTGGGATGTCCCGGAAAGCGCCGCAGCCACCGGCAGGATCGCCCTGCCAGACCTTGGTCAAGGCCTCCTCGACCTCAGCAAGCTGGTGGATCCGTCCACCCGGCTCGTCGATCTGCCGCACTAGGGTTTGACACGGAGGCCGTTACGGTACGGCACCGCGGCCGCCCCGGGATCTAGCCCAAGACCCCAAGGCGGCCCAGAGCATAGACCGTGGCAACCATCAGGACGCCGCTGGCAAGGTTGATCCGGAACATGGCCCAACGCCCCTTCGACTTGCCAGGGGCAACGCCATCGCGGGTCTTGATCGCACTCCCGATGACGCCGAATTCCACGAAGGCATTTACCGTCGCGGTAACGAGAAAGAAGAAGACAAAGAGCGCAATGGGCAAAACCGCGTTGTCGTAAGCCGGTCCCGGGCCCTGGATACCCGCGTCCAGCATGAACCCGACCGGAATGCCGAGGCAGATGCCGACAAGGGTCGAAACACTATTCGCCTGCACCACCGCGCCAAAGGCCCGCGACGTGGACAGGTCAAAGACCCTTTTGACAGCCATCCATTCCAACAGGAAAGGCAGTACCGCAATCCACCACAAGACGGCGGCGGCGGGCAGAAAGATCCATAGGCCGAACCAGGCAAAGGCCGGCGCCGGCAGAACCACGAGCCAAGCCACCAGAACCGCCTTGAAGGCATGAAAGGGTTTCCGGACGGGCATGGCGCCATCTTGCCTGTCAGGCGGACCGTTGCGTTGATCCGGATCAACCCCGTCGCGGAGGACCTGCCCTTGGCTTCCGCAGAACCCCGAAACGCGAAACGCCCCCGCGGTTTCCCGCAGGGGCGCAAATCCCGGTTCTGCAAAAGCGATCAGGCGCTGGCCGCTTCCATCGCCTTTTCGCGGCGCGCCACCAGTTCCTCGGCCACGAGGAAAGCCAGTTCCAGCGACTGCGACGCATTCAGACGCGGATCACAGGCGGTGTGGTAGCGGTCCGACAGGTCCTCTTCGGTGACTTCACGCACGCCGCCGGTGCACTCGGTCACGTCCAGCCCCGTCATCTCGAAATGTACACCGCCGGGGATGGTGCCCTCGGCATCGTGGATCCCAAAGAAGTCGCGGACCTCGCGCAGCACGTTGTCGAACGGACGGGTCTTGTACCCGGTGGCCGATTTGATCGTGTTGCCATGCATCGGGTCACAGACCCAGGTCACGTTGGCGCCCTCTTCCTGCACGGCCTTGATGAGGCGCGGCAGATGCTCTTGCCCTTTGCCCGCACCGAAACGCGCGATCAGCGTCAGCTTGCCCTCTTCATTGTTCGGGTTCAGCGTCTGCATCAGCACCTTGAGATCCTCGGCACTGGTGGTCGGACCGCATTTCAGGCCAACCGGGTTCAGAACGCCACGGGCAAATTCCACATGCGCGCCGTCCGGCTGCCGGGTGCGGTCACCGATCCAGATCATGTGGCCGGACCCTGCCAGCCATTTGCCCGAGGTCGAATCCTGACGGGTCAGCGCCTCTTCGTATTCCAGCAGCAGCGACTCATGCGAGGTGTAGAACTCGACCGTTTGCAGCGTATGCGCCTGATCCCCGGTCACACCGGCCGCGTTGATGAAGTCCAGAGCATCCTGAATGCGGTTCGCCATCTCGCGGTACTTGCCCGCCTCGTCACCCTGGGTAAAGCCCAGCGTCCACTGGTGGACCTTGTGCACATCGGCGTAGCCGCCGGTCGAAAAGGCGCGCAACAGGTTCAGCGTGGCAGCGGCCTGCGTGTAGGCCTGCAACATCTTTCTGGGATCGGGGATGCGGGCCTCGGGGGTGAAGGCCAGCTCGTTGATGATGTCACCACGGTAGCTGGGCAGTTCAAGACCATCCTTGACCTCGGTCGGAGCCGAGCGCGGCTTGGCGAACTGACCGGCCATACGACCGACCTTTACCACCGGAACCTTGGCACCGTAGGTCAGCACCATGGCCATCTGCAACATCACCTTGAAGGTGTCGCGGATCGCATCGGCCGAGAACTGGTCGAAAGCCTCGGCACAATCGCCGCCCTGCAAGAGAAAGGCCTCACCCCGTCCGGCGGCACCAAGGTGCGACTTCAACCGGCGCGCCTCGCCCGCAAAGACCAGCGGCGGATACTTGGCCAGCTGCGCCTCGACGGCGGTCAGGGCCTCTGCGTCCGTATACTCGGGCATCTGAACCCGCGGTTTCGCACGCCAGTTCGATTTCTGCCACTCGGTCATTGTCTCTCTCCGGTTGATCATTTCGAGCGCTAACGGAGGTGCTGTATACTTAACGTCTTCGTGCAAGACCACAGTGTTTTTTGCGACATGGCTTGACGCTTTGTTCTTGTTCTGCCCATGTGCTTCGACCAGCCTGCGGATGTAACGCCGCAGCCCGTCCAGGAAGGTGCCCGAGATGTTTCCCCCGCCCCAGCAGCAGGTCATCGAACTCGACACCGTGCCGGCCAAGCCGCGCCGTTTTGTCTTCGTGCTGCTCGACAACTTCACCATGCTATCCTTTGCCGCTGCGCTGGATTGCCTCCGTCTTGCCAATCGGATGGCTCAAAAGCCGCTGTATGAATGGCGTGTCATTGGCGAAGGTGGTGAGACGGCCACCTGTTCGACCGGCACGGTGTTCAACCTCGACGGCGATCTGGAAGAATTGCACCGCGAAGACACGATCCTTGTCTGCGGCGGTGCCGACGTTCAGAAGGCGACCACCAAGCGCCTGCTCAGCTGGCTGCGGCGCGAGGCCCGCAAGGGGCTGACCATCGGCGGGCTTTGCACCGCCGCCTTCGCGCTTGCCAAGGCCGGGCTGCTGGACGGCAAGCGCGCCACGATCCACTGGGAAAACCAGGACAGTTTTTCCGAAGAATTCGACGAGGTCGACCTGACCAAATCGGTCTTTACCATCGACGGCAACCGGCTGACCACTGCGGGCGGCACCTCGTCGATCGACCTTGTGTTGCAGATCATCGCCAACGACCATGGCGAGGAACTGGCCACCGCGGTGGCCGATCAGCAGATCTATTCCTCGATCCGCACCGACCAGGACACCCAGCGCCTTTCCGTGCCCACCCGCATCGGCGTGCGCCACCCCAAGCTGAGCCAGGTCATCCAGATGATGGAATCCAACATCGAGGAACCGATCAGCCCGGCCATCCTTGCCAAAGAGGTCGGCATGTCGACACGCCAGCTGGAGCGCCTGTTCCGGCGTTACCTCAACCGTTCGCCAAAGCGGTATTACATGGAACTGCGCCTGCAAAAGGCGCGCAACCTGCTGATGCAAACGGAAATGAGCGTCATCAACGTGGCTCTGGCCTGCGGTTTTGCGTCGCCCTCGCATTTCTCGAAATGCTACCGCGCGCATTATAAAACCACGCCGTACCGCGAACGCGGGGCGCAGGCGACCCGGCTGTCGGTGTGATCCGCACATCACGCCTGTTGCTTCGGCGGGCGCGGCCTGCCGATCTGGAACCGCTGCACGCGGTGCTGTCGTCCCCCAAGGCGATGCGCTATTGGTCGCATCCCGCGCATGAGGACATCACGCAAAGCCTGACCTACCTGCGCGGCCTGATGGATGACCGGCCAGAAGCGTTCGACCTGATCGTCGACTATCAGGGCCGCTGCATCGGCAAGGCCGGCATGTGGCGGGCACCGGACTTCGGCTATGTGCTGCATCCGGATTTCTGGGGCATGGGACTGGCGTCCGAGGCGCTGTCCGCCTTGTTGCCCGAGCTTGAACGTCAGCGTCCGCAGCTGGATCAGCTGACAGCCGAGGTTGACCCGCGCAATGCTGCCTCGATGCGCCTGTTGCGAAAACTTGGGTTCACGCACCTGCGGACGGAGGAAAAGAACTTTCTCTACGGCGGGTGGGAATGGTGCGACACCGCCTATTTTGCCCGCCCGCTCCGCGCGCAGTGATAGGCTGAGGGCAAAGACCCTGTTCACAGGGCCGCCGCTGGCCTAGGCTGGGACCGCACCCCGGCTGACATCGCGCAGGAGGCAAGCCCCTGTCTCACCGATCCAATCCAGCAACCGCCGCGCGGCTTGGCGGGCTTTGGGCCAAGTCACGCCGCGCCGCGGAAAACACGCCCGCCGCCCGCAACCGCGCGGTTGACCTGTACCGCGCCGTAGCCATCGGTTTTGTCGTGCTTGGCCACTGGATGATGGTCGCGCCGGTCTATTCCGATGGCGCTGTATCGCTGGCCAATATCCTCGCCGAAGACCCCTGGACCCAGTACCTGACCTGGCTTTTTCAGGTCATGCCCGTGTTCTTTTTCGTCGGCGGATTTTCCAACGCGATTTCATGGACATCCGCAAGGCAGGATCCCGAACGTCGCAGGATCTGGGCCGCAACACGGCTTGCACGTCTGCTGAAACCCACCGTCCCGCTGATCCTGCTTTGGGCACTGGCGGGGTTTGTCGCTAAACTCGCTGGCGTGCCGCGCGAACTGATCGACCCAGCCAGTCAGGCGGCGCTGGTGCCAGTGTGGTTCCTTGCGGTCTATATCGTCATCACCGTGGCGGTCCCCGTGACGGCTTGGGTCTGGGACCGGATCGGCCCGGTCTCGGTCCTGGTGTTGATGCTGGGGGCGATTGCCGTCGATGCCATCGCCTTTGGCATGGACATGGGATGGCTGCGCTGGGCGAACTACGGCTTTGTCTGGCTCGCCGTTCACCAAATGGGATTCTGGTGGCAGGATCGCGACCGATGGCAACCGCCATGGCCGCTGGTTTCAGCCTTCGGCCTGATCTGGATGCTGATCCTCGTGGTCGGGCTGGGCTTTCCTCTGGCGCTGATCAGTGTCCCGGGCGAAGATATCTCGAACACGCGACCCCCGACCACCGCCATGCTGGCGATTGGTCTTTTGCACATCGGCTTCCTGATCGGCATCCTGCCGCTGGTGCGCCGGGCATTGGAAAACAGACGGCTCTGGGCGGCGGTGATCCTCGTCAACCAGATGATCATGACGGTCTATCTGTGGCACCTGACGGCGGTCATCGTCCTTTTGGGGCTGTCCATGGCCGCAGGTGGGCTGGGCATGGGGATCGCGCCAGGAACGCCCCTGTGGTGGCTGTTGCGCCCGGTCTGGGTCATCTGTCTGGTTCTGGCGCTGTTGCCTTTTGTTTTGATGTTCTTCCGGTTCGAAGCCGGCGGAAAATCGACGACACGCGCGCTGCCCGGGCATGTTCAGGCGATGTTGGGCGCGCTGATGACCTGCGCCGGAATGATCCGGCTGGCGCTGAACGGGATCGGCAGCGGCTTTGCGCCGGGCTTCGATGGGTTTGCCGTCGCGCTGGTCATTGCCGGAGCGCTGGTGGCGACGCGCCGGTTCGGCGCGCCCTAAGCCCCCTTCACGCTCGCGATCCCGCGCAGGCGTCCGTCAGCTGTTTTCATCGGGCGCAATCCGATAAAGCGCACCGTTCCCGACGCTGAGGAACCACAGCATGCCATCCGGGCCCTGGTCCAGATCGCGCACACGCAGGGTTTCATCGCTTTTCAGTTGCTCGACCTCGGTCAGCGGATCTCCGGCCATGCGGGCGATATAGTCGAATTTCAACGATCCGACGAATCCGTTGCCCGCCCAGTCGGACACAGAGCCATCGTAAAAGGTCATCCCCGAGGGTGCGATTGACGGATCCCAGTAATGGACCGGCTGCGCCATGCCGTCCTTCTGCGACCCTTCGCCGATATTGGAACCGTCATAATTGACCCCGTAGGAGATCACCGGCCAGCCATAATTCACCCCCGGGTCGATGCGGTTCACCTCGTCGCCGCCCCGCGCGCCGTGTTCGGCGACCCAAAGCTGCCCCGATCCATCCATGGCCGCACCCTGCGGGTTGCGGTGGCCATAGGACCAGATCTCGGGCAAGGCCCCGTCTGTATCCAGAAACGGGTTCCCCGGAGCCGGTGCCCCGTCGCGGGTGATCCGCAGGACAGACCCGTTGTGCATCGACAGATCCTGCGCCTTTGGCCCGTCGCCCCGGTCGCCGATGGTCACAAACAGCGTGCCGTCCGGGCCTTCGACCAGACGCGAGCCGAAGTGAAAGCCGCCGCCGGTTCCGCGCACAATCTCAAAGATGACGCGACCATCGGTCAAACGGGACAGATCTTCGGACAGTTGCGCCCGATAGACCGCCGTGCCTGACCCGCGCAGGCCCTGCCGCTTGGCATAGGTAAAGAACACCTCACGCGTTTCGGAAAAGTCTTCGGGGACAAGAACATCAAGCAGGCCACCCTGCCCCTGATCCACCACCCGAGGCGTTCCCCGCACCTCTTGCGGTTCGCCGTCGCGGACCACCAGCAGGCGGCCGCCACGTTCGGTCACCAGCACATCGCCACCGGGAAGAAAATCAAAGGCCCAGGGGGTATCCAACCCCTCGACCACGGGAATCACCTCCATCGTGCCGGCCCCGGTCTGCATCGGTCCGGCAAGCGCCGCACCCGTCCAGCCGACCAGAAAAGCCATGCCTGTCACCGCAGAAAATGCTCGCATCGCGCCGTTCCTCCCTGTCTTTCCCTCGATGTGGGGCCTCTATCCGCTGCGGCAAGAGTGACTTGGCGTTCGGCGTGCGGCAGTCCGTCGCTTCGCCCCTTTTCTTTTCCCCAAACCCTGCTTAGGCTCCGCTCAGGACATCAAGATCCAACATGGGAGCTATCAAATGAAGAAATTGTTGCTTGCCACCACGGCGGCGGCGCTGACCGCTTCGGCTGCTTTCGCCGAAAGCCACGGCAGCGAAGCCAAGATCGGCATCATCCTCGGCTTTACCGGGCCGCTGGAATCGATCACGCCGGCCATGGCCGATGGCGCCGAGCTGGCAATTGCCGAAGTGAACGCGTCGGGCAAATTCCTGGATGGCATCATGCTGGCCCCGTCGCGCGCTGACTCGACCTGCATCGACGCCGCCGCAGCCACCGCCGCCGCGGAACGCCTCGTTTCCGAAGGCATCGTGGGCATCATGGGCGCGGATTGCTCGGGCGTGACCGGTGCGATCCTCGCGAACGTGGCGCTGGCCAACGGCATCCCGATGGTGTCGCCCTCGGCAACCTCGCCGGCCCTGTCGACCGCCGAAGACAACGGCCTGTTCTTCCGTACCGCGCCTTCCGACGCCCGTCAGGGTGCCGTGATGGCCGAAATCCTTGCGGAAAAAGGCATCACCGAAGTTGCGGTGACCTACACCAACAACGACTACGGCAAAGGTTTTGCCGACGCTTTCGAAGCAGCCTTCGACGGCACCGTGACCCTGTCCGCACCGCATGACGACGGCAAGGCCGACTATTCGGCCGAAATCGGCGCTCTGGCATCCGCCGGCGGTCAGGCACTGGTTGTTCTGGGCTACACCGACCAGGGCGGCAAGGGCATCATCCAGGCATCCTATGACACCGGCGCGTTCGATTTGTACGTGATGGGTGACGGCATGTATGGCGACACGCTGTTCTCGGAACTGGCAGACGCGCTGGAAGGCTCGATCGGCACTGTTCCCTGGGCACAGGGCGAAGGCGCCGAAGCGTTCTCGGCAATCACCAAGGCAGCAGGCATCAACGCCGACAGCTCGTACACCCGCGAGTCCTATGACGCGGCTGCGCTGATCGCCATGGCCATGATGAAGGGTGGCGAAGCGACCCCGGCGGCCATCGCGGCCAACCTGCTGGACGTTGCCAACGCTCCGGGTGAGCTGATCCTGCCCGGTGAACTGGGCAAGGCGATGGAAATCCTCGCCGCGGGCGGCGATGTCGACTATGTCGGCGCCTCGGGTGTGGAACTGATCGGCCCGGGTGAGGCCGCAGGTTCCTACCGCCACTACACCATCACCGGTGGCGCGGCAGAAACCGTCGAGTTCAAGTAAACCGACACGAAGGAAAGGCAGCCGGGACTCTCCCGGCTGCTTTTTCCGCATATGGCAGGCGCCGGTCAGAGCGCCGCCATCAGGGGGCTATCCAATTGATAAAGGTGGACAACCTGCACCGTCATTTCGGTGCCTTCCGAGCCGTTGATGGAGCTTCGCTGGAGATCGCCAAAGGGTCGATCACCGGGCTGGTGGGCCCCAACGGCGCGGGCAAGACGACGCTGTTCAACGTGATCGCGGGCGCGCTGCCTCCGACCTCGGGCACTGTCATCATGGACGGCGAGGACATCACCGGACTGCCGCCGCATGAACTGTTTCACAAGGGACTGCTGCGGACGTTCCAGATCGCGCATGAATTCCACTCGATGACCTGCCGCGAAAACCTGATGATGGTCCCCGGCGGCCAATCGGGCGAGTCGCTGTGGAACACGTGGTTCGGGCGCAAGCGCATCGCCGAGGAGGAACGCGCGCTAAAGGCCAAGGCCGACGAGGTGCTGGACTTCCTGACCATCTCGCATCTGGCCGATCACCCGGCGGGCGCGATTTCAGGCGGTCAGAAAAAGCTGCTGGAACTGGGCCGCACCATGATGGTCGACGCCAAGATCGTCTTTCTCGACGAGGTCGGCGCGGGTGTGAACCGAACCCTTCTGAACACCATCGCCGACACGATCGTTCGCCTCAACCAAGAGCGGAACTACACCTTCTGCGTGATCGAACACGACATGGATTTCATCGGCCGCATCTGCGACCCGGTCATCGTCATGGCCGAGGGCAAGAAACTGGCCGAAGGCACGCTGGACGAGATCAAGGCCAATGAGCAGGTCATCGAGGCCTATCTGGGCACGGGTCTGAAAAACAAGGACCAGGTGGCACAGGCATGAGCGACAATCCCTATCAGAACGACCGGGGCAACCACGATGCCTCGATCACCAAGCAAGGCAAGCAAAGCGAGATCGACCCCACGCGCCGGTCCGGCCCGATGACGGATGCGCCCGGCGGACCTTTCCTGATCGGTGACAGCATGACCGGCGGTTACGGCAAGGGGCCGGACATCCTGCATGATTGCACCATCGCCGTGGACAAAGGCGAGATCGCCGTGATCGTCGGCCCCAACGGCGCCGGCAAATCCACAGCGATGAAAGCGGTGTTTGGAATGCTGGACGTGCGGTCGGGCCATGTGCGGCTGGACGGCCATGACATCACCGCGCTGACCCCGCAGGATCGCGTGGCGCAGGGCATGGGCTTTGTCCCGCAGACCAGCAATATCTTCACCTCGATGACGGTCGAGGAAAACCTTGAAATGGGTGCCTTTATCCGGCTGGACGATTTCAAGAACACGATGGAGCAGGTCTATGAACTGTTCCCGATCCTCAAGGAAAAGCGGCGGCAACCCGCAGGCGAACTTTCCGGCGGCCAGCGTCAACAGGTGGCCGTGGGCCGCGCGCTGATGACCCAGCCCAAGGTTCTGATGCTGGACGAACCCACCGCCGGTGTGTCGCCCATCGTGATGGACGAACTCTTTGACCGGATCATCGAAGTGGCCCGCACCGGGATTTCCATCCTCATGGTCGAACAGAACGCCCGGCAGGCGCTGGAAATCGCTGACAAAGGCTATGTTCTGGTACAGGGCAGGAATGCCTATACCGGCACGGGCAAAGAGTTGTTGGCCGATCCCGAAGTACGCAAGTCGTTCCTGGGGGGCTGACCCGTGCGACCCATGGATCACGCGATGCTGGGGATGTTGGTGCTGGGCACCCCGGCAACAGCCGCCGTGCAGGCATATGCCTGCACGCTGTCGCGGGACGAGGCGCGGATCGACCTGCGCTTTGACCTCGACCCGGCCAGCTTTTCGCCCGCACTGGACAGTCGTGAGCCGCCCCGGCGTCGCGTCAGTCGTGTCACACTTTCGGACGGGCGCGGCTTTGAGGCCGAGGCCATACTGGGTCAGGACGGCAGCCGCGGCTTCTGGGCGGACAGCGAGAACATGCTGCTGACGGTGGCCGCCGATGGCACCGCCCGTCTGAGTGACGCCGCCAAGACACCCTGGCAGGGCCAATGCAAGGAGATCGACTGATGTGGAAGACCACTCTGGCAATCGGCATGACCCTTGCAGCGACCGTGCCGGCGCTTATGGCGCAGACCATCGAACAGCCGGGCGCGGCGTTGATGGCTTGCGAATACTCGGTGGAATGCCTTGACGAAGAGGCCTGCACCTTTGCGCAATTCGGTCATGACGTCACCCTGCCCGAACAGATGCCCGGCGAGGCGGTTCTGGACCTTGGGACCGGCCCGGCAAAAGGCACGGCGCAGGTTTTGAACGGCGTTCTTGTCATCATGGCACATGACCAATACGGCAGCTATCTGCTCAGCCAGACCCCGGGCGGGCTGGCCAAGCTCAGCGTGCAATTCGCCGAACCGCTGACGGTTGTAACCTACCACGGCGAATGCGTGGTGACCGGATGAGCCGGCGAACGACCAACAAGACAACAAGAGCCGCCGGGGCAACCGCGCGGCCGACCAACGAGGGCAACGACTGATGGATTTTCTCAACGCCATCGTGGCGCTATCCAACTTCGTGATCATCCCGGCCATGGCCTATGGCAGCCAGCTGGCGCTTGGCGCGCTGGGGGTCACGCTGATTTATGGCATCTTGCGGTTCTCGAACTTTGCCCATGGCGACACCATGGCTTTCGGGACGATGATCGTGATCCTGTTCACTTGGCTGTTCCAGTCCTGGGGCATCAGCCTGGGCCCGCTGCCCACGGCGCTGTTGGCGATCCCCTTCGGCATCGCTGGTACTGCGGCGCTGGTGTTGCTGACGGACCGGGGGGTCTATCGCTTCTATCGTGGGCAAAAGGCCAAACCGGTGGTCTATGTGATCGTGTCGATCGGGGTGATGTTCATCTATAACGGGCTGACGCGCTTTATCCTTGGCGCCGATGACCAACGGTTCGCCGATGGCGAACGCTTCATCATTTCGGCCCGCGAATTTAAGAACCTCACCGGTCTGGACGAGGGTCTGGGCCTTAAGACAACGCAGGGTCTGACCGTGGTCACAGCGGTGATCGTCGTGGCGCTGTTGTTCTGGTTCCTGAACCGCACGCGCACCGGCAAATCCATGCGCGCCTATTCCGACAATGAGGATCTGGCCCTGCTGTCGGGGATCAACCCGGAACGGGTTGTCATGGTGACATGGCTGATTGTGGCCGCGCTGATCACCATTGCAGGCACGCTTTACGGTTTGGACAAGAGCTATAAGCCGTTCACTTACTTCCAGCTTCTGCTGCCGATCTTTGCCGCCGCCATCGTCGGCGGTCTGGGCAGCCCGCTGGGCGCCATCGCGGGCGGCTTTGTCATCGCCTTTTCCGAGGTGGCGATCACATATGCGTGGAAAAAGGTCCTGACCTACATGATGCCAGAGTCGCTGGAACCGTCCGGTCTCGTGCAACTTATGGCCACGGAATACAAGTTCGCGGTCAGCTTCATGATCCTCGTGGTGGTGCTGTTGTTCAAACCCACGGGCCTGTTCAAGGGGAAATCGGTATGAGCCATCAGATCCGTACTCTGGCGCTTTTCGCGCTTGTCGCCGCGCTTATCCTTGGCACCGGCCTGATGCAGGGCTGGGACCTTGCGCTGGTCATCCTGAACATGGGCCTGATCAGCGCGATCATGTCGCTGGGCGTAAACCTGCAATGGGGCATCGCCGGGCTGTTCAACGTCGGCGTCATGGGGTTTGTCGCGCTTGGCGGCATGGCCGTGGTGCTGACATCGGTTCCGCCCGTCCAAGAGGCCTGGGCCGCCGGTGGCGCGCGTGCCCTGCTGGCGCTGGTGCTTGGCGCGGGCACCGTGGTGGCCACCGTTCTGGCATGGAAGAAGACCCGCAACCGTTACCTTGCTGCCGCGATCCTGATCGTGGGTTTTGTCCTTTACCGGCTGGTGCGCGATCCGGCGGTGGATGCCATCGAGGCGGTCAACCCGGCGGGCACTGGCTTCCTTGGTGGGCTTGGCCTGCCGGTGGTGCTAGCCTGGGCCGTGGGTGGCCTTCTGGCGGCCGGTGGCGCATGGATCATCGGCAAGACGGCGCTTGGCCTGCGGTCCGATTATCTTGCCATCGCGACACTGGGTATTTCCGAGATCATCATTGCCATCATGAAGAACGAGGAATGGCTGACCCGGGGCGTCAAGAACGTGTCCGGCCTGCCGCGCCCGGTGCCCGATGCCATTGACCTGCAAAACGACCCATCCTTCGTGGAACGGGCGGCGGGTTTCGGGCTGGACGCCACTTCGGCCTCGACCCTTTACATCAAGATCAGCTACGGCCTTATGTTCGCCGTTGTGCTGGTGGTGCTGCTGGTGCTGGCCCAGATGGCGCTGAACTCGCCTTGGGGCCGCATGATGCGCGCGATCCGCGACAATGAAACCTCGTCGCGGGCGATGGGCAAGGACGTGACTTTCCGCCATCTGCAAGTATTCATCCTTGGCTCGGCGATCTGCGGCATTGCCGGTGCCATGATGACCACGCTGGACGGCCAGTTGATCCCGACCTCGTACCAGCCTCTGCGCTACACCTTCCTTATCTGGGTTATGGTGATCGTCGGCGGATCGGGCAACAACCTTGGCGCGGTTCTGGGCGGCTTCCTGATCTGGTTCCTTTGGGTGCAGGTCGAAGTGCTGGGCCCCGGCGTCATGACATGGATCACCAGCTGGTTGCCGGATGAATCCGGTCTGAAGGCGCACCTCCTGAACAGCGTGCAGCACATGCGCCTGCTGACCATGGGTGTGATCCTGTTGCTGGTGCTGCGCTTCTCGCCGCGCGGGCTGTTGCCGGAACGGTAATTTACAACCCGCCAGCGAAACGACAAAGGCCCGCACCATCGTGGCGCGGGCCTTTGCTGTTATGGTTCCGCAACACAGGACCAAAGTCGTATGGGCTGCGGCAGCCTGCCCTCTTCCGAAATGTAACGGAAAAGATACATTGCATACTTGGCAAAAACGAAGGGGTGACCAAGATGGACTGGCACGAGCTTTCAGCCAACTGGGACAACATGTTCGGCAAACTCAAGCGCCGTTTCCCGGCGATTGACCGCAGCAGCCTGTCCGAGGCGCCGCGCGACTGCCGGGTCCTGACCCAGCATATCGCCGACATGCATGAACTGACGCCGAACGAGGCCCGCGATGCCTTGCAGGATTTTCTGCACCTCGAAGATCTGGCCCGGCGGGCGTCGGAACTGTCCAGCCAATAGGCCAGTGGCCCGGGATCAGGCCAACGACGTCACCCAGAGGATCGTCGCATCCTCGGGGGACACGGAAATCACGTTGTGCCCCATGGTGGCGTCGTAATAGGCGCTGTCGCCGCGCTTCATTTCGATAGGTTCGTAAAACTCGGTGTACAGCGTGACGACACCCGTCAGGACAAAGAGGAATTCCTCGCCGTCGTGGCGCACCCAGCCGTCGAACTCTTCCATGCTGCGCGCACGGACACGCGCGCGATACGGCAGCATTTTCTTGCGTGTCAGGCTTTCGGCCAGCAACTCGTGCTCATAGGTCGCCGTTGCGTGGCTTTGTCCGTCCCCGGCGCGGGTCACCGCCATGCGTCCGTTGACCTTTTCCTGCTGCGGCGGCGTGAACAGCTGCGGCACAGAGATCTCCAACCCGACGGCCAGTTTCTTGAGCGCGTCATAGGTGGGCGACATCTGCCCGTTTTCGATCTTGGACAGCGTTGACCGGGCCAGACCCGCCTGCCGCGCGGCCTGTTCCAGCGTCCAGTTGCGTTCCTTGCGCAGCTCACGCACCCGCTGACCAAGGTCAAGCGGTTCGGCATGCGGGGTTTCGCCACCTTCGCGGGCGATGCGGATCAGGGATTTCGGGTCTTTGGACATGGGGATTGGCTATAGGCCGCAGGGGGCGACCTTGCAAGCGTCCCCCTTGCAGCTTTGGGCCGCGCGGTCTAGCTGACTTGCATGAATTCGACCGTCTCGCTTTTCGACGAAGGGCCCTTTGCGCCCTGCCCCGCGCCTTTCAACCTCGCGGCCCATGTTCTGCGCGCCGGAGAGGCGGCCCCGGACAAGATCGCCCTGTCGGTGGTGCGCCCATCCGGCGCACAGCGCTGGTCCTATGGGCGGCTGATCGCGGCGGTGCGCGGCACGGCAACCGGCCTGCGCGAGGCGGGCATGGTTCCCGGTGACATCCTGCTGATGCGGCTGGGAAATACCGTCGACTTTCCGATCGCCTATCTTGGGGCGATTGCTGCCGGGGTGATCCCGGTGCCGACCTCGTCACAGTTGACCGCGCCGGAAGTGGCCGGGATCATCGCGCATCTTGCGCCAAAGGCCATCCTTCGTGCGGAAAAGGTCGCTTGCCCGGACACCGATCTGCCGGTGTACGGCCCCGAAACCTATGAGGCGTGGCACGATCTGCCGCCTGCGGACTATGAAATGGGGGACCCGGACAGGCTTGCCTATATCATCTATACCTCCGGCACCTCTGGCACGCCGCGCGCCGTGGGACACGCGCATCGCGCTATCTGGGCGCGGCAGATGATGATGGACGGCTGGTATGGCCTGACCGCCGATGATCGCCTGTTGCACGCGGGTGCCTTTAACTGGACCTATACGCTGGGCACAGGCCTGATGGACCCATGGACACGCGGCGCTACGGCCCTGATCCCGGCCGCCGGGACCGATCCGGCACAGTTTGCCTTGTTGATGAAACGGTTCGAGGCGACGATCTTTGCCGCCGCGCCCGGGGTTTTCCGCCAAGTGCTGAAATACCCGGTCCCCCAGATGCCCGCCCTGCGTCACGCCCTTGCGGCGGGCGAAAAGCTGTCCGAGGCACTGCGCGCCCGCTGGCGCGACAGCGTCGGCACCGAGATCTACGAAGCCTTCGGCATGTCCGAATGTTCCACCTTCATTTCCTCGGCGCCCGAACGACCGGCGAAACCGGGCACGCTCGGCCGGCCTCAGGCCGGGCGCCGCGTGGCCATCCTTGGGCCGGATGGCATCCCGGTGCCCACCGGACAGGAAGGTGTCATCGCGCTGAACCGGCACGACCCGGGCCTGATGCTGCGATACGTCGGCGCGCCCGAAGCAACCGCCGGGAAATTCAACGGCGACTGGTATCTGACCGGCGATCAGGGCGCGATGGATGCCGAAGGTCATGTCACCTACCTTGGCCGCGGCGACGACATGATGAATGCCGGTGGCTACCGGGTTTCCCCGCTCGAGGTCGAGGCCGCGCTGGCCGGTCTGCCCGGCGTCACCGAACTGGCCGTGACCGATATTGCCGTGAAAGAAGACGTGCGCATCATCGCCGCCTTTTATACCGCCGAAGACGAACAGGACGAAAACGCGCTGAAAGCCGCCGCCGCGGACCGCCTCGCGCGTTATAAATGTCCCAGAACCTTCATTCGCGTGGACAGCCTGCCACGCAATCCGAACGGCAAACTGCAACGCAACCGCCTGAAGGATCACGTGATCGACTGACCGGGGCAGATTTGCCAAGACATTTCACCTCTGCCCGCCAACCGGTGTATTCAGGGCGCAAGGGAGAACTCCATGATCCAACTCGACATCTTTTCCGATCCGATCTGCCCTTGGTGCTATATCGGCAAGGCCTATCTTGACCGCGCGCTGGAGGCGAACCCGGACCATCCGTTCCAGATCCGCTGGCTGCCGTTCATGCTGAACCCGGACATGCCCGCCGCTGGCATGGATCGGCGCGAATACCTTGAAACCAAGTTCGGCGGCAAGGACGGCGCGGTCCGCGCCTATCTGCCGGTCGAGGAACACGCCAAAAAGGCGGGTTTGTCGATGAATCTCGACAAGATCACCAAGACCCCCAACACCATCGACGCCCATCGTTTGATCCACTGGGCCGGGATCGAAGGGCGGCAGACGCCCATCGTATCCAGCCTGTTCCGGGCCTATTTCATCGAAGGCCGTGACATTGGCGATGCCGAGGTTCTGGCCGACGTCGCCGACGGTTGCGGTCTGGATGCCAGCCTTGTCCTGCGTCTGCTGGCCTCGCAAGAGGACCGGCGCGAGATCGTCGAACGCGACGCCGCGGCGCGTGGCATGGGCGTGAACTCTGTCCCCACATTCATCGTGGCGGGCAAACATGCGGTTCCCGGGGCGCAGCCGCCCGAATTGTGGAGCCGGGTGATCGAGGAACTGCGCACCGGGGCCGACCCCGAGGCATGACCCGGCTGCGCCTTCTCACGCTGCTATTGACGCTGGTCCTGATCATCTTTGGCGGGACCGTCTTCTTTCGCCACGTTGAAGGCTGGTCCTGGCTCGATTCCTATTTCTTCACAGTCGTGACCCTGTCGACCGTGGGCTATGGCGAACTGGTGCCGCAGACGGCGATTGGCCGCATTGGCACCACGGTTTTCATCCTGCTGGGACTGGGCATTTTTGCGGTGGCCGTCCAACAATTCGGCGTCTTTGCCATGCGCAAGCGTGAAGAGCATACCGAATGGTTGATCGCGCGGCTGGGCCACGAGGACAAGACCGTACCCCCGGCCAATGAAGATGACCCGCCGGAAGGCAAAAGCTGATCTGTTCCTCGCCTAAAACGCGTGTTAAGGCCGGGCTTTGACATTACGCGAGGTCCCCCGATGCAGGCGCCCCAGGAAACCCCGGTTCACAGCGCGCCCACGGCGGAAATGCCCGGTCGGGTGGAATTGATCGCCCTCATGGCGATGCTGGCGGCGATCATCGCCTTTTCCATCGACGCCATGTTACCCGCCCTGCCCGCCATGGCGGCCGAGATGAGCCCCGACGCGCCGAACCGCGTGCAACTGGTGGTGACGATCTTTGTTTTGGGCATGGGCATCGGCACGCTGTTCACCGGCCCCCTGTCCGATTTCTTTGGCCGGAAACCGGTGGTTCTGGCCGGGACTGCACTGTATATCGCCGCCGCCGCACTGGCCGCGCAGGCCGAAAGCCTTGGCATGTTGTTGTTTGCGCGCCTGTTGCAGGGCCTTGGCGCCGCCGGTCCTCGCGTTGTGTCCATGGCGATTATCCGGGACTTGTTCGCCGGGCGGCAAATGGCGCAGATCATGTCTTTTGTCATGATGGTCTTTACGCTGGCCCCTGCCATCGCGCCGACCATCGGCGCGGCGATGGTTTCCTTCGCGGGATGGCATTCGATCTTTTGGGCCTTTGTCTTCTTTGCCGGCGTGCTCAGCCTTTGGTTGAGCGTTCGCCTGCCGGAAACCCTGCCACGCGGGGCGCGTCTTCCGTTCCGGACAGCCGACCTCTGGCAGGCGACGAAGGAAACCATGTCATACCCCGTGGTTCGCCTGTCGATCGCGGTTCAGAGCTGTGTCTTCGGCATGTTGTTCGCAACGATTTCCAGCGTGCAGCAGATCTATGAAATCAGCTTCGACAAGGGCGACTCCTTTCCCCTGTGGTTTGGTGTCGTCGCGATCCTGTCCGCCTCGGGCAGCGTTCTGAATGCCATGCTGGTGGTGCGCATTGGCATGCGCAGGCTGGTGTCGATCATGCTGGCGGTTCAGATCGTCCTCAGCGGCGGGCTCTTGTTGGTGCAACTGGCCGGTGTCAGCGGCGACGCGTTGTTCGTGATCTTTTTCATTTGGCAGTTCGGCGCCTTCTTTCAGGCGGGCATGACCATTGGCAATCTCAACGCCATGGCGATGGAACCGGTAGGCCATATCGCGGGCATGGCGGCCTCTGTCATTGGCTTCATCTCGACCGTGGCCGCCGTGGTGCTGGCCGTGCCCGTTGGGCTGATGTTCGATGGCACCGCACTGCCCTTGGCCATCGGCGTATTGGTCTTTGCCATCGCCGGTTTGCTGTTGATGCAGGCCATGCGCCGGGCCGAGTCCCGCATGGCACCGTAGCCGGATCGGTCAAACCTCTGCCATGCCGCGCATCAGGTCCTCTTCGGTGAATGTAAAGGCCTCGATATCGCAGGATAGTTTCTTGGAGGCGATGGTCATCCGGCGAGAGGTCGAAGCCAGTTGTCGCGACCGTTCAGACACGCGGCGGGTTTCGCCATCTGCCTGTTGAATCTGGTTGTGCAACCCGGTCATCGCCCCGGCCTGATCTGCGTTGCGGGTCGCAATGGCGTCGGTCATCTCGCTGGTTCGGGCGATGCGCTCCATGATCTCGTCAAGGCTGTTGCCCACTGCGTCCACCAGTTCAGCGCCGGTGGTGACCTGTTCAGAGCTTCGGGTGATAAGCGACCGGATGCCCGCCGCGGCTTCGGACGTGCTTTGGGCAAGGTGGCGCACCTCTGCCGCCACTACGGCGAACCCCTTGCCCGAGGGACCGGCCCGCGCGGCCTCGACCCCCGCATTCAGGGCCAGCAGGTTGGTCTGAAAGGCCACATCATCAATCAGATCCACGATCTGCGAAATCTCGCGTGAGCTGTCCTCGATCCCGCGCATCGCGGTGATGGCCTGTGTCGTGACGGTCCCGATGCGTTCGGCGCTTGCGCGTGCTTGTCCCGCCGCAGAGGCCGCCTGTTTCGCCTCTTGTACGGTCGCCTCAAAGGCCTGAAGCAACTGGGTTGCGGCCGTTGTCATCTCGGCCAGACGGTCGACCTGATTGCCCGATTGTCCCGAAAGCGCGATCATGTCCTGCGCCAACCCCTGCGCATCGGTGGTGAAACTGCCAGCCAATGCATTCGCACTGAGAAAGGAATCCCGCAGGGTTTCGACGGTGGTGTTGAAATCCTCGCGCATGATCTCATAGGCCTCGGGGAATGGCTGATCGATCCGGCAGGTCATGTCGCGCCCGCTAAGCCGGGTCAGCGCGACCCGCACCTGCGCGATCACTTCTTGCGCGACAATGTTGGACGCCTCGGCCTCGGCCTGCGCATCGGCGGCCATGCGACGTTCGGTTTCCAACCGGGCGTTGGTCTGGGCAAGGCGTTCGCGTGCCTTTTTCCGTTGGATCATCGACGTGGCCAGCACCCCGCCTTCCAACAGCACGACCGCAAGATGCAAAAGCCCGCGCAGCAGGATCGACCCGCCTTCTCCCACGGGCCAGACCAGCGCGGGCCAAACCGTCCCGACCCCGAACAGATGGACCGCCGTCAGCCCGCAGGCCCACGCAAGGACAGGAACGCTCCCCAGTGTCGAGACAACCGCCAACACGGCGAAAAAGATCAGATGCGTATCGGTTTGCCATGGATGCCCGGAAAATTCCGCAGTGACCACAACCGCTTGCAGGATCAGCATGGTTGCAATGCCGTAACCGCCCAGCACATGCCCGCCCCGTGTGGACAAGGCCGCGAGTATTGCCGCCACCGGCAACACATGAATCAACATCCCCGGCACCTGCCCCGATGACAGGATCACCAACCAGGCCAGCGGCACGACCAAAACGCTGACCACGACCGCGATCACCCGGCCATCCATGCGCCAAAGCTGGGAAAACAGGGTGTTCATTGTCGTCTACTCCACAGGGGGATGGGGGTCTTGGGCCGCATGTTTCCTGTAGCCAGCCCTACGCCGCGCCCCTTACCTGCGGATTAACGGCCCATTTTTAATGCCTAAAATCCATTCTCTCCGCGTCGCTTGGTCCCAGCGCCCCTATTATCGTATACATTTGCATACCGCATTTCCGCACTGCCGAAAAACCGCTATGAAGGAGCCGAGTCAGACAAGGCCGAAGGGGCGCATCATGACGAAGATCAAGGTCGACAACCCGATCGTCGAGATGGACGGGGACGAAATGACCCGCATCATGTGGGACTTCATCAAGCAAAAGCTGATCCTGCCGTATCTCGACATCGATCTGCTGTATTATGATCTGGGCATCGAGGAACGGGACCGGACCGAGGACCAGATCACGATCGACGCCGCCGAAAAGACCAAGGAGGTCGGCGTCGCCGTCAAATGCGCCACGATCACCCCGGACGAGGCGCGGGTCGAGGAATTTGGCCTGAAAAAGATGTGGCGCAGCCCCAATGGCACCATCCGCAACATCCTTGGCGGAGTCGTCTTTCGCCAGCCGATCATCTGCCGCAACGTGCCGCGCCTGGTCCCCGGTTGGACATCACCCATCGTTGTCGGACGCCATGCCTTTGGCGATCAGTATAAGGCCACGGATTTCACCTTTCCCGGCCCCGGCAAGCTGACGATGAAATTCGAAGGCGAAGATGGCACCGTGATTGAACGCGAGGTCTATGACGCGCCGTCAGCGGGTGTCTATCAGGCGATGTACAACCTCGATGCCTCGATCATCGATTTTGCCCGTGCCTCTTTGAACTACGGACTGAACCTTGGCTGGCCGGTCTACCTGTCGACCAAGAACACGATCCTCAAGGCCTATGACGGCCGTTTCAAGGATCTGTTCCAACAGGTCTTCGAGGAAGAGTTCGAGGAAAAATTCAAGGAAAAGGGCATCTGGTACGAACACCGGCTGATCGACGACATGGTGGCCTGCGCCATGAAGTGGAACGGCAAATTCGTCTGGGCTTGCAAGAACTACGACGGCGACGTTCAGTCCGACACGGTGGCACAGGGCTTTGGCTCGCTTGGTCTGATGACGTCGCAACTGATGACGCCAGACGGCAAGATCGTCGAGGCCGAAGCCGCCCATGGCACCGTGACCCGCCATTACCGCCAGCACCAGAAGGGCGAGTCGACCTCGACCAACTCGATCGCGTCGATCTATGCTTGGACCGGCGGGCTGAAGCACCGCGCCAAGCTGGATGACAATGCGCGTCTGCGTGAATTTGCGGAAACCCTGGAGCGGGTGATCGTGGAAACGGTGGAATCGGGCCATATGACCAAGGATCTTGCCTTGCTGGTCGGCCCGGATCAGGGATGGCTGACGACCATGGGCTTTCTAGAAAAGATCGACGAGAATCTGAACAAGGCCCTCGCAGGCTAAATGCCCTCACGGCGGGGCGCGCGGGCAGATCCCGCGCCCCTGCCCCTCTGACCGGCGACAAAAGGGTTGCATCGCTACCGCACCCCGGCCCCGGACGCCCCGGCGCGGCTTGGAAAACCTTTGCGACAGGCGCTATGTCTTGGGGTGCTGCCACGCGACAGGCCCGGAGATCCCTATGAAAGCTGCTCGTCTTCCCCGTTCCCTCCTGCCCGCGCTTCTTGCCTGCGCCTCACTTGCGCCGCTGGCGTCCGAGGCAGGTGAGATCGTTTCGACCCCGGGCACGCATTTCGATTGCGCCGCCACGCTGACCGGACCGATCGAACCCGGCGATCTGGCCAAGATTGCCGCGCTGGACACGCGCAGCTTTGCCGGGGGCGACCGGCCCTTGTGCCTGAACAGCCCCGGCGGAAGCTTTGTCGAGGCTCTGAAGATCGCCGATTACCTGAATGAACGCGGTGTGCCCACGGCGGTGGACGATGGCGCTGAATGTTACCAATCCTGCGCGCTTGTCCTTTTGGGTGGCAGCAGCCTGACCCACAGCCAAGGCACGGTGCCCAACAAGCGGATGCACCTGAACGCCAAACTGGCCTTTGGCAGCCCCAGTCTCGCCTTGGACGATCAGAGCTATACACCCGAACAGGTGGCCGCGGTCTATGGGTCGGCCTTGCAGGCAGCCAGCGAACTGACCGCACGGCTGGATGATTTCGACATGACAGCCGATTTCGCCGCGCAGGTTCTTGCGCTGACAGACAGCGACCTTCTGTTTGTCGACCGCGTGGATCAGGCCCGCGCGCTTGGCCTGAAGCTGGAAGGATTCGAAGCGCCAAGCAGCCTTGGTGACGAGATGGTCACCCGCGCCTGTATCGCGGAAAAAACCGCCTTCGATCCCGATGTCTCGGAACCCGGGCAATCGGTCTATGACCACCGGGTGCTGCGCGAACAGGGCGCAACCGCCCATCGCAAAGCCACCTACGTGGTCGAGGCCATCATCGACGGCGTGCCCTCATGGATCGGCTGTCAGGTCGAGTTGAACACCGGCGCGGGCGATACCTCGGCTGCGCTTCGGATGCGGATCAGCCCGGATTGGACTGCGGGCGGGAACCCGTCGCTTTTTGCGGTTCACAAAGCCCTGTTGCCGTCCGACTGGATCGACGTGCCTTTCCGCGATTTCTGGAAATTCATCCCCGAAAACCAGACACTGGCCGAAGCCCGCAAGATGACCGCCCCGGATGCCAGTTCGTCGATTATCGTGGCCCCCGTGCGGGACCTGCCCGCAACCACACGCGGCACCGAGGACGTGCTGGCGCTTCTGTTCGACGACCGCAAGGAGATCCAGAACCGTCTGACGCTGCTGGGCTTTGACACCAATGGAGCGGACGGCATTTTTGGCCCCGGGACACGCAACGCGCTGCGCGACTGGCAACGCAGCAACGGGTTTCAGCCCACCGGCTTCCTTGATGCCGCGCAGCGTGACGCGCTCTTCCTGCAAAGCGAATCGCAATACCTTGTTTTTGCAGAAGAAGAACGCCAGAGGGATTTGGAGGACCAGCAGCTGCGCAACGCGCCTGCGCCTGTCTTCAATCCGCCGCCCGCCGCGAACACACCCGCGCCCGAACCGCAGGGCCAGCGCGTGCGGGTCTGCCAGCGCACCATCTTTGGCGAATTGGTCAACTGCCGGATTGAATTCCGCTGAACGAAAGAAAGGCGGCGGACCCTTGGGCCCGCCGCCGTTTTTGATGTCAGGGCCTGCGCGCGCCGCATCCATCCCCAACAGATGCGGCGCACAGCTGCCCCTCCCGGATCAGCTTTCGTCAGCCGGGATGACACCGGCGGTCCGCGCCGCCTCCAGTTCCTCTGCGCTCAGCAGGCCGTCACCATCGGCATCTGCGCCGGTGAAGTCGTCCTGCGAAACGTCCGGGTACATGGCCTGGACCTCTTCCAGCGACACCAGCCCGTCTCCGTCCATGTCGAGCTTTGCGCCCTCCATGTCCTGAGCAAAGGCAGGCAGGCTGAAAGCGGTCAGCGCGGCGATGGTGGTCAGGGTCGTTTTCATAGTCTTTCCTCCGTGAGTGGTGGTTGGAAGTGAGGGATACATGACGTTCCCCCGACCGGGTTGCGAGAGCCATCGACGCCAGCGGCGAAAACGGGCGGCGGGTCGCCAGAAATGCCCTGTCGCATAGGCGGACCAAAGCCGCCCCAAGACCACGCGCGACAAGCCGCGGATCAACACAACCACAACTGGCAACGCCCCGCCTAAGCGGATCGAAAATTTACATGAGCGGGAACCCACACATCCCTGATTTAGAATAGAAAAAAGGCGTTCCTTGGGGAAGGAACGCCTCTAGTTTCGCGAACAAGGCTCGTCTATTTCACCGCCCGAGTTTTTTGCCTGCGGCCTTGTCAGCGTCTGGGGCCAGCGCACCGGCCCCGGAACGGATGGCGGGACGGGACTCCCTAACCACCCAAACCATGCGGGGCCAAAGGCAACTGGCCCCACATCACCCCCCTAGGGTGTCTCTTATGCCCGTTTCCGATCCACGAGGGGCAACTCCCCGACGGTTCGGAAATGGGCCATTCCGGTCATCATGTCGAAGCGGTCCACCACCAGATCAAACCCGCTTCCGTCATGGGCAACGGCGCGCAGGGGCGCCTTGCCGCGCATGGCTGTTCCGATGAACCGCGCCGGCATCGCGAAGGACCCGGTTCCGCGGTGACCCCGGACACCCGGGATCACACTGACGGTGAGGGTCATGGGATCACTCAGCAAGCCATCCCATTCGAGCACGCAGTCCACCTCCAACGTGGCCATGGCCCGTCAGTCCTCAGCTACAACCCGAGGTCGCGCCGCAGGTGTTGCACTTCATGCAGGTGCCGTTGCGCACCAGCGTGTAGTTGCCGCATTCGCCGCAGGCTTCGCCTTCGTAGCCCTGCATCTTGGCCTTGGTCACCGCGGTCATCGCCATGGCCGACGCCGAGCCCCCGCCCGATTTCGGACCGGCGGCCGTTGCGGGCACCAGCGTGCGCAGCACCTGATCCGGATCGGTCCCGGCTTCCAGCGCGACAGTGGCCTGACCGCCCTGCAAGACCACCAGTTCCTGCGGCAGACGCTTGCGCAGGTAGCCGGTCGAACTGATCTGTTTCAGCACTTCGAGGCTGCGCGATGCGGCGGTTTCCGACAGTTCCTTGACGTTGCTCACGCCTTCTTCCTCGCCGCGGCCCAGATCGTCAAAGGTGGCCCCTTCGGGTTTCACATGGGCAAGGTCGGTGCGGTCCAGATAGGACACGGCCAGTTCGCGGAAGATATAGTCGAGGATCGAGGTCGCATTCTTGATGCTGTCATTGCCCTGCACCATGCCCGCCGGTTCGAACTTGGTGAAGGTGAAGGCATCGACGAACTCTTCCAGCGGCACGCCATATTGCAGACCGACCGAGACAGCGATGGCAAAGTTGTTCATCATCGCACGGAAGCCAGCGCCTTCCTTGTGCATGTCGATGAAGATCTCGCCAAGCGCGCCATCCTCGTATTCACCGGTCCGCAGGTACACCTTGTGGCCACCGACGATCGCCTTCTGGGTATAGCCCTTGCGGCGTTCCGGCATCTTGGTGCGTCCGGCGCGGATAACTTCCTTGATGACCACCTTTTCGACGATCTTCTCGGCCAGCACCTCGGCTTTTTCCTGCGGTGTACCGGTTTCCAGGATCTCGGCGGCCTCGTCGTCATCTTCGACCAGTGCGGCGGCCAGCGGTTGCGACAGTTTGGAACCGTCACGATACAGCGCGTTGGCCTTTACCCCCAGCGACCAGGACAGCTCATAGGCCTTCTGGCAATCTTCGATGGTGGCATCGTTGGGCATGTTGATCGTCTTCGAGATCGCGCCCGAGATGAACGATTGCGCCGCAGCCATCATGGTGATGTGGCTTTGGACCGACAAGAAGCGCTTGCCCTTCTTGCCGCAGGGGTTGGCGCAGTCAAAGACCTTGAGGTGTTCTTCCTTCAGGTGCGGCGCACCTTCGAGGGTCATGGTCCCGCAGACATGGTCATTTGCAGCCTCGACCTCTGCCTTGGTAAAGCCAAGGTGGCGCAGCAGGTCAAAGCTGGGATCGGTCAGTTTCTCGGCGGGAATGCCCAGAACGTCGCGGCAGAATTCTTCGCCCAGCGTCCACTGGTTAAAGACAAAGCGGATGTCAAAGGCCGAGGCCAGCGCGCTTTCCACCTTTTCGATCTGTGCCGGACCAAAACCATGGCCGATCAGCGCGGTATGGTTGATGCCCGGCGCATTGCCCAGCGTCTGATGACCCACCGCATAAGAGATGATCTCTTCGATCTGGCTCGAGGTATAGCCGAGGTTTTCCAGCGCCGCAGGCACCGACCGGTTGATGATCTTGAAATAGCCACCGCCTGCGAGCTTCTTGAACTTCACCAAGGCAAAGTCCGGTTCGATCCCGGTGGTGTCGCAATCCATGACCAGACCGATGGTGCCGGTCGGCGCGATGACCGAAACCTGCGCATTGCGGTAGCCGTGTTTTTCCCCAAGGCTGTAGGCTTCGTCCCATGCCGACATGGAAAGATGCACCAGCGCCTCGTCCGGGCAGTTCGCGAGGTCCAGCGGAACCGGCTTGACGGCCAGTTTGTGATAGCCTTCCGACGCGCCATACGCGGCGTTGCGGTGGTTCTGGATCACCCGCAGCATGTGCTCGCGGTTACGTTCATAGCCCGCAAAGGCACCCAGTTCGCCAGCGATCTCCGCCGAGGTTGCGTAGGCCGTACCGGTCATGATCGCGGTCAGCGCACCGCAAAGCGCGCGGCCTTCGTCCGAGTCATAGCCATAGCCCATGTTCATCAGCAGCCCGCCGATATTGGCGTAGCCAAGACCCAGCGTGCGGAAATCATAGCTGAGCTGCGCGATTTCCTTGGACGGGAACTGCGCCATGGTCACCGAGATCTCAAGCGTCAGCGTCCACAGACGTGTGGCGTGGATATAGCTCTCGGCGTCGAAACGACCGTCCTTGAGGAAGGTCAGCAGGTTCATCGAGGCCAGGTTGCAGGCCGTATCGTCGAGGAACATGTACTCGGAACAGGGGTTCGAGCCGCGGATCGCGCCGTCTTCGGGGCAAGTGTGCCACGCGTTGACGGTATCGTGGAACTGGATACCCGGATCGGCACAGGCCCATGCCGCGTGGCCCACCTGTTCCCAAAGGTCGCGCGCCTTGATCACCTTGGCCACTTCGCCGTCGGTGCGGCGGATCAATTCCCAATCCTTGTCTTCCTTGACGGCCTTCAGGAAGGCGTCGGTGACGCGGATCGAGTTGTTGGAATTCTGGCCCGAGACCGACGCGTAGGCTTCGCTGTCCCAATCCGTGTCATAGGTCGGGAATTCAATCGAGGCATAGCCCTGACGAGCATAATCCAGA
The DNA here is from genome assembly GCF_019218285.1 of Antarctobacter sediminis. Classification (GTDB taxonomy): domain Bacteria; phylum Pseudomonadota; class Alphaproteobacteria; order Rhodobacterales; family Rhodobacteraceae; genus Antarctobacter; species Antarctobacter sediminis. The sequence continues at coordinate 800,114 of NZ_JAHUZG010000001.1, forward strand.
ACGCGTTTGATATAGGTCTCGGGGATCATGGCGCCCTTGGCTGCTCGGATGGCCGCCTTCAGGGTCTCGTTCTTCTTGGGCTCATATGCGTCCGCTTCATCGCCGTCCCAGACACGGATTGCCTCGAAGATACCGTTCAGCATCTTCTCGTGCATCTTCGAGCCGGCGACGATGGACGCCACCTTTTGCTCTTCCTTCACCTTCCAGTTGATGAATTCTTCGATGTCCGGGTGATCGGCGTCGCAAATCACCATCTTCGCTGCTCGACGGGTCGTCCCGCCCGACTTGATCGCACCGGCGGCGCGATCACCAATCTTCAGGAACCCCATCAGGCCCGAGGACTTGCCTCCACCTGACAGGGCCTCTCCTTCGGCACGCAGGGAGGAGAAATTCGTGCCGGTGCCGGAGCCGTATTTGAACAGGCGCGCCTCGCGCACCCACAGATCCATGATACCGCCTTCGTTCACAAGGTCATCGCTGACCGACTGGATAAAGCAGGCATGAGGCTGCGGATGCTCATAGGCTGATTTCGATTTGACCAGTTTGCCGGTCTTGTAATCGACATAGAAATGGCCCTGACCGGGGCCGTCGATGCCATAGGCCCAGTGCAGGCCCGTGTTGAACCACTGGGGGCTGTTCGGGGCGGCCATCTGGGTGGCCAGCATCACGCGCATTTCGTCGAAATAGGCGCGGGCATCTTCTTCGGTGGTGAAATAGCCACCTTTCCAACCCCAATAGGTCCAGGCGCCGGCCAGACGGTCAAAGACTTGGCGCGCGCTGGTTTCACCCGTCTTGGGAGTGTCCTTGGAGGCCGGGACCGACCGCCACAGGAACTCGGGCACACCTTCTTCGCGGACGCGCTTCAGTTCGGTCGGGACGCCGGCCTTGCGGAAGTATTTCTGCGCGATGACATCGCTGGCCACCTGGCTCCAGCCTGCCGGCACTTCGAGAGCGTCGAGTGCAAAGACCGTGGTGCCATCCGGGTTGCGGATCTCGGATTTGGTCGTGACGAAGTCGATATCCGCGTAGGCGTCCTGACCTGCCTTGGTGAATTTTCTTTCGATTTTCATCGCTGCTGCCCCTGAGCGTGTCCCGTGTCTCGTGCCGGCGGGATGACAAGGGTGAAACGTGCCCTGACCCCGCGGTTGCCACGCGGGCCGAGGCGCGACGCCTCGATTGTGTCTTTGATGAGCTTGTCTGTCCCTTGCCGCCGTCCACTATATGTTGTGGGCTTCCCGACCGGCCTCCACAAAATGGCCTTGGGGCGGCGCAGTCGTCAACGGCTTTTTTTACGAAATATACATATATTTGGTGTTGACCGGGAGGGGTGGCACAAGGGGCGGTAGGCATCCCCCGATTCAACAACAGGCTGTTAATAAATCAGGTTGAACAAAAGCCCAATAAAACTTGGCGCGGCATGTACTTGCACACAGAACCCTGTGGACAAGCGCTCGATTTGCCCTGTGGGCGATTAATTTCCCTTAATCTTCGTGAACACGGCCGATGTTGCGTTTGGATCACGCGCAACCCTGTCCCTCGCAGCGGTTTTGCGCCTCCACACCAGATCTAGTGGCCCTGCCGATTCTCCCGGTATCGCCCGCTGACCCCATATCTTGTCCCTGCCCGCCCCTTCGCAGACCCGGGCTCCGACCGGACACGACGAAAAAGGCCGCCCCAAATGGTGCGGCCCTGCGGATCTATCAACCCTGTGGTGAAATGGTCGGGGCGGCGAGATTCGAACTCACGACCTTCTGTACCCAAAACAGACGCGCTACCAGGCTGCGCCACGCCCCGACTCTCAGGCTTTGTGCGGTCTATCCGCAGGAAGCGAGGTTGAAAAGCCCCTTTTCGCGGATCAGCACGGCCAAGCTGCGCGGCGGATCATCGGATGGCGCATTTCCGCCCCCTCGCCGATCCCCAGCATCTTGGCGTAGCCACCGTTGATTTCCAGAACGAATTGCACCTGGTCCCCGCCGGGGATCGAGGTTTCGTCATGCGGCTTGGCGTTGCTGTGCACATGCACCACCACACCGCGGCTGTCTGCAAAAATGATGTCCAGCGGAATAAATGTATTCTTCATCCAGAAAGCCACCGGTTGCGGCGCCGGGTAGACAAAGAGCATTCCCTTGCTGGGCGGCATGGATTTGACGTTCATCAGCCCCTGCGCCCGGTCATCGGGTGTCGAGGCCACATCCACCGTGAACCGCATCGGCGCATGGCCGCCACGGATATACAGGGTATCCGCGCGACAGGCGCCGATCTTGTTGTCGGGATCATCGGAAACCTGCGGTCCGGCATCGGCCAGCGGTTCATCGCCAATCGGAAGGATCGGATCAATCGCCGGGGGTTTTTCCGCCGGAGGCTCGTCATCGGCCTTGGCCACCGGTTCCTCTTCGATCGGAGCATCTGGATCCCGGTCTTGTGCCACCGGGGTTGCCGGATCCGGGGATTCGGCCTCGGGTGGCTGTGTGGCCGGGACCTGCGCCGACGGGGGCGGCGCGGCTTCCTGTTCCAGAATGACAGAGCCACCGTCCTGGCTCCAGACCGGCCACGCAACCAGCGTGGCAAAGACACTCAACGCGACAAGGCGTTTTCCCATGCGTTCACTTCCATCGCCATGCGTCCTCGCTTGCCCTCGACCACGCGAATTGCCAAGGCTTCGCCCGGCTGCAAATCCGCGAGACCCGAGCGGCGCAGGACCTCGATATGAATGAACACATCTTCGGGTTTTCCGAACACATTTGCAAACCCGAAACCCTTGGCCTTGTCGAACCATTTGACCCGCGCAGGTTCCAGCGGGGCCTGCGCCATGACTTCGGGATCGAGTTGTTCGAAATCGGCCAGCGGCGCGCACTCCGGAGTCTCGGGCGGTTCGATCGTCAGAACCTGAGTCGCCTGTACGCCGCGATCCGTCCGCTGCACCGCGATTTCGATCCGCGCGCCATCGGCGACCGAGCTTTGTCCGAAATTCCGCAAGACATTTGCATGCAGAAGGATGTCCGGTCCGCCATCGTCCGAGATCACAAAGCCGAAGCCCTTGACCGGATCAAACCATTTCACCCGGCCAGAGACAGCCGTCTGTTCCATTTCCTCTCGAGTCAACTGCGCTTCCAACTGTACCAACTTTATCCCCACTCAGAGTCTTGGAACAAAGCTTGCCCACAGCGCAAGACTGCGCGAATGCCCTATTTTGTGTCAGCATGGTTAAGACATTCGAATGAATACCGTTCATGTAACGTGAAATTACAAAGTAAATTCAGTCACTTCACGGGTTCAATCGCGTCACATCCCAAGGCGCCGATATATCCTTTCGGACCCAGCGAAACCGGTCGTGCAGGCGGAATGCACCGTCTGCCCAGAACTCGATTTCGACCGGGCGGATGCGGTATCCGCCCCAGAACGGCGGGCGCGGCGGGTTGGTTCCATGCCGCGCCGTGACCTTCGCCACCTCGGCCATGAGGGCCGCGCGACTGTCCAACGGACGGCTCTGCGCGCTGGCCCATGCGCCCAACCGGCTCTTGATCGAACGCGAGGCGTAGTAGTCATCTGCCTGCTGCCCCTCTTCGCGTTCGATCAGCCCGCGCACGCGGATCTGACGTCGCAGAGACTTCCAGTGCATGACAAAGGCCGCCTTGCCCGCCTGATCCAGTTCCCCGGCCTTGGCGCTTTCGTAATTCGTGTAAAAGACAAATGCGTCGTCCTCGATGTCCTTGAGCAGGACCATCCGTGCATTGGGCAAGCCGTCGGCGTCCACCGTCGACAGGGCAATGGCATTGGGATCGTTCAGTTCCTTGTCTTCAGCCTCGGCCAGCCAAGTGCGGGCAAGGACAAAGGGGTCCTCCCCGGCGAAGATTCCGCTACGGTCGCTCATCTGAATGCTCTCCTGCTCTGTGATCCGGCCCGGACGGGCGGGACATTGGCCTGTGTCACCCGGGATGCAAGCCCCGTTTTGCGCACAAGGCAGGCTTGATGGTCCCGGGCCGATCCCCTAAAGGTCGCTGCAACATGGATCTGGCGGAAAGGGCTCACATGTCAAACCAGTTGATGGCGGGAAAACGCGGCCTGATCATGGGACTGGCCAATGACAAGTCGATTGCCTGGGGCATCGCCAAGGCCTGCGCGGACGCAGGCGCGGAACTGGCCTTTTCCTACCAGGGCGACGCACTGAAGAAACGGGTCGATCCTCTGGCCGGCCAGCTTGGGTCGGATATCGTCCTGCCCTGCGACGTCAGCGACGAGGCCTCGGTCGACGGTCTGTTCGACGCGCTGAAGGAAAAATGGGACACCCTCGACTTTATCGTTCACGCGATCGGCTTTTCGGACAAGAACGAACTGCGCGGTCGCTATGTCGACACGTCCAAGTCGAACTTTACCATGACGATGGATATTTCGGTCTACAGCTTCACCAGCGTGATGCAGCGCGCCGAGAAGATGATGAAGAACGGCGGCAGCGCGGTGACGCTGACCTACTACGGTGCCGAACGCATCATGCCGCATTACAATGTCATGGGCGTGGCCAAGGCAGCCCTTGAGGCAAGCGTGCGCTATCTGGCCGAGGATCTTGGCAAGGACGGCATCCGCGTCAACGCGATCAGCGCCGGGCCGATCAAGACACTTGCCGCCAGCGGTATTGGCGATTTCCGCTACATCATGAAGTGGAACGAATACAACTCGCCGCTGCGCCGCAACGTGACCATTCAGGACGTGGGCAATTCCGCGCTTTACCTCCTGTCGGATCTTGGCGCAGGCGTCACCGGCGAAACCCATCATGTGGACGCGGGCTATCATGTCGTCGGCATGAAGGCCGTGGATGCGCCGGATATGTCCAAGGGCTGACATCGCCCCGAAATCGAACAAGACACGCCCCGGACCATCTGTCCGGGGCGTTTTCGTTTGACACGGCCCCCGCCATAGCGCTGCTGTCAGGAGCGAAAGGAACCAAGATGACCTGGACTCACCTACTGGCCTTCAACCTCACGCTGTTGGCCGCCATGGCCGCACCCGGCCCGGCGCTGCTTTATGCGTTGCGACAGTCGATTGCCGGCGGTTTCCGGGTTGGTGTGGCCACGGGCGCGGGACTTGGGCTGATGGCGGCAACATGGACCGGCGCGGCGCTCTTGGGGCTTGAGGTGTTGTTCACGCTTTTTCCTTTTGCCTACGGCGCGATGAAACTGGCCGGGGCGTTTTACCTGTTGTGGATCGCGTATGGATTGTGGCGGGACGCGCGCAAACCTGTCACGGACAGCGCCCACCCCGGCGCGCGGGCCTTTCTGGGCGGCCTCTTGGTCAATCTTCTGAATCCGAAGTCCGTGCTTTTTGCCGCCTCGGTGCTTGTGGTGATTTTTCCCGCGGGCATGACTGTGACCCAAAAAGCCTTGGTCGTCGGCAATCACCTTGTCGTCGAACTGGCGGTCTACAGCCTCTTTGCACTGCTTTTGTCGACGCCTCCGGCGCGCGCCGGATACCTGCGGGCAAAACCGGTGATTGACCGGGTCGCCTCGGCCATTCTGGCGGCGCTTGGCCTGCGCTTGCTGCTTTCGCGGTAAGGAGACTTGCCCGCAGGCCAAACGCTGGCGTATAGGCTCAGCCCACATTGCCTGCCGAGGAGACTGCCATGGACAACCGCCTGCCGCATGAAAAAGGCTTTCACGTCAGCTGGGATCAGCTGCATCGCGACGCACGGGCGCTGGCCTGGCGGTTGCAGGGTCAAGGCCCGGACAACGGATACTGGAAGGCGGTTGTCGCCATCACGCGCGGCGGCATGGCACCGGCGATGATCGTGGCCCGCGAATTGGACATTCGCACCGTCGATACGATCAGTGTGAAAAGCTACCACTCGGGCGGCGGCAAGGCCGACCAGCGGCGCGAGGCACAGGTCCTGAAATCGCCCGATGCCGCATTGGTGGGCGATGGCGAAGGCATCCTGATCATTGATGACCTCGTGGACAGCGGCAAGACGCTGGAACTGGTCCGCAGCCTTTATCCCAAGGCGCATGTGGCCACCGTCTATGCCAAACCGCAGGGCCGTCCGCAGGTCGATACCTTCATCACCGAAGTCAGCCAGGACACCTGGATTTTCTTCCCGTGGGACATGGCGCTGCAATACGTCAAACCCTATCGCGGCGACGATTGATCGCCTGATTGATCGCCTGTCAGGACGAGGCGCGTGGCGCGCCTCGCCCCGTGCGTAATGGCTCAGGCAAGCGCCTCGTTCAGCGTGTCCTGCCACGCTGTGATCGGACGTCCGATCAGACGGCCAAGCGTGCCGTCGTCGCTGTCCAGTCCACCTACCGACGCACCGCGATCGCTTTCCGACAACAGTTTCGCCAGCCCTTCGGGCAGGCCCGCGCCCAAAAGGGTCTCTTTGAACTTGGCTTCGGTCATGTTCACATAAGGAATGTCCTTGCCCGTGAGGCGAGACAGTTCTGCTGCGAACTCGGTCAGCGTATAGCCTGTGTCCCCGGCCAGCTCGTAGATCGTCCCGCTTGCTGGCAGATCCCCCATCAGTACGGCGGCGGCAGCTTCGGCATAGTCCTTGCGGGCGGCGCTTGCGATCCGTCCGTCCCCGGCGGCCCCGATAAAGGCACCGTTTTCAATCGCGGGCGCGGCGCTCATCGCGTAGTTTTCCGTGTACCAGCCATTGCGCAGCACCGCGTAATGCAGGCCCGAGGCAGCAAGATCATCCTCCGTTTCGATATGTTCCGCAGGCAGATCCCCCAGCGGTGACTCCTTGGCGCGGAGCAGCGAGGTATAAGCGATGAAATCCACGCCCGCAGCCTTGGCAGCCTCGATCACGTTGCGGTGCTGCGGCGCACGTTGTCCGACCTCGGAAGAGGACACCAACAACAGTCTTTCAACACCGGTAAAGGCGGCGCGCAGTGCCTCGGTCGCGTCATAGCTGGCCACGCGCACGGCAACGCCGCGCGCTTCCAGCGCCGACGCGGCCTCCGGTCGGCGCACCAATGCGCCGATGGTTTCCGGCGCTTCGGTTTTCAGCAGCCTGTCGATGACCTGTGCGCCAAGTTGGCCAGAGGCGCCGGTGACGAGATACTTGAGGGACATGGTATTTCCTTTTCACTGGATCTAAGTTTGGTCCCGATTCGGGATATGGTCTCGGATGTAGACCGCATATCGAAACTCGCCAAGGAGGCACAAATTCATGACAAGGGCACAGCCGGGTAACCGCCTTTTCCCCGAAGTCTTTGACGAACCGCCCATGCGCGCCGAAAATTGCCCGGTACGCGATGTGCTGGACCGCGTGGGCCAGAAATGGACCCTGTTGATCCTCATCGCACTGGAGAACGGGCCGCAGAGGTTTTCCGCCCTGCAACGCAAGGTTGGCGATATTTCCAAGCGCATGCTGACCCAGACGCTGCGCGATCTGGAACGGGACGGCATGATCAGCCGCACGGTCTATCCGACCAAACCGCCCGCGGTGGAATATGCGCTGACCGATCTGGGCCGCTCGGCCCTGTTGCCCATCGCTCAGCTGTCAGACTGGGCAAGCGCCAACCACGACGCCATTCGCGCCGCCCGTGCGGCCTTTGACGCCGACGCATGACTTGCGCCCGCCGGCGGCGCTGATAGCTTCGCGTCAAATTTGCCGGAGAGCCCGATGACCAGCCGCACAGACGCGACCTTTTTCCCACCCATCCCCGAGGCGCAGCGCTGGTTGAAAGGGGTCGTGTTTCCGGCCGACCGCCCGTTGATCAACCTCAGTCAGGCCGCGCCCGCCGATCCGCCGCCGCCTGCCATGCGCAAAGCCATGGCCGAAATGATGGAAGACCCCGCCAGCCATCTCTATGGACCGGTTCTGGGTTTGCCAGAACTGCGCAGGGCGCTGGCGGCAGAATGGCAAGGGCATTATGGAGGCCCGGTCGACGCTGCAGAAGTCGGGATCACGGCAGGCTGCAATCAGGCGTTTGCGGCCACCATCTCGGCCATTTGCGGCGAAGGAGACGAAGTCATCCTGCCGGTGCCGTGGTATTTCAATCACAAGATGTGGCTGGACATGTCCGGGGTCCGCGCGGTGCCCCTGCCCTGTGGGTCTGACCTGATCCCCGATCCGCAAGCGGCCCGCGCCCTGATCACCCCGCGGACACGGGCGATTGCACTGGTCACTCCGAACAATCCCTGCGGTGTCGAATATCCCGCCGAAGTACTGGATGGCTTCTACGATCTTTGCGCCGAACTGGGGCTCAAGCTGATCCTGGATGAAACCTATCGCGATTTCGACTCGCGCTTGGGCGCGCCGCACAGCCTGTTGTCCCGGCCCGAACGCGCCGGGGTTCTGATCCAGCTTTACAGCTTTTCCAAAGCCTACCGGTTGACGGGTCACCGTGTCGGCGCTGTCTTGGGGGATGCCGACCTGTTGCACCAGATCGAGAAGTTTCAGGACACGGTGGCGATCTGCGCCCCGTCATTGGGACAACGCGCGGCACTTTGGGGACTGGACCATCTGGCCCAGTGGAAAGCTGAACAGCGCGACGAGATCCTCGACCGGCGCGCGGCCATCATCGAACATTTTGCCCCTCTGGAGGCACGCGGCTGGCGTTTGCTTGGGTGCGGAGCCTATTTCGCCTACATCGAACACCCCTTTGCCGAAGGATCGGCCGAACTGGCGCCCCGCCTTGTACAAGACGCCGGTGTGTTGATCCTGCCGGCCACCATGTTCACCCCAAAAGGCGACGCCAGCGGCGACAGACAGTTCCGCGTGGCCTTTGCCAATACCGACCGCGCCGGCATCGCGGAATTCGCCCGCAGGCTGGCGCAGGTCGACGGGCCTCTTGCAGGCCCCGGGGGAGCCGCTTAGACAGGGGCAAATCCGAGAGCGGGAGGTCACGATGGCGGACAAGAAAAGCGGCGCAGGCAAATTCCTGGTCTATGGCCTGTTGGGCCTTCTGCTGCTGGGGCTTGGCGGCTTCGGCGCCACCAATTTCTCTGGCACCGTGCGGTCGATCGGCAAGGTGGGCGAGGCCGAAATCTCGACCAACGACTATTTCCGGTCGCTGCGCAACCAGATCAACACGCTGCAACAGCAGACCGGTCAGGCCTTGTCCTTTCAGCAGGCGCAGGCGCTTGGCCTGACGCAACAGGTCCTGAGCCAGCTGGTCGTTACCGCCGCCCTGGAAAACGAGGCCGACGTTCTGGGGATTTCGATTGGCGACAGCCGCCTTGCCGAGGATCTGCGTGCCATTCGCGCCTTTCAGGGCGCCGACGGCAGCTTTAACCGCGATGCCTACAAGCTGACACTGGACAACGCCGGGCTGACCGAACGCGATTTCGAAGAAAAGCTGCGGAACGAAAGCGCCAGTTCGCTGCTGCAAGGGGCCGTTCTGGCCGGTGTCCGCTTGCCGGACACCTATGTGGACACGCTGATCGGATACACCGGTGAACGCCGCAACATCACCTGGGCCGAAATCAATGCCGATGCCGTCGAACTGGACATCGCCGACCCGACCGAAGAAGCGTTGCGTGCGCATTACGATGACAACATCGCGCTTTTCACCCGGCCTGAAACGCGCCAGATCACCTATGTGCTGCTGACCCCGGAAATGCTGGTGGACACGGTCGAGGTGGACGAGGATTCGCTGCGCGCCGCCTACGACGAGCGCAAAGAAGAGTTCGACCTGCCCGAACGTCGCTTGGTGGAACGTCTGGTTTTCAACGACACCGCCGCCGCCGAAGCGGCGCTGGCCCGCGTGACCTCTGGCGAAATCGCTTTTGAGGATCTGGTCGAGGAACGCGGGTTGGAGCTTGCCGATACCGACATGGGCGACGTCACCCGCGGCGATCTGGCTGGTGCCGCCGATCTGGCTGGTGCCGCCGATCTGGTCTTTGGCGGCGAAGTCGGTCAGGTGGTCGGCCCCGCGCCCACCACGCTTGGCCCGGCCCTTTTCCGCATCAATGCCGTGCTTCCCGCCCAGTTGACGTCCTTCGAGGATGCCGTGCCCGGCCTGCGCGGTGAACTGGCGCTGGACCGCGCCCGCCGTGTGATCGAAACGCAGGCGCAGGGGTTCGACGATGAACTGGCCGCCGGGGTGACGCTGGAAGAGCTGGCCGACACCACCGACCTGACGCTGGGCACCATCGGCTGGACCGGTGACAATGACGAGGACATTGCGGGCTACCCGGCGTTCCGCGACGCCGCGGACGATGTGCAGGACGGCGATTACCCGGCCATCGCGGCGCTTGGCGATGGCGGTGTCTTTGCCCTGCGGCTGGATCAGACCGATGCTCCGGCCCCGATCCCCTTCGACGAGGTCCGCGTTCGCGTCGAAGCCGACTGGCGTGCGGCACAAGAAGCGGACGCCTTGCTCAAACAGGCCGAAACGCTCGCAGCGCAACTGGGTGAAGGCGTGACTTTCGAAGGTCTCGATCTGACCCCGGCGACCGAGACCGACCTGACCCGCACCGCCCTTGGCGCCGTGCCGCGCCCGGTGCTGGACGCCATGTTCGAAATGACGCCCGGCGAGGTACGTGCGGTCCAGACCGGCGACAGCGCGATCATCGTGCGGCTGGACGACGTCCTTGAGGTCGACCGCGAAGGCGATCAGGCTCTGCAACTGGCACAGCTGTTCCGGGATCAGGCCGCTCAGGACGTGGCGCAGGACCTGTTCAGCGCCTTGGCCACGGACATCCAGGCGCGCGCTGGCGTCGAACTTGACCAGGCGGCGATCAATGCCGTTCACGCGAACTTCCAGTAAGAGCCATGGTACAACTGATCCCTTCCTTCGACGGCTTCGCCTCTGAATACGAGGCGGGCCGCAACCAGGTGGTCTATGCCCGTCTGGCCGCCGATCTCGACACGCCGGTGTCATTGATGCTGAAACTCACCGGCGCGGCACGCGATGCCTTCATGCTGGAATCCGTCACCGGCGGCGAAGTCCGGGGGCGGTATTCGATCATCGGCATGAAGCCCGACCTGATCTGGCAATGTCACGGCACGCAGGCACGGGTAAACCGCATGGCGCGCTTTGACCCGGATGCCTTTGAGCCGCAGTCAGAGGATCCGCTGAACGCGCTCCGGGCCTTGCTGGCCGAAAGCAGGATCGACCTGCCCGAAGATCTGCCGCAGGCCGCCGCCGGGCTGTTCGGCTACCTTGGCTACGACATGATCCGGCTGGTCGAACATCTGCCGAACGTGAACCCCGATCCGCTGGGTCTGCCTGATGCCCTGATGATGCGGCCCTCGGTTGTGGCCGTGCTGGATGGCGTCAAGGGAGAGGTCACGGTGGTCTCTCCGGCCTGGGTGCAGGATGGGCTGTCGGCCCGCGCGGCCTATGCACAGGCGGCAGAACGGGTCATGGATGCGGTGCGCGATCTGGAACGTGCCCTGCCGCAAGCCTCGCGCGATCTGGGCGATGCGGCGGATCTGGGCGAACCGGTGTCCAACTTTGCCCATGCGGACTATCTCGCCGCGGTGGAAAAGGCCAAGGAATACATCCGGGCGGGCGACATTTTTCAGGTTGTGCCGTCCCAGCGCTGGACGCAGGACTTCCCGCTGCCGCCGTTCACGCTCTACCGCAGCTTGCGACGGACCAACCCGTCGCCCTTTATGTTCTACTTCAACTTCGGCGGGTTCCAGGTTGTCGGCGCATCGCCCGAAATCCTCGTGCGGGTCTTTGGAGACGAGGTGACGATCCGCCCGATCGCCGGCACCCGCCCGCGCGGCGCCACCCCGGCCGAGGACAAGGCGCTCGAAGCGGACTTGCTGGCCGACAAGAAAGAACTGGCCGAACACCTGATGCTGCTGGACCTCGGTCGCAACGACACTGGCCGCGTGTCCAAGATCGGAACAGTCAAGCCTACCGAGCAATTTATCATCGAACGCTACAGCCACGTGATGCATATCGTATCGAACGTGGTCGGTGAACTTTCCGAAGACCAAGATGCCCTGTCCGCCCTTTTGGCAGGCCTGCCGGCCGGAACGGTTTCCGGCGCCCCCAAGGTCCGCGCGATGGAGATCATCGACGAGTTGGAACCCGAAAAGCGGGGTGTCTATGGCGGCGGGGTGGGCTATTTCAGCGCCGGCGGCGATATGGACATGTGCATCGCCCTGCGGACGGCCTTGGTGAAGGATCAGAAACTCTACATCCAGGCCGGCGGCGGCGTGGTCTATGACAGTGATCCCGAAGCCGAGTATCAGGAAACGGTTCACAAATCCAACGCCATCCGGCGCGCGGCCGCCAACGCAGCGCGCTTCACCGGCAACGGCAACCACTGACCGAGCCGATGAAGGGGGGCTCTGCCCCCCGCGCCTTCGGCGCGCCCCCCGAGGTATTTTCAGAACCAAAGAAGCAAGGGTTTGTTAACCTCGTTGAGCGATCATACTGACACGGTACAGGCTGAGGAGCCGATGACCGTAACCGAAGAAGCCCCCTGTCGCATGTCGGCAGGGGGTATTTCGTTTCAGTAAACGGTTCATTGCGAAAATCGGCTGCTCTTCTTTGGTTTTCCAAATACCTCGGGGGAGTCCGGGACGACTGTCCCGGGCGGGGGCAGAGCCCCCTCAACCGGCGCTCTGGCTGCGAATCCGTTCGATCATCGCGCGCAGACCGTTGGATCGCTGCGCTGAGAGGTGTTCGTTCAGTCCCAGCCGCCCAAGTTCGGCACGGGCGTCGACATTGGCCACTTCATCCAGCGGCAGACCGTCATATAACCGATGCAACAGAGCGATGAGGCCCTTGACGATCAGAGCATCGCTGTCGCCTTGGAAGTGGAAGTTGCCGTCTTCCGGAGCCATGTGCAGCCAGACCTGGCTGGCGCAGCCTTCGACCTTGGTGGCGGGGACTTTGAGGGCTTCGGGCATGGGCGCCATGTCCTTGCCCATCTCGATCACCATACGGTAGCGGTCTTCCCAGTCCTCAAGGAATTCGAAATCCTCGACCACGTCTTCGAATGCTGCCTGTGCCATTGCGACCTCCGTTTGCGGCAGACCTAGGCACATGCGGCCCGAAGGTCCAGCCCCTGCCCTTGCCGCGAGGTGCTTTTCATCGCCCGCGATCTGCGCTAACCCTCCGAGAAACCTTCCAGGGGGCGCGTCATGTTCAAACCGGTATCCACCCTCGTTCTTGCGGCCCTTGTGCTGACCAGTTGCGGCACTGTGCGCGACAGCCGCCTCAACCCGATCAACTGGTTCGGGCGGAGCGAATCCCTGCGCGTGGCAACACCCAACGAAGAGGTGAACACGCTGATCCCGCGCGGGCGTGAATCGATCTTCCGGAAGGAAAAGGACACCACTTACCGTGGCACCGACATGGGCGAAATCACCGAACTGGTGGTGGAACGTCGCCCCGGCGGGGCGATCATCCGGGCCACCACCGTGGCGGATTATCAGGGCGCCTTTGATGTCCAATTGGTCAAGATCGAGGAAGAAAGCACCGGTGGCACGCTGGCCTATGCGTTCCGGGGGTATCAGCCGCGCGGGCCGAAAGGATCGGATCTGTCGCGCACCCACACGGCCGCCGTATGGTTGACGGACAACCAGTTGGCCGGGATTCGCACGATCCAGGTCAAGGGGCGGCACAACATTCGGAATGTGCGCCGCTGACCCTGGTCAGATGTCGATGACCTTCACGGTTTTGCCCTTGGCACCGAGGGCAATCTTGCCGTCACACAGGCGCAGGGCGTCTTCGCCGAAGACTTCGCGGCGCCAGCCGCTGAGTGCCGGGACGTCGCGCTGACCTGCTGCAATTGCATCAAGGTCCGAGGACGGTGCGATGAGTTTGGAGGCGACACCGTAGTCTTCGGTTTTGGCCTTCAGCAGAACACGCAGCAGATCGGACAGAGCCGGGTTCACCTGCAACTTGTCCTTGTCATTGGTGACTTTCGGCAAATCTTCTTTTGGGCACTCCATCCCGGCGGCGATGGCGGAGAGGATTCCCTCGGCAATCGCGCCTTTGCGGGCTTCGCGCAGCAACAACCGTGAGCGGCCCAGATCGTTCATCGTCACGGGCTTGGTCGAGGCCAGTTCCACCAGCGCGTCATCCTTGAACACCCTGTTGCGCGGCACGTTGCGCTCTTGCGCATAGGCTTCTCGGAAGGCGGCCAGTTCGCGCACGATGGCAAGGAACCGTGGCGAGTTGGACCGGGTCTTGACGCGCTTCCATGCGTCTTCGGGACGGGTGATATAGGTTTGGGGATCGGTCAGCGTCGCCAGTTCCTCGCCGACCCAGCGGGCGCGCCCGGTTTCTTGCAGCTTTTGATCCAGGAATTCGTAGATCTGGCGCAGATGCGTCACATCGGCCAGCGCATAGGTCTTTTGCGCATCCGTCAGCGGGCGGCGGGACCAATCGGTAAAGCGCGAGCTTTTGTCCAACTGCTGTTTGGCGATCCGCTTGACCAGTGTCTCATAGCCCACCTGTTCGCCAAATCCGCAAACCATCGCGGCAACCTGCGTATCGAACAGCGGCTTGGGGATCACACCATTGTCGATGAAAAAGATTTCAAGATCCTGCCGCGCGGCGTGGAAGACCTTGACCACATTTTCGTTGCGGAACAGGTCCATCAACGGATCCAGTGACAGACCGTCCTCCAGCGGATCGACCAGAACCGCGTCTGAGTCGTCCCGTCCCGGCAAGGCCAGCTGAATCAGGCACAGTTTTGAGTAATAGGTGCGTTCGCGCAGAAATTCCGTATCCACGGTCACGTAAGGAACAGAGGCAGCGGCCTCGCAGAAGGCCGCAAGCTCTTCTGTCGTCTTCAAGGTCTTCATCCGGGCTCCGGCAGGATACACGGGCCGGAAGCGGCCCGCTCCGTGAAAGGTCAGGCAAGGTCTTGGCGCCCAACGCCGCCTTGCGTCGGATCACCATAGAGCAAACCCCGGAGACATTCAAAGCCCCCGTCGATCACGACATAGCAGGTTTGCGACATCACAAAACGTGATGCACAGCGCGCCAAACATTCATTTCAAGAATGGCCTGTCGGGACCTATCTGAGCGTCATCGCAAACAGGAGTACCCTGAAATGACTGCCCTCGTACATCCCCTCACCCGCGACCACCAAGTGTCGGACGCGGGCCTGCGCCGTGCAGGCGGCATCGCGCTGCTTGTGCTTGTCGCCTTTATGGCCGTGACCGCGATTACGGCACCACATGCCGTGGCCGATGCAGAGACCTGGCACGGCAATTCTGCCGCGATGCGGACGGTGGCGCGTTGACCGGGGCCGCGTTGTCAGGGCAACAGCACCGGGGTTCGGTCGCCCGCTGCGAACCGTCGGAGCACCGCCGGGTATAGCTGATGTTCCATGCGCAGCACCCGTGCGGCGAGGCTGTCCGGCGTATCATCCGGCTGGATCGGAACGCGGGCCTGCCCAAGGATCGGCCCGTCGTCCAGTTCCGGCGTGACCTCATGCACGGTGCAACCGGCCTCGCAATCGCCAGCGTCGATCGCCCGCGCGTGGGTGTGTAGCCCTCGGTACTTGGGCAAGAGCGAAGGATGGATGTTCAGCATCCGCCCTTCCCACGGCGTTACGAATCCCGCCGTCAGGACACGCATGAACCCGGCAAGGCAGAGGATGTCCGGGGCGTGGGGCGCAAGGGTTTCCTGCAACGCCTCTTCAAAGGCAGCGCGATCCTGACCAAAAGGACGATGGTCGACGACAGCCGTGGGCACGCCCCGCTCCGCCGCCTTTTGCAGGCCGCCCGCGTCGGCATTGTTGGACAGCACCAGAACGGGACGGGCCGGATGGTCGCCGGTCATGCTGTCCACCAGCGTGACCATGTTGGATCCACCGCCCGAAACAAAGATCGCGACGCGCTTCATCGCAGACGCCTCCTTAAAAACATTGCAGGATGACCCGGGCCTTGCTGAAATCGCGGTTCGTCAGGTCCGTTTCGCGAATCCAGACGTACAGCTGACCGCCATCGCCCCATTCCCTGTCATCGTCCGAGGCGATCTGGCACAGCAGCCGCCAGTCGGTTTGCGATGCAATGGCGGCCCTGCCCCGATCCGAGTGATACTGCGCCGGGTCACCCGCGCTGATTCCGTTGGCCACAAGGGCGCATTCCGCTTCCATTTCGCCTTGGATCGGGCTGGGCCATCCGCCGAATTGATCGGGCAAACCGGAATCCTCAAGGTCGTCGAGCGCCTCGTCATAGGCCGTGACCACGTCGTAAGGCAGGCCAAGTGCCGAAAACCTCGCCGAAGAGACCGGAATCCTCGATGTCTCCGGGTAGAAACCGATGGGAAATTCGGTCAGAGGGCCCACAAGGGGATCAAAGATCGGTGGAGTTCCACGCTGCAAGACGGTGTCCGGCGCGGCATGGATCACGGCGAAGCCGCGGTCATGTGACGGCTCGTATCCCCAGGGTTGCCAGATCGTATCGTAAAAGAGGAACAGGTGGCCCTTGTCCGGGAGACCCGGCAGCGCCGCCTGCGGATCCGGAACCTCAGCCAGGTTGACCTGCAGGACAAGGCTCATTGGCTGAGGCGCGGACAGATAGGCTCTCATATCGTCCGAAACACCATCGTGGATGTCTGCCTCGGTCAAGGCGGGACGCACGGGCCAGTCCAGACCGACAGGCAAATTCGGCTCGCCGCCGAATTTGCTTTGGCCCGGCTGTGCGACGTCATCGGTCAAGGGCACCATCCGAAAGCTGTCGCGGGCCTCTGCTGCAAGAGTGGCTGCATACTCTTGCAACCCCAAGCCGCGCAGGTCCGCTTCCAGCTTGTCGATGCCTGTCACTTCAGCCCACCGCTGTACGAAACGCCCTGCCCCTTGGTCACCGTGCCAAGGCGATGGACGGTTTCGCCCATCCCGCGCAGCAATTCGTCCACCGCGTATTCGCTTTCCGGTTCCACCACGAGGATCATGCCGATCCCGCAGTTGAAGGTCTTGAGCATCTCCCCCTCGGCGATGCCGCCGACGCCGCGCATCCATTTGAACAGATCCGGAAGATCCCATGCGCCAAGGTCGATCTCTGCGCCAAGCCCCTCGGGCAGGACGCGCGGCAGGTTTTCGGTCAGACCCCCGCCGGTGATATGCGCCAGCGCGTGGACCTCTCCGGCTTCGATGGCGGCAAGGGCCGGTTTGACATAAAGCCGCGTCGGCGCCAGCAGCGCCTCGCCCAGCGTGCTGCCACCCCAAGGGCACGGCGCGTCCCAGCCCAGACCCGACAGTTCCACCAGCTTGCGCACGAGGCTGTAGCCATTGGAATGCACGCCGTCCGAGCCAAGCCCCAAGAGAACGTCCCCTTCCTTCACACCGTCAGGCAGCGCCGCACCGCGTTCCATCGCGCCAACGGCGAAACCGGCAAGGTCGAAATCGCCTTCGGGGTACATGCCGGGCATCTCGGCGGTTTCGCCGCCAATCAGCGCACAGCCCGAGCGGACGCAACCTTCGGCGATACCTTCGACCACGCGGGCGGCAATCTCGGTCTCCAGCTTGCCCGTGGCGAAATAGTCGAGGAAGAACAGCGGCTCTGCCCCTTGGCACACCAGATCGTTCACGCACATGGCGACAAGGTCGATGCCCACGCCATCCACATGGCCGGTGTCGATCGCGATCCGCAGCTTGGTGCCCACGCCATCGGTGGCGGCGACCAGAACCGGGTCGGAATAGCCCGCAGCCTTGAGATCGAACAGCGCGCCGAATCCGCCCAGCCCGCTCATCACGCCGCTGCGGTTGGTCCGCTTGGCGGCGGGCTTGATCCGTTCCACCAGCGCGTTGCCCGCGTCGATATCCACACCCGCCTGGGCATAGGTCAGCCCGTTCTTGCCGTCGCTCATGTCGGTCCCTTCCAGATGATGCACACGCGCTTAGACCAAAGCGCCGCGCGCTGCAATTGCCCGCCCCGACGCCGCGTCACGAAGCTGCACGGTTTCGCGGCTGCCAAGAATTTTCTGCATGTGCAATGCAGCTATTCGCTGCCGCAGCATTGCAGCCAGTTGAGAACGGTTCTAGGTCGGAGAAAGTTCAATCGTTTCAGGGAATCAGACATGAATACCGGCTCCAAGCTTCCCCAGGTGACCTTCCACACCCGCGTGCGCGACGACAGCATCGAAGGCCCGAACCCCTTCCGTTGGGAAGACAAGACCACCGCTGATTACTTTGCCGGCAAGCGCGTGATCCTGTTCTCGCTGCCCGGTGCCTTCACCCCGACCTGCTCGACCTACCAGCTGCCCGGCTACGAAAACGGATTCGCCGATTTTCAGGAACAGGGCATCGACGCGATCTATTGCATGTCGGTCAACGACAGCTTTGTCATGAACAAATGGGCCGAAGCCCAGGGCATCAAGAACGTTCAGGTGATCCCCGATGGTTCGGGTGAGTTCACCCGCAAGGTCGGCATGCTGGTCGCCAAGGACAACCTTGGCTTTGGCATGCGGTCGTGGCGCTATGCAGCCGTCGTGAACGATGGCGTCGTCGAAGCTTGGTTCCAGGAACCCGGTCTGGGCGACAACCACCCCGAAGACCCCTATGGCGAAAGCGCGCCGGAAAACCTGCTGGCCTACCTCAAGGCAGCCGAAGAAAAAGCGGCCTGACCGGTCCCGACTTACCTCAGTCGAAAGGGCGTCGCGGATCGCGGCGCCCTTTTGCGTTTCGGCAGGCGCTTGACCTTGCGCCTGCCTCTGGTACTGCTCTGCGACACGGTGGGCCTGTAGCTCAATTGGTTAGAGCAGGGCGCTCATAACGCCTTGGTTGCGGGTTCAAGTCCTGCCGGGCCTACCAGTGATCCTGAAAACCGCGACACGCCGGACATCACTTGCCCGGCAGAATCGGTATATGCGGCGTTTCCCGTGGTCCGCCAAAGATCGCGTGACGTTTGTCCACCTCGATATCGATTTCCACGCCGCGCGGGTCGGAAAGCGGGCTGTGCACAAGGATCGCATCGCCCAGCCGATTGGTTCTTACGTCCAGCAAATCATCGGGTCCGGCGACCCGCGGCTTGAGGTATTTCTCGGCCCGGATCCAATATTCGCCGTCGGGGAGATCGTCGATCAATAGCTGATAGCTGCCATCCGGACGCGAGGCGGTTTCGGCATGGATATCGCTGTCGGCGGTGTTATGCGCCATGACCATGACACCCCCAACCCCCTTGTCCCTGTAGATCACCCGCCCCCAGATATGGCCGTCTTTGGGTTTGGGGCGGGTAACAAAGACCGTCACCACCGCAGTCTTGTGGTCCCAGACCGGTGGACTTTTGGAATAAAGCCCGGTTTCCAGTCCCAGCGTGATCGGCGTGGACCACCATGTCTTGGTCTTATCCAGACTGTAGCCCTGCGGAAAATCCGGGGGCACGACACTGCGCGCCTCTACCCAATAGATCCCTTTGGGAAGATTGCGAAATTCGAAACGGCCATCAGGCCCGACGCGAAACCGCTGCCGTTCGCCCGGCGTCTTGCCGCGCGGGATCAGTTCCAGAACGGCGCTGCGCGGACGGGCACCCCGCATGGCGGGCAGCGACGGATCGAAATCAAAGACCACCACACCTGAAATGCTGCCCAGCGGTTCGTCCAGTTTGACTTGCACCCGTCCTTGCACCTCGTCCTCGAACTCTTCGATCCTGATCTTGACCGCGAAAGGGATTTCTTTCTCATCTTTGACCATGGCCGAGAGCTTCAGCTTGCCGTCGAGGATTTCCAGTTCCGGCGGCAAGACCCATTGCAGGTTCTCATCCGGCACCCTGCGATCCGACGCGCCGCTGTCGTCACCAATCAAGGCGATCACCCAAGGCAAGCGTCTGGAATCGCCCGGTTTCAGGAACAGTATTCCGGGGGTCAGTTCCAGCCCCGTGACCTGATCCGGGTCGATCGGATCGCGCCACGGGAGGCGCGGCTTGTCATCCTTGTCCCCTGCCCCGTCCGGATCGTCATCATCCTTGGCCCCGGGTACGACCGGGTCTTCATCATCGGTGGGAAAGACATAGGCCCCCGCCGACGGGTCCTCGATCAATTCGCGCCCGGCGGGTTTGAAATTCCAGCCATAGCGCCCGCGTTCCCCGATGATCCGCAGATGCATCACCGGGTCGAAATAGCCGTCATCCTTGAGGAAAAACTCCATCGACCCGTGATTGTGGACATCCGAGCCGCAAAAATGTTCGGTGCCCTTCCAGTCTCCGGTGATCCGGGCATCCTTGCTTTCCCAAGCACCGGACAGCTGCGCACGCAAGGTCAGGTCGGCACCGCCAAGGCGGACATTCGTTTCGCAAACCCCTTGAATCCACACGGTTCCGGTAACCGTCGGCCCCGAAAAGATCAGCGTGATCCGAGCCTTGCGCCCATCGCCCGCCGCCTGCCCGTAATAGGTGATCCTGGTATGACCCTCGTCCGTCCGTCCGACCTGCGGTGCGGACCAGCTGTTGCCCTCGGGCGTGGCGACGCGTGGCGTGGCCGGGACTGGCGGCAGAGGGGCGACATCCGGTGTCCCGGATTCCCCCCGCAGCAGGTCATTGATGGCATCCGCCCCCTGCGCCCCGGCCTGTAACGGCAGCAGGAATGAAAGGCAGGCAAGCGCCCGCAACAGGATCAAAAGACGGCTCATGGATCTTCTACCCCGGATCACGAGTGAAGATCAGCCAAGCGCATTGGCACCCGGCCCGCCTTGACATGGCGCAAGCCCGTCCGGTCAGCGCCCTTTGAACAGGCCGCCCAGAACGCCGCGCACAATGCGCCGCCCGGTTGTTCCGGTCAGTTCCTTCATCACCATATCGCCCATGGCCCGGCCAAAGCTCTTGCCCTTGCGCACGGGACGCGAGGTCGAACGGCTGACCCGCGTGCCGCTATAGCGACGACCGGCACGGAACTCGCCGCTGCCGGTCTCTTCCTCCGCGCGCTCGGCCTCTGCTGCGGCCTGTGCCGCCTTGTCGGCCCGCGCCTTGAGGATCTCATGCGCCGAATGGCGATCCACAGAAGTATCGTATTTCCCCGCCATGTCAGAGGCTTGAAGGATCGCGCCGCGTTCGGCCCCTGAGATTGGACCCAATTGCGACGAGGGCGGACGGATCAGTGTGCGCTGCGCCACGCCCGGCGCACCCTTGCGTTCCAGAAAAGAGGTCACGGCCTCTCCCACGCCAACGGTGCGGATGGCCTCTTCGATGTCGAAATCGGGGTTCTCGCGATAGGTTTCCGCCGCCAGCCGCAAGGCCCGTTTGTCGCGCGCGGTAAAGGCGCGCAAGGCATGCTGAACACGGTTTCCCAACTGGCCCAGCACGTCCTCGGGGATGTCATCGGGCGACTGCGACACGAAATACACGCCCACGCCTTTGGACCGGATCAGCCGCGCCACCTGTTCCACCTTGTCGATCAAGGCCTTGGGCGCATCGTCGAACAGCAAGTGCGCCTCGTCGAAAAAGAACACCAACCGCGGTTTTTCCGGATCGCCGACTTCGGGGAGGGCTTCGAAAAGTTCGGACATCAGCCACAGCAGGAAGGTCGCGTACAGCCGTGGCCGCCCCATCAGCTTGTCTGCTGCAAGGATGTTGACCATCCCGCGCCCGTCGGGCGCCAGTTGCATCAGGTCATCCAGTTCCAGTGCGGGTTCACCAAAAAAACCTGCGCCCCCCTCGTTTTCCAGTACGAGGAGCCGGCGCTGAATCGCTCCGATGGAGGCGATGGAGATGTTTCCGTACCGCAAAGACAACTCTTTGCGGTTCTCGCCCAGCCAGACCAGCATCGACCGCAGGTCTGCCAGATCCAGCAGGGCCAGCCCCTCTTCGTCGGACAGGCGGAAAGCGATGTTCAGAATGCCTTCCTGCGCTTCCGTCAGTTCCAGAAGCCGTGCCAGCATCAGCGGCCCCATCTCGGTCACCGTGGTCCGGACCGGATGCCCCTGTTCACCGAACAGGTCCCAAAAACGCACCGGAAATCCTTGGTAGGCGAAATCGTCAAAGCCGATGGTGGCGCAACGCTCCATGAACGCTTCATGCAGCTTGTGGCTCTCGCTGCCCGCCTTGGCCAACCCGGACAGGTCGCCCTTAACATCGGCAAGGAAAACCGGAACACCGGCGGCGGAAAACCCTTCGGTCAGGATCTGCAAGGTCACCGTCTTGCCTGTCCCGGTCGCCCCGGCGACCAGCCCGTGACGGTTTGCATATCCAAGATCGAGATGCTGCTTGACGCCATAGCCAGCGCCCGCGCCGCCGACGAAAACCGGTTTGACCATGCTCTACCCCCTGTCTTCCTTGGGGAAACATACATCCTTAACCAATTGATGCCAGTATGTTTCCAGTTCGGGGCGTCATGTCCTCTCCTGCCCCGGACGGACTTCCTCCCTGTCAGACTGGCCGCGCCCAAGGGCGCGGCTTTTTTCTTTGTTTCAAAATCCGGGGCATCGCGAAAAAAGAAGGTCGAAAACCCTGTTGACCGCGGGAAATTCTTCTCGTAGCGTCACGACCAATGACAAAGTCGGCCGGTCCGACAGGGAGTGAAATGGAAAGGGGCCCCCGGGCCCCTTTCCTTTTTGTTTGCGGGCGCTTCGCTCCTTGGACCGGGTCGGTGAACGGGCGGCATTCCGCCAATCGGCGCGGCGGTGCGGCGGATTTTCTTCCCTGACACTCCGCCCGCCCCATGTTAAGCGACACACAGGCAACTGACCGGATTATTGAGGACAACATGAAGAAACCGCTTATCCTTTTGTCGTTGATCGCCTCGCTGGGCGCCGGCGCGGGCTTCGCACAATCCGCCGATGGGGACGATCCGGCGACTCCGCCGTCGGGTGGCCTTGATCTGGGCGAACCGGTTGCAGCACAGCCGCGCCGGGCAGACGTTCCCGAAACCTACGTCAAGGAAGTCTTCAAGGACTGGAGCCTTCAGTGCGTCAAGGTGAGCGAAGAGCGTGAGCTGTGCCAGATGTACCAGCTGCTTCAGGATGAAGAAGGCACCAAACTGGCGGATGTCTATATCTTCAAGGTTGAAAACGCGGGTCAGGCCGTGGCCGCCGGTGTCTTTACCGTGCCGCTGGAAACCTTGCTGCCGGCCAAGATGACCGTGCAGGTGGATACCCGCGAAGCCAAGCGCTATGACTATTCCTTCTGCAACCAGCAGGGCTGCTTCGCGCGCGTCGGATTTACCGCCGAGGATATCGACCGTTTCAAGGCAGGTAGCGCGGCAACGGTTTCCATCGTTCCGATGCTGGCCCCGGACAAGCCGGTCGCCCTGTCGATGTCGCTGTCAGGCTTTACTGCCGCCTTCGATGAGACCAGCGCCCGCTGAGGCCTGCGACCGGATCAAACGAAACGGCGCGCCCGATCCGGGCGCGCCGTTTTCTTTTGGACCCGCGCGTTGGGGCCGATGCCCAGCCGCCTAGTGCGCCCCGGCCTTGTCACCGCCAAAGATCCGGCCCCAGATCGGTGCGATCACCTTGGTTCCGACCGGAATCAGGATCAGCCCGACAACGAATCCGATCACGAAATCAATGCCTGCGGTGACGCCCCATTCCAGCGCCGCGTTCCCCTGCCCGATCGAATGCGCGATCTCATGCACGGTCTCCTCGGGCCAGTGCCAGCCCATCTCGTGACTGGAATGCACCATGATCGATCCACCGACCCAAAGCATCGCGGCCGTGCCGATGATCGCCAGCGCCTTGAGCAACCAAGGCATGAACTTCACGATGAATCGGCCAAATCCGCGCGTGACACCAAGCCGCCCGCGCTGGCTCAACCACAGGCCGACATCATCCATTTTGACGATGATCGCCACCGCGCCGTAGACGACAAATGTGATCAGCACCGCAACCACGGCCAGGGTTGCCGCCTGCATGATGAAATTCGGCGCCTCGATGGCCGAAAGAGAGATCACCATGATCTCGGCCGAGAGGATGAAATCGGTCTTGATCGCGCCTTTGACCTTGGCCTCTTCAAGATGCTGCGGATCGCCGACATCGTGGCTGCCGTCCGGCCCGCCGGAATGCTCGTCATGCGGCATCAACACGTGAACGATCTTTTCCGCGCCCTCGAAGGCAAGGTAACATCCGCCAAGGATCAGCAAGGGCCAGACCAGCCATGGCGCAAAGGCCGCCATCAGCAAGGCCGCCGGCATCAGGAACACCAGTTTGTTGATCAGCGACCCACGGGCGATGCGCCAGATGATCGGCAATTCGCGGGCTGGTTCGAACCCCTGCACATATTTCGGCGTTACCGCCGCATCGTCGATGATGACACCCGCCGTCTTGGACCCGGCTTTCATCGCCGCCGCGCCGATGTCATCGACCGAAGCCGCCGCAACCTTGGCGATGGCCGCCACATCGTCCAATAGTGCCAGAAGTCCGCTCATACCGCTCTCCCTTGCCCGCGCACGCCGCGCCACCCTAGCCCCTCACCCTTCAAGTTCAAGCCGGGCGATTCTGTTCCCGCGGGGGCATGGCCCGACGTTATCGCAAACGGCCCCGGACGGTTAGCGCCACCAAGGGGCAGCTTGCCACGTTTACCGCTAACATACTGACGGATAACAGTTAATGACCTTTCCAGATCAGGCCGCTCTCCGTATATGGGGGCAACAGGATTTTCCAGGAGGCGAGCATGACCGTCACGATCGGTATCAATGGATTTGGCCGGATTGGCCGCTGCACTCTCGCGCATATCGCGGAATCGGCGCGCAATGACGTTCAGGTCGTCAAGATCAACGCTCCGGGCCCGATCGAAACCCATGCCCACCTGCTGCGCTATGACTCGGTCCATGGCCGTTTCGCTGGCGAAGTCACCGTCAAGGATCAGGCCATCGACCTTGGTCGCGGTCCGATCGACGTCATGTCGTCCTACGAATTGTCCGAACTGGATTGGGGCGGCTGCGACGTTGTTCTGGAATGCACCGGCAAGTTCAACGACGGCGAAAAGGCCAACGCGCATCTGGGGCGCGGTGCCAAATCCGTCCTGATCTCGGCCCCGGCCAAGAACGTGCAGCGCACCGTTGTCTATGGGGTCAACCACCGCGACCTTGAGAAGGGCGATGTGATGGTGTCGAACGGTTCCTGCACCACCAACTGCCTTGCTCCGCTGGCCAAGGTTCTGGACGAAGGCATCGGGATCGAATCCGGTATCATGACCACGATCCACAGCTATACCGGCGACCAGCCGACGCTGGATCGTCGCCACAAGGATCTGTACCGCGCCCGCGCAGGTGCCATGGCAATGATCCCCACCTCGACCGGTGCCGCCAAAGCGCTGGGTGAAGTGCTGCCGAACCTCAAGGGCAAGCTGGACGGGTCCGCTGTCCGCGTGCCCACGCCGAACGTCTCTGCCGTCGATCTGACTTTCTTTGCCAAGAAGGACGTGACCGTCGAGGACGTAAACGAAATCGTCGCCGAAGCCGCCGCAGGCCGTATGGGCGCGGTTCTGGCCTATGACCCGGAACCCAAGGTCTCGATCGACTTCAACCACACCACGCAATCGTCGATCTTTGCCCCCGACCAGACCAAGGTTGTTGGTGGCCGCATGGTTCGCGTGATGGCATGGTACGACAATGAATGGGGTTTCTCGGCGCGTATGGCCGATGTGGCCGCCGCCATGGGCCGCCTTCTGCACTGATCGCAGTCCCATCCCCTGCATGATAGCGCCGCGCCCCCGTAAAAAGGGCGCGGCGCTCTGGTTTCAGGCCTTCGACCGTTTCCTTGCCCCGGCTTGGCCCTTTTCTCGCCGAGGTTACCCGGGATCTGCGCCAGTGGTTTGATGGCGATCTAACCACCGACCTTCACGACACAGCAGGCCAAAGGATTGACGACTGGGCCTAACGGTCGTGCATCCCTTTGCCGACCAGTATTCGGAGACGGTGCTTTTCGATCCGGGCCGCGCGGGTTGTGGCCTGCTTTGCACCGGTGAAATACAGCAAATAGCCGCGCCGTCGCCCCGGGGTCAGAGCATCGAAAGCCGTGCGAAACGCCTCATCCCGTTCAAGGGCTTCGGTCAGTTCCTCGGGATGGTCGAGATCATCCTTGGCGAAATTCACCTTGGCACCGGACTCTTGAACCGCGATGGCGCGCGCCACGTAGTCATGAACCTGCGCTGCGCGGGCCTGAACCTCGTCCACCGAGCAAAAGCGCAAGTACATGGACGCCCGCGACCTTGGCCCCGTCAGGATCAGCGCCTCTTCGGGATCGGGGATTAACGTGCCTTTGAAAAACGCCAGCCTGCACCCGTCCGAAAACCCGCCAAGAATAGCCACGTTGGCCCCTTGGCAGGTGTAACAGGCCGCCCCCCATTTCAGAGTCTCGTCCAGCGGTGTTGCCGCAAGGATCCCGCGAAGGGCCCGCAGTTCAGCGCCCCAGCGTTGATCGTCGAAAAACGTCGCAAGATCCCCGGCGCGGGGCATCAGAGGTAATCGGCGCGCGCCAACCCGTATTTCGCCATTTTCTCGTTCAGGGTTCGGCGCGGCAGGCAGAGCTCTTCCATGACCGCCGAGATTGATCCTTTGTGCCTGCGCATGGTGTTGTCGATCAACATGCGTTCAAAGGCCTCGACATATTCCTTGAGCGGCTTGCCCTCGGTGGTCATGACCGGTTGCATGTCGTCATGGTCATTCATCAAAAGCGAGGCGATGGTCCCCTGCCCGCGCCGCGATTGCAGGACCGCGCGTTCGGCAAGGTTGATAAGCTGGCGCACGTTCCCCGGCCATGGTGCCTGCAAAAGCTGCGCGGCCTCCTGCGCCGACACCTTGGGGGCCTCGCAGCCGTATTCATCCGCATAGCTTTCACTAAGCCGGGTGAACAGCGTCAGGATGTCTTCGCCGCGCGACCGCAGCGGCGGCACGGTGATCTTGAGCGCCGCAAGCCGGTAATAAAGGTCCGGGCGTAGCGCCTGTTCGCAGGTCCGGCCTTCTTCCTGAAGGTTTGAAATGGCAACGATACGGGTTTCCGGCGGCGACCCCTGATCGTTGATCGCCGACAACAGGCGCGCCTGAAGCGGGTCGGACAGCACCTCGATATCTTCCAGAACCAGCGTTCCGCCCCGTGCCTCTTCCAGTGCGGGCAACCGGGTTTCTTCCGGCTGCATCGGTCCGAACAGGCGGCGCGTCAGGGTTTCTTCATCCATGGCACTACAGGAGACCAGGGTGAATTTCTTGCCCGCACGTGTTCCGACCGCATGCAGCGCATGCGCCACCAGCGTTTTTCCGGTGCCGGTTTCACCTTCGATCAGGACGTGGCCATCGGCCTGCCCTAGGTCAAGGATGTCCTCGCGCAGGCGTTCCATCGCCGGGCTGGCGCCGATGAGCTTGGACATGATCTGCCCGCCATCCGCCAGTTCGCGGCGCAGCGCCCGCGTGTCCAGCGTCATCCGGCGCGCCTGCGTTGCCTTCTTGGCCAGTTCCGACATGCGATCCGGGTTGAAGGGCTTTTCAAGGAAATCAAAGGCCCCGATCCGCATCGCTTCGACC
Source organism: Antarctobacter sediminis (assembly GCF_019218285.1). GTDB lineage: Bacteria > Pseudomonadota > Alphaproteobacteria > Rhodobacterales > Rhodobacteraceae > Antarctobacter > Antarctobacter sediminis. Next base: position 827,419 of record NZ_JAHUZG010000001.1, read on the forward strand.
GCCATGGGCACATCGCCGTGCCCGGTGATCATGATGACCGGCAAGGCGCTGTCCGCCCCCATCAGTTTCTTGAGGAACTGGATCCCATCCATGCCCGGCATCTTGATGTCCGAGATCACGATGCCCGGGAAATCCGCGTTGAGAGCGCCAAGCGCCTCTTCGGCGCTGGCAAATGTCTCGGTGTCATAGCCGGACAGGGCCAGCCACTGGCTGATGGATTGGCGCATGTCCTGTTCGTCATCAACGATGGCGATCTTCATTGCATTGGCCATGGCACGTTTACTCCGCTGCTTCTGTGGTTTCGTTCAGAACCGGCAATTGCATTTCAAAGACGGCACCGCCGTCCTCGCCATTGCGGGCGGTCAGCCGCCCTCCCAGTTCGGTCACGATGCCCGAGGAAATGGCAAGGCCGAGGCCAACACCGTCGCCGGGCTGTTTCGTCGTGTAAAAGGGTTCAAAGAGCGCATCGAGGTCTTCGATCCCGGTTCCATTGTCGCGCACGGTCAACGTGGCGGTTTCTCCTGCCGCGAGGATGATGTCCACCTGCGGGTCATCGACGGATTTGGTGGCGTCGAGCGCGTTCCGCAAGAGGTTGACCAGAACCTGCTCGATCCGCATCCGGTCCCCCATGACACGCACTGGCGTGTCCGGCAGGATCTTGGTGATCTTGACGCGCCGCGACCGAAGCTGCGGTTCCATCATCGCCAGCGACGAGGCAAGCGCCTCTCCCATGTCGACGGGGCTGAGTTGCTCCTGCCCCTTGCGGGCAAAACTCTTCAGCTGGCGGGTAATGGCGCCCATGCGTTCGATCAGATCGTCGATGCGGTGAAAGGCGGACAGCGCCTCGTCAGGCCGGTTGCGGCGCAACAGCAGCCGCGCACCGGCAAGATAGGTCTTCATCGCGGCAAGCGGTTGGTTCAATTCGTGGCTGACCGCTGCGGACATTTCCCCCAGCGCCGCCAGTTTCGAGCTTTGCGCCAGCGATTGTTCAGCGACGGCAAGGTTCTTTTGCACCCTCTCCCGTTCGGCGATTTCGCGCTGGAGCCGCGCATTCAGCGCGCGCAGTTCATTGGCGTCACGCTGAAACAGCGCCATGCGGATCGCTGTCTTGCGCGACAGCGCGTAGAACACCAGCGCCGCCAAAAGCGCGAACCCCATGATCTCCAGCGCCAGAACGGCGTTCACCCGTTCGCGGACAGATGAATAGGTGGTGAAGGTGATCAGCGTCCAGCCGCGGAATGGAATGCGCCCGTCGATGCGCATCACGGCCTCACCGCGCAGATAGGCGTCGGCCTGCTGCGCGGTCCAGTCGGCGGTGGCGCGGATGGCGCGTTCGATGGCACCCTCGGCCGGTTGGCGTTGCAGCGCCTCTTCGGGGGTCAGGCTGCGCCAGCGCGGTTCCGTCGCAAGGATGATCTGACCTTCAGAGTTGGTGACCATGACCGCATCGGTGATCCCGGCCCATGCGCGTTCGAACTTGGCCAGATCGACTTCGACCATGATGACGCCGACCGTGTCGCCGCCACTTTCCATGCGCCGCGCATAGGTAAAGGAAAAATTCCCGGTCTCCTGCGGCAAGGCGGTAAAAACGGTGGTGTTGGATCGCAGCGCATCGACGAAATAGGCGGCTTCGCGGTGGGGTTCACCCAGTCGGTTGCGGTCAGTTGCGGCCACGGTTCGCCCGTCACGATCCAACAGCATCAGCGAGGCGGCGCCGATCTCGTCCACGAAGGAAATCAGGCGTTGCGAACTTTGGCTGTAGTCACCCGAGTTCAGCGCCGCGATCAGCGCCGGGTCACGTGCCAGCAGTTGTGGCACGATGGCATTGCGGCGCAGTTCGGAAATCAGGTTGCCGGAATACAGCGCCAGCCGCAGTTCGGCACGGTTGCGGACGGTTTCGGTAAACCGGTCTGTCAGCAACCAGTTGGTAACCCAGACAGTGCCGACCGCCGCAAGCAGCAGCAGGACAAGCGCAATACGCGCACGCCCCGAAAACGGGCCTGCGCGTCGCAATCCGGATCTTGTGCCATTCGAAACCATGGCGGCCAGAATACGCTGCGGGCGCGCGGCCCTCAAGTCAGGCCGAGGTCAGCGCCTCGGTCAGATGGGCGAAAAGGCGCGCACCATCTTCATTGCCATGCGCCGTGTCGCTTGCCCGCTCGGGGTGCGGCATCATGCCCAACACGCGACGGTTCGCGGAAAACACCCCCGCAATGTCGCGGGCCGACCCGTTGGGGTTGTCGGTATAACGGAACGCCACGCGGTCATCGCCTTCCAGCATGTCCAGTGTCGCATCATCCGCGAAATAATTACCGTCATGGTGCGCGATCGGCAGGGCAATCTCTGTGCCGCGGCCGTAGCCTTGGGTAAAGACACTGTCGCCTTCGGTGCGCAGCCCGATGGTCCGGCAAATATATTTCAGCCCCGCATTGCGCAGCAACGCCCCCGGCAGCAAACCAGTTTCGGTCAGCACCTGAAACCCGTTGCAGATCCCCAGAGCATAACCGCCCCGATCCGCATGGGCCTTGACCGCGCCAACGATGGGCGCGTTGGCCGCGATGGCCCCGCAACGCAGGTAGTCGCCAAAGGAAAACCCGCCCGGAATGCCGACAATGTCGACGCCCTCGGGCAGATCCGTATCCTTGTGCCAGACCATCTGCACTTGCAGTCCGGCCTGCTCGAAGGCGACGGCCAGATCACGGTCGCAGTTCGACCCGGGAAAAACGATGACAGCGGCTTTCATCTGGGATCTCCATTGGCAACGGGCGTGGATCCTGCCCTAGCCTCTTGGCCTGCCCTGCGCAAGGGCGGCCCGGTTCAACAGGTGCCGCCGGCAACCACATCCCGCAAAGGGCCGCGACTGCCGGGGTTCTGCGCCTAAGCGCAACGCGATCAGAGCAATTCGATCCGGTAGCTTTCGATCACCGTGTTGGCCAGCAGCTTTTCGCACATCTCGCCAATCGTCGCCTCGGACGTGCCATCGGCCAGATCCATCTCGATCACCTTGCCTTGACGCACCGAACCGACGCCGTCGAAACCAAGCGCCCCAAGCGCATGGCGGACCGCCTCGCCCTGCGGATCCAGAACCCCGTCCTTGAGCATCACATGCACGCGCACTTTCATGATCGTCCCCTTCTTGGCTTTGCTGGCAGGAACCGCATCACGCGGGGGAATGCAAGGGCAAAGAAAAACGCCGCCCCCGAGGGGACGGCGCCAAAGCGAACCTGTGGCTTCGCTTATTCCTTGTTGCCACGGCGGATGACGTTGCCGGCGTCCGCCTCGATCCGGAAGGTGCCGGCGGTGTTTCCGGCCAGATCGTTGTTTTCGTAGGTGCCGCCACCGCCTTCGCGGATGCGGATCGCCTCGTAGACATTGGCGAAGATCTTGTTGCCGCGCACCAGCGGGGTCGAGTCACCCTTGACCGAGAGACCGTAGAACCCGTTGCGGAAGATCTCGTTGTTCTCGATCACGCCGCGGCCACCGCTGTGGACATAGATGCCCGACTGCTGACCATCGCGCAGGATGTTGTCAAAGACCTGCGGGTTGGCGTTGGTCTTGATCTCGATCCCGGCGTAGGCGTTGCCGTAGATCTCGTTCTTGGTGATCCGGGCGATGCTGCCTTCCGAGGCCATGATGCCACCCTGCTGACCGTCGCGGACAGTATTGCCCGAAATCAGCGGATCGTCCGCGGCCTTCACCTCGATGCCGGACAGGGCGTTGTTGAAGATCGTGTTGCCTTCGAACCGGCCCTTGCCGCCTTCGTTGATGAAGATGCCCGAACCGCCGCCGTCGCGGAACGTATTGTCCTTGACGGTCGGGTCCGCGCCTTCCTTGAGCTCCAGACCAGCCAGCGAGTTGCCGAAGATCGTGTTGCCCTCGATCGTGGCCTTGCCGGCCTCGAACATGAAGATACCGCCCTGTGCACCGTCATGGATGACGTTGCGACGCACGGTCGCCCCTTTGTTGGCACGGATCGCGAGAACAGCCAGACCTTTCGAGGTCAGGTCGTTGTCTTCGATGATGACGGAACCGCCTGCAACGTGGAAGTTGAAGTACTTGCCGCCATCCTGGTGGATCGACAGGCGCGCCACACGGCCCGATTCGGCGGTCCAGCGGATCGCATTGTCGTCCTTGACCTTCAGGATGATGTCCTTGACCGGACCCACACCCACGATTTCCAGCGGCTTCGACACGTCGATACCGGTGGTGTAGGTGCCCGGGTAAACTTCGATCCGGGCATTGGGTTCGGCAGCGCGGACCGCATCCGCAAGGCTGGAGTAGTCACCACCACCCGAAGCCTTCACCGTCAGAACGTTCACGTTCTTGGGCTCGGGCGTCTTGGTTTTCTGACCCGGACCTTCGATATTGCCGATCCGGATGACCTTGCCGGCATCGGGTTCGATGCGGAAGGTGCCGGCGGTGTTGCCCGACAGGTCATTGCGCTCATAGGTGCCGCCACCGCCTTCGCGGATGCGGATCGCCTCGTAGACATTGCCCGAGATCACATTGTCACGGACGGTCGGGTTCGAGTCACCCTTGACCGAGATACCGTAGAACCCGTTGCGGAAGATCTCGTTGTTCTCGATCACGCCGCGACCACCGCTGTGCACATAGATGCCCGACTGCTGACCGTCGCGCAGGATGTTGTCATAGACCTGCGGGTTTGCATCGGCCTTGATCTCGATCCCGGCATAGGCATTGCCGTAGATCTCGTTCTTGGTGATGCGCGCCACGGTGCCCTCAGAGGCCATGATGCCACCCTGTTTGCCGTCCCGGATCGTATTGCCCGAAATCAGCGGGTTGTCCGCGGCCTTCACCTCGATGCCGGACAGAGCATTGTTGAAGATCGTGTTGCCTTCGAACCGGCCCTTGCCGCCTTCGTTAATGAAGATACCCGAACCGCCGCCGTCACGGAAAGTGTTTCCGGACACGATGGGATCTGCGCCTTCCTTGAGTTCCAGGCCCGCCAGCGAGTTGCCGAAGATCGTATTGCCTTCGATCGACGCCTTGCCGCTTTCGAACATGAAGATACCGCCCTGCGCGCCGTCATGAATGACGTTGTTACGCACGGTTGCACCCTGGTTGGCCCGGATCGCCAGCACGGCGAGGCCCTTCGAGGTCAGATCGTTGTTCTCGATGATGACCGAACCGCCAGCAACGTGGAAGTTGAAGAACTTGCCGCCATCCTGATGGATCGACAGGTTCGCCACACGGCCCGATTCAGCGGTCCAGCGGATCGCATTGTCCTCGGCCACTTTCAGGACGATGTCCCGCTTGTTGCCGACGCCGATGATTTCCAGCGGCTTCGACACGTCGATACCGGTGGTGTAGGTCCCCGGGTAAACTTCGATCCGGGTGCCCGGCTCTGCCGCCGAGACTGCCGCCGAAAGATCCGAGTAATCGCCGCCCGACGCCTTGACCGTCAGGACCGGACCGCCGTGTTCGGGCGGATCAACCTTGACCGTCTTGTTGTCAGGAATGCCGCACTCACGCTCGATGATACGCTGTGCCATCGGGGCAAAGGTGTGATCGGAACATTCCGAGGCATAGACCTCGTATCCCGAACAGCCAAGGATCTTGGCTTCGGCCCACATCGCGGAACAGGCCTGCGCATGTTCGCGATCCGGATCGATATCGATTTTCTTCTTTTTCGGACCGGGATCGACGACGACACCGCCATCAGCGGTCGCCTTGAGCACACGGCTTTGCGGCAGGATCCGGGTCATCGGGATGGCCATGTTGTACCCGGTGCGGCTGTCGCCCGCGTGGTGCAGGCCGACAACGGCATTGTCGCTCAGACGAATGACAGGCGAGCCCGAGTTGCCGCCCAGCGTGTCACAGCTGTGCATCAGCTTGCCCTCGGCGGAAATTGCCGGGATCGCGGCGGCACAGCCTTCGCGGCTGATGTGCTGCGCCTGGCCCTGCGGGTGGCCGATGATCCAGAGAAACTCGCTGTCCTGCGGATCGGCTTCGGCCAGCTTCAGCATGCCGTATTTGGTGGAGGGATTACCAAAGACGCGCAGCACGGTGTAATCCAGCTCGCGGTTGGTTTCGATGATCTGCGGGCTGACGGTGTAACGGTCGACGCCTTCCGAGCTGCCCGGCTTGATAAAGCCTGCAACGAACTGAGCCGCCTGCACACCGCTGTCACGACCGGTGGGATCACCGTCCATGCCGGGAATGCAGTGGTGGTTGGTCAGGATGTGCTGGTCATCGACGATGAAAGCCGTGCAAAAGCCGGTCTTGCCGTTCTGGAACAGCATGTCCAGACGACCGATCGGGCGACCCAGCTTTACGATCGGGCTGGCTTCGCCGTACTTGATGATCGGTTCGTTCTGGTAGTCGCCAAAGGCCTGCTCAAAAACAAGACCGCCGCCACCGGCCGACTGACGAGGCTGGATGACAATCTTGCCAAAGTCGGCTGGATCGAATTCTGCGGGTGCTTGCTGTGCAGAGAGAGGGCCGACTGCGGCCGCTGCCCCTGCACATAGCGCAAGTGCTGAGATGAGTTGACGCATGATAATGTCCCCGTTGGTAAAGAATACTGCTTAAAACTACTTTGATCCCGCCTGTGCCGCCAAGTAAAGAATTCCTTGCCTGCGACGGTGAAGTCCCGTGACTCCGGGGGCTTGCGGCAACGATCATGGTGTTTCGAAACGCGAAACAGCGACGCGCTGCGCCGCCGTTCCGCCCGTGTCACGCTTGCGTGATCAACGCTGATCGGGTCGTGGCGCAGCCGCCACCAACCGTTCCAGCGCACCGCGCGTGGTCGGCCCAAAGACGCCATCCACGTCCCCGGGCCGCAAGTAGCCCCGCGCTACAAGGTCCCGCTGGATCTCGCGCGTTGTGGCATTGGGCAGTTTGTGCAGCTGGGTGATCGGATGGGCATAGCCATCGGCAATGGACTCGACGAGGTATTTCGCCGCCAGCGCATGATCGGTGCGGACCGCTCGGCCAAGGCTGTAATAGACGCCAAGGGAAAACTTGCCCTGAGGCAGCCCGGCACCCGCCGTTTCGCGATAGATCTCCAGCGCCAGGTCATAGTTTTTGCGCAGGCCCAGACCGCTGTTATAGGCCACACCCAGCGAATAGCGCGCAGGCAGGAAATTCCCCATACGCGGGTTGCGCAGGATCGGGATCGCCTCGCTGTAACGTTTCTTGGTGATCAGGGCACGGGCATAGCCATAGTGAACGGCGGGCTCATCGCTGATCTTGCGGGCCGCGCTACAGGCCAATTCCGCAGCATCCGCGTCGAAATCAACGCGTGAGACACCGGCAATGCCCTCGACCGCGAATTGCGGCATCGAAACCTCAAGGCACTGGGTCACGATCGGGGCGCGCGCGGCCTGTTGGTCGGCCGCCTTGCGCAAAGCCAAGGCCTCTTTTTCGGTTTCGGATATGCGCCGTTCTGCAAGGGCCACCTGCGCGATGATCTGGTTCAGCCACTGGGCGGAAAGATCGCCGGTGTTGTCCACCCGCAACAGGGACTGTGTCACCACGGCCTCGTCCTTGGCCTTGGCGATTGCGTCCAGCCCGGTGTCGACAACCTTGGCAAGGCGTTCCATCCCTTCGGCGCGGGACTGCACCCTCAGCAAGTCGCCGGCCAGACCACGGGCAAGGGCTTCCCAAAGTTCGGCCACCTGCGTATCGCCGGGGCCGCCGGTCTCTCTTGCCTCCTGAGCCAGCACATAGACGCGGGCCACAATTTCTTCGTAGGCCGCGACCTGTTTCAGGGCGAGCGCCTGAACCTCGTCCATGGATTTGCGCGTGGCGTTGCCTTTGACCAAGGCCGCGTCGATGCTGCGGCGCAGGGCGGCGGCGCGCGGGTCTTCGGTCTGACGGTTCACCGCGTCCTGCAACAGGGCCAGCGCTTCGGCCTCGCCCTCCTTGAACAGCGCCTCCGCCATTGTCTTGCGAGCGGAAACAAAGGCCAGCCTTTCGCGGCTCGACTCGGCCAGCGTTCCCGCCCGTTTCAAGGCCGAGTCGATCTCGGCCTCAGTCGTCGCGGCGCGCAGAACGTCGAGTTCCGCGTCCATCGACGCCAACAGCCCGGACATGGCGCGCACACGTTCCTGGGCATCGGTCAGCGGTGCTGACAGGCGCTGCGTGATCCCGGTCCACAGCGCGGTCACCTCGGCGCTGCCCGGATCGACCGAGCTTTCGGCATCTCCGGCGCGGGCCCGGGCGCGGTTGACCGTCCCTTCAAGGCTAAGCACCGCGCGGTTTGCGGCGGTGATTTCGCGCGCGATCTCGGCGCGGCGACCTTCGGCAGTGCGCAGCGCCGTGTCGATGCTGTCCTTCAGCGGATTGACGGCCGGACCGGTATCGGGCGGCGTGCCACCGCCCGCCGCCTTGCAGGACCGATCCGCCAGCCCACGGGCCAGCGGCGCAAGCGGGTGCGCGCCGCATTGCTCAAGGAAGGTCTGATATCCAAGGCAACCATGCTGTTCCGCCGCGCCCCAGAGAATTTCGCAGGCCCCCTGCCCCTTGGGCGGTTCCGGCGGGCTCACCGGCGCGGCGGCCTTGAGGATCTGGCTTTCCTGTAGAATCCGCGTCATCGGGATGGCAAAGTTGAACCCGGTCCGGTTGTCACCCGCATGGTGCAAGGCCACCACCTGACGGTCCGAGATCCGGAACACAGGGGATCCCGAGTTACCGCCAAGCGTATCGCAGGTATGCACCACCTTCCCCTCGGTCGAGACGGGTGGATCACCCGCGGCACAGCCTTCGCGGCTGATGTGCTGGGCCTGCCCCTGCGGGTGGCCGATGATCCACAGAAACTCTGACGGGTCGGGATCGGCATTGGCCAGCAGCACCTTGCCATACCGGGCGGACGGGTCGCCAAAGACCCGCAGAACCGAATAATCCAGCGCGGCGCTGGTTTCCAACGGCTCCAGGCCAACCTGAAATTTCTCGGCCTTGTCGGGATGGGCCGCATCGACATAGCCCACCACGAACTGCGCCGCCTGCACTCCAACGCCGTCGATGCCGGGGATACAGTGGTTGTTGGTCACAAGATGTTCGGTATCGACGATGAAGGCGGTGCAATAGCCGGTTTTGCCATTCTTGTAGAGCACGTCCAGCCGCCCAACCGGCCGGCCCAGCCGCCGGGCGATGCTCTTTTCGCCATAAGAAATCACCGGCTCGTTCTGGTAATCGCCAAAGGCCTGTTCCAGCACGAAACCCGTGCCCGAAGACTGGCGCGGGGCCACCACGATCTTGCCGAAATCGGAGGGATCAAATTCCACCGGCTGCGCCGCAAGCGGCGCGGCCAAGACGGCCAACAGCAGGGATTTCAGGGCAACACGGCGCATGTTCAGGGCCTCGCAGATCCGGTTGACGACAGGGTAACGCGCTGAACAGTCGCCCGCCAAGTCATGAAATCCTCGCCATTCGGCACGGCGCGGGCCGCGATTACTTGGTTGCGTCGATCAAGATCTGTTCGCTTTCGGCCTTGCGCAACTGTGACCGGGCCACGTTCAGCAACCCCGAGACCCCGGAAGCCACCTTCCCGACCTTTTCAACCTGCGCCTCGATTCCTGTCACGATCTTGCGGGCCGCGGCCCCACGACCTTGCGATCCGATACCCGAAACACCGGCAAGCCGGAATTTCCGCCCAGCGTGTCGCAACTGTGGACCAGCTTGCCCTCGGGCGACACCGCCGGGTCATCCGCGGCACACCCTTCACGGCTGATGTGCTGCGCCTGCCCTTGCGGGTGTCCGATGATCCAAAGCGGCTCGCCGTTTTCCGGCGGGTCAGAGACCAGTTCGACCGCACCAAATTTGGCCGAGGGATCGCCAAAGACCCTGAGGACGGAGTAATCAAGCGGCACGCTGGTTTCCACCGGCTGAACGGCCACCTGGAACTTTTCGGCGCCGCGACCGTGCCCGCCGTCGACGTAACCCGCCACGAACTGGGCCGCCTGAACGCCAAGGCCGCCGATGCCCGGAATACAGTGGTTGTTGGTCAGGATGTGCTGATGATCGACGATGAAAGCGGTGCAAACCCCGGTCTTGCCGTTGGAATACAGCACATCCAACCGCCCAACCGGCCGCCCGACCCGGCGCGGCAGGCTATTTTGGGAATAGGTGATGATCGGTTCGTTCTGATAGTCGCCAAAAGCCTGTTCGAAAGTTAGCCCGTTAGCTCCGGCCGACTGGCGTGGGGCAAGGACGAGCTTGCCGAAATCCGACGGATCGAATTCGACCGCTTGCGCAGAGGCAAGCGTCCCCCAGACACAACAGGACAACATCAAGGCAGACCGAAACATGACATCCCCACAAGGCACAGCGCGACGTTGCAGGCAACGTTAGACGCCGTCGCGGATCAAGTCACGTCGCTATGATCGTAGGGTGTTTGCGACGGGTTTCAGCCCTGTGCCGGACGGGTCCAGCCCTCGTAGGACCAGCGCCAGCCTTCCAGCGCCTTTTCAAGCTCGGCTGTGCGGGAGTCGAAATCGGCGCCCGCCACGGCGCGTTTTTCGGCAAAGTCAAACCCGCCGCTTTCGCCCGGGACAACCTCGAACCCTTGAATCGCCAGAAAATCCTGAACGACGGTCGAGTTGATGTCGCCCGCCGGGCTTGGCACGGTGCGGTGGATCACCCGCCGCACCCGTAGAGCCGTCATCGCCTTTTGCCGCAAGCTCGGCCCGGATGGCATCATTACGCGCCACGTTCGGATCCTTGCGCTTGCGGAACAGGCCGAACATCAGTTGATGAGTTTCGGCTTGTTGATGTGGGTGGCCGACTTGGGCATCACGCCCAGACGGCGCGCAACCTCGGTATAGGCATCCGCAAGATTGCCAAGGTCGTGGCGAAACACATCCTTGTCCAGCTTCTTGCCGGTTTCGATGTCCCACAGACGGCAGCTATCGGGCGAGATTTCATCCGCAACGATCAGGCGCTGATAATCGCCGTCATAGACCCGGCCAATCTCGATCTTGAAATCCACAAGGCGGATGCCGACGCCATACATCAGGCCCGACAGATAGTCGTTCACCCGCAGGGCAAGCGCCACGACATCGTCCATGTCCTGCTGGCTGGCCCAGCCAAAGGCGGCGATATGTTCCTCGGTGACCAGCGGATCGCCCAGCTTGTCGTCCTTGTAGCAGTATTCGACGATCGGACGTGGCAGCGCGGTGCCTTCCTCGATGCCCAGACGCTTGGACAGCGACCCGGCGGCATAGTTACGCACGATCACTTCCAACGGAATGATCTCGCAGGCGCGGACCAGTTGCTCGCGCATGTTCAGCCGCTTGATGAAATGGGTCGGCACGCCGATGCCGTTCAGCCCGGTCATGAAGAATTCGCTCAGGCGGTTGTTCAGAACACCCTTGCCTTCGATCACGTCCTTCTTTTCGGCGTTGAAGGCGGTGGCGTCATCCTTGAAATATTGCACGATTGTGCCGGGTTCGGGGCCTTCGTACAGGATCTTTGCCTTGCCTTCGTAAATTTTCTTGCGCCGTGCCATCGGGGCCCTTTCCAAACGGATAAGCCGCGCTGGGAGAATCCAAGCGCGGGCTGCGCCCCCAATAAAGCACGCGCCAGCTTGCTGCAAGCACCGCCCGGCTGCGGCGCTTCTTCCCCTTGCGCCGCGCGCGTCGTGGCGGCATATCCGATAGGAAAGCCACGTTGCCGAGGGAGCCGAGCTCATGACCACCTTCGACGATCGCGAAAATGCGTTCGAAAACAAATACGCCCACGACGAAGAAATGAAGTTCAAGGCCGAAGCCCGCGCCAACAAGCTGCTGGGCATCTGGGCTGCGGAACTTCTGGGCAAAAGCGGCGACGACGCCAATGCCTATGCCATCGAAGTCGTGAAGGCAGACTTCGAAGAAGCCGGCCACGAGGACGTGGTGCGCAAGGTCGCAGGCGACCTTGGCGACAAGGCCACTGCGGACGAAATCCGCGCCAAGCGCGCCGCGCTGCTGGTGGTCGCAAAGGACCAGATCATGAAAGAGGCCTGAGCGCCTCTGCCTCATGCCTATCAGGGCCGACCGGTTTCGGTCGGCCTTTTTTGTTTGCCCAATTCACGAGTGCCCGCATGAAGCGCCTGTTCAACCTGTTGCGCCCGCGATTTTCCTCGCCTCGCGTGGTGGCCAGGGGCAACCACGAGGAAAATCTTGCCGCGCATCCACATGTTCAGATCCAACCGGTCGACACACTGGCAGAGTTTGACGTGCCGGTCTGGATCGATATCGCCCCGGACCAGCCCAGCGAAACCACTTATGAACATCTGCTATGGGAGATCGAACCCTACGGCGAGTATCTGTACCACTTGTCAGGCGATTTTCCCCGCAATGAAAAGGGCCTGTTGCGTTATGCCTCCGCCTCGCTCAGCGCAGAGGTCCACGTCAGTTTTGAATCCGACATCATCAATGTGGCGCTGCACGACCAGCCGCGCTATGCGGATCTGGCACGAACGTCAGCCTGCGAAGCGGCGGACCTTGCCTCGCTGACCGTTGCGGCGGCGCAGGCCCTTTTGGCGCAAGGCACCGGATACGCCTTGCTGAACGGCACACCGGGCTGGAGCCATGTCGAAGGGCGTGCTTGGGTTGGACCGTTGGACCGGGTCCACCGCAAGGCGATTACATTGACCACTTGCCTGATCGACAACGCGGCGCCCCGACCGCGCATGACGATGGTCCGAACGACCTGCTCACGCGCGGATCAGCAGGTGGGCGCCCTGACCCGGCACCATTTGGCCCTTGTCGACCGCTATCGCGCGATAGTTCCCTTGCAGCTGACCGGCGCGATCCGCATGTGACCGCGTAGCGTCCCGCACCGGGGGTGTCAGACCGCCCTGCCTGCTGTCGGCTGGACAATCCGGCGCCGCTCTGCACAGATGCGCGGCAGAACAGGGACGGGATTTTCCCAAAATGCATGACACATTGCGCGGCTGCCTCTGGATGACGGGGGCAATCGCCTCTTTTACAATCATGGCCATCGCCGGACGAGCGGTCAGCCTTGACCTCGACACGTTCGAGATCATGCTGTTCCGGTCATTGATCGGGATTGTGATCGTCGTCGGGGCGGCGTCGCTGGCCGGGACGCTGGGGGATATCAACCGCAACCGCATGCGCACCCATCTGTTGCGCAACCTGTTCCATTTCAGCGGTCAGAACCTGTGGTTCTTCTCGATCACCGCAATCCCGCTGGCACAGGTTTTTGCGCTGGAATTCACCTCGCCCTTCTGGGTCATGGTGCTGAGCGCGCTGATCCTTGGCGAACGGCTGACCAAAAACCGTGTCGCCGCCGCCGTGCTTGGGTTCGTCGGCATTCTCATTGTCACGCGACCTTCGCCGGAAACAGCGCATATCGGGCAGCTGACAGCGGCGCTGGCGGCCATCGGCTTTGCCGGTTCGGCGGTCTACACGCGCCTTTTGACACGTACCGAAAAAATCACCTGCATCCTGTTCTGGCTCACGGTCATGCAAGCCGGGTTTGGCCTGATCTGCGCCGGGATCGACGGTGACATCGCCCTGCCCGCCGTCAGTTCGCTGCCATGGGTCGCGCTGATCGCCGTTGCCGGGCTGGTTGCGCATTTCTGCCTGACGACCGCGCTTTCGCTGGCTCCGGCGACGGTCGTCATGCCCATCGATTTTGCCCGTTTGCCGGTGATCGCGCTGGTCGGCGTTGCCCTTTACGCAGAGCCACTGGACCCTCTGGTGCTATTGGGCGCGGTCATCATCTTTGGCGCAAATTACGCCAATATCTGGTTGGAAACCCGAAAAACTGCCTGAAAACCCAGAGAATTTCCGTGTTCACGGCCCCGAACGGGCAGTGTGACGAATTCGTGACGTTGCGTAGCGGACACGTAAGCTTACGTTTCGTCAAAGATTGACCGTTTCAAATCGTGCCCAATACCCTATCCACAGGAGACACCCACACTCAGGGGTTGAGGGACAATGAAAAAACTATACTTGGGGGCCAGCGCGCTGGCCTTTTCGACTGTTATGGCACAAGCGGGCGGCGTTGACCGTTCCGGGCAGTCCATGGGCGTCATCTTTGAAAAGGGCACCTATGCCGAATTTTCGTTCGGTTCGGTGTCGCCCGATGTTTCGGGCACGCAGCTGGTAACATTCCCGGCGGCGCTTGGCGGTTCGACCGCGGGCAGCAAATCCGACGACATGACCGAGCGTTTTCACCAGATCGGCGCGGCCATGAAATTCGACTACAACGAAAAGCTGTCGATGGCGCTGATCTTCGACCAGCCCTTTGGCGCGGACGTGAACTATGCCTCCGGCACGGGTTATTTTGCCGCTGGCGCCACCGCGCAGCTGGACTCGAGCGCGATGACCACGATCGCCCGCTACAAGTTCAACGACAACTTCAGCGTCCACGGCGGTCTGCGCTACCAGCGTCTGTCGGCCGAAGCCTTCATTCCATACATCACCCTGCCTGCCGGACCACTGGCCGGGGCCGCCTATGAGGTCGATGGTTCGCGGGACGAAGGCTGGGGCTATGTGCTGGGCGTCGCCTATGAACGGCCCGAAATCGCCATGCGGGTCGCGCTGACCTACAACTCGAAGATCAAGCATCAGCTCGACACGGTCGAAACCTCGGCCATCGGCATTGCCAATGCATCGACCACGGACATCGACACGCCGCAATCGCTGAACCTCGAATTCCAGACCGGCATCGCCAAGGACACGCTGCTGTTCGGCTCGGTGCGGTGGGTCGACTGGAGCGAGTTCTCGATTGCACCGGCCGATTACGACACGGTAACCGGCATCCTCGCCGGCACCGGCTCTGGCGTGCCGCTGGTGTCCTACAAGGATGACACCTACAGCTACACGCTGGGCGTGGGCCGTCGTTTCAACGACAAATGGGCCGGGTCCGTTTCGGTCGGCTATGAACCGGCGAACAGCAACTTTGCCTCCAACCTCGGCCCGACCAATGGCAACTGGAGCGTTGGGGTCGGCGCGGCCTACACGATCAACAATGTCGAGATCTCGGGCGGTGTGCGGTACATCCACATCGGCGAGGCCAAGACCGAAGTTGGTCCCTTCTCGCCCGCTGCGTCCTTTGACGACAACAGCGCTGTCGGCGTCGGCTTCAAGATCGCGGTCAACTTCTGATCCCAAGCCCTTTGCGGCCCTTCCAGACGCGCCCCGAACGGGGCGCGTTTTTCTTGGTCGCGGAAAGCGCAATTTCCGGATCGCGCCGCCCCCGCGCAGAGATTAGTCAGGCGGCATGACACAAACATCCCTTTCCCCCCGCGCATGGACCGAGATGGTCCTTCTGGCGCTGATCTGGGGCGGTTCCTTTTTGGCGATCCGCACCGCGCTGGACGAAATCGGTCCGTTAACCTCGGTCCTGTTCCGGACCGGTATCGCTGCGGCGGTTCTCTGGCCGCTGATCCTGTGGCGCCGCATTGCGCTGCCACGCGGCTGGCGGATCTGGTCGGCGCTGCTGGTGATGGGCCTGCTGAACAACGTGATCCCCTTTTCGCTGATTGCATGGGGGCAGTTGCATATCCCGACCGGGCTGACCTCGATCTTTAATGCGACCACGGCCATCTTTGGCGTGGTGGTGGCGGCGATGGTCTTTGCGGACGAACGTCTGACCCCGCGCAAGGCCATCGGCGTGGGGCTGGGCTTTGCCGGAGTGGTGACGGCCATCGGACCCTCGGCCCTGTTGACGCTGGACCTGACATCCGCCGCGCAACTGGCCGTGATCGCCGGAACACTGTCTTATGCGTTGGCCGCGGCCTGGGCGCGCATTCATCTCAAGGGGCTGGCGCCGCTCGCCGCGGCGACCGGGATGCTGACCAGTTCCACGGCCGTCATGATCCCGCTGACCCTGCTGACCGAGGGCGTGCCTTCGCCGGACATGGCGCCGGCCACATGGGCGGGCATCCTTTACTATGCGCTGATCGCAACGGCGCTGGCCTACCTGATTTTCTACCGCGTTCTGGCCATGGCGGGATCAGGCAACACCATGCTGGTCACACTGCTGATCCCGCCCGTTGCCATCACGCTGGGCGCATTGGTTCGGGGCGAGGCACTGGCCCCAAGCGCCTATGTCGGGCTGGGCTTGCTGGCCTTCGGGCTCAGCGTGCTGGACGGCCGATTGTATCGGCGCGCCGTCAGGGTTTGACGTGACGCCACCCGCCGCGTAATCCATCGCGAAACCGAAATCAGGACCGGCCCGAAATGCTCTATCCCACTGCCTCCGCCTGGCGCGACGCGCCGCACAAACGTGTCGTGCTTTTTGCCATGTCGGGGCTGGGCAAAACCCATGTCTCGAACCTGCTGCGTGAGGCGGGCGGCTGGTTTCACTATTCGATCGATTACCGCATCGGCACCCGTTACATGGGCGAATACATCGCCGACAACGCCAAGCGGCACGCCATGCAGGTCCCCTTTCTGCGCGAGCTTCTGCTGTCGGATTCGATCTACATCGGCTCCAATATCTCGTTCCATAACCTAACACCGGTTTCGACCTACCTTGGCAAACCGGGTGATCCCACCCGGGGCGGTCTGCCGATGGACGAATACCGCACCCGGCAGGCCCAGTTCGAACGGGCCGAGCGTCTGGCCCTTCTGGATACCGAATATTTCATCCAGCGGGCCGAGGATCTGTACGGCTATCCGCATTTCATCTGCGACACCGGCGGCAGCATCTGCGAATGGGTCGATCCCCAAAACCCCCGGGACGATATCCTGACCGCGCTCAGCCAGCAGGCGCTGATGGTCTGGATCAAGGGCAGTGACGCCCATACCGAAGAGTTGATCCGACGCTTTGACCGCGCGCCGAAACCGATGGCCTACCGCCCTGATTTCCTTGCGTCCGGATGGGCGCAATACCTTGCCGAGACCGGCCAAGCCGAGACCGAGGTCAACCCAGATGCCTTTATTCGCTGGACCTATGCCCGCGCGCTGGCCCATCGCCAACCGATCTACGAGGAAATGGCCCGCAACTGGGGTGTCACGGTGGAAGCAACACAGATGGCGCAGGTCAAATCCGAGTCCGATTTCACCGACTTGATCGCCGACGCCCTGCCAAAAGGATGACGTCACACCGGGGGCACCGTGCGGTCGTCGCGAAAACGTGCAACACCGCCGCCCCCGCGCCTACCTTGCCCCCGACCCGCCGATCCCCTATCTAATCGCCTCTTCGTCAAAAGGACCTGACCAATGCCGATCAAACTTCCCGCCGACCTGCCCGCCTTCGACGTGCTGACGCGCGAAGGTGTCATGGTCATGGCCGAGGAACAGGCGGCGCGGCAGGACATCCGGCCGCTGCGCATCGGGTTGCTCAACCTGATGCCCAAGAAGATCCAGACCGAAAACCAGTTTGCGCGCCTGATCGGTGCCACGCCCTTGCAGATCGAGCTGTCTCTGATCCGCATGAGCGAGCACCAGACCAAGAATACGGCCGCCGAACATATGGAGACCTTCTATCGGCCCTTCTCCGAAGTGGCCGAAACCGGCGAGAAATTCGACGGGCTGATCATCACCGGCGCCCCGATCGAACATCTCCCTTTCGAAGACGTGACCTATTGGGACGAACTGACCCAGGTTTTTGACTGGACGCAGGACCACGTGCATTCCACCTTTGGCGTCTGCTGGGGCGGGATGGCGATGATCAACTATTTCCATGGCGTAGAGAAACACCTGTTGGACGCCAAGGCCTTTGGTGCCGTGCGGCACAGCAATCTTGCGCCTGCTTCGCCCTATCTTCGCGGTTTTTCCGACGACATGGTGATCCCGGTGTCACGCTGGACCGAGATCCGTCGGAACGAGGTGGATGCCGCGGGGCTGCCGGTTCTGATCGACTCGTCAGAAACCGGCCCCTGTCTGGTCGAAGACCCGTGCCATCGCGCGCTCTATATCTTCAACCACCTCGAATATGACAGCGGCACGCTGAAGGAAGAATACGATCGCGACGTCGCCGCCGGGAAACCGATCAACGTACCCGCCAACTACTATCCGGGTGACGATCCGTCAAAACAGCCACAGAACCGCTGGCGCAGCCACGCACATCTTCTTTACGGCAACTGGATCAACCAGATCTACCAGTCGACGCCTTTCGAACTATCCTTGATCGGTAAGGCCACCAACACGGCCTGACAAGCCATGGAGTGATGAGGTGGTGCGTATTCTGGGAGCGGTTCTCCTCCTTTTGGTTCTGGGCGGTTGTGCGGTCACGCAGATCCGCGCCGACCGTGCCGAACGCGAAGCCGAGACGCGCTGGCCCCCGGTGGGCCAGTTCGTCGAGGTCGGCGGATTGCGGGTTCATTATGTCCAGAAAGGCAGCGGCCCCGACGTTGTGCTGCTGCATGGCGCAAGCGGCAACCTGCGGGACTTTACCTTCAAACTGGTGGATCTTCTGGCCAAGGACTACCGTGTCACCGCATTCGACAGGCCCGGACTGGGATACACGACGCGCGAGGCACGGTTCGCCGGGGCCTTCAACGCCAGCGCCGAAACCCCGCCGGATCAGGCCGCCATCCTTGCGCGTGCCGCGGCAGAACTGGGCGTGCGCAGACCGATCGTTGTCGGCCATTCCTTCGGAGGCGCGGTCGCCATGGCCTGGGGGCTGGATCAGGAGGCCGCCGCGGTGGTGTCGCTTGGCGGGGCGATCATGCCATGGCCCGGCGCGCTGGACAGCCAGTATCAGGTGCTTGGCAACCCATTGGGCGGTGCCATCGTGCCGCAATTCGTCACCGCGTGGTACGGCGAGGACCGCATCGAACAGGCTGTGTCGGGCATCTTTGCGCCACAGGCCGCGCCGCCGGGATACATCCAACACATCGGTCCGGGCCTGAGCCTGCGGCGTGAAACGATCCGCGCGAACGGCCGTCAGGTGGCCAGCCTGCGCCCCGCGCTGGTCGAGATGTCAAAACGTTACCCCGGCCTGACCATTCCCGTAGAGCTCGTCCATGGCACCGCCGACACCACGGTCGGCTTTGAAATTCACACGGTCGCCGCAGCAAAACTGTTGCCCGACGCCCGCGTCACCCCCTTGCAAGGCGTCGGCCACATGCCGCAACACGCGCGACCGGGCGCCGTGATCGAGGCCATCAACCGCGCCGCCGACCGTGCTGGTCTGCGATGACAACCGCGTACCAATGGTTTGCGTTAACCGGATTAACATCCCATAGTGTCAGTCACTTCGACTGACAGAGGCTCTCATGACGCTCCCTTTCGACGGCGCCATCTCCAGCTATTACGAGCATGACGCCCCCAAAACCGTCCGCGAGGCGATCCAGCGCGCGGACAAGGACGACATCCTCGACACCAGCTATCCTTATTCCGAAGGCATGAAATCCAAGGCCTACGACAAGGAAATGGAGCGTCTGCAAATCGAACTGGTCAAGATGCAGGCCTGGGCCAAGCAAACCGGCGCCCGTCTGGCCCTGGTGTTCGAAGGCAGGGATGCCGCCGGAAAAGGCGGAACAATCAAACGCTTCCGGATGAATCTTAATCCTCGTGGCGCGCGCGTCGTTGCGCTTGGGAAACCATCGGATCGCGAACAGACCCAATGGTATTTCCAGCGCTATATCGACCACCTGCCCGCCGCGGGCGAGATCGTCTTTTTCGACCGGTCGTGGTACAACCGTGGCGTCGTCGAACATGTCTTCGGCTTTACCGACAACGCCTCGCGGGAACATTTCTTCAGCCAAGTGCCGGCCTTTGAAAAGATGCTGGTGGACGAAGGCATACACCTGTTCAAATTCTGGCTGAACGTCGGACGTTCGGAACAGTTGCGGCGTTTTATGAAACGTGAAAGCGATCCGCTAAAGCAATGGAAACTCAGCCATATCGACGTCGAGGGGCTTGCGCGTTGGGATGCCTATTCCATCGCGATACAGGAAACGCTGGCGCGCAGCCATACCGCGCCTGCGCCATGGACGGTGATCCGTTCGGATGACAAGAAACGCGCCCGGCTCGCGGCGATCCGTCACGTACTGACCCATCTCGACTATGCCCGCAAAGACCCCAAATCCGTAGGAACGGTAGATCCCAAGGTCTTGGGCGGGCCGGAGATATGGGAAGCCTGAAGGCACCGCCAACAATCATGGTCAAGAAACGCGGATACCATCACGGCAACCTGCGCCAGGCGTTGGTCGAAGGCGCTCTGAAGCTGATCGAAGAGAAAGGCCCGTCTGGTTTCACCCTTTCAGAGGCCGCAAAACAGGCCGGCGTGACACCGGCCGCTGTCTACCGCCATTTTTCAGGCCGCGAGGACCTGATCGCCGAGGCCGCGCGCCAAGGTTATGAGATCTTCGCCGATGTCATGCAGTACGCCTATGACAAAGGTCAACCCTCGGCCCTTGCGGCTTTCGAGGCGACAGGACGTGCCTATCTTGCCTTCGCCCGGCGCTATCCCGGTCACTACATCGCGATGTTCGAGTCCGGCGTGTCGGTCAACCATTCGCCTGAACTGGCCGCGGTATCGGCTCGGGCCCGGGGCGTTCTGGAAAAAGCCGCCGAGCAACTGTCGCAGCACATCCCACCGGAAAAACGCCCGCCTCCGGCGATGTTCTCGGCCCACATCTGGGCGCTAAGTCACGGCGTGGTCGAACTTTTCGCCCGAAACTCCCCCGGCACCCAAGCGCCGTTTCCCCCCGAAGACCTGCTGGAAACCGGTATCGGCGTTTACCTGCGCGGGCTGGGTCTTTTGCCGGCGGATAAATGATCGCCGGTCATTAAACCGCGACCCGGCGCGCACCATGCGCTAGAACCACGCGCGGGAGAGTCGCCAGACAGACGACCGGAATTCAGACAACGGGGGCCGCGTGACCAAAACCTTTTTCCTTGGCCTTGGCGGGCAGAAATGCGGATCCACCTGGATTCAGGCCTATCTTGCGCGGCAACCCGGATCGGATTTTGGCCGCCTCGGCGAATACCAGACCTGGGAACACCATCTGGGCGGCGTCTTTGCGCGTTACCGTGCGGCAGAGCCTTCGTTGTTAGGCAAGCTTCGGGCCCGTGCGAAAACCACCTTCGGCGCGCTGGAACCCGCCGCGCATCTGCGCTGGCGCCTGCAAAAGGATCCGAACCAGTATTTCGATTATTTCGCAGGCCTCCTGTCGCGCGACGGGATCACGCGCACCGGTGACATCACCCCGTCTTACGCCGAACTCCCCGCCGAACGGCTTCAGTCGATCATTGACGGGTTCAGGACCCGCGGGATTACGGTCAAACTCCTGTTTTCCATGCGCGATCCGGTGGATCGGCTGCGCTCGCAACTGCGCATGGAGATGGAAAAAGGGCGCCTGCCGGAAAGTCCGGACAACGACGGCCCCATGCGGGCCTTCTATGCCACAACCGAGGCCGAGGCGCGCAGCCGATACGATCGAACGCTAAACCGGATCGAAGCCGTTTTTGCCCCGCAAGACGTCTTTCTGACCCCGTTCGAAACGCTCTTCACCGCTGACGGCATCGCCGGTTTATCGCGTTTTGCAAACGTGCCTGTCGATGCTCAGGCCGGCATGCGCGCGGTCAACAGCCGGGCCAAAGGATCGGGCCTGTCCGAAGAGCTCGAATCCGAAATTGCCCGCCACTATGCCCCGGTCTACGAGGCCACCGCGCACCGCCTGCCACAGGTCCGCGAGGCATGGCCGTCGGCGCGCTTTGTCTGGCCCACAGCCGCATGATGCCAGCCTACCAGCGCATCAAACCACAGTCGATCAGCCCCTCCGGCCCATCGTAAGCCACCGAATTATCGTCAAGAAATCCATTCTCGACGCCATCCATACGCTCCAGCAATTCGGCGTAGTAACGATATTTCGCCGCCGCATTGGCATGCGCCCCCCATGCGGTGGCGCGCGCGATCTTGTCGGCAAATTGCGCGGTAAAGACGAAATGCGCCACGGTCAGCAAAACATCGGACGACGGTGGCAGATTGCCAAAATGCGATCCGGTCAGCCGGCTTTGCGCACTGCGCAAAACGATGGGCGTCTTATGGCGCGGCGATTTCTGGAACTGCTGCGCCTTCTTTTCCCGCGAGGACATCCAGACTTTCTGCCAGCCCCGTCGAACAACTTTAGGTTCAATCTCGAACGTACTGAAAAGGCGAGCCGTTTTCGCCTTGCCAATCAGATCGGGCTGCGCCCCTTCACGCAAGGCGACCAGCTTTTCACACTGGTAATAGGGATAGGCCGCGATCAACCCCTCGAAACTTTGCGGTAAGGGGCCCGCCAGACCTGACGCCGCGGCCGGAAAGAACTCCACCACAGAGGCAATGGCCGAAGGCGCCCCAACCCCTTTCAGCCGCGCAATCACCTCTGCCACCGACCCAACCCCCGGCGGAAGGATCAGGAACTCATCCGCATCCACATAAGAAACATAAGCCCCGTCAAAGAACAGATGCGGCAGAGCGATCTTCATATAGGTGCCAAGCCGCTCTTCCCGGCTTTCCCCCTCCGGATCCCGGAACTTCAGCAGGCTGCCGAAACCAAGCCCCTCTGATCGCATGACAACCACATCCGGCTGCGCACGCAGATAATCAAAGGACCCGTCATTGCTGCTGTCGTCCCAGATCAGGAACTGTTCAAACCCGATACCGCGATGATGCGCCAGCCACGCCGGCAGAAACCCCATCTCGTTCTTCATGGTCGAAAACAGCGTCAGACGCGCCGGATCCACCTCACCCGAGACCACCCGCGCCAGCCGCCCCGCATCCTCGATCCCATAAGTCTCCATGACGCCTCGCCGTTTCTTCTGTCTGCAAATATCCCGGGGGGCTTGCCGCAGGCAAGTGGGGGCAGCGCCCCCGCGCCGCCTCGCAGAGGCGGCCACCAAAAAAGAAGGGGCCCCGAAGGGCCCCTGCAATCTGCCAATTCGAAACGATCAGCGCTTCGAGAACTGGAACGAACGACGCGCCTTGCGCTTACCGAACTTCTTCCGTTCCACGACACGGCTGTCGCGGGTCAGGAAGCCGGCTGCCTTGAGCGCACCGCGCAGGGCCGGGTTGTACAGTTGCAGCGCCTTCGAGATGCCGTGCTTGACCGCACCGGCCTGACCGGTCAGGCCACCGCCCTTGACGGTTGCCATGACGTCGAATTCACCTTCGACACCGGCCACCTGGAACGGCTGACGCAGGATCAGCTGCAGAACCGGACGCGCGAAATATTTGTCCATTTCCTTGCCGTTCACGGTCACCTTGCCCGAACCCGGCTTGATCCAGACGCGGGCCACCGCGTCCTTCCGCTTGCCGGTTGCATAGGAACGGCCCAGTTCGTCACGAACCGGCTCACGCGGGGCTTCTTCGACGACGACAGCGGCGTCAACGCCAGCTGCGGCGCCCAGCTCTTCCAGAGAGTTGATCTGATCAGCCATTACTGTGCCACCCGGGTGTTCTTGGAGTTCTTCGATTTCACGTCCAGAACCTCGGGGTTCTGAGCGTCATGCGGGTGCTCGGCGCCCGCGTAGATGCGCAGGTTGGTCAGCTGCTTGCGCGACAGGCGGTTGCCCGGCAGCATGCGCTTGACGGCCTGAAAGACCACACGCTCGGGGTGCGCGCCTTCGAGGATCTGCGCCTTGGTGCGCGACTTGATGCCGCCCGGGTGGCCGGTGTGCCAGTAGAAGTTCTCTTCGCGCTTCTTGCCGGTCAGCTGCACCTTGTCCGCGTTCACGATGATGACATTGTCACCCATGTCCATGTGCGGGGTGAAGGAGGGCTTGTGCTTGCCGCGCAGCCGCATGGCGACGATCGAGGCGAGACGGCCGAGAACGATGCCTTCGGCGTCGATCACGATCCATTTCTTGTCGATGTCTGCCGGAGTTGCAGAGTAGGTTTTCATCAGGGTCTGGTCCGTTCGATTGAGAAGGGCCAAGGCATGCGCCCCGGCCCGAAATTCGATTGCGCCGTTATACGCAGGCAAATTTTCCAGTCAAGCGCCGCAAGCCTGAAATTACCAAGCAAAAACAATCGGTTAAAATTACGGTATCTATATACCCCAAAAGTTCACCCCCTCCGTCAAGCTCGGGGCCGGCAAACAGGTCAGGGATTACCGCCTTGCAGAGCCTTCCCGCCCCATGCAGTCTTGCCCGAACGAACACAAGACCATCACGGACCAAATGACTTTCCTTCCCGCCGTCGGCCCCATTCTGGCCGGTCTTGCCCTTCTGGGGCTCTCTACCGCGACCGGCGCGGGCGCGATGCGCAAGCTGGTCCGCGTCTACGAAGCCAAACACGAACTCAAACAGGGCTCGGCGGGCTTTTTCCGCACCCTTGCCGGCTGGTCATGGATCGGCATCTGGGCCATGGCCACATGGTTTTTCGCCACCATCATAGGGGACTGGGCAATCTCGGGCGATCTGTCGGCGGCGGTCGCGCGCTCGTGGTTGCGGCTGGAAATCCTGCTGCATATCGCCAGCGCCCTGTCGGAGGCGGATTCGTGAGCGCGCTGGATGCGACCCAATCCGAGCTGAGCTGCCCGGCCTGCGGCGGCCAATGCCTTTACGACCCCGGTGTTCAATCCCTCCAATGCACCAGTTGCGGCACCACGCGCAGCCTTGAAACGCCATGGGACAGCGCCGCCAGCGCCGAGACCGACTATCACGAAGACACCGAAGAAACCCTGCCCCCGGTCCTGCCCGACAGCCGCGCCCATCGGTGCGAAACCTGCGGCGGCGAAGTGGTCTTTACCGGTGCGGCGCTTTCGGATCGCTGCCCTTATTGCGATGGCGCCGTGGTGCTGTCCTCGGCCGACACCGGCTATCGCACGACAGCTCTGATCCCGTTCCGGGTGCCGGAAAAGGACGCGCAGGCCCATGCGCTGAAATGGATACGCGGACGGCTGGCCGCGCCGCGCGGGTTGGCGGATGTGGTGGCCAAGGGCCGCGTGGCCGGGCTCTATGCGCCGTTCTGGACCTTCGACAGCACCGAGGTCGTGGACTACTGGGCCAGCTATACCGAAGGCAGCGGCAAGAACAAACGCAGGCGCAAGACCAAGGGCAAGATGACCGTCGAATTCGACGATCTCTTGATGCCGGCAAGCCCGCATGTGACCCCGCTGATCCGCGATGGCATCCTGCATCATTTCGACCCGCGCCGCCTGCGCCCCTATCGGGCCGGATACCTTGCCGGTTTTGCCGCCGAACGCCACCACCAAAGCGTCGCCGATGGGCTGGCCGCCAATGCCGCCGACAAGAAACTGCTGATCCGCAACCGCATCAAACGACACATCAACAAGAGCGGCGTATCGAACATCGGCTTCAACGCCGACACCAGCGGCATCCGTTACCGACGGATCCTGCTGCCGGTCTGGATCCTGCACTATCGCTGGGACGACAAACCGATGAAGGTTGTGGTCTCGGGGCTGGATGGGCGCACCTTTGGCGAACGCCCGTTCTGCCGCTGGAAGCTGACCGGTTACGCCGCTGCGGCCAGCCTTGCGATCATCGCTTTCGGGTTGGCCTGGGGGGCCGGTGCGGCGCCATAGTGCCGGGATCACAGGTTTTTCGCGCATGCAGCAAGAAAGCCCTTGAACGACTCGGGCCGGGCTCTTAGGTGGGCCTCACTTTCGGAACCGATCCCAACCCGGACGCCCAGCCCATCGCTGGGCTTATGTGTCTCTGGGGGGCGCTAAGGGACCGACTGGAACGCACTGCTGGATTGAAGGAGGCACGTCATGAAAGACGTAAACCTCTTCCAACTGGGGTACGGTCTGGAGACAGGCGCCCATGAGGAAGACACCACCCGGGGTCTGACCCCTGCAAATGAGTCCGTTTCGCCGCGCGACGTCTTTGACGAAGACCGCGAGGACCATTTCATCCGCCGCGACGGCAATGTCTTTGCCGGAACGCATCTGATCATCGAAGTGGTCAACGGCAAGGGGCTGGACGACGAAGCCCGCATTCAACAGGCCTTTCGCGATTGCGTCGACACCTGCGGCGCGACGCTGCTGCATATCCACACGCACAAGTTCAGCCCGCAGGGCGTGAGCGGCGTGGCCGTGCTGGCCGAAAGCCACATCTCGGTCCACACATGGCCGGAAATCGGCTATGGAGCCTTTGACGTATTCATGTGCGGCGATGCGCAACCGTGGAAAGCGGTCGATGTGCTGGGACGCGCATTTGCCACTTCGGACGTGCGCGTCAAGGAACTGTTGCGCGGCGAAGGCGTCGTGTCCGAGGCTGGCGTTGCGGCCTGAACAAGGTCCGCCCGCACCACGTCAACCAAAGGGCGGCCCGGCCGCCCTTTTTCATGTCCAGAGTTGAGATACCCGCCGCGCCCCCTATCCTGCGCGGCGACCAGAGGCAGGAGACCCGCATGACCGATCACCCCGAATGGATGCGCGAACAGCTGCACCGCCACTATGCGCAGGGCTTTACCGTCGACAAGCTGCTGTATGACAGCGAAACCGACCACCAGCGCCTGCGCGTTTTCGAAAACGGCAGCTTTGGCCGCATCCTGACGCTGGACGACGTGATCCAGACCACCGAAGGCGACAATTTCATCTATCACGAGATGCTGACACATGTGCCGATCCTTGCCCACGGCGCGGCGCGGCGCGTCTGCATCGTCGGCGGCGGCGATGGCGGCATGGCCCGCGAAGTCCTGAAGCACAGCAGTGTGAATCATGTCACCATGGTGGAAATCGACGCCGGTGTGGTGGAATTCTCCAAGGAATACCTGCCGATGCTCAGCCAGGGCGCCTTTGACGATCCGCGGCTGGAGCTGGTGATCGCCGATGGCGCAGAGTTCATGAAGACCACACAGGGCGGCTATGATGTCATCATTGTCGACAGCACCGATCCGATCGGGCCGGGTGAAGTGTTGTTCACCGATACATTCTATGGTCACGCCAAGCGCGCGCTGACCCCCGGCGGCATCCTGGTCACCCAGAACGGCGTGCCCTTCATGCAGGGCGACGAGCTGACCAACACCATGCGTGCCTTCAAGGCGCTGTTCGCCGATGCCAGCTGTTACATGGCCACCGTCCCCACATATGCCGGCGGCCCCATGGCCTTTGGCTGGGGCACCGATAGCGAGGCGCGTCAGGTGTCGCTGCCGGATCTTCAGGCCCGGTTTGCCGCATCCCGCCTTGCGCCCGATTATTACACCCCGGAGGTTCACAAGGCCGCCTTTGCCCTGCCGGGCTATGTGCTGAAACTCATGCCATAGCGGGGGGCGCTGCCCCCTCTTGGCCATACGGCCAATTCACCCCCGGGATATTTGAGGACAGAAGAAACGGCGATCCTTGCGTGGCGTTGTTGTGCCGATGTTGTGCCGGTGTTGTGCCGGACCGGGACGGTGGCGCCCTCTGGGCACGTGACGTCACGGGTTTCCGCGCCATGGCCCCTCCCGCTATCGTTCCAGAGTGGAATTCGGGAGGGCAGGCATGTTGGACACAGTGAACATTTTCGAGGCGGATGGCATCGCGGAGGTCGTTCTGAACCGTCCCGACAAGCACAATGCCGTGGACATGTCGGTGTTCGAAGGGCTGGCACGCGCCGGTGAGAAGCTGAAACAGGCCGAGGGTTTGCGCGCGGTGATCCTGCGGGGCGAGGGTGCGCATTTTTGTTCCGGGATCGACACGGGCCTGTTTACCGCCGAGCGTGACATGCAGGCGCTGGTCGCGCAGATCCTTGAGGTTCCCGACGGGGAAGCGGCCAATTTCTTTCAGAAGCCGTGTATCGTCTGGCAGGAGTTGGAGGTTCCGGTCATCGCCGCCCTTCACGGCGTTGCCTATGGCGCGGGGTTGCAGATTGCGCTTGGGGCCGACATCCGGCTGGCAGCGCGTGATGCCCGCATGTCCGTGATGGAGATTGCCTGGGGCCTGATCCCCGACATGGGGATTACCGCCACCCTGCCCCGGCTCATGCGTGCGGATCTGGCGAAGGAATTGATCTTTACCGGGCGAATCGTCGAGGCGGACGAAGCCGCCCGGCTGGGTCTGGTTACGCGGGTTTGCGACGATCCACTGGCCGAGGCGCGCAGCCTGGCGGCGGCGATGGCCGGGAACAACCCCGATGCCATGCGTCGGAACAAACGGCTGATCAACGAGACATGGCAGATGGACCGCGCCGATGCGCTGCGGCTGGAGGCCGTGTTGCAGGCCGAGGTCATCGGTCAGCCAAACCAGATCGAGGCCGTTATGGCGCGCATACAGAAACGCGCGCCGGTCTTTCGTTAGCGCTTGGGCGGGATCGAATAGGTGAGCGAGGCATGGGCCAGCGGCTTTGGATCGCCTTCGGAGAACAGCAGCACATCCAGCACCGCAAGGCTGCGGCCCAGTTTCAGCACCCGCGTTTCCGCGATCACGTCGACACCGGCAGGCGGTTTGCGCATGAAATCGATCGAGCAATGGGTGGTGACGGTCAGCGCCTCGCGTCCGATCCGCGCCAGAACGGCCACATAGGCCGACACATCCGCGAGGCTGAACATCGCGGGGCCGGATACCGTGCCCCCCGGGCGCAGGTACCGGTCATTCTGCAACAGCCGCATCACCAGCAGATCTTCGTCGAGGCGGTCGATACCAAAGACCCCCTTCACCTCGGGAAACACCTCGTCGAGGTAGGGCATCATCTCTTCATGCGGGATCTTCAGCGGCACGGTCTTTCCTCCTTGGCTGGGCGCACCTAAGCTGCCCCAAACACGGAGGACAAGATGGAAATCCTGGAACGTCGCGACGCCGGTGGCATCGCATATCTGCACATGAACTCTCCGGACCGGCTGAATGCCCTCTCGGACGAGATGCTGGCCGCGCTACAGGGCCAGATCGACGCGCTGGCGGAGGATCGGGACACGCGCGTGGTGGTGATTTCCGGTGCCGGCAAGGCTTTTTGCGCGGGGCACGACCTGAAACAAATGCAGGCCGGACGGCAGGCCGAGGATGGCGGCAAGGCCTATTTCACGGACCTTTTTGGACGCTGTGCCAAGGTCATGACCGGCCTGACCCGCCTGCCCCAGCCAGTGATCGCGCAGGTCCATGGAATCGCCACGGCTGCCGGGTGCCAGATGGTTGCCTCTTGCGATCTGGCCGTGGCTGCCGAAGGCACGCGATTTGGGGTGAACGGGGTGAATATCGGCTTGTTCTGTTCGACCCCGATGGTGGCCCTGTCGCGCAATGTGCACCGCAAGAAAGCCTTCGAAATGCTGACGACCGGCCGTTTCCTGTCTGCCCAGGAGGCCGAGAGCGCCGGTTTGATCAACAAGGTTGTTGCGGCGGAACACCTGGCGACCACCACGCAGGAACTGGCTGACACGCTGGCAGGCAAGCTGACGGCGGCGGTCAAGATCGGCAAATCCGCCTTTTACGAACAGATGACCATGGGGCTGGACGAAGCCTATGCCTACACCGGCCAAGTCATGGTGGAAAACATGCTCTGGCGCGACACCGACGAAGGGATCTCGGCCTTCCTTGAAAAGCGCCCGCCGGACTGGGCACCCAAGGGCTAAGCCCCGCATCGTTGCCTGACCGGTTGCCTTTGGCCTAGGCTGACGACAAGCGGAAACCACCAAGGGGCCTTGGCAGAACGCCTGCCATGGCCTAGATGCGCGCCATGACAGAGAAATTGCATATCGTCGGCGGCGGCATGGCCGGGTCCGAAGCGGCCTGGCAGGCTGCCAACTTGGGTGTCGAGGTGGTCCTGCACGAGATGCGCCCAAAGGTGAAAACCTTTGCGCATCAGACTGGAAACCTTGGGGAAATGGTCTGCTCCAACTCGTTCCGCTCGGACGATTCCGAACAGAACGCGGTTGGGTTGCTGCATTGGGAGATGTTGCAAGCCGGTGGGCTGATCATGTCGACGGCCTATGACAAGCGCCTGCCCGCGGGCGGCGCGTTGGCCGTGGATCGAGAAGGATTTGCAGAGGCGGTGACCGCAAAGCTGCGGGCGCATCCCTCCATCCAGATTTCATACGACGAGGTGACCGACCTGCCGGACGAGGGGCAGTGGATTTTTGCCACCGGGCCGCTGACCTCTCCCGCCCTTGGCGACGCAATCCAGCGCGAGACCGGTTCGGACCGGTTGGCCTTTTTCGATGCCATCGCGCCCATTGTCTATGCCGAAAGCATCGACATGTCCGTCGCCTGGCGGCAATCGCGCTATGACAAGGGCGAGACCGAAGAAGAGCAGAAAGCCTATCTTAACTGTCCGATGACAAGGGACCAGTACGAGGCATTCATCGACGCGCTTCTGGCCGCCGACAAGACGGAATTCCACGAGGGTGAAACCGCGGGCTATTTCGATGGCTGCCTGCCTATCGAAGTGATGGCGGAACGCGGCCGTGAGACCCTGCGCCACGGTCCGATGAAACCGATTGGCCTGACAAATGCGCATAAACCCGAGGAAAAACCCTACGCCGTGGTCCAGCTGCGCCGGGACAATGCCCTGGGGACGCTATACAATATCGTCGGCTTTCAGACAAAGATGAAGTATGGCGCGCAAGCCTCTGTTTTCAAAATGATTCCCGGTCTGGAAAATGCCAGCTTTGCGCGTCTTGGCGGCATCCACCGCAATACGTTCCTGAACAGCCCGACGTTGCTGGACAACCAGATGCGTCTGCGCTCCAAGCCCAATATTCGCTTCGCCGGACAGGTCACCGGTGTCGAGGGTTACGTGGAATCCGCGGCAATGGGCCTGCTGGCCGGGCGCATGGCTGCGGCCGAAATCCTTGGCAAACCGATGCCCGAGGTTCCGCAGGACAGCGCCCATGGCGCCCTGATCCACCACATCACCGGTGGCGCCGAAGCCAAGACCTTTCAACCGATGAACGTTAACTTTGGCCTGTTCCGCCCGCTGGAAGGGCTTCGCGGAGGACGCAAGGGCCGCCGGGAACGTTACAAAGGATATACAGACCGCGCGAAAGAGGTCTGGGGCGCGTGGCTGGCCGAACAAGGCCTTGACGAACAGGCGGCGGAGTAGAACCCTGACGGTATGAGCGACGATCATTTCGACAAGGTCTACAAGGCGCGGAACGAGGCAGAGACTCGCGCGCTATATGACGACTGGGCCAAAACCTACGAGGCATCGGTCGAGGCAGAGGGCTATGCGACGCCGGGCCGATGCGCGGCGGCGCTTCATGCCTTCGTGACCAACCCGGACGCGCCGATACTCGATTTTGGCTGCGGCACGGGCTTGTCTGGACTGGCGCTGCGATTGGCCGGTTTCACCACCATTGACGGTGTGGACCTGTCGCCGGGCATGCTGGAAAAAGCCGGCGAAAAGAACATCTACCGGAAACTCACCGCCATCGACCCGGATCAGCCGGTGCCGGGTGGCTACGCTGCGATTGCCGCAATCGGTGTGATCGGGCTGGGTGCCGCGCCTCTCTCTGCGCTCCAGCGGATTTTCGATGCTTTGGACACGGGTGAGAAATGCGTGTTTTCCTTCAATGATCACACATTGGAAGATCCGCAGTTTCAAGGCTGTGTCGACACGGTACTGGCCGAGGGCCGGTTTCGCGAACTGTTCCGGGAACATGGCGATCACCTGCCCGGACTTGACATGAAGTCCACCGTCTACGTTCTTGAAAAATTGTGACATTCACCACCCGCTTTGCACCGTCCCCAACCGGTCCGCTGCATTTGGGGCACGCCTATTCTGCGCTGTTGGCGCATGATATGACGCGTCAGGCCAATGGACGCTTTCTGCTTCGGATCGAAGACATTGACCACACCCGCTCTCGTCCCGCTTGGGAGCAGCAGATCTACGATGACCTGACATGGCTGGGTGTGACATGGGACGCGCCGCCGATGCGTCAATCGGACAGGCAAGCGGCCTATCGTGAAGGGTTGCACGACCTCTGGGCACGCGGCCTGCTCTATGCTTGCACCTGCACGCGCCGGGATATTGCCGCCGCCGTTTCGGCCCCCCAGGAAGGCGCAGAGCCGATGCATGGACCGGACGGACTGATCTATCCCGGCACCTGCCGTCACCGCTATCCGCGAAACACCGCACAACCGCCCGAAGGCACCGCTCTGCGGCTGGACATGGAGGCCGCCCTTGCCAGCCTGAACGGGGCGTCTTTGCGCTATTGCGAAACAGGCCCGGCAGGCACCCGACCGGGACAGACCATCGCGCCCCCTGCCCGTCACATGACTTTAAATATTGGCGATATCGTTCTGTCCAGAAAGGATTTTCTTGGATCGTACCACCTGTCGGTCGTGCTGGACGATGCCGCACAGGGGATCACCGATGTGATCCGTGGACAGGATCTTGCCGACGCCACGGCGATCCACGTCCTGTTGCAGGCACTGCTTGGGTTGCCGACCCCGACCTACTTGCATCACCGCCTGATCCGGGACGAAACCGGGCGTCGCCTAGCCAAACGCGACGACGCCCGATCCATTGCCACCTACCGCGCCGAGGGGCTGTCACCCTCCGATATTCGCACGAAAGTCGGCTTGTAAGCTATTGCTTTAACTTTATTCCATCGGCTTCATCAGCTCGACTTCCTCGCCATCGCGCACGGCCGTGTAAAAACAGGACCGCCGATTGGTGTGGCAGGCCGGACCGGTCTGACGCACCAGCGCCAAGAGGCAATCCCGGTCACAATCGACCCGGAAATCCACCAGTTCCTGGACATGCCCCGAGGTTTCGCCCTTGATCCAAAAGGCCTGCCGGGACCGCGACCAATAGGTGACACGCCCGGTTTCCAGCGTCTTGGCCACAGATTCGGCATTCATCCACGCCATCATCAGCACCTCGCCGCCATCGGCGTCCTGGGCAATGCAGGGGATCAGCCCGCTGTCGTCGTACTTTAGTGTAGAGGGATCAAAAGCCATGGGAAAAACCTTTTGCATCGGGGGACTCGCCGCCTATGTATGGGAGACCCGAAGCAGGAGAAAGCCATGAGCGGCGAAACCGACCTGATCAAACTCTATTCCGGTCGCATCCTCGAACTGGCGGCGGATATTCCGAACAACCAGCGGCTTGACGATCCGCAAGTCAGCGTCAAGAAGCGGTCGCCGCTGTGCGGGTCGACCGTGACCGTGGACCTGAGCATGCAGGACGGCAAGGTTTCTGCCTTTGGTCAGGACGTAAAGGCCTGCGCCCTCGGTCAAGCAGCGGCATCGGTTGTCGGGTCGGCCATCGTCGGCCGCAGCGCCGAGGAAATCCTCGCCGCGCGCGATGCGCTGCGTGCCATGCTCAAGGAAGACGGCCCCACGCCGCCCGCCCCCTTTGACGGGCTCGAAGTCCTGCGCCCGGCGGCGGCCTACAAGAACCGCCATGCTTCGATCATGTTGGCGCTGGATGCGGCCAGCGAAGCCGTTCAGGAAGCCCGGGAAACGCATTCGGCTTAACCCTCTGTTGGTCTTCCTGCCGTAGGCAGGCAGAAAACAGAGGCACGCCATGCAGCACCCCCAGAATCTGACCACACCTGACCAGACACAGGAACTTGCCCAGTTGACCGAGGCCGCCAGCGGGCTTGGCCGCGAAACCGTGGACATCGGCGGCTTTCTTCAGGATCTGGACAACCGGTGCCAACAGCAACTGTCTGAACTGTCAGACGCGGGCCAACAGACGGCGACCCTTGCCGAAGTCAGCGCACGCATGTTGCAAGCCGTGGACCAGATGGCGGGCACGGCGGACGAAACACTTGGCCGGGTCCAATCTTCGGTGCGCATGATCGGAGAAAGCGGCCAGAACTCACAAGTTCTTGCGGAGTGGGTCCGTTCTGTCCACGCAGGCAGCGCCGAGGTCGAGGAGATGCTGAACGCGGTCCAAAGCTCGAACACGCTGATTTCGGACATCGCCTGGCAGGTTCACATCCTTGCCGTCAACGCCAAGATCGAGGCCGCGCGCGCCGGGCAGGCTGGCAAAGGTTTTGCCATCGTTGCGGAATCCGTCAAGGATCTCAGTCAGAAGACCGCAGATGCGGCGCAGAAGATCGATGAAACGGTGGCGCGTCTTTCCGAGTGGATGTCGCGCCTGCACAATGAGGCGCGGACAACGGCGCAACAGGCCGACAGCGTCTTGTCGCAGGCCGGTGAAACCGATCATGCGCTGGCCGACATCCAGCAAGGTATCGGCACGCTGCGGGACGGGGCTCAGGGACTGTCGACAGAGGCAGAACAGGCACGCGCAGCAGTGGACAGCACCCGCGCCGGTGTCGACCGCATCTCAGCCTCTGTCACCAAGGTGGCCGCCGGCGTGGATGAGGCTTCGCGCCGCTGTTTCAGCCTGATCGACACCTCGGAAGAGATCCTGCAACACGCTGTGGCGCTTGGTGGCAACGGCGCGGACGGCGCTATGATCACGCTGGTGCAGGATCTGGCCGGACAGGTGGCGCAGGCCATGACCCGGGCACTGGACAAGGGGCGCATTACCGAAAGCGACCTGTTCGCGCGCCAGTATCGCCCCATCCCGGGCACAGATCCGGAACAGGTGCTGGCCCCGTTCACCCGTCTGACAGATGAAATCCTGCCGCCCATCCAGGACCCGGTTCTGCAACAGGACACACGGATCGTCTTTTGCGCAGCCGTGGATCAGAATGGTTATCTGCCAACCCATAACCGCCAGTTTTCGCACCCGCAGGGACAGGATCCGGTCTGGAACGCCGCCCACTGCCGCAATCGACGCATGTTCGATGACCGTGTCGGGTTGAAAGCCGGGCGCAGCACCAAGCCGTTCCTTTTGCAGGTCTATCGACGCGACATGGGCGGTGAAACCTTTGTTATGATGAAAGATCTGTCTGCCCCGATCACCGTCCGCGGTCGCCATTGGGGCGGCCTGCGCCTCGCCTACAAGTTCTGAGCGGCCCATAAAAAAGCCGCCGCTCTCCGGGACAGGGAGGGCGGCGGCAAGGGGCGTGTCGCTCCATAGACCCGGGGGTGTGATCGGTCACAGGCAGGCAAACCGACTTGGGGACAGGTGGCACATCGGGACAGGAGATGTGCAAAGACCCCGGGCTACAGACACGCAGGCAGAAACCGGAAAACTCAGAGAACGGATGGCAGGTGCAACGCCCCGAAGAAGATCACCACCAAGGACATGGCGCCCAGCGTATCCTGCCACAGCGTGGCGTGCTGGCGCTGAAGGGCGGTCTTGACGGTATCGATCATGGCGCTGCTCCAATGTTCCGTTTGTTGACCCTTTGTTCTCATATTCTTAACGTCGTGTAAAGAACTTAATGAGAACATTTGAGAACAAATTGAGCTCAAGCGGTAAACAGGCTGGAAACCAAGCGCGCGCTGCCTTGGTCGCCACCTCTTGTGTGCCCCCGGACGATGCACCGGAACAGGGATGGATCAGCCGACGCCGATAAGGCGGATCGCCTCGTCCTGCCGCATCAGCCACAGCAGCAGCCTGGCCGCCTGCCCGCGCGGACCGGTCAGGTCAGGATCCTCGGCCAGCAGGCGGCGCGCATCCGTTTGCGCCACGGCCATCAAGCCCGCCTGACGTTCCAGATCGGCAACACGGAACTTGGGCAGCCCCGACTGCGCCAGCCCGATCAGGTCACCGGCACCGCGCATTTCCAGATCCACCTCGGCAATGCGGAACCCGTCTTCGGTCTCACGCAGGGTGGTCAGCCGCTTCATCCCGGTTTCCGACAGCGGCGGCTGGTACATCAGCAAACAGGTCGAGGCCGCTTCGCCTCGGCCGACCCGCCCTCGCAACTGGTGCAACTGTGCAAGACCAAAGCTTTCCGCCCGCTCGATCACCATGATCGAGGCATTGGGCACGTTGACGCCAACCTCGATCACCGTGGTCGCCACAAGAACCGAGGTTTCCCCGGCCACAAAGCGCGCCATGGCGGCGTCTTTCTCGGAGGGCGGCAACTGTCCATGGACCAGCCCGACAACGCCTTCGCCAAGGGCCGCGCGCAGATGTTGGAACCGGGCTTCGGCGGCAACCAGATCCGAGCTTTCGCTTTCCTCGACCAGCGGGCAGACCCAATAGGCCTGCCGCCCTTCCGCGATGGCGCGGCGCAGGTGATCGACCACCTCTTCGATCCGTTCATTGGACAGAAGCGCCGTCTTGATCGGTTTGCGGCCCGGCGGTTTTTCATCCAGCACCGAAACGTCCATGTCGCCATATTGCGCCAGCGCAAGGCTGCGCGGGATCGGCGTGGCTGTCATGACCAGCACATCCGCGGCGGCGCCCTTCTTGCCCAACTCCATGCGCTGACGAACGCCAAAGCGATGTTGTTCATCGACGATGGCCAGGCGCAAATCCGCAAAAGCCACGTCCGCCTGAAACACCGCATGGGTGCCGACGAGGATCTGGATATCCCCCCGCGCAAGCGCCGCCAGCTTGGCCTTGCGCTCTGCGCCCTTGTCGCGTCCCGTCAACAGTTCCAGCACAACGCCCGCGCTTTCGGCCAAGGGCTGCAACCCTTCCAGATGCTGCCGCGCGAGAATTTCGGTCGGGGCCATCATGACGCCCTGCCCGCCCGCCTCCACCGCCGTCAACAGCGCCATGAAGGCGACCAGCGTCTTGCCCGCGCCCACGTCGCCCTGCAACAGCCGGTTCATGCGCTGCGGCTTGGCCATATCCTCGGCGATTTCCGTAATCGCCAGCTTTTGCGCCCCGGTCGGCGCATAAGGCAAGGCGGCCAGCACACGGTCCCGCAAGCGCCCGTCGCCCCGCGTGACAAACCCTGACGCACGCCGCCGGTTGGCCCGCGCCAAAGCCAATGTCAGCTGATGTGCCATCAGTTCGTCATAGGCCAGCCGAACCCGCGCCGGTGCCGTCGGCGACAGATCCTGCACCCCGGTCGGAGCGTGAACCAGACGCAGCGCCTCGTTCCAATCCGGCCAAGCCTCCGAAGATTTTTGAACCGTATCAATCCATTCCGGCAGGTCCGGGATCCGGGACAGCGCATCCGCCATGGCCCGCGACATCAGCTTTTGCGTGATATTGCCGGTCAGCGGATAAACCGGTTCGAACCCCGGAAGCTGATCCGCCTCATCGGGGTTCAACATGTGATCGGGGTGAACCATCTGCGGGACACCGTCGAACAGTTCGACCCGTCCAGACAGAATGCGCCTTTGACCTGTCGGCAAAGCGCGCTGGAGATAGTCACCTCCGCCGCGAAAGAACACAACCTGAAAGCGGGTTCGCGCATCATCGGCCTCGATCCGGTAGGCCCCGCCCTTGCGCGTGGCGGGCCGATGGCGTCCGATCAAAGCCTCGACCGTGGCCACGCCCGGCAGTTCCGCTTCGATCACGCTATCGCGCAACCGCCTGTCGATCCCCGAATACGGCAGAGTAAACAGCAGATCGCGTGGCGTTTCGATCCCCGCCCCGGCCAAGGCCTGCGCGGATTTGGGGCCGATCCCGTCCAGCCCGGTAAGATCCGCAAACAGCGGCCAGAGTGGCTCGGGCCGTCCGGTCATGCGCCGATCAACTCCAGCCAGCCATCCTCATCCAGAACGGTCAACCCCAGTTCACGCGCCTTGGTTTCCTTGCTGCCCGCGCCCGGACCGGCGACAACGATATCGGTCTTTTTCGACACCGACCCGGACACCTTGGCCCCCAGCGCCTCGGCCCGCGCCTTGGCTTCGGCGCGGGTCATCTTTTCGAGGCTGCCGGTAAAGACCACGGTCTTGCCCGCAACGGGCGACCCTTCGGTGGCAGGACGTTCGGGCGCGCTGACCCGCAAATGCGCCGTCAACCGATCGATCGAGGCCCGCTCTTGCGGGTTGGCCAATGCGTCCGACAGGGACAGAACCAAAACCGCGCCAATGCCGTCGATCCCGGTCAGTTCCCCCCAGGCTTCATGCGCTTCTGCCGGAATGTCCAACTCCGCCATCGCCGCGTCGCGTGTTTCCTTGATGCGGGCACGGCGGCTTTCTTCGGCTGATCTGGTCCGCTCGGCGCGTTCCGCTTCATCCGCCGCGCGATGGGCAAGGGCCGCCGGCCGTGCTGCGTCGACGGTGCGCGCCAGGGCTTCCCACGATCCGAAATGCAACGCCAGGTCGCGGGCCGCGGCCTCTCCGACGTGGCGGATGCCAAGCGCAAAGATCAGGCGTTCCAAGGCAATGTCACGCCGGGTCTGAATGGCCGCAAACAGGTTGGTCGCGGATTTTTCACCCCAGCCGTCGCGGTTCTTCAATCGCGCCAATGCCCCGGCATCCCGGGTTTCAAGCGTAAAGATCTCGGCCGGTTCGCGGATCGGCAGAACTTCGTCGTGAAAGAACATCTCGACTTGTTTGGCACCAAGTCCCTCGATGTCGAAGGCACCGCGCGACACAAAATGCTTCAGCTTTTCAACGGCCTGCGCGGGGCAGATCAAGCCGCCCGTACACCGCCGGACCGAGTCGCCCTCCTCGCGCATCGCGGCACTGTCACATTCCGGGCAGGAGGTCGGAAACTGGTAGGGCTGGGCATCTTCCGGGCGTTTGGACAGATCCACATCCGCCACCTTGGGGATCACGTCTCCGGCGCGGTAGACCTGCACCCAATCGCCGATGCGAATGTCCTTGCCATCCCGGATCGGGTTGCCGCTGCTGTCGCGGCCCGCAATATAATCCTCGTTGTGCAGTGTCGCGTTCGACACGACAACGCCACCAACCGTCACGGGCGTCAGGCGGGCCACCGGCGACAAGGCCCCCGTCCGTCCGACCTGAATGTCGATGGCCTCCAGCCGGGTCCATGCCAGTTCGGCGGGAAACTTGTGGGCGATTGCCCATCGCGGCGTGGTTGACCGGAAACCCAACCGCTCTTGCAAAGACAGGTCATTAACCTTGTAGACCACGCCGTCGATGTCATAGCCAAGCGTGGCGCGCTGCTCTTCGATTTCAGCGTAATGTGCCAGCATTTCCGCCGGTCCATCACAAAGCCGGGTCAGCGGGTTGGTCTGGAACCCCAGCGCGGCAAAGCGTTCGATCGCGGCGATCTGGGTGTCGGCCAGCGGTTCGGACAGTTCCCCCCAGGAATAGGCAAAGAACCGCAGCGGGCGGGCTCGGGTGATTTCGGCGTCCAGTTGGCGCAGGGATCCTGCGGCAGCGTTGCGGGGGTTGGCAAAGATCTTGCCGCCCCGTTCCGTCTGCCGCTGGTTCAGCGCCTCGAAATCCGCGTGGCTCATGTAGACTTCGCCGCGCACCTCAAGAACGTCAGGCACATCGGACAAGTTCTGCGGAACATCGGCGATTGTCAGCGCGTTGGCGGTGACGTTTTCGCCCTCTGCCCCGTCACCGCGTGTCGCCGCCTGCACCAATTTGCCCTTTTCATACCGAAGCGACAGCGACAGCCCGTCGATTTTCGGTTCGGCGGTATAGTTGAGCGGATCCGTGGCCCCAAGACCAAGGTAGCGCCGGATCGAACTGTCGAAATCCGTGATGTCACTGTCTTCAAACGCGTTGGCCAGCGACATCATCCGGACGCTGTGACGAACCTTCGAAAAGCCTTCGGCCGGCGCGGCGCCGACCTGTTCAGTCGGGCTGTCGGCACGTTTCAATTCGGGAAAACGCGCCTCGATCTCAGCGTTGCGACGTTTGAGCCGATCATACTCGGCGTCCGAAATCTCGGGCGCGTCTTCCCTGTGATAGGCTTGGTTTGCCTCTGCCAGAATCGCAGAAAGAGACGCGAGTTCCTCTCGCGCCTCAGACTCGGTCAGTGTGTCGACCTGTTTTTCGTTGAACGGTGTTCCGCCCATGCCCGCCCCCGCGTTTCACTTGTCAGAGTGATAGGCGCGCCGCGTGGCAAGGTCCAGCGTTCAGCCGTTTGCGGCGATGGCCTTGGGCTCATCCTGACTGGGTTCTGGATCGCGCAGCACATAGCCGCGGCCCCAGACCGTTTCGATGTAATTGTCATCGCCCGTCGCCTCGGACAGCTTTTTGCGCAACTTGCAGATAAAGACGTCGATGATCTTCAGTTCCGGTTCGTCCATACCGCCGTACAGATGATTGAGGAACATCTCTTTGGTCAAGGTCGTTCCCTTGCGCAAAGACAGCAGTTCCAGCATCTGGTATTCCTTGCCGGTCAGGTGCACCGGCTTGCTGGCCACCTCCACCGTTTTCGCGTCAAGGTTGACCGAGATCTTGCCGGTTCGAATGATCGACTGCGAGTGCCCCTTGGACCGCCGAATGATCGCGTGGATGCGCGCCACCAGTTCATCGCGGTGGAAAGGCTTGGTCATGTAGTCGTCCGCGCCAAAGCCGAAACCCTTGATCTTGGACTGGGTGTCATCCTCGCCGGTCAGGATCAGGATCGGCGTGTCGATCCGTGCCACGCGCAACTGCCGCAGAACCTCGTGTCCGTTCATGTCCGGCAGGTTGAGATCCAGCAAAATAAGGTCGTAATCGTAGAGCTTTGCCAGATCGATCCCTTCTTCGCCCATGTCGGTGGAATAGACGTTGAGGTTCGCGTGGCTCAGCATCAACTCGATGCTTTTCGACGTGGTCGGATCATCTTCAACCAACAGGATGCGCATGTGCTGTCTCCAGGCAATGTCTTCGGGTTGAACTCAAGTTGCGCGAAAAAGGTTAACGCCCCCTTACCATAACTGCCCGCTTTAAGATTTCAACTCATGGTTGACGATATTTTTGCACCCGGGTGACCTTCAAGGCGTCCTCACCGTGTTGCGTCGCGGCCTTGACCCACTCCAGCAGTTCCTCGTCACTCAGGCTGTAGCGGTCCTTGGCCTGATCATGGGTCAAGAGCCCGAATGTCACCGCCTTGACCACCGCCGCCTTGCGAGAAGCCACCCACCGGCGGGTTTCCTTCGGAGGCAGATCGGCGCGGGTCATCGTGCTGCCATCGGGAAGCCTGACCGCGCGCGGACCGTCGATCTTCTTGAGAAACATGCTGCCAACTCCAAAAACTGCGTTGGAAGGCATAAAGCCACGCGGCACTTAACGACGACTGAAACGCCCCCTTGAGAGTATTTCGGATTTTCCTATATTCCCCGGCATTCCAAGGAGAGACGTCATGCCGCTCGACACGCGCCCGCTGAATTCGCTGGGCCTGCCCAAACCGCCGTCCGAAACCCGTGTCGTCGTCGCCATGTCCGGCGGCGTGGACAGTTCCGTGGTGGCCGCCATGCTGAAGGAAGAAGGCTATGATGTGGTCGGCGTGACCCTTCAGCTTTATGACCACGGCGCGGCGCTGGCCAAGAAAGGCGCCTGCTGCGCGGGAATCGACATCCACGATGCGCGCCGCGTGGCGGAATCCATGGGATTCCCGCATTACGTTCTGGACTATGAAAACATCTTCCGCGAGGCGGTGATCGACGAATTCGCCGACAGCTACCTTGGCGGCGCAACGCCGGTGCCCTGTATCCGCTGCAATGAACGCGTCAAGTTCAAGGACCTTCTGGAAACCGCCAAGGATCTGGATGCCGATTGCATGGCCACCGGCCATTACATCCAGCGCAAACAAGGCGCGCATGGCCCCGAGCTGCATTCGGCCGAAGACGCCTCGCGCGACCAAAGCTATTTCCTGTTCTCGACCACACCGGAGCAGTTGGATTTCCTGCGTTTCCCGCTGGGCCACCTGCCCTCCAAGGACGAAACCCGCGCGCTGGCGGCGAAATATGGTCTGAGCGTGGCGATGAAGCCCGACAGTCAGGACATCTGCTTTGTTCCCGACGGCAACTACGCCGCCGTGATCGAAAAGCTGCGCCCCGGCGCTGCCGAACCGGGTGAGATCGTCCATGCGGACGGCCGCGTTCTGGGTGAACACAATGGCGTCATCCATTACACCATCGGCCAGCGGCGCGGCCTTGGCATCGGTGGCCTGTCCGATCCGCTCTACGTGGTGAAACTGGACGTCGAGAACCGCAAGGTGGTGGTCGGCCCGAAAGAGATGTTGGCCACACGCAAGATTCCCGTGCGCGAAATCAACTGGCTGGGTGACGATCCCTTCACCAGCCGCGACGAATGGGAACTGCTGGTCAAGGTCCGCTCAACCCGCCCCCCGCGTGAGGCCGTCATCCGCCCGATTTCGGACACCGAGGCCGAAATCGAATTGCTGGTGGCCGAAGAGGGCGTCAGCCCGGGGCAGGCCTGCGTTTTCTACGCGCCCGAGGGCTCACGCATCTTCGGCGGCGGCTGGATCTGGCGCGGATACTGACCCGCAAAGCCACCCTCTGCGGGCTTCTGCCCGAAGCCCCTGCCACCGGTTAACAATCACCGCGCCCCCATGTCCGGGGCGCGGTTTTCTTTCCAAAGGAAGCTTGGCGTCAGGCGCGTTCCGGGTCCAGCGTGACCGACCAAAGCTCGACATCCGCGCGATCCATCAGGCGCACTTTCATCTGCTCGGTGGCACCGTCGATATCCACGAGACCAAAGAACTGTAGCCCCATCGACGGCGGCAGGTTCGCGCCCTGCTCGGCAGTCGGCGCTTTTACGAATTTCACTTCGGGGCCAAAAGTCATGTCCAGACCGTTGGGGCCAAAAGTGCCCGCGTGGATCGGCCCCGAAACGAATTCCCAGAACGGTTCAAAGTCCTGAAAAGCCGCCCGGTCGGGCGAATAATGATGCGCCGCCGTGTAATGCACATCGGCGGTCAGCCAGACCGTGTTCTTGACGCCCGCCGTCTTGATAAAGCGCAGAAGGTCCGCAATTTCCAACTCACGGCCCTTGGCATCGCCGTCGTCACCGTTTGCGATGGCTTCGACACCGGATTGCGTGGCCCACTGATCCCAGACAATGACACCGATCGGCATATCCGAGGCGATCACTTTCCAAGTGGCATCGGATTGCGCCAGCTCCCGCTTCAGCCAGGCCACCTGTTCGGCCCCCAGACCACGGCTGTCCGGCGTCATGTCGGATTGCATACCGTCCGAGTTCGGCCCGCGATAGCTGCGCAGATCCAGAAAGAACACGTCCAGCATGGGACCGTAAGAAATCTTGCGATACACGCGACCGGGTTCCGCGGGCGTATAGCGGATCGGAGCCATCTCGTGAAAGGCCCGCCCCGCCCGCGCCGCCAGCACATCGACCGATTTTTCGGTATAGCGGTCATCCGCGGTCAGATCCTTGGACGCCGACCAGTTGTTCACAACCTCATGGTCATCCCACTGGAAAAAGGTCGGCAGTTGCGCATTCATCGCCTGCAAATGCGCGTCCATCATGTTGTATTTCCACTGGCCACGGAACTCGGCAAGCGTCTCTGCCACCTTGCGCTTTTCCTCGATCAGCGTGGTGTTCTTCCAAATCACCTCGCCATCTTTCTCGACCTCGTCCTTCATCGGACCGTCGGCATAGATCGTGTCGCCGGAATGGATGAAGAAATCAGGCTCATGACCGGCCATGGTGGCATAGGTCAGCATCCCCTCGTCATCGATGCCCCAGCCCTGACCAGCGGTATCCCCGGACCATGCAAAACGCACCGACCGGCGCGATCCGGGCGCCGTACGGAACCGGCCGGTGATCGGCTCGGAAACGGCATTCACATCGTTCAGATCGGCAGCGGTGAACCGGTAGAAAACCTCCTGATCCGAGACCAGCCCCGTCAACAGGCGCTTGACGGCGAAATCGCTCTCGGGCAGCGCGTTCAGCGGCGCCAGACGGCGCGCATCGGCAAAGCTCTCCGTGGTCGACACTTCCATCATCACCCGGGACGGGCGATCCGTGCGGGTCCAGATCATGCCGCTGGACAGATCGACATCGCCGGACTGGACACCATGCGTAAACACCGGACGCGCACCCGCGCGCGAAATCGCGGGCATGGCCAGCGAGGCCGCAAATGCAGTGGAACCGGCAAGGAAACCGCGACGGCTGGGACGCGGCAAGAGGAGACGGGCTTTGGACATGGCATGTCACCTGGAAATTGTTGGAAAAAGCCCCGCACGGGGACCCGCCCTAAGTCTCCAGCCGACACGACATTGCCGTTGCGATCTTGCGACGTTTCCAAGAAGCCTTTGTAACAGACACCGCCCCACTGTTTCTTCTTGGCGACAATACTCCGGGGAGTCGCAGCACCGCTGCGACGGGGCAGCGCCCCGCACCAAGGCGCGGGCCACAGGCCCGGGCCGAGGCAAACCGCGCGCCGCAAGGCGCTCCTTCAGGTCAGAGCCTCAGGCCCGGCCCAGAACCAGAACCGCGTTCAACCCGCCAAAGGCAAAGGCGTTCGACAGAACCACGTCCACCTCAGCCTCGCGCGCCTCGTTGGGCACCACGTCCAGCGCGCATTCGGGGTCCGGCTCCTCATAGCCGATGGTCGGCGCGATCACCCCGTCCTTCAGCGCCATCAGGCAGGCAAG
This sequence comes from Antarctobacter sediminis, assembly GCF_019218285.1. Taxonomy (GTDB): domain Bacteria; phylum Pseudomonadota; class Alphaproteobacteria; order Rhodobacterales; family Rhodobacteraceae; genus Antarctobacter; species Antarctobacter sediminis. The sequence goes on from NZ_JAHUZG010000001.1 coordinate 871,483, forward strand.
CAGTTCCACCGCGCCGGTGCCCCCGATCAGGTGGCCGTGCATCGATTTGGTGGATGAAATCATCAGGTTGTCTGCATGGGTGCCAAAGACATCCGCCACCGCGGCGCATTCAGTCTTGTCGTTGGCCGCCGTCCCGGTGCCATGCGCATTGATATAGCCGACCCGGTCCCGCGCCACTCCGGCATCCTTCAGCGCCCCCGAGATCGCCCGCGCCGCGCCCTGTTTGGACGGCATGACAATATCCGCCGCGTCCGAACTCATGGCAAAACCCAGCACTTCACCCAGAATCTCGGCGCCGCGCGCCTTGGCGTGTTCGTATTCCTCGAAAACGAAGATCCCCGCACCTTCGCCCTGCACCATGCCGTTGCGGGTGGCGGAAAACGGGCGGCACGCGTCCTTGGACATGACCCGCAACCCTTCCCATGCCTTGATCCCGCCAAAGCACAACATGGATTCCGAGCCGCCGGTGATCATCGCCGTGCACATGCCGGCACGGATCATCTGGAACGCCTGCCCCATCGCGTGGTTGGAACTGGCGCAGGCCGTCGCCACGGTGAACGATGGCCCGCGCAGGTTGAATTCCATCGACACATGGCTTGTGGCCGCATTGTTCATCAGCTTGGGCACGACGAATGGGTGAACCCGGTTCTTGCCTTCCTCGTAGACGGCCCGGTAATTTTCGTCCTGCGTCGTCAGACCGCCCCCCGAGGTGCCCAGCACCACGCCCGACCGATCCGCCAGCTCTCCGCTGAAATCCAGCCCGGATTGTGCCATGGCCTGCCGGGCCGCCAACAGCGTGAACTGCGTGAACCGGTCATACAGGGCCAGTTGCTGCCGGTTAAAGACGCTTTCGGGCTCGAACCCCTTGACCTGGCCGCCGATGCGGATGGCCAGACGTTCGACATCGCGAAACTCCAGCTCGGAAATCCCGCAACGGCCCTCGCGCATCGCCTCCAGCGTCGTGGGCACGTCCTGACCCAGCGCGTTGATCGTGCCCGCGCCGGTGATGACGACGCGCTTCACGATTTCTGCTCGGCAATCAGCTTTTCGATGCCTTCGACGATCTTCGCCACCGAAGAAATGTCGAAATCGGATTCCGACGGATCGTTGGCGTTGAAGGGAACGGAGATGTCGAAACGTTCCTCGATGGCAAAGATCGCCTCCACCAGTCCCAGCGAGTCGATCCCCAGGTCCTCGGGTGTGCTTTCCATCGTCACGTCCGAAACATCGAGCATTGCCTGCTCTGCGATGATCTCAACCACCTGTTCCTTGACGGTCATGCCCTTTGCCCCGCGCTTGTCCAGAATTGTCGGACACTTAGTCATTTCCCATCAGCTTTGAAACCGATTTCTTCAGGTCTGCGACGTCGCGGAACAGCCGTGGCAGGCGACGCAGGCCCTTGTAGGCCTCAACGTGCTGTTCCATCTTCATCGCCGGATAGCCCAGCATGACCCGGCCGGCCGGCACGTTGGTCAGTACGATGGTGGCCCCGCCAAGGATCGCGCGGTCGCCGATACGCAGGTTATCGGACACGCCAACCTTGCCGCCCAGCACCACGTTGTCGCCCACAACGGTCGACCCTGCCATGCCGACATGACCGCATAGCAGGCAATCACGCCCGATCACCACGTTATGGCCAATCTGAACGAGGTTGTCGATTTTGGTGCCATCCCCGATGCGGGTATCGCGGATCGTGCCCCGGTCGATTGTCGACCCGGCGCCGACCTCGACATCGTCACCGATGGTAACCGACCCAAGGCTGGCGATACGGGCCCAGGACTGGGCGCTGTCATTGCCTTCTTCGCCCAGCGAGGCACGCGCTTTTTCAACGCCGGACAGTTCCGGCGTGACAAAAGAAAATCCGTCGCCCCCGATGATGGCGCCCGGTTGCCCGATAAAGCGTTGACCGATGACCACCCCGGCCATGATCCGCACGCCGGAATGCAGGATCGCATCCTCGCCGATCACTGTGTCACGCCCGACATAACACTGGGGCCCGATCACCGAGCCAGCACCGATGCGCGCCCCGGCCTCGATCACCGTGAAAGGACCGACGCTGACGCCTTCGCCCAGTTCGGCCGACCCATCCACCGCAGATTGCGGGTGCACGCCAACAGGATAGCCTTGCCCCGGATCCATCATGCCCGTCAGGCCGGACATGGCAAAACGTGGCCGTTCCGCCATCAGCGCCGCCTCCAGCCCAAGCGCGCGCCAGTCGGTGCCGGCAGGCACCAGCGCAGCACGCGCCTGACCTTCGCCCAGAGCGTCGAGGAATTCGGGCTTGGCGGCCAGCGCAAGCTGGTCCGGACCGGCGTCGGCCGGTTCGGCCAACCCGGTGACGGACAATGAAACAGCGCCCTCGGCAGTCATGCCAAGGGCGCGCGCGATCTCTTCGATGGTGTAAGTCATGGGATCTCCCGGACTTGGCAAGGCTTTGTCCGGGAGAGGTTTAGCTGCGCCCGACGCGCAGGGCCACCCCCTCATTGGACAAGGCCCGCCACAGCAGCTCATCCCGGCCATAGACATCATTGCGATAGTTCATCTGGCCTTTCGCCTTGGTAAAGGCGGTGCGGTAGATCAGGTGCACCGGCACCGGCTCTTCCAGCGGGATCCGGGTGTTTTCACCCGAACGGTGGATCCGTTTGAAATAGGCCTCGGCGTCATCGACCTGTTTGCTGAGCAGTTCGTAAGCGAACTCATGCGGGTCATCCAGACGAATACAACCATGGCTGAAGGTCCGCACCTCTCGCTTGAACAGGTGCTGCGACGGCGTGTCGTGCAGATAGATGTTGTACTTGTTCGGAAACAGGAACTTGACCGATCCCAGCGCATTGCTCGGCCCCGGACGCTGCCGCATGGTAAAGGGGAAACTGCCTGAATTGGCATAGGCGGCGGCCGTCTCGCGGCTGACGACGCGGCCGCGGTAGTCGACGATTTCCAGGTGGCCCGCCGCATAGGGATTGGACCGGATGGCGGGCAGGTATTCGCCTCGGATGATCGACTGCGGAATGAACCAATACGGGTTGATGACCACCAGTTCCATCACGTCGGAAAATTCAGGCGTGCGGCGATCGCGTCCCTGCGCCCCGATCACGGAACGGGTTTCAAAGGTCAGCTTGTCGTCGTCGATGATCTGGGCATGGAAATCCACCAGATTGACAAGGATGTGCCGCTTGCCGCGCCCGTCAGGCAGGTTCAGCCAGCGCTCGCGCTCCATCGCGACCATGATCGACTTCAGCCGCTCTTCGGGGCCGACGTTGATGGCGCGCAACGTGCCGCTCCCGGCGATACCGTCCGCCTCGATGGCGTGGTCTTCCTGAAACTCGCGTACCGCGGCCTCCATCTCGGCATCATAGGTCATGCTGAGCGACGGCTTCATGTAGCCCATGGCCGTCAGACGGTTGCGAAGCGCCACAACCGCGTTGCCGCTGTTGCCCGGGCGCAAGCTTCCGCCCGGAACGGTCGGCCCCCATCCGCCGTGGTTGATCTTGTGTTCCAACCGCAGCTTTGCCCGCATCAGGCGGGTATATTCAGGGCTGCTGGGTACAAGGCTAAGAAAGACCGCGCGCGGATCTTCCTGTGTCAGCCGTGTCAGCAGCATATCCGGGTCGCGACGCGGTAGGTCGCGCTTGATGCCTTCGACGATCTTGCCGGGCTCGAGGATGCCGGATTGCAGATCATTGGCGAACTGGATGAAGGTACGGGTCAGTTCGATCTCAAGCAATCCGCGTGACCGGCCGTCGGTAGCCTGGCTCAGACGTCGCATCAGCCGTTCGGGGTCATAACGTCCGGAGGGCAGACCGTGGTCATCGGCCAGCGAAAAGGCCTCCATCAGGGCAAGCCGGCGTGCTCGATCTTCTTCTCCGGCACCGGTCCAGATCGGCGCGAAATCCCGAGCACGGTAGAAAGCGCCGATCCGGTCGTCATCGGCGATATTCTCGGCGACCGCCTGTTTGTAGGCCGTCACCTTGAGCGTCAGACCATCCTCGGCGGCAAGCGGCAGCGCCGCACCCAGCCAGAGAGCCCCTGCCGCCACCGCGGCGCGGACGACTGTTCTTGCTTCGCTTCGGTACATGCTCAAATCCTTCATCGACCAACTATCCCCGAAAACACATTGCCGACAGGGCCATAGACCTGTCTATTCACAAATCCGCCAAGAGTCGACATTCCGGCGCAATGGCCTCGCCGTGACCGAAATGTGTCACACCTGCGCAAACTGGCCACAGTTTGAGAAGGGTGGGCAAAATCCCGCCAATTCCCCCTTGATCATTATAAATCGTCATAAATCGCCCTTTTTAGGCCACACGATTCGTGTCATATACCTATTGGCATCTGGGGATAGATGGCAGGTGGCGCACAACGATGCGCCCAGAATCAGGTAACACGGCGACCACGGGACAGGCGGTCATCATGACAGAGACAAACAGCGGCGGGATGACCCGTCGGGCACTTCTTGGCGCGTTCGCGGCGACAGCGGTTGCAGCGGCTCCGACCTACTCAAACGCAGCTGGCTTTCTGCGCGGCGCAGGCGACATCCGGCGCATCCGCATGCATTCCGGCCGCACGGGCGAACGGGTCGATATGATCTATTGGATCGAGGGCGAATACCTCGCCGACGCGATCAAAGAGATCAACTATTTCATGCGCGACTGGCGCAACAACCAGATCAAGTCGATCGACACACGGACGATCGACATCATGGCAGCGGCGCACAACCTGCTGGATGTGTCTGAACCTTACATGCTGATTTCCGGCTATCGCAGCCCTGCAACCAACGCGATGCTTCGGTCACGCTCTTCCGGCGTTGCCAAGAATTCGCGTCACCTGGTGGGCCAGGCGGCGGACCTTCGTCTGTCCTCGCGGTCGGTCAGCCAGATGTACAGCGCGGCCAAGGCCTGTAATGCAGGCGGCGTCGGTCGCTACACCCGGTCCAACTTTGTTCACATGGACTGCGGTCCGGTGCGTTCCTGGGGCAGCTAAGCCTTTTCTCCCCCAAACCTCCGTTCTCTGTTTCCCCTACCACGGGCGTCCCTTCGCGGGGCGCCTTTTGTTTTTCGCCGATCCGGCTGTTTGACGGTAGTCAGGTATTCCCTACGCGCCCCGTTCGAACCTGCGATCTGAAAAACAAACGCGCCGCGCCCGGAGAGGTTCCGGGCACGGGCGCATTTTTTTCTTTCGGAGTGAAAGTGGCGCGGTTGACGGGGCTCGAACCCGCGACCCCCGGCGTGACAGGCCGGTACTCTAACCAACTGAGCTACAACCGCGCTTTCGCGTCGGGCCTAGGCGTTTCGGGGCAGTGTTGGCGCGGTTGACGGGGCTCGAACCCGCGACCCCCGGCGTGACAGGCCGGTACTCTAACCAACTGAGCTACAACCGCTTGACTGCCGCCGTGACCGCTTGGCCGTGGCGTGGGGTGCGTTCTATGCTCAGCCCCCTGCCCCGTCAAGCGGTTTCGGACAGGAAAATTGCCCATTTTTTCGATTACCCGAGAGAATCTAAAGTGGCGCATTGGTCACGGGTTCACCACCGAGTCGCGGGCAAATGTCAATTGCCCTTGCGATTCCACATTCCCGCCGGCTTTTCTTGGCAGGTCTGCACGCCCAAGCCTAGCCAAGGTTATATCATGTCTGAATTTTCTCGCCGGGCGTTTCTGTCCGCCGGCACAGCGTCTGTTGCCTTTTTCCGCCCCGACAACCTTTGGGCGGCCCCCGACATCGCTTTGCCGCAGGATGTTATCAAACAGGATCCGGTCACGGTCACGGCCGTGAACACCTCATCCCCAGTTGTCGCTATGACATTTGATGACGGGCCGCATCCGACCCTGACTCCGCTGCTACTTGATATCCTCAAGGCCCGCGATCTGCGCGCCACTTTTTATCTTATTGGTCGTAGAGTGGTAACCTGGCCTGATATTGTCAAGCGTATTGCCGACGAAGGTCACGAGATCGGCAACCACAGTTGGTCCCACCCCAACCTGGCCGGCCATTCCAACACCAGCGTGCTCAGTCAGATCGACCGGACCTCAGACGCGATCTTCAAGGTCACAGGCCGACCGCCGGTAACTTTCCGCCCGCCCTACGGCGCTTTTACACAGCGTCAGCGCGTCATGCTGCACAATCAGCGCAAATTGCCGACGATTCTCTGGTCGGTGGATCCGCAGGATTGGCGGCGCCCCGGTTCCAGCGTCATCGCCAGCCGCATCCTGTCACACTCGCGCCCCGGGGCGATCATCCTGACGCATGACATCCAGCACGGCACCGTGCGGGCCATGCCCCGGACACTGGACGGGCTGACGGAACGCGGAATCAAGCTGGGCACAATGAGCCAGATGATGGGTTGGCCCCTCTGGCAAAGCCGCAATTTCGTGCGCACCGCTGCAGCCGGCTAAACGGCTGCCCCTTCGGGCTGCATCCGGGCCGAGATCGACTCGATCTCTGCCGCCAGCAGGATCAGTTGCGTCACCGGAGCGCCCTCGGCGTGGCGGGTCATCACATAGGCCGCATGTTCGACCATGGCCGCCGCGGTACGCAGCATTTCCGGAACGGCATCACCTTGGGTGCAGTTGCGGACGTCCTCGACCATTCCAAGGAATTTTTCCGTCTCCCGTGAGGTCTGCGGCATCTGTGTCTGGGCTGGATACATCATCTGTTGCTCGTAAGTAGGCGGGCCAGAGGCACAAGCCCGCCTTGATCCCGGTTTCGACAACTATGACACGAATTCTCGTCGTTCATATTGCGAATTACAGGAAATTTTCACGGTATCCTTGCTAAACGATCGGCTCATTTCTCCGGGAGCGGGATAAACTCCCTGTCGTCGCCCGGCGGCAACTGGAAACGTCCCGCTTGCCAGTCACCTTGGCGCCATGCTTCCTTGGCTTCTTCGATCCGCTCACGCGAGGACGCGACGAAGTTCCACCAGATATAGCGGTTGCCTTCCAGCGTTTCGCCGCCCAGCAACATGACCCGCGCCCCGGTTTCGCCCGCCTTCAGAGACACCCGGTCACCGGGACGAAAGACCATCATCTGACCCGCCTCATAGCGCGTTCCTGCCACCTCGACGGCACCTTCCACGATATAAACACCACGGTCCTCGTGTTCGTCGGGCATGGGAATCGCCGCGCCCGCTTCGAGGACGGCATCCGCATAGAACATTTCGGATGGTGTCTTGACCGGTGCCCGTTCGCCCCAGCCGTTGCCAAGGATCAGGCGCAACCTCTTGCCCTCGCCCTCCAACTCGGGGAGCGCGTCCTTGCCAGCGTGAATGAACTCGGCAGGTTTGTCCTCCTGATCCTTTGGCAAGGCGACCCAGGTCTGAATGCCGAAGAACGGCATCGGTTCGGTCTGGGTCTGGTCGTCCGTGCGTTCGGAATGGGTGATCCCATGTCCGGCCACCATCCAGTTGACTGCGCCCGGTTCGATCCATTGATCGGTGCCAAGGCTGTCACGATGGTGCATCCGTCCCCGGTAGAGATAGCTGATCGTGGCAAGACCGATGTGCGGATGCGGGCGCACGTCCAACCCGCGCGTTGGCAGGAATTCGGCCGGACCCATCTGGTCGAAAAAGATGAAGGGGCCAACCATCTGTCGGCGCGGGGCCGGCAGGGCCCGGCGGACCTCGAACCCGCCCAGATCACGGGCGCGGGGAACGATAACGGTTTCGATACTGTCGACCTCGTCGCCAATGGGGCAATGCGGGTCGATGGCGGGGTTCCAACTCATGGCGCTGACTCCTTTGCGTTTACCCGAAGTTAGCCCATCATATCGCGCACACAACGCCCCAAAATTCATATACTATGTGCATTTTTGTAAGACCCAGTAACGTTCGCACTTCCACCTCTTGCACAAAACTTCAGCACCGGCGACAGTGAGCCATTGTCTCCTCCCTACTGCTCTCCGTCCGGATTGTTGCATTGATAAAAGCGCTTACCCCCTATTGGCGGCGTCAGAAATGACCGCCAACCCCCAACAAACACTGACGTTCTTCGATGTGCTCGGCGGACGTTTCACACTGACCCCCGAGGAGCTGGTGGCGCTGATGCGGCACCGGACGACACTGACCTATCTTACCGTGGTCTACGTATTGTTGCTGGTCACGGATTCGCCACGGCTTTGGGGGGCCGTTCCCGTTCCGATCGTCCTGATCCTGTGGCTGGTGATCATGGTGGTCTTTCACGCCGCGGTCTGGGTCGTGGTGCTGACGATCAAGGCACTACAGGCGCGGTTCGGCGAGCGGATCTGGCCCGGTCCCGTAATCGTCCTGTGCTCGCTGACACCGGCGGTGGCCGCCGGGCAGGCCATTGCCTATCTGGGATCCGGCGGCACGGTCTGGTTTCAGTTCATTCCCGATTTCCTGATGTACTGGATCATCGCCGAACTTTTTGGCCTCATCTATTTCCGCTACGTCCGCGCCCATGTGGACGGCGCCGCGCCTCCGCCTGCCCCGGCGGCGCAGGAACGCAGTGTCGTCATCGGCGCCGAACCTGTGCCCCTGTCCCGGGTGCGCCACATCGAAGCCCGCGAGCACCATGTTCACGTGACGCTGGACAACCAGAGCCTGACACAACGCGCCCGACTGGGCGACATCATCGCCCAAACCGGCCCCGATGACGGGTTTCAGCCGCACCGGTCTTGGTGGGTCTCCGCGGCTTCGGTTGCGAACCTTGTTCAGGTCGGGGCAAAGCATGTCCTGCATCTTGAGGATGGCACCCATGTCCCCGTTGCCCGGTCGCGGCTGGACGAGGTCAGGTACTGGCTGGACCGCCACCGCTAAGCGACGCGGGTCTTGTTGCTGTCATGCGGCCTTGTTAGGGCTGGAATCGCTCTGAAGGAGGGCCGCATGGACGACAGTGAGGAAATGAACCCCGACACCATCCGATTTGGCTGGGAGGAATGGGTTGCCTTGCCCGATCTCGGTTTGCCCGCGTTGCGGGCCAAGGTCGACACCGGCGCGCGCACTTCGGCGCTGCACGCCTTTGACATCGAAACCTTTGGCCCCGCCTCGGCGCCAAAGGTCCGGTTCACCGTGCACCCGGTGCCCGGGCGCGAAGATCTGGTGATTCCCTGTTCCGCCCGCATCATTGACCGGCGCACCGTGACCTCGTCGAACGGCGAATCCGAATCCCGTTATGTCATCGCTTCGACCATGCGCGTGGGCGAGGAAAGCTGGCGGATCGAACTGACATTGACTGACCGCTCCAATATGGCGTCGCGCATGTTGCTGGGCCGCGAGGCTCTGAAGGATCATATCACCATCGTGGCCACCGACCGTTTCCAGCAGCCGAAACTCAGTTATGATGTCTATACGACCGCCCGCGTGCGTCAGGCGGCGCCCAACCGTGCCTTGCGTATCGCGGTCCTCAGCCGCGAGGACAACTACTCGACCCGCCGGTTGGTCGAGGAAGGCGAGGCGCGCGGCCACACTGTCGAGGTCATCGATACCACGCGCTGTTATATGGCGATCAACGCGCTTTCCCCCGAGGTGCATTATGATGGCAAGCGACTGCCCCGATATGACGCTGTGATCCCGCGCATCGGGGCCAGCGTGACATCTTATGGCACCGCCGTCATTCGCCAGTTCGAAACAATCGGCACCTTCTGCGTGAATGGCTCTGAAGGGATCACTGCCTCACGCGACAAGTTGCACGCACACCAGTTGATGGCGCGCCACAAGATCGGCATGCCGAACACCGCCTTTGCCGCCTCGCCCAAGGACACGCAATCGCTGATGCGGCTGGTGGGCACCGCGCCGCTGATCGTGAAGCTGCTGGAATCGACGCAAGGCAAGGGCGTGGTGCTGGCAGAAACCAAAAAGGCCGCCGAATCCGTGATCGACGCCTTCCGGGGGCTCAAGGCAAATTTCCTTGTTCAGGATTTCGTCAAAGAGGCCGCGGGCGAAGATATCCGCTGTCTCATCGTGGGCGGCAAGGTGGTCGCGGCCATGAAACGGACGGGCGCGGAGGGGGATTTCCGGTCGAACCTGCACCGCGGCGGGCAGGCCACAGTGGTGCGGATCTCGAAGGAAGAACGCGAAACCGCGCTGCGTGCGGCCAAGGCGTTCCGGTTGAACCTTGCCGGGGTGGATCTTTTGCGGTCCGAAGCCGGGCCCAAGGTGCTGGAGGTCAATTCCAGCCCCGGTCTTGAAGGGATTGAAACCGCGACCAAAAAGAATGTGGCCGAAAAGCTGTATGAACATATCGAGTCGAAGGTCCGCCCGGTTCCGGTGCGGTCGCGCCGCAGCATGCCGGACGAATAGGCCGCCGATCCGGGCCAAGCTGGACGGCACCGGGCCGGGTTTCTCCCGGCCCAATCGCCCAAACCGGGCTGACGTCGCGGCCCGCCGTCCGCATGGGCCGGGCCGCGGGTCTTTACCTGACAATCCCGCTCGCCTATATCCCCCTGTGAACAGCGAAGCCCCGAAGGATTGAGATGACCGAGCCTACGCCGCAGATGGAAGGCGCCCCCCTGATCGCCCCGTCGAGCACCGATCACCCGCTCTACGACACCGTGGTCGAGGCCTGCCGGACGGTCTTTGACCCCGAGATCCCGGTCAATATCTACGACCTCGGACTGGTCTACACGATCGAGATCAACGACCAGAGCGAAGTGCGCATCATCATGACGCTGACCGCACCGGGCTGCCCGGTGGCGGGCGAAATGCCCGGCTGGGTCGCCGAAGCGGTGGAACCGCTGCCGGGCGTCAAGCAGGTGGACGTCGACCTCACATGGGAGCCGCCCTGGGGTATGGAAATGATGTCCGACGAAGCAAGGCTGGAGCTCGGCTTCATGTAATTTCCGCGCCCGGACAGTTCATCCTGTCACCGGGCGCCGAAAACAGGTATCGCATGGGCATCTATTGATTGATGCCATGCGAACACCACCCGTTTCCCCTCCCCGCCTGATCACGCTTGTCCTCATGACCGTGCTGGGCATTGTTTCGGTTAACATGTTCCTGCCTTCGCTGGCGAACATGGCCGAAAGCTTCTCGATCTCCTACGCCACCGCCAGCCTGTCGATCTCGGTTTTCATGCTGATCACGGCGGGCCTTCAACTGGTGATTGGACCGCTGTCTGACCTCTATGGACGCCGGCCCGTGTTGCTGTGGTCCTTGGCGATTTTCACCTGTGCGTCGCTGGGGACGGCTCTTGCCCCGGATTTCACCAGTTTCATGGTCTTTCGCCTGGCGCAAACGGCGGTGATCGCGGGCAACGTGCTGTCCCGCGCCATCGTCCGCGATACCTCGCCCCCACAAGAAGCCACCCGCCGGCTGGCGACCATCGGCATGGCCATCGCGCTTGGCCCGATGGTGGCACCGGTGCTGGGCGGGATGCTGGACCAGTTTCTTGGCTGGCGCGCCACCTTGTGGAGCTTCACGGCTCTGGGCGCGGCGCTTCTTGGCCTGTGCTGGCTGGACGTGGGTGAAACCAACACCAACCGGGGTCGCGGGTTTGCCGCGCATTTCCGGGCCTACCCGGCCCTTCTGACCGACCTGAGGTTCTGGTCCTATACGTTTTCCATCGGTCTGGGCATCGGCATCTTCTTTGCCTTTCTGGCCGGCACCCCGATCCTTGGCAGCCGCCATTTCGACCTCACCTCCAGCGCCATCGGCGCGCTGATCGGTTTGCCACCCATCGGTTTTGTCTGCGGATCTTATGTCTCGCGCCGGATCGGAGCCCATGTGGCCCCGGCCCATATGGTGCTGGCGGGGCGGCTTGTCTCGGTGTTCGGACTGGGAGCGGCCCTGCTCTTGTGGATCTTCGGACCCGGCGCGGCATGGAGCTTTTTTCTGCTGATGCCCGTCATTGGCCTGGCCAATGGGCTTAGCACGCCTGCGGGCATGTCCGGTGCAATGTCCGTGCGACCAGACCTTTCCGGCAGCGCCGCAGGCCTGTCCGGGGCGGTCATGGTGGGATGTGGCGCGGCCATGACAACCGTTTCCGGCGCGCTATTGGAGGCCTCTGCCGATCCGATGCGCCTGCTTTGGCTGCTTTGGGGGCTGGCCCTGCTGTCGGTGCTGGCCGCCCTGCCCGCCCTCCGCCCGGAACGCACGGTCGCGACCCCGCTCTGAGACGTTCACGGATGCTCCACCGCCCCTTGTTCCCGCTTGGCGGATACCTTACCTTTGCACTCTGAAAAGGAGTGCCAAATGTTCGCCATTCCCGGCAAATCGCCCGTGACCCTCACCCCGTCCGCGGTGCAACAGATCCGCAAACTGATGGACCGCGACGGCCGCTTCGGCCTCAAGATCGGCGTCAAGAAAGGCGGCTGCGCGGGCATGGAATACACCATGGATTTCGTCGATACCGCCGATAGCAACGACGAGGTCGTCGAACAGGATGGCGCACGGGTGCTGATCGCGCCCATGGCGCAAATGTTCCTGTTCGGCACGGAAATCGACCACGAAACCTCGCTTCTGGAATCGGGGTTCAAGTTCCGCAACCCGAACGTGGCAGATGCCTGCGGCTGCGGCGAGTCGATCAAGTTCAAGGATGTCGAGGAACTCAGCGCCGAACGGGACGCCCAGGCGTGAGCGTCTCTGCCGAAGAGATCGCCTTTGCGCGCGATCTCTTCTCGGGGCTTGGGGCGATTTCTACCCGCCGCATGATGGGCGGGCTGTGCCTGTATCACGAAGGCACGATCTTTGCGATCCTTCACCCCGAAGGCGGGATCTATCTCAAGGGCGCCGGGGCCTTCATCGACCGGCTTGAATCCATGGGTTGCACCCGCTGGACCTATACCCGCAAGACCGGCCAAAGCGCCGCCATGCCCTATTGGACCCTTCCCGGCAGCGCGCTTGACGATCCCGAAGAGGCCGTCGACCTGGCGCGTGAGGCTTTGCGCCACCTTTGAACCCAAACCTGACGCACCGGTGGGCAGGGCGAAGCGCGGGCCTGTCAGGACATGCAAGAGCGCCGGCCCCGTCCCGCCTCAGCCGGTTTTCAGGTGGACGTAGGTTTCATTGAACCGCTTTTGCAGGTGCTCGCCCGCTGTCACCACCCGACCGGACCCGATGGGCGCGACGTTGGTGTCGTAGTCGGGGTTAAAGAACAGTGGCACGGAAATCCGTTCTTCCGCCGATCCCCGCACGCGGTGCAACGTTGCCTTGACCCGCCCGCCGGTCCAGATCTCCAGCATCTCGCCAAAATTGATAATGAACTCTCCGGGATCTGCCCGCACCGGCACCCAGTTGTCCTCTGGCGTCAGCACCTCCAGCCCCGGCACCCCATCCGTGCCCAAAAGAGTCAGACAGCCGTAATCCGTATGCGCGGCAATGCCAAAATCCTTTTCTCCGGCCCAGTCGGGACGCGGCGGATAGTAATTGCCCCGCAACAGGGCCATGGGCCGCGCAAATTTGTCATCGAAGAACCGGGGATCCTCGCCAATCGCCTCGGCGATGCCGCGCAGGATGTCCGTCGCGACCTCCATGGCGTCCCGGTAGTAGGCTTCGATCACCTGCCGAAATCCCTCAGGCCGGTCGGGCCACAGGTTCTCGGCATAAACCGAAAGCCCGCTGTCCGGGACCGCAAAGCCGCAATCAAAGACTTGTTTGTAGTCGGGGTTCGCCTCTGGATCGACCTGTTCGCTCTGCGGAGCGCCCCAGCCCCGGTTCGATCCCGTGGCCGCCATATCCACCCGGCGTTTCACGGTTTCCGGCAGATCGAAAAAGGCCCGGTAAGCGGCCAGCACGAACCGCATCCGCGCCGGTGTGATCGCCGTGCCATAGACCGTCAAAAAGCCGCTTTCCATCGCGCCCGCACGCAGTGCGGCGAGCGTTTCCGGCGCGCGGGCCGCGATTTTCCGGGCATCCAGTCTGGGGATCATCCGCTGTCTCCTTTTGCCATCCCGATTGTCATGACGTCGCGCGCATCGCAAGCGGGCTTGACGCCGCGGTGCCCCCGGTGACACTGACCCCATAAAAATGGGAGACGCGCATGCGACGCAAACTGGCCGCGGGCAACTGGAAAATGAACGGAACACGGGCCGCGCTGGCCGAACTGGCCGCCATGGCCGGGGCGGCAGAGGGCGCAGCCGAGGTGCTGATCTGCCCGCCTGCCCCCTTGATCGGCTCCGCGGCCGAGGCCGCCAAGGGCATCGCCATCGGCGGACAGGATTGCCACGCCGCGCCCTCGGGCGCGCATACCGGCGATGTCTCTGCGCCGATGCTGGCCGATGCGGGTGCCAGCTATGTCATTCTCGGGCATTCCGAACGCCGCGCCGATCACGGCGAGGATGACGCGCTGATCCGCGAAAAAGCCCGCGCGGCGTGGGATTCCAACCTGACCGCCGTGGTCTGTGTCGGCGAAACGCTGGACCAGCGCGAGGCGCATAACACGCTGGACATCATCGGCGGCCAATTGGCCGGGTCCATTCCCGACGGGGCCACCGCGCACCGTCTGGTTGTGGCCTATGAACCGGTCTGGGCCATCGGCACCGGCAAGGTCCCGACGATGGACCAGATTGCCGAGGTGCATGACTTCATCCGCGCGCGGCTGGAACGCCGTTTTGGCGCGGGTGTCGGACGGTCGACCCGGCTGCTGTATGGCGGATCGGTCAAACCCTCGAACGCGGCCGAGATCTTTGCCGTTCCCAATGTGGACGGTGCGTTGGTCGGAGGGGCCAGCCTCAAGGCCGCGGATTTTGTCCCGATCATCGACGCGCTGAACGCCGCCCCCATGGAGGCATGACGCGCAGGCGATTTGGCTTCTCTCCTTCCGAAACGAAAAAGGGCCGGTTTCCCGGCCCTTTTTCTTATTGTCCAGCGCGCGCTTCGCAGAAGGCGGCCTCGAGCTGGTTGGTGGGCGGTGCCCCCTCGCAGTTGATCTGCGGCCCCATCACGGCATCCGGCAACACCGTCGAGATGACCGGGATGTAAGTCACCATGATCAGGAAGACAAAGAGCACGGCAAGGAAGGGCAGCGCCGCCTTGACGACCCGCATCATCGGCATCCCCGCCACACCGGAGGTCACGAAGAGGTTCAGACCGACGGGCGGCGTGATCATGCCGATTTCCATGTTCACCACCATGATGATGCCAAGGTGGATCGGGTCGATGCCCAGCTCCAGCGCGATCGGAAAGACCAGCGGCGCCACGATCACCAGCAGGCCCGAAGGCTCCATGAACTGGCCGCCAATCAGCAGGATCACGTTGACGATGATCAGGAAGGTGATCGGGCCAAAGCCAGCGTCCAGCATCGCAGAAGCGATCTGTTGCGGGATCTGCTCATCGGTCAGCACATGCTTGAGGATCAACGCGTTGGCGATGATGAACATCAACGTGACCGTCAGCTTGCCTGCCTCGAACAGCGTGTCCTTGGTGTCGCGGTGGAAAAAGGCGGTGATCAGGGCGATGGGTTTGCGGATCAGCGGGATATTCGGTCCGCCGTCCTTGCTCGCCAGCGGCCCCATGTCACGATAGACGAAACAGGCGATGATGAAGGCATAGACCGCCGCCACCGCTGCCGCTTCGGTCGGGGTAAAGATACCGCCGTAGATGCCGCCAAGGATGATGACGATCAGCAGAAGGCCCCAAAGCGCCTCTCCGCCGGCTTCGGCCACTTCGCCCCAGCCTTTCCATTCGCCCTTGGGCAGGTCACGCATGATGGCGATGACAAGGATCGTGGCCATCAGCATGGTGCCCGCCATGAGGCCCGGGATGACGCCGGCCAGGAACATCCGCCCCACCGACACATCCGTGGCAGAGGCATAGACGACCATGACGATGGAAGGCGGGATCAGGATGCCAAGCGTGCCCGCGTTGGCGATGACGCCCGCCGCGAAGTCCTTGGAATAACCCACCTGCCGCATGCCCGCGATCACGATCGAGCCGATGGCCACCACGGTCGCTGGCGACGATCCGGAAAGCGCCGCGAACAACATGCAGGCAAAGACGCCCGCAATGGCCAGACCGCCCGGCAGATGCCCGACACAGGCGATGGAAAAGCGGATGATCCGCTGCGCCACGCCGCCTGTCGACATGAAGGACGAGGCAAGGATGAAGAAAGGGATCGCCAGCAGCGTGTAGTGCCCCGCCATCGCCTGGAAAAAGCTCTGCGCCACCGAAGACAGCGAGGTATCCGACAGGACCAGCAGGAAGACGATTGAAGAAAAGCCAAGCGAGACCGCGATCGGCACGCCGATCAGCATCAGGCCAATCACCATGGCAAAGAGAATGACAACGTCCATCGGCTCAGTCCTTGTTCAGATGGGCGACTTCGTCGACCGCGTCTTCGGCTTCGTGGCTGACGATCAGCGTCTCGTCATTTCCGCGCCAGATCCGCACAGTGGCCTGCACAAAGCGGACCAGCAGCAGCAGTGCGCCGAAGGGCAGGATGAAATAGGGAATGAAACGCGGGATCTTTTCATAGGCTTCGCCGTCATTGATCCAGGGTTCGATGAACCGCAGCCATTCCGGGATCGGGATGTCGTTGACTTCGTACCAGCTTCGGAAGGAAGTGCGCTTCATCTCTTCGAAGCCGGTCGGGAACCAACGACCCGTCGTCTGCGGCAGGTTGGCGAAATTGGCCCAGTAATCCCAGGCGCCTTTCAGCAAGAGAAAGGCATAGGCCACGCAGACCAGCGCCGCGATGATCGTCAACGCCTTGCGGACCGGGCTGGATACCACGTTGATCACCGCGTCGACGCCAAGATTGGCGGTTTTCTTGACCGCATAGCTGATCCCGAACAACACCAGCCAGGCAAAGAGGAACGAAGTTGCCTCCAGCCCCCAGATCAGGCCGCCGGGCAGGTCCACGCCCAGCACGCCTTCCAACCAGCGCCCGAACTGGCTGTTCACGCCATAGCGCAGGACCACGTTGATGAAGGTGATGATCGTCATGGCGCCCAGAAGCAGCGCGATCACCGTTTCTTCCAGATCGTCGATGAAACGTCCGAACATCCCGTTCGGTGGGTTATGTGATGACATGGTCCCCCTCCTTGCCCCGCATTCGGGTACAAAAAACCCGGCCCCCATAGGATCACAGGGGCCGGGCAGTTCGCTTTTCAGCGTTTACATGCTGCTGTTGATAGCCTGTGCAGCATCGATGTTATCCTGGCCGACGTCCTTGACGAACTCTTCCCAGACCGGCTTCATCGCGGCCACCCATGCGGCACGCTGTTCGGCGGTCAGTTCGCGGACCACGCCACCGGCCGCGATCACGGCCTGCTTGGCTTCCTGGTTCACACGATAGCTTTCACCGTTCCGGGTTGCGGTGACTTCGGCGATGATGGTGCCCAGCTGGTCACGCACGTCTTCCGGCAGACCTTCCCACCAGTCCACGTTGGTCACGACAAGGTAGTCGATCACACCATGGTTGGTTTCGGTAATGCCGTCCTGAACTTCAAAGAACTTCTGGCCATAGATGTTGGACCATGTGTTTTCCTGACCGTCCACAACGCCGGTTTGCAGCGCGCCGTAAACTTCGGAAAAGGCCATCGGCTGCGGCGAACCACCCAGAGCCGCCATCTGTGCCTTGAGCACTTCCGAGTTCTGCACGCGGAATTTAAGCCCGTTTGCATCGCCCGGATCAAGCAGCGGCTTGTTGGCCGACATCTGCTTCATGCCGTTGTGCCAGAAAGCAAGGCCCAGCAGGCCGCGGCGGGTCATGGATTCCTTCATCTTCTGGCCGGTGTCGGAGGCCTGGAAAGCATCAACCGCGTTGATGTCCTTGAACATGAACGGCAGGTCGAAGATGCGGAACTGCTTGGTGAACTGCTCGAACTTCGACAGCGAGGGCGCGGCCAGCTGGACGTCGCCTTGCAGCATCGCTTCCAGAACCTGGTCGTCGTTATACAGCGTCGAATTCGGGAAAACCTCCATGCAGGCCTTGCCGTCCATCTCGGCGTTCACACGCTCGGCCAGCAGGCTGGCGGCGATGCCCTTGGGGTGGCGGTCGGTGTTGGTGACGTGGCTGAACTTGATGACGATCTCGCCATCGTCGCAAGCCGCCTGGGCGGTGGTCGCGGCGCCGGTCATCACCACGGCGGCCGCGGCCGCGCTCATCAGGAACTTCTTCATGGGTATCCTCCCAGATACATACTTGTTTTCGCGGCGCCCCTCCTCGGGTGCCGGATGCGGAAAGAAAGCCGTGACGTTCGAATCGGATCAAGCGCGCAAAAGAGACAAGGCGCGGAATCAGCTTTTTTCTTTTACTTTATGGGTCTTAATCGCGATCACTGCCATTTTCCGTCCACGCCGGCGATCGGGACGGTGCGATTCTCCGCACAGCCGTTTCCGCTGACAGTGCGGAAATCCGCACAGTTTCGTGGTTGGCTGCGAATCCCCTCGCGCAAAGGTGAACAGCTCGATTCGCCGGTTCAGACGCGAAAGGTTTCTGGCTTCAGTCCGTATTTCGCCAGCTTGTCGTAAAAGGTCTTGCGCGGCAGTTTCAGCGCCTCGGCGGCCACGCGGGCTTGCCCTTCCGCTTTGCGCAGCGCCTCGATCAAGAGCGAGCGTTCAACCTGCGCCATCCGTTCGGCCAGCCCAAGAGTCCCTTCGGGGGCTGCCACGTCGCCCAGCCCCAGCACGAAACGCATGGCCGCGCTCATCAATGCGCGGGCATTGCCCGGCCAATCCTGCGCCATGAGCCCTGAGATCACCTCTTCGGTGATCTCAGGCGGGGTCAGCCCGGATTGTTCGGCCGCCTGCGCTACGTAATGCCGGAACAGCACCGGAATATCCTCCGGTCGCTCTGCCAAGGCCGGAATCCGCACTTGGCACACTTCCAGCCGGTAATAGAGATCGGTCAGCATTTCGCCACGTTCGGTCGCCGCAGCCAGATCCTGCGTGCTGCCGCCGATCAGCACCGCGCCGCCCTGTTCCATCAGGTCGATCAGCGCCAGTTGCGTGTCGAGGCTCAGTGCCCCGATCCCGTCAAGAAACAGCGACCCACCCGCGCAACCATGCCAGAGGCTTTGCAGTTCTTCCCGGCCCAATCCAGCAGCAGCGCGTTTCTGCAACGGCCCTTTGGCGCGAGGCGAGGCAAGGTGGATCACCTCGGCAATCTTGGGAATCCCGGTGCCCGGCGCGCCTGTGACCAAGGCTTCGGTCCCTGCGCGGGCGGCGACCCGAACCCGCGCCCGGAGCCGTTCTGCGGCAGGCGAAATCCCAAAGATCAACCGCGCCGCCGGGTCTCCGGCTTCCAGTTGCTGTTTCAAACGCCGGTTTTCCAATACAAGCCCGCGCGTCTTCAGCGCACGTGCCACCACAGCGGTGAAATCGGCGGGACTGCATGGTTTTTCCAGAAAGTCGAACGCCCCTTGCGACATGGCCCGCACGGCCATGGGGATGTCGCCCTCACCGGTCAGCAGGATCACCGGCAATTCCGGGTCCTGCTGGCGGGCATAGTCCAGCAGGTGAAATCCATCGCGCCCCGGCATCCGGATGTCGGACACGATCACCCCGTCGAAATTGGGCCGGATGTGATCCTTTGCCTCGACAAAGGACCCGGCGGTCAGCGCGTCGAAATCCGCAAGGTCAAGCGATTGCCCCAATGCCTCGCGAACCGCCGCATCGTCATCCACCAAAAGGACCCGCGTCACATCCATTCGCTACCTCCAAAGGGACGGTGGGTGGGGCGCCGTTCCGGCCAGAGGCCGGGACCAGCGTCACCCATCGTCCTCACGCGGCAAGTTCCGCACGCCAGTAATCCAGTTCAACCGAGAACAGCGCCCCGGTTTCCGTATTCGTCCCCCGGATCCGTCCGCCAAAACTCTGCACCAGACCGTAGGAAATCGACAGGCCCAGCCCCATGCCATCACCCACCTGCTTTGTCGAATAAAACGGTTCAAAGACCTTTTCGGGGTCCGCAATCCCGGGCCCGCTGTCCTGAACCTGCACCACAAGACGGTCCTGCCGCAGGATCGAGATTTCGATCTCGCGCTGATCCTGCCCGGCCATCGCGTCCGCCGCGTTGTTGATGAGATTGACAAAGACCTGCCCCAACCGCACCTCGCCCCCCGTGACCCAGACCGGATCGGGCCATAGTGCCGTGTCCCAGCGCAGAGTGACGCCATCTGCGGCAAGCCGTGCCTCGGTCAGTTCCACCGCCGAATTCAGCACCGCCACCACGTCGACCTTGCCCATGGGTTCGGCTTCGTTGCGGGCAAAGGCGCGCAGGTTCTTGATGATCCGCGCCGCCCGCGACGCCAGCCCGGCGATCCGGTCAAGATTGGCCGCCGCCTTGTCTGTTCGCCCCTTGTCCAGAAACGCCGCGCCGTTTTCGGCAAACTGGCGAATGGCCATCAACGGCTGGTTCAACTCGTGGCTGATCCCGGCGGACATCTGGCCCAGGGCACTCAGCTTGCCCGCCTCAACCAGATCGGCCTGCGCCTGACGCAACGCGGCTTCGGCTTCTTCCCGCTCGGTCACCTCGTGCCGCAGGGCTGTATTGGCCTCTTCCAAGGCCCGCGTCCGGGCCTTGACCCGCCCTTCCAGCCGGGCGTTTGCCTGCGCCAGAGCCCGCCGCCGCACCGTGGCCAGAAACAAGAGCGACCCGAAGAAGAGGCACAGGACCCCCACGACGGCTGTCTGCAACCATGCAAGGCGGCGGGCCGGGGCCACGTCCACCAAGGCCTCGCCGGTCATGCCGATGACCGGAAGCGGCTGTTCAAGGTGCAGGGCCGCGCGCGGCACGTAGGGGCTCAGCCCCTGCCGCCACAGTTCGAACCCGCCCACATGGCGGATCTTCAGCGGTGCGCGGGTGCCGTCCGGTCCGATCAGGGTTTCGTTATTGCGTTGCCAGAACAGCAATTCTGACCGGTTGGTGACAAAGATCTGGTTCAGCGCATCGGTGAAAAAGACCGACGGTCGCGAACCGCTCCATTCCCGTTCCAGCGCCTCGACATCGGCGACCAGCACCAGCACGCCGCGCACCTTGCCATCCGGGCCAAAGGCCGGTGCCGCATGGAAATAGGCACGGCGCGCCTCGCCCCGGCTGATCCCGCGATCCGCACCAAGCGCCCCGTTCACCGCTCGCAGGAACCACCGTTGCGAGGTCAGGTCGATCCGCACGTCCTCGTGCGACGAGGCCAACACCCGCCCCTCACGATCCGCATAAAGCGCGGTCAGCGCCCCGGTTCGGTCGACGTTGCGCAGAAGCATCGCATCCGCCGCCTCGCGCGCACCGCCGGTATGCAGCGACTCGATCACCGGATGATCCGCCAGAACCACCGCCAGCGAACGGTAACGCTGCAACCCTGTCACCAGTCGGTCCGCCGCCAAAGCAAGATCGGACCGGCCTCGCGCCTCGACCTGCCGCAGCGCCTCGGCAAAGCTGGTCGTCCAGACGATCCAGCCCAGCCCCGCGACCGCGGCCAGGTACAGCCCGACAATCGGGGCACGAGAGGATGGCTTTTCACTCATGACGCGTGATCATAGCCGCCCCTTGCCACCACTGCCAAGACGGGCAAGCATCGCGCCATGCAGCGTTTTTCCCAAGATCCGACCGCACCGGGATTCGTTCAGAACCCTTACCCTTTTTATGAACGCCTGCGCGCGGCGGGTGATTTGGCATGGTGGGAGGACTATGGCCTGCCCTGTGCCGTGTCGCACCGCGCGGTCAGCGCGCTGTTGCGGGATCGCCGTTTCGGGCGCGAGGTGCCGCCGGAACTGGCCCCGGAGATCCCGGCACACCTTGCGCCCTTCTACGCGGTTGAGTCGCATTCCATGCTGGAACTGGAACCGCCCCGCCACACGCGCCTGCGCGGACTGGTTCTGAGGGCCTTCACCTCGCGACGGATCAAAGCGCTTGGGCCAGAGATCGCGAACCTGACGCATGACCTGATCGACCATTTGCCCGCGGGCGAAACCGACCTTCTGACGGGTCTCTGCCAGCCTTTGCCGGTGATCGTGATTTGCCGCCTGCTGGGCGTTCCCGAAGGCCACGCCGACCAGTTGCTGGCATGGTCCAACGCCATGGTCGCCATGTATCAGGCCCGTCGCAACCACGCCATCGAAGAGGCCGCCGCCCGCGCGGCGCAGGAATTCGCGGACTACCTTGCGCGCTACATCGACAGTCGCCGCAAGACGCCCGCCGACGACCTCATCACGCATCTGATTGCCGCCGAGGAAGAGGGGCAGAAACTGTCGACTGACGAGTTGATCACCACCTGCATCCTTCTGTTGAATGCCGGGCATGAGGCCACGGTTCACACGATGGGAAATGGCATCAAGACCCTGCTGGAAACCGGCCAGAGGGTCAGCGCCGACAGTGCGGACCGCGCGGTCGAGGAAATCCTGCGACACGACCCGCCGCTGCATATGTTCACGCGCTATGCCTATGAAGAGATGGAGCTTTTCGGGCACCGTTTTCGGCGTGGCGATCAGGTGGCCCTGCTGTTGGCGGCGGCGAACCGCGACCCCGAGGTCTGGGCCGATCCCGCGCGGTTCGATCCGGCCCGTCCGATTGCCGCCAACACCAGTTTCGGCGCGGGGCTGCATTTTTGCGTCGGCGCGCCATTGGCACGGCTGGAATTGCAGATCGCGTTGCCGATCCTGTTCGAACGACTCCCCAACCTCCGCCTGAAACAGTCGCCACATTACGCCAATCTCTACCACTTTCACGGGCTGGAGGCGCTCCGCGTGGGCTACTGATCCCGGCCCGCCTTGCGTGGCGGAACGGGGTGGGCGGGTGGGCGTTTCGCCACGCAAGGCGCGGCGCTACAACGGCAGCTCGGTGGTCGCCTTGATCTCTTCCATCGACAAAAGCGCAGTAACGTTGTGCACCTTCACCTCTGAAATCAGCGCCTGATAAAACACGTCATAGGCGCGGGCGTTCCTGACCCGGACCTTCAGGATGTAATCGATGTCCCCGGCCAGCCTGTGTGCCTCTTGCACCTCGGGCCGGTCGCGCAGGGCTTTCAGGAACTTCGCCTGCCAGTCGGCCTCATGTTCCGATGTCCGGATCAGCACGAAAAACGTCGCCTCGAACCCCAGCTTCTCGGCATCCAGAACGACGGTCTGCTGGCCAAGAACACCGCCCTCGCGCAGCTTGCGAATCCGGTTCCAGACCGGCGTCTTGGATGACCCCACCTTGCGCGCGATTTCGTCCAGCGACTGGCCTGCATCCCGTTGCAGTTCCGCAAGGATTTTCCGATCCGTGTCGTCGATTTTCACCTTCGTTCTCCTTTGCGGTGCAGCGTGGAACATCTCTCCTCACTGGCTCCAAGATTAGAACATACGTTCTTAATTTTCCAGCCCCATAGGCAATAGGCGGGATAATTTCCTATTATTAGGGTCAGACGCAAGGAGCTTCGACGTGCAGCACTTTCCGATCTTTCTCGATCTCGCGGATCAGCGGGTGGTCCTGTCCGGCGGCGGTGCCGCCGCGCTGGCGAAACTGCGCCTGCTGATGAAGACCGAGGCCCGCATCACGGTCTTCGCGCCCGCGCCCGACAGCCAGATCATCGCATGGGCCGCCACCGGCGCGCTGACGCTGGAACCCCGCGCCCTGGCCAAGGGCGACGTTCTGGGCACGGCGCTGTTCTATGCCGCCGATGAGGATGCCACGGAGGATGCCCGCACCGCTGGCATCGCCCGCGCCGAAGGTGCGCTGGTCAACGTGGTGGACAATCTTCAGGACAGCCAGTTCATCACCCCCGCCATCGTCGACCGCGACCCGGTGACCGTGGCCATCGGCACCGAGGGTGCGGCCCCGGTGCTGGCTCGTGCCATCAAGGCCGATCTGGAAGAACGCCTGCCCGCCACGCTGGGCACGCTGGCCCGCATCGGCAAGGGTTTTCGCAAGATGGTCGAGTCCCTGCCCTTTGGCCGCGCCCGCCGCGATTTCTGGCAGGACTATTACTTCAATGCCGGGCCGCGTGCCATTACCCATGGAACCGAGGCTGTCGATCAGGCGCTGGACGACCTGCTGGCGCGGCACATGGCGCGGCGCGAACGGCCCGGGCACATCTCGTTTGTCGGTGCCGGTCCCGGCGATCCGGATCTGCTGACGCTCAAGGCGCGCAAGGCACTGGACGCAGCGGATGTGGTGATCCACGACCGTTTGGTGCCGCAGGCGATCCTTGAACTCGCCCGCCGCGAGGCCACGATGGTCGATGTCGGCAAGACCGGCTTTGGCCCTTCGGCCAAACAGGAAGACATCAACGCGCTGATCGTCCAGCATGGACTGGAGGGCGCGCAGGTCGTGCGCCTCAAGGGCGGCGATTGTACCGTCTTCGGCCGTCTGGACGAGGAACTGGACGCCGTGCTGGAGGCAGGTCTGTCCTATGACGTGGTGCCGGGCATCACCGCTGCCTCGGCCGCCGTCGCAGGCATCGGCCAATCGCTGACCAAGCGCGGCCGCAATGCCAGCGCCCGCATCCTGACCGGCCATGACATGCAGGGTTTCGCCGATCACGACTGGCGCAGCCTGGCCCGCCCCGGCGAGGTCGCCGCCATCTACATGGCCAAACGCGCCGCGCATTTCCTACAAGGCCGGCTGCTGATGCATGGCGCCACCCCCGACACCCCCGTGACCGTGGTTGAAAATGCCTCGCGCCCCGATCAGCGGGTGCTGGGCACGACACTCGACCGCCTTTCCACCGACCTCGGCGAGGCCGGTTTCGACGGCCCTGCCCTCATGCTTTTCGGTCTCGCCCCGCGCGACGGCCTGCCCGTGACAACTTTCGACCAGGAGGCTTACCCATGGCCCGCAGCTTCACACCAAAAGTCATCACCGCAAACGCCCTCCTCGCTGGCGATGTCGTCTACCTGACGGACGACGACCGGTGGAGCCCGGATCTGCGCGAGGCCGAGCTTTTGACCGACGAGGCCCACGCACAGGTGCGCCTGGTCGAGGCCAGCGCCCGGCACTCCGAGGTGGTCGGCGTCTATCTCGCCGACATGAAACCCGGCGCAGACGGGCCTGAGCCCACGCATTTCCGCGAGGCGTTCCGCCGCACGGGCCCGTCCAACTATCTGCACGGCAAACAGGAAATCAACGCACCCCGGACTTGATCCGGGGTCTCGGACCAGAGGTCCCGGGTCAAGCCCGGGACGCGCAGGAGACGCATCAATGTACCACTACAATGACTTCGACGCCGCCTTTGTGGCCGAGCGCAACCGCCAGTTCCGCGCCCAGGTGGAACGCCGCATCGCAGGCAACCTGACCGAGGACGAATTCAAGCCGCTGCGCCTGATGAACGGCCTTTACCTGCAACTGCACGCCTACATGCTGCGCGTCGCCATCCCCTATGGCACGCTCAACAGCGCCCAGATGCGTCAGCTGGCCTATATCGCTGAACGCTGGGACAAGGGCTATGGCCATTTCACCACCCGCCAGAACATCCAGTACAACTGGCCGAAACTGCAAGACGTTCCGGACATGCTGGACGCGCTGGCCGAGGTGCAGATGCATGCCATCCAGACCAGCGGCAACACCATCCGCAACGTGACCGCCGACCATTTCGCAGGCGCCGCCGCGGATGAGATCGCCGACCCGCGCCCGGTCGCGGAACTGTTGCGCCAGTGGTCCACCGACCACCCGGAATTCCAGTTCCTGCCGCGCAAGTTCAAGATCGCCGTGACCGGTTCGCCCAATGACCGTGCCGTGACCGCCGCCCATGACCTTGCCATCCGCATCGTCGAGAAGGACGGGGAAATCGGCTATGCCGTGCTGATCGGCGGCGGCCTTGGCCGGACGCCCATGATCGGCAAGATCGTCAACGAATTTGTCCGCCAAGAAGACCTGCTGCCCTATGTCGAGGCCGTCGTTTCGGTCTGGAACCTGCTGGGCCGTCGCGACAACAAGTACAAGGCACGCATCAAGATCACTGTGCATGAACATGGCATCGACGAGATCCGCCGCCTGGTCGAAGCGCGCTTTGCCGAAACCAAGGCCGCTTTCAACGGTGCGGACCTTGCCCTGTTCGACACGATCAAATCCCATTTCGCGGCCCCGTCGTTCGCGAAACGCCCGCTTTCGGCCTTTGAACGCGCTTACAACAGCGACCCGGTCTTCCGCTCCTGGGCGGATACCAACCTGTCGGAACACGCTGCGCCCGGCTATGCCATCGCGCAGATCAGCCTCAAGGCGCATGGCGAAACCCCCGGTGACGCCAGCGCGGAACAGATGCGGGTCATGGCGGACATCGCGCAGGAATTCGGCCACGACGAACTGCGCATCAGCCATGAGCAGAACGTGATCCTGCCGCATGTCCACAAGGACGACCTGCCGGAAATCCATGCCCGGCTGAAAGCACACGGTCTGGCCACGGCCAACATCGGCAAAATCAGCGATATCATCGCCTGCCCCGGCATGGACTACTGCGCGTTGGCCACGGCCCGTTCGATCCCGATCGCACAGGAAATCGCCACCCGTTTTGACGCGTTGAAAAACGAGCATGAGATCGGCGACCTCAAGATCAAGATCTCGGGCTGCATCAATGCCTGCGGCCACCACCACGTTGGCCATATCGGCATCCTCGGGCTGGATCGCGCGGGCGTCGAGAACTATCAGATCACGCTGGGCGGCGATCACACGGAAACCGCCGCGCTTGGCGAACGCACCGGCCCAGGCTTCCCGGCCGAGGAAATCGTGCCCGCGATCGAACGCATCGTCGACGCCTACCTGGCGAACCGCGAAGGTGCCGAAGAGAGCTTTCTTCAGGCCTATCGCCGCCTTGGCATGGCCCCGTTCAAGGAGGCGCTTTATGGTCCGCAAGAGCGCAAGGCCAATGCCGCGTGATCTGAGCCAGGCCGACCTGCGCGCCCGCGTTGACACGCTCAACGCGCGCTACCGGCACCACAGCGCGACCTCGGTCCTTGAGGGCGCGCTGAAGGATCCGGAGGCCGGAGAGCTGGCGATGGTGTCGTCTTTCGGGGCGGAATCCGTGGCGCTCCTGCACCTTGTGGCGATGGTCGACCGCAAGACGCCGGTGCTGTTCATCGACACGCGCCTGCTGTTTGCCGAGACGCTGACCTACCAACAGGAGGTGGCCGAGCGGCTGCGGCTGGAAAACCTGCGGATCGTCAAGACCGACCGCGCAGTATTGGAGCAGCGCGACCCCTACGGCGCGCTGCGCCTGTCGGACACCGATGCTTGCTGCGCCCTGCGCAAGACCGAACCGCTGAATGCCGCGCTGGACGGGTTCGACGGCTGGATCACCGGGCGCAAGCGGTATCAGTCCGGCACCCGCGCCGCGCTGGAATTCTTCGAACTCGAAGAAGGCACCGGCCGGATCAAGCTGAACCCGCTGGCGCATTGGACGCCAGAGGACGTCCGCGCCTACATGGAGGAAAACCGCCTGCCCAAGCATCCGCTGGTGGCGCAGGGCTATCCTTCGATCGGCTGCATGCCCTGCACCACCAAGGTGGCGCCGGGCGAGGATCCCCGCTCGGGCCGTTGGCGTGGGCAGGACAAGGAAGAATGCGGCATCCATTTCGTGAATGGCCGCGCCGTCAGAGGCGGCGAGACACAAGGAGAAAAGGCATGAGCATCATCGTGCGCGACGACGGTTTTCACGCCGAGGACTGGAACGGCGATTTCAACGGCCCGGCGGCTCAGGACCTGCCGTCCGATACCGACCCGGCCAGCCTGGCCTTCGATGACGATACGGGCATGATCCGCATCGACTTTCCCAGCTTTGCCGATGGCCGCGGCTTTACCCTTGCGCGGCTTTTGCGCCTGCGCGGCTACACCGGCCGGTTGCGGGCCAAGGGTCACGTGATCTCGGATCAATACGCCATGGCGCGCCGCGCCGGTTTCGACGAGGTCGAGATCGACGAGGCGCTGGCCGAACGCCAGCCCGAGGGTGAATGGGTCTTTCGCGCCGACTGGAAGGCGCATGACTATCAGGCCCGGATGCGCGGCACCGCCTGAGCGCAACGGTCCCCGGTTTGGCGTCTCACCGTTCCCCTCCCGGCGGTGCGGCGCCAAATCGCGTTTTTGCTGACACAGATCAAAGCTAGATATGAGGTGCCGGTTTAGACAGCCGGCAAGATCGACATGACAGAGATGACCCCCGTGACCGACGCCACCGCAGCCGAACCCGCCCGCGCCCCGCGCACACTTGCCGTGCCCGACGCCCAGACCGTGACCGAAGTAAAGCATTACACCGACCGGCTGTTTTCCTTCCGCTGCTCGCGTCCCGCCACCATGCGCTTTCGCTCGGGCGAATTCGTGATGATCGGCCTGATGGGCGACCCGGACCCAAAGACCGGCAAGCAGAAGCCGCTGCTGCGTGCCTATTCCATCGCCTCGCCCTCTTGGGACGAAGAACTGGAGTTCTACTCGATCAAGGTGCAGGACGGCCCGCTGACGTCCAAGCTGCAACACATCAAGCCCGGCGACCAGATCATCCTGCGCCCAAAGCCCGTCGGCACGCTGGTGCATGACGCGCTGTTGCCCGGCAAGCGGATCTGGTTCTTTGCCACCGGCACCGGCTTTGCGCCGTTCTCCTCGCTGCTGCGCGAACCGCAGACCTACGAGGATTACGATGAGATCATCATCACGCACACCTGCCGCGAAGCGGGTGAGCTGACCTATGGCCGCGAGATCATCGAGTCGCTCAAGACCGACGAGTTGCTGGCCGAAGTGATCGGCGAAGGCTTCTGGAAGAAGATCAAGTATTACCCAACCACCACCCGCGAAGAGAGCGACAAGATGGGCCGGATTACCGACCTTATGCGCTCGGGTGAGGCATTTGCAGACCTGGGTGTTCAGCCTCTCAACCCGGAAACCGACCGGGCGATGATCTGCGGCAACCTCGCCTTCAACCTCGAACTGAAAGAGATGCTTGAGGAATACGGCCTCGAAGAAGGCGCGAACTCGGATCCCAAGCATTACGTGGTCGAAAAGGCCTTCCTCGACTGAGGAAAGCGACGAGGGACAAGGAGAAAGGGCCACCCGATCGGGTGGCCCTTTGCTTTGCAAGCCCTGTGCGGCGCTTATTCGGCGTCCAAGCCCAGCAGCGACTTGACCTGATCCAGCGCGGCCTGCGTCACTTCGGGGCTTTCGCGCACGGCATCCAAAGCCGCCTTGGCCGCAGTCTTGGCCAGCGCGTTCAGCTCGGAGGTCTCGATGTAGTCGGCCACCTTGTCATAGTCAAAGCCGTCCACGGTCAGCAGGTCCTGAATGGTCGGCTCTGCGGTGTCCGCCGCAGGCTCTGCCGTTTCGACAGGCTCCGCCGCCGGATCGGCTGCGGGCTCGGCGGTTTCCACAGGCTCGACAACCGGGTCAGCCGCGGCAGGTTCAGCCGCTTCGACCGGCTCGACAACCGGATCAACCGCGGCAGGCTCAGCCGCTTCGACCGGCTCGACAACCGGATCGGCTGTGGCAGGCTCAGCCGCTTCGACCGGCTCGACAACCGGATCGGCGGATGCCGAAGGCTCAAGAACCGGATCGGTCGCGGCGGGGTCTGTCGCGTCCGCCCCGGCCAAAGCGGTATCGACTGCATCAGCCGCATCCTTGGCCGTGTCGATGGTCGTATCGACCGCGTCCTTGGCTGCGTCCAGCGTGCTGTCCACGGCCCCGGCAAGCGCGTCACCAACCTTGGCCTTGCCTTCGGCCACGTCTTTGGCCGCGTCGGCCAAAGCGGTTTCCGCCGCGTCCACGGTCTTTTCCGCTGCATCCTTGGCCACGTCGACAGTTGTATCGACGGCGTCCTTTGCCGTGTCGACCACAACGTCGGCGGCATCCTTCGCGGCATCCGCCGTCACCTCTGCCGCGTCCTTGGCCACATCCACCGTGGCCTCGGCGGCGTCTTTGGCCGCTTCCTTTGCCTTCTCAGCCGCCTCGGCTGCGGCGATTTCGGCAGCACGGGCCGCCTCGGCCGCCGCTTCCTTGGCCTGTTTGTCCGAATACCACCAATAGCCGCCCGCCGCGACAGCCACCGCCGCGATAACGAAGATCAGGTTTCTCATGGGAACCTCCAACGCATTCCGCCCCGCGCGCAGCTGCGCAGGGCCCCTGAAGGGGGTGTGCGCCTCTCAACCACAGCCTGCAAGGGGGAAACATGTCGATCCAGCGACACAGGCGTGGAATTGCCGCTTGAAAGCGCACCGACCCAAGTTTACCTTGGCGACCTGATAAAAATCGCAAATGGAGCATTACAATAGCCCGCAGACCGCATAACGCGCCCCCAACGCGCGACACAGGCCCCCGCGTCAATGACCGCATCCGGGCCCCTGAAATCCGTCTTATCGGCGCCGAAGGCGAAAACGTCGGCGTTGTGACGCCTGCGCGTGCGATGGACCTGGCCGAACAGGCTGGACTGGACCTCGTCGAAATTTCGCCCAATGCTACGCCGCCCGTCTGCAAGATCATGGACTACGGCAAGTTCAAGTATGAACAGCAAAAGCGCGAGTCCGAAGCCCGCAAGAAGCAGAAAATCATCGAAGTCAAAGAGGTGAAATTCCGTCCCAATACGGACACCCACGACTACGAAGTAAAAATGCGCAACGTTTTCAAATTCTTGGAAAACGGCGACAAGGTAAAAGTCACCCTGCGGTTCCGTGGCCGCGAGATGGCGCACCAGAACCTTGGGCGTGAGCTGCTTGAACGGGTGGCCGAGGACGTCAAGGAAATCGGCAAGGTCGAGAACATGCCGAAAATGGAAGGCCGTCAGATGGTCATGATGATCGGACCGACCTTGAAATAACGTTTGCAGGCCCGCCCCTCCGGCGGGCTTTTGCTTTCCCCGACAGCGTTGAACGGAATGACCCGCTGGACCCTGTCCAGGCCGGGAGGCTTGGCTTGGCTAAAAGGGCGCTGTTTCTGGCCCTGCGGGTGCAAGCGTGCCCGTCGCATCAGGGCTGATTCCCGCAAGCTGCGCCCTGCTGCCGCCAAAAGCCGCAACACAGGTAAACCGGCACGTCAAAGTTGCGTGTGACCGGTATGCGGCCCACCGCCTACCGCGCCCGCGTTCATGGATCAGATGATGCCGTAGCCGTTCAGGCTTCGCGCAAGCGCCCGCGTGCCGGGATCTCTTTGAGCAGGCCGCCCACTCCCATGCCCGCAATGTCACCGGACGTCATGGGCACACCACAGAGCAGCCGTTCCAGCACCCAATCGGCACCGTTCAGCGCCGGGGATCGCGCGCAGCCCGGCAGACCGATCACCGGCCTGTCCTGAAGCGCACCAAAGAACAGCAGGTTGCCCGGATCGACCGGCATCCCGAAATGGGTCACGGTTCCTCCGGCGGCGCGCACCGCCTCGGGGGCCACGTCATGCAGGTCAGAGGTGGCCGATCCCGTCAGGATCAAAACCGCGTCCGCATTGGTGGCCGAGATCGCCTCGGCCAGCGGCGCGACGCGATGCGGCACGACCTGCAAAGGACCCAGCGAAACGCCCAGACGGTCCAACCGCTCGCCAGTTACGGCGTGCCCCTTTTCCCCGCTTTCGCCCGTATCGACCGCGGTCTGGATCAACTGCGCCGTCTTGCAGGTGACGGTGCGCAGACGCAGCGCCGACTGGCCTGCGAGGCAGGCCGCCTCCAGCGCCGCTTCGGGCACCGCGTAAGAGATGATCTTGACCGTTGCCACCATGCCGCCCGTGGCGACCCGCTGCCACTCCGGCACCGTGGCCACGGTGATCATCGGGTGCAGCGCGTTCAGCGCGTGGATGCGGGGGGCCAGCACCTCGACCACACCGGGCGCTTCGGCGTGCAGGTTCACGCGCCCGGTCGACGCCTTGCCGATGCGCAGCCCCGCCCGTTCCGGATCGGGCACCAACGCCTTGGCCAACCGGGCGGCGGCCATGTCCTCGCCAAGGTCGCCGGGCTCCAGCCGCGCGACGATCACCTCGTCCATGCCAGTGGCACGCAGGGCATCCAGATCCTCGGCGCAAAGCACGCGACCCTTGCGCAACCGCCCACGTTCCAGCGCAACAGAATGGGCCAGCACCGCGCCTTGTGCCTGATCCAGCGGGACGGGGCCGAATTTCATGCCGCGCTGCCCTTGCGCAGCACCTGCGTCATCTCGGCGATGATCGACACGGCGATCTCGGCCGGGCTGGCCGCGCCGATGTCCAACCCGATGGGTCCGTGGATACGTGCGATTTCCGCCTCGGTGAACCCGGATTCTGTCAGCCGTGTCACGCGTTTGGCATGTGTTCGGGTCGACCCCAGCGCACCGATGTAGAAACACCCCGAACGCAGGGCCTTTTCGATGGCCGGATCGTCCAGTTTCGGGTCATGGGTCAGCAGCACCAGCGCCGTGCGCGTGTCCAGCCCCAGAGTTTCGACCGCGTCGTCAGGCCAGTCATGCAGCAATCTGGTGTCCGGGAACCGCGCCGGCGACGCAAATGTTTCGCGCGGGTCGATCACCGCCGGATCATAGCCCGCGATCCGCGCCATGGGCAGCAGCGCCTGCGCGATATGCACGGCCCCCACCACGACCAGCCGTAGTGGCGGATTGTGGATGCCCACGAATACCCGGCTGTCCGGTTCGAACCCGGAGCGATCCATGCGGAACCGTTCGACAAACCCGGTGCGATCCAGCCAGCGGTCGCTGCGGTCCAGATCTACCACATAGGCCACCGGCTCGCGTGCGGCGCGGGCCTTGACCAGATCCTCCAACAGCAGTTCCGGCAGCACGCGGCCCACCGGCTCGACCAGCACGCGGATGGTTCCGCCACAGGCAAGCCCCACCGCAAAGGCATCGTCATCCGATACGCCGAATTCCAGTTCGCGCAGGTCACCGGCCTCCAGCGCGTCCATCGCCTCGACGATCACCGCGCCCTCGACGCAGCCGCCCGAAACCGATCCTTCGATCTCACCGTTTCCGGAAATCGCCAGCTGGCTGCCAACGCGACGCGGCGCCGATCCCCAGGTTTCCACAACCGTCGCCAGAACAGCGCCTTGGCCCGCACGGTGCCATTCCAGCGCCTTCTCGGGAATCGCGTCCGCAATATCCATGATATGCCTCACCCATCAGTCTGCCATCTGTGTAGCATGTAGGGACCGGGTGTCGCCCCCTTCAATGGTCGCGGGTCAGGCCGTCACGTCATGGGCATAGAGCCAGTCGAACTGCCGCATCATGGCACCAGGCGCCATGCGCCCCACCACGCCCAGCCCAAGATGCGCCACTCCGCGAACCAGCGGGTTGCGCAGGTGGTACTTCCACGCGTTGCCGTTGGCGGCCGTGATCACCTTTTGCACCCGGTCGCGGCGGCGCGCCTGATAGTTGGCCAACCCGTGATCCAAAGTTTGCGCCGAGGCCAATGCATCGGACAGCACCCAGGCATCCTCCAGCGCCATGTTCGCCCCCTGCGCAAGGAAGGGTAGCGTCGGATGCGCCGCATCGCCCAGCAAGGCCACGCCCGGACCGTGCCACTGTGCGGCGACCGGATGACGAAACAGCCCCCAAAGGCCCGGTGTCTCGACAGCGGCCAGCAAACCCGGCACGACCCCGCCAAAACCCGCAAAGGCTTGTCGCAGGTTGGTGGCGTCGTCGCGGTGGCTCCAACTTTCTTCGACCCAGCCGCGGCGTTCTTCGACGGCGACAAGGTTGACCATATCGCCGCCACGCAAGGGGTAGCTGACCATATGGCGGCCCGGCCCCATGTGGACCCGCGCCTCGGCCGGATGGCCGACCGTGTTCGGCACCACCGCTCGCCATGCCACCTGCCCGGTGAAGAATGGTTCGGCCCGGCCATTCAGTGTTGGCCGCAAGACGGAATGCAAACCATCCGCGCCAATCACCAGATCAGCCGAAGTCGCATCGCCATTGCAAAGCGCGATCTGAGGAACCGCGCCCGGAGTGATCTCGCGCACTTTCTGCAACAGGCGCACCCGGATGCCCTGAGCCCGCGCGCGAGCTGCCAAAAGATCGACCAGATCGGCGCGGTGTACGAAACGATAGCTTTGGTCGGCAGGGAGCCGGGTCAGATCCAGCCGCAGCACCTCTGCCCCGCCGCTGGCCCGCAGCGACACCGCCTGCCCTGCGACCGAAATGCTGCGAAAGCCATCGCCCAGCCCCAGCGCCTCGATCACCCGCAGACCGTTCGGGCTGATCTGGATGCCGGCGCCGACCTCGCGGATCGCCTCGGCCTGTTCGAGTATGCGCACCTCCGCGCCGCGGGCGCGCAGCGCCAGCGCCGCCGACAACCCGCCGATCCCGGCGCCGATGATGGTGATCCTGAGCCCAGACAATTCCATGACGCCCCCTTGGCAAAGGAAAAACGCCGAGGCAAGGCCCCGGCGTTTTTTCTTGCTGCGTTCACCTGATTGAGAACCCGCGGTTCAGTCGTCGCGGTGGACTTTTTCGCGGCGCTCGTGGCGTTCCTGCGCCTCAAGGCTCATGGTGGCGATCGGACGGGCGTCCAGCCGTTTCAGGCTGATCGGCTCGCCGGTCACTTCGCAGTATCCGTATTCGCCCTCGTCGATACGGCGCAGCGCCTGATCGATCTTGTTGACCAGCTTGCGCTGGCGATCACGCGTGCGAAGTTCGATGGCCCGGTCGGTCTCCTCGCTGGCGCGGTCGGTCACATCGGGGATATTCCGCGTGCCTTCCTGCAGCGTCTCGATCGTGTCGCGGCTGTCGGACAAAAGCTCGGCCTTCCAGGCCAGCAGCTTGCGACGAAAATACTCTGTCTGCCGTTCGTTCATGAACGGTTCGTCTTCGGCCGGACGGTAGTCATCGGGCAGAAAGGTCTCTGGCTTCATATCCGCTCCCTCATCAACGCCAATACCCGCCATGTTGAAATTCCTCAGATATCTGGCACCCCTGCGAGGAGGCATTAAACCAAGCCGCGACCGTTGTCACGTCACATTAGTGCCTTTGCCCGGGGGAATTACGGCAACGCCGGGGCGGTTTCGTGACCTGCCGCACCCCTGCCGGGCGCCCCTTGTTGCAACCCCTTCTGCTGCCAAGCTTGTTGGCGCAATCAGCCGCTGCCCGGTGCTTGCAAATGCGCGCGGCCCCCTCTACCCCTCGGACGATGGGTCGCAAGGAAAGGGTTGCTGAATGCGCTTCGAAGGCACCGAGGATTACGTCGCCACAGACGATCTGACCATGGCGGTCAACGCGGCCGTGACGCTGGAACGCCCGCTGCTGGTCAAGGGCGAACCGGGCACCGGCAAGACCGAACTGGCCCGACAGGTGGCGAACGCCCTGAACCTGCCGATGCTGGAATGGGCGGTGAAATCCACCACCAAGGCGCAACAGGGTCTGTATGAATACGATGCCGTCAGCCGGTTGCGCGACAGCCAGCTGGGCGATGAGCGCGTCAACGACGTGGCCAACTATATCCGCAAGGGCAAGCTGTGGCAGGCCTTCGAAGCCGATGGCAAGGTTGTGCTGCTGATCGACGAGATCGACAAGGCCGACATCGAATTCCCGAACGACCTGCTTCAGGAACTCGACAAGATGGAGTTCCACGTCTACGAGACCGGCGAGACCGTCCGGGCGAAACATCGCCCCATCGTCATCATCACCTCGAACAATGAAAAGGAATTGCCGGACGCCTTCCTGCGCCGCTGTTTCTTTCACTACATCAAGTTCCCCGACACCGAGACCCTGCGCAAGATCGTCGAGGTGCATCACCCCGGCATCAAGCCCGCGCTGCTGACCACCGCGCTGACCCAGTTCTACGAATTGCGCGAACAGCCGGGGCTGAAGAAAAAGCCCTCCACCTCCGAGGTGCTGGACTGGCTCAAGCTGCTTCTGGCCGAGGATCTGGATGCCGAGGATCTGAAACGCGACGGTGCCAGCGCGCTGCCGAAACTGCATGGCGCGCTGCTGAAAAACGAACAGGATGTGCATCTGTTCGAACGGCTGGCCTTTATGGCGCGGCGCGGCGGGCGCTGAGTGGAAAAGTCGCGGCCTCTGGTTGCGACTTGATCCCGATCATTTCCGTCAGGCATAGACTATGGCCTAGTCATCCGCGAAAATCGGAGTCGCCATGTTCTTTCGCCTGACCGGTCTTGCCGCCCTTGGCCTTGGTGCCGCCGTCTTTGTCATCGCGGCCACCGCGGGTGATCCGCCCGCACCCGCCAGCAAGGCCGCCTTGGGCGAGCTGCTGTTCCATGACACGAACCTGTCGGCCAACCGAACGCAATCCTGCGCCACCTGCCACGATCCCGGTTTTGCCTTTGCCGATCCGCGCGGCATGGCCTCGCCCGGGGACAATGGCGTGTCGCTGGGGGATCGGAACGCGCCTACGGCGATGTATGCCGCGCTGTCGCCCGCCTTTCACCGCACCGAGGACGGCAAGTGGAAAGGCGGGCAGTTCCTTGATGGCCGCGCCGCGACACTGGCCGATCAGGCCGGGGGGCCACCGCTGAACCCGATCGAGATGGGCATGCCCGACAAGCCTGCGGTTGTCGCGCGCCTGCGCGAAAACCCGGTGTACCAGACCGCCTTTCCACAGCTTTTCGGGGCCGCTGTCTGGGAGGATGCCGATACCGCCTATGCGGCCATGACGCAGGCCATCGCCGCCTTCGAGGAAACCAAGATCTTCGCGCCATTCGATTCCAAATACGACCGATTCCTGCGCGGCGAGGCAGAACTGACCCGCGAAGAAGAGCTGGGCCGGCTTCTGTTCTTTTCCGAGCAATTCACCAACTGCAACCTCTGCCACCAGATCGGCCGCAGCCAGATGGACCCGCGCGAAACCTTTACTGATTACCTGTTCCACAACATCGGCGTGCCGGAAAACACCGCCCTGCGGGCACAGAACGGCGTCGCCCCGGGCACGGTGGACCACGGGCTGCTGGCCAATCCGCAGGTCGATGACGCGACCGAACGCGGCAAGTTCCGCACGCCCACGCTGCGCAACGTGGCCGTGACCGGCCCTTATATGCACAACGGCGTCTTCGAAGACCTGCGCACGGTGATCCTGTTCTACAACCGCTACAACTCGCTGTCGCCGGCCCGTCAGATCAACCCTGAAACCGGCGCGCTGTTCGGCCTGCCGCAGGTGCCTGACACCTTGGCCGCCAAGGAACTGACACACGGCCCCGCGCTGGACGATGAACGCATCGACGCACTGCTGGCCTTTCTCAGGACACTGACTGATGCCCGCTACGAACATCTCCTGCCCGGGGACTGAGCGGCTTGCCTCTGGCCGCGCGGCGTGATCTGTGCAGGCCACAGCCGCGGACGGATCCATGCTTCACATTCTCACCCATGACATTCTGCCCGTGTTCTCGATGCTGGCACTGGGCTTTCTGCTGGGCCGGACCGGCACGATCAGCAAAACCGAAGCAGCCGCAATCAACCGCGTGGCCTTTCTGATCCTGCAACCGGCGCTGATCTTTCCGCTGATCGCCGCGCTGGACTGGCCCACCTTTCGGGTGGCCCCGCTGGCCGGATACGCAGCTTCGCAGGTGGCGCTGTTCCTGCTGGCGCTGGCAGTCTGCCGACTGGTGTTTCGGCGGGACATGGTCGAGGCCTGGCTGCTGTCCATGGCGACCGTTTTTGTGAACACGCTCCTTTATGTCTGGCCGATCAGCTTTCTGATCTATGGTGAGGCCGCCGCCCTGCCCGTCACCGCCATCGTGGCCTGGGATTCCGCGATCACCTTTGCCTTTTTCATCGTCAGCACCGACCTGATGGCCAATCGCGGCGCTGGGTTTGGCCCGGCGTTCAAGCGGATAGCGACCAACCCGGTACTGATCGCGATCGCCTGCGGAATGCTGTTCAACCTCGCCGCGCTGGACGTGCCCGCCCCCCTGCTGACCGCGATGGATTTTGCAGGCGCCGGGGCGGCACCGCTGACGCTATTTGCGCTTGGCGTGATCCTGTCGGGCCAGTCCCTGACACCGTCACCGGTGATCGCCACGGTTGCCGCGCTAAAGCTGTTGGCTTTTCCCGCTCTGGTTGCCACGGCTGTCTGGGCCGTCGCCCCGCCCGAGACCTGGCAGACCCTGTTTACACTGACCGCCGCAGGCCCGTCGGGTGCGATGGCCTTTGCGCTGGCGCTGCTTTACGGCGTCCGCACCGATGCCATTGCCCCGGTCATCATCTGGACCAGCCTGTTGTCGCTGATTTCGCTGGCCTGGCTGGCCTGACTGGCCGCAATCCTGCCGCCATTGGCCCCCGAAGCGAACCGGCAACAGGCCGGATCGTGGCAAAAAGGGCTCACCCCGAGACCTGTTAACCTTTTGAAAAGGATAGTCTCAGGCAGCATTTTCCCGAAATCGGGAAAAAATTATCCACAGGCGGGCATCGCGCTAGGCAGCTTTCCAGCTTTTGCCCTATAGTGACCCCACAGAGGACAGAAAACCAAGGGATGTTGACAACATCCACACGGACAACAAGCAGGCAGGCTTCGATAGTGTCCCAGAAAACGGCTCTCACGGTGCGCCCTTTGCGTGCCGCGGACGAACCGGCGTGGCGTGAGCTTTGGACGGCCTATCTGGCCTTCTACGAAAGCTCGGTCGACGAACCGGTCTACGCGTCCACCTTCGCACGCCTTCTTGGCGACGATCCCCGTGATTTCAATGCTTTGATCGCCGAACTGGATGGCAGACCGGTCGGGTTGACCCATTACCTGTTTCACCGCCACGCATGGAAGATCGAAGAGGTCTGTTACCTGCAAGACCTCTATGCCCTCCCCGAAGTCCGCGGACAGGGCATCGGGCGCGCGCTTATCGAGGCTGTCTATGCCCGGGCCGACGCGCATGGCGCGGCCTCTGTCTATTGGCTGACCCAAGAGTTCAACAGCACCGCGCGCCAGCTTTATGATCGGATCGGCAGCGTCACGCCCTTTATCAAGTACCAGAGGGCATGATGCGCAGATCCCGCCGCCTGTTCCTGCCTCTCTGCCTGTTGCTGGGCGCCTGTATGCCCGCAACGCCCAACGACAGCGCCGCCACCCGCGCCGCGTCGATCAACAGTTCCAGCACTCTGCCACCGATGAAGAGCTTTGCCGTCCCGCGCCCGCAGGCGCCCGTGGCCTCGAACATCGACATTGCGCGCGATTTCCTCGACCTTTCCTTTGCCCTTGAATCCGGTCGCCCCCTCAAGACCTTTACCCGGTTCGATACCCCCATCACCGTGCGCGTCACCGGCGCGCCGCCGTCGTCGCTGGCGCCGGACCTGCGCCGCCTGTTGCACCGGTTGCGCAGCGAGGCCGGGATCGACATTGCCCTGACCGGCGCACCGGACGCAAATATCACCGTAGAGGCCGTCAGCCGGGCCGAGATCCGCGCTGCCCTGCCGCAGGCCGCCTGTTTCGTGGTGCCCAATGTTTCCTCGCTTGAGGAATATCGCGGCAAACGACGGTCCCGCGCGGTCAGCTGGTCCACCCTGACCAAGCGCGAACGGCTTGCGATCTTCCTGCCCAATGATGCCAGCCCGCAAGAGGTGCGCGATTGTCTGCACGAGGAACTGGCGCAGGCCATCGGTCCTCTGAACGATCTCTACCGGCTGCCCGACAGCGTGTTCAACGACGACAACGTGCACACTGTCCTGACCGGCTATGACATGCTGATACTGCGCGCCTATTACGACCCGGCGCTGCGCACCGGCATGAGCCGCCGAGACGTGGCCGACCGACTTCCCGGCATCCTTGCCCGGATCAATCCGCGGGGTCAGGCCGTACCGGCGCGGCGGCTGGCGCGGACCCCGCGTGTCTGGATCGACGCGGTGCAGACCGCGCTTGGCCCCGGCGCGAACCCCGCACAGCGCCGTGCCGCCGCTGTCGAGGCGCTCAAGGTCGCGTCGGCCATGGGGTGGACCGACCACCGCCGCGCCTTTTCGCATTACGCCATGGGGCGCCTGTTGCAGGCCACCGATCCGCAGGCGGCGCAGGATCATTTTGTTCTGGCGCAGCGCTATTTCGGCTATCGTCCGGACACCGCCCTGCACCGGGCCTATGTCGCTTCGCAACTGGCCGCCTACGCCATTGCCTCGGGCAATCCGCAAGAGGCGCTGGCCCTGATCGGCCCGCATCTGGACACTGCCGCCCGTCACGAAAACGCAGCCCTTCTGGCGACGTTGTTGATGTTGCGGGCCGAAGCGCTGGACCTGTCCGGACGCGCCACCGAGGGACGAAATGTCCGAGTGGACTCGCTGGGCTGGGCGCGATACGGGTTCGGCTCGGATTGGGCGGTCCGCGCGAAACTGCGCGAGATCGGCACGCTCAATCCCGCGAGGCAGGGACAGGGAACGCTATGATCGTGATCCTCGGGGCGCTTTTGGGCGCCATCATCGGTGGAACAACCGCGAAACGCCGCAAGGGCAACTGGGCGGATATTGCACAATACACGGTGATCTATGCGATCGCCTTTGGCCTGCTGGGGCTGCTCGTGACCATCGCGTTGGAAAAAACGCTGACCTGAGCGGGAATTGGCGCGGGGATCACGGGGGGCGCTGCCCCCGTCCCTGCGGGACTCCCCCGGGATATTTGCTGACAGAAGAAACCTGAAGCGCGGCGTTTTCCGGCGGCGATCAGGCCCTTTCGCTTGTGGGGTGAATCAGGCTAGCGTCGCGCCATGTTCGTACCCTTTTTCGAGACTCTGCGAAAATCCGGCGTGCCGGTGACCCTGCGCGAATACCTGACCTTTCTCGAAGGTCTGCGCGCGGGGCTGGCGACCTATGATGTCGAGGCTTTCTATTTCCTGGCGCGCAGCGCGATGGTCAAGGACGAGCGTCATCTTGACCGCTTTGATCGTGCCTTTGCGACGGCCTTCAGGGGACTGGAGGCCATCAGCGCCGAGGAGGTCTTTGAGGCCATCAAATTGCCGGCGGACTGGCTGCGCAAACAGGCCGAGAAGCATCTGAGCGAGGAAGAGCGCGCCCGGATCGAGGCGCTTGGCGGGTTCGACAAGCTGATGGAGACCCTGAAAGAGCGTCTGAAAGAGCAGCAGGGCCGTCATCAGGGTGGCAACAAGTGGATCGGCACCGCTGGGACCTCGCCTTTTGGCGCATATGGGTACAACCCCGAAGGCGTGCGCATCGGACAGGACGAGTCGCGCCACCAGCGGGCGGTCAAGGTCTGGGACAAGCGCGAGTTCCGCAATCTGGATGACACGGTGGAACTGGGCACGCGCAACATCAAGGTGGCGCTGAAGCGGCTGCGGCGTTGGGTGCGGCAGGGCGCGCAGGAAGAGCTGGACCTCAATGGCACGATCCGGGCCACTGCCGAACACGGGTATCTGGACGTCGTCACCCGCCCGGAACGACACAACGCGGTCAAGGTTTTGCTGTTCCTCGACGTAGGCGGATCCATGGACCCATTTGTGAAAGTGGTTGAAGAACTGTTCTCGGCCGCGCGCTCGGAGTTCAAACATCTCGAGCATTATTATTTCCACAACTGCCTTTATGAGGGTGTCTGGCGCGACAATGCCCGGCGGTGGGATGCGCAGACGCCCACCTGGGAGGTGCTGAACACCTACGGGCCGGATTACAAATGCATCTTTGTCGGCGATGCCTCGATGTCGCCTTACGAGATTGCCTACCCGGGGGGCGCCAACGAGCACTGGAATGCCGAGGCCGGGCAGGTCTGGCTGCAACGCACGCGTGAGCAATGGCACGATCATCTCTGGATCAATCCGGTTCCGGAAAAGCACTGGCAGTACACCCAGTCGATCCAGATGGTCCGCGAAATATTCGAGGACCGGATGGTGCCGATGACGCTGGACGGGATCGACCGGGGCATGCGTCTGCTGGGCTAGGCGGTCGCGCTGCGCAAGCCTCGGCCCCGGGACTTGCGACGTGCGCAGGGTACGGAAATTACTGGCGGGCCAACCCTTGGGCGGCGCGCAGGGTGCCCGGGCCAACCTTGGCATCCAGCGCACCATTGTACAGGCCGCGCTCCTGTAGCATGCGCTGGAAGGCCAGCGCAGTGTCGCGATCCCATGCCACGGCGCGGCCGCCGACCTCTCCGCGGATATCATTGACCGAGACCTTGCCGGTTTCCAAAGCCTGCACATACAGCGAGGCCGCCTGTTCCGGGTCGTAGTCCACGCCTTCGCCGCGTTCGTAAAGGAAGCCAAGCGCGTTGATCGCGGCCGGGTCGCCGCCCTGTGCGGAACGGCGGATCAGGGCCGCTCGTTGCACCGGATCGGTCACGGGGCCGTCTTCGGAGTAGAGCTGCTTCAGCGCACGCGCCGCATCCTCATTGCCCTGAGCCGAAGCGCGTTCCAGCATCTCTGCGGCCTTGACCGCATCCGGCAGGCCGAGTTCCTCGGCAAGGCTGCGGGGCATGTTGCTGGTGGGGTTCAAATAGATAGCCGCAAGGCGCAGTTGCGCGAAATGGTAGCCACCGTTGGCGGATTGCTCCAGCAGGCTGATCATCTGGCGGAAATCGCGGGAGGTGCCGCGACCAAGCTGGAACATGATCGCCAAGGTCGCTTTGGCCGGCAGGTCGCCGGCATCGGCGGCAGCGCGATATTCGGCCACGGCGCGGCCAAGGTCTTCTTGAACGTCGCCGGTTCCGAAATTGTAATAATCCCCGACCTTGGTGCGTGCGGCGGCAATGCCCGCCTCGGCGGCAAGTTCGAAGGTTTCCAAGGCCAGCGCGTGTTCGCCATCGGACTGCATCAGGACGGCCACATGGAACAGCGCCTGCGGATCAGGCGAGGCCCCGATCACTGCCCGCTCACAGGCCGCCCGGGCCGAGCGCAGGGCGCGGAAGTAGTCGCTGACCGCCTGTTTGCTGACCGGGGCCTCTGCGGTGACCGGCCCGGCCAGTTCGTGGCAGAGCGCAGCAGCGGCATCTGCCCCGGCCGCGCCTGCGGGCGCGCCAAGCGGCAGAAGGAAAGAGGCCAGAATCACTTTTGCGGTATTGCGTGTCGAACGGGTCATTCGCGCGTTCCTTTCAACTTTTAAGCGTTTTCTCCACAAATGACCGGCGGGCTGTTGCCCGGATGCCAGCCTCTGCGGATTTCCGCCACCGGTTGCCGAAGCAAATTGACTTAAAACCAGAGTTACCTTTTCATTCCAACTGGATGAGATCAAACCCTATCGACGGACAAATCGGTGCATGACCCGCTTTGCGGCCTTGC
Organism: Antarctobacter sediminis; assembly: GCF_019218285.1. GTDB lineage: Bacteria > Pseudomonadota > Alphaproteobacteria > Rhodobacterales > Rhodobacteraceae > Antarctobacter > Antarctobacter sediminis. The sequence continues at coordinate 914,367 of NZ_JAHUZG010000001.1, forward strand.
AGTCACAGGATGGCTGTGAGTCTCTCCGGCGGCTTCCCGCGCATGACGGGGGTGGCTGTGCGCATCGTCATTGTTCGCTTAACGCTTCAAGACTAGGAGGCAGCGCATGATGCAGGCACATTCCTCCGAACTCGAAATCTCCGATGACCGCAAGAGCTGGATTTCCAGACTTGAAGCGGCGGCGCGACGCCCGCGAAACGTGGCTATCGCGCTTGGCTTTGCTGCGGCCAACGCGGCGGCGGCCATTGCGGTTCTTGTTGTCTCGTCCGACGATGGCACAGGGGTCACGGCCCGCCCGGCGACGCCCGTCATCGTCAGCCAGCTGGCACCGGTGGCGGCAGCCCCGCACCGGATCGTGGTGGACGATGTTGTCCGCCGCCTGCCCCGTGCGCAAACATGGCATCCTCCGCATCAACTGCCGGAACAGCGTGCCCATGCCGCCGCGCCCGACATGATGCGCAGCGCGCCGCTGGGTCTTGCCCTTCCGGGGGCCGACAAGCTGCCTGCGCCCGATGTCGCCGCCGTTCCGCCGGCGCTTGCCGCATTGCCGCGCGATGTCACGCCCGAACCTGACGAGGAAGTTCTGAAATCCTCGCTTTTGCCGCGGCAGGCTTCGCTTGGCGGCATCCGCCCGCAGGCCCGTCCGCAGCTGGACCTGCCGAAAGAGCCCGACACCATTCAGGTTGCGGTTTCGCTGCGTCCGCAATTGCGCCCCGAGGGTTTGAAGGTGCCTGAACTTCCGCAAGTGGCCGATGCGCCCAAAGCCGATGCGCCCGATGTCACGCTGGCCTCCTTGCCGCGCACGATTGAACGCCCGGTCGCCGGTGCGGCCTGCAATTCGCGCCTGACACGCGCCATGCCCAACCGCCGGGGATCGGCACAGGCCGGATCTTCGGTCATGTCCGGCCTGATGCGCGTCAGCGGCACCGAGCGTGACCGGCTTGTCGCGCGCGAGATCATGGGCGGCAACATGCCGTCTTTCTTGCAGGATCTTGTCCCTGTTCAAGTCACGGGCCGCGCCCGCGACGGATCGCGGGTTCAGATCACTTTTTGCGCGACACCTGACTATCTTGCCGTGGGCAGCGACCGTGATTTCGTCCGTGTTCCGATGGGCCTGCCCGCCGCGATGCAGATCGCCGGACGGTTTGACATGATGCTGCCAACCCGCCACATGGTTGACCTGATCTATCGGGCCGCCGACAAACGTGTTGCACCGCAGCCAATGACACCGGGCCCGCAAATGTCCTCGACCGATTACCTCGTGCGTCACAACCGCACCGTCGAAGGACAGGTCAAGGGCGCGTCGGTCGCGGGCCACCTGATTTCCGGCCACAAGAAGGATCTCGTGATCACCAACCGGCTGAACAGCAATCGTGGCCGCGTGGCGATCTATGGCTGGCACCGTACCAATGGCCGCGCCATCCAACCGCTTAGCACGGTTCACGGTGCAACCTATGCCGACTACAGCCACGGTGTCCGCCTGATCAGCCAGACCGCATATCTGAACGGTCGCCCGGTGCGCCTTGCCGATCTCATGGCCGATCCGGACTATGCCGGCCTGCTGAGCGACGAGGGTCCGATCCGGGCCGCGCAATTGCGGGTGGCCAGCGCGAACTGATCCCCTGCCCAAACGCAGAGATCACAACGAAAAACGCCGCCAGAGTTGCTCTGGCGGCGTTTTCATGTCGACATCCTCTTGGGTCAGTTCACGTCTTTGAAGCACCGGAACCCGAGGTGATAGTTGTGATGGCTGCCCTGCGCCAACACCCGGGAACCATGCCAATACGGCGCGCGCCACCGGCTCCAGTGTGTATGCGCCCGGACGGTATCCCAGATGAACCAGCTGCCCTTCATCTCGGTCACGCCCAGCTTCTTGCTGCCGCGGCTGGCCATCTGGTCTGCGGCCAGCGGCAGGTTCATATGCTCGGCCGCGTTGCCGTCAATGTCATAGACGCCCAAGGGACTCTTGCAGTTGGGAAAGCTGCCCGCCGGGTAGGTGTTCGATCCGCAGCCGGTAAAGCTCCCGCCGTTGCAACTGCCGGATTTGAAGCTGCCGGTGGCGCAGACACCGCTCTTCCATGTCGGACCGATGCTGTAGCGTGCGCTGGACTGGTACTTGCGGTTATGTGCCGCGCGGGCGGCCTGAACGCTCATGCCAAAGAAATAATCCGGAGGCGTCAGCGCCCCGTGTGAGGCCCCTTCCCATTCATGCGCGTCACCGATCCGCTTGCCTTCGGCCCAGCACAGCTCCGCCGCCTCGCGGGCGCGGACCCATGTCACCGGATAGGCGAGCGGAACGTTCGGCCATTCGAACATATCCGCACAGACCTTGGCATCCTCGGGTCTTTGCGTCGCCGGATCATAAAGCGGGGCCATGTATTTCTCGCCACAGATCTTTTCGAACTGCTTGTTGCGATAGAATTCAAGCGCCGGGGCGGGCAGGCGCGCCTGCGCCTGTTCTGGTGTCAGAGGGTGCCGGGTGATCGACGGGTTGCCCTGACCGATCCAGCGCGACCCGGCAAAGATCTTGCGGATGCGGTTGATCTCGGCGTCGGTGACGCCTCGGGCCGCCTGCATCTGGCGGAACATGGCCTCATTGTTCTGTTGCAGGGTCTGTGCGGCCACGTCGGACACGCCCAGTATCCCGGCCAGCAGGGCCGACAGCCCTACTCCCAGCAGTTTCCGCCTGTACATCGGTCGCCTCCTCACTTGCGCAGCAGGTACATGAAGTCACGATTGTCCGAGAAGCCAACGAACCGAGGGATCGGCGTGCCATCGCGGCGACGGCTGTCGATCGAGGCCATGCCCCCCACGAGGTGATGCGGGACCACGTCGCCGTTTTCATGGGTATAGACCGCCGCGTAGGTGTGCTCTTGCGAGTTCATGTCCAGAAGCATCGCGTATTCACAGCCATAGGCTTGGAATGTGCGGGCCATGGCCGACGGCGTGGCGGTGGAAAAATAGGCGTAGATCAGGAAATCGCGCCCACCGGCGGTTTTCATGCAGGCGCCTCCGCGCAGGGTGCGCAGCTTGGCATCCGCATCGCCGGACCAGTTGCCGCCCATCCAGCTGCGCACCTGGCTGCCGGGGACGCCTTCGCCGGTGGCCGGATCGGGTTCCACCAGCGGCACACCGTTCTGGCGGGCAAAGCGGATCCGCGGCAGCAGCTTGTTGTCCTCTTCGGTCCATGCCCGCATGTCGATGGTGCCATCGTCCAGAACAAGGATCGTCGCCAGATCGGGCTGAAGCTTGGAAAAGACCACGCCCTCGCTGATGAACCCATAGTGGTGGCCGTAATTGGTATAGGCTTTCTCGGTCAGGCGCCACGCACCGTGGCTGCGCTTGAACCCGGCGGCAAAGGTGCCCACCACGCGGTCGGTCTTGGACGGGCTCAACATGCCCGACCGTACCAGCGGCGCAACATCGTCGATGCCATCCGGACCGGGAATGCGATAGTTGCGCCCCGCACCCGAGGGACGCGGCGACCATTCCACCCGCGGGTGATCCGTGCCCAGTTCGTACCCCAGTTCGAATTGTTCAAGGTCAAAAGCGATCATGTAGACATCAGCGCCGCGTTCCACACCATCCAGCGCATGGGTCTCTCCGGGACGGCTGAGGATCTCACGCGAGATCATGCCCGGTTTCATGGCGCTGGCGTAGACGCCGGGCACATCCTTGATCGCGTACCAGCTTCCCGCCTCGACGCGGCCGTTGTCGGCCCCCTCCAGATCAAAGTTGAAGCTGGCGCGGAACACAGGTGCCGAATCCAGCTTGGCCTTGCCAAGCGCCTTGACCGTCTCCCCTGCGTCCGCACCCTCGATCACCGGGCCGGAGTTCATGAAGGCATCTTCATAGAAAGAGCCCTTGATCATGTTCACGATGCTTTCGCCGAACACCACGTTGTCACGCAGGAATTCGGCCACCGCCTCACGGTTGGTCGAGTTGCCTTTGACCCGGTTGCGCAGGAACACACGCTCTTCGCAGATCGGCGCAAAAGGCAAACCGCGATACTGCGCCTCATCCAGTTCGGGGCGGCGGCCCGCCCAAGGGGTACAGCGGTTTTCGCCCGCTTCGCTGGTCAATACCAGCGCCGGTTCATCGCCACCGGCAAGCGCCATCACGGTATGTTCAGGGTCCGACAGTTCAAGGTGGAACTGCCGGGTGGTGGACCAGAACCCCTCCGAACTGACGGTCAGCACGTACCACGAATTCACCCCCGGGTTCAGCGAGACCAGTTCATAGCTGGTGCCGTCGGCCCCCTGAGCAAATTCGGTGGTCCGGAACGGTTGCAGTTCAAAGATGGTCTTGGTGCGATCCGCCTCGTATTGCTCCATCTGAAGCGCGCGGGTCTGCGGATCCAGAACGGCCCCGGCATCGGCCAGCGCGGCAGAAGCCTGAAACGAAACGGCTGCAAGCGCCGTCATCGCGGTCGTCATGAGAAAGCTCTTGGGTCGCACGATTTTCCTCTCGCGTTGTCCCGGGAAAGCGGCTGGCGCCTTCGAAGGAAAAAGAATTCGTCACCGGCCCCGCGTGGCTGGAAAAAATTCCGGCAGCGCCGCGCGTGATCGGACAGTCAAAGTTACAAATGACAAGGTTGACTGTGGGAAAGCAACCCCCGCGGCACAGCTCGCGCGGATGTTATGCACAGCCGCCACAGGGGCAGGACGGCATGTCGCCAATCCCGGGCATCCGCCCGGATTGTCAGCATCTTTGCGACGGACCAGGCCGCCGGGACGCCCGAAAAGGCGAGCCCGGCCAGTACCGCTCGCGTTTAACGCGAATATCGCTCTTTGTTCATTCGATGCGGTCGAGAATTTCAGTCTCGATTTCGCCAAGGCCGTCGATCCCGCCGGTTATGACATCGCCCGGCTCGACCGCGCCGACACCCGCGGGTGTTCCGGTCATGATGATGTCTCCGGCCTCCAGCGCGATGGAATGCGACAGGATCGAAACATGTTCGCGCACAGACCAGATCAGCTCGGACAGATCAGCGTCCTGCCGGACCTCGCCGTTAACCGCCAGCCAGATACGCCCCCGGTCCAGCGCGGGCACCCGCGCCAGCGGCGTGATCGGGTTCAGCGGTGCCGAACGGTCAAAGGCCTTGCCGAAATCCCACGGACGCCCCTTGTCGCGCGCCTCCAGTTGCAGGTCGCGGCGGGTCAGGTCGATCCCCACCCCGGCGCCCCAGAGGTGATCCATCACCTCGTCCTGCGCGATGTTTCGGCCCGACTTGCCGATGTAGACCACCAGCTCGATCTCGTAGTGGAAATTCGCCGTGCCCGGCGGATAGGGCACCGGCACGCCGCTTTCCACCACCGCATCGGCGGGCTTGGTGAAAAAGAACGGCGGATCGCGATCAGGATCCTTGCCCATCTCACGCGCATGGGCGGCATAGTTGCGCCCGACGCAAAAGATGCGGCGCACCGGAAAGCGCGCGTGGCTGTCTCGCACGGCGACAGAGGCCTGCGGATGGGGCGGAAACACGTAGTCGGTCATCGGGGCATGTCCTTTCGGGCGGGCCTGCGCCTTTAACTCAGCGGCACAGTCAGCGGATCGTAGTTGTAAAGCCACTTGGCCCGGTCGGCTGCGGGATCCTTGGCGGCAAAGGCGTCACGGAACTCTTGGTGCGTGTCGAAATGGAACAGCCTGGCGTGTTCGGTGGATTCATCGACGATGCGCGCAGTACGGTCGAGGCGCGCCGCCTCGTAGGCCCTGAGCGCGCCGGGCAGCGTTTCGATCTCGTCCAGCGCGCGGCACAGCACGGCGCCGTCCTCGATCGCCATGACCGCGCCCTGCGCCATGTAGGGCAGCGTGGGATGTGCGCTGTCGCCCAGCAGCGTCACCCGGTCGGTGGACCAGAAAGGCAGCCGCGGCCGGTTGTTCAGCGCCCAGCAGAAACAGGCATCGCGGTCGGCGGCATCAATCATGGTCTGCACGTCGGGATGGAAGCCCTCAAAATCCTTCTTGAGGTCCTCCCAGGGCGCCTTGACGGTCCAGCCCTCCTGCGTCCAGTCGGGCTTTTCCACGCAACCGACGAAATTCAGCAGCCGGCCCTGATTGACCCAGTAAACCACCATATGCTTGCCCGGCCCCATCCAGTTGATGAACACCTTGTCCATGAACTGCGCCGGCAGGCGGTCGGCGGGCACCATGACGCGCCATGCGACATTGCCGGTGAAATTCGCCGGTTCCGCGCCGTGCATCTGGGCGCGCACGACGGATTTGATCCCGTCCGCGCCGATCAGCACATCGCCCCGCTGGCTTGGGCCATCGGCGAAATGCAGCGTCACGCCCTCGGCGTCCTCCTCGTAGGCGGTGGCCGAGGCATTGAGCGTGATTGCCCCGGGATCGAGTTCCCGCACGCGGGCCTCCAGCACCCGGTGAATATCGGGGCGATAGACGTGGTAATAGGGCGCGCCGAACTTCTCTTCATGCGCCTTGCCCAGCGGGATCGTGGCGACGACCTCGGCGGTGTCATGCAGGCGCAGCTCGGTACGCTTGGGATGCACGGCCAGCTCGGCCAGAGCCTCCAGAACGCCGATGTGGCGCAGGACCTTGGTGGCATTGGCACTGACCTGAATACCCGCGCCGACCTCGCCCAGTTCGGGGGCCTGCTCAAAGATCCGCACCTCATGGCCCGCCTGCAACAGGCAGGCCGCCGCAGTCAGGCCACCCAGACCGGCGCCGGCGATGAGGATTTTCTTTTTCGGTGTCACGGGAGCCTCCATAATTGTTGTACAATACTTGTCGAAGGCGGAAGGTTCGGTCAAATCCCGGTGGCATAAATTGCTTTTGCCAGAAAGGCTTGCAGAAAGGTTCCGTTACCGCCCGACATTGGGCAAAGTGGTACAGCCCCGGTGGCCAACACCGGGGCAAGAAAACCGACAGACAGAGGAGGTCAGGGCGTGGCCGACTCTCGGTTCCAGACCCCGAACCAGATCCCATCCGCGCCGTCCTGCTCATCCAGCAAGGCCATCAATCCTGCATCCGACAGGGTCGTGGCGCGCTTTAGACCCAAGGCCCAGGTAAGCAGATGTCCACGCAGCTCCTCGACGACGCCATCGGGCGGTGTTGCGCCGAGGTCGTTCAACTCTTGCGGATCGGCCACGAGATCGAACAGCATCGGACGGAATGGCGGCGCGAACATCGCCTTCCAGCGCCCGGTGCGCACCATGTACAGACGACTGGCGCGCAGCCCGAGGTCCAGTTCCGCGCCCGCCGGTTTTTGAATGAAATCATACTCGCTGAACACGGCCCGGCGCCATTGGTCCGGTGCCCGCCCATGCAGAAACGGCAACAGCGAGCGCCCCTCGAACACATGCGCCGCAGGTGTCCCGCCCGCCCATTCGACAAAGCTCGGCGCAAGGTCGATGGCCTCGACCAACGCATCACATACGGTGCCGCGCGTCCCGTCCGCCTCGGGCGAGGGATCGACGACGATCAGCGGCACCTTGGCCGAAGGATCGTGGAACAGATCCTTTTCCCCAAGCCAGTGATCCCCAAGATAATCACCATGGTCCGAACAAAAGACGATCATCGTCTGGTCCAGCTTGCCCGCGTTCCGCAGATAGGCCACCAACCGACCCACTTCATCGTCGATCTGCCTGATCAGACCCATGTAGGTGGCAATCGCCTCGGGCCGGGCCCGATCATCGGAATAGCAAAGCGATTCCTTGTGCCGCATAAAGGCCGCATAGACCGGGTGCGGATCGGCACGCTCGGCATCTGAGCGCACGGGCAGCAGGATATCCGCCGCGCCGAACATGTCGTGATAGGGCGGCGGCGCAATCAGCGGCCAGTGCGGCTTGATAAAGGAACAGTGCAGCAACCACGGATCATCGCCCGCCTGCTCGATGAACTCGATGCTGCGGTCGACGATATAGGGCGTTTCGCCCTCTTCCGGCCGGATGGCGGCAGGCTGCGTGGCGTTTTCAAGAAACCAGCCAGACCGGATCTCTCCCTTCGGGCCGCGCCCGCTGTTGGCATTGTCGTGCCACGGATTGTCCGACCCATAGCCGCGTTCCGCAAGAAAGCGGTTGTAGGGCTGGTCGGGCTTGGGCGTCGGATACAGCCCGTCATGGCGATCCCAGACGTCAAAGCCGCATTCCGACACCCGCGCGCCGATCACGCTGTTGGGGTCAATGCCCAGCCGCTGCATCCCCTCTACATCGGCCCGCATATGCGTCTTGCCACACAGAACCGCCTGCATCCCAAGCGGACGCAAGTGATCGCCCAGCGTCCGCTCTCCGACATTGAGTGGGAAATCATTGCCCAGCGACCCATGGGTCGAGGGATAGCGCCCGGTGTAATAACTCATCCGCGACGGACCGCAGATCGGCGATTGAACATAGGCATTGGTGAACCGCACGCCACGCGCGGCCAGCGCGTCGATATTCGGGGTCTGCAAAGTCGGGTGACCGGCGCAGGACAGGTAATCGAACCGCAACTGGTCACACATGATCCACAGGATATTGCGACGGGTCATACCACGCCCCCTGCATGTAACTCATTGCCCGGCAATTCACGCACCCCGCTGTCGGGCGCATAAAGAGAAGGCGTACGGAGTCCGCCAAAAACCTCCCACTGCATGATCTCATGCGGGTCTTCGATCACCACGTCGAACAGGATTTCCGGTTCGTCCGTCCGGGTATACTCAAGGATCCGCGCGCTCGAGGCAAAATCATCCGGGTGACGGATCGCCGGGTTGTTTTCGTCATAGCTCATGTCGTCGCGGTCCGGCATGCAGATCGAGTGGATGACCAGCATGGTATCGCTTTCCTCCAGCCGGTGCGCGTCCCCCATGGCCCAGGTGCGCTCTTTCACGGCACTGTCGTCGCGGGCAGAGGTCCAGACCTCGCGCACAGTCATCGCCTCTTCGTCGACAAGGTATTCGACCCCCCGGCTAAAGGTCTCGTGCGGGGCTTTTGGCGGGGTGAAGGGCCGCGCCCCAAGGATGCCGTTGTCGAACATGACAATGGTGCCATCAGAGGTCACCCGCGGGTTATGCCCGTGCCAGGGCCAGCGGAACCCCTCCCCCTGCGGCGTCAGCAGCTTGGCCTGCAATTCCGGCGACCAGTCGCTGTGATCGCCAAGGATCCATTTGATCTGCCCGCTTTTGCGGTCGATCTTGAACAGCGCATCCTGAAGCCGCAGCGAGACGATCACGCTGTCGTCGCGCTCGTCATAGCAAACGCCGTTGCCGTGGGTCCAATCGCCGTGCTCGGGAAAACCACGCACATGCCAATAGGCTTCAAGTGCGTTGTAACCGATGCGGTTGATGTCGAGATGGTCAAAGGCGTCCCAACTCCAGACGATCTCTCCTTCGCGGGTGAACTCAAGAATCCTGTCGCCGACGATCCACTTGTCGGCGCGCGGCGCGTCGGGGTCGAACTCTGACGTGTACCAATCCTTTGCCAGCCGCGCATTGCCGGACAAGGCAAGGAAATTGCCGTTGGGCATCTGGTGGGGCTGGTGATGCAGGGTCTGCACCGGGATCGGAATCGCCCCGGGCGCCGGTCCCGCGGGCCGGTCACGGGCGAACCATTGCGCCTGTACGCGCCCCAGCATGTCGATCTCGGACGAATGCGAGTCCGCATTGTGATAAAACAGGTTGCCCGATTGCAGACGCTGAATGCCCGCCACGCGGCGCGGCAACTGATGGCGCCAGCAGACGCGGCCCTGTGCATCCAGCGCGATTAGCATGGACCAGTCCAGCATGAAGGACCGTTGACGGTCGGTCAGGTCGCGCGGCCGCCCGATGGCACGACGACGCACGGCCAGAATGGTATATCCGGGAGCCATGCGAGCCGGATCAGAGGCGCGCACCTCGATCGGCGGAAAATCCCGCTTGTCCACCGGCAGGGGTTCAGGATCAAAAACCAGCGGTTCGGGATGGGTCACGGCGCGCCCCTTTGCGTCGATCACCTGCACGGTGATGGTCGCGGGCGCATCCGCACGCAAGCCCAGAACCGGAAACCCTTCAGCAAAGGCGCCGGGATCGGAAAAGACCAACGTCCGCGCCTCTGATCCCTGCTCGACCAGCAGCCGCACCTCGGCATGGCCCGACGCCCGCAGCAAGACCACCGCCACCTGCGCCGTGGCGGCAGAGGTCGCGGGAGTGATGACCGGATTTTCCAGAAATGCGATTGCGTCTGCCACCTTGGGGTCTCCTTTGACTCCTCACCCTATTGTTCAACAGTCTGAGCGAAAACCTCTGACACGGCAATGGGTGAGTTCTTGCGCAAGAACGCATTCTTATTTTTGTTATAAGACCAACCAATCCTCTATAAAGTTGACACAAGCCCTCTGCGCCAACAAGAATTGTAGAACATAAACACAACTGCACGCCCCGTGTGCGGACCCAAAATAAGCGGAGGTCACCTCATGTTGAAACAGATTGCAACGGCCGCATTTCTTGGCGCGCTGACGATTGGCGCAGCTTCGGCGGAAACGGTGCGGGCGCATACAACCGCCGCCGGATCAGCCCCGAACACGGTCATCAAGCTGCTGTCGCGCTATGCCGGAGAGGCGGGGGTAACGGTACAGGTTGCCGAAGGTCAGGTCATGACCCGGTCCATGTTCGTCGTCGCCGCCGGCAAAGCCGAGGTGATGTCTGCCATCGTCGGCCAATATGCCCGCCTCCAAGACGGCACCGGCCCGTTCAAGGATATGTCGCAACAGGCGCAAGAGGCCTCGACCCACCTGCGGTCGGTCATGTCCTTCCCCGTGGGCGCCCTGCACGCGCTGACATGGGAGGGCAACGGCATCACCAGCTTTGCCGACGTGGCGGGCAAGCGTGTCTACACCGGCCCCGGGGGCGGCGGCGCATCGGTCGACAACGAAGAAATGATCGAACTGCTGACCGGACTGAAGGCAGGAAAAGACTACGAGGCTTCACGGATGCCGTGGCGCGAAGGCATGCAGGCGATGCGCGACGGACAGGTGGACGTGATGTTCCGCGTCGCCCCCATCGGCTCGGCCATCATCCAGGAATTCGGCCTGTCGAAAAAGATCCGCTTTCTTGGCTTCACCGATGAGGACCTCAAGGACGCGCATTTCGCCGAACATATGGACGTGCCCGGCCGCGTGGCGCTCAAGCTGGAGCCCGGCACCTACGAGGGGCAGGTCAACACCGACCCGGTCGGCATTGGCGCATTTCTGGGGGCCATCGCGCTCAGCGACAAGGTCAGCGATGACACGGCCTACAAACTGACCAAGGCCTTTTGGGAGAACTTCGATGCGATCCGCGACTCGGCGATCTTTTTGAAGTCGGTCGATCCGCAGGCCCCGTTTGAAGGCCTGAACATCCCGCTGCACCCGGGCGCCATCCGCTACTACGAAGAGGCCGGCATCGCCATTCCGGACGCCCTGCGCCCGTAAACACCGCCTGCCACACTCCGCGCGCATCGCCGCGCGGAGCCCCTCCCCCTGTAGCGCCCGACCGCCCGGTCCGGCAGGAGCTCCCCATGTCCGAACGCCCCGCATTTTATGGCCGGATGACCACGGCCGGCCTTGTGGTCGGCTTTGCCATCGCCACCGCCGGGATCCTGAATGCCTTTCCCAGCCTATTCGGCCTGCCCACCCCCGGCCCCTATCCGCCGATCATCCTGCGCCCGGCGATCTTTTTCGCCTGCGTGCTGATCTTTGTCCTGACGAAACCCTGGGCCGCCGAACTGGAACCCAGGCTGGGCACCACCGGCCGCGCCATCGGCGCCGCGGCGGATCTGGCTGTTCTGGCGATGATGGCGCTGGCCTGCTGGCGGTTCTACGAAGTCATGTCCATCCTCGACCAGACGCTGTATTTCTTCAGCACTGGCGACGCATGGATTGCCACGGGCGCCGCGCTGTCCATCGTCTACCTGTGCTGGCGCGCATGGGGCGCACCGCTGGCCATTGTCGCGCTGACGCTGCTGATCTTTTTCTTCACCAGTGACCACTGGCCCGGCTTTCTGAACCGCGTTCCGCCGGATTTCACCGAAGGCGCCAGCACGACACTTTGGTTCGGCCTTGCTTCGGGCATCCTCGGCTCGATCACGGCAACGATGATCCTGACAGTTTTTGTGTTCATCGTTTTCGGCCAGATGCTGGAAGGCACAGGCGCGGGCATGTCGCTGATCCGCGTGGCCTTTCGCCTGACCCGCCACCTCAAGGGCGGTCCGGCCCATGCGGCCATCGTATCATCGGGCCTGTTCGGCACCATGTCGGGCAACGCTGTGGCCAACGTGGTGGGGACCGGCGTTCTGACCATCCCGATGATGAAAAAGAACGGCTTTCCACCGCATTTCGCCGGCGCGGTCGAGGCCACTTCTTCCAGCGCCGGGCAGATCATGCCGCCGGTCATGGGCGCCGCCGCGCTGGTGCTGGCGGATTTCGTGGGTGAGACCTATCTGACCGTGATCACCGCCGCGCTGATCCCCGCCCTGCTCTATTACCTCAGCCTGTTCAGCGCCGTCGTCTTCGAGGCACGCAAGCTGAACATCGGACGGTCGCCCGAACTGTCGAAAGAGATGGAGATGGAGCGGCAGGACATCCTGAACCTCGCCATGGTCTTTGTGCCGGTCTTCGTCATGATCCTGTGCCTAAAGCTCGGCATGTCGGCCGCGGGCGGCGGGATCTTTGCCCTGCTGTCCAACGCGATCCTCAGCTTTATTAATCCCGAAATCCGCAAAGAGCCGATGAAGCTGGTCAAATCCTTCGCCTCGGGCGGCGTGGCCTTTGCCCATATGATGATGGCGGTTGGCGTGATCGGCATCGTGGTCAGCGTGCTGGGCGCAACCGGACTGCCAACGGATTTCGCCAATATGGTCAGCCGGATCGCGGACGGCGCGTTGTTCTGGACGCTTCTTGCAGCCATGGCGGCGGCGTTGGTTCTGGGCATGGGAATGCCCACCCTGCCCGCCTACCTGACCATCGCACTGATCCTTGGGCCCACCCTGCGCCAGTTCGGGCTGAGCGATCTCTCGCTGCATCTTTTCGTGCTGTACTACGGGGTTGCCTCGTCGATCACGCCGCCGGTGGCGATCACGGCCTATGCCGCGGCGGCGATTGCCAAATCCCCACCGCTCAAGACCTCGATCTATGCCTATCGCGTCGGATTGGTGAAATTCATCGTGCCTTTCGTCTTTGTCTACAACCCGGTTTTGCTGCTGGTGGACGAAGGCGGCTTTGACACCACAGAGTTGATCACCGTCTTGTTCCGCACAGTTCTGGCGATCTTTCTGCTGTCATCCTCGCTGGCCGGGTTTGACCGGATGCGCCTGCACCCCGCCGAAATCGCACTGCGCGTGGCCACGGCGCTGGGATGCCTCTGGACGGTGCCGATGATCCACTGGGGCGCGACGGCGATCGGGCTGGCGATTTTCGCAATCCACTGGATGCGCGCACGTCAGCCAGAGGCCGAAAACGCCTGACAAGCACAGCTCAGGCGTCGCCCTGCGGCGCCTGAGCCTGACGTAGAAGCTGGCGATATTCCTGCCGCACCGTTTCGATATGCGTCTGCATCAAAAGGCTGGTCAGCCGCGCATCGCGCAACTCCAGCGCCTCGATGATCTTGCGGTGATAGTCGATGGAAACGTCGGAATTGGTCGACCGCCCGAACTTGATGAACATGGCCACCGGCACCTCGACGAGGTTCTCGACGATATCGTACAGCCGCGGATTGCCGTTGCAGCGGTGGATCGCGGTGTGAAAGCGGGTGTTGTGCTCGAAGTAGACACTGTCGTCATGCGCCGTGCCGCCGAAATAATCCGCTTCCAACGCAGACTGAATCGCCTTGATCTCGGCCAGCCGTTCGTCGGTCATACGTTCGGCCGCAAGCCCGGCGCTGTAGCTTTCGATCATCGCCTGCACGTCGAACATCTGTTCCAGCGTGGCGGCATCTATGTCGATCACATGCGAGCGCTTGTTCTCGCCGATTTCGATCAACCCCTCGCTGACCAGTTGGCGCATGGCCTGCCGGATCGGCGTACGGCTGACCCCATAGGCAGCGGCCAGCTGCTCTTCGCGCAAGGCATCGCCGGGGCGGAACTCCCCCTTGAGGATCGCGGTTTTCAAAAGCGTGTAGGCCTGGGCGTGGGCGGTGACGTCACTCATGGGCGCTATTCTTGTCCTTGGGGCTGTTCATCAGTGGGCGTCAGGCAAGCGTGACGGGATCCGCCCGCCGGCCTTCAGGATTTCTATGATATTGCCAAAGGGATCGCGACAGTAAATCGCCCGCGCACCGCCCGGAACCTGTGTCAGAACCCCGTCCCGACGGCCTCCCGCCTCGAGAATCGCCTCGACAACCGCCTCTGGCGTGTCGGTTTCGATACCGATGTGACGCAACCCCCTGTCAGCAGCGGTTCGCGCCGAAGGGTCCGCATCCGAAGCCGGTGCGCTGTACTCAAACAGTTCCAACAGGCCGCAAGGCCCTTCCATCATCGCTGTCCTGGCAGATGTACCGCTCAGGCCGGTGATCCCCTCGAACAACGGCGAAGGCGCGGCCCACCCGCCCTCGAACAAGTCATGAAATCGCAGCGCCCGCGCATAGAAACGCCGGGCAGCATCCAGATCCGGGACCACAAGCCCGATGTGATGAAAGCGCATAAGCATGACTAACTGTAGACCAAAAGTACCCAGAACTGGAAGCGGAAAAGGTTGACCGCCTCATTTTTGCTCGTCATTCATAGTTTCAGCTTTCAAAATTGTTCAACAAAAGAGGCCGCCGTGGGTATCCGATATCTCGAGGTTCCGAAATGGGGACTGTCCATGGAAGAAGGGACAGTCGTGGCCTGGCTGATCGCGCCGGGCGCTGCATTCTCCGAAGGGGACGAGATCTGCGAGATCGAGACCTCGAAAATCACCAATGTGGTCGAAGCGCCGTTTGACGGTGTATTGCGCAAGGTGCTGGCCGAACCGGGAGAGACCCTGCCGGTCGGCGCGCCGATCGCGATTTCCGCCAGTGAGGACGTATGCGACGCCGAGATCGAGGCCGCAGGCGGCGCACCTTCCACGCCCCAGGTTGAAACACCCGCCGCCGCCGAAGCCGCGCCTCCCTCCGCCGCACCGGCACCGCAAACCGCCAGCAAGACCCCGACCTCATCGACGATCCCCGAACCGCTGAAGGGCGTCACATCAGCGGACGTGGTCGCGACCCCTTCGGCCCGCGCGCTGGCGCAGCAGCATGGAATCGATCTGGGCAAGGTGCCGGCCACCGGGCGCGGCAACCGCGTTTCGGTTTCGGACATCCTGACCGCTGTCGAGACGGCAGGCGGCCAGATGACGGCGGACATCGCCGAAGTCGCCGCACTGCGCGCCTCTCCGCTGGCCCGTCGAGTCGCCGGACAGAAAGGCATCGATCTTGGGCAGGTCACGCCCAGCGGTGCCAAGGGCAAGATCCTGCTTGCCGATGTCGAACAGGCGGCGCAGCCCGCCCCGGCCCCGGCCCCACAAGCCGCCTATCGCGACATTCCGATGACCGGGATGCGCAAGACCATCGCCGAACGGCTGACAGCCTCGGCGCGCGACATCCCTCATTTCCGGTTGAGTTCGGACATCCGGCTGGACGCGCTGCTGGCGCTGCGCAAACAGCTCAACGAAAGCGCGCCGAAAAAGATCAGCGTGACCGACATGCTGGTCAAGGCGGCCTCAAAGGCCTTGATCGCCGTGCCTGGCTGCAACGTGCAGGTTCTGGACGGCGCGATCCGCCAGTTCGATCAGACCGACATTTGCCTTGCGGTGGCGCTGGACGGCGGCCTTTTGACCCCGAAGGTCAGCGGCGTGGACAGCTTGTCGCTGTCGGCGGTCGCACAGGAAACCGCCGCGCTGATCGAGGCGGCGCGCGCAGGCACCCTGCAACCGGATCAGTTCACCGGCGGCACTTTCACGATCTCGAACCTCGGGATGTATGGCGTCGACCAGTTCGACGCGATCATCAACCCGCCGCAAGGCGCGATCCTTGCCGTGGGCGCAGGCCGCACCGAAGGCCACGGCTATCGTCACGGCGACGGCCCGGCCACGGTGATGACTGTCACCCTGTCCTGCGATCACCGCGCCATCGACGGCGCGCTTGGCGCGCAATGGCTGCAAGCCTTCCGCGCCGCCGTCGAAACCCCCATGCAAATCCTGCTCTGACCCGCGGAGACCCCCGATGGCCAAGACCCCCAAAACAGAGACCCCGCTGCCCGGCGCAAACACCCTTGTCACCGCCTATCGCAAGATGCGCGAGATCCGCGATTTCGAAACCCGGATTTCCAAGGAATTCGCCGCTGGCACGGTGCCCGGCATGACCCACCTTTACATCGGCCAAGAGGCCGTCGCGGTGGGCGTGTGCAGTCACCTCGACGATAACGACAACATTGCTTCTACCCACCGTGGCCACGGACACTGCATCGCCAAGGGCTGTGACCTGACCGGCATGGCGCTGGAACTGTTCCGCAAGGAGGGCGGGCTGTGCAAGGGCAAAGGCGGGTCGATGCATATCGCCGATGTGTCCAAGGGGATGCTGGGCGCCAATGCCATCGTCGGCGGCGCGGCCCCTCTGGCGCTTGGCGCTGCGCTGGCGGCCAAGACGCGCGGCAACGGCGCGGTGGCGGTGGCCTTTGCCGGGGACGGCGCCACCAATCAGGGCACCACCTTCGAGGCAATGAACATGGCCGTGGTGCTGAAACTGCCGCTGATCTTTGCCGTTGAAAACAATGGCTACGGCGAACATACAACGCTGGAATACGCTGTCGGCGCGGATCTGACAGAACGCACGCAGGGCTTTGGCATTCCTTCGGTCAAGGTGGACGGCACCGATTTCTTTGCCGTGCATGCCGCCATGGCCGAAGCGGTGGAACGCGGACGACGTGGCGGCGGCCCCTCGGCGATCGAGGCAGTGGCACAGCGCTGGCACGGCCATTTCGAAGGCGACGCCCAGGCCTATCGCGACAAGGCCGAGATCGCCGCGCTGCGCGAAACCGCCGACCCTCTCAAGAAATTCCGCGAGCGCGTGCTGGCCGAAAACCTCCTGACCGCCGAGACGCTGGACCAGATCGACGAGGATGTCGCCACGGCGGTGGATGCCGCCGTCGAGACCGCGCTTGCCGCTCCGCAACCGGCGCTCTCTGAGCTCCTGACCGACGTCTACGTCAGTTACTGACCCGAAATTCCGAGGAAGGACAGAGACATGGCCATCCGCAGCTTCCGCGAAGCGATCAACGACGCCCTGCGTTACGAACTGACCCACGACCCCGACGTGATCCTGCTAGGCGAGGATATTGGCGGCGGTGGCGGCGGGGTCGAAGGCTCTCATGGGTCGTCCGGCGGGATGCTGGGCGTGACCAAGGGGCTGCTTTATGAATTCGGCCCCGAACGTGTCATCGACACGCCGATTTCCGAAAGCGCCATCATGGGCGCCGCCGCCGGGGCCGCGCTGACCGGGATGCGCCCGGTGGCCGAATTGATGTTCATGGATTTTTTCGGCGTCTGCTTTGACCAGATCTACAATCAGGCCGCCAAATTCCGATACATGTTCGGCGGCACCACGCGCACGCCGATGGTTGTGCGCGGCATGGTCGGTGCGGGGTTCGGTTCGGCCGCACAGCACAGTCAGGCGCTCTGGCCCATTTTCAGCCACATCCCCGGCCTGAAAGTGATCCTGCCGTCCAACCCCTATGACGCCAAGGGGCTGTTGACCCGCGCGATCCGCGACGATGACCCGGTGATCTTCCTTGAACACAAGGTTTTGTACGACACCAAGGGCGAGGTGCCGGACGAGAGCTATGAGATCCCCTTCGGCGTCGGCAATATCACCCGCGAGGGGGCGGATGTGACCGTGGTTGCCTTTGGCCGCATGGTTCTGTTCGCCAATGAGGTCGCAGACCGGTTGAAAGGTGAAATCTCGGTCGAGGTGATCGACCCGCGCACCACCTCGCCCCTGGATACCGAATTGATGCTGGAAAGCGTGGCCAAGACCGGACGGCTGGTGGTTGTCGACGAGGCGAACCCGATCTGCTCGATGGCATCCGAGGTCATCAGCGTGATCGCCACCGACGGGCACGGCCTGCTGAAATCCGCGCCGCGCAAGATCACCGCGCCGCACACGCCGGTGCCTGCCGCGCCCGTGCTGGAACGGGCCTACATCCCGTCGCAGGACACGATCGAGGCCAATATCCGCGCCGCATTCGCGGGCGAAGGCGATGCCGCGCCGCATCTGGCGCTGGTTGCGGGGCTGGGCGCATGACGGCGGTCGGCAAACATCTGATCGCCGGGGAATGGCGAATTGACGGGGCCGAGGCCGAAACCATTGACCCCGCCACCGGCCAAGCCATCGGGCATTATCACCTTGGATCCGAGGCACTGACGGATCAGGCCATCGACGCCGCGCGACAAGCCTTTCGCCAAACCGACTGGGCGCAAAGCCCCCGCAAACGCGCCAAGGTGCTGACCGATCTGGCCGAAGTGCTGCGCACCCGCGAAGCAGAGATCGTGCGCCTGATCGTGCGTGAGACCGGCAAGAAGCTGATGGATGCCACCTTCGAGGTGCGCACTTCGGTCGAAGAACTGCACTATTACGCCGGCCTTGCGCGGTCGCTGTACGGCCGGGCGCTGGAAAGCGCGCCGGACACCTTTTCGGTCATGCTGCGCGAACCGGTGGGCGTTGCCGCGATCATCGTGCCGTGGAACGCGCCTGTGATCCTGCTGGTCCGCTCGTTGGCGCCCGCCCTTGCGGCGGGCTGCGCCACGGTGATCAAATCCGCGCCGCAGACGCCGCTTTGCAACGCATGGGTCGTCGCGCGGCTGGCCGAGATTGCCGAAGTGCCGCCCGGCATCATCAACTCGGTCAATGAAAACGGGGCCGAGGTTGGCAAGCGCATGGTCGCCTCCGAAGGCGTCGACACCATCAGCTTTACCGGCTCCAGCGCGACGGGCAAGGCCATCATGGCGGCCGCCGCACCGACGTTGAAACGTCTGTCGCTGGAACTGGGCGGCAAGGCCCCCTCGATCGTCTTTCCGGACGCTGATCTTGACGCCACCGTGCCGCAACTGGTGCGCGGCGGCCTGCTGATCTCGGGGCAGATGTGCGTGGCGATCACCCGCATCCTTGCGCATCGCGACATTGCCGATCAGCTGTCCGAACGGTTGATCGCGGCGCTGAAAGCCGCCCGGATCGGGCCGGGCATGGACCCCGAAACGCAGCTTTCGCCGCTGATCGACCATGCCAACCGCGACCGTGTCGCCGCGCTGGCCAAAGGCGCGGATGCCGAGGGTGAAGTGCTGCTGCGCGGCGCGCCGGTGGGTGGGGCACTGGCCGAGGGGGCCTTTCTGTCGCCGACGCTGGTACGGGTGGCGGACAGCAAATCCAGCCTTGTACAGGAAGAAGTCTTTGGCCCCCTCCTGACACTTGAAACCTTCGACACCGAGGAAGAGGCGCTGGCGCTGGCCAATGCCACCCGCTACGGCCTGTCCGCCAGCCTCTGGACCCGCGACCTGTCGCGCGCCTTCCGCATCTCGCGCCGGATCGAAAGCGGCACTGTCTGGCTGAACACCCACGGCAAGCTGATCCCCGAGGCCGAAACCGGCGGTTACAAGCAAAGCGGTCTTGGCCGACTGCATGGAGTCGAGGCGCTGAACGACTTTCTGGAAACGAAACACATCTACTTCGAGGCCGACGCCTGAGCCGCCCTCTCCTTCTCCTCCCCGCGTGGATACCCTCCATCATCCGCGCCCCTCGCCAGGCTACCCCGTTAGCCTGGCTTTTTTGTCGGCCCCTTGGTCGGCCCCTCAGCCACAAACAAAACCGCGCCGGATTTCCCCGACGCGGCGATAAAGGATCTGACCCGATAGGAATCTGACAGGATCACACCACGCTGTAATCCACCGGCACGCCGTGCCATCCAGCCCAGCGTTTTTCCCAATACAGGTTGTGCAACCGCGCGGTGATCGGCCCCGGCCCCTCGACCCCGCCGATCAATGTGCCGTCGATGCTGTTCAGCGGCATGATGCCCCCGGCGCTGGAGGTGTAGAACACTTCGTCCGCCGCCAGCGTTTCCGCCACGCTGACCGGGCGCACCTCGCAGGACATTCCAATCTCTTGCCCAAGCTCCAGCGCGGTCTTGCGCGTGATCCCCAAGAGGCACCATTCGGCGGGTGTGATCAGCTTGTCCCCTTTGACAAGAAACAGGTTCGACCCCGGGGCTTCGGTGATATTGCCCTGCCCGTCGGTCAGGATCGACCATTCGGCCCCGGCGTCGCCCGCTTCGAACAGCGACTGAGAAAAATCCAGCCCGTGCAGATTCTTGGCCGTCGGATCGACCGACTTTGGCGGGATGCGCAGGTAATTTCTGGAAATGATCGCATTGGCCCCGCGGGCCCGCATCTCGTCATTGGCGATAAAGATATAGGGCAGCACATAGGCGTAATAGCGATTGCTGAACTTGGCCGGGTTGGTCCGATCGGCCGAGTTCATCGGCGTCTTGCCACGCGTCACGCCAAACCAGACATAGGCATCGCGGCGGCCGGTCAAAGCCACGATATGATTCAGGATCTCGGCTTCGCGCGCGCGCGAAAACGGATTGGTGACACGGATACGATCGCAGGAGGCGGCAAAGCGTTCCTGATGATCCGCCAGCCGAAAGAACATGCCCCGGCTGACCGACACGACGTCATAGACCGCATCCCCGCGGTTGAACCCCAGATCGGTGATCGGCACGGCTGCGCGTGACAGCGGCACGTAGTCGTCGATGATGAAGGCCGCGCCATCCTCGTAGTCGGGCGCATGGCCACCCCTTGCGTGACGAGGATCGGTTGCCATGATGTGTTGCGCCTCGATCAGCGCCTCGACGGGGGACTCGACAAGTGACATGGGCCGCTCCTGTTTCGCAAAACTGTTCAACTCTTATGCCCCTCATTCACTCAATATAGAAGAAAATTCCGTCAAACTGCTGCTGAAAGCAAAATTAATGTAGAACAAAATGGCGCAGGATGTTTGACTGCCTCGAAACCAGAGACCACCGACCAGAGGGCCCGACCATGAGCGTAGACCTGAAACTGCCCTGCGGGGGCGCGACGCCGATGCCGATTTTCGTGAACGGGGATTGGGTCGCTGCCGGGGATGGTCCCTTGGTGGATGTGCTGAACCCCTGCAACGAAGAGGTTCTGGCGCAGGTGGTCGATTGTCAGGCGGCAGACGTGGATCGCGCCGTGGCCGCCGCGCGGCAGACCTTTGACTCGTGGGAATGGCGCCGCCTGCCCCCGTCGGAACGCACCGCGATGCTGTGGAAACTGTCCGAGCTGATCGACCGCGACCGCGACGATCTTGTCCGGCTGGAGGTTGCGAACCTCGGAATGCCTCTGGATCTTGCGCAGGCTTTTATCATCGACGGGGTGATCGCGACGCTGCGCTACTATGGCGGCTGGGCGACCAAGCTGGAGGGCCGCACCGTCACGCTCGGCCTGCCCGATGAACGCCCCTGCGGCAGCCTCGGCCCGGCCTTTCACGCCTATTCAACCAAGGAACCCGTGGGGGTTGTCGGCGCCATCGTGCCGTGGAACGTGCCGCTGACCATGGCGATTGCCAAGATCGCCCCGGCAATCACAGCGGGCTGCACCGTGGTTCTGAAACCGGCGCTGGAAACGCCATTGACCGCGCTGCGGCTGGCCGAACTGGCGCAAGAGGCGGGCTTCCCCCCCGGCGTGCTGAACGTGGTGACAGGCGGCGGCGCGGCGGGGGCCGCGCTTTCCGCCCACCCGGACGTCGACAAGATCGCCTTTACCGGTTCGATCGACACGGCGCGCAAGATCGCCACCGCGGCGCTTGGCAACATGAAGAAGGTCTCGTTTGAACTGGGCGGAAAATCGCCCTTTGTCATCCTCGCCGACAGCGATGTGGACGCAGCCATCACCGCCGCCGCGCAGGGCATCATGATGAACACCGGTCAGGTCTGTTTCATCGGGTCCCGGCTTTTGGTCGAGGCGCCAATCTTTGACCGGGTGATGGAAGGCGTGGCCGAACAGATGAAATCCGTGCGCATCGGATCGGCCTTTGATCCGCAGGTGGACATGGGGCCACTGATTTCGAGCCGCCAGAAAGAGCGGGTGCTGGGCTATCTCGATGGCGCGCGCAAGGAAGGCGTCAGCATCCTGCACGGCGGCGGTGATGTCGCCGGCAAAGGGTTCTTTGTCGAACCGACTCTGGCTGTGGCCAGTCCCGATGCGACGCTTGCGCGCGAAGAAGTCTTTGGCCCCGTGCTGACCGCGCAAAAAGGGGCGGATGCGGCCGAATTGGTGCGCATGGCGAATGACACCAGCTATGGCCTGGCGGCCTCGGTCTGGACCCGCGATCTGGGCAAGGCGCATGCCCTGTCGGACGAAATCCGCGCCGGCGTCGTCTGGGTGAACTGTCAGGGCGAACTGGATGAATCCCTGCCCTTCGGCGGCTTCCGCCAAAGCGGCTGGGGCCGCGAAGGCTCGCTTGAAGGGGTCGAGGAGTACCTTGAAAGCAAAGGCGTGGTGATGGCGCTCTAAGCGCCCGCCGGGAGAGCCAGAATGATCCGTTTCACACTGCAAACCCATGTCACCTTTGGGCAAGGCGCAATCGCCGAGGCCGGGGCCGAACTGGCCCGCCTTGGTATCGCGAACCCGCTGCTGGTGACCGATCCTTACCTGTCGCGCTTGCCGCTGGTGGCGGGCCTGATCGCCGCGCTGCCCAAGGCCACCGTCTTTGCCGACACGCCCGAAAACCCCACCGAAAGCGCAGCCGAAACCGCGCTGGCGCTGTATCGCGCCAAGGGGTGCGACGGGGTAATCGCCGTGGGTGGCGGTTCTCCGATGGATCTGGGCAAGGCGGTGGCCCTGCTGGCCACGCATGAGGGCGGTCTTGCCGATTATGATCTGACACAAGAGGGCCATCAGCCCGTCGGCCCCATCGCGCCGCTGCTTGTGGTGCCGACCACCGCCGGAACCGGCACCGAGATGGGGCTGGGCTGCGTCATGATCCTCAAGGACGGGCACAAGGCCATCATCGACAGTTTCAACCTGATCCCCGGAGGCGTGATCTGCGATCCGGACCTGACCGTCGGCCTGCCGCCGCGCCTGACCGCCGCGACCGGGATGGATGCGCTGTCGCATTGTATCGAAGGCATGTTTTCCAACATCGACAATCCCCCGGCCGAGGCCATCGCGCTGGACGGTGCCCGCCGCATCTGCCGGTCGCTGGAACGGGCCGTCGCAACGCCGGGTGACATCGAGGCACGGGCCGACATGATGTGGGGCAGCCTTGCGGGCGGCTATGCCATGCTGATGGAACTGGGTGCTGCGCATGGGATCTCGGTTCCCGTGGGCGCGGTACATCACGTCCACCACGGCGCGCTGACGGCGGCGGTTCTGGGCCGCGTGGTGGCGGTTAACGCCCGCCTTGCGCCAACCAAGGCCGCCCGCCTGCGCGAGGCAATGCAGGTGCCCGCGGAGCAGGACCTTGGAGATTGGATCGACGCGCTTTGCCTGCGGATCGGCCTGACGACCTCGCTGCGCGAATTCGGCCTTGCCGAGGATGAACTGCCCGGTTTCGCCAAGGAAGCGGTCGAAGGTTTCTTCAACGCCACCAATCCCAAGCCGCTGACACAGGACGATTACCTGTCGATCATGAAGGCGAATTGGTAGCCCGCCGACACCCCCGACCGCGCCCCGAAACCACAGTTACCCGAGTCATCGGAAAGGACCCCCATGGCCAACACCACTGCACGGATGTTGATCGACGCCTTCCACGATCCGCGCAGCTATCAGACGCTGCACGCCCAGCCGGGTGACTTCCTCGACAATCCGTTTCAGGACGGGGTGATCTGCTTTCGACACGACACTTTGAAAACGCTGTCGGGGCACCCCTTGATGCAGGCCGCGCCCCGCCGCCCGGCAGGGGATGACGGCCCGCCGCCGCAACACCTCAGCCGCATGTTCGACGCGCATCCCGTCTTTCAGACCGAACCAGACCATCAGGCCACGCGCAAGGAAGCCTTCAAACTGGTGGCACATGACGGCATCCCGGCGCTGAAATCCCGGCTGGAGGCGGCCTTTGCAGACCGCGCCGATTGCCTGGTCGGCAAGGGGCGGGCCGACCTGATCGCGGATTTCGTCACCCCCGTCGTCGGCGCGCTCTGGTCGCGCATCGCCACCGGGAGCGAGGCCTATGGCACGCCACTGTCGCAAGCGGTTCGGCCCATCGGCGCGATGATGCGCTATGATCGTCCAGCCAAGGTGGCCGAGGCCGCGGATGAGGCCGCGCAGGCCCTGCTGGCCTTCTTTGCCGAGGCGGCAAGCGGCGACCCGTCCTTGACGGCCGCCCTGTCTTTTGACGCCATCGACGGTATGGGCGGCATGACAGCCAATGCCCTGTGGGCCTGCGCCGCCGACCCGGCGATCCATGCCGCGCTGCGCACCGACCCCACCCGCGCCGCCGCCATCTGGACAGAGGCCACCCGCCTGACCCCTGCGATCCAGGGCCTTTATCGCGCACCGATCGAGGATCTGAAGCTGGAGTTTGGCACGCTGCGTCAAGGGCAGACCGTGTTGCTGCTTTACGCCGCCGGGAACCGCGATCCGCAAGCCTTTGACGATCCGCATACTTTCGACACCGACAGGACCGGACCTGCGCCGTTGACCTTCGGGTTTGGCCCCCGCGCCTGCCTTGGGCGCGGCCTGAGCAAGATCGCCGGTTGCGCCGCGCTGGAGGCGCTGGCCCGGCGTTTTGACACCATCACCCTGACCGAGACCGTGACCCTCGGGGCACCGGGACTGGGACGCACGCCGGAACGGCTGATCGTCACCCTGGCCTGACCCGACCATGAAAAGGACCCCTGCCATGACTGAACAGACCTTCGACATGATCGTGATCGGCGCCGGGCCCGGTGGGTATGTGGCGGCGATCCGCGGCGCGCAACTGGGCCTGAAGGTGGCCGTGGTCGAACGTGAGCACATGGGCGGCATCTGCCTGAACTGGGGCTGTATCCCGACCAAGGCGTTGCTGCGTTCGTCCGAGATTTTTCACACCCTGCACCGCGCCAGCGAATTTGGTCTCAGCGCCGAAGGCATCGGTTTCGACCTTGAAGCCGTGGTGGCGCGCTCCCGCAAGGTCGCGCAGCAATTGAACGGCGGCGTTGGCCATCTGCTGAAAAAGAACAAGGTGACGACCATCATGGGCGAGGCCACCCTGCCCGCCGCGGGGCAGGTCTTGGTCGCCATTGCCAAGGGTGAACAAACCTTGCACGCGCCGAACATCGTGCTG
This sequence comes from Antarctobacter sediminis, assembly GCF_019218285.1. Taxonomy (GTDB): domain Bacteria; phylum Pseudomonadota; class Alphaproteobacteria; order Rhodobacterales; family Rhodobacteraceae; genus Antarctobacter; species Antarctobacter sediminis. The sequence continues at coordinate 939,604 of NZ_JAHUZG010000001.1, forward strand.
GCCACCGGCGCGCGGGCGCGCGAACTGCCGGGACTGGAGGCGGACGGCGATCTGGTCTGGACCTACAAACACGCACTGATGCCACCCCGGATGCCGGGCAAGCTGCTGGTCATCGGCTCGGGTGCCATCGGGATCGAATTCGCCAGCTTCTACAACACGCTCGGCGCCCAGACGACCGTGGTCGAGGTCATGGACCGCATCCTGCCGGTCGAGGACGCCGAGATCGGCGCTTTCGCTGCCAAGCAATTCGTCGCGCAAGGCATGGACCTGCGTACCGGTGCCAAAGTGGTCAAATTGGAGCGCGGTACGGGGTCGGCCAAGGCGCATATCGAGCAGAACGGTACAACAACGGTCGAGGAATTCGATACAGTGATCTCTGCCGTGGGCATCCTTGGCAATACCGAAGGGCTGGGGCTGGAGGCGCTGGGCGTCAGGATCGACCGCGCCCATGTGGTGACAGACGCCATGTGCCGCACCGGTGTCCAAGGCCTGTATGCCATTGGCGATCTCGCCGGTGCGCCATGGCTTGCGCACAAGGCCAGCCACGAAGGTGTCATGGTGGCCGAATTGATCGCCGGCGGTCAGCCGCATGCGGTCGATCCCGACAGCATCGCTGGTTGCACCTATTGCCACCCGCAGATCGCCAGCGTCGGGCTGACCGAGGCAGAGGCCATAGCGGCCGGGCACAATATCCGCGTCGGGCGTTTTCCCTTTGTCGGCAATGGGAAGGCCATCGCCTTGGGTGAACCCGAGGGCATGGTGAAAACAATCTTTGACGCGCAAACCGGTGCCCTGTTGGGCGCGCATATGGTCGGGGCCGAGGTGACAGAGCTGATCCAGGGCTATGTCATCGGCCGCCAGATGGAAACCACGGAGGAAGAGCTGATGCAGACCGTGTTCCCGCACCCGACCCTCAGCGAGATGATGCACGAAAGCGTTCTGGACGCCTACGATCGCGTCATCCACTTCTAATATGTTCCACAAAACTAGGCGATACCCATGCTTTCCACAGGTATAAATGTGAATTTTGTACGACAGTTTCGCAAACTGTAGTACAAAACAGGGGCAACCAACCAGATTCGGGGAATGACCATGATCAAGCGGCTTGCAGTATCGGCACTGGCTCTCGCGCTCTCGACAGGCGCGGCACTGGCCGAATGGCCGGAACGGCCGATCACCATCATCACGCCTTGGCCTCCGGGCGATGTCGAAGACACCATCGCCCGCCTTGTGGCCGACCGGATGGAGGCCGAATGGGGCGTCCCCGTTGCGGCGGTGAACAAACCCGGCGGCGGCGGCGTGATCGGCGCGACCGAGGTCGCAGGCGCCAAGCCCGACGGCTATACCATCGGCAACCTCGTGCTGAGCCATGTCACCAGCCACGTGGCGCTGGGCAACACCACCTATGGCAAGGATGCCTTTGACGTGGTGGGGATCTATGTCACCTACCCCTTCGTTCTGGCGGCCAAGGCCGATGCGCCTTTTGACGATCTGGCGGGCCTTGTGGAACATGCCAAATCAAACGACGTGGCGCTGGGCCACTTTGGTTACGGCGCGATCCCGACCAAGGTGACGCTGGGGCTTCAGGAACAGTTCGGGTTCAAATTCGCGACCGATGCCTCTTTCGAGGAACTGACCTGCATCACCCTGTCGAACGGCGACGCAACGCTGATCACCACGACCACGCCCCAGATCCAGGCCTGCTTGCAGGACGGCAGTGCCAAGGCGATCACAACCTACACCGAGGGTCGCATCGCCACCCTGCCCGACACGCCGACACTGGGCGAACAGATCGACAGTGAACCGATCGTTCTTTGGGGCGGGATGTTCGTGCCCAAGGGCACCCCGGACGAGGTGCGCGACAAGATCGCCGCCATCGTGGGCGAGGTGATGGAAAGCGAAGAAGTCGCCAACATCCGCTCCGCCACTGGCGCCGAACTGTACTGGCAAGGCCCGGCAGAGGCCAAGGCGCGCATCGACCGCACCTATGATGCCACCGTTGAATTGCTCACCGGGCTCGGTGAACTCTGATTTCCAACAGAACAGACGGCCCGCCCGGTCAAGGGCGGGTCACGAACAGGGAGATAAACATGAAACTCAAGACAATGATCCTCTCCTCGGCGGCACTGGCCGTCAGCGCGACAATGGCGCTGGCCGATTGGCCGGAACGCCCGGTCACTCTGCTGACGCCATGGCCTCCGGGGGATGTCGAGGACACGATCGCGCGTCTGATCGCCGACCGGATGGAAGCGGAATTCGATGTGCCCGTGCAGGCGCTGAACCGCCCCGGCGGCGGCGGCGTGATCGGCGCGACCGAGGTCGCCAATGCCCCCGCCAATGGTTACATGATCGGCAACCTCGTGATCGACCTTGTGACCAGTCACGTAGCGCTGGGCAACACCACCTATCCGATCGACGCCTTCGAAACCGTGGGCATCTACGTCACCTACCCCTTCATCCTCGCCGCCTCGGCGGATGCCCCCTATAACAACCTCGCGGAACTGGCGGACTACGCCAAGACCAACGAGATTTCCCTGGGCCATTTCGGCTATGGCGCGATCCCGACCAAGGTGACCTTCGACGTCGCGGACCAACTGGGCTTTTCCTTTGCCTCCGAGGCGTCTTTCGAGGCGCTGGACTGCACCACCCTGTCGAATGGCGACGCCGACGTGATCAATACCACGACCCAGCAGGTGCAGGCCTGCCTTGACAGCGGCGCGGTCAAGGCGATTGCCTCTTACACCAACGACCGTATCGTGACCCTGCCCGACACGCTGACATTGCATGAACAGGTCGACGGCGACCCCATCGTTCTGTGGGGCGGTCTTTTCGTGCCCAAGGGCACCCCTCAGGAGGTGATCGACAAGATCGCCGCCGTCGCCGCCGAGGTCATGGCCTCGGAAGAGGTCGACAAGATCCGTCAGGCCACCGGCGCCGAGCTGTACTGGCAGGGCCCCGAAGAGGGCAAGGCGCGACTCGACAAGGACTACAAGGCCGGTGTCGACCTGCTGAAGAAACTGGGCGAACTCTGAGTTCCGGGAAAGGACGCAAGTCATGACGCAGGAAGATCCAAGGAACAAGGCCGACGACGACGATGTCGATGGCGGCATGTCCACGGCCGAGGACCAGATCCGCGGACTGGGCCCCTTCCTGATGACTTCGGCGCTGTTTCTTGCGTCCGTTGCCCTGATCGTGCTGACCCCAAACCTGACCAAGGCGCCTCCGCCGAACATGGGCTATCACACGCATCCGGCGTTTTTCCCGATGCTCTGTCTGATCGTGATCGCCCTGTCCAGCGGGGTCGTCACCCTGCGGTGCCTGCTGCGCAGCCTGCCTTTTTCGTTGAGAGAGTTCGCGTCCAACCTCGCCCGGTACGGCACCATGCCGATGCTCTATTCGGCGCTTTATCTTGGGTATTTCTTCGTCGTTCCCCTGATCGGCTACATCCCGGCCACCGTGGTCTTTGTCGCCGTCACGCTGGCCTTTGCGAAGATGACCCTGCGCCAATGGCTGACGGGCGTGATCGGCCTGCCGATCATCTGCTTTGTCGCCTTCGTCTATTTCTTCGAGATCTGGTTCCCCGCGCCCAGCCTGTTCTGAGCCGTATCCTCTGATCCCCAAACCACCGGGAGACACCCTTGGAAGCCTTCGCCGTCGGAATAACCGCGCTGATGAACGTCTACGTTCTCACCGCTTTGGCCATCGGGGCCATTGGCGGGGTCGTGCTGGGCGCAATCCCCGGGCTTGGCCCGGTGGTGGCCATCGCCATCCTGCTGCCCGCGACCTTCCAGATGGATCCGCTTGTCGGGCTCAGCCTGCTGCTGGGGATCTATTCCGGCGCGTGGTACGGCGGCGCGATCCCGGCGATCCTGATCAACACCCCCGGCACACCGGTCAACGTGCTGACCACCTATGATGGCTATCCGATGACCAAACGCGGCGAGGGACGGCGCGCGCTGACGCTGGCCTATACCTCGTCCTTCGTGGGCGGCATCGTTTCGGTGCTGGCGCTGGTGCTGCTGTCGCAGCCGCTGGCTGCGATCGCCTCCAACTTCGGCTCGCCCGAGTTTGCCATGGCGGCGACAACGGCGGTGGTGCTGGTGGTGCTGGCGCATCGCGGTGCCACCCTGCCTGCGGCGATGATGGTGGGCGTGGGCCTGTTCTTGTCCACGGTCGGGCTGGAACAGACCTTTTACAGCCAGCGATACACCTTTGATCAGCAATGGCTTCTCAGCGGCTTTCCCCTGATCCCCGTGGGTCTTGGGCTGTTTGCGGTGTCGCAGGGTCTGGTGCTGCTCAGCGGCGCACAGAACCCGCCCGACACCAAAGAGCCGGCAACGCCCAACTACTCGGCCCTGTTCGAGGTCTTTACCTACCCCGTCACCCTGTTCCGTTCCGCCGGGTTCGGCGTGGTCATGGGCGTGCTGCCCGGTGTCGGCGAATGGATGGCCCAGTTCTTTTCCTACACGCTGGCGCGGTCCGGGTCGAAGAACCCCGAACAATTCGGCAAGGGGTCGCCCGAAGGGCTGATCGCCTCGGAAACCGCGAACAACGCGGTGCCTGCCTCGGCCATGGTGCCGCTGCTGTCGCTTGGCCTGCCCGGTGAGGCGCTGACCGCGATGATGCTTGCGGTCTTTACCGTACACAATGTCTTTCCCGGCCCGACCCTGTTCGAAACCCGGCCCGATTTCGTCTATGGCCTCTACGGCTCGCTGTTCATGATCAACATCGTGGCCTTCGTTTTCCTGCTGCTGTTCAGTCACTGGATCGCGCTGGTCACGCGGCTGAACTACAAACTGATCGGGATGGGCGTGCTCGTCTTCGCCTTTGTCGGGGTCTACACGACCAACTACAACATCCGGGACTGCTATCTTGCGCTGGCATTCGGCATCATCGGGCTGGGCCTGCGCCGGGCCGGACTGCCGCTGATGCCAATCCTGCTGGGGCTGGTTCTGGGTCCGATCCTTGAAAACCGCCTGCGACAAGCCATCGGCACCTCCGGTTCGGCCACCGTCTTTTTCGAACGGCCAATCTCGCTTGTCTTCATCGGGATGATGGCCTTGGCGATTGCGCTGCATCTCTACTCGGTCTTTCGCAAGGACCCCATGGGAGAGATCGAGCACGCCGGAAAACACGACTGACCCCATTCCAGCGGTCCCATGCGGGCTGCCAACAGAAGGACTCTGCCCAGTGGACAGCCAGACCCTCACCCCGGACGCCCCCGCGCAGGACGCGCGACTGACCTCGGATCAATGGCGCGCCCGCGCCAGTGCGGTGCTTGCGGGCAAGCAAAGCAACTTTCGTCCCGGGCCAGCCCTGCCCGCGATCATCGCCGATCACAGCAAGGGTTTCCGCATCTACGACGTGGACGGCAAGGATTACATCGACTTCGTACTGGGCATGGGTCCGGCGATCTGGGGACATGACAATCCCGAAATCGCCGAGGCCGTCCGTGCCCAGATGGAACGGCAGTTCTCGGCCGCCTCTTCGCTGATGCACACCACGCTGGAAATCGAATTGGCCGAAAAGGTCGTTCAGCACGTCCCCTGCGCCGAGCGGGTACGCTTCGGCCTGACCGGGACCGAGGCTGACCAGCTGGCGATGCGACTGGCGCGCGGTGCCACCGGGCGGCCCTACGTGCTGCGCTGCGAGGGGCATTATCACGGCTGGGTCGACAATGTCTTTGGCGGGCACCTTGCCTCGCTGGACCCGGAAACGCCCTTCCCCATGCGCAGCGATGCCACAGGCGCGGGCATCGGGCCACATGCGCAGGACGACATCATGATGGTCCGCTGGAACGACGCCGAGGCGCTGGAGGCGGTGCTGGATCGGCATGGCGACAAGATCGCCATGCTGATGATGGAGGCCGCTCTGTGCAACAACGGCTGCTGCCCGCCGCGCCCCGGTTATCTTGAGCGCGCGCGCGAACTTTGCGACAAGCACGGCGTCCTGCTGTGCTTCGACGAGGTCATCACCGGCTTCCGGATGCATATCGGTGGCGCTCAGGGGGCCTATGGTGTGACGCCGGACCTGGCTGTCTTTGGCAAGGCGCTGGCCGGGGGGCTGCCGCTGTCGGCGCTGACGGGTCGCGCCGACGTGATGGCGCATCTGTCCGAAAACAAGGTGCTGGGTGGCGGCACCTTCAACTCGTTTCCGCTGGCCATGGCCACGGGTCTTGCCACCATGCAGATGCTGGAACGTGACGATGGCGCGGTTTACCGGCGGCTGGACAAGGTTCACACATCCATCGCCGACGGCCTGCGCGAGGCTGGCCGAAAATACGGCTATGACCTGCTGGTGCAGGGACCTCCGGGCTTTTTGTTCTTTGCCTTCGCCGACATGGATGTGGCCTATGCGCCGCATGAATTCGCCCATGCGGATGCGACGCGCGCGATGGTCCTGCGCGGCCATCTCGAAGAGCAAGGCATCCTTGTGGCAGGTGGTTCGCGCCTTGTCACCTCGGGCGCGATGCCCGACGATGATATCACAGAGGCGCTAGCCCGCTTTGACCGCGCCTTTGACAGGATGCGCGCAGAAGAAGGCTGACCACCCATGGAGATCAAGCAGCTCAGGTATTTCCGCACCGTCGCACGGTTGCGCAGCGTCACCTCGGCAGCCGCCGAACTGGGCGTGACGCAACCGGCGGTGGGTATGCAGATCCGACGCCTCGAAGAGGATCTGGGTCTGACCCTGTTCACCCGCCATTCGCGCGGTGTGCGGCTGACCACAGCCGGCAAGCTGCTGCTTGAACACTCTGACAAGATCCTGCGCAGCGTCGAACGCGCCACGCGCGAGCTGGAACGGTTTGGCGATCCGGCTTCGGGGACGGTTCATATCGGCGTCACGCCTTCGATCGCGCGGGTGCTGGTGCCGCGCCTGTTGGAACAATGCGGTGACAAGCACCCCAGCGTCTCGCTGCTGTTTTCACACGGGTTTACCAACGAACTGGACCGGCTGTGGCAGCAAGGCGCGGTGGATTTCGCCTTTGTCGAAGAAGAAATCGACGACGAACAGGGCGAAAGCATGCCGCTCTACCGCGAGACCTTTCAGTTGATCGGCGCAACGCGCCTGATCGAAACACTGCCAAACCCGGTGCCAGTCGAAACGTTGGCCAGTCTGCCGCTGGTGCTGGACGGGCGCGACAACAGGCTGAAATCCCGGGTGCTGGTGGCGCTGAACGCGCAGGGGCTGACCTTTGACGACATGATCGAAATCCGCTCGCTCGAGATCCGACGCGAATATGTCTCGCAGCAGAAACGGTTTTGCATCGCCCCCACGGCGCTGTTCTCGAACGAACTGGACTCGGGCATCTGCTCCGCGCGCGACATCGAACTGTCCTCGCTGACGCGCGTGCTGCAATTCGCCGGGCCACGGGTCGAACGCCTGTCCGAGGCAGAGTCCCACGTCCGGGAGATGATCGTGAACATCGTGGACGATGCCATCGCCAAAGAGCTTTACGGCTGGTCCCTGCCCTGACCTCACGCGCGCCCGGACCGGCGCGCCAGAATCGAACAACCGAAACCCCGCGCGCCCTGCGTGATGGCCCCGTCCGGCCATCCGCCCGCCCGTCCCGTGTCTGCACCCAAGGCCTGCCCATGTCCCGTTTCGATCCCCGCCCGACCCTTGGATTCCTTGCCCGCGGCGCGCGCCCATTGATCGAGCGGCCAGATTGGTTCGCGCGGATCACACCACGGACACTGGGACAGGACGCCATCGCCGGGCTGACCGGCGCCTCCATCGTCCTGCCCCAAGGCGTAGCCTTTGCCGCCATTGCCGGACTGCCACCGGAATACGGCTTCTATACCGCGATGGTGACACCGGTTGTCGCGGCGGTTTTCGGTTCGTCTTGGCATGCGGTTTCCGGCCCCACCACGGCAATTTCAGCGCTGGTCTTTGGTGCGCTTTCGGGCAGTTTCACCCCCGGCAGCCCCGAGTTCATTTCGGCGGCGATCTCTTTGGCGGTACTGGTCGGCCTGATACAGGTCATGCTGGGGCTGGTTCGGCTGGGCGGGCTGGTAGACTTCGTTTCGCATTCGGTCATGGTTGGGTTCATGGCCGTCGCGGCCCTGCTGATCGCGCTCAGCCAGATGCGGCACGCCCTCGCGGTCGAACTGCCAAGACCCGAACACCTGACAGAATTCCTTGCCGCGCTGCCCGAGGCCCTGCGCGGCACCGATCCCGCATCGCTGTTTCTTGCGGCGCTGGCGCTGGCCGTGGCCATCCTGTTCCGCAGGATCTTTCCCAAGGGACCAAATTACCTTGTGGCCCTTGCGGCGGCGACGCTTGCCTATCTTGCGATGGGAGAGGCTGCCCAGACGGTCCATACTGTCGGCACCGTGCCGTCTGTCCTGCCGGGCCTTGCCATGCCGCAGATGAACCTTGCCGTCTTTGACAGCCTCGCCTCGGCCAGTGTCGCCATCGCGCTGGTCGGCCTGCTGGAGGCCATGTCCGTCGCACGCGGCATCGCGACGCAATCCGGCCAGCCGATCGACAATAACCGCGAGTTCCTGGGTCAGGGGATGTCGAACCTCGCAGGAGGGTTCTTTCAGTGTTACCCCGGCTCGGCCTCTTTTACCCGCAGCGGAGTCAACTACGAGGCCGGGGCGCAGACCCCGCTTTCAGCGATTTTTGCCGCCGTCTTTCTGCTGGTGATCCTGTTGTTCGTTGCGCCTTGGTTCGCGCTGGTGCCCACGCCAGCCATGGCGGGGATCATCATCCTTGTGGCGTGGAAGCTGATCAAGTTCGAGGAGATCACCCATATTGTCCGCAGCAGCCGCTCCGAGACATGGATCGCCATCGTGACCTTCGTCACCGGCCTTTTGGTGGATCTTGAATTTTCGATCTACGCCGGTGTCCTGCTGTCCTTGCTGTTGTTCCTGAACTGGACGGCGCATCCGACACTGGGCATTGCCGCCCCGGACCCGAAGGCACCGCGCCGGGTGTTTCGCAATGTCGAGCTGAACAACCTGCCGGAATGCCCGCAACTAGTGATCGTACGGTTGCACGGGCCGCTCTATTTCGGTTCGGTCGAATATGTGCGGCGCTGGTTCCGCGTGCTGGAAACCCAGCGTCCTGCGCAGCGGCATGTCCTGTTCATCGCCGCCGGCAGTTCGGAGTTCGATCTGCCCGCCGCCGAATTCCTGATCGACCTCGCGCGCCGCCTGCGCCAGCGTGGCGGCGCCCTGCACGTGCAGGTCAAGACGCCGCGCAGTCTGGCCCTGATGCGCGATTTTGGCGCCATGGCCCCGGATGCCGTGGGCAAGGCGCAGTTCCATCTCAGCAAGGGCGACGCGGTCGAAACCATCGTGCCACAGCTTGATCCGGCGATCTGCGACACATGCCCGGCCCGCATCTTTCGCGAATGCCCGCAGGCCCGGTGATATCGCGGCCCCTTCGCGCGCCGGGATCATTCGTGTTAACGATCGGCCATGGACAAGCTTTCCGTCATGCAGGCCTTCCGCCGGATCGTGGAGCGCGGCAGTTTCGCCCGCGCCGCCGAGGATCTGGGCGTTTCGCCCGCGCTTCTCAGCCGCGAGGTCAAACTGCTGGAAGAGAGCCTTGGCAGCACCCTCCTGACGCGCACCACCCGGGCCATGTCGCTTACCGATGCGGGGCGGCTGTATTACGAAGAGGCGCAAGGCATCCTTGACGCCGTGGCCGGGATCGAAAACCGCATCCGCGAGGGGGCCGGCGCGGTACGCGGCCATCTCAAGGTCAATGCCTCCAGCTCTTTCGGGCAAACCGTCATCGCGCCTTTCCTGCCCGCGTTTCTTGACCGCTACCCGGACCTGAGCCTGACCCTGTCGATGGATGACCGCGTGGTGGACATGGTCGAAGGTGGCTTTGACGTGTCGATCCGCATCCGTTCAGCCATGCCGGATTCGGCCCTTGTCGCGCGCAAGATCGGCACGGTTCGGCAAAGGATCTTTGCCGCACCGGGCTATATCGACCGAAACGGCGCCCCGGCCACCCCGACCGATGTGCCCAATCATCGGATCATCGGCTTTCTGCTGGCCGATCACCTCAGCAGCTGGGTATTGCACGGCCCCCATGGCACGGAAACGGTAGAGATCGACCCCAAGGTTCGCGTTGGCAACAGCCTTGTGCTGCGTGACCTGCTGATCGCCGGCCACGGGATCGGCACGCTGCCGGATTTCGTCTCGGCCGCGCCCGAAGCCAGTGGCGCGCTGGTTCAAATCCTGCCGGACTGGGAACTGCCCGCGCCAGAAATCTTTGCCGTCACCGCATCGCGGCTTGGGATGGATGCGCGCGTGACCGTCTTTCTCAAACACCTGCGCGCGGCGTTGGCGGGCTGACATTCTTCAACGCTGGTAAAGAGTGATGTGACAGCGGGCCGGTTATTCCCGCCCGCCGCATCACCGATCTTCCGGGCATCCACAGATGACAGCCCATGAGGATCCCATGACCCGCGTTCTTGTTCTTTACTATTCCAGCTACGGCCATGTCCGCGCCCTTGCCCGGGCCGAGGCCGAAGGCGCAGCCAGCCTGCCGGGCGTCCGTGTCGACCTGCGCCGCGTGCCTGAAACCCTGCCCGAAGAGATCCGTCGCAAGGCAGGTTTCGTCGAGGACGACACCGCGCTGGCCAGCCCCGCCGATCTGGAGAACTATGATGCCATCATCCTTGGCACGCCCACGCTGTTCGGGATGATGGCCGGACAGATGAAATCCTTTCTGGATCAGGCCGGGGCGCTTTGGGCGCGGAATGCGCTGGTCGGCAAGGTGGCCGCAGTTTTCGCCTCGACCGGATCGCAACATGGCGGGCATGAGGCCACGCTGCTGTCCACGCAGATCCCGCTTCAGCACTTTGGCATGTTGATCGTCGGCATGCCTTACAGTTTCGCGGGCCAGACCACGATGGACGAACTCACGGGTGGCGCGCCCTATGGCGCCGGAACCATCGCGGGATCGGATGGGTCACGCACCCCCAGCGAAAGCGAATTGGCCGGCGCGCGGTTTCAGGGCGCGCATGTGGCCCGGATCGCGGCGCGGCTGGCCTCGGCCCCCGCTCAAGATGCCGCCGCGTGACACCACTGTGAAAGGATCCAATTATGCTCCGCCATATCCTGCGCCTGCCGCACCGCAGCGCCCCGCACATCCGCCAATGTGACCTGCCCGCCACCCTTTTGCGCGATGTCGGGCTTGCCGATTGTTCCGGCTGTCGCAGTCCGCGCGCCGATCCTTTTCAGACCATAGCGAGGATGCGGCCATGACCCGGACCACCGACATCCTGCTCACCGCGCTGGCCCCGGCGATCTGGGGCAGCACCTATCTTGTAACGACCGAGGCGCTGCCGCAGGGCTATCCCGTCACGCTGGCGGTTCTGCGCGCCCTGCCTGCCGGGCTGGTACTTTTGGCGCTGACACGCAGCCTGCCACCCCGGGCATGGCTGGGGCGGACCTTTCTGCTGGGCGGTTTCAACTTTGCCCTGTTCTGGGTGCTGCTTTTCGTGGCCGCCTACCGCCTGCCGGGCGGGGTGGCGGCCACGCTGGGGGCCTTGCAGGCCATGATGGTACTGCTGATGGCGCGCGGCTGGCTGGGAACACCGATCCGCGCCGGCGCGGTCATGGCCGCCACCAGCGGCGTGCTGGGCGTCGCCCTTTTGTTGCTGGGACCAGAGGCGCGGCTGGACCCGATCGGTATCGCGGCAGGCCTTGGCGGCGCGGCTTCGATGGCGGCGGGCACGGTGCTAAGCCGGAAATGGCAACCTCCCGTCTCGGCGCTGTGTTTCACGGCGTGGCAACTGACAGCGGGCGGGCTGATCCTCTTGCCGCTGGCAGTGCTGCTGGAACCGCCGCTGCCGCCGCTGACCGCGACCAACCTTGCCGGGCTGGCTTGGCTGGGCCTGATCGGTGCCGCCGCAACTTATGCGCTGTGGTTTCGCGGGGTCGCCCGGCTGGAACCCGGTGCCGTGTCGATGCTGGGCATGATGAGTCCGGTCACGGCGGTGATCCTTGGCTGGCTCTGGCTGGGACAGGCGCTGTCCCCGGTTCAGGCCCTTGGCGCGGTCATCGTCCTGGCCTCGGTCTGGGCCGGTCAGCGGGCCAATCGCGCCACTGGCCAACCGCCGCTCCGCCGGAAAACCGTCAGGGCCGCGGCATAGCCCTCACCCCAAACCCCTGTTGCAAAAGGGGTTTGGGGACTTCTCAGCTTCATTTGTCCAAAGATTTCCGCTCCCGCTTGCCCGTAACGCATCTAGTATGGTAGTTAATTCAGCAAGAGGAGAGAATCATGGCGACATACCTAATTTCCGGCGCCGCCAGCGGCATCGGCCAGGCCGTTGCACGCCTGGCGTTAGAGGCGGGTCACAATGCGGTCTGCCTTGACCGCTCCGACGACATCGGCAGCCTGTTCCGCGATTTCCCCACCGCCCGCGCGTTCAATGGTGACATCACCCGGCCCAAAGATTGCCGCGCGGCGGTCGACCTTGCGCTTAGCGCATTCGGTGGCCTTGACGGGCTGTCGCACAATGCGGGCATCCAGCGGTACGGCAGCGCCGAGGACACATCGGACGAGATCTGGAACGAGGTCATCGCCGTCAACCTGACCGGCGCTTTCAACATGGCGCGCGCCGCGCTGCCGGAACTGCGCAAGCGACGCGGCAGCCTTGTGTTCATGGGCTCGGTCCAAAGCCTTGCCTCGCAACAGAACGTTGCCGCCTACACCGCATCAAAACATGGGCTGCTTGGACTGGCAAAATCCATCGCCATGGATTTCGCCGCCGACGGCGTGCGCTCGAACATGGTGGCCCCGGGCGCCGTCAAGACACCGATGCTGGACTGGGCCGTGTCGCTGGCCGACGACCCCGATGCCGTCTGGTCCACGCTGCATGGCATGCACCCGATGGGCCGCGTGGCCACCGCCGAGGAAGTGGCCGAGGTCGCCCTGTTCCTGCTCTCCGACAAGGCCGCCTTCGTCACCGGAGAGGTCATCCGCGTCGATGGTGGCCTACTCAGCCAGATCGCCGGAACCCCCAAGGAAGTCGAAAGATGAAAATCACAGATATCAAGGCCACGACGGTCGCCGTGCCGCTAGAGGCCCCGATCCGCCATTCCAACGGTGCCCACTGGGGCCGGTTCGTCCGTACCATCGTCGAGGTCGTCACCGACGAGGGACTCTCCGGCTGGGGAGAGATGGGCGGCGGCGGCAGTTCCGCCGAAGAAGCGATCTGTGGGCTGAAGCCCTACCTTGTGGGCCATGACCCGGTGCAGCTGGAACAGCTGCGCTGGAAGATCATGAACCCGGTCGGGTCGCTGTATAACAACCGGATGCAGCTGCATGCAGCGATCGAGATGGCCTGCCTTGACCTTGCGGGCAAGGCCACCGGTCTGCGCGCCTGCGATTTCCTGGGCGGCGCGCTGCGCGAACATGTGCCTTTTGCCAGTTATATCTTCTATCGATACGCCGACGAGGCCAGCGGCAAGGGCGGCGAAACCGCCGCCGAAGAGATCGTCGCCCACGCCAAGGCGCTGAAAGCGGCGCATGGGTTCAGGACGCACAAGCTCAAGGGCGGGCATTTCGCCCCCGACCATGACATCGAGGTACTGCGCGCCCTGGCCGAGGCCTTTCCGGGCGACGGGCTGCGGTTGGACCCGAATTCCGTCTGGTCGGTCGAAGAAGCGATCCGCGTGGGACAGGCGATCGAAGGTCTGAACAACGAATATTTCGAAGACCCCACATGGGGCCTTGAGGGCATGCGTCGGGTCCGCCAGTTCGTGCGCATCCCCACGGCGACCAACGCGGTTGTCGTCAACTTTGAACAGCTGGCGCAGTGCATCCGCCATGACCTTGTCGACGTGGTCCTGCTGGACACGACCTTCTGGGGCGGGTTGCGGCAGGCTCATAAGGGCGGGCAGGTTCTGGAAACCTTCCAATACGGCGCGGCGGTGCATTCCTCGGGTGAACTGGGCATCCAGCTTGCCTCGATGCTGCACCTTGGCGCGGCGCTGCCCAACCTCAGCTTTGCCGCCGACGCGCATTACCACCATCTGACCGATGACATCATCAAGGGTGGCAAGCTGGCCTATCGGGACGGCGGCATCGACCTGCCCACCGGTCCCGGTCTGGGGGTCGATGTCGACCGGGACAAGCTGGCCCAATACGCCGAACATTACCGCAAGGTCGGCGGCTACACCTACGACCGCGATCCGGGCCGCCCCGGCTGGTATTCGGTCTTTCCCGAACGCCGCTACGCCGATCCGGCGCTCAAGGAAATTCCGCAGATGGAGAAGGCACATGGCTGAGGTCACGCTGCGCAATGTCGTCAAGGCCTACGGCCGCCACCCGGCGGTCAAAGGCATCAACCTGGACATTCCCGACAAAAGCTTTGTCGCGCTGGTCGGCCCCTCGGGCTGTGGCAAATCGACGACGCTGCGGATGATCGCCGGGCTGGAAAGCATCTCTCATGGCGAGGTTTCGATTGGCGCGGATGTGGTCAACGACCTGCCCTCGCGCAAACGCGGCGTGTCGATGGTGTTCCAGTCATACGCGCTGTACCCGCATATGACCGTCCGGCGGAACCTGTCCTTCGGCCTGCGGATCAACGGCGTGCCCAAGGACGAAATCGACCGCCGCGTGGCCTTTGCCGCCGAGGTTCTGGAACTGGCTCCCTACATGGACCGCAAGCCCGCCAACCTGTCGGGAGGTCAGCGCCAGCGGGTTGCCATGGGCCGGGCCATCGTGCGCGAACCCAAGGTCTTTCTCTTCGACGAACCGCTGTCGAACCTTGACGCCAAGCTGCGCAACCAGATGAGGGTCGAAATCAAGAAGCTGCACCAGCGGCTGAAGAACACCATCGTCTATGTCACCCATGACCAGATCGAAGCCATGACCATGGCCGACATCATCGTCATCATGCGCGATGGCCGGATCGAACAGGTGGGCGCGCCGCTGGAGGTCTTTGAACAGCCTGCCAACCGCTTTGTCGCCGGCTTCATCGGCGCGCCGCAGATGAATTTCTTTTCCGCCCGCGTGCAGGGCGATGCCCTGCATGTCGAGGGGCTGGGGCGTTTCCACCCGCCCGCGGGCAAATTCGACCTGCCCGCCGATGGCGGCAGCGTCACGCTTGGCCTGCGGCCCGAAAACATCGTGCCTGCGGGCCATGGCCTGCAACCGACCAACGCGGTGGATTTCCAAGCCACCGTGCCGCTGACGGAATCGCTTGGCAACGAGACGATCCTTTTTGCCGAAGCGGCGGGCGTGCCCTTCACCGCGCGGATGCAACAGCCGCGCGACGTGGCCGAGGGCGAATGCCTGTCCTTTCACGCCGATGCCGACCGGCTGCACGTCTTTGACCCCGAAACGGAACAAAGCCTGCTGCGGCAGGCCGAACCGGAACTTGCTGCCTGAACAGAACGACGAGGAGGAGACCACCCAATGAAACTGACACGTTTGACCACCGCCGCGCTGGCTTTGGCCGCTGCGCCCGCGCTGGCGCAGGACATGGCCCATGACAAGGATTTCTGGCGCGATGGTCTGGACCAGATGGCCGAGACCTGTGGCTTTGACCACACCGGCTATGTGACCGACCAGTACAAGGCCTACCTGCAATCCACCATGAGCGCGGGCAAGCCGCCGCAAATCTTTACATGGTGGACCGGCAACGCGCTGACCGACATCGTGTCTTCTGGCCTTGCCGCCCCCGTGGACGAGATCTGGGACGCCAAGATCGCCAGTGGCGAATATGCCGCCGGGACCCGTGACCTGTTCACCGTGGATGGCAAGACCTACGCCCTGCCGATGCTGCTGGCGCGTTGGGTGATGTTCTACAACACCGAGATGTTCGCCGAGGCCGGGATCGAGTCCGAACCGCAGAGCTGGGCCGAACTGATGGAAGCCGCAGAAAAGCTCAAGGCCGCGGGGCACACCCCGTTCGAAGCCACCGTGCAGGACGGTTGGCGCGGGTTCATCTGGTTCTCCGAGATCATGATCCGGCAGAACCCGGAGGCCTACAAAGGCCTGCATGATGGCTCTGTCCCCTATGACGGCCCCGAAGTGCAGGCCGTGTTCGACACATGGGTCGACATGTACGCCAAGGGCTATTTCACCGACCCGAGATCCACGGAAGAGGCCGAGGACTTTGCCCGCGGCAAGGCAGCCATGTACCTGATGGGCGAATGGGCCGCTGGCACGCTGGTCGACAACGGCATGACCATCGGCAAGGATCTGGGCGTCTTCATCACGCCAAACGCCGATGCCGGGCTGCCCGCGCAGGTCATCGTCGAGGGCGCGCCGATCCTGATCTCGAACGACGCATGGGACGACGCCGAAGCCCGCGCCGCCTATGAATGCTGGGCCTCTGTCGATGGCGCCAACAAATGGGCCGAGGTGCAGAGCATCTTCAACGGGAACCTCAAGGCCAAGGCCCCCAACGGCATCGTACAAGAAGTGTCGGCCGACATGGCGGCGGGCGGTCATCTCGCCCGCAACCGCTGGTGGGAGGCGGTGCCTTCGGACCTGCAGGGCGATCTGGTGGCCGAACTCTCTGCCTTCATGCTGAACCCGACCGCCGAAAAGGCGACCGAGGTCATGCAGAACATGCAGGCCTTCAACCAAGCCTATTGGGACGATCAGTACTGACGTCTCCTCCCCGGATCCGGCCCGTCTCCCCGGCCGGATCCGGGACCTGATTTTCTTCCTCCGCGCAGGAGAGCAGCCATGCCCCGCCACAACATGACAGAGGCCGAACTGGCCCGCGTCGATCTTGCCGCCATCGAAAAGGCCGACCGCCGCCACCAGCGCCGCAGTCGCTGGACCGCGCTGGCCTTCATGTCACCGGCGCTGCTCCTTGTCGGGGGCATGTTGCTGTATCCGGTGTTCTACAACATCTGGATCAGCTTCACCAAATGGCGCAAGTTTCGGGGTTTCGATGAATGGGCAGGGTTCGGGCAATATGAACGGCTCTTTGCCAATCCCAATTTCGAAACCGCGGTGCAGAACACCTTTATCTGGGTCATCGTCTCATTGGTGCTGCCGGTGGCGCTGGGCCTGTTCATCGCGGTGCTGCTGCGCGGCCAACGGTTCGAGGAAGTTGCCAAGAGCATCTTTTTCCTGCCGCGCGTTCTGGCCCCGACGGCCATCGGCGTCCTTTGGTTCTATGTCTATGCACCCGACGGGATGCTGAACGCGGTGCTTGGGCTGTTCTCGTCCCAGCCCGTCGATATCGGCTGGCTTTACGATGATGCCACCGTGACCGGATCGGTTGTCGTGGCCTACCTGTGGCAGACCGTGGGCCTTGCCATGGTGTTGCTGCTGCTGGGGCTGGCCGCCCTACCCTCTGACCCGCTGGAGGCCGCCGCCGTCGAGGGCGCGACCGCCTGGCAGACCTTCCGCCACGTGACGCTGCCCCTGCTGCTGCCGACGATCCTTGTCGTGGTCATCCTTTCCGTGCTGGCCGGCTTTACCGTCTTTGACCACATCTGGGTCATGGCCAAGGATTATCCGGGCAAGCGCACGCTGTCGCTGACCGTCTACATGTATGTCGAAGCCTTCGAGAAATCGTCCTGGGCCTATGCCTCTGCCATCGCGGTGATCCTGGGCCTTGTGGTGCTCAGCGTCACCTGGGCGCAGGTGATCCTGCAAGACCGCATCGAACGTCTGACCAAGTGAGGATCCGGACATGACTGCCACCGACACGTCGATCGACCTCAAGGCGCTGGACTATGACGCCATCGCCCGCCGCGAACGCCGCCAGCACAGCCCGAACCGCGCCGTTGCCGCGCTGATGATCCTGCTCAGCCTCCTGTGGCTGGCACCCTTCTACTATCTCGTGGTCTCGGTTCTGAAGTCACCCGAGGAATACGCCGCCAAGCCGCCGCTGGCGCTGCCTGACGGGATCTGGCCGCTTTGGGCAAACCTGTCCGAAGCCTGGACCACGGCCAAGATGGGCTACGGGCTGATGAATTCGATGCTTTATGGCACGGTGGGCGCGGTTCTGGCTGTCTTTATCGCCACCATGGCCGCCCATGGCCTGTCACGGTTCCAGTTCCGCGGCCGCACCTTCTGGTTCATGCTGCTGTTTTCCGGCACTGTATTTCCGTTCCAGATGTACTTGATCCCGCTGTTCTTTTCCTATCTCAAGCTGGGGCTTCTGGACACGCGCTTTGGGATGATCCTGTTCTATACCGCGATCTGCATTCCCTTCCCCGTGCTGGTGATGAAAAGCTTTCTCAGCCAGATGTCGACCGAGATGGACGAGGCCGCGCGCATGGACGGCTGTTCGGAACTGCGCCTGTTCTTTTCGATTGTGCTGCCCAATTGCGCCGGTCCTTTCGTCGCGCTGTTCCTGCTGCAATTCACATGGATCTGGAACGACCTGATCTTTTCCACCGTCCTGACCCAAAGCGCCGAGGTCCGCTCGGTCATGTCGACGCTGCAAGTCTTTCAGGGCGCATATGCGAAGTCCTCGCAGACGGTGGTCATGGCGGCCTCGCTGCTGGCCTCGATCCCGACCGTGGTGCTTTTCTTCGCGCTGCGAAAACATTTCATGCAAGGCTTCCAGGCCAAGGGACTTTGAGGAGACGCCCATGCCCGCCCCCAAAAGCAAACCCGTAGCCCTTGGCAGTTTCGCCCTCGAAACCGGGCGCCCGGCCTCGCAGCAGGTCCATGATCACCTGCGACGCGAGATCATCTCGGGCCGCCTTGCACCGGGCACCTCGTTGTCCGAGGCCAACCTCTGCAACCATTTCGGGGTCAGCCGTCAGCCGGTACGCGAAGCGCTGTTGCGGCTGTCCACGCAATCGCTTGTGGAAATCTATCCACAGCGCGGCTCCGTGGTGACACGGATTTCCGTCGCGATGGTCCGTCAGGCCCAGTTGATCCGCGAGGCGGTCGAGGTCGAAACCCTGCGGCGCGCCATCGACCGCCGCACCAGCGATTTCCTCACCGAATTGCGCAATGAACTGACCCTGCAACGCGCCTATGTCGACGTGGGGGACATTGCCCGCTTTTTCGACAGCGACCAGAAATTCCACCGCCGGATCTGCGATCAAAGCGGCGTGACCGGGATCTGGGAAAGCCTGCAACAAAGCCGATCTCAACTGGACCGCGCCCGCCATGCCGAGCTTGAAACCGTCCGGTCCCTGCCGCCGCTGATCGCCCAGCACGAGGCCATCGTCGATGCCATCGACGCCGGGGACAAGCAACGGGCCGAAACCGCCATGCGTCAACACCTGCGCCGCATCACCGACCACCTCGAAGAAACCGTGGCACAGGCCCCCGAACTCTTTGACAATGACGATCCCGCATGAGCCACCCCATGCCGCAAATCCGCATCGCCTGCCCGCACCGGACGGTTGTGGGTGAAAGCCCGGTCTACGACCCGCGCACCGGAGCGCTGCATTGGGTCGATATTCTGGGTAAGGCCATCCTGACCCTGCGCGATGACGCGCTGACCGTCACGGCAGCGCCGGATTTCCCCACCGCCCTCGGCCTTTGCCGGGACAAGGGCACCGCGATTGTCGCCTTTGCCGGGGGCGTTTCGCTTTGGCAGATCGGCACCGACCGGTTCACGCCTTTTGCCCGGATCGAGGACGAACCCGACGGCAACCGCCTGAACGAAGGCGCGGTTGCGCCCGACGGGTCGTTCTGGGTCGGCACCATGCAAAGCAACTTTGACGTCTCGGGCACCATGCGGGACATGGATCGAAACTCGGGCGCTTTTCATCGTGTCGCCCCGGACGGCAGCGTGACGCGGCTGACCGATCACCGCTTTGGCATCACAAACACGCTGGTCTGGGACGAGCCACGCGGCCATGTGATCTTTGCCGACACGCTGGCGCAGGCGCTGTATCGCGCGCCATGGCCCAACAATGGTCCGCTGGCCGTCACCCCCTTTGCCGTGACGCAGCAGGACGGTTTCCCGGACGGGTCTTGCATCGACGCCGAAGGCCATGTCTGGAACGCCCGCTATGCCGGGGGCTGCCTGCTGCGCTTTGCGCCGGACGGGTCTCTGGACCGCCGGGTGCCGCTGCCCGCCACCAATATCACCGCCTGCGCCTTTGGCGGCGAGGGGCTGCGCACGCTCTACGTGACGACCGCCACCAACCAGCTGGACGCCAGCGCCCTGTCCCGCCCGGAACAAGGCGCGCTGCTGGCGCTGGACGTGGGTGTGGCCGGTTGCCCAAGCCCCCTGTTCGGAGCCTGACATGCCAGAGGTGACGATTTTTTGGGACCGGGGCCGCGCCCAAGTGCAGCTGTTGGGCAGCATGGTCACGCCGGTTCTGACCCTGCCCGACGGACGCGAGATCGCGCCGTTGGTCACGGCACCATGGGGCGACGATGACACTGCCGACCATGACGCCCTGCCTGGCCTGATGAAACGACTGCGCGGCGAATGGCCCTGTGTCCCTTTCGGCGCGCCGGACGCCCCGGCAGATCTGCCGTCCCGGTGGCGCCCCGCCAAATCGTCGCCGGTGGGCGAGGATTTCCACGGCTTTGGCGCGCACCATGACTGGACCGTGACCGGACAAGAGGATGGCGCGGTATCGCTGGCCATCGACTATCCCGCGGATCACCCGATTGCCCGGCTGGAACGGCGCATTGCCGGCGTCGCCGGTGCGCCCGCCATCGAGATTTCGCTGTCGATCCACGCACGCCGCGCCGTCGCCGCACCCATTGCGCTGCACCCGGTCTTTCGCCTGCCGGACGAACCGGGCGCGGCAGACCTGAATCCCGGCCCCTTTGCCGAGGCGCGCAGCTTTCCGCTGCCGGTCGAACGCGGCGTCTCGCGGCTGCGCCCCGACGCCGTCTTTGCCACACTGGAAAAGGCCCCGGCCAAAGGCGGCCCGCTGGCGCTGAACCGGTTGCCCTTGCCCGTGGACACCGAGGAGCTGGTGCAGCTTTGCGGCACCCTTGGCCGGGTCGAACTGACCAACCATGCCGAAGCCTACCGCGCCACGCTGGACTACGACGCCGAGGTCTTCCCCTCGACGCTGCTCTGGCTTTCGAACCGGGGGCGCAGCGCCTACCCGTGGAACGGACGGTTCCTTGGCCTTGGGATCGAACCGTTGCGTGGGGCCTTCGACCTTGGCCCCGATGTGGGTTGCGCCCCGGACAACCCGATTGCCCGCGCCGGTCACGCCACCGCGCTGGACCTGTCGCCCGACACGCCTTTCACCACCACCTACCGTATCGGCATCGCCGAGATCTGAGGCCCCATGCCCCCTATCCGCAAGATCCAGATCCTGCACCAGACCCACACGGATCTGGGCTATACCGACCACGCCGACGTTCTGCGCCTGCACCATCGCGACATTCTTGCCAAGGCGCTGGACCTTTGCGAGGAAACCGCAGACGCGCCGCCGGGCGCTCAGGTCAAATGGAGCTGCGAGGTCACCGGGACCACGCTTGATTTCCTGCGCAACACCTCCTCTCGCAATGTGGACAGGTTTCGCGCCCTGCATGAACAGGGGCGCATCGCCGTTGGCGCGCTGCGCTGGCACTGGACGCCGCTGGTGTCCCCCGCACTGGCCGCACAGACGCTGAAGGACATCGACAGCCTGCGCGACGATTTCGGCATCCGGATCCGTTCGGCCATGCAGTGCGACGTGAACGGGCTGGCTTGGTTCTGGAATGACCTTCTGACCGCACGCGGCGTGGATTTCCTGTTGACCCAACAAAACCCGCATCGCGGCTATTGGGGTGACCGGGTGCCCTCGGCGTGGTGGTGGAAGAACCGTTCCGGCGGGCGAATGCTGGTGGCGCAGGCCGAACACTACGGCATCGGCGGCGGCTATCTGATGCTGGCCCGCAGCGGGCAGCAGATGCTGGCCGACTTGCAAGAGGTGCTGGACCGGCACAGTGCCAGCCCCGCTTGGCCCTTTGACTTCACCACGCTGACCGTCACCAATACCGCCAATGGCGACAATGTCTTTCCCGACCAAGGACTAAGCGGGGCCGTGGCCGACTGGAACGCCAAGAACGAGATCCAGATGGAAATCGTGACGCTGGACGACCTCGCACAGCGATTGCACGCAAAGGCAGAGGCCCTGCCCGAACAATCCGGTGAATGGATGGATAGCTGGTCCGATGGCGAGGCGTCGACGCCGCTGGAAACCGCTGCCGCCCGCAGCGCAGAACGACTGTTGCCGGTGATCGAGGCGCTTGGCGGCGATGCCAGGCCGGAATTCGAGGCGCTGGTCGAGGCGCTGGCGCTATACGACGAACACACATGGGGGGCGCATAGTTCGGCCACAGCGCCGGAGTCGCTGTTCACCACCATGCAACGCACTGTGAAATCGAACCACGCCTACCGCGCCTTTGCCTTGGCGCAACGCCTGACGGCCACGGCGTCGCGCGCACGGTTGGCGTCACCGGTCGAAGGCGATGCCGGTTTTGGCGCGACCTCCGGCGACGCTCTGCCGGACGCGCAAAGCTATCTGGTGGCCAATCCGACGGATCTGCCCATGTCCGTCGACTGGCCGGTGCCCTTTGACCGGGGCGCGGGTCCGCAGATCTCGATCCCGCAGGGGCATGGCACCAATGCCTATTTCCCCGGCTTTGGTGAGGACGGCTGGACCGACAAACTGCAACCGGGTGCCCCCGATGGCCAACACCGACTGCGGGCAGAACTGCCGCCGCGCGCCGCCATCGTGATCCGCCCGACACTTGCCGAAACCGGCGGTACGACCGTCAGCGCCACGCGGATCGACACGCCCCATGCGCGCCTTGAGCTTGATGCCGCAAGCGGTGCCCTGACCGGCTGGCTGGACAAGGCAAGCGGCACCCAACTGATAGATGGCCCGACGCTCGCACCCTCGGTGCACCTGCTGCGCAGGGGTTTCACCCGCCGACAGATCTTTCGGGCGCCTTACTGGGAACGGTCGGGCCTGCCGATGGGATGGGAAGAACAGGATCTCTGGGAAGAGGACAGCATCACCGTCACCCCGGGCAAAGGCTTTGTCGATGCCTCGGGCGGGCACCTGCCGGTCACGTTTGATTTTGCCTGCGGCATACACATTGCCGCCACATGGACCCTGCCCCACGGCGCGCCATGGCCGCGCCTTGTGGCACAGCAAAGCGCGACCGGCGTGTCCCGCGCCTTTTCGATCAACTGGCCGGTGGATTTCGCGGGCTTTACACAGGGATCGCGCATCGACACCGGTGGCGGCATGGTCGACACGCTGACGGGGCACGTCACCTCGTCCTGCCTGCGCTGGCAATCGGCGCAGCGCGGCGTAGCGCTGGACGCCGCCGACGGACGTGCGATAGCGCTGGCCACACCCGACACGCCGCTGTTTCAGCCCGGCGGTCCCGCCACGCGCAGCCCGCACAAGGCGCCCGCGCGGCCCGATGGCGGTGTCTTTTGGGCGATCAATACCCATTGGGACACGAATTTCCCCAGTCACGTGCATGACCCGGCCCCCTTCCGCCTGACGCTTGGGCTTTGCTCTCATGACACCACGCTGGACACGCTGGAGGCCATGACGGCCACCCCGGTCATTGTCCGCGCCCCCTGTGCCAGCGAAGGCCCCGTGCCGGATTTCTGGCCCACCCGACCCTAAGGAGACCTCACCATGAAACTGCTACGACTGGGCCCCAAGGGCGCGGAACGACCCGCCGTGCTTGATGCCGATGGGCAGGCGCGCGACGTCTCGTCCCTTGTCAGCGATTTCGGCCCCGGCACGCTGCCCTCTCTGGGGGCGGTTCTGGCCGGCGCGGATCTGGCCGCGCTGCCCGCGATCGACATGGAAAACACCCGCATCGGCGCGCCCATTGCCCGGCCACACAATGTCTGGTGCATCGGGCTGAACTATTCGGACCACGCCGCCGAAGCCGGGATGCCCATCCCCGCCGAACCGATCCTCTTTACCAAGCCGTCCTCGACCGTCTGCGGCCCTTTCGACCCGGTGCCGAAAGCCGCCCATAGCAGCAAGCTGGACTGGGAAGTCGAACTGGGCGTGGTGATCGGCAAGCCTGCGCTGGAAATCACCGAAACCGAGGCGATGGATCACGTCGCGGGTTATTGCACCGTGAACGACATCAGCGAACGGGAATGGCAACTGGACCGCGGCGGCCAATGGTCCAAGGGCAAGGGCTATCCGAATTTCTGCCCCACCGGTCCATGGCTGGTGACACCGGACGAGATCGCCGATCCCGGTGCCCTGTCGATGCAGATGAAGGTGAACGGTGCGGTGATGCAATCCGGTTCCACCGAGACGATGATCTTTGGCGTCGCGCGGATCATCTCTTACCTGTCGCAATTCTGCCTGCTGGAACCGGGCGATCTGATCTGTACCGGCACCCCTCCGGGGGTCGGCATGGGCCAGACGCCGCCACGCTACCTTGATCCGGGAGACCGGATGGAACTGGCCATTCACGGGCTGGGCCGGCAGGCCCAACAGGTAATCCCCGCGGAGGAGTTCTCATGGATCTGAGCAAACGCCTGCAAGGCAAGATCGCGGTGGTGACCGCCGCCGGTCAGGGCATCGGGCGCGCCGTGGCCGAACGTTTCGCCGCCGAAGGGGCCGAGGTCCACGCCAGCGACCTGAACGCGGCGCTGCTGGCCGATGCCGAAGAAATGCAAACCGCGGCGCTGGACGCCACCGATGCACAGGCCGTGGCGGCCTATATGTCCGCTCTGCCAAGGATCGACCTGCTGGTGCATGCGGTGGGCTATGTGCACCAAGGCAACCTGACCGACTGCCCGCCCGACGAATGGCGCAAGAGCAGCGCGATCACACTGGACAGCGCTTATCACGTGATCCAGTCGGCCTTGCCGCGCATGGTACAGCACGGCGGCAGCATCACGGCGATCGCCTCGGTTGTCTCTTCGGTCAAGGGCCTGCCCAACCGGGCCGCCTATGGAACGATGAAGGCCGGCGTGATCGGGCTGACGAAATCGGTGGCCTGCGACTACCTGTCCTCCGGCATCCGTTGCAACGCTGTCTGCCCCGGTACGGTGGACAGCCCGTCGCTGCGGGCGCGCATTGCCGAACTGGCCAAGAAATTCGGCAGCGAGGAAGAAGCGTGGCGCTTTTTCCTCGACCGGCAACCGACAGGACGCCTTGGCACGGCGGCCGAGATCGCGGGGTTGTGCGCCTATCTTGCCTCGGACGAAGCCGCATTGATGACCGGTCAGGCGCTTTGCATCGACGGCGGGCTTACCATCTGATGCCTTTGGCGCGCGTGGCACTCTGGCCGCGCGCGCCGGGGAACAAAGCTGGTGCTTCGATAACCCGCCCCTTCAAAAACCGCCTGTTTTCACGGTTCATCCACGGGCTGGACGCGGATATCGAACAAACGGGTTCCGATGGTCGTGGAAAAACCAAAGCGGTCTACCACACCCAAAGCGCCGTCCGGGCGCGCGCCTTCCCGGGTCACGACAGTTTTCGCTTCGCTTGCCGGGTCGTTTGACCGCTCCACAAACCGACACCAAAGGCGATCATGGCCAAAACTGCGGCGGCCACAAATGTTGCCGAAAAGGCCATGGACACATCAACGATCCGCGCGTCCGCCGCATCTCCGGTCCCCATGACAACCACGAAGAAGGTGGACATCGACGAAGCGCCCGTCATCAGGCCAAGATTGCGGGACAGCCCCAGCAAACCGGACAGGCGTCCGCGCTGCTCTTTCGACGCACCTGCCATGACGGCGGTATTGTTGGCGGCAAGGAACATCTGAAAGGCGGGCGTCAACACGGTCAGCGCAACGACATAGCCGCCAACACCGAACAGGCGCGGCAAGAAGGCAAGGCAGACAAGCCCCAGCACAGTCTGCGCCAACCCGCCAAGCATCACGCGCCGCGCTCCGTAGCGATCCGTCAAACGACCGGCGGGCACCCCGAATAGCGCCCCCACAACCGGCCCGACGGCCAGAACCATTCCGACCACGGCTTCGCCCAGACCAAGAGAGAACGTCAAGTAGAATGGTCCCACGACCAGCGTCGCCATCATGACGGTTCCAACAAGGATGTTCATGACAAAACCCGCCGCCGTCCTTCTGTCCAACAGCACCGCCATCGGAACAAGCGGCGCGCTTGCGTGGCGTTCGACGGCAACGAAAAGCACGGTCGCAGTCAATGCGACCGCCATCAGCACGCCCGGTGACAGCGGAACGCCCGTGGCCCCTCCGCTGGTCGCAAGGGAATAGGTCAAAAGCGCCACGATCAGAACGGCGGTCCCCGGGATGTCCAGCGATCTGAGCCCTGCCCGTGGCCGCGATCCGTCCCGCCAGACGGCCAGCAAGACAAGCGCCAAAGCCAGCGCGGCAAACCCGGCGAGGAACCAGAAGGCCATTCGCCAGTCACTCCACGCCAGCACAAGACCGCCAAACGAGGGGCCAAGCGCGGTCCCGGCGGCAGAGGTGGTCCCCAAAAGCCCCATGGCCATACCAAGCTGTCCAGGAGGCACCAAATCACGCGCAACCGACATCGGCAGCGCAATCAGGATCGCACCGCCCACCCCCTGAAGCGCACGCCCCATGATCAAAAGGCCAAGGTTGGGGGCGGCAGCACTAGTGACCGAGGCCGCTATGAATAGGGCAAGGCCAGAGATCATGACCCGGCGATGGCCAAACAGATCTCCTAGCCGTCCGGCCGAAACAATCGTGACAGTCACCGACATGAGATAGGCCAGAACGACCCATTGAGCCTCGGATACGGTGACGCCAAAGCTGCGGGTCAGCGTCGGCAGCAACACCGAAGCGATGCTGATCCCAAGCGATGCGGTCAGGGAAGCGGCAGCAAGCGCTGCCAGGACTGGGCGCGATGCGCGCTCTGGCGGGGTATTGTTCATGGTAACGACTCTTGCGTTGATGACTGGCGGCGGATAGCCTGCCACTTCAAGTCAACTTGAGGTCAAGCATGAAGCTGCTCGATATCGGGGACCTGTCGAAACAAAGCGGCCTCGCCCCTTCAACGCTGCGCTACTACGAAGAAATCGGATTGATCCAATCGGTCGGACGGCACGGCTTGCGGCGGCAGTTCGAAGCGCAAGCCGCCACCCAGATCGCCCTGATTTCATTGGGAAAGATGGCGGGGTTTTCCTTGCAGGACATCAAGGGCATGTTCGCAAAGGACGGAACACCACAGTTGCCCCGCACCGAGTTGCATCTGCGCGCCGATGCGCTTGATGAGCAGATCCGCGGATTATCACGCTTGCGCGACGCGCTGCGGCACGTGGCGGAATGCCCGGAACCAAGCCACATGGACTGTCCAAAGTTCAGACGGCTGATGAACTTCGCCTCTCGCGCTGCCAGCAAAGGTCCGGCATAAGACCCCTGATTGTTGATCTTGTTAATCAGGAAAGCCGGAATGTTGAAATCCGTATCCGCGGCCCTCGCGGCTTGTTTCTTTGCCTTGCCCGCATTTGCAGAACCTTTGGTCGGCGTCCGAACCATTGCCCCCTCTGCCGGAGAGGATCTGCGCGCCCTGTCGGTGACGGTCTGGTATCCCGCCAAAGACGGCGGTTCGCTGGAAGATATCGGTCGAAATGCCGTTTTCGTCGGGCAGCCCGCCTATCGCGATGCCGAAATCGTGCAGGACACCCTTCCGTTGCTTTTGCTTTCGCATGGAGGCTTGAGATCGGCGGCCGATTCCGGCGCATGGCTGGGCAGGCGACTGGCCGAAGCGGGGTTCATCGTGGCCGAAGTCAACGGCCCGCGCCCGGGCAGCGCTGAACAGGCCGTGAACGAGATTTGGCGGCGGCCGCAGGATGTGTCGCTCGCGCTTGATCGGATTATACAGGATCAGACCCTGTCCGCCTTGGTAGATCCGACCCGGATCGCCGTGGCGGGACATGCGCTTGGAGCCACCGCCGCGCTGGCCCTGACCGGCGGCAGGTTCGATGCCGATATGTTTGCGGCAGCCTGCGCACCTGACGCAGACGGCCCGGATTGCGCATGGTACGCGGCGCAAGGCGTTGCATTGGCCAGCGTTGACCGGGAGCATCTTGAAAACCCGCATCGCGATCCCCGGATCAGTGCCGCCATTGCCGTGGACCCGGAGTATGCGGAGGTCTTCCTTGCTCCGAGCCTGAATGACCTAGCCCCTGATACTCGGGTGGTCTGGCTGGGTGCTCCGACCCGCCCGCAATTCGCAGGCACCGACCTGCCACAAGCGGTGATCGAAGGCGCATCGGGCTATGACGCCTTCCCGCTATGCACCCCCAAGGGCAAATTCATCCTTGCCGAAGACGGTGGCGATGCCGCCCTGTGCGACACAGATGGCGCAAAGCGCGCGCGCATCCACGATGAGGTTGCCAAGCGTATTGGCGCGCTTCTCAATCCTTGAAAACACCGCCCCTTCCCCTGCAAAAAATAATTGCAGGGGCTTGGCTTGGGCCTATGCGGGTCGGGGAGGATGGACCTTGGCTCAATCGACGTGACGTCCAGTGG
Source organism: Antarctobacter sediminis (assembly GCF_019218285.1). Taxonomy (GTDB): domain Bacteria; phylum Pseudomonadota; class Alphaproteobacteria; order Rhodobacterales; family Rhodobacteraceae; genus Antarctobacter; species Antarctobacter sediminis. The sequence goes on from NZ_JAHUZG010000001.1 coordinate 967,954, forward strand.
CCGTTGCCCCAAGCCTTGCGCCCCCTGAAAGACTGGGAAACAGGCGCCCGCCATCGCGAGCGCCTGTGAATCCTCAGGCCAGTTTCCTCTCGCGCTCTTTCCAAAGCATCGCCACCTCTACAGCCACCAGCACCAGCATCGAAAGGCCAACCAGCGGAAAGAACAGACCCGCTGCAATGGCCATCAACATCAGTGTGCGGGGAATGCGCCAGTCTGCCGGCACCGTCGGCACGCCGACCGCCCCGGCTGGCCGACGCTTCCACCACATCGCTGCGGCAGAGACGCACAGCCCGACCATGGCGACGCAGGCGAGCAGCAGGACGATCTGGTTCGCCAATCCCCATTCCTGCCCCATGTGGACCGAGATGCCCCATTCGGCCGAGCGGCCCAACCTGCCGAGATCTGCCAGTCCCGCGTCGTAAAGCACCGCTCCGCTATACTGATCCAGATGGATCACCCGCTCATAGGTGATGTCGTCAGGATAGACTGATGCGGTAAAGACCCCTTGGGCGCCTTTCGGCATCGAAACCGAATATCCCGGAACGATGCCAAGACCTTCGACCGTTGCAACGACCTGATCGAGCGTCTGCGGCACGCCGTTTGCGGCACTGGAAAGCGGCACCGGTTGTTTTTCGATGATCCAAGGCGCTCGATCCGTTGCCTCGGACAGCGGTTGCGTCGAAAGCGGCAAGCCGGACCAATAGCCATCTGGCATACCAAGGCCCAACGCATTGGCGTAATCGTAGAACTTGCCGCCCCAGACGGCGGACCAAGGCAGGCCCGTCAGCGCAAGGAAGACGATGAAAAACCCGGTGTAAAGGCCGGTCACCGCGTGCAGGTCGCGCCACCATGGACGTCCGCGCGCGGCCTTGATTGTCACGGTGCCAAGACCCTTGCCCCGTGGCCACCACAGGTAGATGCCGCTGGCAACCAGCAAGACCATCCAACCTGCGGCAAGCTCGATCAGGCGATTGCCAATCCAGCCGACATATTCCAGAGAATGCAGCTTGCGCACGACATACATGGCCGGGCTGCCGGCCGCACCACCGTCCCAAAGCGCCCCCAGCACCTCACCGGTATAAGGGTTCACATAGATCGTATTCTTGAGCCCGTCGCGACCAAGAATGTCGACCTCGGCACTGCGGGTCTTGGTGGGGGGCGGCGTATAGGCCTTTACCGTTCCGGGATGGGTGTCGAGAGCGGCCGCCACCAGAACCGACGGGGCAAGTTGCGACGTTTCAGGGGCGACCAAGCGCAACCCGGAATAAGCGGTGTCGTTGATTTCATCCTTGAAGAGATAGATGCCGCCTGTGACCGCAAGGATAAGCACGAAGGGCAGGATCATCAGCCCGGCGATAAAGTGCCAGCGCCACACGGCGCGATAGAGCGCTGCCGAGGCAGCGCGCGGAGTTGTTTCTGTCATTTTGATTGTCCGATTGGCCCGGCGATCAGCCGGGCATGAGAAAAGCGCCTCGGGCAGAGAGTCGCCGAGGATTGGATCCGAAAAGCCGGTGGATGACCGTCAGACCCGGACCGGGGGCGCTCTCGGTGAATGACAGGGGTTACGGGCCTGCGCCGCACGGTGCAGATCGTCGCGGCGCTGCCACGCCTCATGCGGCACCAAAAGGAAGCTCTTGCCGTCATAAGTGCTTGCCGGGGCTTCAGGAAGGCCGTGGCAAAGCGGACAGCGATGATCATGCGCCGCCTCCTGACCGCACAGATCGCCACCCGAGCTTCCAAAAATCAGGGCGTAGCTCTCTAGCTGGACAGTCGCGCGATCCGGCGCCATGCGTGCAGCAGAAAAGGCGCTCGACCATGCCATCAGCACGCCAAGCGCCAAGATCACCACAAAGGTCGCCCCGTTTCGCATGGCGACCAATTGGCACGGGTTTGACGCAAGCGAAAGTTCAATTTCCATGGCTCCTGACATTTCGCCCTTGGGCAACGTCAGGGAACTTGGGCAGCCAACTACGAAGCTTTGCTACATTCCCCCGATGCCTTGGCGCAGCAGCGCCACACGAACCATTGGTGGCATCGTGTAGAAGGACCGCCGGAAGAGAGGTTAGCTGTCCGCGACACTTGGCGTCACCGGTTTGCACCCGGCCAGGCGCAACCGACCCCGACAATCATGGATTTCGAGATTGCAGGCTTTAGCAGGGTCACGACGTTAAGCGACGCATCGCCCATCGCGGAGATCACCCCAAGACAGAGGTGAATTGCTGCGGCGGCCCGGTCCTTTTGGCCCGCCCTTCTCCCACCAGAAATGACCGCGCCATCGACCAATGCCGGGCTGGCAACGCTTTGCTGCGGAACCGTTGTGCTGGGCGGCAGACAGGAGTAACCGAGCGCAACACCTGCCAGAAAATCGCAACGCCGCACATCAGCCGGGTTCGCTGAAGTACCGGGTTACGATTCTCTGGCATTCCGTTTACAGGCAGTATTTCTCCCGCAAGGCATCGCGCGATTCACTCGGAAAAGGGCCACGCTTGCCATGCGCTTTGAGACGGGCAATGTCCCTTTTCCTCGAGCTTTTTTCGTTTTCGTATTTCGGCAACCATGCCGGCTCGCCTGCGACCTCTGTTGTCACGTAGGGAAATCGCAAATCCGGGTAGGACATCTTCATGCTTCTTTCCGCCGCTGCTACGTGTTGCAACATTGAATGCCTTGCCCATGAACGAATAAGTTCCTGAAGGTGGTCATCTGTGGCGTCAAACCTCTTCAGGCGATGTGTGCGCGCAACGATTAGATAGCGGTGTCGCCAATCCATCGCAGCAAAAACCATGGCCGGAGCAATCGTAAGAAACAGAACCAGCCTCAGTGCTTTTGCCCAAAACAATTCGGGCCAAAGAAGGTCAGACCCAAGGCCGGCGCTCAAGACGGCAAGGGGTTGGGTCAGGACAAGGTTCACAGCCTCACCCTGCGAAATCATGTCTGGCGCAACGCCCTGTTGCCCGAACAATCCCAGCCAAATCACCAGCGGCAGGAACGCCAAAAGCGGCAACGCAATCAACGGCAAGGCCAGCCAACGACCCACCGGTGTTCCCGGGCGCCAACGTTGAATTGCAAGATAATGCCAGTCGGATGCACGTTGCAAAGACCATCTCTTGTGCAGCCAGACAATGCCAAGGGGTATGACAACGGCGCTGACAACAAGAAAACCGATGATCCAGGACAGCGGGCCGTCGACGACAACAACTCCGGTTTCAATCGGGGTGAACTCGTAAAACCACAGGTTAATCACCGGCACATTGCCCAGCCCCGCCAACATGACCACGGAGCCAAGAAATGCGAACAGTGCCGGCCCCGCCCGAAAGAAATGGACGAACAAAAAGGCCCACATGACCAGTCCGAACAACGCCATGGCCCAAGTTATCAAAAACGGAAGAACCGAGATCAAAAGGATCACACCAAAGATCGGACCCAATAGCTTTCCAAGGGCAAAGCCTCCAGAGGCCAGAGCCTGAAACTCTTCCTGGTCTTGCCGCGCAATGCGGTCCCTTTCGTCCGCGGTGAGGGCATTTGGGCCTTGGGCGTTGTAAATCTTTCTAATTTCAAAATCTTCGCGCATCATCTGACCGTTTAATAGAAACTGCCATAGGTGTCTGATACTGCTATATGGCAGCTTTATGGCGCGCGGATTGGAACAGGCCGTCTTTTTGGGAAAACTTCGACCGGCAACCCGTCATTTCGGAAATGGAAACAATCGTCCCAAATGTCGTTATAGAACACGAGAAGTACGTGGCGCACCAATGCCGTCGACTTGGACGATGGTGAAACTCGGCCCTGCCGCCAAGCCTTCAACGGAACGTCTGCCCCGTGGTCTTGGTGTTGGCTGCCCGGAGTGCCTGATGGGTGTCTCGCCTCACATCTGTGAGCGCGCACATATTCTTTGAACGGTTCGACCTATCAGGCCAGGCGTGGATCAGGGCAGTCGGGCACACCCCAAAGCCCCCGGCGGTTCGGCCCGGCGGAAATGAAGGCAACCTCAGCGACCGGCCGGAGCGGCGACCGTGTCATCTACCGGCGATGCGAAACGTATCCCGCAGCCGTTATGTCGTTGAAAGTGGTGGGTGATGAGAGACTCGAACTCCCGACATCTTCGGTGTAAACGAAGCGCTCTACCAACTGAGCTAATCACCCGAACCGACGCGGGATTTACCCAAAGGGATGCCCCCGCGCAAGACCGGTTTTGACCGGAACGACAATCGCCCCGAAGTGAAAACGCGCCCCTTCTCAGCGGCGCGTTCCCGAAAATCTGGTGGGTGATAAGAGATTTGAACTCCTGACATCTTCGATGTGAACGAAGCGCTCTACCACTGAGCTAATCACCCGGTGGCGGAGTTCTTAGCGGCTCGTGACGACCTGTGCAAGAGCCTTGGGACGCAAAAAATCGCCCTCTTTCACAAAGTTTTGCCCCCTCACCTAGCGGCAGCTTCATCACAGGTCTGGCGCGAAAACCACAGCCTTTCCCCGGGTTGCTTGACTTGCAACGAATCCCCGATGCAGGATTTTTGGGCAACCACCACCTGGGTTTGGAGACTCAAATGAAAAAGACAATTGCTGCCGCAAGTCTTCTGATCGCCGCGACGACCACCACGGCCGTCGCCGGAAGCTATGAAACACCCTACGTCGCACCGCCGGTCGTCGTCGAAGAGACGCAGCAGACCAGCAGCAGCGGCGGTATGCTTATCGCGCTGATGACCATTGTGGTCTTTGGCGTGGCCGCCAGCCAATAAGGCAATCCGGCCGGGATCTGCCCCCGGCCATCCAGTTCCCGCAGTTGGATGCGGGGCATCATCTCCGGGGACGCGGGGACGACGAAACGGGGACAAGGGCCTTGCGATGCGCAGGGTCCTTTTCTTTGTCCTGCATGATCCGGTTGTTGCATTCCGGACGCGCTGAAACAGGTGTCGCAATTTGATACTTGCCCCAAGGTCAATCAAGGGCAGACTGAAAACATCACCGCCGATCAGGCGGTTGACGGTTGGGTAATCGGTATCTTGGTCACTTCATAATTCGGGGGATCAGATGAAGAAAACAGCACTCACCACCGCGCTCTGCCTGTCCGTGGCAAGCGCCGCCATCGCAGACAGCAAACCGGTCCCGAGGATGAGCCCGGACCAATTGCGCGATGACATGATCGTATCGTCGCAAAGCGCCGAACTGGCAGCGGCCTCGGCGTCGGCTTCCAGCGCCGCGCTGCTTATTCCGCTGATGCTGGTGGTGATCCTTGCCGCGGCGGCCAGCTCGGGTGGCGGGCACCACTACTATCCGTATTACCACCTGCACTGACCGCAGGTCGGCCAGACCGGCGACGACAGAAAAAACGCGCGGTGGTTATCCACCGCGCGTTTCTGGTTTCCTGATGGGGAAGTCCGTCCCCCGGCCCGGCAGGCCGCGCTTAGTGCGCGGTTGCCCCGGCGACGGAATCCTCGGCCTTGCGAGCTGCGGCGGCTGCCGCTTCCTCGGCCTCTTCGTCCCATTCAACCGGTTCCGGCTTGGACACCAATGCGATGTCCAATACCTCCGAGACGTGTTTGACGGGGATGATCTCCAGCCCCTCTTTCACGTTGTCCGGCAGTTCGGCCAGATCCTTTTCGTTTTCCTGCGGGATGAGGACCGTCTTGATCCCGCCCCGCAAGGCCGCAAGCAGTTTCTCCTTCAGACCGCCGATCGGCATGGCATTGCCGCGCAGCGACACCTCGCCGGTCATGGCAATGTCCTTGCGGACCGGGATGCCGGTCAGCACCGACACGATCGAAGTCACCATGGCCAGACCCGCAGAGGGGCCATCCTTGGGCGTTGCACCGTCGGGCACGTGGACGTGAATATCCAGCTTGTCGAACTTCGGCGGTTTCACCCCGATCTTGGGCGAAATCGACCGGACATAGCTCGACGCGGCGTCGATGGATTCCTTCATCACGTCGCCGAGTTTGCCGGTGGTCTTCATCCGGCCTTTGCCCGGCAGCTTCAGCGCCTCGATGTGCAGGAGGTCGCCGCCGACCGACGTCCAAGCCAGACCGGTGACCACACCCACCTGGTTTTCGTCCTCGGCCAGACCGTAACGGAATTTCCGCACGCCCAGGAAATCGTCGAGGTTTTCAGAGGTGACAGTGACCTTCTCCTCCTCCTTCTTGACGATCTTGGTCACGGCTTTCCGCGCCAGCTTGGCAATCTCACGCTCAAGGTTCCGCACGCCGGCCTCGCGGGTGTAATACCGCACGATATCCGTCAACGCGTCATCGCCCACTGCGAACTCGGTCTTTTTCAGGCCGTGGTTCTTGACCTGCTTGTCCAGCAGGTGCCGCTTGGCGATTTCGATCTTTTCATCCTCGGTGTAACCCGAGAGCGAAATGATCTCCATCCGGTCCAGAAGCGGCCCGGGCATGTTGTAGCTGTTGGCCGTGGTCACGAACATCACGTTGGACAGATCGTATTCCACCTCAAGATAGTGGTCCACGAACGTCCCGTTCTGCTCGGGGTCCAGAACCTCCAGCATCGCGCTGGCCGGGTCGCCACGGAAGTCCTGACCCATCTTGTCGATCTCGTCGAGCAGGATAAGCGGGTTCGTGGTCTTGGCCTTTTTCAGCGCCTGGATGATCTTGCCCGGCATCGACCCGATATAGGTCCGGCGGTGGCCGCGGATCTCGGATTCGTCACGCACTCCACCCAGCGAAATGCGGATGAACTCGCGCCCCGTGGCCTTGGCGACCGATTTGCCCAAAGAGGTCTTACCCACACCCGGAGGTCCGACGAGGCAGAGGATCGGGCCCTTGAGCTTGGTCGACCGGGCCTGCACGGCCAGATATTCGACGATCCGCTCCTTGACCTTGTCCAGGCTGTAGTGGTCGTGATCAAGGATGTCCTGCGCCTTGTTCAGGTCCTTTTTCACACGGCTTTTCGTCCCCCACGGAATGCTCAGCATCCAGTCAAGGTAGTTGCGCACCACTGTGGCCTCGGCGCTCATCGGGCTCATGTTCTTCAGCTTCTTGAGTTCCGCCTCGGCCTTTTCCTTGGCCTCTTTCGAAAGCTTGGTCTCGGCGATTTTCTCTTCCAGCTCGGCAACTTCGCCTTCGCCGTCTTCGCCGTCGCCCAGCTCTTTCTGAATGGCTTTCATCTGCTCATTCAGATAATACTCGCGCTGGGTCTTCTCCATCTGGCTCTTGACGCGGGTCTTGATCTTTTTCTCGACCTGCAAGACAGACAGCTCGCCCTGCATCAGGCCATAGACCTTTTCCAGACGCTCGCTGATCGAAAGCGTTTCCAGAAGCTCCTGCTTCTGTTCCACCTCGACCCCAAGATGACCGGCGACCAGATCCGCAAGCTGTGCGGGGTCGGTGGCCTCGCCCACGGCGGACAGGGCTTCTTCGGGAATGTTCTTCTTGATCTTCGCGTAACGTTCGAATTCTTCGGCGACCGTATGCACCAACGCCTCGATAGCGGCGGTGTCACCCGGCATTTCGTCCAGGTACGCGGCCTTGGCTTCAAAGAAATTCTCGTTTTCGATATATTCCTCGATGCGCACGCGGGTCTGACCCTCGACCAGCACCTTGACGGTGCCATCGGGCAGTTTCAGCAGTTGCAGCACATTGGCCAGCACGCCGGCCTGATAGATGCCGTCCGTGTCCGGATCGTCGATCGAGGGATCGATTTGCGACGCAAGCAGGATCTGCTTGTCATCGTTCATCACCTCTTCCAGTGCGCGCACCGACTTTTCGCGCCCCACAAAGAGCGGCACGATCATGTGCGGGAACACGACAATGTCGCGCAGCGGCAGCACAGGGTAAGATGGATTCAGAGGTTGTTTCATGCTCGTGTCCTGTTCTTGGCAAGACGTCCCTGCCCCGCTTCGCGGCAGCCTTGGTCCGTCTCCGGTCATGAGGGCTAAAGATGGGGTCGGCGCGCCAGGATTCAAGCTTGCCGTCTCGGGCCCGTGATGGACCGCAGAATGACGGTCCGCCCCGGCGGGCGCAAGGTGACTTTGCGCGCAATCGCACGGATTCCACCCTGAAAATGCGGTCCCAACCGGGGTTTGCGCGTGCCCCGCGGACGGAGCACGCACCAAGATTGGCAAACCGCTCAGGCGGCCTTTTCCGACAGCGTGGGATAGTCGGTATAGCCCTCGACGCCGCCACCGTAGAAGGTTTCGCGCTTGGGCGTGTTCAGCTCGGCCCCAAGTTCAAGCCGGCGCGGCAGGTCCGGGTTGGCGATGAAGGGCACGCCAAAGGCCACAAGGTCCGTCAGCCCCTCGCCCACGCGTTGGTTGGCAAGGTCACGGTCATAGCCGTTGTTGCCCATCCACACCCCGTCAAAGCGCGCCTTCAGCTTGGCCAGATCCGCCCCTTCAGGCAGGTCACGCGGTCCGCCGGTCTGACCTTCGATCATGTGCAGATAGGCCAGTCCGCGCCCCGAAACGAAATCCACGAGGTATTCGGCCAGCGCCGCCGGATCGCTGTCCACGGCGGCATTTGCCCCCGAGAAGGGCGACAGCCGCAGACCCACGCGCGACGGCTCCCAGGCGGAGGTCACGGCATCCAGCACTTCGCCCAGCAGGCGGGTGCGGTTTTCCAGCGACCCGCCATAGGCGTCCTGCCGGTGGTTGGTGCCATCCTTCAGGAACTGATCCAGAAGGTAGCCATTGGCCGAATGCACCTCGACCCCGTCGAAACCGGCCGCCTTGGCGTTCAGCGTGGCCTGCCGATAGGCTTCGACGATGCGCGGCAGTTCGTCCAGTTCCAGCGCCCGTGGCGGCGAAACCTCGACCATCTGCGTGCCGTCAAAGGTTGGCACACCTTCGGCATGGATTGCGGAGGGCGCAACCGGCGCCTTGCCATCCTCCTGCAAGGACACATGGCTGACACGACCAACATGCCACAGCTGGATCACGATCTTGCCACCCTCGGCATGGACCGCATCGGTGACCTTTTTCCAAGCAGCCACCTGCGTGTCATTGTAGATGCCCGGCGTCCAGGCATAGCCCTTGCCCTCGGGTGAAATCTGGCTGGCCTCGGTGATGATCAGGCCCGCGCCCGCGCGCTGGCGGTAATACTCGACATGCATCTCGGACGGCGCATCGTCAAAGGCACGGTTCCGCGTCAGCGGGGCCATGACGATACGGTTCTTGAGGTCGATGGCCCCGACGGTGACGGGGTCGAAAAGGCTGGCTGACATAATGAGCTCCTTGCTCCACAGCATTTGGAGGTCAGCAAATAAGCAGCCGCAGGCCGCGCCCAACCCCGCCAGCCAAAAAACATCTGCGGACAGGTGCTGTGCGTCGATGCACAATTGTTTAGGAGCGGGCAAAACCACCCTGCAAAGATCCAAATTATTACTGTATCAATTCACGACAACCACGCTGAAAATGCGCGGTTTTTCGCCACAAAACCGCATTCCCCTTGCATCAATCGTCGCAAAATTTTCATTTTACTTTCACACCCCCGCCCCCTACCCGAAGGCGGAGCGCCCCACAGGGGCACGAGGCAAGAGGAGAACACCCCATGCGTATCGCGATCCTTGGCGGCGACGGTTTCGTCGGATGGCCCACCTGTCTGCATCTCTCGGCACAGGGGCACGAGGTGCATATCCTCGACAATCTCTCGCGCCGCTGGATCGACACCGAACTGGGCGTGCAATCGCTGACGCCGATGGATTCGATCCAGGAGCGGGTGCGCATCTGGAAGGAGACCAGCGGCGAGACAATCCATTTCCACCTGCTGGACCTTGCCAAGGAATACGAACGCCTCAAACAGTGGCTGGGCGAATACCGCCCCGACGCCATCATCCATTTCGCCGAACAGCGCGCCGCGCCCTATTCGATGAAATCCGACCGTCACAAGGTCTATACCGTCAACAACAACGTCAACGCCACGCATAACCTTTTGGCCGCAATGGTCGAGTCGGGCTGCGACGCGCATCTGGTCCACCTCGGGACCATGGGCGTCTACGGCTATTCCAGTGTCGGCGCGCCGATCCCCGAAGGCTATCTGGACGTGACCATCGACACGCCCACGGGGCCGCGCGACCAGCAGATCCTCTACCCCACGCGCCCCGGCTCGGTCTATCACATGACCAAATCGCTGGATCAGATCCTGTTCCAGTTCTACGCCCAGAACGACGGCCTGCGGATCACTGACCTGCATCAGGGCATCGTCTGGGGCACCCATACCGACCAGACCCGCCGCCATGAACAACTGATCAACCGTTTCGACTATGACGGCGACTATGGCACCGTGCTCAACCGCTTTCTGATTCAGGCCGCGATCGGTTATCCGCTGACCGTGCATGGCACCGGCGGACAGACCCGCGCCTTTATCCATATCCAGGACTCGGTGCGCTGCATCGAACTGGCGCTTGGCGACGCGCCCGCCCACGGTGACCGGGTCAAGATCTTCAACCAGATGACCGAAACCCACCGCGTCCGCGATCTGGCGCAAAAGGTGGCCGATCTGGCCGGCGGTGAGGTCAAATTCCTGCCCAACCCGCGCAAGGAAGCGGCCGAAAACGACCTGATCGTCGACAATGACCAGTTCCTTGCACTGGGCCTGAACCCGATCACGCTGGCCGAGGGCCTGTTGTCCGAGGTGGTCGACGTGGCAAAGAAATACGCCCACCGGATCGACCGGTCGCGCGTGGCCGCCGTTTCGGCATGGACCAAGGACATCGCCGCCAAGGTGGACCATGATCCCGAAGGCAAGGCGCTGCGGTCGGTCTCGTGAAACGCGCCTATGTGACACTGGTAACCAACGCGGATTTCGCGTTGGGTGCCAAGGCTTTGCTGCACTCTCTTAACCTGACCGGCACAACCGCCGACCGGGTGGTGCTGCACACCGGCGGTGTCCCGGCAGAGGCGCTGTCGCCTCTGGCCGCGCTTGGTGCGCGGCTGGTCAGTACCGAGTTGTTGCCCACCTCGGACGCCTTCAACGCCGCCCATGCCCGCGCCGCGCTGCACGGCGCGGCCCCTTTCACCAAGGGTGAAAAACCGGCCTTTCACACGCCGCTGGACAATTTCTGCAAGCTGCGGCTCTGGCAGTTGGACTATGACCGCGTGGTCTTTCTGGATGCCGATACGCTGGTACTGCGCAATATCGACAATCTGTTCGACTACCCCGAGTTCTGCGCCGCCCCGAATGTCTACGAAAGCCTTGCGGATTTTCACCGCATGAATTCCGGCGTCTTTACCGCGCGTCCTTCCCGGACTACCTTCGACGCGATGATGGCGCGACTGGACGTGCCCGGCGCCTTCTGGCGGCGCACCGACCAGACCTTTTTACAAGCGTTCTTCCCCGATTGGCACGGGCTGCCGGTGACCTGTAACATGCTGCAATATGTCTGGTTCAACATGCCCGGCCTTTGGGACTGGGACAGTGTGAAAGTCCTGCATTTCCAATATGAAAAGCCCTGGCAGGACCATGCCAAGGCCGACCGTCTGCGCCCGCTGATCGACCTTTGGCAGGTCTATGCCCGGGGCGGTACGCCGGATCTGTCCGCCCTGCCGCGCGCCGCATGATCGGCTTGACCGGTGCCAGCGGATTGATCGGGGCCTTCCTGTTGCGGGGCCTGCCCGGTCCGGTGACCACATTGGGTCGCAAACCTGTCCCGGATCATCCGCACCGAATTTGGGATCTGACCGGCCCCGCACCGGATCTGACCGGCATCCAGACGCTGATCCACGCCGCCTTTTCCCATGTCCCGGGCCGCTATCGCGGCGGTGAAGGCGATGATCCCGACGGTTTCCTGCGCGCCAATCTCGACGGCACGCGCCGCCTGTTCGACGCTGCCGCAGAGGCAGGCGTGAAGCGCATCCTCTTTCTCTCCTCCCGCGCGGTCTTCGACGGGCTGCCCGACGATACCCCGCTGACAGAGGCCACCGCGCCGCATGCCGCCTCGCTTTATGGACAGGTCAAGGCGCGGGCCGAGGCACATCTGCGCGACCTGCCCCTGATCCGTCAATCACTCCGCGCCACCGGCGTCTATGGCCCCGGCCCCCGGCACAAGTGGCGCGGCCTCTTTGCCGACTATCTTTCAGGTCAGCCCATCGCCCCGCGCCGCGGCACCGAGGTGCATGGCGCAGATCTGGCACAGGCCGCCTGCCTGCTGCTGAACAGCCACGCAACCGGGGCCTTCCATGCCTCCGACATCCTGCTCGACCGGCATGACCTGCTGTCCGAGGTCCAGCGCCTCACCGGCTGCCCCCACGCGCCGCCGCCGCGCAGCCCCCGCATCGCCAACCCGCTGGTCTGCCAAAGGCTTCCCGAACTGGGCTGGCGCCCCGGCGGCCTGTCCCGCCTGCGCGCCGACCTGCCCGCCATGCTCGCCTGAACAGCTGTTTCCCGGAGCCCTCCATCGCTGATGCCGGTCCGAGGCAGAGCGGACGCCGCTGCAAGGGGGCGCAGCCCCGCGCTTGCGCGGCTTGCCCTTGCGGCGGGGTCCGGTTTGTCTCAGGCATCTTTCAGCGATGGTGGGGGCTGGGAAACACGCCTGTTTCCTGGTGAGTCCAGAAGCGAACATTCCCACGCCAAACCCGCGCAACCCGGGCTCCAAATCTTAACGAATCGTGAAATCGCCCCTGTAAGCCATTGATCTGGCATTCCCCCCAAGCTGTCCGCGCGTGGACAGGCTCAAAGCGGCGGAAGATCCCCCTCGGCGCGTTGCGCGTGGAACTGCGCCTCGAAATCGGCAAATGTCCCCGCCTCGATTGCCGCCCGCATATCCGCCATCAATTCCTGGTAATAATGCAGGTTGTGCCATGTCAGCAGCATCCCCGAGATCATCTCTCCGGCGCGGAACACGTGATGCAGATAGGCCCGCGAATAGCCGGTGCAGGCCGGACAACTGCACTCTTCGTCTAGCGGGCGGGGATCGTCCGCGTGACGGGCGTTCTTGATGTTCACCTGCCCCCGCCGGGTCCAGGCCTGCCCGGTACGCCCCGACCGCGACGGCAGAACACAGTCCATCATGTCGATGCCCCGTTTGACCGCACCGACGATGTCGTCGGGCTTTCCCACGCCCATCAAATAGCGCGGCTTGTCCTCGGGCAGCATCTCGGGCGCGTAGTCAAGGCAGCCGAACATCGCCTCCTGCCCTTCGCCCACGGCCAGGCCGCCCACGGCGTAGCCGTCAAAGCCGATCGCCCTCAGGGCCTCGGCCGACTCGCCGCGCAGGTCCTGTTCCAGTCCGCCCTGCTGGATGCCGAACAGCATATGCCCCGGCCGGTCGCCAAAGGCCTCGCGCGAACGCGCCGCCCACCGCATCGACAGCCGCATCGACTCGGCAATGCGCGCCCGATCCGCCGGCAACGCCGGGCATTCGTCAAAGGCCATGACGATATCCGACCCCAAAAGCTTCTGGATCTCCATCGACCGCTCCGGGGTCAGCATGTGTTTCGACCCGTCGATATGGCTGCGGAAACTCACGCCTTCTTCGGTCAGCTTGCGCAGTTCCGACAGACTCATGACCTGGAAACCGCCCGAATCCGTCAGGATCGGCTTTGACCAGTTCATGAACCGGTGCAGCCCTCCCAGGCGCGCAACCCGCTCGGCCCCGGGCCGCAGCATCAGGTGATAGGTGTTCCCCAACAGGATATCCGCGCCGGTTTCCGCCACGCTTTCCGGCATCATGCCCTTGACGGTGGCTGCGGTGCCCACGGGCATGAAGGCCGGGGTGCGGATTTCTCCACGGGGGGTGCGGATCACACCGCGCCGCGCGTGCCCGTCCCGGGCGATCAGGTCGAAACTTGTCTGTGCCATGCCCGCCCCTCTACACCCAACGCAAACCGGAACAAAGCCACAATCGCCTCGCCGCACCGGCCCGAGGCAAGGCCCCGCAGGGGCCGCCGCCAAGGCTTCCTGCGCGCGCAGCGCGCACATTCGGATCACGCCCCCTTGCCCGCAGGCCCCGCCAAAGCCACTGTAGCGCCATGAGCAGAACCCCGACGTACAAGGGCGGAATCAAGGCCGTCATCGACCAATACGAAGCCCGCCGCGCGCCGCTTCCCGGGGCGCCCGGTCAGGGGTTGCCGCCGCTGGACTGCGACCTCGACGCGCTGGCCCGTGCCATCGTGACCGATCCGTCGAAGGGGCCATATGCGCCCCCCTTTGCCGATAACCTGCATCGCAAGATCTACCAGTTGCGCGAAGAGTTGCAGGGACAATCGGAACTGACCGTCCTGCACGGTCTGACCGTCGCACATCTGCGCAAGCGCAGCTTTCCCGATCACGCGCCTCAACTGTTCCAACGGCTCTGGGCGGAACAGGGTGCGCAACTTCTCGACCAACTGGATTCCCGCTGGCTTGTCTCGGCTGTGACAACCTTTGGCGACCATGGCACAACGCCGATCCAGCGCAGCACCGGGCTGGCGCTCTCGACCCTCTTCGGGATGATGAAGCTCTACGAGAATGAACGCCTTTACAGCGGCAAGACCCCGGATCAGCCCTTTGCCCTTGGCAACCGGCTCAAGGCCCGTCTGCCGCTGGAGATGAACTCTTATGCGCTGGTCGGTGGCGGGCTGGACGTCAACCTCATCGCCCGCCTCTGGCAAGAGGCCCAAGAGGACGCGGTGATCGCCCCCCTTGCGCATCACCTGCTGGACCTGCTGATCCATGACGAGGCCGGAGTCTTTCGCCGCCTCGCGGTCATGGGCGCGCGCAAATCCCGGCGCGACCGCGCCGAGCCCCCCAAGGGCAACGAGGCACCGGTCCCGGCCCGCCCGCGCAAGACACCCGACACCCTGCGCTGGGGACTTGTCAGTACCATCAAGGCACCGCTGCCGCAGATAGCGCGGTTCGCGGCGCATCACCTCGGTCTTGGCGCGCATGTGCTGCATCTCTACCTTGATGCGCCGGACCCGGCGACCGCAACCTTTCTCTCGCGCCATCCGCGCATCCATGTCACCTGTTGTGACAAGACCTATTGGCAGACCGCCGGGCGCAACCGAATGCCCGCCCATCAGTTGCGCCAAGCGTTCAACGCCACCCGAACCCTGCGCGCCAGCGCCGACATGCTGGATTGGCTGGGCCATATCGACCATGACGAATTTCTCATCTCCGACCGCCCCATTGCCCGCATCCTGTCCAAAGTGGCCGCCGACCGGGCCATCGCGCGCATCCCCCCGGCCGAGGCGCTGGCGCGCGAAGACGGAGCGCCCCGCCACTTCAAGCTGACGCACAAACAGGCCGGGGCGACGAAATCCACGCTTCAGGAGATCTATCCAACCTTCGGTCTGCATCTCTTTGGAGGCTTTCTCAGTCACACCGGCGGCAAGGTCTTTGCCCGGCCCGGCATCCCCGACACCCGTCTGGGTATCCATACGCTCAAGTACAAGGGAGAGGACGCCACCAACCGTACCAAACCGGACGGTCTCTATCTGGCGCATTTCCACGCCCCAAGCTGGCGGCATTTTCGCGACCATCTGGATTTCCGGCGGGAAAAAGGGTCTTACCGACCCACCGAGGCGCGCAGCGAAATGGGTCAGGGCGAGTTGTTGACCTATCTTGAGGCCGAAGAGGGCGAAGCAGGTTTGCGGGCTTTCTTTGACGAGGTATGTGCCGACACACCAGCGCTGCGGGACCGGCTGGACCGGCACGGAATGCTGTTGCGCCATGACTTCGATTTCGACGCCACGGTCAGGCGCGTCTTTGGAACCCTGCCATGACCCGCTGGGGCACGGTCACCACGGTCAAGGCGCCACTGCGCGCGATCCTCGACTTCGCCGCCTGGCATCTCGAACTGGGCGCGCACAGGGTTTATCTCTATCTTGATGAGGACGCGCCACAGAGTTTCGCCGCGCTCAAGGCGCACCCAAAAATCCGGGTGGTGCAGACCGACGCCGCATGGTGGGCGAAACGCAACGGCCGCCCCGACAAACATCAGGCTCGTCAGGCCGCCAATGCCCGCCACGCCAACAACCGCAAACCCGAGGTCGACTGGCTGTGCCATATCGACGTGGATGAATTTCTGCTGACCGACCGCCCGGTGGCGGAGCAACTGGCCGCGCTGAACCCATCGGCGCTTTGCGCCCGTGTCCGCCCGGTCGAGGCGCTGGCCCCCGGCAGCGGCACGCGGGAGGGTGAAACGGCATTCAAGGCCTTTCACCTTGACCAGACGGCCAGACAGGCCGCCGCCCGCGATTGTTTTCCGACTTGGGGGACACACCTGTCAGGCGGTTTTCTCAGCCATGTGGCCGGCAAGATGTTCTTTCGCGCGGGCACCAAGGGATTGCAGATCCGGATTCACAACGTCCTGCTGGACGGCGAACAGAACCCCGGACAGGCGGTATTGCCCGGTATCGAACTGGGCCATTTTCACGCCGCCAGCTGGGATCACTTTCTTTCCGCATACCGCTTTCGCCTTGCGCGCGGATCCTATCGTTCCGAGTTGAAACCGCAGGTCCGGGGAGAAGACGCCATCAACCTGCATGACCTGTTTCGCAGTATCGAATCCACCGGAGGCGAACCGGCCCTGCGCGCCTTCTTTGAAGAGGTCTGCACCGCCGATGCGGCACTTTGCACACGGCTTGACCGGCACGGTCTTTTGCGGCGACGGGTGATGAATCTGCCCGCCTTGCGCAATTGTCACTTTCCCGACGTCAAACTGTCATAGGCTCTGCACCAGTTTCCCGTCTGGATGGGATCCCGCCCCGTCATCCGGCCCCCAAATCGAGCGAACGATTGACCTTTCCACCAGTTTTGACTATGGCAAGCGCCACACAGGGGGATGACTGTACTGCCACCGGGCCACACGGGCCCTTCCCCAATCAGACGCGCGGGCCAGGCTTAGTGTCCGCAAACAAACCGGACATATATGACCAAATTCTCTGATCTGAACCTCAGCCCGAAAGTCCTGAAAGCCGTCGAAGAGGCCGGCTATGAAAGCCCGACGCCGATTCAGGAAGGCGCCATTCCCCACGCGCTTGAAGGCAAGGACGTGCTGGGGATCGCCCAGACAGGCACCGGCAAGACCGCCAGCTTTACCCTTCCGATGATCTGCAAGCTGGCCCGTGGCCGCGCCCGAGCCCGGATGCCGCGCAGCCTTGTGCTTTGCCCGACCCGCGAACTGGCCGCACAGGTCGCCGAAAACTTCGACACCTATTCCAAATACGTCAAACTGACCAAGGCGCTGCTGATCGGTGGCGTTTCCTTCAAGGAACAGGATGTCCTGATCGACAAGGGCGTCGACGTTCTGATCGCTACACCGGGCCGCCTGCTGGACCATTTCGAACGTGGCAAGCTGCTGTTGACCGGCATCGAGATCATGGTCGTGGACGAAGCAGACCGGATGCTGGACATGGGGTTCATCCCCGATATCGAACGCATCTTCTCGCTGACGCCCTTCACCCGCCAGACCCTGTTCTTTTCGGCCACCATGGCCCCCGAGATCGAGCGGATCACCAACACCTTCCTCTCTGCCCCCGCGCGGATCGAGGTTGCGCGTCAGGCGACCGCCTCGGAAACCATCGAACAGGGCGCCGTCGTCTTCAAACCCTCGCGCAAGGATCGCGAAGGCAGCGAAAAACGCCGCGTCCTGCGTGCGCTGATCGACGCCGAAGGCGAAGCCTGCACAAACGCCATCATTTTCTGCAACCGCAAGATCGACGTGGATGTGGTGGCCAAATCGCTGAAGAAATACGGTTATGACGCCGCGCCGATCCACGGTGATCTGGATCAGTCGCAGCGGATGAAAACGCTGGACGGGTTCCGCAACGGCGACGTGCGTCTGCTGATTGCCTCGGACGTGGCGGCGCGCGGGCTGGATATTCCGGCCGTCAGCCATGTGTTCAACTTCGACGTGCCGTCGCATGCCGAGGATTACGTTCACCGCATCGGGCGCACGGGCCGCGCAGGCCGCTCCGGCAAGGCCTTTACCATCTGCACCCCGCGCGATGAAAAATACTTCGACGCGGTGGAAAAGCTGATCCAGAAGGAAATTCCCAAGCTGGACAACCCGGTCAAGACCGAGGCCCCCAAACCCGTCGAAACCGCCGAGGAACAACCCGTCCGCAAAAGCAGCAGCAGCCGCCGTTCGGAAAAATCCGAAGACCGCGCGCCGCGCAGCTCGGATCGCGGCCGTTCCTCGGACCGCCGTGGTGGCCGCGACAACAATGTCGTCGGCATGGGTGATCACATGCCCGAATTCATCGCACTCAGCTTTGAGGAACGGCGCGCCAGCTAAGCCTCCTGCGCGCCCCCTCAGAAACGACAAAGGCCGGCCCTTGCGGGACCGGCCTTTTTCTTGGTCATAGGTGATGGGGTCAGCTCAGCCGGCTGACCACCACCGTGACTTCGGGCTTTTTGCCAATCTCGTTCAGCGCGGTTTGACGCGCGACGCGGCGCAGCCCTTCCTCCAGCTTGTCGTCATCGGTCAAGGTCTTGCTGCCTGCGCGGCCCATGAACTGCGACAGGTCTTCTTCGAGAATATCGACCAGCGGCGCGTGGCTGCGGCCCTGTTCGGGCAGACCCATCAGGTCACACCACGGATCCCCAAGCGGTTCATCATCTTCGTCGAGGATCACGGTAATTACCACGTGGCCATTCAGCGCCATACGGATCCGGTCGCGGACGATCCCGTCCAGAGCACCGATCTGTACCGAGCCATCCAGATAGGTGCGCCCGGTTTCGATATATTCAACCACGCGCGGTTCATTCCCCGACAGGTCGATCATCATGCCGTTTACAGCCAGAACCCCCGCGCGTCCCTTGGCCGACGCAAGGCTGGCGTGTTCGCGCAGGTGCCGGTGTTCGCCATGCATCGGCACGACGATCTGCGGGTTCACGACATCATGCACGGTTTCCAGATCCGGACGGTTCGCGTGTCCCGAGACATGGTAGTCGCCCATCGAATCGTCGACCACATCAACGCCCTTTTCGGACAGTTGGTTCATGATCCGGATCACGTCACGTTCGTTGCCCGGAATGGTCTTGGAGGAGAAAAGAAAGAGGTCGCCCTCTTTCAATTCGATGCCGTTGTATTTGCCCCGCGCCAACTGGGCACTGGCGGCCCGGCGTTCGCCCTGACTGCCGGTGACCAGCAGCATGACATTCTCACGCGGCAGGCTCGACACGTCCTCGGGGCCGATCACCTTGGGAAATCCGGTCAGAACGCCGGTTTCCACCGCCGCCTCGATCATCCGGCGCATGGCACGCCCCAAAAGACAGATCGACCGCCCGGCCCGTTCCCCCGCCTCGGCAAGGGTTTTTACCCGTGCCACGTTCGAGGCAAAGGTCGTGGCGACAACCATGTTGCGCGCCTCGGAGACCAGTTTTTCAACCGACGGGCCAACCGTCGCCTCCGACCGGCCGGCATGGCGCGAGAAAACATTGGTCGAGTCGCAGATCAGCGCCTTGACCCCATCCTTGGCCACCTCGCCCCACAGGACGGGATCCCAAGGCTCCCCCACCAAGGGCGTCGGGTCCAGTTTGAAATCCCCGGTATGGACAATCCGCCCGGCAGGGCTGTCGATCACCAGCGCGCTGCTTTCCGGAATGGAATGCGAGATCGGCAAAAATCCCACGGTAAAGGGGCCAACGGTCACGTTTTCCGGCCAAGCGGAACAAGTCCGAACAGCCTTGCCCTCGACCCCGTATTCCGCCAGCTTGCCGCGCGCGATATTGGCGGTAAACGCCCGTGCGTAGATCGGCACACCCAGCGCGTCAAAAGTGTGACCGACAGCGCCGACATGATCCTCATGCGCATGAGTGATGAACAGCGCCTCGATCCGATGTTTGTTCGCCTTCAGCCAGCTGATGTCCGGCAGGATCAGGTCAACGCCCGGCGTCGTGTCCATGTCGGGGAAAGTCACCCCCATGTCGACGACGATCAGCCGTTCCTCCCCCGGTTTGCCATAGCCATAGACATAGCAGTTCATGCCGATTTCGCCGGCGCCGCCAAGCGGCAGATAGATCAGTCGGTTCTCGCTCATGCGGGCGCCTCAATTGTCTTGTTGTGATTATGGATTCGGACCAGCCCGTGCATGGTCAGGAATTCTTCGAACGCATCGAACAGCGGGTCGGCCTGCTGGAATAACGGCGCCAGCCCGCCAGTGGCTATCACCTTCATCGGACGATCCCGCTCGGCCCGGATACGGGTGCAGATTTCGCGTACCAACCCGACATAGCCCCAATAGACACCAGACTGCATGCAGGCGACCGTATTGGTGCCCACAACGCGCTGCGGTTTGGTGATGTCCACATGCGGCAGGGCGGCCGCTGCAAGGTGCAGCGCCTCAAGGCTCAGGTTTACGCCCGGCGCAATCACCCCGCCCACATAGGCGCCATCCTCGTCAACCACGTCAAAGGTCGTCGCCGTGCCGAAATCCACCACGATCAGGTCCCCCCCGAACAGGTCGAACCCGGCCACGGTGTTCACCAGACGATCCGGCCCCACCTGCGTTCCCTCGTCCACCCGCACGTCCACCGGCAAAGCGCACTCAGGCTTGCCCACGACCCATGGCCGCGTGTTGAAATACCGGTCCGACAGAACACGGAGGTTAAAGACCACGCGCGGCACCGTGGACGATATGATGACGTCGGTGATGTCTGCCTCGATCTTCTGGAACTCCATCAGGGTGGACAGCCAGACATAATACTGGTCCGCCGTCCGCTGATGTTCCGTCGCGGTGCGCCATGTGGCGATGAATGCCTGCCCGTCCCAGATCGAGAAAACGGTATTTGTGTTGCCACAGTCGATGGCCAAAAGCATGACGCCCGCCTATTCGAAAAAGATATCTGCCGCCGCGATGGTCACACGGCCTTTGGGCGTCTTTAGGACAAGTTGCCCGGCGCCGTCCACCGTCTCGAAAACGCCGGTGGTGCTCTCACGCGACGTGCGGGCAACGATCACCTCGCCCAACCGCGCCGCCCGCGACAGCCAAAGACTGCGGATCGGATCGAACCCATAGGTGACAAATCGTTCTTCCTGCACCGCATAGGCCTCGGCCAACGCATCCAGAAAAACCTCGGGCAAGACCCGAACACCCGTTTCCTCCAGCAATGACACCGGCGCAACCGCGCCCGCCTCCACCGCCTCGCGTCCGGGCGCGGCCAGAAGATTGACCCCGATCCCGATCGCCAGATGCCCGCCGGGGCCACCGATCCCTTCCAACAGGATTCCGGCCAGCTTGCCACCGTTCAGCAAGACATCATTGGGCCATTTCAACGCCAGCCCGGCCTCGGTCCCCGACACCGACGCCAGCGCGTCATAAAGCGCAAGCGACGCCACGAAGGACCGCAGCGCCAGTTTGTCAGCTGTCTCGTCGGGCCGCAGCACCAGCGTTCCGGCAAAATTCCCCGCCGGGTTGACCCAGGCCCGGCCGCGTCGCCCGCGCGCCGCCGTCTGACGCAAACCCAGGATCCACTCGGGCCCCGAAAGCCCGCCCGCGATCCGCGCCGCCTCGGCATTGGTGCTGTCCACTTCCGCCAGCACGCGCCGCCCATAACCCGAAGGCCAGCCCATCAGGACCGGCCTCCAGTTTCTTCTTGGCACAAATACTCCCGCCGGAGGCGGTCCGACAGCGCCCCGGGCGCACCGCGATCAGTTGACAAGCGTTGCCGCCGCCGCCTGTGCCGCGCCTTCAATACCAAAGAGATTGACGACACCGGCCACCATGATGACCGCCGAGACCATGAGAAAACCCCAGAGAACCGGCGACTTGCCGCCATCCAGCGCATCTTCGCGATCCTGACCGAAATACATGTAAAACACGATCCGCAGGTAGTAGAAAGCACCGATGACCGAGGCCACCACGCCCGCCACCGCCAGCCAAGCCAGACCACCCTCATAGGCGGCGCGCAGCACGTAGAACTTGCCGAAGAACCCGACCAGCGGCGGCACACCGGCGAGGCTGAACAACAGCACCAGCATGGCCAGCGCCTTGCCCGGCTCGCGGGTCGAATACATGCCAAGGCTCTGGATATCGGTAACCGGTTGGCCGTCGCGTTCCATCGACAGGATAAAGGCAAATGTGCCGACGTTCATGGTGACGTAGATCGCCATGTAGATCAGCATTGCCTGCACGCCCAGTTCGGTTCCCGCGGCCAGCCCCATCAGCGCATAGCCCATGTGGGCGATCGAGGAATAGGCCATCAGTCGCTTGATGTCGCGCTGGCCGATCGCGGCAATCGACCCGACGAACATCGACAAAACCGACAACAAGGCCACGACCTGCCCCCAATCCGCGGTCGCCTGACCGAAGGCATCGAACATCACGCGGGCAAAGAGCGCCATGGCCGCCACTTTCGGAGCGGTGGCAAAGAAGGCCGTCACCGGCGTCGGCGACCCTTCGTAGACATCCGGCGTCCACATGTGGAACGGCACCGCCGAAACCTTGAACGCCAAACCGGCAATCAGCATGACCAGACCGATCAGCAGGCCAACGGAAACATGGCCTTCGGTCGCCGTCTGGATGATGCCCGAAAACAGTGTCGTTCCGGCAAAGCCATAGGTCAGCGAGGCACCGTAAAGCAACAGACCCGACGACAACGCGCCCAGCACAAAGTACTTCAGTCCGGCCTCAGTGGACTTGGCACTGTCACGGCGGAGCGAGGCCACCACGTAAAGCGACAGCGATTGCAGTTCGAGGCCCATGTAAAGCGCCATCAGGTCGCCCGCAGAGACCATCATCATCATGCCGACTGCCGCCAGCGTGATCAGCAGCGGATATTCGAACCGCAGCAAGCCCCGGCGCGCCATGTAACCTTCGCTCATCAGCAGCACCGCCGCCGCCGAGACAAGGATCACAACCTTGGCGAACCGCGCAAAGCCATCGTTGATGAACATACCGTTGAAGGCCACCTGAGTGCCCTCGCCGGTGGTTCCGATCCAGAAGGCCAGCGCAAGGAACAGCGCCGAGGTCACCCAGACCAGCAGCGGCGCGAACTTGTCCTTGCCGCTGTAGACAGCCCCAACCAGCGCCGCCATCGCGTAAACCGCCAGCCAGATTTCCGGCATGATGATGTTGAGATCGGCCGAGATCATGTCCCGCTCTCCTTAGTGTTCCGCGACAGCAACTTGCGTGTCGGCCTCGGTGCGGCCGGCAGCGGCAAGCGCCGTGTCGTATTTCGTGACCAATGCCTCGACCGCGGGGCCGGTGCGATCCAGGATCGGCGCCGGATAGACCCCCATCCAGATCGTCATCACCACCAGCGGTGCAAAGATCGCCTTTTCGCGCGTGGTCATGTCCTTGATGGTCTTGAGGCTTTCCTTGATGAGGTCGCCCATGACCACCCGGCGATACAGCCACAGCGCATAGGCTGCCGACAGGATCACGCCGGTCGCGGCGCCCGCCGCCACCCAGGTGTTGACCTGGAAAATCCCCATCAGCGTCAGGAATTCCCCGACAAAGCCCGAGGTGCCCGGCAGCCCCACGTTGGCCATGGTGAACAGCATGAAGATCAGCGCATAGGCCGGCATCCGGTTGACCAGACCGCCATAGGCGTCGATTTCGCGCGTGTGCATCCGATCATAGATCACGCCCACGCAGAGGAAGAGCGCGCCCGAGATAAACCCGTGCGAGATCATCTGGAAGATCGCGCCATCGACCCCCTGCTGGTTCGCCGCGAAGATGCCCATGGTGACATATCCCATGTGCGCCACCGACGAATAGGCGATCAGCTTTTTCATGTCTTCCTGCACCAGCGCCACCAGCGAGGTGTAGATGATCGCAATCACCGACAGCGTGAAAACAAAGTTCGCCATCACGTCGCTGCCCACCGGGAACATCGCAAGGCTGAACCGCAGGAAGCCGTAGCCGCCCATCTTCAGCAGGATCGCGGCCAGCACGACCGACCCGGCGGTCGGCGCCTGCACGTGTGCCTCGGGCAACCATGTGTGGACCGGCCACATCGGCATCTTGACCGCGAAGCTGGCGAAGAAGGCGAGGAACAGCATGGTTTGCATCCCGCCAATGATCTGGACACCGAGGATCGAGAAGCTTTCCGAAGCAAAGTTGTGCTTGAGCAACGAGACGTCGCAGCCGCCAATACAGGTGGTGCCCGCATCCGCATACATCGCCACCATGGCCACCAGCATCAGAACCGAGCCGAGGAAGGTGTAGAGGAAGAACTTGAAGCTGGCGTAGATCCGGTCCTTGCCGCCCCAGATGCCGATGATCAGGAACATCGGGATAAGGCAGGCCTCGAAGAAGAGGTAGAACAGAACCAAGTCCAGCGCCATGAACACGCCCAGCATGAGCGTCTCAAGCATCAGGAAGGCGATCATGTATTCCTTGACGCGGTGCTTGACGTCCCAGCTGGCCGCGATGACCAGCGGCATCATGAAGGTGGTCAGCAGCACGAACAGGACCGAAATCCCGTCCACCCCCATGCGATAGCTGAGCCCAAGGAGCCATTCACGCTCTTCCAGCATCTGGAAGCCGGTGTTCGACGCGTCGAACTGCGCCAGGATGAACAGCGAGATCAGGAAGGTCGCTCCCGTGGCGATCATCGCAAGCCATTTCGCGTTGCGTTGCGCCGCCTCGTCGTCGCCCCGCAGGAACAGCGCAAGGATCAGCGCTGCCAGTGCGGGCAGGAAGGTGACGATGGAAAGCAGGTTGCCCATTAGTGTGCCCCTCCGCTGAGCGTCATCCATGTGATGAAGATCGCGATCCCGATCACCATGGCGAAGGCATAAGTAAAGATGTAGCCGGATTGGGCCCGGCCCGCGAGCCGGGTAAAGAAGGGTACGATGCCCATGGCAAGACCGTTGATCCCGCCCTTGATGATCGCCTCGTCACCGCCCTTCCACAGGATGCGACCCAGCGCCTTGGCGGGCTGCACAAAGAGGAAGTCGTAGATTTCGTCGACATACCACTTGTTCAGCAGGAACAGGTACAGCGGACGCTGGCTTGCCGCGAGGGCGACGGGCAGCTTGGGGTTCACGATGTAGAACCAGAAGGCCACCACGAAACCAAGGATCATCGCGATGAAGGGAGAGATCTTGACCCACTTCGGGACGTAGTGCGCGTCATGAAGCACGTGGTTGTCGGGCGCCATGTAGATGGCCCCTGCCCCGGGTGCCGCCGCCGCGTGGTCGTCCTTGGCCGCGCCGTGATCGTCCGCGTGGTCATCGCCATGTGCGGCGTCCTTGACCTCGGCATGGTCGTCCGCGTGACCGGCGTCTTTCGCCTCGGCATGGTCATCGCCATGCTCGGCCGCGGCAACCGCCGGAATTCCGAAGAACTTGTTGACGTAGTCTTCTTTGCCGAAGAACGACCCGTACCAGATCATCCCCGAGAAGACCGCCCCCAACGCCAGCACACCCAGCGGGACCAGCATGACGGTCGGGCTTTCATGCGCGTGCTCATGCGTGTGCTTGTCGCCGCGCGGCTTGCCGTAGAAGGTCAGGAACATCAGGCGCCAGCTGTAGAAGCTGGTGAACAGCGCCGCGATAACCAGCATCCAGAAGGCATAGCCACCGTTGGTGCCGGCATAGGCGCTTTCGATCACCGCATCCTTGGACAGGAAGCCGGCAAAACCGATCGTTGTCAGCGGGATGCCGACACCGGTGATGGCCAGTGTGCCGATCATCATCGCCCAGAAGGTATAGGGAAGCTTTTTGCGCAGGCCACCGTAATTCCGCATGTCCTGTTCGTGATGCATCCCGTGGATCACCGAACCGGCGCCAAGGAACAGCATCGCCTTGAAGAAGGCGTGCGTGAACAGGTGGAACATGGCAACCGAATAGACGCCCACACCGGCCGCCACGAACATGTAGCCCAGCTGCGAACAGGTCGAATAGGCGATCACGCGCTTGATGTCGTTCTGAACAAGGCCGACCGTGGCGGCAAAGAAAGCCGTCGTTGCGCCAAGGAAGGTGATGAAGGCGGTGGCATTGGGCGCGAATTCCATCAGCGGCGACATGCGGCAGACAAGGAAGACGCCCGCGGTCACCATGGTCGCGGCGTGGATCAGGGCCGACACCGGGGTCGGACCTTCCATCGCGTCCGGCAACCAGGTGTGCAGGATGAACTGTGCCGATTTGCCCATGGCACCGATGAAGAGCAGGATCGCCACCACCTCGGCGGCATTCCAGTCGCGCCACAGGAAGGTCAGCTGCGTTTCCGCAATCACCGGCGTCGCGGCAAAGATGTCGTCGAACTTGATGCTGTCGGTCAGGAAGAACAGCGCGAAGATCCCAAGCGCAAAGCCGAAGTCACCGACCCGGTTGACCACGAAGGCCTTGATCGCAGCGGCATTGGCGCTTGGCTTGCGGTAGTAAAAGCCGATCAACAGGTAAGAGGCGACACCCACGCCTTCCCAGCCAAAGAACATCTGCACCAGGTTATCCGAGGTGACCAGCATCAGCATGGCGAAGGTAAAGAAGGACAGGTAGGCGAAGAAACGCGGTTTGTAGCTCTCCTCGCCCTCCTTGAAGTTCTCGTCATGCGCCATGTAGCCAAAGCTATACAGGTGCACGAGCGCCGAAACCGTGGTCACGACGATCAGCATGATCGAGGTCAGACGGTCCAGCCGGATCGACCAAGAGGTGTCCAGAGACCCCGACGAGATCCAGCGCAGGATTTCGATATGGCGCGCGTCCGGACCGTGCTGGAAAAAGACGATCCAGGAAAAGGCACAGGCCAGGAACAGCAGACCCGTGGTGATCCACTGGGCGCCGCGAATGCCGGTCAGTTTCCAGCCAAAGCCCGCAATCAGGCTGCCCACGAGGGGCGCAAAGAGGATGATGCTCTCCATGGGGCGTTAGCCTTTCATCACGTTGACGTCTTCCACGGCGATGGTGCCGCGGTTGCGGAAGAAGCAGACCAGGATCGCAAGCCCGATGGCCGCCTCGGCGGCGGCGACGGTCAGAACGAACAGGGTAAAGACCTGACCGACCAGATCGCCCAGATGGGTCGAGAAGGCGACGAGGTTGATGTTCACCGCCAAGAGCATAAGTTCGATGCTCATGAGCAGGATGATCACGTTCTTCCGGTTCAGGAAAAGCCCGAAGATGCCGATGACGAAGAGCACCGCCGCCACCGTCAGGTAATGTTCCAATCCGATCATTATCGCCCCTCCGGGCCTTGCGCCCGATTTCGTTCCGTCTCGTTCGGCCCGGTTCCCCGGACCACTGCGCCCCGGTCGATCTGCCGGGGCTTTCTGGTCTTGGTTCCGCCCCTGTCGAGGCGGAGGTCCCGGGTCAGGCCCGGGACGGGTTTATCCCTGCCGCCGCCGCAGCTTAAGACGCGACAGCTTGTCTTCGGTCCAGTCCTGCGCCCGCACCGGCAGCAAGAGCATCGCCTTGCGCAAGAGCCAGGCACCGAACATGAGCTTGAGGATCCAGAAGCCCACGTATAGCGCCAGCCCGTAAGGCGACAGGACGATTTCCCAAAGCCCCTGCATCACAGGCCCTGCCCCGGTTTCACGTCTTTCAGCTCCATCGCCTTGGCCGGATCACGATACATCTGGGCCAGCACATCCTGACGCTTGACGTCCTGACGGTGGCGCAGGGTCAGCACGATGGCGCCGATCATCGCGACCAGCAGGATCAGGCCCGCCAGTTGGAACAGCAGGAAATAGTCGTCGTAGAGGATCATCCCCAAGGCCTGCGTGTTGTGCATGCCTTCGGGCATCGGCTGGGCCAATTGGGCCGCCGCCATGTCCGAGGACTGCCAGGCGCCAAAGGCCATCGCCAGTTGCATCAGGATCACCAGACCGATCAACAGCGCCAGCGGCATGTACTTCGCCATCTCCGCCTTCAGTTCGGCGAAATCGACGTCCAGCATCATGACCACGAAGAGGAAAAGGACCGCGACCGCACCGACATAGACGATGATCAGCAGCATGGCGACAAACTCCGCGCCCATAAGCACGAACAGGCCCGCCGCCGACAAGAAGGCGAGGATCAGCCAAAGCACCGAATGCACCGGGTTGCGGGAAACGACGGTGAACAGACCGCCCGCAATGGCGCCGAGTGCGAAGAGGTAGAAGGCAAAGACCATCATGTCTCGTCATCCTTGTTTTCATTGATGACTTCGCGCGCCAGTTCCATGGCGCGGGTCATCGCGGGAATTCCTGCGAACATCGACATATGGCCGATGGTTTCTGCGATTTCTTCGGGGGTGGCCCCGGCCTCCAATGCATGGCGCACGGTGAGCCGGAACGGCGTTTCTGCCTGAGCCCCCTGCATGGTCAGCCCGGAGAGCGTCAGCAAAAGGCGGGTCTTGGCATCAAGCCCCTGTTTCGAGATCCCCTTGCCGAACCACATTTCCATGGCGTCCTTGGACATGGTCGGCCAGAGTTTCTCGAACCCTTTGGGATCAAAGCTGCTGAGCGCGGGGTTGAAGGCTTTGGCCATCTCCTGCGCCTGCTGCATCATCAATTCGAAAGGTGTCTTGGAGTCGGTCATGTCCGGGTCTCCTTCGGGGCGCAGGCCGCATCGACCCGCGCATCAAGTTCACGGCTGAGCACATCCAGCGCCGCGCTGGCACGCTCTGCCTTGGCGGACAGGGCGTCGATCTTGCGCGTCGCGGCGGTCAGAATATCGTCCAGATAACCGGTGGAAGCGTTCATTGCCCCCCCTCCCCGGTCGGACAGGCACCAAAGACCGAAACCCGCGCTTCAAGCCAGTTCTGGCCATCCAGCTTGCGCGGTTCAAGGATCGAAACAGCCTCGACCCCGTCGCGCTGGAACGGCGCCACATTGGCCAGCCCCTCGGGCTTGCCGGTAAAGGACGCCCCCCAGTCCTTCATCAGTCGATCAAAGATCGTCTTCACCATGGCGGCCTGATCCGGCGCGCCAACGGTCATGAAGCAACTGCAAAAGCCGTCATGCGCCAGCAAGCTGACGACCGCCTCGGGCGGCAGGTGCCAACCCTGTTCGATCTTCTGCAAACCCGCGGCCCTTGCTTTGGCGTCAAAAGACGCAAACCCGGGCGCAGACGCCATGCAGACCAAGGAAAACACCTCGGCGCGCTGTGCCATCCATTCCGGGCTGCCCTCGACAAGTGTCTGGGCACCCACGGCTTGGGTGGCAAGAAGCAGGGTTATGACAGCGGGTCGGATCATTGGCGGGTCAGCGGTACGGAGCGTCCAGTTCGAGGTTGCGGGCGATTTCGGCCTCCCAGCGTTCGCCGTTTTCCAGCAGCTTGGCCTTGTCGTAGTAAAGCTCTTCGCGGGTCTCGGTCGAAAACTCGAAGTTCGGACCTTCGACAATCGCATCCACCGGGCAGGCTTCCTGGCAGAAACCGCAGTAGATGCATTTGGTCATGTCGATGTCATAGCGCGTCGTGCGGCGCGAACCGTCGTCGCGCGGTTCCGCGTCGATGGTGATCGCCTGCGCCGGACAGATCGCTTCGCACAGCTTGCAGGCGATGCAGCGTTCTTCGCCGTTCGGATAACGGCGCAGCGCGTGCTCGCCACGGAACCGGGGCGACAGCGGCCCCTTTTCATGCGGATAGTTCAACGTGGCCTTGGGCGCGAAGAAATACTTCAGGCCCAGTTGAAAGCCTTTCACAAAGTCCGCGAGCAGAAAGTATTTCGCGGCGCGCCCGTAGTCGATGGTCGCCATGCTAGCCTTGCTCCTGTGCCAGTTTGTGCAGTTCGGCGTCCAGCGCCTCTGCGTTGGGGGCATCCGCCAACGGATCTCCCAGTCTATCGTCGTCATCCTCGGTGGGGGCGCCCTGCGCCGGGACCGGATCGGCCGCCGCGCGCGCCGCTTCGGCGGCTTTCATGTCGGCCGCCCAGCGGAATACCGCGGCGGCGATTTCCGTCGCCTGCGGCATCAGGTTGCCGTCACTGTCCACGTCCGGCAGGCCGGTATCGCGCACCACGAAATCACCCAAATCGATCATGTCGATGTATTTCGCGTCGAGGATGGCGTTCTTGAGATCAGACATTGCTTTCTCCGCTGGCTGCGGGGCCGCGATGATCGCGTGCCCCTGCCAACAGGATATCACCCAAGGGCAATACCTGCGCCGTCCGCTTCACTTTGAAGCTGTCCGAAACGATATGTTTCCGATCAGTCAACAACCTCAGCCCCCGGTCACCCAGCGTGCATAGCTTTCAAAGAACCAGCCGAACTTGGCGGCGAAGGCCACAAACACGACCCAGACCAGCGAGAACGGCAGGAAGACTTTCCAACCCAGCCGCATCAGCTGGTCATAGCGATAGCGCGGGGTAATCGCCTTCACCATCGCGAAGATGAAGAAGAAGAAGGCCATCTTGCCGACCATCCACAGCGCCCCGTCCGGCAGACCCGGGATCGGCGACAGCCAGCCGCCGAAGAACAGCAGCGTCGTCAGGGCGCACATCAGGAAGATCGCGATATATTCACCAGCCATGAACAGCAGGAAGGGGGTCGAGGAATATTCCACCTGGTAGCCCGCCACCAGTTCCGATTCCGCCTCGGGGAGGTCGAAGGGCGGGCGGTTCGTTTCGGCCAGCGCCGAGATGAAGAACAGGAAGACCATCGGGAAATGCGGCAGCCAGTACCAGTTGAAGAACCCGAGGTTGCCGTCCTGCGCCCGCACGATATCGCCAAAGTTCATCGACCCGGTCGAGATGATCACACCGATGATGATCAGGCCGATAGACACTTCGTAGGAAATCATCTGTGCCGCCGAGCGCAGCGACCCAAGGAACGGGTATTTCGAGTTCGAGGCCCAGCCGCCCATGATCACGCCGTAGACCTCAAGCGAGGAAACCGCGAAGACGTAGAGGATCGCCACGTTGATATCCGAGATCACCCACCCATCCGAGAAGGGGATCACCGCCCATGCGATCACCGCCAGCACAAAGCTGAGCATCGGCGCCAGCAAAAAGACCGTCCGGTCCGCGCCCGCCGGGATCACCACTTCCTTGACGACGTACTTTAGCGCGTCGGCCACGGATTGCAGGATGCCATAGACGCCGACCACGTTCGGGCCGCGCCGCATCTGGACCGCGGCCCAGATCTTGCGGTCGCCGTAAACGAGGAACAGCAGTGAAATCATCACGAAACCCAGCACCGCAAGGCATTGGGCGAAAATGATGACAAAGGTGCCCAGAGGCGTGGCGAAGAAGTTTTCCATCAGGTCCTCACACCATCGGTATTCCGTTCTCGGCACAGGCCAGCGCCACCACTTCGGCGTCGATGGTCTTGAGCCCGCGGGGCAGCGCCGCCGAGATGGTGTAAACCGCATCTCCACGCCAGAGGCCACCCTCTTCGTAAACTGTCGTGCGCAAATGCCGCGCGAAACCATACCCCCGGATCAGCACGTATTGCGCGGCTGCGCATTCGGCGTAATCCTCGACGTCACCGGCATCGCGCGCACCGCGCATCTCGACTTCGAACTGCACCAGGTCTCCGTCCAGAAGCCGCGTCTCGATGCCCGAATAGGAGGGCATGAACGGGGCTTCGGGGCCTTCATCCTTGGTGCAGGCCGACAGGCCGGTGGCAATCACCAGCAGGGGTATGATCGCGAGACCGCGCACTTATTCCGCCGCCAGCGGGGCAGAGGCCCGACCGCGTGCCTGTTTCGACAACTCGGCCATCAGTTCCGAGGACCGCGCAATCGGGTTGGTCAGGTAGAAGTCGCGCACCGCATAGCGGAAATCCGCACTGCCCAGCGTTCCCGCCTCGACCAGTGTCCAATCGTTCTCGGGGACCTCGTCGATGTTTGCCAGGTGCGGAACCGCGCCGATCAGCGCCTGACGCAGC
Organism: Antarctobacter sediminis; assembly: GCF_019218285.1. Taxonomy (GTDB): domain Bacteria; phylum Pseudomonadota; class Alphaproteobacteria; order Rhodobacterales; family Rhodobacteraceae; genus Antarctobacter; species Antarctobacter sediminis. Next base: position 999,579 of record NZ_JAHUZG010000001.1, read on the forward strand.
TCTGCCAGCGTGTTCCACGGCAGCGCACTGCCCAGTTCCGCCGAAAGCGCCCGCAGGATTGCCCAGTTTTCCTTGGCCTCGCCCGGCGCAAAGCCCGCGCGCAGCGCCAGCTGGGGACGGCCTTCGGTGTTCACGAACAGGCCCTGTTCCTCGGTGTAGGCGGCACCCGGCAGGATCACGTCGGCGCGATGTGCGCCCCGGTCGCCGTGCGACCCCTGATAGATCACAAAGGCGCCTTCGCCGATCTCGACCTCGTCCGCGCCGAGGCTATAGATCACGTCCGCGTCCTGAACCGCATCCATGCCGCGTTCATTCGTGGCATCGACGTCCAGCGCGCCAACGCGGGATGCGGCGGTGTGCAGCACCAGCATGCGACCGGACAGCCCCATGCAGGCCGCCAGAACCGCGGCGCCATCAGCCTCGTTCAGGGCGCCCTGCCCCACGATCACGATGGCCCCTTCGCCCGCGGTCACATTCGCCAGCGCCGCGCGGTCAGTGCCACATTCCTCGACGTCATAGGTCAGGTCGACAGCCGGACCGATCCGTTTGACCGTCGCACCCAGCGACCACGCCTTGCGGATCCGCGCGTTGAGCACCGGCGCTTCCTCGCGCGGGTTGGTGCCGACAAGAATGATCTCGCTGGCGGAGTCGATGTCCTCGATCGCAACATTGCCGACATAGGCCGAACGGTTGCCGGCGGGCAGCTTCGCGCCGTCGGTGCGGCTTTCGACAACGCCGCCCAGCCCCTCGACCATCTGCTTGAGGCTGAAGATCGCCTCGACCGGGGCCAGATCGCCAACGATACCGGCAGGTTTCGCGGCACCTTTCAACGCGGCACCGGCCTTGGCCAGCGCCTCACCCCAGCTTGCGGGGCGCAGTTTGCCGTTTTCGCGGATGTAAGGACGGTCCAGACGCTGACGGCGCAGCCCGTCCCAGACAAAGCGCGTCTTGTCGGAAATCCATTCCTCGTTCACGCCGTCATGGTTGCGCGGCAGAATGCGCATCACTTCTCGGCCCTTGGTATCGACCCGGATGTTCGAGCCAAGCGCATCCATCACGTCGATGGTCTCGGTCTTGGTCAGTTCCCACGGGCGGGCGGTGAAGGCATAGGGCTTGGACACCAGCGCGCCCACCGGGCACAGGTCGATGATATTGCCCTGAAGGTTCGAATCGAGCGTCTGGTTCAGATAGCTCGTGATCTCGGCATCTTCGCCGCGACCGGTCTGGCCCATCTGGGTGATGCCCGCGACCTCGGTCGTGAAGCGCACGCAGCGGGTGCAGGAAATGCAGCGCGTCATGTGGGTTTCGACCAGCGGACCAAGGTCCAGATCGTCCACCGCGCGCTTGGCCTCGGTAAAGCGGCTGAAATCGACGCCATAGGCCATCGCCTGATCCTGAAGGTCGCATTCGCCCCCCTGATCGCAGATCGGGCAGTCCAGCGGGTGGTTGATGAGCAGGAACTCCATCACCCCTTCGCGGGCCTTCTTCACCATCGGCGAGTTGGTCTTGATTTCCGGCGGTTCGCCGTTCCGGCCCGGACGCATGTCCCGCACCTGCATCGCGCAGGACGCGGCGGGTTTGGGCGGTCCGCCCACAACCTCGACAAGGCACATGCGGCAGTTGCCGGCGATCGACAGACGTTCGTGGTAACAGAAACGAGGAACCTCGACCCCGGCCTCTTCGCAGGCCTGAATCAGGGTCATCGCCCCGTCCACTTCGATCTCTTGTCCGTCGATGATGATCTTGCGCAAATCGGACATGCCCGTGCCTCTCCCGTTCTTCGGCTGGCAGCGCCCGCTTGCAAGGCAGGCCGCAGTCCTCGGCGTTCTATCGTGCAACGTCAGACGTTACCAGATGCAGGCGCAGCGAAAACGCAGGAAAAATCGACGCGGCCCGCAGGTTTTGCCCACAAGCCACATCTGACGGACAACAAAAGGAGAATATGATCCGCCCGTTAGGCGATCATCGCGACTCAGCGCAGGAAGAAACCGATAGGCCCGCCGCGTGCGATGTCATCGCGTCCGAACTGGCACAGCGCCCCCTTGTCCTTGGCGTTCACACCCTGCGTGGCCAGCCAGCTCTCGGCCTTTTTGCGCATACGTTTCTTTTCGGCATCCGAACTCACGTAGCGGTCGATTTCCTCTTCGGAATAGCCAAGCGCCTTGGCGCGCGATTCCAATGCCTTGATCTGGCGATAGGCGCGCACCATCCGCGGATTGATCTCGTCACACCGTTTGCGGATGTCGTCTGCGATGGCGATGGCCATCAGCCCGTCGTCGATTTCGCGCACTTCGCTCAGCGGCGGCTTGGCCGCGGCAGGCAGGGCAAAAGTCAGGCAAAGGGCAGATGTGAGAATCAGGCGCATGAACGGGCTCCCCGTTGAGAAAACTTGCCTGATAGCTGGGGGTCGCAGGCCCGGATATTCAATATCCGGGCCGAACTTGTTCTGATTTCGGCAGGTTTCCACGCTTTTTGCGCGGGGGATCGCCGGTTTTGCCCTGCGGATCAGGCCGCTTTGTCGTGACAACTGCCTTTGAAGGTCAGCGTATCGTCGACAACGCGCAGCGATTGCCCGTCCGCATCAGGCGCCACCGTCCAGTCGATCTCGGAGGTGCCATAGAACTGGATGCAATGCTGAGTCGCCTTGTACAGCGCCGACGCGCGCGCGCCCTCGACCGATTTGGACACCTGATAGACGGTCACGGTGAAATCCTGCCGGTTGCGACGTTCGGATTTCACCACCGTCCGGAACCGCTGGCCGTCAAAAACCGGGGCGTTCGACTTGAAGATCCCGGCCCGTTCACAGCCGCCCAGCGTGGCCGCCATGGCCAGGATGCAAAGCACACGAGTCATCATTTCATTGCCCTCCCCGGCACAGAACCTCGAATTCGGCCGCCGTGGCCGTCACCCCGGCCAGAATTGTTGCAAGCGCGTTGGTCCCACGGCACCCGGCACTGGCGGCAAAGCGCCCCGCCGCCTGCATCTGGGCCTGCGCCGGTGCCGCACCAGCGGCTGTCTTGACGCTGACATAGGCCTGAACCGCCTGTGTCGATCCCGATCCGTCGCGCGCCTGCATCTGCACGGCGCGGCGCTGGATCTCGCCGACGAAAGCCTTGGACCGCACCGTTTCCGCCTGCGCCACCGACGCCAGCGCCGCAATCAGCGCTGCCGCCCCCAAAATCCGTTTCATTGTCGTTCCTGTCGTTCTCAGCTCGCCTCGGTCACGCACCGCCGATTACGCCACATTTGCGCCTCGGGCAAATGCGCCCAGCCGAACGCGTCGTCACTGTCGCCTTCGCGGCGATGGAGGTCAAGGCGCGCCAGCGCCTCGTCCAGCGTCGGCCGGTGCCCCGCCGGCACCCACCACATGACGAAATGCTGATCCTGCATCAGTTCGAACCATTCCGCACGGCGGTCATAGAACTGTTTGTGGATCGTCCCCCAGACGAATCGCTCAAGGCTTTCAACGTCTTCCCAGACGGTCAGGTTGGCGACGAACTGCGGATCGTCGCCAATGGCGTTTTCGGTATTGCCCGTCCCCGGTTCGCCCGAACCTTCCATCATCCAGACGAAGCCGGGCATACGCTTGCCCAGCCCGTTGATCTTGTCCAGCGCCCCCATGAACTCGGCCACACGCGGATCATCCGTCGGCGCGACCAGCCGTCCGATGTTCAATTCCGCAAGGTGAAATCCGTCACGTGTCATCGCTGGGTCCTTCTCAAATCCGCTCGCTCCGCGTTGCGAGGCTGACTAATTCATCTTTTGCCAAGGGTTCCGCCCGAACAGGAGGCAGAACCTACCAACCCGCTTTCCAGCACAGGTCGTAAAACACCCACTGACCATCCCTCTCGCCAGACGAAGACGGCGCGTCGCGCACCTCCAGCGCGTAATGGCGGCAGAAACTCTCTGCCAGCTTGCGGGCCAGCGCCTCATCGCCCGGTCCCAGTTGGGGGGCCGCGTTGGCTGTCACCTCGATATAGCTTTCCGAAACCCAAACCTTCGACGGCAGGCCGTCCGTCGGCATGGGTTCCACATCCTCGCGTTCGTATTGCGAGAAATATCCGTTGAAGGACCGCCCCTTGTACCGGATTTCATCCTGAATAGAAACCGGCTCCCTGTTCTGGGCCACGGCTGCGCCGGCACAAAGAAAAAGACCCCCTGCCAAGCGGCAGAGGGTCCTGAAATCACAGCCGACCGCCAAGGTCACTCTGCCGCGACCGCGCTGAGGCGGCCGGTTTTCTGTGCCTTGATGCGATCCTCGATCTCGTCGCGGAAGTTGCGGATCAGGCCCTGGATCGGCCATGCCGCCGCATCGCCAAGCGCACAGATCGTGTGGCCTTCGACCTGCTTGGTCACATCCCAGAGCATGTCGATTTCTTCCTCGTCGGCCTCGCCCTTCACAAGGCGGTCCATGACGCGCATCATCCAGCCGGTGCCTTCGCGGCAGGGCGTGCACTGGCCACAGCTTTCGTGCTTGTAAAACTTGGATAGCCGCCAGATCGCCTTGATGATGTCGGTCTGCTTGTCCATCACGATCACCGCCGCCGTGCCAAGGCCCGAGCCAAGCTCGCCGCGCAGATAGTCGAAATCCATGATCGCGTCGCGCATCTTTTCGCCGCGCACACAAGGCACCGAGGATCCGCCGGGGATCACCGCCTTGAGGTTGTCCCAACCACCGCGAATGCCACCGCAATGCTTTTCGATCAGTTCTTCAAAGCTGATCGACATGGCCTCTTCGACAACGCAGGGGTTGTTGACGTGGCCCGAGATGGCGAACAGCTTGGTGCCCTTGTTGTTGTCGCGGCCAAAGCCCGAAAACCACTCGCCGCCCCGGCGCAGGATCGTCGGCACAACGGCAATCGATTCAACGTTGTTCACCGTGGTCGGGCAGCCGTACAGGCCCGCGCCCGCCGGGAACGGCGGCTTCATCCGGGGCATGCCTTTCTTGCCTTCAAGGCTTTCCAGCAGCGCGGTTTCCTCGCCGCAGATATAGGCGCCCGCGCCGTGGTGTACGAAAAGCTCGAAATCCCAGCCCGAACCGGCGGCGTTCTTGCCCAGCAGGCCCGCGTCATAGGCCTCGTCGATCGCCGCTTGCAGGGCCTCACGCTCGCGGATGTATTCGCCGCGAATGTAGATGTAGCAAGCATGGGCGTTCATCGCGAAAGAAGCGATCAGGCAGCCTTCGATCAGCGTGTGCGGATCGTGGCGCATGATCTCGCGGTCTTTACAGGTGCCCGGCTCTGATTCGTCGGCGTTCACCACCAGGTAGGCCGGACGCCCATCCGATTCCTTGGGCATGAAGGACCATTTCAGACCGGTCGGAAAACCGGCACCGCCGCGACCGCGCAGGCCCGAGGATTTCATTTCCTCGATGATCCAGTCGCGCCCCTTGGCAATGATGTCCTTGGTGCCGTCCCAATGACCACGCTTTTTCGCGCCGTCGAGGGTGCGGTCATGCATGCCGTAGAGGTTGGTAAAGATCCGGTCCTGGTCAGCTAGCATCTCTCAATCCTTGTGTTCCTGGCGGTCCCGCCAGAGCCCGTATAACATCCACATCGCCCAGACAAAGCCACCAAGTGCAGCAAGGTCGAAAAGCGCGCGCCAGCGCTGGCTCAGGTCCAGCGCCGCGCCAAGTGCATTGGCGACGACCCAGCCGAGGCCCGTTCCCGCGATGACCAACGCGATGACGCGGCCTCTTCGGTTGAATTCCTGGTCCCCGGCCATCGCCGCCCCTGCCTTACTTCTTCACCAGACCGGCGGCTTGCGCAACCCAACCGTTGCGCGAGGCACGGCCACGCACACCGGCAAGGTTCTCGTCGGCCCAGGCGACGTTTTCCTTGGTCCAGGCGGCAATCTGGTCGTAGTGATAAATCCCTTCGGCGTTCAGCGCCTCTGCCAGCTTGGGGCCGACGCCGTTCAGAACCGTCAGGTCGTCCGCTTCGCCCTTGGGCGCGCTCAGCGCCTTCGGCTTGACAAAGGCCGGCGCGGCCTCGGGTTCGGCCACGGGCGCGACAACGGTTTCAGCCTCGGGCGCCGGTGCAACCTCGGCCGGCGTTTCGGCGGGCTTGACCGGGGCCGCCTCGGGCGCGGGTGCTTCGACCACGGCTTCGGCTTTCACTTCGACAGCTTCGACAGCTTCGACAGCTTCGACAGCTTCGACAGCTTCGACAGCGGGCTCAGTCGCCGGGGCCTCTTCGGCAACCGGTTCGGCGACGGTCTTTTCCACCGCGACGCTGACCGCGCCCATCGGTGTACAGATCGAGCCAAAGCCCGTGGGCAGACCGGCCCAGGGCATCATCGCAAGCTTCATCATCCCCTGGCTGGCTTCCATCGCAAAGCGGGTCTGCAACTGCATCATGCGCATCAGCGGGGTAAAGTCTGGTGTCATCGGAAATAGAGGGGTCGTCATGGTCACGTTCTCGCTCCACTAAACGGGCGCAGTCCTGCTGCGCATTGATTAGCGCCGTTCCTCCCCAACAGTGCCGGAAACACGCCTGACATACTGCGCCGCGGCACGCAAGCCATGGCGTTGTCGCAGCCCCGTTTCCAGGGCCGCCAAGCGCAAGTTTGCCAAGCAGGGCGTGCCCCGTGACCAAGGGCGCGGCAGATGGAAAACCACAAGGCCGCCCCGGGTTCGCCCCCTAGTTCGGAACGTAGGTCCAGCTGCCTTTGCGGCTGGCCAGTTCGGCTTCTCCGGCCAGAGGGGTCGAGGGTTTGATGACCGGAGCCGCCGGCGCGGCGGGGGCGGCTGCCATAGGGGCCGGTGCCGGCTCAGCGACGGTGCCCTCATAGCGCCAATCGCCCTTTCGGCTGGCCAGATCATCTTCGCCGGCAAGGCTGGCGGTCGGCTTGACCAAAGGTTCCGAAGCCTGTGGTTCGGCTGTCGGCGCAGGATCAGGGGGTGAAACGGGCTGTGGGGCTGCAACCGGTTCAGGTGCCGGAGCCGCCGCACGGGGCGCAGGGGCCGAAACCTTGGGCGCAGGCTGTGATTGTTCCGAACACAAGACCCGCGACATCAGGAAGCCAAGCACCCCAAAGACCAGCGCGCCGACGATCAGGGCGCCGATGGCTCCCCAGCCGCCAAGCGTCATCAAAAGTATGAAAGCCAAGGCCCCGGCAACCGCCGCCACGGTCCAGCTTGTCCGGGCGCAGCCGCCCGATCCATTCGTTCCAGACATCCCAATTCCTCCCTACCCATTTTCCGGGTTCGTTGCAGGGCAACTATCACCGGAAAACAGGCAAGGCGCCAATGAGACTTTGGGACCGTGCGGAAACCGCCGAACCTTAGTCCTCGGCAGCAAAGTCCTTGGCTTGCGCGATCCATTCATCGCGCGACGCACGGCCCTTGAACCCCTCAAGGTTGTCATCGACCCAGGCCAGTTCCTTTTCCGTCCAGATCGCGATCTGGTCAAAGTGGAACACCCCCATGCCGTGCAGCATCTGTTCAAGCTTGGGGCCAACGCCCTTGATCCGTTTGAGATCGTCGGCCTTGCCCTCCCGCGGCGCGGACAGCCCGGCGGGCTTGTCGGCGTCGGTCGGCTCGGCAGGTTCCGCTGCCGGGGCTTTTTCGGCGGCCGGGGCTTCGTATTTCCAGCTGCCCTTGCGGGTTGCCAGTTCTGCCTCACCGGCCAGCGGGCTCGACGGCTGGATCAATGCCTGCTCTACAGCGGCGGGCGCTTCGGCCACCGGCTCGGGGATCGGCTCGGGCTTGGCTTCGGCGGGCACATCGGCCTCGGGCGCTTCGGGTTGCTGGCCACGGGTGCCCGACTGATCGTTCCAAGGCGCCAACAGCGGCACTTCGGTTCCGTCGATGCGCTTGACCGTATCGCCGATGTCATGCGCCAATTGTGCGCTGGCGTTCAGCTTGATCGAGCCGTTGACGAATTCCGTCAGCGTGGTGATGCCCGATTTGGGTTCCGAGGCAAAACGTCCGTTCTGCGGGCCGACCTGCGGCACCTCGCCCTTGGCCAGCGCGTCCAGCAGGTTGCGCAGGCTCTCGACGGTCAGATCCTCGTAATAGTCCTTGCCGATCTGGGCCATGGGCGCGTTGGTACAACTGCCAAGGCATTCCACCTCTTCCCAGCTGAACTTGCCATCGGCAGACACCACATGCGGCTTGTCCGCAATCTTTTCGCGGCAGACCGAAATCAGATCCTCGGCACCGCAGATCATGCAGGAGGTGGTGCCGCAGATCTGGATGTGCGCCACAGAGCCGACCGGCTGCAACTGGAACATGAAGTAGAACGAGGCCACTTCCAGCGCGCGGATGTAGGCCATGCCCAGCATGTCGGCCACGGCTTCGATCGCCGGACGGCTCAGCCAGCCTTCTTGTTCCTGCGCCCGCCACAACAGCGGGATGATCGCGCTGGCCTGACGGCCCTCGGGATACTTGGTGATCTGCTCACGCGCCCAAGCCATGTTGGCCGGGGTGAAGGCAAAGCTATCGGGTTGCTCGGGGTGCAGTCGGCGCAGCATGGCTTTCGGCTTTCCGTCTAACGTCGGGCGCCGCCGGGCAGCGCCCCCTTGGGTTTACATCTCTTGTCCTCCGGCCCCGCGGGCCGGCAGCATCAGGTTGCCGCGGCTGGGGCAGGCTCGGTCTTGGGGGCGCAGGTGCCGGTCACAAGACGCACACCGCCATTGGACAGCGCCACCGCTTCTTTCTGTTCCACCTTGTATTGCGAGATGGTCACGACCTTCTCTCGCGGCATACCGGTTTGCAGTTCGACCGGAAGGTAATCGCTTTCGTTCACCAGATCGCAGCCGATCGAGGCTACAGCCGCGTCAAAAGCGGCGAGATCTTCCTCGGTCACGCCTTCCGGCAGGATGCAGCCCGAAACAAAGGCCACCGCACCAAGCGCAAAAGCGAATTTCTTCATCATGTCGTTCCTTGTACCCGGCCGCCCGGTGGCGACCCGTTCGCCCCGGTCAGGGGCAATCTACCAATTGAGCCTTGCCAACCGACCTATCCAGCACGATCAGCCCCTGGTCCAGCATCAGTTCCGCCGTGTCCTCGGTGATCTCGCCGATGGCGTCGATCAGATCCTCGGTCATCGCGCCATCATAGACCGCCGTTTCCGCCACGTGGCGCGCCAGAACGGCAAGGAACGCGTCCTCGCCGGTGCGCAGATCCAGCACACAGCCGAATTCCTTCATCGTCTGGGTGACGGTCGGGATGAAAGCCGCGGGTGGCATCGCCTCCAGCGCCTCCAGAAAGGCCTGTTCGCCCCGCGCCTTGGACAGGCTGGCACGCGATGCGGCCAACGCAGCCTTGGGCCCGATGATCGGCGCGCAAGTCTCCAGCACGAAGAACCGGTCGCCCGGTCCTTCCTCGACCTCGCAGTAAAAGGCATGAGCGCCGTTCCGAACCAGCAGACCGTCGTCGACCCCGCCAAGGATCTCGAACCCGAGTTCCTCGTTGAACGCAGGCACATCCTGCGCAAATGCGGGCGCGACGGTCAGCGCCAGAACGGCGGCAAGCGCTCTCACCTGTCGATCTCCCCGAACACCACGTCCATGGTGCCGATGATCGCGGCCACATCGGCCAGCTGGTGCCCCTTGGCGACATGGTCCATCGCCTGAAGGTGCAGGTAACCCGGTGCGCGGATCTTGGAGCGGTAGGGTTTGTTGCTGCCATCGGCAACAAGATAGACGCCGAATTCGCCTTTGGGTGCCTCGACGGCGGCGTAAACTTCGCCCTCCGGCACGTGGAACCCTTCCGTGTACAGCTTGAAGTGATGGATCAGAGCTTCCATCGACCGCTTCATCTCACCGCGCTTGGGCGGGGTGATCTTGCCACGGGCCAGAACATCGCCCTGCCCTTCGGGCGCGCGCAGTTTCTCGATGGCTTGCAGGATGATCTTGACGCTTTCGCGCATCTCGGCCATGCGGCAGAGATAGCGGTCATAGCAGTCGCCGTTCTTGCCGACCGGGATCTTGAAATCGAACTCGTCGTAGCACTCATAGGGTTGCGACCGGCGCAGGTCCCATGCAAGGCCCGACCCGCGCACCATGACGCCCGAAAAGCCCCACTCGTTGATCTCTTCCTCGGTCACCACGCCAATATCGGCGTTGCGCTGCTTGAAGATCCGGTTTTCGGTCAGTAGCCCGTCGATATCGTCCAGCACCTTGGGGAAGGTGCCACACCATTCCTCGATGTCGTCGATCAGATCGTCGGGCAGATCCTGGTGGACACCGCCGGGGCGGAAATAAGCCGAGTGCAGACGGGCGCCACAGGCGCGCTCGTAGAACACCATCAGCTTTTCGCGTTCCTCGAAACCCCAGAGCGGCGGCGTCAGCGCGCCAACGTCCATGGCCTGCGTGGTCACGTTCAGCAGGTGGTTCAGGATCCGGCCGATTTCGGAATACAGAACCCGGATCAGCGAACCGCGGCGCGGCACCTCGACCCCGGTCAGCTTTTCGATTGCCAGACACCAGGCGTGTTCCTGATTCATCGGCGCCACATAGTCCAGCCGGTCGAAATACGGCAGGTTCTGCAAGTAGGTGCGCGATTCCATCAGCTTTTCGGTGCCACGGTGCAGCAGGCCGATATGCGGGTCGCAGCGTTCCACGATCTCGCCGTCCAGCTCCAGCACAAGGCGCAGCACGCCGTGCGCTGCCGGGTGCTGAGGACCAAAGTTGATGTTGAAGTTGCGGATCTTCTGCTCGCCCGTCAGGGCGTCGTCAAAACCTTTGGAGCCGTCCATCACTTCGCCTCTTCCTGCTTTTCATCGCCGGGCAGCACGTATTGCGCACCTTCCCACGGAGACATGAAATCGAACTGGCGGTATTCCTGAACCAAGCTCACCGGCTCGTAGACGACGCGCTTTTGCTCTTCGTCGTAGCGCAACTCGGTATAACCGGTTGTCGGGAAATCCTTGCGCAGCGGGAAGCCGCGGAAACCATAGTCCGTCAGGATGCGGCGCAGGTCAGGATGGCCGGCAAAAAGGATGCCGAACATGTCAAAGACTTCACGCTCGAACCAGTTGGCCGAGGGGTGCACCGATACGATCGACGGCACCATCTCATCCTCGCGGATCGACACCCGAAGGCGGATCCGGTGGTTCTGGTACATCGACAGGAAGTGATAGACCACGTCGAACCGCTTGGGCCGTTCGGGATAGTCGACGGCGGTGATGTCCACCAGCGACGAGAAACGGCAGGTCGGGTCGGTCTTGAGGAACTCGACAAAGCCCCGGATGTTCGACGGGGCCACGTCGACATTCAGCTCGCCATGCGTGACATCCCAGCCGATCACGCAATCGGGGCGTTTCAGCTCGATGTGGCCGCCCAGTTCTTTCAGTGCGTCAGTCATCGCAACCCCCTCAGCGCACCAGCGTGCCGGTACGGCGGATTTTCTTTTGCAGCGTCATGATGCCATAAACCAGCGCCTCGGCCGTCGGCGGGCAGCCGGGCACATAGACGTCGACCGGCACCACGCGGTCGCAGCCGCGCACGACACTGTAGGAATAATGGTAATAACCGCCGCCATTGGCGCAGGATCCCATCGAGATCACGTAGCGCGGCTCGGGCATCTGGTCATAGACCTTGCGCAGGGCCGGGGCCATCTTGTTGGTCAGCGTGCCAGCCACGATCATCACATCCGACTGGCGCGGGCTGGCGCGGGGCGCAAAGCCAAACCGCTCCACGTCATAGCGCGGCATTGCAGTATGCATCATCTCGACCGCGCAGCAGGCCAGACCAAAGGTCATCCAGTGCAGCGAGCCGGTGCGCGCCCAGTTGATGATATCCTCGGTCGAGGTCAGCAGGAATCCCTTGTCCTGAAGCTCGCGGTTGAGGGTCTGTGTGGCCACCTCGCGGTCGAAACCGGCGGTGTTCGCCCCGGTCATCACTCCCATTCCAGCGCCCCTTTCTTCCATTCATAGGCAAAGCCCGCGGTCAGCACCGCCAGGAACACCATCATCGACCAGAAGCCCACCATCGAGATATCCTTGAACGCCACGGCCCATGGGAACAGGAAGGCGATTTCAAGATCGAAAATGATGAACAGGATCGAGACGAGGTAGAACCGGACGTCGAATTTCATCCGGGCATCGTCAAAGGCATTGAATCCGCATTCATAGGCCGACACCTTCTCGGGGTCCGGATTGCGCACGGCAACGATGACCGCGGCAAGGATCAGGACGAGGCCGAGACCGATGGCAATGGCCAGAAAGACGAGGATGGGAAGATATTCCCGCAGCATCTCTTCCAAGACGTGGCTCCTTCAGGATCGGGCGCTGTGGCGCTTGGCTTATTGTCCCATATCCCCGCCTCCCGGCAGGGTCAACACGGGGCAGAAGCATTCAAAGCCCTGCGAATAAACGAATTTCCCGGAAAACGGCAGATTTTCCTTTGTAGACAACAGGATGCCGGGAAAATTCGTGCTGCGGGGCAGCAGACGCCGCGCCCAAGCGTCGCGCCCGTCGGCTCGATCACCGCATCCGGCGGGCGGGTATTCCCCCATGGCCCTGCGGCGCTGATCGCACTAAAGCCGGGGAAAACCCGGAAAGACCCGCCATGACCGTCCATATCCTTGCCCCCGACGACACGCTTTTTGGCATCAACCGCCATGTGGCCCGGGTGGGATTCTCTCAGCTTGGCGAAGAGGTGTGCCTGTTCGACACGGATGGATTCGACGCGCTGGACCTGCGGCCCGGTGACAGGGTCGTCGGCGGAATCGGCTTTGCGCAGCGTGGCATGCGCCGGCTTGGCATTGCCGTTCCGGATCTGGACAGCGTGCCGGCCGAACTGATGCCCTTTGCCGGGCGGCGGATCTGGCAGGCGACCATGGCCGAGGCGCGCCGGATGGCCGGCAGCGGCTGCGCTGTCTTTGTCAAACCGCGCCCCGAGCGGCTCAAGCTCTTTACCGGAACGCTGCTGCGCAATTTCGCCGACCTGATCCCGACCGCGCATATCCCCGACGACGAACCGGTGATCTGCGCCGATCCGGTGGATTTCGTCACCGAATACCGCGGCTTTGTCCTGCATGGCGACCTGATCGACCTGCGTCCCTATCGCGGCGATCCTCTTGCCTTTCCCGATCCCGAGGTGATCCGGAACGCGCTGGCGGTTCAGGCCAGGGCCGCCGCGCCATCAGCCTATGCGCTGGACTTCGGTGTAACCTCCGATGGCCGGACGCTGGTGGTCGAGATCAACGACGGCTACGCCGTGGGCGCCTACGGGTTGTCCCCGCTGCGCTACGCACGGCTGATCGAAACCCGGTGGACGGAACTGGAGGCAGCAAGCGCCTGAGGCAGACCTGTGGGTCACCCCTGCCCGGCGGTCGAGATCATGACGTAGGCGGCAATCCCCGACATGACCAACATGATCGGAAACCACACCGCCCGTTCCCGGGCCGACGGGGTGATCCCGTTCAGGACACTCGCCAGAACGCTCACCCCCAGCGCCAGCCAGCCGCACCAGCGCGGCCAGTCCAATCCGGGAAAGCCCGCCGCCGACAGGATCGCCAAGCCCTGAAAGGCCACCACCGGCACCGAAACCACGGCAACCAGCCGACCGGACAGCGGCAAGGCCCCATCGTGGCGGCCCCCTTGGGTCCACGGCCCCAACGGGGCTCCGCCGATCAGCGCGAATTGGAAAAAGATCACCGCGACACAGACAGTCGCGTACAGATGCGCCAGTTGGATCAGCATGTCGGCCCTCTGGAAAGTCTCGGTTCTGTTGGCATTTGGGGCATTGCACGGGTCATGTTATCCTGTCCAGAGACACCCGCGTCACAGGACCCGTCCCGATGCTCCAGCCCACAAGTCGATCCAAAGCCATGCCGCTTACCACTCTGCTGGCGCTCTGGCCACTTGTATCGACCGCCCAACACAACAGCGCCGAGCGGATGGAGACCGGCGGCCCCTGCCCCGGTGCCGCGCAGGCCATTGCCCTTGCACCGGCCGGATTTCTCGGCCTTGACGGCAGTATCGCGCATCTGACCTTCGGCCCGGCCCTGCACGTCTGCCTGACGGGCGACAGCGTCGCGGTTCACGACAGCGCATCGCGGACCCTGCCCTGCAAGGCCATCCGGGACAGCGCCGACGAAGGCATCGGCCATGCCTTCACAGCCGAAGGCATCGCGCATCATCTCTGGTTCCACATCCCGCCCGAGGATCCTGCTCCGACACTTGAGGTCGGGCTGTATCGCGAGGATGAAGAGCTGGTTTGGATCGACACCGGCTTTGCCATCTGCACCGGCTGAGCGCCGGTCTCAGGTCCAGGGTGCCGGACGCTTGTCGAAAAAGGCCGCGATGCCCTGTTGCGCCTCTTCGGTCTCCCAGCGATCCGCCAGCGCGTCGATTGCCCCGTCCACTGCCTCTGGCGAAACTTCGCCCGCAAGCCGCCGCAACAACGCCTTGGCATCGCGGACCGCACCGGGCGCGCAGGCCAGATAGGGGGCTATTTCGGCCTCGACCGCGGCGTCCAGATCCTCGGCTGTGGCCACCCGGTTCACCAATCCAAGGCGCTGCGCCTCCTCAGCCTCAAAGATCCGCGCGTTCATAAAGACTTCCTGCGCGGCGCGCGCCCCCATGCGATGCACGACATAAGGCCCGATGTTGGCCGGGATCAGGCCCAGCTTGACCTCGGTCAGACCGAACTTGGCGCTGGCGGCAGCCACAGCGACGTCACAGACCGAAATCAACCCCAGACCGCCGCCAAAAGCATTGCCTTGCACCTTGCCGATCAAAGGCTGCGGCAAGGCATAAAGCGCGCCAAGCGCCGTGGCGATGCGCGCCGATTCCGCCCGCCGCGTGGCGCGATCCATCTCGAACTGCGCCCGCATCCACGCAAGATCGCCCCCGGCGCAGAAACTGCGCCCCTCTGCGGCCAGCACGACCACGCGAATATCCTGCTCGGTGGCCAGCGCCTTGGCGGTGTCCTCCAGCTCGGTCATCATCTGCACCGACAGGGCATTGTGTTTGTCCGCCCGCGCCAGCCCGATCTCCGCCACGCCACGGGCGTCGCGTGTCACCTTGATAAAGTCCATGTCTCTCTCACTCCCTCGCCTCACCGGCAACAGGCGGTCTCAGCCCGCCCGCATCGCCCGCGCCATCTCGGCCCCCTGCCGCAACAGGTCGCGATCCAGCCCCGTGTCATACCCAAGCGCCACAAGATGATCCTGCACCGCCTCCGTCGCCACGTTGCCCGCAGCACCCGGCGCATAGGGACAGCCGCCCAGACCGCCCACCGCCGCGTCAAAGACCCGCAATCCGCGGGCCAGCGCCACGTCGATATTCTCCAGTGCCCGCCCGGCCGTATCGTGGAAATGCCCCGCCAGCCGATCCGCCGGCAATTCCTGCAACACCGCCGCCAACATGGCATCCACCGCCTCGGGCCGCCCCTTGCCAATGGTGTCGCCCAATGACACCTCGTAACAGCCCATATCCCGCAAGGCCGCCACCACTTGCGCCACAGCCTCCGGTGCCACCAGCCCGTCATAGGGGCATTCCACCACGCAGGACACATAGCCCCGCACGGGCAGCCCCTGCGCGCGCGCGGCCTCGGCCACCGGAACGAACCGCGCCAGCCCTTCCTCGATCGTCGCGTTGATATTGGCCTTGGAAAACCCTTCCGAGGCCGAGCCAAAAACCGCCACTTCATCGGCCTGCGCCGCAAGCGCCCGTTCCAGCCCCTTCATGTTCGGCGTCAGCGCCGCATAAGACACCCCCTCCGCCCGCGTGATACCCGCCAAAACATCGGCGCTGTCCGCCATCTGCGGCACCCATTTCGGGCTCACGAAAGAGGCGCATTCGATCCGCCGAAAACCCGCCCCGGACAAGAGATCCACCAGCGCCACCTTCTCCGCCGTGGGGATCTGTCGCGCCTCGTTCTGCAACCCGTCGCGCGGTCCCACCTCGAAGATCTCGACCGTCTCGCTCATGGCTCTTCCCCTGGTTTCTTCTTGGTTCAAATACTCATCTCCCGAGCCGTCCGCCGCAGGCGAAAGGCGAGAAAACCTGCGCGCCGAAGGCGCTCCTCCGGATCAGGCCTCGTCAGGCACCGGATAGAAATCCTGCGCATAAAATCGCTGCGGCCCTTCGCGCTCAACCGCGCGCCGATGGGCCGCGCGGGCTTCGATCCGCGCCTTGTAGGCGGACACGCGCGGAAATTCGTCCAGTTTCACATAGAACGGCGCCGCGAACAGGTTGAACCCCATCATGACGTCCGCCGCCGAAAAGCCCGACGGCAGCAACCATTCCCTGTCCCCCAGACGCGCCTCCATGCCCGCCAGTGTCTGCCGCAGGCGGGCCACCGTCAGCTTGACCACCACGGGCGATGGCTTGGCCGGGCGGCGCAGGAACACCATCATCAGGTTCAGCTGTTCGATCAGGCTGGCCTGCGTTTCGGCGTAGTGAATCCATTGCTGGTAGGCGGGACGGTCCTCATGCCCCACCGGCCGGTCCAGCGCGGGCGCATGGGTTTCGACCAGATGCTGCACGATGGCGCCGGATTCGCTCATCTCCAGCCCGTCGATCTTGATCGCCGGGATACGCACGGCGGGCGAAATCCGGCCAAGATCGCTTTCACGCATTTCCCGCGTACCGATCCGGTGCTCGACGATGTTCAGTGCGCCGAACCGCTCCATCCCGATCTCTTCCAGCAGCCAGAGCACCCGGAAAGACCGCCCGTATTGCACATGGTGCAGGGTGATGTCGGGCTTGCTCATGCCTCGTCGTCCTCCAGCACCACCAAAGGCGCGCCCGCTTCGACCTGATCGCCCTCGGCCACCAGCACTTCGCCCACCGTGCCGGCGCGCCCCGCGCGCAGGGTGTGTTCCATCTTCATGGCCTCCAGCACCACCAGCCGGTCGCCCTCCTCGACCGACTGCCCGACCGAGACATGCACCGACACAACCCGGCCCGGCATCGGCGCAAGGGCGCCTTCGGCTGCCCCTTCGGCCGCGCCCCGGGCCAGCGGATCGGGCAGGTCAAATCCGATGCCATAGGCGGCAAAGACCGTCACCCGGCCCGCAGCCACAAAGGCCCCGGCCCCCGGCTGTCCGTCGAACGTCCAGCCACGCACCCCGCGCAGCGCCTCGACCACCGTGCCCTCGACCGAGATCAGGGCCGAATCCGGGCCGCGCAGCTTGACGCCAATCTGGCGGTTCTCGCCATCGCGCGCCAGCGTCACAGCCCGCCATTCCGGTGCCCAGAGGCTGAAACCCGCGTCCCAGCCCATGGGACCGCCCAAGCCCGAAGCCGCCAGTGCGGCCTCGGCCCAGATCTGCGGCGTCACCTCTGCCGGGGCGGTCAGCGCCTCGAGATCACGGGCGATCAGACCTGTGTCCACCTCGCCCCGGCCAAACCCCTCATGTTCCGCAAGCGCCCCGAGGAAGGAAAGGTTGGTGACCGTTCCCGCAACGCGGGTCTTGCGCAGCCCCTGCGCCAGACGCTGCAGCGCCACCGCGCGGGTCGGTCCATGCACCACCAGCTTGGCGATCATCGGGTCATAATGCGGGCTGATGGCATCGCCCGAGCGCACGCCGGTTTCCGCCCGGACCCCTGCGGGGAATTCCAGATCCGCCAAGGTGCCCGTGGCCGGCAGGAACCCCGCTGGCACGTCCTCGGCGTAAAGCCGCGCCTCGAAAGAGTGACCATTGATCGACAGGTCCTCTTGACGCGCCGGGAGGGTTTCCCCCGAGGCGACGCGGATCTGCCATTCGACGAGATCGACTCCGCAGATTTCCTCTGTCACCGGATGTTCGACCTGAAGGCGGGTGTTCATCTCCATGAACCAGAAGCCGTCGGTCCGCAGCCCATCGGCACCGTCAACGATGAATTCCACCGTGCCCGCGCCCTTGTAGCCAATGGCCTCGGCGGCACGGACGGCGGCGGCGCCCATGGCGGCGCGCATCTCTTCGGTCATGCCCGGTGCGGGGGCCTCTTCGATCACCTTCTGGTGACGGCGTTGAAGAGAGCAGTCGCGTTCGAACAGGTGCACGGCGCGGGTGCCGTCGCCAAAGACCTGAACCTCGATGTGGCGCGGGCGCTGGATGAATTTCTCGATCAGCACCGCGTCATTGCCAAAGGCACTGCGGGCTTCAGCCTTGGCGCGTTCAAGCGCGTCGATGAACTCTTCAGGAGCTTCGACCAGCCGCATCCCCTTGCCGCCGCCGCCGGCGACGGCCTTGATCAGCAGCGGATAGCCCACCCGATGGGCCTCGACCTCAAGATGGCCGGGGTCCTGATCCTCGCCCATGTAACCCGGCACGACAGGCACACCGGCCTGATCCATCAGGCGTTTGGCCGCATCCTTGAGACCCATCTTGCGGATCGCCTCGGCCGAAGGGCCGATGAAAGTCAGGCCCGCCGCCTCGACCGCCTGCACGAAATCGGGGTTTTCCGACAGGAAGCCGTAACCGGGATGGATCGCCTGTGCGCCGGTGGCTTTTGCGGCCTCGATGATGGCATCGCCCCGCAGGTAGCTTTGCGACGGTGCGGCGCCGCCGATGCAGACGGCCTCGTCGGCCATGGCCACATGCAGCGCATCGGCGTCCACGTCGGAATGGACGGCGACGGTGCGCAGGCCCATGGCCCGAGCGGTGCGCATGACACGCACGGCGATTTCGCCTCGGTTGGCAATCAGGATGGTGTCAAACATGGGAAATGTCCTTTTGCCGGGGCGTCTGGATCGGGCGGCGGGCAGCGAGGGGCCAGCCCCTCGCGCTCCCCGGGATATTTTCAGACAGAAGAAACAGGGGGCGCGGCGCCTGTGGCTGGCGCGACGCCGGACGGCGGAATGTGGCGGGGGTCTGCATGGATTACGCTCCTTGCCGGATCACATCCGGAACACGCCAAAGCGTGTTTCCTCGACGGGTTTGTTCAGCGCCGCGCGCAGGGAGAGCGCCAGCACTTGCCGGGTCTTGCGCGGGTCGACGATGCCGTCGTCCCAGAGCCGCGCCGAGGCGTAGAGCGGGTGGGATTGTTCCTCGAACATGTCCAGCGTGGGGCGCTTGAACTCGGCTTCTTCCTCGGCGGACCATGTGCCGCCTGAGCGTTCGATGGCGTCGCGTTTGACCGTGGCCAGAACGCCTGCCGCCTGCGGGCCGCCCATGACGCTGATGCGGCTGTTGGGCCATGTCCACAGGAACCGCGGCTGGTAGGCGCGCCCCGCCATGCCGTAGTTGCCCGCGCCGAAGGAGCCACCCACCAGCAGGGTGATCTTGGGCACCGAGGTGGTGGCCACGGCGGTCACCATCTTGGCACCGTGGCGCGCGATGCCTTCGTTTTCATATTTGCGGCCAACCATGAAGCCGGTGATGTTTTGCAGGAACACCAGCGGGATGCGGCGTTGTGAGCAGAGTTCGACGAAATGCGCGCCTTTCTGGGCGCTTTCGCTGAACAACACGCCGTTGTTGGCGATAATGCCGACGTCCATGCCTTCGAGCCGGGCGAAGCCGCAGACCAGCGTTTCCCCGAAGCGCGGTTTGAACTCGTCGAAGTAGGAGCCGTCGACCAGCCGCGCGATGACCTCGCGGATGTCATAGGGCGTGCGCAGGTCGGCGGGCACCACGCCCAGCAGTTCCTCCGGGTCATAGGCGGGCGCCTCGCCGGTGAAGCCCTGCACCTCGCCGCCCGCGCCAAGCGAGCCAACCGCCCGCCGCGCCAGGGCCAGCGCATGGGCATCATCCTCGGCCAGATAATCGGCCACGCCCGACAGGCGGGTGTGGACGTCGCCACCGCCCAGATCCTCGGCGCTGACCACCTCGCCGGTGGCGGCCTTGACCAGTGGCGGGCCGGCCAGAAAGATCGTGCCCTGTTCCTTGACGATGATCGACACGTCCGACATGGCCGGAACATAGGCGCCGCCCGCGGTGCAGGAGCCCATGACTACGGCGATCTGGGCGATGCCCTTGGCCGACATGCGGGCCTGATTGTAGAAGATGCGGCCAAAGTGATCGCGGTCGGGGAAGACCTCGTCCTGATTGGGCAGGTTGGCGCCGCCGCTGTCCACGAGATAGACGCAGGGCAGCGCGTTTTCCTCGGCGATTTCCTGGGCGCGCAGGTGTTTCTTGACCGTCATCGGGTAGTAGGTGCCGCCCTTTACCGTGGCGTCGTTGCAGATCACCATGACCTGCCGCCCGGCGACCAGCCCGATGCCCGCGATCACACCGGCGCAGGGAGCGGCACCTCCGTACATGCCGTGGGCCGCCGTCAGCCCGACCTCGAGAAAGGGAGAGCCGGGATCAAGCAGGTTTGCGACCCGTTCACGCGGCAGCATCTTGCCCCGGCTCAGGTGACGTTCGCGGGCCCGTTCGCCGCCGCCCGCCATGGCCGTGCCGACCGCCTCGCGGATCTGTTCCATGGCCTCGAGATGGGCCGCCCGGTTGGTCTTGAAGGCATCGCCCCCGGTCAGCACCTGCGATTGCAGTTTCATGTCCCCGTTCCCTTTCTCATGCCTCGGAGGCGGCGGGTTCCGCCGCCGCCCGGGCCTTCAATTCCTTGCGGATCACCTTGCCGGTGACCGTCATCGGCAGCGCCTCCAGAAAGGCGATTTCCCTTGGGTAGGAATAGCTTGCCAGCCGATCTTTCACCCAGTCGCGCAATTCGTCCGCGCCGACCTTTGCGCCCTGTTTCCGGACGACATAGGCCTTGACGATCTCGGTCCGCAGCGGGTCGGGCTTGCCGACCACGCCCACCGTGGCGACGCCCGGATGGGTCAGCAGGCAATCCTCGATCTCGGCCGGGCCGATGCGGTAACCGGCAGAGGTGATGACGTCATCTTCGCGCCCGACAAAGCGGATAAAGCCGTCTTGGATGACACCCCGGTCGCCGGTCACCAGCCAGTCGCCGCGGAATTTCCCGGCCGTCTCCTCGGGGCGGTTCCAGTAGGCCAGCATCATCGAGGCACAGCCGCGCCGCACCGCGATGTCACCTTCGCCCGCGACCGTTGCGCCATTGTCGTCAATCACCGCCAGATCAAAACCCGGCGCAGAACGGCCAAGGCAGCCCGGGCGCGGATCGAACAGCGCCGCACAGGAGGAAGCGACCATGTTGCATTCGGTCTGGCCGTAGAATTCGTTGATGGTGACGCCAAAGGCATCGCGCCCCCATGCCAGCATCTCCGCCCCCAGCGGTTCACCACCGCTGGCAACCGAGCGCAGACCGTCGATCCGCGCGTCTTCCGCCTTGAGCATGCGCAGTGCAGTGGGCGGGAAAAACACATTCCGGACAGCATGTTCCGAGGTGATCCTCACGCATTCCGCAACATCAAAACGCCGCATACGCGCAGCGACAACCGGCACCCCCAGCGCCAGTCCCGGCATCAGCACATCGAACAGCCCGCCGATCCATGCCCAGTCGGCAGGTGTCCAGAGCACATCGCCCGGTTGACCAAGGAAATCATGGCTGACCTCGACCCCCGGCAAATGGCCGGTCAGCACCCGGTGCCCGTGCAGCGCGCCCTTGGGTGTGCCGGTGGTGCCCGAGGTATAGATCAGTACCGCAGGCGTTTCCGGTGTGCTGTCGATCGCCGGTCCCTTGGCGCCTTCGGCGGGAAGGTCGTCCGCTGTCACCACGGACAGGTCGAAAGGGGCCAGCATCGCCGCCCCTTCCGCATCCGTCACCACGACAGTTGCACCGCTGTCGCCCAGACGGGCGCGCAGCGCGTCCTCCCGGAACAGCATGAACAGCGGCACGGAAATCGCGCCCATCCGCCAGCAGGCCAGATGCGCCGCCGCACAAAGCGGCGACTGGCTGAGCAGCACGCCCACCCGATCGCCCTGCCCGACTCCTCGGGCCAGCAAGGCGGCCTGTACACGCCGCGACAAGGTTTCGAGCGCCGCATAGGTGACAGGTTGGCCGCTGGCATGGTCGAGGATCGCCAGCCGCGCCGGATCGCGCCGCGCCCAGCCATCACAGGCCTGCTCGGCCATGTTCAGGCGGTCGGGCAGATCCCAGCGGAACCCGGCGCGCAGCGCGTCATATGTGGGCGCAGTTTGCAGCATCAGCCCGGTGTCACCATGCTTTCGATGTACCATGTCTGCTCGGCGGTTTCGCGCATCAGGCATTCCGCCCCGGCAGGCCCCGCGCCGGTGCCGCCGCCCCAATGGCTGCGGGCATAGGCGCATTTGGCATCGCGGAACCGGATCCATGCGCGCTGCATCTCGCGCAGGGCGTCGGCCTGCGACGGCCCAAAGCCGCCGTTATCGACATCCGCCTGTTTCGCATGGCGCATTGCAAAACCGTAAGAGGCATTCAGGCGGTCGTCCCACCAGTCCAGTTCGCGGGCAAAGCACCCGCTCAGCACGACGGTGGCGTAACCGTTGTCATCAATGCAGGCCTCGGCCGAGAGGCCGATACAGCTGCGAAAATCCGCCCCCGACCCAAGGCAGGATTCGGTGGCCTGTGACGAAAAACGCAACTCCTGCGCTGCGGCGGGGGCCGCCGAACACGCAAGGGCGAGGGCAATCAGGTAGGGTTTCATGTGCTAGGCTCCTCCATCCGGATGGTTTCCTCCGGGTCCCCTGTCACCAGTCCGCCAAAGCGGTTCACCCGGTAGATGCGCCGATCCTCGCCGGTTCCGCATCGTATCACCAGCCAAACCTTTTCACCGGGCACCGCCGTGCAATCCGCAGCCGGTGCGCCGGTTTCCTGCATGTAACGTGCGGCATAGGTCTCGATCGCGGCGCTCTCGCTCAGGTGGGCAACGATCCATCCGGCCCGAAAGGCCTGTATCGCGCCGAACAGAACCAGCGCCGCCAGCGGAAGCCACAGCAGCACGCGCATCCCTACGTCCTCCGCCACGCCTCCGGCCGGGCGCAGAACGAGGCCCCGAAGGGCAGCGCCGCCGACACCAAGACGGCGGCCCGGCCCGTCACGCCATGGATCCCATCAGTTCGCGGCCAATCAGCATCCGGCGGATTTCGCTGGTGCCCGCGCCGATTTCCATCAGCTTGGCATCGCGGAACAGCCGCGCCACCGGTGCATCCGCAAGGAAACCCGCGCCGCCAAGCGCCTGCACCGCCTGGTGCGACTGCACCATGGCCTGTTCGCTGGCGTAAAGGCAGCAGGCTGCCGCGTCCTGACGGGTGACTTCGCCGCGATCACAGGCTTTGGCGACCTCATAGACATAGGCCCGGGCCGAGTTCATCGCCGTGTACATGTCAGCGATCTTGCCCTGCATCAGCTGGAAATTCCCGATCGGCTGACCAAACTGCTTGCGTTCGGAAAGATAGGGCATGACCTCGTCCATACAGGCCGCCATGATGCCCAACCCGATGCCTGCCAGCACCACGCGTTCATAGTCCAGACCGGACATCAGGACGCGCACACCCTTGCCCTCTTCGCCGAGGATGTTCTCGTAAGGCACTTCGACTTCGTCGAAAATCAGCTCGGCGGTATTTGACCCGCGCATCCCCAGCTTGTCGAAATGCTTGGAGGTCGAAAACCCCTTCATGTCCTTTTCGATCAGGAAGGCGGTGATGCCCTTGGGTCCGGCCTCGGGGTCTGTCTTGGCATAGACAACCAGCGTGTCGGCATCCGGGCCGTTGGTGATCCAGTACTTGTTGCCATTCAGCACAAAGCGGTCATTCCGCTTTTCCGCCCGCAGCTTCATGCTGACCACATCCGAGCCAGCCGAAGGTTCGGACATGGCAAGCGCGCCAACGTTTTCGCCCGACAACAGACCCGGCAGGTACTTGCGGCGCTGTTCGTCGGTGCCGTTCAGTTTGATCTGGTTCACGCAGAGGTTGGAATGCGCGCCGTAGGACAGCGAAACCGAGGCCGAGGCCCGCGCCACCTCTTCGACCGCGACCGTATGGGCAAGATAGCCCATGCCCGCGCCGCCGAACTCTTCGGGCACCGTGATCCCCAGCAGGCCAAGGTCCCCCATCTCGCGCCACAGCGGCGCGGGGAACTCGTTGGTGCTGTCGATCTCGGCCGCCAACGGCTTGACGCGCTCCTGCGCCCACCGGTGCACGGTCTCCTGTAGCGCCAGAACATCTTCGCCCAGATCAAATTTCATCGTCGCAAGAAACACGCCCGCCCCTCCCAAGTATTGAACGCTTGTTCATTTACTGCGATCCGGTGAGTCGGGTCAATGGTTTTGACCAGCGCCCTTGCGGAAAGCCCGCAGCCCCCGACCGCCCCTTGCCTGCACCGGGCCGAAACGCGTACTGAGCACAGGCGGGCAAAAGAGAGCATCCACATGCAGCGGCAGGACTTCGAGGCCGAACTGGAACGCGCCGAGACAGCGGCCAAGACCGGCGATTCTGCCAAGGCGCGCAGCCTGCTGGACGCCCTGCCCGACCGCTGGCGCTGGACGCCGCAGGTTTTTGCGATCCGGCACCGGCTGTTTGCCCGCGCGCAACCCGCCTTTCTGGCCAAGACCCTGCAACCGGCGGAGGCCCAGCGGCTTGCGGCGCTGCTGAACGCGCGCAAGCTGGAAGCGGCTGTGCCCTTTGCTCGCAGCCTTGCCGCGAAGGCCCCGCAAGCGGCGAGCCCGCATGAGGCGCTTGCCATCGCCTTTAATGCGCTGCGTCGCCCGCAGATGGCCCGTGATGCTGCGGTCGAGGCGCTGGTTCGCGCGCCCGAACGCGCCACCGTGTACCGCGAGCTTGCGCTGGCGTTTTTTGAACTGGGCGAGACAGAGGCCATGGCCGGCCCGGCCCGTATGGCCGCCGATGCCTTGCCCGACGACCCGCAGGCGCAGCGCATGGGCGCGGTTTCGGCGCTGATCCTCGGGGATGCGGAAACCGCCCGCACCGGTTTCGGCCGACTGGCGGAACTGATGCCGCACAACGGCGCGGCCCATCGTGGCTATGCCGAGCTGCACCGCTATGAAAGCGACCGCGATCCGCACCTGCGGCGGATGCAGAAGCTGCTGAAAACCGGCAAGGCGACTCCCGCCGAAGAGCTGGAGTTCCGGTTCGCCCTCGGCAAGGCTTTTGACGATCTTCGGCAGGTGGACAAGGCCTTTGCCCATTACGCCAAGGGCAATGCGCTCAAGAAAGAACTGCACGGTCTGGGAGCCGCCCGCGATGTCCAGGACGCCGCGCTTGTCCGCGACGGCTTTGCGGGGCTGCACGCCCCGCCCCTTGCAGGCCCGGCCCGACCGCTGCCGATTCTCGTGGTTGGATTGCCCCGGTCAGGCACAACGCTGGCGGAAAGCATTCTTGGCGCGCATTCGCAGGTGGCCACCGCAGGAGAGCTTCCGTTCCTGCGCCAGCGGTTGTTGCCCATGCTGCGTGAAAACCGCGCGGACCCGGACTCGCTGGCCAAACTGCGTGACGGTTACCTCGACATCCTCGACAAACACGCACAAGGCGCGGATTTCGTCGTGGACAAGATGCCGATGAACTTCGTTCTTGCCGGGATCGTGGCGCGCCTGATCCCGGGAACACGCATCGTGGCCATGCAACGTGATCCACAGGCGCTTGGCTGGTCGGTCTACAAACAGTGTTTCGTCCGCACCGGAAACGGCTTTGCCTATGATCTGCGCGATATCGCCGAGATCATGGCCCTCTATCGGGATATGACCAGCTTTTGGGAGGAGTGCGGAATCGCATTGCACCGGCTGGATTACACGGCCCTGACGGAAACACCGCAAGACGCCATTCCGGCCCTGCTGGACGCGCTGGATCTGCCACCTGAATCCGCCTGCCTTGACTTTTCCGGGTCCGACCGCGCGGTGGCCACGGCCTCCAGCCTTCAGGTGCGCGGCGGGATCTACAAAGGCAGCGATGCGGCATGGCGGCGCTATGAGACACATCTGGAACCACTGACAACGGCCTTGCGGGCACAGGCGCTGATCTGAGCCGGGACGCGGGCCCGGCCCCTGCGCCGCATCTTCGTTACATTTTTCTTCACATCTGCGGATTACCCATTCGACCCAAGCCGGGTTCGGGTGCTGTGCCTGCGTCGGGCTGAAATGCACGTTGAACTTCGGACGTCCCGATGCCGACCAGACGATATTTACGCAGGTTTCTTGTGGGGTGGTGGATCGCCGCCCTGCTGTCGCTTTCGGTTTCGGCATGGCTTTGGCTGCGGACCGACCGGCTGGAAGACACCTCACTGGACCTGACCTCGGCCATGCTGGATCTCGAACGGGCCATTGGCTATGTCGGGCTGATCCACCACTTCAAGAATGCGGTTCTGCGCCCGGACGAACCGCAATACCACGCCGATGCCATCGCCAGCCACCGGCGCGCGGTCGACGCGTTGGACCGGATCGAACAGGCGGCACTGGCAGCAACCATTGCCACCGATCTGACCGCCTTGCGGGACACCTTGCAGGCTTATCGCGCAAACCTTGACATTGCGCGCGACGGCCATGGCCGTGGCCTCACTATTCCCGAGGTCGATGCACTTGTCCGGATCCCGGACCAGATCGCCAGCCAGCAGATCGCGGCCAGCCATGCGGGAATCAGGGCCGTCATCGCCGACCGCCACCGCGCCTTGCAAACCGCCCAGACCGCCAGCCTGCTGATCCTCCTGTGCCTGATCGCCGGTGGCACCAATGCCTTTGTGCGGGTGCGCCGGATGGTCGGCAAACGGGAACAGGCCTTTCGCGACATGCAACTGGAACAAGAACGCAAACATACGCACAAGCTGGAACATCTTGTCGACCAGCTTAAAACGACCAACCGGCAACAGGCCGAATTCGCCTATTCGGTCAGCCATGACCTGAAATCACCGACCAACACCGCCCGCATGCTGATCGGCGAATTGCAAGGAGAGGTCAAAGGCACGCTGGACAACTCGGCCCAAGAGCTTGTCGACGATCTTGAGAACGTGCTGAATCGCATGGGGTCACTGATCGAGGATGTGCTGGACTATACCCGGTCGCTTGGCGGCGACACGATCGGTCAGGCGGTGGCGCTGGATGCGATCATCGACGATGTGCTCAGCGATCTGCGCGCCGACCTTGCCGAAAGCGGGGCCGAGATCTGCCGCAACCCGCTGCCGACAGTCCCGGGTCATCCGGTACAGATCCGCCAGCTTTTCCAGAACCTCATCAGCAATGCACTGAAATTCCGCGAACCGGGCAGGATCCCGCGCGTGGAAATCGGCGCGACCCCCGCGCCTGACTGCGGTGAGGTGGCCGTTTTTGTGCGGGACAACGGCATCGGCATCGCACCCGAAAACTACGACAAGGTCTTTGGCCTGTTCGGTCGGCTGCACACACGCGACGATTACGACGGAACCGGGCTTGGCCTGCCGATCAGCCGGCGCATCGCACAGGCCCACGGCGGCGACATCACGATCGACTCCGCCCCCGGCGAGGGGGCCTGTTTTACCGTGCGGCTGGCCGCCTGCTAGGCCGTCGTCGCCCCGCCCGCCTGATAGACGGCGCCAACCTCGGCCCGGATGATCCGGGCAATCAGCGCGCAGTCCTCAAGGCTGAAGGTCAGGGGGAGCCGCATGTCCAGAAGGCCACGCAGAATGCGATCTGTCTGCGGCATCGGTTCGGACGGCGCATAGCGCCAGCTGTCATAGCGCGAGGTGAACCCGCTGGGTTCCGCCCCGCCAAACCACTTGAGTTCGACCCCGCGGGCGGCACAGCGCGACAGCACCTCGCCCACCGCAGCGGCAGTCCAGTCCTCAAGGACAAACTGGATCGAGGAACCAACATAGCTTTCGGCTGCCGGCCGTTCGGGCAGATACAGACCCGGCGTGCCCCTCAGCCCGTCCTCGACCACGCGGTAACGATCATTCCAGCGCGTCACCTGCGCATCCAGCGCCCGCAGTTGCGGTCGCAGGATCGCCGCGCGCAGGTTGTCCATCCGCCCCGAGATATTGGGCGTGACATATTTGACCTGTTCGAACACATCGACCGGCGGCGCGGCCAAATGGCGTTCATACAACATGTAAGACCCCGACAGCATGATCGCACGTGCCGCAAGTTCGGCATCGTCCGTGATCAGAAAACCGCCCTCGCCCGAGTTGACGTGTTTGTAGGTCTGCATCGAATAACAGCCCATCGCCCCGTGTCGCCCCGAAGGCACCCCGTTCCACGCCGCCCCCATGGTGTGGGCGCAATCCTCGATCACGGTGATCCCGGCGGCGTCGCAGATCGCCATCAGCCGGTCCATGTCACAAAGATGTCCGCGCATGTGGCTGAGCATCAGCACCTTGGCCCGGTCGGCCTTGGCCTCCAGATCGTCGAGGTCAATCACCAGATCCCGCGTCACCCCGACATATACCGGCACCGCGCCGACACCGGCAATGGCGCCCGGCACCGGGGCCAGCGTAAAGGCGTTGGTCAGCACGGGATCGCCCGGTGCAACCCCCAGCGCGCGCAGGGCACATCCCATGGCATACCCGCCCGACGCCACGGCAAGGCAATAGCGCGCGCCCGTCATGGCCGCGAACTCCTGCTCCATCAGCGCGGTTTCCGAGGTTTCGCCCGGAGCGGTGTTGTAACGATGCAGACGCCCGCCCCGCATGACCTCGACCGCTGCGGCGATGGCCTCTTCGGGGATCGGTTCCTGCTGGGTGAATGTGCCGGTAAAACGCTCTGTCATGGCCGAGTTGTGGCGCGGCTTTGCGGGCCGGTCAATCCGTTCGCGACCTCTGCCCGCAGGGTTGCGTCGCTTTCTGGCCGCAGGGCCGCGGGGTGCGGGGCTAGGCTGATCTCATGACACCGATTGCATTCATTCATGACCTGCGCTGGCAGGACCTTCCCGAAGCGGTGCGCGCGCAGGCGCGGCGCTGCCTGCTGGACCTCATCGGCGTGGCAGCCGGTGCCCTGGGCACCGACTTGTCGCGGATCATCCGCGACCATGCCGCCGAGGATCTGCCCGGCAGGGCACCGATGCTTTTCGACGACAGGCGCGCCGCGCCTGCCGCTGCCGCCATGGCCATGGGCATGACCATCGACAGCCTTGACGGCCACGACGGCTATAACCCGGCCAAGGGGCATATCGGCTGCCCTCTCCTGCCTGCATTGCTGGTGTTGGGCGATGCCGCGACTGTATCGGGAGAAGATTTCCTGACGGCGCTGGTCATGGGTTATGAATTCGGCGCCCGCGCAGCCGAGGCGCAGCACGGCACCTGCCCCGATTACCACACCTCGGGCAGTTGGGGTGCGGTGACGGCGGCGGCGGCGGGCGCGCGCCTGCTGGCCTTGTCACCGGACCAGACCCGGCACGCCCTGGGCGCGGCGGAATACCACGGGCCGCGCAGCCAGATGATGCGCTGTATCGACTGGCCCACCATGGTCAAGGACGGCGCGGGCTGGGGCGCGATGTGCGGCGTGTCTGCCGTGCAACTGGCGCGGCGCGGCTTTACCGGCGCGCCCGCGATCACCGTCGAACAGGCCCCGGAATACTGGTCCGGGCTTGGCACGGACTGGCGCATCCTGCGGCAGTATTTCAAACCCTATCCGGTCTGCCGCTGGGCACAGGCCCCGGTCGAAGGTGTGCTGGAACTGCGGCGCGCACACGGCCTGACCTCGGGCGATGTCGACCGGATCGAGGTAGACAGCTTTCACGAGGCGACGCGGCTGGCGACGGCGCGCCCATCGACCACCGAAGAGGCACAGTATTCGACATCCTTCCCCTGCGCGGTGGCGATGGCACGCGGGGCGCTTGGCCCCGAGGATCTGGACGGCGAGGCCCTGCGCGACCCCGAAATCCTGCGCCTGTCCGAAGGGCTGGTCATGGCCGAGGCAGAGGAAGCCAACCGGAATTTCCCGCTGCACCGGCTGGCCCGCGTGCGGCTGATCCTGCGCGACGGGCGCGAACTGGCGACCGATTGGGTGCGGCCCAAATGGGATGCCGAAGCGCCGCCGAGCGATGCGGAACTGTCCCGGAAATTCCACGGGCTGGCCGACCCGGTGCTGGGGCGTGACCGGGCCGAAGCCATCGAACAAGCCATCGGCGGGCTGGACCGCGCGCCCCTTGGCTCTTTGACGGAACTGCTGTTCCGCGCCCCCTAGCCTATCCGATCAGGCCGCGCACCACGCCAGAAAGCTCGTCGAAGTGGTCGATCACCCCTTCGGGATTCAACGCGCGGACGGCGTCGCCTTCGGGCGCGAATGTCACCAGCACGCAGGGCACGCCCGCCGCCGCTGCGGTCTTGCGGTCGGTGTCGCTGTCGCCCACCAGCAACGACGCCTCGCGCCGCCCGCCGCACAGATCCACCGAGGCCCAGTAAGGGGCCACGTCAGGCTTGCGCGTCGGTCCGGTATCGGCCCCGATCAGCGACCCAAAGAGATCGCGCACGCCGAGGCTGGTCAAAAGGACATGTGCCAACGCCTCGGGTTTGTTGGTGCAGACGCCCACCGCGTAATCCGCCGACCGCAGGGCCTGAACCGCCTCGACCGCGCCGTCGTAAAGGCGCGTGTGCACGTCGATCGACTCGCCGTAAAACTCCAGAAGGCGCGGATACCAGGCGTCGACCGTGGCCTCGTCCATGCGACCGGCGCGGGTCAGCCCCTCGGTCAACATCCGCCGACCGCCGCGCAGCGCCACCCCGGCATCGGCCAGCGGATCAAGGCTCACCGCCTCACCCATGCCGTCGAAACAGGCATTGGCCGCGGCGATGAGGTCGCCGCTGGTATCGGCCAATGTGCCGTCGAGGTCAAAAATTACGCATTTCTTCATGGTTCGCCCCTGTGCCGGCAAAGGATGTCACATGCCGCAACCTGCCGTGATCCACGCCACCTTGCGCCACTTCGCCACTCGGATAAAACGGGCACGAAAAAGAGGCAATTCCGGAGCAGCCTTATGAGCACCGCCCTCATCACCCTTGCCGCTGGCAAGGGCACCCGCATGAAATCGGATCTGCCCAAGGTCCTGCACCGGATCGCGGGGGCCCCGATGTTGTGGCATGCCCTGCGCGCCGGGGCCGCGCTGGACCCCGAGCGCAGCGTTGTCGTCGCCGGTCACGGCTTTGACCAGGTCGCCGCCTCTGTCCGAGAGTATGACCCCGAAATGCAGGTCGTCGAACAGGCCGAACAACTGGGCACGGGCCACGCGGTCAAGGTGGCGCTGCCCGCGCTGGAGGGGTTCGACGGCGACGTCGTCGTGCTTTATGGCGATACGCCCTTTATCTCGTCCGACACGCTGGAGGCGCTGCGCGCCGCTCGGGCCACGCATGACGTGGTGGTGCTTGGGTTTGAGGCCGCCGATCCCGGCCGATACGGGCGGCTGGTTCTGGACGGAGACGAGCTGGTCAAGATCGTCGAGTTCAAGGATGCCACCGACGCCGAGCGCCAGATCACCCTGTGCAATTCAGGGGTGATTGCCGTCGATGCGGCGCTGCTGATCCGGATGCTGGCCAAGCTTGGCAATGACAACGCCAGCGGCGAATACTACCTGACCGACGTGCCGGAACTGGCGCGCGCCGAAGGTTACAAGGCCACCGTGGTGCGCTGTCCCGAGGCCGAGACTCTGGGCGTGAATTCGCGCAGCGACCTGGCCTTTGCCGAGGCCGCCTTTCAGGCGGCGGCACGGGCGGAGCTGCTGGACCTTGGCGTGACCATGCAGGCCCCCGAAACGGTGCATCTGGCCTGGGACACGGTGATCGGCCGCGATGCCGAGATCGAGCCGAACGTTGTCTTTGCCCCCGGCGTCACAGTGGAATCCGGCGCGCGGATCCGCGCCTTTTCGCATCTCGAAGGCTGTCACGTCAGCCGGGGTGCCATCGTCGGCCCCTATGCCCGCCTGCGCCCCGGCGCGGAACTGGCCGAGGACGTGCACGTGGGCAACTTTGTCGAGGTCAAGAACGCGGTGCTGCACGAGGCCGTCAAGGCCAACCACCTGACCTATATTGGCGATGCCGAGATCGGCCAGAAAACCAACATCGGCGCAGGCACCATCACCTGCAACTATGACGGCGTGTTCAAGCACAAGACCACCATCGGCAAGAACGCCTTTATCGGGTCCGACACCATGCTGGTGGCCCCGGTGTCCATCGGCGACGGCGCGATGACCGGGTCGGGATCGACCATCACCTCGGACGTGCCCGCCGGTGCGCTGGCCATTGCGCGCGGCAAACAGGAAACCAAACCCGACCTCGCCACGAAATTGATGAACATGCTGCGCGCCAAGAAGGCCAAGCAAAAGACAAACGCCTGACCGGGCGTCCTTTTTTGACATAGGGAATTTGGAATCATGTGTGGAATCGTAGGCATTCTGGGAAACCACGAAGTTGCCCCGCAATTGGTCGAGGCGCTGCGGCGGCTGGAATATCGCGGCTATGACAGCGCCGGCATCGCCACCGTGCATGACGGCAAGCTGGACCGCCGTCGCGCCATGGGCAAGCTGGTGAACCTTTCGGACGAACTGGTCCATCACCCGCTGGCGGGCAAATCGGGCATTGGCCACACGCGTTGGGCCACTCATGGCGAGCCGTCGACAGACAATGCCCACCCGCACCGTTCTGGCCCGGTCGCCGTGGTGCACAACGGAATCATAGAAAATTACAAAGAGTTGCGGGGCGAAGTTAAGGCGTCCGGCCTGGACCCGGTGACCGAAACCGACACCGAAACCATCGCCCTGCTGACCCACAGCCTGATGATGTCCGGGCTTGGCCCGGTCGAGGCCGCCATGGCCTGTATCGACAAGCTGGAAGGCGCCTTTGCGCTGGCTTTCCTCTTCGATGGTGAAGAAAACCTGATGGTCGCTGCGCGCAAGGGATCGCCCCTTGCGGTGGGTCATGGCGAGGGCGAAATGTATGTCGGATCGGACGCCATCGCGCTGGCCCCGCTGACGCCGCAGATCACCTATCTTGAAGAAGGCGACCGCGCCGTGCTGACCCGCGACGGCGTGACCATCCGGGACGAGGAAGGCCGTCTGGTCAACCGCGAGATGCGCACCATCCGCATGGATGCTGCGCGGGTGGACAAGGCCGGGTACAAGCACTTCATGGCCAAGGAAATCGCCGAGCAACCTTCGGTCCTGTCGAATGCGCTGAACGCCTATCTCACCGAAGACGGCATCGCCCTGCCGGATCCCGGCATCGATTTCACCAAGATCGAACGGCTGACCATGGTGGCCTGCGGCACCGCCTATTACGCCTGTTTCACCGCAAAATACTGGTTCGAACAATTGGCCGGCCTGCCGGTCGAGGTCGATATCGCGAGCGAGTTCCGCTATCGCGAACCTCCGGTCCTGCCGGGCACGGCGGCGCTGTTCGTTTCGCAATCGGGTGAAACGGCGGACACGCTGGCGGCGCTGCGCTATTGCCGGGACAAGGCTGACAGCATCTATTCCGTGGTCAACGTGCCGGACAGTTCCATCGCCCGGGAAAGCGATCTGGCCCTGCCCATTCATGCGGGCGTGGAGATCGGCGTGGCCTCGACCAAGGCCTTTACCTGCCAGTTGAATGTGCTGCTGTTGTTGGCACTGAAAGCGGCCGAGGCGCGTGGGCATTTGGACGCCGAGGCACGGGAAGAGATCCTGAAGGGCCTGCGCGCTTTGCCGGGCACTTTCAACGCCGCACTGGACCGCGACGAAGCCATCGCAGGCGTGGCCCGCAAGCTGGCCGAGGCGCGCGACATCCTGTTCCTGGGTCGCGGGCTGATGTACCCTCTGGCCCTGGAAGGGGCATTGAAATTGAAAGAAATCAGCTACATACACGCCGAAGCTTATGCGTCAGGCGAGCTCAAGCACGGGCCTATCGCGCTGATTGACAAACATGTGCCGGTGGTGGTCATGGCCCCCAAGGACGCGCTGTTCGAAAAGACCGTGTCGAACATGCAGGAGGTCATGGCGCGCGGCGGCAAGGTCTGCCTGATCACCGATGCCGAAGGCGCGGCCGCTGCCGGTCAGGATGTCTGGCGGGTGATCCAGATGCCAACGGTGCCGGATGTCCTGTCACCCATCCTTTATGCACTGCCGGCGCAGTTGCTGGCCTATCACACGGCCATTGCCAAAGGCACCGACGTGGACCAGCCGCGCAACCTCGCAAAATCCGTGACGGTGGAGTGAATGGCACCGGGGGAGGCGATTTTTCTATGAAAAATCGGCAGGGGGCGCTGCCCCCGGCGCCCTGCGGGCACCTCCCCCGGAGTATTTCGACCAAGAAGAAACAAGGGGAAGCAGCATGACCCTGGATGAGGCACTCGCCCTGTTGAACGCGCAGGGTGATGCGGACCGTGCCGCCGGAGCGGCGGCCTATCACAAGGTGGACCGGGTCTATCTTGGGGTGCCCAATCCCGTGCTGAACGACCTGTCCCGCGATTGGCGGGCAGAGATGGATCTGGAGGCGCGCGTCGCGCTGGCCGATGCGCTGTGGCAAAGCGACATCCACGAAGCGCGGATCCTTGCGGCGAAACTGTTGACGCAGGCGCGCATCCGCCCCGACGAGGCGGTCTGGCGGTTGATCTGCTCATGGGTGCCGGGTTTTGACGCCTGGGCCGTGGCCGATCATGCCTGTATGGCGGGGCATCGCCGGGTCATGGCAGATTTGTCGCGGCTGGACGAGATCGAGGCTTGGACCGGCAGCGATCACTTATGGACCAAACGCGCCGCGCTGGTCATGACGCTGCCGTTGGCGCGTCTGAACTTTCCCAAACCCGAGCAGGTCGCCGCGCGCAACCGGGTTCTGGGCTGGGCCGCTGGCTATGTGCCGGATCAGCAGTGGTTCATCCAGAAAGCCATTGCCTGGTGGCTGCGCGACCTGTCGAAACATGACGCAGAGGCCGCGCGCGGCTTTCTGGATGTGCATGGCCGCGAGATGAAGTCATTTGCCCGCAAGGAAGCGGGCAAATACCTGTCTTAGCCTCCGGCGAAGACCTTGAGCGTCGGCAGATCGGTCAGCGGCGCTTCGATCAGCCGCATGGCCGCCAGCGAGATCCGGCTGCCGCCTGTACTGGGCCCTTCGATCGGGATCAATTCGACCTGCGCCGATTTTCCCGTAGCCGGGTTCAGCACCCGCCCCTGTTGGCGGCTGGTCACCAGCGGCGTTTCCAGCCAAAAACCCGCCGCCGCCGGGTCGCCGAGGCTGGCCACCGTTTCACCAAGCGCCGTTTCGCCACCGGGTTTCGGCGCTGCGGCGGCCTTTTTGCGTTCGTCCGGGGTGGTCGTATCGAATTGTTCCGCTGTACGAGCCCCGGCCGGAGGTCGCACCGCACCGGTTTCCGGCACGGGTTGCGGTTGCGCCGCCGGGGCCGGCCCTTCGGGGCGGTCCTTGAGGAACGGCAGTTTGCCGCAGCCCGCGGGCAGCAGGGCCGCGACGGCCAGCATGGATATCAGGATACCGCGCAAATCTACGCCTTTCGTCTAGATGACTTTTCTGTCGGCACTCTTGCCGAATTTCCGACCGATGACTACTCTCTCGCACATGACACAGCCGCTCATCGATCCTTTTCAGCGCCCGATCTCATATCTTCGGGTCTCCGTCACCGACCGCTGCGATTTTCGCTGCGTCTACTGCATGTCGGAGAACATGACGTTCCTGCCGAAGAAAGAGCTGCTGACGCTCGAAGAGCTGGATCGCATGTGTTCGACCTTTGTGCGACTGGGTGTCGAGAAATTGCGCATAACCGGCGGTGAACCGCTGGTCCGGCGCGATATCCTGACCTTCTTCCGCCGCATGACCCGGCATCTGGACACCGGTGCCCTTAAGGAACTGACGCTGACGACCAATGGCTCTCAACTGGAGCGGTTTGCGGGCGATCTGTATGAAGCGGGCGTGCGGCGGGTGAACGTCTCGCTCGATACGCTGGACGAAAAGAAATTCGCCGATGTGACCCGTTGGGGCCGGCTGCCGCAGGTTCTGAGAGGGCTGGACGCCGCGCAGAAAGCCGGTTTGAGGGTCAAGATCAACGCTGTGGCTCTGAAAGGGTTCAACGAAGACGAATTGTTCTCGATAACCGAATGGGCGGCGGAACGCGACATGGACCTGACCTGGATCGAGGTCATGCCGATGGGCGATATTGGCAACGAGGATCGGCTTGACCAGTACTGGAAGCTGTCGGATCTTCGGGCGAAGCTGTCAGAACAATATTCGCTGACAGACCTACCCGAACGCACCGGTGGCCCGGCGCGCTACGTGAGACTGGAAGAAACGGGGCAGAAGATCGGATTTATCACGCCCCTGACACATAACTTCTGTGAAAGTTGCAACAGGGTGCGCCTGACCTGCACGGGGGAGTTGTTCATGTGCCTTGGGCAGGAAGACAATGCCGACCTGCGCGCCGCCCTGCGCAACCATCCCGGTGACGATGCCCCGCTGGAATCCGCGATCCGTGATGCGATCTCGCTCAAACCCAAGGGCCATGATTTCGACTATTCGCGCCAGACGGTCGACGGGCGGGTATCGCGTCACATGAGCCATACCGGCGGATGACTTGTTTTTGATCCGGCGGAGCGGCTGCGCCGCGCTGGATTTTGCGATGAGGGGCGCTGCCCCTCAAACTCCCCGGGATATTTTCGGACAGAAGAAACGGCAGGCGCCTGTCAGCGTTTCGGGATCAGAAACCTTTCCTTAACCATGATCGACCAATCTTGGTTTTGCGGGACAGGCGGGGACGCCGATGACCGCGACAGGAGAAGCGTTGGCTTCCCGGGCTCGTCTCGTATTGCGGGACGGGCCCTTATCTTGTGGGGCGCCCTGTTTCTTCTGTCCTGAAATATCCCCGCCGGAGGCCCGCGCCGCAGGCGCGATTCAACCCTCGACCCGCTCGGGATGACTGATTTGTCCGCCGCCGACCGGGGTGCTCACACCCGTCGTTGCCGGCGCAGAGGTTGGCAGGCCGCGTGCGACGCGCACTGCAAGATAGGCAAAGGCCTGCGCCTCGAGCATATCTCCGTCCAGTCCCGCCTTTTCGACCGGTTCGACCGGGCAATCCAGGCCTGCGGCCAGCATTCGCATCATCACCGGGTTCTTGCGGCCACCGCCGGTGACCAGCACACGGTCGGGCGGGCTGGGGCAATGTTCCATGCCTTGCATGACCGCGGCCGCCGCCATGCCGGTCATCGTGGCCGCGGCATCGGCGTCGGAGAGTTCGCGCACAAGGTCCAGCATCAGCGAAAAATCGTCACGGTCCAGCGACTTGGGTGGCATCTTGCGGAAGTAGGCCTCGTCAAGGAAAAGTTCCAGCGCGCCTTCCTCGACCCGGCCTTTGCGGGCGATACCTCCGTCGCGGTCGCAGTCGAGGCCCAGACGTTCGGCCACCAGGTCGTTGATCGGCGCATTGGCAGGACCGGTGTCGAAGGCCAGCAGCGCGCCATCGGCTTCGGGCCGGTCCTTGCTGGGGTCGACCCAGGTCAGGTTGCCGACGCCACCGAGGTTGAGAAAGCACAGCGGGCGCTTGGCGCCGATCCGGCGGGCGCAGGCCCAGTGGAAAAAAGGCGCCAGGGGCGCGCCCTCTCCGCCAAGGGCCACGTCCGCCGAGCGGAAGTCCCAGACCACCGGTTTGCCGAGTGTCTGCGCCAGCGCAGCCCCGTCGCCCAGTTGATGCGTGCCGCGGCCACGCGGGTCATGGGCGAGGGTTTGACCGTGAAACCCCACCAGTTGCGCGCCCGGAAAGCGCGAGAGCAGTTCCGAATGAGCGGATTGTACGACCTGCAAGGGGGCGTCAAGATTTTCGCCCGGCCATGACCCGAGCGCGGATTTCAGAATCGCGCGTTCTGCCGCGGTGTAGGCACGATAGCCGCTGGTGCCGAAATCGAGGATCGACACGCCATCGGTGTGCAGCATGGCCGCATCCACCCCGTCCAGCGAGGTCCCGGACATGGCGCCAAGCGCCCAGACGGCCCCTTCTTTCAACATGCTCTTTCCCTCGGCCCTGCCCGCGCTTATACCTGCGCCGCGCAGTATACAGAGGCACCGACATGACCTACCATCCCAAATCGGATTTCATGGCCGTCATGATGCAACGCGGCTACCTTGCCGATTGCACCGATTACCAGGCGCTGGACGACGCGCTGTCGAACGGGGTGGTGACCGCCTATATCGGCTATGACGCCACGGCGCAGTCGCTGCACGTGGGGCATCTGCTGAACATCATGATGCTGCGCTGGTTGCAAAAGACCGGGCACAAGCCGATCACCCTGATGGGTGGCGGCACGACCAAGGTGGGCGATCCGTCCTTCCGTTCGGACGAGCGTCCGCTGTTGGGGCCGGAGCAGATCGACGCCAATATCGACGGCATGAAACAGGTCTTTGCCAAGTACCTGTCCTACGGCGATGCGCCCACCGATGCGCTGATGCTGAACAATGCCGAATGGCTGGACAGCCTGAACTATCTCGAGTTCCTGCGGGACATCGGGCGGCATTTCTCGGTCAACCGGATGCTGTCCTTTGAATCGGTGAAGTCGCGGCTGGACCGCGAGCAATCGCTGTCCTTCCTCGAATTCAACTACATGATCCTGCAAGCCTATGACTTCCTGGAGCTTCACCGCCGCTATGGCTGTACGCTCCAGATGGGCGGCAGTGACCAGTGGGGCAATATCGTCAACGGGATCGACCTGACACGCCGCGTGCTGGACAGCGAGATCTTTGGCCTGACCTCGCCCCTGCTGACCACTTCGGACGGGCGCAAGATGGGCAAGAGCCAGGGCGGCGCGATCTGGCTGAACGCCGACATGCTCTCGCCTTACGAGTTCTGGCAATTCTGGCGCAACACGACCGACGCGGATGTGGGCCGGTTCATGAAGCTTTATACCGAGCTGCCGGTCGAGGAATGTGAACGTTTGGGCGCGCTGGCCGGGTCCGAGATCAACGATGCCAAGATCATCCTTGCCAACGAAGTGACCAAGCTGTGCCACGGCGCCGAAGCCGCAGCCGCGGCAGAGGCTACCGCGCGCGAAGTCTTTGAAAAAGGCGGCGTGGGCGATGACCTGCCGACGCTGGAACTGACCCCGGCGGACCTGGGCGACGGGATTTCCATCGTTCAACTGATCGTGAAATCGGGTCTGGCCAAGTCCGGCAAGGAGGCCAAGCGCCTGATCGCCGAGAATGGCGCGAAGATCGACGATGCGCCGCTGACCGATGCCGGCATGATGCTGGACGCGGGCGCGCTGTCCTCGCCGGTCAAACTGTCGGCGGGCAAAAAGCGGCACGCGCTGGTCAAGCTGGCCCAGTGAACCTTTCGGCGCGGGTGGTGCGGGTGGTGCGGATCTAGAACAGCATCTGGATCAGCGCCAGCGCGCCGAAGGGCAGCGACAGCAGACAGGCCAGCAAAAGCGCCGCGCCAGAGGTTGGCCTTGGCCGGGTGGCGCTGAGAACGCGGGTCGAAACGGGGCGGTGCAAAGCGTTTTTCATGGGGTCAGTTAACAGCATGGAAACTTTCCATGAGGTTAATGCCCCTCATGTCATTGATCCTGCCCCTGCCCCAATCCGGTGAATTTGCCCGAGCCTGCGAGGTTCTGGGCCAGCCCTTGCGCCGCCACAGGCGCGAGGCGGGCGGTCAGACGCGCATGGTGTGGCAGGTTCAGTCGCGGCGGCTGGGTCCGCTGGGGCGGGTCGATCTTGTGTCGCGTGGGCCGGTGGCCGCGACGACAGACGATTTGCGGGACTGGACCGAAGGCTGGCGGCGCTGGCACGACGGGCGGCCCCTGCTGCTGAATGCCGACGGGATGACGTGCCAGATGCTGCGCGCAGCCGGGTTCTGGCCGCTGATGACCCCGGCGAGCCTTGCGCTGTTGCCTCTGGGTGATGTCACAGACATGCGCGCGGCGCTGGCGCAGAAATGGCGCAACCGTTTGAACCGGGCCAAGCGCGAAGACCTGCATGTGACCGAAAGGGAGCTGACCGCCGATCACTGGCTGCTACAGGCCGAGGCCGCGCAGGCAAAGGCCCGGCGTTATCGCGGCTTGCCACCGGTTTTTGCGCAAGCCTTTGCCGTGGCCAATCCGGGACAGGCGCGGGTTTTCGAAGCGCAGCACAGGGGCGCCCCGTTGGCGGCGGCGCTGATGCTGCGGCACGGGTGCATGGCCACGTGGCAGATCGGCGTCACCACGGCAGAGGGGCGCAGGCGCCACGCCATGAACCTGATCCTGTGGCACGCGATGCAAAGCCTTGCGGCACAGGGGCACGAGGTGTTGGACCTTGGGATCCTGAACGCGCAGGACGCGCCCGGCCTGACCCATTTCAAGCTGGGCACCGGGGCGCGGCTGCACCGGCTGGGCGGGACATGGCTGCACATGGGGGCGCTTGCGCCTTTGGCGCGGCACCTGCCCGCCCGTCTCGCGGCATGAGGAAGGTGCGCGGTGAATGCGCACCCTACCCGGGCTTCAGTTGCCCAGCATCCATTCGCCGTCCGGCCAGAAGGCATGGAAAGCAAAGGCGAACATCACGTCATGCGGCAGATCCGCGCCCGAGGCATCGCGCACCCGGACCGAACCCACGTCGCGGCCCTTGGCAATCACACCCGTATCGAGCGCCGAAGCCTGTCCTTCGCGCCAGGTGAGGGTGACGCCGGC
Source organism: Antarctobacter sediminis (assembly GCF_019218285.1). Lineage (GTDB taxonomy): Bacteria > Pseudomonadota > Alphaproteobacteria > Rhodobacterales > Rhodobacteraceae > Antarctobacter > Antarctobacter sediminis. The sequence goes on from NZ_JAHUZG010000001.1 coordinate 1,039,903, forward strand.
TTCGTGGATCTCCTGCGCCTCGGCGAGGCGGCTCATCGGCCATGCGCGATCCCCCACACGCACCACGCGCATCAGCGGAGCAATGCCATGCGGCGGCGCCTCACCCGAATAAAGGAACGGGCGTTTCGACCGGTCATAGCCCACATAGGGGTTTCGGCCATAAGGCCGGTTCCACGAGGGTTGCGCCATGACCACCCCGTCGGGATGACGTTCGCGGAACTGGTCAAAACTCTCCATCCAGCTGGGCAGCGTGACCAGCTCGGTTCCCGTCAACTCGCCCACGATGCCGGTACCGATGGCCTGTTGCCACCAGCTTTGGGTTTCCTTGTCATACATGACCATGTCGGAATTGCGCAGCTTGCCCGAGACACCGAAGGTCAGCACCTGCCCGCCAACGCGCCGGTCGAAGGTCAGCGCGGAATTGCACAGCGGGCAGAAGGTGACGGCAACCGGAACATTGCCGATCACGTCGTTCACGATCTCATGCCAGGTCAGGTACCGGATCGGATAGGCACGCGGGCGTTCACCCGTCACCAGGACGGTGATGACTGGCTCATTGCCAAGGATGCGGGTCTCATCGCCCGCGGGCAGGAATTGCGGATCGGACAGCGCCGGAATGCCATCCTTGGGTGGGCCGCCGGACATGATCTCGACCCAGTTCGTGATGCTGGTTTTTTCGAAATCCGTATCGGGCCATTCGTGCCGCCAGAAGGACGGGTCAGCCGAGGCCAGCGAGGCCGCGAATACCAGGATAAGGCTCAGTCTGGGCAAAAGGCGCATGGGGTCTCCTCCGGGTGCTGCCCCAAGGATGCCGCCAAATCCGCCTTCTGCCCAGCCTTTCCCACGCGCTTGTGAGGCGCGTGAGAGCGGGTCACTCGGTCACGGTGACCTTGACCATGCGGTCGGGTTCACCCGTAACCTGAAGGGTGCTGCCGTCGCCGCGCTTGATATCGTCCAGCACGTCCAGCCCATCGGTCACGCGACCGACCACCGTGTACTGGCCATTCAGGAACGGACCTTCGGCAAACATGATAAAGAACTGCGAATTCGCCGAATCCGGGTCACGGCTGCGCGCCATGCCGACGATGCCGCGCTCAAAGGGAATGTCGGAAAACTCGGCCTCGATATCATCGTAGGACGAACCGCCAGTGCCCGCGCCGCCAAGTGCGCGCGGGTTCCATTCCTTCATCACCTTGCCGTTTTCACCGTCGCCGGTCTGGGCCATGAAGCCGTCGATCACGCGGTGAAAATAGACGCCGTCGTAAAAGCCTTCTTCGGCCAGCTTGGTGATCTGGGCGACGTGCTTGGGCGCGACCTCTTCCAGCAGGTCGATCTTGATGACCCCGCTGGTGTGGGCGCCCTCGACCTGAATTTCGATCCCGTCGGCCAGCGCGGGCGCGGCCAAAAGGGCAAAAGCGGCGGCCAGCTTACGCATCCGCGGCCACCTTGACCGAGATCATGCGGTCGGGGTTCGCGGGCGGTTCGCCGCGGGTGATGGCATCCACATGTTCCATGCCGGAAATCACGCGGCCATAGACCGTGTACTGACCGTTCAGAAAGTGGTTGTCGTTGAAGTTGATGAAGAACTGCGAATTGGCGCTGTTGGGGTTCTGCGAACGTGCCGCACCCAGCGTGCCACGGTCATGCGGCAGCTTGGAGAATTCGGCCTTGAGGTCAGGCAGATCGGAACCGCCGGTGCCCGCGCGGCGCAGGTTGAAATCCTTTTCCATGTTGCCATGGGCCACGTCGCCGGTCTGGGCCATGAAGCCTTCGATCACGCGGTGGAAGCAGACGTTGTCATAGGCACCGGCGCGGGCCAGTTCCTTCATCCGTGCGGTGTGATCGGGCGCCACATCGGGCAAAAGCTCGATGGTGACGGTGCCGCCCTTGAGTTCCATCAGGATGGTGTTTTCCGGATCCTTGATCTCGGCCATGTCGTTCTCCGTTCTTAGACTGCGACGAGAGGTAGCCCGTGACGCTGCCGATGCCAAGTGAGCGTTGACCTGCGGCGCTCATCGGGTCTAGTGGGCCGGGACAGTGGACCGGAGGGATCAACATGGCCTGGAACACCCTTGATGACATGGACCTGGAGGGCAAACGCGTCCTCACGCGGGTCGACATCAACGTGCCGATGGAGAACGGGGAGGTGACGGACACCACCCGGATCGAACGTATCGCAGCAACCGTGCAGAACATTCTGGACAAGGGCGGCAAGCCGGTCCTTCTGGCGCATTTCGGTCGCCCCAAGGGGGAACGCCGCGAAGACATGAGCCTGCAACCGCTGATCCCCAGCCTTGAGGCGGTGCTGGGTGTCGAGGTGGTCTTTGCCGCCGATTGCGTCGGCCCGGCCGCGGCGACGGTGATCGACGGGTTGAAGGAAAATCAGGTCGCGCTGCTGGAAAACACCCGTTTCCACGCCGGTGAGGAAAAGAACGACCCCGAGCTGGTGGCGGGCATGGCCGCGCTTGGCGATGTTTTTTGTTCGGATGCCTTTTCTGCCGCGCACCGCGCGCATGCCTCGACAACCGGGCTGGCCCATGCCCTGCCGTCCTGCGCCGGTCGCCTGATGCAGGCCGAGCTTGAGGCGTTGGAAAGCGCGCTTGGCAGTCCTGCCCGCCCCGTGCTGGCCGTGGTTGGCGGCGCCAAGGTGTCGACCAAGCTGGACCTGCTGGGCAATCTTGTCGAAAAAGTCGACCTGCTGGTGATTGGCGGCGGCATGGCCAACACCTTCCTTGCGGCGCAGGGCATCGACGTGGGCAAATCGCTGGCCGAACACGAAATGACCGGCACCGCCAAGGACATCATGGCCAAGGCCGAAGGCGCGGGGTGCAGGATCCTGCTGCCCACGGATGTGGTCGTTGCCCGGGAATTCAAGGAAGGTGCCGAGAACGAAACCGTCGCCGCCGATGCCTGCCCTGCCGACGCAATGATCCTTGATGCGGGTCCGGCCTCGGTCGAGGCCATCGTCGAGGCCATCGACGAGGCGGAAACCCTGATCTGGAACGGCCCGCTGGGTGCCTTTGAAATCGCGCCCTTCGACGCGGCCACCAATGCCGCCGCGAAACATGCCGCCGAACGCAGCGAGCTAGGCAAGCTTGTTTCGGTCGCGGGCGGCGGAGATACGGTTGCGGCGCTGAACAAGGCCGGTGCGGCCTCGGGTTTCAGCTATATCTCCACTGCCGGGGGCGCGTTCCTGGAGTGGATGGAGGGCAAAACCCTGCCCGGCGTCGCCGCGCTGGACGTGGACGCGAACTAAGCCATTCCCGCAAGCGCCCCGCTCAGGGGCGCTTGACGATGTTGCGATGCCCGATGCTTCTAGGTGCCGGTCCCGTCGGTCACGAACAACCAGACGCTGACACGGCCCTTGCCCAGATTTCGCGTGGTCGAGCCAAGATGGACCTCGGTCTCGGGCCCAAACTGTTCGTGTATACAGGCAAGCGCCTGTTCCAGATCCGCCAGGCCAAGGTCCTGATCCCCCATAACGTTGACCAGAACCGAACGTGCGGTCCTGCCGTTCAGCGGTTCCAGCAGGGGATTGGACAAGGCGCTTGACACCGCGTCCCGTGCGGGCTGTGCGCCCTCCGCCGTCCCGAAACCAACCGTTGCCGTCCCCGAAAATCCAAGCAGGGCCTTGATGTCCGGAAACTCAAGGTTGACCAGCCCCGGTTGCGTCATGACGTCAGAGAACCCGGCAATGGCCCGGTAGAGCACGTCGTCGGCAATCGAGAATGCCTCGGTAAAGGTGGTGTTTTCGTTGGCCAGTCGAAACAGGTTCTGGTTCGGGATGACGATCAGCGTGTCGACCACCCTTTGCAGGCATTCGATCCCGTCTTCGGCTTGCCGCATCCGCTTGGCCCCTTCGAACTGAAAGGGTTTGGTCACCACGCCAATCGTCAGACAGCCCAGCTCGCGCGCGGCTTGCGCGACAATGGGCGTGGCCCCCGTGCCGGTGCCGCCCCCCATGCCGGCGGTGATAAAACACATATCCACCCCGGCCAGATGATCCACGATCTGTTCGATGCTCTCTTCGGCCGCCGCCGCCCCAACAGCGGCCCGCCCTCCGGCGGCCATGCCTTCCGCAACGCGCGCGCCAAGCTGGATCCGGTTTTCGGCCCGTGATTTCGCCAGTTGCCCGGTATCCGTGTTGGCGACAACGAATTCGACACCGGCCATCGCCTTGGCGATCATGTTGTTGACGGCATTGCTGCCCGCGCCGCCAATTCCAAACACCGAGATCCGGGGCGTTTCCAGCGTCGCATGGTATCGCTGGTTCTGCTTGCGCAGCAGATGCAGGATGGCGGGCTGCACATGGGTCAGATCCCCGTCTGCCTGCCGTCCGGGTCCGCCCCCTACCTGCCCGGCCCCCAAGGGAACCGTCCGGGCCGGAAACTGCCCCAAGGGGATCGGTCGGTAAGTGACCCCGAGAGAATCGATGAATCCGCGCTTGGCAAAGCCAACCAGATCCATTCCCCACTTTTGAAAATGCCAGGGCACCATCGTCGGGTCTTGGAGCAGGGAAAGATCATCGTTCTCCGAGGTCAGCGGCCGGATTCCGACAAGGAAATCGTCCGGGGCTTCTTCGAAACGTTTCAACAACCCGTCGCTTGAGGAAACCGGCCTGTCGACGATCAGGTCGGCCCCCGAGCACAGGCCCTGCATCCGGTCAGGCGCGATCCTGTCGGCGGGAGCTTCGCCCGCTGTCAGCGTGATGCCGACATGATCGGAGGCAAACACATTCTCGGACAGCCGGGACAGCTTGCCGTCCAACGAGGCGATCTGGCCGTCCAGTTGTTCCAGCCGGTACAGCATGGCGTCATTGGCGGCATCGATTTTCCTTGCCCGCCGAAACCCCGCGACAGACCCATGCACCGCGTGCCCGCCAGAGGCGACAGTGATCCCACATGCCAGAAGATTGAGCCAGTCGGGTACCATTCACATGCCTCTGCGCGCAGCCCTGATCCATGCCAAGAGCCAGGTGGAAGGCTGCGTTTGCGGTGGACGCAGCATCGGAAAACTAGTTTGCAGCGCCATCGCCCGGAGGTCGCGGAAAGGCGCTCGTCCGGGTCAGTCCGCAGTTACCGGCCCAGTTCGCGTTCCATCTTGTACAGCATCTTGATCGCTTCGGGCGCGGTCAGCGCGGTCAGATGTTTGCGCCGATCCCCTCCCGCCACATTGCTGAGGTCAACGATCCGGATCGGCAAACCCGCCAGCCGCGTCTTGTCCTGGATGGAACCAAGGCGCCATGGCTTGCCCGTCAGCCAGGCCGAAACGCTCAGCGCCGAGTCCAGCTTGGACACAAGGACGAGGAAAGGTTCGGGGAAGGGTTTGATCTTTAGCGCCTGCTGAACGAACACGTCTTCGTCGATGTCCGGGCTGATCAGCGCGACACCGCGCAGCGACGTCAGCGATTTTTCATCCCCCGCGATCGAGGCCTGCCGCAGCGCCTCCATCGTCAGTTGCGCCCCCATGGAGTGCGCCACCAGCGTCACGCGCCATCCGCTGCCCGTCAGGTCGCGCAAGACCTCGGCCAGCCCGTCGCGCGAGAACATGACGCTGTCGCGGTCATAGACATAGCCGCGCACACGCCCCGCCGAGGCCCAAGAATACAGGACAATCGGGATCTTGGCGTCGAAATCATGCGCCACCTGCGCCACGCGATAGACGGCTTCGGCGTTGCGGACATTGAACCCATGCACAAACAGGACCACGTCCTTGCGCCCCGGTTGCGAGGCGGCGGTCAGCCCGTTCAGAAAGGCGCGCTTGTCCTCATAAGGGGCACCGTCACGGGTAACGAAATGCCGCGAGGGATCGGGCCTAGCATTGCCGGGCCATTCGATCTCGCCCTCTTTATGGCCGGGCGGGATGGAAATATCGGCCCAGCCATAACGCAGTTCGCGCGCCCGGTCCGCGCCAAAGGTCTGCCGGACAAGGCTGAGGTCGCCCTGCGGAGCAAGGTTGCGATTGGTCGCCACAAAGACACGGCGCAGGTCGATGGCCCCGGGCGCCGCCCGTGGCACATGGTCAATCTCGCCACGCGGGGTGCAGGCAGCCACAAGGCCGCACAGCAGGACAATGAATAAGCCTCTCGTCATGCGCGAAAAATTTACGTGGACCGCGATTCGTTTCCAGCCCCAAATGCACGAAGCCGCCCGGTCCGTGCAAGCATGCAACGTTTTGAATGGCGCACTCAGGTGCCGCCCAGATCCCGCAGCAGCCGAATGGCCGCGGGCGCGGTAAAGGCGGTGGAATGACCGGCACGATCGCCGCCTTCGATATCGCTGAGATCGATGATCTCGACCGGCAGGTTGCCCAGCCGCGAAGGATCCTGAATGGAACCCAGCCGCGAAGGTTTGCCGGTCAGGAAGGCCGCCAGACCCAGCGCCCTGTCTCGGGTCGAAACCATGATCATGAAGGGCTGCGGAAAGGGGCTGATCCGGCGGGACTGCCGCAAAAAGACGTCTTCGTCGATGTCCGGGCTGATCAGCGCCACGCCGGACAGTTGCCGCAAGGCTCCGCCCTTGCCCGAGATCGACATCTGGCGCAGCGTTTCCATCACCAGTTGGCCACCCATGGAATGTGCCACGATCAGGATCCGCCGACCGTCCGCCGCAAGCCCGGTCAACAACGATTCAAGATCGTCGCGGGCAAAGATCACGCTGTCGCGATCATAGACATAGCCCCGCGCATCCCCTGCCGACGGCCACGAGAAGGAAATCACCGGTACGTCGGTTTCATAATCATGCGCGATCTGCGCCAGACGATAGACCGCTTCGGCGTTGTTAACGTTGAACCCATGCACGAACAGCACCACGTCCTGTGCCGGACCAGCGCGCGGGATGTCCCGCAGAAAGGCATATTGGTTGGCGTACCGCTCGCCCGAGCGGGTGACGAAATGCAGCGCAGGATCGGGCGGATCGTGGCGGGGCCATTCGATCTGCCCCGGCTGGTGGACCGGCGGGATCGAGATGTCCAGTCGGCCATAACGCAGTTCTGTATCCCGCTCGGCACCAAAGCTGTGGTGCGGCAGCGCCTGCGACCCATCCCCGATCACCCGGCGGTCCGAGGCGACAAAGACCGGTTGCAAACTGGCCCCGAGGGCTGCGGGTTTGAACCCTGCGACCACGGTCACCGAGCCGCGCGGGCTGCAACCGATCAGCGCAAAACTCAGGACAAACAGGATCAGAACGCGGTTCATGAGGCGCACATAGCGCCATGCGGGCCTATTGGTCGACTCCAAAGTCATTCCATCTCACGAATCCGTGCGAATCCCGGGAATTGGCATAAATGCAACGCACAAAACCTTAATTTCATGCCGATTCGGAAACCGGCCTATCGCGGGATTCACATTGCCCCGCGGCTGTGTCAGACTCATGTCATACGCCCGCTGCAAGAGGCGTGATCGAGGCAGATAAATGACAACCCGTCGACCGCGGCCTTCGCTGGGGGCCCTTGTCTTCTTTACCGTGACGCTGAGCCTGTCGGCCTATTTCACCTTTGCCGCCGTGCAGGGGGATTTCGGGCTGTTTCGCCGTGCGGAAATCGCGGTGGAAGGGGACAGGCTGGAACGCGAGTTGCAAGAGCTGCGGGCCGAGGTCGCGCGGATGGAAAACCTCACGCACCGCCTGTCGGACGAGTTTCTTGACCTGGACCTGCTGGACCAACAGGCGCGCGATGTGCTGGGCCTGATGCGCAGCGACGAGATCGTCGTTCAGTAAAGCCGCCCGCCCCCGCGACAGGCGATCAGGCTTTACGCCGCCGGTCCCCGCGCCTAAGCTTCCTCAAAAGTAGTTCAGCCTTGAACAAGTGCTGGGGAGGAGACGGCATGGCAGCCCGCAAGACGACGACGAAACCCAATGTCTCGCCCGAGGAACTTACGCAGTTCTACCGCGACATGCTGCTGATCCGCCGGTTCGAGGAAAAGGCCGGCCAGCTTTACGGCATGGGGCTGATCGGCGGGTTCTGCCACCTGTATATCGGGCAGGAGGCCGTCGTGGTCGGGCTGGAGGCCGCTGCCGAGGAAGGCGACAAGCGCATCACTTCTTACCGCGATCACGGCCACATGCTTGCCTGTGGCATGGACCCGAACGGCGTCATGGCGGAACTGACAGGCCGCGAGGGCGGCTATTCCAAGGGCAAAGGCGGCAGCATGCACATGTTCAGCCGCGAAAAGCATTTCTACGGCGGGCACGGCATCGTCGGCGCGCAGGTGCCGCTGGGCGCCGGGCTGGCCTTTGCGGACAAGTACAAGGGCAATGGCCGCGTGACCTTTACCTATTTCGGGGATGGTGCCGCCAATCAGGGCCAGGTCTACGAGACCTTCAACATGGCCGCGCTCTGGGACCTGCCGGTGATCTTCGTGATCGAAAACAACCAATACGCCATGGGCACCGCGATGAAGCGGTCCACCTCGACGCCGGACATCTTCCATCGCGGCAATGCCTTCGGCATCCCCGGTGAAATGGTCGACGGCATGGATGTGCTTGCGGTCCGCGACGCGGGGCTGAAGGCGGTCAAACACTGCCGCGCGGGCAAAGGCCCCTATATCCTTGAGATCAAGACCTACCGCTATCGCGGGCATTCCATGTCGGACCCGGCCAAGTACCGAACCCGCGAAGAGGTGTCGAAGATGCGCGAGGAACGCGACCCCATCGACCACGTCCGCGAGATGCTGGTGCAGGGCGGCCATGCCTCCGAAGAGGATCTCAAGGCCATCGACAAAGAGATCAAGGCCGTGGTCAACGCCTCTGCCGAGTTCGCCCGCGAAAGCCCCGAGCCCGCCATGGACGAGCTTTGGACCGACATCTACGCGGAGGCCTGAGCGATGCCGCATTTCGAAATTCACGCCGCCGATCCGGCACGCGCCCGGCGGTTCTACGGCGGCTTGTTCGGCTGGCGTTTCTCGCCGATGCCCGGCGCGGAAGAAATCGACTATCACCTCGTGGACGGCGACAACCTTGGCGCGGATCTGACCGGGGGCATCATGAAACGCATGGATGCGGCCCCTGCCCCGCAGTCCCCGGTGCGCGGCTGCACCCTGACCTTCGAGGTGGCGGACTGCGATGACCGTTACCGCTGGGCGCTGGACAATGGCGGCGCCGAGGCATTGCCGCCCGCCGATTACCCCGGGATTGGCCGCGCGGCCTATGTCGAGGACGGCGAAGGAAACATTGTGGGCTTCATCACGCCCGAAACGCGGGGAGATTGACCGCATGGCAACCGAAATCCTCATGCCCGCCCTGTCCCCCACGATGGAGGAAGGCACGCTGGCCAAATGGCTGGTCAAGGAAGGTGATACCGTGTCCGCCGGCGACGTGATCGCCGAGATCGAAACCGACAAGGCCACGATGGAATTCGAGGCGGTGGACGAAGGGACCATGGGCCGGATCCTTGTGCCCGAGGGCACCCAGAACGTCGCCGTGAACACAGCCATCGCGGTTCTGGTCGAAGACGGCGAAACACTTGATGATGCGCCCGTGGCCACGGCGCCCCCGGCGCAGGCCACGGCGGCTGCCGAGGTGGCCCCGTCAGGGGCCGGCGAGAAAGCCGCAACCGCCCCCGCGCAACCTCTGCCCGAAACCCGGGTCGAACCAGACTGGCCCGAAGGCACCAAGACCAAGAAACAGACCGTGCGCGAGGCACTGCGTGACGCCATGGCCGAGGAGATGCGCGCTGACGGCGATGTCTTCCTCATGGGTGAGGAGGTTGCCGAGTATCAGGGCGCCTACAAGATCAGCCAGGGCTTGCTGGACGAATTCGGCTCCAAACGTGTGATCGACACGCCGATCACGGAACATGGGTTCACTGGCATCGGTGTCGGCGCGGCCTTTGGCGGGCTGAAACCGATCGTCGAGTTCATGACCTTCAACTTCGCCATGCAGGCGATGGACCAGATCATCAACTCCGCCGCCAAGACGCTGTACATGTCTGGCGGGCAGATGGGCTGTCCGATCACTTTCCGCGGCCCCAATGGCGCCGCCGCCCGCGTCGCGGCCCAGCACAGTCAGGATTACGCCGCTTGGTACGCGCATATTCCGGGTCTCAAGGTTGCCATGCCCTATAGCGCCTCCGACGCCAAGGGCCTGCTGAAATCCGCCATCCGCGATCCCAACCCGGTGATCTTCCTCGAAAACGAAATCCTCTACGGGCGCAGCTTCGAGGTCCCCGTGATGGAGGATTTTACCGTGCCCTTTGGCAAGGCCCGCATCTGGCAGGCCGGCACCGATGTGACACTTGTCAGCTTCGGCATCGGGATGACCTACGCACTTGAGGCCGCCGAAAAACTGGCCGAGGACGGCATCAGCGCCGAAGTCATCGACCTGCGCACGCTGCGCCCGCTCGACACGGCCACGGTCATCGCCTCGGTGCAAAAGACCAACCGCTGCGTCACCATCGAAGAAGGCTGGCCCGTGGGGTCCATCGGCAACCATATCTCGGCGGTCCTCATGCAAGAGGCCTTTGACTACCTCGACGCGCCGGTGCTGAACGTCACCGGCAAGGACGTGCCCATGCCCTATGCGGCCAACCTGGAACGCCACGCGCTGGTGACCACACCCGAGGTTGTCGCCGCCGCAAAGAAGGTCTGCTACCGGTGAACATGGCCTTTGCTACCGCGCCCCATAGCCGAACAGACCAGTAAGAGAGGACGGCCCGATGCCCACAGAAATCCTCATGCCCGCCCTGTCCCCAACGATGGAAGAGGGCACACTGGCCAAATGGCTGGTCAAAGAAGGTGACACGGTCTCGGCCGGTGACGTGATCGCCGAGATCGAAACCGACAAGGCCACGATGGAATTCGAAGCCGTCGACGAAGGCACCATGGGCCGGATCCTCGTTCCCGAAGGCACGGCAGAGGTCAGGGTCAACACCCCCATCGCCGTCCTGCTCGAAGACGGCGAAAACGCCGAGGATATTACTCAGCCCACGGCCAGCGCGCCCCAAACGCCGGCCCCGGCCACCGGAGAAGGCACGCCCAGAGAACCGGCCGAAGCGCCGCCGGCCCCGCGCAACGACGGCAACCGCGTCTTTGCCTCTCCCCTTGCCCGCCGCATCGCCGCTCAGAAAGGGCTGGACCTGGCGCAGATCGCCGGCAGCGGCCCGCGCGGACGCATCGTCAAGGCGGATGTCGAACAGGTCAGCGTCCCCCCGGCAGAACAGGGCACAGCACCGGTTTCACCCCCGTCCCCGACCCCGACGGCGCCCGCACAAACCGGCCCGCAACAGCCTGCCAGCGCCGATGCCGTGCTCAAGACCTACGCCGACCGTCCGCATACCGAGGTGCCGCTTGATGGCATGCGACGCACCATCGCCGCCCGCCTGAGTGAGGCCAAGCAAACCATCCCGCATTTCTACCTGCGCCGGGACATTCGCCTCGACGCCCTCATGGCTTTCCGCAAACAGTTGAACGACCAACTGGCCTCGCGCGGTGTGAAACTTTCGGTCAATGATTTCATCATCAAGGCCTGTGCGCAGGCGCTGCAAGAGGTGCCCGCCGCCAATGCGGTCTGGGCCGGCGACCGGATCCTGCAACTCACCCCGTCCGACGTGGCGGTGGCGGTCGCCATCGAAGGCGGGCTCTTCACGCCCGTCCTCAGGGATGCCCAGCAAAAGACGCTTTCGACCCTCTCCGCGGAAATGAAGGATCTGGCGGCCCGCGCCCGTGACCGCAAACTCGCCCCCCATGAATACCAGGGCGGCAGCTTTGCCATCTCCAATCTGGGCATGTTCGGCATCGATAATTTCGACGCGGTCATCAACCCGCCGCACGGGGCCATCCTCGCCGTAGGTGCCGGGGTCCGGAAACCGGTCGTGGCCGACGACGGCAGTCTGACGGTCGCCACAGTCATGTCGGTGACGCTCTCTGTGGATCACCGGGTCATCGACGGCGCCCTCGGCGCGGAACTGTTGCAAGCCATCGTGCAGGGGCTGGAAAACCCGATCGCCCTGCTGGCCTGACCGGCCTTTCTTCTGTCTCGAAATATCCCGGGGTGAATGCCGCGCCAGCGGCAGAGGGGCAGCGCCCCTGCCCCGAAACCAAAAGCGGCGCGCCCCAAGGGCGCGCCTCCGCTCAATCAAACCGGCAAGAACCTCAGCTCTGCCGCAGCAGCTGATCCATGCTGACCGCCGGTTGCGAACAGCCCGCCTCGCCCACCACCTTGGCGGGCACGCCAGCCACCGTCTTGCAGCGCGGCACCTCCTGCAAGACCACCGACCCGGCGGCAATCCGCGAGCAGTCGCCCACCTTGATATTGCCCAGAACCTTCGCCCCGGCCCCGATCAGAACCCCGTTGCCGATCTTCGGGTGACGGTCTTCTTCCTCCTTGCCGGTCCCGCCCAGCGTCACCGAATGCAGCATCGACACATTGTCGCCCACAACCGCCGTTTCACCAATAACGATGGAATGCGCGTGGTCGATCATGATACCTTTGCCGATGCGCGCCGCCGGATGGATGTCGATGCCGAAAACCTCGGACGATCGCATCTGGAAGAAATAGGCCAGATCCCGGCGGCCCTCTGTCCACAGCCAATGTGCCACCCGGTGCGCCTGTACTGCCTGAAACCCCTTGAAGAACAACAGCGGTTGCAGAAAGCGGTGGCAGGCGGGATCGCGTTCGTAGGTGGCGGTAATATCCGCACGTGCATCCAGCGCCAGTTCCGGAGCCGCGCCATAGGCCTCGTCACAGATTTCGCGCAGGATCTGCTCCGACATCTCGGGATTGGCAAGCTTCAACGAAATCCGGTAGCTCAGCGCCCTGTCTATCGAGGGATGGTGCAGGATCGAATAGTGCACCAAGCCGCCCAACAGCGGTTCGTCGATCACCGCCTTTTCAGCTTCGCTTCGGATGCGGGCCCAGACAGGGTCCAATTCCGCCAGATGTGCGCGCGTTTCGGCCATGGCTGTCCTCCTTTGACGCCGTGACCCTATCAGATAGGGTCACCGGATCGAAACGCAAATCCGTGATGAGGTGAATGACCGACATGGATGAGTCCGAAATTGCCCGATTCCGCAGGCAAATCGCCGTCCGGCTGATTGAACTGGACGACGAAGACGCCCTTGGTCGAGAGGGACAATCGACCGTTCAGCTTGACCAACAGGCCGTCGGGCGCCTGTCACGGCAGGACGCCCTATTGAACCAATCCATGGCCAAGGCCACGCAGGCCCGCCGAGATGCCTTGCGGCGCGCTCTTAGGGCCGCAAGGGACCGGATCGACAGTGGCACATTTGGCTATTGCGAGGAAAGTGGCGACAGCATCGCCCCCAAACGGCTGGACCTCGATCCCGCCGCCATACGCTGTATTTCCTGCGCCTCTGGTTGACCCCGCTCTCGCAGCGCCGCCATCACCGTGATCTGACAATGCAGAAAGTCCGAATCTTCAAAGCAGACTTCCCGCCCTTGCGGCCAGCCAAAGGCTGCCGCCATCAACGTCCCGTTGCCCCAGCGCGCATGGGCGCGCCCGGTCTGGCGACAATGCGCATCGGCGGCACTGGCGGCCTCGATCAGCCGCCGCGCCAATGCAGGTCGAGCGTCCGGCGGCACGGGCAACAAGGCCCGCGCCGCCGCGCTGACGTCGCCGGGCAGCACCGGCTTCACGCCGACAGCTCCAGAACGGCCGCAAGACCCGGCCCGTAGCGTTCCGAAACCTGCGCCACCGACAGGGTAAAGGCTCCGTTCAACCCGTCCTCGGCCTGTGCACCCGCACCATAAACCCAGACCGGCGCAAGAACCGTTTCCTCACGCACAACCGTATCGCCTTGGCGGACCGTGACCAGATAGGCCTCGCGCTCTTCGCCAAGTGGGACCTCGCTGCGTCCCCAGGCATCGCCTTCGATCCGCGTCCGGCGCACCCAATTGATCAACAGACCGCCGCCTTCGTCGCTGTACCCTCCCATCGGTTCGGCGCGCAGGTGGGCCGGTCGGTAAGGTCGCAAACCATTGCCGTCGAAGGCGTGACTGAGATGTTCATAGGCCGGATGATCATAGGTCTTGCCAGCGGGTCCGATCCTGAAATGCCGCTCCAGCCCCCGGTGCAGCGCCTTCAGACCGATCTGGGCAGGCGCCCCATCCAGAAGGACCACCCAGGATCCCACCGGCCAGACCTCTGGCATCAGGCCGTCACTGCCCGCCTGCCCCCGCAAGCGGTGAGACAGACGCCAGACTCCCTCGGAAACCAGATCAGCATCCCTGAACTGAAACAACTCCCAATTTCCGGGCGAGCCGTCACCGATCGCCATCAGGTTCGCACCTGACAGGAGCCCCGCGTCGCTGATCGACTGAAGCGTTCCGCTGGCCAAACGAACGTTCAGCCCAGCGCCCCGGTCGATCACACCGGGCCGCGCGGCGGGCAAGACGGTTTCGGTCAGGCCAATGACCGACTGGCGGGCAATGACATCGTTCAACGCATAATCCGAGTCCTGTGCCGCATCGTAAACGGCAACCGCCCCGGGCCATGGTACGCCGGTCAGCGCAATGTGCGGCGCATGGGGCACTTCGTCCCCGCTCATCAGCGGAAGATCCAGAAAGACGGGTGTCACAGGTACTGCGGGCGAAAAGGTCCGGATCGGAGCGCTCTCCTCTGGCATCCGTGAGGGCGTGAACACATCCGGTTCGATACGCACCGCATCGACAACCTGATGTTCCATGACCTCCACCTTGTCCACTCGCGCAAGGATCGGCCCGCTTTGCGAGGGCAGTCGCACAACATCCCCCGCGCCCAGCGCGAGTTTTGACGGAGGCAAGGCAAAACGCAAACTGTCCCGTGCAACCCGCGCCTCGGCCAGCCAACGCTCGGCCGTCTGCCTCCCTTCGCTTCGGGTCATGGCCAGCGGCAGGTCCGTTTCGGAAACGGCATGTGTGGCGTCATCGGGCAGGATCGCCTCCTCCGAAGCGACTTGATGATCTGCATCGGCCAAAACGAACTGGACCCGCACCCGTCCGGCCATCTCGGCTTCACTTGCGCGGATTTCCAGCACGTCCCCCTCGATCTCCTCGCTGATGGCAAGGTCTTCGCGTGACAGATCGACCGGGCCTTGCCCTCGCCGCATCCGGAATTCCAGAACGCCATCGCGTTCGACAGCATCGAAGCCATGGGCCAGCATCAAGGGCTGCAAGGCGCGCCGGGCGTCGGTTACTTGTGAAACGGCGTAACCCCGCGCGAACCCGTGTAGACGGCTGGTGTCGATCTCTGTCAAACCAACACGGGTGCAGATTTCCTCGACGACCGAGGCAAGGCTGCGGCCGGAAATCCGGCCATTCAGCCAATGTCCGCTGCGATAGTTCGGACCGTCCGACCACAAGTCGTCGTTCGCCGGGAACCAGGGATACGGCCGCGCGTCCCATGCCCAGACAAAACACCGCTCGAGATCCAGCATCGGCCCACCGTAAACTGACGAGACCGGATTGTGTTCCGCCTCCCCCCAGTAACCAAGCTGAGCCTTAATGTACTGTTGCTGGATCGCCTCGTCCCGCAGGCCGCTGGAGTAATGCGGCAGATCGGATTCCGAAGATTTCGGATCAAGGAACTTGTTGGGCTCGTTCGTGGCTTTGTCCAGGGCCGCACAGCCCAGTTCGGTGAACCAGATCGGCTTGGACTCAGGTTGCCATGTCGTTGGTTGTGCTTGCCGCACGCCGCCAACCCGTTCGTGATGGGCTTGCCCCCACCAATTCCGAATGTCCTTGAACCGCCAGACCCATGGTTCGCCATGCGCCCCGTCCAGGATCGGAGTTCGAACCTGCGCATCCCGATCGGCTTGCGAGGCATAGTACCAGTCATAGCCCTCGCCACCTTCGATATTGCTTCGCAGGTAGCCCAAGTCATGGATCGCACCCCAAGCGGCATCGGCATGAGCGTCACCATCACGCCAATCAGATAGCGGCATGTAGTTGTCGATCCCGACGAAGTCGATCTCGGTATGTGACCAAAGCGGATCGAGATGATAGTATAGGTCACCGGATCCGTCCTGCGGATGGTAACCGAAATACTCGGACCAATCGGCTGCATAGCCAATTTTCACATCGGGCCCCAACAGGACGCGGCACTCTGTTGCCAGAGCCTTGAGCGCTTCGACCGCGGCGAAGCCTGACGCGCCCCGGATCTGCGTCAATCCACGCATTTCAGACCCAATGCAGAATGCCGCCACGCCCCCTGCTACAGCACAGAGCGCCGCCTGATGCAGGATAAAGCGCCGATAGCTCCATTCGTCGGGACCGTTGTACGACACGGACGCCCCGGACAACGTAAAATCACTGGCGGCGGCAGTTCCGAAAAAACTCGCAACTTCTGCTTCGGCAGCCACCGTTTGGTCTGTTGATCCCGGTTGCCCGGGTGCCACGCCAAGGGTGATGCGACCGCGCCAAGGCAATTCCGGTTGATCCGCGCTCCCCGTCCACGGATCGGACCGGCCATTGCCCGCCATCTGATCCATCAGGATGAACGGATAATACATCACGGCCAATCCCTCGGCCTGCATCTTCTGGATGGCCTGTATGACCGAGGCATCCGCCGGCGTTCCGCCATAGACGGGCCGACCGTCCTGCAACGGCACTATCTGGGCTTCATCGCGCGAGATACCGGCAACGCTCCAGGGCATGGATTTCGCTTCGAAAGTGTCCTGTTCAACCTTCGGCCGTATCGTACAGTTGCCGCACCGCAAATCGTCGCCGAACCAACTCACGATCAACGAAGCCGCACCACAGTTCGGGGCTTCATCCGTGAGCTGCCTCAATGAGGTGACAAAATCGGGTTCCTCAGAAGGCGAACTGACATTCGCAACAGCCTGACCGTCCTCCCCGACACCAAAGGGATTCTGCAATGTCGCCCCGGCAAACCCCATGTAGACAGGCTCAGTGGCCAGTGCATACTCTCCGGTTCCAGGGATCATAGCGACCCCTCTCACCAAGTCCGGCACCTCGCCTTCCGACAAATCCGGGCGGGTGACTTCAAAACTGAATTGCGGCACACGATTGCCGAACCGCGACAACGAAAGGTCTTCGATGACGACATAGGCCGTCCCGCGATAGGCTGGCACAGTCCCCGGGCCTTCAACGGCTTCGATCTTGGGGTCTGGCAGTTGATCCTGCGTCCCGGAATACACCCGCATGTTCAATTCGGACACGGCGATTTCCGCGCCATCCGCCCAAACCCGGTTGACCGAGGTGATCTCTCCCTCGCACAGCGCCAGAGCAAGGCTCACGGAATAGCTGAACTCTCGCACGGTTGGCTGAACCGGGGCTCCCTTGCCTGAACCGCCGGACTCCTTGACCCGTTCCTTGAACTCGGTGGCCCAGATCACATGCCCGCCCACACGCATGCGGCCAAAGACCTGTGCAACCGGGGCACCCTCGCCGGCCCCCGTCAGCCGGAAACGGTCGATCTTGCCCGTCTCGACGGCTTCGGATCCGGCCCCAAGCAATCGCTGATCCAGCGTTCGACCGATGGACGCACCAATAAAGCGGCCAACAGCCGTCATTGACAGGCCCAGAACAGACCCGCCGATCGAACTGCCGATAGCCGCACCCGCGGCAGAAAGAAGGATCGTCGCCATCACTCAGTCTCCGTTGGTAGGGCAAAACGGGCCACGATGCGCCGCGCCCACGGCCCGCTCAGCGGGCTCTCGATCACGCCGTGCCCGGAATAGGCATGGATGAAACTGGCCTCGGGACCTGTCTCCGCCTGAAGCCCCACATGTTTCGCAATCGCCCCGTCCCGCATGCGGAACAACAGGACATCCCCGGCCTTGGCGTCCTCGGACGGCTTGGGTGTCAGGTTGCGCATGGCCGCCCGCCACAGGCGTTCATCGCCCTGCGGTTCCGACCAGTCCATACTATAGGCGGGCACCCGTTCGGGCTCGTCACCGATCAATTCCCGCCAGACACCGCGCAACAAGCCAAGACAATCGCAACCTGCGCCTTTACACGACGCTTGATGAACATACGGCGTGCCAATCCAGCCTCGTGCCGCCGCGACCACCCTTGTCATCTGCGGCTCCCTCCATTCAGGCGTTTGGCATAGCTGGGATGAACCGTGATCCAATCCTCTTCGGGCAGATCGGGGAACCCGCGAAAATTCAGCTGGTTGCCAAATTTCAGGCGGCAGGTTCCGAACCGCTTGTCACAACCGGCGGTCAGTCGAACTTGGTCGCCCGCTTCAATGGCCACGCGGAGCGGTTCCCAAACCTCGATAACCCGCGCGCCATCGCTTCGCTGAAAGTCTTGCTTGATTGCGGCCGCAATTCCCTGCCCGGCACCGCTCAGCAGTTCGAGCTTGCCGCGTTGGAACCAACCTGTTGCAAAACCGGCAAGCGCGCCCACCAGAAATGCCCGGTTGTCCTCCACGGAAACCAGCGCCCCCTCGTGAACGTAGCCTCCCGCCAACAGGTCGAAGCCACAATCACGATCTCCAAGAACCGCAGTACACGGGCGTTGATAGACACGCCCAACAGGACGGTTCAGCGCCTCGGTCAGTCCGCGCAACTCTGCGTGAAAAGCGCCATCGCCCCGGCGAATTTCACCGATGGTTCCGCGAAACAGGATGCGGCGGGCGGAAACATCCGCCCAATTCACCAGCCAAGCGACGACTTCGGCACCATCATAGCGTCCCGCCGCAATGTCCAACTCACTGATCGCATTTGCGCTGAGGGCTCCCATGGCTTCGGTATTGTCGACCGATAGACCCGTGGCTTGGCTCAATGCCCGGGCTGACAAACCGCTATCGGCCCGAAACACCAGACCGTCAAAGCTCAAGTCCCGATCGTGGTCGGTGAACCCCAACCGCTGTCCGTCTTTCCGCGTCAAGGCCCAAGCTCGGGCGACCGTGGTCAGGCCAGCTTGCAGATGCGTGTCAAGTTCCGCCGCCCCCATCAGACCCGGACCTCCACAACAGGCACGTCCGGCACTTGCCCCGCATTGAAGGCGCTCGCACTGACATGGATGCGGTCCGTGTCGAACCGCACCGGCACATCAAAAACGAATCCTGCCCGAACATCCTGTCCGACGCCGGGTGCTGTCTCCAAGGTCACAATACCAGTGGCCTCATCCACCGAGAAACCAGCCCCTTCGGTCAAACCAATCCCGTCCACCTCGATCAGGACCGTCCCGACCACCGGCTTTGTCACCGGACGCGCATAGTTTGCCCCTCCCGAGGAATAGGTCTTGGTCAGTTGAAAAGCTTGCGTTGCCCCATCACCGGTGCCAATCAGCTGATCCGCAGAGGAAGGCGTCTGCGATGGTGCGCAGGACTTGAAGTCTGCCCAGTCCTTCCAGCGAAACCCAAACAGTTGCCCTTGGCGCGCCTCGAAAAACGCAATCAATTCGGCAAGGTCATCCAGAGACCGCAAACCCAGTCCCGCATCGTACCGGCGCCGCGAATGCGCCCAAGGTGTGTTGCGTTCTTCAAAGCCCGAAGTCAGCGTCACGATATCCGTCCGCCGCTCAGGACCTCCAACCGAACCAAAGCTCAGGTCGGTTGGAAATCTCACTTCGTGGAAACTCATGTCTTCCTCCTCAGCGGTTTCGTGCGCCACGGCTCAGCGCCTGACTCATGCGGGCTGCGATCTGGCTTTGGCTGCGCTGAAAACTCGCCGCATCCGGGGTCGAAATGTTCATGACAATCGACACCGGCGCCTGTCCGCCGCCCTGGGCGCGGACACCCAATTTGCCGTCCGCGCCCCGGGTCAGCGGCATGATCGCTTCTGGCCCGGCTTCGCCCATAAGCCCGGTTCCGCCGCGCATCGGGAAAAATGTCGGACTGTTGACAACGCCGCCATTGGCAAAAGGCATCACGCGCCCCTGTGCAAACCCGGCGCCGTCCGCAAACGGCGCATATCCACCGAACATTCCTGAAACCGCGGACGACAACAGCCCGCCCACATGATTGGCCACCGGAGCGACAGCCGCTTTCCAAGCCGCGTCGATCATGGACTGTGCGACGGTCTTCAGCGCGTCGGACAGTTTCATCCCATCCAACACAACTCCGTCGATTGCCTTGGCCACGCCGCGACTCAGGGTGGCTTCCAACTTGGCAGCGCCGCGACCGGTGGCGGAAAATGTCTCGTGGATCCGCTTCAATTCGGCGTCGAACTGTGCCGCCATGCCGATCGCGCCGCCCAGAGAGGTCTCCAGTGCATCAACCTGCACTTCAAGATCGTCGATCATGTCACTCATGTTCCGTCACCTCGCGTGTCGTCGGGAAAGGCAGCCATCAGTTCGGTCAATCGACCGTGGTCCATTGGTTTAGAACCACCACCTTCGCCCAGCATCAGTTGCAATTCGGCCGGGGTCAGCGCCCAGAATTCCCAAGGTTTGAGCCCAAGCCCCCGCATTCCGGCGCGCATCAATGAAGGCCAGTCAAACCCTGCCATCACTGCTCTCCGGCAACATGAAGGCCCGCGCCAAGAGCTCTGCGGCCGCGCGCGCCGCCGCCATGGGACCGCCTTCGATATCGGAGGCCAAAAGATCCGACGCTCGGCCCGTCCAGCCACCGCCGCGCAAACCCGCAACGATCAGGGCCAGCACGTCCCGCGTGCTAAAGCCACCGGTTTCGAACCGTTGGACAAGTTCGACCAGCGAACCGCTGTCCAACCCTGCTTCGAGTTCGGCCAAAGCTCCCAGCGTCAGCCGCATCTCGCGGCTCTGGCCATCTATGACCAGAACCACATCCCCCCGCCACGGATTGCCCATCGTCAGACCGCCGTGAAGCTCAGGGCACCTGCCGAGGCCAGAGAAAGTTCATAGGTGGCCTCGCCATTGTGCGACCCCGCATATTCGATGCCAGTCACCTGAAACGCGCCTTCGACGGTGCCGAAATCCGGGATGATGACCTGAAAATCCGGTGTCTGGCCGTCAAAAAAGATCTGTCGCGCGCGTTCATCCGTTGCGCCATCCTTGAACACACCAGAGCCGCTCAGGCTGGCCGATTTGACGCCTGCTCCCGCCAGTAGCTCACGCCAGCCACCCGTGGATTCCAACGTAGTTACGTCGACCTGTTCGGCGTTAAAGCTGATGCGCGTCGCGCGCAGTCCTGCCAATGTTTCGAACGTGCCACCCACGTCCACCTTGATCAGAAGGTCCTTACCGTTCTGTGCCGCCATTGCTTTCACTCCTGCGAAAATGTCATTTCAGTCCGGGCCCCGATCAGGGCGCCCCGTTGTCTTCGACCCTTGCGCGAAAACTCAGATCGATCCGCCGCAACCCGCGGCTTTCGCGTCCGGCCTTGGCCTTCTGGAACCAAAGGCCCACCAAGACGCCACGGCTGAGTGTCAGATCCGCGCCATGCAGCGCGTCGCTGACAGCGGCCGCAGCTTCCTTGGCGGTTTGAAACCCCGCATTCGCGGTAACCACCGAAACAATGAACTCGTGCCAGGCGCCATTGCCGCCCGTATCGCTGGCGTCGCGCGCCTTCTCTGGCCCCAGGGCGACGTAGATCGGCGGAACGGCCCCGGTCGGCAAAGCATCGTATATGTTCCCGCCCACGATCGCGCCCAGCGCTGAATTGGCCTGCAACCGGGCATAAACCGCCGCCTGCAAGGCCGCAGAAACTCCGTAGCTCATGGCGCGACCTCCTCTTGGCATTGGCAAATCAGGTAGAGGCCACCGGGCTCTTCTTCGGTTACGGCTTCGATCCGAAAGACCCGCGTGCCCATCCGAAACCTCTGCCCCGGCTCGGGGCGGCTGCTGTGCCCTTGCGGGGCGCCGCGCGTCACGATCTTGAATCCGCCAACCGAAACCGCGCCGGTTTCGCCATTGGTCAGTCGCCCGGTTCGCGGCTTGACGCTGGCCCAAAGCGTGCCCAGCGCGACCCAGACCTCTTGAAATCCGCCAGCCCCATCGCTCACCCGGTCAGGGGCTTCCAGCTCTAGACGTCGGTTCAAAACCCGCCTCATGCGCCCAGCCCCATGCGCACGGGTCGATAACGGGCGATCAAACTGGTAACACCAAAGGGCATACAGCCCTGTCCCAGCGCGGTGTCGGCCCGGTATTCGTAGTAATGCGACGCCAGCATCAGGACCGCTTGTTTCAGATCCTCGGGGACGGCTTCGAAACTGGCACCATAGCCCGCGTCGAACCTGATTTCGACCGATCCGCCGGTTGGAACCGAAGGCAGCAGGGTCGACATTGGACGGAGCCGCGCCGCAAATGCATCCTTCTGCAAACGATAAGTCGACGGATCCAGCCGGGTTGCGACACCATAGGCGTCAATGATCGAGACCTCGTTGACCGATTGAACCGGGGCTACGGGCAGCTTCTGTTCGCTCCGCGAAGCCCAATCGTCGATTGTCATCAGGAACCCGCGGGCGATCAGCGCCTTGCTAGTCCGCCCCTCGATTGCTGCAAGGGCGGCGCGCAAAAACGAGACCAGAACCGGATCCTGCAAGTCGCCTTCGGCAAAACCGCTGCCGATCAGCAGGTGATCCTTGAGGGCATCAACCGGCAGAACCGCATCCGATACCAGGGTTTCTTCCACCAACATCATGTTTCTTCTCCGAATTCCTCGACCATCCCTTGTCCGCCAGGCGGTCGGGCGCGCGCCGCCCAGGCTGCACGGGCGGAGGGGTAGCTGGACAACATGAACAGGCGCGCGCCCTCAGAGAGACGGACCACGCGGCCCGCCTCCCATCTCATGGCCGGGGTCAGCTGACGGCGATACGGGCCAGCTTGATCGCGGCAAAATCGCTCACGTCGCCGCCCACGCGCTTGGAGGCGTAGAACAGGACATGCGGCTTGGCGCTGAAGGGATCGCGCAGAACACGCAGGTCCGGACGTTCGGCCACGGTGTAGCCAGCGCCGAAATCGCCGAAGGCCACCGGGAAGGCATCCGCAGCAACGTCGGGCATGTCCTCGACAATAAGGACGGGATAGCCCAGCAGGCGCGACGGTTCGCCAGCCGCAAGACCATCGGTCCACAGGTGGCGGCCATCATTGTCCTTCAGCTTGCGGATTGCCGCAGCGGTCTTGGAGTTCATGACGAAGCTCGCGTTCGGACGATAGCGCGCGTCCAGCGCGTAGGTCAGGTCGATCAGGAAATCGCCGTCCCCCAGATCGCTGGCAGCCCCCGAAGGCACATAGCCCAGCGATCCCCAGCTCCACACGTCATTGTCGACGGTCGCATGGGTCAGAAAACCGGTCGGTTTGTCGACACCATCGCCGTTGACAAAGGCAGACGCCTCGGCACGCACGAACTTGTCAGCGATCCGCGACGCCAGCCAGCCTTCGACGTCAAAGGCCGAGTCGTCCAGAAGGCGCTGCGACACCTTCGGCATGGCGTTCAGTTCGAACAGCGGGATCGAGATGCGTTCGATGGTGGGCGTGCCTGTCTCGGCGGTGGCCGAGGTTTCGTTGGCCCAGCCCGCGCCGGTGTCATTCAGGTCGATCAGCACGTCGAACGACGAGGCGTCCACGTTCACGACGTTGGAAATGGCGCGGATCGACACCTTCGAATCCAGCTTGGACTTGATGATGTCCGCGGTCTGCGGATCCACCAGGAATCCGCCGTCCGAGTTGATCGCCGTGGACATGGCCTTGCCTTCCAGCTCGATCCCGCGCAGGGCGTCGTCATCGCCGGTGCGAAGGTAGGCGTCAAAGGCCTTCTGGTGGGGGGCTTCGACCTCGGTCCGGGTCGAAAGCACCGGACGGTTCGCTTGCGCGGTCTTGTGATCCAGCATCGTCAGTCGCTCTTCCTGTTTCTGAAGCTTCTCTTCAAGGGTGGCCTGAAGGGCCTTGTAGTCCCCGATCAGTCCCGCCATCGCGGCACTCACCCGGGCGACCGGAGACAGATCTTCCCCGGTCCGAGACTTGGTCTCGGTTTCGCTCATCCTTGGTTCCCTCATGAGTGGCGCGCGTCAGCCGCCCGCCAGGTTGTGGCGCATGGCCTCAAGGGCCTCCGCCAGGTCACGCAGGGCGGTGTCGTCCGGGGTTTCCCCCTTGGACGCCACCCGCGCACTGGGCAGCATCGGAAAGGTCACCAGTGACACCTCCCAAAGCTCCAGTTCCGTCAGGACACGATGGCCCTTGTCGTTCTTTGCCGCCTTCAGCGTCCGGTACCCGATCGACAGCCCGTCGATCGCACCGGCCTCGATCAGCGCCGCCGCCTCGCGGCCCTTTTCGACACTGTCCAGCAGACGGCCTTTGACGTAGAGGCCGCGCTCGTCTTCGCGCACCTCGTCCCAGATGCCGATCGGTTGCGCCGGGTCATGCTGCCACAGCATCTTGACCGCGCGCCCCTCTTCGGTCAGCCGCTGTAGCGACCGGGCATAGGCTCCTTTCGCAACCACATCGCCGCCCTGATCGCAGGCACCGAACAACGAGGCATAGCCTTCGATCCGCCGTCCATCGACCGTCACATCCGCGTCAAAGCGGCTGAACTTGTGTTCAAGCTCCATCCTACATTCCTTTCCTTGGATCCGGGTTTCCGCCGGCAAAGCCCTGCGGCCTGTTCGCAAAACGGTCCCGGTCAGGGCGCCGCGGACAGCAACCCCTGAAAGACATCTGCAAGGATCGCCGCGGCCACCCCGTAGACCGTCAGCCACAATCGCCGTTCCAAGCGTTCCATCAGCGTTTCAAGCCGCTGGAACCGGTCGGTCAGCGCATCGAATTGCAACTTGCTGACCCGTTCATGCGCCTCCAGACGCAGGCCCGGCGCACAGGCAAAGGACTCGTGCCGCGATCGCAACTCAGTCACCGCTCTGCTCCTCCATCTCGGCCGGCAGTCCCAGCATCCGGCGCTTTTCCACCGGGGTCAGGAAATCGGCCTGCGCAACGCGGTTCCACTGGGCATCACGCTCGGCGGCAAGGGCGGGCACTTGGTCAAGATCCGGCCCCAGAACCACCTCCTCGCCGATCCAGTTCGACAGCCAGCGGCCAACGCTGTTCGTGACCTTGGTCGCCAGAGGCAAAACCGTCTGCCGATAAAAGGCGCGGTGCGCCTCGGCATAATTGGCGTAGGTCGCCTCGCCGGGGATCCCCAGCATCATGGGCGGGACTCCGAATGCCACCGCGATCTCGCGCGCGGCGGATTCCTTGGTCTTCTGGAACTCCATGTCCGAGGGCGAAAACCCCATCGGCTTCCAGTCCAGTCCTCCTTCCAGCAGCATCGGACGGCCCGCATTCCGGGCCCCTTGATGATGCATCTCCATCTCTGCCTGAAGCCGGTCGAACTGTTCCGGGCTCAGTTGCCCCTGGCCATCGGCCCCGGTCCAGACGATGGCTCCTGATGGACGCGCAGCATTGTCCAACAGCCCCTTGGACCAGCGTGACGCGGCATTGTGCACATCCACCGCCTGCGCTGCTGCCTGCAAAGGCGACAGGCCATAGTGGTCATCTTGCGGGTGAAAGGCCTTGATGTGACAGACCGGGGTCACACTGCCCGTCACGCCAAACCGATGTTTGCGCCCGCCCACCGCATATTCATAGGCCACGGGCCAGCCATCCGCCCCCGGCACCACGCTCATCCGGTCACTGCGCAAGACGTGCAACTCGAAAGGCAGCCCGCTTTCGCCCGCCACGGCCTCGACATAACCGTCCCCGGACAGCAAAAGTTGACCGTACAGCGCCTCGAACAGTTCGGCGCGGCCCTGGCCAGGGTTCGGAGCCGCCACCAGTTTCAGGATCGGATGCTCGGCATAGCGCGTCGCATTGTCCTGCAAAACCAGCGGCAGCGCCGCCGCCGCCTCGGCGATCAGCTTGACCGCACGAAACCCGACCGGGTTCCCGGCAAAGGCCTGCTTGGTCAGCGATACCGTGTCCCGCGGGCTCCACGCCACGCGACCGCCATTCAGATGCGCCACCAGCCGACCGGTGGCCGAGGCCTTGGCCTCGGGCGCGGTCTGCGCCCCCGCATCCTGTCCGCCCCGCCGCAGAAAATCGAATACCATGCCAAGTCGCTCCTTGTTCCCATCCGGCCCAGCGGCCCGCACCCGTCCCGTCCGCGCGGGGCCACCGGCCCGCCCGCCGCAGAGAGTTTCGTTTTCAGATCGTTCCGAAGGTTGCCCACCTCCGTGTCTCGTGAAGGACACTAGGCCCGGCGCCTTAAAACCGTGTCACACCACCGTCCGGCCCTTGCGCAACACCACCGCGCGGCGCGCCGGCCATGCCCCGGCGCGCCGCGTGACCGGGCTCACAAGACGCGCACCTGCGGCACACGCCGCACCGCAGGCCGGTCCAGCATCAGTTCGGTCAACGCCCAGACCAGCGCATCCACCCGGTCAGGGCTGCCCGCGCCTTCAAACCCCTGCGACGTCATCAGGCACATCTGCGCCTCGACCTCGTCCAGCCCGCGCGCATGTTTCACCCGACCCTGTTCGTAAAGCGCCGCCACCGGTTCTGCCCGCACGGATTTGCCGCGCGTCGCGTGCACCGCCTTGAAGGCCACGTAGGGATCAATCTGCCGCAAGGTCGTTTCCACCATATCGCCGCCCTGATTGACCTCGCCCACGATGCGATCTGCCTCCCATCGACGGGCCGCATCGATTGCCGCCTCGGCCCATCCGGTAGGCGACAGCCCCTGAACCGAGGCATCCTCCAGAACATAGGCCCGCCGGTCCCGCGGATCCTCGGCTTCGACGATGCCCGCGACCACGATACCGCAAGCGTCGGCGCGCGGCCCGGATCCGGCAGGCGGATCCACTGCTACCACGATCCGGTCCAGATCGGGCTGCCGCCCCGCCCGCGCCCCGTCAAGGATCTCACGTGTCCACAGCGCCCCGTCCACCTGATCCAGCAGGATGCCGTCCAGCTCTTGCAACCCCAACGATTGCCCGGCGTACCGCGCGCGGACTTCTTCGAGGAACGAGGCCGCAAGATGCGCCCGGTTCGCCTCGGTTTTGGCGTGGGTCGAAACGGTGGACGAAAGCTCCAGCAGCTCCTTCAGTACATCCACATTGCGCGGCGTGGTCGTGACGCAAACTCGCGGCGACGACCCCAGCCGCAGACCAAACTGCAACATGTCCCAGACGTCCCGCGCTTTTTTCCATTTCGCCAGTTCGTCCGCCCAGGCGCCATCGAACTGAGGCCCCCGCAGCGCTTCGGGATCCTGCGCGGAAAAAATCGTCGCCTCGGCGCCATTTGGCCAGATCAGAGTGCGGCGCGACTGGATGAACCTCGGCTTTCTGTCCGGTGGCGTACAGGCCATGATCCCGCTGTCTCCCTGGATCATCACCTCACGCGCCTGGTCATAGGTTTCGCCGATCAGCGCGATCCGCCGGCACCTGCCCCGGTCCAGCGGTTTCGGACCTTCGACCTGTGCCCGCACCCATTCCGACCCAGCGCGCGTCTTGCCCGCACCCCGCCCGCCCAGGATCACCCAGGTCCGCCAATCGCCCTCTGGCGGCAACTGGTGCGGATGCGCCCAGAATTCAAAAAGATAGGGGAGCGCAAGGCGCTCCCCCGGGGTCATGTCATTCAGGAACCTGTCCTTCAGCACAGCAGGCGCGGAGGCTATCCAGACGGCACCCGATCGCAAGTCGGGCCGCTTCGAGGTCGACGCCGTAGACGTCACAGATTCCCTCTTCCTTTCGGATGATTTCTTCAAGTTCCAACTCCGTTTCCCGGGCTGCGCGCAGCCAGTATCTCAACTCGCCCAAGGCGCCACTCGCCTCGGACTTCTTCGCGATGTCCCCTTTCTTGGCCCTGTCCTGCAGCTCGCCGATCTGGTCGACGAGTTCCGCAATCGTTTCCGTTGCCCGGTCACGTTGTCTGCGCAGTCGTTCACACCGCTCGTTGGCGATGATGAGGATGCGCTGTTCTTCTGTTTTCTGCTCTGCACTGCTCATGCTCGACACCTTTTTTGCCTGTAGGTTGCCCCTCCAAGGTGGCAGGGCACGAAAAACGGCCCCAAGGGGTCACCCCGGGGGCCGCTTGCCGTACCTCGTCCAGCATGTCACAGACCATACGTCCGACCGTTCGCTGGGTCAATCCAGCCTGCGGGCGCAACCAATTGATTTCGTTAACACTTCCGAACCCCGACTTAACAGGCGGAGAAGCGGGTTGCCGCGCCCCGGCGGCTCTGGCAAGAGTTTTGCAAGAAAGGACAACCACATGCCCCAGCTCTCGACCCGCATCTCAACCCTCAACGAAGGTGGCTCTGACGGGTGGGAGGTGTTCTACCGCGCCCGCGCCATGGCCGCCGCCGGACAGCCGGTCACCGAACTGACCATCGGCGAACATGACATCGGTACGGACACGTCCATCCTCGACGCGATCCATGCGGCGGCGACCGGCGGCCATACCGGTTATGCCATGGTTCCTGGTGTTTCGGGGCTGCGCAAGGCCGTGGCCGACCGGGTAACCGCGCAATCCGGCGTGCCGACCTCGCCGGAAAACGTGCTGATCACCCCGGGCGGACAGGCCGCCCTTTTTGCAGCGCACATGGCGGTTCTGACTCCGGGTGACGCGGCGCTTTATATCGATCCCTATTACGCCACCTACCCCGGCACGATCCGCGCCGCATCAGGCAAGGCCGTTCCCGTCCGGACCGAAGCCGCCCGCGCCTTTCTCCCCGAAGCTCAGGCCATCGCCGAGGCTGCGCGACAGCACAAGGCCCGCAGCCTGCTCATCAACACGCCGAACAATCCCACCGGGGTCGTCTATCCCCGTGCCACCATCGAAGAGATCGCGCAGGCCAGCATCGA
Source organism: Antarctobacter sediminis (assembly GCF_019218285.1). Classification (GTDB taxonomy): domain Bacteria; phylum Pseudomonadota; class Alphaproteobacteria; order Rhodobacterales; family Rhodobacteraceae; genus Antarctobacter; species Antarctobacter sediminis. Next base: position 1,068,518 of record NZ_JAHUZG010000001.1, read on the forward strand.
CAACGATCTCTGGCTGATCTCGGACGAGGTCTATGACACGCAGGTCTGGAACGGTGAACACCTCGGTCCGCGCGCCTTGCCGGGCATGGCAGAACGCACGCTTCAGATCGGCTCCATGTCGAAAAGCCACGCCATGACCGGGTCACGTGTCGGCTGGATCGTCGGACCTGAAACCGCCATCTCGCGACTGATCGACCTTGCCACGGCAACAACCTACGGCGTGCCCGGCTATATTCAGGACGGCGCGCTCTTTGCGCTTCAGCAAGGCCCTGAACTGGAAGAAAAAATCGCCGCACCCTTCCGCCGTCGCCGTGATCTGGCGATGAAAATCGTCGCCGAACAGAACACCGTCACCGCGCTGCCTGCGGACGGTGCCATGTACGTCATGCTCGACATCCGTGCGACGGGCCTCTCGGGCCGCGACTTCGCCGAAGCCTTGCTGGATGAACACCTGATCGCCGTCATGCCGGGCGAAAGCTTTGGCCGCTCTGCCGCCGGACATATCCGCGTAGCGCTCACAGTCGAGGACAACCGCCTTGCCGAGGCGCTGCGCACACTTTGCGCCTTTGCCGATGCCAAGGCCCACGCCGATGCCTGACAGCTTTCGCCAGATGCATCGCCCGGGCGATCCTTTCATCCTTGCAAACGCATGGGACGCGGGATCGGCCAAGATGCTGGTGGCCATGGGGGCACGCGCCATCGCGACCTCCTCTGCGGCGCACGCCTTTACCCTTGGACGGCCCGACATGGGCACCATCACCCGGGACGAGGCTCTGACCCATGCGCAGGATCTGGTTGCCGCCGTCGATGTACCGGTCTCGGGGGATTTCGAAAACGGCTTTGGCGAAGCGCCCGAAACCTGCGCGGAAACCGTTCGGCTCGCGGCAGAGATCGGCCTTGCCGGGATCTGTATCGAAGACACCGCGCTGCCCGGCGACGCCCCCTATGAGGCGGCGCTTGCCGCGGAACGCATCCGTGCGGCCGCTGCGGCTGCACGCGCCTTGCCGGGGGATTTCGTTCTGGTGGCCCGCGCCGATGGTATCCTGACCGGCCAGTACGATACCAAGACGGCAATTGCCCGCATCCAGTCCTTCGAAACCGCCGGTGCCGATGCCGTCTATGTGCCCGCACCGCCCTCGATGGAGGATCTGGGCCGCTTGGTAAAGGCCACCGCGCTGCCGTTCAATGCGCTGGTCGCCGGACCCTACGCTACCTGTTCGCGCGCAGAATTTGCCGCGCTCGGCGTCGCCCGCCTCTCGCTTGGCTCCGCATTGGCCCGCGCGACTTGGCGCACCATCCACGACGCCGGTCAGCAAATGTTCGGCGAAGGCCGCTTTGACAACCTGTCGAACGCCCTGCCCTTTGCCACCGTTAACCCCATGCTGACATGAGCGGCACGCCTATCTCAACCATTCGCAACCTTGGCCCCGCCTTTGAAAAATCCTTGCAGGCAGCGGGGATACCGGATGCCGAGTCGCTGCGCGCCATTGGCGCGCACGAAGCGTATCGGCGACTGCTGAAAAATGGCGAACGCCCGCATTTCATCGGCTACTACGTCCTGCACATGGGGTTGCAGGGCCGTCCGTGGAACGATTGCAAAGGGGCCGAAAAAGACGCCCTGCGGGTCCAGTTCGACACCCTCAAGGCAGAAACCGGCGCCGCGCCGCTGGCCGGGTTGGAAAAGATCCTGAACGAGATCGGCGTCATCGAACGCCCCAAGCCGCGCCCCTAACGCAACTCGCGGATCGGCATGTCCGCCGGAAAGGCCATCCATGGCCTCAGTGGCATCTGCCCAAGGGTCACGCCGCCCATCTCGATGCGCATCAACACCGCCCCGCCACCGGTCTCGCGCACGGCACAGTCGATGGTGAACAGCTCTCCGAACTGTACGGCCCAACCGTCCGGCACGGTCCGAACCTCACCCCATTCGCCTTCAAGCTCCCAGTCGTTGACGGCAAATTCCATGCGGGGGTCATCCGCCAGCCAGCGCACGCCGCCCTTGCAACTGCGGATCAGGTTGCCTTTGTTCAGGCTTGGCCGCTTGTCTGTGATCACCCAGATATCCCATCCGGCGGCCTTTTCGATCGTGTCGATCTCCAGAAAATCTTCGCCGCGATGAACCAGCATCTCTGCCATCAACGAACGTGGAAACCGGTTGATCGGTGTCCCCAGATGCGTGTGATCCAGATCCCCGGCGATCCGGGCCATGGCGTCCACGGCAATATCAAAAGCCCGGCTGACCGTGGCGGCGGTATAATTGCCCTCGCCGATCTCCAGCCTTGGCGCGTGAAACCCCAACCGCGCCGAAGGATGGATCAACCGCATGTTGTAGATGTCTTCGTAGGCACCAAAGGTCCCGCCCATGAAGGCAACGGCACAGGCGCTCAGGCATTCGCCCCCCTGCGGGACGACCGTGGCCGTGAAATGCCCTGCCAGGATCTGCGCCAGCTTCACCCCCTCGTCCAAGCTGCCCCCCGGGCTGTCAAGGCACAGGGAAGGACTGCGGTCGTCGAACTCCAACGGGAACAGATCTTCCAGCATCTGTTTCAAACGCGCCGCATCCCCGGCCTCGATCCGGCCACCAAGCCGCAGCGAACAAGCCCCGGCCTCGATTTCCTCGAAGGTAAAGGTGCGGTCCTGTACCAAGGTAATCTCGGCCGCCCGCAGGTGCGGCGGCATCAGGACAAGGGCAACGATCACCGCGAAAAGGCGCATCTGAAATCTCCGGGGTCAAAACAATTGGCCATGATCCTCGGCCGCCAAGAGATAACCTGTCAACGCCGCAGGGCTTGCCGCCCCAACGCAAAAGGGCCGCCCAAACGGACGGCCCCTTCGAAAAATCGTTCTGAACCGGCTTAGCCGACCAGTTCGAGACCCGAGAAGAAGAAAGCGATCTCTTCCTTGGCGGTTTCCGGTGCGTCGGAACCGTGGACCGAGTTTTCGCCAACCGATTCGGCGAACTCGGCGCGGATGGTGCCGGGGGCCGCGTCGGCGGGGTTGGTTGCGCCCATGACTTCGCGGTTTTTCAGGATGGCGCCTTCGCCTTCCAGAACCTGCACGACAACCGGCTCGGACGCCATGAACTCGCACAGTTCGTCATAGAAGGGACGCTCGGCGTGCACGGCGTAGAACTGGCCGGCCTGCGCCTTGGTCAGCTGGATGCGCTTCTGAGCGACGATGCGCAGACCTGCGTCTTCGAACTTGGCATTGATCTTGCCGGTCAGGTTACGCTTGGTTGCGTCGGGCTTGATGATCGACAGGGTGCGTTCGGTGGCCATGGGACTTCTCCTGGTTTGACACATGCAGGCCGGCTCACCCGGCCCCGATTGCGCGCGGCGTTAGCATGGGCACGAAAGTTTGGAAAGGGGGTTGGGGCGCGGGGCGTGCGCGCTGTCCCTCCCCTGCACGCGCGTTACACCGGCAAGAAACGAAAGGCCTCACCCTCCTGCGCGACCTTGCCCAGCCCGGGAAAGGCAAAATGGGTCGCCGCGATTGTCACGCCGCTATTGGCACAGGCGGTCAGCATGGCCTTCCGTGTCTCTGCCGCCTGCGCGGCGTCGCTGTCCAACGCATAGCCGATCTCCGGGTTCGCAAACTGCAAATCCTCGGAAATGACCGCATCGCTGACGATCAACACCGCATCTTTCCCCTCGCCCAGCCGCAGCCCGCAATGGCCGGGTGTGTGACCGGGCAAAGGTTCGAACCTCACGCCCGCTGTCAATTCGCCCGAACCGTCATGCAAAACGACACGATCCGCAAAGCCTGCGGCCACTTGCTGGATCATCAGGATCATCGGACGCTGATCCTCGGGCACCGCATCGGCCAGCCCGTCCTGCGTCCAGAACTCCCATTCGGCCCGCGCAACGTGGATGCGCGCCTCGGGAAAGGCCGCTCTGTCCGCCAGTCCGCCAATATGATCGGCGTGCATATGGGTCAACACGATGTCCGTCACGTCCTCGGCCCGAAGATCGTCCCACGCCTGTCCTGTCTGCGGGAACATCTGCCGCAGCGCCTCGGCTGACCCGGTGTCCACCAGGATGCGCCGATCGCCCGCTTTGATGAACCAGAGATTCGCACCGATGGAACGTGTCGCTTCCTGCGCGGCGGCAACCTCCTCCGGCAGATTGAAGAAGTAGCCGGACGGCAGGGTAAAGCCACCGTCGTTCAGTACGGTCATTTCAATGTCACCAAGGCTCAGCTTGTGTGTTTCGGTTGTCATGTCGGTCTCCGATAAAGGGTCACCTGCATATGGCCGAAGGTCCTTTGCGGCTCTATTGTCGCAGATGACAATCACTTTGCCGATCACGCCAAACCATGCCGAGACCCACGCCGCCTGTCATCCTCGCCTATCCAGGTGCACAGCAATCCGCTGTCCTGGGTCTCTCTGACATTCTCGCATTTGCCGGGCTGCACCCCCTGATCCTGTCGGAAGCGGCAGACAAACCAGCCTCATGCAGCGCCATCCTATTGCCGCCCGCCGCGCAGACGCCCGATCCCGGCGGCGCTCCGTGGATCACCGACTGGCTCAACGAACGGGCAAGACAGGGCACCCTGATCTGCTCGGCCTGCGTGGGCGTGACATGGATTGCCGCCGCGCGCATCGACGCCGGGCGTGACGTCACAACCCACTGGGGAATCGGCCGTGAAATGCAAAGAACGTGGCCTGATCTCAGGATCGACACCGATCGCCTTGTCATCGAATATTCCGATCTGGTCACCGCCGGTGGGCTCATGGCCTGGATCGATCTAGCCTTGATCGTGATCGAACGTCTGGCCGGGCATGACACCATGCTGGCCACCGCGCGCCATTTCGTCGTCGATCCGGGCCGGCGCGATCAACGCCGGTTCCAGCGATTCCTGCCTGATTTCGACCACGGCGATCAGGCGATCCTGCGCGCCCAGAAACGCATTGAAACCACGCTCGCGGCCCAACACCGGATCACTGACCTTGCCACGGCCCTCGGCCTTTCGGACCGCAGTTTTCAACGCAGGTTCACAAAGGCCACCGGGCACAGCCTTACCGATTACGTGCAGCGCCTGCGCGTCGAACAGGCACGGAATATGCTGGCCGACACCTCCGCCAGTGTGGCCCAAATCGCCAACACCGTCGGCTATGGCGATGTGCCTGCCTTCCACCGGGTCTTTCTCAAGATCGTCGGCATGCCGCCATCCGCCTTCCGCAAGGCGGTACAGGCGCGCTGATCCTCGCGCGCGGCCAGAGGGTTGGCGGGTGGGTCGGCCAGAGGGTCGGCGGGTGGGCGCCTTTGGCCGCAGGCCGAACAGAGCCATCCGGCGACCGCTGGCCCCCGCCGTTGCGCTCTGCTACAGCGCCTCCATGCTCAGGATCGAAAACATCTCTTACTCGGTCGAAGGCCGCCCCCTGTTCGAGGGCGCCTCTGCCACCATTCCCGAAGGTCACAAGGTAGGCCTCGTCGGTCCCAACGGCGCGGGCAAGACCACGCTCTTCCGGTTGATCCGGGGCGAACTGACGCTGGACAACGGCGAGATCACCCTGCCCTCGCGCGCCCGCATCGGCGGCGTCAGCCAAGAGGTCCCCTCGTCCGAAACCTCGCTGATCGACACCGTTCTGGAGGCCGATACCGAACGCGCCGGGCTTTTGGCCGAGGCAGAGACCGCCAGCGATCCCAACCGCATCGCCGAGGTTCAGACCCGGCTTGCCGACATCGACGCATGGAGCGCTGAGGCCCGCGCCTCGACCATCCTGCGCGGTCTCGGGTTCGACGACGCCCAGCAAAAACAGCCCTGTTCGGATTTCTCCGGCGGCTGGCGGATGCGCGTGGCGCTGGCCGGCGTGCTTTTTGCCCAACCCGATGTCCTGCTGCTGGACGAACCGACCAACTATCTCGACCTCGAAGGCGCGCTCTGGCTGGAAAGCTACCTTGCCAAATATCCGCACACGGTCATCGTCATCAGCCACGACCGTGGGCTGTTGAACCGTGCCGTGGGCAGCATCCTGCACCTCGAAGACCGCGCGCTGACCTATTACGGCACGCCCTATGACGGTTTCGTCAAGCTGCGCGCCGAGAAACGTGCGCAGCTCGCGGCCTCTGCCCGCAAACAGCAGGAACGCCGCGCGCATATGCAGGCCTATGTCGATCGCTTCCGCTACAAGGCGTCGAAGGCGAAACAGGCCCAGTCCCGCCTCAAGATGATCGAAAAGATGGACATGATTACCGCGCCCGAAGACGCGGCCAAACGTGTCTTTTCTTTTCCGCAGCCGGATGAACTGTCTCCGCCGATCATCAATATCGAAGGCGGCTCCACCGGTTACGGTGATACCGTCGTGCTGCGGCGGCTGAACCTGCGCATCGATCAGGACGACCGGATCGCGCTTTTGGGCAAGAACGGTCAGGGCAAATCGACCCTGTCCAAGCTGCTCTCCGACCGGTTGCCGCTGATGGAAGGCCGGATGAACCGTTCGTCCAAATTGCGCATCGGCTATTTCGCTCAGCATCAGGTGGACGAACTCCATCTGGATGAAAACCCGATCCAGCACCTGCAACGCGAACGGCCCGACACGCCGCCGGCAAAGTTGCGGGCGCTGCTGGCGGGCTTTGGCCTGATGGCCGCTCAGGCCGAAACCGAGGTCGGGCGCCTATCCGGCGGGCAAAAGGCGCGTCTCTCGCTGTTGCTGGCAACGCTGGACGCGCCGCATCTGCTGATCCTTGACGAACCGACAAACCACCTCGACATCGAAAGCCGCGAGGCGCTGGTCGAGGCGCTGACCGCCTATTCCGGCGCGGTGATCCTTGTCAGCCACGACATGCACCTGCTGAGCATGGTGGCCGACCGGTTGTGGCTGGTGGGCGGCGGCACGGTCCAACCCTACGAGGAAGACCTTGACGCCTATCGCAGCATGCTGCTGTCCCGTGATCCTGCACCGAAACCTTCGGCCCCGGCCCCGCAAAAGCCCAAGCGCCCCTCGCGCGACCGTATCCTCGAACTGCGTGCCGAAGTGCGCAAATGCGAGGACCGGGTGAGCAAGCTGGAGGAGATGCGCGAAAAGCTGGCGACCAAGTTGGCCGATCCCGAGCTTTACGAAGACAGCCGCGTGGGCGAGCTTGAGACCTGGAACCGGAAATACGCCGAGGTCATGGAAGGGTTGAACCGGGCCGAATCCCTGTGGGAGGCCGCGGCCGAGAAACTGGACGCCGCCGAAAGCCTGTAACAGGGCCACGCGGCCAAGAGGCTGGACACGGACCGGACAAGAGACTAGCCCGAACCTCATGGACACCGCCTTTCTCATCAGCGCCTTTGTCACCATCTTCGTGGTGATCGACCCCATCGGGCTGACCCCGATGTTCATCGCGCTGACGCAGGGGGCGGACGCACGGCACCGGCGGGCCGTGGCCTACCGGGCCTGCGGCATCGCCTTGGCCCTGCTGACGCTTTTCGCCTTTTTCGGCGAGGCGGTGCTGGGTTTCATCGGCATTTCCATGCCCGCCTTCCGCATCGCCGGGGGGATCTTGCTGTTCATCACCGCGCTGGACATGCTGTTCGAACGCCGCACCAAGCGGCGTGAGGACAAGGCCGACGAGGAAGATTTCCCGGACCCTTCGGTTTTTCCGCTGGCGATTCCGCTGATCGCGGGCCCCGGGGCGATTGCCTCGATGATTCTGCTTGCGGGCAGCGCGCAGGACGCGCTGCATATGGCCGGGGTGCTGGTGGTCATGGCCGCCGTCCTTGTCCTTGTGCTGCTGATGTTCCTGACTGCCGGTGTGATCGAACGCGCGCTGGGGCGCGTGGGCATCAACGTGGTGACGCGCCTGCTGGGCATGTTGCTGGCCGCACTTTCGGTGCAATTCGTGCTGGACGGGCTGCGCAATTTCGGTCTGGCGCCGGTCTGACCCTGTACCTCGGGCGGGAAATCCCTATCTCTGAATGGGAACCAGCGGGGAAACACCATGTCGGGCGACCAGATTGCCAATCTTATCTATCTTGTCTTGCTTGGCAGCGTGATTGCCGGGTGGTTCTTTGTGCAGAACCGCAACAACCTGAACAAGACGCTCCAATATATGGCGGCCTGGGCGTTGATCTTTCTTGGCGTCGTCGCCGTCTACGGGTTGTGGCAGGACATCCGGCAGACCGTATCGCCGCAGCAGATCGTTGTCGCCAACGAAGGCCGGGTCGAACTGCCCCGCGCGCCGGACGGCCATTACTATGTCACCTTGCAGGTGAACGAGACCCCGGTGCGTTTTGTCGTCGATACCGGGGCAACCTCCATGGTTCTGACGGCGCAGGATGCGCGCCGCGCCGGGATCGACCCGGACAGGCTGCCCTATCTGACTGAGGCCATGACCGCCAATGGCGTGGTTCGCACGGCCCGGGTGACGCTGGATCAGGTGGCCCTTGGCGGCGTCGTCGACAGCCGCGTGCCCGCATATGTCAACGGCGGAGAGATGGCCAATTCGCTGTTGGGAATGAGGTACCTGAACCGCTATTCCAGCATCCAGATCACCGGCGGCAAACTGGTGCTGCAACGCTGACCCGGCAACGGGATCAGCTTTCGGCTTTCTTTTCCCAGCGGCCCGACTCCTCGGACCAGTATTGCGCCTTGCAGCCCGCGCCGGTCAGCGCGCGCCACTGGTTTCGGGCCTGGGCAAGGGCCATTTGGTCGTGGCCGTCAAACAGAACACAGACCCTGTCGAGCCTGCCAACCTCTTCCGGCGTGACATCGGCCCCGTCGATGCTCATGAGGCAGGCCGGGTCATTGGCCGCCTCCGCGCCGGTAATCAACAGGACAGGCTGATCCGCATCATGCGGCCCGCCTGCCAGCCCATGTGGCAGAAAACCTTCTTCGGGACCGAGCCAGAGCTTTTGATCCAGCCATTCCATCCGGTCCGCATGGGTGCCGCGCACCGCGACCTTCCATCCCGCCGCCAACGATTTTTCCAGCAAGACCGGCAGCGTCGTTTCGAGCGGCTGACGGGTGAGATGGTAGAAAAAGACGTCTCCCATGGATGCTCCGCCTGTGGCGCCGGGGGTTGGGGGCGCTGCCCCCCTGGCCTGCGGCCATTCCCCCCGGGATATTTACGGACAGAAGAAAGGCCGGTGTTCAGCCCTGTTCGTAGCGGTCCCGCACGAGGCGATCCAGAGCCATGACACCCCAGCCCGTCGCGCCCTTGGGGGCAAGATCGGTATCCTTGGTCACCTGCGCGACACCGGCGATGTCGAGGTGGATCCAGGGCGTGCCGTCCTTGACGAAACGTTGCAGGAACTGCGCGGCGGTGATTGCGCCACCGGGGCGGCCGCCGACGTTCTTCATGTCTGCCTTCTGGCTTTTGAGCTGGTCGTCATAGGCCTTGCCCAGCGGCAGGCGCCATGCGCCTTCGCCCTCGGTTTCGGCGGCTTTGAGAAAATCGCCCGCCAGCGCGTCATCGTTGGCGAAGACGCCGGCGTTCTCATGTCCCAGAGCGATGATGCAGGCCCCGGTCAGCGTGGCGAGGTCGATCATGGCGGCGGGTTTTTCGCTTTCCTGCGCGTGCCACATGACGTCGGCCAGAACGAGGCGGCCTTCGGCGTCGGTGTTGATGACCTCGATCGTGTCGCCCTTCATCGAGGTGACGATGTCGCCGGGCCGTTGGGCGCGGTCGCTGGGCATGTTTTCGACGAGTCCGACCATGCCAACCACATTGGCCTTGGCCTTGCGCAGGGCCAGCGCCTTCATCACACCGGCGACGGTTCCCGCGCCGCCCATATCCATGGTCATGTCTTCCATGCCAGCGGCCGGTTTCAGGCTGATGCCGCCGGTGTCAAAGACGACGCCCTTGCCGATCAGCGCCAGCGGCGCCCCTTCCCCGCCCTTCCAGCGCATGGTGACCACCTTGGATGGCATGGCAGAGCCCATGCCCACACCCAGCAGGGCCCCCATGCCCAGCTTTTCCAGTTCGGGTTCGTCCAGCACCTCGACTTCGAGGCCGGTGTCGCGCAGCGCTTCGAGCCGGTTGGCAAATTCGGTGGTGGTCAGCACGTTGGCCGGTTCCGAGACGAGGTCGCGGGTGAAGGCCACGCCTTCGGCCACGGCGCGACAGGCGGCAAAGGCGGCCTCGGCTTCGTCCGGGGCCTTGACCATGATCACGGCGGCCTTGGGTGTCTTGGAGGGGTCGGATTTGCGGGCCGTGAAGGCATAGCCGCGCAACGCAAGGCCCAAGGCGATCTCTTCGGGAAGGCGGGTGGCTTCGACCAGAACGGTCAGCGCAGCGGATCCCGCCGCGCGGGCCATGGTGGCTCCGGCCTTGCGCGCCTCGGCGGTCGAGGGGCGGCGCGCCAGCTTGACGATTTCGACGCCTTCCGCCGCCATGCCGACCGGCCATGCCAGGCTCAGCGCCTCGCCCGGTGCCAGTTTCTCGAAGGCCTCGCTTTCGACGGCGCGGCCCACCGCGCCCTTGGTCAGCCGGTTCAGCCGCCGCGCACCGGGGCTGAGCGTGCCTTCGGGCGTCACGACGACGGCCACCCGACCGGCAGCAGCGTCAAGCCCGTCAAGACCTGTTTCGGCAAAGCTGATCGCACGCAGTTCGGTCATATGTCCTACACTCCTAGGCTGGGTTTCGCCCATGACAGGTAACGCTGCCCGCCCCGGTTGACCAGAGCCACCTTTCCCATTCCCGCGCGATCTACTAAGTTGCCTGCACCGGGACGGGTCTGGGGGGACCAAGCCTTTGCAGAGATTCGACAGATATGTGCTGTCGCAACTTATGGTGGTGTTCGGCTTTTTCGCCCTAGTCCTTGTGGCTGTCTATTGGGTGAACAAGGCCGTTGCGCTGTTCGACCGCCTGATTTCAGACGGGCATTCCATCCCTGTGGTGATGGAATTCACCGTGCTGTCGCTGCCTGCGGTGATTGCGCAGGTGCTGCCTCTCGCCTCGTTCGCGGCGGCGGTTTATGTCACCAACCGGCTGACATCGGACAGCGAGATGACGGTGGTTCAGGCGACCGGTTATTCGCCGTGGCGGCTGGGCCGTCCGGTGCTGTTGTTCGGGATCATCGTGGCGCTGATGATGTCGGTCCTGACCCATCTTCTGGTGCCGAAATCTCTGGAACAGCTTCGGGTGCGCGAAAAGGCGCTGTCGGGATCGGTCAGCGCGCGGTTGTTGCGCGACGGCGTGTTCCTGCACCCGGTCAAGGGCGTGACCTTTTACATCCGCGACATTACCCCAGAAGGCGAGTTGCGTGATGTTGTGTTGTCCGACAGGCGGATGACCGGGCGCGACGTGATCTATTCGTCGGAAAAGGCCTATCTGCTGCGTGACGACGGTGGCCCGAAACTGGTGATGCTGTCCGGCATGGCGCAGACCATGGACCTTGAGACGCGCCGCCTGTCGACGACCAATTTCAACGACCTCGTCTATGATGTTTCCGAGCTGGTCACCGCGGCACCGCCCACACGTCGGCGGCTGAATTACATGTCCACGGCCGAACTGATCACGGATCCTGTCGCCTCGGCCGCCGAGTCGAAAGACCGCCCCGGAGAGGCGCTGGAGGAAGGGCATCTGCGGTTCCAACTGGCCTTGCTTGTCCTGATCGCTCCGTTGATCGGCTATTCCGCCCTGATGGTCGGCGGTTTCTCGCGCTTTGGCGTGACGCGGCAGATCGTCTTTGCAATCGTCCTGCTTGTCCTGACCAAGATGGTCGAAAGCCTTGTCTCGGACCCGGTGCGCGGCGATCCCAAGCTTTGGCCGATGGTCTATCTGCCCAGCCTCGTGGGTCTGACCATCGTCGCGGTGCTGTTGTGGCAGGCGTCGCGCGTTCACAGGCCCCGGCGGCGCCAGCCCCCGGCGCAGGAGTCCGCGGCATGATCCTGCATCTGTATTTCGCGCGGCGGTTCCTTTGGATGTTCCTCAGCGTCTTTGGCATCTTTGCCCTGTTTCAGGGAATGCTGGACCTGATCGAGGAAATGCGCCGCTTCGACGACACGGTCAGTTTCGGTCAGGTTTTGCAGGTGGTGCTGATGAAGCTGCCCGCCGGTATGTACGAGATCATCCCGCTCGTCATGATCCTTGCCACCATCGCGCTGTTCATCGGGCTGGCGCGCTCGTCCGAACTGGTGGTGACGCGGGCCGCGGGACGGTCCGGTGTGGTCGCCCTGATGGCCCCCGCGACGGTGGCGCTGATCCTTGGCGGGCTGATCGTGGCGCTGTTGAACCCGATCGTGTCGGCCACCTCGAAACGCTATACGGAACTGCGCGAGATCTATGAAAACGGGTCCGCCGCGGCGCTGTCCATCGGCCCCGAGGGGCTGTGGCTGCGCCAGGGCGGTCAGGACGGACCGGCGGTGATCCACGCCGCCCGCGCCAATGCCGAGGCGACAGAGCTTTTCGACGTGTCAATCGTCGTCTACGCGCCCGGCGGCGGCCCCGCGACGCGAATCGTGGCGGATACCGCGCGGCTGGAAGACGGCTATTGGGTGCTGAACACGGCCAAGGCCTGGCCGTTGACCGCCGGCCTGAACCCCGAGGCCGGGGCACGTGAACACGAAGAATTGCGCCTGGCCTCCAGCCTGACGCAGGACAGCATCCGTGACCGTTTTGGCAAACCCTCTGCTGTCGCGATCTGGGACTTGCCCGCCTTTATCGACGGGCTTGAAGAGTCAGGTTTTTCGGCCCGACGGTACGTTGTCTGGCTGCACATGGAACTGTCGCGCCCGCTGTTCCTGGTGGCGATGACGCTGCTGGGCGCGGCCTTTACGATGCGGCCCACGCGCCTCGGCCGGACAGGAATTGCCATCCTCTCGGCGGTCCTGCTTGGCTTCGGACTGTATTACGTGCGAAGTTTCGCCCAGATCATGGGGGAAAACGGTCAACTGGCACCACTTATCGCTGCCTGGGTGCCACCGGTGGCTTCGGTTCTCCTTGCGTTGGGGTTGGTCTTGCATATGGAGGACGGATGAGGCGTGCGCTGACATATCTGGCCGGGCTGCTGCTGTCCGCCGCCCTGCTGGCCCCCCCGGCCCTTGCGCAAGAGACCGCACAACCGGCGATGCTGGTGGCGGATTCCGTCTATCTGGAAGGCGACAGCCGTCTGGTCGCCACCGGCAATGTCGAAGCGTTCCACGATGGTCTGCGCATGACCGCTGGCAGCATCGTCTATGACCAGTCCACCGACCAACTGGTGATCGACGGTCCGATCCGCATCATCGACGAGGCGGGCAATGTCATCACCGCGACCTACGCCGAGATGGATCAGGGATTGCGCAACGGCCTGTTGGCGGGCGCGCGCATGGTGCTGGACCAGCAATTGCAACTGGCCTCGGTCGAGGCGCGGCGGGTCAACGGACGGTACACACAACTGAGCAAAGTGGCCGTCACCTCCTGTCAGGTCTGCGGCAAACGGCAGGTGCCGCTGTGGCAGATCCGCGCCTCGCGCGTGGTGCATGATCAGGAAGAACGGCAGCTTTACTTTGACGATGCACAACTGCGGGTGCTGGATTTCCCGATCTTTTACCTGCCCCGGATGCGCCTGCCCGATCCCACGCTGAAACGGTCGCGCGGCTTTCTGATCCCCACGATCCACAGCAGCACGCTGTTGGGATTTGGGATCAAGACACCCTATTTCTTTCCCATTGGACAGCATCAGGACCTGACGCTGACACCCTATGTCTCGCCCAAGACGCGCACCTTGGAATTCCGCTATCGCCGCGCCTTCAACGCGGGAAAACTGACGCTCGAAGGCGGCGTGACCTCTGACACGCTGAAGGCGGACCAGACGCGCGGCTACCTCTTTGCCGAGGGTGAGTTCCTTGTGGCGCGGGAATTCAAGCTGAGCTTCAACCTCAAATCGGTCACAGATGACGCCTATCTGAACGATTACGACATCACGACCGCCGACCGGCTGGCCAGTGACGTTTCGCTGTCGCGTTTTCGCTACAACGGTTTCATGCAGGCCAGCATCCTGAACTACGAAACCCTGCGGGATTTCGAAAACAACGCGACCCAACCGCGGTTCATCGCCGACTATGTGATCGAGCGCCGCTATTTCCCCAGCCTCGGGGGCGAATTCCGATTCAACGCCGAAACCCACGGCCACCTGCGCCAGTCCAAGCTGGACGTAGACGGACCGGATGACGACACGGATGTCGACGGGCGCGACGTGGCCCGTATCAACGCCGAGATGAGCTGGCGCAACCGCTGGACGCTGGCCGGGGGAATCCGCGCCGGGCTGTCCGCGCATCTCTGGGTCGATCATTACCTGACCGAACAGGACGCCACATCCGACGCCGAGGTCAGCCGCGCGATTCCCGGGCTTGCGGCGGAATTCCGCTATCCTCTGCAACGGCAGGACGGACGCGGAGGGCGCACCCTGCTGGAACCGGTCTTGCAAGTCGGCTGGGTCGGTGGCGAACGCCTGAAGAACCCCAATGACGAAAGCACCCGCGTCGAATTCGACGAGGCCAACCTGCTGTCCCTGTCGCGTTTTCCGGCGGCCGACCGCCGGGAACACGGCGTCACCGTGGCGGCGGGGCTGCGCTGGCTGCACCATGCCCCGGGCGGCTGGTCGGCGGCGCTGACGCTGGGCAAGGTCTGGCGCGGCACGGAGGATGCGGATTTCTCCTTGTCTTCGGGCCTGTCCGGCAAGAACTCTGACCTGCTGATCGCCGGGCGGTTCTCGAACCCGCTGGGCCTGTCGATCTCGGCCCGCGGCCTGCTGGATTCCAACGCCGAGATTTCCAAGGCCGAGGCCCGCGCCGGCTGGTCGAACACGCGCATGGATCTTGGCGCGTCATATCTTTTGCTGGTTGCGGACCCGGACGAGGACCGCGACCTGACACAATCCGAATGGACCTTCGATGGTCGCTATCAGGTGAACCGCCACTGGGCGACCTCGGGTGAGGCGCGCTATGACATTGCCGACCGCCGGGTTGACCGGCTTGGGGTCGGCCTGCAATACCGCAACGAGTGTATCCAGGTGGACTTCCAGGTGACGCGCGATTACGCCTCTTCCAGCAATATCGAACCGTCCACCGATTTCGACCTGACCGTCGCGCTGACTGGGTTCGGCGCTGGCAACAGTGGCAAGGAGTATCGCCGCACATGTTCGTTCTGACCCGTTTGCTCGCCCCTGCCATCGCAGCTTTGGGGATTGCCTTGGCGCCCCTGCCAGTTTCCGCGCAAAATCTCTTTGCCCCTGCGATTCAGGTGAACGACAGCGTGATCACCTATTACGAACTGCAACAGCGCAAGCGCATGTTGCAGGTGCTTCAGGCCCCCGGCGACTCGACCAAGCTGGCGCGCGAACAGCTGATCGACGACCGGCTGCGGCTTCAGGCGGCGCGCGACAATGGCATTCGCCCGACGGATGAGGAAATCCTTGACGGCATGGCGGAATTTGCCGGTCGCGCCAATATGAGCCGCGATCAGTTCGTGGCCGCGCTAGCCGCCGAAGGTGTTGCGGAACAGACCTTCCGTGATTTTGTGCACGCCGGTCTTAGCTGGCGGCAACTGGTTCAGGCGCGCTTTGGCGGTCGGGCCTCTGTCTCCGAGGATGAAATCGACCGCGCCCTGTCCCGGCAGGGCACCGGCAGCAACGTTCAGGTTCTGCTTTCGGAACTCATCATGCCCGTGCCGCCGGGTCAGGAAGAGCTGGTCAGCACCCGCGCCGAGCGGATTTCGCAGCTCAAGAGCTTTGGCGCCTTCTCGGCCGAGGCGCGCCAGTATTCCGCCACCGCCACGCGCGATGCCGGCGGACGCCTGCCGTGGCAGAACCTTGCCGACCTGCCGCCGCCGCTGCAACCGCTGCTTCTGGGTCTTGCGCCGGGCGAAGTGACCGCTCCGATCCCGCTGGAGGGCGCCATCGCGCTGTTCCAGATGCGCGACATCCGCGAAACCGGATTTGCCCCCGCCAAGGTCGCCGCCGTGGAATATGCCGCCTATTACATGCCCGGTGGCCGTTCCGCCGAAACGCTGGCCCGCGCGCGCCAGATCGCAGGCCAGGTGGACCGCTGCGATGACCTTTACGGCATCGCCAAGGGCCAGCCGGAAGAAGTGCTGGAGCGCGGCACCCTGCCTGTCGAGGAACTGCCCACGGACATCGCACTGGAACTGTCCAAGCTGGATCCGGGCGAAGTCTCCACGGCGCTGACGCGGTCCGGCGGTCAGACACTGGTTTTCCTGATGCTCTGCGGCCGGTCCGCCGACCTGTCGGAAGAGGTCGACCGCAGCCAGATCACCATCGGTCTGCGCAATCAGCGGCTGGGCAAGCTTGCGGATGGCTATCTTGCGCAGCTGCGCGCCGACGCGCTGCTTGTCGAGAAATGAGCCCGCGCGCGCCCGTCGCGCTAAGCTGTGGTGAACCTGCCGGGATCGGCCCTGAATTGGCCGAAGCGGCTTGGCAGGAGCTGAAAGCGGACTTGCCCTTTGTCTGGATCGGCGATGCCCGTCACCTGCCGGGGACCGTGCCGCATGTGATCTTGCAGGATCCCGCAGAGGCAGGGACCGTATCTGCCCGGGCACTGCCGGTCTGGCAGATCGACATGCCCGGCCCCCGTATCCCCGGACAGCCGCAGGCCAGCCATGCAGCCGGTGTGATCCGCGCCATCGAAGAGGCGGTGCAACTGGTGCAGCAAGGGCGCGCTGGCGCGGTCTGTACCCTGCCGATCCACAAGCAGGCGCTGGCCGAAGGCGCGAATTTCGCGTTCCCCGGCCATACTGAATTTCTTGCCCATCTCGCGGGGGTTGACGAGGTGGTGATGATGCTGGCCTCGGACCGGCTGCGGGTTGTGCCGGTGACCATCCATATCGCCATCGCTGATGTGCCGGCGACCCTGACGGCGGACCTGCTGGAGCGTCGCATCCGCATCACGCATGAGGCGCTGGTGCGCCAGTTCGGCATCGCTGCGCCGCGACTGGCAGTGGCCGGCCTGAACCCCCATGCCGGCGAAGGCGGACGTATGGGCCACGAAGACGCACAGGTGATCGCCCCGGTGCTGGCCCAGCTGCGCGCCGAAGGCATGGACCTGCGCGGCCCCCTGCCCGCCGATACCATGTTTCACGACCGGGCGCGCGCCGGCTATGACGCTGCGATCTGCATGTATCACGATCAGGCACTGATCCCGATCAAGACGCTGGACTTCGACGAAGGTGTGAACCTGACGCTGGGCCTGCCTTTCGTGCGCAGTTCGCCCGATCACGGGACAGCCTTTGACATCGCGGGCAAGGGGGTGGCGAACCCGTCATCGACCCTTGCCGCCTTGCGCATGGCGGCCAACCTGTCGTGACGGGGGCGCTGCCCCCTCTGCGCGTGCCGCGCATTCACCCCCGGGATATTTTTGGACAGAAGAAGACATGAGCCGTATCGACGATCTGCCCCCCCTTCGCGAGGTGATCGCGCAGCATCAATTGTCGGCGCGCAAGGCGCTGGGTCAGAATTTCTTGCTGGATCTCAACCTGACGGCGCGGATTGCACGGATCGCCGGAGATCTGTCACAGACCGATGTGCTGGAAGTGGGCCCCGGGCCCGGAGGATTGACCCGTGGATTGCTGGCCGAGGGGGCCCGCAAGGTTCTGGCGGTAGAGAAGGATCCGCGCTGTCTGCCGGTTCTGGCCGAGATTGCCGAAGCCTATCCCGGGCGGCTGGAAGTGATCGAGGGCGATGCGCTGGAGGTGGCGGCGGAGGCACATCTGGCCGCGCCTTATGCGATCTGCGCCAACCTGCCCTATAACGTGGGGACCGAACTGTTGGTGCGGTGGTTGACGCCGCCGCAATGGCCACCGGCCTGGCGTTCGCTGACGTTGATGTTCCAGAAAGAAGTGGCCGAGCGGATCGTGGCGGACCCCGGGTCCAAGGCCTATGGGCGGTTGGCGATCCTTGCCCAGTGGCGTTGCGATGCGCGGATAGCGCTGACCCTGCCGCCGGGGGCTTTTACGCCGCCGCCCAAGGTCAGCTCGGCGGTCGTGCATCTGACCGCCCTGCCCGCGCCGAGGTTCGAGGCCGATGCCAAGGTATTGGAGAGGGTTGTGGCAACCGCCTTTAACCAGCGGCGCAAAATGCTGCGCGCAGCGTTGAAAGGTCTGTCACCGGAAATCGAGGATCACTTGGCCGCTGCCGGGATCGCCCCCACCGAGCGGGCGGAGCGCGTGCCTTTGGAGCAATTCTGCGCCCTGGCGCGGAGCCTGGACGCGGCGTGAGCCGCGTCCCTCAGGTGCATTCCGCGGCTTGAGCCGCGCTGGGAAGGCGGTTATTCCGCCGCGTCCGGTGCGGGAGGCGTGCTGTCCGCCGATGCCGCCGCATCCGGTGCTGCCTCTGCCACCTTGGGTTCAGGCTTTTTGCGGGGTTTGCGCGGCGCGCGCGGTTTTTTCGGTTTCTCGGCGGGCTTGTCCGCGCTGTCGGCCGGTTTGGCCTCGGACGGAGCCTCGGGGGCGGCTGCTTCGGCAGGGGTCTCTGCCGCAGGTTCGGCAATGGTGCCCGGCAGGGTCGGTTGCACCTCGGCCCGCGATTCCGGCGTTTCGACAAGACCCGGACCGTCGTCGTCAGAGCCGCCAAGGTCCACCACATCCGCCGACATGGACGGCGCGGCCGCCTCGGGTTGAGGCGCGGGATCGGGACGCGCGGTCTTTTCCTGCTTTTCGCTGCGGTCCGGTTTGTCCGCCTTGTCGGCGTCGGATGTATCGCGCTGCGCCCGCTCGCGATCCCGCTGGGCCTGCCGTTCCCGGTTTTCGCGTTCCTGCTGTTCGCGGCGCTGGTCCTGTTCGCGCTGCGCCTCGCTCAGCAGGCGCATGTAGTGTTCGGCGTGCTGCTGAAAGTTTTCGGCGGCCACACGGTCATTGCCGAGGGCCGCGTCACGGGCCAGCTGGTTGTACTTGTCAATGATCTGCTGCGGCGTACCGCGCACCTTGCCCTCGGGGCCGCTGCTGTCGAACACACGGTTGACGACATTGCCCAGCGAGTTGCGGTTACGGTTGTTCTTGCTCCGCGAGCGGGATTTGGACGAACGCATATTTTTTGGTTTCCAGCCTTATTCCGACGGCTTGGTGACAGGGTACGGCGCGTCCTGCGCCAATCCGGTAGTGTCACCTTCATGTTGGCTTGTCGTTGCGCAGGACCGGCCCAAGGGCCATTCGACTAGGCAACTGATCATGAATATGCATATGGCCCGGTCAGTGACAAGAGAAAATGGCGAAAACAGGGTGTTTCGGCGCGAAAATGTCGCTACTTGCGCGCCTTTGTGCCCAGAACGACGCGGTCACGCCCGGCCAGATCGGGGATCACCCGCACGCCGCGCAGGCCCGCCTGCGCAAAGAGGCGCGACACCGCCATTCCCTGCGATGCACCGATTTCCACGATCAGGCGACCGCCCGGCGCCAGATAGGGCGACATACCGTCCAGAATCAGCCGGTAGGCGCTAAGTCCGTCGGCTTCGTCCGTCAGCGCAAGACGTGGTTCGTGGTCCCGCACCTCGGGCGCGAGAAAGGGCATTTCATTGACCGCGATATAGGGCGGATTCGATACGATCAGATCAAATTCGCCATCCTCGGGCGTCAAGGCCGTGTACCAGCTTCCCTCGCGCAGGTCGGCGCGCGGCTCCAGCGACAGCGCGTTGCGATTCCAATAGGCCACGTTCAGCGCCTGCGGCGAGACATCGGTGCCCAGGCCCACCGCGCCTTCGCGCTCGGCCAGCAGCGTCAGCAGGATGCACCCCGAACCGGTGCCCAGATCCAGCACCGTGGCGAAGGGTTCGGTCAGCGCCACCTCGATCAGGGTTTCGGTTTCCGGGCGCGGATCCAGCGTTTCCGGCGTCACAAGGAAATCGCGCCCGTAAAAGGCGCGACGGCCCACAAGATGGCTCACCGGTTCGCGCGCGGCGCGCCTGTCGACCAGCGCCTGAAACGCGGCTTCCATCTCCGGGCTGACAGGTTCCGGCAGGAACAGCGTCAGTCGCCCCGGCGGCACCTTCAGCACGTGACTAAGCAGGCGGCGGGCATCGCGGCCCGCATCGGGCACATCGGCCGCGACCAGTTGCGCCGTCGCCCGCGCCAAAAGATCCGATCCACGTGCCATGGCGCTCAGGTCTCCAGCTCGGCCAGTTGCGCGGCCTGACTATGGGCGGTCAGCGCGTCGATGATCTCGTCCAGATCGCCCTGCATGATCTGTTCAAGCCGGTAGAGCGTCAGCCCGATACGATGGTCAGTCATACGGCCCTGCGGAAAGTTGTAGGTCCGGATACGTTCCGAGCGGTCGCCCGATCCCACCTGTGCCTTGCGGTCCGCCGAGCGTTCGGCATCCGCCGCCTGCCGCTGTTGGTCATATAGACGCGCGCGCAGCACCTGCATGGCGATCTCGCGGTTGCGGTGCTGCGATTTCTCGGAACTGGTCACGACGATGCCGGTGGGCAGATGGGTGATCCGCACCGCCGAGTCGGTGGTGTTGACGTGCTGCCCGCCTGCCCCCGAGGATCGCATGGTATCAATGCGCAGGTCGTTCGGGTCGATGCGGATGTCGACCTCTTCGGCCTCGGGCAACACGGCCACCGTGGCCGCCGAGGTGTGGATACGGCCGCCGGATTCGGTTTCCGGCACGCGCTGCACGCGATGGACACCGCTTTCGAATTTCAGCCGGGCAAAAACACCCTCACCCACGATCCGAACCACCAGTTCGCGCACGCCCCCCAGTTCAGAGTGCTGTTCCTCGATCACCTCCCAGCGCCAGCCGCGGGCCTCGGCATAACGTTGGTACATCCGAGCCAGGTCGCCGGCAAAGAGCGCGGCCTCATCCCCGCCCGTACCCGGCCGGATTTCCAGCATTGCGGGGCGCGCATCGGCGGCATCGCGCGGCAACAGCGCCAGTTGCACGGCATGTTCGGCCTCAGGCAGGCGGGCCCGCAGACCGGGCAGTTCTTCCTCGGCCAGCGCCTTCATCTCGGGGTCGGCCAGCATGGCCTCTGCCTCCTCGATGTCGGCCACCAGCCGTTCCCATTCCGCGATCTGGCTGACCACCGGGCGCAATTCGGCGTATTCGCGGCCAAGGGCGGCAATGTCGCCCTCGCCCGAGGACATCCGCGCCTCGACATATTCGAGCCGTTCCTTGATCTGTTGAAGTCGGTCTGTCGGGATCATTCGGGATGCATTGCCGAAAGCGCGCAGGGCGTCAAGCGCCCCGCGTCATTCGCCGCGCGGGCCCAGCCGCGCCAGCCAGCTTTCCACCCGTTCGCGGTTGACGCCCAGATCCGACTGGCCAAAGCGCGACCGCGCCCAAAGTTCCAGCACCCCGTCATTGACGCGCACCGTCGTGTAATCGGGAAAACCCATCCAGAGCGAACGCGTGACATAGGTCGCCTGCCCTTCGGCAACGCTGCCGAACAGCAGTTCGGTTCGCGGGGTTTCAAGGATCACGGAATGCAACCGCTGAAAGCGGCCCTCACTTGCCGGGATGCGCCGCCGCACCCCGTTGGCAAGGTCTTGGTCGGCGGTCACCTTGGGATCCACGTGCCAGTCCGCAGGGTCAGAGGGCGCAAGCCGGATCCAGCCCAGCAGCGCCACGACGATAATCAGGATCAGGAAGAATACCATGCGCAAGGCGCGTCTCTCTTCGTCAGGGTCTTGAAAGGGGGCATGCCATGCCGCCCCCCGATTCTGAAAGCCAAGCTTTCGCGACAGGCGCCGAAATCAGCCGGCGCGACGGGTCCAGCCCCAAAGACACAGCAATTCGACCGCAACATGAGCAGCCGCAACAGCGGTCGCGCCGGTTGTGTCGAAGGGCGGTGACACTTCGACCACGTCGCCGCCCTTTACGTCCAGCCCGGCAAGATGGCGCAGGATCACCGCCGCCTGATGGCTGGTCAGCCCGCCCCAGACCGGCGTCCCCGTGCCCGGGGCAAAGGCCGGGTCCAGCGCGTCGATATCAAAGGTGATATAGCAGGGTTGTCCGCCCACGATCTCATGCACCCGTTCGGCGATGCGTTCGGGGCCTTCGCGGTGCACCTGCCGCGCATCGAGGATGTTAAAGCCGTGGGTGTCGGGGTTGTCGGTGCGAATGCCGATCTGAACCGAACGTTCCGGCACCACCAGCCCCTCTTTCGCGGCCTTGTACATAAAGGTTCCGTGATCGACCCGTGCCATGTCGTCGTCGGTCCATGTGTCGGTATGGGCGTCGAACTGGATCACGCTGAGCGGACCGTGTTTTTCCGCGTGGGCACGCAAACAGCCGTGCGTCACCGAATGGTCGCCCCCCAACGCGATGCAGGCCGCCCCTGCCCGCAGGATCTCGCCCACATGTTCGGCAATCCGCCCCGGCACATCGGCGGGCATGGCATAGTCGAACGGCATGTCGCCGTAATCCGCGATGGCGAATTCCGACATCACATCATAGCCCCAGCCATAAGGCGCGTCGAAAGGCTGCAAGGTCGAGGCCTCGCGGATCGCGCGCGGCCCCAGCCGTGTGCCGGGCCGATTCGTCACCGCCTGATCAAAAGGCAGCCCCGTCACGGCCACGTCGACCCCGGTCAGATCCTTGGTGTACTTGCGCCGCAGAAAGGACGTCGCCCCGGCAAAGGCGTTTTCAAAGGACTGTCCCTTCAGATCCTCGCGGGTAAAGGCGTGGTCGATCTGGCGTTTCGCGTCTTCAAGGCTCATCGCGGCATCCTTGTGCTGAGGTCCCTCACAGGTATCCCCGCACCCGGCGCGGGACAAGTGGCCGCGACAGGGACAACACTGAAACCGGCGGCGCGTCGGGCGCGCCACCGGGGTCGCAGCGGCATCAACCTGCCGAAACTTCCATGTCCCACAGGGTTTCGTGGTATTTCCGCACATCCTCGCCAAAGGCCGGCGGATGCACGGTGCGGAACTTGTGGCTGTCCTGCGGGATCACCTCGACCATGACATCCACCATGCCCTGCGGATCGAACTGGAAATCCGGGTCGGCGAACATGCCCTGCATGTCGCGCAGGGGCTGTTCGGGGGTAAAGTTCTGCGCCGGATCGAACCACTGATCGACGGTTTCATACATCCGGTCGTTGAACCCGGTGTCGAAGGGACCGGGGTTGATGGTGGCCACCTGCACGCCCAGCGGTGCCAATTCCAACTGCATCAACTGGAAAATCGCCTCGACCGCGTGTTTCGACGCGGTGTAGGGCGCGAGGAACGGATAGGGCATCAACCCGGCCGTCGAAGAGACCACGACGATCTTGCCAGCCCCGCGTCGCGCAAAGATAGCGGCGAATTTCTGCGCCAGTTCCACGGTCCGAAAAACGTTGATCTCAAAGACATGGCGATACCGTTCCATCGGGATCTCGGCCGCCGGACCGGTTTCGCCGGTCGCGGCGTTGGCGACGAAAATGTCCACCTCTGCGCCGTATTTGCGCAGGATGGTGTCATGGTCGGCCTCCTTGGTGTATTCCAGCTTGTCCACCACGATATCGGCCCCCGCCTCGACCGCCGCGGCCCGCAAGCTAGACACCTGCGGCCAGTTTTCTACCGTGGCGATGACCTTGTGCCCCGCCTTGGCCAGCCCAAGGGCGGTGCCCTTGCCCAAGCCGCTGCCTGCTCCGGTGATCAGGATCGTCTTGCTCATCTCGGCGCTCCTTTTTTGCGCTGTTTCCGTCTGCCCGGATACCTATGGAGACCGCACCGCCACCGACAGCAACGTTCCTGCCAAGGATTTGCCCGATCCTGCCCGATTTGCCCTGATCCGCTTGCCGAGCGCCCGGGATCATGCATTTTTCGCCTCAGCAGCCGGAGAACGGATATGAGCTTTGCCGAGGATTTCGCCGCCCTGAGGACGATCTACAGCTTTCCGCAGGCTGCCGGCGTGGTGGAAACCTACATGCCGCAGGTGCGGTTCTTCTGGGCCACCGAACCGGTGCCGCGCGCGCCCTTGCTGTATGATACCGGCATCGTCGTGATCGGACAGGGCCACAAGATCGGCCACTGGAACGGCCAGAGCTTTCGTTACGACCGCGATCACTATCTTGTCTCCAGCCTGCCCACGGCACTGGAATGCGAAACCCGCGCCAGCCCTGAGGAACCGATTCTTGGGATCTTCATCGACATCGACACACCCCGGCTACACCAGATGATCGAACGGGTGGAACGCCATTCTCCCGATCATGATTTCAACGGTCAGGACATACTTGCGGGTATCGAACCGGTGCGCATGAACGCCCCCATGCAGCAGGCGGTCGAACGGTTGCTGCATTGCCTGCGCTCGAAACTGGACAGCGATGTGCTGGGCCCCGCCATCCTCGAAGAAATCACCTTTCGCGCCCTGCTGGACGATCACGGCACGGCTCTGGCCGCGCTGACGCGACAAGACACGCATCACGCAAGGATCGCCCGCGCCCTGTCCTATCTTCAGGAAAACTATAGCGCCGCCATTTCGGTCGAGGCGCTGGCCGAACAGGCCAACATGAGCGCCTCGGCCTTTCACCGCGCCTTCAAGACAGTGACAGGGGAAAGCCCCCTGCAATACCAGAAGAAACTGCGCCTGAACCGCGCCCGCCAGATGATCCTGCGCGAAGGCCTGCGGGTCGGCACCGCCGCCAACCGCGTGGGCTATGAAAGCGTCTCGCAGTTCAGCCGCGAGTTCAAACGCTACTTCGACGTCCCGCCAAGCGCCGCCCAAGACGGCGCCTATGCCGAGATGTTCCGCTGACCCGCCTCAACCCAGCGGTAGCGCCTTTTCCACCAGCCGGGCAAAAAAGCTGGCCCCGATCGGCGCGATGCTGTCGTTGAAGTCATATCTGGGATGATGACAGACCGGCGTGTCCCCCTGACCGAGGAACAAATAGGCACCGGGCCGCGCCTCCAGCATGTATGAAAAATCTTCGCCCGGCATGATCGGGGGCGAGTCGATGTCCACCGCATCGGCTCCCACGACCTCGCGCGCGACCTGCGCCGCGAATTCCGCCTGCTCGGGATGGTTGATCGTGGGCGGATAACCGTCGATGTAGTCCAGCTCCGCGCTCATGCCGAAACTCTTGGCCTGAAATTCGGCGATCTCGGCCATGCGCGACTTGACCAGCGTCTGAACGTCCTTGTCGAAATAACGCACCGTGCCGTTCAAAACCGCCGTCTCCGGCACGATGTTCATGGCCGAGCCGGTGTGGATCTGCGTCACGCTGACCACCAGCCGCTCCAGCGCATCGACGTTGCGACTGACGATGGTCTGCAAGGCCTGCACCATCGAGGCGGCGCAAACCACCGGATCCCGTGTCTGGAACGGCATCGCTCCATGGCCGCCCTGCCCGGTGATGATGATCGTGAATTCATCGACCCCCGCCAACAAGGCACCCCGGTTGGTCAACATTTGCCCGACCTCTCCGCCCGGCATGTTGTGAATGCCATAGACTTCTTCGATGTCGAAACGGTCCATCATGCCTTCTTCGACCATGATGCGCCCGCCGCCCTCGTTTTCCTCGGCCGGTTGAAAGATCAGCGCCACGCGACCCGCAAAGTTGCGCGTCTCCGCAAGATATTTCGCCGCTCCCAAAAGCATGGTGGTATGCCCGTCATGGCCACAGGTATGCGCCATGCCCGGCACCTTCGAAGCATGCTCCGTCCCCGACAGATCCTCCATTGGCAGCGCGTCCATGTCGGCCCGCAAGCCGATGGTCCGGCCCGGCGCGCGGCCCTCGACAATGGCCACAACACCGGTCCGCGCAATGCCGGTGTGGATCTCGGTGATGCCAAACCCCTTCAACCTTTCAACCACGAAATCGGCGGTCTTGAAACAATCCAGCCCCAGTTCCGGATGCTGGTGCAGGTGCCGCCGCCAGGCAGTCATTTCCGGTTCCAGGGCGGCGATTGAATTGACGATGGGCATGGACATGTCTCCTTTGCCGCGCAGACTGCCTGTTGCAAAGGACATTGAAAAGAGCTTGCGTGCCGCCGGTTTTAAACCGGGCAATGAGTATTTTTACCAAGAAGAAACCAAAAGCCTGCCCCAAGGGCGCGCGCCTGGCTTCTTCTTGGCTCAAATACTCAAAACAGCGGGCCGATCAGCCAAGGGCGTGACGTTTCTCGATGAGCGCTGCAAAGAAGCTGGCGCCGAATGGTGCCGCCGCATCGTTGAAGTCGAATTTCGGGTGATGGACTGAAGGGCCAAGTCCCTGACCCAGAAACAGGAAAGCGCCCGGACGTGCGTTCAGCATGTAAGAAAAATCTTCGGCACCCATCTCGGGCGGCAGGTCATCGACGGCGCGCGATGACACCTGGCGGGCGATTTCCGTGGCAAAGAGAGTTTGATCGGCGTGGTTGATGGTGGGTGGATAGTTGCGCTGGTAATCAAGTGCCGCCTCGACGCCGTAGCCGGTCGCCACGCTGGACACGATTTCGGTGATGCGGGACTGTGCCATGTTGCGAACTTCGGGCGTCAGGCTGCGCACGGTGCCGCCCAGCGTGACCTCTTGGGGGATGATGTTCGAGGCGCTGCCGCCGTGTAGCATGGTCAGCGAGACCACAAGGGCCGCCAGTGGATCGGTGTTGCGCGACACCACGGTTTGCAGGGCTTGCCCGATGGCAAGGGCTGCGGGCATGGGATCGCGGCAGGTTTGGGGATAGGCCGCGTGCCCGCCCTGCCCCTTGACGGTGATATAGAATTCATCCGCCGCGGCCATGATCGGCCCCGGCGTGGTTCGGAACTCTCCCAGTTCCCCGAAGGGATCGGTATGCAGCGCATAGACTTCTTCGATGCCAAACCGGTCCATGATGCCCTCTTCGACCATGATCCGGCCGCCGCCGATGGTTTCTTCGGCCGGTTGAAAGATCAGCACCACACGGCCAGTGAACCGGCGCGTTTCGGAAAGGTATCTGGCCGCCCCCAGCAGCATGGCCGTATGCCCGTCATGGCCGCAGGCATGCATCCGGCCCGGCACCGTGCTGGCCCATTCCGCGCCTGTTTCCTCTTGCATCGGCAGCGCGTCCATGTCGGCCCGCAGACCTGTTACCGGCCCGTCCCCCTGCCCCTTGATTACGGCCACCAGCCCGCTGGTGGCGATGCCCTCGTGGATCTCGGTCACGCCCATGTCTCGCAGGCGGGCGGCCACGAAAGCCGCCGTGTCATGGCAGTCGAGGCTCAGTTCCGGGTGCATGTGCAGGTGGCGGCGCCATCCCGCCATCTCTTCGGCAAAACCGGCAATACGATTGATGACCACCATGGCTGGACTCCCTGCGCCCGATCCCTCATGTCGGAAACCATGATGCCAAAGCGGGAGCGGATGCAATGAGCGACGACCTGATCCACGATCCGAAAGGCGGGATGCCGCGACTGGTCGAGATCATGCGGCGGTTGCGCGATCGCGACACGGGCTGTCCCTGGGATCTTGAGCAGAGCTTTGCGACCATCGCGCCCTACACCATCGAAGAGGCCTATGAAGTGTCCGACGCCATCGAACGTGAGGCGTGGGACGAACTGAAGGGCGAGTTGGGAGACCTTTTGTTCCAGTCGGTCTTTCACGCGCAGATGGCCTCGGAGGCGGGGTTGTTCACCTTTGACGAGGTGGCCGACGGCATGTCGGACAAGATGGTGGCGCGGCACCCGCATGTTTTCGGCGAGGAAAGCCGGGACAAGTCCGCCGACCAGCAGACCCGCGACTGGGAGACGATCAAGGCAGCCGAGCGTGCGGCCAAGGCCGAAACCGGTGTGCTGGATGGGGTGGCGCTTGGCTTGCCGGCGCTGCTGCGGGCGGTAAAGCTGCAAAAGCGGGCCGCGCGCGTGGGCTTTGACTGGCCCACCACCGACGAGGTCATGGACAAGCTGCGCGAGGAGATGGACGAACTGCGTCAGGCCGAAGATGCCGACCATCGGTTCGAGGAATTCGGAGACCTGCTGTTCGTTATGGCCAACCTTGGCCGTCACATGGGGATCGACCCCGAGGCGGCGCTGCGGGCGGCCAATGCGAAATTCACCCGTCGGTTCCAGGCGATCGAGGCGGCGCTGGCCGAAGACGGGCGGCGGCCCGAGGACAGCGACCTTGAGGAAATGGATCGCCTGTGGGACGCGGCCAAGGCGGCGGAAAAAGCCGCGAAATAGGCGTTACCCGTAGCCCAGTACCATCAGGACCAGCGGGATCGTCACCACGGCAGCGAGGGTCTGAAACGTGACCAGCCCCGCCATCAGCGTGCCGTCGCCGTTCAACTGCCGGGTCAGCACATAGGCCGTGGGCGCGGTGGGGATCGCCGAAAAGACCACCAGCACCAGCGCCTCGACCCCGTTCAGGCCAAAGCCCCAGGCCACCAGCGCCGCCAGCATCGGCATCCCCAACAGACGCAGCGCCGCATTGCCGCCAACCACCAGCCCATCGCGGCCAAGCGCCTTGGGTTGCAGCGCGGCCCCGACGCAAAGCAGGCCAAGCGGCAGGCTGCCCCGCGCCAGCAATTCGAGGAAGGTGCCGATTCCAAAAGGCAGGCCCAGATCCAGCAGCGCCAGCGCAATACCCAGCAGACAGGCGAGAATCAGCGGGTTGCGCAACATGGTCTTGAGCAGCGCGCCGGGGCGGCGCAGAACGTCGCGTTCGCTGAGCGCCATGATCGACAGCACGTTGACGAAGGGCACGCAGATCGCAAGGTAGACCGCCGCGCGTTCGACCCCCGTGCTGCCCGCGATGCTGGCCGTAACGGCGAGGCCAAGGTAGGTGTTGAACCGTACCGCGCCCTGAACCGCCGGACCAAAGCGGGCCGCCGGCGCGGGAAAGACCCGCCGCGCAATGGCCATGGCCACGACCGCAAGCGTGATCGTCGCCAGCGCCGCCGCGCCCAGCCGCAGGATCTGCGGATCATCCAACGGCGCCTTCACAAGGCTGGAGACCAGCAGCGCGGGAAACAGCAGGAAATAATTGAGCCGTTCAGCTGCGGGCCAGAAAGCGGGATCGGGAAATCCCTTTCGCATCAGCACGAAGCCAAGGCAGATCAGGGCAAAAAGCGGCCAGATGGTGATGAACAGCACGGGGTTTTGGCCTTTTGGCAGCGGGGAATTGCAGGGCCCAAAATGAAAAACGGCGCGCCCCAAGGGCACGCCGTTTATCCGTCACCGCGAAGGTGACATAAGCGGCTTACTGAGCGTCCGAGATGAACTTGACCGCGTCGCCGAAGGTCTGGATGGTTTCGGCTGCGTCGTCGGGGATCTCGATGCCGAACTCTTCTTCGAAGGCCATCACCAGCTCGACAGTGTCAAGGCTGTCTGCGCCGAGATCGTCGATGAAGGAAGCCGATTCCGTCACCTTCTCTTCTTCGACGCTCAGGTGCTCGACCACAATCTTCTTCACGCGATCTGCGATGTCGCTCATGTCTCTTCCTCACAAGTCTATCGGGCGCTTTGCCCATTCTGCCCTGCCCGTGGCGTGGCGTTCTTTGCCCTTGCGGGCGGCTCGATCTCCCGGGAGTCCGGGGGGGCCGACCGCATGCAAGGGCGTGCAACCGGCTGAAAATCTGCGCGGCCTATAGCACAGGCGACGGAGATGGCAAACGCTTTCCCACGCCGCAGTGCAACAGGCAGCAAGGCTTACAACATGGCCATGCCGCCGTTGATATGCAACGTCGTTCCGGTCACATAGGCCGCTTCGGCGCTGGACAGGTAAAGCACGCCTGCGGCGATCTCTTCGGGGGTGCCCATGCGGCCCGAGGGAATCTGGGTCAGGATGGCGCTTTTCTGGTCGTCGTTCAGCTTGTCGGTCATCGCGGTCTCGATGAAACCGGGGGCGACGGCGTTCACGGTGACGCCACGGCTGGCGACCTCGTAGGCCAGCGATTTCGACATGCCGACCATGCCCGCCTTGGCGGCGGCATAGTTGCCCTGACCGGGGTTGCCGGTGGCGCCTACGACCGAAGAGATGTTCACGATCCGGCCCCAGCGCGATTTCATCATGCCGCGCAGCACGCCTTTGCACAGGCGGAAGGTGGCGGTCAGGTTCACGTCCAGCACGCTTTGCCATTCGTCTTCGGACATGCGCATGAACAGGTTGTCACGGGTGATGCCCGCGTTGTTGACGAGGATGTCGACGCTGCCCATCGCCTCGGCCGCCTGTTTCGGCAGCGCAGTGACGGCCTCGGCATCACCAAGGTTGCAGGGCAACACAAACGCACGGTCGCCCAATTCGGCGGCCAGCGCCTCAAGCGGTTCCACCCGCGTCCCCGAAAGGCCGACGTTGGCGCCCGCGCCGTGCAGCGCCTTGGCAATGGCGCCACCGATGCCGCCAGAGGCGCCGGTGATGAGGGCGGATTTACCCGTCAGATCGAACATGTCTCTATCCTTTTCCGAATGCCTTGTGGCGGGCCTTAGCCCTGCGCGGCCTCGACCGCGGATTTAATGTCTGCGGCGGTGCCGATGTTGCGCACACCCGCCGGGCGGTGAATGCGGCGCACCATGCCCGACAGCGCCTTGCCCGCGCCGATTTCCCAGAATTCTTCGACGCCGTCCTCGACCATGCGGGCGACGGATTCGCGCCAGCGAACCGCGCCGCAGATCTGCGCTTCGAGCAATTCGCGGATGCGGGCCGGATCGCTGACCGGGGCGGCCTCGACGTTGGAAACCACGGGCACGGCGGGGGTCTTGAACTCGACCTCGGCCAGCGCCACGGCCATTGCCTCGGCGGCGGGTTGCATCAGGGCACAGTGGAACGGGGCCGAGACCGGCAGCATGACGGCGCGTTTTGCTCCTGCGGCCTTGGCGATTTCGACCGCGCGTTCGACCCCGGCCTTGTGGCCAGAGATGACCACCTGACCCGGGTCATTGTCATTGGCGGCGGCGACCACATCGCCCTGCGCGGCCTCTTCGGCCACCTTGCGCACGGCGTCCAGATCAAGCCCCAGAAGCGCGGCCATGGCACCCTCACCCACGGGGACGGCGGCCTGCATGGCCTGTCCGCGCTTGCGCAGCAGGCGGGCCGCATCGGCCACACTCAATGCGCCGGCGGCGGTCAGGGCGGAATATTCGCCAAGCGAGTGACCGGCGACAAAGGCGGCGGCCCCGATGGTGATGCCCTCGGCCTCCAGCGCGCGCATCGCCGCCATCGAGGTGGCCATCAGCGCGGGTTGGGCGTTCTGCGTCAGGGTCAGGGTTTCGATCTCGCCTTCCCAGATCAGGTCCGAAAGCTTTTCGCCCAAGGCCTCGTCGACTTCGTCAAAGACGGCGCGGGCCGCCGGGTAGGCCTCGGCCAGGTCGCGGCCCATGCCGATGGTCTGTGCCCCCTGTCCGGGAAAGATAAATGCGCGGCTCATGCCCCTCTCCTCGCCGTAATTGCTGTTTGACAGCCCTTACTAGGCCGCGCCGCGCTGCGCAATCACTAGGCATCCACAAGGCATCGCCCCCAAGGCCGGAACGCCCCGGGGCAATCGGGTCATTCGGGGCGCGGCCCCATGCCAAGGCACAGTTCCAGCGCCTTGTTCAGCATAACGCAAGAGGCCAACAGCTTGAACGGCACCAGTATCGGCGCGTCGATCCCCATGGGCACGATCCAGATCATATAGGCAAACAGCGCCAGCGCGCAGCCCGCAATCCGGAGGATCGCCGCGGCGGAAATGCGCGGCGCGGCAAAGGCGGACCCGAGGTCCATCGGCGTAGAGAAATCGGTCAGGGCCATGGTTATCGCTCCGGTTGTTGGTTAATCTCAGGTTAACCGCTCGATTGTGCCGGGAATTGGGCCAAGACGGGGCATTCCCGCGAAGCGCCCGGACCGCAGCGGTTCCTCTTGCGCCACGCGCCGATCCGTGTATACGGAGCGCTCCCTTCGCAACGACGTTTACCCGCGCAGTCTCTCGTGGGCAGGGCGCGAAGGGACATCGGCCCCTGCCCTATGAAATGCGCCTTGATAGAAATGGAGTGCACATGCCGCTTTACGAGCATGTATTCATCTCGCGTCAGGACCTGTCCAACGCGCAGGCCGAAGGCCTTGTCGAACATTTCAGCACCGTCCTCGCGGACAACGGCGGCAAAGTCGTCGACAGCGAGTACTGGGGCGTGAAAACCATGGCCTACAAGATCAACAAGAACCGCAAAGGCCATTACGCCTTCCTCAAGACCGACGCCCCGGCGACGGCCGTGCAGGAAATGGAACGCCTGATGCGCCTGCATGACGACGTCATGCGTGTTCTGACCATCAAGGTCGACGGCCACGAAGAAGGCCCCTCGATCCAGATGCAGAAGAAAGACGAACGTGGCGACCGCCGCGAGCGTCGGAACCGCGACTGATAGACCTGAAGAAGAGGAGATAAACCATGGCTGCAAAACCGTTTTTCCGCCGCCGCAAGGTCTGCCCCTTCTCGGGCGACAACGCACCCAAGATCGACTACAAGGACACCCGTCTGCTGCAGCGCTACATCTCTGAGCGCGGCAAGATCGTCCCGTCCCGCATCACCGCCGTTTCGGCAAAGAAGCAGCGTGAACTGGCCCGCGCCATCAAGCGCGCCCGCTTCCTCGCCCTGCTGCCCTACGCCGTGAAGTAAGGAGTACGAGCAATGCAAGTCATCCTTCTCGAACGTGTGGCCAAGCTGGGCCAGATGGGCGACGTCGTGGACGTCAAGCCCGGTTACGCACGCAACTACCTGCTGCTTCAGGGCAAGGCGCTGACCGCCTCGAAAGAGAACATCGCCTCTTTCGAAGCCCAGAAAGCGCAGCTCGAAGCACGCAACCTCGAAACCAAACAGGAAGCAGAGGCCCTGGCCGAGCGTCTGGATGGTCAGAAGTTCGTCGTGATTCGTTCGGCCTCGGACGGCGGCAACCTTTACGGTTCGGTCACCACCCGTGACGCGGCCACCGTTGCCACCGAAAACGGCTTCTCGATCGACCGCAAGCAGGTCCTGATCCGTCAGCCGATCAAGGAACTGGGTCTGCACGAAGTCGAAGTGCACCTGCACCCCGAAGTCATGGTCACCATTCTGCTGAACGTTGCACGTTCGGTTGAAGAGGCCGAGCTTCAGGAATCGGGCAAGTCGATTCAGGAACTGGCAGCCGAAGAAGAGGCGCAGGCCGAATTCGAAGTCAGCCAGCTGTTCGACGACATCGGCAGCGCAGCCTCGGACGACGACGAGGGCGATGCCCCGGCGCGCACAGGCGAAGCCACCGACGGCGACGACGACTGATACCGCGACAGATCGCGACAGATTTGAAACCGCGCCGGAACTCCGGCGCGGTTTTTCTTTATGTGCCAAATCGTTAGGCGGGCCTGACACAAAAGCTTCATGAATATTAAACACGGGCTTCACGTTATAACATCACATATCAGCCTGCGCACAGCCGCCCTTGTTCGGTGGCGGTGCCCCCTATCTGCAAGCTGATACGAGGCCAGCCATGAAGAAATCTGACATTGCCGATCTGTCCTGGGACGATTTCGACGAACTGCGCGACCCGCGCCCGGAAGAAAACGGCTTTGACGCCGTAGTCGAGCGCGCGATCTCGCGCCGCGGGTTCCTGGGCGGCGCTCTGGCCTTCGGTTCCGCCGCGACCGTCTTTGGCGCCGGTGTGATGGGTTCGGCCACCTCGGCCCGCGCGCAGGCCGCCGCCTTCGACTTCCAGCCGATCGGCACCGCCACCGATTTCGAAATTCACGTGCCCGAAGGCTATCAGTGGAAGCCGGTCGTGCGCTGGGGTGACGCGCTGTGGTCCGAGGCCGATGGCGCCTATTCGCCCGAAACCGGCGTAGCCTTCGAGATGTCGGACAAGGTCTTTGGTGAAAACACCGACGGCATGGAACTGTTTGCCGTGGACGGCAAGCAGGTCATCGCCGTGAACTCGGAATACGTAAACCCCAAGATCAACCTGCCCGCCGCCAGCGAAGGAATGCCCACCTCCGCCGACGAAGTGCGCATGTTGCAGAACTTTCAGGGCGTGACCGTCATGGAAGTGGCCGACAACGGTGACGGCTATGCCGTGGTCGTCGACAGCCCGCTGAACCGCCGCATCGACCACAACACCCCGATGACCATGGACGGCCCCGTTGCCGGGTCCGATCTGGTCAAGACCAATGCCGACCCCGACGGCATGTCGCCGCTGGGCACGCTGAACAACTGTGGTTCGGGCAAGACGCTGTGGGGCACCTACCTGACCTGCGAGGAAAACTTCAACGGCTACTTCGGAGCGACCGGCGAATACGACGCGACCGAGGGGTTCAAGCGCTATGGTATCGGTGGCGAAGGCCGCTATGCCTATGAGAAATTCGACGCACGTTTCGACCTGTCGAAAGAACCGAACGAACCGCATCGCCACGGCTGGATCGTCGAGATCGACCCGGCGAACCCGGACAGCACCCCGGTCAAGCACACGGCCCTTGGCCGTTTCAAGCACGAGAACGCCGCCATGACGCAGGCCAAGGACGGCCGGATCGTGGTCTACATGGGCGACGACGAGCGCGGCGAGTTCATGTATAAATTCGTCTCGAACGGCACCTGGGACGAAGGTCAGCCGACCGATGGCCTGCTGTCGGACGGCACGCTGTACGTGGCCAAGTTCAACGACGACCTGACCGGCGAATGGCTGGCCCTGACGCCGGAAACCACCGGCATGGCGCTGGACGAAATGCTGGTGCATGCACGGATGGCAGGCTCCAAGGTGGGCGCGACCACGATGGACCGCCCCGAGTGGATCGCCGTCAATCCGGTCAAGACCGAGGCCTATTGCGCCCTGACCAACAACAAGAACCGCGGCATCAAGCCGAACGCCGGTGGCGACGAAACTCCGGTGGGCGGCCCCAACCCGCGTGAGTCCAACAACTATGGTCAGATCGTGCGCTGGGTTCCCAATGGGGACGACCATGGCGAAACCGCGTTCTCGTGGGATCTGTATGTCATGGCCGGCAACCCCAAGGTCTATGACAACGCCTATGCCGGCTCTGACAATGTCACCCCAGGCAACATGTTCAACTCGCCCGACGGCATGATCTTTGACAGCAAAGGCACGCTGTGGATCCAGACCGACGGCAACTACAGCAACGAAGGCGACTTTGCCGGACAGGGCAACAACCAGATGCTGGCCGGCAACACCGAAACCGGCGAGATCGCCCGCTTTATGACCGGCCCCTATGGCTGTGAAGTGACCGGCATGTGCTGGTCGGTGGACCGCAAGGTGGCCTTTGTCGGCATTCAGCACCCGGGCGGGTCGTGGCCCGACGGCGAAGGCAAGCCGCGCTCTTCTGTCATCGCCGTGTGGCGCGAAGACGGCGCAACCGTCGGCTGATCCGCCTCAAACAGCACCAAGACCCCGCGCCAAGGCCCCTTGGCGCGGCTTTTTCATGCCCTGATGTACCGATTTGCATGATAGACATGCCAATTTCGCCAATATCCATGCGAGTTTTCCCGGTCTATTTCCTCGACACAGACAGAAAGTCATTTGCCAACCCGAGGAAAACAAACATGAAATTTCAAACCAGCCTGCTTTCCCTGCCGCTGATCGCAATGGCCGCCTGCACCGCGCCGATGGATCGGAGTTATACGCTGGACGGCCCGCGCAATGCGATGTTCGACACAGACCTGGCCCAGTGCAAATCCGCGGCGCATGACTATCGCCCCGATGCGCACCGCAATGGCGCGTTGATGGGGGCCGCCGCCGGGGCCGTTTTCGGCGCGCTGGACGACGAAGACGACCGGGCCGAGGGCGCTCTGGCCGGGGCCGCCATCGGCGCCGTGACCGGTGTGGCCACCGCCGAGGACGAGTTGAGCGAGCAGCGCCGCGAGGTGGTCATTCGCTGCCTGCAAAACCGTGGTCACAAGGTGATCGGCTGACCCGGCGGGCCGCCCCCCGGGGCGGCCCCCTGTCCGACGGCGCATTGCTTTGCCCCCCTATGGCCCCTAAACCGGGGACAAGTTGCAAGGAGATGCACGTGACACAGGACTATCCCGTTTATGGCCGCATTGACGGTCCCATCGTCATCATCGGCTTCGGTTCCATCGGCAAAGGCGTCTGGCCGCTGATCGAAAGGCATTTCGACTATGACGCCGACAAGCTGACGGTGGTCGAACCGGACGCGGGCCAGGCCAATTTCCTGCGCCAGCACAAGCTGAACCACTTGCAGGTCTCGCTGACCCCGGACAATTACCGCGAGGTTCTGGGCGGGCTGTTCCCCGATGGCAAGGGGTTCTGCGTGAACCTTTCGGTCGATACCTCCTCGCTGGACCTGATGAAGTTCTGCCGCGAGATCGGCGTGCCCTACATCGACACCGTGGTCGAACCTTGGGAAGGGTACTATTTTGGCACCACCGACAACGCGGCGCGCACCAACTATGCGCTGCGGCAGGCGGTGCGGGACGAAAAGGCGGCCAATCCCGGCGGCACCACGGCGGTAAGCTGCTGCGGCGCAAACCCCGGCATGGTCAGTTGGTTCGTCAAGGAAGCACTGCTGACGCTGGCCAAGGACACGGGCCGCGAGGTCACGGCGCCCACCACCCGCGACGGCTGGGCCAGACTGATGCAGTCGCTGGGCGTCAAGGGTGTGCATATCGCGGAACGCGACACCCAGGCACGCCGCCTGCCCCGCCCGCGCAATGTCTTTGTGAACACATGGTCGGTCGAGGGGTTCATCGCCGAAGGCTTTCAGCCAGCCGAGCTTGGCTGGGGCACGCATGAGACATGGTTCCCGGAAAACGGCCATCGTCAGGACAGCGGCTGTCAGGCGGGGATCTGGCTGGAACGGCCGGGCGCAATCACCCGCGTGCACACCTGGTGCCCGACGCCGGGACCGCAGTTCGGCTTTCTGGTGACCCATAACGAGGCGATCTCGATCTCGGATTACTACACTGTCGGCGAAGGCGCCCACCCGGAGTTCCGCCCCACCTGCCACTATGCCTATCACCCGTCCGACGACGCGGTTCTGTCGCTGCACGAGATGTTCGGATCGGGCAAGCAGCAGGAAAAGCACCACATCCTGACCGAAGACGAAATCGTCGAAGGCATCGACGAACTGGGTGTGCTGCTGTTCGGCCATGAGAAAAACGCGCTGTGGTACGGCTCTCGCCTGTCCAACGAGGAGGCGCGTGACCTTGCGCCCTATCAAAACGCCACCGGGCTTCAGGTGACCTCGGCCGTGCTGGCGGGTATGGTCTGGGCCCTGGAAAACCCCAACGCGGGCATCGTCGAAACCGACGAAATGGACCACGCGCGGTGCCTGGAGGTGCAACGCCCCTACCTTGGCCCGGTCGAGGCGCATTACACCGACTGGACACCGCTTCAGGACCGTTGGGAACACTTCCCCGAGGACATCGACGAAAGCGACCCTTGGCAGTTCCGCAACGTGCTGGCCAGCTGATGTGCCGCTCAGGATGGGTCTGCAGACCCATCCTTTCCTTGCGGTCGGTGTCACCTGTCAACCGGGCCGACACGCCCGCATGTTTTGAAAATCACGCCAATCCTGTAGTCTGATCCCGCGCCCATGCTCGGGACATCGAAAGGATAGGCCAAAGATGATGGATCTGAACGGCTCCTGCCATTGCGGAAAAGTCAGTTTCAGCCTGAAATCGCACGCGCCTCATCCCTACCGATGGTGCTATTGCACCCGCTGCCTGAAGACGAACGGTGGCCTTGGCGGCGTCGCCAGCATCATGGGAGAGGCGGACACGCTGGTGGTTGAGGGCAAAGACCATCTCATTGTCTATTCCACTTTCAGCAACCCACCAGGACCGGGTCTTGCCCCTGTGGAGCTTCGTCTGCACAACTGCAAAGAGTGCGGCAGCCACCTCTATATCTTTTCGCCGTCCTGGGCCCAGTGGGTGTATCCTGCGGCTTCGGCGATCGACACGGAGCTGCCGGTCCCACCCGAATATTTCCATATCAATCTAGGGCAGAAACCCGGCTGGGTGCACGTCCCCGACGGACCGGGGCATGTGCATTTCGACGGCGTGCCCGCCGAGTCGATCGAAGACTGGCACAAGCGACACGGCCTGTATCTCTAGCCCGGCTCACAAGACACCGCGACCATCCCGCGACGAAAAAGCCGCCCCGAGGGGCGGCTTTCCGTATTGTTGCAGAGACTGACGATCACTCGTCGTCCAGCGCCTCGACGGCTTTCTGAAGGTCGTCCTTGGAGACTTCCTTTTCCGTCACTTCGGCCTTTTCCACGATGTGGTCGACGACCTTGTCTTCGAACAGCGGCGCGCGCAGCTGCTGCTGCATCTGCTGGTTCTGGCGCACGTATTCAAAGAACTCGCGCTCTTGCCCCGGGTACTGGCGTGCCTGGTTCATGATCGCCTGAGTCATCTCGGCCTCGGAGACCTCGACCTCGGCTTTCTGGCCAACCTCGGCCAGCAGCAGGCCAAGGCGCACGCGGCGCTCGGCCAGCTTGGTGTGCTCTTCGGTCGGCTCGATCTTGTCGTGGTTGTGATCGTGGACGTCCGGGTTTTCCTCGTGCCACAGCTGATGCGCGATCTGGCCGGCTTCGGCTTCGACGAGGGTCGGCGGCAGTTCGAAGGACACCAGTTCGTCCAGCTTGTCCAGCAGGGCGCGTTTCATCACTTGACGCGCGGCACCGGCGTATTCGGCTTCCAGACGCTCGCGGATCTGGCCCTTGAGGCTTTCGAGATCCTCGGCACCGAATTTCTGTGCCAGTTCGTCGTTGATTTCCGCGGCTTTGGGGGCCTTCACACCTTTGACGGTCACGTCAAAGACAGCGGCCTTGCCCGCCAGATGCTCGGCACCGTATTCCTCGGGGAAAGTGACCTCGACGGCTTTCTCATCACCGGTGGACACGCCGACCAGCTGCTCTTCGAAACCGGGGATGAACGAACCCGAACCCAGCGTCAGCGGGTAATCCTCGGCGGAACCGCCGTCGAATGCTTCGCCATCGACCTTGCCGACAAAGTCGATCACAACCTGATCGCCGTCTTCGGCCGCGCCGTCCTTGTCTTCGAAATCCTGCGCCGAGGAGGCCAGCGATTCCAGCGCTTCGTCGACCGAGGCATCGTCAGCCTTGACCACCAGACGTTCCAGCGCAACGCCGGTCATGTCCAGTTCCGGAACCTCGGGCAGCGCCTCGTAAGTCATTTCGACGTGGATGTCGTCGCCTTCTTTCCAGTCCTCGTTGGTCATCTTGACCTCAGGCTGAAGCGCCGGGCGGTCGCCCGAGTCTTCGAAGTGCTGGTTCATCGCACCATCGATGACTTCCTGCATGGTTTCGCCCAGCACACGCTGGCCAAACTGCTTCTTCAGCAGCGGCATCGGGACTTTGCCCTTGCGGAAACCCTTCATCTCGATGTCGGGCTGCGCTTCTTTCAGCTTGGCGGTGACTTTCTCGTCCAGCTCGGCCGCCGTCACGGTGATGGCGTAGCCGCGCTTGAGGCCTTCGTTCAGCGTCTCGGTGACCTGCATATCTCTTCCCTCGGAATTCAAGCGCCCCGGAAACCGGGGCGCGTGTGGTCGGCGAATTTGGCACCTTCTATTGCCCGAAGCACGCGCGCGCAAGCGGCTTTCAAGCGCTAATCGACAGGGTTTCGGCCTTCATTCGCTGATAATGTGGCAAGGCGGCCTTGTGGACGGCAACCAAGGCGGGGTCCACGACGGGCAACGGCCCCTCTGCCCCGGCAAACCCTGTTGAGCGATGGACCGCGTCATACCAATGCGGGGCCCAGACACCATCGTCGGGATGTCCGCCCGCGGGCCATGTCAACATGGCGGGATCGAATGGCAGGCCGATTGCCCCGCACAATGCACGCAGCGCCGGTTCCGGTGCCCGACGAATGTCGAAACTGTCGATCACCGCATAGCGCCAGCCGCGGGCGCGGACTTCGTCGAAGATCGCGCTTTGCTGGGCAAAACCGATGTCCTCCAGCGTCGGGTTCTCGCGTTTGGCGGAATAGCTGGCCAAGACCCGTGCCGGATCGCGGATCAGGAAGACATGTGTCGCATCGGCGGCCCAGTCGAGGCTGTCGCCTTCAAGCACGTGATGTGTCATCAGCTTGAGATAGAAATGCGCCTGCCCCATCGGGGCAGGCGCGCCTGCACGGCGGGCGATGTGATTGGGGTCAGGGTCGCCCGCCGCCAGGATTTCGGCACGCATCGGGTGTTTCAACCCGGTGCGTGCCAGGTATGCGGCGTAGAAGGGTTCATCCCACACGCCACAGTCGGCGCGGGCGCCAAAGGAGTACATGAGCGCGGTCGACAGGTTGCGCGGTCCAGACCAGCAAGCGATATTCACGATCTGGCCGCTCCGTGAGTGGTGGTGCTTTGTGTCATCCGTCATTCATGCGCCCAATTGACGCCCGCGTCGAGCGGTCAGGCCACCTTGGCGATGCCAGTGCCTGCCTGCCCTACCAGTTCCTTGATGATCCGCCCCCAGCCCGCGGCGAATTCGGCCTCGGCGCCTTTGGTCGGATCAGAGTCCATCGCCTTTGCGTCCAGCGCACGGCCCAGCGCGGCGGCCAGCCCGTCGGTCGA
The DNA here is from genome assembly GCF_019218285.1 of Antarctobacter sediminis. Taxonomy (GTDB): domain Bacteria; phylum Pseudomonadota; class Alphaproteobacteria; order Rhodobacterales; family Rhodobacteraceae; genus Antarctobacter; species Antarctobacter sediminis. The sequence goes on from NZ_JAHUZG010000001.1 coordinate 1,108,808, forward strand.
GGCATTGCGCAGCGTTTCCACCGTGCCGGTGACCTGATCGGCCAGACCGTCCACACCCGAGGTGACCAGCGCGCGACCGGCGGCGCGGGCCTCCAGCGCGACAAGGCCAAAGGCCTCCCAGCGCGACGGCATGGCAACCACGTCAGCCGCCGCCATGGCATCCTGCGGCGACGCGGCATGCCCCATGAAACGGATACGGGAATCCCCGGCGGCCAGGTCTTCTAGCGCGGCGCGCTCGGCACCCTCGCCGTAGATGTCCAGCCGCACATCGGCGCGCTTGAGCGCCTTGAACGCCGGGATCAGCCGGTCAAAACCCTTTTGCCGGTCCAGCCGTCCGATGGCGGCAATGGTGCGACGCGGAGCCTGCGGACGCGGCAGGGCGCGGAACCCGGACAGGTCCACAACCGAACGGATCACCTGCACGCCATTGTCGCGTACCAGACCCCGGGACCGCATCCAGCGGGCCTGCCCTTCGCTGACGGCAACCACGCGGTCAAACAGCGCGTAGGCCGTGCGCAACAGCGTGTGGAACCGCGCCTTGGCCCCGACGTTCAGCGCGGTGAACGCCTCGGTATAGCTGTGTTCGACATGCACCAGCGGTGTGGTCGCGTGGCGGGCGCGGAACAGGATCAGCATCGGCAACACGCGCCAGTTCACCGTCAGGTGCGACACGACCAGATCGGCGTTGACCGCGGGCAAGGGTTTGCCCCGGCGCACCGGTTGCAGGCTGTGGATCGCATCCTGTGCCATCTGAGGGCAGTTGCGAATGTGATCTAGGACGCGCATCACGCCTCCGGCGGTGGTGTCATCGATCAGGTGCAGAACATGGGGGCGCGTGGTCATGGCAGTATCCTTGGGCAAAATCAGGGGTCAGCGGGCGCTGCGGAATTTCGGGTGAATGGACTTGGCGGCGCTCAGCGCGGCGGGGCCCGCACGGTCAAGGACCTGTGCGGCGGCCCAAGTGGTCACGGTCTTGACCGGTTCCTCGCGCAGCGGTGCCTTGGACAGGCGCAGCGCATTGGAGATCAAGGCACGCGCGGTGGCACCGTCCGCATCGCTGACCGCCCTGCGCGCGAGATAGCGCAGCTGATATGCGCGCGCGGCGCTTTCATGGCGGGCAAAGAACGCGGGCGCGACGGGGCGCAGCTTGTCGACCATCCGCTCCCACGAGGCAAGCTGCGCCTCGGTGTTCGCGGACAGGCCACCGGGATTGATCCGGTAGCAGGTCAACAGCCCGGCAACGCCCTCGACCCGCCAGTCGGTGGTCAGGGCAAAGCGGGTCCAGCACTCGATGTCCTCGGACTGGCGGAAGGATTCGTCAAAAACCCAGTCGCGGGTCTTTTCGAACCGCGGCCGCCATGCCAGCGCGTCCAGCGCCGCGCGACGAAAGACCGGGGCCGACCCATTGCCCACCGGGTTGCGCTTGAACACATGTGCGGCGGTGACATTGCGCAGACGCGGCGTTTGTGCGTGGCCGGTACGCTTGCCCTCGGTGTCGATCAGGGCCGAACCGGAATAGCTGAGGCCGACCTCTGGCGCGGCGGCCAGATGCGCCACATGCGCCGAAAGCTTGCCCGGCATCCACAGGTCATCCGCGTCGCAAAATCCGATCACCTCGCCCCGCGCGGCGGCGATGCCGCTGTTGCGCGCACCGGCAAGGCCGCGGTTGGCTTGCTGGACGATGCGGATGCGCTTGTCACGGGCGGCATAGCTGGCCGCCAGTTCGGCGGTTTCATCGGTGGAACCGTCGTCCACGACAATGATCTCAAGATCGCGATAGCTTTGCACCATCAGGGAGTCCAGCGTCGGGCGCAGGGTCGCGGTGGCGTTGAACGAGGGAACGACAATCGAGGCGAAAGGCATGGCTCAGGCTCCTTAATGGGCGAACAGCGCGCGGCGCACACAGGTGGGCAAAAAGGGGGCGATCAGCGCAGCCCCGGCGGTGGCAAGCCCCCGGCGCAACGGCAGCAGAAAGGCGGCGGGCGCCTGCGCCACACCTTGCAAGGCAAGACGGCGGGCAAGACGCGGTTCGTGATCCAGCCGCAGGGCGCGACGCGCGAGATAGCGCAGGTGGACCGCCTCGGCGCGGGCATCGGGACGGATGCCATAGGCACGCGCGGTTTTTAGCGCCTCGTCACGCCCCTTCTGCATCTTCAGCAGATCGGCCGAAAGCCCGCCCGCACTGGCGCGATAACGCACCATCAGTTGGTCGATGCCCCGCAGGTAGAACCCTTCGGCCACAAGGCGGATCAGGAATTCGAGATCCTCGTTATGCACCATGTCCGACCGGAACCCGCCCAGCGCCGCAAAGGCCCGGGTGCGGATGGCAAGGTTCGACATGGTGCAGACCGGGTTTTCCCCCAGCAGCATCTGAACGGTCACCTCGCCCTCGGGCACGGTGGACTGGGTGGTGATCCGGGTCGGATCCTCGTTGAAGAAAGCGATCTGCCCAAACAGCGCGTCGCCTGCACGAGCGGTAAAAGCGGCCGCCAGCGTCATCAGCTTGTCCGCTTCCCACAGGTCGTCCGCATCGCAGAAGGCAAGAATTTCGCCCTGGGCGCGCAGCGCGCCAAAGTTGCGGGCGTCGCTGGGGCCTTTGCCGGGATTGCGCAGCAGGACGATGCGGGCGTCCGCCTTGGCATAGCCGCGCACCAGCGCGGCGGTTTCGTCGCTTGACCCGTCGTCGACCACAAGGGCCTCCCAATCGGTCAGGGTCTGTGCCTGAAGGCTGTCCAGCGTCTGGGCCAGCGTGGCGGCGGCGTTGAAGGCGGGGATCACGATCGAAAAGCGCATGGGGTCAGGCCTTTTTGAAAGCGGGAAGGAAAGCGGTGTTGAGCGCGGGCCATGACAGCAGGGTCATGGTCAGGCAGGCGGTGGCGAGATAGCCAAGCGCGACGGCCTCCAGCCCCTGCCCGGCCAGCGCGGCGGTATTGACCAGCAGCGCGGCGGTGATGATGGCCGTGCCCTTGAGTTCCTGCTGCGGACGGCCCTCGGCGCGCATCCAGCCGGCGGCTCCGGTCCAGAGCATGGTGGGGATCGCGGCAAGGCAGAGGATCGAGACGATGCCGCTCAGCTCCACCCATTTCTCGCCCAGCAGCATCGGCACGTACCAGGGCGCAAGGATCGCTTGCAGGGTAACGACCGGAGCAACCAGCGCGACCGAGAGGATCAGCCCCTGACGCAGCGCGGCGGAACGGTCATCGCTGGCACAGAGATGCGGAAAGAGAACGGCGGCGAAGGCGGTCGAAAACGAGGTCGCAAGGCTGAGGCCGGCGTTGAAGGCCATGAAATAGAGGCCCAGCGCCTGCGGTCCCAGCAGAATGCCGACCAGCAGCTTGTCCGCTTGCAGGCGCAGCGCCTTGACGATCTCGACCCCCAGAACCGCCCAGCCAAAGCCGATGAAGGGGCGGACCGGCGCGAAACCGGCGGCGGAATTGCGACTCCAACCGTGCAGGCGGCGCACCGCCACCAGCCAGACCGGCGCCGTCAGAAGACGCGGCAGAACCAGCGCGATTGCCCCCGGCCAGACAATCGCCAGCACCACGGACAACAGGTTGGCCGAAACCGCCTGCGTGCCCGCGATGGCCGCCGTCTGGCGCATCTTGCCGGCGCGCATGGCCAGCGCCACCTGCACCAGCCCGCCCGGCATAAAGAGGTATTCGCCTGCCAGCAGCAGGATCAACGCGGCCACCGTGACCGAACCGCCAAACCCGAAATAGACACCGGCGACGGCGGCCTGCACGGCGAAAAGGCCAAGGCACCAGATCCAGAACAGGCGATGCGCGGTGTTGCAGGTGGCGTCCAGATCGTCTTCGCGGGCGGCGATGATGCGCTGCACCACGCCGTTTTCGGTCAGCGCCTTGAGGATGTCGCCGGTGGCCAGCGCCGCGGCGGCAAGGCCGATCTGTTCGGGGTCAAGCACGCGCGCCACGGCGATCACCACGAAGAGGCGTGACAGCTTTGTCACAACCTCGGAGGCTCCGTAGGCCATCAGGTGGCTGATGAATGTCGATCTGTTGCGCGGCACGGTCGCTTCTCCGATTGTGTGGCCAAGGTATAGGCCGGGGCGCGGGCGCAAGTCGTGCGCGCGGCAGGACGGAAAAGGGGCGCGGACGGGATCGACCCAATCCGAAAGGATAGGGTCGCTATCCGCCGTAACGCTTTCGCGGATCACAAACCGGCACGAGCAGTCGAGGACGAGGAAAACATGGTGCAGTTTCGGACACATGCGCTGATGGCGGGATTGGCCCTGGGGCTGACGGCAAGCGCCTGCGGCCCGATCAAGGCCCCTGACAACATCCCCCCCGTGGCCAGCGGACGCGCCTATCAGGCGCAGTACCGCGATCCACCACCCCGCAGCACCGACCGGATGCATCTTGTGTCGGCACGGATGAACGCGGAACGGTGCAAACCCTACCTTGGGGCGCATGGCAACGGCACCGCCAAGGGCAGCGGGCTGGTCGAAGTCGTGCTGCGCGGCGAACGGCTGTCACGCAACGACCTGCTGGATATTCGCGTGGTCGATGACGAGACCTTTACCGGCGACTACGTGATTTCCCGCGATGGGCTGATCAAGCTGCCCTACCTTGACCCGATTCAGGCCGAGGGGCGCAGCACCGCCGATATTGAACGCGACCTGACGCGGGCCCTGCTGTCGGACGGTTTCTATGACAGCGCGCCGCGCCTGTCGGTGCGGGTCAAGGATTTCTCGGGCATCAGCGTGGCGGTGTCCGGCGCGGTCTTTGAACCGCATGCCTCGGAAATCGGCGGTGCGGGCGACCGGATCGACACGGTGCGGCAGGCGGCGCTTGGCGCCTCGACCGATGCGCGCAACATGTCCGACGCGCTGCGGTCCGTCGGCGGGGTGCGGCCCGATGCCGACCTGTCGGCGGTGCGGCTGATCCGCGGCGGGCGCAGCTATACGCTGGACATGCGCGGCGTGTTCGAGGGGCGTCACGCGGTGGATGTCATGCTGATCACCGGGGACGAGATCGTCGTGCCCTCGCGCATGTGTTTTCAGGATCACCTGATGCGGCCCAGCCCGGTCAGCCCGCCGGGGATCTCGCTGTTCCTGTCGAATCTGACGGTGCCCGCCACCGGCAATGCACCGTCGGCCATCGGCCGCGAGGTGCGCGAAGTGCCCTATGGCACGCGGTTCATGCAGGCGGTTGTAGACACCAACTGTGTTGGCGGTGCGCGCGCGTCCAGCGCGCATCGTTCGGCCCTGTTGCTGACACGCGATCCGATGACCGGCGTGTCAATCGTGATCGAACGGCGGATCGAGGACATGCTGCGGCGGGGCGACCGCGACGACTATGACCCCTATCTTTTGCCCGGCGATGCCATCGCCTGTTACGACAGCAGCGTCACCAATGTGACCGAGGTCGCCCGCGTGCTGGGGGCCGTGGGCGCGGTGGCCGTTCTGGCGCGCTGAGACGTCAGGCGACGCTGGGTTCCGGCGCCTCGGCCCAGGCCTTGCGCGCCTTGACCACCGCATCGGCCAGCGCCGGGGCATCCTCTGCCTCGGCCGCGGTTTCGACCTTCAGCAGGGCCATGCGCAGATCCGGCTGACCGAAGGCCGCCGCGCTGCCGGCGATGCGATGGGCGCGGTTGGCGATTTCCGTCCAGTCTCCGGGCTTGCTTTCCAGCCAATCGAACAGCGCGCGGGTTTCGTCCAGATACCGCGCCATAAGCGCCGCGATGGGATCATCCGCAACAGGTTCCGGCGCGACCGCCTGCGGTTTCGGCTCGGCGGATGGCGGCGCATCCTTGCAAAATCTGGCGATGACCTGAGTCAGTTCGTCTTTCATCAGCGGCTTGCCAAGGAAATCGGACATGCCGCTTTTGATGAACCGTTCCTTGGCCTCTGGCAGCACATTGGCCGACAGCGCGACAATGGGGACATCGCGGCTTGCGCCCTGCCCTTCGCGGATCGCCTTGGTCGCCGCCAGACCGTCCATGACCGGCATGCGAATGTCCATCAGGATCAGATCGTAGCGCTCTGCCTCTGCCGCCTCGACGCCCTCGCGGCCATCACGGGCGACGCTGACACGATGGCCCAGCAGGGTCAGCATATCGCGCGCCAGTTGCAGGTTGATCTCGTTGTCCTCGACCAACAGGATGTTGCGATCGACGACCGGGCCAGCCGGTTTCGGCGCCTGTTCGACCTGCTGCTGGGGTTCAGAGAGCACAACCGGCAACCGCAGCCAAAAGACGCTGCCTTCGCCGACGGTGCTTTCGGCACCGATTTCGCCCCCCATGGCGGTCACGAAACGCCGCGCAATGCCCAGGCCAAGACCCGTGCCAGGAAGCCCGTGATCCTGTTTCGATCCGCTGGTCTGGAAATCCTCGAACACGCGGTCAAGATCCTCGTCCGCGATGCCGATCCCTGTGTCGATGATCCGGAAATCAAGGCACAGCTCGTTTCCGCCCGCCTCTTCGGGTTCGCAGCGCTCGATCTCAACCTGAATGCGGCCATGGCGGGTGAACTTGATGGCATTGCCGATAAGGTTCAGCAGCACCTGTTGCAGGCGCGAGGAATCCACGAGGATCCAATCGGCAGGCCGGCCCACCCAACCCCATTCCAGCACATTGTCATTTGCCTCTGCCGCGCTGGTCTGGCTGTCGACGATATCCTGCACCAGTCGCCCGATATGCACTGTTTCTTCCTGCGAGGTGCTGGCCCCGGATTCGAACCGCGCGATATCCAGCACCGCGTCCACATGCGACATCAGCAGCTTGCCCGATACGGCCATGTTGTGGACATACCGCGACTGGACCGGGGTCAGCGGCGTTTCTTCCAGCAGCGACAGATTACCCAGCACCCCGTTCAGGGGCGTGCGGATTTCATGGGTCATCATGGCAAGAAAATCGGCCTTGGCCTGTTCCCCGGCCAACGCCTTGTCCCGGGCTTCGACCAGTTCGTTTTCCGCCGCCACCCGGTGCGAGATGTCGCGCAGAAAGCCGATCACGATCTCTTCGCTGCCGGTGTTGGCCGACTCCAGCGCCAGTTCCACGGGAAAGATCTCTCCGGTGCTGCGCATCCCCTCCAGCCGGACACGGCCATGGCCAACCACGCGGCGTTCGCCGGTCTTGTGCATTCGCGCCATGCCCGCATCATGGGCCGCGCGCAGATGTTCGGGCACGATCAAGGCGCCGATATTGCGACCGATCACATCCTGCGTCTGGTACTTGAAAATACGTTCCGCCGCCGGATTGAACCGCTGGATGTCCCCTTTCATATCCGCCACGATCACCGCATCCAGCGAGGTGTCGAGGATCGTGTTCAGGCGTGCATAGGCGGCCGAAAGCTCATGCCCGCGCCGTTCTGTCTGACGCGAGGCGGTCTGGGCGAGGCGCAGCAGAAACAACAGAACCAGCACCAGGATCACCGTCAGCAGAGCCAGCCGCATCAGCGTTACGGCCACGGAATTGCGCTGTGCGTCCGATTGCCGGGCAAAGAAATCCAGCCCCGAGGTCGCCAGCGCCCGCAAGTCCGCGCGCACATCGTGCAACATGTCCTCAAGCCGCGGCAGATCGGCGATCAGCGCCTCTGTCGGGCCGTCGATCAGCGGAACAGAGGCGGCCAGCGTCTGTTGAATGCGGGCAAGCGGCGCGCCGAAATCCGGCAAGCCGCGCAGATCCGTATAGATCCGACTGTTGGCCAGAGTCTGGATACGGCTGTAAAAAATGTCGTATTCCTCTTTCAGCGAGTCGAGATCAGCGCCCTGATCCAGCTGCGCATGTTCCACCTCGTAGAGCAGTTCAAGGAATTCGACTTCGGCCTGTGACAGGGTCCACTGCACGTTGTCCGACCGCGCATCGTTCAGCAGCCGCAGATCGCGGACGATCTCGACGGCGAGAATGCCGATGGCCACAACGCAGAGCAATGCGACGCCGAAAAAGATCGCGCGCCCGCCCTGCCGAAACAAACCGAGAAATTTCATAGCCTGTCCGTTCCCTGGGCCGGCGTTGCGGCCTTACTTGCGAATGTCCATCCGGTCCAATTGCCAGATGCTGCGCGCGTAGATGACTTCTGTCCGGTATTCAGAGGACGCGGCATAGGGATAGATCAGCCACAGCGGCCCCTTGTCCCGGCGCGACATGATCTTGCCGTCCATTTCGAATGCGATGATCGGTCCACCGTCCACGCCGTCGGCTACCGGCACACTGACGGCGTAATCATTGATGGCGCGGGCCTCGATTTCGCCCCCGTCGGCCTGAAGGTAATCCAGCAGATCCTCCAGCTCGACCCCGGTGAAGGTCGATGTATCCGCCGTCCAGATCGTATCGGTGACAATCTCCGTCTCGCCGATGGCCCGCAACATGTCGAGATCGAAACGCGCGGCCCCGTCGCCGTTGGTGCGCCCTATCTCTCCGGTGACGGTCAGAACCACGGGCCCGCGCGGTTCCGGCAGATCCTGTGCAAAAGCGGCACCCGCCAGCAGGACGGTACCGCAGGCGGCTGAAACAAGGCTCAAAGACGTCATTCGCAAAATCCTTCCGGTTCGATTCACTTGTGCCATAGCCGCCTTAATAGAGCATGGGGACTTTCGGATTGCCGCCCTATCCATCTGGATAGGGCAGCGTAGCGGTGGCGATCAATAGGCCCCCCGCCCCGAAATCACCGCGCGTGCCGTCATCGCCAGCAGCAACAGGTCCAGCAGCAGGCTGCGCGAACGCACATAGGCGACGTCCATGTCGATCATCTTGTCGAACCCGATGTCCGCCCGCCCCGAAACCTGCCACAACCCGGTGATGCCCGGCTTGGCGTTCAGACGCTCTAGCGCGCGGGCCGGATAGGCGGCAACCTCCTTGGGCAGCGCCGGGCGCGGGCCGACCAGCGACATGTCACCTTTGAGAACGTTCAGGATCTGCGGCAGTTCGTCGATGGAGTAACGGCGCAGGATACGACCGATGCGGGTGACGCGCGGATCGTGGCGGGATTTGAAACAGATGCCCTCGCGGTCCGAGTTGGCCTCCAGCTCGGCGCGGCGCGCCTCTGCGTTGACGTGCATCGAGCGGAACTTGTACATGGTGAAAAATTCGCCGTTTTCACCCACGCGGACCTGCCGGAACAACACCGGGCCGCGGCTGTCGAGCCGGATCACCATCGCCACCAACAACAGGATCGGCGCCGCCGCAAGGATCAGCGCGGCGCTGGAAAAGGCGTCAAAGGCGCGTTTCACCGCAACGTCCTTGCGAATGGTGCCCAGCGCATGACGGGCCGCCCGCGCAAGAAAGGTGAAATTGCCCACGAGATAGCGGTTCGCCATGCGGCGCGGTTCCATCGCAAGCCGCCAGACCCACTCGGCCTTGGCCTTGCGCACCAGTTCCGGCGCGCGGCGCACGTTGCCGGCAAGGAAGTCGAACAAGGCACCGACGCCAAGGATCAGCCGGGGCGAAAGTTTCTCGGCATTCCGGTCGATCCACAACTCTTGCATCGGCACGCCCATGGCAACCAGCAGGATGTCCGCGCCAGAGCGGTTGATGTGGGCGATGGCGGCCTCACTGTCGGCGGCACCTTCGTATCCGTCACGGGTGCCCGCGATCCGCAGGCCGGGAATGGTCAGCGCCAGCTTGCGGGCCGCCGACTCCGCCGTGCCCGGCTTGGCCCCGAACAGATAGACCGACTTGCCCTGTCGCGCGGCTGCGCGCAGCAGTTCCGGGGTGAAATCCGTGCCGTTGAGATTTTCAGTCAGGCCCTTGCCGGTCATGCGGGCCGCCAGTTCCACACCGATGCCATCGGGCAGCACCATGTCGGCGTTTTCCAGCGCCGCGGCATAGGCGCTGTTGCGGACACGGACATTGGCGCAATGCGCATTCAGGAAATAAACCCGACGTGCCGTCCCGTCGAGCAACGCCTCGACCGTCTGGGCCGTGGTGGCATCCACCAACGGCAGCCCCATGACGGTGCGGCGGCGCATCGGCAGGGCAACGGGGGTGGCGGTGGTGAAGGCGTCAGAGGCATAGGCGTGCATTGTCGGATTCTCCTGGGCTGGATTTGATCCAATGCTTCCCCCATTCGGCCGCTTTGCCTCAATTCCCGCCATCGGACAGTCAGCGGCGCCGAGGCATGGCCCCGCCCCCCAAGCGGCCAGCGCCGCCGCCCCATCCGGATCGGTCGGCCTATACCGTGGCATAGGGCGCCCCCCATTTCCCCCTGTGCCTTGCCCTGCGAAAGGCGTAACGAAGACCGCAGAGCAGCGCTTTAACTCTGCGCCTGATCCAGTAAGGTACCGATATGCGAATTCTGATTGCCGACGATCATGACCTTCTGCGCGATACGCTGGTCGCCTTTCTGGGCGCCGAGCAGGGCTTCGAGATCGGCACCGCCGCCAGCTATCCCGAGGCACAGACCCGTATCCGCGAAGATGCCCCCTATGACCTTGTGCTGCTGGATTACAAGATGCCGGGCATGATGGGGCTGGACAGCCTGAAAGAGGCGCTGGAGATGGAAGGCGGCCAGCGCGTTGCCCTGATTTCCGGCGAGGCCACGCGCGAAATCGCGGAACAGGCGCTGGAAATGGGGGCCGCCGGTTTCGTGCCCAAAACGCTGCCCGCCAAATCGCTGGTGAACGCGGTGCGCTTTATGGCCATGGGCGAGAAATACGCGCCCATCGACTTTATGACCGCACCCGAGGCCGAGGAAACCAATCCGCTAGCCAAAAAACTGACCCCGCGCGAAATGGATGTTCTCAAGGGGCTTGGCGAAGGCAAGTCCAACAAGGAAATCGCCCGCGACCTTGGCCTGACCGAACCGACCATCAAGCTGCACATGAAGACGCTTTATCGCAAGCTGGAGGTCAACAACCGCACGCAGGCAGCGCTGGCCGCGCGCGAAGCCGGGCTGTTCTGACTGGGCTTGTTTCCGGCGCACCCTATCCGCCCGGATAGGGTCACGGGCCGGATGCGCCCCTGCGCCCTCCCCCCGCGTGCAAGCCATGCGCGGCCCCGTCCTGTAGGTCTTCGGTCAAAGGAGACCCGCCATGACCCTTCAGGACACATTCGCCCCCGAACCGCGCCGCCGCAAGGTGCCCGCCATCATCCGCACGCCGCTGCGGCAGCTGTCGATCAAGCGCCTGTTCCTTGGTGGCCGCGCCGGTGATCTTGGCCGCCTGCCGCGTTACGCCGGCATCTTCCTGATGGGCTCGACCGCGATCTGGGCGCCGATCACCGGCTATCTCAAGACCGCGCCGCTGAGTTTTTCCAGCCACATGTCGCTGATCCTGCCGGGGTCCGGGGCCTCGGCCTCGGTCAACCTTGCGGACATCGGGCAGGCCTCGTCCTTTGCCAGTTCGGCCTTTGCCTCGAACTCGATCAGCCCGACGGAAACCTACAAGCGCCTGCTGGGTGCGGGCCGCATTCTCAAGGATGCCGCCGACCGGCATGGCGTCGACTGGCGCGCCTTTGGCCAGCCCAAGATCCGGCTGGTGGACCAGACCGCCTTTATCCACGTGGAAATGACCGGCTCCACACCCGAGGACGCCCGCGACCGCAACAGCGCCTTGCTGGCCGCCTTCTTCGAGGAAATCGACCGGCTGCGGGCCGATGAACTGGCCACGCGCGAGGGCGGCGGCTTGAACGCGATCCGCGAATATCAGGCCTCGGTCGCGGGAACGCGGGACGAAATCGCCCTGCTGCAGAAATCCACCGGGCTGTATTCGGTCGATCAATACGCACGACAGGTGGACGAACTGGACGCCCTGCGCACACAGGCCGATCGCCTGACCACCGAGTTGCAGCGCGCCGAAGGCGCCGTTGCCCGGCTGGAGGCCCGGCTGGGCACCGATGCGGAACGCGCGGCGCTGATCCTGCGGGTCAACGCCGACAGCAATTACCTTGCGCTGCTGGAAACCATGGCCGAGGCCGCCGCCGATCTTGCCGATGCGCGGTCGCGCTATGGCTCGCGCCATCCCCGCGTGTTGAGCGCACAGGCCGCCCATGACGAGGCGCGCTCCGATGCCGATACGCTGGTGGCCGAAATCACCGGCAACGCGCTGGATCTGGAACGTGCCGCCAACGGTGGTCGCACCGACCTGCTGACCGATCTTGTCCGGCAAGAGGCCGAACGCACCGGACTTGCCGCGCAGCTTGCCGAACTGAGCGCCCAGTTACAGACGGAAACCGCGCGTCTGGACGCCCTGGCCCCCGCCGCCGCCCGTCTGGAAGACATGCAGCGCGATTTCAACGTGGCCGAGGCAGTCTTTGCCTCTGCCATCGCGCGCACGCAGTCCTCGAAAGCGGACATCTACGCTTCGTATCCGCTGGTGCAGGTGCTGGAGGATCCGACGCTGGCCGAGGAGCCGACCTCGCCCAAGCGCAAGCTGGCCATCGCCGCCGGGGGCGCCGCGACCTTCATGCTGTTCATGGGGCTGATGCTGGGCTGGCTGCGCAAGCCGCTGATCGAAAAGCTGCTGGTCAAGAAGGACAAGTAAGCCATGACGCCCGATCCGGTCCTGCCCCGCAACCCCGCCGAGGGCGCCTTTTACAAGATCATCGTCCTGACCTGGGTGTTCTACCTTTTCGGGGCGCTTTACGTGGTCGGCCCGGTTCTGGCCTGGACGATGGGCGGTCTGGCGGCGCTGTCGCTGTACCTTGGGCCGGCGGTGCGCGAAGACCTGCGCGCCACCGGGGGTATCCCGCCGATCATCTGGGGCTGGATCATCGGCATGATCGTCATGCTGGTGGCGCTGTGGGCCGGTCACATGGATTGGGCGCTGGGGACCAAGAAAACGATCAAATCCTCGATCGGCTGGGCCAAGGGCTGGGCGCTGCTGGCGCTGTTCCCGCTGATCGGGGCCGTTCTGCCGATCCGCCGCGAAGTCTTGGTGCGCGCGCAATGCCGGCTGGGCATGTGGACGCTGATCCTTGCGCCGGTCTTGATCGCCGCGCCCTATATCGGGATGCCGGAAAAGATCTTTACCTCCCCGCTCAAGGCCATTGGCGGCCCGGGCCCCGAGTATTTCTCGGTCTATTTCTTCACCTACGACCCGGCAAGCTGGACCCCGCGCTGGCAGTTCTATGCACCTTGGTCGCCCTTTGCCGCACTTCTGGGCGTGGTGCAGGTGCTGTTCGCGCTGGAGGAAAAGAACCGCAAGTGGATGATGATGGGCGTGGCCGCGGGCGTGCTGATGATCCTTGCATCAAAGTCGCGCATGGGTCTGGTGGGACTTGTGGCCTGCACCATCGGCCCGCGCATGATGCCGCTGGTCTTCAAGGTCTGGGCATGGATGGCACTGTCGGCAATGACGGCCACCTTGTCGGTCATCGGCGGCTGGCTGGGCGAAAAGATCGAGGCCTTCGTCGCCGCCTTCAAGGGCGCGCGCGCCGACAGCACCCGCGTCCGCGAAACGCTGCAACGCATCGCCCATGAACGCTGGGAAAACGAGGCCGTCTGGTTCGGTCATGGCACCGTGCATCCCGGCCCGCACCTTGTGGAATACATGCCCATCGGCAGCCATCACACGTGGTACGGCCTGCTGTTTGTCAAAGGGCTGACCGGTTTCTTTGCCCTGCTGGTGCCGCTGGTCTGGCAGACGCTGCTGGCGCTGTGGGATTCGGCGCGCGGTCCACGCGGCCGCCTGCCGCTGGGGATCATGATGGTGATCGTGCTGCTGTCGATGGGCGAGAACCTAGAAATCGAGGTCTACCTTCTGTGGCCCGCGCTGGTGGTTCTGGGCATCCATGCCCGCGAACTGGCCGACGAAAAGGCCGAAAAGCGGGCCGAGCGCGCCCTTGCCACCGCGCAACCCGCCTGATCCACCGGGCGCCCGGGCGCAAAAAAAGACCGGCCCACACAGGGCCGGCCCAATCCTGTCGGACCCGTCACAGGCCCGTTTGTCATTCCGGCCACGCCGCCCGTCAGGCGACCAGCGCGACCTCTGCTTTCTCATCGTCGAAGAACGCGTCGTGCAGGCTCTTGATGGCCTTGGACATATCGCCCCGTTCGAGGATGAACTGGGTATCCACGTTGCGCGGCCCCTGACTCGCGCCAACCGAATAGATGCCGCTGTTGGCAAAGGATTCCAGCCCGCGTTGCAGCACCGACAAACCGCTGAGATCGCGGCCCACAACCGACACAAGCGACAGCTTGCGCGTCTTGATCTCGGCCTGCGGATAGCGTTCGGCAAGATCGGACTCGACCCGGCGTAGCGCCTTCAGCGTGGTGTCGACATAATGCGTCACCGTGTTGGCGTTAGAGACCTTGGACACGATCCGCACGTTGTGCCGCGTCAGAACATCAAGGATCGAGGCGTCATACCCCTTGACCCCCACCATGTCCTGCTCGAACACCTCCAGCGCAAAGACATCCAGACCGGTCACGATCTCGACGCCCGGCGTATCGGCGGGCTGATCGTCGATCAGCGTGCCCGGATCGCCCGGATCAAAGGCATTGGTCACCCGCAGTGGAACGCCGGCCTGACGCAGGGTCTTGGCCGCCGACGGATGGATCGCCTCCATCCCGAGGTTCGCCATCTGGTCCGCCACGTCATAGTTGGTCCGGCCCAGCTTGCGCACCTTGCTCGCGCCCACGATCTTGGGATCGGCAGAGGACAGGTGAAACTCCTTGTGAATGATCGCCTCTCGCGCCCCTGTCTGGGCGGCAAGCTGCGAGAACGTCACCTCGGAATAGCCCCGGTCGAATTCCCGCATCAGACCTTCGCGGCACTGGGCATAACCGGTGACGATCGGCATTTCGGTCGAAGGGTCGATCCCCTCCATGCCGCGCGCCAGCCGTTCGTCCAGCGATACCTCGCCTTCATCGCGCCAGCCGGTCAGGTCGACCAGCCGCGCGTCTGCGCCCGCCCTTTGCAGCAGCAAGACCGCCACAAGTGCGGAATGCGCCTCGCCCAGACCGGACAGCAGCTCGCGGATGTGGAGCAGATGTGCATTCAACCGAAAGTGCCCGTAGGAACACAGGCGTTGCAGATCGATCAGGCAGTTACGCGCGCCTTCGATACGTTCCTGCACAAAGGCCGTGGCCTGTTCCACGTCGCCGGGATGATCCAGAACCGCCTCGTGAGCCTCGATCATCGCCTGGCTGACGCGGCTCAGCGCATCGTGCCAGCCGTGGTCGTCCTCGGCATTGGCAAAACGCGCATAGGCGCCCGCCTCGCCGGTTTTCTTATGCTCCAGCAGCAGGTTGGTGATGCCACCAAAGGCCGACACCACGAAGACGCGGCCATATTCCGGCTTGCCGTCTTTCAGGAACAGCGTATCCCGCAGTTCCGCGAGGCGGGACATGCTTGTCCCGCCGATCTTTTCAACAGTATGGGTCATCTGTTCAGGCCTCCACCTCCTCGGGGGCGGCATAGGAACCATCTTCGCGGTGCACCTCGTTCCCGGTGACCGGCGGATTGAAACAGCAGGCCATGACCAGTTCCTCATCCGCCTTCAGGCGGTGGCGGTCGTGCTGGTCCAGCGCATACATCACGCCCGGCTTGATCTGATGGACCTCGCCGGTGGCCAGATCGGTGATCGAGCCCTTGCCCTGCATGCAATAGACGCTTTCAAAGTGGTTCTTGTATTCAAACACATGTTCCGACCCCGCTTCGAGGAAGGTGATGTGGAACGAAAACCCCATGCCGTCATCGGCCAGCAGCATCCGCACGCTGGTCCATTTCGCGTCCGAGACGACCCGGTCGCGCTGGTTCTTGCTGATTTCTTCGAAGTCTCTGACAATCATACCTGTTACTCCGCTGCGATCTTCTGTGCCGACAGGACGGTGCGCGCCGCGTCGATGAGGATGTTCAACCCATCCTTGAGCTGTTCATCCGGTGTGGTCAGCGGGGCCAGAACCTTGACCACCTCATCCTCGGGGCCCGAGGTTTCGATGATCAGACCGTTTTCAAAGGCCTCGGCGCAGATGGCTGCCGCCAGATCGCCCGAGCCGACATCGACGCCGCGCATCATGCCACGCCCCTTCAGCTTGGCGCCCGGCACCATCGAGGCGATGGTTTCCAGCCCGTGCTCCACGGTCTTGGCGCGCCGTGCGATGTCCTTCTGGAAACCGTCGTCGCTCCAGAACTTCTCGATCGCCACGCGGGCGGTGACAAAGGCGTGGTTGTTGCCGCGGAAGGTGCCGTTGTGTTCGGCCGGTTTCCAGATGTCCAGTTCTGGCTTGATCAGCAGCGCCGCGAAAGGCAGGCCCATACCGCTCAGCGATTTGGCCATCGGGATCAGGTCCGGCTCGATTCCCATATCCTCGAACGAGAAGAAGGTGCCGGTACGGCCACAGCCCGCCTGAATGTCATCGACGATGAACAGCGCGCCATGTTCCTTGGCCAGCCGGGCGATGCCCTGCATGAATTCCTTGGAAGCCGCGTTCAGACCGCCCTCGCCCTGCACGGGTTCGATGATGAAGGCCGCGGGCGCGTCCACACCCGACGAAGGGTTGGACAGCATCTGTTCGATGATCTCAAGGCTGTCGATCTCATCGCCAAAGGCGCCTTCGAACGGCATATGCGTGGTTCCGCCCAGCGGTGTGCCCGCACCGTCGCGCTTGCCGGAATTGCCGGTCAGCGACAGCGCGCCCATGGTCATGCCATGAAAGCCGTTGGTGAAGGCGATCACGTTCTGGCGGCCGGTGATCTTGCGGGCCAGTTTCATCGCGGCTTCGACGGCATTGGTGCCGGTCGGGCCGGTGAACATGACCTTGTGGTTCATGCCGCGCGGCTTGAGGATCACCTCCTCGAAGGTTTCAAGAAAGCGCGCCTTGACGCCGGTATGCATGTCCAGCCCGTGGGTCACACCGTTCTCGGACAGATGCGCCATCAGGGCGGCCTTCATGTCCGGATCGTTGTGGCCATAGTTCAACGAGGAACAGCCAGCGAGAAAGTCGATATAGGTCCGCCCGGCAGTGTCGGTCATTTCCGACCCAAGCGCGGTGGTGAAAACGGTATCGAATCCGCGGCAATAGCTGCGCGCCTCCGATTCCCGTCGTTTGAAGATGGTCGGGTGAAAGGTCTGTGATGACATCAGGTTTTCTCGGGTTTTCGTGATCAAAAAAAGGGTGACTTTGGCGGGCCGGTCAGGCGGCCTGCGCCAATTCCTCGGACAGCTTGATGGTCACGAGGTTCTCGGTCTTGTGGCGCTGACGAAAGTGCAGCGACTGCGTGTAATAGGGCTGAACGTCCAGACCCCGCCCCTGCGACCGGCCGAACTTGCGGAACAGCGCCCAGGAGGCATCGTTGTCGCCGGTGATCGTGGTCTGCATCCGGGTCACATCGGCACAAACATCGCGGTCGAGGATGGATTGCAGCATCAGCCCGCCCAGACCCAGCCCGCGCGCCTTTTCAGACACGGCGACCTGCCAGACAAACAGCGTGTCGGGATCGTTGGGCATGACATAGGCAGAGACCCAGCCCACCACCGCGCCGTTCAGTTCGGCGACGACGCAGGTGTCGGCGAAATGATCACACTGCAACAGGTTACAGTACATCGAGTTTTCGTCGAGCGGCTTGCACGAGCGTACCAGCTCCCAGATCGCCGCCCCGTCTTCCGCAGTAGGGCACCGCAGGCTGGGCAGGGACGAACGGGCGATATCGCGCGGGTGTTGCATCGGTTGCAGTCTCCATGATTGCTTCGCCAATCGAAGTAGCCCGCACCCCGGAAAATTTCAACCGTCGAAGCAAATTTTCTTTCTTGCGCTGATTTTACTTCATAATTTCAAAGCACATGCCAAATTTTCACTTAGCAAATCAAAGCAAGAAACGGTTGAATACCCTGCGAAACCCCTATATTCTTTGGTATGCTAACCAATGGACTCTTGATGGACCGCGTCGATACCTGCCTGATTGCCATTCGCCGTATCCTGCGCGCGACAGAGCTTTACGGACGTGAATTGAAACAGTCGGCGGGGATCACCGCCGTGCAATTCCGTGTGCTTCAGATCATCGCCGAAAAGGGCCATGCCACCGCGAAAGAGATCTCGGTGCGGATGCGCGTGTCACAGGCGACGGTGACTTCGCTGGTCGACAAATTGGTGCGGCAGGACATGGTGGTGCGCGAAAAATCCGCCACTGACCGGCGCCAGACGGACATTCACATCACCCAAAAGGGCCGCACCACACTGGCCGAGGCCCCGGACCCGCTGCAACAGCGCTTTGTGCGCAAGTTCGATGCGATGGAAGATTGGGAACAATCGATGCTGGTGGCCAGTCTGGAGCGGGTCGCGGCCATGCTGGACGCCGAAGACATCGACGCCTCGCCGGTGTTGGACACGGGCGAACTGAAACGCCCGCTGGATCACTGATTACCTCGGGTGTCAGCTCTCCTGCGCCGCGCCGGAACAATTGTCGGGGATAGACGGTCCCGCTGACAGCAGCTCGATCAGGCCGCAGTTGCCGCGCACCAGATCATCCAGCGTGACCATGTCCAGTTCATGATAGAACGCCTCCAGCGCGCGGGTCACATACCCCCGCAGACGGCAGACCCCGATCAGGGGACAGCTGTTGTTTTCCGGGTCAAAACACTCGGCGAAAGGGATTTCCGTCTCGAACAGGCGAAAGACCGCGCCTATCGAAATCCTGTCCGCCGGGCGCGCCAGACGCAGGCCACCCGATCTCCCGCGCAGCGTTTCGATATAGCCCTCGGCCTGCAACTGCTGGACCACGCGCGCCACGTGGTTCGTCGATGCATTGCATTCGGTGGCGATGTCAGAGGTGCGGGCAAGGGTCCGATCATTGACAGCGCAGTACATCAGCACGCGCGCGGCTAGGTTGGTCCGTATGGTCAGGCGCATGGCTTCTCTCGCTCGGGTCCGAATATATTTCGCATCTTTGGTGTGACTTACCTTGATCCAGATCAGGTCGCACCGGTCGCGAATGGGATACCGCCTGTTCGACGCGATTCAAAGGCATATCCATGATGCGGATTTCTCAGGGCTATGGCAAATCCTCCGCTCCGCGCCGGGGGGCGATGCTGTCACTGGCTGCGGTACTGATCTGGCCCGTGCAGGCAGCGGTGATCGCCCTTGCTCTTGCCGATCTTCTGACCGCAGAAGCGCGCCTGTCGCCGGTGATCGCGGGATGTGCGGTATTCGCCCTTGCCGGCCTGCGCGCGTTTCTGGACGCCGCCGCCCAGCGCCACTTGTCCGATACCGCGACGCGACGCATTTCCGCGTTGCGGACCCAGATCCTGACCGCCGAAACCGCCGCCGCCGCCCCATCGCAAACCGGCGGCGCCGGGGCCATTGCCGCATTGGCGACGGAAAAACTCGAAGCCTTGCGCCCCGACGCGCTACGCTATCGCCCGGCCCGTTTGCGGGTCATGATCTTGCCGCCGCTGATCCTTGTCATCGCCGCCTACTTCAGCTGGGCCGTTGCCCTTGTTCTATTGATGGCCGGGCCGCTGATCCCGCTGTTCATGGCGCTGGTTGGCTGGGCCGCGAAAGAGGCCAGCGCCCGGCAAATGGCCGAAATCGGCACTCTCAGCGACCTGCTGGCCGACCGGTTGGCGGCCCTCGCGGACCTGCGGCTGATCGGGGCCGGACCAGCGGTGATCGCAGGCTTTGCCAAGGCCACCGACCGCTTGCGCCTGCGCACCATGGCCGTTTTGCGCATCGCCTTTCTGTCCTCCACGGTGCTGGAGCTGTTTTCGGCGCTTGGTGTGGCCATGGTCGCCGTCTGGGTGGGCTTTTCACTGCTCGGAGAGATCGGTTGGGGCACATGGGGCGCACCGCTGACGCCTTTTGCCGGCCTCTTCCTGTTGCTGCTGGCGCCAGAGTTCTTTCAGCCCCTGCGCGATCTGGCCGCTGCCTGGCACGACAAGGCCGCCGCCGCCGCCGTCGAGGACGAACTGACCCAATGGCGTCAAGAGGCACGCCCGGCGCGGCTGGGCAGCGGCACACACCGCCCCGGGGTGAGGTTTGGCGGGCTGCGATGGCAGGGTCTGACGCTGAACCGGGAGGGCCAGACCTTGCGCTGGCCCGATGCCCGGATCCGCCCCGGCGACACCCTTGCCCTGACCGGCGCCAGCGGCACCGGCAAGACCACGCTCTTGCGGATGCTTGCGGGATTGCAGAGCCCCTCGACCGGTCAGATCCTGATCGGTGACATGCCGCTGGACGACAGCACCGCCGATGCATGGCGCGCGCGGATCGGCTGGATGCCGCAGGCGCCGCATTTCCTCAACCGCTCGCTGCGGCACAACATCGGCTTTGGCGCGCCACCGGATCCCGATCTGCTGCGCCGGGTGCAACTGGACCGCGTCATCCGCGCCTTGCCGCGCGGGATGTTGACCCCTTTGGGCGAACGCGGTGCGGGACTCTCCGGGGGCGAGGCGCGGCGCGTCACGCTGGCGCGCGCGCTGAACGGCGCGCCCGACGTTCTGCTCGCGGATGAGCCGACCGCCGATCTGGACGCTGAGACCGCCGCAGAGGTGATCGACGGGCTGATGGATTTTGCCGCGGACGGCGGCACCCTGATTGTCGCAACACATGACCCGCGTCTGGTGCGTCGCATGGCCCGCGTCCTGCAAATGGAGCCTCTCGGATGACCGCCATGATCCGCATCATGGCCCTGCTTTGGCAGGGTGAGCGCAGGTCCTTTCTGCGCGGTTTTGCCCTGTCGATCGCCGTGCTGGCCATGGGGGCCGCCCTGCTGGGTCTGTCGGGATGGTTCATCACCGCCGCTGCCGCCTCTGGTCTTGCGGGCACTGGCGTGCTGTTCAATGTCTTTGCTCCCTCGGCCATGGTCCGCTTTCTGGCGCTGGGGCGCACCGCGGCCCGTTACGGAGAACGGCTGACGACGCATGACGCCACGCTGCGCGCCCTGTCGCGGCTACGGGTGCGCCTTTTGCAGGGCTTGCTGGCCAGCCCCTATCGCCGGTTGGAACGGCTGCGGGCCAATGCCGTGCTGAACCGGGTGACGGCGGATATCGACGCGCTGGACGGGCTGGCCCTGCGGTTGATCCTGCCGGGGCTGGCCGGGCTGGCGGTGATCCTGATGTCAAGCCTTGCGCTGTGGTTCCTCGTTCATCCTTCGGTCGCGCTGGTGGTGGGCGCGGGCTATGCCGGGCTCCCCACGGTGATCTTTCTGACCGGGCAACGTCTGGCCCGCGCGCCATCGCGTCAGGCCGAAGCCGGGTTGATGGCGTTGCGCAGCCGCTTGATCGACCTCGTAGCGGCGCGCGACGACCTGACCGTTCTTGGCCAGCTTCCCCACGCGCGGGACAGTGTCGCCACTGCCATTTCGCGGCACGCTGCGGCGCAGGCCCGGACCGACCGGATCGAACGCCAAATGGGGCTGGCGCTGGACCTGATCGGCGCAGCCATTGCCGCCGCCACTCTGGCCATCGGGGCCACGCTGGCGCAGGCAGATCAGATCACCCCGGCCCGCGCCGCCATTGGCGTTTTCGTCGCGCTGGCGCTGGGGGAAACCGTCGCTCCGGTGCGCCGCGCCCTGGCCGAGATCGGCCGCATGATCCCCGCCGCGCGCCGGGTCGCCCCCGCGCTTGGTCACCTGAACTCGCCCGCCGCCTCGGGGCTGGCCCCTCGGGGCACAGATCTGCACCTGCGCCGTGTCAAATATACCCGCCCCGGTGGCACGCCCCTTTTTGCACCGCTCGACCTGCACCTTCGGGCGGGCGAAACGCTTGCCCTGACCGGTCCCAGCGGTTGCGGCAAAAGTACCGTTCTCTTGATGGCCGCAGGCGAACTGCCCCCCTCTTCGGGCGATCTGAGCCTTGGTGGCGTGCCTTTTGCACAGATGTCGCCACAGATCCGGCGCGACCGGATCGCCATGGTGCCACAACGCCATGCGCTGATCGCGGGCACCGTGGCCGGGAACCTGCGACTGGCCGCGCCCGACGCCACCGATGACGACCTGTGGCATGCGCTGCGCGCCACCTGTCTGGACCGGACCATCGCCGCCCGGGGCGGGTTGGACATGCGGCTGGGCTTTCGCGGCGCGGGCCTGTCCGGCGGCGAGGCACGGCGGCTCGTACTGGCGCGGGCGCTGCTGCGCCGCCCTGCCCTGCTGATCCTTGACGAGCCGACCGAAGGTTTGGACAGCGACACCGCCCGCGCCGTGCTGGCCGGTGTCCGGCAGGCGTTGCCCCGGGCCGCAATCCTCATGGCGGCGCACCGGCCCGAGGAAACCGGTTTTGCCGACTGCCGCGTCGCGCTGACGGCCTGACAGCCCGTATTGGGGCAGAATTATTCCGCAGCCATGATGTCGATTTTGACCCAGATCAAGAACACATATCGCAAAAGGAATATAAGCCGCATTAATCCGCATCCATGATGCGGAATAAATGCATTGCTCAAGGAGCCCCGAAAATGGAGATCGGATTGGTCGAGCTGTCGCGCCTGCAATTTGCGATGACGGCCATGTATCACTTTCTCTTCGTGCCGCTGACGCTGGGTCTGTCGATCCTCGTCGCGATCATGGAGACCGTCTATGTCATGACAAACCGCCCCATCTGGCGGCAGATGACAAAATTCTGGGGCACGCTGTTCGGGATCAACTTTGTCCTCGGCGTCGCCACCGGCATCACCATGGAATTCCAGTTCGGCATGAACTGGAGCTATTACAGCCACTATGTCGGCGACATCTTTGGCGCGCCGCTGGCGATCGAAGGCTTGATGGCCTTCTTCCTCGAGGCGACCTTTGTCGGCTTGTTCTTCTTTGGTTGGGACAAGCTGACCAAGGTGCAGCACGCGGTTGTCGCCTGGCTGGTGGCCATCGGATCGAATTTCTCCGCGCTCTGGATCCTGATCGCCAATGGCTGGATGCAGAACCCGGTGGGCGCGCAATTCAACCCAGACACCATGCGGATGGAAATGACCTCGTTCTTTGACGTGGTCTTCAACGAGGTGGCACAGGCGAAATTCGTACACACCGTCAGCGCCGGCTATGTGACCGCCGCCGTCTTTGTCCTTGGTGTATCGGCGCTGTACCTGATCCAGAACCGGCACAAGGATCTTGCGCGCCGTTCCATCGCGGTGGCCTCGGCCTTTGGCCTTGCCTCGGCGCTGTCGGTGGTCGTTCTGGGCGACGAATCCGGCTATTCCGCCAGCCACACCCAAAAGATGAAGCTCGCCGCGATCGAGGCGATGTGGGAAACCGAACCGGCCCCCGCCTCTTTCACGCTGGTCGGTCTGCCGGACAAGCAGGCACGCGAAACCCACTACGCGGTGCACATCCCCTGGGCCATGGGCCTGATCGGAACCCGGTCGCTGACCGAGGAAATCCCCGGCATCAATGACCTTGTGATCGAAGCCGAGGCAAAGATCCGGCGCGGCATCATCGCCTATGACGCGCTGATGACCATCCGCGAGGCCCGCGATGCCGCCCCCGCCGATGTCCGCGCCAGTTTCGAGGAACACTCGGACGATCTGGGCTTTGCCTTTCTGCTGAAGAAATACGTCGATGATCCGCGCGACGCGACAGACACGCAGATCAAACAGGCCGCCGATGACACGATCCCCGGCGTCGCGCCTCTGTTCTGGGCTTTTCGGATCATGGTGGCGCTTGGCTTCAGCTTTATCGCGGTCATGGCCTATTTCTTCTACCGCGCTTCGTTTCGGAACATGCAGTTCCCGCGCTGGTCGCTTTATGCCGCGGTGGCCATCATCCCGACACCATGGCTGGCCGCCGAACTGGGATGGTTCGTGGCCGAGTTCGGGCGCCAGCCATGGACCGTGGATGGCGTCTTGCCCACGGCCCTGTCCGCCAGCCATCTGAGCGTAGCCGATCTGCTGATCACGCTGGCGGGCTTTGTCACCTTCTACACGGTGCTCTTCGTCATCGAGATGAGCCTGATGGTCAAATACATTCGCAAAGGCCCGTTCCAGGACGTCGAAGAAACCAATGCATGGCAGCAACGCCACGAGGCGCGACTGCGCCAGATGCCCGGTGAGCCGACCGCGTCTGCCACCCCTGCGGAGTAACGGACATGATCCTTTATGAATTGATCGACTATGACACGCTGCGTGTCATCTGGTGGGCGCTGCTGGGCGTGCTGCTGATCGGATTTGCCCTGACGGACGGGTTCGACATGGGGGTGGGCGCCTTGCTGCCCTTCGTCGCCAAGACGGACGTGGAACGCCGCGTGGCCATCAACACCGTTGGTCCCGTCTGGGAAGGCAACCAGGTCTGGTTCATCCTTGGCGGCGGCGCGATCTTTGCCGCATGGCCGCCGCTATACGCAGTGTCGTTCAGCGGCTTTTACCTTGCGATGTTCGTGGTGCTGGCCGCTTTCATCGTCCGCCCCGTGGCGTTCAAGTACCGCTCCAAGCGGGACAGCGCCGGCTGGCGTGCGCGCTGGGACTGGGCTCTGTTTGCCGGCGGCGCTGTTCCTGCCCTGCTGTTCGGCGTCGCCGTGGGCAATGTTTTGCTGGGGGTGCCCTTTCACCTGACCGACGACCTGATGCCCATGTATGATGGCAATGTCGCGGTAAAGTTCCTTGGCCTGCTGCGCCCCTTTGCGCTGTTGGCGGGCGTGGTGTCCCTGTCGATGCTGTTGATGCATGGTGCCGCGTGGCTCAGCCTCAAGACCGAGGGCAAAGTGGCCGAACGCGCCCGCACCATCGGCACAAGGGCCGGGCTTGTCGCCGCCACCGGCTATGCCCTTGCGGGGCTTTGGCTGGCGATCGGGGTCGATGGCTTTGCGCTGGTGAACGAGGTTGTGCCCAACGGCCCGTCGAACCCGCTGTATTCCGAAGTGACGCGCGGAGGCTCTTGGCTGGCCGCCTATTCCCTGCGGCCATGGATCGTCGCGGCACCGCTGATGGGCTTTGCGGGGATCGCCATGGCGGTGCGGGGGCTGCGGGCTGGCCGCGAAGTCTCGACCCTTCTGTGGTCGAAACTGGGCATCACCGGGATCATCGCCAGCGTCGGCCTGACCATGTTCCCCTTTGTCCTGCCCTCGACCGTCGATCCGAACAGTTCGCTTACGGTCTGGGATGCCTCCAGTTCCCACCAGACCCTGTTCATCATGCTGGTGGCCACGGTGATCTTCATGCCGCTGATCCTTGCCTACACCGCGTGGGTCTACCGGGTGCTCTGGGGCAAGGTCACAGATAGCCAAGTCACTGAAAATGCAGACACTGTGTACTGAGGAGATCCCGAGATGTGGTATTTTGCATGGGCCCTTGGCCTGCCGTTGGCCGCCGGTTTCGCCGTGTTGAACGCGATGTGGCTGGAACTGCGGACCGACGCCTGTTTCACCGAAGAAGGCGACTGCCCCGTCGGAGAACATCATCGCTGAGACACGGGGGGCCTTGTCCCTTCCCCCCCCGTTTCGCCGGATCTCTTGCCATCAGGCCGGGATCCGGCCCCGACATCGGCCCGGCCCGCGCAGGCTCTGCGCCGCGCCCGCCCGGCCAGTGCTGTTCACACAGCCCTCACGGAGAAGACAAATGACACACCCGATCCACAACCGGTCGCGGCGGGCCGTTCTGGCGCTTGGTGCCGGGGCCAGTGCGATGGCCCTGACAGGCGGTTCCGCAAACGCAGCGCCGCGCCTGCCCACGACAGCCAAGATCATTATCATCGGCGCAGGTGCCGGGGGCACGGCGCTGGCCAACCGGCTTGTCAGACGGCTGGAGGGCGCGCGGATCACCCTGCTGGACCCGCGCGCGAACCACCTGTATCAGCCCGGCCTGTCGCTCGTCGCAGCCGGGCTGAAACCTGCAAGCTACGTGGTGTCGAAAACGACCGACTGGCTGCCGGACGGGGTGACGCTTGTCCCGGAACGGGCCGCGGCCATCGACCCCGAAGCACAGACCGTGTCGACAGACAGCGGCCAGACCCTTTCTTATGATTTTCTTGTGGTGGCACCGGGGCTGGTGCTGGACCATGACGCCATCGAAGGGTTTTCGCTGGACATGGTCGGGCGGAATGGCATCGGCGCGCTTTATGCCGGGCCGCAATATGCCGCAGCCACGTGGAAGGCCGCGCAGACCTTTGCCGAAACCGGCGGCACCGGCATCTTTACCCGCCCGCAGACCGAGATGAAATGCGCGGGCGCACCGCTGAAACACACCTTTCTGATCGACGATATCGCGCGGACCAAGGGCACCCGGGGCAAGGCGCATTTTGTCTATGCCGCCCCACAGGAGACGCTGTTCGGCGTGCCAATCGTGGCCGAGAAATTGCGGATGCTGTTCGGGGATCGCGGCATCGACACGGCCATGAATCACCGGCTGCACGCCATCGACGCGGGCGCGAAAAAGGCGCAGTTTGTCGACCAATCGGGATCCAGGGTCGAAATAGACTATGACTATCTCCATGTCATCCCACCCCAGCGTGCGCCCGAAGTGATCCGCCAGTCGGGCTTGTCATGGGCTGACAAATGGACCGATCAAGGCTGGGTCGAGTGTGACAAGGCCAGCCTGCGCCATCTGCGCTATGACAGGATCTGGGCGCTTGGAGACGTGGCCGGCGTCCCCAAGGGCAAGACCGCCGCCAGCGTGAAATGGCAAGTGCCCGTGGTCGAAGACGGGCTGGTCGCCGCCATCGCCGACCGCGACCCGGTGGAAACCTACAACGGTTACACGTCCTGCCCGATGATCACCCGCGTTGGCCGCGCGATGCTGGTCGAATTCGACTATGACAACAACCTTGTGCCCTCGTTCCCCGGGATCATCGCCCCGCTGGAAGAGCTGTGGATCAGCTGGCTGATGAAAGAGGTTGCGCTGAAAGCCACCTACAACGCCATGCTGCGTGGCCGCGCCTGAGGAGACAGACCATGAAAGACATGACATTCGGCACCATCCTTGCGGTCTTTGAGGAAATCTTTGGCAAGGGCCTGTTCTGGGCCATGGTCGTGGCGGCTGCTTTGGTCACGCTGGCCTATCTTTACGTTCTGATCCGCGACCGGTCGATCAGCTGGCGAAAGTTCCTGCTGGCGCAACTTTCCATGCCCATCGGAGCAGTGGCGGCGGTCTGGTTCGTGCTGCACATGACGCATTCCAAACTGGCCAACCTTGGTGGCCCGGTGGATGTGATCGTCTTTCTTGGCATCGCGCTGGCGGGGGCCGTGGGATTGGCGATCCTTGTTTACACGGTGCAATCGCTGATCGCGGCCCCGCACACCGACCGGCGCTAACCGGCAAAGGCGGCGCTTACCCTTTGGCGGGCCCGCCCTTCATGTCCGGTGCCTTGCGTCCGCGATAGTGAACGGTCAGTTCCAGCGGGGTATCATTTTCGTCATAGACCCCCAGAACGACGCCGCGCCTCCCGGATTTCCGGCGCATCTCCATCAGTTGCGCCTCGGACCGGGTGGTGCGTTGCGAAGGGCGGCGTGTCCATGCAAACAGCTTGTCATACAGTCCGGAAATGACCTCGGCATAGTCGGCGCTGTCGCCCAGATCCACCAGTTCCTGCGGATCGTTGCGAAGATCGAACAGCAGCGGGCGATAGCCGCCCTCGCAATGAATCAGCTTCCAGCGGTCGTCGATCAGGCAGAACATCACCGCGTCCCGCACCGGCGCCTGCATCAGCGCCGCCACCGGCGAGCCGGAATAGTCGTATTCGCAGATCGCATAGTCGCGCCGCGTGCCGGTGCGTTCGCCATGCAGGATCGGCAGCAGGCTTTCGCCCTCCAGCACGTGATAGGCCGGTTCCGCCCCCGCGACCTCGACAAAGGTCGGGGCAAGGTCGATGGATTCGACCAGTGCATCACAGACGGTGCCGCGCGTAGAGTCCGCCTCGGGCGAAGGATCGTAGACGATCAGCGGCACACGGGTCGATGTGTCGTGGAAAAAGGTCTTTTCCCCCATCCAGTGATCGCCAAGAAAATCGCCGTGGTCCGATGTCAGCACGATCAGCGTGTCCTGCATCCGTCCGGTCTTTTCCATCCAGTCGAACAAGCGCCCCATCTGGTCGTCCGCCTGTTTGATAAGTCCCATGTAGGCCGGGATCACCGCGTCGCGCACCTCGGCCCGGGAAAACGCTTCGCCCACGCGGGTGTCCATGAAGGCGCGCAGCACCGGATGCGTGTCCTCGCGTTCCGCATCCGAACGGATGACCTCTTGCACGTCCTCGGGCCCATACATGCTGGCATAGGGTTCGGGCACGATATAGGGCCAGTGCGGCTTGATATAGCTGAGATGACAGCACCACGGCCCCTCGGCCTGTTCCATGAACTGGATGCCGCGCCCGGTCAGATAGGGGGTTTCGCTGTCCTCTTCGGCGATATTCGCCGCCTCGCGTGCGTGTTTGAGGAACCAGCCGGACAGGACATTGCCATCCTCGTCGAGCCCGGAATTGGCAAAGTCATGCCATGGGTTGTCGCTCTCGTATCCCTTGGCGCGCAGGTAGGCGTTGTATTCCTTGGCACCGTTCGGATCGTAAGGCCCGTCCGGTCCCTCGGGCAGCATCCCGTCGTCGCGCTCAAAGACGTCAAAGCCGCATTCCGCCACCCGCGCGCCGATCAGGCTGTCCGGCTCCAGCCCCAACCGCGCCATCCCCTCGGCATCCGCCCGCATATGCGTCTTGCCGACAAGGTGACAGGACATGCCCGCCTTGCGCAGGTGATCGCCTAGCGTGACCTCTCCCACTTTCAGCGGGATACCGTTCCAGCTTGCGCCATGGCTGTGAACATAGCGGCCCGTGTAGGTGGACATGCGCGACGACCCGCAGATCGGTGACTGGATATAGGCGCGGTCAAACCGCACCCCGCGCGCCGCCAGCCGGTCGATATTGGGCGTGTGCAATGTCTTGTGCCCATAACAGCTCAGGTAATCCCAGCGCAGTTGGTCAAACATGATGAACAGGATGTTCTTTGCTTTTGCCATGATCCGCCCGCCCCCCAAGGCCACGCATATGCGCCCCCGGTTGGCCCCTTTCCTCCCCAATTCGGCACAAGCTGTACCGGGTTTCGGCGCGCAACGAAATCGTCGAAATCCGATGCCGCAAGGCGCAGGCTTTTGACCAAACGCCCATGACGGACCAGCAACCGCCCAAAGGGCCGATCATCTAGCGGAATGTAAGGGAAATTTGGCGCACCCATGAGGATTCGAACCTCAGACCTCTGCCTTCGGAGGGCAGCGCTCTATCCAGCTGAGCTATGGGTGCTTCGCAGGCTTCTATAGCGGCTCATAAACTGCGCCGCAATGGGGGTTTGATGCAAAAGGGCGATGCAATTGCATCGCCCCGCATCGCGTTCAGCCAAACAGCTCGTGCGCCAGTTCCAGCGCCTCGACCAGCGCGTCGATCTCACCTTCGGTGTTGTACAGACCCATGGACGCGCGGCAGGTGGCCGTGACACCAAGGTGATCCATCAAAGGCCCGGCACAATGATGCCCTGCCCGCACCGCGACGCCCTTTTTGTCGAGGATGGTCGAGATGTCATGCGCATGCCCTGCCCCCTCCATCGTGAAGGAGAAAATCGCCGCCTTGTCCGGTGTCGTGCCCTGCACCGACAACCAGTTCAGCCCGCCCAGTTTCGACACCGCGTAATCACGCAGCCGCGATTCATGGGCGGCGATGTTTTCCATCCCCAGACTCATCATATACTCCAGCGCGACGCCAAGGCCGATCTGCTGGACGATACCGGGCGTGCCGGCCTCGAACTTCATCGGCGGATCGTTCCAGGTGATCTCGTCCTTGTGGACCTCGCGGATCATGTCGCCGCCGCCCATGAAGGGGCGCATTTCGTCCATGCGGGCGCGGCGAATCCAGATCGCCCCCGAGGCCGAGGGCCCATACAGTTTGTGCCCAGTGATGGCATAGAAATCACAGCCGATTTCTTCGACGTTGACCGGCATATGAACCGCCGCCTGCGACCCGTCGACCAACACCGGAACGCCCTTGGCCCGTGCGCCTTCGCAGATCGCCTTTACATCGACCACCGTGCCCAAGACGTTGGACACCTGCGTGACCGCCACCAGTTTCGTGCGCGGGCCGATGGCGTCGATCACCTTTTGCGGGTCAAGGTAACCGGTCGAATCCACATCGACCCATTTGATGACAACGCCTTGCCGTTCGCGCAGGAAATGCCATGGCACGATGTTGGCGTGATGTTCCATCACTGACAGGACGATTTCGTCCCCGGGCTGCAAATTGGGCATGGCCCAGCCATAGGCGACAAGGTTGATGCCCATGGTCGTACCGGTGGTATAGACGATTTCCTCGGGATCTTTCGCCCCGAGGAACCGCGCAATCACCTCGCGCACGCCCTCGTATTTCTCGGTCGCAAGGTTCGACAGATAATGCAACCCCCTGTGGACGTTGGCATATTCCTCGGCATAGCCCTTGGTCACCGCGTCGATCACCACCTGCGGCTTTTGCGCCGAAGCACCATTGTCGAGGTACACCAGCGGTTTGCCGTTCACCTCGCGCGAGAGGATCGGAAAATCGGCGCGGATCGTCTCTACATCATACATAATCGCTCATCCCTTCCGGTGAGACCCCGGCAAGGGTCAGCAAGATCGACACGGCAAAGGCCATTGCCAACATCCCCAATACCAAGACGGCCAAGGCACGCAAGAGCCCGCCCAGCCCATGCGCTTCGTCGATGAAATTGACCGCGATCCAGACGCCCAGCCCGGTGGCCACCATGGTCAACAGCCCCGCCAGCGACAGCGAGACCGGCACCAGCAGAAGTGTCGCGGCCTGAACCAGCACCCGCAGCCCCTGCATCCAGAT
Organism: Antarctobacter sediminis; assembly: GCF_019218285.1. Classification (GTDB taxonomy): domain Bacteria; phylum Pseudomonadota; class Alphaproteobacteria; order Rhodobacterales; family Rhodobacteraceae; genus Antarctobacter; species Antarctobacter sediminis. The sequence goes on from NZ_JAHUZG010000001.1 coordinate 1,139,407, forward strand.
CAGCAAAAGCGCGATTTCCTCGACCTTGGCCCGGCCACCGAACATCCGGCCCACCCATGTCAGCGCAAGGATCGAAGCCGCAAGCGCCCCGCCCTGCATCACGAGAAAGGCTACGGGACTGGACAGAAACGGCGGAACGCTGGACGGGTCCACCAGGATCGAGGCCGAAAACAACAGCGCGTTCAGAACCACGACCAGCGCAAAGGCGGTCCACAGCGCTTCGCGGTTGGGCCGGATCGACAATAAAAGCGCGGCAACCTCACGCGGGTTGGTCACGCTTTGTGCCGCAAGTCGCAGAAAGCCGTCCAGCGTCACGCCGCCACTCCGCTTGTCGCGATGCGCCGCGCCTCACGCAGGCCGGTGCTCCAGAACCACAGGAACGCCGCAAACCATGCCACGCCAACCAGCGTCAGCGCGCCGCCCGGCCCGATGAAACCAGCCACCAGCCCGTTCAGCAGCGCCAGTGGCGAGGCCGCAAGCAGCGCCCAGAACAGCGCCAAACGGGCGTCATAGCCCGTCACCGTGCGGCCAACCGCCCGCGATACCAGCTGTACCAGCCCGGCAACGACGTAAAAGATCAGCGGCAGGAACAACATGGTCGCCAGCAGCGCGCCACCAAGCGCCGGTTGCAGTTCAGTGTCCTGCAAATGCGCTTCGCGCGCCAGCCGGGGCCATTGCGCGACGAACATCACCCCGCAGGCGCCCATCAGATAGGCCAGCGCCCGCGGTTCCGAGGCGCCGCGCGCCATCAGGCCGCGCAGCACCTGTCCCGGCCTGCGATAGCTGGCCGCGATATCACGGGTGACGGGCACGGCTCAGCCGCGCCGCCGTGCCAGCCAGGCCGCCACGCGATCCACCAGTTCCTCTTGCAGGCTCTCGTCTTCGACCTCCTGCACCGCTTCGGCGATGAAGGCGATGGTCAACAGGTCCTCGGCGGTGCCACGCGGCACACCCCGCGCCCGCAAGTAAAACAGCCCATCCTCGTCGATCGCACCAGAGGTGGAGCCATGCGAACAGGCCACGTCATCGGCGTAGATTTCCAGCTCGGGCTTGGCAAGGAACTGGCTGTCCTCGTCCAGCAACAGCGACTGGCTGATCTGGTAACCGTCGGTTTTCTGCGCGTCCGGTTTGACAAGGATCTTGCCCTGAAAGACGCCGGTCGCACCGTTGCGCAGCACCTTCTTGAACACCTGCCGGCTTTCGCAATTCACCGCGTCATGGGTCACAAAGACCGTATCGTCGTGATGGAACGCGCCGTCGCCCATGCAGGCCCCGGCCACATGCGCCACCGCATCGTCACCGGTAAATTCGACCACAACCTCGTTGCGGGTCAGAACGCCATTAACAGTGAGCGTGAAGCTCTTGAAAACGCTTTCTTTCTCCAGCCGCGCAAAGATATGCGTCGCCGCGCGGCGTTCGTGGTCGCGGCCCTGAGCACGGATGTGGTGCAGCTTGGCACCCTCGGCGATGTCGATCTCCATGCATTTGTTGAAACGCGCCGCCGCCGGGCCGTTTTCAAGGATCGTCGCCTCCGCGCCCGCGTCCAGCTTGATGACATGATGCAGCATCGCGTCCGAGCTGTCCGAGACATGGCGATAGATCAGGCTGATCGGCTTTGACAGTTTGCCGGTCACATGGATCAGCAGCCCGTCAGTGGCAAAAGCGGTGTTCAGCGCCGCCAGAGGGCGCGCCACCGGCACCTGGCCGCGCGCTTCAAGTTCGCCGTACAAGCCCTTGGCCCAATGAATATCTTTTGCATCGGCCAGCCGGTCGATGGTGACCGCCTCAAGGCTGAGATCATCCGAATCCTCGGCCGAGAACACGCCATCGACAAAGACGATCTTCAGGCGGTCGCGGTCGTTGAACAGCGGCGCTTCGTCATGGGCGAACACGCTGGCCTTTGGGGCCTCTGCAGCGACCAGAGTGTCGGGTCGGGTGTACTTCCAGTATTCGTCGCGCGCGCCCGGCAGGCCCATAGCCCGCACCCGCGCCAGCGCCTCGCGCCGGGCCGTTTCGGCCCAGCCGCCTTCGGGCAACACCAGCGCGTCAATCCGCGCCTCGGTTGCGTCCTGCTTTGCTTGCGGCAGCGCCATTACGCCACCTCCGCAAGGATGTCTGCATAACCGTTCTGTTCGACCTCAAGCGCCAGCTCGGGGCCACCGGTTTTGATGATACGGCCATTGGCCATGATGTGCACAACGTCCGGTTTGATGTGGTCCAGAAGCCGCTGATAGTGCGTGATGACAAGGAAACCCCGGCCCTCGTCGCGCAGCGCGTTCACGCCATCGGCCACCAGTTTCATCGCGTCCACGTCAAGACCCGAGTCGGTCTCGTCCAGGATGCACATCTTGGGTTCCAGCATGGCCATCTGAAGGATTTCGTTGCGCTTTTTCTCACCGCCCGAGAAACCGACGTTGACCGGACGCTTCAGCATCTCGGCGTCGATCTTGAGGTCCTTCGCCTTGGCGCGGATCACCTTGAGGAACTCGGCCGAGGACATTTCCTCTTCGCCGCGCGCCTTGCGCTGCGCGTTCACCGCCGTGCGCAGGAAGGTCATGTTGCCAACACCGGGGATCTCGACCGGGTACTGGAACGCAAGGAACAGGCCCGCCGCGGCGCGCTCTTCCACTTCCATGTCCAGCAGGTCGTCGCCTTCCAGCGTGGCCGACCCGTCGGTCACCTCATAGCCGTCGCGGCCCGAAAGAACGTAGGACAGGGTCGATTTGCCCGACCCGTTCGGCCCCATGATCGCATGGACCTTGCCCGCCTCGACGGTCAGGTCGACACCTTTGAGGATCTGCTTGTCCTCTTCTTCAAGTTTGACGTGCAGGTTTTTGATTTCCAGCATTTTTCTTCCTCTCAAGTCTTTCGCCGCAACGGCGGCTGGCCTTGGCTCAGACGGCCGCCGCAGGGGCGCCCGTGGCCGAGACCGTCAGCATGGTGTTGAAGTCATCTTTTCCGTCGCGGACCGCAGGTTTCTGCGGGGCGAAACTTTTGTACCGGGTCACAGTTCGCCCTCCCAGTAATCGACCTGCGTCTCCCGCTTGCCGATCACCTTCAGGTGGGCATTCCACCAATCCTTGCCGGGCGCGATGGCCATGGCCGAGTATTTGCCGCTGTCGGGATATTCCACGATATCCGGGTCGCCCATGGTGCCGATGCCAAGGTACCGCAGCGCCACGTCACCGGTATTGATCAGCTGATGCGCCTTGTCCGGCCCGCCGCGCGGCGCGGCACAGACATCCCCCGGTTTGACCGGATGCTCCTGCTCGCCAAAGCGATAGGTTCCGGTGCCTTCAAGGATCACGAACAGCTCATCATTGCCCAGATGGTTGTGGAAAGGAAAGGCGCGTTTGCCCGGCTCGACCGTGACATACATCGCGCCCAGACCGGTGGACCCGATGACCTCGCCGATGGGCGCGATGCGCGCGGCGAATTTCTCGCCGTCGCCGCCCGCGAAATCCATCGCCTCGGCCTCGTGAATGTTCACAACCGGTTTCATCGCGTTTCCCTCGGGTCCTACATCCACCAACCGCAGAAACGCGGCATGAACAGGGGCGCAACACACTCGCGGACGTTCTGCGCGGCGGCAATGTCCAGTCCGGGCAGCAAGGGCGGGTCGAACCGCGGACCGGCGGCCAGCGCCGGCTCGTGCCACCCAAGTCCCGCGGACAGCGCCAGCGCAAAAGACACGCCGGTCACCGCCACGACCACCTTGCCTGCCCGCGACAGGCTCACCCCACCGATCCTTCCAGCGAGATCGCCACAAGCTGTTGCGCTTCCATGGCGAATTCCATCGGCAGTGCCTGCAGCACGTCGCGGCAGAAGCCGTTGACCACGAGGGCCACCGCCTCTTCCTCGTCCATGCCACGCTGACGGCAATAGAACAGCTGGTCGTCGTCCACCTTGGACGTGGTCGCCTCGTGTTCCACCCGGCTCGAGTTGTTCTTGACCTCGATGTAGGGCACCGTATGCGCCCCGCATTTGTCACCGATCAGCAACGAGTCACACTGGGTGTAGTTGCGGCTGTTCTTGGCCTTGGGGTGCATGGACACAAGGCCGCGATAAGTGTTCTGCGCCACGCCAGCGCTGATGCCCTTGGACACGATGCGCGAGCGCGTGTTCTTGCCCAGATGCACCATCTTGGTGCCGGTATCGGCCTGCTGGTGATTGTTGGTGATGGCGATGGAATAGAACTCGCCCTGGCTTTCGTCGCCGCGCAGGATGCAGGACGGGTATTTCCACGTCACCGCGCTGCCGGTTTCGACCTGCGTCCACATCACCTTGGACCGGTCGCCACGGCAATCCGCGCGCTTGGTCACAAAGTTGTAGATGCCACCCTTGCCTTCCTCGTTGCCCGGATACCAGTTCTGGACCGTCGAGTATTTCACCTCGGCGTCTTCCTCGATGATGATCTCGACCACGGCGGCATGCAGCTGCGCGGTATCCCGCTGCGGGGCGGTACAGCCTTCCAGATAGCTGACATAGCTGCCCTTGTCGGCGATGATCAGCGTGCGTTCGAACTGGCCGGTGTTTTCGGCGTTGATGCGGAAATAGGTCGACAGCTCCATCGGGCAGCGCACGCCCGGCGGCACGTAGACAAACGACCCGTCGCTGAAAACGGCGCTGTTCAGCGTCGCATAGAAGTTGTCAGACACCGGGACCACCGAACCCAGGTATTTCTTGACCAGCTCGGGATGTTCGCGGATCGCCTCGGAGATCGAGCAAAAGATCACGCCCGCTTTCTTCAGCTCCGCCTGAAAGGTGGTGCCCACCGACACGGAATCGAAAACCGCGTCCACGGCCACCTTGCGCCCCTCGGCGGGCATGTTCTCGGCGCCCTCGACCCCGGCAAGGATCATCTGCTCTTTCAGCGGGATACCCAGCTTTTCATAGGTCGCCAACAGTTTCGGATCGACCTCGTCCAGCGACTTGGGCTTTTCCGTCATGCTCTTGGGGCGGGCGTAGTAATACTGATCCTGGAAATCGATTTCCGGATAGTCGACCATGGCCCAGTCCGGTTCTTTCAACTGCACCCAGCGGTCATAGGCCGCCAGCCGCCAGTCGGTCATCCACTGCGGCTCGTCATTCTTTTCCGAGATCAGCCGAACGATATCCGGCGTCAGCCCCTTGGGGGCATATTCCATCTCGATGTCGGTGTCCCAGCCGTGCTTGTAGGTGCCAACGGATTTGACCGCATCCACGGTCTCCTGGTCGACACCCTCCTTGACCGTCACTTCTTCGAAAGCCGCCATCGGGTTCCCTTCCTCTCACGCGGCCCTGTCGCGGTGCCGCTTGTACTTGCCGATCCATGCCGCGCAGAACCGCGACACGTCGTCTTCGGTTGTATCCAGGCCAAGACTCACCCTGATGGCCGAGCTTGACACGTCTTCTTCGTATCCCATCGCCTCGAGCACACGGCTCCGGCGCACCTTGCCGCTTGAACAGGCCGACCCCGCGCTGACCGCGAAGCCCGCCAGATCCATCTGCATGACCTGCGTTTCGCCCTTCCATCCGGGGGTGGCGAAACAGGTGGTGTTCGGCAGACGCGGCGAATCTTTCCCGACAAAAATAGTCACGTCGGAGGCAGCCTCAAGAGATTCTTCTAGAATGTTTCTAAGTTTTTCCACACGGGCCCATGCGCCTGCCTCAACGTCATGCCGCGCCGCCTCGGCGGCGGCCCCGAATCCAGCGATGCCGATGACATTTTCCGTCCCGGACCGCCGCCCCATTTCCTGCCCGCCGCCGCGCAGGATCGGCTGCGGATCGTCACGGGTGAAATTGATCAACGCACCCACACCCTTGGGCCCACCGATCTTATGCGCGGACAGGATCATATAGGCCGGCTTGCGCCCGCCGGGATAGCGCGGCGCCACCTTGCCGGCCAACTGGGTGATGTCGCAAACCACGGCGCCCCCCTCGGGCGAGGCCACCACCTCACCGCCAAAGGTGATCCCGGTTTCGCTGTTGGCCGCCGACACCGCCAACAGGCGGCCCCGCGCCAGATTGTCCACTGTCTCGGGCACCGGTCCCGCCACAGGATGCGGGCTCGGCAAATCCACCGCGCTCCAGGCGGCGAAGCAATCGTGTTCGGTGGCCAAGGCCGCGAAATCGCCGCCGTGCCGCTCCTTCTGCGCCACGGCCAACGCCGCCGCCTCGGTGGCCGACCCGGTAAAAACAACCTGCGTCGGCAAACAGCCCACCAATGCCGCCACCTGCGCCCGCGCCGCCTCGACCAGCCCCTTGGCCGCCCGACCCTCGGCATGAACCGACGAAGGATTGCCGACCACGTCCATGGCCCGCAACATCGCCTCGCGCGCCTCTGCGCGCAGAGGGGTTGTCGCGTTATGATCCAGATAGACCCGGCTCATTCCTCCGCTCCCGGCTTCTTCTGTCCGAAAATATCCCGGGGGGAATGCGCGCCAGCGCAGGGGGGCAGAGCCCCCCCCCGCATGCCGCCAGACCGGCGATCAGCGTTCATCGTCAACCACGGCAAAGATCGACGGCACCGCCGGGCAAGGCGCCAGCGTGTTCTCGATCACATCCGACAACCGCGCCTGATGCAGAAAGACATAGACATGCGCCGACAGGCTCTGCCACAGGCGGTTGGTCAGCGATTGCGCCCGACTGCCCGACAGCGCGCCCGAGGCCCCGGCCCCCTTGTGCATCGCATCCACCGTCTCGTCGACGGCGGCCAGAACTTCGACCACGCGAATCTCGGTCGCCGGGCGCGCAAGGCGATACCCCCCGCCCGGACCGCGCACCGACTCCACCAGACCGGCCCGGCGCAGCTTCACGAACAGCTGTTCAAGATACGGCAGCGACACATCCTGCCGCCGCGAGATATCCCCCAGCGTCACCAGGTCGCCGTCGGGTTGCAACGCAATATCTGCCAGCGCCACCATTGCATAGCGCCCCTTGGTGCTCAGTTTCACGGCTATCTCGCCCCCACGTGCCGTGGCAATTGACCTTGACCGCCCAATTGCCTATCTGCTTCGCAGCCCGGATCACGCCCGCGCTGGTTTAGAAGCTTTCTAAAGTAGCCGCGTGTTTTGGTCAAGAATATCAGGCAGGCCGTGATTCACCCCGGCCAAAGCCATTGTGAAGGAGCAACTCCGCCCCATGCCCGAGGTCATCTTTCCCGGACCCGAAGGCCGCCTCGAAGGCCGCTACCACCCGCAGAAGGACCGCGATGCGCCGATTGCCATCGTGCTCCATCCGCATCCGCAATTCGGCGGGACCATGAACAACAAGGTGGTCTACAACCTTCATTACGCCTTTTACAACATGGGCTTCACCGTGCTGCGCTTCAACTTCCGCGGCGTCGGACGCAGCCAGGGCGAATATGATCAAGGCGTGGGCGAATTGTCCGACGCCGCCTCGGCGCTGGATTATCTCCAGTCGATGAACCAGAACTCCAAGCATTGCTGGGTGGCCGGGTTCTCTTTCGGGGCATGGATCGGCATGCAGCTGCTGATGCGCCGCCCGGAAATCACCGGCTTTGTCTCGGTCTCGCCCCCGGCGAACATGTATGACTTCAGCTTCCTTGCGCCCTGCCCGTCCTCGGGTCTGATCATCAACGGCAGCAATGACCGCGTGGCTCCGCCCGCGGACACGCGCTCGCTTGTGTCCAAACTGCACGAGCAGAAGGGCATCCAGATCACCCATGAAGAGGTCGATGGTTCCGGCCACTTCTTCGAAGAGCCGCATATGGACACGCTGATCGACTCGGTCACCGGCTACGTCAAGCGGCGCCTGACCGAGAACACTCGCTAAGCAGAGGCCCCCATGTCCGTCGTTGATGATCTGGCCGACAAGCTCGCCCGCGATACGATCAAGGCGATGGACGCCTTGGGGGATGAAAACCTTCCCGAGCAGGTGGCCAAGGTTCTGGGGGCGTCTTCGCCCTCGTCCGAAGAAATCTTTCGCGCCGCCGTCCGCATCCGCCTTGCCGAAAGGCGGGCGCGGAACTTCCTGAACGATCACGTCAAGCGCGCGCTCGAAGCAAGGAAACGCGGTGAAACAGCGCCCAAGGCGCTGGCGCCGGGGTCGGACAACGAAGATCTCTGACTTTCTTTTCCACACAATATCAAGAAATTACCTCACGAAACTGATGTAAGACGTCAGCTTGGGGTAATATCCCAACGGCTGCCCAGGTCGGCAAGGCCCGCGCGGATCAACTCTGCCAGAACATCCAGATCGACCTTGGCAATCGCGCCAAGGTAAAGGCACGACTTGCCCAGACGATGCGGCCCCAACCGCCCGAGGATCTCGGCGAAATCGGCGTATCCCGGCATGATGTAGACAACCATATTGGCCTTGCGCGGAGCAAAACCGGTGGCAAGGCTCTGCCCGGAATGGCCGCTGGCATAGGTATAGGCATAGCGTCCATAGCCCACGATGGACGTCCCCCACAGCACCGGTTCCCATCCCGTCACCTGCCGGAACAACCGATCCAGTTGCACCGCGTCTTCCCGTCGTCGCACCGGGTCCACCGTTTTCAGAAGTTCTGCCACCGGGACATCCGAGGGCACGGTCATGCGATCCGCCAAGGGTCTGCCTCCTGTTTCAGCCGTTCATTCGTATAGGAACACGGATTGGCGCTTTCAGCTTTGTGAAAGTTTTGTGACACTAGACTATAGTTTACATGACCAACCGCCACTCACACCCTTTTCTTATTGCCGCCCTGCTGATTGCAGGGCCCGCCGCCGCGATCGAGGTTTCAGATCACATGACTCCCTGCGCCGTGGCGCAGGCGCTTGGGGCCGAACTGACATTGCTCAGCGGCTATGCCCCGCCCGCCACCTGTCCACGCATCACGCGCAGCCTGCCCGCTGCCGGAACCAACCCGGAGGCGCAGCTTGGCGAATACCTGCCGGACAGCGGCACCATCGCTTTGGCCGCGGATCTGGACCTGACGACCGCATGGGGGCAAAGCGTGCTGTTGCATGAACTGGTTCACTTGGCCCAGCATCGCGACAATGGCCTGCCCGACTGCCGCGCCGCCATGGAGTACGAGGCATATGCCGCGCAGGCCGCCTATCTGCGCCGCAACGGGCACGAACGGGACGCTGTGATGCTGTATGTCTTTGGTGCTTTGGTTTCGACCTGCGGCAACCCTGAACCCTGGATGGACTGACCACGGGCCGGCAGGCTCAGAAATGAATCGCGCGGCCCCATGCGTCCAGAACGCTTTCGTGCATCATCTCGCTGAGGGTCGGATGCGGGAAAACCGTCTGCATCAGGTCCTCTTCGGTGGTTTCCAACTGGCGGCCCACCACGTAGCCCTGGATCAGCTCTGTCACCTCGGCCCCGACCATATGCGCGCCCAACAGGGCACCGGTTTGCGCGTCAAAGATGGTTTTCACCATGCCCTCGGGTTCGCCCAAGGCGATGGCCTTGCCGTTGCCGATGAAGGGAAAACGCCCAACGCGGATATTGTGCCCTGCCGCTATGGCCTCTGCCTCGGTCAGCCCGACGCTGGCGATCTGTGGCTGGCAATAGGTGCAACCGGCGATGCTGTCGGGGTCGACCGCATGCGGCTGACCGCCCGCGATCAATTCGGCCACCATGACACCTTCGTGGCTGGCCTTGTGCGCAAGCCATGGCGCACCGGCAAGATCGCCAATGGCAAAGACGCCGGGAACCCCGGTGCGGCACATCGGGTCCGTCACCACATGGGTCCGCTCGACGCGAACGCCCAGTTCCTCCAATCCCAGATCTTCGACATTTCCAACAATACCCACAGCGGAAACCACCGTATCCACGGATATTTTTGACTTTTCCCCATTTTTATCCACATGCGCCACAACCTCGTCGGCGCCCCGGTCCAACTGCGTGACCATAGCACCTTCGAGGATCGTCATCCCCTGCTTGACGAACTGCTTCCTGGCAAATGCCGCGATCTCGGCATCTTCGACCGGCAGAATACGGTCCATCACCTCGATCACCGTGACATCGGCGCCCAGCGTGTTGTAAAAGCTGGCAAATTCGATACCGATGGCACCAGACCCGATCACCAGCAGCTTTTTCGGCATATGCGGCGGCACCAGCGCGTGCTTGTATGTCCAGACCCGCTTGCCGTCTGCCTCAAGGCCCGGCAGTTCGCGCGCCCGCGCGCCGGTGGCCAGTACGATGTTGGCCGCCTCCAACACCTGTTCGCCCTTGTCGGTCGTGACAAGCACCCGCCCCGGACCATCCAGCCGCGCGCGGCCCATGATCGCCGTGACCTTGTTCTTTTTCAGCAGATGGCCCACGCCCGAATTCAGCTGTTTGGCCACCCCGCGCGACCGTTTGACAACTGCGTCAAGGTCATAGCCCAACCCCTCGGCCCTGAGCCCGAAATCACCCGCGCGCTGCATCAGGTGGAACACCTCGGCGGAACGCAACATCGCCTTGGTCGGGATACAGCCCCAGTTCAGGCAGATGCCGCCCATGTGCTCACGCTCGACCACGGCCACTTTCAGGCCCAGTTGCGCGCCGCGGATCGCCGCCACATACCCACCGGGCCCGGCGCCGATCACCACCATGTCAAAGCGTTGCGCGGTCATGCCGTTCCTCCCTGCACTTGCCTTGCAGGGAGGCTAGCCCGTCGCCGCACCCGGGGCAATCACCCCGCGCAGCCCGCTGTCATGCAGCCAGACGTTGCTGCAATTCCCGCAGCGTCGCACCATAACCGCCGGCATCCAGAAAGCCCTGCTCGGGCTCGGTGGTATTGCGCGCCATCACGGCATTGCGATGCGGGAACCGTCCGAACATGCGGATCACCTCGCGGTGCGCGCGGGCATGCAGCAGGTTGCCTTCGGCCTCGGGCATCCGCTCCTTGATCAGGCGCACACATCGGTCCTGATCGCAGAGATTCTCGGAATGCGACAGCGGCAGGTAAAAGAACTGCCGCGCGGGCACGTCAATCTTCATGTCCCAGCCACGGTGGATCGCCTGTTTGGCCGCGGCCCGGGCGATTTCGTCCGCAGCATAGGCGCGTGCGTCCTCGCGGTACATGTTGCGCGGGAACTGGTCTGCCAGAATGATATAGGCCAACGCACCCGAAGGATAGGTCAGCCACAGACCATAACGGCCCTGCATCAGCCCCTCCAGCGCGGGACCAAAACGCTGTGCGATCTCCGCGTCCAGCGCATCGTCCTTGGCGTACCAGCCCTTGGGGCCCACCTCGTCCAGCCAAAAGGCCAGTATGTCGTCGGGCGTGCTCATCTTGCTCTCCTCTGTCACCCGTTGATCACTCCACCGCGAAATATTATTGCGCGAAGCCTTGCCGGTCCCAAATCACGAATTCTGACAGGTTCTGACAGCAAGTCCTCACTGAGAGGTCTCCTCCCCCTCTTCGTCCTGGTGGTCGATGAAGTATTCCTGCGCCACTTCGACGGCGACCGGGGTCGCCGACGGCATGACCGGGGCATAGGCCCCCGTGTCACTGACAGAGGGCGCAGCCCGCTGCGTCATTCGGTACAGCGCGTAAAGCGCCATCAAGGCAAGCAGCGTGAAGATCAGCATAAAGAAGCCCTGCGGCCCGGCGGCTTCCATCACCCAGCCGATGATCAGCGGACCGGCAATCGCGCCCAGCCCGTTGACAAACAGAAGCCCCGCCGAGGCGCTGGCCATATCTTCGGGTTCAAGAAAGTCGTTCGTATAGGCAATCAGCAAGGAATACAGAGGGTTGGAGCATCCACCGATGACAAAGGCCGCCCCCATCAAAACGGTGAAAGTGCCACCCGACACGGTGGCCAGCGTCGCCGCAGCGGCCCCCGCCGCCGCCACGACCATAATCAGCTTGCGCCGATCCATCCGGTCCGACAGCCAACCCAGCGGATATTGCAGCACCAAAGCGCCGACATAGAAAGAGGCCACAAAGATCGAGATCTGTCCAAGGGTCAGGCCGACCTCGGTGCCATAGACCGCCGCCATGCCGAATTGCGCCGCAAAGACCCCCCCCAGAAGGAACATGCCCACCATGCCCAGCGGAGACACGCCATAGAGCTCACGAAGGGTCATCGGCTTGGAGGACTCGAAGGCCGGTGTCGGTGAAATCGACAGCAAAATAGGCGCAAACGATATGGAAACGAGCACCGAAGGAATGACGAACAAAAGGAACCCGGATACATCGGGCACCACCAGCAGCGCCTGGCTGGCGATGATGCCCAGCATCTGAACGATCATATAGGCCGAAAGCGTCTGGCCGCGCGTTTCGTTGTCAGCGGCATTGTTCAGCCAGCTTTCGGCGGTCACGTAGACGCCGCAAAAACAGAAACCCAGCACCAGCCGCCCCACGGTCCAGGCAATCGGGTCCTGCACCGCCGGGAACAGGATCAGCACCGCCGAGACAAAAGACCCCAGCGCCGCAAAAACCCGCACGTGCCCGACCCGCCGGATCATGCCCGGAACGGTGCGCGACGCCAGCAGGAACCCGGCGAAATACCCCGCCATGACGATCGACATGGTGCCCGCGGAAAACCCCGCCGCCGCACCGCGCACGCCCAGCAAAGAGCCCTGAAGCCCGTTGCCGATCATCAGGAGCAACATGCCGAGCAATAGCGCCCAGGAGTTTTTCAGCACATAGAGCAATGGTCTGTCCTTTCGCGTTTCCAGACTGACGGCAGCGCGCAGCCGCAGGATGGCCGTTGGCGACGCCCTGCACGATTCTGTGTCGCTGTGAAAGCATCCCGGGCGTGGAAAAGCGAATTGCCGCGCGTTTTTTGCCGCGACGCCGGGGATTTCGGCAGCCGGGCATGGGGGCTCTGCCCCCGTCTCGCGCCGGGAGACTCCCCCGGAGTATTTCCGCCAAGAAGAAGCCCGGACCCCGCGTTCAGCGGGCGGGCGGGATCAGCAGGGAGGCGTCGCCATAGGAGAAGAAACGATAGTTTTCGGCGATGGCATGGGCGTAGATCTTGCGGATCCGCTCGGGCCCCATCAGGGCCGAGACCAGCATCATCAGCGTCGATTTGGGCAGGTGAAAATTGGTCATCAGAGCATCGGCCACGTGGAAGGTGAACCCGGGATAGATGAAAATATCGGTCACGCCCCTGAACGGGGCGATGGCACCGCCGCGCGCGGCGGTTTCGATCAGGCGCAGCGCAGTGGTGCCCACCGGGATGACGCGGCCGCCCTCGGCCCGGGTGGCGGCGATTTCTTCTGCGGCCTGTTCCGAAACCTCGCCCCATTCGCCGTGCATTTTGTGGGTGGTCACGTCCTCGACCTTGACGGGCAGGAAGGTTCCCGCGCCCACATGCAGCGTGACATGGGTGAAGGCGACGCCGCGCGCCCGCAGGGCGGCCAGCAGGGCGTCATCGAAATGCAGCGAGGCCGTAGGAGCCGCGACCGCGCCCGAATTCCGCGCCCAGACGGTTTGGTAATCTTCGCGGTCGCGGTCGTCCGCAGGCCGTTTGGCGGCGATATAGGGCGGCAGAGGCATGGCACCCGCAGCGTTGAGCGCGGCGTCGAAATCCGCGCCCTGAAGGTTGAAGCGCAACTGGCCCTGCCCTTCACTGCGCGATTGAAGAGTGGCGCTCAGGCCATTGGAAAAGATGATTTCTTCGCCGTCGCGCACCTTTTTCAGCGGTTTGATCAGCGCCGTCCATGTGCCATCGGCCGCAGGTTCCAGCAGGGTGACTTCGATCCGCGCCTCTGTTTGGCCGGCTTCGGAGGATCGGCGCCGCAGGCCTTGCAACCGGGCCGGGATCACCCGCGTGTCGTTCAGCACCAGGCGGTCGCCCGGGCGCAGCCAGTCCGGCAGGTCGATGACAGTTGCATCGGTGATCAGATCACCTTCGGCCACCAGCAGCCGCGCCGAAGACCGTGGGCGTGCGGGCCGGGTGGCGATCAGACCTTCGGGCAGATCGAAATCGAAATCGCTGAGCTTCATGGGTCAACCCGTTGGAATCACTGTGACAGCTTGGGAGGGGGCCGGCGGAAGATGTCACGGAACATGCCGGGGGTGAAGGCCGAAAGCGGGTTCACCGTCACGCGCGGATTGTCCGGGGCGCCGCGCAGGTTGAAATTGAAACCGATCAGCCCCTCACCGCGACGGGAAAAGATCTGACCGACGCCATTGAGCAGGTAGATCGGCGACAGCACGCCCTGCATGTCCATCCGGCCCCTTTCAAGATCGTAGTAGCCGTCCAGCGAGATCCCCATCGACGGGCCGACCGCGCTGGACCGGCTGACGATCACGCGGGTCGGTGTCAGGCGAAAGCGGGCTTCGACATCGGTAAAGAAGATCCCCGGGCCGTTGAGCTGATCCAGCAGGCCGACGATGCTGACCGCATCCAGCAGCGCGGCGATGGCCGGGGCCTTGCGCAACCGCGTGCCCTGAATTTGCAGGAAACCGTCGTAGCTGCCGGTTTGTCCGCGCACCGGGGCCAGATCCAGCCGGAAGGTGCCGTTGCTGACCGTCCGCAGCAAGCCCGCGCCGCGCAGCACGTCCCCCGCATCTTCGGCGGTGATCAGGAAAGCCGTTCCCGCCGCCTGCGGCACGGCAAAGCCCTGCACATCGGCCCGCCCGCCCAGCTTGGCGTCGAACCTCCCGTCCAGCCCGCGATTGGTGTCGAAATCGCCGCGAAACTCCTCCAGCACGATGCTGTCGGTCAGCCGCAAACTGTCGAGGGACAGCGACAGCGGCGCACCGCCGCCACCCGCCCCGGCGCTGCCGGCGCCGCCCGAACTGGACGTGAAGGGCGCGCTGCGCATGTCGATCCGTCCGCTGGCGATCTCGACCGCGGGCACCGTATCGGCACCGCGCCCGCGCAGTGTGCCGGCGATGTCCATCCAGTCATCCACGACCAGCCGCTCCAGCTCCAGCCGGTCAAACCCGCCGCTCCGGGTCAGCAGAACGCGTCCCTCGGCCTGAAGCCCCGCGCCCTCCAGTTCCAGCCGGTCGATGGTGTGGACCGCGCCAAGGGTGCCGGCAACCTCGAACCGGCCACGGCTGGCGGGGGGCAGATCCCACCCGAGTTGCGGCAGCGACAGGCCAAGCCCGTCAAGATCGCTGGTCACGGAAAACCGCGCCGGAGCGCCGCGCGGCATGTCGATGCGCAGGATCCCCTTGCCACTGCCGCGCACGGTGCCCGGTGGCAGGCCGATCCCCAATGCCGCGATGCTGTCGGGGGTCAGCGTGACCTCGGCATCGACCTCGCCGCCGCTGCCCGTGAAGGGGCGCGCCCAGCGGCCCGTGGCGGGCACCCCGTCGACCAGAACCGCGCCTTCCAGCGCCACGGACTCGTTGGTGATGCTCAGCGCCAGCCGGTCGGCGGTCAGCGGCTTGCCAGGGATCGCGGTGGGCGCATCCACGTCGCGCAATGTTCCTTTGAGATCCAGCGCCACCTTGGCAAAGGTCAGCCCGCGGATCAGCGGCAAGGCGATGCGACCGGTCATCTGCGCCCGCCCGCTGGCCATGTCGACGGTGCGGTCCGCCTTGTCCATCAGCCGCCATGCGTCGTTGTTGAGATAGGCCAGCGCCTCGGTGATACCGCTTTGCGCCGCAAGACGGATTTCTCCGACCGCGGGTCGTTGGCCAAGGTCGGGGATCACAAATTCCGTGCCGCTGAGGTCGATGGGACCGCGCCCGCCGTCGGTGGTGCCGCCGGTCAGCCGCAGGCCCAGCCGCCCGCCGTAAATCGTCAGCCGCCCGGACGCGTCGGTCAGTTCCGGCAGGTTGGGGTTGATCGTGGCCAGCCCCTCCGAAAAGGCGAAATCGATGTAGGTGCTGGGCCGGGTTGCCCCCGGATCGGCACGCAGGGCAAACTGGATGTCGTGCAGGCGTCCGCTCTTGACGTTGTTTTCCACCCAGCGGCGCGGGCCGGGATGCAGATCCGCCGGCCAGAAGCTCATGACCTGTTCAGGCGTGGTTTCAGCAATGCGCGTGTCCAGCGCCAGCCGCCAGCCGTCGCTTTGTGCCGACAGCGTGCCCTTGGCGCGCAGCGGATAATCGGGATCGGTCAGGCGCAATTCGCCCAGCGTGACCTCGAATGGATCCAGCCGCACCTTGAAGGCCGCCTCGGCCCCCGACAGGCTGACCGCGCGTTCCAGCAGCGCCCCCTCGGCCAGTGCAAGATTACTGAGCGAAAACTGACCGGTCAGCCCCTGCGGCCAGCCGGTTTCGATCCCGTTCAGCCGCGCGGTTCCGGCCGCCGTGACCTGCCCCAGAGGCGAGGCAATGCGAATCCGCTGGAACCGCAACAGGCCCTCGGTCGGCGCATAGGTAAAGGCGGTCTCGGCCGAATCGAAAGGCAGCGCGCGGGTGGCCGCAGTGGGTTGCAGCGCGCCCTTGCCGATCTGCAAGGAGGCCTCCAGCGGTTGCAGCCGCCCCTCGTCGTCCACCCCCGAACGCAGCGCCCCCGAGATCGGCGCATCGAGATCCTCAAGCCAGGCCAGCGCCGGGCTTTGCGTGGCGATATCGCGCGAGGCCAGCCCGTGCAGAAGGATGCCGAAATCAATGCTGGGCCGACCGATCGGGCTTTGCGCCTCGACCTCGACGGTGGCGACCCCGTCGCCGCCCGCCAGCAGGGCCACGTCACCGGTCAGCCGCAAGTCGCCGTTTTCGCGTGCAAGACGCATCCGGCCGCCATCGGCGGTCCAGCCGCGCCGGGCGCGCTGATCCTCGTAGCGCAGCGTCAGCGCGTCCGCCTCGAAAACCTTGAGCCCGGCAAGGCGCGGATCGGCCATGATCTCATCGACCGTCGTCATGATCTGGCCGAAATAGGGCATCTCGGCCCCTTCGGAAAAGGCATCGCCAAGCGCCAGACCCAGCCGCCCCTCGCGGTCCCGCCGCAGGGTGACGAAAGCACCGGACACCTGCGCCTCGCGCAGTTCCACCTGCCCGTTCAGCAGCGCGGTGGGTGACAGGCCCGCCTCGATGTCCGACAGTTGCGCCACGGTTTCACCGTTGAGATTGCGGATCTGCACGTCCCAGAGAATGACCCGCGCCAACCCCGAGGATTGCACCAGCAGGCTCATCCGGCCGAAATCGACCCGGATGCCGGGCAAGGCCTGGGCGATGCGGGCCTCGATACGCTCGCGCACCCAGCCGGGGGCATCGACGGGCCGGTCGACCATGGCATAACCTGCCACCCCCAGCGCCGTCAGCAGCGCCGCGACAGCCAGCAAAAGCCGCCGCCCGCGCCGCCGGCGGCGTGGCAGGCTGCGCGCCCCCTTGCGCGCTTTGGCGATTTCGCTGTCATTGCTCACTGGAAGCCCGCCGCCAATGTCTTACTCTCCCTAGCCAGCATCCCATGACTGGCCAATGGCCCGCTCTAGCGCAGTTTAGCGTATCAACACAAAGGAGACACCCATGACCGACACCACAGCCGCCGCCGCACCGGATTTCACCCTGCCTTCGACCGATGGCGAGGTCACGCTTTCGGCATTGAAGGGTGCGCCGGTGGTGCTGTTTTTCTATCCCCGCGACGACACATCGGGCTGCACCAAGGAAAACGAAGCCTTCACCGCGCTGAAACCCGAGTTCGAAACCCTTGGCGTGAAACTCTATGGCGTGTCCAAGGATTCGATGGCCAGTCACGAGAAGTTCATGGCCAAGAAGGCGCTGACGGTGCCGCTGATCTCGGACGAGGGTTCGGACATGTGCGAGGCATACGGCGTCTGGAAGGAAAAGAAGATGTACGGCAAGACCTTTATGGGCATCGAGCGCAGCACCTTCCTGATCGATGCCGATGGCCGGATCGCGCGGGAATGGCGCAAGGTGAAGGTGCCGAGCCATGCCGAAGAGGTGCTGGAGGCCGCGCGGGCGCTGTAGACCCGAGGTCGCGGCGGAGACTTGCGTCATGGGGGCTCTGCCCCCATACCCCCGGAGGTATTTTCACCAAGAAGAAGACAAAGGGGGCGCGGCATGATGAGCCTGTGCGAGATGGCGGTGGATGTTCTGACGACCGCGGATGGCCGGCAGAAGACCGCCAAGTCACGGGCCTATGCGGCGCAATGGTTTGCCGCGCAGGAGGCCGGGACGCCGATCCCGCTGGGGGTTGCGCAGCCCCCCTTGCGGCCCGCGCGGCCCGCGCAGCCGGAGCTGTTGGATCCGCGCGACGTGCCCAAGCGCAAGCCGGGCAGCCCGCAGGGGCGCATCGCCTTGCTGCATGCGGTGGCGCATATCGAACTGAATGCGGTCGACCTGCACTGGGACATCATCCCGCGTTTTGCCGAGACGCCGATGCCGGTGGGTTTCTACGATGACTGGGTCAAGGCGGCGGACGAGGAATCGAAACATTTCAACCTGATCTGCGACTGCCTTGAGGAGCTGGGCAGTTATTACGGTGCCCTGCCCGCCCATGCCGGCATGTGGCGGGCCGCAGAGGATACGGTCGGGGATTTCATGGGCCGGCTGGCGGTGGTGCCCATGGTGCTGGAGGCACGCGGGCTGGATGTGACCCCGGGCATGATCGAGATCTTTCGAAAGGCCGGTGCCGACAGCGCGGTAGCCGCCCTGGAGGTGATCTATTCCGAGGAGGTCAGCCATGTGGCCTATGGGTCCAAGTGGTTCCATTTCCTCTGTGGCCGACATGACACTGATCCGAAACTTGTGTTTCACAAGCTGGTGAGGCGCTACTTCAAGGGGGCGCTGAAACCGCCGTTCAACGAGGAGAAGCGCGCCGAGGCCGGACTGCCGCCGGACTTCTACTGGCCATTGGCCGAGGAGACCCCGCAGCGAAGCCGTTGAATCGGCGGATTTTTGCCATTTCGGCTTTTCCCCGCCGGTGCGACCGAATCGCATCGCCAAAATTCTTGCGGTTCCGTGAATTGCTGGGGTAAGCCCGTGTGCAGGGTGCCGGCATGTGGGGACAGCGTGCACCTTGTACAGGGACGGGACGAGGGGACAGTCAGGTGAGATCACGTCTGACGATCAGACTTCATGCGCTTGTCGAGCGTTTTTTTCCCGAGCGGCGGTTGTTTCTGCGCTCGGACAACGACACCCGGTTCATCCGGCTGAGGTCCGAAACGCAGGCGGTGGCCGTGATCGGCATCACCGCGCTTGTGGGTTGGACCACCGTTGCGACCTCGATCCTGCTGATGGACTCGATCGGTGCAGGCAATTTCCGTGAACAGGCCCGCCGCGACCAGTTGACCTATCAGCAGCGTCTGAACGCCCTGTCGGCGGAACGTGACGCCCGCGCCGCAGAGGCCGTGGCCGCGCAGGACCGTTTTTCCGCCGCGCTGAAACAGATTTCGGTCATGCAGACCGAACTGCTGAGTTCGGAGGCGCGCCGCCGCGAACTGGAAACCGGCATCGACGTCATCCAGGGAACGCTGCGCGAAGTGATGAAGGCCCGCGAGGCCGCCACCGCGCGCCTGACCGAACTGGAATCCCAGCTCAAGGGCGAAGTGGCGCTGGCCCGTGCCAGCGGTGACGACGCCACCGTCAAGCTGCTGAACGAGGCGCTGACCCGTGTCGCCACCGAGCGTGACCAGGTCATCGCGGATGCACAGGCCGCGCTGATCCGTGCCGCCGAGATGCAGGCCGAGATCGAGATCCTCGAAGACAAGAACGACCGCATCTTTCGCCAGCTTGAAGAGGCAATGACCGTCTCGGTCATGCCGCTGGACAAGATGTTCGAAAAGGCCGGCATGAACCCCGACCGCATCCTTGACGAGGTGCGCAAAGGCTATTCCGGACAGGGCGGTCCGCTGACCCCGCTGAGCTTTTCAACCAAGGGCGAAGGGCCGGAAACGCCGGACACCATGCGCGCCAACCGCATCCTGAACCAGATGGACCGGTTGAACCTGTACCGGATCGCCGCGCAGAAGGCGCCGTTTGCTTCGCCGCTGAAGGATGCCTTCCGCTTTACCTCGGGCTTTGGCTATCGCTGGGGCCGGTTGCATGCGGGCACGGATTTCGCCGCGCCGCATGGCACCCCGATCTATTCCACCGCCGATGGCGTGGTCATTCACGCCGGCTGGCAATCCGGTTACGGCAAGCTGGTCAAGATCCAGCATGAGTTCGGCATCGAAACCCGCTATGCCCATATGTCCAAAATCCGCGTGAAGGTCGGCCAAAGGGTCTCGCGCGGGCAGCGGATCGGTGATATGGGGAACACCGGACGCTCGACCGGGACGCATCTCCACTATGAAGTCCGAGTCGGCGGCGAACCCGTCAATCCGATGATCTATATCAAGGCTGCGAAAGATGTTTTCTAAGAGCAAGATCAATGAGCCCGGCCACAAGGCCGACGATACGTCGAAACCGGCCATGCCCGAGCCTTCGAAACCTGCCGCAGGTGACTACAAGCCCGCAGCCACGCCCAAGGCCAAGCCCCCGGCGTCTGTCCTGTCGGCCGATCTGCACGTGACCGGCAACATCAAGACCACCGGCGACATTCAGGTCGAAGGCACGGTCGAAGGTGACATCCGCGCGCATCTTCTGACCATCGGCGAAAGCGCCACCATAAAGGGCGAAGTGGTCGCCGATGACGTGGTGGTGAATGGCCGGATCGTGGGCCGCGTGCGTGGCCTGAAGGTCCGCCTGACCGCGACCGCCCGCGTTGAGGGTGACATCATCCACAAGACCATCGCGATCGAATCCGGCGCCCATTTCGAGGGGTCGGTGCAGCGTCAGGACGATCCGCTGAACGGCGGCAAGCGTCCGGCCCAGCCCGCGCCGCAGGCCCCCGCAGCGGCCCCGGCTGGCAACGGCTGATCGCCAAGCGTCCTCGCCCCCCAATAGAAAAGGCCCCGCATAGTGCGGGGCCTTTTGCATTTTGCAGGTCGGGCCATGGCACATCGCGCGCGCCCGGCCCCGGCGACCTCAGCCGCCCTTTTTCTGCTGCTGGGTCTGAACCTGCTGGGTCTGCTGGCTCTGATACTGCTGTTGGGTCTGTTCTCGGTGACGATACTGGTTCCCCGCGGCCACGTCCGGACTGACCGGTCCGACCACCGTGCCATCGTCCAGCACGAAATAGCCATCGACGATGCTGCCGCCTACCACGTCACCGTATTTGTCAAAGGTGACGGGCACATAGACAGTGTCCGTTTCGGTTTGTGCGCAGGCAGCGGCAAGCGACACCAGGGCCACGGCGGCCAGGGCTTGGATACGCATGAGTCTTTCCCTCGTTCTTGGACTCCTTGCAGGAGTTTGCACCGCGGCTCACAGGCGCACAAGAAAACAATTCCATGTATGGAATATGTACCTTTGCCCGTAGCCCCCCGGCCAGACCGGCCCCGGGACGGGAAAGGACGAGACGGGGATGCACCGGACCGAAATGGCTCGCATTACAGGGCACAGTTTGCTTTTGTCCGGGCAGGAGGTGATGTCATGTTCCGATTTGTCCTGCTTGCATGGGCAGCACTTGTCTTGCCCGCCGCATCCCATGCCGCGCAACTGGCGCTGGTCGACGATGCCGAATTCGGCTGTCTCATCACTCTGGATGGAGAGATCGCGGACGGCGATACAGAGCGGCTTCTTGAGTTGATCCGGCGCGCTTCGACCGAGTCGCGTTTCGCCGATACGATCTGGTACACCGACTATCCCGACGCGCCGCCGGACATCGACTTCAAGACGCCGCTGAACCTTTGCCTGAACAGCCCCGGCGGTTCGCTGGCCGCGGCTGTCTCGCTGACCGAGGCGGTGCATGGCCGGCTGGGGACGATGATCCGGCCCGGCGCGCGCTGTGAAAGCGCCTGCGCACTTGTCTTTATGGCCGGGGCCTACAACACCGCCAGCGACATCGGCATCATTCCCAGCCGCCATCTGCACGTGGACGGGCGATTGGGCTTTCACGCGCCCAGCTTGACGGTGCCGCAGGGCAATTACGACGCCGAAACCGTGGCCCGCGCCTATCAGATCTCCGTTGCGGCGACCTCACTGATCTTTCGCAACCTCGTGAAATTCCGCTTTGCGCCCTCGCTGGCCGCCAAGATGCACGACACCCCGCCCCAAGAGATGTTCTACATCACCACCGTGCGCGAGGCCGCGCGCTGGGGCATCTCGGTGCTTGGGATCGACGCGCCCAGCCCGCTGTCGGATGCGGCGATCCGCACTGCCTGTGCCAATCTTTACCTCTCGACCACGGACCGGCTCAGCAGCAACCCCGACGACTGGTACAGCGGTGGTGACACCGGCGTGCCCGTGACCCGGCGCAACGACGGCACCTTTTCCTTTGGCGGCTTCGGCATGGAGGCGCTTGGCTTTTGCGAAGGGCGTTTCATAGATCCCGCGGATGAGTTCAGCTTTGCCCGGCAGGTCTGGGGTCCGGCGCGCGCGGTGCAGGAAACGGTCTGGGCCGGCGGTGCCTTTCCCGAGGCGGAACCGCCGCTGTTCTACGCCTTCATGCAGCATTTCATGGCCTATCCGCCCGAAATGCCGCTGGCTGCCCTGCCCCGCAGCGGCCAGACCCGAACCCTGACGCGCCAAGGTACCTGTTTCATCTACAACAGCGACGATGTGCTGACCGATCGCGATCCCTGCACCCAAGAGGCGACCGTCGGCCGTGATGCCGCGCTGACAGCGGTGCATATCTGGCCCTCCGGCGCCCGGACCGTGGTGCAGACCGCCGGGCTTGAAACCACGATCAACGGCAAACCGGCCTTCAACTGGTATTGGCCCGATCCGCGCCCGGACGGGGCCGCGAACGACTGTCCGCGCAGCGAAGCCTCGCGCAATATCTTCTGTTTTCACCCAGATTAAGGCCCGCCCCGAAATGAACGATGTCCCGGCGCTTGCCGATCGCGTTGCCCGCACGCGCAGCCGCCTTGATGCCCATGGCCGCATGGCCGTGCCTTTTGACCTGATGGAAACGCACCCGGCACCCGGACTGCTGGACAACCGCGCTGGCGGCCCGCTGGCATGGCCCGCCAGAACGCCGCTGCCCCTGGATGCCGAAGGGCAACCCATGGTCCAGTTGCTTCAGGTCCGGTTGCAGGATCTGGCGCCTCTGCCGGGTTTTCCGCGCGACGGCCTGTTACAACTGTTCCTTTCCGCGAACATGGATGCCGCCATTCTGGCTGCCGACGACACAGACACCGACCTGGTGCAACCGCGCGGCTTTCGGCTGGTCCATCATCCCGATCCCTCGCAGCTGGTCACCACCCCCGCCCCAGCCCCAGAGGTCGACTATCCCATCGTCGATGAGCATTGGTTCACCACGGCGCGCAAACTGGCGCTGTTCGATCCGGTCCCGACCCCCGCCCCCCAGTTCAACATCCACAACCGCGATCTCGAAGCCGAGATCGCGCAATGGCCCGAACTGGTTTCGCGGCAGGTTTCACCGTTCGAGGTCGAAGAGGCGCTTTGGGATCCGATCCGCATGGAGGCACCCGGTTTCATGTTCGGCGGGTTTGCCGCCCCGCTACAGGTCGACCAGCGCACGGAATGGAAGGGTGCCGCAAATCACCTGCGCTGCATCATCGGGTTTGGCGACCATCATGAATGGATGCTCGAAGGCCTCAGCATGGCGGTTGTCATGCGCGACGCCGATCTGGCGGCGGCCCGTTGGGACCGCGCCCTGCTGATCATGGACAGCGATTGATACGCAGGCGCTCAGGCCTCCAGAACCGCATCCCAATAGAGGAAATCCAGCCAGCTTTCATGCAGGTGGTTTGGCGGGAACCGACGTCCCATGTTCAACAGCTCCGAGGCCGAGGGCTGCCGCGGCGGCTTGCGCAGTGCCATGCCCACCTGCCGCAGGCTCTTTGACCCTTTGCGCAGGTTGCAGGGTGCACAGGCCGCCACCACGTTTTCCCAACTGGTGATGCCGCCCGAGGCGCGCGGGATCACGTGGTCAAAGGTCAGCTCCGTCTTGGCCCCGCAGTACTGACAGCGGAATTCGTCCCTCAGAAATAAATTAAAGCGCGTGAAGGCCACGCGCTTTTGAGGTTTGACGAAATCCTTGAGAACAACGACCGAGGGTATCCTGATCGACATGCTCGGACTGCGCACAACCTCGTCATATTCGGCAACGATATCCACTCGGTCGAGGAAGGCCGCCTTGATGGCATCCTGCCAAGGCCAGAGCGACAGCGGATAGTAGGACAAGGGCCGGTAATCCGCATTCAGCACCAGCGCGGGATGGTTCTTCAGCGCGCCGGGTTCGCGTACGAAATTGGTTCTGAACTCGGTATTCATTGGGGACTCTTCCCTCGCCCTGCCTGCTCACCCTCGAAGCACCAGAGCGGGGAACCCGCCCCAGCCTGTAAAACACTATATCTCGCGTTTTGCCTCTGGCAAGCCCCGCAAGATGAAGTGCCCGGAACGATGGGTAGCCTGCTTAGGTAAAAGGCATGTGACACTCCGCGGGCCAGATGCCGACCTGATCGCTCACCGGCCCGGCGGTTCAGGCGGTTCGGGCGGTATTGGCTTCTTGCGGCAGGCGCCGGCGCTCTTCTTCGGCCTGCAGCCGCCTGCGCTCGGCCTCGATCTTGCCAAGGTCCAGATCGGCGAGCGGCGGTCGCCTTCAGGGCTCTGGATTGCGCCAGAATTCACCCATCGGATGGCCGATCCCCCGGAACGGATCACGATCCGATGGCAGGGGGGAAACAGTTCCAGCGCGCCGAACGCGGCACTGGCATCCCCGCCGGCGATCTGGAGAACCGAATAATCCAGCGCCTTGTTGGTTTCGATCGGCATCGGGTTGACGTGGAACATGCGGGTGCCGTCCACGATCCCGTCGCGCAGCTAGCCCATGCGCAACTGCACCGCGACGATGGCGCTGGCACCCAGCTTTTCATTCTCTATCACGCCCGGAACACAGTGGTGATTGGCCACCAGCCGGTTGCCTTCGACAAGGAAGGCCCTGCAGGGCGCGTGCCCCTCGTCGGTGAGGATATCCAGCCGCCCCACCGCGCGCCCGGTCCGCGCAAAGGCCGAACTGGCGCCGTAGTTCGAAAGGAACTCGTTGCTATCGGACCCGATCCGCGCCTTCAGATCGGCGCGGTGCAAGGCCGTCTGGTTGCGGGACCAGACGGCGCGCCCAAAGGTATCGGGATCGACCATCAACAGGCTCTGCGCCGGAACGGCGGAGCCAAGAAATGACAGGAAAACGGCAAATGAAATGGACTTTGTCATGAAACACCCGATGGTTACGGGCATCCGGCCAAAAAAGGCCGGAGACCGCATCGGTCGGGTCAGGACTATCGCATCCCAAAGGCATCTATTGCCCCCGGGATAGACCTGCCCCGGTTCAGAACCCGCACTTGTCCCGCAAAAAGGCCAGCGCAACCCCAAGGCCATCGGGCGCGATGCCATGGGCGGTGCCCTCCATGATGTGGGCGAAGACCTCGGTAAAGCCTGCCTCCTGCAAGGCCTCTGCGGCCTGCGGCAGCGATTGCACCGGCACCACGTCATCCTGATCGCCATGGATCAGCAGGATCGGCGGTTTGCTTCTGTATTCATCCGCCAGCAGTTCCGGCGCCAGCAGGCGGCCGGAAAAGCCGACGATCCCCGCCAGTTCATCTTCGCGCCGGGGACCGACGTGCAGGCTCATCATGGTGCCCTGGCTGAAACCGACCAGCGCCACCTGTTCCGGCAACAGATCCTCGTCCACCATCAGTGCGTCCAGAAAGGCATTCAGGTCGTCAATGGCGCGCGCCATCCCGGCCATGCTTTCCTCTTCGGACGATCCGTCGATCCAGGGGATCGGGAACCACTGAAAACCGAAAGGCGCCCCGGCACAGGCCTCGGGCGCATCGGGGGCCACGAACAAGGTGTCCGGCAGATGTTCGCCCAGCGGATCGGCAAGGCCCAGCAGGTCGGCCCCGTTGGCGCCATACCCGTGCAGGAACACCACGCAAGAGCGCTTGTCCCCCGATACCGGCTCCTTGCGGCCGGTTTGCAAAACTCGTGTCATACTCTGTCTCCCGTGATGAGCCCGAGGTCAGCGTTTCTCGAAAAGGCAAACCTCGACCGCGCCCGCATTGTCCTGTAGCGCCGTGTCGTTGATGCGAAAATCCATGACCCGCGACAGCGCCTCGGGATTAAAGGTCCATCCGCTGCCGCTATGGCCCAGTGCGCCGCTTTCCACCCGGAACAACAGCCGGCCAAAGGGCAGCGACGGCACCTCCTTGTAACCCGCATAAGGGGCAAGGCGCGCCTCGTCCGCCGGGCCATGACCGTCGGGGCCCACGCGGCCATAGGTATTGGCATCCACGGTCCAGCCGTCGCCCCGTCCAAGGCGCATCGCTTCCAGCGGGCCACCCATCCGGGTCACATGCCGCTGCCAGCCCTGCCGGGCCGAGATCGACAGGCATTCGACACCCGGTGCCGTCCCGATAACCCGTGCCGTGACGAATTCCTGTGCCTGCGCGCCGCCGGACAGCGATGCCGCCAATACACCGGCGGCCACCAATACATGTTTCATGCGATCCCCTCGCGGTTCTTGTCCACACGGTAGTAGGCCCAGAGGATGCGCGCCGCAACCGATCGCCACGGCGCCCAGTGCCCGGCCATGGCGCGCAGGGCGCGTTCCTTTGGCCGCTCGGGCAGATCGAACAGATGCCGCGCGGCGTCTTGCAGGGCCAGATCACCCGGGGCAAAGACATCCGCCCGCCCAAGGCTGAACATGGCGTAGATCTCGGCGGTCCAGACGCCGATACCCTTGACCGCCACCAGTTGCGCGATCACCTCTGCCGTGGGCATTGCGCGCAGCGCATCAAAATCAATCCCCGCCTCGGCCAGCGCCCGTGCATAGACCGCCTTCTGCCGGCTCAGACCCAGCGCGCGCAGCCCGTCCTCCGTCTCGGCGCGCACCGCCTCGGGGGTGGTCATGCCCGCCGCCTCCAGCCGCGCCCAGATCGCCCGGGCCGAGGCGACACTGACCTGCTGGCTGACAATGGCGCTCAAGAGCTGGTCAAACCCGTCAGGCCGCAACCGCAGCGGCAAAGGCCCGGTCAGGCGCAACGCATGGGCAAAACGCGGCTCCCGCGTTGCCAGCCAGCCCGCGCCTTCGGCCACGCAGGCGTCGCCGCGAATGATCCGCCCTATCTCTGCGTCTCCAGCCATGCCAGCGCCTCCTTCACCGTCGCCACCCGCGGCCCGCCCGGACGCCGCGGCCGCGCCACCAGCGCCACCGGCAGTTGCAGCGCACGCGCCGCCGCCAGCTTGGGCCAGCCACCGGGCCCGCCTGCATCATGGACCATCAACCAGTCAATCCGTTCCCTGCGCAACAGGCGGATCTCGTCGGCCACGGTAAACGGCCCCGCGCCGCAAATCATCCGCCCGCGCCACAAGGGCAGCGGCGCGCAATCATTGCCGATGCGCCGCATCAGTACCTCCGCCCGCAAGGCCCGCAACTCGGGCAAAACCTCGCGCCCCGTGGTCACAAGAACCCGCGCGCCGCGCGGGATCACCCGCACCGCATCGCTGGCCCGGCGCAAAGGAACCCAGCGGTCCCGATGCCCCGCCCGCCAGCCCGGCCGCACCAATTGCAGATGCGGCACCCCCGCATTGGCCGAGGCCCGCGCCGCCGCAAAAGCGGTGCCCGCATCACAGGGATGCGCCGCCTCCACCACTGCCACGGCCCCCCATGCATGCAGATCCGCCGCTGTCAGCGGCCCGCGCAACAAGGCGTTGTCCCAAGACCGCGCCACGCGCTCGGCCTCGGGCAGAACCACAAGCGCCTCCGGCAGCGCCCGCGCCAAGGCGCGCGCCTCTCCCGATCCGGCAATGATGACGATCCTCTTCATGACTGAAACCCCTACCCCAGCCATTCCGCCAAAGGAACCTCCGCCAAGACCGACTCCAGACACCTGTCCAGACACCCAGCCCGGGCTTCGGCCTTCTTTGGTTCCCTAAATACCTCGGGGGGGCCGCAGGCGGGGGGCAGAGCCCCCCTCCCGCCCGGACAACACAGCCCCCCGGCCCGCCCCAACTCTGCCCCGGGTCCCTCTTCCGACCCCGGCGTCTTTGCGCGAAACAATCCGCTTGCCCCCGCCGACAAGCAGGCCTACCCATCACATCATGAACGTTGAACATGATACCAAGGCCCGCCGCAACGTCGCCGTCCTCGTACTGGCTCAGGCCATTCTCGGCGCGCAGATGCCGATGATCTTCACCATCGGCGGGCTGGCCGGTCAGTCGCTGGCTGCCAACGCCTGTTTCGCCACGCTGCCGATCTCGCTGATCGTGCTGGGGTCGATGCTTTCGGCCACGCCGGTCTCGGCGCTGATGCAACGCTACGGGCGGCGCGCGGGTTTCTTCATCGGCGCGGGCGGCGGGGCGCTTGGCGGCGCGGTCGGGGCCTACGGGCTCTACGTGGCCTCTTTCCCGATCTTCCTGCTGGGCTCGCTGCTGACCGGGATCTACATGTCGGCGCAGGGCTTTTACCGGTTTGCCGCCGCCGACACCGCTTCGGACGATTTCCGCCCCAAGGCCATCTCTTACGTCATGGCGGGCGGTCTGGCCTCGGCCATCATCGGCCCGCAACTGGTCAAGGTCACCTCCGATACCTTCCTGATCCCCTTTCTCGGCACCTATGCCGCGGTGATCGCGCTGAACCTTGGCGGCGCGCTGCTGTTCCTCTTTCTCGACATCCCGCGCCCGCCGCGCCCTTCCGAGGACGCCCCCCGGGGCCGTACCCGCTGGGAGCTGCTGACCACGCCGCGCATCGCCGTCGCGGTGATCTGCGCCACGGTGTCATACGCGCTCATGAACCTTGTCATGACCTCGACGCCGCTGGCGGTGGTGGGCTGCGGTTTCGAAACCGACGATGCCGCCAATGTCGTCACCGCGCATGTCCTTGCCATGTTCGCGCCCAGCTTCTTTACCGGGCACCTGATCGCCCGGTTCGGCGTCGAAAAGATCATGGCCACCGGTCTGGTGATCCTTGCGGGCGCCGGGATCGTCGGCCTTTCAGGCGTGGCACTGGAACAGTTCTTCGTGGCGCTGGTGCTGCTGGGGCTGGGCTGGAACTTCGGGTTCATCGGCGCAACCTCGATGCTGGCCGCCGCGCATGAACCGCATGAACGCGGCCGGATGCAGGGCCTGAACGATCTGATCGTCTTTGGCGGCGTGACCTTTGCCTCGCTGGCCTCGGGCGGGCTGATGAACTGCTCGGGCGGCTCGCCGGAACAGGGCTGGACCGCGGTGAACCTTGCCATGGCCCCCTTCCTCGCGCTGGCCGGTGGCGCGCTGATCTGGTTGGTGCTGCGGCCCAAGGACACGGCCGAGGCCTAGGCGCACCGGCCACGGCCGGTTGACCCGGTGCCGGGCCTGACCCGGCACCTCTTGCCACCTCAGCTTGTCAGCAGACGCCAGCGACGCTGGAACTCGCTCAGCGTCACCCGGCCCTCGGCCACCGCCGCCGGATCGCGTGCCACGATCTCCAGCAAAGACCGCGCCTGCGCAAATTCGCGCAACGCCGCCCCCGCCACCCCCAGCTGCCGCCGCAATCCGCGCAGGCCGGGCTGTCCGCGCAGCTCGGCCAGCCGCGCCTGTGCCAGCGCCGCCAGCGCCTCGGGCCGCCCGTCGGGCAAGGGCAGCTTGCCGCGCGCCTCCAGCTCGGGCACCGCTTGCAGATAGCGCGCCAGCGCCGCGGCCCGCGCATGGGCCAGCACCGCCCCGCGATGCTGCGGCCCCACCCCCAGCGCCGCAACCCCGGCCAGCGCCAATTCGCCCGCCGTCGCATCCAGATAGGCCATCAAGGCCGCTTCGTCGGCAAAGGGCGCGCGCTCCAGATCCATCTCGCGCGCATCCACCGCCGCCCGCAACCCGGACAGGTCGACCCCGGCCAGACCCTGCGCCAGAGGCGTGACAACCTCGTGCCGGCGGACAAAACCGCCCGCCTCGATCTCGTCCAGGGCATCCAGCCACCATTGCAACCGCATCCGCGCGATCATCGGCTCCTGCGTGACCCAGGGCGCGCGCGCCACCTCGACGTTGAAGGCATACAAAGGCATCAGCACGGCGCGCGCCTCCACCGGCGCAGCCATGGCGGCGGCAAAGCGTTCGGGATCGCCCTTCTCGACGATCTGCGCGCAGGAATGCAGGTCTGTTCCGGGATGCCAACTCATGTGCGGCGCGCCACGGTCAACAGATAGCCGGTCTGTTCGCGCACAGCCCGCCAGTCGCGGGCCTCTTGCGCGCAAAGGTCCAGAACTCCGGTCAACGACGGCGAGGCACCGGGCCGCAGATCCGCGATACGCGCCTCCATCGGTTGGTAATAAGCCTCCCATCCGGCGTCGGGCACCGGGCGCGATCCCAACACCTCGAACCCCGCTGCCGAAACCGCCGACAGGATGCCGCCCGCATCGCGCGTGGGATAGCCCTCCCAAAAGGCACGCGCGGCCTCTCCCGGTGTGTCCGTAAAATAGCAGGGTTCGGAAAACGCCAGCACGCCGCCGGGTTTCAACCCCGCCCGCAGGGTGGCCAATCCATCCTCCAGCCCAAGGAAATACAAGGCCCCGGCGCACCAGATCAGGTCAAACGGCGCTTCGGGGAAATCCGCGATACCCGCCATGTCCGCCCGGCGCACCGTCACAGCCGGCAGATCGGCAAAACGCGCCTGCATCTGCGTCACGAACCCCTCTTGCAGATCGACCGCCAGAACGCGCCCCGCGCCGGACAGGGCGGCCACGTCACCACCCGCACCGGCCCCGGCATCGCAAATCGCCGCGCCCTCGGGCAAGGCCGCCAGTTCCAGCGCCCAGGCCACGTCCGAGGCCGTGCCCGGCCCCTCGCGCGGCAAATCCTTGTGCACCTCGAAAAAGGCGTCCCAGTCCATCAACCCGCCGCCCCGTCGCGCACCAGCTTCCAGCGCACCGCGTCCAGCAACGCCTCGAAAGAGGCATCGACTATGTTGGCGCTGACGCCCACGGTGGCCCAACGCCGCCCCTGCCCGTCCTCGCTGTCGATGATGACGCGGGTCACGGCCTCGGTCCCGCCCTGAGTGATGCGCACCTTGAAATCCACCAGCCGCATGTCGTCGATGGCCTCCTGATAGCGGCCCAGGTCCTTGGCCAGCGCCTTGGACAGCGCGTTGACCGGCCCGCGATCACTACCCGCCTCATCCATGGATTCGCTGACCGACAGCTTCTTTTCACCATCGACCTTGACGACAACCACCGCCTCGGACAGCGACACCATCCGGTCGTACTTGTTCTTGCGCCGCTCCACCGTCACCCGATAGCGCTTGACCTCGAAAAATTCGGGCAGAACCCCCAGCTCCTCGCGCGCCAGCAACTCGAACGAGGCCTGCGCCGTGTCATAGGAATAGCCCTCGGCCTCGCGCGCCTTGACCCGGTCAAGGATCCGCGCCAGCGCCGGATCGCCCGGCTCCACCTCCAGCCCGGCCTCGGCCAGACGTTTGCGCAGGTTCGACTGCCCGGCCTGGTTCGACATCGGCACCACGCGCCGGTTCCCCACCAGCGCCGGGTCGATATGCTCATAAGTCGTCGGATCCTTGAGGATCGCCGAGGCATGCAACCCCGCCTTATGCGCAAAGGCCGAGGCCCCCACATAGGCCACCTGCTTCTGCGGCACCCGGTTCAGGATGTCGTCCAGCATTCGGCTGGTGCGGGTCAGCCCGGCCAAAGCCTCGTCGCTGATGCCGGTCTCGAACACCTCGCAATAAGGCGCCTTCAACAGCAGCGTCGGGATCAGGGCGGTCAGATTGGCATTGCCACAGCGCTCTCCCAGCCCGTTCAGCGTGCCCTGAATCTGGCGCGCGCCCGCCATGACGGCGGCCAGTGACCCGGCCACGGCGGTTTCGGTGTCATTATGTGTGTGAATGCCCAGTCTTTCGCCCGGCACCCCGTTTGCGATCACCTCGCGCACGATCCGCCCTATTTCGTCGGGCAACGTCCCGCCATTGGTATCACACAGCACGATCCAGCGCACCCCCGCCTCCAGCGCGGCCCGCAGGCAATCCAGCGCATAAGGCGCATTCGCCTTGTAGCCGTCAAAGAAATGCTCGGCATCGAACAGCGCCTCGCGGTCCTGCCCCACAATATGCGAAACGGAGGCCGCGATATTGGCGACATTCTCCTCCAGCGTGATCCCCAGCGCCGTGGTCACATGGAAATCATGCGTCTTGCCCACAAGGCAAACCGCCTGCGTCCCGGCATTCAGAACCGCCGCCAAAACCTCGTCATTGGCGGCGGACCGCCCCGCCCGCTTGGTCATGCCAAAGGCGGTCATCCGCGCCCGCGTTGCGCCCACCTCTTCGAAAAAGGCCGAATCCGTCGGATTCGCCCCGGGCCAGCCACCTTCGATGTAATCGACGCCCAAGGCATCCAGCGCCCCGGCAATCCTCAACTTCTCGGCGGTCGAGAACTGAACGCCCTGCGTCTGCTGCCCGTCGCGCAAGGTGGTGTCATATAGCCAAAGCCGTTCCCTGCCCATCACGACACCCCTGCCTTCTTCTGTCCGGAAATATCCCGGGGAGCGCGAGGGGCTGGCCCCTCGCTCCCGCCCGCCGCCGCCACGCGCACCCTCATCCCAAAGCCTCCAGCTTGGCCGCGTCGAACCCGGCACCCGGCACCAGCTCGACGCCCGCCTTGGACATGCGCACCTCGACCCCGGCAGCAACCAGCGCCTGTTTCATCGCATCCACGGCGCTGAAATCCTTGCTCTGCATGGCCTCCGTCCGTGCCGTGGCCAGACGTTCGGCCAAGGCGGAAAGATCCACGGAAACAGCCTCCCATCCCGCCAGATCCGGCGTCAGCAACCCCAGCAACCCCGCCCCGGCCCTAAGCGCCGGGGCCTCGCCCGCCGCTGCAAGACGATGCAATTCGGAAATCGCACCGGCCGTGTTCAGATCATCTGCCAGGGCCGAAACCACGCCCAAGGGCATCACCCCTGCCTCGACTCCCTCCACCATACCGCGCCATTTGCGCAGGGTCGCTTCCGCGTCCCGCGCCTTCTCCGCCGTCCAGTCCATGGGCTTGCGGTAATGCGTCGACAGCATCACGAAACGGATCACCTCACCGGGCACACCCTGATCCAGCAGGTCGCGCACGGTAAAGAAATTGCCAAGGCTCTTGGACATCTTCTTGCCCTCCACCTGCAACATCTCGTTATGCAGCCAGACCCGCGCAAACTCTCCCTCGGGATGGGCGCATTTCGACTGGGCGATCTCGTTCTCATGATGCGGGAAACTCAGATCGTTGCCGCCGCCGTGAATGTCGAATGTCTCCCCCAATAGCGCATGGCTCATGGCCGAACATTCGATATGCCAGCCCGGTCGCCCCCGGCCCCAGGGGCTGTCCCACCCCGGCAATTCGTCCGAAGACGGCTTCCACAACACGAAATCCATCGGGTTCTTCTTGTAGGGCGCCACCTCGACCCGGGCCCCCGCGATCATGTCATCCACGGACCGCCCCGACAGCGCGCCATACTCCTTGTAGCTGTCCACCGCGAACAGCACATGCCCCTCGGCCTCATAGGCGTGGCCCTTGTCGATCAGGTCCGAGATCATGGCGATCATCTGCCCGATATAGGCCGTCGCACGCGGCTCATGCGTGGGCCGCAACGCCCCCAGCGCATCCATGTCCGAATGATACCAGGCAATCGTCTCGTCCGAGCGCTCCTGAACCAGTTCTTCCAAACTGCCCGAGGCCCCCGCCTCCTTGCGCGCCAGCGCAGTGGCGTTGATCTTGTCATCGACGTCGGTGAAATTGCGCACATAGGTCACGTGATCCGGCCCATAGACATGCCGCATCAGCCGGAACAACACGTCAAACACCAGCACGGGCCGCGCATTGCCCAGATGCGCCCGGTCATAGACCGTCGGGCCGCAGACATAAATCCGCACGTTTTCCGGGTCGATCGGGCGAAAGTCTTCCTTCTTCCGCGTCCGCGAATTGGTAAAGCGAATGTCCATGGCCTCGTCCTTCGCAAATGGTGCGGCGGGACTAGCAAGTCTATCATTGAATTGGAATAGAAGACCGTCCCGCCATTGGCCGGGAGCCCCCGACCTATGTCAGCAGGTAATGCAGCAAATGATGGTTGCATTGGTGGTCATGCGGCGCACCTACCACGCGCGCCGCCCGCTGCCAAGGGCGATCCGCCCCCACGGCCTTCAGGCCGCCGCCAACAACCACCCGGCTCAAGGACCTTCGCTCCTCCTGGCTTCTTCTTGGGGACAATACTCCGGGGGTTTGGGGGCAGAGCCCCCACCTGCCGCAGGCAGCGCAAACCGCCGGTCAGCCATAGCTGATCATCTCGTATTCCACCGCATCCGGCCCGTCGAAATAGAACCGGCGTCCCGGTTCGTAATCCGCGTGATTGTGGGTTTCGATGCCCATGTCACGGACCCGCGCCTCAACCGCGTCCAGATCGTCGACGACGATTCCCACATGGTTCAGGCCAGCCGCGTTGCCATAGCGCGGGATCGCCCCGGCGGGCGGGGTTTTCGGCGTGTAAAGCGCAAGATAGCTGTCTTCGCTGCCGACATGTACCGAATAACCTTCGTGGATCGACGCGCCTTCCCAGCGGATCTTCCAGCCCAGCAGGCGGCAGAGAAACGCGGCGGTGGCATGGGCGTCGGGCACGGTGATGTTCACATGTTCAAGGCGGGCCATGATGTCTTTCCTTTCATTTGTTGTGCCGTCAGGGTAATTCTTCAAGCATACTTTAAGGCAAACGGAGAGTTTCGTTTTAAATCAATGCCAAAAGATGGATTGAGCATTTCCCATGTGGCGCAAAGGACCGGGCTGGCGGCCTCGGCGATCCGCCACTACGAAGCCGAGGGCCTGGTATTTCCCGACCGTAATGCCGGCGGGCAGCGACGCTATCGGGCGGCGGACATCCGGCGGCTGTCCTTTGTCATGATCGCCCAGCAGCTTGGCTTTACCCTGGCCGAGATCCGGGCCGAGATGGACCGCCTGCCGCGCGACCGCGCCCCCGCCAAGGCGGACTGGAGCCGGATCTCGCGCCGGTTCGGGCGGGTCCTGGATGCGCGGATCGCACGGATGCAGGCGCTGCGCGACAGGCTGGACGGCTGTATCGGCTGCGGCTGCCTGTCGTTGCAAAGCTGTGCGCTGTACAACCCCGAGGACCGCGCAGCGCGCAGCGGACAGGGGCCGCGTTACCTGATGGGCGACCGCCCGCTGTCCGAGTGACGCGCCTGCGCCCGCCAGCGGCAGTTCTGCCGGGCGGGGTCAGGTGGTTCGGTGGCAAAAGCCAAAGGCTGAAAACGGCGGCCGCCGGACGGATCTTGCGTGCCGGGGTGTCACTCCCGGCCCTTTCGGGGCGTCGCCCCCTCGTTCCGCGCAGATCGAAAGGCCCCCGAGCGGGGTCATGATCCGGTTTTCAGTGCTAGCGAGGGGGAAGATGCGCCGCCACGGTTGAGAAACCGTGACGGCAGCGTGCGCTACTGGTCGCGCTGCGCCTCGAGCGCGCGATAGGCGGCGACGTTGCGGTTGTGCTCGTCCAGCGTCACCGCGAAATTGTGGCCGTCGGCCGGGTTCAGCGTCTTGGCCACGAAGTAGATATAGTCCGTATCCGCCGGGTTCAGCGCGGCCTCGATGCTGGCGCGGCCCGGGTTGGCGATGGGCGTCGGTGGCAGACCGTCGATCCGATAGGTGTTCCAGGGTGTTTCGCGGTCCAGTTCGGACCGGCGCAGGCCCCGGCCCAGCTGCCCCTCGCCCTTGGTGATGCCATAGATCACCGTCGGGTCGGTTTGCAGGCGCATCCCCTTGTCCAGCCGGTTGACGAAGACGCTGGCCACCTCGCGGCGCTCCTGCGGGCCGCCGGTTTCCTTCTCGATGATCGAGGCAAGGATCAACGCCTCTTCGGGTGTCTCAAGCGGCAGACCAGAGGCCCGGTTGGCCCAGGCCTGGGCCAGGATCACCTCTTGCCGTTCGGCCATGCGCGCGATGACATCGGCGCGGCTGTCACCGGGCAGGATCTCATAGCTGTCGGGCGCAAGGCTGCCCTCCGGGGGCACATCGACCTCGCCGTCCAGCACGTCGATCTGTTTCAGCTCTTCAACCACCTGCCAGCTGGTCACACCCTCGGCCAGCGCCACGCGGAAACGGGTGCCGGTGGTGTCCTTGACCTGTGCATAGATCTCGGGCGTGTCGCCTTCGGCGGGGTCAAAGCTGGTGCGTTCCTCGTAGCGGCCCGTTGCCGGGTCGACTTCGCGCACCTGCACCGTGGCGCGGGTGACACCGATCCGATAGACCACTTCGGTCCCGCAGGTCGACGCGCCGCCACGGGTCACGATCTCGGTGATTTCCGCCATCGAGGCGCCCTCGGGCACCAGATAGCTGCCCGCCTTCAGCGCCTGCGTCTTGTCGGCGTAATCGGCACCGACGCGGAACATCATGGCGCTGCTGATCGCGCCCTGCCCCGACAGGTTTTCCGACACGGACCGCATGTTGGTGCCACGCGGCACCTCAAGGCAGATCGGCGCCGTCAACGGGCCCTGCGCGGTATATTCGCGCTGCGCCCAGATCAGGAGCCCGCCAAAGAGAAACAGCGCGACGACCAGAAAGGTCAGCGCGTTCGAGGCGATGCTGCGCCACATGGCGGGTTACTCCACCTTTCCGAAGATCACGCTGGCGTTGGTGCCGCCAAAGCCAAAGGAATTCGACAACGCGTAGCCCACCTTGCGGTCACGCTTGGCGTTGGGCGCAAGGTCGATCGGCGTTTCCACCGCCGGGGTGTCAAGGTTGATCGTCGGCGGCGCGACCTGATCGCGGATCGCGAGGATCGAAAAGATCGCCTCGATCGCACCGGCGGCCCCCAGCAGGTGGCCGGTGGCGGATTTGGTCGAGGACATGGTGACATTGCCCGCGTGATCGCCCAGCAGCCGTTCCACCGCGCCAAGTTCGATGGTGTCCGCCATGGTCGAGGTGCCATGCGCGTTGATGTAGTCCAGCGCCGAAGGCTCCAGCCCCGCGTCCTTCAACGCGGCGCGCATGGACCGTTCGCCACCTTCGCCGTCCTCGGAGGGCGCGGTGATATGATAGGCGTCGCCCGACAGGCCATAACCGCAGACCTCGGCATAGATCCGCGCGCCGCGCGCCTTGGCGTGTTCGTATTCTTCCAGCACCACGACGCCTGCGCCTTCGCCCATGACAAAACCGTCACGGTCGGCGTCATAGGGGCGGCTGGCCGCCTTGGGGTCATCGCCACGCTTGGTCGACAATGCCTTGCAGGCGTTGAAGCCCGCGATACCGATTTCCGAGATCGCCGCCTCGGCCCCGCCGGCCACCATCACGTCGGCGTCGCCGTATTTGATCAGGCGGGCCGCGTCACCGATGGCATGGGCGCCGGTCGAACAGGCGGTCACAACCGCGTGGTTCGGTCCCTTGAAGCCGTATTTGATCGACACGTTGCCCGAGATCAGGTTGATCAGCGCGCCCGGAATAAAGAAAGGCGATACGCGGCGCGGACCCTTGTCCCGGATCAACAACGCCGTTTCGGCGATAGAGTTCAGCCCGCCGATCCCCGATCCGATCATCACGCCGGTGCGCAGGCGGTCCTCTTCGTCCTCGGGCATCCAGCCCGCATCGGTCACGGCCTGATGCGCGGCGGCGATGCCAAAGCGGATGAACTCGTCAACCTTGCGCTGTTCTTTCTTGTCCATGTAGAGGTCGGGATTGAACGTCCCGTCCGAACCGTCGCCATAAGGCACTTCGCAGGCATAGGTCGTGGCCAGATGGCTGGCGTCGAACTTGCTGATCGTGCCCGCGCCCGACTGACCGTCCAGAATGCGCGACCAGGTTTCATCGACTCCGCAAGCCAGCGGCGTGACCAATCCCAATCCGGTGACAACAACGCGACGTGTCATGCGCCTGCCCTTCTATCCTGTGTTCTTTGCTCCGCTCTTACCGCGCCTTGGCGGGCGGGGGCAAGTGCGGCGCGGCAACAGCGGCGCGCCGCCAGGTTCGGGGGGCATGTTTTCGCTGGGCAGAAGGCGGGGCGCGGATTGGCCGGGTTTCCCATCAGGTCAGAGGGGCGCGCGCGCCCCGCGTGGCATCCGCCCCGTGGGCCTTTCCCAAAGGCCAAGTGGGCCGCGCGATCAGCCGGGCAGCGTCAAGACCATGGCACCGCGGGGCGTGGCAACGACCGTATGTTCGAATTGCACGGTCTCGGCAGGCGGCACGCTGTGCAGGGTCCATCCGTCCGGTGCCTCGTCCGCCATCCGCCCGCCACGCGACAGAAAGGGTTCAACGGTCAAGACAAGGCCCTTGGTGATGCGGCGGCGGTCGCCCCGGTTGGGCCAAGTGGCGATTTCCTGCGGGTATTCGTGCAGGCTCCGCCCGACGCCGTGACTTGCGAGGTTGCGAATGAGTGTATAGCCGCGCTTTTCGGCAAAGCGCCCGATGGCAGCCCCGATACCTGCCAGCGGTTTGCCTGCCGCAACCTGCGCGATGCCGATCTGCATGGCGCGGCGACCGTCCTTGCACAGCCGGTCAGGCTGTGCCGCGGCAAGGCGAAAGCTGGCCCCGGTGTCTGCGAAATAGCCATCCTTGCTGGCAGAGACGTCGATGTTCACCAGATCCCCGGCCCGCAGCAGCCGGTCACCGGGAATTCCGTGGGCGATTTCTTCGTTGACGCTGATACAGGTGGCCCCCGGAAAGCCATAGGTCGCCTCTGGCGCCGGCACCGCGCCCGCCTGGTCCAGCAGGCGGCGCCCGAGATCGTCGAGTTCGCAGGTCGTCATGCCCGGCTCTGCCGCGCGGATCATCGCCTGCAAAGTGTTGGCGACGATGCGCCCGATGACCCGCATCCCGTCAAGTTCCCGTTCCTGAGTGATCGTCATGACGTGCCTTTCGTGTTCCACCGCCTTGGCCTGCCGGTCGGTCAGGCCGAAGGCAGGCCATGTTTTTCGCCTCAGGCCCAGTCGGCCCCAAGATCCGCCCGCGCACGGTCAATCCAATGGTCGGCCAGCCAGCCGCAGGGTTTGGAATAGCGGATGAAAGACCCGGAATAGCCGCCGATGGCATCGGTCATCTTGGGCCGCCCGTGAAAACAGACCACCCGCGCATCGGCGGGCAGTTTCGGCGCGCGAAAATAGTTCAGAGGGAAGGGGTTGCAGTCATATTTGAACGACACGACCCAAGGGTCCGGGATATAGGTGAACAGGTCGCGATCCATCGCCTTGTGCGAGGTATAGCGCTGCTCCGACCCGCGCGCCTGCTCGACCTCTTCATAAGGATTCGCGGCAAGGTCATCGTACAGAAACCCATGATCCACCGGATCAAAGCGAAACACAGATCCGTGGCCGGTGGGGCGCCCCTTGCGTTTCTCGGTCCAGTCGTGGCGCATGGCCACCGTGCCCGGGGCCAGATCGTGGATCTCGTCCAGCGAGCCGGTGATGACCACGTCAAGGTCGAAACCCAGCACCGGCCCTTGCAGGTCGGGCACAAGCCCGGGGCGAAACAGGGACGTCTTGCGCATCGCGCCTTGACGGTTGGCCACCGCAAGCGCCGCGTTCATCGGTTCGGCGAAAGGTTCGACCGGCAGATCCAGCACCTCGATGTCCGGGTGCAGGCCCTGCGCGTCCTCGGTCATCACCATGAAACGGATCGGCCGCGTCATGTTGCGCCGCACGCCGGAATACAGCCGGTTGACATATTCGGGACCAAAGAGCGTGCCCCATTTGATGCACATGATGTTGACGGTACTCATGCCGCGCCCCTGCCCGTTCCAGATGTCTTGCCCCGATAACAATGCCCGGCACGGAATACCAGCGCTTGCCGCGGCGCGCGGCGGACGCTAGGGTCAGGACGGACCCGAAACAGGACGGAGGCCATGATGGAGATTGCATGCCCCCTCCGGGCCGCGCGCTAAGTTTCAGCTCGCCGCCCGTGCACGCTGACCTGACCGCCCCGGCGGTCCTGATACGCATGTCTGAACGGGACTTCTAACATTGACTGATACCACTCTCGCCGACCTTGGATGGTCGGCACGTTTCGCGCGCCAATTGGGCACCGAGGACGCCGGGCTGACCCCCGCCCGGCTCGTCGAGGTGCATCGCGACCGGCTCCGGGCGCTCACGCCCGGGGGGCCCTGCGCGCTCTTGCCCAGCGAAAATACCGGCGCCTATGCCGTGGGCGACTGGGTGCTGAGCGACGGCACACAGGCTGTGCGCCGGTTGGAACCCACAAGCGACCTGACGCGCCGCGCCGCCGGGCGCGAGGCAAAGATCCAGCGCATCGCCGCCAATGTCGATACGCTGGGAATCGTCACCAGCTGCAACGCGGATTTCAACGTCGCGCGGCTGGAACGCTATCTTGCGCTGGCCCATACGGCGGGATGCCTGCCGCTGGTGGTTCTGACCAAGGCCGATATGGCCGAGGATCCGGGCGACTATCTGCGCGCCGCAGAGCGGCTCTCGCCGCTGCTCACCGCGCTGTCACTGGATGCCACCGATCCCGAAGAGGCGCTGCGCCTCCAGCCTTGGTGCCGTGACGGGCAAACGCTGGCTCTGGTCGGGTCGTCGGGCGTGGGCAAGACCACGCTGCGCAACGCCCTGACCGGGGAAACCGCCGCCACGCAGGGCATCCGCGAGGATGACGCCAAGGGGCGGCACACCACCACGCACCGCAGCCTTGTGCCCACCACAGCGGGCGGATGGCTGATCGACACGCCCGGAATGCGGGAACTGCAACTGGCCGAGGCCGATGACGGGATCGAGGCGGTTTTCGAGGATCTCGAGGAACTTGCCGCCCAATGCCGTTTTCGCAACTGCGCCCATCAGGGCGAACCGGGCTGTGCCGTTCAGGCCGCCATCGCCGCAGGGGCGCTTGACCCCGACAGGCTGGCCCGCTGGGAAAAGCTGAAACGCGAGGACCGCTACAACAGCGAAACCGTCGCCGAAAGCCGCGCCCGCGGCAAGGCATTCGGCAAGATGGTACGCGAGGTGACAGGCCGCAAAAAGCAACAGCGGCGCGGCCCCTCCTGACCCGACAAACGCCGTCCCGTCGCCGGGGCGGCGCGTGGTGGGACGGCGGGCGGGGCGATCTGTCCCCGGGATCTTTTCCGGGGACAGTAGCGGCGCCAGTCGCCCCACCCTGCCTTTACGATGCCACGGGCATCCGCCGTTCCACCACTTCGGCCCACCACGAACACCCGGCGGGGATCGCCTCGTCGTTGAAGTTGTAGGCCGGGTTGTGCACATCCGCAGTGTCGCCGTTGCCCACAAGGATATAGGCCCCCGGACGTTCCTCGAGCATATAGGCGAAATCCTCGCCCCCCATGGTGATGGGCGCCTCACGCTCGCAAGCGCCAGAGACAGCCTCGGCCACATCGGCGACAAAACGGGTCTGCTCTTCGTGGTTCACCATCGCCGGATAGCCCGGGATCCAGCGCACCGCCCCGTCACAGCCAAAGGCCGCCGCGGTGCCCGAGGCCACCGCCTTGATCCGCTCTTCGCCCAGCGCGCGGTTCTCTTTTGACATGGTGCGCATGGTGCCGCGCAGGGTCACATGGGCCGGGATCACATTGAACGCCTTGGACGAACTTTCGATCGAGGTGACAGAAACCACCATCTGGTCGTCGGGGTTGGAATTGCGCGACACGATGCTTTGCAAAGCCGTCACCACATGGGCCGCAGTCACCAGCGGATCGGTCGCCTGATGCGGTTTCGCCGCATGCCCGCCCTTGCCCGTAACGGTGATCTCGAATTGATCGGTTGCAGCGAAAAAGGCACCGGGCCGGATGGCAAAGCTGCCCACGGGCATCCCCGGCCAGTTGTGCATCCCATAGACCTCCTGAATGCCCCAGCGCTCCATCATACCGTCGTCGCACATTTCCTTGCCGCCGCCGCCGCCTTCTTCGGCGGGCTGAAAGATCACAACGACCGTGCCATCGAAATTGCGCGTCTCGGACAGGTATTTCGCCGCGCCCAGCAACATCGCCGTATGGCCGTCATGGCCGCAGGCATGCATGGCACCCGGCGTCTTCGAGGCATAGTC
The DNA here is from genome assembly GCF_019218285.1 of Antarctobacter sediminis. GTDB lineage: Bacteria > Pseudomonadota > Alphaproteobacteria > Rhodobacterales > Rhodobacteraceae > Antarctobacter > Antarctobacter sediminis. The sequence goes on from NZ_JAHUZG010000001.1 coordinate 1,181,221, forward strand.
CACCCCGGTCTGTTCATGGATCGGCAGCGCGTCCATGTCGGCGCGCAACCCGATCACCTTGCCCGACCCGGACTTGCGCCCCTTGATGACGCCGACAACCCCGGTCCGGCCGATACCTGTCACCACCTCGTCACACCCGAAGGCCTCCAGCTTTTCCGCCACCAGCGCCGAAGTCCGGTGCGTTTCGAAAAGGATCTCGGGGTTCTCGTGGATGTCCCGCCGCCAGGCGGTGATCTCGTCCTGCAATTCTGCAAAGCGGTTCTTGACCGGCATCGTAAACACTCCTGATACGGGTTGATTGGGTCGACCGCGTGACCCTGCCAGCGCGCCACGCCCGACGCAAGGCCGACCCACGGGACAGAGGGTGGATTTTTGACCCCATGGTCAAAACGACGCCATCCATCCGCCCGAAAAGGTCAGAGGTTCGGCCCGGGGCGCAGACGGGTCCCGTCGAAAAACCGCCCCATGCGAAACCGTGCATGATCATGCCCCGGATCGCCGCCCGTCGCCAGATCCACGGCCACCCGGCCAAATCCCGGCCCGATGCCAAACCCGTGCCCGCACATGCCGGTGGCAACAGTCAGCCCCGGCAGCGCGCCCACCCGGTCAACCACCGGCACGACATCAGGCAGAACGTCGATCATCCCGGCCCAACGCGCGGCCACCGGCACCTCGCCCAGCGCCGGATAGGTCTCGGCAAAACGCCGCGCCACCCGTGCCAGTTTGCGCCGGTTCGGCACCGGATCAAGGATGCGCATCCGCTCGAACGGGCTTTCCCCCTCGGCGCTCCACTGGCGTGGCGTGGTGAAGGCATCGGGCCACCCCCGGGGCTGCGGTGCCCGCAGATGCACGTCGAATTCCCCCGACAGCGCCAACGGCAGATAGCGCCGCAGATGCCGCAACGCATCCGGTCCAAGGAACAGTTCGGCAAAGGCCGCAGGCGCCAGCGTGTAACCGCCATCCGCACGCGGACGGAAAGCCAGCCGGTCATCCGCCGCCGCCGTCCCCACAACCTGCGGCAACGGGCCGGTGGCCATGACCGAAGACCGCACCGACAGCTGCGGAATATCAAGACCATGCCGCCGCAGGAACAACGAAGACCACGCGCCGCCCGCAAGGATCACCGCCCCCGCCCGGATGCGGCCCGCTTCCGTCACCACGCCCGCCACACGCCCCGCCTCGATATCCAGCGCCCGCACTGCGCAGGATTCGCGGATCACTGCACCCTCGGCCCGCGCCAGGCGCGCCAGTTCGGGCACCGCGACCCAAGGCTCGCCCTTCATGTCGCCCGGCGTGTGCAAAGCGCCGACCCAATCCGCCATGGGCTTTCCCAGACGGCCCGCCACCATCTTCCGGTCCCAGATCTCGGACCCGACACTCAAGGGCTCCGCAGCAAGACGCCACGCCTCGAAATCCGCCATCTCCTTGTCATCGCGCGCAAGATAGGTCACCCCAAGCGTCCGCAGCCCCAGCCGCCCACGACATTCGACATCCAGCGTGCGCCACAAGGCCTGCGCCTCCAGCGCCACCGGTATCTCGGCAAGGTCCCGACCCTGCACTCGGATCCAGCCCCAGTTGCGGCTGGATTGCTCGGCCGCCACCCGCCCCTTTTCCAACAGAACCACCGAAAGCCCGCGCCGCGCAGCAAACAGCGCCGCAGATACTCCGATCACCCCGCCACCGATGACAACCAGATCCGCCTCTGCCGGCAAGTCTCCGGCAAATTCTGCCCGACCCATCTGGTGGAATGGAAAACTCATCTCAACACCTCCGCCAACTCGAACCCCATCGTCATCACCCAGATCACCCGCTTGCCATGGGGGGCTCTGCCCCCGCCTCCCTTCGGTCGGCTCCCCCGGGATATTTCCGGACAGAAGAAGCCCAAGACCGAAGCCTTCTGTTTTCTTCTGTCGGAAAATATCCCGGGGGTGAATTGGCCGTCAGGCCAAGAGGGGGCAGCGCCCCCTCACCCACCGCTCAGCCAAGCGATTCCAGCAGTCGTTCCATGAACCTTTGCCCTTCGGAAAACTGTGCGAGCGTAATGTATTCATCCGGCTGGTGGGCCACGGTGATGCTTCCCGGGCCGCAGACCACGGCTTTGTAGCCCGCCGCCTGAAAGTGGCTGGCCTCGGTGCCGTAGCTGACGAAGTTTTCGGAGTTATCGCCTGTGATACGGCGGACAAGCGCTTCGGCGGTGTTGTCCGGTTCCGGGGCGAAGGGGGGCAGGTTGAATTTCTCCGTCAGCTCGATTCTTGCCTCGGGGCGGATCGCCTGCATACCCGCGGTCAGTTCCGCGACTTTCGCTTCGGTCAGGTCGCGCCATTGGTCGAGGCTTTCGCCCGGCACAACGCGATAGCCAAAGCCGAATTCGCAGTCCTTGGCGGCGATGTTATGTGCCGTTCCGCCGTGTATCTGGCCGACGTGGACATTGGTGTAGGGCGGATCGAAAAGGCCCGCCATGCCGGTGGGGTCAGCGGCCTGAAGTTCGTCGTTCAGCCGGTTGGCCCAGTCGATCATCTTTGCGCCCCACATGATGGCGCTGACGCCGGTATGCAGGAGCGAGCTGTGCACCTCGTACCCATGCACATGCACCCAGTAGGTGACGCCGCCCTTGTGGCCTGTCACCGCCTTCATCATCGTCGGTTCGCCCACGATGACGTCCTCTGCGCGGGGCAGCACCTGCATCGCTTCGATCAGCGGCGGCGCACCGGCACAGCCGATCTCTTCGTCATAGGACAGCGCGATCTGCAAGGGCCGCGTGACACCGCGGCGATGGGCCTCGACCAGCGCCCAGATCGCCAGTGCATCAAAGCCTTTCATGTCGGTGGTGCCGCGCCCGTAGAGCCGCCCGTCCCTTTCGGTCACTGTGAAGGGATCGCCGGACCAGTTCTGACCGTCCACCGGCACCACGTCCGTATGACCCGAGAGGATGACGCCGCCTTCGACCATGGGGCCGACATGGGCAAAAAGCGCCGCTTTTTCCGGCTCGTCCGGTTTGACGTGGCGATGCACAGTGATGCCATGGCCGGAAAGGTAATCCTCGACCCAGTCGATCAGAGGCAGGTTGGTGTCGCGGCTGACGGTTGGAAAGCTGACCAGCTTGTCCAGCAGCGCGCGCGGAGAGAGCAGCTCGCCCATGGGCACCTCGTGTTCGGGGATCCTTTCACAATGCCTGTCACGGCACGGCGATGTCCGCAACCACCGGATAATGGTCCGATGGCCAGTCCCCGGCCCTTTGGCCGCGCAGGGCCCATGGTCCGCCCAGCAGGGTCACATTCGGGGCGCGGCCCAGCCGGTCGATGGCGGGCAGGATGTGCAGCCCGCGGTTGAAGTGGAAACTGCCCCCCGGCGGATCGGCAATTTCCAGCCCGGCGTCACGCAGGATCCGAACCGTCCGCCAGCCCGCCAGAGCGTTCATGTCCCCCAGCACCAGCACCGGCATGCCCGCCGCCAGCGCCGGTTGCACATGGGCCGCCAGTTGCCGTGCCGCGTGACGCCGCTTGGCCGCGTCGAGAAAGTGGAAATGCACATTGTAGACCCGGAAGGCGCGCTGGCCTTGGCCGGGGGCGGAAAACTCGGCCCAAGAGGCATAATACAGCCAGAAGCCACGGCGCTGGCGGTCCCGGGCCACGACCTCGGGCGCGTCGTAGAAGAACCAGCCGTGATCCAGCAGGCGCAGTCGGTCCTGCCGGTAGAAGATCGGCTGCCGCGTGGGGAAACTGCGCCAGTCGCCCGTCGCCGCCAGCCCGTACCCCGGGTTGCGCGCCAACAGCCAGTCACGCGCAAGGTTCACGTCGCGGTTTTCGTCCGGGCCGATGCTGACCATTTCCTGAAAGGCGATCAGGTCCGCGCCAGCCTCTTTGAACACCGCGTCAAGCGCGTGTTTGCGGCTGTGCCAATCGGCCACCGACCAAGGGCCGCGCGCCTCGGTCATGCGAATGAAATGGACGTTATGGCTGGCCACGCGCAGGGCATCGGGGGCGGGTCGCGGCAGAGATACGGGCCGCGCGCATCCCGCCAGCAGGGCGGCCATCAGCATCAGCAAGACAGCCGCGTGGCGCATTCCCTCTCTCCGTTCAGTAACCGCTGTCGGTGGTCAGCACGAAATGGCCCGGGCTGACCTCGTTGTATTCCGAGGGTGCCGGTTCATAGCCCACCGGGTGGATCGGCGAGGGAATCGGTTTGAAGTTCAGATCCTTTTCCGACTTGCGCTGGCGCGGGTCGGCGATGGGAACCGCCTTCATCAGGGCGCGGGTATAGGGGTGCTGCGGATCTTCGAAAACCGCGCGGCGCGGGCCAAGTTCGACGATGCGGCCAAGGTACATGACCCCGACCCTGTGGCTGACCCGTTCGACTACCGCCATGTCGTGACTGATGAAGAGATAACCCAACCCAAGGTCCGATTGCAGTTCCATCATCAGGTTGATGACCTGCGCCTGCACCGAAACATCCAGCGCCGAGACGGCCTCGTCTGCCACGATCAGCCGGGGCCGCAGCGCCAGCGCGCGGGCGATGGCGATCCGCTGCCGCTGACCGCCCGAAAGTTCATGCGGATAGCGGCGCATGAAGCTGCGCGGCAATTCCACCCGGTCGAACAGTTCTGCCACGTGGTCATGAACCGCACTGCCGGTGTCGATGCCGTAATTGTGGATCGGTTCGGCCACCTGATCGGCAAGCTGCAACTGCGGGTTCAGCGAGGCAAAAGGATCCTGAAAAATCATCTGCATGTCGCGCCGCGCCTCGCGCAGCCCGCTGGGCGACAGGGCCATGACATCGGTTCCGCCAAGGTCGATCTTGCCCTTGAGCGGTTCGACCAGCCGCAGGATCGACCGCCCGGCCGAGGATTTGCCACACCCCGATTCGCCGACAAGGCTGAGCGTCTGGCCCTTGTTGAGCGTGAAGGAGACATCTTCGACCGCATGGACATTGGCCACCGTGCGACGGAAGAAACCGCCCTTGACCGGAAACCGCGTGGTCAGCCCCTCGACCCGGAGCAGCGGTTCATCGGTGCCGGGGATCGGTGCGATCTTCTGATCGTCGCGGCCCACCAGTTTCATCGGTTCGGGCAGGTCCGTGCCCGTCATCTCGCCCAGCTTGGGCACCGCCGCCAACAGCGCCTGTGTATAAGGATGCTGCGGGTTTTCGAAGATCTCTTCGACCGTGCCTTCCTCGACCTTGTTGCCGCGGAACATGACGACAACGCGGTCGGCCATCTGGGCCACGACGGCCATGTCGTGGGTGATGAACATCACCGCCGTACCGGTTTCGCGTTTCAGGCGATCCATCAGTGCAAGGATTTCCGCCTGAATCGTCACGTCCAGCGCAGTGGTCGGTTCATCAGCGATCAACAGGCGCGGCTTGCAGGCCATGGCCATGGCGATCACCACCCGTTGACGCATCCCGCCAGAAAGTTCGTGCGGATATTGTTTCAGGCGCCGCTCCGGTTCGGGGATGCGCACCTCGCGCAGCAATTCGATGGCGCGGGCCTCTGCCTGTTTTCTGGACATGCCGCGATGCACGCGCAGGCCCTCGGTCAGCTGCCGGCCCACGGAAAAGACAGGGTTCAGCGCGGTCATCGGCTCTTGGAAGATCATGCCGATCTCATTGCCGCGAATGTCGCGCATGTGTTTCTGATCCATGGTGCGCAGGTCGACCTGCCCGCCCTCCTTGCGGTCGAACAACAACCGTCCGCCCGCAATATCGCCGCCGCCATATTCCACCAGCCGCATCAGCGACAGCGAGGACACCGATTTGCCCGAGCCGGATTCGCCCACCACGCAAACGGTTTCCCCCGGTCCGATGTCGAAACTGACATCTTCCACGCCCACCACCGGGCCATCCTTGGTCTGGAACTCGACCCGCAGTTTCTCGATCCGGGCGATGGGCCCGGCGGTCGCGGTGTTCGGTGCACTGTCCAGCATATGCGCTCCCCTTCGTCTTGGGGGATGAGGCTAGGGGCTGCGGGAAGCCCCTGTAAAGACCTGCCGTGCTTTTACGCTAGGCAATGCTTGCTTTTTGCGCAGCGTCACGCTTCGATGGGGTCAGAGTGGGGGGAACAGATCAACTTTGCCCGGTTCGGTATTGAAATCGCCGGGACGAGTGTCCGACCATCCCACCGAAACCAAAAAGGACCGGGGCTTACCTGGTCCACCCAACATGGAGAATTAGCATGAAGCTCAAGACCCTGATGCTCGGGGCCGTTGCCACGTTTGCACTGGCTCCCGCCGCTTTTGCCGAGCGGGCGTCGGACGGCGACGTCAAGATCCTGTATTGGCAGGCACCGTCGATCCTGAACCCGTTCCTGTCGGGCGGCACCAAGGACGTTGAATCCTCGTCCATGATCATCGAACCGCTGGCGCGCTACAACGAAAAGGGCGAACTGGTGCCCTGGCTGGTGGACGAAGTGCCAACCGTGGCCAATGGCGGCGTCTCCGAGGATCTGACCACCATCACCTGGAAAATCACCCCGGGTCTGAAATGGTCGGACGGGTCGGATTTCACCTCCGAGGACGTGAAGTTCACCTATGAATATTGCACCCACCCCGAAGGCGGCTGCGCCCAGTTGACCAAGTTCGAAGGTGTGAAATCCGTCGAAACCCCGGATGCGCTGACCGTCGTGGTCACCTTCGAAGGCGCGACCCCGAACCCCTATGGCCCCTTTGTGGGCGGTGAAAGCCCGATCCTTCAGAAGGCCCAGTTCGAAAGCTGTGTCGGCGCAGCGGCCTCGACCTGCACCGAGCAGAACTTTGGCCCCATCGGCACAGGCCCCTTTGTCGTCACCGAGTTCAAGCCGAACGACGTGATCACCATGAAGGCCAACGACAACTATCGTGACCCGGCCAAGCCGGCCTTTGCCACCGTGACCTTCAAGGGCGGCGGTTCGGCGGCTGCGGCGGGCACAGCCGTGATGGAAACCGGCGAATTCGATTACGCCTGGAACCTTCAGCTGGCGCCCGATGTCATCGCCAAGATGGAAGAAGGCGGCAAGGGTGTGCCGGTCGCAGGCTTTGGCCCGCTGCTGGAACGCATCATGCTGAACAACACCAACCCCGATCCGGCGCTTGGCCCGGACGAACGCTCGGTCGTGCGCCCGCACCCCTTCCTTGGCGATCCGGCGGTCTACAAGGCGATGTCCATGGCCATCGACCGTCCGCTGCTGGTGGAAATCGGCTATGGTCAGGCCGGCAAGATCGGCTGTTCCTGGGTCCCCGCACCCGAAGCCTTTGCCTCGACCTTCGATGGCTGCGACGTGCAGGATCTTGAAGGTGCCAAGGCGCTGCTGGACGCGGCGGGCATCGTCGACACCGATGGCGACGGCGTGCGTGAAAAGGACGGCGTGCCGCTGTCGATCGTTTACCAAACCTCCGTCAACGCCGTCCGTCAGGACTTCCAGGCGCTGATCAAGGACTGGTGGGAACAGATCGGCATGGAAGTCGAGCTGCGCTCGATCGACGCCTCGGTCTTCTTCGGTGGGGACGCCGGTTCGCCCGACACCTTCCAGAAGTTCTATGCCGACGTGGAAATGTACGCCAACACCTTCAACGGCACCGACCCGCAGGCCTACCTGGGCAACGGTCTGTGCGACAAGGCTCCGCGTCCGGAAACCCAGTGGCAGGGTGAAAACATCAGCCGCTTCTGCATGGAAGAATACGATGCCCTGCACAAGAAGCTGTCGGAAACCGCGGATATGGCGGAACGCCAGCGCATCGGCCGCGAGCTGAGCGCCATGGCGATCGAAAACGGCGCGATGATCCCGCTGGTTCACCGCGGCCGTCTTTCGGCGCATTCCAACAGCCTTGGCGGCGTTGTCCTGAACGTCTGGGACTCCGAGCTGTGGAACGTTGCCGACTGGTACCGGATCGACTGATCGCGTGACAGCCGGGGCGCGCCCGTCGCGCCCCTTCCGCAGGCCGGACCCACTCCGGCCCGGCCTGCCCCCGGCCCCAAGCCGCAATAATCAGAGGCGCTAGATGCTCTCCTATGCGACGCGACGTCTGATCCTTTCGATCCCGACGCTTCTCTTCATCAGTTTCGTCATTTTCATGCTGCTTCAGCTCGCCCCCGGCGATCCCATGGCGCAGGTTCCGCTGACCGTTCCGCCGGAAGTGAAACAGAAGATGCGCGAGGCGCTTGGCCTGGGCGAACCGCCGTTGGTCCAATACTGGAAATGGCTGGTTCAGGTCTTCTGGACGGAACCCAAGGTCTTTATCGACTGGGCCTTTGGCACGAACATGACAGAGGGCGCGCAGCGCGTGATCTCTTGGCAGACCCGTTCGCCGGTCATGGACATCATCATCCAGCGCATTCCCCAGACGCTGTGGGTGGTGGGCACCGCCTATGTGGTGGCCATCCTGATCGCCATTCCGGTCGGGGTTTATTCGGCCTACAGGCAGTATTCGGTCTTTGATCAGGCGGGCACCTTCGTGACGATGATCGGGTTCTCGATCCCGCCCTTCTTCACCGGTCCGCTGCTGATCGTGATCTTTTCGGTCCAGCTTGGCTGGTTCCCCTCGATCTACGACACCACGCATCAGGTCACCGACTGGGCCAGCTTCAAGGTGCAGCTTTTGCAGATGGTCATGCCGGTGATGGTCCTGGCCTTGCAGATCACCGCGCAGCTCAGCCGCTACATGCGCGCCTCGATGCTGGACAACCTCAATCAGGACTATGTGCGCACCGCCCGCGCCAAGGGCCTGAGCGAAGCCATCGTCGTCAACGTCCACGTGGTCCGCAATTCGATGATCCCGGTGGTCACGGTGATCGCGCTGGGGATCCCGTCGATCTTTGGCGGCGCAATCATCACCGAAAACGTGTTCAAGGTGAACGGGATCGGCCAGTTGCTGATCACCGCGCTTTTTGCCAACGATCTGCCGATGGTCATGACGCTGACCTTCATCTTTGCCGTGCTGATCGTGCTCTTCAACCTGATCGCCGACATCCTCTACGGCCTGCTTGACCCGAGGATCCGCTATGACTGAGACAAACGCATCCATTCAGGCCATCGAGGCGCTTCAGGACAAGGGCCCGTCGAAACCGCCCCGCTCTCGCGGGAGGGACGTCTGGGACCAATTCCGCAAGCACAAGGGCGCGATGTTCGGCCTTGGTTTCCTGATCTTCATCACGCTGGCGGTGCTGGTGGGGCCGTGGCTCTATCAGGTGGATCCGCAAAAGATCGACATCCGCAACAAGGATTATCGCCCGATTTACGTGGCACTCTGGGATTCCGATGCCAAGACCGGGTGGATCAAGCCCTTCGGCTCGGACCAGCTGGGCCGGGATCAGCTGGCGCAGATGATCGCCGGGGGCCGCGCCTCGATGGCGGTGGGCTGGGCTGCGATGATCCTCAGCCTTGTGATCGGCACGGCGGTCGGCGTCATGGCCGGCTATTTCAAAAAGCTGGACGGCATCCTGATGCGGACGACGGACCTGTTCCTGTCGCTGCCGATCCTGCCGCTGCTCTTGCTGGCCGTGACATTGTTCCGACAACCGCTAAGGGCGAATTTCGGGCCAGAGGGCGGGATGTTCATCCTGATCGTCACCATGATCGCCATCACGTCATGGATGCCCACGGCGCGGATTGTGCGCGGCGACATCCTTGCCATCAAGGAACGCGAGTTCGTGCTGGCGGCGCGGTCCATCGGCACCACGCAGGGCAAGATCATCCGGCGGCACCTGCTGCCCAACGTGCTGTCTCCGATCATGGTCTCGGCGGCGCTGGGTCTGGCCACGGCGATCATCACGGAATCGGCGCTGAGCTTCCTTGGCGTCGGCTTTCCGTCGGACTTCCCCACCTGGGGCAAGATGCTGGCCGACGCGGTGGTGCGGATGGAGGAATTCCCCGAACGCGTCCTGCTGCCCGGCATCGCCATCTCGCTGACCGTCTTGTCGGTGAACTACCTCGGCGACGGTTTGCGCGACGCGCTGGATCCGCGCATTCGCGGCCGCTGAACACTCCCCCGCCCGGTGCCCGCGCAGGGCATCGGGCGCGGTTCGGGCCTTGGCCCTACCCTTCTCCCGTGCATCGACATCCCGCCAAAACCCGTGCCGCACGGGCCTTGTCGGCCATGATGGTAAAAAAAGGATAAGCCGCCCGCGGCCCGGCCCACGCCCCGAACAGGCGCATGGCCCGACGCAAGGCGTGTGGTCAGGTTGTTCCACTCCCAAACCCTGTTTCGGAAAAGCGTTCCGGCAGGACTCCGCACCCCTAAAGAACCAGTGCTTGCAAGCCGGCAACTTCGCCCTCATTTGGAAAAAAATTCCTGAATCGCGGAGTCTGCCATGTTTGAAACCCTCGGCTTTGAAGAGCTGACCGCCCCGCAGGTGGTGGTCTGGTTCGCCCTGATCCTTGGCGCGGTCTTCGGCCTGCTGGCCGAGCGCACGCGGTTCTGTTTCCGGCGCGGGCTGGTGGGCGAAGATCGACGCGCCGCCATGGGCGTCTGGCTGACTGCGCTGGCCGTGGCCGTTCTGGGCACCCAAGGCGCGGTGGCGATGGAATGGATCACCTTCGAGGATCACCGGTTCTTCGCCCCTGACCTGCCGATTGCCGCGATCCTCGTGGGCGGTGCGCTGTTCGGCGCCGGCATGGTGCTGACACGCGGATGCGTCTCGCGGCTGACGGTGCTGACCGGCTCCGGCAACCTGCGGGCGCTGACGGTGCTGGCGGTCTTTGCCGTGGTCGCCCATGCCACGCTGAAAGGCGTGCTGGCACCGCTGCGCGTGACGCTTGCGGAAACCACCGTTCCGCTGGGCGACAACGTCAGCCTTGCCGCCCTGCCCGGTGGCGCGACGCTCTGGGCGGCAGTGATCGCCCTTGCCGCGCTGGCATTTGCGCTGCGCTCGGGCAACCGCTGGCAGGCGCTGGTGGGCGGCGCGCTGATCGGCGCGCTGGTGCCCTTGGGTTGGGTCGGTACCGGCTTTATCCTCTACGATGATTTCGACCCGATCGCGATGGAAAGCCTCGCCTTCACCTCGACCTGGGCCGATACACTGTTCTTCACCGTCGCTTCCACCTCGATCCCGGCGAACTTTGGCGTGGGTCTCGTGGGAGGCGTGCTGCTGGGCGCCTTGCTCTCTTCGCTGGCGGCGCGCCGCTTCCAGTGGCAGAGCTTTACCAGTCCGGCCGAAACCGGTCGCTACCTTGCCGGGGCCGCTCTGATGGGCGTGGGCGGTGTGCTGGCCGGTGGCTGCACCGTGGGCGCGGGTCTCTCGGGCGTGCCGACCCTCTCGGTCGCGGCCCTTCTGGCGCTGGCCGCCATCGCCGCCGGCGGCCTGCTAACCAACGCGCTGCTGACTGCGGCCCCGCGTGGGGCCGCACTGCAACCGGCCGAGTAACACAAACGCCCCCCAAGACAAACGGCCCCGGATTTCCGGGGCCGTTTTCCTTTTCCCCACAGGGCCCTGTCCCTCGGAGGACCAGTGCTCCCTTCGGGCCAACCCCGCCCCTCCTCGCACCTCTTGGGCTCCGCCCGTTGCCCGCTCAATCTGTCCCCCGGACAGATTGCCACCTTCGGTGGACCGGTGCTCCCTTCGGGCCAGGGCTCCGCCCCTTCGCACCTCAATCTGTCCCCCGGACAGATTGCCACCTTCGGTGGACCGGTGCTCAGCCATGTTCCCCGGAGCCATCTCTCGCTTGAGGCCGATCAGGGCCAGACCGGGGCGCGATGCAAGGAGGCGCAGCCCCACGCATCGCGTGGCTTGTCCTTGCATCGGGGCACGGTCTGGCCCAGGCCCTCAGAAAAGCGAGGGTTGGGTCCGGGGATCATGGCGCGCCTGTTCCCTGGTGAATCCCGAAGCAGCAAACGGCGCCGAAGGCGCCGCGCAAAGGGCCGGCGGGCGGGCGCCTTTGCGGCAAAGCCGCAAACAGTCCCGTCCCGCCGGGCCCCTTACAAATCCGGGCCCGTGCCTTCGACGTGGTGGCGGATCCGGCGGATCATCAGCCAGACAATCAACACCACGGGCAGCGTGACCAGCGCCGTCATCATGCCTTTGCTCATCGCCATCAGTTCCGCCACCGGGTACAAAAGGTATCCCGCCAAAGAGACCGCGTAATAGCTGATCGCCACCACCGACAGGCCCTCGACCGTCTTTTGCAGCTGCAACTGCAACTCTGCCCGCCGGTCCATGCTTTCCAGCAATTGCTGGTTCTGCGCCGACCGGCCAACCTCAACCCGGGTGCGCAACAGATCCGCGGCGCGGGTGGCCCGGTTGGTCATGCTCTCCAGCCGCAACTCGGCGCTCTTGACCGTGCGCATGGCCGGATCGTAACGCCGCATCATGAATTCCGAGAAGGTCTGCCGCCCCTGGAACCGTTCCTCCCGCAAGACTTCGATCCGCTGACCGACGATGGCCTCATAGGCCCCTGTCGCGCCCAGGCGAAAGGACATCCGCGCCGACAGGCTTTCCAGCTCGGCCGAGACCTTGAGCAGCGATTTCAGCGTGCTTTCCTCCTGCCCTTCCTCATCGGTCATGACCTGCATCAACCGCGTCAGCTCGTTGTCGATCTGCCCCATGCGGGCCGAGATCTCACGCACGCGGGTGAACCCCAGCATCGACATGGCCTTGTAGGTCTCGATCTCGCACAGGCGCTGCACGATACGTCCAATGCGCCGCTGGCCGATGCCTTCGCGGGTAAAGACGGCAAAGCGCTGATGGCCGGCCGGGTCGATGCGGAAATCCCCGGCGATGACCGCATCGCCGTCGATCACCTCGCTGACCGCGATGCTTTCGGGCACCAGCCAGTCATTGAGTTGACGGCTGATCGTGGCGTCATCTCCCTCGGCGCGGGTGTCGATCCGCAACATGGCCGATGTCACACGCACGCCGGGTGCGCGGGCCAGCCAGTCTGCCGGGAAAACGTCAAAATCCATCGGGTCAAAGGGCCGCTCACCCAGACCGGGAAGAAACACCGTGTAGGTCACAAATTCGGTGTGCTGTTCCCATTTCAGGCGGTACTGGCCAATCTGCCCCTGATAATGCGTGGCCCCCGGTTGCGGATGCGGGGCTTCGTGACGGTCCAGAAGATCGGTCAGATGGGCCAGATCGGCGCTGCGATCGCGTGAGGCCGCGTCCCGCGGTTGTTTGATCGCCAGATAGATCGCCCGGCAAGGCGCCGTCAGCGACGGAAAGGGACGCGCGTGCAGTTCATTTGCCAGCTTGTAGCGCAGCGGGTGGTCCTGGATCGGGGGCATGGGCGTGGGCTCCGGCGTGTCGGGCGCAACATCTTATGCTGCGACTGCAAAGTAAAGGGCAAATAACTTGCCTTTTCAACATCTTACGGGGATACCACCGTATACCGACAGGTTTCCCAGCCGAATCATGTGGTTGCCCCTTACGTAGGGGAATAGGTGGTGAAGCTTTCGTAGGCCTTGCGGGGCCCCTGCACCCGCCAACGCACCCGCCAGACCGGCCAATCGGTGAAGTCATAGGCCCCGTCATATTGATCCGGCGGGCACCAATGGCCAACCTCGCCGCCGCCGGGCGGCACGTTGTGGAACAGGCGCCCGTCTTCGAAATACACCGTCAGATCCGGACCCCAGCGATAGCACCGTTCGGCCAGAAACGGCCCCTGCCCGGCCAGCATGAACTGGCCTTTTTCGGAATAGACCGCGCCTTCGGGAACTGCGCGCCAGTTGGCGCTGCCGTCAAAGCGCCCCTCGGTGCCGTCATCCTGTCGGATCTCGCGCGCGACGGACCATGTCCCGATGAAGTCTCGTAATTCTTTGCCTGGCACGCCTGCCCCCTGTCGACGGCCCCCAGAATCGCGAAAGACGGCACCCCGGTCAAGGGCACCGTCCGGCCTGTGTCAGCAGCGTTCGGGTCAGACCGCCGTCACACCCCAGCCCTGAAAGATTCCGCGGACCTTGGGCGTCAGGAACCCCTTGCCGCTGGCATATTGCGGCAGGCTGAAGGACGATCCGGCGTTGACTTCGACAACCACGGGACCGTCATCGGTGATGCAGATATCGGTGCTCTGATACTTGAGCGGTGTGTGCAGTTCAGTCACCCGCGCGTTCACCTCCAGCACCCGATCCCAATGCGGCAGGGTCTCGCCCACCAGAGGGGCGTCGGTTTCGGGGTGGGTCTTTAGCTCTTTCAGGCCGGGACCGTCATGGGCCACCAGCCGCAGCACCTGGCCGGTTTCCGGGTCGATGTTGCACAGCAGGTTGCCGGGACGCCAGAAATTGTCCGCAAGGTTGCGCGAGGTGGGCAATTTCAAAACTGCGGAGGGCACGTACAAACCGTCGTCGCTCAACATGCTGACCATGCGGACCGTGGCCGCGGCGCTGGTGAACTGACGGATGAACGCGCAGTTTTCGACCACCTCTTGCAGCAGGAACGCGTCCTTGCCGATCACATGTTCAAAGAACTTGTGATAGGTCATGCCGCCCTGTTCGCGCAGGTAGACCATCTCTTGGTCCGCGTTTTCGATCATAAAGACGCCGACGCTCATCAGCCCGCGGTTGTGCTTGCCGAACAGGGGCAGTTCGACGCCGCCCAGCAGGAAGTCACGCAGATCCTCCGCCGACCGCAGCACCGTGCCGCCGGCGTATCGCCGTGTGCCGGGATCGACGATGGCGCGGGTCTGGGGGGCGGCGATGCCGTCCTCGGCCAATACGCGGCCGCTGAGCCACTTGTCCTCGGTCACGGCAAACCACGAGGTGTCATTGCACTGGTGGATGACATCGTTCTGGACACGGGCCCCGACAAAGGCTTCCCGGGCCTCGCCCTGGATCGCCTTGTCGAAGAGGCCGAACTTGACGTATTCGTCGAAAAAGATGCGCGCCTTGCCGCGTTTCGCCCGCATCATCTCCAGCGCGATACCGGCCGGGTTACGGCCGCTCTGCCGCGACGCATGCAGGATCAGACCCGACACATTGGCGTCCAGCTTTTTGGACCATTGTGCGCGGTCACGCTGAACGATGGAGGTGGGGCTTGCGACGGCTGTGGTCATTGAACTGCTCCGAATTTTATCTTCTTTCCTTCGAAGTGCTGCCGAATTGAGGCAAATCCTTGGCGCAGTCAGAACAATTTTCGGATAAATCGCGTTTTCGTTTCCGATCAGGGGACAATTTTGCACCGACAATTCGTCGCGACAGTCCATGTCGCATTGTAGCGCGGCCTGTCCTTGCCTATGAGCGGGCTGATCAAGAGTCACCGCAAGAGGCTGCCCATGATCCCCCGCTATTCCCGCCCCGAGATGGTCGCCATCTGGAGCCCCGAGACCAAGTTCCGCATCTGGTACGAGATCGAGGCCCATGCCTGCGACGCGCAGGCCGAGCTGGGCGTGATCCCCAAGGAAAACGCCGAGGCCGTGTGGAAGGCCAAGGACGTGGAGTTCGACATCGACCGCATCGATGAAATCGAACGCGAGACCAAGCACGACGTCATCGCCTTCCTGACCCACCTCGCCGAACATGTCGGCAGCGACGAGGCGCGCTTCGTCCACCAGGGCATGACCTCTTCGGACGTGCTGGACACCTGTTTCAACGTGCAACTGGTGCGCGCCAGCGACATTCTGATCAAGGATCTCGAAGGCCTGCTGGAGGCGCTGAAGCGCCGCGCTTACGAACACAAGGACACGGTCCGCATCGGGCGCAGCCACGGCATCCACGCCGAACCCACCACCATGGGCCTGACCTTCGCGCGCTTCTACGCCGAGATGGACCGCAACCTGTCGCGGATGCGCGATGCGCGGGCAGAGATCGCAACAGGCGCGATTTCCGGCGCCGTGGGCACCTTCGCCAACATCGACCCGGCGGTCGAGGAACATGTCTGCGACAAGCTGGGCCTTGTGCCCGAACCGATCAGCACGCAGGTCATCCCGCGTGACCGCCACGCCGCCTTTTTCGCCACGCTGGGCGTGATCGCCTCGTCGATTGAAAACGTCGCGGTGGAAATCCGCCACATGCAGCGCACCGAGGTGCTGGAAGCGGCGGAATTCTTCTCGATGGGGCAAAAGGGTTCGTCCGCCATGCCGCACAAGAAGAACCCGGTGCTGACCGAGAACCTGACCGGCCTTGCCCGCCTTGTGCGCATGGCCGTGGTGCCGGCCATGGAAAACGTGGCTCTCTGGCACGAGCGCGACATCTCGCACAGCTCGGTCGAACGCAACATCGGCCCCGATGCGACGATCACGCTGGATTTCGCGCTGGCGCGCCTGACCTCGGTGATCGACAAACTGCTGGTCTATCCGCAGAACATGCTGGACAACATGAACAAGTTCCCCGGGCTGGTCATGTCGCAGCGTGTGCTGCTGGCCCTGACGCAGGCCGGTGTCAGCCGCGAGGACGCCTATCGGCTGGTGCAGCGCAACGCCATGAAGGTCTGGGATCACCGCACCGATTTCCGCGAGGAACTGCTGGCCGACGAAGAGGTGCGCGCCGCGCTCTCCGAGGAAGAGATCAACGAGAAATTCGACCTTGGCTATCACACCAAGCATGTCGACACGATCTTTGCCCGCGTTTTTGGCGACTGAGTGACACGGCCCGCCAAACAGGCGGGCCGGTTCGCATTGCCGGTGGCGGGGGCCTCCGCCGCAAGTTTGTTTTTGTCGTGTTCCTGTTGCGTGCTACCTTTCCGGGTATTCGCAACAGGAGGACTTTGAAGATGACGCTGAAGACCATTCTTGCCGCGGCCGCAATTGCCCTCTCTCCGGCGCTGGCGATCGCAGCCTGCTTTGACCATACCGAACAGGCCATGAGCTGTGCCGACGGCATGACCTACGACACCGAAAAGAAAGCCTGCGTGCTGGTGGCAAGCTGATCCACCTGCGCCCCGCATGCACAATTGGTCACACGACCCGGGCGGCCCTCTGCGGCTGCCCGTTTTTATTCGCGATTATGCGCGGCTATCGGGCGCGGCGGTGCTCCCCGGCCCCATCGGCCATGTCAGACAAGGCCAGCAGCATCTGTTCCAGCTTGTCGAGTTCATCCTGCGCCTGTTGCGGATCGCGCCGGGACAGCCGCGCGCGGGCCATGCGCAACGTTCGCAGCATCCGAGACACCGCCGGCGCAAGATCGGTGCTGATGCGGTCGCTGAAATCGCTGACCAGTTGCGCCGCCTCGCTGTCCTTGAGGATCCGGCGCTGGGACAGAAAAGCGCCGGTCATATCCCAGATCGACCGCGCCGAGAGATGATCCTTGGACAGCGCCGCCACGGACCCGTCCAGTTGCCGCGGATCGTCATTGGTCACCACACAGATCATCGTGTCCGATAGTCGGCGGTCGGCGCGCAGTTCGCGGGCAAATTCCGATCCCAGCCCGTCAGGCATGCGGTTGTCGATCAGGATCAGGTCAGCCCGCCCCTGATCCAGAAAGGCCCGTGCCTCGGCCAGAGTGGCGCATTCATACATCCGCAGCCCCGGCCGTTCGCGGCTGACGCAGCGTTTGATCATGTTACGGTCAAACGTATCGTCATCGACCACAAGACAGGTCGCAACCGCCTGCTCTGCCCCCGGGTCCTGCATCATGGTCCGCATCCGTCCATCTTTTGCATCCTTGCCGGTCAGGCTGCGCGCCCACGATTGACGGGCGCTTAACCTGTCGGGGAAATTTAGCAACAATTGCAGATATTTCGCACCGCCTTTCCGGGCATCAGGCTTAACGGGCCGGAAACCTTGTCGCGCTAACCCTGTCTTCAATACCCAACAACATGGTCGGAAAGAAACGCATGTCTGCCCTCGCTGCCCTGCCTGCTCCTGCCGCCGCCGTTCCCGGTGGCAAGCCGCGTCTCAGCCGCAAGGCCAAGGCCGCCATCATCGTTCAGTTCCTGCTGAACGAAGGGGCCGATGTCCCGCTGTCCGCCTTGCCGGATGAATATCAGGCCGAGCTGACCATGCTTTTGGGCAACATGCGTTACGTCGACCGCGAAACCCTGAACGCCGTGGTCGAGGAGTTCTCGAACGAACTGGAATCGGTCGGCCTGTCCTTTCCCGGTGACATGGCGGGCGCGCTGTCCGCGCTGGATGGCAAGATCAACCCCCACACCGCGATGCGCCTGCGCAAAGAGGCCGGCGTCCGCCAGACCGGCGATCCCTGGGCCCGGATCAACGCGCTGGACATCGACCGGATCAAGGATCTGGTGATGTCCGAAAGCACGGAAATCGCCGCCGTCATGATGTCCAAGATCGACGTGGGCAAGGCCGCGCAGGTGCTGGCGAAACTGCCCGGCGACAAGGCACGGCGGATTTCCTACGCGGTGTCGATGACAACCGGTGTCACCCCTGATGCGGTGGACCGGATCGGCCTGTCGCTGGCCGCGCAGGTGGATGCCGAGCCGCCCAAGGCCTTCAAGGCACGGCCCGACGAACGGCTGGGCGCGATCCTCAATTATTCGAACACCAATGTCCGCGAAGAGCTGTTGCAGAACCTCGAACAAGAGGATGCCGTCTTTGCCGAGGCGGTGCGAAAGGCGATCTTTACCTTCGCCAACATCCCGGAACGGCTGAACCCGATTGATGTGCCCAAGATCACGCGCGACGTGGCCCCCGACATGCTGGCCATGGCGATGGCGGCGGCGGGGAATGGCGCCCCCGAAGAACAGAAAGCGGTCGAATTCCTCTACGACAACATGTCAAAACGCCTTGGAGAAAACATCCGCGAAGAGGCCGCGGCACTGGGTGAGGTCAAGGCCAAACCCGGGGAGCGGGCCATGGCCGCGGTGGTCGGCGCGATCCGAGATCTTGTCTCGGTCGGCGAAATCGAACTGGTCAACCCGGACGAAGAATAGGCGCGCCGCTTGCCGCGCCGCCGGTCGGGGCGTACATAACCCCCGGACCACAGCGGACAGCGGGCGTGACGAACAAAGGCAAGACAAAAGAGCAGAAACCCCGCGTGGACTGGCAGGATCGGGCAACCGACCGCGCCATCCGCGCACTGATCTGGTGCGCCCTGCGCCTGCCCCTGCGGGTGCGACTGGGCCTGATGGGCGGGATGATGGCGCGCGTGGTGGCCCCGCTGGCGGGCTGGCAGGCGCGCGCCATGGCGAACCTTGGCCACATCTGGTCCGACATGCCCGAGGACGAACGCCGCCGGATCGCCCGCAAGGTGGCCGACAACGCCGGCCGCACCATGATCGAAAACTACGATCCGCAAGGCCTGCTGGCCCGGATGAAGGACGCGCCCATCACCGGCCCCGGCCTGCCCGCGATCGAAGCCGCCCGGGCCGAGGGGCGCCCCATCCTCTTTGTCACCGGGCATTACGGCAATTTCGAAGCGCCGCGCGCGGCGCTGGTGGCGCGGGGCTGGCGGATTGGCGGGCTGTATCGGCCCATGGCCAACCCCTATTTCAACAGCCACTATGCGGCCAACATGCACGCGCTCAGCGATCCGGTCTTTGAACAGGGGCGGCGTGGCACCATGGGCTTGCTCAAACACATCAAGGCGGGCGGCATGGGCGTGCTGCTGTTCGACGTCTACGACAGCGCCGGGCTTCCCATCGACTTTATGGGGCAACCCGCGCCGACACTGACCTCGGCGGCCGAAATCGCCCTGAGGACCGGTGCGCTGATGGTGCCGTTCTTCGGCATCCGCCGGGCCGATGGCATCAGCTTTGACGCGATTTTCGAAGAGCCGATCCCCGAGGCCCCGCCCGAGGACATGATGCGCAGCCTCACCGAAAGGCTGGAGGCACGAATCGAGGACGATCCCTCACAGTGGTTCTGGATTCACCGCCGCTGGAAACCCAAGCGCCAGATGAAACGTCAGCGCAAGCGCGCCGCCGCCACGATGTGACCGTTCTTGGGGTCCTGCACCAGCACGACCACGGGCGCGCCCTCCCCCACCTTGACGCGGCCTTCGTAGGGGGCCTGACCGTCCCAACGTGTCACCACCGTCCAATCGCGGGCGATATTGGTATAGGTCAGCGTCTGCCCGGCGTTTTCGCCCCGCGTGATCGCGACCTTCTGCGCCGGATCATAGCGCACCACGTGAATGTCGCAGGGGCGCAGGGCGTCCAGTGCCGTGGCCTTGATTACGATGTCATCCCCGTCGCGGGTGACGGCCAGATCCACATGCGACGGTTTCGCCGCATGTTTGCTGATCAACTTGGACAGTTTCATGGGGCGCGAGCCGACAACGTCATCCTCGCCGTTCACCACCATCTGAGGCGTGTAGATCCGTTTCCAGCCGCCGGTGCGGGCGTAGTTTTTTTGCCGCAGCGTAAAGGCACGCTGGGCAAAGGCATCTTTCCAACCGATGTAATCCCAGTAATCCACATGCAGCGCCAGCGCGATCACATCGTCCCGTTCACTGAGTTCGGCAAGGATCGCGTCGGCGGGCGGGCAGGAGGAACACCCCTGCGAGGTGAAGAGTTCGACCACAACCGGCGATTCCTGGGCGCCGACCGCCCCTGCCAGCGCGATCCAGCCCGCCGCCAAAACTCCCGCAATTCCCCGCATCCAGTCCGTGCCTTTGTCAGTTCATCCCCTCACTCGTCTACCCAAGCCTGTTCTTCAACGCCAATCAAGGTTTTGGGAGATAACGTGACAGTTTTCGCACGGCGCCAGCCCACGATCGACCGGCCGCCGTCACTTTATGCCAGCGTCGCATCTCCGGCCACGCGCCGCCTGCGCGGCCCCGAAGGACAAGCATCGGCAGCAGGCCGCGCCAAAGCGGGGTGAAAATTGTGTGCAACGGTATACAAAAACGACGCACCCCCCTTGATTGACTCACCTGCTTTCGGCAAGAGGGGGCCAAGAACCCAATTCGTCACCCCATCGGAGGCATTGCCCATGACCATCACCGTAGGCCATGACAGCGCGGGCACGCGCAAGACGCTCGAGGCCGGCGGCCAGACCGTCGCCTATTACTCGATCCCGGCAGCCGAGGCCGCGGGCCTTGGCGATTTCTCGAAACTGCCCGCCGCGCTGAAGGTGGTGCTGGAGAACATGCTGCGCTTCGAGGACGGCAAGACCGTCACCGTCGACGACATCAAGGCTTTCAGCGACTGGGCCAAGAACGGCGGCAAAGGCGACCGTGAACTGGCCTATCGCCCCGCACGCGTTCTGATGCAGGACTTCACCGGCGTTCCCGCCGTGGTCGACCTTGCCGCGATGCGCGACGGCATCAAGGCGCTTGGCGGCGACGCGCAAAAGATCAACCCGTTGAACCCGGTCGATCTGGTCATCGACCACTCGGTCATGATCGACGAATTCGGCAACCCGCGCGCCTTCCAGATGAACGTGGACCGCGAGTATGAGCGCAACATGGAGCGTTACACGTTCCTCAAGTGGGGCCAGACCGCGTTCAACAACTTCCGCGTGGTTCCCCCGGGCACCGGCATCTGTCACCAGGTGAACCTGGAATACCTCAGCCAGACCGTCTGGACCGATGAGGACCAGAACGGCGAAACCGTCGCCTATCCCGACACGCTGGTCGGCACCGACAGCCACACCACCATGGTCAACGGCGCGGCCGTTCTGGGCTGGGGTGTGGGCGGCATCGAGGCCGAGGCCGCGATGCTGGGTCAGCCGATCTCGATGCTGATCCCCGAGGTCATCGGCTTCAAGCTGACCGGCGCCATGGTCGAAGGCACCACCGGCACCGACCTTGTGCTGAAGGTCGTGGAAATGCTGCGCGCCAAGGGCGTTGTCGGAAAGTTCGTGGAATTCTACGGCGAAGGCCTGGACAAGCTGCCGCTGGCAGACCGTGCCACCATCGCCAACATGGCCCCGGAATACGGCGCCACCTGCGGCTTCTTCCCGATTGACGGCGAAACCCTGCGTTACCTGCGCAACACCGGCCGTGACGAGGCGCGCATCGCGCTGGTCGAAGCCTATGCCAAGGAAAACGGCTTCTGGCGCGGCGACGATTACGCCCCGGTCTACACCGACACGCTGGAACTGGACATGGGCACGATCGTTCCGGCGATCTCGGGCCCCAAGCGTCCGCAGGACTACGTTGCCCTGACCGCCGCCGCCCCCGCCTTTGAAAAGGTCGTGGCCGATTTCCGTGGCATCGACATCTCGGGCGACGCCAAGGACATGGCAGCCGAAGGCCCCGCCACCGCCAAGCCCGTCAACATCCACAAGACCGCCAAGGTCGAGGGTGAAGACTATGAACTGCGCGACGGCTCGGTTGTGATCGCTTCGATCACCTCCTGCACCAACACCTCGAACCCCTACGTGATGATCGGCGCGGGCCTTGTGGCACGCAAGGCCGCGGCCCTTGGCCTGACCCGCAAACCCTGGGTCAAGACCTCGCTGGCACCGGGGTCGCAGGTTGTGTCCGCCTACCTCGAGGCCGCTGGCCTGCAAGAAGATCTGGACAAGGTCGGCTTCAACCTCGTGGGTTACGGCTGCACCACCTGCATCGGCAACTCGGGTCCGCTCCAGCCGGAGATCTCGAAGTCGATCAACGATAACGACCTGATCGCCACCTCGGTCCTGTCGGGCAACCGCAACTTCGAAGGCCGGATTTCGCCGGACGTGCGCGCCAACTATCTGGCGTCGCCGCCGCTGGTCGTGGTCTATGCGCTGGCCGGTGACATGAACATCGACATCACCTCCGAGCCGATCGCCCAGACGCCGGACGGCAAGGACGTCTATCTGAAAGACATCTGGCCGACCACGCAGGAAGTTGCGGATCTGGTCGAACAGACCGTCACCCGCGAGGCGTTCCAGTCCAAATATGCCGACGTCTTCAAGGGCGACGAGAAATGGCAGGGCGTCGAAGTTCCGCAGCAGGAAGTCTATGACTGGCCGGCGACCTCGACCTACATCCAGAACCCGCCCTACTTCCAGGGGATGGGCAAGGAAAAGGGTGAGATCACCAATATCGAAGGCGCCCGCGTCCTCGCCCTGCTGGGTGACATGATCACCACCGACCACATCTCGCCGGCCGGTTCCTTCAAGGAAACCACACCCGCCGGTCAGTATCTGGTCGAGCGTCAGGTTCCGGTGCGCGAGTTCAACTCCTACGGGTCGCGCCGCGGCAACCACGAAGTCATGATGCGCGGCACCTTTGCCAACATCCGCATCAAGAACGAGATGCTGGACGGCGTCGAAGGTGGCTACACCAAGGGCCCCGACGGCAACCAGACCTCGATCTACGATGCCGCGATGGCCTACAAGGACGCCGGCACCCCGCTGGTGATCTTCGGCGGCGAACAGTACGGCGCGGGCTCCTCGCGTGACTGGGCGGCCAAGGGCACGGCGCTTCTGGGCGTCAAGGCGGTCATCGCTGAATCCTTCGAGCGGATCCACCGGTCCAACCTCGTCGGCATGGGCGTCATCCCCTTCGAGTTCACCGGCGGCGATACCCGCAAATCGCTGGGCCTGAAGGGTGACGAAAGCGTGTCGATCTCCGGTCTGGACACCGTGCAGCCGCTGCAAGAGGTGCCCTGCACCATCACCTACGCGGATGGAACGTCGAAAGAGATCACGCTGAAATGCCGGATCGATACCGCCATCGAGGTGGAATACATCGAGCACGGCGGCGTTCTGCACTACGTGCTGCGCAACCTCGCGGCCTCCTGAGACCGCATGTGACCCCGAGCCGGGCTTGACCCGGCTCCTCCAAAGCGCCCCTTCGCGGGGCGCTTTTTCTTTGTCCGCGCCCCTGCGGATCAGGAAACAGGCAGCGATCCGCCTCTTGATTGGGCACCCACGCCGATTTCCGCGCAAATGCCTCTCATTGCGGGTTTTCCTGACCTGCGCGACGGATCTTTCCCCGTGTATTTCATCCTCGTGGCCCCATGTCATAGGTCACAAAGAGACACGAGGCAGAGTCATGAAAACACTTACCGTTATCCAGGCCGCCGTCCTGTTGATGCTGGCCGTGATCGGTGCCTACGCCGGGCAGGACACGACCGCACCGGATTGCGCGAAAACCGCCGCCGCGATGGAAAGCTGCGACCTCTGACAGGCCGCAGCTTGCCGGGCGATCAGCCTTCGTCGGGCAGTGCAGGCAGGCTGCGCAGATACATGATGACCGCCGCGAGGTCATCCGAACTCATCTGCGCAAGGTAACCATAGGGCATGGGCGGCATCATCGGCGCCCCGCCGGGTCGCATGCCCTTGGTGATCATATCCGCCAGTTCCGCGTCCGTGTAACCCGCCAGACCGTCTTCGTGGCTTGTGAGGTTCGACGCCACCGAAGTGCCCCAGGGGCCGTGGAATTCGAACCCGCCCGCGCCAAGTCGACTGTCCAGCATCGGGCCTTTCTCTCCCATCGGCGTATGGCATTCCATGCAATGGGCCACCGGCCCGGCAAGATAGGCACCATAGGCCACGCTGACCCCCTGTTCGGGATGCGGCACGCTTTCGACCGGCGGGCCATAGGCAGGCGGCAGCGGGATGTTATAGCTGCTCTGCCCCGGATCATTGTCGACGGCCGGAACGCTGCGCAGGTACAGGACCATGCTCATCACATCGTCATCCGACAGGCCACGATACATGGCAAAGGGCATTGGCGGGCCGATCAACGATCCGTCCGGGCGCAGCCCTTCACGGATCGCCCGCACCAGTTCAGCATCCGTCCAATCGGCAATGGCGCCCGCCGGGGTGATATTCGGCGCAATGGCGGTAAAGGCGGGGTTCTTTTCAACCAGCCGTCCGCCAAGGTTCTGCGCCATGACCGGGCCATCCGGTCCCATCGGTGTATGGCAGTTTCCACACCCCGCCGGCCCTTCGACAAGATAGCGGCCCCGGTCAAGGCTGGGTTCGGCCTGCACAGCCGCGCCAGTCAAGGCCAGCGCCGCGCAAAGCGTTGTCAATCTGGGGATCATATCCCTCTCCCTGAGAAATCTTTTTGTTGAACCACTTGTTCACTGGCACCTGCCGCCAGTGTAGCGCGATTCAAACCGGTCTCTCAGGGAAATCTTTTTGTCCGCGTCAGCGCGTCAGCGCCCCAGCGCCTCGTTCAGCTTCGGGACAAAGCGCTGTTCATAATCCGAGCCCACCAGCGGACCAACGAATTTGAACAGAACGGTGCCGTCCCCGTCGAGGATGAAGGTTTCCGGCGGCGCGGTCACCCCCCAGTCAATGGCCGTGCGCCCGGCGGGATCAAAAGCCACCGCCATGAAGGGATTGCCGTCGTCGGCCAGGTACTTCGTGGCGTTGCCGGCCTGATCCTTCATGTTCACGCCGATGATGCGCACACCTTCTGCCTGCATCTTGAGAAGCACGGGATGTTCGACACGGCACGGCGGACACCAGCTGGCCCAGAAATTGACCAGCGTCACCTCGCCCGAGGTCAGCATCTCGGGTGTGACGGCGGCATAACCCGGCAGCGCGGCATCGGTCATTGCGGGGGCCGGTTTGCCGTCGAATACGGATTCCAGCCGGTCGGGATCTTCCCGCCCAAGGCCCAGATAGGCCAGTAGGCCAAAGGCCGCAAAGATCAGCGGCGGTGCCACCATGAGAGGGGACAGCTTAGCCATTCTTCTGACGCTCCTCTATGCGTTCCAGTTCGGCTCGGATCCGGCGGGACCGCCAGACGCTGGCCACGATCAGCACCACCAGCAACAGCAACGACACCGCGTATGAGGACAGCACCGTGCCCGCGTATTTGCCAAGTTCCGGCATCATGCCATGCGCTCCCGTGCCAGCAGGGCACGCGCGCGGCGCGCCCGGATTTCCGTCTGCGTCCGCAACAGCACCAGTGCGATGAACAACAGCACAAAGCCGATGCCGGAGACCATGAGCGGCATGAAATAGACGTTCGACACTTTCTCGGTCGTGTCTGTCCCGGTCACCGCCCCGGCCCGCAGCACCGAGGACCCCTGGTGCAGACCCTGGTTCCAGAATTGCACCGCATAGCGCGACAGCAGTGCAAAGACCGATCCGACAAGGCACAGGATCGAGGTCAGGTCGGCGGCGGTATCGTCATTCTCGATCGCCTCCCACAGGGCCATGTAGCCGAGGTAGAACAGGAACAGGATCAGAAAGACGGTCAGGCGCGGATCCCATGCCCACCATGTGCCCCACATCGGCTGCCCCCAGATCGCACCGGTCACCAGCCCGATCAGCGTCATGACCGCACCGATAGGCGCAGCAGCGCGGGCCGCCAGCGCGCTGACATGATGGCGGCGCACGATCCAGATCAACGAGGCGATCAACATCATCATCCATGCATTGATCGCCATCATGGCCGCGGGCACATGCAGGTAGATGATCTTGACAGTCGACCCTTGCCGGAAATCATCCGGCGTAAAGAAGAACCCCCAGACCAGCCCGGTGACAAGGCAGATCACCGCGGCAACCGACACCCAGGGCAAAAGCTTGTCCGCGGTGCGGATGAACTTGACCGGATTGGCGTATTCCCAGATCGACATAGGTCCTTGGCCTCCCTTTCCAGCGGTTACAGCGCAAATATCGCGCGGGTGCAATACGTCACCCCGGCGCGCTCACCGCAGGTTGATCCGCAGGACGGCGGCGCTGGCAAAGGGCAACAGCGCCGCAACCCCGAAACTGATCCCCGCCAGCATCAATAGCGGCGTTTGAACAGCCAGCCCCTCGGCCCCGCGCCGCGCCACCTCGGCCCCAAAAATCAGCGTCGGCACGTAGAGCGGCAGCACCAGCAGCGACATCAGCAGACCGCCCCGTTTCAGGCCTACGGTCAGCGCCGCGCCAAAGGTGCCGATCACCGACAGCGCCGGCGTGCCAAGCGCGAGACTGATGAACAGCCACAGATAACCCGGTCCGGCAAGGTTCAGCAGCACTCCAAGCAAGGGCGCAGCAAGAACCAGCGGCAGCCCGGTGGTGATCCAGTGGGCCAGCGCCTTGATGCTGACGATGCCTTCCATCGGCAGGGGCGCGGTGGCCAGCAGGTCCAGCGAGCCGTCCTCCCAGTCCAGCGCAAAGATCCGGTCCAGCGACAGCAGGCAGGCCAGCAGCGCACCGATCCAGAGAATGCCCGGCGCGATGCGGGTCAGCAGATCGGTCTGCGGGCCGACCCCGAAAGGCACCAGAACGGTCACGATCAGGAAAAACGCCAGCCCAAGGCCAAAGCCGCCGCCCGCGCGCACCGCAAGGCGCAGGTCACGTGTCAGCAGCGCGATCACAGGAAAGCCTCGTCCTGAATGGCGGCCCGCGGCGTTGCGCGAAAAGGGGCGATGTCCAGCACCTCTGCCTCGATCCCAAGATCGATATGCGTCGCCATCAGCGCCGATCCCCCCTGCCCCAGATGCCGCCGCACCGCCTCGGCGAACAAGGCGACCGACGCCGTATCCAGCGACACCGTCGGCTCGTCCAGCACCCAGACAGGCCGCCCCGTCACCATCAGACGCGCCAGCCCAAGCCGCCGTTTCTGCCCCGCGGACAATGTGCCGGCCAGCCGGTCTTGCAGTGCGGTCAGGTTGAAATCACGCAAGGCATCGTCAATGCCGCTGGTACCAAAGACCTGTGCCCAGAAATGCAGGTTCTCGCTGACACTGAGCATGGATTTCAGCCCGTCGGCATGGGCCGCATAGGCGATACGTTCGCCCGCGCCGGAAATCTCTCCGGCCAGCGCCGGTTGCAGCCCGGCTACTGTCCGCAAAAGCGTGGTCTTGCCCGCGCCATTGGGGCCACGCAGAACCAGTGCCCGCCCCGGCGTCAGCGCGAAACCGACCCCTTCAAGCACCGGCACACCGCCGCGCGCCACCGTCAGATCCTTGACCGTCAAATCCATGTCTTGCGGCTTAGCGCAGGCGGCGCGCCCGCAAAAGCCCCAAGCGTCTGCCGCGACGCGATGCCCTGATGCTGTGTCAGACCGGCAGCGCCGCAAGGGCGACGCGACGCCCTTCGCTCAACAGCACATTGTAGGTGCGGCATGCCGAAGGCGAGTTCATCGCCTCGACGCCCAGCCCCGCCTCTTCGAGACGATCACGCAACCCCGAGGGCAGATGCGCCGTCTCGGCCCCTGTGCCGACAAAGACCACGTCGACCAGACCGGCCATGCTCAGCAGACTATCGGAATCTTCCAGCCCGCCCCAATCGGCGCGGCCCTTGTCCCAGACCAGAAGCGGCCCCTGATGCACTTCTCCGCCAACGCGGAAGAACCCCGGGCCATAGCCGTCCACCGGCACGGCATCGTCATATGTGATCTCGTTCAGTCGCATGGCGCGCTTTTACCGCCAGACCGGCAGCGCCGACAAGGCCGATGTGGCGATCAGCACATAGGCCGCCACGCGGTAGGCCGCTTCCCATTCGGGGCGGAACAACCGGGCGCCCAGCCAGTTGCCCAACATGTTCGGCACCGACAGCGCCAGCCCCAGCCAGAGGAACTCGGTCATGAAACGGCCCATGGCCGCCATATAGCCCATCAGCAGCAGGTCATAGGCCAACAGGAACAGCAGGATCGTTGCCCGGATCGTGGCAACCGGCAGTGGCCGGGACATGTAGAACAGGATCACCGGCGGTCCGGGCAGACCGGCCATGCCCCCCAGCAACCCGGCCAAGCCGCCGATTCCACCGACCATGCCGCGGCTTATCCGTCCGCGATAGCGCAGGCCAAGCGACAGCACCGCCAGCATTGCCAATGCCAACAGCGCAACTCCAATGCGAAAGATCTCGGGCGCGATCCGGGTCAGGACCCACATGCCCAGCGGCAACACAAGAGCGCATCCAAGGACCAGTCTGCCCAGATCGCCCTTTTCGACCGCTGCCCAGGCCCGGCGCAGAATCGGCGCGGGACCAAAGAGGTCCATCACGGTCATTGTCAGGATGGCACCGAATGGCGGCAAGAGTTGCGCCGCCACCGGCAAAAATACAAGGCCCGAGCCAAAGCCGGTGAACCCGCGCACCAGCCCCGCTGCAAGCCCTGCAAGGATCAACCAGCCAATCCCCTCGATCCCGAGGAGACTGGCCAGAAAATCAGGCATCGATGTCGCCGAACTGATTGCCGGTCGTATCGCTGGGCTTGGACCAGTCGCGCTTTACGCCGAGGCGCAACAGCATGGTCGAGGCCACGAAGATCGACGAATAGGTGCCGACGATCACGCCCCAGATCATTGCAAACACAAAGCCCCGGATCACGTCGCCACCCAGCACGAACAGCGCGATCAGCGCCAGCAGCGTGGTGACCGAGGTCATGAAGGTCCGGCTGAGCGTCTCGTTGATCGAGAGGTTCAGCACCTCCTTGAGGTCCTTGGACTTGTACTTGATCAGGTTCTCGCGCACCCGGTCAAAGACAACCACGGTATCGTTCAGCGAATAGCCGACGATGGTCAGAAGCGCGGCAATGATGGCAAGGTCGAACTTGATACCCACCTCGGAAAACACACCGATGGTCAGCACCACGTCATGCACCAGCGCGACGACCGCCCCCAGCGCAAACTGCCATTCGAACCGCAGCCAGATGTAGATCAGCACCGCCCCGATGGCGAGCGCGACGGCGATGGCCGCCGTGCGGATCAACTCTCCCGAAACCTTGGGACCGACGGATTCGACCGAGACGAACTTGATGTCCGGCGCGATCTCTGCCAGCGCAACCCGCGCCTGTTCGATGACCTCGACGCTGACGGCCTCTTCGCCGTCCTGCGCGCCGATGCGGATCATCGCCACGTTCTGATCGTCGCGGAAATTCGGGTCAAAGACCTCGGAGATCACAACGTCGCCCAGTTCCAGTGCGGCCAGCGCATCCCGATAGGCGCCCACATCCACGGTCTGCGCGCTTTCGGTCCGGATCGTGGTGCCGCCACGAAAGTCGATGCCATAGTTCAGCCCGCGCAGGCCAAAGCTGGCCAGCGCAAGCACGATCAGAAGGGCCGAGATACCCAGCCACAGCACCGGTTTGGAAAAGAAATCGAAATTGGTCTGTTGGGGAACCAGCTTCAGGCGCATGTCAGACCTCGATCGTTTTCGGACGGCGGCGTTCGAACCATGTGACGATCAGCAGCCGCGTGACGAAGATCGCCGTAAAGACGGAAGTCAGGATGCCGAAGCCCAGCGTAACCGCAAAGCCGCGCACCGGACCCGAGCCCATGACATAAAGGATGACCGCCGTGATGAAGGTGGTGATGTTGGCGTCGATGATCGCCGAGAGCGCTTTTTCATAGCCCAGCTCGATGGCCCGCGCCGGCCCGCGCGCGGTGCGCAGTTCCTCGCGGATCCGTTCAAAGATCAGCACGTTGGCGTCAACGGCCATACCCACGGTCAGAACGATCCCCGCGATCCCCGGAAGGGTCAGCGTTGCGCCGATCAGCGACAGCAGGCCAAAGATCATGCCGATGTTCAGGATCAGGGCGATATTGGCGAAGATGCCAAACAGGCCATAGCTGAGCGCCATAAAGACCAGCACCGCCACAAAGGCCACGATGGTCGCGATCTTGCCGGCGTCGATGCTGTCCTGCCCCAGTTCCGGGCCGATGGTCCGCTCTTCGAGGAAGACCATCTTGGCCGGCAGCGCACCGGCGCGCAGCAGAACCGCAAGACGGGTCGATTCCTCGACCGTGAAGTTGCCGGTGATGATGCCGGAACCGCCCGCGATATGGGCCTGAATGACCGGGGCCGAGATCACCTC
Source organism: Antarctobacter sediminis (assembly GCF_019218285.1). Classification (GTDB taxonomy): domain Bacteria; phylum Pseudomonadota; class Alphaproteobacteria; order Rhodobacterales; family Rhodobacteraceae; genus Antarctobacter; species Antarctobacter sediminis. The sequence continues at coordinate 1,211,661 of NZ_JAHUZG010000001.1, forward strand.
GCCGTCAAGCACGATGGCAAAGGGCGAACCGATATTGTTGGCGGTGTAATCGCCAAACTTGCGCGCGCCCGAGGGGTTGAAGTTGAAGTTCACCGCCGGACGGCCGTTCTGGTCGAAACTGGGCTGCGCGTTGGTCAGCTGTTCACCAGTGACCACGGGAGCCTGTTCGAGGATGTAGAACACCCCGTCCTGATCGCCTGCGGGCAGGATCTCGTTGCCGACGCCCGGACGTTCGGTTCCGTCCGAGGTGCGGCTGACCACCGGCTGAAAGGTCAGCTGGGCCGTGGTGCCGATAATCGCCTTGAGTTCGGCGGCGGACCCGATGCCCGGCACCTGAATCAGGATGCGGTCAAAGCCCTGACGCTGGATCGTCGGCTCGCGCGTGCCAACCTCGTCGATCCGGCGGCGAATGATCTCGAGGCTTTGCTGCATGGTGCGGTCGTCCATGGCATTGCGCTCTGCCTCGGACAGGGTGACGACAATCTCATCGTCTTCGGACCGCACTTCGAGATCGGTGGAACCGGCCCCGGTCAGCGAGACCACGGGCTGCGCCAGACCGCGCACCAGTTCGATGGCGCGGTCCATGCCGCCGGGTTCCGAAATCCTGACGCGCAGTTCGCCCTGTGTCGACGACGGTTGCAGGCGGATCGTGCCCACGGTGTCGCGCGCGTCGCGCAGCACGTCACGGACCTCGGGCCAGAGCGCCTCCATCCGGGCCTGATAGACTTCGTCCACCTGAACCTCGGCCAGAAGATGCGCGCCGCCGCGCAGGTCGAGCCCGAGGTTCACCAGCCCCGAGGGCAGGAACGACGGCCATTCGGCGGCAAGATCCCGGTTCTCGGAGGTGTCGAACCCCGCTTCGATGGCCTTGACGGCATCGTTATGGGTTTCGACCCGGCTGTAGAAGGCGTTGGGCAGGGCGAGCAGCAGGCCGACAACGACGGTCGCCCAGATCAGCACGCGTTTCCAGAGATCGACCTGCAACATGAAGGATCAGCTTTCGGCCGGTTCGGTCTTGGACAGGACCTGCGCAATGGTCGACTTGACCACGCGGACCTTGACGCCCTCGGCCACTTCGACCTCGATTTCCTTGTCGTCCTTCACCTTGACGACCTTGCCGATCAGCCCGCCCTGGGTGACGACCTGGTCACCGCGGCGCAGCGCGCTGACCATGTTCTGGTGTTCCTTCATCTTCTTCTGCTGCGGACGGATCAGCAGGAAATACATGATCGCGAAGATCAGAATAAGCGGAAGAAACTGGCCGACGGCTTCCATAGGGACGATGCTCCTGTTCAGAGAGAGCGGGGCACCCCCCGCGAAATTGCGCGGAACCTATGCGCGGCGCGGGCCAGATGCAAGGCAAGGCCATGGCCCTGCGCCGATTTGTTCGGCTTTGCAGGGCTGGAGGCCGTGGCCTGGCCGGTTCCGGTGCCGGGCCTTGCCCGCCCCTGCCCCGCGCCCTAGGGTTTTGCCTGCGAACAGGGCCCAACCGGAAAGGCCCCCAAATGCTGCGCCTGCTGCTGCTTGTTGTCTTGTTGTTTCCCTTCGCGGTCCATGCCGACGAGCCCGCCATCGGACGGCTGAACACCGCTGGCTATCGCATGTCGGAAATGTGCACCGCCACGCTGATCGCCCCGGCGCTGGCCCTGACGGCCGCCCATTGTGTCACCCGCCCCGAGGACGGCTATCTGAAACGGATCGCGGACATGGTCTTTGTCGCGGGCTGGAACGGAAGCGAACACAGCGGCGCCGCCCGCATCAAAGAGGTGCGCGTCCACCCCAGGGCCTATGCCGGCGGCCGGTTCGACCTGCGCCACGACATCGCCCTGATCGAACTGGAAGACCCGCTGCCCCCGGCGCCCCAGCGCATCGGCAGCGCAATCCTGCCCGGTCCGCTGGAACTGTTGGGCTATCGCCGTTCGCGCCCGCATCGGCTGACAGTGACGCCCCTGTGCTACGGTGCCGAGGCCGGTGGCCTCTGGCGGATCGGCTGCCGCGTCGAACCGGGGCAGAGCGGCGGCCCCGTCATGGCAGGCGAAGGCAGTGCGCGGCGGCTGGTCGCGGTGATCGTCGCCGTCACCCGCGACGAAGAGGCGCTGGCGGTTCCGGTGGATGCATGGGTTCGGCAACAGTTCGCAGGCCAGCCATGAGAAGGCGCCGCATCCCGCCCGGTCCCCCTACCGTCCTGTGAAAAGATGGGGCATAACCGCCCCGACTCGTTCAATGATTGGAGAAAGTGATGCACGACATCCGCGCCATCCGTGAAAATCCCGAAGCCTGGGATGCGGCCCTCTCGCGCCGCGGGGTGGAGGCGATGTCGTCACAGATCCTCGATCTGGACAAGGCACGCCGCGCCGCCATCACCGCCGCCGAAGAGGCGCAGGCGGAACAGAACCGCGCCTCCAAGGACGTGGGCAAGGCCAAGGCCAGCGGCGACGAGGCCGAATTCGAACGCCTGCGCGCGCTGGTCGCCGCGAAAAAGGCCGAAGTGGCCGAGATGCAGGACAAGGCCAAGACACTGGACACCCAGTTGACCGACCTGCTGATGGGCGTGCCGAACCTGCCGCTGGATGACATCCCCGACGGCGCGGACGAAAACGACAACGTGGAAATCCGCCGCTGGGGCAGCCCGCGCACCTTCGATTTCACTCCGAAAGAGCACTATGATCTCGACGGCGTGAAACCGGGCATGGACTTCGAAGTGGCGGCCAAACTGTCGGGTTCGCGTTTCGTGGTGCTGTCGGGCGGGGTGGCGCGCATCCACCGCGCGCTGGCGCAGTTCATGCTGGACACCCATACCGAAGAACATGGCCTTGCCGAAACATGGACCCCGGTGCTTGTGCGCCCGGAAATGATGTATGGCACCGGCCAGTTGCCCAAATTCGGCGAAGACAGCTATGAAACCACCAACGGCTGGTGGCTGATCCCCACCTCCGAGGTGACGCTGACCAATATCGTCAACGGTCTGACGGTCGAGCAATCCTACCTGCCGCGCCGCTATACCGCGCATTCGCAATGTTTCCGCTCCGAGGCGGGCAGCGCGGGCCGCGACACCGCCGGGATGCTGCGCCAGCACCAGTTCGAAAAGGTCGAGATGGTCACCGTCTGCCACCCGGACGAGGCGCTGGCCGAACATGACCGGATGACCAAATGCGCCGAGGCGATCCTTGAAAAGCTGGGCCTGCCCTATCGCACCGTGGTGCTGTGCACCGGCGACATGGGCTTTGGCGCGCAAAAGACCCATGACATCGAGGTCTGGCTGCCCGGTCAGGACAGCTACCGCGAGATCTCGTCGGTCTCGACCTGCGGCACATTCCAGGCGCGGCGCATGAACGCGCGGTTCAAACCCGCCGAAGGCGGCAAGCCCGGCTTTCTCGCCACGCTGAACGGATCGGGCCTTGCGGTGGGCCGCTGCCTGATCGCCGTTCTGGAAAACGGCCAGCAGGCGGATGGCTCGGTCGACCTGCCCGAGGCGCTGCACCCTTACCTGCGCGGCAAGACGCGGCTCTCGGCCGAGGGTGTATTGGAATGACCCGCCTCTGGGCCCTGTTCTGCTTTGTCGCGGCGCTGGCCTTTGCGGCCTCGCCCTGGCTGGCGCCGGGGTTCAACGGCTTCGAGCCTTCGCAATTTCCCGTCGTGATCGAAAACCCGCCGGTGCAACCGGCGGGCTATGCCTTTGCGATCTGGGGCCTGATCTATGTCTGGCTGATCATCGGCACCGGCTTCGGCCTGCTGCGTCGGGGCGATGACATCGACTGGGCGCCCATGCGCCCACCACTGCTGATCAGCCTTGCGGTGGGGACGGTCTGGCTGCCGGTGGCACAGGTTTCCCCGGTATTGGCGGTTGTGCTGATCTGGGTGATGCTGATCACCGCGCTGGTGGCACTCTGGCGGGCGGGCGATACTGACCGCTGGCTGCAACAGGGGCCGGTGGCGGTCTACGCAGGCTGGCTGACCGCGGCGTCTTGCGTCGGCACCGGCGTGGTGATCGGCGGTTATGGCTGGCTGCTGCCGACACCGGCGGCGCTGGTGTCGCTGGCCGCCTGCATGGCGCTGGCGCTGATCATGCAATACCGCCTGCACCGCGCGCCGGAATACGGCATGACAGTGATCTGGGCACTGGTGGGGGTCGTCGTTTCGAACTGGCAGCCCTTTAACGCCGCGGTGACCGGGCTGGCACTGCTTGGCATGATCGCAATTCTTGGCGTGCGTGGCACGGACACGGAATAAGGCGGCGCTGGACAGGGCCGGGCGCGCGCCCTAGGCTTTCCGCCATTCCAACGCCAAGGATTTTCACATGCGCGCCCTGATTTTCTCTGCCTGCCTTCTGGCCTCCCCGCTCGTCGCACAGGAAAGCCTGCAACTCGAAGGCAGCCCGGACCTCGCGGGCCACTACCGTGTCGACGGACGCAACCCCGACGGATCCGCCTATAGCGGAACCGTGGACCTCCGCGAAGACGGCGGCCAATATGCCGTCACCTGGACCATCGCCGGCCAGGTCTATCGCGGCACCGGTCGGCTACAGGGACGCCTGCTGACGGTGGATTGGCAAGGTGACAGCGACCCCGTCTTCTACGTTCTGATGCCGGATGGCGACCTGCACGGCACATGGGCCGACGGTCGCGGCCTTGACCGCCTGGAACGCGCGAACTGATCCGGCCCAGCCATTCCATCCCCGGCGCTCCGCCCTCTTCACGCCCCGATCTCTCCGGCCGACCGGTGCTCAGCCATTGTTCCCTGGTGAATTCCGAAGCGAAAAACGGCGCCAGGGGCGCCGCTTTCCTTTCCAGATCTTCAGTCCTTTTTCGACTGCAATTTGCCGAGATGCTTCTTCAGCGCACCGGCATTTTTCTTCTTGCGCCCCTTGTAGGGGTTGCGATCCCCCTGCCCGCGCATAGTCAGGCGAATAGGCGTTCCGGGCATGTCAAAGTCTTCGCGCAGCCCGTTCACCAGATAGCGCGAATAGCTCTCGGGCAGCTTGTCGGGATGCGAGCACATCACCACGAAACCCGGCGGGCGCGTCTTGGCCTGCGTCATGTAACGCAGCTTGATCCGGCGGCCCTGCGGCGCGGGGGGCGGATGCCTCTGCACCATACCCTCCAGCCAACGGTTCAATTGCGCCGTGGGCACGCGGCGGTTCCACACATCGTAGGCCTGCATCACGGCGGCCTGCAAACGGTCCAGCCCCTTGCCCGTCCGGGCGGAGATTGTCACCAAAGGCGCACCGCGCAATTGCGGCAGAACATGTTCGAACTGCTCGCGCAGCCATTTCAGCTTGTCCTGCTTCTGGTCCTCGATATCCCATTTGTTGACCGCGACCACAACGGCGCGGCCCTCGCGCTCGGCCAGATCGGCGATCTTGAGATCCTGCGTCTCGAACGGGATCGCGGCATCCAGCAGAACGATCACAACCTCGGCGAATTTCACCGCGCGGATGCCGTCGGACACCGACAGCTTTTCCAGTTTTTCCTGAACCTTGGCGCGCCGACGCATCCCGGCTGTGTCAAAGATGCGCATCGGCACCCCGCCCCAGTCCATCTGGACGGAAATCGCATCGCGCGTGATCCCCGCCTCCGGTCCGGTCAGCAGGCGATCTTCGCCAAGAATGGCATTGACCAGGGTCGATTTGCCCGCGTTGGGACGGCCCACAACGGCGATCTGCAAAGGCTTGTCAGCGGTTGGCATCCGCACGGCGCCATCATCGCCTTCCTCGGCCTCTTCCTCGGTCAGCGAGACCTCGGTTTCCGGTGCCTCGGCGGCGGCCCGTTCGGCAAAACCCTCGGACAACGGCACAAGCGCGGAATAAAGCTCGTTCATGCCCTCGCCATGTTCGGCCGACAGGCGCAGCGGCTCACCCAGACCCAGCGCATAGGCTTCGATCACACCGGCATCCGCCGCCGATCCTTCGGCCTTGTTGGCGGCAAGGATGACGTGTTTGGCCCGCTTGCGAAGGATCTCGGCAAAAACCTGATCGTCGGGCAGAATCCCGGCCCGCGCATCGACAAGGAACAGGCAGATATCTGCTTCGTCCACGGCGCGTTCGGTCAGGCGGCGCATACGGGCCGGCAGGCTCTCATCCGTCTCGTTTTCCAGACCGGCGGTGTCGATCACGGTAAACCGCAAATCGCCCAGCCGCGCCTCGCCCTCGCGCAGGTCACGTGTGACGCCCGGCTGGTCATCGACCAGCGCAAGACGCCGCCCGACAAGACGGTTGAACAGGGTCGACTTGCCCACGTTGGGGCGACCGACGATGGCGAGAGAGAAACTCATGTCCCGGCTCCAAAGATCAAGAGCGCCGCTTAGCGCATTTCGGAACAGGGATAAAGGGGGCGCGCCCACCTGTGCCGCGGGTTTCCGGACCCTGCCCTTTCGCGGTTGCCCAAACCCCGAGACCAAGGCCGTCAGGCCGCCGGGCCGAGGATCCTGCGCGCGCCGAAGGCGCGCACAATCGGATCACGCCAGATCAGCGATAGGCGTGCAGGACGCCTTTGCGCGACACGACATAAAGCGTGCCATTGGCCACGATCGGCCGCGTCGTGGCCCCGCCGGCGATGTCGATTTGCTGCAACAGGCTGCCATCGGCGGGATTGAACGCGCGAATCTTGCCGTCCGAACTGGTGACGATCAGCCGTCCGCCCGCAAGAACCGGACCGTGGTTGGCAAACGAGCCGTCACGGCGGCGGTTCGGGTTCCGTGTCGGACGATATCCCGGCAGGTCCCGCGACCAGATTTCCTGACCGGTGTCCGCGTCCAGCCGCACCAGCTGGTTCAGGTCAGACACGAAAAAGACCGAATCACCTGCGGGCCACATCGGCCCCAGGGCGCCCTTCTTGGCGGTCCAGATCCGGTCGCCGTTGTAGATCGACAGCGCTACGACACGGCCCGAGTGGTTGCCGGCATAGACGCGGTCGCCCGCGATTACGGGATCGCCGGTCACGTCGTTGATGCCCGCCAGAGTGACCCCTGTGCGCCGTCCCAGAAGCTCCGCGTTCCAGACTTGCAATCCGCCTTGGCGGAACGCGCCGGACACAGCGCCCGACCCGAAGGCAAAAACCACATATTTGTCGTTGATCGCCGGGGCGGGTGCCCCCGCGATATTGTTGAAATCCTGCGCGCCGTCGAATTGCCAGCGGACGCGACCATCCTTGCTTTCAATCGCCCAGGCCGTGCTGTCGCCGGACACCACATAAACCAGCCCGTCGCGATAGCTGGGCGCGCCGGTGGCCGTGTTGTTCAGATCCTGTTCCCAAAAGACATTGCCCGTGGCCGGGTCCAGCGCGGTCAGCTTGCCGAAACCGGAGGACACGAACAGCTTGCCATCCCCATAGGCAAGCCCGCCGCCCTGTCCTTCGGGAGCCTTGTCACGTTGGGGAATCAGGGCCGCGCTCCACAGTGTCTGGCCCGATGTCGAGGTCGCCCGCACTTGATGGTTGGCGTCCATGGTAAAGATACGCCCGCCAGCCACGATCGGGTCCGCGTTCAGCCGGGTCTTGCGTCCGTCGCCCGCCCCGATCGACACCGCGAACAAAGGCGACAGCGACTGGCCAAGGGCCGCGTTGGCCACCCGTGCCATCGGCGAGACCGGGCTTTGCGCCCAATCCTGGTTGGCCACGGCGGCAGGCGCGCTGAAAGCGCGGGCCTGCGGACCCGCGGCCTCGGCGACCGGGGCCGCGTCGTCCACGTAATCGCCGCTCAGCACGTCACGCACATTCAGGCGTTCGCCCGGCAGGATCTGCTCGCGCTCCGTACAACCGGCCAGCGCCACCGCGGCCAGCGAAATCAGCAGAGAGGTCTTACGCAGCATCCGAATGCCCCTTTCGTCACCATACGGGGCCCTGCCCCCCGCCGTGTGCCCCGACAATACGGGCTCAGTTGCCGGGCGCGTCGCCGCCCAGTGCCACAATCAATTGCGAAGCGCGGCGCCGCAAGCCCTGTGTCGCCTCGGCATCCTCGACCAGCGCCTCGAGTCGCGTCAATGCCGCGTCGCGGTCGCCGGTTTCGATCTCGATCAGCGCCAGTTGTTCCTCGGCCAGCAGGCGCAGCGGTTGGCCGGCCACGGCCAACGCCTCGAACCCGCTGCGGCGCTCCTCGACCGGCAACACCCCGCTGCCGCGGGTCAGCGCCTTGTAGCTGGCGATCTGGCGATAGATGGCGGGGATCTCGGTGTTGTCGGCCACCGCCTGCAAGCGGGCCACGGCGGCGGCATCGTCGCCCTCGGTGCCCTGCTCCGCCGCGGTCAGCATCGACAGAATCGCCGTGCCCGCCGTGGTCGGCGGTTCGATTGCGCCCAGCGCCTCGATCCGCTTGGGCGCATCCTCGGCGTCCAGCGCGTCAAGAATGCTGTCGCCAAAGGCCTGCGCCCGGGATTCGGCGGCGGCGATGCGCCATTCGCGGTAGGCGGTGCCCCCCACGATCAGCAGCACGATCAGCACGCCCACCCAGCCCCACTTGCGCAGGGTCGCATAAAGACGGTCGCGTTTGACCTCTTCGGTCACCTCGTCGATGAAACTGTCGGCGTCGCTCAAACGGGCCCCCTCCGGTTGGTTTTCCCCCTCTTACATGTCCCGTCCTGCGGTGCCAAGGCGCGATGGCATTCGGGTTTTCATGACCCCCGGGGGGCCAACGACGGGCGGCGGGACTTTTCCCGCCCGCCCTATTTTCGTGAAACTCCCATGAAATTGCCGAAAAAGCGCCGTTTTGCGGCGCAAATGCCGGAGGTACGCTTGAAGCTCCCCTTGGTGCCGCCTAAAACTGAACCAAACTGTTCAGCATGGGCGCATCCCGACTCTGCGGATCAAGGTGTGGCTCGGCACATAAGTATTTGACGACACGCGGCGGGCGATTGCCCGGCGCCCAAGGGATGAAGAATATGCGCATCATGTCGATCCTGACGGCCTGTCTTGTGGCAGCCGTGCTTTACGCGGTGGTGATGGAACGGGACCGGCTGCTTGGCTTTGCCCGTGACACCTCTCCCGCCGCGCAGGTGGACGATCCCGCCGCCGACCCGGATGCGGCAGAGGGTGCAGCGCCGGTGGCCGAAGCCGCAGAGCCTGCGGTGATCCCCGAGGGCGCGGTACGTGTCATGGCAAAACGTTCGGTTGCGCAGGTCGTCGACAGCGAAGTCATCCTGCGCGGCGAAACCGAGGCCGTGCGTCAGGTCGAGGTGCGGGCGGAAACCTCGGGCAAGATCGTGTCTGAACCGCTGCGTAAGGGCGCTCTGGTCGAAGCCGGGCAGCTTTTGTGTGAAATCGATCCCGGCACCCGGGGGGTCAGCCTGCAAGAGGCACAGGCCCGACTGGCCGAAGCCAAGGCCCGCCTGCCCGAGGCCAAGGCCCGTCTGGCCGAGGCCAAGGCGCAACTGCCCGCCGCCGAGGCACGCATCCTTGAAGCCGAGGCCGCGGTGCCTGCCGCCGAGGCACGGCTGGCCGAGGCCAAGGCTGGCGTGCCCGCCGCCGAGGCCCTTCTGGCCGAAGCCAAGGCCCGCATTCCCGAAAACGATGCCCGTCTGGTCGAGGCCGAGGCCCGCGTCCCCGAAGCCGAAGCGCGGCTGGCCGAGGCCAAGGCCGCGGTCCCCGCCGCCGAGGCCCGACTGAAAGAGGCCGAGGCAGGCGTCCCCGCCGCCGAGGCCGCCCTAGTCACCGCCGAGGCCCGCATCCCCGAGGCCAAGGCCCGCGTGAAACAGGCAGAGGCGCAGGTGCGCGAGGCCGAGATCAATCTGCGCGCGTCGCAGGAACTGGCCCGTGACGGCTTTGCCGCCCAGACCCGGCTGGCCGGGGCAGAAGCGGCCCATGAAACGGCCTTGGCTGCCGTGCAGACCGCGCAACTTGGCCTGAAATCCGCCACCTCGGGCATTGAGGCGGCCAAATCGCAGTTGCAAGGCGCGCTGGCCGCAGTGCAAACCGCCAAAAGCCAGGTCGCGACCGCCAGGGCCGCAGTTCAGGCCGCCGAAAGCGGCATCAGCAACGCCCGCGCCGGGGTGATTTCGGCCAAGGCCCAGATCCAGAACGCGCTTGCCGGCGTGCGCACCGCCGAAAGCCAATTGCAGGGCGCAAAGGCTGCTGTGGCCTCGGCTCTGTCGGCGGTCGAGGGTGCCAAGGCCGCTGTGATCTCGGCCAAGTCGCAACTGGAAGGCGCGCTGGCCGGTGTGCAATCCGCCAAGACCGGCGAGGAAGGCGCGCTGAGCGCGATCCAGTCCGCCGAGGCCGCCGTCGCCGCAGCCGCCAAGGAGATCGAGCGGCTCAAGGTCCACGCGCCTTTCGCCGGCCTTCTGGAAACCGACACCGCCGAACTGGGCGCGCTGATGCAACCCGGATCGGCCTGCGCCACCGTGATCCAGCTCAACCCGATCAAGATCGTCGGCTACGTGCCCGAAACCACCGTTGCGCGCGTGGATCTGGGGGCCCGTGCCGGTGCCCGCCTGACCAACGGACGCATCGTCGAGGGCAAGGTCAGCTTTGTCTCGCGCAGCGCCGATCCCCTGACGCGGACCTTTGCGGTGGAACTGACCGTCGACAACGCGGATCTGACCATCCGCGACGGCGAAACCGCCGAGATCGCCATCGAGGCCGAAGGCGCCAAGGCGCACTTCCTGTCGCAATCGACTCTGACGCTGAACGACGAGGGCAAGCTGGGCGTGCGCACCGTGACCGATCAGGACAGCGTGCAATGGATGGACGTGTCGATCCTGCGCGATACCCGTGACGGGGTATGGATCACCGGCTTGCCGGACGAGGTCGACGTCATCACCGTCGGACAGGAATATGTCACCAACGGCGTGACCGTGGTGCCGAGTTACGAGGACATCATCCAATGACCGGCATCATCGACTGGGCCGCCGAACGCGCCCGCATGATCATCGCCTTTATCGTGCTCAGCCTTGTGGCTGGGGCCTATTCCTATCTCTCGCTGCCCAAAGAGGGCGAACCGGACATCGAGATCCCGGCGCTCTTCGTGTCGGTCCCCTTCCCCGGCATCTCTGCCGCCGATGCGGAAAAGCTGTTGGTCAAACCGATGGAGACCGAGCTTTCGGATCTGGACGGGCTGAAGAAAATGAACGCCACCGCCGCCGAAGGCTATGCCGGTCTGGCGCTGGAGTTCGAATTCGGCTGGGACAAGACCAAGATCATCGCCGACGTGCGCGACGGCATGAACAACGCCGAGGCAGAGTTCCCCGAAGGCGCCGAGAAGTATTCAATCAACGAGATCAACTTTTCCGAGTTTCCGATCCTGATCGTCAACCTCTCGGGACCTGTTCCCGAACGCACGCTGAACAAGATCGCCAAGGATCTTCAGGACCGGCTGGAGGCGCTGGATTCCGTGTTGGAGGCCGGGATCGCGGGCAACCGCGACGAAATGCTGGAAGTGGTGATCGATCCGTTGCGGCTGGAAAGCTACAACGTCACCGCCGACGAGTTGATCCGCGTCGTCCAGAACAACAACCAGCTGATCGCCGCAGGCGAGGTCGAAACCAACAACGGCACCTTCGCGGTCAAGATTCCGTCCAGCTTTGACGATCCCCGCGATGTCTATGAACTGCCGGTCAAGGTGAACGGCGACCGCGTGGTGACGCTGGGCGATCTGGCCACCATCAACCTGACCTTCGAGGACCGGCGTGGCACCGCGCGGTTCAACGGCGAACAGACCGTCGCCTTGCAGGTGGTCAAGCGCAAGGGCTTTAACATCATCGACACGGTGGCGCAGGTACAGGCCACGCTGACGGTGGCGCAGGATAGCTGGCCCGACGAGTTGCGGGCGGTGCTGGACGTGGGCACCTCGAACGACCAGAGCCGGCAGGTCGCCAGCATGGTCAGCCAGCTCGAAGGCTCGGTTCTGACGGCCATCGCGCTGGTGATGATCGTGGTTCTGGCCAGCCTTGGCCTGCGGCCCGCGTTGCTGGTGGGCTTTGCGATCCCCACCTCTTTCCTGCTGTGTTTCGTGCTGCTGGCGCTGATGGGTGTAACGATCTCGAACATCGTGATGTTCGGCCTGATCCTTGCGGTCGGGATGCTGGTCGACGGCGCAATCGTGGTTGTCGAATATGCCGACAAGCGGATTTCCGAAGGCACCGGCCCGATGCACGCCTATGTCGAGGCCGCGCACCGCATGTTCTGGCCGGTGGTCTCTTCTACGGCGACGACGCTATGCGCCTTCCTGCCCATGCTGTTCTGGCCCGGCGTCGCGGGCGAGTTCATGGGCATGCTGCCGATCACGCTGATCTTTGTTCTTTCGGCCAGCCTTGTCGTGGCGCTGATCTATCTTCCGGTCATGGGCGGCGTTTCGGGCCGCTTTTCACGCAATGTGCACCGCGCCGGCAACTGGCTGCGCGCGCGCCTGCACTGGAGCTTGCGGATCCTGTTGGTGCCGGTCGCGATCCTTGGCCTGTTCATCGGCGCGATGCTGGTGCTCAACCCCGCCTATCTTGGTCCCACCGAGGCCGAAGGCTGGAGCGCGCATCTGCCCGGGGTGATCCTTTTTGTGCTGTTCGCGGTGATTTCCTCGGTTGCAATGGATGCAGTCGAAATCCGCCGCAAGCCGCGCAAGGTCGAACGCAGCAACCGGCGCAATTTCTTTGGCTGGGTGATCAAGGGCATCGCGGGCAACCCGATCATGCCGCTGGTGACCGTGGCCGCCGTGATCTTTTTCGTGATCAACGTCTTTGCCTACTACGGTGAAAACAACAACGGTGTGGATTTCTTTGTCGAAAGCGAACCGGAACAGGCCATCGTCTATGTCCGGGCGCGCGGCAACCTCAGCCTCGCGGAAAAGGACGCGCTGGTAAAACGCGCCGAGGAAATCGTGTTGACCCATCCCGGGATCCTGAACGCCTTTTCCTTTGCGGGCGAAGGCGGGCTGGACAACAACACCGGCGGCGCGATGGCCCCCAAGGACACCATCGGACAGGTGCAGTTCGAAACCATCCCGTGGGACGGGCGCCCGGCCTATGCACGTGAAACCGGTATCCCGCTGGCCAAACTGGACGGCGACGTGATCTTGGATGACCTGACCGAAAAGCTTGAACGCATTCCGGGCGTCGAGATCGAGATCCTCGCCCAGGCCCGCGGACCGGCCAGCGCCAAACCTGTCCACCTGCGCCTGCGCGGCGACGACTGGGATGCCCTTTTGGCCGGGGCGGCCGCCGTGCGCAACAAGTTCGACAGCACCCCCGGTCTGACCCTGATCGAGGACACGCGCCCCCTGCCCGGCATCGACTGGGAAATCGACGTGGACGTGGAAAAGGCAGGCCGCTACGGCGCCAATGTCGCCACCGTGGGCGCCATGGTGCAGCTGGTTACGCGCGGTGTGCTGCTGGACAGCTATACGCCGCAAGGGTCCGACGACGAGATCGAGATCCGCGTGCGCCTGCCCGAACAGGACCGGGTGCTGTCAACCCTCGACAGCCTCAAGGTGCGGACCACCGACGGGCTGGTGCCCCTGTCGAATTTCATCACGCGCCGACCCGTCGCCAAACTGGCCGAGATCGAACGCATCGACCAGACGCGCTTTTTCGACGTCAAGGCGGGTGTGCAGGAAAGCCTGATGGAAATCGGCTGGGACGTGACCACGACGGACCCCGACGGAACAGTGACCACGGAATTCGTGCCGCTGCTGACCGGGGTGGAAATGGACCCCGAGCAAAGTGACGTGACAACCGCCGGCTGGCAGCATGACTTCGGTCGCTCGGCGCATTTCGAATGGCTGATGGGACCGAACATCCGCTACTTTGACGAGGTCCGCTGGCTGACCGATGAAAGCCCCGACGCGATCCTGGCCAAGGCGGGCAGCGACGGCATATCGGACCTGCGGGTCGTGCCGGTAACGGGCAGTGAACGGATCGCCGTGCTGACCGACTGGCTGGAAACCGATCCCCTGCCCGCGGGGTTGGAATGGGAATGGACCGGCGACCAGGAAGACCAGGAAGAAAGCCAGGCCTTTCTGCAATCCGCCTTTGGCGGGGCGCTGTTCCTGATGTTCATCATCCTGCTGGCGCAGTTCAACAGCTTTTACAACGCGGTGCTGGTGCTGTTGGCGGTTATCCTGTCAACCACGGGTGTGCTGATCGGGATGCTGGTTCTGGACCAGTATTTCTCGGTCATCATGACCGGCACCGGGATCGTGGCCCTGGCCGGGATCGTGGTGAACAACAACATCGTGCTGATCGACACGTATCAGGAATACTCGCGCTACATGCCGCGGATCGAGGCGATCACCCGCACGGCACAGGACCGTCTGCGTCCCGTGCTGTTGACCACGATCACCACGATGGCCGGTCTTGCGCCGATGATGCTGGGGCTCAGCCTTGATTTCTTCGGCGGCGGCTATTCCATCGACAGCCCGACGGCCCTGTGGTGGAAAAACCTTGCCACGGCAGTGGTCTTTGGTCTGGGCATCGCCACCATGCTGACGCTGGTCTTTACCCCGGCGATGCTGGCGATCCGGGTCTGGTTCACCACCTACGTGCTGTGGATCGCCCGCCTGCTGGCGCGGCTCAGCTTTGGTCGCGGCAGCCGGGCGGCGCGCGACTGGGCGCTGAACCGGGCCGCAAAACAGGTCAAAGCGCCCGAGATCATCTGGGAGGACGAGCCCGTATCGACAATGGAACTGAGCCCGGAACTGCGCGCGGCGGAATAAGCGGACAGGCGGCGGGGCACTTGCCCCCCGCGTGCCTGCCCGCCGGGTCAAGGCTTGCGATTTCGGCGGCAGCGTTCCGAGCAATACCGGACTTCCCTCCAGACGCGCGCCCATTTCCGGCGCCACGCAAAAGGGCGTCCGCATGTGACGCAGGTCTTGCTGGGCAGATCCTGTTTGCGAGGCTTGCGTGGCATCAGAAATCAAAGCTTTGTTGGCGGTCGTCGGATCGTGAGGCAGCCTTTGGGGCACGATCATTCACGAAATGGCGCTGCGGATCCTTGCGCGAAGCGTGCTTGCGGATGACTCTTTGTGACTCGGCCCTGAACCCGGTGTCCTTGCGCAAGCTCCAGATGGTCTCCCGCGCCCTGCGCGCCGCATCGGCGACATCGACGATGGGTTCCGGATAATCCACCGCTACGTCCCAGCGCCATGGCTCTTGCAACAGGGCATCAGGCACGTCCGCCAGTTCGGGGCACCAGCGCCGGGTGAAGGCTCCTGTCGGGTCCTGCTCGCGCCCCTGTTTGACCGGGTTGTAGATCCTTGGCGTATTGATGCCCGTGGTGCCCGATTGCATCTGGCACTGGCTCCAATGGATGCCCGGTTCGTAATCGGTGAACAGGCGGGCAAGGTGCAGGCCCGTGCGCTGCCATGGCAGCCAGAGGTGGTAGGAGGCAAAGCTCATCAGCATGGCCCGCATCCGAAAGTTCAGCCACCCGGTGGCTGTCAGCGACCGCATGCAGGCATCGACAAAGGGCACGCCGGTTTCCCCGCTTTCCCACGCCGCAAGGCGGGCGGCATCGGGTTCGGCCGGGCGCAGACCGCGACAGGCGCGGTGCATCTCGACCCGGTCAAGATCCGGTTCGTCTTCGAGTTTCTGGATGAAATGGTCGCGCCAGGCCAGCCGCGATTGCAAGCTGTTCAGGCTGCCGGACCATCCATCCCGGGGTGCCGGCGCGCCCCCGGCGCGCCGCGCGCGTTGCCGCGCCGCCGTCCGTGCCGCCACTTGGCGCGGGGACAGAACCCCCAGCGCAAGATAGGGCGACAGGCGCGAACAGGCCTCCGCCCCGGTGAGCGGAGAGGACATCTGTCGGCGATAATGTTGCCCGCGTGTTGTCAGGAAAGAAGTCAGCAGAGCCTCGGCCTGATCACGGCCACCTCGCTGGCGGGCCGGGCACGTGTCAGGCGCAAGACCCAGCGCCGCAGCCGTGGGAACCGGTTGCGACGGCACCGCCACCGGAGGCAGATGCGCCGGCGCGGCCACGGGCGCTCTCGCCATGACCGCGTTGCGATGACGGGACCAGTGATCACGGTCATGGTGCCCGCGGCGGATCGCGCTGTGGGGCATCTCTTCCCATGTCACACCCTGCCCGGCGGCCCAACCCGCCACCGCACGATCGCGCGCAAAGCTCCAACCGGTGCCGGTTTCCTGCGTGCTGACCATGCGCCGGGCGCCGGTTTCCTGACGCAGCGCCTCAAGCTGGTCGACCGCCGCGCCATGGCGGATCACCAGATCACTGCCCAACGCACGCAGATCCCGGCGCAGCTGCATCAGCGTTTCGAAAAGGAAGGCATAGTGCCGGCCCGCGCTTTCAGGCTGTGCCCAAAGCCCCGGTTCGACGACATAAACCGGCACCGGCGCGCCCAATGCGCAGGCGCGGGCCAAGGCAGGATTGTCCGCCAGTCTCAGATCGCGTTTCAGCCACAGAAGGATCGGTTCCATGCCCCAGAGCTAGAACAAGCCCCCCGCCGGAAAAGGGCCTAGCCACAGCGTTCGGCCTCCATCCGTTCATAGAAATCCGCCAGCCGTTGACCGCGTTCGTGGCGAAACCGGCCCGCCTCTTGCAGCGCGGCGATGCGATCCAGCCGGAACATGCGGAAATCCTCACGCAGCTCACACCAGGCAACCAGTGTCCAGGCCGGTGCCCAGAACCAAAGCCCCAGCGGACGCACGATGCGCGTGGTCCCCTGCCCTGCCTCGTCGCGATATTCCAGCTGTAGCCGCTCGCGCCGGTCGACGGCGCTTTCGATGGCATCGATGCAGGCGCGCAGATCGTCCGTCACCCCAAGCCCCAGCGAATGCACCTGCACCGCGCGGGCCCGGGCGCGGGCATCTTCGGGCAGAACCGCGTCGATCTTGGCCAGCGCCTCTTCGGCGGCGCGCGCCATGGTCGCCCCGCCCCAAGCGCGCACCAGCCGCGCCCCCGCCACCAACGCCACGATCTCGTCCTTGTCGAACATCAGCGGCGGCAGATCGAACCCTTCCTGCAAGACGTAGCCGAACCCGGCCTCGCCATCGATCGGAACGCCGGTGGATTGCAGATCGGCAATGTCGCGATAGATCGTCCGCTGTGAGACTTCGAGCCTGTCGGCAAGCTGTGCCGCCGTGGTGCGCCGACCGCCCCGCAGGGCCTGAACGATCTGGAACAGGCGGTCGGCGCGACGCATCAGCGGGTCTCGAAAAAGCCGACGGAATTGCCGTCGAGGTCCAGCGCATAGAAGAACCGGCCTGCCGGGATCTCGATCACCGGAGAGACAACCTTGCCGCCTGCGGCCTCGACCCGTTTCATGGTGTCCTCCGCCGTCCCCGGAGCGGCCAGATGGATCGTCGGGCCGGTGCCATCACCGGCGGGTTTGCCGGGATACAGGTGCCCGGCCACGCCGTTGCCCGTGTCCAGCGGTTTGAACATCGCCATCGGGTTCGGGCCACTGGTGTCCAGTTCCAGCCCCGCATCCGTCACGGCATTGTAGAAGGCCATGGATTTTTCCATGTCGGTCACCGGGATTTCGGCCCAGACGGTGAAATTTTCAGGTACGTAGGTCATCGTGTCATCTCCATGAGTAAGCGATGATCCCTGTTTCGCACAGCCCTGCTGACAGCGTTTTGTCAGCAGGATGTCAGGGGGACCGCTTGCAGGTGGCGCGCGCCCTGCTACACCTTGGCCAAGCCCGAGATGGAGAGCCAGATGAAAGACGCCGCGCCCAAGACGATCTACCTCAAGGATTACACGCCTTTCGGCTGGCAGGTCAGCGATGTGCACCTGACCTTCCGCCTTGCACCACAGGCCACGCGGGTGATCGCCAAGATCCATTTCGCCCCCAACCCCGAGGCCCCCGCGCAAGAGTTCTTTCTGCACGGCGAAGAGGTCAAGCTGATCCGCGCCGCCATCGACGGGGCCGAGGTCACGCCCGACGTCACGCCCGAGGGCCTGCGCTGTGATGTGCCCGAGGGGCCGTTCCTTTGGGAATGCGAGGTCGAAATCGCCCCCGAAGGCAACACCGCGCTGGAAGGCCTGTACATGTCCAGCGGCATGTATTGCACTCAGTGCGAGGCCGAAGGCTTTCGCAAGATCACCTTCTACCCCGACCGCCCCGACGTGATGAGCGTCTTTACCGTGCGGGTCGAAGGCGATCTGCCGGTGCTGCTGTCCAACGGCAACCTTGTCGAAAAGGGCGACGGCTTTGCCGTGTGGCACGATCCCTGGCCCAAACCGGCCTATCTGTTCGCGCTGGTCGCGGGCGACCTGGTGAACCACCCCGACAGCTTTACCACGATGAACGGCCGCAAGGTCGAATTGAACATCTGGGTCCGCCCCGGTGACGAAGGCAAATGCGCCTTTGGCATGGAGGCGCTGAAGAAATCGATGAAATGGGACGAAGATGTCTATGGCCGGGAATACGACCTGGACATTTTCAACATCGTGGCCGTCGATGATTTCAACATGGGCGCGATGGAGAACAAGGGGCTGAACATCTTCAATTCGTCCTGTGTCCTTGCCTCGCCCGAAACCTCGACCGATGCCAATTTCGAACGTATCGAGGCGATCATCGCGCATGAGTATTTCCACAACTGGACCGGCAACCGCATCACCTGCCGCGACTGGTTCCAGCTGTGTCTCAAGGAAGGGCTGACCGTCTTCCGCGATCAGCAATTCACGGCGGACGTGCGCTCGGCCCCGGTGGCGCGGATCGACAATGTTTCGATGTTGCGCGGTCGCCAGTTCCCCGAGGATCAAGGCCCGCTGTCGCACCCCGTGCGGCCCGAGAGCTTTCAGGAAATCAACAACTTCTATACCGCCACCGTCTATGAGAAAGGCGCCGAGGTGATCGGCATGCTGAAACGTTTGGTGGGCGATGCGGATTACGCCAAGGCGCTGGATCTGTATTTCGACCGCCACGATGGCGATGCGGCCACGATCGAGGATTGGCTCAAGGTTTTCGAGGATGCCACGGGCCGCGACCTGTCGCAGTTCAAACGCTGGTACAGCCAGTCCGGTACGCCCCGGGTCGAAGTCACCGAAGATTGGGCCGATGGCGCCTATACGCTGACCTTCAAACAGCACACGCCGCCCACGCCGGGACAAGACAGCAAGCAGCCACAGGTGATCCCCATGGCCGTGGGCCTGTTGAACCCCAACGGCGACGAGATCGTGGCGACCCGCGTTCTGGAGATCACCGAGGCCGAGCAGAGCTTTGCCTTTGACGGGTTGGCCGCGCGCCCGGTGCCGTCGATCAACCGCGAGTTTTCCGCCCCAGTGGTGCTGGAACGCCAGCAAAGCCGCGAGGAACGCGCCTTTCTGCTGGCCCATGACACCGATCCTTTCAACCGCTGGGAGGCCTCGCGCCTGCTGGCCCGGGAAAGCCTGATCGCCATGATCACCGAAGGTGCCGGCCCGGACGAGGCATGGTTGGACGGGTTGGAACAGTTGCTGCGCGACCGGGAGCTTGATCCCGCTTTCCGCGCGATGATGATGGGCACGCCCACGGATTCGGAACTGGCACAGGTGCTGTTCGAACGCGGCGTGACACCGGATCCCGATGCCATCCACGCCGCCAAGGAAACGCTGGCGCAGGTCAAGGCCGAACGCTGGGCAAACCTGTTGCCCGGCCTCGCCGCCGAAGGCAGCGTCGATGCGCCCTACCGCCCGGATGCGGAACAATCGGGCCGCCGCGCTCTGGGCGGGGCCGTATTGGCGCTGACCTCGCGTCTGGATGGCGGCAAGGCCGCGCAGGCGCAATTCGACAGTGCCGACAACATGACCTTGCAACTGAATGCGCTGGGACAGCTGGTGCGCGTGGGCAAGGATGCCGAAGCCCTCGCCGCCTTCGAGACGCAATGGCGCAATGACCGGCTGGTGATGGACAAATGGTTCGGCCTGCAAGTTGCTGCCACCGCGCCCGAAAACGTCGTGCCCAGAGCGGAGGCCTTGACTGGCCACGCCGATTTTGACTGGAAGAACCCCAATCGCTTCCGTGCGGTCATGGGTTCGCTGGCGATGAACCATGCGGGTTTTCACCGCAAGGACGGCGCGGGGTATCGCTTGCTGACGGACTGGCTGATCCGGCTGGACGATCTCAACCCGCAGACCACCGCGCGGATGTGTTCCTCGTTCCAGACGTGGAAACGCTATGACGCGGATCGACAGGACCTGATCCGCGCCCAGCTGGAACGGCTGCGGGACAAGCCCCGGCTCAGCCGCGATACCGGGGAAATGGTGGGGCGGATACTGGGGGCGTAACAGAGGATCGCGCCTGGCGCTTGCCGCCCGGCGCGAAACCGCGATAGCGTGTCGCCGATGATTTTTCCGGAGCCGTCCATGCCCAGATCGAACCGCCCCCGTGGCCCCAAGCCCGCCCGGTGCCCTGCCCCTGTGCGAGGCTGGACATGAACGGCGTTCTGATCGTCACCGGAGCCAGCGCCGGGATCGGCGCGGCCACCGCCCGCATGGCCGCCTTTTCCGGCTGGCAACGGATTGTCGTGCATTACGGCAAGGACAAGGACGGCGCTGAGACAACCGCCGCCATGGTCGAAAGCATGGGCGCGCAGGCCTATCTGGTGCAGGCCGATGTGGCCAAACCCAAGGCCATCGAAAAGATGTTCGCAAAGCTGCGCGATCTGAAACCGGGCCCGGTTGGGCTGGTGAACAATGCGGGCATCGTATCCCCTCATGGCAGCATCGCGGACCTGACGCCGGATCGCGTGGAAAAGGTTTTTTCCGTCAATGTGTTCGGCGCGATCGAGGTGGCACGCCAATCGGTCATGCTGATGCGCGAATGGAACCAGGGCGGATCCATCGTGAATGTTTCATCCGCGGCCGCGCGGTTGGGTTCGGCCAATCAATATGTCGATTATGCCGCCACCAAGGGGGCCATCGACACTTTTACCGTGGGCCTTGCCGATGAACTGGCCCCGGAAGGGATCCGCGTCAACGGCATCCGCCCCGGCCTGATCGAAACCGACATCCACGCCAAGGGCGGCGAACCCGACCGTCTGGACCGGCTGGCACCATCGACACCGATGGGCCGGGCCGGAACCGCCGAGGAATGCGCCGAAGCCATCCTGTGGCTGCTGTCGGAACGGGCCTCTTACGTGACCCGGTCGATCCTCGATGTGGCAGGCGGGCGGTGACCCCGCTGGAACACGCGTCCACGGGGCGCAGCCTGCGCGCCTTTCTTGTGCTGATGCTGGTCTGGCTGGCCGCGCTGACACTGTGGTTCGCGCTTCACGCGTCGGTCTGGGTGGTCAGTTTGCTGATCGCCGCCAGCCTTCCGGCGCTGATCGACTTTGCCACCGGGCGCCGCGCATGGTTGCGGTTGGATGATAAAATGCTGCGCTGGGGATCGGGCGGCGCGGAGGGCGAAGTGGCGCTGGCACGGATCGACCACATCCGCTTTGAAACGCGACTCGATTTCTCGATCCGGGCGCGACTGGTGCTGGATGACGGCCGCCGGATCGCCCTGCCGCAGGATTCGCTGCCGCCTCATCCGCGGCTTCAGGACGCGGCCGAAGCGCGCGGTATCAAGACTGAGCGCCACCATTTCGGCCTGATCTGACCGACGTCTTAGCGACTTTCAAGATATTGAATAAAAACAGAATAACCTGCGAAACAGCAGATGTCTGACGGCACCCGAAACTGCATGTCCCCCGACGGCCACCGCCGTTGGCGCGGCATTTTTGACACGGACCGATGGCAAGCCATCGCCGAGACCATATGTCAGAGAGGTGCACCCGCCGAGACTGTGGTGTAGACTGTCAATCGAAACGGCGCGCCCGTCATGGAAGTGTCACGAAATTATGATCTTGGGGCTAGAATGAAAGACCGCATCGACCCGCTGATCGCCGAGCGCGCGCCCTGGCTGTTCTCGACCTCGCCTTTGGTCCGCCCTGTCCGCGCGGTGCTGGACCGGATGCTGGGATATGAGAAAACGATTGAAGTCGGCACGCTGGTCAAGGACATGTCCGCCGACCAGATCATGATGGTCATGGCCGAGATGCTGGCCAAGGATCTGGAAGTTTCGGGGCTGGAGAACCTGCCTCGGCAAGGCCCTGCGCTGATCGTTGCGAACCACCCGACCGGCATCGCCGACGGCATCATGCTGCATCACGCCTTGGGCCGGGTCCGCCGTGACACCTATTATTTCGCCAACCACGACATCATGCGCGTCCTGCCACAATACGGCGAGATGATCGCCCCAGTGGAATGGCGCAAGGAAAAACGCAGCCATGGCAAGACCCGCGAAACCATGGCCTATACGCGCAAGGCCGTGGACGAAGGCCGCCTTGGCGTGATCTTCCCCTCGGGGCGTCTTGCCAAACGGCGCGGACTGTCGCTGCATGAACGGCCATGGATGGCCAGCGCGGCCATGATTGCACGCAAGTTCGACCTGCCGGTGATCCCTGTGCATATCCGCGCACGCAACTCGGTGCTGTTTTATCTTTTTGACCTGCTGCACCCGACGCTGCGCGACATCACGCTGTTTCACGAAACACTCAACAAGGCCCGCCAGCCCTATCGCATCACATTGGGTGAGGCGATTTCACCCAAGGCGCTGCCTGCGAAGTCCGAGGAAGGCATCGAAATGCTGCGCCGGGCGACACTGGCCCTTGGCGGTCCAAAGGCCCCGGCCGTTTCGCTGGTCGACGCCACGCGCCGGCCCAGTTGGCTGAAGGCCTGAACAGGGCCCGCATTTCAGGGAAGAGCCATTTCGGGGATGAACAAAGAGGCGCGCCAGTGGCGCGCTTTTTCGCGTTCAGGCCCGCCAGCAAACAGGCCCGTGGCAGTTACGCGCATCCTCCAATGCGCTGATTGATGCCCAATCGCGTATCGACCCCGGTCAAGGGCACGCCGCATTCGGCGCGGCATAGCCCCCTTGACCGCGCCCGCGCCCCGCACCTCTTTCCGGCATCAGCAACGGGCGACCCTGGGAAACAGGCATCTTGACCGGCAGGTTGGATCTCAGCCCTCGGACAGAGGCGCGGCGGTCTTTTCGGCGTCGGGGCCAAGGTCGGTGGGGCGCAGCACAGGACGCAACGAACGCGCAAGGCCGGTGCAATATTTCTGCGAACGGGTCCATTGCATGATGTCCTCACGCTTGCGGCGGGAATGGAACGGCCCCCAATCCGCAGCGACGCCGCGCATGCCCTTGCTGATGACCTTGTCGCGCGGCACCGTGACCGCCATGATCCGCAGCGCGCAAGAAAGGTTGTCCTCGGGATCCTTGAGCGCAGCCCCGTTGCGCGCCTTGCATTGATAGAACCGCGCGGTGGGCGGATAGATCTGTACCAGCCCGTACCAGCGCCCGCCGCCCCCGACGGCCCCGGGGCGATGGGTGCTTTCGTGCCATGCCAGTGCCGAGATCAGCCCGACCCAGAAAGCCTCGCGTTGCGCGCGGCCCGCGCTTGGATAGGCCGGGCAATAGTCGGCTATGTCGCGCGGCACGAGGTCGGGCAGCATGTCGGCCTGTGCGCGCAGGCCTTGGAGCACGGCAAGGCTCCAGCTGCGGCTACCCTTGATATTGTCCCAGCGCGCCTTGGGCACCACGATCTTTTTGCGCGCCTTGGGTCGCAGCGACGTGGCCACGGCAAGATCAGAGGTTTCGATCACCGGCGGCGTGATCGGCACCGGCGCGGGCACGGCAATGGCTCCGGCGGGATCCGGATTGGCAAGGCTGGCTTGTGCCAGCAAGGCGAGGCCGCAAAACAAGAGCGCAGATATCTTCATTTGGCGCGAAATTTCGCGCAAGGCCCGAAACGATGCAAGCCGGGTGGCTGCGGCACGGGCCGGACGACGCCGAAACACCAGCAAAACATTGCCCGATGACCATTCGTGGCGGTGCATTGTTCTCGGGGCCGCAACATCTTGTCAGCGGATAATCACCAAAGCCCGGTGAGCGCCGGCAGAAAGCCAGCGCAATTCCCGCAAGCCGCCGGAATTTGGCCTCGAATCGCGGGCAGATTGGGGCCTATGACCCTGCGTGACCTGTTACCCAGCATGCGCCACCTGAGCGCCCGAATTTCGCCCCGCCGCCCGCGCCTTTCCGTGGTGGCCGGGCAGCCCGTCGATACGCCGCCATCCCCGGCCCTGCCGCCGCAGGTCCAGATCCCCGTGGCCACAACAGAAGCCGGCGCGGAAGCCGCCGAGACTTTGCGCGCGCGCGGTCAGTTCCTTGCCCGTCAGGAGGACTGGGAGCAGTTGGCCGTCGAAATCACCCGCGCAGAACAGGCACGTGCGCTGACACCCGGCCTGCACTCACAGGCAGCCCTGATGAGCGAGGGGGCACGGCGCGACATTTCAGAGGCGATCCGGGACGCTGTCGCGCGCGGAGAGCCGCGCATGGTGCAGGCGGCCATAGCCTCCCTGGAACCGTTGCTGAATGACTATCCCGGCTGCCCGGTCATTGCCCAGATCGTCGCGATGGCGCATGTGGATGCGGCCCGTGCATGGCGTGAGGCCGATACCGCTGACCGGCACGAAGCCTATGCACGCCACATGGCGGCGGCGGCCCGGCTGAACGACCGTTTCGACCCTTTCGAACATGACATGCCGCTTTGGGCGGCGGTGCGCTGCGCCGTGCTGGAGGCCGATCCGCATCCGCAGGCCCGCGTCGCCGATGATTTCGAGGACCTGATCGACCTGGACCCCGGTAACCCGCATCACCTGTTGGCGTTTGGCTGCGCCCTGCGCCCGACCCGCTTTGGCAGTTGGGAAATGCTGGACACCCAGGCGCGGCGCGTGGCGGCACGAACGGCGGACGTCTGGGGCTGCGGCGGCTATGCCTGGGTCTATTTCGGGGCGCTGGGGACGGATGCCGGGGCTTTCGGCCGGCTGGACGCCGAGCTTTTCGCCGAGGGTCTGCATGACATCCTCACCCGGCATCCATCGCAGGACATGGCCAACCGGCTGGCAGCCCTGACCGGCCATACGCTGGGCGGCCCGACCGAAGCGGGCAGCGCAAGGCGTCGCGTGGCCGATTGCCTTGGCTGGATCGCGCAGGACCACCTGCGCGAAATCCACCCGCTGATCTGGGCCGGTGTTCCGGCGCGCAACCATGTCGACCTTTTGGACCGCCGTGACGCAGATCCGCAGCGCGTCGGACGGGCCCGGGCGCTTTCGGCACTTGGAGAGTTCTATGCGCCACTGCTGGACGGCGGACGGCGGCTTGTCTTTGGTCCCGAAGGGATGCGGATGCAGGGGAACAGCTGAACATCAGGTCTTTTGGCAAGACATTCCCGACTTTGTCCGACGCAAAACGCCTGCTAGCCTGCCCGGACGACGGAATTGACGGGAACCGAATTGATGCAGCGCCTTCTTTTGCTTTTGGCCCTTTCCCTGCTTTCGACCGCTTCGGCGCGCATGGCTGGCGCGCAGGGGGTGGCGGATTGTCCTTTCGGGTTCTCGGTCAACGCGGAATCCTCGGCGCTTCAGGCGCTGGTGGAAAAGGCGGCGGGCAAAGGCGGGTTCTGGCTGTCGATTGCCGAGGCACCGCCGGATGTGCGCCGGATCGCCCGCCATGTCGGGCGGTTGCAGGTCTGCCTGACCACGCCGGACGGCAAGCCCCGCACGATCGCGCGCGGGGGCCAAACCGTCACGTTGAACTCCCCCTTTGTCACGAATTGCACCGCGACGCTGCTGCCAGAGAACCGGCTGTTGACCAATCATCATTGCTATTACGATCCCGATCTTGTGCGGGCGGGTTTCAGCATCGTCCAAGAGGCGCGGGTCAATTTTGAATACACCTCTCGGGATCTGACCGAACTGGTGCGGACCTACCGCGTGGCCCCCCGCGAGCTGGCCGTCAACCAACAGGTTGATGCGCTGGTCTTGCAGGTGATCGGGGACGCCAACAGCGATCTTGGCGGCCATTTCCCGCTGCGCATGACCACCAGCGTGGCGCCTTTGCAGGAACTGGTGATGATCCATCACCCGGGCGCGCAGCCGCAACAGTATTCCACCGGCACCTGCAAGGTGCACCGGCGACAGACCGAGGTGGATGGCCGCGTTTCCGCCCTGCGTCATACCTGTGAAACCACTGGCGGATCTTCGGGGGCGCTGTTGCTGGATGCACGGACGCTGTCGGTTGTGGCCCTGCACAATCAGGGCGGGCTGCGTTCGTCCGGGGATGGGTTCAATGGCGGCCACAAGATCGCCTCGGTGAACAAGGCGCTGGATCTCGGCTTTACCGAGGCCGCCGCGACCCCCGGGCCGGGCCCGGAATTTGCCGCGAACCGTGCACTGGCCGACGCGCTGCTGGTGGCCGATCTGGCCGACCGGCTGGCGGCGCTGCGCGCGGTGGAAGCCCGGTTTGCCGGGACAGAGATCGGCGAAAAAGCCCGCACCGCCGCCGCCCGTACCGAAGCCGCGCTGAGGCAATCGCGCGAAGCCGAGGAAACCGTGCGGCGGCAACAGGCGCTGGATGCGCTGGCCGCGGCGCTGGAATTGCCCGAGCGCCCCGACCGGATCGCCGCGCTGGAAGCCGTTGAGGCGCAATTCCCCGCCACCGGGGCCGCGCAGCGCGCCGAACAGGTGCTGCTGCGCGAACGCGCCGCGGCCGAACGCGAACAGGCCGACCGCAAACGCGCCGAGGCCGAAGCCGCCGCCAAGGCCGATGCCGACCGTCTGGCCGACGCGCGGCAAGCCCTGACAGAGGCCCTGCTGATCACCAGCCCCGAAGCCCGCCGTAGCGCCCTGCAAGCGGTTGTCACTGCTTTCGCCGCAACACCTGCCGCAGAACGGGCCGCCGAAGCGCTGGACCGGCTAGAGACCAGCCTGCGCGACCGCGCCCGCACCGATGCCGATGCGGAACGGCTGGCTTCGGCCCGGCAGGCCCTGACAGAAGCCCTGCTGATCCCCGAGCCCGAGGCCAAGCGCAGCGCGCTGGAAGCGGTGATTGCCGACTTCGAAGCCACCCCGGCGGCCTTGCGGGCGGGCGAGGCGCTGGACCACCTTGCGACCACGCTGCAAGAACGCGCCCGCGCTGAGGCGGTTCGGGTCGAACAGGCCGCCATGGCCGCCTTGACCGAGGCGCTTCTGATCCCTGACCGCAGCGCGCGCGAGACCGCGCTTGGGTCCGTGACCGCCGATTTCCCGGACACCGAAGCCGCCCGCAGGGCCGCGCTGGCGCTGGATCAATTGGCCGCCGCCCCTCTCCCCAAGGCTCTGGACCGCGCGGCGGTGATCCAGCAGGCGCGGTTGCGCTGTGCCCTGCGCGCCGCCAGCCCCTTTGACCCCGACCGCCCTGATACCCTGCCCGGAATCGCGCTGGAACGGATCGAAGCGGAACAGGCCATTGCCGCCTGTTCTGCCCTGGACACGCAGATCGACGGTTCACCTGCCACAGGCTTTGCCCTTGCCCGCGCCTACGAGGCCAAGGGCGATTTCGCCGAGGCACTGGGGTATTACCGGCTTGCCCATGCCGCCGGATACACTGCGGCAACAACCGCCCTTGGCCGTTTTGCCCGCGACGGGCTGGGCATGGAGGCCGATATAGAACAGGCCATCGGGTTCCTTGAAACCTCTGCCGAGTCCGGCGACCCGGTGGCGATGACCTTTCTTGCGACGATCTATGAACGTGACGGCGGCGCGGTCCTGCGGGACTTTGCCACCGCGCGGCGTTATCTGGATCAGGCGGTGGCACTGAACCATCCGCACGCGCTGTTCGCCAAGGCCGAGGCCTATCGGAACGGATCGCTATATCAAAAAGACCTGCCCAAGGCGCTGGACTTCTACCGGCAGGCATCCGCCGCGGGGGACATGCGCGCCACCTACGAAGAGGCGATGATCTACTGGCGCGGCGAAAACGGCGTCATCGAGGCCGACAAGCAGCGCGCGCTGGACCTGTTGATGCAGGCGGCAGAGGCCGGAAACCTCAGCGCTCAACACCGCATCGGCAACACCTATCTTTATGGTCTGAACGCAAAGGTGGCCGGGGCCGATATCGCGCCGGACTTCGTCAAGGCCAAGCGGTGGTTGGCCCAAGCGGCCGAAAACGGATTTGTTCAGGCGCAGATGCAACTGGGCAAGATCTTTGCCCAGGGGTCTTACGGGGTCGAAAAAGATCCCGCCGAGGCGCTGCACTGGTACGAAATGGCCGCCAAACAGGATTTTGTGCGTGGCCTCGTAGAAGCCGCTCGGCTGTATGAAACCGGCACCGGAACCGAAAAAGACCCAAGACAGGCCGCGGCCTATTGGTTCCGCACGATGGAACTGCGCGCCAATGTCGCCCGACAGCGCCCGGACCCTTGGGATCGTGACACCGCGCGCGAGTTGCAGCGCCTGTTGCGCGATGCCGGCGTCTATCGCGGCGGGCTGGACGGCGCGATTGGTCCCGGATCGATCGACGCGATGAAATCCCTGATCGGTCGTTATTCGCGCAACATCACCTATTTCAAGCCGGGTGTGCGCATTCCGGTTCAGCACGCGGGCTGGCTTTGTCAGTGCTGACCGTAGCCTGACTTGCCCTTGCGCGCGGGCTGAATTAGACCCATCGGGAACGCCTGCACGCCAAGGAGCCGCCATGCTGGATCTGAGCTTTGAGACCCCCAAACCCAAGGTGATCGCCGGGGCCAAGCACGATTGGGAACTGGTCATCGGGATGGAGGTCCACGCACAGGTGGCCTCGGAAGCCAAGCTCTTTTCCGGGGCTTCGACCAAGTTCGGCGCCGAGCCGAATTCCAACGTGTCTTTCGTTGACGCGGCCATGCCCGGCATGTTGCCCGTCATCAACGAATATTGCATCGAACAGGCGGTGCGCACCGGTCTGGGCCTGAAGGCCGAGATCAACCTTGTCAGCGCCTTTGACCGCAAGAACTATTTCTACCCCGACCTGCCGCAGGGCTACCAGATTTCGCAGCTGTATCACCCGCTGGTCGGCGAAGGCGAAATCATCGTCGACATGGAACCGGGCATCGCCCGCAAGGTGCGCATCGAACGCATCCACGTCGAACAGGACGCGGGCAAGTCGATCCATGACATGGACCCGCACATGTCCTTCGTCGACCTGAACCGGACCGGCGTCGCGCTGATGGAGATTGTCAGCCGCCCCGACATCCGCGGCCCCGAAGAGGCCGCCGCCTATATCGCCAAGCTGCGCCAGATCCTGCGCTACCTCGGCACTTGTGACGGCAACATGCAGAACGGCAACCTGCGCGCGGACGTGAACGTTTCGGTCTGTCTGCCCGGACAGTACGAGAAATACCAGGAAACGCAGGATTTCGGCCATTTGGGCACGCGCTGCGAGATCAAGAACATGAACTCGATGCGCTTTATCCAGCAGGCCATCGACTATGAGGCCAAGCGCCAGATCGCCATTCTGGAAGCAGGCGGCAAGATCGATCAGGAAACCCGCCTGTACGATCCCGACAAGGGCGAAACCCGGTCGATGCGCTCCAAGGAAGAGGCGCATGATTACCGCTACTTCCCCTGCCCTGACCTCTTGCCGCTGGAAATCGAACAGGGCTGGGTGGATGACATCGCCAACACTCTGCCGGAGCTGCCGGACGAAAAGAAAGCGCGGTTCGTCAAGGATTTCGGCCTGTCCGAATATGACGCCAGCGTGCTGACCGCCGAAGTGGTGAACGCCGCCTATTTCGAAGAGGTCGTGACAGCCGCCGGTGATGGCAAGCTTTCGGCCAACTGGGTCATCAACGAACTGTTCGGTCGTTTGAAAAAGGATGATACCGACATCACCGACAGCCCGGTATCGCCGGCGCAACTGGCCGGGATCATCAAACTGATCAAATCGGACGCCATCAGCGGCAAGATCGCCAAGGACCTGTTCGAGATCGTCTATACCGAAGGCGGCGACCCGGAACAGATCGTCGAAGACCGCGGCATGAAACAGGTGACCGACACTGGCGCCATCGAAACCGCCGTGGACGAGATCATCGCCGCCAACCCGGCGCAGGTCGAAAAGGCCAAGCAGAACCCGAAACTTGCGGGTTGGTTCGTGGGTCAGGTCATGAAGGCCACCGGCGGCAAGGCCAACCCCAAGGCTGTGAACGAAATCATCAGCGCCAAGCTGGGTCTCTGACGGGACGGCCTATAAAGGCGCCTCCGACGCTCTCGGAAACCGGGCCGGTTGCAGCAACCGGCCCGTTTTCTTTTGTCCCCGCACCCCGTTCGGCCCAAGGGGTATGGAATCCCTGACTGCCGTTGCGTCACCCGAAAATGTTAACGTTCTGTTACCGGGAGTTGATACTCACCCGATAGCGCCAGCATTGATCGGTGTGACACGCAAATGATTGTAAACGGGGGGTTTCATCCGTTTGTTCATAGAATGTCGGGGCGTGGTCCAGCAGGACCCGCCCCTTTTTCCTGCGCCTATCCGTCAAGGTCCAGCGACAGCGCGTGGATGGCACTTACGAGGTCCGGCCCCAATGCCTTGTGAACCGCACGGTGCCGTGCGATCCGGCTTTGCCCCGCCAGTTCCGGCGCCCGCAACACCACGTGGAAATGGCTTTCGCCGCTGCCGTCGTCACCGCCATGGCCAGCGTGGCGGGCGCTGTCGTTGCGAATTTCAAGATGGCTTGGCTGAAAGGCTGTCTCCAGCTTCACCCGGATTTCTTCGGCTCGCGACATTTTTCGCAGGACCCCCTGTAACTCGTTCCGCGATAGTCTATGCTCCGGTGTCCGAGTCGAGAAGAGGTCCGAGATGAGCAAACCTGATCCCTTCGGTTTCGACATGTCCGTAAAGTCCGCGAAAAAGAAAAACCCGCGTGGACGCAAGGGCATGACCGGCGCGCAGGAGACATCCACGCGCATTTGTGACCATGAAGGTTGTGAGGAACCGGGCAAATTCCGTGCGCCCAAGGCGCCTGACGTGCTGGATGATTTCTATTGGTTCTGCAAAGAGCACGTCCGCGAATACAACGCCAAGTGGTCGTTCTTTGACGGCAAGACCGAGGCCGAGATGAACGCCCAGGAATCGGCGGACAAGGTCTGGGAGCGCAAGACCAAGGACTGGCGTGACCCCGAGGCAAAGGCCTGGGCCCGGTTGGGGATCGAAGATCCACACCAGGTGCTGGGCGACAAGGCCACGCGCAACCCCGGGCGCAACAAGGGCGGTGGCGGCCGCAAACTGCCCCCGACCGAGCGCAAGGCGCTGGAGATCCTCGATGCCAAGGACAATATGACCAAGGCCGAGATCCGAAAGGTCTACAAGTCGTTGATCAAGGTGCTGCACCCTGACATGAACGGCGGAGACCGAAGCCAGGAAGAACAATTGCAGCAGGTGGTCTGGGCCTGGGACCAGATCAAGGACAGCCGCAGCTTTAAATGACAAAGACGGGCACGGGTCATTCCCCTGCCCGTTTTTCTTTTGTGGGCCGTATCCCTAGGGATCACCCGCATCAATAAACCTAAAGTTGCACAAAAGCGTAGACATACAACCTGACGTGACTTAACGTCAGAAATGGGATTAATTCCTGGTCCCATTTACCCCCCACTCACGGGAACGGGCGCCCGCCATGGTCAGGCTGGGCGCCCGTTGTCCCGTCAGGCGGGGCGGAACTTCAGGCTGACGCCGTTGATACAATGGCGTTTTCCGGTCGGCGGCGGGCCATCGTCAAAGATATGCCCAAGGTGCGATCCGCAGCGGCGACAGTGGCATTCTGTCCGTGTATAGAACAGCTTGCGGTCCGCCTTGGTTTCCACCGCACGCGGCAAGGCCTGGTAAAAGGACGGCCAGCCGGTGCCGCTGTCGAATTTGGTGTCCGAGGCATAAAGCGGCAGATCACAGCCCTTGCACAGAAAGGTGCCTTTGCGCTTTTCGTTGTTCAGTGGCGAGGTAAAGGCGCGTTCCGTCGCCTCTTCGCGCATGACGCGATATTCCGCATCCGTCAGCATGGCCCGCCATTCCGCCTTGCTGCGCGTGACTTCAAATTTGCCACCTGCGGCGGTGGCGCGTCCCGCCAGAAAGGACAAGGCAATACCGGCACTCAGAAAATGACGTCGGTTCATCGGGACCTCCTCCCATGATCGGTTCAAGGATGCGTGCCCCGAGGCACGGGGGCAAGCGCGGGGCACGCACGATTGCGCGAGCGGCACTGGGGACCGGCAGCGCGCAATCGCCTCTGGCACAGGTCTTACTGCTTGGGCAGCAGAACCCGGTCGATCACATGGATGACGCCGTTCGACTGTTTGACATCCGCGATCGTCACCGTAGCGACGCGACCGTTTTCATCGGTCAGCGTGATTTCGTCGCCGTCCATCTTGGCCTGAAGCGTGCAGCCGCCCACGGTGGGCACCGGATGCATGCCGCCATCATCGGCGATCATGCCCGCAATGGCATCCGACATGGCATTGGCCGACACCACGTGGCAGGTCAGGATCTGGGTCAGCTGCGCCTTGGCTTCGGGCTGCAACAGCGCATCAAGGCTTTCTTTCTTGATCATGCCAAAGGCTTTGTTGGTCGGCGCAAAGACGGTGAACGGCCCCTCACCCGACAGGGTTTCAACAAGGCCAGCGGCCTTGACCGCGGCGACAAGCGTCGTGTGATCGGCCGAATTCACGGCGTTTTCGACAATGGTCTTGTCCGCGAACATCGGCGCGCCCCCGACCATCGGATTGCCGGTATCGGTCGCAGCGAATGCGGGAACCGTGGCAGTCAGCGTTGCAAGGATGGCGAACGGCTTGAGCGTTTTCATTTGGGTGTCCTTCCCCTGTTGTCGTCGTTTCAGGGCCTGCACCGTTTCGGCGCGGCTGTTTACAACCACGAGCGGGTCTCGGGAAAGTTTCGGGTTTTTCCATCACCCTTCGATCACGGATACGCGAGCAGCAATCAAGCGCGCCTTTGATGGCCCGTATGTCGTTTTCGGGGGCCACAGTCGCTGGCCGCTGCGGTAAAGGAGGGCGCAAACCCAAGGAGCGCGCATGTTTCTTTCCGTCTTCGAAATGTTCAAGGTCGGCATCGGGCCGTCATCTTCGCATACCATGGGCCCGATGGTGGCCGCCGCGCGTTTCCTTGACAGGCTGCGGGCAGCCCCGTTTGCCGTGCATGGTCTCAGGGCGTCGCTGCATGGGTCGCTGGCCTTTACCGGCGTCGGCCATGCCACGGACCGGGCCACGGTTCTGGGGCTGGCCGGCTTTGTCCCGGAAACCTACGACCATGCCAAGGCCGAGGCCACGCTGGATGAAATCCGCAAGACCCATCGGGTGACCCCGTCGGGCCTGCCGCCACTGGTCTTTGATCCCACGACCGATCTTGTCTTTGACTTTGAACAGGCGCTGCCCGGCCATGCCAACGGTATGATCCTGCGGGCGACTGACGCGCAGGGCGACGTGATCCTGCAAGAAACCTATTATTCGGTCGGCGGCGGCTTTGTCCTGACCGAGGCCGAACTGGCCGCGGGCAAGGACACGGATGAGGGCGCACCCGTCCCCTTCCCCTTCAAGACCGCTGCGGAAATGCTTGAAATGGCAAAGACTTCGGGGCGCAGCATCGCGGCGATGAAACAGGCAAACGAGGTCTCTCGCGGCTGCGCCGACAGTCTGGACAAGGGCGTTGCCCGGATCTGGGAGGTGATGGAAAACTGCATCGACCGGGGTCTGGAAAACGAAGGCGTGCTGCCCGGCGGATTGAACGTCAAACGCCGGGCCAAGGGCATTCATGATCAACTGCTGGCGGAACGGGGCATGAATCTGAGCGCGCCGCATACGATCAATGACTGGATGAGCGTCTACGCCATGGCAGTGAACGAGGAAAACGCCGCCGGTGGCCAGGTGGTGACAGCGCCGACCAATGGGGCGGCGGGCGTCGTGCCTGCGGTGATCCGATATTGGCTGGACCATGTGCCCGGTGCCAGCCGTTCGCGCATCCCGGAATTCCTGCTGACCGCCGCCGCGATCGGTGGGCTGGTGAAATATAACGCCTCGATCTCGGGGGCCGAGGCGGGGTGCCAGGCCGAGGTCGGCAGCGCCAGCGCAATGGCGGCCGCCGGGCTGTGCGCCGTCATGGGCGGAACACCGGAGCAGGTTGAAAACGCAGCGGAAATTGCGCTGGAACATCACCTTGGCATGACTTGCGACCCGGTCAAGGGGCTGGTTCAGGTTCCCTGTATCGAACGCAACGGGTTGGGCGCGATCAAGGCGGTGTCGGCGGCATCCCTGTCGCTGCGAGGCGACGGCACGCATCTTGTGCCGCTGGACGCCTGCATCGAAACCATGCGCCAGACCGGCCATGACATGAGCGAAAAATACAAGGAAACCTCATTGGGCGGGCTGGCAGTCAACGTCCCCAATTGCTGAGGCTGTGCCGGGCATTGCCCGGCGCGGATCGGCCCCCTTCGGATCGGCCCCCTTGGGTCAGGTGGTAACGCTGACCAGCATGAATTTGGCGCCCTGTCCGCGATCCGTGACCAGCCGCACCTCGCCATGTTCACGATAGCGTAGCGCGTCGCCTGCACCCAGATTATAGCCGGATCCGTCAAGATTTACATGCAGATAGCCGCTTAGCAGGATCAGGTGATGTTCCTGCCCGACAACCTCGGGCGAGTCCTGCACCATTTCGGAATTGGGGGTCATCTTGCATTCGACCACCTCCCCGGCAAGCGCCGCCGCCGCCGGTGAAACGAACCGCTTGGCCAGACCGGTTTCGCCATCCCGCCAGACCGCCTGTTCATCGCGGGTCACATGCGCGGAAAACCCGTCCTCGATCATGGCAAAGAGGCGCGACAGGGTCATTTCATGCGCCGCCGCCAGACGCGAAAGAACATCCGCCGAAGGACTGACCTCGGCATTTTCCAATCGCGACAGCGCCGCGCGACTGACACCGCTGGCAGCGGCAAGTTGATCCAGCGTCCAGCCACGGGCAGCCCGTAGCGCCGACAGGCGCCCGGCGAGGCGGACCGTCAGATCGCTTTTCATTACTATCC
This sequence comes from Antarctobacter sediminis, assembly GCF_019218285.1. Lineage (GTDB taxonomy): Bacteria > Pseudomonadota > Alphaproteobacteria > Rhodobacterales > Rhodobacteraceae > Antarctobacter > Antarctobacter sediminis. Next base: position 1,246,435 of record NZ_JAHUZG010000001.1, read on the forward strand.
CCCCGGGAAACTATCCCGTATCTCGAATTAGATACAGATTCCCGCACAAACGCAAGTTTCGCGCCTGTTCCCGATGCAGGGAATTTTCCGAAGTTTCGCCGCCAGATCAGCAAGCTTAAGGCGCTTCAAAGGGTTTTTCGACGGGATTTCAGTACGAAATCAACCGTTCTTCATGTGCCCGCTCAGGCGTTCCAGCGGATCTCTCCCAAAGTGGCGATGTCGTAGCCGCCCAACCGTTCCGCCTGCTCGCGCAGAACATCCCCGCGGCAAAAGTCCAAAAGCGCCTGAACCGGCGCCTCGAAATAGTCGCGGCGGTCGATCAAGAGGTCGAAACATTCTTCGACAAGCGGCAGGAACCGCAGGCCAAAATCCCGGGCCAGCGTTTCCAGCCCAAAGGTGGCATCGGCCTCGCCCCGCGCGACAGCCTGCACCGCCTCTGTTTCGGTGCGCGACACCGGGGTAAGCGACAGGTCGGCATCGCCCAGCCCCGCGTCCCCGGCAAGGTGCCGGAACAGGGACGCCGTGCCGGATAGCGGCTGACGCGGTGCAAAACGTCGCCCCTTGAGATCCTCCAGACGCTCGATGCGCTCTTCGTCCGGGCGCAGGACAAGGCCGCGACGGCGGCGCGCAAAGCTGACCAGAACCGCGTCCGCACTGTCGGCCACGCTGGGCAGGTTCCAAAGGTCATCGCCGGCATGATAGACATGCAGCCCGCAGGCCACGCCCTCGCGCGCATGGAACCGCTGTAACCCGTCCAGCGATCCGTCGAAATAGGTGGCAAGGTTGCACCTGCTTTCCCGCACCGCCCAGTCCAACAGGGGATCATGGCTGCCCAGCAGGATCGGTGGGCGCGGGTCGGCCTGCCGCGTCCCGGTGGTGTGTTCCGCAATCCAAGCCCGGATTTCGCGTTCGGGGAACAGCAATTTGCCCGTCGCCCGCGAACAGGGCACGTCACCCGAGGCGGCGAGATCATAGATCTTGCGCTCTTTCAGCCGCAGCAATTCGGCAAGTTCGGCAACGGTGAGAAATTCGGGCATCGGGTCACGGGGTCAGCGAAGGTCCTGACCCCGTGACCTAACTTATTGCGGCGCGTTGGGGAAGAACAGTTGCTGACCGTCCACCGCGTAGGCCGCAATCGCGGCTTGCCCGTCCGCGGACAGCAGCCAATCGGCAAAGCCCTGCGCGGCCTCGATCTTGACCGAGGGGCATTTCTCGGGGTTCACCGGGATCACTCCGTACTGGTTGAACAGATCCGCATCCCCCTGAACGACGATCTGGTAATCCTGCTTGTTCTTGAAGCTGATCCAGGTTGCACGGTCGGTCATGACATAGGCCCCCATACCGATACCCGCGTTCAGCGTCGCGCCCATGCCGGACCCGGTTTCCCGATACCAATCCCCGGATGCGCTGGCCGGATCGACCGAGGTCGCCCCCCAGAGCGCACGCTCCTTCTTGTGCGTGCCCGAGTCATCGCCGCGCGACGCAAACAGCGCCTGCGCCGCCGCGATCTTTTCCAGCGCCGGCTGGATGTCGTCCATACCCGCAACACCGGCCGGGTCCGAGGCCGGGCCAACGATGATAAAATCGTTATACATCAGATCCGTGCGCAGCGTGCCATACCCGTCGGCGACAAAGCTTTCCTCGGCCGGTTTCGCATGCACCAGCAGGACGTCACCGTCACAGTTGCGCGCGTTGCGGATCGCCTGACCGGTGCCCACGGCAACCACGTTGACCTCGGTGCCGGTGGCTGCGGTGAAGATCGGCAAAAGGTGATCATAGAGGCCCGAATTCGCGGTCGAGGTGGTCGACTGCACGATGATGCTTTCGGCCATTGCGGACACGGGGAAAGAGACGGCGCAAAGCAGCGCCGCCAGCGTCAGCGGTTTCATGGAAAAGGTCCTTCCGGTCTGGTTGTTATGTCATGGAAATCAAAGCACGAGCCCACCCGAGACAAAGGCGCGCGCGGCCGGGGTGCGTTGCTTGGCAAAGAAACGGGTGGCCGGCCCCTGCTCGGCGACACGGCCACCGTGCAGAAAGACGACCTCATCCGCCAGACGACGCGCCTGACCGATGTCATGGGTGACAAGGATCACGCGGGTGCCTTGCTGAACGGCTTTGCGGATGATGTCCTCGATCCGGTAGACAGAGGTCGGGTCAAGGCTGGCTGTGGGTTCGTCAAGGAACAGCACCTCGGGATCGGTGGCCAGCGCACGGGCCAGTGCAAGGCGCTGTGCCTCGCCCCCCGACAGCAGGCGCGCGGGTTGCCGCGCCTTATGCGCCAGCCCGACGTGTTCCAGCAACTCGGTACGACGCGCCCGCGGACGCCGGCGCGATTTCAACACGAAATCCACGTTGGCCGCCACCGAACGGCGCAACAAGACCGGTTTCTGAAACACCAGAGCCTGCCGCGCGATGGCCTGCGCCGGGGATGTGCCGTTCCAATCCACCGTTCCGGACGTCGGTTGAAGAAGCCCGTGCAACAGCCTGAGAAGCTGTGTTTTCCCCGCCCCATTCGGCCCCAGAAGCACAGTGCAGCCAGTCTGTCCCAGTGTCAGGTTCAGCCCGTCAAGGATACGCCGACCGCCAAGATCCAGCGTCAGCCCCTCGACCCGGAGCGGCAAGAGGTTCGAGGCCGGAACAGCGCCCCGCGTCAGGGCTTCGGGTCCGTGGATGATGGCTTCACGCATAGGCTTGTCTCGTGGCGGTCAGGCGCAGGCTGTACACAAGGGCATTGACGCCAAGGGCGATGATCATCAGCACGATGCCCAACCCCAGCGCCAGCGGCAGGTCGCCCTTGGATGTCTCCAGCGCGATGGCGGTGGTCATGACCCGGGTCAGATGGTCGATATTGCCGCCGACGATCATGACCGCGCCCACCTCGGCCACGGCACGGCCAAACCCGGCCAGTGCAACGGTCATCAGCGCATAACGCGCGTCCCACAGCAACGCCTGTACGGTCTGACGCGCGCTCAGGCAGAGCGAGCGGAAGTGATCGGCATATTCGGCATGCATGTCTTCGATAACCTGCCGCGACAGGGCGGCAACGATCGGGGCAATCAAGATGGTCTGAGCGATGATCATCGCCGTGGGCGTATAAAGCAGGCTCAGAAAGCCCAGCGGACCGGCGCGCGACAGGTGCAGATAAACGATCAGCCCCACCACCACCGGCGGCAGTCCCATCAGCGCATTCATGAGGACCAGAACCGCCCCCCGCCCGGCAAAGCGCGTGGTCGCGATCAATGCGCCCAGCGGCAGACCGATGGCACAGGCTGCCAGCGTCGCCGACAGGCTGACGCGCAGCGACAGACCCACGATCTCAAGCAGGTCGGCATCGCCCGAGAGGACGAGCATCATCGCAACGCCCAGTGCTTCCCCCATTCGATCCCTGCACCCTTATGCAAAATTTCCGGGACCAAGGCCCCTCCCTGGTGGCAGGGTATGAAATGCAGCCCGCTGTTCGCAAGTGAAATTGCGGGACAGAATGACCCTTTTTGCAAAAACATGTGGCAAGAGGTGGGTCAAACTGACCCGCCCTGCCCGAAAAAAATACATGATTATGCACAATTTAGGATCGGGCACGGAAAGGCACCGCGCGGGGTCACTCCCCCCAGCTGGCCACTTTGCGATCCACGGTCTTGCGCGAAACCCCCAATCGCCTTGCCGCCTCGGCGCGATTGCCCCCCGACAGCTCCAGCACGTGCATAATGTGGCGCTGCATCACAAGATCGAGGTTTTCGATCGCCTGCACCCCGGTCACGGATCCGCTGCCTGCGAATTCATCCGGGAAATTTCCAAGGATTATGGACCGTTCCACGAGATTGCGCAGTTCGCGCACATTGCCCGGCCACGGATAGCGGCTAAGCTTCATCAACGTTTCATCGTCCAGTTTCAGCGCCGGAAGCCCCAGTGCCGTCGAAAAATGCCCGATGAACAGCGCCGCCAGTTCGACAATATCCTCGGATCGTTCGCGCAACGGCGGCATCTCGATCCGCAGGATATTGATGCGGTGATACAGGTCGGCACGGAACCGTCCTTCGGCCACTGCCTTGTCCAGATCCGTGTTGGTCGCAAAGGTCAGGCGCAGGTTCAGCGGCATCTCGCGTTCGGCCCCGATGGGGCGCACGCGCTGATCTTCCAGCACGCGCAGTAGCGCGGCTTGCAGGGTTTCCGACATCTGCGCCACCTCGTCGAGGAAGAGCGTTCCGCCATCGGCCAGCATGAACAGACCGGGGCGCAGGCGGTCGCCTTCGACCTCGCCAAACAGTTCGGCGGCGATGCGGTCCGGTGCAATGGCCGCACAGTTGACGGCAACGAAAGGCCGGTCAGACCGCCCGCCCATCTGGTGCAGGGTGCGGGCCGCCAGCTCCTTGCCCGTGCCGGTTGCGCCAGTGAACAGCACCGGTGTCGGCAGCGGCGCCAGCTTTTCCAGCATGGCCCGCACCGCCTGCATCGGCGCTGAACGTCCCAGAAGGCGGGTTTCTCCTTCGGCCCCCAACGCATGACGCAGCAGCCGGTTGTCCCGCCGCAAGGCGCCGCGGTCCAGCGTCCGGGCCACGGCACCGACCAGTTGATTGGCGCGAAAGGGTTTCAGGACAAAATCGCTGACACCGGCGCGCAACGCGGCGATGGCTGTTTCCAGATCCGCATAGGCCGTGATCAGCACGGTTTCGGAATACAGCCCCTTGCGGCGCTGTTCCGTCACCCAGTCTATGCCGGATCCGCCCGGCATCTTGTTGTCGACCACGATCACGTCGAACTGTGCCTCGTCCAACCGTTCGGTCGCCTCACGGGCCGAGCCGGCCTCGGCCACGCGGCGCACGCGCGGCCCAAGCGTTTTGGCCAGGAAATTACGCATCCCCGGTTCGTCATCCACCACAAGCACCGAAGCGCCCGCGAGGGTCTGACCGTAGTCGTCCAGTGGTGTCATGAAGGTCAGTCTACCCGGTGCCGCGGCTCAGTCGAGCCGGACATTGGCACCGCTGTTGCGGTCCGCCGACGAAAAGCCCAGTTCGTTCAGTCCGTACCAGGCGCCGACGGCCAGCAGGATCATCGCGGTAAACCCCGCGAGCATGGCTTTCATTTCGTGTCTCCTTGCGTTGCAGATTTGAGGAAGGCGATCAGATCCGCCCTGTCCGAGGGCTGGGCGATCACCTGCATCGGCATCTTTGATCCCGGTATGTAATGATCAGGCCCCTCGTCGAAAAGCGCATCAATGGTCTGATCCGTCCATGTGAATTCCGCCGATTTCAGCGTGTCCGAGTAACCGTATCCGGGCAAGCTGCCTGCCTTGCGGCCAAAGACACCGAACAGGGTCGGCCCGGCACGGCGCGACGGGCCCTTTGTCAGTGCATGGCAGATCGAACATTTGCGCATGAACTGGCGTTCGCCGTTCGACATGGTGGCCGGGTCTCGCAGAAAGCTGCGCTGGCCCGAACCGTCGGGCGCGTCCAGTTCATCCAGCAGCGCAACAGGCCAAGCATAAACCACATCGTCCAGCCCACCGGCATAGATCGTCTGCCCATCCGGCGAAAAAGCCAGCGCCCAGACCGGCCCGTGCCGCATCGCGCGGAAGTCGCGGGTGATGCGCCACGCCCCTGTGTCCACCATCATGATGTAGCCATGCCCATCCCCCACGGCCAGTTGCCCCGTGGGCGCGTGCCATGCCAGCGCAAGGATCGGTCGCCGGTCCAGCGTGAAATCCGCGATCTGCGCGCCGGTCTCTGCGTCGATCACCCGTGTGCCGCCATCCACCGCACCATAGGCGATCCAGCCGTCCCCGACGCTCAGCCGGTTGATGCCAAATCCATGTTCGACCAGAGGCAGCGGTGCGCCCCCCTTTTGCAGGTCGTATTGCCACAGCACCCCCTTGGAGGTCGCCGCGTACAGATGGCGTCCATCCGCGGAAAAGCCGAGCGCGTTCACGCCCGCTCCGGGATAGGCCAGTTCGCCCTCGCGTCCTGCCGGGATCAGCGGCCACAGGCGGATGCTTCCGTCCCAACTGCCGCTGGCGACAAAACCGCCGTCAGGCGAGACGGCAAGCGATGTGACCTTGCCCTTGTGCCGCCCCAGCAACCGTTTGACTGGTTGCCATTGCCGGACGGCGAAATCGTCCCCCCCGGACACCAGCGCACCGCCCGCGCCCCATGTCAGCGCCGTTACCGCAGCGTCATGACCTTCCAGCCAATCGGCCTGCCGCCCGGACCACAGCCCCAGCGAGTTGTCGAAACTGGCGCTGGTCACCGCCCCCCCCGGTGCGATGGCCAGCGCCATGATCGGGCCGCCATGGCCCTTGAGCGTGGTGAACTCCTCCGCCGATGCGGGCGGCACCAGCAGCCCAAGGAACAAGAGGAGCGCGGCGGCCCGCATCATTCCGCCGGGGTGGCCCCGGCATCCGGGGTCTTGCCAGCCTTGGCGTCGCGCGCCTTGACCTCGTCCAGCCAGATCGAGTGGTGCTGATGCGCCCATGCCTCGTCGACCTCGCCCGAGCCCATGGCGTCGAACGCGCCCTCCATCCCGATCGAGCCGATGTAGATATGCGCGATGATGATGGCCATGAACAGGAAGGCCACGATGGCGTGCCATGCCTGCGCCAGCTGCATTTCCTCTTGCGGTGCAAGATCGGTCGGCAGCACGCCGAATCCGATCCACTGCGGCAGGCCGGTGTCGTTCAGGATCGCAAAGGTCTTGGCAAACAGCGGCAATTCAAAGGGAAACAACAGCGAAAGCCCCGAAAGCGAGATCGACACACCCAGCAGGATGACCGACCAGAAGATGATCTTCTGACCGCCGTTGAACTTCTTGGCCGGGGGGTGGTTCTTGCCGATGATGCCGCCCGCCTGCTTGAACCAGGTGATGTCGGTGCGGTCGGGAATATTGTGCCAGACCCACATGACGAACACCATCGTCAGGCCCAGCATGAAGGGCCACGCAAGGTTGTTGTGAATGAATTTCGACGCGATCAGCAGTTGTGAGTTCACCTCTGGCCCCAGTGTCGGCAGGATCACGAACCGGCCGAAAAGCACCAGCAGCCCGCTGAGGCCCAACAGCACGAAAGACCCCGCCAATAGCCAATGGGCAAACCGTTCGATCGCCTGAAAGCGAGTCACCGTGCGGCCCGTCATGGGTTCGTCGACCCTGATCCGGCCACGGAACAGGAAGAACAGCACCAAGGCGCCGATGGTGCCCAGCAGCAGCCAGCCGCCATAGGGTGCCAAGGTATTCTTGCGGAAGCTGTACCAACTCATACCGCCGTCCTGCACCAGCACCTTTGCGACCTCGCCACCGGCAGAAACCTTGATGTCCGCCGCATCATAGCGCAGCGCGCGCCAGAGGTCAGGATCAGAGGCACCGCCCACCGGGCCAAGCTGTCCGGGCAGGCCTGCGGCCGCCTCGGGGGCGCCGAATTCGCGCCGGAAACTGAGATCAACCTTCTCGCCACGCTGGCGTGCAAGGATGTCTTCCAATGTCTGCGCGCCGCCGGTGGCCTTGCGCGCCTCGGCCAGCACATCCGGATCGGGGCCCGACACGGCGGGCGGCTTGAAGAAGAAGGCAAGCGCCGCAAGCGCGGCCACCAGAACCATGAACCAACCGAAACCGCTGGATCGTTTTGACATGACTGTCCCCGTCGAAGAGTCACGCCGGGGGCACGGCGTCCGAAAGCGCGGCACCGAATACCCAAGGCGTCATGAAGCTGCATCGGCGAGAGGCCCGGACATGCCGGGCCCCTGCCCTGATGAAAAAGGATAGGGCGGGACAAGGCCCCGCCCAGCGGGCTCAGCCGCCTTTCTGGTCGTAGGCGGTGCCCCAACCCCAGGCGCCCGAGCCAAAGCCGCGCGCTACGACGCGTTCGCGGTAGATGGCCGAGACAACGTCGCCGTCACCGGCCAGCAGCGCCTTGGTCGAGCACATTTCGGCGCAGATGGGCAGTTTGCCCTCGGCGATCCGGTTGCGCCCGTATTTGGCGAACTCGGCGGTGGAATGCGTTTCTTCCGGGCCACCGGCGCAGAAGGTGCATTTGTCCATCTTGCCGCGCGAACCGAAGTTGCCCGCCTGCGGGAACTGCGGCGCGCCGAAGGGGCACGCATAGAAGCAATAGCCGCAACCGATGCAAAGATCCTTGGAGTGCAGGACCACGCCTTCTTCGGTCTGGTAGAAGCAATCCACCGGGCAGACGGCCATGCAGGGCGCATCCGAACAGTGCATGCAGGCGACCGAGATCGACCGTTCACCCGGAGAGCCGTCCTGGATCGTCACCACCCGTCGGCGGTTGATCCCCCACGGCACCTCGTGCTCGTTCTTGCAAGCCGTGACACAGGCGTTGCATTCGATGCAGCGCTCGGCGTCACAGAGGAATTTGGATCGTGCCATGTCTGTTTCTCCTTACGCTGCGGTGATCTTGCAGAGAGTACATTTCGTCTCCTGCATCTGGGTGACCGAGTCGTAGCCGTAGGTCTGTGCGGTGTTGGTGCTTTCGCCCAGAACGTAGGGGTCCGCGCCATCCGGGTACTTGGACCGCTGGTCCTCGCCCTGGAAATGACCGCCAAAGTGGAACGGCATGAAGGCAACGCCTTCGCCGACCCGTGGTGTGACCATGGCCATGACCTTGACCTTGCCGCCTTCCGGGCCTTCGACCCAGACATCTGCACCGTCACGGATGCCAAGGTTGTTGGCGTCGCGCGGGTTCACCTCGACGAACATGGTCTGCTGAAGTTCCGCAAGCCATGGGTTCGACCGGGTTTCGTCCCCGCCGCCCTCGTATTCGACCAGACGGCCGGAGGTGAGGATGATCGGGTAATCCTGGCTGAAGTCCTGCTTCTGGATCGACGCATACATGGTCGGCAGACGATAGAACTTGCGGTCCTCGTAGGTCGGATAATCGGCCACAAGGTCGCGACGGTTGGTGTACAGCGGTTCGCGGTGGATCGGCACCGGGTCCGGGAAGGTCCAGACAACCGCACGGGCCTTGGCGTTGCCGAAGGGGGCGCAGCCATGTTTGATCGCAACCCGCTGGATGCCGCCCGAAAGGTCGGTTTTCCAATTGGTCTTGGGCCCGGCGACACCGTCGATCACGGCGCGCTCTTCCTCGGTCAGGTCACCGTCCCAGCCAAGATCCATGAGCATCTGCATGGTGAATTCCGGGTATCCGTCCTGGATCTCCGAACCCACCGAATAGACGCCGTCCGCCAGAAGGTTGTCGCCATTGCGTTCCACCCCGAAACGGGCGCGGAAGGTCAGGCCGCCCTCGGCAACAGGCTTGGACATGTCGTAGAGGTTCGGCGTGCCCGGGTGCTTCATGTCCGCAGTGCCCCAGCATGGCCACGGCATACCGTAGTAATCGCCATCCGCCGGGCCACCCACGGCTTGCAGCGTGGTACGGTCGAAGGTGTGCTGGTTTTCCATGTGCAGCTTGATGCGTTCCGGCGACTGGCCGGTATAGCCCACGGTCCACATGCCCCGGTTGATCTCGCGCAGCGTGTCTTCGATGTTCGGCGTGATGCCGTCATCTTCCAACGCGATGTTGCGGAACAACCGGTCGTGAAAGCCGAATTTCTGCGCGAACAGGCCGATGATCTCGTGATCGGGCTTGGATTCGAACAGCGGCTTGACCACCTGCTGACGCCACTGGATCGAACGGTTGGATGCCGTGACCGACCCATAGGTTTCGAACTGGGTCGACGCCGGAAGCAGGTAGACGCCATCCTCGCGGTCATGCAGCACGGCAGAGACGGTGGGGAACGGGTCGATCACGACCAGCATGTCCAGCATCTCCATCGCCTTTTTCATCTCGACCATACGGGTCTGAGAGTTCGGCGCATGCCCCCACAGGACCATGGCGCGGACCTTGTCCGGGTTGTCCATGTTGGCAGGGTCTTCAAGAACACCGTCGATCCAGCGCGACACCGGGATGCCGGTCTCGAACATCAGGTTCTTTTCCTTGCCGTCGGCACCGGTGGTCTTGGCGAACTGACCTTCAAGCCAGTCGAAATCCTCGTCCCAGACGCGCGCCCAGTGCTGCCAGGACCCTTTGGCAAGGCCATAGTAGCCGGGCAGCGTGTGCGACAGCACGCCAAGGTCGGTTGCCCCCTGCACGTTGTCGTGGCCGCGGAAGATGTTGGTGCCGCCGCCAGAGGTGCCCATGTTGCCCAGCGCCAGTTGCAGGATGCAGTAGGCACGGGTGTTGTTGTTGCCGTTGGTGTGCTGCGTGCCACCCATGCACCAGATCACCGTGCCGGGACGGTTGTTGGCCATGGTGCGCGCCACGCGGCGCAGCTGGCTGCCGGGAGTGCCGGTGACACGCTCGACCTCTTCGGGCGTCCACTTGGCCACTTCTTCCTTGATCTGGTCCATGCCCCAGACACGGGTGCGGATGAACTCCTTGTCCTCCCAGCCGTTCTCGAAGATGTGCCAGAGAATACCCCAGACCAGCGCAACATCGGTGCCCGGACGGAAGCGGACATATTCATCGGCATGGGCCGCGGTACGGGTAAAGCGCGGATCGCAGACGATCAGCGGGGCGTTGTTCATCTCCTTGGCGCGCAACACGTGCAGGAGCGAGACGGGGTGCGCCTCGGCCGGGTTGCCACCGATGATAAAGATGGCCTTGGAGTTGTGCATGTCGTTGTAGCTGTTGGTCATGGCGCCGTAGCCCCATGTGTTCGCAACACCCGCAACGGTGGTCGAGTGACAGATCCGGGCCTGGTGGTCGACGTTGTTCGTACCCCAGTAGGCAGCGAACTTGCGGAACAGGTAGGCCTGTTCGTTGTTATGCTTCGCCGAACCCAGCCAGTAAACGGAGTCAGGTCCGCTTTCGTCGCGGATCTTCATCATGCCGTCACCGATCTCGGTGATCGCCTGCTCCCACGAGATACGGACCCATTCGCCGTTCTCTTTCTTCATCGGGTACTTCAGGCGGCGTTCGCCATGGGCGTGTTCGCGGACCGAGGCCCCCTTGGCGCAATGGGCGCCCAGGTTGAACGGGCTGTCCCAACCGGGCTCCTGCCCGATCCAGACGCCATCGCTGACTTCGGCAACCACGGTGCAGCCCACAGAACAATGGGTGCAGACTGATTTCTTGAGCTCGACCGCGCCAAGGGCGGCGGCAGAGGCGGCGCTGGCCGGTTTCACGGTGCCGCCGGTGGCGGCAATGGCGGCGATGCCACCGATGGCCAGACCAGAGCCGCGCAGGAACGCGCGGCGGTCAACCGAGGCATTGGCGGCCTCGGAAAGGATACTTGTCCGCTGGGGGCGTCGCGCAACCCCGTTGGTCTTTTTCCTAAGCATGGTTCTCTCTCCCTGACGCGCCTGTTTGACGGGCGCAGGACTGTGACGATGGCCTTGGGCAGTCGGGCGTCACGCAACCAGTCGCCTTTGGCCGTTGGATGCCTCGTCCGGAAATTCCGGGCGCTGCGGCGCGCTTCAGAAGCGCGCGGTCTCGTAAAAGGCGCGGGTGTGCGCGGTGTCCTGCATCTTTTCCGATGTCAGGTCGGGCTCCGCCGGGCCGGCTTCGGCGGCGGTGCCGCTGGCGATGGCCACAGCGGCCGCAGGGGCCGATACGCTTGCCAGCTTGAGGAAAGTCCGGCGCGAAGCCTGGGTTTCCTGGGTCATGAAAGTCTCTCCTTTCACGGGTTGAGGGAGGATCGCTCCTCCCGGGGACAGGTGCGCGCCGGGGCGCCCACCCTGCGAAACACGGATCACCGGGCGCTCATGCGGAAGGCCTCGGCCTCGATCTCCATGAACAGCCGCCCGACGGTGCCGACCGGGGCGTAGAAGACCGAGTTCTTGGCGGTTTCGAGATCCGAGAAGAAATGCCCGGCCCAGGGACCGATGTGCTTGTTGAAGAACTGTTTCTGCGTTTCGAGGCTGGCGGGCGCGCCAAAACGGCCCACGATCATCGCGCCCGTCATCTCCATCAGACTGGCGATGTTGTCCTCGGGTTCAAAGACGTTGTCCGCCCGTTCCAACCCTTGCCGCGCCATGTCCTGCCGCAGGACGGCCAGCGGCTTTTCGTTCAGGAAACCGGTGAGATAATAGCTGGCATAGGGCAACAGTTCGCCCCGGCCCAGCCCGATGAACAGCTTGTTGTACTCGCTGCTCACCGTCTTGGGTTTGCTGACCTTGCCCAACTTGGCCAGCGTACCGATGGCCTGCCCCATCTCGGTATCATCGCCAGAAAGCCCCGCCGTCTGCGCCAGCAGCATCTCGTCCGGCGGCCCCGATAGCAGCAGCCCGAGGAAATTATAGAGATCGGCGCGCAGGCGGTCCTCTTCGGCGATCTGGCGGGTCTCGGCTGTATTGGTCATCTGGTCCTTGTCCGTCGTCATGTGGCGGTCTCAAAGCGAAAGCGCATCCGGCGCGATGCGGAGGCGGGGGCCTCTGGTTCGGTCGGCGCGCCGATCTCGGCCAAAGGCCCCGGCTCGGGGGCCGGGGCAGGTCCCGCTGCGCCGGGATCTGCCGTATCGGGGGGCGCGCCCCGGACTTGATCCGGGGCCTCATCGGCGGTCTGCGCGGTGCCTTCCGCCTCTGAGGCCTCCGCCTCGGGGGGTTCTGCGTCCCGGGCAGCAGCAGCGCGCGCCTCGGCTTCGGCCTGTTCAGCGGCCTTGTCGAACATGCCCTTGCCAACCTGATAAACGGTTTGCAGCTTCTCGACCGCCAGCGCCGCATCGGTGAAATCCTCACCGTAATCGACCAGACCGTCCACATTCGCCAGCACCGGGTTCAGCCGCCAAAGGCGGCGCAGCGCGCGGGTCCGCAGGCGTTGTGGCACCACCGAACGCAGCAGTTCCTGCACCTGCGCCGGATCCGTCATGTCCTCCGGCGCGGGCAGGCCAAGCTCCTCAAGAACCTCGTCATCGCTCTGTTCTTCGATGGCCGCGGCCTCGGCTGCGCGCGCCTCGGCAACCTGCGCCAGCGCTTCGGCCTGTTGCTCTGCCGCGACCGCCGCGCGCCGGCGCGACCAGAAATTCCCGCGCGTGTCGCTCAATGCATCCGCCTCCGCTGTTGCGCGGGCGAGGCATAGACGTCCTCCAGCTTGCCGATGCGCGGATCGCCCACACCATCCTGTTCAAGGTCGATGCGCTTCTTGTCGCGCTTGCGCTTGATAAAGACCTGCTCCTCGTGGAAGGCCTCGACGAAGTCGGCCACCATGGCAAAGAGCGCTGGCGGCATCGGCACCTTTTCGATGATCTCTTCGCCACTGTCGGCGTAGTCCTGTGCCTCGTAGGGCGAGGCGGTGACAGTCAGCACCTGCAAGGGGCAGTCCCCCTCACCTTCTTCACGCAGGATCACGTAGACACTGGGCACCTGCGCGCTCAACTCGTGCAGGTAGGCCTCGGTGTCGGCCCCGTGCAATTCCATCGGGTACGTGGCGGCGTGGTACTCGGTGACCTCGTCTTCGGATCGCATCACGCGCCAGTCGGCAGGTCCGGCCCCCGGCAGCACGGCCGAGGCCGTCCATACCCATTTGGCCCAGCGCGTCACGCCAGGGGCCCGCCGCATCACGATGCCTAGCGGCACGGTCCGGTACGCCTTCGGGTTATGGATCACAGTGTCTCTCCTTTCGTGGATTAAGCGACAGCAGGGCCCCGGGACGAAAGCGAAAAACGGCATACGACGGCATTCAAGGTCCGGATCGGACATTTTGGGCAGGTCACGACAGGGCGCTGCGCGGCCTCGGACGAATTGTCCAACCTGACTATTTTTATTGGAAAAGCCGTGCTGCACCTGCCACCGAATCAGCCGCATTGCAGCATTGAAATTTACGCCCCGCTGGTCCGATCCGGGACCTCGTTATCCGGTTGTGAAGGGCGGCGAATCGTGGCTAGGCTTTGCCCGCATGACGCCGAACGGGCGTCGTCAACCGGGCTTTGAAGGAAGGGCGAAACCATGGTCAAGTCGTTGATAACATGTGACTGTCTTGGCACACAGCAGATCGAGTCGCAGGCCCTGTCCGACACCACCGGCCTAGAGGTCCTGCCCCCCTGTTCAGCCCTCTGCACCCGGCAGATCGACCGCGCCGCGGCGGCCCTTGAACAGGGTGACACAATTTTTTGCTGCTCACAGGAGTCGCGCGTCTTCGAGGCCCTTGCCGAGGAAATGGGCCTGCCCGCCCCGCCGGTAATGGATCTGCGCGACCGCGCCGGGTGGAGCGCCGATACCGCCTCGGCAGTACCCAAAATGTCCGCCCTGATCGCCGAGGGGCTGCTGCCGGCGGCCCCGGAAAAGACGGTGGATGTGATCTCGGAAGGGCTGTGCCTGATCCTTGGCGCACCCGAAATCGCCCTGCCCGCCGCCGAACAGCTTGCCCCACACCTAGGCGTCACAGTGCTGTTGCCCGAAGGGGCCGACGTGCCGGACAGCCGCGCCTTTGACGTCATCACCGGCCGGCTGCGGCAGGCGCAAGGCGCGCTGGGTCAGTTCAAGGTGACCATCGACGCCTTGCGGCAAGTCGAGCCCGGCGGGCGCGGCGCGCTGACCCTGACCGAACCGCGCGACGGCGGGGTTTCGGATTGCGATGTGATCCTCGACCTGCGCGGAGGGCCCCCGCTGTTCCCGGCACATGAAAAGCGCGAAGGCTATTTGCGCGCCGAACCGGGCCACGCGCCTGCCGTGGCGGCGGCGGTCATGGCGGCCTCACACCTTGTAGGCACTTTCGAAAAGCCGCTTTACGTGCGGACCGAGGCCCTGCTTTGTGCGCATTCCCGCGCCGGTCAGACCGGCTGTTCGCGTTGTCTGGACCTTTGCCCCACCGGGGCGATCTCGCCGGATGGCGACCACGTGACGGTGGACCCGATGATCTGTGCGGGCTGTGGTGCCTGTTCGGCGGTCTGCCCCTCGGGCGCGATCAGCTATGACGCACCGCCGGTGGATCACACGCTGCGCCGGGTACAGACATTGGCCAAGGCCTACCTTGACGCGGGCGGCACCGCGCCGCGCCTGCTGGTGCATGACAGCCACGGGGCCGAGATGCTGCGCCTGTCGGCCCGGCACGGGCGCGGCTTGCCGCGCGACGTGATCCCGATGGAGCTGCCCGCCCTTGGCGCATTTGGCCATGCCGAGGCGGTGGCGGCGCTGGCGGCTGGTTTCGCTTCGGTCACGTTGCTGCCCGGCCCGGCCACCGACCGCGACGCGCTGGCCGCGCAACTGGCGCTGGCCTCTGCCATCGGAGGCGCGGCGCGCGTGGTGCTGTTGGACACGACCGACCCGGATGCCATGTCAGACGCGCTGTACGATGAAACGGCCCCTGCCCCGGTGGCCCAGCCCGTGCGCCCTCTGGGCACCCGGCGACAGGTCACGCGTCAGGCCGCCCGCGCCCTGCACGGGGCAGAGGCAACGCTGCCCCTGCCCGCAGGCGCGCCTTATGGGGCCGTGCTGGTGGACACGGATGCCTGCACGCTCTGCCTGTCCTGCGTGTCGCTCTGCCCCTCGGGCGCGCTTGGCGACAACCCGGACCTGCCGCAACTGCGTTTCCAAGAGGACGCCTGCCTGCAATGCGGCATCTGCGCGACCATCTGCCCGGAAAAGGCGATCAGCCTCGAACCTCGTCTCGACCTGACCGAAACGGCCCTGTCGCAGCAGGTTCTGAACGAGGAAGAACCCTTTGCCTGTGTCGACTGCGGAACGCTCTTCGGGTCGAAATCCACCATCGAACGGATCACCGAAAAACTGACCGGCCACGCCATGTTTCAGGACGAAAGCAAGCTGCGCATGATCCAGATGTGCGACGATTGCCGCGTCAAGGCGCAGATGGGTGCCGCGGACAACCCCTTTGCCGTGGGCGACCGGCCCAAGGTGCGCACGACCGACGACTACCTGTCAAAGCGGCGCGATCATTGACCGGGTCCGGCCCCAGCCTATTGATGCTGCAACGGCGCGCCGAGGTCGGCGGCCTGCAAGGCCGCGACATAGGCCACGATGGCCTCGACCTCTTCCAGTGTCATCCGGACCGGCGCGATGGGCGACGGGCGGTTTTCAGGAAAGGGCAAGGTCAACCCGTCCACCACGGTAAAGGCCGGGTGCGGGTTCAGCACGTAAAAGGCATAGAACCGCTCTTCCCAGTCGGGAAGCGCGCGCAGCACCATGAAACTGGGGGTCGATCCGATGCCAAAGCCGCGCGTCGCCTCGTCGATGACGTGGCAACGGATGCATTTGGCGCGGCTGATCCTGTGCCCCAGCTTGGCGTCGCCGTCGATCTCGACCGCCTCGACAACCGCCTCGACCTCAGGGGGCGGACCGAACAGCGCGGTGCCCTCGGGCGCAAAGCTGGCCACGGTATTGGCCCCCACCTCCGAGAGCAGCCAGTCCGCGAGTCGGCCGGTCCCCGCGTGGTCGGGCGAGGCAACCGACATGTGCCAGACCGCCCTTGGCCCGGCAAAGAGCGGCTTGCCCGTCTCGCCCAGCGTGATATCCGCCTTGGACGGGTCATCGACAAGCGTGACGCGAACGCGCGTCTTGAGCGTGAAGCGCGGCAGGATATGTTTCAGCAGGCCGGTGTCAACCAAGGCCTGCGGCGCGTGCAATTGCACCGGACGCGGGCCATCCTGGGCGGCAAGCGACAGGGGAACAAGCGACAGGCCGATGGCCAGTCCGCAAGAGATGAACGAAAGGCGCAGGGTCATCGGGTCATGCTAGGCCCCCGCCCCGCCAAAGGTCAAATGAAAGGAACCAGACCATGAGCGACGATTTCAACATGTCGATGCGCAAGTTTCTGAAGCAGGTCGGCGTGACCTCGCAGCAGGCCATCGAAGAGGCGATGCGCGGTGCGGAAACCGCCGGCAAGAGCTATGAGGTCAAAGCGGTGGTCACGATCCCCGAACTGGGTCTGACCCATGAGATCACCGGCGAGATCAAGGGACAGGAATGAGCCAGATGACCATCGGGCGCGAAACCGTTCTGGAGGCGCTGAAGGCGATCAAGGACCCGGTGGCCGGCAGCGACATCGTCGCCAGCGGCGTCATGCGGGCCTTGAACGTGGATGGCGGCACCGTTCGTTTTGTCATGGAAATCGCCCCGCAGCACGCCAAGGCCTATGAGGCCGTCAAGGCCGAGGCCGAGGCGAAACTGGGCGCATTGGATGGCGTCGAAAAGGTTGCCATCGTGCTGACCGGCCATTCGGAAAAGGCCCCGCCAGACCTTGGCATGAAGAAAAAGGCCGAACCGCAGGGACCACAGAAGATCCCCGGCGTGGATCACATCATCGCCATCGCCAGCGGCAAGGGCGGTGTTGGCAAATCGACCGTATCGTCGAACCTTGCCTGCGCGCTGGCCGCGCAGGGCCGCCGCGTGGGCCTATTGGATGCCGATGTCTACGGGCCCTCGCAGCCGCGTATGCTGGGCGTGTCCGGTCGGCCCGCCTCGCCCGACGGCAAGACCATCCTGCCGCTGCGCAATCACGGCGTCACCATGATGTCCATCGGCCTGATGACGAATGAGGATCAGGCCGTGGTCTGGCGCGGGCCGATGTTGATGGGCGCGCTGCAACAGATGATGATGCAGGTGCAATGGGGCGCACTGGACGTGCTGCTGGTCGATCTGCCGCCGGGCACTGGCGACGTGCAGATGACCCTGTCGCAAAAGGCCCATGTGGACGGCGCCATCGTGGTCAGCACACCGCAGGACGTGGCCTTGCTGGACGCGCGCAAGGGCATCGACATGTTCAGGCAGCTAAATGTCCCGATCCTTGGTATGATCGAAAACATGAGCACGCATATCTGTTCCAACTGCGGACATGAGGAACATGTCTTTGGGCACGGCGGTGTCGCCGCCGAGGCCGCCAAGCTGGGTGTTCCCCTGTTGGCCGAAGTGCCGCTGGATCTTCAGATCCGGCTTGCCTCGGACGGTGGTGCGCCCATCGTCACCAGCCAACCGGACAGCCCGCAGGCACAGGCCTTCCACGCCGTCGCAAGCGCGCTGGTGGCACGAGGCGTCGCATGAGCAAGATCGCCGAACCGCTGACCTTCCCCCCCGCCATGAGCGGCGAAGAGGTGGGCGGCGATCCCTTCGATGGCGCGGTGATGCGCGCCATCCGGGGCTGTGACGCGGGACTGGTCTGTTACCGCGTTGCCGCCGACCGCATGGGCGCGGCTCTGGTGATGACGCCCGAGGTCCCGCTGGCCAAGGCGATGACCATGCTGCCCCTCTGCGGCGTGGGTTTTCAGAACGCGCTTGGCGCGCTGGCCCCGCCCGAGGTAGCGGTTCACCTTGCATGGGCCGGGGGCATCCTGATCAACGGCGCGGCCTGCGGTGCCTTCCGTTCCTGTGCCTCGGCGCAGGAGGAATCCGACGTGCCCGACTGGCTGGTGGTGGGCTTTGACCTGCCGCTGACGCTGGCCTCGGTGCCCGGCGACGTACCCGACCAGACCGCGCTGTACGAAGAAGGCTGCGCAGACGTACAACCCGAACGGTTGATCGAAGCATGGGCGCGGCACACGCTGAACTGGATCGCGCGTTGGGAATCCGAAGGCGCGAAACCGCTGCATACCGAATGGCGCGGATTGGCCCACGGACTGGGCGAAACCGTGGTGCAGGACGGCTGGTCCGGCACATTCCTTGGTGTCGACGAAGACTTTGGCATGCTGCTGCGCGATGCCGAGACAACCCATCTTATCCCGCTGACCCACCTGCTGGAGGAAGCGCCATGAAACTGGCTCGCGCCATCCATTTCGACGAAAGCGACATGAACGTCTTTGCCAGCCCGGCCCGCACCGGCGAATGGTGCATATCGGGCGGGTTCGAGTTTTCCAACTGGACCGAGGGCGACCTTGCCGGCAAGGCCCGCCAGGCCTTTGCCAACGGTTGGCTGGGGCTGGAAACCGGCGGACGTGTGACCTTTGTCGCCGTGACCGAAGCGGAACCCGCCGAAGTCGAAACCCTGACCGACCTTCTGGCCCGGCATTTCGTCACCTATTACGGTGCGCCCTCGGTCGAGGCCGCCCGCCCGGTCGCCGCCGAAGAGATCTCGCACATGGCCGATCTTTGCGAGGATCACCCCGCCAATACCCTGCTGACCGTCGCGCGCGAACTGACCGACTCTGGCGTGCGCGAGGCTTTCCGCGTGATCGAGGCACAGGCCGCCGGGCTTGAGCAATTCGCGATCCATGGGTCGCTCGACGACTGATCGGGCCCGGCGGGCGCTGCGGCGCGCGCCCTCGGTGCGCCTGCGCCTGCTGGTGCTGGCGCTGGCCCCCTTGACGGTGCTCATGCCGCTCTTGCTGATCCTTGGCATGACGCGCTGGACCGCCGATTACGACGCGCTGCTGATCGGAAACGTGGAATCCGACCTGCGCATTGCCGAACAATATCTTGCGCGGATCATGGAGACCACGGGAGAGGAGCTGCGCGGGGTGTCGGAAAGCGCCGAGTTCGGCCGTGTGCTGGACGGCGCGCCGCACCTGCTGAACAGCTATCTCGCGGAAAAACGCGAGGTTCTGGCGCTGGATTTCCTCTATTACCTGCCCGAAGAGGCCGCGCTTGGCGATCCCTCGCGCTGGCCAGTGATCGTGGCCGGGCTGAACGGCACGCCAGCCACCGAGATCGACATCTTCTCGGGTCAGGATCTTGCGGCCTTTCCGGGGCGTCTGGATACCATCGCCCGCATTCCCCTGATCGAGACAGAGGCCGCCGTTCCCACCGAACGCACCGCCGAGGATCGCGGCATGGTGGTGCATTCGGCGGCCCCGGTTCAGCTGGATGGCCACACCGGCGTGCTGGTCGGCGGGATTCTTTTGAACCGCAACCTGCAATTCATCGATACGATCAACGCGCTGGTCTATCTCAACGCCGTCACCGGCGGCGAACGGCAGGGCACCGCCACGCTGTTTCTTGACGATGTGCGGGTCTCGACCAACGTGCGGCTGTTCGAAGATGTGCGCGCCTTGGGCACACGGGTGTCTGCCGTGGTCCGTCAGGCCGTGTTGGGCGACGGGCAGACGTGGCTCGACCGCGCTTTCGTGGTCAATGACTGGTACATCTCGGGGTATCTGCCGCTGACCGACAGTTTTGGCGAGCGGGTCGGAATGCTTTACGTCGGCTTTCTGGAGGCCCCGTTTACCGCGGCCAAGCGGCGCGCCGTCCTGTGGATGCTGGCCGCCTTCGTCGGAGTTCTGGTGCTGTCGGCCCCGCTGTTCCTGACCATGGCGCGCGGAATCTTTGCCCCGCTGGAGCGCATCAACCAGACCATGCGCCGGGTGGGCCGCGGCGACCTGTCGGCGCGTTATGGCGATGTCGGCGCACGGGACGAAATCGGTCAGGTCGCGGCGCATCTGGACGACCTACTGGGACAGGTGCAGGACCGCGATGCCCGCCTGCGCGCTTGGGCGGACGAACTGAACCAGCGGGTCGAGGAACGCACCGCCGAACTGCGCGAGGCCAATGCCAAGCTGGAAGAAACCTATCGCCAGTTGGTGATGAACGAGAAACTGGCCTCGATCGGTGAAATCACCGCCGGTGTCGCGCATGAGATCAACAACCCCGTGGCGGTGATTCAGGGCAATGTCGACGTGATCCGCGAAACGCTGGGCGCTCGGGCCGAACCGGTCAGGACCGAACTGGATCTGGTTGACCGGCAAGTGGCGCGCATTGCCGCCATGGTGGGCAAGCTGTTGCAATTCGCCCGTCCCGGCGAGTTTCACGGCTACGAGGACGTGGTGTCTCTGACGCCGCTCGTCTCGGATTGCCTGCTGCTGGTGGAACATGTGCTGTCGAAAAGCGCCATCACCGTGGAAACCCGGCTGGAGGACGCGCCCGAGGTCCGCGCCGACCCCGGCGAAATGCAGCAGGTCATCATCAATCTGATCATGAACGCGCTGCAAGCCATGGGACATGACGGGAAACTGACGCTTGGCCTGTCGGCCGAAACCCGTAACGGGCGGCCGGGTGTCTGCCTGAGTGTGCAGGACAGCGGCCCGGGCCTGTCCGAAGGCATGGCCGAGGCGGTCTTTGATCCGTTTTTCACCACCAAGCAGGGCGAAGGCACCGGGCTGGGTCTGTCGATTTCGCAAACGCTGGTGCAACGTGCCGGCGGGCTGATTTCGGCCGG
Source organism: Antarctobacter sediminis (assembly GCF_019218285.1). Taxonomy (GTDB): domain Bacteria; phylum Pseudomonadota; class Alphaproteobacteria; order Rhodobacterales; family Rhodobacteraceae; genus Antarctobacter; species Antarctobacter sediminis. Next base: position 1,267,466 of record NZ_JAHUZG010000001.1, read on the forward strand.
GAATGCGCCCGAGGGCGGCGCGCTGTTCCGCGTCTGGCTGCCTGCGGCGTGACCCCTGCCCGCGCCGATTCCATCGAAAACGCGCCTTGCTGCCCAAGCCCTGCCATCTTCGCATGGCCCAGTGACCGGGCAAACCACCCGGTGACGACCCGATGACCACTCAGGATGCCCCGCCCCTCGCGCCCCCGGGCGCAGGCCACGCCGGCCCGGCGCTGGCGGCGGATCTGCGCAGCCTGACCGCCTTTCGCTTTTTCGCGGCCTTCTGGGTGTTCCTTTTCCACGTCAAGGCCCGCACGGGCGCGGACGGCGGTCTGTTCTGGGACATCGTGGAAAACGGTGCCCGCGGGGTGGATTTCTTTTTCATCCTCTCGGGTTTCATCATCCTGCATGTGTACGAACGCCAGATTGCCGAGGGTCGGTTTTCGCTGCGCCGTTTCATGGTCAAACGGCTGGCCCGGATCTATCCGCTGCACCTTGTGATGCTGTTGCTTTTCCTTGCACTGGCTGTCGCGGGCGGCCACGGCCATGACGGCGCGCTTGCTTCGGTTTTGCTGGTACATGCCTGGGCCGTGACGGACGGGCTGGTGCTGAACGGGCCAAGCTGGACGATTTCGGCCGAGTTCTTTGCCTACCTGTTGTTCGGGCTGCTGGCGGTGCGGGTCTATCCGACGTGGCTGCTATGCCTTGCCTTCGCGGCCAGCGCGCTGGCGGTGCATCTTTTCGCGGTATCGCTGGGCAAGACCGCCTTTCTGCACCTGACATGGGATTTCGGGGCCCTGCGTATCCTGCCGCTGTTCGTGCTGGGCATGATCCTGCGCCGGGTGGCCCCCGGCGTATCGCCTTCGCTCGCGCTGGGGGCCGGACTGGTGGGGGTGCTGACCCTGCCGGTAATTGTGGCGCAAAGCGATCCGGGCTATGAATTGCTGCTGCCCTTCTGCCTGCTGATCGTGGCGGGGGCCTGCCTGTCGCGCGCCGCATGGTTGCCCACCAACAGCCGCGTCATGGTCTACCTGGGCGAGATTTCCTATTCCACCTACATGATCCATGTCTTTGTAATCGTGCTGTGTTACGACCTGCTGCCCAAGCTGGGGATCCCTGCGCCGGGCTGGCCCATTGTCGGGCTGGTGGTGCTGGCAGGGTCCGTATTGGGCTATCACCTTGTCGAACGTCCGGCCCGCGATTGGCTGAACCGTTTCGCCTGAGCCCCGCTTTACCCACCTCCTGAACACCTCGCCGCAAAATCCGATTATTTTTGTCGGATTGACAAACCCTACTAAAAAAGTCAGCTTAAAGCCATCCTAGCCAGCCCGGTCGAATCCGGGCCAAGCCAACCCTGCAATCCGGCACGCGGAGACCCAAGATGCTGAACGCCAGCGACACCGCCGCAGATCACCGGACCCCGGGCGAAGGCGACCGGCGGCCGGCCCCGATCGGCTTTTCAACCCTGTTCCAGATCGAACGCCTGTTCGACCGGCTCGAAGGCAAGACCGGGGGGCGGACATGGGACTGAACAGCCTGCCACACACCGCCGACGCCGAGCCGCTGCCCGTCTATGACGCCCGCGACCTGACCGAGGGCGGAGACCTTGCCCGCATCCGGCTGGCCGACCAGTTGTATGTCCTGCGCATCACCCGCGCCGGCAAACTGATCCTCACGAAATGAGCGGTATGGTCCAGAGAGGCGGTGCGCCCGTCGGCCATCTGTCGGACCTTGGTCCGGTCGAAACCGGCGCGGTCCTCTACCTGCGCCTGTGGAACGACGGCGCTGCCGCCCGGGCCGAGGTATGGAACGACTTTGCCCGCCACCTTGGGTCGGAACAGGGACGGCAGGCCCTTGGCGCCTTTGAATCGCTTTGCGATCTCTGTGCCCGCCATGGCCGCCGCCCGCTGATGCGCCACCATGTGACCTGCAAATGCCTTGGCGCCGACGAAAGCTGTTTCGCCACGCTGATCGGCTACGCCAGCGAAGGCGCGCGCGAAGACGCCCAGCTGCTGGCCATGACACTGGTGCGGCCCGACATGGCCGGAATGCTGGCCGGTCTGGCCGAGGATTTCGGGCTGGCCCTGCGCCGGATGACCGCCATGGCCCCGCGCAGGACGGCCCCCACCCATCCCCATAACAAAACACTGCACTAGCAAACGCCAAAAGGACCAAAGACAGTGAAACGCAAGACAACCCTGACCGCCGCAACCAGCGTGCTGGCCCTGACACTGGGCACCGCCGCCTTTGCCGAGGTCAACAAGGCCGACGTTCTGGACACCTACGCCGACATCGCCGAAGCGGTCTATAGCGACAGCCTGATCGCCGCCCAGCGCCTGCAAACCGCGGTTGACGCCCTGATCGCCGCCCCCTCGGCCGAAACCCTTCAGGCCGCGAAAACCGCATGGCTCGCCGCCCGCGTGCCCTATCAGCAATCCGAGGTCTTTCGTTTTGGCAATGCCATCGTCGACGACTGGGAAGGCAAGGTGAACGCATGGCCGCTGGACGAAGGCCTGATCGACTATGTCGACATGACCTATGGCGGCCCCAGCGACGAAAACGCGCTGGCGGTGCTGAACGTCGTCGCCTCGCCCGCGCTGAGCATTTCGGGCGCCACCGTGGACGCGACCGAAATCACCCCGGCGCTGCTGGCAGAAACGCTGCACGAGGCCGACGGGGTCGAGGCCAATGTGGCCACCGGCTATCACGCGATCGAATTCCTGCTTTGGGGGCAGGATCTGAACGGCCATGCCCCGGGCGCAGGCAACCGCCCCTGGACCGATTACGCGCAGGGCGATGCCTGCACGGGCGGCAATTGTGACCGCCGTGGCGATTACCTCAAGGCGGCGACCGACCTGCTGGTCTCGGACCTTGAATGGATGGCCGCGCAATGGGCCGAGGGCGGCGAGGCCCGCACAACCCTGCTGGCGGACGAACCCGCCGGGATCACCGCGATCCTGACCGGCATGGGGTCGCTTTCCTACGGCGAACAGGCAGGCGAACGGATGCGCCTTGGCCTGATGCTGAACGACCCCGAAGAAGAGCACGACTGCTTTTCCGACAATACCCACAACAGCCATTACTACGACGGGCTGGGCATCCAGAACGTCTATCTTGGCGAATACGTCCGGATCGACGGCGCGCTGGTCTCGGGGCCTTCGCTGTCGGACCTCGTTGCCGAAACCGATGCCGCCCTCGATGCCGAAATGAAGGGCAAGCTGGCACATACCATGATGGCGCTTGGCCGGATCAAATCCGCCGCCGAGGCGGGCTTTGCCTATGACATGATGCTGGAACGCGGCTCTGCCGCCGGCGAGGCGCTGGTCATGGGCGGCGTCAACGGCCTAATCGACCAGACCCGCAGCATCGAACGCGTGGTCGCCGTGCTGGGCGCCAATGGCATCGTCATCGAAGGCTCGGACAGTCTCGACGACCCCGACGCCGTTTTCCACTAAACCCCGAAAAGGTCCGCCGCCATGATCGTCTGTCATTGCCAGAACATCACCGATCACGACATTCATTCCGCCATCGACTGGATGCGGGCGGCGGACCCCTCTACGCTCATCACACCGGGCAAGATCTATCACGCGCTGGGAAAGGCCGCCGATTGTGGCGGCTGTATGCCGCTGTTTCTTGGCACCATGCGCAAGAACCCGAACCTGGAAGTCCCCATGCACCTCCGTACCCTTCGGGACGGAGCAACACAGGAAACCCGACCATGCAAGGTGATCTCAAAGTCATCGACTACCTGAACCGCGCCCTGCGCAGCGAATTGACCGCGATCAGCCAGTATTGGCTGCACTACAAGCTGCAAGAGGACTGGGGCCTTGGCCACATGGCCAAGAAAAGCCGCGAGGAAAGCATCGAAGAGATGAACCACGCGGACAAGCTGATTGCGCGGATCATCTTTCTCGAAGGGCACCCGAACCTTCAGAAACTGGACCCGCTGCGCATCGGTCAGACGCCCAAGGAAACGCTGGAATGCGACCTTGCCGCCGAACAGGAAGCGCGCGAGATGTACAAGGAAGCCCGGGAATATTGCCACGAGGTCGGCGACCACGTGACCAAGTTCCTGTTCGACGAACTGCTGGCCGATGAAGAAGGCCACATCGACTTTCTCGAAACGCAACTTGACCTGCTGGAACGTGTCGGCCCGCAGAACTATGCCCACCTCAATGCATCGAAAATGGATGAAGCCGAATAACTTCGCCCTTCTGGCCGTTTTCATCGGGCCCGCCGCCTTGGCGGGCCCTTTGGATGAACCGCATCTGACCATCGCCCCGCGCACCCCGGCAGAGACCGCGCGGATTGCCCGTGTCATGGCCCCGCCCAAGGATTTCGACGCCCCCGAACCGTTCGAGGCGAAACCAGCAGGCAGCGCCACGGTGCGGGTGACCCCCGATGCCAATGCATTTTCCCTGCCGTCTGCCAGTCTGGATTTCGAGGGTGAACTGACCTTCAAGGTCGGCAACGGCATGTTCCGCAAGATCTGGGTCTCGGCTCCCTCGTCGACGCTGGCCTCGGACGGGCTGGGGCCGCTGTTCAACGCGCGGTCCTGCCAGCGGTGCCACATCAAGGACGGGCGCGGCCACCCGCCCGCAGGACCGGCGGACAAGGCGATTTCCATGTTTCTGCGCGTTTCGGTGCCCGGCGGACCGGATGACCAGATCCCCCAGATCGAGGACTATATCGCAACCGCGCCGGAACCGACCTACGGTGGCCAGATGCAGGATTTCGCCCTGCCCGGTCATGCGCCCGAATACCGCTTGCAGATCACTTACGAAGACATCGCTGTGCCGCTTTCAGGTGGTGAAACCGCCTATCTGCGCAAACCCACCTATGCCGCCGCAGATCTTGGCCACGGCCCGTTGCACCCGGATGCGATGCTCAGCCCGCGCGTGGCGCCGCAGATGATCGGCCTTGGCCTGCTCGAGTCGATTCCGGCGGCCGATATCCTTGCGCTGGCCGATCCCGAAGACGCCGATGGCGACGGGATTTCCGGGCGTGCCAATATCGTCTGGTCGGTGGAATACGACATGCCGCTTCTCGGGCGCTTTGGCCACAAGGCCGGGATGCCGACGATCCGCGAACAGACCGCCGCCGCCTTTGCCGGTGACATTGGCATTTCCACGCCGCTTTTTCCGGCGGCTGCGGGGGATTGCACGGCGCGCCAGCCGGATTGCCTTGCCGCGCCGCATGGCGACGGCGATGCCCGCGTGACCGAGGTCGACGCCGAGGGACTGGACCTGACAAGTTTCTACAGCCGCAATCTTGGCGTGCCTGCGCGGCGGCGGGTCGACGATGCACAGGTTCTGCGCGGCAAACAGGTTTTTCACGCCACCGGCTGCACCGCCTGCCATCAGCCGAAATTCGTCACTCACCGGATGCCCGACCGACCCGAACACAGTTTCCAACTGATCTGGCCCTACACGGACATGTTGCTGCACGACATGGGCGAAGGACTGGCCGACAACCGCCCCGAAGCCCGTGCCACCGGCCGCGAATGGCGCACCGCGCCGCTATGGGGGATCGGTTTGACGCGGCAGGTGTCGGGGCATACGACCTTCCTGCACGATGGTCGCGCGCGTTCGCTGCTTGAGGCGATCCTCTGGCACGGTGGCGAGGCCCAGCCCCACCGCGACGCCGTGATCGACATGCCGCCGCCTGATCGCCAAGCCCTGATAGCCTTCCTCGAAAGCCTGTGACCATGCGTTTTTGCCTGACCGCCCTCATCCTTGCCGCAACCCCTGCGCTTGCCGCCGGCCCCGATGTTGGCGCCATCGTCGATGGCCACGTTCTACCGCGTTACCGGACCCTTGTCAGCGAAAGCGCCGAACTGGCCCGCATCGCGCAAAGCCATTGCGCCGCGGACAGCACCGAACTGCGCGCCGCCTATTCCGATGCCTTCGACGCTTGGATCTCGGTCAGTCACCTGCGCTTTGGCCCTTCTGAACAGGGCGATCTTGCCTTTGCGCTGGCCTTTTGGCCGGACAGCCGGGGATCGACGCCCAAGGCATTGGCCCAGTTGATCCGGGACGAGGATCCGGTGGCCGCCAGTCCCGACAGCTATCGGGACGTGTCGATCGCCGCGCGCGGGTTCTATGCGATGGAATATCTGCTGTACGATCCGCAGGTTTCGACCGCTGGCAGCGACAGCTACCGCTGTCAACTGGTGCAGGTGCTTGGCGCGGACATCGCGGCAACCTCTGCGGCGATCCTCGACGGGTGGGAAACCGGCTATGCCGAGCTGATGCGCCACCCCGGCAACGAGACCTATCGCTCTGACGAGGAGGCGGCCAAGCAGTTGTTCACCGCGCTCGCCACCGGGCTGGAATTCACCGAGGACACGCGCATGGGCCGCCCGATGGGCAGCTATGACAAGCCGCGCCCGATGCGGGCCGAGGCGCGCCGGTCCGGCCGGTCGCTGCATCACGTCCTCCTGTCGCTGCAATCCCTGCGCGACCTTGGCGCGCGTCTTTCGGGCGATGACCCCGCGCTGGACCGCGCCTTTGCCATCGCGCTGGAGCGGGCCGAGGGACTGGACGATCCGGTCTTTGCCGGAGTTGCCGACCCGCAGGGGCGCATCCGTATCGAGGCGCTGCGCCAGCGCATTGCCGAGGTGCGCGAGGTCGTGACACAGGATCTTGGCCCCCGGCTGGGCATCGCCGCCGGGTTCAACTCGCTGGACGGAGACTGAGATGGCAAACCGCAGGCATTTCCTTGCCGGGCTTCTGGCCGCCAGCGCCTGTCCGCAGCCCACATGGGCCAATGCGGGCGGCCCTGCCTTTCTATCGGCTGCGATGACGCGGGATGGTCGCTATCAGCTGTGCGGCCTTGGCGCGGACGGCCAGATCACCTTTGCCATTCCGTTGCCTGACAGGGGCCATGCCGCCGCTGCCCATCCCGAACGCCCGCTGGCGGTGGGTTTTGCGCGGCGTCCCGGGCGGTTTGCCGTGGTGCTGGATTGCGCCACGGGTCAGGAGATCGCCCGGTTCGACGCGCCCGAGGGCAGGCATTTCTACGGTCACGGGGCGTTTTCCCCCGACGGCACCCGCCTGTTCACCGCCGAGAATGACTTTGACGCGGCACGCGGTGTGATCGGCATCTGGTCGCTGGAGGACGGCGGTCAGAGGATCGGCGAATTCGACAGCCACGGCACCGGACCGCATGACATCAAACTGATGCCCGACGGCAAAACGCTGGTTGTCGCCAATGGCGGGATCGAAACCCACCCGGACTCGGGCCGGGTCAAGCTGAACATCCCGGTCATGGCCCCCTCGCTGGCCTTCCTTGGCCTCGACGGCCGGCTGCTGGATCAGCAACGCCTTGACCGCAGCCTGCACAAGAACTCGATCCGCCATCTTGCGGTCGGTCCCGACGGTACGGTGGGCTTTGCGATGCAATGGCAGGGCGACCTGTCCCAGTCACCGCCCCTGCTGGGCCTGACACGACTGGGCCAGACGCCCCGCCTGCTGACCGCGCCGCCGGACCAACAAGCCCGGATGCAGGGCTACGCAGGCAGCATCGCGCTGTCACCCCACCGCCAAGAGGTGGCCATCACGTCGCCCCGCGGGGGGCTGGCGCAGGTCTTTGACACGGCCAGCGGTCTGCTCAGGCGCAGCATCCACATGCCGGACGTCTGCGGCATCGCCGCACGTGACGGGGATTTCCTGCTGACGGCAGGCACGGGAGAGGTCAGGGGCACGCGGACCGCGACCCATGACCTGCACTGGGACAACCACCTGATCCCGGTCTGACTACAGCGCCATCTCTGGCACGACCCCGTCATGCAGCAGTGTTGCCTCGGTGGCGGCAAGGATTTCGTCCAGCGTTACACCGGGGCCACGCTCCAGCAGGTGCAGCCCGTCCTCGCGCGGTTTGATCACCGCAAGTTCGGTGACGATCAGATCGACCCGTCGCGCCGCCGTCAGCGGCAGCGTACATTCACGCACGATCTTGGGCGCACCCTTGGCCGTATGCACCATCGAGACAATCACCCGTTTGGCCCCGGCCACAAGATCCATCGCCCCGCCCATGCCCGGCACCATCTTGCCCGGCACCATCCAGTTGGCCAGAAACCCGCGTTCATCCACCTGCAAGCCGCCCAGCACTGTCATATCCAGATGCCCGCCACGGATCAGGCCAAAGCTCATGGCGCTGTCGATCGAGGCCGCGCCCGGAACTGCCGTGACAAAGCCGCCGCCGGCATCGGTCAGGTCCGGATCCTCCATGCCTTCGGGCGGGCGCGCGCCCAAACCGATCACGCCGTTCTCGGCCTGGAAAAAGACACCGGCATCACGGTCGACAAACCCCGCCACCAGCGAAGGCAAGCCGATCCCGAGGTTGACCAGCGACCCCGGCGTGACCTCCTGTGCCACGCGGCGCGCGATGATTTCCTTGGCATCCATTATTGCGCCCTCCGCTCCAGCAGGTGATCAACCAACACGCCCGGTGTCTTGACCGCATCGGGCGGGATCATCCCAACGGGAACGATGCCCTGCGGCTCGGCGATCACCGTTTCGGCGGCCAGCGCCATGATCGGATTGAAGTTATGCGCCGTCAGCGCGTATTCGAGGTTGCCCACGTAATCCGCCTGATGCGCCGCGATCAGCGCGAAATCGCCCCGGATCGGCTTTTCCAGCAGGAAATCGCGCCCGTCCACCGTGACGACCTGCTTGCCCTCGGCCACGGCGGTGCCGACACCCGTGGGGGTCAGCACGCCACCCAGACCGACGCCGCCCGCCCGGATGCGTTCGACAAGCGTGCCCTGCGGCACAAGGTCGACCTCGATCTCTCCGGCGATCATCTGGGCCTGCGTTTCCGGGTTCAGCCCGATGTGCGAGGCGATGACACGGCGCACGGCCCGCGCGGTGATCAGATGACCGATCCCCTTGCCCGGCATCGCCGTGTCATTGGCCACCACCGTCAGGTCGCGCGCGCCCCGCGCCACCAGCGCCTTGATCAGGCGGATGGGGGTGCCCACCGCCATGAACCCGCCGATCAACAAGGTCGCCCCGTCCGGGATCAACGCCGCCGCATCTTCGGGGCAGATTGCATGTTTCATGTCAGGTCTCCGATCTCCTGCATCGCCGCCCGCGCGATCACCAGTTCCTCGTTGGTCGGTATGACCAGAACCCGCACCCGCGACATCTCGGTGCTGATGACCGTATCATTGGCAGCGTTGCGGTCGTCGTCCAGTTCGATCCCGACCCAATGCAGCCCGCGACAGACCTGCGCGCGGATCGAAGCGGCGTTTTCACCGATGCCCCCGGTAAAGACCACCGCGTCCAGCCCTTCCAGCGCGGCGGCCAGCCCACCCAGCTCGCGCCGGATGCGGAAACAGAAATAGTCGATGGCCTGCCGCGCGCCCGGCGCGTCCGAGGCCAGCAGCGTCCGCATGTCGCTGCTGATCCCGGACAGGCCCAGCAGACCCGATTTCCGGTACAGCAGATCCGAGATCTCCTCAGCCTTCATGCCTTCGCTCTGCATCAGGTACAGCACCGCGCCGGGATCAAGCTGTCCGCTGCGCGTGCCCATGGGCAACCCGTCCAGCGCCGAAAACCCCATGGACGAGGCAATCGACCGCCCCGCCGACAGCCCGCACATCGACGCGCCATTGCCAAGATGCGCCACCACCACACGGCCTGCGTGCAAGGTTGGCGCCATCTCGGCCAGCTTTCCGGCGATGTAGTCATAACTCAGCCCGTGAAAGCCGTAGCGCCGCACGCCCTTGTCGTAATAGGCGCGCGGCAGGGCGAAAGTGTCGTTCACAAACGGGTGGTTGCGGTGAAACCCGGTGTCGAAACAGGCCACTTGCCGCGCCTCGGGAAAGGCTTTCAGCGCGGCGCGTATCCCGGCTAGGTTATGCGGCTGGTGCAGCGGCGCAAACGGCTCCAGCTTTTCCAGCGCGTGCAGGACCTCGGGGGTGATGCGCGTTGGTTCGGCATAGTCCATGCCCCCATGGACAACACGATGCCCCACGGCGGCGATCCGGGCATCGGGGAAACGGCCGGTTATTTCGTGCAGAACGGCGGCCAAAGCGCCCGCGTGGTCGGCGGCGGCATGGTCGGGCAGCGCGGTGTCCACCAGATGCGTGCCCGCCCCGTCCCTGAGGTGCAGAACCGCCGCGCCGCCGATCCGTTCCACCTGACCGCCCGCCATCAACCCCGGGTGCCGCCCCCGGAACAGGCCAAATTTCAACGAGGACGAACCCGCGTTCAAAACCAGTGCGTGGCTCATCCCCTGCCCCCCGTGATGCGGGCGTGATGCAAGGCCGCCACCGCGCAGGAGGCCAGCCGCGACATGTCATCGTCGGCCCGGCTGTTGAGGATGATCGGCACCCGCGCGCCCAACACCAGCCCGGCACCTTCGGCGTGGCTGATATAGGTCAGCTGCTTGGCCAGCATGTTGCCCGCGTCGATATTCGGCACCACCAGCACCTCGGCGCGGCCCGCCACGGGCGAGGCGATCCCCTTGGTGCGTGCGGCAGCGATATCGACCGCATTGTCCATCGCCAAGGGTCCGTCCACCAGCCCGCCGGTGATCTGCTTGCGGTCGGCCATTTTCGACAAGAGCGCCGCATCGACCGAAGACGGAATGTCCGGGTTCACCGTTTCGACCGCCGAGAGCACCCCGACCTTGGGTTCCTCGATCCCGATGCTGATGGCGATGTCGATGGCGTTTTGCACGATGTCCATCTTGGTCTTGAGGTCCGGCGCGATGTTGATCGCCGCGTCCGTCACCAACAAGGGATGCGCCAGCCCCGGCACATCCATGACAAAGACATGGGTGAACCGCCGCCCGGCGCGCAGGCCCGCCTGTTTGTCCAGCGCGGCGCGCAGCAGGTCATCCGTGTGCAGGTGCCCCTTCATCAGCGCCCCCGCGCGCCCCTCGTGCACCAGCGCCACCGCCTTGCGGGCGGCTTGGGCGTGGTTCGGTTCGGCGATGATCTCGACCCCGGCAAGATCGCGGCCAAGTTCCGCGGCGGTGGCGGCGATCTTGTCCGGGCACCCCACAAGGATCGGCGTGATCAGCGTGTGGTCCCGCGCCAAAAGCGCCCCGCCCAGCGAGTTCGGCTCCTCGGGCGCGACCACAGCCGTCACCAAGGGGGGCAAGGGCGCGGCCTTGACCAGCAGTTTTTCGAAATGGCGGTGCCGCTGCACGATCAACCCGGGCAGGTCATGGCTGGAATAGCTGACCTTGCGGCGCGGTGCCTCGACCTCGGCTACACCGGACAGGATCAACACGCCGTCGGCGGGGCGCGTGACCTCGGTTGCCAGCGTGACGATACCCGTCTGTTCGTTACGGTCGGTGACGGTTACGCGGCTTTCCAGTTCGTCCCCCGCATGAGCCCGGTTGTGAAAGGAAAAGCTTTGCGAGTGATACAACGTCCCTGCCCCGGGCAGCATGTTGCCCAAGACGGCCGAGATCAGCGAACCGACGAACATCCCCGGCGCCACAGCCTCGGGCGTGCCGTCCCCGTCGCCATCGACGTTGAAAACATGCATCGGGTTATGATTGCCCGAGACATTGGCAAAGACGATCAGGTCATCCTGCGTGCACAGCCGCCGCAACGAGGCCGTGTCCCCCGGCTGCAATTCGTCGAACACCTTGTTTTCGATCTTCATGGCATCGGGTCCTTCGTTCCGTTTCGCGCGGCGGCGGGTCTGCCGACATCAGAGCCTGCGGTCTTGACGGCTTTGTGACAATGGCTGCGGCGCATTGTCCAAACGGCGCAGCCGGTTCCGCCCCGGTGAACCCTGCCCCGTTCCGCTCCGCCTTGATGCGGATCAAACCGGCACCCGTGGCACCGGCCTGACCTTGGGGCAGGCCACGCCCGCCCACCGGCCTATCGGCTGGCCATTGCGCCCGCCCCGGTCCAATCTGCGCGTAACCCCGTCATCGGGGCAACCGCAGGACAAGGATCTGGGAATTGACCGCAACCCACTGCCCGCCATCTTTCACCGTCACCCGACCCACCACATGACCGGGGCCGATATCCTTGTGATCGGCGGCGGCATGGCAGGCGTCAGCGTCGCCGCCCGCATGGCAGCCGAGGCGCGGGTTGCCCTGCTGGAGGCCGAAGCGAACCTTGGTTATCACGCCACGGGACGTTCGGCGGCGATTTTCATCCGCAATTACGGCAATGCCACATTGCGCGCCCTGAACGCGCATTCCGTCCCTTTTTTCGAAGCCCCGGACGAAATCGACGAAGCGCCCCTGCTGACCCCGCGCGGCGAGCTGTTGCTGGCTGGCGAAGACGAGATGCCGGCGCTGGAATCCTATGCGCAGGGCGCCGAGGGGCTGGAGCGACTGACCGCATCCCAAGCGCAAGACCTGGTGCCGATCCTGCGACCGGACCGCATCGCCGCCGCGATTTACGAATCCGACGCACAGGACATAGACGTGGACCGCATGTTGCAGGGCTTTGCCCGGTTGCTGCGGGCACGCGGCGGACAGATCCGCACCGGTGCCCGGATAACGGCCATGTCCCGCGACAAGGGCCTGTGGACCGTAGAAACCGATCAGGGCCGCTTTGCCGCGCCGATCGTCGTCAATGCGGCGGGCGCATGGGCCAGCCCGGTGGCCCGCATGGCCGGGGCGCTGCCGATCCCGGTCACGCCCTGCCGACGCTCGGCCGCGCTGTTGCCTGCGCCCGAGGCAATGGACGGCGGACGCTGGCCCCTGTTCGGCTCTGTCAGCGAGACATGGTACGCCAAGCCCGACGCCGGTCGCCTGATGGTCAGTCCCGCCGACGAGGACCCGGTCGAACCGCAGGACGCATGGGCCGATGACATGGTGCTGGCCGAGGGACTGCACCGATACGAACAGGCGGTGACCGTACCTGTCACGCGGGTCGAACGCAGTTGGGCGGGATTGCGCAGCTTTGCCCCCGACCGCACGCCCGTCGTGGGCCCTGACCCGCTGGCCGAAGGCTTTTTCTGGCTTGCCGGTCAGGGCGGCTATGGCATCCAGACCGCGCCCGCGCTGTCGCGGATCGCGGCAGAGATCTGTCTGGGCCGGACGGATGACGGCCTGGCACCGCTGGCCGCCGCGCTCTCTCCGGCGCGCTTTGCCTGAACGGCTATTTGCCCCAGTTCAGGGCAACAAGATCAAGCTCACCGGCCAGTTGCAGCAGGCGTTCACGCGTGCGCGCCGTCATCGGTTTCAGAGGGTGGCGCACGTGGTCCGATCCGATCACGCCGCCCTCTTTCATCACCACCTTGCAGGCGCGCAACCCGCACTGGCGGTTTTCGTGGTTGATCAGCGGCAGGCAGCGGGTCCATTGCGCCAGCGCCGTCTGTTTGTCCCCCGCCAGATAGCTGCGGATGATGACGCCGATCTGGTCGCATTGCAGCCCCGAGGTCATCGTCCCGGTACAGCCCGCATCCAGATCCGCCAACAAGGTCGCCGCTTCTTCGCCATCGAAGGGACCGACCACATGTTCGCCGCCCGCCTCGATCAGCGCCGCCAGCTTGTCGGCGGCAAAGGGCATTTCCATCTTGAAATAGCTGACGTTTTCCAGCTCGCGCGCCATGCGCGCCAACAGCGGAACCGACATCTGGCAGCCTGACAGCGGCGCGTCCTGCACCATGATCGGGATCGAAATCGCATCGGACACGGCGCGGAACTGTTCATAGATGCCCGCCTCGGACGGGACCAGCCCGACACCATGATAGGGCGGCATCATCATGACCATCGACGCGCCCAGCGCCTGCGCCGCCTTGGCCCTTTCGACCACGATCCCGGTGTAGAAATGACTGATCGTGACGATCACCGGCACCCGGCCCGCCACATGCTCCAGACTGATCCGCATCAGACGCGCCCGCTCCTCGTCGGACAGCACGAACTGTTCCGAATAATTGGCAAGAATGCAGATCGCATCGACACCCTGGTCGATGATGCAGTCCAGAACGCGGCGCATCCCTTCTTCGTCGACCCGGCCATCATCGTGGAAGGGGGTCGGGGCAACGGGCAGGATACCGGTCAGCGGCGTTTTCATGGCGGGTCCTTTCAGGGCGTCGGTTCGTTCAGTCAACAAAGGGGGCGGTCAGCACACGCCGCCCCAGCAGAAATGCATCGGCCACATGTCGCAGCGGCGAAAGATCGGTGTCGCTTTGGCCGCTGGCGACCAGCTCTGCCATGCGGGCGTAAAGGCGCGGGTATTCGCCCGTCAGCGCCGGGCCGTCGGCGCTTTGCTCCACACCGTCCACGACCATGCGCGCCCCGCCGTCATGCAGCGCCAGCACGCCCTGATCGGTTTCGACCTCGATGCTCCATGTCTGGTCGCCTTCTTGCCGCCAGTCAAAGACAGCGCTGACATCGGCACCGCCGGGATGGGCAAAGCGCAGCGCCGCCGCGATCGGCCCCTGCTTGTTTTCCGGCACCTCCAGCGTGGCCTCTGTCAGGTGGATCGGGTCGGGCAGGATCTCGGTCACGATGGACAGCGCGTTGATGCCGGGATCAAAGACCCCAAGACCACCCGGTTCCCAGATCCAGTCCTGCCCGGGATGCCAGCGGCGCACGTCTTCTTTCCAGATGACGGACAGGCGGCGCAGGGTCTTGTCCGCCAGCCAGGCCTTGGCCGGGGCCACCATGGCCGCCTCGCGCGAATGCCACGTGGCGAACAGCGACACCCGCTGCGCCCGCGCCATTTCGCTCAGCCGGTGACATTCGGACAGCGACGCGCCGGGCGGTTTTTCCAGCATCACGTGACGGCCCGCCGCGATGGCCGAGGCGGCATAGTCAAAGCGCGGCACCGGCGGCAGGCAAAGCGAAACCACGCGAATGTCGCTGCGCCGCTCCAGCATCTCGGCGAAATCGGTATAGCTTTCGACACCGTCCACACGGCCCCGGCGCGACACGGTGGCTGCCAGAGACCAGTCCGGCGAACCGGCAATGGCCGGGACATGCTGATCGACGGCGATCTTGCCGATGCCAACAAGTGCAATTTCCATCAATGCGAGTCCTTTCCGACGGGTGCCCCCCGGCACCCCTTTAGAAAATCGAGATCGGCGCCGGTGTCGGCGCCCTGAACATGCTGCTGGTGCAACCATGCATAGCCGCTGCGGGCTTGTTCGTGTACCGGCGTCCAATCCGCCAGTCGCGCCGCCAGTTCATTGTCCGAAATGTCGAGGTGCAGACGGCGCGCAGGCACGTCGACCTCGATCATGTCGCCACTGCGCACCACCGCCAGCGGCCCACCCGCCGCTGCCTCGGGCGAGGTGTGCAGGATCACCGTGCCGTAGGCGGTGCCCGACATGCGCGCGTCGGAGATGCGGATCATGTCCTTGATCCCTTTCTTCAACACCTTGGGCGGCAGACCCATGTTGCCCACCTCGGCCATGCCGGGATAGCCCTTGGGGCCGCAGTTCTTGAGCACCATGATGCAGGTTTCGTCGATGTCCAAAGCATCGTCATTGATCCGCGCCTTGTAGTCGTCGATGTCCTCGAAGACGACGGCGCGGCCCCGGTGCTGCATCAGCTGCGGCGAGGCGGCAGAGGGTTTCAGCACCGCCCCCTTGGGCGCGAGGTTGCCCTTGAGAACCGCGATCCCGCCCTGCACGGTCAGCGGCCTGTCAACCGGCAGGATCACCTCTTCGTTCCAGTTCTTGGCGTCCTTGACCTCGTCCCAGATGGTCGTGCCCGATACGGTCAGGGCCTCCTTGTGCAGCTTGCCGCCCTCGCCCAGCCGTTTCAGCACCACGGGCAGCCCGCCTGCGTAGAAGAATTCTTCCATCAGGTAATCGCCCGAGGGCTGAAGGTTGAGGATCGTCGCCACGTCGCGGCCACAGCGGTCCCAGTCATCCAGAGTGATGTCGACACCCACACGGCCCGCGATGGCCAGCAGATGGACTACCGTATTGGTGGATCCGCCCACAGCGCCATTGGTGCGGATCGCGTTTTCAAAGGCATCACGGGTCAGGATGTCCGAAGGTTTGAGATCATCCTTGACCATCTGCACGATCCGCCGCCCGGTCAGTTGCGCCATGACACGGCGCCGCGCGTCCACCGCCGGGATCGCCGCATTGCCGGACAGGGCCATGCCCAGCGCCTCGCACATCGAGGCCATGCTGGACGCGGTGCCCATGGTGTTGCAGGTGCCCGAGGACCGTGTGACCGCCGCCTCGGCATCCAGAAACTCCTGCTGGGTCATCTCGCCGGCCTTCACCGCTTCGGAAAAGCGCCACAGATGCGTGCCCGCGCCCACCCGTTCGCCCTGAAACCAGCCGTTCAGCATCGGCCCGCCGGTCACGACGATAGACGGCAGATCGCAAGAGGCCGCCGCCATCAAAAGCGAGGGCGTGGTCTTGTCACAACCCACCATCAGCACGCAGCCATCCATGGGCTGACCACGGATCTGTTCCTCGATCGACAGGGCGGCGAGGTTGCGGAACATCATCGCCGTGGGGCGAAAGGTGTTTTCCGAGGCGCTGAAAACAGGCACTTCGACCGGAAAGCCGCCTGCCTCCCAGACGCCCGCCTTCACCTTTTCCGCCAGTTCGCGCAGGTGCCCGTTGCAAGGGGTCAGTTCGGACCATGTGTTCAGGATGCCGATCACCGGACGCCCATCGAACAGGTCGTCCGGATAGCCCTGGTTCTTGAGCCAGCCGCGATGATAGATCACGTCCTTGGTGCTGCCACCGTACCATTCCTGACTGCGCAGCTTGCGCGGCCACCGGGCGGGTTTGAACGCCATCCGCTTGCCTCCCTTATGGTCAGATGCGCCGGAATCCGCGCCCTACGTGCTTGCGCAGGGCGCGCATTCGCTGTGCACCATCACCCCTGTTTCGATTTGTTGTAGACGTCGAAGATCACCGCGGCGAGCAGGACCAGCCCCTTGATCATCTGCTGATAGTCGATGCCAATGCCAAGGATCGACATGCCGTTGTTCAGCACACCCATCAGGAAGGCGCCGACCACGGCGCCGACGATCTTGCCCACCCCGCCCGACATGGACGCACCACCGATAAAGACCGCCGCGATCACGTCCAGTTCCAGAGCAAACCCCGCCTTGGGCGTGGCCGAATTCAGGCGCGCGGCAAAGACCATGCCCGCGATCCCTGCCAGCACCCCCATGTTGACGAAGGCAAGGAAGGTCAGCCGTTCCGTCTTGATTCCCGACAGCTTGGCCGCCTTTTCGTTGCCGCCCAGCGCATAGATCCGCCGCCCGGTCACCGTGCGTTCGGTGAAGAAGGCATAGATGATCGTCAGCACACCCATGGTGATCAGCACGTTGGGCAGACCGCGAAAGGTGGACAGCTTGAACAGGATAAAGATCAACGCGACCGAAATGATGCCGATGCGGGCAAGGAAAAAGGCCTGCGGTTCTCCGGCCATGCCATAGGCCTTGTTCTGGGCGCGGGCCTTGAGTTCCATCCAGACAATCAGTGCCGCCGCCACGATCCCGGTGCCCAGCGCCAGAACATTCACGCGCTTTTGCCCCAGCAGGTTCGCCACGCTGTCGCCTACCCCTTTCGGAAAGAGGTCGGGTACAAACCCATTCGCCAGCATCTGGAATTCACGCGGGAACGGGCCCAGCGACTGTCCTTCAAGCAGCCAGAGCGAGGCTCCGCGGAACACCAGCATTCCTGCCAGCGTCACGATGAAAGACGGGATCCTCCAGTAGGCGATCCAATAGCCCTGCGCCGCGCCGATCAGCCCGCCCGCCACAAGGCATGTGACCATGGTGACGCCGGTGGATTGTTCCCACTCCACGATCATCACCGCCGCCAGCGCGCCAATGAACCCCATGACCGACCCGACCGAAAGGTCGATATTGCCCGAGACGATGACGATCAGCATCCCCAGCGCCATGATGACGATATAACTGTTCTGCAACAGCAGGTTGGTCACGTTCACCGGCTTCAGCAGCGTGCCGTTCGTCACCACCTGGAAAAAGACCATGATCGCGATCAGCGCGAAAAGCAGCCCGTATTCCCGAAGGTGCCGGACAAGGTATTCACCGATCCCCTGCTTTTCGGGCGCCTCGGCCCCGTGTTCTGCAAAGTCCATCAAGAGGCCCCCTATTCGGTCACGATGAGCGACATGATGCGCTCCTGACTGGCGTCTTCGGCGCTCAACTCGCCCACGAAAGCGCCTTCGTTCATCACGTAGATACGGTCACACATGCCCAGCAGTTCGGGCATTTCAGACGAGATCATCAGCACGCCTTTGCCCTGCGCAGAGAGGTCGTTGATGATTCCGTAGATTTCGAACTTCGCGCCCACGTCGATGCCGCGCGTGGGCTCGTCAAGGATCAGCACCTCGGGTTTGGCGAAAAGCCATTTCGACAGGACGACCTTTTGCTGGTTGCCGCCCGAGAGGTTCATGACCTTCTGGAAAACACCCGGCGTGCGGATGTTCAGGGCGCGGCGGTAGTCCTCGGCCACCCGCGTTTCGGCCCCTTCGTTCAGAACCTGCCCGCGCGAGACCTCTTCGAGGTTGGCCATGGTGATGTTGCGCTGGATCGTTTCTTCAAGGATCAGGCCCAGCGATTTGCGGTCCTCGGTCACATAGGCCAGCCCGGCGTCGATGGCGCGGCTGACGGTGCTGACATCCGCCGGCGCGCCGCCGATGCGGACCGTGCCGCTGATGTTGCGTCCATAGGACCGGCCGAACAGGCTCATGGCCAGTTCGGTGCGCCCCGCCCCCATCAGCCCGGCGATGCCCACGACCTCGCCTGCGCGGACCGTCAGGTCAACGTCCCGGATCACCTGCCGGTCGCCGTGCAGCGGATGCCAGACGTTCCAGCCTTCGACCTCCATCAGCAGATCGCCCGCCCGCCGTTCCCGCGCCGGATAGCGGTTGGCCATGTCGCGGCCCACCATGTCACGCACGATGCGGGCCTCGGTGATCTCTTGCGTGCCCGCCTGCATGGTTGACACGGTGGTGCCGTCGCGGATCACCGTCACCGTATCGGCCACGCGGCGCACCTCGTTCAGCTTGTGGCTGATGATGATCTGCGTGACGCCCTGCGCCTTGAGTTCCAGCATCAGGTCCAGCAGTGCCTGACTGTCTGCCTCGGACAGCGCCGCCGTCGGTTCGTCGAGGATCAGCAGGCGCACTTCCTTGGACAACGCCTTGGCGATCTCGACAAGCTGTTGCTTGCCCACCCCCAGCTTGTCGACCAGCGTGCTGGGCGGTTCTTTCAAGCCGACCTTGCGCAGCAATTCCTCGGTGCGCCGGTTGGTTTCGCGCCAGTTGATGACACCACCGCGGGCCCGTTCATTGCCCAGAAACAGGTTCTCGGCAATCGACAGCAGCGGCACCAGCGCCAGTTCCTGATGGATGATGATGACGCCCTGCGCCTCGGAGTCCGAGATATTGCCGAATTCCGCCAGCGCGCCGTCATAGTGGATTTCGCCGTCGTAGCTGCCCGCCGGATAGACGCCAGAGAGCACTTTCATCAGGGTCGATTTCCCGGCGCCGTTCTCACCGACCAGCGCGTGGATCTCGCCTTCTTTCACTGTCAGGTTGACCGTGTCCAGCGCCTTGACCCCAGGAAACTCCTTGGTGATCCCGCGCATTTCCAGAAGCGCCGTCATCGCCTCTCCCAATCCCATGCGTGCCAAGGACCGCCCGCCAGATGCGACAGCGGACGGCCCCCGGGAGACACCTGCCTTACTTGACCTGATCCATCGTGTAGTATCCGGATCCGATGATCACATCTTCCCAGTTGGAGAGATCGACCGAAACCGGCTCCAGCAGGTAGGACGGCACCACCTTGACGCCATTGTCATAGGTCGTGGTGTCGTTGATCTCGGGCTCGCCACCTTTCAGCAGCGCCTCGACCATGCCCACGGTCACGCGCGCCAGTTCGCGGGTGTCCTTGAAGACGGTGGAATACTGTTCGCCCGCCAGCATGGATTTGACCGACCGGATTTCGGCATCCTGCCCGGTGACGATCGGCATTTTCAGATCGCCCGAGCCATAGCCCACGCCCTTGAGCGACGAGATGATGCCAATGGACAAACCGTCATAGGGGGCCAGAACGCCATGCACCTGCTTGTCGGTGTAATGGGCGGACAACAGGTTATCCATCCGCGCCTGCGCCACCGCGCCATCCCAGCGCAGGGTGCCGACGGTGTCCATGCCCATCTGGCCCGACACGATGTTGATGGTGCCCGCGTCAATCAGCGGTTGCAGCACCGACATGGCCCCGTCGTAGAAGAAATAGGCGTTGTTGTCGTCGGGCGAGCCGCCGAACAGTTCAACGTTGTACGGGCCGTCCCCGAAACGTTCCTTCAACCCGTCCACAAGGCTCGACGCCTGCTGCACCCCCACCTTGAAGTTGTCGAAGGTGGCGTAATAGCTGACATATTCGCTGTCCCGGATCAGCCGGTCATAGGCGATCACGTGAATGTCGGCGTAATAGGCGTTTTCCAGCGCGCTCGACAGGGTGGTGCCGTCGATGGCGGCAATCACCAGAACGTCGACCCCGTTGGTGATCATGTTCTCGATCTGCGCCAGCTGGTTGGGAATATCATCCTCGGCATATTGCAGGATGGTGTCATAGCCGGCTGCCTTGAACTGGGCCACCATGGATTCACCGTCCGAGATCCAACGCGACGAGGATTTGGTCGGCATGGCAATACCGACGGTTTCGGCCCAGGCGCCATGGCACGACAGCGCCAGTGCCGCCGAAGCGAGCAGAAGTTTCGTTTTCATGTGTAGCCTCCCAAGGTCGGCGCCTGCCCTCCCCGGCGGCGCCTGAACGATGTTGCGGATCCAGCGGACCCGCCCAAAACCTATGAAAGATGCACATACCTGTAAAATTCTGATATGCGCATTTCACATACCGTTTTTGATAAGAGGCCGGGAATGGACATTGCCCGCAGGATCAAACCCGCGCATCTGGACCTGATCTTGCGGATCGCGGAATCCCGACAGTTGCAGCTGGCCGCGCAGGCCATGGCGATCTCACAGCCCGCCGCCTCGCGCATCCTGGCCGAGATCGAGACCAATATCGGCAGTCCGCTGTTCACCCGTCACCCCAAAGGAATGGAAGTCACCGCCGCCGGGGCCGCCTTTGTGCGTCATGCGCGGGTGATTCTGTCCGAGGTTCACACGCTGGAACATGAGCTGCGGCACCTGCAATCCGGTGCGCTTGGAGAGGTGCGGGTCGGCTCTGTCACCGGTCCCACGGTCGGCTGCCTGATGCCGGCGGTGCAGGCGGTTCTGCGCGACAGCCCCGAATTGGAAATCAGCGTCGATGTCGCGCCGTCACGCCTGTTGATCCGCGATCTGGAGGAAGGGCGCTATGATTTCGTACTGGGCCGCATTCCGCCCGGACACGACAGCCTGCTGTTCCACGTTCACCCCGCCCGGACCGAAGACGTGGCCCTGCTGATCCATGCGACGCATCCGCTGGCCGGGCAGCGCGACGTCGAGATGCAGGCGTTGACGGGCTTTCCCTGGGTCATGCAGGAACGCGGGATGCCGATCCGGCAAGCTGTCGAAGAGGCTTTTCACACCGAAGGCGTGCCGATCCCTTCGCGCATCCTCAACAGTTCCTCGCTTCTGGTGGCGCTGTCCCAACTGGCACGGGCCGAGGCGATCGTGCCGCAGACCAACGAGGTCAAGGGCTTGCTGACACATTCCGACATCGGAGCCAACCTGACCGCGCTGCATCTGCGCCGCCCGATCGTGGTGCCGCCCTATTTCGTCCTGCGCGACGGCAGCCGCAAACTCTCGCGCGCCGCCGAACGCCTGCTGAACGAGGTGCTTAGCCGGCTGTAAGGCCGCGACATGCCCCGAAACGGGGAAAGCATCTGATTTTCCGGAGAGAATGGTGCGGTCGAGAAGACTCGAACTTCCACGGGAGTTACCCCACAGCGACCTCAACGCTGCGCGTCTACCAATTCCGCCACGACCGCACTGTCTTGACTTGGTGGGAGGCTCTCTAGCGAAGCCCGAAGCGGATGTGAAGAGGAAAAAACACCAAGGCGCAGTTTCTTCTGTCCGGGCACCCGTGCTGGACAATTCCCCCGCCGTCGTGGCATTCCCCGACATCGGAACAAGGAGGCGGGGCACTCTCCCGGTGGCGCCATGGAATGGAAGATCAGCGACGGGTTGACCAGCTACGAAGAGGCGCTGGCCTTCATGGAAGACCGCGCCGCCGCCATCGCAGAGGGCCGCGCCGAAGATTGCATCTGGCTGCTGGAACATCCGCCTTTGTACACCGCCGGCACCTCGGCCAAGGTCGAAGACCTGAAGGATCCCGACCGCTTTCCCGTTTACCCCTCCAAGCGCGGCGGGCAGTATACCTATCACGGCCCCGGCCAGCGGGTGGTCTATGTCATGATGGACGTCGCCAAGCGCGGGCGCGATGTGCGCTGTTTCGTTCAGGACCTTGAAAAATGGGTGATCGCGACGCTGGCGCAGTTCAACCTGACCGGACACATCCGCGAAGGGCGCGTCGGTGTCTGGATCGAACGGCCCGACCGTCCGCCCCTGCCCGATGGCCGCGTGGCCGAGGACAAGATCGCCGCCATAGGCATCCGCCTGCGCAAATGGGTCAGCTTTCACGGCATCTCGATCAATGTCGAACCCGACCTGAGCCACTTTGACGGGATCGTGCCTTGCGGCATCACCGATTACGGCGTGACCTCTCTGGTGGATCTGGGACTGCCGGTGACCATGGATGATCTGGACGTGGCGCTGCGGGCAACCTTTGACGAGGTCATGCTGGCCCCCGCCTGTGGCGACACGGCGGGCTGACCCCGCCCCGGCGCCAAACCGGCGCCAAACCGGCCACGAACGAAAAGGGGCAAGGACCGTTGTCCTCGCCCCAGGGGGCAGATGAAATTTCCCCCGCGCTTGCCTTAAATGGTCTGGTACTTGCAAAACATTCCGCAGTCCGGCGTCGGGTGGTGGCGTGCGCCGGACCGGTTGTCTCAGAGCTTGCCGGAAAAGACGTGGAACAGGATGTCTTCGCGGGCGATGCCGCGTCGGGTCAATTCCGCATCCGACAGGGACCGCAGGGCCTCGATCCGGGCGGTGCGCTGACGATAGCGACGATCAAAGGGCGTTTCGAACACGCGGGCGATCCGCTGACGCAGGCTGGCGCGGTTGGACACGAAGTTGTTGTCGAAATAGGCCATTTTGCTCTCCCCCCATCGGGAACTGGTGTTTGGCAGATGAGCCAAATCTAGGCAAAGCGCGCCGGCGTCATAAGTCGGGCATTCATGACCGTCAGGGAATCCCGACCTCTGTCCATGCCGCCGGAGACACGAAAAAAGGGGGGCGCACTCACAACGCCCCCCTTCTACAATCATGGAAAGAATACTGGGCCGAGGCCCGACAAAGATCTTGGTGATAAAAACCGTGACCGCGTAACGCGGTGTTGCGATCTCAGGCCTTGCCCGAGAAGACGTGAAGCAGGATGTCCTCGCGGGCGATGCCCCGCGCAGCGAGTTCGCCGTCCGACAGGGCGCGCAGCGCCTCGATCCGGGCGGTGCGTTGCTGATAGCGACGGTCGAAAGGCGTTTCGAACAGGCGCGCAATCCGCTGGCGCAAAGTGACGCGGTTGGAAATCAGGTTGCTGTCGAAGTAGGCCATCGTGTTCCCTCCCCGGGACGTGGTGTCGTCGTCGTTGAACAGAAATTAGCCAAAGCCGCGGCGCGCCACAGGTCCGGAAAGCCCGACCTAAGGTATTCCCGACCCGGGGCTGTCAAAGCCGGCGGACCATCCCACGCCCGATACAAGCCTCTGCGACAAAAAGGTTTGATCTGCGTCAAATCCGGCCATTGCCGCCCATGGGGTCACATTCTAGAACGTGAAAGGAACTTTGGGCGCGGACGGATTCCCGATCCGTGCCCTCTGCATAGGATCAGCAGGAGGCAAACAATGGCAGATGCAGCCATTCACGGCCACGAGCACGAAGACAACCGCGGGTTCTTTACCCGCTGGTTCATGTCGACGAACCACAAGGACATCGGGATTCTGTACCTGATCGTCTCGGCGCTCGCGGGCTTCATTTCGGTGGCTTTCACCGTCTACATGCGGCTCGAGCTCATGGAGCCGGGCGTGCAGTACATGTGCATGGAAGGGATGCGCATGTTCCCGACCGCGGTCGAGAACTGTACCCCCAACGGGCACCTCTGGAACGTGTTGATCACCGGCCACGGCATCCTGATGATGTTCTTTGTCGTGATCCCGGCGCTGTTCGGCGGTTTCGGCAACTATTTCATGCCCTTGCAGATCGGCGCGCCGGACATGGCCTTCCCGCGCATGAACAACCTGTCGTTCTGGCTGTATGTTGCCGGCACCACGCTGGCGGTTTGCTCGGTCTTTGCTCCGGGCGGCAATGGCCAGCTTGGATCGGGTGTGGGCTGGGTGCTTTATCCGCCGCTGTCGGTCAACGAAGCCGGCATGTCGATGGATCTGGCGATCTTCGCGGTCCACGTATCGGGTGCCTCGTCGATCCTTGGCGCGATCAACATGATCACCACCTTCCTGAACATGCGGACCCCGGGCATGACCCTGTTCAAGGTCCCGCTGTTCTCCTGGGCGATCTTTGTCACCTCGTGGCTGATCCTGTTGTCGCTGCCCGTTCTGGCCGGCGCGATCACCATGCTGCTGACCGACCGTAACTTTGGCACCACCTTCTTCGACCCCGCAGGTGGCGGTGACCCGATCCTGTACCAGCACATCCTGTGGTTCTTCGGCCACCCCGAAGTGTACATCGTGATCGTCCCCGGCTTTGGCATCATCAGCCACGTCGTCGCGACCTTCTCGCGCAAACCGATCTTCGGCTACCTGCCGATGGTCTGGGCGATCATCGCCATTGGCGCGCTGGGTTTCGTCGTCTGGGCGCACCACATGTACACCGTCGGCATGTCGCTGACCCAGCAGAGCTACTTCATGCTGGCCACCATGGTGATCGCGGTCCCAACTGGGGTGAAGGTCTTCTCGTGGATCGCCACGATGTGGGGCGGCTCGATCGAGTTCAAGACACCCATGCTCTGGGCCTTCGGCTTCCTGTTCCTCTTCACCGTCGGCGGCGTGACCGGCGTGGTGCTGAGCCAGGCAGGCGTGGACCGTGCCTACCATGACACCTACTACGTGGTCGCACACTTCCACTACGTGATGTCGCTGGGTGCCGTGTTCGCGATCTTCGCGGGGATCTACTTCTACTTCCCCAAGATGACCGGCCGCATGTACTCGGAATTCTGGGGCAAGATCCACTTCTGGACGATGTTCATCGGTGCGAACCTGACCTTCTTCCCGCAGCACTTCCTGGGTCGTCAGGGTATGCCGCGCCGCTACATCGACTACCCCGAGGCCTTTGCCACCTGGAACTATGTCTCCAGCTGGGGTGCCCTGATCTCCTTCGCGTCCTTCGTGCTGTTCTTTGGCATCATCATCCACGCCGTCACCCGTGGCGCCCGCGTCACCGCGGCGAACCCGTGGAACGAATATGCCGACACGCTGGAATGGACCCTGCCCTCGCCGCCGCCCGAACACACCTTCGAGCAGCTGCCGAAGCAGGAAGACTGGGACAAGGGCCACGCGCACTAAGCGCAACGGTCTGATCAAAACCAGAAAGGCCCCGTTCACGCGGGGCCTTTTTTCATGCAAAGGGGAGCACATGATATTTTACTACACCCTGCTATTCGCCTTTGGCATTATCCCCTGCGCGCTCTTCCGGCATCGCTGGCCGCATGTCCTGGTGTTCTGGACAGTGGGCGTTTCGCTGGTTCTGGCGGGTCTGTTGCTCATGGGGGCACCGATCGTCCCGCAATTTATCGTCGACGGCGGCTTGATCGTTCCACAGGATACCGCGCTGCTGCAACCGGTCCTCATGCGCAACGCCATGCTGACCGTGGCCGGTGCCGCGATCTACGTGGGACTGGCACAGTTTCAGGCCCTGCGCATGCCACATGCGCTCGCGCTTTTGTTGCTCGGCACGCTTTACATGCTGACGCAACATGACCTTTTGTTTGGCGACGGCATCACGATATTCACCGGTTTTCCGCCGGAATTGCAGGACGGGTTCGGCGAGGACTTCGCCCAACGTATTGCCGAACAGACCGCCAAACAGGCTCAGGCAACCCGCATCATCGGCTTTATCGGAGTTGCCGCGTTCCTTGGCCTTGCCGCCTATCAGCTTTGGCTGCGCCTGACCCGCGGGCCAGCGGGACACTGACCCCGAACCTGGCCACGACCTGCGGAAAGCTCGCGCGCCGCGCGCTGGTCACTCGCGCCATTCATAGACATACCGGTAGCACCCCAGCGGTTGCAGGACATAGGTGATCTGGAACCGTCCGTCCTTGAACCGGCTGCCAGCAGGCGGTTCGAAGATACCGCTCCAACTGGCGGAATGCGCCTGATTATAGGCAGTGCCGATAAAGCCATCGGGCCTGTCCTTGACGATCTTGACCGTGCCGCTGGATCCCTTGGCACAGCTTTCGCCCTCGGTCCCGTAATAGGGCATCAGGCCGCCGTGCCCCCAGTTCGCGGAATACTCCCCGGTGACGCTGGCCGACAGGGCCACCTCTTGTCCCGGGACAAGAAAGGCGGGCGGTGCGGACCATGCAAAGTTGACCACATAGGCCTCCCACGGATCGCCGCAGCGTGGCTTGCTGCGCGTGAATTGTGCGCTGCCCGCGCCGACAGTGCCCCGCGGTTCGTAACAGCTGTTATTGTCGATAAAGGTGGTCATGCCGTCCTGCCCCACCATCGCCCAATGCCCTGCGGTTGGGGCCTGAGGTTGGGGGTCGGCCTTCGGGCGCTCTTTGGGCACCTCAAGGGACATGCGACGGCCAATCTGCGCACAGCGACCTTCGAGCATGGGCAACACATAGTGCGCCAGCGCCAGACTTTGCAGCCGCGCCTGCGCGATCTCTTGCAGGTCGATGCCCACTTCGCGGTTGCGGGACGCGAGGATCGGTGACAACGCCGCGTCAAGCGCGCGATCCGCCTGTGTCTTGGCATCCTCGCGCACTGCTTCGAGGATCTTGAGCCGGGGGTCGTTGCTGTTGTCCTGATCCATTCGCGGCACATTCGGATCCTCGGGTCCGAAATGCTGAATGTAGGATAGCCGGAACTGCGCATCCGCCTCGGCATGGGCCTTTTCCCACGCGGCATAAGGCGCACGCATCGCCTCGGCTGCGCGGGCCATCGCGGCCTTGATCTCTTGGACATTTCTGTCGGCCTTGTCGCGCAGCATGTCTTGCGCGCGGCCCAGAACCGCCGCGTCCCATTCGTTCAGCACCGCATGCTGGACAATCTCCTGCACCCATCGGGCCCGGTTTTCGGCGACCCGCTGGCGGTTGGCCTCGATAATCGCATCCGGCGTCATGGCGATCTTGCGGCCGGTGTTGGCACCGTCCAGAACCACCTTGGTCCAGCCCGACGCCAGCATCAGCATCAGGTCCCATTCGTCCGGCATCTTCCAGATGGTCAACAGGGACATGGCGTAATCGTCGAACAGCTGATCCACCGTCGGCGGCAGATGGGCATCAAGATACAGCGCCGTCAGCACCGCCTTGCGGCAGTCACCGCCGCCCGCCGCATCCAGTATCTGTTGCAACTCCAAAAGATCGGATCCGTGGTAGCGATCCAGATCACGCGAGGCAGGAACCACCCAGCCTGCCTCTTGCGCCCGCGCGATATGGCGGTCGATCTCGCGCCGTGCGTCAAGGACGTCGGCAAAGGCGCTGCCTGCCACCGCACAAAAGGCCAGCACCGCCAGCCCCTGCGCCCTTCCCCGCCGCCCGGACGGCCATCGAAAAGTCTTGCTCATGAAACATCCTCCGCAAACTCTGGCTCGATGGTAGCAAGGTCCGGGATCACCCACTTTGACCCCGGACAATTCTGCTGTATATCCAACGGGATGAATTCCGCTGGCAGCTGCTGCCGGCGCCGGATGCCACGGACATATGCCTTACCACTGGACCACGCCTCCTCGCGAAACGACCCAGGAGTTGCAGCTCTGGCCGCATAACTCGCTGCCGCCGAAAGGCTTTGCCGCGATGATCCTCGGGTTTTTCCTGTTCGCCTCGGTGCCGCTTTACGGGGTGATCGGGACGGCGGTGCTGTGGGGGTTGCTGCCTTTCATGCTGGCGGCCACGGCGGCGCTGTATTTTGCGCTGCGTCGCAACCAGAGGGATCGCCAGATCCTTGAGGTGCTGACGCTTTCGCCCGAGGTCACCCATCTGACCCGGACCAATCCAAAGGGCGACCGGCAGGATTGGGAAAGCAACACCTATTGGGTCAAAGTGGCCTGCCATGAAAAGGGTGGCCCGGTGCCCTTTTACGTAACGCTCAAGGGCGACGGCCGCGAGGTCGAGATCGGCGCCTTCCTGAGCGAGGAAGAGCGCCGCGCGCTCTATAGTGACCTGACCGACGCGGTGCGCCGCGCGGCCCATCCCTGAAGGACACGGCCATGGCGCAGGCCCCTGCAACTCCAAAATGGCACCGCGCCGCGATGCGGCTGTCGGCGGCGCTGGACCGCGAAGGCTGGATCGACCGGCTGACCCCCGCCCCCAGCGAGGCCGCCGCCCTGCGGTTGCGCGATGTTCTGTCCACCCGGGTGCCGCCACTGCGCAAGCGGGTGGTCTTTCTGATCCCGCTGGTGGGGCCGGACAATGTGGGTGACTGGGATTCCGTCGCGGCGCGGTTGTCGGCCACGCTGGACTGTTTCATCGCGCAGGACGATCCCAACTGGCAGGCGGTGATCTGTTGTCAGGAGCGTCCGCCCCTGCCCGATGATCCGCGTATCAGCTTTCTACCGTTCAACGCGCCAGAGCCGGGCAATGACAAATGGCTGAAACTGGCGGCGCTGACGGCCCATCTTGACGAGATGACCCTACCGCCCAGCTATGTCATGAGCTTTGATGCCGACGATCTGCTGCGACAAGGCACCGTGCGCGAGATGCTGCGCCGGCAGGCTCCGGGCGGCTATCTCGTGCAGTCCGGGTTCGTGATGGACGACGCCACCGGGACGATCGCGCTGGCCGACAGCCCGACGTTCCGCCAACCGATGCGCAAACCTTTCTGGAAGCTCTGCGGGTCTTGCGCGGCACTGGCCCATGACCCGGACCTGCCGCAAAGCACCGCTTTCCTGCAAGCGATGACCCAGCATGAACATCGCATGTTTCCTTATCTGGCCGCGCTGGCGGGCCGCCCGTTGGCCGCCTTGTCGCAACCCTCGGTTCTCTACGTGCTGAACCACGGCGAAAATTTTGGCGCGCGTCGTGGCCGGGTCAGCTTCAAGACGCGTTTTGTCGAACGTTTCCGCATCGAGGACGCAGCGGAACTGGCCGCCATTGCCGATGGCTTTCCCATGCCTGCCGCCGAGTCCGAGCTGTCCGACACGGTCCCCGCCGCCCCGCAGGACGATCCGCAAACCGGCACCTGAAAGACCGGGCCCTTGGAAAACCCAGGGCCTGAGCCAAACGAAAAACGCCGCCCCAAGGGGACGGCGTTCAACAGATCACGGTGTCCGATTCAGGCTGACAGCCGGTCCTTAACCTTCGGCCCGACGGCGGCAAAATCCATCTGGCCGGTATATTTCGATTTCAGCACGCCCATGACGCGCCCCATGTCGCGGATCGATTCCGCGCCGACCTCGCTCATGGCCGCATCAATGGCCGCCGCGACTTCTTTGTCGTTCAGCGCACGCGGCAGGAATTCCTCGATCACCTCGATCTCGCCGGTTTCGCGTTCGGCAAGGTCCAGACGGCCTGCTTCTTCATAGCTTTTGGCGCTTTCGCGGCGCTGCTTGACCATCTTGCCAAGGATCGCCAGCACCTCGGTGTCATCGACACCGGTTTCGTTTCCATCGGCCCGGACGGCGATGTCGCGGTCCTTGATGGCGGCGTTGATCAGGCGCAGCGTCGACAGGCGGGCCTGGGCCTTGTCCTTCATCGCCTGTTTCACCGCCGCGTTCACCTTTGCACGCAGTTCCATGACCTAATCCCCTCTCGGTTCATGAAATTGTGACCCTACTTCAGGACGCCGCCTGTTGCAAGCGCAGCAATTTCAAGTCAACCCATTGAAAACGCTACATCTTTGATTTCAGAGAGAGTCTTGACCACGGCACCGCCCGGCCTTAGGTTCCGGCCAATTTGCCGCCACCGGAGTTCTGCCCATGCCTGCCGATCACGCACGCCCGACCGCCTGCCTTGCCCTTGCCGACGGGACGTTGTTCTATGGAACCGGTTTCGGCGCCACAGGGCAGACCACGGCAGAGCTCTGCTTCAACACCGCCATGACCGGCTATCAGGAGATCATGACCGATCCCTCTTATGCTGGCCAGATCGTGACCTTCACCTTCCCGCATATCGGCAACACCGGCGTAAACCCCGAGGACGATGAAACCGGCGATCCGGTGGCCGCGGGCATGGTCGTGAAATGGATGCCGACGCAAAGCTCGAACTGGCGGGCGGCACAGGAACTGGGCGACTGGCTGGCCGCACGCGGCCGCATCGCCATCGGCGGCATCGACACCCGTCGCCTGACCCGCGCCATCCGGCAGTTGGGCGCGCCTCACGTCGCGCTCGCCCATGACCCCGAGGGCAATTTCGACACCGATGCGCTGGTCGCGGCGGCACGCGGTTTCCCCGGTCTCGAGGGGCTGGACCTCGCGCTGGATGTGACCTGCGCGCAAAGCTATCGCTGGGACGAGATGCGTTGGGCATGGCCCGATGGCTATCAGCGCCAGACCGAAGCGCGGCACAAGGTTGTCGCGGTCGATTACGGCGCCAAACGCAACATCCTGCGCTGCCTTGCCTCGGCGGGTTGCGAAGTGACCGTCCTGCCCGCCACCGCCACCTTCGACGAGGTCATGGCGCATGATCCCGACGGGGTCTTCCTGTCGAACGGCCCGGGCGATCCGGCGGCCACCGGTGCCTATGCCGTGCCGATGATCCAACGTCTGCTCAAGGACACGCAATTGCCGATCTTCGGCATCTGCCTCGGGCACCAGATGCTGGCGCTTGCCGTTGGGGCCAAGACCATCAAGATGAACCACGGCCATCACGGTGCCAACCATCCCGTCAAGGAACTGTCGACCGGCAAGGTCGAGATCACCTCGATGAACCATGGTTTCGCCGTCGACAGCCAGAGCCTGCCCGAGGGTGTGCAGGAAACCCATGTTTCGCTTTTTGACGGGTCGAACTGTGGCATCCGCCTCGCTGACCGCCCCGTCTTCAGCGTGCAGCACCACCCCGAGGCCAGCCCCGGCCCGCAGGACAGCTTTTACCTGTTCGAACGCTTCGCGGCCTCGATGGACGATGCGGCCTGACCATTGATGTGCTGGCCGGACCTGTGTCCGGCCAGCACGGGTCCATCAAGTTTTAGCCAGTGGCTTAAGACTTCATTTACCTCTTGAGTGTCAACGTTCCGGTAATTATCGCAACCGGGACGCGGCATGTCCGACAATCGTCTCCATCTTGCCGAGGCCAAACTGGCCCAGGCCAAGGCCCGGCGAGGCCAGCCCATCAGCCATATCCTGATGGACGAAGGGCGGGTTGCGCCGACGGAAATGCTGGGCGCAATGGCCGAGGCAAGCCGCATCGGCCAACCGGTGCCGCAGGTCGTCGTGGCCGAGGCCATCGCCTCTCGCGAGGATGTTCTCAACGCGCAGGCCCAGCACTTCGGTGCCCTCGTCCTGCGCCGCAAGGACAGCCCGCCAGATCCCGATCTGACCGACGTGCTGCCTGCCGCCTTTTGCCTTGAGCACGGCGTGCTGCCATGGATGCGGGTGGGCGAAACCCTGTTCCTTGCCACCTCGCGCCCCGAGGACTACCCGAAACTTCTGCCGCAACTGCCACCGGACATCGGACCGGTGGTCATGGCGCTGGCTTTGGAATCCGACATTCACGCGGAAATCTCGGCCCGCGCCGGGGCCCAACTTGCCGCCGAGGCCGAAACATGGGTTCCCGCCGAAGACAGCTGTCGCGACCTTGGGCAGGTGACGCCGCGCACGCGGTTGCTTGCAACCGGTGCCGGGCTGCTCTGCCTGTTGTTGTTGATCTTCGCGCCGCGTCTGCTTTTTGCCGCTGCCCTTGGCCTGGCGCTGGGGTCGCTCTTGCTGGCGCAGGTGCTCAAGCTGGCGGCGCTGACAGCCCTGCCCAGACGGCACGTCCCGATGCGGGCCGAACTGCCCGATGACCCGCCGCTGGTGTCGATCCTCGTGCCGCTTTACCACGAGGAAGACATTGCGCAGACGCTGGTCGCGCGGTTGTCGCGCCTGACCTATCCCAAGGCCCTGCTGGATGTGGTCCTTGTTCTGGAAGCGGGAGACGAGCTGACACGGGAAACGCTTGCCCGCACGCGCCTGCCCGCCTGGATGCGCACGATCACCGTGCCGCCCGGTCAGATCACGACCAAACCCCGCGCCTTGAACTATGCCTACCGGTTCACCCGGGGCCAGATCGTCGGCATCTATGACGCCGAAGACGCCCCCGCCCCCGATCAACTCACCCGCGTCGTGGGCCATTTCGACCGCGCCCAGCCCGAGGTCGGCTGCTTGCAAGGGGTGCTGGACTATTACAACCCGCGCGCCAACTGGCTGTCACGCTGTTTCACCATCGAATACGCAAGCTGGTTCCGCATCATGCTGCCGGGACTGTCCCGGCTGGGCCTCGTGGTGCCGCTGGGCGGAACCACGGTGTTTTTCCGCCGCGATGTGCTGGAAAAGGTCTCCGGCTGGGATGCGCACAACGTCACCGAGGACGCGGATCTGGGCGTGCGGCTGGCCCGCCACGGCTACCGCACCGAACTGATTGCCTCGGTCACGCGCGAAGAAGCGAACAACCGGTTCTGGCCGTGGATCAAGCAACGCTCGCGCTGGCTCAAGGGCTATGGCATCACGTGGTGGGTGCACTCGCGCCGCCCGGTCCGGCTGTGGCGCGATCTGGGGCCGAAACGCTTTACCGGCTTTCAGATCCTTTTTCTGACAACCCTCGTGCAATTCGCGCTGGCACCGGTGCTCTGGTCCTTCTGGCTGATCCTGTTTGGCCTGCCGCATCCACTGGACCCGGTCCTGACACGCCCGTTGATCCTTGGACTGACCGCGCTGTTCCTCAGCGCCGAAGCGGTGTCGATTGTCATCGGACTGGCCGCACTGGCCCGCAGCCCGCACCGCGCGCTGTTTCCATGGGTGCCAACGCTTTTCGCCTATTTCCCGCTGGGCACTGCGGCGATCTACAAGGCGCTATGGGAAACCGCGAAAAGCCCGTTCTACTGGGACAAGACCCAGCACGGCAAATCCGCCCCCGACCGCCCCGGCACCGACACCCCGCCCGAGGGCTAGGCGCATAACCGGCGGTCAGATCGACATGTGTTCGGCGTTGTCCTGTTTCAGGCGGGTGATGAAGGCAACCGAGATATGGTCCCGCAGCGCCTTGTAGGCCGCATCCTCATCCCGCTTGGAAATCGCTTCGACGATGGCGTCATGTTCGCCAAGGGCAATTTCGCCCCGCCCCTGCACCGCCAGCGAGGTCGTCGCCATCAGCGCCATGGACCGATAGACAAGGTCCAGTTGCTGCACCAGATAGCGGTTGTGCGAAGACAGGTGAATCATGCGGTGAAAACGCCGGTTCGCCCGCGCCATGGCCGCCGGATCATTCAACAGCGCACGATCCTCCTCGATCATGTCGCGCAGGACGCGCACTTCTTCCTCGGTCGCATGGCGCGCCGCCAGCCGCGCCGCCAGCCCCTCCAGTTCAGAGCGCACGGCATAAAGCTCGGCCATCTGGTTGTGATCCAGCGAGGCGACAATCAGCGACCGCCCGTCACGCGCCAAGAGCGATTGCGTTTCCAACCGCTGCAATGCCTCGCGGATCGGCGTCCGCGACACGCCGAAACGGTCCGCCAGTTCGCTTTCCACCAGGCGGTCCCCCGGCTTGTAGATACCTGAATCGATCGCTTCCAGGATCATCGTATAGGCATCTTTTTGTGCCGGTTTGGCCTCGGCCATCGGAACCCTCCCTGCGTCCATCGCGTCACGATAACGTCACCGATGCAGGGGGTTCAAGCGGCGCGGATTGCCGCGCGCCCGCAAACACCCTAGCTAGACGCCATGACCAAGGACAGATTTGCCCATGTAAGGGCCTGGGTCTTTGACCTGGACAACACGCTCTACTCTCCGGCGGTGCGGCTCTTCGACCAGATCGAAGCCCGCATGAACGCCTATGTCATGCGCGTCACCGGCGCCGCCGCCGAAGAAGCCGCGCATCTGCGCCGCGACTACTGGGCGCGCTACGGCACCACGCTGGCGGGCCTGATGACCCACCATGAAATCGATCCCGAAGATTACCTCGTGGACGTACATGACATCTCGTTCGACGCACTGACACCGGACCCGCATCTTGCCCGGCTGATTTCGGATCTGCCCGGCCGCAAGATCGTCTATACCAACGGCAGCGCGCCCTATGCGGCACAGGTCCTCAAGGCGCGCGGACTGGATGCGGCATTCGATGCGATCTATGGCGTCGAGCACGCCGATTTCGCGCCCAAACCCCAGGCAGAAGCCTTTGAACGCGTCTTTGCCCGCGACGGGTTGACCCCGACCGAGGCCGCCATGTTCGAGGATGACCCCCGCAACCTGGCCGCCCCTCATGCCATGGGCATGCAGACGGTCCACGTGGCGCCAGAACCTGTCCCCGCGCCGCATATCCACCACCATACCGACGATCTGGGCGGGTTCCTGCGCCACCTGCGCTAAGCACCGGGCGGCTGGAACACGTCCTCCGGCATGCGTCATTTCGCACCTGTTCGCTGCACCGCAGAATGCTAAATCAAACGCAGCTCGAATAAGGAGACGCGAATATGACCATCGCCGAGACAACCACCACCGACACCGCGCCGAAACAGGCGCTCTCGGGCGAACAGACCTTCTTTCTGATCGCTCTCGTGCTGGTCGCCCTCGGCGCGGGCATGACGATTCTCTTCGGCCTGCCGGGTCTTGCCATGACGGCGCTGGCGCTTGTGCCCGTGGCCTATGCGCTGCTGATCCTGATCAGCGTCGGCAAGTAAGCCGCATGGAACATGGCACCGCCCCGCCCTAGATTGCCGGGAAAAGGAGGCAGAGCCATGGATTACGACATCGTCATTTCGGGCGGCGGCATCGCGGGACTGACCGCAGCCGCCGGTTTTGCCTCGGCCGGGTTCAAGACCCTCTGCGTCGATCCCTCGCCGCCCGTCACCGATAGTGCCGCCGAAGGCGCCGACCTGCGCACCACCGCCTTTCTGCAACCCGCGCAGGCCTTCCTTGATGAGATCGGCCTCTGGCCGCGCCTGGCCGATCACGCCATGCCATTACAGGTAATGCGCATCGTCGACGCCGGAGGCCCCGTGGCCGAACCCCGCGTGACCAAGGATTTCGACGCCGGAGACATCTCGGACAAGCCCTTCGGCTGGAACCTGCCGAACTGGTTGCTGCGCCGGGAAATGGCCGCGCGACTGGGCGAACTGGCCAATGTAGACTTCCGCCCCGGCACCGGCACAACGTCGCTGTTCACCCGCGACGGCGAAGCCCGCGTGACCCTCTCCGATGGCAGCCGCCTGCGCTGCCGGCTGGTGATCGCGGCCGACGGCCGCAACTCGCCCATGAGACAGGCCGCAGACATCGGCGTCCGCACCACGCGGTTCGGACAAAAGGCACTGGCTTTCGCGGTGACCCACCCGATCCCGCATTGCAATGTCTCGACCGAGATCCACCGCACCGGCGGCCCTTTCACCCTTGTCCCCCTACCCGACCATCAAGGCATGCCCTGCTCGGCCGTGGTTTGGATGGAAGACGGCCCCAAGGCCGAACGCCTGCGCAGGCTCGACACAGACGATTTCGAAGCAGAAATGTCCGACAGATCCTGCCGCCTGTTCGGCCCGCTGAAACTGGCCTCGCGTCGGACAATCTGGCCGATCATCGCGCAAGAGGCCGAACGCCTGAGCAGCCAGCGACTGGCCCTGATCGCCGAAGCCGCGCATGTGGTGCCACCCATCGGCGCCCAGGGGTTGAACATGAGCCTGAACGACATCGCCGCCCTGCGCGACCTCGCCATGGAAAACCCCGAAACGCTTGGCAATCAGCAGATGCTGGACACCTACCATGACGCCCGCATGCCCGATATCCGCACACGCGTTGCCGGCATCACAACACTGAACCGGATCTCGCAACTCTCGGCCGAACCACTGCGCGATATCCGCGCCAAGGGCCTCGATGCGCTCTACAGCCTTAAGCCGGTACGCAGAACGCTGATGCAAATGGGCCTTGGCGCGCGCAGTTAGAAAAAGAAAAAAAGGGGGCGCTGCCCCCTCTTGGCCTATTGGCCAATTCACCCCAGGGATATTTTCAGACAGAAGAAACTCAAAGCGCGCGTTTTTCGGCTTCTTCTTGGGAAAAATACTCCGGGGGAGTCGACCGAAGGGAGACGGGGGCAGAGCCCCCTTTTTTCGGTCCGCCTCAGAGGACCTCGTCAACCACCTTGCGCAAGCGTGCGACAGTCCCGTCGACGTCATAGAGCTTGTCGAGACCGAAAAGACCGATGCGGAAGGTGGAAAACTCCGGCGGCTCATCGCATTGCAGCGGCACGCCTGCTGCGATCTGCATACCATGGGCGGCAAAGGCCTTGCCTGTCTTGATCTCGGGATCCGCCGTATAACAGACCACAACCCCCGGCGCGCCGTAGCCTTCGGCGGCGACGGATTTCACACCGTTTTCAGCAAACATCGCGCGCACGGCATTGCCCAGGGACCATTGCGCCTCTTTCAGTTTGTCAAATCCGTAGTCCCGAGTTTCCGCCATGGTATCGCGGAAGGCGCGCAGTCCGTCCGTCGGCATGGTGGCGTGGTAGGCGTGGCCGCCATCCTCGTAGGCCCGCATGATCTGCGTCCATTTCTTGAGATCCACGGCAA
Organism: Antarctobacter sediminis; assembly: GCF_019218285.1. GTDB lineage: Bacteria > Pseudomonadota > Alphaproteobacteria > Rhodobacterales > Rhodobacteraceae > Antarctobacter > Antarctobacter sediminis. Next base: position 1,304,315 of record NZ_JAHUZG010000001.1, read on the forward strand.
AGCTGTCCGAGGTTGTTTCCTCAAGCCGTGCCAGCGCCCGCTCGGACATCATGACCAGACCGGCACAGGGCGTGGCGGACCAGCCTTTTTGCGGCGCCGAGATCAGAACATCGACGCCCGTCGCCTTCATATCGACCCATGCGCAACCCGAAGCAATACAGTCCAGCACCATCAGCGCACCGACCTCGTGTGCAGCTTTGGCCAGACGTGTGACGTAATCGTCAGGCAGGATCACCCCGGCCGAAGTTTCCACATGCGGTGCAAAGACGACATCGGGTTTGACCTCGGCGATGCGGGCCTCGACCTCTTCGATCGGCGCAGGTGCAAAGGGTGCGTCCACCGCATTTCCGGCACGCCGGGCCTTCATCACTGTTGTTTCACCGCCAAAGCCACCGGCTTCGAAAATCTGCGACCAGCGGTAGGAGAACCAGCCATTGCGGACCACCAGAACATCGGCGCCCTTGCCGAACTGGCGCGCCACCGCTTCCATGCCATAGGTGCCTCCGCCGGGCACCACCGCCACGCCATCGGCCTTGTAGACCTCGCGCAGCATTCCTGAAATATCGCGCATCACCTGCTGAAAGGTGGCACTCATGTGATTGAGCGAGCGGTCCGTGAACACCACCGAGAATTCTTCCAGACCCGTCGGGTCGATATCGTCACGCAAGGCCATCGCGTTTCCTCCAAGTTTTGCCCAGTGCTAGCCCGTCGGGCAGCCCGCGGAAAGCCCGTCAGCGACCCGCGGAACGAAAAAAGGCGGCGCATCGGGCGCCGCCTGTTTCCTTTCCTCTCCCCTCTTGGGAGAGCCGGGCCTGCCCCTCAGTGGGTCACGGCCTCGTTATAGCGATAGCTGGACACGGAAACCGCGTCACCCGCGCGGGCAAAGCTGAAATGATAGCCGGGCGCACCGGGCAGGCCCAAAACGACCTTCTCGCCATCTGCCAGGCGCATCACCAGGCGGGCGGGTCCTTCCTTGGGTTTCCCCGTGACATAGGAGGCGACCAGCTGAACATCGTCAGCGTCTTCCACCAGGAACAGGTTCATGTTCACCGGGCCTTCGTGCAGGGCGGCTCCGGACAGGGTCTTTGTCAATACGACGTCGTCGGCAAGGGCGGCGCCAGAGGTCGCAGCCAGCAGGGCCGCGGCAAGGATCGTCTTCATTGTAGTCCTCATGGCATTCATCATGTGCAGTACGCCCCCATCATCGGGGAACGCTTCTGTCTGCGGGGCGAGATATGATGTGCCTGCCGCGTCTCTTAAACGGCCAAGATTGCATAGCCGCCATGAGTTTCGCGACGTCACCCCCGGAAAAGTCTTGCCAGCGCTTACAGCGGCCCGGGACGGCGCTCCTCACTCAACAGGACATTGGCGTCCAGATTGCCGACACCCGGCAAAGTCATGATGCGCCGCCGCAGCACCCGTTCGAAATCCGGCAGGTCGCGCGCCACGACGCGCAGGCGGTAATCATAGGCCCCCAGCACGTGTTCCACGGTCTGCACCTCGGGAATGGCCGAAACGGCGCGCTCGAAATCCTCAAGGCTGACTCGCCCCTTCGTCGCCAGTTTCACGCCGAGAAAGACGGTCACTCCGAACCCAAGCGCCGCAGCGTCCACTTCCAGCCGGGCACCGCGAAACACCCCCGCCTCGCGCAACCGCTTGATCCGCCGCCAACAGGCGGGCTGCGACAGGCCCAACTGCCGCCCCAGCGCCCCCGCCGAGGCCCCCGCATCCTGCGCCAGCGCCCGCACCAGCGCGCGGTCGGTCTCGTCCAGTTCGATCACAGCGGCAAGGCCTCCTGCTCCTTGACCCGCGCCACATGCATCAATGCCTCGATGTCCGAGATATGCGGCAGGGTCAGCAACTGTTCGCGATAAAGCTGCTGGTAATGGGCCATATCGCGCGCGATCACCGAAAGGCGCACATCCACCTGTCCCAAAAAGGTCTGGATCTCCAGCACCTCGGGCACCTCGCGCGCGGCGGCGATGAATTCGTCAAAGGCGCGCGCCTGCGTCTTGTCCAGCGTCACCCGCAGGCTGACCTCAACCTCGTATCCCAGCGCGCGCCAGTCGATCACCCCGCGCACCGCCGTCAGCACGCCGGAGGCGCGCAACCGGTCCAGCCGCCGCGCCAGTGTCGAGGCCGTGACCCCGGCCCGTTCCGCCAGCGCGCCGCCGGACATCTCCGGCTCGGCCATCATGTGGCGCAGGATGCGCCGATCCGTGTCATCCAGCATGATTTCTCCACTGCACCCCAACTTGACGAATGATTTCGCTTCTTCTTGGTGAAAATACTCAAAAAACGCAACCACTCTCACTGCGCGGGGCGTAGATTGCCGGGCAGAACAACAAGACCAAGGAAGGAGCGCCGACATGCGCGTCTACTACGATCGCGATTGCGATGTGAACCTGATCAAGGACAAGAAAGTCGCCATTCTGGGTTATGGCTCGCAGGGCCACGCCCACGCGCTGAACCTGCGCGACAGTGGCGCCAAGAACGTGGCCATCGCGCTGCGCGAAGGATCGCCCTCGCGCGCCAAGTGCGAAGCCGAAGGCCTTCAGGTCATGGGCATCTCCGAAGCCGCAGCATGGTGTGACGTGATCATGTTCACCATGCCCGACGAACTTCAGGCAGAGACCTACAAGAAATACGTGCACGATCACCTGCGCGAAGGTTCGGCCATTGCATTTGCACACGGTCTGAACGTGCACTTTGGCCTGATCGAACCCAAGCCCGGCGTCGACGTCATCATGATGGCGCCCAAGGGCCCCGGCCACACCGTGCGTGGCGAATACACCAAGGGCGGCGGCGTGCCCTGCCTCGTGGCCGTTCACAACGACGCCACCGGCAAGGCGCTGGAAATCGGCCTGTCCTATTGCTCGGCCATCGGCGGCGGCCGCTCGGGCATCATCGAAACCAACTTCCGCGAAGAATGCGAAACCGACCTCTTCGGTGAGCAGGCCGTTCTCTGCGGCGGTCTGGTCGAACTGATCCGCATGGGCTTCGAAACCCTGGTCGAAGCCGGTTACGAACCGGAAATGGCCTATTTCGAGTGCCTGCACGAGGTGAAGCTGATCGTGGACCTGATCTACGAAGGCGGCATCGCCAACATGAACTACTCGATCTCGAACACCGCCGAATACGGCGAGTATGTCTCGGGTCCGCGGATCCTGCCCTACGAAGAAACCAAGGCGCGGATGAAAGCGGTCCTGACCGACATCCAGACCGGCAAATTCGTGCGTGACTTCATGCTGGAAAACGCCGTGGGCCAGCCGTCGTTCAAGGCGACCCGCCGCATCAACGACGAACACCAGATCGAAGAAACCGGCGAAAAGCTGCGGGCCATGATGCCCTGGATCTCGGCCGGCAAGATGGTCGACAAGTCCAAGAACTGATCTCCGCGCCCCGGTCCGGGGCCGGTCGGAACATGGAAACGCCCCCGTTCGCGGGGGCGTTTTTCTTTGGCCGGACTGTGCGGCGGCGGCCCCCGGCTGTGCGGTCCCGCGGATTGTTATACCATAACGTTCCGCCCATTTCCTGCCCATGACCCAGACAATCGAAACCCGCAGCGGTCTGCCCGAAGAGATGCAGACGCTGCTGCGGACCTTGCCACGCGATGGCTGGCACAGGCATCCGCATCTTGCCGACAGCACCCGTAACTGGATGCGCGCCCATCAGGGCTTTCGCCAACTGGCCGAGATCGTACAGGAGGACAGCGAAGCCTTCCTGAACAAGGATCTGTCCGAAGATGCCTATGCCGGTCGGCTGGCCCATTTCGGCAACCTTCTGGTGCGCAACCTGCACGGCCACCACACATGGGAAGACCGCAAGTTCTTTCCCGAACTCGAAGCCGCCGATCCGCGCTTTGCCGAGGGGCTGGAGATGCTGGAAAGCGATCACCTCGCGCTGGACGACCTGCTGGACCGTTTCACCCGCGGGGCCAACCGCACGGTCCAGCTTGCCACACTGGACCCGCGCCAGATGGCCGAAGAGGCGCGCCCGGTGCGCGATCACGCCGAAAGGTTGCGCGGCTTTCTGCATCGCCACCTGACCGACGAAGAGGATCTGGTGGTGCCGATCCTGCTGCACCACCGGTTGCGGGGATAGCCCTGCGCACGGTGCCGCAAGCAAACGTTAACCGCCGTGGGGCAAAACCTGCGGCGGTCGACCAGTAATCCGGATCAGCACCCCTCCCTCGGGGTCCGTTCGATCTGCGCAGTACGGGGCACATGATGCCTCCAGGGCCGGGATTGGCACTCCGGCGCTTGCGATCCGTTTCCGGCGGCCGCCGGCCTTTCATCCCGCCCGTTCCGGGCAAAGGCACAAAGAAAACCGCCCCGGTCAGACGACCGGGGCGGCGATTGGGCTGTGATCGGCGCGGGGTTATTCCCAGCAGCTGACCAGAACGGTCATTTCCGCCGCCTGCGCGGTCAGATCCTCGGGGGCCAGCGGGCTCAGCCCCCCGCGCGAGACCGGCTGGATGCCGTTGTTGCGCAGGAAATCAAGGATCATGTCCCCCTTGGCGGCAAAGCTCACCTCTTCGGGCAGGACGCGGCCACCGGGGGTTTCCTTGGGCAGCAGCATGCCCAGAACCGTGCCACCGGCATCAAAGACCGGGCCGCCCACGTCACCGGGCAGCGCCGACAGCGCCAGCCGCTTGACCTTGTCCTCGCCGCCCAGACCGCGCAGATCCTCCAGCGTGCCAAAGGTCAGCGTCGGCGCGGTCAGGACCCCGCCAAAGGAAAATCCGGCCACGGCCACTTCGGATTGCAGGCGCAACTCACCCGAACGGAACTGCGCCACCCGGCGCGGCGCAAGCCGGTCGCGCGGGGTCAGCACGGCAATGCCAAGGGCCTCGTCCACGGCCAGTACGCGCGCGTCATGCACCCCGTTCAGCGTCACCCGCTCACAGCCCGCGATCAGCGCCGCCGAGGTCAGCACCGTGCCGCGTGCTTCGATGAAAAAGCCGGTGGCGCTGGCCTTGGCGGTGCGCACCTTCAGCCCCGACACCAGATCCACCGCCTGACCATCGTCGGTCACCTGCGCCGGGTCCAGTACCCCGTCCAGCCGGGCATAGCTGTCCTGCATGATCTTCAGCACGCGCGAGCGGCGCTCTTCGTCACCGGCGGGCCAGACAAGGCCAAAGCCCTTGATCTCGCCGTTTTGCAGGCCGACCTCGAAATGCGAAACGATCCGGTCGTTGGCCCCCGTGATGTTGAAGCCGCGCGCATCACGCTTGCGTTCGCCCTCGACAGGGATGATTTCCAGCGTCTGCATGATCTCGTACAGACCAGCAAGGCTGGTGGAATCGCCCGGCTGGCTGACAAGGATCACCCGCGCGCCCATGTCCGTCTTGGGTTTGTAGATCGCAAAAGGAGATTCATAGCGGTCGAACGCGACCACACCCAGCGGCATCTGCATCGCGATCCCGGCCTGCGCATCCTGCACCAGCTGCATGTCCATGCCTTCCAGCACGGCATTGTACTGCCGCAACAGCTCGGCCCGCTGGCGCGTGCTCAGCACACCGGTCGGGTCAAAGTTGTTGGCCTCTTGCCAGCGCGACATCGAGGCGCGCGTCCCCGGGCCAAAGGCGCCGTCGATGCCGCCATCATAGAACCCCGCCCATTTCAGGGCGATCTGCAACATGTCGCGTTCCTCGCGGGTCAGCGCCCGTTCCGAGGCGCGCGCCTCCTGCACGGTTTCCTCGGGGATCTCCGGCGCAGCGGGCGCGGGATCCACCTCGGCGGCCTCGGCCACGGGATCGGCCTGCGGCACCGGTTGCGGGGTTGGTGCCGGTTGCGCTGCCGGGTCGCTGGTAACCTGCGGAACGGGCACCACGGGCGCGCCGTCATTGCGGGCCCCCACCGGCCAGAACTGCTGGCCAAAGGCGGTGTAGACCTCAAGATAGCTGTCCGCGGGAATGCTGCCCGACTGCAACAGCGCATTCAGTTGCGCCTGCGCCTGTGCCCGCGTGTAGGGGCCAAGCGCGATGCCGTACCAACCGCCACCCAACGCAAAACCGTTCACATCGGGCAAACGGCCGGCGTAATCGCGCACACTGTCCTGCGCGCTGGCCAGAGAGGTCCGCGCCTCGACCTGGATATAGACGATGTCATCTGCTGCCTGCGCTGCCGGACCATCCTGTGCCAGTGCGGCTGCCACGACCAGCACAAAAGCGATGAAGACCGAAAATAGTCTTTTTTTCATGGGAGTTATGGACCCCTTGGGTTTACAATCTCAACCTTATCCACCGACCGAGTCTTACCAGAAGCCGGGCCACATGCACGCAAAAAGGGCGTGAGGCGCGCCTCTCCTATCAGATTGACCCCGCCCGCGCACCGCCCTAATCAGGCGCCAGCCGAAAAAAGGGAGCCCTGACATGGCCGAGAGCCTGCAGACGCCACGCAGTTTCCAGGAGATCATCCTGCGCCTTCAGACCTATTGGTCCACCAAGGGCTGCGCGATTCTTCAGCCCTACGACATGGAAGTGGGCGCCGGCACCTTTCACCCGGCTACCACCCTGCGCGCGCTGGGTCCGCGCCCCTGGGCCGCCGCCTATGTGCAGCCCTCGCGCCGTCCGACCGATGGCCGCTACGGTGAAAACCCAAACCGGCTCCAGCATTATTACCAGTACCAGGTGCTGATCAAACCCTCGCCGCCGGATCTTCAGGCCCTCTACCTGGGCAGCCTCGAAGCGATCGGCATCGATATGTCGCTGCATGACGTGCGCTTTGTCGAAGACGACTGGGAAAGCCCGACACTGGGCGCATGGGGGCTTGGCTGGGAAGTCTGGTGCGACGGTATGGAAGTCAGCCAGTTCACCTATTTCCAGCAGGTCGGCGGGCATGATTGCACCCCCGTCTCGGGCGAACTGACCTACGGTCTGGAACGTCTGGCCATGTATGTTCTGGGCATCGACCACGTGATGGACATGCCCTTCAACGATCCGCAAAGCCCGCAGCCGCTGACCTATGGCGATGTCTTCCGCCAGACCGAAGAGGAATTTTCGCGCTGGAACTTCGACGTGGCCGACACCGACGTGCTTCTGCGTCATTTCGAAGAGGCCGAAGCAGAATGCGCCCGCATCCTGTCGCAGGAGCCGCAGGACCCCAAGATGGGCCGCCGCATCGTCATGGCCCATCCCGCCTATGACCAGACCATCAAGGCCAGCCACATCTTCAACCTGCTGGACGCGCGCGGCGTGATCTCGGTCACCGAACGCCAAAGCTATATCGGCCGGGTGCGCGCGCTGGCCAAGATGTGCGCCGATGCTTTCGTGATGACCGAGGCCGGCGGCCATTCGGCATAACCGCGCCAGTCAGGGGGCAAAGATGACCGCAGGCAAATTCATGGCGGTGGCGATTGTGGCCGTGGCGCTGATCTTTGGCGCCGTGGTCTATTACGCCCAGGTCTACTACTTTTACGAAACCCTCGACGCCACCGGCCCCGAGGATGTCATGCTGACAACGCTGCAAGGCGACCGCATCGCCCTGCCCCACAGCGATTTCCGCGCCATCGACGCTGACAGTTCGCCGATCCGCTTCCGGGCCTGTTTCACGACGGATGTGACCCCGGCCGAGGCCGCCCAAACCTTCGAACCCTACGAAGGCAGCCAGCCACGCAACGCGCCGGGCTGGTTCGACTGTTTCGACGCCGAAACGCTGGGCGATACCATCGCCGCAGGCAAGGCGCAGGTCTTCACCGGCCAGCGCAACCTCGAATTCGGCATCGACCGCGTGGTGGCGATCACCGACGACGGTCGCGGCTATATCTGGCACGAGATCAACGAATGTGGCGACAAGGCCTATGACGGCACGCCGCTGGGCGACGACTGCCCGCCACGCAACTGAACGCGCGGGGCCGATCCCGGCCCCACGCCGCCCCTCACGCGATCCACGGCGGAACCACGCCCAGGATTATCACCGGCACAAAGACCAGCGCCGCGACCGAAACCAGCTTGACCAGCCCGCGCCGGTCACGGGTCTTTTCGGTTCGATAGGCGCGTAACCCGCCGGGGCTGGCCGCGCGTTCCACATCCTTCAAATAACGCTTGTGGGCGAGGAAAGCAGGGTCCTGCATGTCGGTCTCCTTTTCAAATCTGGATGCCTGACAGACTGCCGGACCGCGCCCCCTTGCAGGGAGTGCAGAAGCTGAAGCGCCCCCGGTACAGAATGTGAACTGGATCGCCCGGGCCCCGGTTTGCTAGGCTTGTCCAAACAGGAGACAGGCCATGAACTCCAAGCCCTACGGGTTGCTCTGCGCCATGACCCATGCCTGCGAGGTGCTTGAACCGCGCTGGACCATCCCCATCCTGTCAGAGATGTGGGGCGGCTCGACCCGGTTCAACGACATCCGCCGCGGCGTCGGCAACATCTCCCCGGCGCTGCTGTCGAAACGTCTCAAGGAACTGGAAGCCCAAGGCCTGATCGAACGGATCGAGGATCCGGCCAGCGGACAGGTCGACTACCTGCGGACCGAACGCGCAATCGCCCTCGAACCTGCACTGGACGCGCTGGCCGCCTGGGCGCAATGCAACCTAGAAGCCCGCGTCGCCCTCTCGGACCTCGACGTCTCCAACCTCATGTGGAGCCTGCGCAAGCTGATCCACGTCGACCAGTTGCCGAACCGGCAGGTGGTGATCCAGTTCCGGTTCAGCGACCCCGGACTGGAATACGACACCTATTGGGCGCTCAGCCGCCCCGGCTTCCCGGTCGAGATCTGCTCGACCAACCCCGGCCATGAGGTCGACCTTTTCGTGGAAACCGACCGCGTATCCTTCGCCTCGATCCTGCTCAGCCGCACAACCATCCCCCGCGAACTGGACGAAGGCCGCCTGTTCCTCAGCGGCAACGCCCTGCTGGCGCGCACCATGGACAAATGGCTCTACCACCGCATCAAGGAAGACCGCCGCAATATCCGCCAACTGTGACCCCAACCAGCGGCAACACTGCGCATCCCGCCCCACCAGAACCACCGTCCCCCCTTCTTCTGTCCAGAAATATCCCGGGGAGCGCGAGGGGCTGGCCCCTCGCTTTTTTCTTTGTGCTCGCCTTCGGCGAGACGGGCTGGCCCCTCGCTTTTTTCTTTGTGCTCGCCTCCGGCGAGACGGGCTGGCCCCTCGCTTTTTCTTTGTGCTCGCCTTCGGCGAGACGGGCTGGCCCCTCGCACATTCCCCACGCTCACCACCAGCAAGGCGGCCCGGCCCCTCGCACATTCCCCATGCTCACCACCCGCAAGACATCCCGGCCCCTCGCGACCTCCACACACCCGCCTGCCCCGCCCCCGGACACGACCACCGCTTAACCGCTTGCCGCCAAGGCTCCGGGCAGGTACTCACCCGACGACCCCGCGCAGACGCGGATCTTCAGACTTCTGCTGGTGACACGATGCCCGACCTCCTGATCGAACTCTTCTCCGAGGAAATTCCCGCCCGCATGCAGGCCAAGGCCGCGCAGGACCTCAAGAAGCTGATGACCGATGGTCTGGTCGAGGCCGGCCTGACCTATTCCGGGGCCGAAGCCTTTTCGACCCCGCGCCGCTTGGCGCTGACCGTACACGGGCTGTCGGGCGAAAGCCCCACCCTGCGCGAGGAACGCCGCGGCCCCAAGGTGGGCGCGCCGGACAAGGCGCTCGAAGGTTTCATGCGCGGCGCGGGCGTCACCCGCGACCAGTTGGAAGAGCGCGAAGAGAAAAAAGGCGCCTTCTACTATGCCACCGTCGTCACTCCGGGCCGCCCGGCGGCACAGATCGTGGCCGAGGTGCTGGAAAAGACTGTCCGCAACTTCCCATGGCCGAAATCCATGCGCTGGGGGGCCGGAACCCTGCGTTGGGTGCGCCCGCTGCACCGCATCCTTTGCCTGATGTATGACGAAGGCGGCGACCACCCGATCGACGTGACCATCGACGGCATCGCCGCCGGTCAGACCACCGAGGGCCACCGTTTCATGGGATCTGGCGCCTTCGACGTGACCAGTTTCGAAGATTACGAAACCCGGTTGAAACGCGCCTTCGTGATCCTCAACCCCGAAGAACGCGCCAACACGATCTGGCACGACGCCACCAACATGGCCTTCGCCCAGGGGCTGGAAGTAGTCGAGGACAAGGGCCTGTTGCAAGAGGTCGCCGGGCTGGTGGAATGGCCCGTGGTGCTGATGGGGGACATCGGCGAGGAATTCCTTGGCCTGCCGCCCGAGGTGCTGCAAACCTCGATGAAAGAACATCAAAAGTTCTTCTCGGTGCGCAACCCGGCCACCGGGCGGATCGAGAAATTCATCACCGTCGCCAATATCGAAACCGCCGACAACGGCGCGACGATCCTCGCCGGCAACCAGAAGGTGCTGGCCGCCCGCCTGTCCGATGCGCGGTTCTTCTGGGAAAACGACCTGCGGGTGGCCAAGGAAAAAGGCCTGTCCGCATGGACCGACCGCCTGGGCAACGTCACGTTCCACAACAAACTGGGATCGCAGCGCGACCGGATCGCGCGCATCACCGCGCTTGCGCGTGACATCGCCCCCGCCGCGGGCGCCGACCGCCACCTCGCGGGCGAAGCGGCGGATGTGGCCAAGGCCGATCTTTCGTCCGAAATGGTCTATGAATTCCCCGAATTGCAGGGCCTCATGGGCCGCTACTATGCCGAGGCCGCAGGCCTGCCCGCCGAGGTGGCCGCCGCCTGCGAAAACCACTATGCACCGCTGGGCCCTTCCGATGACGTGCCCACCGCGCCGGTCTCTGTCAGCGTGGCGCTGGCGGACAAGCTGGACACGCTGACCGGCTTCTGGGCCATTGACGAAAAGCCCACCGGGTCCAAGGACCCCTACGCACTGCGCCGCGCCGCCCTTGGCGTGATCCGGCTGGTGCTGGAAAACGACCTGCGCCTGAACCTCGACCGCTACATCGACGCGCAACTGGTGCGCCACAAGATCGCGCTCCGGGACGGCGATCTGGCCGATGAACAGCGCGCCGAACTGGAACAACTGGTGGACGAGATCGCCGACCACGGCGTTTTCGGGGCCGCATGGGAGGTGCTGCGCGACAAGCTGAAAGCCCCCGAAAAGGTCGAACCGGTGGTCGCCCCGGTGCCGGATCTGTCGGAGGATCTGCTGGGCTTCTTCCATGACCGGCTCAAGGTCTTCCTGCGCGATCAGGGGATCCGCCACGACGTGATCGACGCCTGCCTTGCCATGCAGAGCCGCGACGACATCGCGCTGGTGGTCAAACGCGCGCGCGCGCTTTCGGCCTTCCTTGGCACCGAGGATGGCGAGAACCTGCTGCAAGGGTTCAAACGCGCCAACAACATCCTGACCCAGGCCGAGGATAACGACGGCGTCGAATACAGCTTTGGCGCAGACGTGAAATTCGCCGAGACCGAAGAGGAACGCACCCTTTTCACCGCGCTCGAATCCGCCGAGGCACGCATCGCCCCGGCAATGAAGGCCCAAGATTTCGAAACCGCGATGGAGGCGATGGCCGCTCTGCGCGCGCCCATCGATGCCTTCTTCGAAGCGGTGCAGGTGAATGCCGACAACCAGGTGGTGCGCCGCAACCGCCTGAACATGCTGGGCACGATCCGCAAGACCTGCCTGCAAGTCGCCGACCTGACCAAGGTCGAAGGCTGATCCAGCTTCCCCCTCCTTCCGGAGGGGGCCGTCCTTTCCCGGACAGCGCCGGACACACGCGCCGCCGATTCGCGCGCGGCCGGTTGGGGACAAGCGCGCACCGGCTCGGCCCGGCCGCAACTCTGCGCCCATGGTGGCAAACGCCCGCTGCCACGACGCCCCTGTTCACCGCGCCCAAGCCACTGGCCCAAAGGGGGGCGGTGCGGGGTGGGCGGGTGGGAGCGCCGCCCCCCTTTTCCACGCTTGCCAAGCGGGCATCAGCGCTTATTCTGCACCCCACCCCGGAGGCGCTGCAGTGCAGAAACCCGATAGCCAGAACCCGAATGTCACGGTCATCACCCCCGATGCGCCGATGTCGACCCCGACGCATGGGGGCCGCGCCAAATGCCTGCAACGGCTGGTGCGCCTGCACATGCCCGTGCCGCGCACCGTGGCGCTGTCCTTCGACGCGGTGCACCGCATCGCCGCCGGCAAGTTTCCCGACACCGATGCGCTGATCGCCGCCTTCGATCCCGGCGCTCTGCTCTGCGTGCGCCCCTCCTCCGAAGACCCCGACTGGGGCGGCCCGGGTGCGATCCTCAACATCGGCATGAATGACGCCCGCTTTGTCGAAATGGCCGACGAGATCGGCAAGGAAGCCGCCGCCGGGCTCTACCTGCGTTTCGTGCAGGCCTATGCGATTCATGTCGCCCGCCTTGACCCCGATCTTTTCGACGAGATCGAGGACACCGGCTGTGCCGGTCTGTCCGCCGCTCTGCGCGCCTACGAGGAAGAAGCCGAGGAACCCTTTCCACAGAATCCCGCCCGCCAGCTGCGCGAGGTCCTGCGCTCCATGGCCCGCGCATGGGAAGGCACCTCCGCCCGCCTCTTGCGCCAGGCCAAGGGCGCGCCGGTCGATGCGGGGCTTGGCCTGGTGGTGCAGGAAATGGCGCTGGGGCTGGGCCATGGCGAATGCGGTTCGGGCGTGCTGCAACTGGTCAACACGGACACCGGCCTGCCGCAGATCACCGGGCGCTACCTGTCGCAAAGCCAGGGACGCGAGGCGCTGCACGGCGGCAATGCCAGCCTGTACCTGACCCGCGATCCCCGTGGCCCCTCGCTTGAGGAACTGGCCCCCGAGGCCTTTGCCGATCTCACCCGGCAGGCCGATCTGATGCGCCGCCGCCTGCGCGCCGAGATGCAGATCGAATTCACCATCCAGAACGGCCAGGTGCATATCCTTGACGGGGTGCGCGTCAACGCCAGTTCGCGCGCCGCGCTGCGCATCGCGGTGCGACTGGCGCAGGACGGTATCATCTCGCCCGAAGAGGCGGTGCTGCGCATCGAACCGCGCGCCATCAGCGAACTGCTGCACCGTCAGGTGGCCCCCCATGCCAGGCGCGAAGTCATCGGGCGCGGCATCGCCGCCAGTCCCGGGGCCGCCACCGGCAAGATCGTCTTTTCCGCCTCCGAGGCTCAGGCCAGCGCGGCGCGCGGCGAACCCTGTATCCTCGTGCGCCGCGAAACCTCGCCCGAGGATGTGCGTGGCATGCATGCGGCGGTGGGCGTGCTGACCGAGCGCGGCGGCATGACCAGCCACGCGGCGGTGATCGGGCGCGGGCTGGGCCTGCCCTGCGTCGTGGGCGCGGCACGGATGCGGTTCAACCTGCAACGCAAGACGATACAGGGCGCCGACGGCAAGACCTACCGCGAGGGGGAGACCATCACGCTGGACGGCACCTCGGGCGAGGTGCTGCTGGGCGCGCCCGAAATGGTCGAGGCCGCGCTGGACGAGGCCTTCAACACGCTGATGGGCTGGGCCGACGATGCCCGCGACATCGGCATCCGCGCCAATGCGGACACGCCCGCCGATGCGGCCACGGCGCGCAATTTCATGGCGCAGGGGATCGGCCTGTGCCGCACCGAGCACATGTTCTTCGAAGCCGACCGTATCACCCCCATGCGCGAGATGATCTTTGCCGATACGATTGCGGACCGGCAGGCGGCATTGGCCTTGTTGCTGCCCATGCAGCGCAACGATTTCAAAGAGTTGTTTCAGATAATGGAGGGGCTGCCGGTCTGCATCCGGCTGTTCGATCCGCCGCTGCACGAATTCCTGCCCACCGACCGCGCCGGGCTGCGCGACCTTGCCGAGGCGCTGAACCTGCCGGTCTCCGACGTCACCCGCCGGGTCGAGGCGATGGGCGAATACAATCCCATGCTGGGCCTGCGCGGTGTGCGGCTGGGCATCACCGTGCCCGAGATCTACGACATGCAGGCCCGCGCCATCTTTGAGGCCACGCTGGAGGCCAGTCGCGAAGGCGCCCCCGTGGTGCCCGAGATCATGCTGCCGCTGGTCTCGGCCAAGCGCGAGGTGGAACTGATCCGCACCCGAATCGAGGCGGTGGCCGCCGCGGTGCGCACTGAACGTGGCCGCGATTTCACCTATCGCCTTGGCGTCATGGTGGAAACGCCGCGCTCTTGTCTGCGGGCGGATGAAATCGCGCCCTACTGTCATTTCCTGTCCTTCGGCACCAACGACCTGACCCAGATGACCTATGGGCTGTCCCGCGACGATGCAGGGCGTTTCATGTCCGATTACGTCACCCAAGGGGTCTTTACCGAAGACCCGTTCCACGTGCTGGATGTCGAAGGCGTGGGCGAACTGGTGGCGACTGGTGTGCAGCGCGGCAGGTCGACCAACCACGAAGTCACCCTGTCGATCTGTGGCGAACATGGCGGCAACCCCGAATCGATTGCCTTCTGCCGCTCGGCAGGCATGGATTACGTCAGCTGTTCGCCCTTCCGCGTGCCCGTCGCGCGGCTGGCTGCGGCACAGCTTGCGCTCAAGGACAGGGGCCTTGCCGGCCCGCGCAAACGCTAAGGGAACAAGGGCCAAACCGGGGTCCGCGCGGACTCGTCGACACAGGTCGGTGGCAAACCGCCGCCCTTACTTAACGTCGCCTTTACCCAAAAAGCATTTTTAGATAAGCAGTTCGGCGTTGCGTGACGTGAGGCACCACGCAATGCATGCTCGATTGGGGGATAACTTCGACATGAAAATCATATCCACTGCCCTGCGCCGTGGCCTCGTCCTTGCGGCCCTTTCCCTTGCTGCCGGACCTTTGGCCCTGCTTTCCAGCCCGGTTTCTGCCGACCCGGCGCGAAGCGCGCAGACGCTTTTGACACTTGAAAGCCGCGCCCTTGCGCGCGTCGGAAACAGCCACCTCAAGGGGCTGGTGACACCGGTCAAACCGACGCCCGCAGCGGCGGGCACCGTCAGCGGCGGTTTTTCCTATTCCAAGGACTGGCTGGCCAAACAACCCGCGCCCAAGGGTGGCGCGCAATGGCAGTGCCTTGCCGAGGCACTGTATTTCGAAGCCCGGGGCGAAACGCTTGAAGGTTTGTTCGCCGTTTCCGAGGTGATCATGAACCGGGTCGCGTCGAAACGCTTTCCGAATTCGGTCTGCGGCGTCGTCAATCAGGGCACCGGGCGCAAGTTCGCCTGCCAGTTCACCTATACCTGCGACGGTCGCCCGGAACACATCGACGACAAGCGCGCATGGAGCCGGGTCGGCAAGGTCGCCCGAGCGGTGCTGGACGGCAAGGCAACCGGTCTGACCAAGGGCGCGACGCATTATCACGCCACATGGGTCTCGCCCTCGTGGGCGCGGAAATATACCAAGACCTACGCCCATGGCGTCCACATCTTTTACCGCCACACATGGCGCGGCGAATAACCGGTCGCAAACCGACCGCAACAGGGCGCCTCGCGGCAAACCGCGCGGCGCCCTTTTCCATAGCGTGAAGCACCACGCCAGACGAAAGCCCCTCATGCCCAGCGACATCCGCCTAGCCTTCGCCCACCCTTCGGAACGCAGCATCGCCACCGCCGGCGAAGCGCCGCATGACCGGATCTCGGTCCGCGATCATGTGGTCGAGGTCGACATCGGCGCCTTTCAGGCCGAACGCGGCACCAGCCAGCGGGTCCGGTTCAACGTGGTGGTCGAGGTCATCCCCTTCACCGGTTCGCTGGACGATGACGTGGATCGCATCCTGTCCTACGACCGGGTGACCGAGGCAATCAGCCACGAGCTGGAGGCCGAGCGGCTGAACCTGCTGGAAACGCTGGCCGAACGCATTGCGGAACGTATCCTGCTGGAACCGCAGGCGCTGCGCGCCTTCGTGCGCATCGAAAAGCTGGATCGTGGGCCCGGCGCGCTGGGGGTCGAGATCGTGCGCTCGCGCCGCGACGTGGCCGATCATCTGAACACCAAGGCCGAGGAAGTGGCCCAGGAACGTCCGCACCCGCGGGTGGTCTTTGTGTCGAATGCCGCCATGGCGGATGATCGCCTGCCCCGCTGGCTGGACGAGCTGGAGGCGCGCCGCGCCCCCCTGATCCTCTGCGTCGGTCAGCCTGACCTGCCGATCCCGCAGACCAATCACAAGATGACCCAGCGCCGGGTCGACCTGCTGTCGATCGAACAGAATGCCTGGTGCCTTGCCGCCCGTGACGACCGGGCCAAGGTGGTGGCCACGCGGACGGAACTGGACTGGGCGATGAAGAACGGCCAGATCTGCGTCTGGGCGCCGTCCAAGATCGTGCTCGACGCCACGCAAGGCCCCAAGGTGCAACCGCGCGATTCCGTGGCCCTGGCCAGCTGGTTCGCCGGAGAGATGGACGCCTGCGAATACTTGGTCATCGGCGAAGATCTGCCGGAAGACCCGCCCGTCGCCGCCCGCGCCTTAAGCCCCGGCGAGCCCCTGTTCTGACCGCTTGCCAAACGCGCCCGGATCGGTCAGTCAGACGCCATGAGCGCCTATTACCGACCTATCGTCAGCTTTGACAGCGTGCGCCCCCCCGGGGCGCTGGATCTTGCGGGCGGACCCGGCTGGTTCGCCGAGGCCGTCTGCCATCGCCGCGATGCGCCGCCGCAGATCGTGCCCGCATCGGCCATCCCCGAGGACTGGCGCGACCGCCTTGCATCACGGCGTCCGCCCATGGCCGGGATGGTCTTTGACAGCCCGCGCATCATGGGGATCCTCAACGTCACGCCGGACAGTTTCTCGGACGGCGGCAGCCATCAAAGCGCCGCGCGCGCCGTGGACCGCGCGCGCGAGATGGTCAAGGCCGGTGCCAATATCATCGACATCGGTGGCGAAAGCACCCGCCCCGGCGCGCTGCCCGTCCCGCGTGAGGCCGAGATCGCCCGCGTCGAACCGGTCATCACCGCGCTCTACCGCGAACTGACGGTGCCCATGTCGATCGACACCCGCAAATCCGCCGTGGCCGATGCCGCCGTCAACGCGGGCGCGGCCCTGGTCAACGATGTGTCCGGCTTTACTTATGACCCGATGCTGGCGCGCTATTGTCTCGACAAGGGGGTGCCGGTCTGCGTGATGCACGCCCGCGGCGACCCCGAGACGATGCAAAACGATCCCCGTTATGAGGACGTGTTGCTGGACGTCTATGATTTCCTTGCCGCGCAGGTTGCCATGCTTGAAGAGATGGGCATTCCGCGTGGTCGCATCATCGTCGATCCTGGCATCGGTTTTGGCAAGAATATCGAACATAACCTGACCTTGCTGCGCGATGTGGCCCTGTTTCACGGCATCGGCTGCCCGGTGCTGGTCGGCGCGTCCCGCAAGGGGTTCATCGGCAAGATTACCGGCGCTTCTCCGGCGGTCGAACGTATTTCGGGTTCGGTCGCGGTGGCGCAGGCGGCGGTGGCCCAGGGGGTCCAGATCGTCCGCGTGCATGATGTTTCCGAAACCGCCCAGGCGCTGGCCATGTGGCGGGCCATTTCCAGAGGACAATTTCCATGAGCCGCAAGCTTTTCGGCACCGACGGGGTGCGCGGGACCGCCAATACCTTTCCCATGACGGCCGAGATGGCCCTGATGCTGGGCGCGGCCGTAGGGCGTTATTTCCGCAATGAACATGGCGGCGTTCACCGCGTGGTGATCGGCAAGGACACGCGCCTGTCGGGCTATATGTTCGAAAACGCGCTGACCGCCGGGCTGACCTCGACGGGAATGAATGTTCTGCTGCTGGGACCGGTGCCGACACCCGCCGTGGGGCTGTTGACGCCTTCGATGCGGGCCGATCTGGGCATCATGATCTCGGCCAGCCACAATCCCGCCGCCGACAATGGCATCAAGTTCTTTGGCCCCGACGGGTTCAAGCTGTCGGACGAGGTCGAGAGCGAGATCGAAGCGCTGGTCGAGGCCGGAGTGCGCCCTGCCCAGCCGGAAAACATCGGCCGCGCGCGTCGGATCGACGATGGCCGCTTTCGCTATCAGGAACGGGTCAAAAGCACCCTGCCCTCGGGTCTGCGGCTGGACGGGCTGAAGGTGGTGGTCGATTGCGCCAACGGTGCCGCCTACAAGACCGCGCCCGAAGTCCTGTGGGAACTGGGCGCGGATGTGGTGCAGATCGGTGCCACGCCCAACGGGCTCAACATCAACCAGAACTGCGGTTCGACCAAACCCGATGCCGCCGCCGAGGCGGTGGTACGGCATGGCGCGGACGTGGGCCTGTGTCTGGATGGCGACGCCGACCGGATCATCCTGATCGACCAGAACGGCAAGGTCGCCGATGGCGATCAGTTCATGGCGCTTCTGGCGGCCCGCTGGGCCGAGGAAGACCGGCTGATGGGCGGCACTTTGGTGGCCACGGTCATGTCGAATCTCGGGCTGGAGCGTTTTCTGGGTGATCGCGGATTGCGTCTTGAACGGACCAAGGTCGGCGACCGCTATGTGGTCGAGGCGATGCGCGCCGGCGGATGGAACCTTGGCGGCGAACAGTCCGGCCATATCGTGATGACCGATTACGCCACCACCGGCGACGGGCTGATGGCCGGGATGCAGTTCCTGTCAGAGATGGTCCGCACCGGCAAACCGGCTTCGGAACTGGCGCAAAGCTTTACCCGCGTGCCGCAATTGCTTAAAAACGTCCGCTACGGCGACGGGCAACCGCCGCTGGAGGCGGAAAGCGTCAAGAAGGCCATCGCCGATGCCGAGGGCCTGCTGACGGGCAAAGGCCGTCTGCTGATCCGCAAATCGGGCACGGAACCGCTGATCCGCGTCATGGCCGAATGCGAGGACGAACACCTGCTGAGCCAGGTCGTCAACGGTATCGTGGCCGAGGTCGAAGCGGTCGCCTGACCGCGACCCGCGCCGCCGCCCCGCTTGACGCAGGTCAATAGCGGCACCTCCACCGGTGTGTAAGCTGACAAGGCTTGGACCGTTGGAGGAGGCGAGACCATGCGACATCTCCGGAGCTTTGCGCTGACCTTATGGGTGATCGGGGCCCTGCCCCTGATGGCCGTGGCCGACATGACCGGCACCGCCGACAACGGGCGGCGGGTCCTGTTGCGGGACAACGGCACGTGGAGCTATCTGACCGGCGGCGCTCTGGTTGATCCGGCCTATTGCACCGAATACGCGGGTGCCGCGGTCTGGCAGCAGCAACAGAACCTCACGGTGCCTTGCGGCCAGTCCGGCCCGGATTGGCATCTGGACCGCGACCGCCATTTTGCGTGGTGCATGGCCGCCGCGCCGGGACAGGCGCAGGCCGCCCGTCAGGCGCGCTTTGACGTGCTGACCCGCTGCAAATCGCCCAGCGACGCGAAATACCAGCAATGCCAGACCTATGCCGATCACGCCATGTCGCAGGTCAGGCGCAACAAGGACTGGAACTGTGGGATCGACCCGAATGGCACCAACCCGCAATGGAGCCTGACACGGGCATTTCACGTCGACTGGTGTGTGAAATCCACCGATGCGGCCCGCGCCAAGATCGTGCAGATGCGGGCCGATGCGCTGGCGGCCAACTGCCGCCCTCCGGCCCCCAAGGTCACCTACCTTGGCTGTTTCAAGGACACCGGCAACCGCGACCTCACCGGGGCCTTCATGGCCAGCGCCGAGATGACACCGGCCCTGTGTTTCCAGTTCTGCCGCGACAAGGGCTTTGCCATTGCCGGGCTGCAATACGGTCAACAGTGTTTCTGCGGCAACCAGATCGGCCAATATGGCCGCGCCGAGATGAGCAAATGCGAAATGCCCTGCCCCGGCAACCCAAAGCAGATGTGCGGCGGGTTCTGGACCAACAGCGCCTTTCGGCTGGATGGCGCGGTTCCGTGACCCTGCCGCGCCCGCACGGGGATCGGTCTAGGCGGTGCCCCGCCCGCGCAGGGGCGCCGTCATCAGCCGCCATGACCGGCGCAGGATTGCAAACCCCAGCGCCAGAACTGCCCAGCCCACGACAAACCCGGTTCCGGCAAAGACCGCCCCTTCAAAGGTCGCGGGCACGGCCGGTTTGTAGGTTTCATAGGCCCGCCGGGCGACCTCGCTGTCGGGCATGACATCAAAGGCCAGCTTGGCCCGCATGAAGGGGCCGGCCCCCTCCAGCCGGGTCAGCGCTTTTGACAACCTGTCATGCCGCGCGATGTCCGCCACCATGTTGCCGGCCTGCGTGCGCGCCATCGGTCCTTCTTCGGCCAGGGCGGTCAGGTAGTGATCCAGCGTCATTCCCAGCTGCGCGGCATCGTTTTCATAACGGGTGACCTGCCGTTGCAACTCATCCACCGCGCCGCCCAACCGCTGCATGTACTGTTGCGAGAACTCGGGGAATTGCGACAGGCCCGCCGCCCCGGTCAGCCCGCCCGCCAGCAAGAGTATCCGCAAGATCATCTGCCCCTCTCCCGTCGCTTCTGTGGCGATCTGGGGCAGAGGATGCCAGATGCGGCCCGTTCAGGCGAGCGGATTTGCCCCCGCCCGGATCAATCGGCGAAAACTGCCCGGATCAGCGCATGGTCCAGCGCAACCATGGCGTCGCCGTCGACGCAGGCCCCATAGGCGGCCACGATGGTGTATTTTCCGGCCCAGTTGACAGCATAGGCACCAAGCCCGGCATCCTCGAAACACAGCGCGCCAAAGTGCCAGTGATTGGCCGTATCGCGCGTGATGCGGAACAACATCCCCAGCCCGTAATAGGCTCCGTCGCCCAGATCGGCACGGGGCGACAGGGTCGGGTCCGTCGCCGCAAAGCTGCCGCGCATCAGCCGGGCATAGTCCTGCACCGACATCTGCCAGCCGCCCCATGGGCCATAGCCGCCATATTCGGCCGATAGCCGCGCCGTGGTGATGCCCAGCGGGTCCAGCACCCGGGGTTGGCAAACCTTGTCGTACCAATCACCTCCGACCTCTTCGATCACAAGGCCGAGGATGGCGTAATTTTCGTTGTTGTACTGGTATTTGCCGCGGGTGCCTTGCTGGTGCCGGCGGTCCAGTGCGGTGGCCGTGACCTCTTGCCAGCGGCGGGTGGTGTCCCCGCGCCAGTCCGCCATCGGCCCCTGCGTGCTGTCCGGCCAGATCCCCGAGGTATGGGTGACAAGCTCGCCCAGCGTGATGTCACCGCCGTCTGCGATCCAACGGTCCAGCGGATCGTCCCAGCGCATCAGCCCGTCCTGCACCAGCGAGGCAGCGCAAAGCCCGGTCACCGCCTTGGAGAGGCTAGCCAGCGGCAGCCCCTCGTCCACGCGGCGGCCCTGCTCGCTGCCCAGCAGAACCGTGTCCCCGATCATGAAGACCAGCGCGCCGGGCGGGTTGCCCTGCGCGTCAAGCCAAGTGGTCCATTCCTGCGCCACGCGGCCCGATTGCGCCCAGACCGGCGCGGCGATCAGCGCCAGTGCCGTGGCCAGCGCCCTCAGCACGGGCCAAAGCCCAGTGACCCGGCGATGCCGCCGATCCGCGGATCATAGGTGCTGCGCAGATGTTCGGGATAGCGCAGTTCCAGATAGGCCAGCGCCTCTTCGCCGCCACAGGTTCGGCCCTGTTCGACGCGCAGGTAAAAGATCACATCGCCGTCGTAGCCGGACAGAACGAACCAGTCGCGCCCGCTGGCCTCGTAGGTGACCCGGGCCCCATCGGCGAGGTAAAAACCAAGTCGGCTGCGCCGTTCTGCGGCGAGGCTGTCCATGACCCAGCCGCCCCACAGGCGGATCTCGGCACCGTCGGCATAGAAAAAGGCGCGCCCGTCATCGTTGCCGGGGCGCGGCCCCATGTCGTATCCGCCGGGCAGATCCGCGTGAACACCAAACCGCCCGACCGTTTCGGCCGGGCAGATCGTGGCCAGCATCACACCTGAAGTCAGGGTGGCAAGGGCAGCTCGGCGCATGGGGTTCTCCTGTCAGGGCTGTCGCCCCCGGATCATGCCTCTGGCAGCGCCTTGTTGTAAATCGCCGCGATGCGGGCGATGGCCTGTTCCGGCGGCAGTTCCTCGCTTTCGCCGGTGCGGCGTGAGGTCAGTTCGACCACGCCGTTCTTGAGCCCGCGCGGACCCACGGTGATCCGCCACGGCAAACCGATCAGGTCCATCGTCGCGAATTTGCCCCCGGCGCGTTCGTTTGTGTCGTCATACAGCGGGTCCAGCCCGATCGCGGTCAGCGCGGCATAGATCGCCTCGCAGGCGGCATCGGCCTCGGCGTCGCCCTGTTTCAGGTTGACGATACCACAGTGGAACGGGGTCACCCCCTCGGGCCAGATGATGCCTTTGTCGTCATGGCTGGCCTCGATGATCGCGCCCAGCAGGCGCGACACGCCGATCCCGTGCGACCCCATGTGCACCGGCACCTTGTTGCCGTCCTTGTCCTGCACCGTGGCGCCCATCGGTTCGGAATACTTGGTGCCAAAGTAGAAGATCTGGCCCACCTCGATGCCCCGCGCGGTGCGGCGGCGGTCTTCGGGGATCTGGTTGAACAGCGCCTCGTCGTGGGTTTCATCGGTGCGGGCATAGCGCGAGGTGAATTCCTCCAGCACCGCCTGGCACTGTTCCTTGGAATCATAGTCGATTTCGCGGTCACCGAATTTCAGGTCGGTGATCTGGCTGTCGTAGAAGACCTCGCTTTCGCCGGTTTCCGCCAGCACGAGGAATTCATGCGTGTCGTCGCCGCCGATGGGGCCGCTGTCCGCCCGCATCGGGATCGCCTGAAGCCCCATGCGTTCATAGGTGCGCAGGTAGCTGACAAGGTGACGGTTGTAGGCGTGCAGCGCATCCTCTTTGGTCAGGTCAAAGTTGTAGCCGTCCTTCATGTAGAACTCGCGGCCGCGCATCACGCCGAAACGGGGGCGGATCTCGTCGCGGAATTTCCACTGGATCTGATAGAGCGTCAGCGGCAGGTCCTTGTAGCTGCCCACGTGGCTGCGGAAGATGTCGGTCACCAGTTCCTCGGCCGTGGGGGTGAACAGCATGTCGCGGCCGTGGCGGTCCTGCATGCGCAGCATTTCCTGCCCGTAATCGTCATAGCGGCCCGACTCGCGCCACAGGTCGGCGCTTTGCAGGGTGGGCATCTGGATGGCGATATGGCCGGCCTTGGCCTGTTCCTCGTGAACGATGTCCTCGATCTTGCGCAGCACCTTGAAGCCCAGCGGCAGCCAGGAATAGATCCCGGCGCTGGCCTGCTTGATCATGCCGGCGCGCAGCATGTAGCGGTGGCTGACGATCTGGGCCTCGGAGGGGGTCTCCTTGAGAACGGGCAGGAAATAGCGGGACAGGCGCATCTTGGACCTCTGAAAGGGCTGTTTTGCACCTCGTAGCGGGTTGACCGGAGCCGGGCAAGGGTTGCGCGTTGGTCGCCCAAGAATGCGCACGGCTCCGGCGCGCCAGCCTTGGCGATGCCCGCCGCGACGAATTGACAGGGATCATGTCGCCGCGTCGTGTCCGAGGGCACAGTGAACGCGGAGACGCGATGGAAAGAAGGAGGGATTTCCATGACACGTCCTGTTCTTGCCGCGCTGGGCCTTGCCCTTGTCACGGCCCTGCCCGCTGGTGCCGACGAGGCCGCCGACATCACGGCCATCGAGGCCATCTGGGACAGCTATGAAACCGCCCGCGTTTCGGGCGATGCGGAGGGCTGGCTGGCGCTTTGGGATGCGGAGGGCATCCAGATGCCGCCGGGGGTGCCCGCGCGCGGCTTCGACGCGCTGAAGGTCGCTGTGCCAAAGGGGTTCGCCGCCAAACCCGCCACCGCCATGCAGATCCTGCCCGAGGAAACCGTCGTCATGGGCGACTGGGCCTTTTCACGCGGCACCTACACCGCGACCATCGCCGGACAGGCCGGTCCGGTCGAAGTGGACGGCAAGTTCATGACGATCTTTCGCCGACAGGACGATGGCGGCTGGCGCATCTATCGCGACATCTTCAATTCGAACCGCTGACGCGGGGGCCGCGCGAACGGCCCCGCTTTTCTTTCCTTGCGGACCGCGAGCGCCCGAACGCGCGGCAATTTGATCGCATACCTGCGTCATCCACGAAACCGTCCCCAGAATTCGGCAGGCTGACCGGGCGCAAACTCTTGAATCTCCGCTGTCTCCGCGCAATGACTGAGGCATCCGAGAGGAGTGCGCATGGCCCTGCCCGTGAGGGATCAATTGAAGTACTGGGGGATCGCGGCAGCGGTCTTTTCCGTCGTGCTCTGGTTTCTGGGGGACGTGCTGCTGCCTTTCGTGCTGGGCGGTGCCATCGCCTATTGCCTTGACCCGGTGGCCGACTGGCTGGAACGGGTCGGGCTAAGTCGGGGCGCGGCGACGGCCTTGATCACGGTGGGCACGCTGTTGCTGTTCATCATCATGACGCTGGCGGTGATCCCGCTGCTGATCCAGCAGGCGATCGCCCTGTTCGAGTTCGCCCCGCAACTGTTCCGCGACCTGCGCAGCTTTTTGACCGAACGGTTTCCCAACATCATGGACGAAGGCAGCATCGTGCATTCGACGCTGATCGATCTGGGGGAGACCATCAAGCAAAAGGGCGGCCAGCTGATTCAGGCCGCGCTGGCATCTGTCGGGTCGATCCTGAACCTTGTGACGCTGTTCCTGATCACGCCGGTCGTTTCGGTCTATCTGCTGGTGGACTGGGACCGGATGGTGGCCCGGATCGACGAACTGGTGCCGCTGGATCACAAGCCCGTCGTGCGCCATCTGGCCTCCGAGGTCGACCGCGTGCTGGCCGGGTTCATCCGGGGCATGGGATCGGTCAGCATCATCCTTGGCACCTATTACGCGGTGGCCCTGTGGGTGGTCGGGCTGCAATTCGGCCCCGTGGTTGGGGTGATCGCCGGGATGCTGACCTTTATTCCCTATGTCGGGGCCATCGTGGGCGGCGTACTGGCCGTGGGGCTGGCGCTGTTCCAGTTCTGGGGCGAATGGTGGTGGATCGTGGCGGTCTACGCCATCTTCCAGTCGGGCCAGTTCGTCGAAGGCAACATCCTGACGCCCAACCTGGTGGGCAGTTCGGTGGGCCTGCATCCGGTCTGGCTTTTGCTGGCGCTGTCGGTCTTTGGTTCGCTCTTTGGCTTTATCGGCCTGCTGGTGGCGGTGCCGCTGGCGGCGGCCCTTGGCGTCATCGCCCGTTTCCTGATCCAGCAGTACAAGGGGTCGCGCCTGTTCCTCGGCCTGTCCAGCAACGGCAGCTTCTTCGGAGACGACGAGGAATGAAACCCACCAGCCAGTTGCCCCTGCCCCTGCCGTCGCGGACGGCGCGGGGCCGGGAGGATTTTTTCGTCAGCCCTGCCAATGCGCTGGCCGTGGCACAGATCGAAGGCTGGCGTGGCTGGCCTGCGCACAAGATGATCGTGGCCGGCCCAGCGGGATCGGGCAAGACGCATTTGGCCCATGTCTGGGCGGGCCTGTCGGGGGCCAGCATCGTCAAGGCCCGCGATCTGACCAATGAAACCCTCCCCGATCTGGCAAGCGGACCGGTCTGTGTCGAGGACATCGAAGAGATCGCAGGCGACCGCGGCGCCGAGGAAATGTTGTTTCACCTGCACAATCTTGTGCTGGCCGGGGGCGGTGCGCTGATGGTGACGGCGACCCGTGCGCCGGTGCATTGGCCCTTGGTCCTGCCTGACCTGAAAAGCCGCATGATGGGTGCGCAGGTGGCGCAAATCAGCGAACCGGACGACGCGCTGCTGGTGGCGCTATTGGCGAAACTCTTTGCGGACCGGCAATTGGTGCCCGGTCCCGAAGTCCTGTCTTATCTTGTGCGCCACATGCCGCGCAGCTATGCCACGGCAGCACGGCTGGTGGCGGCGCTGGACGCCGAGGCGCTGGCCCACCAGCGCGACATCAGCCGCCCTATGGCCGTGCGCGTGTTGCAACGACTGGTGCCACCGGGGGCCGAAGATCGCGGGACCTCGCGCAACGATCCCGGAGGCCAGACGACCTGATCCGCGCCGAACCGGGCGCCCCGTCATAACCCTGTTTCAAAAACGGAGGCATAAGCGCCCCATGACACAAGCCGATTTCCTCACCGCCCCGCTTCCGCCCGCCACCGACCTGCCAGAGTTCGACACGACCGGACCGGGGCGTTTTTTCAACCGCGAACTCAGCTGGCTGGGCTTTAACTGGCGCGTGCTGGAAGAGGCCGAAAACCCGCGCGTGCCGCTGTTGGAACGGATGCGGTTCCTGTCGATCTCGGCGGCCAACCTTGATGAGTTCTATACCGTGCGCGTTGCCGGTCTCCGCGAACTGGCGCACGCGGGCAACACCACCCCCGCCGCGGACGGTCTGACGCCCGCCGAGCAACTGGTGCTGATCGACGAAGACGCCCGCAAGCTGATGGCCGAACAACAGCGCGTGCTGGTCGACCTGCGCAAGCTGATGGCCGACGAAGGCATTTCCATCGTCACCCGGCAAGATCTGACCGAGGGGGACGTCAAGTTCCTTGCCGATGCCTTTCTGGCGCAGGTCTTTCCGGTGCTGTCGCCGCTGGCCATCGACCCGGCGCACCCCTTCCCCTTTATCGCGAACATGGGCTTTTGCCTTGCGCTGCAACTGGAGCGGACCCGCGACAAGCGACCCTTGCAGGCGCTGCTGCCGATCCCGGCACAGATCGACCGGTTCATGGAACTGCCCACCGGCGAGGGCGGCCACCGGTTCATCCAGCTTGAAGACGTGCTGCTGCTGCATATCGACAGCCTGTTCCCCGGCTACCGGATCAAGGATCACTTTGGCTTCCGCGTGCTGCGCGACAGCGACCTTGAAGTCGAGGAAGAGGCCGAAGACCTCGTGCGCGAATTCGAGGTGGCGCTGAAACGCCGCCGCCGCGGCGAGGTTGTCCGCCTGACGATCACCAAGGGCGCGCCCGCGGGCCTGCGCAAGATCGTCATGGACGAACTGCATGTCGCCCCTGAAGAGGTCATCGAACTCGAAGGCATGATCGGCGTCGCGGACACCAAGGAACTGGTGATCGACGCGCGCCCCGATCTGCTGTGGAATACCTTTACCCCGCGTGTGCCGGAGCGGGTGCAAGACCACGACGGCAACATGTTCGACGCGATCAAGCAAAAGGACATGCTGCTGCATCACCCCTATGAAACCTTCGACATGGTGGTGCGCTTTCTCAATCAGGCGGCGCAGGATCCCGACGTGGTCGCGATCAAGCAGACGCTGTACCGGACGTCCAAGAATTCGCCCATCGTCGAGGCGCTGTGCGAAGCGGCCGAGGACGGCAAATCGGTCACCGCGCTGGTCGAACTGAAGGCCCGTTTCGACGAGGCCGCCAACATCCGCCAGTCGCGTCGGCTGGAACGGTCGGGGGCGCATGTGGTCTATGGCTTCCTTGACTGGAAGACCCACGCCAAGATCAGTCAGGTGGTGCGCCGCGAAGGCGACCGGCTGGTGACCTACACCCACTGGGGCACCGGCAACTACCACCCGATCACCGCCAAGATCTATACCGACCTGTCGTTCTTTACCTGCGATGCCGAGCTTGGGCGCGATGCGGCCAAGATCTTTAACTACCTCAGCGGTTACGCCATGCCCGAAGGGCTGGAGAATCTGCTGATCTCGCCGCACTCGCTGAAACCCGGCATGATCGCCATGATCGATCAGGAAATCGAACACGCCAAGGCGGGTCGACCGGCGCACATCTGGATCAAGATGAACTCGCTGATCGAGCCGGACATGATCGACGCCCTGTACCGTGCCAGCCAAGGCGGCGTGAAGGTCGACTGCGTGATCCGTGGCATCTGCGGGCTGCGCGCCGGCATCAAGGGCCTGTCCGAGAATATCCGCGTCAAATCCATCGTCGGCCGGTTCCTCGAACATTCGCGCATCGTCTGTTTCGGCAATGGCCACGGGCTGCCGCACAAGCAGGCGCGGGTCTTTATTTCTTCCGCTGACTGGATGGGCCGCAACCTGAACCGTCGGATCGAAACCGGGGTCGAAATCCACAACAAGACCGTCAAGGCGCAGATCGTCAGCCAGGTCATGGCGGCAAACCTTGCCGACACGGCGCAAAGCTGGGTCATGGAGCCTTCGGGCAAATTCACCCGCCACCCGGTGCCGGAGGGTGAGTTCGCCTTCAACTGCCACCGGTTCTTCATGGAAAACCCCTCGCTTTCGGGCCGGGGTTCGGCGGGCGCCTCGGACGTGCCGCAACTGACCCACGGCGAAGACTGACGCCACGCCGCGCTCACAAACGAAAAGCGCCCCTGCGGGGGCGCTTTTGCGTTTTTGGGGGAAATGGCGGGCGCATTCCGAGGCAGGATATCCAAGGCGGGTTTCAGGCTGGAGTCCGGTTCAAGGCCTGCGTCGCCGATGCTGCGGACGACACGAGGGGCGGGTTATCTGAAAGCCCAGGACGCCTGTGCCCGGATGTATTTGCCGCGCAGAACCGCAAAAATGCCTAGCAAGACACTAAATGCCATAAGTGGCCACGACAGAGCAAAGAAGAGTTCTGAACCACTGTTGGGATAACCAGGCAGAGGCCCCTCCAGAACGGTGCAGGCGGAATGACCTTTTGCCAGGATTTCAAAACTCAGGCGTGAAGAAAACCACAGTTGCCAAGGAATGATGGGAAGAATTGGAAGCGACAACAAAACGATAGAGCGGGCTTTCGACGACGACCACAAACAGAGCAACCCAATGCCATAGAGAGCAAGTGATAGGACCACGCCATACAACCTGTCGGCATCGCCCCCGGTACAGGTGCCAGCAACACGCGCGATCACTGTATTCCCTGCCGCGAGGTAAAAGGACGTTATCGAAAGTGGTTGCCATAGGTCCATCTGCCAAGCCTAGCCCCGCAAACGCGATGATCATAGGTCAGACAGCAGATTCAAAAGTGGTCAAATGCACGGATGTGGCGAGTTGGTACTGGGTTGCGCACAGCAGACACCCGACCGCCTGTATCACGCAGAAATTCAGGCGCTGTTCCTTAGTTGTACGCCTTGGCAGTATGACAGCAGCCCGGCCTGCCGAAATGGAAATTGGCGGCACCGTCTTGTTTCGGAATCGGCAACCTATGTTTCCATAACGTCAACAAACCCTGGACAATCCGCGCCATAGTCTTGCCCCAATATCACCGCTGCGGCGCCGCAAATCCTTAAACAGAGGTTAAAGTCGATGACCGCAAACTGCGCGGGCACGGGTCTGTCCCGTGGCGCAGGCCTAGCGATTCGCCTGCAACGTCAGAAAGACGGCCATGCTGCCGGGTGCGAAACGCGCCCTCTGACGAGAAAGGCGAAAGCTAAATGTCGAGTATCAATTCCAATCCCGGGGCCACCGCGGCCCTTCAGACCTTGAAGGCGATCAACGCCTCGATGTCGAATACGCAGGCGCAGATCGCGACCGGCAAGAAAGTGTCCTCGTCGCAGGACAATGCGGCGGTCTGGGCCATCGCCAAGACGATGGAGGCCGATGTCGAAGGCTTCAAACGGGTTTCCGACAGTCTCAGCCTGGGCGAGGCCACGGTGTCCGTCGCGCGTCAGGGCGCCGAGACCGTCACCGACCTGCTGACCGAGATCAAAGGCAAGGTTGTTGCCGCACAAGAGGAAAACGTCGACCGGGCCAAGATCCAGACCGACATCGAAGCCCTGCGCAACCAGATCAGCTCGATCGTCAGCGCCGCACAGTTCAACGGTCAGGGCTTGTTGACCAACACCGACCAGACGGCGGGCAGCGGCGGCATCAACGTGCTGTCCTCGATCGACCGGTCGATGGACAGCGTCGAGTCCAGCGATATCCGCATCGCCAAGCAAGACCTTGGTCAGGGCGCGGCCAGCATCGGCAGCGGGCTGACCGCGCTGGCTGCGGGCGCCAATGACATCACCGGCACCGGCGATGCAGTTGCCGCCACCCTGACCGGCGCGGCCACCGCCCCCACCGGCACCACCACCTTTGGCAGCGGCGCATCCGCCACCGTGGCCGCGGGCACCGGTTTTTCGGTCGAAATCTCAAGCACGGCGGGCGGCGCGCCTTCGAACACCTCTGGCCGCAATGACATCAGCTATGTCGCCCGCGATGGCGACACGATGGCGGATGTGGCAGCGGGGCTTGCGGCGGCTTTCAACAAATACGTGTCCGACGACCTTGGTGCCGGCAACGAAGGCACCATCGACGCCTCTGCCAGCGGCAACCAGATCACCTTTACAGGGGCCGATCAGGGTGGCGACAACTTCTCGATCACGGTGCAGCAATACGCCGCCGACAGCAGCAGCACCATCGGTGGCGGTCTGGCGGAACTGGCCAACATCGACGTGACCACGCAGGAAGGCGTCGACAGTGCCCTGACCGAGATGGAGGGCCTGCTGCAAACCGCCATCGACGCCGCCGCAGCCTTTGGTTCCGCCGAGATGCGGCTGGACACGCAAAAGGAATTCGTGTCGGGCCTGACCGATGCGCTGAAATCCGGGATCGGCACGCTTGTGGATGCCGACCTTGAAGAGGTTTCGGCCAAATTGCAGGCGCAACAGGTTCAACAACAGCTTGCAATGCAAGCGCTTTCCATCGCGAACCAATCGCCGCGTTCGTTGCTGTCGCTGTTCCGCTAAGGGGCCCGGCCCGGCTTGGGCGGCGGGTTGACCACACGCCACCGCCCCAGTCAATCCCAGCCTTTTGATTGACCCCACGCCGTCCGGCGGGCGATAACCCCGGCGGACGGCATCGGGATTCGCATGGACGGTCAAGACGACACTCACGGACACTGGGATCCCTTCGGGCGGCCGCTTTTCAACGATCCGCAGGCGCGGGCGCTCAGCCGGGTGGGCGTGGTCGACATCGGCTCGAACTCTGTCCGGCTGGTGGTCTTTGACGGTGCCGCCCGCAGCCCTGCCTATTTCTACAACGAAAAGATCATGTGCGCGCTCGGCGCGGGAATGGCCGAAACCGGTCGGCTGAACCCCGAGGGCCGCGAACGGGCGCTGCGGGCGTTGCTGCGCTTTCGCGCGCTGGCCGACGGCATGGACCTGCCCGACCTGACCGTTGTCGCCACCGCCGCCATGCGCGATGCCGAGGACGGACCAGAGTTCCGCCGCGTGCTGGAATCGGCCACGGGCCTGCGGGTCTGGGTGATCGACGGCGCCGAAGAGGCGCGGCTGTCGGCGCAGGGTGTGCTGCTGGGCTGGCCCGGGTCGTACGGGTTGGTCTGTGACATTGGCGGTTCCTCGATGGAACTGGCGGAAATCCACGACGGCGAAGTGGGTCGGCGGGTGACTTCGCCGCTGGGGCCGCTGAAGCTCCGCGACATCGAAGGCGGCCGCAAAGGCCGCGACAAGCAGATCAAGCGCGAACTCAAGCGGCTGGCCGATCACATGGGAACCCAACGGGACCGCCTGTTCCTTGTCGGCGGCAGCTGGCGCGCAATCGCGCGGATCGACATGCATCGCCGCGGCTATCCGCTTCAGGTGCTGCATGAATACCGGATGGACGTGGAATCCGTCGCGGACACCATCGCCTATATCGAGTCGCATGAGGATCACGACAGCCTACGCAAGGTCTGTGGCGTGTCCTCGACCCGGATGGCGCTGGTGCCTTTCGCAAGCGAGGTTCTGCTGCGGCTGATGGAGTGTTTTCAGCCCAGCGACATAGCGATTTCCAGCTATGGCATCCGCGAGGGCCTGCTGTACGAACAGATGCCCGACGTGCTGCGCAGCCGCGATCCTCTGGTCGAAGCCTGCCGCTTTGCCGAAGCCAAGGATGCCCGCCTGCCCGGCTTTGGCGCCGCTCTCTATGACTTTGTGCTGCCGCTGTTTCCCGATGCCAGCCCTGCGCGCAAACGGCTGATCCATGCCGCCTGCCTGCTGCATGACGTCAGCTGGCGCGCCCATCCCGACTATCGCGCCGAAGTCTGTTTCGACAATGCCACGCGCGCCAACATGGGTGGGCTGAAACACTGGGAACGGGTCTATCTGGGGCTTGCGCTGATGCACCGCTATCGCAACAAGCGCGAGGGCACCCGCTTTGAGGATCTCTTTGCCCTGCTCGACGGCGCCCATCAGACCGAGGCCGAGGTGCTGGGCAAGGCGCTGCGATTCGGCGCGATGCTCTGGACGCTCAAGGCCGACGGCACCGGTCCGCGCCTGACGTGGGACGCCGAAAGCCGCGCGCTGGAACTGTTGCTGGATGCGGGCACCGCGCCGCTTTATGGCGAAGTGGCGGAATCCCGTCTGAAATCGCTGGCCGACGCGCTGGAGGCAGAAACCCGCGAGGTGCGGATCGCCTGATCCATCCACGCGCGCGTTATCGGGTCAGAGGTCGATCTGCGCGTCCGGGTCTGTCCGGGGCTCGGGCTTGTCCTTGGGGCCGTTTTCGGGCGTTTCCGGGGTCAGAGGCACGCGGCGGCGGATGATGATGTCGCCGTTATCCAGCATCTCGGGAGGGTGGTAGAGCGTCCAGTCCTCCACCTGTTCCAGCAGTTGACCCAGCGCGGGGCCCATCTCGGCGGCGAAGTCGCGCAACAGCGGCTGCATCTCGCGCGCGGTCTTGTCCAGTTCCTTCAGCGCCGGTTCCATTTCGGTCATCAGGCCGCGCAGGAACAGCTTGGCCCCCTCTTCCATCAGGTTCAGACCATCGGTTTCCTCTTCCGCAGCCAGTGGTGCGGCAAGCAGGGAAACCACGAGGGCGGGCATGACAATCTGTCTCATGCCTTGGAATATAGGGGCGCCGGGTAACGCTGGGAAGACGGTCAGAGATCGACATCCAGCGTGACCGGAAAATGATCCGAGGCCACCAGAAGCGCACCGCGCAGCGCCTCGTCCTGCCAGCACTCGGCGTCATCGAAAGGATGCCAGATCCGCCAACTGGGCGCGCAATCGCGCAAGCGGCTGGAAATCATCACGTAATCCAGCAGTGCCTGTAGATAGCGCTTTTCCGAATGGATGTAGAACCGCGCGGTGGTCGGCTGTGCCCCGATCCGCCGTTGCAGTGCCTCGGCTGCGTGGGGATCATAAAGCAGCATCTCCGCGTCGTCGCCATTGCCCAGAAGGATTTCGACCGAACTGCGCCCGAACAGCCCTTCGTAGCTGTCCAGACCGGGACCGTCGTTCAAATCGCCCATGAGGATCAGATCCTCGCCCGCGTGCAAATGCGCGACAATCCGGCGGCGCAGCCAGACCGCCTGTGCCAGTTGCTTGCGCCGGTTGGCGATGGCCAGTTTCATGATCGCGTCGCGCCCCTTGGCCCCGTGCGGCGCCTTGGATTTCAGATGCGCA
This sequence comes from Antarctobacter sediminis, assembly GCF_019218285.1. Classification (GTDB taxonomy): domain Bacteria; phylum Pseudomonadota; class Alphaproteobacteria; order Rhodobacterales; family Rhodobacteraceae; genus Antarctobacter; species Antarctobacter sediminis. Next base: position 1,337,396 of record NZ_JAHUZG010000001.1, read on the forward strand.
CCGATCATCCGCAGCTTGCGCCCCGACAGGGTTTCCACAGCAAGTTCCAAAGGGGGCTTGGAGAAATTGACGATGTCGGCCCGCGCGTCGATGTCGAGGTCGATGCCGAATTCCATGTCAAAGCGCGGCGCGGCCTCGTCGTCGCGTGGATCATGTCGCACCCGCAGCTTATCGGCGTCGTATAGCAACGCGATTTCCTGCTGGGTGTTGTTGGCGAACCCGGTCACCACGTCGCGGGTGCGCAAACCGGCGGCCTCGGCAAAATTGGCCAGGGCTCGGGTGGTCGACCGGCGGCGATTGGTGTCCGGGGCCTCGATCACCATGATCGCATCGGCATCAATCCGGCGAAATACATGGCCCAGCGCCTCTAGCTGGTCCCCCCGGGTGATCCGATGCCGCCCGCCCGGTTCATCGTCGATCAGCGGCCGCCCCTTGTTGTCGAACAGCGAATCGAACCATTCGACGTTGTAGCTGGCCAGCCGCACGGCGCTAGGCCGGTTCGCGCGCCGAGATCTCTTCCCAGGCGCGGTTGATGTCGATAAGCCGCCGTTCAGCGATCTTGACCGCCTCTTCGGGGACACCACGGGCGATCATCGCGTCGGGATGGCCTTCGCGGACCAACTGCCGCCACCGCTTGCGGATCTCAGGCATCGGCATCTCGGGCGAAACCCCCAGAACCGTGTAGGGATCGGGCGCGGCATCGGGCACAAAGCGCGCGCGCAGGGCGCGGAACTGGTTTTCGCTCAGCCCGAAGATCCGCGCCACATTGGTCAAGAACTCGTTTTCCGCCGGATGGTAACAGCCATCCGCCATCGCGATGTGGAACAGCCCCTCCATCAGGTCGCACAGCGTGCCCGATGTTTCGCTGAACATCGCGGCGATGCGGCGGGCGTAATCCTCATAGCCTGCCACGTCCTGCCGCGCGAGGTTAAAGACACGCGCCGCGCCGGCCTCGTCCTCGGCCGCGATGTGGAAAACCTCGCGAAAGGCGGTCACCTCGTCGCGCGTCACCAGCCCGTCCGCCTTGGCCATCTTGGCCGACAGGGCAATCACCGCGATGGTAAAGGCCACCGACCGTTCCGGCGGCGCGCGCAGGCTGTCAAAGACCGCCGCCAGCCCCTCGCCGGTGGTCAGCGCCTGCAAGGCGCGCGAAATTCGGATCCAGATCGACATGGGGTCAGTCTACGCGGTTCAACGGTTCTCTGTCAGGAGCGGTTCAAGAATTTTCTGCATCAGCACAAGGTCCATCCAGCGGCCGAACTTGTGCCCCACTTGCGGCAGGCGGGCAACCTCGACAAAACCCAAACGTGCGTGAAAGGCGATCCCGTCGGGATTTTCTCCGCTGACCCCGGCCCAAAGGCTGTGAACATCCGCTTGGCGCGCCACCTCCTCCAGCCGCGCCATCAGGGCACGCCCTGCCCCGCGACCCCGCGCCCCGGGCGCCAACTGGATCGAATGCTCCATGGTAAAACGATACCCCGGCCCGCCGCGAAACTGGAAATACGTGGCAAATCCCAGCAGCGCGCCCGCGTCTTCCGCCACCTGAAAGGCATCGCCACGGGCGGCAATATCCCCCCGGATCCCTTCGACGGTCTTCAACTGGGTGGTGAAGGTGGCGGCGCTGGTTTCGATCACGGCGTTCCAGATGGCGCAGATCGCCTGCGCATCTTCCGGCACTGCACTGCGGACCACGAAACTCATAGAACCACCGGCCCGCCGGGGCCGTCGATCTCCGCCACAAGGCGCGGTTCGGGACCGGTTTCGAATCCCACCAGCGGGGCGGCAAGATAGGGGGCCAGCAAGGCCTGCACATCCCCGACCCGCGGGTGAATCACCCGCAAGGCCCGCAGGTACAGCCCGGACGGCGGCAGGCTCTGCCCCGGCGGTTCGGCCACATGCCATTGGATCAGCGCTGGAAACAGCCCGTCAAAAGGCAACTGCCCGTCCTCCGGCACCGCCATGGACCAGCGCAGCCCATCCCGCTCCAGATCCACCCGGCGTCCCGCCATGGGCAGTGCGGCAATCGCCGCATCCATGTCCGGCACGCGGCAGATCCACTTGTCCAGCCGCGCCGGGCCCGCAAACCCGTCCAAACCAAACCAGCGCGGATCAGGCGGCGCAGGGGCCGCCGGGTCAATGGCAATCGCCTCAAGATACAGCTGCGGCGCCAACCCCAGCAGCCGGTTCCATGTGCCATAGCGGGCATGCCGCCCGCCCGGTCCCATCGAAACCCCCAGCGCCGCCTCGCAAAAGGCCACGGCAGAGCCAAGCTCCGTTCCCGCCACGGCGATATGATCGAGTTCCAACATCGCGCTTGCCCTCCGCTGCATCGCGGCGGCGACACTAGCGAGGCCAGCCCGCGATGAACAGAGCCCTAAGCCAGCATCCGCACCGCCTCGCGCAGAACCAGACAGGCCACCAGAACCGTCGGATAGAAACTCGCCGCAAAGCCAAAGGCCCGCAGCGGCGGCGACAGGTGATACCCCAGCCAGAACGCCAGCCGCGCCAGCAGGAACCCCGCCCCCAGCGTCAGCACCGTGCCGCTGCCCAGAACCAGCCCCGCCAACGGCCAGATACAGGCCGCAAGAACACATTGCTCGACGGTATTCCGCAACACGCGGTCATCGATCCCGGCGGCCTCGGACAAGGGCCCGCCATCGATCAGCGCATCGTCGAAAAACCGCCGCTGCGCCAGCCGCCCGATCATCAGCAAAAGGGGCAGTCCGGCGCAAACCCCGGCAACCGCCAGCGCCATCCCCAAAGGCACATCCTTCCAGACTGGCCCCAACCAGACGACCATAACCGCCCAGATGGCGCCAAGCCCCATGCCGATCAGGATCGCGAAACGCTTGGGCAATGCCGGACCTTCAGCTTCTTCTTGGCTCAAATACTCAAAATTCGGGGCGCAGCCCCGGAACGCGCGCCCGTCAGGGCGCGCGCCGGTCGGCCCGCGCAAGCGGGCCGAAACCTGTTCAGGCCGCGTCGGCCCGGGCGTCGCGGATCAGCCGCAGGATATCCTGCGCCGCCTCGGGGATATTGGTCCCCGGACCAAAAATCGCCTTCACCCCGGCATTGTAGAGGAATTCGTAATCCTGGTGCGGTATCACCCCGCCGCAGATCACGATGATGTCGCCCGCACCCTGCGCCTTCAACTCCTGCACCAGCTGCGGCGCAAGCGTCTTGTGTCCGGCTGCCTGGCTGGAGATCCCGATCACATGCACATCGTTGTCGATCGCATCCTGTGCCGCTTCCTCCGGCGTCTGGAACAGCGGCCCCACATCCACGTCAAAGCCGATGTCGGCAAAGGCGGTGGCGATGACCTTGGCGCCGCGGTCATGGCCGTCCTGCCCCATCTTGACCACCAGCATGCGCGGGCGGCGGCCTTCGGCCTCGGCGAAATCCTCGACGGATTTCTGAATGGCGGCAAAGCCTTCGTCGCCTTCATAGGCCGCGCCATAGACCCCGGCCAGTGTCTTGACCTCGGCCCGGTGCCGCCCGAATTCCTTTTCCATTGCCATGCTGATCTCTCCGACAGAGGCCCGTGCGCGGGCCGCTTCGACCGCCGCTTCCAAGAGGTTGCCGCCTTCCTTTGCCCGGCGCGTCAACTCGTCCAGCGCCGCCTGGCAAGCGGCTTCGTCGCGGCTGGCGCGGATGTTTTCCAACCGGGCGATCTGGCTGTCGCGCACCTTCTGGTTGTCGATGTCGAGGATGTCGAGTTCATCCTCTTTCTCGAGCTTGTACTTGTTGACGCCGACGATCACATCGGTGCCCCGGTCGATGTCAGCCTGACGCTGGGCGGCGGCTTCTTCGATACGCAGCTTGGGCATTCCGCTTTCGACCGCCTTGGTCATGCCGCCCATCTCGTCCACTTCCTCGATCAGCTTCCACGCGGCTTCGGCCAGGTCATGGGTCAGCTTTTCGACGTAGTAAGAGCCCGCCAGCGGATCGACCACCTTGGTCACGCCAGTTTCCTCTTGCAGGATCAGCTGGGTGTTGCGCGCAATCCGCGCGCTGAATTCCGTCGGCAGGGCAATCGCCTCGTCCAGCGCGTTGGTGTGCAGCGACTGCGTGCCGCCCAGCACCGCCGACATCGCCTCATAGGCGGTGCGGATCACGTTGTTATAGGGATCCTGTTCCGCAAGGCTGACGCCGGAAGTCTGACAGTGGGTGCGCAGCATCTTCGAACGCGGGTTCTGCGCGCCCAGATCTGTCATGATCCGATGCCACAGCATCCGCGCCGCGCGCAGCTTGGCCACCTCCATGAAGAAGTTCTTGCCAATGGCAAAGAAGAACGACAGCCGCCCGGCGAATTTGTCGATGTCCATGCCGGCATCCATTGCCGTCTTTACGTATTCCTTGCCGTCAGCAAGGGTAAAGGCCAGCTCCTGCACCAGGTTCGCCCCTGCCTCCTGCATGTGGTAGCCGGAGATCGAGATCGAGTTGAATTTCGGCATCTCGTTCGAGGTATACTCGATAATGTCCGAGATGATCCGCATCGAGGGTGCGGGCGGGTAGATATAGGTGTTGCGGACCATGAACTCTTTCAGAATGTCGTTCTGAATGGTCCCGGACAGCACGCTGCGGTCATGGCCCTGTTCCTCACCGGTGACGATGAAAGAGGCCAGCACCGGGATCACCGCGCCGTTCATGGTCATCGAGACCGACACCTTGTCCAGCGGGATACCGTCGAACAGGATCTTCATGTCCTCGACGCTGTCGATGGCAACACCGGCCTTGCCCACATCGCCCACCACGCGGGGGTGATCACTGTCATAGCCACGGTGCGTGGCAAGGTCGAAGGCCACGGAAACGCCCTGCTGACCGGCGGCCAGCGCCTTGCGGTAAAAATTGTTCGACTCTTCCGCCGTGGAAAATCCCGCGTACTGGCGGATTGTCCAGGGTCGGCCAGCGTACATGGTCGCCTTGACGCCGCGGGTGAACGGCTCTGCCCCCGGCAGGGTATTCATGTGCGGCAGGTCGGCGGTGTCCGCCTCGGTGTACAGCGGCTTGACCTCGATGCCTTCGAGGGTCTTCCAGGTCAGATCCTCCAGCGGGCGGCCGCGCAGTTCTTTTTCCGCGTCCTTGCGCCAGCTTTCGGGCATGTCTTGGGTCGGATCACTCATGGTCACTTCCTCTTGTCGTGTCAGCCGCGTCCGGGCGTTGTCCCCGGTTGGCGGTGTCAGGGTCTCTGTCAGTTGGGCCAGCCCGTCCGCGCCCGCGCGCAGCCAGGCAAGGTCCTGTTCGTAGGCAAGGCGCAGGCGGGCGGCCTGCGCGTCGTCGAATGGGGTCCAGCGGGTTGGCACCGGTGCCTCGCGCAGGCCGCGCGTGTCCTCGCCGCGTGCCTCCAGCGTGGCGTGCAGCGTGGCGGCATCCGGACGCCGGTTTTCCAGAAAGCTGCCGGTTTCGGCGCGCGGCAGATCGGCAGCACCGGTCATGGCGCGCAACAACAGGTCGGGCCGGTCAGCGAAACATTCAAATGGCGTGACCTGGATCACCGCACCCGGACAGGCAACTGCAAGATCGGTGATGACAGCGCGCCAGCTGCGCGTGCCACTGGCCAGTGCCTCGATCACCTGCGGATCGGGGCGCGACTGGCCGCGCGGCACAAGAAACGCCACCACCGAAGCCCACCAGTGATCCAGCGAACGGATCTGCAAGGTGATGCGATTCACCCCGTCCATGGCCGTCGCCAGACGCGCCATGCGTTCACCGATGGCGGGGTACAGCGCGCGTTGCCGCAGACAATTGCGGGCGCTGCCGATCATGTTCTCGTCGGTGACGACAAGGTGATCCAGCCCCGATTGGCGGGACTTTTCAAGATTCAGAACAAGGCGGCCAGCGGCGCGGCGCGCAGCCTCGGGCGTGTCGGGACGTTCGACTACGTCGAACAAAAGCCCCTCTTTGCGGGTGCGGCGCGGCCCCCAAAAGCCGATGCCCTGTGCCTTCAACGCCGGGCCATGCGCGCGCAGGTAGGCCTGAAAACTAGTTGTGGCGGTGCGATGCGCGCCCGCATGCAGGATAATATCCATCAAGTCGATGCCCCCCGGCAGGTTCCGGCCGCGTCCATGCGCAGCCCTGCGATTGGTTGGCGGCGATCCTTGCCAGAGGAGCCTTGGCAGGCGGTTAAGGTTAAATTTTTCGACGCCGGGATCGGGCGACCCTGTGCAGCCCGCCACGGCGCGCTTATATCTTGGGTCATGCAAGGATTGACCCGAGTGATTGCCGCGGCCCTTCTGGGCGCATGTGCCAGCCTTTCGGCCGCCCAGGGCGCCGAAACGGGCGAACCGTTCCAGATGATCCATCCCGCCAGCGAAACCGCCCTGGAGGATTGGCTGTGGATCAAACGCCCGGTGGTCGTCTTTGCCGACAATGCCGCCGACCCGCGATATGTCGAGCAGATGAAACTGATCAGCGACCGGCTGGCGGCGCTGGAAGATCGCGACGTGGTTGTGATCACCGATACGGATCCGGCCGCGCGATCCTCGGTGCGGCAGGCCTTGCGTCCACGTGGGTTCATGCTGGTGGTGATCGCCAAGGACGGCAGCATCGTGATCCGCAAGCCCGGGCCGTGGTCCGAACGCGAGATCTCGCGTTCGATCGACAAGCTGCCGTTACGCCAACAGGAAATTCGCGACCGCTGAACCGGATCGCTCAGACGTTGCCCCGCAGGAAAAAGGCGATCTGCGAAGGGCGGTGCAACAGCACCAGCGCATTGCCGGCGGGATCGTAGATCATCACCGTCTCTTCCGACATCAGGGCAAGGTAGATATCGGCCTGAAACCGCTCGTCCATGCAGCTCTGCGACGGCCCGACAAAGGCCGAAATCAGCCCAAGACCACCCGAGAGATCGACAGACATCAACGCCTCGGACACCGCGTTGGGCGAGGCGCCCGCGATTTCGAAGGCAACCGCCTGCCCCTGTTCCAGCCAGCGCTGACCGCTGCGCAGATCCTCGACCCGCCGCAAGGGACCAGAGGCCCGCAATTCGCCCGAAACCGTATCGAAGATGGCCGCGGTGCAGGTGGACTTGGACACAAAGACGCGCGTCTGCGCCAGAAAGAGCCAGCCCTTGAGCTGCGCGCGCACCTCTTCCTCGGTGTCCAGCCGGAGGCATCCAGCCAGCATCGCCGCGAGCAGGACCAGCCCCGTCATTTGCCGCAAGATCCGTGCCAAACCGCCCGGCCCCCATGTCCCCTGAACACGGGCGCAGCTTAGTACGCAGGGGTTTACGATATGTTTCCGGGACTGGCGTCATGACGCGCCCCGGGCTTCGCTCACGTTGGTTTCTTGCCACAACAGTCGGTGGACCACCCCGCCGCCGACCAGATACAGCATCGCATAGCCCAACAGGCTGCCGAACCCCGCCGCCAATACCCCAAGGTAGACCGCAAGGAACACCAACAGCATCACCGCAAGAACCAACAGCGGCCCGCCAAGGTAGAACCCCCAACCGGGCATCACGTCCAGCAGCGCCGCAATCAGCGCAAGATAGATCGCATATCCGATTCCAACCGCGACGATGGACACCGCAAAAGCGCTGCCCGTCAGGATGCCGATGCCCGTTTCCTTGGGCACCAGCGACCAGAGTCCCACCGCCACGACCCCCGACACCACCAGCCCGGCCACGAAGGCCAGGCTGTGCATGAGCCAGATGCGAAGGGCGCGGCGGAACATGCCTTATTCGAACTCCATGATGACATCGTCGACGGCAAGGCTGTCGCCGGGACCGGCGTTGATCTTGGCCACCACACCCTTGCGTTCGGCACGCAGGATGTTTTCCATCTTCATGGCTTCGACGGTGCAAAGCGCCTGCCCTTCCTGCACCTCCTGCCCTTCTTCGACGTCGACCTTCACGATCAGGCCGGGCATCGGGCAAAGCAGCATCTTGGAGGTGTCCGGCGGCAGCTTTTCGGGCATCAGCTTGGCCAGTTCGGCCTGACGCGGCGAACGGACATGCACCTTCAGATCCGCGCCACGGGTCCGCAGGCGGAAGCCATGGGTGATCTTGTCGACTTTGAGCACCAGCGGTTCGCCGTTCAGCGTCATGTGCGCCAGCGTATCTCCCGGGGTCCAGTCGCCTTCGACCCGCAGGCTGCCGCCGTCGGCAAAGCCGATGGTCGAACCGTCATGATCGGCGTCGATGCTGACCGCGAATTCGGCCCCTTGCAGGCTGACCACCCAATCGGTGCCGACGCGGCGTTCGTGGTTGCCCAGACGCCCGGTAACGCGGGTGCGCCGGATCTCTGCCACGCGGTTCATGGCTGCCGCGGCGGCGGCGACGCGCTTCAGTTCTTCCTCGGCGAGGGTCACACCTTCGAAACCGTCAGGGTATTCCTCGGCGATGAAGGCCGTGGTCATATCGCCCGAGATGAATTTCGGGTGATCCATCACGGCGGCGACAAACGGCAGGTTGTGACCGATGCCTTCGACCTCGAAACTGTCGAGCGCGTTGCGCATGACCTCGATCGCGCCCTCGCGGGTCGGCGCCCATGTGCAAAGCTTGGCGATCATCGGGTCGTAATACATGCTGATCTCGCCGCCTTCATAGACGCCGGTATCGTTGCGCACGATTCCGTCGCCCAGTTCGCCCTCGGCCGGCGGACGGTAGCGGGTCAGACGCCCGATCGAAGGCAGGAAATTGCGATAGGGGTCTTCGGCATAAAGACGGTTTTCAATCGCCCAGCCGTTGATCTGCACGTCATCCTGCGTGATCGACAGCGGCTCGCCATTTGCGACGCGGATCATCTGTTCCACCAGATCGACGCCCGTGATCAGTTCGGTCACCGGGTGTTCCACCTGAAGGCGGGTGTTCATTTCGAGGAAGTAGAAGTTCTTGTCGCCGTCGACGATGAATTCCACGGTCCCGGCGCTGGCATAGCCCACCGCCTTGGCCAGCGCGACGGACTGGTCGCCCATGGCCTTGCGGGTTTCGGGATCAAGGAAAGGACTGGGCGCCTCTTCGACAACCTTCTGGTTGCGACGCTGGATCGAACATTCACGTTCGTTCAGCCAGATGCCATTGCCATGCGCGTCACACAGAACCTGAATTTCGATGTGGCGCGGCTGTGTCACGAATTTCTCGATAAAGATCCGGTCGTCGCCAAAGCTGTTCGCGGCCTCGTTCTTGGACGACTGAAAGCCCTCGCGCGCTTCTTCGTCGTTCCACGCGATGCGCATGCCCTTACCGCCGCCCCCGGCAGAGGCCTTGATCATAACCGGATAGCCGATCTGGTTCGAGATCTTCACCGCCTCGTCGGCATCCTCGATCAGGCCCATGTAGCCGGGAACCGTGTTCACCTTGGCCTCTTGGGCGATCTTCTTCGAGGTGATCTTGTCACCCATGGCCTCGATCGCGCCTTTGGGCGGTCCGATAAAGGCGACGCCGGCGGCTTCGAGCGCCTCGGCGAACTTGGGGTTTTCGGACAGGAAACCATAACCCGGGTGCACGGCCTGCGCGCCCGACTGCTTGATGGCCTCCATGATCTTGTCGATCACGATATAGGACTGGTTGGCCGGCGGCGGGCCGATATGGATGGCCTCATCCGCCATTTCCACGTGCAGCGCGTGTTTGTCCGCATCCGAGTAGACGGCGACCGTCTTGATGCCCATCTTGCGGGCGGTCTTGATGACCCGGCAGGCAATTTCGCCCCGGTTCGCGATCAGGATCTTGTCGAACATGTCTGTCCCTTCTTCTTGGCCCCCTCGCGGGGCGCGTCTGCACATGCAAACGCCGCCCGGAGCGCAAACTCCGGGCGGCGTTTCATTTCAACGGGGGCGGCGCCGGTCAGGCGCGCGCCATGGAACGTGTCAGCGGCGGCAGAACTGCGGCGCGACGTCGTCACAGACGACACCGGCTGCGCCACCAATCGCGGCACCGGCCGCGACATTGCCACCGGTCGCAGCGGCACCGGCCGCGCCGACACCTGCGCCAAGCACGCCGCGTTCAAGATCGGTGCCTTCGCAAGCTGCAAGGCCAAGTGTAGCGACGAGCGCCGCGGAAATCGTAAGGATACGCATGAGGATCTTCCCTTCTCCCATGTCAGTGTTTGGGCGTTATTGCCTACCAACGTTGCAGGGGGAAGATCGTTCCGGAAGCGTTTGAAAAGACCGGCAAGAACCGGCGCAGCATGGGCGGCAAGCCGCCGAACACATGGGTCAGCAGCGCGCCGGATAGGTGCTGCAATAGGCCATGTTCGTGGCCGCGCCCGCAGCGGCACCGGTGAGAAGGTTGACGTCCAGCGCAACGGCACCGGCCGCACCTGCCCCGGCACCAAAGGCGGCTTGCTCGGCCAGGTTGTCCCCGCAGGCCGCAAGCGCAAGGAGGGCGGCGATGGATACAGGGGTCTTGATGGCCGGAATGATCTGTCTGCGCATGTGAGGTTCTCCCCATCTGACTTCGACTGCTCAAGCCTCACTGAACAGCATGCCAAGGGGAAAATCCAGTCCGATTTCCCCGCGCCCGATTCAGGGCGCGGATATCCGCCAAGCCTTTGATTTATCGCAACTTTACCAGGGGATACACCCAAGTGGGGCGGTCTGGCCGGGGACAGACCGGACCGCCCCGAGGGGGGTTGGGTTTCGCGGGGACGCAGGGACGAAAAGGGACCACTGCCGCGACCCGCGTTCACGCTTGCAGAAAGCTGTCGATCTGCAAAGCCCGCATCGGCTGCAAAATTTCCGTCGGCAACCGCCCGCGCAATCGGACGGCGAATTGGCAAGAATATGCCCACGCTCATTCCCAGTCCTCCGACATCTCGAAGGCCTCCGGGAAAGCCGCGCGCGCCGCGGCCTCGTCGATGACCAGAAGCGCGTCATAGCTTTCCGGGTCAAAGGGGTCGTCGTAGGGCAGAACCTCGCGGCCAAAGAGCCACGACAGGCGACCGGCATCCAGATTGCCGCGTTCGAACGGGTCCGTGCCGAAATGTTGCCAGAGCGCGGCCATGAAGGCGGTGTCGGCGCGCCGGTCGGCAGGGCGACGGTCGCGATAACGTTCGCGCCGGGTGATGGCCGTCACCCCCTTGGGGTTCGCACGCCGGATCGTGAACTGATAGTCTGTGCCGGTCAGGCGGCCGGGAAATCCGCGATGCTTCAGCATGTGCCGGCCCCCGGCACAAAGGATCGCGCGCCTGAACGGCGCGTGACAATCGCATGGCTCGTGTTATCTCCGCCAACTGCCCCGAACCGGCGGAAAAGCGGGACGGACGTTCGCGCCCGCCCCGATAGGTTCTTACTTGTACTTGCCTGTGTAGACCGGCTCGACCGAGATGGGCTCGGGATCGACCACGATGTACTCTTCTTCTTCCTGCTGCGCGCAAGCGGAAACGCCGGCGATGACAGCAAACATGGCAAGCAGTTTGATGCTCTTGGACATCTTCTACTCCTGTCTAGTGCAACGAAACATTCAGCGCGCAAGCGCCCTGCCTGTCCCCGTTCAGAGGTTTCGATTGCTTGGGTGCAATCAGTGACGAACCTACCTGAGCGCCATGGAAAAAGATATGCCGACCGTGCCAACGAATCGGCCTGTGACTCAGAAGTCGCAGAAACTTGTCCACATGAGAGTCTCATCGCAAGATATTGTGGAGTCATTAAAAAGCCTCCCAGATGCAGAGGTCGTTTTCGACGAGAAAGCTCTCGAAGAACTGGGTGACATTCGGCGTCATTTCGCCGAAGGCCACCGGTTCCGACATCAGTGTGATGACAATACGAACCGGCGCGCTGCCGGTTTCGATGACACGCGGCAGGGCATCCTGCACGCAAAGCTGTTCGATATCGCCGGCCATCGCCTCGTAGGCAAGCCCGCCCCGAGCCAGTTCCGGCACAAGGTAGCGGACCCGCCAATCCGGTGGCTGGGCGATCATGTCGTGATAGGCAAAATCCAGCCCCGTTCCCGGCAAGACATCCGCCAGCGGAATGTCCCGCGCCGCCACCGGAGCGGCGCAGGCCATCGCAAGCAAAATACCGGAAAGAAAGCTGAAATTCAGGCGGCAGCCCCGGCACCGACAGGTTGCCCCATCAGCTCCTCCCACCGGGGCCGCCATGGCATCGGGCGCACCCGGTGCCGAATTCCACAAGCGCCTCATCGGGCGCCCTCCGCCGCCCAGGTCAGCCAGCGTGCGCGATGCGCCGGGCTGTCGAGCAGTTCCTTGATCTGGTTTTCTGCGTCCCGAGGCGCGCGCCCTGTAAGGCGGCCACCGGCGCGAACCGTCATTCCGACTTTCGTCGTAGAAATTTCTACCACCGGGGAGAAACCGCGCAAGTGCTGAAATTTGCGCCAAAGGTCCTGACGCACCTGGCGGGCCAGTCTGGAAGCCTTTGCAGGCGGAAACTCGCTCATCGCGGAAATGTCAAACCGCGGCGGCCACTGGCGGGCCAACACGTAGCTGTCGGTGTTTTCGCTGATATGCCAGCCATTCCGCTTCATGCGTTTACCCATCGTTTAAGCCGCGCGAACAATCCGCGCTGGCGGGCCGCCTCTCGGGCGGCGATCATTTCCAGTTCCGGCTGCGCCTTTTCAAGGAACAGCATCGCATAGGGCAAAAGTGCCTCTTCGGGCCCCTCTTCCAGCCGCTTGAGCACCTTGTCATGTGGCACCGCCCGCAATGCCCCCGCCTTCAGCGAGAGCGGCTCTCGCGGGCCAGCGGCGACCCAGGCCCCCGCCCCGGCGCGGATGATAACCTCGCCGAGATAGCAAGAGGCCGCCACCAGCAGCAGACGGTTGTCGGCCCCACCCCGGTCCGCCCGCCCGAGATCGTCCAGAATGCGGTCGACCTGAGGCAGGCTGTCGAGGCTGTAATCCAGCGCCCGCCCGTAAGCGTCGCGCGCGGTTTTGACAAAAGCCTCCGCCAGTTGCGGCGCCTTATCCGGGCTGGGGACCATGACGGGTTCTCCGACGGGTCAGAGCGGGATGTTGTCGTGCTTTTTCCAAGGCATCGTGCGCTTCTTGTCGCGCAGCATGGCAAAGGCACGGGCCACCCGCCGACGGGTCGAACGCGGCTGGATCACCTCATCGACAAAGCCGCGCTCGGCCGCGATGAAGGGATTGGCAAAGCGATCTTCGTATTCGGCGGCATGGGCGGCGATCTTGTCCGGATCGTTCAGATCCGCACGGAAGATGATCTCGGCCGCGCCCTTGGCCCCCATGACCGCGATCTGTGCCGTGGGCCATGCATAATTGACGTCGGCGCGCAGGTGTTTGGACGACATCACGTCATAGGCACCGCCATAGGCCTTGCGCGTGATGACCGTGACCTTGGGCACCGTGGCCTCGCCAAAGGCGAACAGCAGCTTGGCACCGTGCTTGATGACACCGCCGTATTCCTGCGAGGTCCCCGGCAGAAAGCCCGGCACGTCCACAAAGGTCAGCAGCGGGATTTCGAAACAGTCGCAGAACCGCACGAAACGGGCCGCTTTCTTTGAACTGTCGATGTCCAGAACGCCCGCCAGAACCATCGGCTGGTTGGCGACCACACCCACGGTCTGACCTTCAAGCCGGATGAAACCGGTGATGATATTGCCCGCGTGATCGGCCTGAATCTCGTAGAAATCGCCCTCGTCCGCGACCTTCAGGATCAGTTCTTTCATGTCATAGGGCATGTTGGGGTTGTCGGGGATCAGCGTGTCGAGGCTGGCCTCGACACGATCCACATCGTCAAAGAAGGGGCGCACCGGCGGCTTTTCACGGTTCGACTTGGGCAGGAAATCGACAAGCCGGCGAATCTCGGCCAGCGCCTCGACGTCGTTTTCAAAGGCCCCATCGGCGACCGAGCTTTTCTTGGTATGCGTGCCCGCACCGCCCAACTCCTCGGCGGTGACAACCTCGTTGGTCACGGTCTTGACCACGTCGGGGCCGGTGACGAACATGTAGGACGTGTCTTTGACCATAAAGATGAAATCGGTCATGGCGGGCGAATAGACCGCCCCCCCGGCACAGGGCCCCATGATGACCGAGATCTGCGGAATCACACCCGAGGCCTCGATATTGCGCTGAAAGATCTCGGCATAGCCGGCCAGCGAATCGACACCTTCCTGAATCCGCGCCCCGCCCGAGTCGTTCAGGCCGATGACCGGCGCGCCGTTCTGGATCGCCATATCCATGATCTTGCAGATCTTCTGCGCATGGGTGGCCGAAACCGATCCGCCCAGAACGGTGAAGTCCTGACTGAAGACATAGACCATGCGCCCGTTGATCGTCCCCACGCCGGTCACAACGCCATCGCCATAGGGGCGGTTCTTTTCCATGCCGAAATCGGTGCAGCGATGGGCGACGAAAGTGTCGTATTCCTCGAAACTGCCCTCATCGACCAAAAGCTCGATCCGCTCGCGCGCGGTCAGCTTGCCCTTGGCGTGTTGTGCGTCGATCCGCTTTTGCCCCCCGCCCAGGCGGGCATTCTCACGGCGGTCGTGCAGTTCCTGAATGATGTCTTTCATCTGCGGCCCCTTTTCGGTTTGTCGCGAAAATACAGGGGAAACCGCGCGCCTCAAGGATTTACTCGCAAATTTGCAAATTCAGAAAACAATCCGAAGTGAAAAATGCAAATCTTCAAATTACATGCTGTCAGCACGTAATGCATGGACATTTGCGCCGCAGCCCCCTACCCGTGTCGCATGAGCCCGCATTCTCCGGCTCGGTTTCTGGACCGAAGCACACCGCCACATATAGCCACACTTGTTCTGCTGGCCGGCATGTCCGCGCTGGTGATGAATATTTTTGTGCCGTCGCTGCAAATCATGGCCGATTGGTTCCAAACCGATTACGCGCTGATGCAGGCCTCGGTCTCGGGCTATTTGCTGGGCAACGCGGTGCTGCAACTGTTCATCGGGCCTGTTTCGGACAAGCTTGGACGGCGGCCGGTGATTCTTGGCGGGGTCGCGATCTTTATCCTTGCGACCATTGGCTGCCTGCTGGCCACCAATGTCGGGCTGTTCCTGTTCTTCCGCCTGATCCAGGCCTTCATCGTGGTTGCCATGGTCCTGAGCCGCGCCGTCGTGCGTGATCTCTATCCGCCGGACGAGGCCGCCTCGATGATCGGTTATGTCACCATGGGCATGTCCATCGTGCCGATGCTGGCCCCGGTTCTGGGCGGCTGGCTGGCCGAACAATTCGGCTGGCATTCGAATTTCTGGCTGATGCTGGCGCTTGGTATTGCAATGTACTGGCTGTGTCACCGTGATCTGGGGGAAACCAAGGCCCGCAGCGGCCTGACCATGGCACAGCAGTTTCGCGAGTACCCCGAACTGTTCCGCAGCCCGCGATTCTGGGGCTATGCACTGGCCTGCGCCTTTTCCTCGGGCGCGTTCTTTTCCTACGTGGGCGGTGCGTCATATGTGGGGATGGAAGTCTTTGGCCTCTCACCCACCGTCCTTGGGTTCCTCTTTGGCGCGCCCGCCGTGGGTTATGCGCTTGGAAACTACCTCTCGGGACGCTTCTCGGCGCGGATCGGCATCAACCGCATGGTTCTTTGGGGCGGGATGATCGTGACCGGCGGTATGGCGCTGTCACTGCTGGTCTTTGCCGCCGGTTTTGGCACCGCCTTCACCTTTTTCGGCTTCATGACCTTCGTCGGGCTGGGCAACGGGTTGACCATCCCCAATGCCACTGCCGGGGCGCTGTCGGTGCGCCCGCATCTGGCGGGCACCGCCTCGGGCTTGTCCGGCGCGATCATGCTGGGCGGTGGTGCGGCCCTATCGCAGCTTGCGGGAATGCTGCTGACCGATGGCGCCGGTGCCTGGCCGCTGTTGTGGATGATGTTCGGGTCCGGTCTCGCCTCGGTCATCGCAATTCTCGTGGTTATCCGACGGGCACGACAGCTCAAGGGGCTGGACGTGGCCTGACAAAGTTTGCATCTTTGCGAAATCAAATTCGCAAGACGCAAACCATGGCCACCCAGAAACTCTATGCCGGCGCCAAGCTGCGCGACATCCGCACCCGCCTGAACCTCACGCAGAAGGATTTCGCCGCCAAGCTGGGAATCTCGCTGCCCTATCTCAACCAGATGGAAAACAACAACCGTCCGGTCAGCACCACGGTGGTGCTGGCCCTCGCGCAAGAGTTCGGGTTCGACGTGACCGAACTGGGCCAGGGAGATGCGGAACGGCTGGTGACCGATATGCGCGAGGCGCTGGCTGATCCGGTCTTTGGCGAGACCTCGCCGCAACTGGCGGACCTGCGGCTGACCGCTTCGAACGCACCGGTGCTGGCGCGGGCCTTCCTTGCCTTGCACCGCGCCTATCGGCAGACCCATGAACGTCTGGCCTCGCTGGACGAGGCGCTGGGACGTGAAGGGGCGCAATTGCAACCCAGCCCTTGGGAAGAGGTGCGCGACTTCTTTCACTACTGTGATAACTATATCGATGCGGTGGACCGGGCGGCAGAACATTTCGCCAAGCTGCACGGGACCGAGGCGGACATGCGTGGCGCGGCCATCGAACGGCTGGAGGCGCGCGGGATCACCGTTCGCCTGTCACAGGGCGCGCCCATGCGCGCCTTTGACGAAGAGCGGCAAGAGCTTGTGCTGTCCTCGCTTTTGCCGGTCGAGACCCAGACCTTTCAGTTGCTGGTTCAGGTGGCCCTGTTACGACAGAACCAATTGCTGGACGCCACGCTGGACCTTGCCCGGTTCCAGTCAGACGAGGCACGCGCCATCGCCAAGCTGGGGCTGGCCAATTACTTCGCCGGCGCCGCGATGATGCCTTACAAGGCCTTCCTCTCGGCCGCGCAGGAAACCCGGCACGACCTTGAACTGCTGGCCGCGCGGTTTGGCGCGTCGATCGAACAGGTCGCGCACCGCCTGTCGACGCTGCAACGGCCCGGGGCCAAGGGCGTTCCGTTTTTCTTTGTCCGCGTCGATCAGGCTGGCACGATCACCAAGCGCCACTCTGCAACGCGGCTGCAATTTGCCCGCTTCGGCGGGGCCTGCCCGCTGTGGAACGTCCACCGCGCCTTTGAAACGCCGGGGCGCTTCCTACGCCAGCTTGCCGAAACACCGGATGGTGTCCGCTATATCTCGCTGGCGGTGGATGTCTCGAAAACCGGAGGCCATTTCGGCGCGCCGGTGCGCCGCTATGCGATCTCTATTGGCTGCGAAGTGCGCCATGCCGCGGCGCTTGTCTATGCGGATGACATGGATTTCACCCGCGCCAGCGCCTTTGAACCCATCGGCATCAGTTGTCGAATCTGCGAGCGGACCAATTGCCACCAGCGCTCGGTCCCACCGCTGGAAAAGCGCCTGACCACCACGCCCAACCGCCGCGACGTGCTGCCCTACCGGCTGGACTGACGCTGATCTTCGTTCCAGCCTGTCCGGAAACGCGCCCGCGCTGCCGTGCCCTCAGGCACAAGAATGCCGGTTGGCGAGGTCTGCCATGACGGCGCAATCATCCCCGTTCAGCGGCCCCTGCCCCCATGGACGGAACCGCAGGCGCACCGCGTTCAATACGTCATCTGCCCTTTCCAGTGTAGAATCATAGCCGAAACGCCTGCAATCGTCGCGAAAACGCCCCGCGTCCACATCCTCGCCTCGCGCGTCCGACCAAATGGCAAGGCCCTGACGCGCCAGCCTTTGCCAATCGAAACGACCTCCCGGATCGGTCTTGCGCCCAAGCGCCGTGTCGGAATGGCCGACAACGCGTTCGGGCCGGATCGCCCAGCGCGACATGATCCCAGCCAGCAGCGCCTCCAGCGCGGCGATCTGCGGGTCCGGGAAAGGATGAAACCCGGTATTCGCCAGTTCGATACCGATCGAGTGCGAGTTCACATCGGTCACAGCGCCCCAAGACCCGCGCCCGGCATGCCATGCCCGATGATCTTCGTGCACCAATTGCCACAATCGCCCGTCTTCGGCGATCACGTAGTGGCAGGACACTTCGCTTTCGGGGGCGCACAGCCAGTCACGCGCCGCTTCGGCGCTGGTCATGGCCGTATAGTGCAGAACGATCATGTCCGGCGCGGCCACACCGCGCCGGTCCCCGAAGTTCGGAGAGGCAAACCAAAGGGGTTCCGGCGTCACGGGGCGGCTCAGCCGCCGCGCACCGCGCGGAACGGTGCCGGATTCCACGAGCAGGCGAAACCGTCACCGTCCGGATCAAGACCTTTGCGGTCTTTCTCCGGCCCGCCGAGCGCAAGGAAATCCTCCTGCGCAAGATCAGCCGAGGTATAGGCAGAACAGGCCCGCTGATACCGCGCCTGCGCGTTAAAGCTCGACCGTTTGTACAGCGGCGTGCCCACCGGGTTGGTGGTCCGCAACGCGTATTCCACGATGTTCGGCGCATCGCTGCCGGGACGCTTGGGCAGCGCCTCTGGCTGAACCACGGTATACTGCGCGCGGTTGCGTTCGATCAGCCGGGCGTCATCGGCAATGTCACGGGTGCGCGACACAGCGGTAAAATCGTTCTCGCCCGAGATGCCGCGCGCATTGGCAACCAACTGCGGCGGCGGGTTCGAGGGGTCCGCCTGAACCGGATCGACGCCGGAATTGTCCAGTCGCGCGGCGGCGGCAGCGCGTGCCTCATCCCCGTCGATCGGGCCGGACTGCACGTCCGGCGCAACCGGGATCGGCCCCGCTTCGCCGTTCAACTGGGCGTCACGCCGGGCGGCATAATCGTCGTAGTTGCCGAACCCGACCCCTGCCCCGGGATCGGGCACACCCGCCCCGCTGTCGGGCACAGCCGGTTCACAAGCCGCCACGGCCAAGGCCGCCACAACCAAAAGATAGCTCCGCATCGTCTGTCCTGCCTGTTCTTTGACGACAGGCCTTACCACCATTTCGCGGGCTTTGCCACAAATCCGGCGGATTGCTCGAGCGCATAGGCGCAATTCAGCAGATCGCCTTCTTCCCACGGGCGTCCAATCAGTTGCAGCCCCAGCGGCAGCCCTTGCTTGTCCAGCCCGGCGGGAACCGAAATCCCCGGCAGCCCGGCAAGGTTCACCGTCACGGTAAAGACGTCGTTGAGGTACATCTGCACCGGATCGGCATCCTGCATCTCGCCAAGACCAAAGGCCGCCGAGGGCGTCGCGGGCGTCAGGATTGCATCCACACCCTGCGCGAACACATCCTCAAAGTCCTTCTTGATCAGCGTCCGCACCTTGCGCGCGCGGTTGTAATAAGCGTCGTAAAAACCTGCCGACAAAACATAGGTGCCCACCATCACGCGGCGCTTGACCTCGTCACCAAAGCCCTCGGCACGGGTCTTTTCGTACATTTCGACGATGCCGTCGCCCTGGCTCAGCTTGGCACGGTGGCCATAGCGCACCCCGTCATAACGGGCGAGGTTGGACGAGGCTTCGGCCGGCGCGATCACGTAATAGGCCGGCAGGGCGTATTTCGTATGCGGCAGGCTGATATCGACGATTTTCGCGCCCGCATCCTCCAGCATCTTGCGGCCCTCGGCCCAAAGCGCGTCGATCTCTTCGGGCATGCCGTCCATACGGTATTCACGCGGAATGCCGATGATCTTGCCCTTGATGTCTCCGGTCAGCATGGATTCGAAATCCGGCACGGCCAGTTCGGCGCTGGTCGAATCCTTGGGGTCATGGCCGCACATGGCTTCCAGCATGATCGCGGCATCGCGCACATCCTTGGCCATCGGCCCCGCCTGGTCCAGCGACGAGGCAAAGGCCACGATGCCCCAGCGCGAGCAACGCCCATAGGTCGGCTTGATTCCGGTGATGCCGGTAAAGGCCGCAGGCTGGCGGATCGATCCGCCGGTGTCGGTGCCGGTGGCGCCAAGGCACAGATCCGCGGCCACGGCCGAGGCCGACCCGCCCGAAGACCCGCCCGGTGTCAGTTGCGCATCGTCATTGCCGCGCCGCCAAGGGTTCACCGCATTGCCATAACACGAGGTCTCGTTCGACGACCCCATGGCGAATTCATCCATGTTCAGCTTGCCCAACATGACCGCGCCCGCATCGAACAACTGGCTGGTCACGGTGGACTCATACTCGGGCTTGAACCCGCCAAGGATGTTGGACGCCGCTTGGCTCGCCACCCCCTTGGTGCAGAACAGGTCCTTGATCCCCAGCGGGATACCGCAGAGCGACGGCGCATCGCCCGCCTTGATCCGTGCATCCGCCGCAGCGGCCTGTTCGCGCGCGATCTCGGGCGTTTTGTGCACGAAAGCGTTCAACGCATCGGCCTTGTCGATGGCCGTCAGACAGGCCTCGGTCAGCTCGGCCGAGGTCACATCACCCTTGCGCAGCGCATCGCGCGCCTCGGCGATCTTCAGTTTCGTGAGATCCGTCATTCCACCACCTTCGGCACTGCGAAAAAGCCCTCGCGCGCGTCGGGCGCATTGGACAGAACCTTGTCCTGCATGCCACCATCGGTGACACCATCCTTGCGCCGCTTCAGCCGCATCGGCGTGACCGACACCATCGGTTCCACACCTTCGACATCCACCTCGTTCAACTGCTCGATAAAGCCGAGGATGTCGTTGAAGGATTGGGCCAGCGCCGGCAGATCTTCTTCTTCCACCTTGATACGGGCCAGGTGCGCCACGCGCGCCGCGGTCTCGATGTCGATCGACATGGGGGCCTCTTAAACTGTGAATTCAGCGCAGGCTTTACCGCTCTGCCCCGCGCGCCGCAAGCACATGCCGCGTCCAGACATGGATCATCCAGCCCAACATCACCGCGTTCAGCAGGTGCCAAAGGAAATGCGTGCCCATCGGGAACAGGCTGCACAAAGGATCATCCATGGTCCGCGCGGCCATCGACAGCAGCAGGATCACCACCCCGATGGCCAATCCCCGCGCGGTCGCGGGCGCGCGGTGGCGCAACAGCACCGCATAGATCGCGATCAACAGGGGCACCGGCGCATAGCTCGCCGTCCCGCCCAAACCGGGGATCATCCCGAACAGGGGCACAGTCAAAGCCGCGAAGGGAAAGAACAACACGGTCCCCCCCAAAGACACCCAGCGCCCCATCCGCCAGAAATCCCGGTTGGCGGCATAGATATAGACCAGCACATAGACCAGGATCGGCAGCACATCGGCCACCCCGGCCCAGGGCTGCGCGAAGGTGTGAAACAGGAATGATCCGATCCCGATCACGCCCAGAATCGCGCATAGCACCCGGCCCAGCCCAAAGCTCCGCCGCCACATGAAAACCGCCGCAAGAACAAAGGCGGCATTGGTCACCGCGTTCACCGGCTCCGACCAGAATTCCGGCCCCAGCCTTTCGCAATACCCGTCGACGGCGCGCGTCCAGTCCATGTTTCTTCTTGGTCCAAGTACTCAAAAATCCGACACCGCCACCGGACGGCATGTCCTGCATCTAGCCTCGGAACAACATCATGCTAGGGTCGACCCGACCAAATCAGGGAGTTTCTCATGCAAATCATCTGGCTGGGCCACGGATCTTTCCGCATCGAGATCGGCGGCGAAGTGCTGTTGATCGACCCGTGGATCAACGGCAACCCCATGATGCAAGGTCACGACGCCGGGGCCGCCATCACGGGCGCAACGCAGATCCTCGTCACCCATGGCCATTTCGACCACACCAATGACATTGTCGAGGTCAGCCAGAAGACCGGCGCGCCGGTTTCGGGCATGTTTGAACTGGCAGCGGCGCTGATCGCACAGGGTGCCAAGGAAGGGCATAGTTTCAACAAGGGCGGAACGATCACCTTTGGCGAGGTTTCGGTGACCATGGTGCCCGCCTCGCACAGTTCCTCCATGTCGGTCGACGGCACCGCGCGCTACATGGGCATGGAAACCGGTTTCGTGATCCAGGGCGATGGCCACACGATCTATCATTCCGGCGACACCGGCATCATGGCGGACATGGCCTGGATCGGTGCCTATTTCAAACCCGACATCGGCATCCTTTCGGCCGGGGGCTATTACACGATGGACATGAAACAGGCAGGCTGGGCGGCCCGCGAATATTTCGATTTCAAAACAGTGATCCCCGGCCATTACCGCACCTTCCCGGCGCTGGAGCAATCGGCCGAGGCACTGGCCGAGGCGCTGCCCGGCGTCGATGTGATCGAACCGCAGGTCTTGCAGCCCATCACCCTGTAACGCCCCTGGGGCGGCGCGCGTCCAGATGCGCCGCCAGCCCTTCAAGAAAGCCGTTCGCGATGCTCAACTCGGCGTTGCGGGCGGCGAGGATGCCGAACAATCCGCGCTTGCCCGCGTGCCAGTCCGGCACAAGGTCGATCAACCGCCCCTCCGCCAGCGCCTCGCGCACGGCAAAGGCGGGATAGACGGCAAACCCCATGCCCTTGTCCACCAGCGCCCGCACCAGTTGGCCGCTGTTGACCGGCACCTGCTCGGTCGGTGCAAGGGTGACGCCATCTCCGCCGCCACGCGGCCAAAGCGTCAGCGGGCCCGACATGATCGGCGTGCGTATCCAGCACATCCCTTCCAGCGCGGCGGGGTCTTTCATCGGCGCAACCGACGGCGCGGCACAGACCACGCCCCGGGTTTCGAACAACAGCCGCGCGCCCTTGGCCGGCTCGTCCAGCCCCGAGATTCGCAAAACCAGATCATAGCGTTCGTCGATCAGGTCGCGGTGTTCATCCGTCAGGTCGATCTCCAGCGCGACCCCGGGAAAGGCGGCGCGATAGGCCTGCACGAAAGCGGCGAAGTGATGCGAGGCAAGCACCGTCGGCCCCGACAGGCGCAACCTGCCCCGCAGGTCCTTGCTGCGGGCTGAAACCTCGGCCACGGCGCTGTCGAACCCTTCAACCATACCGGCAATCTGGCGGAAATATCGCTGCCCGCTTTCGGTCAGAGCCAGCTTGCGCGTGGTCCGGTACAACAACTGCGCGCCAAGTTTCGCCTCCAGATCGCTTACTGACTGGCTGACCACCGGGGCCGAAATGCCCAGCGCCTTTGCGGCTGCATTGAAAGACCCTTCGCGCACCACCGCCACGAAGATCACCGAGGGCCGCAACAGGGCTAGATTACGCATGTTTTTCGAAGAGTATTTTTGGTCATACGCAGATTATAAACAATCAGCCGGCGGCGTACATCCGGGACATCGCATAGAAAAGGACCTGCGCCATGCTCAAACCTGCCCTGACCGCCCTGCCCCTGATCGCCGCCGCCTTGCCCGCAATGGCTCAGGACGCGCCCTATGACCGTCACTTTCTGACAGTCTCCGACGCCGAGCGCGCCTATACCGCCGAAAACGTGGAAACACTTGGCAAGATTTTTGACGAGGCCATCATGCCACGCGACTGGGATCGCCTGCGCGCGCTGTATTCCGACAACTACGTCCAGCATAACCCGGACATGCCCGACGGTAACGAAGGCGTAATCGCGCTGTTCGACCAGATCGACTATGCCCAGTTTCTTTACGAACGGGTGATGACAATTGCCGAAGGCCCCTATGTGATCGCCGTGTCCAAGCTGCGGTTCAATGCGCAGGCCCCCTTGATGTTCGTGGTCGACATCAACTTCATCACCGACGGCAAAAGCCGCGAGCATTGGGACATCCTGATGCCCGTGGAGGACGCCGAGAAAGCCTTTGCCATGGTTCACCCCGCCCGCGAGGAACCGCAGGAGGTGACCGAAGCCAACAAGGCCCGCGTGGCCGAGTTCATGAACGTGGTCTTCAACAAGGGTCAGGCCGACCGCGTGCCCGAATACGTCGCCGCGGATTACGTTCAGCACGGTGTCGGCAAAGACGGCCCCGCCGCGCTGATGGCCGACGTCAAGACGCGCTTTGCCGGGATCGAAGTCGACATAAAACGTATCGTCGCCCAAAACGACCTTGTGCTGGCCCATAGCCGCGTCTTTGTCGCGGGTCAGCAGATCGCCCGCACCGACATCTGGCGTCTGCGCGACGGCATGTTGATCGAACATTGGGCAGCACAACAGCCGGTCCCGGCAGAGATGGCCCATCGCAACGGCATGTTCTGACGCGCTACGGCCCCGCCTTCCGCAAGGGGCGGCGGGGCCGGCACGATCAGGGGATCAGCGCCCCCAGACGGTTAAAGGTGGAAATGTCGATTTCGAGGTCGTCATAGACGATTTCCACCGTCACGGTCTCGACCGAGCCCAGCGGGAAAGCCCGATAGGGCAATCCATCGTCGGGCAGCATGGCGTTGGGCGTCGGGCTGTCCTCGTGGCAGGCGGGCAGCGGCCAGGGTTCGACCTCTGCGCCATTGATGCCGATATGCAACCCCACCAGCCCGCAACGCCATGACCACAGATGCGTGACATAGACCAGATCCTGCCCGTTGAACTCGCGCACGGCGATCCAGTTGGACCGGGTGGCATTCAGGATCGGCTTGACCTCGACCGCAGTGGTGAACCGGCCCGAGGGCACCTGTTGTTCGGCGGTATAGGGCAGTACACGCTGGGGCGCGGGATCGGCCTCGGCACTGGGCGGCGGGGCCTCGGGTGTATAGGTCCGCGCCTCGGCGGTATCGGCCTCCGGCGCTTGGGTCGGGGCCGCGGCGGGGGCCTTGGCGGTCTCCAGCCGGGCCTCGCTGTCCGGCGCACCGGTGGCCATTGCAATGACGATCAGGATGAGATCGAGCATAAGATGCTCCCTTTGTGAAATTCCCCGGGATTGCGCGGCTTTCAGCGCCTTCCCTGCCCGCCTATAGTGCCTGCAAACAGGTCACGGGCAGGATCACCATGGCACGCGAGGGCAGCGCGGCTCAAACTGTAAATCTTCTCATCGTGGCGCAGGCGGGCCGCCTGTCATACGAGGCCGTGCTCTTTGCCGCCTCGCTGAAGGCGCAGGGCGGCGAAGGGCTGCGGCTGATCGTGGCGGAACCGGCCCCCGGCCCGCTCTGGCCCGAGGACCCAACCATCCACCAACCCGAGATCCGCGCCCTGCTGGCCGAGCTTGGGGCCGAGATCCGGCGGTTTGACAGCCGGCATTTTGGGGCCGCATATCCCTATGGCAACAAGATCGAGGCGCTGTCCGTCCTGCCCGAGGGGGAACCCTTTGTCTTTTTCGACACCGATACGCTGATCCTTGACCGGCTGGACCGGGTGCCCTTCGATTTCGACCGGCCCACCGCATCGCTGCGGCGCGAAGGCACATGGCCGCAGATCGAACTGTACGGCCCCGGCTACACCCGGACGTGGAAGGCGCTTTATGACCGTTTCGGCCTTGATTTCGGGTCCAGCCTGGACCCGCGCTGGCCCGAGGAATACTGGCAGCATTACCTCTATTTCAACGCCGGGTTCTTCTTTTACCGCTGCCCGCGCTTCTTTGGTCAGCGCTTTCTGGACTATGCGCTGTCGGTGCGGGACGACCCGCTGCCGGAACTGGTCTGTCAAAGCCTTGATCCATGGCTGGACCAAGTGGTTCTGCCGCTGGTGATCCACGGCTTGGGCGGCGGGCGCGACACGCTGCCCGAGGGGCTGCTGGACGGTCAGGTCTCTTGCCACTACCGGATGCTGCCGCTGCTTTATGCCCGGGAAAGCGACCGGGTGGTCGAGGTGCTGGAAGAGGTCGCCGCCCCGAATCGTATCAAGAAGGTGCTGAAAGGCCATGAGCCGTTCAAGCGCATGATCTATCAGGGCCGTGGCCAAAAGGTGCGCGCGCTGTTCGACCGCGAAAACCTGCCCCGCAAGGAACAGGCGATCCGCAACAAGATCAAGCGCAACGGTTTCTGGATGCGCTGAGCGGCGAATTCCCAACCAGTGACGCCTTTGCCATGCTATCCTGAACCGGCGTTCAGGATGAGGTATGCCATGTCTGGTGTCATTACGGTGCTCGTGGGCACCACCAAGGGATTGTTCCTGCTGCAATCTGATGCGGCGCGACAGGACTGGACCGTCAAGGGGCCGCTTTGCGACGGCTGGGGCATCAACCACGCGATCGGCGATCCCCGGACCGGCACGCTTTGGGCGGGCGGCGGCGGCGAATGGTCCGGCGCGGGTGTCTGGCGATCGACCGACGGCGGCGAGACATGGCAGTTGGCCAAGCTGGCTGATGGCACGGTTGACGAATGGATTCGCAACGACCCTGAAACAGCCGCTTTTTTCGGGTCGGAACCAAAGCCGCCAGCCGAGTTCACCGGCCGGGTCGAGGCGATCTGGTCGCTGGGACAGGTGGGCGGCAAGCTTTACGCCGGGGCCAAACCCGCGACGCTCTTTGTCAGCGAGGACGGCGGCGAAAGCTGGGGCGCGGTCGAAAGCCTGACCGATCACCCCTCGGCGGACAGTTGGCAACCGGGGGCGGCAGGGCTGACCCTGCACACCATCGTCGGAAGCCCCGGAGACGCGGACAAGATCTGGCTGGGCATTTCCGCCGCCGGGGTCTTTGCCAGCGAGGATGCTGGCGGCACATGGGAACGGCGCAACCGGCTGTCCAATGCCGAGGCCTGCGGCCATCACCACCACCCTGCCGCGCCCAAGGACGGCGAGACCGGGCATTGCGTTCACAACATGGTCCGCGCGGGCGGCGATGGCGACCTTCTGTACCAGCAGAACCACCACGGGGTCTGGCGGTCTTCGGACGGGGGCCGCAGCTGGGACGACATTACCGAGGGGCTGCCTTCGACCTTTGGCTTTCCCATCGCGGTGCACCCGGATCAGCCGCGCACGCTTTGGACGCTGCCGCTGAACGGGGACAGTGCCGGGCGTTATCCGCCCGAAGCCTCGGCGGCGGTCTGGCGGTCGCGGGACGGCGGCGACAACTGGGAAGCCTGCCGCGAAGGCCTGCCGCAACAGCACTGTTTCTTTACCGTGCTGCGGCAGGCGATGGCCACGGACCGGGCCAAGACGCCGGGGGTCTATTTCGGCACCAATTCGGGTTCTGTCTTTGCTTCGGTGGACGAAGGCGACAGCTGGCAGGAGATCGCCCGCCATCTGCCGACGGTGCTCTGCGTGGAAACCGTGATGACCGCCTGAGCGGGGTCAGATCCGCATACGCGGCACGTCGTTCGGATCAAGCCGCAAGTCGATCAGCACCGGCGTGGTCCGGTTGTCCAGCGCCGACAACGCCAGTTCCAGATCATCGGCCGAGCGCACCTCGATCCCCTGCCCGCCCAGGGCGGTGCCGACCTCGGCAAACGACGGCCAGTCAAACTCCGTCAGGCTGGGGTCCATCTGCCGGTCGAGGAACTGGATATGTTCCGCACCATAGGCCGAGTCATTGGCGACGATCACGATCAGGTCCAACCCCAGCCGCACGGCGGTGTTGAACTCGTTGATACCGCCCATCATGAAACCACCATCGCCGGTGAACATGACCACGGGCCGGTCGGGGGCGGCAAGGCCCGCGCCAATGGCCTCTTGCAGGCCCAGCCCGATAGAGCCGAAGTTGGCCGTGACAACAAAACTGCGCGGATCGGGGGCGGAAATCCGGCACCAGACCTCGGTCATGAACCGCCCGCCATCGGTGACCAGTACGCGATCCTTGGGCAGCGCCTCTTCCAGCCGGTCCAGCGCGTGAACGTAGTTCACACAGCCAGCGGCAGTCCGGTCCGACCCCAGCGGATGCGCGGTCAGGTCGACGCCGTCCAGTTCCTTGGTAAAGCCGCTGCCGGGAATTTCGGCCTCGTCCAGCCAGTAAAGGATGGTTTCAGCGGTCAGCCCTGCGTCAGCCACCAGCGCGGCATCGGGGTGGATGCTGCCACCGATGGCGGTGGCCTCGATGTCCACCTGCACGATGCGCTTGCCCTTCATCAGCTTGCCGCGATCCGAGGTGAAATCATGCAGGCCGGTGCCAAAGCAGACGATACAGTCCGACTGGGCGATCAGATCATAGGCCGCAGGCGTCGAGAGCGTGCCGAAAATGTCCATGTTATAAGGGTGGTCGTTAAACAGCCCCTTGGCCTTCAACGTTGTGGCCAGAGGGGCCTCCAGCCGGTCAGCCAGCCGGATCAGGGTGTCCCGCGCCGCCACGGCCCCGCCCCCGGCAAGGATGATCGGGCGGCGGGCCGAGGCAATCATGCCGATGGCCTGATCCAGCGTGTCGCCTTCGGCCACGCCGCCGGGTGTGGTAAAGACATCCAGCGGGCGGCAGTCATGTTCGACCTCCTGCCACATGAAGTCAGCGGGCATGTTCAACACGATGGGACGACGTTCGACCTGCGCCCGGTAAAAGGCGCGGGCCACGTCCGCCCCTGCGGTTTCGGGCGCGCGCAGCTGGACAAAACCGGCGCCGGTGGCCTTGACCAACTCGCGCTGATCTATGCCTTGCAGATGGCGAGGGTTGGCGACGGGTGTGTCGCCGGCCAGCAGGACCATGGGGATGTGGCCGCGCGCGCCTTCGGTCAGGGCCGTGGTGCAATTGGTCAGCGCCGGACCATGGGTGACGGTGGCCACGCCCACCTGACCGGAAACATGCGCATAGGCCAGCGCCATCAGGACCGAGCTGCCCTCATGCGCGGCAGGAACGAAACGCCCGCCACAGTCGCGGACGTAGCTGTCCACCATAAACAGGTTGGCATCGCCCATCAGACCGAACATCGTCTTGACGCCATGGTCACAGATGGCGCGGGCAATGGATCGAAAGACTTGGATCTGGTCGGGCATCGGGGACTCCTGTCGCGTGGTTGCGTCAGGAATAGCGCAAGCCCCATGCGTGTTTTGCGCAAAGTTAAGTGAACCGCCCCAGTTCGCGCGCAAAATTCGCACATCTTCACCGTGCCGCGCGGAATCTTGACAACCAATCGCAACCGGACGGCCATCCCCCGCATGGCAACACCCGACACCTGCCAGAATCTGAATGTTGCCACTGGCCGTTCGCCCGCACTGGCCCCTCTTGCGGCAATCGCCTACTCCTATGGCCGAGTTACGCAGAGGAGACCCGAGAATGACCCAGGAAGAGCCCAGCTACGGCTTTGATACCCTCCAGATCCACGCAGGCGCGCGGCCCGATCCGGCCACCGGCGCGCGGCAGGTGCCGATCTACCAGACCACGGCCTATGTGTTCCGCGACGCCGAACACGCCGCCGCTTTGTTCAACCTGCAAGAGGTCGGCTATATCTACTCGCGCCTGACCAACCCGACCGTGGCCGCCCTGCAAGAGCGTGTCGCGGTACTGGAAGGCGGCGTTGGCGCGGTCTGCTGTTCCTCGGGCCACGCGGCGCAGATCATGGCGCTGTTCCCGCTGATGGCGCCGGGGCGCAACATCGTTGTGTCCACCCGGCTGTACGGCGGGTCGATCACCCAGTTCAGCCAGACGATCAAGCGCTTTGGCTGGTCGGCAAAATTCGTCGACACCGACGATCTGGCCGCGGTCGCGGCGGCGATTGACGAGGACACGCGCGCGGTCTTTTGCGAAAGCGTCGCCAACCCCGGCGGCTATGTCAGCGACATTCAGGCATTGGCCGCGATTGCGGACAAGGCAGGCCTGCCGCTGATCGTCGACAACACCTCGGCCACGCCCTACCTCTGCCGCCCGATCGAACATGGCGCGACGCTGGTGGTGCATTCGATGACCAAGTACCTGACCGGCAACGGCACCGTGACCGGCGGCGTGGTGGTGGATTCGGGCAAGTTCGACTGGTCCGCCAGCGACAAGTTCCCCTCGCTGTCCGAACCGGAATCGGCCTACCACGGCTTGAAGTTCCACGAGACCTTTGGCCCGCTGGCCTTTACCTTCCACGGGATTGCCATCGGTCTGCGCGACCTTGGCATGACGCTGAACCCGCAGGCGGCGCATTACACGCTGATGGGCATCGAGACGCTGAGCCTGCGGATGCAGCGCCATGTGGAGAACGCCCAGAAGGTCGCGGAATGGCTGGAAACTCACGACGCGGTCGAGGCCGTGACCTATGCCGGTCTGAAATCCTCGCCCTACCGCGAGCGGGCCGAGCGCATCTGCCC
This sequence comes from Antarctobacter sediminis, assembly GCF_019218285.1. Lineage (GTDB taxonomy): Bacteria > Pseudomonadota > Alphaproteobacteria > Rhodobacterales > Rhodobacteraceae > Antarctobacter > Antarctobacter sediminis. Next base: position 1,367,141 of record NZ_JAHUZG010000001.1, read on the forward strand.
CAAGGGCACCGGCGGTCTGTTCACCGTGGCGCTGAAGGGCGGCTATGACGCCTGCGTGCGTTTCGTGGACTCGCTGGAGATCTTCAGCCATGTGGCCAACCTTGGCGACACGCGCAGCCTTGTGATCCACTCGGCCTCGACCACGCACCGCCAGTTGACCGAGGAACAGCAGGTGGCGGCGGGTGCCGCGCCGAACGTGGTACGGATTTCCATCGGCATCGAAGATGCGGATGACCTGATCGCGGACCTGAATCAGGCGCTGAACAAGGCCGGTTCTTAAACTTCCCGGTCCGGGAAATGGAACGGCGCGGCGAGAAATCGCCGCGCCGTTCTGTTTTGATACGCGACGGTGCGCGGGGACCGCGCACCCTACGCCTCATTCACCGATGGAAAAGACCATGGTGACCTCGGCGCGCACCTCGATCTCGCCCGCGGCCACCGGCACGTCGCGGGCCGCCGGGGCCTCTTCGAGCATCATCGGTTCCGGTTGCACGATAGAGGAGACCAGCGGCTCGGCCGTATCGCGCAGTTCCTGAAGCGGGCCAAGCGCCACGCCGGCGGCCTCGGCATAGAGTTTCGCCTTGGCCATGGCATCGGCCACCGCACGGCGGCGGGCCTCATCCTCGACCGCGCGCGGATCCTGCACGCCAAAGCTCAGGCTCTGAAGCTGGTTCGCGCCATCGTCCAGCACGCCCGAAAGCAACGCGCCGATGCCGTCCAGATCGCGCACCCGCACGCGCACGGTGTTCGAGGCGGCGTAGCCGATAAAGATATCCTCGTTCCGCTCGCGGTCCCACCGGGTCTGTTCGCCCACCCGCAACTGGGTGGTCTGGATATCGCGCGCCTCGATCCCGAGATCGCGCAATGTGGTGAGAATCGCGTCCACCGCGCCCGAGGTCGCGTTCATTGCCTCGACCGCCGTCTTGCCCCGCCCGGTAGCCCCAAGCGAGATCGTCGCCATGTCGGGAACCGCCGCCACGCGTGCCTCGCCAGAGACGGTCAGACGGCCCTCTGCCAGCGCGCCCAGCGGCGCGGCCAGCATCAGGGCGGTCATGAATGCCAAAATTCGCATAAATTGCCTCACAATCCGTTGGAATCTGAATGGACTGTCTCGTGACGCGCGCCAATCGGCAAGGGTGCAACAGCCGCTTTCTTTTCTTCGGCAAAGAGTTGCCTTATATAATTAGGGCACTGCGTTAGGACTCCCGCAGTGACGGATGGGCTGATAAGAACCGCTGCATGATACCCAGTTTCGCGCTCTCGCTCTCTTTTGAAGGCATTTCCCTGCTGCGGCGGATGGGTCCGCGCTGGGCCCGGATCGACGATGTTTCGCTGGATGACCCGGATTTCGACGCGCAGGTGATTGCGCTGCGCGACCGGGCAGAAAGCCTTGATCCAAACGGCGCGCAGGTGGCGTTGATCATCCCCAACGAACAGATCCGCTATATCGACCAGCCGGATCTTGGCGGGGATGAAACCGCCCGCGACGTGGCCATCCGGGCCTCGCTGGACGGGGCCACCCCCTATGCCGTGGACGAACTGCGCTATGACCACAAGGTCAGCGATGGCCGCCTTCAGATCGCCGCCGTCGCCAAAGAGACCCTGGACGAAGCGCATGGTTTTGCCGTGGAGCACGGGTTTGTTCCGGTGTGCTTTCTGGCCAAGGCACCGGAAGGCAGTTTTGACGCCGCCGTGTTTCTGGGCAAGGCCAAAGGGTGGACCCGCGCGGTGTCGCGCCCCGGCCGCCCCATTGAAATCGTCGCCGCGGATGCAGCGGCCCTGCGCCCGCTGCCAGAGCCTGCGCCAGAACCAAAGGCTGCGCCCGCCGACGCCCCCGCAAAAGACAAGGCCACCGAGGCAAAGCCAACCCCTGCGGCAGAGCCGGTTGCCGAAGCCACTCTGAACCCAGCGCCAAAGCCCAAGCCGACCCCCAAGGCCGAACCACAGCCCGCACCTGCCGTTCAGGCGGCGAAAGATGCAGAGCCTCCCAAAGCTCAGCCAACGCCGACACATGCCCGCAAACATGCCGCACCGGGCCCGCAGCGGCCCGCCGACACGCCGAGGCCTGCGGCAATGCCGCCCAAGGCACCTGCCGCATCGCGTGAGACGCCACCCGCCCCCGCAAAGGCTCCGCCCGTCAAGGCCCCGCCCCCGGACAGCGCGCCTGTGGCCAAGGCCGCATCACCCGAACCGCCGGTCAAGGCTCCCAAGCCGCCCGTGCCCGATGCCGGGCCCGTACCACTCACGGCTACCGAACCGGACGAGACGCCCGAACGGCCCTTTACTTTCTCAACCCGGCGGCCCAGCCGAGACCTGTCGGGTGACGGCGCGCCGCCTTTGGGGCCCGCGGTTTCCGACGGATTCAAGCCACGTTTCACGCCCGTAGCCACCGACCCAGAACCTGTGGTCGAACCAGCCAAACCCGCGCGGACGGGCTTTTTTGCCACGCCGTCGGCCTCGGCGCTGCTGGCACAGGCTTCGGCTGCGGCGGATGAGGCCGAAGCCGCCCAATCCGGGCGTCCGGCCACAGCCAAAGCGCCTGCCGCCAAACCCGGACCATCGGCCCCGAAGCCCGACGCCACGGCGGTGCGCAAACCCGCCCCGGCCGCGCCACAGCCGGTGGGCCGTCCCCCGGCTGCCGAACCCTTGGCGGCAGAGCCGAAACCTCAGAAGCGTGGCGTGCTGCCGGGACGGTTGAAACCCAAGGGCAAGGCCAAACCTCCTGCCAAACCCGCGGTGAAGCCGATCCCGAAACAGGCCGCAGCGCGCGCCGCGGCCTTGGCGGCCACGCCTGTGCGTGGGGCAAAAGAGGACGAATATCTTGCTGCGCCCTCTGCGGCACGCGTGACCGCCCCCGCGGCGCCTGCAAAGAAACCCGCCTCGCGTCCCAATCCGCTGGCGAAACTTGCCGCGCTGCGCGGACCGCAAGGCAATGCCGGTATGGGCGGCCCCGCCCTTGCCGGGGCCAGTGCAACCGCCGCCGCCACCGCCGCGCCTGCGGGCAAAGCCTATGGCCAAACGCCCGAGGAAAAAGACCGCCTGACCGTTTTCGGCGCGCGTGACCGGGACGACACCGGTGGCAAGCCCAGACATCTTGGACTGATGCTGACCGCGCTGCTGTTGCTGTTCCTTGCCGGAGTGGCCGCGTGGTCGACTGTCTTTCTGGACAATGGTCTGGCGCAACTGTTCCGCTCTGGCGGCGACGAACCGGCCTCCGCCGTGGCCGCCCTGCCCGAAAGCGCCGATCTGCCTGCCCCCGCGACCGAACCTGTCCCCGGCGACGACGGGCTGATCCTCGAAAGCGCGGCCCCGGCGGCAGGCAGCGCCGCGCCGGGGATTTCTGCCCGCCCCGTGGCGCGGCCCGAAGGCGAAGACATCGCGCTGGCCGCTTTTGATACGCCCGAGGTCGACCCCGGCAGTCTGGTTGCGCCTTTGGCGGTGCCCACCGATCCCCGCCAGTTGACGCCGGAAGAAGCCGCGGCAACCTATGCCGCCACCGGGATCTGGCAACGGTCCCCCACCAAGCCGCATCAACCGCCCGCTGACGGTGTGGATGATGTCTATGCCGCCTCGATCGACCCGAACATCCGCATCTACGATGCCGTTGCGCTGCCCAACGCCAAGGATCTGGCGCGCGAGCCCGGGATGCAGGACCCTGGCCTGCCGCCGCCTGCCGGCCTGACCTTTGATTTTGACGCGCGCGACCTGATCCGCGCCACGCCCGAGGGCGCGCTGTCGCCCGACGGGCTGCGTATCTTCACCGGCCGCCCCCCGGTCATTCCGCCGCTGCGCGGGGAAACCGGTACTGGTGCCGCGCCCGCCCCGTCGGACCCGGATTCGGTCACCGACCGGATCGACAGCGCGCCTCGGGTTCGCCCGCGCCTGCGCCCCGACGACCTTGTGGAACAGCGTGAGCGGACGCAGTTGCGCGGTGTCACCCGCTCGGAACTGGCGGCATTCCGACCGGTTGCCCGCCCGCAAACGGTGCAGGAACTGGCCGAGGTCGACGCGCCGGAAGCCACCGATCAGGCCGTACGCAGTTCGCTTGTGCCGGTTGGCCGCCCACGCAACATGGCAGCCCTTGTGGACAATGCCGACCGTAGCCTTGCCCCCGCGGAACCGGTTCAGACCGCCGCCGCCGTGGCCCCCCGGACCATCGCGCCGCAGGTGCCGTCCAGCGCCAGTGTCGCCCGCGCCGCCACCACCGACAATGCGATCAATCTGAAGGCCATCAACCTGATTGGCGTCTATGGCACCTCTGACAATCGCCGGGCTCTGGTCCGCCTTGCCAATGGCAAATACCAGAAAGTTAAAGTCGGCGACCGGCTGGATGGTGGCCGGGTTACCGCCATCGGCGAAGAAGAACTGCGTTACTCCAAGGGAAGCCGCAACCTGACGCTGAAGATGCCGCGCACCTGACGCAGGCGGCGCGGCATTCACTCTTTACCCCAGCGGCACGATGCGCATACCCTGCGCAGAACGTCCGCCACGCGCGGCATCCCCGCAGCGAGTCCCGCAATCATGCCTGATCAGCGCGCCGATCTTGACCAGAATGACATCGCTCTGCTGGACGCGGTCCAACGCGACGGCCAGGCCACCGCGCAACAGTTGGGGGACCGCCTGAACCTGTCGCCCAGCCAAGCCGGACGCCGCCGCCAGCGGCTGGAAGAGACCGGAGTGATCTGCGGCTATCGCGCCCGGCTGGATCCCGTCAAACTGGGGCTGGATGTACAGGCCTTTGTTCAGGTGCAACTGGCCCGCCATGGCGCGGAAGAAGGCGCAGCCTTTAGCCGCCTGCTGCGCACCCGGCCCGAAATTGTTTCGGCCTGGACCATGACCGGAGAGGCGGATTACCTGTTGCGGATCTATTGCTCCGACCTGCCCGCGTTGAACCGGCTGATCCACGAGGTCCTGCTGGCGCATCCAGTGGTGGCACGGGTGCACAGCCAGATCGTCATGGATCAGCCCAAGGCCGACGCCCCTTTGCCGATCGGCTGAGGCAGGGATTGCGCAGGTCCCTGTTCCGTGGAACGAGGCGCCGAGCAGAAAACACAGGGTTCCCAATGAGGCCCATGGCGTTGCCCCGCGTCACGTTCGCGGCAATGGCGGCCCTGCCTCGGACCGCAAGAAACCGGAGCAGACCGGTAAGACGTGCCTTCAGAAAGGCACGTCGTCCGAGGCATGGATAAAGCGGGCAACCACCTTTTTCGTGCCCGCCTTTTCGAAATCGATTTCCAGCTTGTCACCTTCGATCCCCAGAACCTTGCCGTAGCCGAATTTCTGGTGGAACACGCGGTCGCCGATGGTGTGGGCCGACACGGCCTCGAGGTCGATGACCTGCGACCGGCTTTCGCGCGGCTGGCTGACCGGGCGATGGCCCTGCCGCTCTTGCAGGCGTTTCCAGCCCGGCGAGTTATAGACATTGGCTTCGGAGGCGCGGGTTTCCAGCGTGGAATTCAGCCCGCCCATGCCCGCCGCCTGCCCACCACCGTAGAGCCCCGGCGGGGTCAGCACCTCGACATGCTCTTCGGGCAGTTCGTCGACAAAACGCGAGGGCATCTGCGATTGCCACTGGCCAAAGACACGGCGGTTGCCCGCGAAGGAAATGGTACAGACCTCCTCGGCGCGGGTGATGCCCACATAGGCCAGGCGGCGCTCTTCCTCCAAACCCTTGACGCCGCTTTCATCCATGCTGCGCTGCGAAGGGAACAGTCCGTCTTCCCAGCCCGGCAGGAAAACGGCGGGAAATTCCAGCCCCTTGGCCGCGTGCAGCGTCATGATCGAAACCTTGGCCCCCTCGGCGTCGGATTCATTGTCCATGACCAGGCTGACGTGTTCCAGGAAACCTTGCAGGTTCTCAAAGCTTTCCAGCGCCTTGACCAGTTCCTTGAGGTTCTCCAAGCGGCCCGGCGCCTCAGGCGTCTTGTCGTTCTGCCACATCGTGGTGTAGCCGGACTCATCCAGGATGATCTCGGCCAGTTCCATGTGGCTGACATCCTTGTCCCCGGTCATGCGGCCCCAGCGGGCGAAATTGGCGACCAGTTCGCCCAACACCTTCGCTGCTTTGCCAGTAATCGCACCCTGTTTGATTGCCAAAGCCGCACCGTCCAAAAGACTGACATTGTTGTCACGGGCAAACCGTTGGATTGTTTGGTGTTTCTGGTCGCCCAGACCGCGCTTCGGAGTATTGAAGATGCGTTCAAAGGCGAGGTCATCGCTGGGCGAAACCACCAGCCGGAAATAGGCCATGGCATCGCGGATCTCCATCCGCTCGTAAAAGCGGGGGCCGCCGATGACACGGTAGGGCAGACCGATGGTCAGGAAGCGATCCTCGAAAGCGCGCATCTGGTGCGAGGCGCGCACGAGGATGGCCATTTCGTCCAGACCGTAGGGCCGCATCCCACGTGTGCCGCCCTGCATCGATTCGATTTCCTCACCGATCCATCGGGCCTCTTCCTCGCCGTCCCAATGGCCGATCAGGCGGATTTTTTCGCCCTCCTGCGACTCGGTCCACAGTTCCTTGCCAAGGCGGCCCCGGTTGCCGCGGATTACACCGGACGCTCCGGCCAGGATATGCGGGGTCGAGCGATAGTTCTGTTCCAGACGTACCACATGCGCGCCGGGGAAATCCTTTTCGAACCGCAGGATGTTGCCCACCTCTGCGCCGCGCCAGCCATAGATCGACTGGTCATCGTCGCCCACGCAGCAGATATTCTTGTGTCCCGAGGCCAGCAAGCGCAGCCAGAGGTACTGCGCCACGTTGGTATCCTGGTATTCGTCCACAAGGATGTAGCGGAACCAGCGTTGATACTGGGCCAGGATGTCCGGGTGGGACTGAAAGATGGTGACCATGTGCAAAAGCAGATCGCCGAAATCCACCGCGTTCAGTTCCAGAAGGCGGCGCTGGTAGGCGGCGTATAGCTCGGGTCCGCGATGGTTATAGGCACCGCCATCGGCGGCGGGGATCTTGTCCGGGGTCAGCGCGCGGTTCTTCCAGTCGTCGATGATATTGGCCAGCTGACGCACCGGCCACCGCTTGTCGTCAATGTCTGCGGCCTGCACCAGTTGCTTGAGCAGGCGCAACTGATCGTCGGTGTCGAGAATGGTGAAGTTCGATTTCAGGTGTGGCCCGCGCGGTGCCCCCGCCCCTTCAACGACCGAATCATCCTCGACGCTGATGAGTTCCGCATGGCGGCGCAGCAGTTTCACGCAGATCGAATGGAAGGTGCCCAGCCACGGCATGCCCTCGACCGTCTGGCCCAGCATTTTCGAGATGCGCGACTTCATCTCGCGCGCGGCCTTGTTGGTGAAGGTCACCGCAAGGATTTCATTCGGTCGGGCGCGGCCGGTGTTCATCAGGTGGACGACGCGGGCGGTCAGCGCCTTGGTCTTGCCCGTGCCGGCCCCGGCCAGCATCAGGACCGGCCCGTCAAGGGTTTCCACCGCCTCACGCTGGGCCGGGTTCAGGTCATCCAGATAGGGCGCGGGGCGCGCGGCCATGGCGCGCGCCGACAGCGAGGACGCCTCAAACGCGTCGAATTCATCGAAACTGCTCATGGCGCCAATCTAGCGCCTTTGGATCAGCAGGGAAAGCCGTGTTCGCCTTGTGTTCCACCGCCCGAAGGCGATTTTGCCGAAGGCCTGCCGGGTCAGGCGGGGACGGCAAGGTCGGCGGGCATCACCGGCTTGCGGCGCGTGGTCGAAAACACCGGCAGCGGTGCCGCCGGGGCCGAGGGCGTGCTGTCGGACCGGGTGGGCGCGATCTTGCACGCTGCCCGACCTGCCAGAGAGGCCTGCGCCATGCGTGCGACCATGCGGGGCGCCACGCGCCCGTCCAGCACACAATGCAACGAGGTCACGGCGTCGGAATAGAGATCGGTCGCCTCTGCCACGTCATGGGCCAGCATCAGCGTCACAAGCCGCGGGTTGCGCCGCTGTGCCAGCGACGTCAGCGCCACGATCTGTTCCGGGCCGCAATCCGCATCCAGAACCAGCACGTCGATCATCGCGCGTTTCAGGCAGGTTTCAGCCACGGCGTGACTGCCCGAGCCTGTCACGTGAATGCCCGCCTCCAGAAAGGCGATCTGGCTGCGTTCAAGGCGGGTGGCATCGTGGTCGACGATCATCGCGTGCATGGGCTGTCCTTTCGTGTCGATGGCGACAGACTCTGTGAAGGCGCTTAAAATATGCTGAAGATTTGAGGCGAATGCGGCTCAGCCCGCTTGCAGCCGGGCACGATCCGGCGCCAGATGCGCCCATGGACCTGCACAGCCAATACCTGACCGTTGCCGATCTGCGCCGCGCCGCGCGCGCCCGGGTGCCGGGATTCGCCTGGGCCTATCTGGACACGGCCACCGGGACAGAGGCCACCGCGCGCCGCAATCGAACCGCGTTGGATTCGGTGTTGTTTACACCCTCGATCCTCGACGGTGAGGTCGCGCCGGACTTCTCGACCGCCCTGTTGGGAGAAAAATATGCCCTGCCCTTTGGCGTTGCACCGGTGGGGCAATCGGGCCTGTTGTGGCCGGGGGCCGAGCGTTTGCTGGCGCGCGAGGCGACCCGCGCGAGCCTGCCCTATGCGCTGTCCACCGTTGCAAACGCCACGCCCGAAGAGGTCGGCCCCGAGACCGGCGGCAAGGGCTGGTTCCAGCTGTATCCCCCGCGCGACCCCGAGATGAGGCGCGACATGTTGGCGCGCGCCAAGGCCAGCGGCTTTCGCGTGCTGGTGTTGACGGTGGATGTGCCGGTTGCCTCGCGGCGGGAAAAACAGGTGCGCGGCGGGTTGGTACAGCCGCCCCGGATCACGCCGCGAATCGCCCTGCAATGTGCCCTGCGCCCGGCATGGACGCTGGCCCGCTTGCGCGCCGGGATGCCCCGCATGAAGACGCTGGACAAATATTCGCAGGACATGGAGGCGCGCGATCCGACCGCCCATATCGGCTATCTGCTGCGCACCGCGCCCGACTGGGACTACCTGCGCTGGATCCGCGAGGAATGGGACGGGCCACTGGTGGTCAAAGGTGTCCTGCGCCCCGAAGATGCCCAACGGTTGGAGGCAGAAGGTGTAGACGCGATATGGGTTTCCAACCACGGCGGGCGCCAGTTCGATGGCACACACGGCGCGGTGGAGTTCCTGCCAAGTGTCCGCGCCGCCACGCACCTGCCGGTGATTTTCGACAGCGGGATCGAGGGCGGACTGGATATTCTGCGAGCCATCGCGCTGGGGGCGGACTTTGTCATGATGGGCCGCGCCTGGCACTACGCGGTTTGTGCCCTGGGCTCCCAAGGCCCCGCCCATCTGATCGAGATGCTGCGCCGCGACATGGTCGCCAACATCGGCCAACTGGGCCTGTCGCGCCCTGTCGACCTGCGCGGTTCCGCCACGTTTGCAAACGCGACCGTCGCGCAAGAATAGTTTGCAAACCCCTCTTGCGCTGCGTCGCGGCACAGCCTCAAAGTAACAATATTGCGTAAAACCGCGCATCTGTGCCGGAGAAGGACCCTCGACACATGGCTGATTTCGAAAAGATCCTGGTCGCCAACCGGGGCGAAATCGCGATCCGTATCATGCGGGCCGCCAACGAAATGGGAAAGAAGACGGTTGCCGTCTTCGCGGAGGAAGACAAGCTGGGGCTGCACCGCTTCAAGGCGGATGAAGCCTATCGCATCGGCGAAGGATTGGGGCCGGTTCAGGCCTACCTGTCGATCGAGGAAATCATCCGCGTGGCGAAAGCCTCGGGTGCGGATGCGATCCACCCCGGCTATGGCCTTTTGTCCGAAAACCCCGATTTCGTTGATGCCTGTACCGCGGCCGGGATCACCTTTATCGGCCCGAAGGCCGAAACCATGCGCGCCCTTGGCGACAAGGCCAGCGCCCGCAAGGTCGCCATCGCGGCCGGCGTGCCCGTCATCCCCGCGACCGAAGTGCTGGGCGATGATTTCGAAGCCATCACCAAGGAAGCTGGCGAAATCGGCTATCCGCTGATGCTCAAGGCATCTTGGGGCGGTGGCGGTCGCGGCATGCGCCCGATCAACGGGCCGGACGAACTGAAGGACAAGGTGCTGGAAGGTCGGCGCGAGGCCGAGGCGGCTTTTGGCAACGGCGAAGGCTATCTTGAAAAGATGATCACCCGCGCCCGTCACGTCGAGGTTCAGATCCTCGGTGACAAGATGGGCAACATCTATCACCTCTATGAGCGTGACTGTTCGGTCCAGCGCCGCAACCAGAAGGTCGTGGAACGCGCCCCCGCCCCCTACCTGTCCGAGGCGCAGCGCGAGGAGCTTTGCGAATTGGGCCGCAAGATCTGCGCCCATGTGAATTACGAATGCGCGGGCACCGTCGAATTCCTGATGGATATGGAATCGGGCAAGTTCTACTTCATCGAAGTGAACCCCCGCGTGCAGGTCGAACACACCGTCACCGAGGAAGTGACCGGGATCGACATCGTTCAGGCACAGATCCTGATCGCCGAGGGCAAATCGCTGGCCGAAGCCACCGGCAAGGCGTCGCAATACGATGTGCGCCTGACCGGCCATGCGCTGCAAACCCGGATCACGACCGAAGATCCGTCCAACAACTTCATCCCCGATTATGGCAGGATCACCGCCTTCCGCTCGGCCACGGGCATGGGCATCCGTCTGGACGGCGGCACTGCCTACGCGGGCGGTGTCATCACCCGCTTTTACGATTCGCTGCTGGTGAAGGTGACGGCCAAGGCGCCGACGCCCGAAAAGGCCATCGCCCGGATGGACCGTGCCCTGCGCGAATTCCGCATTCGCGGTGTGACCACGAACATCGAGTTCGTCATCAACCTGCTCAAGCACCCGACCTTCCTGAACAACCAGTACACGACGAAGTTCATCGACACGACGCCGGAGCTGTTCGACTTCAAGAAGCGGCGCGACCGGGGCACCAAGGTGCTGACCTATATCGCGGATATCACCGTGAACGGCCACCCCGAGGTGCAGGGCCGCGCCATGCCCCATCCGGATCTGAAACCGGCCCGGGCGCCGCAGGTGCCGCTGGAAACGCCGCCCGCAGGCACCAAGACCCTGCTGGATGAAAAAGGCCCGCAGGCGGTGGCCGATTGGCTGGCGGCGCAGAAACAGGTTCTGATCACCGACACCACCATGCGCGACGGGCACCAGTCGCTGCTGGCGACACGGATGCGCAGCCTCGACATGATCAAGGTGGCCCCTGCCTACGCGCATAAACTGCCGCAGCTGTTCAGCGTGGAATGCTGGGGCGGGGCGACCTTTGACGTGGCCTATCGCTTTTTGCAGGAATGCCCGTGGCAGCGCCTGCGCGACCTGCGCGCCGCCATGCCGAACCTGATGACCCAGATGCTGCTGCGCGGGGCCAATGGCGTTGGCTACACCAACTACCCCGACAACGTGGTCCAGTTCTTTGTCAAACAGGCGGCCGAGACAGGCGTCGATGTCTTCCGCGTGTTCGACAGCCTCAACTGGGTCGAAAACATGCGCGTGGCAATGGACGCGGTGCTGGAGAACAACAAGGTTCTCGAAGGCACGATCTGTTACACCGGTGACATCCTCGATCCCGACCGCGCCAAGTATGACCTGAAATACTATGTCGCCATGGGGCAGGAGCTGAAATCCGCGGGCGCGCATCTGCTGGGCCTCAAGGACATGGCGGGCCTTTTGAAACCCAATGCGGCGGCCATGCTGGTCAAGACGCTGAAGGAAGAGGTCGGCCTGCCGATCCACTTCCACACGCATGACACATCTGGCGCGGCGATTGCCACGATCATGGAATGTGTGCGCGCGGGCGTCGATGCGGTTGATGCCGCGATGGACGCGCTGTCGGGCAACACCTCGCAGCCGACGCTGGGCTCTATCGTCGAAGGCCTGCGCTTTACCGAGCGCGACACCGGGCTGGACATTGCCGCGATCCGCGAGATCAGCAACTATTGGGAAGCCGTGCGCGGCCAGTATGCGGCCTTTGAATCCGGCATGCAGGCCCCCGCCTCCGAGGTCTACCTGCACGAGATGCCGGGCGGGCAGTTCACCAACCTCAAGGCGCAGGCACGTTCGCTGGGGCTTGAGGAACGCTGGCACGAGGTGGCCCAGACCTATGCCGATGTGAACCAGATGTTCGGCGATATCGTCAAGGTCACGCCCTCGTCCAAGGTGGTCGGAGACATGGCGTTGATGATGGTCAGCCAGGGTCTGACCCGCGCCGATGTCGAAGACCCCAAGAAGGATCTGAGCTTCCCCGACTCGGTCATCGACATGATGAAGGGCAACCTTGGCCAACCGCCGGGTGGCTGGCCGAAGAAGATCCAGAAGAAGATCCTCAAGGACGAGAAGCCCTTTACCGATCGTCCCGGCCTGAAAGCCGCGCCGATCGACATCGACGAGGCCCGCAAGGAGCTTGCCGCCAAGTTCGACGGCGTCCAGTTCGACGATGAGGACCTGAACGGCTACCTGATGTATCCCAAGGTCTTTACCGATTACGCCGCGCGCCATGAAACCTATGGTCCGGTGCGGACCCTGCCCACGCGGACCTTCTTTTACGGCATGGAGCCGGGCGAAGAGATCACCGCCGAAATCGACCCCGGCAAAACGCTGGAAATCCGGCTGCAAGCGGTGGGCGAAACCCATGACGATGGCGAGGTACGGGTCTTTTTCGAACTGAACGGCCAGCCGCGCACCATCCGCGTGCCGGACCGCAAGGCACAGGGCACCAGCGCCGCGCGCCCCAAGGCGGAACTGGGCAATCCGAACCACGTGGGCGCACCCATGCCGGGTGTGGTCGCAACCGTTGCTGTGTCGGTCGGGCAAGAGGTCAAGGAAGGCGATCTGCTGCTGACCATCGAAGCGATGAAGATGGAAACCGGCCTGCACGCGGAACGCGACGGTACGGTCAAGGCGGTCCATGTGATGCCGGGCGGCCAGATCGACGCCAAGGATCTGCTGATCGAGCTGGAGTAACCCGGCCTGACGCAAAACATGAAGGCAGCCCCGCAAGGGGCTGTTTTCGTTTTTGGAACGCCTTTTGGGCCAAGCTGGCGCAAAGGACAGCGCCGCCTGTGGACAAGGTGCCTTTCCCGTTTCCTCGCAATGCGTTGCCGCAGCGTGCTGCGATGGCTATGCTTGGCCTGCTGCCAGTTCCAGAATCGGGAAGGATTCCCGGATGCCCATTCGCCGGATCACCGCCCTGTCCTGCGCGCTCTGCGCCGTGGCCCTGATGGCCGTGGGCCAGCCGCTGGTGGATCCGGATGCCGATACGCTGGAGGAGGCCCGCCAACAGGCCCTGTCGCGGATCTACGACCATCCCGGTCCGGTGCATATCATCCCCGAGGCTGCGCTGCCGCCCGGAATGTTGCCAACGCTGCACGTACGCAGCAGCGATCCGGCGCTGAACCGCGCCTTCGCCGAAGCGCGCAAATCCCTGCCCGCCGCGCTTGCCGCCACGGAAAAGCGCAACGGCTGGTTCTCGCCCTCGCTGGCCTTGTACGTGGCCGTCTTTGTGAATGCGCCGGACAAACCGATCGAGTTCGTCTGGGTCGACAACATCCGCCGCGAGGGCAAAGGCTATCGCGGGACGCTGGCCAGTCACCCGCGCCTTATGCCGGGCAAGCGCCTGCGCACCCGCATCCAGTTTCTCAACCCGCAAATAGCGGATTGGGCGGTGCAGGCCGAAGACGGACGCTATTACGGCTATTTCACCACTCGCGCCCGGCTGCCCGGGATCGAGGAACCGCTTGCCAGCGAATTGCGCGCCTTGCTGGTCGGCTCTCCTGTTCCGGCGCTTTGGCGATAACCCATGCATCTGGCCCTGATTTCCATTCTTGTCCCGTCTTACGAGGCGGGACTGACGTTTTTCGTCGACGGTCTTGGCTTTGACCTGATCGAGGACAGCGACCTGGGAAATGGCAAGCGATGGGTCCGCGTTGCGCCTGAGGGGGCCCAGACCCAGTTCCTGCTGGCCCGCGCCGTCGGCGACCAGAGCGAGATGATCGGCAAACAGGGCGGAGGACGCGTCTGGCTTTTCCTTCATACACCTGACTTTGCCCGTGATCGGCAGAAACTGATCGCCGCCGGCGCTGTTTTCGAAGAGGATCCACGCCAGACCCCCTATGGAACCGTGGCCGTTTTCAACGATCCTTTCGGCAATCGCTGGGACCTGATCCAGCCTGCCACTGCGGGCTGAAACGGGCGACGCAAGGGTAAGCACGAAAATCCGCACGCAAAGCGCATTTTCCTCTTGCCCCCCTCCGTCGCATTAGCTAAATCCGCCCTCACCATTTGGCACGCGGGCGTAGCTCAGGGGTAGAGCATAACCTTGCCAAGGTTAGGGTCGGGCGTTCGAATCGCCTCGCCCGCTCCAAATGGCCGGATCTTCAGGGGGTTACCCGCCTCCGCTGAACGAAGACCGGGACGACAAGATGGTTTCGCGGGCGTAGCTCAGGGGTAGAGCATAACCTTGCCAAGGTTAGGGTCGGGCGTTCGAATCGCCTCGCCCGCTCCATCTGTCACTCTCTTCGGTTTACAGGGTTGCCGTCGCTGGTTAGCGTCGTTTCCAGTTGATCCCGGAGTTACGATCATGAAGTCGCTTGTTTGCGCCGCCCTGCTCAGCCTTTTCCCGGCCCTTTCATCTGCGGAACCCATGTGGTTCAAATCCGTCTCCAACGGAGGAAACTGCGCGGGGTGCGGATGGACCATCGCCGAGGGCGAAATCACGTCCGATACCCCGGACGTCTTTCGCGCCATTGTCGACGGAGATGACTTTTACAGCAGGGAGATCGTCTTCAATTCTCCCGGCGGCAACCTGGGCGCTGCGCTGGAACTCGGACGGATCATCCGCGAACGCGGCCTTGCAACAGGCATTGGCCGCGCTGTGCCGATGCCGGGAACCCCTTGGTATGAGATGACCGAAGGAGGCGCGTGCAATTCGGCTTGCGCCTTTGCCTTTTTCGCCGGCGGCGCACGAGCGGCCTATCAGGACGAAAACGAAGGGTTCGCACCACGGCAAGGCACGTTGGGGATGCACCAGTTCTACACACCGACCGGGCAAGAGATCCCGAGCGCGCAGACCCAACAGATCATGGGGCAGGTTCTGTTGTATGTGCTCGAGATGGGGATCAACGCCGAGGTGCTTTCTATCGCCTCGCGTACTCCGGCCAGCGATATGTATGTGTTTGACAGGGAGGAATTGGCTGAGTTGGATTTGCTCACCACCGCAAAGACCTTGCCGGTGGACCTTGTCGTCGACGATGCAGGGGCCCTTACCGCTCTTTGGCGGGTCTTCAGCCCGGACGGCAAGCCCGAACGCGACGTGCAGTTGTCGTGCCGCGGCGGGAATTGGCATGTCCGGACGACACAGCACCAGCGCGGGGGTGCCACTCTTGTCGGCCTGGATCTGCTGAGGACAAACGGGGTTCAATTTTCGGTTGGAGACGAGACACACAGCATTTCCGGCAACGACGTTCTGAGCTACGCTGGCGATGGTGCCGCGCACGTCCTCGAGGTTCGGTTGCCGACCGATCCGACACAATACCCCGGTCAGGTCCTCAACCTGTATCCCTTCAGCGGGCGCAACTTCTGGATGGAAAACGCCGCGACAGAGCCCCTGCCCGATGCGCCGACACTCGCCATCCTGAAAAGGGCGTGCCTGCCGTGACTCAACTGCCCGTTTGACGCATCCGCCCCCGCGCCTATAAGGGGCGGTGTTCAAGGGAAAAAACAGATGCGCACCGCCACAATCACCCGCACCACTGCCGAAACCGATATCACCGTCGAACTGAACCTCGACGGCACCGGCACATACGACAACCAGACCGGCGTCGGCTTTTTCGATCACATGCTGGACCAGTTGTCGCGACACGCGCTGATCGACATGACCGTGCGGGCCAAGGGCGACCTGCACATTGACGATCACCATACGGTCGAGGATGTGGGTATCGCGCTGGGTCAGGCCCTGACGCAGGCCATGGGCGACAAGAAAGGGATCGTGCGCTACGGCTCGTGTCACCTGGCGATGGATGACACTCTGGTGCGGGCGGCGCTGGACCTTTCGGCGCGCCCCTACCTGTGCTGGGAACTCCCCTTCCCTACCCACAAGATCGGCAGTTTCGACGTGGAACTGGTACGCGAATTCTTTCAGGCCTTCAGCACGCACGGTGGGATCACCCTGCACGTGGACCTGATCCGCGGCCTGAACAGCCACCACATTGCCGAAGCCGCCTTCAAGGCGGTGGCCCGTGCCCTGCGCGACGCGCTGGAAACCGATCCGCGCAAGGCGGATGCGATCCCCTCGACCAAGGGCGCGCTTTAAGCGGCGTTGGCGCGGAACGAACGCGCCAGCATCCATTCCGCGACCAGAAAATTCGGAACCCAGCACAGCCACGCGACCATGGGATAGCCGGTGTCAAAGCCGAAGGCCCCCGCCAGCAGCGGCAGGTAGAGCCGCAGCGTCACCGCCGAGAGGGTCAGCGCCGCAGACCGGACCATCCAGCGGCGGTGCTCGCCGATCCGCCGCAGCATGGCCAGTCGCACGGCCTGCGCCGTGACGCCCAGCCACAGGATCGCCAGCATGGCAAAACCTGCCGTCGCCATGGCCCCGGCCTTGGTCCCGAAGGCAAGTGCCAGACCGGCCACGCCCGAAATCAACACGCCCAGCGCATACAGCCGCCCCAGCCAGCGGTGCAGCCCCGGCCGGCCCTGCCGGAGCCTGTCGCTGAACTGGAAGGGCAATAGCGCAAGCACAAGCGGCGCCAACCCGATATGGGCAAACAGCGCTATCGACCGTGTTTCAAGGTGATGCACCATGAAGGGCATGGTCAGGTCGACGCCTCCCAACAGGAACCGCCACGAGACCAGCGCGACCCCCAATGACAAGATCCAGAATACCCATCGCTTTGTGTGAGCCATTTGCCCCCCTGTCCCAAAACCTGACAGCGTAAAATTGACAGTGTAAACTTTACATCGTAAATATCGCGCCAGCTTGACGCTGTCAAGAAGAGCGGCTAGGCCGATCTTCATGTCGGAAACCACGGATAAGCCCCGCCACCACCACGGAAACTTGCGCAACGCCTTGATCGAGGCCGGGATCGATCTGCTGCGCGAAGGCGGGCTTGCCGCGCTTAGCCTGCGCAAATGCGCCGCGCGGGCCGGTGTGTCCCACGCTGCCCCCGCCCATCATTTCGAAGGTGTCGAGGGGCTGCGAGCCGCCATCGCACAAGAAGGGTTCCGCCGGTTCGAGACCTCGATGCGCCGCCATGCCGACGCCGGGGACCAAAGCCCCCGTGGCCGCCTGCACGGCATTTGCCGCGGCTACCTTGCCTTTGCGCGCGACGAACCAGCCCTGTATGACCTGATCTTCAGCTTTCGCGCCGGCAATCCCCACGTTCGCCACGGCGATGCCGCCAAGTCACCCGCCTATCGGCTGCTGCGCGAAACCTGCGCGCCCTTCGTCCCGCCCGGGGTCGACCCGGTGGTCGTGGAAACGCAGGTCTGGGCCTTGGTCCACGGACTGGCGATGCTGACCCTGACCGGACGGTTCCAAGACATGACGCCCCCTGTGGATGGGGTCCTTAGCCTGCTGGACCGGATCGGCGCACCGCCAATGGCGTCTTGACCTCCCCTGTCCTTTGGGCGACCTAGGCCGCATCCGACCAGAGGAGGCCGCCTTGCTGACTGCAATCATCGATTACGAAAGCGGCAACCTGCATTCCGCCGAAAAAGCCTTTCAGCGTATGGCGCAGGAAACCGACGCCGGCGACGTTCGCGTTACGGACGATCCTGAAATCGTCGCGCGCGCCGACCGCATCGTCTTGCCCGGCGACGGCGCCTTTCCGGCCTGCGCCTCTGCGCTGCGGGCCTCTGGCTGTTTCGACGCGATGATCGAAGCGGTACAAAGCCGCGGTCGCCCCTTTCTTGGCATTTGCGTCGGCATGCAGCTATTGGCCCGTGTTGGACATGAATATGCCGAAACGCCCGGGCTTGGCTGGATCGACGGCGAAGTCGAACGCATCGCGCCCGCGAACCCCGCGTTGAAAGTCCCGCACATGGGCTGGAACGATCTGGTGATCGACCGTCCGCACGCGATCCTCGACGGCATCGACAGCGGCGAACACGCCTATTTCGTGCATTCCTACCAGATGCGCATGACCGATCCGTCGCAACGGATTGCCCACGTGGACTACGGCGGTGATGTCACCGCCATCGTGGCGCATGGAAACAAGGTCGGCCTGCAATTCCACCCGGAGAAAAGCGCCGGGCCCGGCCTGCGGATGATCGCCAATTTCCTGAACTGGCGCCCCTGAGGGAATGCGGGGGGCAAGCCCCCCAACATGGTTTTTCAGTTGGCGCGCGTCCAGGTCTGCCCGTCACAGACAGCGCCCTTGCAACCAGTGACCCGCAGGCTGTTGCCAGACAACGTCGCCTTGGCGTTTGCCTTGACGTTCAGCAACGGCACCTGAACGGTGCCGCCACCGTAATTGCCCGCACCCACCGGCTTGAGATCCCAGAACAGGCGCTTGCCCACATTGGCGGTCTGCACCTCGCGCCCCTGCGCATCAAAGGCCTTCAGCACCGTACCGCAAAGCGCAGACCCGCAGGTCTCGATACGGATGAGGCTGGTCAGGTTCTTGCGGTCCGGCTCGGTCCGCCACAGACCCAGGGCCGGGTCAGCAAAGGCCGGGGCGGAGAGGCTGCCCAGAAGGGCAATCAGGAACAGGCGAGAGCGGGTCATGGGCGTGCATCCTTTGGCACGAGGGTCAAAACTCGCTCGCATATGGCCCCGCCGCCCCCCCGCGCAAGGGGTCAGCCCCCGGCCTGCGCAAATATTTTTGGCGCGCTCAGTTGACCCGGCTCCAGACCTGTGAGGAACACAACAGGCCACCGGCCACGCACCCCTTCAATTTCAGGCTGTTACCCTTCAGTTCCATCTTGCCGAGATAGACTTTGTTGTTGGACGGACGCCAGACCTTGCCCTCGTATTTTCCTGCCGCCGTTGGCGCCATATCCCGAACCAGCACCTTGCCCTTGTTGGGTGAGGCATATTCCCCCTGCGCGTTGAAAGTCCGCGAAATCACCCCGCACAGTTTGGCCCCGCAGGACGCCATGGTCACATGGGCATAGCTGCCGTCATCGGTTTCGGTCTTCCAGACACCTTCGATCGGATCTGCCGCCGCCCCCGAGGCAACCAGAACAAGACCCGCCAAAAGACTGCGCATTTTCATGTCAAACTCCTCCCTTTCTGACGCAGATCAGCATGACGAACGGGCAAAGCCGCCATCAAGCGTGACGCAAGGTCGGCTTGCGTCTGTCGTTGCGTCATAATAAGGCGCGCCAAAAGACTGGAAGGACGGCTGGAAATGATCCTGTACCCCGCGATCGACCTGAAAGACGGCAAAGCCGTGCGCCTGCTGCGTGGCGACATGGACAAGGCCACGGTCTTCAATGACGACCCCGCGGCGCAAGCGCTGGAATTCGTGGCCAAGGGCTGTGAGTGGCTGCACCTCGTCGATCTAAACGGGGCCTTCGCCGGAGAGCCGGTCAATGCCGCCGCCGTCGAAGAAATCCTGCGCCAGACCAAGACCCCCACCCAGTTGGGCGGCGGGATCCGCGACATGGCCACAATCGAAATGTGGCTGTCCAAAGGGCTGGCCCGCGTAATCCTTGGCACCGTTGCCGTGGAACGCCCCGAATTGGTGCGCGAAGCCGCCCGCGCCTTTCCCGGTCAGGTCGCCGTGGGCATCGACGCCAAGGACGGGCGTGTCGCCACCAAGGGCTGGGCAGAAGTCACGCAGGTCGACGCCGTTGAACTGGCCCGCAGCTACGAAGACGCGGGCGTCGCGGCGATCATCTATACCGACATCAACCGTGACGGCGCGATGCAAGGTCCCAACGTCGAAGCGACCGCCGCAATGGCCAACGCGGTGACCATCCCGGTGATCGCCTCTGGCGGCGTTTCCTCGATCAAGGACCTCAAGGCGCTGCGCGATTGCGGTGCCTCGCTGAACGGCGCCATTTCCGGCCGCGCGCTCTATGACGGCGCCATCGACCTCGCCGAAGCCCTGAACGTCCTCAAGGACTGAAACCTCCCCCGCCAACAGGTCAGGACATCCTGACTGCGCCGCCTCCTCAGGGCTTGGTAGACTTGTTGGCCAGGACTCGTTCCACAAAGGACCCATTCATGTTCATGGCCGCGATCTGGATCGTAAACGTGATCTTTTCCGTGTTGGAAAACCCGGAAAAAGGCGGCCCCTTCCGCCCGAACGACCTGTTGTGGAACGCGCGCCTGCCCTTGGGCTACTACCTCGTCCCGGCAACCAGCCTGCACCGCGCCGCCCGATCGCGGGTCGGTGGCGTTTCGCCATGGGCCTCCCACCGGATTCAGCCAGCGTGAGCACCCGCTCCTTCTTCTGTCCTCAAATATCCCGGGGGTGAATTGGCCGCCAGGCCAAGAGGGGGCCGCGCCCCCCCCCCCCCTTTCCTCGCCCGCCAAATCGCGCTAGGGCAAGCCCATGCTCAAGACCCGCATCATTCCCTGTCTCGATGTCGCCGATGGCCGTGTGGTCAAAGGCGTCAATTTCGTCGACCTGCGCGATGCAGGCGATCCTGTCGATGCCGCGCGCGCCTATGACGCCGCAGGCGCGGACGAGATCACCTTTCTCGACATCCACGCCACCCATGAAAACCGGGGCACCATGTTCGATGTGGTCACCCGCACCGCGGAACAGTGTTTCATCCCGCTGACCGTGGGCGGCGGCGTGCGGACCGTGGCCGATGTCCGCGCCCTGCTGCTGGCAGGTGCCGACAAGGTCAGCTTCAACTCGGCCGCCGTTGCCAATCCGGACGTCGTGGCAGAGGCCGCCGATCAGTTCGGCAGCCAGTGCATCGTCTGCGCCATCGACGCCAAGACCGTCGAACCCGGCCGGTGGGAGATTTTCACCCACGGCGGGCGAAAGCCCACGGGCATCGACGCGGTGGAATTCGCCCTGACCATCGCCGCCAAGGGGGCCGGGGAAATCCTGCTGACATCGATGGACCGCGACGGCACCAAAGCGGGCTTCAACCTGCCCCTGACCCGCGCCATTGCCGACGCAGTGGACATTCCCGTGATCGCCTCGGGCGGTGTCGGAACGCTGGATCACCTTGTCGAAGGCGTGACCGAAGGCCATGCAAGCGCCGTTCTGGCCGCGTCGATCTTTCACTTCGGCACCTACACCATCGGCGAGGCCAAGGCGCATATGGCCGCCGCGGGTATTCCGGTCAGGCTGTAAGGGGGCGCGGCGTGTATAGCGACGGCTCTGACATCAGCCTCCGCGAAGGCGAGATCGAACAGAGCGCCTGCACTTGCTGCGCCAAGTCCGTGACCGTCGTGACAGGCTATCTTGAGGTCGGTGAGATGTCGGCCGGCTGGTATACGGTCGGCGTCACGCACGGCGCGCCGGATCACCTGCCCCTGGTGCGGCTCTATATCGGCGACTGGACCGAAGGTGCCGGGCCGGGCGAACGCTGGGGTCTGCGGATCGGGATTTCCAAAGACGGGCCCAGCCTTCTGGATTGGCCAGACAAGGACGTGGCCGAGGCGCGCCCCGTCTTCACCCCTCTGAACCGCGCGCAGGTTCTTGGCACCCCGATGGAGCCACAACTCTGGACCCTGCTCGACACCATCCTCACTCAGGACAGCCGCCTGTAACGGAGCCGCCATGACCCTCGAAGACCTGGAACAGACCATCGCCGCCCGCGCTGCCGCCTCTCCGGACGAAAGCTGGACCGCCAAGCTTCTGGCAAAGGGGCCAGAGAAATGCGCCGAGAAATTCGGTGAAGAGGCAATCGAAGCCATTATCGAGGCGATCAAGAACGATCGCGAAAAGCTGGTTTCGGAAACCGCTGATGTGCTGTTTCACCTTCTGGTCATGTTGAAATCCCGCGACGTGGCCCTGTCCGAGGTCATGGCCGAACTGGCCCGCCGCCAAGGCACGTCCGGCATCGCCGAAAAAGCCGCGCGTTGACCCGGAGCCACTGCAACATGATGACATTCGCCGGAACGATCCGTGATCTGAACCACGCCAAGATCTGCGCGCGTTTGCGCCGCCGTCATCAGCCATGGTTGATGCGCTGGGGGCTACTTGTGGCGGTTGTGGTCTATTTCACCGCGCTCTTTGGCCTGTTGACAGTTGCCAATGCCACCAGCGCGCGGCTGCCCGGCTGGTCGTCTTACCTGCCCTTTGCGGCCTTTGTCGCCGCCCTGATCGCGCTGATGATCTGGCGCCGCCGCCATGTCTGGGATTCGGTTCGCGATGCCCCTGTGCGGCAGGCGGTGCAGCACTATGATCTGTCCGAGGACGGCCTGCGCGTCACCGGAGAGTTGAGCGAAACCCTGATCCGCTGGCCGGGCGTGCTGGAAGTGATCGAAGATCCCGAAGGCCTGCTGTTTCTTACCGGCCAGATGGAATACATCGCGATCCCCAAATCCGCCTTTCTCGAAACCGACATGCAGGCAGCCCGCGCGCAATGCCTTGAGTGGATCGAGGCCGCGAAACCCCGGACCTGACAGGCCGAAGGGCGCAACCTTTGGCCACCTTGCGGCGTTCCCCCCTGACAATTGCGAAAGGTGGGTCATGCAGGTTTTTCATTGCCCCGGATGCAAGGGGCCACTCTGGTTCGACAATGACCGATGCGCCTGCGGCCAGACGGTTGGTTTCGACCCCGAGGCGCAGGCCATGGTGGCCACGGACGCCAGATGCGCCAACCATGCGCTGATCGCCTGCAACTGGCTGCCCGAGCCCGATTCCGGGGGGCTTTGCCGTTCCTGCGCGATGACAGACATCCTCCCCGACCTGCGCGAGCCGGCGAACCTGCCACATTGGGCGCGCACGGAAACGGCGAAACGCTGGATGCTGGCCAATCTTGGACGCTGGGGTTGGTTCTCATCCCGGGATTCGGGCCCGCGCCCGGTGTTCCGTCTGCTGTCCGAAGAGACCGCGACAGGGGAGGTGCCCGTCACCATGGGCCATGCGGGCGGCATCATCACCATCAACGTGTCCGAGGCGGACGAGGCCCGGCGCGCCGACCGTCAAACCCGCATGGGGGAATTTTATCGCACCATGCTGGGTCATATGCGGCACGAAATCGGGCATTTCTTGTTTGACCGCCTGATGTCACGCGGCGGTTTCGCCGCAGAGTTCCGCAATATGTTCGGGGACGAACGGCAGGATTATGCCGCGGCGCTGGAACGCCACTACGATGCGCCGCGCCCTCCGGGCGAAACCCATGTCACCAGCTATGCCACCGCCCATCCCCACGAGGACTGGGCCGAAACCCTCGCGCACCTGCTGCACCTCGTCGACAGTGCCGACAGCGCCGCCGCCGCCGGCCTCAGCGGCCCGGACGGACCGCCTCCGGGCTATGACGCCTACGCCGATCCCGATACGGATCACGTGCTGGACCATGCCATTGGCCTGTCCATTGCCGTCACCCACGTGAACCGCGCGCTGGATCTGCCAGACCTCTATCCTTTTGTGCTGACACCCGCCGTGCGTGAGAAAATGGCCTTTGCCCACGCAGCCCTGTTTGCACCATTGCCGCCACAGGCGTAGCGCCCAAGGGATGGTGGGCGGGGCGTCTTTCGCACCGCAGGCGCGGAACAGCGTCCGACCAGCATTCCTAGAGCTTGGACGAAATGATCCCGGTGTTGAATCCGCCCATGCGCAACTCACCGAACAGGCGCTGATATTCGATCTTGGGACAGCGATCCATAACCAAGTCTACGCCGCGCGCCTCGGCCAATGCCGCGGCTTCGTGATTGACGACGCCGATCTGCATCCAGACCGTGCGCAGCGCCGGAAAAACTTCCAGCGCCTCTTCGACGATGGGCTGCACATGCTCCGGACGCCGAAAAATGTCGACCATGTCCACGTCCGCGGGGCAATCCGCCAGAGATCCGCGCACGCTTTGCCCAAACAGCACCTTGCCCGCATGCCCCGGATTGACCGGGATCACCTTGAAGCCCTTGAGCGACAAGTAGCGCGCAACATAATAGCTGGGCCGCACGGGATTCATCGACACCCCGACCACGGCGATCACCTTGGTGCGGGTCAGGATCTCTTTCAGATGGGCATCAGAATGACTCATGCCTTTGCATAGCGCGCCTGCACGCAAAGAAAAAGCGCCCGGGGCAATACCCGGGCGCAAGTCACGGAACGAGGGACAGTGAAGGTCTCACGGGGGTTCCGGCCCCGCGATCCTGACAAAGAGATAGGCGCAAAAGCCACAGTTCCAAGGTATGTAAAGAAACTGTGAACGTTTTTCCTTGACCACTCCTCAGCCGGTCACCGGAGCACCATCCGCCATGCGATGTGCCGCCAGACTGGGATGCAGGCTTTCCGAAGGATCTCGGCCGACCCGGCGAGGGCTGCGCAGGATAAACAGCTTGCTGACCCCCATCCACGTCCCGACCGAAGGCGCATTGGCATCGCAGGGAAAACGGGTACGCCATCCCTCCGGCAAGGCAACACCGCAGGTTTCCAACCGCTCCAGCATCCAGACCAGCGGGATATTGGCCAGCGGACGCGCCTCGTTGAACCCGCCCAACTGTCCGCCAATGTCGCCATGTGTGCCGCGGAACCAAACCTGCTCGACTTTGCCTGCCCAGCCCGGCGGGCAGTCCCACATGACCGGCGCATAGGCGGCGCGCGTCTCGTCATGGGCCAGCGCATGGAAACCGTGCCGGATCGACGGGCCCAATTGATGGTTGTGGAACTCATGCTCGGACTCGGTCAGGCGCCAGAGCAGTGGCAACCGCACTCCCAGCGCCTTGACCGTATCCCAGACACCGACCATCTCGACCGGCGCCTCGGGATGGCAGGTACGGGCGGCAAAGGCCCGCGCGGCCTCTCCGCCGGGGGCATATTGATACAGGCGATAGATCTGGCGGATGTTGCGTTCCGTCGCGCAATCTGCGCGCAGCAGGCCCACCATGTCGATGATCCCGGCCAAAGACCGCACCGCGTAGGCACCGCGCGAATAGCCCATCAAAAAGATCCGGTCGCCTTCGCGATAGCGCGAGGCAAGGTAGCCGTAGGCGCGCCGGATCTGGCGATTGATGCCCCGGCCAAGCGCAACGTCGGTGGTCGCGCTCCAATCCTTCCACTGGACACCCGCCTCGTAATACAGCGACGGATGCCCGGTTTCCTTCAACAGCAGATAGGTCAAACCGGCGTTGGTTTCCTCGCCCGGTTTGAGCGAGGACATGGTGCCGTCAAGGATGAGAACATGATCGACTGGGCCGCGCCGCCGCGCATAGGCGGAATGATCCGCCTGCGCCCGGCGCCGAAACCAGCCTAATACAATGTCACTCAGCCGCGATCGCATCACCTTCCAGCATGGCCCAGACACGCGACGGCGTGAAGGGCATGTCCACTTGTTTGATTCCGCGCGCCCAAAGCGCATCCTGCACCGCGTTCGATACCGCGGCCATCGACCCGACCGTCCCGGCCTCGCCACAGCCTTTCATACCCATCGGGTTGGCGGTGGAGGGCACCGGTTCGGTTTCAAAGCCGATCATGGGCACATCGTCGGCGCGCGGCATGGCATAGTCCATGAACGTCGCCGTGAGCAGCTGCCCCTCTTCGTCATAGACCACGCGTTCGGTCAGCGCCTGCCCCAGCCCCTGCACCACCCCGCCATGCACCTGACCTTCGGCCAGCATCGGGTTGATGAGATTGCCGAAATCATCGACCACATTATAGCGGTCACAGGTCACTTGCCCGGTTTCCGGGTCGATCTCGACCTCGGCAAGGTGGCAGCCGTTGGGATAGGACCGGCCCGGCAGCGTCGCCGTCGCCTTCCACGTCAGAAGATCCTCGCGCCCGGCCTCGCGTGCCATCTGCGCGGCCTCCAGCATGGTGGGCGTAACGTTCGACCCTTCGGCGCGGAAGGTTTCATCGTCAAAGCTGATCGACCCGGCATCGACACCCATTTCGCCGGCTAGAAACTCTGAAAAGCCTGCAACCATGTCGTTGACCGCCTGTAGCGTCACGTTGGTCTGCACGGTCACAGAGCGCGACCCGCCGGTGCCGCCACCCGAGGCGATCAGGTCACTGTCGCCCTGCACAACCTCGATCCGGTCGGCAGGAATGCCGGTCTGGTCAGAGAGGAACTGCCGGAACACGGTTTCGTGGCCCTGCCCGTTCGACTGGGTGCCCACATAGATCCTTGCGCCGCCATCCTCGGTGAATTCCACCTTCACGTCCTCATTCGGGGCGCCCAGGATAGATTCGATGTAATAACAAACTCCCAAGCCACGCAATTTGCCTGCCGCCTCGGAGGCTGCGCGCCGCGCGGCGAACCCGGACCGATCGGCCAGGTTTTCCGCATGGCCCATGACCCGGCTGAAATCGCCCACGTCATAGTTTTCGCCCGTCACGGTCGCGTAGGGAAACTGATCCGGCTTGATAAAGTTGATGCGGCGCAGTTCCAGCGGATCGACATCCAGCTCGCGCGCGGCACGGTCCATCAGGCGTTCCAGCACGTAGATCGCTTCGGGGCGGCCGGCACCGCGATAGGCATCAACCTGCGCGGTATTGGTGAAAAAGCCTTCACAGCGATACCAGGCGTTCTGGATGTCATAGGTTCCGGTCAACACGCGCGCAAAAAGGTTGGACTGGATCATCTGCGCGTATTGCGAGCTATAAGCGCCAAGGTTCGACCGCGAGTGCAGCCGGTAACCGATAATCTTGTTATTCGCGTCAAAGGCGAATTCGGCCGTTGTTTCCAGATCGCGTCCGCCATTGTCGGACAGCATCGCCTCGGTCCGGTCGGACATCCAGCGCACCGGGCGGCCGGTTTCGCGCGCGGCAAAGGCCAGCACGAAATATTCCGGGTAGGGAAAGCTTTTCATGCCGAAACCGCCGCCTACGTCCGGGTTGGTGATCCGAACCTGCTCCGCGTCGATGTGGAAGGCACGCGCCAGTTCGCCTTTCATCCCCCAGACACCCTGCCCGCCAAAGGCAAGGTGTACACGACCGTCCTGCCATTCGGCATAAGCGCCGCGCGGCTCCATCGAATTGACGATGACACGGTTGTCACCGACCTCCAGCTTGACCGTCTTGGCTGCGGCCGCAAAGGCGGCATTTGTGGCGTCTTCGTCACCGATGCCAAAGTCAAAGGCACGGTTTTCCGGCGCTTCGGGGTGAATGACGGACTCACCCGGCCCGATTGCCGTCACCACCGGCAGTTCGTCATAGTCGAACTCGATCAACTCAGCCGCGTCGCGCGCCTGTTCCATCGTTTCGGCCACGACAACCGCCACCGGCTCGCCCACAAACCGAACGCGCCCTTCAGCCAGAACCGGACGTTTCGGCGCTGCGCCCTTGCTGCCATCGCGGTTCGGTGCCTGGGTAAAGCTCATGCCGGTGTCGATCCCGGCGGTCAGCATGTCGTCCGAGGTCACCACCAAGTGGACACCCTCTGCCTCGCGCGCGGCGCTCACGTCCAGCGTGGTGATCTCCGCGTGGGCCACCGGCGAGCGAAAGACAAAGGCCCGCAGCGAGCCCTCGGGGGCGACGTCATCGACGTAACGCCCATGTCCGGTCAGGAAACGCACATCCTCGACCCGTTTCACCGGCTGGCTCTTGCCGAACTTGTCCATGGCGATCTCCCTCGCATCTGTCCTGTCGCGGCGGAGATTAGACGTCATGACGCGAGTGTCCAGAGGCCGCGCCGGTCCTGACGCGAGGAATCTCCCGGCGCGGCGTGCCCTCGGGCGATTATCGCGCCAAAGTGACGATCCGGCGCGCGCCATACCCGTTAAAACGTGTGGACAGCGCGGTGGAATAGGCTCCGCAAGCGTGGAACAGCAGGAAATCACCCTCGGCCAGATCCCCGGGAAGGTTCACCCGGTCAGACAGCCGGTCAAGACTGTCACAGGTCGGGCCAAACACCACCGTGGCGCGGGATGCACCCCGGCGTGGGCGCCCGTCCGGACCAAAGGCGCTGATCCGCGTCGACGGTCCCAGATCGCGCCATTCGCTGAGTCCGCCGTAAATCCCGTCGTTCAAAAAGATCGCATCGCCGTCACGGGTCTTGACCTGCAAGGCCAACTCAAAAGCCTCGGCCACCATGGCGCGGCCGGGTTCGCACACCAAGGCCGGACGCTTGGCCCCAAAGGCCTCGTCAACGGCCTGATCGATGGCCGCAAACAGCGCAGGCAGATCCGGTGCGGGATCCTCGCGATGCGCGGGAAAGCCACCCCCCACATTCAGCCGATGCAGGCGCACACCCGCACCCTGCGCGATCTCTGCCGCGGCGCGGATATAGGACACCCATGCGCCCGCCGCGCGGCATTGCGTGCCGGGATGAAAGGTCAGCGACGGCTTGCCGCCACGCGCCACCACCTTGCGCAGCAGGTCCGCACAAGCCGCCGGACCTGCGCCGAATTTCGAGCCGAAATCATAGACGGCACCGGCCACCGGAAGCTTTAGCCGCACGGCGACCTCGACGCCCTCCAGCGGACCAAGCTTGTCCAGTTCGGCCATACGGTCGACCGACCACGACGCGGTGCCAAACCCGCGGGCCGCCTCGATCTCGGACCGGGAGCGAACCGGGTTGTGGTAGTGCAACCGCGCCATCGGCGCCTCTTGCCGGATCAAGGCCATTTCTTCGGGGGATGCGACATCGAAAGCGCCCAGATCGGAGGCGGCCAAGGCCTCGATCACCAGAGGATCGGGGTTCGCCTTGACCGCATAGGTCACTTCGCCGGGGAAATGGTCCTTAAAAACCGTGGCCGTTTCGCGCAGCTTTTTGGGATCAAAGAAGAAAACCGGATCTTCGGGGTGTTCGCGCGCCAACCAAAGCGCGGGATCGCGTTGAAATGCCTCGTGCAGCACCATGCTTGTGCCTCCTGTTCGCCTGTAGGTCCAGCCTGAGGCTTGCCGTCCTGCGTTTCACCTGTCACTCTGCGCAAAATGCGGTTTCGGAATGGCAATATGGCGAAATGAGCGAACAGATCGACGAAACGGACCGCGCGCTGATCGCTGCGCTGGCGGAAAACGCCCGCGTGCCGGTGGCGGATCTGGCCCGTAGGCTTGGGCTTGCCCGGACCACCGTTCAGGCACGTATCGACCGGCTGGAGACGCGCGGCGCGATCGCCGGGTACACGCTCAAACGCGGCCCCGGCTTGCGCCCCGCCCTGCGGGCGACGGTGCTGATCTCGGTCGAACCGCGCGCCACAGCCGCGGTCCTCTCTCGTCTGAAACTGCTGACGGCGGTGGAAACCGTGCACACGACCTCTGGCCGCTTTGACCTGATCGCGCAGGTGACAGCCGACACGACCGAAGCGCTGGACCGCACGCTTGACGCCATTGGCGAGGCCAAGGGCGTGAAAGGCTCGGAAAGCCTGATCCACCTGAGCACCAAGATCGACCGCGCCGGCTAATGCCCGTCAGAACAACCGCAATGCGTCCGTATAGCGGTCAAAACTGCTGTCGTCGATCGCGGGCACAGCAGCGCCCAGCCTTTCAGCCCTTTCGTCAAAGGCTTGGAGGTTGGCGTTCAACTGGCGCAATTCACGCTCCAGCGTGGGGTCGTCCATGATGCCCCCCACCGGAGCACTGGCAAAGACGTCGGACGCGATGCTTTCGAAACCGGGCAGCTTTCCCGCCTCGGCCCGGGCAATACGCAGAAACAGGTCGTCCCCCCGGCTGGTACGTTCCGCGTTGAAGCTGACCAGATGCGCCATCAGCGAGGCATTGTCGCTGATTTCCGGGCCAAAGCTGCCCGATATGGCCACGCGCTTGGCCATCGGCGTCGTGGTGGTGGCCGCCGCCACGGTCACGAAATCCGCATCTGGCGGCGTGCTGAGGCCCGCGAGGATGTCATCCTGCGCATAACGCGCCTGAAGATGATCGTTCAAATGACCCAGCGCGATGTCCAGTTGCGCCCCCGTCATGGTGGCCGGACCGGTGCGCCCGTCCATCTGGGCCAAAGCGGAACCGGCAACTGCGGTCATGATGAATGTCGAAAAAACGAAACCAGGAAAATTCATTGCACTCTCCTTTTCGCGATTTGCGCCGCGGCAAGGCAAAGTCGACTGTCGCGACAGATCGGCGCAAAATACGCGCCGACTACGACCAAAGTAGCATGAATGGGCCGAGTCGGGGAAACTCAGGCAGATTCGTCGTCGCCGGTGCCGTAGCGCTTGAACAAACCGCCTTGGAACAGGAAGAACAGGAAGATCGCCGCAGTCAGGCCGAAGGTCTTGAAATAGACCCAGATCTCGGTCCCCATGGTACGCCAGATCACCTCGTTCATGATGGCCAGACCAAGGAAGAACAGCGCCACGCGCTTGGTCAGGATCATCCATCCTTCCTGTTCCAGCGGCACCAATCCTTCCATCACGTATTGCAGCCAGCTTTCGCCACGCAAAAGTCCGATCCCAAGGGCACCGCCGAACAGCAGATAGATCAGGGTCGGCTTCATCTTGAAGAACCGGTCGTCGTTCAACCAGACGCTGAGACCGCCAAAGAAAACGATCAGAACGGCCGTAACCACCTGCATCCGGCTAAGATGCCCGGTCAGCCACCACAGCGCGCCCATGCACAGCAGGAACACCGGGATGAACCCGGCTGTGACCACGATGAAACCATCGTAGTCGGTTCCGCCGATGGCAAAAACCTCGTCCTTGAGCCAGAGATAGGCCACGAAGAAGGCAAGGAGCGGACCGAACTCCAGCGCCGTTTTCAGCATCGGGTTGACCTGCCGTTGTTCCATTGTGCGCTCCTTCTGCACCATCGTGGGCGTCACTTAGGCGTTTCAGCCGCCAATCTCAACGATGACCGCACCGATTGCGATCAGCGCCATCAATGCTATTCGCCGGGGGCCGACGGTTTCACGCAGCACAAGCCAGCCGATCACGGCGGCAAAGACGGTCGAGGTTTCGCGCAGGACGGCGGCCTCGCCCACCTTGTCCAGCCGCGTCGCCATCATGACCGACCCAAAAGAGCCGAAAGCCACCACCGCCCCGATCAACCCGCGCGTCAGCAGGGGCCGCATCTCCAGATCGCGCATCCGGTGGCGCAGGGGCGTCAGCGCCATCATCAGCGGGAAATCCAGCGCCGAGAGAAAAAAGAACCATGCTAGGAAGGTGAAGGGATCCGCCGTGGCGCGGATGCCGTAAGCATCGTAGGTCGTGTACAGCGCCACGAATAAACCCGTCGCCACGGCATAGGCCAGCGCAGGGCCAAGCGTGTCGCGCGCGGTTTCAAGGAAGATCAGGTTATAGACCGCAAGCCCGAAGATCCCGGCCAGCAGGACGCCCAGTCCCAGCCATTGAACGACATTAAAGGTTTCGCCAAAAATCAGCCATGCGCCGATCACCGCGAACAGGGGACCCGTGCCGCGCACCACGGGATAAACCACCGTGTAGGCCCCTCTTGTGTAGGCCATGGCCTGCAACAGCTTGTAGCCGAAATGGATCAACACCATACCCGCAAAGATCGGCCACATATGCGGTTCAGGCCAAGGCACGAGGAAAATCAGCGGCAGACTGAGTGTGACCAGCCAGACGTCAATCGCCACGCGTGAAACCCAGGGATCATGCCGCCCCTTCTGTAAGGCCCCAAAGACCGCGTGCAGAAAGGCCGCCGTCAGCGCCAGCATCAGCGCCGCGCGATGTCCGGCCTCAGTGCTTTCCAGCGCGATCAGCCAGTCGCTCATGCCATGCGGCGGGCCATGCCCGTGCGGAAGTCAAACCCGTGTTTCTGATACAGGGCTTCGGCGCCGGGATCCGCGATCAGACTGATGTAGCAGCCAGAGGGCAGTTGCCCGGCCGCCCAATCCATCAGCGCCGTCATGATCCGACCGCCAAGGCCCCGCCTTTGCCAGTCGGGATGAACAGCAATATCCGTCACTTGCGCAAAACAGCCGCCATCCCCGACAAGGCGCCCCATGCCGATCAGCCGCCCGGCTTCGTCACGCAGCCAGACGGCGTGCAGGCCATTTGCCAGACCGATCCGTGCGGCCTCGGGTGTATAGGCGCCCATTCCGGCAGCGGCGCGCAGACCAAGGTATTCGTCAACACTGGCCGCGCGGTCTGAAAATGCCGGTGCCTCAGGCATCTCCTGCCAGGCCTGTCAGTGCCGCGGCGAATTCCTCGGGATCGAAGGGGGCCAGATCGTCGATCTGTTCGCCCACGCCGATCGCGTGGATCGGCAGGCCGAACTTATCCGCCAAGGCCACTAGGACGCCGCCCTTGGCGGTGCCGTCCAGCTTGGTCATCACAAGGCCGGAAACATCGGCCAGCTTGCGGAAGGTTTCGACCTGGCTCAGCGCATTCTGGCCGGTGGTCGCATCCAGAACCAACAGCGTGTTGTGCGGCGCGTCCGGGTCTTTCTTGCGGATCACGCGGACGATCTTGGCCAGCTCTTCCATCAGGTCGGCACGGTTCTGCAACCGCCCTGCCGTGTCGATCATCAACAGATCGGCGCCATCCGCCTGTGCGCGGGTCATGGCGTCAAAGGCAAGGCTGGCGGGGTCGCTGCCTTCGGGCGCGGTCAGAACCGGCACATCCGCGCGCTCTCCCCAAACCTGAAGCTGCTCAACGGCTGCCGCGCGAAAGGTATCGCCCGCGGCGATCACCACCTTCTTGCCCGCCGCCTTGAACTGGCTGGCCAGCTTGCCGATTGTGGTCGTCTTGCCAGAGCCGTTCACCCCGACCACCAGCACAACCTGCGGTTTTTTCGGATACAGCGGCAGCGGACGGGCCACCGGTTCCATCACGCGGGCGATCTCTGCCGCGAGGGCCTGTTTGATCTCTTCGGTCGAAAGCCGCTTGCCAAAGCGTCCCTCGGCGATGTTCGCCGTCACGCGCAACGCGGTATCCACCCCCATGTCCGATGCGATCAGCAACTCTTCGAGTTGTTCCAGCATCTCGTCGTCCAGAACGCGGCGCACCACGGGAGCGCCGTCCGCCTGACGGCCCATCAAACGTCCGATCAACCCTGCCTGCGGCTTGGGCGCCTCTGGCACGGGGTCCGGCTCTGGTGTGGAGGCCGGCAAAGGCGTCGGCGTGGCAGGGGGGGCCTGCGTCGCGACAGGCGCAGATGCAGGCGCAGGTGCAGGCGGCGGGCCGGGTTCGGCGGGGGCTTCCTCGCCGCCGTCCTGAACGATGGCATCCAGCCCCTCGTCCAGCTTCGAGGAGGATTTGAACAATCGGTTCTTGAGCTTGCCGAAAAAGGACATGGATGCTGCCTGGTATCTGAGTTTCCTTCACCTAATACGCAAAACCGCTCAAGAAAAGGTGGCTTGGCCCTGCGCGGCACCGGCTGGGGCCGTTTCGCCCTGTGCTGGGGCGCACGTACGAAGACCCCGTCGCGGCCCGCGCCCCGAAAAACCCACTGTCTCGCCCGATCCGGAACCGAAACTTCCGATATGTTAAATTCCGGATCGTATTGGAGCGGTGATGCTGCGTTTCACTCTGGCAACCCTTGGCATGGTCGTTTTGCTGGCGCTTGCGCTGGCGGTGGGGGGCGTGTTCCCCGCGCTGGCGCTGTTTTATGTCACGGTCTTTGCCTATATCATGGACCGCCTCAAGGCGCTGGCCGCGCCCGATCATCCGGGGTCGGAGTTTCCGGCTGGCGACGGCCTGTCGGTCTTCCTTGCGCTGGTCCATCTGCCGCTGTTGTACGGCGGGGTTCATGTCATTGCCTCTGACATTGCGTCGACAGCCGAGAAAACCTTGATTTTTTTGGCTCTTTCCCTTTTCATCGGACAGGTTGGAAACTCCAACGCGCATGAACTGATCCATCGTTCGAACCGATGGCTGCGGCGGCTGGGTGTCACGGTCTATGTTTCGATCCTGTTCGGGCACCATGCCTCGGCCCATGTCCGGGTGCATCACGTCCATGCCGCCACCCCCCGCGACCCGAACAGCGCCCGCACCGGTGAGAGCTTTTATGCCTTCGCCCTGCGCGCGTGGATCGGGGCGTT
Source organism: Antarctobacter sediminis (assembly GCF_019218285.1). Classification (GTDB taxonomy): domain Bacteria; phylum Pseudomonadota; class Alphaproteobacteria; order Rhodobacterales; family Rhodobacteraceae; genus Antarctobacter; species Antarctobacter sediminis. Next base: position 1,401,104 of record NZ_JAHUZG010000001.1, read on the forward strand.
ACGCGCGGGGTATCGCGCCGAATCGCGACTGCGCCGGGGCAAGGGGTTGCATCCCTACGCAGGCTACATGGCGGGTGCGGCTGTCTCCTTGATGCTGGCGGCGGTGATCGGCGGGCTTGGCGGTCTGGCCGCCCTTCTGGCCATTGCCGTCTATGCGCAGGCCCAACTGTTGCTGAGCGACTATGTCCAGCACTACGGGCTGCGCCGCCGCGAAGTCTCGCCCGGAAAGTTCGAACCTGTCGGCCCCCAGCACAGCTGGAACGCGCCCCATGGGTTCTCTTCGGCGCTGATGTTGAACGCGCCACGCCATTCGGATCACCATGCACATCCCGCCCGACCTTATCCGGGGTTGGATCTGAACCGCCAGACCATGCCGATCCTGCCCTATTCGTTGCCCGTGATGGCCGTCATCGCCCTGATACCGCCGCTGTGGCGGCGCGTGATGGACCGGCGCGCGCGCCGCTGGCGCGACCGGCCAGACCCCGCCTATGGTTAACCATTCATGAAAACCTGACTTCCGACCGCCTGCCCCTTCTGGCATTTTGCGGAGCATGAAACAGATCCTCGCCCTTTCACTGACCTGCGCCCTGACCTGCCTGCCCGCCTTTGCGGCAGAGCCGATGTCGGCCTCTGATTTCGAAAGCTATGTCACCGGCAAGACGCTGTATTTCGGCCTCAACGGAGAGGCCTACGGGGTTGAGAAATACCTGCCGGACCGTAAGGTTCAGTGGTCCTTCCTCGACGGCAAATGCAAGGACGGCATGTGGTACGAACAGGCCGGACAGATCTGTTTCGTCTACGAAGACAACCCCGAGCCCCAGTGCTGGAGCTTTTTCAAGGAAGGCAGCGGATTGCGCGCCGTGTTTGAAAACGACCCCGCCAGCACAGTCCTTTACGAGGCACAGCAAAACGACGACCCGATGCTGTGCTACGGGCCGGACGTAGGTGTCTGACCCCTATAACGCCGACATGCTCTGCCGAATGTCCTCACACAGGGCGAGCGTATAGGCCTTGGCCCCGCTGCCGACGTACAGGTTGATTTTCATCTTGCCCAGATCCGGCAGACCCGCATCCTCGACATAGGCAAGGTAGGGTGCCAGATGCCCTTCCAGGCGCGCGGTGATCGCCAGATCGGCGCTGACAGAGGCGTCGATGGTGGTTTCGCTGTCCGAATCCACGGCCAGTTCCCACGGGATCCCGGCCTCGTCCAGCCGTCGCATACATTCGTCGCGAAAGATACACGTGCGGGCCATGGCCATGCGCACCGGCCTTTCGCGCCAGACCTGCCCCTCTGGTGCGCCGACCCAACGCACCGGCACGTCCAGCAATGTCTCTCCGCCCGGATCGACACCGGTTTCCGTGGTCAGGATGGCGTCCATCTCGCCCCGGGCGAATTGCGCCTTGAGCACGCGCGTGAACGAACTGAACAACTGCACTTTTACACGGGGATGCGTGCGCCCCATGCGCGACAGCACCTGCGGAATGACCGGATAGACGATGTCCACCGGCACGCCCAGACGGATCTCACCCTCCCATTCCTTGTCGGTCAGCCGCGAATAGGCCTCATCGTTCAGATCGACGATCCTTTGGGCATAGGTCAACAGTTGCGCGCCCGACGGTGTCAACGTCACCCCCCGCCCCGAACGGTCCAGCAATTGCAGATCCAGCATTTCTTCCAGCCGCTTGATCTGCATCGAGACCGCTGATTGCGTCAGGTTCAAAAAACCTGCCGCCCGTGTAACCCCGCCCGATTGCGCCACCGCGACGAAAGAGCGGAGCGTCGTGACATCCAGATTGCGCATATATCACCCCTTGTGATGGCAAGCCTCACATACATTCACTTTCAATATGAACCACGAGGACGCACATTCATCAACAAGAAAGATGCATTACCCGCCCCACATCAACCTTTGTGAAGGATGTCCGCCATGATCCGCGCCCTTGACCCGCTGTTTCCCACCCATTTTCTGCGCGCCGCCCGCGACAGCCGGGTATTTACTTTTGCGCCCGACGGCCCGGTTCAGGCCGAAAACGCCGCCAAATCCAACGCGGACCGCCCTCGCTGGGATGCGCCCTCGCATTGGATCGAACCGGACCGCTATTGGTGACAAAAAGAGGCATCTTATCGCGCCAACCGGGGCGCGAACTTCTTGAAATTCCCCTCCGAACCGCCAATATTTCAGCCGAGTTCCGGGCGCGCCCGCGCCCTGGGAGGAATCCAACTATCGGAGGCTTACATGGCAGAATTTGATACAGTCCGGGCAGCTGGCGTCTCCGGCGCACGCGCTGCCCAGATTGACGAGGGGCTGCGCGCCCACATGAACAAGGTCTACGGCACGATGTCCGTGGGCACTTTCATCACCTTTCTCGCCGCTTGGGCGATTGCCGGACTGGCGGTCACGACCGACCCCACCGGCGCCAGCGCCATGGTGCGCGACGGCCAGTACCTGACCGGCTTCGGCGAAGCGATCTACATGTCGCCGCTGAAATGGGTGATCATGTTCGCGCCGCTCGCCTTCATCTTCTTCGGCTTCGGCGCAGCGGTGAACCGCCTGCCGTCCGCTGGCGTACAGCTTGTCTTTTACGCCTTCGCCGTTCTGATGGGCCTGTCGCTCAGCTCGATCTTCCTGGTGTTCACCGGCTTCTCGATCATCCAGGTTTTCCTGGTGACGTCGATCGCCTTTGCGGGCCTGTCGATCTGGGGCTACGTGACCAAAAAGGACATCTCGGGCTGGGGTTCGTTCCTGATCATGGGTGTGATCGGCCTGCTGGTGGCATCGATCATCAACATCTTTGTCGCCTCCAGCGCGATGAGCTTTGCGATCTCGATCCTTGGCGTGCTGATCTTTGCCGGCCTGACCGCCTATGACACGCAGAACATCAAGAACACCTACATCGCCCATGCCGCGCATGGCGATAAAGAGTGGCTGGCCAAGGCCGCGATCATGGGTGCGCTTAACCTGTACCTCGACTTCATCAACATGTTCATGTTCTTGCTGCAACTGTTGGGCAATCGCGAATAACCGCGCAACACCAACGCGTCACAAACATGCTATAGGAAAAGGGCCGGTCATCTGACCGGCCCTTTTTTCGTGTTGGGCCGTGCAGGCCATGGGGGACAACATGCCGATTATCACCGAAGAGTCCGTCCAGCGTCGTTCCGGCGACGGCGCGCTTGGCGCCCATGAGCTGCTGTTGTTCAGCGATACCGGCGGGCTGACACAGTTCGGCGCGCTGGTCGAGGTGCTGGCCCCCGGAGCGTCCTATGCCTATCCGCATTGGCACGAATCCGAGGATGAGATGATCTATGTCCTCGAGGGCACCCCGACGCTGATCGAGGGGGACAGCGAGGAGGTCATGCAGCCCGGGACCGCCGCAACCTTTCTGGCCGGGGTCGAAACCCCTCACAAGCTGGAAAACCGGGCCGATGTCCCGGCCCGCGTTCTGGTGATCGGCACGCGCGCACCGCGGGACCGGGTCCACTATCCTGCACAAGACCGGGTGCAACTGATCGAACGCAGCGGTGAGGAAGAACGGCGCTGGACCCGATTGAACGGTGCCCCGGCGGAACCGCTCTAGACTAGGCTACAAAGCGCGCGTCATGAAAACAGCCGGAAAGTTCAGCGCGGGCCCCAAGGGCACGGTGATGGTGTGCTGTGCCGCGAATCCCATCGACTCGTAGAATGGCCGCGCGGTCAGTGTGCTTTGGCAATGCATGACTGTCAGCTCGGCGGCCCGCGCCTCGTTCAGGATATGCGATAAAAGGCACCGCCCGACACCGCGCCGCGTGGCATCGGGATCGGTGGCGACATGGCGGATATGGCCCACACCCGGCGTGGCGGGCCGACCGCCCGGCGCGCTGACCGACCAGCCCCCCGCCCCCAGCACGCGCCCCTCCGCATCCTCGGCCACATAGAACAGACCCGAGGCCAACAAGGCAGGCTGCGCCCGTCCGATCATGGGAACAGCAGAAACAAGCACCGATGGCGGATAGTCCGCAGCCAGCAAACGTGCGTAGCTGCGCTGGAACAGGTGATCCAGCGCACCGATGTCGTCTTTCGCAGCGACTCGCAAACGTATCGGATCAACCATGCGCTGTTTCTCTCAGGACCGGCCGCATTGGACGCGCCCGCAGCCGCAGGGAATCGGATACCGACACGGCAAAAAGCCGCGTGGGAACCCCCGCGCGGCCTTTGCAGAACAGTTAGCCAAACTGGCTTACTTGATCTTGCCTTCTTTGTATTCCACGTGCTTGCGCGCAACGGGATCGTATTTCTTGATGACCATTTTCTCGGTCATGGTCCGAGCGTTCTTTTTGGTCACGTAGAAATGGCCGGTGCCCGCGGTGGAGTTCAGGCGGATTTTGATTGTGGTCGGCTTCGCCATGGGTCGTCTCCTGCAACACAGGGCCCCAGCCCAGTGTGAAATCTGTATGAAGCCCGCCTTTTACCGTCTATCGCCAGCGAGTCAACACGGCATTGGGGCAAAAACTCATGCGCGGAAGGCCTGTAAGCCGGATTCTGTTCTTGGGAGGGTTTCCCCGCCCTCAGACGACCATTCCTCTGGGCCGCGCGTTGCCACGCGGCTCTAGCTGCCAACCCGGATCGCCAAGGCCGAAGCAGCCCTGCGCCCGAAGGCGCCTACGATCCCTATTCGGCATTGCTCCCGGTGGGGCTTGCCATGCGGGCGCTGTTGCCAGCCCCCCGGTGGGCTCTTACTCCACCGTTTCACCCTTACTGCCGCAGTCTCCATTGGCGCACCTCCGGTGCGACAGCGGTCTGTTTTCTGTGGCGCTTTCCGTCAGGTTGCCCTGCCCGGGCGTTACCCGGCACCGGTGCTTCGGTGAGTCCGGACTTTCCTCTCGCCAATGGCAAGCGGCCGCCCGGCCTTCCGCGCCCGCCCCACATAGGGACGCCACGCGCGGCGGTCAATCCCGCAGGTTCAGCGCAGCAGCAAGGGTTTCGACAACCAATCGCGCAGCGCCCGGATCACGTCGGCGGGCTGTTCCAGCGTCGGCAGGTGCCCCGCCTCTTCGATGATACAGAGGTGCGCCTTGGGAATCATCTCGGCCATAAAGCTATGACGCTTGATCGGACAGATGACATCCTCGGCCCCACAAAGCACCACCGTGGGCACGTTGATCCGCCGCAAGGTGCTTTGTTGATCGCGGCGGCGCTGAAGCGCCCGGGTCTGGCGGGCAAAGACCTCGGTCCCCAGCCCCAGCGCCATGTCCACCACCAGCGCCGCGATTTCATCGTGGTGCGGGCCAGGGACAAGGTATTGCGGCACAAAATCCCGCTCCACCACGTCGCGCAGTCGGCCGGACCGGGCGCGGATCACCAGCGGATCGCGTTGCGCGGCCAGTTGGGGCGGTTCGGCCAAGGGGCTGGTATCCATCAGCGCCAGTCGCGTCACCCGCTCGGGTGCGCGGCGATACAATTCCATCGCCACCATGCCGCCCATGCCCAGACCGGCCAGCGCAAAGCGCATCGGTGCCACGTCCAGAAGGCCCGAAGCAATTTCCTCGACCCGTTCGCCATGGGTGACTGGCGCGGTCATCACCGCGTAATCCCGCGACAAATCTGCAATCTGCGGGCCGAACACCCGCGCGTCGCACATCATGTCCGGAAGGAACAGAACCGGTTCGGTCATGAGGGACAGTTGTCCAAGATCCGGCGCCCTGCCTGCATTCCGTCTACCCTACACCTGAGATGCCATGATCCCGGCACCCTAGGATCACGACGGGCGGCGCGCAAGCAACAGCGAATGCCCGTTGCAGTCCGGATCTTCGGGCACGAAATCCTCGACCGGGGCCCCTGCCTCTTGCAGCACGTCGGCATAGTCTTGGCTGGAAAGCGAGGCGTGAAAGACCCGCTCACCACCAACGCGTCCCCATGCTTCGCCCGCCGATGGGCCGACGGTCAGCAACACCCGTCCGCCCGGCGCCAGATGCGCCGCGATCCGTGGCAAGGCCGCGCGTTGCTCTGCCTCGGTCAGGTGAAAGAAACTGCCCCAGCCGATTATCGCATCAAAAGACTTGTCCAGCGCAAGCGCGCGCATATCCGCTTCGACGCATTGCGCCGTGGGCACGTGCTGCGCGTATAACGCCAGCATCGACGGCGAGAAATCCACCCCGGTCACGGCAAACCCGCCCGCAGCCAGATATTGCCCGATGGGACGACCCGCGCCGCAGCCCAGATCCAGAACGGTGCCCCCCTGAGGTACATCCGCAAGCGCGCGATCCAGCCAGGCTTTCTCGAACAGGGATTTCCCGCGGCCCGCGTCATAGCGCGCCGCCTGCCGGTCATAGGTCTCGCGCAGGCTCACCCGGTCTGCGCCACGATCTGTGTCCAGACCGCAGCCTCGTCATACAGCGTCCATTCGCTGCGCACGCCCCATGGACCGAACTCGGCATGGCTGATCCCCATGACGAACAAATCGGCACCGGTCGGTTTTCCGAACGCGCCCCAGCCCTCATGCCGCCCTTTCAGTGACCAGCGCAGCGCCGCACGAGGGGGCATCAGCGGTTCTTCCATGCCGATCCGGTGATGGATTTCGAACCGGGCCGACGGCAGCGCCGCGCGCAGTCCCAGCCAAAAGCGATCAGCAGCCTCGCAGCCGTGCGCCTGCACGCCGCCGGGGTAATGCAATTGACAGGCGCGGTCGTACTGGTCCGGGATGATCGACAGATCCCCCTCCATGACGCGCGTCAACAGGTTGCCAAAACCTTCGCCCCACTGATCGGCGTTGCCCTGCCCGGTATAGGGGCCGGTCACGTCCACACGCGGCGAAAAAGGCTGTGTCTCGGGGTCGAGATCGGGCAGGCGCGACCGCGCCCACTCTTCTGCCGTGCGGCCCAACTGGCGCAACAACGCACCGCTGTCGATCACCCGCCAGACATCGCAGATCTGGTCACGCTTGGCATAGCTGTCAACGATCTCGCGGTATTGCAGGCTGCGCCCCGTGGCCGGTCCAAGGGGGCCGTCGCCGGTATGGGTCGCCAGTGTCAGGATACGCTGCGATCCCAGCATCCCGACCCGTTCATGCCCCGACCAGATCACATCCTCCCCCAAAAGCCGCCGGTCCGGCAGGCTGACCAGCGTCGCCATCGCGTCTTCGGCCACCGCCCGCGCGCCGAACTGGATGCCTTCGGCGCCGCGCAGGATGACCTCGGGGTGATAGACTGCGCGCGCCCGCGCGGTCAGCCCGCGCCCCTCCCAGATCTCACGCGTCGCACCAAGAAGGAAGGCCGGGAAATCCTGGCTTTCAGGGGTAAATCCGTGCATCAGGCAAGGCCCCCGAGATGGGCACCCGAGCAGCAACACAGCGGGGAGAGCGGCATGGCAAGTCTCGCAAAGGTTGTTTTCCCTGCAAGCTAGACGCCGCCTGCGGCAGTGTCCAGCGCGGCTCAGCCCGGGCGGACAATACCGCGGAACTGTGGGAAATCGGCATAACGCGCTGCTCTTTCTTCAAGCGTTTCCCGTGGCTTGTCACCGGGTTTTAACAGGCAGCCACGCGGCGCGATATAGCTGTCGATCCGCCGTTGCGGGACCGGTCGCCACGCGATGTTAAACGCACAGAGTTTGGGGAAAAACCAAAGCTCGGAATAGTCGAGGTGATCGTGCAGCCACCACGCAAGGTCGCGCCAGTCGCGCCCCTGCGCATACCGGTCGGTAAACCACGGAATGACGATCGAAGCCCCGGCAACGGGCCGGTCAGGCAGATCCCAGATGTGGCATTCCAGTGGGTAATCATTGCGTGCACAGTTCAACCTGTGCGCGTTGCCAAAGGCGTTCAGCCGCGCCGACCGATACCCCGACCTGACAAAGATCCTGCCAAAGCTGTCTTCCAAAGGGTCCAAGAGCGTTTGGGCAAAGGCCCGCCCACGTTCAAGCGCCAGATCAGGATCGTCTGGTATATTGCTGATTTCGTGAAAGTTTCCGATTTCGGAATACAGGAACTCGCGCATCCAGAAATGCCGCGACAATCGTTCACGCCCCAGGGTTTCCAGCGACCACATGGAACGCGGTCGCCTCATGCCGAGGCATCTCCATAGCCACCCCAGCGGAACTCCCCATTGGGGCCAAGCGCCGAAAACGGGTTATGGGCCACTTCCCAGACATGGCCCTCGGGGTCGGCGAAATAACCGATATGCCCACCCCAGAAAACATCATGCGCGGGTTTGAGGATATGCGCCCCAGCCGCCTCGGCTGCCGTCAGAATGCGCGCCACCTCATCCCTGTTTCGCACGTTGCAGGACAGCGTGGCCGCGCCGGTTCCCAGATCCTCTGTCCTCCGCCCCATGTCGCGCGCCAGTTCCCCAAGCGGATACAGGCCCAGCGCCTGCCCGATCAGGTCAAAGACAACGATCCCTTCGGGACTGTCCACCTTGCGCCACCCCAGCTCGGCATAAAATGCCTCGGCGCGGGCCATGTCCCGGCACCCCAGCGTGATCAGGCTTACCCTTTGATCCATAGCCCCTCCTTCGGGTTACAGTTTCCGCGCCCAAGCCAGAATGGCCTGCGCCACCGGTTCCGACCGGCCCGGCGACAGAACCGCCCCCGCCACAAGGTGGCGCGACGGATCATCTTCCGGACCAAGGTCCAGCTCAAGCAGATCCGCGCCCGCGCCCCAACGCGCCGCGACCTTGCGGCTGACCCGATGGTCGACGATCCGGTCGCCCGGATCAAAGACAAACAACGCCGGACTGCGGACGGCCTCGTGCCGCCTGCGATGCACCGCGCGCACCGCGGCGCCCATGGGCAGAACCGCAAGACTGGGATAGCGCGAGGTCCACAATCTTCCGTGCGCCTCGCTGCGCGGGGCAAAACCGATTTCGCGCCCCGCCAGCCAAGGCACCCACCAACGCGCGCCCGGCCATGTGATCAGGGCCGTCTTGGGATCTGCCAGCTTGAAGTTGGGTGAAACCAGAACCGTCCCCGCCACCTCGGCACCCATTGTCTCATGCAGCGCAAGGGTGGCCAGCGTTGCCCCTGTGGAACAGCCCATGACCAAAACACGCCGCCCGATCTGATGTCCGATGGCCAGCGCCTCGGCCATGTCCTCCATCCAGCCCTTGACGCTGGCCTCGGCCATGGCAGCCCCGTCACGGCCATGGCCCCGAAGTCGCGTAAAGAAAAGATTCGCCCCCAAGCCCCGCGCCACGATATCGGGAACCGGGCGAATTTCCTCTGACGCGGCCGAAAAACCGTGAACGTAAACCACGGCCCATTCGGCCCGGGTTTCGGGCGCTTCGGCCCAGATCACCCGTTTTTCGGCCCCAAAGCGCAGATTGGGCACCGCCTGCTCGCTTGCTGCCAACCAAGGATCGACCCCATTCGCCAGCTTTTCGGCATCAAAGGTCACATCCGTCACCACCGGCTCACGCTGGGCAAATGCGCCATAGACACCGCCCGCGGCCATCAAGGCACCCAGTCCCCAAAGCAGGCCGCTCATGCCCCTTCCTCCGCGAATTCTTCGATCCGGGTCCAATCGCTCAGCAATTGCCACCCCGGCAAGCCAACGGTCATCACGTGGCCGCCGCCACCGGCGGGCTGGTCATGGCTGCGATCAATCCCGACGCCCAGCAATTGCGCCCGCAACAATGCCCCGATACCGCCATGGGCAACCACTGCCAGATCGCCCTCGGGCGCCTCGGCCAGCACACGCTTCAGCGTCATCACCACACGGGCCTGCGCGTCAATGGCGCGCTCCCAGCCGCGAACCTTCTCGCGCGGGCGGGCAAAAAAGGCATCTGCCACCGCCTCGAATTCCTCAGGCGGCAGATAACCGGTCGCAGAGCGATCATTCTCATGCAGCGCCAGAACACTCCGCGCCCTCAGCCCCTGCGCCGCGGCAAGGATCTCGGCGCCGTCCACCGCCTTGCGCTCCATGCTGCAAAACACGGACCCGACTGGCGGACAAACCCGCGCAAAAGCCTCGTGCCGCGCGCGCCCCCGATCTGACAGCCGCCATTCGGGCACCGGGACCTCCGGCTCCATCACCACATCCGCATGCGTGATGAAAAACAGCCGCCTCACCCAAGGACCTCGGCAATCGCCGTTTCGATCATGGCCAGGCAATCCGGCGTCGACAGACGATGATCCGCCCCCTTGACCAGCGTCAATCGCAGATCCGGCCCCTCGATATGATCCAGAAACCGCAGCGCGGTTTCGCGGCTGACGGCTTCGTCCTCGGTGCCCTGCAACAATCGCACCGGCCATGGCATCGCCAAGGGCTGTCGCAGAACCAGGTGCTGCCGCCCGTCCTCGATCAGCTTGCGGGTAACCAGATAAGGGTCCTCATAGGCCGAAGGCATCAGCAGATGGCCATCCTCCATGACCTGCCTCCGCTCGTCCTCGGAAAACCCGGCCCAGAACCCGTCCTCGGTGAAATCGGGCGCCGCTGCAATGCCCACGAAACCAGCCACCCGGCTCAGACGCCGAGACAGGATCGACGCGATCCAGCCCCCCATGGACGATCCGACCAGCACCACCGGCCCCGGAGCGGCATGGGTGATCACCGCCTCGGCATCCGCAGCCCAGTCACCGATACAGCCCTCTTCGAACACCCCGCCGGATTGCCCGTGCCCGGCATAGTCCAACCGCAAAAACGCGCGCCCCGCCACCGCGGCCCAGCGCTCCAGATGCACCGCCTTGGTCCCTTCCATGTCCGACCGGTATCCGGACAAAAAGACAATGCAGGGCCCGCGCCCCTCCGTTTTCGCAAAGGCCAGCCGGTCGCCTCTTGGCCCATCGACATGGGACACGCTTGCCATCTCACACCTCCTGTCCTTGCGCCCGAAACCATAACGCCCCGCCCGCCAAAGCAAAATCCGGTTTCGCCTTTCTTCTGTCCTCAAATATCCCGGGGGTGAATTGGCCATCAGGCCAAGAGGGGGCAGCGCCCCCTCAGCCGTCGATGCTTTGCGCAAGGACGCGGCTGATCACCGTCAGGCTTTCGCCGCTCTCTGCCTTCCATGTGTTAAAGGCATCCTGCACCGCCGCCATGGCCTTTTTCGAGGTCGGAGCCTTGTCGATCACCCCTTCGGCCACCAATCGCGCCACGACCGACCCCGACAGGACATAGCTGTCCTTGCCCAGAAATCGCAGCGTGTAGGCCCCGGTCGCCCCGCCCAGCCGCGCGCCATTTGTCTTCAACCAGGCCAGCAGACCGGCAAAATCCTCGGCTGGCCATTCCCCCACCCTGCGCCCAAAGGATCCGGCCTCACTGGCGACCTCCTGCACAAAAACCGCGTTCTGCTGGATCGCCCGCACCTTGGGCGGGCTGCGCACAATGCGCGGATCGGCGATCAGCGCGTCGAACCAATCCTCGGACATCATGGCCACGCGTCCCACGTCGAACCGGTGAAAGGCATCCTCGATGTCGGGCCATTTCCGGTCCACAACGGTCCAGCTGATCCCGGCTTGCAGAATACCCCGTGCCATCTGCGCCAACCAGCGGTCGTCGGGAATCGCGGCCAGTTCGTCGGCGCTCAGAACCTTGGGCATCTCTGCCAGAACCGCCCCACGCCCGCCTTTGCGATCCGCCGCAAGGTCAAGAATTTCCTCGTAGCTGCGCATGTCCCGTCCTCCTGCCAGTTGTCCGGCAGAGTGACAGAGAGACCGAGGTGGGGAAAGACTGCATTGAGCGCCGATACCCCATGGCCTTACCCTGCACGCGGGCAGCTTGGCGTTTCGATGACAGAGTATCCGCTGACAGATTTTCGCATGCAGGACGGCTCGCGCAATTTCCTGACGCTGCCAATTCATGTCGGGCCCCGCGTCCTGTGGCGCAGCCTGCGGCCTCTGGCTCTGGTCAAGCGCGGGCGAATCCTTTTGACGGTGACGGACAGCTGGATCACCTATCACTGGAAGGGCTGGCCCATGTCCATCCACGATCCCTATGGCGAATATTGGTTCTACGCCGAAGACGCCCTGACGCCCGAACCCGTCCTGCACGCCATACGTGACCATTTCCTCGCCGTCGCCCTGTAAATTTCTCCTTCGCCGATCCGCGCTTGACACGCGCATTCTGCGGGCGCAGAACCGCCGCACACATATAACCCGCAACCGGGCGTTCCGTGGGCGCCAAACCGACGAGGAGACTAGGCCGATGAGCCAGATTTCCCTGACATTTCCCGACGGCTCGAAACGTGACTACGACAAGGGCATAACCCCTGCCGAAGTGGCCGCGAGCATTTCCAAATCGCTTTCAAAAAAGGCGATCTCGGCCACCGTGGGCGATGCCCACTGGGACCTGCAATGGCCGATCGACAGCGATGCGACCATCGCCATCAACACGCTGGCCGACGATGCCCCGGCGCTCGAGCTGATCCGCCACGATCTGGCGCATATCATGGCCCGCGCCGTGCAAGAGATCTGGCCCGCGGTAAAGGTCACCATCGGCCCGGTGATCGAGAACGGCTGGTATTACGATTTCGACCGCGAAGAGCCCTTCACCCCCGAGGATCTCGGCCTCATCGAGAAGAAGATGAAAGAGATCATCAACAAGCGCGACCCCGTGACCACCGAGGTCTGGGAACGCGCGCGCGCGATCGAATTCTACAAGGCCAATAACGAACCCTACAAGGTCGAGCTGATCGAGGCCATTCCGGGCAACGAGCCGATCCGCATGTACTGGCACGGCCACTGGCAGGATCTTTGCCGCGGCCCGCACCTGCAACACACCGGTCAGGTGCCCGGCGACGGGTTCAAACTGATGAGCGTGGCCGGTGCCTATTGGCGCGGCGACAGCAACCGCGCCATGTTGCAGCGCATCTACGGGGTCGCCTTCAAGAACAAGGAAGACCTGAAAAAGCACCTGCACATGCTGGAAGAGGCCGCCAAGCGCGACCACCGCAAGCTGGGCCGCGAGATGGACCTGTTCCACATGCAGGAAGAGGCGCCGGGCCAGATCTTCTGGCATCCGAACGGATGGAAGATCTACACCACGCTGCAGGACTATATGCGCCGCCAGCAAGGCCGCGACGGCTATGTCGAGGTGAACACTCCGCAGGTCGTGGACCGCAAGCTGTGGGAGAAGTCCGGGCACTGGGACAACTACCAGGAAAACATGTTCATCGTCGAAGTGGACGAGGAACACGCCCGCGAAAAGGCGATCAACGCGCTCAAGCCGATGAACTGCCCCTGCCACGTGCAGGTGTTTAACCAGGGGCTGAAGTCCTACCGCGACCTGCCGCTGCGCATGGCCGAGTTTGGATCGTGCAACCGGTATGAACCTTCGGGCGCTCTGCATGGTATTATGCGGGTACGCGGCTTTACCCAAGATGACGCCCATATCTTCTGCACGGATGAGCAGATCGAGGCAGAGACCGCCAAGTTCATCAAGTTTCTCGCCGGGATCTACGATGACCTTGGTTTCCATAACTGGACGATCAAGCTGTCGACCCGCCCTGAAAAGCGCATCGGTTCCGAAGAAAGCTGGGACCGGGTGGAAAAGGCGCTGGGAGATGCCTGCAAGGCCGCCGGTTACGACTTCGACATCCTCGAAGGCGAAGGCGCGTTCTATGGCCCCAAGCTGGAATTCACCCTGACCGATGCCATCGGCCGCGAATGGCAGTGCGGGACCCTTCAGGTGGACCCGAACCTGCCCGAGCGTCTGGACGCCACCTATGTCGGTCAGGATGGCGCCAAGCATCGCCCCGTGATGTTGCACCGGGCTGTCCTTGGCAGCTTTGAACGGTTCATCGGTATCCTGATCGAAGAACATGCCGGCAAGCTGCCCTTCTGGCTGGCCCCACGGCAGGTGGTCGTCGCCTCCATCACTTCGGAGGCGGATGACTATGTGCAAGAGGTCGTCGACAGCCTGATCAAGGCGGGTGTCCGGGCCGAGGCCGACATCCGCAACGAAAAGATCAACTACAAGGTCCGCGAACATTCCGTGGGCAAAGTTCCGGTGATCCTTGCCGTCGGCCACCGCGAGGTCGAGGAACGGACCGTGACCGTGCGGCGGCTGGGCGAAAAGCAGACGCAGGTCGCCACGCTGGACGAGATCACCGCCGAACTGGTCAAGGATGCGACCCCGCCCGACCTGCGCGGCTGATCCTTGCGCATTGCACCCAATCGGGGCCGCCCACGCCGGGCGGCCCTTTTTCTTTGCGCGATGGCGACGGAAAGACCCCGCTCATGCGTTACAGGCATGACAGATTGCGTGAGAATGCATAGCCCGGCTCGTCCGGCCGGCATCTGGCCTGTAACATTCTGCCGCGCAGCGTCATGGCGGCCGCAGGATTCGTTACAAATCCGCGCCGAACTTCCTTTGTTTCGCGTCATTCCCCTCTCGTGGATCACACGAGACCTGACGGGCGCGTGATGCACGCGGGCGTGAGTCGATCGGATCCCCCCGGCACGGCAATCTGGCTTCACCGACGGGCAGATCAGCCCGAGGCCAAGTTTCGCAACACTGCAAACCACCGGAGGAACTCCAATGTCCAAGACTCTCAAAGCCGCTGCCCTCGTGGGTGCCGTCGCCGCCGCTGTTGCCGCCACCGGCGCACATGCCATGGACCAAGAAAAATGCTTTGGCGTTTCGCTCGCCGGCGAAAATGATTGCGCCGCAGGCCCCGGCACCACCTGCGCCGGCACCTCGACCGTTGACTACCAGGGCAACGCATGGACGCTGGTCGACGCAGGCACCTGCGCCGAGATCGAACTGCCCGCGATGGCCGACGGCACCGCGCGCATGGGCTCGCTGGAAGCGCTGGAGCGTGACCTCCCCGAGGCCTGATCGCACCCCCGGGGCGGGCCCTTGGGCCTGCCCCACCCCAAAAGACGGACGGACCCATGTTCGATACATCCAGCACCCTCCCCCCCTTGCCCGGCGTCGGCTACAAGCCTCAGCATTACTCGGCCATCCTCAACGCTCCCGCCCCGGTGGGCTGGTTCGAGGTTCATGCCGAGAATTACATGGGCGATGGTGGCAGGCCGCTGGCACAGTTGCGCGCCCTGTCCGAACGGTTCCCGATCTCGGTCCACGGAGTTGGCCTGTCGATCGGCGGGCCGGACCGGCTGGACCCTGAACACCTTGCACGGTTGAAGAAGCTGATGGGCTGGCTGAACCCCGCCAGTTTTTCCGAACATCTTGCCTGGTCCACGCATGACAGCCATTTCCTGAACGACCTGCTGCCCTTGCCCTATACATCGGCGACGCTGGCGCGGGTCTGCGACCACATCGACGAGGTGCAGGAGGCGCTTGGCCGCAAGATCTTGCTGGAAAACCCTTCCAGCTATCTGGCTTTCACGGAAAGCACGCTGGAAGAGACCGATTTCATGCAGGAAGTGACCCGGCGCACCGGATGCGGCCTGCTGCTGGATGTGAACAACGTCTTTATCTCGGCGACCAACCTTGGCTACAGCCCGCAAGACTATATCGCCCGGTTCCCGCTGGAGGCGGTGGGCGAAATCCATCTGGCTGGCCACGACGAGGATCACGACGACCATGGTGCGCCGCTGCTGATCGACAGTCATGGACGCGAGGTGGCCGAACCCGTCTGGGCGCTGCTGGATCTTGTTCTGGACCACGCAGGCGCGCGGCCCTTGCTGATCGAATGGGACAATGACGTGCCCGACTGGCCGGTACTGGCAGCAGAGGCCCAGCGGGCCGAGGCCGCGCTGGCGCGGGTGGCGGCCTGAGCGAAGGGGGCGCTGCCCCCTCGGCCTGCGGCCTCACCCCCGGGATATTTTTGGACAGAAGAAACACGAAAGGGTTTCCGATGACTTTGGCCAGCACGACCGAGACCGGCTTTCGCGACGCGCTGCTGCGTGGCGACGCGCCGGTGCCCCATGGCTTGACCGATGGTGCGGGACGGCCTGCGGGGCGGCGTTATGATGTCTATCGCAACAACGTGGCCGTGGCATTGCGCGAGGCGCTGGAAAGTGGCTTTCCAGCCGTGGCCAAGCTGATCGGGGCCGAGAATTTTTCACGCGCGGCGGGGATGTACCTGCGGGCGGAACCGCCTTCGACCCCGCTTATGATGCATTACGGTGCCGGGTTTCCGGCTTTTCTTGAAAAGATCGAGGCGCTGCGCGGCATTGGCTATCTGGGCGATGTGGCCCGGTTGGAACTGGCGCTGCGGCAAAGCTATCACGCGGCGGATTCGGCACCATTCGATGCCACCCGGCTGGCCGCCCTCGACGAGGACGCGCTGATGGCGGCGCGGTTTTCGCTTGCGCCCGAGGTGCGGATCTTGTCGTCGCGCTGGCCGGTTTTGTCGATTTACCGGTTCACGATGGAGAGCGGCCAGCCGAAACCGCCTGCCCGGGCCGAAGAGGTGCTGATCGCGCGTCCTGGTTTCGACCCGCAGTTGAACCTGTTGCCGCAAGGTGGTGCCGGTTTCCTTGCCGCGCTTGGGCGGGGCCAGAGCCTTGGTCAGGCTGCCGAGACAGCCGTTGACGATTTCGACCTTTCCGCGACGCTGACCCTGCTTTTGCAGCAGGGGGCGTTTTCCGACCTTCAGACCGACTAGAGGATCCCATGGACCGTCTCATCACTTTGCATAATTCCGTCTTTGGCCTCGTCGAGCGGCTGGGAGACCAGGTCCTGCCGCTGCTGACACGGCTGGTCTTTGCGGCCACGCTGCTGCGCTATTACTGGAATTCCGCCGGCACCAAGGTCTGGGACCGCAAGGGGGAGGAAGGCCTTTTTGATTTCTTCACTCTGGAATCGGGGACCTATGCGCAGATGTTCCCCAAGGCGTTCGAGGCGGCGGGCTACAACACGTCGAAACTCGGGTTTCATTACGATGTCATTGCCTACGCCGGCACCTATGCCGAGTGGCTCTTGCCGTTGCTGATCGTGATCGGGTTGGTGACGCGTCTGGCGGCGCTTGGCATGATCGGATTTGTCTTTGTGCAGACGGTGGTGGACGTGACCGGCCATGGCGCGGATCTGGGCAGCCTGTTCGACACCCGCTACGAGTTGCTGGATGAACGTTTGCTCTGGGCTTTTGGCCTGCTGATCCTCGTCATCCGGGGCGCGGGGGCGCTGTCCATCGACCGGCTGCTGGGATTGAACCCGGCCCCCCGTGAGGCAATGGCCTGAGCACAGGCCGAAGGGACGGTGGCAGGGGCGGTGCTTTCACCAGAAAGCGAGCGCCCCTTGCCTGGTGTCAGAAATGCGCCTTGGGCTCGTCCGGTTTTCCCGCGGCCAGCGCAAGGACACCGCCAAGTGCCGCAAATCCGATCGGGAACATGGTGAAAACATTGAAGCCGAAGGCATGGTACATCGCCGCCGCCGAAGCCAGCAGCAAAACACCGCCCCACAGCGCGCGCGCCTTGGCCATGGCGCCACCGGCAATGGCCAGCATGGGCGCAAGGAAAGAGACGATGCGCACTGTCTGCGGATCGTCGAACATGCCGAACATCTCTTCGACCTCGCCCATGCGGCTGGCCAGTTCGGTATAGCCGTAGCCAAAGAAGCCGACGATCATGCCGATCACACCGGCGATGATCCCCAGGGTCAGGGCTGCGTTTCTCATCTGTCTGTCTCCTTGCGGCTCAGCCGACACCCAGCGCGGATTGCGCGGCCTTGTCCCAGCCCAGAACGAGGCGCTGTTCCTGGACGATCAGAGGGCGCTTCATGACTGTCGGATGGGCGCGGATCACCGCTTCCGGGGTCAAGGCGCGTGTTTCTTCGTCGAACCCGCGCCAGGTCGTCGACCGCGTGTTCACCAGCTTGTCGCCAAATTCGGTCAGCGCCCGGTTCAGGATGTCCGCCGGCACACCGGATTCACGGACATCGACAAACTCTGCCTCGGGCAAGGCTTTTCGCGCCTTTCGGCAGGTGTCGCAGGTCTTCAACCCGTAGATAATCATGCACAATCCCTTGGCAATTGGCGATCCTGTGCCGTGAGATAGGCAAGTTTTGCGTGAAATGCGAGTGCGGGACTCTTGTATTTCGCCTTTCTGCGCTAATGTCAGACCTGTGATATTCACCTGTTCCGCTTAGGCGCCCTTGGTGTTTCGCGGCCGGATCCGGTGGATATGGCCTTCTCCGTGTCGGGCGGGGATGAACGCGAGGACTTGAATAGGAGCACGGGAATTATGCCGAACGGCACCGTGAAGTGGTTCAACACCACCAAAGGCTATGGCTTCATTGCACCAGAGGAAGGCGGAAAGGACGTTTTCGTTCATATCTCCGCGGTCGAACGCTCGGGATTGACCGGGCTCGCCGATAACCAGAAGGTCAGCTACGAACTGCGCGAAGGACGGGATGGCCGGACCATGGCCTCTGACCTGAAGATTCTCTGAACAAGGGGCGGGCCGCCTTCGGCCCGGAACCCGTTGTCCTGCACATCAAGCCGGGCGGCGTCGCCCGGCCATTCGGTTGATTGCCGTACGGACGGGGTCCTTTCCCTGCCGGACCTATCGCTTTCAAATTAAATGCCGCCTTTTCCTTGCTTTGCGCGGCATCGCGCAGCCTGTACCTTGGCCACGCCGGGCCTTTGCCCTGACCCGTTGATGCGGAGCCCAGACCCGGCATGTCACCGGTTGACCGACCAGAGGTGCCAATGCCGCCGATCAGATGGTTCACATATGCCGCCGTTCTGGCCTCTGTTGCGCTGTTGGTGGCAGGGGTCAACCGTTTGCCGCCTTTGACGCAGGGGGGCCTGCCCCGCACCGGATCGCCGCCGCCCGGCCTTGCCACCGCCCCGGCAGATCCGGCCCTTTGGTGCCGGTCCAACCTGACCGATGTTGATTGCGCCTGCTTCGCCCAAAAGGCCGGTGAGGTCATGAGCACCGCACATGAACCTGTGCAGGGCATGGCCTATGCAAACCGATGGGATCTGGCCCGCGCGCAAGCCGGTCAATCCTGCTGACCCAGCGCCACCAAGGCAGCCCTCCGAACCGCTGACGTCCAACGGATTTCCTCCGAAAGGCCGCTCGTGTTACCTTGGGCAAATTACGAGTCAACTTTTGTTTTTCCGAAGCATTTTGCATCAGGGGGAACACGATGCCTCAACCAACTGGCAAAGGCCGGCCCGTGACCGGCACTGATTTCAACGACATTCTGCAAGGGTTCGCACAGCGCATCATCGGCGGCGACGGCGACGATGAACTGATCGGTTCTGGCAACGGCGAAACGATCATCGGCGGCGATGGCAGCGACCGGATCATCGGCAACGGCGGCCCGGATGTGATCTTTGGCAATGGCGGGATCGATACCGCCGTCTTTACCGGCAGCCTTCAGGATGCGATCCTGACCGAGGGCAATGGCGGGCGATTGTTTGTCGAAACCGCCCTTGGAACCGCCGAGACAAGGCAGCTTGAGTTCCTCGAATTCGACGATTTCATCTTTGCTGTCGGGCAGAACAACGCGCCATTTACCCGCCCTGACCATGCAGCCACGGATGAGGACACGCCATTGGCGGCGATCAACGTGACGGGCAATGACTTTGACATCGAGGGCGATGCCGTCACCCTGTCACTGGTCAGTACGACATCGACCATGGGCGCTGCGATCTCGGTCAACCCGGATGGCAGTATCGCCTATGATCCGACCGGCGCCCCACAGTTGCAAGGGTTGGACACGGGTGACACGGCAACCGACAGTTTTCTTTATCAACTGACTGACAGCGAAGGAAATCTGTCGCCGCTTCAGGTTGTCCTTGTCGATGTGACGGGCATCACGGACGCGACTCTGATCGACTTTGACGAAGGCATCAGCCGGACGTTCAACATCAGCTACGTCAACAATCTCTTTGCCGTCCGCACCGGCAACTATACCGAAGACGGCATGTCCTTTGGCTGGACCGTCGAAGACAAGAACAGCCCCCGCATCTTTTCCAACCCGCCACGGGTCAATCCACCGGACCCGGTCAACGACACGGCCGAGGACGGCAACAACGCCTTTTATTTGCCGAACGACAGCTGGAGCGGCGGGCTGGATCGCGCCACGCTCGCCTATTCGGACCCGGGCGGGTTCCATATCCTCGACTTTGACGTCCTGGGGGATGACGGGCTGGACGAAAACGGCTCTGTCATCTTTTCCATGACCGGGGCTGACGGCAGCACGCGCTACACGCTTAGGGGTGCCGATGACGGATTGGATGAATGGGACCTTCTCACCTACGAAGTGGTGAACGGTTCCGCCGTGCTGGTCGACAGCCTTGCGGATGTTCCGCTGGACACAGCCTTGGCCGAAGTGGGCGAACTGATCTATTTCACCGCCACCCTTTCGATCAACGAAGACAATCGTTTTCCCTACGATCCGGGCACAGGGATCGGCATCGACAACCTGTTGATCGGCTAAGGCGGCAGGCGGCGCGCGTTACGCCGCCTGCAATCTGCGGGCCTCTTCCCCGGCCAGCCGGATCAGCAGTTGCATATAGGGTTTTTCAAGATCCTCGGTCCGTACCGCCGCATACAGCCGGCGGGTCAGCCCCTCTTTTGTCAGCGGGCGGGTGATATAGTCCGAGCTGTATTTCACCTCGCGCACAACCCAATCGGGCAGCACGGAAACGCCCCGGTTCGAGGCGACCAGCAACAGGATCACCGCCGTCAGTTCCACCTGCCGGATGGCGGCGGGCTCTACCTTGGCCGGGGTCAGCAACTGGCTGAAGATGTCCAGCCGCGCGCGGTCCACCGGATAGGTGATCAGCGTCTGCCCCCGGAAATCCTCGGCCTCGATCCAGTCCTTTTCCGCCAGCGGATGCGACGCGGAGGCCACGAAAACCGGGCTGTAGTCAAAAAGCGGCACAAAGGTCACGCCCGCCAGTTCCTCGGGATCGGAGGAGATCACCACATCCACCTCTTCCTTCATCAGCGCAGGCAGCGCGTCAAAGGCCAGCCCGGGCCGGATATCCACGTCCACATCACCGAACTGCTTGCGAAAACCTTCGAGCACCGGGAACAGCCATTCGAAACAGGCGTGGCATTCGATGGCAATGTGCAGGCGCCCGGCCTTGCCACTGCGCAACCCGTCGAATTCGGCCTGCACCGCCTCGACCTGCGGCAGGATCTGCTCGGCCAGCCGCAGCAGGCGCATCCCCGCCGCCGACAGCTTCATCGGCTTTGAACGGCGCACGAACAATTCGACCCCTGCCTGATCCTCCAGCCCCTTGATCTGATGGCTCAGCGCGGATTGCGTGATGTTCAGCATGTCCGCCGCCCGCGCCACTCCGCCCGCGTCATGGATGGCCTTGATGGTTCGAAGGTGACGAAATTCGATATGCATCGGCGCTTCCTCGCATCCACCTCATGTTGATCTTGAGATTTATGAGTTTGTCTCACAATGCTGCGCGTGCGACAAGGGCTGCAACAGATCAGAGGAACTTCGCAAATGCAGCGCCCCGAAATCTCTTTCGAATTCTTCCCGCCCAAGAACATCGAGGCGACCTTTCGTCTCTGGGACGCGGTACAGGTTTTGGGACCGCTGGCGCCGCGTTTCGTTTCGGTGACCTATGGCGCGGGCGGAACCACCCGCGACCTGACCCGCGACGTGGTGGCCACGCTGCACCGCCATTCCGGCCTGAGGACGGCGGCGCATCTGACCTGCGTCAATGCCACCCGTGCCGAGACCCTGGCCATCGCCGAAGGCTTTGCCGAGGCTGGCGTAACCGACATCGTTGCCCTGCGCGGCGACCCGCCCAAAGGCGCGGCGGGCTTTGCTCAGCATCCCGACGGTTTCGCCAATTCCATCGAACTGATCGAGGCGCTGGCCCAGACCGGGCGCTTTGCGCTGCGCGTCGGTGCCTATCCCGATTGCCACCCCGAAGCCGCCAGCCAGCAGGCCAATATCGACTGGCTCAAGCGCAAACTGGACGCCGGTGCCGAAGAGGCCCTGACCCAGTTCTTCTTCGAGGCCGAGACTTTCTTCCGCTTCCGCGATGCCTGCGCCAAGGCGGGCATCGACGGCGACAAGCTGGTGCCGGGTATCCTGCCGATCGAGAACTGGAACGGCGCGCGCCGCTTTGCCGAAAGCTGCGGCACGCATATCCCGACATGGGTGTCGGACGCCTTCGAAAAGGCCCAGCGCGACGGTCGCGAGGATCTGCTGGCCACCGCCATCTGTACCGAGCTCTGCTCGGACCTGCTGGAACAGGGCGTGGACAAGCTGCATTTCTACACGCTGAACCGTCCGGAACTGACCCGCGATGTCTGTTTTGCGCTGGGCGTCACGCCCGAGGTCAATCTCGAACGGGTTGCCTGAGCGGCAGCGCCCAAAAGGACGGTGGGCGGGGCGCCTTTCGCGCCGCAGGCGCGGAACAGCGTCCGACCACCGGCCCCTTCATTACCGGAACATCGGCGGACGCGCGTCCATCCAGACGCCACCCGCCTTCCCGCTTTCGGCCACCGCGAACACCGCCGCCATGGATCGCAGGCCATCCTCGGCCCGTGGATACAGATCTGCCGCCGGATCCATGTCGCGCCCCTCCTTGCGCGCCCGGATCCCCTCGGCAAGGTCGGAATAGAGGTTGGCAAAAGCCAACGGCATCCCCTCTGCATGGCCCACTGTCACCCGGCTGGCGCGATCCGCCTCGGGCGACAGACCCGGCCCGCCACGTTCCATGACCTCCAGACGCCCGCCCAGCGGCATCCAGTACAGTTGGTTCGGCTGTTCCTGCGCCCAGCGCAGGCCGCCCTTCTCGCCAAAGACCTGCAAGGTCAGCCCGTGCTGACGCCCCAGCGCGATCGACGAGGTCCAAAGCCGCCCCGCCGCGCCACCGTCAAAGCGCAGGTTCACCTGCGCGTCATCCTCCAACACGCGGCTGTCGATACAACTCACCGTATCCGCCGAAAGCCGCGTGACCTCTTGCCCGATGACAAAGGACGCCATGTGCAGCGCATGAATCCCGCAATCGGCGAATTGCGCCGAAACGCCGGCCTGCGCCGGGTCATAGCGCCAGCGCACGCGCGGATTGTCCGCGTCAGCGGCATCGGCATGGTGCCCATGGGCGAACTCTGCCACCACCATGCGCACACGGCCCAGATCCCCCCGCGCCACCATGGCCCGCATGTGCCGCACCAGCGCATAGCCGGAATAGCCATAGTTAACCGCGCAGATACGTCCGCTCTCACGCGCGAGGCCGACGATTTCCTCACCTTCCTCCACGGTCATGGTCATGGGCTTTTCACACAGCACGTGAAACCCGGCCTCCAGATAGGCCTTGGTGATTTCGAAATGCGTCGCGTTTGGCGTGGCCACGGTGACAAGGTCGACCCGGTCGTCGCGCCCCCGCTCCCCCTCCAGCATCTCGCGCCAGTCGCCATAGGCCCGATCGGCGGCCAGCCCCAGCCGCTGACCATAGTCGCGGCCCGCCTCGGGCCGGTGGTCCAACGCCCCCGCGACAAAGTCAAAAGCCCCGTCCAGCCCCGCGCCCAACCGATGCGCCGGGCCGATCTGACTGCCTTCGCCGCCCCCGATCATGCCCCAGTTCAATCTTGCCATGCCCTGTCTCCTCCCCGGACTGCTCAAAACTCGCTGACCCGCGCCCAGCCGCCCGAAGCAACCGAAGCCCGCGCCGCCGCGATCACCCGATGCACCTCGACCCCGTCGGCAAAGCTGGGCCAGACCGGCGCGCCCCCGTCGATGGCCGCAAGGAAATCCTTGGCCTCGATGATGATCTGATCCTGATAGCCGGTGCCATGCCCCGGCCCCGGACAAAACCCGCGATAATCCGGGTGCGCCGGACCGGTCAGCACCTTGGTAAAGCCCGCCCGCTCGGCGGGGGCCGTGCCATCACAAACCCACAGCGCGTTCTGATCCTCCTGATCGAACCGCAGCGCGCCTTTGTCCCCCGTGACCTCGTAGGCATAGCCCATCTTGCGCCCCGTCGCGACGCGGCTGGCAAAGAGATGCCCGCTGGCACCACTCTCAAAGCGCAGGGTCATCAGAACCTGGTCATCATTGGTGACGGTCACGCCGTTACGCTCGGGAAAAACCGTCTCGATCATCGCGTGAACCTCGGCAATCCGCCCGCCCAGCGCCAGCGCCGCGTTCACCGGATGCGGCGCCAGATCGCCAAGACATCCGTTCGCCTCGCCCTGCGACCGCCATGGCGGCAGGATCGAGGTCAGGTGAAAATCCTCGGTATGTTCGATGCGCAGATGATGCACCCGGCCCAGTTCACCCCTGCCGATCAACTGGCGGGCAAATTGCGTCGCCGGTGTCCGGCTGTAGTTATAGGCGACCATATTCGCCACACCGGCGCGCTCCGCCGCCGCTTGCATGGCCCGCCCCTCGGTCAGGTTCAGCCCCATGGGTTTCTCGCACAGCACCGGCTTGCCCAGCGCCAGGGCCGCCTCGGCAATCTCGCGATGAGTGGATTGCGGCGAGGCGATCACCACCGCCTCGACCTCCGGGTCCGCGACCAGCGCCTGCCAGTCGCGCGCCCCGCGCTCGAACCCATAGGCCTCTGCATAGCGCGCCCCGCTCTGGGGCGAGGATCCGGCGATGCTGACCAATCGCGGTTTCAGCCGCGTTTCGAACACCGTCCCCACGGCGGCCATGGCGGCGGAATGCGCCTTGCCCATGTAGCCGCCGCCAATGATCCCGATCCCGATCCGTGGCATCGCTCCCCTCCCCTGTTAGCGCAAACCAGCCTTGCAAGCGCCAGCGGATGGGAACAAGCGCTATTTCGGCGCGCGCTTGGTCAGGCCCAGTTTTTCTCTCACCGCTGAGGGAGTCATCACCCGCGCGCCAAGATTTTCGATGATGCCCACGGCCCGATCCACCAGCTGCGCATTGGTTGCCAACACGCCCTTGTCGAGGAACAGGTTGTCTTCCAGACCCACACGCACATTGCCCCCCGCAAGGACCGAGGCAGCCACATAGGGCATCTGGTGCCGCCCCAGCGCGAAGGCGCTAAAGGTCCAGTCGTCCGGCACATTGTTCACCATGGCCATGAAGGTGTTCAGGTCATCCGGCGCGCCCCAGGGCACCCCCATGCACAGCTGCACCAGCGCGGGGCCGTCCAGCACCCCTTCCTTGACCAGTTGTTTGGCGAACCACAGATGGCCGGTGTCAAAGGCCTCGATCTCCGGCTTCACGCCCAGCGCCGTCATCCGCGCGCCCATGTCACGCAACATGCCGGGCGTATTGGTCATGACGTAATCGGCCTCGGCAAAGTTCATCGTTCCACAATCCAGCGTACAGATTTCCGGCAGGCACTCGGCCACATGGGCCACCCGCGCCTCGGCCCCGATCATGTCGGTCCCTTCCGCCTTCACCGGCAACGGTGCCTCGGTCGAGCCAAAGACGATGTCCCCGCCCATGCCCGCCGTCAGGTTCAGCACCACGTCCACCTCGGCATCGCGAATGCGTTCTGTCACCTCGCGGTACAGCGCCAGATCGCGCGAAGGCGCGCCGCTCTCCGGGTCACGCACGTGGCAATGCACCACCGCCGCACCGGCCTTGGCCGCATCGATGGCGCTGTCGGCGATCTGCTTGGGCGAGCGCGGCACGTGCGGGCTGCGGTCCTGCGTCCCGCCCGAACCAGTCACCGCGCAGGTGATAAAGACGTCCCTGTTCATCTCAAGCGGCATTGATGCCTCCCTCTGCTTGTCTCATGGTCAAACGGATCAGCGCATCCGCCGCAACCGCCCGCGTCGCGGTAGAGATCAACGGGTTGATCTCCACCTCTTCGATGTCATCCGCATGCGCCGCGACAAAAGCCTGCACCGCCTGTACGGCCGCCACAATGGCCTCCATCTCCGCGCCCGCGGCCCCGCGATAGCCCGCCAGCAAGGGCGCGATCTTCAACCGGCCCAACGCGTCGCGCACATCCTGCGCCGTGACCGGCAACAACAACACCTGCGTGTCGTCCAGAATCTCGGTCCAGACCCCGCCCGCGCCCAGCGTCAGCACAAAACCATGCGCCGGGTCGCGCAATACCCCCAGCAACAATTCCACCACCGCGCCCCCGACCATCTCCTCAACAAGATAGCCCGCCGCGTCCATGGCCTCCGCCGCCGCACGGACGGCCTCACCCGTCTCCAGGTTCAGCCGCACCGCGCCCGCCTCGCTCTTGTGAGCAAAGCCTTCGCCCTTCAGCACCACGGGAAATCCGACCCGCCCCGCAGCCGCACAGGCCTCCAGGGCCGACGACACCCGCTCGAACCCCGGCACCGCCAATCCCGCCCGCGACAGCGCCGCCTTGGCGACCGCCTCGGGCAGAACACCATCCTGTGCTTCTTCTTGGTCCAAATACTCAATTTCCGACGGCTCAGCTTCCACCAACACCGGGAGCGGGGCACAGCCGCGGCCCAGAAAGGCCGCCGCCGAAATCGCCTCCTGCGCCGCGGCCATGTCACACAGCGGCACGATCCCACGTGCCACCAGCCGTTCGGCCACCACTTCGGGCAGGGTTTCGACGATGCTGGCAAGGATCGCCATCGGCGCCTCCGCCTGCACAGCGGCCACCGCCTCGATCACCACGTCCCAATCCTCTGCCGAACAACGGTCAGCGCGGGGGAAATCCAGCACCACCACCCCAAGGCCCAGATCCTCACCCCACATCAACCCGTCGAAACAGGCCGTGGTCGCGGTCAGGTCACCCCAGATATAGGTGTGGTAATCCAACGGGTTGGCCAGCGCCACCTTGGGGCCCAGCGCCGCCCGCAGCGCCGCCTGCTGTGCGGGCACCAGCGCAGGGAATTCAATGTCGAACCCCAGCGCCGTATCCGCCATCAGGCTCGCCTCGCCGCCCGAGCACGAGGCCGACACCACCCGGTTCGACGCCAATGGCCCTGCCACATGCAGGATCTTGAGGGTCTCCAACAGTGCCGACAGCGACGACACCTGCGCCACGCCGATCCGCCGCAGAAAGGCACGCGCCCCCGCATCCGACCCGGTCAGCGAGGCTGTGTGCGACACCCCCGCCGCATTTGCCTGTTCCGAGGCCCCCAGCTTCAGCGCCACCACCCGTTTGCCCAGATCCCGCGCCCGCGCCGCCAGTACCTCGAAACCGCGTATGTCCTTGATGCCCTCGATGTACAGGCCCAGCGCCGTGATACGCTCATCCTCCAGCAAGGCCATGCCCAGCGCGCCCAGATCCACCTGCGCCTGATTGCCGACGGTCCCAAGAAAGGCAATCGGCAGCCCGCGCTTCTGCATGGTCAGGTTCAGCGCCACGTTCGAGCTTTGCGACAAGATCGCAACGCCCCGCTCGACCGGCACCATACCATGCTGGTCCGGCCACAAGGGCGCCCGGTCCAGCGCATTGACAAAGCCATAGCAGTTCGGACCAAGAACCGGCATCGCGCCCGCAGCAGACAGCAGCTCCGCCTGCAAGGCGGCGCCATCGCCCAGTTCCGCCTGCGCCTCGGCAAAGCCCGAGGCGAAACAGATCGCCCCGCCCGCGCCCCGCGCCGACAGCAGGCGCACCGCCTCGACCGTGGCCTCGCGGTTGATGCCGATAAAGGTCGCGTCGGGCACCCCGGGCAGGTCCTCCAGATGCGCAAAGGCGGGCAGCCCGCCCACGTCGGCGCGTTTCGGATGCACCGGCCAGATCGGCCCGTCGAACCCCATCTTGCGACACTCGCGGATCACATTGGCGCACCATGCCCCGCCGCCGATCACGGCAATGGAACGCGGGCGCAACAGGCGCGACATATCCGTCATCTCACATCCTCTCCAACTGCCGTAGGGCGGGATTTACCCCGCCTCGCCTCACGCTCCCAGCGGCCGAAAGATCTCGCGGCTGATGATATGGCGCTGGATCTCGCTGGTGCCGTCCCAGATCCGCTCGACCCGCGCATCACGCCAGAACCGCTCGATCGGGAAATCATCCATCAACCCCATACCGCCGAAGATCTGCAAGGTCGTATCCGTGACCCGCGCCAGCATCTCGGTTGCATAGACCTTGGCCGAGGCGATCTCGCGGTTGGCGGGCAACCCCTGGTCCAGCCGCCAGGCCCCCGACAGGGTCAGCCAGTCGGCGGCGTCGATCTCTGTCACCATGTCCGCGACCTGAAAACTGACGCCCTGGAACTTGGCGATTGCCTGCCCGAACTGCTTGCGCTGCGCCGCGTAATCCACGGCATAATCGAAACAGCGCCGCGCCCGGCCCACGGAAAAGGCGGCGACGGTCAGCCGCGTGGCGTAAAGCCATTCGTTCATCACGTCAAAACCGCCGTCGACCTGCCCCAGAACCTGCGCATCCGGCAGGCGGCAATCGGTGAATTCGAGGATGCAGTTCTTGTAGCCACGATGCGAAACCGAGTTGTAACCGTCGCGCACCTCGAACCCCGGATGCCCGCGATCCACGAGGAAACAGGTGATCCGTTTCTTGGGGCCTTTCGGTGTTTCATCCACCCCGGTTGCGATGAAGACGATAAAGAAATCCGCATGTTCCGCGCCCGAGATAAAGTGCTTGGTGCCGTTCACGACCCAATCGCCGCCCTCCCGCACCGCCGAACATTTCATCCCCCGCACATCCGAGCCCGCATCCGGTTCGGTCATGGCCAGCGCGTCCATGCGCTCGCCCCGCACGGCGGGCAGCAAATAGCGTTCGCGCTGTTCGCCTTCGCACGCCATCAGGATGTTCTGCGGACGGCCAAAGAAATGCGTCAGCGCCATGCTGCCACGGCCCAGTTCCCGCTCGACCAGCGTGAAATCAAGGTGCGACAGGCCCGCGCCGCCCACCTCTTCGGGGAAATTGCAGGCGTAGAAGCCCAGATCCAGAACCTTGCGCTTGATCTCTTCGCCTAGTTCATGCGGCACCTGCCCGCTGCGCTCGACCTCGGCCTCATGCGGATAGATCTCGTTCTCGACAAAGCTCCGCACGGTCGAAACGATCATCTCCTGTTCGTCGCTCAATCCGAACTGCATGGCACCCTCCGCTTGCGTGATGGCGCCACTAGACGGTAGATCGCAGGTCATGGATATGCAGAACGCCCCAGAAAATCCGCAGAATGCGACACGCCACGTGGCGGTCCTGTTGTTTCCGCGCTTCTCGAACCTCTGCCTTGCCAATGCGGTCGAACCGCTGCGCGCGGCGAACGCGCTGTCACGCAAACCGCTTTATTCCTGGCAATACATCGGGCTGACGCGCGAGACGCTGACCTCTTCCTCGGGGCTGCCGGTCGCGCCCGAAGAAACGCTGGCCCGCCATCCCGGCGGCGATTACCTGATGCTGCTGCCCAGCTATGACACCGAACATCTGACCACCCCTGACACGCTGCGTGCCCTGCGCGCGGCGCGGCGACGGTTTGACACGCTGGTCGGGCTGGACATGGGCAGTTGGCTTCTGGCGGCGGCGGGGCTGCTGGACGGACGGCGCGCAACCCTGCACTGGGACGAACTGGACCGCTTTGCCGAAACCTTCCCCGAGGTCGAGGCCCTGCCCGACCGCGTGGTGCAGGACGGCGACATCCTCAGTTGCGGCGGCGGCACCACGGCGCTGGAACTGATGCTGAACCTTGTCGGCCAGCACCACGGCCCGCTGCTGCGGTTGGAAACGGGCGCGCTGTTCATGCATGGCGAACGGCCCGAGCCAAAAGACCTGCCGCCCCGCCTGACCGACGATCAACTGGTCGAGGCGGCGGTCTCGATCATGCGCCGCCATGTCGAGGCTCCCCTGCCCGTCGCCGCCGTGGCGCGCCGTCTTCAGGTCACGCCCCGGGCGCTGGAACGGCGCTTTCGCGACGTTCTGGGCCGCGGCCCCGGCGCCACCTACCGCGCGCTGCGCCTGAACGCCGCGCGTCGCCTGGTGGAACAGACCCGCCTTTCGATCAGCGAAATCGCCACCCGTTGCGGATACGAGGATGCCTCTGCTCTGACCCGGGCCTTTCGCACGGCCTTTGGCGAAACGCCCCGCGACTTGCGCAAGTCGCCCTGACGTCACCTTCGGACTTGCCCGATCTGAAATAACATGTATGACAAGGTGACAAGCGACATGCACTAATATATCACCTCGGGAGGAGGAGCATCATGACCGTTCACGCGGGCTCTAACGTGAGCCTTGCGCGCCGCGCCTGGTCAATCCGGCGGCTTGCGCTGCGCATGGCAGAGGTTCAGGGACAGGGCTATATCGGTCAGGCGCTTGGCGTGGCCGATGTATTGGCCACCAGCTATTTCCACGCGCTGACCTACCGCCCCGAGGACCCTGACTGGGAAGGCCGCGACCGCTTCTACCTCTCGATCGGCCACTACGCGATTGCGCTTTATTCCGCGATGATCGAGGCTGGCATCCTGCCCGAGGATGAGCTGGAAACCTACGGCATGGACGATTCACGCATGCCCATGTCCGGCATGGCCGCCTATACCCCGGGGATGGAAATCACCGGCGGTTCGCTGGGCCATGGCCTTGGCATCGCCGTCGGTGCCGCGCTGGGACTGAAACGCAAACAGAACCCGGCTTTCGTCTACAACCTGATGTCGGACGGCGAACTGGGCGAAGGCTCCACCTGGGAGGCGGTCATGGCCGCCACATCACACCGGTTGGACAACCTGATCTGCGTCGTTGATTTCAACGACCAGCAGGCCGACGGCCCGACGACCCAGGCCCTGGCCAAAGGTGCCGAAGCCCCGAAATGGGAGGCCTTCGGCTGGCACGCCCAAGAGGTGGACGGCAATGACCTGAACGCGTTGGTCACAGCCTTCGACACAGCGCGCGCCCTCACCGATCCGCGCCCACGCGTCATCATCTGCAAGACCCAGATGTGCAAGGGCGTGCCCTTCCTCGAAGACCGCGAGATCACCCATTTCGTCCGCGTCGAACCTTCGGAATGGGCCCGCGCCATCGCCATCCTCGACGAAACCATCCCGGCCTGAGACGGAGCAGAAAAGATGCAAGAAGCCCCCATCGGCGCCCTCTCCCGCCGCAAGTCCAAATACACCGCCCGCCAGGTCCCCGTCAGCGAAAGCGGCGAACGCCTGACAACCTCCGCCATGATCGCCTCGCTGGATGCCGAGGGCCGCGAAACCGTCGCCGCGCCTTTCGGACAGGCGCTCTGCGACCTGGCAAAGACACGCGATGACATCGTCGGCCTGACCGCCGACCTGTCGAAATACACCGATCTGCATGTCTTTGCGAAAGAGCATCCCGACCGCTTTTACCAGATGGGCATGGCGGAACAGGTGATGATCTCCACCGCCGCCGGTCTGGCCCGCGAAGGGTTCACCCCATTCGCCACCACCTATGCCGTCTTTGCCTCGCGCCGCGCCTATGACTTCATCATCATGGCGATTGCCGAGGAAAACCTGCCGGTCAAAATCGTCTGTGCCCTGCCCGGGCTGACCACCGGCTACGGCCCCAGCCATCAGGCAACCGAAGACCTCGCGATTTTCCGCGGCATGCCCAACCTGACCATCGTCGATCCCTGCGACGCGACGGAAATCACCCAGGCCACACATGCCATCGCCGACCACCCCGGCCCGGTCTACATGCGCCTCCTGCGCGGCAAGGTGCCCGATGTGCTGGGCGAATACGGCTACCGGTTCAAGCTGGGCAAAGCCCAGCTGATCCACGGCGGCAACGACGTGCTCTTCATCTCCACCGGTTTCATGACCATGCGCGCACTGGACGCCGCCAAGGCGCTCAAGGCCGATGGCACCGATTGCGCGGTCCTGCACGTGCCCACGCTGAAACCGCTGGACACGGAAACCATCCGCGCCGAGGCCGCCAGAACCGGCCGCCTCGTGGTCACGCTGGAAAACCACACCATCGTCGGTGGATTGGGAGAGGCCGTCGCCGCCGATCTCATGCGCGCGGGCATCCACCCGGCCTTCCACTCCATCGCCCTGCCGGATGAATTCCTCGATGCCGGCGCCTTGCCCACGCTGCACGATCAATACGGGCTCTCGGTCAAAGCCATCACCGCCAGCGTCAAATCAAGGCTCTGACCCGCCGCTTCTTCTGTCCGAAAATATCCCGGGGAGTCGCGGCACCGCCGCGACGGGGCAGAGCCCCTCCCCGGCCAGCCACGGGAAACCACCATGCTTCTAGCGAACAAGACCGCCATCATCACCGGCGCTGCCAGCGCCCGCGGCCTCGGCAAGGCCACGGCACAGCTCTTTGCCGAACACGGCGCGCGCATCGCCGTGCTGGATCTCGACGGCGAGGCCGCCCGCGCCGCCGCAGCCGACCTGCCGGGCGAAGGCCACATCGGCCTCGCCTGCGACGTCACAAGCAAACCCCAATGCGCCGCCGCCGCGCAAACCGCGATCGACGGTTTGGGTCAGGTCGACATCCTCGTGAACAACGCCGGCATCACCCAGCCGCTGAAGCTCATGCAGATCGAACCGCAGAACTACGAGGCCGTGACCGACGTCAACCTGCGCGGCACGCTCTACATGAGCCAGGCGGTGATCCCGCATATGCGCGAGCGCAAGACCGGCAGCATCGTCAATATCTCCTCGGTCTCGGCGCAGCGCGGCGGCGGCATTTTTGGCGGACCGCATTATTCCGCCGCAAAGGCGGGTGTGCTGGGCCTGACCAAGGCCATGGCCCGCGAACTGGCCCCCGACGGCATCCGGTCAAACGCGATCTGCCCGGGCTTTATCGCCACCGACATCACCGGCGGCGCGCTGACCGACGAGATGATGGAACAGATCCTCTCGGGCATCCCCATGGGCCGCGCCGGGGCGGCCAGCGATGTGGCCGGTTGCTGCCTTTTCCTCGCCTCCGATCTCTCGGCCTATGTCACCGGCTCCGAGGTCGACGTGAACGGCGGGTCGCTGATCCACTAAAAACGCAAAAGGCCCCGCGACGGGGGCCTTTTCCTTTTCCGGGCAGGCTTTTACTCTGCCGCGACCGTGGTCTGGCGCTGCTCGCCCAGCCCTTCGACCCGCACAACCATCTCGTCACCCGGCTTCAGGAAGCGCTGCGGTTTCATGCCCATGCCCACGCCCGAGGGCGTGCCGGTGGCGATGATGTCCCCCGGTTGCAGCATCATGAATTGCGACATGTAGCTGATGATCTCGGCCACGGAAAAGATCATGTCCGACGTATCGCTGTCCTGCACCGTCTCGCCGTTCAGGTCGAGGCTCAGCTTCAGCGCCTGCGGATCCGGCACCTCGTCCGCCGTCACCAGCCAGGGGCCGGTCGGGCCGAAGGTCGGGGCCGACTTGCCCTTGACCCATTGGCCGCCGCGTTCGATCTGGAATTCGCGCTCGCTCATGTCGTTGATGACGCAATAGCCCGCCACGTGGGACAGCGCCTCCGCCTCGCTTACGTAAGAGGCCGCCTTGCCGATCACCACGCCCAGTTCGACCTCCCAGTCGGACTTGACCGAATTGCGCGGGATCACCACCGGGTCATAGGGACCGGACAGTGCCGAGGTCGCCTTTGAAAACAGGATCGGTTCCTTCGGCGGCTCCGCGCCGGTTTCGGCAGCGTGTTTGGCATAGTTCAGCCCGATGCAGAAAAAGTTCGGCACCGAGGCAAGGCACGAGCCGATGCGCCCCGGTTCCGCCACCAGCGGCAGGCTGGCGGGATCAATGGCCCGCAGCGCCTCCAGCGCCTCCAGCGAAACGGACGCACCGGCGAAATCGCTCACATGGGCCGACAGGTCGCGCACCTGTCCGTCCGCATCCAGCATCCCCGGTTTTTCCTGACCCGCCGGGCCAAATCGCAGTAGTTTCATGTCGCTCTTTATCCTTGTGTCTGAGTCTTGTCTGTCTGGTCGCTCATTGCACGGGTTCAGGCGTATCACCGCCTTCGGCCGTGCCCGAGGACTCGAAAAAATCGGCCACGTTGATCAGCAGGTGATCCAGATGCGCCTGTAAATGCGCCTGCGCCGCCGTCGCATCGCGCGCGCGCAAAGCCGCCACGATCTGTGCGTGTTGGTGCAGGACGCGGTCCCGCGATCTTTTGCGGCTGGCCGAAAGATACCGCGCCCGCCACAGCCGGGCCAGAAGCGACTGGTGCATCTCGGCCAGCACCGGATTGCCCGCCGCCTGCGCGATGGCACGGTGAAAGCTCATGTCGATCTCAAAGACCTCCAGCATGTCGAGACTGTCGTAGTCGCGTTCCATCTGCTCGGCCACGCGGGCGATCTCGTCGATCTCTTCGGCGCTGGCGCGCTCACAGGCCAGCCGGGCCGACAGAACCTCCAGCGCGGACATGACCTCGATGTTCTGAGCCACCTCTTCAAAGCTGGGCTGGGCCACAATCGGAGAGCGCGCCGGACGCAGTTGCACCAGCCCTTCCTTGGCCAGCATTCGAATCGCTTCGCGCAGCGGCGTGCGGCTGACGCCCATCTCGGCTGCATGGTCGCGTTCCTTGACCGGGGTGCCGGGTTGCAGCACGCCCCGCAATATGTCCCGCCGCAACCGAGTCGCAATCTGCTCTGGCAGTGTCTCTTCCGACATGGCGCAGTCCACCTCCCTGAATCCGCACCCTTTTTTCCGCCCCTTGGGACGAACTCTCATGAGGGAAATTTGGTATACCAAAAATCCTTGCCTGTCGACATGGCTTTGGTTAGCTTGCTTTCACGCGATGGTATACCATCCGGGGACGGGGCTTGCCCCGATAACCATACGGCGGGGGGGAGCCCGCCACAGGGAGGAACAAATGAAGAAGTTTCTGACGACGGCCGCGGCCGTTGCCATTGCTGCATCCGCGGCCAGCGCGCAGGACGTGACCCTGCGTATCCAGACCCACTATGCATCCGAGCACCCCTCGGGCGTTCTGGCAGCCCAGTTCGCCGATGACGTGCAGGTCATGTCGGGCGGCGAAATCAGCATCGAGATGTTCTACAGCTCGTCCGTCGTGGCCACGACCGAAACCTTCGACGCCGCCATCAACGGCATCCTCGACTGCGACATGACCGGCGGCGCCTACCAGACCGGCAAGAACCCGGCGTTCCAGTTCGTCGGCGACATCATGGGCGGTTACGACACCCCGTGGCAGCAGATCTCGTGGCTGTACTACGGCGGCGGTTACGACGCGGCGCAGGAACTGTACAACGCACAGGGCATGCAGCTGATCGGCTGGTGGCTCTACGGTCAGGAATCGCTGTCCTCGTCCAAGCCGATCGCCGGCCCCGACGACCTGAAGGGCTGGAAGTTCCGCTCGCCCCCGGGTCTGGAAACCGAGATTTTCACCGAAATGGGCGCCACGCCCATCGTGATGGATTTCACCGAGATCTTTACCGCGCTTGAAACCGGCATCATCGACGGCGCCGACGCATCGGGTCTCTACAACAACGTGGGTCTGGGCCTGTACGACATCGTCAAGCACGCCACCTACCCCGGCTTCCACTCGATGCCGTCGGACCACCTGGCTTGCAACCAGGCCGTCTGGGAAGGTCTGAGCGAACAGCACCGCCGCATCATCGACACCGCGATGCAAAAGCTGACGCTGCACACCGCCCTGTCGAACGAGAAGAAGAACGCCGAAGCCGCGGCTGAACTGACCGCCGCTGGCGTGACGCTTTACGACTGGTCGCCGAAGGACCGCGCGGACTTCCGCAAGGCGGCGCAGACCGCTTGGGATGGCTGGGCCGCAAAGACGCCCGAAGCAGCCGCTCTGGTGGCAAGCCACCGCGAGTACCTGACCGCACTTGGCCTCATCGCCGAGTGATCGCCGGGCTGACCGCCTCGTGACACCGCGGCGAGCCTTTCCCAAGGCTCGCCGTTTTTGTCTCTGCCCCCCGACGGGACCGCAGGGCACACGAGGGGGCAGCTGCTCCCTTTCCTCACAAATGGAGTGACCGCGCATGCAACAGGACAGCGTCTGGCTGGGTTCTCTCAGGGCCCCCGTCCGCGCCGCGATGATCGGCTTCGCCGGCCTGACCATCGCCCTCTGGGCCATTCTCGTCGTCAATCAATTCATCTCGTCCGAGGCCATCGGCATGCACGAGATGATCCGCCCCAAGGGCAAACCCATGGTGATCCTCACCCTGGCCAGCTTTGCGCTCGCGCTGTTCTTTGCCTCGCTTTACCTGAGCGACGACAAGGGCGCGATCGAACAAGACCGCACCGGTCCCTTCGACATCCTCTCACTGGTCTGTTCGCGGCTGGCCATGATGTCCATCGCCTTCATCGTGATCGTGATGTTCTACGAGGTCGTCTCGCGCTATGTCTTCAACCAGCCGACCATGTGGGCGAACGAAATGTCGCTCTGGATCGCCAGCTTCCTGTTCCTGCTGGCCGGTCTCTATGCCATGCAACAGCGCAGCCACATCCGCATCTATGTCATCTACGACATGATGCCCCGCTGGATGCAAAAGGCGGCCGACTGCGTGTCCGTCCTGCTGATCTGGGTCTTTACCTTCTGCCTTGTCTGGGGCGGCTACAATGACGCCATGCGCCGGATGCTGCGGATGGAAACCTTCGGCACCGCCTGGGATCCACCGCTGCCGGGCACCGTGAAACCGGCCATCCTCATCATCATCGTACTCGTCGCCATTCAGGCCCTGTCGAACCTGATCGCCGACTGGAACCGCGCGCCGGAACACCACAACCCGGCCGACGAAATCGACGAAACCGAGATCGAAAACATCCGCCGCACCTTGGAAGGGGACAACAAGTAATGGTCGATATCGGCACTCTCTCCCTTATCCTGCTGCTGGCGATGTTCGCGTTGCTGGCCATCGGGATGCCGCTGGGCTTTGCCTCGGCCTTTCTCGCTGTGGTCACGCTGGTCCTGAAATTCGATGTCGACATCCTGTTCCGCACATGGGGCCAGGGGCCGTTCAACGTGCTGGGCCAGGCGGTCTATCGACAGATGACGAACTACGTGCTGATATCAGTACCACTCTTCATCTTCATGGCGGCCTTGCTGGAACGATCCGGCATCGCGCGGGACATGTATTCCTCGCTCAATGTCTGGCTTAGCCGCGTGCGTGGCGGCATCGCCATCGTGACCTCGGTCATGGCTGTCATCATGGCCGCCATGTCGGGCATCATCGGCGGCGAAGTTGTCCTCCTGGGCCTGATCGCCCTGCCCCAGATGCTGCGGCTGGGGTACAACCAGAACCTCGCCATCGGCACCATCTGCGCCTCGGGCAGCCTCGGCACCATGATCCCGCCCTCGATCGTCCTGATCTTCTACGGGCTGGTGACGGAAACCTCGATCAAGGCGTTGTTCACCGCCTCCTTCCTGCCCGGCTTCATGCTGGCCAGCTTCTTCATCGTCTACATCATCATCACCACCCAGCTTTCGCCGGAAAAGGCCCCGCTGCCGCCCGAGGAACCGGGCGCGCCGAAGGGCCGTGAAAAGGGGCTGATGTTCCTCGGCTTCCTGTCGCGCTTCGGCATCTGGGTGACCGTGGTGCTGATCGGCCGCGCGCTGTTCTTCACCGTCACCGGTGTGAACGAAGTGGTCGAAGGCGTCGATCCGATCTTCCTCGGCATGGTCTCCGACCTGCCCTGGCTGGCGGGTGCGCTGGTGCTCTTCATCGTGGTGGTTTTTGTCATCGTGGGACGCGAACGCACCGCGCAGGGATGGGAGATGGGCAAGGGCCTGGTGGCGCCCATCATCGTCATCGGCGTGGTGCTCGGCTCGATCTACGGCGGCATCACCGGCATCACCGAGGCGGCGGGCATGGGCGCCGTGGCGGTCTTTGTCATCGGCCTGATGCGGCGTGAAATGACATGGGAGATCGTCTGGGACAGCCTGATGCGCACGCTGAAATCCACCGGCACGATCATCTGGGTCACCATCGGTGCCGCGGCGCTGGCCGCCGCCTACACGCTGGCCGGTGGCCCGCAATACGTGGCCAACATGATCGTCGGGTCGGACATGCCGACCATGGGCGTGATCCTGGTGATGATGGTGATCTTCCTCATCATGGGCATGTTCATGGACTGGGTCGGCATCGTGCTGCTCATCATGCCGGTCTTCCTGCCCATCGTGGTCCGCCTCCCGGCGGAAGAGATCGGCTGGCTCGGCCAAGTGGAGGCGCGCTATATCCCGATCTGGTTCGGCGTGGTCTTCTGCATGAACATGCAGGTCAGCTTCCTCTCGCCGCCCTTCGGACCCGCCGCCTTCTACCTGAAATCGGTGGCCCCGGCGCATATTTCGCTGACCGACATCTTCCGCGGCTTCCTGCCCTTCATCGCCCTGCAACTGCTGGCGCTGACGGTGCTTCTGGCATGGCCGCCCATCGTCACGATCTTCCTGTGACGTCCGGGGGACCGGCCCAGCCCGGTCCCCCATTCCCCCCTCAGGCGTCTCTTGTGTGAAATTACTCCGGGGCGCCCCAACAGGCGACGGGGCCAGCCCCCGCAGGAGCCCCGCCATGCCCCTCATGCTGACTTCCGAACAGGTCCACCAGTTCGACACCCAAGGCTACCTCGTGGTCGACAACGTGCTGGACAGCGCAACGCTTGACGCGGTCAAGGCCGAATACACAGTGCTGCTGGATCGGCTCTATGCCGGGTGGCAGGCAGAGGGGCGCGTGCCGCCGGGTGACCACCTGGATTTCTGGCAGAAACTTCTGGTCTCCTACCGCGCCGGCTGCGACTGGTTCCAGCCGATGGACATTTCGCTGCCGGGCGGAGAAATCGCCGCCGATACGCCTTTCCACTTCGGCCCCGCCGTCTTCGACATGCTGACCAACCCGCGCTTGCTGGATATGGTCGAGGACCTGCTCGGCCCCGAACTGACCTCGAACCCGATCCAGCACGTCCGCCTGAAACCGCCCGCCGACACCCTGCACGGCGACGAACTGCGCGCCCATGTCACCTCCACCGACTGGCATCAGGACCGCGCCGTCGCGCACGAAGACGGCGACCGCACACAGATGGTCACCGTCTGGCTGGCAATCTCGGATGCCACGGTGGAAAACGGCTGCCTTCAGGTGGTGCCCGGCAAACCCCGGATGTACCCGCACTGCCCCCAGAAACAGACCGCCATCGCCCCCGGCCATCTGGACATGGATCGGGCGGTCCCCCTCCCGGTCAAGGCCGGCGGCGCGGTGCTGTTCCACCCGCTCACCCCACATGCCTCGCTCGACAACCGTTCCGATGCCTTCCGGTGGAGCTTTGACATCCGCTTCAACGTCACCGGCCAGCCCACTGGCCGCGGGCATTTCCCGTCTTTCGTCGCCCGCTCGCGCAGCGCGCCGCAGACCGAAGAACGCGACTGGCGCGCATGGAAGGCAAGCTGGGAGGCCGCCCGCGCCCGCCTCGCCCCCGAACCGCATATCCCCATCCACCGCTGGTCCGCCGACAGCCCCGTCTGCGCCTGATCCCGCTTCCCTGCCTTCTTCTGTCCCCAAATATCCCGGGGGGAGCCGAAGGCGGGGGGCAGCGCCCCCCTTCAACAGCCGAGCCAAGACATGCCCCAGACCGTCCGCCTCTCCGACGCCGACAACGTCGTCACCGCCGTCACCCCGCTGGAAACCGGGCAGGACGGCGCCACCCAACTGATCCCGCGCGGCCACAAGCTTGCCACGCAGGACATCGCCAAGGGCGCGCCCGTCATCAAATACGCGCAGGTCATCGGCTACGCCGCCGAGGACATTGCCGCCGGTGCCCATGTCCACACCCACAACCTCGACTTCCGCAATGTCGATACCGAGTATGAGTTCGGCACCAACCTGCGCCCGGCCACCCCGGCCACCAAGCAGGATACCTTCATGGGCTACCGCCGCGCCTCGGGCCGCGTGGGGACGCGCAACTACATCGCGGTGCTCACCTCGGTGAATTGTTCCGCCACCGCCGCGCGCAAGATCGCCGCCCATTTCACTGACGACCGGCTGGCCGCCTATCCCAACGTCGACGGCGTCGTGGCCTTTGTGCATGGCACCGGCTGCGGCATGGCCGGTCAGGGCTCCGAAG
This sequence comes from Antarctobacter sediminis, assembly GCF_019218285.1. Taxonomy (GTDB): domain Bacteria; phylum Pseudomonadota; class Alphaproteobacteria; order Rhodobacterales; family Rhodobacteraceae; genus Antarctobacter; species Antarctobacter sediminis. The sequence goes on from NZ_JAHUZG010000001.1 coordinate 1,440,797, forward strand.
GCTTCGAGGCGCTGCAACGGGTCATGTGGGGCTATGCCCGCAACCCCAATATCGGCGGCGTGCTGATGGCCGGTCTGGGCTGCGAGATGAACCAGATCGACTGGCTGGTCGAGGCCTATGGCCTGCAACCCGGCCCGCTGTTCCAGTCGATGAACATTCAGGACGTGGGCGGGCTGCGCAAAACCGTGGACCTGGGCATCGCCAAGATCGAAAAGATGCTGCCCGAGGTGAACAAGGCCACGCGCAGCGAATGCCCGGCATCAGAACTGATGGTGGCCCTGCAATGCGGCGGCTCGGATGCCTGGTCGGGCATCACCGCAAACCCGGCGGTGGGCTATGCCTGTGACCTGCTGGTCGCGCAGGGCGGCACCGGCGTGCTGGCCGAAACGCCCGAAATCTACGGTGCCGAACACCTGCTGACCGCCCGCGCCGTCGACCGTGCCACCGGCGAGAAACTGGTCGGCCTGATCCGCTGGTGGGAAGATTACACCGCCCGCAACAAGGGCTCGATGGACAACAACCCCTCGCCCGGCAACAAGAAAGGCGGGCTGACCACCATTCTTGAAAAAAGCCTCGGCGCGGCGGCCAAGGGCGGCACCACGCCGCTCACCGGTGTCTACAAATACGCCGAGCCGGTGACGGCAAAGGGGTTCACCTTCATGGACAGCCCCGGCTACGATCCGGCCAGCGTGACCGGCCAGATTGCCAGCGGCTGCACTCTGGTCTGTTTCACCACGGGGCGCGGCTCGGCCTTTGGCGCGAAACCCAGCCCCTCGATGAAGGTCGCCACCAACACCGAGATGTTCAACCGCATGACCGAGGACATGGACGTGAACGCCGGCACCATCCTGACCGAGGGCAAATCGGTCGAAGAAGTGGGCCGCGAGATCTATCAGATGTGGCTGCGCATGGCCTCCGGCGAACAGACCAAATCCGAGGCGCAGGGCCTGGGCGATTACGAATTTGTGCCTTGGCAGATCGGCGCGGTGATGTGATGACCGCTCCCTTACCCCTCTGCGTGATCGGCGCGGGCAGCATCGGGCGACGTCACATCGAGGTCGCCAGTGCCTCGCCTGCCATCCGCCTGACGGCGGTGGTCGAACCGCAGGCCGAAACCCGCGCCGAACTTGGCCAAGGGGGCCTGCCCGTGGTCGCCACGCTGGACGAGGTGCCAAAAGACACCCGCGCCTGCGTCATCGCCACTCCGACACCGGATCACATGCCCTCGAGCCTTGCCGCGCTGTCGCGTGGCTGGGCGGTGCTGGTGGAAAAACCCTTTGCCGATACGCTCGACAATGCCCGCAGCATGATGGCGGCTGCCGAAACCGCCGGTTTGCCGCTGATCGTCGGGCACCACCGCCGCTGTCATCCCTATGTCATGGCCATGCGCGACGCCCTGCCCCAGATCGGCCCGCTTGTGGGACTTCAGGGCTTTTGGTCGGTGCGCAAGCACGACAGCTATTTCGATGCGCCATGGCGTCGCCTGCCCGGCGCCGGACCCCTGGCCAGCAACCTCAGCCACGAGATCGACCTGCTGGGATTCTTGACGGGCCTGCCGGTCGAGGTCACGGCCCTCACCTCTTCCGCCACGCGCGGCCTGGTGATCGAGGATACCGCAGCCCTTGCCTTCCGCTTTGAAAACGGCGCGCTTGGCTCTTTCCTGATGTCGGATGCCGGGGCTTCGCCCTGGTCGTTCGAGGCGAGCTCGTCGGAAAACCCCGCCATTGCCGGATCGGATCAGGATTACCTGCGTTTCACCGGCCCCCTCGGGGCGCTAGCCTTCCCGTCGCTGACCCGCTGGGGCGCAAGCGGTCCGGGAGAGGTCGAATGGTCCAAACCGCTGAAATGTATCCCCGGACCGCAGTTTGACCGGATCGACCCGCTCCGCGCCCAGATCGACCGCTTTGCCGCTCTTTTGAATGGCGGAACGGATGATGTTCTTTGCCGTCCCGAAAACGGTTTTGCGGCGCTGGAAATGACATTGGCCACGGCTTTGTCCGGGCAGACCCACCGCCCCGTCCGACGCGGCGAGGTGCCGGGAGATTTCACTGGAGTTCTGACATGAGACTTGCAGGCAAACGCGCCTTCATCACCGCTGCCGGACAGGGCATCGGCCGCGCCATCGCCGCGGCCTACGCCCGCGAAGGCGCCGAGGTCACCGCCACCGACCTGAATGCCGACCTGCTGGAAGGGCTGACCGGAACCGCCTTCGCGCTGGACGTGACCGACAAAGCCGCGCTGACCGAGGCGATCCAGCAGGCCGCGCCGGATGTGCTGGTGAACTGCGCCGGTTTCGTGCACGCAGGCACCCTGCTCGAGGCGACGGACGAGGATTTCGACTTTGCCATGATGCTGAACGTCCGCTCGCAGTTCCATGCCATGCAGGCGGCGCTGCCGGGCATGATCGAACGCGGCGGCGGCGCCATCGTCAACATCGCCTCCATCGCGGGCAGCATCGTGGCCGCGCCCAACCGCTGCATCTATGGCACCTCCAAGGCGGCGGTGATCGGGCTGACCAAATCGGTGGCCCTTGACTACGTGACCAAGGGCATCCGGGTGAACTGCATCTGTCCCGGCACGGTCGACAGCCCCTCGCTGCACGACCGTCTGCGCGCCATGGGCGACTACGAAGAGGCGCGCCGCGCCTTCGACGCCCGCCAGCCCATGGGCCGCATCGGCACGCCGCAGGAAATCGCCCATCTTGCGGTCTACCTTGGCTCCGACGAAAGCGCCTTTACCACCGGGCAGGCCCATGTCATCGATGGCGGATGGGCGACCGGCTGATCAGGCACGCTGGTCCCTTTTTCTTCCAGTCCCCCGATTTCAACTCCGTTTTCCCCTGACCTGTCGATTGCGCCCAAGATATGTCCGAAGCCAAACCCCGCGAAGACCGCACCGCCGCCGGTGTCCTGCTGATGGCCCTCGCGGTCGTCGGCTTCACCTGTATCGACAGTTCGGCCAAATGGCTGATCGTCGGCGGAATGCCCGCGCTCCAGGTGGTCTTTGCCCGCTACACCGGGCATTTCCTCGTCGCCACGGCGATCTATGCCGCGCAAGAGGGGCGCGGCGCCTTCGTCTCGAACGCGCCCTGGCGGCAACTCTTGCGCAGCCTCTTCCTGCTGGGCAGCACCGTCTGCAATTTCACCGCGCTGCAGTTCCTGCCGATCACCGTGACCACCACGATCATGTTCGCCGGCCCCATCGTCGTCACCCTGCTGGCGATCCCGATCCTCGGCGAAACCGTCGGCCTGCGCCGCATCATCGCCGTCTGCGTCGGCTTCATCGGCGTGATCGTGGTGATGCAGCCCTGGGGGGTCAGCTTTCACCCCGCCATGTTCCTCTCGCTTATCGCGCTCTGCATGGCGGCGCTCTATTTCATCATGACCCGCCTGCTGGCCGGGATCGAAGGAAATGCAACGCAGCAAATCTGGTCCAGCGGCTTTGCCGCGCTGGCCCTGCTGCCTTTTGTGCTGACCGGCTGGGTCTGGCCGCAGGGCAGCGGCTGGATCGCCTTTGTCCTGATCGGCATCTTTGGTGCCAGCGGCCATATCGCGGCCGTCACGGCACACCGCTGGGCCGATGCCTCGATCCTCGCGCCGGTGATCTACATCCAGATCTTCCTCGCCGCGCTGGCTGGCGTGCTGCTCTTCGACACATGGCCCACGATCTGGACACTGGGCGGAGGGGCGATCATCATCGCCTCCGGCCTTTATATCTGGCAACGCGAACGGGCCGTCCGGGGCCGTGTCCGGCGCCCGGTGCCCAGCACGCGCTGAACGGTCAGCCGCGCCCGATATAAGGCATGGCCGAGGCCATCACCGTCATGAACTGCACGTTCGCCTCCAGAGGCAAAGACGCCATGTGCAGCACCGAAGACGCCACGTTCGACACATCCATCACCGGTTCGACAGCGATGGACCCATCCGCCTGCGGCACGCCCTTGGTCATCTTCTCGGCCATGTCGGTCAGCGTATTGCCGATGTCGATCTGCCCGCAGGCGATGTTGTAAGGCCGCCCGTCCAGCGACAAGGATCGCGTCAGCCCGGTGATCGCATGTTTCGACGCCGTATAAGGCGCCGATCCCCAACGCGGCACATAGGCCGAAACCGAGCCATTGTTGATGATCCGCCCGCCCATCGGCTCTTGCCGCCGCATCCGGCCAAAAGCCGCCCGCGCACAAATGAACGACCCGGTCACATTGATGTCGATGCAGCGCCGCCAATCCTCGACGCTGATCTCGTCCACCGGGCCGCCCATGACGGACACCCCGGCATTGTTGAACAACACGTCGATCCGGCCCCATTCGGCCATGGCCTTGTCAAAGGCCGCGTCGACCTGCGCCTCGTCCACCACGTCACAAGGCAAACCCAGCGCGTTGTCATGGCTGTCGGCCATCTCCGCCACGGTTTCGGGCGTCCGGCCAACGATGCCAACCTTCCACCCCGCCGCCAGAAACGCCTCGGCGCAGGCCTTGCCGATGCCGCGCGCACCGCCCGTAATGATGATCGTTTGCGCCATGGCGCACCCCTCCCGTTTTCTTCTGTCCAAAAATATCCCGGGGGAGCGCCGCAGGCGCGGGGGCAGCGCCCCCTCTTCCCCCCTGCGTCGAAACCGCCTCAGTGATTGTCCCGCGGCAGATCCTTGGCAATCCGCTGGTAGGCCGTGGCCAGTTCCAGACAGCCGCCATCGCCCAACTGCCCCACATGGGTGCGATAGATCTCCTGCCATGGGGTCTGGCTCTTGATCTCCGGCGCCTCCCATGCGTCGATCCGCGCCTGCCATTCCGCCGCATCCACCAGCGCATCCATACGGCTGGCATTCAGGTCCAGCCGGACCCGGTCGCCGCTGCGCAGGTGCGCCAGCCCGCCGCCCACAACCGACTCGGGTGAGGCATTCAGGATCGACGGACTTTCCGAAGTGCCGGACTGCCGCCCGTCCCCCACGGTCGGCAGATGGTTGATCCCCGCCTTGATCAAAGCATCTGGCGGCTGCATGTTTACCACCTCGGCCGAGCCGGGATAGCCCACGCACCCCACCCCACGGATAAACAGCACCGTTTCCTCGTCGATTCCCAGCGCGGCATCGTTGATCCGGTCGTGGTAATCTTCGGGGCCTTCGAATACCACGGCCCTGGCTTCAAAGACCCCTTCACTGCCGGGTTTCGACAGGAACCGCTGCCGGAAATCCTCTGAGATCACGCTGGTCTTCATCAGCGCGCTGTCGAACAAGTTCCCCGACAGCACCTTGAACCCGGCATTGGTCCGCATCGGACTGTCGTACCGCTTGATCACATCGGTATCCAGACTGTCGCAACCGGCCAGGTTCGCGCCCATGCTGTTGCCCGTGGCGGTCATCGCATCAACGTGCAACCGTCCCGCCGCCATCAATTCGCCCATGACCGCGGGCACGCCGCCCGCACGGAAAAAGCTCTCTCCCAGATATTCGCCCGCCGGCTGCATGTTCACCAGCAAGGGCACGTCAAAGCCGATGGTCTCCCAATCCTTGACGTTCAGGTCCACCCCGGCATGGCGCGCAATCGCCTGAAGATGCGGCGGCGCATTGGTCGATCCGCCAATGGCGGTATTCACCACGATGGCGTTTTCAAAGGCCTCGCGTGTCAGAATGTCCGAGGGTTTCAGATCTTCATAGACCATCTCGACGATGCGCTGCCCGGTCTCATAGGCCATGGCCATGCGCTCGCGGAAGGGCGCGGGGATCGCGCTCGACCCGGTCAGGGTCATGCCCAGCGCCTCGGACATGGCGTTCATCGTGCTGGCCGTGCCCATGGTGTTGCAATGGCCCAGAGAAGGGGCCGAGGAACAGACCCGCGCCATGAACTCCTCGTAATCGATCTTGCCCTCGGCCAGCAGGCGGCGGCTTTCCCAGACAATCGTGCCCGACCCGGCGCGCTTGCCCTTCCACCATCCGTCCAGCATCGGCCCGCCGTTCAGCCCGATGGCGGGGATGTCCACCGTCGCCGCGCCCATCAGCATGGCAGGCGTGGTCTTGTCACATCCGGTGGTCAGCACCACCCCGTCGATGGGATAGCCGTGCAACACCTCGACAAGGCTCAGATAGGCAAGGTTGCGGTCCAGCGCCGCGGTAGGCCGCTTGCCTGTCTCCTGAATCGGGTGAACGGGAAACTCCATCGGGATGCCGCCCGCCTCGCGGATGCCCGCCTTGATCCGGTCCATCAGGAACACGTGGATCTTGTTGCAGGGGGCCAGATCGCTGCCGGTATTGGCAATGCCGATGATCGGTTTTTCGCCCTGCAATTCCTCGCGGGTAAAGGCCTGGTTCTGATACCGCTCGACGTAGAGCGCGGTCATGCCCGGGTTGTTGGGATTGTCGAACCACTCCTGCGAGCGGAACCGCTTGTTGGCGCGCGTATCGGACATTGACCTCTCCCTTTGGCATGCCCGCTGATTCCCGCGGGTCTGTCGGCTTGTGAAAGCATTTCAATTTGGTATACCAAATGCAAGCCACCTCGCAGGAGGCAAGGCAACCGAGGGCGCAAACCGCCCCATTCCGGGAGGAATTTTCAAATGAGAGACCGCCTCGCCGCCTGTCTCGCGGCCCTCTGCCTGCTTGCCCCGGCCCTGCCCGCGCAAGCCGATCCGCGGCTGGATCTCGACAGCGTTCAGACCTGTCTCGATACCGCGCTGGAACTGGGCAAGAAACCCACAGGCTGCGTCGATGCCGCCCATGCACCTTGCCTGCAAATCTCGCCGGAAACACCCGCCGTCGCAGGTCTTTGCTTTTCGGATGCGCGGCAGGAATGGTCCGACGCCATCGGCACCCGCATGTCCGAGTTGAGCGCAAATGCCCCCGAAAGGATCGCCGCGCTGGCGGGGATCGAGGTGAAATACGATCTGCTCTCCTCGCTGGTGCAATGTGACCGGATGGAGGAACTGGCCCTGCTACGCGAACTCCCCGCCGCCGAGATCCAGTTGCAAAAGGCACGCTGTACCGCGACCGCCTCGGGGCTGGCTTATATCCGCCTGCTCTGGCGCCTGCCCGATCCCGAAGCCGAATAACATACGCCCCCAAAGGAGACAGATCCATGATCGGAGAACCGCCCCGCCTGACCATCGTCAAAGGCGCGCCCCGCCCGACCAAGGCGCAGATCGAAGCCCTGCAAGGCGTTGAAACCGCCTTCCTGTGTGACGCCATGGGCGGCATGGGCGCAATGGCCACCCCCGTCGCACCCATAGGGTTCGGTCGCGATCTTGACTGTCACGCCGTGGGTCCGGCCCTCGTAGCCGACAGCGGACCCTCCGACATCATCGCAACACTTGCAGCGGTGAACCTGCTGACGCCGGGCGATGTCGTCGTCCACGCCGCACACGGGTATCAAGGCTCTGCCACCATCGGGGATCAACTCTCGGGTATGCTGAAAAACGCCGGCGCTGCGGGCTTTGTCACCGATGGGCCGATGCGCGACTACGCCGGTATCGTCTCCGCCGGACTGCCTGCATGGTGCACCGGGCTCAACCCCAACTCACCCTTCACCTCCGGCCCTGGGACATTGGGCGGACGCGCCGTCGTAGGTGGCTGCGCGGTCGCCACCGGCGACATGATCGTCGCCGACCGCAACGGCGTCGTGGTGATCCCCTACGCCGACATCGACAAGGTGATCGCCCGGGTTCAAGATGTCCAGAAACTCGAATCCGAACTGGAAACCAAGGTCAAGGATGGCTTCTGCGCACCGCTCGACATCGACGCCATGCTGGCAGACGGCTCGGCGGTAGAAACCGGGTAAAGGGGGCTCTGCCCCCCGGCTCTTCGAGCCTCCCCCCGAGGTATTTCAAAACCAAAGAAGCAAGCGCAGGCCCCACCCTTCTTTGGTTCTTAAAATACCTCGGGGGAGTCGACCGAAGGGCGACGGGGGCAGAGCCCCCGCAACGTCTGGATGCAATAGAGTCCCCAGTCATGCAAAGGCGCTTTTTGCGCCGCCGCTTTGCTGCGTCTTGAAGATCGAACTATTGTCCACGGCCGGTGGCAAGGGCATACGCACTGGCACCTGCGCCAGTCGTGGCTCAAGAGCAAGTTGGCCGGTGATCAGGCGATCTTGCAGGTCATCCCAGAACCTACGTTGTCCCAGCGAGTGGATATAGCTCGAGGCCCCGAGCAGGGGCCAGGCGTCGGCAGCAGCGCATTCGTAGAACAGGATCTTGCGCGCACGCTCCGAAACGTTGGGTGCCGAACCATGCAGCATCCGCACGTGATGCACCGTCATGTCGCCGGCCTTGCCCGTCAGCGTCACGATCTTGTCCTTTTCAAACAAGGGATCCTCCGGGTTGATCGCACCGCAGAAGGTTCCGTTTGCATGGTGGCTCAGCACCGGGCCCTTGTGCGTTCCCGGGATCACCAGCAGGGGGCCGTTTTCCTCCGTCACGTCCTCCAGCATCAGCCCCACGGCAAGCAGTGTGTCATTTGTGGCTGGGTAAAAAGCCCAGTCCTGATGCCATTCCACCGCCGCCCCGCCACCCGGCGCCTTGCAGTTCAGCTTGGCCGTGTTCAGCACAGTGTCCGGCCCGAGCAGATCGTTCAGTACCCGCGTCACCCCCGAGTGTTTGAGAATGCGGTCATAGACCGGGTGTTGCTTGTGCGGCAGTTTGATCCGGGTCAGGCGCGGTTGGTCTGGCGTATGCCCCTTGTCCAGATCGAACCGTTCGTCGCTTTGGCTGACCTCGCGCGATTGGTTGATCAGCGCCTCTGTCACCGATTGCAGTTCGGCCAGTTCCTCTGGCGTGACCACCTGTTCAACCTTGAGATAGCCGTTCTGGTCATAAAATTCCTTTTGAGTCTGGCTCAGCATTGCGCGTCTCCTCCCTGAATTGCATTGATGGTATCGATACCATTGCTTGCGTGGTATCGATACCATCCTATGATCGCCCCTGTCAAAGGGGACGATGATGAGCGATCAGAGAAAATGGGTGACCATGGGCGATGTCGCCCGTCACGCCGGCGTCGGCAAGATCACGGTCAGCCGCGCCCTGCGCACCCCTTCCAAGGTCAGCCCCGCGACCCTTGAAAAGATTCAGCAAGCCGTGATGGCCCTGGGCTACGTGCGGGATGAAACCGCCGGTGCGCTGTCCTCACAACGTTCGCGCATCGTGGGCGCATTGGTCTCGACGCTGGAACAGCCGGTCTTTGCCTCGACCATTCGCGGGCTTGAGGAAGGGTTGAGCGCGGGTGGGTTGCAGTTGCTGCTGGGCAGCACCCGGTACGAGCCGGAGAAAGAGGCGCTGATGGTCTCGACGCTCTTGGGGCGGCGGCCCGATGCGCTGATCCTGACCAGCACGCAGCACAGGAATGACACCCGCCGCCTGCTGGAAAATGCCGGTATCCCGGTGATCGAGCTATGGGAATTGCCGCAGAGGCCAATCTTTGCAGCGGTCGGGTTTTCCAACCGGGCCGCCATGGCGGACCTGACCGGGCATCTTTTGCGTCACGGCCGCCGACGCCCCGCCTTTCTGCGGACGGACCGCGCCAACGACCCCCGCGCAGATCAGCGCGAGGCAGGCTATCGCGCCGCCCTTGGCGAACTGCCCCCGCGCGTGCATTTCGTCCCGCCCGAAGACGACCGCACGGGGCCGGATTTCGGGGCGCGCGGGCTGACCGAGGTGCTGGAGCGCTGGCCCGATACAGATGCGGTGATCTGCGTCAGCGATGCTTTGGCCGTGGGCGCGATCTGTGAAGCGCGGCGGCGCGGTCTGGACGTGCCGGGGGCTCTGGCCGTGACCGGCTTTGGCGACACCGACGTGGCAGGTGCTTCGGCGCTGGACCTGACAACCGTGCGCATCGACGGTGCCGCGATCGGACAAGCGGCGGCACGACTGACCCTTGCCGCCACCGCCGATCAGCCGCTGCCGGAAAAGATCATCGACATCGGCTATACCCTGATGCGCCGCGCGACGGGTTAACGCCCTTTGCCGGTCTCCTCTTCCAGGTCCAGCCCGTTCATCCGCGCGATGTGATCAGAGATCCACGGCACATAGTCCTCGGCGAACCCCTGAGCCTCGACCTGGGTGAAATACTGCCGCGTTGCCGACAGCATCAGCGTCAGCGCCCCGGCCTCGGCAGCCATGGCATTGGCATAGCGCACGTCTTTGGAGGCATTGGCGATCGAGAACTTATGCGCATCGCGGTTCCGGTTTACCGCGTAATCCATGAAGGTATCGAAGAAACCGTTGCCCAGCCGCGACGATCCGATCACCCGCTGCACCGTCGCGGGCGGAATTCCCACCTTTGCGCCCAGCGCCGTTACCTCGGCATATAGCGCGGCATAGCTCATGGCGATGGAGTTCATGATGAGCTTCATCTTGTGGCCCGCGCCCACGGGGCCCACGTGGTTGATATTGCCCGCCCAACATTCCAGCACCGGCAAGATACGCGCATAGACCTCTGGATCGGCGCCCACCATGGCGTCCAGCGTGCCCTCCTCGGCCTCCCTGGGGGTGCGGCCCAGCGGGGCGTCGACCATATGCCCGCCCTTTTCCGCCAGCTCACCCGCAAGGGTCAGCGTCACGTTTGGGTCCGAGGTCGAACAATCCACCACGATCAGCCCCGTTTTCGCCCCGGCAAGGAGTCCGTCCGGCCCGCGAAAGACGCTTTCCACCTGCGGTGCGTTGCCAAGGCAGATGTGTATCACCTCGCAGGCCTCGGCCATCTCGCGCGGGGTGGCGACCTCGACCGCGCCGCGCCCCACAAGGTCGTCGACCGGTGCGCGGTTGCGGTTGCCTTTGATGACCAGTGGGTGCCCCTTTTCCAGCAGGTTCTTTGCCATGCCATGTCCCATCAGGCCGACCCCGATGAACCCGACCTTTGCCTTTGCCGTCATGCGCTCCCTCCCCTGTGGCGCGACCGGGTGGGACGGCGGGCGGGGCGATGCGGGCCAAAGGACCGCGAGCGGCGTCGCGCCGCTCCCCGCCTGCCGTTGACATTCCCGCCCCGGCTGGTTTCATTGCAAATGGTATACCAAACGGGCCGCCATGCAAGCAGGCCCGAATCCACCCGGGAGGATCACCATGACAGCGACACGGGCACCCGCCCCATGCTGAGTTTTGCGCTGGCGGTCTTTTTCCTGATCATCACCCCCGGCCCCGGCGTCCTGTCGACCGCCGGGCTGGGTGCGGCCTATGGGTTCCGGCCCGGGCTGGCCTATGTGCTGGGCCTGTTCATCGGCACCAACCTCGTGGCGCTGGCGGTGATCTCGGGTCTGGCGGCGGTTGTGCTGTCGGTGCCGGTGATCCGCACGGTGCTGATGGTGGCCTCGATCGGATACCTCGTCTACCTCGCCGCGCGCATCGCCTTCGCCGGCAGCCGCCTCGCCTTTATCGAGGCCAAGGCCCCGCCCGCAGTCCTGTCGGGCATCCTGTTGCAGGCGATCAATCCCAAGGCCTATGCGGTCAACACCACGCTGTTTGCGGGCTTTCCCTTTGCGCCAGAAAACCTGCTGTTCGAAACCGCCGCCAAACTGGTCATCGTCAACGCGATCTGGATCCCGATCCACCTTGGCTGGCTCTATGCCGGGGCCACGCTGCATCGGCTGAACCTGCCTGAGTCCGCCCATCGCAAGATCAACTACGCCATGGCCGCCTCGATGCTGCTGGTCGTGGCCCTTGCCATTTTTGCCGCCGGAGGCACCCATGCCCAATGACGCCGCCATCGCAGAGCTTGCCGCCCTGCTGGGCGACCGCCTGACCACCAGCGCCGCAGACCGCAATCTGCACGGACAGAACGAAACCTATTATCCCGACACGCCGCCCGATGCCGTGGCCTATCCCGAAACCACGCAAGAGGTTTCGCAGATCCTGGCCATCTGCAACCGCCACGCCTGCCCTGTCACCGCCTATGGCGCGGCCAGTTCGCTGGAGGGGCAGCACCTTGCCCTGCACGGCGGGATCAGCCTCGACATGGCGCGCATGAACCGCCTCTTGTCAGTCCAGCCCGAAGATCTGACCTGCACCGTGCAACCAGGGATCACCCGCAAGCAACTGAACGAGGAACTGCGCGCCACCGGTCTTTTCTTCTCGGTCGATCCCGGCGCCGATGCCTCGGTCGGCGGCATGGCGGCCACCCGCGCCTCGGGCACCACCGCCGTGCGCTATGGAACGATCCGCGACAATGTCCTTGGGCTGGAGGCCGTCATGGCCGACGGCACGGTAATCCGCTCGGGCACCCGGGCGCGCAAATCCTCCACCGGCTATGACCTGACCCACCTGCTGATCGGCTCCGAAGGCACGCTGGGCATCATGACCGAACTGACGCTGAAACTGCATGGCACGCCGGAATGCATCACCGCGGCCACCTGCCGCTTTGCGGATGTGCAACAGGCGGTGGCCTGCGTCATCACCACCATCCAATGCGGCATTCCAATGGCCCGGATCGAACTGTTGGACCACATGATGGTGCGGGGGTTCAACGCCTATGCCGACGCCGGCTTGCCGGAAATGCCGCATCTCTTCCTCGAATTCCACGGCGCTCCCGCCGCCGTCGCGGAACAGATGGCCAGCTTCGAAGACATCGCCGGTGAATTCGGTGCCGAGGGCTGGCAGACCGCCACCACGACCGAGGACCGCACCGCGCTCTGGGCGATGCGCCACAATGCGCATTACGCCTCGGCCGCTCTGGGCAAAGGCAAACATATCTGGCCCACCGATGTCTGTGTCCCGATCTCGCATCTGGCCGAGGCGGTGGCGCAGTCGCAGGCCGATGCAGAGCGCCTTGGCCTGACCGCCACCATCGTCGGCCATGTGGGCGACGGCAATTTCCATGCGGGCCTGTCGGTCGATCCGCAAGACCCCGACGAAATGGCCCGCGCGCATGAATTCACCCACGCGCTGGGTGAAACCGCCCTGCGCCTTGGCGGAACGGTTTCGGGCGAACATGGCATTGGCATAGGCAAACAAAGCTTTATGAAAGCCGAGCACGGCGCGGCATTGTCCTACATGTCCGCCATCAAACAGGCCTTCGATCCCAAAGGCATTCTCAACCCGGGCAAGCTTTTGCCCGCAGACCTCCAAGCAAAGGCAGCTGAATGACCCGCTTTCTGTCCCTCGGCGAAATCATGGTGGAAATGGCCCCCGCCCCCGAAAACCCCGGCCTCTATCGGCTGGGCTACGCGGGCGATACCTTCAACACCGCGTGGTATGCGCGCCGCCTGCTGCCCGCGACCTGGACGGTCAGCTATGGCACCGTCCTCGGCGAAGACGCCATGTCCGACGATCTGGCCCGGTTCATCGGCGCACAGGGCCTGTCAAACGACGCCCTGCGCCGCACCCCGGACCGCACCGCCGGCCTTTACATGATCCAGACACGGGACGGCGAACGCAGCTTTTCCTACTGGCGCGGCCAATCCGCCGCCAAGCTGCTGGCCGACGATCCCGACTGGCTGGACCAGATCCTTGCGGATCGTGCGATGATCCAGTTCTCGGGCATCTCGCTGGCCATCCTCGCACCCGAGGCGCGCAAGACGCTCTGCGCCGCGCTGGGTCGGGCCCGGGCCGCCGGAGCCCATGTGGCCTTTGACACCAACCTGCGTCCCCGCCTGTGGGAAAGCGCCGAAGCCATGCGCTCGGGCCTGTTGATGGGGGCCAGTGTCTCGGACACGGTCCTGCCCAGCTTCGACGAGGAACAACTGGCCTTCGGCGACGCCAGCCCCGAAGACACGGTCCAGCGCTACCGCGCCTCCGGTGCCACCTGCGTGGTAATCAAGAACGGCGGCGCGCCCTGTCACGGCTGGTCCGAAACCGACGGCACCGTCACCACCACACCGCCAACCGTCGCCCGTATCGTCGACAGCACCGCCGCCGGCGACAGCTTTGGCGCGGGCTTCCTCGCTGCGCGCGCCACGGGCGCTTCGCTGGCCACCGCCATGACCCGCGCCGCGGCCCTGGCAGCACAGGTCATCCAGCACCCCGGCGCGCTGGCGCCGCAGATCTTCGAAACAGGAGAACCCGCATGAATATCCTCATCATCGGCGGCGCAGGGCTGATCGGCCAGAAACTCGCCCGCGCCCTCGCCGAACGCGGCACCCTGCGCGGCAAGACGATCTCACGCATGGTGCTGGCCGACGTGATCAACCCCGCCGAGATCGTCGCCCCCTTCGAGGTCCGATACCAATCCTGCGACATCACCGATGCCGCCTCGGTACAGCAAATGATCCCGCAGGACACCGATGTGATCTACCTGCTGGCCGCCGTGGTCTCCGCCCATGCGGAACAGGATTTCGACTTTGGCTACAAGGTCAATATGCAAGGCACGCTGAACGTGCTGGAACGCGCCCGCGCCCTTGGCACGCAACCGGTGCTGGTCTTCACCTCCTCTATCGCCGTCTACGGAGGCGAGGTTCCCCAACCCTTCACCGATGACAGCCTTCTCAATCCGCAGATCAGCTACGGCACGCAAAAAGCCATCGGCGAACTGTTGGTAAATGACTACTCACGCCGGGGCTTCATCGACGGACGCGGCTTCCGCCTGCCGACCATCTCGGTCAGACCCGGCAAGCCGAACCGCGCAGCGTCGGGCTTCATGTCCTCGATCTTCCGCGAACCGCTTCAGGGCCAGACCGCCAACTGCCCGGTCGACCCGGATTTCCACCACTTCTACCTCAGCCCGCGAAAATGCGTGGAAAACCTCGTCAAAGGGGCCGAGATCCCGCGCGAAGACCTTGGCCTGAACCACTGCATGACCATGCCCGGCCGCATGTGGACCATCGCCCAGATGATCGACGCCATGACCGCGGTGGCAGGCCCCGAACCCGCCAAACTCATCACCTGGAACCCGCAACCGGAAATCGCCGGGATCCTGAAAGGCTGGCGCAATGACATCCGCCCCGAAAAGGCGCTGCACCTCGGCCTAGAACCCGACGACAGCTTCGAGGACAATATCCGCCATTTCCTTCAGGACGACCTGCCCGCCTGATCCCCGCCCTTCTTCTGTCTTCAAATATCCCGGGGGGAGGCTCGCAGAGCCGGGGGGCAGCGCCCCCTCCCCATCAACCACGGAGCGCCACAATGCCAGAATTCGCCATCTATCCCAGCCTCAAGGGCAAGACCGTCTTCATCACCGGCGGCGCCTCGGGCATCGGCCTTGAAATGGTCAAGGCCTTTGCCGCACAGGGCGCGCGCACCGGGTTCGTCGATTTCAACCGAGAGGCGGGCGAAGCGCTGGCCGCGGAAACCCTGGGCGAGATTGCCTTTGAATACTGCGACCTGCGCGACATCGACCAGTTGAAAACCGCCTTTGCCGCGCTGGCCGCCAAGCTCGGTCCGGCCACGGTGCTGGTCAACAATGCCGCCCGCGACGACCGCCACAGCTGGGAAGAGGTCACGCCCGAGTATTGGGACGAGAGGATGCAGACCAACCTGCGCCACATGTTCTTTGCCATTCAGGCTGTGGCGCCGGGCATGATCGCCGCCGGTGGCGGGTCGATCATCAACATGGGATCGAACAGCTGGTGGGAAGCTGGCGGCGGCATGCCTGCCTATACAACCGGCAAATCCGCCGTACATGGCCTGACCCGGACCATGGCCCGCGATCTGGGCGACCACCGCATCCGCGTCAATGCCATCGTACCCGGCTGGATCATGACCGAACGGCAAAAGGAGCTTTGGGTGACGCCCGACGCGATCGAGAAACACCGCCAGCGTCAGTGCCTGCCCGACCTGATCGAACCGGTCTATCTGGCGCGGATGGCGCTGTTCCTTGCCTCGGACGACAGCGCCATGTGCACCGCCAATAACTACATGGTCGAGGCAGGCTCTATCTGAGGCGGCGCCACCGCTTTGCCGCAGGCGAAGCGAGGGAGCTTTGCCCCCTCTGCGCGTTCCGCGCATTCACCCCCAGAGTATTTCTCCCAAGAAGAAGCACAGGGACGAACGGGCGACGGGGTTTTGTCCTGTCGTCCCTGCGTGGGGGCGGACACCGTGGAAGGCTCCGCGCCCGGTGGCGTTATTCTGCTGCCATCTGCGCCGTGGGGGTCGAGAGCGAGATTGCCATTTCCTCTTCGGTCATGCCTTCCTCGACCCCTTCGAAGAGCGGGGTCGACAGGTAGCGTTCGCCGGTATCGGGCAGCATGATCAGGATGGTCGACCCGGCGGGTGCCTGTTCCGCCACCTGCATGCCGACCGCAAAGCTGGCCCCGCCCGAGATGCCGGTGAAGATTCCTTCTTCGGCGGCAAGGCGGCGCGACCATGCGATTCCGTCCGGACCCGCCACCGGCAGAAGTTCGTCGAAATATCCTTTGTCGATGCTTTCCTGCAGCACCCA
This sequence comes from Antarctobacter sediminis, assembly GCF_019218285.1. Classification (GTDB taxonomy): domain Bacteria; phylum Pseudomonadota; class Alphaproteobacteria; order Rhodobacterales; family Rhodobacteraceae; genus Antarctobacter; species Antarctobacter sediminis. The sequence goes on from NZ_JAHUZG010000001.1 coordinate 1,457,075, forward strand.
CGGGATGAAATCCGGGGTCCAGCCCTGGATCGGGTGCGGTTCGAAATTCGGGTGGCCTTCGGTTGGCTGATGGGCCGCGTTGCGGGTGTTCACATAGCCCGACCCGACAATGGCGGCATTGGCGGGTTCGCTGAGGATGATCCTTGTCCCGGGGCTTTCCTTGCGCAGCACGCGGGCCACACCGGTGACGGTGCCGCCGGTGCCATAGCCGGTCACGAAGTAATCGAGCTTGTCATCCGCGAAATCGGCAAGGATTTCGCGCGCCGTGGTGCTTTCGTGGATGTCGGCATTGGCCTCTGTTTCGAACTGGCTGGCAAGGAACCAGCCATTGGTTTCCGCCAGTTCCTTGGCCTTGGAATACATGCCGAAGCCCTTCAGCCCCTTGGGTGTCAGCACCACCTTGGCGCCGAGAAAGCGCATCAGCCGCCGCCGTTCCACGGAAAAGCTTTCGGCCATGGTCACCACCAGCGGATAGCCCTTGGCCGCGCAGACCATGGCCAGCCCGATGCCGGTGTTGCCGCTTGTGGCCTCGACCACGGTCTGGCCCGGTTTCAGCGCGCCGGATCGTTCCGCCGCCTCGATGATATTGACGGCCAGCCGGTCCTTGACCGAACCGGCGGGGTTGAAGGCTTCGAACTTGACGTAGACGTTCACGCCCTCGGGCGCGATACGGTTGATGCGGATCGCCGGCGTGTTGCCGATCGTGTCCAGCACGCTGTCATAGCGGCGTCCCCGGCCTTCGGTGCTGCGTTGTGTCATGGCGGTCTCCCTGGGTTCGGCCCTGTCTGGCCCCTGTCCGTAGCCAGACTATCAGATTCGCCGCAACAGGCAGAGCTTAGGCCGCCGGGGTCATCCAGTTGTCCAGCGCCTGCCCCAGAGCGGTCCAATCGGTGTATTCGTGATCGGCGTCCAGATCCGCCTGCGGGTCCTTGGCGGCCACGATCCGGCGCATGACGAACCGGCGAAAGATGTCATATTGCGACGGCTTATAAGCACCGGCCACTTGCAGAACCTTGCCGGGGGTCCAACTGGTCACCAGCGCGAAATCCTGCATGATCCGATCCAGATCTGCCCAATCCTCGGCATCGTGACCGGCCGCCGCCAGCGAGACCGACAGGAACAGGGTCTGCGGCCGCGACAGGAAACCGGCCTGTTCCGCCACGAAGTCCCCCATGTCGTGCTGGTAGTGGCCCACATGGACCGAGGCTGCGAGGATGATCCGGTCGTACCTCGACAGGTCGAGGCCATCGGCCTCGGCCACCGGCAGCAATTCAACCGCGTGCCCCTGATCGGCAAGGCGATCCATCACGAAACGGGCGATCTTGCGGGTCTGTCCCTCACCCGTGGCGTAGGCAATCAGAATTTTCATAGATATTCCTCCGAACAATGTCCGGAGGATGACGCGGCGTCGCCCGCCGCGCCTTGACCGAGGTCATGTTTCACCGCCCGCCGGGCGCGCAGGGCCTTAGTTGACCGGCGTCACCAGCGGTTTGCCTTCGAGAAAGGCCGCGACATTGGCCAGTTGCAGTTCTGCCATGGCGGTGCGTGTCTCCACGCTGCCAGAACCTTGATGCGGTTGCAGAACAACGTTGTCCAGTTTCAGGAAACGCGGGTCGATATTGGGTTCGTTTTCGAACACATCCAGCCCCGCACCCGCAATGGCACCGGATTCCAGCGCATCCAGCAATGCGCCTTCGTCGATGGTGGTCCCGCGCGAGATATTGACGACGACGCCACGCGGCCCCAGCGCCTCGATCGCCTCGCGTGTCACATGGCCCTTGGTGTCCGGTCCGCCGACCAGCGCGATCACCAGGAAATCCACCGCCTTGGCGAGCGAAACCACGTCCTGATGCCAAGTCCAGCCCGGCGTCTCTTTTTCAGAGCGCGAAGTATAGTGGATCTCGCATTTGAAGGCGGCCAGACGGTCGGCGATCTCGCGCCCGATGCGGCCCAGCCCGACGATGCCCACGGTCGACCCGGACACCTTTCGGTTCAGCGGGATCTCTCCTTCGGCGGCCCAGCGGCCCGAGGCCACATGCGCGTGGCCGCGGATCATGGTGCGCGCCTGTGCCAAAAGCATCGCCACGGCAAGATCGGCCACGTCGTCCGACAGGACGTCAGGCGTGTTGGTCACGGCAATGTTGCGCGCGCTGGCCGCGCCCACGTCGATGGCATCATAGCCCACGCCGTAGTTGGCGATCACGCCAAGCTGCGGGAACAGGTCCATCTGATCGGGGCCAAAGGGCGCGTGGCCCTTGTAGGCCACCGCGCGGATGCTGGCACGCAGGCTTTCGTCCAGCCCGGCCATTTCGTCCGGCCCTTCGACAAAGGCCGCCGGATAGGCCCCGCTCAGCCGGTCCCGTTCATCGGGCTTGAAGCTCTTGCCACAGATCAGCAGTTGCGTATCGCTCATGTCCCTGCCCTTTCGTCACAGAAGTTTGCGGATGCGCGACAGCGCCTCCAGGATGTTCTCGGTTGAGTTGGCGTAGGAAAACCGCAGGTATCCTTCGCCCCATGCCCCGAACGACGTCCCCGCCACCGTGGCCACGCCGGCCTCTTCGAGGAACCGGGTTTCCGCCTGTTTCGAGGTCATCCCCGTGCCCTCGACATTCGGGAAGGCATAAAAGGCGCCCGCCGCATCGGCGCAGCGGACACCGGGCAGCGCGTTCAGTTCGCGCACGATGACCTCGCGGCGCGCGTCAAAGGCGGCGACCATGTCGCGCACCGCGTCCTGCGGCCCTTCCAGCGCGGCAATGGCGGCATATTGCGTCGCCGCGTTCACGCAGGAATGGTCATTGATGCAAAGCCGCGTGGCATGATCGACCAGCGCGTCGGGCCAGACCGCGTAGCCGATCCGCCAGCCGGTCATGGCGTAGGTCTTGGACCAGCCGTCCAACAGGATCAGCCGGTCGCGGATTTCCGGGTAGTTCAGCAACGAGACATGCTCGCGCCCGCCATAAAGCATGTTGGAATAGATCTCGTCCGACATCAGCGCCACCTGCGGGTGGTCCTGAAGACCGGCCACCAGCTTGTCGATCTCTTCCTTGGGGGTCACGCCGCCGGTGGGGTTGGCGGGAGAGTTGATGATGATCAGCCGCGTCTTGTCAGTGATCTGGCCCAGCACCTCGTCGGCGGAAAAGGCGAAATCGTTTTCCTCTTTCAGCGCGATCGGCACAGGGGTGGCACCGGAATACTTGATGACCGACTCGTAGATCGGGAAACCGGGGTTGGGATACATGATCTCTGCCCCCGGTTCGCCGAACATCAGCACGGCAAAGAACATGGTGGGCTTGCCGCCGGGCACGACCACCACGTTGTCGGGGTTCACCTCTGCCCCGTGGCGGCGGTGCAGATCGGCCGCCACCGCCTGCCGCAGCGCCGGAATGCCATTGGCAGGGGTATAGCCGTGGTGCCCATCGCGCAGCGCCTTGATCCCGGCCTCGACGATATGATCCGGCGTGGCGAAATCCGGCTGGCCGATGCCAAGGTTGATGATGTCCCGCCCCTCGGCGGCCAGCTTGCCCGCCCGCGCCAGCACCACAAAGGCCGATTCCGTGCCAAGCCGCGACATGCCCGCCGCCAGTTTCAACTCGCTCATTGGTCCCTCCCCCGGCGCCGCGGGCGCCCTGCATTGGCGTTTTGGTATACCAAACCGGGGGCAAGGAAAAGCCGATAACCCGGCCACGGTCCGCCGCTCACGCGATTGACTCGCCGCCCCCAGATTGTTTACAAGGAAACCAATTTGCCGCGCCAGCGGCGACCTGGGGAGGAGTAACCGCCATGACGGCGCAACCGGACATCATGGGCGATGGCCTGATCACCTACGAACTGGACGGCGACGTGGCCGTAATCGGCCTGAACCGCCCGGAAAAGCGCAACGCCCTGTCGGACCGTTTCGTCATCGCCCTCGGCGAAGCCGCCGCCCGCGCCACGGGCGAGGCCCGCGCCGCCGTGATCCACGGCCATGGCAAGAACTTCTGCGCCGGTCTGGACCTTGCCGAACATTCGGAAAAACCGCTGTTCGAGGCGGTCAAGGGCTCGCGCCTCTGGCACCGCACCTTCGAAACCATCGAACTGGGCGAGATCCCCTTTGTTTCGGCCATCACCGGCGCGGCGGTGGGCGGCGGCTTTGAACTCGCGGCCTCGACCCATATCCGCGTGGCCGAGGACAGCGCCTTTTTCGCCCTGCCCGAAGGCACACGCGGCATTTTCGTTGGCGGCGGCGGATCGGTCCGCATCGCCCGCATGATCGGCTCGGCCCGCATGGGGGACATGATGCTGACCGGGCGTTCCGTCACGGCCACCGACATGGAACGCTGGGGCGGTGTGTCCTACGTCGTGCCCGACGGCACGGCGCTGACCCGCGCCCGCGAGATCGCGCACCGCATGGCCCAGAACGCCGAATTCACCAATTACGCCATCCTGAATGCCCTGCCCCGGATCGCCGACATGTCCTCCGACAACGGGCTGTTCACCGAGGCCATGGTCGCCTCGCTGGCCACCATGACCCCCGAGGCCAAGCAGCGCCTGCGCGACTTCCTCGAAAAGCGCGCCGCCAAGGTGCAGGCCCCCACCAGCTGACCCCGGGACAAGGAGGAGACAGACAGATGATGAACGCAGACGACCTGATCGCCATCGACTTCCACACCCACGCCGAAGAACCCTGCTGCGGCCCGCGCGACGACGGCTACGACGATTTTCAAGCCGGCATGGCAAAGTACTTCAAGAACCCCGCCGGGGCCTCCGGCATGTTGCCGTCGGTCCAGCAAACCGCCGCCTATTTCCGCGAACGCAGGATCGGCGCGGTCATCTTCCCGGTCGATGCCGAACGCGAAACCGGCTTCCGCCGCTACTCCAACGAAGAAGTGGCCGGCATCGCCGCCGAGAACGACGACATCCTCATCCCCTTCGCATCCATCGATCCCGCCAAGGGCAAGGCCGGCGCCCGCGAGGCACGCCGCCTCGTCAGGGACTTCGGCGTCAGGGGCTTCAAGTTCCACCCCACCATGCAAGGCTTCTATCCCAACGAACGCTGGGCCTATCCGCTTTACGAGGCCATCGCCGAGGAAGGCGCGATCATGCTCTTCCACACCGGCCAGACCGGCGTCGGCTCGGGGATGCGCGGCGGCATGGGGATGCGGTTGAAATATTCCAACCCCGTCCACGTGGATGACGTGGCGGTGGATTTCCCCGACACGCCCATCGTGCTGGCTCATCCGTCTTTCCCCTGGACCGAAGAGGGCCTGATGGTCGCCCAGCACAAACCCAACGTCTATATCGACATGTCCGGCTGGTCGCCGAAATACTTCCCCAGGATTTTCGTGCAATACGCCAACACGATCCTGAAGAAAAAGATGCTCTTCGGTTCCGACTGGCCCGCCATCACCCCCGACCGATGGCTGGCCGACTTCGATGAACTGGACATCCGGGAAGAGGTCAGACCGCTGATCCTAAAGGAAAACGCCCGCCGCCTACTCAAGATCTGAGCGCCCCTCCCAAGGCCGCCCCTTCTTCTGTCCCGAAAATATCCCGGGGGTGAATTGGCCGTCAGGCCAAGAGGGGGCAGCGCCCCCCCCCCTCAGACCGGCCACCGGGCGCGCCGCCCGGCGACCCCCAAAGACGGAGCTTCCCATGACCCACCCCCGCGTCATCATCGCCGGTGCCGGCATCGGCGGCCTCGCCACCGCGCTGACGCTGCACCAGATCGGCCTGCCCTGTACCGTCTATGAATCCGTGCGCGCGCTGAAACCGCTGGGGGTGGGCATCAACCTGCAACCCAACGCGGTGCGCGAACTGATGGATCTTGGCATCGGTCCCGAGGTTCTGGACCAGTGCGGCCTGCCGGTGCGGGAATGGGCACTGGTCGGGCTCAGCGGCGCCGACATCCATGCCGAACCCCGCGGCCTGACCGCCGGATACCACTGGCCGCAATATGCCGTTCACCGGGGCCGCTTTCACATGGCACTTTACCAGGCGGTGATTGACCGGCTTGGCCCCGGGGCCGTGCAATGCGGGCGGCGCGTCACCGCCTATTCGCAGACAGCCCAGGGCGTGACCGTCCACCTCGAAAGCCCTGACGGGCCGCAAAGCGACACCGCCGACCTGCTGATCGGGGCCGAGGGCATCCATTCGCCGATCCGCGCCCAGATGCACCCGGACCAGCCGCCGATTCACTGGGGGGGCGCACTGATGTGGCGCGGCACCACCCGGGCAAAGCCGATCCGCACCGGATCCAGCTTTGTCGGCCTTGGCACCCACCGGCACCGCATGGTGATCTACCCGATCTCCGCCCCCGATGCCGACGGTCTGGCCGAAATCAACTGGATTGCCGAACGCACGCTGGACGAGGGCGAGGACTGGACCGAAACCGGCTGGTTCCGCGAAGTGCCCATCGACAGTTTCGTGCATCATTTCGACCCGTTCCGCTATGACTGGCTGGACGTGCCTGCGCTGATCCGCGGCGCGACCCGCGCCTTCGAGAACCCGATGATCGACCGTGACCCCGTGTCCACATGGGTAGACGGGCGCGTCGCGCTGCTGGGGGATGCGGCCCACGCCATGTATCCGACCGGTTCGAACGGCGCGAGCCAGGCGGTGATCGACGCCCGAACGCTGGGCGCCTGCCTGCTGGATCACGGCGCGACCCCGGCCGCTCTGACCGCTTATGATGACCTGTTGTGCGGCCCGGTATCAAAGCTTGTGCTGCGCAATCGCGGCGCTGGCCCGTTTGGCCTGCTCAATATCGTCGACGACCGCTGTGGCGGCGTCTTTGACAATATCGACGACGTGATCCCAGCCGCCGAGCGCGAGGCTTTCCTTGCCGATTACAAGGCCGCCGCCGGCTTTGCCATCGAGACCCTGAACGCCGCGCCACCGATCATTCCCAAGAACGCAAGACTTTCATCGCATTTGACGCGAGAATGACGAAATCCTCTCATTTTTTCATGCCAAGCCCCTCACGGATGCGATGAACTCTTGGCTTCCCGGGCCGGAAAGCTCGACTGGAAGCCTTCGGTCGGTTAGCGGTAACGGGCGCGCCGAAGGGGTGGGGAGGACGCAGATAGCTTTCTGCTGACAAGGCCCCGAGGCATTGCTAGGGTTCTGTTCTGGGTGAGGTCCGGGACAAGGGCCCACCCGTACAAGATGCCCGCCTGTCGGGCATTTCGTCCAATGGAGGAGAAAAGAATGAAAAAGATTTTGCTGGCCACAGCGGCCTTTGCTGCCATGGCATCCGCCGCTTCGGCAGAGCGTTACGTCATGATCACCCACACTCAGGGCACTGACCCGTTCTGGCCGGTCGTGGAAAAAGGCGCCAAAGACGCCGCCACCGCCGTGGGCGCGACGCTGGAATACAACTTCGACCCCTCGGGCGACATGTCCGCCATGGCCAAGCTGATCGAAGCCGCCGCCGCCACCGATCCCGATGGCATCATCGTGTCGCTGCCGGATGCCGATGCTCTGGGTGGGGCCATCCGTGACGCGGTGGATGCGGGCATCCCCGTCATCACCATCAACTCGGGCCTCGAATCCTCCAAGGACGTGGGCGCGCTGATGCACGTGGGTCAGCCCGAATATGACGCGGGCAAGGCCGCTGGCGAACGCGCCAAGGCCGAAGGCGTGACCAACGGGCTCTGCCTCAACCAAGAAGCCTACAACACCGCGCTGGTCGACCGCTGCACCGGTTATTTCGATGCCTTCGGCGCCGAACTGAACCAGATCGACGTGTCGAACGACGTCACCCAGATCAAGACCCGCACCGCCGCCGCGCTGCAAGCGGATGAAACCATCGACGGTCTACTGGCCGTTGGCCCGCATGTCTGCGAAGCCGCATGGGAAGCCGTCGAAGAAGTGGGCGCCGACGTGCACCTGTCCTGCTTTGACCTTTCGCCCGGCGTGATGGACCTGATCGAAGCGGGCAATGTCGCCTTCACCATCGACCAGCAGCAGCGTCTGCAAGGCTATATGCCGGTCATCGTCCTGCACCTGTACAACACCAACGCAGGCATGTTGCCGGGCGCAAACGTGACCTCGGGCCCCGGTTTTGTCGATGCTTCGAACGCGGGCGCCGTCAAATCTCAGGCTGGCGTGAACCGCTGATCGCGGATCTCACCGGACCACATCGGGGACAGGCGGAAACACCTGTCCCCTTTTTTGATACATCCACACATATTGGGGGGTCTCATGTCTGACCGCAGCGAAGCGGACCGACTGGTAAAGGAATCCGCCTTCATGCGCCTTGTGCGCCGCCCCGAGGCCGGGGCCTTCATCGTCATGATCGTTGTCGTGACGCTGATCACCTTTGCTTCGGATTTCAAGGCGTTCAACGCGCTTGGTCTCAAGAACAACATCGCCATCATCGCCCAGTTCGGCATCATCGCCACCGGCGCCGCCGTGCTGATGATCGCGGGAGAATTCGACCTGTCCATCGGGTCGATGATCGGTTTTGCCGGCATGTCCATGGCCATGATGCTGAAATGGGGCCTGCCCTTCGGGATGGGCGAGGCAACACCTTTCACCGCCTTTGCCCTGACCATGGTCATGACCCTTGGGCTGGGCTGGCTGATCGGCACTATCGTGGTGCGCTCGGGCCTGTCCAGCTTTATCGTGACACTGGCCTTCCTGTTTTTCCTGCGTGGCATGACAGAGGTCTGTTTCCGCCTCATCAACCAGTCGACGCAGATCTCGGGTTTGCCGGATTTCAAGGAAGAAAGCTGGTTCGCCAATATCCTCGGCGGCGAGGTCTTTGGCTGGTTCTATGATCTGTGGTTTCAGCTGGGCGGCAATATCAACCGCCGCGGCGAACAATGGGTCGACGGTTTCGACGCCCGTTTCCTGTGGTGGCTGCTGATTGCCGGGTTTGCCTATTTCGTGTTGTCGCGCACCCAGCTTGGCAACTGGATCTACGCCACCGGCGACAACAAGGACAGCGCCCGCGCCAACGGCGTTCCGGTCAACCGGGTCAAGATCGGCCTGTTCATGTTCACCGCCTTTTGCGCCACCATGTTCGCCGCCTGTCAGGTCTTTGACACCAACACCGCCGACGCGGCCAAGGGCAACCTGATGGAACTGAACGCCATCGCCATCGCCGTCGTGGGCGGCACGCTGATGACCGGCGGCTTCGGCTCGGTGATCGGGGTGGCCTTTGGCGCCGTGACCTTTGGCCTTGTGGCCAACGCGGTCTTTTACATCCCATGGCTTGACGGGTCGTTCTACCGGGTCTTCGTCGGGGTCGTCCTGCTGGCCGCGGTCTTTGCCAACGAACGCATTCGCAAGCGCATCACGGGGGGGATCTAATGACCTCCCATGTCAGTCGAAAGAATGCATCGGGTTTCGCGTTCGAGGCGAAGCCCGGAGGCAGCGAAAACCGATCCGGAATTTATGGGAGGGCATGATGGCTGAACCGTATCTTCGCGTTGAAAACGTGGTCAAGAAATTCGGCCCCTTCACGGCGCTGAACGGCGTCAACCTGGAGGTCCACCCGGGCGAAGTGCATGCCCTGCTGGGCGACAACGGTGCCGGGAAATCGACCCTGATCAAAACGCTGGCAGGGGTGCATCAACCCACCTCCGGCCAACTCTACATCGAAGGCAAACCGGTCAATTTCCGCTCGCCCCGCGATGCTTCGGACGCCGGGATCGGCACGGTCTATCAGGACCTTGCCGTGAACCAGCTGATGAGCGTCACGCGCAATTTCTTCATGGGGCGCGAACTGAAAGGCCCCCTTGGCACGCTCCGCATGAAGGAAATGGACCAGATCGCCCATGACGAGATGCTCAAGATCGGCATCGACTTCCGCGATCCGACGCAGGCGGTGGGCACCATGTCCGGCGGCCAGCGCCAGACCCTTGCCATCGCCCGCGCCATCTATTTCGGTGCCAAGGTGCTGATCCTTGACGAACCAACCTCGGCTCTGGGTCAGAAACAGCAGATGGAAGTGCTCAAGACCATCAAGCGGGTCAAGAAACGCGGCGACATCGCGATCATCTTTATCACCCATAACGAGATCCACTCGCGCCTCGTGGGCGATCGCTTTACCTTCCTCGCGCTTGGGCAGGTCATCGGCGCGGGCCGGTCCGAAGAGATCAGCGACTCGGAAATGCGCCGCCTGATGTCGGGCGGCACCGAAATGGGCGACCTCGAAGGCGAACTGGCCGCCATCTGATCCGCTCCGCACCACGGAACAGGGGCCGCCGACAATGGCGGCCCTTTGCATTTGCGGACAAGCCGTTGGAATGCCCCGTTGAACTGCCGGCACCGGCGGCCTAGGCTTGGCACAGCCCCGGTCTGCACAGGTTGCCATGCCCCGCCTCATTCCGCTTGGACAGGATCTCTGGACCGTCGAAGGCCCCCCGGTGCAGGGTGCTGCCGGTTTTGCCTTTCCCACACGCATGTGCGTCGCGCGGTTGTCGGACGGCGGGCTGTGGCTGCATTCCCCGATCGAACGAGAGGCCGAGCTGGCCCGCGAACTGGACGCGCTTGGTCCCGTCCGGCACATCGTCGCGCCCAACGACCTGCATCATCTTTATCTCTCTGACTGGTCCTCTGCCCATCCGACCGCACAGGTCCATGCCGCGCCCGGCGTGGCGATGAAATGCCCCGGCGTCGTGGTGGATTTCGAGCTGGAGCCGGCCCCCGCCCCCGATTGGCAGGACTGCATCGAACAACAGGTCTTTTCCGGCAACCGCCTCACGACGGAAACCGTGTTCTTTCACCGCCCCAGCGGCACGGTGATCTTCACCGACATCGTGCAGCAACTGCCCAGCACGATGAATCGCGGCTGGCGCGCGGCGGTGGCCCGGGCCGACCGGATGACAGGGGCCACCCCATCCGTGCCGCGCAAGTTCCGCATCGCCTTTCGGGACCGTCGCGCCCTGCGCGCCGCCATCGCTCGGGTGCGCGGCTGGCCGGTTCGGCAACTTGTCATGGCCCATGGTCCCGTGATCCGCGAAAACGCGGACCGGGTGCTGACACAGGCCTTTTATTGGGCGCGTTGATCCCGGCCCCGCCTTATTCTCCCCCACCGCACGCTGCGCTTATCTTTCGTCAACCCACGGGCGGCATCTTTCCCCGCGCTAGCACTGAAAACCGGATCATCACCCCGTTCGGGGGCCCTTTGATCTGCGCAGACCATGGGGGCGACGCCCCTTGCGGGCCGGGAATGGCACCCCGGCACAGCGATCCGTCCGGCGGCCGCCGTTTTCAGCCTTTACACCAGAAAAGACAGCGCAGACCCGCCCGGCCCAAGGCCATTGGCGGGCGCAGCTGCTGGCGCGCGGTCCCCGCGGGTTGGCGGGCGGGCGCATGTTGCGGCGCAGCCGCAACCAGTCCCGTCCCGACAGCCGCGGTTCAGTAATCGCGTTCAAAAAAGACGCCGATGCCGCTGGACCCGTCCGATCCCAGCCGTCCCCGCACCGTCACGTCCGAGGTCACGTTGAGGTTCAGGTTGATCTCGGTCTTACCCTTCGCATCCACGCTGACATCGCTGTAGATGTTCTTGCCGATATAGGCCCCGACGCGCGCCTGCGCCGTGCCGTCATCTGCCGTGCCGATGTCCAGTTCCGACACGCCCAGCCCGCTGCGCAGGCTTTCGGTCAGGCCCAGACCGCCCTTGCCCGACAACGTCCGGATCGCCGAGGCCAGTTGCACCGCCTGCAAGGCCGACAGGTTCGTCACCGACTTGCCGAACAGGAAAAAGGACAGCGCCTCGTCCTGCGGCAGGTCCGGCACCGATCCCACGGTCAGTTCCGGGGACGAAGCCGGCCCCTCGATGGTGATGGTGATGTCGGTATCCTCCACCCGTGTCGTCGCGACAAAGCGCACCACCGGGTCAAAGCTGCCGCGCAGAAACACGGCGCCCTCGGTCAGGTCCAGCCGCCGGCCCAGCAGGTCCAGCCGCCCCCGGATCAGGTCGAACTGCCCCACCGGTACGATGTCCGAGGTCGACCCGCGCAGCCGCAGGCTGCCGCCCAGTTCCGCGTCCAGCCCCCGACCACGCACAAAGATCCGGTTCGTCGCCCGCACCGTCAGGTCCAGCGGATAGGGCGAGGCCGTCCCGCCGCCCGCATCCGCCGCCTTGTCCATACCCGCATAGGCCAGCGTCAGGGCCACGTCCTGCGGCATCCCCTGATGGCGCAGCCCGTCCAGCGCCGAATAACTGGCACCGATGTTGGGGATGCGCGCCTCGACCGTGCCCAGATCGACGGTGCCGCCGATCCGCGCCCCACCCGCCAGCGGACCGTCGATTCTGATTTCGCCGTTGGCGGTGGTCTCGAACAGGTCAGGTTGGCGCACCACCGTGTTGCGCAGGCGCAGCACCAGATTGCCATTGTAAGGTGCCGACAGCGTCACCGGACCATCCAGCGCGACCGAACCGCCACTGTCCAGCTGGCCGGACATAGACACATCGGCGCGCCCGCCCGACAGGCGAATCTGTCCGCCCAGCCCGCCCAGCACGATGTTTTGCGCCGGTGCGGCAAAGCGGGCACCATTGGTCGACACCACCCCCGACAGCGAGGACAGCGCCGGCGGGCCGCTCAGCCCAAGGTCAAAGGTCACAACCCCGTTGATCACCTGCGGCGCAAGCCGTCGGTTCGCCAACGACAGCGGGGCCGATCCGTTCAGCGCAAGATCGAACCGGCTGAAATCCGCAGCGGCCGAGCCGCGCACCCGCGCCCCGATGCCCGCCGGGCCACTGCCGTCCAGAGACAGTTGCCACGGTCCGCCATCCCGCCGCGCGGTGCCGGTCACCTGCGCCGGTCCGGCCACCTCGGGGACAAGGCTGCCAATATTCGCCAAGGCGACCACCAGGTTCAGATCGGCGGCCTCCGCCGGGCCGTAACTGCCGGTGATCCTTGCGTCGATGCCGCTGGAATCCAGCTTGGCCTCCCCGATCCGGTAGGCCCCGTCGTCCAGCCGCGTCACGTTCAGGTCCAGCCGCGTGCTGCCCGCGATCAGCGGGTCGACACTGGCCTGCCCGATGCCCAGCCCCTGCCCGCGCAGCACCGCTGTCAGGCTCAACGGCCCTTGCAGCACACCGCCGCGCGCCTCGGCCTCGATCTGTGCAGCGCCGCGCAGCGCCTGCCCGCTCAGCCGCGACAGCGGCGTAAGCGAGGCCATGTCCGCCGTCAGCCGTCCGTCCACCTGCGGCCCGTTCACACCGCCCGGGTCCACCGTGCCGGTGAACCGCGCGTCCAGCACCCCGTCCAGCAACAGCGGATCAAAGCGGATCGGCCCGTTGCCGCTGCGCGAGGCGGTGACGCTCAACGCCGTGCGCCCGACCAGAAGCGGGTCGATCTCGGCCATGTCCAGCCGCAGATCGGTGACGCGCCCCTCGGCGCTCAGGCTGAAATCCGCCCCGTCGATCCCCGCCTCGCCGTTCAGGACCAGTTCCGCCGAACCGCCCAGCCGCCGCCCGGCCACGCCGGAAAAGGCCGAAAGCCGGCCCAAGGTCGCCTCCAGCCGCCCGGCCGCAACCGGCACATCGGGGCCAAGATCGACCGTGCCCGCGTAGATCAGCCGCCCGGCTTCGGCCAGCGTGCCATCTGCGTTCAATGTCCAAAGGTCGCCCGCCTGATCCGCGCGCAAGGTCAATGCGGTCGGCCCCGACAGATCCGGCAGCACAAGGGCGGTTTCGCGAATGCGCGCCTCGGCCCGCAGGCTGCTGGCGCCGGTCGCCAGCGTACCGCCGCCTTCGATCCGCGCCTCGGGTGTGACCAGCAAGAGCTTTTCCGCCCGCAGGCCGTTTTCGTCGCGCACCGCCTCGAGTTGCAGGCTGCCCGCGCCCGCAATCAGCGGGTCAAGCTGGGCAATCCCGGTGGCCAGACCGCGCGTCGTGCCATCAAGGACAAGATCGAATCCGCCTGTCACAGGCAGAACCGCGCCGCTGACCGACAGGTCGGCGGCGCCCCGTAGCGCCACGCCCGACAGGGCTGCAAAACGCGACAGATCCTCTGCCGCAAGGCGGATGTCAGGGGTGATGCGCGGGTTCAGATCTTCGGCCCCGGTCACGGTCACCGCACCGGTCAGCCCATAGTCGCTGCCCGACAGGTCCAAACCGCTCAGCGACAGCGGCGCGCCCGGTTGCCAATCCACCGACAGGGCGCCGCGCAACGCGGTGCCTACCGCCTCGGCCAGCGCCGGATCAGCCAGCGCCAGCCCGCCTGCCGCCAGCATCAGGTCGCCTGTCACGCGGGTGCGGTCGCGGTCGATCTCGCCCACGCCGCTCAGGATCAGCCGGTCGGCGCGGCCCGCCTCTGTTGCGATCCCCTGCCCTTGCAGGCTCAACGCCCAGCCATTGCCCTCGGCTGCGTCGAACTTACCCTCCAGCGTCGCGCCTGAAACATAGATTTTTTGCCCCGGCAGCGGCAGCAGCACCTCATTGCCTTCGGGCGGGGTGATCTGCCCTTCCAGCGCCAGCCGCTGCGGCCAGCCATCGCCGCCGATCGCCGCCGACCCGGTCAGCAGCAGCGCCTCGGCGCTGAGCCGCAGGTCCTGCAAGGTCAGCGCCCCGTCCGCTGCGCGCGTCGCTTCGGCCTTAAGCGCGATGTCATCGCCAAGGAACTCGCGGTAGGCGGGGGCCAGCAGCGGCGCAAGATCGCCGCCGATGTCCAGCGAAACGCGCTGTGTCTCGGTATCGCCATCGGCGCGCAGCACCACCTGACCCGCCAACCGCTCGCGCCCGTCGGACGACAGCCGCAGGTCGGCTGCGAAATCATCGACCGGCGCATTGCCTGTCAGGGTCAGCGCCACCGACGGTTCCCCCGGCAGGCCCAGCTTGCGCACGATCAGCCCGCCCGCCGGTTCCTCGAAACTGCTGTCCAGCACCAGCACGCGCGAGGTGTTGCTGTAAGAGCCCGCAAGTTTCAGATCACCGCCCGCATCCAGCCGCTGCACCCGCAGTTCGGCGTTGCCCTCCCCCCCTGACAGTTGCGCATTGCCCGTAACCCGCAGGACCAGGTCCTCGGTCGCAACCGGCGCGCCCAGCGCCACTTCGCGCAGGTCCAGATCCGCCAGCCGCAGCGACACCGGCAATTCCGGCAGCTTGAACGGGCTGCGCGCCTCGGGTGCGGGCGGCGTATCCGAGGCCAGCGGCACCGGCAGGCGCGGCATCTCGATCCGCCCGACCGAGATCTCGTCGATTTCGACCGCGCCGCGCACCAGCGCCGTGCGGGTCCATGTCATCGCGATATCCGATGCGGTCAGCCAGACGCCGTCCTCATCGGCGATGGTGATGCGCTGGATCGTGGCGCGAGAGCTGAGCGCCCCGGCAAAGCCTTCGATCCGCACCTCGCGCCCCGCGTCTGACAGCGCATCCTCCAGCAGACCCTGGATATACCCCCGGTCGTCATCCTGTGCCAAAGCCGCCAGCGGCCAAAGCACCAGCACCACGAAGAACCTGAAAAACCGCATCAGAATGCCTGCCCGATCCCGATATAGATCTGTATGCCGTCGCCGGTGTCACCTGCCACCGGTCCGGCCACGTCAAAGCGGATCGGCCCGACCGGCGTGTCATAGCGCAGGCCGATCCCCGCGCCCGCGTGCCAGTCCCCGGATCCGTCCACGAAGCTTTCCGCGCCGACATAACCCGCGTCGGCAAACCCCACGACACCGATGGTGTCGGTCACATTATAGCGCAGCTCTGTCGAAAGCCCCATGAAGCTGCGCCCGCCAAGGCGGGTGCCGGAATAATCCACGTCCAGCGATTGATAAGGCTGGCCGCGCACGGTGCCGCCGCCGCCGGAATACAGCAGGAAATCAGGCGGCGCATCCGCCGCCCCCGGGCCGAACAGCCCGGCCAGTTGCAACCGCCCCGCCAGAACCAGCGACTCATCCGCGCCAAAGGCCCGATAGCCGCGCAGGTCAAAGGCATACCGCGCCCCGCCATCGCCGCCGCTGATCAGCGTAAAGGGTTCCAGTTCGGCGCGCAGGTACAGCCCTTCGGTCGCGTTCAGCGGATCGTCGCGCCGGTCGATGGTGACCGCCGTCGGCAGCGACAACAGTGTCAGCGTCCGGGTCGGATCGCCCGGCAGATACAGATCGGTGATCTTGGACCGGCTGAAAGCGATGCCGAGTTCGCCGGAGACCTGCTTGGAAAACTCACGGTTGATGCCGATCCCGAACGAGAATTTCTGGTCGATGTAATCGGGTTCGTCGTCGTAGCTCAGCCCGGTGGTGGCATAAAACATCGTGTCCGCGCCATAGACCGCCGATTTCTCGAACCGCGCGTTGATGCCGTAATCGGGTTTCATCCCCGCGCCGCCCAGTTGCGTGGCCTCGCCTTCGATCCGCAGCCGTTCGGCCCCGCCAAACAGGTTGCGATGCAGCCAGAAGCCCGACAGCGTCACCCCATCCGAGGAGGACAGTTCGGCACCAAAGCCAAAACGGCGTGGCTTGCGGTCGGTGACTTCGATCAGAACGTCCAGCGTATCGTCCGGCCCGCCCTCTTCGGCCTCGGTCACGGTCACCGAGCGAAAGGTGCCAGTGGCGCGCAACCGCTGCGCCGCGTCCTCGACCTCGACCGGGTCAAAGACCGCGCCCCGAGGGATACCGGCAATCTGGCGGATGCGCGCGTCGCGCACCGCGCTGTCGGTGGTCACCCGCACGTCGCCAAAACGGAACTGGCGGCCCTTGGCCACGGCCAGCGCCACGTCCAGTTCCGCCGCCGTGTGGCGGGCGGTGATGGATTGGTCGGCAATCGTCGCCTTGGCATAGCCTGCCTCGCGCCAGCCCTGTATCGCCGCCTGTGCCGTGTCACGCACCACGGTGGCGCGCGCCGGTTGACCGGGGGCAAAGCCTTCGGGCACCGCGGTGCGTTTGTTCAGCGGCGCGACATCGGTCCTGCCAAAGCGAAAGACCCGCCCGGGTTCGACACGGACCATGACCTTGTCGATGCGGTCAGGGGCGGAAAACGGCGGAATGGTCGCCGCCTCGCGCCCGTCGATGGTGATGCGCACCACCGCCGAATAATAGCCCTGCGCATAAAGCGCCTCGACGATGCGGGCATAATCGCCCTGCGCGGCGGCAAGGATGTCCTGCGGGAGCTGATCCTGTTCGCCTTCCAGCTGGGCAAGGATCGACACCGAACGCAGCGTTTTCTTCAGCTCGTCCTCCTTGGGACCGGCAATGCTGAAATTGACGCTGTCAAAGCTCTTGGCCGGGAACGGCATGGCCAGAAAGATGCCGGTCAGCGCGGTGAAAGCCACTCCGCGCAGCAGGCCACGGCCCCGTGCCGTGCCCCTGCAAGCGCCCGGTTCGGATCGGCGGTGCCAATTGGCCCGCATTGGAAGATCTAGCCTTTGCCCCATGCCTCTACCCTATAACATGTGACTCTGGCGCAAAGAGGCAAATTGCGCCCCCGAGTCACTTTCACGCGGGGTCGGCAGGGAATTGCGCGTCGGGGGTCAGGACCCGGCGGCGATCAACCGTGACAGGCACAACCAAAGCGCCGCCGCCTCGGGGCGCGGCACCCAGACATCGGCCCCGGTTTCGCGGGCCAGCACCAGACAGGCGTGCCCTCCAAACGGGACCGCCGCCGAAGGGCTGCCGCCAGAGGCAGACAGACAGGCCGACAAAAGCTGCGCGCTGCGCGCCCCTTCGATGGCAAGACAGAGATAGAGATCATCCGCCGGGCTGAGCGCATAGCGCTCATGCCATCCCGGCGCGGCATCCAGCACATCAGGCGTGATCAGCAGCGCCCGGTCACGGGCGATGCGCAGGGCAAAAGGCGCCACCGGGCGCGGTGCCAGCAGACCCAGCAGCGGCGCGCCGGGGGCCAGCGCCGTGATCGCCGCGTCAAGATCCCCCGAAATCAGCGTCGCCCCGGTTGGCGGCAGGCAGGTGATCAACAGACCCTCACCCTCGATCGTGCGCCCCGGCAAAGGCGTGGGTGTCGTCCAGAGATCGCTGTCATCGGGCGGCAGATCAGTCGGCAAGGCGGGTTCCCTCCGGGTCGAAGGCACAAGGCCCGGCGATCCGCGCGCTGCGGGTTTCGCCAAGATGGAAGACGCCCAGCGCCTCGCCCATGAGCGCCTGCCCGCCCTCGACGAGCGCCAACGCCACGGGCCGGTTCAGCACCGGGCTGTGATAGGACGAGGTGACAAAGCCCAGCGACCGGCGCGGCCCTTCCAGCGGCACCAGATGCGCGCCTGTGGGCAGCGGCGGGCCCTCGACCTCCAGCCCGACAAGCTGGCGACGGTCCGGGCGGCTTGCCTCGGGGGTGAACAGCGACCGGCGACCATAATATTCGTCCTGTCGCTTGTTGCGCGGCCCGGCCCAGCCCAGATCCTGCGGCAGGGTGATGCCGTCGGTATCCTTTCCCACGAGGATATAGCCTTTCTCGGCGCGCAGGATCATGACCGCCTCCAGCCCGATCCAATGCCCGCCTGCCCCGGCGCGCGCAGCATCGACCGCCGCCATCAAGGCCGCGCCATGGCGCGCGGGCACCGATAGCTCCCAGCTGGCATCGCCGGTAAAGCTGACCCGCGCGGCGCGCAGAGGCACGCCCTGCCAGCGGGTTTCGACCACCCGCATATGCCCAAGGCCGGTGACCTCTTGGGGAAAATCCGCGGCGGCCAGCGCCTTGCGCGCGGCGGGGCCGGTCACCGACAAGGTCACCCAATGCGCGGTCGTGTCATGCAGATAAACCTGCGAGGGGTCGAAAATATCCTGCCGCGCCTCTTCGAGGATCATCCGCGCGTGGTCCACATGACCGGACGAGGCCGAGAGGATATAGCGGGTTTCGTCCAGCCGCAGCACCACGCCGTCATCGGCCACCACGCCGGTTTCCCCCAGCATGAACCCATAGCGCGCGCGCCCCGGTTGCAGCGTCGACATGCGCATGTAGCCACAGAAATCCAGCAGCGCCGCCGCCCCCGGTCCGGTGACCTCGATCTTGCCCAGCGGCGAGGCATCGTAGATGCCCAGCGTCTCGCGCGCGCCTTTGGCCTCGGCCTGCACGTCGCTGTAAACCGCCGGACGCCGCCAGCCGCCGTAATCTCCGAACCGCGCGCCCAGTGCCGCGTGTTCCGGTTCCAGCGCCAGACGCTTTACCGGGTTGAACAACGCGCCGCGCCGCAGTCCGCCCAGCGCCGTCAGCGGCACCGGGGTAAAGGGCGGGCGATAGGTGGTTGTGCCGGTTTCGGGTATGCTGCGCCCGGTCAGTTCCGACATGGCCGCCAGACCGGCAAAGTTCGACGACCGCCCCTGATCGGTGGCCATGCCCAGCGTGGTATAGCGTTTGAGGTGTTCGACGCTGCGATAGCCCTCTTGCGCGGCGATGCGCACATCCTTGAGCGTGACATCGTTTTGCGGGTCGATCCAGACGCGGCCCTTGCCCTTGGGATCGGGGCGCATGGGCGCCAGCGACCAGACCGCCCCCGCCGCATTGGGTGCCGCCCCCGTGCCGCCGCCCGCCGCATGGCCCTGCGCCAGCGCCTGGGCCAGACCAAAGGCACCGTTGGCCGCCCCTGCCGGAACCAGCGCCGAGCTGCCCGGGCGCGGCAGCAAGGCATCGCGCCGCGCGTCCCAGTCCAGCTTGCCGCCCGCCTGACAATGCAGGTGAACGCTGGGCGTGTAACCGCCCGAGACCAGCGCCGTATCGGCATCGATATGCTGGCCACCGGCCACCACCGCCCCCAGCGATCCAGCCCCCCGGGCCGCTTCGATGGCCACGCCGCGGCGCAGTTCGACCCCTTCGGGCGCGTCCGGGCCTTCGTTCCGGGCGTCCAGAAGGATCACCCGGCAGCCCGCCTGCGCCAATGCCCCGGCCACCGGGTAACTGCCGTCATTGGCGGTGCCCAGAACGATCCGCCGCCCCGCCACCGCGCCATAAAGCATAAGGTGATGCAGCGCCGCCTCGGCTGAGAGGATGCCGGGCAAATCGTTGTTGGCAAACCACAAGGGCCGTTCCAGCGCGCCCGCCGCCAGCACGACCGACTTGGCCCGGATGCGCCAGTGGGTGTCATGAGAGCCGCGTTGCCAAGCGGCGAACATTCCGTGATCGAAGGCGCCCCAAAGCGTCGTGTCGGTCAGTACGCGGCCCCCGGCGGCCTCGATCCGCCGAAGGGTGTCGGCCTGAAACTCCTGCCATGGTCCGCCGTCGATCTGCCCCCCGCGCCAGCGCAGGCTGCCGCCCGGTCGGGCCGCTTCGTCCACCAGCCAGACGGCGCGCCCCTGTGACGCCGCCGCGCGCGCCGCCGCCAGCCCGGCTGGCCCCGCGCCGATCACCAGCAGGTCACAGTCCGCCGTGCGCTGGACCGTCGCTGCGGCGGGCCGGTTGCCCGGATCCAGACGCCCAAGCCCGGCCATGCGCCGGATCATCGGTTCGTAGCGCATCCAGCCGCCGGCGATGAAGGTCTTGTAATAAAACCCCGCAGGCAGGAACCGCTGGGCAAGGTCCAGCAGGCGCAGCGGATCGCGCGCCGCCCCGCCCGGCGCATTGACCGACGCCAGCGCCATGCCGTCGCGCAGGGGCGTCAGCGTCGCGCGGGCATTGGGCGTGGTGACGCCGTCCAGCGTGACATCGAACAGCGCATTGGGTTCTTCGCCCCCCATCCCCCACAGACCGCGCGGGCGGTGGTACTTGAAACTGCGCCCGATCACCCGCCGCCCCGAGGCCAGCAGCGCCGAGGCCAGTGTATCGCCCGCGTAGCCCCCGACCGTCGCGCCATCAAAGCGGAACGAGAGCGGCTGTGCCCGGTCGATCTGTCCCAGTTCAGGATGCCGCCAACCGCTCATGCCACGCCCTCCCCGCGTCCCGGCAGGGCCGCGCTGTCCAGCACTTCGCGCGTGACCGTGTCGCGCGTCATCACGAAAAATTCGCCACAGGTCAGGTGGACCCAGACCTCCCGCGAGGGGCCCTTGGGTGCATCGGCGGCATAGAGGTAATCCGCCCAGCTTGCGTCATCGACCCCGGGCGCCGGTTCGGGGCGGTGCTTGCCCGCCTCGGCGGCAAAGTGAAACTCGGTCTCGTCGCGAAGACCGCAGAAGGGACAGGGGAAGCGTTGCATCGGTTCACTCCTTTGGACGGCGACGGTCCGAGGCGGACCGCCGGGGGCTCTGCCCCCGGACCCCCGGAGGTATTTGCGCCAAGAAGAAACAGGGGCGTTTTACCGGACTTCCGTCGGCGGGTATCGGCGCGGGTCCGGTCAATGTGCGATCCCCGAGCCGGCGGCCTCGTCGATCAGGCGCCCGGTTTCGAACCGGTCCAGATCGAAGGGGCGCGAGATTTCATGGTGGTCGCCGGTGGCCAGCATATGTGCCATCAGCCAGCCGCCGGCCGGGATCGCCTTGAAACCGCCGGTGCCCCAGCCACAGTTGACGAACAGCCCCTCGGGGCCGACCGGGCCGAGGATCGGCGAACTGTCGGGCACCACGTCCACCACGCCGCCCCATTGCCGCAAGAGTTTGAGCTGCCCGAAGGCCGGGAACATTTCGAGCAGGCCCGAAACGATGCTTTCCTGCACCGGCAGGTTGCCTTTCTGGCCATGGGTCGGAACCCGGTCCAGCCCGCCGCCAAAGACCAGTTCGCCCTTGTCGGACTGGCTGACATAGGTTCCGGTGCCCAGATACAGCAGCACCGTGTCCAGAACCGGTTTTACCGGTTCGGACACAAAGGCCTGCAAGGCATAGTCATGGATCGGCAGGCGCACGCCCAGCGGTGCGACAAGCCCCGGCGTGGCCCCCGCCGCCGCGACGCCCAACCGGTCGCAGGCGATGGCGCCGCGGTCGGTTTCGACGCCGGTGACGCGCCCGCCCTGCGTGGTGATCCCGGTGACGGTGATGCCTTCGATGATGTCGACGCCCAGCGCGCTGGCGGCGCGGGCATAGCCCCATGCCACCGCATCGTGGCGCGCGATCCCGGCGCGCCCCTGCCAGACGCCGCCAAGGCAGTGATACCGCGCATCCGGCGCGTGGTTGAGCAAGGGCAGCCGGGCGCGGGCCTCTTCGGGCCCCATCAGGTCACCGTCCACGCCGTTCAGTTTCATGGCATTTGCTATCCGGGCGCAGATTTCCATCTGCATCGGCGTATGCGCTGCGATCAGCATGCCGCGCTGTGACAGCATGACGTTGTAATTCAGCTCTTTGGACAGCCCCTCGTAGAGCCGCAGAGCAAGATCATAAAGCGCCACGCTTTCGGGGTAGAAATAGTTGGACCGGATCACGGTGGTGTTGCGGCCGGTGTTGCCGCCGCCGATCCAGCCCTTTTCCAGCACGGCAACCCGTTTCACGCCATGCATCCGGGCAAGGTAATAGGCGGTGGCCAGCCCGTGACCGCCGCCGCCGATCACCACCGCGTCATAGGCCGCCTGCGGCTGGGCTTTGGGCCAGGCCGGACGCCAGCCGCGGTGGCCGCGCAGCCCTTCGCGGGCCAGTCCAAGGGCGGTGTATCGGGTCATCTGGCAAGGCTCCGTGCGATGCGGGCAAAGGCCTCGACCTCATCCGGGGACGGGTGAACGCCGGTAAAGCAGTAAAGATAGCCCTCGACCCGCGACAGCCGGTCCTCCAGCGTTTCGGCCAGTTCGAGCGCGTAATAGCCGATCTGCTGGTAATAGAGGACACGGGCGCGGATGTCGGCTTCGGCCGGGGCATAGCCGTGGCGCTGGAACATGCGGGCGATGGCCTCTTGCCGGGCGCGGTCCGACCGGTCGACCGCCTGCCGGACGGTGTCATCGCGGCGCGCCCATTCGCGCACCGCGAAATCCAGCCGGTGATTGAAGCCCGCCGGGTCGATCACGCAGCGAAAGAAGTTGTTGAGCGCCGCGGTGATCGTCGGCGCCGCCATTTCGGAATGGCGGATCATCACCCCGGTGTTGGTCTTTTCCCATTCCGTCAGCAGTTGATCCAGCAGGTCCTGACGGCTTTGGAAATACCAGTAGAACGAGGACCGCGACACGCCCAGCCGCGCTCCGACGGTCAGCACCTTGACCGATTGCACGCCATCGCTGATGAGCAGATCCATCGCGGTGTTCAGCCAATCCTCGCGCGTGACCTTGGTGTTTCCGGGCAGGTCGGAAGAGGCCGCATCCGTGGTCATGCTGCCTCTCCCCCTGCGGCGCGCCCCGCTGCCGGGGCCAAGTGGTTGCCCGAACGCCGCATCAGTCGGCCGGCGCGGCGCCACCTTGGGCGGTGCGCTTGTCGATGAAGGCATCCAGCGCGGCCAGCCTGTCGCCGGTGACATTGGCGGGCGCCTTGTGGTCTGCAAGGATCTGCTGCCACAGTTTCTGCGCCCGGTCGTTGGCATCCAGCCCGCCGCGTTCCGTCCATGTGCCAAAGTTCGACCAGTCCGCCACGATCGGTTCGTAAAAGGCGGTAGAATAGCGGTCCATCGTGTGGGCACAGCCGAAGAAATGCCCGCCCGGCTGCACCTCGGCCAAGGCGTCAAAGGCGATTTCCGTGTCTTCCGAAGGGGTTTCGGCGCACAGTTCGGCCATGACCTGAACCATTTCCATGTCGGTGATGAACTTTTCATAGTTCACCGTCAGACCACCTTCGATCCAGCCCGCGGCATGGATAATAATGGTCGCCCCCGACATCAGCGCGCCCCATGTGCTGATCTCGGTCTCATGTGCGGCCTGCGCATCATTGGTATTGGCGGCACAGCCGGCGGCGTTGCGCCACGGCAGACCGACCAGCCGCGCCAACTGGCCCGAGGCAAGGCTGGCCTTGACCTGTTCCGGCGTGCCAAAGGCCGGTGCGCCGCTTTTCATGTCCACGTTCGAGGCAAAGGCCCCGTAACAGACCGGCGCGCCGGGTTTGGTCAACTGGGTCAGCGTGATGCCCGCCATCGCCTCGGCATGAGAGAGCGTCACCGCCCCCGCCACCGTCACCGGCGCCATGGCCCCCATCAGGCAGAAGGGCGTGACCACCGACGGCTGTCCGTTGCGGGCAAAGTCGATCAGCCCCTGCGCCATGGGAATGTCGATCTGGCGCGGCGAGTTGGTGTTGATGATCGTGTAGCAATGCGGGTTCTGGAGGAACTGCTCGTCCGAGAGGCCGCGAAAGCCCGCGATCATCTCGAAGGCGTCCATGACCTGCGGCGTGCCGCGGGAAAAGACAAAGGGCACCTTGTCCGATACCGCCAGTTGCATGCGGGTAAAGGCGTAGTGGCGCAGGTGGACGGGAATGTCCTGCGGTTCGACCCCGGGCGAGAGCATCTGGATGGCGTCGAAATTCTGCACCAGCTTGGTCAGCTCCTCGACGTCGCGCAGGCTGCCGGGGCGGCGTCCGCGCAGCATGTCGGAACAGTTGGGCGCACCCGCGCCCGACTGGAACGCAAGCGTGCCCAGTTGCATGTCCAGCGCCCGTTCCGGCGCACCGCCGTTCAGCGTGAACCGGCGCGGCGCCGTGGTCAGCGCCGCCGCGACGATGTCGCGCCCGATGCGAACCATCTGGCTGTCTTCGTCGACGATACAGCCCGCCTGTTCATAGATGCGCCGCGCCTCGGGCAGCAGCACCTTGATGCCCAGTTCCTCCAGCACGCGCAGGGCGGTTTCATGGATCGCGGCGATGCGGTCCTCGGAGAAAACCACCTGCGGGGTGAAAGGGTTGGTCAACTGGCGATAGTTGACCTGCCGCCTGGAGGTCGGCGCCTCGCCGCCGCGCTTGCCGCGACGGCGGCGGCCGGTGTTCTCGGTCAGGGTGGCCATCACGCGGTCACCTGCTTGCCGCGCATGGCATTGCCCTGCGGATCATAGGGCGAGGCTGCGATCACACGGGCCGGGCGTTCGACGCCGACCACATGCACCGACAGGTCGGTGCCTTCGGCGCAGGCATCGGCGTTGAGCATGGCCAGCGCATAGCTTTTGCCCATGGTGTGCCCATAGCCCCCCGAGGTGATAAAGCCGACCTTTTCGCCGTCCTTCCAGACCGGTTCATAGCCGCTGGCATCCGCATCGGCGGCCTCGACTTCCAGCGTCACGATGCGGCGCTTGGCCCCCGCTTCCTTTTCGGCCAGCGCGGCCTCTTTGCCGATGAAATCCCCCTTGTCCCATGCAATCCAGCGATCCATGCCGGTTTCGCCGGGCGTGTAGCCCTGGGTAAATTCCGCCGACCAGATGCCAAAGCTCTTTTCCAGCCGCAGCGACAGCATGGCGTTGAAACCGTATTCGCGGATCTCCTGATCGGCGCCCGCCTCCAGCAGCAGGTCACGCAGCTTGATGTGGTCGCCGTAGCGCACGTTGATCTCGTACCCCAGCTCACCGGCCACCGACATACGCGCGACCCGTGCCCGGAACAGGCCCACGTCCAGTTGCGCGCAGCCCATGAACGGCAGATCCGCAGCGGCTGGGCAGAGCTTTTCGATCACCGCCTTCGAACGCGGACCGGTCAGGGCAAAGCCGCAGATCTCTTCGCCCATGTCGCGGATCGTCACGCCGTCGTCCATGTGATCCTCGAACCAGCGCATGTGCCATTCGCGCAGGTAGTAGCTGCCCATGATCCACCATGTGCCGTCGCCCCAGTTGAACACGGTCAGGTCGCCCTTGAGCCGCCCGCCCGGTTCCAGCATGGGGGCCAGTCTGGCGCGGCCCGGTGCCGGCAGTTTCGAAGCCATGATACGGTCAAGCCAAGCTTCGGCGTTGGGGCCGGACACTTCGAACCGCGAAAAGCCCGAGATATCGACCATGCCGACCTTGGAACGCACGTGGCGGCATTCTTCGCCCACGATGTCAAAGGCGTTGGAACGTTTGAGCGTCGGCGTTTCCTCGAACCCCTTCGGCGCGAAATACAGCGGCACTTCGAGATCCCAGCTGACCCCCCATTTGCAGCCTGCCTCACTCATGGCGGTATAGGCGGGCGGGGTTTTCAGCTCGCGGCCCGCGGGCAGTTGTTCGTTCGGGTAGGTCATCACGAAACGGCGCGAATAGAACTGGCCGGTGGTTTCCTGAATGTAGCGCTTGTTCTGGGCGTAGTCGCCATAGCGCGCCACATCCATCGACCATGCGTCGGCTTCGGGTTCGCCGTGGATCATCCATTCCGCCAGCGTCTTGCCGACGCCGCCGCCCTGAAGGAAGCCCGCCATGACCGCGCAGGCCGACCAGTAGCCGCGCTTGCCGCGCACCGGCCCCACCAGCGGGTTGCCATCGGGCGAGAAGGTGAAAGCCCCGTTGACCCATGTCTTGATGCCCGCATCCTGCAAGACAGGGTAGCGTTCAAAGCCGCAGATCAGCTCTTTTTCGATCCGGTCGGTCTGTTCCTGGAACAGTTCCATCCCGTAATCCCATGGCGCGCCATCCATGGCCCAATGTTCGTGCTCGATCTCGTAGATGCCCAGCAGAACGCCCTTCTGGTCCTGCCGCAGATAGGTAAAGCCCTCGAGGTCGACGGTCATCGGCACTTCGAAATCCAGTTGTTCGATGGCCGGGATGTTCTCGGTGATCAGATAGTGGTGTTTCAGCGGCGAAACCGGCAGTTCGATGCCCGCCATGCGACCCACCTGCTTTGCCCAGAGACCGGCGGCATTGACCACATGTTCGCAGGTGATGGTGCCCTTGTCGGTGATGACTTTCCAGCCATCCGCGGTCTGTTCCAGACTTTCGACCTTGGTGTGTTCGAAATAGCTGGCACCGCGTTTCTTGGCGGCCTTGGCATAGGCGTGCACGGTGCCGGTGGTGTCAAGATAGCCCTCGCGGTCGGCCCACATGCCGCCAAGGATGCCCTCGGTCGACATGATCGGGCAGCGGCGCTGTGCCTCTTCGGGGGTGACCAGTTCGCAATCCTCGATGCCGATGGACTGGAAGGTGCGATAGGCCGATTGCAGCCATTCCCAGCGGTCGGGCGTGCCTGCCAGCGTCAGACCGCCGGTCATGTGCAACCCGATGTCCTGACCGCTTTCTTCCTGGATCTCGGTCAGGAGGTCGATGGTATAGGCCTGAAGCGCGGCCATGTTCGGATCGGCGTTCAGCGCGTGGAAACCGCCTGCCGCGTGCCATGACGATCCCGCCGTCAGCACCGACCGTTCCAGCAGGCAGACATCTGTCCAGCCGAACTTGGCAAGGTGGTAGAGCACGGAGGTGCCGACCACGCCCCCACCAATGACGACAACGCGATAATGAGTGTTCATGACGGGCTCCCCTGGATTCGTTTTCACCAAGCCTAGGCAGAGCGGGCGCGCGTTTCTAGACAGTATTGTCCAGAGTTTGTCCCGAAAGCGACATCCACGGCCCTGTTGACGGGGCGCAGGTCGGACTTTTTGCGCCATTCGGGCGCGGTCAGCGGCGGGATTTTCGGCGCGGCGCGCGGGGCGCGATCAGATCAGCGCGCTGTCGGAAACGTCATCTTCTTCGGCCTCGTCCAGCGGCTCTGTGCTGTCCCACTTGGTCTGGTTCGACAACATGAACTGTTCATAAAAGCCGCCACCCGCAAAGGGATCGCCGGAAGGCACGGGCGTGGGTGTGGGGGTTGGCTCCGGGGCCGGTGTTGGTGTCGGCGTTGGGGTCGGGCTGGGTGCGGCCGGCTGCCAAGCGCCGGTCAGCCCACCCAGAAGCTGATCATAAAGCCCGCCCGAGCCGAAAGCATCGGCCGCCGTCGCCGGGGGCGGCGCGGGGTCCTCGGGCGGGTCCTCGGGCGGGTCCTCGGGCGGGTCGACCGGTTCGGGATCGACCGGCCCCGGATCAAGCGGTCCGCCGGTGTCCGGCGGTGGCCCATCCACCCGCCCCCCCCCGACGATGCTGTATTGCTCGGTCACATATTCCCGCAGGACCCAATCGGTATAGGGTTCGCGCAAGGCCCCGCTGTCATCGGTCACCAGCGGATCGAAGGCGGCATAGGTTTCAAAGACACTGGTCACCAATGCCGTTTCCGCCGCGGTCAGGTTCTCTTCGCTGCCCCAGCTGTCGTAGCCCGCGAAATGCGTGACATGAACGTCCTGCCCGTAGAGATCCAGCGCCGTCTCGGCAAATTCGGTGGTATGCACGTGGTCGCTGTGTTCGATGGCGCTGCTGTCGTCCTGTAGCATCACCTCGTCCGGGGCGTGGCGATCCATGACCGCCGCCAGCACCTGCGTCAGGTCTTGGGCTGTATAGGTCAGCGCGCCGTCAACGGTGGTCACCTGCGCCACCTCGCCTTCGGCCAGTTGTTCGAGACTGCCAAAACCATAGGGTTCCGTCCCCGCGCCGTCGATCCCGTCGGGGGTACGCAGGAAATACAGCCGCACCTGCGGCGCATCGGCCAGATAACTGCTTTGCACCTCCCAAGCGCTGCCGTCGATGTTCAGCGTCACGGTCTCGTCGATCCAGTTCGCCGGATCGGATCCGGCCATCTGGGCATAGGCCGCCTTGGCCCCGGCTTCGCGCGCTTCCCAATAGGCGGCATCGCGGCCCGCATCCCCTGCCGTCAGATAGACCGTGGTCATCGGGTCGCCCGCTGCGATGGTTTCGGCAATCGACGGGTTCATGAACAGCAGGTCGTCGTCCGTATGGGCGACGATCGCCATGTCGCCGCCCTGCGGTGCCGGGCTGAGCGGTTCGATGGTCAGGTCCAGCACCGCCGCATCATAGGGCGTGGCCGCGCCGGTCAAATCGGTCAGCGGCAGCGCCACCGGCACCTCGGCCTGCATCTGCGCCAGCGGCTGATCCTCTTTCGACAGGGTCATGACCCCGTTGGCATCGATCTCGGCGGTGAAGCTGGCTGTTTCTCCGGGCACCAGCGAATCTTCGGCCACCAGCCGGTAGCTCTGTCCGCCCTGCACCAGTGCAAAGAGCAAATCGTCGCCGGCCCCCAACTGGCCAAAGATCAGCCGCGCGCCGCCCGCCGCATCCCCAAGCGCCACGAAAGGCTGTGCGTTTCCGCCGCCCAGCGCGTCAAAACGCAAGGCGATGTCGATGCGAAGCGGGCCGGTAAAGACGCCGTCGATGGCAGGCAGGGGCATGACCATGGCCTTTCGCTTGCGTGCAGGCCAAACGCACCGGGGGCCTGCATACCCGGCCCGGACAGGTTTCTGCCCGGAGATCGCCACAAAAACGCCACACTCTGAAACGCGGCCAGACTACACGGACTGACGCCAAGTCGCGACAGTTATGTGGAAACAGACTGTTCTCACGCTGGCGATGACTTCGGGCAACGCCAGCGGTGGCAGGAATGACGCGGCGCTTGATGGGGCACCGGTTGAACCTATGCTGTTCCAGACCCTTCCGAAAGGAACAGCCCGATGCCCCTGCCCCGCATCATACTGGCCCTGCTGACCCTCTGCATGCTGAGCCTGCTGCCCCGTATGCTGGCCGCCCAGCCCGACGGGCGCGGTTGGCCCGGCGACTGGCAGACCTATTGGTCCACGGGCGAGGCCTTTGTCCTGCTGCAACAGCGCGGCGGCACGGTCAGCGGCACCTATCAGCCCGGCGACGGGCGGCTGACCGGCACCACGGACAACGGCGTGCTGCGCGGCACATGGACCGAGGGCAACAAAAGCGGCGGATTCATCTTTGTCCTGTCGCAGGACGGACAGAGCTTTGCCGGGCGGTTCGGGACCGGCGACTGGTGGAACGGGCACCGCGCCGAAATCGCACAGTTGCAACGCCCCGACTGGTTCAGCGGCGAAACCCCTCAGGCCACGCTGCGCAGCATCCTGACCGCCGCAAATGACGCCCAGTACCACGGGCGCGAGGGGCAGGTTCGCTGGATTGCGCCCCTGCTGACCTATGAGGCCCCCGAGGGCGACAGTTCCGACCGGGACCGGCGGCGGCGGGCGCTGTGGCATATCCTCGACATCTCGACCTTTCGCCTGTGGGATGCGCCGATCCCGGACCCGGATGCGCAGCCCGGTGCCGAACTGGCGTTCGACATCGGCCCCGAAGGCACCGGCGCCAGCTATCGGTTGCTCTTTCAACTGGCCGAGGATGGCACATGGCAGTTGCTGGTGCCGCCCGCGGCGGTGCTTCAGGCCGATCTGGCGCGGCTGGTGGCGGCGCGCGGGCATGAAACGCTGGAAGAACTGGAAAAGGCCCGCGCTGGCAGTCCGCGCATGG
The DNA here is from genome assembly GCF_019218285.1 of Antarctobacter sediminis. Lineage (GTDB taxonomy): Bacteria > Pseudomonadota > Alphaproteobacteria > Rhodobacterales > Rhodobacteraceae > Antarctobacter > Antarctobacter sediminis. The sequence goes on from NZ_JAHUZG010000001.1 coordinate 1,487,032, forward strand.
TCATGATGGATTTCCTGCTGGGCACCCGGGACTGGGACGGCGCGGGCGGCGCGCGGGCGATGCGGGCGCTGGATCTGGACCATGTGCCAAGGCAATTGCGCCGCGCCGAAGGTGCGCTGATGGCGGATTACCTGCGCCAGAGCCTTGACCGCATCGGCTTTGTCACGTGGCAGGAACTCCCCGACGATCCGGAACGCCCCCTGCCCTACACCTATTACAGGCACCCGCTGGGCAGCATCACCATCGCCCCGACCGACATCCTTGACGAGGACGGGCGGCTGATCGAACGGCGCTGGCGCTTTTCGCGTGAGACGATGGAGATGCTGCCAGCGCTGTACACCGCGCTGGAGAGGATGCCGCTGGCGCCGGGCCTGCGCGCGCCGGAACCGCTGTCGCAGTTCTTTGCCACCCGCAAGGCGGTGCTGGCCAAAGGCGCATGGCTGCAACAGCGACTGTTCGGTCTGGAACTGTGGCAATGGGCGGGGCTGGCGGGATACCTCGTGCTGATGGGCGGGGCCCTGACGCTGGGCTGGCGGCTGTCGCGGCGTCTGGACGGGGCCACAGGGGCACTGGGCCACGTGGCTGGCCAATTGGCCGGGCCGCTGGGCCTGATGGCCGCGGCCCTTCTGTTTCTTGACGCCAGCGAACGGCTGGGCCTGACACTCAGCGCCTTCGGTCCGGTGTCGGCGCTGTCGGCGGTGCTGCTGATCTTTGCGCTGGCGGCGCTGGCCTATCGCGTGATCTCGGTGGTTTTTGCGGCGTTGATGGCGCGGGCGACGCAGACGCAGGCCTATACGGATGAAATCGTGCTGTCGCTGGCGCAGGGGCTGCTCAAGCTGCTGATTGTCGTGGGGGCGGTGATCGCCTGCGCCGATGTGGCGGGCCTGCCTTACGAAGGCGTGCTGACCGGGCTGGGGATCGGCGGCGTCGCGCTGGCCTTTGCGGCACGGGAAACCGTGTCGAACATCATCGGCGGCGCGATCCTTCTGTCTGACCGCCCGTTCCGCAAGGGCGACCTTGTCGAGGCGGCGGGCACGCTGGCGGTGATCGAAACGGTGGGCCTGCGGTCGACGCGGCTGCGGACGCTGGATGACACCTTGATGATTGTGCCCAATGCGCAACTGTCGGATCAGGTGATTTCCAACTGGGGCAGCCGCCGGAAACGGCGGGTGCTGATGCAGATCGGACTGACCTACCAGACCCCGCGCGACCGGTTGCAGGGGTTTGTCGAACGCCTGCGCGAAGTCTATGCCGCCCAGCCCGAGGCTGACACCGACAGCGTGACCATCGGCGTCAAGACCCTTGGACCCCATAGCATCGACATCGAGCTATGGGGCCATTTCCGCGTCTTCAGTTACGAGGCGCAGATCGCCGCGCAACAGGCGCTGATCCTCGACATCCTCGCCCTTGCCGAAGAGCTTGGCGTCGCGTTCGCCTATCCCACCCAGACCGTCCACCTTGGCAACAACGGGTCGGACGTTCCGGCCGCGCCGGTCGACGGGGTGTAGGCTGCGCATTCACTGCGCAACGTCCTTCAGATCGACAGCCGCCGCTGCCGCGCGCCGCCGCGCCGCTGCGGGCGCGGCAAAGGCAGGTCCAGCGGCTGGCCGGGGCGTTGCAGCGATTGCCGCAACAGCGCGCAAAAGGCCGCCACCGCCGGATCGGTTTGGACGAAAGGCTGCGCCCGCAGCCATGCCCGCACGGCCTGCGACTCGTAACTGCTGTGGCCCGGCAGGCTGCCCAGCCATTGCATATAGGCCATGCTGGCCAGTTCCCGCGCCCGTTCCGGGGTTTCGGTCTGTGCCTGCAATTGAGTCAGCACTTTTTCGATCGTCATCGCGCCCTCCGCGCAAGATGGGGGACGGACACCGGGATCAGCCATCGGGAAGGTGCAGCGCACCCGAAAGATCGACGCCGACACCGGGGCACCCCGCCCGGGTTGAGTGACTTCGGCGCCAAGTGGCACCGGCGATGGCAGGTCTCCTGACTCGCGGGTCAAGGCACGCTCCCGAACCTTCCCGGGCCGATCGGCCCAGTGGTCTTTTCGGGATGGCTCGCCGCTTACAGTTGCGGGGGCAGTCGCGGGATTGGGGCCTTGCCCCGCACCGCGTTCCCTATTCGACCGCGGGCATCCGCGGTCACCATCGACGGGCAGAGTGGCGCAGCACCGCGATCCGGTCAAGCGGTCCCTGCGGTTCCCCGGCGGCATCGGCTTGCGCCGGGATGCCGCAGCAGGGACACTGGCGCATCTATCACCGGAGCCCGCCCCGTGACCCAGATCACGCTCAAGCAACTCGAAGCCTTTGTTCAGGTGGCCGACCTGTCCAGCTTTCGCCGTGCGGCAGAGCGGCTGAACACCACGCAACCCAATATCTCGACCCGGATTTCAGCGCTGGAGTCGCTGCTGCGCCAGCGCCTGTTCGACCGCGATGCCGGGTCGGTGCGGCTGACACCGGCGGGGCGGACGCTGTTGCCGCGCGCCCGCGCAGTGCTGGGGGCGCTGGACGGTTTCCTGGCCGCCGCCGGCGAAGAACAGCTGTACGAAGGCGTGCTGCGGCTGGGCGTGACCGAAATGATCGTGCACAGCTGGCTTGGGCCGTTCCTGCGCGCGCTCAAGGCGCGGCTGCCCGCCATCGAGGTCGAACTGACCGTGGATCTGTCGGCCAACCTGTCCCCGGCGCTGTTCAGCCGCGGGTTGGACCTGACGTTGCAAAGCGGCCCTTTCGGGCGGCAGATTTCCGGCGGCGCGGACCTTGGGGCCTTTCCGTTGATCTGGGTCGCCGCCCCAGGTCTGAAAATGCATGGCCGCCCGCTGACGCTGGACCAGATTGCCCGGCACCCGGTTCTGGCTCATGCCAAGGGCACCCTGCCGCACGAACAACTGCGCGACCATTTCGCCTCGCACCCCGATGTGGACGTGCGGCTGGTGCCTTCGACCAACCTTGCCGCCTGTTTGCAGATGACGCTTGATGGGCTGGGCGTGGCCTGCCTGCCCGAAGTCATGCTGCGCGGCGCGCTGGCCGAGGGCAAACTGATGTCGCTGCGCTATCTATGGGTGCCCGACCCGTTGCGCTTTCGCGCCCGCTATGACGCCGCGACCGCGCCGGGCTTTGTGGTGCTGGCCGCCGATATTGCGCGACAGGTGTCGCAGGACAGCCTGATGCCCGCAGAGGATCAATAATTCTTATCCTCTGGATGTAATCAAATAATTGGATCGCATCGATCCCGCTCGCTAGGCTTCCCGGCATCACCGACAGGAGCACAGTGACAGATGACCGGGATGCCTTGCCGCCTTGGGGTCGATATCGGCGGAACCTTTACCGATGTCGTGCTGGAAACGCCCGCCGGGATGGTATCGACCAAGGTTCTGACCACCTATGCCGCGCCCGAGGATGCCATCGCCCTTGGCATGGCCCGCGTCTGCGCCCAGGCGGGTATCGGGCCGGATGAGATCGCGCAGGTGATCCATGGCACGACGCTGGCCACCAATGCGCTGATTGAACGGCGCGGCGCGCGCACCGCTTTGGTGACCACCGAGGGTTTTCGCGACGTGATCGAAATGCGCACCGAAAGCCGGTTCGAACAATACGACCTGAACCTGACGCTGCCGGAACCGCTGTTGCCGCGCAACCGCCGCTATACGCTGCGCGAACGGCTGGACGCGGATGGCGGTGTGCTGATCCCGCTGGACCGGGCCGAGATCGAGTCGCTGGCGGACACGCTGCGCGCCGGTCGCTATGAAAGCGTCGCGGTGGGCCTGCTGCACGCCTATGCAAATGACGCGCATGAACGCCTTGTGGCCGAGGTGCTGGCCGAGAAACTGCCGGGCGTGGATGTCTCGCTGTCCTCCGAGGTCTCGCCCCAGATGCGGGAATACGAGCGTTTCAACACCACCATCGCCAATGCCTATATCCGCCCTCTGATGGCCTCGTACCTTGGACGGCTCAGGGACCGGCTGGCCGCCGAGGGCGCCGATTGCCCGGTTTTCCTGATGCATTCCGGCGGAGGCATCCTGTCGCTGGACATGGCCGCGCGCTTTCCGGTGCGGCTGGTCGAAAGCGGCCCGGCGGGCGGCGCGATCTTTGCCGCCGAAATCGCCGCACGGCACGGGCTGGACCGGGTGCTGAGTTTCGACATGGGCGGCACCACGGCCAAGATCTGCCTGATCAAGAACCGCGCCCCGCGCACGGCACGGGTGTTCGAGGTGGCGCGCAGCTACCGGTTCAAGAAAGGATCGGGCATGCCGATTTCGATCCCGGTCATCGACATGGTGGAAATCGGCGCGGGCGGCGGATCGCTGGCGCATGTGGACGGCATGAACCAGATCCGCGTCGGCCCCGAAAGCGCCGGGTCCGAACCCGGTCCCGCCTGCTATGGGCGCGGCGGCGAAAGACCTGCCGTGACCGATGCGGACCTTGTGCTGGGCAAGCTGGACCCGGAAAATTTCGCCGGTGGGTCGATCCCCCTGTCGCCCGACCGCGCGCAGGCGGCATTGGCCGCGCATCTGGGCGCCCCCCTGGACATGGGGGCCGAAGAGGCCGCCTATGGACTGGCCGAGGTGGTCGATGAAAACATGGCAAACGCGGCACGGGTTCACGCGGTGGAAAACGGCGAGGACCTGTCGCACTACACCATGATCGCCTTTGGCGGGGCTGCCCCCCTGCATGCCGCGCGCCTGTGCGAAAAGCTGGGCGTGGCGCGGTGCCTTGTGCCGCAGGGGGCGGGTGTCGGCTCGGCCATCGGGTTCCTGCGCGCCCCCTTCAGCTTCGAGGCGACGCGGTCGGTCTTTACCCGGATGCGCGCCTTTGCCCCGGATGAGGTGCGGGCGCTGTTCCGCGACCTGCGCGCCGAGGCGGAAAGTTTTGTCCGCAGCTGTGATGCCAAAGCCCCGATCGCGGCAGAGGCCAAGGTTTTCATGCGCTATGCGGGTCAGGGTTGGGAAATCCCGGTGCCAGTCCCGCCCGAGGATATGGAAGCGCCCGATGCCGCCCGGCTGCAAGCGCGGTTCGAAGCGGAATACACCGCCCTGTTCGGGCGCACCGTCGAAGGGCTGGAGGCCGAGATCACCGTCTGGTCCGTCAATGCCTTCACCACCCGCCCCACCCCGGCCGAGCTGACGCCGCCCGAAACGCTGACCGAGGTCGAGACCAGCGCCACCCGACCGCTGTTCGACCCCGCGCAGGGCCAGCGCCTGACCGCGCGCGTGGTGGCCCGGGCGGAGATGGGCGTGGGCGCTCGGCTGACCGGTCCGGCATTGGTGACAGAGGATGAAACCACGGTGATCGTCCCCGCCAGCCGCGAGGTTGCCGTTCTGGCAGATGGCACGCTGGACGTGCGGCTGCCGCAAACCGCCCCTGCCGAAACAAGGGAGAAGGCTCATGTCTGAACCGTCGCAAGTGGCCTATCAGGTGATGTGGACGCGGCTGATCTCGGTCGTCGAGGAACAGGCGCAGGCGCTGGTGCGCACGGCCTTTTCGCCCTCGGTCCGCGAGGCGGGCGACCTGTCTGCCGGGGTCTATGACGATGCCGGGCAGATGCTGGCGCAGGCGGTGACCGGCACACCCGGCCATGTCAACGCCATGGCCGACGCCGTGGGCCATTTCATCCGCCGCATCGGGCGGCAAAACATGTTTCCCGGCGATGTTTACCTGACCAACGACCCTTGGGAGGGCACCGGCCACAAGCATGACATCACCGTGGTCACGCCGGTCTTTCGCAACGAGACGCTGATCGGCTTTTTCGCCTGCACCGCCCATGTGACCGATATTGGCGGGCGCGGCTTTGGCGCGGATGCCAATGACGTCCACGAAGAGGGCCTGTACCTGCCGGTGATGAAATTTGCCGAACGGGGCGCGGTAGACCGCACGCTGCTGGCGATCATTCGGGGCAACGTGCGCGAACCGGACCAGTTGGTCGGCGACATCCACGCGCTGGCGGCCTGCAACGAGATCGGCATGCGGCGCCTGCTGGAGATGATGGCGGAATTCGCCCTGACCGACCTGTCGGGGATTTCGGACTTCATCCTGACCAACTCGCGCAGCGCAACGCTGGAACGGATCAATGCGCTGGCACCGGGCAAGGCCGAGGGCCACATGAGGATCGACGGCTATGCCACGCCGATCGACCTGCATGTGCATCTGAGCATCGAACGGGACCGCATCCTGTGTGACTGGACCGGCACCAGCGGCGTCGACCCCAAGGGAATCAACGTGCCCATGGTCTATACCAAGGCCTATGCCTGCTACGCGCTGAAATGCGCCGTTGCGCCGGACATTCCGAACAATGCCGCCTCGCTGGCCCCGTTCGAGGTGACAGCCCCCGAGGGCACCATCGTCAACGCCCCCTTTCCCGCGCCGGTGGCGCTGCGCCACGTGATCGGCCACATGGTGCCCGACACGGTTTACGACGCGCTGGACAAGCTGTTGCCCGGCACGGTGCCCGCCGAGGGCGCGGGCTGTCTGTGCAATTTTCAGCTGTCGGTCCGCCCGGCCCCCGGCGCAAAGGGCGCGCGGCGGGCCGAGGTCTTGACCTTCAATTCGGGCGGGTCGGGCGCGCGGCCCGCGCTGGACGGGATGAGCGCCACGGCCTTCCCTTCGGGCGTGATGACCATGCCGGTGGAGGCCACCGAACAGGCCGGGCCTGTCATCATCTGGCGCAAGGAACTGCGCCCCGACAGTGGCGGCGCGGGTCAGCACCGCGGCGGGCTGGGTCAATACATGGAGGTCGGCGCGCGCGATGGCCATGCCTTTGACTTCTCTGCCATGCTGGACCGCCTGGATCATCCGGCGCGCGGGCGGCGCGGCGGCACGTCCGGCGGTGCCACGGTGATCGAACGGTCGGACGGCACCGCCATGCGCGGCAAGGGCCGTCAGGCCGTGCCCGAAGGCCAGCGCGTGCGCATGGCCTTTCCCGGCGGCGGTGGCTATGGCAACCCGGCAGACCGCGACCGGGACCGGCTGATCCGCGACATTGCGCTTGGCTATGTCACGCCGGACCATGCCGCGCGCCGCTATGGCTTTGACCGCGACGAGGCCGAGGCGATCCTCGCCCGTGCCCGGCTGGGAGAGATCCTCTGATGGCAACACCCGGTTTCCCGAAGAACCCCGCCAAATCCAGCTATGACGTGGTCATCGTCGGCGGCGCAATCATGGGGTCGGCCACCGCATGGTTCCTGTCGGACAACCCCGATTTCAACGGCACGGTGCTGGTGGTGGAACGCGACCCCAGCTACGAAAAGTGTTCGACCGCGCATACGAATTCATGCATGCGGCAGCAGTTTTCCGACCCGTTGAACGTGCGGATTTCGCAATACGCCGCCGCGTTCATCAAGGAGTTGCCAGAGCGGATCGGGGATGCCCGCGCGCCCCGTCTGTCCGTGCAGAATTTCGGCTATCTCTACCTTGCCGACGATCCGGGCTTTGCCGATCACCTGCGCAGCATCGTGGACATGCAGCGCGCGGAGGGCGCGGAAACAGAACTGCTGACACCGGCGGACATCGCGGCGCGTTATCCCTTTTACCAGTTGGACGACATCCTGCTGGGGTCGATCAACACCCGGGACGAAGGCTATTGGGACGGCGGCATCCTGTTCGACTGGTTCCGCCGGGCCGCCCGTAACCGGGGCGTGGAATACGTGGCCAACGAGGTCACGGGCATGACGCGCGAAGGCGACCGGATCACCCATGTGACGCTGGCCTCGGGCGAGCAGATCGCCTGCGGCACCGTGGTCAATGCATCCGGCCCGCGCGCGGCCCGCACCGCCGCGATGGCGGGAATCGAAATCCCGGTGGAACCGCGCAAACGCTTTACCTGGGTCTTTTCGGCGGAAACCGCGCTGGACCGGGACCTGCCGCTGACCATCGACCCCTCAGGGGTCCATGTGCGGCAGGACGGGCCGGCCACCTATCTTGCGGGCGCCGCGCCAGAGCTGGACCTGCCGGTGGCGCCGGATGATTTCACCATGGATCACAACCGTTGGCAGGATCACGTCTGGCCGATCCTTGCCACCCGTATCCCGGCCTTTGAATCGATCCGTATCGTCACGGAATGGGCCGGGCATTACGCCTATAACACGCTGGATCAAAACGCGATCCTTGGCCCGCACCCGGCAATCGGCAACCTGCTGTTCCAGAACGGATTTTCCGGCCACGGGTTGCAACAGAGCCCGGCCATGGGCCGCGGCATGTCGGAATGGATCACCTATGGCGGCTACCGCAGTCTTGACCTGACCCCCTTCGGGTTCGAGCGCATCGCGCAGAACCGTCCGATGATCGAACGCGCCGTGATCTGAGGCGCAGACAGAAAGGCTTGTGACATGAAGAAACTGGTACTGACCGGGGCCGCCGGGCGGCTTGGCTCTTACCTGCGCGAACCGCTGTCGCGCATGGCCGGGGAACTGGTCTCGACCGATCTTGCCGAAGGGATCGGCACGCTTTACCCCGGCGAACGCTACATGCGCGCGGATCTTGCCGATCTGGACGCCATGATGGAGGTGCTGGAGGGGGCCGACATGGTGGTGCATTTCGGCGCCATCGGGGACGAGGCCCCGTTCGAGCAGATCCTTGGCCCCAATATCATCGGCGCCTACAACGTCTGGGAGGCCGCGCACCGGCTGGGTCTGCGCCGCGTGGTCTATGCCAGTTCGATCCACGCGGTCGGCATGTACCCCCGGCAGGAAAGGATCGGCACCGACGTGCCGCATCGGCCCGATACGTTCTACGGCCTCGCCAAATGTTTCGCCGAGGATCTGGGCCGGATGTACTGGGAAAAACGCGGGTTGGAATCGGTCTGCCTGCGCATCCTGTCCTGCGCCCAGGTGACCAGCGCGCGCGCCCTTGGCACCTGGCTCAGCTATGATGACCTTGTGCAACTGGTGACGCGCGCCATCGACACGCCGACCACGGGCTTTGCGGTAGTCTATGGCGTTTCGGACAATGACCGTGCGCCGGTAGACAATTCAGCGGCGCGTTTCCTGGGCTACCGCCCCAAGGACAACGCCGAGGTCTTTGCGACCGAGATCCTTGCCGCCGAGGGGCCGGGCGACCCGACCGACCCGGCACAGATGCGCCATGGCGGCGCTTTTGCCGCCGTCGACCTTGGCCAGAGCGGTCAGGCACAAATGAACATTGTCGACGACCGCAAGGAAACCTGACCGTCGGGCGACCGGTGGCGCGGTCAATCCGCGCCGCTTTCCCCGATCGCCAGCATCTTGCGCAAAAGCCGTTTGAGCTCGGCGGTTTCCGCGTCAGTCAAGCCCGAGGCGGCACGCGATTCATGATCCGAGAGGATCGGCCCCAGAACGGCCACCCGCGCCCGCCCGGCCTCTGTCAGGTTCAGTTCCATGGCACGCTTGTCGTCTTCGGGCACGCGGCGGTGGATCAGCCCGTCCTCTTCCATCTGGCGGACCATCTTGGTCATATGCGCGCGCTTGATCGACAGCGCCCGCGCCAGCATACCCTGCCGGATGCCGGGATTTTCGTGCAGCACCATAAGGACGGTCAGCTCTCCGGGGCGAATGTCCTGCCCCTCGAACGACCGGAAGAAATCGGCAAAGCTGCGCAATTGCGCCAGCCGCAGCAGAAAGCCCAGCGCCCCGGCCAACGGGCCATAGCGGACGGTTGTGTCCTCGCTTTCGGGTTTGAGATCATCCAAGGGGGCACCCCCCGCCGGTTTGCGCGGTGCGGACACCGGTCCCGTCACGGCCCATGACCATGCAAATCCTCCCTAGTCTGTCGCTGTTTGCGATATCGTTATTGTTTCCCAGTAGACAATATAATCGATTCGAGTCAACATCGCCACCGGAACTGCGGGGGTGTCCGGCGCCATGAGGGAGGAAACATGGCCGCCCCCAGCCCCCTCCGCCCCGGGCGGAGGGGGCGAACGGGCTGACCGGATGACCTGCCTCCCGTCAGGAAAGTGACCGAATGACCCCAGAGCTTCTTGCCCAGATCCTTGCCCGCACGCCCGGTTGGGCCGAACAGGCCGCCGACAGCGGATTGGACGACACAGCCATAACCCAGATCCTTGGCGAGGCGGCAAAGCTGGCCGAGGACACGCTGTCCCCGTTGGCGGCCCGCGCTGATGAAACCGGTTGCCGGGTGGAAAACGGTCGCGTGCGCACGCCAGACGGATATGCCGCGGCCTATCGCGCCCTTGGCGAAGGCGGCTGGCTGGCTGCCGACCTGCCCGAGGATCTGGGCGGCATGGGCCTGCCTCTGGCGCTGCACGTGGCCGCCGCGCTGCCGATGGAGGGCGCCGCCCTGCCCTTCATGATGCTTCCCGGTTCCAGCCGGGCCGCCGCCTTTTGCCTTGCCGCCAATGCGCCAAAGCTGGCCGCCGAATGGTGCCCGATGCTGGCCACAGGGCAATGGGCCGCAACGATTTGTATCTCGGAACCTGATGCTGGCTCTGACGTGGGACGCATTCGCACAAAGGCCGAAGCGGTCCACGGCACCTGGCGGATCAGCGGCACGAAGTGCTGGATCAGCTTTGGCGATCACGACATGACGGACCGGATCGGCCACCTGCTGCTGGCGCGCACCGGCGCGCCACAGGAGGGCACGCGCGGTCTGTCGCTGTTTCTTGTCCCCGACATCACCGAAGACGGCGCACCAAACGGCATTCATGTCGAACGGATCGAGGAGAAACTGGGCCTGCACGGCTCGCCGACCTGCGTTTTGCGTTTCGAAAATGCGCAGGGCGTGATGATCGGCACGCCGGGTCGCGGCTTGCCTGCCCTTTTCCACATGATCGAACGGATGCGGTTGCAGGTGGGCACACAGGGCGCGGGCGTGGCGGCCACCTGCGCCGAACTGGCGCACCGCTATGCCGAGGACCGGCGTCAGGGCGGCGCACCCGACGCCCCGCCGCTGCCGCTGACCGCGCATCCGGACGTGCAGCGCATGTTGCTGACCATGCGGGCGCGGGCGCTGTTGCTGGCTGCACTGGTGCTGGAAACCGCCTGCACGCTGGACATGGCCCGTGCTGGCGATGCGCAGGCCGAAGCGCTTGCGCCTTGCCTTTTGCCACTGGCCAAGACCTTTGGCGGCGAACTGGGACAGGCCAATGCCAGCGACGCAATCCAACTGCTGGGCGGCGCGGGATACACGCGCGAATGGCCCGCCGAGCGGCATTTCCGCGATGTTCGGATCACCACCATTTACGAAGGCACCACCGGCATGCAGGCGCAGGACCTCGTGTTGCGCCGGTTGCTGAAAGACGAAACCGCGCTGGCCGCCTTTACGGCGCGCGCGGATGCCTGTCCCGAAGTCGCCGACAGGTTCACTGCCGTGGTCGACCGGGTGAAAGCCGCCCCACCGACTGCGCGGCTGATGGCGGCGGACGCCGTCATGCGCGCCGCATGGGTGGCACAAGGCTGCATTCTGGCCCATCGGCTTGCCGGTATGGACGCGCACAGTGACCGCGCGCTGGACCTCTGGCTTGCGCTGGCCCCCGCCCGCATGGCCGAGGCCGAAGCCGCCATAGACTGGGCGCTGACACAACAGGACTGAGCGATCCCGCCCGGCATTCCGATGGATTCGGCCTGCTTTTTCCCAGTGGGACGCGAAATGGTCTGCCAGGCGATTCCGTGCCATTGGTCCCGGTCGCCGCAGGCGCTTTTGGCAACGAAGACCGAAAACGCGGGATGCGCCTTAGACCCGGCGTCGCGATTGCTCTCACCGGCGCGCCAATGCGCAACGACACCGGATTTGCGCCCGCCACTCCGGTTTCAACGCCACCACACCCCGCGAATACAAGCATACAGTCGCAGCCCGCTGAGCGGCATATTTCCTGTCTTATCAGGTATTTATGAGAAGAAGTGGCAGCCCGTAGGGGAATCGAACCCCTCTTTCCAGGTTGAAAACCTGGCGTCCTAACCGATAGACGAACGGGCCACTCTGTTCCGCCGTGGCGCTGTCTGTGTGACCATCGCTGCGGCGTGAGGCGGGTTCTATGGAAAGCGCGCGAAGCTTGCAAGCAGAAAATTCAGTTTTTTTGGCCTTCCGTAGCGGAGCCTTCAAAAACCGGTTTTCAGGCGCTCTCGGCCGCCGGGGCGGCATCGTCCAGACGCAGTTGAACCGTCGACCGGCCCTGCCAGAAGTTGATGTCCAGCTTGCCCGCAAGATGGAATCGCGCGCCCTGATGATCCTCAAGCGCGGGCCCAAGCGGCCCCTCGAAGGCGGAAAAGGCGATCACATCCAGCGTGGTGCCCAACCCGTCGGACACCGACAGCTTGAGGTGCCCCTGCCCGACCCGGCGGACAAAACGGATCTGCATGTCAGGCAGCGCGAAACGCGGCCCGGGGACGGCAGCCCCAAAGGGGCCCGCCCGCTCCAGTTGCTCGACAAGATCCACCGTCGCTGCGGCAGGCATCAGAACGCCATCCACTCGCAGATCCGCAGCCCCCCCCTGCCCTGCGCCCTGACGCGCCAAAAGCTCGGACAGACGCGCCATGGCCGGTTCCAGCTGGTCTCGCATCACGGTCAGACCGGCAGCCATCTTGTGTCCGCCCCCCTTGACCAGCAACCCTTCCGAAGCCAGCCGCTGGATCGCCGCCCCAAGGTCCACGCCCTGCACCGACCGGCCCGAGCCTTTGCCCTCATCCCCATCGAACCCGATCACCACCGAAGGACGATTCGTCTGCTCCTTGAGGCGCGAGGCCACGATACCCACCACGCCGGGATGCCAGCCATCCTCCGCCGCCCAGACCAAGGGCGCATCCAGACCACGAGCCTCGGCCTGCGCCAGCGCCGCCGCCCGCACCGAGGCCTCGATCTCACGCCGTTCGGTGTTCAACTGGTCCAGTCGTTCCGCCATGGCCTGCGCCTCGGCCGGCTGGTCACAGGCCAGAAGGCGCGCGCCAAGATCGGCCTTGCCAATCCGCCCGCCGGCATTGATCCGCGGCCCCATGACATACCCCAGGTGATAGGCCGCCGGCGCCCGCTCCAGCCGCGCCACATCCGACAACGCCACCAGCCCCGGGCGGGCCCGGCCGGCCATGACCTTCAACCCCTGGTGTACAAAAGCCCGGTTCACACCTTTCAGCGGCGCCACATCCGCCACCGTGGCCAAGGCCACCAGATCCAGCGCCGCCATCAGGTCCGGCCCCCGGGCACCTGCCTCGCGCAACTGTCGCCCCGCCTCGACCAGCATCAGAAACACCACCGCCGCCGCACATAGATGCGCAAGCGCTCCATCCTCATCCTGCCGGTTGGGGTTCACAACGGCCACGCAATCAGGCAGCGTCTCGCCGCCCAGATGGTGGTCCAGCACCACCACCTCGGCCATGCCCCTGGTGGCGGCAATCGGTTCATGCGAAAGCGTGCCGCAATCGACACAGATGATCAGGTCATGATCAGCAGCCAGCGCCGTCATGGCGGGCACATTGGGGCCATAGCCCTCGTCGATTCGGTCCGGAACGTATAATGTCGCAGACCGCCCCATCTGGCGCAGCCAGTCGATCAACAGCGCCGCCGACGCGCCCCCATCAACGTCATAATCGGCAAAGACCGCAATCCGCTGTCGTTCCCGCACCGCCCGCAAGAAACGCGCCGCGGCGGTCTCCATATCCTTCAAAGACCGCGGATCCGGCAAAAGCGCCCGCATGGTTGGCGTGAGAAAGCTCTCGGCCTCCTCGGCGGAAACGCCCAGCCGTGCAAGGATGCTGCACAACGGATGGCTCAGCGTCGTCCGCTGCACCAGATGTTCCGCCTGCCGCGTCACCTCCGGGTCGGGACCGACCCAGCGACGCCCGGTCAGGCTGTTCTCGACCCCAAGATAGGACAAACGCTCTCCCGGCTTCTTCTTGGCAAAAATACTCCGGGGGGAGTCGCCGTGGCGACGGGGGGCAGCGCCCCCCTCCCCGGGATCCGGTCAGGCGGTGTGCTTGAACGGGTTGCGATAGGTCATGCGCCGGACCGAACCGGTCTTCGACCGCATCAGCAGCGTCTCGGTGGTGATCCAGCCCACCTCGCGCTTGATCCCCGGAAGCAGCGAACCGCCGGTCACGCCGGTGGCGGCAAAGATCACATCCGCGGTCACCATCTCGTCGCGAGAATAGATCTTGTCCAGATCGGTGATCCCCGCCTTGGCGGCACGGCCACGTTCATCGTCGTTGCGGAACAGCAGGCGACCAAAGATCTGCCCGCCCATGCATTTCAGCGCCGCGGCGGCCAGCACACCTTCGGGGGCGCCACCCGATCCCATGTACATGTCGATGCCGGTCACCTGCGGCTCGGCACAATGCATCACACCTGCAACGTCCCCGTCGGTGATCAACCGGATCGACGCGCCCGTCGCGCGAACCTCGGCAATCATCTCTTCGTGGCGCGGACGTTCGAGGATACAGACGGTGATATCGCTGGGGCCACAGCCCTTCTCGGTGGCCAGAGCCGACACGCGGGTTGCGGGCGGCATGTCCAGCGTGACGATCCCTTCCGGATAGCCCGGACCGATGGCCAGCTTTTCCATGTAGACGTCAGGCGCATGCAGCATCGAGCCACGCGGCCCCATTGCGATCACGGTCAGCGCGTTGGGCATGTCCTTGGCGGTCAGCGTGGTGCCTTCCAGCGGGTCCAGCGCGATGTCCACACCGGGGCCGTCGCCATTGCCGACCTCTTCACCGATGTACAGCATCGGCGCTTCGTCGCGTTCGCCTTCGCCGATGACGACGACACCCTTGATGTCCAGCTTGTTCAGCTGTTCGCGCATGGCGTTGACGGCGGCCTGATCGGCGGCCTTTTCGTCGCCGCGTCCGATCCAGTCTGCGCTGGCGATGGCGGCCTGCTCGGCCACGCGGGCCAGGCCCAGGGACAACATACGGTCATTGAAATCAATGGGGGTGGACATCGCCGGTAATCCTTCGTGAGTGCCGCGTCGTCTCGTGACTACCCCGCCACCGGCAAGGGCCGCAAGGGGATAGCGGCCAAAGCTCCGGAAGCTGTGGCAATTCGCGATATCCGGCCGCTCAACCGACGATCAACAGGTCATCCATGGCAAAGAACTGCCCCGCAGCCTCGAAACGCACCTCGTCCACGTTGTCAAAGATCGTGTCGTCGAATTCGACGAAACTGGTGGCGCCCCGCGTCAGGGTCAGGGTTTGCGTGCCAATCAGAACATCGTCATCATAGCCTGACACCAGCAGCGTCATGGTCGGCGCGAAGGGCGAGGTGAAATAGGCGCTTTCGAGATCGAAATTCGTTTCGCGCGCGATCGCAACCTCGCCCGCGCTGTTGGTCGCCACGAACATTCCCGATTGCAGGGCTGGGTTATAGGGGTTGGTGTCGCGCCCAAGGCTGAAGATCTCCATGCCGTTGACCGTGCGCCACGGTCCGACAAAGCTCAGTTGCCCGGGGCCACCGCTGACACCGTCCTCAAAGGTCTGCAACAGCGGGTTGATCACGTTCTCGCCGTCGTCGAGCCCGAAAATGCTGATGGTCACCGTCTGCGTTGCGCGCCCGCCTTCGCCGTCCTCCAGCGCAAACAGGAACTCGTCGAACAGGGTTTCACCAAGATCGAGGTTCTGAACGTCGGGATCAGTGTTGTTCAGTTGATAGGTCCAGCCGCCGAACAAATCGACCGAGATATTGCCATGCTCGCCGATCCCGTCGTTTTCCACCGACCACGTCAGATTTTCCGTCTCGAAATCCACGTCCGACCCGAACAACCGGCCAAAGGCGGTCAGGATCGTATCCTCTGTCACCCGGCCCACGGTGTCGCCGGTGATCTCGGGGTCGTCGTTGACGCCGGCTATGGTGACAGTCACCGTTTCCGTTGCCGTGCTGCCATTTCCGTCCGACAAGGTAACGTCATAGGTAAATGTCAGCACATCCCCGAGGCCAAGGTACTGGAACTCATCGTTCTGCACTGCAAAGGTCCATGTCGCCGTGCCCAGCGCCACGCCCGACGTGTCCGAGACGACAACGCCCAGAAAGCCCAGCGCATCCTCTTCGGTGAACCCCTGCACCGGTCCGTCCAAGCCGGTCAGGACGACCGTGACATCATGGGTGTCGGAAAGATCGACATCGGAAAAGGCGATGTCGCCGGTGTCCTCAAGAAGCGGCGCACTGTCGTCCTCTGTGACTGCACCCACGAAATCCGACGCCCCGGCATCAATCACCACCGGGTCGTTCACCCCTTCGACGATGATGTTACGGCTGACCACCGTCACGCCGCCCTGACCGTCCGAAACCTGCACCGTGATCGACTGGACCGAACTCTCTTGCTGGGCCAGATACTGGAACGCGGTGCCCGGATCGAACGTGACCTGATAGGTCGCGCCGATGTAGTTGCCCTGTGGCGCTGGCACGGGCGCTGCCACCGATACGCTGCCCCCCGTGACACTCAGGTCATCCAGCACCAGGGTCCCGCCGTCGAAATCGAAGACGTCAAAGCTGAAATCCAGCGGCGTGTCCTCGTCCGTCACCTGATCGGTCAACAGCACCAGAGGCGCGTTGTTCGCCCCAACGGAATAGGTGAAATCCGCGAACTCCAGCGTGCCGACATGTTTCAGCGTATCGGTGCCTTCGTCGCCATCGCCGGCGTTCGTGTCCTCGACCACCGTGGCATTGCCCTGCCCGTCATAGATCAGGAAGTCGAAAATCGAGCCCAGATAAACCGCCGTATCGTCGCCGTCATTGCCACGGATCAGATCGTCGCCGCCCCCCCCCTGTACCGTGTCATTGCCATCACCGGCATTGATCTCGTCGCCCGCGTTCGACCCGGTGATACGGTCATTGCCGTCGCCACCGTTGAATTTCGTGGGTGCGGTCCGGTCCGGAGCCGCAAGGACATCGTCCCCGTCGGTTCCGTTCACCGGTTTTCCAAAGTTTTGTTGCGGCATGACAGTCCCCCCGACAGGGCGTCCGTCATGCCTTTTCAGCCTTGGCTATGCCGCCGAAGCCACGCCCCGGTGGCACCCGACAGGCGCCCGTTTGATCGTCCCGAAAAAGGTTAACCGAAAACCGCGCCTGCGCAAAACAATTTGATTACGCAACGTCATCCGGGGCGATCCCGGCCGTCAGACCTCTTCGATGCGCAGCGCCACGGGCGTGCTCATGACCACGCCTGTCGCATCCATCCCGGACAAAGCCTGATCCAGCGCGGCGCGCGTGGTCTTGTGTGTCACGATCAGGACCGGTGCGCTGTCGTCGGTATGGTCATACTGGCGCATGCGGTGGATCGAAACGCCGGCCTCGCCCAGCACGGTGGCCACCTTGGCCAATGCCCCCGGCTTGTCCGCCAGCATCACCCGCAGGTAATAGGGCGCCGGGGTCGAGGCCTTGGCCGGAACCGCCTTGACCAGTGCCCCCGCAGGACGGCCAAAAGTCGACACGCGCAGGCCGCGAGCCACATCCATCACATCACCCATGACGGCGCTGGCGGTCGGACCTTCCCCGGCACCGGCACCGCGCATCACGATCTGGCCCACCTGATCGCCTTCGATCACGACCATGTTGGTGCCGCCCTGAAGCTGCCCCAGCGGCGAAGCCGCCGGCACCAGACAGGGCGCCATGCTCTGTTCCAGTCCCCGGCCGGTCATCCGTGCGACCCCCAGCAGTTTGATGCGGAACCCCATGTCGGCAGCTTGACGGATGTCCTCGATGGTGACCGAGCCGATCCCCTCCAGTTCCACGCCGTCGAAATGCACCTGTGTGCCAAAGGCGATGGACGACAGCAGCGACAGCTTGTGGCCTGCGT
Source organism: Antarctobacter sediminis (assembly GCF_019218285.1). GTDB lineage: Bacteria > Pseudomonadota > Alphaproteobacteria > Rhodobacterales > Rhodobacteraceae > Antarctobacter > Antarctobacter sediminis. The sequence goes on from NZ_JAHUZG010000001.1 coordinate 1,504,729, forward strand.
CGATCCCGCCAACGTCAAGCTGCGGATCGGCCTCGAGATAGCCCAGCCCGTCGGCCTCGGCAAAGGCTTCGTCGTAGGTCAGGCCGCCGTCTTCCATCCGCGTCAGGATGTAGTTGCAGGTGCCGTTCATGACCCCCATGACGCGCTCGATATCATTGCCGGCCAGCCCTTCGGTCAGCGCCTTGATGACCGGGATACCGCCGGCAACCGCCGCCTCGAACCGCAAGACCGCGCCGTGTTCCTCGGCCAGTGTCGCCAGCGCCTGCCCGTGGTGGGCCAGCATCGCCTTGTTGGCCGTGACCACATCCTTGCCCGCCTTCAGGGCCGCTTCGACGGCGGCCTTCGCCGGTCCGTCACTGCCGCCCATGAGTTCGACAAAGACATCCACATCGTCGCGGGTCGCCAGCACCACCGGATCGTCCTCCCACGCGTAGGACGACAGGTTCACGCCACGATCCTTGTCGCGGGTGCGGGCGGACACGGCGGTGATCTCGATGCTGCGGCCCGAACGGTCGGCCAACAGCGCCGCCTTCTGGCGGACGATCTTGACGACGCCGGTGCCCACGGTCCCCAGACCGGCAATACCAAGACGCAGTGGCTGGGACATGAAAGGGCTCCTTCTTCGCCGGAAAACTTCGCGCCCGGGTTAGCGCCAAGCCTCGCCGGGGACAAGGGCACGCGGTACCGCAAGTCAATGCAGCCGCCGCATCCCGTCAATACGACCGGAGATCCGCCGCTTTTCGACGCAAACGCGCCATCCGGCCATCAACGTCACCGGGGTCGCCCTGAACACGCTGCAACCGAGCGGCCCGGGCCCGCAATGCCGATACCCGCCCCTGAACAGAGGCAATCGCCGCCGCATCCGCCTGCGGCACCGGACCGTTCAACAGATCCTCGATCGGCAAAAGGTCGGGATAGGCCGCCGTGGCCACGCCCGGGGTCTGAACCGCATCCAGTTCCGGAAACTGGGTACAGGCACCCAGCCCCCCAAGGAGGATTGCGCAGGTCAGACTGTGGCGCAGATGCATGAACATGTGTCAGTCATGCCCCAGCCCGCGAAGACTGGCAAGCACCCGGGTTGATCTGAACGGTTGTTCAGATAATCATGCCGCCCATGGCACGCACTCAGGGAAGTCACGCCGGGACAACACGCCCCCGCATCCGAGACGCCGCTTTGCGGCTTTTCGCGGAACATGGCTACGCGGCGGTCTCGATGCGCCAGATCGCCTCACAGGTCGGGCTTCAGGTGGGGGCACTCTATAATTACACGCCGGACAAACAGGCACTGCTGTTTTCCCTGATGCAGGATCACATGGACGAACTGCTGGCCGAGTGGCGCACCCGTCCGGAACCAGACAACCCACTGGCGCGGCTTGAGGATTTCGTTCGCTTCCACATCGAATTTCACCTTGAACGACCGCAACTGGTCTTCATCGCCTACATGGAACTGCGCAACCTCACGCCCGAGAATTTCGCGGTGATCGAAGGCCTGCGGCGCGACTATGAGGATGCGCTGGAATCGATCCTTGGCGCCGGCGTCGCCGCGGGCTGTTTCGACGTGACGGATACGAAACTGGCCACTCTGGCGGTGATTGCCATGCTGACGGGGGTGACCACATGGTACCGCCCCGGAGGCCGCCTGAGCGTCCCCGAAGTGCAGGATCTCTACTGGGACATGGTCCGCAAATCGGTCAGCCGCTGACGGCCACCCCCCCTTCGCACCTCTTGGGCTCCGCCCGTTCCCCGCTCAATCTGTCCCCCGGACAGATTGCCACCTTCGGTGGACCGGTGCTCAGCCATGTTCCCCGGAGCCATCTCTCGCTTGAGGCCGATCAGGGCCGGACCGGGGCGCGATGCAAGGAGGCGCAGCCCCACGCAAAGCGTGGCTTGTCCTTGCATCGGGGCACGGTCTGGCCCAGGCCCTCAGAAAAGCGAGGGATGCGTCCGGGGATCATGGCGCGCCTGTTCCCTGGTGAATCCCGAAGCGGCAACCGGCGCCCAAGGCGCCGCGCAAAGGGCCGGCGGGCGGGCGCCTTTGCGGCAAAGCCGCAAACAGTCCCGTCCCGCCGGGCCGCTCAGCGGCTCGCCTGAATCGATTCGAGGTATTCCGCCAATGCCACCAGCTTGCGCGGGGTCGGGGTCGGCTTGCCGTCGCCGCTGTCGTAAGGCACCAGATCGCCCTCCAGCAACTCGCCGAACTCCGGCATCCACGAAGCTGACCGGTCCGACCGGGCATAGCCATCGATGATCGACATCACCTTTGCGCGGGGAAAGACATCGCCGTTCCGCACCTTGATCAATGTCAGGTTCTGCGGCGGCGGTGTCATGGCGCGCGCCATCTGGCCGTTGCCCTTGCCATCTGCCCCGTGGCAGATCGCGCAATTTTCCATGAAAAGCCCGCGCCCGTCGCTGGCACCCGGCATCGCCGTATCTTCGACGCAGCCCGCCAGTGTCAGCGCCGCTGCCATTCCGATCATTCCCCTGAACATGTCGTTCCTGCCCTCATTCTGTTGCCACGCTCCTGCCAAAGCAACGCGGCCTCGGCAAGCCCCCTCGCGGTGCTCAACCGTCACCTGTCTCTTGCAGAGCTTCCACGTAGGTCAGGACGTCCAGCAACCCTTTGGGTGTCATGATGACCTCTCCCGAGGGGGCGCGCCATTCCACCACGGGGCTGCTCAACTCGTCCCGGAACTCGGGCATGGAGCCGCGGTGGAACTTGCCCGGATACCCGTGTATCGTTTCCAGCACCCGTTCGGCGGGAAAGATGCCACCGTTGGCGCTGGACAACCGCGTCAGATCCGGCGGGGGAACCGGAAGATCCGCCCCCAGCGCCCCGTCGCCCTGCCCGGACGCCCCGTGGCAGTAGGCGCAGTTGGCAGCGTAGATTCGCGCGCCCGGCTCCGGTTCGACAGCCTCGGCAGAGGGGCTGAACCAGCTGCGGCTGGCACCGGTTCGCGCGTCCCAGAAGGGCGTGCAGGCTGTGGCCGCGATCAGCGCCACACTGGCAAGGGCCTTGAAATACATGTCCCGCTCCGTTCCTGGTCTTTTGTCAGGGGCGGCCTGTCGCCCCGGGATCTGTGCCGCAGCCAGAGATGGGTGACACTGCCCGCGCCTCCGGTCATAGTTGCGCCGGAAAGACAGGAGATCCACATGCTCGATCCTGCCACCGCGCAGCAGTTGTTGGAAGAGAATTTCGCAGCATGGGTGCAGGCGCTGCATCCGCGCATCACCCGGATCGACCCAGAGGCGGCGGTGCTGGAAATCCCGATCCGGCCGGACATCGCGCGCGTTGGCGGCATCGTCTGCGGGCAAGCGCTGGCCACGCTGGCGGATACCGCGATGGTCTTTGCCTGTGCCGGACATCTGGGCGGGTTCAAACCCGTGGCGACCACCAATCTTGAAACCCGATTCCTCAGCGCCGCCAAGGGTGACTCCGTTCGCTGCACTGCGCGGGTGATCAAGGGCGGGCGGGCGATGATCTTTGCCGAGGCCCTGCTGGAGCGCCTGCCCGACGGTGTACCCGTCGCGGCGGCCAGCGCCACCTTCTACTTGCCGTCATGAAAGACCCACGAATGACTCATTATGCCATCATCATGCTGCTGGCCGGGATCGGCATTCCCACACTTGCGGCGCTGAACGCCGCGCTTGGCCAGCGCCTTGGCTCTCCGGCGGCGGCAGCCGTGGTGCTGTTCTGCGTCGCGATGCTGACCACGCTGGCGGTCTGGGCCGCGACCGGAGGGCGCGGTATGAGCGGTTTGCTGACCGCCCCGCGCCACCTGTTTCTGGGCGGTTGTCTCGTGGCCTTTTACGTCCTGTCGGTGACGTTCATCGCGCCGCATTTCGGCGTTGGCAACGCGATCTTCTTTGTGCTTGTGGGCCAGTTGATCAGCGCGGCGGCAATCGACCATTTCGGGCTGTTCGGAGCGCGGGTCTCACCTCTCAGCCTGACCCGCGCAACGGGGATCGGCGTGATGATGCTGGGCGTCTGGATCACCCAGAGGGCCTGAGCCTGCCCACCTGCGGACGGTTCTGCACGTCCTGCGCCGCCTGTGACCGGTCCCAGAGGTCCCGGGGCAAGCCCGGGACAGGTTTCACCCCGCGCCGGCCAAGTCCTGCAACTGCTGCCACAGCGGTTCGGGCAGATCGGCGCTGTCCGAGGGCACCCGGCCCGCCCCCGGCATCCGGGCGCCCTCGTCCTGTGTGACCACCTGCGCCAATGCCGCCAACCGATCAAAGAAATCGCCCTGCCCCGGGTCGATCAACAGGAAGTACTGGCCAAGGTCATGCGGCGCCCCCTGCGGCGCCTTGAGCGGTTTCACATCCGCGCTGAGCACCCCGCCCCCAAGGCAGGCCGCGAGGATTTCGGCCATCAGGCCAAAGCCCCAGCCCTTGTAGCCTCCTGCCGAGGTCAGTGATCCGGCCAGCGCGGCTTCCGGGTCGGTCGTGGGGTGGCCTTCGGCGTCAACGGCCCAGCCTTCGGGGATCGCCTCGCCCGCCGCCTTGGCCATGGTGATCCGGCCCAGCGCCACGGTGGTCGTGCTTTGATCGAAGATCATCGCCACACCGCCCTGCCCGTCCGGCACCGCGAAGGAAATCGGGTTGGTGCCGATGACCCGCGTCTTGCCGCCGGGCGCGGCAACAATGGGCGAAGCATTTGTCAGCCCCAACCCAAGCGCGCCGCCCCGGGCAATCTGTTCACAGAAATAGCCCAGCGCGGTGCAGGTATGAGCGTGGTGCAGCGCCAGCGTGACCACCCCGGTTTCACGCGCGGCCCCGAGCGCGGCAGGCAGCGCCGCCGCAAACGCCGGTTGGGCAAAGCCATGCGCCGCGTCCACGCGGATTTCGGAGCTGCGGGGCCGCGTCACGACCGGCACCGCCTGCCCGTCAACGCGGCCCGACTGTAATTGCTGGCAATAGCTTTCGAGGTAGTAAAGCCCGCAGATCCGATTGCCGCGCGCCTCGGCCCAACCGATGGCGCGGGCCATTTCGGCGGCGATTTCGGCGCTGGCCCCGTGTCGCGCCAAGGCAGTTTCGGAAAGGCGAGTGATCTCGGCGATTTCGATCCGGGGCATGAAGTGGCTCCTGCGTCGTCAGTCCTGCCAGCCTAATGCCCCCGGCCCAGGTGCGGCAAGCCGTGGTCAGACCTTGTCGAACCGCGCATCCCGACGGCGGCGCGTGGTTTCCAGCCGCGTGATCAGGTGGTTCAGCAGCAAGGCAAGCAACAGGACCGTCCCCAGCCCCCAGTAAGACCAGATCGCGATGAAAACCCATAACAGGTTCACGAAAATCAGGATCATGTTGGCCGTCGTGTAATCCTCGACCGATTGCGGGTGACGGTTGTCCATCACTGTGCCTCCTGCGCTTGGGTGCCTCCCTGCGACAGGATAGCGCAGCGACGTGCCAAGTCAGGTCAGGATTTCGCGATTTGGCCAAAAAATGCCGTGTAGCCGGTCGAATCCCTAGCTGCCGGTGCTTTCGCGGGCAGCTTGCAGCGCTTCGGGCAGAGCCTGTTCAAGAACGGCCAGATCCTCGGCCCGGCCCGCGCTGATGCGGATACAACGGTCCTGCGGCGCGACAAAGGGCATACGGACAAAGACACCGCGTTCGATCAGACCGGCCAGAACCGCCCGGGCGAAATCGCCATCCTGCCCGCAATCAACGGCCACGAAATTGGTGGCCGAGGGCAAGGGCATCAACCCGTTGGCCAGCGCGATGCGGCCAATCTCGTCGCGTGCCTCTGCGGTCAGGCGGATCACCTCGTCCAGCCATTCGCGGTCTTCCAGAGCGGCCAGCGCCCCGGCCAGCGCCATACGGTTCATGCCGAAATGGTTGCGGATCTTGTCAAAGGCACGGATCACCGGCGCCGCCGAGATGGCATAGCCAATCCTTGCGCCCGCCATGCCGTAGGCCTTGGAAAAGGTGCGCAGACGCACAACGCGCGGATCGTCAAAGGCGATGGCGGGCGCGGTGCCTTCGGGGGCAAATTCGATATAAGCCTCGTCCAGCGCCAGAACGCAGCCCTTTGGCAGGTTGTCCAGCGCGGCCTCGATCGCGGCGGCACTGTGCCAGCTTCCCATCGGGTTGTCCGGATTGGCGAGGTAAACCAGCTTGGCATCCACCTCGGCGGCCTTGGAAATCAGCCCGCCCAGATCCTCGTGATCGCCGGCATAGGGGATCTTGTGCAGCACGCCGCCAAAGCCCGCGACATGGTAGTTGAACGTGGGATATGCCCCGTCAGAGGTGACAACCGCATCCCCCTCGGCCACCAGCAGGCGCACGAGATAGCCCAGCAGCCCGTCGATGCCCTCGCCGATCAGGATGTTGTCCGGGGCACAGCCCATATGGGCGGCAATCGCGCCTTTCAGGTCCAGATGCGACGGATCGGCGTATTTCCATATCTCGGCTGCCTCGTCCTGAATCGCGGCGATGGCAAAGGGCGACGGGCCAAAGACGCTTTCATTCGCGCCAAGACGGGCCTTGAAGGCGACGCCACGGGCGCGTTCCTGCACCTCGGGGCCGACAAAAGGCACGGTTTCAGGCAGGGCGGCGATAAGATCAGGGTAACGAGGTCCGGTCATGGGGCATTTATGAAACGCCCGGCCCCGGCGTCAACGCATGAATTTGCGCCTCGCGTCACCTCATGAATTTGCGCCTTGCGTCACTTCATGAATTTGCGTCTTGCGTCACTTCATGAATTTGCGTCTTGCGTCACTTCATGAATTTGCGTCTTGCGTCGCGGGCAATCTCGTAGCGCATCTGAAGATCGGCAATCCGCGCCATCAACCGCTTCTTGTCCGCCGGATCGCTGGCGGCCTGCCAGTCGGCGCGGGCGGCCTCCAGTTGCGCCTTGAGCCCGACCTCTTCGGGCAGGGCCCCGGCCTCGGCCATGATGCGGAATCCGACGGCCTCGCCCGGGTCGATCAGCGCATCCCCCGGACGTTGGGGCAACGGCTTGCCCTCACCTTCGAGGTTGCTGAGCTTGCCCTCGGCCTCGGCCTTGCGGATCTGGGCCTCGGTCAGGCGGCTGAGGTCGGGCATGGCGTGTTCCCCTATGTTTGCGGGCAGGATAAGATCGTGAGGGACAGGCCACAACCGGCGACTGCCCGCTGAGCCGCATCCGGCGCTGCTTGACCCCGACCGGGCAAAAGGCCAGTTTCCGCCGCGAGCAGGACAAGAAAGATCACCGATGACGCGCCAGCCGCCCCCTTTCGCCCCTTTCGAGTGGATGATCGCATGGCGCTATCTGCGCGCCAAACGCGCCGAAGGCGGCGTATCGGTGATGACATGGATTTCGCTGATCGGGATCATGCTGGCGGTCTTTGCGCTGATCGCGACGCTGGCGGTGCGCTCGGGCTTTCGGGCCGAGTTCGTGGATACGATCGTCGGCGCAAATGCGCATGCGACCGTCTACCACATCCAGCGCACGGACGAGAACGGCGTGCCGACACGCACCCTGCCCGACTATGCCGCCATGGCGGACAAGGTGCGCACGGTCGACGGCGTGACGCGGGTGGCCCCGCTGGTCAAGGGGCAGGTCATGGCCTCGGGTCAGGGGCGCAACGCGGGCGTCGAGGTCTTTGGCATCGCCAAGGACGACCTGATCGAGATCCCGCGCATCGCCGACATGGAAACCGGCATCGGCAATATCGTCGATTTCGACATGGGCATCGCAATCGGGTCCGGCGTGGCACAGATGCTGGGGGTCGGACTGGGGGACAAGATCGACCTGATCTCGCCCAACGGGGTCAAGACCGCCTTCGGCGTCAGCCCGCGCGTCAAAAGCTATCAGATCACCTATATCTTTACGGCCGGGCGCTATGACATCGACCGCACGCGGGTCTACATGCCTTTCGAAGAGGCCCAGTTGTATTTCAACCGCGAAGGCGTGGCGGACGAGTTGGAAATCACCGTAACCGACCCGGAAAACGTCGAACGGTTCAGCCGCGCCATCGGACAGGCCGCCGGTCCCGGCGCGCTGGTCTGGACGTGGCAGGACGCCAGCAGCGGCTTCCTGCGGGCGCTGGACATCGAGGACAACGTGATGTTCGTGATCCTGTCGGTGCTGGTCCTGATCGCGACGATGAACATCGTCTCGGGGCTGATCATGCTGGTCAAGAACAAGGGCCGCGACATCGGCATCCTGCGCACCATGGGCCTGACCGAAGGTTCGGTCATGCGGGTCTTTTTCATCTGTGGCTCCTTCACCGGTCTGCTCGGCACCGCCATGGGCGTTGTGCTGGGCTGCCTCTTTGCCATCTACATCGACCCGATCTTTGCCGCCGTGAATTATCTCTCCGGCGGCGGGGTCTGGGATCCCTCGATCCGGGGCATCTATGCCCTTCCCGCCGAACTGCACCTCAAGGACGTCCTGTCGGCTGTGGGCCTGTCGTTGGGGCTGAGTTTCATCGTCACGATCTTTCCGGCGCGCCGCGCCGCCCGGATGAACCCGGTAGAGGCGCTGCGCTATGAATGACACCGTGTTGCGCCTCTCGGGCATCGAGAAAAGCTACAACAAGGGCCAGCCGAACGAGGTGCAGGTCCTGCGCGGCATCGACCTGAGCGTCGGCCGGGGCGAGGTCGTGGCGCTGGTGGCCCCCTCCGGGGCCGGCAAATCGACGCTTCTGCATATCGCCGGGCTGCTGGACACGCCCGACAGCGGCGCGGTCGAGATCGGCGGCGAGGCCATGCAGGGCCGCAGCGACCGGCGGCGCACGGCGGTACGGCGCGCGGATGTGGGCTTTGTCTACCAGTTCCACCACCTGCTGCCCGAGTTCACCGCGCTTGAAAACATCGTGCTGCCGCAACTGGCCAATGGCGCCGGACGCCAAGCCGCCAAAACCCGCGCGCTGGACCTGCTGGACAGCGTCGGCATCAGGGACCGCGCCGCGCACCGCCCCGCCGCCCTGTCCGGCGGCGAACAACAGCGGGTCGCCTTCTGCCGCGCCATGGCCAACCAGCCGCGCCTGCTGCTGGCGGATGAACCCACCGGCAACCTCGACCCATCGACCTCGGACCGGGTGTTCGGCGCGCTGATGACGCTGGTGCGCGAAACCGGCCTCTCGGCGCTGATCGCCACGCATAACCTCGACCTTGCCGCCCAGATGGACCGCCGCCTGCGGCTCGACGGCGGCACCCTGCAAGAGATCTGACAAGGGGCCGCAAGGGCCTGTTCTCCGGAGCCATCCTGTCGCTGAGGCCGATCGGAACCAAAGCGTCTGGCTCTGCAAGGGGGCGCAGCCCCGAGCGCAGCTCGGCTTGCCCTTGCAGCGCCAGAGGGTCTGGTTCAGGCCTCAATCAGCGACAGGATGGATCCGGGGCACCGGCCCGGGGCTTGTTCTTTGGTGAGTTCAAGAAGCAACAAGGCGTTTCCCCGGAAACGCCCTTTCGCGCGCCCGAAGGGCGCGCGCCGGTCGCCTCGCCGCAGGCGAGGCGAAACCCGTCCCTCACGCCGTCAGACTGCGGACGGCGGCCTCTGGCGCCCCCACCCCGTGCGGGATCTCCAGCGCGGTCAAACCGGCCTCGACGACGCCGATCAGGCCAAGGATGCCATGCGCATTGACATGGCCCATGTGACCAAACCGGAAATAGCCCGACCCGGTCGGATCCTCGGGGTCGCCCACGCGCAAGCCGACGCCCAGGGCAACCCCCGCCTCGTCGCGGCACCAGGCGCGCAACCGGTCGCCCAGCGGCGCCCCCAGTTCCGCCGCCGTCACCGCATGGGAACGATGCGCCGGATCGGCCACGTTCAACCGGAACGGCCCCTCCTGCGCCCAGACCTCGCCCGCCGCCCAGACAGCCCGTGCAAGCCGGGCATGGCGCGCCCAGATCGCCTCCATCCCCTCGTCGCGGACCATGTCCAGAGCCGCGCGCAGTCCATAAAGGTGGTGCGTGGGCGCGGTACCGCCGAAATACTGGTAGAACATCTCCGGTTCGGCGCGCGGCCCCCAATCCCAGTACCGCGAGACCCGCGGCATGGCGCGGCGCACCTCGGCGGCGCGGGCGTTGAAAAAGACAAACCCCATGCCCGGCGGCACCATCAGTCCCTTCTGCGACCCGGTGACCATTACGTCGACGCCCCAGGCGTCCATGCGGAATTCGTCACAACCAAGCGAGGCGATGCAATCCGCCATCAACAGCGCCGGGTGCCCGACCTCGTCCAACACCGCCCGCAACGCGGCAATGTCGGACCTCACCGAAGACGAGGTATCCACATGAACGGCCAGCACCGCCTTGATCCGCTGATCCTTATCCGCCAGCAAGGCGGCACGCAGGCGTTCGGGATCAATCGGGGTGGTGCGGCCGTGATCGATGATCTGCACCTCGGCACCGATGCCCTGCGCCATTTCAGCCCAGCCATGGCCGAAGGCCCCGGTCGTGGGCACGAGCACCGCCTCACCCGGGGCGATGCAATTGGACAACGCCGCCTCCCACGTGCCGTGCCCATTGCAGATGTACATGGCCACGTTGCCCTCGGTCTGAGCCACGTAGCGCAGGTCCGGGACCAGCCCGGCCACCATCTGGTGCAATTCGGGCGCATAGATGTCAGGGGCCGGGCGATGCATCGCCTGAAGCACCCGGTCGGGCATCATCGACGGGCCGGGCAAAGCCATATGGGGGCGACCGTGGGACAGTGACATTGGCGACTCCTGCAAAATTCCGCGCGACGTTAGCGGGCGCCGTCCTGCCGTCAATACGTGCCCTCGCTGGACAGGCCGGAGAATGCCGCGTAAACCGCGCGACTGAACGCTGGAGACCCTTTCGCGCATGCTGGCAAAACTCTGGAACAGGCTGGACCACGCGGAGCGCAAGCTGCGCCGCTCTTTCGGCACGGATATCTCGACCCCTGCGGCGCGGCGTCGGGCCAAGCTGCATTACCACCTGTTCGACCACGCCTTTCTGCGCGTGTTCTGGACCAATTTCTTTCAGATCGCCCCCGGCGTCTATCGGTCGAACCAGCCAACGCACCGCCGGTTCGAACGCTATGCGGCCATGGGCATCAAGACCGTGGTGAACCTGCGCGGCGAAGACCGTTTCGCGCACTACCTCTTTGAGAAAGAAAGCGTCGAGGCGCTTGGCATGACATTGGTCAATGCCAAGCTCTGGGCGCGCGAAGCGGCCCCGCGCAAACGGATCGTCGCGGTGATCGACGCCCTGCGCGCGGCGGAAAAGCCGATGATGTTCCACTGCAAGTCCGGTGCGGACCGGGCCGGATTCGTCGCGGCCATGTACCTGCTGGTCTTCGAGGGCGCCTCGATCGAAGCGGCCAAGAAACAGCTGAGCCTTCGCTATATCCACCTCGATTTCACCAAAACCGGCGTTCAGGACTACATCCTGCGGGTCTTTGAGGCGCGCCAGCAACTGGGTGAGATCGGCTTTGAACACTGGATCCGCACCGAATATCACGCCAAGACGATCCAGCCCGCATGGGAGGCCCGCCGTCCCGAGATCGACTGCGCGCGGGAGCTGATGGGTGGCTGATCAACCGGCCCAGCCCCCGCAGACCAAACGCCTGTTCCTCTGGCTGTGGCAGCGTTACCTGAAACGCTACGCCGGGCTGATGGCTCTGGCGATGATCTTCATGTCGGTCGAAGGCAGCATGTTCGGACTGCTCAGCTACATGATGAAACCGATGTTCGACGATGTCTTTGTCGGAGGAAACGCGGATGCCCTGGTCTGGGTCGGTCTGGCGGTGCTTGCGATCTTTGCCGTGAGGGCGGTGGCCAGCGTGGTGCAGAAAGTGCTGCTGACGCGGGTTTCGCAAATGTCGATGGGCGACATTCGGCAGGACATGCTGGAACACCTGATGCGGCTGGACCCCGGGTTTCACCATGACCATGGTCCCGGATACCTGATCCAGCGGATCGAGGGGGACGTGGGTTCGATCGCCAAGGTCTGGAGCACGCTGATCACCGGCGCGGGGCGCGACGTGGTGGCGCTTTTCTCGCTGTTCGGGGTGGCCCTGCTGATCGACTGGCGCTGGACACTGGTCGCGCTTATCGGTGTGCCGCTGCTGATCTTCCCCTCGGTTCTGCTGCAACGCTTTGTGCGGGGCAATGCGCGCGAGGTCCGTGACATCGCCGCGCGCCTGTCCTCACGCCTGAACGAGGTCTTTCACGGCATCACCCCGGTCAAGCTGAACCGGCTCGAACGCTGGATGGCCGGAAAATACCGCGCCCTGACCCGCAAACGTATTCGCGCAGAAACGCGCTCGGCAGCGGGGCAGGCCTCGCTGCCCGGTTTGATCGACATCATGTCCGGCATCGGCTTTGTCGGCGTTCTGTATTTCGGCGGCGGAGAGATCCTCGCCGGGGAAAAGACCGTTGGCGATTTCATGGCCTTCTTCACCGCCATCGGGCTGGCCTTTGAACCGCTGCGCCGTCTGGGCGCGGTATCGGGTGTCTGGCAGGTGGCCGCGGCCTCGATCGAGCGGATCATCGAACTGCTCAGCACCGAACCGGCCCTGCGCGACCCTGAAAACCCCCTGCCCGCCCCCAAGGGCGTGCCCGGCATCCGGCTGGACAAGGTCAACCTGCGCTTTGGCGATACGCAGGTTCTGCGTGGGCTGAGCTTTGAGGCCGCACCGGGGCAGACAACCGCCCTGGTGGGGGCCTCGGGGGCGGGGAAATCCACGGTCTTCAACCTCTTGACCCGCATGGCGGATGCGCAATCCGGGACGGTTGACATCGGTGGCACCGCCGTGACCGCGCTGCGGCTGACGGATCTGCGCGGCATGATTTCCGTCGTCAGCCAAGAGGCACTGCTGTTCGACGAAACCCTGCGCGACAATATCGTTCTGGATCGCGAAGTGTCAGAGACCGACCTGACCGCCGCGTTGGAGGCAGCGCATGTCTCGGACTTTCTGCCGCGTCTCGACGCCGGTCTGGACACGCAGGTAGGGCCGCGCGGGTCGCGCTTGTCGGGTGGCCAGAGACAGCGTGTGGCCATCGCACGCGCCCTGCTGCGCGACACGCCCGTCCTGCTGCTGGACGAGGCCACAAGCGCGCTGGACGCCCAGTCCGAGGCCGTCGTTCAGGCCGCGCTGGAAAAACTGTCCGAAGGGCGCACGACTCTGGTGATCGCGCACCGCCTGTCCACCGTACGCAACGCCGACAAGATCGTGGTGATGGATGCCGGGCGCGTGGTCGAGGAAGGCACTCATGACGCGCTGATCGCGCAGGACGGCGCCTATGCGGCGCTGTACCGGCTGCAATTCGACAGCGCGGGCTGACACCCCTGCCCGGCTAGCGGCGATAGCTGCGTGCCAGCGCCTGCGGATCTGCCCCCGCAAGATAGCGGGCCAGCGTGGTCAGGTTACGTGCCCCGCGCCACAGCCAGCCCTGCCTCTGGTATTTCTCTGCCGATGTCACGGCCAGCGCGGGCAAGGCGCGCAGGTCGCGCCCCAGCGCACGCGCCAGCGCCACATCCTCCATCAAGGGCAGATCGGGAAAGCCGCCTGCCGCCTCCAGCGTTCCGCGGTCGATCAACAGGCCCTGATCGCCGTAAGGCAAGTGAAACAGGCGCGAGCGCAGATTAGCCCAGCCTGCTACCCATGCGGGCAACAGGCCCGAGGCATCAAAAGCCAGACGGAAATGCCACGCCCCCGGGTCGATCAGCACCGGAAAGACCGCCTGCGTCCATCCTTCGGCCAGCCGGGTGTCGGCGTGCAGGATCAGAAACCAGTCGCCCTCGGCCGCTGCGATTCCACGCCGGATCTGCGCCCCGCGCGACGGTGTCCCGCTGACGATCCGCGCCCCTGCCTGTTCAGCGATGCGCAGGGTATCATCCGTAGAGCCGCCATCGCTGATCACAAGTTCGCGGATCAGCCCCTCTTGCAGCCCTTCGCCAAGGCTCCCCAGACAGGTGGGCAGACCCGAGGCCGCGTTGAACGTGGGTATGACAATGGAAATCGGTGCGCGCATGGGCCTGTTCGCAAGTTGCCTAGACGCCTATATGCCCTCGTGAAGGAAAAGGAAAAGCAAATGGCTGATGAAATGCGTAAGGTTCTGCGGGTGCGCGGCGCCGGGGCGCGCGACTTCCTGCAAGGGTTGGTGACCAATGACGTGGCCGGGCTGGACAAGGGATTGGTCTATGCCGCGCTGCTGACGCCGCAGGGCAAGTATCTTGCCGATTTCTTCCTCGTGCCTGACGGGCAGGACGTGTTGATTGACCTGCCAGCGGCGCTGGCACCGTCGATCAAGCAGCGTCTGACCATGTACAAGCTGCGATCGCCGATCGAGATCCAAGACACAGACCTGACGGTCAGCCGGGGCACGGGCACGCCGCCCGAGGGCGCGCATGCCGATCCCCGCGATCCGTCGCTGGGCTGGCGCGGCTATGCCGGACAACCGGACCAACCCACGGACTGGGACGCACTGCGCGTCGCCGCCTGTGTGCCCGAGGCTGGCGTGGAACTGACCCCGGACAGCTTTATCCTCGAGGCCGGGTTCGACCGGCTGAACGGCGTGGATTTCCGCAAGGGTTGCTATGTCGGGCAGGAAGTCACCGCGCGGATGAAACACAAGACGGAACTGCGTAAGGGACTGGCCTTGGTCGAGGTTGACGGGACTGCCCCCGTCGGGACCGAGATCATGGCCGGAGAGAAACCGGCCGGCACGCTATACACCCAATCTGGCGGGCGGGGCATTGCCTACCTCCGGTTCGACCGCGCCAAGGGCGAGATGACAGCCGGGGATGCCGTGGTGCGCTATAACGGCTGATCTGGCAGCGCGGCCGGGCACGCCGCCCCCGGCCGTCCCCCTGCCCCGTCCTAAAGCCGCTTTTCAAAGGTCTGCACGGACAGCTGCGCGCCTGCCCCCTGCATCATCGCCGCGCTGGCCGTATTGAAGGCATGAACGCGGGTGAGCCACCCCTCACAGCCCTCTTCGCGGATGTCGTTTTCAAAACGCGCGATCAGCCGCCGTGCCAGCCCGCGATGCCGCCAGATCGGCGCCACGTAGATATGGTCCAGAAGTGCCATGCGCGCCGGGTGCTCCAGTGCCGAGGCCGGTCGTTCAAGGATCTGCCACAGCAGGTAGGCACGGGCCACGCCTTCGGTTC
Source organism: Antarctobacter sediminis (assembly GCF_019218285.1). Lineage (GTDB taxonomy): Bacteria > Pseudomonadota > Alphaproteobacteria > Rhodobacterales > Rhodobacteraceae > Antarctobacter > Antarctobacter sediminis. The sequence continues at coordinate 1,519,786 of NZ_JAHUZG010000001.1, forward strand.
TGTAGATCAGAGCACGGGCGCCGCCCGTCAACCTGTCGGACAAGAAGCTTTCCAGTTCGGGCAAGGCGCCGTCCTTGTGAAAGCGCCCGGGCAGGTCCGTCGCGTGATGCGCATTCAGCGCAAAAAGCAATTCGGCCAGCGCGGGAATATCGCTGTGACTTGCGGTGTCGATCATGAAAAAGGCCTCCTGGCGTTGCGCCGGAGGCCTTCGATCTGTCTATAGTGTCACCCCCGGCAAGTTCCGGGGTATGTGCGCGCGGGCCCCGAGGTCAGGCGCGCTCCGAATACTCCATGGTTTCGGTGTTCACGACGATCATCTCGTCCTGCGCGATGAAGGGCGGAACGGTGATGCGGACGCCGTTGTCGAGAACGGCGGGCTTGAAGCTGTTGGCAGCGGTCTGACCTTTGACAACCGGCTCGGTCTCGGCGACCTGGCAAGTGACCTTTTGCGGCAGCGTCGCGTTCAGCGCCTCGGCATCGTAGAATTCCACGACGATGGTCATACCGTCCTGAAGGAAGGGGCGGCGTTCGCCAAGGATGTCGGCAGGCAGTTCGACCTGATCGAAAGTCTCGGTGTCCATGAAGGTCAGCATGCCATCGGTTTCATAAAGAAACTGCATGTCCTTCTGTTCCAGACGCACGCGTTCGACCTTGTCGGCGCTGCGGAAACGTTCGTTCAGCTTCGACCCGTTGCGCAGGTTCTTCATCTCGACCTGGGCAAAAGCGCCGCCCTTGCCGGGCTTCACGTGGTCGACCTTGACCGCGACCCAGAGACCGTCGTTATGCTCCAACACGTTGCCGGGGCGGATTTCGTTACCGTTGATCTTGGGCATGGGCAAAACCTTGTCAAAAGGTTGATGATAAGTTGCCGGTTCCTATATCTGGCCTGTTAGCGACTGGCAAGACAACGTATTTCGTGCTGCACTTGCAGAAAGTTATGCGCATCTAGCATAGGAGCTATGCAAGATCGGGGTATCCGAATCGGAACTAATACGCCATAACCCGCGTTACGCCAAAAAACACAAGAGCAATAATCAAAGGTCGACACATGAAGGATTTCGTTGACAGCACCGCTTTCAACGCTGAGCAAGGCAATCGCGCTCGCAAGCTGTTCGCGGCCGTGGTGCTGGCTGCCCTCGACGATGCAATCGCCGACGACAAGAAATATGGCAATGGTCCGGAGCAGATCGCCCGTTGGGCCCGCTCGCGGGATGGCCGTGAAGTGCTGTCCTGCGCCGGGATTGACCCCAATGAGCGTGTCGTTTCCGGTCTGATGGAATTTGTTGCCAAGGGTGTTCGGACCTCCGTCGCGCTGTCGCGCGAGGAAAGCGAACGCCGCCATGCCGCACAGCAGGCCGAAGCGGCCTGACCTGACAGAACGACAACTGTGATTGAACGCGCCCCTTCGCGGGCGCGTTTTTTCATGGGCAAACGATGGGGTGCGGGGGACTGCTAAAACGCGCGCAGCGTCAGGGCCGTCAATCGAAATCCTGGCTCATCAGGACGCGATGAATCTCGCGCCGGACAAGTTTGCGGACATTACGGGTGATCCGTTCACCCAAGGCACCCTGCAACTCGCGCCGGACAATATCAGACACCATGGCCTGCAAGGCCTCTTCGCTGAGCTCGGCCACCGCCGTCGGCTGTTCGGCCTCTGCAACGGGCAAGCGATCGGCTTCTGCACTCTCGGGCGCTGGCGCGTGATCTTCCCAGTCAAGCGATTCAGCAGGGGCGACATGGCGCACAAATGCCGGCTTTGGCTCTGTTTCGGCGTCCGGGGCGGCGTCAGGCTCTGGCGCAACGTCGGGGTCTTGAGCTGTCTCGGAATCCGGACCGATTTGCGGTTCAGGCGCGTCCAGCGGTTCAGATGCGAACTCGGGCTCGGGCTCGGGCAGTTCTGCGTTGGGCAGCGCCTCGATCTCCTGCGCGACCATGTCCACTGCCGCAGCTTCCGCTGCTGCCGAAATCATCTCTTCCAGACCGCTGATCGGGTCGGCATCTTCGTCCGCTAGACCATCGGCCAAAACGGGTTCGTCTGCCTCCGGTGACGGCGACCAGTCTTCGGACTGCCGCTGAAGCATCTGCTCCAGCGTGGCAATCTTTTGTTCCAGCGAGTCGTCCAAGGCCTCGGCCTCGGGCAAAAGATCCAAAGGCTCGCCGTCTTCGGCCCAATCGTCATAATCAGCGGCCAAACCGGGTTGAGGTGCTGTCGCCTCGGCCGGATCGAGGATGTCGTTCAGACTGTCCCGCAATGCGGCAATCTGTTCGGCCTCGGCCAAATCCTCTGGCGTTGGATCCTCTGGCAGGGCCTCCGAGACCTCAGAAGCGCGATCCGCAAGAAACGCCTCCGCGTCCGCGACCTCAGCGGATAGAGGAGCGGCGGGGTCTTCCATCGCGTCCAAAGCGGTTTCCGGGCCTTCGGCATGGTCCGGATCGTGGCCCTCGGCGATTTGCGTCTGTGGCCAATCATTAACCTCAGGCGCATAGACCGCGGGTGCCGTATCCGCGCCCAGCACCAGCGCGTCTTCTACTGGCCCCGCTTCTTCCGGGATCTCTCTGCCGTGCAGGGGCAGAACCGTGGCCGGTTCGTCAGTATGGGGCGGAACAGCGCTTTCATCGACCTCGGGAACGCGCAACGCGGGCGACAGGACAAGGCGGTCCGGCGCAGCCGCAGTCGATTCCGATCTTGGTCGCCCTTCCTCGGACACCAAGCGGCGGATCGAGGACAGCACATCCTCTATTTCGACGTTCGTTACGGGATCTGACATTGTTCCTGCCACTCTTGCCTCGGGTCAGAGTGTACCCGCAAAGCGGGGCCCCGCACAACAGACGCAGAAAAAACTACTCTTTTCCCAGCGCCTTCAGAACACGGTCCAACTCGGCCCCTTGCTTGGAGCGCTTCATCGGGGCGGTCTTGACCAGATTGTAATAGGCCGCCGGATCGAAGGACGGCACGTCAAGGTGCAGCGCCTCGGCCGTCAGCAAGCCCAGAGAGGACAGGACCTGATAGGCGGCGATTGCCTCATCCACCTGCGCCCCGACAAGGCTGGCCCGCGCGTCCAGCAGTTCCTGTTCCGCGTCCAACACTTCCAGCGTGGTACGCGCGCCCAGCTTGGCCTCTTCGCGCACGCCCTGGAAAGCCACTGTCGCGGCGCGGACCTGCTGTTCGAACGAGGTGCGGTTGGCGCGGGCGACGCGCAGGTTGGCGTAGGCCTGACCGACGTTCTGTTCGATCTGGGTCAGTACGACATGCAGTTGACCCCGGCTGGCGTCACGGTTCGCCATGGCCTGACGCAGGGACGAATCGAGCGCCCCGCCCGAATAGATCGGGCCGCTGGCGCCAAGGGTCACACTCCCCCCGCGAGAGAAGGTGCGGTCGTCAAAGCTCTCGGTGACGCCATAGCTGCCTTCAAGGCTGACCACGGGCTTCTTGGCCCCTTTGGCGATCAGGATCGCCAATTCGGTCGCGGTGACCACATGCTGCTGGGCAATCAGTTCCGGGTGCTGGCGCAGAGCCTGCTTCTTGGCCTCTGCGACGCTCGCCGGCAGTTTGGGCAGGGCACGGGGGTTCACAAGATTGCGGGGTTTGTCACCCACCGCTGCAAGGTATTCCTCACCGGCCACCAGCAGATCCCCCTGCGCGGCGGCCAGCGCGGCGCGGGCCTGCGCTAGGCGCGCCTCGGCCAGAGCCACATCGGTGCGTGTCACCTCACCCACTTCAAAGCGGTCACGTGCCGCGCGAAGCTCCTGCTGGATGACGCGCACGTTGTTCTGCCGCAGGTTCACGGTTTCGCCAAAGCGGCGGATGTTCATAAAGGCCGCAGCCGCCCGCAACAGAACCTGCTGCTCGACAGCCACCAGCTGCGCCCGCGTTGCCAGCACCTGTTCCTTGGCGGCATCAAGACCCAGCTTGTTGCGGCCACCGGCATAAAGCGTGATCGATGCGATCAGGTTGAAGCTGGCAGTGTTGGAAAAGCTGCCGCTTTCGACAAAAGCCCCCGTGGTGGCGCTAAAGCGACCGCTGTATCCATACTCACGCTTGATGTTGCCCGCCCAGCTCAGCACCGGGCGAAGTTCGGCCAGCGCTTGGGCCACGTCCTCATCCGCGGCGCGCAAGGTGGCCCGGTTCTGCTCCAGCAAACCGCTGTTCAGATAGGCCTTGGTCATCGCATCGGCCAGGGTTTCCGCCCAGGACGGTGCAGCCATTGCCACCATCAGGGCGACGCCGGTCGCCCCCCGAATACATGTCTTGCGAATTCTGCCCAGCACCGCTGTCCCCAATGTCCTGTCCGCGCGCGGCCTGCCCTGCCCCTGTTATCCTCAGAGGGCGAATTCAGCCGCTTTCTCGAAACCCTGCATGATCGGCGCTGTTCCGTTAAAGGCAAAGCGCCAGTTGATCTGTCCGTCCAATTTATGGCCGATGCGCACCGTTCCAAGGGCACCTTCCATGAAGATGACCGCGATACGGCCACCTTCTTTCAACTGCGCCACGATCCCCTGGGGCAGAACTTCGACACCGCCTTCGATCAGGATCGCATCATAGGGACCATGTTCCTCGGCACCCTGCGTCAGCGCACCGGTGTGCAGGACAACATTGTCCGCATGATGTTCCGTCAGCAGGGCCTGCGCCTCGTCGGCAAGGCTCTCTGCCTCTTCGACCGCGACCACCGCCTCGGCGATCCGCGCAACAACGGCTGAGGAATACCCATAGCCCGCGCCGATATCCAGCACGAGGTCGCTGTTGGTCAGGTTCAGCGCATCGAGGATCTTGGCAAACACCCGCGGGTCCAGCAGCACCCTGCCCTCTCCAAGGTCCACATGCTCGCTGGCATAGGCAGCCTCAATCCGGTCACGGGGCACAAATGCCTCGCGCGGGACGCTGAGCATGGCGTCGATGATCGGGAATTCCGTAACGTCGGACGGGCGAACCTGAGTGTCGACCATCATGCGGCGGCGGGTGGCGAAGTCTGTCATGTACTAAACTCTTTCGTTCAGAACCTGTTGTAGCTTGTGCCACAACTGCTGTGAAGCAGCAATGACCCAAGGGACCAAACTTTGAGAATGTGACCCAGTGACCCGTGGAATCTTTTGCAAGATACCCGCTTGACGCCCCCCGCCGTTCCGCCTAATCAGGCCTCCACTCTGGCGAGTTGGCGGAGTGGTGACGCAGCGGATTGCAAATCCGTGTACACCGGTTCGATTCCGGTACTCGCCTCCAATATCCCACTTACTTTTGCGCGTCACCCCATGCCGTTGGACAACGGCCTGCGTTGGGCCTCTTTCGCGGCTCGGGGATACCCTTTCTTTCAGTGTGGGCAGCACTCTGGACCTCACCAGGTCCCAACTGAGCCCCAGTTCACATCCCCACGCGGAAAACCGCGCCGGAGGTCAGTCCTTGCGCAGGGCAAAACCCAACTGACAATGTAAAGCTTGGAGATGGTACCGCCTCCCCGGCTCGAACGGGGGACCTCTTGATCCACAATCAAGCGCTCTAACCTACTGAGCTAAGGCGGCACTCCGACGGCTGCGGGACGTCGCCGCCCCGAACCGTGCGGCTTCCTAGCAGCACGCCCCGGACAGCGCAAGCCCTCTGTCGCGCAGAAAATGACAGTTCTGCGACTTCTCTTTCAGCCCAGCTTGAGGATCAGCGCCATGGCGGAATCGCCAGCCGCACAGCCGTGAAAAAGACCGTATCCACCGCCGCGCAACTCTAGCTCTTCGATCATTTCGATGATGGCACGCAGGCCTGTCGGCCCCTGTGGATGGCCCCAGATCAGCGAACTGCCAAAGTTGTTCATCCTGCGCCAATCGATTCCAAAGGCGCGGGCAAAAGCGATGTCATTGACAGCAAACGGGTTGTGCGACTTGATAACATCCATGTCCCCGATCGCCAGATCCGCGCGCTCCAGTGCCCGCCGAGCGGCGTCGATGGGGGCGGCCGGCATATGCGCCCTATCCTCGCGCGACTGGCCAAAGGCCAGAAGCTGCACCAATGGCGCATCTTTTCGTGTGGCCATGTCGCGCGCCCTGTCCGGCTCCGCCACCATGACCAGCCCAGCATTGCCGTCCGCCGGATGGGTCTGGGCGGCAAAGGTTACGCTGCCGCCTTCGCGCACCGGTCTCAGCGCGGCCATCTTGTTTGGTGAGGCCGGGTATACCCCGCAATCGCCGCTGATCGTCTTGACCGTCTTGCGAAACCGGGCGTCGGGAACAGCAAAAGCCGCCGCCATGTAACGTTTCTGAAATGCCCGGTCGTCTTTCAGCGCATCCTCGTACTGGGCCTGCCGATGCAGGGTCAGTTCATGCTGTTCCGCCGTGTCGATCCCCACACGGCACGCCACGTTGTCGGCGGTATCGACCATGGCACATCGGGCGAAGGGGTCCTTGTTGAAACTCTCCAGAACGATATCTTCGCTCTGGCCCGTGCCACCCGGAGCGCCGGGCGCAGGGTAATAGACATGCGGGCTGTTCGAAGTCCGATCCCCCGAGACCAACAGCGCAGAGCGGGCAGCGCCAATGGCGAACTCCCCCGCTGCGGTCGCCAAGAGCCTTGCCCCGGTCGCACAGGCCTGATTGACGGTCGGCCCGGTCAACCGTTCCGCACCGATCATCCCGGTAAACCACGGCAGACCGTAGAAACTGCGATACTGTGGCACCGTCAGCCCATAGGCCGCGAAATCAAACGCCTCGACGGGCAAGTCTCGCTCCGCCAGCGCCGCCCGCGTAACATGTGCGGCAAATTCCATCGCGTGCAGATCGGCGAACTCTCCCTGCCAACGGGCAAAGGGCGTGCTCCAATAGGCCCCGTAAGGGATGTAGGCGTGCATGGCGGTCTCCATTCAGGCGGTCAAAAAAGGGCCAAGGCAGTCAGGCACCCTGCCCCCGAAACGGTGCCAGCGCGGAAATCAGGCCGCACAGGTCGGACAGCGATTGGTCCGGTGAACGGTGGCTGGTGTCGAGGTGATGCTCTGCGCGGCGATAGCTGTCTTCGCGTGTCCTCAGGATCTCGCGCAATTGCAGCATGGCGCGCGGGTTCCCCGCCATCGGTCGGGTGTCGCCCTGAGAGCGCACGCGATCCATATGCTCCGCGGCGCTGGCCTTGATCCAGATCGTATGGAAACCGGACAGGATGCGGTCAAAACTGCCCTGCTCCTCGACGATGCCGCCACTTGCGGCCAAAACGATCCGGTCTTGCGTCGACAGGAGGGACTCCAGCGCCTCGGCCTCGATCTGGCGATACCCCTCCTGCCCGTAAAGCGCGATGATCTCGGCCACGGGCATCCCGGCGCTTTTCTCGATTTCAGCGTTCATCTCGACAAAAGGCAGGTCGAACGCCTTTGCGATCCCGGCGCCAAGGGTGGATTTCCCCGCTCCGCGCAGACCCACAAGACAGATGCGCCGTGCCTTTTGCACCCGCAGGCGATCCGGATCCAACACCTGCATGGTTCGGGCACGGGTCGCCCCGCAGGCGCTGCGGTACAGGGCGGCCACATGGGCCACCTCTTCGGCCAGCGGATCATCATCGGCCAGCAGATCCGGCAAGGAACGGCCCAGCGCGCCGGACACCCGCTTTAGCAACCCGATGGAGATATTGCCGTCACCGCCTTCCAGTTTGGCAAGATAGCGGGAGGACACGCCCGACAGATCGGCCAGATCCTTGCGCGTCAACCCGGCGCTTTTCCGTGCTGCGCGCACGCGGTCCCCAACCCGCCGATACAGCGTCGACAGATCGTCCGGCCCGCCCTTGGCCCCGGCTTGCGTCGCCACCTGTGCCATGGCCCCGGTTCCGGCCTAACCCGCCTGCGACGGACCGCCGTCCGGCAGGCAGCTTTCGACGACCACCCGGATGTCATCCGGCGGGGTCCGCTTTTTGAACGCCGTGGCATCGGTAAACACACTGACCGACCGCGACGAAAAACACAGCCGCCCGTCCTGCTCTCCATCCACCCGGAAGGTGATCGAGGTTTCCCCCAAACGCACCGGCCAAACGTAGCAAATCAGCTCGTGGCGCGGAGTGATCGGCGCGCGGAAATCCATCTCCAGCCGGACAAAGGGCGTGCCGACGTTGCGATCCAGTTCCATCTGGAACCAGCCGTCCCCGTCCAGATGAGCCTCCCACCAGCCGTTGATCGCATCCAGCGCGAACCACGGGATGCGCGCGGTATATACGATCTTTGCGGGGTCACAGTCCCCCCATGTCACGCGGATGCCGTGGCGGTGGGTCTTTTCGGGGCGCGGCTCCATCTCAGTAGGTCTCCACGTGATAGCGGCCTTCTTCGCGCAACATGTCGCGCAGGTTGGTCCACTGCTGGCCGATGCTTTCCGCGATATTGGTAAAGGCCAGTTCCACGCCCTCCTCCATCTCTTTCAGCCCGCAGATGTAGATATGCGTGTTGGGGTCTTGCAGCATGTCGGCCACGATATCCTCTTCGGTCCGCATGCGGTCCTGCACGTATTCCTTGTCCTGCCCGGGCATCCGGCTGAACACCAGATGCTTTTGCAGAAGGCTGGAAGGCACCTTGTTCAACGGGCCAAAGTACGGCAGCGAATCCGGCGTGCGTGCGCCGAAAAACATCACCATGCCGCCAGATTTTTTTCCGACCGTGCGCTGCCGTGCCATGGTAAAGGCCCGCATCGGGGCCGAACCGGTCCCGGTACAGATCATCAAAAGCCGCGCATCGGGGTCGTTGGGCATCAGGAAGGTCGCGCCGAATGGCCCGGTCACCTGCACCTTGTCGCCGGTCTTGAGATCGCAGACATAGTTGGAACAGACCCCGTTTTCCTCGCGCTTCACCGTCAGCGAGACGTTGTGATAGCCGGGGCGCTCGCCGTCACGGGGGCTGGACACCGAATAAAGCCGCGGCAGATGCGCCTGACCCTCGGCATCCGTTCCGGGTGCGATGATGCCCAGCGACTGCCCTTCCAGCACCGGAAACGGCTTACCCTGGAAATCAAGAATGATGTGGCGCACGTCCGTGTCGGAACCTTCGGCCGTCAGGCGATAGTTGCCCTGCACCACCGCCTCGACCGGATTGCCGAGATTATAAAGGTTGACCGCAGGTTTGGCGGCACTGGTCGGGGCCGTGGCTTTGCCGCCGGCACCCTTGTGCGCTTCGGCCAACAGGGCGGCCACAGGATCCTCGCCGCCCTCGACGCCTGCATCTGCGCTTTCGGCCACCGGAACTTCGCCCTGCTCGGGCAGTTCGGTCCATTCGAATTGCTCTTCCATCGAATAGGGCGTTTCCACCACGCGCCATTCGTCGATCGACCCTGTCGGACAGACCGGGATGCAGTCCATGCAAAAGTTGCAGGTCTCGGCGTTCACCACGACGTTGTTGTCGTCATGTTCGATGGCACCCACCGGGCAGGTCATCTCGCACGTATAACAACGGATGCAGATTTCCGGGTCGATCAGGTGCTGTTTCAACGGCTTGTTCATCGTGTGTCCCGGTGCAGAACCGCCTCCGGCACAGCGATAGCGTCAATCAGCGCCCGGCACAGGCCGCGACAATCTTCGCAGCCGATGCAACAGCCGATCTCTCCCAGTTCCTTGGCAACCTCGGTGACGCGCGGAGCATGGCCAGCGTTCCGTTTGGTAATCATCGCGTTTCCTCCTCCTGCTGGTCGGCGTGGCGCGGATCTGACGCCCGCGCCCTCCCTTGTTTCGGGACACGGGCGACCCTGTCATCCGGGCCGCCCGAGCCGCATGGCTCAGGCCATGTGCAGTTTCACATATTCAAAGTCGCCGGGCTTGTTGTCGATGCCCACTTTCGGCGGCGCGATCCAGCTGGCGTATTTGCCCGGCTCGTAGACCGGCTTCATCAGCGACTGGATGAAATCGCCATCCGCATGGGTCGGCAGCCACTGGGTGATGCCCTTGTCGTACTCCGCACCCGACACGTGATTGCCTTCGGGGTCGAAGTTGTGGCCCGCGAAGATGCCGATCTTGCGGTTGAACGCCTGGTGCGGCAGCTTCAGCTCAAAATGGACACCCGCCTTTTCGATGATCTTGTTCCAGCGACCCACACCGCCAGCGGCATCGCGGATATAGTCATCGCGCAGGCGCATGTTAATCGCGGTCAGCGCCGGCACGTCCTTCTCGACGATCTTGCCGCCCTCGAGGTCCAGCACCCGGTAGGTGGCGTCCTTGAGCATGTGGTCGTCGTCGATCCGGTTCTCCATGTAGCGGCCCTTGATGCCCGCGTTAAAGGCATTGGCCGCGTTGGTCGAAACTTCCTGGCCAAACAGGTCGAGGCTCAGCGTGTAGTGCAGGTTGAGCTTTTTCTGGATGGTCGGCAGGTCGATCACGTTGAGGTCGCGGATCTTGCCCACGTCATAGGGATCGGTGATGCCCGCCTTGTTCATCGCCTCGACCGTGGCCTGAATGGTACGGCCCACGCCGGTTTCGCCCACAAACATGTGGTGCGCTTCTTCGGTCAGCATGAAGCGGCAGGTGCGCGACAGCGGGTCGAACCCGGACTGCGCCAGCGATTCCAGCTGCATCTTGCCGTCACGGTCGGTGAAATAGGTGAACATGAAGAAGGACAGCCAGTCCGGCGTTTCCTCGTTGAAGGCGCCCAGCATACGCGGTGCCTCCTCGGACCCGGAGGAGCGGCGCAGCAGGTCGTCAGCCTCTTCGCGGCCATCCTTGCCAAAGTATTTCTGCAGCAGGTAGACCATCGCCCAGAGGTGGCGGCCCTCTTCGACGTTCACCTGGAACAGGTTGCGCATGTCATACAGCGACGGCGCGGTCAGGCCAAGAAAGCGCTGCTGTTCGACCGAGCCCGGCTCGGTGTCGCCCTGAATCACGATCAGGCGTTTCAGCAGGTTGCGGTATTCGCCCGGAACCTCTTGCCACGCGGGCTGTCCGGCATGTTCGCCACAGGGGATCACGCGGTTTTCGACCTGCGGTGCCAGCAGCACGCCCCAGCGATATTCCGGCATCTTCACGTAGTCGAACTTGGCCCAGCCCTTGGGATCCACGCTGACGGCGGTGCGCAGGTAGACCATGGACTCCTGAAAATTCTGCGGGATCAGCCGGTTCCACCAGTCCAGATAGCCCGGGTGCCATTTTTCCAGTGCTTTCAGCACCTTCTTGTCCGACGACAGACCCACGTTGTTTGGGATCTGGGTGTCGTAGCTCACGTTGATCAGATCGAGCATGTCTCTCTCCCTTTGGGTGTGGTGTGGCGGGACCGGCGCCTGTGCCGGGGCCCGCCAGGGTGGACCGGGGTCCACCGTTGCGCGCGTCAGACGCGCTCCATGTTGTATTCACCGCGGATGCCGGTGCCGTAGCGTTGCAGGGCCCCGTTCTCGCCCACCGCGTTGGGACGGTTAAAGATCCAGTTCTGCCATGCCGTCAGGCGGCCAAAGATCCGGGTCTCCATGGTTTCCGGCCCGGCAAAGCGCAGGTTTGCCTCCATGCCGGTCATCGCGTCCGGGCTAAAGCTCGCCCGCTCTTCCATAAAGATGCGGACCTCGTCCTCCCAGTCGATGTCGTCGAGGATCATGGTCACAAGACCCTGTTCATTGGCCTCTTCGGCCTCCAGCGCCTCGCCGATCTTGCCTTTCAGGGCCTCGACATGCTCTGGCTCGGCCAGAAACCGGGTTTCCAGCCGGGTCAGCCCGTTGCCCATCGGATAGGGGCCAAAGTTGGCAGCGGTCAGGGTGATCGCCGCCATTGGCCGGTTGTCGCCCTCGAACTCGTCTTCCATCATGTAGCTGCGGTCGACCGCGAACAGGATTTCGGCAAGCACGCCGACAAAGCACGACCCATGTTCGACAAAGGCCGCCAGCGAGCGCGAGGTCACGTCGATCCGCTTGAGCGTGCGCTTCCAGTAGTGACGCACCTCGTTGGCCAGCCAGTGATCGGCATTGTCGGCCAACAGTGCCTCATGTGCGGCCAGCTTTTCGGGATCGCCCTGAGTGCGGAAAATCCACAGCCCCAGTTCCATCTCGTTCAGGCGCAGATGCAGGATCGCATCCTCAAGCTCGCGGCAGAGCTTGAGCATATAGGCCTGATCGCCCTGCGCCACGAAGGCGTCCATATCGGCGGGTGCGTCCTCTTCGGGGCCTTTCAGCGTGATGACGGCTTTGCGCCCTGCCCGGTCCAACTCGACCTCGACCAGCGAATAGGTCACCGCATCCTCCGAGATGCTGCGCGACAGCGGCCCCAGCGTGATGCCCTCGGCCACGTCAGGTTTGGCCGAGGCCGCCGCGAATTCCTTGGCGCGTTCGACAACCGTGTCATCGAACTTGGAGTTGGCGATGACCTCGTCAACCAGCCGCCAATCCTTGGCGCGCTTGCCTTTCACGCCTTCCTCGATGGAACAGAAGATGTCCGCCAGGTCGCGGCGCACCTTACGCTTGTCGGTGACTCGGGTCAGCCCGCCGGTGCCCGGCAGAACCGCCAGCAACGGCACCTCTGGCAGGCCCACGGACGAGGTGCTGTCATCGGTCAGCATGATGTGATTGCAGGCCAGCGCCAGCTCATAGCCGCCGCCCGCGCAGGCACCTTTGACCGCCGCGATATATTTTTGACCGCTCTCCTCCTCGGCGGCCTCGAACCCGTTGCGGGTTTCATTGGTGAACTTGCAGAAGTTCACCTTGTGGCTGTGCGCGGCGCCGCCCAGCATCCGAATGTTCGCGCCAGCGCAAAAGACCCCCGGCTTGCCCGACTTCATGACCACGGTCTTGACCTCGGGGTGTTCGAACCGCATCCGCTGGACGATGTCGTTCAGCTCGATGTCCACGCCCAGATCGTAGGAATTCAGCTTGAGCTTGTAGCCGTCGAACAGGCCCGCATCCTCATCCACATCCATGATCAGGTTGGCCACCGGACCATCATATTCGACACGCCAGTGGCGGTATTTTGACGGGTCGGTCTGAAAGTCGATCATCTTGGTCATCGGGTCCTCCCTGGTCGCGAAGCTGCACTGAAGGTACATCAATCTGGATTGTAAGTAAACTTATGTATGCACAATAAAGCACATAATAGATCACCAAAATTCAGCCACTTACCCCACAATGCCCACCATCACCGCCAACATGTGCATTATATTTCATATTCACTCTCCACCTCGAGGGAATCAAGGATGGCATGAATCGCCCCAGCCTCAACGCCCATGATCGTCACGTCCCGCGCAGCAGGCAGCAGGTCTCGCGCGATCATGCATATCCGTCGCACCGCCCGCGGACGGTTCATCCGGTCCTTCAGCAAGGCGTTGGCGGTCTGGATCAGCGCCTGAACGAAACGGCGTTCGGCACTCTCGTCCGGCAGGGCCATCCAGACCGGTTCCAGCGCCTCATGCGCCTCCCAGAAGAAACCGGTTTCAAGGTAGAAAAGCCCATGGCGGAACGCCGCGCTCTCGGCCAAGTCGTCCGGTGTCATGCCGCCGCGCACGGTTGCCCGTATCGCGTCAAGGAACCCCTCTGCGTGCCGGGCCGTCTGCCCCGGCACATAGGCATGTGTCGGCCTGTACAAGGCCCGCACGGTCACGCGCCCTCGGGTTCAGCGGCTTCGATCCGCTCCAGTGTGGCGCAAAAGGCGGCAATGCCCGCCACCACCTGTTCCGGCTGATCCAGATGCGGTGAGTGGCGACACTCGTCCAGAATCAACAGATCAACCGGCGCATAGCTGCGGCTTTCGACCTCTTCGATCTGGGCAAGAGTGCCGTATTGATCCTCGCGCCCCTGCACCGCCAGCGTCGGGATGCGCAGGTAGTCGATCACGTCCGCCACGTTCCACGCCTTGAATCCGGGATCCAGCCAGGCGTCGTTCCAGCCCCGAAACGTATTGTCCGGGTCGCGATGATACCGCGCCATCTTTTGGCGCAGGTCGGTCGTGGCATAGGCATCGCGCGCCTTGGCGATTTCGGCCAGCCCCATGTCTTCGGTGAAGAAATGCGGCGCCATCAGCACGATGCCTCGCACCCGCATGTCCGAAACGCCGCCCGCATAGATTGCCGCGATGGTCGCACCGTCGGAATGCCCGACCAGCACGCCGCGCCGGAACCCGATCGCATCCAGCACCTCGGGCAGCACATCCACCGCCTCGCGCGTCATGTAGTCCAGCGGGCGCGGCAGCGCGGCCAGATCCGACTGGCCATACCCCGCGCGCGAATAGGCAAAGACGCCAAAGCCTGTCGCCTCGGCCAGCGCCTTGGGGAAGTCGCGCCACAACGCCACGCACCCCAAGCCCTCGTGCAACAGTACCAGCGTCGGCGCCGCTTCGGGCGACGGGCCGTAACAGGCATATTCCAGCGACTTGCCACCGGCGGTCAGAAAGCCGTTTTCCACCCAAGGCGCGGTCATGCCTGCACCCTCAGCTTGAAACGCTGAATCTTGCCGGTTGCGGTCTTGGGCAGATCCTCGACCACTTCGACCCAGCGGGGATATTTCCACATGCCGATCTTGTCCTTGACGAAGTCCTTCAACCCGTCGACGGCCGCCGCATCCTGGCCCTCCTTCAGCACGACAAAGGCCTTGGGTTTGTCCAGCCCTTTGTCATCGGCACAGGCCACCACGGCGGCCTCCAGCACGGCGGGATGTTCGATCAGCGCCTGTTCGACCTCGAAGGGCGAAACCCAGATCCCGGACACCTTGAACATATCGTCGGTGCGCCCGCAGTAGACATAGCGCCCCTCGGCGGTGCATTCATATTTATCGCCCGTGCGGGTCCAGTGCCCCTCGAATGTCGATCGCGACTTGTGCCGCCGGTTCCAATAGCCATCCGCCGCCGACGGCCCGCGCACCAGCAGTTCGCCCACCTCACCCTCGGGCACATCCTCGTCATGTTCATCGACAAGCCGCACCTCGTAACCGGGGACGGGTGTACCGGAGGTGCCATAGACGATCTCGCCTGGCCGGTTGGACAGGAAGATATGCAGCATCTCGGTGGACCCGACACCATCGACGATCTCGGCCCCGGTCAGCTTGAACCACCGTTCGCCGACCTCTTTGGGCAGCGCCTCTCCGGCCGAAGTGCACAGGCGCAGCACATGCGCCGGCACGCTTTGCCTGTCCATTGCCGCGTTCATCGCCGCGTAAAGCGTTGGCACGCCGCAAAACAGCGTCGGGCGTTCGGCTTCGAGAATGTCGAATACCACCTCCGGCGTCGGACGCCCGGACAGCAGCACAGTCGTTGCGCCGACGGACATGGGGAAGGACATGGCATTTCCCAGCCCGTAGGCGAAAAAGATCTTGGCCACGGAATAGACCACGTCGTCTTCGCGGATGCCGATAACCTGCGCGCCAAAGGTATCTGAAGTCGCCTTCAGGCTGGAATGTACGTGGCGCACCCCCTTGGGCTGACCGGTCGACCCAGAGGAATACAGCCAAAAGGCCATTTCGTCCTCATAGGCCTCGACCGCGTCGATGGGCTCAGCCCCTTCGACAAATGCACTGTAGCTTTCGGCCCCCTCTGGCGCGGTGCCGATCACCACCACCGCCCGCAGATAGTCATTGTCCTGAAGCGCGGGCTTGACCGTTTCCCACAGCTTTTCCGACACCACGAGGATCGACGCGCGGCTGTCTGCCAGCACGGTTTCATAGACCGGCGCGGACAGAAGCGTATTCAACGGCACCGGGATTGCGCCCGCTTTCAACGCGCCCCAGAAAACCACCGGAAACTCGATCTGATCCTGAACGATCATGGCGATACGCTCTTCGCGCCGAACGCCGTGACGGCACAGGGCCCCGGCAAAGCGCCTGGTCTCCTCGACCAGTTGTCCGTAGGTCAGGTTGCGCTTTTTTCCGTCAGCCTCTCGAAAGGCCACCTTGTCCCCGCGCCCCTCCGCCACATGGCGATCCACGAAATACAGCGCTGCGTTTCCGTTCATGACTTGGCCTCCTCCTGCCTGTCACCCTGTCCGTACCGACCCGGTGGATCGGCGCATCCGGCGCACGACTGTCCGCACAAGCCTGTCTGAAACGTGCTTCAGACGCGGCCCCTCCTCCGCGCGGAATCGTGTTTTGATAAGCATACACCCCAATCCCGCGTTGTGCAATTTTTTGCATCAACATGGCAGCAATTCACCTTTTATGCATTATACTTCACAACCGAAACCGCGCCGTCGCCGTCAATAAAGGATGCACAATGACAATATGCACACTTGTCACTTTGGCGGACCGGCGTAGGCTGATGCCATGAAAGCCATCCATACCATGCCCGGCCATCTGATCCGGCGTCTGCAACAACTCTCATCCTCGGTCTTTGCCGAACAGATGCGCGCCGCCGGGGTCGACCTGACCTCGCCGCAATTTGCGGCACTTGCCATGTTGCAGGAACACCCCGGGATCGATCAGGCGACCCTCGCAGGCATGATCGCCCATGACCGCGCCACCATGGGCGGCGTGGTCGAACGGCTTTGTGCCAAGGGGCTGATCGAACGCAGAACCAACCCGAATGACCGCCGGGCCAAGGTTCTGGACCTCACCCCCGAAGGCAAGGCACGCATCACACATATCCGCCCCATCGTCGAAGACATGCAGCGCAACCTGCTGTCGGGTCTCGACGAAGAAGAACAGCGCGAGTTCCTGCGGTTGGCGACCAAGCTGGCCGAGGCAGGCAACGACCGTACCCGCGCGCCGCTGCGCCTGCCGAAATCCGGCCGGGACGCGGGCTGAACGCCGCGTTGATCCGGGCCGCGTGCCGTGGCATCCGTGCGCTATCCGCATTATTGGAGGGGCAACATGTCGGACACCATCCTTGTCAACGATCACGGCGACTGGCTTGAAATCACGCTGAACCGGCCAGAGCGGCTCAACAGCTTCACGCCCGAGATGCACCTTGCCCTGCGGTCCGCGCTGACCCGCGCCGCCGACGACGCCAAGCGCGCAGTCTTGCTGACCGGTGCCGGGCGCGGCTTTTGCGCCGGGCAGGATCTGGGCGACCGCGATCCGCGCAAGATGGACGGGCCGCCCGACCTTGGCGAAACCGTCCGCACCTATTGGGCGCCGCTGGTGCGCCAGATCCAGGCGCTGGACATGCCGGTGATCTGTGCGGTCAACGGCGTTGCCGCAGGGGCCGGATCCAGTGTGGCATTGGCTTGCGACATGGTGCTGGCCGCTGACAGCGCCAAGTTCATCCAGTCCTTTTCCAAGGTTGGCCTGATCCCCGACACCGGTGGCAGCTGGCACCTCACCCGGCTTGTCGGCCCGGCCCGCGCCATGGGTCTGGCCCTCACGGCCACCCCTCTGCCCGCCAAGCAGGCCGCCGAGTGGGGCCTTATCTGGCAAGCCCTGCCGGATGAAACCCTGATGGACGAGGCCCGCGCCCTGGCTGCGCGCTTTGCCGAAGGTCCGACCTTTGGCTATGCGCGCACAAAGGAAGCGATCGCCGCCGCCGCAACCAATACATTGGACGCGCAACTTGACCTTGAGGCCGAGCTAATGAAGGCCTGCGGCGAACATCCCGACTATGCCGAAGGGGTTTCCGCCTTTCTGGACAAACGCAAGCCACAGTTTGGCGGCACGGGCTGACCGAGCCTACAGCACAACCTCCCACGCCTGTTCTACGACCTCCGTGCCAAAGCTGACCTTTGGCTCGGAGCGTAGCAACCGCCAACCCATCCGCGCGTACAGCGCGCAAGCGGCCCGATGACTTTCATGGGTCCACAACTCCATCCGGCAATAGCCACTGTCCCGCGCAAACCCCATACAGGCGGACAGCAGGCGCTTGCCGACGCCCTTGCCGCGCGCCTCGGGCACGAGGAAGAACAGACGCAGCTTGGCCATCCCTTCGGCGCTGCCGCGCACGCAAAAGATGCTGCCCAAACGCCGATCCCCTTCCCACGCGACAAAGGCACGTTCCGAGGCCGGATCGTGATCCGTTGCGAAATCTTCGAGGATCTGGCGCACGAGCACCGGAAAGCTCTCATCAAAGCCTTCGTCGCGCGCATATAGCGCACCATGTTGCGCCACCAGCCAATCAATGTCGCCGGGGCCAAGATGCCGAAACTCGATCTCCATAAGGCAAAGATGCCCGCCGCATGCCTTGCAAATCAAGCCTGCCACCGCTAGGTGACAACGATCTTTCGCAGGCTCCGGACAAGGCGGCGGCACATGGGCATCAACGACGAACGCGACATCGAGGCAAACCTCCAGATCGGACCCACCGACAAAGGCATGGTCCGGCTGTTCATCCATGCCGACGGGCTGGAAATCCCGATGGATTTCGACCCGGTCGAGGCTGAGGAAATCGCCGAGGAACTGCGCGCCGCGGCCGCAACGGCCCGCAAGAGCAAACCCAAGCGCCGCTAAGGCTTGGGCACATGCTGGTCGATAAAGACCCGGTTGCCATCCGGATCGACCAGCGAAATGCAGCCCGGCCCCGCACTGTCAGGCTCCACCGGTTTTTCCGGCTCGATCCCCTGCGCCTGCAAGCGGGCCTGAATTTCCCGAATATCGGTAAAGGCCTCCTTTGGCTCCGCCTCTTGGGTCCAGCCGGGATTGAAGGTCAGCATATTGCCTTCGAACATCTGCTGAAACAGTCCGATCGTGCTGTCCCCGTTGCGCAGGATCAACCAGCCTTCCTCGGCAACGCCGCTGACCTGCGCAAACCCCAGGGCCTCGTAGAATTTCCGTGACGCCGCCAGGTCCTTGACCGACAGGCTGACCGAAAACGCTCCCAATTCCATCACATTGCGCCCCTTCCTGACCGCGTTAAAATCCCGTTGCGCGCTCTAGCCCGGCGCCCGGATCCCGCAACCCGTGCAAACGCCGGGCGGCGTGCACCGCGAACTTGCGGATCAGCTTGTTTCGCCGCGCCGCCGGCAGCTTGTCCTCCGGTGCCATGCGCAGGATTTCGGCGTCATAGCCATCGGCAATAATCAACCCCGTTTCCTCTGGCAAAAGATCGGTCGGAAACGCCTGATCCACCGCCCAGAAATAGCGATCACACCAGTCCAGATAGCCCTGCCATTTGCTGTCCCCCATGAAATCCGCACGGCTGGATTTGCATTCGACCACCCAAAGCTCTCCTTTCGGGCCAAGCGCCATGACGTCCACGCGCAACCCGCGATCGGGCACGAATTCCTCGACCACGGCAAAGCCATGCCCCGCAAGGTGGCGACATACGCCCCGCGCCAGCAACTGCCCTGGCATCAAATCAGGGGGAACAGGCAAATCCATGCTCAAACCTTCGAACAATTCGTGAACAAATGCAACCCCGGGTCGCGCCACCTTTCCTCTGCCCGCGAATAGATTAGGCTCGGCCCGATCCGCAGCGAACAGTCAAGGAACCGCATGTCTCAGGACACTTCCGCCAACCGCCTGACCCGCGCCGAAGCCAGAGGCGTGCGCGCCGCACGCGAGCTTGAGGGCCACCTGACATGGCTCGACACGTTTTCCGGCACCGCCCTTGGGGTGCTTTCGGTTGCTTCCGGCATTTACACCTATCTTGGGGTGTCTTCGCTGCTGGATGAGAATGGTGCCATGTCGGTCTTTGCCGCCATAGCCTATTCCACGGCGGTTTCGGTCGGGATCTTTGTCTTTTGGTCCTACATGTTGCGGCTGTTTCCGGCGGTGCGAACCGCCCGCGCCCGGACCGGCCTGATGGCTGCCATGGGGCTGGGCAGCCTTGCGATCGTCGCGATGTCCTCGTGGCTGAATGCCGCCGCGCTGGCCGGATCGGCCGCCGTGGAACAGCATCTTGCCGAAACCGTTCAAGACTATCAGGCGGCGCTGGAACGCGCGCATGAAATCGCGCTGACCGGTCAGGCGCTGGAACGCGACGTCGCCCGCGTGCGCCAGTCCTTCGAAGACCTCTCGGATCTCGAGGCACAGGGCGCGCTGTCCGGCATGGCCGGGCGTGGCGCCGTTTTCCGCGTGTTGCGTCAGAAATCGGCGGAACTGGCGGCGTTGGAAACCCAGATTGCCGCCCAGACACCGCTGGTTGAAACCGCCTTTACCGAGGGCAATACGATCCTGTCCCGGATGCGCGCGCTGACTGTTGAACCCGGCAGCGTCGAAGCGCGGTCGGTCGAGTTTTCCGAGGCAGCCGTCCGCCTGCAAGGGCTGATCACGCAGTTGCGCCAACTCTCTGTAGCGCCACTGGTGGAACGCGCCGCACAGGATCTTGCCGCCTCCGTGGTGCTGCCCGAACTGGACAGCTCTACCGCACAGGGCCGCGCGGACCAGTCAGCCACGATCACGTCGGTTCTGGAAGTGCTGGCCCAACGCGCCGCAACGCTGGAGAAGGCCGCGCAGAACGTACAGGCACTGCAACCGCCAACCGATGTCACCTACACGCCGGTGTCGGCGGCAGATGCCGTCATCCTCTACGCGCGCAACTTTGTGCCGTCATGGGCCGGCGCCATCGCCATCGACCTGCTGCCCGCCGTGCTGGTTTTTATCCTCGCCATCACCCATGCCGCGATCCGGCAAGGCCGCGAAGGCGCAGGCGTCGAAGACACGCTGACGCTGGCCGAACTGCGCGCTGCCGTTACAGCCCTGCGTGAGGTGGAAGCCGTGGCCGCGACCCCGCCACAGACCCCGGATGCAAGCCCCGACAAGGACAGCGACTCGGTCACGCCGATCAAAGGCAAATCCGCATGAGAGGGCGCAGCTGATGAACCGCAGCGTTGCCCGGACCATGTCCGCCGTGCTGATTTTCCAGGTCGGGATCGGCGTCCTGCTGGTCCTTGGCGACATGCGGAATGGCACACTTGCGCTGCCCGGTTTCAAACCCGACGTTCCGCGCCTGTCCGAACCGGTGCGACCCGGCGACCAGAGACGTGTCTTTTCACCACGCCAGATACGCCCCGCTGTCTCGCCCGAACGCGATCCGGGCGAATTGCCGGACCGGCTGACCCTGACCTTCGACAGCGGCACATGGAGACTGGAAGGCGGAATCGCCGAAGGCGACGCAGAGCGGCTGATCCCCCAGATCGACCGTGCCGACCCGCCCATCGCTTCGCTGCTGCTGCAATCGCCCGGCGGTTCGGTTCGTGACGCGCTGGATCTTGGCCGTCACCTGCGCGCCTCCGGCATCGCAACCGAGGTGCTGGCGGGCGAGTTCTGCTATTCCGCCTGCCCCTACCTCTTTGCCGGGGGCAAGACGCGACAGGCGGCAGCCTCTGCCTCTATCGGAGTTCACCAGCATTACTTTGGGGAAAATACCCTGCTGCCCGCCTTCACCGCCGTCGAGGACATTCAGCGCGGACAGGCCGAGGTGATGGGCTATCTCGACGACATGGGCATTAGCCCGCTGGTCATGCGCCACGCGCTGGCCACGCCGCCGGACGAAATCTATGTCCTTCTGCCGGAAGAGTTGGAACGCTACGGGTTCATCACCAACGCCGCCCCGGACAGCTGACCGCTTTTCGGGCAATCCACAAGAATTCTGCGCCCTGCCCTTGTCATGCCCGCCGGGCCGACTTAACTCAGGCGCTGGCGGGTTCTGCCCTTCTCGTGAGACGGGTACATTCCGGTGGCCTTAAGCAAATCCGAGGGAGCTGGCTCTGGTCAGGCCGTGGTCTGATTACCTGGCGCCCACCTGTATTAACAGGTCCTCGGGAATGCGTTTACCCACACGGTTGGCGTGGTTCCCGCCGCATCGCTCAGGCACACCATCCGTCCGGGAAGTGGACTGGAGGGTGGGCCGCTGAGCCGGCACGGCTCAGTCGGGGCGCCCGGAAGCCGCTTCCGGTTCAGCGACGCATCAATGCCTTCATAACACGGGATTTCGGGGCTTCTGCCGCCACTTTTACCTGTGCAGGTTCTTGGAAGTTTGCCCGCTGCCTCTTGCCGCCGCGGGGTTCGTCGTCCTCGCCCAATCTCATGATGGAAATGGCGAACTGTACCCCGGCAAAGACGATCCCGTTGAACATGAACAGCATCAGAACAGCGACAAGCCCAACGTCGCTGCCGGAAATCAGGTGCCAGAGGTTGGCCACGTTGAACCACAACAGCAGCCCGACAAAGAGCGCCGAAAGACCAAAGCCGGTCAGTACCTGAACAATGTAGAGACGGATCAGCCGGGGCATGGGCGACTCCTTCGTATTCCACGGTCAGAATACTATTTGGGTCGCAGGAGGCAACAGGCAAGCCCGCGCCAGTCCCTTTCACCTTGTTGCGTCAGAACGCCTCGGGCTTGGCCTCGCGCGCCATGTGGTCCAGCACCGCATTGACGAACCGCGCCTCTTTCCCATCCGGGAAAAAGGCCGAGGCCACATCCATGAACTCGACGATCACCACCTTCGGCGGGGTGTCGAACTGCAACAACTCGGCCCCCGCCGCGCGGAACAGCGCCCGCAGGGTCGGATCGATCCGCGCGATGGGCCATTTCGCCACCAGCGCACGGTCTGTCATCTGGTCGATCTTGGCTTGCCAGCTGACCGCCTGTTCCAGCAAGCGGGCAAAGAAATCGACATCGCCGTCGATCATCTCGGTGCCCTCGTCGATTTCGGCCCCGAAACGGTGCTCGAGGAACTCGCGCCGCACCCTGTCCAGGCCGCTATCCGATTGTTCCATCTGAAAAAGCGCCTGCACGGCATATAGCCGCGACGCGCTTTTCATTTTCCGTTTCTGATTGCCCGAAACTGCGGTCATGCGATGTCAGGGTCCTTCGTGGTGCCGGCGATCTGGGTATCCTCGCCAAAGGGGACGAATCCCACCCCCTTGCGCGAGCCGCCCCACTTACGGGTGAGCGCCAGCAGATGCAAGGCCGCAGCGGCTGCGCCGCCGCCCTTGTTCTGTCCTGCCGCCTCGGCCCGCACCCGGGCCTGTTCGTAATTCTCGACCGTCAGGATACCGTTGCCGATGCACAGCCCCTGAAGACCCAGCAGCTGCAAGGCGCGCGAACTGTCGTTGCAGACGGTTTCGTAATGCGTCGTCTCGCCCCGGATCACGCAGCCCAGCGCCACGTAGGCGTCGAAATTCGACAGCCGTTCCGCGATGCCGATGGCCGTCGGAACCTCCAGCGCGCCGGGGACCTGCACGACCTCGTGCCAGCCGCCCACGGCCTCGACCTCGGCCACCGCGCCAGCCACCAGCTGATCGGCGATGTCCTTGTAATACGGGGCCACGACGATCAGGACCTTGACGGGCTTGTCGAATTCCGGCCGGTCCAGCGTGTGATGCGTTTCGTTGGATGCCATCAGCCCAGCTCCGAGATCTTGCGCGTTCCGGTGATTTCAAGGCCATAGGCCTCCAGCCCCACCACCTTGGGCGTGGGCGAATTGGTCAGCAGCACCAGCTTGGACAGTCCCAGCGAGGACAGGATCTGTGCCCCAAGTCCGTATTGCCGCAGCGTCTTGGGCGAAACACCGTCGCTGACATCCAGCTTCATCGCCGTATCACGCAACAGAACGACGACACCGCGCCCCTCGCGGGCCACTTCTTCCATGGCGTGCTGGAATTCATGCGCGCGGCCTTTCGGCCCGGTTCCCACCACGTCCAGCATCGGATCCATCGCGTGCATCCGCACCAGCACCGGTTCCGAGGTCGAAATGTCGCCTTTGGTCAGAACGATATGTTCGTCACCGTGGGTTTCGTCGGTGTAGACGCGCATCATCCACTCACCGCCGAATTCCGAGGTGATCTTTTCCTCGTTCCGAACCTTCACAAGGTTGTCGTTGCGGCGGCGATAGGCGATCAGGTCGCTGATGGTGCCGATCTTAAGCCCGTGTTTCTGGGCGAAGGCGATCAATTCGGGCAGACGGGCCATGGTGCCGTCTTCGTTCATGATCTCACAGATCACGCCCGCCGGGTTCAGACCGGCCAGACGGGACACATCAACGGCGGCCTCGGTGTGGCCCGCGCGGACCAGAACACCGCCCTTGCGGGCACGCAGCGGAAAAACATGGCCCGGCGTGGCAATATCGGCTGCGCCCTTCGATGCGTCGATCGCCACGGCAATCGTCCGCGCCCGGTCGGCGGCGGAAATCCCGGTGGTCACGCCCTCGCGCGCCTCGATCGAGGTGGTAAAGGCGGTTTCGTGCCGCGACGAGTTATTCGTCGACATCAGCGACAGGCCAAGCTCCTCGATCCGGTCCGAGGTCATCGCAAGGCAGATCAGCCCGCGGCCATACAGCGCCATGAAGTTGACCGCATCCGGTGTCGCCCATTGGGCGGGAATCACCAGGTCGCCTTCATTCTCGCGGTCCTCGTGATCGACAAGGATGAACATGCGCCCGTTGCGGGCGTCGTCGATAATCTCTTCGACCGAAGAAATCGCGTCAGACCAGTCCTGTTCGACCGGGCCGGGTTTTTCAAAGTCGGGCATCGGGCCTCTCTCCTGCCTGTCTCAGGCGGGATACTTGACAGACAGGCCAAAGGCCAGAGGCAAGGACGCCTCGGGCCTGTGCATCATGCGAAAGCCCCTGTGCGGCAGGTTTCGCCCCGATCAGTCAAAGATATCTTCCAACAGGTCAAAAGCCTCATCGAAAAAGCGATAAGCCAGCCCCTTCTTGGGCTTTTTCTTTTTGTGCGTGGATTTTCGCGCCTTTTTGGGCGGCAGCGCACCGGCGACGGCCGCCGGAACCTTGCGCGCTTTTTTGCGATCCGCGTAAGGGTCCGGGGCCTCTTCGACCTTGAGCTTTTTCATGTTGTGCAGCGGCGCGCCACAGGCCGCACAGCTCAATTCATGCCGAATCTGCCCCTTGAGGACCAGCGCGGCCCGCGTTCCGCAATAACAGCAGGTCGTGATTTTCGTCTTTGCCATGCAGGCGATCTAGGCACGCGCCGCATAGAGCGCAACGGCCGCCGCGTTCGAGACATTGAGCGAACCGAAATCACGCGCGAAATCAATCCGGACCAAGGCATCGACCGTTTCCTTGGTCTTGGGGCGCAGGCCCGGCCCTTCGGCCCCCAACACCAACGCCACCGGCGCATCGCGCCGCCCTTCCAGCGCTTCTTCGATGGTCTGCTCGGCTTCGCCATCCAACCCAAGCACAAGATAGCCCATCCCCTGAAGCGCGATGATCGTATCGGCAAGGTTGCGTTCGCGCAGATAGGGTTGGCGTTCCAGCGCACCGCTGGCCGTCTTGGCCAGCGCCCCGGTTTCCGGGGCCGCGTGGTGGCGCGTGCCAATCACTGCCTGTGCGCCGAATACTTCGGCGGACCGCAGGATGGCGCCCACGTTATGCGGATCGGTCACGCGGTCCAGCAAAACCAACCGCAAGGCGGCCCCCTCCGCGGAAATCGCGACGTCTTCCAACCGCCCCCAATCCAGCGGCTTGACCTCCAGAGCGGCCCCCTGATGAACCGAGCCGGGATCCAGCGGCGCGCCGAAGCGACGCGGATCGTTGATTTCCGGCTCAATCCCCGAGGCGCTGACCGCGTCTGCCAGTTTCTCTGCCGCGTTCGGCGTGAGAATCAGCCGAAGCTTTTCTCGCCGCGGGTTCATCAATGCATCGCGCACCGCGTGCAGCCCGAACAGCCAGACAGTTTCCGCCGCAGATGCCTTGCGCGCCTGCTCTTTCTCGATCACCCACTTCGGTTTCTTTGCCATGGCCGATGCCCCCGTTTCCTGAGGTGACAGGCTTTGCATCGGACAAGGTGCTTTGCCAAGGGAATTTCCTGTTGACGCCGTTTTTGGGCGGTTGTAATCAGCCCCCCACGCCGGCAGCGACCGGCGCTCGGTGGGCGACAGGCCGCAAGGTGTGGCAGGGGACTGTAACTCCCTCGCGGAGACGCACGCTTGGTTCGATTCCAAGGTCGCCCACCATTTTCCAAATGATAGCAGACAATCGCAGGGCGTCCGCGCATCCATGACATGGCGTCCATATATCCGCCCAGTTCCTCAGCGCAGATGCCCGGGTTAACAACGACTTCGCCCATGTCTGACATGCCGTTATGGCGTTAAGCACCGCGCTGGCTGCGACACCGAATCCGGGTTCATGGCAGATTATAGCCCACGCGGGCCGTCGGAATGGATTGTTCGAATCAAAAACCCGCGCCATTGGACCAGGGAAAGCGCATGAGGGGACGCCGTTCATGCCGATTCACAAACCGAACAACCAGATTTCTTCGGCCAACTGACAACGCTCATGACGGGCGTTGATCCTGATTTGCCAACCTGCTCGGATTCAACCTGAGCGTTGCGGCATCGCAAAGGCCGCTGAAGAGCACTTTTTTCTTGCTGCTTGACGGTCCTTTTCGCAGATCCCCATAGGGTTCACGGCAAGGGCACAGAGATCGCCGGATACCTCGCCAACAATCTCGCATGTCCGCCAAAAGACGCTGCGCGTGAACCTAATGTTTCGCGCACTCGCGCATCGACAGCGCCGGGATCAAGATCCAAGCGCACGGGACAAGGCCGGCCCGCGACTTCGACAAAACCTCCCGTCCTATTGCGAAGACGATTGCGGCAAGGCTTCGCTCCATTTCCGCAGTTCGTCTAGAAACCCCAGAGCGGTGCGGCCAAACTCCGTGATCTCATATTGAACTGAAACCGGGGCGGTATCCATGACCTGACGGGTCACAAGGCCCTGCGCCTCAAGTTGGCGCAGGCGTTCGGTGATCATCTTCTTGGACGCGCCGCCGATCATGCGCGACAGATCGTTGAAACGCACAGGCGCGTCCTTGAGGTGCCAGAGGATCGAACCGGTCCATTTGCCGCCAATGATCCGCATGCCGCGTTCAATGGCGCAGGGCGCGATACAGGCATCGTGGACAATCCGGCGCCCCTGCCCATCCCCTTGCACTCTGGCTTGCATATCACATCTCCCGGCCGGGCCCGGCACAGGGCGCGCGGCCTTTCTGTCAATCCCAAAGGTTACCAAAAGTATACTGGTTGATTTCCAATCCTTGAGAACGCAACTTCCTCGCAAGCCGGCTCCAAGTCAAGAGCGGCACCCAGACGAAACTGACATCCAAGGTTCGAAATCATGAGCAAGATCCTGATCCTGAACGGCTCCCAGCCCTATGAATTTGCCCCCGGCAAGCTGAACGCCAGCTTTGCCGAACGCGCCCGCGCATGGCTGCAAGAGCAAGGCCACGAGGTGCGCCTGACCACCGTGGCCGAGGGCTATGACGTCGAGGCCGAAGTGGACAACCACATCTGGGCCGATACCGTCATCCTGCAATTCCCGGTCAACTGGATGGGCGCGCCGTGGTCGTTCAAGAAATACATGGACGAAGTCTATACCGCGGGCATGGACGGACGGCTGTGTGCAGGTGACGGTCGCGTGGTCGAAGCGCCAAAGGCGAACTATGGCATGGGCGGCAGCCTGAGAGGCACCACCTACATGCTGTCGGCCACGTTTAATGCGCCGCGCGAATCCTTCGACAACGCTGCAGAGCCCTTCTTCGAAGGTATGTCGATGGATGACCTGCTGCGCCCGGTGCATCTGAACGCCAAGTTCTTTGGCATGGCGCCGCTGCCGTCCTTCGGGTCCTTCGACGTCATGAAGAACCCAGAAATCGAGGCTGATTTCGCCCGGTTCGACGCCCATCTGGCACGCGTTTTCGGCGCAACGGCCGAAGCCGCCGCCTGAGATCTTGCCCCGGTGCGCCGCTGGCCTCCGGGGCAAACCGCTTTGATCAAGGAATTTGCGCCATGTCCCAGCCCGACATCCATCTTTATACCGCCGCCACGATGAACGGCTACAAGCCGGTGATCTTCCTCGAAGAGGCAGGCGTGCCCTATGACCTGACCTTCATCGACTTTTCCAAATCCGAGCAGAAGGCCCCCGACTACCTGAAGCTGAACCCGAACGGCAAGATCCCCACCATCGAGGACCGCGCCGAGGGCCGTGCGATCTTTGAATCCGGCGCCATCCTTTGGCATCTGGCCGAGAAATACGGGCAATTCCTGCCCGAAGGCGCGGCCGAACGGTCCGAGGTCATGCAATGGCTGTTCTTTCAGGTCGGGCACGTTGGCCCGATGATGGGTCAGGCCATGTACTTCCAGCGCATCGCCGCGCCAAACGGGCACGAAGAGCCTTTCTCGATCAAGCGCTACCGCGACGAAACCCGCCGCCTGCTAGAGGTTCTGGACACCCGGCTTGAGGGGCGGGACTGGCTGGCCGCCGATCAATACACCATCGCCGACATGGCCGTTTATCCCTGGGCGCGGGCCTTTCCCTGGGCACGGGTCGACATCGACGGGTTGCCCAATCTCAAGGCCTGGTTCGACCGGATCGACGCCCGCCCCGCCGTGCAGAAGGCGCTGACCATCCCCAAGGCGCAACCGCAATTCTGGGATGCGCAGGCCGATGACGGCGCTTTTGCCGCTGAAAACGCCGCGCGCTTTGCCAGCGACGCGAAAGGCTGAACCCGTGGCGCTGACGCTGGTCGGATACCCCGTCTCTCCCTTCGTGCGGAAGGTCCGCGTGGTGCTGGAAATCAAGGGCATCGCCTATGACCTCGACCCCGTTGTGCCTTACACTGAACGGGAAAAGGTACTGCCCTTGAACCCCGCGGGAACCGTGCCTGTTCTGGTCCCCGAGGGCGGCACGCCGATCCCCGAAAGCGCCGACATCGTGACCTGGGCAGAGGCACGGGTGCCCCTGCCCGCCGTCATTCCCGCAGACCCAAAGCTGCGGGAACGGGCTCTTGCGGTGCAAAACTATGCAGACACGCAGTTGGCCGGCGTTTTTGGCGGCATGATGTTCGGGCAGCGGGTGATCGTGCCCTATTACTTTGGCAAGCCGCAGGGGAAAGAGGATCTGGTGACCCGGGCCATGACGCAAATGGCACCGCCGCTTCTGGACCAGATCGCCGGCTTGCTTGAGGGTCAGGATTATGTCGCTGGTGGCTTTGGCATCGGCGACATCGCCCTGTCCAGTTGGCTGCGTGCCGCCGAAATCGTGGGTTTTGGCCTTGATGCGGCGCGTTGGCCGGAAATCGCGTCCTGGCTGGAACGCTGTCATGCGCAGCCGGGTTATGCCAAGGTCATCGCCGAAGAAGAGACACTGGCCCCGGTGAAATGGGCCCGCGCCCGTTACCGCAAGGACCTGACATGACCCGGCCCGAAATCACCCTGTATACCGCGCCCACCATGAACGGCTGGAAACCGCTGATCTTTCTGCATGAGGCCGATGTGCCCTATGAGCTGGTGGCGGTAGATTTCTCGAAAAAGGAACAGAAGGCCGCGGACTATCTGCGGATCAACCCGAATGGCCGCATCCCAACCATCGTGGACCGGTCCAACGGCGATTTTGCGGTTTTTGAATCCGGTGCGATCCTGCTGTACCTCGCCGAGAAATACGGCAAGTTCCTCAGTGCGGACCCCAAGGAACGGTCGGAAACGGTGCAATGGCTGATGTTCCAGATGGGGGGCATCGGCCCGATGATGGGACAGGCGATGTATTTTCAGCGTATCGCCCGGCCCAACGGCCATGACGATCCTTTTGCCATCAAACGCTACATCGACGAAAGCCGCCGCTTGCTGGAAGTGCTGAACACCCGGCTTGCGGGACGCGACTGGCTGGCCGGTTCCGACTATTCCATCGCAGATATGGCGACCTACCCTTGGGCGCGGTCGTTTTATTGGGCCAATGTTCCTGTCGACGGGCTGGACCATCTGAACGCCTGGTTCGACCGGATCGACGCCCGGCCCGCCACGCAGGCGGCGCTGCAACTGCCGCAACCGCGACCGGCTGTCTTTGGCCATGGCGACACCGAAGCCGCCGCCGCGAAAAACGCGGCCAACTACAAGGATTGAGAGCATGACTGACAAGGCCCCCCTGCGCGTGGACATCGTTTCAGACGTGGTCTGCCCATGGTGCACAATCGGCTATCACCAGCTGAAAAAAGCATCCGAGGAAACCGGTATCGCCATCGAAGTGCACTGGCACCCGTTCGAGCTGAACCCTGGAATGGCACCCGAAGGCGAAAACCTGCGTGAACACCTTGCGGCGAAATACGGCACCACGCCCAAAGCCTCGCGCGAGGCGCGCAACCGGTTGACCGAAATGGGCGCCGCGTTGGGATTCACCTTCGACTATACCGACGACATGCGCATGGTGAACACCTTCAAGGCGCACCAGTTGATCGACTGGGCCGAGGATCAGGGCAAGGGCCACGAGACCAATATCGCGCTCATGGGCGCATTTTTCACGCGCCGCGAGGATCTGAACGACCCGCAGATCCTTGGCAACGTGGCAGCCAGTGTCGGGCTGGACCGCGATGCCGCTCTGGCCATGCTGGACAGCGGCGAAAAGGCCGATCTGGTCCGGCAAAAGGAACAGTTCTGGACCTCGCGCGGGATCAGCGGCGTGCCCGCAATGATCTTTGACCGTCAGCACCTTGTGACAGGCGCACAGGGCGAAGACAATTACGCCCGTATCCTTGACCAGCTCTCGAAGGAAGCCGCATGACCGAGATCCACCGCGAAGAAAACGACAGCAAAGGCCGCTACTGGACCGTCGTCGATGGCCACGAGGCCGAAATGACCTTTTCCCGCCTAGGCAGCACGCAGATCATCATCGACCACACCGGCGTGCCCGATGCCCTGCGCGGCAAGGGTGTCGGTGTAAAGCTGGTGGAACGCGCCGTGCTGGATGCCCGCTCCGAAGGCCGTAAGATTGTCCCGCTTTGTCCTTTTGCCAAGGCGCAGATCGCGCGCCACCCCGAATGGCAGGACGTTCTCTGAGCGCCTGTTCCCGAAAGGACCGGAGCATGACAACCGCCCCGATCAAGGCGCTCACGTTCGACACCGGCGGCACGGTCCTTGACTGGCATTCAGGCTTTCGCGCCGCCTTCGAGACCGCCGGGGCGCGTCATGGGCTGACGGTGGACGGGGCGGCGCTGGCCAATGACCTGCGTCGCCGCAGCATGGCCATGATGCTGAACCTTGGCGCCGAAGGCCCGCCAGACCGTAATTTCGACGATGCCCACAGGCTTTGCCTTGATGCCCTGCTGGCGGACCACGGGCTATCGGTCTTTGATGACTCCGACCGCAAGGCCATCGCATGGGACGCACCGCATGGCTTGATGGCATGGCCCGACGTGGCCGAGGGACTGGCCGCGCTGCGCCAAGAATACATCACGGTTTCATTCAGCCTGCTGTCCTACCGTCTGGTGATCGACACGGCGCGCCGAAATGCCCTGACATGGGACGCGGTGCTGTCATGTGAAGGGCTGGGCCTGTACAAACTGCTGCCCGACGCATACCGGCGCGCCGCAAAGCGGCTGCAATTGCCCCCTGAATGCTGTCTCATGGTCGCCTGCCACCCCTATGATCTCGACGCCGCGCGCGCGGTCGGCTTTCAGACGGCGCTGATACGGCGGCCGACCGAATGGGGAAACCTCGCCGATGCGGCCCCCAGTCTGCCCCCGCGCGGCACCTATGACTTCGACGTCGACAGTGTCACGGAACTTGCACACCTGCTGGCTATGCGGGGGTCCGGCCCGCGGACCGACGTTGTCCGCCTACACCACGACAAGACGCCTCTCGAACAAGGAACCCACAGCTAGATGGCCAAAGTCCTTCACATCTTCGCCCACCCCGGGCGCGGTTCATCCCGCATCAACATGGCGCAATGGAGCGCCGCGCAAGCCGTTGACGGGATCACCAGCCTCGACCTTTACGCCATCTACCCGCGCTACGACATCGACATCGAAGTCGAACAGCAGCGCCTGCTGGATCACGACCTGGTCCTGCTGCAATTCCCGCTGTTCTGGTATTCCGCGCCCGCTCTGGTCAAGGAATGGATCGACCTGACCTTCGAGCACGGCTTTGCCTATGGGCACGACGGCGACCGGCTCAAAGGCAAATCGCTGATGCTGGCGCTGTCGGCCGGCGGCCCGCAGGATGCCTATAACCCCGAAGGCTATCAGCATTTTCCGCTGCGCACCTTCCTGACGCCTTTTGAACAGACCGCCCGTCTGTGCCAGATGCATTTCCTGCCCCCCTATGTCCAGTACGGTGCCCTGCGTGCCGATCCCGCGCCCCATGCCAAAGGATTTGCCACATTGCTGAAGGCACTGCGCGACGACCGACTGGACCTGCCGCGCGCGCCCGAGGTGCTGACGCATGACACTCTCCCGCTGATCGAAGGCGACCCGACATGACCGATTTCCTGATCCTCGCCTTTCTCTTTCTCATCGCCGGGGTGATCTCTGTTCCCATCGCGTCGCGGTTGGGGCTGGGCTCCGTTCTGGGCTACCTGATCGCGGGCATCGTTCTCAGCCCGATCCTTGGCCTGCTGCATGTGGACGTGATCTCGATCCAGCATTTCGCCGAATTTGGCGTGGTCATGATGCTGTTCCTCGTCGGGCTGGAACTGGAACCGCGCCTGCTCTGGGCCATGCGCGCCCGTCTGCTGGGTCTGGGCGGGTTGCAGGTGGGTCTGACCGCGGCGCTGATCGCTGGCGTGGCTTTTGCCTTTGGCATGGTCTGGCAGGTATCGATCGCCATCGGCCTGATTTTTGCGTTGTCCTCGACGGCAATCGTGCTGCAAACCCTGAATGAGAAGGGCCTGATGAAAAGCGACGGCGGACAGGCGTCCTTTTCCGTCCTGCTGTTTCAGGACATCGCGGTGATCCCCATGCTGGCCTTCCTGCCCTTGCTGGCGCTGCCCGGTCTTGCCGATCATGGCGCAGGCCACGGGGCGGACCACGGCGATGGACATGGCGGCGGCGGCGATCACGGCGCCAGTTTCTCGCTGGTCGACGGGCTGGCGGGGTGGCAAACCGCACTGGTCACCTTGGCCGCCATCGCGCTGGTCATCGTGGCCGGCATGTACCTGACTCGGCCTGCCTTCCGCTTTATCGCACAGGCCAACCTGCGCGAGATCTTTATCGCCGCCGCCTTGACCTTTGTCATCGGGATCGCGCTGTTGATGACGCTGGTCGGCCTGTCGCCTGCGCTTGGCACCTTCCTTGCGGGGGTGGTGCTGGCCAACAGCGAATACCGCCACGAACTGGAAAGCGATATCGACCCGTTCCGCGGGCTGCTCCTGGGGCTGTTTTTCATGACCGTCGGGGCCGGGATCGACTTTGGCCTGCTGGCTTCGGAAACGGTCACGATCATCGGGCTGACGCTGGGCGTGATGGCGGTCAAGGCCGCTGTTCTGATGACCCTCGC
Source organism: Antarctobacter sediminis (assembly GCF_019218285.1). Lineage (GTDB taxonomy): Bacteria > Pseudomonadota > Alphaproteobacteria > Rhodobacterales > Rhodobacteraceae > Antarctobacter > Antarctobacter sediminis. Next base: position 1,552,763 of record NZ_JAHUZG010000001.1, read on the forward strand.
GCGGATCTTCCGGGTGCGCGACGAACAGGGATGGCTGTTCGGGCTGGGTCTTGCACAGGCGGGCGAGTTCGGGTTTGTCCTGATTTCCTTCGCTGCCGCCAGTTCGGTGCTGCCACCTGACATCTCTCCGCGTTTGACGCTGATTGTCACCCTGTCGATGATGCTGACGCCGCTGCTGTTTATTGCCTATGAAAAACTGATCCTGCCAAGGTTCGAAGCCTCGGAACAGCGCGACGCGGATGAAATCACCGCCCCCAGCCATATTATCATCGCCGGTCACGGTCGCTTTGGCGGGATCGTCAACCGGATGCTGCTGAGCGCGGGGCACGAAACAACCGTGCTGGACCACAATGCCGACATGCTGGAACGGTTGCGGGCCTTCGGCGTGCGTGCGTTCTACGGCGATGCCACCCGCCCCGATCTGCTGCATGCCGCCGGGATCGAAGACGCCAAGGTTCTGGTCATCGCCATCGACGACAAACATCGCGCGACCGAACTGGCCCGCTATGTGACAGAGCATTATCCGCACGTACACATCACGGCCCGCGCCATGGACCGCAACCATGTCTACGAACTCTGGGGCGCGGGGTGCCGCGATATCATCCGCGACACCTTTGACAGCGCAGTGCGCACCGGGCGGTCGGTCTATGAGGCGCTTGGCGTCCACCCGTTCGAAGCAGAACGTACCTCGCGCGCCTTTGTGGCCGAGAACCAGCGCACCATGCGGGAACTGGCCGGCCTGTACGATCCAGACATTCCGAACCACGAAAACGCCCCCTACCGTGAGCGCGCAAAAGAGCTGTTGGACGAACAGGCTGCGCAGATGCGGGCGCGCGGGTTCGGCGCGTTCCACGAACGGTCAGATCGCGGTTGGTCGCCGCCCACGGTCGAGGATGTCAAAGCCGCCGAGAAAAGTCAGGAAACCGATTAGGCCGACAGGCCGGAGGTCCGCATGCCCCACTCTCTTCCGCGGCTGAAACCGGACCCGATCCCGCAGATCGCCCCGGTGCCGGAACACAGCGCCGAGGGCCGTCTGGCCGAAGTCTATGACCGCACCAAGCGCGGCCTGTCGGTACCGTGGATGGGGGTGGTGGCCATGGCCTTTGCCCGGTATCCGGCCTTTTTCGACCGGCTCTGGACAGCCTTGGAGCCGGTCGCCGCCTCTTCGGTCTTTGACGAGGCCTGCGCCAGCCTGCTGACACAGGCCGAAGCAGAGGCATGGGCGCTGGAGCCGTCCGGCATCACCGCCCGCCTGTTGGATATTGGCTATGCGCCAGCGGAACTGGACGAGATCCGCGCCTGCAACGCGGTCTTTTCGCCCGGCAACATGCCTTATCTGCTGATGGCCGCCTTGGCGCGGCTGCTATTGGAAGGGCAGGATTGGACGGGCCAAGGCCCGCTGCCGCCCAAGGGGCCGATGGGCGCGGCACAACCACCGCGTCCCGCCCTGATGGAGCCACACCACGCGGACCCTGCCCTTTCGGCGATCTATGCCGACCTGCGGCAGGTGCTGGGGCTGCCCTTCGTCAACACCGATTACCGGGCCTTTGCCCGATGGCCCAGTTATTTTGCACTGGCCTGGCCGGACCTGAAGACCGCCATCCAGCGGCCAGACTATGAGGCCCGTGTGACCCGGGTCCATGAGGCAAGCGTTTCCATTGCCCTGTCCCTGCCCAATGTAACCGGTCTGACGGCACGCGATCTTCAAGAGGCCGCGGCCAACGATAGCTCTGTCGCAGAGGTATTGGCCGTCGTGCGCCTGTTCCAATGGCTTTTGCCCGGCCTTGCGGTCAACGTCGGTTTTCTACGGCACCAGTTGAAAGACTGACCACAACATAAGGGTCGTTTCGGGTTATATTGCGAACCGTCAGAAAACTGTCGCATTCAAATTAACATATAAAAATCAACACTATAAACGCTAACTGCCTTAGATGGACTCAGGTTACAAAAAGTAAACTGGTTGATTTAGGTTTCTACAAAGGCCTTTTTCCTCGTGACGGGTTCACCCCCCGGCACCGCAAGCAGCAACCGACGCCAGCGAGGAAAAACAATGACAACTCTGACAGTGAACGGGAAAGAGCACAGGCTCGACCTTCCCGGCGACACGCCCCTGTTGTGGGCCCTGCGCGACGAACTGCGCCTGACCGGCACCAAGTTCGGTTGCGGCATCGCGCAATGCGGTGCCTGCACCGTCATGGTCGATGGCATGCCGCGCCGGTCCTGCGTGACGCCGCTTGATACGCTCGAAGGCGCCGACGTGACGACGATCGAGGCGCTGGACACCCCCGAGGCGCAGGCCGTCCGCAAGGCATGGGAACAGATCGACGTGCCGCAGTGCGGCTATTGCCAATCCGGGCAGATCGTCACCGCCGCACAGCTATTGCTGGAGGTGCCGAACCCGACGGACGAAGACATCGACAATGCCATGGCCGGAAACGCCTGCCGCTGCGCTACCTACCCGCGCATCCGCAAGGCGATCCATGATGCCGCCGCGCTGCTGGAGGGCTGAACGATGACTGCGACCCTCACCCGCCGTTCGGTCCTTGCCGGTGGTGCCGCACTGATCATCGGCACCCGCATCGCCATGGGCACCCGCGCCGCCGCGCAGCCGATGACCGGCCCGCTGGAAGCCAATGCCTTTGTCCGCATTGGCACCGATGACACTGTCACCGTCCTGATCAAACACATCGAATTCGGCCAAGGCACCTGGACCGGGTTGTCGACACTGGTCGCCGACGAACTGGATGCTGACTGGGCACAGATCCGGGCTGAACACGCACCCGCCGATACCGCGACCTACCAGAACTTTGTTTTTGGCATTCAGGGCACCGGCGCGTCGACCTCGATGCGCAATTCATACGACCAGATGCGCAAGGCCGGGGCCACCGCCCGCGCGATGCTGGTGGGCGCCGCCGCCAAGACATGGGATGTGCCTGCCTCCGAGATCACGGTGTCCAAGGGCGTCCTCTCGCACCCGTCAGGAAAATCCGCCCGCTTTGGCGAACTGGTCGAGACTGCGCGCAGCATCACGCCGCCACAAGATCCGCCGCTCAAGACCCCGGACCGGTTCACCCTGATTGGCAAAGCGGCCCCGCGCCTTGACACGCCGGCAAAAACTACGGGAGCGGCGCAGTTCACCATCGACGTCTATCGCGACAATATGCTGACCGTGGTGGTTGCCCATTCGCCATGGATCGGTGGCAAGGTTGGCGCGGTCGATGCCAGTGCCGCGCTGGCCGTGCCCGGTGTCGAGAAGGTCGAAACCATCCCAACCGGTGTCGCCGTCTACGCCATCAATACCTTTGCCGCCCTCAAGGGCCGCGAGGCGCTGACCATCGATTGGGACCTTGCCGAGGCCGAACGACGCAGCGCCGACGCCCAGATGGAAGACGTGGCCAATGCCGCGCGTGATGGCGACGGCGTGGTTGCTGACAGCTATGGCGACCTGACCACCGCCTTCGCAGATGCCGCCGAGGTGATCGAGGCCGAATACCGGCTACCTTTCCTTGCCCACACACCGCTGGAAGCGCTGGATGGCGTGATCGAAAGCCGCGCCGATGGTGTCGAAATCTGGATGGGCAGCCAGATGCAGACCGTCGATCAGCAAGTCACCGCCATGATCCTTGGACAGCCGGTTGAGGCGGTCAAGATCAACACCCTTCTGGGCGGTGGCAGCTTTGGTCGCCGGGCCCAGTACGACGGGCAATTCGCACAGGAACTGGCACAGGTTGCCAAGGCCGGAGGCCCGGGCACCTATAAACTGATCTGGACGCGCGAGGATGACTTGCACGGTGCCTATTATCGCCCGCAAGTGGTACACCGCCAACGCGCCGCTCTGGATGCCCAAGGTCGCATCATCGGGTGGGAAAACCGTTTTGCCACGGTGAGCATCATGGCCGGTTCGGCTTTCGAAGTGGTGATACAGAACGGCGTCGATCCTTTTTCGGTCGAAGGTGCGGTTCACAAGCCCTATGATTTCGGAGCATTCGAAGCGCGTTGGGTGCCGGTCACCAGCAAGGTGCCCCATCTTTGGTGGCGGTCAGTGGGCCATTCGCACACCGCCTTTGCAAACGAATGCTTCCTTGACGAGGTGCTTCAGGCCAAGGGCAAGGATCCGGTCAACGGCCGGCTGGAGCTGTTGGGCAGCAAATCGCCCCGTGACGCCGCCGTGCTGACGAAGGTGGCCGAAATGGCTAACTGGCAGGGCGCTCAGGGCACAGACGGTCGCGCATACGGGGTTGCGCTTCACCCCAGCTATGACAGCCATTTAGCTTATATCGCCGAGGTTTCAGACGAACATGGCATGCCCAAGGTGCACAAGGTCTGGGTGGCCGCCGATGTGGGCATCGCGGTCAATCCCGACGTGGTGAAGGCGCAGATCGAAAGCGGGTTGGGCTATGGCCTCTCCGCCGCCCTCTATAACGAAATCACCTTCCAAGAGGACGGTCGCATCGCCCAATCGAACTTTGACAGCTACCGCCTGTTGCGAATGGGCGAAATGCCCGAGGTCGAAATCAACCTGATCGTGACCGACAACCCTCCCGGCGGGATCGGTGAAGCGGGCACGCCCCCCATCGCCCCCGCCGTCGCCAATGCATGGCGCGTGTTGACCGGCACCGCCGTGCGTCAACTGCCCTTCGAACGCGCCTGAAGGAGTCCGAAGATGACCATTTCCACACATCTGACACGTGCCGTTTTTGTCGCCCTTTTGCCCTTTGCGGCCGTGGCCGGTGACGGGAACGGCGGCGACCTGACCCCAGTCAGCGCCTTTGACGAAATCGCCGACAAGGGCGAACGCTCGGTCGCCCTTTTTGGCGAGATGCTGAAAGTGATCGAAAGCCCACGCTGTCTGAATTGCCACCCGGTCACGGGCGGCCCGACACAGGGCGACGACATGCGCCCTCACGAACCGCCAATGGTGCGCGGAGACGGCGATTTCGGTGCGCCCGGCATGTATTGCACAACCTGCCACACAGGCGACAATGTTGCGTTCATCACCGGCAAGGGGTCGATCCCCGGGCATGAACCATGGGTGCTTGCGCCAGCGTCCATGGGATGGGTTGGCCTGACAGACAACCAGATCTGCGAACAGTTGAAGGATCCCGAACGCAACGGCGGACGGTCGCTGGACGAAATCCGTGAACACATGGCCGAAGACGGGCTGGTCGGCTGGGCATGGCATCCGGGCCAAGGCCGCACCCCGGCCCCGGGCAGCCAGCACGAATTTGGCGAACTGGTCAGCGCGTGGATCGAAACCGGCGCAGCCTGCCCCGGGTGATCCCCCGCTGGTCGCCTCTGAACCACTCTGAAAGGCCCGGCAACCTACCGGGCCTTTCTTGCGTCGCCCTGGTGCGGGCTTTGGGCGCATTTCTTTGCAATGACACGCGGGACGTGATCATCACCGACACCGTCGTGATCCTGCGGCAAAAGCCGCCGCGCGCTTGCCCGGGATGTGGTGGGGAGCAGGCCCCGGAGGCGTCTATGCCCCGGCGCCGGCCACCATGGCGCCCAGTTCCCGTGCCTTGGTCTGCGGCTGCGACAGGATCATGGCGGCCAGCTCTTCGGCCTCTGCCCCCATCAGCAACCGAGCTTTTTCCCGCAGCTTGGCGGTCAGGTCCTCCAAGGGAACCGGGGCGGCAAGGTCATGGGACTGGGTTTCTTTCCGTCCGTCGGCAAAATGAAGTTCGACCTCGGCCTGCATGTCCCCAACAGAGGCATCCCCGATCACGTCGACCCGCTCTGCCAGATCGGCAAAGGCCGCCTCCGCGGCAAGCGCATCCGTGTAGACCTTGGGATCGGCGGTCGAAACGCCGGACAGCGACATGCTCGCCAGCCAGCCATAGCTGAACTTGACCTCCAAGCCGGTGCGCGGAGCCTTGAGATCGCAGACTGTCAGCCATCGCGGACTGGTGCGCAGAACCAACCGCGACACCCTCTCCGGTGACAATGTTTCGCGCGCTTTCAGATGCGCCAGCGCCTCAAGCATCGCGTGGGTGCCGTGACAACAGGCGTGCAGCTTGTATTGGATGTCTTCAAAGAGGAACCGCCCAGTGGCCTCCTCTGGCAGCGTTCCGGCCCCATGGTGGGTGACAAGAAACCCCTGCGCCCCTTCCAGCCCATCCTGCGCCGAGGTCAACCCCGCTTTGGCCAGTGCGGCGCATTCCACACCCGTCGAGGCCGCGTAGCCAGCGTTCAAGGGTTTGCCCATGGTGCCGAACTGGTTGCGCAGGCCAGAGGCGCGCGTGGAACAAAGGCCCAGCGCCGCGCGCATCCCCGGTTCGTCCAATCCCATCAGCCGTCCCGCAGCAAGCGTCGCGCCAAAAGCCCCCGCCGTGGCGGTCTGGTGATAACCGATGTCATAGTGGTCGCGCCCCAGTGCCAGACCGGTCAGGATCGCGCCCTCGGCCCCTGCAAGAAATGCCTCGACCACGGACTCCAGCCCCGCGCCCTGCGCCTCGCCCACGGCAAGGGCCGCGCCATAGATCCCGGCGGACAGATGCCCGATATGGGCAAAATGCGTGTCGTCATAGTCCAGCGCATGTGAGGCCGTCGCGTTCAGCAAGGCCGCCGCGCGCATGGGCATCCGCCGCCCGCCAACCGCCTGCGCCGCCGCCGCGCCCCCTTCGCTGTCCAGATAGGCCGCCAGCCGCAGCGTAACGGGCTCACTTGCCCCTGCGCGCAGGCAAGCCACCCAATCCAGTAGTGACAGGCGCGCCATTTCGCGGCTGCGCGATGGCATGTCAGTGCCCGGCATCCTTGCCAGTTCCATCAGGCGCTCGATCACGGGGCGGGTCATGTTATTTCCTTTCCTGTCGGCCTTGGCCTGAACGGGTCATCAGGGCCCGTGCCGGCCAGCGGCAAATTACGCATGGACATTTTATTTCGCAAGCGTATTGTTCGCACACTATCTTTATTTGGCGACCCACCGGGGCCCGCCAACACCGCAAGAGCGAAGGGGAGAGCGCGTGGAACCATATTTGAACACCGAGGACAGGGCCTTTCGGGAGGAGGTCGTCACCTTTCTCGACCGGGCCATGCCCGAAGATATCAAGCGCAGCTTTCTGGACATGCGCCGCCACACGCAAGAGCAATCCATGCGCTGGCATCGCATACTTGCCGCGCAGGGTTGGGCCGCGCCGCATTGGCCCAAGGAGCATGGCGGTGCCGGTTGGACCCCGATCCAGCAATATATCCTCGAGGTGGAGTCCGCGATGCGGGGCGCGCCCCGGGTCCGCCCCTTTGCGCTCAAGATGTTCGGACCGGTTCTGATCCGCTATGGCAGCGAAACCCAGAAAGACCGCTATCTGGACCCGATGATGAAAGCCGAGGAGTTCTGGTGCCAAGGCTTTTCAGAGCCGGGCGCAGGATCAGACCTTGCAAGCCTCAAGACCCGCGCCGAGCGGACCAACCATGGGTACAAAATCAACGGGTCCAAGACATGGACTACCATGGGCCATCACGCCGACTTCATGTTTGCCCTCGTGCGCACCGATCCGGGTGCTGCAAAACGTCAGGCGGGCATCTCCATGGTCATCATCGACATGAAGGCCCCCGGCGTCACGGTTCGGCCCATCGTCACCATCGACGGCGATCACCATGTAAACGAAGTTTTCTTAGACAATGTCGAGATCCCTGCGGAAAACCTTGTCGGTGAAGAGAACGCCGGCTGGAGCATCGCCAAGTTCCTGTTGCAGAACGAACGGGTCAGCATTGCCAATGTCGGTCTCAGCAAGGCGCAGTTCGCCCTGTTGAAACGTCTGGCCGCGCGTCCGGACCAGGACGGGCAGACCCGCATAGACGATCCGGTACTTGCCCGGCGCTTTGCCGATCTGGACACCGACCTGCTTGCGCTGGAGGTGACAAACCTGCGCATGTTGACAGCCTTGCAAGGCGGGGCCGACCCCGGCGTCCTGTCCTCTTACCTGAAACTGCGCGGGACAGAGATCCAGCAGCGCATCGCTGAACTGGCGATGGACCTCGCCGGGCCGGACGGCCTGCGCTGGCAGCAGGATACAGCTCCGCCCGAGGATCTCTACGGGTTGAACCTCTGGCTCTACAGCCGCGCCTTTACGATCTTTGGCGGGTCCAGCGAGATCATGAAGAACATCATTGCCAAGCAGATCATGGGGGCGACATCGGCATGAGCATCTTTGACAAGAGCGAAGAACAGCAGATGCTGGCGGATGGCGTTGCGCGCCTGTTGATGGATACCGGCTATCCCGAGGCCCGCAATGACATCCTGTCCGGGCGCAAGGCGGATGCCACCGCAACCCTGACCGACATGGGCTTTCTCGGCGCAACGCTGCCCGAAAGCTTTGGTGGCGCTGGGTTGGGGATCGCGGACGTGGTGCCCGCATTGGTTGAAAACGGCCGCCTTGGCGGGCTGGAGCCGGTGACTGGCCCCCTGCTTGCAGGACTGGCGCTGACACTGTTGTCCGAAGGCGGCAGCCTGTCCCTGCCAGAAGGCGTTCCGATGGCGCTGGCCCTGGCCGACGCTGAACAGCCAGACCAGTTGCCCATGGTTCTGGACGCCGACGAAAACTGCGCCCTGCTGGTGGCCACGCAAGGCGACGACGGCCAGGACAAACTGTACCTGGTTGCCCCCGGCGCGGCACGGGTGAAAGCCTATCACCTGCCTGATGGGCGCCGGGCCGCGGATGTCACCCTGACCGGCGCGGACATGGCCAGCGCTCCGCATGTGACTTTGGCCAAAGGCAGCGCAGCACGCCTGCACGACATGGCCGCGACCCTGCTTTGCGCCGATGCACTTGGCGCCTTTCAGACCATGTGTGACCTGACACGGGACTATCTGGACACGCGCGAACAATTCGGACAGCCGCTGTCCAGCCACCAGGTGCTGCAACATGCGTTGGTGGACGCCTTCCACGAGATCGAACACGTCCAATCCCTTTTGCATCTGGCAACCCAGTCCTGCGCGACCGACGACGACGACCGCCTGCGCGCGCGTTCGGTTTCGGCGCTGAAACGGATGGTCGGACAACGGCTGCGCGCGGCGGGGGCCTCGACCATCCAGATGCACGGCGGCATTGGCATGACCGACGAATACGCGCTTGGCCATTACATGAAACGGATCCTTGTCGCGGACATGCTGTTCGGGTCCTCTGACAGGCACGCCCGCCGGATCGCTGAGCAGATCAAGATCGAAGCCAAGGCCAACCCCTTTGCCGACCTTGAGGCCAGCCTGACATGACCGCCTCGACACAGACCATTCCCGAAACCACGATCCACGCCGAAACCCGTGGCAGCACCCTGCTGATCCGAATGGACGGGCCGGAAACCCGCAACGCGATCACCGGCCCGAACTTTGGCCGGATGCGCGCGCTGTTGGCGGATGCGAGCCGCAACCCTGCCCTGCGTGCCGTGGTGATCACCGGGGACAACGGCTATTTTTCCTCGGGCGGCAATCTGCGCCGTCTGAAAAAGACCGCCGAGGGCCCTTATTCCGAGGCCTCGTCAAACACCGATCTTTTGTCTGCCATGATCCTTGGCATCCGCGACTGCCCCCTGCCCGTCATCGCGGCGGTCGAGGGCGGCGCGGTAGGCGTTGCGACCTCGCTGGCCTTGGCCTGTGACATGATCGTCGCCGCAAGCGACGTGTCTTTCACCGTGGCCTATGTGCGGATCGGCCTGACACCGGATGGCGGCGTCACCCATTTCCTCAGCGCCGCCCTGCCCCGCCAGATCGTTTCCGAACTGTGCCTGACCGGCGCCCCGATCACCGCCGAACGGCTGGCAACGGCGGGTCTGGTCAATCGCGTGGTCGACAAGGGCACCGCGCTGGACACCGCGCTGGACTTGGCGAAACGGTTCGACAAAGCCCCCCGCACCGCGGTTTCGGTCATCAAGTCCGAACTGAACGCCGCCCCCCGCAACAGCCTAGCCGAGCAACTGGCGCTGGAGGCGCAAAACCTGAACCACGCGCGCTATCAGCCCGAAGGCCGCGAGGGCATTGCCGCCTTCCTTGAGAAACGCAAGCCGGAGTTCCCGAGCAATGAATAAACACGCCCCCATCCGCCAGCTGCCAAAGGCGCTGGCCAACCTGCGCGTCCCCATGGTCGCGGCACCGCTGTTCATCATTTCGAACCCGGATCTGGTCATCGCCCAATGCAAGGCTGGGATCGTCGGCAGCTTTCCGGCGCTGAACGCCCGTGAGGAAGACGGCGAGCCCATCTTGCTGGAAGCATGGCTCAAGCGCATCACAGAAGAACTGGACCGCTACAATCAGGCCCATCCCGATGCGCCTGCCGCGCCCTTTGCAGTCAACCAGATCGTGCACAAATCCAACACCCGGCTGGAACGCGACATGGAAATCTGCGCCCGCTGGAAAGTGCCGATCTGGATCACCTCGCTGGGCGCCCGCCCCGAGGTCAACGAGGCCGCGCATTCCTGCGGCGGCATCGCCCTGCATGATGTCATCAACGACATGTTCGCGCGCAAAGCCATTGCCAAGGGCGCGGACGGATTGATCGCGGTCGCAGCCGGTGCCGGCGGCCATGCCGGGCCAATCTCTCCTTTTGCGCTGATTCAGGAAATCCGCGAATGGTTCGACGGGCCCCTGCTGCTGTCCGGGTCCATCGCCACGGGGCGCGCTCTGCTGGCGGCACAGGTGATGGGCGCGGATCTGGGCTATGTCGGCTCCCCCTTCATCGCCACCCAAGAGGCCAACGCCGTTGAAGGTTACAAGCGCATGGTGCTGGAAAGCGGTGCCAGCGACATCGTCAATTCAAAGCTCTTTACCGGGATCGCGGGGAACTATCTCAAACCGTCGATCCGCAATATCGGACTGGATCCCGATGCCCTGCCCACCGATCCAACAGAAATGAACTATGGCCGGGGCGAAGGCGGCAGCGCCAAACCCAAGGCCTGGAAAGAAGTCTGGGGCGCGGGCCACGGCATCGGCGCGGTGCGCGACGTGCTGCCCGCCGGTGATCTGGTGGCCCGGATCGGTCGTGAATACCGGCAGGCGCTTGCAGATATCCGGCGCTGACCTCCTACCTCCCTGCCGGATAACCGAAGGGCCGCCCGTTTCCGGGCGGCCCTTTTTTGGTATTGGCAAAAGGGGCACGGGCCCCTCTCTGCGCAGTTCATCCCATGGACCCCGGCAACAAAAGCGAGATGATCGGGAAGGCCACGATCAGGGCCAGCACGATCAGATCCATGACAAGGAACTTCATCACGCCGAAAAAGATCGTGTGGACGGCCACTTCTTCGCGCACGACCGAACTGACAACAAAGACGTTCAGCCCCAGCGGCGGTGAAATCAGCCCGATCTCCAGCAGTTTGACCACGACCACGCCGAACCAGATCAGGTCATACCCCATGTTTTCCACCAGCGGCACGACAAAGGGCAGCGTCAGCAGCATGGTGCCCAGCGGATCAAGGAACATGCCCATGATCAGGTAGATCACCACGATACACAGCAGGATCATCCCGTTCGACAGTTCTGCCGCCGCCACCGCATCGACCACATAGCCCGTCACCCCGGTAAGCGAGACGAAGGAGACAAAGATCTTGGCCCCCGCGGCAATCAGGAACAGCGAAGCGGTGGTATGCGCCGTTTCGCGCAGGCTTTCGACCAATTGACGCCAGCCCAGACGACCGGAGAGCAGGCCGAAACCGGCGGCAAAGACAAGGCTGACCGCCGCGGCTTCGGTTGCGGTGAACCAGCCGCCATAAATGCCGCCGATGATAATGACGCAAAGCATCACGGCCGGCCAGGTCTTGATCAGCGCGCTGATCCGGTCGCTGCGGCTGTAGGTCTCTTCGACCCTTGGCGCCACGCCGGGGCGCAGACTGACCCAGATCAGGACGGTGATGATGAACCCGACAAGGGTCAGCAGGCCCGGCAGGGCCCCCGCAAGGAACAGGCGACTGATCGAGGTTTCGGTGAAGATACCATAGACGATGAACAGCACGCTTGGCGGGATCAGCGATCCGAGCGTCCCGCCCACCGCCACCGACGAGGTCGCGATTTCCTTCGAGTAGCCGAACCGGCGCATTTCCGGCACGCAGATCCGCCCCATGGCCGAGGCACAGGCCAAAGACGATCCGGTTATGGCCGAAAATCCGCCACAGCCGACAATCGAAGCCATGGCCAGCCCGCCGGGCAAGCGCGACATCCAGACCCGCGCGCTGTCGTAGATGTCCGTGGTGATCCGCGAGTGATAGGCCAGATGGCCCGCCGCGATGAAGAGCGGGATCATGCTGAGGCTGTAGGAGTGAATGAAGCCAAAGACGCTTTTCTCGATCAGGCTGACCGCCGGACGCAGGCCCGCGGTGAAATTCGGGTCCATGCCCGGACGCCAGGAAAAGACAAGCAACACACAGACCGAGGCCACGGACATAAGGGCAAAGGCGATCGGAACGCGCAGCATCAGAAGGGCCAGCGCGGCAAAAAACCCGATGGCGCCGATGGTGGATGGATCCATCTTTTAGGCTCCGTTTGGGGGCGCGCCCTGCGGCCGGAGCGCCGACCTCAGGTCGAACCAGCACAGCAAAAGCAAACGCAGGATGAAGAGGGCATAGCCGATCAGAAAGACGAGCCTTCCCGGCCAGGCGGGTACGGACAGCACACCAAAATAGTAATCACCGTCCTCATACGCGCCCCAGAAGGATTTCCAGGCCGCGTATACGATGAAACTGACCGCCAGCACGCCAACGACCGATCCCAGCAGATTGAGCAAGGCCTTTACCTTCGGACTGCGGTCGAACCACGTCATGAAGATGTCGACAGAGATGAACGACCGTTCCGCCGCAACAAAGGCCAGCGGCAGGACCACGGCGGCGATCATCGCTTCGGACACAAGGACCGTCTCGTCCGGGATCGAGGTGCCGAACAGGTTGCGAGAAACCACGGCGCACATGATGTAGATGCCCAGCAGCAGGATCGCCAGCGAAGACACGTCCAGCAGGAAAAGCTCCAGCTTGGCCAGCGGTGAAGAACCGGCATAGCGGTAACGGCCGCCACCATGGGCGGCCGTTTCGGATTCGTTCAGCGGTTCCAAGGGTAGCCCTCGGCGTCGCGGATCTCGGTGTATTTGTCGATCAGGGATTTGTACTGATCCCAGATCGCATCACCATCATAACCGGCCTCGGTAAACTTGGTCCGCCAGTCCTGAATATAGGGTTCGGTCCCCTCCAACAGCGCATTGCGCACCGCCGGATCCAGATCGATCACACTGACCGTCTTGCCATAGTGACCGCTTTCCAGCTGCTCGATCATCTCGTCCACGCTTTGGATCTGAAGCTGGGCGAAAAAATCGATCATGTCTGAGCCAGCGGTCATCAGGATGCCTTGCTGTTCCTCCGACAGGCTGCGGTACATGTCGCGGTTGGCGATGATGGCAAAGCCACCGATCTGGCCAAAGTCGGCGCGATAGACCGTATCGATCACCTCGTGCAGGTTATAGGCCTTGATGGCGTAGAAATACCCTGCGTCGCAATCCAGCAAACCGGTGTCATACCCCTGATAGACCTGATCATAGGTCATGTTCACAAGGTTGGCCCCCAGATCGCTGAGCACGCGACCATAGACACCGCTGGCCCGCATTCGGTAGCCGGCGAAATCCTCTGCCTTTTCCAGCGTGATCCCCTCACGGCATTCGATCTGAAGCCCGGTGGTGTGGTAATTGGCAATGTAGACGGTGTTCTGTTTGGCCAACGAATCTTGCGCCGCTGGGCTGGAGGTCATCAGGTCATACATCGCCCGCATTCCAACCCAAGCATCCGCCGAGGCGCCGTAGGGCAGATCCCCCACCAGCAGCGCCAGCATCTGGTTTGGCGTATAGACCCCGATAACCGACCCCATGTCGGCGATCCCGTCGCCTACACCTTCGGCGGTGTCCCCCAGTTTCAGCAGCGCGCCACCCCAGTTGATGTCGATCTTCATCTCGCCTTCGGACAGGTCCTCGACCCGGTCGGCGAAATACTGCAACGCTTCGGCACGGGTGCCCCGGTTAGGACCGCCTTCGTTGAACCGCAAGACGATCTGGGCGTCGGCCACGGCGGTCGAGGCGATCAGCCCCGCCAGACCCAGTGACATGGTCTTCAGAAGATTGTTCATTTTTTCCTCCCTGTTCGGAAACTTGGTTTCACGTCCGTTGCGGCCCCCGGTCTCCTCCCCGGGTCTGGCCGTTGCGCGCCCCCGGCCCCCCGGAAACGCACGTCGTTTTTACCGCCCCTCAGGCCGAGGCGGGTTCTGCCTCGGTCCGGGCGCGTCCGGTCCACTGGCGGAAACGATCCTCACCCCCTTCGCCAAGATGCGGCGCGGGCTTGGGCAGGTCGCATTGCGCCCTGGCAAAGCGTGGCGTGGGCATCGGCTGGGCAAAGCCCTGAGACATGTCGTTCAACCCACGGGCGAGGTTGTGCGGATCGGCCAGTGCCTCGTCCGGGTCCAGAACCGGCGCACAGCAGGCATCCGTCCCGTCAAAGACCGCGCTCCATTCGTCGCGTGTCCTTGTCCGGAAGACAGCGCGCAACCTGTCGGCCAGTTCGGGCCAGCGCTCGGGGTTATGGCGGTCGGTAAAATCCTCTGCCGACAAACCCGTCAGGCGCAGAAGCTCGGCAAAGAACTGCGGTTCCAGCGCACCAACGCTGAACCATTTGCCGTCCGCGCATTCATAGACGCTATAGAACGGGGCCGCGCCATCCAGCCGGTTGGACGCCCGCTCATATCCCCAGTGCCCCCGGGCATGCAGCCCCCGGACAAAGCCCATCAATAGGTTTGCGCCGTCGCAGATCGCGGCGTCCACCACGTCGCCCTGCCCGGTTTCACGGGCGCGCATCAACGCCGCCAGAACGCCGACCACCAAAAAGGTCGATCCCGCGCCGAAATCCCCCAAGAGGTTCAAGGGCGGCAAGGGACGCCGATCCCCTTCACCGAATGACCACAAGGCCCCGGACAACGAGATATAGTTGATGTCATGCCCGGCGGTGTGGCTTAGCGGCCCGTCCTGCCCCCACCCCGTCATCCGGCCATAGACCAGCGCGGGGTTCCGCGCATGGCAGGCTTCGGGGCCAAGTCCAAGCCGCTCCATCACGCCCGGACGGAAGCCTTCGACCAGAATGTCGGCCTCGGCGATCAGCGCCATGGCATCGGCACGGTCCGCATCGGATTTCAGGTCCAGCATCAACGAGGCGCGGCCGCGCCCGGTGACATCGCCATACGGGTCCTGCACCGGTTGCCCCTTTGGCACAGGGCGGTCGATGCGGATCACTTCGGCCCCAAGATCAGCCAGCATCATGCAGGCAAAGGGCGTGGGGCCGATGCCAGCAAATTCGATGACGCGCGTTCCGGTCAGCGGTCCCATGGCGTCACGCCCCAGCCAGCGTGACAAGCCCGTTGTCCAGCACGACAAGATCGCGTTCGACAACCCGCGCGCGGAACGACACCTGATCGCCGTCGCGCCACATCTCGGTGCGGATCGTCTCGCCCGGGTAGACCGGGCTTGAGAACCGCAGCTTCATCGACCGGAACCGTGCCGGATCGCTGTCGGCACAACAGCGCAGGATCGCACGCCCCGCGATACCCAGCGTGCACAGCCCGTGCAGGATCGGAGCCTTGAACCCCGAGGCCCGCGCAACCTTGGGGTCGGCGTGCAGCGGGTTCGGATCCCCGGCCAGCCGGTACAGCAGCGCGGCGCGGTCCTCGGTCTTGTGGTCGAATGTCAGACCAGGCGCGCGATCCGGGATCTGGTGCGGCTGCGGTTGCGGGCCGGTGTCACCGCCACAGCCGCCATTGCCGCGGGCAAATGTGGTCGACCGCAGGGTGGCGATGTCCTCGCCGCTGTCGGCATCGCGGATCGTACGTTCCGAGTAGATCAGCGCGCCTTTCGCCGCCCCCTTGTCGATCACGCGCGACACGCGGGTGCGGGCCGTCAGTCCGCCCCCTGCCGGCAGTGGACGGTGCAGGATGATCTCTTGCTCGGCGTGCAGGACCTTTTGCCAGACGATGCCAGTGTCCGCCTCGCGCGCCCAGAATCCGGGGCCAGCCAGCACCACCGCCATGGTCGGCGCTGCCTTCAGCGCCGGTTCCTCAAAGACAAACGGCAGGTCATCCTCGTCCAGCGGATCGGTGCCGAACCCGACGCCCAGCGCATAGATGATGCTGTCGCGTTCGGAATACTCATGGCGAACTTCCGGGAATTCGCGCGCCAATAGACGGTCGGGCGAAAACTCTGCCCGTTCCAGAACCTCAGCCATCAGACCGGGTCCCAGCTGAACACGTCCGAGGACCGTTCCAGCGCGGTCATGCTGGGCCGCATCGCGGGCAAGGCGTTGTCCAGGATCTGCCGCGGCGTCCAGCCTTCGGGACGGCCCATGCCGCGCACCGGGCGGGGCTGGCTCATGAGAAAGACTTCACCGGCGCGGGCAACAAAGATCTGGCCCGTCACGTCCTGCGCGGCATCCGAAGCCAGCGCAGTCACCAGCGGCGCGATCTTGGCCGGGGTCATGCGCTTCATCCGCTCCACGCGCAGCTTTTCCTCTTCGGTCTGTGTCGGAATCGTACCGATGAGGCGCGACCAGGCGAAAGGCCCGATGACGTTTGACGTCACGTTATAGCGGGCCATGTCCAGCGCGATCGACCGGGACAGACCGACGATGCCCAGCTTGGCGGCGGCGTAATTCGCCTGGCCGAAGTTGCCGATCAACCCCGAGGTCGAGGTCATGTGGATCATGCGCCCGGATTCCTGCTTGCGGAACTGGGCCCCCGCTGCGCGGGCCACATTGAACGATCCCTTGAGGTGGACATCTACGACGACGTCGAAATCCTCTTCGGTCATCTTGTGAAAGATCACGTCGCGCAGGATGCCCGCATTGTTTACGACGATGTCGATGCCGCCGAAGGTGTCCATGGCCTGGGTCACCATGTTTTGCGCGTCGGACCAGCTGGTTACGCTGTCGGTGTTGGCTGCCCCCTTGCCGCCTGCGGCCTCGATCTCGGCCACGACCTCGGCGGCGGGCCCGGCATCGGCGCCGCTGCCTTCGGGACCGCCGCCCAGATCGTTTACCACGACATTTGCGCCCTCGGCGGCCATCATAAGCGCAATCTCACGCCCGACACCCCGGCCCGCACCGGTTACGATGGCTGTTTTACCGGTCAGAACACCTTCGCTCACACCGTTCTCCTTCCCTTGTTCCTCCTTGACGCCCTCGGCGCCGTCCCGACTCGTTTTATTTAGCTTGCGAACTAATAGCAAGCGAATTATTAAAGCGTGCAGACGGAAGGCGTTCAGGGGAGGAACCGCACAGTGTCCGATTTCATCCAGACAAGAGAGGACGGCGTGCTGACGCTGACCTTCAACAGACCGGACAGGCGCAACGCACTGTCCCCGGAAATGCGGATCGGCCTGCGCGAGGCGCTGGAACAGACGCGCATCAAAGGCGATTGCCGTTGTGTTCTGTTGACGGGCAGCGGCGGATCCTTTTGCGCGGGGGCGGATCTGGATCTCGACACGATCCTCAGCCGACGCGCCACCATCGAAGGAGAGATGCAACGCGGCATCAACCAGATCGTGACCCTGATGCGCGATCTGGCCGTTCCGATCGTGGCCGCCGTAGACGGCCCGGCCGCAGGCGCGGGCTTTGGATTGGCGCTTGCGGCTGATTTCCTGATCGTGTCGGACCGTGCGCGGTTTCATCTGTCCTTCCCCAAAATCGGTGCCTCGCCTGATGCGGGGGTCGTGCCGGCGCTGGTCAACCGGATCGGAGCGGCCCGCGCCACGGCCGCCGCCATGCTGGGGCAGCCGATGACGTCGGATCAGGCGCTTGCGCTGGGGCTTGCCTATGCCCGCGTCCCGGCCGACGATCTGGTAAAGGAAGCGCGCGCGCTGGCCCGCACCCTGTCCGAGGGGCCGACCCGGTCCTACGCCATGACAAAGCGGCTGGTGAACGCCGCCGTGGCCGGGCAGCCGGTCGAACAGGCGCTGGCGTTAGAGGCCGCCTGCCAGCAACAGGCCTTTGCCACGCAGGACTTCGAAGAAGGGGTACGCGCCTTTGCAGACAAGCGCGCCCCGGTCTTCACCGGAACATAAGAGGAGAAACAGCCATGACCGGAGACGTGATCTCGGGCAAGTCCCGTACCAGCCGCGCCGAAATCCTTGTACAGGCGCGCCGGGGTGCCGCCGGTTTGCAGGCCATTGGCGCCGGCGGTGGCCGGATCGCCCTGCTGTTGCGCAACGGCGCGCCTTTCGTGACCGCCGTCGAGGCCGCCCGCCTTGCCGATGCCGTCGCGGTGCCGATCAACTGGCATTTCAGCGCGCCAGAGATCGAATACGTGCTGGCGGACAGCGGTGTGTCGGCGCTGGTCGTGCATGCCGACATCTGGAACCGCATCCGCTCGCAGCTGTCCCCCTCGGTGCTGGCCCGGTTGGCGGTCCTCTGCGTTGAACCAGACGCCGAAACGCGCGCGGCCTATCGGCTGGGCGACGACGAGGCAAGGATCGGATCAGGCTGCCGGTCTTGGGACAGCTTCTGTGCCGATCATGACCCCATAGGTGAAAGCACGGGCAAACCAGCCTTTCCGCTTATCTATACCTCGGGGACAACGGGCAACCCCAAGGGCGTCTGCCGCCGGGGCAAGGGCACCCCGACCACCCATGGCTATGATGCCTTTTTCCAAGGGGACATGGTCACGCTGATTTCCGCGCCAACCTATCACTCGGCCCCGATCCGCTTTTGCACCCAGACGTTTGCCAAGGGCGGCACGCTTGTGCTTCCGGCCCGGTTCGATGCCGAGGACACGCTGGCCCTGATCGAAAAGCACCGGGTCACCGATTCCTTCATGGTGCCGACGATGATCAACCGGATGTTACGCCTGCCCGAAGACGTGCGCGCCCGATATGACCTGTCGTCGTTGCGCCATGTCGTGACCGCAGGCGCGCCCTTCCCGCCCGAGATGAAAGAGCAGGTCGTCGCATGGTGGGGGCCGGTCGTCTATGAATACTACGGATCGACCGAGACAGGTGCCCTGACCTTTGCAACCAGTGCCGAAGCACGGGAACGCCCCGGCACCGTAGGGCGCGCCCTGCCAGTTGCGCGGCTGGCGATCCTTGATGAGAACCGCAATCCCCTGCCCCCGGGAGAACCCGGCGAAATCTTTGGCGCGCGGTCGGACTATCCGCCGTTCGAATACCTGAACCGCCCCGAGGCCACGGCCGAAGTCTATCACGACGGGCTGCTGACCTCGGGCGACGTAGGCTATCTGGACGAGGACGGCTATCTGTTCCTGAATGATCGCAAGCGGGACATGATCATCGCCGGCGGTGTGAACATCTACCCCGCCCATATCGAAGCCGCGCTAAGCGCCCACCCGCAGGTTCTGGATTGCGCGGTCTTCGGCATTCCCGATCCCGACCTTGGCGAGGCCGTCGCCGCCGCGATCCAGACCCCGGACGGAACGCCCCCGGATCTGGACGACATTCGGGCCTTTCTGGCCGAACGGGTAGCGAAATACATGATCCCGCGCCATTTTGACCACGAGACCACGCTGCCCCGCGACCCTTCGGGCAAGATCGTCAAACGCAAACTGCGCGATCCTTATTGGGACCAACAGAAACGCGCGATCTGAAACGACATGGCGCCCGTCCAGGTGGACGGGCGCCATGTGTTCCAATCCATTTTCAGGAATTGGTGCGGGTCAGTCGCGTTTGCCCGCGCCGTCCATCGTCGGGATGATGCCGACCTGTTCGCCTTGCAATGCGCCATTCAGATTGCGGCGGACGCGGCGCATCAGCTCCAGCATTTGGCCGATTTCTTCGTCGCTCAGCCCTTGATAGGAAATCGCGTCCAGTTCGCCATGGGAATCCTTCAGGATCTGCTTGCGCGAGGTGGCGCTTTCCTGAAGCCAGATCCGCTTGGACCGCCGGTCGCGTTCATCAGGTTCGCGGCGCACCCAGTTGCTGGCCTCCAACCGGTCGACCATCCCGCTGACGCCAACGGTGCCGATCCCCAGTTCGCGCGCCAGCTCCACCTGTGTCATGCCGTCGGTCCGCAACAAGCAGTTCAGCAGGAACACCTGCGCCGAGGTCAGCCCATGCGCGGACAAAATACCATCCAGAACGCGGATCCGTTGCCGTGCAATGTGCTGAAAGATCATACCCGTTTCGGTTTTCATCCGGGTTTTGTCGCTGGCGCTCGTCTTATCGGTCATCTCACAATCCTTACTCGGCCTGCCCTTACACGACCTGCCGCCAGTTGACATCGTCCACATGGCGACGATCGCCTCTGCACATTTACCAAACTGTGCACACCGCCGCGCGCCGGTTCGTCCGCCGCAGGCTTGCCCGGAAACAGACAAGCCGGGCAGCACGCCCCAAGCCCGCAAGGGCACGGCATTTCATTATCTTTACGCGGGTTCAGAGGTCTAGGCAAGAAAAGTAATTCGCTTGCTAATAATTATGATGCTATATAACATTCCGCCATCTAAGGACGACCCGCGCAAGCCCGGATCGGGCGCGCAAACCGGTCGCGAAAGGCGTTTCACAAATGATCCATCCCCCCAGACCCCTGCCCCCCGCCCGTTATGGCAACGACCTGCCGCCCCCCGGTCTGGTGGACTATGGCGCGCTGGCCGCCATGACGCTGCTATGGGGGTCGACATTTCTGTTCACCGCCATTGCGCTGGACGGCTATGGCCCCGGCGAGTTGGTGGCAGCGCGACTACTGCTTGGGGGGATCGCACTGATGATCCCGGCGCTGGCGCTGGGACAGATCATCCGCCCGGCCCCGGCTCATCTGGCGAAACTGGTGGTGCTTGGCCTGCTGGGCTACGCAGTGCCCTTCGTGGCCATCGCATGGGCACAGCAATGGGTGACCAGCGGTCTTGCGGCGATCTTTCTGTCCACGATGCCGCTGTTCATCCTCGTGCTGTCGCGCCTCATCCTGAAAGAGCATGTGTCCCTGCGCAAATGGGCCGGTTTCGGGGTTGGCCTTGTGGGTCTGGTGCTGCTGATCGGTCCAGAGGTCTTGCTGACGGCCGGATCAACCTCGGCTGCGCCGCAACTCGCGCTGTTGCTGGCCATCACCTGCTTTGCCTGTAGCTCGATCCTTGTGCGCACGCTGCCGCCGATGCCCTCGATGCAGACGACAGGCCTTGCGCTGCTGTTTGGCGGGCTGGCCCTTGCGCCGTTCAGCGCGGCCAGCTTTCTGACCACGACCGACAGGATGTTGCGCACCGCACGCAGCGCCGAAGACCTGATCCCCTTCGGCGCGATCCTGTTCCTTGGCATCGTGCTGGCAGGCTTCGGCCAGACCATCCGCATTCATACGATCAAGTTGCGGGGGCCGGTCTTTTTTTCGATCACTGGCTACATGATCCCGCTGTGGGCGACGGTGCTGGGCGTTCTGGTTCTGGGCGAAAAGGTCACCACGATAAAAATGGTGGCCTTTGTCGTGATCGTGGCGGGGCTGCTTCTGGCACAGTCGCGCGCTGCCCCGCCACCTTCGGGATGAGGCCGCCGCGATCAGGCGTCGAACAGCGATCTGCCGATGATCTCTTTCATGATTTCGGCGGTTCCCCCGGCGATCCGCGACATACGGTTATCCGCCCAGGCGCGCGCCACCGGGTATTCCCACATATAGCCATAGCCCCCATGCAATTGCATGCATTCGTCCAGCACCTCCATCATCAGATCGGTGCTGCTCAGCTTGGCCATGGCGGCATCGGTAGCGTTCAGTCCACCGTCCAGATGCAGTTCCGTCAGCCGGTCCACGTAAATCCGCATCATCTCGGCCTTGGCTTTCATCTCGGCCAGCTTGAAACGGGTGTTCTGAAAGGCCGAGATCGGTTTGCCAAAAGCCTTGCGCTCCGCCACATAGGCGATGGTTTGTTCCAGCGCGGTCTCGATCACCTGCGCCGAACGGATCGCGATCTGCAACCGTTCCTGCGGCAACTGGTCGATCAGGTAGAAAAAGCCCTTGTTTTCCTCGCCCAGCATGTTTTCCGGCGGCAGGCGAACGTCTTCGAAAAAAAGCTCCGACGTGTCCTGCGCCTTCCAGCCAACCTTTTCAAGGTTCCGGCCCCGGCGAAAGCCCTCGCGGTCACGTTCGACAAGGAACAGGCTGATGCCCTTGGCCCCCTTGTCCTTGTCGGTCTTGGCCACGACGATCGTCACATCGGCCATCTGCCCGTTCGAGATGAACACCTTTTGCCCGTTCAGGACAAATTCGTTGCCGTCCCGCACCGCCGAAGTCCGGATCCCCTGAAGATCCGAGCCTGCCCCCGGTTCGGTCATGGCGATGGCCCCGATGGCCTCGCCCGAGACCATGCGCGGCAGCCAACGACGTTTCTGCTCTTCGGTGCCATAGTTCAGGATATAGGGCGCGACGATTTCGGAATGCAGTTGAAACCCCGGACCCGTGGCGCCGACACGGGCCAGTTCTTCGGTAATGACGGCGGACATGAGGAAATCGCCCCCCACGCCGCCGTATTCCTCGGGGATCGAACAGCCAAGGAACCCGCGTTTTCCGGCCTCCAGCCAAGCTTCGCGGCTGATCTGGCCGTCCTTTTCCCATTGGGCGTGATGCGGGGCGATCTCTTCTTCGCAGAAGCGCCGGACCGAGTCGCGCAGCATCGCGTGCTCTTCGGAATACAGGGTGCGCGGGATCATTCGTATCTCCTCCATGATAGCGTCTTGCCATTTAGATAGCATGTGTATTATACGCATCATAATAGTTTTCAAGGCCGAAGAACGAAGGACGCAAGATTCCCATGCTGAGACACAACCGGAGGAGACGGGCATGAGCCTCGCCGACAGACCCAAGCCGATGATGGTGCCCGAGACCGAGTTCTTTTTTGAAGGTGCGCGGGCGGGCGAGCTGCGCATCCAGCGCTGCAATGCCTGCGACAAGGCCTATTTCCCGCCCCGCCCCTTTTGCCCCGAATGCGGGTCGCGCGATGTATCCGTCATCAAGGCCTCGGGGCGGGCGACGCTTTACAGCTATATCATCAACCACATGCCGGCACCGGGCTATGAGCCGCCGTTCTCCGTGGCGGTGGTCACGCTGGAGGAAGGGCCGCGGATGATGTCCAACATCGTGGACTGCCCGCAGACGCCCGAGGCGATCCAGCTGGACATGGATCTGGAAGTGACCTTCGAAGACCGCGGCGACGTGACCATGCCGCAATTCCGACCCGCCGGAAAGGACAGCGCATGACACCGAATTCCACTGCCATCGTCGGCGCGGCGGAAAGCACCGAAATGGGCAAGCTGCCCCATGTCGGCCAGACCCAGTTGCACGCCGATGCCGCATTGAACGCGCTGGCCGATTGCGGCCTGACCGTCAAGGACATCGACGGCGTCGCCACCGGTGGCCATGACCCGTCCGAAATTGCGCACTACCTTGGCATCACGCCGCGCTGGATCGACGGCACTTCTTCGGGGGGCTGTTCCTTTATCATCCATGTGCGGCACGCCATTGCGGCCATCGAGTCCGGCCTGTGCAACACCGTGCTGATCACTCACGGCGAAAGCGGCCGCAGCAATCACCGGACCCATCGCCCCATCTTTCCCGCGCAGTTCCAGTTGCAGTTCGAAGTACCCTATGGCGTGACCTCGCCGCCCAGCCGGTTCACCCTGCCGGTGCTGCGCTATATGAAGGACTGCGGCCTGACCGAGGAGCAACTTGCCATGGTCGCCGTGATCCAGCGTGAATGGGCCGCCTTCCATCCTCGCGCAAGCTTCCGCGATCCGCTGACCGTGGATGACGTGCTGAACTCACGGATGGTGGCCTATCCCTTCCGCAAGCTGATGTGCTGCCTTGTCACCGATGGCGGTGGCGCGCTGGTCCTGACCTCGGCTGAACGCGCCAAGGACTTCCCGACCAAGCCTGTTTACCTGCGCGGCGCAGGCGAAAGCGTCGAGACACCGTTGATCAGCCAGATGGCCGATTTCACCTCGTCCCGGGCCTTTCGCGTGGCGGGCAAGGATGCCTTCGACAGCGCCGGGATCACCCATTCCGATGTTGATCACCTGATGATCTACGATGCCTTTGCCCATCTGCCGATCTACGGTCTGGAGGATCTGGGGTTTGTCGGACGCGGCGAGGCCGGAGCCTTTATCGCCGAGGGCAACACCCGCCCCGGCGGCAAGCTGCCGCTGAACACCAACGGCGGCGGGCTGTCCTACATGCATTCGGGCATGTACGGCATGTATGCCTTGCAGGAAGGTGTGCGGCAGATGCGCGGCACCTCGCCCGCGCAGGTCGATGGTGCAGAAATCTCGGTCGTTCACGGCGTGGGCGGCATGTTCTCAGCCTCTGGAACGGTGGTGCTGTCCAATGTCGCCTGACGCGTCCTTTTATGACGGCACCGGCCGTACCGTAATGGTGTCCGGCGGCACCAGTGGCATCAATCGGGGCATCGCACGGCGGTTTGCCGAAAGCGGGGCCAAAGTCTTTGTCCTGTCACGCAGCGCCGACAAGGTCGCTGATACCATTGCCGAATTGCGGGACCTTGGCGCAGAGGCGGACGGCATGTCCGCCGACGTCCGAAAAGCCGAAGAGGTCGAGGCCGCCTTTGCCCGCTGTGCCGCGCTGTTTGGTCCCATCGACGTCGTGATCTCGGGCGCGGCGGGAAATTTCCCCGCATGGGCCAGCGACATTTCCTCGAACGGCTTTCGGGCCGTCATGGAAATCGACGTACTGGGCACTCATCACGTCATGATGGCCAGTTATGCGCATATGCGCCGCCCCGGGTTGATCGTGAACATCTCTGCCGCACAAGCGCACAAGGCCATGATCGGGCAGGCGCATGTCTGCGCCGCAAAGGCCGGCGTCGATCAGCTGACGCGCACGCTTGCGCTGGAATGGGGGCACGAAGGGCTGCGGATCAACTCTGTTTCGCCCGGCCCGATCGAGGACACCGAGGGGTTTCGCCGCGTGGCTCCAACCCCCGAAGACGTGGCGCGCCGGGTCGCCACGGTGCCCCTGCGCCGCACCGGACACAGCACGGAGGTGGCGGACCTTTGCCTCTTCCTTGCCTCGGACAGGGCCACCTACATCACCGGCGCGGTGATCCCGGTGGACGGCGGGGCGGCCATCGGCGTTGCCCCCGATCAGCTTGCCCCCTCGCTGGGCGCGCCGAAAAGATAGCAGACGACCGGGTTTCTTTGGGAGGAGAACCAGAATGACGATATCCTTGGCCGACTACGTCGAGCGCAACGCCCGACTGTACCCGGACCTGCCCGCGCTGACCGACGGGGACCGCGACTTCACGTGGCGGGCCTATCACGACCGCTGTCGCGCCATGGCCGGGGCGCTGAACGGGCTTGGCATGACCAAGGGGCAGCGGGTCGCCTACCTTGGCCTGAACACCGCCGAAGGACACATGCTGTTCATGGCCGCGCCCTTGGCCGGGCTGGTCGTGGTGCCGATGAACTACCGGCTGTCGGCACGGGAACTGGCGGACTGCCTGAAGGACTGCGACGCGAGCCTATTGATCGCAGACCCGAGCTTTCTGGATCTCGCAGTCGAGGCGCTGGCCAGCCCGGAAACCTCGGCCCGGTTGATCGTGACCGGCGATGCCCCCCTGCCCGACGGCGCATTGCGACTGGAGGATCTGCTGGCGCAGGATCTTGCGCCAACAGAGGCCAGATCGCGCGACGACGACACGCTGATCATCTATTATTCCAGCGGCACCACCGGCAAGGCCAAGGGGGTCGAACTGACCCATTGGAACGTCTATTCCAACAGCATGGGCACGATCACGCCCTATGATTTCAGGCCCTTCGAACGTCAGCTACTGGTCGGGCCCATGTTCCATGCCGCCGCCGGATCGCGCGCCTATACCAACCTGATCCTCCCCGGCCACCTGCTGTTGATGAACAAGTTCGAGCCGCGCGCCATGCTGTCGTTGATCCAGGACCGCAAGGTTCAATCGACCCAGCTGGTGCCGACGATGATCCAAAGCATCCTCGATCTGCCGGATTTCGACAGCTTTGACCTATCCAGCCTGCGCCAGATCAGCTGGGGTGCCTCCCCGGCAACCGAGGAACTGTTGCAACGTGTTGTGCGGGCCTTTCCCCACGTGGCGCTGAACCACGCCTATGGCATGACCGAGGCCTCGCCCGTGCTGACCCTGTTGGGGCCGGACTATCACCGCGCCGATTTCCGTGACCATGGCAAGCTGGGCTCCGTCGGCCGGGTGTTGTCGCATATCGACCTCAAGATCTGCGACGAGGCAGGCAAGGAATTGCCGCGCGGTCAGGCCGGAGAGATCGTGGCCCGGGGTCCGACGATCATGAAAGGCTATCTCGGCCAGCCGGAACAAACCGCCGCTGTCCTAAAAGACGGCTGGTATCACACGGGCGATGCCGGATACCTCGACGCGGACAATTGCCTTTGGATTTCGGGGCGTATCAAGGACATGATCATCTCGGGCGGGGAAAACGTCTATCCTGCCGAGGTCGAAAACGTTTTGTCCCTGCACCCGGCGGTGTCACAGGTGGCGGTGATTGGTGTCCCGCACGCGCGCTGGGGCGAAGCCGTGCATGCGGTCATCATCCGCGCCACAGGCGATACCACCACAGAGGCCGAGCTGATCGACTATACGCGCGCGAACCTTGCCCACTACAAATGCCCGCGCGGCGTGACCTTTCGGACAGAGCCGATGCCGATGTCCGGTGCCAACAAGATCCTCAAACGCGACCTGCGCGCGGAATATTGGCCCGCCACATGACTGCAATCACATGGGACAGCCAGTCGGTGCCGCTGGACCTTGGCGGCTTCAACCAGATGATTGGCCTCAAGCTTGTGTCCTGGGCACCGGGGCGGGCCCGGCTGGAAATGCAGGTGGACGAGCGGCACCTGAACTCGCTGGGCATCATGCATGGCGGGGTCGGCGCCAGCCTGCTGGACACGGCCATGGGCATGGGCGTTTCCTATCGCGGTCCGGACAGGCCGCGCGGCTGGTGCGTCACGCTCAGCCTGAACACGCAGTTCATTCAACCGCTCCGTCCCGGGCCGGTTTTTGCGGAATCCCGCCGCATCGGTGGCGGCAAATCCGTCGCTTTCATGGAGGCCGAGCTGCGCGATGCCGAAGGCGCGCTGGCCATGGCCGGTCAGGGCACGTTCAAATTGTTGGACCGCCCGGTCAGCGCCTGACGTGGACCGAACCTCGGACCGGGGGCCGCGCGCCGTACCAGCGCCCCTCGCGCAGCAGATCGGCCACCACCTCGCGCAGCAAGTCGCGCACCGCCTCTTGCGCGCGGGACACGGGCCGATCGGTCGGGCTCAACAGATCGACACCGCGCCACAGCCCCGGCGCGGCCAGACGACAGACCGTCAGGCTGCCCTGCGCGCCCTCGTCCCGCACTGCGTGCAGCGGCAGGATCGACGCGCCAAAGCCTGCCGCCACCAGCCGCTTGATATTGATGTAGGAATCGATTTCCACCGCGACCTGTGGCGCAAAGCCAAGCTCCTGCATCGCGGCGTCTATCTGGCTGCGCAACCCATGGGCCGGGCTGGGCAGAACCAAGGGCCTGTCCCGCAACTCCGTCAGCGGCATTTCGGCGGGGGCAGCCACCCCTGCGCCGAACAGAACAGCCAGTTCTTCCTCCAGCAGCGGTTCCGCCACCGCCCCCCGCTTGTTTCCCGCACTGTACAGCAAGGCCAGATCGACCCGGCCCTCGGCCAGCCATTCCGCGATGAAACCGCTCATCGCCTCGGCCACGGTGATCGAGATCCGCGGGTAACGCGCCCGGGCCGCAGTGATCAAAGGCAGGGCGACAATACCGCTGATTGTGCCCGGCAAGCCAATCCGCACCTCGCCCGACGGATCCTGTTCAAGGTTGCGCAGATCATCCTCTGTCCGGGCAAGATCGTCGAGGATCCGCCGTGCCCGCCGCGCCAAAAGCGCTCCGGCCTCGGTCGGGGCAACGCCTGCATGGCTGCGGGTCAGCAACTGGGTGCCCAGACGCTCTTCCAGTGTGCGCACCGCCTGCGACAGCGCCGGTTGCGCAATGTTCAGAACGCCGGCCGCGCGGGAAATCGACCCCTGCGAGACGATCTCGGTGAAATATCGCAACTGACGCGTGTCCATGATCAACCCATACGAAAAACATATGGCCGCGATCATAAGTATATATTTCCCTGATATCCAGTGCCGGTGTTATTCCCTTTCCAGACGTCAGACGACACAACCCTCAGGACCCACCCAAATGAACGCACTGCCCGACAGCTACCAGGACATCCGCGACGGCATCCGCGCCCTTTGCGCGCAATTCCCCGACAGCTATCACCGCGAAGTCGATGCCGATCGCGCCTACCCCGAAGCCTTCGTTGACGCGCTGACCAAAGAAGGATGGATGGCCGCCCTGATCCCCGAGGCATATGGCGGTTCGGGTCTTGGCTTGACCGAAGCCTCTGTCATCATGGAAGAAATCAACCGCGCTGGCGGCAATTCCGGTGCCTGCCACGGCCAGATGTACAACATGAACACGCTGGTCCGGCACGGGTCCGAGGAACAGCGCCAGCGCATCCTGCCCAAACTGGCCAGTGGAGAATTGCGTCTGCAAAGCATGGGCGTGACCGAACCGACCACCGGCACCGACACCACCAAGATCAAGACCACCGCCGTAAAAAAGGGCGACCGTTATGTCGTCAACGGGCAGAAGGTCTGGATCAGCCGGGTGCAGCATTCGGACCTGATGATCCTGCTGGCCCGCACCACGCCACTGGCGGAAGTAAAGAAGAAATCCGAAGGCCTGTCGATCTTTCTTGTCGATATCAAACAGGCCATGACCTCGGGGATGGAGGTCAAACCTATCCCGAACATGGTCAACCACGAAACCAACGAACTGTTCTTTGACAACCTTGAAATCCCCGAGGAAAACCTGATCGGCGAAGAGGGCAAAGGCTTTAAATACATCCTCACCGGCCTGAACGCTGAACGCGCGCTGATCGCGGCGGAATGCATCGGCGACGGTTATTGGTTCACCGACCGCGTGACGGATTACGTCAAGGAACGGCAGGTCTTTGGCCGCCCCATCGGCCAGAACCAGGGCGTGCAATTTCCAATCGCAGAGGCCTTCATCGAGGTCGAGGCCGCCAATCTGATGCGCTATAAGGCCTGCGCGCTTTACGATCAGGGCCACCCCTGCGGGGCCGAGGCCAACATGGCGAAATACCTTGCCGCAAAAGCCAGCTGGGAGGCGGCGAACGCCTGCATCCAGTTCCACGGCGGTTTTGGCTTTGCCTGCGAATACGACGTCGAACGCAAGTTCCGCGAAACCCGCCTGTATCAGGTGGCGCCGATTTCAACCAACCTGATCCTGTCCTATGTGGCCGAGCACGTTCTTGGCCTGCCGAGGTCGTTCTGATGGGTCCGCTTGCAGGATTGAAGGTGGTCGCCATCGAACAGGCGGTGGCCGCGCCCTTCTGCACCTCGCGCCTTGCCGATGCGGGTGCCGAGATCATCAAGATAGAACGCCCCGAAGGCGATTTTGCCCGTGGGTATGACGACGTGGCCGCCGGGCAATCCAGCTATTTTGTCTGGCTTAACCGGGGCAAGACCTCGGTCACGCTTGACCTGCGCTCGGACGCAGGCAAGGCGGAACTGGCCAAGCTGTTACAGGGCGCCGATGTGCTGGTGCAGAACCTCAAGCGCGGCGCGCTGGATCGCCTTGGTTTCGGGCCGGACCGGCTGGAACGGGATTTCCCCCGCCTGATCACCTGTTCGATCACCGGCTACGGCGACGCCGGCCCCATGGCCGACCGCAAAGCTTACGACCTGTTGATACAGGCGGAAAGCGGGCTGTGCAGCATCACGGGCGGGCCAACGGAACCGGCGCGTGTGGGCATTTCCATCGTCGATATTGCCACGGGTGCCACCGCCCATGCCGCCGTGCTCGAGGCGCTGATCCGGCGCGGGATCACCGGCAAGGGTGCGCAGATCGGCGTATCCATGTTCGATGTCATGGCCGATTGGCTGACGGTTCCGCTGCTGAACCACGAAGGCGGCAAAACTCCCCAACGGGTCGGCATGAAACATCCGTCGATCGCGCCCTACGGGGTCTTTACCGCCGCCGACGGCGTGCAGGTCCTGATCTCGGTCCAGAGCGACCGCGAATGGCGGCGGTTGTGCGCCGAGTTTCTGGGCAAGCCCGATCTGGGCCACGACCCGCGCTTTGCCACCAATGTGACCCGCGTCACAAACCGCAACCTGACCGATGCCCTGATCGCCGAGGGTTTTGCCAGCCGCACCGCCAAAGAGGCGATCACAGCCCTGCTGGAGGCCGACGTGGCGCTGGCCACCGTGACCGATATGGCCGGGCTGTCCGAGCATCCGCATCTGCGCCGGATTACCGTCGATACGCCGAACGGGCCGGTCTCATACCCGGCACCAGCGGCGGTCTGGGCGGATGAGGAGCGCAGCTATGGACCTGTCCCCGCGCTGGGTGAGGCATGATCATGGAGATCGACCACCTGCGCGGCTGGATCGGCCGCGAGGACAGCCTCTCGGAAATCCTGACGCCAACGCTGGTGGCGCGTTTTGCCGCCACCTTTGACCGGGATGTGCCGCTGGATAACGGGGCCGACGCGCCCGCGATGATCCACCTGTGCCTGTGTCACCCGGCAGCGCCAACGACGGCACTGGCATCGGACGGCCACCCCAGGCGCGGCGGCTTTCTGCCTCCGGTGCCGTTACCCCGGCGCATGTGGGCCGGAGGCGAGATCGTCTTTGCCGCGGCGCCGCGCATCGGTGAAACGATCACACGCCGCTCGGTGATCGAGGATGTGGCGACCAAACAGGGCCGCAGCGGCGCACTGTGTTTTGTCACCGTCCGGCACCACTATACCGCCGGAGAGCGCCGGTTGCTGAGCGAACGGCAGGACATCGTCTATCGCGAGGCCGCACAGCCCGGGACCACGCCCCCTGCGCCACCGCCCGCAGAAAGCGGCCCTTACCGCCACAGCCTGACCGCCGGGCCCGCCTTGCTGTTCCGCTATTCCGCGCTGACCTTTAACGGGCACCGCATCCACTATGACCTGCCCTATGCCACCGAAACCGAAGGCTATCCGGGGTTGATGGTTCACGGGCCGATGCAGGCCACGCTTTTGGCGCAAATGGCAGAAGATCAACGCGGCACTCCGCCAAAGACCTTCCGCTTTCGCAGCCTGTCACCGTTGTTCGACCGCGCCCCCGTCATGCTGAATGCGCGCGACGATGGGGCCGGAGGCGTCTCTCTCTGGACCTCTGCGCCGGGGGGGCCGGTCGCGATGGAGGCGCAAGCCACATGGTAAGCCCTGACCTGATCCGCGCGCCCCTGTTCGTGCCCGCAGACCGGCCTGAACGGTTTGCCAAAGCCGCAGGTTCCGGCACGGATGCTGTCATCCTCGACCTTGAGGACGCCGTCGCCCCCGAGGCAAAGGACAAGGCCCGCACCCTACTGGACTGCCGCTTTACAGACCTGCCGGTGATCCTGCGCGTCAATGCCATTGGCACGCCATGGCATTCGGCCGATATCGCGGCGGCCTGCGCCCTGCCTTTTGCCGCGCTCATGCTGCCCAAGGCCGAAGACCCCGGCGCCGTTGCCGCGCTGGCAACGGAATTGCCCGCGCATATGGTGGTGATCGCGCTGATCGAAACCGCCCGCGGACTGGCCGCGGCGCGCCAGATCGCGGCGCTGGACCGGGTGGCGCGCCTTGCCTTCGGTTCGGTCGACTATTGTGCCGATCTGGGCTGCGCCCACCAGCGGGACGCGCTGCTGTCGGCGCGGTCCGAACTGGTGCTTGCCGCCCGACTGGCCGGTATGCCGCCGCCGCTGGACGGCGTGACAACCGCGCTGCAATCACCCGGAGCCGCCGAGGAGGACGCACGCCACGCCCGCAGCCTTGGCATGGGCGGCAAGCTTTGCATCCATCCGCGTCAGGTGCCCGAGGTGCTGACCGGCTTCCGCCCCACAGAGGCGGAACAGGATTGGGCGCGCCGCGTTCTGGCCGCCGGTGACGGGGCTGTCGCCGTCGACGGTGCAATGGTCGATGCCCCGGTACGCCTGCGCGCCCGGTCCATCCTCGCCGCCGCAGTCTGACGATCAGCCCAAAGGAACCCCCTATGACCAACAGGAAAGAGACACGCAGATGAAGGTGCTTGTACCCGTCAAGCGCGTGATCGATTACAACGTGAAGGTCCGTGTAAAAGCGGACGGATCGGGTGTCGATCTGGCGAACGTGAAGATGTCGATGAA
>NZ_JAHUZG010000002.1 GCF_019218285.1 Antarctobacter sediminis
GCGCCGCCGTCAAAGACGTTCGCATTGGCATCGCCCGACAGCACGTCATCGAAATCCGACCCGATGATGTTCTCGATATCGACAAAGCTGTCACCCGCCGCATGACCGCCAGAGGCCGTGTTGTTATACAAGCCCACTCTGACCGCCGCGTTGGACCCGGCATAGTTGGCCGTGTCGACACCCTGCCCCCCGTTCAGCGTGTCGCCCCCTTCGCCCCCGATCAGCAGGTCGCCGCCGCTGCCTCCCAAAAGCAGATCGCCCCCATCGCCGCCGTCCAGTGTATCCTCGCCAAAGGCTCCGTTGAGCGTGTCATCATCTGATCCGCCCGAAAGGCTGTCGTGGCCGTCGCCGCCATTCAGGTCGTCCGAACCGGCATCGCCGTTCAGCGTGTCGTCGCCGTCTTGCCCGGAAAGCGTGTCATTGCCCAGGCCACCGTGCAGGTCGTCGGCGCCGTCTTGGCCGCGCAACGTATCGTTGCCGTCTTCCCCGTGAAGCGTGTCATTGCCAAAGCCCCCGTCGAGGCTGTCGTTGTTGAGCCCACCAAAAAGCAGGTCCGCCCCGGCCCCGCCCAAGAGGTTGTCATCACCCTCGTCACCGCGCAGCGTATCGCTCCCGGAACCGCCGGACATATAGTCGTTGCCCAGCGCGCCAGTGATGCTGTCGTTGCCGGCCCCGCCGGACAGGGTATCGAACCCGTCCTGACCAGAGATCGTATCATTGCCCGCGTTGCCATAGACCTTGCTTTGACCCGTCGCGGCCCGCAGGTCATCCGCGCCCTCCATTCCGATAATCGTGTCGGCCCCGTTCAGACCGTCGATCGTATCGTCAAGACCCGTGCCGACAATCAGGTCGCTGCCCGTGGTGGGCGTCCCGGTCCCGGTTGCATCGATCAACCGGATCGAGACATAGCCATTGGCCGAATATCCGTCCAACACCACGAATTGCCCCGCAAACGTGCCGGTCAGGGTGAAAGAGACATCGTTGCTGGCATCGCCGTCACCGAAAACATCCAGCGTGAGAACCGTGTTCCCCGCAACCTCCGTCACGGTGAGGTTGTCATCGGCCAGTGCGCCGATCGCCGCGATCCGGATCTCGTCCTGACTGGTGAAATCAGTGATCAGATCACCGTTCATATCGGTGCCCCGGCCCTGGATCGTATCCGCTCCGGCCCCGCCCGTCAGGGTATCCAGCCCCTCACCGCCCTCAAGGAAATCATTGTCGTCGCCGCCGTTCAGGGAGTCGTCGCCATCCTCCCCGTACAGGAAATCGAACCCGGCATTCCCCAACAGCGTATCGGCATCGTCGCCCCCGCGCAGGTGGTCGCGACCGGTGCCGCCAAACAGGCTGTCATTTCCGGCGTCACCATAACCAAACGTGGTCTCGGCATTGCCCTGGATGGTGTCGTTGCCGTCTCCGCCATAAAGGTAGTTCGTGCCAGAACCGCCCTCGACGCTGTCATTGCCGCTGCCGCCGAAAAGCCGGTCGCGCCCGGCGCCCCCTTCCAGCGTATCGTCGCCGTCGTCGCCGTAGAGCGTGTCGTTGTCGTCGCCGCCTTGCAGGGTATCGTTGCCCTGCCCGCCAAAGAGCTGATCGAGGCCAAGCCCGCCGGACAGCAGATCCGATCCGGCATCCCCGACCAGCACATCCCGGTCATTGCCACCAAAAAGCTGGTCGTCGTCGTCGCCGCCGAACAGCCGGTCGTCGCCATCGCTGCCCGTCAGCGTGTCATTGCCCGCTGCGCCATATACGCTGTCACGCCCGGCCAGCGCATCGATCACGTCGGCAGAGCTGGTGCCGAACACGGTGTCATCGCCGGTGGTGACTGCCCCCGTCACCGCCCCGGGCGCAAGGCGCAGCTCTGCTGTCGGGATGCCACGCGCGGTGGGGTCGATCACAAGGTAAAAGCCTGAAGGATCGCTGAGCCCGGCAAGGCGGATCGTGTTTTCGGCGATGCCATCAAGGTCCATGTCGATGGATACGACAAGATCGCCGCCGGTCACCGCATAGGTGATGTCAGCCGTTGCAAAGCTTGTCCCCGAGGCTCCGCCCGACAGCCGGATTACATCGTCGCTGGTGAAATCGGTGATGCTGTCCTGTTCGCCAGCAATGATTCCGATCTGGAACTCATCGGCGCCGGTGCCGCCGGTCAGCGTGTCATACCCGATACCCCCGACCAGCGTGTCATTGTCCGCGCCTCCGTCCAGCAGATCGTCGCCGCTGGTGTCGGTCAGGCGATCCGCGCCCGCACCGCCGCGCTGCGTATCGTTGCCCGCGCGCCCGGAAAGCGTATCGTTCCCGTCGCCCCCAACCAGTGAGTCCGCGCCCTCGTCGCCGTCCAGCGAATCCGCCCCGCCCGCGCCGATCAGCGTGTCATCGCCACTTTGGCCATAAAGCGTGTCGCCATCCGCGCCGCCGGTCACGCTGTCGTTGCCGTCCTCGCCATAAAGTTGACCGCCGCCGTCACCGCCGTCGATGGTGTCATTGCCCGCACCGCCCTTGACCAAGTCATACTCGGCCCCGCCGGTTATGGAATCCGCGCCGGCCCCGCCAAGGATCGTATCGCTCCCATCGCCGCCGTCGATGGTATCATCCCCGATACCACCGGCCAGCATGTCGCCGTCTGCACCGCCGAACAGGCTGTCATTGCCTTCGTTTCCGAACAGGCGGTCGACACCAATCCCGCCAACCAGCGTATCGTTGCCGTCCAGCCCCACGATCGTGTCATCGCCATCCAGACCGTCGATGCTGTCACCGCTATCCGTTCCCCAGATAAAGTCGCCGCCACTGGTGGCAGACCCGGTGCCCAGCAACGCCGGAGTGACCAGCAGAACCGCTGTCTGGCTCGAGGAATAGAGACCCGCAAGCGGGACGAACCGCCCCAGCCCCGTACCACTGAAGGTCATCGTGGTCAGCTGGCTTCCGTCTCCGAGCCGGTCAAAGATCACCGTGGTGTCGATGCCGTTGTCGGAAACCGCCATCATCCCGGCATCCAGTTCGGTGCTGAACATCTGAAGCACATCGCCGACCGCAAAATCCCGGATGATATCGCCGTTGAAGTTCGAAAAAGCGCCGGTGAAGAGGTCGTCGCCGGCACCTCCGGTCATGTCGTCCACACCGCTCGACACGGACAGCGTGTCGTTGCCGCCTCCCGCATCCATCAGGCTGCCGCCGAAGGAACTCACAAGGCTGTCGTCCCCTTCACCGCCGATCAAGGTACTGTCGTCCCGTTCGGCCCGCAGCGTGTCGTTCCCGTCGCCGCCATCAAGGCTGTCGCTGCCATAGCCCCCGATCAGGCTGTCATTGCCCAGCCCGCCAACAAGCGTATCGTCGCCCGCCCCGCCGAAAAGCCTGTCATCGTCATTGCCACCGTCGAGAATGTCGTTACCGTCTTCGCCCTGCAAGGTGTCGAGACCAGCGCCGCCGAGCAGGCTGTCACCGCCGGTGCCGCCGATCAGCTGATCGTTGCCCGAACCGCCGTCCAGCGTATCGTCACCCTCTTCGCCGTACAGCAGATCGGCATCGTCCCCACCAGATATGTCGTCATTGCCGGTGCCGCCAAAGACCGTATCAAGGCCCAGCCCTCCCAAGATCACGTCGTCAAGGCCGCCACCAAAAAGCCGGTCATTCCCGGCCTCACCGGACAGCGTGTCCGACCCGTCCAAACCGGCGATCACATCGTTGCCGTCCAGCCCGGAGATCGAGTCGTCCGACAGCGTGCCAAGCAGCAGATCATCCCCGGTGGTCGCGGTGCCGGAACCGGTGAATG
This sequence comes from Antarctobacter sediminis, assembly GCF_019218285.1. Classification (GTDB taxonomy): domain Bacteria; phylum Pseudomonadota; class Alphaproteobacteria; order Rhodobacterales; family Rhodobacteraceae; genus Antarctobacter; species Antarctobacter sediminis. The sequence goes on from NZ_JAHUZG010000002.1 coordinate 3,767, forward strand.
GGGCGACGACGATGTCGTAATTCGTTGGGCCGGACACACCGAACAACGCCAGAAGTGTTCCGCCAAAATCGATCCCCTGCAAGGTGAATTGCCGGATGTATTGGCCCGTTCCATACAGGTCGACTGTCACAAAAGTATCGACGCCGTCATTGGTGATCGTCATCTCGGTCGCGGTGCTCAACCCATCCAACCGGATCGTATCCTCGACGCCGAAATCTGTGATGACCGCGTTATTCAAAGAAGTATCGCGCGAACGCCCGTAAAAGACATCCGCCCCGGCACCGCCGGTCAGCGTGTCGGCGACCCCGCCGACGAGGGTGTCGTTTCCATCGCCCCCTTCAAGCAGGTCCAGAACGGAATTGCTTCCGCTGATGCTGTCATCTCCGGACCCGCCCTGCATGGTGTTGTTGCCGTATTCGGCGCTCAGGGTGTCATTGCCTTCGCCCCCGACAAGGGTGTTGTTGCCGCGGCCACCGCCGAGGAAGTCATTGCCAAGCCCACCGTCCAGACTGTCGTCGCCAAAGTTCCCTTGCAGGTTGTCATTGCCTTCGTCGCCAAAGATGGTGTCGTTGAGACTGGCGCCCGACAGCGTGTCGTTCCCCTCGCCGCCATAGATCCAGTTTTCGCCACCGGAATCGCTGATACGGTCGGATTCGTCGCCACCGCGCAGCGTGTCGTTTCCGCTGCCTCCGTAAAGGGTATCGCGGCCCAATCCGCCGTCCAGCAGGTTGTTGCCGGACAGACCGTACATCTGGTCGGCTCCGTCGCCGCCCCACAATGTGTCATTGCCAGCGCCCGCGTAAAGCCGGTCATTGCCCGCATCGCCGTGCAGTTCGTCGTCGTCGCCGCCGCCCTGCATGTAGTCGTTGTCGGCACCGCCAAACAAGGTGTCGTTGCCACCTTCGCCGTTGATGTTGTCAGCACCCGAACCGCCATAGATCTCGTCGTTGCCGTCACGGCCGTAAAGCGCATCGTTGTTGCCGAAGCCAAAGATCACGTCACCATCGACGCCACCCGACAGGTTGTTGAAATTGTCATCTCCCAGCAGAACCTGACCGCTGGCCTGCACCAGCAGGATTTCGGTCGCTGTGGCGCTGCGGCCCGGAACGGTGACCCCGGACCGGGTGATGAAAGTGCCGGTAAAGACCCCCCGCAAGGTAAAGGCCACATCGGTCTGACTGTCGCCCCAGAGATCCAGCTCGATGGTCGTGTCGACGCCGTTGTTGGACACCGTGACCGCAGACAGATCAAAGGTGCGGTCCAAAACCCGGATGCGTTCAAAGGCTTCGTAATCGGTGATGACGTCACCGTTCAGTTCGTCGGTGGTGGCCTCATACTGATCCAGCCCGGCACCCCCGGTCATGGTGTCATAGCCAAGGCCGCCGATCAGCAGGTCATCCCCCGCGCCGCCGAACAGTTCGTCGGTGTCTGCACCGCCCCGGAGGATGTCTGCCTCAAGGCCGCCCAGCAAACTGTCGGATCCGGCCCCACCCAGCAGCGTGTCGCTGCCGTCATCGCCTTGCAGCGTGTCATTCCCGTCGTCGCCGGCGACCACATCGTCATTGTCACCGCCCGAAACGGAATCCGCGCCAAGACCGCCGAACAGGCGGTCATTGCCAATACCGCCGATGATCGTATCACCACCATCCGCGCCCAACACGGTGTCATTCCCGGCCAGCGCGTCGATCAGTTCAGCAAGACCGGTGCCAGTCAGCCAATCGCTGCTGTTGGTGGCCGCGCCGCCCGCCGGGGGCGCGATGATCACGTCCGTCGTACCTGCGACGCCCAGTTCGGCCAACGCCACAATGTCCGTGATCACTCCGTCCAAGGTGATCGTGATATCGTCGGCGGGATCGTTGTTCGCACCGATGTCGACGGTGATCTCGGTGTTGCCCGCCACGTGGGTCACGGTCACGTCCGAGTCAAGCAACACGCCCGGCAGGCGCAGCACGTCACCCTGACTGAAATCCGTGATCCGGTCGCCGTCCAGTTCGGTCGCGGAGCCGCTGAAAGTGTCGTTGCCGGTGCCACCGGTCAACGTGTCCAGCCCCAGCCCGCCGATCATCGAGTCGGCGCCCGCACCGCCGATCAGGCTGTCGTCACCAGCATCGCCAAACAACTGGTCGCCGCTGTCGCCGCCGTCCAGCGTATCAGACCCCTCACCGCCATAGAGGTAATCAAATGATGCATCGCCAAACAGGCTGTCGTTGTCCGCCCCACCGTACAGCCGGTCGAAGGACTCTCCGCCTCGCAGAACATCCGCGCCGTCGTCGCCGTACAGTGTATCGGCCCCGTCATCGCCCCAAAGGCTGTCATTTTCAGTGCCGCCGCTGAGGTAATCGTTGCCGTCCCCTCCGACCAGTTGATCCAGCCCTTCGCCGCCCGTCAGAAAGTCATTCCCACCATCGCCCCAAAGGCTGTCGGCACCGTCGCCGCCGTACAGGAAATCACGGTGCTCCCCGCCAATCAGCTGGTCGTCGCCCGCTTCGCCCAGCAGCGTGTCCTGATCGGCATTGCCGAAAAGCGTGTCATTCCCGCCTTCGCCAAACAACGAGTCGTTGCCGTCCCCGCCCGAGATCTGGTCCCCGTCGTCAAAGCCATACAGCGAGTCATTCCCCGCCCCGCCGAACAGAAAGTCGACACCTTCGCCGCCGGACATCCCGTCATTGCCCGCGCCGCCGTAAAGGACATCGCGCCCGGCCCAGCCATAGATCACGTCGTCGCCTTGCCCGCCCCAGACGGTGTCGTCCCCGATCCAGCCACTCAGCAGGTCGTCGCCCGCATCGCCCGAGATCTGGTCGTCGCCACTGTCCCCCAGAAGACTGTCGTTCCCGTCGCCGCCTTGCAGGATGTCATTCCCGTCGAACCCGCGCAGAAGATCCGCACCCAGACCACCGATCAACAAATCGTTGCCAGCGCCGCCTTCGCTGCTGTCGTCGCCGTCACCGCCAAGAACAAGGTCCGCGCCATCCCCCCCATTCAGGGTATCGGCCCCCAGACCACCCGCGAACCGTTCGTCGGCCGCGGTGCCGGTCAGGCTGTCATCGCCAACCGTCCCCGGCACCAAGGTGCGCCCGGCATCCAGCGTCACCGCCGTGAATCCTTCGCCTGCGAAAACCAGCAGGCCCGCGCTGAGCGTCCCGGTAAAGGTCAACGTCAGATCCGGCAGCCCGTCGGCATCCAGATCCACCTCCATCAGGGTGTTGCCACCCGCCACCGAAAGGGTCACGTCCGAGGCATCAAAACTTGCCCCCTGAACAACGAGAGAGTCGAGCGCCTGAAAATCACCGATGGTGTCGCCATCCAGATCCGCGGCCGTGCCGACAAAAAGATCAGCGCCCGCACCACCCAACAGGCTGTCCGCCCCGGCGCCGCCCAGCAGCAGGTCATCGCCCGCCTGCCCCAGCAGATCATCATCGCCAATGCCGCCTTCGAGACGGTCGCTTTCATCCCCGCCGGTCAGCAGATCCTCACCCTCGCCGCCGAACAACGTGTCCAGACCGGTGCCGCCGCCTAGCGCGTCATTGCCGTCCTCGCCAAGCAGGATGTCGTTCCCTGCATCGCCATAAAGGATGTCATTGTCCGCGCCGCCCAACAGCGCGTCGTTCTCGTCGCCGCCGGACAGAGTGTCATTGCCTTCATAGCCGTAGAGGGTATCGGATCCGCCCAGACCGGAAATCGAATCCGCGGAAGATGTCCCCGGCAGTGCGTTCGCACCGCCATCGCCTGTAATCACAGCCATGTTCAGTCCACTCGAAAAAATTTCAACGAGTTTATTCAAAAACTGAATATGGCATCAACCTTTGCGGCCCGGCGGCTCATGAAATGGTTAACAAAGCCACCGCCCGCTGTGGCAAATCCAGCGCAGTAGCGTCTGCCAACCTTCGGGCCAATGATAAAAGTCCCCCGGCAAAAAGCCGGGGGACAGGGACAAATCGATCAAGGCCCGCAGGTGTCAGCCTTCGCGCACAAAGCGGATCATCTCTTGCGCGGTCATGTCCTCCAACCCAAGACGGGCAAGCGTCACGCCCTCTGTCCAGGACGACATGCCGACAAGCGCATCCATGATGTCAACCAACCCGCGATGCAGCGGCGCCGGATGGCCAAGCGCTTCTGCCAAGAGGACAAAAGGCACATGGGCATGGGGGATGTCCCAGCGCATCCATGCCTTCCAGACATCCGCGGGCAGCGGCGGCAGATCACGGTAAAAGGGCACTTCGGCCACAAGATCCCCCAGCGCCTTGGGTTCCAACCCATAGATCCGGGCGACCTGCTCGGCCACGCTGGGGCACGGCACGTCCAGCGTCGCGGCGACGGCAGGGCGTTCGCCATCCAGCGCCTCGGTCATGCGCATCGCGTTTTCCGTATTGCCCGTCCCGTAAAAGCTGACCTTTTCGCCGCGCGCGCCCGCCCGGTCGAAGTACCCAATATTGACCAGCGCGATGCCCGGATGGATCAGGAAGTTCATACCGGAAAGGTTGGAATGCAACACGTCACGGGCCATGTCGAAACTATGAAAGATCCGCGCCAGTTGAACCCGGGCCACATCGCTGCGGTTGGACGGAAAGGCGGCAACCAGAACGTTCCGGCGCAGGGTATGCGGCGTAATGGTCGCCCCGTCGCGACCGGCAGCGATCGAGGGCGTCACCCCTTCGGTCAGGATCACACCGGTTTTGCCCGCATCGCGCAGCAATCCCGCGACCCGCAACGAAGGCCAGTAGCCATGCGTATTGATATGCACCACCTGCCCCTCTTCAAGATGGGGAACAAGGTCGCGGAACCGCCGTTCGACGTCATCACCGGTGACATCCAGAACCACCAGCGCCGCCCCCTTGACCGCTTCGGCCGGAGAGCCGGTCACGATCCGCGGCGTCGCCAGCCCGGTCTGGCCCGATTTGGTCTGGTCGCTGGGCTCCAGCACCGTCAGCCCCCCGGCAGCCTTGGCGGCCTCGGCCAGGTCCTGCTGGTCGGGCCAAAGGAATAGCCGGGCCTCTTCGCCCGCAAGGGTGAGGTCCGCCGCCATGATCGAGCCGATGTTGAGGGGGGAATTGCCGATGATGGCGATATGGCCTGTCATGCCACGGGTCCTTTCGAGAGTATGTCCGTTTCGTCGATGTCGCCCGGCAACAGCGGCACCGCCCGGGTGCTGCCGCGCTGAACGAAACGACAGCTTTCCAGCGTCACGCTGCCTGCCTGAGACAGGCCGCGATCCGGTGTTTCAAGAATGTCGCAAACCTTGCCGATCAACCGGTTGATCGGCTGGTGGATCGTGCTGAGCCCATAACCCTCCCATGCGGCCATGGGCACGTTGTCAAAGCCGATGACGGCAATATCGTCCGGAACACGGCGCCCCAGCCGCGACCGCAGCGCATCCAGCGCACCACAGGCCATGGCATCGTTGCAGGCATAGATCGCTTCGGTCTTGGGCGCCTCTTCCATGATGCGCAGGGCGGCATCGCGCCCGCCGCTGTAGGTATAATCCCCCGGCACCTGCGCCATCAGGTCGATCCCGTGTTCATCCAGCCGGTGCCGAAATCCGCCCCGACGCATACGGGTGGTCCAGTGGCCAGCCCGGCCGGTGATCATGCTGATGCGCCGGTGCCCGCCTTCGACAAGCACATCGGCCGCGCGCCGCGCCCCCGCCTGAAGATCACCACAGATGGAAATCGCGCGGCTGTCTTCGGCGACCCGGTTCAACAGGATCAGCGGGGTTTCCGCCTCGACGCAGCGTCGGATCGCCAGATCCGACACCGGCAATACGGTCACGACGACCGCCGCCACCTGATAGGCCAAAGCCACCTGAACCAGTTCATCCGCCGCATCGGGCGTCAGTTCGGATTTCAGCAACAATGGCATCTTGCCCAACCCGGTCAGCCCGCCTGTCAGCGCCTCAATCAAGGCGGGCTGAAACGGGTTGGCGAAATCGGCGGTCAGAACCGCGATCATGTCGCTGGTCCGGGTCTGCAACATCCGCGCCAGTTGATTGGGCGCATAGCCCAGTTCGCGCGCGGCCTGCATGACCCGGTCACGGGTGTCCTTGCGCACTGTGTCTGCCTCGGAAAAGCAGCGCGAGACCGTCGCGCGGGACACCCCTGCCAAACGCGCAACATCGGTGGAGGTGGCCGTTTTGCGGATGGTCTTGTCGCTCATGTCTGGACCCTCCGCACAAGGCGCGGAGCCATCTGCATCACCAGCGCCAGCAGGATGCAAGCCACGGCCCCCGCGAGAAAGCTGTTGCCGCTGATACCGCCAAAGTTTTCGCCCCCCGGCACCAACATCAGCAAGCCCGCCGCAAAAAGTGCCGCCCGGATCGGCCATTGGAACAGGCTGCCCCCGCCCAGTCTGCCAAAGCCCAGAAGGTAGCCCTGCAAGGCCGATGACAGCAGCAACACACCGATGATCGCCGAGCCCAGCACGGACAGGATCTCGGGCAGGCTGCCCTGGCCGATCAGCGCCGGATTGAGGACAAAGAAGAACGGGATGAAATAGATGATGGTGCCAAGCCGCATCGCCTCCAGCCCGGTTTTCATCGAAGACGATCCGCTGATTGGCGCTGCCGCGAAGGCGGCAAAGGCGATGGGCGGCGTGATGTAAGAGATCATTCCCCAGTAGAGCATGAACATATGGATCGCCAGAACGTTCAGCCCGCTTTCCGTAAGCGCCGGGGCAAGGGCAATGGCAAGGAACAGATAGGCGGCGCTGATCGTCATGCCCATGCCAAGGATCATGCTGGTCAAGGCCCCGGCCAACAGCAGGACCAAGGTGTTGTCCCCTGCCATCGCAATCAGGTCATAGGCCAGCGAACCGACCTTGCCGGTCAACACAAGCGCCCCCAGCAACAGGCCGACGCCGGCCAGAATGGTCGCGATCTCGACAAAGAGCCGCCCGCAGGCCACGGCGAATTCACCCAGATCGGCCCAGCCCCAGCGGCGCGCCGGGTTGAACTGGTTCAGCGCGATCAGGGCCAGCGTGGCATAAAACGGCGCACGGGATTCCTGCTTCAGGAAGAACAGCAGCCAGACCAGCAGAACCAGCGCCAAAAGAAAGTACCACCCTTCGCGCAGAACCCGGCCAAGACGCGGCAGTTCTTCGCGCGGGAAACCGACCAGCCCTTTGCGCGCGGCCATCGCATCAATTTGCAGGAAAAGCCCGAGGAAAAACAGAAAGGAGGGGATGATCGCGGCCAGCGCGATGGTCTGGTACGAAATCTCGAGGTAAGTGGCCATGATGAAGGCCGTGGCCCCCATAACCGGCGGCATCAGGACCCCCCCGGTCGACGCGCAGGCCTCGATCGCACCAGCGGTCACGGCGGGAAACCCCACTTTGCGCATGGCGGGAATGGTCATCGAGCCGGTGGTGACGACATTGGTTACCGGGCTGCCACTGATCGACCCCATCAGCCCGCTGGACAGAACGGCCACTTTGGCCGGGCCGCCGCGCGTGCCGCCGAGGATGGCAAAAGACAGATCGATAAAGAACTGCCCCGCGCCGGTCTTTTGCAGGGCGACACCGAACAACAGGAACCCGATCACGATATTGACCAGAGCCTGCATCGGAACGCCGATCAGGCTTTCGGTGCCGAACAGGTGATATTGCGCGGTTTCCAGCAGGGTGCTGCCCGGAACCTGAAACAGACCCAGAAAGGACGCGCTGCCGAACCACGGGTAAAAGCTGGCAACGGCGACAACCGCAAAGACCGCAAGCCCCGCCGCACGGCGCGTGGCCTCCAGCATCAGGAACCAGACCCCCAGCGCCATCCACAGTGCCCAATCCGGCGCGAGGTAGTCCCAGCCGTAGTCAAAGATTGTCCGCGTTTGAAAGGTGCAGACCGCCCCGGCCACGAAAAACAGCACAAAAAGCAGCGCGTCGTACCATGGCACGCGGTCACGGGCCGCGCCGGAATGGGCGGGGAACAGGATAAAGACCAGCGGACAAAGCAGCGTCAGAGCCGCATAGAAATAGACCGCCTGAATCGGGATGTAGCCGACGTAGAGTCCAAGGTTGAACACCATGTAGACGACCATCGCGACACAGGCGACGGCGGACAGTGCAACCACGGCCCGCCATCCGGTCGAAAGGCTACGTTGGCGGCCCTGTTCTGGAACGGGGGCGGAGGGGGCGGTATCGGTCATCGGCTGCAACCTCGGAAAAAACCGGCCCGGTCCAAGACCGGGCCGCAGTCGGGGGGAGAATGGTTTAGTAGTTCCAGACGTCGTCATAGACGACGGCCAGGCCGGCTTCTCGCAGGTGACGCGCGCGGATCTCGGACCACTTCGCGGCGAATTCCGCCTCATCACCCGGCACGTCGCCGGCGTTCAGCTCTTGCCAAGCGGCGGCCAGCACGTCCTGCCGCTTGAGCAGCATGTCATGATGCGCCTGCGCGTCGTCGTCCCAGACACCCTTTTCCTTGAAGTAACGGATAGCCCCGTCATGCCAGGGCCACGCCTGCTGCATGCGCTGTTTTTCAAAGGCATAGCCCTTGGCCCGCGGAAAGGCCGTGGCCATTTCCTCGGCGTGCAGGTCCATCGCCTTGACCAGCCCGTAAACCGCATCCTCGGACAGGTCCGGCAGCGCGAGGTATTCCGGGTAACCGTAGCCGTTGATCTCTACGCATTCACCTTCGGGAATACCGATACCCTGGCAGATCTCGGCTTTCTGAATGTAGGGGGCCACAGCGCTCAGACGCGCCCAGCCTTCGGCGTCGTCATGGGCCGTCGGCGGCCAGAAGATACCGCGCGGCGAATTGGCCAGACGTTCGACGCTGGGCGAGGTGGTGTTTGCGGCGGCGATGTCGGCCTGCCCGTTGATCAGCGCCTCTTGGCCAGCGGACCACGAAGACACCGGCACCCGAACGACATCGTCCCAGGTCAGGCCCGCAAAGGCCAGCGAAGCCTCGACGACCTTGGCGGATGCGGCGCTGCCCTGCACCACGGCAACCCGCTTACCCTTGGCATCGGCCCATGTCTTGATGCCGCTGTCAGCCGTTACAGCCGCGCCATTGCCCGGATTGGTTTCGTTATAGGACACGATGCGCAGACGCTGCGGACCATAGCCTTTCTTGGCAAAGATAAAGGCACCTTCCTGCGCGAAATAGCCGTCGCTGCCGGTGGTGACGATATCCGCCTTGCCCGAGAACAGCGGCAACATCCGGGAGAACCCGTTGCGAACAGGAATGACCTGCAACTTGGTGCCGTAGTGGTTTTCCAGAACCTTCCCGATCGCGATCGACTCGGCATAGACGATCGACTGGCTGTCATAGCTTGCCCAGGTCATCTGCTTTGGCAGAGGCACCTCATCGGCTCCTGCCACGGCCGGCAGCGCAGCCATGAGGGCGGCGGTAAGAATACGGTCGATTTTCATGTTTTTACTCCCTGAAGGTCCCGAACCGGTGGCCGACTCGACGATACATCTGATGCTGACACAGCCAATGTACACGTGTCCATAGCCGTGAAAAACTTTCATAACCGGCATATTTTCTATCCTTTACTTACATTTATGATACCAAAGCCCGGAGCGCGTAGAAATCGTGTTCATCTTTGGCGCTGCAAAGGAGGCCAGCCTAATGGGGCAACTCGTCAACGGGAAATGGGTCGGCGGAAGCGACCGTCAGATCGGCGCCTCTGGCTGGGAACCGCGCAACGAAGGGTTCCGGGACCGGGTTTCTTCCGACGGGTCAACCCCCTACCCGGCCGTCGCCGGACGGTACCTGCTGGTCGAATGCCCCGGCTGCCCGCTGGCACAGCGCGTGTCGATGCTGCATCGGATGAAGCGGCTGGAAAAGGTCGTCCCCACGGTCGCCGTCCTGCCGGTAATGGGCGAACACGGGCGAGAGTTCTTTCGCGAAGCGCCCGGACAACCAGAGCCGCTGACCGGCTTTCGATATCTGTACGAAGCCTATCTTGCCAGCGATCCAGCCTATACCGGTCGCGCCTCGACCCCGATTCTGTTCGACCTCGACCAAGGGCGCATCCTGTCAAACAACACCCGTGACATCTTTGCGATGTTCGACCGCGCCTTTGACGCCCTTACAGAAGTGCATAACAGCCTGCTGCCCCCGGCCCTGACCGGACAGATCACCGCCGTGATGGACGAGATCTATTCCGGGGTTACGTCGGCGGTCTACAAATGCGGCTTTGCCCGCGAACAATCGGTCTATGACACGGCACTGCGTCAACTGGAAAACGCGTTGGACCGGTGGGAGGCGCATCTCGCGCAGAACCGATGGCTGTTGGGGAACAACATGACCGAGGCGGATTTCATGCTTTACACCTCGCTCGCCCGATATGACGCCATCTACATCCCGCTGTTCCGGACCACAACGCGCCGGATCGCCGATATGCCCGCGCTCAGCGGGTTTCTTGCACGGGTCCACCAATTGCCGGGCGTTGCAGGCACTTTCGATCTGCACGCCTGCATGACCCATTATTTCCGGTCGCATCTGCACATCAATCCGACCGGTCTCATCCCTGCGCCCCCGGCCCTTGACTGGCTGAGCGCACCCGACAAGGAGAGCCGGCATGCCTGACACCGCGACCGCCCCCGTTGAAACCACACTCCGCCCCTTTGGCGACACCCTCGCAGGCTGCGACTGTCATGCGCATATGATCGGCGACGATCCGGCCTTTCCGCTGTCGCCGCAACGGGCCGAAGATCCCGCGCCCGGCCCGCTGGATTTCTGGCTGGACCAATACCGCGCGCACCTCGCGACGCTTGGACTGACACGGGGAGTCATCGTCCATTCAATGCTCTACGGGTTGGACAATGCCATCACCGCCGAGGCGGTCCGCCGTCTGGGGCGGGACAATTTCCGCGCCGTGGGCCTTGTGGATGGCGATGTCAGCGAACAACAACTCGATGATATGGCCGAAGCAGGCTTTCGCGGCGTCCGTCTGAACTATGTCCACGGCGGCGTTCTGGATTGGGCCGGCACCGTTGCCCTGGCCCCGCGCTTGAACGCGCGCGGAATGCATGTGCAGATCCTCCTGCACAGCGATCAACACATGGCAGAGCTTGCGCCCGGATTGACCCGACTGGGCTGTGACGCGGTCATCGACCATATGGGGTGGCCCGACATGGCCGCAGGCCCCGGCGAAACGGGGTTCGAACAACTGCTGTCCCTGCTGGGCGATGGTCGGATCTGGCTCAAACTGTCTGGGCTGTACCGGTTCACCGATGCCCCGCATGATGCGGCAGATGCCTTTGTCGAACGCGCCCTGACCGCCAATCCCGACAGGTGCATCTGGGGCAGCGACTGGCCTTTCATCATGTTGGGAGGCGTGCGGCGCCCACAGGTAGGCGACCTTGCCAAGGCCCTGCTGCGCGCCATCCCGGACCAAAACCTGCGGCAGGCAGTGCTTGGCGACAACCCGACACGGCTGTTCGGGTTCTGAACCGCACATCGCCGGACCGCCTTGCCCAAGGGGACAGGTGATCCGGCGGCCAATTCTAAGAAACGTCGGCTCAGCCCGCCTCTCGGGAACGGCAAAGCTCGGCCCGGCGCAATTGCGCCTCGGCCCGCTGTGCGACCGGCAGATCGACCATGCGCCCCTGAACGGAAATGGCTCCGACACCCTGCGCCCTGGCCTCTTCGAACCTGGCCACGATTTCCCTGGCCAATGCGATTTCCGCATCTCCGGGCGAAAAGGCTGCGTTCAGCGGGGCAAGCTGGGACGGATGGATCGCAAAGCCCCCCTCGAACCCCAGGCGAGAGGACTTCTTCAACATCTTGGCAAAGGCATCGATGTCGCGGAACCCGGCGATGCTGCCGGCATAGCCCAAGGCCGCGATACCGGCGGCCTTGGCCGCTATGGCGACCTGCTGGCTTGGATACAGCAGACTGTCCCAATCCGGCTCCATCCCCATTTCGCGGGCGAAATCCTCGGTCCCGAGGTTGATTGCCCGCAACCGCGGATGCGCCAACGCGATGGATCGCGCCTCATGCAGGCCAAGTGGCGTTTCGATCAATGCGATCAGCGCGGTATGTCGGCCCGGGGGTTCCAGCGCTGCAAGCTGGTCGGCGATGTCACGGATCTGCGCGGCGCTTTCAACCTTGGGCACAATGACAATATCCGCCCCGGCCGCAACCGCGGCCGCCAGATCGGCGCGCTGCATTTCGGCGGGCGAATTGATCCGCACCGCCACCTCTTTGCCCGCCGCTGCCAGAACCGGCGCGCTTTCAAGAATGCACTTGCGGGCCAGCGCCTTGGCATCCGGCGGCACCGCGTCCTCGAGGTCGAGGATCACCACATCCGCCGCGCTGCGGGCCGCTTTGGCCGCCAGCGCCGGCTGGTGCCCCGGCGTATAGAGCAGTGAGCGCCACAGCATCTCTGTGGCGCCACCCTTCACCAAAAGCCCGGCCTCAGGCATGGCCGACCTGAGACAGCATGCCGGTATCGGCAAGCGCGGTCGCGCCATCAACGCTCAGGAAGGCCTGTGCGAGATCGGTGGAACACCCGCAATCCGCGACTTTGCGCAGCAGTTGTTCGCGCGTCATGGGCAGCGAAACGCCGCCGGGGACATGTTCGACCACCTCTTCCAGAACGCGACCATCGGTCAGCGTCACCACGATGCGTTCCGGGGTCGAAGGACCGATGTCCCCGGCGTCGCCCTTGGGCAGGTCATAGAGGTCCAGAACCACGTCCTGCGTCATGCGGACACGGGTGGCATCCGTAAAGCGATGCTCGCGGAAATCCTCGGGCGAGACATGGCCGATCAGCAGGCCGACAACCACACAATAGCTGACCGAGAAACGCGCCTCGGCATCGTTTGTGGGCACAAAGAACCCGGCCACCCGGTGGAAGGGCTCTGGCATCCGGACCGTGATCGACGCGATCTCGTCGCCCGCCCGAAGCCGTTTGTGCAGACGTTCCGCCGCTGCGATGGGGCGGTGCGTGTAGGCGCAGCTGGGCCAAAGCTTGCGAATGACGGGAAATTTCTCCAGCGCGCGACCGGGCTGCATGGTGCACAGCACGTCGTCGAACCCGGCGGCATCTTCGCCGCCATAAAGGCTGGCGAAACCATATTTGCCGTGCCACAGACGGTTGTTCGCCGTCGCACCGGCCCGCGCCAAAAGCGCCGCCTGAACACCGGCCTGCGCAGCCAGACCAGCGTGCAACGCCTTGGCATCGCTACCGAACTGCATCTTGAGACCCGCGGCAGAGCTGGCCGCCAGCGCCATCGCGTTCGACATCTGCCCCGCCGACAGGCCAAGCGCGCGGGACGCCGCCGCCGCCGCGCCCACCGGCCCCAACGTCGAGGTCGAATGCCAACCGATGTCATAGTGGCGATAGCCCATGGCCATGCCCATCCAGATGATCGCCTCATACCCGACGATCCAGGCATCACAGATCTGGTCAACGGTCATCGGAACGACCCCGGCCAGCGCAAACAGGGCGCTGTAGATCGGGGCGCTGGCATGGCTGGACCCCGAAAGCTCGTAGTCATCGAAGTCGATGGCATGGGCACGGGCACCATTAACCAGCGCCGCGCCCGTCAGGGACAACTTCTGTCCGCCGCCGACAGGCATCACGCTGCCGTCCTGCTGACCGAAAAGCGCGGCCTCGACAGCTGCAACGGGCTGCTGCTCTTGCGTACCCACGACCGTACAGGCGAGGGTATCGACCAGCGTGAACCGGGCTTCGGCCCGGTCCTGATCGGCCATCCGAAGGTCCGATTGCGTGGCCCATTCGGCGAAACGCTCGGAGAAGGTCTGAGCGAGGGGTTTCAACATTTGCCTATCCTTAGAACTCGGCCTTGGCCGACATGGCAAGCGCGCCGTCGTTGCGCGTTGCCCACAAATCCATAGCGTTTTCTGCCGATCGTCCCTCGACCCGGAACGGCGTCAATCCAGACAGCGGCGACAAACCACGGAAGGAAAAGGCGCGCGGGGTGCGCCCCATCTTGCGACTGGCAAGATCCACCAAAAGCGTCGCAGTCAGCGGCCCGTGAAAGACCAACCCGTCATACCCTTCGACCTGACGGGCATAATCCACGTCGTAGTGGATCCGGTGGCCGTTGAAGGTCAGCGCCGAATAGCGGAACAGCATGACCTGGGTTGGATGAATTTCCTCAGAGAACTCAGCATTTTCCGGGGCCTTTGCCGGAACGGGCCTTGGCGCGTCGGGGGCCGGATCCTCGCGATAGACGATGTCGTGCTCTTCGGTCACGGCAAGCTGCCCGCCTGAAAACATCTCGTGCCTGACGGTGACGAAACACAGCTTGCCGCTGCGACCGTCCTTTTCCACCACGTCCTTGATGGTCGAGACCTTGCGGACGTCATCCCCAAGGCGCAACGGCTCGTGGAATTCGAATCGGCCACCGGCCCACATGCGGCGTGGCAGTTCGACCGGCGGCAGGAAACCACCCTTTTGCGGGTGGCCGTCGCGCCCCAGCACGCCGGCTGGTTTCGCCTCGAGGAAATACAGCCAGTGCCAAAGCGGCGGCAGGGCGTCACCGTCCTTCAGGTCGGGTTCGCGACCGATGGTGGCCTGCATGAAGCACGCGGGTTGCGCGCGCAGCGTGTCATGCCAGACTTCGCTGCGGCCGATCCATTCGCGGACATGTTGTGTCATGGTCTTTCCCTTGAAGTCAGGTCAGGCGAACTCGGCGCGGATGGCCGAGCCGTGCTGGTCGATCGCCGGGGCCGATGCCATGACCGGCGCGGCATCGTCTTCAAGCCAGCGAATGGGGGCCGCGGGAATGTCCAGCGTCTCACCGCCTTCAGTGCTGACCGAGCGCCGCCGCAGGGCGGGATGACCGCCAAGGTCGTCGACACTGTTCACGCCGCCAAAGGCGATGTTGGCGTTGGCCAGCCGGTCGCGGAAGTCCTGCTGGGTCAGCTGGATCGACACGGCGGTGATCATCTCTTCCAGCGCGTCGCGGTTTTGGACACGGCTGTTGTTGGATTCGAACCTTGGATCCGCACCGGCGGTGTTCGAGCGCAGAACCTCCTGGCAGAACCGTTGCCATTCGCGTTCGTTCTGGATCGACAGGATGGTCAGCGCGCCTTCCGACGTTTCGAACGCGCCGTAGGGGGCCATGCTGGGATGGCGCAGACCAACGCGTTTCGGCGCGCCCTTGCCATGTTCGGCATGGATCAGCGGTACGCTCATCCAGTCGGCGGCCACGTCGAACAGCGAAACTGCGATTGCGGTCCCCTGCCCTGTCTTCTCGCGCCGCAACAGCGCCTCAAGCACGGCCGCGTGGCAGGTCATGCCCGCCCCGATATCGCAAATCGACACGCCGATGCGGCCAAGTTCGTTTTCGCCACCGCTGATCGCGGTCAGACCGGCCTCGGCCTGAATCAGGAAATCATATGCCTTGAGATGGCTGACCGCCTCGCTTTCACCGTAGCCGGTGATGTCGACGGTGATCAGCTGCGGATATTTCTCGCGCAGTTCGGCCGAGCCAAATCCGGCCCGGGCCATGGCCCCGGGGGCGAGATTCTGGATAAAGACATCTGCCTGCGAAAGCACACGGTCCAGCAGCGCCGCATCCTCTGCCTCGCGAAAATTCAGCGCGATCGATTCCTTCCCCTGGTTGGTCCAGGCGAAATATGAACTCGACCCTTTGGCGGCCTTGTCATAGCCCCGCGCAAAGTCGCCTTCGCTGCGTTCGATCTTGATCACGCGGGCACCGGCATCGGCAAGCCGCGCCGTGCACAAGGGCGCAGCAAGCGCCTGTTCGACCGAGACCACGAGTATTCCCGTCAGCGGCTTCATCCGATTGTCTCCTCCAGCCTTAACCATTGCCGACGCCGCAACCGGGCGCAGAGTCGGTGACTTCGACGGGTTATCGGCCCTCCGTTCTGGAAAAAAAATTGACATTTTCTAACGGGATCATTTAGTTATTTCTAACAGCAGGAAAGCCTTCCATGTCCGCGCAAAATCTCCCTCCTCTCAATGCCTTACGTGTGTTCGAAGCGGTCGCCAGACTGGGTGGTGTCAGGCTTGCCGCGCAAGAGCTTTGCGTGACGCCGCCAGCTGTCAGCCACCAGATTTCGAACCTTGAGGATTTCCTTGGATCGCCGCTTTTCGTGCGGCGTGGGCGTAGCCTTGTGCTGACTGAAACCGCGAAGGATTACCTTGTCGAAGTGCGCCCCAGCCTTGAGGCCATCGCGCGGGCAACAACCGTCGCCTCCCAGCGGAAGGTCCGCGAAACCGTGACGCTGGCCGCGCCGCCGACGCTGGTTTCCATGTGGCTGATGCCGCGTTTGCCGGGATTCATGCAACAGCATCCGGAATACGATCTACGGATCATCGACCGCATGACCTTTGATCCCGAGGAGCGCGGGATCGACGTGGCACTGGAATACCGTTTCGAACCCGATCCCGATCTGGTGTCGCAACGCATTCTCAAGGATGACGTGGCAGTTCTTGCGACCCGTGAACTGGCGGACCGGCATCGCCTTACATCGCTGGAGTCGCTGAAGGGCCTGACCCTGATCGAAACCGAACGCCGACTGACCTCGTGGAAGACGCTTTTGTCGCACTACAGCTGGGCCACGAAACAGCGCTATCTCTTTGTCAGCTATTCGTTGCACGCGTTCGAGGCCGCATCCCGCGGGATCGGCGTGGCCCTTGGCAACCGGGCCAATGCCGAACGTATGGTGGCCGAGGGACGGCTTTGCGTGCCGTTCACTCTGGATCCATCGGAGAAACCGACGGTGCCCAGCTATTTCCTCACCGCCCTGCCCCACAAGCAACGGCTGAAGCGCGTGCAACTGTTGTGGGAGTGGCTGGAGGCCGAGGCCGCACGGGACGGAATTGAAATCGACGCCCCTACATAGGCGGCGGCGGGCCGGCCCCGGCCCGCTGCGCAGGATCGGATCAGGCCGTTTTTGCCGCGCGCTCACGTTCCGCGATCACGCCGTCCAGCCAGTCGGGATCCATTTCCGGCACCGAAGACAGCAGCAATTCGGTATAAGGCGCGTGAGGCGGCGTGAATATCGCCTCTTTCGGACCGGCCTCGACAACATTTCCGGCCTTCATCACCACAACTTCGTCCGCGATGGCGCGCACGGTGGCGATGTCATGAGTGATGAACATGTAGGACAGGCCCAGTTCGCCTTGCAGCCGGTCCAGCAGTTTCAGGATCCCCTCGGCCACCAGTTGGTCCAGCGCCGAAGTGACCTCGTCGCAGATGATGAATTCTGGTTCCGCAGCCAGCGCCCGCGCGATGCCGATCCGCTGTTTTTGACCGCCGGACAATTCGCTGGGCAGGCGGTCGATGAAACGGTCCGGGTCCAGTTCGATCAGGTCCAACAATTCGCGCACCCGGTTGTCCAGCGCCTTGCCCCTGAGCCCAAGGTACAACGACGCAGGCCAGCCGATGATTTCGCGGATACGCTGTTTGGGATTCAGCGCCGTATCCGCCATCTGGTAGATCATCTGGATCTTGCGCAACTGGTCCTTGGACCGGGCCGCGTACCGGGGGGCCAGCGGCACACCGTCAAGGCAGACCTCGCCCGCGGAGGCCGGCAGCAAGCCGGTGATCACCCGCGCCGTGGTCGATTTGCCTGACCCGGATTCACCAACAACCGCGACGGTCTGGCCCTTGTGGATGTCAAAGCTGACGTCCTTCAACACAGGTGCCGCACCATAAGATGCGGTGACATTGCGGACCGAAATCACCGGCGTGCTGCCGGCGGCGGGCGCTGCATGGGCCTTGCGTTCAAAAGACCTCACCGCCCAGAGGCTCTTGGTATAGTCCTTTTTCGGCGCGGCAAGCATTTCACGCGTGGGGGCTTCTTCGACTTCTTCGCCCTTGAGCAGAACCTTGATCTTGTCTGCCATCTGCGCAACCACGGCCAGATCATGCGTGATATAGATCGCTGCGGTGTCGAACCGGCGCACGATGTCGCGGATGGCGGACAACACTTCGATCTGGGTGGTCACGTCCAGCGCGGTCGTGGGTTCGTCAAAGACGATCAGGTCGGGACGGCAGGCCATCGCCATGGCCGTCATGGCGCGCTGCAATTGCCCGCCGGACACCTGATGCGGATAACGAAAGCCGATTTCGTCCGGGTTCGGCAGGCGCATTCGCTGATACAGCTCCATCGCGTCACGTTCGGCCTCGGACCGGGACATGACCCCATGCAGCACCGGCCCCTCGGCGTATTGGTCGATCAGACGGTGCGCGGGGTTAAAGCTCGCCGCCGCCGATTGCGCCACATAGGCGATGCGATTGCCGCGCAGGCCGCGTCGTGTCTTTTCCTTGGCGGCCCGCAGGTCGATGCCGTCAAACAGGATGGACCCGCCGCTGATGCGGCATCCGTCCCGCGCATAGCCCATCGCAGCCAACCCGATGGTCGATTTCCCGGCGCCGGATTCACCGATCAGGCCCAGCACTTCACCGCGGTTCAGGGTCAGGTCGACCCCTTTCACGATCTCGGTCCAGTGCTCGTCAGAACGGCCTTCGATGCGCAGGCCTTTGATCTCCAGCAAGGTGTTCTTGTCGGTCATGTCACTCAGTCCTTCAGGCCGCTGGCGCGGTGCAGCATCCAGTCAACGACAAAGTTGACGCCGATGGTGAGGAAGGCGATGGCCGCTGCGGGAACAAGCGGCGTGATATCGCCAAAGGAGATCAGGCTGGCGTTGTCGCGCACCATGGACCCCCAGTCGGCGGTCGGCGGCTTGATCCCCAGTCCTAGGAAGGACAACGCCGAGATGGCAAGGAAAACAAAGCAGAAGCGCAGGCCGAATTCAGCCGCCAGCGGTGCCGCCGCGTTGGGCAGGATCTCTCGCGTGATCAGCCGCCACAACCCGTCGCCACGCAGACGCGCGGCCTCGATATAGTCCATCACCACGATGTTCATGGATACCGCTCGGGCCAGTCGGAAAACGCGGGTCGAGTCCACCAGCGCGATGATGACCACCATGCTGAGCACCGAGGTGCCAAAGATCGTCAGCAGCAGCAGCTTGAAGATCAGCGAGGGGATCGCCATCAGCACATCCACCGAGCGGCCCAGCAACTGATCCAGCCAGCCGCCGCGGATCGCGGCAAGGATGCCAAGCACCGTGCCGACGAGGAAGGCCAGGATCGTTGTCAGTACGGCGATGCCCACGGTGTTGCGCGCGCCATAGATGATCCGGCTGAACATGTCCCGGCCAAGGTTGTCGGTTCCCAGCAGGTATTCGGTGCTCCAGGGCATAAACTCGGCATCGACGATCTCACGTTCGCCGTAGGGCGCGATCACCGGGGCAAAGATGGCCACAAAGATGTAGAGGGTTATGATGAACATGCCGAACAGGGCAGTCGGCGGCGCGGTGCGGAGTGTCTTGAGAAAGCTCGACATAAGGATCCTCAGCGCGTGTGGGTCAGGCGGGGGTTGGACAGGGTCGCAAGGACATCAGCCAACAAATTCAGCAGCACGTAGGCCGCCGCAAAGATCAGGCTGGCCGCCTGCACGACAAAGACGTCACGTTTCGACACCGAGTCGACCAGCAACTGACCCAGTCCCGGGTAGAAGAACACCACCTCGACCACGACGACACCGGTGATCAAATAGGCAAGGTTCAGTGCGACGACGTTGATGATCGGGGCCAGCGCGTTGGGCAGCGCGTGGCGCAGGATGATACGGGCGGGCGGAACCCCCTTGAGGCGCGCCATCTCGATATAGGGCGAAGCCAACAGGTTGATGATCGCCGCGCGGGTCATGCGCATCATATGCGCCGTAACCACCAGCGTCAGCGTCAGCGCCGGCAGGAAAGAGGCGTAAAGCTTTTCCAGCAACGGCATCTCCGGCCGGATGTCGGCCACCGCCGGGAACAGCCCCGACTGCGCGAGGAAGTAGATCAGGATGTAACCCAGGAAGAACTCGGGGAACGAGACCGAAGACAGCGCCCCGATATTCACCACACGGTCAAAGACCGAATTGCGGAACAGCGCTGCAAGGATGCCAAGCGCCAGCGCAAGCGGCACCGCGATGGCCGCCGCGTAGATGGCCAGGAACAGGGTGTGGCCAATGCGCGAGGCCATTAGCTCGGAGATCGGGCGGCGGCTGGACAGCGAGACGCCGAAATCCCCGGTGAATATGCCACCGACCCATTCCAGGTAACGTTCGTGCGGGGGGCGATCCAACCCCATCTCGGCGCGAAATGCGGCCACGGATTCCGGCGTTGCCGACTGGCCAAGGATTTCTTCCGCGATATCGCCCGGAAGCAACTCGATCGAGGCGAAGATGATGAGTGAAATGACAAACAGCGTAACAAGGCCAAGGCCCAGCCGCTGAAAGATCATCCGCCAAAGCTGTTCCATGTCGGGCTCCCGGACGGTGTTTGGAAATGGCAGCGGCAGATCCTGCCGCTGCACCAAGGGCGTCGTGACGGGAGGGATCGCCACGGCGCCTTCGAAAGCTTGGGATCAGGCTTTGAACCACCAGCGTTCGATCGAACGCCCGCCGTCCAGTTCCCAGGCGCCGGACATGGCGTCGGGGTGGCCGATCTTGGTGCTCATGGCAAAGACGTTGTCGGCAAAAAGCGGAACCACGGTGCCGCCCTCGTCGCGCACCAGAAGCTGCATCTCGCGGTAAAGATCCGCGCGCTTGCCTTCGTCCAGCTCGGTCCGCGCTTCGACCAGCAGCTTGTCGAAGCGCTCGTTGCTCCAGAAGGACTCGTTCCACTTGGCGCCGGACTGGTAGGCGGCGGACAGGATCATGTCCTCGGTCGCCCGGGTGCCCCAGTAGGCTGCCGCGAAGGGGCGCTTCATCCAGACGTCGGTCCAGTAGCCATCGTTCGGCAGGCGGTCGATTCCAAGGTTGATGCCGGCCGCAGCCAGTTGCTCGGAATAGAGCGTCACACCGTCGGTGGCGCCCAGATACAGGCCGTCCGACACCGACAGAGACAGGTCGAGCGAGTCGAGCCCGGCCTTCTTGAGGTGGTGCTTGGCGCGGTCGGGATCGTATTGACGCTGTTCGATGTCAGCAGCGTGATAGCGCATCGTCGGCGCGATCGGATGGTCGTTGCCGACCGAGCCGAACCCGCGGAGGACCTTTTGCAGCAGCGCTTCACGGTCGATACCGTATTTCAGCGCCATGCGGACGTCGGCATTGTCAAACGGCACCAGAGTGGTGTTCATCGCGTAGGTGTGATGCAGGCCACCTTTGGTCTGTTCCACCACGATGTTCTTGTTCCGACGCATCAGGTGGACGGTCTTGAGATCGACCTGATCCATGATGTCGATTGAACCGGTCATCAAAGCGTTCTGCTTGGTGGTCGGGTCAGAGATCGACAGGATGTCGGCACTGTCAAAGAACGCGCGGTCATCGCGCCAGTAATTCGGGTTGCGCTCCAGCGTGGCGCGAACGCCCGGTTCCCATTCCTTGAGAATGTAGCCGCCGGTACCGACACGTGCGTTGTAGTCCAACGCACCGTCTTTGCCAGGCATGATCATCATGCGGTAGTCGGTAAAGACCGCCGGGAAATCGGCGTTGCCCGAGTTCAGGATGAAACGGACGGTCAGATCGTCCTCACGCTTCATCTCGGCGATGGAGGCCAGCGTCGCCTTCACGCCCGAGGTGCTGTCCGGGCGGATGTGGTGGTTGACGTTGGCGATGATATCATCCGCGGTCAGCGGCTTGCCGTCGTGGAAGGTGATCCCGGGACGCAGGCGGAAGACCCACGTCGCGGCACCCTTCTCGGCCTCGAAGGATTCCAGCAGCTCGGGGCGGATCTGGTTGTTGCCGTCGACCTCGACCAGCGTGTTGCAATAGGCAAACCCCATGGTCCGCATGAAGGCGTGGCTGTAGGTGCCCGGATCCAGCGAGTCTGTGGTCGATCCACCGCGCACGCCCACGCGGACATGGCCACCCCGGCTCGGTGTTGCCGCCCATGCACCACGCGCGCCAGTGGCCATCATCGCCCCCGCGGCGGCCATCGACGACATCAGCGTACGCCGGTTCATCGCCGGTCCGGAATTTACCTTGAAAGTCATAGCCCCTGATCCTCCCAATCACTGGATGCCTCCGGACCGATTAGCCGAGGGTCGGGATTAAAAAAATTGACTATTTCTCACCGTTCCGTTCAGAAAATTCTTACAGTCATCCCCGCGAGGCGTCCCCTCGGATCAAAAACCCGCACGCGCCGTTTTCGTCGCTTCCGACACTCTGCCGGCCCCAAGAGCAAAATCGCCAATCATTCCCAGGTCGACCCGGTTTTCACAGTTGTCAGCCCTGCGCCGCGCTGCTAAAGACGGGCTCGGCCAAAGCCATTGAGGCCCCTATAGCTCAGCTGGTAGAGCAACTGATTTGTAATCAGTAGGTCCGCGGTTCGAGTCCGTGTGGGGGCACCATGAATTTCATGTAAATAATTGAAAAATATCACTTTTGTGGATGGCGCGTTCCAAAAATCCACCTTTTCACCCACCTTGTCGATTGCCGTTTTCGCTTCTGGTTTTTTGAGCGTGCGATTCTTTGGCGAAAATAGTGTCGCAAGATGATCCTTTTCCTGAAAGATGAACCTGCACCGCTGACCATGAGCAGCCGCGAGATCGTGGAGCTGCTGGAAAAGCGCCACGATGACGTAAAGCGTAGCGTCAAGCGATTAGCGGAACGAGGCGTGTTTGATGTCCCGCCAATGGCGGAAGATCAAATCGAGACCGGACACGGGCGGAAGCATACCGTCCAAGTCTACCACCTCGACGAACGCAGCAGCTATATCGTGGTGGCCCAGTTGCCCCCCGAGTTTACCGCCCGTCTTGTGGACGAGTGGAAGGCTTTGAAGGAGTAGGCAGCGAACCACGTCGCATCGGACGCTCGGCGGCAGCTGCGATGCCGTCACTCCCGGCCCAGAGCCGCCATTGGCCACTGCTTGATGCCGCAGCGCGGCTTCCCGAAAGCGGCAATTCAGTTTCCGCGCAAAGAAGGTCGCCCGTATGGGGCCCTTCCGGAACAATTTCGGGCTGGTCAGTCCTTCAAGTAGTCCATAGTGGCTGCACCATCGCCGCGCTTGTCGGTCTGGCCGTTAACCACAGCGTCGTTCATGCCGGGGTAGCCATTGGCCCACCCCCATATGGAAGCTGCACCTGTGCAGAAGCGGGCGGCGGCCATGCCGATCTCCTTGCCCCATTTGCCGTTTGTCCTGTGGCAGGTTTCGTAGAGCTCTTTGTAAGAAATCGTCTCGTCGGCTTGATACTTGACGGCAATTATGCCCAGCAATTTTTCTGCGTCGAAACCTTGGGCTTCGATATATTGCTCGCAGTTTGCAGACAGAAGTGCCTTGCCTTGTGCGACCATCTCGGGCTTGGCAGTGTCTAATGCCTGCTCGATGCGGGCCTGATGTTCTTTCAATTCGGGGAACTTTTTTACCACTCTCTTTCCTCCTGACATGGCCTTGAGCTCCTCTTTAGCCGGTCTCTCCAACTCGGCCAAGTGCGTGCAAATACGTCGATCTTCTTGAGCCGCGAGCAGAAGGGATCAACGCGTCAATCTTGAAGTTGACCTCGGGCTGTCAGACATGGTCGACCCAAAGCCGACGTTGAATGATCTGTTCAAATGTTGCACGCGCAGCCTACTTTGCTGCCATCCACCGGGTTTATGGATCCTGCGCTAAGGCTTGCGCAGCTCAATATATTTAGCTCATGTGGGGAGACGATATTCTCGTCGAGACTTGGAGACAGCCGATGCCCAAAACCAGCGCATTCAAGAGGGAAGCAATCGAGCTTTGGTCTCAAATGCTTGATCGGGCAAAAAATAACGAATGGTCAACGTTTGATGACCCGGACTACGTTCATCCCGGCCGAGACGCAGCCAGTAATCGGCAAGCATTATCTGACGCGGGCTGGAGCGATGATGAAATCGATTCGAGAGAGCAGATTCACAAAACACTGAGCGATGAAGCGCCGACAACCAGCCCGGGCGTTGCACGCTTTACCGAAGCCGCGCTACAACGCCTTTCCCAACCGATAGAAAATGCGGCCGCTCAACTAAATCTGGCAAACAGGGACAAAGTTCACTTTGCAATCGAACCGAAGGCGGGGCCATTCCTCTCAAAGGTGAACGTGGTTATGACTGACCAATCGATCATTACGATGGGGTCTTTCTTTACGCGATACTGCGGGCTTGTTTCTCGAGCCTACATTCGGACAGTGCTTTTGGCACCCACGTCCGTTGGTATCGATTTCGATGAAAATCTTCTCAGAAAAGAGCTTCGAAAACGCCCTGATCTCATCTTCTACTGGTGGCGTATCTTTTTTTCATTTGCACTGACAGGGACGCACATTTTGGCTCCCTACAAGCCGTCGACCAAAGTCGAAATACTGCAAATGGAGCACGTCGCATTCTCTATGGAGATTTTCGGTCTCTCGCATGAATATGCGCATCATGCACTAAACCATGGTCGGACAGTTGGACCTATGGGTGACGCGCATCGAGAAGAATTTGAAGCAGACGCTTTCGCACTGAGGATCTGCAAAATTGTAGAAGCAGACGATAGATACTCTTGGGTCAAAGGGCAACCCGTCCCAAACCCCTACCTTCAAACAGGAGCGGGCGGGATCTTGCTCCTGTCCTCGTTGGAGATTTTCCGAAAGGTAAAGGATAAAATCTTTGGCCAAAAAGCATTCGACACCCACCCGGATTTTCTTGATCGTAGCGTCAAGATTAAGAACACCTATGTCATGCAACCTAACCTATATGCCGCCTCCCAAGACTTCTGCGCCGCCGTCGAAAACGTGCTGCGATGCGTGATGCTTGAATTGGAGCCCTTAATGGCAAAACTTTCTCCGAGAATTCTTGATGAACTCGCGCTTGATGACTGGGAAGCGAAGTCATTCGAATAGTCAAATTTTATCTTTAGCGTTTCAAAGCCACTCCAACGCTCGAATACATGATGTCTGCTGCCTCCGATAGGTTTTAATCGAACTCAGCGTTCGAAAAGAGTACCGGTTTCTAACCCTACGCGTTGAACACGTAGGCGGCGGCTTGGGGTTAACTGAATGTCAGCTTTTCCGCGTGCCCGCAGTTCTCCGCGCGCCCGTAGCGAATGATGGCTCTCCGCCCCGACCGTCGGATCACCGCGAACGGCCCACAACTGCTGTTCATGGATCGCGCAGAGAATGACCGCTGCCGGCCCAGACCAGTCGCTTGTTCGGTAGCCCGTAGCTGCGGCGCAGCTTCTTCAAAGCAGACATTGAGGTATCTGCCCATGCATCACGTCGCCCATGCTCGGCGCGCACAGGGGAGCCCCCCGATTCTTGGAGTATGTGAAGAGCAGCCCCGCCAAGGAAGTCCGTGTTTTATATCGGCGCGTATTTCTTTGCCTCGCTCCACTGATCTGGGATGGACGCCCATAATGCAGGACGCGAGGCACGGTTGATCGGCGATGGATGTGCCGATCGAATGAATGGGACGCCTCGAGCTGCGATTGAGTTCTCCGCTGATTGAGCTTTGCTTCCTACGCCAACTACAACTGCCAGCTTCGGCAGCAACTTCAATAGCTCATCCAGTCGCTCTTTCCCTGCGACCAGTTCCTCCTTCTTAATGGAACGCGTGCCGTTCCACCAAGGAACCGTGTTCCAGAGAATACTATGTTGCCTTCCGATAGCCGCCTTTGCCATGAAGGTGAATATTGCAGCGGCAGTCGGGTCATCGTTGTCTCGTGAGACAAAGCCTGAGCCTACACGACCGGCGAGAGCCATGTCGTCGGTCATTGGCTTAGGCTTTTCCATCAGAAAGAGGATCGCCGCATTCACACCTCCGTCCAGTGGGTCGAAGTCAGGTACATTTCCCTTCCCTTCACTTCACTTCGGAGCTCTCGCACATAGGCCGTAAGCGGAGCCATATGCGGGTCATTGAGCATGGCGCATCGGGCCTGTATCGCACTTGGGTCACGGAAAGCTCGGGGCTCTGTTGGGCGCATCTCGGATCCAATCTCAGGTTTCGCTCTCACCAATCCACATGACTTCGCCCACTGCAACCCTGGCGATCGTGAGGCCAAGGTCCGCAGTCACTTGCCTTGCGAATGACGATACTGCTGTCGACCTGATGGTGAAATGTTGCTCCGCGCGATCTCGGCCCGAACTTGCCATTCACCCCACGGCAGACGAACGACTGCTATGTCTTTAACTTTAAAGAGAAACTGAAGATTGCGACCTTTTTCGTCAAACCCGACATGCTCATTGCTATGCCCCAACTTCCTGTTTACCTGGCCCACCTCCCGATTGTTCTGCTTCTTCTCCCTCTGGAAACAGGTAGGCCACAATCTCAGCTACCAAGGGCTCCATGAAGGGCATCAGAGCACCGAAATCACCATTGGTTTTGTTCGCGTAGTGCCTGGCCATCGACCCCTTGCCTGCCTGTTCGAACTCCTTCTTGACGAAGATCGCCCAGTCCTCATGCAAGTGATCATCCAATGTGGTCTCGGCGTTTACGATCTGGCTGTTAAGTTCGTTCGAGATCACACCGGGAACGTTCCTGGCTTTGAGATGCCCGCGATCGTCGGCCCAGACCCACGCTGCCTTGTCATATAGACATTCAAGAACAATCGGCACCCGGAACCCGGCCTGCAGCACTGGGATCAGATGCGGTGGCGTGGGCAGCTTGAAGCACTTCGCCGACTTGATATTGTCGGGGATATCATTCCACTTTTTGAGGGCGGTCTTCGCTTCTGGGTCGAGGTCAAGCAGGCCCGCTGCCTTGGGTAGTTCTGGATGGTGCTTTGCACGGCTCCGCCATGAATGAAGCATGTCGATCACATAGTTGATGCCAGCCCCGACTTTGGTTTCAACATCGATTTCGGCAACCCTTTCAGCCGCAAAAACTTCCAGGGCCTTGTCGATGATGAGTTTGTCGGAATCGCCTTCGACAAAGATTTTCCGACGGTTGGCCAAGGCAAGCTGTTCCACGTCGGCACGGGCTTGTTCCTGGCGTCGGACCCTGTCTTCCAACTCCGTCACCATAGGTGCGAACAAGGCCGTGGTTCCCATCCGATCGTCAAGATCGCCAAGCTCAGTGGCCTGTTTAGTTCCAACCTCACCCGCCTCTCGAAAGATGTGGTGGCAGGAAATCCGGCTCTCACCCACTTCCTGTTTGCGGTGCAGGTTGTAAAACACCGGTGAATGCGTGGTCAGGAATACCTGTGAGACACCATGGTCAATGAAGTCCCAAAACTGATCGGCGAGCTCAACGCAGCTGGACAATTCTAGATTGTTTTCCGGCTCTTCGTATCCCCAGATGAACGTGTGTGGTTGGGCTCCCCGACCCTGAAGGCCGCGCTTCTTATCTGCCATGAATTTGAGGATCAGGGGAATATGTCGAGCCTTGATCCCGTCGCCCCGAGCATCAAGCGAAATGTCCTGACCTTCGCTCAGAAAATCGAGGCTTTCGAAAATATGACTGAGGTCCTTGGGTAGTGCCAAGCGGGATCTGAACCCTAGAGACGCCGTAATCTGTTGCGTTAGGTCTTCAAGTTGGTGGGAAATCGATTGTTCGAAGTCTTGGCTTGAGTTCCGGAATTCCCTGTCCGCCACCTCGGCAATGATGTCGTAGATACTTGCACGGAGTTCCGAAAAGTACTCCAAGTCCTTTATCGCAGGGACATAGACGAAATTGATGTTTCGCAACAGTGCATGAGCGTTGGACTTTTGAGGAATTTCCACTGTTTCGAGTTTGGTGCCACCGCGTGGACCAGCCACCTGCCGCCGCCCAGAGTATTCATCATGAACCAACCCTTCGGACCGCCAGCGGCGCTCCCAAACGACGAAGTCGCCGTTCGTGGCCTTGTACGTCTCCGGCATCTTGATTTCGAGCGTGATGGAGATTTCTCTTGCACGCTTTTTAGGGTTGTTGAAAACGCTGTGATCCACGTCGAAGTTGAGGACACTGTCGGGCATTGTCCGGCCATTGAAGAACAGGTTAAGGGCCCTGAGGACGTTCGACTTGCCTGAGTCGTTCTTGCCTACCAAAACGGCCAATTTACCTGTTGACAGCGACAGGTTCCGGGCCGAGCGGAAGTTCCGAATGTCGATCTTGGTGATATTGAGGCTCATTTATCTTCTAATAGATCAAACAATTTACCTCAATCAGGTTGCTCGACATTCGGCCTATGCGCAAGCCTAAGTTGTCCGTGGGTTCAGTGTCGACAATTCATGGGCCAGAACGTCACTGGCCACAGTCCGTTAAGCTGTATGCAGCAAAATCGACAACACCCAAAGCGGTCGTTGGTACAATTTGCAGCGAAGGACCGCTTCCCGCCCGATGTGACGTTGGCAAACATTTGCATCCTACGCCGCCACGGCATCGTTCAGGGTCTGGACGATCTGGATGATCTCCAGCGCTTGGTCTCTGTCGAAAACCCCGGCAATTCCCATGTCATCGAAATCGGTAAACGGGCTCTCGTAGAAGGTGGCAGGATCGATAAATCCGCTTTCGGTCAGGCTGTCCACGACCATGTCGAGAAACTCTGTCTGGTCCGCGTTCAACTGATGCTGGGAGACAAAGGCACTGAAAGCGTCCTTGGCGGCGACGCGGTCCAGCCCCGTCAAGGTGCGCAGGAAGTGCCCCAGGCCGCCGTCGTCAGCGAGGCCGGCAATCAGTGTGTCATTGGCGATCTTCTGTTCGATCAGGATACGTTCCAACTCGTCGAGATCCTGGCGTGTCAGGGCTTCCCCGCGGCGAACCTTGATCAGGGTGATGTGGTCACTGTGCTGTTCGATGAACCGCCGGACCTTCATCTTGAACTGCGCCTTGTCGACGCCGCTGCCCACCTCGGGCATCGTCATCGCCGTGCCCTCGCCGATCTCGTCCTCGAAGTCGGTGATGACAATCTTGCGCTCGGTCGGCTGGATGAGTTCGGCCAGATGTCTCAGGCGTCGCCGGACGGTTTCCAGCATCTCGGGGGTGATGTCCTCCCAAAAAGCGTCTGTCTGGATTTCGAGAATGAGCTCCAATTCCTTGGCGACCAGTGGCACGTTAGCCAGCCCTTCCAGGGTCGATGCAAAGCGGATGATCCGTTGTTGCAGACGAGCGAACCGACCTTCCTGTTTCAAGAGCTCCAGCTGTGTGCTGAGGATCAGGAGGTCGAATTGTTTGGCGGGCAGATTGCCATCGTCGAAGGCGGTGGGGAGGCCTGCCACGTCCTCGATCAGGGCCAGGCGCGCATCAAGGTCGAGCGTGGTCCAGTTGGCTTTGTCCCGAAACCGTTCCACGCTGCGCCGCTTGGCGCGGACGATGAAATTGTTGATGGGCATGCCAAGCACTTCGTCGTGCAAGCGGGTCTTGGTATCCCCGATCAGATCCTCATGTGGGTCTTCGTCTTCGACCAGTGCATCGACCAGCTCAACCCGGCTGACGAAGAGCCGTTCACTCAGAGGCTTCGCGCCGGGCCCGTCCGTGACGTTCGGGTTCTCCTGAAAGAACTCCAGGTTCTGGCAGAAGTCGAAGATGACGAATTGCTGCTTGTCCTCGCCGGGACCGAAGAGATCGGGGCAGAGGCGCGTGCCACGGCCGACCATCTGCCAGAACTTCGTCTTTGACCGCACGATCTTGAAGAAGACGAGGTTCACCACCTCGGGCACGTCGATCCCCGTATCCAGCATGTCGACCGAGACCGCGATATGCGGGGCCTTCTCAGCCTCTGAAAAGTCGTCGATCAGGGACTGAGCGTAGGAGACGCTGTAATCGATCAGCTTGGCGAACTGGCCCTTGTGATGCGGGTAGTTGACGTTGAACCGATCAACGATGAACTGCGCGTGTTTGCTGTTCTTGGCGAAGATGATGGTCTTGCCCAGCCTGTCGCCACCGGCAACCTTGATCCCGTTGCGCATCAGGTGTTCGAGCACCTTGTCGACGGTGTTCTCGTTGAACAGCCACTTGTTCAGGTCCGAGCTTTCGACACGGTCGCGCTCGGTGCCTTCCTCATCCCACTCGATGGCGTCCCAGGCTTCCTTTTCCTCATCGCTCAACTGGTCGTACTCGATCCCCTCGCGCTGGAATTTCAGCGGGACGGAGATCGTCGTCGGCGGCACAAGGTAGCCATCCGCAACAGCATCATCGAGGTCGTAGGCATCGGTTGGCACGCCCTTTTCCAGACCAAAGAGCGAATAGGTGTCCTTGTCGATTTCGTCGCGCGGTGTGGCGGTCAACCCAACGAGCAAGCTATCGAAATACTCGAAGATTGCGCGATACTTGCGATAGACGGAGCGGTGCGCCTCGTCGATCACGATCAGGTCGAAATGACCGGGGCCATAGCGCTTTTCACCGCCTTTGGATTCCTCGATCAGCCCCATCATGGTGGGATAGGTCGACAGGCAGACCCGCGCGCCGGAATAGTCGTTCTTCTTCGGGTCGTGGCTTTCCAGCAGGTTGGCGCAGGGTGTCGAGGACAGATGCGCCTTGAAGGCCCCATGCGCCTGTTTCACCAGGGCGATCCGATCAGCGAGGAACAGAACCCGTTTCACCCGGTTGGCGCGCATCAGCTGGTCGATCAGCGCGATCACGGTGCGCGTCTTGCCGCTGCCCGTCGCCATGACCAGCAGAGCCTTGCGCTGCGCGTGCCGCTCGATGGCCTCACCCACCCGGCGGATCGCGCGTTGCTGGTAGTGACGGCCCGCGATCTCGGGATCCACCTCGACTGTGGACAGCGAACGGACATTGGCACGCCGCTGGTGCAGCAGTTGCAATTCGTCCTTCTTCAGGAACCCGGAAATCTCGCGCGGGGGATAGGCGAGATCGTCCCAGATCCAGTGCTCATACCCATTGGTGGTAAAGATCACCGGGCGGCGCCCGTACATGGCCTCAAGGCAATCGGCGTAGAGCTTGGCCTGTTGCTGGCCGCTACGGCTGTCCTTCTTGGTGCGCTTGGCCTCGACCACAGCCAGCGGTTTGCCGTCATCGCCCCAGAGGACGTAATCGACGAACCCCTCGCCGGTCTGGTTGGGCATGCCCTGAACCGGAAACTCGCGGTCGCGTTGCTGGTCCAGCGGCCAGCCGGCCTCGGCAAGCAGAAGGTCGATGAAACTGTCGCGGGTTTGTGCCTCGTTGTAGTCGTGATCGTCCGGCACCGCGCTGTTTGCCTGCCGCAATGCGGTGATCTCGGCGCGCACACGGGCCAGTTCCGCGTCCAGCCTTGCACGGCCTTCCTCGGAGGCGCGCAGGGCTTCCTCGGCCTCGGCGGCGCGCTTGCGTTCCGCCTTGATCTCCGCTTCGACCTTCTGGATCTGGGCGACGGTACTGGCCGTGATGGTCAGGGACTTTTCCAGCTTGCCCATATCGAAACTCAGCGCAGGGTCAGGCCGGTCCGTGCGCGCATAGGTCCGGGCGATCCAGTAGCAGACATGGAACAACTCGCGCACGCAGGCGCTGGCGTCATGGGCACTCAGCAGTTTGCCCGAGTCATGCGCGGCGCGGTTGCCCTGGTCCTTGATGTATCGCGCCTTGGTGACGATGGCGGGGCCGGTCAGGGCCTCAAGGCTGGGCTCGGCGATCATCGCGGCCAGCGTGTCGCTGTAGACCGGGCGCAGCGCCTTTTCCCGGCTGTAGAGCCACTTGAGCGCCGTTTCCAGCGTCAGCCGCGCCCAGAAACAGGCGCCGCGCGGATCGGACAATGCATGGGTCTCCGCCTTGCGCGCGTGTTTGAGGAAATCAGGAAAATCGGCGGCGAGAAACGCAAACTGTGTCATCAGGAAATCCAAGTCTTTGCGCGAGCCTAGAGCGCGGATCGCAGTCGATCAACCTGTGGGGGCGTCTACGACGCGTGGGTCCCCAGGCTCTCATGCACATCCGGCCGATACCCGGCGCGGAACACCTCGATCAGTGGTTCCGGGGTCAGGACGGTCACCGTGCCGGTCAGTGGGGTCTCGAACAGGGTGTAGCCGTCAAAGCTCCAGCGGTGCAGGCCGCCGTCCCGGATCAGCAAGGGCGCGTCACCGTCGGTCACGATTGTGCCGTCGGGGAGGTCGGCCAGGGGCGCGTCGAAGGTAACTTTCTGCCTGCGGTGGATGCGGGCCCGGTGCACGGCGCGGTCGATGGTGTGGGGCAGCGTGCGGCCCTCTTCGGCGCCGCCATGTGCATCCTGCCAGGCGGTGAGGAAGGCCTGGTAGCGGGCACGGCGGCAGGTGTAGCAGGGGCGGTGCCCGGCGGCGAAACTCGTGGCCTCGTCGAGAAAGAACAGCTCCGTATAGCGGCGCGGGGACATGAGCTGGCGTCTGATGTCCTTGAAGGACAAGGCGCAGGTGACCCAGTGCTGATGTTGATGGGTCTTGCGGATCTCGCGTTGGTCGTCATGCAGGATGCCACGGTTGCCCATCAGGGTGCCGCGGGCGGGCGTGGCGGTAAGGGCACCGAACGGATCGACACGGTTTTGAAAAGGCATGAGGATCTCCGGTCAGAGTTCGCCCCGGAAGGCGCGGTGTTGGAGGGAGGCGAAGAGGGTTTCTTGCTTCGCGAGCACCTCGGTGAGTTTTTTGGCCTGTCTCTCGACACCTTCATAGCCCGCCAAGAACGCCATTTGTTCCTTTATGTCTGGCACTGGGATAATGCACTCTTTGACCTTTTTGGTACTGATTGTGTTCAGGCCCGTCGTCGTCCGCGAAGAAGACGTTAGGTGCTTCCGACCGGCGGTGGAGTTCATGTAACTACTGAAAAACTGAGGGATAATCCGGGTCTGGTTTGGCCGAAACCTGATCAAGTGGTTCTGGTGGACGCAAGAAACGATCTCGCCACCCCAGACCGCCGTCCTGCCGATTTCATCTGGGTTTCCGTGTCCCTCAACGATCAACACATCACCGGATTGGAGTTCCGTCCGCTCTGCCTCTGCATCGGTCAGGCCGATGGTCTTGATCTCATCAAGAACAAGCCGGTCACGGTAAACATTGGCGACTCTGAGATACGGGGCACGCCTTTCATGAAAATCCCGCTTTTTCGAAACTTGTAGCCCACCTTGAACTTCGCCCAAATTGCCGACTGCCTCCATGACTGGCTGCGTTTCTCCAAAAATTTCATGAAAGATCGCCTGGCCGAGGGTGTTCAGCTTGTCGAGGGCGCGGGTGCGGAGGCGGCAGAGCTCTGCTGCCTGATCCAGTATCCCCGCAATCCGCTTCTGCTCCTCCAGCGGCGGGAGGGGGATTTTGATTAGCTTCACCCCTTCAGGCCGCGCGCGAAGCAGTGAGCCACCCACCCCCGCAACGGTTTGCATGAACTCGCTGTGGAAGGGATCAGATGTCAAAATGTGACGAAGATAGTTTGGATCGAAGTCGTCGCCTCTGAAAGTGATCCACTCGCCGGACGCAATCTGTCGGTTGTCTGTCGAAGGTCGCACCACCCAAGAGCGTCGGATATGCGGAACAATCCTAGACAGGAGCACATCGCCGGGCTCCACGCACTTTTTCGAAGAACCGATCTCCGAGCCTGAAACAATTTCAGGTTCGCCTTGGTCAAACGCTGGAATGCTCCATAACTCAAAGGTCTCATGGAGATGTTTGGCGGGGTTCACGCTCGGAATGCGCGAAGGCATAAGCTCCCCGAGTGCTATCTGGCGGGCGCTCATTCCAGCATCCCCTCAAGCCGATCCAGACCCTCGGCGATCTCGGCCTCCAGCACGCGCAGTTCGGCGATGATCTCGGCGGGGGCGGCGTGGTCGACCTCCTCGTGCTCGATTTCCTTGTAGCGGTTCAGCGACAGGTCCCACGACCCGGTGGCGACGATGTCCTCCGCTGGCACCACAAAGCTCTGCGCGGTACGGGGCCGCTCTGCCTCTGCCTCCCAGTCGCCCCAACGGGCGAGGATGTCGGGCAGGTTGTTCTTGGCGTGCTCGTCCTCACTCAGCGCTTCCGTGGGCGTGGCCCCCAGCTTCTCCGCGTCCAAGAGCGGCGTGCGCTTGTCATCAAGGCTGAAGCCGTCCGCTGTCATGTCGTAGAACCAGACGCCCTCCGTCCCGCCGACACCGGTCTTGGTGAAGACCACGATGGCGCAGGACACACCGGCGTAGGGGCGGAAGACGCCCGAGGGCAGCTTGATGATGGCGTCGAGCTTGTGTTCCTCGACCAGCATGCGGCGGACGTCCTTGTGCGCCTTGGAGGAGCCAAACAGCACGCCGTCTGGCACGACCACCGCCGCCCGCCCGCCGGTCCGCAAAAGCCGCAGGAAGAGCGCCATGAAGAGCAGTTCGGTCTTCTTGGTCTTGACGATCTTCAGCAGGTCCTTGGCCGTGGTGTCATAGTCGAGCGACCCGGCAAAGGGCGGGTTGGCCAGGATCAGGGAATAGGCGCCCTCGTCGCTGCCGTGCTCCTCTGCGAGGCTGTCGCGGTAGGAGACATCAGGGCCGTCGACCCCGTGCAGGGTCATGTTCATGGCGCCGATCCGCAGCATTGTGGCGTCGAAGTCGAAGCCGTGGAACATGCCGTTGTGGAAGTGGTCGCGTTGCTCCTTGTTTCGCAGCATCTGCGGGTGGTGGTCCCGGAGGTATTCTCCCGCCGCCACGAGGAAGCCGCAGGTGCCCGCCGCCGGATCACAGATCGTATCGCCGGGCTGGGGCTGCATGATGTTGACCATCAGCTCGATGATGTGGCGGGGCGTGCGGAACTGGCCGTTGGTGCCCGCGCTGGCGATCTTGCCCAGCATGTATTCGTAGACATCGCCCTTGGTGTCGCGGTCATCCATGGGAATGTCGTCGAGCATCTGCACGACCTTGGCCAGCAGGTTGGCGTTTGAAAAGCCGAGGCGGGCATCCTTCATGTGGGTGCCGTAGGACGAGCCCTCTTCGCCCATCTGGCGCAGGAAGGGAAAGACGTGCTCATCCACGATGCGCATCATTTCGCGGGCCTCGAAGTGCTTGAAGCGCGACCAGCGGAGATTGTCGTAAGGCTCGCCCATGTCGTCCGTGCCTTCGGGGAAAATGCGGCGGGCGATCGGACGGCCAAGGTCTTCTGCCTTGCGTTCCTCGACGGTGTGCAGGTCGTCGAGCCGCTTGATGAACATGAGGAAGGTAAGTTGCTCGATCACGGAAAGCGGGTTGGAAACTCCGCCGGACCAGAAGGCATTCCAGATCTGGTCGACCTGGTTGCGGATGTTGCCTGTCAGCATGTGCGCCCCTCGTGGTTTTTGTGGCGACTATACATGTGGCGATGGTGGGGGCAACGTGATGAGGGGACGGAATTTCTGCCGGTTTTGCGCTGATTGTGGTGATGTTGTTATGGCGCCCGGAACCCGATTGCAGCGATCCCGCCTGTTTTAACAGGCGGACGCGTTATCGGTGGCCACCGGCAAGGGCCGAGCGGATTTCATCAGTGCATCGACCAATCCCGCCAAAGGGTCGGCCTGTTGGGCTTGCTCATGAAGGCCGAAATACTGGAACAGGCGATCCAGGGCCGCGTTCTTGTCCCAGAACTTGATTTCCGTCGTGATGACGGTTTCACCGGCCTCGGAGCCCGGCACCTTCATTGACGAAACCTTGATCGACTGAATGGCTTTGGCGGCGTTCTCGGGCATCGCCTCCACGGGCAAGAGATGACCGTCCTGATCGAAGAGCTCGCGGATGTCGCTGAAAGCGATTTGCCCGATCTCTTCCAGCACCTGTGCCGCCGTCATTTCAGCCTGTTCGGCGGCCGCGTCCTGCAACTCGCGAATACGCTGCCGGATGTGTTCATTTGCGTTCATCCGGGCGGCGTTGGATCGGTTCGCCTTGTAGCCCGCCTCGACATAGGCCGCGTCGATCGTCATGCCGGCAACGCGCGCCTGAGCGAAAGCTTCGTGGCGGGTGTTAGGGAGGATGGGCATCAAAGCTCCTTGGTCTTGTGTGACGAAATCGGTGATCAGTCTCGCCAACTCTTCTTCATTTTGAGGATCGGTAGCGTGCTGCGCTCTTGAATTGTTCATAGCCCATGCGTTCGGGGTAAAAACACAATCGAATTTCGCCTTTCGCGAAGCCGTAAAGCTCGGTATCGCGCACTTTCCAGGTTGTAATGCGAACGAACTCCTCGCCGTCCTCGTCCTGTTCTTGGTGGACGCTGAACCCAAGGCTGGGCTTGTTGAAAAACGCCGCGCTATCGGCAATGTCATAGCCCGTCGGAGACTTCGGCTTGCCCTCGGTGGGCATCTTGCGCGGGTGTGCAATCAGGCAGATGTGCGCGTCGTATTGCTCAGCCCATTGCCGGATGGATTGCAGGGCGAAATTGATATATGCCGTCATGCTTTCGCCCGGCTCGGGAAGGTGTTCCAACTCGTTCCACGGATCCACGACGATCAACTTGCACCCGTCACGGACGGCGAGCGTGTAGATCATGGCTTGCAGCCATCCGAGATTGTGCGCCTTGTTGCCGTCAAATGTCCGGTGAACGATCCGGAAATGCCCGTCCAAAAAGTGTGCGCACCGGGCCTGCGCTTCCGGGTTCAGCTTGTCCCAAGGCGCACCGGTGTGCAGGCGCGCGAGGTGGTCGCGGATCCGGTAAGGGTGCGTTTCGAAGGCCAAGAAGCCGACCTTGACGTTTTCCGCTTTGGCGACGTGATAGGCGGCAAAGGTGGTGAAGGTGGATTTGCCGGATCCCGGCGTCCCGGTGCCGACCGACATAGCCCCGACCTCAAAGGCCAATACGTAATCGAACGGCTTCATGCCTACACGAAGGACGCGGCGCGCGGGCATCGGCGGCAGATCGGAAATGCCGGTGATGAACCCGCCTTCCGGATCCACGCTCTTGGCGTCAACAAGGCACCGGGCAAGCTCACCTTCGCCAAACTTGCAAAGCACGTCGTTGGCGTCCTTGCAGCCTTCCGGCCACGTCGCATAGCGCACGTCATGCCCAGCAAGGATGTTCGCCACGGTTTTCGGCAGGCTGGATCCGGCGGCGTCGTTGTCGCCCGCGACGATCACGAAGGGCGATTGACGCAGCAGAGCCTCGGCCTCAACCAAGACCTCCCGCTTGCCGCCGTCCTCGGTCCAGCCATCAGGCAGCGACACGGCGCGAAGATATCCGGCCTGCATCACGCTGAGCGCGTCAATCTCGCCTTCGGTGATGACCACGGGTCCGGATCCGGCGCGAAGGGTATCCTCGTTGTAGAGGCCCCGGCTTATGCCCTGTGTGCTGCGCCAGTCCTTGCCTTCGACTTTGCGGAATTTACCGGCGTAGGGCTTGCCGCCCCGATGATACGCGAACGCCGCCACCGCCCCTAGCTGCGGGTGGTCTTGCGCCTTCACGCCCATATCCGCCAAAAGCGCGGCGTCCAGCTTTCTGACCTCGGTCAGCCACTGCATCACGTCCTGGCCCATCAAAGAACCCCCCGCCGCTGTGGCTGCAATGCCAGCAGTGCCAGACGACCCCCTCCGGCGTCCTCGTCACGCTGAGGCACGGATCCTTTTTCTTTTTCCGCCCCGCGCTGCATTCCGGGCAGGTCGTCCGCGCGTTGTTGCCCATCCAGCGCCGAACGGTGATCCCGGCCTCGCTGAGTATTTCGCTCTCGCTGCGCATTGCGCACCTCCTGCATTGCCTGCCAGCGGGTCACGCCTTGCGCCTCTGCCGCTGCTGTCTCGGCCCGGAACCGGGTCATGCCGCCGTCAAATTCCATGATGGCCGCGCGCTCTTCGAATACCTCAACATCAAACATGCTCAGTCACCCATCCGACACCGTTGCCCGCGTAGCGCTTGCGCACACCGTTGATTTCCCGAATTTCGTTTATTTCGGGATGCGACTTTCGCTTGTCCTCTTGCTCCCGCTGGAACCGCAGCGCCCCGCCGATGAAGGCCACAGGATTAACCGCTCCCTCGCGCTGGCATCTGCCGATTGCCGCAAGCACTGCCTCGTCGCGATGCTCCTTGCGCCAATTCCCGATGATGCTCCGCGCCTTGCGTTCGGGGATTCCTGCGGCGACAAGGATTTGCACACCGCTGTCAAAGACCATTTTTGTCGGATCGACGGGCGCGGCTGCGCTCGTCCCTACGGGAATATTGTAATCTTGTTCTTTTGTGTGTTGGCCCTGTGTTGACGGCGTGTTGACCTGCGTGTTTTCGCGGGCGCTAGCCGCCTGATACTTGTCGTAATTACAGATGGTTATCAGAAGACTTCCGTGTGTTGTGTCCGTGTTGATCGTACCTTCTTTTTCGAGGCGCACGATCAGCGTCCGGAGGACCTGGATTCCCACCCCGGTGGCGTTTTTCATTTGGCGATATGAAGTCAGCAGCTGACCGCGCTTGACGGTGACGGTCTTGCCGTTGGCGTCCATTTTGACGGGCTTCCAAGCCGCAGTGCTAATCATCCACAACCAAGCGCAGATCCGGTCGGGTTTCTTCTTGAAAACCGGGTGCTCAAGGAGGCTACGATCCACCGCAATCCAGCCAAGCATCACGCCCCCTTTCCTGGGGGCGTGTCGGGGAGACGCTTGATCACGTCTCCAAGTCGCTGCCAGTACTTGGGCGGGGGATTGTTAACCCCCACACCCGGGTCCTTCGGCGGCATCGCGCTATTTTCGGGCATAGCCTAGATCTCCACCCGCTGGCGGGAAGCAACCCAGGCTTCCAGTTCCGAAAGGTGGAAGCCGATTGCGCGCGAACCTACCTTCACCGGCTTGGGGAACGTCGGGTCGTAGTACGGCGACTTTGGGTTCAGGGCATTGTAGGTGGCGCTGCGCGATTTGCCGGTGATCTTGTTCGCTTCCGGCATGCGAGCGATACGTTCGGTCATCGTCGTTTCCTCTGGCAATTAACATCCAGAAAAGACCAAACAAGCGCAGAAAAATCGTCCGTTTTAATTCTGTCTCCGAACCGCTCGCTCACCAATACGCTTGTTAGCTTCAAATGCCGAACGCAGCGGTTCATCGCTTCGGCGGGCCCGATACAGGTTCGCCAGCGCGTCGTAGTGCTTGGGTAGCTGGTCGAAAACAGCACGGGCTGCCGGATCGTCAGGCGGCTGCGTCAATAGAATTGCGTCGGTTACCGCTTGGATGGCAGATCCCTTGCCGGCTTTCAGCTTATTGGTTGTCGCTTTCAAGCCAAGGCCCACGGCAAAGCCGAGAAGCATGACGGCGATTTCTTTGCCGCGGCGTATTGCTGGCCGCCCCGCTCGCCTTTCGATTCCCATGTGCCCCGCGGTCAGCCGGTTCAGTTCCGAAATTGCCCGTTCAGAGTGGTCACGCAAGCCGTTGAGAAACCCCGCCAACTCGGCGATCTCTTGCTCATTGACCGGGCGCGTTGTGCCATTGTCCCAGTGCGTGGTGATCTCTTCCGGCGTGAGATGAAGCACGGAAATGGGTGACTTTTTATGTAGTTTTGCAGCAACACGAAACTGAGCCATCTCGATCATGCTAGCATATTCCCCTAGGTGATCGACCAGACGTGAGAGTCGGTCGAAAAACTCGTCGTCATTTATTCGATCCGGTTTTATCTCCTCCGGCGGGCGGTCACGAACCTTTTCATCTTCGTTTTGGTCCGCCTCGATCAACTCAAACGACGCGATCGGTGTCTTGGGCGACAACCTGTTCGGTGTCGACGATCCTACCCTCGCTTCTCGTTCCAAAAGGTGTGTTAGACGTGCAACGACCTTCGCGATAACCTGATGCATTTCCAGGTTGACTGATGCGTTCATCAATTCACTTCCACTAGTTTTACCACACTGCTAGTCCCGCCGGTAACATGAGACGCCCAGCGTTCAAGAAGGACACGTCGTTGTTCGAGATAGTCGGTTTTCCGATATGTGCGGACCACGGTGCTGTCTGCAACATGAGCGATCATTGCTTCCGCCACCTCATGCGGCGCATCAGTCGCTTCGGCCAACCAAACGCGAATACTGGTTCGGAAACCGTGCGGCCGCGCTTCCAAACCAGCAACCTTCATGGGCTTTGCAACTGCCACATCACTCACGACACTGCCCGTCTCGTTCGCGAACAGGAAACCATCGCGGGCAAACGGGCGGGCCAACTCGATCACGTGGAGGGCTTCGGCCGAAAGAGGCATTCGATAATCCGAAGTCTTGTTTTTTCGACCCTTCAACGTGTCTGCGGGCACGGTCCAAAGGTCTCCGTCGATTTGGTCGAGGTGGAGGCAGCGAAGGGGCTTCAATCGAACGCCCCCGCCGAGAAGGATGTAGAGCCGTAGGGCAAGATGGGATCGCGCCTCGTCGCCCAGGGTCGCATAGAAAGCCGGAACCTCCTGCCACGGCATCGAAGGTATGTTCTTGGCCACGTGACGGGACTGACCCAGCAAGGCCCTCGCCTTCTCCGTTGCCTGCAAGTCCACGTCGAGCCCCATCGCCGCAGCGTGCTTAAGGACGATCGAGATTCGGTTTAGAGCTTTGCGCGCCGTTTCGGCCTTCACATGCCACAAGGGCGCTAGAACGTCGCGTATGTCACGCTGGTCGATATCCTCAACCGGAACGCTGCCGAGCTTTGGCAGAACATGTTGTTCAAGAGGCGACATCCAGCGACCCGCCTTGCCATCGTCTTTCAGTTCAGCCTTCCGTGCTTCGAAAGCCTCTGTTGTGACAGCCCGAAAAGTGTTGTCAGAACGCGCCGCCTCACGCCTTTGGCGCTCACGCTCTCGAATCGGGTTCTTTCCTGACTGGATAACAGTACGCCAACGGTCACGCTCTTCGCGTGCATCCTTGAGCCCCACCAACGGATAGCCGCCCAAACCCATCTCATGGCGGCGTCCATGCATGTCGAAGCGGAAGAACCATTGTGCGCCCCCATCCGGCCGCTTGTGAAGCCAGAGGCCACCACCATCGTTGTACTTGCCGATTGGTGCGGACTTGACGAACGCAGAAGACAGTTTGTTCAACGCTCGCATAACCCCCCCAAGTTGTCCACCTTTGTACCCACCTCTAGATATTGGATGACTTGAGACGAGGCAAGATGCCGATGGACGTTGCATTACGCAAAATCAATTACTTGAGTGGATAATGATGGAGAATTGAACGTCTTTGAACAACATAGGACAATGGTTCGGTGCCGTGTGGGGGCACCATAAAAATCAACGCTTTAGCAGTTCGGGTGTTCGTCGTTAGGCTCATTTTAGGCTCCGATCTGGTTGCCCTTGAGTTTGGGTCGCGTAGTAGCTGACGCTGGTACATCACGTCCACGTGACGCCTTCGTTATGCCAGCAGTGGGCTGTTATCACTGGTACGGCGGCGGCTTCAACACGTACAGGGTGGGCGGGGAGCGGACCTTTGCCGCGCCTTGGACCAACGGCAGCAAAGACGCGGGAAGCAGACTTGGTAACGTAGAGGTCAACTGCCAACAGTGAACGCCGCGACCGCCCAGCTCTCAAGGGTGAAGTTTTCCGCGAGAAATCGCCTTGCGCCGAAGCTCTTGCGACTTAGCCTTCCTTTGACTTTTGTCGAGCCCATTGAAGTCGGTGTGCGAGTGATGCGGATTATTCTCCAATGGACTTTCGAAGCACTCAATCGGATTAGGATCTTCTGCGCATTCTGCCGGTGTTATGCCAAATACGCCCTCCGAATTCAGCCCGAGTGCCCGGAAATTGTCATGTGATTGTGATCCTCCCCCGCTGAAGTGGTAATCCCCCCCCGATCTTAAGGGGATGCGGAAGTAGAATTTTCTCGACAGGATGAACGAGGAGATTCCGATGAAGAAGGCATGATTCACAGAAGCCCAGATCATGGGTGTGCTGCGCCAGATGGAGGGCGGTGTGCCTGCGGCCGAGCTGTGCCGCGGTTCTAGCGTATAGCAATCGATCCGGGGGATCGATTGTAGCGCAGAACGGGATGAGCAGTGCCACGCTGTACAAGTGGCGGGCGAAGTATGGCGGGATGGACGCCAGTCTCATTAGTGAGATGAAGGCGATGGCCGAGGAGAACCGGCGGCTGAAGCGCATGGACGCTGACGTCAGCATGCAGAACGACCTGCTGAAGGAGGCGCTCGGAAAAAAATGTTCCGGCCAGCTCAACGCCGAGAGTTGGCCGTGAAAGCGGTGGCGATGAAGGGCGTCAGCATCGCGCTGGCATGCCGAGCATTCGATGTCAGTGAGACGTGCTATCGGTACAGCCCGAAGCTGGACGGGGAGAGCGAGCAAATCGCCGACCTGCTCCTCGGCCTGACGGCTGCAAGGAAGACTTGGGGCTTTGGCCTGTGTTTCCTGTATCTGCGCAACGTGCAGGGGCACAAGTGGAACCACAAGCGGGTGTACCGGATCTACCGCGAGCTGGAGTTGAATCTCAGGATCAAGCCGCGCAAGCGCCTGAAGCGGGAAAAGCCGGACGAACTGGCTGTGCCTGAGGCCCCGAATGAAGTCTGGTCGATGGACTTCATGGCCGACAGGCTGGGGGATGGACGGCAATTCCGGCTGCTGAACGTTCTGGACGACTTCAACCGCGAAGGACTGGGCATTGAGGTCGACTTTTCACTGCCTGCGGAAAGGGTTGTCCGAGCTCTGAACCAGATCATCGAATGGCGTGGTGCCCCTGGGAGAATTCGAGTCGACAACGGCCCGGAATACGTCAGTGGCACCCTCATGGAATGGGCCGAGAGCCGGGGTATTACCTTGGCATACATCCAGCCCGGAAAGCCTCAGCAGAACGCCTATGTCGAGCGCCACAACCGGACGGTCCGGCATGAATGGCTGGACTTATACATTTTCGAAAGCATCGAAGAGGCGCAGCAGATTGCCACCGAGTGGCTCTGGTCCTACAACCATGAACGCCCGAACATGGGCAACGGCGGGATGACACATGCAAAGGGACTAAAGACGGTCGCGTAAATTCTACGACCAAGCCCCCGAAAAAACGGGGGGATTACCGATGGACTTGCTGAGTTCAGGGCAGACGTCTGCGTGGCCGGTGTCTTTCAACATTTGTCTTTCTCG
This sequence comes from Antarctobacter sediminis, assembly GCF_019218285.1. GTDB lineage: Bacteria > Pseudomonadota > Alphaproteobacteria > Rhodobacterales > Rhodobacteraceae > Antarctobacter > Antarctobacter sediminis. Next base: position 46,499 of record NZ_JAHUZG010000002.1, read on the forward strand.
CTCTTCAAGAGCCTGGACGAGCACGGAGGCGCGTCTGACGGCGTCGAGCAGGAAATCGGTTCGCAAAGAAAGACAGAGAAACGGGTTTGATCCGCGCGCGGAGAGCGCTCGGGGGAGCCGTTTTCGGAAGTAGAAGATTCTGCCGCGCCGAGAGAGGTAAGGCATGGCGATTCCTCGACCGGACTGGTGGGAATCGAAGCTGCGACGCGTGCGCCGGGAAGGGCCGTGTGTCACAGCCTGTGCTACAGCGCGGGCGTGCGGTGTGACAGCGGCCTGGGCACACCCCTCAAGGGCTTTGTTTTTACTGGATAACTTCGGTATTTGGCTGGGGTGGTAGGATTCGAACCTACGGTACGCGGTACCAAAAACCGTTGCCTTACCACTTGGCTACACCCCAACCGTGGCGCGCTACTTACGATGAGGTTTCGGCGGGATCAAGACCTAACTTGCAAGAAAATCACTTCCCCGCCACACGCGCTGGATCGCCGGCCTGCGGGGCCTGTGTAAAGAAGCCGAACTGCGCTCTCCCGGCTCGTTTGGAGGCATAAAGCGCCATATCGGCCTGCTCCAACAATTCCGCTGGATCGCAGGGACCGCCATCCGACATGGAGATACCGATGCTGGCAGAGATCCGGCATGGCTGTCCTTCGTAAGAAACCGGCTCTTCGATTCGTCGAATCAGGTTTTCGGCGATGTCTGCGAGCCGCTGCGGCTGAACCAAACCTCCGAAGACAATCAGGAATTCATCGCCGCCCACACGAACCGCAGTGTCGTCCTTACGGATCACATCGGTCATCACCCGAGCCACCTGCCGCAACACAAGATCCCCGGCGGCGTGGCCCAGCGTGTCATTCACCTGCTTGAAGAAATCGAGATCGATATGCATCAAGGAGAAGGGATCGCCGCTGCGCTTGAAACGTTCAAGGATCGCATCCAGTGCGCGCCGGTTTCGAAGCCCCGTCAACGTGTCTGTAAAGGCGCGTTCTTCGGCGGCTACCATTGCCCCCTGCAACCGGGTGTTCAGGCTACGCGACGCGTCCATTGCTGCGCTTTTTGCCTCGACAAGATACAGCATTTCCATCGCCAGATCGGTCGCCGCGAAATCCGAGTTTGTCAGGGCATAGTCCCGCACTGCGCTCATCACGTGGATACCAAATGACAGGTTGACGACCGCCCCGCCCTGCCCGTCCCCGACGAGGATGCCGTAGAGCTGTGTCTTTACCCCCCCCCGCAGGCGCAGGCGAATCTTGCGCCCTTCGGTTTGCAGCAGTTGTTCCATCGTGGTCACCGCACGAGGGCGGAAGACCTCAAAAACTTCGAGGACATGCGCCCCTTCCAGCCTGTCCGGGCTGATCTTGTGCAAGGTCGGCCCGGCCTGACGGATATGGCCCGTCGGCTCCAGAACCAGGTGCATGGGGCAGATCAAGTGCAGGATCTCTTCGGGAAGCATGCTCATCCTTCGCCTCCGGTGCCACCCGAGGCCGCCAGTTCGAACTCACGCCCCTCGGCATAAGCGGTCTCGATCACGGTGATCATCAGGTATTGCTCTCCACGCCGGCCGCTTTCCGTATCAAGGAGCACCAGCGCGCCATAGTCATCTGCCATGGCGCGCAAAACACCCATCATGACATAGCCAAATCCGGGCAACCCCTCGCCCACGCGAAGCTTGAACTGGGTGCTGCAACTGTCGGTCAGTTCCAGTTCAGGCAGAACAAGATCTGCCACCACCAGCCGCGTCCGATCCGGCAAGTCATCGAGGGAATGGAGGAATTCGATGAAATCGACCCCGCCAAAGCGCAGCAGGCGCCGTAACCCCTCACTGTTGGGATGGGAGACTAGATAGGTCCCCACATCCTCCCAGATCGCCTCTGCCGGTTTGTCCAGGACGGACGCCGCAGCACCGATCAACGCGCTGTAAGTCTCTTCGGGATAATTGAGCATCGCCTCGAAGTCCGGCGCTTCGAGCCCTGCTCCTTCGGCGATGTCCGCCCATGTTCCCGGACCGTAAGTATCTTCAACAAAAACCTGAAAGGTCCGCAGGATCAACCCATGCATCTGGCCATACCTCTTCACCTTGGGGGCAGCATGGCCAGCAGCGATTAAGAATCCGGAAACATCTACAATTGCGAAGGAAAAGGGCGCCGAAGCGCCCTTTGGTCAGAAATCGGTCGGCGCGCCGCCTTCGGCTTTGCGGCGGGCAACGAAGTCTTCCAGTTCCTCGCGGATGGCCACGTCCATTTCTGGTGCCTCGAATTCGTTGATGATCCGCTTGAACAGGGTGTGAGCGCGCTCTGCGGTCCAGACAGCACCGGCCGACTCCCACGCCTCGAAGTTCTTCCAGTCCGACAGGAACGGCTGGTAAAAGGCCGTTTCGTACCGGTCTTGCGTGTGCTGAACCCCAAAGAAATGCCCGTTCGGACCGACCTCGCGGATCGTATCCACAGCCAGCGCATCATCCGAGACATCGCAGATCTCGGGCTCCAGATACCTCTGCATCTGCTGCAAGACTTCGCAGTCCATGACGAATTTCTCGGGCGAGGCGATCAGCCCGCCTTCGAGCCAACCCGCCGCGTGGTAGACCATGTTGGTCCCCGACTGAATAGCCGCCCAAAGCGAATGCTCGGTCTCCCACATTGCCTGTCCGTCTGGCACGTTCGCGGCGCAAACGCCGCTGGACCGCATGGGCAACCCGTAGAACCGGGCCATCTGGCCGGTCATCTGTGTGGCGCGCATGTATTCCGGTGTCCCAAAAGCAGGCGCACCAGTCTTCATGTCGACGTTCGAGGTAAAAGTTCCGATGACACAAGGCACGCCGGGATTGATGATCTGCGCAAGCACAACAGCCACCAACCCTTCGGCCAGAGACTGCGCCACGGCACCGGCCATGGTCACAGGCGCCATGGCACCGGCCAGCGTGAACGGCGTCACTACAAGCCCCTGCCCCCGGCGCGCCATCCGCATCCAGCCGTCCATCATCGGGAAGTCGTGCTTCAGCGGCGAGGTCGAGTTGATGTTGGTGTACATCCGCGGCGAGGCATCGAACTCTTCATGGGTCAGCCCACCGGCGATGCGCACCATCTCCATCACGTCTTCGACCCGCTCCTTGCCCAGCGAATAGGCGTGCATGACCTTGTCGGTCAGCGTAAGCTTGTCAAAGACCACGTCGAGGTGCCGGACACTCGCATGAACATCCACCGGCTCGACCGGGTAGCCGCCCGCGAAATGGATGCAGTTGAAATATTGCGTCAGTTTAAGAAGGTTCGCACATTGCGAACGGGTGCCCGACACCTTTTTGCCGATCTCGAGATCAAAGTAGTTCGGCGGCGACGACACGTTGCCGAACAGGATGTGCCCGTCACCGACCGTCAGGGTGCGGTCCGGGTTGCGCGGCGTCAGAGTAAAGCTCGACGGCGCTTTGGCGATGTATTCCATAACCATGTCACGGCCCATGCGGACGTTTTCGCCCGAAACCGTTGCACCGGCCTTTTCGAGGATCTCGATGGCTTCGGGGTGCAGGAATTCGATCCCGATGTCTTCGAGGATCCGCATTGTCGCGTCATGCAATCGCGCCACGCCCTCTTCGGTCAGAGGTTCGGTGGGGCGGTCGATGTTGACCGGCAGGCGCCAGGGCATCTGGTCGATGACCGCGCCCTCGCGCCGACGGTTACCCGCCCGGCCTCCGGTGCGTCGGCGTTTTTGAGGAGAAGAAAGGGTGTCGGCAGCATCCGCCATGGTGGCTCTCCGTATCAGGTGGCCCCCATCTCAGCGCGCCTGCGCCCTTCCTTCCTTCGCATTTCCGACGCTTCTGGTCGCTTTCAGCTTTCCTGCCTGCTCAACCATGCCGGCAGATGGCCAATATCAGGCAGGACGACATCGGCCATTGGCGCCAGCGTGTCCGCATCGGCCAGCCCCGTCAGCACACCTGCCGTCCACATTCCCGCCGCGCGTCCGGCCACAAGATCATGCAAGCTGTCGCCCACCATTATGACCCGATCAGGCGCGTGCCCCGTTGCCCTTGCAAAGGCCAACAAGGGGTTGGGTGAAGGTTTCGCGCCATGGCCGCTGTCTGCCCCGGCGACGAAATCGAACATTCCTTCGATCCCCGCCGACCGCAGATGCGCCCGCGCCACGGTTTCGCTGTCATTGGTCATCACACCAAGGCTCAGCCCCCTCGCCGCCAGCCCCGCAAGATAAGGAACCAGTGCAACAGCCTCGCTCAGCGGCGCGGTCTCGGCTTCTTCAATGATGAGCGCCTCGATCTCTTCGACCGCGCGGGTCGGCAGCACCGGGGAAATCAGTTCGGCCACCTCACGGTTGGTCCCCGCGATCACCGGGCTTTCCGGCAGAAAGCCCCCGGTTTCCAGGTCGAACATCAACACCCGCGCCAATCCATGCCGCCGCAGGTCATCGCCCTCGGCCAGACGCTGGATCAACCGCGCAGCAAAGGCGTTCCATGTGTCGGCGAAATCAAACAGCGTGCCGTCCTTGTCGAACAGCACGGCCTCGATCATCGGCCCCGTCATGTCCAATGCACCGATGCGCCGCCGGGCAGCGCCATGCGCGCCGCCATAGGCTCTTGCGGCTGCAAATCCGCCGCTTGGCAAAAGGCCATCACCCAAGCATCATCCATGAGCAGAAAATCCAGCACTGCGCCTTGGAATTCCGGGTCTTGCAGCCCAGTGCGAAAGTCTTCTTGCGAAGCCCCGGTCGCACCAAGGAAGACAGGCAGCAATTCGTCGTTTCCGGCCAGCCAGGCCACGGCTTGCAGGCCGATGGTTTCGGCGGTTTCCCGCGACAGATCCATTTTGATCTCTTTCCGAAAGGGTTTCTTAACCAATAATCATCAAAGCTGAGGGCAAGACAAAGTGCAAGCACGGCCGCGTGCGGATAGACTGCATGTGCGGGGGGTGTCAACAAATGACAGGACGCATACTGATAGTAGATTCGGTTCCGACGAACCGCATTATCCTGCGTGTGAAACTGTCTGCCGCCTATTACGAAGTCATACAGGCGGACTGTGGGTCAACCGCCCTCTCCATGCTGCGCAAGGTCTCTCCGGATCTGGTGATTACGGCGACAGAACTGCCCGACATGACCGGTCGTGCGCTGTGCGCGGCCATCAACGAAATGCCGCTCAGCATTCGCATTCCGGTCGTGGTCCTGCATGGCGAAGATGACCCGGGCGAACGGCTGGCCTCATTGGCGGCCGGGGCGGATGATGTCCTGACCCGCCCGATTGACGACCTTGTGATGCTGGCGCGCCTGCGCTCACTCTTGCGGGCGCGCGATGCCGAGGCCGAGCTGCAATTGCGCGACGACACACAGCGCGCGCTTGGGCTGGCGGAACAGGGGGCTGAATTTGTCAGACCGGGCCTTGTGCGGCTCGTCTCGCCCCCGCGCCTGCCGGAAACACGTTTGCTGAACGAAGGTCTGGCCGCGCGTATTCCCGACCGGATCGAGGTTGTCGATCCAGAGGACGCGCTGCGCGAACAAACACCCGCCCCGGATGTGGTCGTGGTCGCCGAACCTCCGGGCGGCACCGGAGAGGCGCTGACCCTGCTGCCTCAGTTACGGGCCAGCCGGAACACCCGCCATTCCGCGCTGATCTATATCGCACAGCCAAACCATCAGCGCGAGGCCGCAAGCGCGCTGGATATGGGAGCCAATGACCTGCTCGACTCGGGGCTGGATCTGGACGAATTGGCGATCCGCCTGAAAAAACAGGTGGAACGGAAACGGACAAACGACCGGTTGCGCGCAAACATGCGCGACGGATTGCAGGCAGCGGTCTGCGATCCGTTGACCGGATTGTACAACCGCCGTTACGCGGTGCCGCATGTCTCGCGCCTGGCCGACCGGGCGAACCGCCAAAAACGGCCCTATGCTCTGCTGCTTGCGGATCTGGATTATTTCAAACAGGTGAATGACAGCTACGGCCATGCCGCCGGAGACGCGGTTCTGGTCACGCTTGCGCAACGGCTCAAGGACAATCTGCGCGCCGCCGACCTGATCTCGCGCTGGGGGGGCGAAGAATTCCTTGTCGCCATGCCCGACGCCGACCGGACCGCCGCAAAAAGGACGGCAGAACGCCTTTGCCGGATCATGTCGCGCCAGCCGGTGACCTTGCCAGATGGCACGCAACTGACCGTGACCCTGTCCATCGGTGTCGCCATCGGGCGCCCCGGTCATGATGTCAGCCCGCTCGACCTGATCGAACGCGCGGATGAGGCGCTTTATGCGGCCAAGAACAAGGGCCGCAATACGGTGGTGATGGCCGACACGGTTCGTCCTTTTACCCCGCGTGCCGGCCAGACGGCCAAACCGCCCCAACCGCGCGACGAAAAAGAAGAAGGCCGCCCCCGCAGGGCCGGCCTCACCTGAACCGGAGCGGCTCGGGGCTCAGTTCTTGACGTCACGCGGTTTGTGGTGCCCGCCCTTGCCGTCGTCATGCGTCCGCTTGCGATGCCGCATCTTGTCCAGCTCTTCTTCCAGCCGGTCAGCATAGGCCTTGCGTTCGTCCGCGCTCAACTCTCCTAGGAAGGTCATCAACACTTCCTGACCGCGGAGCCGCGCCTCGGCACCGCGCTCGGATTGCGCGGTCAGCAAGGCCGCCAAGGCCTCGCGATCGAACGGATCGCTGCGCAGGATCCCCAAGGCCTGCTGGTAATCGGCCAGATAAGCCGCACGGACGCTGCCATCCTTGGGAAACGACCGCCACAAGGCGCGGCGCAATGCGCGCCGCTGTTCCTCGTCAAAGGCGCGCGTGTAGGGCAGAACCGGATCGCTCCGGTCACCGCGCGGGCTTGGCGGCCCCTTGACCACGAAACCGGCAACCGCCCCCATAACCAGAAGGTTCAGCGCCAGCGACACGAACAGCATCACGCGCAGCCAGCGCCCTGTCCGGGACTTCTTTTCCGTCTCAGCTGCCATGGTTCAGCCTTCCAACAAAGCAAGGTCAAAACCGCTGAGCGGATCGACCCCGAGGGTTCCAAGCGAAGCGGCGTCGCCGCCCCAGATGACCGAAAGACTGTCCGGCGGGTTCACCCCGATCCAGATCCCGGCCGCGCAGGCGGTGACCAGACCGGTGACGCCAACCCAGCCGCCCAAAGCATCGCGCAACTGGCGCAGCATACCGGGACGCCGCACCGCGATCACCTCTTGATCCGCTTGTGGCCTTGGTTGTTCGGCCAGCGCCTGCGCCTCCATCCGGGCGAGGAAATCGCCGCCGGGTTGCGGGGTCTCTGCGCGCGCGGCGGCAAAGAACGACTCCAGCGCGGTGTCGCCCTGTTCGGCCCCCGCAAGTGCCGGATCGTTCGGATAGTCCTTGCGCTCAGTCATCGTCTTCATATCCCAGTTCTGCGCGGCGCCCGATCAACGCCGCCTCCAAAGCCCGCTTGCCCCGCGCCACGAGACTCTCCACCGCGCGCGGGCCGATGTCCATGATCTCGGCGATCTCGGGGTTGGACAGCCCCTCGATGTGCCGCAGGATCACCGCCTGCCGCTGCCGGTCCGGCAGGCTGTCCAGCGCCCCTTGCAAGGCCTCCGCGCGTGCCTGCTGTTGCATTCCGGCCGCCGCCGAGGGTGCCTCGTCCACCGGTTCGGGAACCGCATCCAGATCCGGCCCTGTGCGACGCCGCCGAATGCGGTCGATGCACAGATTCGCCGTCACCCGATAAAGCCAGGTTGAAACCTTGGCTTCACCGGTCCGCCACGCGGGGGCCGCACGCCAAAGCCGCAACAGCGCCTCTTGCGCCACGTCTTCGGCCTCGGCCCGGTCGCCGCCCAGCATCCGCATCGCGTGCGAAAACACCCGCGGCGCCAGACGTTGTGTCAGCGCGCGAGCCGCGTTGGCGTCGCCGGCGGCATATTCCGCCAGAAGGTCTTCGTCCGCAGCCGCGCTCATGGCTTCAAAAGGCATGTCCCGTCCATTGTTCCGCGCTAACGCGGCGCGTGGCCGCTTGCAACGGTCCGGGCGGCGCAAACCGCCGCCCGGCGCATTTCATCAGCCGTCGTCCGACATGTCGGGGGCGCCGAAGAAGGGGAACCCCTTGCCGCCGCGATGGCCCTGCTCGTGGCCGTGGCCGCCAAAGCGGTGCTTGCCGCCCTTGCGCATGGCCTTGGCCGACTGGATTTCTTCCAGCGTCAGCGCGCCGTCCCCATCCGCATCCAGACGGTCGAACATCGCCTCGGGACCACGTCCTTCGCGACCGGGGCGCGCCGCTGCCAGTTCATCGGCGTTCAGCAGGCCATCACCATCGGTGTCCAGTCGCTCGACCATCTTCTGCGCACGCTCGACGCGGCGGGCATCCCGGACCGCACCGAGTTCTTCGTACGACAGCTTGCCGTCGCCGTCGGTATCGGCCGCTTCGAAACGGGCCGTCTTGAAGGCTTCCATTTCTTCCTTGGTGATCTTGCCATCGCCGTCCGCATCGATCTGAGCGAACATTTCCTGCATGAAGGCCCCACGCGGACCTTGACCATCATGGCCCATGCCCTTGGCCGAGGCGATCCCGGCAGTTCCCATCACGACGACCAGCGCGCCAGAGATCAAAAGTGCAGTCTTGTTCATTGTCTTGTCCTTCCAGAGGTTCTTCTTGGTTGTCCAAGCCGCCCTGCCTCGGGCGTCTCTGCAGGCTATCACGGGGCAGCACGCGGGTTCCGTCGCAAAAAATTTGTGCGTTTGGATCACGCCCGCGTGATCTGTGACATCCAGACGCAAGGACAGTTTGCACCCTTCCGACCAAAGCCCCCCGCAGCCATCTTGAGGCTTTGAAACGCGAGGATGAACATGGTTGATACACGGGACGCGCAAGAGCAGGACGAGCTTTGGCCGACGCTCTGGCGTGGATGGCGGCGTCGCTGTCCGAACTGCGGTACGGGACCGATGCTCACGGGTTATCTGACCGTGCGCGATCATTGCCCGGTCTGCCGACAGGAATTGCACCACCACCGTGCCGACGACGGCCCGGCTTACCTGACGATCCTGATCGTCGGCCACCTGATGGCGCCCTTGCTGATGTTTGTCTTTACCACGTGGCGCCCTGACCCGCTGGTGCTTTTCACGATCTTTGGCGTTGGCTGTGTCGCGCTCTCGCTCTATCTTCTGCCCCGATTGAAAGGGGTGATCGTGGCCTTCCAATGGGCACGTGGGATGCATGGATTCGCACCCCCAAACTGAGGGTGCGGCATGAGTGACACGATCGAAAAACCTATCGACAAGACAGCAATCCGAGACGCGGCCACCGTGGTGGTCCTGCGTGACCGGGCCACGCGGCCGCGGGTTCTGATGGGGCAACGGGGGGCCAAGGCGGCCTTCATGCCCAATAAATTCGTGTTTCCGGGCGGCGCTGTGGATGCGGCGGACGCCAGCGTCCCGCTGGCCCGGCCGCTGGCACCGCTTTGCGCGGCGCGCCTGTCCGAAGATGCCGCCCCCGGCATCGCCGACGCGCTGGCCGCTGCCGCCGTGCGCGAACTGTGGGAAGAAACCGGCCAGATCCTTGGGGTGCCTGCGCCCTGGCCTGATTCGATCCCCGAAGACTGGCTTGAATTCGCCGGCACCGGGCACCGCCCCTCGGCGGATGCGTTGCAATTCATCTTTCGCGCCATCACCCCGCCGGGCCGCCCGCGCCGCTTTGATGCGCGGTTCTTCTTGTTGGACGCCGATGAACTGGTTTCCGACCTCGACGATTTCGACGCCGCCGCGGACGAGCTTTCGCACCTGCAATGGATCGCCGTGGATGAGATCCGCAACTTCGACCTTCCCTTCATCACCGAGGTCGTTCTGGCAGAGGTCGCGGCGCGGGCGACTGACGCCACCCCGCCCAGTTCCGTCCCGTTCTTCCGCAACGACGACGAACAAAGCCTGTTCCTGCGCCTGCGCGGCACCGAAATGCGCGACGACTGACCGGGGCCTGCGCCCTCTGGCCCTTGTGGCCGGGGCGGCGTATGACTCGGGACATGTTGAATACACTTTCTCATGGCACGCCCGGCGGGCTTCCTCTTGTCATTGTCCACGGATTGTTCGGGTCCGGTCGCAACTGGGGTGTGATCGGCAAGCGGCTTGCCGATCGCTGGCACGTGCTGACGCCGGACATGCGCAACCACGGTGACAGCCCCCGGACCGACAGCCATTCGTACTTTGACCTTGCCAACGATCTGGCCGAGGTCATCGACGCGCATGGCAGCAGGGCCCATGTTGTCGGTCATTCCATGGGCGGCAAAAGCGCGATGGTGCTTGCGCTGACCCATCCCGAAAAGGTCGCCTCCCTGCTGGTCGCGGACATTGCCCCGGTCGCCTACAGCCACAGCCAGATGCAATTCATCGAGGCGATGCGCGCGGTTGACCTGTCTCAGGTCGAAAAACGGTCGGACGCGGTGGCGCAGCTGGCCAAACATGTGCCCGACCCGACCCTGCAAAGCTTTTTCACCCAATCGCTGGATCTCAAGGAAAAGCGGTGGAAGCTGAACCTTGACACGCTGGCGGCCGAGATGCCCAAGATCCTCGGCTTTCCCGAGGTCGAGGGCCAATACCAGGGTTCGGCTCTGTTCCTTTCCGGCGGCCAGTCCGACTATGTGCTGCCTGAACATCGCCCCCGCATCCGTGAACTCTTTCCACGGGCACGGTTCGCAAAGATGCCAAAGGCGGGTCACTGGCTGCATGCGGATGACGCGCGTGGATTCGAAGCCTCTGTCCGGGCGTTTCTCGATCATGTCGGCGACGGTTGACCGCGTGGCATAAGCCCGCCCCTGGGATCGCGCGCCTTCACAGTTTCACGTTTTCGGAAGGTTCAGCTTTCCCTTCCGAAAACCGCCAGTTGAGCATGGACAGGCCGTGCCCGCAGGGCAATCTGGCCTTATGCGACAGGTCTGCACGCTGGGCGCACGCCTTTGGGGTGGCCGCTCAGTTTTCCATCACCCTCAATTCGCCCTCCAGCCAGGGCAGCTGCGCAAGCGCGGGGCCGATGACCATGTCCCCGACAAGCATCCGCGTGGTTCGCGCCACGTCGCGCGGAACACGGTCGGCCCAATCGGTGCCCGCGAACAGGGAAATGGTGCGCGAAAAGGGTTTGAAGGGGACCTGATGCGCCTCCATCTGGTCGTGATAGCGCCCCGCCCGCATGTAGCCCAGCGGCGTGGTGATCGCCCAGCCCATGCCCCGCGCCACCAGTGTCATCAACGACAGGTGCGCGCCAATTTCGAAACGCTCTGCAAATTCCAGCTTTTGCCGCGCAAGATGCGCCTCGATCTGGCGACCGATCAACTGGGCGCGGTCGTAGCGCAGGATCGGCAGACTGCGCATCAACGGCTCTACTCCCCCTGCGGCCTCTGCCGCCCCCTTGGCGCAAACGAGGATGTAAGGGTCTCGGACCAAAGGATATTCCACGATCCCCTCCATCACCTCTCCGCTGCTGGCGGCAATCGCGAGATGCAAGCGCCGCGCCTTGATCTCGGCCGAGATCTCATGGCTGGGCGCGGTGATCAGCTTGAACCGGCAGCGCGTCATGCTTTCGGCAAGGATGGTGACAAGCCGCGGCGTCAGATCATTGTCGAAATCGTCGATCACGCCAAGGCTGAGCGTGCTGAGATGGGTCAGATCCATAACCGTCAGTTCGTTCTGCGCCAGCCGCAATTGCCGCAGCACTGCCTGCGTACGTTGCAGGAACGACCGGCCCGCCGGGGTCAGCCGCATCGGGCGACGTCCGTGATCCACAAGATCCACGCCCAGCGCCGCCTCGAGATTGCGCATTTGCTGACTGACGGCGGGTTGGCTCAGCCCTGTCACCTCGGCTGCCTTGGCCACCGACCCCGTCTCTGCCAGCGCCTCGAAGACCTCAAGCCCTCGAAGCGTCACACCCTTCATCAACATCACAGATCTCCCGAGGTCACAGTTTCCGTTTTTGTGAACCTATCCGCCGCCGTCAAGGAAAACACATGTCCCGCCTGATCAAATCCGCTCCCGGCTTGCCGCCCGCCTCTCAGGCGGACATCTCAGATACCGTCCAGATCATGCTTGCCCGGCTGAAAACCGGCGGCGAGGAAGCCGCCCGGGATTATGCCCGGCGCCTAGACGGCTGGACCGGCGAAATCACCGTGCCGCCGGACATGGCCCGCGAAGCAGGTCGCCACGTGCCCGACGCCCTGAAACAAGCCTTGGACTATGCGCATGACAACATCCGTCGCTTTGCCGAGGCGCAGCGGCAATCGGTGCAGGATTTCGAACTCGAACTTCATCCCGGACTGACCACTGGACAGAAATGCCTGCCGGTCTCGGCGGCTGGTTGTTACGTGCCGGGCGGGCGGTACGCGCATATCGCCTCGGCGCTGATGACCATTGCCACGGCCCGCGCGGCGGGCGTGCCGCATGTCACCGCCTGCGCCCCGCCACGTCGCGGCCCGGATGGAACGGCGCTGGGGATTGACCCGGCAACGCTCTACACCATGCATCTCGCCGGGGCTGACACGATCCTGACCCTGGGCGGCGTTCAGGGCATCGCGGCCATGGCCTTTGGCATGTTTGGCACCCCTGCCGCCGACGTGCTGGCGGGACCGGGCAACGCCTATGTGGCCGAAGCCAAGCGACAGCTTTTTGGTCCCGTCGGCATCGACATGTTCGCCGGACCGACCGACGTTCTGATTGTCGCGGATGCCACCGCCGACCCCGAGCTTGTCGCGCTGGATCTTGCCGGACAGGCCGAACACGGGCCGACCTCGCCCTGCTGGCTGGTGACGGATCACGAACCTCTGGCCCGCCGGGTGGCCGAAATCATGCCGAAAACCTGCGCACTGATCGGCGGGGACAACGGTGCGACCGCGCTGCAAGCATGGGAGGCGATGGGCGAAATCCTTCTTTGCAACAGCCGTGAGGAAATGGCCGCCGAGGCCGACCGCTATGCGCCCGAACACCTGCATGTCCAATGCGCAGACCTGCCGTGGTGGAACGCGCGGCTGAATGCCTACGGCTCGCTGTTCCTTGGCCCGAACACCACGGTGGCCTTTGGTGACAAGGCCTCGGGGCCCAACCACGTGCTGCCCACTGGCGGGGCCGCGCGCTACACTGGTGGGCTGTCGGTGCACAAGTTCCTGAAAACCGTCACATGGCAGAGGGCCGAAGGCGAGGCCCTGCCCGCCCTTGCCCGTGCCACCTCGGTCATTTCCCGCGCCGAGGGCATGACCGGTCACGCCTTGACCGCCGAAGCGCGGCTGGCCAACCTCTCTCCACGCGCCTGCGTTGCCAATGAAAGTTGAATCATGAATCTTGCCAAGTTCCCCCGTGTCCGCCTTGCCCATCTGCCCACCCCGCTGGAACCCCTGCCCCGCCTTAGCGAATTGTTGGGCGGTCCGGAAATCTGGATAAAACGCGACGATTGCACCGGTCTGTCAACAGGCGGAAACAAGACCCGCAAACTGGAATTCCTCATGGCAGAGGCCATGGAACAGGGCGCAGACGTTGTCCTGACGCAGGGCGCAACCCAGTCGAACCATGCCCGCCAGACCGCCGCGGCCGCCGCCAAGCTGGGGATGGAATGCCATATCCTGCTGGAGGACCGCACCGGCTATAACCACGAAAACTATCGCTACAACGGCAACGTTCTTCTGGACGTGCTGCATGGCGCCTCGATCGAACATCGCGGCCCCGATCTGGACATGAACGCCGAGATGGAGGCCGTGGCCGAAGATATGCGCGCCAAGGGCAAGCGCGCCTACACGATCCCCGGCGGCGGATCGAATGCCACCGGCGCGCTGGGCTATGTCAACTGCGCGCTTGAGATGCTGAACCAGTTTGTCGAAACCGGGCTGCGCGTCGATCACATCGTCCATGCCACCGGCTCGGCCGGGACGCAGGCCGGGCTGATCACCGGGTTGAAGGCCATGAACGCTGACATTCCCCTGTTGGGAATCGGCGTGCGCGCGCCCAAACCCAAGCAAGAGGAGAACGTCTTCAACCTAGCCGTGAAGACCGCCGAGAAACTGGGCTGCCCCGGTGTCGTTGCGCGCGAAGACGTTGTGGCCAATACCGATTACGTCGGTGACGGCTATGGTATTCCCGCCGAAAGCACGCTGGAGGCGATCGACCTCTTTGCCCGCCATGAGGCGATCCTGCTGGACCCGGTCTATTCCGCCAAAGGCGCGGCCGGGCTGATCGACTTGATCCGCAAGGGCCATTTCAAAAGCCACGAACGCGTGGTGTTCCTGCACACCGGCGGCGCCATCGGCCTGACCGGCTACACCCATGCATTCGACGTGAAATCGCGGGCATGAGGCCTGTAGGAATCCTTGGCGGGATGGGGCCACAGGCCACCATCCTGCTGATGCAAAAAGTGCTGGACGCGGTGCCGGCGCAGGATGACGCCGATCATGTGCCGCTGATCGTGCATCAGAACCCGGCGGTGCCTTCGCGCATCGCCGCGCTGATCGACGGCACCGGCCCCTCACCCCTGCCCGCCTTGCAGGCCATGGCCCGCGATCTTGAGTCAGCGGGCGCCACGGCGCTGGCCATGCCCTGCAACACCGCGCATCACTATGCGGCGGGCATCCGGGCCGCGACCGACCTGCCCTTTATCGACATGCTCTCGGCCACCGCAAAGGCGCTGTCGGACAAGGGGCGGATCGGCATCCTTGCTTCTCCAGCCACGCGGCTGACCGGCGTCTTCGATCATTACCTTGACGCGCCTTTTACCGCGCCCCCCGACGACGCGCCGCTGCTAGGGATGATCCGCGCCATCAAGGCCGGCGCGACCGCGCAACAGATCCTGCCCGCGCTGACCGAAGAGGCCCGGCGGCTACAGGAACGCACCGATCACATCCTGATCGCCTGCACGGAACTGTCACTGGCCGCCCCGCTGCTGCCGCAGGACGTCGCCTGGACCGATAGCCTCGATTGTCTTGTCGCGCGGATCGTGGCGCAGGCCAAGGTCGCCTGACCACCGCCTATTGCCCGCGACAGACCTGTTCTGCGCGGGCGGCAAAGGCCTTGTAGCGCTGCCAGAACGCCTCGTTCCGGGGATTGTCCGACTGGCGGATTTCCTGCGCGCGATGCGGGTCCGAAAAGAAGGTCACCGCCAGGCGTTGATCCGAAACCGAAAGATCCCGATCCGCCACGCCCTGCACACAACCGCACAGCCGCCGCGTTGCCCCTTGCCGCCCGGCGGCGACGCAGGCGTCCGCGATGGGGCCCGAACTGATCCGCACCTGCGGCGCGCCATAGGACCGCTTGGAGGAATTTCCGCCGCCACATGCCGCCAGCCCAAGGCAGGCAGCCAGAATTACCGCTTGCTTCATAATTACCTGTCTCTCGTTGACCGGCCGCGGATTTTCCGTCTGAACCGGCTCTGCCCTCGAGCGTATCATGCGCCAAACCGCGCGCCGCTTCAAGAAACCTCGTGCAAACGGCCAAAGGCCTCGGCCACCCATGGCGCATAGGGGGGCCAGCCATCCTTGCGCGCCTTGTAGAGCGGTTGCCGCACCTGCCCGGCCGAGGCCGTATGCACCCGCCGCCGGTTGTCCTGAGGCGCAAGACAGGCATCGTCCCACGCAAGCCCGAGTTCCGAAATCAGCGCCTGTATTTCCTGCGTCGGGGCTTCGGTCAGACCGCCATAATCCAACCGCTGCACACGCCCCGGCCAATCCGCCTCACATCGCGCGGTCCAGTCTTGATACAGCCCGTAATAGGCCACGACATCCTCCAGATCATAGCAATAGCCCAGCGATTGCGCGGTAAAATACTGCCGCAGGTTGGACCAGCAGACCGAGACCGCATCCCGAACCACATGGACGATCCGCGCCTCGGGGAAGGCCGCGCAGATCAGCGGCAGGAAACAGAAGTTATGCGGCATCTTGTCGGTGACATAGCGCGCGCCCCCGGACAGTTCCGCAAGCCGCGACAGATAGGTGTCCCGCAGGTCCTGCAAGGCCTCTGGCGTCACGGGATCGCCGGTCAGGAACCGCCGGGCCAGATCGGCAAGGTAAGGCAGTTCGCCACCCCCGGCCACGTCGCGATGCGCCGAGATGATCTGTTCTGTCACGGTTGTGCCGGATCGCGGCATTCCAAGGATAAAGATCGGCACCACCGGGGGCGAAGGAACCTCGCACAGCGCCGGCACCTCCAGATCCGCAAGCCTTTCAAACAGCGCATCATCCTGCGCGATATCATAGCCCATCATTGCCTTGCGCAGGGCGTTGCCCTCTTCAAGAAAAGGCCATGCACGGTCGGGCTGCCCCAGTTTGTCATAGGCGTCGAAGAGGCCAAAACAGATGCGCGCCCGATCCATTGGCGACTGCGCCGGGTCGTCGTACAGGGCGCGCATCTGGCGCAAATGGGCATCCGCGCCGTCCCACCGTTTGATCGCTGCAAGGTTGCGATGCGCCTCGGCGAAAGCGGGCGCAATCGCGACCGCACGCCGATAGCTTTCCTCTGCCTTGGCAAAATCGCCTTGTTCATAGGCCGCCACGCCAAGAATGTTGTGGGCCACGGCAACATCGGGCGAGGCCGCGATCACCTCATCGCACAGGCCGGCAGCCTCTGGCAGATTGCCCCGATCCGCCAGAACGGCCGCCAGTTCCATCTTTGCCCCCAAATGCGCGGGG
Source organism: Antarctobacter sediminis (assembly GCF_019218285.1). Lineage (GTDB taxonomy): Bacteria > Pseudomonadota > Alphaproteobacteria > Rhodobacterales > Rhodobacteraceae > Antarctobacter > Antarctobacter sediminis. The sequence continues at coordinate 63,083 of NZ_JAHUZG010000002.1, forward strand.
GCCAGGCGCAAGGCGGTGCGGGCGGCGCTTTCGGCCTCTTCCATGCGACCCGTAGCGCGCAGGGCGACGGAATGATTGACCCACGCTTCGGGCAGGTCCGGGCGCAGTTCCGCGGCGCGCGCCAGCGATTGCTCTGCCTCGGCAAAGGCACCAAGCTCCAGCAAAACGCCGCCGTGGATTTGCCACAGAACATAGCTTTCGGGATAGACGGGCAACAGCCGCCCCGCCTCTTCGGCAACCAGAACCGTATGCCCGGCCTTGTGAGCCTTGACCAAGAGGTCCAGCACCTCTTGCGGTGGAGCATGTTCGGGCAGGCGCGCAATCAAGGTCCGCGCCTTGGCATTGCCGGGATACCGCGCCAGCACATCGCGGCACAATGCGCGCGCCTGCCCGGCATCCCCCTTGCGTTCATGTGCCCTGGCCCGCGCCAGCGTGGTTTCGACCCTCGCCATATCCTGCCCCCGTTTTTATCCGCGGGGACATTAGGCGCATCAAGGTAAACGGTGGGTTTCCGAATGCGCAACCGACAGCGCGCGCCTGTTGCCATGACCCCACAACTGCACAGATGCCACAAATCCCGCCATTGCCCTGCGGCACCTGATTTGCAAGGCAGCCCACGGTCAGAAAAGGAACGGCTCATGTCTTGGTCCGCCCGCCTGTTTTTGCTTGCCGGTTTCGTCGCGCTCGTCGGCTGTGACGTCAGCGGCGGAGATCTGGAACGCGCAAGGATGAGCTTTGGCGTCAGTGATCCGCGACCGGCGGCCTTTCAGATCTGCGGCAGTCACAACTGCAACAAGCGCGTTCCCGTGTCGCTGGCACCGGCGGAATGGAGGCAGGCGAAAGCCCCGCTTGCCTCATTTCCCCGTTCTGCCAAGGCTGAGCGCCGCGCCCTGGCAGAAACCCTGCGCCGGCTTGAGGTCATCGTCGGCCACAAGACCGGCTACGACAGCGACAAGGCCGGTTCGACGCTGCAACTGGGCGTCAAGGCACAGGATTGCGTCGACGAGATGGTGAACACCGCTGTCTATCTCAAAATGCTGGACGACGCGGGCCTGTTGCGCTTTCACCGCCCCGGACAGCGCGTCACCCTCGGCTTTATGACCCGCGAATTCTGGACACACACGGTGGCATCTATCTTTCAGACAGACACCGGTCAGGAATTCATCGTCGAAACCTGGGCCGTGGATTTCGGCGAAACACCTTACATCATGGACCGCAAGGCCTGGGCGGCAAACGAACCACTCCGGCGCGAGTTCTGAACCGGTCCCGCCACCGCCCAAGGCCCGCCCTCATCGCGCAGTGATGATTGCCGCGTCATACCGGCAAACCTCCATGCCCACTTGACCAAACCCCTATTCCGCAGCATATCGCGGGACATGAGCACACCCCTTTCGCACATCCGCAACTTCTCGATCGTCGCCCATATCGACCACGGGAAATCCACCCTGGCCGACCGGCTGATCCAGTCCACGAACACCGTGTCCGACCGCGACATGAAAGAGCAGCTGCTCGACGCGATGGATATCGAACGGGAACGCGGCATCACGATCAAAGCCAACACCGTCCGCATCGACTACACGGCGCAGGACGGTGAAAAATATGTGCTCAACCTGATCGACACCCCCGGGCACGTCGACTTTGCCTACGAGGTTTCCCGCTCGATGCGTGCGGTCGAAGGTTCGCTGCTGGTGGTCGACGCCTCCCAAGGGGTCGAGGCGCAGACGCTGGCCAACGTTTATACCGCTATCGAGGCGGACCACGAGATCGTTCCGGTGCTCAACAAGGTCGACCTCCCCGCCGCCGAACCCGAACGCGTGGCCGAACAGATCGAGGATGTGATCGGCATTGACGCCTCGGACGCCTGCCTGATCTCGGCCAAGACCGGTATCGGCATCCCGGACGTGCTCGAAGCTATCGTCAAGCGTCTGCCCCCGCCTCACGGCGGCGACCGTGACGCGCCGCTCAAGGCGATGCTGGTCGACTCGTGGTATGATCCCTACCTTGGCGTTGTCGTCCTTGTGCGCATCATGGACGGCGTGCTGAAGAAGGGCGACAACATCCGCATGATGCAGACCGGCGCGAAATACGGCGTCGACCGCATCGGCGTCTTCCGCCCCGCCATGCAGAATGTCGACGAGCTTGGCCCGGGTGAGATCGGATTTCTCACCGCCTCGATCAAACAGGTGCGCGACACCAAGGTCGGCGACACGATCACCCACGACAAGAAACCCTGCGAAAAGCCGCTGCCGGGCTTCAAACCCTCGATCCCGGTTGTGTTCTGCGGGCTCTTCCCGGTCGATTCCGCGGAATTCGAAGACCTGCGCGACGCGATCGAGAAACTGGCGCTGAACGACGCCTCTTTCAGCTACGAGATGGAAACAAGCGCCGCCCTTGGTTTCGGCTTCCGCTGCGGTTTCCTCGGCCTGCTGCACCTTGAGGTGATCCGCGACCGGATCGAACGCGAATATGACATCGAGCTGATCACAACCGCGCCCAGCGTGATCTATCACGTCTTCATGCGCGATGGCGAAAAGATCGACCTGCACAACCCGGCAGACATGCCGGACCCGTCCAAGATCGAACGTATCGAAGAACCCCGCATCAAGGCGACGATCCTTGTGCCGGACGAATACCTTGGCGACGTTCTGAAGCTCTGTCAGGATCGCCGTGGCATCCAGATGGACCTGACCTATGCAGGCACGCGTGCCATGGCGGTCTATGACCTGCCGCTGAACGAGGTGGTCTTTGATTTCTACGACCGTCTGAAATCTGTCACCAAAGGTTATGCGTCCTTCGACTACCAACTCGAAGGCTACCGCGAGGACAACCTCGTCAAGATGCAGATCCTTGTGAACGACGAACCTGTGGACGCGCTGTCGATGATGGTCCACCGCGACCGGGCCGAGATGCGTGGACGCGCCATGTGCGCCAAGCTCAAGGACCTGATCCCGCGCCAGATGTTCAAGATCCCGATTCAGGCGGCCATCGGCGGCAAGGTCATCGCACGTGAGACCCTGTCCGCCCTACGCAAGGACGTGACCGCAAAATGCTACGGCGGCGACGCGACGCGTAAGAAAAAGCTGCTGGAAAAGCAGAAAGCGGGCAAAAAGAAGATGCGCCAGTTCGGCAAGGTCGAGATTCCGCAAGAAGCGTTTATCTCGGCACTCAAGATGGATGAGTGAGCACCGATCGACCTTGGTTTATCCGGTAAAGGTAAAGGTAAAGGTTGGGGCCTTCGTGCCACAACCTTGCTGCCCGCCAGCCTGAAGACAGCCACCGTCCAAGCCCTGGGCGTAAATTCCATCGAACTGCGCCCCAAGGGGCGAAACCAAACGGACGCTTTGCCGCTTTGCGCCCCGTGGGCAAGCGACTAATCTCCCGGCCTCATGCACCTGATCCGACTCGCCATATGCCTTGCCGCCCTGCCCGCTGCACTTGTCGCGCAGGAACCGGGTGAGTGTATTGGCCATGACCTGAACAGCCCCCAGCAGGGGATCGCCCTGCTGTCGCCAACCCACACGTGGACGCTCTACAACCTTGGGCCGGGGCAGGTTCAGATCCGGGCCAGCAACGGTGCCACCCTGCCCGGCCCCGCCCCCAGCAGCGAACCCAGCCCCGTGCCGTTTCAAGGCGAAGTCGGCGTGAGCTATGAACTCTCGCTGGCTGCACCGGGGTTGACCATCGTCTACGTCTGCCCCTGATCGGTCACGGGATCGGCCGCTTTAGGCGGGCGCACCACGCGCCGCCTCGGGGTGCTCTTTCAGGAAGTGATGCAAGACCCCGTACAGGTCTTTTGCGTGTTCCTTGTCGCCCCGGTGCAGCGCCTCGCGGATGTCCTCACAGATCATCTGCTGGACCTTCGCCGCGCCGTGGTGTTGCTGCATGAGGTATTCGGCAAGACATGACGCATTGACCTCGGGCAGGTGGTCATGTTCGGCGACCGCCTCGATCTCGTCGCGTGTCAGGCAGGTCATGTCCTCGATATCGTCCAGCGTGATCATATGCTCCTCCGGGATCGTCTGGGATCGCCGAAGCCTATCGCGCCGCGCGGCAAACGACCTTGATCCGGATCATCCCCCGCGCCGCTATCTCCTGCCTGCTCAGGGGCTGGTCAAACCCGCCGCCGGATCAGTCAGACCGCCCGTCATTCCCGGGTCGACGAAGGAATAACCATAGTCGCCATAGCCGTATTCCTCATAGGCCGCATCGACGTAATCGTCGTTCAGCGCGTTGGGGAAGGTCGCCTGCACCAGTTGCGCCTCTACCACGCGGAGGTATCGGATCAGACGAGGCAACGGCGGACGCGTCCCCTCGATATAGCTTTTGACGCGGCGCATCGCGGCCTGTTTCTCGCGGACCGGAACACGGTCCATCGGGTTGACGTAGGCGACACCGCGCCCGCCTCCCTGCCCCTGCGTCGACACCACCCCGCCGGTCGGATCCTTCCAGCGGGGGCCGCCCAGCCAAACCGCGGCGAACATGATCTTGGCGCGGATCTCGGGCGTGCCGCCGACGATCAGCCCGTCATAGAACATGACGTGCACGTCCTCCCACTTGGCGCGGTGGTACATCGGGCCGTCCTCGTTGCCGATGCCGCAATAGGCATCATGCACGGCGGCGGCATTGATGAACTCGGGCGAAGTGGGGTCCCCGACAATACTGACAAAGATCTTGGGGATCGAGGCCCCGTCGGTCAGCGTCCGCGGCGGAGCGTTCCATTGCCCGCCTTTGGCATCGACAAAGTTCAGCGGTTCAGCCGTCGGAAAGAACTTGTACGGGCGCTTGGGGATCTCGACGGGTTCGTCCAGCACCCGCAAGGGGGACTGACTGAAAACGCAGCCGCCCTTTGGCTGCGTCAGACAAGAGATTTCGGGCGCATCGGCGCGGCTGCTTTGGGCGATATAGGTCGTGGGATCACAGGCCGCCAAGGCAAGGGCGCATACGGAAAGGAAAGCAAATTTGCGCATGGTCTATCCAGTTGGGTGAAATTTCTTGCCGCGAAAATAGCGGGAATCGCCCGGCCCGATCAAGCGGCGGCTGACCCAGATCAAGGATAACGCATGCGCCTGAGCCTATGTGTCGCGCAAACCAGCACCGCCGGAGACCATCATGTTTCGACTCGCCAGCCTGTTCTATTCGTTGATTTCGACCTCGCTGGCCGGAACATTCATCATCATAGTGCTGGTGGCGGGGTTCGGCACGCTGACACCGATCCTCATCGCTGCCGCCACAGGGTTCGTGGCCGCCGCCCCTTTGGCCTGGCTTCTGGCGCGGCGGCTTTACAACTGATCCAGCAAGCCGTCCGCACAGCGTTCGATCAGATCAAGCGTTCCGTCGAAATCGCGCGTGTAATAGGGATCGGGCACATGGGTCGCACCAGTATCCGGCGCAAAATCCGTCATCAGGCATAGCCCTGCTTGGCCCGTCCCGGCGGCTAGATCCTTCAGGTCGTCCAGGTTCTGACCGTCCATCGCCACGATCAGATCAAACCGGTTGAAATCCTCGATCGTAACCTGCCGCGCTCTCAGGTCCGACATTTCGTACCCGCGCGCCCTCGCCGCCTTTTGCATCGCACCGTAGGGCGGTTCTCCGACATGCCATGCACCAGTGCCGGCGCTGTCAAGGTGCAGGTCCAGCCCCCGCGCACGGGCCTTGGCGCGCACGACGGCTTGGGCAGAAGGAGAGCGGCAGATATTGCCGAGACAGACAAAGAGGATACGATGGCGCATGACCGGGTCCTAGCGGCCAGAAGGGAACAGGGCAAGGATCGACACATGGGCGACAAGATCGTCATCCTCACCGGCGCTGGCCTGTCCGCAGAAAGCGGGCTGGGCACATTCCGGGACGAAGGCGGGCTGTGGGCGCGGCACCGGATCGAAGACGTGGCGACGCCCGAAGGCTTTGCCCGCGATCCCGCACTGGTCCACGGGTTCTACAACGCGCGGCGCAAGCAGGCGGCTGCGGCCACCCCCAACGCCGCCCACATGGCGCTGGCACGCCTGCAAAAGGACTGGCCCGGAGAGGTGATCCTTGTGACCCAGAACGTTGACGGCCTGCATGAGAAGGCGGGCGCAAAGGCGATGCACATGCACGGCATCCTCGCGGGCGCGCTCTGCGCGGCTTGCGACCATCGCTGGACCGCACCGCAAGAGATGCAGCCGGGCGACCTCTGCCCGGCCTGCAAGGCCGCCGCAACCCGCCCGGATGTGGTCTGGTTCGGAGAAATCCCCTACCACATGGAGGAGATCGCCGATCACCTTCATGAATGCACGATCTTTGCCGCTATCGGAACCTCTGGCCAAGTCTATCCCGCCGCGGGTTTCGTGGTCGAGGCGGCGATGGCGGGGGCGGAAACCGTGGAACTGAACCTGGAGCGCACCGAGGTTTCGCGCGCGTTCAGCCAGCATCATATTGGCCCGGCTTCGGATGTGGTGCCGCGCTGGGTGGACAGCCTGCTGCACCGCTAGGCCCCATTGCGCTTTGGGGGCAGGCAATCCTGCCCGCCCCCCCGGCACGTGGTTCAGTTGGTGGCACCCATTCCGTGGCCCATGCCATGCCCCATGCCATGCATCGGCTTACGCTCGAGATCGACGGGGATGTCGACAACCATCTCGCCCGCTTTTTCAAAGGTCAGGGTGACAGACACGGTGTCGCCCTGCGCCATCGGCCCTTTCAGTCCCATGAACATGACGTGGTCGCCGCCGCGTTGCAGCGCATGGGTCCCACCGGCGGGCACGGCAAAGCCTTCCTTGACTTCCATCATGCGCATCACGCCTTCCCCCATGTCCTTGTGGGTGTGCAACTCGACACGCACCGCCACGTCCGAGCTTACGGCGATCAGGCGGTCGTCCTCGTCGCCCGTGTTCTCGATCACCATGAAGGCCGCGCCTGCCTTGGCCGCCGGGCCCGAGCTGCGCGCATAGGCATCCGTGATGATGATTTCAGCAAAGGCAGGGTTTGCAAGCACCAGCGCACATGCACCGGCAAAGAGGGTTTTCAGGGTCATTCTCTTGTCCTCAAGTATCTCTGTCAGTTTTCGTTTCTGTCAGAGAGAGGCAGGAGGCCCCCGCGCCCAAGTGTGCATGACCGCCGCGCGCGCCTGTACCGGGCGTGCCTGCGGCCAATCCACGGCCCGCCATGTCACGGCAATCGCCGCAGGAAGATCCGTTTCGCCTGTCTCGACAAACAGCGCCAATGCCGCGTCCGGGCAGATATGTGGCTGTTCGACGGGCTGGCCCTCGGCGTCCACCAGAATGGTGGCCACTGTCAGGCCCTTGCAGATGACAATGCTGCCCGCCGGACCGGTCTGGCCGCGTGCGTGCGCCGCCGACAGGCCCGTGACGGCCAGAACGACCGCAAGGAAAATACCTATGAACCCGCGAAACACCTGCATCGTCAGGCAGATATATCCACACTGTTGGCCCGGCCCAAAGCGACAAAAGGAAACAGCCCCGCGGCGCAAGCCGCGGGGCTGTCATCACTGTCCCTCAAAAGGCGATCAGGCTTCGGCCTGTGCCTTCATGATTTCTTTCTTGACCTTCAGCGCGCGGTCCGACAGTTCCACGTCTTTTGCCTTGGCAAGGAACTTGTCCAGACCGCCACGGTGATCGACCGAACGCAGAGCATGCGCCGAAATGCGCAGCTTGATGCCACGACCCAGCGTTTCCGACTGCAGGGTCACATCATTCAGGTTCGGCAGGTAACGCCGCTTGGTCTTGTTGTTGGCGTGGCTGACATTGTTGCCAACCATCGGGCCTTTACCGGTCAGTTCGCAAACACGCGACATGGTTTCGTCCTCATTGTCTCGGGGCCGGGACCATGCCCCACCCGCCAATATCAAAGGGCGCCGCCCGTTTTGGTTATTCGGGGGGCGCCCGGAATCTGGTCTGACGGTGCATATGCAGATGCGCAGGGTTCGTCAAGTCCTTCGCAACACTGTTGGCGCAAACCGCACCAGCGCTGCAAAAACGCCGGGTTCGCCGGGGTTTTGAGGGCATCACGGCGCGTCCTGCACACCCCCGTTTCACAGTTGCCCGCCGAATCGACCCGATCAGCTCATTTGCAGGTGATCGCGCAGGAACTCTTCGGCGGCAGCGGACGGGGTCAGGGCACCGTCCTCCACCTGTCCGGCCAGCGACAGCATCGCCCCGCGGGCAGGTTCGCGCGCCAATCGTGCCAACAGGCGCTCGCGCACCTCTGCCTCGAACCAATAGCGTGCCTGCGCTGCGCGGCGCGCATCCAGATGTCCGTTGGACCGGCGCCAATCAGACAGCGCCGTCATTTCGTCCCACGCTTTTGCCAGCCCGGCCTCTTCCAATGCCGAAACCGTCATCGCCTTAGGGAAGCCTTCGGGATCCTGGGGCCGCTTGCGCAGCAGGCGCAACGCCCCGGCATAATCCGCACAGGTCCGGATTGCGGTTGTCTTCAGGTCGCCGTCGGCCTTGTTGATCAGCAGGATGTCGGCCATTTCCATGATGCCGCGCTTGACGCCTTGCAATTCGTCGCCGCCCGCCGGGGCCAGCAACAGCAGGAACAAGTCGGTCATTTCGGCCACCATGGTTTCGGACTGGCCGACCCCCACGGTTTCCACCAGCACCACGTCAAAGCCCGCCGCCTCGCAAAGGTCGATGGCCTCACGCGTTCTGCGCGCCACACCACCCAACTGCGATTGCGAAGGCGACGGACGGATAAAGGCATTGCGGTCCCGCGACAGCCGCTCCATCCGTGTCTTGTCGCCAAGGATTGACCCGCCCGACCGGGCCGAGGACGGATCGACCGCCAGAACCGCCACCTTGAGGCCCTGCGCCGTCAGCATCATGCCAAAGCTCTCGATAAAGGTGGACTTGCCCACTCCCGGCGTTCCGGACAGCCCGATGCGCAGCGCTTGCCGCCCGTGCCCCTTCAACCGTTCCAGCAGCGTCAAGGCCTGCGCACGGTGATCCGCACGACCGCTTTCCACCAGCGTGATCGCGCGGGCCAGCGCCCGCCGTTCGCCCGCCAGAATGCGGGTTCTGAGATCTTCGATATCCATGGCCGCTTTCATCCCGCGCCCCCGCGCAAAAGTCCAGACCGACAGCTTGCGTCACATGGCGCAGGCGACCTTTCCAAGCTCGGTTGCATTGCGCATAAGGCCCCACATGCATCTGCCAATTGACGACGCCCTTCCGGAACTGATCTCTGCTCTGCGCGCCAAGGGGCGTGCCGTTCTGCAAGCGCCCCCCGGTGCGGGCAAGACCACCCGCGTGCCGCTGGCCCTTTTGGATGCCGGCCTGACCGCTGGCCGCATCGTGATGCTGGAACCCCGCCGCCTTGCGGCGCGGGCCGCGGCACAGCGTTTGGCCGAACAACTCGGAGAAGAGCCGGGGCAGACCGTGGGCTACCGAATTCGCGGCGACTCGAAGGTTTCGAAACAAACCCGGATCGAGGTTGTCACCGAGGGCATTCTGACCCGCATGATCCAGTCCGACCCGGAACTGACCGGCGTGGGCGCGGTGCTTTTCGACGAATTCCACGAACGCTCGCTGAATGCCGATCTGGGGCTTGCGCTTTGTCTTGAGATCGCCGGGGCCCTGCGGGACGATCTGCTGTTGCTCGCCATGTCCGCGACACTGGATGCGGGGCCGGTCGCCGACCTCATGCACGCGCCCGTCGTCACCTCTGAAGGTCGCGCCTTTCCGGTCGAGACACGCTGGCTAGATCAACCGTTGCCCAAACGCCAACGGTTCGAAGACAGCATGGCCCAGTTGATCCTCAACGCGCACGACCAAACCCAAGGCGGCATCCTCGCCTTTCTGCCCGGCGAAGGAGAGATCCGCAGGACCGAGGCCCTGCTGCGGCCCAAACTGCCCGCCGACACCCACCTGCGGCCCCTGTTCGGCGCCATGGACCTAAGCGCCCAGCGTGCCGCGATCCGGCCGGAAAGCGCGGGTCGCAAGCTGGTTCTGGCCACCTCCATCGCCGAAACCTCGCTCACCATCGAGGATATTCGCGTTGTCGTGGACGGCGGCAAGGCGCGCCGCGCCCGGTTCGATCCCGGTTCGGGGATGTCCCGGCTTGTGACAGAACGTGTCACCCGCGCCGAGGCCACTCAGCGCGCGGGGCGTGCCGGACGGGTGGCCCCGGGGGTTGCCTTCAGACTTTGGACGAAAGGTGAGGAAGGGGCGCTAAGCCCTTATCCGCCCGCGGAAATCGAATCCGCCGACCTGTCTTCCCTTGCGCTCGAACTGGCGCTTTGGGGGGCCGATCCCGTGCAACTTCCCTTCCTGACGCCGCCGCCCGAAGGCGCTTTTGCCGAGGCACAGGCGCTTTTGCGGATGTTGGGTGCATTGGATCGCGAAAACCGGATTACAGCGCACGGGCGGGCGCTTTCCAAGGCTCCGCTGCACCCACGCCTTTCACATATGCTGACAATTTCCGGGCCAAATGCCGCCAATCTCGCCGCGCTCTTGTCTGATCGCGATCCACTCACAGGGGCGCCCACGGATCTGCTCCTCAGGCTTGATGCTCTGGCCGATCCGCGCCGATTTTCCGAACGAAATAGCGCGCAGATTAACCGAGCGGCCCTTGAAAGGATCCGGACAGAGGCAAAACGCCTGGCACAGAACGCGAGAAATTCCTCGCAACAGCCTTTAAAGCAAACAAAATTCACCCCAGCGGAATTGGCCGCCCAAGCCTATCCCGACCGGATCGGCCTGCGCCGCAAAGGCGACGCGGCGCGCTATCAGCTTTCCGGCGGCAAAGGCGCGGTGATGCAGGATCACGATCCACTTGCGGGGGAACGCCTGATCGTCGTCACCGATACCGACGGCAACCCGCGCGAAGCGAAGATCCGTCAGGCGCTGGCCATTTCACTTGCCGAGTTGCGCCATCTCTTTGCGGACCAGATCAACTGGCACGATGTCTGCGAATGGTCCCGCCGCGACCGTCGCGTGGTGGCCCGGCAGCAGGAAAGGCTGGGCGCTATCGCGCTGGATGACCGCATCTGGAAAGAGGTTCCCGGGGATGTCGTCGCCCGCGCCATGCTGGATGGCGTCCGCGATCTGGGGATCACCCTGTCCGACGCGGCGCGCCGCTTTGTGGCACGTGTTGATCTGGCCCGCGACGCGGGTCAGGACCTGCCCGACATGTCCGCCGAGGCGCTGCTGGACGGGATCGAGGTCTGGCTGCTGCCCTATCTCAATGGCGTGAAAACCGCCGCCGACTGGAAACGGTTCGACCTGCTGCCCGCCCTACGCGCCCGGCTGGACTGGAACCAGATGCAGGCGCTGGATACCGCGGTGCCCGCGCATTTCACCACGCCGCTGGGGCGCCAGATCCCCATCGACTATTCCGGCGATCACCCGGAGATCAGCCTTCGCCTGCAAGAGATGTTCGGCCAGAAAACCCATCCGCTGGTGGGCAAGACGCCGCTTAGGGTGACGCTGTTGTCGCCCGCGCAACGCCCGGTCCAGACCACGATGGACCTGCCGGGCTTCTGGTCCGGATCCTACGCGGATGTGCGCAAGGATATGCGCGCGCGTTATCCAAAGCACCCCTGGCCCGAAGATCCGACAGAGGCCGACCCCACCCTGCGCGCCAAGCCGCGCGGCACCTGATCCACAGGAGTGGCTGGAGGGTGGGCCGCTGACGCGCGCAGGCGCGTCAGTCAGGGCGCAGGTGAATGCCCGCCCTCAGACGCCCAGACACCAGCGCATGATGGCTTTCTGCGCGTGCAGACGGTTCTCGGCCTCATCCCAGATGACCGAATTCGGCCCGTCCATCACCTCGGAGGTCACTTCCTCTTCGCGGTGCGCCGGCAGGCAGTGCATGAACAGCGCATCGGGTTTGGCCGCTTCCATCAGGCGTTTGTTCACCTGGTAGGGCCGCAGCATGTTGTGACGCCGCTCCCGCGCCGATTGCGCGTCATGCATCGACACCCAAGTATCCGCCACAATCAGATCCGCACCCTCGACTGCCTTCATCGGGTCACGCTCGATCATGATCTCGGCGCCCTGCCCGCGCGCCCAGCCGACGAACTCCATTTCCGGGTCAAGCTGCACCGGCCCCGAAAAGGTCAGGTCGAAACCGAACTGCCCGGCGGCATGCAGGAAAGAGGCGCAGACATTGTTGCCATCGCCGCACCAGACCACCTTCTTGCCCGCGATGGGGCCGCGATGCTCTTCGAAAGTCTGCACATCGGCCATGATCTGGCAGGGGTGCGTCCGGTCCGTCAGCCCGTTGATGACCGGCACGCTGGCATATTCCGCCATTTCTTCGAGCACGGATTCGTCAAAGGTCCGGATCATGATCAGATCGACGTAGCGCGACAGCACGCGCGCGGTATCGGCAATGGTTTCGCCATGCCCCAGTTGCATGTCCTGCCCGGACAGCACCATCGTCTGCCCGCCCATCTGGCGCACGCCCACATCAAAGCTCACCCGTGTCCGGGTCGAGGGCTTTTCAAAGATCAGCGCAACCATGCGCCCGTCCAGCGGCAGCTCATCATCGGCCGCACCGCGCGGACGCCCTGCGCGGGCCTCCTTCATCACCTTGGCGTTGTCGATGATGGACCGCAGTGCCTGTTTGTCCGTCTTGTGGATATCGAGAAAATGATTCATCGCAGTTTTCTTCTTCTTTGTGCCGGAGGCCGGGCAGAACGCCCCTGCCCCCGGGTGTCTTTCCGGGCGTCAGGCAGCTGTGACTGCCGTCGCGGCCGCATCAAGACGCTTCAGCGCCTCGTCGATTTCGTCTTCGGTGATGTTCAGCGGCGGCAGCAGGCGGATGATATTATCCGCCGCGGGCACCGTGATGACCTCGGCGGCATAGCCTGCCTTGACCACGTCCACGTTGGGCGTTTTGCATTTCAGCCCCAGCATCAGGCCGGTGCCCCGCACGCTTTCGAAGACATCCGGATGCGCGGCCACGAGGCCTTCGAGCTTTTGGCGCAGCAGGCCGGCGCGGGCGCGCACATCGTCAAGGAACGCGTTGTCCGAAACGATATCCAGCACCGCCTTGCCTACGGCACAGCCCAGCGGGTTGCCGCCATAGGTCGACCCATGCGTGCCCGCGACCATGCCGCTGGCCGCGTCTTCGGTGGCCAGCACGGCACCAAGGGGAAAGCCGCCGCCGATGCCCTTGGCCGCCATCATGATGTCCGGTGTGACCCCGGCCCATTCGTGGGCAAACAGCCGCCCGGTCCGGCCCACGCCGCATTGCACCTCGTCAAGGATCAGCAGCAGGCCCTTTTCATCGCAAAGGTCACGGAGCCCCTTCAGGCATTGATCCGGCAGGGCGCGAATGCCGCCCTCGCCCTGAACCGGCTCAATCAGGATCGCGCCGATGGTGTCGTCGATCGCCGCGTGCAGCGCGTCGTGATCGCCCCATGGCAAGGTCTTGAACCCCGCCAGAACCGGCCCGAAGCCTTTGACCATCTTCTCGGCCCCCGAGGCCGCGATGGCTGCCGAGGAACGCCCGTGAAAACAGCCTTCGAAGGTCAGGATGCCGGTCTTTTCCGGCTGTCCTTTCTCGTACCAGTATTTCCGCGCCATCTTGACGGCCAGTTCGCAGGCCTCGGTGCCCGAGTTGGTAAAGAACACCGTGTCGGCAAAGGTGGTCTCGACCAGCTTGTCGGCCAGCGCCTGCTGTTGCGGGATCTCGTAGAGGTTCGAGACATGCCACAGCTTGTTCGCCTGCTCTGTCAGCACCTCGACCAATTTCGGATGGGCATGGCCCAGCGCGTTCACCGCGATGCCGCTGCCAAGGTCCAGGAATCGGCGGCCATCCTCCTCGATCAGCCAGCAGCCTTCGCCCTTCACGAAATGCAGGGGCGCGCGGTTGTAGGTCGGCAGAACGGAGGGGATCATTGTCGCTGTCCTCGTAGGAATTGAGGCCCGATTGGTTGCAAGGCAGGAATGCCAAGTCAAGTCAGGCCATGTTTTGAAGGAGAAAAAGACGCAAACCGGGTGGCAAGAAGGCCCCCAGCGGGAAAAGAGCTCAGGCTCGTCGGTTCTTGGAACGTTGCGTCATGGCTGCGCTCATACAGCAATTGCACCGCAAGGCAAGCCCCGCTTGATCGGCCGTGTTGCACGGCTCCCTGCGCCCAGCTAGCGTCACCCTATGAAAGCGCCCCTGATCGACAACCTGCAATACTGCAACTTCTCGGAAAAGATCTTTCGCCAGCTGCGTGCCGGCGAGGTGGACGCGATCCATGTCACGATCGCCTACCATGAATCCTTCCGCGAGATGGTGCTGAACCTTGAACGCTGGAATCGCTGGTTCGAACGCTATCCCGACCTGATCCTGCGCGGGACAGAGGCGCGCCACGTTCGCGAGGCGCAGGAGACCAGGCGCACCGCCGTCTTCTTTGGCTTCCAGAACCCATCGCCCATAGAGGATGACATCGGCCTGATCGAGATCGTACACCAGCTAGGCGTGCGCTTCATGCAGCTGACCTACAACAACCAGTCGCTGCTGGCGACCGGCTGTTATGAGGACGAAGACACCGGCCTGACCCGCATGGGCCGCGCCGTGGTCGCGGAGATGAACCGCGTCGGGCTGGTCATCGACATGAGCCATTCGGCAGAGCGGTCGACGCTGGAGGCGATCGACCATTCCACCCGCCCCATCGCCATCACCCACGCCAACCCCGACTGGTGGCATCCCGCGCTGCGCAACAAGTCCGACGAGGTGCTGCGCGCCTTGACAAACTCCGGCGGCATGTTGGGCTTTTCGCTTTACCCGCATCACCTTGCCGGCGGCACGAATTGTTCGCTCACCGGGTTCTGCGAAATGGTGGCCGAGGCGGCGGATCGCTACGGCGCTGAAAATCTCGGGATGGGCACCGACCTCTGTCAGGATCAGCCGGACAGCGTGGTGGAATGGATGCGGGTCGGGCGCTGGACCAAGGAAATCGACTATGGCGAAGGCTCGGCTTCGACCCCCGGTTTCCCGCCCATGCCCGACTGGTTCCGGGACAACCGCGACTGGGACAATATCCGCGACGGACTGCGCGAGGTCGGCTTTTCGCGCGAGGAAACAGATGGTCTGCTGGGCGGCAACTGGATGCGGTTCTACGAGGCCAGTTTCGGCCCCGCCTGAGGACGCATTTCATCGCTGCGCATCAAAAACCTCCGCGCGCTGCCCGGCAAAGGCCGTGACCGCGCGCAGAAAGATCCCTGCGCCCACTTCGATCAACCCGTCGGGAAAATCATAGTCCGGTGCGTGCAGCGCCGGGCAGTCCTCACCCGCCCCAAGGAACAGCATCGCCGCAGGCATGACGCTGCCGAACAGGCCGAAATCCTCGGAAAAGCGCAGCGGCAACAGGCCTGCCGCCCGGGGCAACGCGGCGCATGCGGTCTCAAGGACCGCAACCGCCTCAGGCGCGTTCACGCAATGGCCAAAGGCCTCGTGAACGGTGATCTCGCTGCCCACCCCCTCGGCCACCTCTTCCACAAGGGCGCGCGCCTCGGACTCCAACGCCGCCATCTGGTCATCCAGCAGCGTGCGCAGGGTGACAAAGACCTCTGCCTCGCCCGGTGCCACGCCGAAACTCGGCTCACCCAGCCGCGCGTGGGTCACGGTGGCCAGTCGGAATTCTGGATCAGTGACCGGCAAATCGCGCCGCAGCGCCTCCAGCGCCGGAATCAACCGCGCCAGTGCCACGCCGGGCGACAGGCCCTTTTCTGGCTCCGAGGCATGCGAGGTCCGCCCCGTCAGCCGGATTTTCAACCCGCGCGAGGCGCAGTTGACTGCCCCCTCCGCCAAAGCAACTGCCCCAAGCGGCAGCCCCGGGAGGTTGTGCAGTGACAGCGCCATGGTCGCGCCAAGTGCTGCGAAACGGGGATCTGCCAGAACCGCGCGCGCCCCCGCGCCGGTTTCCTCGGCCGGTTGGAACAAAAGGATCACACGGCACCCCGGATCATGGGCGGCCAGTTCCCGCGCCACCACGCCAAGGATCGCCATATGCCCGTCATGGCCGCAGAGATGCGCAACGCCCGGCCGTTCGGACCGCCAAGGGCGATCGCCGGTTTCCATGATCGGCAGGGCGTCCAGTTCACAGCGGATCATCAGGCCGCCCGCGCCAGAGCCCTGCCCGAACGCGGCCGCGACACCGGTCCCGCCAAGGCCCTCGACGACCTCGGCCCCCAAGGCCCGCATCTCCTGCGCGATCCTGTCCGCCGTCGCGGTTTCGACACCGGACAGTTCCGGCATCCGATGCAGGGCATGGCGCAACGCAAGGGCCGCCGCAAGGTTGCTTTCGTCAATCCGGTATCCCAAGGCTTCCTCCTGCTGCAATCGGCGTCACGGTTTCACGCCATGTCGTAGCCCGCAACTCCCCTCTGTTTTCGGACCGGCAATCGACCCTATGCAGATGGCCGACCTTTTGGCACAGTCACACAGATGAAGGACCTTGCCACGCAGCCGCCGCAGGTCGACCTGCGCCCGCCCTCCACCGTCATGCGGCTTGCCCGCATGGGGGCTGGTTTTCCCACGCGGCTGAGTTTTCTGCGGGTGCTGATGCGGCGGCTTGGGGCCGAAGGGGCGCAGTTGCGACGCTCGGTCTGGAACATCGGCGCGGATGGTTATGGGCACGCGGTCTATACCATTTCCCTTGGCGGTCATGACTATAGCCTTGTCGCCGTTTCAACCCATCTGCCGGATGAGATGCGCACCGACCGGGTGATCGCAACCGCATGGGACAGCAGCTATGTGCTTTACGATGGCATCCCTTCACCCAAGGAAATCGCCCGCATCTGCGCCGCTGCCCCGAAACAAGAGGCCGGGCGCTTTACCCAACGCGATCTCGTCCTGTCACGCGCCAATAAATCGGTCAGGCTGTTTGCCCATGTGGTCGAGCGTCTGCGCGCGGGGCAACAGCCCGACGCCGACCTGATCAATCGTGTCGGTTACCTGATGCGGACAACCGCGGTTTACGGCAATGGCAAGTTCGGCATCGCGGACCGGGGGCTGATCGCGGATCGCCCGGGGATCCAAGGCCCTTTCGCCGCCGAGATGCTGACGGTCTGGATGATCCGCAACTTTACCCATGACCTTGTCGAACATCTGGGCGGCGCGCCCTTGGACCCACGTCTGAAACGCCACCTTGGGATCGGCAACTCCACCGGATTGGGCATGGCACCTTTCCTCGTGTCGCATCCGATGCTGCTGCACAACTGGATCGTTGCCCGCGAAACGGCACTGGCCCGTGTGCGGGCGCTGCCCCGGATCACACGGGATCAACGCGTCCGGTTGGTTGCTTTGTCTGACAGGGTCGCGGCCCATCTGGCGGAATGGCAGGTGCCGGCCCCGGACCATCAGGCAAGGATCGACCTGCTGCGCGCCGAATGGCCGGCCATTCGCGGCCTGATCGAGGAGCTTCCGCAGGATCGGCCCATAGAGACCCTGATCCGACAATCCGAACAATATGCCATCGACACACAAGAGCTCTGCGTGGCACTGGCGTTGGAACCCTTTGCCGATCTGGTCGACGATCTGGCAGACGGTATGTCCGACCACGATGGCCCGCCAATCGCGCCGTTCCCGGAAGCCACGGCCCTGCGCCTGGCCATCGAAACCGCTTTTGGCTGGGCGCTGGACATCGATTTTGCCGATCCGGCGCAGGTGGGGCGCTTTTGGTACGTGTCCGAAGAAAAGCTGGAACCGCGGCTGGGCGAGCGGTTTGCCGAACCGGGGGCGGAACGGGAAAGCCCGCTGGACATCGCGCGCCGTGTGCAGGCGCTGTATCGCGCGCTGGACGGCGTCGAGGACCTGCAAGGATTTCGCGCGCAATCGCCGGAACATGAGCTTGCCCTCGCGCGGGTTGCCTGCCTGCTGCGGCACCCCTACGCGGAAATCCGCGACAACCTGATCGCCGCAACTTGCCTGCCCATCGACATGCTGCGCTGCAAGCTGGCTTTTTTCGGGGCGACGAAATTTGATCCGAAATCGGACCGCTGGACGCGGATCGCATTGGCGCAGGGTGCGCCATTGCCCGAGGATATGGGGACGGATCGCGCCGATGACTGGTGGCTGGCGGGGCTGACGAGATGAGCTATTCCGCCAATGAAATCGCGGGCCTTGCCCAAAAGGCCGCGCGCGGGGCCGGGTTTCCGCCACGGCAGGCGGACCTGTTCGGCGCTGCAACAGTCCGCTATCTTGCCGACGGCGGCCCGCCCGAGGCGCTGGACGCAGCGCTGGCCGATCCGACCAACAGTCCGATCCTGCGGCTGCCCCTGCTGATCGAGGACATTCTGCGCGCGGTCGAACTTGTCGGTCCCGAGGTCACGCTGACCATGCAGCCGGGGGACGAGGCACTGGCCGTTTCCTATGCAGAACTGCTGCCGCTTGGGATCGACCATGCGGACGTAGACCTGACCGACGAAGGGTTGCCCCGCCTGACCCTGCGCAGCGATCCGCAACAAACCGCCCGGCGCGCGCTGCCCCCCCGTATCGAGGCTCCCGCCGCACTGGTCGACCGTCTGACCCTGCTGGCCCGGGAAACCTATGTTCCGGCCTCGGACACATCGCGCGACGCAGGCGCCGGTGCCGGGGACATCGACAACGACTGAGCTGCCGTTTCGGCGCTTGCAGTGCCGCGCCCGCCGTGGTTCCTTGCGCTTCCGACAGGAGGACCGCCATGCCACACCCGCTTTTGACCCAGGCCGATATCGATGCCTTTCAGCGCGACGGTGTCGTCGTGATCCGCGGGCTTTGGGCGGATCAGGTCGACCAGCTTCGCGCCGGGATCGACCGCAACATGGCAGAGCCGGGTCCCTATGCGGCCGAGAACCTCAAAGAGGGCGAAGCGGGGCGGTTCTTTGACGATTATTGCAACTGGCAGCGGATCCCCGAGTTCGAAGAGGTTATCCGCACCTCTGCCGCCGCCGAGGTGGCCGCCGACCTGATGCAATCGGACAGTGCGCAATTGTTCCACGATCACGTTCTGGTCAAGGAACCGGGCACGTCGAAACCCACGCCATGGCATCAGGATGCGCCCTATTATTTTGTCTCGGGCCGCCAGACCGTCAGCTTCTGGAGCCCGCTAGACCCTGTGACCGACGCGACCCTGCGCTGCGTCGCGGGATCGCATAAATGGGACAAGCCCGTGCTGCCGACGCGCTGGCTGTCCGAGGAAAACTTCTACCCTGACGAAGACGCCTATATGCCGGTGCCGGACCCGGATGCCGAAGGTATGACGGTGCTGGAATACCCGATGGCGCCGGGCGATGCCGTCGCCTTCAACTTTGACATCCTGCATGGCGCGCGCGGCAACGAACGCGCCGAACGCCGCCGTGCCTTTTCACTGCGTCTGGTGGGGGATGATGCGCGCTATGTCACCCGGCCCGGGCGCACCTCGCCTCCCTTCCCCGGGCACGGGATGCAGGACGGCCAACGCCTGCGCGAAGATTGGTTCCCGATTCTGTTCCGGCGCTGATCCGTTACCGGGCGAAAGGGTCGTCGGGATACCCGACACCCATCAGGCTCAGCCCGTCAGGCGGGCAGACCGGGCCACAGGCCGCACGGCTGCGGGCCTCCAGCGCGGCACGAACGTCGTCCGGGGCCCATGTCCCGGCCCCGACCCGTTCCAGCGTCCCTACGATAGAGCGCACCTGATTGTGCAGGAACGACCGGGCGCGCAGGTAGAAATGCACCTCTGCTCCGGCCAGCCCTTCGACCCGCTTGATAGTGATCTCATCCATCGTCTTCACCGGAGATTTGGCCTGACACATGACGGATCGAAAGGTGGTAAAATCGTGCTGGCCAAGCAGGAATGATGCGCCCTCCTGCATGGCGGCGATATCCAGTTGGTGGTTCACGCGCCAGACCTGACCTGCCTCCAGCGTCGCAGGCGCCCGCCGCATCAGCAGGCGGAACAGGTAGCGCCGCTCGACCGCGGAAAAGCGCGCGTGCCATTCATCGTCAACGGCCGCCGCATCCCGGATCGCCACCGGCAGGGGTTTGAGGTGAAAGTTCAGCGCCTCAGACAGGCGGAAAGGATCCCAATCCTTTGTCATGTCGCAATGGGCCACCTGCCCGCGGGCGTGAACCCCGGCGTCGGTCCGCCCTGCCGCCGCGATTGTATGTTCGCGCGGTTCCAGCCGTGCCAAGGCAGCCTCGATCGCCGCCTGCACCGAAGGTTGGTCCGCCTGTCTCTGCCACCCGGCAAAGGGACGACCGTCATATTCCACGAGAAGAGCATACCTGGGCATGATCTGCCTCCTAGCCTCGGCACGGGCCAAGGGCAACCGTCCCTGCGCGGGGCGGGCCGGGGTCGGGCGGGTGGGAGGCCCGTCCCGCGCAGGGAGAGGCATGTTGCGCCGGTTTCCCCCCGAAGCCCCTCTGGCCCCGCGCCGCCGCAATGACTAAGTTGCCAGAGAACCGCAGGGAAAGGCCCGCACTTCATGGTCATTGGCACCATCGCCGACACGCTGACCCGCAGCGTCGAAAACGTCACCGGCGCCCTGTCGGAAACCTTCTTCGAACCCACTCTTCGGCTGGGGGTCACCGGCCTGTCCCGCGCGGGCAAGACCGTTTTCATCACCTCGCTGGTGGCGAACCTTCTGGATCGGGGCCGGATGCCGCAACTGGTGGCAGAAAGCGAACAGCGCATTCTCTCGGCCTTTCTGCAACCACAGCCCGACGATACGCTGCCCCGGTTCGACTATGAAACCCATCTTGGCGCGCTGACCGCCCGCAGCCCGCACTGGCCCGACAGCACCCGCGCCGTTTCCGAATTGCGCCTGTCGCTCAAGATCCGGCCCGCGGGCCTGCTGTCTGGATTGCAGGGCCCGCGCACACTGCATCTCGACATCGTCGATTACCCCGGCGAATGGCTGCTGGATCTCTCGCTGCTCGACAAGAGCTATGCGGAATGGTCGCAGGACATGCTGGCGCGGCTGGAATTGCGCCCGGAGGGGCCCGCCGTTCTGGACCGGCTGAAAGCCGAGGACGCCGGTCAGGAACTGGACGAAAGCCGCGCGCGCGCCCTGTCGGATGCCTATACGGCCAGCCTGCACACCGCCCGCGCCGCCGGATTTTCGGATTGCTCGCCGGGGCGGTTCCTGCTGCCCGGCGAGCTGGAAGGCTCTCCCGTGCTGACCTTCGCCCCCCTCCCGCCAGTAGAGGGTGCGCCGCGCCGCTCGCTGTATCGCGAGTTCGAGCGGCGGTTCGACAGCTACAAGTCGCGCGTGGTCAAACCCTTCTTTCGCGATCATTTCAGCCGCATCGACCGGCAGATCGTTCTGGTCGATGCTTTGGGCGCAATCCATGCTGGCCCCCGCGCCATGGAGGATCTGCGCCGCACGCTGGCCGAAATCCTGACCGCCTTCCGCCCCGGTGCCAATGCTTTCCTGTCCAAGCTGTTGCTGGGCAAGCGGGTGGAAAAGATCCTGTTTGCCGCCACCAAGGCCGATCACCTGCACCACCTGCAACATGGCCGCCTGACCGCCATCATGGAGGCCCTGACCCGCGAGGCGCGCGACCGCGCACGCTTTGCCGGGGCCGAAACGCAGGCCATGTCCATCGCTGCCCTGCGCGCCACGACCGAACAGATGATCGCTCATGCCGGGGCCGATCTGCCCTGTGTGCGCGGCACCTTGCTGGAGACAGGCAAGCAGGCCGCCTTCTACCCCGGCGCCCTGCCGGAAGACCCCTCGCATCTGCTCGGGGCTGCCCGCGATGGTGCGGAACAGTGGTTGGATCAGGACTATTCGGTGATGAATTTCGCGCCCGCGCCCCTGTCGCTGAAACCGGGCGAAGGCCCGCCCCATATCCGGTTGGACCGGGCCGCGCAGTTTCTGATCGGTGACCGGTTGTGACAGCCGCCGAAATCACCCTGCGCCCCGCGCACCCACGGGATGCCAACCGCCTTGGCGCAATGATCACCGAAGCCGTCGATGCCCGCGCATGGAAGCCGCGCCTGCATTCCGGGGCGCAGGACATCTCGCATGCGGGCACTCTGATCGACCGCGGCTGGGTGACGGTGGCCGAACTGGGACGGGACACCGCGGGTTTCCTTGCGCGCGAGGGCCATTTCATCCACGCGCTTTTCGTTGCCGCATGGGCACAGGGGCAGGGTCTGGGCACCGCGCTGCTGCATGACGCCAAGGACCGGGCCGAGCGTCTGGAACTCTGGACCTTTCAACAAAACGAAGGCGCACAACGGTTTTACCTGCGCCATGGGTTCGGCGAAACCGGCCGCACCGAGGGCGACAACGAGGAAGGTCTGCCTGACATCCGTTACCTGTGGCGCCGCCCGCAGACAGCCTCCTGGAGCCTTTGACCATGAGCAAGCCCCCCAAGGGTCCCATCCTGATCGACCTTGACGACGAAGGCACCGAGGCCCCCAGCCCCGCCAGCGCCCCACCGGTGCCCGAACCGCATCTGCCACCGCCTGAAGGCGCGGCCATGACAACGGTTGCGGCGCTGGCCGCTCGGCAACCTTCGGCACTGGCGCGCTGGTTCTGGCGTCTGTTGCTGGCCTTGGTAGGAACGCTTGTGTCCATCGCCGCCTGGCGCTTTGTGACCGATCTGATCGCCAGCAATGCGGCACTTGGCTGGGCGGTGACCGCGCTGTTCGGTGCTTTCGGGCTGGTCTGCCTGATGATCGTCATCAAGGAACTGGCCGCATTTTCGCGCCTGTCGCGGATCGACGCCTTGCACCACGCCGCCGAAACCGTGCTGGCCGACGAAGACCTCGCCGGCGCGCGCAGGCTGACTGACGACCTGGTGGCACTGTACAAGGGACGCGAAGATACGCGTTGGGGCCGCGACAGGCTGACCGCGCAGCGGGACGATATTTTTGATGCCAAGGGCCTTGTGGATCACGCGGAAACGGCACTTTTGGCCCCGCTGGACGCCGCCGCCCGCCGCGAGGTCGAGGCCGCGGCCCGACAGGTGGCCACCGTGACAGCTCTGGTGCCGCTGGCGCTGGCGGATGTGATCACCGCCCTGACGGCCAACCTGCGGATGATCCGGCGGATTGCCGAGATCTATGGCGGGCGGTCGGGCACCTTGGGCAGTTGGCGGCTGACCCGGGCTGTGATGTCGCATCTGGTGGCCACTGGTGCGGTGGCGGTGGGCGATGACATGCTGGAACCGATCCTTGGCGGCGGGTTGCTGGGCAAGCTTTCGCGCCGCTTTGGCGAAGGTATGGTCAACGGGGCCCTGACC
Source organism: Antarctobacter sediminis (assembly GCF_019218285.1). Lineage (GTDB taxonomy): Bacteria > Pseudomonadota > Alphaproteobacteria > Rhodobacterales > Rhodobacteraceae > Antarctobacter > Antarctobacter sediminis. The sequence continues at coordinate 86,231 of NZ_JAHUZG010000002.1, forward strand.
GCGCGGGTGGGTGTTGCCGCGATGGAGGTCTGCCGACCGTTGCCTTTCGGCGCAGGAAAGCGGCCCTCGGTCCGAACCATCATCCGGTCCAGCCTCAGCGGTTTGGTGATGCAGGACAAGGGTTAACCCCGGCCCGGGGCTGGTCCGGCATTCCGGACCTGTCTCTGACGGCCGGGCCGGTCTAGACTTCGCCTTCGAAGTATTCGGAGACCGGCATTTCATGGAAGCGCTTCTCGTTCTCTTGGGTCTTGCCGTGCTGGCGCTGCCCGTCGCGGTGATCTTTCTGATCTTTGCGCAGGTCAGACTGCGCCGCGATTTCCGCGCCGTTCAGGGCCGGTTGCAGGATCTCGAACGCAGTGTCGCCCAAAACGGACGCCCCGCCCCACGTGGGGCCGGGCCGCGACCTGTTCCGCTGCCGGTTGAACCCCGGCCCCAACAGATCCGCCCGGTTGAACCGGCCAATGCCGCGCCGCCGCCCGTTACGGCGGACCCGCCCCTCCCCTCGGCACCGCCACAACCGACCACCCCGACACATCCGACGCCACAGCCCAAAGGCCCCTCGGGCTTTGATCGGCTGTTCGGCTGGTTGCAGGAAAACTGGTTCTACGCGATTGCCGCTGTCTCGCTGGCGCTGGCGGGGATCTTCCTTGTCCAATACGGGGTCGAAACCGGCCTGCTGACGCCCGGCGCACGGGTCATTGCCGCGCTGGTTTTCGGCGGAGCGTTGATCGTCGGGGGCGAAACCATCCGCAGACGTTTTGGCGACGGGGCCGACAAGGCCAGCGCCTACCTGCCCTCGGTCCTGTCCGGCGCGGGGCTTGTTTCGCTGATGGGGGGCATTCTCGCCGCCCGCCTTCTGTACGATCTGGTTGCGCCCGGACCGGCGCTGGCCGCCTTGTTCGGCATTGCCCTGTTCGGTCTGGTGCTGGGCTGGCGCCACGGGCCGCTATTGGCTGCAATCGGCCTGATCGGTGGCATGGCCGCGCCTTTCCTTGTTGGCGGCGAAAGCGACAATCCCGAATGGCTGCTGGTCTATTTCGGCCTGCTGGCGATGCTGGGACTTGGCATCGACACCTTGCGCCGCTGGGCATGGGTCAGCCTGCTGTCCGTGGCCCTTGGCTTTGGCGCGGCGGTCCTTCTGCATCTTTCGGCCCCGTCGTCCGAACCCATGATGGCCAGCCTTGCGGTCTATGCCGTCGCGCTGGTTCTGGCGAGCCTTCTGATCCCTTCGCGCGCCTTGTCTCCTGATCATCAAGGAACCTGTCTGACAGGGGCCATTTTTGAAACCGGTGACCGGGGCCGCCCGATTTTTCCCGTGATCCTGTCTTGCCTGACGCTTTTGGCGGGCTGCGTTCTGCTGGCCTATACCGCACAGGAAAGCGCGCTGACATGGCGCCTGTCGGCCGGGCTGACGGCGGGTCTGGGCACCGCGATGGTCCTGTGGTCGCGGGGCGCTCCTGCCCTACAGGATCAGGCAGCGCTGCCAGTGCTGACGTTGCTGGCGCTGATCGCTGGGCCGGATCTGAACACCGCCATGCAAGACAGTCTGACCGCGCGTTTCATCGCCGGGCAAGAGCTGACCGAGCAGCGGATGATGATGGATTTCACGCTGATCCTTTTGGCCGCGGTTCTGACCGGGCTGGCGGCGGCATGGCGCAGCCTGCAACCCGGCGGCTATCCCGCGCTCTGGGCCGGGGCGGCGGCGCTGATTGCCCCGCTGGCCGGACTTGCGCTGGAATTCGGCTGGCAGCCGGCGATGATGATCGGGGCCTGGCCCTGGGCGCTGCATGCGCTGGCGCTGGCGGCACTGATGGTGGCCAAGGCCGCCCGCTTTGCCCGCGCCGATAAAGCGGACCGGCTGCGGCCCGCCTTGGCCACGGTTTCGGCGCTGGCCTGCATTGCCTTTGCCCTGACGCTGCTGCTGACTTCGGCGGCGCTGACGCTGGCGCTGGCCGCCGTGGTGGTCAGCGCGGCGGCGCTTGACCGGCGGTTTGACCTGCCGCAGATGACCGTGTTCATTGCCGCCGGAATCGTGGCGCTGGGGTATCGACTGGTATTTGATCCGGGGCTTGACTGGGCCTTTGGCGCCCCGGTGCTGGAGATGCTGGCCACCTACGGCGGCACGCTGGCCGCCCTGCTTTCCGCCCTGTGGCTGGGTCTGACGCGCCCGCGCCCCCGCGCCCGCGTCCTTTTGGAAAGCGCGGCGTGGTCGGTGGGCGGCATGACCGTCAGCCTGACCTTGTTCCACGCCATCGAAGCCTATGTCGGCCACGTCCCGAAAGAGGCGCATTGGGGCATAGGCCTTTACGCCTCGATCTGGATCTGCACTGCGCTGGCGCAACTGGAACGGCTGCGGCTGGGCGGGCCGTTGCGCTGGGTACGGGTCATGCTGGCGGGCAGCTTTGGCCTGATAGCGCTGGGGTTCATCGGGCTGGGCCTGTCCTTGGGCAACCCGGTTTTCGAAGAACAGACCGTGCATGGCGTGATCGTCCTGAACACGCTGATCCCGGCCTACCTTCTGCCTGCGGTCCTTCTGGGGCTGGGCGCGCTGCGGCTGGCCCGTCTCAGGATTTGGCTGCGGGTGGGACTGGGCGGCCTTGGCGTTTTGCTGGCGCTGGTCTGGGCTGGGTTGGTCATCCGCCATGCGTGGCAGGGCGGCACCCTGATGCATTCCGCCAACGGCATCACGGATGGCGAGTTGTACAGCTATACCGTTGCCTTGTTGCTGGCGGGCGCGGGCCTGTTTTACCGCGCGCTTGCGCATCGGTCCGATCTGTTGCGGCGGGCCGGCGTCGCGGTGATCGCGCTGGCCGTCGCCAAGGTCTTTCTGATCGACATCTCGGGGCTTGCCGGGCTGGTAAGGGTCTTTTCCTTCCTGCTGCTGGGTCTGTCATTGGCCGGGTTGGCCTGGTTCAACCGCTGGGTCCAGACGCGGGCCGGTGCCCCTTTGGACGGCTAGGCCCGGCGGATACGGAATTGCGAGTCGCTCTCGCTTGACCCTCGGCCCGCGAAACGCCACCCACGGCGCGAACAACCGAGGAGATAGCGAATGGACCTGCCCGAACACGGCCACTCTGACACCGAGATTGCCGAGCGGCTTGCCAATCCGCCCGGACGCGGAGATCTGGGCGATGCCGTCTATGGCGCAATCGACGGCGCGGTGACAACCTTTGCCATCGTTGCCGGTGTCGCGGGAGCGGGCCTGTCGCCATTCGTGATCGTCGCGCTCGGGCTGGCCAACGTTCTGGCGGACGGGTTCTCGATGGCGGCAGGGAACTATTCGGCCACCAAGGCGGAACGCGACAATAAACTGCGCCTGCGGATGATCGAGGAGCGGCATATCCGCCTGCACCCCGAGGGCGAAAAGCGCGAGTTGCGGGCGATCCTCGAACAAAAGGGGCTGTCCGGCGCAACGCTGGAGGATGCCGTAGACCAGATTTCGCGCAATCACGAGATCTGGATCGACACCATGCTGGAGGGCGAATACGGCATCGGTTCCGTTGACCCGCACCCGCTGCGGGCGGCACTGGTGACCTTTGGCGCGTTCCTTGTTGCCGGGTTTGTGCCCTTGCTGCCCTTCCTGATCGGCATGACGCAGGGCTTTGCCGTGGCCAGCGTGCTGACGCTTGTGACCTTCTTCGCCATCGGATCGCTGAAAAGCCGCTGGTCGCTGTCGCCGTGGTGGCGGTCCGGTCTGGAAACGCTGGCCATCGGCGGCTTTGCCGCGGGGATCGCCTATTACGTAGGTTCGCTGTTCGGCTGATCCCTCCCCCTGCCCTCAGCTCTCCAGAGAGCCAAGTGGCGGCAACAGGTCGCCGCAGACAAGCCGCGTCAGAATGCGCTGAATCGGCGTCCATGTCGACATCGGGTACAGCAGCTTGTCCCGCAGCACCGGCAGGCTGCGGCTGTCTCCCTGATATTGTGGCGTGAACAGGCGGCTCATCATCTGATAGCCGCGCACATGCCAGCGGCGTGCGCGGGCGTAGGTCAGCGCCGCCAGCGGCAGGTCATCGCGCGCCGCCTTGAGCGCCTGCGCCAATGCCCAGGCATCCAGCAACGCCATATTGGCCCCCTGCCCCAACTGCGGGCTGGCGCGGTGGGCGGCGTCACCGATAAAGATCAGCCCCTCTTCGAAGGGACGCCGCAACGTGCCGTGGGCATAGCGCGCCATGGTCATTTGGGCCGGATCAGTGATCTGTTCGACAAATGGCGCAAATTCGGGCCAGAGGGCGACGGCCTCGTCCCGCCAGGCCTGCAAGCCGCCCGCGTGCCACGAGTCGAAACTGTCGGACGGCAGGGACCAGAATATCGAGGTGCGGAACCCGTCCTGATCCGGGACCTGCCCCACAGGCAAGACGCCCATCATCCGATCCGCGCGACGATAGGCCTGACGCAGTTCGTTGCGCGGCAAACCGGTGCCCGCCGGCCATTTCACCGTGCCCCAAAGTGCCCCGTACCCCAGCGGTCGCGCATGCATGGGAGACAGCGGAGACCCCGCCCCGGTGGCGTCCACGATCAGGTCAAACGGGCCTTCGCGGCCATGTTCGAAAATCAGCGTTCCGTCCTGACGTCCAATCACCCGATGACCTGCGACGATCTCGGCCCCGGCGTCCTGCGCCGCATCGTACAGCGCCTGAAACAGTGCCGCCCGGTGAATCGCCAGTCCGAAACGGGGATCGCCGGGGGCGTCATAAGCCACGTCCAGCACCGGCTGGCCGCTCTGCGCCTCGTGCCCGAACATGCGGTGGATACGGTTGCCGGCGGCCATGGCAGCGGGCAAGGCCCCGACGCGGTCCAGAACCTCTAGCCCGACAGGCTGCATGACAAGGCCAGACCCCACCGGTGCTGGCGCAGCGAACTGGTCAAAGACCGTCGCACGGTGCCCCGCCTGACGCAGGGCCGCCGCAGCGGCAAGCCCGCCCATGCCGGCACCGGCAATTGCGATGTTCAGCACTCTGGCCATGATTTCCTCCCGTGGGAATGGAAAGCCTGCCACGACTGATAGCGCAAGCGGTGCACTGTCGCAGGGTAGGGAATAACGCCACCCGACCCCCGTATTCGGGACGAAAAACCCCGGAACCGGCGGCCGGGCCCGGGGTAAAGACCCTTCGGGCGGTATCAGCGGGCCGGTGCGTCCGACGCCGCGGGATTCACCGTCACGGGGGCATTCACCGGATCAGTGGTCATGGATTGGCCCACGCCAATCACCACGACCATGCCAACGGCGATGAACAACGCCACCACCAGCCCCAGCGCCGAGGTCGCGGATCGCCGCGTCGTCGCATGGCGCACCTCGGGGTAATCCTCGGGTGTGTAATGGGTTTCATATTGCCGCAAGTTCGGCGCATCGGTCGTCTGGTAGGTCATCTGCCTGTCCTTTCCTCCTGTGCGCCGAGCCACGGCGCCTGCACGAAGGACATGGCCCCGCACAGCCCGAACCGAAAGCCATCTCGGCCAATGGCCTGCCCCTTCGGTCTGTCGCCGCCGAAACAGGGGACGCCGCTCGGCGGGTTCCAGCGGAGAGGGTGCCAGAGGGCCTTCGGGGCGCTGGATTCCGCCCATGGCGAACCTGCGGCAAGGCGGGGTCCCGCCGAGACCCGACGCATCTTTACCTGCGCGCACACCGGGCCTATAAGGCGCGCAAGATGACGTACCCTGTGTTCATCATTCGAATTACATGCCCGGCGCTCTGAGGATACGAGCTGCCGGGACAAGGCGTTTGAGACGTCGCGCCGCCCCTTCTTCCTGACCGACACGACTGATTCAAAGGACGCCACAAATGTGCGCCGACACTCCTGACACGACCGCCGACTACAAGGACACTCTGTCCCTTCCGAAAACCGATTTCCCGATGCGCGCGGGCCTGCCCAAGCGCGAGCCCGCATGGCTGGAGCGTTGGGAAAAGATCGGCGTCTACGACCGCCTGCGCGCCAAGGCTGAGGGCCGCAAGCCCTTTACCCTGCATGACGGCCCGCCCTATGCCAACGGCCACCTGCACATCGGCCACGCGCTGAACAAGACGATCAAGGACATGATCGTCCGGTCGCACCAGATGATGGGGTTTGAATCGCGCTACGTGCCCGGATGGGACTGTCACGGTCTGCCCATCGAATGGAAGATCGAGGAACAGTACCGCAAGAAGGGCAAGAACAAGGACCAGGTGGATGTGGTCGACTTCCGGCAGGAATGCCGCAAGTTCGCCGAAGGCTGGGTCGATGTTCAGCGCGCCGAGTTCAAGCGCCTTGGCATAACCGGCAACTGGGACGATCCCTATCTGACCATGGCCTTTCACGCCGAACGCGTGATCGCGGAAGAATTCCAGAAGTTCCTGATGAACGGCACTCTGTATCAGGGCTCCAAACCCGTGATGTGGTCGCCGGTGGAAAAGACCGCGCTGGCCGAGGCCGAGGTCGAGTATCACGACAAGGAAAGCTTTACCATCTGGGTGAAGTTCAAGGTGCTGGGCGAGAGCGATCTGGCCGGGGCAAATGTCGTGATCTGGACCACCACGCCCTGGACCATCCCGTCGAACAAGGCGGTCGTCTATGGCGCGGATTATGCCTATGGCCTTTACGAGGTCACCGGCACGCCCGAGGAATGCTGGCTGAACGTGGGTGAGAAATTCATCCTCGCCGACAAGCTGGCCGCGCAGACCTTTGCCAAGGCACGCCTGAACGATGACCAATGGACCCGCGTCCGCGATGTGACGGCCGATGAACTGGCGGGCCTGAGCCTTGCCCACCCGCTGGCCGGGGCCGAAGGCGCGAATGGCGAATGGGACGACCCGCGCGACTTCCGCGCCGCCGATTTCGTCACCGACGAGGAAGGCACCGGTTTCGTCCACTGTGCGCCCAGCCACGGGATGGAGGAATACGAGCTTTACCGCGAACTTGGGATGCTGGAGCAGGTCATCACCTACAACGTGATGGACGACGGCGGTTTCCGCGCCGACCTGCCCTTCTTTGGCGGCACCTACATCCTTGACCGCAAGGGCAAGGAGGGCAATGCCAACAAGGCGGTGATCGACAAACTGGTCGAGGTCGGCGGCCTGATGGCGCGCGGCAAGATCAAGCACAGCTATCCGCATTCGTGGCGGTCCAAGGCACCGGTGATCTACCGCAACACGCCGCAGTGGTTTGCCGCCATCGACCGCCCCGTGGGCGACGATCAGGACGACCACGGCACCACGATCCGCGAACGCGCGCTGAAATCCATCAACGAACTGGTGAAGTTCACGCCCGTGTCGGGTCAGAACCGCCTGCGCTCGATGATGGAGGCGCGCCCCGACTGGGTGCTGTCGCGCCAGCGCGCATGGGGGGTGCCGCTGACCTGCTTTACCAGAAAGGGCGCCCTGCCCACGGACCCGGATTTCCTGCTGCGCGACGCAGCCGTGAATGCCCGTATCTGCGAGGCATTCGAGGCAGAGGGCGCGGACGCATGGTACAAGGACGGCGCCAAGGAGCGCTTCCTTGGCGGCGACTACAATGCCGACGAGTGGGAGCAGGTCTTTGACGTGCTGGACGTGTGGTTCGACAGCGGCTCGACCCATGCCTTTGTGCTGCGCGACCGCGAAGACGGCACCGAGGACGGCATCGCCGACGTCTATATGGAGGGCACCGACCAGCATCGCGGCTGGTTCCATTCCTCCATGCTGCAAGCGTGTGGCACGCTGGGCCGCGCGCCCTATCGCAACGTGGTCACGCACGGGTTCACGCTGGACGAGAAGGGCAACAAGATGTCCAAATCGCTCGGCAATACCGTCGCGCCCGAGGATGTGGTCAAGCAATACGGTGCCGATATCCTGCGCCTCTGGGTGGCCCAGACCGACTACACCGCCGACCAGCGGATCGGACCGGAGATCCTGAAAGGCGTCGCCGACAGCTATCGCCGGTTGCGCAATACCATGCGCTACATGCTGGGCGCGGTCACGCATTTCTCCGAGGATCAGCGGGTGGAACCGGCGGAGATGCCGGAACTGGAACGCTATATCCTGCACCGTCTGGCCGAACTGGATCACACTGTGCGCGCGGGCTATGCGGCATTTGATTTCCAGGGTGTTTACCAACAGTTGTTCAACTTCTGCACCGTGGAACTGTCGGCCTTCTACTTCGACATCCGCAAGGACGCGCTGTATTGCGACGGCGACACGCTGCGCCGCCGCGCCGCGCGCACGGTGATGGACCTGCTGTTCCACCGCCTGACCACATGGCTTGCACCCGTTCTGGTGTTCACCATGGAAGAGGTCTGGCTGGAACGGTTCCCGGGCGACGACAGCTCGGTTCATTTGCAGGACATGCCGGACACGCCGAAGGACTGGCTGGACGAACCGCTTGCCGCCAAGTGGCAGATGGTGCGCCGCGCCCGCCGCGCTGTGACCGCCGCACTGGAGGTGCAGCGCACCGACAAGGTGATCGGCGCCTCGCTGGAGGCGGCCCCCACAGTGCATGTCCGCGACCCGGAAATGCTGGCCGCGCTGAAATCGGTCGCCTTCGAAGATGTCTGCATCACTTCGGACATCGTTCTCACCGGCGACCCGATGCCGGGCGAAGCCTTCCGCATGCCCGAAGTCGAGGGCGTCGGCGTGGTGTTTGAAAAGGCGGATGGCGAAAAATGCCAGCGCTGCTGGAAGATCCTGCCGGACGTGGGCACCCACGGCCACGCAGGCACCTGCAAGCGCTGCAACGACGCACTGGGCTGAACAAAAGGGCCGGGATCCAGCAAGGACCCGGCCCTTTTCCCCGGACGGCCCCTGTGGCGGCCTGCCTCGTCGTGCGGCAACAGTTGCCCTTGCGTCAGGCAGCGGCTAGCCTTTGGTCAAAACGACCGAGGGACCAAATGAAAAGACGTCATTTCCTGCTGGGTGCCTGCGCGCTTGTGCCTGCCTGTGGCATGATGCCGGGACAGGGGCTTGCCCTTGCGCCCAATTCCACACTGATCGTCACGCGCCACGCGGATCGCGATGGCGAAGATCTGAACGCCCGTGGGAAAGAACGCGCGCGGGCGCTGGTCACAGCGGTCAAGGAGTTTGAGATCGACCTGATCTACAGCCCCGGCATCAAACGCAACCTCGATACTGCCGCACCATTGTCCAAGGCGCGCGGACTGGTGGTGAACCGCCTGCCGCAAGAGGCACCGACCGGCGGGCTGGTGCAAAACGGCGCCGGCAAGACGCTGATCTGGATTGGCAACAAGGGCAACATCGCAACGATCTGGGAAGATCTGGGCCTGCCGGAACCGATGCCAATCGAATATGGCGATCTGCATATCGTTCGGGCCGACGCGCAGGGCCGCGTGACCGTCGAACGTCGGCGCTATGGCCCCCGGTAACGCACAGGACCGGCTGTCATCACCACGCGCGGGCCGATCAGATCAGCCCGCGATCCCGGCCGATCATCGCCGCATGGGTGCGATTGCGCGCCTCCAGCTTGCGGCTGAGCGTCTTGACATGCAGCTTGACGGTCACTTCTTGCAGGTCGAGGTCGCGGGCGATTTCCTTGTTGGACTTCCCCTCGCAGATGCCGCCAAGCACTTCTTGTTCGCGCCGGGTCAGCGGGCTTTGCCCCTCGGCCGAGTCGGATTTCATAAACTCGATCGGGGTATAGATCTCTCCGGCGGCCATGAAACGCGCCGCCGTCAATAACGATCGCGCGCTCAGGGTCTTGGGGATGAACCCCTGCGCCCCGGCCTTGAGCGCCGCTGTGGCCACATCGCGCGTGGCACTACCGGACAGGATCGCCACCGGGCGCCCCTCATTCGCGGCGCGCATCCGCTCCAACCCTTCCAGCCCGTTCATGCCGGGCATGTTGTAGTCCAGCAGGACAAGGTCAAAGCTGCCGCTGCTGCGCGCCATGGTCACCGCGTCCTGTAACGTGGCAACGGTTCGCACCTCTTCGACATCGGAGCCGTCAAGGTACGCGGCAATCGTATCCCGAACCAGGTCATGATCATCGGCAACAAGAATTCTCATTGGTTACTTGCCTTCTGTGTCCGGCACGCGCCCCACGTGCATCGGCCGGATGTCCATTCAAGACATCCCCTGCATGAAAAGATATAGAAACCTGTATATTTTACCAGATCCAGTCGGTGTAAGGGTTAACCATACGTCACCTCCCCCTTGCACAAGCCCCGCTGGCCCGCTTTGCTTTGCGGACCATCAGGGAAAACACACAAACCGCATGACCACCCGCCTGCCGACCGTCACGATTGATACATCCCGGCCCCTGCCGGGTAGCATCGCATGACCCCCCCCACGGAAAAGGCCAGCCGCTGGCGGCTTTGGGCCGCCCGCCTGCCAAACTGGCTGGCGGGCGGGGTCATCGTTCTGATCGTGGCGGCCATCGCGATCCTTGTTCTGGACCTTCAGCAACAGACGCGGCGGCTGGCGGCTTCTGCGGCGGACAACATGCAATGGACGCTCGGGCAGGCCGAGGTCGAGCTGATGGCGCTGGAAATCGCGGCCTTGCACGCGGCCCAGGGCGAAGGTTCCCTGTCCGAGGTCCGGCTGCGGTATGACATCTTTTTCAGCCGGATCGACACGCTGACACAAAGCCACCGCTTTGCCGAGCTTTTGATGATCGGCGTCATGCCGGACCGCATCAAGGAAATCACCCGGTTCCGCGATCAGTGGCTGCCCCTGATCGACGGCCCGGACGCCGAACTTGCCGAAGCCCTGCCGCGTTTGGCGACTGACGCAAGTTTTGCCCGCGGCGCGGTCCGGGACACGACACTGGCCGGGGTCGAACATTTCTCGCAACTGGGCTTTGAACAGCGTGACAGCCTTGGCAAAAGCATGGTGCGGGTCGGTGTGCTGACCATGGCGCTGGTGGCCATGCTGGTCGTGCTGGCACTAATGATGTTCCGGCTTGCCCGCAACAGCGATGCGGAGGCGCGGGCCAATCGCGAAACGCGGGAACGGATCGAAACCATCCTGTCCACCTCACTGGACGCGGTTGTCGTTTCCGATGCCGCGGGGCGGATCGTGGATTACAACGGCGCGGCCGAGCGGATCTTTGGGTATGAACGCAGCGCGGTGATCGGGGCCGACATGGCCACGTTGATCGTTCCGGCACATTTCCGCGACGCGCATCGGCGTGGGATGGCGCGGTTCCGTCAGGGCGGCGCTCCGCGCGTCATCGGCAAGGGCATCGTGCAACTGGACGCCCAGCGCCGCGATGGCACGGTCTTTCCCGTCGATCTTTCGCTTGCACAGGCCCACAGTCCCGAGGGCGAGATCTATATCGCCTTTATGCGCGACATCTCGGACCGGGTCCGCAGCGAGGCCGAGCTGAAACGCGCCCGTGACCGCGCCATCGCTGGCGAAAAGCAAAAGGCGGAACTCTTGGCCGTCATGAGCCACGAGATGCGGACACCGCTGAATGGCATGCTGGGCACTCTGGAGCTTGTCGACGAACAGGTTCTGGACAGCCGTCACCAACGCTATTTGCGGATCGTCCGCGACTCGGGGCGGATCCTGCTGCGCCACGTGAACGACGTTCTGGACATCTCACGGCTGGACGCGGGCAAGATGACATTGTCCAAGACCGCCTTTGACCTGATCGCCCTTCTGGAAGACGTGATCGACAACCAGCGAGAGCACGCCCGCGCACGGGGCAACCGCATCGTCCTTGTGCCGCCCAACCCCGAGCTGCATCGGGTTCACGGCGATCCCGACCGGCTGCGTCAGATCCTGCTGAACCTCGTCGGAAACGCCGTCAAATTCACCCGAAACGGGCGGATCACCATCGAGGCCGATTGCGCCGACGGGCTGGACCCGGTGGAACTGCGGGTAACCGATACGGGGATTGGCATCGCCGAAGAGGATCTGGACCGGATCTTCGAAGATTTCGTCACCATCGACAGCACCTATGGCCGCAGCACCTCGGGCACGGGCCTTGGCCTTGGCATCTCGCGGCGGCTGGCAACCATCCTTGGCGGCGAGTTGGGCGTGGAAAGCGAACCGGGGGATGGCAGCATCTTCTGGCTGCGGCTGCCTCTGGCCCCGCCGGAACATCGCGACCTGCCGCCACCCGCGCTGGATCAGGTCGCGCCCGCCGCGCTTCCGCCAGCCAGCCGTATCCTGCTGGTCGAAGACAACGAAACCAACCGGCTGGTGGGGCAAGACCTGCTGGAACACGACGGACACCGCGTATCGACCGCCGTCAGCGGCGAGGCCGCGCTGAGTGTCCTTGCAACACAGCGCTTTGACGTGGTCATGATGGACATTTCGATGCCGGGCATGGACGGCATCGACGCCTCGCGCGCGTTGCGCGCCGGGGGTGGGCTGAACGCCGACACGCCAGTTGTGGCCACCACCGCTCACGCCCTGCCCCAAGAGGTGCAGGCCTTTTACGGCGCGGGAATGCAGGCGGTCCTGATCAAACCGCTGACGCTGGATGCCATTCGGCGGACCTTGAACGAGGTTCTGCTGGGCGGGGGCAAGGCGACGCCCGAGATCCCCAAAACCTTGCCGCCGGATGGCCCCCTGATCGATCGGGGGCATCTGGACTCGATGCGGCGGGACCTTCCGATGGGGCGCTTGCAGGAATTGCACGATCGCTTTCAGCAAGAGCTTGGCGGCTTTGTTGCCGCTCTGCCGGGGATGATCGACGGGATCGACGGGATCGGCGACGATTTTGGTCCGCTGGCCGCCGAGGCACATCGCATGGCAGGAACCGCCGGACTGTTGGGGGCGACGCGACTGACGGCACAATTGCGCCTGTTACAGGAAGAGGCGCGCGCCAGAGACCGCGCGGCTGTCGCTTCCCGTCAAGCCGCGGTCGCGACCTGCTGGCAGGCCACGCAAGAGGCGCTGGCCAGTGAAACCGGAGCCGCCGCAACCCTCCGCTGAACCACGCGGGCTGTGGGGACAAAGGGTTGATCGGCCCTGCCTCCTGCCCCTAAACACAGGGGCCATTTCGACAGGAGCCCCCATGTCCAACCCGCTATATGACGCGCTGCTCGGTCATCAGTCCGAAAACGAAACGGTTTTCCTGTATCTGCCCGATGGCAGAGAGATCAGCTATGCCGGGTTCACCGCCCGGGTGGCGCAATTTGCCGGGGCCTTGCGGGCAATGGATCTGGCCCCCGGCGACCGGCTGGCCATGCAGGTCGAGAAAAGTGCCGACGCGCTGGCGCTGGTCTTCGGCTGCATTCAGGCGGGCGTGATCTTTTTGCCGCTGAACACCGGCTACACCGCCGAGGAAATCGCCTATTTCGTCGAAAACTCGGGCGCGCGCGTGCTGATCTGCGATCCGTCCCGGATCGACAGGCTGTCCGCCGTCGCCCAAGGGTGCGGCGCGGAATGCGAAACGCTGGGAACAGACGGCACCGGGACACTGGCCGCTCGCGCCGATGCCGCACCGCCCAAAGCCCCGGTCGAACCGCGCGACAGCGATGACATCGCCGCCTTTCTATATACGTCGGGCACCACGGGCCGGTCCAAGGGCGCGATGTTGAGCCAGGACAACCTGCTGTCCAACGCGCTGACGCTGGTGGATCACTGGCAATTCACCCGCGATGACGTGCTGTTGCACGCGCTGCCGATCTTTCACACCCACGGGCTGTTCGTGGCGACCAATGTGATCCTTGCCGCGGGCGGGGCGATGGTACTGTTCCCGAAACTCGACGCCGGCGCGCTGATCGACTGGATGCCCAAGGCCACCAGCCTGATGGGCGTGCCCACCTTCTACACGCGCCTGCTGGACAATCCGCGTTTCGACAAGGCGGTGACCGCGAACATGCGGCTGTTCATATCGGGTTCCGCCCCCTTGCTGGCCGAAACGCACCGCCAGTTCGAGGCCCGCACCGGCCATCGCATCCTTGAACGCTATGGCATGACCGAAACCAACATGAACACCTCCAACCCCTATGACGGTGACCGACGGGCGGGCACCGTTGGCCTGCCCCTGCCCGGGGTCGAGGCCAAGGTCTGCGACGAGGCGGGCGCGGAATTGCCGCGTGGTGAGATCGGCACGCTGGAGGTGCGCGGGCCAAACGTGTTCAAGGGCTATTGGCAAATGCCGGAAAAGACCGCCGCGGAACTGCGCGAGAACGGTTTTTTCATCACAGGCGACCTCGCCGTGATGAGCGAGGACGGCTATGTGACCATCGTCGGACGCGGCAAGGATCTTATCATCTCGGGCGGGTTCAACATCTATCCCAAAGAGATCGAGGAACTGCTGGATGCCCAGCCCGGCGTTCTGGAGTCTGCCGTGGTCGGCGTGCCGCATCCGGATTTCGGCGAGACGCCGGTGGCGGTGATCGTGCCTTTGCCGGGCGAAGCCCCGGACCTTGACGCCATCGGCACCGAGGTCGCAGCCAAGCTGGCCCGGTTCAAGCATCCCCGCCACATGGAACTGATGCAGGCCCTGCCCCGCAACACCATGGGCAAGGTGCAAAAGGCGGCGCTGCGCGACCAGTTCGCGGATCTGTTCCTAGGTTGAGACCCCGGGCTTGGCGCGCGCTTGCACCGCGTAGGAACAGCGGTAGGGCTTGATGTCCAACAGCGGCGTGCCGTTCAGACAGTCAAGACCACGCACCCGCAACACCGGCCCATCACGCGCCAGCAGCCGCACCATAGAGGTGCCGATCGGGTTCGGCCTCAGGGGCGAACGCAGCGAGAACGTGCCGCGGGTCTGACCATCCGCCTTGGGGCTTTGCGTCAGCAGATCGCGTCGCGCTTCGTGTAGCCAGTACAGCAGTTCGATCTGATCGAACTGTTCGATCCCGTCCAGCGCCGGCGCGTAGACGGTATCAAGCATCACCTGACATTCCGGTCCATGGTCCGGGTCGCCCTGCCGCGGGCAATCGGCGCGGACATGGAAAGGGGTTTCGATCCTGCCGATGAACCGCAGCCCCGCATCACTGGCGGCCGGAAATTCGGCCGCAGTTTCGCCGGGGCGGATCTGATCTCGATGAACGGATGTGGACATATGGGCAGAGTGCCCGGCGCGCCGTCCCTTTGCCAGAGACATTATTGGCGCAGGCCGTCAAAGCCCCGGTATCAGCACGCGCGGTTCCGCCCGTCCGGTCACATCCGTTTCCACGACAAAGGTCTGCCCTGCTTTCAGGTCGTCGTCCGGCAATCCCTCGGCGGCCGATGTCGCCATCAGGCGCGTCAGGTCCGGCCCGCCGAAACAGGGACAGGTGATCTGCGGTGTCGGCAGGCTCACGCTGCGCAGGTACTGCCCATCGGGCGCATAACAGGCGACGCGGCTGGCGTTCCACTGTGCGTTCCAGAAATTGCCTTCGGCGTCGGTCACAGCCCCGTCCGGGCTCAACCCCTCCGGGCCAAGGTCCAGCCAGTTCTCGGCATTGCCCGCGGGCCAGCCTTCCTGATCCAGCGCGACCCGCTGGATCATCTTGCTCAGGGTGTCTGTGAAATAGGCATGCCGCCCGTCAGGCGAAAAGCAGATCGCATTGGTGATGCTGAGACCATCGAAAAGCTTGCGCAGTTCGCCTTTGTACCAGCGATAGATCGCCCCGGCTCCGCTTTCGGCGTTATAGCCCATGGTCCCGATCCAGAAGCCGCCCTGCGGGTCGGCGCGCCCGTCATTGGAGCGGGTCACGGGATTGTCGGCCTCAAGATCGACAACATGTTGCTGGGTTTCGGATTCGAGATCAAAGATGAACAGATCCCGGGACGAAGCCACCATCAGCCGCGTCCGGTCAATCCAGCCGGCGGCGGAGACCGGCCGGTCGAACTGCCACGCGCGTTCCGCGTTGCCGTCGTGTTCAAACAACCGGTGACCAAGGATGTCGAACCACAGGAAACTGCCGCGCTCGGGGTGCCATAGCGCCCCTTCACCAAGGATACAGCGGGTGTCGGACAGGGTTGTGCAATCGGTCATGAAGTTCCCTCAGGCGGCGGTTGTGACAACACCGCCATCTACGGCAAGGCATTGTCCGGTGATCATTTCGCTGGCCCGCGAGGCAAGGAACAGCACCGGACCGGCGATGTCCCGCGGCGCCAGATGGCGGTCAAGGCATTGTTTCGTCAGAAAGTCGTCCAGTGCCTCGGGCGAGGCCCAGAGCCGCATCTGACGCTCTGTCAGCACCCATCCCGGCGCCACGGCGTTGACGCGGATGCCGTCTCGCCCGAATTCGCGGGCATGGCCGCGCGTCATCGCGGTGATGGCCCCGTTGGCGGTGGTATAGGCGGTCATTTCTGCCATGCCCAGCATGTAGCTGATGGAACTGAAATTGACGATGGCCCCGCCCCCGGCTTCCATCATGCCGGGTACGGCTATCTGCGTGGTCAGGAAATAGCTTTTCAGGTTGACCGCGATCAAGGCATCCCAGTCCGCCGACGTTGTGCTGAGCGTGTCGTGACGGGTGTCATTGGCGGCATTGTTGACCAGCACCGTGATCGGCCCGTGCGCATGGGCCGCCTTTGCCATCGCGATCCGCAGAGCGCGCTCGTCGGTGATGTCGCAGGGCAGGAACAGCGGCCGGTTGCCGTGCCGCGTTTCCATGCGATCGCAGAACACGGTGACATCGGACCGCTGCACAAAGGCCACTTTGGCCCCCTGCTGGAGAAAGGCCTCGGTCAGCGCGGCCCCGATCCCCGACCCGCCCCCGGTGATAAAGACCGAAGCGCCGCGCAGGTCCGGGAACATGGCCCCGCCGGCCATCTCGTCGGTCATGCCTCATCTCCCCCTCTTGTCTGAACGCCACTGTCGCCGGGCAGGCCAATCCACGCAAGGCCCGTCGACAAGGCGTCTCAAAGGGCTGGAACCTTCCGGCGATATCGGGTGTATTCGGGGCACGACCGGAAGGGAGGGTTCCATGAACTGCGTATTCGTCCAGATCCGATGCCGCCCAGGCACCGCCTATCGCGTGGCTGGCGACATTGCCCTGCGCGAGATCCATTCCGAACTGTACTCGACCAGCGGCGAGTACGACCTGCTGCTCAAGATCTACATTCCCAAGGAAGAAGACACGGGCAAGTTCATCAATGACAACCTGCTGGATATCGACGGGATCGAACGCACGCTGACGACACTGACGTTCCGCGCGTTCTGAACACTGGAAACAGGGAGAGTGAGATGAGATTCAGGACTTTGGCCCTGGGCGGAGCGCTATGCGCAGCCCTTGCCGGCGCGGCGGCCGCCGAGGTGAAGGTCGGCATGATCACCACGCTGTCGGGCGGCGGCGCGGGGCTTGGCATCGACGTGCGTGACGGTTTCATGCTGGCGATCGAACAATCGGGCCGCACCGATATCGAGGTCATCATCGAGGACGACCAGCGCAAGCCCGACGTGGCGGTGCAACTGGCCGACAAGCTGGTGCAATCGGAAAAGGTGGACGTGCTGACCGGGATCATCTGGTCGAACCTCGCCATGGCGGTGGTGCCCAGCGTGACCGCGCAGGGCAAATTCTATCTCTCGCCCAACGCGGGCCCCTCGC
Source organism: Antarctobacter sediminis (assembly GCF_019218285.1). Lineage (GTDB taxonomy): Bacteria > Pseudomonadota > Alphaproteobacteria > Rhodobacterales > Rhodobacteraceae > Antarctobacter > Antarctobacter sediminis. The sequence continues at coordinate 103,637 of NZ_JAHUZG010000002.1, forward strand.
AACTGGCGGGGCGTGGCTGCCACAAGAATTATTTCAACGTGGCCTGGCAGAATGACGCCTTCCACGAGGCGGCGGGCAAGTTCGCCGCCAGCGAAGGCAACGGCAAGGCCATCGTGATCGCGCCCAACTATCCGGCGGGCAAGGATGCGATCACCGGGTTCAAGCGCGGCTTTGGCGGCGAGATCGCCGCAGAGGTCTATACCAAGCTGGGCCAGACCGATTACGCCGCCGAGATCGCGCAGGTCAAAGCCTCGGGCGCGGATGTGCTGTATTACTTCCTGCCCGGCGGCATGGGCATCTCCTTCATGAAGCAATACTCGGGCTCGGGCGCAGAGGTTCCGGTGATCGGACCGGCCTTTTCTTTTGACCAGGGCATTCTGGGCGCCATCGGCGAGGCCGCATTGGGCGTGAAGAACACCGCGCACTGGTCCAAGGATCTGGACGCACCCGGCAATGCCGAGTTCGTCGCCGCCTTTACCGAGAAATACGGCCGCCTGCCCTCGCTTTACGCCGCGCAGGGCTTTGACACCGGACTGTTGTTGGTCTCGGCCTCGGCCAAGGCGGATGTCGCGGATGCGGATGCCTTCCGCGCGGCGCTGAAAGAGGCCGATATCCAGTCGGTGCGCGGGGCGTTCAAGTTCGGCGAGAACCACCACCCGATCCAGACCATCTACATGCGTGAAGTGGTCAGCGAAGACGGTGTGGTCACCAACCGTCTTGTTGGTCCGGCCGCTGTCGATTACGCCGATCCCTACGGTGCCGACTGCAAGATGTAAGCCGGTGGCCGGGCATCCGCCCGGCCTGCCCCACGGCCCGGCGGTCCAGCGCCGGGCAGACTGCCAGGTTCCCCGATGTCACTGATCCTCATCGCCGAACAGGTCCTGAACGGCCTGCAATTCGGCATCATGCTGTTCCTGATGGCCGCCGGGCTGACGCTGATCTTTGGCGTCATGGGGTTGATCAACCTGGCCCATGGGTCGCTTTACATGGTGGGCGCCTTTTGCGCGGCGGCAGCGGCGGCGGCGACCGGGTCCTTTCTTCTGGGGCTGGTCGCGGCGCTGGCGGGCGCGGCGGCGGCGGGCGCGCTGATCGAACTGGTGGTGATCCGGCGGCTTTACCACCGCGACCACCTGGACCAGGTGCTGGCGACTTTCGCGCTGATCCTGATCTTTTCCGAGGGCACGCGATGGCTCTTTGGCTCGTTCCCGCTGTACCTTGACGTACCGGCGCTGCTGTCGGGGCCGATCACGCTGCCCGGTGGCATCCAGTATCCGCTGTACCGGCTGACGCTGATCCTTGTCGGACTGACTGTGGCGGCGGGCCTGTTCTGGCTGATCGCGCGGACGCGGATCGGCGTACAGATCCGCGCCGGGGAAAACGACCGCGAGATGATCGCAGCACTGGGGGTCGATATCGACCGGCTGTATACGTTCGTCTTTGCGCTTGGCGCCGCGCTGGCGGGGTTGGCCGGGGCCTTGGTGGGCGCGATCCAGTCGGTGCAGGTGGGCATGGGCGAACCGGTGCTGATCCTGGCCTTTGTCACCATCGTCATCGGCGGCATCGGCAGCATCAAGGGTGCGCTGGTGGGCGCGCTGCTGGTGGGGCTGACCGATACGCTGGGATCGGTTTTCCTGCCAGAACTGTTCAAGCTGTTCATGGCACCCGCCGCCGCGACGCAGACCGGTGCCTCGCTGGCGTCGATGGCGATCTATATCCTGATGGCGATGGTGCTGATCTGGCGGCCCACCGGGTTGTTCGGAGCGCGCGCATGAGGCTGCCGGCGATTTGTGGGGGCTCTGCCCCGTCACAGCAAAGCTGTGACTCCCCGGGATATTTTCAGACAGAAGAAACAGCGGCGTGGGGCGCGGTCAGATGAGCCGGGAAACTGTTTTCAACTGGGTGGTTCTGGCCGGGCTGGTGGCGCTGCCGTTGTATGCGCATCTGGTCGAGGAGCCGTTTACCATCACGCTGGCGACCCGCGCGGTGATCCTGTCGCTGGCCGCCGTGGGGCTGAACATCGCGCTGGGGATCGGCGGGCTGGTCAGCCTTGGCCATGCGGTGTTTTTCGGAATCGGCGGCTATGCCATGGGCATCCTTGCCTTTCACGCCCAGAATTATGTGCCGCTGATGGAGGCGCCCCTTCTGATCGAGGGCACCAAGTCGATGCCGGTGATCTGGCTGGTGGCGGTGATCGCCTCGGCCCTGGCGGCGCTGGTGATCGGGCTGTTGTCGCTGCGGACCTCGGGTGTCTATTTCATCATGATCACGCTCGCCTTTGCGCAGATGTTCTACTATTTCGCGATCTCCTGGTCGGCTTATGGCGGCGAGGACGGCATGTCGATCTACGTCCGCAACAGCTTTCCCGGGTTGAATACGCTGGTGCCGATCCAGTTCTACGGTCTGTGTTTCGCAGCGCTTTGCCTTGCGCTGGGGTTCAACGGTTTGCTGGCGCGCGCGCCTTTCGGGCTTGCGCTGAACGCGGCGCGGCAGGTGCCGGAACGGGTGCGCGCGGTGGGCATGGACCCGTTCCGCCTGCGGCTGGTGGCTTTTGTGATCTCGGGCGCGATCACCGGGTTTGCCGGGGCACTGTTCGCGGATCTCAACCGTTTCGTTTCGCCCACCATGTTCAGCTGGCAATTGTCGGGGGAGTTCATCGTCTTCATCATCATCGGGGGCACCGCGCGGCTGTTCGGGCCGGTTGTGGGCGCCTGTCTTTTCGTGGCCCTGGAACATTACATGGGCGGTTGGTCGGACTATTGGCACATCTGGTTCGGCCTGTTGTTGTTGCTGATTGTCCTGTTCGGCAAAGGCGGCGTCATCGGATTGATCGCCGGAAAGGCGCGCAACCATGGGTGACGCGGTGCTGGAAACGCGGCGGCTGAACAAGGCCTTTGGCGCGTTGCAAGCGACGGATGACGTGTCAATCACCCTGCGCCCGGGCGAAATCCACGCGATCATCGGGCCGAATGGCGCGGGCAAGTCGACGCTGATCGGGCAGATCAGCGGGGCGCTGCAACCGGATGCCGGTGCGGTCTGGCTGGGCGGGCGGGATGTGACCGGCCTGACGGTGCAGGCGCGGGCGCGGGCGGGGCTGGCTCGGACGTTTCAGATCAGCCAGTTGGCGATGGAAGACACGGTCCTGCAGAATGCCGCGCTGGGGGCCCTGGGGGCGCGGGGCGGTGCCTTTGGCATGTTCCGGTCGGCGCTGCGGGATCGTGAGATCCGCAGCCGGGCCGAGGCGGCGCTGGAACGGGTCGGCTTGACAGATCAGCGACACCTGCGGGCCGCCGAGCTGAGCCACGGGCAGCGGAGGCAGCTGGAGGTTGCCGTGGCGCTGACGCTGAAACCGCGCGCCTTTGTCATGGATGAACCGATGGCGGGTCTTGGCACTGAAGGGTCGGCGCGGTTGACCGGTTTTCTGGACGGGCTGCGCGACGAGGCGCCGATCTTGCTGGTGGAACATGACATGGACGCGGTCTTTGCCCTGGCGGACCGGATCAGCGTGCTGGTCTATGGCCGGGTGATCGCCAGCGGCGCGGTGGACGAGATCCGCCGCGACCCGGCGGTGCGCGACGCCTATCTGGGGGACTCGGCATGAGCGCCTTGCTGCGGGTTGAGGGATTGCAGGCCAGTTACGGGACCAGTCAGGCGCTGTTCGGCGTCGATCTTGACGTATCGCCCGGCGAAGTCGTGGCGTTGATGGGCCGAAACGGCATGGGCAAGACGACCACCCTGCGCTGTATCTGTCGGCTGATGCGCGCCAAAGGCAACCTGCGTTTCGATGGCACCGATCTGATGCATCTTCCACCGCACCGGGCGGCGCGGCTGGGGATCGGGTTGGTGCCCGAGGGGCGGCGCTGTTTCGCGGATCTGACCGTACAGGAGAACCTGACCGCCGCAGCCCGCCCTGGGTACTGGACGTCGGACACGGTGGGGCAGTTGTTCCCCCGGCTGAGCGAGCGCAAATCACAGGTTGCGCGGTCGCTGTCGGGCGGGGAACAGCAGATGCTGGCGATCGGGCGGGCCTTGATGACCAACCCGCGTCTGCTGATCCTCGACGAGGCGACGGAAGGGCTGGCGCCGCTGATCCGGCAAGAGATCTGGGACGCCATCGGCCGCTTGAAACGCGAGACCGGCATGGCGATCCTGATCGTCGACAAGAGCCTGAAGGAACTTGCCGCCGTGTCCGACCGCGCGGTGATCCTGAACCGGGGCCGGACCGAATGGACAGGCGTTCTGGACCGGCTGGACCCGGAAATGGCGCACCGCTTCCTCGGGGTCTAGTCGTCGGGCCTTATTCGAACCCGACCGGGCGGATCATCATGTCCCAACCGGCCAACGCAGGCACATCGACATAGCGCGCGCTGGCCCAGCCGGTCTGCCCCTTGGCCACCAGCTGATACCACCCCCCCTGCCCATCCGCTGACAGCGCGCAATCCGTCACCTCGACCGGCGTGCCTTCGGTCCAGCGGGCAAGGCGATCACCGCCCGGCCCGGTGCGGATGTTGAGATTGGACGCCAGCCGTGCGCCCGACCAGTCCAGCGGCACAACAGGCGCCTCTGGCGCGTCAAAGAGTTCGCCAACCCACCGATAGTCTTCGGGCTTTTCCTCTTCGAGAAAGGCATTGCCGTCATCCCACAGGTAATACCGGCGTGTCAGCGCACCGCCGTGACAACCCAGACTGTCAGCCAGCAGCGCACCGGTGCCAGTGGGCAGGCGCGGACCGAAATCGCTGTAGCCATAGTCATCGCGGGGCGCGGCACACCAGCCGCCGCCGCTGGATTGGCGGCCACAGTCGCCGAAACTCGCAATGCCCAGCGTATCGTCATCCTGCCATTCGATGCTGCATCCGTCATTGACGATCCGGCGCTCGCCCAGCCGCTGGAAAAGGGTTTTCAGCGGCGTGTCATCGGGAAACTGGCTGCCGATCTCGACGGGCCAGAACTCATAGGCCGCGGCAATCATGGTCCGCCCCCGCGAGTAGGTCAGATACTGGCACATGTTGAATGCATCACGCTGTGTCAGTCCGTCCAGCGCAAGGGGCGTCGCCCCTTTGGGACCGGCGACCGGGACGAAATCCATAAAGCGCGTCACCAACCCACCGCGTAACAGCAAGAATTCCTGCGGACGGCGATAGTGCAACGCGTTCTGCACCAAGGCCGGGGGCGCAATGCCATTTCCGATCAGGCGAATGTACTCGGACATGATCTGATAGGTCAGATCCATGGCCGCGGCGATTTCGGTTTGTCGCCCCTGCTGGTCCACGGGAACAAAGGGCATGTGAAAGCCCAATCGCGCGCCCAGTTCCACGTAGCGCACCGATGCGCCGGAATCCCGTGGCAGCGCGGCCAAAGCAAAGGCCACGGCGCAGGCCGACATGCATTCGCCTTCGGCCAGAACGATGACAGCGTTCAACGCGGGATCGCCGTTGCCGCCGCGATGGCCCGCCAATAGTTCGCCCAGCGCCACGCCTTCAAGGAAACTGCCGCCCGGGCTGTCCAGAACAGCCGCGAAGGAGCTGATCTGATCCTCGGGGCCGATGAGGGCTTGTAGGCGCCGGGCATCGCCTTCCTCGATCACCCCCGACAGGGAAATGATCTTGAGCCCGCCATAGTAAGGCGCATTCCCGGCCCCTGCTGGCAGCAGCACGGGCTCTCCGCGTCCCGTATTCGTCATTTCACCATAGATCGGCCATAGCTGCGCCAGGCGGGGGCGCAGGTCGTCGCGCAAGGTGATGTCAGCGGCCTGCCCCACAGCGGGAACAAGCGCCAGAACGCAAGCCAAGGCCCGCAAGATCCTGCGGGTCATTCGATCACGTAGCTCTTGAAAGCATAGCCCACCGAACCACCATTCACCGCGACCGCCCCGGTCATCAGTCCGTCGTCCAGTTTATCCAGAACCAGCCGCAGGGCCGATTTCAACTGTTCCGCGTCGCTGACGCCCGAGGACGTGCACAGATAGCCGATGCGATGTTCGCCCTTTTCATCCTGTTCTTGCACGACAAGCGCATAGGTGCTCGTCGGCGTGATCTGATAGCGGTACTGCACGTCTTCCGTCATTTCGACCTTTTCAAAGATCTCGAGCGGGATCGGCGTCAGTTCCAGACTGGGCGCGATGTCGACAAAGGCGGGGGTGCATTCGGCGGGCACATCGGCGACCAGCGACATTTCCGTGCCAACACTCAACGCGGCAGGAAAGACGGACATCAACAAAGGCAACGGCTCCGGTTTCGGAACAGGGCCAACAGTCAGGACCTGCGACGCGGCGAGGATCTGCGCCATTGGAATGCCAAAGTTCACGCCGATCCGGCGATCCCCGGAATTGTGCAGCGCGATAACCTGCCGTGAACTGCTGTCGATGATCGGCGAACCCGAATTGCCGCCCAGCGTATCGCAGGTATGGCGCAGCCGGTCCCCGGTCTGTGGTTCCGGCGCAGCTTGCAGCACCGGCCGCGCCGCCCGGCAACCTTCCCGGCTGATATGCTGGGATTTGCCAAGCGGATGGCCGATGATCCAGAAAGGCATTCCCTCTTTCAACTCTGCATCGGTCAGCGGCAGCGGCGGAAACTGGTCCACCGGGATGCCCTTCACCTCCAGCACGGTGTAATCCAGATCGGGCGACGTCTCGACCGGGACAGGATTGACCTCGAACCGCTGTGCTTCGTCCACGCGGCCCGGTTCGATGAACCCCGCCACCCATGTGACAGAGGTGATCTTGGTCGCACCGATACGGGGGTCTTCCAGCACGCCGGGAATACAGTGGTGGTTGGTCAAAAGATGGGTCGCATCGACAAGAAAGGCCGTACAGGGATTTTCGCCCGCGTCATGCTTGATGCTCAGAAGGCCGACACCGCGGCCAAGCCGCCGGAAATCGGCATCGACTGAATAGGTATTGATCGGTTCGTTGTTGTACCCTTGGATTTCGACTTCGGTCTGGATCCCGGCTTGCGGAACCGGCTCTGCGGCAAGCGGTGCGGCGACCAGCGCCGCAGCTGCGGCAAAGCAATGACGGCGAAAGGCGGGCAACATGGCAATCCTCTGGTCAATCAATGTCCGCCAAAGCATAGCAAATCCCCCTGCCCTCGCCCCAAAAAAATTGCGGCGGCTGGAAAAATCGGCCTCTATCGTCTAACCTAGTGGTCGATTTGATGGAGGTCGGCATGACCAGACCGGTATTTTCCATGACCCTTGCCCTTATGGCCGTTTCCGGCCCTGTTGCTGCGCAGGACGTGACCGATCTCAAGACCTTCAGCCTCAAGGACGACCCGGCCCCGCAGGCGGACAGCAAGGAAATGCAGGATTGCCTGTTCGACCCGACCTCTTGCCAGAGCAGCGAGTTCAGGACCTCCAGAACCCTCTCGCTTGAGGACGTACAAAACCTGGGCGTGATCAAACGCGAACCGCAGAAACCCGGTGAAACCAAGGTTGCCACCAAGCCGGCCGAGCCCCTGCCGACCATAGATATCGAGGTACTCTTTGCCTATGACTCGGCTGACCTGACGCCGCAGGCGCAGGTCAAGCTGGCCAGCCTTGCCTCGGCACTGAACGATCCGCGGTTGGCTGGCAGCACGCTGCTTTTTATCGGCCATACCGACGCCGTGGGCAGCGCGGTCTACAACAAAGCCCTGTCGCAGCGGCGCGCCGATGCGGTGGCACGCTATATCCGGCAATCGATGCAGCTTGCGCCCGGTCGCATCAAGTCCATTGGCGTCGGGTTCGACGACCTCAAGACACCCGCTTTTCCCGAAGCCGCCGAAAACCGGCGGGTTCAACTTGTCCTAGTCCCTGACGCCTGATCGTCCCTCAGCAGGATTTTTCGCCATGACACGACTGCATTTCCTGACCTTCTGCACCGCGCTTGCCCTGCCCGGGCTGGCTGTCGCGCAATCCACTGTGACGCTGGACAGCTTTTCGCTGAAAAGCGATCCGAAACCCTCGGGCGAGGCCGCCGAGATGGCCGATTGCCTTGTGAATCCCGAAAGCTGCAAAAGCGCCGAGTTCGGCGGCGGCGCGACCTTCACGCTCGACGATGTGGTCAACCTTGGCGTGGTTAAGCGTGAACCCAAGACATCCACGGCGCAACAGCCCGTCACCGCCGGGCTGGCCGTGACCGAGCGTGAGCCGCCCAAACCCTTGCCGACGATCGACCTCGAAGTGCTGTTCGGCTACGATTCGGACCGCCTGACGCCGCAGGCCATGGCCAAACTCTCGACGCTGGCCAATGCGCTCAGCGACCCGCGCCTTGCAAATAGCAAGCTGGTCTTTATCGGCCATACCGACGCGGTGGGCAGCGCCGCCTACAACAGGGACCTGTCTCAGCGCCGGGCCAATTCGGTGGCTCAATACGTGCGCAGCACCATGCGCCTGTCCACCGGGCAGGTCGAAGCCGTGGGCGTCGGGTTTGATTATCTCAAGAACAGCCGCATCCCCGATGCTGCGGAAAACCGGCGGGTTCAGTTGCTGCTGGTGCCCGGCAGCTAGGCCCAACCGTCAGCATTCGACCAGACCGAAAGGGGGCCACGCGCCCCCTTTTTGCCGTGTGTTTCATCGGAACGGGCGAAAAAGCGGGCTTTTGAGCCGCTTCATAATTTTACCGTTTGATAAAATTCGGACCTGTGGCAGGCTGATTCCAATAAAACGCAAAAAAGCACAGGGAGAGGCCATGACCAGCCCGCAGACCCCCGGGATCCAGCCCGGGCGCCTCAGCCAGGATCAGTTGGCGCATAATTTCGAAGACCTGCACGCCCCCTATGACGGGCACGAGGCATCGGTGGCGGCGGATCGCTGCTACTTTTGCCACGATGCGCCCTGCGTGACGGCCTGCCCCACGGACATCGACATCCCGCTGTTCATCCGCCAGATCGCCACCGGTCAGCCAGAGGCGGCGGCGCAAACGATCTTTGAGCAGAACATCCTCGGCGGCATGTGCGCCCGGGTCTGCCCCACGGAAACGCTTTGCGAAGAGGCCTGCGTGCGTGAAGCCGCCGAAGGCAAGCCGGTGGAAATCGGGCGCTTGCAGCGGTTTGCAACCGATGCGCTGATGGCGCGGCAAGGGCATCCTTTTCAGCGCGCCTCAGAGACCGGCAAACATGTGGCAGTCGTTGGCGCCGGCCCTGCGGGCCTGTCCTGTGCGCATCGCTTGGCGATGAAGGGCCACAAGGTCACCATCTATGAGGCGCGCGCCCGGTCGGGCGGACTGAACGAATATGGCATTGCCGCCTACAAATCTGTCGATGACTTTGCTGCGCGCGAGGTCGACTGGCTGCTGGGCATTGGTGGCATCACCATCGAAAACGACCGCAAACTGGGTGTCGAGATCACATTGGAGGGGCTGCGCGAGAATTTCGACGCGGTTTTCCTGGGCATGGGGCTCAGCGGCGTGAACCTGCTGGAAATAGACGGCGGCGAAAAGGCCGGGGTCGAGGATGCGGTGCGCTTTATCTCGGACCTGCGGCAGGCCGAGGATCTGGCCGACCTGCCCGTCGGGCGCCACGTGGTGGTGATCGGCGGCGGCATGACCGCCGTGGACGCGGCGGTACAGTCAAAGCTGCTGGGCGCAGAGACCGTGACGCTGGCCTATCGCCGGTCGCAGGACGAGATGCCCGCCAGCCGCTACGAACAGGATCTGGCCACGTCGAAAGGCGTGCGCCTGCTGTGCAATGTCATGCCCGTTGCCATGCATGGGAACGGCGCGGTGGCAGAAATCGAACTGGAATACACCGCCGATGTGGATGGCAAGCTGCAAGGCACAGGGGAAACCCTGCGTATCCCTGCCGACCAGGTGTTCCGCGCCATTGGCCAGACCCTGTCGCCGGTCGATGGGCTGGAACTGGACGGCCGCAAGATCAAGGTCACAGGCGCGGGCCGGACCTCGGCCGCAGGCGTCTGGGCAGGCGGCGATTGCACGCCGGGCGAGGATCTGACGGTGGTCGCCGTCGCCGAAGGGCGCGACGCGGCAGAAGATATTGACGCGGCTTTGATGGCATGACCCCGCGTCCCGGGCTTGCCCCGGGACCTCGGCGCTGCTGCCGGAACGGAGGCCCCGGATCAAGTCCGGGGCTGGTTCCGCAAACAGGCACCGGGACGCGACGGCACAATAGGAGACACTGACATGGCTGATCTCACGACTGATTTCCTGGGCATCAAGAGCCCCAACCCCTTCTGGCTGGCCTCGGCACCGCCGACCGACAAGGAATACAACGTCCGCCGCGCCTTTGAGGCCGGATGGGGCGGCGTAGTCTGGAAGACATTGGGCGCCGAAGGCCCCCCGGTGGTCAACGTCAACGGCCCCCGCTACGGCGTGATTCACGGCGCCGACCGGCGGCTGCTGGGCCTGAACAACATCGAGTTGATCACCGACCGTCCGCTGGAGGTAAACCTTGAGGAGATGGCGCGGGTCAAGGCCGACTACCCCGACCGCGCGCTGATCGCCTCGATCATGGTGCCCTGCGAAGAAGCCGCCTGGAAAGCCATTCTGCCGCGCGTGGCAGAGACCGGCGCCGACGGGATAGAGCTGAACTTTGGTTGCCCGCACGGGATGAGCGAGCGCGGCATGGGCGCCGCCGTAGGCCAGGTGCCCGAGTACATCGAGATGGTGACCCGCTGGTGCAAGCAGTATTATGACAGGCCTGTCATCGTGAAGCTGACGCCGAACATCACCGACATCCGCAAACCGGCGGCAGCAGCCAAGAACGGGGGCGCGGATGCGGTCTCGCTGATCAACACGATCAATTCGATCACCTCGGTCGATCTGGACAATTTCGCCCCGGAGCCGACCATCGACGGCAAGGGCAGCCATGGCGGGTATTGCGGACCGGCGGTAAAGCCGATCGCCCTGTCGATGGTTTCGGAGATCGCGCGCGGTGCCGATACCCACGGGTTGCCGATCAGCGGCATCGGCGGCGTCACCACCTGGCGCGATGCAGCAGAGTTCATGGTGCTGGGTTGTGGCAACGTGCAAGTTTGCACCGCCGCCATGACCTATGGGTTCAAGATCGTCGAAGAAATGAAGCGCGGTTTGAGTCAATGGATGGACGAAAAGGGCTATCGCTCGACATCGGAGTTCATCGGCAAGGCGGTGCCGAATGTCACCGACTGGCAGTATCTGAACCTGAACTACGTCACCAAGGCCAAGATCGATCAGGATGCCTGCATCAAGTGTGGCCGCTGTTACGCCGCTTGCGAGGACACCAGCCACCAGGCGATCTGGATGAAGGAAGGCCGGGTTTTCGAGGTCAACGACGCCGAATGCGTGGCCTGCAACCTGTGTATTGACGTCTGCCCCGTTGAGGATTGCATCACCATGGAGCGGATGGAGGCTGGGTCGGTCGACCCGCGCACCGGCAAAACCGTGTCGGACGACTATGCCAACTGGACAACGCATCCCAACAATCCAATGGCGAAAGCGGCGGAGTAAGGGTGGAGGGGCCCTGCCCCTCTGGTCCTGCGGACCATTCACCCCGGAGTATTTCAGCCAAGAAGAAGCAGGGGGCGGGGCGCTGATCGGCGCGCCGCCCCTTTTGCTGGCGCGACGGTGATCTGGCAGGGCTTGTCGGCGGGGACAGCGGTTGCCATGCTTGGTCCGGGAGGTGGTCCATGCGCTTGTTCAATCTGACCCGCTGGCCGAATGCCGCCGTTTTCCTGCTGGCAGGTTGTGCGGCGGCGCTTTTTGCCTTTGTCACCGTAAACCTGTTTTCGCAGGCCATGGCGAGCGTCGCCTTTATTAAGAAATTCAGGTGGGAGGCGATACGTCACGGCGCGCTCTGGCAGGTGGCGGAACTGACGCTATGGGGGGCATTGGGCTTGATGTGCTGGCTGATCTTCAAGATCTGCGAGCATATTCTGGAGGATCGCTATCTGGCCTGGGCCCGCCGGGGAGCGGACAGACCTTAGGGTGTCAGCAATCGCCGGAACAGTGTTTCAAGATGCTGTTCGGCCCCGGGGAAAGCATCTTTGTCGCCGAGCACCGCCTGCACCTGCGCGTCGAAATCCGCGTAGTGCTGGGTCAGTGACCAGATTGAGAACATCAGGTGGCGCGGGTCGATCCGGGCCAGTCTGCCGTCAGCGATCCAGCCGTCGATCACCTTCGACAGCCGGTCGACGGTTTCCCGCAGCTCACCTTCGAGGACCGGTTTGATCCGCGGTGCGCCTTGGACGATCTCATTGGCGAACAAGCGGCTTTCGCGCGGGAAATCGCGCGACATCTGGAGCTTGTGGCGGACGTAGCCGAGGATTTCCTCAACGGGTTCGCCCTTGGGGTCGATGGCGTGCAGCGGGTCCAGCCAAGTTTTCAACAGGCCACGCAGGAGGGCTTCGTAGATGGCGTCCTTGGAGGGATAGTAGTAGAGCAGGTTCGGTTTCGAGAGCCCTGCCTCTCCGGCGATCCGATCCAGGGTGGCGCCTCGAAAACCGGCCTCGGAGAAGACCGTCAGGCCGGCTTCGAGGATGGCTTCGCGTTTGGCGCGCTGGATGCGTGTCTGTGGTGCGCCTTCTTGACCGTTTGCCGTTTTTCCCGCCATGTTCGTCCCCTCCCGCCTCATTTCCAAGCATTTGCCCTGAAACCCGGCACGACGCTTGACTGACTCCTTCCCTCTGGTAGCGTTCATTTGACCGGTTGGTCAAATCGGAACACCCAAAGGGTGACGGGGAATTTCACGGGGAGACATGCCATGGCCGCGCCTGCTGCAAATATGACCATCAACGGGGACCGCCTGTGGGACAGCCTGATGGAGATGGCAAAGATCGGCCCCGGTATCGCGGGCGGCAACAACCGGCAGACCCTGACAGATGAGGATGGCGAAGGTCGGGCTCTGTTTCAACGCTGGTGTGAAGAGGCCGGGTGTACGATGGGGCTGGACACGATGGGCAATATGTTTGCCCGGCGTGAGGGAACCGACCCGGACGCCCTGCCCGTTTATGTTGGATCGCACCTGGATACACAGCCCACGGGCGGCAAATATGACGGGGTGCTGGGCGTGCTGGGCGGGCTGGAGATCCTGCGCACACTGAACGACATGAACATCAAGACCCGGCACCCCATTGTCGTGACCAACTGGACCAACGAGGAAGGCACCCGCTTTGCCCCGGCGATGTTGGCCTCGGGTGTTTTTGCCGGGGTGCACAGGCAGGACTGGGCCTATGACCGCGAGGATGCCGAGGGCAAGAAGTTCGGTGATGAACTGGTCCGGATCGGCTGGAAGGGCGATGAGGAGGTGGGTGCGCGCAAGATGCACGCATTCTTCGAGTTGCATATCGAACAGGGGCCTATCCTCGAAGCGGAAGGCGTGGACATTGGCGTTGTCACCCATGGACAGGGGTTGAGCTGGACACAGGTGACGGTGACGGGCAAGGAGGCGCATACCGGCTCGACCCCGATGCCGATGCGCAAGAATGCCGGGCTGGCCATGGCGCGTATTCTTGAGAAGGTCGAGGAGATCGCGCTGAGCCATGCGCCGCACGCGGTGGGCGCGGCGGGCCATATCGACGTCTATCCCAACTCGCGCAACGTGATCCCCGGCAAGGCGGTGTTCACTGTCGATTTCCGGTCGCCCGAGTTGGCGGTCATCAAGGACATGGAAGAGCGGATGAAGGCCGCCGCGCGGGACATCTGTGCGCATATGGGCATGGAGGTGGCATTCGAGAAGGTCGGCGGGTTTGACCCGGTGGATTTCGACGAGGGCTGTGTGGGCGCGATCCGCAATGCGGCAGAGCGACTGGGCTATTCGCATCGCAACATCATCTCGGGCGCGGGGCATGACGCGTGCTGGATCAACCGGGTGGCGCCGACGGCCATGGTGATGTGCCCCTGCGTTGATGGCTTGTCGCACAACGAGGCCGAGGAGATTTCCAAAGACTGGGCCAAGGCCGGGGCGGATGTGCTGTTCCACGCGGTGTTGGAGACGGCGGGGATTGTGGAGTGATCTGCGGATGTGACCCTGTCCCGGGCTTGCCCCGGGACCTCAGGGTTTCCAAGCCGGCGGAGGCCCCGGCTCGGAGGCCGGGGCCGGGTTTACGCCCTGTTGACCAAAGTGTCCGCATCAAGGGGCGTGGCATATTTCGTTTATATCATGGCCTCTCGCCCCTGCGGTGCGCTGTACATCGGGCGCAGCACCAACCTGCGCGCGCAGGTCGAGGCGCATCGCGCCGGCCTGTCCGGGCATACTGCGAAATACAAGATCCGAACCTTGGTCTGGTTCGAAGAACATGCCGAGTTCGAACCTTCCATACGCCGCGAGCGCCGTCTGAAAAAATGGCGCCGGGCGTGGAAAAACCAGTTGATCACCGAAGCCAATCCAAATTGGCAGGACATGACACACGCCATTCCTTGATCCCGTGGGCGAGGCCCCGGCTCAAGGCCGGGGCGAGAGACAGCAGGGAGACAAGACAATGACCACAGTCATCAAGAACGGTACCGTCGTCACGGCGGACCTTAGCTGGAAGGCCGATGTACTGGTCGACGGCGGCAAGATCGTCGAAATCGGCGACAACCTGAGCGGCGACACCCAGTTGGACGCCACCGGATGTTACGTGATGCCCGGCGGGATCGACCCGCACACCCACCTTGAGATGCCCTTTATGGGGACCTATTCCAGCGATGATTTCGACAGTGGCACACAGGCGGCTCTGGCCGGCGGCACCACGATGGTGATCGACTTTGCGCTGCCTTCGCCGGGCCAGGGCCTGCTGGACGCGCTACAGATGTGGGATAACAAATCAACCCGCGCACATTGCGACTATTCCTTCCACATGGCGGTCACATGGTGGGGCGAACAGGTCTTTAACGAGATGAAGACCGTGGTCGAGGATCGCGGCATCACCACCTTCAAGCACTTCATGGCCTACAAGGGCGCGTTGATGGTGCAGGACGACGAGATGTTCGCCAGCTTCCAGCGCATCGGTGAACTGGGCGGTATCGCCATGGTCCATGCCGAAAACGGCGACGTGGTGGCCGATTTGCAGGCCAAACTGCTGGCCGAAGGCAACACCGGCCCCGAAGCGCACGCCTATTCCCGCCCCCCGCAGGTGGAGGGCGAGGCCGCCAACCGCGCCATCATGATCGCCGACATGGCCGGTGTGCCGCTCTATATCGTGCATGTCAGCTGTGAGGAGGCGCATGAGGCCATCCGCCGGGCCCGCCAGCAGGGCAAGCGCGTCTGGGGTGAGCCGCTGATCCAGCACCTGACGCTGGATGACAGCGAATATGCCCATCCCGATTGGGACCACGCCGCGCGCCGCGTCATGTCCCCGCCTTTCCGCAACAAACTGCATCAGGACAGCCTCTGGGCCGGTCTGCAATCGGGGTCTCTGTCCGTGGTGGCCACCGACCACTGTGCCTTTACGACCGAGCAGAAACGCTATGGCGTGGGCGATTTCACCAAGATCCCCAACGGCACCGGCGGGCTTGAGGACCGGATGCCGATGCTCTGGACGCATGGCGTGGAAACGGGCCGCCTGACGAAAGAAGAATTCGTTGCCGTCACCTCGACAAATATCGCCAAGGTGCTGAACTGCTACCCACGCAAGGGCGCAATCCGGGTGGGCGCTGACGCCGATATCGTCGTCTGGGACCCGAACAAGACCAAGACGATCACCGCCGCCAAACAGGTCTCGGCGATCGACTACAACGTCTTTGAGGGACATGAGGTCAAAGGCTTGCCGCGTTATACGCTGACCCGCGGTCAGGTGGCCGTCACCGACGGCAAACTGACCAGCCAGGAAGGTCACGGCGAATTCGTTGCCCGCTCGGGCAGCACACCGACCAACAAGGCGCTGTCGACCTGGAAAGAACTGACCGCGCCGCGCCCGGTGAAACGGTCGGGCATCCCGGCAAGCGGGGTGTGAGAGTGCGCCACTTTCGGGACGCCATGAGAGAAGCAAAACCACAGTGCGGGGCCTCGGCATGAGCGCCCCCCTTCTCTCCAGCGTGCTCGAAACGGCGATCTACGTTGACGATCTGGATGCCGCCGAGGGGTTCTATGGCACCATGCTGGGCCTTGAGCGCATCACGCGTGTCGACGGGCGGCATGTGTTCTTTCGCTGTGGTGCCTCCGTTGTGCTGACCTTTTTGGCTGAGGCGACGGAACAGCCGCCAGCCGAAGGCGCCCTGCCCGTCCCGCCGCATGGCGCGCGCGGGCCGGGGCACCTGTGTTTCGCCGTTCCAGGCGAGGACCTGAACGCGATGGTGGCGCATTTGACCGCCCAAGGCATCGAAATCGAAAGCGATTTCAACTGGCCGCACGGGCCGCGCTCTGTCTATGTGCGCGACCCTGCGGGCAACAGCGTGGAATTCGCAGACCCCTCTCTTTGGGGGACTCCCGCATGAGCGCCGTGCGGTCAGGCCGGCACCAGCCCCTCCAGCTCCGGCAACAGGACAACCGACTCCTGTTCATGCGGATCGGTTCGGGCAATCACGGCAACAGCCGGTTCGTCGCCGTTGTTGAACGGCAGGTGCGGCACGTCGGCGGGGATGTAGATCATATCGCCTGCGCGGATTTCCATTCGGTGCTCAAGCCGCCCGCCCCAGTACATCGTAACCTGCCCCGAGATCGCGTAGATCGCGGTTTCATGCGTCTCATGTTTATGCGCCTTGGCGCGGCCGCCCGGCGGCACCGTCAGCAGATGCATGCAGACACCCTGCGCCCCGACGGTTTCCTTTGCGATGCCTTCAAAGTAGGAAAAGCCCTGCTTGCCCGCGTAGGTTCCTTCGGGGCGCAGCTTTACGCAATCGGCCATGGTATATCTCCTGCCAGCACATGCCATGCGCCCAAGCCTAACCCGGCACGACCGCTCTACCAAACAAGGATCCTGCGTGTTGAGTGACGAAGAAATCAAGAACTGGCCCAAAGAAGGCCCGGCCCCCACGTCTCCGGTCATCCGGGCCCAACATCTGGATCTGACGTTCCAGACCAATGACGGCCCTGTGCATGCGTTGAAAGACGTGAACCTCGACATCGAAAAAGGCAGTTTCGTCAGCTTTATCGGCCCCTCGGGCTGTGGCAAGACCACCTTTCTGCGCTGCATTGCGGCGCTGGAACATCCGACCGGCGGCAGACTGACAGTCAACGGAATGACCCCCGACGAGGCGCGTCAGGCGCGTGCCTATGGCTATGTCTTTCAGGCTGCGGGCCTGTACCCTTGGCGGACCATCGGACGCAATGTCGCGCTGCCCCTGGAAATCATGGGGTACAGCAAGGCCGAACAGGCCGAACGCGTCGCCCGGGTGCTGGAACTGGTGGAACTGGGCGGGTTCGAAAAGAAATTCCCCTGGCAACTTTCGGGCGGCATGCAGCAACGCGCATCGATCGCGCGGGCGCTGGCCTTTGACGCCGACATCCTGCTGATGGACGAACCTTTTGGCGCGCTGGACGAAATCGTCCGGGACCGCCTGAACGAAGAAGTTCTGAAGCTGTGGGCCAAAACGGAAAAGACCATCGGTTTCGTCACCCACTCGATCCCCGAAGCGGTCTATCTGTCGACGCATATCGTGGTCATGTCCCCGCGTCCGGGCCGGATCACCGACGTGATCGAAAGCCCGTTGCCCAAGGAACGGCCGCTGGACATCCGCGACACGCCCGAGTTCATCGAGATCGCCCATCGCGTGCGTGAGGGGCTGCGCGCGGGGTACGAGGAATGAGCGCCGGTTTCCTGACCTGGCTGGGCGGGGCGATGGCGGTGTTTCTTGCCGCCAGCGCAACGCTGCGCGCCTATATTGATCATCCGCGTATCTTGCTGCTGGGCGGCGCGCTGGTGCTGTATACTCTGGGCAACCTGATGATGGTGCGCCTGATGCGCGAAGGCGGCATGGCGGTGGCCATCTCCTTGTCTGCCGTGCTGCAACTGGTTCTGGCTGCGCTGGTCGCCTTTGTCTTTTTCGGGGAACGTCCCCTGCCCCTTCAAATGGTCGGCATCCTTCTGGGGGTGGTCGCCGTGGCGCTGATCCTCTTTGCGCCAAGCGCGGGGGCCACAAGATGAGCCGCTTGATCCCCCCTGTTCTGGGCGTTGTTCTGGCGCTTGTCGCCCTGTGGTACGTGGCCGTTGTGCCGATGAACGTGAAAGAAGTCCTGACAGCGGCGGAACGCGCCGGCGTCGAAGTGTCACCACCCAAAGCCATCGACAGGCGCGACATGTCCAACTGGGCGCTGGTCTTTGCCAATACACATGCCCTTGGCGATAGCTGGAGCCTTGATCGTCCGCGCCTGCCCGCGCCGCATCAGGTGCTGGTCGAACTGTATGACTCGACCATCGACGAGGAACTGAACGGTCGGCGCGGCCTTGTGCGGTCTGGCAGTTTGTCGAACCGGAGCCTTGTCTACCATGCGCTGGTGACGCTGAACGCGACCTTTCTTGGTTTCGTGATCGGCGCGGTCCTTGGCGTCACGCTGGCGGTGGGCATCGTCCACAGCCGGGTCATGGACATGAGCGTGATGCCCTGGGCCATTGTCAGCCAGACCATTCCCATTGTGGCACTGGCGCCGATGATCATCGTGGTCCTCTATTCCATCGGGATACAGGGGCTGATCCCCAAGGCCGTGATCTCGGCCTATCTGTCGTTCTTCCCTGTCGTGGTCGGCATGGTGAAGGGATTGCGCAGCCCGGACGCGATGCAAATGGACCTGATGCGGACCTATAGTGCGCCGGTGTCCTCGGTGCTGATAAAGCTGCGCCTGCCCTCGTCGATCCCCTACCTGTTCGCCTCGCTCAAGATCGCCATCGCGGCGAGCCTTGTGGGCGCCATCGTCGGGGAACTGCCGGTGCAGAAAGGCGGGCTTGGCGCGCGGATGCTGGCGGGCAGCTACTATGGACAAACTGCTCAGATCTGGGCGGCCCTGCTGGTAGCGGCGGCGCTGGCCGCGCTGCTGGTTTATGCCATCGGCTGGATCGAGCGACGCACACTGCGCGGAATGGGGATGATGCCATGATGCTGGTGCTTTTTGCAGGCCTCCTTTGGCTGGCAGGTTTTGCCCTGAACGTCGTGCTGGCGAATGGTCCGGCACGCACCACCGGCGCCGTCCGGTTGGCGGTTCCCTTGATCTTTGGTGCCACTTTGCTGGGCATGTGGGAACTGGTGGTCCGTGGGCTGGAGGTTCCGCTGGTCATCCTGCCGCCGCCGTCTGTCATCGCGGTCAGCTTTGGGCAGAACCTTCCCCTTCTCTGGGGCGATTTCGTGCAGACGATCCTCAAGGGGGCCGTTTCGGGCTATGCCATCGGCTGCGGCGCGGCCTTTCTGACGGCCCTTCTGGTCGACCGGTCCGATTACCTGCGCCGAGGCCTGCTGCCGCTGGGCAACTTCATGGCGGCCCTGCCCATCGTGGGCACCGCGCCGATCCTCGTCATGTGGTTCGGTTTCGGCTGGCAATCCAAGGCCGCGGTGGTCGTTCTGATGGTCTATTTTCCGATGCTGGTGAACACGGTGGCGGGGCTGTCCGAAACAACCGCCATGCAGCGCGACCTGATGCGCACCTATGCCGCGACATGGGGACAAACGCTGTGGTCGCTGCGCCTTCCCGCGGCGTTGCCGTTCATCTTCAACGGGCTCAAGATTTCCTCGACGCTGGCATTGATCGGGGCCATCGTTGCCGAGTTCTTTGGCAGCCCGACGCTGGGACTTGGCTTTCGCATCTCGACCAGCATCGGACAGCTTGACCTTGGCATGGTCTGGTCGGCCATCCTTGTGTCGGCGCTGTCGGGAACGGTGTTCTACGGGCTGGTGGCCCTTGCCGAACGCCGCATGACATTCTGGCACGCCTCGTTCCGGGGCGGCCGATAACCGGACCGGACAAACCGGCCAAAGACTTAGGCACCAAGGAGGTACTGAACGATGAAACAGACATGGATGGCAGCCGTTGCGGCGCTGGGACTGGCCAGCCCTGCCCTTGCGGCGGACGAAGTCACGCTGCAACTGAAATGGGTCACACAGGCCCAGTTCGCCGGCTATTACGTGGCGCTGGAAAACGGCTATTACGAAGAGGCCGGACTTGACGTGACGATCCTGCCGGGCGGCCCCGACATTGCGCCGACACAGGTGATCGCAGGGGGCGGTGCCGATGTGGTGGTCGAATGGATGCCCGCCGCGCTGGCCGCCCGCGAAAATGGTCTGCCGCTGGTCAACATCGCGCAGCCGTTCAAATCCTCGGGCATGATGCTGACCTGCTGGAAGGACGCCGGGATTTCCGAACCCGCCGATCTGGACAACCGCACGCTGGGTGTCTGGTTCTTTGGCAACGAGTACCCCTTCCTGTCGTGGATGAGCCAACTGGGCATCAAGACCGACGGCAAGATGGATGGCTCGGTCGAGGTGCTGAAGCAGGGCTTCAACGTCGATCCACTGTTGCAGCGTCAGGCCGATTGCATCAGCACGATGACCTACAACGAATACTGGCAGGTCATTGACGCGGGCGTGGATTCCTCGGAACTGGTGACCTTCAAATACCAGGATCAGGGCGTGGCCACGATGGAAGACGGTCTTTACGTTCTGGAAGAGAACCTCGACGATCCGGCCTTTGTCGACAAGATGTCCCGCTTTGTCGCCGCCTCGATGCAGGGTTGGAAATGGGCCGAGGAAAACGCCGAGGACGCGGCCATGATCGTGCTGGACTACGACGAAACCGGTGCCCAGACCGAAGCGCACCAGATCCGCATGATGGGCGAAGTCGCCAAACTGACGGCCGGTTCGAACGGCGCGCTGGATCCCGCAGATTACCAGCGGACCGTCGATACGCTGCTGGCGGGCGGGTCTGACCCGGTCATCACCAAGCAGCCCGAAGGTGCCTGGACCCACGTGATTTCCGACGCCGCACTGGAATAAGCGGCCAAGGTTTGGCGAAAGATGCAAGAAGCGGCCCCCGGGGGCCGCTTTTTCATTTTCGTTTCAGGCCGATCCCCTGCCCGGCCTGTACCGGGCGGTCCAGCGCAGAATGTACTCTAAGGACTTCGGCCAGCCTGTCGGAGACAAGCGGCAACCATGCTTCGGCCCGACGGGTTTCAAGGTTGAACCCCAGCATCTTGACCTCATTCGTGGCGCTGAGTTCACCCTTGTCGTCCAGCACCCGGTGAAACAGCACAAAACGCTTGGCGTCCACGTCCAACAACTGGGTTTCGATGCGGAACGCCGCGCCCTCGGCCAATTCGCCGGAATAGGTTACATGGTTTTCGACGATGGCATATTCATGGCCAGCGCGGCCTTCGATCGTTTGCACCGGATGGTTGATCCAGTTCCAGAAAGCCCAGTTCGCCTGATCACAGACGGTCAGGTAATGGGCCATGTTCATATGACCGTATTCGTCGATCCATTCTTGACGCACCCGGTTTTCGACAAGGCACAGCGGCGTGGCGATCTGGCCGGTCCAGTCATGCAGGAATGTCTCGGTTACCATCGCTCAGCGTCCCTTCCAAACCGGATCGCGCTTTTCACCGACCGAAGCGATGCCTTCGGCGGCGTCCTCGCTGTCATAGATCACGGAATAGGCCGGCAGGTCGCCCTGACGGATACGGGCATAGGCCGCTTCCAGCCCAAGTCCCTGAGTCGCTGTGTCGATTTCCTTGATCGCGCGCAGTGACAACGGTGCGCTGGTCGCAACCTGTTCGGCCAGTTCCAGCGCCGACTGCATCAGCGTCTCTCCGGGAACGACGCGGTTGACCAGCCCCCAGCGGGCCAATTCCTCGGCCGAGGCTCGCCGCCCGGTCATCAAGAGTTCCATCGCAACGGCACGTGGCAAGACACGCGGCAAACGGATCACGCCACCCGAATCCGCAACCACACCAATGGTGGCCTCGGGAAGGCCGAATTCGGCATGGTCCGCCGCCACGATCATATCCGCGGCCAGTGCCAGTTCGAACCCACCGCCCAGCGCCATGCCGTTCACTGCGGCGATCACGGGCTTGGTCAGGCCCCAGTATTCGGTCAGCCCGGCAAAGCCGCCCACCCCCTGATAGGCGTCCGCCGCCTCGCCTTCGGAGGCCGCCTTCAGATCCCAGCCCGCCGAAAAGAACCGGGAGCCGCCGCCGGTCACCACGCCGACAGACAGGCTGTCATCTTCTTGCAGGGTCTGAAACGCCTCTCCCAGCGCGATGCTGGTTGCCGCGTTGATGGCATTGGCCTTGGGCCGATCCAAGGTCACGATCAGCACGCGCCCGTGCCGTTCCGTTTTTACGTCGCTCATGTTTCAACCAGTCGCGCCAGATAGGCTCCATAGCCTGATTTCCCAAACATGCGGGCCCGCTCCATCAGCGCATCCGCGTCGATCCAGCCCTGTTGATAGGCGATCTCTTCGGGGCAGCCAACCTGTTGACCCTGCCGTTCCGAAAGGGTCCGCACGAAATTCCCGGCATCCAGCAGCGAGCCATGCGTTCCCGTGTCCAGCCATGCATAGCCTCGCCCCATCTGGCGCACACTCAGCGCGCCTTGGTGCAGGTACATTTCCAGTAGTGAGGTGATCTCCAACTCGCCGCGCGCCGACGGCGTCACGGCCTTGGCCCGCTCAGGCGCCGTTCCATCAAGAAAATACAACCCCGTCACCGCATAGGGCGACGGCGCCTTGGTCGGTTTCTCGATAATGGCCTGAACCGTTCCGTCCGCTGCAAAATCCACCACGCCATACCGTTCGGGATCGGCAACCCGGTAGCCAAAGACCGTCCCGCCCGAAGGCTGCGCATCGGCCGCCCGCAACTGTTCGGGCAGTCCGTGGCCGAAAAAGATGTTGTCGCCCAGAACCATGGCCGAAGGCGCCCCATCCAGAAAGTCTTCGGCCAAGAGATAGGCCTGCGCCAACCCGTCCGGCGAGGGCTGCACCACATAGTCCAGCGACAGCCCCCACTGGCTGCCATCACCAAGAGTGCGCTGAAACTGCTCTTGGTCCTGCGGCGTGGTGATGACACAGATCTCGCGGATGCCCGTCAGCATCAAAACCGACAAGGGATAAAAGATCATCGGCTTGTCATAGATCGGCACCAGCTGTTTCGAAATGCCCATCGTGATCGGGTACAACCGCGTGCCCGATCCGCCTGCCAGGATAATACCCTTGCGTCTGGTCATGCGACCCTCCTGCCCGATTTCCGTCTTGTCTTGCCCCGGCACTCTGGCAGGAGTGTGGCGAAAGGGGAAACAATCCGGGTGATACCGGGCCGATCTGCCGCGCTTGCGCCTTACTGTTGCCCCGCGGTTTCGCTAGACAGGCATGGAACAAAGGACCGACGGGGGTTTGATGCTGGACGTACAACCGACCGCCCTGCCGGGCGTCGTCATCCTGACGCCACGCCGTTTCGGCGACGCACGCGGATTTTTCAGCGAAAGCTGGAACAGACAGCGCATGGCCGATCATGGTTATGCACTCGACTTCGTGCAGGACAACCATTCGCTGTCGTCCGACGTGGGCACCGTCCGGGGTTTGCATTTTCAGTCCCCGCCCCATGCGCAGGACAAGCTGGTGCGCTGCGGACGCGGGCGTCTCTTTGACGTTGCGGTCGACATCCGGCGCGGCTCTCCGACCTATGGCAATTGGATCGGGGTCGAACTCTCTGCCGAAAACGGGCGGCAATTGCTGGTGCCCAAGGGGTTCCTGCACGGATTCGTCACGCGAGAGCCGGATACGGAGATCGTCTATAAATGCACCGATTACTACGCGCCGGACTGCGACGGCGCGGTGCGGTTCGACGATCCGGACATCGGGATCGACTGGGGGTTTGATACGGCCACCGCCGTTTTGAGCGACAAAGACACCAAGGCGCCGCTGTTGCGCGATTTCCAGTCGCCTTTCACCTGGGAGGGCGCGGCATGAAACTGCTGGTCACCGGCGGTGCCGGCTTCATCGGGTCCGCAGTGGTTCGGCGGGCCATCGCCGAAGGGCACGAGGTCGTCAACCTTGACGCGCTGACCTATGCCGCCTGTCTGGAAAACGTGGCCAGCGTGGCGGACAATCCCGGCTATGCCTTCGAACAGGCGGACATTCGCGACCGCGCCGCCCTGGACCGTATCCTTGCCGCGCACCGCCCAAATGCCATCATGCACCTTGCCGCCGAAAGCCACGTGGATCGCTCCATCGATGGGCCGGGCACCTTCATCGAAACCAATGTCATGGGCACCTTCCACCTTCTGGAAGCCGCCCGCGCCTATTGGATCCGCGAAGGCAAACCCGGGGATTTCCGCTTTCACCATGTTTCGACCGATGAGGTCTTTGGCTCGCTCGGCCCCGAGGGCCAGTTCACCGAGGACACCCCCTACGATCCACGCTCGCCCTATTCCGCCTCCAAGGCCGGGTCGGATCACCTGGTCCGGGCATGGCACGAAACCTATGGCCTGCCGGTGGTCCTGACCAATTGTTCGAACAACTACGGCCCGTTCCACTTTCCGGAAAAGCTGATCCCGGTGGTGATCCTGAACGCGCTCGCGGGACAACCGCTCCCGATCTACGGCGACGGATCGAACGTGCGGGACTGGCTCTATGTCGAAGACCACGCCGAGGCACTGCTGCTGGTCCTGCGCCAAGGCCAGCTTGGCCGCTGCTACAATATCGGCGGCGAAAACGAACGGTCGAACCTCGATCTCGTCCGCAGCCTCTGCGCGATCCTCGATCGCAAGCGCCCGAAAACCAGCGGCAGCTACGCCGACCAGATCACCTTTGTCTCCGACCGCCCCGGCCACGACGCCCGGTATGCGATTGATCCCACCCGTATCCGCGTGGAACTGGGCTGGCGTCCTTCGGTAACGGTCGAGGAAGGGCTGGAACGCACCGTGGACTGGTATCTTGCAAACGAACCTTGGTGGCGGGCACTGCAATCCCGCCAAGGCGTCGGCACCCGACTCGGGGTCACAGCATGATCCTTGTTTTTGGCAAGACCGGTCAGGTGGCGCGAGAACTGCAAGCGCTCGCTCCGGTCACGGCGCTG
The DNA here is from genome assembly GCF_019218285.1 of Antarctobacter sediminis. Classification (GTDB taxonomy): domain Bacteria; phylum Pseudomonadota; class Alphaproteobacteria; order Rhodobacterales; family Rhodobacteraceae; genus Antarctobacter; species Antarctobacter sediminis. The sequence continues at coordinate 128,516 of NZ_JAHUZG010000002.1, forward strand.
GGGCGTGACACCGCAGACCTGTCCGACCCGGAGAGCTGCGCCAAGGCCATTCACAGCCACCGCCCAAGGATTGTCATCAACGCCGCCGCCTATACCGCCGTCGACCACGCCGAAGACCAAGAGGCGCTGGCCACCGTGATCAACGGCAAGGCACCGACCGTTATGGCCCAGGCCTGCGCCGAAACCGGCGCGGCCCTGGTCCATATCTCCACGGACTACGTCTTTGACGGCAGCGGCACCGCCCCTTGGTCCCCGACCGCACCAACCGCTCCCATCAACGCCTACGGACGGTCGAAACTGGCCGGGGAAACCGGCATCCGCGCCACAAGGGCCCGCCATGCCATCCTGCGGACCTCCTGGGTTTTCTCGGCACATGGCAAGAATTTCGTCAAGACCATGCTCCGCCTCGGAGCCGAACGCGATCATCTGAACGTGGTCGCGGATCAGATCGGCGGGCCAACCTCGGCCCACGCCATTGCCAAGGCTTGCCTGATCATCGGCAAATCCTTGAATGACACCCCGGCACACACGGGCCTCTACCACCTGTCCGGCGGCCCCGATACAAGCTGGGCGGATTTCGCCCGCACCATCTTTGCCCGCGCCCGCTTGTCCACCGAGGTCACCGACATCCCCAGCAGCGCCTACCCGACCCCGGCGGCCCGCCCCGGGAACTCGCGCCTCGACAACAGCACGCTCAGCGCAACCTTCGGCATTCCCCGCCCCGACTGGCGACGCGACCTCGAAGACGTATTGCAAGCGCTCGGCAAAACCTGACGCCTACCGCTTCTTCTGTCCTGAAATATCCCGGGGGTGAAGGCCGCAGGCCGAGGGGGCAGAGCCCCCTGCCCGCCCAATTTCTGTGCAACTGCCCTTGAATCGCGCCTCGCAGCCCCCCGCACGCTTTCAAGACAGCCTCGGGGTTTCCTATAAAGGTCACTGGACATACGCCGGACCCAAGACTGATGACGCCTCCCGCCCCGCTGATGACACGCCTGCGCGACCTTCTTTTGCGCATCTACCCCGAACGGGACACGGATGCGCTGGCTCATGAAGTCTGCGCTGCGTTCTGGCCCGAAGAGGCAACCGCCCGCAAACGCGCACGCAAACCCGGCAATACGCTCTGGTCACAAAAAGACGCTTTGCTGATCACCTATGGCGACAGCCTGATCGACGGCGTCTACAAGCCGCTGGACCTGCTGCGTGATTTCCTTGGCAGCTATATGCCCGGCGTGGTCAACGGCGTGCACATCCTGCCATTTTTTCCCTTCACCTCGGACGATGGTTTTGCCGTCACCGACTACCGCAAGGTGAACCCAACGCTGGGTGACTGGCCCGACATCAGCCGCATCGGGGACGAATGGCACCTGATGTCCGATCTTGTGCTGAACCATGTCTCGTCACAGGGCACATGGTTCAACGCCTACAGGCAGGGACAGGCCCCCTACGACAAATTCTTCTACGAAGCCTCGCCCGAGGACGACCTGTCGATGGTGGTGCGCCCGCGCACCACGCCCCTGCTGCAAGAGGTCGAAACCTCGATGGGCAAGCGCCATGTGTGGTGCACCTTCAGCCACGATCAGGTCGATCTGGATTTCCGCAACCCCGAGGTTCTGCTGGAGATCATCCGTATTATCCGCCTGCACGTAGATGCCGGGGTCAAGATCATCCGGCTGGATGCCGTGGCCTTTGTCTGGAAGGAACCCGGCACGCCTTCGATCCACCTGCCCAAGACCCACGCCATCGTGCAGTTGCTGCGCGTGCTGGCGGATTTCGCCGCCGAGCCCATCGTGCTGTTGACCGAAACCAACGTTCCCAAGGCCGAAAACCTCAGCTATTTCGGCCAGCTGAACGAGGCACATTGGATCTACAATTTTCCGTTGCCGCCGCTGATCCTGCACGCAATGTTGTCTGGCGATGCGCGGGCCCTGTCGCATTGGCAGCGCGCCATGCCCCCTGCCCCGCACGGGTGTGCCTATCTCAATTTCTCGGCCAGCCATGACGGCATCGGGATGCGTCCGGCCGAGGGGCTGCTGCCGGATGAAGAAATCGAAAAGATGATCCGCACCGTCCAGATCGGTGGCGGGCTGGCCTCGATGCGCGCTCTGCCCGGCGGCGGCACTTCGGTCTACGAACTGAACACCACCTTCTTTTCGGCCATGCAGCGCACCTACAAGGGCGAGGACGGGTTGCAGGTGGATCGCTTCATCTGCTCGCAAACGATTGTCATGTCGCTGGAAGGCATCCCCGCCTTCTACATCCACGCCATGCTGGCAACTGAAAATGACCTTGACGGCGTGGCGCGGCGCGGCATGAACCGGGCGATCAACCGCCATCGCTGGAACTATCCCGACCTGCGCGACCGGCTTGCCGATCCCGAAAGCGATCAGGCCCGCGTTCTGGGTGCGCTGTCGGATCGCCTGCGAATCCGTGCGAAACAACCCGCCTTTCACCCCAATGCCACAAATTTCACGCTTTCGGTCGATGACCGGGTCTTTGCCGTCTGGCGGCAGGCACTGGACCGCAGCCAATCCATCTTTGCACTGCATAATGTCAGCGCGGAAACCGTCGAACTGCCACCCAAGTCCTTGAACCTGATTGCTGATGAGCATTGGGTGGACCTTTTGTCCGGCGACGTTCTGCACCCCGAAGAAGACGGTGTCACGCTGGAACCGTACCAATGCAGGTGGATCACAAACCGGGCTTAGCGCCAGGAATGGACAACTTGCCTGAAACGGCGCTGTACAAACGCCTTTGAAAGGCGTATCTGCGCAGCTTGTCGTTTCGGAACGGCCCGCGCAGGTTTGCCCCGCGCCGCCTTCCCCCTGCCTCCCGGACCAAAGAAAAGACCCTGCCTGTGAAACAAGCCCTTCGTGATGCCCTCGATGACCGGGGATATGACTCTCTGACACCCGTGCAGGAAGCCGTTCTGGCGCCCGAACTGGAAAGCGCCGACCTGCTGGTGTCGGCACAGACCGGCTCGGGCAAGACGCTGGGCTTTGGTCTTGCGGTCGCGCCCACCCTGTTGAAAGAGGCCGAGGTCTTTGACGAGGCGGCAGCCCCGCTGGCGCTGGTGATTGCGCCGACGCGGGAACTGGCCTTGCAGGTCAAACGCGAACTGGGCTGGCTTTATGCCAAGGCGGGCGCGGTTGTGACGTCCTGTGTCGGCGGCATGGACATGCGCGACGAACGTCGTGCGCTGGCACGTGGGGCGCATATCGTCGTGGCCACGCCGGGCCGCCTGCGCGACCACATCATGCGCGAAACCATCGACCTGTCGCATATCCGCGCCGTGGTCCTCGACGAGGCGGACGAGATGCTGGACCTCGGCTTCCGCGAGGATCTGGAATTCATCCTTGGCGAAGCGCCGGAAGAGCGTCAGACGCTGTTGTTCTCGGCCACCGTGCCCAATGCGATTGCCCAACTGGCCAAAAGCTATCAGCGTGACGCCATTCGCGTGGTCGCCAAATCGGAAACCCAGCAGCATGCCGACATCACCTATCGCGCCATGATGGTGGCCGAAGGCGATACGGAAAACGCCGTCATCAACACGCTGAGGTATTACGAGGCCCCCAATGCCATCGTCTTTGCCAACACGCGCGCCATGGTCAACCGCCTGACCACGCGCCTGTCGAACCGCGGTTTCCACGTCGTTGCCCTGTCCGGGGAACTGTCGCAGGCTGAACGGTCGCACGCGTTGCAAGCCATGCGGGACGGGCGGGCGCAGGTCTGTGTCGCGACGGATGTGGCCGCGCGGGGCATCGACCTGCCGAACCTCGACCTTGTGGTCCATGCCGAATTGCCCAACAACCATGAAACCCTTCTGCACCGGTCTGGCCGGACCGGGCGCGCGGGCCGCAAGGGGGTCAGCGCGCTGGTCGTGACCCGCAAATCCCGCAAGAAGGCCGAGCGCATTCTTGGCTGGGCCAAACTCAAGGCGGAATGGTGCGACGCGCCTTCCGCCGCCGAGGTCCGCGCCCGTGACGAGGACCGTCTGTTCGCCGATCCCGAATGGCAGGAACCGGTGCCCGAAAGCGACCGCGAGATGGTCGACAAGCTGGTTGCAGCCTTTACGCCGGAACAGCTGGGCGCGGCCTATCTGCGCCTTGTGCATTCCCAGCGCTCCGCGCCCGAGGAACTGGCCGATGTGGATGCCAAGCGCGAGCCGCGCAAGGAATTCGGGCCCAGCGTCTGGTTCGCCGTCGAAGGTGGCCGCAACGCGGGTGCAGAGCCGCGCCGCATCCTGCCGATGATCTGCAAGGCCGGCGGGCTAAGCAAGGACGACATCGGCGCGATCCGGGTGCGCCCGGACCAAAGCCTCGTGCAGATTCGCGAAAGCAGCGTCGCCAGTTTCCTTCAGGCTCTTGGGCCTGAGATGAAACTGCGCGAAGGCGAAAAGGTTACGCAACTGGACGAAGCTCCGGCGATGGAACCGCGTCCCGACCGCAAACCGGGCTTTAAAAAGCGTGATGGTCAGGATCGTCCCGACCGTTCGGAAAAGCCGCGCCCGCACCGCAAAGCGCCGCGTGAGGCCGAGACCGATACAGCGCCCGCCGCTACGGCCCCGGCCGCGGAACCGCCCAAGAGCCCCGCGCGCAAACCCGCCCCGCGTGACCGGGCACCGTCGACCGAAGCCAAACCCGCGCGCAAGGAACGCCCCTTTGCCGCCGATCCTTCGGTCCGGGCCGACCGGCCCGCGCGCAAGCGGGACGACCGTCCCGGGGGCGGTCCCGACAAGCCCCGCCGCCCGGGCAAACCCGGCGGTTCCGAGGCCCCGCGCCGTGGTCCCGGTGATCGCAAGAAAGAGGGTTTCGGCGACCGCGCCGGCAAGCCGGGTCGTACGCCGAAAGGCCCGCCCCCGCCTGCCGGGAAGCCCAACAGCAAAAAGAACAAGGCCCGCGCCGCAGCGGCCAAGTCCGAGGGCGCATCGTTTCGGCCCAAGCGCAACAAGCCCTGACCGGCCCCTAGAAGGCCATCGGTGAAAAATCTGCGTTGTCGGCGGCCACGGCCGCCCGCAACTCGCTGACGATCCCGGCGTCGGCAGCGTTCACCCGGCTCCAGTTCGGGACAAAGGGCGTCTCGTTCGGCTTGTCGAGAAAGACCTGCCCCGCCTCCATGATATTATTGGCGAAAAGTTCGACCGTCCGCTCCTCGCGGTGGCGGTCGATGGTCAACCCGTTCATCTTGGCGTCGTTGTCGTAGAACTCGATCAAGTCCAGCGCGACACGGTAATAAGTGGCCTTGAGCGCGCGAAAGATATTCGGCGTAAAGACTGTGCCATCGGCGGCCAGCTTGCGAAAGATCGCCTTGCAAATGTCCATGGACATGCGGTTCAGGCCGGTCTTGGCGTCCTCTTCGCTGACCTGCTGGTGTTTGTGGTCGTATTGATCGGCAATTTCCACTTGGCAGACCGAATGGCGGCCAAGGTTGCGCCAGACCTCTGACAGGACCCCGATTTCCAGCCCCCAGTCCGACGGAATGCGCAGGTCGGGCAGCAGCGAAGTGCGCAGCGCGAATTCACCCGACAACGGATAGCGGAAGGCGCGCAGGTAGTCGATGTAATCCCGGTCCCCGATGGTGCGTTTAAGCGCGATCAACAGCGGTGAGACCAGCAATCGCGTCACCCGCCCGTTCAGCTTGCCGTCACCGATGCGAGGGTAGAACCCCTTGGACAGCTGATAGCGGAAATTCGGGTTCACCACCGGATAGACAAGCCGGTCCAGCAAGTCCCGCTGATAGGTGACGATATCGCAATCATGCAGGGCCATGACCGCGCTGTCGGCGCAGGAAATCAGGTAGCCCATGCAGGTCCACATGTTCTTACCCTTGCCCTGCTCCTGCGGTGCCAGCCCCATCTCGGACAGCTTGGCGTCCAGCGCCTGCATCCGGGGACTGTCATTCCACAGCACGACGTGATCCTGCGGCAAGCGGGAAAAGAAATCGCGCGCCCGGCGGAATTGCTGTTCGTCTGCCCGGTCCAGCCCGATGATGATGCGGTGCAGGTAGGTGACCTTGCTCAGCTCGTCGAGGATGTTGCCCATGGCCGGGCCCTCGAGTTCGGAATAAAGGCAGGGCAGGACAAGGCTGATCTTGCGGGTCTGGGCGTAGGTTTCGATCTCGTAGATCAATTCTTCCTGTGGGCGGGTGCGCAGGTTGTGAAACTGCGCGATATTGCCGTTCTGGTGAAAATCCGCCATGGAAGTCAGTCCTTTATCTCGTTCAAGATACGCAACACTTCGCTGGCCCAACCTTGCGGTCCGGGCAGTGTGCTGCGTCTGATGGTGCCCTTGGCCTCGCCCGGAAGGGGCGGAATGCCGGGGCCATGGTCGTTGCGGATGATGACACCCATGTCTGCCGCTTGCAGCATGTCCGTGTCATTGGGCGCATCGCCCAGCGCCAGCGTCCGGGCCGCGCCCAGTGCACTGGCAATTTCGCGCAGGCCGTCGGCCTTGGTCCGTCCGTGGGACAGCGTCAGAAAGCGCCCCCCTGACCGCGCGGCAATGCCCTTTTCGGCAAGGGCACTCAGAAAAGCCTCCCGCGTGGTGTCATCACCCTGCCACAGACCCGGTTCAGAATGCTGTCGGCGGCGCGCCAGTGCGGCATCCTGCAAGGGCAAGCCGGTTATCCGCGCAACCTTTGCATCGCTCATGTCGCCGAAGCCCGTGAAACCCGAGCGCAGATCAGGCGGCAACGCATCCAGTACATCGCGCAGTGCATCGTAACGTGCGGTATCCGTGGCCGCCTTGCCCGGGCGGAAAAGCCCCGCCCCGTTTTCGACAATGGCGGGCCAATCGCCCAGATCCAGCGCCCGGTGCAAAAGGGCAACCTCGGCCGCGGTCTTGGAGGTGGCAAGGATCAGGGGGATGTTGCGTTCTGCCAAGGCTGCCAAGGCCGGGCGCGCCGGTTCGAAGGAATAGTTCCCGTGATCCAGAAGCGTTCCGTCCAGATCGCTGAAGACAACCAGTTCTGTCACGCGGTCAACCGTTCATCCCACCCATGCCAAAGTTATGGCGCCCCCGCGGAACACAGGCCAGCACCCTCGCAACACGGTCAGTCAAGCCGGGCCCACAACGGGTTGATGCACAACTAGTGACCGGAATGCCCTTTTATTGGGCATCCTTTGTATGCGTCACGACGAGATCAACATGGGCACGCCCGGCCATAATGCGGCGCGCGTTGGGGATATCATTGGCCAAGGCCTTGGTCCGCGCTTCTGCTTTCTGAAAGCCAAAGCCAAGCCAGCGATTCACCAGCCGCCGCTCCAGCTCGTCCTCTGGCACGTCCAGGAATACGGACAGGTCCCAAATCGGCATAAGGCTGGCCCAGGGGTCCTCGGCAAAACACAGGTAATTGCCCTCGGCCACCACAATGCGCGTGTCCGGGCCGATCTCTTGCGCGCCTGCGATGGCAATCTCGCGTGAGCGGTCAAAGACCGGCAGGATGACCGAAGGCTCGGACGCTGCCCGGGTCAGCGCCGATTTCAACCCATGGAAATCAAAGGTCTCTGGCGCGCCCTTGCGCGGCAAGAGTCCGCGCGGCTCCAACAGGCGATTGTCCAGATGGAACCCATCCATCGGGAACAACGCCGCTTCAGGCCCAAGGTGGTCGACCAAGGCCTCTGCCAAGGTGGATTTGCCCGATCCCGGCGGCCCTGCGATGGCCAATACAAGTCGGCGGCCCTTGGGCGCGATGCCGGGCACCAGAGCCGCGATCTGGCGGATACTGTCGTCGATGCTCATGACTGCACGTCTGACAACAAGGGCCGAGCCCTAAGGCGATCCCGCCCGGTGGCGGCAAAAACTTGGGTCAAATCAGATCCTCCCCCTTGCGCCCGCACAGGTCATTGCCCGGGGCCTTTGGCGTCCATTTTTGCGGCCTAGGTCGATCAAGGACAAGGGGGCGGCGGCGCAGCCCGCCCCCGCTGCCGGGCCGTTTGGAAAAAACTTCGCTCCTCGGGGAACCATTCCGCATCTGGCGCATTACATTTTTGACAGGCACGTCGCGCGGGTGCAGATCCCTCATCCCCCAGCCCCGCGCCAAACGCCCTCACCGAACTGCGGTGAGGGCGTTTTCCTTTTGAGCCCACGCAAAAAAGGAAAGCCCCCGCGCCGGGACCGGACGCGGGGGCCTTGGTTGGAGGGGAAGAATGTCAGTTGCGCAATTCGGAATGCAGCGTCGGGGCGTCCCCATGCATGTCGACATGGCGCAGGGCATCGTGGTCTTGCAGGATGTCGTGGATCGCCAGCACCTTGGCCACATGCGAGGCCTCAGGGTGGTCGACAATCATCTGCAAACGGGCCTGCCCCGCGGGGGGCACCTGCGACAGTTCAAACGCATCGACGAAACGGTGCAAGTCGGTCGCCAGCCCGTCCCGAACCTGTGCGCCTGCGGCTCCTGCCGTCAGGGCGACGGCAAGCGAAAGGGTCAGCATCTGGATCGTTGAGCGGAGCATGGGCAGCCTCCTGGTCCTGGTTTCATCGGGTTCGGGCAAGACTTGCCCGTCAAGCCAAACCGGTGCGGTCTGGCCTGTGGTTGTTGAACTGCGGTTCGGGGTTGAGTGAGTTTAACGCAGCATCGCTACTTAAATGGGAGGTCAGTCGCGTCCCGGAAAGGGGAAGAATCCATTGGGGGTATCCCCTGTGCGTGAATGCACATCAGCACTGTCATCGTTCCATTTCCTCCGGTCAGCAGTCCGGTCACCTCAATGGCACCACAGGTGCGGTACCCCAGCGTAGGGCATTTGCCGTATTGGCGTCAGCCTCCTTCCGCTGTCTTCGTAAACCAAACGTTGACATGGGCGAAAAGGTTCCCGACCCGCCTGCATTTGGTTTGAAAAGCGCATCCGGGAACCGGCTGTATCGCGTGGGCGTTATTCACCGGGGCATCCGCCCCGACGATGCTCCACAGGCGCAGCCTCCAGACAAGGCAAGGTCCCGCATGAACGCCATATCCCGATCACGCAACCCCGGTTCACCGGCCCCCATGTCAAAAAGCACCGTATTCTTGCCCGGCCTCTTCATGACGCGGGACGCGTGGCGGCCCTTGTGCCGGAACATGGGGCTGGCGCAAAGGCTGCTGCTGGATCTGCCTGGCCACGCGGCCGGTCAATCGCCCGCGGATGTGGCGCGGGATCTGTCGTCGGGGCGCTGGCTGGACCGCATGCTGGAACGCATAGCCAGCTTTGCCAAAGGTCATCCCGTGCATATGGTCGGGCATTCAAGCGGTGGTCTGGTCAGCCTACTGCTGGCTCGGCGCGCGCCCGAACTGGTCCGGTCGCTGATCCTTGTCGGCTCTCCGGTGACCGGGCACCGGGACCTGCCCCGCGATCTTGGCGCGGCTGTCATGGCGCATGACGTGGTCGGACGCTGGTCCATGCCGCTGCTCTGGCGTCTTGGTCTTGCAACCCGTGCGAACTTTGAACGGTCCATGGCCACGGTCCTGCCCCGCGACGCGGCCAGACAGGTGCCCGACGCCATGCGACAAAGCCTGCAAGGATGCGATCCGGAATCCATCCGCCAATTCGGCAAATGGGTGCTGGAACAGGATGTCACCGGCATCATGGAAAAAATTGACCAGCCCTGCCTTGCCGTGATCGGCCGGGCCGACACGGTTGTCCCCGCACATCACCAGTTGAAATTGCTGCAACATCTGCCGCAGGCTCAGGCTCAGCTTGTTCCCGGCGGGCACCTGCCCTTCGTCGAACACCCACGGCATTTTGCCCGGACCCTGCGCGGCTGGCTTTCGCTGCCGCACCGGGCCTTGGCCGCAACCGGATAAACAGATGACACCCAGTTTTCCCAAGACCCTGGTCCAGACGATGCAAACGCTGCGCCGGGTCAGCCGCATTCTCTGGGTCCGGGTGGCGCTGATTTCCGCCCTTTCGGTGCTGGCTGCCCTGTCGGCCGAAGGGCTGGGGCCATTGATCCCCGACGGCCCGCGCGACCGGTTTTCCGAACAGGCGACCCTGCCGATCCTGACCATTCTGGCAAACGGCATGTTGGCGGTGGCGACCTTTTCGCTGGGCGTGATGGTATCGACCCACCGCACCCTTGCACAACAAAGCACCCCCCGCATCCATCGCCTGTTGATGGAAGACACTTCGACCCAGACGATGCTGGCCACCTTTATCGGGGCCTTCGTTTTTGCGCTCTCTTCGATCATCCTTTACCGGGCCGGATATTATTCGGACAGCGCCTCGGTCATCGTCTTTGCGGCGACGGTTTTTGTCGTGGCGGCCATTGTCGTGTCGCTGGTGCGCTGGATTGGGCAATTGTCCAAGATCGGCAGTCTGGAATACGCGCTGTTACGGGCGGAACAGACCGCGCGTGAGATCCTGCGCCAGCAGCGCAAATTGCCCCGGCTTGGCGGTCGGCATCTGACAGAAACACAGCCAAAGGACGAGTGTTCGCAGGTGACGGCCACCAGTTCCGGCATCCTGCGCCGGATCGACATGGAAGAACTGCAACGCCTTGCGGCGGCGTCGGATACCGCGGTCTACGTGGACCATCTGCCCGGCGACATCGTGCTGCGCGGTCAGCAAGTGGCCCGGGTGCGTGGCGCGGCAGACCCCAAGCCATTTTCGGCCTGCTTTCTGTTGTCGACCGAACGCACCTATGAACAGGACCCGGGCTATGCCCTTCAGGCGTTGCGGGAATCCGCGTCCAAGGCGCTTTCCCCCGGGATCAACGACCCCAAGACGGCGATTGACGTGATTGCCCGGCTGGAACGCCTTTTGTGGGATTGGTCTCAGGCGCAAGAGGACGCGCCAGATCCTATCTTTGACCGTGTCTACCTGGACGAACTTGGCGCGGATGCGCTGGTCGAGGCCGGGTTCCGCGATATTTCGCGGGATGGCGCGGCGTTTGGCGATGTGTTGCAGACGCTGGCCGAGGCGTTGGTCCGCCTGCGCGGCCCGATGACGGAACCGGGCCGCGCCGTGATCGACGATCTGCTGGCGGATCTTCGCGCCCATGGCGAGGCGGGGTTGATGACCGATCGCGAACGGCAGCGCCTGTCGGACCGGCTGACCCAACTGGGCTGCTGAACCGCTCATCCGATGGCGGGTGCCCCCGGGCCACTGGGCATTTGCAGCATCGTCGGGCGCAACAGGACGCCCAGCCACAACATCACCGGCAAGGCAACAATTGCCCCGACCGGCCCCCACAGCCACAGGCCGAACACGATGGCCACGAAGACGCCCAGCGGGTTCATCGCCAATCGCTGTCCCACCACCCAAGGCGTGACAAAGTTGGCTTCGGTGAAATTGACAACAAGATACAGCGCCGGCGGCAACAGCGACATGGCACCGGTGAATTGCAAAAGCCCGGCGATGGTCAGCCCCGCGATGATCAGCAGCGGCCCAAGGTACAGCATGTAATTCAGGATAGCAGCCGCCAGCCCCCAAAGCATCGGATACTCAACACCGATGGCCAGCATGATCGCCGCCGTCAAGACACCCAGTCCGGCATTGACCAGCGTCACGGCGGCAAAGTAGCGGGCGACGGCCCGGTCCGCCTTGCGCAGCTTTGGCTCCAATTCGCCCACCGCGCCATAAAGATCGTTCCGGGTCAGCACGAAAAAGAACAGCGTGCCCACGAAGATAAAGAACTGCGCACCGAAATTCGGTGCCATCCACAGCGCGTCGCGTACCGATGGCAGGGCGCTGGCCGCTCCGTCATCCGCGCCCGATTTGGCACCTTCGATTTCCTTGCTGATGGTTTCGATTCCGCGCAGCACGTCCGAAACCGAAGCGATCCAGCGCGCTGCCCCGGCCTTGAGCCGCGGCAATTGACGAATAAACATATCCAGCAGGGGTTCGACCATCAGCACCAAAAGCGCGATCAGACTGGTGGTTACCAAAAGCAACAGCATCGCAACCCCAACGCGCGGCACCCCCAGTCCGGTCAACCGCTCGGCCAAAGGTGACACCACGATGCCCACGACCAGCGCGAAAACGATGGGCGCCAGCACCTGCTGTCCCAGTTGCAGCGCGGCGGTGACGGCAATCACCGTCAGGATCAGCAGCATCACGCGCTGTGCGCGTTCGGTCAGGGCCGTTGTCAGCATGGTCGTGTCCAATGGATCATTCCGGGGCATCGTCGGTGTCGCCTTCGGGCTTGCGCGGCAGCAGGGCCGCCGCAAGGGCACCGGCGCCTAGCGCCAGCGCGCCAATGGTCAGCATTTTGTCGCGTCCGCCGTCCTCCGGCGTATCCTGATCGTCGTCCGAGCGCTTTCCTGCGCCGGTGGCAAACAATCCCGCGCCAAGGCCCACGAGGGCGGCAGCGGCAGGATTGCGCCGCGCTGCCCCCATGGCGCCACGGCTCAGACGGCCCGCCTGCGCCTGCGCCAGACCGGTCAGCGGGGTTGTCAGGCTTGCCCCCCGGGTGCTGTCACTCAGCGCACCCAAAGCGATCTTGAGCCGCGCCCGATCTTCGGCGGCCCGCATTTCCAGTTCCTCGATCTCAGCCACGACGCGCCTCCTGAAGAGTTTCCATATCCCGCCTGAGGTTGTTGAGGCTGCGTTGCGGCGTTAGCACCTTGGCATTCACCCGCCGCCGCGCCAGAAGCGCGCAGACAACCGCCAACGCCAGCAGACCAAGGCCCGAAGCGCCCGCGGCCTCTGCCGCTGAAAACCCACGGGTCTGGAGCCAGGCCACGACAGCACCGGCGAGTGTGTTCAGGGCGACGATCCCCAGCACCAGCGCGGCGGCGTACAACACGAACCCGGCGCTTGCTTTGGACAGGTTCTGTGACAGTTCCGCCCGCGCCAGACGGATCTCGCTTTGAGCAAGCGATGTCACCTGATGCATGACCTCGTTCAGGATGCGCGGCGCGTCGCGCAGATCAGGACCGGCCATTGCGGCGCTCCAGCTCCATACGCTTCAGGATATTGCGGTGATCCATGGCCGAGGGGCGCGCAGAATGGGCTGTTGCCGCCTGCGATGCCCAGGCGTCGCGCACCTTGGTGTCGGCTGGCGGCAATATCCGCCCCTTCAGACCGGCACGGCGGCCCGCCGCATAGCCTGCAAGGGCGGTTGCAGCCACGGCCAACGCCGGGTGGCGCTGCATGATCCGCAGCGCCTGCGAGACCATGCCAGCCGGGCCACCCAACCCCGCCCGCACAGCAAGCCCGCCCGCATCCCGAGCAAGGCTCCCCTTGTTGCGTTCCGTCGAAGGATTGCGGTTTCCGGATTTGCGAGACATGACGGCTCCCCTTGTGTGTCACAGGTTGATGATGGAACCATTGGCGGATCAAAAAGTTCCCTCTGACAGCACAACCAACTGCATCCAAAAGAAAAAAGGCGCCGCATGTGCGACGCCTTCGACATCGGTCGGCAGACGGGCATTACCCTTTCTTGCCAAGGGCCAGACCCAGCAACAGCCCAACACCCACAGCACCGGCCACCGCAAGCACTGGATTGTCGCGGACCATTTGGGTGGACTGCTGCGCTGCCCGGTCAAGTTCCGCGCGGCTGTCTTCGATTGCGCGGTCGATTGTATCCTGCACTTCGTCGAACCGGTCACCCGCGGCGCGCACATAAGCTTCGCCTGCTTCGGCGGCCCGGTCTGCACCGTTGCGGATTCTGTCTTGTGTCGACTTGCTCATGGTCTTGCTCCTTTATCCGTGGTCGAAAGGCGATGCGGCCCGGCACCGGCAGTGTCCGGCGGCCGGGCCGCGCCATCTGCCGCGGGCCGTGTCAGCCCGCAACGCAGTCAGTCGTCATCCTCGAACGACGCGCGCCACCAGCGACACGACGAAGAGGACGAGGAACACGAAGAACAGGATTTGTGCGATCCCGGCGGATGCGCCGGCGATGCCGCCAAAGCCAAGAACTGCCGCGATAAGGGCAACGATGAGGAAGGTCAGGGCCCAGCCAAGCATGGGTTTTCTCCTTGTCTGTTTTCCAGGTGCGCCGTCTGTGGCGCTCTGACAGGAAAACGTGACCCCCGGACAAAAGTTCCGGACGATCTTGGGCGCGTGCCCCAAGAGCCTGCCAAAAAACGGCAAAAAACCGCCCCTTGACCCGTTGTCTTTGGTCCCGATGCCCTATTTACGCTAGGTGAGGGATTGTTGAATGGACCCGTCCGATGAAAGATACGCCTGAATTTCGGACCGAGGTTCATGATGTGACCCACGAAAAACGCCTTGCGGACCCCGAGCGCCTGCAAGCTCTTGCTCGAACCGGCATGATGGACAGCCCCGCGCCGGGTGCGCACCAAAGGGCGGCCCGCGTTGCCGCTCGCCTGCTGAATGCACCTGTCAGTCTGGTGTCCTTCGTGGACGACAAGCGTCAGTTCTTTTCTGCACAGACTGGGATCACCGGCCCGGCGGCCGAAGAACGTGGTACGCCGATCAGTCACTCCTTCTGCCAATATGTCGTGTCTTCGGAAAAGCCGTTGATTGTGCCCGACGCCGAACAGGACCCCGTCCTGTGCAGCAACGGCGCGGTTCAGGACCTGAAGGTGCGTGCCTACCTTGGTGTGCCGATCCGGTCCCCCGATGGCCATGTTCTGGGCTCTTTCTGCGTGATCGATGAACGCCCCCGGGAATGGACGGATGACGATCTGGCACAGTTGAGCGACATCGCCGAAATGATCGAAAGCGATTTGCGCCTCCGCGAAACGCTGGAAGAGCGCGATATCGTGCTTCAGGAAATGCGTCATCGGGTGAAGAACCTCTTTACCATGATCAACAGTATCCTGCGCATGGAACGGCGATCGCATGACACCGCGGATGAGCTGGCCGAAAGCGTGGGTGCGCGGCTCAAGGCGCTGAGCGATGCGCATGAAATGATCGTGCCCGTGGTGAACGCGCGCCGGAGCGAAGGCGCGACAACCACGCTGGACGCGCTGACCCGCAAACTGCTGGCACCGCACGGATCCGAACATGAAACACGGATCGTGATCCGCGGCGAACATGTGCCGGTGGGTCCGAAGGCCGCCGTTTACCTGACGCTGGCGCTGCATGAGCTGGCGACCAACGCCGCGAAATACGGCGGGTTGTCCACCGATGGCGGACAGCTGACCGTGCAATGGCGGCTTGGCGACAAGGAAGCCGTCGAAATCAGTTGGGAAGAGACCGGCCTTGCATGGGACACGGATGCCACGCCGCGTTCGGGTTTCGGTTCGCGCCTTTTGTCGATCGCGGTCGAGGGTCAACTGGCTGGCCAGATCGACACGGTTGTGGACACGGACAGGTTCGTCCGCCGCCTGCAAGTGCCCTTTGCCCGGTTGCAGGCGTAAACGCTCAAATTTTCTTGGAACCAATCCCGGGCCAACTGCATTTGCAACAAGGGGAATACAGTACGTATGGGGAAACCGCATGGTGTTCAGGCGGATAAATCTGTGTGACCGCAAACCGGGTGTTGCGCCCGCCGCCTTTGCGCGGCCGCGTTTTTCGGTGCGCCCACACAGGCCTTCCCTTCCCGTTCCGCAGATGATCCAGGACTGACCGCTTCACATGCCCACGCGTCTGAAAAGCCTTTACCGCCTGTCCCGCAGCCTTCCGGTGCGGATTGCTGGTCTTATGACCATCGCAATGCTGCCTGTCGGGCTGATCGCGGTTTATCAGACGCAGGCCGTGATCGAGAGCGCGCGCGAACAGAACCGCGCCGCCATGGTTGCCCAACTGCGCGCCGAGGCGGTTCAGGAAACCACTTTGATCGAAGACGCGCTGGCGGCGACCCGTGGCCTTGCGGTGCTGATCACCCGTCTGGGTGAGGACAATTGCAACGACATCCTGCGTGGCTTTGTCGATGGCAACGAGAATTACATCTTCGCGGGCTTCGTAACTTCTGACGGGATGCTGAATTGCAGCTCGACCGGAGACCGCCGCGACCTGTCCCAGCGCCAGCCCTTTCAGACGGCCATGGCGCGCGGCGGCGCAAGCGTTCAGGTGAATCCCTCGGGCGCGGTGACGGGCCGTAACGTGGTGATGATCACCCAGCCCGTTCGCGACGAAGGCGAAGTCATCGGCTTTGTTTCGCTGTCGATCCCGCATTCCGTGGTGGTCGGCAAACTTGAGGATCCAACCCAGAACGAGGCGTTGCGGCTGGCCGCGCTGGACATTGACGGCGGGTTGATCGCCGCCTCTTTAGGGCTGGATGAATCGGCAGATTTCCTGCCGCGCGACATCCCGCTGGCTGAACTGGCGCAAAATCCGCGCGGCACCTTCCGGGCGGTCAGCGGATCGGGCGAGACACGGTATTTTGCAGTCACGCCCATGGTCCCCGGCAAGGTTGTCCTGCTGGGCAGCTGGCACCTTTCCGCCGTGCCTGATGCCGAAAGCCGACTGCAAAGCATCATCGCCACCTCGCTGCCTGTCCTGATGTGGATTGCCGGTGTAGGTGTCGCCTTGTTCGGCGTTCAGCGGCTTGTGATCCGTCATGTCGCCCAGCTTCGCTCGGCCATGCGCCGCTTTGCGCTGGGGGAGCGTGCGGAAAGCACGCTGGTCCTGCGCGACCCGCCGGCCGAACTGGAAGAGGCACAGCGCGCCTTCAACCGTATGGCGCTGTTGATTACCGACGGCGAGAAACGCCGCGAGCAGGACCTGAAAGACAAGGAAGTGTTGCTGCGCGAGGTGCACCACAGGGTCAAGAACAACCTGCAATTGATCGCCTCGATCATGAACATGCAGGCCCGCGACCTTGAAACCGACGAGGCCAAGCATGTCGTGGCCGAGCTTCAGCGCCGCGTCCGAGGCATGGCCGTCCTGCACCGCGCCCTGTACAACACGCCCACCAGCACGACAGTCGATGCCGCCGATCTTGTCCGCGCCGTGGTTTGCGACATGCAGGACCTCTTTGGCCCGCGCAAGGCGCCCGACATCGAAACGACGCTGGAACATATCGCCCTTTACCCTGATCAGGCGATCCCCTTGTCGCTCTTCGTGGCCGAGGCGCTGAACACCGCGATCCGTCAGTCCGCCTTTGCAGAGGTTCGCGACCGGATTGCGGTCGAACTGTCGGCAGACAACGAGGACGGGGTACGCCTGAGCATCGACAGCGGTCCGGCCACCTCGGCCGGGCCCAGCGCAACAGAGCGGCTGGACGGTATGGCGCAAAAGATGATCGCTGCCTTCCTGCGGCAACTGGACGGAAAGATGGAAACAACTTCGGACGGCGGACGTTACCGGGTCACAGTGTTGTTTCCGCGCGCCGTCTACGGCGCCTGACCAGGAGGCCCCATGGCCGTCGATTTCAAGGTGATGATCACGGCCGACGAGGCATGGCCGGAGCTGGAGCGTGCCGTTCTGAACGCGCGCACCAGCTTTGTCGCCGGGTTCCGCATCTTTGACATGACAACCGCGCTGCGCAGCGCCGAGGCGCGCGCCGTGGGCGACGATTGGTTTGATCTGCTGGCGGATGCGCTGCGGCGGGGCGTGCGTGTCGATCTGACGGTCAGCGATTTTGACCCTGTCATGGCCACCGCCCTGCACCAATTGTGCTGGCGAACCGTGCGGCAGGGGGTCACGCTTGGCGAGGTGACGGGCGCGGGCCCCGACCTGCTGCAAGTGCGCGGCCATTTGCATCCGGCGCAGGCCGGGCTGTTGCCGCGTCTTGCCTTTCTGCCCACGGTGTTGCGTCGGCGCTGGGAGAGGATGCGCGAAACGACCCCGGCGCGGCGCAAGTTCGAGGCCGTGGGCCTGAACCGTCCCGGACTGCCCCGCATGCACCCCGTTTCTCATCATCAAAAGGTCGCGGTGATCGACGATGAATGGCTGTATGTCGGCGGGCTGGACCTGAACGAACGCCGCCACGACACGCCCGAGCACGACCGGCCCGCGCGGCACACCTGGTCGGACGTTCAGGTTCTTTTGCGCGGTCCCGAGGCACGGGCCGCAGGCCGACACCTTGCCAGCTTTCGCGAGGTGACCGAGGGCCGGGCAGATCCCCCGAGCTGTCCCGGCCTCCGCCGCACCTTGTCGACACCGCGCCGGGTGCAACTGCCGTACCTGTCGCCCCGCAACCTGCTGTCGGAAATCGAAGAGGCGCATCTTGCGGCGTTCCGCGAGGCGCGCCACCTCATTCACATCGAGACACAGTTCATCCGCTCCAGCCGGATCGCTGAAGCACTGGCAGAGGCGGCGATGGGCAATCCAGAACTGGCCGCGTTGATGATCTTGCCGTCGTTGCCCGAGGATGTCGCCTTTGATGCCTCGGACAGTCTGGATGCGCGCTATGGGCTTGCGCTGCGCAAACAAGCGGTTGCGACCCTGCGCGAGGCTTTCGGCCCCCGGTTGACCATCGCAACCCCGGTCCGCCCGGTCATGGCCGCGCGCGAGACCTGCGAAACGCTGGCCGGATCGCCCCTGATCCATGTCCACAACAAGGTGCTGGTCCGTGACGATGCCTATGCGCTGATCGGTTCGGCCAATCTGAACGGGCGGTCAATGCGGTGGGACACGGAACTGGCCGTGGAACTGGCAACACCGGACCGGGTCGCTCATGCACGGGATCGCCTGTTGTCGCACTGGTGGTTCGCGCCCCTCCCGGACGAGGCCATGCGGCCCGAAACCCTGCAACCGTGGTGGGATGCCGAAATCCGCCGCAACGGGTTGCGGCGACCGGAAAACCGCCTTGGCTTTCTGGTGCCCTTTGACGGCGAGGAGGGAGAGGATCTTGCCCAACCCCTGCCCGGTGTGACCGAGGACATCGTCTGACCATCGGCACAACCCGTCTGCTTTTTGCCGGAACGGATCCGCCTTGGGAACGTTCATTCTACAGACACCCGGTACATGCCGGGCCGCCACAGAGCAAAGGAGAGTTTCCGATGGACAAGGACCTTATCGAAGGCAAATGGACCGAAGTCAAAGGCCGCCTGCGCGAAGCTTATGGCGTGCTCTCGGACGATGAACTTGAAGAAGCGCGCGGCGACCGCGAACAGCTGGAAGGCAAGTTGCAACAGCGTCTTGGCAAATCCAAGGACGAAGCCCGCGCGGCGTTGGACGATATTCTTGCCAAGATCTGATGCTTTCGTCGTCACACACGGACTTAAGAATGAAAAGGCCCGCCACGCATGGCGGGCCTTTTTGCGTCAGGCAGGGGCAAAAACCTGTCTGCGGCCTTGGGCATAGGCCTGCGCCGCCGCGCTGAGTGCCCGAAAGATCGCCCTTTGACGATGGGCATAGAACAGGTGTTCCGGATGCCACTGAACACCAAGCGCAAAAGGATCCCGGCACCGTTCGATGGCTTGGACCATGCCGTGCGTATCGCGGGCGGCGACGCGAAATCCCTGCCCCAACAGATCCACAGCCTGCGTATGCAGCGCATTGACCCGCATCGGTTCGCCGCCCAGCCAGTTCGACAATTGCGAAGCGTCGCTGACGCAGACTTCGCGGCGTGGCAGGATGGTTTTGACCGGTTTTGCATCCGGGTAAAGCGACCACGCATCCTGATGCAATGTGCCGCCGGCGGCGATGTTCAGCATCTGCGCGCCGCGACAGATGCCCAGAACGGGGATACCGTCGCCCAGCGCCTGCCGGGCGATGTCATGTTCCATGGCATCGCGATCCGGATCCAGCCGGGCGGTGACTTCAAGGCGCGCACCGTAGAGGTCGGGTGAAATATCGTCACCGCCGCCGATGATTACACCGTCGACCCGGTCAAGGTCGATGTCGGACCGGGTGGTCCATCGCTGCGCCCGCGCACCGGCCAGCCAAAGGTTGAACCGGACAAGAGGAAAGATGCGCCACCCCGACCGGGTCGAGGTGGTTACGCCGATCAGAGGCCGGTTCATTGAAACAACGCCTCCCCCTCGCGCCCGATATGCTGCGACACCACGTCGATCCACAGACCACTATGACCCGCCCCCGCCGCCCAGGCGCTGCGCAGGGCATCAAACCGCGTCTCGTCCGCGGCCAAAGCCTCGACCAGCCACCAGCGTTCCCATTCGTCGGCAATGCTCCAGCCCGGCTCATCCAGACGGCAGTCCGGCATGCGGAAATGAAAGGCGGGACGGGCACCGCTGGCTTCGCTGCCAAAGATCGCCGCAAAGGCATCAGGGTCGTGCGCATGCAGGATCGGCAGAAGGTCCAACCCGTAGTTGCGTCCGTTCAGATGGCTGTGAACAAGTTGGCGCAGCGCCACAAGGTCGGGCTCATCGGACAGCACCAGGGCGTCTATGAAATGCACCGGCCATGGATCGACAAACGGCAGGATGCGGCGCGAGATGTCCAGCGGACGCCATTGCCGCAGCCAGCTTTCCAACAGGCCAAAGGCAATCACGGTGCGCATCAGATAGGGATCGTCGTAGCCGGTGATCTCGGGATTGAAATGAATCCCGAACCCGGCAAACAGGCTGTCTGACGTGCCTTTGGCTCCGACATGGGACAATTCATCGGTCAATTCGATCACGCGGTCCATGTGCTCTGGCAACAAGGGGGGCGTGATGATCTCGACCGGGACAATCACGCGCGCTGCATCCAGCACGGTTTCCGGCACAAATTCATTTCCGGGTTTGGCATAACGCGTGTCCAACTCTACGCAAATCGTTCCCATCGCGGATGTTTCGATGGTAAAAAGATGCGGCGCCTGCCGCGTGACAAGGCCGCCGAGGACACTTGCTACTAGCTGCGCTGACGCATCTTCGTTCAAACCGGAAAATTCGATCTCGATCCCACAGCGGCGCGGTTTTCCGGCGCGGGTCGTGGAAATGGGCAGGGTCCGAAACCCTCTGAGGCAATCGGTATTCTTCATGCGAGGTGAACGCGCGCGCGCGCGCGAAGGTTCCCTTCCGCGACGTCACGTCACGCAGGGGGCTTGTGGAACCCTCGACCGCGGCTTGGCGTTTTCCTGTCAACTGCCTGAACCGCCGGACCCGTGACAAGCGGCCCGGCGCAGAACCAAGGAGACACCCGATGAGCGATCAGCACGGGTCCTCGATCAAGGACGACGACACCTATGAGGCCCTTCGCGACAAGGGCTATGACAAATCAAAGGCCGCGGCCATCGCCAATGCGCAGGCCAATGACGACATGGCCCCCTCCCGCAAGGGCGGCAAAGCCCCACCCTACGAAGAGTGGACCCGCGACGCACTGTACGACCGCGCCCGCGAACTGGAGATTTCCGGTCGCTCGGACATGACCAAACAAGAGCTGATCGACGCTTTGCGAGCGTAATTGCCACCGGGCCGCAGGGTGCGGACACCGGAATCGAATTCAAAAGGAGAAGACCCATGGGTATTGAAATCGCAGGACTTGGCGGACTTATCCTGCTTGGCCTCGCCGTCTGGGCCATCGTCAACATCGTAAATTCCAGCGCCAGCACCGGTGGCAAGGTCCTGTGGACCTTGTTCGTGCTGCTGCTGCCGCTTCTGGGGTTCATCATCTGGCTGATTGCCGGTCCGCGCGCTTCGCGTCGTCTGGCCTGACCCGCCGCAAGCGCCGTTTCGGCCCCATCCCGGAATTGCGCCCCGGGGGGATGGAACCTTTCCCCCGCCCACCCGTTTTTCACTCAACCGATCTAATCAGGAGGTTATCATGACCGACTCGTTGAAAGTTGTCCCCACCGCCGATCCCGTTTCCACCGGCGTCCGCAATACCGAAAGCCTTGCACATGCGCTGGCAGATGTTCTGGCAGATACCTACCGCCTGTTGTTCAAGACGCACGCGATCCACTGGAATGTCGAAGGTCCGCTGTTCTACTCGGTCCACAACCTGACCGAAGCGCAGTACAAGGACCTGTTCGAAGCGGCTGACGATCTGGCAGAGCGCATTCGCGCCCTCGGCCATCTGGCCCCGGCGCGCCTTGAGGAAATCACGGACCGTTCGCGCGTTCATGACGTGTCCAAGGATGCGACCACGGCTGGCATGATCGAACAGTTGGCAAGCGATCACGAAAAGCTGGCCCATCGTCTGCACGCGCTGATCGAACTGGCCGGCACCCACAAGGATCCGGTGACCGAGGACCTTGCGACCGCCCGCAGCGCGTTCCACGAAAAAGCCGCTTGGATGCTGCGGTCCCTTTCGAAAAGCTGAGCGCCCTGAGTGCCAAAAGAAAAGGCCCGCCGGAAACGGCGGGCCTTTTGCTGTCGGGATGATCCGCGTTTAGCGGATCAGTGTTTCCGTGGAGGCAAAGAACAACGCCTGGCTCACAGCCGACCGCACCTGGTTTTCGGTGTAGGGCTTGGAGATCAGGAAAGCAGGCTCCGGCCCTTCGCCTGTCAGCAGCCGTTCCGGGTAGGCGGTGATGAAGATCACGGGCCGGTTGCCGTCGCGCTCCAGAATCCGGTTCACAGCGTCGATCCCGCTGGAGTCATCGGCCAGTTGGATGTCGGAAAGGATCAGATCGGGCTCTTCGCTTTCAGCAAGGTCCAGCGCGCTTTGCTCGGTGCGCGCAACACCGGTGACCCGGTGGCCCATGTCCATGACGATGCTTTCCAGATCCATGGCGATGACGGCTTCGTCTTCGATGATCATGATCTTGCCGGAAATCGCATCGCGCATTTCAAGGAAGGCCGTGTCGACATATTGTCCGGCTTCCTCGGTCGAGACCTGCATGATCTGGCCCACTTCTTCGATCGAAAACTCTTCGATCGTGTGCAGCAAAAGCGCCTCGCGTGTGTTTTCCGTCAGGCGCGACAAATGTTTCTGGGCCCGGGCGGCAAGGCCGACTTCGCCGCCATCCTCGACCGGCATCCCGGATGAGATCCAGATCGCGTGGAAAACGCGGAAAAGGGCGACCTTGTGGGACACGCCACCGTCGTAAAGCTCGGGCTCGTTGAGGATGGCCTCAAGCGTGGCCGCTGCATAGCGGTCACCACTGTCCTGGCGCCCGGTCAGCGCGCGTGCGTAGCGCCGCAGGTACGGAAGGTTGTCTCCGATTGCGGTTGTCATGTCCGGGGAAGACTGACCTGTCATGCTTGTCGCTCCAATTTTTAGTGCTACTTTCGGAACCAAACGCGCCCAGCAACGTTTTGGTTCCGTACCGAGGCGTTGCGAGACACAAGATGACAAAACACATGACGCGAAAACAACTCGATTCAAGAGTCGTCGATGAAATCGACAAGAACTTGAGACAGGCCTTCGACGACATGGCGCAGCAACCGGTGCCCGATCGCTTTACCGATTTGCTGGCACAGTTGCGTGCGTCCGAAGACAAAGCCAAGCGCGGGGGCGACGAAAATGTCTGACCCCCGCGAAGAACTGACCGAGCATATCGGCTCGCTGCGCGCCTTTGCGCTCAGCCTGACCCGGAATTCCGCCACCGCCGACGATCTGGTGCAGGACACTTTGGTCAAGGCATGGACAAATATCGACAGTTTTCAGCCCGGCACCAACATGCGGGCCTGGCTGTTTACGATCCTGCGCAACACCTTTTATTCGCTGCGACGCAAGCGCAAGCGTGAGGTCGAGGACGCAGATGGCTCCATGGGCGAAAGCCTTGCCACCAAACCCGATCACGATGGCCGCCTGAACCTGCGCGATTTCAAGGTCGCCTTCGATCAGCTGCCCGACACCCAGCGCGAAGCACTGGTTCTGGTCGGCGCTCAGGGTCTGGCCTATGAAGAGGCCGCCGAGGTTTGTGGCGTTGCCGTCGGCACAATCAAAAGCCGCGTCGGGCGCGCCCGGGCCCGCTTGGCCGAATTGATGGAACTGTCCGAAAACGAAAGCCTCGAAATGACCGATGCCGTTACCCAGGGCGTCATGGGGACTCGCCCCGCGGCCTGAGGCGCGCGCTCCTCTCGCAACTTCCTGCCCTTGGCCCGCGCCTCTCCGGTGCGGGCCATCCGCGTTTTCAGGCAGGCTTGTCCCAGATCATCATGTTGAACCACGGCACGCGGCGGAACTTGTCCGCCGCGTCGGGATCTCTGCCAGTATATCCCGGCTCCTCATAAGCTCGAAGGACCAGCCCCGCCCCTAGAAAGGCGCTCATGTAATCGGACAAAGGGCGGTGATAATTGGTGATGCGAATACCCGCCCAAGAGGTCGCATATCCGCGCCCGGCCATGTAGTCGTCGATCGCAAAATAGCGCCGTGCGCCAGCCTCATGCACCCACCCTCCCCGGCCCTCTGGCCAGTTCCGGGGAACCGCGGTGACAAAGGGATTAAGATTGGCCACCAGCAGGCGGCCTCCCGGCGTCAAGACCCGCGCCATCTCGGCTATGGCGCGCATGTGGTCGGGAATGTCGATCAGAGACAGGTAAGACACCACGAGGTCAAAGCTGTTGTCGTCGAACGGCAGGTGCTCGGCCCGGCCGGACTGATAGTCCGCATCCGGGTCCAGTTCCCGTGCCCGGCTCAGCAATTGCGGTGTGGGGTCCAGACCCACAGCCGTTATCCCGATACTCCGCAACATGCGGCAGAACCGGCCCTCACCACAGCCGACGTCCAGCGCCGTCACCGCGCCCGAATCCTTGGCCGCCGCCATCATTGGTGCGTCAAGAACATCGATCCGGCCCTGATCTCCCGCGCCGCCCAAATGGTCGATCCATGCCTGCGCCGAGGCCTGCCACCCACCGTCCTGATCCTGAGCCATCGCGCTGTCCCCCAAAAAGGTTTCGCGCCTGCCTACAGGCAATCCGGTCGGGGTGCATCCGCCAATCAGGCGGAACAGCGCGGGATGGTGGCCGGGACGAGCGTCCGCCCCGCCATCACACCTCGGCCCGGGCACCAACGCGCGATCTGTGCGGACCAAACAGGCAGGCCAGCCCGAGAATGACACCGGACACGGTGGCGATCATCCCCGCTGCACTGACCGCGTTGTCGCCGCCCAGCCACAAGGGGCCATACCCTGCCAGAACATACCCCATGACCGCCGAGATCACCGCAAACAGGACCGACCACCAGACCTGTCGCTCCAGCCCGTTGGTCATCATCCGTGCCGCTGCTGGCGGGCAGATGAACATGGCAATCACGATGATCGAGCCAACCGCATCAAAGGCCGCCACCGCGGCCACCGCCGCCGTGATCACAAGGCCCAGTCCGATGGCCCCAACCGGCAAACCCAGCGCCTGGGCAAAACCTTCATCGAAGGTCGAGATTTTCAACCAGCGCCAAAAAACCAACGTCAGCACAATGACCGCGACACAGACCATTGCGATGCGCGGCAGTTCTTCGGGCAACCCGGCAAGAGCCCAGGGATCCACCAGCGAAGACCAGTCCGTCGCCCGCAACCAGACCAGCGATTCAAGATTGCCCATCAAGGCGTGTTCCACGTCCAGATGGACACTGGAGGTGTCGCTTTGTTCCAACAACAGCACGCCCCCGGCAAAAAGCGTGGTAAAGGTCACGCCCATGGCAGCCCCCGGTTCGATGCGGCCAAGCCGCTTGATCGCCTCGATCAGCACCACCGCCACAACCGCCGCCCCCGCAGCGCCCAACAACATCGGACCGGCGGCCACGACGCCCGTCAACAGAAAGGCCACCACGATCCCGGGCAGCACCACATGGCTGATCGCATCTCCGATCAGCGCCTGCCGCCGCAGGATCAGGAAATTCCCGGGCAAGGCGCAGGCCACCGAGGCCAGCACGCCGATCAGCATCGGCGTCAAAGAGAACATCACGAAATCGCTGCCCATCAGGCCCCCTCCTCCACCGCACGCGGTCCACCGATGCGACGGTCGAATTCGGCGATTTCATCAGGCGCAAAGACCTCTTCGATCGGGGTCAGCCCGTCATAGCGTCCGGTCAGCCCGGTGTCCTGATGGATTTCACGGGCCACGTCCCAGCGGCGTTCATCACGCGCGATCTTGGCCGCCTGCGCGCGGCCCGTATCTGTCGCCACGCCATCCGGGCGGATCAGGTTTTCGGCGCGCAGCACCCGCAACGTCAATTCGTCATGGATCGGCTCTTGTCGGGACAAGGCGAGCAAGCCCTGCCTGCGATGCACCTTGTGCTGAAAGCGCCGATGCCGGAACAGCGCCGCTGCGACGCCCCGCGCCGGGGCAAGAAACAGCGACAACAGGAACAGCACCGCCGAGACAAGAACGATGATCGGGCCGGTTGGCAGATCCGGTGCCGAGGCCGACAGCGCCGCACCAAGATAACCTGCCACGCCCCCCAGCCCGCCCGCGTACCAGACCACCTGCTGGCTGCGTTCGGTCCAGAAACGCGCCGTGACAGGCGGAATGATCAGCAACGCCACGATCAGGATCAGCCCGACGATCTTTAACCCGATCACTGTCACCGCCATGACCAGCGCCATCATCAGGCGATCTATCGCTGCGACGTTCACGCCGCTGGCGGCCGCATATTCCGCATCAAAAGCCACCAGCGTCATCGGGCGGCGCATCACCCATGTGGCGAGCACCGCCAGCGACCCACCCACGGCGATTACCACGGCATCCTGAAACAGCATCCCCGCGGTAGATCCCAGCAGAAAGCTCTCCAGCCCCGCCTGCCGCCCGGAACTCATGGTCTGGATTACTGTAAGAACCACGATGCCCAGCCCGAAAAAGACCGACAGAACCGCCCCGATGGCGGCGTCTTCGGACAGGCGCGTGCGGCGCGTCATCCATTCGACCGCCAAAAGGCCCAGCCCCGCTGTTACCGCCGATCCCGCAAGCAAGCCCAGCAGATTGCGCCCGTCGCCTCCCAGCGCGACCATCACGATAAAGGCCAGACCAACACCGGGCAGCGTGGCATGGGCCACCGCATCCGACACAAGCGCTCGTTTGCGCAGGAACAGAAACGTGCCCGCCGCCCCTGCCGCGAACCCCAACAGCGTGGCCCCAACGGCCACCAAGGCCGCGTTGTAACCCGCTTGCAACAACAGGGCTTCGATCAGGGGGCTCACACGCCCTCCGCCAGGTTCAACTGGTCGATATGGGTGGCTGCAAGACGCCCGCCATAGGTCGCGTTCAGCGTTTCGCCCCGGAAGGTCGTGGCCACCGGGCCTTCGGCGATCTTGCGAACGTTGATCATGAAGACATGGTCGAAATAGTCCCGGACCGTGGCCAGATCATGATGAACACAGACCACCGCCTTGCCCTCGGCCTTGAGTGATTTCAGCACATCGATGATCGCCCGCTCGGTGGCGGCGTCGACCCCGGCAAAGGGTTCGTCCAGCAGGTAGAGATCCGCATCCTGCGCCAACGCGCGCGCCAGAAAGACCCGCTGTTGCTGACCGCCCGAAAGCTGGCCAATCTGTCGGTCCGCAAAGCTGCCCATGCCAACCCGGTCCAGGCATGCCACGGCCCGCGACCGCAACGCGCCGGTCAGGCGTCCCAGCAAACCGACTTTGCGATAAAGCCCCATCAGAACCACGTCGATGACCGTGGTCGGGAAATCCCAGTCCACGCTGGCGCGCTGTGGCACATAGGCGATCCGCGCCCGCGCAGTTTCGATTGGCTGACCAAAGACCGCGACCTCTCCTGACAAGCGGGGGATCACGCCCAGCGCCGCCTTGAGCAGCGTGGATTTGCCCGCACCGTTCGGCCCGATGATCGCCGTCATCTGTCCGGCGGGAAAACTGGCATCGACGGAAAACACCGCCGGTTTCTCTCCATAGGAAACGGTCAGCCCGCGCAGCACCAGCGGCGCATCCGAAGACGGCTGAACCGCCGTTTGGCCGTCCAGTGCGGCCAGGGTCACGGGCGTCTCGCTCATCCGTTCAACAATCCTTTCATGCCGGCGCGCGGCACGTCTCCGCCCAATGCATGGGCAATGGTTGTCGCGTTGTGGTCGATCATGCCGACGTATGTGCCCGTATAGGTGCCAGGTTCGCCCATGGCATCCGAATACAGTTCCCCGCCGATGGCCACCTTGTGCCCCTTGGCCGCCGCGCCTTCGATAAGGGCGCGAATGTTGCGGTCGGACACAGAGCTTTCGACGAAAACCGCGCTGATATTGCGGTCCACCAGCAAATCGACAAGATCCGCAATACGCCGCAGACCGGCCTCGGATTCCGTGGAAATTCCCTGAATGCCCATGACGTCGAACCCATAGGCCTGCCCGAAATAGTTAAAGGCATCATGCGCCGTGACCAGTACCCGGCTTTCGTCCGGGACAGAGGCAAGGATCCCCTTGGCGTAGGTCGACAATTCAGCCAGTTCTGCCAGATGCGCCTCTGCATTGGCGGCAAAGACATCGGCCGCATCGGGGCGGGCCGCGCTCAATGCATCACGGACCGTGGCCACCACATGCTGCCAGAGGTCCGGCACCATCCAGACGTGCGGGTCAAACTTGTCATCGTAATCGTCATGCGCCAGCAGCAGATCGCGCGGGACACCTTCGGCGACAGCCGTGACCGTGCCCTTGTCCTCAAGCTCATGCAGGAATTCTTCCATCTGCGCCTCAAGGTAGAGCCCGTGCCACAGGACCACATCGGCGCGCGCCATGGCGACAATATCGCTGCGGGTCTGGCGATAGCTGTGCGGGTCCACACCCGGTCCCATCAGCGCCTTGACCGTGACAAGGTCCCCGCCGACCTGCCGTGCCGCATCGGCAATCATGCCGGTGGTTGCGACGACGGTCAGCGCGCTTTGCGCCACCACGCGCGTAGCGGGCAACACAAATGCCGCAGCGCCCATTCCGGTCAGAAACTTTCGTTTGGTCAGCAATGCCTGGCCCACCCCATAATTGAGGCGCCCCCCGGCCACGTGGCGCAGGAAGGGCGCCTTGTTCTGCCTATCTATATTGCGACCAATTCGCAAAAGTCAACGCTATTGCGAAGCATTCGCATCTAGAGCGCAGATTCCCTGTGCGCACAGATCAATCCGCCCAAGAAAAAGGCAGAATCTGTCAGCGCTGCGCCGTCACCACATTCGACACATGCGGAAAGCGGATCGCCTTGCCATCGAAACAGCCCCCCATCCGGTCGAGGAACAACTCGAAACAGGCGTTTCGACTGGCGCGATCGAGGCTCGACAGCTTGTCCCCAGTGTGCATTCCGCCCATGGCACCTTCGGCATAGGCGCGCCCGTCTGGATGATGCAGCATCAACCCCACGCGTTCGACCCGAATGTTTGAAAACCCGGCTTCGTCGAACAGCGTGCGGATCCGGTCCCCGCCAACCAGGCCGCAAATGGCGCGCACGGCGCGGCCGGCCTCGGGACCGGCAAAGTGTTCCAGCGCCTCGGCCTGCGCCTGCAACAACGGGTTTTCCTCCAGCCCGGTCGTGACACAAAACGCCACGCGCCCGCCCGGCCTCAAGACGCGGCGCAGATCGGTCAGCGCAGCGTGCCGATCGGGGAAAAACTGCAAGGCTTGCTGGCAAAAAGCCACGTCAAAGCTGTGATCCGGAAAGGGCAATTCGCCGGCCAACGCCTGAACAAACCGCGCCTCGATGCCTGTGGCACCAGTTGTTTCACGCGCCACTGACAGCATATCGTTGCTCATATCCGCGCCCGTCAGGCTTCCGAACCGCCGCCCGGTCGCGATAAGTTCGCGGGTCACGGCCCCGGTGCCGCAGGCAAGGTCGAGGATGTCCTCTCCATCCTTGGGCGCGGCCCGGGCGATCAGTTCCCGCGCCCATGGCTGAAAAATCACTGGAACCATGACACTGTCGTACCGGCGGGCGAAGGCGCCCGCCGTCGTTTCGGATGCCCCGGTCATCGCTGGTCTCCTTTTCCAGACAGGGGGCAATCATACCATACCCACGCGACCGACGGACCTAGCCGTCTTTTGGTGTCGCATCCCCTGCCCCGGCCGACCGGAATGCAACGCCATGCGCCTCGCAGGCGGTCAGCAGCACCTCGATCCCTTTTTCAAATGCATCACCCGGGATGACCCAGCGCTCGCCATCCGTGCCCACCAGCGCAACGCCGCGACTTTCGCGCGACACCATCAAAGCCCCGGCTGCCCCCGGCTGACCGGCGGCCACCAGCAGGGGCGCCAAGGGGCGGATCTTGCGCACCAGATCGCCGCGCCATGGCTCCACCGCCTCGATCCGGTCAAAGCGCATTTCGACATGGCGCAGTCCTGTGTCCGCACGCAGCCCCTTTGCATCGATGTTCAACGCAAAGGCATCGCGTCGCCAACCGATTACCAAAAGCGCAACGAACACTGCCCCCACCGGCCAGACCAGTACCGACGAGGGATGCAGGCCACCTTCGATCCGCGAGGCGATCAATGGCACGCCGAAAAACGCCGAAACCAGCACAAGACCCATCATGTCCGGGCCGATCACCGCGGCCCCCCGGCGATAGCGCAAAGCCCCATGGGCAGGCGCGGGCACGGGCCAGAAAGCATACACCGCCAGAGACAAGGCCAGCACCGCAGCCGATCCAAACCACGGTAACGCCCCCAATGTTGCGACAAAGCCAATCCCCAAGGTCACGCTGAACAAGCGTTGAAACAACAGGTGAATGCCCCGGTTCGTCATCCGCAGTCTCCTTTGCAACAAGAGACTGGCACAGCACCGCCATCCCGGCCTTGCCCTGCATCAAGAAGGGTAAGTCACGTCAGGACTGGCCAAAGGCCTTGCGCACGGCCTTGAGCAACTCGGCGCGGGGCACCGGCTTCATCAGGCGAATGTCCTCGGGGCGCAGCCCATTGCCGTGTACGGTGGCCTCTGCCGCATAGCCGGACATGAAGATCATCGGCAGGTCGGGATCCATCTCCCGCACGGCCCGCGCCAACCCGGTGCCCTGCAAGGTGCCCGGCATGACGATGTCGGTAATCAGCAGATCAAAGGCGGACGCCTCTTGATATTTGGTCATGGCCTCGTCCCCGCTGGCCGCCGGCGTGACCTGATAGCCCGCCGCGCCAAGCGTCACCTGCAACATCTCACGCACAGCCGTGTCATCCTCGACCAAGAGGATCCGCTTGCCCTGCAAACCGTCCTCAGCCTGATCGGGCACATGTTTCGACGCATCCGTCACCGGCGCATTGGTCGCCGGGAAATAGAGCTTGAAGGTCGTGCCCTCTCCCGGTTCGGAATAGACCTGAACCGTGCCACCGGATTGCTTGACGAAGCCTTCGACCATCGACAGACCGATCCCCGATCCTTTGCCCGGCCCCTTGGTGGTAAAAAAGGGGTCAAATATCTGGGCCATGGTCTCGGCATCCATGCCCTTGCCGGTGTCACTAACCGCCAGCATGACATAGCGGCCCGGTGTCAGTTCCTTGTCCCGACTGTCTATATAGGCCTCGTCAATGCGGGTGTTGGCGGTTTCGATTGTCAGTTTGCCATGACCTTCCATCGCGTCCCGGGCATTCAGCAACAGGTTCAGCAAGGCGCTCTCGATCGAAGCGGCGTCCAGACGGACCTGCCAGAGCCCCGCCAGAAGCGACACCTCGATTTCGACCGTGGCCGGAAGGCCGCGCCGCATCCAGTTCTTGGCGTGGCGCACCACCTCGTTCAGATCCAGCGGCTCTGGGTCCAGCCGCGCGCGGCGGGCAAAGGCCAACATCCCCTGTGTCAGTTCGGCCCCGCGCCGCGAGGCCTCCAGCGCCGAGTCGATCATCCGCGCCTGTTTCGGTTCTGTCACCTCGTCTTCAAGCAATTCGAGATTGCCCATGACGACCGCCAACAGGTTGTTGAAGTCATGGGCAATACCGCCGGTCAGCTGCCCGATGCTTTCCATCCGCTGCGCGCGATGCGCCAGTCCGGCCTGACGATCGGCCTCTTCGCGCGCCGCGACTTCGTTGGTGACATCCACCACGACGCCATCGACGCGGTACGTTCCGTCGCCAAGCGGGGTGGCATTGCCGTGAAAGTCGA
The DNA here is from genome assembly GCF_019218285.1 of Antarctobacter sediminis. Taxonomy (GTDB): domain Bacteria; phylum Pseudomonadota; class Alphaproteobacteria; order Rhodobacterales; family Rhodobacteraceae; genus Antarctobacter; species Antarctobacter sediminis. Next base: position 160,117 of record NZ_JAHUZG010000002.1, read on the forward strand.
TCCAAGCGTAGGGCACTTTCATCCGGGTATAGATGGGCTTTCCGCTGCGCACGTTTTCCAGCATCATCGCAGTGACTTCGGCGATTTTCTCGGGCGGCTTGCCGCGCTCCAGAAGGCCCGGATTGTCATAGGCCTCTTGCGGTTCCACCCCCCAATAGGTCTTGCAGTTGTCGCTGAGATACAAATGCCGGACCACGCCCGTTTCGGACCATATGCCTTGATAGATCATGCCGGGAAAGCCTTCGGACGCGATCTTGAGCCGCTCCCGCGCCTCGTCCCGGGCCACTTCCATCTGTAGGACGTCGGTCAGATCCTGCATGGTGGCAACCACCCGCAACTCACCGGTTTCCGGGTCTATGTGATTGGTCCAATGGGCGTGCAGATGGCGCAGTGCCCCGTCGGACTTTCGAAAGATCCGCACGTCCAGCGGCGTGGGACGGTCACGCAGATTGCCGGAGGCCACACTGGCCTTCTTGAAAGCGTCGACGTCGTCGGGATGCAAAAGATCAATGAACTCACGCATAGGCACCGGCCCCGGTGCCCGGTCGGTCAACCCGCAGATCTCCAGCGTGCGCGCGTCGAAATTGGTGAACCCGCTGCCGTGAACCGTGTCCGAAAACCCCATGCCCGAAGCGTACAGCGCAAGGCCAAGTCGTTCGTTCAGGGCGTTGGTTTCGGTGATGCGCCGCGCCATGCGATAGGCCAGTGCGATGATCTGCCATGTCGCCAGGATCGATACCAGCCCGAGGATGAAAATGAACGTCAGCCCGGTCAAGCTGAAACCCGGCTGACCGGCGGCGGATCTGAACAGGCCCAAGGCAAGGATCGGGATCGCTTGCGCCACGATGAAGCCGCCCAGCAAGGCCCAGATCGCGCGCGACGGGATCATGGGCCAATCTGCTGGTGGCAGGAAAAACCGGACCAGCATGCCCACGGCAACAAGGCTGAGATGCACCAGCACGCCGATCACCTGCCCCGCCAGAGGGCCGCCTTCGGCAATTCGGTAGAGCGCGCTGATCAGCGCGGCAACAGCCCCGCCCCAAGGACCGCCCAGATAGCCCGCAATCACCAGCGGCCCCGGCTTGGCGGACATCGGAACGGCGACGCCTTCGATCTCAAAGGCGCTTATCCCCAGAAAGACCACAAGCACGCCAAGCACGAGCCCCACCAGCGCCTGTCGCCAGATCTCGTGCCGCTGGATCGCGGGGAGTGTAAAGACAAGCTGGCAAAACACACCGGCCAGCGTCAGGGCCGTCAGGCTCTGGATGCCGGGAACGATCACTTGCCCTGTCTCCGCCGAGAGGCATTCCCGACGAACGGGCAGACCGTCCAGCGCCGCGCCCGGGTGGTCATTCCGCGCTCATGCTGGCCAGAAGGTCCGCCTCTTCTTCGAGCAGCGTCATGAACTTGGCCTTCGCGATGGGCTTGAAGATATTGCGTCCGACGCTGAGTTCGCGGGCCGAGGCAATCAAGCCTGCCGCGATCATCGGCGCGCTGTCGCCGCCTGTCATGAACCGAAGTCGGACCGGTCGCGGCAGATCCTTCAGCCGATCAACCACTTCGATTCCATCGACAATCGGCATGTTGATATCAATCAGCAGCAGCGCCGCATTGGTGCCCGAGGTCGCCGCCTCGATCAAATCGCGACCGTTTGTGCAGGTTTCAACCGTCCATCCCGCGCGCAGGCACATGGTTGAAAGAAGATCTAAAAATCCCTCGTTGTCATCGGCAATGATCACGTGGGGCATGGTTAATCACCGTCATTCAATCGAACGCCCCAACGGTACCGCGCATGTCTTTTTTGTAAAGGGGGGCGGCACGGACCCGAAAAGACAGTCGGGCAAATCACGCAAAATACACGGTAAGCGACTGAATTATCCGACACCGCATATTTTTTCACACCCTAGGCTCGAGAATGAGAATTGGCCATTCCGCCTTTATCGGCGTGGCATTTGACGCCGAAAATGTGATGGCACGGGCAATTGACGCCAACTGGTTTTACCACCAAATGCGCGGTCATGAACGCGCGCAACAAGCAATCCATCTGGTGGATCAGGACCGGTTTGGCCCTGCTGATCGCGCTTGCCCTGTCGCTGGGCGCCGGGGCCCGGCTGCCGCAAGGCGTGGCGCCTGCGAACGCAATGGCACAAGAAAGCCTTGTCCGGTTAGCGGTTGCGTCACCCGAGCAGCGCCTTGAACTGCGCCGTGGTGAACTGCCTGCGGTTCCCGCGGGCGGCGGCACGGACAGCGATCCGCTGCTTGTCCCTGCCCTGCAACGACCGCCGGCAAACCGCTTGCGCCAAACGGCGGTCCCACGGGCACCCCCGGCTCTGGCCAGCCGGGCGGCGCGTGCCCACCCGGTCCGCGCACCACCATTCGCATGATCTCCTGACGTCCGAACTGCCCCCTCCCCGGGGCGCACCGGGCGCTTTTGCCATTCAGACCACCTGAAACGGACAGGCAGACCGAGGCCGCGCGCCCGCGCCTGTCATGGAGAGATCATGAAAAGACCAACTTTGCTGAAACGCCTCGGCGTTTGGGGCATCTGCCTGCTGTGCCTGTGGCTGGCATTGCCCAATGCTTTTTACAACCGTGTCGACACCTACAATACCGCAGCGGAAAACACTGCGATCACCGCGCCCGAGGGCTGGCCAAATTGGCTGCCAACTTCTTTGGTCAATCTTGGGCTGGACCTGCGCGGCGGCGCCCATCTGCTGGCCGAGGTGGACACGCAAGAGGTCATCTCCAAACGCCTGGACGCTCTGTGGCCCGACTTGCGGGACGCGTTGCGCGCCGAGGGCGGCACAGAGAGCCGGGTTCGTCGGTTGGACGCCCCAGAGGGCGAACTGCGCGTTTCCCTGACCCCGGACATTGCCGCCCGTGCCGAACAGGTCGCCAGCGGTTTCGCCACTCGGGTTGTAACCCCGACGGGTGCCACCGACCTTGACCTTGCCATCGCGCTGGACGGGGACACCCTGATCCTGCGCTATTCCGAGGCTGGGACCACGGCCCTGACGGATCAGCTTGTGGCGCAAAGCCTTGAGGTCGTGCGCCGCCGCATCGACGAGGCCGGCACCCGCGAACCGACAATCCTGCGGCAAGGCAGCGACCGGATCCTGATCGAAGTGCCCGGTTTCTCCGACGCAGACGCTTTGAAGGCGCTGATCGGCACAACGGCGCAACTGTCGTTTCACCCTGTCCTGACAGACCCCAGCGCTGATGCCATGGTTTTGCCCGCCGCCGACCAGCCAGAGACCACCTACCGCCTTGACCCGCGCCCGGTGGTATCGGGCCAGCAGCTGACCGATGCACAGGCGACCTTTGACCAGAACGGGCGGCCCGCCGTATCTTTCCGCTTCGACGCATCGGGCGCGCGGGCTTTCGGCGCTTTCACTGCCAGCCATGTCGGCAGCCCCTTCGCCATCGTCCTTGACGACGAGGTGCTGTCCGCCCCGGTCATCCAAAGCCACATTGCTGGCGGCAACGGTATCATCACCGGGCAATTTTCAACCGAGGACAGCACCCGGCTGGCCACTCTGCTGCGCGCAGGGTCCCTGCCAGCAGACCTGACCTTTCTGGAGGAAAAGACCGTTGGTCCGGAACTGGGCAGCGACAGCATCGCCGCAGGGTTAAAGGCGGCATTGGCAGGGTTGGTCGCCGTTTGCGTGCTGATGGTTGGCTGTTATGGGGGGCTGGGCCTGATGGCGGTCGGCGCGCTGGCGATCAACATGGTGATCCTCATGGCCGTGCTGACCGTGGTCGGCGCCACCCTGACCCTGCCCGGAATGGCGGGGCTGGTCCTGACGCTGGGCATGGCGGTGGACGCCAACGTGCTGATCTTTGAACGTATCCGAGAAGAGGCCCGCAAGGAACGCAACCTTTGGCGCGCCGTAGGCAACGGCTTTGACAATGCGTTTTCCTCGATCCTTGACGCCAATATCACCGGCCTGCTGACGGCGGGCCTGATGTTCTGGCTGGGGGCCGGGCCGGTTCGCGGCTTTGCCGTGACGCTGGGACTGGGCATCCTGACCTCGATGTTCACGGCGCTGGTGGTGACCAAGCTGATCCTGCAAGGCTGGCTGGAGTGGCGCCACCCCAAGGTGCTGCCCCTGAACGGGCTGTTCCGGTTCCTAAATGCGCGGCCGGTGTTGGATTTCTTCCGCCTGCAATGGGTCACTTTGGGGGCTTCGGCGCTTGCGGTCCTCGCCTCTGCCGCGCTGATCGCGACACTTGGCCTGAACCTTGGCATTGATTTCACCGGCGGCACCAGCTTGCGGATAGAAACCCCGCACCTGCTTCAATTCGATGCCTACCGCAGTGCACTGGACGGGCTGGGCCTGACCGACGTCGCCCTGTCCGAGGTGTTCAGTCCCGGTTCCGGGGGCGACAGCCATGTCGCAACCCTGCGGATCGCCGCCGAGGGCATTGCGACCCTGTCGGCCGAACAGATGGCGGCGGTGCGCGCCGCCCTGTGGAGTGTGGACCCCGACCTTGCCTTTACCGCCAGCGAAACCATCGGGGGCAAGGTCTCGCCCGAGCTGGTTCGGGCCGCCCTGATGGCCATTTCCGGCGGCGTCCTGTCGATCCTTGGCTATGTCTGGTTGCGGTTCGAATGGCAGTTCGCCTTGGGCGCGGTGATGGCGCTGGCCCATGATGTCATCCTGACTTTGGGTCTGTTCGCCCTGCTGGGATTGAAGATCGACCTCGCCTTCGTGGCGGCATTGCTGACCATCCTTGGCTATTCGATCAACGACACAGTGGTGGTCTTTGACCGCGTGCGCGAGAACCTGCGCCGGCATGTCGCCCTGCCATTGCGCGACGTGATGAACCTCTCGGCCTGCGAAACGCTTAGCCGGACGCTGCTGACCTCGGCCACGACGCTGGGGGCGCTTGTGGCGCTGTTGGTGCTGGGCGGCGATGTGATCCGCGGTTTTGCGCTGGCCATCACTTTTGGCGTGCTCGTGGGGACTTACTCTTCGATCTACGTTGCCAAAAACATCGTGCTGTTCCTCGGCGTGGATCGCAGACCCGTCGAATACCGCCGGATCAAGGGGCAGTTCGACCATATCGAGGCCTGACACCCTGCCCGGCCGCGCCGCCTGTTGCGGCCGGGCAATTCCAGCGGCGGCGACAGCGCATAATTTAATGTATGCGTTATTTTATTTGACAATGCATCGGCGCACTCGGTAAAGCTTGCCGAGACCCGGACACTGCATCAGTATTTCCCCTGCACAGCGAAACGATTGCGGAAAGACTGGCGGCGGGTACGGATGTGATCGACCGCATGCACTGGAGGCCCGATGAACAAACAGCTGACGATCGCCCTGATCAAGGGGGATGGCATCGGCGTCGATGTCTCTAACGCGACATGCGAAATCATGGCGGCGGCGCTGGACCGGGCCGCCGCCCCAGCCCTGCTATTCGACGAAATCCGCGCGGGTGCCGGGTATTTCGCTGAAACCGGGCGCGACATCGAACCGGACGGCGAAGACCGCGCCGGAGCCGCGGATGCGATCTTTCTGGGGGCCATCGGCCTGCCCTCGATCCGCCACGCGGACGGCACTGAAATCAGCCCGCACCTGCGCCTGCGCGACCGGTTCGGGCTTTATGCCGGGGTGCGCCCGGTCAAGGCCTACCCCAATGCGCCGCAGCGCCTAGCCGATCCGCGCGCGGCGGGGATCGACATGGTGATCCTGCGCGAAAGCACCGAAGGCCTGTTCTATTCCGCGGCCGCTCATGGGCGCAGCGACGTGCGCGGCGACGAAGAGGTGCGCGACACGCTGCGCATCACCCGCGCCACCACCGAGAAATTGCACCGGTTCGGATTTCGCCTTGCACAGAAACGCAAGGCCAAGGGGCGTCCCGGACGCCTGACCTGTGTCGACAAGGCCAACGTTTTCACCTCCATGGCGTTTTTCCGCAAGATCTATGATGAAATCGCCCCCGAGTTCCCCGAGATCGAAACCGGCTATGCCTATGTGGACGCGCAGGCGCTGAACCTGATCCGCAGCCCGTGGGAGGCCGACGTTCTGGTGATGGAAAACATGTTCGGCGACATCCTGTCGGACCTTGCCGGCGGGTTGGTCGGCGGCATGGGCATGGCCGCCTGCGCCGAGATCGGAGACAGCACCGGCCTGTTCCAACCGGCGCACGGGTCGGCCCCGGACATCATGGGGCAAGACAAGGCCAACCCGCTGGCCGCGATCCTGTCCGGTGCGCTGATGCTGGACTACCTTGCCGAAAAATCCGGAAACCCGGCCTATGCGCAGGCCGCACAACGGATCGAGGCGGCGGTCGACGCAGGGTTCGCCGCCAACCGGTTGCGCCCGATGGAATTCGGCGGTGACATGGGCACACGGGCCGTGACCGATGCATTGCTGTCGCTGATCGCCGCGGGTGCGCCCGTCGAAACCGCCTGAACAGGAGGCCCGACCATGCCCATCGTTCTGGGAGCCATCGCCGATGATTTCACCGGCGCGACGGATCTTGCCAACACCTGGGTCAGGGAAGGCGTGCGCGTCGTGCAGGTCATCGGCGTGCCAGACAATGACATCGACCTGACCGGGGCCGAGGCCGTTGTCGTCGCCCTGAAATCCCGGACTGCGCCGGTGGAGGCCGCCGTCGCCCAGTCCCGCGCGGCGCTGGCGTGGCTACAGGCCCAAGGCGCAGACCAGATCCTGTTCAAATATTGCTCGACCTTCGATTCCACCGCGCGCGGCAATATCGGCCCGGTGGCGGATGCCTTGATGGCCGATCTTGGGGTGTCAATTGCGCCGGTCTGTCCGGCCTTCCCCGCCAATGGGCGCACGGTCTACCAAGGCACCCTGTTTGTCTGGGACCTGCCGCTGGCGGAATCCTCGATGAAAGATCACCCGCTGACGCCAATGCGGGATTCGAACCTGATGCGGCTGATGTCCGGACAAAGCCGCCATGCCGCCGGGTTGGTTCCCTTTGCATCTGTACGTGACGGCGCGACGGCCGTTCGCGCCGCCATGGACCGGTTGACCGAAGCCGGTCAGCGCTATGCCGTGGTGGACGCGCTGGACGATGACGACCTGCGCACCATCGGGCGCGCCTGCAAGGGGATGCCCCTTGTGACCGGAGGGTCAGGCGTTGGCATGGGCCTGCCCGCCAACCTGCGCGAAGACGGAAAGCTGGGATCGGCCAACGCCCCGGAAATGCCTATGGCCGGGGGCCGGGCCCTTGTCATCGCCGGCAGTTGCTCTGCCGCAACCCGAGCCCAGATCGGAGCCGTGCAAGATCGCTGGCCGACCCGCAAAATCGATCCCGACAGGCTTGCCGAGGGTTCGGCCCACGTACAGGAGACCATAGATTGGGCCATGGCCCAGCCCTCGGATTCACCGGTTCTGGTCTATGCCTCTGCCGACCCGGCAGAGGTCGCCGCCGCGCAAGCGCGGCATGGCACGGAAAAGGCAGGCAACATGGTCGAACAGGCACTGGCGGATGTGGCGCAAGCCCTTGCGCAGCGGGGAGTTGACCGGATCGTCGTGGCGGGGGGCGAAACCTCGGGGGCGGTGGTATCGGCGCTTGGCGTGCAAAGCCTGCGCATTGGCCCGGAAATAGCGCCCGGTGTGCCCTGGACAGAGGCGCAGGGCGATACCCGTCTGGCGCTGGCGTTGAAGTCCGGAAACTTCGGCGGAACCGAGTTTTTCAACGATGCCTTCGGGATGTTCCCATGACCGAAACGCGCCAGCGCGAAGAGATCGCGACGCTAGCAAAATCGCTGTTTGACCGGGGGCTGACCTTTGGGTCGTCAGGCAATATCTCGGTCCGACTGGACGACGGTTGGCTGATGACGCCCACGGGGTCCAGCATGGGCGATCTGGACCCGGCGCGGATTTCCCGGCTGGATGCGCAGGGGCGGCATATTGGTGGCGACGCGCCCACGAAAGAGGCCTTTCTGCATACGGCCATGTATGATCAACGCCCCCGCGCAGGCGCAATCGTACATCTGCATTCGACGCATTCTGTCGCCGTTTCCTGCCTGCACGACGTCGATCCGGCCAATGTCTTGCCGCCGCTCACGGCCTATTACGCCATGCGTGTGGGCACCCTGCCCCTGATCCCTTATTTTCCGCCCGGCGATCTGGATCTGGCCAAGGCGGTGGCCGAGATGGCCTCGGACCACCATGCGGTCCTGCTGGCCAATCACGGCCCCGTCGTGGCGGGCAAATCCTTGCGCGACGCGGTCTACGCCACCGAAGAACTGGAAGAGACGGCCAAGCTGTTTCTGGCCCTGCAAGGCATGCGCACCCGCCCGCTGACAGAGGCACAGGTGGCCGAGATCCGCAGACGGTTCCCGACCCAGACCTGACCTAGATCGGAACCGCGCCCTGAGGTCCGCGGTCCAACCGGATCACATGCGGGGCGATGTCGGCGGGGAACAATTGACGCACCAGCGGGTCATGCCCGGGAACGATCAGCCTGCGGTCGCTGGCAAGCGCCTCAAGCCGGTCAAAACCGTCCAGCATGTTCTGAAGGTCGACAACAATCGGGAAGGGTTTTCGCGCAAAGAGGTTTTCGTAATAGTGCGCCGCATCCGAGGCCAGCACCAGCCAGCCCGCCTGCGTGCGCACCCTCACGCATTGCAGGCCCCGCGAATGGCCGCCGATGCAATGCACGCTAACCCCGTCGGCGATCTGTCCGTCGCCGTCGTGAAAGGTCACGCGCCCGGAATACAACCGCTGCACCGCTTCACAGACATGATCCGCGGTAAAGGGCATCCGCAACGTTCCATGGCACATGCATGGGCCGGTGGCATAGGCCATCTCGGCCGCTTGCAGGTGCAGACGCGCATTGGGGAACAGGTGCAAACCGCCCGCATGGTCATAGTGCAGATGCGTGACGATAACCTGATCGACGGCCTCTGCCCGGATGCCAAGGGGTTTCAGCGCATCACGCGGATCCATCAGGATCGGGCGGTCGCGGCGCCCGGCCTCGGGCGTATCGTACCCGGTGTCGACAAGGATGACTTCGGCACCGCGCCGCAGAACCCAGATGAAATAGTCCATCGCGTGCGGCGCATCATGATTGTCGTCAAATATAAAACTGTCCGACCGGGTGCGCGCGTTGCGTTCGGCATAGCGGACGGCAAAGACCTCCCAGTCGCTCATGACATCACCTCAGAGAAACAGGCCACCTGCTTGTCGGCCACCATCCCGGCGGTGGTCTTGTCAAAGCTCTTGAAATGCTCCGCCGCCAGATGGATCTGAAAGGCGGCGGCATCCTCATACAGCTCGTAAAGAAACACCGCCTCTGGTTGGTCGGGATCGGTACAGACGTCGAACCTGTGACAGCCTTCTTCGACGCGCAGGCTGGTGGCGGCATTGTCCCGCATCAGCGGCAGAAAGTGCTCTGCCTGCCCCGCGTGCAGGGTGAAACGAACGGTCACGGCATACATGGGCGGCCTCCTCAGAACAGACGTGGCAGGGTCATCGACAGCGACGGCACATAGGTGACCAGCACCAGCGCAAAGATCGCAGCCGCGTACAGCAGCCCCATGTGACGCGCGATGCCCAGAACACCGACCCCGGAAATCCGCGAGGCCACGTAAAGCGTTGCGCCCACGGGCGGCGTGAACAGGCCGATGGCCACATTGCAGGTCATGATGACACCAAGGTGCACCGGGTCAACGCCGAATGTCTGCGCCATGGGCAGGAACAGCGGCGCAGTCAACAAGATGGCAGGCACCGGGTCCAGCACAAGGCCCAACACCAGCATCACGATGTTGACCAACAGCAGGAAGACCCAAGGCGAGCTGGACAGGCTTTGCACCGCGTCGACCAGCACGTAGGGCATCTGCTCCAGCGTGATCAACCAGCCCAGAACCGAGGTCGCGCCGATGACCACCATGACGATGGCAGAGGTGACAAAAGCGTCAATCATCAGGCGCGGCAGGTCCCGCAGGTGAAAGTCCCGGTAGATGAACAAGGTCACGATCAACCCGTAAATCACCGCGACGGCCGCGGCCTCGGTCGGGGTGACAAAACCCGAGAAGATCCCGCCGATGATCAGCACCGGCATCAGCAGTGCAGGCAGCGTGCCGACAAAGGCCCGCCACAACTCGGCCGCCGGAGTGACATGCCCGCCGGCGTCACACCCCGACGCCTTGCCGATGCGATAGCAGACCCCCATGAACAACAGCCCGAACAGCAGACCCGGCACCGTGCCCGCAAGGAACAGGTCGGCGACTGAAACGCCACCGACAAAGCCGTAGATCAACATCGGGATAGACGGCGGGATAATGATCCCGATGGTCCCGGCTGCGGCAACCAGACCCGCGGCAAAGGCGGGTTTGTACCCCTGTTTCGCCATGTTCTTGATCATGACGGATCCGATGGCCGCGCTGTCCGCGATGGCAGAGCCGGAAATCCCGCCAAACAGCATCGAGGCTCCGACGACAACCATGCCAAGACCGCCGGGAAGAAAGCCCAAAAGTGCGCGGGAAAAGGTGATGATACGTTCGCCAACGCCGCCGCGGCTCATCAATTCACCGGCGACGATGAACAGCGGGATCGCGATAAAGTGGTTGGGTTCGACCCCGCCGATGAAATTCAGATACAGCGCCTGCAACGGATAGCCGAGGTCAAAGACAAGGATCGGCAAGACGGCCGTGATCAGGATCGCCCAGACCAGCGGAACGCCGATAAAGACGGTGAACAGAAAGACCGCGACAACAAACAACAGGATCATGCGCCTGCCTCCCCCTGCGCACCGCGCAGAACCAGCCATGTGTTGAACAAGTGAAAGATCAGCGCCAGCGCCATTCCCACGGGCATCGAGGCATATAGCAGCCCCACCGGCCAATAGAGTACCGTCGTCTTTTGCGCCCACTGATGGGCGGCAATGGACCAGCCATGCCAGATCAGCGACAGGATCATCGCGGCGATCACAAGGTTGATGACATGTTCAAGGTGGTGCACGGCACGGCGGCTCAGCAAGGACGCGCTGATCTCTGTCACCCGCATATGGGCACCGCGCGCAATCGCTCCCGCGCAGCCCAGAAACGTCGTCCAGAGCAGCAAAAAGGCCGTCACTTCCAGCGACCAGGCAAGGTCGAACCCCGCCAGCCCGCGCAGCGTTGCATTGGAAAAGGCAAGGATCAGGATGGCAAGGCCGCCAAGGGCCAGAAGCACGTCAATGCCGGAAGACAGGGCACGCAGCCCCGCCGGATAGTGGTCTCGGAAATCCATAGGTCGCGTCCAGGGAAACAGATGGCCCGGACGCCAACAGCGCCCGGGCCGCAGGTTGAGAAATCAGTTGGCGGCGCGGATTGCGGCGGCATCCGCCAGCACCCGATCCACCACGTCGGCCCCATAGACCTCGCGTGCCTTGTCGTAGACAGTGGCCACAGCCTCGCGGAAGGGACCGATTTCAGGCGTGATGACGGTGGTGCCTTCGGCCGCCAATTGATCCAGCTGTGCTGCAACCGAATCCGCCACCAGCTTGCGGCTGTAAGCCGAGGATTCGGCGGCTGCCTTGAGGATCGCCTGCTGATCTTCCTCGGACAGTTTGGCCCAGGTCCGCTCTGCCACGGTCAATGGCAGCGGCGAATAGACATGGCGGGTCAACGTCAGGTTCGGCGCAACCTCGGCAAACTTGAGCGATACGATGGTATCGACCGGGTTTTCCTGCCCATGCACCGTGCCCTGCTGGATGGCAAGGTAGACGTCCGTGACCGGCATCACCACTGTCTGAAAGCCGATCGCCTCCATCGTCCAGCGGATCATGTCATTCGGAAAGACCCGCATCTTTTTGCCTTCGGCGTCTGCCGGACTGTTCAGTGGGAAGGTGGTGGTAAAGCTGCGGAAGCCGGCCTCCCATGTGGCCAGCACCCGGATCCCTTTTTCCGGGAGTTTGTCGAATTCCCCCTGCAACCACGCGGATGAATCGTAGAACGCCCAGCCTTGTTCATAGCTGTCCACGAGGAACGGCATCGCTGTCAGGTTCAGTGAGGGCATATGCGTCGCATAAGACCCGGTTGCCGACACGGTGAAATCCACGCCGCCCAGCTGCAACTGCTCGATGGCCTTGGGGTCATTGCCCAACTGCCCGGCCGGAAAGATCCGTACCTTGTAACGGCCTTCGGTATAGCTCTCGACCTTTTCGGCAAAAACCTTGGCGGCCTTGTCCCGCGAGCCGCCCGGATTGTCGGTATGGCTGAACTTGAGAATGGTCTGCGCCTGCGCACCAACGGCGCCCAGCGCCAAAGCCGCCGTCGCGGCGACAACCTTCAGAAATGTGGTTCCAGCAAATTTCATATCTCGTCCTCCCTGAGAAATTCTTGTTCGCATAATTTTGCGTATGCATTAATCAATGCATTGTCAATTGCAACCTTCACGTATAGTGATCCGGAACCGACGATGCCCCGGCTGACCCGGGCACAGCGCAGGGGGGGATATAAGATGACAATCGACCAGAACGGGACGGCCTTGACGCCCCTGCGGGTTGCCTGCGTCGGGGCGGGCTATTTCAGCCAGTTTCACGTCGACAGTTGGCAGCGGATGCCCGCTGTCCAGTTGATGGGCCAATGCGATCACGACGCGACCAAGGCCGCCTCACACGGGGCCCCGCCCTTTACGGATCTCGACCGGATGCTGCGCGAAACCCGGCCCGACGTTCTGGACATCATCACGCCTCCGCCCAGCCATGCGGCCTGTATCCGCGCCGCCTTGGCACAGGGGGTGCGCACGATCATCTGCCAGAAACCATTTTGCCGCGACATGGCAGAGGCGCGCGCCATCATCGCCGAAGCGGAGGCCGCCGGCGCAACGCTGGTGGTGCATGAAAACTTTCGCTTTCAGCCGTGGTATCGCGCCATCCGCCGGTCACTGGATGACGGACGCATCGGAACTGTCCTGCAAATGACATTTCGCCTGCGCACCGGCGACGGACAGGGCCCGCGCGCCTATCTCGACCGTCAGCCCTATTTCCAAAAGATGGAGCGATTCCTTGTCCATGAAACCGCGGTACACTGGATCGACACCTTCCGGTTTCTTCTGGGCGCACCAAACGCCGTTTACGCGGATCTGCGGCGTGTCAATCCCGTGATCGCGGGTGAAGACGCGGGCTATATCCTCTTTGACCATCCCAACGGCGTACGCAGCCTCTTTGACGGCAACCGCCTGCTGGATCATGCCGCCGAAAACCACCGCAAGACGCTGGGCGAGGCTTTGGTGGAAGGCACCAAAGGCACCCTCAGCCTTGGCGGCGACGGCGCGGTGCGGTTCCGCGCCTTTGGAAACTTGACCGAGGAGGTGTTGCTGCCTGCGCAAGACTCACCCGGTTTCGGAGGTGATTGCGTACACCTGCTGCAATCCCACGTGATCGACGCCGTGCGAAATGGCGATACTCCGGAAAATACCGCCGCAGACTATCTTGCGGTCATCGCGATAGAACAGGCAATCTATGACTCCTCGGAAACCGGTAGAAAAGTCAGGCTTGCTTTAACGTGACTGCCCAAGGTGATCTATCTTACACCCAACGCGCCCAGATCCGGCTGCGTGACATGATCTTGTCCGGCGAACTGGCCGCGGGCACCGATCACCTCGAAAGCGAGCTTGCCGCCCGACTGGAGATGTCACGCACACCGATCCACGAGGCCTGCGTCATCCTCGAGTCGCGCGGCCTGTTGACGGTGCGCCCCCGCAAGGGCGTGCGCATCCTGCCGGTATCGCCTGCCGACATGGAAGAAATCTATGACATCCTGACCGAACTGGAAACGCTGGCCGCCCGCAAGGCGGCCGAACTGCGCCCCGAAAACGACCGGCTTGCCCCTCTCGACGCGGCCATCGCCGACATGGACGCCGCCCTTGCCGCAGATGACCGCGAGACATGGGCCGAAGCCGATCACGCCTTTCACCGCGAACTTATGCGGCTGGGCGGCAACCATCGCGCCATGGATATTTTCGAGATGATGAGCGATCAGGTCGCGCGCGCGCGCCTGACCACGCTCTACATGCGCCCTGCCCCGGACAAGTCGAACGCCGACCACCATGAAGTTCTGGATGCGATCCGCGCAGGCGACGCCACCCGCGCCGCCACCCGGCACCGTGAACATAGGCAATATGCCAAGTCCATGCTGCTGGACCTGCTCAAAAAGCACCGGCTCAGCCTGCTTTGACCCGCGCCGGCCGCAGGGTCAGGCCTGAATGATCCGGTCCAGTTCCGCCATCAGGGCCGCCCGGTTTACCGGCTTCTGCGCGAATCCATGCGGATCGGCAAACCGTCCCGCGTCATTGTCGAAATAGGCACCGGAGCGATTGGCGAATGTATCGGACAGGGCGGCGGCCTCCAGCACTTTCGCCCCGATCCCGATGTCATGACCCGCGATGCCGTAGCCCTCTTTGACCATTTTCGTCGCCAAGAGCGAACCCGGGTTGACCGAAACAAAGGACGGTCCCTCGGGATACTGATCGGCCATGGCACTGTTCCAGGCGGTCAGCGCCAGCTTGCTTTGCGCATAGGCCGCCTGCGCAGCAAGACGGGTGGCCCCGCGCAGCGCGGTCAGATCGAAAGGAGCCTGCGCCGCAGAGGACAGGTTCACCACCCGGCCCGATGCGGGGATGATCGAAAGCAAGGCACGGGTCAGTGCATAAGGCGCGATGGTATTGACCATGAACCGCAGATCATACCCATCGTTCGTGATCTCTTGCGCGGTCTTGAAGACGCCCGCGTTGTTGATCAGCACGTCCAAGGTCTCATGATCGGCGGCCACCGATTTCGCAAGATCCAGCGCTCCTGCAACGGAAGACAGATCCGCGACATAGCCCGCTGCCGCCCCGGTTTGCGTCAGCGCAGCGTCCAGTCTGGACCGGTTGCGGCCATGCAGTATCACGCGCTGCCCCGCCGCAATCAGGCGCTGCGCCGCCTGTAGCCCGATCCCGTCGGTGGACCCGGTGATGAGGATGGTCTTTGGCATCAGCTGTCTTCCTTGTTCAAGTTGCGTCCGGCCGGTCAGGTCCGGCGCCATTGGCGGGCGCCGGACAAGGTGTCAGGCAAGGTCGTCCTTGCCTTCGATCAGGTAGTGATGGCTGGTCGAACCGTCTGTCCGCGCCTTGAGGTGTGGCACATAGGCGTCATCCGCCATGAAGGCCAAGGCGTTTTCCTTCGAGGGCCACTCGATGATGATACGCAATCCGGCCGGGGTTTCGCCGCCTTCAACCTGTTGGTGGTTGGCAGTGCGGGCCAGATACCTGCCGCCATGCGCCGCGACGCGGGCGTTGGCCGCGGGCAGGTAGTCCGCGATCCAGTCTTCGCTGGTCGGCGTAACATCCAGAACGGAATAATAGGCCATGATCGGTTTCCTTTCGTGGCTCAGAACCAGGCGACGGTGTCTTGCATCGCGCGGCGCGTCTTGGCGAACTCCGGATCCTTGGCGCGATAGCCAAAGGCGAACATGACTGCGGGTTTCCATTCTGTCGGGTCTATGCCGAAATGCTGATCCAGCGTGGCGCTGGTCTGCGCCATGTCAAAACCCTCGATCGGGCAGGAATCGATGCCCATCAGCGCGCCGACCGTCATCATGTTTGCCAGCACGATATAGGCCTGTTTGCCCGACCAATCCGTGATCTCTCGGTCCGTGGTGACGTTGTGATCGGTGGTCTGGAACTTGCCGTAGGCACCGTTGAAGATCTCGATCACTTCTTCCGGCAACTGCTTTACGTCGCGATAGAAATCCTGAAGGTAATCAGACCCGGCCGTCATGGTCTTGCCCGTGCTGGCCAGCAGGATGCCAAAGTGGCTGGCAGTCCCAAGCTGCCCGGTCGACCCGTTCATCATGCCATTGGCCCCCCAGGAAAACTCGCGGAACAGCTCTCGCTTGTCCTGCGACTGGATCAGCAGGATCTTGAACGGCTCGTGACCGAAAGAGGTCGGCGACAGGCGCGCTGCTTCGAGGATGGTGGCGAACTGGTCGTCGGGCACTTTGCGGTCCGGGTCAAAGACCTTGGTCGCGTGGCGGAAATTGAAGGCATCGATGATCTGGGATTGCAGGTCGGTGCCAACCTTGGTGATCGCGTTCATGGGAAACTCCATCGGGTATCTCGTTGCCCGATGGAAATATCACTTGCCCGATGCGATAAAATCACCCCAAACACGAGTTCAGTATTCCGGTTTGCAGGATAATACCCCATGGACACGGACAATCTGCGCCTTTTTGTCATGGCCGCCGAACGATTGAACATCAGCGCGGCGGGACGCGAACTGGGCCTTGCCCCGGCTGTTGCCAGCGCACGACTGGCAAAGCTGGAAACCGAACTGGGGGTCGAACTGCTGCGACGCACCACGCGCAAGGTGGCCCTGTCGCTGGAAGGGTCCGAGTTTCTGCCCTACGCGCGCGAAATTCTGGCCCAGTCAGAGGCCGCCCGCGCGATCCTTGGCGGGTCCAGCGCCGGACCACGCGGCACCCTGCGCTTTGCAGCGCCCAGCAGTTTTGCGCAGATGCACATCATGCCGCTATTGCCAGAGTTTCATGCCAGCTATCCCGAGCTAACGCTGGACCTGCGCCTGTCGGACACGCGGTTCGACGCGATCGAGGGCAGCTTTGACCTTGCGCTGCGCAATGCACCCCTGTCGGACAGCAGCCTCAAGGGCCGCAAACTGTCCGACGACACGCGCGTTCTTTGCGCCGCGCCCGCCTATCTGGACCGTCACGGCGTACCGACGCGCCCCGAGCATCTTGCAGATCATGCGTTTATTGCCTGGGCCAACCTGTCCCGACGCGAGTTGATCGACAGCAAAGGCGCCACTGCGCCGCTTGATCCACAGGCCATGACCTGCCGCACCTTCCTTGACGACGGCGATGCCCAGCGCGAAGCGACGATTGCCGGCGCGGGCCTGTCAATCAACTCTCTCTGGAGCATCGCGCGCGAACTGGACAAGGGGCGGCTGGTTCGCGTGTTGCCGGACTGGCGCCTGAACGATCACGCGGTGCTTTGGCTGGTCTATCCGCGATCCAATGTTCTGACACCGAAAACGCGGCTATTCATGGACTTCCTGATTGACCGGCTCGGCAACCGGTCGGACTGGCGCGAATAGAAAAGGCCGCCGCGCAAAACGCACGGCGGCCTGAAAGAGTAGGTCATCGGCTGGGGTCTTACATACCCCCGCGCACCAATGTCAGCCGCACTTGCTGTGGCCGCAGGAGCCGCAGGTCATACAGCCTTCGACCATGCGCATGTCGTATTGGCCGCAGTTCGGGCAGGCCGGGCCGCGGGGTTGTTCAAGGTTGACGACCTGCGCCTGCGGGTCGCTTTTCAGGCCCATCCCCTCGCCTTCAAGGAAGCCCGTTGCCACCATGTGACGTTCGATCACGCCGCCGATGGCCGCAAGGATCGAAGGAATGTATTTTCCCTGCACCCAAGCACCGCCACGCGGGTCAAAGACCGCCTTCAGCTCTTCGACAACAAAGGACACATCTCCGCCGCGACGGAACACTGCCGAGATCATCCGGGTCAGCGCCACGGTCCAGGCAAAATGCTCCATGTTCTTGGAGTTGATGAAGACCTCAAAGGGCCGACGGTGCCCGCCCACGACGATATCATTGATGGTCAGATAGATCGCGTGCTCGCTGTCGGGCCATTTCAGCTTGTAGGTCGCCCCCTCCAGTTCGGTGGGACGGTCCAGCGGTTCGGACATGTAGACCACTTCGGCGCCCTGCCCGGTCGGCTTGACCTGCTCGGGCGCTTCGCCCGGGGCAACGTCTTCCTTCTCGGACACGCTCAGCACCGATCCGGTCACGTCGTTCGGGCGATAGGTCGTACAGCCTTTGCAGCCGGTTTCATAGGCAGCAAGG
Organism: Antarctobacter sediminis; assembly: GCF_019218285.1. Lineage (GTDB taxonomy): Bacteria > Pseudomonadota > Alphaproteobacteria > Rhodobacterales > Rhodobacteraceae > Antarctobacter > Antarctobacter sediminis. The sequence continues at coordinate 177,932 of NZ_JAHUZG010000002.1, forward strand.
TAGACGTCCTTGAAGTCCTCGAACGAAATATCTTCAGGGCAGTTGATCGTCTTCGAGATCGAGGAATCCACCCAACGCTGTGCCGCCGCCTGCATGCGCACGTGATCCAGCGGCGCAAGCGTCTGGGCGTTGACGAAATACTCGGGCAATTCCGCATCGTCGCCGAATTTCTCGCGGTACATCTGCACCGCGTAGTCGACGACCTCTTCCTCGGTCCGGGTGCCGTCCTTTTGCAGAACTTTGCGCGTGTAGGCATAGGCAAAGACCGGCTCGATCCCCGACGACACGTTCCCCGCATAAAGCGAGATCGTCCCGGTCGGCGCGATCGACGTCACCAGCGCGTTGCGAATGCCATGTTCGCGGACCGCGTCGCGCACGTCCTCATCCATGCCCATCATCGTACCGCTGGCCAGATAGGCCTCGGCATCGAACAGTGGGAACGGTCCCTTTTCCTTCGCCAGTTGCACCGACGCAAGGTACGAGGCGCGGGCAATCTGCTTGAGCCAGTGTTCCGTCTGGCGTGCCGCCTCTTCCGACCCGTAGCGCAGACCGCACATCAGCAACGCATCGGCCAGCCCGGTCACGCCCAGCCCGATCCGGCGCTTGTTGCGGGCTTCTGCCTCTTGCTGCGGCAGTGGGAATTTCGACGCATCGACCACGTTGTCCATCATGCGGATCGCAGTGGTGACCATTTCCTGCAATTGTTCTTCGCAGACATGCGCCTTGCCATCCTCGAAGGGATGCCAGACCAGCCGCGCAAGGTTGATCGACCCCAGCAGACAGGCGCCATAGGGCGGCAGCGGCTGTTCGCCACAGGGATTGGTGGCGGCAATCGTCTCGCAATAGTTGAGGTTGTTCGCCTCGTTGATCCGGTCGATGAAGATCACACCCGGTTCAGCGTAGTCATAGGTCGCGCGCATGATCTTGTTCCACAGATCCCGCGCGGGCAGCGTGTGATAGACCACGCCGTCAAATTGCAACTCCCACGGGCCGTCCGCCTTGACCGCCTCCATGAAGGCATCCGTGACCAGAACGCTGAGGTTGAACATACGCAGTCGCGCGCTGTCTGCCTTGGCGCTGATAAAGGATTCGATATCCGGGTGATCGCAACGCATGGTCGCCATCATCGCGCCGCGGCGCGACCCTGCGGACATGATCGTGCGGCACATGGCATCCCAGACGTCCATGAAGGACAGCGGGCCGGACGCGTCCGCAGCAACGCCCGCCACCGGGGCCCCCTTGGGCCGGATGGTGGAAAAGTCATACCCGATGCCACCGCCCTGCTGCATCGTCAGGGCCGCTTCTTTGAGCATCTCAAAAATGCCGCCCATGTTGTCAGGGATCGTTCCCATGACAAAGCAGTTGAACAGGGTGACGGTGCGGTTGGTGCCCGCACCGGCGGTGATCCGGCCAGCCGGCAGGTATTTGAAGTCTTCGAGCGCGGTGTAAAATTTCTCTTCCCATTGCACCGGATCGGATTCGACGGAGGCCAACGCGCGCGCAATCCGGCGCCACGTGTCCTCGACGCTGAGGTCGACAGGTGTACCGTCCGACTCTTTGAGACGGTACTTCATGTCCCAAATCTGTTCGGCGATTGGGGCGGCAAAGCGGGTCATAGTGAGCGATTCCCTCTGATGGCAGACCGGCAACCTAACCGGTTCGCGCAACAGGTTGAAGACAGGGAAGCGACTTATACCATATCGTGATCCTATTGAGGAGAGGGAACCGATAGGGCGCGCAGCCTCTCAGCCCCTGAAACTTGGGAAATCAAGGCCAAACCCACCCGTTTCGCCACCTAGATATCGGGAAATTCAGATAGCGGCGGCGGATCGTTCGGGTCCAGGTCATAACGTTCCGTGATCAATCCCTGGATCACGCTCTTGGCGTGGTTGAGCGACTCCAGCGCCGCTTCGCGGGCCGACTCGTGGCTTTGATGCCGGAAATGGTTTTCCACCGCCGCCCGGTTCACGAGGTAAAAGGTCTCGCGGTTCAGATCGACCGTGAATGTTTCAAAGATAAAGGCGTCTTCGGGCATGTGCCGTCCTCCTAACGCAATGAACCCCGAAAACCGGGGCGCGGGAAAAGAGACTCGTAAGACAGAGGCGCATTATACACGAAAGGCCGCCGTTTCTCTACGGCGGCCAAGGCAGGGGCGGGCTGGGCCCGACGGGACAAAAGACCCCGGCGGTCAAAGCCAAAATTCGTCACCCGGCAGCAGATCCGCCAAACCACCGCTGTCTGCGGGGTCCACCGTTGTGGTGTCCGCAGTCTTTACACCGACGTCGCTGCCAACGAACCGCTGGAAAGACGCGTCGCGCAGGATCGTTTCCACGCCATCGTCGCGCGTCTGCGTTTTGGTAAAGACGAAACCGATATCTCCGAAAAATCCATCTTCGGGCATGTTCTCAAACTCCTCTAAGGGGTCCGCATCGCGGAACCGATTGCAAAATGGCTTTGTATCAAAGCTCGCCTCGAAACCGGCGACCTTGGAAAAAGGATCGGTGAAAACGTCTGCCGCGCCCAGTCAGGTTATCCTTGCCATGCGGCAGGCAAATCGGCGCCGAACCGCGCATGGCAAAAGGCGTATTGCGGCGCCAGCGCCCGCAGGAAGGCCCGGCGCGCCTCTTGCGGCAGCGCGGTCTTGACCTCGGTCTCATTGCGCCGCGTCTGCACGTCGGCCTTGATCTGCGGCACATCAAGGAAACGACACAACCGCTGCAAGGCGGGCTCTTGCGTCAGGTTTTCATAGAACAGGTAGAGGATGTCATCAGCATCGAAACATCCATCCAGCGCGGTGACGATCCGGCGGTAATCCCCTCGTGCCATTATGGCCTCGGAAGCCAGCGCCTTTGACCAGACCGCCCCCGCGTCGTCGATGATGGTCTGTTGCTGCATATGGCGCAGCTGCGACCACAGCCGCGTCACCGGATCGCGCATTACAAAAAGGATCTTTGCCCGCACCGCCTGCGCCGCACACAATTCACGCATCCAGGCAAAACCTTCGGCCCCGATCGAGGAATAAGCCGGGGTCACATCGCAAAGCACCTTGGTGTCAGCAGTACAGATCCTTGCGAAATGCCCGAAATAAGCGTTGTCGTCATAGATCATCTGCACGCGGTCCAGCGCCGCCCGGATCAGAGGCGACCCCCTGACGTGCCCTGCCGGATTGCCCTCTTGCGACAGAAACAGCATCAGCCGCCGGGTGGCCAGCAGGTCCATGTCGCTCAGCGCCAGACGAGGAAACTTGCGATTGAAGAAGTGCAGTTCCTTCAGCGGCGACGGCGTGACACCCGGCAGGCTGTCCAGATAGCCGTGCAGCCAACTGGTGGCACATTTGGTACCGCCGACGCAGATCAGCAGGGTCTTGCCCTCCAGCTCGGGATAACGGCGGTAGCGCGCGATTTCCAAGGTCATGCCATGTCCCCTGCCGGTCTGGACCAAGGCTCTCACAGGCGGGGCGCGCGCTCAAGCTGCGCCGCCTTGAACCCGCCCGCCCGTCCGCTATGATCTCCTGCACTCAAGGGGGACCCATGGCCGCCACGACCCATCTGATCAAGCTCAGCGTCGGGACCGACAGCGTCGAAAGCCTGCTGGACTGGCAGGGCACCCGCCGTGCCCAGACAGAGGACGGCCTGCCCAGACATGTCACCCGCATGTGGCCCAAACGCGAGGCCGAAGTTCTGAACGGCGGCTCGATCTACTGGGTGTTCCAGGGGTTGATCCAATGCCGCCAGCGCGTTTTGCGGCTGGACCCGGTCACCGGGGCCGACGGGATCAACCGCTGTGCGCTGGTGCTGGACCCAGAGGTGATCCGTACCGCAGCCGCGCCCAAGCGCGCCTTTCAGGGCTGGCGCTACCTTGCCCCCGAAGACGCGCCGCCAGATCTGCCCCGCAGCCGCGCCGAAGAAGAGCCCCTGCCGCCGGAACTTGCCGGGGCGCTGGCGGAAATCGGCGTGCTCTGACAGCGTGGCTGGCCCGAATTCTTGGACCGAATTCTTGGACCCTATTCCCGGCCCCTCTATTCATGGCCTGAATCCTTGGCCTGTATCAATGTCCGCCCCTGTCGCGCCTGCTAGACTCTGATGGTCAACAGCAGACACGGGAGGTTTTCATGAAACGCCGCTTTCTCCTATCCGCCCTCGCACTGGCGCTTGTCGCACCGGTAACAGCGCAGGCACAACAACTGATGGGGTCCTACAACGCCTTCATTGGTCAGCAGGATCTGTACAACTCCAGAGGCGTGCGCCTTGGGACACCCGCACAGGTTCTGCGGCAGGACCGGGCAAATTATCACCGCTTTGGCATCTCGCAGTATGGCGATCAGTGGGATCCCTATTTCGGCGACATCAATGCCCGCGCCCGGCTGGAACAAATGGTCAACAGCGGCTACATGCCGCCGCATGTCGCCAGTGCCATCATGCGCGGCAACCTGCATGTGATCGTCAACGTCTATGGTCAGAACGGCTATATGCAGTTTGTCGAGGTGATCCTGCCCGGCTGACCCCGACAGCGAAGCCACCTTGATCAGCGCCCCGCGCCACGCAGCCAATACCAGGCAAAGGCCACCGCTTCGCGTGACCATGCGCGCATGACGCGCCAGGCCGGTGCGCCGGTCAGACCGGGGCAACTGGCGCACACCGTCAATCCCGCCCGCCGCGCCACAAGGCACGCGCGGGCGGCGTGGTATCTGTCCGTCACAACCACGACGCAGGGCGCGCCCATGCGCGAGACCAACGGTGCGGACAGCCGCATGTTGTCTTCGGTGGTCAGGGCCTCGGGCTCCAGCACCAGAGCCGTATCCGGCATCCCCGCCGCCCGGCACAGGCGCGCCATGACTTCGGCTTCGGTCGGGGGATGTGTCCTTGTGCCGCCCGAGAGGATCAGCGCCCTCACATCTCCGCGCCGCCACAGGTCGACCGCGTGCAGGGTGCGCCGCTTCAGCGCCGGCGACGGTGACCCATCAGCCTGCACCGCCGCCCCGAGGACCAATGCCACCGGTCTTTCCTTTATCTCCGCACAGTCACTGTGCACCGCCGCCCCCTCTGGCAATCCGTCCCCGACTCTATAAGTTCCGCCGCAGGACATGAGAAGGACACGCGCCATGAGCGAACAGTACACGCCCCCCAAGGTCTGGACATGGGACAAGGAAAACGGCGGCGCCTGGGCCTCGTTGAACCGCCCCATTGCCGGGGCCACCCATGACAAGGAATTGCCGGTCGGGGAACACCCCTTTCAACTATATTCCCAAGGCACGCCAAATGGCGTCAAAGTCACCATCCTGCTGGAAGAGCTGCTGGCCGCCGGTCATGATGCCGAATACGACGCATGGCTGATCCGCATCGGCAAGGGGGATCAGTTCGGGTCCGGGTTCGTCGAGGTGAACCCGAACTCCAAGATCCCCGCACTGGTGGACCGTTCCGGCGCGGAACCGATCCGCGTTTTTGAATCCGGTGCCATCCTGATGCATCTTGCGGAAAAATTCGGCGCGTTCCTCGGCGCACCGGAAAAACGGGCAGAGATGCTGTCATGGCTGTTCTGGCAGATGGGCAGCGCGCCCTATCTCGGCGGCGGCTTTGGTCATTTCTATGCCTATGCCCCCTACCCGATGGAATACCCGATCAACCGCTTCGCGATGGAGGTCAAACGCCAACTGGACGTTCTGGACCGCCACCTTGCCGAAAACCGCTACATGGTGGGTGAGGACTATACCATTGCCGACATGGCGATCTGGCCGTGGTACGGGCGCACCGTTCACGGCGCCTCCTATGACGCGGGCGAGTTCCTCGACGTGAAGAGCTATTCCAATGTCCTGCGCTGGGCCGACGAGCTTATGGAACGCCCCGCCGTTCAACGCGGCCGCATCGTCAACAAGACCGAGGAAGGCGCTCTGGAAGAACGTCACGCAGCGTCGGATTTCGACGGACTCGTTTGACCCCGAGACAGATCGGCAAAAACAAAAAGGCGCCGGGGAACCGGCGCCTTTTTCGCATCAGCGGATCGGTTACAGCCCCAGCAGATCTTCCAAGGCCCGCAGGGTGTCGCGCCGGGTGTCATCCAGCGGTGCCATGCGGGACTTGAACAGCGTGGCCTGACTGCGCAGCACGGGCTCTTCGGACAGGATCTTGAGGTGGTTCGCGCGCAGGGTCTCGCCCGTCGAGGTGATGTCAGCGATCGCTTCGGCCGTCAGGTTCTTGACGGTGCCTTCGGTCGCCCCCTGACTGTCGACCAACTGGTAATCGGCCACGCCGCCGTCGTGCAGATAGGCCCGGACCAGCCGGTGATACTTGGTGGCGATCCGCATCCGAAATCCGTGCCGGGCCCGAAAAGCCGCCGCCGCCGCATCAAGATCGTCCAGCGTATCCACATCCACCCAACAGGCAGGCACCGCGACAATCAGATCCGCGTGGCCAAAGCCCAGTTCGGCCAGCGGCGCGACCTTCTGGTCCCACTGGACCAGTTTTTCCTGCACAAGGTCAGTGCCCGTGACGCCAAGGTGAATGCGCCCGGCTGCCAGTTCGCGCGGAATTTCCCCGGCGCTCAGCAGCACCAGTTCCACACCGTCAACGCCCGTCACCTCGCCGGAATATTCGCGTTCGGACCCGCTTCGCGCCAACCCGATGCCACGCGCACCGAACCAGTCAAAGGTCTTTTCCATCAGCCGCCCCTTCGAGGGCACGCCCAGCTTGATGCTCATGCGCTTGCCTCCTTGAGGTCAACCAGAAGGCCGGGCCGGATCACGCCGCCGACGGCCGGGATCTCTCGTCCCTGCCCCAATTGGCGGGTCAGCGCATCGTACCGCCCGCCCGACGCCACCAAGGGCCAATCGGGACGTCCCGGCGCGGAAAAGCCAAAGACGAACCCGTCGTAATATTCCATCGACGTGCGTCCGAAATTCGCGTCAAACGGTAGGCTGTCCACGTCGACACCGCGCGACGACAATGCGTCGCACCGCGCGGCCAGCCGGTCAACCGCGCTGCCGATGGCCGGCATGTCCACCGCAATGTCACGCAATTGTTCCAGCGCGTTGCTGCATGTTTCCGAAACCCGAACCAGCGAATCCAGCAGGTCGACCTGTTCGCCCGCCAGACGCGGCTCTGCCGCATCGGCCCGCAGCGCGGTCACGCGATCCTCGATCTCATCCTCACCGCGCAGCCCGATCATCGGCCCTGCCTGCGCCAGAGGCGCGCCAGCGCCCAACAGGGCGGTGCGGCTGGGCGGCACCGGACTGCGCCCGGCATAACGTTCCAGAAGCGCCCGGAAACGCCGCGGCCGCCAGATATGCCGCATCAAGGCGGCCTTGCGCGCGGCGCTGGTGTCCAGCCCGTGGACCGCCGCAATCAGGATGCCAATATCTCCGACGACGGCGCGCAGGCCATGAGGCGCCAACAAATCCGCAAAGCGCGCGAATACCTCGGCATCGGCCCCGGCCGGATCGGCGCGGTCAAAAACCTCATAGCCCACCTGATGGTATTCGGACGGCCGCTCGGGGTGCTCTTCCTGCCGGCGAAAGATCTCTCCGGCATAGGTATAGCGCGCCGGCTCCGCCCCTTCAGCCATATGCTTTTGCACGACGGGCACGGTGAAATCCGGGCGCAGGATCACCTCGCCCCGCACCGGATCATGGGTCAGGAAAGCGCGAGTGCGAATATCCTCGCCATAAAGATCCAAAAGCGCCTCTGCCGGCAACAAAACCGGGCAATCCACCGAGACGGCCCCGCTTTCGACGAACCGCGCCTTCAGCGCCGCCGCCTTGTCCTTGATATCCGCAAGGGTCATTTGTGCAGGTCCAGAATCTCACGCACCTTGGCGACCAGTTGATCGCGCGGCACTTCGTACTGGCTGGGATGATCCTTCCATTCCTCCAGGCTGGCGTCGGCGGCCAGCTTGGCACCAAGGATCAGATCCTTGATCTGGACCACACCCTTGTCCTTTTCGTCACCGCCTTCGATCACCGCCACGGGCGAATTGCGCTTGTCCGCGTATTTCAGCTGGTTGCCAAAGTTTTTCGGGTTGCCCAGATAAACTTCGGCCCGCAGCCCGGCACTGCGCAGCTCCGCCACCATGGCCTGATAATCGGCCATCCGGTCGCGATCCATGACGGTGACAACCACCGGCCCCTGCACCGAGCCGCCGATGCGGCCCTTTTCGCGCAACGCCGCCAGCAGACGGTCAACCCCGATGGAAACCCCCGTCGCCGGGACAGGCTGCCCGGTAAACCGCTTGACCAGATCGTCATAGCGCCCGCCGCCCGCGACAGAACCGAACTGCCGCTTGCGGCCCTTCTCGTCGAGGATCTCAAAGGTCAGCTCCGCCTCGAAGACAGGCCCGGTGTAATAGCCAAGGCCGCGCACGACGGAAGGGTCGATCATGATGCGATCCGGACCATAGCCCAGCGCCGCCAGCAGATCCGCGATCTGCTCAAGCTCGGCCACACCTTCCTCGCCCACGGCAGAGCTGCCGATGGCCGCCCGCAGGTTGGCAAGCGTCTCGGCCGCATCCAGCCGTCCCGAGGTCAGGAAGGCCACCACCGGATCAGCCTGCGCATCGCTCAGGCCCACCCCGTCGATAAAGGCGCCCGAAGCATCCAGACGTCCCTTGCCCAACAATTCGCGCACACCGGCCTCGCCGACCTTGTCGAACTTGTCGATGGTCCGCAGCACAGCATCGCGCTGCGCATCATCGTCCAGCCCCATGCATTCCAGAACGCCGTTCAGAACCTTCCGGTTGTTCACCCGGATCAGGTAGTCCCCCCTCGGAATGCCCACCTGTTCCAGCGTGTCCGACAGCATGGCACAGATCTCCGCATCCGCGGCCACGCTGGCCGCCCCCACGGTATCCGCATCACACTGGTAGAACTGGCGATACCGCCCCGGCCCCGGCTTTTCATTGCGCCAGACCGGCCCCATGGCATAGCGCCGATAGGGCAAAGGCAGATCATTGCGATGCTGGGCATAGACCCGCGCCAAGGGCGCCGTCAGATCATAGCGCAGCGCCATCCAGCCATCGTCCTCGTCTTCCCAGGCAAAGACACCTTCGTTCGGACGGTCCACATCGGGCAGGAACTTGCCCAGCGCCTCGACGGTCTCGACGGCCGAACTCTCCAGCGCTTCGAATCCGTATCGATGGTAAACCCCGGCGATGGTCTGCAACATCTCGGCGCGCTCGGTCACTTCGGGCCCGAAATAGTCGCGGAACCCCTTGGGCGTCTGCGCCTTGGGGCGCGGGGCTTTCTTCTGCTTGGCCATGGGTCATCCCCGGTTGTCGGATTTGTCGCGCTCCCTCTATCCCTTTGCCCCACGCGGGGCAAGCAGAGCGCCTTGCAGCTTCTTCTTGGTCCAAATACTCAACTGTCCAACCGAGCCACGGAGCGCCACGCCATGAGTGACAGAACCGACCTTCTCGAAGAACGCCTTGCCCATGCCCTGCGTGCCATCGACGACCTGTCTGAAACCGTGGCCCGACAGGACCGCGAGATCACGCGCCTGACGGCCCGGGTCGAAATGCTGCTGATGCGCGAAGCCGAACGCGAGACCGAGGGCTCAGGCGGCGTCATCCTCGGCGATGAGCGCCCCCCACATTACTGACCCATGCGGGCTGACCGCAGGGTTCAGCCTTTCATGTCCATGGCCAGCACTTCACCATCGTGCAAGAGGATGTTCTTCCATCGGGGATTGCTGCCGAACCGTTCGTAGACGCTGACAAAAACCGTGTTCCGCGCCAGCCTGTTCATCTTGGACCCGCAGGGTTTGCCCTTACGGACACCGCAGACCCGGCGTTTGAGCTTTTCATAGGCCTCGTCGGTTTCGGACACCGGCAAGGCCTCACCAGACGGCCCATAGTGGATCTGCTCGTAGCTTTCCGGCGATCCAAAGATCACCAGCGCCGCGGTGAACTGGCGGGCACAGCCATCGCTGAAGCCGGTGAGATAGAAACTGCGCGGTCCGGTCGAAGCGGGCGCGCTGTCGTACAGCACGAATTTGCTGCCGCGCTCCGGATACCCCTCGACCTTCTTGCCCAGCTTGCGGCGCGGTGCGTCGCAGACACGGGCCAGCGCGCCATAGGGCAAGGTCGCACCAAAGGGCACCTCGCGCGCGTCGGGCGCACCGCGACGCGGCGGGCGGGCACGGGCCGGGGCTGAAACCTCGGCCAGTTCGACAGGGTCCGCAGCCTCGGTGGCACCGGGATCCGGCACCTCTCCCTTGGCGGCGGCCGCCTTTGCCCCGAACAGGCCCAAAAGCCCACGCTTGGGCGCCGGGGCCGTTGCCGGGGTCCGCGGTGTTTCGGGCGGCAGGACATCCGCCTGCCCCGCATCTTCGGCCACAGGCACATCGCTGTACCTGGGAACCTCGGACAGGGGATCGCCGCACCCCGCCAGCGCCAGCCCCACGCAAAGCAATATTCCCCCTCGGATCACGCTGGCGCGCATGTCTTTACTCCCCGAAACCTTCGGGGGGTTGTAGCGCGCCAGATGGGCCTCCGTCCACCATGCCTGTGGACAACCCGCAGAGATCCGCGCCTGCCGGTCTCACATGTCCTCGACCGCCAGCACACCGTCCAGCGATTTGACCGCGCCCTTGATCTCGGGCGTCACCGGGAAATCCGTACCGGCGTCCAGTTCGACTTCACCGGGCAGTCCCGGATCATTGAGCAACAGATGGATCGGGCCGCGCCGCGCCTTGGGCATTTGTTCCGCGGCCCGGCCAAGAACCGAAGCGATCTGCGGCAGCGCCCCCGGCGTTTCCACGTAAATCCGCAGCCCCGTCACTCCGGCTCCGGCGACACCGGCCTCGACCGGGGCAACCGAGCGGCCCAAGAGCTTGAGCTGGTCGGATTCCATCGTCGCCTCGACCGTTACCAGCACCTTGGATCCGCTTTCCAGAAAATCGCGTGATTTTTCCAAGGCTTCCGAAAACAACGTCACCTCGTAGGCCCCGGTCGGATCGCTGAGCTGGGCAAAGGCGAACCGGTTGCCGCGCGCCGATTTCCGCTCTTGCCGGCCGGCCACCACCCCGGCCAGCTTGGCCACCAGCGGTGAGGACTGCGCCTTGTGCGTGACCTCGTCCAGCGTCATGACGCCGTTGCGCTTGAGCGCGGGCATGTAATCGTCCAGCGGGTGGCCCGACAGGTAGAAACCGACGGCCTTGAACTCTTCGGCCAATCGTTCGGCGGGCAGCCAATCGGGCACGGGCGACATGCGCGGTTCGGGCAGATCTTCGCCCGCTTCGCCAAACAGCGACACCTGAGCCGAAGCCTTTTGTTCGTGGATCGCCGCCGAATAGGCCACCAGCGAGTCCAGCGAATCAAAGATCCGCCGCCGGTTCGAATCCAGCACGTCGAAACAACCCGCCCGGGCCATCATCTCCAGCGGCCGCTTGCCGATCTTCTTGAGATCCACCCTGCGGGCAAAGTCGAAGACGTTGACAAAAGGTTTGTCGCCACGCCCGGCCACCACAAGCCGCATGACCTCCAGACCCACGTTCTTGAGCGCTCCCAGCGCATAGACCAACTGTCCGTCCACCACGTCAAAGGTCGCCAGCGACCGGTTCACGCAGGGCGGCACCCAAGGCAGTTTCAGCCCTTTGCGGACCTCTTCGAAATAGACCGCCAGCTTGTCAGTCAGATGGATATCGCAGTTCATGACCCCGGCCATGAATTCGACGGCATGGTTCGCCTTCAACCAGGCGGTCTGATAGCTGACCACGGCATAGGCGGCGGCGTGCGACTTGTTGAAACCGTAGTTGGCGAACTTTTCCAGCAGGTCGAAAACCTCGGATGCCTTCTTGGCGTCCACGCCGTTTTCGCCCGCGCCCTTGGTAAATTTCGGGCGCTCGGCGTCCATCGCCTCCTTGATCTTCTTACCCATCGCTCGACGCAGCAGGTCGGCGCCGCCCAGCGTGTAATTCGCCATGACCTGCGCGATCTGCATCACCTGTTCCTGATAGACGATGATGCCCTGCGTTTCCTCAAGGATATGGTCGATCAGCGGATGGACCGAGGTAATGTCCTTCACCCCGTTCTTGACCTCGCAATAGGTCGGGATGTTTTCCATCGGGCCCGGACGATACAGCGCCACCAGCGCGACAATGTCCTCGATACAGGTTGGCTTCATGCGCTTGAGCGCATCCATCATGCCCGAGCTTTCCACCTGGAACACGGCGACCGTCTTGGCGCTGGCGTAAAGCTTGTAGGTGACCTCGTCATCCAGCGGGATGGCGTTGATCTGGTTTTCCGCCCCTTCGGCGGGTTCGTAAAGCAGCGTACCATCCGCCGCCACGTGCAGATCCCGCCCGGACTTGAAAATCAGGTCCATGGCGTTCTGGATCACGGTCAGCGTCTTGAGGCCGAGAAAGTCGAACTTCACCAACCCGGCCTGTTCAACCCATTTCATGTTGAACTGTGTCGCCGGCATTTCCGAGCGCGGATCGCGGTAAAGCGGCACCAGTTCATCCGTCGGTCGATCGGCGATCACAACACCGGCGGCGTGGGTGCCCGCCGACCGCAACAGCCCCTCGACCTGCATCCCGTATTTCAACAGGCGGTCAACAACCTCTTCGTTGCGGGCCTCTTCGGCAAGGCGCGGTTCATCCTGCAACGCCTTTTCGATCGACACCGGTTTGACCCCTTCGACGGGGATCATCTTGGACAGGCGATCAACCTGACCGTAAGGCATTTGAAGAACGCGGCCCATATCGCGGACCGCCGCCTTGGACAAAAGCGCACCAAAGGTGATGATCTGCGCCACCCTGTCGTGGCCGTATTTGTCCTGCACGTATTGGATCACCTCTTCGCGGCGATCCATGCAAAAATCGATGTCGAAGTCAGGCATCGACACCCGTTCCGGGTTAAGGAATCGTTCGAACAGCAGCGAATAGCGCAGCGGGTCAAGGTCGGTGATGGTCAGCGCATAGGCCACCAGACTGCCCGCCCCAGACCCCCGCCCCGGCCCGACGGGAATGTCGTGGTCTTTGGCCCACTGGATAAAATCCGCAACAATCAGGAAGTAGCCGGGAAACCCCATGCCCTCGATGATGCCCAGTTCAAAATCCAGACGTTCCTGGTACTCCTCGACGCTGACCGCATGGGGGATCACCGCAAGACGCGCCTGAAGCCCCTCGTTCGCCATGCGGCGCAGTTCGGCAACCTCGTCGTCGGCGAATTTCGGCAGGATCGGATTGCGCCGGTAAGCCATGAAAGCACAGCGCCGCGCAATCTCGATCGTGTTGTCAAGCGCTTCGGGCAGGTCGGCAAACAGGACGGCCATTTCCTGCGGTGTCTTCAGATAGTGCTGTGGGGTCAGACGGCGGCGCGGCTCCTGCTGGTCGACATAGGCCCCCTCGGCGATGCAGATCATCGCGTCATGCGCCTCGTACATGCCTTCCTTGGGGAAATAGACATCGTTGGTGGCGACCAAGGGCAGGTTCATCTCATAGGCCATTTCGACAAAGCCGCGCTCTGACAGGCGCTCTGCCTCGGGCGGTGTGCCATCTTCGCCCGGATGGCGCTGCAATTCGACATACAGACGGTCGCCATAGATTTCGGCCAGCCGCGTCATCAGCGCCTGCGCCGCGCCCCTGTGGCCCTGCCGCAAATGGCGGCCAACCGGCCCGTCCGGCCCACCGGACAGGCAGATCACATCCTCGGAATGCCGGGCCAGTTCCTCCAGTGTCACGTGCGGCAACTCGTTGTCGCGGCGCATGTAAAGGCACGAGTTGAGCTTCATCAGATGCTCATACCCGGCTTCGCTCTGGGCCAGCAGAACAATCGGCGCGGGTGGCTTTGCCCGCTCGCCCGGCTGCGGTTCGACATAGCGCAGGTCCATCTGACAGCCGATGATCGGTTGCACCCCCGCGCCGCTGGCACCAACGGAAAACTCCAGCGCCGCGAACAGATTGTTGGTGTCCGTCACCGCAATCGCCGGCATGCCCATATCAGCGCAAAGCCCGGGCAGCTTTTTCAGCCGCACAGCCCCTTCTAGCAGCGAATATTCGGTGTGGACGCGGAGGTGAATGAATCGGGGATCAGCCATGGAGATACATTATTCTGTGGTCGGGACCGGCAAAAGCCCCAATCCCGCACCGAACCGCCCGTAAGCCGGATGACCTAGCGCCCGCTTGGCGCTCGCGCCTAAATTGTGCCATCTTTGCGCGGCACACTTTGGAACGGATTGTTCGCAAACACAGGCTCCTTTGACCCGGCCATGCAGCCCCCGGCCCATATTGCCCCGGCCCCGATGCCGCGCAGGAATGATCTTGGCACCCCCCTGCCGGGCCGACCCAAAGGTGTCCGGGCGCGGTTGCGGCGGTCGGCTGTCATGTCGGCCTCTGTCCTTGCGCCAAGGCTTGCCGCGGCGCATCTGGCCCGGCGCTATCTGACTGCCGATCAGGCCGTGATTGATGATCTGGCCCACAGGAAACACCGCTTTGGGATCGTTCCGCTTGGTGAAGACACGGCGATCCTGCGCATGGCCGCGCGCCACTTGCCGGACAATGGTCCCCGCGTTCTGGTCCTGCCCGGTCACGACGGGCATTTTCGCCAATTCACCCGCGTTGCCCGCGCCCTGCAAAAACGTGGCGGCGCCGTCGATATGCTGATCTTTCCCGGACATGCCCACAGGTCCAGCGGTCTGTGCAGCCTGCGCCACATGGTCGGGGCGATCCTGCGCGCCACCCGTCAGCAAGGCCCCTACAACGGCATCGTTGCCCATTGCGTTGGGTCCAACGCCTTGCTTCATGCTCTGGAGGAAGGCCAAAGTCTGGCGAACAGACTGGCGCTGATATCCGTTCCTTTGGACCTGCCGGCGCTGGTGCGCCTTGGCGGGCGACAATACGGTCTGAACGGGCGCTGTCTTGACCATTTTGTCCGGCATGTCGACGCCATCGGTGCGCCCTACGCGCTTGGTCACGACTGGCAGCCCCTTGCCCGTTCCCGCAGCGAAGGTTTGCTGATCGTGCAGGCGCGCAATGACTATGCCGCGCCGCTGGAAAACCTGCGCCCGCTGGCCGAGACTTGGCCCGGCGCGCGGCTGGAGGTGTTCGAACAAGGCGACCACAACGGTATCCTGAACGTAACCTCTGCCATACGCGCCATTGCCGAATTCATTGTACCCGGTGACTAAAGGACTCAGCCCTCGGCAAATGGGACCTCGCGCAACAGCATAGAAGCAAGACAGGCAACTACCGCCGCCGCCGCTGCCGCCCAGAAAATCGGGTGCAGCGCATCCGAGAACCCGTCCAGAACCCGGGCCTGCGTTTCCACAGGCAGGGCCTGCACCACACTGGTGCCCAGCGCGCCGATGCCCCCCGACACGCCACCCGGCAGCTCTCCGGCAAGGTTGCGCATCAAACCGGCGCTGAACATCGCGCCGAAAACCGCCGTTCCAAAAGACCCCCCGATCAGACGGAACATATTGGTCGAAGCCGTCCCGACCCCCATCATCGCCCGCGGCACCGCGTTCTGGATCGCGGCCACGCCGACGGCAAAGACCGGGCCAAGCCCCAGCCCGACCATCACCATGATCGCGCCGATGGCCCACAGTGCGCTACCGCCATCGATGCGCGACATGCCAACCAGCGCCACGGCCAACAGCCCCGTCGACAGCACCGGCATCAGCTTGTAATGCCCGGTGGCCGACATGATTTTGCCTGCGGCCATAGAGGACAGGATCAGCCCGCCCATCATCGGTACAAGGAACAGGCCAGAGGCCGTCGGACTGACCCCTTTCACCATTTGCAGAAACAGCGGCAAAAAGGTGATCGTGCCGAACATCCCCATACCGACCAGAAAACCCACGAGGTTGATGACAAGGAAGGTGTTGTTGGAAAACAGCGACAACGGCAGGATCGGCTCGGCAGCCCGCCGTTCGGTGATGACGAACCCCGCCAGCGCCAGCGCAAGCCCCATCACCAACCACGCCACCGGCAGGCTGGACCAGCCATAGCTGCCCGCCGTATTGGGCAACAGCACTACGCTGCCAAGGATTGCCGCCAGCAGCGCCGCACCAAGGTAGTCCACCGGCTTGTCCGACCGCGCGACCGGGTCCGGCAAGGCGCGGTTCAGCACGAAAAAGGCCACAACGCCCACCGGTAGGTTGACGAAAAAGATCCAGTGCCAGCCGATGCTCTGCACGATGGCCCCACCCAACAGCGGGCCGATCACCGTGGACACACCGAAGGCCGCGCCAAGAAAGCCCTGCGCCTTGCCCCGCTCGCGCGGCGGCATCAGGTCGCCCACGGCGGTCATGCAGGTCACGATCAGCCCTCCGCCGCCCAGCCCTTGAACCGCACGCCCGGCGATCACCATTTCCATCGAGTTCGCCGTGCCGCAGATCACGGCGCCAAGCACAAAGACAAGGATCCCGCCTTTGAGCACCACCTTGCGCCCGTAAAGGTCCGACAGCTTGCCAGCCACCGGCGCGCCGATTGTCGAGGCCATCAGATAGGCCGTGATCACCCATGTGATATGGTCCATACCGCCAAGATCGGCCACCATGATCGGCATGGCCGTCGATACAATGGTCTGACCGAGAGAGGCAAACAGCAGCGTCGCGGCAATCGCCGTCAGGGCAAGCCGCAATGTGGCCGGGTCGGTGGATGAAACGGCAGGGGAAACAGGGGATTCGACAAGAGACATGCAAATTTCCTTGAAACAGGGGCGGACGGCCCGTGCTCGGCGGATCCGGCGCGGGCAAGAGGATTGCAACGGGTCTGAACTGGGCCTAGATATGTGCCAGACGCAATTACATGTCAACAGCATGCATTTGCCACTTACATGCAATGATGCACATCGAGGGCCGCATGGGCGCACGGGATGACAAACTGAAAGAGCGGCTCGCCCGCGCCGGTGTCGGACACGATGTGGCCGAGGCCGCGCTGGACATTGACGCCATCCTTCAGTCGTGGCGGCGGCGGTTCACCAAAAGGGAACTGGGGCTGCGCGCCCTGGGCGATCTTGGGCTGGACATCGAGATGGCCGAGCTGGACGTGCTGATCGCCGTTCGCGCCCCGGTCAATGAGTTCGGTGAAGGATCGGGCGAGGAAACCATGGTCTCGACCGTGGCCAGCCGCCTTGCCATCGACCCATCCCGCGCCAGCCGCCTGACCAGCCAGTTGATCAAACGTGGGTTGCTGCGCCGCGCTGTCAGCCAGCAGGACGCACGCCGCGCCGTGCTGGAACTGACAGAGGCAGGGGAACGCGCGGTCGAGGCCGTCCGCAGTTACAAGTTCCTCGTTCTGGGGTCTTACCTCAAGGACTGGACGATGGAAGAAATCCAGACCTTCCTGCCGCTGCTTGAACGGTTTTCAGCGTGGTCGGAAAAGGCCGCCTGCCCCACGGGGCCGGTTGAGGACGAGGTTGCCAAACTGCGCGCGGCGCTGGCCGAAGACCTGAAAAACGGCTGACGCCGCCTGCGGGCCGCGCCAGATGCCCGCAAGCGCGGCAAATCCCCCTGCTTCGGTCCATCCGCGGGCAATTTTTCCTTGCCATGCCGCGAGTCCACCGCCTAGCCTGTGGTCCGACAACGGGAACGCGCGTTTTCTATGCCGCATCGAGGGCGCGCACCCCGCAGGCTGCTGCGGGGTATATTGGTAAGGCGGCGGGTCACAGACATATGAATATCACCTTTCTTCTGAATGGAGAGAGCGTGGAACTGACAGAGGTTTCGCCCACCGAAACACTGCTGGACTGGTTGCGCGAACGCCGGGGCCTGACCGGCACCAAGGAAGGCTGCAACGAAGGCGACTGCGGGGCCTGCACGGTCATGGTCACCGATGCGCGCGGCGCGCGGGCGCTAAACGCCTGTATCTTGTTCCTGCCACAACTCCACGGCAAGGCCGTCCGCACAGTCGAGGGACTGTCCGGTCCTGACGGCCAGATGCACCCGGTACAACAGGCGCTGGTCGAACATCACGGCAGCCAGTGCGGGTTCTGCACCCCCGGCTTCGCGGTTTCGATGGCCACGGCACATCTGAATGGCGACACCAATGCCAAGGATGCACTGGCGGGCAACCTGTGCCGCTGCACCGGTTATGCGCCGATCCTGCGCGCGGCCGATGCGGCCGCCAAGGTCCCGGTTCCCGCTTGGATGGCCACCGATGCGACCTATGCCAACGGCGAAACGCCAAAGGCCCCCACCTCTTTCACGCCGGAAACCTCCGATGATCTGGCCCGGCTTTACGCCGAGATGCCCAAGGCCACGCTTGTGGCCGGGGCGACAGATGTGGGCCTGTGGGTCACCAAACAATTGCGCGATCTCGGCCCCGTCATTTTCCTCAACCGGTGCGCCGACCTGCAAGAGATCGAGGAAACCGACAGCGAAATCCGCATCGGGGCCGGGGTCACGATGGATCGGGTCCATGAAGTGATGAAGACCCACGCGCCCTCCTATTCAGAGATGATCCGCCGCTATGGCTCGACGCAGGTGCGCAATGCCGCGACCATCGGCGGCAATATCGCCAATGGATCGCCCATCGGGGACAACCCGCCCGCCCTGATCGCGTTGGGGGCCAGTTTGCACCTCCGCAAGGGCAGCGAAAGGCGCAGCCTGCCGATCGAGGATTTCTTTCTGGATTATGGCAAACAGGACCGGGCCCCGGGCGAATTCGTCGAGGCTGTCAGCCTGCCCAAACCGATGGGCGGTCTAAAAGTCTTCAAGCTGTCAAAACGGTTCGATCAGGATATCTCCGCCGTTTGCGGGGCTTTCAACCTGAACATTGAGGACGGCCGGGTCTCTGCCGCGCGCATCGCCTTTGGCGGCATGGCCGGAACGCCGAAACGCGCAAGCAATGTCGAGGCCGCGCTGACCGGTCAGCCCTGGACCGAAGCCACATTGGCAGCCGTCGCGCCCGCCTGGGTACAGGATTTCAGCCCGATGACCGACATGCGCGCCAGTGCCGACTATCGCCTGACCGCCGCCCGAAACATGCTGCACCGTCTTTGGGCCGAGGATCAGGGGCAGGCCACCAGCGTTCTGGAGGTGCGGGCATGAGCGTTTCGAAACCCCTCCCGCATGATGCCGCAGCCCTTCATGTTACCGGCAAGGCGCGATATGTCGATGACATTCCGACCCCGGCGAACTGCCTGCATCTGGCCTTTGGCCTATCGCCCATTGCCGCCGGCAAGCTAACCGGACTTGATCTGTCGGCGGTGCGCGCGGCACCCGGCGTTGTCGCGGTCTGGACCCGTGCGGACCTGCCCTCGGACTGTGATTGTTCACCTTCGGCCCATGACGAACCGCTGCTTTGCGACGGGACGATCCATTATCTTGGCCAACCGCTGTTTCTGGTTGCCGCCGACAGCCACCTTGCCGCGCGCCGCGCCGTTCGGTTGGCCGGGATCGAAACCGAGGAAACGGCCCCGATTCTGACGATAGAACAGGCGTTGGCCGCCAATAGCCGGTTCGAGGAAGGCCCGCGCATCTGGGCGCGCGGCGATGCCGATTCCGCCATCGCCGCGGCCCCGCGCATCATCGAAGGCCGGATCGAGATGGGCGGACAAGAGCATTTCTATCTCGAAGGTCAGGCCGCGCTGGTGTTCCCGCAGGAAGACGGGGACATGCTGGTGCATTCCTCGACCCAGCACCCGACCGAGATCCAGCACAAGGTTGCGGACGCACTCGGCCTTGCAATGCACAACGTGCGGGTCGAAACCCGCCGCATGGGCGGCGGTTTCGGCGGGAAGGAAAGCCAGGGCAACGCTCCGGCGATCGCCTGCGCCGTTGCGGCATCGGCCACCGGGCGTCCGGCCAAGATGCGCTATGACCGCGACGATGACATGGTCATCACAGGCAAACGCCATGACTTCCGCATCGACTACCGCGTGGGTTTCGATGAAACCGGCGTGATCCAGGGCATCGCGTTCGAACAGTATACCCGCTGTGGATGGTCGCAGGATTTGTCTTTGCCGGTGGCGGACCGCGCCATGCTGCATTCGGACAATGCCTATTTCCTGCCCGACGTGCGGATCGAAAGCCACCGGCTGCGGACCAACATGTGCAGTGCCACCGCCTATCGCGGCTTTGGCGGGCCGCAGGGTGTCGTCGGTATCGAACGGGTGATCGATCATATCGCGCATGATCTGGGCCTTGATCCGCTGGAAGTGCGGCGGGTCAATTTTTACGATCCGATGGAGGGGGGCGCCGCCCCCCGCTCGGCCAAGCCGAGCCCCCCCGGAGGTATTTCGGCCAAGAAGAAGCCCAGGAATGTCACGCCCTACGGTCAGGTGGTGGAGGATTTCATCCTGCACGAGATGACCGATGCGCTGGTCACCTCCAGCGACTATGAGGCCCGGCGCGCGGCGGTGCGGGCCTGGAACGCCGCCAACCCGGTGTTGAAGAAGGGCATCGCCCTGACCCCGGTGAAATTCGGCATTTCGTTCACGCTAAGCCATCTCAACCAGGCGGGCGCCCTGGTGCATGTCTACCAGGATGGCTCGATCGCCATGAACCATGGCGGCACGGAGATGGGTCAGGGCTTGTTTCAAAAGGTGGCGCAGGTGGCGGCAACTGCCTTTGGCGTGCCGATAGAGACCGTCCGCATCACCGCCACCGACACCGCGAAAGTGCCCAACACATCGGCCACGGCGGCCTCGTCCGGGTCGGATCTGAACGGCGCGGCGGTGAAGATTGCCTGCGAGACGATCCGCGCCCGCATGGCGGAGCATCTGGCGCAGATGCACCAGTGCAAACCCGAAGAGGTGGTTTTCGACGCAGGTCGCGTGCGGGCCGGAGCCGAGGAGATGAGCTTTGCCGAAGCGGCGGCGCATTGTTACGCGGGACGGGTCAGCCTATCGGCCACGGGATTTTACAAAACGCCCAAGCTGAGCTGGGACCGGATCAGCGGCACCGGGCGGCCGTTCTATTATTTTGCCCATGGTGCCGCCTGCACCGAGGTGGTGGTCGACACGCTGACCGGCGAATACCGGATGCTGCGCACCGACATTCTGCATGACGCGGGCGCCTCGCTGAACCCTGCGCTGGATATCGGGCAGGTGGAAGGCGGGTTCATTCAGGGCGCGGGGTGGCTGACAACCGAGGAACTGGTCTGGGATGATCGGGGCCGTCTGCGCACACATGCGCCGTCGACCTACAAGATCCCGGCCTGCTCTGATGCGCCGGAGATCTTCAACGTGGCGCTTTGGGACGGGCGGAACCGCGAGGATACGGTCTATCGTTCGAAGGCGGTGGGCGAGCCACCTTTCATGCTGGGTGTATCGGCCCTGATGGCCCTCTCGGATGCTGTTTCGACCTGCGGACCCGGCTATCCGATGCTGGACGCCCCCGCCACGCCGGAACGGGTTCTGGCGGCGATCCGGCGGATGCAGTCATGAGCTTTGACATTGACGGCCTGCGCCGCGCGGTCGACCGCCATGGCCGCGTTGCGCGTGTCGTCGTCGCAAGCGTCGCCGGGTCGGCCCCGCGCGAAGTGGGGGCCGCGATGCTGGTCTGGGACGGCGGACAAACTGGCACCATCGGCGGCGGCACATTGGAGTTCGAGGCCGCGCAAATGGCCCGCCACCGTGACGGGCTGACCCGTCATGCCCTGGGTCCGGACCTTGGCCAATGCTGCGGCGGCGCGGTGACGCTGTTGACAGAGCATTTCGACGCCGCCGCCCTGCAGGCCATCGAAGGGCACGAGGTCATCGCGCGCGGAACGGGCGAGATGCCTCTTGCGGTTCACCGGCTGATCGACAGGGCGCGCGCGCGGGGAGAGATCCCCGCGCCGCAACTGGTGCAGGGCTGGATGGTGGAACCGGTCTTGCGCCCCGATTTCCCGATCTGGATCTGGGGGGCTGGCCACGTTGGCCGCGCGCTGGTTTCGGTACTGGCGCCCCTGCCCCGCCTTGCGCTGACATGGGTGGACACCGGTCCGGACCGCTTTCCCGCCGAGGTGCCCGGAAACACCACGGTTCTGCCGGCCCCCTTCCCCGAGCGTGCCATACCCCTGGCCCCGAAGGATGCCGCGCACCTGATCCTGACCTACAGCCACGAGATCGACTTTGCCCTGTGCCATGCGGCGCTGTCGCATGGGTTCGGCTTTTGCGGCCTGATCGGATCGGACACGAAATGGGCGCGTTTCCGCAAGCGATTGCAGTCGCTTGGCCACACCCGCGCCCAAATCGACGCCATTTGCTGCCCAATCGGGCAGAAAGCGCTGGGCAAACATCCGCAGGCCATTGCCATCAGTGTGGCCTCACAGATACTCAGCTTGCAGCAACAGAAGGAGCAAGCGTGGCAGACACCCTCCTCAGCCTCCAGGGTCTGACCAAGGTCTACCCCGGCGTGATCGCCAATGATGACGTGACCTTTGACATCGGTCGCGGCGAAATCCACGCGCTGCTTGGCGAAAACGGTGCCGGGAAATCGACGCTGGTCAAGATGATCTACGGGCTGAATGCGCCGGACAAAGGGCAGATGTTGCTGGATGGGGCACCTTTTGCCCCGTCCAAGCCATCCGAGGCCCGGCAGGCGGGCATCGCCATGGTGTTCCAGCATTTTTCGTTGTTCGACGCGCTGGACGTGGCGGAAAACGTCGCCCTGGGGATGGAAACACCGCCGCCCATGTCCGACCTTGCCCGCCAGATTCGCGAGGTTTCGGAAACCTATGGCCTGCCGCTGGACCCGTCGCGCACCGTCGGCACCCTGTCGGCGGGGGAACGTCAGCGGGTCGAGATCATTCGCTGTCTGCTGCAAAACCCGCGCCTGCTGATCATGGACGAACCCACCAGCGTGCTGACCCCGCAGGAGGTCGACATTCTGTTCGAAACCCTGCGCAAGCTGAAGGCTGAAGGCACTTCGATCCTCTACATCTCGCACAAGCTGGAAGAGATCCGCGCGCTTTGCGACACCGCGACGATCCTGCGGCTGGGCAAGAAAGTGGCCACCTGCACCCCGGCCGAAACCTCGGCCCGGCAACTGGCCGAAATGATGGTGGGAGCAAGCTTTGCCACACCAGAGGCCAAGGGCGGCAAGACGGGAGACGTGCTGCTGGCGGTCAAGGACCTGAGCCTGCCTGCGCCCGGCGCATTTGGCACCCCTTTGCGCGAGGTCAGCTTCGAGATCTGCGCCGGCGAAGTTCTGGGCATCGGCGGCGTCGCTGGCAATGGTCAGGACGAACTGCTGAGCGCGCTTTCGGGCGAACGGCTTGCCCCGGCAGGCAGCATTCACCTTGAGGGCAAGGACATCAGCCGCGCCGGTCCGGTCGCACGGCGGGGGCTTGGGCTATTGTCCGGCCCCGAGGAACGGCTGGGCCATGCCGCCGCCCCGGATATGAGCCTGATCGAAAACGGCGTGCTGACCGCTGCCCGCAGCGAAGGCATGCTGACGCGGGGCTTTATTTCCTGGGGCAAGGCCCGGCGTTTTGCCGAAGAGGTGATCGGTCATTTCGACGTGCGCACCCCCGGGCCGGGCACGGCGGCCCGCGCGCTGTCGGGCGGCAACCTGCAAAAATTCGTCGTCGGCCGCGAGATCCTGCAAGGCCCGCGGGTGCTTGTGCTGAATCAGCCCACGTGGGGGGTGGATGCGGCGGCGGCGGCCTTTATCCGTCAGTCCATCCTCGACCTTGCCGCCAAGGGCGGCGCCGTGGTTGTCATCAGTCAGGACCTTGACGAGTTGATGGAAGTCTCGGACCGCTTCGGGGCCCTGAACGAAGGCCGCCTGTCACCGACGCGCCCTGTCTCTAGTCTTGATATCGAACAGATCGGCCTGATGATGGGCGGCGCGCATGACATGGAGGTGGCGCATGTGGACGGCTGACCCCAACCCGGCGGCAAACCCTGCACCCGGAGCCTTGTCATGATCCGCCTTGAACGACGGCCCCAGCCTTCGCGCCTGTGGACCTACCTGACGCCGGTTCTTGCCGTGCTGTTGACCATGATCGTGGGCGGCGTTCTGTTTGCCTTTCTCGGGGCCAACCCGGTCGAGGCAATCCGCACGATTTTCTGGGATCCGATCTTCAACGCGCAATTCGCCGGGTTCACGCGTCCGCAATTGCTGGTCAAGGCGGGGCCGTTGATCCTGATCGCCATCGGCCTGTCGATCGGTTTCCGGGCCGGGATCTGGAACATCGGCGCCGAAGGCCAGTATATCATGGGCGCCATCTGTGGCGCGGCGGCGGGCCTTGCCTTTTACCCTTCGGACAGCATCCTGATCTTTCCGCTGATGATTGTTGCCGGGGCACTGGGCGGCTGGGCTTGGGCTATGATCCCCGCGGTGCTGAAAACGCGTTTCGGCACCAATGAGATCCTCGTTTCTCTGATGCTGGTCTATGTCGCCGAAACAATCCTTGGGTCGGTTTCGACCGGGCTTCTGCGCAACCCCGAAGGGCGCGGCTTTCCGGGGTCGCGCAATTTCAAACAATGGGATGCGGCCCACAACAGCGACCTGATCGCCAACACGGGCATGCACTGGGGCGTTGTCTTTGCCTTCATCGCGGTGATCGGGGCCTATGTTTTGTTGTCACGCCATATGCTGGGCTTCAACATCCGCCTGACCGGCGAAGCCCCCCGCGCGGCGCGTTTCTCGGGTGTGAACCCGGCGCGGATCGTGCTGATCTGCCTTGGTATCTCGGGGCTGCTCGCCGGCATGGCGGGACTGTTCGAGGCCACCGGCCCCGCCGGACAGATCAGCATCGACTTCAACTCGGGCTACGGATTCACGGCGATCATCGTCGCCTTCCTTGGCCGGTTGAACCCTATCGGCATCCTTTTGGCGGGGCTCCTGATGGCGCTGACCTATATCGGTGGAGAGCTGGCGCAGTTGATGCTGGGCCTGCCCGGCGCTTCGATCCAGCTGTTCCAGGGGATGCTGCTGTTCTTCCTGCTGGCGATGGATGTCTTCACCAATTTCCGCCTGCGCTGGTCAAAGAGAGAGATCGCCTGATGGACCTGAGCTCGATCAACCCGATCCTTCTCGTGGCCTCGATCATGGTGTCTGCCACGCCCATCCTGCTCGCCGCCATCGGCGAGATGGTGGTCGAAAAGTCCGGCGTTCTGAACCTTGGCGTCGAAGGGATGATGATCACAGGCGCGGTGGTGGGCTTTGCGATTGCGGTGAATTCCACCTCTCCGGCGCTGGGTTTTGTCGCGGCGGCCGCGGCAGCGGCGCTCTTGTCGCTCGCTTTTGCGCTGCTGACGCAGTTCCTGCTGTCCAATCAAGTGGCAACGGGGCTGGGCCTGACGCTGGTGGGGCTGGGCCTGTCCAGCCTGATCGGCAAACCCTACGAAGGCATGAAAAGCCCCACCCTGCCGAAACTCGACATCCCGGTCCTGTCCGACATTCCCGCGCTGGGCCGCATGTTCTTCAGCCATGACCTGATGGTCTATTTCAGCCTCGCGCTGGTCGTCGCGGTCTGGGCCTTTCTGAAATACACCCGCGCCGGGCTGATCCTGCGCGCCGTCGGCGAAAGCCACGACAGCGCCCATGCGCTGGGCTACAAGGTGGTCTACATCCGCGTTCTGGCAATCCTCTTTGGCGGCGCCTGCGCGGGCCTTGGCGGCGCCTATCTCAGCCTCGTGCGCGTGCCGCAATGGACCGAGGGCATGACCGCCGGCGCAGGCTGGATCGCACTGGCCATCGTGGTCTTTGCCTCGTGGCGGGCGGGCCGCGTCGCCATCGGCGCTTATCTGTTTGGCGGGGTCACGGTGTTGCAGCTGAACCTGCAAGCCGCAGGCGCGAACGTGCCGGTCGCGCTGCTCTCGGCCTCGCCCTATCTTGTCACGATCCTCGTGCTCGTGATCATCTCGGCCCGTGGGGCGCATGGCGCGCCCGCTTCGCTGGGCCGGCCCTTCCACGCCTCGCACTAGGGGCCAATACTTGAACCACCAACAGGGGAAATCCATGAAAAGAAGAACACTCCTCTCCACCGCCGCCCTTGCGCTGACCCTTGGCTTCGGCTCTGCCGCCGCGGCTCAGGATGTCACCGCGGGCTTCATCTACGTCGGCCCGGTGGGCGACGGCGGCTGGACCTATGAACACAACGAAGGACGTCTGGCCGTCGAAGAGCATTTTGGCGACAAGGTCAAAACGATCTTCCAGGAAAGCGTGCCGGAAGGTGCTGACGCCGAGCGCGCGATCACCCAGATGGCGCTGTCGGGTGCGGACATCATCTTTACCACCTCCTTCGGTTACATGGATCCGACCATCGCCGTGGCCGAAAAGTTCCCGAACGTAAAGTTCGAGCACGCCACCGGCTACAAGCGCGCCGACAACGTCAGCGTCTACTCGGCCCGTTTCTACGAAGGCCGCGCCATTCAGGGCCACATCGCGGGCAAGATGACCAAGACCAACAAGGTTGGCTACATTGCGTCCTACCCGATCCCCGAGGTCATCCGCGGCATCAACTCGGCCTATATCCACGCCAAGAAGGTGAACCCGGATGTCGAGTTCTCGATCATCTGGGCCTACACTTGGTTCGATCCGGCCAAGGAAGCCGACGCCGCCCGCGCCCTGATCGAAAACGGCGCCGACGTGATCCTTCAGCACACCGACTCGACCGCGCCGCAGGCCGCCGCCGCCGAGGCGGGCAATGTCATCACCTTCGGGCAAGCCTCGGACATGGGTGAATACGCGCCCATGCCGCGCGTTTCCTCGATCATCGACAACTGGGCGCCCTATTACATTGCGCGCGTTCAGGCGGTGATGGACGGAAGCTGGACCAGCAGTGACACCTGGGACGGCATCGGCCCGGGCATGGTCGGTATCGGTGAAATCTCGGACGCGGTCCCGGCAGAGGTCAAGGCCGAGGCACTGGCCATGAAAGACGCCATCGCCGCTGGGGATTATCACCCCTTCACCGGCCCGCTGAACAAGGCCGACGGCACGCCCTGGCTGGCGGATGGCGAAGTGGCCGATGACGGCACCCTGCTGGGCATGGATTTCTACGTCGAAGGCATCAACGCCGAGATCCCGCAGTAACCTACTATCCGGCACCCCTGTCCCATGTGGGACTCGGGCCATGGTTTCCCCCCGCGCCGAAAGGTGCGGGGGTTTTCAGTCAGGCAACAGGCCGACGGCACACGGCTTCAACAGCGGCCCAGGTCGCTCAGCGTCACATAGCCCCAGTCCTTCAACTGCGACACGACGTTTCCCACGGCACCTTCTTCGCGCGGGGAGGCAAGGCACCCTGAAACGGTGATCGTCACGCCATCCCGTACCAAGGTGACCCCCTTGGCAGAGGCCGCCAGAAAGGCCTGCATCGGGCCCACGTCCCGATAGGAAATCACGGCCACGCTTTCCAAATCGGACGCTTCGGCGTTCGAGATCAGCGTAAGCGTAGTCTTCCCCACTGTTTTGCCGACCACATAGACCAGTTGGTCCGAAAGGCTTGCGATATCGGCCACTTCGGGATCGGCCATGGACAGTTCGACAAAAGCCTTGTCGAAGAACAGGGCCAATGCCGTGGACACCTCAACTTCGACCGTGCGTTCGGGGGCGATGACCTTGAACCCGGCGTCTTGCGCGATTGCCGCGCCCCCGGCGGCCAGCAATAACAGGCCTCCCGCAGTCGCGGTTGCAAATCGTCCAAACATATCCTTGCCTCCTGAAATCAGGCCCAAGCGGACCAGCTGAAAAAAGACCCGGATGCCGCGTTGCAAAGAACGCACCGCCGCGGGGACAAAGACCTAGGACGCCCCTCTGCGGCGCGGTTGATCAACCGCCCCCAAAACGTTGCACCCCAGCGTGACCCGCAATGCGCCGATCAATTCGTCGACCGTCTCGGCCCGCACATAACGGCCGCCTGTCCGGTCTGCGAGGCAACGGGCAACCGTTGTGGCGGTCTGATCGTTCGGGTTGGACCAATCGAAATGATCGCTGCGCACCTTGAACCCGATTACATGCACCGTCAGCTCCGGCGCCATTGCGGCGATTTCGGCAGCCAGCGAACAGGGCGCACCGCCGCAGGTCTCCTTGCCATCGGTGACCAGCACGACAGTGCCCGGCTTGTTGATGTAATCCAGCGCCTCGGCCGCGCGGCGCACGCTTTCGGTCAGCGAAGTGCCCCCCGCCGGCCGCAACGCTTCGACATCGGCAAGGATGCGCGGCCCGGCCTGCCATTGCGGCGCAAAGCGTAGGTCCGTGTTGGCACAGGTCCGGTCTCCGGAAGGCCCGTAAATCACAAGGCCCAACCGCCGCACGGTCGAGATTGAGGGGATCACCCTTCGCATCGCGGCGCGCGCTTCGGAAATGCGCGGCACGCCGATTGCGTTGTAGCCGATTTCGGCCATGCTGCCCGACCCGTCAAAGACGATCATCGCGTCCTCGGTACAGCTTTGCCCTGCGCCGGTCGCCACCGGCGCAACAAACAGGGCGGCCAGACAGGCCATGGCGGGCAGTCGCGGGACAAGGTGCATCCGCGGGTCTCCTCTCGGTGACAGGATGGCAGGTGAAGGCCCGCCTGTCGAGAAATCCCGCCTCTGCCCCTACAAAGAGGCCGCGTCCACGCCCCGATATTCGCGGAACCGCTCGACCATCAGGCGGTATTCGGTCGGTATGTCACGCATCGACAACATGCCGATGGCCCTGCCCGCCTCATCCACAACCGGCAGATGGCGGAACCCGCCTTCGAACATCTTGGTCTGGGCGTCGGCAAGGCTGGCATCCCGCTGCACCGTCACGGGAGCCTGCGTCATGACCTCGGCGACCTGCGTCTCGGCGGTCTTGCGATCCCCCGAGATACAGCGCCGGATGACATCGCGTTCGCTCAGCACTCCAACGAGCTTGCCATTGTCCACAACGGCCAAGGCGCCAATGTCATGGGCGGTCAACAAGGCGCAGGCGGCCTTGACGGTTTCCTGCGGCGCAACGGAAATCAGCCCGCGCTCGTTCAGAAGATGCGCAATAGACTTGATAATCATGAAAGACCTCCATCGAAGAGTCCGGCATTGTAACAGTTTTATGACAATCACAGAGTAGGCATTTCCCGACCATTGCAGACAACTTGCGGACGCTTGGCCTGCCCGCCAGCCCGTGGCAGGGTGTCGCCATGACCCTGACCACGCTTTCGGGTGCCACGCCCGCCCGCTTCGCCTTTGGCTGCATGCAATTCGGCGGCCGCGCCACCGAGGCCGACGGCCGCGCCATGTTCGACGCCTGCCGCGCCGCCGGCATTGCGCATTTCGACACCGCCTATGTCTATACGGATGGCGAATCCGAACGCCTGCTGGGCCGGTTCGCCGCCGATGCGCGCGAAGATCTGTTCATCGCCACCAAGGCGAAATTCGCCGGCGGTGCCAGCCGCGACAACATCCGTGCCTCGCTGAACGAAAGCCGCAAGCGCCTGAACATGGAGGTGATCGACCTCTACTACATGCACCGATGGGACGGCGACACACCGCTGGAAGAGACTTTCGAGACACTGGCGCAGCTTCAGGCGCAAGGCGCCATCCGTTACATCGGCGTCTCCAACTATGCCGCATGGCAGGTAATGAAGGCACAGGCCGTGGCCGCGGGCCTTGGCACCCGGATCGACGTGATCCAGCCGATGTACAACCTCGTCAAACGTCAGGCAGAGGTCGAAATCCTGCCCATGTGCGCCTCTGAGGGCATCCTGCCCGTGCCCTATTCCCCCTTGGGCGGTGGCTTGCTGACCGGAAAATATGCCAAGGGCGGATCGGGACGCCTGACCGAGGATGCGATGTACAGCACTCGCTATGCCCGCCCGGAAATGCACACGGCGGCCGAGGCGCTGTCCGATCTGGCCCGGGAATTGGGCACCGATCCGGCCACGCTTGCCGTGGCATGGGTGGCCGCGCATCCTTCACGGCCCGCGCCGATCCTCTCGGCCCGGAACGCGGATCAGTTGCGTCCTTCGCTGGCGGGCATGTCCCATGCGCTGGAGGAGTCGCTTTACGCCCGGATCTCTTCGCTCAGCCCGACACCGCCGCCCGCAACCGACCGGCTGGAAGAGGTCTGACCCCGCCTCAGCGCCAATCGACCACCTCGTCCGGCGCGGCCCGTTCGGTGCGATAGCTGTGTACGGGGTGGTCCATATCGGCATAGCCCAGCGCGATGGCGCAAACCAGGTCGCGGTCCTCGGCGATCCCATAGCGCGCACGCACAAAGGGCGAAAACCCCGCCACCGCCGCCTGCGCGCAACTGGCCACGCCGCGCGCCTGCAAGGCCAGCAGGACCGCCATCACATAGGCCCCGCAATCCAGCACGCCATAGGTGCCAAGGTCACGCGGCGAAGTGATCAGCAGGCAGTTCGGCGCCCCGAACAGCCGGAAATTCTCCCGCGTCTGCCGCGCCGAAGCCTCGCGGTCGCCGCGCTGGATGCCCAGCGCACCATATAGCTGCCAGCCACAGGTGCTGCGCCGTTCTTTGTAGATGCCCGCGTAGCGCGCCGGAAACGGAATGTCGCTTTGGTGCTCGGCCTCGGGCGCATGGGCATAAAGCGCCTCGGCAAAGCGCGCGGTCTCCTCGGGCGACAGGGCAATGACCTGCCAGGGCTGGACGTTGTTCCAGCTCGCCACATGCTGTGCGTCCTGCAAGGCCTCTGCGATCACCGCCTGCGGCACCGGCGCTTCAAGGTACTTCCGGCAGGAAAACCGCGCCTTCAACAGCGCGGCAAATGTCTCGGCCTGGTTCATAGCAGCCCCCTTTCCGTCAATTCTTGCAGGATCTCCCTGTCATGCTGGCCCGGATCCGGCGCCGGTCCCGGCTGCACCACCCGCCCGTCAAACCGGGGCGCAGGCAAGGCGCTGTCCGGCACATGGCCCCGCGCCCCCATATGCGGATCGCGCGCCGCCGCCTCGGGGCTCAGCACCGGGGCCACGCAGGCGTCGCTGCCCTCGAACAGATCCACCCAGTGGGACAAGGGCCACGCGGCAAAGACCCCCTCCAGCCGCGCCACCTGCCCCGGCCATTGCGCCCTGACGAATTGCTCGGCAAGGACCGGATCCGTCTCCAGCCCCAGCTTTTCCAGGAACAGCGCATAGAACTGCGGCTCAAGGCATTGCACCGCCACATGTCCCCCGCATGCGCAACGATAACAACGCGACCAATGCGGCCCGTCCAACAAGGACTGCCCCCGCGCGCCGGTATCGAATTGCGCGCCCATCGACCGCAACAGCGCCATCATGTGTTGCGCCCCGTCGACGATCGCCGCATCCACCACCGTACCGCGCCCGCTCTCGCGCGCCCGCAAGATGCCCGCCAATATACCAACGGTCAGATAAAGCGCGCCGCCACCGATATCGCCCAGCAGGGTCGGCGGCACCCCGGGCACCGCACCGGGCAATCCGCCATAGAACAAGGCCCCCGACAGCCCCAGGTAATTCAGGTCATGCCCCGCCTGCCGCGCCCGCGGCCCTTCCTGCCCCCAGCCGGTCATCCGGCCATAGACCAGCCCCGGGTTCAGCGCCCGCGCCTCCTCGGGCCCCAGCCCCAGACGCTCCATCACCCCCGGGCGCATCCCTTCGATCAAGCCATCGGCGCTCCGGATCAGCGCCCGCGCCACCCGCAGGTCCGCCTCGGCCTTCAGGTCCAGCGAAATCGAACGCTTGCCCCGGTCCAAAAGCCGCGTCGCCCCTTTGGCCGGGTTGCCGCCGCCGCTCTTGCGCTGCACCAGGATCACCTCGGCCCCCAGATCCGCCAGATGCATGGCGGCAAATGGCGCCGGTCCCAGAGCCTCGAACTCGATGATGCGAATACCCGATAACATGGCTGTCCTCCCCGGCGCGAGTGAACCGCAAGCCCCGCGGAATGAAAACCCCGTATCCGGCGCCGCGCGCCCCGCCCCCTTCTTCTGTTCTCAAATATCCCGGGGAGCGCGAGGGGCTGGCCCCTCGCCTGCACAGACGGTTTTGCTTTTGCCCGACAGGCATTATCTCCCCCCCATGACCACGCTTCCCGACAGCCTGCAAAACTGGTTCGACAGCCGCGGCTGGCAGGTGCATCCGCACCAACGCGCCATGCTGGAACGCGCCAACGATCCGGCGCTGCTGCTGATCGCCCCCACCGGCGGGGGCAAGACGCTGGCGGGCTTCCTCCCCACGCTTTCAGATCTTGCCGAAACCCCGCACAAAGGGCTGCATACGCTCTATATCTCGCCGCTCAAGGCGCTGGCCGCCGACATCCGGCGCAACCTGCTGATCCCCATCGAAGAGGCGGACCTGCCGATCCGGGTCGAGGACCGCACCGGCGACACCCCCGCCAGCCGCAAGAAACGCCAGCGCGCCGACCCGCCGCATATCCTGCTGACCACGCCCGAAAGCCTCGCGCTGCTCACCTCATACGAGGACGCGCCGCGCATGTTCGCGGGCCTGAAACGGGTGGTGGTGGATGAAATCCACGCGCTCAGTGAAACCAAGCGCGGCGACCAGTTGATGCTGGCGCTGGCCCGGTTGCAGGCGCTCTGCCCCGGCCTGCGCCGCGTCGGCCTGTCGGCCACCGTCGAGGACCCGCAGGCCATCGCCCGCCTGCTGGCACATGGCGACCAGCCTTGCGACATCCTGCAAGCGGACCCCGGCCCCGATCCGGACATTTCGATGCTGGTCACCGACGAGGCCCCGCCATGGTCCGGTGGCGGTGCCGCTTATTCCATTCCCGCCGTGCTGGAACAGGTCAAACAGCACCGTACCACGCTGATCTTTCACAACACCCGCGCCCAGGCCGAGATCTATTTCCACAATCTCTGGCTTGCCAATGAGGACGCGCTGCCCATCGGCATCCACCACGGCTCGCTGGATCGAGGCCAGCGCGAAAAGGTGGAACAGGCCATGGTCGCGGGCCAGTTGCGCGCCATTGTCTGCACCGGCAGCCTTGACCTTGGCATCGACTGGGGGGACGTCGACCTTGTGATTCAGGTCGGCGCGCCCAAGAACGTCAAGCGGCTGGTACAGCGGATCGGCCGCGCCAACCACCGCTACAATGCGCCGTCCAAGGCGATCCTCGTCCCCGCCAACCGTTTCGAGGTGGTCGAATGCCTCGCCGCACTCGACGCGGTCAAAGAGCACGATCTGGACGGCGACCCCCGCGGCCCCGGCCCGCGTGACGTCCTGTGCCAGCATATCCTGATCGCCGCCTGTTCTGGCCCCTTTGATGCCGACGGTCTGTTCGACGAGATGCGCGGCGCGGGCGCTTATGCCGGTCTGACCCGCGCAGAATTCGACGCCTGCCTCGATTTCTGCGCCACCGGGGGCTATGCGCTGCGCGCCTATGACCAATGGCAACGCCTGCAACAGCGCGCGGATGGCAAATGGCAGCTGCGCGATCCGCGTTCGGCCACCCGCATCCGCCAGAACATCGGCACCATTCAGGACAGCGACACGCTCAAGGTCAAATGGCGCGGGCGCGGCGGCGCGCCGCTGGGCGAAGTCGAGGAAGGCTTTGCCGCCTCGCTGACCAAGGGCGATACCTTCCTGATCGGCGGACAGATCGTCCGCTACGAAGGGCTGCGCGAACTGACGGTCGAAGTCACCCGCGACCCCGGGCGCAAACCCAAGATCGCCACGTTCATGGGCACCAAGTTCGCCACCTCCACCCAGCTCAGCACCCGTATCCTGCGCATGTTCCGCGAAACGGACTGGCCCGGCCTGCCCGCCCACACGCGCGACTGGCTGCACCTGCAACGCGAGGTCTCGCGCCTGCCGGAACCGGGCCGCCTGCTGGTGGAAAGCTTCCCGCATGACGGTCGGCAGCAACTGGTGGTCTACGGTTTTGCGGGCCGCAACGCGCAACAGACGCTTGGCCTGTTGCTGACCAAGCGGATGGAAGAGATGGGGCTGGCACCCATGGGTTTTGTCTCGACCGATTATGCCACGCTGATCTGGGGGCTGGACGCGGTGACCGACCCGACGCCGCTGTTCGACCTCGCCGCGCTCGAGGCCGGGCTTGACGGCTGGCTGGCGGGCAACGCGGTGATGAAACGCAGCTTTCGCGCCTCGGCCACCATCGCCGGGCTGATCGAACGGCAGGTCGGTGGCCAGCGCAAGACCGGGCGGCAGGCCACCATGTCCTCGGACATCCTCTATGATACGCTGCTGAAATACGATCCGGACCACCTGCTGATGCAGATCACCCGCGAAGAGGCCATGCGCGGGCTGGTCGATTTCGCCCGCATCCGCGAGATGTGCGCCCGCGTCGGCGACCGCATCGACCACCTGCGCCTCAGCCGCATCACCCCGCTGGCCGCGCCGCTGTTCCTTGAACCGGGCCGCGTGCCGATCAGGGGCGCCGCCGACGAACGCCTGATGGAAGAAGAAGTCACCCGCCTGCTGAACGAAAGCGGGCTGGCGGCGGTGGAGACCAAGCCCGCATGGCGGGTGCCCTGGTAACGGCAAACGGGCAAGAGCACCCCGCACGGCTTGCGGCAGCGCCAAAGCCGTGGCATGGAACAAGCCATGAACACCCACGCGTTCACCTTTTTCGGGGCCTCCCTCCAAGCCCTGCCTTCCGGCGCGCTGTACTGGCCGGACAGGGCGCTGCTTGTGGTGTCCGACCTGCATCTCGGCAAATCCGCGCGGCTGTCCGCCGTGGGCGGCGCGCAATTGCCCCCCTATGAAACGCGCGAAACGCTGCAACGGCTGGATGCGGATCTGGCTGCCACTGGGGCAAACCGCGTCATCTGCCTTGGTGACAGTTTCGATGCGCCGGGCGTCGACAGCGCCCTGCCCGAGGAAGACCTGCTTTGGATCACACGGCTACAGGCCGGGCGTGACTGGGTCTGGATCGCGGGCAATCACGATCCTGCCCCGGTCTCGCTCAAAGGCGCGCATCTGGCGGAGTACCAGTTGGAGGCGCTGACCTTTCGCCATATCGCCACCACAGACGGCATGGCCGAGGTATCTGGCCATTTCCACCCCAAGGCACGCCTGTCCCTGCGCGGACGCAGCCTCACAAAGCCCTGCTTTCTGCTGGACGGGCAACGTCTGATCCTGCCGGCCTACGGGGCCTATACCGGGGGCCTGCATTGTGATGCGCCGGTACTGTCCGATCTTATGGCCCCGGATGCGCTGGCCATTCTGACCGGGTCCCGCCCCGTGGCGATCCCCATGCCACGCCGCGCCCCGTCCAGAGCCTGACAAAACCCCGACGCAGCGTCATTCTTGCCTTGATACCGACGAGCGGGCCTTTTTTCGCCATGGATATTGAACAGCACCTCCGCCGCACATTTGAAATGCAGAGCATGATGAAAACGCTTGGGGCCGAACTGGTCTCGGTCGGTCAGGGCACGTCCGAGATTACCGCGCCCCTTGCCCCGGCCTTTATGCAACACAACGGGTTCGGCCACGCGGGGCTGACCTTTTCGCTGGGCGATACGGCGGCGGGCCTTGCCGCCATGACGATCCTTGGCACCGATCAGGGCGTCGTGACCTCGGAAATCGGCACCCATCTACTGGCCCCCGCCATCGGAGAGCGTCTGATTGCGCGCGGGCGTATCGTCAAACCCGGAAAACGGCTGATCGTCGTGGCCTCGGATGTCTATGCCATCAAGGACGGGGCCGAACGCCATGTGGCCATGCTGACGGGAACCATGGTTCCGATCCCGCTGACAACCGACGGATAAGGCACCGCGAGGCGGCTCCTTGACCCTCATCAGGCGGCGGTCCCTCCGGATCAGCCCTCTGGCTGCCAGGCCCGCTGACCGGGAATGTGCAGGCGCAGGGCATCGCCCAAGGCAATCCGCCCTTCACGGGCGACCATGGCGGTCACACCGCGACGACCTTCCGCAGCCGGTTTGAACCCGCGTCCCTTGCCGGGAGCGACCTTCTCAAGGCTTTTGGCCGGGTATTGGCAAGGCTGGTTCTGCATGTCGACGGTCAATGTCGCACCAGACGGGGCCTGCAAGCGCGCCGAAGGCGGCAGGTGGCTGAAATCCGGCAAGCCACTTAGCACCATCGAAGCCCCCAGCCGGGCCGGATCAATCTGGTCGACCCCGATCGCGGCGGCGATCAGCGCCAGTTCCTCTTCGCTGACGATGCTCAGCTGTCGTTCGTTGCGAATCTCTGTCCCGCGCGGATATTGCGACTTCACCCGGCCACAGGACGCCCTTGTCGCGCCGCCGTGTACAGATCCGGCGATGCCCTCGAATGTCAGGTCCAGCGCCGCGCGCACCTCGGACAGCAATTCATCGCGGTCAGTTGTCGTGACCACGCCCAGCCACGTCACGGTGGCGAAATAGTCAGTTGGGATCAGTGCCGGCATCCATGGTCCTCGTCATCCTGCGGGAACCGAACGCCCCGCCCGCGTTACCGTGAAGAACATGCGCCGGAAAGGAAAGAGCGCGCCGCCCCCCTCTGACAGCGGATAAGCCTTGGTGATCAGGTCGTCATAGGCATGAACCAGCCTGTCCCGCTCGGCCTCGCCCAGCGTTTGCAGGATAGGCCGGGCATAGGTCGCCTCGGTAAAGCGGCGCACGGGATGGCCCGGCGCGCAGGGCGGCAGCATCTGGAAATACTCACTGGACCATAGGTTCACCGCGCCCAGCGGTTCGAGAAGGTGAAAATACTGCGCCGGGCGCAACACCTCGGGCAGCGCCACCTGAGCAAGATGACCGGGGCACAGTTCCTCGGCCAGCGTGCGCCACAACCGGTGCGACGGAGCATTGTTCTGAAAGGGCACCTGCACCGCAAGCGTGCCACCGGGGGCAAGGCTCTGGACCAGTCGCACAAGCAGGTCCTGATGATCGGGCACCCAATGCAGCGCCGCATTGGAAAAGATCAGCGCAGGCACGCTTTCTGGTGCCCATTGCGCAATGTCACAGACGTCCAGCCGGTCATAGACCTCTTGCGCGCGGGCCCGTTCCATCATCGCCGGAGAGCGGTCAACCCCGATCAGGCGCGCGCCTGTTGTCTTGCAAAATCGCAGGTGAAGTTCCGGGGCCACGTCGCCCGCCCCGCAACCAAGGTCGATCACATCACCCGGCGGGACCGGGCCAACCCGCGCCAGCAGATCCAGTGCGGGCCGCAAACGATGACCCCGGAACCTGTGATAGGTCCCGGGGTCCCAGTCGTTCTGCCTCTCTCCGCTCATGCGGAAGGTTCAGGTTCCAGCCCGCCGTCGGACGGTTTGGACTTCGGCTTGGTCTTGGGAATCGCGGTCAGCGAAGGTTTGTCATCGGCGACGCCGGTGCCGTCGTCGTCATTGCCCGAATGCGGGTCTTCGCCACGCATCACGCGCTTGATCTCGTCACCGGTCAGGGTCTCGTATTCCAAAAGCCCCTGCGCCAGTCGCTCCCATTCGTCCTTGCGGTCGGTCAGGATCTGGTAGGCGCGTTCATAGGCTTCCTGAATGAAGCGGCGCACCTCTTCCTCGATCAATTCCTTGGTGTGGGCCGAAACGGACAGGCCAGCAGTGTTGCCCTGATAGCCCTCATGCGCCTCGGCATAGTCGATGTTGCCGATCTTGTCGGACATACCCCAGCGCAGCACCATCGCACGGGCCAGCGCGCTGGCCTGCTGAATGTCCCCCGCCGGACCGTTCGAGACGTTTTCCTCACCGTATTTGATGATCTCGGCCGCCTTGCCCGCCATGGTCATGGCCATCTTTTCCTCGCACTCGGACTTGTGCCAGTTCAGACGGTCGATTTCCGGCAGGCTGACCACCATCCCCAGCGCGCCGCCGCGCGGGATGATCGTCGCCTTGTAGACCGGGTCACATTGCGGCAGGGCAAGCCCAACAACCGCGTGACCAGCCTCGTGGTAGGCGGTCTTTTCCTTCTGCTCGTCGGTCAGGACCATGCTGCGGCGCTCGGCGCCCATCATGACCTTGTCCTTGGCGTTCTCGAAATCTTCCATGGTGACGAACCGCCGTCCGACTCGCGCCGCCATCAGCGCCGCCTCGTTGACAAGGTTCGCCAGGTCGGCACCCGAAAAACCGGGCGTGCCGCGCGCGATGATGCGCAGGTCCACATCGGGGCCCAGCGGGGTCTTGCGCGCGTGCACGGCAAGGATCTTTTCGCGGCCCTTGATGTCGGGATTCGGCACCGTCACCTGGCGGTCGAAACGACCGGGACGGAGCAGTGCCGGGTCCAGAACGTCACGACGGTTGGTGGCGGCGACGATGATCACGCCTTCGTTCGCCTCGAACCCGTCCATTTCGACCAGCAGCTGGTTCAGCGTCTGTTCGCGTTCGTCGTTGCCACCGCCGTAGCCTTGGCCACGGGCGCGGCCCACGGCGTCGATCTCGTCGATGAAGACGATGCAGGGCGCGTTCTTTTTCGCCTGCTCGAACATGTCGCGCACACGGCTTGCACCGACACCGACAAACATTTCCACGAAGTCGGAACCGGAAATGGTGAAGAAGGGCACGCCCGCCTCGCCCGCAATCGCGCGCGCCAGCAGCGTCTTACCGGTGCCCGGAGGGCCAACCAGCAGTGCGCCCTTGGGGATCTTGCCGCCCAGACGGCTGAATTTCTGCGGGTTGCGCAGGAATTCCACGATCTCTTCCAGCTCTTCCTTGGCCTCGTCGATGCCCGCCACGTCGTCAAAGGTCACACGGCCATGCTTTTCGGTCAGAAGCTTCGCCTTGGACTTGCCAAAGCCCATGGCCCCGCCTTTGCCGCCGCCCTGCATCCGGTTCATGAAATAGATCCAGACACCGATAAGCAGCAGGAAGGGAAGAAGCGACAGCAGGAAGGCCTGAAAGCCCGACTGTTCCTGCGCCTCGGCCTTGACCGGCACGTTGTTGTCCAACAGCAGGTTGGTCAGTTCCGCGTCTTCGGGCTTGATGGTGACGAAATCCTGCCCCTCGGACGAGCGATAGCGCACCTGTTCCCCGTCGATGGTCACCGAACTGACGTTCTGCGTCTCGACCGCACGAACGAAATCGGAATAGCTGACCTCACGGCTCTGCAAGGTGGTGCCACCACCCGAGAACAGGTTGAAGAGCGCCAGGATCAGGAGGAACAGAACGACCCAGAAGGCGATGTTTCTTGCGTTACCCAAGGGGGGAACTCCTTTGAAAGCTTTGCGGGCTCATAGCACGGCGAGTTGGATTGTAACATAGAGATACCTGACGCGGCTTCAATGCACCGGCAGGAACTCGCAAGGGTCAAGACCGTGGCACAGACGCGCAGTTTCGCCCGGCCCGACGCCCAGCGCGTCACAGGCCACCAACCTGTCTCCCCGCCAGAGCGAGGGCAGCGACAGCGCGACGCGAAACGGCGGCGCGCCCTCGGGACGATCGGCAACCTGTTTCCAACCATCCTCGCCCAGCGCGCGGACCCGGCAATCTTCGAATCCCGGTCGCAGGATTTGCCATCGCTTGTCCCATGTCGCCCCCGGCCGGGCCGCACCAGCAAGGCCCGCGACCGAGGCAAATTCCCGGAACATCACCAGGCGGCCGCGATGGTGGATCACCTCACAGCCCTGCAACGTGCCGCCCCCGCCGCTGGCCATACGTTCGCGCAGGGTTTCCAAGGCCTCGGCACGCGGGGCATAGTTTCCGCCCGCCACAGATCGGATCATCGCTGCCAGCAGGCGACGCTGGGTGGCAGGATCGCAGGCCGTTAGCCAATCCGGATCCAGCGTCAGGATGCCGGTGCCCTCGCCCAGCGTGCCGCCAAACCTGCCCCAAACCTGTCGCGCATAACGGTGCAACGCGCGCGAGTCGTCTCGCAGCCGTCCGGCCGTTGCGGCCAGCACATCCCGGCCCAACCCGGCCTCGGTCAAAAGGGGCAAGAGCCTACGCATCTGAACCCGCTCATAAGACGGATCGTCATTCGATGGGTCCTCGACCCAACGGCCATGCAGAACCTGCAGGTAGTGCCGCAATTCGTCCCGTCCCATGTCAAGGCACGGCCGGACCAGATGAAACCCCTCTCCACCCCGGTCCCCCGGCGGGCACTCTCCTGTCAGCTCTCCCACCGATCCGCCGTCCGGTCGCACAAGGCGAGACGACTCCATCGCGGCCAGACCATCGGCACCCGATCCGCGTTTCAGGCGCATCAGAAAAGTCTCGGCCACGTCGTCGCGCGTGTGCGCCATCAGGACATGACGAATGCCGCCCCGCCAACGGTCGATCAGGTCCAGACGGGCCCGGCGAGCAGCATCCAGCTTGTTGCCCTGCCCGTCCCAGTGCCAGCGCAGCACGGCGTGCGGCCAGCCCAACAGTTTGCATTCCTCGGCCACCATCCCGGCCTCGGCGGCGCTTTCTTCGCGCAAGCCGTGGTCAACGGTCACCACCCAAAGCCGCACGCCCCAAACCCGCGTCCAGTTGTGCGCAAGATACAGCATCGCCATGCTGTCCCCGCCACCGGAGACAGCCAGCGCAATATCGGTTGGAAAATCGGGGCCCAGCAACTGGCCCATCGACTCGGCAAACCGCTGGTCGAGCGTCACCGGATTATTGGCAATTCAGCTTTTGACGGCTGGCTGCCGCCTGTGCCACCGCATCCGACCCGGGATACCGCGCGGCCACCTCGCCCAGCGTGATGCAGGCCTCGCTCACCGAGCCAAGGGCCGCCAATGCATCGCCCAACCG
The DNA here is from genome assembly GCF_019218285.1 of Antarctobacter sediminis. GTDB lineage: Bacteria > Pseudomonadota > Alphaproteobacteria > Rhodobacterales > Rhodobacteraceae > Antarctobacter > Antarctobacter sediminis. The sequence goes on from NZ_JAHUZG010000002.1 coordinate 218,346, forward strand.
CCACAGCGCCTCGGGCGCGACACCGGCATCGGGGAAACCCGAATAGGCGGAAAGATAGCGCCGCGCCGCTTCGCGCGTGTCGCCCTGCGCCTCCAATGCGCGCCCCTCTCCGACCAGAGCAGCCGGTTCCAGCGGTCCCATCGGATAGGTTTCCCGGAATTGCGCGAACAGCAGCTCGGCGCCGGAATAGTCGCCTTCTTCCAGAGCCTTCAAAGCCGCCCGAAAATCGGCCTCTTCGCTGACGGCCAGTTCGCCGTCAAAGGGAAGCGCATCCGTCGCAGGGGCCGGTGCCGGTTGAGCGGGCGTTACCGACGGGACGGCACCGCCCCCCAATGGGTCTGTCTCGGCCAGTTTGCCGATGTCACATCCCGGCTCCAGCTCGCACAGGCGAAATTTCAGATCGCCAATGCGGTTGGTGCCATCCTCGACAACACGGCCAAGGCGGAACTCCAGCTCTTCGGTCTTGGCGGTCAAACGCTGCAATTCGCGTTCGATTGCCGTGATCCGGTCCAGAGCCGAGCCGCCGATCGAAACCGATGGCGCACCCGTGGTGTTCAGTTCGCTGCGCAATTTGCGCAATTCGACCGTCAGAACGGCAAGGTCCTGCCGAACGTCGGCAAGCGTTTCACCCTGCTGGGCCGCAGCCATTCCGCCTGCCAACAGGCAGCTTCCGAACACCAAAGCGCGCAGCATGTCTTACCCCGTCAGGCTGCTGGCCGAGATCACCGTCACGGCGCGACGGTTCTTGGCATAGCAGGATTCCTCGGAACAGATCTCCAGCGGGCGTTCCTTGCCGTAACTGACGAACTTCAGCCGGCTTTGCGAAATCCCCTTGGCGACAAGGTATTCCATCACCGCGTTGGCCCGGCGTGCGCCCAATGCAAGGTTGTATTCCCGCGTGCCTTGCTCGTCCGCGTGACCTTCGATGATGGCCAGATAGTCGGGGTTGTCCATCAGCCACTTGGCCTGACCATCCAGCACCACGCGTGCCTCGGGCGACAGCGACGACTGATCGACGGCAAACAGGACGCGATCGCCGACACGAGCCGAGAAATAGGCCGGCGAGGCCGGATCGTCGATGCTGCCGGGGGCATAGGTGCCCGGGCCGCCCGCCCCACGAGAAGCGTCGTCGCCATTGAACCGCGACGGGCTGGTACAGGCCGCCGTGGCCAGCGCCGCGCCAATCAGGATGGCCTTGGTAAGGTGTTTCATGGATCTGGTCCTGCTCTGGTCATTGCGTCCGTTTTATCACAGGGCGCAAGATATGGGAAATGACGTCTTATTGCAGCGGGCCCCAGCTGGGGTCCGACGCCCCGGCCGGTGTCCGCACCCGTTTGAGGTTGCGCCCGGAAATATCGACGGAATACAGCGCCGACGACCCCTGCGCGCCCTGCGTTTCGCGCGAGAACATGATGACCCGTCCGTTGGGGGCCCATGTCGGGCCCTCGTCAAGGAAAGAGGCCGTCAGCAGGCGCTCCTCGCTGCCGTCCGTGCGCATCACGCCAATATGGAAACGGCCGCCATTTTGCTTGGTAAAGGCGATACGGTCGCCGCGCGGGCTCCAGACAGGGGTGCCATACCGACCCTCGCCAAAGCTGATCCGCTGCGCTTCGCCGCCCATGGCCGGCATGACGTATAGCTGCTGAGTGCCCGAACGGTCGCTTTCAAAGACGATGCGCTGACCATCTGGCGAAAAACTCGGCGCGGTCTCGATCGAAGGGGCCGAGGTCAGCTGCCGTGTTGCACCACTGGCCAGATCCATCGCGTAGATATCGGTGTTCGACCCTTGCGTCAGCGAATAGACCACCATCCGCCCGTCCGGCGAAAAACGCGGCGCAAAGCTCATGACCCCGTCGCCGACCTGAAGGATCGTGCTGGACACGGTGCCGACGGTCAGCAGGTGGATGCGGGGAAAGCCGGTCTGATAGCTGGTGTACAGAACCCGGTCGCCATTGGGTGAAAAGCGCGGCGCCAACACGATCGAGCTGTCGTCAGTGACATACTGCACGTTCGCGCCGTCGTAATCCATGATGGCCAGCCGTTTCTGCCGCGCATCCTTGGGACCGGTTTCGGAAACGAAAACCACGCGGCTGTCGAAATAAGGAGACTCGCCGGTCAGGCGGCTATAGACCTCGTCGGCGACCTTGTGCGCAAGCCGGCGCCAACCGCTGGTGTCCGAGGCGAACTGCATGCCCTGCCCCAGCTCTTGCCCGGCGAAAACATCCCAGACCCGGAACTTGACCACCAGTCGGCCCGATGCGTCGGCAGAGACCGAGCCGGTGATCAGCGCCTGTGCGTTGATTGCCTTCCAATCGGCGAATTGTACCGGCGCGCCAAAACTGCTGACCCGGGCGATATGCGCGTCGCGCGGGATTTCACGGAACAGGCCCGTCCCGGTCAGATCCGAGGCGATCACGCGGCTGAGTTCGGCGGCAAACTGTTCGGCTTCGGCGGATTCGGCGACAAAGTCGGGCACCGCGTAGGGCAAGGGTTCGATGACACCTTCGGTGATCTCGATCCGCAGGGGGCCGGACTGAGCCGTCGCGGCCACGGGCATGAAGGCCGTGGCACAGACAAGAACCAGGGCGGCGATGCGTGCGATCATCTGGGATTTGCCTCCTTCGGGCGCTGCTCGGACCGGATGCGGCGGGTCTCTGCCCGCCTGCGGTTAACCTATCCTGATTTGATGTGCCGCAAAACAGGCAATCCCGGTGTCGCAAGGGGGAATTTGCGCAGGAAATCGCTCATTTCGGGCGGTTTTGTTTCGAAACACCTTGGGCAACACCAACCGGGAACGCCGGTCAGCGCAACCGCATCTGTTCGGGGTTAAAGACCATCTCGACCTCTTTCCACTGGTCGTATTTATCGGCGGGAAGATCGTAGCCCTCGGTTCCCTGACAGCGCAGGACCGCGCGGCGCGCCGCCTGAAAGGCTGTCTGAACGGCGGCCGAACTGCCTTCGGTTGCGCCGACCAGATTCAGGCTGCCCGGAATCACCTTGCCGTCCGGATCCAGTTCCATGCCCAGCGTGACGGTGACATTCGCCGCCTCGGAGCCGACATCGACCACCCAACAGGCCTGCACCGCAAGGCGCAACGCCTCGCGTTCGCCACGGGTCAGCGGCGGGCCGGACGGGCCGGCGGGGGGTGTTGCCGCAAGCGCATCGGCCAGCGCCGACGTAATATCGGCGTTCACATCCGGCAGGACAGGTGCCTGAGGCGTTGGGTCGGGCGTGGTGGCCGGAGCGGGATCGGTCGCGGGATCGGGTGTGGCGGACGGGGCCGCCGGACGCGGCGCACGCGCCTGCGGGCGCAGGGATGCACTGGGCGCAAAACGCTCCTCTGCCTCGGTCACGATTTCGGTCGAGGTTTCGGGCGGGGCTGTCGGATCGCGTTGCTCTTCCACGACCTCGGGACTGTCGGCATCGGGATCAGCGGCGTCGACACGTTCCTCGGCCCGCTCGGTGGTCGGATCGGGCGGGGGGGCAACCGGTTCGCTGGCCACGCGATCCGCCGGTCGCGCCTGCGGACGCAACGATGCCGAAGGTGCGCGCGTCGCCGGGGGCGGCGCAGGTTGCGGCGCGATCGGAGCGGGCACAGGTTCGGGATCCGGCAAAGGCGCGGGCACGGGCAAAGGATCCGGTTCGGGCACCGGTTGCGGCTCCGGTTCCGGTTCTGGCTCTGGCTCCGGGGTCGGCTCTGGTTGTGGTTCCGGCACCGGGTCAGGCTGCGGGGCTGGTTCCGGCACGGGTTCAGGTTCTGGTTCGGGCGTCGGAGGCGGCACCGGGTCGACAGGCTCGGTGGGCGTTACCGGATCCGGCGTCGGATCAACCACGGTCTGACCGGTCAGAGCGGCGAAATCCTCCTCGCTCAGCACGGTGACATCGGCCACCTGCACCTGTGGCGGGTCCGCCGAGAACACATCGCCCAGCACCAGCCAGGCAAACAGCAGGGCATGCGCCCCGCCGGATATGTATAGATAGCGGTTCATCCGCGCCTCAGCCGCCGTCGCGCCCGTCAAGCGCCGGGCCACCTGCATCCGTCACCAGCCCGATCGACGAAAAGCCGCCCGCGTTCAACGCGCCCATGATCTGGGCCACGTCGCTGTAGGGAACTGTCCCGTCGGCCCGCAGATACACCCGGTCGTCCGCCCGTTCCGCCGCAATGGCGCGCAAACGGTTCACCAGATCCTCCCGCGCGATTTCGCTGTTCTGGATCAAGACGGTGCCATCGGCTGCAAGCGTGACGGTCAGCGGCTCCTGCGGGTCGCTGGGCAGCGCCTGCGCCGCCGTCTTGGGCAGTTCCACCGGCACGCCCACCGTCAACAGCGGTGCCGCAACCATGAAGATGATCAGCAGCACCAGCATGACGTCCACAAAGGGCGTCACGTTGATTTCGGCCATGGGCTGCGCCCTCCGCCGGCGCGATCCGCGCCGCCGCTTGCCTCCGCCCGATTTCATGACCCCGGCCCCCATGGCTCAGGAATCCAATTGGCGGGACAGGATGGTGGCGAATTCGTCCGCGAAGGCTTCGTAGTTGCCCACGATCCGATCCGCATCCGCCGAAAACTTGTTGTAGAAGATCACCGCCGGGATGGCCGCCAACAGACCAAGGCCCGTGGCCAACAGCGCCTCGGCGATGCCGGGCGCCACGACAACCAGCGAGGTATTCTGTTGTTCGGCGATCTGGATGAAGGAATGCATGATCCCGAAAACGGTCCCGAACAGCCCGATGAACGGCGCGGTCGATCCCACGGTGGCCAGCACGGGCAGACCGCGCTGCAACTGATCAGCTTCCTTCTGGATCGCCACATCCATGCTGCGGTCGATTCGGCTTTGGGCATTGGCGATCAGCCCGCCATCCTCGCGGTGGCTGCGCCGCCATTCCATCATGCCCGCGGCAAAGACCCGTTCAGACCGCCCCTTGGGGTCCGGCCCCAGTTGTTCGAACAATTCGTCCAGCGGCTCCCCCGACCAAAAGGCGCGGTCGAATCTTGACGCTTCGCGCCGGGCGCGCCGGTAGCTGACGAATTTCTCGATGATGATGGCCCAGGCCCAGACAGAGGCCGCCATCAGCATCAGCATGACGAGTTTCACCGTCAGTGTCGCGCGCATGAAAAGGCCCCAGAAGGAGAAGTCGATCTCCGACGCGAGGGCAAGCGTTCCTGCTTCCATTGATCTGCTCATTTCCTGTCGGCCCCTGTGGCCGGGGCTCTGATTACAGGGATATCTACCCGATTTGCAGGGGAAACGCCAATAGATTGGCAACAGGATGCCGGTTTGCGTGAAGATGGGCGATTCCCCGCCTGAGGCCCGCCTCCGGCCCTGGATTTCGGCGGCTTGGGGGCTTTGTGCTATGCTGTGCAGGTGTTTCCGGCCAGAGGATCCGCCATGTCCAAGCCTTTATGCCTTCTCATCGGCCACGGCCCCGGCCTTGGCGCAGCCTATGCGCAGAGGTTCATTGACGCGGGCTATGACCTGATCCTGCTCAGCCGGTCAGGCGCGGTGTTTGACGGCCACATGCCACCGGGCGCCGAAGCCCGCGCGCTGGCCAGCGACGCGGGTGATCCGGACGCGCTAAGCGCCACCCTGGACACCGTGGTCGCGGATCATGGCCTGCCCGACGTGGTGCTGTATAATGCCGACGTGGCGGTTTTTGGCACGTTGGATGACGTGAACGAGGCGCAGTTCGAACAAAGCTGGCGGGTCAGCACGCTTGGTCTGTTCACCACCGCGCGCAAGCTGGGTCCGCTGATGGCTGCGCGCGGGTCCGGCGCGGTGATCGTCTCGGGGGCGACGGCGGCGCTGCGCGGCAAGGACTGGACCACGGCCTTTGCCCCCGGTAAGGCCGCCCAGCGCATCCTTGCGCAATCGCTTGCCCGACAATTGGCCCCCAAAGGCGTGCATATCGCCTATATTGTGATCGACGGGGTGATCGACACCGCCGACACACGGTCCGGGTTTGCCAAGGGCAAACCCGATGATTTCTTTATTCAGCCCGCGCGGATCGCGGACACCGCGCTGATGCTGGCGCGGCAGGACCGATCGGCATGGAGTTTCGAGATCGACCTGCGGCCCTTTGGCGAAATCTGGTAGCCGCCGCCTCGCGGCCTAGTGCACCTGTTGCCGCAAAGCCTTGGGCAAACGCGCCGGTTGCCCGTCGCGGGTCACGCAGACCGCCGTGACCTCGGCCCGAAAGACCGCCTCTTCGCCGCGCATAACCTCTTGGGTCATGATCAACCGCACGCCGGTCATGCTTTTGACCGTGGTGCGCACCTCCAGCGCGTCATCATATTTCGCGGTCATCAGGTAATCGGCCTCGATCCGCCGCACGACAAAGACAATCCCGTCCTCCTCGCGCATCGCGTTCTGGTCCAGCCCCTGCTGCTTGACCCAGTCAGAGCGCGCCCTTTCGATGAACTTGAGATAGTTGGCATGATAGACGATCCCCGCCATGTCAGTGTCTTCATAGTAGACGCGGATCTGAAAACGATGCATCGGCGGGCTCCTTTTCGGTCTGCGCGGACCCTAGGCGCGCCGACCATCGGCGGCAACCACAGGCAGGCGGATTTCTCTGTCAGCGCTTGCGCCGCCCGCCCGCGCTGCGGCTGTGAAAGCTCGGCGGGCGTTTCGCAACCCAGGCAAGGAACCGGGCCATCTGGGGGTGGGCGCGCAGCTTTTCGACCGTGTTCAGATCGCGCGCCAGTTCCGCCTCGGTAAAGCGGGCGTGAATCTCGCTGTGGCAGATCTGGTGCAACAGGACGACCGGCCCGCCCTTGCCGCCTTTCAGCTTGGGCACCAGATGATGCAGGCTTTGCCGCGCATCTCGAGGGATCGGACGCAGGCACAGCGGACACATCGGTTCTGATCCGTCTTCCATATCGCTCCCCTTGTCCCCGGACGGCCCTTTGGGCAAGAGGATGTGACGCAGACGTCAAGGATCAAGCGAAATGGACTTCGACCTCGCCGAGCAGCCCGAGATCGTGCAACAGGCCGCAGGCTACGCCCTACAAGGATGGGACATCGCACGCGAATGGTTGCTCTCCCCCGCCGCGTGGTCGCAATTCGGCCTGCTGGCGGGTGCCTTTGTCCTGGCTTGGCTTCTGACACGCAGGCTGCGGCCTTGGCTGGAGCGGGTGCTGACCCCGGCGCGGGCGCGGGTTTCGATGCTGTCTTCGACGCGCCGTTTCCTTTTGATATTCGTGCCCCTGTTGCTGCCGCTACTGGCATGGGCCTTTACCGGCATCGGGGAAAGCCTGACGCGGGCGATCTTCAACTCGGGCGCGGTGATCGCCTTTGGCAAACGGGTGTTCCTGTTTCTGGCCGCCCGCATCCTAGTGCGAGAAATCGTGCAGGACGGTTTTCTGAAAGTCTTGGGCCGCCTGATCCTGCTGCCCGTCATGGCGCTATACGCCGTTGGCCTGCTGGATACGGCCACCGACCGTTTGAATGAACTGACCGTCAGCCTTGGCAATATCGAATTCACCGCAATGGCCGTGATCCGCGGGCTAATCGCCGGATCGATCCTGTTCTGGCTGGGCCGCTGGTCGAACGACCAGACCGGGGCCTATATCCACAAGCAGGAGGAAATGCGCCCCGCCACCCGGCAACTGGCCGCCAAGGCGGCAGAGTTCACGATCTTTGGTCTGGCTTTTCTGCTGCTGATGAACATCGTCGGCATCCCGCTGACCTCGCTTGCCGTTCTGGGCGGTGCCATCGGCGTCGGTCTTGGCTTTGGCCTGCAAAAGATCGCCTCGAACTATATCTCGGGCATCATCCTTTTGCTGGAGGGTCAGGCAACGGTTGGCGACTACGTCGAACTCGACAATGGCGAAACCGGCACGATCGTCCAGACAACCGCCCGCGCCATGATCCTTGAAACCTACGATGGCCGATGGATCGTGGTGCCGAACGAGGATTTCATCACCACCCGCGTCATAAATTATTCCGATCAGGGCAGCGCCAACCGATACGAGGCGCCCTTTTCGGTCAGCTACAAAACCGACATCAACAAGGTGCCCGACATTGTCGAGGCCGCAGTTGCCAAGCACCCGGCCGTTCTGGCCGAGCCCTATCCGCCCGATTGCGAATTGCGCGGGTTTGGCGAATCCGGTGTGGATTTCGCGGTGGAATTCTGGGTGAACGGCATCGACGACGGGCCAAACAAATACACCTCTGACGTGTTGTTCCTGATCTGGAATGCGCTGAAGGACAACGGGATCGAGATCCCCTACCCGCATAGGGTGGTCGAAATTCAGAACCCGACAGATGGTTCCGCGCCAAAGGCGCAGGGACAGTGACGGCGCGCGCGCTGGTCATTGGCGGCGGGCCGGCGGGGCTGATGGCTGCGGACGCCTTGCTGGCGTCGGGGCACGCTGTGACCCTCGTCGAAGCCAAACCCTCGCTTGCCCGCAAATTCCTGATGGCCGGCAAATCCGGGCTGAACCTGACCAAGATGGAGCCGTTCGACCGCTTCCTGACCGCTTATGGCGAGGCCGCGCCACGCCTCGAACCGATGCTGAAGCAATTCGGCCCGCAAGACGTATCTGACTGGGCCGAAGGTCTGGACCAAGAGGTGTTTGCCGGATCGACCGGGCGGCTTTTTCCCAAGGCGATGAAAGCCTCTCCTCTGCTCAGAGCATGGCTGGCGCGACTGGATAGCATGGGGCTTGACCGGCGAACCCGCTGGCGCTGGCAAGGCTGGGGGACGGACGGCGCTTTGGGTTTCGACACGCCGGAGGGCCATCGGGACATGCGCCCGCACGTCACTGTTCTGGCGCTTGGCGGCGCAAGCTGGGCACGACTGGGGTCAGACGGCGACTGGGCGGCGCATTTCCGGGCGCACAACCTGCCCGTCGCCCCCTTTGCGCCGTCAAACGCCGGGCTGTCTGTGCCGTGGTCCTCGCATATGGCACCGCATTTTGGTCAACCGATCAAGAACATCGGGCTGTATGCCGGGGGCCTGTCCAACCGGGGCGAAATCGTGGTCTCGGCACGTGGGTTGGAAGGCGGCGGTCTCTACCCGCTGACCCCGGCCCTGCGGGAGGGGCGTCCGCTGCGGATCGACCTGAAACCGGACCTTGACCTTGGGGCACTGACAGACCGGCTTGCCCGTCCGCGTGGCAAGCAAAGCCGCGCCAATGCCCTGCGCAAGGCGCTGGGGTTGTCACCTGCCGCGCAGGCCTTGTTGATGGAATTCGCCCGCCCGCTGCCGGATACGCCCGAGGCCCTTGCCAGACGGATCAAGGCGCTGGAGATCCCCGACGCCGAAGTGCGCCCAATGGACGAGGCGATCTCGACCGCAGGCGGGGTGCCGCTTGCGGCGCTGGATGACGGCCTGATGCTAAGGCAGCGACCGGGCGTTTTCTGCGCCGGCGAGATGCTGGATTGGGAGGCCCCGACAGGGGGCTACCTGCTGACCGCCTGCCTTGCCACAGGACTGTGGGCGGGGCAGCACGCAGCCGCCTATCTGGACGCCAACGACGGCCCCCAAAACCGGGCCTAGCGGCGGGACGCCGCAACTTTTGACCAGATCAACGTCGTGCGATTGTTCAGGGCCCGCCCGTCCGCAGTGTCATTGTCAGCCACCGGATCATCGGCCCCGAAACCAAGGGCTTTGATCCTTTCAGGCGGAACACCGCGCCTGATCAACGCATCAGCCAAAAGCCTCGCCCGCTGCTCGCTGAGCCTTTGATTGACCGAAGCGGCACCAAAATTGTCCGTATGGCTTTCGATCCGCAAGGCCAGACCGCCATCGCCCGTACAGACGCGCGCCACCGCTGCAAGCTGGTTCACCGACGCCATGGCCCCGGAGGCCAGCCGCGCCGCGCCCGGCAAGAACCGCGGTGCCCCGGCAAGACGGGTTTGCCGGGCGCATTCCGCCACCGAGGGTGCAAAATCCAGCGATGGCAACCAATGGCCGGACAAAAGGACCTGTGTGCCAGCCAGCGCAGCATTCCAGCGCCGCGTGCCGTCCGGCGGCAAGGCTCCACGCGCAACCTGCCGTAAATCCAAGCCGTCCGATTGGGCCAAGACCGCGCGGATCTGGTCGCGAAACAACGGCAGATCGCCGCCGGGCGAAAGCACCGCCTCGACGTTGATCACATCGGGGGACATCGACAGGCTCAGGGCTTCGACTTCGGCCAGCCAAGGCGCGATGACGGCCAGCAAGGCGGTCGCGCGGGGCAAAGGCGCGTCTTCATCCATAGGCAATGCCGCCTCGGGCGCCGGCAACCCCAAAAGACCCGCAGCCGCAAAGGCATCCAGATCGGCGGGCAAGACACCTGAAAGGACCATGCCCGTGTCCGGCAGATAGCTCAGGCGAGCCTTTAGCGTCCGGCCATCATCCAGCAGGTCAAACTCTCGCTGCTGGACGAACCCCTTCGGCAGCAAAGCCAGATGCGTTTCGACCCGCTGTGCGCTTTGTGGATCGGCCAAGACAGCCGTCAGGCTGAGCCCCCTTTCCTCCAGCCGCAAGCGGCCTTCGATCACCTCGGCAAAGATGTCCTGAACGGAATCCAAGGTCAGCAACCAGCCCTCGGTGTCCGGATAGGGAGAGATCACAACACCCGCCCCGTCGGCCCGCAGGTTCGCCAGCCAGTCTGGCGGGAACTCCCGCGGCAAATAACCTTGCGCCTCAACCGTTTCGCCCCTGCGATCCAGTTGCAACCAGAACGGATGCGGCCCCGAGGCGGGCAACAGCGTAAAGTCCAGCGAATAGCCCTTGGGCAGATCGGCGCGCAGTTCGTCCAGTGCGGCCCGCAATTCTGCTCCGCCGTGCAGGTTGGTCAAAACCACCGCGCCCGCAGAAACAAGGGCCAGCCCCTGTTCGGCCCGCGCCAGCACGGCAACCGCGCCTGTCATGGCAAGCGCCAGATCCGGATCTTGCGGATCAACCGGACCAACGGTCAGTTCGACGCTCTGGACGTTGTCGAAAGCCGCAGCCAAATCCGCCTCGGATACGGTGGGGGGCAGTTTGCCACGCAGGGTCACGCCGCGGCGAGGGTGGCTGTCCGCGACCAGAAGGAACGGCCTGCCATCGTCCCGCGCCGACAGGTCGTGCGTCACGTTCAGCCCCTCTGGCAGTTCGTCCAGCGCCGCGTGAACCGCCCGCAGATCCGCTGGCCACAGCACCTCGCCGGTGATCGTTGCACCTTTGGCGGACAGCCGCGCTTCGCCCCGCTGCAATGGGGCCATAGCCTCGGCCAGTGTCAGAACCGCCGGGTCCCAATCCTCAAATGGCGCACCGCGGGCAATCTGAATCGCCCCCGCAGGCGCGCCGATCCTGCGCGCAAGCGCGTCCGAGGCTGCACGCCGCGACAGGTGGCCCGTGACCTTGGTGCCTGTCTCGTCCTTGCGCAGCGAAAAGGTGAAATTGGGGACATGCGGCAAGACCGCCAACCGTGAATCGAGGCTTTCCATCCCCTTGATGTCGCGCAGCGCGCCTTCGATGGCGCGCCGCTCTGATTGGCTTTGCACCAACCCTTCGACAATCAGCGTCCGCCCCTTGACCGTCAAAACAGGCGGATCGGGAAACCCGGCAAGGATTGCCGAGGCCTGCGCCTGAAGGCCGGCCTCGATCGTCGGGTCCTCGCTTGGCACCTGAAAAAGGCCCAGACCGGCGAGGGTCAGGAATATGACCAGCGCGCCGATGGCTTCGACAAGCGCCTTGGCCGACATCCGGTCAGATCGCGGCCTTGCGGCTTTCCTCGAGATAGATCTCGCGCAGGCGCAGGGCACGCGGACCCGGCGTGCCACCGGCCAAAGCGACGCCGTCGATTTCCACCACGGGCATCACGAAAGTCGAAGCCGAGGTGATGAAAGCCTCATCAGCCCCCTGTGCCTCTTCGATGGTGAAATTGCGCTCTTCGACTTCCATCTGCGCCTCCTTGGCGAAACGCAGGACAGCGGCGCGCGTAATGCCGTGCAGGATGTCGTTGGACAGACCACGGGTCACGATCTTGTTGCCCTTGATGAAATAGGCATTGTTCGAGGTGCCCTCGGTCACGAAACCGTCCTCGACCAGCCAGGCATCATCGGCACCGGCCTTTTTGGCCATCATCTTGCCCATGGACGGGTAAAGCAACTGGACCGTCTTGATATCGCGGCGGCCCCATCGTTGATCTTCGATCGAAATCACGCGAATGCCTTTTTGTGCCGCCGGGCTGTTGGCAAGGCCCGGTTTGTTCTGGGTGAACAGCACGATGGTCGGCGGGGTGGTGTCCGGGTCGGGAAAGACAAAATCGCGATCATCGGGGGCACCGCGCGTGATCTGAAGGTAAACGAGGCCCTCTTCGATCTCGTTGCGCTCCACCAGTTCGCGGTGGATTTCCAGCAGTTCTTCGGTGCTGACCGGGCTGCGCATGTCCAGTTCGTTCAGCGAGCGTTGCAGGCGTGTTGCGTGGCCCTCGAAATCGATCAGCTTGCCGCCAAGAACCGAGGTCACCTCATAGACGCCATCGGCCATCAGGAAAGCCCGGTCAAAGATCGAGATCTTTGCCTCGTGCTCGGGCAGGAATTCTCCGTTCACGAAAACGGTGCGGGTCATGGGCGTATTCCTTGAAGGCTGTTGCGGAGGTGTTTTAGGCAGCCACCGGGCGGGCCGCAAGTGTTACGGTTTCGTGCGGGCACTGCGCCGGGGCCCTGCCCGACCGGGTGCCCTGCCCTAGCCCCAGAGCCGGGTTTCGGGCGGGTGGACGCCGCTCTGGTCAAAGACCAGCGGCGTTTCGCGGTCCTCGGCCAGCAGAAGGGGCCCGTCCAGGTCCGTGACCTGCGCGCCCTGCGCCACCAGAACGGCGGGCGCCATGGCAAGGCTGGAACCGACCATGCAGCCGACCATGATGCCATAGCCCTCGGCCAGCGCGGCCTCGCGCAGGGCCAGTGCCTCGGTCAGGCCGCCGGTCTTGTCCAGCTTTATGTTGACCACGTCGTATTTGCCCTTGAGACCGGGCAGCGAGGCGCGGTCGTGACAGCTTTCGTCGGCGCAGACGGGCACCGGGCGCTTCATGCCGATCAGGGCCTCGTCCTCGCCGGCGGGCAGCGGCTGTTCCACCAGCGCCACGCCAAGGCGTTGCAGATGCGGGGCAAGATCGGCATAGACCTCGGCGCTCCAGCCTTCGTTGGCGTCGACGATGATGCGGGACTTGGGGGCGCCACGACGGACGGCCTCCAGCCGGGGCATGTCATCCGGGGTGCCAAGCTTGATCTTCAACAGTGGCCGGGCGGCATGTTTACGGGCAGCGGCTTCCATGTTTTCGGGCGAATCCAGCGACAGCGTGTAGGCGGTGATTTCAGGGCCCGGCGCGGGCAAACCGGCCAGTTCCCATGCGCGCTGACCCGCCGCCTTGGATTCCAGATCCCAAAGCGCACAATCCACGGCATTGCGTGCGGCCCCCGCAGGCAATGCGTCGTACAGACCGGCCCGAGTGATCCCCTCAGGCAGGGCTTCGATCTCGGCGGTGACGCTGTCCAGCGTTTCGTCATAGCGGGCGTAGGGGACACATTCGCCCCAGCCCGTGACCTGCCCGCGCCGGATGCGCACCGTCAGTACCTTCGCTTCGGTTCGCGAACCGCGGCTGATCGTAAAAGCCTCAGCCAGCCGGAACACATCGCGCGTCACGGTGATGGTCATGCCCGTTCTCCCTGCTTCTTTTGGGTGGTTATGGCCGGAATACGCCCCGCCTGCCAGCCTTGGCCGCAGGATGCCACGCGCCCCAAGGGACGGTGGGCGGGGCGCCTTTCGCGCCTTGCGCGAAACAGCGTCCGGCCAAAGGCCGGACCGCCCGACGTCAGAGCGCGGCCAGCGCGTCGACCAGACGGTCGGCACCGTGCCGGAACGGATCCACCGTCGGCAGCCCCAGACGGGCCTCGACCTCTTCGCAATAGCTGCGCGCCTCCGCTTCACCCATGTGCTGGGTGTTGATCGAAACGCCGACAACCTTGCAGTCAGGGTTCGCCACCTTGGCAAGGCTCAGCGACAGGTCCCGCACCTCTTCCAGCGATGGCAGCGCATAGCCCGGCAGGCCGCGCATATGGCTGCGCGTGGGTTCGTGGCAGAGGATAAGCGCGTCGGGCTGGCCACCGTGGATCAGCGCCAGCGTCACACCCGAGAACGAGACGTGGAACAGGCTGCCCTGCCCTTCGATCACGTCCCAGTGGTCCTCGTCATTGGCGGGGGTCAGGTATTCGATCGACCCGGCCATGAAATCCGCGACAACCGCGTCCAACGGAACGCCGTCGCCGGTGATCAGGATACCGGTCTGACCCGTGGCGCGGAAGGTGGATTTCATCCCGCGCTCGCGCATCGCCGCGTCCAGCGCCAGTGTGGTGTACATCTTGCCCACCGAACAATCGGTGCCCACGGCCAGCACGCGCTTGCCCGGACGTTTGACGCCATCGGCGATGGGATAGTCGACTTCGGGCACGCGCACGTCATGCAGGGCGCGGCCGGTCGCCTCGGCCACGGCTTTCAGGTCCGGTTCGTCACGCAAAAGGTTGTGCAGGCCGGAAGCCAGATCAAATCCTTCTTCCAGCGCCGCAACCAGCACCTTTTTCCACGCCTGACTGATCTTGCCGCCCCGGTTGGCCACGCCGATCACCAGCGTCTTGGCCCCTGCGGCCTTGGCTTCGGCCAGGGTCATGTCGGTCAAACCCAGATCGGCCTTGCACCCTTCCATGCGGTACTGGCCGACGCAGTTCTCCGGACGCCAATCGCGGATGCCCTGTGCGACCTTGGCGGCCAGCCCGTCGGGCGCGTCGCCCAGGAACAGCAGATAGGGTGTCTCGATCATTGTCGTCTCCAATTCGCGTATTCCACCAAGCTTGGCCGAGTCGCTCTGCAAAGCGGTTGCTTTTCAAGCGCCCATGTCATGTTTTTGCGAAGATTCTTGCGCAGCTTTGCGCGTTTGCCGAAGAAACGTGCAGGTCGATGGTGGAATGGCGGGTTGAGCCACCGCCCGCTGCATTCTAGCCTCGAAGGGGATTGTCGCATTCACTTCAAAAGGTTGCCTCATGCTCCATCGCCTTGCTCCACAAGTCCGCGCATTTGCGGCCCTTTTGTTCTGCGCCGCCGCTCCGGCCGGGGCCGCAGAATTTCTCGAAGGCGGCGATGCAGACCTTGGCTGTATTCTGACCATCGAGGGCCAGATCGGGCCCGGCGATGCCGAGGCCTTTCGCGGTGCGCTGGACCGGATCATCGGCGACCCTTACCGGGGGGACAGCGACTTTCTGGACCGGATGGACATGCGTGGCGGTCTGGCCGTGCCGCGCATCTGCCTGAACAGCCCCGGAGGCTCGCTGGCCGAAGCGCTGAAAATGACCGATGTGCTGACCAATCGCGCCGGAACCAGCGACTATCTGTATACGTCGATCGGCACCGCCGTTCCGGCCCGGGCGATTTGCCATTCCGCCTGCGCGGTGCTGTTCATGGCGGGCGGCACCCAAAGCGAAAGCGAGGCCGGCCGCCTGCCCAACCGTGTTCTGCACGCTCGCGGATCGCTGGGGTTCCATGCCCCCGGCCTGTTCATCGCGGATGGAAATTACAGCGCCGAAACCGTCGGAAAGGCTTTCAGCATCGCGGTGCAATCCATCGGAGAACTCAGCGACAGGCAGAATGCCCTGCGGTTTCCGGCCTCGTTGCTGAATCGCATGGTCGGCACACCGCCTGAGGACATGTATGTGCTGACCACGGTCGGCGAGGCGACACAGTGGATGATCGACATTGCCGGGCTGCCTTATCCAGAGCGTCCCGGCCTGAATCATCTGGTGAATGTCTGCCTGAACGCGCAACCCGCGCTGCGCCCATCCGCCGGATACAGGCAAAGCTATGTCACGCCGCACGATGGCGACGGGCGCAGCTTTTTCAACGGGCGCAAGCTGGGCAATCTGGCCCAGTCCGTCGCGCAGTACTATGGCGGCGGCGAAGCGCGGATCAACCTTGGCGGGGATGAGTTCGGAGAGGCCTATTTCAACAGCGATCCCGAAGAGCCGGTCACCGGCGGACTGAACTGCGAAGTCAATTTCGGCGGGCGCTGGCCGCTGGAGTCACCGATGCGCGGCAACACCCGCCGCTTTGCCGTATCGGCCTACCAAGGCGGACAAATGGCGGTGGACCAGGCCGCACTGTACCCGCCCTGGGCCCGGTTCGCCGACATGGCCGCACGGCATGGGTCCCGCCCGGTCCCCGCCCGAACGATCCTGTGGGACGACAACAAGACCGTGGCGACCCGGTGTTATGTCTACAACTCCAATGACCGGATGACAGATGACGATCCCTGCACGGCCGTGGAAAGCGTGCAGCTCCTTGGGGACGGCAGTTTCGAACTGGTGCATCAGTTCACATGGCCCAGCGGATCGCGCACCACGCTGACGTGGCAAGGCTATGATGTGCAGATCAACGGGAACCGCGCCGAAGGTGCCTATATCGAGGCGGCAAGTGCCGAAGGCGTGGAGATCATGTGCCTGCGCAACAGCGCCTCTGGCAATGCGTTCTGCTTTCAACAGGTGCCTTTCGACTAGGATTGCTGCACCTGCGAAAAAACAGCTTGCGGGTCAGCGCGCAGTTTTATAACTCGATCACCAAGAATTGCGCAACTTTATGACCGAAAGGCCCTGCCAATGTCCTTCCGTATTCAGCCCGCCGCCCCGGCCCGCCCCAACCGCTGCCAGCTGTTCGGCCCCGGATCGCGCCCGGCGATCTTTGAAAAGATGGCGGCCTCGGCGGCCGATGTGATCAACCTCGACCTCGAGGATTCGGTGGCGCCGTCGGACAAGGACAGCGCACGGGAAAACATCATCAAGGCAATCAGCGAGGTCGACTGGGGCAACAAGACCCTGTCGGTGCGGATCAACGGGCTGGACACGCCCTATTGGTATCGCGACGTGGTCGACCTTTTGGAACAGGCCAGCGAACGGCTGGACCAGATCATGATCCCCAAGGTTGGCTGCGCCGGTGACATCTACGCGGTCGACGCGCTGGTGACGGCGGTGGAACGCGCCAAGGGCCGCAGCAAGCCGATCAAGTTCGAGGTGATCATCGAATCCGCCGCAGGCATCGCCCATGTCGAGGAAATCGCCGCCGCCAGCCCCCGGCTGGAGGCGATGAGCCTTGGCGCGGCAGATTTCGCCGCCTCGATGGGCATGGCGACCACCGGCATCGGCGGCACGCAGGAAAACTATTACATGATCCGCGAAGGCCAAAAGCACTGGTCCGACCCGTGGCACTGGGCGCAGGCCGCCATCGTCGCTGCCTGCCGCACCCACGGCGTTCTGCCGGTTGACGGCCCGTTCGGCGATTTCTCCGATGACGACGGCTTCCGCGCGCAGGCGCTGCGCTCGGCCACGCTGGGCATGGTGGGCAAATGGGCGATCCACCCGAAACAGGTCGCGCTGGCGAACGAGGTTTTCACCCCCTCCGAAGAGGCGGTGAACGAAGCGCGCGAGATCCTTGCCGCCATGGAAGAGGCCAAGGCCAAGGGCGAAGGTGCAACCGTCTACAAGGGGCGCCTTGTGGACATCGCCTCGATCAAACAAGCCGAGGTCATCGTGCGCCAAGCCGAGATGATCGCAAGCAACTAGGCCATTTCGGGCCGGGCGTGCGGCCCGGCCCTAGCCGCCCCGGCGGGTCTTGCCGCCCCGGCGCAAGTCTTTCAGCAAATCGGTCTTGGCGCGGCCCAGCGCCGCGTCGTCCATATCGGAGCGGTTGAGCGCCAGAAGCGCCTCGACCCCGTCCGAGGGTTGCACATTCTGGCGATCGGGCGGCATCAGCCCCACGGTCGATACGCCCAGCCTGTCCAACGCCACCCCCAGCGGCCCCAAGGGGCCATTGGCGCAGGCTTCGAGCGGCGTGGCCGATACCGCGGCCCGCGCGCCGATCCGCGCCGCGACCCTTTCCACCACCGCCGCATGATCCGCAGCACCCTGCATCCGCAGCGAGAAACCGGCCAGATCCTCGGTCAGCCGCTGGCTGCGCAGGATCTGCCAGTAGAGGCTTTTGAGCCACGGCCGGGGCGCGCGCGTGGTAAACCAAAGGGTCATCGACGCCGCTGTCAGGTGATCCGACAGGACATCGACGACATGAGACAGCACCTCTGGCGCGGCGTCGTACCCCGTGACGGATTTGCGCCCGGGCATCAGCCCGCTCAGATGCTCTGACGAGATCAGCAAGGGCCGCGGGTCTTGCGAGTCGATCCCCGAGGCCAAACCGGCCAGCGCCTCGCGAAGCGCGGCCACACGCTTTGGCACAACACCGAGGGACAGGCGTCGCGCGGCGAAATTCACCTGCTCCATGTCATGCGGCAGCAGCAGCCTGACGCGCGATTCCAACACGCGACGCTGGCTGTCTGCGCCCCGTTGCAGGCTGGTGGTTCCGGTCTTGTGAAACCCCGGATGGATGAGCACCCGCATGGCAGCCTTCCTGAAGTTGTTCCCGATCGCGCCCCGATCAGCCCGTAGGACTGGGGCTCAGGCCCTTTCGTCCTTGGGCGAGCCCATGACCACATAAGAGGTCAAGGTGCGCACCATGGGCAAGGCCCCAAGAATATCGGTGTGGAAATGCTTGTAGGCAGCCAGGTCCGACACTTCGACCCGCAGCAAGTATTCCACCGGGCCGGTGATGTTGTGGCATTCGCGGACCTGCGGCGCGGTCGCCATCGCGCGTTCAAAGGCTTCTTGCGCGGGTTTGGTGTGCTGGTTCAACCCGACGGTGATATAGGCGCAAAAGCCGATGCCGGTCTTTTCGGCGCTGACCACGGCGCGGTAGCCGCTGATCACGCCGCTTTTCTCCAGCGCCTGGGTGCGGCGCAGGCAGGCCGAGGGCGACAGCCCCACCCGATCCGCAAGAGCAAGGTTGCTGAGCCTGCCGTCACGGGTGAGTTCACGCAATATCTTTTGGTCAATGACATCCATGGCGCTCATGGATTGCACAATTAGCCCGCGCAGGGTGCATATTGCAATTTAATACCGACAGATTTGCGCAATCATTGCGCCATGACACCTGACCTCCTCCTCGCGCTTGCGCTTTTCGCCGCTGCCACCGTCTTTTCACCGGGGCCGAACAATTTGATGCTGATGACCTCTGGCGCCAATTTCGGCCTGCGGAGGTCGCTGCCGCATCTTGCCGGCGTGGCCTATGGGTTTCCCCTGATGATCTTGCCGGTGGGGCTGGGTGTCATGCAGTTATTCGAGGCATGGCCGCCTGCCTTTACGGTGCTCAAGGCCGTTTCCGTACTCTACCTCCTGTGGCTGGCATGGAAGATCGCGAATCAATCCGCCCCCGGCGAGGCCAGGGCGGACGCCCGCCCCCTCAGCTTTGTGCAGGCGGCAGCCTTTCAATGGGTCAACCCCAAGGCATGGTCGATGGCGCTTGGCGCGATCACGCTATATGCCGCCAGCCGCGATCTTGTGGCCGTGGCATGGGTTTCGGGCACCTATGCGGTGATCGGCACCGGATCGGCCCTGACATGGACCGTGTTGGGCACGGGCCTGCGCCGCTGGCTGACGGTGCCGGGACGGTTGCGGCTGTTCAACTGGACCATGGCCGCCCTGTTGCTGGTTGCGATGGCCCCGGTCTTGCTGGGCTGAAACCCGCGCCGGATATCGCAACCACAGGGCATCCGGGCATGAATACGCGTGCTTTATTGCATCCGACGCGCAGCGAGGTCATATAGCGCTCTGCAAGGAGACCCGGATGACCCATTACCTCGACTTCGAAAAACCTTTGGCCGAAATCGAAGGCAAGGCCGAAGAACTGCGTTCCATGGCCCGCGACAATGAGGAAATGGATGTCACGGCCGAGGCGGCTGCGCTGGATCAGAAGGCAGCGACCCTGCTGAAAGACATGTACTCCAAGCTGACTCCCTGGCGGAAATGTCAGGTCGCACGGCATCCGGAACGTCCGCATTGCAAGGATTACATCGAAGCGCTGTTCACCGAGTTTACGCCACTGGCAGGCGACCGTGGCTTTGCCGACGATGACGCGGTCATGGGCGGGCTGGCCCGGCTTGACGATCGTCCGGTCATGGTGATCGGGCACGAAAAGGGCCACGACACGACCTCGCGCATCCAGCACAACTTTGGCATGGCGCGCCCCGAAGGCTATCGCAAGGCTGTGCGCCTGATGGATATGGCCGACCGTTTCGGCCTGCCCGTTGTGACGCTGATCGACACACCCGGTGCCTACCCCGGCAAAGGTGCCGAGGAACGCGGCCAATCCGAGGCCATCGCCCGGTCGACGGAAAAATGCCTGCAAATCGGCGTGCCTCTTGTCTCTGTCGTGATTGGCGAAGGCGGATCGGGCGGCGCAGTAGCCTTTGCCACCGCAAACCGTGTCGCGATGCTGGAACATGCGGTCTATTCGGTGATCTCGCCCGAAGGCTGCGCCTCGATCCTGTGGAAGGACGCCGACAAGATGCGCGAAGCCGCCGAGGCCCTGCGCCTGACCGCGCAGGACCTGCACCAACTGGGCGTCTGCGACCGTGTCATCCCCGAACCGCTGGGCGGCGCACATCGCGACCCCAAGCTGACGCTGACCGCCGTGCGTGATGCGATCTCGGGCTTGATTTCGGACCTCGACGGGCAATCGCCTGCCGATCTGGTCCGAATGCGGCGCGAAAAGTTCCTGAACATGGGCTCCAAGGGCCTGACCGCCTAAATCGTCGCGCGAAACAAACCCCACGTGGTCGTGACAGCGCGTCAGGGTATTGTCGGGTGACAGACGCGCCTGTCCCGGCAATATCTGGGGCATGGAACTTGTCTTTGCATATGGCGCAGGCCTTCTGACGCTGATCAACCCCTGCGTTGTCCCGGTGCTGCCGATCGTGATCGCCACCGCGTTGCAGGCCAATCGCGCGGGCCCCGTGGTGATGGCCGCAGGCCTCAGCCTGTCATTTGTCGTGCTGGGGGTGGGGGTGACCGCCTTCGGGCACCTTCTGGGCATAGGCGTCGACACGGTCGCCAAGGCTGGTGCGGTGCTGATGGTGCTGTTCGGGCTGGCGCTATTGCTGCCGCGGGCCGCTGGCGTGCTGGAAACGGCGACCGCCGGTCTGGCGGCGCGTGCCGATGCCCGTATGGACGATGTGGACCGCTCGGGCCTGCGCGGTCAGTTCCTTGGCGGCCTGCTGCTTGGCGCGGTCTGGAGCCCCTGCATCGGGCCGACCCTCGGCGGCGCCATTTCATTGGCCAGCCAAGGGCAAAGCCTTGGTTGGGCCACCTTGATCATGTTGTTCTTTGCGCTGGGGGTTTCGACCCTGATCCTTGGGCTTGCCTATGGCACCCGCGGCGCAGTTGGCCGCTATAACAGCCAGTTGCGCGCCCTTGCGCTGCGCGCTCGTCCGATCCTTGGCGCGACTTTCGTGGCCGTGGGGCTCGCGCTGTTCTTCAATGCCCACCACTATATCGAGGCCTGGCTGATCGGCGTTCTGCCCGCTTGGCTGATCGATCTTTCGGTTTCCATCTGACCACCCCTCATCAAAGGAGAGCCCCATGGACCGCCGTACTTTTCTTGCCCTCAGCGCCGGTGCCGCCACTGCCGCCCTGCCCCTGGCCGCAATCGCCGCACCGCTGGCCTACACCCCGGGCCTTGTGACCAAGCACCTGAACAAGGGCGACACGGTCTTTCTGGACTTCAAGGCAAGCTGGTGTACCACCTGCGCTGCACAGGAGCGCGTGCTGAAGGCGCTGAAAGACGCCGATGCCAGCTATGAAGCCAATGTGACCTTTATCGACGTCGATTGGGACGACCCGGCCAGCGCGTCGCTGATCAAGTCGCTGAAGATCCCTCGCCGGTCGACCCTTGTTGTGCTGAAAGGCGACCAGGAACTGGGCCGGATCGTCGCCCAGACCTCGCGCGCGTCGATCAAGGGGTTGATGGACACCGCTTTGGGTGCGGCCACCGCCTGACCCTTGTCAGGTGGCAGTTTCTGCCGCCTGAACCCTGCGCACAGCCAACATCGTCGCAATCGGTCCGATCAATTCGAAAACGACCGTTGTGCCGATGGTCAGCGTCAGAATGGTCTTGCCCAGTTCGGGCAAGGCCGATGCCGCAACCAGCGCCATGCCCACGGCCACACCGGCCTGCGGCAACAAGGCCGGGCCGATCCAGCGGCGCTGGACCGGCGGCAGCCCTGCGGCGCGCCCTCCGATCCATCCCCCTGTCAGGCGCGAAACGATGCGCAGGATGACATAAGCGGCACCGATCCAGCCAAGGGCCGCAAGCGCGTTCAGTTCCATCGCCGCCCCGGCGAGAATGAAGAACAGGATCAGGAAAGGCCTTTCGATCCACTCTATCTCGTGAAAGGCCCGTTCGTGGTGATGCGCGCGATTGGCGATCACGGCCCCTGCCACCATCCCGGCAATCAGAAAGCTGATGTCCAGCCACAACGCCAGCCCGGCGCAGAGAAAGACGAGCCCCAAGGCTTCCAGCTGCGTGGGTTCACCCGGGCTGAGCCGTCCGGTCAGCACCGCCGCAGGCAGCCCCAGTGCCAGCCCCAACAGGGCCGCGCCGCCGACTTCCCAGGCGACCAGCCCAAGGTGATGCAGGTCGAAGCCACCTTGTGTCATGGCCTGCGCAGCCACGATCACAAGTGCAAAGACCAGCATCCCCCAAGCATCGTCGATTGCGACGATGCCGCGGATCAGATCGGCAAAACCACCCTTGGCCCCGGTTTGCCGCAGGGTTTCTTCGGTGGCGGCGGGCGCGGTCGCGGTGGCGATAGCCCCCAGCACCAGCGCCAGCTCCGCAGGCAAGCCAAGGGCGAACAGACCTGCCGACACGGCGAAAACCGTCATCAGAACGATGGTGACGGAAACCAACAGGATCGCGCGGCCATGCGCCGCGACCTTATCGTGCCGAAGCGCGGACCCCAGCAGGAATGCCACCATCGTCAGCGCAAGGATCGAAAGCGGTTCGTACCAGCCCACCGCCGCCTCTGGCAGCAGCGCCAGAACGGACGGTCCCGCCACAACCCCCATCAGCAAAAGCAGCGTCACTCGGGGCACACGGGTCCGCCGCCCCAGCGCATCCGCCGCCAGCCCTGCAAGGAACAGCCCGCCGAGGGCCACGAAAACCTGCGCCATATCCATGGTTCAGCTATGCGCGCCGGAACAGGGTTTGCCCATGCGTCGCGGCGCCGCCGGTGTCAGCCCGCCAGCATCCGCAGGCCCTGCGTCACATCCGACCGCACCGCCAGCCGCAGACCCGGTTCATCCCCGGCCTTGAGCGCGGCGATGATCAGGCGATGGTATTGCGGCGGTTCGCTGCGGCGCAGGCGGCCATAGAGCGCCCGCATGGTCGGCCCAAGTTGCAGCCAGACTGTTTCCGCCATGGCCAGCATCGCGGGGGCCTGCGCCCGCAGGTACAGCGTGCGGTGAAATTCAAGGTTCGTGCGAATATAGCCCACGGAGTCCCGGTTCGAGACCACGTCCGCAATGGTCGCGTTGATCGCCTGCAACCGATCGATCAGCGCGATATGCGCCCGCGGCAACGCGCGCGATGCCAGTTCGACCTCAATCAAGGCCCGCAGCGCGGCCAGTTCCTCGATCCGTTCATTCGACAGCTCGGGCGTGGAAACCCGCCCCGAGGTGGACATGGTCAGCGCCCCCTCCGCCACGAGTCGGTTTATCGCTTCGCGCGCGGGCGTCATCGAGACGTCGAACTCTTTCCCGATCCCGCGCAAGGTCAGCGGCTGACCGGGCGCGATCTGCCCGTGCATGATGCGCGTGCGCAGCCCGCGATAGACGCGGTCATGGGCAGATGCGGCGACTTCGGTGCGGGGAACGGCTTGCATGGCGTGCTTGTGATCACATTTGCCACCAAGGTCAATGGCGCCCCCGTCTTAACCTTTCGGATTGAAACAAGATGAAAAAGATACGGGGCTAATTTATCTACATATTGAACGGTATTCTCACTGTCTGCGAAACCGGACAGCAGGTGCCAGCGAACAGGACCAACCCGAGGACAGGACATGACCCGTATTGCGCCACAGACCGCCTATGCCGTTCTTGGTGTCACGCATGAGGATGATTTTGCGACGGTGCGGCGGGCCTGGATCAGACTGGTCAAGGCCAACCACCCGGACGCACTGGGCGGCGACGTGGAAACCGCCACCCGGCGTCTGGCGCGGATCAACGAAGCCTATGACGCCCTGTGCTGGCACAATCCCGAGAAACTGCGCATCCACAAGGAACGCGCATTGAACAAGCGCCGCGAAGAGATGAAGCGCCAGTTGCGCGCGTCCCGCACCCTGCGCGCGGCACCCCGTCCGGCGCAACCGGACGAAACGCCAAAACAGGTTGCCCCCGCATGGGACGGCAAGGAACGGCGCAAACCACAGCGTATCCAACCCCCGGCCAAGCCATCCCGCAGTGGGGCGGCGATCTGCGCCCAATGCGGCTATCACGAAGGTATTGCCGCCACCGAGCGTGACCCGCGCTTTGCCGGGGTTCAACTGGCGCGCAGCGTCTGACGTCTTAGTCGAACTTGTACCGGTGCAATTCCGCACCGTGGTCCTTCAGCCATTTTCGCGGACTACGCCAATCGCCATAGAGCGCCTCGACCTGCCGCCAGAACGCAGCAGAATGGTCCATGTGCCGCAAATGCGCCACTTCATGCGCGGCAACATAGTCCAGCACTTCCGGATGACCGAGGATCAAACGCCAGGAATACATCAGTCCGCCATCATGGGTGCAGGAGCCCCAGCGCGACCGTGTGTCCCGCAGGGTGAGGCGATTGTACCCTCGCCCCAGACGCGCCGCATATCTGTCCGAAGCCTCGGACAGACGGTCCCGCGCCTGCGTGCGCAACCAACCCTTGAGCCGCGCGGCCACGCGCTCCTCCGGCCCCGGCACATAGATCCCGCCGTCCCCCAGCCGCACTTGCCGCCCGCTCCCGGGGCGCACCTCGCGCAGCACCCCCTCGACCGGGAGCTTGGCGCCCATGGCGACCGTCACCGGGCCGGAAACGCCCGCAAGATGCCCGCGCAGCCAGTTTTCCTTGGACCGCAAGAAGGCCAGCCCCTCGCTTTCGGGTACGGCCTGCGGCAGGGTCAGCGTCACCCGCCCGTCCAGTTGCGAGATCCGCAAGGATAACCGGCGCGCCCGCGCCGACCGTCGCAGGGCAACCGCAATCGGAGGGTTGCCAGCCAAGGTGATCTGCCCCATATGCCCCCTGTCCCGTGACCTGCCGCTAAAACTTTTGACATCCGCCAACTGATATGGCAGGGGGCACGGATTGTCGACAGACACTGAGAGTTGAAGGGGATCACCCATGCCCAAGGAAGAATGGGGCACCAAGCGTGTCTGCCCCACCACCGGCAAGCGTTTCTATGACCTGAACCGCGACCCGATCGTCAGCCCCTATACCGGCGAGGTTGTGAACCTCGACACCGGCAAGCGGAGCATGATCGCAGCCGACAACGAAGATGCGGCCAGCACCAAGGCCAAGCAGTCCGATAATGACGTCGATCTGATCGATGATGACGATGATGTTGATGTCGGTCTCGACGATGACGATGTGCTCGAGGACGAGGACGACGACAACGTTTCGCTGGACGACATTACCGACGTCTCGAACGAAGACGACGATTCCTGATACCTTCTGCAACTTGCGGAAGACAGCAACGCCGGTCGGAGTTTCCGACCGGCGTTTTTCGTTGTCGGGGGCCTTGGCGAACTTGCCGTAAGGGCGCATGAGGAAAATCGTACCGCGCTGTAATTTTCCGCTTGATCCCACCCGTGGCAAGGCGTAATCACCCCCGCACGGCGCCCATGGCGCCACCCAGGGAATGGGGCCTTAGCTCAGCTGGGAGAGCGCTACAATGGCATTGTAGAGGTCAGGGGTTCGATCCCCCTAGGCTCCACCATCCCTCCTCCTCAGACGAAACCATGATATAGTTCACCCCGCTCGGGGACTGATCGTACCGGTTTTCCCCGGTCATATAGCGCCATCGCAAAGGGTCGTCATGGACATCGGACAATTGACCGAACGGCTTATGGGCATGGACGACCGAACCTGGGCCCGCCATGCCAATCCGTGGAGCGGGTGGAGCCGTGTAACCATTCTGCCGCTTCTGGCGTTGACGCTGTGGTTGCGGGCTGGTCTTGGCCTTTGGACATGGGCCGCCCTTCTGGGGCTGGTCCTATGGACATGGCTGAACCCCCGGCTCTTTCCCGAACCACGTCACCTGAACGGCTGGATGTCCCGCGGCGTATTGGGAGAGCGCATCTGGCTTGCCCGCAAGACAACGCCGATTCCCGCACACCACGCGCGTGCAGCCCTGATCCTCAACAGCGTTGCCGCAGCCGGTACAATTCCTCTGGCTCTGGGGCTATGGCGGTATGAGGCGGGACTGGCGCTTGCCGGACTGGCACTGACGATGGGCGGCAAACTCTGGTTCCTTGACCGCATGGTCTGGTTGCTTGCGGACACACAGAACAGCCACCGGTGCTGATCAGCCTCAGACCGAAGCGAAACAGCCCAGCGCTGGCCCGTGCACGCCAATGTCCAGCGGTCCGAAATCGCTGTCGACGCAGAGCGTGAAATACCCCGCGCGCGGAAGGAACAGCACGGAATAGGCCCCGTCTGACCGCGTGACGCTATAGCAGGTCTGTGTCAGACCTCCGCTGAAGTTCACGGTGATCGGACGCGGGCGACGCACCCGCATACTCCGAAACTCTTGCAGCAACATCCTGTCTCCGCGGGTATGCACCGCGAAGGCCTCGACCTCTTCATCCACCAGCCGCGTAACCCGCGCTGGCCAATCCTCTTGCGTCATGCGGTCTAGAGTAAGGCCCGCCGGACAAGGTTCAAGCCCGCGACAAGCAGTACAACCAAGGTGGCGCGCCGAAAGGCTTGCTGGTCAATACGGTCCTGCACCCGTCCGCCCAGCCACATGCCGATCAAGGCAGGCGGCAGCAACAGCAGCGACAACCAGACCGTCCGTCCATTCAGCACCCCCGAGCCAAGGTGCCCGACCGTCAGGGCCACCGCCCCCAGCCCGTAAATCACCCCCTGCACCCGCATCTGCTCTCGTTTTTCGGTGCCCATGGCGGTCAGATAGGCCACGGTCGGCGGCCCCCAGACACCGGACAGCCCACCGATGAACCCTGCAATGCCGCCGATGCCAATCTCCAGCCCGCGATGCCCCTCACCGCCGACGCGCGGCTGCCATCCCGCCAGTTGCAACAGCGCGAACAGCGTGATCGGCCCGCCGATCATCAACAACAGAACCTGCGTTGGCAGGACCGACACCAACTGCGAGGACAAAAGCAACAGGACAAGCAAGGCACCAAGAAACACCCGAAAGCGCATAACCGAATCGAACGCGGCCCGCGGTCCCTGCGCCATGGCTTGAAACCCGTTGGTCGCCAGTGTCGGCAGAATCAGCCCCGCTAGCGCAAGTTCCGGCGAAATCACACTGCCCAATCCCGAGATCAGAACCATCGGCATTGCAAAACCCACCAGCCCCTTGATCACACCGGCAAGCAGCGCAATTCCTACGGCAGACAACAGGATCAGGGGCGGGAGGTCAGCAAGCAATCCAGGCATGATCGCCTCATATCACGCCGTTTGACCGGCGCACGCAAATTTGCGACGCGCAATAAATGAACAACTCCGCCGCACTCAAGGTATTTTTGTTGCGCTGCACCTGCAAAGTAGTTAGGACCATCGGGACAACGGGCGCGGGGCTTTCCCCGCCCACGACAGGTAAAACGATACATTGGCACGGTGGGACCGCCCCGGGCGGCCCGCGCAGCATGAGAGGACCCGGTACATGGCGCATGACGGACAAGACCTGAGCCTTGGCAGCGTGATTCTGCCCGATCTTCTGAAACTCACCGGCGAGGCCGTGGCCCCCGTCGAGTCCATCCTCGAAACCGCACGGGGCCACGTGCGCCAGATGGTTCTGGTGGATGGGCGGGTCTCCGGCGCGCTGATAGAAGAAAACCAGTTTGCCGCCCATGGGCTGGCATGGCTGGCCACCTATGTCGAATCGCTGCGCCAGATGCAGGCCTGGGCCGAAAAGCTGAACGCCGAGGGGAATTTCGGCGAAGTCGAACAGCTGCTGCACCAGATCGCCTTCGGCGAATACCTTTCGCAGATCCATGGCGGCATCCAGATGAACCAGGGCGAAATCGTGCGCCTTGCGGACATGGGCCTGAATCAGGACGAACGCCGCGCCATGCTGACCCCGACGGTCGAACACCTCATGCAGCACGGCAACAATCCCGGCGCGCGCGCACGGCTTGTGACGCTGATGCAGGAACGTCAGGCCGAGGTCACTGTCGGCCGCACCGGCCTTGATGAAGAACTGGAGATGATCCGCGACCAGTTCCGCCGCTACGCGGTAGAAAAGGTCGAACCCTTCGCCCATGAATGGCACCTCAAGGATGAATTGATCCCGATGGAGGTCATCGAGGAACTCTCCGAAATGGGGGTCTTCGGATTGACCATCCCGGAAAACCTCGGCGGGTTTGGCCTGTCCAAGGCCTCGATGTGCGTGGTCTCCGAAGAACTGTCGCGCGGCTACATCGGTGTCGGCAGCCTCGCCACCCGCTCTGAAATCGCCGCCGAACTGATCCTCGCGGGCGGCACAGACGAGCAAAAGGAAAAATGGCTGCCCCGCCTGGCTTCGGGCGAAACCCTGCCCACCGCCGTCTTTACCGAACCGAACACCGGCTCGGATCTGGGCAGCCTGCGTACCCGCGCGGTCAAGGACGAAAACGGCGATTACAAGATCACCGGCAACAAGACATGGATCACCCACGCGGCGCGCACCCATATCATGACACTGCTGGCCCGCACCGATCCGGCGACGGACAACTACAAGGGCCTGTCGATGTTCATCGCCGAAAAGACCCCCGGCACCGATGAAACCCCCTTCCCGACCGAAGGAATGACCGGCGGCGAAATCGAGGTGCTCGGCTATCGCGGCATGAAGGAATATGAACTCGGTTTCGACAATTTCCACGTAAAGGGTGAGAACCTCCTCGGCGGCGAAGAAGGCAACGGTTTCAAACAGCTGATGGAAACCTTCGAATCCGCCCGCATCCAGACAGCGGCCCGCGCCATCGGCGTGGCGCAATCGGCAATGGATGTCGGCATGCAATACGCGATCGACCGCAAACAGTTCGGCAAATCACTGATCGACTTCCCCCGCGTCTCCGGCAAGCTGGCCATGATGGCGGTGGAAATCATGATCGCCCGGCAACTGACCTATTTCTCCGCCCGCGAAAAGGACGACGGCCGCCGCTGCGACCTCGAGGCCGGTATGGCAAAACTGCTTGGCGCCCGAGTGGCCTGGGCCAATGCGGACAACGCGCTCCAGATCCACGGCGGCAACGGCTTTGCCCTCGAATACAGCATCAGCCGCATCCTCTGTGACGCCCGCATCCTGAACATCTTTGAAGGCGCGGCCGAGATTCAGGCGCAGGTCATCGCCCGCCGCCTATTGGGCTGATCCCCTCGATACATTGTACATCAAACGGCCCCCGCGTGGGGCCGTTTTCGGTTGGCCGCAACGCCCCCGTTTCTTCTGTCCCGAAATATCCCGGGGGGAGCGCGCAGCGCGGGGGGCAGAGCCCCCCTTCCCGGTCCGCGTAGACCCCAGGATAATCCCGCCACGGCTTGATCCAGCACAAGGCAGGCACGGGCACAGCGTGCTCATGAGACGCCATAAACATCTCAGGAGACCGATATGTCCTTTACCGAGAAATTCGCCGAGACCCGCAACAACCTGCGCAACCTGCGCAAAGCCATTCCCGACACCTTCGCCGGATTTGTCTCGATGGAAAAGGCGGCCAGCGCCGACGGCGTGCTCAGCCACAAGGAAAAGGAACTGATCGCCCTCGGCATCGCCGTGGCGCTGCGGTGCGAAGACTGCATCACCAGTCATGTCGGGGCCTGTCACCGCGCGGGCGTCACGCGCGAAGAAATGGTCGAAGCCCTGGGAACGGCAATCCAGATGTCCGGCGGTCCGGGCCTGATGTATGCCTCCAAGGCGCTGGCCGCCTTTGACGAGGGTCTGGCGGCCGCCTGAACCACGCCCTGCGTCAGGCTGTCGCGACGGGGTCACATTCAAACTCCGTTATATGATTATCAACTCAACCAACGGATGGACCCGATGATCAGGTATCTTGCTTTCGCCCTCACCCTCACTGCCGTTCCGGCGCTTGCCCAACAGGGCCAGCCCGGCGCACATTTCATTGAAATGTGGGATCTGGACGGCGACGGCAAAGTCACGGTCGAAGAAGCCGCCGCAAGGCGGGCCGATGTCTTTGCCGCTTTCGACAGCAACGAAGACGGCTTCCTCGACGCCGAGGAATACGTGCTGTTCGATGACGCGCGCGAGGCCGACATGGCAGAAAACGGCGGTCACGGCAAAGGCGCGATGATGCGCGCTGCCGATGGCATGCTCTTGGAACGCAACGATGCCGACGAGGACGGCAGGGTCAGCCTTGCCGAATTCGTCGACGGCGCAAAGGCCTGGATCACCCAGATGGACCGCGACGAAGACGGGGCCGTCACCACCGCGGATTTCGGCCGCGGCATGGGTCAAGGTCAGGGCATGGGGAAAGGCAAGACAGGCAACTGAGCTTGCCTGAAAGGATGCGCGGCGGATCGTCCCCCGCCGCGCATCTGATTGGGTTCAGCCGCGCAGCGTACCGCCGGTGGCCTTGGTCACTTTTTCGACGATCTTCGCGGCAACCGCCTCGATGTCTTTTTCCTTCAGCGTCTTGTCCGTCGGTTGCAGACGCACGGTGATGGCCAGAGATTTCTTGCCCTCGCCAAGGCTGCCGCCGATGAATTCGTCAAAGACGCGCACATCCTCGATCAGCGCCTTGTCGGCACCGGCCGCCGCGTTGACCAGTGTCAGCGCCTCGACATCCGCATCGACCACAAAAGCAAAATCACGTTCGACCGACTGAAGATCGTTCAGCACCAGCGCAGGGCGGGTCGCGCCGCTTTTGCGGGGCATCGGCACCTGTTCCGGCCAAATCACAAAGCCCACCGCCGGGCCTTTGACGTCCAGCGCGTCCAGTACCTTGGGATGCAGTTCGCCAAAGACGCCCAGCGTCTTTTTGGGGCCAAGGCACATGCGGCCATGACGGCCCGGGTGCCACCAGCTTTCACCGCCGCGCAGCACCTGCATCTTGGCCGGCGCGCCGATTGCGGCCAGCACGGCCTCGGCGTCGGCCTTGGCGTCATACAGATCCACGGGGCGCGAGGCGCCATGCACGTCCTTGGGTCCGGTGCGGCCAATCAGGACGCCAGCCACCTGAAGATGCTGTTCGCCCGGCTCGCCCCCGTCAAAGACGTGACCAACCTCGAACAGCGCCTGGTCGGCAAACCCGCGCGCCTGATTGCGGGCTGCCGCCTGCAACAGGCCAGGCAGCAATGCCGGCCGCATGTGGCTCATTTCCGAGCTGATCGGATTTGCCAGCATATGCCCATCGTCACCGCCGTCAAACAGCGCCGCCGCGGCCTGATCGATAAAGCTGTAGGTGACGCATTCATTGTAGCCCAGCGCCGCAACCGTCCGCCGCGCCGTGCGCTGGCGCACCTGCATCGGCGACAGGATCGGGCGCGGCACACCGTCGGACAGGCGCGGAAGGGGCTTGCCCTGCAGCTTGGTCAGCGAGGCGATACGCGCCACTTCCTCGACGAGGTCTGCCTCGCCCAGAACGTCGGGGCGCCAACTGGGCACCTGCGCCATGTCGCCGTCCATGACAAAGCCAAGCGCCTCCAGCGTCTGGCGCTGCACGTCGGCGGGGATCTCCATGCCCACCAGCGAAACAACGTGATCCGTGTCCAGCTTGTAAGCGCGGCTGGTGTCCGGCACCTCGCCTGCGAACACGATTTCGGAGGCTTCACCACCGCAAAGATCCAAGATCATCTGCGCCGCATCTTCCATGGCCTGCATGTTGTAGGCCGGGTCGATGCCGCGTTCGTTGCGATAACGCGCGTCCGAGTTGATCTTGAGCGCGCGGCCCGTGTGAGCAATCTGGATACGGTCCCAGACGGCAGCTTCGAGGAAGACATTGGTGGTCTCTTCGGTGCAGCCGGTCGCAAGACCGCCCATGATACCGCCGATGGATTCGATGCCCTCGGCATCCGAGATCACCACCTGACCGTCGGAGAAGCTGTATTCCTTCTCATCCAGCCCCGTCAGTGTCTCACCCGTTTTGGCGCGGTGAATGCGCAGCGCGCCGCCCTTGACCTTGTCCGCGTCAAAGACGTGCAGCGGACGGTTGCGATCAAAGGTGAAGAAGTTGGTCACATCGACCAGCGCCGAGATGGGGCGCAAACCGATGGCCTTTAGACGGTCCTGCAACCACTGCGGGCTGGGTCCGTTCTTGACGCCTCGGATCAGGCGTCCGGCAAAGATATGACAGCCACCCTCACCTGCTGTATCCGCGTCGATCGTAACGCCGATGGGACAGGGGAACTGTCCGGCGACCTTTTCCTGTTTCAGCGGCTTCAGCGTGCCCAGACCGCGCGCGGCCAGATCGCGGGCGATGCCATGCACGCCCAGCGCATCCTGCCGGTTCGGCGTGATCGCGATTTCGATCACCGGGTCGACCTTGGCCGGATCGTTCTGCGCCAGCCAGTCGGTGAACTTTTGCCCGACCTCGCCCGAGGCAAGCTCGATGATGCCGTTGTGTTCGTCCGAAAGCTCGAGCTCGCGCTCCGAGGCCATCATGCCGTGGCTCTCGACGCCCCGAATGTTGCCCACCGACAGCGTCACGTCGATGCCCGGCACGTAGTCGCCCGGCTTGGCCAGAACCACGGTGATCCCTGCCCGCGCGTTCGGCGCGCCGCAGACGATCTGCTTTTCGCCCTCGTCGGTCATCACCTTGCAGACCCGCAGGCGGTCCGCATCAGGGTGCTGTTCCGCTTCCAGCACCTTGGCAATGGTAAAGGGGGCCAGCGATTTTGCCGGATCGACAACCTCTTCGACCTCAAGGCCGAGATCGGTGAGCGCCTCGGCGATCTCGTCGACCGTGGCCTGTGTATCCAGGTGCTCCTTGAGCCAGGAGAAGGTGAATTTCATCGCGTCGTGCCCCGTCTATCCGTCACGTCGCGCCGTCCTTAGCGGATCGACCGGGGGGTGAAAAGAGGCCTCGCCGCGACATCTGGATCGCGGCCCGCGATCAGGCGGCCTGTGCGCCGGACTTGCGGGCCCGAACATGGGCCAGCCAGTTGCACAGTTCCATGGCGCGCACCGGCAGATCAAGATCCCCCGGCGCAGCGCCAAGCCGCGCTGCGGCATCGGGATCGGACTCTGCGTTGTCCATGTCTTCCGCCAGTTGTGCGTCGCCGTCGCGGCGGCGCAGGGCATCGGCAATCAGCGGCGGTGCGATCTCGGGGTGGTACTGTGTACCCCAGAAATCCACCCCGCCCTTGGACACGGTAAAGGCCTGTACCGGGCTGTGATCATTCGTCGCCAACAGGACTGCATCCGCGGGCAGCGCCTGCACCTCGTCGCGGTGGATGGTGCAGGCGGTAAAGACCGGCTTGCGGCCCGCCATCATCGGGTGCCCCTGCCCCGCCTCTGTCAAGGTCAGCGCCCGGCCCAACCCGATCTCGACGCCCTTGGGCGAGGCACCGACCTTGCCGCCCAGCACCACGCCAGCCAGTTGCATTCCATTGCACGACCCCCAGACCGGCAGGCCAAGGGCAAAGACCTGCTCCATCGCCCTGCGGTGCGGCTCAGCCTCGGGCGCATCGGCTGCATAGACCGTGGATGACCCAGTAAAGACCACGCCGTCCACGAACTCCAGCGCGTCATCGGTCAGCGGTTCGTGGTTGGGGTTCAGCACATCCAGATCGACCGAGGGGTCCAGCGCGCGGAAGACCTGCGAAAAGACCTGCGCATAGTCGGGCGAACCGGCCGCGATCACTTCAAGCGGGTTACCGTTCAGGATCAGCAGTCTGGACATGTGTCACCTCTTACGCTGCGGGAATAATCAAGGCCTAGCGCGGCGGGGGCCTGCGGGCCGCACCGTCCGCGGCACCGAAGGGTCAGCCAGCGACATGGATCATTCCCGGAACCTGTCAGCCAGATCCTGCTCGCGCCCCATGGCGGCAAGTTTCAGTTCACGGACAAGCCGCAACGTCGGCTTGACGGCGAAAAAGACCGATCCGACCACAAAAAGCCAGATCGCCGGGGTTTCCCATGCTGGCCAGAAGAAGAGAATCGATCCGGCCAGAAAGCTGAACGCCGCCAGAAAATCCACAATCGTATGGGCCAGTTCAAAGGCCGCGAATACGCGCCGCGTTTCGGCATTGCGCTCGCGGTTTTCGTGCGAAAACAAAGACATGATTCAGATCAGCGCGCCTCGGCCCGGATCGAATGGGCAAGCGGCCCGAAACAATCGCCCAAGGTCAGCGTGAAAGAGGTCGGAAACGACGGCCGGTCAAAGCTGATCAACGCCTGCCCCCATTGATGCCCCGACTGGGCCCCAAGGGTCATCGAGCTCAGGCAATCGCCCGCGCCTTCTCCCATCCAAAACCCATCATGAACGCTGCGATTGTCATAGTTCCCGGCCAGTCCGGGGACCACGACAATGGCCCGATAGCCGTCGACATTGGTAAAGGACAGGATCGCCGCCCCCTGCGTGTCGGTTTCATAGATGATGTCGCCCATGTCGCTGGTCCAGACCTCATCGGCAAGGGCAGGCGCGGCAAGAAAGCTGGCAAGGGTCAGGGCGCGGAACATGGCTGGTCTCCGGTTTTGGAAGATGCATAAGTGTGCCATGCGGATATGCGTCCGCATAGCCCCGGTCATCAGGTTCCGTTGACACAGTGATCGGCAGCAAAGCGCAGATTGACCCGGCTGTCGGCAAGGCTGGTCTTGGCCCACATATCCTCGTAGGGCGGTTTGACCTTGATGGTCCATTCCAGACGGTCGGCCTTGGTCAGCAAGGCATCTGTGTAGACTTCCGGCACCTCGAACAGAATCTCAGAGGCCTGCCGGTCGACCTGTACGACGTCCACGGGGGAAGGCCCGACCGAAAACACATCGGTCGAGATCGTGACCTCGCGCACCGCACCGCCGATGATCTTTGCCGGGCCGTGGATTTCAAGGCTGAGGAACAGGCTCCCCGGGTGTTCCGTGTCGCAAAACAGGTTCATTTCAAATTCGCGCTCCGCATCCGTTCCGACGCGGACAAAGGCCTCGTACCCGTCCTTCCGAAGGTCCAGCCGCCACAGTTCCTGCGCCGCCGGTGTCTTGCCCGTCAGTTGCCGGATTGCGCGCGGCTCGCTCTTGGCGAATCCGACCTCATCTGTGCCCGGGTAGCGGGTCAGCCCCCAGCCGTCGCTGTCCTGCCGTGAAAACCAGAGCAATTCATCCGGGGGCGTATAGGTAACGAAGGCAGCAACGCTGCCGTGCGAAACGCCATGTGCGATTGCATGTTGGGCGAGGATTTCGTTGCACTCGGGAACCGGCTGACCGTCCTTGGAACAGGAATGCTGCCCAAGGGAGCCGAAATGTTCGACCGTTTTGATCTGACCGCCAATGAAGACCAGCGAAGCACAGGCCGAAGCGCAGCGTGCCCCATCGGGAATGACGGTATGGAAGGGTGTGGTATCAAAGAACTCTGAGATCCGCATCGCTTCGCCCACGGAACCGCCTGGGCTGTCCAGCAGCAGGACGGGTAGACCATGCGGAAAGGTCTCGGCCTTGTCGACCACCGCTTGCAGTTTGGCCAGATCGCCGTTTTCAATGATCCCGGTCATGCGCAGCACGGTCTTGCCGCGCCATTGCTCGGGGGTGAATTCAACCGCTTGAACCGGCAGGGCAATGAGCATGGCAAAAAGCGAGAAAACAAATCGCACGAAAAACGCCTCCAGATTGAATCTGGAGGTAGCCTAGCAACCACACATGCGGCACGACAAGCATGCCCTTCCTATTGGATCAAACTGGCGTCCGGCCTCGACCGGACGCGTCAGCGGCGTTTAGCGCGACAGACCCGCAAAGGTTGTCGGCTGATCCAGCGAGGCAAAGCCGTAGTGGCGCAGCCACCGCAGGTCGCTGTCAAAGAAGGCGCGCAGGTCGGGGATGCCGTATTTCAGCATGGCAATCCGGTCGATCCCAACGCCAAAGGCAAAGCCCTGCCACTGGGT
This sequence comes from Antarctobacter sediminis, assembly GCF_019218285.1. Lineage (GTDB taxonomy): Bacteria > Pseudomonadota > Alphaproteobacteria > Rhodobacterales > Rhodobacteraceae > Antarctobacter > Antarctobacter sediminis. The sequence goes on from NZ_JAHUZG010000002.1 coordinate 254,464, forward strand.
CGGATCGATGCCTGCGTTTTGCAGCACTTTGGGATGAACCATGCCCGACCCGAGGATTTCGAGCCAATCATTGCCCTCACCCACTTTCAGCACGCCACCCTCCCAGGAACACTGGATATCGACTTCGGCCGACGGTTCGGTGAAGGGAAAATGCGAGGCGCGGAAGCGCAGCTCGACGTTGTCGACCTCGAAGAACGCCTTTACGAATTCTTCGAGCACCCATTTCAGGTTCGCCATCGAAATATTCTTGTCGATGGCCAGCCCTTCGAACTGGTGGAACATCGGCGTGTGGGTCTGGTCATAGTCGGCGCGATATACACGGCCCGGGCAAATGATGCGGCACGGGGCGCCATGCGCCTCCATGTGGCGGATCTGGACGGGCGAGGTGTGGGTACGCAGCACGTGCGGCGGGCGATTGTCGCCCTCGGCGCGGTGCATGTAGAACGTATCCATCTCGGCGCGGGCCGGGTGGTGGCTGGGGATGTTAAGTGCGTCGAAGTTGTACCAGTCGCTGTCGATCTGCGGGCCCTCGGCCACGGCAAAGCCCAGATCCGCAAAGATCGCCGTGATCTCGTCCATGACCTGGCTGACTGGGTGAATCGTGCCTCGGCGCGTCGGGCGGCCCGGCAATGTCACGTCCAGCCATTCCGAGCGCAGCCGCTCTTCCAGCGCAACATCCGCCAAAGCGGCCTTCTTGGCGGCGAGGGCGCTGTTGATCTCGTCCTTGAGCTTGTTCAGCGCGGGGCCGGCCACCTGACGCTCTTCCGGGCTCATCTTGCCCAGTTCGCGCATCTTGAGACTGATCTCGCCCTTTTTGCCTACCGCGGCCACCCGCAGGTCTTCCAGCGCGGCTTCGTCGCCGGCGTTGGCAATCAGGTCGATGTATTTCTGGCGCAGATCTTCCATGTCCGGTCCCTCAGGCTTGCCCGCGTGGGGTTAGCCTTGCCTCGCCCGGTTTGCAACCGTCTGATTGGGTCGCCTCAGGGTGCCCCGTAGCTGCGCACATCCGCCAAAAGCCGCGTCACTTCGGGATCGTCGATGTCGAATTCCGCCAGATGCGTGGCAAGGCTCTCAAGGTAATCGCGGCTGGTGCCAAGGTGGCCCACCCCGGTCGCGATCAGTTGCACCTGTTCCTCATGGGTCAGATCGCCCCGGATCGAAGGCCTGTCGTGGTTGGCCATGAAAGTCAGCGCCTCGATGGGGCCAAAGTCGGTTTGGACCTCGATGAAATGGCTGAGATAGGCATGGGCGATCCGTTCGCGGCTCCACAGGCTGAAAGTCTCGGACTCCAGCCGCGCCGCCGGGATGCGGAACACAAGCCCGTGACAGCCTTCGCCCGCATCCAGCGCCGCCATCAGCCCCGGCGCATCCTGTGTTCCCCGCGCCCCGTTGACATCATAAAGGATAAAGCGCCGCGCCGCCTCTCGCGCAAAGGCGCGCCGCACCTCGGCAAAGCGGATTCCCGGATCCCACATCAGCGACCCGTAGCCAAAGACCCACAAATCCCGCCCCCACCGTTCCGCCATTGTGGCGGCCCGGTCCGCGTCGCGTTCATCGTCGTCCATGATCCAGTCATCTGACAGGCCATTTTCCCGCGCCATGGCTCTCACCCGGTCCGGGTGCATATCCAGAAAGAAGGACTCTGCCGGAGGTTTGACCAGCGGGCGCAGCTTTGGATGGTGGCGAAAGGGATCAATTTCACACAAGGGCGCAGACCTTTCAGGCAGGGCTGGATCAGCTTGGCCGCAAGACATTGAGAAAGAAAGTGCAAAGGAACGCCTTTCCGCCTGTCTGTGCGCCTTTGACCTTCCTCAAGGCTGGAACCGCACCGCGCAGCTAACGTTGGGCGCTAGGGAAACAAGGGGGGCGGGGCTACCCCGGCCATGGGATGAAAACACTCTGGTTTCGGCTTTTGGCATATGTTGGTGCCGGAATGGGGTTAGGTGGTGGGGCGTGGCTGACCGCTGTCGGAATACCCCTGATTTTTGCCGCATCCTCGGCCCTTGCGGGGCTGGGTTTGATGCTATGGGCAATGCTCCGCGCCCATGATGCCCCTTTGATCGAACCGCCCGAAGGGATGCGCGCAATCACGCTACGCATCACCCCCGGAACCGCATTGATCGGCATGGACATCGTCGCGCTGATCGCCTCGGCGCTGACCTGCTTCTTTGCCCTCGACGGATTCGGGCCAAGGCTCGCCGGGTTTCCGCCCTTGGTGACTGATCCGCTGGCTGCCGACGTCATTGCCGTGCTGTTTCTGCCCTCAGCGCTCGTGTTGGCGGGTTTTGTCACGTCAACCGGGGAACAGCGGCTGTCACTTGGCCCGGATGGCTTGTTTCTGAGTTCGCCGTTCGGCGGTCGCTCTGCGCGCTGGCCAGAGATCACCTCGCTCGGCTGGCGGGACGAATACGTGGTGGTTTCCCGTGTCGGCCTGCCGATCCGGCGCAGGTTGCGGACCAACCTTGCAATCGAAACCGCGGACGGATGTCGGCTTACGGTTTACGAACCCGCCACGGGGAGCGGGCGGCGCCACCTGTTGGACGGGTTGAAACGGTTTGCCCCGGCGCATTTGACGGCGAACCTGACCGCGGCGGCCTAACACCACCGCCTCCCTTACCCGCAAACGAAAAAGGCCGCCGGGGATCCGGCGGCCTTTGGATTGGATGCGTTGTCTGCGGCTTATGCCGGCAGAGCGCCTTTCGCCTGATCGACGATGGCAGCAAAAGCTTCGGGCTCATGCACGGCCAGATCGGCCAGAACCTTACGGTCCACTTCGATACCGGCCAGCGTCAGGCCGTTGATGAAGCGCGAGTAGGTCAGCGATTCGTCATGTGCGCGGACAGCGGCGTTGATCCGCTGGATCCACAGCGCGCGGAAGTTGCGCTTGCGGTTCTTGCGGTCGCGGGTCGCGTACTGGTTGGCCTTGTCGACTGCCTGCGCCGCCACCTTGAAGGTGTTCTTGCGGCGACCGTAGTAACCTTTGGCCTGGTTCGTGATCTTCTTGTGACGCGCGTGGGTGACGGTTCCGCCTTTGGTACGGGGCATCTCTATATACTCCTATCAGCGGTCGTAGGGCATGAACTGCTTGACGATCTTCGCGTCAGGCTTGCTCATGACAGTGGTGCCGCGTGCGTCGCGGATGAATTTCTTGGTGCGCTTGATCATGCCGTGGCGCTTACCCGCCTGGGCCGTGATCACCTTGCCTTTGGCGCTCACCTTGAAGCGCTTTTTCGCGCTCGACTTGGTCTTCATCTTGGGCATTTTGCTCTCCGTTATTTGGCGCGACTCGGCATGCCACTCGTGGCCGGCCGCGCGGGTGAGCGCGCCGTATAGGAGCCATAAGCACATTTGGCAAGCATTTCCTGCGCAGAGGGCATCGAAAGCACCAATTGGCGGGGCCGAACCTGCGCCGGGTGTCCTTGCCCGTCGGGGGCACCCTCTCTATCCTTGCCGGACTGCCTTCAGGACATAAACAACCGCAAAGCCGCTGCCACACCACATGCCCAATCTGCCCGAGAAAGACCAGCACCCGCGCCCCGAGATCGCCGACATCCGCAAGGCCCAGACGTGGTTCCTTGGGATCATCGCCTTTGCGGTGATCCTCTTCCTGCTGGTGCAGGCAAAGTTCCTGCTGATTTCGCTGGCCATCGCGATCATGCTGTTTTCGCTGACCTCGGACGCGATCAACTATTTCCAGCGTCTGCGGATCGGAAGCGCCCGGGTCTCGATCTGGATCGCCTCGATCCTTGCCGTCATGCTGATCGCGACCATCCTGATCTCGGCGTCGCTGATCATCATCGCGCAGGCGAACACGGTTGTCGTGACCACGCTGCAATATACCGGTCCTGTACAACAGACGGTGGCCGATCTGGTTGGCTGGATGGGCGAGGACGTGGAAACCGCCGTGCTGGACTGGATGCAGAGCATACAATTCGGCCCCTACCTGTCCTCGCTCGCCGGTCAGGCCGGAAACATCGTGTCGGGTGCGGTGCTGGTTACGCTGTTCGTCGGCTTCATGTTCCTTGAGCGGCTGTGGTTCTCGACCAAACTGGTCAGTCTCATGGGGGACGAACACAGTGCCCGGCAGGCCGAGCGCATCATCTCTTCGATCATTCACCGGGTGAACCGTTACCTCGTGGTCAAACTTGTCATCAGCACGGTAACCGGTGCGCTGGTCTACGCGGTCATGACCGCCTTTTCGCTGGATCTTGCGATGCCGATGGCTGTGCTGACCTTCGTGCTGAATTTCATCCCCAACATCGGCTCCATCGTGGCCACGGTGATCGTGGCGCTGGTCAGCTACGTTCAGACGGGCGATGCGTTTACCGGTGTAATCATCTTGTCCATCGTCACCGTGATCCAGTTTTCCGTTGGTCAGGTGCTGGACCCGCTGTTGCTGGGCAAGACGCTGCGGTTGTCGTCCTTTGGCATCATTGCCAGTCTCGCCTTCTGGGCAGCGGTCTGGGGGATTGTCGGAATGTTCCTTGCCGTGCCGATCATGGTGTCGATCATGATCATCTGCTCGCATATACCGCAGGTGCGCCCGGTTGCGGTTCTGTTGTCGCGCGAAGGGCTGCCTGACCTCGAACTGGACGGCGACCCTGACCGCGACTGAGGGCACGGCGTGATCAGGGCAGCATTTGCCCGATCACGGAATAGATGACGTCGGGGATGTCGGCCGGGCGATAGCCGCCCGGTTTTTCGCGGAAGGCCCAGACAACCAGCCCGCCGCCCGCCAACAAGACAAGCGCCCCCACACGAGGCGCGCGATTGTCGGCCCATGCGGATACGATCGACGGCAGGGACAGCACCAACAGCCCCATGCCGGTCACCAGCATCACGTCAGGTTCCATGTCCCGCTCCCCTCATGGGGATCAGGTTATTCCGGGTCGGTGGAATAGATCAAACGTTCGTTGCAGGGCGCGACGCGCAGGATGTTCGTCGTTCCCGGCTGGTTGAACGGCACACCCGCAGTGACGACGATCTGGTCCTCTTCACCCGCATAGCCCTGCGCCCGCGCAGCCCGCGCCGCATTGACCACCGCCTGTTTGAAGCGTTCCAATTCGCCGGTCATCACGGTCTGGGTGCCCCACGTCAGCGACAGGCGCCGCGCCACGCCACGCATGGGGGTCATCGCGATGACCGGCACGCGCGGGCGTTCCCGCGCCACCAGCGACGCCGTGGTCCCCGAGGAGGTAAAGCAGCAGATCACCTTGACGTCCGTGGTTTCGGCAATCTCGCGTGCGGCGGCGACGATGCCGTCGGCAACCGAGGTCCGAACCGCAGTGCGGGAGGCTTCGATCACGTCGCGGTAGGTCGGGTCGCTTTCCACCGAAACCGCCACGTTGTTCATCGTGGTCACAGCCTCGATCGGGTACTGGCCCGCTGCCGATTCCGCCGACAGCATGATCGCATCGGTGCCTTCATAGATCGCGCCGGAGACGTCCGAAACCTCGGCCCGCGTCGGCATGGGCGACTCGATCATCGACTCCAGCATCTGGGTCGCGACGATCACCGGTTTGGCCGCCGCGCGGCACTTGCGCACAAGGCGTTTCTGGATCGGCGGAACCGCTTGCACCGGCAGTTCGACCCCAAGGTCGCCACGGGCAACCATGATCCCGTCCGAAACTTCGAGGATATCGTCGAAACAGTCCACCGCAGAGGGCTTTTCGATCTTCGAAATGATCGCGGCCCGGCCCCAGACCAGCCGGCGCGCCTCTTCCACGTCCTCGACACGTTGCACGAAGGACAGGGCGATCCAGTCGACCCCCAGCGCACAGGCGAATTCCAGATCGCGCCGGTCCTTTTCGCTCAGCGCGGCAAGTGGCAGAACCACGTCGGGCACGTTCACGCCCTTGCGGTTCGAGATCGTCCCGCCCGCCTCGACGATGCAATTGGCATGATCCTTGCCACAGTCGGCAACCCGTAGACGGATCTTGCCATCATTGACCAATAGGTGCGACCCACCGGTGAGAGCCGCGAAAATCTCGGGGTGCGGCAGTTGCACGCGCGTCGCGTCACCCGGGGTCGGGTCCAGATCCAGACGGAACTGCGCGCCCCATTCCAGTTCTTCCGAACCATTGGCAAATTCGCCAACGCGCAGCTTGGGGCCCTGAAGATCGGCAAGGATGGCAATCGGGCTGTCCAGGTCCTTCTCGACCTGCCGGATCATCTTGTGCCGTTCTTCGATTTCCTCGTGGGTTCCGTGGCTCATGTTCAGGCGAAAGACATCGGCCCCTGCTTCGTGCAGGGCCCGGATCATCTCATAGGTATTGGATGCCGGGCCAAGCGTGGCCACGATCTTGACGTTACGGTCGCGTTTCATGTCAGTCTCCCTGCCCGAGCGGCGGTGGCGGTCCGGCGCCTCTCAAACCAGAGCGCCTATCCTTGCAGTCGCGGCGTTACCGCTAACGACATCGGGGTTATCCCGCATTTCCCTTTGCCGTGCAACTGGCATATGTGTAGCGGGCCAAAGACGACGAGACCATGACATATTCCCCCTGCGAGATCATCGGCGAAAGCCGCAAAAGCCGTTTCCTGATCACCTGCGACCACGCCGCAAACACGGTGCCGCCGGATCTGGGCGGGTCGCTGGGGCTGCCGGTGTCCGACATGGCCCGGCACATCGCCTATGATGTGGGCGCGGCGGGCGTGGCGCGGGAATTGGGCGAACTTCTGGACGCGCCGGTGGTCCTTTCCAATTTCTCGCGGTTGGTGATCGATCCGAACCGGGGCGAAGACGACCCCACCCTGCTGATGAAGCTCTATGACGGCTCTGTCATTCCCGGAAATCGCCACGCCGGCGCCGAAGAAAAGGAACGTCGGCTGGCTGCCTATTACCGCCCCTATCACGACGCGCTGGCACGAATGGCTGCCCGGCATGAGGATGTGGCCATCGTGGCGATCCATTCCTTTACGCCCCAACTGCACGGCAGACCGCCACGGCCATGGCACGTGGGCATCCTGCATGCGGCATGGGACGCGCGCCTGTCCGATCCGCTCATTGACATGTTGCAGGCAGAACCCGATCTGGTTGTGGGACGCAATGAACCCTATCCCGGCCACCTGCCCGGCGACGCGCTGGACCGCCACGCCTTGCAGGACAAGCGACACAACACCCTGATCGAGGTCCGGAATGACCTGATCGAGGAAGAGGTGGGCCAACGGCATTGGGCAGCGCGACTGGCCCCCCTGCTGGAACGCGCGCTGGCCGCCGCCGCGGATTAAAAGGAGAAACACAGATGGATGACCAGACCCGTATCGAGATCGAAGCCGCCGCCTTTCGCCGGTTGCGCCAGCACCTGATGGAAGACCGTCAGGACGTACAGAACATCGACCTGATGAACCTTGCAGGTTTCTGCCGCAACTGCCTTAGCCGCTGGTATCAGGAAGCGGCCAATGAAAAGGGCATCGAGATGGGGAAGGAAGACGCCCGCGAGATCTATTACGGAATGCCCTATTCCGAGTGGAAGGACAAATTCCAGACAGAGGCCGGTTCGGACAAGCAGGCTGCCTTTGAAAAGGCGTTCAAGGAAAACGTCTCGGACAAGGCCTGAACGGCTTTCGGGGGCGCATCAACTGCGCCCCTGGCGCCCCGCCTACAGCCCGGCGGTCTTTCGAAAAGCGGGCCGCGCGCGCAAATTGGCCAGATAGGCAACAAAGGTTTCACCACCATCCGGGAACTTGGCGGCCTGCGCCCAGTTCCCGCAATGGGCCAGGATCAGGTCCGGCACCATCGGTTCCTGTCCCATCAGGCAGGGGCCCTCCGCCTCGGCCATGATGCCTGCGATGTTGCGCGCATACTCCGTGGCACAGGCAGGTTTGACTGCGGGCACACGCTCTTCTTCGGGCAGGACGAAACTGTGCTTGGAGGCCGTCCAGAGCAGCGATTCCACTTCGTCGAGGATACGGAAGGTCCACGCATCCTGCCGGGCCCGCTCCAGCGTGCCCGCCGGGTGGGTTAAGGCCCCATGTTTGTCCGCGAGATAGGTCAGTATGGCGGTGGAATCCCGCACCACATCCTCGCCATCCTTCAGCACGGGCACCTTGCCCAGCGGGCTGACGGCCCGGATCTCGGGCGATCTGGGAGCAGCGGGCACATGATTGTAGGGCACCCCAAGCTCTTCCAGCAACCAGAGCACGCGGAACGCGCGACTGCGCACCGCGCCATAAACCGTATAAGTCATTGATCCCCTCCCAAGGTAACCGTCAGCCGCGCCCGAGGTAGGCGAGCCGCACAAACGCACGTTCCACAAGTGCCATCTGCGGGGCCTTTTGGCCCGCCGAGCGCAGCTTGAGGTCCGTGTCCATCAACAGTTTCAGCGCCTCTTCCAGTCGCGAGGACGACCAGTTCTGCGCCTGACGCAACATCCGGTCGCGGCGCGGACCAAAGATCGGCGGGCGCAGCTTGCCGATGCCCTGCGCCGGCCCACCGGGGGCCGAGGCAATGGCAAAAAGCGTCCGGAAATGCCGCATTCCCATGATGAGCAGCGTAACAGGCTGGACGCCCTGTGCGGTCAGGCGCTGCATGACCGGGGCGATGTCGCCGGTGCGCCCCTCGGCCAGCACGTGAAAGACCTCGTCGATCTGCGCCTCGACCGAAGCGGGGGCGTTCAGCGCCACCTCGTCCGGGGTCAGCGGTGCCTCGTCCTGAAACTTGTAAAGCGCGATCTTTTCCAGCGTCTGCCGAAAATCCCCGGGCGTCAGGTCACGAGACAGGTGTTCCAGCGCGCCCATCGCCTCGCGGTCGATGTTTTTCAACCCGGCCCGGGCCAATTCCGATTCGATTTCGGCCCGGCCCATCGGATCATTGTAAAGCGCCGCCGCATAAGCGTTTTTCGCGTTCTCGAACAGTTTTCGCAACGACGATCGCGCAGTCAGAGAGCCGGCGGTGGCAATGATCTGGGCATCCCCCTCGCGCCAGTCCGCAAGCGCTGCTTTCATCGCCTCGGACACGCCGTCCGCCGCCTCTTCGACCAGAACGGCGCGGGCACCGGGAAAGAAGCCCTGCGCCTTGACCGCATCCAGAAGCTGCGCGGGATCGCGGCGCAGATCGCCGCCGTTCAGGCGGGTCAGGCGCATTTCCTCTTCGCCGTTGGGGCCGACGATGGCCGAGATCACTTCTTGCCGTTTCATCGCGACGCGCATGACGTCTTCGCCATAGATCAGCAGGCCCGCAATGGCGGGATCGGGTTTGCGAAAGAACCCGTTGGCGTCGCGCGGCGACAGTTTCATGGGGCGGTGACACCCGACAACAGCAGCCCGTCGATGACCTGATCGGCCAGCAACACCATCAATCGCCCACGGGCATCGTTTTCCGCCGCCCGCGTGGCCACAGTGGACCCGGTGGTGGAATACCCGGTGAAAGCATTGGTGCGGCTTTCGAACAAGGTCTGGCCGGTGGCCGTGTCGACAAGCGAATAGAACACCCGCCCGACCAACCTATACCGCGTCGTGCTGCCTGCCGAGGTCGAGCCCATGTCCTGCTCATCGGTCTGGATGCGCAGATCAAGGCTGTAGGGCGCGCCTGCACCGGCGCGGCCCAGACGTTCTTCGAACCGGCGGTTAAACGCATAACTCGCCTGATTTGCAGGCTCTGGCAGCGTGACGGCGTTCTGCAATGCCGTCCCCCCGCCCTGCGGCCCGTAGACCGGGGTAAACCCGCAAGCGGCAAGCGCCAGCGGGCTGACGAGGAAGGTTCGGCGGTTACACGACCACATTGACGATTCGCCCCGGCACAACGATCAGCTTTTTCGGCTGGCCCCCGTCGAGGGCCCGCACCACAGCTTCGTGCGCCAGTGCCAGCTTTTCAACCTCTTCCTTGGGCAGGTCCTTGGGCACTTCGATTTCGCCGCGCCGTTTGCCGTTGACCTGGATCGGCAGGGTCACGGTATCCTCGACCAGCATCTTTTCGTCAGCCTTGGGCCAAGGGGCATTGGCAATCAGCCCGTCACCGCCCAGCAACTGCCAGATTTCCTCGGAGAGGTGCGGCGTCATCGGCGACATGAGCTGTGCAAGCGTCTTGGCGGCCTGTGTCCTGACCTCTTTGCCCGCGCGCGATTTCGCCAGCGTGTTGGTAAAGGCATAAAGTTTGGCGATGGCGGCGTTAAAGCCAAAGCTCTCGACGCCCATGGTCACGTCATGGATCGCCTTGTGCATTTCCTTCAGCAGGGCGGCGTCCTCATTGGTCGAGGGTGCATCGCTGGCGGCGATTTCTGCGGCGATCCGGTAGACGCGGCCAAGGTGCTTGCTGGCGGCCTCGGCGCCCGAGGCGGTCCATTCCACGTCGCGCTCCGGAGGCGAGTCGGACAGCACGAACCAACGGGCCGTATCGGCACCGTAGGTGGCAATGATGTTCATCGGGTCCACGACGTTGTTCTTGGACTTCGACATCTTGGCCGAGGGGACGATGGTCACCTCGGTCCCGTCCTTGAGAAAACCCTTGCCGTCTTTCAGTTCCACATCCTCGGGGAAATGATAGACGGGGCGACCATCCTCTCCCTGCGTCTGGTAAATCGCGTGGGTCACCATGCCCTGCGTGAACAGCGCGTTGAAAGGTTCGGCCGCGGTTTCCGGCAGATGGCCGGTCGCAATCATCGCCCGTGCGAAGAAACGCGAGTACAGCAGGTGCAGGATCGCGTGCTCGATGCCGCCGATATACTGGTCAACGTTCATCCAGTAGGCAGCGTCTTCCATGTCGGTGGGCGTGTCGGCGTGGGGCGCGGTGAACCGTGCGAAATACCACGAGGAGTCAACGAAAGTGTCCATCGTGTCGGTTTCGCGTTTCGCCGGCTTGCCGCAGTTCGGGCAGGCGCAATCGCGCCACGTCGGGTGGCGGTCCAGCGGGTTGCCGGGGATGTCAAAGCTGACATCGTCAGGCAGAACGATTGGCAGGTTTTCCTTTTTCTCCGGCACCACGCCGCAGTCATCGCAATGCACAACCGGGATCGGGCAGCCCCAATAGCGCTGACGGCTGAGGCCCCAGTCGCGCAGGCGGAACTTCTCGACGCCCTTGCCAAGGCCCTTGGCCTCCATCCAGTCGATGGTGGTGTCGACGGCTTCCTGCCCCGTGGCCACGTCGAGACCGGCGAAATGGTTGATCCATTTCACCTGTTCCGTCTTGGCGGGCACAAAGGCCTCGGTGTCGACCGGCTTGGGGTCTTCAAGCGCCGTGAAGGTGTCGATCACCGGCAGATCGTATTTGCGGCAGAAATCAAGGTCGCGCTGGTCATGCGCCGGGCACGCAAAGATCGCGCCGGTGCCATAGTCCATAAGGATGAAGTTCGCGACCCAAACCGGGATCTCCCACGACGGGTCCAGCGGGTGCCTGACCTTCAGCCCGGTGTCAAAGCCCAGCTTTTCGGCCTTTTCCAGCGCCTCTTCGGTGGTGCCGCCCTTGCGCATCTCGCCGACGGCCGCGGCCAGTTCGGGGTTGTCCGCCTCCAGCGCCTTGACCAGCGGGTGATCCGGCGACAGGCCAAGGAAGGACGCGCCCATCAGCGTGTCGGGCCGCGTGGTGTACACGTCGATCTTGTCGATGCCATGGGTCGGCTCGGTCAGATCCCAGGCGAATTGCAACCCGCGCGACCGCCCGATCCAGTTCTGCTGCATCAGCTTGACCTTGGCGGGCCATTCGTCCAGCCCGTCGATGGCGTCAAGCAATTCGCCCGCCATGTCGGAGATCTTGAAGAACCATTGGGTCAACTCGCGCCGTTCGACCTCGGCCCCCGAGCGCCAGCCCTTGCCGTCGATCACCTGCTCGTTGGCCAGAACCGTCATGTCGACCGGGTCCCAGTTCACCACCGCGTTCTTGCGGTAGACAAAGCCATTTTCGAGGAAATCCAGGAACAGCGCCTGCTGCTGGCCATAGTAATCCACATCGCAGGTGGCGAACATGCGCGACCAGTCAAGGCCAAAACCCAGCGGCTTCATCTGGCCGACCATGGTGTCGATGTTGTCGTAGGTCCATGTCTTGGGGTGACCACCGGATTTCATCGCGGCGTTTTCCGCCGGCATCCCGAAGGCGTCAAACCCCATCGGATGCAGCACGTTATGGCCGGTCGACAGCTTGTAGCGCGCGATCACGTCGCCCATCGTATAGTTGCGCACATGGCCGATATGGATGCGGCCCGATGGGTACGGGAACATCTCGAGCACGTAATACTTTGGCTTGTCGCCGGTCCGGCGCGCCTTGAAGGTCTCGGCCTCTTCCCAGGCCTTTTGCCATTTTGGCTCGATGGTAGCGGGGTCGTAACGCGACATCTGGGATCCTCGAACGCGGCTTGGTTTTGCGCGGTGATAGGGGGAACGAGAGGAATCGTCCAGACCACGGCGCCCGGTCAGCAACTGGCAGCCCCACGGCGGATGCGCCGGGCCTTGCGCAACATCGCCTTTTTCGCCTCTTTGACATAGGGATCGGGCAAACCGCTGCGGTTGAGCGCCAGAAAAACTTCTTCGAGGCCCAGAGCCGGGCGCATGTTCAGGCGAGGCGCACATTCGGGCCACACCCGCTCCGGCACTCCTGCCAGGCGTAGCAGCGCCGCCGCTGCCCCCAGGGGGACTGCTCCAACCTGTTCCAACGCGACACTTTCGACCCGGCAATCCGGCACGGCAGAGCTGACCTGCCGCAAGATCAGGTCAAAGTCAGCCGCCTGCGCATAGGTTTCGGCAAAGGCTTCCAAGCTGTAGACCGCCCGGGTCACGCGCAGGTTTTGCCACCAGGGACTGGCCAGCCAGGTAGCGGCCTCGCGCGTGGTGTAGACGAAACTGATATTTGCCTACGGACCAATTCGCGCCCGCAGAGCATCCCGAAGAACACCCGCCAGCGATATTGCGGCGGAATAATCGCGCACCTTTTGGCGTCCCGGCGGAGCACCGGAAAGGTCCTCCGCAGATACAACCATGGGGCGCAAGTCATCCGGATCGATGCCGGAAAATGCCTGATCTGCCGCCTGTTGAAACTTCCTCAAGTTCTGCGGCCCAGGGTCATGCGAAAATGCGCGCGCAGCGGCTGGCAGTTCGCCAATGTCATCACGCAGGGCAATGCGCATATACGGCGCCAAACGCGCGCGCTCTGTTTCCAACAAGGTCTGAGCGCTAGTCGTCCCCGTCTTGTGAAACCCAGTGTGAAGGATGATCCTGACCATCAACCGCCGCCTTGTTACCCAACTACATGGTTGGATTTGCCACGTGCAGGTGGTTTGCGGCAATACAGGTCTGGCCCCCGGCGCGGGACAAGGCAAAAATGCGGACAGGCACCTTCGAGACAGAGCAGATGAAAATCCTTTTGATTCACCAGAACTTTCCCGGCCAATACAAACACCTTGCCCCGGCACTTGCCGCGCAGGGGCATCAGGTCGTCGCACTGACCTGCAAGGTCAAAAAGCCCCAGACATGGCAGGGCGTCCACATCATCCCATACGAGATCAAAGGTGCCAGCACGCAGGGCATTCACCCCTGGCTGGCGGACTTCGAAACCAAGATGCTGCGCGCCACCTCCTGCTATCGGGGCGCATTGGGTCTGAAAGAACAGGGCTTTGAACCTGATGTGATCTGCGCCCACCACGGTTGGGGCGAAAGCATGTTTCTCAAGGATGTCTGGCCCAAGGCCCGACTGGGCCTGTATTGCGAATTGTATCACCTGACCGAACATCCCTTTGTGGATTTTGACCCCGAATTCGCCAGCAAGAACCCGGCCGGTGACAAGCTGCGAATCCGGATGAAGAACCTCAACAACCGCATGCACGAAGAGGTCATGGACGCCGGCATTTCGCCCACCCGCTTTCAGGCGTCGACCTTTCCCGACCACTGGCAGGACCGCCTGACCGTCGCCCATGACGGAATCGATACCGCGCTTGTGCGCCCTGACCCGGATGCACGTCTGGTCATAGAAAACGGTCCCGTCCTGACCCGCGATGATGAGGTCATCACCTTCATCAACCGCAACCTCGAACCCTACCGGGGTTACCATGTCTTCATGCGCGCGCTGCCGGACCTGTTGAAACGCAGACCGCAAGCGCATGTGGTGATGTTGGGCGGGGACGGCACGTCTTATGGGTCGAAACCGCCGAACGGGCAGACATGGAAACAGATCTACATCGACGAGGTGCGCGACCAGATTTCCGACGCAGACTGGAACCGCGTACATTTCCTTGGTCGCGTTCCCTATGATCGGTTCCTTGCGATGATGCAGATCAGCCGTGTCCACGTCTACCTGACCTACCCCTTTGTCCTCTCTTGGTCGCTTCTCGAGGCTATGAGCGCCGAGGCAGCCATTGTCGCCAGCGACACGCCCCCCGTGCGCGAGGTCATGACAGAGGATGAAACCGGGTGGATGGTCGATTTCTTTGACCGCACGGGACTGGTGGACCGGGTTTGTGACCTGCTGGACGATCCCGCGACGCGGGCCCGCCTAGGGGCCAATGCGCGGGCTCTGGTGCAACAGCAGTACGATCTGAAAAACATCTGTCTGCCGCAGCACTTGAACTGGGTTTCACACCTGGGCGACCAGACCGCGCGCCCGGTGCGGGACTAGGCGGCCCCGGGTTCCGCACTCATAGAAAAAGGCCGGGCCTTTTCGGGCACCGGCCTTTCGAAAAACTGTCCGCGACAGGCGGATTAGAATTTGCTGTCCTGTTTGCGCAGCTGGCGGGCACGGGTCAGGATCGCATCCTCAATCGCGCGCACCGTGGCCGGGTCCACCGGGCCCGAGCGTGTGTGCAGCGCGAGGTTCAGCGACCGCGCATCCAGCGCCGGATCGCTGATCAGGATGGTCGCACGGTAAGCACGACCGCCGCCCGGTGGCGTTCCGTAGCCAGTGGTGATCACCCCCGAGAAGGGATCGACCGTCTGCACCGGCAGAAAGTCCAGAACATCCAGCGAGGCATTCCAGAGGTAACGGTTCACCGCGCCGACGCGGCCGGGATCCTCACGCTTTTTGAAGATGTCCCAGATCGTCCCGTTGGGGCGCGCGCCCCCTTCTTCGGCCTGTAGATCGGCAAGGATCTCATCGTTGGTCTTGGTCCGGACGGGCTTGCGCTCGCCATTCCCGCCAAGCGAGCCACAGCCCGAAGTCACAAGCATCACCGCGACCAGCGAGCTGCCGATTAGGATTCGCGACGTGGTCATGACAGTTCCTCTTGTGGCAACAACATTGCCGCCCTCCATACAAGCGGTGGCCCCCTGCGGCAAGCACGGATCATCGGCGGGTTTCTGCCCAACAAATGCCGCAAGACGCTGCTATGGCGTACAAACATGGATCCCGGCAAATCCTCTTGTGGCAATAACGCATCACTGGATTGCTTGTTGCCGACGACATTTCCCGATGGCTTGCATTGGCCGCCCGCCAAAGCGCATAGAAACCACATCAAGGCCGGGCAATCGGCTTGGTACGTGCCTTTGAACACATGAGGGAAACAATGAAAAAGATCCTGTTCGCGACCACCGCACTGGTTGCTTCCGCAGGTTTCGCCGCGGCCGAAGTGAAGGTCACCGGCGCAGCCGAAATGGGTATCATCGACGGTGATCACCTGGCCACCGCCCAGTTCCACACCGACGTCGACGTCACCTTCACCCTGTCGGGCGAAGCAGACAACGGCCTGACCTTCGGTTCGAAGGTGAAGTTCGAAGAAGCAGCCGGCGGCATCGCTTCGCGCGTCGAAGACGACTTCGCAGTCTGGATCGCATACGGCGGCGCAACCCTGACCATGGGTGACACCGACGGTGCATTCGACTGGGCCATGAAGGAAGTTGGCATCGGCGGTTCGATCGCTGACGACCACACCACCCACACCGGCTTCAACTTCAACTCGGGCCTCGACGGCACCTACGACGGTCAGATCGCTCGCTTCGATTACACCTACGACTCGTTCGCAGTTGCAATCTCGGCTGAGATCGACGACACCGGCACCTTCGACCCGGTCTGGGGTATCGGTTTCAAATACTCGGGTGAGCTGGCTGGCCTCGACCTCGGCGTCGGCATCGGTTATCAGACCGTTGACCTGGGTGCGGACGTGGACGTCTGGGGTATCAGCCTCGACACCACCTTCGACAACGGTCTCCAGGCGATCGTGAACTACTCCGACTTCGACATCGCCGGCACCAACGTGACCCACTGGGGTCTGGGCCTGGGCTACACCATGAACGCCCTGACCCTGTCGGCCAACTACGGTGAGTACAGCTTCCCGGGTTCGGCAAGCGACAGCGGCTTCGGCCTCGCAGCCAACTACGATCTGGGCGGCGGTCTGTCGGTTCAGTTCGGCTACGGCTCCTCGTCGGCTGACGTTGCTCCGGCCGTCTTCGGCATCGGTGGCGGTCGTTTCGCTGGCGTGACCGGCGACAACGAGAGCTACTCGTTCGGTCTGGCAATGTCCTTCTAAGGACACCAGCCAACTGGCTTAGGGAAGAGCGGGCGCTTGCGTCCGCTCTTTTCTTTTGGTTGAACGGGCGCCACAGCGGACCAGAGGCCTTTCATGACGCCCCAGCAGATCAAGACGCAATTCGCCCGCGCCCTGACCCAGATCGAAAAAGGGCAACTGGCCCCGGCCGAGGGGACGCTCAAGGCGCTTTTGCTACCGACCAAAGGGGCGGCAGAGATCCATTTCCACCTCGCCCGCATCGCCGAAGCCCGCGGCGACACCCGTGCACAAATCCGCGAATTGCAACGCGCACTGGAAAAGAAGCCAGCCGAAAAAATCCTGCTTCACGCCGCGATCGAGGCACATTCCCGACTTGGCAACACCGATGCCGTCCTCGGTTTGCATGACCGGCTGATCGCGCTTGAACCGCAATCTTACCAGCCGCGCGGTGAAAAGGCCGTCTACCTTCAGCATGTCGGCCGGTTTGACGAGGCCGAAAAGATCCTTCGCGCCCTTCTCAAACGTGTGCCGCGCGATGGCGAGATTTACCGCGTTCTGGGGTCCGGCCGCAAAATGCCCAAGGGCGACCCCTTGATCGAAACCATGCTGGGCCTGTGGAAGGACGACCAACTGCCCGATGCCTCGCGGATGCATCTTGGCTTTGCCCTTGCCAAGGCGATGGAAGAGATCGGCGAAACCGGCAAGGTCTTTGGCTATCTGAACAAGGCCAATGCCCTGCAACGCAAGCTCGCCCCTTTTGATCCTGAAGAGCGTGATGCCGAGTGGCGCGCCTTTTTGGATGCACAGGAAACCGATGATTACGCAACGCTGGGCAGCGAACAGTCCCCCCGCGCGGTTTTTGTCACCGGCATGCCCCGGTCTGGCACGACGCTTGTCGAACAGATCATCGCCAGCCATAGCGAGGCCCACGCCGGGGGCGAAATGGGCCATGCGCTGAAACAGGCGGTGATGCACTTTGGTCCGGCACATAAAATGGCACCACTGGCAAAACTGTCGTCGACCAAGCTGGGCCGCTGGGCCGAAGCCTACACCCGCCTCGTGCGCCGTGACACCGGCCAGACCGGGGGCGTCGTCACCGACAAGTCGATCCAGACGCACATGGTGTTTGGCCTGATTGCGCGCGGCCTGCCCGGGGCAAGGTTGATCGTGGTCCACCGCGATCCGCGTGACACGGCACTGTCGATCTATAAGAACCACTTCAAGCTGGGCACGCACCGGTATGCCACGGATCTGGCCGACATCGCCGATGCCATCAAGATGTTCCGCCGTTCAGTCGCGCATTGGAAGGCGCGCATTCCCGACCGCATACACGAAGTGCGGTACGACGATCTTGTGGCCGACCCGGATCCCAACGCCCGCGCCCTTGTGGACGCCGCCGGGCTGGAATGGGAGGACGCCTGCCTGAACTTCCATACTTCGAAACAGAACGTAAAGACATTGAGCCTGATGCAGGTCCGCCAGCCGATCCACGCCGGTCGGCGCGAGGCTTGGCGCAAGTACGAAACCGAACTTGCCCCCTTCATCGAGGCATGGGGAGACGAACCATGGGATTGAGCGACATTCGCGCGAGGATCGCCAAGGCCTGCACCGCGGCCGAACGCAACGCCGAAGACGTCGAGCTGATCGCCGTCAGCAAGGTGCAGCCGCTGGACCGGGTCGAGGCCGTTCTGACCGAGGGCCATCGCCTGTTCGGGGAAAACCGCGTTCAAGAGGCCGCTGGCAAGTGGCCGGATTTCAAGGCGCGCTTTGACGGCGTTTCCGTACATCTGATCGGCCCCTTGCAGACCAACAAAGCCCGTCAGGCCTTTGATCTGTTCGACGCGATCCATTCCCTCGACCGGCCCAAGCTGGCCAAGACCATTGCCCGGCTTGCACAAGAAGAAGGTCACTGCCCCGAGCTTTTTGTGCAGGTGAACACCGGAGAGGAGCCTCAAAAGGCGGGAATCCTGCCCGCCGAAGCCGATGCATTCATCGCAGAGTGCCGCCAGATGGACCTGCCCCTGCGCGGACTGATGTGCATCCCCCCGGTCGAAGAAACCCCCTCGCTGCATTTCGCGCTGCTGCGCAAGATCGCGGGGCGCAACGGGCTGAGCGGCCTGTCCATGGGCATGAGCAGCGATTTCGAACAGGCCATTGCGCTTGGCGCGACACATGTGCGGGTCGGCTCGGCTATCTTTGGCGACCGGGTTCCGGCGACGCAGTAGCCCCTGACACCGGTCCAGATTGCGCGCCGGATAAGTCCAGCCTAATCTGGCGCGCATGGCGATCCCTGTCGAAACCTTCCACCTGTCACCCAGCGCGCAAGGCACCTTGCAGGCGCGTATTCAGCAGATGGTGGCCGAAGGCATCCTTGCAGGTCGGTTCCGCCGCGGTGAAAAGCTGCCCTCCACGCGCAAGCTTGCCCGGCATCTGGGCGTCAGCCGGATCACAGTGACGCTTGCCTATACTGAACTGCTGGCGAACGATTACCTCGCATCGCGCGGGCGGTCCGGGTATTTCGTTTCGGACAACGCGCCCGAACCGCCGGATTTCGGCACCCCACCCGCGCGCGAGGAACGGGTGGATTGGGACGCCGCGCTGGCACAACGGTTTGCCGATGGTCCATCGCTGGGCATGAGCAAACCCGCCGACTGGCGCAATTATAAATACCCCTTTATCTACGGACAGGCGGACCCAAGCCTGTTTGATCACGCCAACTGGCGGCTTTGCGCGATGCAAGCGCTTGGCGCGCGGAACTTCGACGCACTGACGCAAGACCAATTCGACGCCGACGATCCCGAACTGGTCAGTTTCATCGCGCGCCACACCCTGCCCCGCCGTGGAATCCTTGCGCGCCCGGATGAAATCCTTGTCACCCTCGGGGCGCAGAACGCGCTGTGGCTGGCGGCGCAAATCCTTGCCGCCGGGCGCGACGTAGCGGTCGAAGACCCCTGCTATCCGGCCCTGCGTCAGATCCTGCGGCAGGCACATAGCCGGTTGCACCTCGTCCCGGTCGATGAGCACGGTCTGCCGCCCGAACATGTGCCCGCCGGAACGCGGGTGATCTTTACCACGCCCAGCCATCAATGCCCGACCTCCGCCACCCTGCCCCTGCGCCGCAGACAGGCCCTTTTGACGCGCGCGGCGCACCTTGGCGCGCTGATCGTCGAGGATGACTACGAGTTCGAAATGTCTTATCTCACCCCACCCAGCCCGGCGCTGAAGAGTCTGGATGAAGACGGACGAGTGATCTATGTCGGCAGCTTTTCCAAATCACTCTTTCCCGGGCTGAGGCTGGGCTATCTTGTCGGTTCCGCGCCATTCATCCGCGAGGCGCGCGCTTTGCGTGCCAGCGTCTTGCGGCATCCGCCCGGCCATGTTCAACGCACCGCCGCCCAATTCCTCAGCCTTGGGCACTACGATGCCCTGATCCGCCGCATCGGCAAGGCACTGGCGGCGCGGCGGCGCGTCATGGAAGACGCCGTGGCTCAGCACGGGCTGCGGGTTGCCGGGCGCGGCGCGCATGGCGGTTCCAGTCTTTGGATGAAAGCCCCCGAAGGCGTAGATGCCGCAGAACTTGCTGAGGCCTTGCGCGCCCAAAGCGTGCTGATCGAACCGGGCGTGGCATTTTTCTCTGGGTCCGATGCGCCGCGCAATTTTTACCGCCTAGGCTACAGTTCGATACCCTCGGAACGCATTGGCGAGGGGATCGCGCGCATCTCCAGCGGGCTGAAAGCGCTGATGTGACCACCCGGACCCAGCCCCATGGCGCGGGGTGCTTGCACGCGCGGGCGCGGGCCGGTAACGGATGGCCCATGCGGATCGTTCGGGACTATCAATTCACCCGCGCCGAGGATCGTGGCGCCAGCGCGGCCATCGGCAATTTCGACGGGGTTCACCTGGGCCACCAGGCCGTCATCGACCTTGCGCGCCGGTCGGCGCCGGGGGCGCCGCTTGGCGTCATGACGTTCGAGCCGCATCCGCGGCAGTATTTTGCGCCGGATGCGCCTTCGTTCCGACTGATGAGCGCCGAAGCGCGTGCCGCACGGCTTGAAAAGCTGGGGGTCGAACGGCTTTACCAGCTGAACTTCAACACTGCGCTGGCCTCGCTGACCCCGCGCGACTTTGCCGAGCGCGTCATTTGCAAGGGCTTTGGCCTTGTCAACGTGGTGGTCGGCGCCGATTTCTGCTTTGGCAGGGGGCGTGCGGGCCATGTGGCCGATCTGAAACGCTTTGGCGAGGAATTGGGATTCGGGGTGACCGTGGCTGAACTTCTGGAAACCGGGGGCGTTCAGGTGTCCTCGACCGCGATCCGCGACGCATTGAGCGAGGGCCGTCCCCGCGACGCCGCCACCCTACTGGGCCATTGGCACCGGATCGAAGGCGAAGTCATTGGCGGTGAACAACGTGGCCGAGAACTGGGCTTTCCCACCGCCAACATGTCGATCGAAGGCCTGCACCCGCCGCGCTTTGGCGTCTACGCGGTCTTGGTGGACGTGCGCGACGGCCCGCACAAGGGCAGCTATCACGGCGCCGCCAGCATTGGCGTCCGTCCGATGTTCAACGGCGAAGTGCCCAACATCGAAACCTACCTATTCGACTTCAAGGGCGACCTCTATGGGTCCACCCTCTCTGTGGCGCTGGTCGACTATCTGCGCCCCGAGTTGAAGTTCGACAGCCTGGAGGCGCTGATCGCGCAGATGGACGCGGACTGCCTGAAGGCGCGCGAAATCCTGGCCGCGGAATGAGCGATCCAATCGAACGTGCCGGCCTGATGCCGCGTTTCTGGGAAAAGAAACGCCTGCGCGACATGACCGAGGCCGAGTGGGAGGCGCTTTGCGACGGGTGTGGCAAATGCTGCCTGAACAAGCTCGAAGACGAGGACACCGGCGAAGTCGCCCTGACCCGCGTCGCATGCCGCCTGTTCGACGACAGCACCTGCCGCTGCGCCCAGTACCAGATCCGTCATCAGTTCGTTCCCGAATGCATCGTGCTGCGCCCCGCGAACATCGAAAAGAACCTGTACTGGATGCCGGAAACCTGCGCCTACAAACTATTGTGGAACGGTGAGCCGCTGTTCGACTGGCACCCGCTGATTTCCGGCACAGCCGAAACCGTCCACGCGGCGGGCGTCAGCATGCAAGGGGCCACCGTGCCAGAGTTCGAGGTGGACGAGGACGACTGGGAAGACCACATCATCGAGGAACCGCGATGAACTTTGCTTCCGATAACGCATCCCCTGTCCCGCCGCAGGTCCTAGAGGCGCTGACGCGGGCCAATACCGGGTACGCAGCCAGCTATGGCACCGATGACACGACCGCCGAGGCCGCCCGGCTGATGCGCCAGACACTGGAGGCCCCGAAGGCCGCCGTCTATTTTCTGGCAACGGGTACTGCGGCCAATGCCTTGGCGCTGGCCACGCTTTGCGCGCCCTTTCAGACGGTCTTTTGTTCGGAACACGCGCATATCCACGAGGATGAATGCAACGCGCCCGAGTTCTATACCGGCGGCGCCAAGCTGACACTTGTCGCAGGTGGCGACGTGATGACGCCCGACATTCTGCGGGCGGCGATTGAAAGTCAGGGAAACCGAGGCGTCATGGGGCCGCAGCGCGGGCCGGTGTCGATCACCAATGTGACCGAAGGCGGCAATCTCTATTCGCTGGACCAGATGCGCGCGCTTTGCAGCATGGCCAAGGACTATGGCCTGCCGGTGCATCTGGACGGCGCGCGTTTTGCCAATGCCTGCATCAAGCTGGGGTGCACACCCGCCGAACTGTCGTGGAAGATCGGCGTAGACGTTCTGGTATTTGGCGGCACAAAAAACGGCTTGATGGATGCCGAGGCCGTGGTGATCTTTGATCCCGACGCCCCCGCCAGCAGCGGCTTTTCCCGGGCGCAGGAATTTGAACTGCGGGTCAAACGCGGCGGGCACCTGTATTCCAAGCATCGCTACGTCGCGGCGCAGATGCTGGCCTACCTGCAAGATGACCTCTGGCGTGATATGGCAACCCGCGCCAACACAAGCTGTGACTCCCTTGCCGAGGGGCTAAGCGCGCTTGGGCTGGACATCGTCAACGACAGCTACGCCAACATGCTGTTTTTCCGCGCCCCCTTGCGCGTCCACGAAGCGGCCAAGGCGGCGGGGGGCGTCTATCACTACTGGGGTCAAGTCCCTTCGGACGCGGACGAACCGGCCATTGGGCGACTGGTGTGCAGCTGGTCCACCACAAAGACCGAGATCACGGACTTCCTTGCGGCGGTGCGGAGCGCGCTTTGACACAGCGCCGCCGGTCAGGCGGACCCCGATAGCGAAACGGGCGGGATCATCCCGCCCAAACCTCAATTCATCTGGAAATGCAGCGCGTAGGCGCCATCCTCGAAGGCGCCGAACAGATCCGGAATGTCCGGGTGATCGACCGGTTCTCCGGAATAATCGGCAACAAGATTCTGCTCCGAAACATAGGCCACGTAAAAGCTCTGATCGTTTTCGGCCAGCAGATGGTAGAATGGTTGCTTCTTGGACGGACGGCTGTCTTCGGGGATGGATTCGTACCATTCCTCGGTATTCGAGAACTCGGGGTCCACGTCGAACACCACGCCCCGGAAGGGGTGCTTGCGATGGCGGACGACCTGACCCAGGTGATATTTTGCGCGATTGTGCAACATGACAGACCTCTTCCTGTCCCCCTTAGTATCGTTTCCGGCGGGCGGTTGTCCAACTTTCGCCTCAAATTGGCGGGAAACACTCTGTGAATCACCCGCCAACAGTGCCTTTTACAGGCAGTCCCGCCTCCTCTGCCACCCTCGAAACACACCGGCAACGACCTGCCCGGCTGGTGGAAATGTGATTCCCTCGCCCGCCGGCTTCGGCTAAAATGGCCCTCAATAAAAAGACAAAACGAGGCGAGTGGCAAATGAGCAGAGTCCTTCGCGCCTTGGTGATCGTGCTTCTGGCGGCCTCCTGCGGAGGAGGTGGCGGGTCTGGCACGTCTCCGCGCAACCTAGACAACGCCTGTTCGATTCTCGAACAGCGACCCGGATATTATCGAGCCTTCCGCAGCGCCGAACGGCGTTGGGGCGTGCCGGTACATGTGCAAATGGCGACGATCTATCAGGAAAGCAAATTCGACAGCGATGCACGGACACCGTTCCAGTATCGGCTGGGCGTGATCCCCGTGGGCCGGCAAAGCTCGGCCTTCGGCTATAGTCAGGCGCTGGACGGCACCTGGAAGGAATACCTTGCCGCCGAAGGGCGCGCCGGGGCAAGGCGTGACAATATCCGCGACGCGACCGACTTTATGGGCTGGTACATGAACCTCACCAAGGATGAGCTTGGCATCCCGCTCTGGGACGCGCGTCGCCAGTACCTCGCCTATCACGAAGGCCGCGCAGGCTATCGTCGGGGCAGCTACAATGCCAAGTCGTGGCTGATGCGTGTGTCCAGCCAGGTGGGCGAACGCGCGCTTCTTTACGAACAACAGCTGCGCTCCTGCCGCGCCGCGCGCTAGCGGAAAGGGCGGCCCTCCCGGGCCGCCTTTTCATTTTTCAGCGGTTGATCTTGGACAGTTCGTCGTTGATCGAAAAGACACTGTTGGACAGGTTCGCCGCCTGCAACCCGCCAAGGATCACCGTGGTCTGCGTGCCGTTGCCGTCAGTGATGATCCACTGGCGCAGCTCCACCGGCGATCCGGTAAACTTCATCTGGATGGTCCCGTAATCCGGGTGGTCGGGATCCTGCGCGGTGACCGTTGTCGCAGTGCCGTCAAACCCGTGCCCCACGACCATCCCTGCCCGTCCCAGATCGACATTGCGATCAAGGATGATCGACAGAGGCGTCTGGCGCAGCGGATAGGTATCCGGACGCGCGCCCAGCTTGCGATCAAGGATATAGACGGCGCCGGCCGTCGCCATGACCAGCGCCCGTTCCGGCGGGTTGTAGTCAAACCGCACCTTGCCGGGCCGCTTGATGGCAATTGTCCCGGTCGAAATCGTGCCATCCGCATTGATCTGGGTAAAGCTGCCGGTGGCCGAGGTGATCCCGTTCAGATAACGCGAAATCTCGTTCAACGAGAGCTGTTGCGCGCTGGCGGGCAACGCTGCAAGGGTTCCAAAGGCGAAAAGACCAGCGGTGAAAGCTCTGCGGATCATGTGTTTCCTTCCTGCTCGGATGCCCCTTATGTGGCATCTGGGGCGGCGATATGCGATAGCAGCCCCTGTTCAACCTGATATCGTCGGCGAAAGGCCACCGATCAAGGGTGCCATCCCATGTGTTTGAACCCGTAACCGCAACGATCGGTTCCCTCTTGGCCGCCCGACACAGATTTGCCGCCATTGTCCCGGAGCAGGAGCTCTCCGATCCGCAACGCGCCACCAAATACCACGGGGCGGGCGGCTAGGCCTCCTTTCAGGACTGCGCCTCATCCCTGCGGGGCCAAAAGCCGGATTGCACAGGGAATGGCCCCGATACCCTCGACACTCACAAGGACGGTCAGAACCTGCGACGCCCGTTCGATCAACTGCGCGATGCAGCACTGGCACATGCGAATTGCGACCCCATTCTGTCAGCGCCAGTTCCGCTTAGATCACGCTGGCATTCAGCCTCACGATGCTGTGACGAGGCCGGAAGTCCGGTCTTCGAACCACGCAACACATGCGACCTGCTGGAGCAAAGGCGAAATTCTTGGCGCTGGACCCGCCGCACGCCCTCTCTTCCTGCGCGCCCCCACCGCCAAACCGACCCGATACCTCACCACTCCACGCCTCGCGCCCGCGACTCCTGCACTGGATCGCACTCAAGAAACCACCAGACCTCCGGGCGCGGCGCCCGCAGACGCCTGACCCTGACCCTGACCCTGACCCTGACCCTGACCCTGACCCTGACCCTGACCCTGACCCTGACCCTGACCCTGACCCTGAAAGACAGCGCCAAAACCGGTCGCGAAATCAACCTCGCTCAGCGCAGCCGCTTCAGGCTGCATGTCTTTCCACGTCAACAAACACGAAAAAGGCGCCCCCCATGGGCGCCCTCGTCCTTGCTTCTTCTGTCCGGAAATATCCCGGGGGAGTCCCGCAGGGACGGGGGCAGAGCCCCCTACTGCTGTTCCGGCACAAGGATCTCGCGCTTGCCGACATGGTTGGCCGACGACACGACCCCCTCATCTTCCATCTGCTCGACCAGTCGCGCAGCCTTGTTATAGCCGATGCCCAGCTTGCGCTGGATGTACGAGGTCGAACACTTGCGGTCCTTGATGACAATCGCCACCGCCTGGTCGTACAGCGCATCTTCGCCACCGGTGTTGCCGCCGGTATTCAGCCCCAGCACCGCATCGATGTTCTCCGCCTTTTCCTCGTCCGGGCCCTGCACCACGCCCGACACATAGTCCGGAGGGCCAAAGGCCTTGAGGTGGTTGACGATCTCTTCGACCTCTTCGTCGCTGACAAACGGACCATGGCAGCGAGTGATCTTGGCCCCACCCGCCATGTACAGCATGTCGCCCATGCCAAGCAGTTGCTCGGCCCCCATTTCACCGAGGATCGTGCGGCTGTCGATTTTCGACGTCACCTGGAAGGAAATCCGGGTGGGGAAGTTCGCCTTGATCGTACCGGTGATGACATCGACCGAGGGACGCTGCGTCGCCATGATCAGGTGGATCCCCGAGGCCCGCGCCATCTGGGCAAGACGCTGGATGCAGGCTTCGATCTCTTTGCCCGCAACCATCATCAGGTCGGCCATCTCATCGACGATGACGACGATATAGGGCATCTTCTTGGGCTCGAATTCATCCGTCTCAAAGACCGGTTCGCCGGTTTCGTCGTCAAAGCCGGTCTGGACCGTGCGGCTGAACATTTCGCCTTTAGACAGCGCGTCTTCGACCCGGCCGTTGTAGCCGTCGATGTTGCGCACGCCCATCTTGGACATCTTGCGATACCGGTCTTCCATCTCGCCCACGACCCATTTCAGGGCGACGACCGCCTTTTTCGGGTCCGTCACCACCGGCGAGAGCAGATGCGGGATGCCGTCGTAAACGGACAGTTCCAGCATCTTGGGGTCGATCATCACCATCCGCAGGTCTTCGGGCGGCAGCTTGTACAGCAGCGACAGGATCATCGTGTTGATCGCAACCGATTTGCCCGAGCCGGTTGTCCCGGCGATCAGCAGGTGGGGCATCTTGGCAAGGTTGGCCACCACCGGTTCACCGCCGATGTCCTTGCCCAACGCCAGAGGCAGCTTGTGTTTGCCATCGCCATAGTCGCGCCCGGCGAGGATCTCGCGAAAGGAGACCATCTCGCGGTTGTCATTCGGCAGTTCGATCCCGATCACGCTGCGGCCCGGCACGGTCGAGACACGGGCCGACAACGCCGACATCGACCGTGCGATGTCATCGGCAAGGCCGATCACCCGGCTTGCCTTGAGACCCGGTGCCGGTTCCAGTTCGTACATGGTGACGACCGGGCCGGGGCGGACGCTAACGATCTCGCCCTTGACGCCATAGTCATCCAGCACGGTTTCCAGCATCCGCGCGTTTTCCTCCAGCGCCTCGTCGCTGAGGATGTGACGTTCGATCTGGTCGGGTGACATCAAAAGGGACAGCGGAGGAAGCTCGTATTCCGCTTCGGATTCGTCGAAGGCAAGGGTGGGCTGTGCCTCCAGCTTGGCGCGGGTAGACAGTTGCACAGGTTTGCGCACCGGCTGCTGGACGACCTTCTTGGGCTCGGGCAGCGGCACGGCGGCGCGCGCTTGCGGCGCGGGCTGCGGCTCTGGCTCGGGCCGATAATCGTCGGTCAGCATCTCGGCTTCGCCATCGTCATAGCGGTCGTCATAGCCATCATCGTAGGCATCGTCTTCGCCGTAGTCGTCGAAATCACTGAGTTCCGAATAGACCTGAGTATCGACCTCTGGTTCCTGCGCGGGCGCACGGGACAGAACGCGGGGCGCGGACTCGACTGGAGGCAATTCCGTTTCCAGCTCTGGCTCGGGGGCCGGCTGGTATTCTGCCGACACCGCCGACACTGATGGCACGGGCACAGCTGTGGTCAGCGGAGGTTCAGGCGGCAATTGCCGCGCGGCAGCCGTCAGCGGCGGCTCGGGCGGCAAGGCGGGCGCGCGCGGTGTGTCCCGGAACACGATGGGCTGTGGTCCATAGCCACGGCCCTTGGTCAAAGGCTTGTCCGCCGCGATATGCGGAGTCTGGCGACCGGGCAGAACGGTGGCGCGGGATTTGACGGCCCGCGCGATCTTGGCGCGAATGCGATCCTCGCCGGGCACCTCGACATCATGGTCGAACAACTCTTCGACCAGTTCCGGCTGCGGCATCGGTTCGGGTTCTGCGCGGCGGATCATGCGGGACAGGAAGCCGGGCTTTTCAGCCTGTGGCATCGGTTCGTCGTCGATCAGATCCTCGTCTTCCAAATCGTGGAAACCGGCCTCGGGCGATGGCGGCACACCCATGTCGGCACGCAGGATGCGCGATGCTTGCGGCACTGCCACCGGGGCAGGTTCTGCCGTGGCAACCAGATCCGCGGCCGCAGCCTCGGCGGCACGCCGTTCAGCCCGGACCGCACGGCGTTCGGCGCTGGCGGCCTGCACACGTTGTGCCGCGACCAGAGCACCGCTGGCACCATGGCCCATCAAACGCACCAGCGTTGCATAGACCATGACCACGCCGACAACCAGAAAGCGCGCCAATGCCTTCAGCTCATCCCGGGTAAAGCCAAGCACAAAGGCCCCCATCAAGAGAATCCCGCCGCCAAGGCCAAGCTGCATGATCTTCAGGCCCGTGCCCGGCGAAAACGGCATCACGGTCAGGGCGGACCCCATCATCATGTCGCCGAACAGGCCGCCAAGGCCAAAGTTATGCGTCCAGTCGGCGGTTTCGTGCAGGCCCGAGGCATAGACTGCACAAAGCGCCACCCAGATCGGCGAAAAGATCAGGCAGGAAAAGGCGCGCCCATTGCCCTTGTGCAAGGCCATCCGCGCGCCCCAGGCCAACAGAACCGCCGCAAGCGCCCATGTGCCCAGACCGATGATCATGAACAGCGGTGCGGCCACGTAGGAACCCAGCCGCCCCATCCAGTTCTGCACCGGCGCATCCGTCGCCGACAGCCAAGACGGGTCATCCGGCGTATAAGAGGCAATCATCGCAGCCACCATCAGACCCAGCGCCACCAGCCCCAGCCCGATCAGTTCGCGGCCCCGCTTTTCCAGGGTCGCGGCGGTATTGGTGTCGAAAAGGGGATTCCGCCCCCTTGCCTGAAATGATGCCATCTTCGCCTCGTCGTTCTTGTTTTTATGGTCTTATGAAAACAGGCAGTCGCGGATGCGGATCAGCCCGTCTTTTGTTTCGTCAAAGGGCGCAACCAGTGCCGCGCGGATATACCCCTGCCCCGGGTTTCCATCCGCCGTGTCGCGCGAAAGATAGGCGCCGGGCAATGCCCTCACGCCGGTTTCCGTCCAAAGCTTCAGTGTCGCCGCCTCGCCGTCCTCGACCGGCAGCCAGAGGAACATCCCGGCCTGCGGCGGCATGTAGCCGGGAACATCTCCTAGGAGTTCATCGGCCAACGCATATTTCGGCGCCCATAGCGCGCGGTTCTCCCGCACATGGGCCTCATCGGACCACAGCGACTCGGACGCGCGCTGCAACGGCAGCGGCACCGGAGCCCCGGCATAGGCGCGCAACTGGCGCAGGCGGGCGATGCTTTGCGGCCCTCCTGCAACGAATCCCGAACGCAGGCCCGGCAAGTTCGACCGTTTCGACAAGGAATGCAGCGACAAGACCCGCTCGGGGTCGGCACCCATGGCCGCCGCAACCTCCAACGCGCCTGTGGGCGGCGTGTCGCGGTAAAGCTCGGCATAACATTCGTCGGCGACGATCTGGAAATCGTGCTTTTCGGCCAAGGCGATCAGGGTTCGCCAATATGTCTCGTCCGCCATCACTCCCTGCGGGTTGGCAGGGGAGCAGATATAGCACAATGCGGTGCGATCCAGAACATCAGCGGGCAAGGACGCGTAATCCGGCAGATGCCCTGTCGCTGCCGTTGCGGGTACAAAAACCGGCTCTGCCGCGACCGAAATCGCCGAGATCATGTAGACCTGATAGAACGGGTTCGGCATCAGGACCGCCGGACGCGCACCGTTCTTTTGTTCAGGACACAGCGCCATGCCGATGTTGTACAGCCCTTCGCGGGTGCCATTCAGGTTCATCACCTGCGTGTCGGGATCCAGCGCCACACCATAGCGGCGGTTCAGCCAGCCGGTGATGGCCGACCGCAATTCCGGTGTGCCCTCATTCGGCGGATAGCGTCCGAATTCCCCGGAATGCTGCGCGATGATGTCCGAAACCCACGCCGGAAAGGCATGTTTCGGCTCACCAATGGACATGTGCAGGGCCGGCCCGCCGGGATCGTGGTGATCCAACAGCGCGCGCAAACGCGGGAACGCATAGGCCGGTAGGTTCGAAAACCGCTCGGGGAACATAGGAACTGCCTCAAGAGTTGCGGGATCATTCGTGTGCCCCGCGTTTGGCCGCAGGATACGGAAAAACAGGGGGTTCTGTCCAGAATCAAGGACCTGCCAAACCCCGATGTGACGTCAAAGCCGCAGTCGCGCGGAATTAACCAAAGTTAACCGGACAGCGCGCCCTCGACCGCGGCGGCCAGCCGAAGCAGGCGATGTTCGCCCATCGGTGCCCCCATCAGGGAAATCCCGCAGGACGGCGTGCCTGTGGGCAAGGTCACGATGGCGCCGCCCAGCAGGTTGCCGATCCGGGTATTGCGCAACGTGCGCAGGTTCGCCTGAACATAGGTGTCGCCCAGCTCCATCAGCTTGTCGACCTTTTCGGGCAGATTCGGAGCCGTCGGGCAGAGAACCGCATCGAATCCCGCCGTGACCTCGGCCCAGCGGGCGCGCATGACGTCAATGCCTTGCCAAGCCGCGATGAAGTCCGCCGCCGAATGGGCGGCACCTGCCTCGAACCGTTCGCGGATCGGGGCAAACATCACATCGGGCTGCGAAGTGATGGCCTCGCGCCAGGTGGCCCAGGCCTCGGCTGTGTACAGCATCCCGGAATCGGCATGGGGGCGGGCAATTTCGGGAAACTCCAGCTCGACGATGCTGGCCCCGGCTTCGCGCAGCTTGTTCAGTGCGGTGGCATAGGCGCGCGCCGGGGCGTCGTCCAGATCGTCCATGACCACGGTTTGCAGCGCGGCAAAGCGCCGGCCAGACAGGTCCACACCGGTCAGATCGGGGGCCGGAGCGCCCTCTAGCGCTGACAGCATCAGCGCCGCGTCCTCGACCGTGCGGCACAGCGGGCCGACCGTATCGAATCGCGCGATCAGAGGCACGACCCCGGACAGGCTGAGCCGCCCGGATGTGGTTTTCAGCCCGACAAGATCGTTCCAGCAGGCCGGAAGCCGCACAGATCCGCCCGTATCAGAGCCGACCGCCGCCGGGGCCAGACCAAAGGCAACAGAGGCTGCCGCCCCAGAGGATGACCCTCCGGCCACAGCCTCGGGGTCGTTCACGCAAGGGGCGGTCGCGGTTACGGGGTTGAGGCCAAGCCCGGAAAAGGCCAGTTCTGACATATGCGTCTTGCCGAGGCAGACCATGCCGTTGCGCGTGGCATTGCGCAGCACCTCTGCGTCCCGGTCCGGAATGCGCCCCGCCAGCAGGCCCGAGCCCGCCTCGGTTACGGTTCCGGCGGTGTCATATAGATCTTTCCAACTGATCGGCACGCCGTCCAGAGGATGCACGCGCAAACCCAGTTGCGCGCGCGTTTTCGCGGCCTCTGCCTCGGCCAGCGCGCGATCGGGCGTCAGCCGGGCATAGATTCGGTCCCGCATGGGATGCGTGTTGATTTGGTTCAGGAAATGTTCGGCCAGCGCCACCGGATCGATTGCGCCCTCCGCGATTCCACGTCCCAGATCCGCGGCGGTCATTTCAGTCCAGTCGCTCATTCTGCCCTCCCCTTTCGCTGCGACCCCGACGGTAGCGGCAGGCGGGCGCATGGACAATCCCGTGCGGGCCTCCATATTGCGGCTCATGAAGTATGACCTGATTATCATCGGCGGCGGTCTGAACGGCCCCGCGCTTGCCCTTGCCGCCGCCCAGGCCGGTCTGCGGTCCTGCGTCGTGGATGCCCTGCCGCTGAACAGCCGCAAGGCAGAGGGTTTCGACGGGCGTTCCTACGCGCTTGCACGGTCGTCGCAACGCATGCTGGAACGGCTTGGGCTTTGGTCCGAACTGGATGCCCATGCCCAGCCGATGAACCAGATCAAGGTCTCGGACGGGCGGGTTGGCGATGCCGGTGTGTTTCTTGGCCTGCATTTCGACAGCGCCGAGATCGAGGATGGCCCGATGGGCTTTATGGTCGAGGACCGCTATATCCGCCGCGCCCTGCTAGAGGCTCTGGCCGGGTCCGAATTGATCGACCACAGGTCAGAAACGCTGGCCACGGGGCAAGCGATCGATACCTCCGGGGCCTCGGTGACGTTGGCGGATGGCACCGTTCTGCAAGGGCGCCTGATCGTGGGCGCCGACGGACAGCGCAGCGGCGTCGCGCGCCGCGCCGGAATCCGCCGCATGGGTTGGAGCTATGGGCAAACCGCGCTGGTCTGCGCGATTGCACATGAACAACCACATGACGGCGTTGCGCATCAGTTGTTCCTTCCCGCCGGTCCGCTGGCGATCCTGCCGCTGACCGGCAATCGGTCCAGCATCGTCTGGAGCGAAACAGACAGCCGGGCCAAGGCCATCAATGCCCTGCCCGATCCGGAATACCTGCAAGTGCTGCGACCCCGCTTTGGCGACTTCCTTGGCGAGATTTCACTTGAGGGGGCGCGTTTCACCTATCCGCTGACGCTGTCTCTGGCGCACGATTTCGTTTCGGATCGTGTGGCGCTGGTCGGGGATGCGGCACATCGCATGCACCCGATCGCAGGACAGGGCCTGAACGCAGGGCTGCGCGACGTCGCG
The DNA here is from genome assembly GCF_019218285.1 of Antarctobacter sediminis. Taxonomy (GTDB): domain Bacteria; phylum Pseudomonadota; class Alphaproteobacteria; order Rhodobacterales; family Rhodobacteraceae; genus Antarctobacter; species Antarctobacter sediminis. The sequence goes on from NZ_JAHUZG010000002.1 coordinate 286,791, forward strand.
GCGCTGGCCCATGTCATCATCCATGCGGTACGGCGCGGCGAAGACATCGCCGGGCCGGGTGTGCTGGACCGTTATGCCCAATGGCGGAGGTTCGACACCGCCTCGCTTGCGGCCTCGACCGACCTGTTCAACCGACTGTTTTCCAATGACAACCCGCTGTTGCGACTGGGCCGCGATATCGGCATGGCCGCGATCAATGCCGCCCCTGGATTACGGCGCGGGTTTATCCGCGAGGCAGCAGGATTGACCGGCGACCTGCCCGACCTGATGCGCGCCTGAAGGCCTTTACCCTTGCTGCTTTGGGCGTAGACTGCGCCCAATTCAGGGAGGAACTTCATGGAAAAGAAATGCGCGATTGTCACCGGGGCCGCGCGCGGCATCGGGCTGGCCACCGCTGACCTGTTTCTGGAAAACGGCTGGCATGTGGCGATGCTGGACCGCGACGGTGACGAGTTGCTGAAACAGACCGCCACGCGCGAAAACGTGCTGCCACTGGTCCGCGACGTGTCGAACCCACAGGACGTTGGCGCCATGGCGCGCGAGACGATGGACTGGGCCGGGCGCATCGACGCGCTGGTCAACAATGCCGGCGTGGCTGAGTTCGGCCCCGTCGCGGATTGCGATTTCACCATGTGGCGGCGTGTGATGGAAACGAACCTCGACGGTGTGTTTCTGTGCTCGCAAGAGGTGGCCCCGCATCTGAAGGAAACCCAGGGCGCCATCGTCAACATCGCCTCGATCAGCGGGCTGCGCGCTTCGACCCTGCGGGTGGCCTATGGCACCTCCAAGGCAGCGGTGATCCAGTTGACGAAACAACACGCCGCGGAACTTGGGGAATACGGCATCCGGGTGAACTGCGTGGCACCCGGGCCGGTCAAGACCAAGCTGTCGATGGCCGTGCACACGCCCGAGATCATCCAAGCCTACCACGATTCCATTCCGCTGAACCGCTATGGCAGCGAACGCGAACTGGCCGAGGTGATCGTTTTCCTCGCCTCGGAAAAGGCTTCTTACGTGACGGGACAGATCGTGGCCGTGGATGGCGGGTTCGATTCCACCGGCGTGGGTCTGCCGGCGCTGCGCGCCTGATCCGCCGCCGCAAACGAAAAGGGCGGGGATTGCCCCGCCCTTTCCATGTCGCCTGACGGCGATTTACTTGATGCGCTGACCGTTGGCCAGAACATGGCCTTCGGCGTTGACTTCGATGGTCGAGGTCATCGAATCCGGCTCTTCGCCCGGAACGGTGAACATCGACATCATCATGCGGAAGCCCATCGCATCCTCTTCGGGCAGCAGACCCATCGAGATCAGGTTGTCGATCAGCGTGTTGGCACCGGAAACCTGAAGATCCAGCTTGCCTTCCGGACGCGGGAAACCGTCAAAGCTGTCGAGATCCGTGTTGTCGAAGGTGAACGCCCCCGAACCAAGGACCACGCCGCCAACCATGTCGACCACGAAATCGCTGAGCGTGAGCGAGTTCAGCTCACCCGGAACGCCACCGGTCATGCCCAGCTTTTCCATCGCCTCGGTATCCATGAGGCTGACGAAAGGCGTAACCATGGCGTTCAGGTTGAAGGCAACGGTGGCCGGATCGCGCGGCAGAACTTCGCCCGGATCGAAGATGTTCCACAGCATGTTGTCCATGGTGAAATCACCAAGGATCACCGACAGCGACGCCGGCTGCGGTTCTTCCGACGGGCTCAGCGGCAGTTCCAGAGCGAAACCGACCTCACCCAGTTCGGCGCTGATCGGCAACGGCAGGTCCGGGCCCGCCATGGCAACCGACTGCCCGGTGCCCGAGATGGCATAGGTCAGGTTGGTTTCAGACACTGCAACGCCAAATTCGCCGCCGGTCGAGCTGAACTTGCCGGTGGTCGGGCCATCGCCTTCGTCGAAGGCGAATTCGGTCTGGCCGCCGGTATGCTTGAGCACGACATCGACCGCGCCGCCGTTCTTGAACATCGAGGTCGGATCCTCGATGTCGAGATCCAGCGGCAGGTAGGTGGAGCCACCGCTGCTGAGGCCGGTCAGGTTCATCGAGAACATGCCGCCCTCGTCCCCTTCGGGATCGTCGAACTTGACCGACAGCGCCAGGTTGCCCATCGACATGTCCTGTTCGATCCGGCGCATGGTGTCGTCGATCATGATATGCGAGGTGCCGGACAGCGGCCCCATCGACATCGACGCATCGACAACGTCGCGCCCGATCTCTTCACCCTCTTCGTGGTCAAAGATCCGGACCAGCTGCAAGCCGATGCTGTCGCCCGAATAGGTGTAGGTCAGGTCGCCGGGGTCGCCGGTCACCATCATCTCCAACCCGCTGTGGGTCATGGCGACGACGATTTCTCCGACAGTTTCATCACCTTCGACGAAGAAGGCGGTAAGCTCACCGGATTCGGGGTAGGTGACGGAAACCGCGCCCTCGCCTGCTTCGGCGAAGGTCATCGGCGGCATCACAAGGCGGATGACGCCGTCTTCCTCGGGGATGGTCACGACCATGGTCATGTCCGACACCACGAGGGACGAGCCTTCCATCGCCTCGGTGGCGGTGATCTCGTACCCGAAATTGGTCATGTAGGCTTCGAAATCGTCCCAGACCTGCTGGGGCGTGACGTCGGCCCAGCTCGGGCCTGCCATCGCGACGATGGCCAGCGCCGAGGCTGTTGCGTAGCGTTTCATAATGTCTCCTCTCTGTCGGGGCAAACGAATGTGTGTAGTCTCAAGGCCTTCTTGGGCCCGGTCAAGGGACTGGATTCCATACTATTGAGCGATTACGACAGTTGCGAGACGCCATTTTGTGGCGCAGTAGACCAATTCCTGCAGGAGACCAGACATGGGCGTCGACCTAGGCGGAAAGACGGTACTGATCACGGGCGCAAGCCGCGGAATCGGGGCCGAAGCAGCGCGGGCATTTGCCGCGGCAGGCGCAAAAGTGGCGCTGGTGGCACGTTCGGCCGAAGCGGTGGCCGACCTTGCAGGCGAGATCGGTGAACAGGCCGTGGCCATTCCCTGTGACATCGCCCGATACTGGGAAATGGAGCAGGCCGTCGCAAAATGCGTCGAGGCGCATGGCGGTCTGGACGTCCTCGTGAACAACGCAGGCGTGATCGAACCCGTCGCCCATATGGCCGACGCCGACCCGGCAGCATGGGGCGAAGTGATCGACATCAACCTCAAGGGCGTGTTCCATGGAATGCGCGCCGCGCTGCCTGTGATGCTGGACAACGGCGGCGGAACCGTGCTGACCATCGGATCCGGCGCGGCGCATGGCCCGGTCGAGGCGTGGTCGCACTATTGTTCGTCCAAGGCAGGCGCTTTGATGCTGACCCGGATGCTGGACAAGGAATACCGCGACAAGGGCATCCGCGCGCTGTCACTTTCGCCCGGCACCGTGGCCACGCAAATGCAGCGCGAGATTAAGGCGAGCGGCATCAACCCGGTCAGCCAGTTGGACTGGTCGGACCATATCCCCCCCGAATGGGTCGCACGGGCCTTGGTCTGGATGTGTTCTGACGCGGTGGACGCCTATCGCGGCGGCGAAATCTCGCTGCGGGACGAAGACGTGCGCAAGGCGGTCGGCCTGACATGATCCGGCTGGACAAGGACGAGGCGCTGTGGATCGCCACGATCGACCGGCCGGACAAGGCGAACTCGCTGACCGCCGAGATGCTGGTCACACTTTGCGAGATCGCCGAAGCGGCCCAGACCGGTGCGCGGGCATTGATCCTGACCGGCTCGGGCAAGGTGTTTTCGGCAGGCGCGGACCTTGACGCCGCCAAGGCGGGTCTGGCGGTCTCTCCGCTTTGGGAACGGCTGTCGGGGGCGATTGTCCGCCACCCGGGCCTGACGATCTGCGCCCTGAACGGCACGGTGGCGGGTGGAGCCATGGGCATGGCGCTGGCCTGTGACCTAAGGATCTCGGTTCCCGGGGCCAAGGTCTTTTACCCGGTGATGAAGCTCGGATTCCTGCCGCAGCCGTCAGACCCGGCGCGCTTGGCGGAACTGGTCGGCCCCGCTCGGGCCAAGATGATCCTAATGGCCGGGCAGAAGATCCCGGTCGAAGAGGCGCAGACCTGGGGCCTGATCGACCGGATCGTGGACAGCGACCTGATCGGCACGGCGCTCAGCCTGACCGAGGACACAATCGGCGCGGATCCAGCCCATGCGCGGGCGATCAAGGGGCTGATCGGTCAGCGTTAGAACCGGCCGGGATAGACGTGCATCATCTGGTGCACGTCGCATTCGCTGGCAAAGGCCTCGGGGCTGCGGTCGATCATCTCGCGCATCAATGCGCGGGTCGCTGCGGCCTCTTCGTGGCTGTTTCCGATCGGCCTTGCCGAGGCAAACAACCGGGCCAAGGTCCGGCGCAGGGCCGTGTAGGCGGGCAAGCCTGCGGAGGTCTGGGGAAAGTCGATCAGGGCCATGGCGGGTCTCCGGGGCAACGGCGTGGACTGACCTTAAATTACCATACGTCAACTTTGGACTGGTATCCTCTGCAACGTTGTGTTGCTCTACATAAATGAAGAGCTCGCTTCGCAACTGGTCCGATCTGCGCGTGTTCCTTGCTGTCGTACGCAAGGGTTCGACATTGGCGGCCAGCAAGGGGCTGGGCATGGCGCAACCCACCGTGGCCCGAAGGATTGAGGCGCTGGAACATGAACTGGGGTTGGTGCTGTTCGACAAGGACACGCGCGGTTTTCATCCCACCGCTGCGGCGCTGGACATCCTGCCCTTGGCCGAAAACATAGAGCACGCCGCCACCGCCCTGTCCGAAAGGGCCGCCGCGCTCGCTGCGCCGCGCATGATCCGGATCACCGCGGTCAACCGCAATTTCTCTCCTCGGGCGATGGCGATCTTCGACGCCTTCGCCGAACGTCACCCCGAAGTCAGCTTTGATTTCCTGCCCAGCGTGACTCCGCTGGACCTGATGGGCGGCGAGGCCGACATTGCCCTGCGGCTGACCCGCAACCCGGTGGACCCTGATCTGATCTGCCGCAAGATCAGCACCGCACGGTTCGCCCTTTTCGGATCAGACCGGTACGCGGAACGATACGGCCTGCCGCGATCCGTCGAAGAAATGGCAGACCACCGCTTTGTCAGTTTCATGCGCCCCGGTGTTCCCCCGGCGCTGCATGATTGGTTGCTGCGTCATGTTCCCCAAAGCCGGATCGTGCAGGTCTTTGCCGAGATCGACCTGTTAGAGGCCGCCATCGCCTCGGGCCGCGGGCTTGGCGTGCAGAACGTCCGGCTGGCGGCGGACAGGCCCGGCATCCGGGCCTGTTTCGATCCGATCCCGGAGCTTGATATGCAGCACCTGATGCTGATTTCACCCCGGTCTTATCGGCGCCCCGAGGTAAAGGCTTTTGCAAGGTTCTTTGCCCCGCGTTATGCCGCCATCTTTCGCTGACGCTCAGCCTTCGCTGCACAGACGGTGGATCACGCTGTCGGCGGTGACACGGCCAAGGACCGCACCGCCCTCCGTCACAGTCAACGGCCCCTCCTTGAGGCGCGGCATCAGATCACGGATTGCCGTTTCGGCGGCGACTTCGGCCTGCCCCGTGCCCGGCTCCATCACGTCCCGTGCCGTCAATACGCCCAGCGGGTTCATATTGGCCACGAAATCGGCCACATAGTCCGAGGCGGGCGCGGAAAAGATCTCTCGCGGGGTGCCGGTCTGGACGATGCGTCCACCTTCCATGATCGCGATGCGATTGCCGATCTTGAACGCCTCGTCCAGATCATGGCTGACAAAAAGGATGGTGCGTTTCAACTCGCGTTGCAGGTCAAGCAGTTCATCCTGCAACCGGGTCCGGATCAACGGATCCAGCGCCGAAAACGGTTCATCCATCAAGAGGATCGGCGCATCGGTGGCAAAGGCGCGCGCAAGCCCCACCCGTTGCTGCATCCCGCCCGACAGTTCGCCAACCTTGCGGCTGCCCCAGTCCGACAGCCCCACAAGCGCCAGTTGACGATCAACGGTGGCCGCGCGTTCACTGGCGCCCTGCCCGGCCAGTTCCAGACCAAAACCAACGTTTTCGGCCACAGTGCGCCAAGGCAACAGCCCAAACTGCTGGAACACCATGGCGACGCGTTTTTGGCGGATTTCGCGCAGACGATTTGACCGGCAGTCCGCCACATCGACCATTTCACCGCCATCGTTCACCAGAACGCGGCCCCGCGCGACCTTGTTCAACCCGTTGACAGCGCGCAAAAGGGTCGACTTGCCAGAGCCAGACAGCCCCATCAGGACGACGATTTCCCCCTCTTCGACAGTCAGGCTGCAATCATGCGCGCCCAGAACCTGCCCGGTCTCGGACTGGATGCCCGCCCGGTCCATACCTTTGTCCGCCAGAGGCAGCGCCGCCTGCGGGTGATCGCCAAAGACGATCGAAACATTTTCAAAAGATACTGCGCTCATTGTTTCCACCTCAGCGCACGGTCCAGCATGATGGCGACCACGACGATGATCAGCCCGGCCTCAAAGCCAAGCCCCGTATCGACCCGGTTCAGCGCCCGCACAACCGGAACGCCCAGACCGTCGGCCCCGACCAGTGCCGCGATGACCACCATGGACAGCGACAGCATGATGGTCTGGTTCAAGCCCGCCATGATCTGCGGCAAGGCCGAGGGCAATTCCACTTTCCACAGCTTTTGCCCCGGGGTGGCGCCAAAGGCATCCGCGGCCTCCAGCAGCGACTTGGGCGTCGAGGATATGCCCAGATGCGTCAGGCGGATCGGCGCGGGGACAACGAAGATCACTGTTGCAATCAGGCCCGGCACCATGCCGATACCGAAAAAGACAATGGCCGGGATCAGGTACACAAAGGTCGGCAAGGTCTGCATCAGGTCCAGGATCGGACGCATAAAACGATACAGGCCCGGGTTATGCGCCGCGACGATGCCGATGGGCACGCCGACCCCCATGCAGACCACGCAGGCGGACAGAACCAGTGTCAGGCTTTCGGTCGTTTCTTCCCAGTACCCCTGATTCAGGACAAACAGAAAACCGACCAGCACGAGCGTCGGTGCCTGCCATCTTCGGTGCAAGGCAAAGGTTGCCAATGTCAGCACCACGATCACGATCAAAGGATGCGGTTCCTGCAACACCCAAAGGATGCCGTCGATCAGCGCCTCCATCGCGACGGCCATGCCGTCAAAGAACCACGCGCCATGATCCTGCAACCAGTCGAAACCCGCCTCGGCGGCGTCCCCCACGGGGATCTTGTACTCTGTCAGCCATTCCATGGCGCAAACCATCGTCCCGCCCCGGGCAGAGGTCAAGCGCGCGGAAGGTCAGGCCGCGCGTTTCGGTACGGTTTGCGGAGACCGGGTCGCACCCTGACCAAGGGTGAATTCGCCCACCAGACGCGACAGTTGCCCTGCCTGCCGGGCAAGGTCCGTGGCCGCCGAACGGCTGGCTTCGGCGACCTCGGTGTTCTGGCCGGTAAGGCTATGCAGCTCGGTCATATTGGCCAGAACGGCATCAAGGCTGCGGGTCTGGCCGTCGGCGGCACGGGCCAGTTCAGCGATGGTTTCGTCCACGTCGCGCACACGGTCGCGGATCGCCTCCAACGCGCCGCCGGTTTCATCCACAAGATCGACCCCGGTGCGGATTTCCCGCCCGCTTTCCTCGATCAGCTTCTTGATGTCCATCGCGGCACTGGCCGAACGGCTGGCCAGTTCGCGCACTTCTTCGGCCACGACGGCAAAGCCCTTGCCCGCGCTGCCCGCCCGGGCGGCCTCGACCCCCGCATTCAGGGCCAAAAGATTGGTCTGAAAGGCGATATCCTCGATCAGCGCCGAAATCTGACTGATCTGTTCGGACGATCCCGAAATCCTGTCCATGGCGGCGATGGCCCTGCGGACCACCTCGCGCGATTCATCGGCGCGCGCACGGGCGTCATCGGCAAGGCTCTTGGCGCTGCCAAGTGCCTCACGCGCCGTGTCCTGCGCCGCAACCAAGGCGCCCACCGCATCGCCGGCGTGGCCGATGGTTTCGACTTGCCGTTCCGTTCGCCCGGCCAGATCCCCGGCGGTGCCGCGCATGTTGCCAGCACGTGAATCGAGGTCACCGGCGGTTTCGGCAAGCGCCCCAAGCACGGTGCGCAACCGCGCCGCCGCCGTGTTGAAATCGGTGCGGATGGCATCGTATTCCGGTGCCAGAGGCACATCGAAATGCAGCGATAAATCTGCCTCGGCCAGAGCGCGCAGCCCCTCGGTCACAAGGTCGACCACCTGTTGGTGCTTGGCGTTCAGTTCAGCCTCATTGGCCTCGCGGATGCGGTCATTCTCGGCGCGAATAGCCAGTGTCTTGACCTTCAGCTCTTCGATGGAGCGGGCAAGATCGCAGATCTCGCTTCCACCGTTCAGGCAGGGAACGTCCAGATCAAAGCGATCATTTGCAAACTCAAACAACACGGCGCGCAGCTGCCGGATGCGACGGGACATGATCTCGAATATGAGGACAGCCAATCCAACCACCAGGATGGCGGCACCGATAGCGGTCCAAAGCTGGCGGCGCCGGACGTCATTTGCCGTCGACCGCGCCACCGCGGCCAATGACATCGTATCCTCGATCAGCTCGGTCTCGATCCCCTGAAGGGCGGCCTGCCAGTCCGCGTGAACACCGATCCAAGCGTCGAAGGACAGCGCCTCCCAGTCACCCGAGCCCAGCCGGGCGCGGAAGATTGCGTTGCGACTATCCTGCAATGCCGCCCAGGCCGCCCCCTCTGACACCGACGTGCCCAGCGCCGGTTGACCGGAGAGGCGACCCGCGGTTTCCAGCCCGATACCTTCCAGCCGGATCGCGGTCAGGAACTCGGAATAGGCGACAGTGTTGAAGGACCATTCGGTGACCGCGGTTGCGCCCAGCGCCGCCTCTCTTGCGGACCAAAGGCGCACTTCGGACAGGGCCGCCATGGCCCGCAGGCGGTCCAGCACGGCGCTGTCGGCGCGGATCGACAAAGCCGCCTCTGCCAGACGGTCCAGATCCTCCAGCAGCGCGGCATAAACAAGGCGGCCATCATTGGCCGGCACCAGAAGGTCATCGACATTCCCGCGCGCCACGCCCAACCGCTCTGTCAGCGTGATCAGGCGGTCCCCGGCCTGCGGCGCACGCCCGGTCAACAGCGAAAGACCTGTTTGCAAGCGGTCCAGTGCTGCGTCGGTCACGGCAACCTGCGCCGCGAAACCCTCGGCCCCCGCATCGCCGAACGACCCCAAGACACCGGCCGCCAACGCCATTTCCGCGCCCAGGTGATACTGCGCCTCTCGCAGCAGCCTGACCTCGGCGATCACGTCGTAAACCTGACCGGCCTGCGCGGCCTCCTTGTCCAGCCGGTCGATCTGTAACCAGACATAGAACCCCAACAGCCCGACCATCGGCGCAAGCAGGGTCAAGAGGATCCACCGCAGTTTCATGTAAAGCCCTTCCTCGACGCACTGGACACAACCCGGGCCGCGGCGCGGGACCCGCGCAGGCTCGTCAAGAAAGGTGAAGGATGATTGAATAAGCCTTTGCGCGCTTAGGGCGCATTTTGTTCAATTGCCCCAAGGCAATGGGCGAGGCACCAATGCGCCCCGCCCGATTTTCTTATTGCAGCGCGCCCATGACCGCCGCCTTGGCGTCGCCGCCATCCTTGGCGGTCACGCCGTCAAGCCAACCATCCAGCACCTGCGTATTGGCCGAAAGCCAGGTCTTTGCTGCGGCCTCCGGCTCTTCGCCTTCGTCCAGGATCAGGCCCATGATCTCGTTTTCCATCGCCAGCGAAAACTCGAGGTTTGTCAGCAAAGCGCCAACGTTCGGGCATTCCTCGACATAACCCGCGCGGGTGTTGGTATAGACCGTGGCACCACCCAGATCGGGGCCAAAGTAATCGTCCCCGCCCGTCAGGTAGGTCAGATCATAGTTGGCGTTCATCGGGTGCGGCTCCCACGCGAGGAAGATCACCGGTTCGTCACGTTTCACCGCACGCCCGACCTGTGCCAGCATGCCCTGTTCCGAGCTTTCCTTGACCTCGAAAGCGTTCAGTCCAAAGGCGTCCTTGTCGATCATGTCGATGATCAGGCGGTTGCCATCATTGCCAGGTTCGATGCCATAGATGGTTTCGTCCAGAGCATCCGCATGCGCCGCGATATCGGCGAAGTCCTTGATCCCCATGGCGGCCCCTGCCGCATTGGTCGCCAGCGTGTATTTCGCGCCATGCAGGTTGGCGCGGACGGTGTCGACGGTGCCGGCATCCCGATAGGGGGCGATATCTGCCTCCATCGTCGGCATCCAGTTGCCGAGGAAGATGTCGATGTCGCCATTGGCCATGGAGGTATAAGTGACGGGCACCGACAGAACTTTGATCTCGGTCTCGTAGCCCAGCGCATCCAGAACCAGCGTGGTGGCCGCCGTGGTGGCCGTGATGTCGGTCCAGCCTACGTCAGAAAAGGTGACGGTGCCGCAATCGGCCAGGGCGGTGCCAGCGGCAAAGCTGAGCGCAAGTGCGGAAGTGAGGGTCTTTTTCATTGCTTTCTCCCATGTTGGTTTTGCGCGCAAGTAGACAGCGCCTTGCCGCCCATTGCAACCGGACAAGGGGGCTCTGCCCCCGGCGCCCTGCGGTCGCCTCCCCCGGAGTATTTTTGCCAAGAAGAAACCGGGACGACGGGCATGTGACTGCACTGTGTTGCGGGCGGCCCTTTGCCGCTCGGGAAGGTCTCGCAGGTGGGGCGGGCCTGTGCCATCATCGGGACCAAGGCGGCACGGAGGCAGGCAAATGGCGGATCTGGAACGGCGCATCGCGCAGGGACGCGGCGACGAGGTGGCGGACAAGGTCCTGCGAGGCGCGCGCATTTTTGACCTTGTGACCGGAGCCTTGCTTGAGGGGGACGTCGCGATCTGCGGCGACACGATCGTCGGTGTCTTTGACAGCTATGAGGGGCGTGAGGTGATCGACGTGTCGGGCCTGATCCTTGTACCCGGCTTTATCGACACGCATCTGCACATCGAAAGCTCGCTGGTGACGCCATTCGAATTCGACCGTTGCGTTGGGCCGCGCGGGGTGACGACGGCGATTTGTGACCCGCATGAAATTGCCAATGTGGTGGGCGAAGCCGGGGTCCGCTATTTCCAGCAGGCGAGCCTGCACACGCTGATCGACATCAAGGTGCAACTGTCGTCCTGCGTGCCCTCGACCCACATGGAAACAGCCGGTGCCGAACTGGATGCGGCGGCGATTGCCCGGCTGATGGGGCACGCATCGGGACTTGGGCTGGCGGAGTTCATGAATTTTCCCGGCGTGATCCACCGTGACCCGGGTTGCATGGACAAGCTGCGCCTGTTCGAGGGCGGACATGTGGACGGGCATTGCCCGCTGCTGTCCGGCAAGGATCTGAACGCCTATGTGGCGGCGGGCATCCGCACCGAGCACGAGGCAACCTCGGCCCCTGAAGCCTTGGAAAAGCTGCGCAAGGGGATGCGGGTTCTGATCCGCGAAGGATCGGTGTCGAAGGACATGCACGCCCTGCAACCGCTGCTGGACGAGCGCACGGCACCCTACATGTGCCTGTGTACCGATGACCGCAATCCGCTGGACATCGGGGAGCACGGCCACCTCGATTACATGATCCGCGAGATGATCCGCCTTGGCTCATCGCCGCTGGCGGTTTACCGGGCGGCGACCTTGTCGGCGGCCGAGGCGTTTGGCCTGAAGGATCGCGGCATGATCGCCCCCGGCAAGCGGGCGGATATCGTGGCACTGGGATCGCTGGAGGACTGCGATGCGCAAATGGTGCTGGCCGGGGGCGTTGTCCTGTCCGAGGCGGCCTTTGCCGCGCGCGAGACAGTGGCCCCGGTCGGGCGGCAGTCGGTCAAGGCGCCGCGCGTCGTGGCCGAAAACTTTCGCGCCCGCGCCAACCGGGTGGACACCGATGTGATCGGCATCCGCGAGGGGCAGATCCTGACCGACCACCTGCACGAAGACATTGCCATCGAGGACGGCGACAAGATGCCGGACGTGGAACGCGATCTGGTGCGGATCGCGGTGGTGGAGCGACACGGGAAGAACGGCAATATCGCCACGGGCTTCGTCAAGGGATTTGGCCTGAAAGCGGGGGCAATTGCCTCGACCGTCTGCCATGACCATCACAATATCGCCTGCGTGGGCGTGGATTATGGCGACATGGCCGTGGCGGCCAATCGGCTGGGTGATATCGAGGGCGGTTTCGTTGTGGTCCGTGACGGCGCGGTGCTGGCGGAACTGGCCCTGCCGGTGGCCGGCTTGATGAGTCTTGACCCATTCGAGGACGTACGTGCCCGGCTGGTGGACTTGCGGGCGGCGGCGAAATCGCTGGGCGTGGGGCTGGAAGAACCGTTTTTGCAGCTTGCCTTCCTTGCCTTGCCGGTGATCCCGGCGCTGAAGATCACCGATCGGGGCATGGTGGACGTGAACCGGTTCGAGATCATCGGATAGCGAGCTGCCCCAGCCCGCCGCGGCGGCAAGACGGCCGCATTGCACCGGCCCTTTGCGGGCCGATGCAGGTCAAGAACCTTACAGCCGGTTCAACAACGCAGGGGTCGGCCATGCGTCGGCGGGCATGCCCAGTTCGCGCTGGACGTCACGCACGGCGCCGCGCGTGCCGGCACCGAGAATGCCGTCGATCTTGCCCACGTCATAGCCGCGCGCGGCCAGCTTGGTCTGCAAGAGCTTCATCTGCTCGCCCGACAGGCCCTGTTCGGGGTTGCCCGCGTCATAGACCGGCGCGCCTTCCAGCCGGGTGCCGAAATAGGCGGCGGTCAGAACATAGGTAAAGCTCTGGTTCCACTCAAAATAGATGCTGAAGTTCGGGTACGCGATAAAGGCTGGTCCCTTGCGGCCCTGCGGGATCACGATAGATGCCTCCAACCGGCCGTCATCCAGCGGACCGTGCTTGCCGCGCACGCCGAGCTGTTCCCATTCGGCGACGGTCTTGGTGGCGTGCATCCCGGTGTCATACCACTCGAGATCGGCGGGCAGATCGACCTCTTGCAGCCAAGGCTCATTCGGACGCCAGCCGAGATGCGACAACATCTTGGCACCGGACATAAGCGCATCGGGGGCCGAGGTCTTGGGCGTGACATGGCCATCGCCATCGCCGTCGACGCCATTGATCAGGATGTCCTTGGGCAGCATCTGCACCATGCCGATCTCACCGGCCCATGCGCCCGTCGTTGTGCGCGGGTCGAAATCGCCCTGTTCATAAAGGGACAGGGCCGCAAAGATCTGGGGCCGGAAGATTTCCGGGCGGCGGCAATCATGCGCCAGCGTCACCAACGCGTTGAGCGTGTTGAAATCGCCCTGAAAGGCGCCGAAATCGGTTTCGAAGGCCCAGAAGGCAAGCAAAACGCCGCGCGACAGACCAAATTCGCTTTCGATCCGGTCGAACACGCTATCATAGCGGCTGGACATCTGGCGCCCCTTGTCCAACCGGTTCTGGCTGATCAGCTTGCGCGAGAAGGTGATGAACGGATCCTGAAAGATCCCTTGGCGGCGGTCAGCCCGCAGCACCGCATCGCTTTTCTGCGCGCTGGCAAAGAACCGCTGGACTGCCGCTGGGTCATGGCCAAGCGTGACCGCCTCCTGTGCCAGCCCATCGACAAAAGCGCCAAAGCCTCCGCCGCAGGGCACGTCCTGTGCCTGGGCCGTGCCTGCCAACATCAGCGCACCGAAAATAGCCGAAAAACGCATGATTTTCCCCGATTGCTCCGTTTGGGCAGCACAGTAGCAAGACAGGCGCGCGGGGCAAGCGGGCTTCGTTCGTCGCGCGTTCCGGCGCCACTTTGAACGGGCATCGGCAGAAATTTACCGGATGTTCAGAAAACTGACCAAAGTTAACCGTTTTTTCACTGTTGTGAACGATTGATCAATTTAACGAGTTGTTGATGTATGTGCCCCGAAACCGGATCGGGCGTCAGGAGGTCTGCTTGAACGTGCTGATTGTCGAAAGCAGTGAGCCTTTGGCACAACTGTGGAAGCATCACCTGCAAAGAAGCGGAGCACGGGTCTGGACGGCCACGACACAGGACGCGGCCTTCGAACTGCTGGCCAAACATCAGTTCGAAGTCATCATTCTTGATGTCGTGCTGGAGGATGGCAGCGCGCTGGCAGTTTCGGACCTTGCCCAGTTCCGGCAGCCCGACGCACGTATCATCTTTGTCACCAACACGACGTTCTTTTCCGACGGGTCGATTTTCAACCTGTGCGCCAACGCCTGCGCCTATCTGCCAAGCACCACCGCCCCGGACGATCTGGCGACGATGGTGCAGCATTACGCCCGCGCCGGTTAGGCCCGGTCAGGCCGCCCGCAGCGCATCACGCCCGTGCGGCGCCCAAAGGTCCAGTTCGGGGCCCACGGGAACGATACGATGGGGATTCACGGTGTCATGGCTGTAGTAATAGTGCCGCGTGATGTGATCGAAATTCACCGTCGCGGCGACGCCCGGCCACTGGTACAGTTCCCGCGTATAGGCCCAGAGGTTTGGAAAATCGACGATCCGCGACCGGTTGCACTTGAAATGCCCGTGATAGACCTTGTCGAACCGGATCAGCGTGGTGAACAGCCGCCAATCGGCCTCGGTGATCGTGTCGCCCATCAGGTAACGCTGCCGGGATAGACGCTCTTCGATCCAGTCCAGCGTGTCGAACAGCGGGCCGACAGCCTCGTCATAGGCGGATTGCGAGGTCGCAAAGCCGGATTTGTAGACGCCATTGTTCACCGTGTCATAGATGCGGGCGTTCACCTCTTCGATGGCATCGCGCATTTCTGCGGGCCAATAGTCGTTCCGGTTGCCGGTGATCCCGTCGAAGGCCGAGTTGAACATGCGGATGATTTCCGAGGACTCGTTCGACACGATGGTTTGCCGCTGCTTGTCCCAGAGGACCGGGACCGTCACGCGACCGGTGGCCGCGGCATCGGCCTTGGTATAGATGTCACGCAGGAACGGCAGACCATATAGCGTGTCGCCACGCGCCGCCTTGTCATCGGTTTCAAAGGTCCAGCCGTCGTCCAGCATATCAGGATGCACGACGCTGACAGAGATCATATCCTCCAGCCCCTTGAGGCTGCGAAAGATCAGCGCGCGATGCGCCCAGGGACAGGCAAGGCTGACGTAGAGGTGATAGCGACCCGGTTCCGCCTTGAAGCCCCCCTGCCCTGTCGGACCGGCCTCGCCATCCGCGGTGATCCAGTTGCGCCACGACGAAGTCGAACGGACGAATTTACCGCCCGACGCCTTGGTGTCATACCAACCCGAGTGCCATGTACCTTCGACAAGTTGTCCCATTGGGGCCTCCTATTCCTTGGGAAAGGAGGTAGCCCCGACCGGCCTGCATACAAAGGCCGCTTGGCGCGCAGGGGACTTGCGCAGGCGCACAGGCCCGCAGATCAGACGCTAGCGCAGGTAGGTCTGCCAGAGCCAGATCAGCAGCATTGCCCCCAGCACAGCGCCGACCAGACCGGCCAACATGCCCCCAATGGTCAGCAGAAAACGCAGAACCAGACCGCCGATCAGCGCGCCGCCGATGCCAATGGCAATGGTCGGCACGATACCGGTATCCATCCGCATCAGGCGGGTCGCAAGGAAACCGGCGGCGGCGCCGATGATGACAAGCCAGACGATGGGCATTGGGAGCTCCTGATCCGGGGACTCGATGGACTATGGGAGCAGGATAGGCGAGCGCGCCCCAAGCGGCCAGCCCTAGCGCCGCCAGCGCGTGGGCACGATGACCAGCGCCCCGATCGAGGCGAGGATGGCGTTCAGTCCCGGGCTGCCGAATCCCACGCGGAACATGACGCTGACAAAGTAGAACAGGAATGCGCCGCCGATGCAGATGATGATGCTTGGCAGAAAGCCGTTGCGGGTAAAGCCGGTTTTCTCAGAGGCATAGCCGATGATGCCCGCGATGACGACGGTGCCGATCAGGGTTGGGAACATCTGCGCCTCCTTCGGTTCGCGGCCACGATAGGCGTCATGGCCGCCGATGCCCAGAGGCTCAGCCGCCCAGCTGCGCGCCAGCTTCCAGCGGGTAGCCATTGAGGAACACGGCACTGTCTTGCGCGCCCTTGCCGGCCCTCTGGGCACGGGTGATGCGCAACGCGCCGGTGCCGCAGGCCACGGTCAGCCGGTCATCCAGCAGACGGCCCGGCGCGCCCTGCCCGGTTGCCGGCTCTGCTGCCAACAGCTTGATCCGGTTGCCGTCATGTATCGTCCATGCGCCCGGAAAGGGGGACAGACCGTTGATCTGGCGCAGGATTTCCGCCGCCGGCCGGGTCCAGTCAACGGCGGCCTCGGCCTTGTCGATCTTGGTGGCATAGGTCACACCCTCGTCGGGTTGGGGTTGCGGCACAAGATCGTCGAGCTTGGCCAACGCCTCGACGATCAATCCGGCCCCCATGGCGCTGAGTCGATCATGCAGTTCGCCTGTGGTCTCGGTCTCGCCGACCGGTGTCGCCTCGCGCAGGAGAACGGGGCCGGTGTCCAGCCCTGCCTCCATCTGCATGATGCAAATGCCGGTTTCCGCGTCGCCTGCCATGATCGCCCGGTGGATCGGTGCGGCCCCACGCCAGCGCGGCAAAAGGGAGGCATGAATGTTCAGGCAACCATGTTCCGGCGCATCCAGCACGGCCTGCGGCAGGATCAGCCCGTAGGCCACCACGACGGCAACATCGGCCCCGAGATCCGCGAAGGCCTGTTGTTCCTCGGCAGATTTCAAGCTGGCCGGGTGTCGGACCGGCAGGCCCAGCGCCTCGGCCCGCTGGTGAACGGGCGTTGGCCGGTCTTTCTTGCCACGTCCGGCCGGGCGCGGCGGCTGGCAATAAACGCAGGCGATCTCGTGCCCCGCGTCGACCAGAGCGTCGAGGACGGGAACGGAAAATTCGGGGGTGCCCATGAAGATGACGCGCATCGGCCTGCTCCTGCGGTGGTTACAACGCGGGTGTAGCGCAAGGCCGAGCGCGGGGCCAGACGACAGCGGTGCGCTGTGAATGCGCTCCCAGCGGCGTCAGACGCGTTTGCGGGCCTTGCGCAGCAACATGTCCCGTTTGACCTTGCTGAGCCGGTCGAAATACATCCGCCCGTTCAGATGGTCGATCTGGTGCTGGACCGAGGTCGCCCATAGCCCGACCAGATCCTTGCGCACCTTCATTCCAAGGTGGTCAATGTAGGTCACTGTCACAGCGCGCGGGCGGCTGATCGTGGCATGGACACCCGGCAGGTTCGGGCTTGCCTCGTCATGGTCGCGGAACTCGACCGAGGCATGCAGGATTTCCGGGTTGGCCATGCGGATTGCCTTGCCCCGTTCGTCCGAGGCATCCACCACTGCCAGACGCATCATCACGCCGATCTGCGGCGCGGCAAGGCCAACGCCGGGCATCGCCTCCATAGTGTCGATCATGTCATCCCAGATGGCGCGGATCTCGTCGGTGATCTCGCTTACGGGAGCTGCGGCTGTGCGCAGGCGCTTGTCCGGCCAAGGCACGAAGGGGCGTTTGGTCATGTGTCAGAGGCTTTCTGGTAGTCGGCCAGCAGGGCATCGCGTGCGGCCGGGTCCAGCCGGTCGAAATGCATGATCCCGTCAAGGTGGTCCAGTTCATGCTGGGCAATGGTCGCCGCCGCGCCGCTGAGCTGCACCTGATGGGCCACCCCGTCGAGATCGGTGAACCCAAGGGTCACTTCGGCGGGGCGCGTCACCTCGGCGGTCACGCCCGGAACCGAAAGACAGCCTTCGGGACCGGTGAACAGGCTATCGCCACTGGGGGTGATCGCGGGGTTGATGCAGACAAGCGGAGCCTTGTCGCCGTCCTTCCAGCCCGAATCCATGACGAAAACCCGGCGCATCACGCCCACCTGAGGCGCGGCCAGACCACGACCGGGCGCATCGTACATGGTGTCGAGCATATCCGCCACGAGGGTCGCCAGCCCGGCCGGATCGTCGACCGGGGCACAGGGCTGTGCCAACCGGGTGTCCGGCCATGTCAGGATTGGCAGAATGCTCACGCCTTTTCCCGCGCGCGCTCTTTCTTGAGCTTGACCATCTTGCGCGTGATCATCTGGCGGCGCAGCGGTTTCAGGTAGTCGATGAACAGCTTGCCATCGAGGTGGTCGATCTCATGTTGGACGCAGGTGGCCCAAAGCCCGTCAAAGGTTTCGCGTTGCAGCTTGCCGTCGGCATCCAGCCATTCGACATCCACAACCTTTGGGCGCTCGACCTCGGCATATTGATCGGGGATCGACAGGCAGCCTTCCTCATACACGTTCTGTTCATCGCTGCTGGCCACGACCTGCGGATTGAACATTACAAGCGGGCGCGGGTCCTCGCCATCGTCCTTCTTGGCACAATCCAGCACGATCAAACGTGACAGCACGCCGATCTGCGGGGCCGCCAACCCGATTCCCGGTGCGGCATACATGGTTTCCAGCATGTCGTCCGACAGGACGCGCAGCTCATCCGAGAGGTCGTCCACGGCGGGACAGACCTTTTTCAGGCGGGGGTCGGGATGGATCAGGATCGGCCGTTTCATGGGCAGCGATTTAAGCATGGCGGGCGATATAGGCAAGCGCGGCCTCTTGCCCCTGCCTGCCAAGGCGTTAAGCCTGCAAGCAACAGAGGCAAAGGAAAGACATCATGAGCCGTTTTGACGAGGACATCGACCGCGTGGGCACCCATTCGCTGAAATGGGACATGATGGAAGCGCGCTATGGAGTCTCGCCCGAAGAGGGGCTGGCCATGTGGGTGGCAGACATGGATTTTCGCCCGCCCGCCTGCATTCCGGCCGCGCTGCAACGCATGGTGGAACACGGGGTCTTTGGCTATTTCGGACCAGACGATGCCTATAAGGGCGCGATCCGCTGGTGGATGGACGAGCGCCACGGCTGGGAAATCTCGTCCGATTGGATCTTTTCCACGCATGGGCTGGTGAACGGCACGGCGCTTTGCCTGCAAGCCTTTACCGATCCCGGTGACGGCGTTGTGCTGTTCACCCCGGTCTACCACGCTTTTGCGCGGGTCATCCGCGGCTCCGGGCGCGAGGTCGTGGAATGCCCGCTGACCTTGGTGGACGGGCGATATGAAATGGACTTCGACGCCTACGACGGGATGATGACCGGTCGGGAGAAGATGGTGATCCTGTGCTCGCCGCACAATCCCGGTGGTCGTGTCTGGACCGAGACCGAGCTGCGCGGATTGGCAGAGTTCGCCAAGCGGCACGACCTTGTGCTGGTGTCGGACGAGATCCACCATGATCTGGTGATGCCCGGTCAGCGCCACATCCCGATGGCGACGCTGGACGCCGGAATCGAGGATAGGCTGGTGATGATGTCGGCCACCACCAAGACATTCAACATGGCAGGCAGCCATATCGGCAATGTCATTATTCCGGACGCGACACTGCGCAAAAGGTTCGGCGACGTGATGACCGGCCTGAGCATCTCGGCCAATGCGTTTGGCATGGTTACGGCCACAGCCGCCTATTCACCGGAAGGCGCGCAGTGGGTGGACGAACTGTGCACCTATCTGGATGGCAACCGCCGCCTGTTCGACGAAGGCGTGAATGCCATCCCGGGCGTGCGGTCGATGCCGATGGAGGCCACGTACCTCGCCTGGGTCGACTTCGCCGATACAGGCATGTCGGTCGAAGAATTCACCACCCGGGTCGAAAAAGAAGCCCGGATTGCCGTCAATCACGGCGGCACCTTCGGACTGGGCGGGGAAAGCTATCTGCGGTTCAACTTTGCCACCCCCCGGGCGCGGGTCGCAAAGGCGGTTGAACGGTTGCAAGAGGCCTTTGCCGATCTGCAATGAGGCCCCGCAGCGGGTGCGAGGGGCCAGCCCCTCGCGCTCCCCGGAGTATTTGACCCAAGAAGAAGATCAGGCGCGCGGCGGGCGCGGTTTATAAACCGGCAGTCGCCAGCCGAGCGCCAGAGAGCCCGCCCGCAGGGCAAAAGTTGCCGCCACCGTCAGGATGCCGCTGAGAGCCGGGGCGGCCCCCAGCGCGGCGGCGATGACCGTGGCCAGTGAACCGACCAATGCACAGGTGACGTAGAGTTCGCCCTGCTTCAGGACCAGCGGCACCTCGTTCGCGACCACGTCGCGCGCGAGGCCGCCCGCGCAGCCGGTTGCGATCCCCATGACCATGACCACCGCCGCCGGCTGGCCCATGCGTTGCGCGACGCCCGCGCCCGCCGCCACGGCCACGCCCAGCGCCACGGCGTCCAGCCAGTGGATCGCCTTCAGCCGGCTTTCGATCAGATGGGCGGTGAAGAAGACGAAGATCGCGGCCAGTGTGACCACGGCGAGATAGTTGGGATCGGCGATCCAGACCGGGGTCCGGTCCAGCAGCACATCGCGCAGGGTGCCGCCGCCCAGACCTGTCAGCCCGGCGAGGAAGGCAAACCCCACGATGTCCAGCTGTGCCCGGCTGGCCACCAGCGCGCCGGTCAATGCAAAAACCAACGTGGCGGCGTAGTCGAGCAGAACGAGCAGCGTCATGACTTGAAAGGTGCCATGCCCGCGCGGGCCAATTCATCCGCGCGTTCGTTTTCCGGGTGTCCCGCGTGGCCCTTGACCCATTCCCATGTCACCTGATGGCGTTTCTGCGCCTCGTCCAGACGCTGCCACAGTTCGACGTTCTTGACCGGTTTCTTCGCGGCGGTTTTCCAGCCGTTGCGTTTCCAGCCGTGGATCCAGCCGGTGACGCCGTTCTTGACGTAGGCGCTGTCTGTGACGACCGTAATCGTGGAGGGACGCGCGAGGCTTTCCAAGGCGTTGATCGCCGCCAGAAGTTCCATGCGGTTGTTCGTGGTCTGCGCCTCTCCGCCCTGTAACTCGCGCTCTTTGACGATGTCTTCGCCGTTCATCGCGCGCAGCAAGACGCCCCAGCCACCGGGGCCGGGATTTCCGGAGCAGGCTCCGTCGGTATAGGCAAAAAGCTCAGGCATGGGCGGTCACCGTGAACCAGCGGGCCATGACTTTGTCCAGCCCCAAATCCTCTCCGAAGGTGAAAGGTCCGGGAGCAAAGCCTGCGTCCCGCAGAAGCCCCGTCATCTCGGGTTCGGTATAGTAGGTATAGAGGCGGCCCAGCTTATCGCGACGCGCGCCAGTGCCTTCCTTGACGCCGATATGGAACAGTCCGCCAGGCCGCAGGGCGCGGTGGATCGCGGCCAGGTGGCGCGGCATGTCCTCACGCGGGGCGTGCAACAAGCTGAAATTGGCCCAGATGCCGTCAAAGCTGTTCTCGGTCGTCAGCGCATCGAAATCGGCCTGCCGTGCCGTCACGCCCGGGTGCCGTGCGGCAAGCGTCACCATTCCGGCAGAGGCATCCCATGCGTCGACCCGGAGGCCAGCGGCGGCCATATAGCCGGCGGATTTTCCCGGCCCACAGCCAAGATCCAGCACTTCCGCCCCCTTTGGCAAGGCCGCAATAAACGCGGCGAGGGTGGCGTCAGGCGCGTCAGAGGCGGTCACGCGGGCATATTCGTCCGCCCGGTCGTCGTAGATGCGGATGGTTTCACGGTCTGTCATGGGCCGTGGTCTGGCCTTTTCCGGCGGCGCGCGCAAGTGGACCAAGAGTGTCGCCGAGGATTTCCGCCAGTTCGCTGGCGGGCCGTTACAATAGCGCGGTGACCAGCAGGCAAGGCACGACCAGCGCGGTCAGGAGAACCCGCAGTGACATCCACCACGGCGGTGCCAGCCCCCAGCGCCAGAACGCCAGATCAAGGAGCAGCAGCCCGAGAAACCCGAAGCTGAGGTTCATCGCGGCGGCACCCTCGCCGCCACCGGTGGTGAAAAAGGCCCAGAGCGCCGGGAGGACGGACAGCGCATAACCCGTGGTCGCCTGCCTGCCCTCGGCCTTGGTGGCAAACCCCCAAAGCACGCCGGACATGAAGGACAGGATCACCGCACCATAGAACAACTGGACATAGGGGCCGACGAAACGCGGGCCCATGACGCCAATCGCCCCGTCATGCAGCCCCGGGATCAGCAGCGTCGCCAGCCCCCAGACAAAGGGCAGGACACCGGCAAGGCCAAGCAAAAGGGCGGAACGCGGGATCTGGGTCATGTGTTGATCGTCACGATTTCAAAGTGAGGTGCAGCGCCAGATAGGTCAATCGGTCTGCGCGACCAGCGTCAGGTGGGACGGCGGGCGGGGCGATGTTCCGGCCATGGGCCGGGACGAGCGGCGCCCCCGTCACGCCGGCTGACGCAACACCCGAGGCACTTTGAACTCGACGTTCTCCTGCGCCGTTTCCACCAATTCAACCGTCACGTCAAACCGGTCGCGGAAGGCGTCGATCACCTCTTCGATCAGCACCTCGGGCGCCGAAGCCCCGGCCGTGATGCCCACCGACGAAATCCCCTCCAGCGCGCGCCAGTCGATGTCCGTCGCCCGCTGCACCAATTGCGCATAGGCACATCCCGCGCGACGCCCCACCTCGACAAGGCGCTTCGAGTTCGACGAATTCGGCGCGCCGACCACCAACAGGGCATCGGCGCGCGGCGCCAGCGCCTTCACCGCCTCCTGCCGATTGGTGGTCGCGTAACAGATGTCTTCCTTGTGAGGGCCGACGATGGCAGGAAAACGTTCCTTCAGCGCGGCAACGATCCCCGCCGTGTCGTCCACAGACAGCGTCGTCTGGGTGACGAAAGCCAGCCGCTCGGGGTTTCGCACCTGCACCGTCGCCACGTCTTCGACGGTCTCGACCAGCAGAACCTCCCCTTCGGGCAGCTGCCCCATGGTGCCGATGGTTTCCGGATGGCCGGCATGGCCAATCATGATCATCTGCAACCCGTTCTCGTGATGCCGGGCGGCTTCGATATGAACCTTGGAAACCAGCGGGCAAGTCGCATCGACATAGATCATCTCGCGCTGCGCGGCCTCGGCCGGGACGGACTTGGGCACGCCATGTGCGGAAAAGATCACCGGACGATCGTCGGGGCAATCCTCCAGTTCTTCGACGAAAACCGCGCCCTTGGCGCGCAGATCGTCGACGACGTATTTGTTGTGAACGATCTCGTGGCGGACATAGACCGGCGCGCCCCATTTCTCCAAGGCCATTTCGACGATCTTGATGGCGCGGTCGACACCCGCGCAAAAGCCGCGCGGCGCGGCAAGGTACAACGTGAGCGGCGGCAGTGTATCGGTCATGGCGCGGCCTTTCATCCCGGGTTGCCCCTGACCTAAGACCTTGACCCCGCCGCGTCCAGCCCACCCCCGCCAACGCGCCGGTCGCAAAGAAAAAGGACGGCGCCACGGCACCGTCCTTTCAATCTGTACGCCTTTGGCCCCGTCATCCCGGCGCGGCCAATCTGGGCTTACTTGCTGGACGCCACTTCGAAGTTGCGTTCCACCTGCGTGTCGCGCGGCGGGCGGCCAATGACTTCGCGCAGCTCGTCCAGTTCGATGAAGTTGTCGGCCTGACGGCGCAGTTCGTCGGCAATCATCGGCGGCTGCGACCGGATGGTCGAGACCACGGAGACGCGCACGCCCTGACGTTGCAGGCTTTCGACCAGCGGGCGGAAGTCACCGTCGCCGGAGAAGAGCACGATATGATCCACGCGGGGCGCAAGCTCCATCGCATCGACCGTCAGTTCGATGTCCATGTTGCCCTTTACCTTGCGTCGGCCCTGGCTGTCGGTGTATTCCTTCGCGGGCTTCGTCACCATGGTAAAGCCGTTGTAGTGCAGCCAGTCCACCAGAGGGCGGATCGGCGAATACTCGTCGTTTTCCAGCAGAGCCGTGTAGTAGAAGGCCCGAACCATCTTGCCGCGGCGAGCGAATTCCTGCCTCAGGAGTTTGTAGTCGATATCAAACCCAAGAGCCTTGGCCGCTGCATATAGATTGGAACCATCTATGAACAGCGCGAGCCGTTCGTCCTTGTAGAACATAAAATTTCCTTTCGTCCAATCGGCCCGCTGGAACCGTGAGTGTGAGTGTGGTAGCGGGCGCGTTCGAGAGACATTATGGTTTTTTCCGCGCGTCGCAAGGCGCGGCCAAGTCTCAAAAGAATAGTACGTTGGGGCAAATGGCACAAGAATTCCTTATAGCACTGGGTTCTAACCTCCCTTCACAAATTGGCGATAGCCGAGACACGCTGTCGGCGGCCGTTCTTGCCATGGCTTCGGCGGGATTGCGTCTGCGCCGCGCCAGCCGCTTTTTTGCCACCCCTTGCTTTCCGCCCGGCAACGGCCCCGATTTCGTCAATGCCTGCGTCGCCGTAACCTCGCCCGGCGGGCCAGAGGAGGTTCTAAAGGCGCTGCACGACATCGAAGAAGAATTCGGCCGCACCCGAAAAACCCGCTGGGCCAGCCGGCCGCTGGATCTGGACCTGCTGGCCGCCGGGTCCGAGGTGCGCCCCAACGCCGAGGTGCAGGACCGCTGGCGCGGCCTGCCCCTGGATGAACAGTTGCGCCTTGCCCCGGGCGAGATGATCCTGCCTCATCCCCGCATGCAGGACCGTGGCTTTGTCCTTGTCCCGCTGGCGGACATCGCCGCAGGCTGGTGTCATCCGCTGACCGGCCAGACGGTGTCCGGCATGCTGGCCGCCCTGCCCGCCGCCGCCCGCGACGAGGTGGTGCCGTTGTGACACGCATCGCGTGGCAGGCCGACTGCGCCTTGCCCCTTGTATCCCGGGCGGGGCCACGTTATGTCATTCCTTTCTGAGGCCCTCGAAACAGAATAACGGAGCGCTCTTATGGCCCGCGTGACGGTAGAAGATTGCGTTGACAAGGTCCCGAACCGGTTCGAACTGGTGATGCTCGCCGCCCATCGTGCGCGCGAGGTTTCCGCCGGTGCCGCGATCACGGTCGACCGCGACAATGACAAGAACCCGGTGGTCGCCCTGCGCGAAATCGCCGAGGAAACCCAGTCCGCCGACGAACTGCGCGAACGCCTGATCGAGTCGAACCAGACCCAGATCGAGGTGGACGAACCCGAAGACGATGCCATGGCTCTGCTCATGGGTGCCGAACAGGACAAGCCGCAAGAGGACGACATGTCCGAAGAAAAGCTCCTGCGCGCACTCATGGAGGCGCAGGGTCAGGGTTGACCGTTTAGGGCGGTGAGGGGACATGATCTCGGCTGAAGACCTCGTTGACCTTGTCCGCAACTACAATCCGCGCACCAATGAAAAACTGATCTCCGCGGCCTATGACTATGGCCGCGAGATGCATGACGGGCAGTTCCGCAAGTCGGGCGAGCCCTATTTCAGCCATCCGGTTGCGGTGGCGGCGATCCTGACCGAGCAACAGCTTGACGACGCCACCATCATAACCGCCCTGCTGCATGACACCATCGAAGACACGCGGTCCACCTTTTCCGAGGTTGAACAGCGTTTTGGCCGCGAAATCGCGGAACTGGTCGATGGCGTCACCAAGCTGACCAACCTGCAACTGTCCAGCTCGGAAACCAAGCAGGCGGAAAACTTCCGCAAACTGTTCATGGCCATGTCCAAGGATCTGCGTGTGATCCTGGTCAAGCTGGCCGACCGGCTGCACAACATGCGCACCATCCGTGCCATGAAACCTGAAAAACAGGTGCAGAAGGCGCGGGAAACCATGGATATCTACGCCCCGCTTGCGGGACGGATGGGCATGCAGTGGATGCGCGAAGAGTTGGAAGACCACGCCTTCCGCGTGCTCAACCCCAAGGGCCGCGACAGCATCATCCGCCGTTTCATCACGCTGCAACGCGAAACCGGCGATGTGGTTCAGCGCATCACCGGCGATATGCGGCACGAGCTGGAAAAAGCCGGGGTCGAGGCCGAGGTTTTTGGCCGCGCGAAAAAGCCCTATTCGATCTGGCGAAAGATGCAGGAAAAGAAGATCGGCTTTTCCCGCCTGTCCGACATCTATGGGTTCCGCGTCATCACCCGGTCCGAGGCTGATTGCTATACCGCGCTGGGTGCGATCCACCAGCGGTGGAAATCCGTTCCCGGACGGTTCAAGGATTACATCAGCCAACCCAAATCGAACGGCTATCGATCGATCCACACCACTGTCTCCGGCCGCGACGGCAAGCGGGTCGAGGTACAGATCCGTACCCGGGAAATGCACGAGGTCGCCGAAACCGGCGTGGCGGCGCATTGGTCCTATCGTGACGGCGAACCTGCGGAAAACCGCTTTGCCGTCGATCCCGCGAAATGGATCGCCAGCGTCACGGAACAGTTCGACGCCGAGGAAGATCACGACGCCTTTCTCGAAGCGGTCAAGCTTGAGATGTATTCGGACAAGGTGTTTTGCTTCACGCCGCAGGGCGACGTGGTGAAACTGCCGCGCGGGGCGACACCGATCGACTACGCCTATGCGATTCACACCCGCATCGGATCCAAATGCGTCGGCGCCAAGGTCGACGGGATTCGCGTGCCGCTGTGGACCCGGCTGAAGAACGGCCAGTCGGTCGAGATCATCACCGCCGAAGGACAGGCACCGCAGGCGACCTGGCTGGACATGGCGACAACCGGCAAGGCCAAGTCCGCGATTCGCCGCGCCCTGCGCGAGGCGAACAAGGAACGATACGCCAAATTGGGGCACGAACTGGCCCGCGCAGCGTTCGAGGCACGTGGCAAGAAGGCGACCGACAAGGTTTTGGAAAAGGCCGCCGCGACCCTGCGTCTTGAAGATACCGAAACGCTGCTGGCTCGGCTGGGTAGCGCCGAACTGACCGCCTCCGAGGTAGTCGAGGCCGTCTATCCCAACCTCGCCATTCGCGACGATGGCGTGATCGAGATGAAGCGCGCGGTTGTCGGATTGGAACATGGGCAGGGATTCGAACGCGCCCGCTGTTGCCAACCCTTGCCCGGGGAACGAATCGTCGGCCTGGCGCATCGCGGGCGCGGCGTGGCCGTTCATGCCATCGACTGTGCCGCACTGGCCGATCACGAGGATCAGGCCGAACGCTGGCTGGACCTGCACTGGGCCGAGGGCAAGCACCCGGCGGTCTATACCGTGTCGCTGGAACTGACCATCGGCAACGACGCAGGGGTGCTGGGACGGATTTGCACATTGATTGGCGAGACCAAGGCCAATATCTCGGACCTGAACTTCAAAGATCGCAAACCGGATTTTTACCGCCTTGTGATGGATGTCGACCTCAGGGACGCCGAGCATCTGCATTCGCTGATCTCGATCCTCGAGGCCGAAAGCAACGTGGCGGCGGTGGTCAGGCAACGCGACCCAGAGCTTGAGACGGTTCCGGCGGCAACTGCGGCGGAATAGGCAGGAAAGGCACAGCGTGGTCTTCAGAAGACGCGACAGGCGGCCCATCGGTCGGATCGTGCTGGAAACGCTCTGGCCGCGCGGTGGCTGGGCGCGTGCAGCCCGCTATGTCCAGTTGCGGGTCAACCGTCTGCCCGACCCGCCCGACCGCATCGCGCGCGGGATCTTTGCCGGAATTTTCACCACCTTCACGCCGTTCTACGGGTTTCATTTCGTGACCGCGGCGCTGATTGCATGGATCATGCGCGGCAACATCCTTGCCGCGATCCTGTCGACCTTCTTTGGCAATCCGCTGACCTATGTGCCCATCGGCGTCATCGCCATGAAGACGGGCTATTGGCTGCTGGGGCTGAAGGCGAACGAGGACCACGGTTCGATCGGCAAGAAATTCATCAAGGCCGGTGAGGATCTTTGGGACAATTTCATCGCCATCTTCACCCCGGACAGGACCGACTGGAGCCACCTCAAGATATTTTATGACGAGGTGTTCTTTCCCTACATGGTGGGCGGGATTCTTCCCGGGCTTATCTGCGGGATCGTGGCCTATTACGTGTCGTTGCCGCTGATCACCGCATTTCAGAACCGCCGCAAGGGCGCGATCAAGGCCAAGCTGGCCGAATTGAAGAAGAAAAAGGCCGAACAAAGGGCCGAGTGACCGGTTTCCCGAAGGTCACTATTCGCGCTTTTCTTTTTGGTGCGCGCCCCCTAGGTTTTGATCAAATTCCAGCAGCGGGAGCGTGACCATGACCCAGCCCGGACACCTGCGCCTTGGCGTGAACATCGACCATGTGGCCACCGTGCGCAACGCACGCGGCAGCGCCTATCCGGATCCGGTACGCGCCGCCAAACTGGCAGAAGAAGCCGGGGCCGACGGGATCACCGCGCACCTGCGCGAAGACCGCCGCCACATTTCGGACGAGGACATCGACCGGCTGATGGAGCATCTCAGCGTGCCCCTGAACTTCGAAATGGCCGCGACCGAGGAAATGCAGCAGATCGCCCTGCGTCACAAACCTCATGCCGTCTGCATCGTCCCCGAAAAGCGCGAGGAAAAGACCACCGAAGGCGGGTTGGAAGTGGCGCGTGAGGAAAACAAGCTGGCCCATTTCATCGCCCCCCTGCGCGATGCCGGTTGCCGGGTGTCGATCTTCATCGCCGCCGACCGGCGCCAGATCGAGGCCGCCCACCGGATCGGCGCGCAGGTCATCGAACTGCACACCGGGGCCTATTGCGATTTCCATGCCGAAGGACGGTTCGAGGAACGCGACATCGAGCTGGAGAAGATGCGTGAAATGGCCAGCTTTGCCCATGGGCTGGGGCTGGAGGTACACGCCGGTCACGGGTTGACCTATGAAACGGTGAAACCCGTCGCAGCCTTTCCCGAGGTGATGGAACTGAACATCGGGCACTTTCTGATCGGCGAGGCGATCTTTCGCGGTCTCGACCCTGCCATCGCGGAAATGCGCCGCCTGATGGACGAGGCGCGCGCCTGATACCGGGGCGGCGTATCTGCGGATGCGCCGCATTCCATACGATTGTCACCATTTTTTTGCCGCAAACTTGGGGTAGACCTTAGGTCAAGCGCGCTTCAAGCAAGGTGACCGTCATGCCCGTCATCCCCATGGATCCCGAAACGCTGGCCATCGACGCCGCCGCCGCCAAGGCGGCAGGCGCTGCCGCATCGGAAACCTATCGCACCCGCCAGCCCTACCCCTATGGCAGTTTTGACGATTTCCTGCCCGAAGAGGTGCTGGATCGCGTACTGGAAGAGCTGAAACAGCTCCCCGAGGCCGAGGACATGTTCAACCGCCCGCAGGAAAAGCTGAAATCCAGCTACCTGCCCGAGCGTCTGCCGCCCTACACGCGCAACCTGTTCTACGTGCTGAACTCGCGCCCCTTCGTGCGCTTTCTCGAAGAGATGACCGGCATCAACGGGCTGATCCCGGACCCCTATTTCGCTGGCGGCGGCGTCCATGTGGTCGCCAACGGCGGGCATCTCGATATTCACGCCGATTTCAACCACAACCAGAAGCTCAACCTCGAACGGCGGCTGAACGTCCTGATCTACCTCAACAAGGACTGGAAAGCGGAATACGGCGGCACTTTCGAAGTCTGGAACACCGACATGACCGAAAAAGTCGCGGGTTTTGTCCCGGTCTTCAACCGGATGTGCTGTTTCAACACCGGCTCTGACACATGGCACGGCAATCCCGAAACGGTGAATCACCCGGATGGAGAGCCGCGCATGTCGCTGGCGCTGTATTACTACACGGCCACCTGGGACTATACGCGCAAATCGCACACCACCCTGTTCAAGCCGCGCCCCGGCACGCAGGACAAGGCGGACAAACAGGTGAAACGTGCCGACATGCTGCAAGAAATTCTGCCGCCGGTGATCTTTCGCAGGGTGATCGGCCGGTTGCAGCGTCTGGGCTTCTAGCCGGTCGCCGGTCGGGAAAACCCGTCCTCGCACCCGACGTGATGCAAGGCTATCCTTGGAAGGAAGTAATTTCTGACAAGGATCGGCCCATGACCCGCCTGCTTTGCGCCCTGCCCTTTGCCCTTTTGCCTGCAATGACCATGGCACAAGACAACTCGGTCACCGTGCTGGACTGCGATTGGCAGGCCAGCGCTGCGGCCATCGTCGAGCCATGGGAAGAAAACAGCCGCACCTTTTCCAACGGCAAGACACGGCTGGCCCTTCTGGACACCGTCGAGCCCGCGGCAGCCTGGGCCTGGATGCTGGTGCTGTCGCCGCCCTATTCGGAACTGGGGGACCGCCAGTGCAAGGTGATCGGCGTCGATGGGTCCGGCTTTTCCGGCATGGATTTCGCTGCGCTCACAGCCAGTTACGATCCGGCCACCGGGCTGACCTTTACCGTGCCGGTGCGGGCCTACAATAGCGAGATCGCAGATTTCGATCCCTTCACGCTGCGGTTTACGCTCAATCAGGCGACAGGGGCCATCGACGGACAGATCCTGGACTGAGCTTGACCTTTGCGCCCTGCCGGGGTTTCTGACCCGAAGGCCGGCCCGGCCTTCGGAGGCAGACCTAATGATCCTTGGCATCGGCACTGATCTTGCCAATATCGACCGTATCGCCGGCACGCTGGAACGGTTCGGAGACCGGTTCCGCAATCGTGTTTTTACCGAGGTCGAACAAGCCAAGGCCGAACGCCGCGCCGATACGCCTGGCACCTATGCCAAGCGGTGGGCCGCGAAAGAGGCATGTTCCAAGGCACTTGGCACCGGTCTGCGCATGGGCATCGCGTGGAAGGACATGGCCGTCAGCAACCTGCACACCGGCCAGCCGGTGATGGAAGTGACGGGCTGGGCCAAGGAACGGCTGGAGGCCATGACACCCGACGGGTTCGAGGCGATCATCCATGTCACCCTCACCGATGATCACCCATGGGCGCAAGCTTTTGTGGTGATCGAAGCACGTCCGAAAGCCGCCTAGCCCCCGTCGAGACAAGCCCCTTTCCCGGCTGACCACCGCCCGCGCAGACCGCCGGGCCGCGACGGCCACCGCGCGGGACAGGCAAATCACGGCGGCGGTACCGGCACCGCTCCCGCCGCCCTCCTGCCTTGACACGCCCTGCCCTGCCGCCCATGAAGCGGCAAAGGGTGAGGCAAAGGGCAGTTCACATGGCCAAGGAAGAAAAGAAAGGCGGTTTTCTTGAGACCGTCAAGACCGTCGTCTATGCGCTGCTGATTGCGGGGGTCTTTCGGACCTTCCTGTTTCAGCCCTTCTGGATTCCCTCGGGATCCATGAAAGACACATTGCTGATCGGCGACTTTCTTTTCGTGAACAAGATGGCCTATGGCTATTCCTATGCCTCCTGCCCCTCGATCATCATCCCGCGCTTTGGCGTCAACGTCGACGCGCAGGATTTCTGTGGCTGGGCCGACGGCGACAACACCCGCCTGTTTGGCGGCAAGCCCCAACGTGGCGACGTCGTCGTGTTCCGCCACCCGGTCTCGGGCCGTGACTTCATCAAGCGACTGGTGGGCATGCCCGGCGAACAGATCCAGATGCGCAACGGCGTGCTGCACATCAATGGACAGCCGGTCGAGCTGACACCGGACGGCACCTTTGAGGAACTCGCCGCCCCGCAGGGCCCCCAACGCCTGCGTCCGCGCTGTGCAAATGGCACGGTTGGCGACGGCGCGACCTGTGTGAAGGAAAAGCTGATCGAAACCCTGCCCGGCGGCGTCAGCCATTCGGTGCTGAACATCTCGATGCAGGGATCGGACAATACGCCGATCTACACCGTCCCCGAAGGCCATTATTTCTTCATGGGCGACAACCGCGACAACTCATCTGACAGCCGAGTGCCGAATATCGCCGCGGGCGTCGGATTTGTGCCTTATGAAAACCTGATCGGGCGCGCCGACCGGATCATGTTCTCGTCCGCTGGCCGTTCGATGCTGTATTTCTGGACATGGCGGGGCGACCGCTTCTTCCACGCTATCGACTAAGCGCAAGACGGCACCGGGCGGTTGCGAACAGCCCCCGCCGGGTGCTCTACTTGCCGGAGAGGCGCACAGGGCGTCATCCAAGGACCATCCAATGAAGGTTTCCGCCGAACTTACCGCTTTTCAGAAAACGTTGGGACACCGGTTCACCGACCCGCGCCTGCTGCGCCGTGCCGTGACCCATGCCTCACGCTCAGGCCCCGACCGCGAGGACAACCAGCGGTTGGAATTCCTCGGCGACCGCGTTCTGGGGCTGGTCATGGCCGAAGCCCTGCTGGAACGCGACCGCGCGGCCACCGAAGGTCAGCTTGCCCCGCGGTTCAATGCCTTGGTGCGCAAGGAAACCTGCGCCGATGTCGCGCGTGAGATCGGGCTGGGCGACGTGTTGAAACTGGGTCGGTCCGAACAGCTATCGGGCGGACGGCGCAAACAGGCCCTTTTGGGCGATGCCATGGAGGCGGTGATTGCCGCGGTCTATCTGGACGCGGGGTTCGACATGGCGCGGGCGCTGATCCTGCGCCTTTGGGACTCGCGCATCGACGGCGTCGAAGAAGACGCCAAGGACGCCAAGACCAGCCTTCAGGAATGGGCACAGGCCCGTGGCCTGCAACCCCCGAGATACGTGGAAACCAGCCGCTCGGGCCCGGATCACGCGCCAGTCTTTACCATCGAGGTCCAGTTGCCCAGCGGCGAAGTCGCCGAGGCCACCGCCGGATCCAAGCGGCAGGCGGAACAGGCGGCGGCCAAAGCGCTGTTGGAACAGCTTACAGCCCCTTAGCGGCTTTTGCTGCCTGCCGCGCCTCAAACTTTCGCCAAACGTGCATATGGCCCTTCTGCCGTGCATCCGCCAACCACATCTTTTTTCGGGCATCCGGCGTTTCCAGGTGTGCATAGACACCCTCCGAAAACTTGGGCCAATCTATTGCCAGCCCCTGCTTGACCATCTCGGCAGATAGATCGCGTCCATCAGGAAGGTAACATTTGGCGACTGTACGATCATGCGCATCCACTGCGACAAGCTCTGCTCGGACGCTCTGTCCCTTGCACATGCGGACCAATGCCCATTTCGCCTTTTTGCCAAAGGGGTGGTTCATCTCAGGAGCATCCACGCCAAACAAGCGGATTTGCGTCCCCTTGATGACAATCGTGTCACCATCGACAACATAAGCAGCCCCCACAACCTCTTCGCCTTCGTGGGCTGGACGCACGCCGCCGTCAGCATCGAAAGCTTCGGGAAGATTGTGCATGGCTTCACCCTCTGCGGCGGGCGCCTGCTCTTCTTTTTGGGGCAGCCATGGTTCCGCGGTCTTGGACCGCTCTTCTATTCGCCCATTTCTGGATTTGTCCGGCGCGCCGTCACTATTTCCAGTTCCGCTGGCAATAAACCAGGCAATCAGCAACACGGGCATGAAAGCCAATACCAATTCAAACGGCATGAATGACCCTTTTTTGAACAAACTGAACGCCGTATTGGCAGCACGAATGGATCAGGCCGACAACCCAATGCCTAAAAAAACATCAAAACGCTTGTTCTGCTTCGCCGGGCATGAAAAGCCGTCGCGGGACAAGGATTGTTCACCATGACCGACAATCTCAAAGGCAGCCTCTGGATGATGCTGGCCATGCTGGGCTTTGGCGTCGAGGATGCCTTCTTCAAGGCGGCGACCGGGTCGGGTGGCATAACGCCGGGCATGGGCACCGTGCAATTCGGCCTGATGGCCATGGCCATCTACGCCATCATGGCGCGTCAGGCGGGCGTTCCGTTGTGGGATCCCGCCTACCTGCGATGCGGCCTGTTGATCCGCACCGGGTTCGAGATCCTTGGCCGCCTGTTCTTCGCCCTCAGCCTTGCCTATACGCCCCTGTCGACCACATCAGCCATCCTTCAGGCCGCCCCCTTGGTGGTCATGGCCTCGGCGGGCCTGATCCTCGGCGAAAAGATCGGTCCCCGCCGCTGGGCCGCCATGGCCGTGGGCTTCATTGGTGTCCTGCTCATCATTCGCCCATCACCCGCCGGGATTGAGGCAAATGCCATCTTTGCCCTGCTTGGCATGATCGGCTTTGCCGGGCGCGATGTGGCCACACGCACGGCCCCCGCCCATATTCGTCCCGCCCAACTGGGCGTGCTGGGCTTTGCCGTCGTCACCTGCGCGGGATTGGTCATCATGGCCTTCGAACCCGCAATCACCCGCCCCAGCCTGCCCGCCACCGCCCTGATCTGCGGCACCGCCCTGTCCGGTGTGATCGGGTACAGCGCGCTCACCGCCGCCATGCGCACGGGCGAAGTTTCGGTTGTGGCCCCTTTCCGCTATTCGCGCCTTTTGGTGGCGCTGATCCTCGCCTACACGGTGTTCGGCGAACGCCCCGACACGCTGACTCTGGCAGGCGCGGCACTGATCGTGGGATCGGGGATCTATTCGCTCTGGCGCGACGGGCGGGCCAAAAAGGCGTGAATATCGGCAAGGTCTCCGATTTCACTGGCCTTGACGCGGCATCTCGCCTAAGGAACCCTCTTCGAAATCCCAGTCGGAACAGACAATGACCACACGCGCCGGTTTCATCGCCCTGATCGGAGAGCCCAACGCGGGCAAATCCACCCTCACCAATGCCATGGTCGGGGCCAAGGTCTCGATCGTGACCCATAAGGTCCAGACCACCCGCGCCCGCATTCGTGGCGTCGCCATGGCCGGTGACAGCCAGTTGGTCTTTGTCGACACGCCCGGCCTGTTCAAACCCCGCCGCAGGCTGGACCGCGCCATGGTCGCCGCCGCTTGGGGCGGGGCCGCCGATGCCGATGTGATCGTCCTTCTGATCGAGGCGCACCGCGGCATCACCGACGGCGTCAAGACAATCCTCAAGGGGCTGGAAGATCTGCCCAAAGGCCGCACCATCGCGCTGGCCATCAACAAGATCGACCGGGTCGAGGCACCGGTTCTTCTGGCCCTGACCAAGGACATGAACGAACGGTTCAACTTCGCCCGCACCTTCATGATCTCTGCCGAAAAAGGCCATGGGATCGAGGATCTGCGCGACTGGCTGGCACAGGAAGTCCCTGAAAGCCCCTGGCTCTACCCCGAGGACCAGATCGCTGACCTGCCGCTGCGCATGATCGCGGCCGAAATGACACGTGAGAAACTGACACTGCGCCTGCATCAGGAATTGCCCTACCAATTGACCGTCGAAACCGAAAGCTGGCAGGAACGCAAGGACGGCTCCGCCCGCATCGATCAGGTGATCTACGTCGCCCGCGACGGCCACAAAGGCATCCTGCTGGGCCACAAAGGCGAAACGATCAAGGCAATATCCAAGGCCGCCCGCGAGGAACTCAGCGCCTTCCTCGATCGTCCGGTGCACCTCTTCCTTCAGGTCAAGGTCCGCGAAAACTGGCTTGAGGAAAAGGAACGCTACTCCGAAATGGGGCTCGACTTCCGCGACGGCAACGCCTGATGCCTCGGCTCACGGCGCGCTTCTGGGTGGACGCCTATCTCACCCACCTGCGCCTCCATGACATTCCCGCCTTCGTCACCGCCCATGGCGATGACACGGCCGGCGCGGTGCTGGTCAAGCTGAACACGCTCGACGGACAGGCCCGCGCCTTCTCCCGCAGCTTCGACCTCATGACCGGCGATCGGAAATGGACCGAACTCGCCAGCGGCCCCGAGGCGGACACGGACAAAACCATCACCCGGCAACGGCGCTTCGACCCCGACCTCTGGGTGATCGAGGTCGAGGACCGGCAGGGCCGCCACCTTCTCGACGATCCGATGCTCGCCTGAACGCCGGGCTTCTTCTTGGTCAAAATACTCAAAAAACCCGAGGCCCCGCAGAGGGGCCAAGACATCCTGCGCAGCCGCAGGCTGCTCCTTCGGATCACGGCTTGCCAAATCGCGGGCCGCGGCCCAGCTTGATACAATGGACTGGCGCGACACGGGCATCCTGCTCGGCACCCGAAAACATGGCGAAACCTCGGTGATTCTCGAGGCCTTCACTCCCGCGCATGGACGCCACCTTGGCGTATTGCGGGGCGGCACCTCGCGCAAGCTGGCGCCGCATCTGCAACCTGGTGCGCAACTGGATCTTGCATGGCGCGCCCGGTTGGAGGATCACATCGGCAGTTTCACCGCCGAGCCGCAACGTTCCCGCGCCGCCGCCGCGCTTGGTGACAGGCTGGCGCTGGCCGGGTTGAACGCGGTCACCGCGCTGCTGGCCTTCAGCCTGCCGGAACGCGAACCCCACCCCGCACTCTACGATCGTTCCGAAAAGCTGCTGGATCTGCTCGGCCACCGCGATCTCTGGCCGCTGGCCTATCTGCAATGGGAACTCGCCTTGCTCGAAGAACTTGGGTTCGGTCTTGACCTGACGTCCTGTGCGGTCACCGGCGCAACCGAGGGGCTGGCCTATGTTTCGCCCAAGTCCGGGCGGGCGGTCACCGCCAAGGGCGCCGGGGACTGGGCGGACCGTTTGTTGCCCCTGCCGCCCGTGTTGCTTGGCGAAGGCGAAGCCACGGACAGCGAAATCCTCGAGGCGCTGGCGACTACTGGCTATTTCATGGAAAACCGCCTTGCCCCCGAGTTGCGGGACCGCCCCCTTCCCGCCGCCCGCGCCGCGCTGATCGCCCGGCTGACGGCGCGGGTCGTACCATAGTCACAAGCTGCATCGGCAAGCCTTCCCCCTCCCCCGAGAACCGGCTAGGAAGACAGCGATGAGACTGACGCTGCCCAACCTCCTGACCATCCTGCGTTTGCTCGCCGCGCCCGGCGTGGCGGTGATGTTCCTCTATTTCTCGCGTCCGCTGGCGGATTGGGCGGCGCTGTTGCTCTTTGCCGGTGCGGCCGCGACCGACTGGCTGGACGGCCACCTTGCCCGCAGTTGGCAGCAGGAAACCAAGCTTGGCGCGATGCTGGACCCGATCGCCGACAAGGCCATGGTGGTCATCGCGCTGATGGTCATCGTGGGCTTTTCTTCGTGGTCGCCTTGGCTGGTGCTGCCCGCGACGGTGATCCTCTTCCGCGAGGTCTTTGTTTCGGGCCTTCGCGAATATCTTGGCGACACCGCCGGAACGCTCAAGGTCACCAAACTGGCCAAATGGAAGACCACGGCGCAGATGGTCGCCATCGCGGTGCTCTTTGCACAGGGCATCTTTGAACACTATCTAGTGGTGTCCAGCATCGGCATGGACGACCAGATCATCGGACAGATCCTGCGGGGCGAAGCAGAGGACGTGCTCGGCCTGCGCTGGAAAATGCAGGGGATGATCTGGTCGGGAAATACCGGTCTTGCCTTGCTCTGGGTCGCTGCCGCGCTGACATTGATCACCGGCTGGGATTACTTCCGCAAGGCGCTGCCGCATCTGAAGGAGGACAAGTGATGGACGTTCTTTATTTCGCATGGGTGCGCGAACGCATCGGCCTCCCGCGGGAGAAAGTCACAACCGATGCGGCGACCGTGGCCGATCTGGTCAATGAACTGCGCGCCCGCGAAGAACGCTATGCCGTGGCCTTCGAAGACCTCAGCGCGCTGCGCGTGGCCCTGGATCAGGAACTCAGCGATTTTGACGCGCCTTTGGCCGGAGTGCGCGAAGTGGCCTTTTTCCCGCCCATGACCGGGGGCTGAGCCAATGCGGATCGTCGTTCAGGAAGCTCCTTTCGATTTCGGTGCCGAGGCGGCGCAATTCGCCGCCGGGCGGCATGATATGGGAGCCGTCGTGACCTTCACCGGCATTGTCCGCGATCTGCGGGATGGCGGCCTGCAAGCCATGGAGATCGAACATTATCCCGGCATGACGCAAAAGGCGCTGGAAAAAATCGCGCAAGAGGCGGTCGACCGCTGGTCGCTTGGCGACGCGCTGGTGATCCATCGTTTTGGCCGCATGACCCCGGGTGAACAGATCATGATGGTCGCCACTGCTGCCCCGCATCGCAAAGATGCTTTTGAGGCTGCCGAATACCTGATGGATTACCTCAAATCCCGCGCCCCCTTCTGGAAGAAGGAGTTTACCGGCACGGATGACAGTTGGGTCGCCGCCAAGGACGAGGACGAGGCCGCCTTGACCCGGTGGTAAGTTTCTGGCGGTTTTGGTAAGATTACCTGACCACCAGAAAGAACCGGCGATGCCCTTCGAAAAAGTCCAGTCCGAAAAGCTCTCGAAAACCGTGGTCCGGCAGATCGAACTGCTGATCCTGCGCGGGGTATTGCGCCCCGGTGAACGCCTGCCTTCGGAACGGGACCTGTCTGAACAACTGGGGGTGTCCCGCCCCTCACTGCGCGAGGCCGTGTCCGAATTGCAGGAACGCGGGCTGCTGACCTCCAAGGCAAGCGCCGGGATTTTCGTGACCGAAGTTCTGGGCAGCGCCTTTTCCGAGCCGTTGATCCAGCTGTTCGCCAATCACGACGAGGCGGTCTTTGACTACCTCTCCTTTCGGCGCGACATGGAAGGCCTGGCCGCCGAGCGCGCGGCAATCCACGGCACTGACAGCGATCTGGCCGTCATCGCGGCGGTCTTTGCCAAGATGGAAGCCGCCCACCCCAAGAGGAACCCCGCCGAAGAGGCCGCGCTGGACGCCGAATTCCATCTGGCCATCATCGAGGCCAGTCACAATGTCATCATGCTGCACATGATGCGGTCGATGTATCAACTGCTGCGCGAAGGGGTGTTCTATAACCGCCAAGTCATGTTCAAGCTGCGGGCGACGCGCGCAATGCTGCTGGAACAGCACCGCGCGATCAATGACGCCCTACAGGCCCGGGACGCGGCCGGGGCGCGTGCCGCGGTCAAGGCGCATCTCGATTTCGTCGAAGCCGCCCTGACCGAAGACCGCAAGGCCGAAAAGAACGAGGCCATCGCACGTCAACGCCTGAAACGCGAGACCGAGCGCCCCTGACCCGCCGCAAGCGCGCCTGACCTTCGCAATATCGCTATCGCCAAGAAAAGCCTGTGCAAGAAAAAACCCGGGCGCGAACGCCCGGGCCAGTTGGTCGCAAAAGCTGAGTGGAAGGAGAAGCTCAGCCTTTGGAGAACTCGGGGTAGGCCTCCATGCCCAGCTCCGCCATGTCGAGACCGGTGATCTCTTCCTCTTCCGAGACGCGGATGCCCATGACGGCCTTGAGGATGTACCAAAGCACCAGCGAGGCGACGAAGGTGAAGACACCGTAGGCGATGATGCCGGTGAACTGGACGCCCAGCTGCTGGCCGAAGGTCCGCTCGACACCTTCGCTGATCTCGGTGCGGGTGTGGAAGGCAACGGCGATGGTGCCCCAGATGCCGGCCAGCAGGTGAACCGGAATGGCACCGACCACGTCGTCGATCTTGAGCTTGTCCAGCGCCGGCACGGCGAAGACCACGATCACACCACCGATGGCACCGATCCACAGCGCGCCGAAAAGCGACGGGGCAAGCGGTTCCGCGGTGATCGAGACCAGACCCGCCAGCGCGCCGTTCAGCACCATGGTAAGGTCAGGCTTCTTGTACATCAGCTGCGTCAGGACCAGCGCTGTCACGGCACCTGCCGCTGCGGCCATGTTGGTGTTGGCAAAGATGCGCGACACGTCCGACACGTCACCCACGGTGCCCATCGCCAGCTGCGAACCGCCGTTGAAACCGAACCAGCCCAGCCACAGGATGAACGTGCCCAGCGTCGCCAGAGCAAGGTTCGAACCGGGGATCGGGATCACGCGGCCGTCCTTGCCGTATTTGCCCAGACGCGGGCCCAGCACGATGGCACCTGCAAGCGCTGCCCAGCCACCGACCGAGTGCACGACGGTCGAACCGGCAAAGTCAGAGAAGCCCATTTCCGACAGCCAGCCGCCGCCCCACTGCCAGGAACCCGAAATCGGATACAGGAAACCGGTCAGCAGGATGGTGAAGATCAGGAAGGGCCACAGCTTGATCCGTTCTGCCAGAGTGCCGGACACGATCGACGCGGTCGCGGCAACGAACACCAGCTGGAAGAAGAAGTCAGAACCGATCGAGGCATAGTCAAGCGCCGCATCGGCCGCCGCAACACCCACCGGATCCAGAACGGTCGGCACGAAGAAGCTGCCGACGTAGCCGTTGAACTCGCCCGGGTACATCAGGTTGAAACCGACCAGCCAGTACATGATGGCCGCGATCGAATAGAGCGCAATGTTCTTGGTCATCTGCATGGTGACGTTCTTGGACCGCACCAGCCCGCCTTCGAGCATGGCGAAACCGGCGGCCATGAAAAACACCAGGAAGCCCGCCATGCAGAACAGCAAGGTTGTCATGATGTAGGGGCCGATTTCGTCGAACCCGGGCGCGGCCGCCTCTGCGTCCTGCGCAAAACCCAGGCTGGGCAGCGCGATCAGCGCCACGGCCGGGAGAAGTGTCTTGAACTTGGTCATCTCTGTTTTGTCCCTTGAATGATCTGCGCGACTCAGAGCGCGTCTGCGTCGGTTTCGCCGGTCCGCACGCGCACGGCCTGAAGCACGTCGAGCACAAAGATCTTGCCGTCACCGATCTTGCCGGTCTGCGCGGTGGTCTTGATGGTCTCGATCACCTGATCGGCCATCGACGCGGAAACGACGATTTCAAGCTTGATTTTCGGCACGAAATTCACGGCGTACTCCGCGCCACGGTAGATTTCGGTATGGCCGGACTGAGAGCCGAAGCCCTTGATTTCCGTCACCATCATGCCGCGCACGCCGATGCCGGTCAGGGCTTCGCGCACCTCTTCCAGCTTGAACGGCTTGATCGTTGCAATGATCAGTTTCACCTTGGTCCCCTTCGGTCTGGCGAGGCGCCGCCCCGCATTTGCCCCTGCAGAAAAACTGTTCTGCGGGCCAAAACAGAAGTCATCGGCCCGGTTTTCAGGCAAATTTCAGAGGCTATGTGATTATTTTTTGCGCATCAAGACATTATCGCACAATATTTGGGCGATAAATTAACCGTTGAAGCGGATCGGGACGGTCAACATTCCCTTTCAGGGCAGGTAAACTCTGCTCAAACAAGATGGTGACGGGCAGATCGTTATGAGTTCCTCGAAAGGCAAGTCCAGCCGGCTGGTGGCCGACCGGCGCTATCCGCGCGGCAAGGCCAAGCCTGCCGCAAAGGGCACCAAGACGCGCAAGACCACGACGCGCCGCAAACCTGCCCGCCGACAAAGGCGCGGCGGCATCCTTGGCTTCTTCGGCGCGATCCTGCGTTGGATCGTTCGGCTGATCTGGCGGGTTACCCTGTCTGCTACGGTGGTGACGGCGCTGATCGTCGGGGCCGCGGTGTTGTATGTGTACAGCTCGCTGCCCGAAATGGCCGCCGTGGTAGACGGCCGCGCCCGTGGATCCGTCACGCTGCTGGACCGCAACGGCGAGGTCTTTGCCCTGCGCGGCGACCAGTTCGGCGGCGCCGTGACCGCAGACACCGTGTCCGAACACCTGAAGAACGCGGTTGTTGCCACCGAAGACCGCCGGTTCTACTGGCATTTTGGTGTCAGCCCGCGCGGCGTGGCCAGCGCCATCCGCATCAACCTGCGCGAAGGCCGCGGCCCGCTTTCCGGCCACGGTGGTTCGACCATCACGCAGCAGACCGCGAAACTCTTGTGTCTTGGCGTCGAATACGACCCCGAGCAATGGAAGTCCGAAGCCGACTATGTGTCCGAATGCCGCCGCAGCTCGCTGACGCGCAAGGCGCATGAGGCGATCTATGCCATGGCCATGGAGGCCAAGTACACCAAGGCCGAAATCCTTTCGATCTACCTGAACCGTGCCTACATGGGCGGCGGCGCCTACGGGGCCGAAGCCGCTTCGCAACGCTATTTCGCCAAACATGCGGCGGCGTTGAACCCGGCCGAGGCCGCGATGCTGGCCGGCTTGCTGACCGCCCCATCGACGCTGGCGCCAACCTCGAACCTCAGCCGCAGTCAGGACCGTGCCGCCACCGTCCTGCGGTTGATGTACGATCAGGGCTACCTGACCGAAGAAGAGATGCGCCATTATCAGGCCAATCCCGCTACGCTGGCGCAGGGCGCCAACAGCCTTGGCGGCGGTTATTTCGCGGATTGGATCATGTCGTCTGACATGGATTACCTGATCGGCGATACGACCGAAGACATCATCATCGAAACCACGCTGGACCAGCGGATGCAAACCGCGACGGCCCGCGCAGTGGACAAGATCTTTTCCGAAAAGGTCAAACCGGGATCAAAGGCACAGGTGGCCGTCGTGGTCATGTCCGCAGATGGTGCCGTCCGCGCCATGGTCGGCGGCCGCGACACCGATGCCACCGGCCTGTTCAACCGGGCGACTCAGGCGGTGCGTCAGACGGGGTCGGCCTTTAAACCCTTCGTTTATGCCACCGCGCTGGAACTGGGTTATTCGCCGCTCGACACCGTGGTTGACGCCCCCTATTGCCTCAACATTCCGGGTTCGGGCCAATGGTGCCCCGAAAACTACTCGCGACGCCACTATGGCACGGTCACACTGGTCGAGGCGCTGAAGAAATCGCTGAACATTCCGGCGGTGAAAGTATCCGAGGCCGTGGGCCGCGATCTGGTGCTGCGTGTGGCGCGCGACTTTGGCATTTATCGCGACCTGACCGATACGCCTTCTCTGGCGCTTGGCGCGGCAGAGGCGACCCTGCTGGAGATGACCGGCGCCTACGCGGGAATTCTGAACGGCGGCTCGTCGGTCAAACCCTACGGGCAGCAGTTGATCCGCTACAAGGGATCGTCTGATCCGCTGATGCAGGCCAGCGGCGGCATGGGCGAACGGGTGGTGCGCGAAGATGCCGCCCGCCAGCTTGTCTGGATGATGCAGAAAGTGGTGTCCGAAGGCACCGGCGGGCGCGCTGCGTTGCCCGATCGACAAGTGGCAGGCAAGACCGGCACCAGCCAAGAGGCGCGCGACGCATGGTTCGTGGGCTTTACCGCCGACTATGTGGCCGGTGTCTGGATGGGGTACGACGACAACACGCCGCTGACCGGCGTCACCGGAAGCGGGCTGCCGGCCGAGATCTGGCATGAAGTGATGCTGCGCGTCCACGAGGGGCTGCCGGTGCGCAGCCTGCCGATGACAGAACCTGTGCCCCCCAAGATCATCGAGCCGGAACCCGCCCCGCAGCAGCCGCGCCGCCGCGAGACGATCCTTGAACAGGTGCTGCGCGACATCCTTGGCGGGGGCAACTGACCCCTCGACCATGCAGA
The DNA here is from genome assembly GCF_019218285.1 of Antarctobacter sediminis. Classification (GTDB taxonomy): domain Bacteria; phylum Pseudomonadota; class Alphaproteobacteria; order Rhodobacterales; family Rhodobacteraceae; genus Antarctobacter; species Antarctobacter sediminis. The sequence continues at coordinate 329,656 of NZ_JAHUZG010000002.1, forward strand.
CAACAAAAAAGGCCGGGCGCTCTGCCCGGCCTTATTCATTCCAGTGACGGCAGTCAGCTCGCCGAGCGCAGATCCGAGATCAGCGCATCGATGTCGCCGCGGCGCGCATCCAGCATGGACCCGATGGTGGTCTTTTCGGATTGCAGCAGGTCCACGCCGTCCACATGCATGTTGTAAAAGCGGTTCGTTTCCAGAACAAAAAACACCACGTCGAAGGGCTTGGACCCTTGCAGATCAGCCTGACACTTGACCTGGAACCCTCGCGGGATCGGCCCCACGGATTTGACCTGCAAATCGCCCCCGATAAACTTGCGAAACTGCTTGCCATATTTGCGGGCGATGAAACCGGTGAACGCATCGGTAAAGGCTTTGCGCTGCGCGTTGCTGGCGCGTCGTGCGTCCGTGCCCAGAACAGTGGCCGCGATACGGGGGGTATCGCCGTATTTCTTGAAGATCCGCTCGAAATCCTGGAACATCGCGCTTTCGGATTTACGGTTCTTTTGCACCGCTTCGATGATCGTGTTGATTTCGGCAACCATGCCGTTGATCAGGCCGACCGCCTGCTTGTCGGTCAGGGCGAACGCGGGCATGGCCGGAAGCGTCGACAGGGCGACGCTGCCCGCGAAAAATGCACGTCGGGTCAGATGTGTCATGACGGACTCCTTGGTCATTACCTTACCAACGACTCTAGAAGCCTTCGGTATCCACGGAAAGTGGATCAAAATCGGCACCCGGCGCTTTTTCGCCAAGCTCGTAGCGGCGCATTTGCAGATACATCAGGCGGATCTGCGCATAGCTGTCGGCGCTGCCGTGCAAGACCGGATCGATCAGATCCTTGTACTTGGACCGTTCGCCGACCTTGTCGATCGCCTTGGCCGCCGTTCCGATATAACGGTCGGGGGTGGGCACCACGTATTTCAACGGATCGGTGAACAGGTCGACGACGTCGCCGGCCACGTCCCGTTCGGTCGACGGTCCCTTGAAGGGCACCTCAAGATACGCGCCCTCGGGCACGCCCCACACGGCCAGCGTTTCGCCGAAATCCGTGTCATCCCGCGGCAGGCCCCATTCCGTCGCCACGTCGAACAATCCCCCCACCCCGATCGTCGCGTTCAGGGTAAAGCGCATGGTGTTGGACGTCGCCCGCACCAGCCGCCCTTGCAGGATCTGGTTCACCACCGTTTGCGGCAAGGATACCGTGTCGGCAAAGTTCGACACGGTCATCTGCACGCCCTTCGGCACGGTTTCCGCGTAGCCGGGACCGTCACCGGCAAAGAACCGGGCATCCACCTTCTTGTTGAATTCGTGAACCTTGCGGTTCTGCGTTTCATATGGATCGTGGATGCCTCCCGGTGCCGCGCCGGGGCCCGGCACCGAACAGCCGGCCACGCCCAACATGACGGTCAGCACCACAACCGGCCTTACATCCATCATGACCCTCAGTCCTCTTCAAATCTCTTGGGAAAGCGTGCAGGCTTCCCTAAAAGGGTAGATAATTTCATCACCGAAGCTTCCCAACGAAGGATGCCGGATTCACAGCCGATGTGGCACAATGGCGACATGAGGCAAGACAGATTCCACTGTCACCGATTCCGGCCCGGGACACAACGCAGGGCTGACGCAAGCATATGAGCATGGCAGCAAAAGACACCGGTCGCGACGAACTGCGCGCCGCCCGCAGGCAGAGCCGCCCGTATTTCTGGTTCGTCGGCATTTTCAGCTTTTTCGTCAACATCCTGATGCTGACGGGACCGATGTACATGCTTCAGGTCTATGATCGCGTTCTTGGCTCACGGTCCGAGGCGACGCTGATCGCGCTCTCGGTCCTTGTGATCTTCCTTTACTCGATGATGGGCTTGCTGGACTACGTCCGCGGTCGGATCATGGCCCGGGTCGCGGCGCGCTTTCAGGCGGTGCTTGATCTACGGGTTTTCGACGCGGTACTGCGCCGCGCCGCAGTGCAGAATGATGAATTGGCCCAGACCGGCCTGCGCGACCTTGAATCGGTTCAAAGGCTGATGTCTTCGCCGGTCCTGATGGCCCTGTTCGATATTCCATGGACGCCCTTCTTCATCTTCGCGATCTTCGTCTTCCACCCGTGGATGGGCTATCTGGCCATCGGCGGCGGGCTGTTCCTTGTTCTGGTCACGATCATCAACCAGATCGTCAGCAAGGCTCCGACGCTGAAATCCAACATGGCCGTGATGCAGGCCGAAAGCACCGCCGACCAGATCCGGCAAGAGGCCGAGATGGTGCAGGCGCTGGGGATGCGCGGCGACGCATTTACCCGATGGATGCAGGCGCGGTCGCAATCGCTCAGCGGCCAGATCGCTTCGGCTGACCTTTCGGGCACCTTCACCACAATCACCAAGACCTTTCGGATGCTTTTGCAATCGGCCATGCTGGGGCTTGCGGCCTATCTGGTGTTGCAAGGCAACCTGACACCGGGCGCAATGATCGCCGGGTCGATCCTCATGGGGCGAGCGCTGGCACCGATTGAATTGCTGATCGGCCAATGGGCTCTGGTTCAGCGGGCCCGCAAGGGCTGGGACAACCTCTCACAGCTTCTGGGCGAGGTCCCCGAGGCCGCCGAACGCACCGCCCTGCCGAAACCGCAGGCCAAACTGGACGTCCAGCAGTTGACCGTCGTGGCCCCTGGCGAACAACAGGCCGCACTGCGCCTTGTGTCCTTCAACGTCGGCCCCGGTCAGGCATGCGGCGTGATCGGCCCATCTGGCGCGGGCAAATCCACGTTGGCCCGTGCGCTGACCGGCGTCTGGCGCCCGGCCGGTGGCAAGATCCGGCTCGACGGTGCCTCGCTGGAACAATACGGCGCCGAAACGCTGGGTCAGCACATCGGCTATCTGCCGCAACGCGTCACGCTTTTTGACGGCACAATCGCGGAAAACATCGCCCGGTTGTCACCGGAGCCGGACGCCGAAAAGGTGGTAGAGGCCGCGATGAAGGCGGATGCCCACGAAATGATCCTGAAACTGCCGCAGGGATATGACACGCGGGTCACCGCCTCGGGCGGGCGCCTGTCGGGCGGCCAGATGCAGCGGATCGGCCTTGCACGTGCCATGTATGGCGATCCCGTCCTGCTGGTTCTGGACGAACCGAACTCGAACCTCGACAACGAAGGATCCGAGGCGGTGAACAAAGCCATCAAGGGGTTCAAGGCCGAGGGCAAAGCCGTGCTGATCATGGCCCACCGCCCGGCAGCCATCAAGGAATGCGACCTCCTGCTGATGTTGGAAAACGGCGGCCGCGCGGCCTTTGGGCCCAAGGACGAAGTGTTGCAAGCCATGGTCAAGAACCATCAGCAACTGCAAAAAGCAGGCCCCGGAGGCGTGAGATGACCCCTGAACAACAGTTTTCGCTTCGCGTTCCCATGATTGCGGGGATCATCGGTCTGCTGATCCTTGTCGGCGGCTTTGGCACCTGGGCTTCGACGACCAATATTTCGGGCGCCATTGTTGCCTCGGGGCAGATCGAGGTCGACCAAAACCGGCAGATCGTCCAGCACCCCGACGGCGGTGTTGTGGCCCAGATCCTTGTCGACGAGGGCGACACCGTGACCGAGGGGCAGGTTCTTATCAAGCTGGACCCGACCCTATTGTTGTCCGAGATGACCATCATCGAAGGCCAATTGTACGAGATCATGTCCCGGCGGGCACGGCTTCAGGCAGAGCGGGACAGCAAAGAGGAAATCGTCTTTGCCGAAGAGGTCCTGAAGCGCGCCGAAACCGATCCCGAGGTCGCGGAACTGGTCGAAGGTCAGCGCAATCTCTTCTTTGCCCGCCGCGAATCGATCGAAAGCGAGATCGGCCAGCTAAAAAAACGTGCCGACCAGATCACCGATCAGGTGATCGGGATCGTCGCCCAGCAAGAGGCGCTGGACCGGCAACTTGAACTGATCAAGGAAGAACTGGTCAACAAGGAGGAACTGCGCCGTCAGGGACTGGTCCGCGCACCCGAAATCCTTGCCCTTCAGCGCGAGGAAGCCCGGCTGGCCGGGTCCGTCGGGGAACTCAAGGCTTCGAAAGCGCAGGCCGAGGGCCGCATCACCGAAATCGACATCCAGATCCTGAGCCTGCAAACCAAGCGCCGCGAAGAGGCAATCACCACATTGCGCGACCTTCAGTTTCAGGAACGCGAACTGGCCGAAAAGCGGGTCGCCATACGCGAACGCCTCAGCCGTCTCGACATCACTGCCCCGGTGGGCGGGGTGATCTATGGCCTGACCATCTTTACGCCGCGTTCGGTGATCCGCCCGGCCGACCCGGTCCTGTTCATCGTCCCGCAGGACCGCCCGCTGGTCATCGCCGCGCAGGTCGAACCGATCCACATCGACAAGCTTTTTGTCGATCAGGAAGTCTCGCTGCGGTTTTCCTCGCTGGATCAGCGCGAAACGCCCGAACTTTTTGGATCCGTGGTGCAGATTTCGGCGGATGCGTTTGAAGACCAGAACTCGCGCGTGCGCTATTATCGTGCCGAAATCGTGCTGAACGAAGGCGAGATCGACCGCCTGCCGGAAGGCACGGCGCTGATTCCCGGGATGCCGGTCGAGGCCTTCATCCGCACCGAGGACCGCACGCCGCTGGCCTATCTGGTAAAACCTTTCACCGACTATTTCGCCAAGGCCTTCCGCGAAAGCTGACCCTGCGAAACACCCTGTCGCGCAAGCCGATTCCGCGGCTTGCGCCCTTGCCGTCCCGGGTCTAGCGTGGCCGCGAAATTCCACGAGGAAACGCATCATGACCAACGCCATCGACGCCCGCCTGGCCGAACTGGGCCTGACCCTGCCCGACGCCCCGGCCCCCGCAGCGAACTATGTCCCCTTCGTCGTGACGGGAAACACCGTCTATGTCTCGGGTCAGATCAGCATGGATGCTGACGGACTTATCACCGGCAAGTTGGGTGCCGATCTCAGTGTCGAACAGGGTGCCGCCGCTGCCAAGCGCTGCGCACTCAGCCTGCTGGCTCAGGTCAAGGCAGCCTGTGACGGCGACCTGAGCCGCCTCAAGCGCGTTGTCAAACTGACCGGTTTCGTGAACTCCACCGCCGAGTTCACCGATCAGCCAAAAGTTGTGAACGGCGCCAGCGACACGCTGGTCGAAATCCTGGGCGATGCGGGCCGGCATTCGCGCTCTGCGGTTTCAGCGGCCTCGCTGCCGCTGGGCGTCGCGGTCGAAATCGAAGGCATCTTCGAGATCGCCTGATGATCCCCCTTCCCGCGTCCTTCCTGGACCGCCCCATCGCGCACCGGGCCCTGCACGGCCCGGGGCGTCCGGAAAACTCGCGCGCCGCGATCCGCGCCGCGATTGACCACGGCTATGGAATCGAGATCGACCTGCAACTGTCCGGCGACGGGCAGGCCATGGTCTTTCACGACTATGACCTGAAACGCCTGACCGGCGCCGCCGGCGCGATCCAGCAACAAAGCGCAGAGGCGCTGGACAGCCTGACTCTGATCGGCGGTGACGAAGGCGTGCCCACGCTGCGCGAGGTGCTGACGATCGTGCAGGGTCAGGTGCCGCTGCTGATCGAACTCAAGGATCAGGACGGCCGAATGGGGCCGAACACCGGAACGCTCGAACGCGCAACCGCCGAAGCTGTGGAAGGGTATGACGGGCCGCTGGCCTTCATGTCGTTCAACCCGCATTCCGCCACCCTTATGGCCGAACTCTGCCCCGACCGCCCCCGCGGGCTGACAACCTGCGCCTATGGCATGTCGGATTATCCGACCCTGTCGGCGGACACCCGCGCCCACCTGCGCACCATGCCAGGGCTGGCTAAAATGGGTGCCAGCTTTATCAGCCATCATCATCGCGATCTTTCCAGCCCCCTCGTGGCCGAACAAAAAGACCGCGGTTTGCAGGTACTGTGCTGGACGATCCGCTCGCCCGAGGAAGAGGCAACCGCCCGGCGCATCGCCGCGAATGTGACCTTCGAAGGCTACATGGCTTGATCGACGCGCCGCAGATGCCAGATTGACCAGTGTCATGACGGATCAAAGCCCGACCCACACGCTCAGCATCGAAGTGCTGTCTTCGATCAACCAGATCGCCCCGGCGGTCTGGGACGCATGCGCCTGCCCCGAATGTGCCGATGGCGGTCGCCCGGCGGATCCCTTCACCACCCATCGCTTTCTCAAGGCGCTGGAAGACAGCGGCTCCGTCGGCCCTGGAACCGGCTGGGAGCCCCGTCACCTTGTCGTGCGCTCGGATGAAGAGATCATCGCCGTTGCGCCGCTCTATGGCAAAAGCCACAGTCAGGGCGAATATATCTTCGATTTCAACTGGGCACATGCCTTCGAGGGCGCCGGGGGTCGCTATTACCCCAAGCTCCAGATCGCCGTTCCCTTCACCCCCGCCACCGGACGCCGCTTCCTGACCCGACCGGGGCAGGAACTCACCGGGATGTCGGCCCTCATCCAAGGGGCGGTGCAACTGGCCGCCGACAACGACCTGTCGTCGCTGCACGTCACCTTCTGCACCGAGGCCGAGGCCATAGCCGGCGAAGAAATGGGCCTGCTGCGCCGCACGACCCAGCAATTCCACTGGCAAAACAACGGCTACGCGGATTTCGACGGCTTCCTTTCCAGCCTCAGTTCGCGCAAGCGCAAGATGATCCGCAAGGAACGGGCCCGCGCGCAGGCCTTTGGCGGCGAAATCCGGATGATGACAGGTAACCAGATCCGCGCCGAACATTGGGATGCCTTCTGGGTCTTTTATCAGGACACCGGCAGTCGCAAATGGGGCACCCCCTACCTTACCCGCGCCTTCTTCGACGCGGCGCATCAGACGATGCGCGATGACATGGCACTGGTGATGTGCACCCGCGATGGCCAACCGGTTGCAGGCGCACTGAACTTCATCGGGCGGGACGCGCTATTTGGCCGTTACTGGGGCTGTGTCGAAGATCATCCCTGCCTGCACTTCGAAGCGTGTTACTATCAGGCCATCGACTTTGCCATCACCCATGGGCTGGCCTCGGTCGAGGCGGGCGCACAGGGCGAACACAAGCTCGCGCGCGGCTACCTGCCGCGCCAGACCCATTCGCTGCACTGGATCGCGGACCAAGGCTTTGCCGATGCCGTGGCCCGTTACCTCGAGGCCGAACGCCGCGCCGTGGACGAAGACATCGAAGTGCTGACCGCCTACGGCCCCTTCCGCAAGGACAGACAGGAGGAACAGGAATGACCGAAAAACTGTCGGACACCGCGCGCAAAACTGTGCTGGCGCCGCTCCTCGACAATGGCTGGTCCATGGTCGAGGGCCGCGATGCCATCGCCAAGACCTTCGAATTCAAGGATTTCACCGAAGCCTTCGCCTGGATGACCCGCGCAGCGCTCTGGGCCGAAAAATGGAACCATCACCCGGAATGGTTCAACGTCTACAAAACCGTTCAGGTGACGCTCAGCACCCATGATGTGGGTGGCCTGTCCGCACTCGACGCGAAACTGGCGCGCAAGCTGGACACGCTTTGACACCCCCGGGTTTCTTCTGTCCGAAAATATCCCGGGGGTGAATTGGCCCTCGGGCCAAGAGGGGGCAGCGCCCCCTCCCCTTCCTGTTGCGGTTCAGATCGCGTCCAGCATCGCCTCGCCGCTGGAGGTTTCACAGACCCCCGGGTTTTCTTCCAGATGCAGCACCTTCACGGTGCCGTCCTCCACCATCATGGCAAAGCGGCGCGAACGGTCGAAGAACCCGACCGGCGGCGCGGTGAAATTCATGCCGATGGCCTTGGTGAACTCTGCCGCCGGATCGCCCAACATCCCGATTCCGGCTGCGGTTGCGCCGGTATCCTTGCCCCAGGCATCCATCACGAAAGGATCGTTGACCGAAACGCAATAGACCGCCTCGATCCCCTTCGCGCCCAATCCGTCCATCGTGCGCATGAAACTGGGCACATGCGCCGTGGAACAGGTGCCGGTATAGGCCCCGGGCAGGCCGAAGATCACCACTTTCTTGCCCGCCACAAGGTCGCTCATCTGCACTTGTTCGGGACCATTGTCGCCCATCCGCGCCAAAGTTGCCTCCGGCAGGCGGTCGCCTTCGGAAATCGTCATTGTCCTGTCGCTCCTTGGAATTGCGTTTTCCCAGAAACGGACTGTAGGTTGTCCGGGCCAAATTGAAAGCGGGAGAGGCGAAATGAGCGATATCGTGGTGATCGGCGCGGGACAGGCGGCAGCCTCCCTTGTCGCACGACTGCGGTCCAAAGGGCACGAGGGCAAGATCACCCTGATCGGAGAAGAGCCGGTGCCCCCGTACCAGCGCCCGCCGCTGTCCAAGGATTATCTTCTGGGCAAGATGGAACTGGAACGGCTGTTCCTGCGCCCCGAGGCTTTCTACGCCGAGAACGGCATCGAGTTGCTGACCTCGGAAACCGCTGTCTCCATCGACCGCGCCGACAAGAAGGTCGTCGCCGGGGGCGAGGCGATTTCCTACGATCACTGTGTGCTTTGCACCGGGTCCGTCCCGCGCCGCCTGCCCGGCGCCATCGGCGGCGAGCTTGACGGCGTACATGTTGTCCGAACGCTGAAGGACGTGGACGAAATGGCCCCGGCCTGCACCGAGGGCAAGCGCGTGCTGATCGTCGGCGGCGGCTATATCGGGCTGGAGGCGGCGGCGGTCTGCGCCAAGCTGGGCCTGAAGGTCACGCTGGTCGAGGCGGCGGATCGCATCCTGCAACGGGTCGCCGCGCCGGAAACCTCGGCCTGGTTCCGCGATCTGCACAAATCACATGGCGTCGACCTGCGCGAGGGCGTCGGCCTGAAACGGTTGATCGGCGATACCCATGTAACCGGCGCCGAACTGGCCGACGGCACCGTGCTGGATGTGGATTTTGTCATTGTCGGCGTCGGCATCACCCCGGCGACCGCGCTGGCCGAGGCCTGCGGCCTTGAGATCGACAATGGCATCGCCGTCAATGAACGCGGCCAGACCTCCGACCCATCAATCTGGGCGGCGGGCGACTGTGCCTCTTTCCCGCAGAACGGCGGTCGGATGCGTCTGGAATCCGTCGGCAACGCCATCGACATGGGCGAACTGGTCGCGGACAACATCATGGGCGTGGAACGCGACTATGTCGCAACGCCGTGGTTCTGGTCCGATCAATACGATGTCAAATTGCAGATCGCCGGCCTGAACGCGGGCTATGACCGGATCGTGGTGCGCGAAGACGGCGATGCCCGCTCGCACTGGTACTATAGCGGCGACAAGCTGCTGGCCGTGGACGCGATGAATGACAGTCGGTCCTACATGGTGGGCAAACGCCTGATCGAAGCCGGCAAAAGCCCCGATCCCGAGGCCGTGGCCGACCCGGCAACCAACCTCAAGGCGCTGCTCAAGGCGTGAGGATCGTTGCAGGCGATTGGCGCGGGCGCAGGCTGGCCGCGGTTGGCAAGGGGGATGCAGGTGCACATCTGCGCCCCACCACCGACCGCGTGCGCGAGGCGCTGTTCAACATGCTGGCGGGCGGGCGTTTCGGCGACCCGTTCGATGGCACGCGGGTGCTGGATCTCTTTGCGGGCACCGGCGCGCTGGGGCTGGAGGCCCTGTCGCGCGGGGCCGCAACGGCCGTCTTTGTCGATGATGGCCGCGTCGCGGGCAAGCTGATCCGCGAGAACATCAAAACCCTCGGTTGCGCCGACCGGGCGCGGTTGATCGCCCATAATGCCACCCGCCTGCCCGCGGCAGATGCGCCCTGCGATCTGGTTTTTCTGGATCCGCCTTATGGCAAGGCCCTTGGCACCAAGGCCTTGCTGTCCGCACAGGCCGGCGGCTGGATCGCGCCGGGCGCGCTGGTGGTCTGGGAAGAACAAAGCCCCCAAGAGGCTCCCGGGGGCTTTGATCCGCTGGACACGCGCCGCTATGGCGACACGCATGTCACCCTGTTGCGCGCTCAGGAACCGGACGCGCCGTCCTGAGCCGCTGCCACCAAGGCGCGGGCATCATCCACCAGTTGCTGCGCCGGAAGACCCTTTTCGGTCTTTTCGATGATCCATTCGGCAATCACCTCATCGCCCAGCGCCTTGATCCGCGCGGTTTCCGCGTCCGACAAGGTGGCGATCTGGTTGCCCGCCGCCTGCATCACCTTCTTGCCCTCGGCATCGCCGGTGTCATGCGCCCGTCCCGCCCAGGCCGAGGCCATCAGGCCCGAATTGGCGTCGATCACCGCGCGCAGGTCGTCAGGCAGGCTTTCGTAGACATCCTTGTTCATCGCCCAGATGAAATAAAGGTTGTACAGCGACCGATCCCCGGCCACGTCCGTATGGCTGTCCGTCAGTTCGTCCAGTTTCAGCGATGGCGACATCTCCCAAGTGATGACACCGCCATCCACCACGCCTTTGGACAGCGCGTCGGGAAAGGCCGGAACCGGCAGGCCAATGGGTTCGGCCCCCAGTTTCTCCAAAAGCAAGGTGGCCGGGCGCGACGGCCCGCGCAGCTTGAGCCCCGCCAGATCCTCGACCGTTTCGATCGCCGGACCGGTCTTGTGAACCAACCCCCGCCCATGCATATGCGCGGCAATCAGGTGAACATTCTCGAAATCGTCGGCAAGGTATTTCTGCGTGAAATGCCACGCCGCGACCGAAGCCTCCTCGGCCGATTTCGTCACCATGAAGGGCAGTTCCAGCACCTCGGCCTCGGGGAAGCGCCCGGCCTGATAGCCCGGGATGACCCAGCCGCCGTCGATCACCCCATCCTGAATCAGGTCGAACTGATCGGGCGCGGTGCCGCCCAACTGCATGAAGGGATAGATCTCGACCTTGATACGGCCGTCCGATTCCGCCGCGACCTTGTCGGCCCACGGCTGGATGAAGTGTTTCGGGTTCGCCGAGTTCGGCGACACGAAGTGCTGAAAGCGCAGCGTGACCTCTTGGGCCAAGGCGGTTGAGGCCAGCAGGCCAGTGGCCAAAGCGATCGAAACGATGCGCAAGGTCCGGGTCATGGCGGATCTCCTTTTCCGGATCAAATCGTCGCCGCAATGCAGCGGCGGGCCAGAAATACGGCGCGCGGATGCGGGCCGCAATGTCGCCCTGCGGACATTCTGACGCGGAATGCCTTTTAACCAATTGGTAAAAAACACTTTTCCAAACAGACACGAGAAACCGCAAAGCTTTTCCCGCTGGACGTATCACGCTGGAAATTTCGCCTTTCAGTGGTATCTTCCAATTCGAATGCATGAATGACTTGGGAGGTATCCATGTCCGTTTTCCGCCCCTCACGCCGCGATATCCTGAATATCGCCGCCATGTCGCCCGCGCTGGCCCTGCCGGCGCTTGCGGCGACGCCCGCCCGCGCGCAGGCGCTTGGCGCGCCTGCCGTTGCAAACCCGGCGCATTTCCGGTTCCAACTGGGCGAGGCGGTGCTGACCGTGGTCTCGGACGGGCATCTGGAAACTCCTGCCGACGGGCTGGGCGTCAATGCCGAGCCCGAACTGGTCAAGGCCTTTCTCGAAAGCTACTTCCTGTCGACCGAGATCAATTTCTCGCACACCAATCACCTCGTGATCGAACTGGGCGATGCCAAGGTTCTGGTAGACGTGGGGTCGGGAAACCGTTTCCTGCCCACGGCGGGAAAGCTGATGGAAAACCTTGATGCCGCCGGGATCGACGCGGGCGGGATCACCCATGTCGTTATCACCCATGCCCACCCGGACCATGTCTGGGGCATCCGTGACGATTTCGACGAGGCGCTTTTGCCCGACGCGCAGTATTTCATCGGCGGCACCGAACGCGATTTCTGGTTACAGGACGGGCTGGTGAACAACGTCCCCGCCGAGATGCAGCAATTCGTCGTCGGCGCGGTAAATTCGCTGAATGTGGATGGGGCGGACTGGAAGGTGGTCAGCCACGAGACCGAGATCGCGCCGGGCGTGCGGGTGATCGATACCCCGGGCCACACCAAAGGCCATATGTCGGTTGTTGTCGAATCCGGCGGCAAGCAGTTGATCGCGCTGGGTGACAGCATGAACCACGCCTGGATGAGCACCGTACACCCGGAATGGGTCAGCGGGTTCGACATGGACGGAGATCAGACCGTCGCGACGCGCAAGCGCCTGCTGGACATGGCCGCGGCCGACCGCATGGCGGTTCTGGGTTACCACTTCCCCTTCCCGGGCGTGGGTCACATTGCCAAGGAAGGCGACGCCTACCGCTTTGTCCCTGCGCTCTGGCAGTGGTGACACAGTGGCGGGGGGCGCCCCCCCGCCATGGCCCATCAGTTCAGTCGGCGTAGCGGAAACAAACGGTCAGCACGCCGTCATTGTCCGACAGATCCGCATCGGCCTCGTTGATGCGAAACTCGATCCGGCCGATGTTCATGTTGAAAACACCGGCCTGCGTGATCGCGCCGTGAAAGCGCGACCATTCCATCTTTTGGACGGCTCCGGCGACCTCGAACCGGACCAGCAAGGCACCGTAGTGGGCGCTGGCATTTGGTCGGCTTTCGGCGCGGGCGTCCAACGACTTGGCGTCTTGCCCGCCGTGCCCCTGTGTTCCCGCCGGGGTTAATCCCGGCGCAACCGACCAGAACCCGCTGCTGCGTACATCCTGGACCAGACCGTTGGGGAAATCGGCTGCCTGCCAGCCCTGTGTCGCGTCGATGTCATGACAGACATCCGCCGCAAAGGCAGGTGCCGCAATCACACAGGCCACCGCCGCCAGCCCCCTCATGCGAGGTGGTCCACCACATCAAGGTGCTGGGCAAGGGTTTGCACCTTGTCCATATAGCGTTCGACCAGCTTGGGATCAGAGGGAGCCGCGCTGACACCGGCGGGGATTTCACGGTTCAGTACCGATTCAACCGCCAGCGATACCGGGATCGACACCAGCCGCGCCATGGCAGAGCCGCGCGCGTCACCCCATGCATCCATCACGTAGGTCTTGTGATAGACCGGCGCCCCGTCCTTTTCCGCCTCCAGCGCGACACACAGAACCACACGGTCAGGCTCGCCCTCGTCATAGGCGTTCTCTTCCAGAAGCTTGTCCGCGATTTCCTGCAAGCGGGCGTCCGTGGCGGTCCCGGCCTCGGCAAAAATATCGGCCCATGCGTCTGCCCAACCGTTCAGCCGCAATGTGCCGCGCACGAAGTCCTTGATCTTCCAGTCCGCGTCAAAGCCGTATTCCGCGATGAACGGCAGGCTGTCGCGGTTCGGATAAACCTCGAAACTTTCGGGCGTGGGCAGCGGGGCATCATAGCGCGACAGCGCATCCCACGGCCGGTTCACGTTCAACTCGCTGAAATGCCGGATCGAACGCGAGGGCGAGCGCAGCGCCTTGAGCACGCCAACCGGTGCCCATGAAAACTTGTACCGGAAGGCATTGGGGATCTTGGGCACCCCGCCACAATAAGACGTGAAGGAAAGCGCGTTTTCCGCGTCAAAGCCAGCCGAAGCGCGGTAGTCCGCCATCAGCCAATGCGCCATCAGGTGATCGATACCCGGGTCAAGGCCCACCTCGTTCACCAGCCGTGCATCCGCCGATTTGGCCTTGTCGTCCAGCGCCCGCATCTCGGGCGAGATGTAACTGGACGAAACGAAGTCCGCGCCTTTTTCAAGCGCCAGTTCGGCCAGCGGGACATGCCAGTCGCCCGGCAGCATCGAGACGATCACATCCCCTTGCGCCAGCGCCTCACCCAGCGCCGCAATGTCAAAGGCCCGGATGTCGTCGGTCAGATCACCCACGGCCTCTTGTGCCTTGGCGGTTGTCCGGTTCCAGACGGTGACAGGGTGGCCGGCCTCGATCAGGCGGCGCAGGCCGGGAATGGCCGACAGGCCGGTTCCGCACCAATGAACGGTCATGCGCGTTGCTCCGGTTTATGTTGCAGGAAAGTCTGATGGGCACGGCCCCAGACGCCGCTGTCGATCTTATCCAGCGTCATCAGGTGCGGCAGCAGTTGTTCGGCGAAGTCCAGCGAGGATTCGCGCGGCATCAGCGACGGCAGGTTGTCGATGGCCATGATGTCCAACGGCGGGGCATCGCTGACCCGCGACACCGGCTGATCCCAGCTGGTTGCCGCATCATACAGGGGGATCGGATTGAAGGGGCTGTCAGGATCACAGGCGATATCCCCGATCACACGCAAGCGGCGTTCTCCCTGTACTGCGTCCCGTGGGACAAAGACCGGCACACCCGGCATGGCAAGAATGCAGTTCAGGAACACCCCGTGATCCAGAATCTCGGGGAACGGCCCGCCATGGGCGGTTTCCGCCATGTCCCAAGCGGTCACGGAAACGCCCATTTCATTACAGAGATCGCGGGCCCCGGTGCCCACGCGGCCCAACGCCCCGACCACGATGGCCGAACGGCATGGCGCAATGTCCAGCGCCGCCCGTAGGTCGTCACGCAGGCTGTCGGCATCGCGCCAAGTGGACACGGGGGGACAGGTCTTGCCGTCCGCCTGCGCGGCCCATGCCAACAACGACACGGCAGCGCCGGCATAGCCCGCCCAATAGCCAAAGGCGGCAACCCGCCGGCCGTTTTCGTCGACGAGGTATTCGAGGTCATACAAAGCGCCGCCACCAGCCGCGAACCGATCCAGCAGACGGGCACCCGCGGACTGGCCCTTGTAGGCATGACCGAACATGATGTGCCGATGCACCAGAGGCGTATCCGCCTCGGGCAGTTCCTTGAGGCCAAAGATGATGGCGTCTTCGGGCGCTTCGATCCAGCTGCCACGCGGCGCGATCTCTGCGCCGGCATCTGCATAGGGCTGCGGGCGCAGGATGCGGCGCGGGCAATCCTCGACCGTGACGCGAAAGCCCTTGTCCTTTAGCGCCGCAACGCCTTCGGGGGTTATGCCGGTGCGTTCTTCGTTGGGGCGGCCTTCCGCCCGGATCCAGAGATGGGTCATGTCTGTTCCTGATCTTTGCCGGGCAGAGAACCCTCGCCAACGCCGGGGTGCAAGGGTTTTCGCCAATTTCGGGGCTCAGAGATGGCTGCGGGCCTGTTGCCGCTCGGGTGTATCCAGATGCGGCAGGGCGTTGAACTGTGTCATCGCCAACCCGGTGGCCAGCGGTTGAATCCGGTGAAGCGAGCTGTTTTCGATCGCAAGGCACAGATGCGCCATCGCCTTCAGCTCCAGCTCCATGATCACCCTCATGGCCATTCCGATCAGCCCGCCCGAGGTCACGACCAGCGCGCGACCCTCGCCCCCCGCGATCTCGGTCAACGCTTCGGTAACGCGCTTTTCGAAACTGTCCCAGCTTTCCGGCGCGCCCTTGATGGCATCGTCCCGCCAAAGCATCAGCAACTGCGGCAGGTGAAGGATGAATTCTTCACGGTCGCCGGGAACGGCGATCCCGTGCTGCGCTTCGATCAACTGCGCCAGGTCGAAATAGGCCAGTTCGTTCAGGCGCGCGTCCTGAACCGGGGCGGCAAGGCTTTCGGGGCCGATGCCTTCGACGGTTTCGACGTGACGGCGCAATGTGCCGGAATAGACCCGGGCGAATTTCTCGCCCGTCTGCTGAAAATAGCCGCCCAGCCAGCGCGCCTGCTGCCAGCCAAGATCGCTCAGCCGGTCATAGCTGTCTTCGTCCCGGGCGTTGGAATTGGCCTGTCCGTGGCGGACAAGAGTGATGAAGGACATGGGCAAACTCCGACCTTTTCTCAGGCCCGGTGCTTAGCGCCCACATCCCGGGAAGGAAAGCCGCTCAGGCGCGGGCGGCGTCCTCTGGGTCTTCTTCCGTACCGTCAAACCCGCGACGGTCGCGCCCATTTGACCGGGAAGGCGCAGGCGGCTTGGCCGCATCCTCGACCACCAGCGTCCGCGTGGGGAACGGGATGTCGATGCCTTCGCGGTCCAGCGCCTCTTTGACCGCGCGTTTCATATCGGCCTGATATTGGAAATAGCTTGCGCTATCGACCCAGACCCGCACAAGGAAATCGACCGAACTGTCGTTCAGGTTGTTTACCTGAATGAACGGCGCGGGATCTGACCTGGACCGTTCGTCGCCCATGATCGTGTCGCGGATCACCTCTTCGGCCCGCTTGAGGTTCGCGCCATAGCCAACGCCAAACGTCCATTCCGCACGCCGCGTCGGATAGCCCGAATAGTTTTCGATCACATTGCCCCAGACCTCTGAATTCGGGACGAAAATCTGAACATTGCCGAGGCTGGCAAGCTCGGTCATGTTCAATGTGATGTCCTTGACGGTGCCCATCTCTCCGCCGACCTCGACGAAATCGCCGATCTTGATGGGACGAAAGATGACGATCATGACCCCTGCCGCAACATTCGACAGCGTCCCCTGCAAGGCAAGCCCGATGGCAAGCCCCGCCGCACCGATGGCCGCAACGATCGAGGTTGTCTGAACGCCAAAGGTGTTCAGCACAAAAAGCGCCGCAAAGCCCAAAATGACATATCGCGCCGCATTGCCCAGGAAATGGAACAGCGTCGTGTCGAATTTCGCGTGCCGCTCTCCAAGGCGCTGGATGCGGCGGCGGGACCAGTTCGCGATCATCCAGCCGATCAGCAGGATGACAATTGCGGCGACAACGCTTCCCAGCGCCTGCGCCAGAAAGTCGATCGTCAGCACATCCGAAATGGACGTGCCGTTGAGGATCTCGGTGTCTAGCAGCTGCTGCAACTGGTCCATGCGGGCATTCTCCTTGTGCTTTCACAGCCAACGCCTGACGTCCATCCTCTGTTCCGCTGCACGCATGGCCGCCCCACTGGCAAAACCCGCCCGTGACCGCTAGATAGGGGGAAAGAGCAAAGGACGTGACGTGAAAGACAAGGCTGGACAACGAGTGACCCGCGACGGCATCCGCATCCACACCCCGGCGGATTTCGAAGGTATGCGAGTGGCCGGACGGCTGGCGGCGCAACTGCTGGATGAAGTGGCCGAGCATGTCTTCCCGGGTCAGACCACCGGCGCCATCGACGCCTTCATCGAACGCCGCGTGACCGAAGAGGGGGCCACCTCGGCCACCATCGGCTACAAGGGCTATCAGCACGCCACCTGCATCAGCGTGAACCACGTGGTCTGCCACGGCATCCCCGGCGACAAAAAGCTGAAGGAAGGCGACATCCTGAACATCGACGTGACCGTGATCGTCGATGGCTGGTACGGCGACACCTCGCGGATGTATGTGGCGGGCAAGCTGCCGCGCAAGGCCGAACGCCTGATCCAGGTGACGCATGACTCACTGATGAAGGGCATCGAGGCGGTAAAGCCGGGCAACACCTTTGGTGACATCGGCCACGCGATCCAGACATTTGTCGAGGCGAACCGCATGTCCGTGGTGCGCGATTTCTGCGGTCACGGGCTGGGTGAAGTGTTCCATGCGCCCCCGAACGTGCTGCATTATGGCCGTGCGGGCACCGGCCCCCGGCTGGAAGAGGGCATGTTCTTTACCATTGAACCCATGGTGAACCTTGGCCGCCCGGAAACCAAGGTTCTGGCCGATGAATGGACCGCCGTGACCCGCGACAAATCGTTGTCGGCACAGTTCGAACATTCGGTCGGCGTAACCGCGGACGGGGTCGAGATCTTTACCCTCTCGCCCGGTGGCAAGTTCCACCCCACCTACTGATCCGTCGTGACCGCCACAGGGGCGACGCCAAGGCAAATCCCGCCGGGGCATGAGGTGCCGCGCGGGCTGTACGCCCTTTTGTCGACATGCAATTTCGTCATCGGCATGGGGGCTTTTGCCCTGATCGGGATGCTGGAACCCATGGCAGAGGCACTGGACAGTCCCGTGACCTCGGTGGCCGGGTTACTGACGGTCTATTCCATCGCCTATGCCATTACTTCGCCCGTTCTCGTCGCTTTGACCGGGCGGATCGGGCGGCGGAGGGTGCTGACCTTCGGGCTTGCTGTCTTTACCCTCGCCAGTGCCTTTTCGGCTCTGGCTCCCGGTATGGGCCTGCTGTACCCGGCACGTATCCTTGCGGCAGCAGGGGCTGGCATGGTCACGCCGGTTGCATTGGCGATTGCCGCCGCGCTCGCGCCCCCGGAGCAACGCGGCAGCGCGCTGGCTTCTGTTTTTCTGGGCATCACCCTTGCGCAGGTGGCCGGCGTACCTGTGGGCAGCTGGCTGGCTTACACCTTTGGCTGGCGCAGCGTTTTCTTTCTTGTGACCGTCATGGCGCTGCCCTGCCTATGGCTGGTCTGGACACGAGTCCCCGCCGGATTGAAGTTTTCGCCCGTGACGCTTGGGGATCTTGGCCGCGTGCTGCGCGATCCGGCACCGCTATTGACCGTCGGCTTTACCGTGGTCTTTCTTGGGGCGATCTACATGGTCTTCACCTATCTGCCACCGATCCTGTCGCAAAACATGGGCTATGGCCGCGACGGCATCAGCCTTGTGCTGCTGATCTTTGGCATCGGCGCTCCGCTGGGCAACATGCTGGGCGGCGTCATGGCCGACAGGCTGGGACCGGCCCGCAGCCTTGCGCTGATCTGCGCGCTTGAGGCGCTGTGCCTGCCGGTCTTTGCCATGCTGCCCCTGCCCGGCGCGCTGTTGCTGGGCTTTGTCTTTTTCTGGTCGCTGGTCGGCTGGTGTTTCTCACCGTCACAGCAATTGCGGCTGGTGTCACTGGCCCCGCAACTGGCCTCGGTGCTTATGTCGCTGCACGCCGCTTCGATCTATGTCGGCATCGCCGTCGGCTCCGGACTGGGCAGCCTTGTCGTCGGCGCGGCGGGATTGCAGGCGCTTGGTCCCGCGGCTGGTGTCGTCGCGCTGATCTCGCTGGGTGTCATGTTCTGGTCAGCGCGGGTGGCCCGGAAACGCGCAAGCTGACACGGAAAATGACAAACGGCGCCACGCAGGGGCGCGGCGCCGTTTGTCATTTTCACTTGCCGGGCAGTCGGCCTACTCTGCCTCACCAAGTTTGGGCGCGGGCCGTTCCAACACCAAGTCCGCATCAGAGAACCGGATCGGAGACCGCACCCCCGGCACACCACCCGGAGCGATCTGCAATCCACGCGCCTTGACCTGCGGATCGGCAAAAACCTCGGCCATGTCGTTGATCGGTCCGGCCGGCACGCCCACTGACTCGCAGGCCGACAAAAGGTCTGCCTTGTCGCGCAAGCGCGTTGCCGCGCTCAGCCGAGCGATCATGTGCTCGCGGTTGGCCACACGGTCGGCATTGCTGGCAAACTCGGGTGCCTCGGCCATTTCGTCCAGCCCCAACAGGCGGCACAACCGTTGGTATTGAGCGTCATTGCCGGTGGCGATGATGATATGCCCGTCGGCACAGTCAAAAACCTGATACGGCGTCAGGTTCGGGTGATAGTTGCCCGTCCGTCCCGGAGGCGTGCCAGTGCTGAGATAGTTCATCGCCTGGTTCGCCATGGCCGACACCGCGCAATCCAACAGCGCCATGTCCACGTGTTGCCCCCGGCCCGTGCGATCCCTCTGATGCAGAGCGGCAAGGATACCGGTCACCGAATAGAGGCCGGTGAACAGGTCGGTGATCGCCACGCCGGCGCGCTGCGGCTGTCCGTCCGGATCGCCGGTAATCGACATGAAACCGGACATGCCCTGGATGATATAGTCATACCCCGCGCGATGGGCATAGGGGCCATCCTGACCAAAGCCGGTGATCGAACAGTAAATAATCCGCGGATTCACCTGCGAGAGCGAGTCGTAGTCCAGCCCGTATTTGGCCAGCCCTCCGACCTTGAAATTCTCGATCAGGATGTCGGCATCCGCCACCAGCGCGCGCATCCGGTCCTGTCCTTCGGCGCTGGCAAGGTCGACGACCTCGGACCGTTTGCCCCGGTTGCAGGAGTGGAAATACGAAGCCGTCCGATCGTCTTCACGCTCGATAAAGGGCGGTCCCCAGCGGCGGGTGTCATCGCCCTGCGGTGCCTCGATCTTGATGACCTCGGCACCCAGATCCGCCAGCGTCTGACCGGCCCAGGGGCCGGCCAGGATACGGGCCAGTTCAATGACCTTGACCCCTTCGAGGGGCCCACGCGGAGCCGAGGTCATCAGTCCAGCTTGGCGTCCAGGATTTCCGAGAAATCCTCGTAGCTCATGTTGGTGTATTTCTTGCCGTCGATGACAAAGCTGGGGGTCGAGTTGATCCCGTGTTCAGCAGCGTTTTGCTGATACCATGCGATCAGGGTCGAGATCTTGCCAGTGTCGTTCAGGCAGGCCTCGATCTGGTCCCCTTCCATTCCGGCAAGGCGACCGATCTTGCGCAGTTCATCGACGACGGCGGCCTCGGATCCCTTGCGCGCCCAGTCCTGCTGACCCTTGTAGATCAGATCGGTGATGCCAAAGAACTTTTCCTCACCGCCACAACGGGCAATCAGCGAAGCCCAGACGCCGACCTTGTCGAAATAGACCTCGCGGTAGGTGAATTTCACCTTGCCGGTGTCGATGTAGTTTTCCTGAAGCTTGGGGATCAGGGTGGCATGGGCCGACGCGCAATGCGGGCAGGTGTAAGAGGCGTATTCGATCACCTCGATCGGCGCATCCGGATCGCCCTTGACCATCTCGACGATGGTCGAGGTGTCGACGTCGGGGGCCTGTGCCTCGGCCGCGCCGGGAATGCGCACATCCGCGACCCCGGTTGCCGAACCTTGCGTGAAATACCACGCTCCGCCGCCGATCAGCGCCAGCGCAACCGCGCCTGCCGGAAGGATCTTGTTCATGTCGTAAGCCTCTTTCCTGTCGGTCCTGGGGCCAGGTCAGTCCCGGCCCGTCCTCGATATGACGTTTGCCGCCAGACGTTCAAGCGCCGCGCGCAAATCCGCGTCGCCCACCTCGGCGGTGGCGGTGCGGGCCTGCGCCTGCACCTCCGGAGAGGGCAAGCCCTCTGCCGGGTTCTTCTTGCGATACTGGAAATCGACCTGCCCTTCGGCAAAGCCGGTCGCCGCGGTCTGCGTCACACGCACCCGCGCAATCGCGTTATATCCGTAGATTGCATTGATCCGCGCACGGATCTCTTCCTTGCGCATCTCGACCAGCGGCGCCTTTGCACCTGTGGTCAACAGGGTCAGCGTGCCGCCAAAGCCGCCCTTGGAATAGCTGACCTCGACCGGGCGGGCCAATTGGGCCACATCCGCACCGGCAACTTCTTCCCAATGGGTCAGCACGCGGGTCTGGGCGAATCCCCGCCCTTCCGCTGCCTTGCGGATGCGCCCCTGCAACAGCTTGGAGGCGCTTGAAAACCCATATGTGGTGGTCTTGCGTCCGGCCACGTTTGACTCCCTTTACCGCGCGCTATTCTAGTG
Source organism: Antarctobacter sediminis (assembly GCF_019218285.1). Classification (GTDB taxonomy): domain Bacteria; phylum Pseudomonadota; class Alphaproteobacteria; order Rhodobacterales; family Rhodobacteraceae; genus Antarctobacter; species Antarctobacter sediminis. The sequence continues at coordinate 350,857 of NZ_JAHUZG010000002.1, forward strand.
GCACGGCAGGGCGGCGCCAGCCCCCTTCCGACACGGAGTTTCACCCTTGCGTGATGATGCCATGCCCACCCCTGACCCGCAGGAGCTTCTGCACTGGTACGACCGCCATGCGCGGGCGCTTCCCTGGCGCGTCGGTCCCGCAGCCCGCGCCCGCGGCGACCGCCCCGATCCCTACCGCGTCTGGCTGTCCGAGATCATGTTGCAACAGACAACCGTGGCCGCGGTCAGGGACTATTTTATTGCTTTCACCACCCGCTGGCCGACGGTCGAGGCGCTGGCCGGGGCCGAGGACGCCGATGTCATGGCCGCCTGGGCGGGGTTGGGATATTACGCCCGCGCCCGCAACCTGTTGAAATGCGCCCGCGTGGTGACGCAGGAACACGCGGGCCGGTTCCCGCAGGATCACGCCACCTTGCTGACCCTGCCCGGCGTCGGTCCCTATACCGCCGCCGCCATTGCCGCGATTGCCTTTGACGATCCGCAAACCGTGGTCGACGGCAACGTTGAACGGGTCATGGCGCGGCTATTTGACGAACACACGCCCCTTCCCGCCGCCAAGCCGATCCTGACCGACCACGCCGCCAGCCTGACACCGCGGGACCGCCCGGGCTGTTACGCACAGGGTGTCATGGATCTTGGCGCCACGATCTGCACGCCGAAACGGCCTGCCTGCGGTCTTTGCCCCTGGCGGCGCGCCTGCGCCGCATGGGCCAATGGGACCGCCGCCGAGTTGCCGAAAAAGACCCCGAAAAAGCGCAAACCCACCCGGCTGGGCATCGCCTATCTGGCCCGCCGCGTCGATGGCGCGTGGCTGTTGGAACGCCGTCCCGACAAGGGCCTGCTGGGCGGGATGCTGGGCTGGCCCGGCTCTGACTGGGCCGAGGACGCGCCGCAAGAGGCCCCGCCGATCCGCGCCGAATGGAAAACCATAGCGGGCGAGGCACGCCACACATTCACCCATTTCCACTTGCGCCTGACGGTGAAAACCGCGCTTGTGCCGATGGAGCGGCAACCGGATCGCGGAGAATTCATCGAATTGCCCGATTTCAGCCCCGCCGATCTGCCAACGGTGATGCGCAAGGCTTTTGACCTTGCGCAAGGAACGTAACGGCGCGCTTGGGCCAAAGTGAAGGCGGTCGTATGATCCCGGCAACGGCCCCAGATCGGAGACGCCCATGCTGACCGCAACACAGGTTGCAAGACCCGCCGCCGCCCTGCCCTTTTACCTGTCCTACGGGTTGATTCCGCTGGTCTGGATCGCTGCGGTGCAAGGCGGGTTCTGGGTCTTTCTGCCCATTGTCGCCACATGGTACCTGTTTTCCGCGCTTGATGCGGCGCTGGGGTTGAACTCGGAAAACGCCGATCTGGACACGCCGGATGCCGCGCTTGGCCTTTACAAGCTGCTGACCGCGCTTTGGGTGCCACTGCAATTCCTCAGCCTTTTTGGCCTGATCTGGTACGTCAGCGATGCCGCGCATCTGTCCGGGGTGGAGAAATTCGGCGTCTTCTTCGGCGTCGGCGTGATGACCGGCACCGTGGGCATCAACTACAGCCACGAGTTGATGCATCAGAAAAACCGGATGGAACGGTTTCTTGGCGACCTGCTGCTGGCGATGGTGCTCTATTCTCATTTCCGCTCGGAACACTTGCTGGTGCATCACCGCTATGTCGGCACCCCGCGCGACCCGGTGACCGCGCGCTACAACGAAGGTTTCCACAGGTTCTATCCCCGCGTGCTGCGCGAAAGCCTTGTGTCCAGCTTCAAGGCGGAAAAGGCCATGCTGGCCCGCAAGCGCCTGCCTTGGACGGACTTGTCCAACCCCTTCTGGCGCTATTGGGCGCTGCAACTTGTCATGATCGCGCTGGCGATGGGACTGGGCGGCTGGGCCGGGCTGGCACTGTTCCTCGTGCAGGCGGGTGTGGCGATCTGGCAGTTGGAACTGGTGAATTACGTCGAACACTACGGGCTGACCCGCAAGCACCTTGGCGATGGCAAATACGAACATGTCCTGCCCCGCCATTCGTGGAACGCGGCGCAAAAGGCGTCAAACTGGCTGCTCATCAACCTGCAGCGCCATTCCGACCACCACTACAAGCCTGACAGGCGCTTTCCCCTGTTGCAGAACCATTCCGAGACCGACGCGCCGCAGTTGCCTTATGGTTATCCCGTCATGACCATGGCGGCGATGATCCCGCCGCTCTGGCGTCGCGTGATGAACCCGCGCGTGCGGGCGTGGCGGCGCCAATATTACCCCGAGATCACCGACTGGTCTGCCTACAACAAGGCGTCCACGCCGCTGCCGCGCTAAGCCCGGCCCGGGCGCTGCCCCAAGGTCGCACCCCTCGTCAAAAGGGTGACAAGCCGCCCTGCCGGGTCTATGAGGCCCGCAAAATCGACGTTTCCACGGAAAGAGGATTCCCATGACCACGCAGGTTTTCGGCCACAAGTCCCCCGACACCGACTCCACCGGCAGCCCGATCATCTGGGCCTGGTATCTTAACGAAGTGAAGGGCGAAGCCGCCAAGCCCGCGCTGCTGGGCGAGCCCAACACCGAAGCCGCCTTTATGCTGACCCACTGGGGTCTCGACAAACCCGAGATCATCTCGGACGTCGAAGCGGATGCGCCGGTCGTTATCGTCGACACCAACAACCCCGCCGAACTACCGGCTTCGATCAACTCGGCCGACATCCGCGCCATCATCGACCACCACAAGCTGGTCGGCGGTCTGGAAACCAAGGGGCCGATCGACATCACCGTGCGTCCGCTGGCCTGCACCGCGACCATCATGGTCGACCTGATGGGTGACGACGCCGCCAAGATGCCCGAGGCGATCAAAGGCGCGGCCCTGACCTGCATCCTGTCGGACACGATGGAATTCCGTTCGCCGACCACCACCGACCACGACCGCGCGGTGGCGGAAAAGCTGGCCGCTGATCTGGGCGTGAACATCCCCGAGTTTGCCGGCCAGATGTTTGCCGCGAAATCCGACGTTTCCGCCTTTTCCGACGCCGAACTGCTGCGCATGGACAGCAAGGAATACGAAGTGGACGGCGTGAAATTCCGCGTCTCGGTTCTGGAGACCACCTCGCCCGAGATCCCGCTGGACCGCAAAGCCAGCCTGATGGAAACCATGAAGACCGTCAGCGCCGAGGATGGCGTCGACGAAGTGCTGCTGTTCGTGATCGACATCCTCAAGGAAGAGGCCAACGTGCTGATCCCGAACGACCGCGTGAAAGGCGTGATCGAAAAGAGCTTTGGCGCCAGTGTCGAGGGCGACACCGTTGTCCTGCCCGGCATCATGAGCCGCAAAAAGCAGATCATCCCCAGCCTCAAGGTCTGAGTGCTGGCGCCCTCCGGCGCGAGACTGGAAAGAGGATTGAACGGGGGCCAAGGCCCCCGTTCTTCTATTCCGGATGGGGGCGCTGCCCCCAAACCCCCGGAGAATTTTCACCAAGAAGAAGCAGCAGGAGCGGTGAAGGGCAAAGCGCTGCCCAGCGTGATTTCGAGGGGCGTGATCCGGCAAGCAACGGCCAGCGCCTCGACCCCGGCAGCTTGTGCCTGCCGGAACGCCTGAGCGTAGGCCGGGTCTATGTCGGCGGCGAGCGTGACATGTTCGCAATCGGTGCGCTGCACAAGGTAGAGCATGACAGCACGGTGCCCCTGCTGTGCCATGGCGGACAGTTCGCCAAGGTGCTTGGTTCCACGGGCAGTGACGCTGTCGGGAAACTCGGCCAGTCCCTTCTGGCGTGACAGTGTGACGGATTTGACCTCGACGTAACAATCGGCGCGGCCATTGCCGGTCAGCAGAAAGTCGATGCGACTGTTCTCGCCGTATTTCACCTCGGGCCGCACCAGATCGTAGCCGTCAAGCCCCGCGACCTCACCGGCCATCAGCGCGGCCTTCAGCACCCGGTTCGCCGCGCCGGTATCGACACCGGTGAAATGCCCGCCGGGATGTTCGACCAGCCGCCATGCGAATTTCAGTTTCTTCTTCGGGTCGTCATTGGGTTCCAACCAGATGCGCTGACCTTCGTCTTTCAGGCCCAGCATGGACCCCGGGTTGGCCACATGGGCCGTCACTTCGCGTCCGTCTTGCAACTGGCAATCTGCCAGAAAGCGTTTGTAGCGGCGGATCAGGGTCGCGGGGATGAGCGGGGTTTGAAAGCGCATGGTGCGGGCCTATACCCAAAGTCGAGACAAGCGCCAAGGAGCCCGACCATGCCCAATCCAACCGCCGCCATGCTGGTCATCGGGGACGAAATCCTGTCCGGTCGCACCCGCGACGCCAACATGCATTACCTTGCGCAGGAAATCACCAAACACGGAATCGACCTGCGCGAGGTGCGGATCGTCTCGGATGACCGCGATGCGATCATTGCCGCGATCAATGCGCTGCGCGCGGGCCACGACCACGTCGTGACGTCAGGTGGGATCGGGCCGACCCATGACGACATCACCGCGCCCTGCGTGGCCGAGGCTTTTGGTGTGGAGATTTCCGTTCGGGACGATGCGCGCGCCATCCTTCAGGCCCGCTATGATGCCATGGGAACCGAACTGAACGAGGCGCGCCTGCGCATGGCGCGCATCCCGGATGGTGCCACCCTGATCGAAAACCCGGTGTCGGGTGCGCCGGGGTTCAGCCTTGGGAACGTGCATGTCATGGCCGGTGTGCCTTCGGTCTTTCAGGCGATGGTTGCCGGCGTATTGCCTAAGATGACCGGCGGGCAGCCGCTTTTGTCGCAGAACCTGCGTATCGACCGCGGCGAAGGCGATATTGCCGGACCGTTGAGCGCGCTTGCGGACCGTTACCCGGAGCTGTCGATCGGGTCCTACCCCTATCAGCGCAACGGCATTTACGGGGCCAACGTCGTGATCCGCGGGTCCGACGGCGGGCAAATCGATTCGGCCATGGCCGAACTGATCGCCCTGTTTCCCGAGGCTGTCGCACAGCAAGCCTGACGAAAGGCGCGCGGGCCGCATGGACAGGGCGCAAGACAGAAGCCATAACGGTGAAAACCCTTGCAGAATTGGCCGCCGCAATGCCCGACGACCTGCCCACCCTGTTTGACGCCCTCGACGCCACATGGCCCGCCGCATCGCGGGTGACGGCCGGGCCATGGACCCTGCGTGAGGGGCGCGGCGGCGGCAAACGCGTTTCAACGGCCACCGCCAATGGCCCGTGGCGGGACGACGATCTGGCCGCGGCAGAGAAAGCCATGCGCCTGATGGGGCAAGCGCCGCTTTTCATGATCCGGCCGGGGGACGATACGCTGGACGTCGCGCTGGAGACGCGTGGATATGACCGCGTCGACCCTGTGCGCCTTTGGTCGGCCCCGATCGAGGCCCTGACTGACCTGCGCCTGCCCCGTGTCACCGCCTTTGCCATCTGGGAACCCCTCGCGATCATGCGCGAACTTTGGGAAGCGGCGGGCATCGGCGCGGAACGTCAGCGCGTCATGAACCGCGCCGCCATGCCCAAGACCGGCTTGTTTGGCCGCGTTTCGGATCAGCCTGCCGGGGCGGGGTTCTGTGCAATTCACGGCGCCACGGCCATGGTTCATGCGCTGGAAATCGCGCCTCAGCATCGGCAAAAGGGGCTGGGCGGCTGGATGATGCGTTGCGCGGCGCTGTGGGCGGCGGACCATGGTGCCACGCGGATCACCGTCGCCGCGACCGAAGACAACGCCGGTGCCTCGGCGCTTTATACCTCCTTGAAGATGGAGGTCGTCGGGCACTACCATTACCGCATCTTGAACGGCGACAGCGAGGACACGTGACCGACGATCTGCCCACCGCGCTCAACCTGCCTATGGTCGATCCACTTCCGGAGGCCACGCAGAAATACTTCGATGTTTGCCAGGACAAGCTGGGGCTGATTCCCAACGTCCTCAAGGCCTATGCCTTTGACATCCAGAAGCTTGATGTCTTTACGGCGATGTACAACGATCTGATGCTGGCGGACAGCGGCCTGACCAAGCTGGAGCGTGAGATGATCGCGGTTGTCGTTTCGTCGATCAATCGCTGTTTTTATTGCCTGACGGCTCATGGTGCGGCCGTGCGCGAACTGTCCGGCGATCCCAAGCTGGGTGAAATGCTGGTGATGAACTGGCGGGTTGCGGATCTGAACCACCGTCAGCGTGCGATGCTGTCCTTTGCGGAAAAGATGACAAAGGCCTCGTTCGAGATCGCGGAATATGACCGCGAGGCGTTGCGCGATGCGGGGTTCTCGGAACGCGACATCTGGGACATCGCCAATGTCACGGGCTTTTTCAACATGACCAACCGCGTTGCGAGCGCGACCGACATGCGGCCGAATGACGAATACCACGCGCAGGCGCGCTGAGGCGCTGGCACTGGGGTCGGCATTGGGGCTGGCCGTTTTGGCGGGAAGCGTGGGCGCGGTCGAACTGACCCTGCCCCGTGACGCGCAGCAGAGTTTCGGCACGGTGCAATCGCCGGGGGCTTATGCGCTGCCAACGGGTCCGTGGCAAAACGGTTACCTGCCCGTGGAACGGGTCGAAGGCCGGGTCGAGGTCGCCGCATGGCACATTCCAGACAACGGGGACACGCCGTTCCAACTGGCCCAGCCGTTGCGCGACGCATTGGTCGCCGCCGGGTTCGAAATCCTGCTGGATTGCCGCGCGCGGGCCTGCGGCGGCTTTGACTTCCGCTTTGGCACGCTGGTCCTGCCCGCGCCCGAGATGTTCGTGGATCTCAGCGACTATCACTTTATCTCGGCCTTGTCCGAAAAGGATGGCGCGGTTTCGATCCTGACCAGCCGTGACGCCCGCGCGGGCTATATCCAGATCATTCAGGCGGGCGGAAAGGTGGGCGAGGTCCGCTCGGCCCCTGCACCGAAACCGTCACAGCCCGCGACCGCCCCCCCTCCTGCGCCCAGCAAGGACATCGTGGACACGCTGGAAACCAAGGGCCACCTGATTCTGGGCGACCTGGTGTTCCGATCCGGTTCGACCAGTCTGGGGGAAGGGCGCTTTGCCTCGCTGGATGCGATAGCCGCCTATCTAGGCGCCAATCCGTCGCGCCAAATCCTGTTCGTCGGCCACACGGATGCCACCGGATCGCTGGAGGCAAACCGGCGCGTTTCGCTGCGCCGGGCCGAGGCCGCCATGGCCTATCTGCGCGACAGGCACGGGATCCCGGCGGCACAGATCGGAGCCGAGGGGGTTGGCTATCTTGCCCCGGTGGCCAGCAACCTCACACCCGAGGGGCGCGAGGCAAACCGCCGTGTCGAGGCGGTGCTGATCTCGACCGAATAGGCCCGGAAGGGCCCGGACCTGTTACCAGGACTGCGGGCCTTTTTCCGCGAAGGCATGGACAAGGAAATCGATGAAGGCGCGCACCTTGGGCTGAGTGAACCGGCCCGGGGGGTATACAGCGTATATGCCTTGCGTTTCGACCGGCAGATCGGGGATCGCATCTTCGACCAGCCCGGCCTCCATGGCTTCATGGTAGAGATACGAGGGCAGGTAGGCGATCCCGAGACCCGCGATACAGGCATTCAGCAGCGACTGGCCATCGTTCACCGTCAGCCAGCCCGCCGTGCGCACCTGACGCTTTTCGCCCGAAGGCGCGGTCAGCTTCCAGACATTGCCCGACGACTGGTTCGAGTAATGCAGCAGCTTGTGTTCGTTCAGGTCGTCAATCCGCATCGGACGGCCGTATTTCTGGAAATAGGACGGCGAGGCGATCATCCGTTTCGTGGTGTCCGTCAGCTTACGGGCACGCAGCGTGCTGTCTTCCAGCTCGCCGATCCGCACGGCCATGTCGAACCCTTCCGAGATCAGTTCGACGTAGCGGTTGTTCAGCACCATGTTCACGGTGATGTCGGGAAATTCGGCAAGGAACTCTCCCAAAACGGGGCTGAGGTGATTGACGCCGAAATCCGTCGCCACCGAGATCCTCAACAGGCCCGAAGGGGCCGATTGCATCGAGGTGACCAAAGCATCCGCTTCGCCCGCGTCGTTCAGAACCCGTCGGGCGCGGTCATAATAGGCCAGCCCGATTTCCGTCGGCGACACCCGGCGCGTGGTTCGGTTCAGCAGGCGGGCGCCAAGGCGTGCCTCAAGGCTGGAAACATGCTTGGACACGGCAGACTTGGAAATGCCCATCTTTTTGGCCGCGTCGGTGAATCCGCCCTGATCGACGACAGTCGCGAAAGCCTCCATTTCGGTCAGACGGTCCATTCAGGTCTCCATTCGATAGTCTGCGTTCCCTCGGACTATCCTTTTGAACTGGGGCGCAACTTGGGCAAGGAGGCGACAATTGAGGGGTATTCGCCCGCGCTGTCCGCGACCGGGAAACGCGAAAAAGACTGACCTGCGGGGTTTGACGGTGTAGCCTGAACGCCTGATTGATATGTCGACACACCCAATTTCAGGGAGGGAAACCCCATGTTCCGCAACTTTGCCTGCGCTGCCGCGCTGGTTCTCGCTCCGCTGGCGGCGTTGGCCGACGGCGTCCCGGCCCCAGAAGGCGCCAAGGTCTATTTCATCAATGTTGCCGACGGCGACACCGTCACCAGCCCGGTCACGATCCAGTTCGGGCTTTCCGGCATGGGCGTGGCCCCGGCGGGCACCGACAAGGAACACACCGGCCACCATCATATCCTGATCGACCGGGTGCCCTTTGGCGAAGGCCCAGAAGATGCCGAGTTCAAGGACTATGGCATTCCGGGGGACGACAATCACCGGCACTTTGGCGGCGGTCAGACCGAGGTGACGCTGGGACTGGATCCGGGGACGCATACGCTGCAACTGGTGCTTGGCGACATGAACCACATCCCGCACGATCCACCTGTTGTATCCGAATACGTGACGATCACCGTCGAATAGACGCTTTGAAACAGGGCGCGGAACGATGTTTCGGGCGGCCAGAGGTCCCGGCTCGGGGCCGGGACAGGGTCCGCCCGAAGCGGCGCTCTTACAAAGACGCCGCCAGCCGCGTGCCCTGATCGATGGCGCGCTTGGCGTCCAGTTCGGCGGCCACGTCCGCGCCGCCGATCACATGGGTTTCGACCCCCTTCGCGATCAAGGTGTCCGCCAGCGACCGCTCGCTGACCTGACCGGCACACAAGACCACTGTATCAACGGCGATCACCTCCGGGCGTTCGCGGGCCTCGCCATAGCTGATGTGCAGGCCCTCATCGTCGATGCGTTCGTAATTGACGCCGCTGCGCATCTCGACGTTTTTCATTTTCAGCGCCGCGCGGTGGATCCAGCCGGTGGTCTTGCCCAGACGCTTGCCCGGACGTTCGGCCTTGCGCTGCAACAGGATCACATCCCGTTCGGCGGCATCGGGTTTGGGGCCCTCGGGTGCAAGGCCTGCGCGCGCCTCGGCCGGGTCGGTCACACCCCATTCGCGCAGCCAGTCAGGCAGGTTTTCCGTCGGGCTGTCGCCGGTGACAAGGTATTCGGACACGTCGAAACCGATCCCGCCCGCACCGATAACAGCCACGCGTTTGCCAACATTGGCCCCGTTGCGCAGCACATCGACATAGCCCAGCACGCTGGGATGATCCTGACCGGGAATTTGCGGATCGCGCGGCAGAACGCCCGTGGCAACGATGACCGCGTCGAATCCTTCCAGCGCCTCGGGCGTCGCCTCGGTGCCCAGTTGCAGGGTGACACCTGCCTCTTGCACCATTGCGGCGAACCAATCGACAAGCCCGTGGAACTCTTCCTTGCCCGGCACCTGTTTGGCCATGTTCAACTGGCCGCCGATCTGGTCGGCCTTGTCGAACAACGTCACATCATGCCCGCGTTCCGCAGCGGTGATCGCCGACGAAAGGCCCGCCGGACCGGCACCGACAACCGCGATCCGGCGCGGCGCTTCGGCTTTTTCGACCACCAACTCGGTTTCGAAGGCCGCCTTGGGGTTCACCAGACAGCTGGACACTTTGCCCGAGAACGTGTGGTCAAGGCAGGCTTGGTTACAGGCGATACAGGGCGCGATCAGATGCCCCTGCCCACGCGCCGCCTTGGCGACGAAATCCGGGTCGGCAAGGAAGGGGCGCGCAAGGCTGACCATGTCGGCGCAGCCCTCCGCCAGCACTTGTTCGGCCACTTCCGGAGTGTTGATCCGGTTCGAGGTGATCAAAGGCACCCCCACCTTGCCCATCAGCTTTTGCGTCACCCATGCAAAGGCGCGGCGCGGCACGCTGGTGGCTATGGTGGGCACCCGCGCCTCGTGCCAGCCGATGCCGGTGTTGATGATCGACGCCCCGGCCTTTTCGATCTCCTGCGCCAGTTGGACCACCTCCTCATGGGTTGATCCGTTGGGAATGAGGTCGATCATCGACAGGCGGAAGATCACGATGAAATCATCGCCCACGGCGGCGCGCACCCGGCGCATGACTTCGACCGGCAGGCGCATCCGGTTTTCATAGCTGCCACCCCAACGGTCCGTGCGCTTGTTGGTATGGGTGACAAGGAACTGGTTGAGGAAATAGCCTTCGGAGCCCATGACCTCGACCCCGTCATAACCCGCCTCACGGGCCCGCGCGGCAGAAGTCGCCATATCGGCGATCTGCTTTTCGATGCCCTCTTCGTCCAGTTCTTTGGGTGGAAAGGGCGAGATCGGAGATTTGACCGGCGACGGCGCCACGCAATCAGGACCATAGGCATAGCGGCCCGCATGCAGGATCTGCATGGCGATCTTGCCGCCTGCGTCATGCACGCGGTCCGTCACCATGCGATGATTGGCGATGTCTTCGGGCGTGAACAGCCCTGCCGCACCGGGAAAAACGCCTCCTTCGCGATTGGGCGCCATGCCGCCCGTCACCATCAGTCCAACGTCCCCCCGTGCCCGGGTCGCATAGAATTCGGCCACCCGGTTCCAGTCGCCGCGCTCTTCGAGGTTGGTGTGCATAGACCCCATCAGCACGCGGTTCTTCAGCGTGGTAAACCCAAGGTCCAGCGGGCGCAGCAGGTGCGGATATTCGGTCATCATGTCCTCCCGGTTCGTCGCCGCTCACCTCACATGATGCACCTGACGCTGTCACGATCTACGTCACGTCATGGCCTCATCCCCCGGCCAGCGGCGGTGCTGCCTTTGCGTTCCGCTTGAAAAGCCGTGGCCGGAGGGGCAGGTTGACCACAAACCGATTGGAGGCGACATGACCACCGGCACCGTCGAAACCGACAAGACCGCGCAACTGCCGCAGGTCCACGAGGCGCGCAATCCCGGCATGGCGCTGGACATGGACTGGGTCCGCGCCGCCCGCGCCAACCGTTCGGCCATCGAACGCCGCGCCGCCACATTGCCGGGCCGACGTTCGGTCAAGAAGGACTATCAGGCCGCATGGCTGGCCCGCGCCGTGTCCTGCATCGACCTGACGACGCTGGCCGGGGACGACACAGCCGGCCGGGTGGCGCGCCTCTGCGCCAAGGCCCGCCACCCGGTGCGCGCCGACCTGTTGCAGGCACTTGGGCTGGAGGGGCTGACCGTGGGCGCGGTCTGCGTCTATCACGACATGATCGACCCCGCGGTTCGGGCGCTGGATGGGTCGGGCATTCCGGTGGCCGCCGTTTCAACCGGCTTTCCCGCGGGCCTGTCCCCCTTCCATCTGCGCGTGGCCGAAATCGAGGAAAGCGTCAAAGCCGGGGCGCAAGAGATCGACATCGTGATTTCCCGTCGCCTTGTGCTGCGCGGTGACTGGCAGGGGCTTTACAATGAAATGCGGGCTTTTCGCGCGGCCTGCGGCGACGCGCATGTCAAGGCGATCCTTGCCACGGGTGAACTGGGGACGCTTCAGAACGTGGCGCGCGCCAGCCTTGTCTGCATGATGGCCGGAGCCGATTTCATCAAGACTTCGACCGGCAAGGAAAGCGTCAATGCCACCCTGCCTGTCAGCCTTGTGATGGTGCGGGCGATCCGCGAATACCACGAACGCACTGGTTATCGCGTCGGCTACAAGCCCGCAGGCGGTATTTCCAAGGCCAAGGACGCGCTGACCTATCTTGCCTTGATCAAGGAAGAACTCGGAGACCGCTGGCTGCGTCCCGATCTTTTCCGGTTCGGCGCCTCGTCGCTGTTGGGGGACATTGAACGTCAATTGGAACACCATGTGACCGGGGCCTATTCTGCCTCGTGGCGGCACGCGGCGGGATGACCCGATGCAAATGACACCCGAATGGTCCCTGATGATGCTGGCGGTCGTCCTGATCATGGGCGCCAGCAACTGGCGACGTCGACGCCTGAAACGCGCCGCGCGGGACCTGCCAACGCGGCTGTTTCGCCTGTTGGGTCCCGAGCCGGACTATGATCCGCCCGAGGCCCTTCCCGAAGGCCTGGAAGACTTTGCCGCCCTGCACAAACGCAGCCTGCGGGTGCAACATTGGGTTTGGGGGCTTGCCCTGATCTGGCTGCTCTATGTCACATACCTTGCGCTTGGGGCATCGGCATGAAGGGCCGCGTGTTCCTTTTCAGCGCCGCCTTGGCGTCTGCCACGCCAGTCGCGGCGCAAACCTACGCCTGTGCCGCATGGTCGGGTGATACGAACGGGATGCAGCCGATTTCCGAGATCGTCGTCAGCGACCGCATGATGACCCTGAAACAAGACAGCCTGCGACTGACGGCGCGGATGGTGCAGGGATCTTTGCGACGCCGGGTCTTTGTCGATGAGGACAGCGTTCTGATCGTCCATGGCAAACCGGTGCTGTCAGGCGGCGCGCCGCCGAAATTCGGTGACCGGGTGACCTTGCACCGCCTGCACCTTGATGAAACAGCGCCAGTTCTGGCGCAGACTGCCTGCACGAGGCTGAAATGACCGTAAAAGAGATTTTCAAAGCGATGGACTATGGCCCCGCACCCGAAAGCGCAGGCGATGCTCTGGCTTGGATCGTCGATCAAGGGTCGCGCTTTGGCCATTTTATCGACGGGGCCTACACGGAACCCGGCGAAGGGTTCGACAGCCGCAACCCCGCCACGGGCGAGGTTCTGGCAACGCTGACGCAGGCCACGCAATCCGACGTGGACGCCGCCGTTGCCGCCGCGCGCGCCGCGCAACCGGGGTGGGAGGCTCTGGGTGGTCCGGGCCGCGCGCGGTTCCTTTATGCGCTGGCGCGACTGTTACAGAAACACGCCCGGTTGTTCGCGGTTCTTGAAACGCTGGACAACGGCAAGCCGATCCGCGAAAGCCGCGATATCGACATCCCGCTGGCGCAGCGGCATTTCTACTATCACGCGGGCATGGCCCAACTGATGGAAAGCGAACTGCCCGGGGCCCGAGCGTTGGGGGTCTGTGGCCAGATCATCCCTTGGAACTTCCCGCTGCTGATGCTGGCATGGAAAATCGCCCCGGCGCTGGCCATGGGCAACACGGTTGTTCTGAAACCGGCCGAGTGGACATCGCTGACGGCGCTGCTGTTTGCCGACATCTGCCAGCAGGCCGGGTTGCCCAAAGGCGTGGTCAACATCGTCACCGGCGATGGCGCGGTGGGCGAGATGATCGTGGCTGCCGAGGTCGACAAGATCGCCTTTACCGGCTCGACCGAGGTCGGGCGCAAGATCCGCAAGGCAACCGCCGGGCGTGGTATTGCGCTGACGCTGGAACTGGGCGGCAAGTCTCCGTACATCGTGTTCGAGGACGCCGATATCGACAGCGCGGTCGAGGGGCTGGTCGATGCGATCTGGTTCAATCAGGGCCAGGTTTGCTGCGCCGGGTCGCGGCTGATCGTGCAGGAAGGCATCGCCGAGGTCTTTCACGACCGGTTGCGCGCCCGCATGGACAAGCTGCGCATTGGCAACCCGCTGGACAAATGCATCGACGTCGGCGCTCTGGTCGACCCCCAGCAGCTACGCCGGGTCGAGGCGCTGGTCTCCGGGTCCGAAGGCACGGTCTATCGCGCCAACTGCCCCCTGCCGGAGGGCTGCTATTATCCGCCGACGCTGATCTCGGATCTGGCACCGGCCTCACCCCTGATGCAGGAAGAGATCTTTGGCCCGGTGCTGGTGTCCACCACGTTCCGCACCCCGTCCGAGGCCGTGCAACTGGCCAACAACACTCGCTATGGCCTTGCGGCCAGTGTCTGGTCCGAAAACATCAACACCGCGCTGGACGTGGCGCCGCAACTGGCGGCGGGCGTCGTCTGGGTGAACGGTACCAACATGTTCGACGCGGCGGCGGGCTTTGGCGGGCTGCGCGAAAGCGGCTTTGGCCGGGAAGGTGGCTGGGAAGGCCTGCGTGCCTATACCCGCACCGCTGACGACACCCCCGCCCTGCCCCCGGTCGAACCTTTCGGCGGCGACCGTGCCGAGCCGCAGGCGGTGGACCGGACGGCCAAGCTGTATATCGGCGGCAAGCAGGCGCGCCCGGACGGCGGCTATGCCAACAACATCTTTGACAAATCCGGCCAGTTGATCGGTCAGGCCCCGATCGCCAACCGCAAGGATGTCCGAAACGCGGTCGAGGCCGCGCGCGGCGCAGCGGGCTGGGCCAAGGCCACGGCCCACAACCGGGCGCAGGTGCTGTATTACATCGGTGAAAACCTCTCGGCCCGGGCCGAAGAGTTCGCCGCTCTGATCGACCGCCTGACCGGTGACACGAACGGAAAGGCCGAGGTCGAAACCGCGGTCAACCGGCTGTTCACCTACGCGGCATGGGCGGACAAATTCGACGGTGGCGTGCGCAGCGTCCCCCTGCGCGGCGTCGCGCTGGCCATGAACGAACCCTGCGGCGTGATCGGTGCCCTGTGCCCGGACGAAGCCCCTTTGCTTGGGCTGATCTCGGTCATGGCGCCCGCCATTGCGATGGGCAACCGGGTGGTGCTTGTCGCCTCCGAACCCTTCCCGCTGGCCGCGCTGGATTTCTACCAGGTACTGGAAACTTCGGATGTGCCGGGCGGCGTGGTCAACATTCTGACCGGCAGCCATGCCGAACTGGCCCCGACGCTGGCGACCCATATGGACATCGAGTCGGTTTGGTCGTTCTCATCGACCGATCTGGCCAGCGTCATCGAAGAAGGCACAGCCGGCAATCTCAAGCGCAGTTGGGTCAACAACGGGCGCGCGCGCAACTGGTTCAGTGCCTCAGGCGAAGGCCGCGCGTTTCTGGAAGCCGCGACCGAGGTCAAGACCATCTGGGTGCCATACGGCGCCTGACCCGGCGGCGAACTGCCCAAGCGGCGGGCGGGCCACACCGGGGGACATGGCTGCCATGTCCCCCGACATTGAGAATTTACATTGCAAGTGTTATGTTGGACATACGCCCATGGGCCCGGGCCAATGGGCCGAACATCGACATAGGAGGACTTTGTCCTGTCTTCGACGACACTTGCGGCGCAAGCCGCCGATCAAGGCCGGGGGGTTCCGGCCATGACGCAAAACGAGGCAACCGCCGAGACGCTTCTCGCGGCCGTGCTCGAAACTCTCTCTGACAACAAGGCCGAGGATGTCGTGCAGATCGACCTGCGCGGAAAGACCTCTGTCTGTGACTACATGGTCATCGCATCCGGCCGTTCGTCGCGCCAGGTGGCCGCGCTGTCAGAGAAACTGGCTGATCGACTCAAACAGGACTACGGCGTGCTCTCGACCATGGAGGGCAAGGACACCGGGGACTGGGTGCTGATCGATTCGGGGGACGTGATCGTGCATGTCTTCCGTCCCGAAGTGCGCGAGTTCTACCAGCTGGAAAAGATGTGGGCGCCGATGGCCGCTCAGGCCTGATCCATGCGTCTGCACATCTGCGTGGTTGGCCGGCTCCGGAAGGGGCCGGAAAAGTCGCTTGTCGATGATTACCTGACACGTTGCGACCGAACCGGCCGGGCCCTTGGCCTTGGGCCGGTCAATGTCGTCGAGGTCGAAGACCGCAAGGGCGGCGGCATGGCGGCCGAAGCGGCCCTGTTGCGGCGCGCCCTGCCCTCGGGGGCGCGGTTGTGCGCGTTGGACGAGCGTGGCCAGACATGGTCCTCGCCCGAATTTGCGCAAAAACTGGCCGGATGGCGCGATGGCGGCACGCAGGACATGGCCTTTGTCATCGGCGGCGCCGACGGGATCGACCCGGCGCTGCGCGCCGAGGCGCAGGATCTTATGTCCTTCGGGGCGATGGTCTGGCCGCATATGCTTGTGCGGGTGATGCTGAGCGAACAACTCTACCGCGCGGCGTCGATCCTTGCCGGATCGCCCTATCACCGCGTGTAACAGTCCGTATCAGCGATAGGCGATCCACAACAGGATCGCCCCCAGCACCACCCGATAGACCACATAAGGGGTAAAGCTGACCGAGCGCAGCAGGCGCATCATCAGCCACAGCGCCCCAAGTGCGGACACAAAGGCCAGCGCGGCGGCGATGGCTCCGTCGCGGGCTGCTTGCGCATCCGCTGTGGCCGCCACCTCCAGCCCCAGCAACGTCCCCGAAGCGATGATTGTCGGGATCGACATCAGCATCGCCAGCTTGGCTCCGTCATGGCGGTTGTAACCAAGGTGCCGGGCCGCCGTGATCGTGATCCCGGAGCGCGAGGTTCCGGGGATCAGTGCAATCGCCTGCCAAAGCCCCATGATGATCGCATCCCGCAGTGACCAGTCCGCGTCCGTTTTGTGCTGCGCGCCGCGCATGTCGGCCCAGTAAAGTACGATCCCGAAGACCAGCATGGTCCAGCCAATCACGGCAACCGATCGCAGCATGTCGTCCAGCCCGGTAACTTTCAGTGCCAAACCGAACAGGATGACCGGGATCGTGGCCACCAGCAAAAGAAAGGCCAAGCGTGCCCCGGGCGTATCGATCCGCCCCGTCGCAAGCCGCAACGTGCCTACCGCTGCCTCTTTCACGTCACGCCAGAAATACAACACGACCGCGAACAGCGTGCCGACGTGAACGGCCACGTCGATGATCTGCCCCTGGTCCTGCATGCCGGTAAGATTCGGCAAGAGAATCAGGTGGCCGGAGGAAGAAATCGGAAGAAACTCTGTAACCCCTTGGATCAGGGCGAGAATCAGAAGTTGCGTGAAAGGCATTGTCGGTGTCCAATTGATGTGACCCGCCTTGGTATAACCCCTTGTTTCTCAGGCGAAAGCCTGAATTTAGGTCCGCTTTGCGACCAATTTTTCCGACCCTTCAGGAGAAAGCGCCGCGTCGGCGGATAAATATTCCCCATATAGGTCAGCACTGCTGACTTTCATTCCTCGCGAAGCTTCTGTAAGGAACCCGTGACCAAGAAATGATGACCTGCAAAGGGTGAGTGAATGGCAAAGCAGCCGATGCTGAAATTTGTGTCCGTCGGACGTGAGATGCCTCAGAAGCGTGAGGCCGCTGAACGCCGGACCGACTTCGACGAGATCTATGCCGAATTCGCCGACGCCAAGGCCACCGAGCAGGCGTCGCGCTGTTCGCAATGCGGCGTGCCCTATTGCCAGAGCCATTGCCCGCTGCACAACAATATCCCCGACTGGCTGCGCCTGACCGCCACCGGTCGTCTGGAAGAGGCCTACGAGGTCAGCCAAGCCACCAACACATTCCCCGAGATCTGTGGCCGCATCTGCCCGCAGGACCGCCTGTGCGAAGGCAACTGTGTGATCGAACAGTCGGGCCACGGCACCGTGACCATCGGCTCGGTCGAGAAATACATCACCGACACGGCTTGGGAAAAAGGCTGGGTCAAGCCGGTTTCCCCGACACAGGAACGCAAGGAAAGCGTCGGCATCATCGGCGCAGGCCCCGGCGGCCTGGCGGCTGCCGACATGCTGCGCCGCGCCGGGCTTCAGGTCACGGTCTATGACCGCTACGACCGGTCCGGCGGGCTGCTGACCTACGGCATTCCCGGCTTTAAGCTGGAAAAAGACATCGTCATGCGCCGCAACAAGCAACTCGAAGAGGGTGGCGTGCGCTTCGTGATGAACTGCAACGTGGGCGAGGACATCTCCTTCGAGGAAATCCGCGCCCAGCATGATGCCGTCATCATCGCCACCGGCGTCTACAAGTCGCGCGATCTGGGCGGACCCGGCGCGGGTGCCAAGGGCATCGTCAAGGCGATCGACTACCTGACCGCCTCGAACCGTGCGTCCAACTTTGGCGACAGCGTACCGGAGTTCGACAGCGGCGAACTGAACGCGAATGGCAAGAAAGTCGTGGTGATCGGCGGCGGCGACACGGCGATGGACTGTGTTCGCACCGCGATCCGCCAAGGCGCGACCAGCGTCAAATGCCTGTACCGCCGCGACCGCGCCAACATGCCGGGCTCGCAGCGCGAAACCCAGAACGCCGAGGAAGAAGGCGTGCAGTTCGAATGGCTGACCGCACCCAAGGGTTTCAAGGGCGACCCAGTCAACGCCGTGGTTGTCGAAAAGATGCGCCTTGGCGCGCCGGATGCCACCGGCCGCCAAAGCCCCGAGGTCATCGAGGGGTCGGACTATGACGAACCCGCCGACCTTGTCATCAAGGCGCTGGGTTTCGAACCCGAGGAACTTCCGACGCTTTGGGGATGCCCGGAACTGGAAGTGACCCGCTGGGGCACCGTCAAGGCCGAGTTCACCAGTGGCCGCACCGCCCTGCCCGGCGTCTATGCCGTAGGCGACATCGTGCGCGGTGCCAGCCTTGTGGTCTGGGCAATCCGCGACGGGCGCGACTGTGCCGAGGCACTGCTGGCTGACCTGAGTGCAAAAAGCGCCGTGGCGGCGGAGTAATCCGCCCGCGCATCTGAGCAAAGCCGGTCCTCGCCGTTCCCCGCACCGGGGAGGACCGCAGTATCTGTCACATGGGAGTTGAAGGGTTGATCAAGGGCAAGGGCAAGGGCATCTTTCCGCATTACGCGGGGCTTGCGGCGCTGACGCTGCTGGCCTGTGCCGGACCCGCATGGGCGCAAGGCGGGCTGTTCACCCCGCCCGAAGGCTGCACCACTTATCTGACCGTGCAGTCCCGCAGTTGCGTCGTGACCAACCATTTCGTCTGCCCGCAGATCGACCCCGATCACAAGTTCCGTACCGATTTCGGCGAGGCCGGCCCCTATTTCACCAGCCGCATCGACGGTGACGGCCAGTGGATCGAAAGCGGCCCGCCCGAGGAACCCGCCCGCACCCGGACCATGCGGCCCGTCACCGATCCCGGGAGCGTTTCGGAACTGGTGGAAACCGGCATCGACAGCTTTGATTTCACCCAGCGTTCGACGACCGAGGGCGTGACCCGCGTTACCGGCTTTGACCGGATCGTCGGTGAGGTCGAAATCGACGGCGAACCGCTGTACCGGACCGAATTCGAGATGACCCGCCGTGACGTCAATGGCCGGGTGATCGAACATGTGACGGGCAAGGAATACGTCTCGGCCACGCATAAACGGTTTTTCGCGGGCTTTGCCGCCGACATAACCGACGAAGAACGGCAAACCAACGCGCGCGACCGTAGCCCGGTCGAATTCATCTATCCCGGCGAACAGGGCTTTCGCAGCACCTATCCCCGCCATGAATGCGACCTGATGAGCGGCCTGCCCCTGTCGGAGGACACAGCATGACCCCGCGCACAGAGCGCTGCCGGATCCTCGGCAACCGGGCCGAAACAACGAACTAGGAATTGGCGGCAGGCCGGCCAGATGGAACGGACTGCCGCGAACAAGGATGCCGGGCCGCGAAGTGCGGTCCATGAACGGAGGGCTTGAGCCATGACCAAATACGATGCCGACTGGGTGCGGGCCGAGGAAGCCAAGCGCAAGTGGATGAGCGAGAACGGCATGTACCACGAAAGCGAAGAGCACAGCTCTTGCGGCGTGGGCCTTGTCGTGAGCCTTGACGGCAAACCGTCGCGGCGCGTGGTCGAGGCGGGTATTACCGCGCTCAAGGCGATTTGGCACCGCGGTGCCGTCGACGCCGACGGCAAAACCGGCGACGGCGCTGGCATCCATGTCCAGATCCCGGCCCCCTTCTTCTATGACCAGATCGGCCGCACCGGCCATACGCCGCGCCGTGACGAACTGATGGCTGTTGGACAGGTCTTTCTGCCCCGCACCAACTTTGGCGCACAAGAAGCCTGCCGGACGATCGTGGAGACCGAAGTCCTGCGCATGGGCCACTATATCTATGGCTGGCGCCACGTGCCGGTGAACGTCGATTGCCTTGGCGAAAAGGCCAATGCGACGCGCCCCGAGATCGAACAGATCATCATCTCGAACGCCAAGGGCGTGGACGAGGAAACCTTTGAACGCGAGCTTTACGTCATCCGCCGCCGGATCGAAAAGGCCGCTGCCGCCGCCGGGATCACCCAGCTGTACATCGCCTCGCTGTCCTGCCGGTCGATCATCTACAAAGGCATGATGCTGGCGGAACAGGTGTCGGAATTCTATCCGGACCTTCAGGACGAACGGTTCGAATCCGCCTTCGCGATCTATCACCAGCGCTATTCCACCAACACTTTCCCGCAATGGTGGTTGGCCCAGCCCTTCCGCATGTTGGCCCATAACGGCGAGATCAACACGCTCAAGGGCAACGTCAATTGGATGAAAAGTCACGAGATCCGCATGGCCTCGGCGGCATTTGGCGACATGGCCGAAGACATCAAGCCGATCGTGCCCAACGGATCCTCCGACTCGGCCGCGCTGGACTCGGTCTTTGAGGTCATGGTGCGCGCCGGGCGCAACGCGCCGATGGCCAAGACCATGCTGATCCCCGAAAGCTGGTCTCAGCAGGCGGTCGAACTGCCGCAAGCCTGGCGTGACATGTATTCCTACTGCAATGCGGTCATGGAACCCTGGGACGGCCCCGCCGCACTGGCGATGACCGATGGTCGCTGGGTCTGTGGCGGTCTGGACCGCAACGGCCTGCGTCCGATGCGCTATGTGGTGACCGGCGACGGGCTGCTGATCGCGGGCTCGGAAATCGGCATGGTGCCGACGGATGAGGCCACCGCCCGCGAAAAAGGCGCGCTTGGCCCGGGACAGTTGATCGCTGTCGACATGAAAGAGGGCAAGCTTTACCACGACACCGAGATCAAGGACCGGCTTGCCGCGGCCCAGCCCTTTGGCGAATGGGTCGAAAAGATCACCGAGCTGGACGAGCCGCTGGCAGCCGTGACCGAGAAGCCGCTGTTCGAAGGTGCGGAACTGCGTCGCCGCCAGATCGCGGCCGGCTATACCATCGAAGAGCTGGAACAGATCCTCGCCCCCATGGCCGAGGACGGCAAGGAAACGCTGGCCTCGATGGGCGACGACACGCCATCCGCCGTTCTGTCCAAGAAATACCGTCCGCTGTCGCATTTCTTCCGCCAGAACTTCAGCCAGGTGACCAACCCGCCGATCGACTCGTTGCGCGAATACCGGGTCATGAGCCTCAAGACCCGCTTCGGCAACCTCAAGAACGTGCTGGACGAAGACAGCAGCCAGACCGAGATCCTCGTTCTGGACAGCCCCTTTGTCGGCAATGCGCAGTTCGAAGAACTGAAAAACCACTTCAACGCGCCCTGCAACGTCATTGACTGCACCTTCTCCACCGGTCCCGGTGCCCTGCGTGAGGGTCTGGCCCGCATTCGGGCCGAGGCCGAGGACGCCGTGCGCTCTGGTTCGGGGCACCTGATCCTGACGGACGAACACTGTGGACCCGACCGGATCGCGATGCCGATGATCCTTGCCACCAGCGCGGTGCACAGCCACCTGACGCGCAAGGGCCTGCGGACCTTCTGTTCGATCAACGTGCGGTCGGCGGAATGCATCGACCCGCATTACTTTGCGGTGCTGATCGGTTCGGGCGCAACGGTTGTGAACGCCTATCTGGCTGAGGACAGCCTTGCCGACCGCATCAAGCGCGGCCTGCTGGACATGACCCTGACCGAAGCGGTCACCAAGTATCGCGAAGCCATCGATCAGGGGCTGCTCAAGATCATGTCCAAGATGGGCATCTCGGTGATCTCGTCCTATCGCGGCGGTCTGAACTTCGAGGCGGTGGGCCTCAGCCGTGCCATGTGCGCCGAATACTTCCCCGGCATGATCTCTCGCATCTCGGGCATCGGGGTCAGCGGCATTCAGCACAAAGCCGAGGAAATCCACGCGCTTGGTTTCAAGCGTGGTCAGGACGTGCTGCCCATCGGTGGCTTTTACAAGGCGCGCAAATCGGGCGAGACACATGCTTGGGGCGCACAGACCATGCACCTGATGCAGGCAGCCTGTGACCGCGCCTCTTATGAGATGTGGAAACAGTATTCCAAGGCGATGCAGGCCAATCCGCCGATCCACCTGCGCGACCTGCTGGCGATCAAGCCGCTGGGCAAGTCGATCCCGATCGAAGAGGTCGAGTCGATCACCTCGATCCGCAAGCGGTTCGTGACCCCTGGCATGTCGCTGGGCGCGCTGTCGCCCGAGGCGCACAAGACGCTGAACGTGGCGATGAACCGGATCGGGGCCAAGTCGGACTCTGGTGAGGGTGGTGAAGATCCGGCACATTTCGTGCCAGAACCGAACGGCGACAACCCTTCCGCCAAGATCAAGCAGGTGGCCTCGGGGCGCTTTGGTGTCACCGCCGAATACCTGAACCATTGCGAAGAGCTGGAAATCAAGGTCGCGCAGGGGGCCAAGCCCGGCGAAGGTGGTCAGCTGCCCGGCATGAAGGTCACCGACCTGATTGCCCGCCTGCGGCATTCGACCAAGGGTGTGACGCTGATCTCGCCGCCGCCGCACCATGACATCTACTCGATCGAAGACCTTGCGCAGCTGATCTACGACCTCAAGCAGATCAACCCGCGCTGCAAGGTGACGGTCAAGCTGGTCGCCTCTTCGGGGGTGGGCACCATCGCGGCAGGCGTGGCCAAGGCCGAGGCCGACGTGATCCTGATCTCGGGTCACAACGGCGGCACCGGCGCCTCGCCTGCCACCTCGATCAAATACGCCGGTCTCCCTTGGGAGATGGGCCTGACCGAGGCACATCAGGTTCTGGCGATGAACAACCTGCGCGAGCGGATCACGCTGCGCACGGACGGCGGTCTGCGGACCGGCCGCGACATCGTCATGGCCGCGATGCTGGGTGCCGAGGAATACGGCATCGGCACCGCCGCGCTGATCGCGATGGGGTGCATCATGGTGCGCCAATGCCAGTCGAACACCTGCCCGGTGGGCGTCTGCACGCAGGATCAGGCGCTGCGGGACAAATTCACCGGCAACGCCGACAAGGTGGTGAACCTCATCACCTTCTATGCGCAGGAAGTTCGCGAGATCCTTGCCGAAATCGGGGCGCGTAGCCTTGACGAGGTGATTGGCCGCGCCGACCTGTTGCATCAGGTCAGCCGTGGGGCCGAACATCTTGACGATCTGGACCTGAACCCGCTTCTGATCCGTGTCGATGGCTCTGATGACATCGTCTATGACCGCCACAAGCCGCGCAACGAGGTGCCCGATACACTGGACGCCGAAATCGTGCGCGACGGTCATCGCTTCCTTGAAGACGGCGAAAAGATGCAGTTGTCCTACGCGGTCATGAACACGCACCGGACCGTGGGCACGCGGATTTCCAGCCACATCGTGCAGAAATTCGGGATGCGCAACGCGCTGCAACCGAACCACCTGCACGTCAAACTGACCGGCAGCGCCGGGCAGTCGCTGGGCGCCTTCGCGGCGCCGGGGCTCAAGATCGAGGTCTCGGGCGATGCGAACGACTATGTCGGCAAGGGTCTGTCCGGTGGCCTGATCGTGGTGCGCCCGCCGCTGGTGTCCCCGTTGAAGGCTTCTGAAAACACGATCATCGGCAACACCGTTCTGTACGGTGCAACCGACGGGCACCTCTTCGCCGCGGGCCGCGCAGGTGAACGGTTTGCTGTGCGGAACTCGGGTGCCAAGGTGGTGATCGAGGGCTGTGGCTCGAACGGCTGTGAATACATGACCGGCGGAGTTGCCGTCATCCTGGGGACGATCGGCGCCAACTTTGGTGCGGGTATGACCGGCGGCATGGCCTATATCTACGACCCCGAAGGCACCGCCCGGCAGATGATGAACATGGAAGGCCTTGTCACCTGCCCGGTCACCGTCGCGGAATGGGAAGACCAGCTGAAGTCCCTGCTGGAACGCCACGTGGAAGAAACCAACAGCCGCAAAGGCATGGACATCCTGCAAAACTGGGATCTGGAAAAGGCCCATTTCGTTCAGGTCTGCCCGAAAGAAATGCTGGACAAGATCCCGCACCCTCTGGGCATCGAAGGAGAGCTGGCCGTCCCGGCCGAGTGATCCCGAGGCACCGACAGGAAAAGGCCCGGCGGCAACGCCGGGCCTTTTTCGTGGGCAGAGGTGAACCGCGCGCCCGCGTCAGGCGTTGGCGATACGGCGGGACTGGTCTAGGAAAGACCCATGGCAGGCAAGGCAAAGAAACCGGCGCGCGGCAAGCGTTCCAAGTCCAGGAAATCTCAGCGCACCATCCGTCCGATGGTCTTTTTACGGCGCTGGCTGTTGCGGGCGGCGCTGGCGACAGCCGTTCTGGCGGTTGTGATGGTGGGCTTGTTCCGCGTCTTCAACCCGCCAACGACTCATACCATCTGGTCCGAATCCCGGCGTCTTGGCGGGGTCGACCGAAATTGGGTTGCAGTGGATGCCATCGCCCCGGTCATGCTGCGGTCTGCCGTGGCCGCCGAGGATGCAAATTTCTGCATCCACTGGGGTTTTGACATGGGGGCGATCCGCGCCGCCATCGAGGAAGGCGCACAGCGCGGCGGCAGCACGATCAGCCAGCAAGTCGTCAAGAATGTCTACCTCTGGCAGGCGCGCAGCTATATCCGCAAGGCGATGGAGGCACTGCTGACGCCGCTGGTCGAAGCGCTCTGGCCCAAGCGGCGCATCCTTGAGGTCTATCTGAACGTCGCTGAATTCGATGAAGGCGTCTTTGGCATCGACGCCGCCGCTCGCCATTATTTCGGTGTCGCCCCGGATGCGCTCAGTGCCCGTCAGGCTGCGCTTTTGGCCTCTGTTCTGCCAAACCCCAAGAACCGCGATGCGGCCCGCCCCAGCGCCCGAATGAACCGCCGGGCGACGGCGATCATGGATGGTGCAGCGCTGATCGAAAGCGACGGGCGCGCCGACTGTTTCCAGAAATAGCAACGGCCCGGCGCTGAACGCCGGGCCGTCTGTCTTTTTCTGTTCGGGCGCGGGAGCCGACCTCAGAAGTCGAGCGTCACGCCATGCTCCAGTTGCAGTGTCTGCTCTGTCGGCATCGACAGGCGGGTCACGACCGAGCCAAGCCCGTTGGCAAAGGGTCGCGCCCGCTTGATGTTGAAGGTGAAGCGGCGGCTTTCGTCGATCTTCTCGACATCCACTTCAAAGCCCCATGTCAGACCGCTGGCCACCTCGCGGCGCTCCCACGAAAAGGCCATGCCCACACCGCATTCCGCAGCATCATCATAAGACGACAGCGTACAGGACAGGCGCGGGGTAAAGGCCGTCTGCATCATGCTGGCCAGCGCTTCGGACCCGCCGGGTGCACCAAGGCTTTCGAACCGGATCTCTGCCGTGGCGCGAGCGCCCCGGAAGTCATCCATCTCGATCACGCCGGTGTGGGTCAGACCCAGTTGCTTGGCCGTCACATCAGAGTCCCCGGCCTTGGCATAGGCAAAGTCGATCCCGACGCGGGGCTTCATGACAAAGGTGTCGAAAGTCCGCTCACCCGAAATCCCTGCCCCGGCAAAGCCAGCGATATAGCTGTAATTGCCGGTGGCATTGATCGGGGCCGTGGCCGTGTCGAAATCAATGTCATAGCTGTGACGTCCGAATGCCCCGGCAAGGTAGTAGTCGAGGAACAGACCCTGGCCAAAGCCGCGCGCACCATAGACACCGCCATTGACGCCAAAGCCGTCGATTGCACCGTCACCCAGACCGCTGACATCCGTGCGGCTGTAATACCCGCCCAGGAAGTAGCCGGCGATCGACGTGTCGCTGGTAAACCGCTCACGCTGCCACGCGAACTGGACCAGCGCCTGTAGGCCCGTGTCCTCGGTCTTGTTCAGCGAGAAGGTGCCGTCAAGGATTTCGCGGGTGTCGGTCGCACAGTTGTAGACATCGCTGCCAAAGGTCCCGCGCGCCGTGCCGCTGGCATCCTGAATTTGCAGGCTGCCATTGACGTCCAGCGCCTGAAGCGTGCCGCAGGGCAGGTCGCGACCCGCTTGCAGACGAGTAAGCGCCCCTTTCGCCATCCGGCTAAAGCTGCGGGTCTGGGCGTCGATGGTCTCGGCCAGATCCTCTTCGAGGATTTCGGTCAGGGGGTCACGTACCTGATCCACAAGGTCATCCGCAACCGTCACGGCGGCAAGCGCCAGCGGCGCGCCATCATAGCGCGTGTCCGCCGAAGACACGACCACCGTGGGCTGACAGCTGTGAGTGCCTTCAACCTTGTCGTCATCGATGGCCCGGATCGTCAGCGCCTGCGGTGTCGTATAGTTCGCCGCGGTGAAGGTCAGGCTGGCCGGGGCAACAGTACACTGGCTGTCCCCGGCAAAACTCAACGTGACCGGAGAGCTTGGCGAGCCAAGCAGCGCAAAGGTCATCGTGGCGTCGTCATTGCCGCCCTCGTTGGTCACAAGGTCAACATTGACCACCGCGATGTCGGCGAAATCGTCATCGGTAATGGTGGCCGTCTGGGTCAGGGTCGTGCCCAGGATCGTCGTCAGATCCCCCGACACAACCGCGCCGAGCGTCAGTTCAACGGTTTCCGCGCCTTCGATGTCGCCATCTTCCAGCACCGGAACAGTGATGGTGGCCGAAGTCGCCCCCGCCGGGATCGTCACCGTCCCCGACAGCGCGGTGAAGTCAGCGCCAGAGGTCGCGGTGCCGGCCACCGTGTAGCTGATTACCGTGTCCTGCGTCGAAATCCGCGCCTGCGTCACCGTAAAGGTGGCGTCGGTCGGAGTTCCGCCATTGGCCTCTGCCCCGTCGGTGGCCGCGCTCAGCGTCACCGCGTTTTCCGCGCATTGCGTCATGGGGATGTTGTTGGCGAGCACGAAAGGATCGCCCGGTTCGATCACAAAGCTGGTGTAGAAGACCGGGTTGGCCGCCAGCGAGGCATCGGCAAGGAACCCGGTCGAGCCAAACTCGGTCGAGCCGATCACCGCCGGGTTCGACGGCAACAGCGTGGTCAGGTCCAGCGCACCAGAAGACAGCCGCGACGTGCTGGGGATACCGACCGCGGTCGGATAGCTCAGCGACATGGTGTACGTGCCCGGACGCAGGGCGAACCACTGGATTTCACCGGTCGACCCGTCGCGGGTGATGTTGATGAAATTCGCAGTTCCCAGCGAAGAGTTGGAACCCGTCGGCCCGGTGACGGTAAAGCCGCCGCCCGGAATGATGCGGCCATCATCCTCGCAGTAGAAATACCCCTGCGGATCGAAATCCTCATCGTCCGGGATGCCATCGCCGTCACGATCGTTCCCGACTTCAAAGAGGTCGGGCACACCGTCGCCATCCGAATCCGGCAGCGGAACAGGGTTTGGCGTTCCGGTCAGATCCGCAGTCACGGTGATTGCAGCGGCTGCGGTCGATAGGTTCCCTGCCGCATCCGCTGCCGCGCCCGCATCCAGCGAGATCTCGACCGGGCCGTCATGATCCGGCGTCACGGTAAAGCTGTAGTCCGCCCCCGTACCGGTCAGCGCCGAAGCAGTGCCGTTCGTGATCTGGACAGTGGCAAGCGTCAGCCCGGTCACATCTTCCGAGAAGGTCAGCGTGACAAGGAAGGGGTCCGCCTGCGCCGTGGTCGGACCGGTCAGGACCGCCGTCGGCAGAACGGCATCCTTGGTCGCGGTTCCCGTGGCGGCCGCGCCGGTGTTGCCCGCCGGATCGGTCAAGGCAACGCTGATCGTCAGCGTGCCGTCGCCAAGGCCCGACAGGTCCAGCCCGGTCACTTGATCGGTGCCCGTGGCGATGGTGCCCGTACCCGTGACGGCGGCGCCGCCCCCGTCCGAGGTGATGCTGTAGGCAAATGTTGCCCCAACCTCGGCCCCGGAAAGGGTGAATCCGACAGCCGACTGGTTACCCGCATTTACCGGGTCCTGATCGAAGGCAACGCCATATCCCGAAGGCGCGGTCGCGTCCTTGGTCGCGCTGGCCGTCGCCTGCGGCGCGGGGTTGCCTGCCGCGTCAGATACATCCGCCGTGATCAACAGGACGCCGTCCGCCAGACCGGTCAGGTCGATGGACAGGTTCCAGACGCCGCCGCTGACGGCTGCCGTGCCAGTTGCCACAGCCGCGCCATCACTGACCTCGACCGTGACGACCGCACCATCGGCCAGATCGGTCGTTGTCCCCGAAAGGACCGTGGCCAATGCCTCTGCCGCGTTGATGACGTCATCATCCTCGATCGGCGCATCAATGGCCACGCCGGGAATGGTGGCATCCTTGATCGCGGTATCGGTCGCATCGGCCCCGGTGTTGCCGGCCGGATCGGTCAGCGCCACGGTCAGCGTCAGCGTGCCGTCGCCAAGGCCCGACAGGTCCAGCCCGGTCACCTGATCAGTGGCCGTGACGATGGTGCCCGTGCCGGTGACGGCGGCGCCGCCCCCGTCCGAGGTGATGCTATAGGCAAATGTTGCCCCAACCTCGGCCCCGGCAAAGGTAAAGCCGGTCGCTGTCTGGTTGGCAAGGTTCACCGGATCGTCGTCAAGGCTGGCCGCGTAGCCCGCCGGGGCAACCGTATCCTTGGACGCGCTGGCGGTCGCCTGCGGTGCCGGGTTGCCCGCCGGATCGGTGGCATCGGCGGTCACGCTCAGGGCGCCATCCGCAAGGGCGGACAGGTCCAGCGTCACGCTCCAGACCCCGCCCGAGACGGTCGCCGTGCCAGACACAAGCCCGCTGGCCCCATCTGCGACGTCGATGGTCACGCTGGTTGCATCAGGCAGATCGGTGGAGGTGCCCGAAATCACAACCGTTGCGACCTCGGCGGCGTTGACCACATCGTCGCCCTCGATGGGTGCGTCGATGGCCAGCGTCGGAGCCGTGGCATCCTTGGTCGTGGTGGCCGTGGCCGCCGCGCCGGTGTTGCCCTTGAAGTCCGTCAGCGTGACGCTGAGCGTCAGCGTACCATCCGGCAGTCCGGACAGGTCTATGCCGGTCACTTGCTGGTCCGCCGCGGTGATCGTGCCGGTGCCTGTCACACTGCCAGCCCCACCGTCAGAGGTGATGGTATAGGCAAAGGTCACATCGGTGCCAGAGATGCCCGGCCCGACCTCGGCATTGGCGAAGGTGAACCCGATGGCAGTCTGGTTGGCGATGTTCACGGGATCTTCGTCAAAGCTGGCCGTGTAACCCGCAGGCGCGGTGGTGTCCTTGAGGAAACTGGTCGTCGCAGACGAACCGTTACCCGAGGCATCCGTGATCTCGGCCGTCAGCGTGATCGTACCATCGGCAAGGCCAGAGATGTCCAGCGCGTCGGTCCAGCTATGCTGGGCGCCCGGACCGGCTGTCAGGCCCGTTGTGACAGAAACACTGCCCGCCGCCCCGTCGGTGGCCGTGATGACCACCTGAACGGCATCCGCCGCATTGGAGGCTACGCCCGAGGCGATGAAGCCTGCGGCCTCGGCCGCGTTGACCGCATTGGCATAAAGGCTGTTGGCCGCATTTGGATCCGGATCCTGAATTTCGATCGAGGGGGCCAGCGTATCCTTGGCAAAGGAGGCCACCACCTGAACCGCGGCATTGCCCGCCGCGTCCGACACATCGGCGGAAAGGTCGTAATCGCCATCCGCAAACGCCGAAAGATCGTAGGATGTGTTCCAGACACCGCCCGTCACCGTAACATTGCGCGTGTCGACGACCGCCGTAGAGGCATCGCGCAGGGTCAGCGTGACCAATGTGCCATCGGCGACACCGCCAGCGGTGCCAGACACGGCAACCGCAGACGCTTCGGCTGTGTTGACGATGTCATCACCCGCAATCGGCGTATCAATGCCGACAACGGGAATGCCCGTGTCCTTGGTGGCCGAGGCCGTGACCTGGGTGGCCGGGTTGCCTGCCGCATCCGAAGCATCGGCTGCAAAGTCAAGCGTTCCGTCGGCCAGACCGGACAGGTCCAGTGTCGCCGACCACAGGCCGCCGGTCACTGTGGCCGTGCCCGTCACCGATCCTGCGCCGCTGTCACCGACCGAGATGGTGACGATGGTGCCATCGGCCAGATCACTGGACGTGCCCGACAGGACAACGGTAGCGGCCTCACCCGCATTGATCACATCGTCGCCTTCAATCGGAGTGTCGATGGTCAGGCTGGGTGCGAAGGCGTCCTTTGTCGCGGTATCTGTCACGGCGCTACCGGCATTCCCCGCGTCATCGGTCAGGATCACCGACAGCGTCAGTGTGCCATCGCCAAGGCCCGACAAATCCAGACCGGTCACCTGATCCGTGGCGGTGACGATGCTGCCGGTCCCGGTGACAGGCGCGCCGCCTCCGTCAGAGCTGATCGTATAGGCAAAGGCCGTGCCGACCTCTGCCCCCGCAAAGGTAAAGCTGATCGCCGTCTGATTGGCGATGTTCACCGGATCCTGATCAAAGGTCGCGGCATAACCCGTCGGCGCTGCCGTGTCCTTGGTGGCCGAGGCGCTGGCTTGCGGAGCGGGGTTGCCCGCCGCATCCGAGACATCTGCCGTCAGGGTCAACGGTCCGTCAGCCAGCCCCGAAAGGTCGATCACCAGCGACCATGCACCGCCAGCAACACCCGCAGTCCCCGTTGCGACGCCGGCACCGCCGTCGCTCACCGAAACGCTGAGCACGAGGCCGTCCGCGACGCCCGAGGTGGTGCCTGTCAGGGCGACGGCACTAACGTTTGCAGCATTGACAAATCCCGTGCCCGCCACCGGCGTATCAAAGGCAACGGCAGGGGCTGCGGTGTCCTTGGTCACGGTCGCCGTGGTATTCGCACCGGCGTTTCCTGCCGGGTCTGTCAGCAAAACCGTCAGAGTCAGCGTACCGTCCAGCAACCCACTGAGATCCAGACCGGTCACCGCGTCTGTTGCGGTTGCGATTGTCCCGGTTCCGGTCACAGGCGTGCCGCCGGCATCGGACGTGATGCTATATGAGAAATCCGCGCCGACTTCGGCTGCTGCAAAGCTAAAGCTCATCGCCGCCGCGTTTGCCGCGTTCACCGGATCCTGATCGAAGGCCACGCTATAGCCCGCAGGGGCCGTTGCGTCCTTGGCCGCGGCCGCGGTCGCCTGCGGTGCCGGGTTGCCTGCCGCATCCGACGCATCGGCGGAAACGCTCAACGCCCCATCCGCCAGCGCCGTCAGGTCCAGCGTCACCGTCCAGATGCCGCCCGCCACGGTTGCCGTGTCGGTGACAAGGCCCATGCTGCTGTCGCCCACATTGACTGTTACCACGGCTCCGTCTGCCAGGCCGTTGGACGTGCCCGAGATCACGACGGTCGATTGCTCGGCCGCGTTGACCACGCCATCGCCCTCGATCGGAGTGTCGATGGTCAGGCTGGGCGCGGTGGCGTCCTTGGTCGTCGTATCGGTCTCACGCGGGCTGGCATTGCCAACCGGGTCGGTCAGCGCGACCGACAAGGTCAGCGTGCCATCGGCCAGCGCCGACACATCGATGACGGTCACCTGATCCGTCGCCGTCAAGATGGTGCCGTTGCCTGCGACAAAGGCCGAATTGGCCGAGGATTCGATCCGGTAGGCAAAGGTTGCGCCCACTTCGGCCCCGGAGAAGGTAAAGCTGACCGCCGTCTGGTTGGCGATGTTCACCGGATCCTGATCAAAGGCCGCGCTGAACCCGGTCGGGGCAGTGGCATCTTTGGTCGTGGTATCGGTGGCATCTGCCCCGGTGTTGGTGGCGGCATCTGTCAGGGTAACGGTCAGCGTCAGCGTCCCATCGGGCAACGACGACAGGTCGATCCCGGTGATCTGGTCCGTGGCCGTCACAATGGTGCCACCGCCGGAGACGATCCCCGCCCCGCCGTCCGAGGTGATGCTGTAGGCATAAGTCGCGCCGACCTCGGCCCCGGCAAAGGTAAAGCTGGTCGCGGATTGATTGCCGGAGGTCACCGGATCCTGATCGAAGCTGACCGAATACCCCGACGGTGCGGTCCTGTCCTGTGCCGTGCCGCTGACCGTGATGTCATAGGGGTTTTCGTCCCGGTCGTCGTTGCCCAGCGAAAGGTCAAAGCTGAACGGGATCGAGGTGTTGGGATCGTCCACGATCCCTGCCCCGGGTGTGTACAGTACCGTGATCGTGGTGCTGCCCGAAACCGGGACCGACGTGGCCAAAGGCCCGGTCACACTATCGACCACGACATTGGTTTCGCCAGAGATGACCGGAACTGCCGACAGGTTCAGCGGCGAGGTTCCCGAGTTCGCGACAGTCAGGACCAGACTGCGCTGTGCGCCTGCGTCGGGTGTGCCCTGATCCAACGTGCCGCCATCCGCGACTGCGCCGCCAATGCTGCCCACGACGCCGATTTCAGGCGTCAACACAGTCAGCGTATCGGTTGCGCTGCCAAAGTTCCCGAAGGGCGAGGTCAGATCACCGGTGGTATTCACGAATGTGCCCGCATTGGCCGGTGTCACATCGACAGTCACGGTACAAACGGACGAGGCTGCAATCGCGGCGCCGGTGTAGGTGATGCTGCCTGCCCCCGAAGTGGCAGTCAACGTTCCCCCGGTACAGGTGGTCGACGCGTTTGACGGGGTCGCCACAACCAATCCGGACGGCAGGTTATCGGTGAAATCCAGCCCGCTGGTCGCGAAGGTCGCAGAACTGTTGTCGATGGTGAAAGTCAGCGTCGAGTCTTGCCCCAGCAGGATACTGTCAGGTGCGAATACCTTGGTGAAAGTCGGCTTGGGCTGCACGGTCAGAGTGGCCAGAGCCGCCGCCGAGTCACCCAGTTCAGAGGTCAGCGTTGTCAGATTGCTGGCGAAGCTGCCAGTCGAAGGCGCAACCACGCTGACCTCGACAAGACAGGCCGATGCCGCGGGGGCCGTGCCTCCGGTGTAGCTGAAGCTGCCTGCGCCGGGAACGGTGGTCAGCGTGCCGCTGCCACAGGTGGTGGAAGCGTTCGGCGTAGCCGCAATGACCAGTCCAGCCGGCAGCGAATGGTTGAAGGCCAGTCCCGACACCACGAAGGGCGCAGAGTTGCTGATGTCAAACCGCAGGACCGAAGCCTGATCCACATAGACCGTGGTCGGGGTAAAGGTCTGAACCGCGGTCAGCGGGTCATAGGCGGTCAGCGTGTCCGAGGCCGTCCCGGAGTTGCCGATGCTGGAGGTCAGATCATAGCTGGTGTTGTTAAAGGTCGCCGGTCCGGTGACGGCCACATCCACGGACAGCGTACAGGTTGCCCCGGCCGCAAGGCTGCCGCCCGTGTAGGTGATCCCGCCATCGCCCGCGATCGCCGTCAGCGTACCGCCGGTACAGGTGGTCGAGGCATTGGCAGGCGACGCCACCTCCATGTCGGATACCGAAGGCCCGACATGCGAGGGGAAGGAGTCGGTGAAATCAAGCGCGGTCGCGGCGAGAATAGAGGCGCTGTTGTCGATGGTGAAGGTCAGCGTGGTTGTCTGCCCGGTGCCAATATAGCTGTTGGCAAAGGCCTTGCTGAAACTGGGCGGCGCAACAACAGTCAGCGTGTCACTGGCCGTCAGCGAGTTGCCGAGCGATGAGGTCAGATCACCGGTTGTGTTGACATGCACACCGGCGCTGACCCCAACGACGTTCGCCTGCACGGTACAGCTTGCCCCGGCGGCGATCACGCCACCTGTGTAGGAAATCGTTCCGGTGCCCGCGACAGCCGTCAGAGTGCCCCCTGTACAGGTGGTCGAGGCATTCGGCGTTGCCGCGACCTGCATCCCGGCGGGCAGCGTGTCGGTAAAGTCCAGCCCGCTGGCCGCAAGGATTGATCCGGTGTTGTCGATGGTAAAGGTCAGCGTGCTGGGCGCAGCGGCAATGCCGATGGCGTCCGGCCCGAACAGCTTGGTAAAGCCGGGGCGCGGCACGATGGTGATCGTATCGCTGGCCGAACCAGAGTTGCCAACCGACGAGGTCAGATCACCCGAGGTGTTCGCCTGTGCGCCAGTGCTGGCACCAAGGACATTCACCGTGACAGTACAGGTCGCCCCCGCCGAAATGGCTCCGCCGGTGTAGCTGATCGTGCCCGTTCCGGCCACGGCTGTCAGCGTACCGCCGGTACAGGTGGTCGAGGCACCGGACGGCGACGACACCAAAAGCCCCGCGGGCAGGTTGTCGGCGAAGTCAAGCGAGGTGGCCCCAAGGGTCGACCCGCTGTTGTCGATGGTAAAGGTCAGTGTCGTGGTCTGGGCCTCGGCCATGGCGGCAACCCCAAAAGCCTTGGCAAAGGTCGGCAGCGGCTCGGCATCCAGCGTATCAGAGGCCGAACCGGAATTGCCCGAGGAGGAAGTCAGATCGCCGGTCGTGTTGAGGAATGTGCCTGCGGAGACAGGAATGACATCGACAGACACGGTACAGCTTGCCCCGGCCGCAACGGTGCCCCCGCTATAGCTGATCGTTCCGGCCCCGCCGACGGCGGTCAACGTTCCTCCGGTACAGGTTGTCGACGCATTCGGTGCCGCCGCAACCTGAACCCCTGCGGGCAGGTTGTCGGTGAAATCAAGCGACGACGCCGCAAGGCTCGACGCGGCATTGTCAACGGTGAAAGTCAGCGTCGACGTCTGACCAACCGCGACCACGTCGGGCGCAAAGACCTTGGCGAATGTGGGGGCCGGTTCCACGTTCAGCGTTGCCGAAGCCGCAACCACCGCAGGCAGACCGCCCGAAAACAACTGGCTGCTGACATTCGTATAGCTGCCCGCTGTGGCCGATGCTGGGATCTGAAGGTTCGCCGTCAGCGTACAGGTTTGCCCCGCCGCGATGCTGCCCCCGGTGAAATTCAGGAAAGAGGTGCCAGTCAGGTTGCCGCCGCCGCATTCGGCACTGGCCGACAGGCTCGTGGCGACCGTCCCGGACAGCATCGCGTCGAGATCGTCGGTGAAGCTGATATTCGTGGCCGACCCGCTGAGGCTGTTGTTGGTGATGTCGAACTGAAGGACAACCGCGCCGCCAGCAACCGTGTCACTTGCAAAGGATTTCGAAAAGCTCAGGTCAGCGCCAGAGCCGGTCACCAGGTTGTCCGTGGCGGCCGCCCCGGTGACAGGCAGGGAGGCAATGGTGCCGGTAACGCCGGAGGTCGTATTGGTGGCCGAGGCAAGCACCGGCGCACTGGCCGGAACGGTGACCGAAGTGCGGATGGTACAGCTGCCTGCCGCCGCGAGGGAGGCTCCGGTGACGGTGATCGTATCGGTGGTCGTTCCCGAAACCGTGGCGCCGCAATTATTCAGCAGGACACTGTCAAAAACCGTACCGCTGAGCATCGCGCCAAGGTCATCGGAAAAATCGATGCCGGTGGCCGCGCGGGTCGCGTCAAGGTTGGTCAGGGTGAACTCAAGCGTGACCGCATCGCCGGGCGACACGGGATCATCGGTAAAGTTTTTGGCCAGACCGATCCGCTCGCTCTGGACGACCAGCAAGTCGGATGCCGCCGGGGACAGCCCCAGGCTGGAAACAAGTGTCCCCGAGAGGCTGGCAAAAGAGCCGTCAGCCGCCGCCGCAGGAACAAGCACATCCAGTTCGATCACACAGCTTGCGCCCGCAGCAACAGAGCCCCCCGAATAACTCACCGAAGACGGAAGAGGCACGGTTACGGTGCCGCCACAGGTGTTCAGTGTGGGTGTCGCCGTGACGGTCAGATCAGGCGATCCGGGCAAGACAGTCGCGAGGTTGTCGGAAAAGGAGATCGAGGAGGCATCGCCAGCCGGGCTGGTGCTGTTGGGGTTCGTGATCGTGTACTGCAAGGTGATGGTGTCGCCGGCAATCGCAGGGCTGCCGACAAAGGCCTTGGCAAAAACCAGCAACTGGCTGTCCGTTCCGGTCAGATCGATGCTGTCGCTGGCCGGGGTGTTGACCAGAACAGCAGCGCTGGCGCCACCGATGCTGGCGGTCAGGTCAGAGGTGGTGTTGGTATAGGTTCCATCGCCCCCCGTCGCGCCCAGTTGGACGGCAATTGTGGTGGTACAGCTGTCATTGATCCCGACAGAGCCGCCAGTGAAGGTGACGGTCGACGTCCCAGTGATCGAACTGAACCCACACCCGTTCGACACCACCGACGAGAAGGTGGTGCCGGTGAGGAAGGTTTCGAGGTTGTCGGTAAAGCTGATGGTCGATGCGCTGACTTCGCCATTGGTCAGAATGAAGTCGATATTGACCGTGTCACCAAAGACCGCAGTTTCATCCTGAAAAGACTTCGCCAGGGCAAGACCGATTTCGCCCGCGCCCACGGTAAAGGTGGTCGAGGCCGGGCCGCCATCGGTGGTTTCGTTCGACGTAATGACCGAGCTGTCAACGGTATAGACTCCGTTCGGCAGCGCCGTGCCCACATCGTAAGTGATGGTGAAGCTACAGCTTGCGCCACCGGCAAGCGCGCCCCCCGAATAGACAAAACCGGACGACGGCAACGCCGGGAACGGCGGGCTGGGCAAGGTCGAGTTCGGGATCGAAACATACTGTCCGCCACAGTTCGGCTCTGCCGTGGGTCCGCCCAGAACGCCCGTTCCCAGCCCTACATAGCCCGAGCTCGAGTCGCCAAGGATCTGGCTATAATCCACGGTAAAGCCCAGACCGCTCAGCGCCGTTCCGCCATTGGGGTTGGTCAGCGTATAGACAACATCGACCGATCCGCCGGGGATCAGCGGATTGCTTTGAAACACATGCGTCAGAACCGGCGGCGACAGAACGGGCAGCGCCTCGACGGTCAGAGTGTCCTGCCCGAGCGAAGACCCGACAACCGACACGCCACCAATCGTTGCGGTGGCCGCGCTGGTTGTATTGACATAGGTGCCTGCGGCAGCGGCGCCCGGAACATTGACCGTCACGCTAAAGCTACATGACGCACCGGCGGCAAGTTCGCCTCCGGTGAAGGTAAGCAGGCCGGAGCCGCCCAGCGATGATCCCGCACCACAAGGCGTGGCCGGAAGCGCCGATGCGGTCGCTCCGGACAACATCGCATCCAGATCGTCAGTAAAGGTGATGCCGGTGGCCGACCCGCTGCGCGAGTAGTTGGTCAGCGTGAATTCAAGAGTGGTGGTTCCGCCTTGCAGGACCGGATCGGTGGCAAAGGACTTGACGATGCCAACGCCCGTGGGCGGGCTGACGGTCAGTTCTGCATAGCTCGCCCCTGCCTCCATCGAGACAAATCCGGAACTATACGTCATAGTTCCCGACTTCAGTTCGAAATCGCCCGCGCCGGTGGCAACGATGTCAACCGACACGGTACATGTTGCGCCGGCGGCGATCCCGGCCGAGCTGAGCGACAGGCTGTTGCTGCCCGGCGTCGCCGTGATGTTCGGGACGGCCGCGTTGTTACATGTGGTGGTCGCGTTCGACGGAGAGGCCACCACAAGTCCGGTGGGCAAGGTTTCGGAAAAGGCAATAAAGGTCAGCGCCGAAGCGCCACCGCTGTTGTCGACCTCATAGGTTACAGTGATCGGCTGACCGATATTCGCCGTGGCGGAGGACAGGCTCTTGCTGAACCCGGGCTTCGTTGCATCGACGACAAGATCGGTGGCGAAGGAAAGAGAACTGCCGGCGGAGCTGTTGAGCGTGACCGCCGACAGCGTATGCGTGCCCGGCGTGTTGCTTGTTACGCTGACGGTGATCGCACAGACACCTCCGCTGCCGATTGCAGTGTCGGCAAGCGTCACGGTAGAGCCGCCGTCCGGCGCGGTCAGTGTGCCGAGGGAGCAACCGCCGCCAACGGTTGGCGATCCGACAAGAGACACACCAGCCGGCAGGGCCGACGTAAAGGCAAGGTCCGTCACCGGCACACCAGAGCCGTTCGTGATCGTGTAGTTCAGATCCGCAACGGCCCCCGGCCCAATCGTGGCAGGGTTGAATTGCGTGTCCAGGGTTGGCTGCGCCTGCGCTGCAACCGGCGCAAGAGTTGAAACCAGCCACACAAACGCACAGCCCAGAACCCGTTGAATCGCCGACATGCCGAAAAACCCCTCGTCTCAAACCTGCCGGATCTCAGAGAACCTCTTTGAATACAGAAGTCGTCGAGTCACGGCTGCCTTTATCCCCATGACTGCGTAGCCGAGCGATTTACGTCGGGAAAGGCTGTCGTCAGTCTGGCGCTTGGATTCCGGGCAGGTGACGCCGATGTGCGACATTCCGGCGACACCGGGAGGAGGCGCGCAGACAGGGCATTACCAAAAAGTTAACGCAGACAGCCCGTTGCCAGACGGATTTGACATGCCACGTGAACCCGCTCAAGCCGCGCGTTCAGGGCGCGACAAGGGTTTGCAGATCAAAGATCGGAAGCAGAACCGACAGGACAATGACCAAGACCATCGCCCCGACCAGCATCATCAGCGCCGGCTCCATCAGGGCCGCAATTCGCTTGCGCTGGGTCGACAGGCCATTTTCCACCAGCGCCGCCGCCCGCCCCGCCATCCGCGCCAGCCGGGCAGACACTTCGCCTGCGCCGATCAACTGACGCGCGACTGGTGGCACAAAACTCAGCGCCGCCAAGGCATTGGACAGTGACTCGCCCGCGCGCACCGCTGTTGCAACCTGTTTCGCCTCGGCCTTGAACGCCGCGATGGTCAGGACCGATCCCGCGCTGTCCACTGCGATGGGCACCGTGTGCCGGGCCTCCAGCACCAATGCCAGCGTCCTCAGATACTGAACGGCCGCCGCCGTTCGGATCAGCCCGCCAACCACCGGCAGACGCAGCAAAAGCCTGTCCCGCGCTGCCCTCAGGGCAGACAGCCGTCCGCTGGCCAACCCCAGCAGGATCAGACCCATCGCACCGATCCCCAACGCCACCATATGCCGCTCGATCCAGCGGGCCAGCGCCATCATCACCCGTGTCAGATCCGGCAATGGCCGCCCCGAGGTCTCGAACAGGGCGACGATCTCTGGCGCCACCGTCACAAAGAGCACCCCAGCCACCAGAACCGAAACCACCGCCACGAAGGCCGGGTAGACCAGCGCCGAGCCAAGCTGCGCCCGGTCGCTGCGCGCGGTTTCCAAATGGTCGGCAAGGCTGTTGAATACGCTGGACAATTCCCCCGCCTTCTCTCCGGCCTGCACGGCGGCCAGGTAGTAGCGTGGAAAGCCTGCCCCGCTGGTCTCCAGCGCGACGGATAGCGGCTCCCCCTCCAGCAGCGCCGCCTGTGCGCGCGCCACCACAAGGTCCAGCGCCGCCGTGCTGCCGGCGCTTTTCAGCGTGCCCAGCGCCTCGTCCACCGCCATCTCGGCACCCAGCAGCACCGCCATCTGGCGCGTGAACACCGCTTGCAGATCGCGCGACAGCCGCGCCCGGCCCAGCCGCGCCCCCCGCGAGCGCGCCCGCGCCCGCGCGGTCAGTTCGGACACATAAAGCCCCTGCGCCTTGAGCTGTTCCGAGGCATGGGCCTCGGTCTCGGCCACCAAAGTGCCCGCCTTGCGCCGCCCCTCGGCGGTATAGGCGACATAGGCAAAGGCCCTCACGCGCCGTCTCCGACCACGCGCAGCGCCTCGGCCAGACTGGTCTGCCCCGTGGCCACCGCCCGCAAGGCCTGCCCGATCAGCCGGTCACGCGGCGGCAGCGCCTTGGCCCAAAGCGCGGCCTCGCCCGCGCCGTGGTTGATCTGCTCGCGCAGCGCCTCGCCCACTTCGAGGATCTCGAAGATACCGACGCGCCCGGCGTAGCCCGACCCGTTGCAGGCGTCGCACCCCTTGGCTTCGTGCAGCATCGTCGGCAGTGGCACCCCCGCCCGGTCGAACTGTGCCGCCTCGCTGACCGAGGGCGCATGTGGCGCACGGCATTCCGGGCACAACCGCCGCAACAACCGCTGCGCGATCACCCCGCGCAGGGTGGCCGCGATCAGGAAATTCTCCAGCCCGAGGTCGCGCAGCCGTACCACCGCCGCGACCGAGCTGTTGGCATGCAGCGACGAAAACACAAGGTGCCCGGTCAGCGCCGCCTGCGCCGCCGTGCTGGCGGTTTCCGTGTCGCGGATCTCGCCCACAAGGATCACATCCGGATCCTGCCGCAGCGTCGCCCGCAGCCCGGCCGCAAAGGTCATGCCGATCTCGGCGTTGATCTGGGTCTGCGAGATGCCGGTCAGGTCATATTCGATCGGATCCTCGACCGTGACGATGTTGCGCTCTTCGCGGTCCGCCAGTTTCAACAGCGAATACAGCGTCGTCGTCTTGCCCGCGCCGGTCGGTCCGGTGGCAAGGATGATCCCGTTCGGCGTGGCGGCCAGCCGTTCGAGCAGGGCGATCTGACTGCCATCCAGCCCCAGCCGGTCCAGCGGCATCAGCCCCGCCGCCCGGTCGAGGATCCGCAGGACGATCCGTTCGCCATAGTTGCCCGGCAACGAGCTGACCCGCGTGTCGATCATCCGCCCGCCCAGCCGCAGCGGGATGCGCCCGTCCTGCGGCAGGCGCGTTTCGGCGATGTCCAGACCGGCCATGACTTTCAGACGCGACACCACGCGTTTCACCGGCACGTCGGCGCGGTCCATAACCGTTTGCAGGAAGCCGTCGATGCGCATTCTTGCGCGCAACCCGCCCTCATGCGGCTCGATATGCAGGTCCGAGGCCCCGTCCAGCACCGCCTGCCGCAAAAGCTGGTTCACCAACTGGATGA
Organism: Antarctobacter sediminis; assembly: GCF_019218285.1. Classification (GTDB taxonomy): domain Bacteria; phylum Pseudomonadota; class Alphaproteobacteria; order Rhodobacterales; family Rhodobacteraceae; genus Antarctobacter; species Antarctobacter sediminis. The sequence continues at coordinate 391,452 of NZ_JAHUZG010000002.1, forward strand.
CAGGTGCCTCTTCGGCGTCTTCCAGCAGGTCGCGGCCCCGCGACTTGCCGCCCTCCTCGACAAGGTCAAAGCTGACCCCCTGCGCCTCGCCTCCGCCGCCCTTGTGGTAAAGCCGCGCCAGCACCGCTTCGAAACCGGCCTCGTCCAGCACCTCCAGCGGCACGTCCAGCCCGGCCCGCCGCTGCGCCTCGCGCAGGCCGTTGGGCGTTGCGCCGGGGCCTGCCACGACACGCGCGCCATCCAGCGCCACGCAATGATCGCGCGCAAGGGCATAGGGCAGGCTGCCGGGCCGATCAGGTGTCGGGAGGTCATCGGGCATTCGGGCTTCGCAGTCCTTGGTCTTTTGACCTTTGTGCCCGCAATCCCGCCATCCCCGCAAGCCTGTGGCCGTCCGGCGGCGCTTGCCTCAATACTTGCCGTTGAATTTCAACCGGCTGGGCAGCGGAGGATAATTCCGCGTCCGCGCCGCATTGTCGATGAAGGTTTCGTCGAACGGCTGGTTCAGATCCGCCCCGTCAAATGGCAGAGCGCCCAGCGGCGTCTGCGGAAAGCGCGTGCTGTCCTCGGGCTGAATTGCAAGGCTTGCGCGCTTTGCCTCACGCGCCAGTTCGCGGGTCAGGCGCGTGGCTTCCTGATCGGAATTGACGATCCGGGGCCGCAGCATGACCAGAAGAACCCGCTGGTTCTTGGTCCCTGACTTGCCACGGAACAGCCCCCCCACCAGCGGCAGCTTGGAGACGCCCGGCACCCTTTGCGAATTCGACCCAAAGCCATTTTCCAGCAGGCCGCCCAACATGATAACGTTGCCATCCCGCACCAGAACCGTGGTCGACAGGGCGCGTTTCGCGGTGATTTCCCCCCCGGCGGAAGAGGTGGCATTGGTCAGGTTCGACACTTCTTGTTTGATGACCAGCCGGACGGTGCCATCGGCGTTGATCTGAGGCGTCACGTTCAGGGTCAGGCCCACGTCCTGCCGTTCGATTGTCTGGAACGGTTCCGAGACCGCGCCCTGCCCCACCTGACTGAACTGCCCGGTGACAAAGGGCACGTTTTGCGCGACGACGATTTCGGCCTCCTGCCCGTTCAGGGTCAGGATCGACGGGGTCGACAACAGACGCGTGCTGCGGGTTTCCGCGATGGCCGTCAGCAGGCCCGCGATCCCGGTTTGCGCATCGCCGGACCGTCCGCCGATCACACCACCGTTGCCCGGGTTGGCCACATCACCGTTCAGAACGGTGGACACCAGACTGGTCAGGCTGGGCCGCCCTTCCAAGGCGAATTGCACGCCACCGATAATCGCATCGTTCAGGATCGCGCCGAATTGCACCGAGAGATCGGCGAAACCGTCCACGGACATTTCAAAGATCACTGCCTCGACCAGAACCTGTGTCGGGCGGCGATCAAGATGATGCACCATGGCAACAATTTCATGCATCCGGTCAGCGGGCGCCGAGATCAGCAACGAATTGGTGCCCGGTTCCGGGACGATGCGGATCTGGCCCGATGCCCCGCCGCCTTCACCTTGAAAGCTGCGCAAGACCACATCCGCCAGAGTTGCCGCCTGCGCGTAGTTCACCTGTACCACGCGGCTTTGCTGGCTGTTCTGCTGCGCGTCCAGCCGCCCGGCCAGCACGCGGATCTGTTCCCGCAGCGATTGCGGCCCCAGCACCAACAGAGCGTTCGACCGGGCGTCGACGCTGATGCTGGCCCCATCGGGAACGATGCCCATGGACTGGATCACCTGCAACACCTCGCGCGCGTCGGCATTGCGCAGGCGGATCATCTCGATCGGTTCGGAACGCGGCTGATCCAGTTCGGCAATGAGCGCTTGAATGCGGCGGTGATTTCCTGCCCGGTCCGACAGGATGATCAGCCGTGCATCGGGCACGGTCGAGATCACCGCTTCGGACGGCAAAAGTGGGCGCACCACGTCAACGACCTCGTTCACCGGAATATGGCGAACCGGGATAACCCGGGTTTCATAGACACCGGAACCGGCGGCCCCCGGGGACAATTCCCGCGCCGCGTTCAACGGAACGATCCGGTCCGCATCCACGCCCTTGACGATGGTCAGGCGGTTCACCTCCAGCACGTTGAGAAAGATTTCGTACAACGAGGCGGGGCCGACGTTTTGCGGCGCCAGAACGGTTACCGTCCCGCGTACACCCGGATCGATCACGAAGTTGCGGTTCGTCGCCTCGGACACGATCTGGACAAAGCTGCGCAGGTCCGCATCGCGCAGGTCAAGCGCCCCCTGTGCGCGGCCAAAGCCCGGGATCACCGTCAGAATTGCCAGAAACAGTGCAACGCACCACGCACGCCCCCATCCGGGGCCGGCCATGTCGACCGAAATTCCTGCCCGCACTTTCGTGCCCTCTCGATTATGTTCTCGCCGCGTGTTTCGCGGTCATTGGCGCCAACATACAAGGAAACGGGCGGCTTGTCTCCCCCGGCTGTTCCGTGACGGCAGGGCCTAGTCCGGGAAGGCCAGAAAGGCCTCTTGGCCGTGGTTGTCCAAACGGATGCCCCCCTGTTCGATGGCGGTGACGACAACACCCTCCGCAAGGCTTTCGCCGACGCGGATCAGACGTTCGCCGGTGGGATGAGACACGATGGCCCAGCGGCTGTCGCCGCTGTTGACCACACCTTTCAGGGCGTAGCCAAGGCTGTCAAGCGGTGGTGCGGGCGGCTGAGGTTCGACCACGACCGGCGGCGTCGGGGGTTTTGGCGGCTGCGGCTCGGGCGGCTCATAGGTGCCGAAAAGCGAGGGCCAGCGCATCGGCGGCTGCGGCTGAGGCAGGTCCAGCACAAGGCTTTCGTCCGGCACCGCCGGGGCCGGTGCGGCAAGGTCTGGCAACGGGTCCTGCATGACCCGGTACAGGTCATTTCCCGCCCAGATCGCGGCGGCCAGCGTCAGAGGGGTCAGCAGCCATGCAAGCCAGCGCATCACGGTTCGCATCCTATCCTGCGGGCGGTCTTGGGTTTTCGTGGACGCCGCCCCCGGTAAAGTGGTATCATCCCTGTCGATCAAGGCAAACCTTGGCGACGTTGAGGACAGAGCAGATGATTTTGGGACGGGTGATGCCGGCGCTGGTTGCGCTTGCTGCTATGTTGCCGTTGGCGGCCTGCGATACGGCAAAAGGCAATGCTTCGGGCTTTCGCAAGAATTATTTCGTGGCGCGGTCGGCGCTGGAAGAAGGCGAATACGTGCAGGCCAACCGGCAATACGCCAAGCTGATCGGCAGCGCGGGCCCTTTCCTGCCCCGGATTCAGTTGGAGTACGCCCATAGCCTGTTGCGCGCCGGCGATTACGCGCAGGCCGCCGATATGGCCGAAGCCATGGCGCTGAGCAGTCAGGGCGCGGCCAGCGCCGCCGCGCTGGCAGTGGCGGGCACGGCGCGGCACGAACTGGGGTTGGCTGCGCTGGCGCAGGGCGACCGGCAAGGCGGCAAGGCGCAGTTGCAGCGCGCACAAACCGCCATGGCACAGGTGCTGGACACCCACCCCGAACTTGACCCGCTGGGCGCGCTGGCCGGACGTCAGGCCAGCATCTCGGTCCGGCTGAAATCGCTTTGATCGCGGTCTAGCGCCGCCCCCACCGCGACCGGCGCCCCGGCGCCGGCTGTGCCTTGGCCTGTTCGCGCAGGAAGACAAAGATCCCCGCCCCGATGATCAGCACACAGCCGGCCCAGGTCGCCGGCACCGGCCATTCGCCAAAGATCATCCACCCCCAGAGGATCGCCAGCGGCAGACCGATGTATTCAAACGGTGCGATCGTCGCCGCATCGGCCAACCGGTAAGCCGCGCTGAGGCAATAGCCCACGACGCCCGAACACAGGCCCAGCCCCAGAAAGATCAGCCAGTCGTTCGGCGCGGGCCAACTCCACGCGCGCAACAGGAAGATCAGGCTTTCGTTTTCCACCCCCTCGGCAAACCGACCGTCCCCCGCGACAAGGAAAAACACCGACGACACGATCAAAAAGGTGCCTTGAATATAGACCGCCAGCGCCGAGGCCCGCGTCGTCATGCCCAGTCGCCGCGTCAGAACCTGCATCAGCGCATAGAACGCCGCCGCGATTACCGGCAAGGACAGCACCAACCGCGAGACCGACAGATCGGCCTTCCACGGTTCCTGCATGACGATGACACCGATCAGGCCGACCACCACGGCCCCGATCCGCAAGGGGCCGACCTTTTCCCCAAGGATCGGGATCGACAGCAGCGTGATCATCAGGGGCGCGACAAAGAACATCGCCGTCGCCTGTCCCAGCGGCAGAACCGCGAGGGCGCAAAAATAGGTCATGTTGGACAGGACAACCAACAAACCGCGCAGCAGGTGCAGCCAGGGGGTACTGGTCTTCAGCAAACCAAGCCCCCCTTCGGCAAAGACAAATCCGAAGGTAAACACAAGCCCGATGGCAGACCGCGTGAACACCATCTGATGCAGGGGATAGCCGCCCGACAGCAGCTTGATCAGCATATCATTCAGGGAAATCGCGAAGATTCCGATGCAGATGAAAAGGATGCCCAAACCGGGCCGGTTCAATGCAGAAGTCATGCGTATCGCTTAGGTTGTGCCCTGCGACACCGCCCGTCTGTTTGCGACATGCATGGGCACTATGCATTTCTGCTCAATTGCGCATCGCGCCAAGAAAGTTAGATACCGCGCGTGCGAACAAGGAGGGCGGATCATGCCCATGGTAGACATCCGCGACGTGCGGAAGAAATATGACGGCGGGTTCGAGGCGCTCAAAGGCGTTTCACTTGCCATTGAAGAAGGTGAAATTCTTGCGCTGCTGGGCCCGAACGGGGCCGGCAAGACGACGCTTATCACCGCCATTTGCGGGATCACCCGGATCACCGGCGGCAGCATCGCCGTCGGCGGTCATGACGTGGCCGACAACTATCGGCAGGCACGCAGCCTTGTCGGGCTGGTGCCGCAGGAATTGAACCTCGAACCTTTCCAGAAGGTCGCCGACGCCGTGCGCTTTTCGCGCGGGTTGTTCGGCAAAAAGGGCGACGAGGCCGTGGTGGAACGCATCCTGCGGCGGCTGTCGCTGTGGGACAAGCGCGACTCCAAGGTGATCGAACTGTCCGGCGGGATGAAACGCCGCGTTCTGATCGCCAAGGCGCTGGCGCATGAACCGCGCGTGCTGTTCCTTGACGAACCCACCGCAGGGGTCGACGTCGAGCTGCGCCGCGACATGTGGGACACCGTGCGCGAACTGAAACAGGACGGCGTGACCATCATCCTGACCACCCATTACATCGAAGAGGCCGAAGCCATGGCCGACCGCGTAGGTGTCATCAACAAGGGTGAGATCCTGCTGGTCGAGGACAAGGCCAGCCTGATGGCCCGCATGGGCAAGAAGGAACTGACCATCGATCTGGCCGACCCGGTGGATGCCATCCCCGAAACGATGTCGGACTACGCCCTCAGCCTGTCCGAGGACGGCACCCGGCTGACCTACAGCTATGACACCGGCGCCGATCGCACCGGCATTGGCCGGCTCATGGGGCTTCTGACCGAAAGCGGGCTGCGGGTGCGCGACGTGCACACGGCCCAGAACTCTCTCGAAGACATCTTCGTCGATCTCGTCGCCGCACAGGAACAGGAGGCCCGGGCATGAATCTTCCCGCTGTCCTAGCCATCTACCGCTTTGAAATGGTGCGGTTCTTCCGCACCATCCTGCAAAGTTTCGTTTCGCCGGTGATTTCGACCTCGCTGTATTTCGTCGTCTTCGGCGCGGCCATCGGTTCGCGCATCGACGAGGTCGAGGGGGTCAGCTATGGTGCCTTCATCGTGCCCGGTCTTGTTATGCTCTCGGTCATGACGCAGGCGATCTCGAACGCCAGTTTCGCGATCTATTTTCCCAAGTTCATTGGCACCATCTACGAACTGCTCTCGGCCCCGATCAACTTCCTTGAGATCGTGCTGGGCTATGTCGGCGCGGCGGCGACCAAGGCGCTGTTCATCGGGATCGTGATCCTTGGCACCTCGGCCTTTTTCGTCGACCTCGAAATCCAGCACCCCGGCGCGATGCTGGCTTTTCTTGTGCTGACCTGCATCAGCTTTTCGCTGTTGGGCTTTATCATCGGCATCTGGGCGCGCAGTTTTGAGCAGTTGCAGCTTGTGCCGCTTCTGGTGGTGACGCCGCTGGTCTTTCTTGGTGGCAGCTTTTACTCGATCAACATGCTGCCGCCGGCCTGGCAGACGGTGGCCTATTTCAACCCGGTGGTCTACCTGGTGTCCGGTTTCCGCTGGTCCTTCTTTGGCCTGTCGGATGTGCCAATCGCGGTCAGCCTGCTGGCGATTGCCGGGTTCACTGCAATCTGTCTGGCGGCGATCTGGTGGATCTTCCGCACTGGCTGGCGCATCCGGTCGTAATACTGCGGCCCGGGGGCGATCAGCCCTCGGGCACCACCTCGATCCGCGCGTCTACAAGGCCTTCTTCAGCGCCCCGATCGATGCGGAAGGCCGCGAACCGGTAGCCCCAGACCGGTTCAATCTGCGTCAGCCATGCAATCAACCGGTCAAAGCTGACGCCTTCGAACCGCATCTCGATCCCTTCACCCTGTCGCGCCGACAGCGTGGCGACCCGGTCCGCCAGCCCGGCCCCGGCAAGGCTGCGCTGCACCGCTGCCAAGCCGATCGGGGCGACCGGCTCCGGCCCCGAGGCATTGCGCAGCATCTGGGCATCCCCGGCCCGCGCCGTGACCCAAGCCTCAAGTGCGCGCGCCTCGATCAGCGCGGCTTCGGCCCCGGCCCGCCGTTCGGAAAGGGGCCACAACAGGCCCACCCCGGCACCGCAGATCAACACCAGCGCCATGACCAGCAACAGGCCGCGTTCGCGCGCGGTCAGCCGCAGCAGCTGTTCCACGATCCCGCCCGTCATCCGCCCTGCTCCGGTTCCGCGACGGTCAGATCCGCCTCAACGCTGCCACCGCTGCCCAGCCGTGCGTCGCGGATAGAAACCCGCAAGCCCCCGGCGGCAAGCGCCTCGACCAACGCATCCACAGCAGCGAAATCGCCCATTTCCACCCCAAGGCGCAGACCTTCGCCCGGCGTCCAGTCCACGGATTGCAGGCGCGCCTCCGCCCCGGACAACACCGGCGCCGCGTCGGCAAACAGGTCAAGCGGCGATGCCTGCCCGCTGTCGGCACGCAATTGGCCACGCTGTTCCGCCAGTGCGCGCGCCACCTGCACCCGCAAGTCAAGGATCGGGCCGGCGGGCAGGAATTCGGCCCTTGTGATCTCGACCGACCGCGCCGTCAGCGCCACTGTCTCTTGTTCGACGGCCCGGATCACCGTCATCTGCGCCGCAGCCCAAAGCGCCGCCGCGACGGCCCCTGTCAGCACGGGCCATTGCCAGACACGCACTTGCCGACGCAACCGTGTCCGCGAGGCCTGCGGATCGGCGCGCAGGTCCAACGCCGCCTCGCCCCGCGCAAAGGCCCGCGCATCAGGGTCCGGCTGTGTTTGCCATTCAATGCCTTTATCGGCCAGCAAAGCCTCGAAGGCAGGCAAAGGCGGACCAAGACGCACGACCTTGCCCGGCACGTTTCCGTCCGCAATGATACGGGTCGCTTGCAGGCACAAAGCGGCCTCGGTGGTGGTCACACCGTCGTGCGGGCCAAACCGGGCCCGAACCCGGGACGGAGAACCGCTGACGCTCCAGTCGCCCTTGGCTACCGGCAGGGCAAGATAGTCCGGCAAGATCGCAACGCAACGCCCCCCTGCTTTGGCGCGCCATTGGTCCAGAACGTCGCGCTCCGTCACCAAAACGCGCGTCCAGCTTTCTGCCTCTCCCTCCAGCGCGAAAGGCCGCATCTGCGTTGCCCCGGCGCGCGCGCCCATCACGTCTGCCAGTTGCCGTTGCGCCACCTGTTCGCGTGCCGCCCCACGGACACCCGGTGGCAAATCCAGCAGCAACAGCGGCACTTGTTCGCCCGGCACCAAAGCCACGTACCGCCCACGCGGCTGCGGCCCGGAAATGGGCGCCGTGGGCAGGCCGGGATCGGTCGGCAGGAATGCAGGGTCCGCGCGTTCAGTCATCGGGCCGACGATAATCGACCCGCACACCAACGGGAAGCGGTTGCCGGAAAAGGATGCTTTGCCGCGCAAGCTGCCGTCCTTCGAACTCGACCCTCGCACGGGCAAGGAACCAGTCGCTGCCGGTGCCCAGACGGGTGTCATCCAAATCGGCCGCGACCGCGGGCGGCAGGGCCAAAAGGAAATCGGACACCGAGGCAAAGGGCCGCCGCGCCCGTTCCGCCGCCAGGGCCTGCGCCTGCGCGACCGAAAGGCCCGGCACCCATGCGGCAAGAACCTCGGGCGGGGCGGTGTTTACATTCAGGCGGCTGTCGCTTGGCAGGGCCGCCATCAAGGGTTCTAACCGTTGGAACTGACGATCCGTCAGTCCCGGCAGGGCGCGAAGCTGGCGCAAATCCTTGACCGGCCCTCCCCTCGGCAAGACATCACCGAAACCGGCGGTGCCGACTGGCCCACCCGGCGACAGAAAGGCCCGGATCGCTGCGGCACCGTCCTGCGACAGGCCCAAGGTTGCAAGAAGACGGGCAAAAGCCTCTTGCGCCTGCGCATCCTCCGGCACCGCCAGCCAGTTGACATTGAACCGGCCTTGCAGGTCCTCCACTCCGCCGGAAATCCTGCTGCGGTCCAACGTGGCCTGCACGATTGGCTGCGCCCATGTTTCGCCAAGGTGGTCGGTGGGTCCGGGGTCGGCCTCCAGCAGCGTAGCCGCCAACGCATCAAACGCATCAAGATAGGCCTCGCCCTGCCCTGTCCCCTGCCATGCCAACTGGCGCTGTACGCTCATCTCTGCCCTCACCAAAAGGACCAGAGCCGCCGCGGCAAGCGCCCCCACAAGAACCAGAGCATTCACCAGAACAAAGCCGCGCTGCGCCCTCATGGCAGGACCTCCAGCAGGCGGATCTCGCCCAGAGTCTCGATCGAAAACAGCAATTCTACCGCGGTGGGCAGCCCGTCGCCGTAGCGGTTCGCCACCAGCGCAAAACTGCGGTCTTCGTCCCCCGGTGCGGTGCCAGTCACAGGAACGGGCGCGCCTGCTTCGATCCCGTCGATCCATCCCTGCCCTTTGCGGAAACTGCGCAGGCGGAAGGCCGAGACCCCGGTCAACAGGATCCGATCCGAACTGCGCAAACCGGCCTGCGACGGTTCCGTTACCGGCCATGCGGCGCGCGACAGCGTGCCCGCCGCCCGGTCAAAGCGCCACTCGACACGCTGAAACGGTGCAGCGTCCGGGGCCAGCGCCGAAACCGTCAGCCCCATGCGCGCACCTCCGGCGTCCAGCGACAGCGCCGATTGCGGCGGACCATCCGGCGGGTAGAACAGGACCGGCGCGGCCCGGTCCAGATCCGTTCGCAACAGTGCCAGCGTCACCGCAAGCGCACGGTCGCGATCATCCCGCCCGGTCAAAGCGTCACGGGTGCGGATGGTCCCGTTCAGGGTCTGCATCCCCATCACTGCGACCAAGGAAAACAGCGCCATTGCGACGACCAGTTCGATCAGGGACAATCCGCGTGTTCCCCTCATCGCACGCCCCCTCCTGCGGGCAGGAACGTGACCAGCACCGCGCCCGGCCCCTCGGAAGAGGTCACGACAATGTCGGCCCGGATCAGGCCCGCCGCCGTTGTCCGGCGGCGTGTTTCGATGCGGAAATCATAGGGGCCAAGCCGCACCGTATCCGGCAAGCTCCCGGCTTCGGGCAGGCGCAAGGCTTCGGCGCGGTTTTCGGCGGCAAGCTGCGCCAGAACGCGCGGGCCCGCCCCGCCCAGCACCAGCCGCGCTTGCCCGGTGGCCTTTAGCGTTGCCAGTGTCCCAAGCGACAAGACGGCAATGGCAATCACCAGTTCCAGCAGGGTCAGCCCCCGCGTCGCGCGGCCTACCCTTCGGCGCATGTCAAATCGCTCCAGCCGTCGCTGATGCAGCGCCACGTGGTGCCGCGCGTCCGAAAGGTGACCGCAAAGGCGCTGGCCCGGCCATCGGCACCCAGTCGGATCGGCGGTCCTTGCAAGGGGAGCGGCTCGGACAGCACAAGGCTTGCCCGTCCGCGCCATTCATGCAGAAGCTGGCCCGGCTCCCAGCCCTCGGGACCGCGCCGTGACAGGCGAACCTCCGTGGGTGTGACCTCCAGCCCGTGTTCGGCCCGCGCCATCACCGCCAAAGCCCAGGTCTGTTGAAACGCCTGCCGAAATCTCTGGGCATCACGTTCGGCCCCCGTAACCGCCCCGCCGGTCGACAGGCCTACGCCAACGGCAAGCACCGCCAGAACAGCCACCGAGACCATGACTTCAAGCAGGCTGAACCCCGCGTCGCCGGATCTCAGCCCTGCGTCCACGAGCCGATGTCCGCATCCGCGCCCGTCCCGCCGGGCACACCATCCGCTCCGTAGGTGAAGACGTCGAAATCGCCGTGAACTCCGGGCTGAAGATACTGATACGGACGCCCCCATGGATCCTGCGGCACCCGATCCATGTACCCGCCCGTGGCCCAGTTCTGCGGCACCGGCTCGGACGCGGGCCGCGTCACCAGCGCCGCCAGCCCCTGATCGGTGGTCGGATAGCGGAAATTGTCCAGACGGTAGAGGTTGATGGCGGCCTGTATGGCTGCGATGTCCGATTGCGCGCGGGCGGCGCGGGCCTGATCCGGCCGGTCGATCACACGCGGCACGATGACCAGCGCGAGGATCGACAGGATCACCACCACGACCATCAGTTCCAGCAGGGAAAACCCCGCGTCGGCGGGGCGGCGCGGCATGGCCTGTGATGTTTCGCTCATATGCTCCCCTGCGCCGCTGACGTGGCGCCCTCTTGACGTTTTGGCGTGATCCTAGACAGAAACCCCGGGTCAGACAATCGCCGCCGCACGCAGGGCGGGTGGGGCGCGGAGGACCGGCATGACAGGGTTCTGGACAGTGTTTCTTTTGCTGGTCTCACCGGCCATCGGCTCCTTTCTAGGTGTGCTGGTGGATCGACTACCGCGCGGGGAGAATGTGATCCTGTCGCCATCGCGCTGCCGATCCTGCAAGACGCGGCTGAGCCTGCGGGACCTTGTGCCGCTGCTGTCCTACCCGCTTTTGCGGGGGCGCTGCCGCCATTGCGATGCCGCCATCCCCGGTTGGCTTTGGTTGATGGAACTCGCCGCGACCGGTCTTGCCGGTCTTGCCATCCTGCGCGGCGGCACGGCGTGGGACATCTGGTGCGCGGCGGCTTTGCTGTGGTTGCTGCTGGCTCTTGCGGTTTCAGACCTCCGCAGTTTCCGCCTGCCGGATGCATTGACTGCCGCGCTGGCCGCGCTGTGCCTTGGCGCGGCGCTGGCCCAAGGTGTCTTTCTTCTGGCGCTCGCGGGCGGGCTGATCGGTGCGGGCAGCTTTTTGGCCCTCCGGATCGCCTATCACAGCTTGCGCGGCCGCGAGGGGCTGGGCCTTGGCGACGTCAAGTTGATGGCCGGTCTGGGCGCGCTGACCGGCCCGTTCGACCTGCCATTGCTGGTGCTGATTGCCGCGCTGACCGCGCTGGCCGCCGCCGTGATCCGGGTCGGAAAACTCAACCGACAGGTGGCGCTGCCCTTTGGAGCGGCACTGGCTGTGTCGGGCGCTTTCCTCTGGCTGTTTGAAAAAACGCTGCTCTAGGCGCGCTTCTCCTCTCGCACATCGCGTCAGGATCGCTAGGATCGCCCCACCCCGACACTGATCGCGACAACGGAGCCGCCATGACGTCCTTTAGCCGCCCAGTCCTTTCCGCAGCGCTGGCCTCGTTGCTGGCGGTTGCGCCTGTTGCCGCCGCCGCACAGGACGCCGGAACACCGCCCGCCGCGACCAAGGACCTGCCAGACATGGCCGAAATCGAACAGGCGTGGAACCGGGGGGATTTCGTCACCGTGCGGCAGGGGCTCAGGACGCTGGCCGAAGAGACCGGCACGCCGCTGGCGCAATACCGCTATGGCCGTGTGTTGATCGAGGGGCGCGGCGGCCCGCGTGATCCCGAAGGCGCCGTTCTGTGGCTGGGTCGCGCGGTTGACCAGAACCACGCCGAGGCCGCGACGCTTCTGGCGCGGATCTATCTCAGCGAGGTCCCGGGCGGCCCGGGCCGCGATCCCGCCAAGGCCGCCGGCCTGCTGACACGCGCCGCCACCCGGGGCGACGCCCCGGCGCAGTACCTGCTGGGCCTGCAATACCAGAATGGCGACGGGGTCGAACGCGACACCGAGGCCGCGTTCAACTGGCTTCTGGCCGCCGCCGAACAACGCCACGCAGAGGCGCAATTCGCGCTGGCCGCGCTGTATTTCGGAACGCCTGACGGCGATCAGACCGAAGGGATGCGCTGGCTTCGCGCCGCCGCGAAACAGGGCGTGACAGAGGCGCAGGTCCAACTGGCCACGCTGCTGGATGTGCCCGACACCGCCGTCACCAACCGGTCCGAGGCGCTGGACTGGTATCGCCGCGCGGCCGAAGCCGGCCACGTCATGGCGCAACGAACCCTTGGCACGCGCTACCTGACCGGCGATGGCGTCCCTGTCGATGCCCAAGAAGCTCTGCGCTGGCTGAGCCGCGCCGCCAAGGCCGGAGACGCCGCCGCCATGAGCAACCTTGGCTACGCTTTTGCCAGCGGGCAGGCCGTGGATCAGGACATGGCGCAGGCCGCGCGCTGGTATCGAATGGCATCCGAACACGGGTTGGGCCGGGCCATGGTGGCCCTCGCCCACCAATTTGAAACGGGATCTGGCGTTGCACTGGATTTCGATGCCGCGCTGGCGTGGTACGTGCAAGCGCTCAAGACGCGCGACGCCGCACAGGCGCGAATCGAGCTGGGCCGGCTGGCCGCCGAAGGCCGATTGGACGGCAAGGTCGCGCCACAACGGGCCGTACCATGGGTTCTTGCATCGGCCCGTCAGGGCAACGCCAATGCGCTGATCTGGCTTGAAGCGCAGGCCGAGGCGGAAGAACCGCGCGCGCAAGCCGCGCTTGGCCGTCATTTGCTGGACACAGATCCCGACCGGCGCGATCAGGCCGTGGCCCTGTTGCGCGCCGCTGCCGAACAGGCAGAGGAATCCGCGCAATTTGCCCTGGCCGAAGTTCTGGCCCGCGGCGATCATGGCGGGGCCCCTGACTATGTCGAAGCGCACAAGTGGTACAATATCGCCGCCACTTTTGGCCATGCGGAGGCTGCGAAACAGCGCGAGGTTCTGGGCAACCTGATGACCCCCGAACAGCTGGCGCAGGCCCAGACCGCCGCCCGCGACTGGTTCGAGGCGGACGCCCTGCGCGGACCCCGGCTTGGGGGGAACTGACCATGCGCGCCTCAGCCGTTCTGGCGCTGATCGTGACGCTGGGGCTTGGTCCGCAAACGGTGTCGGCACAAACCGATCCTCTGGCCGCGCTGCGGGCGGCGGCTGAGGCCGGCGATGTCCCTGCGCAACTGGCACTGGCCGAACGGCTGGAAACCGGGGACGGCGTGTTGCAGAACTATGCGCGTGCTGCGCAATGGTATGCGCGCGCCGCCGAGGCCGGAGACCTGACCGCCACCAACAAGCTGGGACGATTGTATCACGCGGGTCTTGGCGTCCCCCGTGACCCCGAACGCGCACTGGCACTGTTGGAACGGGCAGCGGACAGCGGCGCGGCCGAGGATCTGTACGACCTTGCGCTGGTGTTGGAAACCGCCCGCTCTGACGACGCATCGCTTGCCCGGGCAGCCGAACTGTACCGTCGGGCCGCCGAGGCAGGTCACCTTGATGCGGCTGTCAGCCTTGGCGTGCTCTTGCAGGACGGAAAAGGGGTTCCACAGGATTTTGCCGCAGCCGCCGAGCTGTATCGCAGCGCCGCCGACAAAGGGCATCCCAAAGCCCTGAACAACCTCGGTCTGCTTTACGTGCGCGGCGACGGAGTGGCGCAGGATTACGAACGCGCCGCCCAGTTGTTCAAGGCCGCGGCGGAACAGGGTCTGCCACAGGCGATGACCAATCTGGGCGTGCTGTATGACAACGGGTTCGGCGTACCGCAAAGTGACGAACTGGCTGCCTTGTACTATCGGCAGGGCGGACAGGCGGGGGCCAGCGACGGCAAGGCTCCGCAGATCGTCTATGACCCCCGGCTGGCCCCGCCCGCCGCCGACACCGAAAGCCTGCGTGCACTGGAACGCGCCGCCCGCGCCGGCGATCCTGTGGCCGAGTTTCAGGTCGCCTACCTGATGCTGAACGCGCATCCACTTGACCCGCGCCGCGCGGTGCAGGCCGCGCAACTGATGCGCCGCGCCGCCGAGGCAGGGCATGCCCCGGCCATGGCCAACACCGGCCTGCTGTATTTCAGCGGAACGGGGGTGCCACAGGATTATGTCATGGGACAGATGTGGCTGCTGCTGGCGAGCTCCAGCGGATTTGACGAGGCGTCCGGCTTCGCCGTTTTCTGGAACAGCCGGATGACCCCCGAACAGATCAACGAGGCACAAACGCGGGCCGAGGCAAAATGGGCGGAATGGCGCAACCGTCCCTAGACGCTGCCCAGCCGACCTTGACCGCGCCTGCTGCGCCAAGCAGAGTTACGGCATTCCCCTGCCGCCACCAAAGACAGGAACCGTCATGCGCATCTTTCGCCACGCCCCGATCCTTGCAACTGCGTTGTGCCTTGGCCTGACCGGCATGGCGCAGGCCGCCGATCCGGTGGCCCAGCACAATTCGACAGCCTTCTGGTTCGTCAACTGGTTCGGCCTGAACAACGCGACGCTGGACGTGGTTTCGCCCGATGGCGAAATCACGACCGTCTTTGCCGCCTCCGGCACCCCGGTCTATGAACTGGACCGCGCCAAGGCGATGGACGGCGTCTATCGCTACGAGCTGTCTGCCGCCACGGAAAACAAGGTCAAGATCGCCAATCCGCAGAACAACGGTCGTGGCGATCTGGCGTCCGATATGGCGCCGGAAGCCTTCTACCTGTCCGGCCAGTTCGTCGTCTCTCGCGGGGTCATCACCACGCCAGACGATATTTCCGAAGAAGACGGCTGAACCCGCGCCGCAATCGCGCGGCGCTTCCGCAAGGTCAACAAATCCTCCTGAACCGGGCCGATCCCCGGTCCTTCCGCTTGTGTTTCATACCGGGGCTGACGAATAGTGGTCATGCCCATCCGCCGGCAAGAACAAGAGGGACCGATGATCCTGGACAGCAATACCCCCCGCACCGATTGGCTCCGTCTTGCAATTGCTTCGGCGATCGTGGTCGTGCTGGCCTATCTTTTCTGGACCGGATCGCGCTATCCGGCGCTTGAGGAAAAGGCCATCATGTCCGGCGGCATCCAGTTGGAGGATCCGCTGGGGTTCGAGGCGAAATTCGCGCTGACCGAGGACATGACCGTTCTGGAACGCATGTTTTGGTCGACGCTGAACTGGATCAACACCAACAAGAAGGGCATGACCTTCGGGGTGCTTTTCGCCGCCGCCTTCCTGACCGCCGCGCCCTATGTCCGCCGCAAGAGCTTCAAGGGCGGGTTCGCCAACAGCGCGCTGGGGTTGGCCATCGGCACCCCTCTGGGTGTCTGCGTCAACTGCGCCGCCCCCATCGCACGCGGCATGTATTCCGGTGGTCTGCGGGCAGAAACCACGCTGTCCGCCATGATCGCCTCACCGACGCTGAACGTGGTGGTGCTGACCATGCTGTTCAGCCTGCTGCCGGTTTACATGGCGGTGACCAAGGTGGCGCTGAGCCTGCTGGTGATCCTTGTCATCGTGCCGCTGATCTGCCGCCACCTGCCGGAAACCGAACTGCCCCCGGCCAAGCGCGTCGCCACCGTGCCCCCTGCCCCGCTGCCGGGCGTGCATCACGCGCTGAAGGATGTGCTGGTCAGCTACGTCAAGAACCTCTGGTACATTTTCAAGATGACCGTGCCGCTGATGCTGCTGGCGGGGATCCTTGGCGCCGTGGTCGCCACGCTGCTGCCCCAGGACCTGATCACCGGGCTGGCCTTCAGCCTGATCGGTCTTGTGCTGATCGCCCTTGTTGGTGTCTTCCTCCCGGTTCCCATCGCCTTTGACGTGGTCGTCACCGGCGCTCTTCTGGGGATCGGCCTCAGCCATGGTTACGTCATGGCGCTTCTCTTCACGCTTGGGAGCTTCAGCATCTATTCCTTCTTCATCGTGACCCAATCCGTCGGCCTTCGTGCCGGGCTTTGGCTGGCTGCCAGTGTTGCGGGCCTTGGCGTCCTGTCTGGCGCCGGCGCGCATTATTACCACGAATGGCAAACCGACCGCGCCCTGCGCCTGCTGACCAGCGAGGCCGACACCCCGCCGCGCCTGCTCTGGGCCGCCGAAGCGGCCGAAGGCGACCCCTGGCAAGTCACCAGCGCCGATGCGGCCCGCATCATCGTCGAACCGCGCCCCTTCGCGGCACCCTCCGCCGCCGCACCGCGCGGCTTTACCCGGTTGGAAGGCTGGGAAATCGGGCTGGACCAGCCGATCGAATTCACCATGGCCGACATGTGGCCGCCCTTCTGGGAGGGCCGCAGCCTCGCCTCTGGCGACATCGACAATGACGGCGACATCGACCTTGCGGTCGCCTCGACAGAGGTCGGCCTGCGCCTGTTCGCCAATGACGGCAGCGGCCAGTTCACACCGTTGGAGATCGACCTTGGCCCCCTTGCCACCGCGCAGGTCTTTAACGCGGCCATCGTCGACATCAACAACGACGGGCACCGCGACCTCTTCCTTGCCACCTACCGGGGCGGCAACTTCCTGATCCTGAACGGGCCGGACGGTTTCGGCGCACCGCAGCCGGTCAAGAACACCGAAGGCACCTTCCTCACCATGGCGCTCAGCTTTGGCGATGCCGACCGTGACGGCGACCTTGACCTTGGCCTCGGCAACTGGGCCGCTGGCTGGTATCGCCGCATCCCGGGCGAGGAATCCCGCAACCGGGTGATCTGGAACGAGGATGGCGCGCTGACCGGCGATGCCTTCACCGTCCTGCCCGGCATCCCCGGCGAAACGCTGTCCATGCTGTTCACCGACCTCGACCGCGACGGCAATCAGGACCTGCTGCTGGGCAATGACTTCGAGATCCCGGATTATTACTACATGGGCGATGGTCAGGGCGGCTTTCGGGCGATCACCTTCCAGGACGGGAAGATGCCGCACACCACCACCACGACCATGGCGATCAAGACCGCCGACCTGATGAACGATGGCACGCCCGAACTGTACCTTGCGCAGATCGCGGGCCGCTCCTCGGGGGTGTCCAACATCCTCAAGATGCAGCCGCTCGAAGATTACTGCAACGTCATCAAGCGCGACGACCTGCGCGCCACCTGCGAAAAGAACATGGCCATCAAGACATGGTACAAGTCGGGCAACAGCTTTGACCCGACCTATGCCAGCCGCTGCCAGGAACTGACCGGGCGAGACCACGTCGAATGCAAGGCCATGCTCATCAAGGATCTGGCGATCCAGCGCAAGGATGCCGCGATCTGCGACATGATCCCCAAGGATCAGACCAAGGCGCATTCCTACTGCGTTGTGCACTTCAAACCGCCGCGCGCCATCACCGCCACCGAGGCGGACGAAGCGCTGCCGCAGATCCAGAATTTCAACGTGCTGCTGACGCAAGGGTCGGATGGCGTCTATACCGACGTAGCCAAAGATTGGGGTCTGCATATCGGCGGCTGGAGCTGGGACACCAAGATCGCCGATTTCGACGAAGACGGCTGGAAAGATGTCTATATCGTCAACGGCACTTGGGTCCCGAACGAGGTCAGCCCCTCGAACCTCTATTTCCAGAACACCGGGCGCGGTTTTGTCGAGGCCTCCGGTCCCTTCGGTCTGGAAGATTACCTGATGACCGCCGCCGCCACCCAGTTCGACATGGACGGGGACGGCGATCTGGATATCGTGACCTACACGGTAAACGGCCCGCTGACGGTCTTTCGCAACAATACGCAGGACGCCCGCGCACTGGTGGTCAGCTTCGAGGATCTGGCCGGCAACCGGGACGGCATCGGGGTTGAGGTCACGGTGACGGACACCGACGGCGTGACCCGGATGCAGGAAATCCAGCTGGGCGGCGGCTTTATGTCCTTCGACGCGCCGGTGGCGCATTTCGGACTGGGCGGCGCAAGTGGCGCCACCCGCATCGCGGTGCGTTGGCCCACGGGCGAGGAAACGGTGATCGAAGGCGATTTTGCCGCCGAGGTGCATTACCGCATCCGCCGGGGTGCCGAATAGTCAATGGTCCCGCACAGGCAGGCTTTGGGCCAGGTCGTTTCCCTCTGGCCCGAAGCAGGACCTGCCGGTTTCTAAGATTTTTCCAATAAGTTACGGAGCACCAGATGATTGATCACATGACCTTTGGCGTGACCGAGTTTTCCCGCTCGGTTGCCTTTTATGACCGCGCCTTTGCACCGCTGGGGGTTACCCGCCTTTTCACGGTGCCGCCGGAACACACCAACGGGGTCAAAGTCACCGGTTACGGCGATGACCGCCCATGGTTCTGGATCGCCGAAGAAGACGCCACGAAAGGCAAATTGCACATCGCATTGACAGCCAAGGACCGCGCCAGCGTCGATGCTTTCTACAAGGCCGCGCTTGAGGCGGGCGGCAAGGACAATGGCGCCCCGGGGCCAAGGCCGCATTATCACCCCGATTACTACGGTGCTTTTGTCCTTGATCCCGACGGGCACAATATCGAGGCCGTCTGCCACAAGCCCGCAGGCTAGGCCCGCGTTCACTTGCCAGAAAGGCCGGACAGGCCCCTGCCCGCGGCTCAGTCAGGGACCGCCTGCAACGGCTTGACCATCAGCACCCAATGGTGCCCCGGCCCGTCCCAATCGCCTTTGACCATCGCGCGACGGGCCTTTTCGGCAAAGCCGCAGCGTTGATACAGCCGGATGGCCCCGGCATTTGCCTCGGCCACCACAAGGGCCAATTGCCCGTGTCCGCCTGCGCGGGCGATGTCCTCGGCCAGCGCCATCAGGCGGGCCGCATGACCTTGCCCGCGACGCTCGGGCAAGGTGGCAATCACGTTCAGGCACCATGCCCCAGGAACCATGTTTTCCAGTTCGACCAGCGGAGCCCATTCCGGATCGACGCTTTCCACCGGCACCGGTTCAACCGGGTGCGGTTGCCCCATCAGGACAGCCTCGACCCCGGCGCCCCGATCCAGCACGGCCATGACCCAGCCGCTGTTCATCTGTTCGACCTGTTGCAGTCGACCTTCTTCCCAGGGATCTCCGCCCGGCCCCACCTTCCTGTTCCAGACCGACAGCAGAATGCCGCCCGAGGCCATGTCATTCAACCGCGCCACCGTTGCGGCGTCATCGACGTGGAAAGCGCGCAGCGGCGGGGCAAGGGGGACGGGAACAACGGCTTTGGTCTGCGGCATGGTCAACCTCGACGACATGATGCGAACTGCCTTGCCGGCAGCCGCCGGAATAGCGCCTGTGCAGGGTCGCTTTGGGCCCGGCACGCGCGAATGCTAGCAACACGCCTGATCGCAAGCCAGCTTGCAGGACGCCATAGTCTGCTCAGAGTCGCCCGCCGACACCTCTAGTGGTCGCGGGCACCGCGCAGTTTCCACCCGCAAGCCGCTGACTTTATGTCATTTTATGACACCAACCCGACGAACAGGCAAAATCTCGCGGGTCAGGTGGCCGCAATTCCGTTGAACCCCGCCCCTTTTCACGGCAAGTAGAGGGGGTTTCCCCCAACCCGCGCGGAAGGCCATGGCCAAGCTCTATCACGTCCCCCTCTCTCCTTTCTGCCGCAAAGTGCGGCTCAGCCTCGCCGAGAAGAAGATCGAATGTGAGCTGATCGAGGAGCGATACTGGGAAAAAGACCCGGATTTCATGCGACGCAATCCGGCCGCCAAAGTGCCGGTCCTGAAGATCGACGGCAAGACCATGGCCGAAAGCGCGGCCATCTGCGAATGGATCGAAGAGAAATACCCCGAACCCGCGCTGATGCCCCGGTCTGCCGATGCCCGCTACGAAGTACGGCGTCTGGTGGGCTGGTTCGATGATAAGTTCCACAACGAAGTGACGTCGAAACTGTTGTATGAACGGGTGAACAAGAAGGTCATGAAGGCCGGGTTTCCCGACAGCGGCAATGTCAAATCGGGCGCGCGGGCGATCAAGTATCACCTCGACTATATGGCCTGGCTGCTGGATCACCGCCGCTGGCTGGCCGGTGACAACATGACGCTCGCCGATTTCACCGCCGCCGCGCATCTGTCGGCGCTGGATTATATCTCGGACGTGGATTGGAACCGATCGAGCGTGGTCAAGGACTGGTATGCCAAGATCAAGTCCCGCCCGGCCTTTCGTGCGATCCTTGCCGATCAGGTCCCCGGTTTTCCGCCGCCCGCCCATTATGCCGATCTCGATTTCTGAGGCGGCGGCGATCTTTCTGCGAAAGATCGCAGGGGGCGCTGCCCCCGTCCCTGCGGGACTCCCCCGGGATATTTCCGGACAGAAGAAACAGGCGGGCGCATGTCCGGGCTGACGGCGCGTGTGAAGACCAAGGCGCGCGAGATCGGCTTTGCCGAGGCGCGCATCTGTGGTCCCGGTGATGTGCCGCAGGTCATGGAGCGGCTTAGGAGTTTTCTGGACCGCGGCTATCACGGGCAAATGGGATGGCTGGCAGATCGGGTACATTGGCGCGGCGCCCCGGATGTGCTGTGGCCCGAAGCGCGGTCGGTGATCATGCTGGCCGAGAACTATGGACCCGATCAGGACCCGCTGGCGGTACTGGAGGCGCGCGACCGGGCCGCGATCAGTGTCTATGCGCAGAACCGTGACTATCACGACGTTGTCAAGAAACGGCTGAAGCGGCTGGCGCGCTGGTTGATCGCCGAAGCCGGAGGTGAGGTGAAGGTCTTTGTCGACACCGCCCCGGTGCCCGAGAAACCGCTGGCGCAGGCCGCGGGGCTTGGCTGGCAGGGAAAACACACCAATCTGGTCAGCCGCAGACTGGGCAGTTGGGTGTTTCTGGGCTGTGTCTTTACCACGCTGGAGCTGGAACGCGACGCGCCGGAGCGCGATCACTGTGGGTCTTGCCGTGCCTGTCTGGACATCTGTCCGACCGACGCCTTTCCCGCGCCTTACCAGTTGGATGCCCGGCGCTGCATTTCCTACCTGACCATTGAACACAAGGGACCGGTGGATGAAGACCTGCGCCCTGCCCTTGGCAACCGCATCTACGGGTGTGACGATTGTCTGGCGATCTGCCCCTGGAACAAGTTCGCGCGCCGCGCGGAAGAGGTAAAATACCATGCGCGCCCGGATCTGTTGGCGCCGCCGCTGAACGAACTGGCCGCGCTGGACGATGCCGGGTTCCGTGCACGGTTTTCCGGATCGCCGATCAAGCGCATCGGGCGGGACCGATTTGTGCGCAATACCTGCTATGCCATCGGAAATTCGGGACGGGCCGACCTGCGTCCTGCCGTGCAGGCGCTGTGCGAAGACGCGGATGAAACCGTGCGGGATGCGGCGCGGTGGGCCGTGACCCGGTTGGGGTCTTGAAATACGGCCCGAACCGCGGCGAAAATGGGCGCTGAGCTGCCATCTCAGCGCCCCGAGCGACACCAGATTTTCTTGGGAGAAAATTACTGTCACTCGGCCGTTACATGGCAGCCGCACCGGTTTCGCGCAAGAGGCACGCAAGGCAACGTGAGAACCGTGTCATCCCGCTTTGATTTGGCGCGCTACACCCCATGTTATGCCATACCATCGGACGGCGCGATCCGAGAGGAGGACAAGATGCCAAAATATGAACGAAGACCAGAGGTTATCCACAGCCTGACGCCCGAGCAGTTCCACGTCACCCAAGAGAGCGGGACAGAGCGCCCGGGGACCGGCGAATATCTGCACACGAAGGAACCCGGGATCTACGTGGACGTGGTTTCGGGAGAGCCGCTGTTTGCCAGCGCCGCGAAATACGAATCGGGCTGTGGCTGGCCAAGCTTTGTCAAACCCATTGAACCGGACAATATCGTCGAGCTGCGCGACACCACGCACGGGATGATCCGCACCGAAGTGCGCTCGCGCCATGGTGACAGCCATCTGGGGCATGTTTTCCCCGACGGCCCCATGGACCGGGGTGGCCTGCGATATTGCATCAACTCGGCCTCGCTGCGGTTCATCCATCGCGACGAAATGGAGGCCGAGGGCTACGCTGATTACATCGACCAGGTGGAGGAAATCGAATGACCGAACGTGCCGTTCTGGCGGGGGGCTGCTTTTGGGGTATGGAAGAGCTGATCCGCAAGCTGCCCGGCGTGGAAAAGACCCGCGTGGGCTATACCGGCGGGGATGTGCCAAACGCCACCTATCGCAACCACGGCACCCATGCCGAAGGGATCGAGATCCTGTTTGATCCGGCGAAGATCAGCTATCGGCGCCTGTTGGAGTTCTTTTTCCAGATCCACGATCCGACCACGCTGAACCGGCAGGGCAATGACCTTGGGATGAGCTATCGCTCGGCCATCTACTACGTGGACGAGGATCAGCGACAATGCGCGCTGGATACGATCGCCGATGTCGAAGCCTCGGGGCTATGGCCCGGCAAGGTCGTCACAGAGGTGGAGCCGGTGGGTGATTTCTGGGAGGCCGAGCCTGAACATCAGGACTACTTGCAACGCTATCCGGGCGGCTATACCTGCCACTTCCCGCGGGCAGACTGGATCTTGCCCAAACGCGACGCGGCGGAGTAGCCCCGACAAAACCGGGCAGCCATGCGAAACCGTATGGCTGCCCTGCCACATTCGGCAATCCCTTTCTGAGCGTCTGCACCGTATATGCCGACCAGGTCAGGCGAATGGAGCGCAGAGATGACGGCGGCGGCTTTCTGGGACGGGATTGCAGAGAAATACTCAAGACAACCGATCAGCAACATCGAGGCCTATGAGGCCACATTAAAGCGGGTGCGGCATTGGCTGCGACCCGAGATGTCGGTGTTGGAAATCGGCTGCGGCACCGGGTCGACGGCGTTGAAACTGGCAGATGGGGTGGCCCGATATCTTGGCACCGACCTGTCCGGTGAAATGGTGCGGATCGGCAATGAAAAAGCCGCCGATGTCGACCATGTCTCGTTTCAGGTGGCCGCGGCCGAGGACGCCGGAGCGGGCCAGCGGTTCGAAGCGGTGCTGGCCTTCAACCTGCTGCATCTGGTGGAGGATCCGGCACGGGTGATGGGGCATGTGCGCAGTCTGCTGCCCGAAGGCGGGCTATTCATTTCCAAGACACCCTGCCTTGGTGGCAAACCCTGGTTCCGCCCGCTGATCTGGATCCTGCAAAAGATCGGCAAGGCCCCCGGCCCGGTTCATTCGTTGCGTCCGGCCCAGATCGAAGCTGCACTAAAGGCCTCCGGGTTCGAGATCGTCGAAACCGGCGGCTATCCGCGAAAACTGCCCAACTGGCTGGTGGTGGCCCGGGCGATCTGAGCCTCAGCCCCCTGCCTGAAATGCGGCCAGTTCGGCCCGCAGCCAGCCCTCGAAAGCGCGCGAGGCCGGCGTGGCGGCATGATCGGCAGGCGGAAGCAGAAAATACGCCTCTGTCAGGTCGGGGCAGTGATCGAAGGGCCGCACAAGGCGTCCGTCCGCCAGCATATCCCCGGCCAGCGTATCGTGCGCCATGGCCATGCCCGCCCCGTGTTTGGCGGCTTCGATGGCGATCACGAACGTGGAGGTCAGCATAACGCTGCCCTCACGATCAAAGGGTTTGCCCTGTGACGTGAACCACGCGCCCCACGTCCCCGTCAGCCCGGCGCAATCCATCAAAACGGCCTCATCGGGATTGGGGCGCCCCTCCTGAAAGGTTGGGGCACAGACCGGGAAAAACCTTTCCTGCGTCAGACGTTCGGCGGCGGCCGACATATCCTCGGGGCGCCCGAAACGGATCTCCATCGCCGCATTGGCCGAGTGACGCTCGGGATCCCAGATCGGCGTCACGATATTCAGAACAAGCCACGGATGTTGTCGCAGCAGACGGGACAGCCGCGGTGCCAGCCAGATCACCGAAAACGCCATGTTGCATTGAAGGATCAGGTGCCGCCCCCGGTCCCCCCCGGTGAAGGCACGTGTGCCGCTGGCCAGCAGGTCGAAGGCTTCGCGCAGCACCGGCAGATAGTTTGCCCCCGCTTCGGTCAGGTCAATGGCGCGCGTCCGCCGGACAAATAGTTCCCGCCCGAGAAAAGCCTCAAGACTGCGGACGTGCTGGCTGACCGCCGATTGGGTCAGGTTCAGCTCTGCCGCCGCCCGCGTGAACGACAGGTGCCGGGCGCTGGCCTCGAAGGCCCGCAGCCAGGTCAGGGGAGGCAAACCATCGGTCGTCATCGCATATATCATCCATGCATAAGCTTGTTTAATGTATAGGCGCGGAATCCATCGTTTGTCAGGTTTTCTGCCGCCAATTATCCCTTTGGCAGTCAAAAAGGGAGGCGGCGTCATGCTGGACAGACACGGACAGGAAAATCTTACCTTCTGGGACGAACGCGTGGACATGGCCGCGGCCTTTCGCTGGACCGCGCGGTTGAACATGCACGAGGCGGTGGCCAATCACTTCAGCCTCGCGGTCAATCCCGAAGGCACCCGGTTTCTTATGAATCCGAACCAGCGTCATTTCGCACGGATCAAGGCTTCGGACCTGTTGCTGCTGGACGCAAATGATCCGACGACAATGCAGCGCCCCGGTGCGCCCGATCCCACCGCGTGGGGGTTGCACGGGTCCATCCACCGGCTGTGCCCGCACGCCCGCTGTGTCATGCATGTGCATTCGATCCACGCCACCGTTCTGGCCAGTCTTGCAGACAGCAGCCTACCGCCGATCGACCAGAACACCGCCACATTTTACAACCGGGTGGTGATCGACGACGCCTTTGGCGGGCTGGCCTTCGAAGAGGAGGGCATGCGCTGTGCCGGGATGCTGACCGACCCCAAGAAAAAGGTCATGGTCATGGGCAACCACGGCGTGCTGGTGATCGGGGACAGCGTCGCGGACACGTTCAACCGCCTCTACTATTTCGAACGCGCGGCCGAAACCTATATCCGCGCGCTTCAGACCGGCAAACCTCTGCGCGTGCTACCCGCTGAAATCGCAGAAAAAACCGCGCAGGAGCTTGAGGATTACCCCGATCAGGCTGAACACCATCTGGCCGAGCTGAAAGCAATCCTCGACGACGAAGGCCTCAACTACGCGAGCTGACCCATGCCCGATTACCAGCCCACAAATGCCGCGTCTTCCGGTGTCAAACTCGACAAGAAGACCCTCAAGACCATCGCCGCGCGCAGCGACCGCCCCGGGGTGATCTGGCTGGCGCAATGGACCGTAGCCCTGATCGTCACCGGATCGCTGGTCTGGATCTTGATCGGGTCGCCCTGGGTCTGGCCCGCGATGATGCTGCACGGCATCTTTCTGTCGGTGCCAGCCTATTCCGCCAGCCACGAAACCGCACATGGGACGGCCTTTCGCACCCGTTGGCTGAACGAAGCCGTGCTGTGGGTCACATCCCTGATCTACATGGAAGAGCCGCTGCACCGGCGGTATACGCACACCAATCACCACACCCATACCTGGCACGTGGGCAAAGACAGCCAGATGCCTTTCGACACGCCGATGGGCTTTGGCGGCTGGCTGGCCGAGATCACAGGCTTTGCGCTGTTGCGCTTTCACCTTCAGGTTTTCTGGCACCTGTCCATCGGTCACTACACCGACACCATGCGCATGGTCACACCCGAGCAGGAATTCCCCAAGATGACCCGAAATGCCCGGATCATGGTGGCGATCTATCTTGTCGTCCTGCTGGCCCCGGCGGTCGGCATCTGGTGGCCGCTGTGGCTGATTGTTCTGCCCAGAATCCTTGGTGCGCCGATCATGTTGCTGTTCACGCTGATCCAGCACGTCGAGTTACAGGAAAACTCTCCTTCGATCCTTGAAAGCACGCGGTCGTTCCGCACCGGGCCGCTGGCCGCATTCCTGTACATGAACATGAACAACCACGTGGAACACCATCTGTATCCGCAGGTCCCCTTTCACGCGTTGCCGCAACTGGCCGAAGCGGTGAAGGATCAGGTGCCCGCCCCGGACAACGGCTTTTTCCGCAGCAACTGGGAGGTTGCCGTGGTGGTGCTGCGCCGGTCCATCGGGTTGTCGACCAAGGCGCCCACGCTGCGGCAAGCTCCGCACATGATCACAGAGGGCGGCCCGGTCAAGCGCATTGCGCAGAGGACGATGTAGGATGAAACGCATCTATGATTTCAGCCGCAAACCGGCCACCCGCAACTATACCATTGCAGACCTGAAGGCGTTGAAGGGATCCGGGCGCAAGCTGTCCATGGCAAACCCGGCAGACAACGACCAGATCCGCGCCTGCGTCGAAGCCGGGATTGACCTCTTTGTTGTTGGCACCGACCAGATGGAGGACCTGCGGCGGCTGGCCCCGTCGCATTTCGCCGGGGCAGGATCGACATGGGCGCAATTCGGATCTGATGACGACATCGTGGCCCATGCCTTCGAGGCGATGCGGCGCGGTGCGGACATGTATTACACGCTGCGGTCCTTCGATGTGATGGAACGCATGGCGCGCGAGGGCATCCCCGTACAAAGCCACATCGGCCTGATCCCCACGTTCAGCCACCATTGCGGCGGGTTGCGCGCCTTTGGCCGTACCGCCGCCGAAGCCATGCAGATCTGGGAAACGCTGAAGCGGATGGAAGACGTGGGCGTTTTTGCCGTCGAGGCGGAATGCATCGCCGAGGAAGTCCTGCAAGCCGTGAACGAAAAAACCGCTGTCGTGACTTTTTCTCTGGGGTCCGGGCCGCATGGAGATGCGATCTTTTCCTTCGTTGCCGACGTCTGCGGCGAGGCCAGCGAAGAGGAAAAGCCCCCCAAACATGCCCATGCCTTTGGCAACGTGGGGCGTCTGCACCGGCAGATCCATGAGGAACGCGTTGCGGCCTTGGCGACCTTTCACAACGAGGTGGCGGGCGGGACCTTTCCCTATGCCCGAACCAATATCGGCATGTTGCCGAACCAAGAGGAGATGTTCCTCGAAGCGCTCGACAAATGGGTTCCGGCCCACCGCTGACCGAAGGAAGGAAAGACATATGGGGAATTGGATCGACGCCTGTGCCACGACGGACGTGGACGACGAAGACCTGATCGCATGGGAGTACGCGGGACGGTCCTACGCGATTTACAACACGGAAAAAGGGTTCTTTGCCTCGGACCTGATGTGCACGCATGAAGAGCAGAGCCTTGAGGACGGCATGGTCATCGACTGTGTAATCGAATGCCCCCTGCATGGCGGCCGCTTTGACATTTGCACGGGCAAAGCACTGTCTTCACCGGCCTCGGTCGATCTGAGGACTTACCCCGTCAGGATCGAAGGCGGTCGCGTCCTTGTCGACCTGCCCGGCTAGGCCGGGTGCCGCTCCGGCGCGGCAAAGGGCACCGATTCATAAAGCTCCAGCGGCAGGTCATCCGGGTCGCGGAAAAAAGTGAACCGGTGCCCGGTGTATTCATCGACGCGCAGATCTTCGACCGGCACGCCGGCCGCTGTCAGGCCCGCCATGGTCGCCTCGATATCATCGACCGTAAAGGCAAGGTGGCGCAGGCCCTGCGCCTCGGGCCGCGATGGCCGCCGGGGCGGTTCGGGAAATGAGAAAAGCTCGATCTGCGCACCGTTCGGCAGGGCAAGGTCCAGCTTCCATGACTGCCGCTCGGCCCGGTAGTTTTCGGCCAGAACCGTCAGGCCAAGCGTGTCCACATAGAAAGTTTTGGAGCGTTGATAATCGGAACAGATGATCGCCGCGTGGTGGATTGCCTTCAGACCTGCCATTCCCCGATCCTCCTGTTCGCCTGCGCGCCCCTTGTAGCGATACAAGACAAACCGCGCGGCAACATCAAGCCATGGCCGCACAACCGATCCGCATTCATCGCCGCCCAACCGGGCTGGGCAGATCCCGCGGATGCTGTCCCCGGTTGCGCGCCAGTTCGGCGCGCAGGTCAGCCGGAGAGGAATCGCCCGCCGAGGGCACGCCCTGCCCGGCCTCCGGCGTCAGGATATGCCGCAACAGGGCCACCGGATGCGCACGCAGGGTCAAACGCATGGCGACGTAATCCTCGACCACCTGTTCGCCTTCGCTCATCTGGGGCAGCGCGGCGGCCACCTCAGAGATCGCCTCGCCATCCAGATCGCGGGCGAAAAGGGGCAGTTCGCCGCCCTTGTTCAGCGCCTTGGCCTCCCACAGCGCCTCGCGCCGGGCAAGGCCGAGGGCGGCAAAGGCATCGGCCTCGGCCAGCCGTTCCAGCACCCTGGGGGCCAACCCCGCGCGGCGCCAGACATCCGCCACCCGCGTATAACCGTTGCCGCGCGCGGTGGTCAGCCAGGTGGCGTCCTCCTCACCCAGCCCCTTGATCTGGCGGAACCCCAGCCGCAGCGCCAGCCCGCCGCGGCCGTCCGGCTCCATCACGTTGTCCCAGTAGCTGGCGTTGACGCAGACGGGCCGCACCATGACCCCGTGTTCACGCGCATCGCGCACGATCTGTGAAGGCGCGTAAAAGCCCATGGGCTGCGAGTTCAGCAGCGCACAGGCAAAAATCCCCGGGTGATGGCATTTCAACCAGGCCGAGGCATAGACCAGCAGGGCAAAGCTGGCGGCGTGGCTTTCCGGGAACCCGTAAGAGCCAAAGCCCTCGATCTGGCTGAAACAGCGTTCGGCAAAGTCGCGGTCATAGCCCTTGGCCGCCATGCCGCGCAGGAACAGGCTGCGGAATTCGCTGACATTGCCGTGTTTCTTGAAGGTCGCCAGCGAACGGCGCAGGCGGTCGGCCTGTTCCGGGGTGAATCCCGCGCCGACGATGGCGATCTGCATGGCCTGTTCCTGAAACAGCGGCACGCCCAGCGTCTTGCCCAGCACCTCTCCCAACTCGTCCGAGGGGAATTCGACGCGTTCCTCGCCGTTGCGGCGGCGGATATAGGGGTGGACCATGTCGCCCTGGATCGGACCGGGCCGAATGATGGCGACCTCGATCACCAGATCATAGAAGGACCGCGGTCGCATCCGGGGCAGAAAGTTCATCTGCGCACGGGATTCCACCTGGAAGACGCCGACACTGTCCGCCTTGCAGAGCATGTCATAGACCTCCGGATCTTCGGGCGGCAGGGTGGCCAGCGTGTGCCGGGCGCCGTGATGCCGCGCCACAAGGTCAAAGGCCTTGCGGATGCAGGTGAGCATCCCGAGGCTCAGCACATCCACCTTGAGAATGCCCAACGCGTCGATGTCATCCTTGTCCCAGCAGATGACGGTGCGCCCCTCCATCGCGGCGTTTTCAACCGGCACCAGCTCGTCCAGCCGCCCCTCGGTGATGATGAAGCCCCCCACGTGCTGCGACAGGTGGCGGGGAAAGCCGATGATCTCGTAGATCAGCTCCATCGTCAGTTGCAGGCGGCGGTCGTCCGGATCGAGACCGATCTCCGCCATACGCTGACGCTCCAACCCTTTGGTGGAAAAGAACCCCCACAACTGCGAGGACAGCGCCCCGATGGTGTCCTGGCTCAGGCCCATGGCGGCGCCCACCTCGCGGATGGCGCGTTTGCCGCGATAGTGGATCACGGTGGCGCAAAGACCCGCGCGATGGCGACCGTAGGTCTCGTAGATGTGCTGGATCACCTCCTCGCGCCGCTCATGTTCGAAATCGACGTCGATGTCGGGCGGCTCATCCCGCGCCTCGCTGACAAAGCGTTCGAACACCATGGTGCCGATCTCGGGACTGACCGAGGTGACGCCAAGGCAATAGCAGACCACCGAATTGGCGGCGGAACCGCGCCCCTGGCACAGGATCCCGCGAGACCGGGCAAAGGCCACGATGTCACGCACGGTCAGGAAATAGGGCTCAAACTTCAGCTTGGCGATCAGCGTCAGCTCATGCGCCAGCAGGCGCTGCACCTTCTCCGGCGCGCCATGCGGATAGCGCCAGCGCAACCCCTCATGCGCCAGCCGCGACAGGCGCGCCTGCGCCGTTTCGCCCTGCGCAATCTCCGACGGGTATTCATACCGCAACGAAGCAATGTCAAAGCTACAGCGCGCGGCCAGCGCGATGGCCCGGTCCACCGCCTCGGCATGACGCCCCAAAAGGCGACGCATCTCGCCTTCGCTGCGCAACCGCTGCTCACCATTGGCCAGCGCCGAACGGCCCAGCCGGTCAACCCGCGTGCCAAGACGAATGGCGGTCAGCACATCCGCCAGCCGCCGCCGCCGCCCATGATGCATGACCGGCAAGGCGGTGGCCACGGTGGGCAGGTCCAGCTCTCTGGCCAGCCGCACCAATGCATCGATCCGCTGCCCGTCCTCACCGTCATACGACGGTGCCAGCGCCAGATGCATCCGCCCGCGATGCGCCGTCAACAGGCCCGCCACGTGACGCCGCCACCCCGCATCCATCCGCCCCGGCACCTGCAGGATAAACTCCAGCCCCTCCGCCGCATCGGGCAGATCCGACAGGGACAGGTGACAGGATCCCTTCTCCGCCCGCCGCCGTCCGGCGGTCAGCATCCGGCACAAAAGCGCCCACCCCCCGCGTGAGGCCGCCAGCGCAACCATCTCCACCCCTTCGGTGAACACCAGCCGCGCGGCAGGGATCAACCGGGGCACATTGCGAACCGGCGCCCGTGGCGGGTCGGGCAGGCCCGGCGGCGCAGGCGGCCCGATCACGCCCCCCTCAGCCTCCAACCGCTCCAGTTCCGCCACCTGCCGCGCGATCTCGCGGCCCGCCGTATGCGCCCGCACGATCCCCGCAACCGAATTCACATCCGCCACGGCAATCGCCGCCAGCCCCGCAAGCGCGGCCCGCTCCATGTATTCCTCCGGATGCGAGGCCCCGGTCAGGAAGGTGAAATTCGAGGTGATACAAAGCTCGGCGAACATGCGGGACAATATATTCCCGTTTTGTTCTCATTTCGAGTCCGTGAAAGACCCCACCCCGGCTTCTTCTTGGCCAAAATACTCCCGCCGGAGGCAGGCCCGTGGCCACCGCCAAAGGCGGGTGCCACGGAAAACAAGCGCGGGCCCCAAAGGGCCCGCTCATCTGGATCAGACGCCGGATTTCACGATGGCTTCGGCCAGGATCGGCACCGTCTCGGCATTCAGCCCGGCGATGTTCATCCGCGAATCGCCCACCATATAGACACCGTGATCGCGGCGCAGGGCCTCGACCTGCTCCGGGTCGGCGCCAAGGCGCGAGAACATGCCGCGGTGCTGCGCCAGGAAACCGAAACGGTCCGATCCCGACAGGCGCTGCAATTCGCCGGCCAGTTGCTCGCGCAGACCCAACATGCCGTTGCGCATCTCTTCCAGTTCCGCCTGCCAATCGGCACGCAGCGCGTCGTCGGTCAGCACCATGGTCACCAGCCGCGCGCCATGGTCCGGCGGGAAGGAAAAGTTCTGCCGGTTGAGATAGTTCAGCGTTCCCTGGTTCAGCTTTTTCGCGCCACCGTCCTGTGCCACCGCCATCAACAGGCCAGTACGCTCACGGTAGATGCCAAAGTTCTTCGAACAGGAGGCCGCGATCAGGCATTCCGGCACCGACGAGGCGATCAGGCGCACCGCAGCCGCATCTTCTTCCAACCCGTCACCAAAACCCTGGTAGGCGATATCGACCATGGGCGTCGCGCCGGTCTTGAGCAGCAGGTCGATCAGCGCCTGCCACTGGGTCAGGTTCAGGTTGGCGCCGGTCGGGTTGTGGCAGCAGCCATGCACCAGAACGATGTCACCCGGCCCGGCCTGTGCCAGATCCGCCATCATGCCATCGAAATTGACGCCCCGCGTTTCGCTGTCGAAATAGCGGTACATCACGGTCTCGATGCCCATGTGTTTGAGGATCGACAGGTGGTTGGGCCATGTCGGATCGCTGACAAAGACGCGCGCCTTGGGATTGGCCATCTTGACCATGTCAAAGGCCTGACGCACGGCGCCGGTGCCGCCCGGGGTCGCTGCCGCGGCCACATTGTCGCGCGCCACCGCATCCCCCAGCACCAGCGCGATCATCGCATCGGAAAAGCCGGGATCGCCCGCAAGGCCGGTATAGGCCTTGGTCTGTTCCGCTTCCCAGAGTTTCTGCTCGGCCGCCTTGATCGCGCGCATGATCGGCGTATTCCCCGAGGCATCCTTGTAGACGCCGACACCGAGGTCGATCTTGGCCTCGCGCGGGTCCTCGCGGAAGGCCTGCATCAGCATCAGGATCTTGTCGGCGGGTTGTTCCTTGATGGTCTCGAACATCTCTGTCTCCGGTTATTCGGCGCCCGTGGCGACGGGCAGCGTCGGGAAGGCACCCCATTCCGCCCAGGAACCGTCGTAAAGTGAATGGTCGCTCTTGCCCATGCGCTGCATGGCAAGGCTCAGGATCGCGGCGGTCACGCCCGATCCGCAGGTGGTGATCGCCGGTTTCGACAGGTCCACCCCGGCGGCCTCGAAAACCGCGCGCAGGCTGTCATTGTCCTTCAGCGTGCCGTCCCCGGTCAGCAGGTCGCGGTAGTAGACATTCTTCGACCCCGGGATATGGCCGGACCGCAGCCCCTCGCGCGGCTCCGGCGCCTCGCCCGCAAAGCGCGAGGGCGACCTTGCGTCTATCACCTCGGTGTTCTTCAGCTTGGTCGCGGCGGACACCTGGGTCACATCGCGCACCAGATGCGCCTGACGGCGGACGGTCATGTGCCGGTCGCGCACGATCGGATCCATGTCCTCGACCTCGCGGCCCTCGGCCTGCCACTTGGCAAAGCCGCCGTCCAGCACGGCGATGTCATCCTTGCCCATCAGCTTGAACAGCCACCAGACCCGCGCGGCGGAAAAGATCCCCGCACCGTCGTAGACCACAACCTGATGTCCGTCGCCCACGCCCATCGCGCGCATCCGCGACATGAACTTTTCCGGCGGCGGGGCCATGTGCGGCAGGTCCGACCGGGCATCGGAAATCTCGTCGATGTCGAAGTAGCGCGCCCCCGGGATATGCGCGGCGGTGTATTCCGCGCGACCGTCCCGCCCCATATCGGGCAGATACCAGCTGGCATCCAGCACCCGCAGGTCGGGATCGTTCAGGTGTTTTGCCAGCCACTCGGTCGAGACGAGCGTCTTGGGATCGTCGACGAACATGGTGCCCCCTCAGCGGTCAATCCCCCCGTGCTTAGGCAAGAGGGGAGCGGCTTGCAAGCGCAGACCTCAGCGGGTGTGGCGCAGAAAGAAGGCTTCGACCATGTCCAGCGCCATGTTCCGTTCCCGGTCCCGCTCCTTGTAGATCTCGTGGAAAGCGCCGTTGATCGCAGAGAACTGGCAGACATAGCCCTTGTCCGCGGCAAGGCTGGCCGCATTCAGATCGTCGCAAAAAGCCGCGTGGCGGGAAAGGTCCGGGGTCGCTTCAAGAAAGCGCGCGTATTGACGATAGGCACGAAGATCGCGGGTACCGCTCAGCAGCATCACCGGCACATGCACCATCCGCGACAAGTTTTTATCCCGCCGAATTTCCCGCAAATAGCGCACGGACTCGCGCGCCCAAAGCGTGGTCGACCCGCCGATCTGCGGCCCCTCCCAATGCTCGCCCGCATATTCCCTCGCGCGGATCCCGGACCAGTCGAACGCATCCCACATGCGGGTGCGCAGGTCATATCGCGCCCGGCTTTGCGTCATCATCGACTCGCAGCCCGGTTTGAAACTGCGCGTGCAGCTTTCATAGGCTCCGAAGGTCCGCTCCGAGGCGTAACCCCGGCATTTCCCCGCATCCCAAATCCAGGCGACGTCGCACCGCCACCATCCCTGAAGGGCAACGCCGGTTTCCGAATAGATCCGCAGGTTCAGCCAACTGGCCGGTTTATCGGTAAAGCTGATGTAGTTCACATGGATCATGGCGCTGACCAGAACCGCCGCGTCAAACGGGTTGTCCGCACCAAGCTTTTGAAAGTACCCCGCCGCAATCGCTCCGCCCATGGAATTCGATGTCAGGTACAGCGGGGCATCCGGCACGCCCAGTGCCACAAGATCCTCCTGAACCGCCTCGACGAAAACCGCGAAATCCCGCAGGTAATCGTCGAAATCCTCGACGTGGCTCTTGTCGACATCCGGCAGCAGGCGCGGCGACAACCCCTGCCCCCGGTGATCGACCACGTAAACCGGGCCAAATCCACGTGCGATGAAATCCAACGCGGTCTCGGCATATTCATAAGAAGGCTCGCTGCGGCCGGGGGATATGACGATCGCCCCCTTCGCCCCGGGCACACAGCCAAAGCGGCTATAGCGCAGACGGTAGCCATCTCCCGGCATTTCCAGAACGCGCCGTTCCCAGCCGGGCGCGGCATTGGCCGCAGCGCAATCCGCATCCGCGCGCAAATAGGCGGTCACCGTTTCCAGCACATCGGTTTCATCCAGCGCGGCCACCGGGGCCGCCACCAGCATCATCAGCCCGATCAAGGCCCGTTTCAGGATCATGGGGAACGTCCTCTCTTGCGTGCCAAAGGATCTGCGAACCAATGGGCCGTTCAAGAGGTCAAGACGCTCAGCCGCCTTGTTTCAGCAACCGCTGTTTCTGCCGGTTCCAGTCGCGCTTGGCCTCGGTCTCGCGTTTGTCGACGTTCTTTTTGCCCTTGGCGATGCCGATCTTGATCTTGGCGATACCCTTGTGGTTGAAATACATCACCAGAGGCACAAGCGTCATACCCTTGCGCTGGGTCTCATTCCACAGGCGTGCCAATTCCCGCTTGGAGCACAAGAGTTTGCGGCGCCGCCGCTCTTCGTGGCCGAACATGGCGCGTTCGTAGGGGGCGATATAGCTGTTGACCAGCCACAGTTCGCCGTCCTCCACCGCCGCATAGCTTTCGGCGATGTTGGATGTGTTCTCACGCAGGGATTTCACCTCGGACCCGCTCAGCACGACGCCACATTCAAGATCATCCTCGATGGCATAGTCAAAGCGTGCGCGCCGGTTTTCGGCGATCACCTTGTAGTTCGGATTGCTGTCGGGTTTCTTGGCCATGGTGCGCCTAGATAGTCACTCACACCCGGCCTGTCCAGTTCCGCGCCTCAACTGCCGCGATAGGTCGAATAGCCATAGGGCGACAGCAGCAACGGCACATGGTAATGCGCCTCTTCGCTCATCCCGAAACGGATCGGCACCTGATCCAGAAACAGCGGATCAACGCCCGCCTGCCCGCTGGCACGCAGGTAATCGCCAGCACAGAAGATCAGCTCGTAACTGCCGGTTTTGAACTTGTCGGCGGGCAGGATCGGCGCATCGGTGCGCCCGTCGGCATTGGTCACCGCCTCGGCGATCTTGCGATGCGAATTGCCGGATACACGATACAGCATGATCCTGATGCCCTCCGCGGGGCAGCCCCGTGCCGTGTCCAGCACATGTGTCGTCAGAAAACCGTCGCTCATCGCTCTGCCCTTTCGCCGTGCCGCGGGGTTGACATTGGCGCCTGCCCGCAGTGGCTCTATGACAGAGGCAAAGCCAAAGGCAGGTCAAGATGAACCGTTACCCCCGCGACATGATTGGCCACGGCCCCAACCGCCCCGATCCGCAATGGCCCGGCGGCGCAAGGATCGCCGTGCAATTTGTTCTGAACTACGAAGAAGGCGGCGAAAACAACCTTCTGCATGGCGATGCCGGGTCCGAGGGGTTTCTATCCGACATCCCCGGTGCCGCCCCTTGGCCGGGGCAACGCCATTGGAACATGGAATCGATCTATGAATACGGCGCCCGTGCCGGGTTCTGGCGTCTGCACCGGCTGTTTACCGGCGCGGATATCCCGGTGACGATCTACGGCGTCGCCACGGCACTGGCGCGGTCCCCCGAACAGGTCGAGGCGATGAAAGAGGCCAGCTGGGAAATCGCCAGCCACGGGTTGAAGTGGATCGAACACCGCGACATGCCCGAGGACGAAGAGCGCGCCCAGATCGCAGAGGCCATCGCCCTGCACACCGAGGTGGTCGGAGAGCCGCCGCGCGGCTGGTACACCGGGCGCTGCTCGATGAACACGGTGCGCCTGACCGCCGAAACCGAGCAATTCGCCTATGTTTCGGACACCTATGACGACGACCTGCCTTATTGGCGCAAGATCGGAGATCATCATCAACTGGTGATCCCATACACGCTGGAGGCCAATGACATGCGCTTTGCGGGTGCTCCGGGCTGGGTCACCGGGCAGGATTTCGGCCAATACCTGATCGACGCTTTCGACACTCTTTATGCTGAAGGCATGCAGGGACGCCCGGCGATGATGAGCGTCGGGCTGCATTGCCGCCTGATCGGCCGCCCCGGCAAAATTGCCGGTCTGGAACGTTTCCTGAACCATATCGCCGCGCACCCCGGCGTCTGGACACCGACCCGCTTGCAAATCGCCGAACATTGGGCCGCCACACATCCGCCAACCACCGAAGAACGCCCCTCGCAGATGGACCGCGACAGGTTCGTGGCCCGTTTCGGCGGCGTCTACGAACACAGCCCATGGGTGGCGGAACGCGCATGGGACATGGAACTGGGCCCCGCCCATGACCGCCCTGCCGGTTTGTCCAATGCACTGGCCCGCGCATTCCGCCGCGCCACACCCGAAGAGCGGCTGGCCGTCCTGCGCGCCCACCCCGACCTTGCCGGGAAACTGGCCGCCGCCAAGCGCCTGACCGCAGACAGCACCGCCGAACAGGCCAGTGCCGGTCTGGATGCGCTGACCGATGAAGAACGCGCCCGCTTTACCGACCTGAACAGCGCCTACACCGAAAAACACGGCCACCCCTTTATCATCGCCGTGCGTGACCACGACAAACAAGGCATCCTTGATGCCTTCACACGCCGCCTGGAAAACGACAGCGCCCAAGAATTCGACGAGGCTTGCCGGCAGGTCGAACGCATTGCGCGCCTGCGGCTGGACGCGCTTCTGTGACGTCTCTTTCAACGAAGGCCGAAAGCCCCATGACCCAGATCACCACCCAACCACTGACCCCGGCCGCCTTTGCCCCGTTCGGCGAGGTGCTGGAGGTCTCCGGCCCGCCGGACAAGCTGATCAACGCGGGCAAATGCGGGCGGCATCACGATCTGGCGCAGTTGGATTTCGGCCCCGGCGGCCGCGCCGGGATCAGCCTGTTCGACGCCGAACCGCGCAGCCTGCCCTACCGGCTGGACCTTGTCGAACGCCACCCGGAAGGCAGTCAGGCCTTTTTGCCGATGCACCGTAATCCATGGCTGGTGATCGTGGCCGAACCGGGCGACACGCCCGGACCGATCCACGCCTTTCTGGCGGCCCCCGGACAGGGGGTGAATTTTCACCGGGGCACATGGCACGGAGTGCTGACGCCTCTTTCTGCGCCGGGGTTGTTCGCGGTCATCGACCGGATCGGCGAGACCGCCAACCTCGAAGAGGTCACGCTGGATCCGGCAGTCGAAATCGTATTGCCCCAAGCGCAAATGCGAAGGGACCCCTGACGAGATCCCTTCTGACACCGGTTGCGCCGGTGCTCCCCTTTATGTCGGGGCTGCTCGACTGAGATTTACCAGCAGCGCTGGCCGTGGCGGTTCCAACCATTGTGGCCACCGTGACGACCGCAGCTCTTTTGCTGCCAGCGCTTCTTTTTCCACTTGCCGTGGTGATGGCGCTGCGGGTGGCGCTGGATGATGACCCGCTTGCGATGATTGTTGTCGATCGCCTGTCCAAGGATGTACAGGCCGATGGCGGCGCCGAGGAATCTCTTGACGTCGTCGTTATGTCCGGCCTGAACCGGCGAAGCCGACCCAAGCGTTACGGCAAGGGCCGCAGCGGTGACGATGCTGGTAATGATGCGTGCAGACATGAGGTAATCTCCTCTCGCAGGGATGGGCGGGGGCCGCGTCAAGTCCGCAACTCCCGACCTCAGCCTTCCGCCGGCCCCGTGGTGGCGCAATATCACCCCGTCGCTATCGGATAACCGCCACGCCAGCCCCCTCTCGTTATTGAATTTCTCGGGCTGGCGGCGCAATTTGGGATCATGTCCAGAACCCGGCGCACCATCATGACCCCAGCCCTTGCCCGCCTGATTTCCGCTGCCTTCGTGCTGTTGGCAATGTCCCTGCCCGGCGCCGCCGCGGCGGATTGCTATATCCACTACAAGGCCAAGCGCGACGCACCCTATGCCCTGCACTACGGGATCGTTCGCGTGTCGGGCAGCTGTCCCTCTTCGCCCGAAGGCATCGTCCGGTCGCGTATTTCCGGCGGCGGCTGGAGCCTGCTGGGCCTTGTCAAGGTCACGACCTCCCCCCCCACGGCATCGGAAATCGAATTTGCAAAACCACACTATTACCGCTAGCGAAAGCCGCCGTTCCGGCACCCGTATCGTCACGCTGGGCATTATCGCCATCGTGGCGATCCTTGCGGTGGCCGGTGCGGTGTTGATGCTGACCCTGCCCGATGCCAATGCGTTCAACGCGCGCGTCGAACGGATCTTTCTGGAAAACGACAACCTCGCCAGCCAGGCGGAAATCAAGTTGCTGGAAATCCTCGCCCAGTCCGGCACCGCCTTTTCGGACACGCTGGCCAGTTACCGCATGGTGATCTTTGTCCTGCTGGTCTTTGCCGCCGCGATGCTGGTGGCGGCGCTGGTTTTCCTTGTCATGCTGGTGTCGCTGAACCGCCGCATGGCCCAGATCGAACGGTCCGGGATCGAAGTGTCCAGCCTCATCATCTCGCGCGAGGAAAACACCGTCTACCTGAACACCATGGGGTTCAAGCTGACGGATGCCATGATGGAAACGCTGGCCGTTCTGGCCGAGGCGCGGCTGGACGACGAAATGCTGAGCGGCGCCCAGATCGAGGCGATGATCTCGGGCAAGGCCGAAGCGGATTGCGACGAAGCCTCGGGGGCAACGCGGATCAAGCGGCTTCGCGACGGTCTGGGCAACCAGATGGTCAGCGAATTGCTGGTCAAGAACATCGCGCGGCGCGGCTATATGCTGGCCATCGACAAGGGCGTGATCGAGGTGGTCTGACCTGCCCCGGGTCAGAACAGCACCGGTTCGAACGCCCCGCCCTGCGTGACCTCCCCCAAATGCGCGCCGGGGGCCGCGGCCTTGTTCAACTCGCCCCGGAAAAACAGCAAGGTGCGCCGGTGGTCTGCCTTGTACTCGACCACCGCCCGGTTCCGAGCCGCAGATTTCCGCAGGAACTCTTTCCACAGCTTTTCCGACATGGCGAAGGAATGGTTCAGTTTGTCGGCCCCATAGCCCGTTTCGTAGGACCGTTTCCCCAGCAGGACCGCCGTAAAGACCTGATGTGAGAACAGGTAGGAAAAGGGCACATCCTGAAAGGTCGGCAACTGGTATTGCCACAGGTCCAGCAGGTGGTCTAACCGGTCCGAAATCTTCAACTGCGTGCGGGCGTCGATCCAATAGGGATCATCGGTCCGGTTGCCCAACCGATAGTGCAGGCAGATGAAATCGCGCACTTCGTTAAACAGGTTGTCCGAAACCTTGTTGAAGGCATTGCGCGTCGGCTCTTCGTAATCCTGACTTGGAAAGTACTCCAACAGCCAGCGCAGGCCCATGTCGATCATGTGGATGGCGGTGGATTCCAATGGCTCGATGAACCCACCCGACAGGCCCAGCGCGACGCAGTTCTTGACCCATGCGCGGCGTGACCGGCCAATTCGCATGGGGATCACGCGCGGCTCTGCCCCCTTGGGTGCGGTGTCGCCAAGATGGGCAAGGAATTCTTCGGCCGCCTGTTCGTCTGTCCGATGAGCCGAGGAAAACACGTAGCCGGTGCCAATCCGGTTGAACAGCGGCACGGCCCAGCTCCACCCGGCGCCCAGCGCGGTGGACTGTGTTGCGGCGCGGATTTTCATCGGGTCGGGATGCGGGATTGGCATCGCCATGGCCCGGTCGTTGCCAAGGTAGTCGGAATAGTCGACAAAGGGTTCGCCCAGCGCCTTCTGGATGATCAGCCCGCGAAAACCCGTGCAGTCGATCACAAGCTGAACCGCGTGTCGCCCTGTCTCACGCAGCTTTAGCGCTGCGACAAAACCCCGATCGTCCAATTCAACATCATCGACATCGTCAAGGATATGCTCAACACCACGCGCCACGCCCAGCTCGGCCAGCAGGCCCGCGAATTTCACGGCATCCAGATGATAGGCATAGCCGGCACGCGGCATCGGGTCGTTCTCTGCCCCCTTGAGCGAGAACGGTCCCTTCCAATGTTCGAAGAGATCGACCATTGGTGAATAGCTTTGGACAAAATCCCGTTTACCCGCGCCAAAGGCTTGAAAATACTGACTGACCTCCACGCCATCAATCCGTGGTGGGGTCGAAAACGGGTTCATGTAGGAAATGAACCGGCCCTTGCGGTCGACGTTCCAGTTATTGAACATCACGCCCATTTTGAAAGAGGCGTTGCAGCGGCGCATGAAATCCTGATCGTCGATGCCCATCTCGCGCAGCGTGACCGGCATGTGCGGCACCGTCGCCTCTCCCACGCCGACGGTGGGAATGTTCGGCGACTCGATCAGCGTCACCTTGATCTTTGGCGAAACCTTGGACCGCAGGAACGTGGCCGCAAGCCACCCGGCTGTGCCGCCTCCCACCACCGTGATGGATGAAACCGGGTTTCCCATGCGCCTGCCTCCCAAACTTTCCCCTAGGGAAGCCTAGCGACACAGACCCGTTTCGCAAAGCCTGTCAGGTAAACTCTGGTCCGTGAACCCATGTGGTCAGCGAATACCGCCGCCCGCGCGTGACCGGCGTGACGCGGTGCAGGACAAAACTGGGAAACAGGGTCGCGCCGCCGCGTTTTGTTCCGGCGCTATCGATCTGGCCATTGGCGTTGAGCTCCAACAGGCCACCGTCATAGTCGGCAGCGCCGCTGAGCTGGGCGACCAGCGTCAACTTGCGTTTCTGGGCAAACGGACCGTGCCCGATGTCCGAATGCCAGTCGAAATGCCCGCCCGCGTCGGCTTCATAAACAGCCACCTGCGCCCGTTCCGCGAACTCTGTCAGGGAAAAGCCGAAATGCGCGCGGTTCACCTCGCGCACCGTGTCGACAACGCGGCGAAAGATCCAGCCGGCCTCTCCCTCTTCGTCCAGCCAGACGATACGGGCGACACGGATGCTTTCATTCTGGCGTCCCCGCACCAGTCCAGCTTCGGCAAAGTCATCCGCATGGGCAAGCTGGATGATGCGGTCACATTCGGAAGTCGAGAACATGGAATCAACTGAGTAAGGCGCAAGCATGCGATGGGGCGTCCTGAAGCAAGGGATCGCGCATTTTCCCGATCCCCGCCCCACAGTCCGGCCAAATGGCGACATCACAGTCTGAATGCGTCACCAAAATGAATGGGTCGCCCCCGTTCTAGTTGCCGGCCCGGTTCATGTCCGGGCACCGATCACGTCCCTCAACATCTCGCGCTCTTCGCCGGTCAGGTCAGTCAGAGGCGAACGCACCGGACCGGTGTCGAATCCACGCAGGGCCACGCCCGCCTTGATGGCCGAGACGGCATAGCCGGTCTTGCGGTCCCGCACCTTGGCGAAAGGATAGTAGAAGTCGCGCAGCATCTGCTCGCAGGTCGCATCATCCCCTGCCGCGAACGCCGCGTGGAAAGCGAGCGCAGTTTCGGGGACAAAATTGAACACCGCCGAGGAATATGTATCCACGCCCGCGCCCCGGAAAGCCTGCGCAAAGAGCTCATGCGTGGGCATTCCGCCAATATAGGCCAGCCGGTCGCCCAGCCCCACGGTGATGCGTTTGACCGTGTCGATGTCCCCGGTGCCGTCCTTGAAGCCGATCAGGTTCGGGCATTCCTCGACCAGCCGTGCCAGTGTCTCGGCCGAACAGACGGATTGTCCCCGGTTGTAGACGATCACCCCCATGTTGGTGGATTTGCAGACGGCGCGGATATGCGCCTCGATCCCGTCTTGCGGCGCGCCGATCAGGTAATGCGGCAACAGCAGGATGCCGTCGCCACCCGCCGCCTCGATCCCGCGCGCCATCTCGCAGGCAAGCTTGGTGCCATAGCCGCACCCGGCAATCACAGGCTGGCCCGGCTGGGCGGCACGGGCGGTTTTCACCACCTCGATGACCTCGGACGGGGTGAGCGAGAACAACTCTCCGGTGCCGCCTGCCACGATCAGCCCGGCAATCTTGTGCGGGCTGAGCCATTCCAGATGCGCGGAAAAGGCGGCCGGGTTGAAACGGTCCTCGCCATCAAAGGGTGTGACGGGAAAGGACAGCAGGCCGGAACGGATGATGTCGCGCAGCGCATTCGGTTCGATCATTTGGATTTCCTTGTTTTGTCACTTTTCGTGGATACCGTCGGCGCAGAAGGCCCCGCCGTGATAGACCGCGCGGGCGTCATCGGCTGCGGGCGGATCCATGCTGGCGTCCAATTGCGCGCGAAAGATCTCGGCATCGTCCTGCGGTTGCCAGCCAAGGTAGCCGACCTCGCGGTTGTCCCAAAGCTGTGCCCCGTTGGCCGAGGCGCCATAGACGACAGGGCAGCCCAGACGCGGCACGGCAAAGATGCGTTCGATCATGCGGATGAAGTCATCAGGGCTGAGCCATGTGGACAGCATCCGGTGGTCACGCGGTTCTGGAAAGCAGGAGCCGATGCGGATGCTGGCGGTCTCGATGCCGAACTTGTCGTGGTACATGCTGGCCATCGCCTCGCCAAAGACCTTGGACACGCCATAAAGCCCGTCAGGCCGGGGCGTGACATTGGCATCCAGCCGCTGGGTCTGCTTGTAAAAGCCGATGGCGTGGTTGGAACTGGCAAAGATGATGCGCGGCGTGACCGACGATTTGCGCGCCGCCTCGTACAGGTGAAAGACACCGTCGATATTGGCGTGGCGCACCGTGTCCCAATCGGCCTCGGTCGACTGGCCGCCCATGTGGACGATGCCGTCACAGCCTTCGACCAATGCCTCGACCGCCTGCTTGTCCCCCAGATCGCAGGGTAGGATTTCTTCATGCGGGGCGGCCTGCCCCATATCAGCCCCCGGCAGATCGCTGAGGCGGATGGTTTCGGCGATGGGTTTCAGCCGCGTGCGGCATACCGCACCAAGGTTGCCAGTGGCCCCTGTGATCAGCAATTTCTTCAGCATGGTATCCTCTCGTTCAAAATCCGATGCAAAATCCGCGCGGCGGGATCATCCCTGAAAGCGGGTTTGCGGCAGGCCCTTGATGCCCAGACCGGTGATCGCGAACAGGCCTCCGGCCTGTGGTTGGGCGCGCGTCTCATCCAGACCAACGCCCAGCGATGTGACATACAGCGTGTCCAGCCCGCGACCGCCGAACATCGGCTTGCTGGGCTTTTCGACCGGCATGTCGATGGTCAGAAGGACCTCGCCCTCGGGCGACAGACGGTACAACTGCCAACCCGAAACGCCCGCCTGCCAGTAACACCCTTCGGCATCTACCGTGCCGCCGTCAGGCCGGCCCGCAACGTCCCGCGTGTCAAAGAACAATTCCGGGACGCCCGGCGTGCCCGTATCGATGTCATAGTCACAGACCCAGATCTTGCGCACGCCGGCATAGCTGTCGGACAGGTACATGCGCCCGCCATCAGGTGAAAACGCCAGACCATTGGTGGTGTAAAACCCGCCCCGCCAAAAAGTGACGCTTCCGTCCGAATCCAGCCGGTAAAAGCTGCCCTGAGGTTCGGGATCGCCGCCGTCCTTCATTGTCCCGGCCCAGAACCGGCCCTGCGCATCGGTCGCGCCGTCGTTGAAACGGTTTTCGGGCAGCTGCGCCTCCGGGTCGTGGATCGGCCTGCGCGCACCGGTTTCGGGATCAAAGAACCAGAACCCCGATTTCAGGGCCAGAACCAGCCCGCCCGCCTCGCGCAGGGCAAGGCAGCCAACAGGTTCGCCCATGTCGTAGGACAGGTTCTGCCCGGTGGCCGGATCAAAGCGATGCACCAGTCCGGCGGGAATATCGACCCACCAAAGGCACTGGGCGCGGTCGTCCCAAACCGCGCCTTCGCCTACCTGGCTGTGCGTGTCCGCGACGCAGGTGATCTCAATCGCCATCCATCTTTCCTTTGAAAACGCGCCGTTCCGATCCGTCGACATGGGCCAACATGGCCGCTCGGGCACCTTCGGCGTTCCTCGCGGCGATGGCATCGGCAATGGCCTGATGTTCTTCGATCATGCTGCCGCCCGTCCGGGTGCCTGCCCAGCCAAGGCTTTTCACGAAATTGCCCACGAAGATCCAACTGGGGCGCAGCATGTCGATGGTTTCAACGAGGAACCGGTTGCCGGACAATTCAGCAATGGCGGTGTGAAACCGGATGTCCTCTCCGACCGCATCTTCTCCGCGTGCCAGCAGGTCCTGCATGTCGCGGATGATCGCGTGCAACCGCGCCGCCCCGTCCGGGGTGCCGTTCAGCGCAGCCTGTGCGGCGCACTCGGCCTCGATCAAGCGGCGAAACCTGAAATAGCTGGCAATGTCGGAAACGCTGCCCAGCGCGGAAAAGCCCCGCACCTCTTGCAACGTGCCGCTGTTGACGAAAGATCCCGCCCCCTGCCGCGAGACGATCAGACCGGAATCGCGCAGCTTGGACAGCGCCGCGCGCACCACTGGGCGCGAAACACCATGCGCTTCGCACAGTTCATGCTCGCTGGGCAGCTTCTCGCCAAGCGCGTAGGTGCCGAAACGAATCTTGTCCAACAACTCGCGATAGACTTGGTTTTCCAATCGGTCGGCGGGGGCGTGATCAGACATGGGCATCCTTGCCATCAACCTGCAAGACAACCTTTACAAATTTGTCTGACAACTTGTCAACTGCGCAAGAAAAGAGGAGCGACGGGGAATGATCCGCCGCCCCAAGACCTGTCAGGACGTTCAGTCCATGCCGTAGGTCGTCACGTCCAGCTTGTCGTAGAGGTTGGCCTTGACCAACGCGGTCAGGTCGTCTTCGTCTGTGCGGTCGACACCGTCCAAGAGGCCCGC
This sequence comes from Antarctobacter sediminis, assembly GCF_019218285.1. Classification (GTDB taxonomy): domain Bacteria; phylum Pseudomonadota; class Alphaproteobacteria; order Rhodobacterales; family Rhodobacteraceae; genus Antarctobacter; species Antarctobacter sediminis. The sequence continues at coordinate 436,414 of NZ_JAHUZG010000002.1, forward strand.
CCATTTGGCGATGTACCCTGAAAGGCGGTGAACAGCGCCTCGGGATCGTCCATGCGAAATTTGGACTCGGCAATGCCCAAAGCGGTTTCACCGACCGCCGCCACCCATGCGTCATAGGCGGCCTGCAACTCTGGCGAGTCGACCAATTCGACGCCGCTGGCGCGGGCCGACCCGTCAAAGGAAGCCCGCTTTCGCGGACGGCCGGGGCCGTGATGCGGGTGGGAAGTTCCAGCAACTCGACGATGCCCGGACCGGTGGCCGAAGGATCGGGATCGCGCTCGAACAGGTGCAGGCCGGTCACACGTGGACCTTCGCGGCTGACGCGATAGGTGCCCCAATGCGAAGACGTCAAAAGCGGACGTGTCATGACCATCCCGTCAGGCCGCATGCCGGGCGCTGCCCGCGATGCTTTCCAGTGCCGCCAACAGGCGGGTCCGTTCGGCGTCAGCTTTTTCGACGGCGGCCAGTTTGACCGGTCCATAACCGCGAATGCAGTCCGGCCATTCTGCAAGAGCCAGCACCCGGTCGCAGGTCTCGCGGGGCAACCGGGCCAGCCCCTTGTCCAACATGGCCCTGTAATCGTGGATCAATCGCCGCTCTTCCCGCCGTTTAGCGGTTCGGCCAAAGGGCTCGGCCCATGTCCCGCGCAGGTGTTTCAACCGCGCCATCCCCCGCAGCAAGGGCCGAACCCACGGGCCAAAGGCGCCTTTGCGCGGACATCCCGTGGCCGGATCACGGCCCGGAAGAAACGGCATCGCCAGGTGATAGGTCAGACGTGGCGCCCCTTCGAAGGTTTCGGCCAGATGCGCATCAAACGCACCGTCCGGGATCAGCCGGGCGACCTCGTATTCATCCTTGTAGGCCATAACCTTGTAAAGAATCCCGGCCACCGCCAACGCGATGGGCTGACCTGCTCCGGTGTCCTGTTGGGACACTTTCAAAACAAAGCTCTGATACAGACCCGCATACTCCGCATCCTGATAGGCGGTTAGTCGGCGCACGCGGTCCGCCTTGATCTGCGCGGGATCGCGCGCAAGGCGGATGTGCGTGGTGACTGCCCCGCCCTTTTGGGCCAGACCCGCCATGTCGATCAGGCCAACCCCATTGCCTTCCAGATGCGCCGCCATGCCCATCAAGGCCCCGACAGTCACCACCCCGATGCCACCAACCCCGGTAAGGGAATGCTGACGGGGCGATCCAGCGTCAGCATGGGCCCGGGCGCGGGTAGCTCCGCGTCCACGGCCTTGTGGCCAGTCGGCTTGCGCAGCTTGCCGCCCTCGACCGTGACGAAACTGCCTCCCCCTGAGGCACGAGAAATCCTTGTTGCAAGCGCTTTGGTCGATGGCGCGCTTGCGGCCCAGTGCCGTGCCCAGCGGCAGGATCGCGACACAGTTGCTTTGCACACCGCAATCGCCGCAACCTTCGCAGACCTCTGGATAAATCGCCACGCAGCGATCGGGATCGGGCATCGTTCCGCGCTTGCGCCGGCGGCGTTTTTCGGTGGCGCAGGTTTGCTGGTAAACCAGTGCCGTGACACCCGGACCCGCGCCAGCTCGCCCCGCACCGACTGAAGGTTGCCACGGTGGTGAACGGTCAGTTCCCCGGGCAGGTCCGCGTGATCTACCGCTTTTGGGTCATCAGAAACGACCTCAAGCCGCGTCACCCCCGCCGCGCGCAATTCCGCAATGATCTGCCCCGGTCCCAGCCCCCCTTCGTGGCTTTGCCCGCCGGTCATGGCGACCGCGTCACTGTAGAAGATCTTGTAGGTGATGTTCACACCGGCGGCGATGGCCGCTCGCACCGCCATCAGGCCCGAATGGTTATAGGTGCCGTCCCCAAGATTCTGGAACACATGCGACCGACTGGAAAACGGCGCTTCGCCGAACCAGTTGCCCCCTTCACCGCCCATGTGGGTGTACCCTTCGGTTGACCGGTCCATCATCTGGCTCATCCAGTGGCAACCAATTCCGGCATATCCCCGTGCGCCCTCGGGCAGGGCGGCCTTGGGCAGCACAGGCGCGGGCCGATCCGGCGGCAAAGCAACAGAGGCGTTGCTTTCGACGTTATCCTTGACGCATTTCAGCCCGACCCAAAGCCCGGCAAATCGGCTGAGCGCCCAGCCATGCATGCCAAAGTCCACGATCTCGGAGATGTCCGCCGGGTGCAGCACAGGCATCATCGCGTCGACCAGCGCATATTCGCTTTGGTGGCAGGTGGTCGAGCTTTCGCAGGTGTGATCGTCCCCCACCAGCGCCACAACGCCGCCCGGAGCCGCGCCGCCTGCATCAGGCACATGCGGACAAGCGCCTGGGTGCCCGTCAGATAGACCCGCCCGGTCGACAGGTCGAACTTGTCGGCAAGGGTCACGTCGCGAAGCGTCAGGGCAGGGTCGGTCATGCCGCAAACTTTTCATGGTGGGAAAAGGGCACCTCACCACGGCTAGATATTAATTGATATCCTAAACAAGTGAGATCTTGGGAGGCCTCTCATGGCAACAAAATTGGCGATCCCCGAACTGGCTGCCCGGAAACGCCGGTGACCGGTTGGTCATGGTCGCCGTTGGCGAAGTGCTGACCGCCACATGGGTGGAACGCCCCGGGTTCGACATCGTGGGTGTCGGGGACAGCCTTGGCGTGACGCTGGACCACATGATCCAGCACACGCGCGCCGTACACGCTCTGCCTGGTCTCGGTGCCCTAAGGTTCTTTCGCGACGCGGGACATGGCGGTGCAGAACGCCGTGCGCCTGATGAAGGAAAGCGGCGCGGACGCGGTCAATCTGCAAGGCGGACGCGAGAATTTCGACAGCATCAAGGCCGTGGCCGTTGCCGGTGTCCCGGTCATGAGCCATGTCGGCCTGCTCCCGCATTACGTGCACCGTTTTGGCGGCTTCAAGATGCAGGGGCGCACAGCCGAAGCCGCGATCGAGATCGTCGACAACGCCCGCGCCATTCAGGAGGCGGGGGCGATCAGGCTGGAAATCGAGGCCATGCCCTATGAGGTCGGCAAGGCCGGGGACGAAGCCGTGGACATCTTTACCTTTTCCATCGGCGCAGGCAGGGCCGGGAGCTGCCAGTTTCTGAATGGCTATGACCTGCTGGGGGCCTTCGACCGCTTCAAGCCGAAATTCGCCAAACGCTATGCGAACCTTGCCGAAATCGCGGTCAGGGCCTTCGCCGACTACGCCGAGGACATGCAATCCGGCGCGTTCCCCGACGCCGAGCATTCTTACCGGATGAAACCCGAAGAAATCGCACGTTTCCAAGACATACCCAGGGGAAAGGCAAATGAACGATCATGCAAACGGCCTGACCAAAGGTGGGCAACTGATCCCGAACGGCATGCTGGAGGACAACTATCCCCGCAACATGTGGTGGTGTACCGCCCACACGGACGAAGTGAACACGAAACCCATGGCACGATGGCTGCTGGAAAAACCTATTGTGATGTATCGTCTGAAGGATGGAACTCGGTCGCGCTGGACAACCGTTGTCCACATCGCTGCCCCCTCTGCCCGAGGGCCGCATGGTCGACGACCAGTTGGTCAACCCTTGTCACGGCATGGCCTTTGGCGCCGACGGCGGCTGTACCAAGGTTCCGACCCAGGCCAGCGTCCCGAAATCCGCGCGGGTCCAAAGCTATCCCCTGCGCCAATCCGGTGCCTTTCTGTGGATCTGGATAGGTGATCCCGAGGCCATAGATCACGAACCCGTCGACATGGCCGATACCACCGATCCCGGCTGGTCCTTCGTCACCGGCTAAATGGAGGTCGACGCCAATTGGGTGCTGATCCGCGAAAACGTGCTGGACCTGACGCATATCGCCTTCTTGCATGCCGACACTTTCAAACAGGGCGACTGGGACAATGTTCCCGAGGTCACGGTCGAGGGGGAAACCGTCATCTACCGACAGGATGTTGCCCCCTCCCCGCTTGGCCCGCTGTTCTGCGCCGGTTTCGGCTTTCCCGATGGCAAGGTCGTCAAACGCGAACAGTAAGGTCGGACGCCGTCGCTGGCGATCTCATTTTCGGACTGGGCCGCACATGACATCGAGGCTGCGCGCGGGTCGACTACCTTATGCGGGGCTGCCATATCGTCGCGCCCTCGGTCCGGGGCATCCCGGTCAGGATCGCCCGCTCCGGCTACTCCAATCAGGACGGCTTCGAGCTTTACCTGATGGACGGTCGCCGGGGCGCCGACCCGTGGAACATCATGCGCGAGGCTGGCGCGCCCTGAGGCATAGGCCCCGGCAATCCCAACCCGGTGGAACGGCTCGAAAGCGGGTTGTTGTCATTTGGCGGAGATACCGATGACGACACAAATCCCTTCGAGGTCCGGCTGGATCGCTCCATGGATCTCGGCCTTGGATACGACATGATCGGGATCCGGGCGCTGCGCCGGATCCGCGACGAGGGGCCAAGACGGCACAAACTGGATGACGAGACACCGCGGGCCGGGCATACGGTCTGGTACGACGTCTTCGCCGAAGGTGAACGGATTGGCAGCATGACCAACGGCGGATGATCGCCGCGTTTGCGGCGTGTGATCGGCTTTGCGCTGGTCGGGCGGGCAGACCTGCCCGCACATCGGAGCGGCAGAAAGGACCGGGTTTGAGCGAACAGGACAGCAAGGCAATCGACACGGGCAGCCTCGTCGACAGGCTGGTGGTCGTGATCCATGACGCAATCATTAGCGGCGAGCTTGCCCCCGGGGCACCTATTCGCCCCAAGACCATCGCCAACCAGCACGGCGTCAGCATGATCCCCGTGCTTGAGGCGCTCGCCCGGCTTCTGGCGTCGCGCCTTGTCCGCGAGGAACCCAACCGCGGCTGTTTTTGTCGCCGCACCCCCCCCCGCGGACATTCGCAAATTGCGCCGCCTGAACGACAAGATGCGCGCCATCGCGTCGGCATCCCGGCGCAACGTGACGGTCGAATGGGGCACCATGAACAGCGAATTCCACCAGACTCTGGCGGGGCTGGCCCGGAATGTCATTGTCGACGAACAGTACCGCAATCTGTCCTTCGGATTTCAGCATTTCCAGCTGGCGCAGGCCGCGAATGTCGAATTCACCAGCCTTTCATCGCTGGTGGAACAGCATGACGGCATGATCGACGCGCTGGAAAAGGGCGGCAAGCCGCTGTTACTTCGCCTGTTGTCGCCACACATCAACAACCTCAGCCTTTCGGATTGACGCGCCGTTGACGTGCCCGGGACGGCGCGCACGGCGGGCGACCCGCCGCCGGTCGGGCATTCCTTACCCGTCGAAACTCCTGCTCGAAACGCCCCGTGCATTGGGCATCGGCGGCCAGAACGGCCCCGATCAGATCCAGACAGGAGACACGACAATGACCATTGCAACAAAGACCGTTTCGACCTTTCGCCAGTTCGCAGCAGCGGCGCTACTGGCGTCTTTGGCCGCAACCTCGATCCTTCCGGCCCCGGCCATGGCCCGCGACGAGGCAAGGACCGAGCGCAGCATCCTGACCGAACGCAAGACAGAAGCCGCCAAGGGCAAAGGCACCATCGTGATGAAGTGCGGCTATATCAAGAAAAAGCACAAGCCCTACAAGCCGAGCCACGTAAAGGTCAAAGCCTACAAGACCAAGGTCAACTGCAACACGCTGCACAAGGGCAGCATCGTCATCCGCAGCTTCCGTGGCGAAACCGCCAACAAAACCATAAAGGAGTCGGTGGCAAAGACGGCGAACCAACATTACAGCTGAGGCCTTTTCGAAAAAACCGCGCCCCGCCGGAAGCTTCTGCGCGGGGTGCCTATCGGTTCAGGGATGGGCCAACGTCACGGATCAACCCGGCGCATTGGCCAGCCGGGCGTTGTGGGGGGCCTCGGGATCGTAGAGGATCTCAACCGTGTCACCGGGGGCAAATGCGCCCTGCATACGGGCCACCTGCACCTCTTGCCGCCGCCCCGCGCGATCATCGAAGGACACGGCCAGCTTGTGGACAATCCCCGATTGCACCAGTTCGGTGATCTTTGCCTCTGTCCGCACGCCCTGCCTGTCCAGCCGCCACGCACGGCGGCCTGACTGCCACCCGAACCGCCCGAGGGCCGCAGCCCCCGCAACGGCCAGAACGCCAATCGCCAGCGCCCAGATCGACGAGGCCCTCAGGCGTGCCGGCTCCACCCGGTACTGCGGCGGGTCGCCTTCCAGCTTGAGCACCGGCAGGGTCTGGCCCTCTCGGAGGCTCTCGTAAAAGGCGCGGTTGACCGACTCGCGATGCTGGTCGCCCGTCGCCACGACGGTCACGCGGTAGGTGGTACTGGTTGTGCCCGACTGCGTGCGCGAGAACTTTTCCAGCCGGACAACCCGACCTTCAACCGTGGGCGCATCGGCAAACGCGTTGGATTGCAGGGTTTGCGCCACCCCGGCATAAAGACCGGCAAGGCCCATCAACCCCAATACCAATGCAAGGCCGACGCCGCGCTTGAAGACATACCAGATCATGATCTGACCCCTTTGCAGGCCCTTGCGAAGACCGGTGTCGTTTCAGCCATGTGCCCTCCGGGTCTTCTTGCCTGCCTACGCTGCCAGACAAGGCGCATTCCCGGCCCGACGTCTTCAGTTATTTCATGGCCGTTTCCGACTTGCCAAGCCCTGATGCCGCCTGCGGGCCACGCGGTTTTTCTAGCGTCCCTTGATCTCGACCGAGAAACTGCGGCGTGCATTTGCCGGAGGTCTGGGGAATGGCGCGGCATTGCGAACGATCTGGATCGCCGCTCGGTCAAGTGCCGCCGAGCCAGAACTGCGCGCAACCGTGGCAGAGGCCACACCGCCGCTGGCCGATATGGTAAAGGACACAAGCGCTGCGCCGCGCGTATTGACACGCGGACGCCCGGCGCGGGACAGCACCCGCATCACTTGACCGGGATAGTTGCTGGCCTCGGCATTTCCCGGCGCGGGTTTGCCAGTTGGGGCACCGCTGGTCAGCGCCTTGGCGTTTTCAGTACCCGCAGCCTTGCCCGCGCGGGCATTGCGCGCGGCGCCACCGCCCTGTGGCGCCGGTTTCGGCCTGTTCGCGGTCTCAAGCTCTGGCGACCGCATCCGGGGGCGCAAGGACCGGGACACAGCCGCCGTGCGGGGCATGTCCGCAGTGATCCGTTCGGTCGTGTCAGCGGCAGGTGCGGCCGGTGTCGGCAGGACCGCCGGGGCCGACGATGCAACCGGGGCAGCGGCGCTTGGCGCGGGTGTCGCAGGCGTGACGGGCTCGGCTTGCACCGCCGCGGCGGCAGTCGGCGGCGGCGTCACACGTCGCGCCATCACACTGGTCTGTTGCGGCACGGCCCGGTCCGGCGCGTTGGCCATGGCAACCTCGACAGGCGCTTCGGCAGCGACCCGGTCAACCGCCATATCCGCAAAAGAAGAGCCAAGCCGCACTTCGGCACCGCCCGCCCCGCCCTCTGTCCGCACCGGCTCGGGCCCGGAAAGGGTCAACGCAAAGGCCCCGTGCGCAGCCAGCGCCACCGCGCCTGCGGCCAACTTGGCAATACGCGACGTCACAATCATTCCAGTCCCCTTTCGGTGACGATGACGACCTTTCCCGCACCGGCCAGCCGCAGGGCGCGGCCAATACGGATCAACTCTTCGGCGGGCAAGGCGCGGTCCGGCACGACACGGACGATCTCACGCGCCTCGACAGACAAGAGGGCCACTGCCTCGGCAGGCCCCGCGACGGCCGCCCCCTGCCACGCCATGCGCCCATCCGCATGGATGACAAATGCATCTTGCGGCGGCGCGCCTTCCAGCGCGGCAGTGCGCACCAAGGTCAACTCCTTGTCCAACGGCCGCGCCAATGTCCCCGCAACGAGGAAAAAGATCAGCATCAGGAAAACGATGTTGATCAGCGCGATCGTCGGCTCCCGGTTTGACCTGTGCCGGCTTACTCGGGTCATACTGCCCCCAGAACGGTGATGCGCAGGCCGGACATCCCGCGCAATGCGGCCAGCAGATCGGTCAGGCGTTGCGCCGAGACACCGCCCTGCAAGGCCACGACGACAGGCAGGTCATCCGCGACGCCCGCCTGACGCGCTTGCAGGACCTCCGGCAGGGCAGCCAGCGGATGTTGCGTGCCGTTCAGACTCAGCTGGTCCTCCCCCAAGCGCAGAAAGACCGGCGAGACCGGGGACAAAGCGCCAGATCCAACCCCTGCGGCCAGCTCCACCTCGCCAAACCGGGTAAATGTCGAACTCAGCATGAAAAACAGCAGCAGCAGAAAGATCACGTCGATCAACGAGGTCATGGACAACCTGCGCCGTGGCCTGCGCCTACGCATGGGCGGGCACCGCCGATGGCGCGGCCATGGCGTGTTCGGCCCCGGCCGGGGACAGGACGCTGCGCAATGCCTTTTGCGCCAGAACGCGCTCTGCATCCATCCGCGACTCGAACCAGCTGAGCACCAAGGCCGTGGGCATGGCGACGGCCAGCCCGACAGCCGTGGTCAGAAGGGCAACCCAGATCCCCCCCGCAAGGATGGATGGATCAACCTGCGCGCCCGCCGATTGCAGCGCCTGAAAGGCCGAGATCATGCCAAGGACAGTCCCGAACAAACCCAGCAGCGGCGCCAGTTGCGCCACGGAATCCAGCAGGCGAAACCCGGTTTCCAACCGGGCAAACCGGGCCTCTGCCTCGGCCTCCAGCCGCTGAGCGTCGGCCTGTCCGTCAAAGGCCATCGCCAGAACCGGACGCAGATAGCTGCGCGACTGGTCCAACTGTCGCCGCGCGGCCAATCGGTTGCCCATGTCCCAGGCTTCGACCGCCTCGCGCAGGGCCTTGTGCCGTCCAACCCCTGCCGCCGCGAACTGCCACAGCTTGTACAGGACAACGGCCAGAACAAGGATCGAAACCACGCCCAGCACTACGACAACCGGACCGCCCAAATCATAGACGCGGACCAGCGCGTCCGTCAGGGTTGCGATCATCCCAGAACCTCCACGTCGGTACGGCTGCGCAGGTCGAGACCGTCTGTGCAGGCTCCGCCAGGCAGGCCCGTCCCTTCACAGGTTTCCGCGCCATTGATCAGCAGCCGCCCAAGATCCGCGCAGGCCAGACCCGCCAGAACAAACTGGCGCACACGCGGGCGGGCCGCGGGCAGTTCGCCGAAATCAAACAGGGTCATGCGGTTCACCCGGCCCTGGGTGTCAAAAAGGACCGCCTCATAGACCGCCTGCGCAATGTCGGCCTCATGGCCATTCTGCACCACAAAGCTGATCCGGCAGGCACCATCCACCGGTTCCAGCGCGTTGAGCTCCAGCGCCACATGTGGGCCCTGCATGGTTTCGGCCCAAACCGGTGTGGCCAAAAAGGTTGCGGTGCAAACTGCCGCCACGGCCCTGTTAAGAAAAGAGATCATCCAGCCCTCGTCGATCGGATTGACAATTGGCTGGGGCCGCGGCCCTGGCTGGATAGGTGCGTGGTATCATTCGCCACGCGCCCGAACAATACCTGACAAAAACAATACGCCATTTTCATCAGGCCGTCGCCGCATGTGGCAAAACAAAGGGCACATCTTCCGGCGGTGGTGCCGAAACGCGCAGGGAACACCCATAGGCGCGCGACAGGATCTGATCCGTCAGCACCTTGGTCGGAGTACCGGCGGCAACGCAACGCCCCTCGGCCAGCACGGCGACGCAGTCAGCGAACAGGGCTGTCAGGTTCAGGTCGTGCATCACGGCAAGAACACCGCCTCCGGCCCGGGCGAAATCTCGGGCAATCTGCATGACTTGCAACTGGTGCCCGATGTCCAGACTGGAAACGGGCTCGTCCAACAGCAACCAGCGGGGCACGCCCTCTGACACCGGCGACCAGACCTGTGCCAGCACGCGGGCCAGCATGACGCGCTGCGCCTCACCGCCGGAGAGGTCCTGAAAGAACCGATCAGCGTAATGTGCCAACCCCACGCGGGCCAGCGCCTGCATCGGCACCTCGGGACGGTCGCCGGCAGTGCCGGATTGCAACCCGATCCGCACCACCTCGATCACGGTAAAGGGAAAGGCAAGGCGCGAGGATTGTGGCAGAACCGCCCGTTGCGCGGCCAGTTCATGAGCGGCCTGCCCGGACGTTATGCGCCCGTTCAGGGAAACCCGCCCCTCATACGGCAAGGTCCCGTCTATGGCGCCCAGCAGAGTCGATTTCCCCGATCCGTTTGGCCCCACGATGGCTGTGACCTCTCCGGGGCGCGCCAGCAGGTCGACGCCACGCAGGACTTCGCGCCGACCATAGCGCACACGGATGTTTTCGGCGTGCAGCGTCATGTATCGACCAGCCCCCGGCGTTGCAGAAGGATCCAAAGGAACACCGGCGCGCCCAGCACGGCGGTCACGATGCCTATGGGCAGTTCCGCAGGCGCGATCACCACGCGGGCAATCACATCGGCCAGGATCAAGAGACTGGCCCCCAGAAGCGCCGCGTTCAACAACAGGGTCCGGTGATCCGGCCCGGACCACAGCCGCAGCAGGTGTGGCACGACGATGCCGATGAACCCGATGCCGCCGGATACGGCCACCGCCGCCCCGGCCGCCCCCGCGACGGCAAGGATGGCAATGTTTTTCATGCGCTGAACATTGATGCCGATATGGGCAGCGGTCGCCTCGCCCAGCGCCAGCCCGTTCAACCCCCGCCCAAGCGCCAAGGCCGCGCCGATAGACAGCAGGATCAGCGGCCCGGCAGACAGAACCTTGGCCCAGCTTGCACCGGCAAGCGATCCCATTCCCCAAAAGGTCAGATCGCGCAGTTGCCGGTCATCGGCGATGTAGACAAGGATGCCCGACAACGCCCCCGACAGCGCCCCCAGCGCGATCCCGGCCAGCAACATTGTCGCCACAGAAGTCCGGCCCTGCCGAGTCGACACGCGGTACAGGATCAGCGTCGCGCCCCATCCCCCCAGAAAGGCCGCGAAAGGCGTCAGATGCGCCCCCGTGACCGCCTGAACGGACGGTGGGAGCGCCGCGCCCAGCACGATGGCAAGGATCGCCCCAAGGCCCGCACCGGCCCCGACCCCGACGATACCTGGATCGGCCAAAGGGTTGCGGAACAGGCCCTGCATCGCAGCCCCGGACACCGCCAGTGCCGCCCCCACAAGGACACCCAGCGCAAGCCGCGGCAGTCGAATGTCCAACAGGACGACCTTTTCGACCTGACTTAGGTCCGCCCCGCTCAGCAGTTTGCCCAGCAGTGCCGTCAGGGTCACATCCGCCGCCCCGACCTGAAGGCTTGCCAAAGCACAGAGCAACAGGACCCCAGTCAGGACGACATGCAGCGACCTTGCCCGGTCCAGCCGGTCGCGTGGCGGCATCAGTGGTTCGCTAAGTGCGGCCATCGGCTTATCCCGCGCCGCCGTACAGCGCACCATGCAGCGTCTCGACCGCTTCGGCAGTGCGCGGCCCGAAGCCAAGCATCAACAACCCGTCCAGACGCACGACAGAGCGCGTCGCGGCCGCCGGGGTCAACCGGATTGCGGGCATGTCAAACAGCGCGTCGTCCGGGGCTGCATGATCGCCTTGCCGTGTCATCATCAGGATAACGTCGGGCGCAGCACGGCCAACTGCCTCGTCCGTAAGCTGCTTGTAGCCGTCGAAAGCGTCGATCGCGTTGACACCGCCCGCCATGCGGATGATCGCATCAGCCGCAGTCCCGGTGCCCGAGGCGTTGATCTTGCCTCCCTGCGTCGACAGCACAAAAAGCACGCGCTTGCGATCCGCAGGTGCCACATCCGCTTGGGCGCGCGCCCTGTCCAGCGCTTGGCCGACCTCCTGTGCCAATGTCTCGGCCCGGTCCGGAACGCCCAGCGCATCTCCGATGACTGCGATTTTGCGCAGGATCCCCTCGGCATCCAGCGCATCGGGCACTTCGACAAAGTCCACTTCTGCCGCACGGATCACATCCAGTGTTTCCGGTGGCCCCGCCCCCTCTTCCGACAAGATCAGCGACGGCCCGACAGACAGCACACCTTCGGGAGACAGCGCGCGCATGTAACCCACGTCCGGCAGATGCGTCACCTCCGGCGGAAAGCTGGAGGTCGTGTCCCGCGCCAACAGGCGATGCTGTTGCCCAAGCGCAACGATGATCTCTGTCACCGACCCGCCAATGGACAGCACGTCCGCTGTCGGATGTTTCGGGTCCGGTTGCTGTGCCGAAACGGTCAGGGCGACAAGCGCGCCAAAGATCGCGGTCGACAGCCCGGTGAACAGGGCAATGCTCCGGGATGCAGACGTGCAGGTCATGCCGGCACCTCGTCCAGAACTGGCAGCGCCTCGACAATCCGGCCCCAAGCGGGACGGGAATCGCGGCCCTCCTTTCCGACACCGAAAATCTGAAAGATGATCCCGCCCTCGGCATCGAAGGCTTCGACCGAAATGGCCGGGCCGCGCTGCGTCGGTTTTTCCACGGCCCAAAGCTCGGCCACTTTGTCCAGTCGCAGGTGCAGGTTAAAGTCAGGATCCATCACGTTCTGCCACGGCCCCATCGGGTGAAGGGTCTCCAATGGGCCAGAGTGGATCTGGATGCAGCCACGGTTGCCGACAAAGACCATGACCTCGATCCCGGCGTCGCGCACCGCGTGCAACATCAGGTTGGTGGCCTGCGGGGCAAGCCTGTGCGCAAACGGAGCCCCGGCGATGCGGTAAGCCCCGAGCCGGTTCATCTTCAGCTTGGAACACAGGCGCAGGAACTGGTGCGTGTCGGTCAGCCGCGCCCATTCCTGCCGAAGGACGTCCAGCTTGTCAGGGCGCGATTTCGGCGCCTCCGTCGGCTGGCGTGGTTGAACCGCCTGCCCTTCGGACTGATCCTCCGACGCAAGATCCGAAACCAGCGAGGCCCAGTCCGCATGGGCCGACCCCTCACGCAGATGGATCTTGTGGATCGCATCCCCGGCTGCATCGAAGATCTGCAAGGACCGGCGCGGTGTGCCGCCCTCCCCGTCCGGCGCTTCCACCGCGAAAGCATGGACCCAATGGGACGGAAAGATCCGCAGGTCGATCTCTTCGGTCAGCACCATCGCCGCATGTTCGCCCGGGTGGTAATTGGAATAGCGCCCGACCTTTTCGTGAACACAGGCCTCGACTCGCGTCAGGGCCATGACCTCGCCCAGCCGCCCGGCGGCGGGCATCAGCACATCGGGATGCGCCGCGATGCGGGTCACGCCCTGACCGATACGTGCGGCGACAAGCTGAGCCTCGGCGATGCCGAGCTTTGAAGCCAGATCGCGGGCACGGAGTTTCGGGTTTTCCGCTGCGGCGGAGCGGATTTCGGCTGGCGACGGCGCAAGCTGCTCGGTCATGACATCCTCGGGGTTGGGAAGGTCTGCTGGCTTCGCACACCCAAGGTATGCGTGGCTTACGCTAATTACTTGACTGTTTTAGTCTGGATATCGTAACCCTGCAACCCGTCACGATAAGATTTATCGCATCGGCAACAATTCGCCCGCGCCAGCCCTTCGCAAGCCACGGCCCAGACCCATGGACATGAAGGACTGCACCCATGCTCACCCATTTCTTGCGCGGCACAACCGCGCTGGCCTGCCTGTCGCTGACGGCCCCCGCCACGGCGCAGGAAGACCCCGGTTTTCTTGGCACCTTGATCCTGACCGCAGGCAAGCGCGATCTCAGCTTTGGCACCGCCCTGTCACGCACCGTTATCGACGAGACCGAAATTCAGGACAGGCAGGCCAGCACCGTGGCCCAGCTGATCGACTCGGTCCCCGGTGTCACCCTGGTCAACGGCACCACGCCGCAAGGGTCGGGAATCAACATCCGGGGCTTTGGCGCCAACACGACCTACGGGTCGGACCAAAAGATTGCCGTTCTGGTGGATGGCGCGGCTGTGGGATCCGAAGAACTGTACCGGATCGGCACCCAGCTGTTCACCGACCCCCTGCTGTACAAACAGGCCGAAGTCCTGCGTGGCACCATCGGCAGCTTTGCCTACGGGTCCGGGATCATCGGCGGTGTCGTCCGGCTTGAAAGCAAGGATGCTTCGGATTTCACCGGCGGCGAACCGGGGCTGGCCGGATCCCAAACGCTGGAGTTCAGCTCGAACGGCGGTGGTGTGGTCAGTTCCTCGACGCTGGCTTGGCAACCGACCCGCCGGGCCGAGTTCCTGCTGAACTACACAATCCGCGATCAGGACGACCTGACAGCAGGGGATGGCAGGACCATCGGCAACAGCGCCTTTCGCACGCCCTCGGGGTTGGCAAAGGCCAAGTTCACCTTTGGCGAGGCCGACGCGCATGAACTGACCTTCAGCTATTCCCAGACCGTGGCTGACGACAAGGATGTGCCCTATGACCAGTTCGCCACCACCGGCGGCACCTTTGGCAATGTCGACCGGCTGACCGATACTAGGCAGGCCGTGATCGACTATCGCTACAACCCGGCCAGCGACCTGATCGACCTGCGCCTGAACCTGTCCTATGCGGATCAAATCATCGAATATGACTATGTGCCGGGATCGTCGCCCCTGGAAGGCACTCCGACCTTCGCCTTTCTGGAAAGCACGGTAAACGCCGACCAGCGTTACCAGACCAGCAAGCTGACCCTGTCGAACAGGTCTTTGTTCGGATCCGACGCCATGGAACATGACCTGTTGACGGGCGTCGAATTCATCAAACGCGACCGCAAGGACAACTCTGCCGCCAGCGCCCCGGGCGGGACGGACCGCCGCATCGCCCTGTTCCTTGTCGACGAAATCACCATGGGCGCGTTCACGGTGACACCCGCGCTGCGCTATGAAACCTCGATGATAGAAAGCGCGACAACCTACGGAAAGTTCACCAATGATGCGCTGATGGGCGGACTGGCCCTGGCCTATGATTTCGGCAACGGCCTGTCGGTCTTTGGCAGCGTTGCCTACACCGAGGGATTGCCGATCATCGACGATCTGGGGGCCAGCGCCGCCGCGCTTGCCCGGATGCACACGACCGAGAAATCACACACCTTCGAATTCGGCGCGGAATACACCGGGGCCGATGTTTTTGCCGCAGGCGACAGCCTGACCCTTCGCGGCAATGCCTACGCCACGACCATGTGGGACATCACAAGTTACACCGCCTCTGGTTCGACCTCGACGAACCTCGACCGGATCGAAACGCGGGGGTTCGAGCTTGAAGCCTCTTACGGCCATGCAACCGGGGTCTACGTCGATGTTGCAGGGCATATCGGCTCTGGCAAGGAATACGCGCCGGGGGTGGATGCGGTTGTCTGGCGCAACACGGCGGCCGACCGTTTGCAGGTGACGCTGGGCCGCAAATGGGGCGACACCCTCGACCTCAGCTGGGAAGCCGTGCATTCGGCCGACCGGCGCGACGCCCTTGGTGCCGATCTGCCCAAGGCGACCGTTCATAACCTGCGGGCAACATGGCGCCCGGAACAATCCGGCTGGATGGACGGCACCGAAGTCCGCTTCGGGATCGAGAATGCGCTGGACCTTGACTATGTCGGCCACCTGTCCTCGCCCACGCGCAAGGCCCCGGGCCGTACCTTCAAAATCAGCCTGACCAAGACGTTCTGACCCCGGCCACAGCACAAGAAAGGCGACGCACGCGCTGCGCCGCCTTTCCACCCCTCCCGGCGCATCTCTCCTGCACGTGGAATGACCATGGTTTCAGCGGGGCCCCCGCGCAACTGGCCCGCAGGCTTTGTTTCTTGGGTCCGGCCATGCAGACACGTTGCAATCGCAGGGCCAATCGGCTCTACGACCGACAAGACATTTGCTCGCCGAGGATGATTGATGAAGTAACAGCCTCACATTGATGGGCTCAGAACAGTTGCCGTTTTGCCCGTCGTCATTTTCCACCTCGGAAGCCCGCTGTTCCCCGGAGGTTACGTCGGCGTCGATGTCTTTTTCGTCATCAGCGGATTTCTCATCACGAGCATCCTTCTCGAAGACATCGAGAAAGACCGTTATTCGCTGCTGGACTTTTACAAGCGGCGCATTCTCCGAATATTGCCCGCTTTGTCGGTGGTCCTGCTGGCCACATTCTTCCTGTCCGGCCTGCTGTTCTTCGAGGCCGAAAGGGTCGAGACCGGCAAATCGATCATCGCCGCGGCGGCCTTCATTTCGAACTTCTACTTCTGGGCCGACGCCGGCTATTTTACCGCGCCGGCGGAATCGAAACTCTTGCTGCACACCTGGTCGCTGGCCGTCGAAGAGCAGTTCTACATCTTCTTCCCGCCACTTCTTTTTGCCATCGCGAAATTCGCCCAGCGCTACATGATCCAGATCGTCATTGGCCTGATCGTTCTGTCGCTTGCGGGCTGCATCGTGCTGACCATCAAGGACCAACCCACGGCATTCTACCTGCTGCCACCGCGGGCTTGGGAGTTGGGCATCGGCTCGCTGCTGGCAATACTCGCGCAAAGACAGCTTGCCCCGAAATTCGAAAAAGGCTGGATCGTCGGCTTGTTCGGTCTGGCCCTGACCATCCTGCCAATGGTCTTGCTGAACCGGACCTCTGCCTTCCCCGGCTGGAATGCCATCGCCCCGGTCCTTGGCGCCGCGCTCTTGATCGGTTGGGGCCAAAGCGGACCGGTCGGAGCGTTGCTGTCTTCCCGGCTTTTCGTCGAGATCGGCAAGGTCAGCTACAGCCTCTACCTTTGGCACTGGCCGGTCATCGTCTTCTGGAAAGCACATTCGGGCGAACATCTGTCCCTGACCGAAATGACCTTTCTTGCCGTTTTGTCGATTGCCTTGGCCGTGGCGTCCACCTACGGGATCGAACGCCCCTTTCGCACGTCGCGTGCCCGCGCATTCGCCCCGGCCAAGGTCACGTTTTGCGGCCTGATCGTTCTGGTCGCCTTTGGCGGTCTGGGATGGCTGGGAATGTCCGGCCTTGTTACCCTGCGCAGCTTTCCCGACAATGTCAGCCGCATCGCATCCTATGCGGACTACCGCAGCTGGCCCGATCACAAGGATCAGTTCCGCACCGGAACCTGCTTTATCACGCAATCCGACGCCTCGTTCGACGCTTTTGACCAACCCGGATGCGCAACCCCTGATCCGCAAAAGATAAATGTGCTTTTGATCGGTGACAGTCATGCCGCCCAATACCGCAACGCCCTGAACACGGCACTGCCGGAGGCACACGTGATGCAGGCGACGTCGTCTGGCTGCCGCGCGCTATTGGACGCAGAAGGGGCACCAAGATGCACCGACCTTCGTTCGTGGGTCTTCACCGAATTCCTTCCCGCCAACGATGTCGATCTTGTTGTCCTTGCCGGGCGGTGGCGTGAGGCAGAAATGCCATTTGTCTCCCCGACCCTGTCGCGGCTGTCGTCCTTGGCGGAACATGTCGTGGTGATTGGCCCCACCGTTGAATACGATGGCGTCTTTCCCGAAATTCTCGCGCGGAGCGAACTTACCGGGGACCACGTCGACTTTGATACGGTTCGGAAACCCGGCATGACCGCCATCAACGATGTGATGCGCCAAGCCACGGAAGCCTCCGGGGCGACCTATGTCGATGTTCTCGGCACCATCTGTCCCGACCAAACCTGCCATCTTGTTGCGCCTGACGGGGCACCGATGCAGTTCGACTATGGCCACCTGACAGCCTCTGGCGCGCGCTTTGTGATCCAAGAACACATCGAAACCCTCAAGGCGCTGACCGGGCGTGCAACAAATGATGACATGAAGTGACCTGACCACGGCCCAGCCAGGAACCCGCACACCTTTAGGTCCAAAAGCAGCTTGAGGATGCAATCCAGGCATCGCGCCCTGGCATTCCCGGGTTTGTCTTTGCGATCATCCAACTTGCGTGCAATAACCGCCGCGCGTTGTGACACGGCGGTCACCAAAGACCGCTACATTTTTTCTCGATTCTGCAATTCCAGGCGAACCAAATGAAGTACCAGCCTCACATTGATGGGCTCAGAACCGTTGCCGTGGTTCCTGTCATCGCGTTCCACGCCGCACATGACATTGCACCGGGCGGATTTATCGGGGTCGATGTCTTCTTTGTGATCAGCGGGTTTCTGATCACCTCGCTGCTTTTGTCGGACCTGGAGTCTGGAAAGTATACGATCGCGGAATTTTATGAACGCCGTGCCCGGCGCATCCTGCCCGCACTGCTATTCGTTGTCGCCTGTTCGTCGATCGCCGCTCTGGCGTTGCTGCCGGCGAACGATCTGCGCACCTTCGGGCTTAGCGTCACGGCCACAATGACCTTTGTGTCGAACATGTTCTTTTGGCGGGAAATCGACTATTTCGCCAACAACGCCGAGCTCAACCCGCTTCTCCATACGTGGAGCCTTGCGGTCGAAGAACAGTTCTACATCTTCTACCCGCTTGCTCTTGCCTTCATCTTCAAGTTCGGGCGCCGGGTCCTGCTGATCTCGATGGTCGCGGTTGGCATCCTGAGTTTCGGGCTGACGGTCGCGGCCATGGACATCAGTCCTTCGGCCGCCTTCTACCTGTTTCCATTGCGGGCATGGGAACTGCTGATCGGCGCGGTGGCGGTGTTTTTCTTTCGGCCGGCCGGATCGTCCGACCGCCCTGTCCTTGACAACCTTTTGTCGGCACTGGGCTTGCTTGCGATCCTGCTGAGCATTGCCTTTCTTGACGAAAGCCAGCCCTTTCCGGGCCTTCTGGCGCTGCCCGCCTGCGCCGGAACCGCATTGGTCATTCTGTTCGCCAGACCCGGAACCCTTGTTCATGCGGTTCTGACCCGCAAATGGATGGTCCTGCTGGGGCTGATTTCCTACAGCGCCTACCTTTGGCACCAGCCACTGATCGTCTTTTACAAACACGTATTCCCAGACGACACCATCGGTGTGATCGTCGCGGCCGTCGCGACGTTCCCCATGGCCTTCCTCAGCTGGAAATACATCGAACAGCCCTTCCGCAAGAAAACTTCGGGCCTGTCGAGGGCGCAGGTTCTGAAATATGCGTCAGTATCGCTTGCGGGGTTTGCATTGCTTGGCTTGTCGCTGACGGCCAACAACGGCTGGGAATTTCGCCACAGTCCCGCCGAACGAAAGGTGCTGAGCAGTTTCATCGACGGCAAGGACTATGTACCGGGACGGTTCAATGCCCTGCGTGGCCGGGCTTTTCCCGACGACACGGCCAAACCCAAGATCCTTGTCATCGGCGATTCCTACGGGCAGGACCTTGTAAACGCGATCTACGAGATCGGGCTGGACAAGGAACTGGAACTTTCGACCTACCATATCTCGGCCCGCTGCGGGAATCTGATGCTGGAGGATCTGGCCACCTATCAGGATGCCGCCGACCGTCGGCGATGCGCAAAAGCGTCGGACTATGATGATCCGCGTCTGGCGGCGCGGTTGCGTCAGGCGGACCAGGTGTGGCTCGTTTCGTCGTGGAACGCGTGGTCGGCCCCCCTGTTGCCCGCGTCCCTTGACGCGATGGCCAAGGCAACAGACGCAAGGATCGTCGTCTTTGGCCGGAAACACTTTGGTCTGCGCTCGACACACCGGTTCTTTTCGGGCGGGGTCGCTGCGCTGGTTGGCGAACGCGATCTTCCCCTCGATCTGGCCGAGGTCAGTCGTGAGATGAGCCAAACCATCCCACCACATGCCGACTATGTCGATCTTCAGAAGTTGCTTTGCGCAAGTTATGAAACCTGCACCAATGCGGATGCCGATGGAACGCCGCTGACCTTCGATGGCACGCATCTGACGCCTGAGGGCGCAAGGCACATGGGTGCCCTTTTGCGCCCCGTCCTTGACCAAATACTGTCCGCTCAAGTGGACATCGGGACCGACCCATAAGGGCCGGCCCCGCGCCGGTCGCGGATCAGAACGCGACCTTGTCTTTCCCCTTCAGCGCGAGCGCGGCGCGCGCTTCGTCGGGCGTCGCGATCTCCAGCCCGAGGTCTTCCAGAATGCCGCGGATCTTTGTGACCTGCTGGGCGTTTGAAACGGCCAGTTCGCCCTTTCCGATATACACCGAGTCTTCCAGTCCCACGCGCACATTGCCCCCAAGGATGGCCGCCATGGTCAGAAAGCTCATCTGGACGCGCCCGATGGCGAAGGCCGAAAGCCTGTAGTCCGACCCAAAAAGCTTGTCCGCGGTCTGCTTGAAATAGATCAGGTTCTCGGGGTCGGCCCCCATGCCTCCGGTCACTCCGAAAATCCCCTGGATCATGAAGGGTCCGGTGACCAGGCCTTTGTTTACCAGCGTCTTGAGGTTGTACAGGTGACCCAGATCATAGCATTCGTACTCAAAGCGGGTGCCATGCGCCTGCCCCACGTCGCGCATGATCTGTTCGATCATCTCGAAGGTATTGGGATAAATCGTCCCCCAGGTCTTTTCGAGGTAGGGCTTTTCCCAGCCGTATTTCCAGTTGTCGATCTTGTCGGCGACAGCTGCGGCTGAGAAATTCATCGAGCCCATGTTGAGCGAGGCAAGCTCGGGTTTGGCGCGGTGTGCCGGGGCCAGCCTTTCCTCCATCGACATGCCAATGCCGCCGCCGGTGGTGATTTTCACGATGGCGTCGGTGGACTCCTTGATCCTTGGCAGGAATTGCATGAACAGTTCCGGATCTTGTGTCGGGCGTCCATCGTCGGGGTTGCGGGCGTGCATGTGCAAGACAGCCGCGCCGGCCTCGGCGGCCTCGATGGCCGAGGCTGCGATCTCGTCGGGCGTGATCGGCAGGTAGGGTGACATCGTGGGCGTGTGAATCCCCCCTGTGATCGCGCAGGTAATGACGACTTTGCCGGTCATGATTGGGCCTCCAGTTCCGATTTCAAGGCAAGCAGCTTCATCAACGCCCGGTCGCGACGCTGCATTTCCCGCGCAAGGGTTCCTGCGGGCCGTTCCGACCGGCAGGCGGTTTCGATCTTTTTCAGGGTCTCGTCCGACCATGGTGCATCAACGGTCACCCCCGGCCCATGGATTGATAGTGAGCGCCAAACCGGCTGGCGTAGTCATAAAAACCGGACGGCGCATTCAGATCCATGGTCTGGAACGGCCCCATCAACGCCCAGCGCAGTCCAAGACTGTGCTTCATCACCGCATCCAGTCCTTCGGGGCTTATGACCCCCCGTGCAACCAACGCGACTGCCTCATTGACCACGGCTGTTTGCAGGCGGTTCATGACAAACCCTTCGATCTCTTTTTCGACGACCACAGGCACCTGCCCGACCGACTGCAAAAGCTCGCTGAACCGTTGCGTGATGGCAGAAGAGTGCCAGCCCGATGGGACAAGCTCGACCACCGGCATCAGGTGTGGAGGGTTCGCGGGATGCGCCACCATGGCCCGATCCCGGCCAGCAACCGCTTGCAGGAACTGCGAACCGGGGATGGTGCTTGTCGAACTGCCAATCAGGGCCTCAAGCCGCGCGGCCGCGTCAATTTCCGCGATCATCGCGGCCTTGACCTCGGCGTTTTCCGGACCGCATTCCTGAATATACGCGGCCTCTGCCACCGCGTCGGCGAGCGTTTCGCACAGGTGGATATCGCCCATCTGTGCGCCGCCGCCGGGCAACATCCCCGCCGTTTTCAGGTCCGCCAGCGAGGTGTGAACCGATGCCAACGCGAGCCGCGCTGCTTTGGGATCGTGGTCCCAAAGGTGGACGGCCCATCCCGCGCGGGCAAAGACAACCGCCCAGCCCCGCCCGATCAGCCCCGTGCCAACAATCGCGGCGCATTTCACCGTCATTCCTCCCACTCGATACCAGCCTCGCAACCGGCGTGATCGATGGCGCGGCGAGTTCCAATCTCATCGATTATCGGGATGGCGCATGGTTCGAACAGGCCGCCTATATCTGCCCGCACCCGCTGACGGGCGCTCAGGTCGCACCGACAATCGCCAACAAGGCACGTTTTGACAGCCTGCCTGACGACCTCAAGTCGATCCTTGAAAACGGCTCCTTGGTGCATGGCATCGATCAGGCCAACAAATCGACCACATGGGTGTCCGAGGCCGTCAATGAAATGGCCTCGAAAGGCATGAAATGGGGCCCGACCCTGTCGCCAGAGGATCAACAGAAATGGGCGGCTGCGGGCGACGCCGTCCTTGAGGAATATGCCGCCAACGATCCGTTCAGCGCCCGCCTGATCGAGATCCAGCGCCAGTTCGTCAAACGGATGCGCGCCTGACGCAAAGTGGCTGTCCCGGCACCAACCGCCGGGACAGCCCGGACCTGCAAAAGCGGTTCCTCTTTCGAAACATGACGACTTGAACGCACCGGGGGCAGGCTCATGGAAGTTGTAAAGCGGCTGGTCAGAGCAATTGACTGGATCAGCGCGAAGACAGGTTTGATCGTGGCCTTCCTTTTGCCGCTCATGGTGCTGGTGCTATTTGTTGAAGTGTTCAGCCGCTACGTCTTTCGCAGCCCAACCAGTTGGGCGCAGGAAGCTGCCATATACATGTTCGCCGCGATCGGTCTTGTTGCAGGTGCGGACGCCATGCGGAAAAAGGCCCACATCAGCGTCGATCTGTTCTACAGCATGTTTCCCGCGCGTGTCCGAGCCTGCGTCGACATTCTTGTGGCGGCCGTCGTCTTGTTCTTTCTTGGGCTGGTTATCTACTTCGGCAGCTTGGCCGCAATGGATGCCTTTTCCTTCGGAATGAAACGCCCGATGCGCCCTCAGCTGCCGCTGGGCCCGTTCCTTGCGCTGATCCCGCTTGGTGGACTGCTGCTGTTTCTGCAAACCGTCGCGAATACGCTCCGCAGCCTTGTCATGCTGCTGACTGGCAAGGAGCTTGAGGCATGAGTCCCGAAGAAATCCTCCTCATTCTTTTGGGGCTTGGCCTGATGGCACTGATCTCGGGCGGCCCGATCGGGTTGTTGTTCGGCGGCATGGCCATGGGGTTGGCCTATTTCAGTTGGGGGCCGCAAGCATTCCAACTGGTGGCCACGACCGCCAAGAGCAGCGTCGATTCTTTCCTACTGTTGTCGATCCCCATGTTTGTTTTCATGGGCCAGAACCTGACGCGCTCCGGCCTGGGCGAAGCAATGTTCCACGCAGGCCACGTATTGGCAGGACGCCTGAAAGGCGGGCTTGCCATTGCGGTCATCCTTGTGTGCAGTCTGATTGGCGCGATGGTGGGGATTGTCGGTGCCGGGATCATGACGGCCGGAACGGTTGCACTCAAACCCATGTTCGACCGTGGCTATGACCGCCGGCTTGCGCTTGGGGTGATCATGGCCGGTGGAGGTCTGGGCATTCTGATACCGCCCAGCGTGCCGATGATCGTCTTTGCATCGGTCACACAGACCTCGGTCGGCCAGATGTTCGCCGCAGCCCTTGGGCCGGCGGCTCTGATGATCGCGTGCTACATCCTTTACGTCGTCATCTATTGTCGGATCAATCCAGAGGCCGGGCCACCCCTGCCCCGCGAAGTCCTCGGCGGCACGAGGGAAAAACTGGTTGCCGCGCGCGATGGCGCAATGGCCTTCGGCCTGATCATCATCGTGCTCGGTTCGATCCTGGGCGGCATCGCCACCCCGACCGAAGCGGGTGCCGTTGGGGCCGTGGCCGCCATCGGCATTGCGATGATCTATCGCCGCTACAGTTTTTCCGTCCTGAAAGAATCGTCGGTCGAGGCCATGCGCCTGACCGGCGTTATCGTCTGGATCCTGATCGGCGTAACCGTCTTTACCAATTACATCATGTTCAGCGGCGGCGGCCGGTTGTTCCGCGAGTTCGCAGGCGACCTTGGCGTCGATCCGATCATGGTCATCATCCTGATGCAGGTCAGCATGTTGATCATGGGCTTTTTCATCGACGAGTTCATCATCGTCGTCGTCTGCGCCCCGATCTACACGCCTATCGCGGTCTCACTTGGGTTCGATCCGGTCTGGTTCGGTATCCTGATGATCCTGAACATGCAAATCGCCATCCAGACGCCGCCCTATGGGTTTGCCTTGTTCTATCTAAAAGCAGTCGCGCCCAGGGATGTCTCGATGGTCGAGGTCTATCGCTCGGTCGGTCCATTCGTGCTGATCCAGTTGACTGTGCTGATCACCTGCATGCTGGTTCCCGGCATCGTCACATGGTTGCCGAGCCTGCTGTTCCCCTGACCAATCTATTCGCCGCGCACGAAAGCAATGCTGCGCCGCCGCCCCTAGCCGGTGGCGAAAAACGATCAGTTTTCAAAGCGAAATGGCAGATATGGCGACCCCGGCAGGACTTCCTAAAATCCTAAAAACATGGGGAAATTTCGGCTATCCGGAAACCAAAACTCGCACGAGCCATCAATGGCTTACCCGGCGCGTGGAAACCGACCACCGGGGACCGCCACCGATGGTTTTCCACAAACGCAAAGCACGGCGCCAGCTTCCCAGCGGCCCTTTTTGAGGTGAGCCGGTCAAGGTTGGACGATCAATCAACCCTGACTGCGGGACTTCCGAAACAGCGCCCGCACCGCCTCGGAAAGTGTGTATTTATTTACACCAGCCTATTTACATCACCCATCAATCGGTGTATCTATATACACACGAAAGGAGGGGCGATGCAGCTTGAAACAAACTCCAGAAAGCTGCTGAAGGTTCTAAAAGGCGCAGGTTTCGAGGTGGTCTCGATCAAAGGCGATCACCACAAACTTCGGAAAGACGACATGACCGTGATTGTCCCGCACCCGAAGAAAGACCTGCCAATCGGAACCGTCAGAAGCATCTACAAAATGGCCGGGCTTCTTTAGCCCGGTCAACCAGTCCAATCAGTCTGTCCATCGCCCCTCCAACATCACGTTCGGAGTCTTATCATGCGCTATTACACAGCGATCGTTCACCAAGACGAAGGCAGCGCCTACGGCCTGACCTTCCCCGACCTCCCCGGCGCCTTTGCCGCCGCTGACTCTTGGGACCAGATCCCCCAAGTCACGGCGGAAGCGCTTGACCTCTGGTTTGAAGATCAACCGGATGTCGAGGCAGCTTCGCTGGAAGAGATCCGCCAAAGGCCGGAAGTTGCCGAAGAACTGGCGACTGGCGCCGTGCTGATGCCCGTCCCCTACATCCCCGCCGACACGGCCGCGGCGCGCGTCAATATCACCTTGGAACGTGGATTGCTGCGCGCGATCGACGAAACAGCCAAAGCGCGCAAGATGACCAGGTCGTCCTTCCTTGCATCCGCGGCCCGGAGGGAACTGACCGGAGTGAATCAGCAAAACATCGGCCGGATCAGCAAAGAGTAAAGCGGCAATATTTCTAAACCATTACGAAACAAGAAAAAAAACACCCAACAGTGGAGGTCTTGCCCTGACTAATCCGAAACTGGTAAAAAATGAATCACAGGAGCTTGAAGGGGCGACTTCCACACCAACCCCTTCAAGCTGAAACCTCAATACACGCCTGCAGCGTGGGGCTCCCTGTACCTCGGATATGACGAATAGTGTCAGATCCGTCAAGCCGCGCTGCAGCACAAATTGTCGCAGAAAGGCTTTGTGATGAGTAACATCGGTCCGGTAAGCCCGGAGAAAAGAGAAGCTGTCAGACGGCTGAATGTCCAATACAGCATGCAGCTGATCGAGCACGAGGTGCGAGGCGAACCCGTCCAACAGAGATCGACGGACGGCTACATAAACGCCACCGCTATGTGCCGAATCGCGGGAAAATCGTGGGGGCACTATCGCGAGAACGCCGGAACAACTGCGTTCCTGACAGCCCTCGAAAACGATGTCGGAATTCCGATATCGGTCCTCGTAAAGTCTGTGATAGGTGGTGCTCCCCATACACAGGGCACTTGGGTTCACCCTCAAGTTGCCATTCATCTCGCGCAATGGCTCTCGCCCGAGTTTGCAGTGAAAGTCAGCAAGTGGGTTTACGACTGGCTGAGCGGGACAAACCAGCAACCGGCCTATAGCTACCACCTGCGCCGCTACACTACCAACTTGCAGAACGTCCCGTACGGACATTGGTCCATGTTACAAGAATTGATGATCGGGCTCATTGGTCCGATGGAGGCGCGCGGCTATGTTCTCCCTGAGAACCTTCTGCCAGACATTTCGGAAGGGCGAATGTTCTGTAAGTTCCTTCGTGACGAAATGGGCGTAAACACTGACGAGTTGCCGACCTACCGGCACACCTTCGAGGACGGTAGAATAGTTTGGCCGAAAGCCTATCCGAACAAGCTCTTGCCACCGTTTCGAGAACACTTCTTTGAGATCTGGGTGCCCCAGAAAGCCGAGGGATACTTCCAAAAAAAGGACCCGAAAGCTCTTGAGTTCCTTCCTTACCTTCTTCCGAAGCCCTTCGCTGTGTGAGGCTATCGCTGGCCCTTCGGGGCCAGCATTATTCTGCGACCAGCACCCCTCCCTCACCCAGAAACCCGCGCATCCAACCTAAGTTCATGAGCATCCGCCTACAGCCCAAACCTCACTCGCCCCAGCGGTCACAAGCCCGGCCATTGCCCAAGCGCGGTTGACTCTTCTCTGCCAAAAGCGCTCTCCTCGCATTATGTACGACCATTATAAGCCAAGCATCCCTTTTCAAGACTACTCCATTTTTGCCGATGAGAGTGGGATAAGCAATGATCGGCACATGCTCGTCGGAGCTACAATTGTGCGCAGGGCATTCATGGAGTCCCTGTACGATAGGATGCAGAGGCTTCGCGAAGAACATTCAATGTTCGCAGAACTGAAATGGAGCAAGATTTCCAATCAAAAAATCGAAGCCTACAGGGCATTCGTTGATCTTTTTTTTGAGTTTACGGCGCGTGGAGCGGCTTCTTTTAGGGCCACCACGTTCGACAACCATATGTGGGATCATAACAGGTTTAACGATGGAGACGCCGACATCGGTGTCTCCAAGCTTTACTATCAGATGTTATTGCATCAGGTTATTGGTTGGTACGGTGATGTAGCTTCACTGTATATTTGCCTTGACCGTCGCTTGAGCACGACACCGCTCGAAAAGCTGCAACGGATATTAAACGCAGGCGCGGCCAAAGACTACAAGCTTACGTTCGGCCCAGTTCGAATTCTAACAGCGAGGGACTCCAAGAAGGAGGACTTGCTTCAACTGAACGATATTATTCTTGGTGCGGTAGCCTCTTACAAAAACAAACGCCACCTTGAGACTGGCGCAAGAGCGGCCAAGGTTGAAATAGCAAACTATGTCTTTGAGCGATCTGGTCTCAAAAGTTACGACACAGACAGCCCAAAATCTAAAAAAGACTTCCAGATCTGGAACAGAAAACCAAGGAAATGAGAGGAGCCCCATGTATCTAGGACTGTCTAGCAGTCTACGCTCATCGACGTTCTCCTGACCTCATCAGGATTTTCGACACATGATGACCCCTCGCAAATTTTATTGCACATCCCATGACCTTGACACAACCGTCTACTTTGTGTTTCGCGCGCGAGGCAAAAATTGGGCCCTTCGTGGGTGAGCCGCCTTCAGTAGGGCGGCATAGTGGCTCACCGGCTGGTCCTATAGGGCCAGCGACCCCCTCCAACCAACTCTATCCTTCGCCCCCTTAACAGCCCCGCGATCACCAAGAGCCTGCCCCCCGTTCCCCCCTACGCGTCACTTCCAAAACCCAGCCGCGCGTCTGCAATTTTCTTGCCCAACCCTACACCACCCCACCCGCTACTCCACGCACCCCCAGCGGTCGCAGGCGCGGTCCTGGTAGATCACCCATGCGCCGAAATCGGGATCTTCGACCAGCGCGTCAATTGTCTCCGGGCGGGCGTCGGGCGGCCGGCGCGACACGTCGCGGAACAGCGCGTCAGTCTGGACCGGGCCGGGACAGGCGGCGGTCCAGCTCACGGCGCAGAGCATCCCCATCGCGCGCCAGATCGTCAGTCTCATCATGCAGCTCCGTTGCGTCCTTCACCGTCTCGACGCGGCCGCGCGCCGCGTCCCGTTCGACCTCCAGCCGGGCGGCACGCCCGCCAAGCGCATAGACCGCCACCAGCAGCAGCACCGCCCCGGCCGCCCCGGCCAGAACCAACCGCAGCCGCCCGGTCACGCGGCCAGCCAGTCGCGTTGATCGACGCGCCAGCCCGGACAGCTCTTGTGGTCGGTGTAATCGTTGTGGCCCGTGACCCATTTCAGCGGGGTCAGCTCGCCCAGCTCGGCCAGGTAGTCTTGCAGGGCCACGCGCTGCGCCTCGGTGTAGTAATCCTCGAACCGGGCGCGATGCCGCAGAACCGAGGGCACCTCGCGCAGCGGGATCAGGCAGATCCCGATGGTCCCCCGGTTGCGCTCTTTCACATGGGCGCCAATCTCGGACAGCGAGCGCAGCAGGCTGGTGTCCCAAAGCAGCCGGCCATCGGTGCGGATGATCCGGTGATAGCCGATCTTGCGCCAGCCCTTCTGAACCACGTGCCAGCGCCAGAACGCATCGAGGATTTCTTGATCGCTCAGGCGTAGATCCCAATTCGCCGCCGTGGCCGAGGTGTGCAGAACTGCCTCGTGGACCGGGTATCGTGCCTTGCCTTGATAAATCATCGCTCAGTCCTCGTCTTGCTTCAGGCCACGGCGCAGCGCCAGCATCCGGTGCGGGTAAAACGCCATTTCAAGGGTGCGCCACTGGTGCCGCTCGCCGGCCGGCAGGCTCAGCCAGAGCGCGCGCAGATGCAGGTAGGCGGCCACGGCCCCGCCGCCCTTGAAAAACAGGTCAAGGTAATCGCCCAGGTTCCGCTGCCCCTCGATGGTCAGAAGCCCCGAATAGACCAGCGGATGCCCCAGCACCTGCCAGTAGAAGGCGTTGCCGCCATGGGCGAGAAAGCCCAGGAAAATGGCCAGCGCCAGCGTCCGCTCCGGGCGGTTCCGGCTGCCTTTTGGCCGGTAGGCCACCACGACCAGGCAACCCAGGGCCATGAGCGCCAGACCTGACGCAAAGCTGATCCAGTCGCCCGTGGCGGCGCAGATTTCACCGCACATCGTCCGGCCTCCTGTCGTTGAGTTCCAGTGTCAGGCGCAGCAACCGGTCCTGCCGGTCGCGCATCGCGGCCTTGGCCGCCTCGATCTGCTCGCGCCGCGCCGCTTCTTCCTTGTCGAAGCGGGCGCGCTTGGTGCTGGCAGGGGTCAGCCTGCGGAACAGGTCACGGATCATCGCCGGTCCCCCGCTGCGCGCTCCAGCGCGCGAATGGCCTCTTCCATGGTGCGCGACCCGTCCGCCGTGACCTGCATCATTTCGCGGAAATCGTTGAACCGCGCATCTTGCAGCTGATCGACGCGGCGGCGCTCGATCCACCAGGCCACGGCCAGCGCCACGATCACCACCGCGTTCAGGCCACCCCCCAGCATGTCGATCAGGGCGATCCAGTCCATCGGTCACAGATCCCGCAGGGTCCAGCGGAACGTCACATCCGCGCCGGGGTCCACATCCACCAGCGCGACGACATTCGTTGCGGTCACATTCGCCCACCATTTCGTGGCGCTGCCCCAGGTGCCCTCCGGGAAAATCGTCAACGCGCCGTTGCCCGGATCATAGGGCAGCCCATGCGCCTCGCTGGCGTTGGTGTTGCCGCTGGTGATCGTCACGGTCCCCGTCGCCAGCAGGCCATGTGACGGCACCCAGACCTCGCCGTTGAAATAGGCCCGGGCGCCGCCATAGTCCTGGCATTGCTCGACTTCCATGCCCTTGAACGGTGCGCCACCATTCAGGTCGTTCATTTCGGCCAGCGTATAGGCGCCACGGAAGATGATCTTGTTGTCTTGCTGGGTGCGGTTGTTGACGAAGGTCACGATCTCGCCTTGCCGCCTCGGGATGTACAGCGTGTTGTCAAAGCTGCCCGACCCGATGGTGATGGTGCCAACCAGATGCGAAAACTCCAGAACGCAGCTGGCGCAGTTGGTGACATTGACCCCGCCGCTGATCCGCGACCCGGGCAGCAGGTGAAAACCGTTCAACTGTGCCGTTTCACCCAGCTCAAGCCCAACGCCGCTGGCCGGCGCGGTCTGCAAGGCAATGCACGCCGATCCGCTCACGCCACCGTCGATCCTGACGCCCGAGGCGTAACTGGAAATGCAGTTCAGCTGAAGGTTCTCCAGCGTCCCGTCCTGAATGTCGGCGGCCCATTCGCAAAACGTGTCGCTGCCGCCCGCGATCCGCAGGGTGCCGGAAACGTAGGGGCTGACAGCCGAGGCGGGGTCTTTCTCGATCAGCAACCCCACGCCCGCCTCTGCGGTCGCACAACCGCGCACGATACCGGACAGGTCCCACCAGCCCTGCCGGATCTTCACGGCGGTCCCGTCGCTCTGCTCGCAGGCGAATGTCACGGCCCCGGACATTTTGCTGGCCCCCTCACAGGTGAAGAAGGTTGTGCAGTTGTGCGCGTTCATGAACAGCAGCAGCTCGTCCGGCGTGGTCGCGCCATTGGGCCGGATCAACAGCCCCGTGTCGCAGCCATCGGCCTGCACAAAAGCAGTGATATACTCGACCTGATTGGTGATCTCGACGCCGACATGACAGTCGGACGCCCCGAGGTGCAAAAGGCTCTGGTCGCGCTTCACCTGGTTCAGCACGATGCCGGTCACATCGGCGGTATTGTTCGACCGGTTGCCGTCAACACGCAGATCGACAGCGGCCGCGCGCGCATCGGCCCCATTGCTCAGGGTCACGCGGATCAGCTCGCCCAGCTCCGCGCCGTCCGCCTGTTTGAACACCACGTCGCCCAGCCGGGCAAGTGCCGCGTTCTGGCGCAAGTGCACAGGGTTCGACAGGGTTACATCGGAAAGGCTCTGATCGAGGTAGAATTTTACGCCGGCCGCATTGGTCAGGTGATGATCCGTTGCCTCGGCCGCCGCCACGGTCAAAACGGTATCCTCCGCGCGGGATCTGACCCGCGTCCCCTCGTCAAACCCGCCGTCAGAGGCCGCCAGGGCCAGCAATAGGCTGTCATAAAGGATCTCGCCCAGCCAACCGGTGCGCGAGGCCGTCGCGGCCCCCATCAGGTAGACCTG
The DNA here is from genome assembly GCF_019218285.1 of Antarctobacter sediminis. GTDB lineage: Bacteria > Pseudomonadota > Alphaproteobacteria > Rhodobacterales > Rhodobacteraceae > Antarctobacter > Antarctobacter sediminis. The sequence continues at coordinate 467,243 of NZ_JAHUZG010000002.1, forward strand.
CATTCCCGGTGTCGAAGACACGAGAAAAACATCGTTCTCCGAAGAGGCCGCCTCACCCGCAGAAACGTTGGAAAAGATCGGCCTGCCCGCGGCGATGGCCGCCAGTTCGGATTGCGACTGCGCCGCCTCAGAGGCCGCACGGGCCGTCTCTGCGGCGGTCTGCGCGGTCTCCGCCGACCCCTGCGCCGTTTCAGCCCCGGTCTGCGCAGAAAGAGCGCTGTCGCGGGCGCTTTCAGCGGCCGCAACCGTCCCCGGCAGATGATTGACAACCCGGTATTGCGTGCCGTCAAACACGAAATCGAGCGCAGACCCGACAACCAGATCACCACCCGCCAGCGCATCGCCGGTGTTCGAGATCAGCGGCAATGCGGCGGTGCCGTCCAGCGCAAGGGACACCGGGCCGGTGTTCGCCGCGGCCACGATCATTCGGAACACGGCCTCTAGCGCGCCGCTGTTGTAGGACCGCCCGGAGGTTGCGGTGATTTCATCCCCCGAGCCTGTCGCCGTGACCGCAATCGGGCCGATCCGCGCGAGGATCGCCTGCAACTGGTCAAAATTCGCCACCTGTCCGGTAAGCGTGATCTCTGGATCCGCCATGCTTTGTATTCCTTAAACTACGGTAAGTGCGTGCGGCCCGTCAGGCGGGCCGAGACTGTCAGCCGACCAGGGCACGAGGTAAAAATCCGCCGCCCCCGTTGGCACGCCCGCGAAGGTCAGCGAAAAGATGCCGCCCGCGCTGACGGTTTGCGCCGCGCCCACTGGCTGCGCCGAGGCAAAGCCCGCGCCAGCAGACGCGCGGTACAGGCGGATCTGCGTATATTCCGCGTCGGGCGGCACGTCCCCGTCCGCGTCCACTTCGCCAGTGCTGGCGCCGAGGCTCAGAACCACGTCTTCCAGCGGCTCAAGCGGATCGACAATTTCCAATTCGTCCGTGGTTTCGTCCCAGTCATAAAAGGTCGAAACCTCCTCGCTGGCAGAGATCGGGACGCGCATCGCCACGCCGCTGCCGTCACCCCCGCCCGCCCCGGACAGCCACAGTCCGGGGTCCGCGCTGGTCACGCGATACACCCCACCCATGTGCGCCAATCCGTCGAGGTCAACCGTGAGCGTGCTGCCGGGCAGCAGGTCAAAGGCCGAGGGCGGCGCGGTGCAGGACAGCATTTTCTGCGCCTCCAAGCGGCGCGCCTCGATCAACTGGATACGCCGCGCCTGCGACGCGCTGGTGACCATGCCCAGGTCGAGCGCGCGCTCCTCGCCCGCGCCATCGCGGACCGCAACCGATGGCAGTTCCGCCGTCTCCCAAAGCCGCTGCGGGCGGGTGTAGGATGCCACCAGCCGCCGGGGAATGTCCCGCCCGCGCTGCATGGTCGTAAACTCGATAGGGCTGTCGTCCAGAACGTCGCTCAGCGTATAGCCCGGCGCTGTGTACTCGCCGGGGTAATAGCCGATCTTGCCGCCCGCGTAGAACAGCCTCCCTGCCCCGGCCCGCTCCAAGGGGCGCAACTGGCTGTAAAGCTCGCTTTCGGACCAATTGATCACGCCGGAAACCTCGTAGCGCGCTTCGGCTCCGCCGTTCAGCAGATCAATGGCCTCGTCGGCAACGTTGGCGGCATCCTCAAAAAGGCTCAGGATGATCTGCGTGTCGGGCCATGGCTGCGCCGGGTTCTGCCGGATAGCGTCCAGCAAGCAAAGCGCTTGGTTCCTGCTAAAGGACCATGTGGCCGGATCGTCCTTGTCCTGCGCCCCGTCCCGCGGATCCCAGACCCTGCTATAATCCATCACCACGTCAAAGGCGGGTGAGCGGGGATAATTGGGCCAGCGGTTCGGACGCTTTTCCAGCCCATCGGTGCCGCCGCCGCCGGTGTTCCAGCGATACCAGAGAACCGTCAGCCCGGTCCCGGCGTCGTTTTCTGTGAAATACCCCTCGGCCTCGTCGAGGATCCGCTGCGGCGGTTTCGTCTGGTCGCCCAGACCGATCCAGACACGCAGGAAATCATCGGTCAGGAAGCTACTGAAATCCTTGGGCTTGATGCTGTATCCGTCGCTGTCGAAATCGAAGGGATCGCCCTGCGTGTAGACCGGATCGCCACCACCGCCGAGGCCGAAGGTGTTGCCGATCTCTGCGGGCAGCGTAACCGGGCGGCTGTCCACGAAGATTTCCAGATCCCCGCCCTCGGACGGGCGCGACGACAGGATTACGCAGCCGTAGACCACCTTTTTGTTCGGCTCTACCGTCCCGCGATAGAAGCGCAGCGGCGTGCCCGAGGCCATCGTGCGGCCATAGGCATAGCGGATTTCCGGCTGGCTGGTCGGCTGTTTCAAGACTTGCCTTTGCCGAGACTGGCTGGCTGTCGGGATCCGCAACGCCGACGCGCCAAACGCGATCACAGCCCCCGCCGCCAGCACGCCAAGCACGTTCGCGGCCACACCTCCAAGGCCCGCCGCCGAGGCCCACATGGCGACCTGAATTGCAATCCCGCCAGCATCCGCAACGCTTGGCCAGACGGCCAGCGCCAGCAGGGAAATCACCGCTGCACTACGCATTCCACGACTCCACGACAGACGCGGGCGGCAGGATCAGAACGCCGCCCTCGGTTTTGACCCACCAGCCGCGCGAAAACCGCACGCCAAGAGCCGCGCCGAAACCGCGATGATGGCGGCCCTCGGGCATGGTCACGACGCCAAACTCGCCCAGATCGCCCGCGCCCTCGACCAAACCGGCCCGCGCCGCGCAATCCCGCGCGACCTGCAACAACCCGCCGCCGGACCTGACCAGCCGCAAAGCGCCGGGGAGGTCGGAACAGGCTCCGCGCAGAGAGCGCATCGGGTCGATGCCATGCCACCGTTCGAAGGCGTCACAGGCCGCCGTGCAACAATCAGAAACGCCCCACCCGAAGGGGCGGGCGTAAATATCCGCAATGTCCCGCATCAGCTTTCCTGATTTTCCACGCCCAGCACGAAAGCCGCCTCGACCCCCGCCGCATGGCGCAGCAGGGTGTCGCCCGGATGGCTGCGCTGGTGCTGCTCAGAGGTATGGAACAATCCGCTTCGCAGACGCTGTGACGGCCCCGTTGTCGCGCCAAGCCGCAATGAACGCGTGCGGCCAAGGTCAGAGGCGGCGATGCTTTCGCGCATCTGGTCGCCGCGCCCTCGAAAGATTTCCTGCGGCGTGCCTATCAACGCAGTCCCGGCCCGTTGCGTGACAGCGCCGAACCAGACCGCGCAATCGATGTCTCGCGCGTCCTCGGTGACAAGCGATGCCAGATCATCGGGCACACCCACCAGCGAGAATGCCGCCGTATCCGCCGCTGTCCCACGCTGTTCCGCCGGAAGCGCGATGCTTGCATACCCCGCGACGCCCGCCCATGTCTGGCCGTCAAAGGAAATGTCGCCCACGCCGGAATGCGCGTAAACCGGATCACTCGGCCAATCGACAAAGACCAGAAAGACCGGGAAAAAGAACGGCTTGCTGATCTCGGCCAGCAGGGCGCTGTCAACGTTGCGGCTCACCATGGGTCAATCTCGTTAAAGCTGCCGGAAACCTCGTCTTCGAACACCTCGCGAAACTTCCAAGTGTAGAACCACTGACCAGAAACCGGGACCATGGCGCGCGGGTACTCTATCGGGAAAAAAACCGCTGTGTCTCGCGTGCCGATGCTCACGCGCGCGGCCGTGGCCGGGGTCAATGGTCCGAATGTCCTGATCGTTGCGGCGCCGACAGCATCCGTGGTCGCCATGGCGACGATCTGCACAGTTTCGCCTGTGTCGTGCACCGTCAAAAACTCCCCGGGCCGGGCGATGATCACGCCCGGCGGCGCGCCGGTGACCGAAACTGTGTCAAAGCCGAGCCCATCGGTTCCGGTAGTCCCCTCGATATACCTGCCGGTGATCCAGATTACGGCACCGCCGGCATCCTCCCAGGTCACGGCACCGCCGGCATCCTCCCAGGAAACCGCTTGCGATTGCCGGTAGTCATCGGCGCCGATGCTTTCGCGGTTGATCTGCCACGAGTAGAGCCGCACAGCGTGCTGCCCCGCAAGCAATCGCTTGAGGATTTCCATGTAGCCGGCCCCGGCCTCGCTTACATCCACGCCGCCCACGGTCACGGTTGCCAGCTTGCGCGCGCGCTGCGTGGCGCTGCGTAGATCTCGGCCGGTGATCAGGCTGCGCGATTGCTCGACCGGATCAATGCGCGTCCACTCATGAGCAACCGCCCCCACCGGCGGCCACGCGTAGACATTCGTCATCCGATTGGCTCCTCGCGGGCGGTGGCATAGGTGGCGCGCACCGCCTCGGAAACGATGCCAGGCGCGGCGCGACCGACCGCGGCCTGCGCCTGACGGGCAACGTAGGCCACAAGCCGGCCGTCATCATCCACCGAAACCCGCACGTCTACGCCCTGGCTCGCGCCTTGCATCTTGCCGTGCGGGATGATCCGCGCCGGCCCCACGACAGCTTCCGGGCCAGCTTCGCCGGCAATCCCCCACTCCCCGGCGCCGAGCGTGCCCCCCTTGGCGAAGAACCCTTTGAAGCCGCCAAAAAGGCCACCGCCGCCGCCGCCGCCCAAAAGACCGCCAAACAAGCCGCCAATCAGGTTTCGAATACCGGATGCGATCAGATCATTTGCGATCTGCCTGAACACCCCGCGCAAAGCTGCGCCCATATTTTTGCCCTCCAGGATTGCTTGCGCCATCGCGTCGGAGATTTGCCCGACATAGCCCTCGAGCTGCGACGGCCCGGCGGCCTCGACGGCCTGATCCATCGCCGCCGTCGCCATTTCCCCGGCGGTGCGCGCCGCCGCCGCAGCCTCGCCGGCTTTCTGGCTGATCCCGATGCGCGCGCCGTTCATCAGGTCGCGGCCGATCTGCATGAACACCCGCGAGGGCGAATGACTGTCAACCGTCTCTTTCGCGACCCCGATCAGCCCGGTGAAGGCGCCCCGGATCGAGGCTTTCGCCGCCTCGATCTTTTCCGCGATCCCGAGCCTGATCCCCTCCACCAAGTCGGTCCCGAGCTGCTTGGCCGCGGCGATGATCGAGGCGGCCATTTCACCAATGGCCGCCACGATCTTAGGGCCAATGCCCTTCACGTATCTGACCGCATCCCCGACCATGGCCTGAACGCCGGTGGAAATGTAAATTCCAATATCCATGCCGGCGCGCGTCAGCACCGCACCTTGCGCGGCGATCCCTGACTTGATCTTGGTGACCAGATCACTGCCCAGCTTTGTGAAACCCGGGAAAGCCTCAGTGAATTTTGCCTTGATCCCCGAGATCGCGGTGATCACAGAGGTGGCACCGCCTAGAGTAAACAGGTCGAGCGCCGAGATCGCGCTTTGCGTGGCGGCTTCAACCACCTGCTTGAGGCCGCCCATGACGGCCGAAAAATCGCCCTCGATCAGCGCGCGGTAAGTCTCGAGCCCCGCGCGCAAAGCCAATTCGCCGGCCGCAAAATTGCGCCGCGCCGCATCTGCCATCCCTGCGCCGATTTTCTGGCCCGCGGCACCCACCTTTTCGAGCGCCTGCGCGGTGGCGGGATAATCGCGCTTGATACCGTCCCAATTTGCTACAACGTAACCGGCCGCCGCGGCCACCGCCGCCAGGCCGAGGATAACAAGGCCGATTGGCGACGCCAGCGAGGCCAGGCCCGCCGCAACAAAACCCAGCCCAATAGCAAGCGGCCCCACCGCCGCCGCCAGGGCCGCGGCCCCGGCGATGATCGCTTTCATGCGGGGGTCAAGTGCAGAAAACCGCGCCGCCCATTGCGCCAGGGTTTCAGCAATGCGGTTGAGCGCCGGCGCCAGTGCAACCGCCAACTGGTTGCCCAGGCCGCGCGCCACCAGGCCCAGGCCCGAGATCGCATCATTTGCGGTTTCGATGGCGTCCGCGTCCACCTCGGACACGACAACCCCGAACTTTTCCATCTCGAGGCGCGCCGCTTCGATTGTCGCGGCGTCCAGGCGCCCGGCCACCAGGCCCGCGCGCGAACCGAAAAGAGCCATCGAAACCGCCGCCTGTTCCGCCTCGGGCACGGTTTCGGAAATCGCCTTATTGATCGTGGCGATCTTTTGGTCGAGGTCCATTTTCGCCAGATCATCGGCGCGGATCCCCAACCGTTTCAGGGCATCGGCCGCCGGGCCTTTGCCCGTGGCGGCCACCTGGGAAAGCCGCTTTGTGAGCTGGCGCGAAACTTGCTCGAGCTCGCCCTGCGAAAGGCCGGCGCGATCCGCTGCACGTGCAAGCACCTGCACCGCCGCCGTCGAGGCGCCGAGGCTCTGCGCCATCTTGCTTTGCGCATCAATCGTCGCCATCGAGCTTTTGACCGCCGCGCCGGCGATCCCGACAATTGGCAAAGTCACGCGCGTTGTCATTTTGCGGCCAATGCTGCCCATCTTGTCGGCCGCGGCTTTCATCGAACGTTGCAGCCCGTTCATGCTCGATTGTGCCCGCTTGGCGCCGCGCTCGAATGCGGCGCTGTCCAGGCTCAGGAGGGCGCGCAGCGCGCCGATTTCAACTGCCATGCTTTTGCCCCGCCTTTTTCGTGTCGTGCGCCACCTGCACCGCGCGCCGGATCGCCGCGATCTCGCCCTCGACGCCAGAGGCGCGCGGCGCGAAATCGATCAGCTTGGGCGCTGTCGGGTAGTCGCTTGGTTGGTGATAGCCCTGGGCCACAAAGCGCCCGATGAGCCAGGCCTGCGCGTGATCGCGATAGGCCGCGCCGCGCAGAATATGATCGATCTCGCGCGGCGTATGCCCCCAGAGCGCGGCGGGGTCTTGCCCCGCCGCGGTCCAATGTTCGAGGAGGCGCCCGAAGTCCTGGCGCCGTCCATCTGTTACTTTTTGCCCTGGGGGATCGGCTTTCCCGGCGCCGGCGGCGCGGCATCGGGAAAGGCCGCCTCGCAGGCCTCTTCAAAGGCCGCCATCCCTGGCACAAGGCCCACCTGATCGAGGAGATCGAAAGCGGCCTCCTCATCGGCGCCGCGGCCGCCGTCCATGAGCTCGGCAAACACACCCACCAGGCCGGCAAAAGAGGTGCCGCCCTCCTCTGTCGTCATGCCGTCGAGGATCTTGTCGATCCCCTTTTTGTGCTTGCGCTCGAGCCGCACAATCGCGCGGGCCGAGAGCTTCAACACCGTGGCGCACTCCCCCGCGCCAAGGGGCACCTCGCCCAGCATCAGGCCGAGGCCGCGGTGAAGGTCGCCACGCCCGAGCGCTTGATCGTTGCCGATACCTCGGCCACGCCCTCAACCTCGCGCGTGCCGCCGGCCAGCTCGACAAAGCCCTTGTATTCGTACCGCGCGCCGGTGGCGGTGCCGTCCTCGGTCGCGAGCGTATGGCGCCAGTCAACCACCGTTCCGGCCACCTCGAGCGCATAGAGCGCCGCGTAATCGTCGGAATTGAAGTTGAAGGCAAAAGCCACGTCCTGCGGATCGCGCAGGCCCGGCGTGTATTCCTTTGTCCGGTTGGGCGAACTCATATGCGTGCGCTCGATCTTCTCGACCGCGTGCGCGGGCACGTCGCAGGTTTTCAGCTCGGCCACCGCGTTCCAGGTCGTGCCGCCATCCTCGGACCATTCCAAGGCATCGCCGTAACCGATTGTCGAAACACTTTCAGACATTCCGTTTCCTTTTCACAGATTGCGGGCCGCAGCCCGCGGTTTAGTCCCGATGCACAATCGAGAAGATCAGCGAGCGGCGCGCCAGGATCGAAACGTCTTTGCGCTCATCGTCGCGCACCAGTTTCAAAAACGCGCCCTTGATGGCGCCGCCGCGATAGCCGGAAAGCACCGCCTGCACCTCGCGCGCCGCGCCGATGGCTTGGCCGGCCGTCGCGCCGTAGCAATCAATTTGAATGCGGCTCGACACCAGGCCCGGCCCGCGTTGCGTATGATCCTGATCGCCGCCGGTTCGGAAGATCGCGGCGCGCGGCAGGCCGTCGCCATCGCCCAGCGATCCCCAGGAAATCCGCCAGGAAATCGCGGCCTCGAGGAGGGCGATCAATTCCTCCTCCATCACGCCGCCCCCACGCGAAAGAACACCCGCAAGGGCAAGCCGAGGCGCAGCCCCGCCCAAAGCATCAAGAGGCCCGCAAACCCCAGGCACCGCCACCAGCGGCGCGGCGCAATGCGCAAGGTAATCTCTGCCATCATTTCCCCTTTGCTGCGCGCCGCTTCATTGTCCGTTCGATCTCGGCCCATAGCGCTGCGCCAAGGCCCTCGATCATTCCGTGTTTGTGCATGTCCCAAGCCGGCCCGAGCATCGGAGACGGCGCCACCGCGCCGACATATTTTCCGCTTTTGTGCTGGCGCGGGCCGGTGCCAAATTCGATCAGGTGAGCCTCTGGCGTGCCGTTCATGCCGCCCGGAGCCCCTACATAGAGCGTTGAAACACTGCGCGAGGCGCGCGGGCCACGCTGCCCGCGGGCCAGTCGCGCCGCGACCCTGAAAACGTCCTCACTCGCGCCCGGCCAAAGCGCGTTTGCGGTGGCGGCAACCGGCTTGAGCTCGGCCCGCATGGCACGGCGCGCAACCCCCTTGGCCGTCGAGGCCGGAAGCTCGGCAAGCGCTTTCTCGATCTCGCGAAACCCCTTGGCCTGCATCTTGACTTTCACGGCATGGGCCCCTCGACCACAACCCAGACAAAGGCCCGGCCCGTCACCGCGTCCACCTCCTGCACATCCCAAAGCGTGCCCGCCGGCAGGAACCGCGCGCGCCACCCCACCTTGATCGAGCGCGCGCCGGTGCCGGTGCGCAGCTTGATCTTGACCGCCTGGCGGCCGGCCTCGCGCGCGGCGGCAACCGCATCGGTGCCGCGCTGATAAATCAGCTCACCGCGGGTTTCGTGCTGCACCTCCCAAGGCCCGGCCACGTCCTCGCCAAAATCGTTGCGCGTCACGGTCGGCGCCTCAAACGCCAGACGTTGCCGCAGCGATCCGGCGCCGCTCATGAGAACACCCGGAACGGCGCCAGGAGATCCGCCGCGCCCAGGGGCAAAGCCGCGAGATCGCCCTTTTCGACACCCTCGCGATGGCGGAAATAATGCGCCGCCGTCAGGCGCATGGCTTGCAGGATCGGCGCCGGGATCGCGGCCGCATCGGTATAGCCGGCGCGGAAATCGATCTGCACCTCGCCGCCCTGGGCCGAGGCCGGCCACGCGGCGCCAAAGGCCGGCGCCGCGTGGTGGCGCCCGGCGATCCGCATCAAGCGAAACGCGCCAGGATCGAGCGCGGCGAGCGATCCATCGGCTTGCGTGTAGCGCACCGCCTCGATCTCGATCACCGGCGCCAGAGGCAAGGCGATCTCGCAGGCCGGAAAGCCGGCCAGCGTCAGGCGCCAGCTCTGCGGCAGGAGCGCGCGCCGGGTATAGCCCTCGACATAGACGCGGGCCGCGGCCGCCTGCGCATCGATCAGCCCATCCTCATCGGTTTCCCCAGGCTCGAGCCGGAGCTGCGCGCGCAGGGTCACATCGGCCGAGGTCAACACCTCGGCCGCCGGTGGCGTCAGTTGCTCGAGCATCGCCGCTTATTCCGCCGGCTTTTCGGGCTTGTCGGCCGCGGGTTTCGCCGGCCCCCCGGTCCCGGCTGGATCGCCAGCGGGATTAGCGGCGGCCGTGAGCGCGTCAACCTCTTCTTGCGTGAGCCTCTCGGCAAAGCCGCGCTTGATGTAGTGCGCGAGCGCGGCTTTGGTTTTCGCGTTGGGCTCATAGATCACCCCCGCGTGAAACGTGCCGGCATCGCCGGTCTGCGTGCGCGTCATGCGCACAAATTTTGGTGCTGCGGCCATCGGTTTTCCCTTTCATGGCGGTTGCACCTGGGGCGAGATCAGGCCGCCCCAGGCGTCACGGTTTCAGATCAGGCGAAAGTGAAATCGCCCGTAACCAGCGAGGCCCCGCGCTTGACCGCCAGGGCAACCCGCTTGCTGCCCTTCATGGTTTTCATGCCGTCCACGAAATTGGTCCCGTGTTCGCTCGAGATCAGGATTTCATTTTCCTGGCGATCATAGAGCGTTGCGGCCATGAACATGGCGCCCACCAGCCAGGAACCGGCCGACATGCTGTTGCTTTCGACCACCGGCAGGCGCCACAGGCGCGGCCCCGCCGGGCTGTCCGCGTTGCCAATGACAAACCGGCCGTAATCGTCCTTGGTCAGCTCGATAGCCGTCCAATCGGTCGGATTGAGCACCATGGCATCGGCCGCGTAATCGTTCAGCACCACTTGCAGCATGGCAAGGCGCAGCCGCTCGATCCGGTTGGTGTTCGGCAAGCCCGCGGCGGCCGAGAAGGCCGTGGCCTCGGTGATCAGCCCCGAGAGGTTTTGACCGGTGCCGTCACCGGCGAGGATTTGTGTCTCCTCTTTCAGATCGAGGCCATAGCGCAATTCACCGTCAACGGTCGCTTGCAGGCCCACCACATCCGCGAGCGCCTCATCGGAGAGGTGCACCACATGCGAGATTTTGCGCACCACCGCATCGGCCTTGGTCCAGCCGTAATCCGAGGTCGGCGCGGTGCCGCCCTCGGCCACCATGGCCGCGGCATCGGTGCGCGTGGTCTGCTTGAGGTACTCGCGCGAATTGGAGCCGATCGGCACCACGTCGAGGAGCGAGCGCAGGAGCAAGCGCCGGCGCGGCATGTTGACCGGCGCCGCCTCGCGTTCGGACCAGGCCGCGCCCGAGCCGTCAACGGTCGTGATCGCCGCTTGCGGCTTGTAGGTCAGCGAGCCGGAAAGGCCGCCGGCAACATAGGCTTTCAGCTCGTCAGAGCCGGCAAATTCGGCACCCACGGTCTGCGCGCCCTGGGCGCCGCCGGCGCCGCTTGCGGCGAGCTGTTCCACGTCCAGCGTGCGCGCCTCGAGCGCCTCGAGCTTGCCCTCGAGCTTGGCCTGCGCCTGCGTGGCCTCGTTGAACTTGGGCATGATCTCATCGATCTTTGCCTTCAGCTCACCCGAGAGCGTTTCGCCCTTTTCGGCCTTCTGCACCGCCGCCTCGGCCGTGCGCATCACATCATCGCGCAGGCCGGAAACAGAGGCTTTCACCTCCGCGAGCATCTGCGCCACGTTGCCGGCATCGGCGCGCGGATTGCCCAGGACGCCGGCAGGCGTGTTTGCCACCATGGCCGCGGCCATGACGTTGAACGGAATGCGTTTCATTTTGGTTTCCTTGTCAGGTTTTCAGATCGGCCAGGAGCGCCCGCACCTCGGCCTCGAGATCGGCCGCGCCAGGCAAGCCGATTGCGGCCGCGCCAGGCTGGCCGCCTTTCAAATCGCGCAGGATCTCCCGCGCGTCATTGCGTCCGATGCCGGCCCGCGCCGCCACCAGGTCAAAGCGTTTTTCTGCGCGGATCGCCTCGGCCGCCTGGGCATCAGCCCCGGCCCGCGTCACCGCCTCGGCATCGAGATAGCCATCGGCAAAGCCGAGCTCGATGGATTTGGCCGCCGTCATCCAGGTTTCGCGATCCATCAGCCGCGCGATCTCGGCCTGATCCTGGCCGGTGCGCGCCGCGTAAACCTCGGCCATGGCCGTATCGAAGGGCTTGAGCCACTCGGCCACCTCGGCAAAGGTGTTGCGGTTGCCGGCGGCCACCACCCAGGAATTATGCACCATGAAGAAAGCCGAGCGGCCGATCAGCACCTCATCGCCGGCCATGGCGATGATCGAGGCGGCCGAGGCCGCCAGGCCCAGGACATGCACGCGCACCGGCCCCCGGTCGCGGGAATGCTGCCGCAGGAGCTCATAGATCGCGCCGCCCTCGAACACGTCGCCGCCTGGGCTGTTGATCTTGACAGTGACCGCGCGGCCGCCGATCCGGCGCAGCGCGCCCTCGATCCGCTTGGCCGTCACTCCCTCGCCCCACATATCGGCACCGATAGGGTCGAGGATCGAGATCGAGGCCTCATCCTCGGCCGAGGCGCGGATCGCCGCGTCCCAGCGCTTGATTGCGCCCGAGGTCACATCGGCGCGCACGTCAGGGCGCGCGCCCAGGGTCAGCGGTGGCATATTGTCGGGCATGTCGTAAACACTCCTAAAGTCTGTCGAGGGCATGGCGCGGGTAGGCGTAGGCGATCCGCCCAAGCTTGCGCATACGCCAGGCGCGCAGGTGCGCGGTGATCGGGCCGCAGCCATTGGCGCGGAAAAGCAAGGCCCATTGCCAAAAGCTCATGGGGCCGGGATCACTCGCCGCCATTGCCGGGTTCCCTTCCGGTCAGATCGCGCAGCGGGGCAAGCGCGGTTTGCGCGAGAAGGGCATTTGCCTGCGGATCGCCATGCGGCTCGAGGCCCAGCACCTCGCGGCGCTCGTTTGCGCTCATGGTGCCGCTTGTCGCCATGGCCGAGAGGTAAACCCCCTTGGCCTTGCTATCCATTTGCAGCATGGCCTCGCGGTCATACTCGACAAACCATTTCCCCCGCCGCTCGGGCGGGATCACATCGATATTCAGCCGCGCCTCGTTGCGCTTCAGAATCGGATTGATCCCGGTGCGCAACCAGGCCAGTTGAATAGCCTCGACGCCGGTGCCCCACATGGTCTGCCCTTTGCCGGCGTGGCCGATCACAACCGGCGGCGTGCCAAACCAGCGGCAAATTTCCTCCACCTGAAAGGCGCGGGTTTCGAGGAGCTGCACATCCTCGGGGTTCCACTGCACATCCTTCCACTCGAGGCCCGCCTCGAGCACCATGGCTTTCCCGGCCTTGTCCGATCCGGCAAAGCGGCCGAGGTGCGCGGCGAGCTGCGCGCGCTGATCCTCGGTCAGCGTGTCCTTTGATTGCAGCACGGCCGAGGGCTGCATCCCGTTCACAAACACCCGCGCGGCGGATCGCTCGGCCGCCAGGGCGGCGCCGAAACTCTGCGTGCCGTAGCGCACCGCCGAAAGCCCGAGGCCGCCACCCACGCCAAAGCCGCGCAGGTGCAACACCTCATCGGCTTTCAGGCGATAGCGCCGGCCCTCCTCGCGCAGCTCATACTCGAAACCGCCCGCAACCCGTTTCGGGGTCACATCGAGAAGCGGCTCGAAACCCACCGTGCGGCGCCCCACCTTGAGCCGGCGCGCGTAGGCATTGCCGCCGATGAGCTGTTGCGCGGTCATGCCTTCCCAAAACTCGACGCCGGTTTGCGTGGCGTTGGGCTGGCGAAAGGTGATCGCCTCGATCTCGGGCTCGATCCGCCGGCGCCGGCCATCGGCCGACACCTCGAAAACCCGGCAGGGCAGCGATGCCACCAGTTGCGCATTGGCCGCGGTACAAGCCCAGGCCGTCGAGAGGTTCATGATCGTCTCAGGGCTCACCACCGGCCCGGCATCGGATTTGCGGCCAAAGCCGGAAAGCGGCGCGGCCTGTCCGCTCACCACCTGCCAGCCCCCGCCGGCCGAGGCCAGCTCGGCCCGGATGCCACGCATTGCGGCCGAGAGAAAACGGATCATGCAATCACCACCATATTCGAGATCACCTTGCCCAGGTCGCGGCGCGGTGCCGCCTGCGGATGCAAGCTCATGAGCTGAAACGCATTCAGCATCGCGATCACCGGATCGATCTTGGCCGAGCCAGCCTCGGATTTATCCATCATCACCGCGGCCGTGGTCGCGCGCACCCGCGCATTGCCCACGCACCAGGTCATAAGCCTTTGCCCACCGTGCACCAGGCGCTTGTTTTTCAACATCACCGGCGCGCTCTGGATCGCGCCCTTGAGCTTGTAGCCCTGGCCCACCGCGACAACGTGATCGGCATCGAGGCCCTCACCCTCGAGGGCATCGAGGATCGCGGAAACGCCGTAGGCATCAAAACCCAGGCCGCCGGCCTCGGGAAACAACCCCAAGTCATACACCTGGCGACACAGCGTTGCGATCTCGAGATTTGCCTCCTCGAGGTCATCCACCAAGATCAGATCCCCCGAGGCCTCGAGCTCCTCGAGCTCGGCCGCGATCTTGGGGCGCAGCCCCAGCACCGTGCGGTCTGCCCAGGCACGCGCCCAGGCCTGCCAGCGCTTGGTTTTCGCGTGGCGCCCGATCAGGGCGAAGCCCAGGAGATCATCGAGGCCGCCGCCGTCGAGGCCGCCCACCACCACCTCGGAGGTCTCGAGGATATGCTCGAGCGTGAGCTCGGGCCGCGCCGCGCCAAGCCAATAATCTGCGCCCAGCCATCGGCCGGATTTGAGGCCGAGGCCCACCTGCACGTTGAGATGTTGGGAGGCAAATTTTGCCAGCGCCTCGATCCCATCCTCCTCGGCCTTGGTGAATTGCTGGCGCAGGAAGGCCTCGGACACCGAAAGGCCGAGGTTTGGATTGACAAGGCCCCAGGTCGCCGGATCGCGCCAAGCCTCTTTTTCCGCCATTTTGGGCGGCAGCTCATACATGACCGCCAAGAGCGGCAGCTCGAGCTTTCCATCCCGCACCGCGCGGGCGGTGTTCAGCTGCTTTTCGAACTCCCCTGTCGGGCGGTCCTTGCTCTGCGTCGTGATCTGCAAAACAAAGCCCTCGGGCCGCGAGGTCAGCCCGCCGCGCAGCTCGATCATAATATCCGCCGCCTTGGCCTTGGACAAAAGCACGTGGCTTTCATCGATCAGCACAAAGGCCGCTTTCGATCCCGTCACCACGTCGCCATCAGCCGAGAGGATGCGGATCACCGCCCCGGTCGTTTGATGCGTGATCTCCTGCTTGTGAGCGGCAACCTTGAAGATGCCGCCCTCGGCCCCCATGCCATCCGGCCCGCCGAGAACCGGATCGAGGCGGATAATCCCCTTTGCTTGCTTAAAGGCGATCCCGGCGATTTTCTGCGTCGGCGCGATCAGGACAAGCTCGTTTTCCGGCCGGTCGTTTAGGATCGCGGCCGTGACGATGATCGCCGCCGCAATCGAGCTCTTGCCGTTCTTTTTCGGGATCAGGAGGAAAAACTCGCTGATCATCCGTTGCCGGGTTTCCGGGTCGTAACTGCCAAAGATGGCCCGCACGAAATCGAAAACCCACTCCTCGCACACCTCGCCATAGGTCGGGTTTTCGTAAATGTCGGGCACCCGCAGGCGCTTGAAAATCCGCAGCGCCTTGTCGGCCGAGGCCGCAAAAAGCGGCAGCTCGGGCACCAGCGAGCGGCCCTCTAAAAGGCGCTCCTCCCAATCCGGCAGCGCTGTTGACCAGACGCCCCCCGCGACCGATGCGGCCATTTAGTGAATGCCCGGCGAGAGGTCGCCGCCCCATCCCTCTTGCGCCGCGGCCTCGGCCGCCTTTTTCGCCGCCGCCTTTTTCCCGAGCTTGGCAGCCGCCGGCTTCTCAGGTGCCGCCGCGGCCGCGCGCGTTAGCTGCTTTCGGTCGAATTGCTCGACCATCTTTTGCAACTGGCGATCCGCGCCGACATTGCCGGCGAGCGCCTGAGTCGCCAGGGTTTCGAGCCGCGCCAGGTCAAGCCGCGTGCGGTGCATGTCCCGCATTTTGAGCTCGGAAAAATAATGCTTGCGCAAAGTCGGCACCGATACCCCGAGCCCCTTTGCGATTTCCTCGACGCTGAGGCCCACCGCACAGCCCAGAATTACCCGGTTTGCCGCGCTTTGGCTCCTCTGGTGAGCTGGCCGCCCACGGCGCCCTGAGGGCATCACCGTGAGCTCCCCGAACAGGTCGCGGGTCGGTTTTTCATCGCTCATGAAAAAAAATCTCCGCGTGGGGGGGCTGTCGGTTTCCGTCTAACGGCCCCTGCGACTTTCAACCCACCCCTCCCCATTGAGGCGGTCAGGCAAGGCCCCGCTTTTCGAGCCGCTGCTTTTCGCTGTCGTGCCATTGCTTGCAGACCGCGTGCAGGTTGTTTTCATCCCAGAACAAGGCCGGATTGCCGCGGTGCGGGCGGATATGGTCAACCACCGCAGCATTCGGCGCGGTCCTGCCCGAGACCAGCGCCACGCCGGTGGTCTGGCAAACCCAGAGATCGCGGGCCAGCACCTTGCGGCGCAGGCGCGCCCATCGCGCGGTCGAGTACCACTTGCGCCAGGCATCGCCGCCCGGTTCCGTTCGGCGCTCCGGGGCTGGGGCCACACGCGAAGGCGCAGAACCCAAACGCCCCGGCAGGCCGCGACCTGCCAGCCTGCCCATGCCTGCCCCTCTTGTCTGGATGGATGAAACACAAAGCGCCCGATGACCTCTCGGCCCCGGGCGCATCTCGTGATGATGACATAGTCGTAAGATCCGGCGGACCTTCGTGTCAAGGCAGATTTTGCGGTCGGACCAAGTCGTACCCCCGCATCCTGTCCAATGCAGCGCCCAAAGCCTCACGCAAGAGGGTCCTCATCCGTTTGTTCGCGCCCCATCCATGTGCCACCAGCACCTGAGAAATCGTCGCGCCGCCAAGACAGACCTCATCCACCAGCGCCCGAACCCGGATCGCCGACCGCAACCCGCCTTTCGACGGGCGCACCGCATCTTTGGCCAGCCCGTCGCCAATCCGTCGGCGCAGCGCCGCCAGCCTCATCATGTCCCGCGCAACCGCTTCGGATACACCGCCAGCGCCGCCCCCGACCGCCTCGACTGACGAGCATTTGATGCCTGAGGCCGCAACCCGCTCGACCAGCGCCGCATAATCGCGCGCCACCGCCACCTGCCCGGGCGTAAAGGGCGCCTCGAACACAGGTTCAAAGAACTTCGGTGGGCGGAACCGGACAGGCTTCTCGCCTCGCGCAATCCGCGCTTTGTCCAACGCCAAGTGCCGCGCCCGCGCCTTCGCGATCACATCCGGATGTGCCTTGCGCGCGGCCTCGACCACACGGGGCCAACCGCGCCGGGCCTGCTCTTCCATCACGTCGAAGGCATCGCCGACTCGCAGCCGATCAAACCCGATCGGCGAGGCGCGGCGGTCGCGCGGCCCACTGGCGGTCATTACCGTCTCGCGCGGAACCTCGGCAATGCAGGGGCCGCGCGCCGGTGCCGCAGCGATATGCGGGCTAACCCGCCCGGGCAAACCCGCCGCATCGACCCGCGCCCGGGCGCGGGCATCCGCTTCGGCCAGGCGCGCGCGCCCAACACCGCTCCAGGGCCAATCCAGCCGCGCAACGCCGAAGGGCGAGACGTAGATAACCTCCGGCAACCGGTCGGACAGCTTGGGTTTCGTGCTCATGTCGGTCCTCAATTCCATATTTCGTCTTTTCTTTTGGTTTTGAAACAAGATGTTGATTTCAGGGAGGCAGGTATGGGGCAGCCGGGGCAGAACGCGCCAAGACGGGGCAGAACTTCCCGCAGGAAGCGGAACCGGCAAGACGCTGAAAACACGGCGCAAATCGGGGCGGTGGGGCACGCGGGGCAGATGGGGCGCAAGATTTCACCCTACACACGAGGAACACCACCCCCGGACCCCCGTAGTCTCGCGCGCGTGTGTAACCCGCAAATAACTGCCCCAAGCGCCCCGCCTGCCCCAAGAAGGCATCAACGCCTTGATCCGGCGGGATTTCCCATGAACGACCGCGCGCCAAGACATGCCCCGTTCGGGGCAGAACTCGGGACTTCTGCCCCGAATTTTCGAATTGGAGGATGCAGGGGTGCGGGGTGCGGGCGGCGCTCTGGCGGCTCACACCCCGCGCGGTCATGGCGTTTGACCCGTGTCAGGCGGCAGAGTGCGCAGCCAGGCGTTGACCTCGCGCGCCGGGATCTCGCAGAGGGACCGGCGCACCGGCACGGCGCTTCGGGACATCTGCCGGCGATCCCACTCCGCCGATCGCGCCCTTTGCAGCCAAGCGCGGCGCGCGACGTTGGTCGACAACCTGGATGTCGGGATGTGGCCGCACTGTTGGGCCTGCAGGATCATGTCCTGCAGCTCGGCCTTGCGGGCGGCCCTTGTAGGCTCCAGCAGCCAGTAGTCCTTGGGCAAGCTCATGTGCCCCAGTCCTCGCCTGCGCCGGACCCGCCGCTGTCCTTGCGGATCAGGGGCAGGCCCTTGGCATCGCGCGGGGCATCGTCCAGCCGGGCGCGCATGTCCTTGGTCAGCCGGATCCCGGAATAGCCCCAAGTCCCGTTCTTCTTGTGCCGGGTATAGGTCTTGCCCGTCGCCGGGTGCATGTACTTGCCCGACCGCTCTTTCAGCTTGCGCTGCAGGTTCCCGGGCTGCCAGGCGTGGCTGGTGTTCTCCAGCAGGTAGAGATAGCAGGCCTCGACCAGCTCGCGGGCGGGCAGGAAATCACCGCCGCCGTCGATCTCGCACCCCGTCGCCAGGAAGTCGCCCAGCGGGTCGCTGTCCTTGCGGTAATCCTCGGTCGCCTGGACCACCTGCGCCGGTTCCTGCAGACCGCCCTCAAGGTAATCCAGCAGACCCGCGATCATCCAGTTCAGGATCCCTGATCGCTCTTCCGAGAACAGCGCATCGCCCAGCTTCTCGTCCCGCTCCCCTTCCGGGATCTGCACATCGAAGGGGCACAACAGCGGCCGGCGCCAGATCCCGTCATCGGTGCCGCGGATCTCCAGCTTGTGGTTGCCGGTGAAAGTCAGCTTGAAATAGGGCGTGAAGGCAACAAAGTCGGAATGCAGGTTGCGCACCAGCATTTCATCCCCGCCGGTCATTTCCTTGACCTTCTGTTCCTGCAGGCGCTCGCCCTCTTCCGGCTCGTTGGTGATGGCCGCGCGCGCGCCGATCAGGCGCATCAGGTCAGGCGTCGCATCCGATCCGGACTTGCGGTTCTTTCCCGTCAGGCTCTCGATCCGGACCATCGTGGCATAGTCGCCCATCATCCGGCGCATCAGGTTGGTTAGCAGCGACTTTCCGTTGGCGCCCATGCCGTAGCAGTAGAGGAACTTCTGCACCGGAAGGGCCGTCATCGACAGGCCAAACCAACGCTGCAGGAAGGCCCGCATTTCGGGATCCGGCTGAACCCTGGCCAGGAACTTGTCGAACCGGGGACAGGTGGCCGTCGCATCGTATTCAGCCGGCATCATCTTAGTGATGTATTGCGCCCGGTTCCGGCCGGGGATCGTGACCTCGCGCGCATGGGGCAGCACGGACAACTCCGCCTGTTTGCTGCCCCCCTCTTCGCGCATATCGACCACGTTGAAGTGCAAGAGCCCGCTTGCGGTGTTCACGGTCAGTGGGTCCGCGTCCAGATCCTCGACATCGCGGTGCAGGCTGGTGACCGCCTCGGTCAGCATGTTCTTGATCGCGTTGGAATTGCCCGCCGACTTGGCAAAGGTCAGGTGCCGTTGTCGGCTGCTGCCCTTGCCCCAAAGCGCGCTGTTCAGAGTATCTTTTTCCTCCAGCAGCTTGCCGCGCCGTTCCAGCCTATCCTCTTCGCTCATCCGGTCGTTCGGGTGTTCAAGGTCGCGCAGCTCGGCGCGCACGTCGCTCAGCCGGTCCAGCTTGCGCTGTTCGGCCTCTTTCAACTGCAGATGCGGGATCTCTTTTGTAATCCGGTCATGAATGGTCTGGGCATGGCGCCGCACGGCGATCCCGTCCGGGTCCAGCTTCCAGCGCTTCTCATCCCAGATGTGCCAGCCGACGCGGGGCACATAGAGCGCCTCACCCCCGCAGTAGAGCGCGAAGCGCAACCCGTTCCCGGTGTCATTGAGGGGCAAGAGCGCCCCTTCGGTCTCGGGCGGCGGCGGATCATCCGGGCCACCCATGTCATGGGGCGGCCCGGGCGGGGGCATATCACCCGGACCGCCCGGATTCCAATCCTCGGGCGGGGTCACGTCCTCGGCCGCGTCCAGCGTGGCGCGCACGTCCTCGATGCCTGTCATGACTGCCTCCGCCGCTTTGCGGCTTGTTATTTGCCCACCTTGCGCAGGCCGAACTCTTGATCCATCTTTCCGCCCGCCCGGCTAGGGCGACAGAAATCCGGAAGCTCCAGGATCAATTCCCCTTGGCGCTCAAAGGGTTTCAACCGACAAGGCTCGGCCTTGCGGGGCGATTTCGGCAAGAGGTCCCAAGCCGCTACATAGAGTGTGGCCCCGCCTTTGATTCCCGCCCGCGCTTCGAAGGCGCCCATGGCATCAAGAAAGATTCGCAACCGGCCTTCATCAGATCCACGCCCGATCTGCACTGCAAATCGCTTTCCGGCGACAGGCCCGCCGAAACGCGCGGTCTGGACATCCTCACGCAGGGTCAAACGGACCTTGCCGCCCCCGGCCTTGTTGATTGCCAAGCTGATCGAAACCCCTGTGCCGGGCCCTGCGGCTTGGACAGGTGGTCTTGCATCTTTGAAAGGCATGAATAGTTTCCTTGTTGCTGGTTACAGATGGAATGAACGGCCCAAAAAGCACCCAAAAATCATTATTTTGCAGACCGCTAGCCGAGACCAAAGCCCACACCTGAAGCCGGTGATCGCAATTCGAGCGAACCAGTCAAAACGGTCGAATCCGCGCGCGCTAAAGGCCGCAGAAAAACACGCTTCCAAGTCCTTCTTCGCACTGTCGCGCTGTTCCCATCCTGTCATCACGTCCTCCCTCTCAGTTGATCAAATCGTTCAGGTCGACACCTTCGCCCGCGGGGACGATCTGCCCCCGCAGCCCAGGCGTCAGGCGCATGGCCCGGCGGATTCCGCATTCCAGCTTGGCGCGGGTCGGGCCGGGGTCGGAATCGCCGTCCATGACGAAGATCAGGCGACGCACCCAGGGCGGCGGATAGAACCCGTCCTCGCAGGCCATGTCCGGCAGGCCGGAATACCGTTTGCCCGGGATCTTGCGCATCTTGCCCGCCATGTGGCCCAGGCTGATCCCGGCCCAATAGGCCACCTCCGGCCCCAGCGCCTCGCGCCAGGCGACGGCGGCGGTCAGCGTGGTTTCGATGCCCTCACCCATGACCAGCGTGTCAAAGCGATCCGGTGTGATCAGGCGGATCGCGGCACGGCGCTGCGATCCCCGGGTCAGCTTGTTGCGCTGCCGGTCGCCCCGCCAAAAGATCTCGGGCTTGCCCTTCGGCCGGGACAGGTCGAACCATGTCTGGTGCACACAGGTCAGGCGCCCGTCCGGCCCCTGGATCGCGGCGATCATGGCCGGGCCGCGATGCATGGTCACCAGCTCGCGGCGCCCATCGACGACCCGTTTCAGCACATAGGCCTGGTCGTGCAGGCAGCGCAGGCACGCGGGTAGATCCGGCAACCGCTCCGGCGTGAGGCCCCGCAGGGCCAAGTAGTCCCGCACCGGCTGCATCCCCTGCCCCCTGGCCCGGGTCCAGATCCCGCGCGCGCCCTCGATCGCCTTTTCGCGGTGCCGCTCGGCCTCGGCCGCACGCCTTTCCTCGGCTTTGGCACGCTGCGCACGGCGGCGGTCAAGCTCCTCCTGCGTGACCTTCTCGGGCAGATCGCCGTGCATTTCCCGGACCGCGTCCATGAACTCCAGCCGCAGGGCCACCATGACCAGGTCGATCGGCCCGGATCCCCGCGCCTCGCAGCCCTTGCGGCAGAAGAACCCGCCGTCCCGCGTGTTGATGTTGAACCGGTCATGACCGCCGCAGACCGGACAGGGACCGGACAGCCAGCCCGACTTTTCCTCAAGGCCAAGCTGCAACTCCGCCACAACCTCGCGGATCGGGCGCGCCCGGCAATCCTCGATCGCGGCTTCGACGGCCATGCGCCGTGCCGTTTCAGCCCGCTGGCGATCCTTGGCGGTGGTCATTCCACGACCTCCCCACCCGCCTGCCGCGCGCGCCAAGCCTCCACCCAGTGGCCGGCGGCACCCAGGTAGTAGCGATGCACCTCGACTCGCAGCCGCGCCAGCGCCGCCGCCTGCGCGTCCATCGCCCTCGCACGGCACAGCGCCTCGGCGCTGGTCAGCATGGCGCTCATCGGTTTGGGGCAATGCCCGCAATCCTCGGCGATAGCTTGCAATTCCTGCAGCCAGAGCGCCAGATTCTCATCCTGCACCGTGGTCATGCACAAATGCGTGCAGATCGCGCGCAGGGCGTTTTCTGCCTCGGGGCTGGGCTTGCGAACCTTGATCATTGCAGATCCCTCCGCCCCTGCCAGTCAAAGAGCAGACCTGCAGCTTCGCCCTGCATCACGCCCTCTGCCTCTCGCGGGCTGACTCGGTCCAGCCACCCCTCAAGGAAAGCCTGCAAGGCGGCGCTGGACGCTATTGGATGATCCTCGACCGTGACGAGGAAATCCGCCACCGCGGCGCAGGCCTCGGGATCCTCGGGCACCTGCCGCAGGACAGTGGCGGCAAAGCCGACCCGGTCGCGCAGGGTGAAACGTCCGGATTTCGCCGCCAGGGCGGCGGCGCTCACGGCCAGTCCGAAGGCGATGATGGGGTTGCCGCTCATGGATAATCCCCCGGGCGTTCCAGCCGGCGACGGCAGGGCGCGATCCAGTGAAGGCGCGGATGATCCCCGACCCGGCTCAAATCCCAGACCAGCCAGCAATAGCTGGTTGCGGAACTGCCTTTCGCAACCAGCTTGCCCCGGTGCATCACGACACGCTCGGTGAACTGCAGGATGTCCGTGGGCGGTCTCCGCGAGAACAACTCACCGTGCCGGGCCACGCCTTCCAAAAAGGACGTCCGGACCAGCATCGCCACGCCGCGAAAACTGGTGTCCAGCGCCCGTTCGATGAACTGCTGTGCCAGTCGGAACGGCGGATTGGTGATCGTCCAGGCCGTTCGATCCAAAGGACCGAACAGGTAGTCCCGCACCGGCAGATGAACGCCGTAATCATGCACGTCGCTTGCCTCGACCGCGTGGAAATACTCCATCAGCGGCCGCACCATGTGGCCCCGATTCGCGGCGGGCTCGCGCACCACGAAACCGGACGGGCATTCGTCGAAGATCTTCGCACGTTCGGCAATCCACTCGCACAGCGCTCGTGTCGCCCAGGGCGGCGTCGGGAAATCATCGAGGCTGTTGTGTGGTTCGGATCGCCGCTGCATGACGGCGGATGATCTGTTCTGGCTCATGCCGCCCCCCCCCGGAAAAAGCGGGGGGCGCGGGACAGGCGCCCCCCGAAGTCTGACAGGGAGTCAGGTGGCGCGACATGACCCCGCGCGCCGAAGGGATTTGGCGTTTTCGGGGCGATATGAGAAAAACTCATAATCCGGGAGAATTTTCCGGAGAACTTTCCGGAGAACTTTCCGCAGCCCTGCGGGATTGGATATCCGGCCAGCCACATCATTCCGCAGCCCACCGACCGGCCTTAGGCAACATGTGATCCTGGAACCCGCCCGGAAAGGACATCTGCGCAAAAAGCGCCTTGTCCACGGTCGGGCGCCCGACACCATTCCACCAGTTGCGTCCAGTCTTGCCGTCGACATCGAAGAAGGCCGAAACCGCCTGCGCGCCGGAGAAATGTGCATGTAGAAAGGACATCCAGCGCGCCGGTGTCTGGTCGCGGAACTGGCGCAGGATCGACTCGCGCGACCCGGAGTTTTCTCCGGAGAAGTCTCCGGATGACGGCGGCCCGCTTTCCTGTCCATGCTGAGGGTATGAAACAGACACCCCCGACTCATTGGCCCGCTGTTCCGCCAGAGGCACCGCGTGGCGCAGATGATCCGCTTTCAGGCGAGCGCCATAGCCCCGCTCGTCAAAAGGCGCCGTGCTATTGGCATAGACGACAACAACCGGCGCATTTGGGAACTCGGAAGGACGAGTCATGAAACACCCCCACTCAACATTGACCGGGTTACGGCGCTGTGATCGTGTGCAAGCACGAATTGTACGAATGAAAAGGATTCCCGATGTTCGCCCGAATTGCAGGCGCCGCCATTCTCGCCCTCAGCCTGACCGCATGTGTCCCCTCGACTGTCGTTTCGAAAACGCCGATTACCGGCAAGCAGTTGACGACAATTCAGGACACGGTTGCCGAAAAGCTCAAAGACCCACGATCGGCGCAATTCAGGGACGTGTTTCAAATCGTCCGGCGCTACGAAAATGGAAAGATGGAGACCTACGTCTGCGGCGAGGTGAACGGGAAAAACAGCTTCGGCGGATACGTCGGCTTCACCTACTTCAAGGGCCACTTCGTCGGCAAATCCTTCCGGGTGGACGACATAGCAACGCCCGACTCCAACTGGCTGCTGGAAATGCACTGCCCCGTCTGATTGACGATCCGACCAGCGGGCGCGCCGGGCGGCAACCCGGACGCGCCCAACCACATGACGCAAAGTTAAAGGACACGTCACATGGAAACCGACGACAACCATTCAGAGGCCCCCACGATTTCGGTCAACGGCACCAGCCACCCGATCCTTTGCGGCCTCTGCCGCGCGCCGATAGCCTTCCGCGGAGAACCGGATGCGGACAGCGGCGATGTCGGTTGCGCAGCCTGCGACAACTGGGCGGACGTCCAGGAGGCTGCCGAGGTGGTCAAGCAATACGTCGTGGACGAAGGGCAGATGGCCCTCAACCGGGCCTTGCGGGACACCGCCCGCCGCAGCGAGCTCATGACATTCGAAGGCAAGACCCAAAGCCAGCAGACGCACGCCTTCATCATCGACCTTCAAATCTGACACCCAGGCATCAGAGACCGCGGCCCGCTCCCGAACGATTTGAGGTCCTGACCGCGCCATCATGCGGCGTCCTCCGTCTTCGGCGGGTTGTCAGCCATGTAAGCACGCAGCCGGTCCACGCGGGCCATGGTTGGGCTGGATCGGCCCGCCTTCCACGACTCCCATTCGCGCCCACCCGCGTCGATGGCCGCACGCAACACAGCCTGCGGCGTACGCTCAACAGCGCGCGCATAGGCCTCGATCTCTGAGATGAGCTGTTCCATGCTGGCAAAATGGGGATATTTCCCGATTTCGTCAACGGGAAATTTCCCGGTGGAAGCTGGGAAGCTTCCCCGGCACTTTAGTTGCATGGAGCGCTCAGAGAAATTCCTTGTCGGTTTGAAGGCAGTTATGTCTTCCAGAGGGCTGAAAGACGCTCCACTCGCTGAGCGCGCCGGGTTGGGTACATCCTTCATTCGCGACCTGTATCGAAAGAAGGCCGCGTCCCCGAAACTTGAAAACGCTCTGCGGATTGCTGATGCTCTCGACCTCACCGTCGAAGAGATCATTGCAGCAGCAGACGGACTATCTGCCGCCAATTCAATCACCATCGCGGGCAAGGTTGGCGCTGGGGCGCGGGTTCCGGTATTCGATGCCTATGAGAAAGGCGCAGGCCCCCAGGTCGAGGCACCGCCGGGCCTACCCCCTTCCGGCGTCGTAGCGGTTGAGATCCAAGGCGACAGCATGGAACCCGTTTTTAGCGCGGGAGACCTGCTGTTCTACAGCCGCAACAGCCACGACGGCGTACCCGTTGAAGTCATCGGGAAACGCTGCGTCTGCGAGGACACGGAGGGCATGGGCTGGGTGAAACTGGTCCGCTTGGGCCGCGACGAGGGCACATTCGACCTCCACAGCTTCAACGACGCCAGCCCAACCATGTACGGTGTCCGGTTGAAATGGGCCGCACCCGTGCGCCTGCACTGGCCGGCGGACCTGGTGAAGAAGCTGTGATTTCAGCTTGGCTGGAGGTCGCGGTTCAGGCCACCACGATTGTGACTTCGGTCGCGGCCATCGCCATATCAATTCTCGCCTATCGTCGCTCGGCAGCCCCAAAGACACCGTCGGCGTGGACGACCTTTGTGGGGGCCGGCGAGCAAGGCTGCACGGTAACCGTGCACATCAGGAACGACTTGAGGTCAACCGTACGCCTGCAAGAGATCGAAGGCAGAGGGACAGAGATATCATGGCCCCCAAAAGCCGTATACACCGAGAAACGCTTTCCGCCCAAACTGTCGCATCATGAACCGCCGCACTGGTCGAGACGCTTATCGCGATCAGAAGAACTCGCCCCCGGCGCCGAGGCCGCCATTAATATCTGCTTGTCGCGCAAGGCGATGAGCTCTCGGACCAACGTATCCATCCGCCTCTGGGTCCAGACCAGCTCTCGGACGATGAAAAGAAGGGCGATTACCGTCCCGATTATCGTGCCCACCAACACCTCCAGCATCACATCCTCCTGATCTTGGTTCGCCCAACTTAAACACAGGCATCCAGTGTTGCGCACACCCCGGGACCACCGAACGGTCACTTAACTTTTCAAAAACCCCGCCATCGCGCGGGGCTTTTCTTTATTCACGGCCCGGGCCGTGACGGCCCGTCTCTAGCACGCTACACCCGCCCGCGCCATCGTTTTCGGGATATTTCCCCATTATCAATTGACTTCGGGAAGTTTCCCCATATTCTGGCCACCATCAACCGATGGAGGCACCATGCTCATCCCAACCGATCCCATGATCCCGGCCCAGGCCTATTGCGGCCTGCCCGTTCGGATCGAACACCCCGACCCCGCCGAAGTCTTCGCTGACTGGTTCCATTTCTGCGCCAGCGGCTTCGACCTGCGTGACATGCGCCCGCGTGCGGATTTCGACGGCGGGGCGATGGGCCTTCCCCGGATCCGAAACGGCTTCACCGCGCAATGGTGCCCCCGCCTGCGCTGCGCCGTCGCCGACCAGTTTCGCCACTGACCCAGTCAAAGGGAGGCCCACCATGCCCACCACTCACGGACCCGCGCCGGGCCTTCCGCCAGCGCCAGCGCTCGATCGCAACCGCATCGCGGCGGCGGTCGAGCTGCTGGCCCAGGTCAGCCCCGAGGCGCGGCTGCTGCAGCTCCGCAACCTCTGCGTCAACAATGGCCTCTGGTGTGTTCCCGAGGACGCCCGCGACTACCGCCCGGTCCTGTTCGAAGTGCAGCTTTTCGGCGTTCCGGCGGTGGCCGAGACGCCCGGCGAACTGCCCGCCAACTGGATCCGCGCCGCCCGCCGCATTCTGGAGGGCGCACCCGCCGCGCCCGCCGCCGCCCACCCCATTCAATCGGAGAAGTTATCATGACCCGCATCCCTCGCGATTTCACCGGCGATCTGATCGTGCCGCCCTCAGGCCAGGTCCATCCCGTCGCTGCCATCGACGCATGGCTGCGCCTGAAAGAACGCCAGCGGCTGGAGGACGGCAGCAGCGCGGCCATCCCCCCGCACCGCCTCGCGCGCCTTCTGGGCCAGCCAGATCCCGTTGACGAGATCGACGCTGCCCGCATCCGCGCCCTGCCCGCAACCCGCGCCGCGATCGCCACGCTGGACGCCCGCGCCGGCTCGCGCGAAATCGCGACCCATATCTACGGCCCGGAGGGCGCAGCATGATCCACCCGGCCATTAACGCGCTGTTGTCCGGGCTTGTGACGGTCTTTCTGCCCGCCGCCCTCGCCGCGACCTTCATCCTCGCCGCCCACTGGCACCACCTGCCCAACGGCTGGCGGCTAGTCGGCGGGTGCGCAGCCTTCTGGCTCTGGACCGTGGTCATGGTCATCGCCATCGTCAATTGGGGGACCGCATGAACGCCTCCCTGACCCGCGAAGATGCGGACCCGCTCTGGTACGCCCGCACCGTCCTCGCCGACATCGCAGCCCAGGACGGTGCCGTCGTGATCGAAGCCTGCCGCACGATCGAAACACACAGCGCCGATCCAAGCGAGTGCCGCGACGCACGGGATCTGCGACACCGGCTTGAAGGCGAGACCGCTTGACCGCCCCCCGCCCGCTCACTGAAAAGGCACTTCGTGAGGCCGCTCAGGTCGCGGTCGATACCGGCTGCCCTATTGTGATCGAGAGCGGCGGGCGGGTTTACAAGGTCATGCCACCGGGCGCATCCTATCCGATCACGGTAGAGGAAAAGGATCAGGCGGAGTGCGACGCAGCGTTCGGGGTGTCAGATTGAAGGGACTGTGGAGGCACCCTCGCACCGGGCTCCCATATTACCGCACTCGCAGGGGAGGAAAGACGTTGCTGGTTCCGCTGCCTGTGGACCTAGCAGAAGACCACCCGGACTTCATCGCGGCCTGGGCCGAGGCCGCGCGCGGCGCGAAAGTTGAAAAACCCGCAGGCGGTACCCTGGCCAGCACATGGAATGCCGCGCTCGCCTCTGACAGTTTTTACACCTACAGCCGCGGATACCGCGCCATCATT
Organism: Antarctobacter sediminis; assembly: GCF_019218285.1. Taxonomy (GTDB): domain Bacteria; phylum Pseudomonadota; class Alphaproteobacteria; order Rhodobacterales; family Rhodobacteraceae; genus Antarctobacter; species Antarctobacter sediminis. The sequence continues at coordinate 495,110 of NZ_JAHUZG010000002.1, forward strand.
GAGCGCGAGGCCGGGCGGATCACTGAGAAAGCCGGGAAGGTCAAAGCTGCGGCCATTGCAACCCGTCACGTCCGGGCCGATGTGATGCAAGCCGAGAACCCGGAGGCGCGGCTAAAAGCATGGCGCGTCTGGGCTGCGATCTGCCTGCCGATGGGGTGGATTATCGAAGACCCAACACACGGAATCAAAAAGCCGCGCCGCGCCGCGTCCACGGGACATCCGACATGGGCGCGTCCCGAGATCGACGCTTTCCGCAATGCATACCGTATCGGAACCACCGCCCGTGCGGTGATGGAATTGACCTACTGGACCGGCGCACGGATCGGGGACGTGGTGATGATAGGCCCTCAGCACGTCGAAAAGGACGGCGTCCTGTGCTTTCGCCAATCCAAGACCGGCGACATGGCCTATGTTCCCTGGTCCTGCGCCCTCCCGGATTGGGCTGCGCATATGGAAGACGATAGGGAGCTTTGCAAGGAAGCGGTCGCGCACCTATCAGGCGGGCTGACATTCCTGCAAACCAACAGGAAACGCCCGAGGTCGCACAAGAGTGCCGGCCAGGACATTTCGGCCGCCTGTCGTGCCATCGGACTCGAACGCAGCGCTCACGGTCTCAGAAAGGCGCGCGCCGTGGCACTGGCCGACTCAGGTGCCACCACCTCGCAGATCGGTGCCTGGACCGGGCATCGCAGCCTCTCTGAGATAGCCCATTACACCCGCGAATGGGACCGGCGCAGCGCCGTGCGCGGAACGAGAACAGAACGTGAATTGGAAACCAGAACCGACCAGATTGGAAACCAGATCCGCAAGGCTCAGAAATAAAAAGACTTTTTTGGAAGGTGGCGACCCCGGCAGGATTCGAACCTGCAACCTGCCCCTTAGGAGGGGGCTGCTCTATCCAGTTGAGCCACGGGGCCGTGCTAGCCTCCTTAACCTGCCTTGCAAGCCTTGTCATCCCGGATGCACAAGGTGACGCCCGCCCTTGCGCAGCGCCCTGATTGCGGTAACGTATCGCTATCTTTCGAAAAGGAATTCCCCCTTGGCCGCCGACGATACCCGCCCCCTGACCCTTCGCGATGTCTCCGAAGCTTCCGGCGTTTCGGAAATGACAGTCAGCCGCGTCCTGCGCAACCGTGGTGACGTGAGTCAGGCGACCCGTGAAAAGGTGTTGGAAGCCGCCAAAACACTGGGATACGTGCCGAACAAGATCGCCGGGGCACTGGCCAGCCAGCGGGTCAACCTTGTCGCGGTGATCATTCCGTCCCTGCGCAACATGGTCTTCCCCGAGGTTTTGTCCGGTATCAGCAGCGTGCTGGAAGAAACCGAATTACAGCCTGTCGTCGGCGTCACCGACTACCTGCCCGAGAAAGAAGAGCGCGTTCTTTACGAAATGCTCTCATGGCGGCCATCGGGCGTCATCGTCGCCGGTCTGGAACATACCGAAGCCGCGCGCGCCATGCTCAAGGCCAGCGGCATTCCCGTGGTCGAGATCATGGACACGGACGGCAAGCCGATCGACTGCGCCGTGGGGATTTCGCATCGCCGCGCCGGGCGCGAGATGGCCCGTGCGATCCTGAAACAGGGCTACCGAAACATCGGGTTCATGGGCACAAAGATGCCGCTGGACCACCGGGCCCGCAAACGCTTTGAAGGCTTCACCGAGGCGCTGGCCAAGGAAGGCGTCGAAGTCGTCGACCAGGAATTCTACTCGGGCGGTTCGGCGCTGGCCAAGGGCCGCGAGATGACCAAGGCCATGCTTGAGCGCGAGCCCGAGCTGGACTTCCTTTACTACTCGAATGACATGATCGCGGCGGGTGGCCTTTTGCACCTGCTGGACGCGGGCATCGACATCCCCGGCCAAGTTGGGCTTGCAGGTTTCAACGGGGTCGAGTTGCTGGACGGCCTGCCGCGCAAACTGGCCACTATGGATGCCTGCCGGGCCGAGATCGGCCGGAAAGCGGCTCAGATCATCGCCAGCCGCGTCGAAAACCCCGAGGCTGAGATCGATCCGATCCTTGAACTGACGCCCAAGCTGGACTTCGGGGATACGTTGAAACGGCGCTGAGGCGCCGTTTCACTCGGTCGCACCTGCGCGTTTCACGATGGCAATCGCCTCGGCCACCGCGGCCTCGATGCTCATGCGCGACGTGTCCAGCGTGACTGCATCCTCGGCAGGTTTCAGCGGTGCATCTGCACGGTTCATGTCGCGCGCATCCCGGGCCAGCACGTCGGCCAGAACCTCGTTCTGCGTCACCTCGTGACCAGACGCCAACAGTTCACGCCAACGACGCTCTGCCCGCACCTCGGGCCCCGCGATCACGAACAGCTTGGCCTCGGCCTCCGGACAAATCACGGTCCCGATATCCCGTCCGTCAAGAACCGCGCCGCCCGCACGCCGGGCAAAGGCGCGCTGCACATCAATCAGCGCCGCCCGCACCTCGGGCAACGCCGCCACTTTCGAGGCTGCCTGCGCCACGTCGGGCCCGCGCAGGTCGGCCGCATCCAGTCCGGTCAGGTCCAGCTGCAACGCCGCGTCCAGTGGCGGCGTGCCTTTCAGCATCTCACGGCCGACGGCACGATACAGCAACCCGGTGTCCAAATGGGCAAACCCGAAATGCGCCGCCAACTGGCGTGCGATCGTGCCTTTGCCGCTGGCCGCCGGACCGTCAATGGCGATGGTAAAGCTCACAACTGCCTCCTTCGGATCCAGACGCGGCCTGGCTAGGCGGTCGCAGGCGCGCGCGTGATCTCGGCACCCAACCCGCCCATCAGGCTTTCGAAAATCGGGAACGAAGTGGCAATCGGACCACCGTCATCCACGCTCATTGACTTGGCCGAGGCCATGCCCATGACAAGGAACGACATGGCAATGCGGTGATCCAGATGGCTTTCGACCGTGACGCCGCCGGTAACATTGCCATGGCCGCGCCCTTCGACAGTCCACCAGTCCTCACCCTCTTCGACGTGAACGCCAGCTGCGCGCAGCCCGGTTGCCATGGCATCGATCCGGTCGCTTTCCTTGACACGCAACTCCTTGACGCCCGGCATGTGGGTGCGGCCTTCGGCAAAGGCGGCGACCACGGACAGCACCGGATATTCGTCGATCATGCTGGCGGCGCGCTCGGCCGGCACCTCGATGCCCTTGAGATCGGGAGAGAACCGCGCCCGCAGGTCCGCCACCGGCTCGCCCCCTTCTTCACGCGCATTCTCATAGGTCAGATCCGCGCCCATCTCGCGCAGCGTGGTAAACAGGCCGGCCCGGGTCGGGTTCAACCCGATGTTCGGCACCAAAACGTCCGAACCCTCGGTGATGATCGCGGCGCAAACCGGGAAAGCGGCCGAGGAGGGGTCACGCGGCACCACGATGGTCTGCGGCTTCAACTCGGGGCGCCCTTGCAGGGTGATGACGCGCCCCTCTTCTGTCACCTCGGTCGAAATCGTCGCGCCAAATCCTGCCAGCATCCGCTCGGAATGGTCGCGCGTCGCCTCGCGTTCGATCACCACAGTCTGACCGGGCGCGTTCAGACCAGCCAGCAACACGGCGGATTTCACCTGCGCCGAGGGCACCGGAACCTCGTAGCGCACGGGCACGGGATCGGTGGCCCCCACGATGGTCATCGGCAACCGCCCGCCCGAGCGGCCATAGGACCGCGCCCCGAACAGCGCCAGCGGATCGGTCACCCGCGCCATGGGCCGTTTGTTCAGGCTGGCATCGCCGGTAAAGGTCGCCACGATGGGCGAACTCGCCATCGCCCCCATGATCAAACGCACCCCGGTGCCAGAGTTGCCACAGTCGATCACATTCTCAGGCTCGCCGAACCCGCCAACGCCCACGCCATGCACATGCCAGGTGTCGCCGATCTTTTCGACCTGCGCGCCAAAGGCCTGCATCGCCTTGGCGGTGTCCAGCACATCCTGCCCCTCCAGAAGGCCGGTGACTTTCGTCTCACCCACCGCCATGGCTCCAAGGATCAGGGACCGGTGCGAAATCGACTTGTCGCCGGGAACATGCGCCTCCCCCTTGAGCGGGCCAGCGGCGCGGGAAGTCATCGGGATCGGGGCACCGTGAGCGGACATAAGGGCTCTCCTGCAAAATCGTCGCTGCCTGATAGCAAGCGTAACAGGCAAGGTCCATCACAGTCGTATCCCGCAGTCCCCCGGGCTTCTTCTTGGCTCAAATACTCCGGGGGAGCCGAAGGCGGGGGCAGCGCCCCCCTGCCCGATCACAGCTTGCGGAACGTCAGGTAATGCGGCACCCGCCCTTCGCGCAGGGCTTTCTGCTCGTAGCGGGTCGACAACCAGTCGGACCAAGGCTGCCGCCAGTCCTCCGGCCCTTCGGCCAGCCACTCGAACCCGGCCTTTGGCACTTCGACCAGTGTCTGCCGCACGTAGTCGGGAATATCGGTCGCCACGCGGAATTCCGCCCCCGGCTTCAGCACTTGCGCCAGGGGTTCAAGGTGTTCCGCCGTGACGAAACGGCGGCGATGGTGCTTTTTCTTGGGCCAGGGATCGGGATACAGCAGGAAAGCCTTGTCCACCGATTGCGCGGGCAGCACGTCAAAGAGATTGCGCACATCGCCCGGGTAGACCCGCAGATTGTCAGCGCCGGCCTGCCTGATCTTGCCCAGCAGCATGGCCACCGCGTTCATGAAAGGCTCTGCCCCGATGATGCCCACATCAGGATTCTGCACCGCCTGATGGACCATGTGTTCGCCGCCGCCAAAGCCGATTTCCAACCAGACGGGGGCGCCACCAAACAGCGCCTCAAGGTCCAAGGGCACGCGGTCGGGGTTTTCCTCCCAGTCCACGGCTCCGGGCGACAACCGGTCAAGGTCCTCTTGCAGATATTCTTCCTGCTTGGGTCGCAGGGTCTTGCCGCGCACGCGGCCATAGAAATTGCGCCAGGGGGCGCCGGGATGCTTGTTCGACGTGGTCATGGCCGAGCCGCTTAGCGCCCCCGGCTCATTCGTGCAAGACACCCGCCGCCGCAAGTTCCGCCCGAGAGGGAAACCATATCGTGCTGCGCAGGCGTTTCGTCTCGATTGCAAAGGCCGGATCCACCCCGCGCGAGATCATGTAGGTCATTTCCTTGTAGATTTCGCTTTGTGCATCCTCATAGACCCACGATGCAAAATCAAAGGCAGTCTGCCAGGCTTCATCCTCGCGCCAGGCGTCATAATAGCTTTGCATGGCATCGGCCGACCAACTGCGCTGATGAAAGCCCAGCTTGCCGCCCCGCTCCAGAACCCGGCGCCCGCCCCCCAGAAACACCGTCACGCAAGAGGAACTGCATTCACGCGACACCCGCGTGTCCAGCTCGAAATCCATCACCAGTCGCGCCATTTCCTGCCCGGCCCAGACGCTGCCCCCGGTTGAATTCAACCAGATCTCGCTCAGCTCCGGATGCGCCCGCAGCAGGGCCAGCATCTCGTCCACGTCCTCGCTCAGAATCTCGCGCGCGTCCTCTTCGCGGGCGCTATCGCTGTCATAATAGAGCGTGGCACCTTCCACCCGGAACTTGCCGCTGACCTCATCCGGTTGGCTTTCTGCCAGCGCCAATACCGGCATGGCCAGCGCCACGAATACGCTTCTGATCAACACGATCCCTGTCACCTTTTGCCAAATCGAGTCACTGACCGCATGAAAACCGCCCCCCGGCGTCGCGACAAGGGGCGAGGGGCAATCCCTGCCCCCCCTCAAACGGAAAAGGGCGTCCCGGAAACAGGACGCCCTTAAAACAAATCTCAGGTTGGCGGGCCGTCAGACCGCTTTCTTCAGCGCCTCTGCCAGATCGGTACGCTCCCAGGAAAAGCCGCCGTCCGCCTCGGGCGCGCGACCAAAGTGACCATAGGCCGCCGTGCGCGAATAGATCGGCTTGTTCAGTTCCAGATGCGTGCGGATGCCGCGCGGCGTCAGGTCGATGACCTTGGGGATCGCCGCCTCGATGTCGCGTGCCTCAACCTCGCCGGTCTGGTGGGTGTCGACATAGATCGACAGCGGTTTGGCCACGCCGATGGCATAGGACAACTGCACAGTGCAACGTTCGGCCATACCGGCAGCCACGACGTTCTTGGCAAGGTAGCGCGCCACATAGGCCGCCGAACGGTCCACCTTGGTCGGGTCCTTGCCAGAAAAGGCCCCGCCCCCATGCGGAGCCGCACCGCCATAGGTGTCGACGATAATCTTGCGCCCGGTCAGTCCCGCGTCGCCATCCGGCCCGCCAATGACAAATTTGCCGGTCGGGTTGACCCACCATTCGGTCTCACCGGTGATCCATCCCTCGGGCAGGGTTTCGCGGATGTAGGGCTCGACAAGGGCGCGCACGTCATCGCTCGACATACTTTCGTCAAGATGCTGGGTCGACAGCACGATCGAGGTCACACCAACCGGCTTGCCGCCTTCGTAGCGGACCGACAGTTGCGATTTCGCGTCCGGCCCCAGCTTGGGTTCGGTGCCGTTCTTGCGGACCTCGGCCAGACGGCGCAGGATCGCATGGCTGAACTGGATCGGCGCGGGCATCAGTGCTTCGGTTTCGTTCGTCGCGTAGCCGAACATGATGCCCTGATCGCCAGCACCTTCGTCGCCCTGCTCGCCCGTTACGCCCTGCGCGATATGCGCGGACTGTTCGTGCAGCAGATTGGTGATCTCGCAGGTTTCGTGGTGAAACTTGTCCTGCTCGTAACCGATGTCCTTGATGCAGGCCCGCGCGATGTCGGGAATGCTGGCCATGAAGGCGGGCATCTTGGATTGATCGGTCAGACCCACCTCACCCCCGATAACCACGCGGTTTGTGGTGGCAAAGGTTTCGCAGGCAACACGCGCCAGCGGATCCTCGGCCAGGAAAGCGTCAAGGATTGCATCGGAAATACGATCGCAGACCTTGTCCGGGTGCCCTTCCGAGACGGACTCGGAGGTGAAAATATAGTTCTGTCGGGACATGTAAGGTGCTCCATTGAATGCCACCATCACGCCAGGAAGCCGTTGTGACGGGTTTTTGTATCCGAATTCGCCTACTCCCCGGAGCGCTCCGGGTCAATCGGCTTCTGTGTCTTTGCGCCACCGGGACAGCCCCCAAGCCAGCAGAAGTGCCAGAAACAGAACAAATCCTAAAGGTTTGTCTCCGGTGCGCGCGTAGACCGTGTGCCGCATCGGCGGCGGCAGGGGCGAATCGATATACCCCGCCTCGCCCAGCGCAATCGACCCCAGCACGCGCCCTGCCCCGTCGATCACCGCAGAGACCCCGGTATTGGCCGCACGCAGCATGGGCAGACCCTGTTCGATCGCACGGATTCGCGCCTGGGCAAGATGCTGGTACGGCCCCGACCAGGTGCCGAACCACGCATCATTTGTGATCTGGACCATCATCGCGGGGCGCAGAGGCGCGCCGCCGACATCCTGCGGAAAAACTGCCTCGTAACAGATCAGGGGCAAAGCCGTTCCCAAGGGGCCCAGATCAATGATCTGCGGACCGGGACCGGCCGTGTAGCCCCCCTCTGCACGCGCGGCCAGACCGGCAATGTTCCACCGCGCAAACAGCGCTGCGGCAGGCATGTATTCGCCAAAGGGCACCAAATGGTGCTTGTCATACAAGGCCTGCACACCACCGCCCGGCGCCAGCACGATCAGCGAATTGTAATATCCGGCCTGATCGGCGCGTTGGACACCGAGCACAACAGGCGTACCGCCTGCGGCTTCGGCAATGCGATCCAGCGTCGGACCGGCACGATGCAGCAAGCTGGGCACGCTGGTTTCCGGCCAGACCACCAGTGACGGCGCGTCCTGCCCTTCGGCCGGGGCCGCGCGGGTAAAGGACAGCTTGCGCTCCATGAACACGGGGATCTTGGCAGGGTCCCATTTTTCATGCTGCGGTGCATTGGGCTGAACCAGGCGGACAACCGGCTGTAGTGACAGGTCCTGTGCAGATGGAGTCAGAACCACGCCGCCGCCGAACAGCCCGGCCAGAACGGCCACGCCCCCCGCCGCGGCCAATGTGTTTCGACCGCCGCCCCTCAGAGCCACGGCAAACAAGGCTGCGCCGCCCAAAGTCGCAAAGGTCAGACCGTGCGGGCCAATGACCGAAACCAATTGGATCACCGGCACCGGCAGCCAAAAATAAGACACCAACGCCCAAGGAAATCCGGTGAAAACATAGGCCCGCGCCAATTCGGCCGCGGTCCATGCCAACACCAGTGTCAGGGCCGGATACCGTGCCGACGCCGACAGCCGAAAGGCAAGCCCCCAGAAAAGCGCCAACCCTCCGGCAAGACCGATCAGGGCAAAGGGGGCCATCCATCCGGTCGCCGCAGCATCAACGAAAAAAGGCTCGACGATCCATGTCATCGACACGCCGAAATAGCCCAGCCCCACGGCCCAGCCGATCCCGGCAGACCGCATTCCCGCTGGAAAACTCAGAAACAGCCAGAAGGCTGCGACATAGCCCCCAAAGGCCAAGAACCAAAGGTCGTAAGGCGGTTGCCCAAGCCCGATGATCGCGCCCGCGACCAAAGACAGGGGCATCCGTGTCCATAGCGGAAGAGTTGCGCGGCCGTTTCCGGCCGCCGCGATCTCAGGCACGGCCGGCTTCCGGGTTTGCCGCCGGCGGTTCGGGTGTGGCGACCGTGGTCACGACCTGCTCGGCCCGGGTTGTTCCCGACGGTCGCACCCTCAGACGCTTGATGCGCCGCGGATCGGCATCCACGACCTCGAAATCGAGCCCGACCGGGTGCGGGACCACCTCACCTCGGGCCGGAACACGCCCCGCCAGCATAAAGACAAGGCCGCCCAGAGTGTCGATCTCCTCGCCGTCGATCGTGTCGTGATCGGTCAGCGTCAAGCCAAGCTCGCCCTCGAAATCGGTGAGCGGCGTCTTGGCCTGCACCAGGTAGCATCCGGTCTTTTCACGGGTCCAGAACATGTCCTCATCAGTGTCATGTTCGTCGGCGATTTCCCCGATGACCTGTTCGATCAGATCCTCGATGGTCACCAACCCGTCAACGCCGCCGTATTCATCGATCACCAGCGCCATGTGCCGCCGCTCTGTCTGCATCTTTGTCAGCAGCACGCCGATCGGCATGGATGGCGGCACAAAAAGCAGGGGGCGCAACATGCGTTTGAGGTTAAACCGCCCCCCGGTGCCGTTGAAGCCGTGCTGAAGGGCAAAATCCTTCAGGTGGGCCATGCCGACCGGGGTGTCCAGCGTCCCTTCGTAGACCGGCAGGCGCGTCAGCCCGCTTTCGCGGAACACGCTGACCAGGTCATCCTTGGTGATCGTGTTCGGCACGGCGATGATATCGGCCTTTGGGACGGCCACATCCTCCACCCTCATCCGGCGCAGGTTGATCATCCCGTGTATCGGACGCTCCGGCGTTCTTGGCGCACTGGATGCCGAGGCACTGTCGTCCTCTTCCCCGTTGCCACCAAATCCAAGCAACCGTTGCCAAAAGCCCGGTTGCGGCTCGTGTCCGTTCATGTCTCCCGTCCCAGGCGCGCTCTGCGCTGCCATAGACGAGTCGTCGCTATCGCCCATCTTTCCGTTCCATCACGCCCCCGCGGGGCTCTCATCCTCACCATATGGGTTCGGCAGACCGAGATTGCCAAGTATCTCGACCTCAAGCCGTTCCATCAGCGTGGCGTCTGCATCACGCATATGGTCATAGCCCAACAGATGTAACACACCATGAACCACCAAATGTGTGACATGTTGCTCCATCGGCTTGCCCTGATCGGCGGCTTCCCGCGCACAGGTTTCCCAAGCCAGGGCAATATCGCCAAGGTGGTGCGGGTCTTCATCCTCGGGTTCGGGCCGGTCGGGCACCTCACCATCCACGTCGGCAGCAAGATCTTCGGACGGCCAGCTAAGGACATTCGTCGCCTTTGGCTTGTCCCGGAAATCACCATTCAGCACCGCGATGCGTGCGTCGTCACAGCCCAGAACCGCAATTTCATACTCGGCGGCGGGCAGATCGAGATGTGTCAGGGTCGCGACAGCAGCCATTTCGGCAAGTCGCTCCAAACCGCCCTCTTGCCAGCGGTCGTCTTCGCAAATCGTATCGGTCAGCATCCCGGTCCCTTATGCAACCGGCAGGCAGGGCGCAACTCTTCGGTCCAGCCGTTTTCGGCAAAGACCTCGACCGGGATGCCCAGCGCCTTGTCCCCGAACCGATCCCAAAGCCGACCCGCCCATGCAAAGCCTTCATCCGCGATGATCGCGGGAAAATCGAATGGCAGGTTTTCTGGATCAAAGCCCGGCAGATTGGCAAGTTTGCCGTCAAAGGCGAAACACCGCCCCTCAAACAGCGTCCGATACGGCGCAATAGCCTTGTTCAAGACGAACTGGTCGGGCCCGACCGCATGCAGCCACACGTCAAAACCGCCTTCCCCGTCCTGATCCAGATGCAGACCGATCTGCAAGACCTGAACCATCCGTGGCAGGGTCTCTTGCGCAGCACAAAGGGCCGCGCCGGCTGTCTCCTCGGATAGTGCAAACCTGTCCCGCAAAAGCGCCCGGTATTCGTCAGGATCCGAAATGGCAGGTGGCCGTGCAGGGGGCATCTGGCCCCCTCGCCTGCGACCACCGGTTATCACGGCAAAGAAATGACGAAGTCTGGGCACTGGCACTCCATGTTACGCAATCCGCACCCGGCGCGGTCAGCTTTCCGCGTCTTTCTCGTAGGCTTCGATGATGGCGGCCACCAGTGGGTGGCGCACCACGTCCTTGCCCGTGAAGTAGTTGAAGGAAATCCCCGGCACCTTGTCCAAGAGCCGTTCCGCATCCGCCAGCCCCGAGGGCACGCCGCGCGGCAAGTCGATCTGCGTGCGGTCGCCGGTGATGACCATGCGCGACCCTTCGCCAAGGCGGGTCAGGAACATCTTCATCTGCATGGTGGTGGCGTTCTGCGCCTCGTCCAGCACGACAAAGGCATTGGACAGCGTCCGCCCCCGCATGAAGGCCAACGGCGCGATCTCCACGGTCTTTTCCTCGCGCATCTTGGCAAGCTGCTTGCCCGGCAGGAAATCATTCAGCGCGTCCATCAGCGGCTGCATGTAGGGATCGACCTTTTCCTCTTGCGTGCCGGGCAGAAAGCCCAACCGCTCGCCCGCCTCGACGGCAGGACGGCAGAGGATGATCTTGTCGACCTCGCCGGTGATCAGCATGTTCACGCCCACCGCCACGGCCAGATAGGTCTTGCCCGTCCCGGCCGGGCCGATGCCAAAAGCCATCTCATTGGCAAAGAGCGACTGCACATAGGCCTTTTGCGCGTCGGTGCGCGGCTCGATCAGCTTCTTGCGTGTCTTGATCTCGACCTTGCCGCCGCTGAACATCTCCAGTTGCTCGTCAGGCGCGATGTCTTCAAGACGAAAGGCGCGATCGATGTCGCCCCGCCCCACTTCGCGCCCCTGTTCAAGCCGTTCATACAGCGTGCGCAACACTTCGACCGCCGCCGGGACCGCATCCTCTGGTCCATGCACGGCCAGCTGATTGCCGCGGCGCAAGATTTGCACCCCGGTGCGGGCCTCTATATCGGTCAGGTTGCGGTCGAACTCGCCACAGAGATCGATCAACAAACGGTTGTCGGGGAATTCAAGGATGGCTTCGGTCAAGGTGCCCGCTGTCAAACCCGTCTCCTGCACAGGGCCGTCCGAATCCGGACGCGTGTTTCTTCTAGATATGGTGCACTTGGCAACGGCAGGGCGCAAGTCTCGGTCGCGCTTCGTGATCGAATGTCATGCAAGTGCCACAAAAACAGACCGCGCAGCAGATGCCGCGCGGCCCATTTTCCCGTCGTGCCTGTACGGGTTGGAAATCAGAGAGGGTCGCCGATGACCGAGGTCGAGCCGCCCTTGAAATCGCCGGTGGCGATGGTCGGCGGAGCAATGCCCGAACAGACCGGCTTGCCGTATTTGTCCAGACGCGCCGAAAGATAGCCTTCGACGCCGTCGTCGATGATCCAGTGGTCACAGCCGTTCGGATCGACCCAGATGCCAGCCTTCATGCCGGTCAGGTCGTCACGGTCGATGGACTGACGGTCGCGGCTCTTGTCCGGGCCGACCGGATCGCAGGCCGACAGACCTACGGCGGCAACTACCAGAAGGATCGGTTTCACAAAGTTCATTGTCTTGGTCCCTTCTGGATCAACGGAAGCAGAGAATTTCGACACGGCGGTTCTTGGCCATGCCCTGCGCGGTGTTGTTCTTGGCGACCGGCATCCGTTCGCCATAGCCGCGGACATCGGTGATATTGGCGCCAACGGAACGGGCGACCTTGGCCACGGCCAGCGCGCGGTTGTAGCTCAGCTTGATGTTGTATTCATCCGACGCGCGGCTGTCGGTGTGACCGGCGATCACATAGCCCACGGCCGAGGCGCTGCGGAAGAACTCCGCGATGCGGGCCTGACCGGCCTTGGAGATCCGGTAGCTGTCGGTCGCAAAATACTGGTCGGTGTTCAGCACGCCGCAGGTGTTGGCGCGGCGGCAGACCGGGATGCCCTTGCGGGTCACGTGGGGGCTCATATAGCCCTCGACACCGTCGTCCATGACCCAATGCTCACAGCCATCGGGATCAACCCAGATGCCCGGAATATACTGCTCACCCTTGATGGTGCGGGTGTTCTGAGCAGAAATGAAAGGTGTTTTGCCCGCGTCTTCGGCAGCTGCCGGCGCAGCGGCCGACAGACCAGCGAGAGCCGCAAGCGCCATCGCGCCGATGGCCTTGGAAATGCGATACGCCACAGCCTGGTCCCTTGGTTATAGTTTCCCCGAATGCGTGCGCCACCTTTGGCAGCGGGCGCACGCAAATTTACTATAATCAACACATTAGCAAAGTTGCCTTCCCTGTGAAGAGAAAAGCTATGCATACTGTCCCAAATTCGGAAACAGTTCCCGCAACCGCCTTGTTTTACTGTGGATAATCCGAACCTATTTTTTGAAACAAAGGGTTCGGAGCGGTCGTTAGAGTGGGTTCAGGCGTCCCTTGAGCGAGTTCGGCCCGCTGGAATCGATTCGGACTCTGGCCAGATCACCGGGGGCGATTCCGTCGCTTTCGACATGAACCGCGTGCAGATACTCGGATTTTCCGACCATCTGGCCGGGCATCCGTCCGGGCTTTTCGAACAGCACGTGGACATCCCGTCCGACCATCGCGTCCTGAAGGCTGCGCTGCTGGCGGGTCAGCAGCGCTTGCAGCCGCTGCAACCGGTCATCCTTCTCTGCCTCGGGCACCTGCGGGCGTTCGGCCGCAGGGGTGCCGGGGCGCTCTGAATACTTGAACGAAAAGGCCGAGCCGTACTGAACCGCCTCGATCAGGTCCATCGTGGCCTTGAAATCCTCTTCGGTCTCTTCGGGGAACCCGACGATGAAATCGCCCGACAGATGCAGATCGGGCCGTGCCGCGCGCAGCCGTTCGATCAGGCGCAGATATTGCTCGGCCGTGTGCTGGCGGTTCATCCGCTTCAGGATCTTGTCCGAGCCCGCCTGCACCGGCAGGTGCAGATAGGGCATCAGCTTTTCGCACTCGCCATGCGCCGCGATCAGGGCGTCGTCCATGTCATTCGGATGCGACGTGGTGAACCGGATCCGCGCAAGCCCGTCGATCTCGGCCAGTGCATGGATCAACCCGGCTAACCCGCCGTCGTGGCCGTGGTAGGCGTTCACGTTCTGACCCAAGAGCGTGATCTCGCGCACGCCGCGTTCGACCAGATCGCGCGCTTCGCGCAACACACGTTCCGCCGGACGGCTGACTTCGGCACCGCGCGTATAGGGTACCACGCAAAAGGCGCAGAACTTGTCACAGCCCTCCTGCACCGTTAGGAAAGCCGTCGGCCCGCGCTTGGCCTTGGGGCGTGCCTTGAGGTGTTCGAACTTGTCTTCCTCGGGGAAATCCGTGTCCAGCGCCTTGGCGCCGTTGTGCGTCCGCGCCGTCAGTTCCGGCAGGCGGTGATAGCTTTGCGGCCCGACCACAAGGTCCACCATCGGCTGCCGCCGCATGATCTCTTCACCCTCGGCTTGCGCCACACAACCCGCCACGCCGATTTTCAGGTCCGGCTTTTCCGCCTTCAGGCCTTTGTAGCGGCCCAGTTCGCTGTAAACCTTTTCTGCCGCCTTTTCGCGGATGTGGCAGGTGTTCAGCAGGATCATGTCCGCGTCTTCGGGCCGTTCCGTCGTTTCATAGCCCTCACCGCCCATGGCTTCTGCCATGCGCTCGCTGTCATAGACGTTCATCTGGCAGCCGTAGGTCTTGATATACAACTTCTTCGGGGCCATGGCGCGCGCTCCTGTGTGGTACGAGGGCTGCGGATACCCCAGAATCCCCCAATCTTGCAATGCACCAGATTTTCACCGACTCTGGGGCAAAAGCCCCACCAGAGGCCGAGCATGTTCTATTCAGACCTAGATCAATTCCTGTCCCAAGGCGCAGAGGCGCTGAAACGCGGGCCTGTCGCGATGATCTTTGCCGAGGATGCGACTGAGCTGGACACCACGCTGCGCCATCATCGGCACTGTGGTTTTCGGGCCGTGGTGCTTTTTGGGGATAGCGAGCTTGCCCTGCCCCCGGATCTGGAAGGCAAGATCCACCACGTCGGCCATGACATGCGTGAGGACGGCGCCCTGCAAACCGCTGTGAACGCCGTGATTCCCCATGCGACCGGGCAATGGCTGTACTACTGCTACAATGCCGAGTACCTCTTTTTTCCCTTTTCCGAAAGCCGCACCATCGGCGAGATGCTGACCTTCCACACCGAGGAACGGCGCGACGCCATGCTGACCTATGTGGTCGATCTCTACGCCGGCGACCTAGACCGCCACCCCGATGCTGTTTCGCTTGACGACGCATGGATGGACCGGTCGGGATACTACGCGCTTGCCCGCCCGGATGCCGCCAATCACAATCATCCGAAGGAACGGCAGCTTAATTTCTTTGGCGGGCTGCGTTGGCGGTTCGAGGAACATGTGCCCGAAGACCGGCGCAAGATTGACCGGATCGCGATCTTTCGCGCCAAACCCGGTCTGACCCTGCGCGAGGATCACACTTTTTCGGATGAAGAGTACAACACCTATGCCTGCCCGTGGCATAACAACCTGACGGCCGCCATCGCATCGTTCCGCACGGCCAAGGCGTTGAAACGGAACCCTGGCTCGACCTTCGACATCCAGAGCTTTCGCTGGCACAACTCGACACCGTTCGAATGGCATTCACGGCAGTTGCTGGACTTGGGATTGATGGAACCGGGCCAGTGGTTCTGACCCGCCCCCTACACGTCAGGCAGGCACGCCCTCTCGGTCTGACGGGCTGAACTCCAGCAGCATCGCAGCGAACATGCTGGCAATGCCAAGAACCGTTTCGTCGTTCACGTCCAGAGGGGTTGCCCGCAGGTCCGGCCCCGTCAGTTCGATCACCCCGATGGACTGCCCGCGGGCGTCTTGAATCGGGACGGCGGCATAATCGCGGGCCGGTGCGCCTGTCAGGTCGGTCCGTGTCTCGGCCGTCATGCCCGCGTGACGACTTAGGATGCGCCCGCTCTGCATCACCTGCCCTGCCAGTGTATTGTCCAGCGGCATGCATTTGCCGGGCTGATGAAAGCCCGATGGAGACATCCGTGCAAGGATGCGCGCCTGCCCACCCTCGACCAAGGCCAGATGCCCCGCAGAAAACCCAAAGGCCTGCACCGTTGTCCGCACCAGTTCACGCAGACGGGATGGCAGATCCAGACCGGGTGCCAAAGCCGGTTGCGCCACCAATTCGTTCAAGGCGGCATAGCGTTTCAGGCGTTCGTGAGCCACTTGAAGGCTGCGATACAATTGCTCTTGTTTCAGGACGTGCGACCGCAAGCGGATCTCATCGCTGACACAGACCGCCAAATCGCCCAACAGCGCCTCATCCCGGGCCGACCATTTCCGTGGCCGGGCGTCAATCACGCATAGCGCGCCCAGCGGGTTGCCCCCGGGATCATGAACCGGCTGCCCAAGATAGGCGATCACGTTCAGATCGCGGATGGCGAGGTTTTCGCATACCAACGGATGCTCGCGCGCATCGCTGACGATCAGCGGCGTATTGCTGTTCTTGACGTGCTGGCAAAAAGAATGCGACAGCGGCGTTTCCCCGCGATCGGACCACGGGGCGTCAAGCCCCAGTTGGCTGGCAAAGACCTGCCGGTCGCGCAATTCGTCGATGATCGAGATCAGCGCCACCGGCACGTCGAACATGGCCGTCGCCACGCGCGTCAGGCTATCGAACGCAGGCGGAGAGGTATGAGATTTCAGTTCCTGAACAACAGGTTTCAGGACAGAATCCGCCCAATTGGACGGTTTGATCTGCATCATTTGGGATAGGTCCTCAGGCGCGTGTTTAGCGACCGAAGCTATCCCTCACATGGTTTACAAACAGTTAACGAAAGCCTCTGACACGAGGTCAGACAGAGGGATCGACAAGCCCGCCATAGGTGCAGATCGCGCCATGTCCATCGGTCGCGCGGACCAGTCGATCCACCCGGAAAATCGCATGCACGTAGCGCAAATTGCCTTCGGCTCCGTAGACATAGCTGACGCATGTCTCATCCCAGTCCGCGGGATTGCGCTCGTATCCGGCATCCACGCCAAAGACCGCTTCGGCCTGTGCCGGCGACATGCCGGTCGACAGTTTGCGGGCCTGTGCGCCTTGACCTCCGCCCCCACCCGTCACGGGGGCAGCGCCCTCCATGCAACCTCCAAGGGCCAGACTTGCGGTCAGGGCAATTGCAAAGCCGCGCATCGCCATCTCCTTACAGGTTTTCCAACTGCGGCATCCCGACCACGTGATATCCGCCGTCCACCATGATGACCTCACCGGTCGTACAGGCCCCGGCATCCGAGACCAGCCAGACCGCCGTGCCGCCCACCGCCTCCAGCGTTGCGTTCGAGCGCAGAGGCGCGTTGGCGCCCGTGTGCTTGTAGGTCCGCCGCGCACCGCCGATGGCCGCACCGGCCAGCGTTTTCATCGGACCGGGGGAAATCGCGTTGACGCGGATGCCTTCCGGCCCAAGGTCATTCGCCAGGTAACGTGTCGTCGACTCCAGTGCCGCCTTGGCAACGCCCATGACATTGTAATTCGGCACCACCCGCTGGCTGCCCAGATAGGTCAGCGTCAGCATGGTGCCGCCTTCGGTCATCATCGGATGCGCCCGCCGCGCCACCTCGATGAAGGAATAGACCGAGATATCCATCGAGTTCTTGAAGTTCGCCCGGCTGGTGTTGATGAACCGCCCGGTCAGTTCTGTCTTGTCCGAATAGGCAATCGCATGGACGAGAAAGTCCAGACGGTCCCAACGCTCTGCCAGTGCGGCGAAACCCGCATCAAGAGAGGCATCGTCGGTCACGTCCATATCCACAAGCAGGTCGGACCCAACGCTCGCCGCCAACGGCTCCACGCGCTTGCCAAATGCCTCGCCCTGATAGGAAAAGGCCAGTTCTGCACCGGCCTCGTAGCAGGCCTTGGCAATTCCCCAGGCGATCGAACGATCGTTCGCCACGCCCATCACAAGCCCGCGCTTGCCTTCGAGACTCATCATCATCCCAGCCTATCCGCGTCAGTCGTCATATCGCGACAGCACCATCGACCCGTTGGTGCCGCCAAAACCAAAGGAGTTCGTCATCACCGAATCCAGCCCCGCGTTTTCCACCAGCGAGGTCGCGATCTCTGCGGGCTTCAGCGCGGGGTCCAGCGTTTCCACGTTGATCGAGGGGATGATGAAATCGTTCTGCAACGCCAGCAGGCAATAGATCGCCTCTTGTGCGCCGGTCGCGCCCTGGCTGTGGCCGGTCATCGACTTGGTCGAGCTGACCGGCGGTGTCGAACCGTCACCGAACACGCGGCGCACGGCCTCGATCTCGCCCACGTCGCCCACCGGAGTCGAGGTGCCATGCGCGTTGATATAGCTGACCTTACGGCCCTCGGGCAGCGTCGACAGCGCGATCCGCATCGCCCGCTCACCGCCTTCGCCCGAAGGGGCCACCATGTCCGCCCCGTCCGAGGTCGCGCCATAGCCGGTCACTTCGGCATAGATCTTGGCGCCGCGCGCGCGGGCGTGCTCCAGCTCTTCGAGCACGACGATGCCGCCGCCGCCCGAGATGACAAACCCATCACGATCCGCATCAAAGGCGCGGCTCGCCCGTTCCGGGGTGTCGTTGTACTTGGACGACATCGCGCCCATGGCGTCGAACAGGCAGGACAGGGTCCAATCCAGTTCCTCGCCGCCACCGGCGAACATCACGTCCTGTTTGCCCATCATGATCTGCTCGGCCGCGTTGCCGATACAATGCAGAGAGGTCGAACAGGCCGAGGTGATCGAATAGTTGATCCCCTTGATCTTGTAGGCCGTCGAAAGGTTCGCCGACACGGTCGAGCACATGGCCTTGGGCACCGCGAAGGGGCCGACCCGTTTGGTCGCGCCAGTCTTCAGCACCGTCTGATGCGCTGTCAGCATGGCCGAGGTCGACGGCCCGCCGGACCCGGCCACAAGGCCGGTGCGCGGGTTCACGATGTCGCTTTCGTCCAGACCGCTGTCCGCGATGGCCTGCCCCATGGCGATATAGGCATAGGCCGCGCCCGGCCCCATGAAACGCAGCGTGCGCTTGTCCACGTGGTCGGCCACATTGAGGTCAATGGCCCCGGCGATCTGGCTGCGAAAACCATGTTCCTTCATCTGCTCGTTGGCAGTGATCCCGGATTTGCCCGCCTTGAGCGAGGCAAGAACCTCTTGGGCATTATTGCCGATGCTCGAGACAATCCCGAGCCCGGTGACGACGACGCGGCGCATGGAGCCTCCTCCTGATGTGTCAGGATGTTACTAGGGTAAGGAGGGGGGGAGGCGCAAGGAGGTGTCGGACAACGCCCTACTGCATGAATCTTCGCGGCAGGGGCAATTCGGCCCAGAGCTTTCCACCATTGCCGGGCTCCGATCGCCCAAACCCGCGCCCCCGGAAACAGGCCATCCTACACCTATGGGTGAAATTGTGGTAACGTCGGCGCGTCAAAGTGGAGCGCGATTCAGCCGGCCCGCTTTGAGGTGTTTTGCCGAGACCTCCCTTTCTTATCTTTGGATTCAAACTTGGAGACCGTCCAATGTCACCAATCAAGCGACTAATCTCGATAGTAATTTGTGGCGCTGCATTTCTGACGACCACACCTGCCGCCAAAGCCGATATTATCAGCATCCTGGGCAAGGCCGAACGCGGCGAGGAAGGTATTTCGATACAGGACTATTTCTGTTTGTGCGTGACCGCCGAAAACTGCCCCTGCATGGCAAGCCCCCTTCCCCTTCCCACCCCTGACGATCCAATTGTCCGGGAAAGGGGATACACCCGGGTTATCCTGATCCCCGACGAAGCCAATCCACGCGTTGAGGAAATGGAAAACGGGCTGGCCAAAGTCAGCTTCGAGTCTTCCGTGCCGATCCGGTTTTCAACCTCCTATGACGCCTCCATCGACGCGCTGCGCCAAGACGTCATGGAGTTCAACGCCGACAGCGACGATGTGAAAGTCGACGATGAAGACATTCAGGTCCTCTATCTATGGGGCGGGCTGACCAAGCTGGGGAAATTGGCATGGAAGCATCGGGTCAAGATCGCGCTGGCCGTTGAGGCCGCCGTCGAAACCATCATCGAAGAGTTCGACGAGTAGAACCGGCCCCGGAAAAAATCGCTGCCGCAAGGTTTGACCGAACCTTGCGGCGGTCCTTTCGTTCCCGACAGAGCGCGCGTTTCAGTCTTTGCACTGCGGGAGCCGCCTACAAAGACAACGACACCGTGTCCAATCCTGGAACAGCCCCGCCACCTCAAAGAAAAAACGGGCCCCCGAAGGAACCCGTTCGCGATCTTTGGAACTGCCGTTCACCCAAGGCGGGCTCAGCTTTCGGACAGGGCCACCTTCATGTCCTTGACCTCGTAGATGACCTCTCCATCAGCTTCCACGATCCCGTCGGCCACGCCCATGGTCAGGCGGCGGGTTTGCACAGCCTTGGTGAAATCCACCTTGTAGGTCAGCATCTTCCGGTCGGGCCGCACCATGCCCTTCAGCTTGACCTCGCCCACGCCCAGCGCATAGCCCCGACCCGTCCAGCCGCGCCAGCCCAGGTTGAAGCCGGTCAACTGCCACAAACCGTCCAGCCCAAGGCAGCCCGGCATGATCGGATTGCCCGGGAAATGGCAGTCAAAGAACCACAGGTCCGGGGTGATGTCGAACTCGGCCAGAACATGGCCCTTGCCATGCAGGCCACCGTCGCCGGAAATCTCGGTGATCCGGTCCATCATCAGCATCGGCGGTTCGGGCAGCTGGGCGTTGCCCGGCCCGAACAACTCTCCACGGGCGCATTTCAGCAGCTCTTCCTTGCCAAAGCTGGTCGGATAGTCGGCCATTCAGGCGGATCCCTCTTGTCGTGTCACATTCAAAACCTGAACCGGTCTAGCACCCGGCGTCCGCGCCATGCAAGCCTGCCACCAAGGGGTGCGACCCTGCCGCCCGGCTGCAAAATGCATTGAATTGCGGCACGAAGCCGCTTTATATACACTGTCAAAGTTCGAACAGACGGCGAGAGACGATGTCCGAGGCGATCGAGCGAGGAAAAACATGGCTGGGCCGCAGCGACCTGCGCCCGACGCGTCAGCGCGTCGCGCTGGCTGCGTTGCTCGTTGGCGATGGCCAGAACCGCCACGTGACCGCCGAAAGCCTCTTTGCCGCCGCCAAGGACAGCGGTGAACAAGTCTCGCTTGCCACGGTCTACAACACGCTCAAAGCCTTTTGCGAGGCTGGCCTGATGCAAGAAGTCACGGTCGATGGTTCGCGCAGCTACTTTGACACGAACACCCATGATCACCCTCACTTCTACTGGGAAGACAAGGGCGCGTTGACCGACGCACCTGCGCATCAGCTGGAAATCAGCCGCCTGCCCGACGCGCCGGAAGGATCTGAAATCGCCTCTGTCGAGGTGGTGATCCGCCTGCGTCGCAAAACGAACCCCTAAAGGCCGCAAACGGACCTGCCGGGCCCATAGGGCGCTGCCTATCCTGACCGAAGAACGGCAGGGAGGCGCAGGACCATGAGCATTCTGGATAGCATTCCGGATCGGATCGACGGACCGCAGGCCTGGACCGGGGACGAGATGCGCGCCAACCCATCGCGCTGGCTGGTCCAGCTAGACGCCAAGGATGTGGCCGACCTTGAACAGGCGGCGGCGCATTTCCTCTCGCTTGACCGCGATGTGGGAGAGATCACGCGCAAGGATTTCCCTTTGCGCAATTTCCAGTCGCACCTCGAACAGCTTCAGAAGAAACTGCGGAACGGCAACGGGGTGGAGGTTCTGCGCGGGTTGCCGATCAAAACCTACGATCAAAAGACGGCGGCGACGATCTTTTGCGGCATCGGCGCCCATCTTGGGGTGGCACGGTCCCAAAACGCCGCCGGGCACATCCTTGGCCATGTCCGCGACCTTGGCGCGGACGCCAGCAATCCCAACACCCGGATCTATCAGACGGCTGATCGCCAGACCTTTCACACCGACAGCGCCGATGTGGTCGGCCTGCTGTGCCTGCGCAACGCACGCGAAGGTGGCGACAGCCTGCTGGTCAGCGCCGTATCGATCTACAACCGGATGCGCGCTGAGCGGCCCGACTTGTTGGAGCGCCTCTTTGATCCCATTGCCACTGACCGGCGCGGCGAGGTCCCCGAGGGTATGCAGCCCTTCATGACGATCCCGCCCTTGAATTGGCACGCGGGACAGTTGACCGTCTTTTACCAGCGCCAGTACATCGACAGTGCACAGCGTTTCGCCGAAGCTCCGCGTCTAACCCCCGATCACGTGGCGGCCTTGGACATGTTCGACCAGCTGGCAAACGATCCCGCGTTGCATTTCTCGATGCGGTTGCAACCCGGAGACATGCAGTTTGTCTATAACCATGCCCAGCTGCATGACCGGACCCGCTTTACCGACTGGCCCGACCGCGAGAAACGCCGGCACCTGTTTCGACTATGTCTTTCGCTTCCCGGCGACCGCCCCCTGCCCGAGTGTTTTCGCCAGCGCTACGGGTCAATCGAGATTGGCAACCGCGGCGGGATCATCACACCGGAAACGCGACTGCACGCCCCGCTGGACGTCTAAGAACGGCCCGTCACCGACTGGCTGAAGCGTCATCGTTTTTCTGAAACACTGGTACCCGCGGCCGGACTCGAACCGGCACGGCCATACGGCCTGGAGATTTTAAGTCTCCTGTGTCTACCATTCCACCACGCGGGCCAGTGTCGCGACCATAGACTTTCGGCCTGCCGTGTAAACCGCCAGAATGCCTAGAGTTCATCCCCGGGTAACGGTTTCAAAAGCGCACGTTCCGCCAACCAGGGATTGACAGCCAGGGCAGCCCTCAGGGCAAGCTGTGCGTCTTCCTCGCGCCCCATGGCAAAGAGTGTCACCGCCTTGCCCGAAAGCGCGCCCACATGGCGCGGGTTCAGCTCCAACGCCCGGTCGAGGTCGGGCAAAGCCGCCGCGAAATCCTCGCGCAGAAAGTTGACAAAGGCTCGCTGGTTGTACCCCTCGGCATAAAACGGACAATAACCAACCAGCGCGTTCAACCGATCCAGCGCGTGCAGGAAATCAAACCGTGCGCGCGCACGCATACCGTCATCCAGCATGGCCTGACTGGCCTCGTCCGGCGCGTTGTCCCAGTATCCCCACATCTGGTTTGTGATGGCCCGCGCAGCCATTTCGTCAGGGGCAACAAGCAAGGCATCATACAGCGGGTCCATTTCCGCACTGTGATCCGGGGCAGTCGGGCACCCATCACCCCATAGGGGAGAGGCGAACATAGTCAGGACAGCGGCATATTTCATAAGCAAATGGTGGCACGGGTTGCCCTTGGGTCAAGTCACATCCGCGACACCGTCCTCTTTGACCGCCTCCATCGCCACAAAGGTCGAGGTCGAGGCGACCCCCGGCAGGGTCGACACTTTCTCGGCCAACACGCGCCGATAGCTGGGCATATCCTGTGTTCGGACTTTCAGAAGATAGTCGAAATTCCCGGCAATCAGATGCGCCTGTTCGATTTCGGGGATGGTTGCGATCGCATCATTGAACCGAGCAAGCGTCTTTTCCCGCGTATCGACCATGCGGACTTCGACAAAGGCCACGTGATCCAAGCCCAGCCGGATCGGGTCCAGTACCGCCCGGTATCCGCGGATATAGCCCGCCTCTTCCAGCCGCTTCAGTCGGGTCTGTGTCGGGGATTTGGACAAACCGATACGCCGGGCCAGTTCAGTGACGGAAATCCGCGCCTCACCCGCCAGTTCACCCAGAATCGCCCGGTCAAAGCCATCCAGATCATCACCACCCGTTTGCACCGAAAAAACCTCCAAAATCAGACGCATTGGCGCAGCATTCGCCAACCTTCGGGAAATTCGCCCGCACGCCTCGGATTATCTTACCCGAAATGACGCGTCAGAGAAGCCCCTGCGCGCCATTTCCCCATTTCCGCATCAGAACGCGAAAGGCACGAGAATGCCGAAGGACCAGATGACAGACCTGCGCACGCGCATTGACGCGCTCACCTATGCCGACGAGGGCGACACGCTTGCCCACCTGCGCGAGAGCGCCGCGCTTGATACCGTCGCGCGGGCCGCGATCTCTGGCAAGGCCGCACAGCTTGTCCGCGATATCCGATCGTCGACCCGCCCCGGGTTGATGGAGGTCTTTCTGGCCGAGTATGGCCTTTCGACCGAAGAAGGCGTGGCGCTCATGTGCCTTGCCGAGGCCCTGCTGCGCGTGCCTGATGCCGCCACTATCGACGCGCTGATCGAGGACAAGATCGCACCGTCCGACTGGTCTCAGCACCTCGGCCATTCCACCTCGCCGCTGGTCAATGCCTCGACATGGGCGCTTATGCTGACGGGCAAGGTTCTGGAAGATGCCAAACCGGGGCCGGTTGGCCATCTGCGTAGCGCCATCAAACGCCTTGGCGAACCGGTGATCCGCACCGCGGTCGGCCGCGCAATGCGCGAGATGGGCGCGCAGTTCGTTCTGGGGGAAAGCATCGAGGCCGCGATGAAGCGCGGCAAGGCGCAAGAGGCCAAGGGCTATACCTACTCCTACGACATGCTGGGCGAAGCCGCCCGGACCGAAGCCGACGCCCAGCGCTATTTTGACGCCTATGCCCGCGCGATCCGCGCCATCGCCGCAAATGCGCCGCATGAGGCTACCCGCGACAACCCCGGCATTTCCGTCAAACTGTCCGCCCTGCATCCGCGCTATGACGAATTGCAGGCCGAAAGTGCCTGCGCCGCGCTGGCGCCCCGCCTCAACGCTCTGGCCCTGCAAGCCAAGGACGCGCGCATCGGACTGAACATCGACGCCGAAGAGGCCGACCGCCTGTCGCTCTCGCTTGACGTGATCGAAGAGGTGCTGTCCGACCCGCGTCTTGCCGGATGGGAAGGTTTTGGCGTGGTGGTTCAGGCCTATGGTCAACGCGCAGGCGCGGTCATCGACTACCTTTATGCGCTGTCCGAAAAGCTGGATCGCCGCATCATGGTACGTCTGGTGAAAGGGGCTTATTGGGACACCGAGATCAAGCGCGCTCAGGTTGCAGGGCTAACGGGTTTCCCGGTGTTCACCTCCAAATCCGCGACGGATGTGTCTTATATCGCCAACGCGCGCAAACTGCTGTCGATGACGGACCGCATCTACCCGCAGTTCGCCACGCATAACGCGCACACGGTTTCCGCCATCCTGCACATGGCAGATGACCTGACCGCCTTTGAATTCCAAAGGCTGCACGGCATGGGCGAAACCCTGCACCGTCTGGTCATGGAGCAGAACACGACCCGCTGCCGGATCTATGCCCCGGTTGGCGCACATCGTGACCTGCTGGCCTATCTTGTCCGCCGTCTTCTGGAAAACGGGGCGAACTCCAGCTTCGTCAACCAGATCGTGGATGAGGACGTGCCTCCCGAAACCGTGGCCGCCGACCCGTTTGAGGCCGCACCGGGGCGGGCCCTGACCGCCGGGCCAGACCTGTTCCAGCCGGAACGCCGCAACTCTGCCGGGCTGGACCTGCGCCACCGTCCCAGCCTGACTGCCCTGGATGCGGCGCGCGGGGCTTTCAAGGGGCACCAGTGGTTGGCCGGTCCGCTGACGGTGGCCGACGCACCTGCGGGCGAAACCGCCGCCGTCCTTAACCCCGCGGCGAGCCAAGATACGGTTGGCCATGTCACTTGGGCCAGCGCCGAGCAGGCGCGCGCAGCGGCCTCTGCCGCCCAGCCATGGCAGGTCACGCCAGCCGAGCGCGCCCGCATTCTGAACGCCGCCGCCGATCTGTATGAAGCCAATCAGGCAGAGATTTTTGCAATCCTGCACCGCGAGGCAGGCAAGACACTGATGGACGCCTTGGCCGAACTGCGCGAGGCTGTGGACTTCCTCCGTTACTATGCCGCGCGCGGACAGGACGGTGCCGACAGCCCGCTGGGCACCTTTGCCTGTATCTCGCCGTGGAACTTCCCTCTTGCCATCTTCACCGGCCAGATCGCCGCTGCACTGGCCGCAGGAAATGCCGTTCTGGCGAAACCCGCGGAACAGACGCCACTGATCGCACATTTCGCGACCCGACTGCTGCATCAGGCTGGTGTGCCCGCGGCCGCCTTGCAACTGTTGCCCGGCGCGGGTGACGTTGGTGGGGCGCTGACATCCTGCCCGGATGTTGATGGCGTCGCCTTTACCGGCGGGACCGAAACGGCACAGATCATCCATCGCAGCATGGCCGATCACCTTGCCCCCGGCGCGCCGCTGATCGCTGAAACCGGCGGTCTGAACGCCATGATCGTGGACAGTACCGCCCTGCATGAACAGGCAGTACAGGCGATCATAGAAAGCGCCTTCCAATCGGCGGGCCAGCGTTGTTCGGCGCTCCGCTGCCTTTACGTGCAGGAAGACGTGGCCGAGGGCTTTTTGGAGATGCTCAAGGGCTCCATGCAATGCCTCGCCGTGGGCGATCCATGGCAGGCTGCCACCGATGTCGGCCCGGTGATCGACGCAGAGGCGCAGGACGGCATCCTGTCCCATATCGCGCAGGCCGCCCGCGAGGGACGTGTCTTGCAGCAGGTCGCAGTTCCCGCAAGCGGACATTTCGTTCCGCCGACCCTGATCCGGGTCAACGGAATCAAAGATCTGGAACGCGAAATCTTTGGCCCTGTCCTGCATGTGGCGACCTACAAGGCCCGCGATCTGAACAAGGTGATCGACGCGATCAACGACACCGGGTTCGGCCTGACCTTCGGCCTGATGACCCGGATCGACGAACGCGTACAGCAGGTCTCGGAACAGGTGACGGCGGGCAATATCTACGTCAACCGCAACCAGATCGGCGCTATCGTCGGCAGCCAGCCGTTCGGCGGCGAAGGCCTGTCCGGAACCGGTCCCAAAGCCGGCGGTCCGCGCTATCTGAACCGGTTCCGCGCGCATCCCGCGCCCGAAACCGCCGTGACCGGGGACAGCGCCGCCCCCCAAGCCGATCTTGCAGCGCGCATCGCACAGGCCGCAGCCAGCGCACCCGCACCACAGCGCATTGACCTGCCCGGCCCCACGGGCGAGGCCAACGTTCTGCATGACCACGCCCGTGCCCCGGTTCTGTGCCTTGGCCCGGGCCGCGACACAGCAGAAGCGCAGGCCAAGGCCATCCGCGCGCTTGGCGGCTGTGCGGTCGTGGCGCCCGGGGTTGCCGCAGAGGCACTGGCCACGCTTGACGGCTTTGCCGGGGCGCTGTGGTGGGGTGACAAGGACGCGGCCCGCGCCCTGCGCCAGACACTGGCCGCCCGCAAGGGTCCGATCCTGCCGTTGATCACCGGCATGCCGGATCAGGGCCACGCCCGCGCGGAACGGCACGTCTGCGTCGACACCACGGCGGCAGGCGGCAACGCCGCTCTGCTGGCCGGACAGGACGCCTGAGCCGCCATAAAATCCCGCCGAAAGCGAGGCATGCCTTCGCTTTCGGCCCGTGGGTCAAACCGCTTTCCGGCTTGACCTCACGCGGACCGGTGCCAATCTCCAGTCCATGTTTCCGATCCGCGACCACAACCCCTCGGGCCGCACGCCTTTCGTGACCTACGCCCTGATCGCGATCAACGTCGCGGTCTTTCTTTATTCGCTGCAATTCGAAGGCGCCCCGCGCGCGCAACTGAATTTCTACGCCGAATACGCGCTGGTGCCACGGTTCCTCAGCGAAGGCTTTGGATATTCCGGCCTGTTCACCTCTATGTTCCTGCACGGCGGCTTTATGCACATCGCGGGCAACATGTTGTTTCTCTACATCTTCGGGGACAATCTCGAGGATGAGATGGGGCACATCGGCTTTACCCTGTTCTACGTTGCCGCGGGGCTGGGGGCCGGGTTGATCCATTGGACCTCGGCCCCACTGTCAAACGTGCCAACCGTGGGAGCATCTGGCGCGATTGCGGGGGTCATGGGTGGCTATTTGCTGTTGTTTCCCAAGGCACGGGTGGACATCCTGTTGATCCTCGTGGTGATCTTCAAAATCATCCCCGTGCCCGCATGGCTGATGCTGGCGCTATGGTTTGCCATGCAGCTTTTCGGCGGGTGGAGCGCACCCTCTGATCAAGGCGGCGTGGCCTATTGGGCCCATGTGGGGGGCTTTGTGGTGGGTCTTGTTCTGACAATCCCGGTCTGGCTGCGGCGCGGTGCGACGTCCTACTGGAACCGCACTCATGGACATCCACCGCACCCAGAAAAAGAATACGCCTTTGAACGCAGCCACGTCCCCCGCGTCCAGGGCCGCAAGAGTCACACCCAGGTCCCAAGGATTCGCCGAAAATGACCGAAACCCATACCGCCACTTGCCATTGCGGTGCCGTCGAACTGCGCGTCACCCTGTCAGAGGGCACGGCCTCGGCACGACGGTGCGACTGTTCCTATTGCCGACGTCGCAGCGCAGCGGTCGTCACGGCCCCGCTGGATGGAATCGAGATCGTCAAAGGCCGGGATAACCTGACGCTTTATTCCTTCGGCACGCATACGGCCCAGCATCATTTCTGCAAGACTTGCGGCGTCTACATGTACCATCGCCGCCGGTCCAACCCGAATGAACACGGGGTGAACCTATATTGCATCGAAGGGATGGAACCCAAGGCATTCGAGCCGCTCAAATGGAACGATGGGGTCAATCACCCATCGGATCAGTAAACGGCCCGTGCCGGATCAGCTCTCGCGCAGCAGTTTGGCAAAGCCCTTGAAGACGTCGTTGTTCGCGCAGAGGATACTGCCGCTTTCCAGCGGATCCTGATCCTCACGAATACCTTCGACCAGCGCACCCGCCTCCTTGGCGATCAGATAGCCCGCCGCGATGTCCCAGAGGTGCAGCTCGCGCTCCCAGTAGCCTTCGTAGCGACCGGCCGCCACATAGGCGAGATCCAGAGCCGCCGACCCAAAGCGCCGCACACCAGCACATTCCGGCATCACCCGGGCAAGATCCTTGAGCGTGGCAGGAAGCGTCCTTTTGGCCGCAAAGGGAATGCCCGTGGCAAAGACCGATTCGACCATACGGCGACGGCCCGACACGCGCAGACGTTTGGAATCGTTCAGCCATGCACCGGTGCCGCGTTCAGCATAGAACATCTCGTCCTTGGCGGCGTCGAAGATCACCGCCGAAACGATCTGGCCCTTGTGTTCCAACGCGATGGATACCGCCCAGTGCGGCAGACCGTGCAGAAAGTTCGTGGTGCCATCCAGCGGGTCGACGATCCAGCGGCGCGTCGGGTCCTCTCCGGGCGTTTCACCGCTTTCTTCACCCAGCCAGCCATAGTTCGGGCGGGCGCCCAGCAGTTCCTCCTTGAGGATGCGCTCGGCCTCCATGTCGGCTTTGGAGACAAAGTCGCCCGCGCCCTTCATCGAGACCTGAAGGTTCTCGACTTCGCGGAAATCCTTGACCAGCGATCGCCCCGCCTTGCGCGCCGCCTTCATCATGATGTTCAGATTCGCGCTGCCCTGCATGGCCCGGCCTTTCCCGCGTGGTCACAAAAGAAATCAGGCCGCGCATATACGCGGCCCGACGGATAATGCCAAGAGGCGCAGGCCCTCAGCGGTAGACGACACCTTTTTCGCCGGGCACGATCTGCGGCGCATAGGAACGGTGACCCGAACCCGAGTGGTTGTAGTACACGCCCGCGTTCGGCGTACCGCAGCAGACAACGCCGCCAGCCAGAACCGGTTGCAGGCCCGCGGGGCAGAAATTAGGTGCCTTG
Organism: Antarctobacter sediminis; assembly: GCF_019218285.1. Classification (GTDB taxonomy): domain Bacteria; phylum Pseudomonadota; class Alphaproteobacteria; order Rhodobacterales; family Rhodobacteraceae; genus Antarctobacter; species Antarctobacter sediminis. The sequence goes on from NZ_JAHUZG010000002.1 coordinate 524,367, forward strand.
TATTCGTGGATCAGGAAATTCGAATTCGGATCATTGGTCGCATCGCCCATGTACATGTCACCCCAGGCCAAAGCCGAGGTGGCGCTCAGGGCGATCGCCGTGGCAGCGGCGGTCAGCGTCAGTTTCATTATGTCCCCCTAAAGACGATGAAAAATTGTCAACAGGCTACCAGCACGCCAGCCTGAGTCAATTTCTTCATGTCATTTTCGGAAGATTCTCCCGTTTTCGGCGACTCATGCAGGGTTACTGTCGCCGAATTCCTGCCAATAGCCGCCCATCGCCACGATACAGGATGTGCCCGAGGCATATTTGATCACCATGGTCCAATCGCCCTGCGAGTCGGTCCAGATCTCAACCACCTCTTCGGGGCTGCGCAATCCGCTGGCGCGACGCTCGGTCCCGAATTGTTCCACCAATTTGCGGTGCATCTGGTCCGTCGGCGCGCAAAGCACCTCGGCGATCGGACTGCCCAAGGCAGCGGTGCCGGGCAGGCCAAGACAGAAAACCAAAGAAAAAATCGCGCGTGCCATGGCTCAATGTAACAGAATCATGACGATCCGACGAGAGGATTTCGCCCAACACGCCGGCTCAACTCCGCGTGTCCGGGGCTTATGCCAATCGCACAGGCAGGCCATTCTTTCGTCACACACCATCCCTGACCGGAGACAGCCATGACCAACCTGACCCGCCGAGCCACTCTGAGCCTTGCGCTTGCCGCCCCTGCCCTGCTGATTACCCAGCGCGCCGCCCTTGCAGCCGAGCCAGAGATCTATGCTGAGGCCGGCATTGCCATCGACGGGTCCGACCCCGTGGCCTATTTCGCCGAACAGGGCCCGGTGCCGGGCGGTGCGGCGACGACGGATTGGAAAGGCGCGACATGGCGCTTTGCAACACCAGAGAACGCGGATGCCTTCAAAGCCGATCCGATGAAGTTCGCCCCCCAGTTCGGCGGGTATTGCGCCTATGCGGCGTCGTTGGGTTACCTTGCGCCGACCGCGCCCGAAGCCTGGACCATCCACAAGGGACAATTGTTCCTGAATGCCAGCCTGCGCGCGCGTGAGCTTTGGCTACAGGATGTGGATGGCAATATTGCCAAGGCGCGCGCCAACTGGCCGGGCATCCTTGGCTGATTTCGGCCGCCGTGGCGGGCCGTAGCTTACCCTTCCTTCAATCCCGCCTGAGCAGCAAGGCACGGATGTCTTCGGGCGATAGCGGGAACAGCGGGCGGTCCGTTTCAAACGGCCCTTGCCCGGAGGGCGGGGTCAATGTGATCTGGTCCTTTGGCATGGCTAAAACCTAGGAACCGCAGCCACGCGAAAAAAGGGTTTGGTCACATCCCCCCCGTTGGCGGCTGGAAAACGCCCATTCCCAGGGCGATGCCCAGCACAGCGCCCGTTCCTGTGGCACAGCCGAAAACCCGCTCAGCCCTTGGTCAGCCGATCCGCTTTTTTGCGCACAAGAACGCTGCGCAGATCGTGCATCGCCAGCAGGAGGTCATCCGTGACCTCCTCCAGTTGCTGCGGAGTTGCGCGTGCCTGCGCCCATTGCGCCGTCAGGTTCAGATGATCGACCGTCCGCCGAATATCGTCGATCTCTCGCATCGCCAAAAGCGCCTGCCGCGCCTCCATCCACGCGCGAATCTCTTCCAGCTCACCCGCGCTGAGGTCGCGGTCGCCGTGGGGCTTGATCTCACCTTTGTTGATATTGATGACCGCGATCTGGTCCATCTCGATCCGCCGCTGGCGGTTTTCCGTATCGACACGATAGACCAGCGCACCGTTGTCCCGCACGCGAAAGTAAAATTCCGGCAGATCCGCAGTCATGTCAGCCCCGCGCAGAACCGTTCGATCCTTGTGCAGGCTTCGGCCAGCGCCTCGTCCGAGGCGGCATAGCTGACGCGGAAATGCGGGCTCAGGCCAAAGGCCGCGCCAAAGACGACGGCAACGCCCTCTTCTTCCAGAAGCGCGGTGCAAAAATCCTCGTCATTGTCGATCCTGCGCCCCCCGGCCGAAGTCTTGCCCATGCACCCCGCAACCGAAGGATAGACGTAAAAAGCCCCCTCCGGAGTGGCGCAGGTGATCCCGGCACAGGCGTTCAGCCGTTCGACCACCATGTCACGTCGGCGGGCAAAGACCGCACCGCGCTCGGCAAGGTAATCCTGCGGGCCGTTCAGCGCCTCGACCGCAGCCCATTGGCTGATGGAACAGGGATTCGTCGTCGACTGCGACTGAACCTTGCGCATCGCGGTGATCAGGTTTTGGGGGCCGCCGGCATAGCCGATCCGCCAACCAGTCATCGCATAGGCTTTGCTGACCCCGTTTACCGTCAGTGTCCGGTCGTACAGGCCCGGTTCGACCTGTGCGGGGGTCACAAATGAGAACCCGTCATAAGCCAGATGTTCGTACATGTCGTCCGACATGACCCAGACATGGGGATGCCGCACAAGAACATCTGTCAGCGCCTTCAGAGCAGCCCTGTCATAGCCTGCCCCGGTCGGGTTCGACGGCGAGTTGAAGATAAACCATTTGGTCTTGGGCGTGATCGCGGCCTCAAGCTGTTCCGGCGTGATCCGAAACCCCGCCGCCTCGGCGCCCTCGACAATCACCGGCTCCCCCCCGCCCATGCGCACCATGTCGGGGTAACTGACCCAGTAAGGCGCCGGAATGATGACCTCGTCACCCGGGTTCAGGGTGGCCATCAGCGCGTTGTACAGCACCTGCTTTCCCCCAGTGCTGACACTGATCTGTGCGGGTTCGTAGTTCAGACCGTTTTCCCGCGCGAACTTGGCGCAGATCGCCTGCTTCAGCTCGGGAATCCCGTCCGGCGTGGTGTATTTCGTTTTCCCCGCTTCGATTGCCGCAATTGCCGCAGTCTTGATGTTGTCGGGCGTGTCAAAGTCCGGCTCGCCGGCGCCGAGTCCGATGACGTCTCGCCCCGCTGCCTTGAGTTCGAGCGCCAACTGCGTGACGGCCACGGTCGGGGAAGGTTTCACGCGGGACAGCGTCTGCGACAGAAAGGACATGATGGGCTCGTTGTTTGAAAAATCGCCTTCCCTGTCTTAGTAAGCGCCCAAAGGGCGTTCAAGCGGCTTCACCTGAAAGGTAAGACCATGGATAATTCGAAAGACTGGTACGGACCGGAATCCGCAACCTTCGGCGACCGTCTGGCCGCGGCGCGCGAAGCGGCGGACATGACACAAGAAACCCTGGCCAAACGGCTGGGCGTGAAGATCAAGACCCTGCAAGCCTGGGAAGACGACATCAGCGAACCCCGCGCCAACCGGCTGTCGATGCTTGCGGGGCTTTTGAACGTGTCGATGGTCTGGCTGATCACCGGCGAAGGCGAAGGTCTGTCCGATCCCGACGACGAAGAAACGCTGGCGCCCGACGTCAACGCCGTCCTGACCGAGATCCGCGCCCTGCGCGGCCAGTTCCGCGCCAAGGCGGAAAAACTGGGCCGACTGGAAAAGCGTCTGCGCAAACTGCTGACAGAGACAGAGTGATCATGACGACCGGCACCGGAGAAACCCGCGAAACCCGTCTTCGCCGCCTGCGTATGCGTTCCATGCGCAGGGGGACAAAGGAGATGGACATCCTGCTTATCCGTTTCTCCGAGGCCCGTCTTGACGCGCTGGATTCCACGGCACTGGACGCCTACGAGGCCCTTCTGGCTGAAAACGACCAAGACCTATACCAATGGATATCAGGTCAGCGTCCCGCCCCCGAGGCACATGCCGCCATGGTGGCAGAGATCTGCCGGGTCGCGGCAAACGGTTGATACCGCAATTAATTTCCGGTTCGGCGGTGGTATTTCACGCCGCTGGACGCCCCTGCACACCCGGTAAGATTGGTTAATCAACCCACGGAAATCCCTAGAATTTTCCGGGTCTTCTAGTCGGTTTAACGCGATATTTGGGATTATCCTCGAAAGCTCCGTTGCAAGAAAAACAGGCGGAGAACGAAATGAGCATTCATTCGTCCATGAACCAGGGGCCGGTGCAAGGCTTCATGTCAAGTTACCTGGAGGCGTTGAGCCTGGTGGAACGACTCCACCGTCTATTGCTCGACGTCATCAAGGATGAGTTCGAAAGACTGGGCATCATCGACGTGAACGCGGTACAGGCGCTGTTGCTGTTCAACATCGGTGAGAACGAAGTGACCGCAGGCGAACTCAAAAGCCGCGGGTACTATCAGGGTTCGAACGTCAGCTACAATCTCAAGAAGCTGGTCGAAATGGGCTATATGCACCACCAGCGGTGTGAGATCGACCGGCGTTCGGTGCGCGTCCGGCTGACCCAACGCGGCCGCGAAATCCGTGATATCGTTGGTGAACTTTTTGCCCGTCACGCCGAAGGCCTGCAAGGCAAAGGCGTTCTGTCGGTCGATGGGATCGACGAAATCACCACTGCCCTGCGCCGGGTCGAACGCTATTGGACCGACCAGATCCGCTATATCTATTGAAGACGGGCAACGGCCTGCGGGTCGATGCCCCCCTTCTCCGGGTTCGCCCGAGGAATCCCCCTTGCGCGCACACCGATTTCACCCTGGTCAAAACCTGCGCTCGGCAGGGTCCTACCGTTCGGAAACGGCCAGCACCTGCAACTCCCGTTTCAACTTGCGAATCATAGCCTCTTCGAAGGCTTCGAAGCCCAGCGCTGTTTCGACAAAGGCATCCGGCCCGGCGATCACATAGGCCCGGTAATAAGAGGCCAGCGCACCGATTCCATCGGCATCCGCCGAAGCGCCGATCACCAGCCCGTTGATCGTGATGCCATCGGGGCGTCGATCCTGCGGCCGCGGTCCGGTGTTCGACCGGCCATCGCCTGACAGGTCAAGCACGCGCCGCCAGCAGGCCGGTTGAGCGTCCAGCAAAGCCGCGCCAAACACTTTGGCCGAACCTATCGCTGTCGATTGTCCCATTTCGCCGCGCAGCGTTGCGCGCAACCGTGACGCCAACTCGGCCACATCAGCAGGCCCTTGCAAGACCCGCCACGGGGCAACCACCCGCTGCGATCCGGGACCGCTCCATTCGAATACCGCGATGGCCACCGGTGTCTCGGGCATGACCAGCAAGGCCGCCAGCACTTCGGGATCTTCCAACGCTGATGCCAAACCGTCCAACTGCAAACGGTATTCGCGCGCATCGACCGACCCGGAAACATCCAGTCCAAGTGCCAGTGCCTGCCGACAGGCCGCATCGGCCAGCCCACCCCAGCACAGCAGCGCCGCAAGCCACAGGCCCCGCCTCATCCGGGCCCCATCGGTTCGCCGGGCAGCGCCCCCACCACGCGATCCTGAATCTCACGGTACAGCTTGCGGATCATCGCCCGTTCATAGCCCTCATAGCCTTTGGCGGTTTCCACAAAGGCCCCCGGCCCGTGCATGACCTCGAATTCAAAATGGTCGACCACATCCGGATCCGCCCCCAGCACGGCAAGTCCATTCACCGTGATCCCGTCAAAAGGAAAGTGCCGATAGGCCAGTTGCGGCCAAAACCCGTCATTTGTGATGCCATCACCGGACACGTCGATCACCCGCCGGATACATTCGGGCGCTTCGCCCATCATGGTTGCGCCAAAACCCAACGCATAGCCGAGCGCCGTGGGAAAACGCCGATAGGACCGCTGCACCGTTCGCAAACGGTCCGATACCGCCACGATATCCGCCATGCTCTGCAACAGGACCCAGTCCTGAATCACCACGGATTGCCGACGCCCGCTCCATTCGTAGACGGCGAAAGCGACCGATCCGCCACCTTCCTGAAGGATCGCTCCGGCCACATCCTCGTTCATCAGCGCGGCGGCCAGCCCGTCGCGTTGCAGGATGTACTCCGCCTCATCCACCGAGGAAGAGACGTCCAGCGCCAGTAGAAGCGCCAAGCGGCAGGCAGCCTCGGCCCCCGCCGGAAACAGCGCCGCCGCGAAGGCGGCGCCAAGACGGGTCAGTCCCGCCGTTACCAATGGCCCGTGTTGCCCATGCTGGCCCAGGGTTCCGCCGGCGCAAGCGCCTCCCCCTCTTGCAGCAATTCGATCGAGACATTGTCGGGCGAGCGCACAAAGGCCATGCGACCGTCACGCGGCGGGCGGTTGATGGTCACACCGTTGTCCATCAGATGCTGGCACGCCTCGTATATGTCGGGAACAGAGTAGGCGAGATGCCCGAAGTGCCGCGAATCCGACGGCAGACCCTCGTCTCCGTCCCAGTTGTAGGTCAGTTCCACCGGACATTCCTCTTGCCCCGGAGGCGCCATGAAGATCAGCGAGAAACGGCCTTCTTCGCTGTCGATGCGCCGCGTTTCTTTCAGACCGAGGAGTTCGTAGAACTTCATCGAAGCCTCGAGGTCTTTCACCCGAACCATCGTGTGCAGATACTTGACTGCCATGTTTTTCCTTCCGGCTTGCGCCGTCTTGTCAGAATACCGATTTCAAACCCAGCCGCAGGTCGGTGCCGCGGGTCTCGTAAATGGTATAATTGGAACTCCGGTCGCGGAATGAAACCCCGATCTCTGGCGCAAAGCCGTAAACGTCCAATTTCGGAAGCAAAACATCCACCGACAGGGACAGTTCTTCGTCCCGGCGCGGCGTCACCCAGAAGCTGGATGGCCCCTTGTCGTAATCCGATAATTCCCACGCCAGCGTCACACGCGGCAGCATGCCTTTGACCGGCTTGCCAAGGCTATAGCTCAAGGCCGCCCGGGTGGTTTCCCGTGCCACAAGGCGCGAGTCCGAGGCGGTATCTGTCAGGCGCAGGTCCAGCCCAAGGCGGTCCTTGCCAAAGGACTTGCTGAGCGTCATGCCAAGCTCGCGCGTCTGCGCATCCCGCAGCGCGGCATCGTGGCGTTTTTCGACCTCATAGGCATAGCGAACAGACCCGATCACCCCCGGAACGACTTCCTGACCGTAACTTAGGTCCATGCGCGTCGCGTCCGAGAACAATTCGCCGCCCAGCCATTGACGTGTCATGGACAAGCGGGAATTGGCCAGCCAACTGCCGTCGTTGCCACGCACCTCGTACCCAAGGCTCAGGGCCAGCGCATCCTGCCGGTAGTCGTCATTGTCGATCCCCGGCACCTTGTCCCGTGCCGAAGCCGAAAAGCGAACACGCTGGATTTCACCCGAGATACCAAAGTTCAGCCGTCGCGTTTTACTCAGCGGCACGCGCCGCACGAAATCAGCGCCAAGCACCATGCGTTCGCCGGACAAGGGGACAGCGGAGGGGTTGACGAATGGCAACCCCGCAAAGGTAAACCGGTTCGTCTTGGGCGCACCATTCAGGTTGTCCGAAGGTTCCACCGACAGATCCAGCGACAAACGCCAAGGCGTCATTGCGCGGACATGACGAAAATCGCGAACCGCCACAGCACGCAACTGATCGTCCGGCGCGATCTGAGCGGCGCGGCGCAGCCATAGCTGCGCCATTCCGGGGTTGCCGCCAGAGGACCGTGCCTGCGCCAGCAACAGCGCCGCAAAGAAACGTGCCCGTTCGTCTTCGCTGTTTGAAAAGGCGTCCCGCGCCACCTCTGCCGCTTCGCTGGTGCGGCCCATCAGACGCAGGGCGCGGGATTTAATCATAAGGGCGTTTGTGTCACCGGGCGCGCCCAGCAGAACCCCTTCGGCCAGAACCAAAGCCAGTTCTGCCTGTCCGGCCATCAAGGCCTTTGCCGCGGCACCGCGCGCCTCATCGACGCTCATGCGGGTTTCTTCGGCCTCTGCCGGGCGGGCAAGTGCGACCGCAAGGCAAAGGACCATCGCCACACGCAGGCCCCGGGAAATCTGGGCGCCGATGCTCATGGATCAGGGGCGCGTCGCGATGAAACCGCCAGTTTCCCGCACGGGCATGGTGATTACGTCGCCAGTGCCCGGATCGATCCCCACCGGACCGGTTCCTTCGACCACCACGATCCCGACGACCTCTTCGCCATTCGGACCCGCGAAGAGACCCGACCAGCTGCCGGTTTGAGTGACTTCACCAAGATCGTCCGGCAACCGGCTGACCGCGCTGGCATCCGAAGACGTGATTGTCCAGCTGTCGAAATTGATCGCCGCTGTGGACAGCGCGAGGTAGTCGGCCCCGCTGAGCGAGCCGATATTGATGCCGTTTTCGTCAAAGAACTCGCGGCTGACGATCAGCCCTTCGACCGCGCCCAGAACGTCGAAGTCCTGAATATCCACGTCGATCATCGCGACGCCGGAAACATATTCGACCCGCGATCCGGTGGTATCGTCAAGCACGGTTCGGACAGCGGCATACTCACCGGTGAACACGTAGGAATCATTGGCCGCGGGCAGCCTTCCATTGCCGCTCAGGCGTTGCGCTGCAGCGCCGCCAAACCCGAACGAAAGATAGCGGTCAGAGCCAACGGCACCGACTTCGCTGAACCCGGTCGGGGAACGGCGGAAGACGGCGTAATATTGCGAGGTTCCGGCAGGACCGGCCACATTGCGATAGGCATCGAACCCGGCGCCGCCCGGGTTGATGCCCGCGCTGACCCCTGCATCGCGAGCATAGACGTTTTCCCCGCCCACGACCTTGTTGCTGTCGAACGGCAGGTTGTTGAAGACCAGTTCACCGGTCGCCGGATCGAATTCCATTTCATCGACCGTCAAATCCGGCGAGGCATTGGCCAGCTCGCTTGTGTACAGCTTGTCGGGATCCGGATCCGCGTCGGGATCGGTCCCCCCTGCGCCGGTATCTGGTTCGGCAATCAGGGGCTGTGCGCCCTTGCCGATGCCGGAACTGTCGCCGCCGGTCAGAATCGCGCCTTCACACGCGGCAAGTGCGCTCGCCAAAGCGAGCGCAGCGATAATGCGATACATGGAACTGCCTCAGGTCTTGCCTTTTATTTTGTCAACAGGGTGCGCAGCCCCCTTTGAAAAGTCAATCTGCGGCACAACCCCTGCGGAAATGTGCGGCAAATTCGTCCCACAAGGCAGAGGATTTCCCGCAAACGGATCGCGATGCCCGGCCGTTTCCGACTGCTTCCGCCCCTCGTCGAAATGCCCTATGCCAAGGGAACCGGCCTCGCGCCACGATTTCCCGGAGGCACTATCATGCAGCAATACCTCGACGCGCTCCGCACCGTTCTTGACCACGGCGAGGAGTCATCCGACCGCACAGGCACCGGCACCCGCAGCTATTTTGGCCTGCAATGCCGCTATCCGCTGGCCGAAGGTTTTCCGCTGGTCACGACCAAGAAACTGCACCTGCGCTCGATCGTGCATGAATTGCTCTGGTTCCTCTCAGGCGACACCAACATTGCCTATCTCAAGGAAAACGGGGTCTCGATCTGGGACGAATGGGCGGATGCGAACGGCGATCTTGGCCCGGTCTACGGTCACCAGTGGCGTCACTGGCCCTCGCGCAAAGGAGAGATCGACCAGATCCAGACCCTTCTTGACCAGATCCGCAAAACCCCCGATTCCCGCCGCATGATCGTGTCCGCATGGAATCCCGCGGATGTCCCCGAAATGGCGCTGCCGCCCTGCCACACGCTCTGGCAGGTCCGCATCATCGGGCGCAAGCTGCATATGCAGCTTTACCAGCGGTCGGCCGACATGTTCCTTGGCGTGCCCTTCAACATCGCCTCTTACGCCCTGCTGCAATGCATGCTGGCCAAGGTGACGGGATACGAGCCGGGCGATTTCGTCCATTCCATCGGCGACGCGCATATCTATTCCAACCATATGGATCAGGTGGCAGAACAGCTTTCGCGTGCGCCCCGCCCCCTGCCCCGACTGGAAATCGCGCGCGAGGTCACGGACCTGTTCGATTTCCGCTACGACGATTTCGCCTTTCCCGGCTATGACCCGCACCCCGCCATCAAGGCGCCCGTCGCGGTCTAAGGAGTTTTACCATGATTACCCTCATCGCCGCCCACGACCGCAACCGCGCCATTGGCAAGGACGGCGACATTCCCTGGCACCTCCCCGAGGATCTTGCGATGTTCAAACGCGAGACGCTGGGCGGCGCGATCATCATGGGCCGCAAGACGTGGGAGAGCCTGCCCTTCAAGCCGCTCCCCAAGCGGCTGAACATCGTGGTCTCGCGGGACAAGGGGCTGCACGAGCATGTGGTCGGCTCCGTCGAAGAGGCCATCGCGCTGGCGCAATCGCAGGGCTACTTCCGTATCTATGGCATTGGCGGGCAAGCGATCTACGAGGCAATGCTGCCGCTGGCGCATCGGCTGTTGATCACGCATGTGGATCTGGCAGTCGAGGGCGCGGACGCGTGGTTCCCGGAGATTGGGGAGGGGTGGCGGGAGGTTGGGCGAAAGGTGCTGGAAGGCTCCGATGTCGTGAGCCAAGCTTCGGAAATGTTGAGCCGGGAGGACTGACATGAACAAGGGTCGATCTGTTCGCCTCTATTTGGCTGACGGCACCTCATCCGGAATTGTGACTGCCGAGATCATGAATTGGACAGGTCATATTCTCTCTGCACCAAGAACACGATTGGAAAGCGCGCTAGCAAGGGAGGAACTTGGACGGACAGGTGTCTATTTCCTCCTAGGCCCAGATGATTCCGGGAGCGATCTCATTAAAGTCTACATTGGAGAGACCGATGAGATCGGAAAACGAATTTACTCGCACAACAAAGATGAACAAAAAGCCTTCTGGGAACGCTTTATCGCTGTGACCAGCAAGGATTTAAATCTGACCAAAGCACATGTACGCTACCTTGAAAGCCGCATATTAGAGATGGCAGTGACGGCAAAAAAGTGCAAGATCGCCAACAAGGACATACCAAAATTCGACAAGCTTCCCGAAGCCGACATAGCGGACATGGAAAGCTTTATCACTGAGATTGAACTGGCACTTCCAGTAATCGGAGTTGAATTCTTAAAAAGGCCAAAGACCTTTGAAGTCAAAAAAGATGCGAATGAAACATCTAAGAATGCAGACCTAGACGCCGAAACCAACCCACTTTTCAGAGTAGAAAGCCCAAAGCACGGCATCCGCGCGGAGGCTATCGAAGTAGATGGGGAGTTCGTCGTTCTTGCTGGATCAATCGGCGCGAATAGAGAAAAGCAGTCCTTTCATGATCGAATCAAGTCTATTCGTGATGAAGCAATGGAGAGTGGAAGGATAAGCGTACTTACCGGGGGAAAATTCAAGGTTGAGCAGGACATCAATTTTTCAAGTCCAAGCGCAGCCGCAGTTTTTCTTTTTGGCACATCAAGAAACGGGAGAACTGACTGGATTCATTTGTCATCTGGTCAATCCTATGGAGTCTGGAAAGACAACAAAATCGACGCAGGGCTGACTTTGCTCCCGCAATAAGGCCGCGGCATGTTATCCACTTGGAATTTCCCATCTCGGAAAAAGGACCGCAGGTGCGCCGGGCGAGCGCCTGACCGGCCGCACCGGGCAGGCGCTTTGTCAGCCGTCCTGCGCCACGCCGGCCGAATACGGGAGAAGCAGGGATAAACTGCCAGCCACAAACCTGGCTGCGCCTCCCCGCCGGTCAGGACCCCTCCCGGCTCATCGCCAAGCACAACCAAATTTGCGCACAACATCTAGCCAGTACCCACCCTTGCCCCCACAACGCACGGCCAAACCAACCACATTGCGCGCCCCGTTTACCCGGGCCGAACCCTCTGCCATAATCGCCGCCAACCAATCAGAACAAACCGAGCACGCACATGGCCGACGATCTCCTCAAAGCGACAGAAACCGCCGATTACGACGCCTCCTCGATCGAGGTGCTCGAAGGGTTGGAGCCGGTCCGCAAGCGCCCCGGCATGTATATCGGCGGCACCGACGACCGCGCCCTGCACCACCTTGTCGCCGAGGTTCTGGACAACTCCATGGACGAGGCCGTCGCCGGCCACGCCAACAGGATCGAGATCACGCTTCACGCTGATTATTCCATCGAGATCAAGGACAACGGCCGCGGCATCCCGATCGACCCGCACCCCAAGTTTCCCGATAAATCGGCGCTTGAGGTCATCCTTTGCACCCTGCACGCGGGCGGCAAATTCTCGGGCAAGGCCTATGAGACCTCGGGCGGTCTGCACGGGGTCGGCGCCTCGGTCGTGAACGCGCTGTCGGATTCGATGATCGTGCAGGTGGCCCGCAACAAGGAGCTCTACGAACAGCGTTTCTCGCGCGGGATTCCCCTTGGGCCGGTTGAAAAGATCGGTCAGGCGCCCAACCGTCGCGGCACCACCGTCACCTTTCACGCGGATGAGCAGATCTTTGGCCACCACCGGTTCAAACCCGCCCGCCTGTTCAAGATGGTGCGCTCCAAAGCCTACCTCTTTTCCGGCGTCGAGATCCGCTGGAAGACCGAGATCGAGGATGGCGACACCCCGACCGAGGCGACCTTTCACTTTCCCGGCGGCCTGTCGGACTATCTGACCGAAACCCTTGGCAGCGCCTCGACCTATTCGGACAAACCCTTTGCCGGCGTCGTCGATTTCAAGGAAAAATTCGACACCCCCGGCAAGGTGGAATGGGCGATCAACTGGACCCCGTCCCGCGACGGTTTCATCCAGAGCTACTGTAACACCGTCCCCACGCCCGAAGGCGGCACCCACGAGGCTGGTTTCTGGGCCGCGATCCTCAAGGGAATCCGCGCCTATGGCGAACTGGTAAACAACCGCAAGGCCGCGCAGATCACCCGCGACGACCTTCTGACAGGCGGCTGCGCGCTGGTCTCCTGCTTTATCCGCGAACCGGAATTCGTTGGCCAGACCAAGGACCGCCTTGCCACGACAGAGGCGCAGCGGCTGGTCGAAAACTCCGTCCGTGACCATTTCGACAATTGGCTGGCCTCGGATACGAAATCCGCCGGCTCTATCCTCGATTTCCTTGTTCTGCGCGCCGAAGAACGGCTCCGCCGGCGGCAGGAAAAGGAAACCGCCCGCAAATCCGCCACGAAAAAGCTGCGCCTGCCGGGCAAGCTGACCGACTGTTCGTCCAAGAACCGCGAAGGCACCGAGATCTTCATCGTCGAGGGCGACTCGGCCGGTGGTTCGGCCAAGGGCGCGCGGTTCCGCGAGTTTCAGGCCCTGCTGCCCCTGCGCGGCAAGATCCTGAACGTGCTCGGCGCGGCCTCCTCCAAGCTGGGCCAGAACGCCGAAATCCGCGACCTCTGCGAGGCGCTTGGTGTCGGGCTGGGCACGAAATTCAACGTCGACGACCTGCGCTATGACAAGGTCATCATCATGACCGATGCGGACGTGGACGGCGCGCATATCGCTTCGCTGCTCATGACCTTCTTCTTCACCCAGATGCGCCCGCTGATCGACCACGGGCACCTGTACCTTGCCTGTCCGCCGCTCTACCGCCTGACGCAGGGCGCCAAACGGCTTTACGTCCCCGACGACGCCGCCAAAGAGGCGGCGCTGGCCAAAGGCTTGGGCGGCAAGGGCAAAATCGACGTGCAGCGGTTCAAGGGTCTGGGCGAAATGGACGCCAAGGACCTGAAGGAAACCACGATGGACCCGGCGACCCGAACGCTGATCCGTGTCACCATCGACGAGGACGAACCGGGGGAAACCGGGGATCTGGTGGAACGCCTGATGGGCAAGAAGCCGGAATTGCGTTTCCAGTATATTCAGGAGAATGCGCGTTTTGTTGAGGAATTGGACGTCTAAGGCCCGATTTTTTCTTATCTTTCTCGGCCTCAGCCTGCTTCACGCTCCAACATCAGGCCATGCCCAGGGTTGGGATCAAAGGATTGCGGCCGCGCAGGCTGATGCCGCCCGGCTTGAACAGCTGGCAAACGAGAAAGGCGCGCCCATGCTGGGCAGCCTCGACAGGCGGGCCGATGTAGCCGAGATCAAATGCCTGATCCTTGGCGAAATGCTTAACGCGGGCGACCTTTCCTATCATCTGAGCCTGTATGGCCCGAATCCGGCAGATGATCCCGATCCCGGCAATGCCTACGACATAAGCCTGCACGCGCTGGCCAAGGCGAAATGGGCCCATCAGGCTAGCCTGATCCTTGACCTGTCCGACGACCAGCGGCTGGAAACCTGGAACCTCACCTGTGACGGAAAGCTGGGCATTCCCGCCGGGCTGGTGGCCGCAGATTGGAACACACGGGCCACGTTCCGGGTCGATGGCGCAACCCTATACGTTCTTGGTGACATCGAAGCCGGTTTCTTTGACGAATTCCAATCCTTCATACAGGGGCACGACATCCGCAGGGTCATGTTTGGCAGTCGCGGCGGGTCAGTTGGCGAAGCCGTCCAGACGGGCAAGCTGATCCGCGCCCTCGGTCTGGAAACCGATCTGTACGCCACTTGCGCCTCGGCCTGTCCGCTGGCCTATCTTGGCGGCACACAGCGCGTCATCAACGATTGGGATTTCCGGCTTGGGTTTCACCAGATGTCCGTTGCCGGCACGGCCCTGCCGCTGGACCATGAATTCTACGGGCTGGTTCGCAACTATGCCGCCGAAATGGGCGCCAGCGGGGATTTTGTCGTGGCAGCCATGCACAACGCGCCGATCGACCAGATCTTCTATCCGGAATTTCAGGACATGTGCGACGCCGGGATCACTTGGGTGCGAGGCAACTGCTCTCAACCCCATCCATCTGCCCGCCACTGACCCCTGAAAGCGCTTCAAAGCGCGCAGATACGCGCCGTTGCAGGTGCTCCAAAGATTATTTTCACCGCCCCCGTTGAACCCTCTTGTGCGCCGCAAAACCCAACACACATCTTCCATCGCATCCCGCAAGATGCCTCATCGGTGTCATCGCCTTGGCCCTTCGCCAAGCAACCCTGCCCCCTCTGAGCGTTGCCCCCTCCGGCCCTGCGTGCCGGTCTACGTGTCGAAAGAGGAACCGCCATGTCCAAGGAAAAGAACCGCGGCAACCGCGAAGCAAAGAAACCCAAGAAGGAAAAGGTCAAGGTGTTGGCCACCGCCAATAGCAACGCCGGGAAAGACCCGGTGATCGCGGGCAAAGCTGTGTCGAACAAGCTGGCTCGCAAACCCGGCAAGGCCCCGCGCGCCGCCTGATCGCTGATCGGGAAGGGCCACGTCAGGCCCTTCCCCTTTACGCGCCGCCCCTTGCCATTCTTCCGGCCCATGGCCACTGTCCCGCCATGCGACCCGGACCAAAGAATCTCATCACCGATGTGCCCGGCCTGCGGGTCGGGAACGCCCAGTGCCCGCGGATCAAGTCCGGGACGACGGTGCTCACCTCGGATGCCCCTTTTGCCGCCTCTGTCGCGGTCATGGGCGGGGCCCCCGGCACCCGCGAGACAGACCTTTTGGCCCCCGACAAATCGGTGCAGGCGGTGGACGCACTGGTCCTGTCGGGCGGCAGCGCCTTTGGCCTTGCCGCCGCACAGGGAGTCATGGATGCGCTGCACGCGCAGGGTCGCGGGCTGGAGGTGCTTTCCGCGCGCGTGCCCATCGTCCCTTCGGCCATCCTGTTCGATCTGCTGAATGGCGGCGACAAGACATGGGATGAAAATCCCTACCCCCGGCTTGGCCGCGAAGCTCTGACCGCCGCAGCAAGCGATTTCAGCATCGGCAGCGCAGGCGCGGGCATCGGCGCCCAAACTGCGCAACACAAGGGCGGGCTGGGCTCGGCCAGCCTTGTGCTGGACGATGGAACCACCGTCGGCGCCCTTGTCGCGGTAAACCCGATGGGCAGCGTAACCACGCCCTCGGGTCGCCATTTCTGGGCGGCCCCTTTCGAGGTTGATGGCGAATACGGCGCGCTTGGTCCCGACCTCGCGCCGGGATTGGCCCTGCCGCCAAGTCGCAAGGCCGCGGCCATGGCCTCACAGGGCAATACGACCATTGCGATCGTTGCCACCGATGCCGCCCTTTCCAAGGCACAATGTCAGCGTGTGGCCGTGGCGGCCCATGACGGGATCGCGCGAGCCATCCTGCCCGCGCATTCGCCAATGGACGGGGACCTTGTTTTTGCCGCAGCCACAGGCGCACGCCCGGTCGATGAGGCAGGTGTCCAGATCACCATGATCGGACATGCCGCCAGCCTGTGCCTCGCGCGGGCCATCGCCCGCGGCGTTTGGGAGGCGCGACCGGACCCCGGCGACACGCTGCCCACCTTTCGGGACAGCCTCAGGCAATAGCCTAGCGCAGGATCGGCGGCTTTTCGGGGTCCGCCCCCGGAGCCAACCGCTCGACGCGGTTGGGCGCCTGCGGCTCGGGAAGGTCGAACCGCAGGGCAACGCGGGCCAGTTCCGCAGTCAGGCTGTCGCTGTCCGACAAAAAGGTTACGTCCAGCGCCCCGGCTTCCAGTCCGGAAAAGACCAGCGCCTCGTTGATCGCCCCCGCCAGCGCATGTTCCGCCCCCGGCACAGCGCCGGTCAGGCCAAGCAGATGGCCGCGTGACCCGTCCTCATAGACCACTTCGGCCAAATAGGCCTTGCGGGCCAGCCCGGCCCCCGTCGCCAGACGGGCATCCAGCGCGGTCACAAGACTTTCCGGCACACGCGGCGTGCGCACCTCGACAGGGCGGGCCTCGGCTTGTTGCGGCCCCTGCCCAAGGGTTTCCGCCAACCAGGCCAGCGCCTCGGGCGGCAGGAGGATCTGCGAGGGAGCAACCTCAAGGTTGAGCGCCAGTCCAATGCCCTGTCCGGCCAGCATCCCAGCCAGCGCGCGCCCCGACAGCGCGGCATAGGGTACGACACGGCCAGCAAAGCCTGACAGCCTGTCCTCACGATCGAACCCCAGAACAAACCGCGCATCGCCAAGGTCGAACAGCTCGGGCGCAATATTGTCTCCACGCGGCTCTTCGGTCAGCATCAGGAACAGCTCGGACGTGGCCAGACGGTCATAGAACCGCAGGCGCGCGGCATCGTCTTCGGGCGCGGCTTCCATCGCGGCATGGGCGCGATCCAGTTCCGTCAGGATGTCTTCGGTCATTGCAGCACCTCCGCGACACGTGTTCGCAAGACCGGCAAAAGTTCGGCCTCGAACCAGGGATTGCGTTTCATCCATGCGGTATTGCGCCAAGAGGGATGCGGCAAGGGGATCGCGGCGGGCGAAAAGTCGCGCCAACGGGCAACCGTTTCTGTCACACCGGCCTTATGGCCCAGATGCCATTTCTGCGCATAACCACCGATCAACAGCGTCAGGCCGATGTTTGGCAAGGCCTGCATGACCTGTTTCCGCCATGTCCGCGCGCAGATAGGCGGTGGCGGCAAATCCGATCCCTTGCGATACCCGGGAAAGCAAAACCCCATCGGAACGATTGCGACGCGGCGATCATCATAGAAGGTTTCGCCATCGATCCCCATCCAGTCACGCAAGCGGTCTCCGGACGGATCGGTGAACGGCATCCCCGAGTGGTGCACCTTCATACCCGGTGCCTGCCCGGCAATCAGCAACCGGGCACTGCCGGACGCCCGCAGCACGGGCCGTGGTTGATGCGCCGTTTCGGTGGCCGCAAAGCGATCGGTGCAGAGGCGGCAGGCGCGGATCTCTTGCAACAACTTGTCCATTGTCGGGAACTTACCCGTGAGACGCGCCAGGCGACAGGGCGCGCATCACCGCGCGCGCCACATTTCGACAAGTCTAGAAATAATGCTTGCCAGAGCCAATCATTTCGACAAGTCTAGAAATATGAAAATGAATGATTCCCGCCCCCTCTCCGTCGAAGTGGCTGCATCGAAATTCGCAGCCCTTGGGTCCGAACAACGCCTTCAGGTGCTTCATGCCCTTGTCCGTGCCGGTCGCGAAGGGCTTAGCATCGGAGCGCTGGGAGATCGGACCGGCATCACCGGCTCCACCCTGACGCACCACCTGAAAATCCTTTCTGCCGCTGGCCTTGTGACACAGGCGCGGCAGGGACGGTCCACCATCTGTGCGGCTGCCGACTATTCCGAGGTCGAGGCCCTTTCAGAATATCTTCTGCGTCAATGCTGCGCGGATGCCACCACATGCCACAAGGACATTGACCATGGCTGATACCACCACAACAGCGTCGCGTCGCCTGCCGCAGATCTCCAAGGTCTGGCTTGCCAGTGCCGCGCTACTGGCGCTTGTTGCCCTGCTGGACTGGCCTCAATTTGGCGAAACCCTGCGATTCGCCGCCGATGCGCTTCTGGGTACGGCACCCTTTATTCTTTTTGCGGTTCTGGCGGTGGCCTACATGAAGGCGACCGGGGCCGAAACTTTGCTGGCCAAGGCTTTTGAAGGGCGTGAAACGCGCATGATCGTCTTTGCGGCCTTGCTGGGCGGGTTATCGCCCTTCTGTTCCTGCGAAGTGATCCCTTTCATTGCCGCCCTGCTGGCTGTCGGCGCGCCTTTGTCGGCGGTCATGGCGTTCTGGCTGGCCTCGCCGCTGATGGATCCGGCCATGTTCCTGATCACCGCTGGCACTCTGGGATGGGGGTTTGCAGTGGCCAAGGCGGGTGCCGCCGTCGGCTTGGGATTGCTGGGAGGTTTTGGCACGCGCGCCTTTGCCGACAGCGCCGTGTTTCGTGACCCACTGCGTGAAAAACCGCAGGTGGGTGGCTGCTGTGGCGTGAAGAAACCCTTTCAAGGCAAACCGGTGTGGCAGTTCTGGAAAGAAGCTGATCGCACTGCGACCTTCCGCGACAGCGCGATGGACAACGCCATTTTTCTGCTGAAATGGCTGACACTGGCCTATGTGATCGAAGCGCTGATGATCCACTACGTCCCGGCGGACATGATCGCCGGCGTGTTGGGCGGCACTGGCTTTATGCCGATCCTGTTGGGCGCGCTGGTCGGTGCACCGGCCTATCTGAACGGCTACGCCGCTGTCCCGCTGATTGATGCGCTGCTGGCCCAAGGCATGGCCCCGGGCGCGGCAATGAGCTTTGTGGTTGCCGGCGGCGTCAGCTGCATTCCCGCGGCAATCGCCGTCTGGGCGCTGGTCAAACCCCGTATTTTTGCCGCCTATCTGGGCTGGGCGCTGATCGGAGCATTGGTGGCGGGCATGGCCTGGGGGCTCATCGCCTGAATATCTTGATTAACTGTTGCAAAGCCGGGCCTCAATCGAGGCCCGGTTTGTTTTTGTTTCGCCAACCCGCCATAATGTGAACAAATTATCTACCTAGTTGTCCCATACACCAGTTCACAAGGGATCCAAGGCACAACCAGGGCACCCAGATGTTAGAGTTCGACATGGTCAGCAAGTCCTTCTGGACAGGGGCCCAGCGCAAGGTGATCCTTGACCGGGTTTCTTTTCGTGTCGACCTTGGGGAATCCCTTGGAATCTTGGCCCCGAACGGCACCGGCAAATCAACCGTCATCAAGATGATGGCCGGACTGGAAAAACCCGATGAGGGAGAAATCCGGCGCGGCTGCCGTGTGTCATTCCCGCTGGGTTTCATGGGCGGCGTGGTCTCCAAGATCTCGGCGAAGGAAAACGCCCGTTTCATCGCCAAACTCTATGGATTGGATCCCGATTACGTGGAATCCTTCTGCCGCTGGCTTTGCGATCTGAAGGAATATTTCGACCAGCCGATCGGCACCTATTCATCCGGGATGCGGGCGCGGTTCACTTTTTCGCTGATGCTGGCGCTGGATTTCGACATGTACCTGATCGACGAAGGCATGCCAAACTCGACCGATGCGGGGTTCAACAAACGCGCCGGCGACATTCTGGCCGAACGGCTGCGGACCACGACGATCATCATTGTCAGCCACCAACCAAAGGTGCTGGAAAAATTTGCCCGCAAGGCGGCCGTCCTGATGGACGGCAAGATGCATATGTTCGACACCCTTGAAGAAGCGAAGCGGCTCTATGACTATGAAACCCAAGGCTAAGAAGTTTCGCATCCGGCGCTCTCCGACGATGACGCCCGACACCGCGGATGAAGGACGCCCGCCGGTTCAGCCACAGTCCCCGCCGCCATCTTCGCCTGTCCCGCAACAACCGACACAGGCCGCAGCAACCGGCCGTCCGCAATTCTCGAACACGGGCGACACCGCCAAGGCCCAGAGCGGCGAAGTGTCCTCTGCCCGCGAGGTCGCGGGCGAAACGGATCTGGACTCGATCCGCGCCGAAGGATTGACAGGACGCCAGTTGCGCATGGCTCGGCGCGTGGCAAACAAACACGGGCTGGAGCCGACCTCGGATTTCGATGCCGTTCGGCTGCTCCGCGAACGCGGGATCGATCCGTTTCAACGCACCAACATGTTAGAACTGGTGCAGGCCGAACCGGATTCGCGCGCCCAGCCTCAGCCGTCCCGGCCCGAGCCGAAGATTCAGCTGCCGCAGACCGTGAAGGTCGAAAAAGCCCAACTGCCCTCGACCGAAACCATCAGCCCGGCAGAGCGGCGCGCTGCCGAGATCCTGCAAATTCAACGCGAACTGGCCGCGCGACGTCGCAAGAAAATGCTGCTGCTGCTTATGCGGCTGGCCGCCTTTGTCCTGCTGCCGACGGTTTTGGCCGGATATTACTTCTACGCCGTTGCGACGCCCATGTATTCGACCAAGTCCGAGTTCCTGATCCTCAAGGCCGAGAATTCCGGTGGCGCCATGGGATCGCTGTTCTCAGGTACACAATTTGCGACCAATCAGGACGCGATTGCTGTGCAATCCTACCTGACGTCCAAGGACGCCATGTTGCGACTGGATCAGGATGAGGGATTCAAATCGCATTTCACTCAAGGCTTCATCGACCCGATCCAGCGGCTGGACGCCGAACCCACCAACGAAGAGGCCTATGCCCTTTACAAGCGGCATGTCCAGATCGGCTATGATCCGACCGAGGGTGTGATCAAAATGGAAGTCATGGCGGCCGACCCGGAGGTCGCCGCCGATTTCTCTCGCGCGCTGATCGGATATGCCGAGGAACGGGTGGACAACCTGTCTTTCCGCAAACGCTCGAACGCCGTCAAAGATGCGCAAGAGGGACTTGCCGATGCCGAGGCTGCGCGCCGCGAGGCACAGGAAAAGCTGGTCCGCATGCAGCAAGAGGGCAACGTGGTCGACCCCGAGGGGCGCATCGCGGCGCTCCGCTCGCAGATCAACACTTATGAACTGCAACTTCAGGAAAAACAGCTTCAGTTGCAGGCGCTTTTGGACAACTCCCGGCCGAACAGCGCCAAGGTGGACGGCACCGAAGGTGACATTCGCCGGCTTGAGGCGCTGTTGGTACGCCTCAACAACGAGATGACCACCGCCACCACTGGCAAGGATTCCCTGGCCGAAGTGGCGGTTCAGATCAAGCTGGCCGAGGCGGATCTGGCCACGCGCGACCTGATGCTGCAAACGGCGCTGGAACGACTGGAACAGGCCCGCCGCGATGCCGACAGCCAGGCTCGCTACCTGACGACATCGGTCGTGCCCGTCCCGTCGGAAGACCCCAGCTATCCGCGCAAGTTCGAAAATACGATCCTTGCTTTCCTCATCTTCGGCGGCATCTACCTGATGATCTCGCTCACCGCCTCGATCCTGCGCGAACAGGTGTCCAGCTAATCCGCTGGCAGCGGATCAATCCGCCACGGTCAGGATCTCGTCCAGCGGCTTCTTGATCTTGGCCACGGCGGGCACGGTCGCTGTATCAGACGGGTGGCCCACGGCAATGATCATGACCGGCTTTTCCGAATCCGGGCGTTTCAGCAACCCGTTCAGAAAGCGCATCGGGTTGGGCGTGTGTGTCAGCGACACCAGCCCGGCATGATGCAACGCCGCCAAGAGAAAGCCGGTGGCGATGCCCACGCTTTCCGGCACGTAGTAGTTCTTGAACCGGGTGCCGTCATCGAACGCGCCGTAACGCTGGGCAAAGACCACGATTAACCACGGCGCAATCTCCAGATGCGGCTTTTCCGGCCCGGTGCCGATGGGTTCCAACGCCTGCAACCATTCGTCGCCTGCCGCCCCGTCGTAAAACCGTTTCTCCTCTTCCTCGGCGGCGACGCGGATTTGCGCCTTGATCGCCGAGTTCGAGATCGCCACGAAATGCCACGGCTGATGGTTTGCACCCGACGGCGCGGACCCCGCCGTGCGAATGCAATCTTCGATCACGTCGCGGGGGACCGGACGGTCGCAGAAATCCCGCACACTGTGGCGGCGTTTCATGTGGTCGTAGAACGCCCGCGCCGCCTCGGCCATCCGCGTATCGCTCATGTCCATCCGGTCCGGCAGGTCCAGCGCGGTATAGGTCAGCTTCTCCTTGGCGAACATTCGATCCCTCCTGTCGTCGTTTTCCGGCCAGTGGGACCAAGGGACGACCCGGATGCAAGCCCCATTCCGGTATTGGACGGGCTTGATGTCATCAACCGGTCGGAATGCCTCTTGCAGCCCGCGCCCGGTCCTTGCTAAAGGGGTCGACGGAGAGGTGGCCGAGTGGTCGAAGGCGCACGCCTGGAAAGTGTGTAGGCGGGAAACCGTCTCGAGGGTTCGAATCCCTTCCTCTCCGCCACTTTTCGGCAATCGAAAATCCCATAAACACTTGAAAATAAAAGATTATCGCACTTAGGCACGCGGGCCGTCCGCCGTTTTTGCCTTGCTTTGTGACACATAACGTTGCACAATCTGATCCACGGGGCATTCGCACGGGGTTCAGCCGATGACGATCTACAGACGGGGCAACACCTACCATCTGCGCAAGCGCGTGCCGCTTCGCTACGGGTCCGTAGAGGACCGCAAGATTGTGGGAATCAGCCTGCACACCGACTCCGCGTCCGTTGCCCGGACCAAGGCGGAAGGCTTGTGGCAGAACCTCATTGAAGGCTGGGAAGCCAAGCTGGCAGGCGACACGTCGGACGCAGAACGCCGCTTTGAGGCGGCGCGCGAGCTGGCGGCCGTGCGGGGCTTCCGCTACCTGCCAGCCACCAAGGCGTCGGCCCTGCCGACCGAAGAGTGGCTGGCGCGCGTGGAAGCCGTGCCAGAGCGCAACGGCAAGCCGGACATGAAGGAAGCGGCCGCGCTCTTTGGCGGCGTGGAAGAGCCGCCTATCACGGTGACCCGGGCGCTGGAATTGTATTGGGGGCTTGCGGCCGACAGGTCGCGCGGCAAGAGCGAAGATCAGCTTCGCCGCTGGAAGAATCCGCGCAAGAAAGCCGTGGCCAATTTCATTGCCCAAGTGGGCGACAAGCCGCTGGCCGAGATAACCGGCGACGACATGCTGGCCTTCCGGGACTGGTGGATGGAGAAGCTGGAAGAGGACGGGCTTACGGCCAATTCCGCGAACAAGGACTTGATCCACCTTGGCGACGTGCTGAAGACCGTGAACCGCATGAAGCGGCTCGGGCTGGTGCTACCCCTCACGGACTTGTCGCTGAAGGAAGGCGAAGCGCAAACCCGGCCGCCGTTCTCCACGGATTGGATACGCGACAAGCTCTTGGCCCCGGGCGCGCTGGACGGGCTCAACACGGAAGCCCGGTGCATCGTGCTTGGCATGGTCAACACCGGATACCGGCCGAGCGAAGGCGCGGCCCTCACGGCCGCCACGATCCGGCTGGACCACAAGGTGCCGCATATCTCGATTGAGCCCAACGGCCGCCAGCTCAAGAGCCAATACGCCCGCCGCGTCATACCGCTGGCGGGGGTGAGCCTAGAGGCGTTCAAGGAATGTCCGCAGGGCTTCCCGCGCTACAAGGACAAGCCGGGCCTCTCGGCCACGGTGAACAAGTATCTGCGGGCAAACGGGCTCATGGAGTCGCCCAAGCATGTGCTCTACAGCCTGCGCCATAGCTTTGAAGACCGGATGCTTGCGGCGGGGGTTGATGACCGGATCAGGCGAGACGTGTTCGGCCATCGCCTGACCCGGGAACGCTATGGCAAGGGGGCCAGCCTAGCGCATTTGCTGAAGGTCGTTCAGCAGGTGGCACTCTGACCGGCGACGGCCCGGGCGCGGGCCAGAATGTCGTCGGACATGAGGGCTTCGGCGTCGGCCACTTCGGCTTCGGCCCGGCGGAAATGCAGGGCATAGGCCGGATTCTTGGGCTCGGCCATGACCATGCGCGCGATCTTGGCGCGGGCCGCCTTCAGGCGTTCAAGGTGTTGAAGGTCCATCGGGATACCCGGGACGGACGCTCACGGGCTGCGTCGGGTTGCCGGGCTGGTCAGGCCCGCTTGATGGTCAGCCGTCCAGCCGCACGACAACGGATGCGGACGGGTTGGCGGCGGCCGTGACGGCCACGCCGATGCGGTCATTCGCGCCGGTATCGTCGTCCGTCGTGACCACGCCATTCGCGGCGTCGAAGTAGAGCACGTCGCCCACGGCCACGGCGTCGGTGGACACCTTGGGCAGCGTGAAGCACCCGACGGTCACAAGGTCGAGGTCCGCGCCGCTGGCGGCGTCGCCAGCCGCCACGCCGATCAGTGCGCCGATTTGCACGATGCTGCCAGAGGTGATCGCCCCGGGCGCGGTCAGGGTGAGCGTGTCACCCGGTTGGACGTAGTTCGTCGCCATGGTCAGAGTCCTTTCGAGGTTCTGAAGAGGATGGTGGAAGGCGGCCGCCGGGTGGCGGCCAAGATTTCAGCGTCAAGCGCGGCAAGGGCGCGGGCCATTTCGGTGTCGGAGCGGTATTCCACCTCTTCGCCGTTCTGGTCCCGCACGCGCCGCACGCCGCTCGCCCGCGCCGTCATGAGCGCGTCACGGGCGGCCGTGAGCTGGGCGAGCGTCAGGGCCATGCTCAGGCCCCGGCGTTGCGGTATGCGCCCCGGTGATCCACGGCACCGCAGCCGAAGTCGAGCACCACACGAAACTCCCGGCCGAGCGTTTCCCAGCCGTCGCGGCTGGCGAGCTGCGGCCCGGGCGCGCTGGACAGGTAGGCGTATTCCAGCACCGGGGCCGTGGCCGGGTCACCGAAGACCCACCATTGCGGGCCGGTGATACGCGGCTCCACCAGAAGCGACAGCTTCGTGGCGTAGACGTTCACGTCGTCGGTCGTGGCCGGGTAGATGCTCGCCAGCAGCTTTTCGGCGGCGCTTTCGGACTCCGGCCCCACCAGCAGATACTTGGGCCGGACGTTGACCGGCGTCTTGCCGTCAAGGCCCTTCTGCGTCCGCATGGCGAGCCGGGCGGCGTCCAGCGTGGCCTGCACGCCCACGTCGCCCAGCCCATCGCCAGTGCTGGAAAGGTTGCCATGATCGGCGTGGAAGAGGTTCTTGCCGTCCGACAGCTTCACGCCGCCGCCGCTGTTCGCGGTCAGAAGGCCAATGAGCTGCGCCGCTTCGGTCTCGGCCGCCGCGCTGCCCATCATCTCGGCCCAGCGGCCGAAGGCCCCCAGATCGTCGTTGATGATCGCCTTGCGGGTCAGGCTGAACATTCCGCCGAAGGTTTCGAGCGAATAGCCTTCCTTCGTCTCGCCCGTGGTCATGGCCTTGATTTCACCATGCTCCGAAACCTTCTGAAGCCCGGAAAACTCGGCCACCTTCAGGATGGACAGGGCGCGGAAGTCCGACGCCGTGCGCTGGCGGGCCAGCGTCTTCAGCACCGACTCAGCACGTTGATAGGCGTTCGTCAGCACGCGGTTGCCCGCGCCGGTCAGCAGCTCGGGGAAGTCGCTGGTGCCGTGCATGGCGCGCGTCATAAGCTCTTCGCGGCCCATCATGCCCACACGCTCGCCCGCCCGGGTCAGAGCGTCGCGGGCGAGGTCTTCCAGCCCAAGGCCCATGTAGGCGCGGGCTTCGTCGCTGGGGGCGTCGCCAGCCATGCGGCAGGCCAGAGCTTCGGTCTGGCGAGTGGCGATGACGGCCGGGTCTTCGTTCTGCGGCGCGGCCGTGCGGATGGTGGGCGCGGTGCGGGTGGCGCGGGCGGTCACGGCCTCTTCCCGGCCGGACTCGCGCACGTCGTCGTCCGTCAGCTCTTCGCCCGCCTCTTCCATACGGGTTGCCCATTCCTCGGGCAGATTGTGGGCCGCCCGGACACGCTGGATCAGCGCGGCGCGGTCGGTCGTTTGGGTATCTTTCGGCACGTCGGCCTCCTCTTGATGCCGCACGGCCGCGTTCGGGTCGGCGGGGTTGCTGGTCAGGGTGACTTCGGAAAGAGTGATGCGCTTGGCGGTCTTGGTCCGCATTGCGCCGCGCTTCCCGAGGGTCCATCCGGCGACGCGGTAACCGATGCTGACGCCGGAAAGGGTTCCATCCGCGATCCGTTGCCCGACGGGGGCAACATCTTCGGCAGAGGAAAGCCGCATGTCGGCTTCAATGGCGGCGTCCACGCGCCGGATGGATACGGTTCTGCCCAGAACGGCCCGCACAGTGCGGGTGTTGTGCGAGTCGAGTACGGGCAGGTTTTGCGCCACCAGATCGAAGGCGTCCGGGGGCAGGATTTCCAGATACGGCCCTTGCGCGTCATGGCGCGTGACGGCGTGAGCCGTGGCGATGACGGCCGAGAACGTCCGGGTTTCCGGGTCGAAAGAGTTCACCCGCACTTCGGCCGAGCGCGTCAGGTGTTGAGGATCGTCAAGAGGCAAGGCAGGCCCTCCATTTGCGGAACACTTCGGTTTCACGGGCCATGAGCTTGCCCGTTCGCGGGTCGCGGATGACGCTTGCGCGGGACAGGTCCATGGTCAGCCGCTCAGGCGCATCGGCCGGGTGCGGCACGTCGGCAGCGGACTGGCGGACGATCTTGGCAATGTCGGGCTTCATTCGCTCGCCCCCTTGGGCCAGCCATCGGCAGCGATTTCCGAGTCCAGGTCTTCTAGTGCCCAGCCCCGGGCGGCCACGGCCTTGCGGCGGCTGGTCAGTCCGGCTTCAATCTCTGCCACGGTCGCTTGCGTGTCCTTCAGCGGGTCCACTTGCTGCCATGCCGGGGGCAGCCACTCGGCCCGGTAGGCGCGCGGATCGGACTCGTAGTCGGGCGCGTCCAGCGCCCCGGACAGCACGCCCCATGCCACCACGCGCCGCCAGATCGGGTTGAGGAGCTGGGGCACGAAAACGCCATACTGGACTTGCTCGCACCGCTGGCGAAAGGGCAGCAGCCCGGCGCGCAAGCTGGAATAGTTCGCGTCGCTCAGGTCGCCGTCCAGAAGGTGCGAGGGCAGCCCGAGCCCGGCGGCGAGCTGGCGCAGGTTGAGGCGCAGGAAGGCCCCCAGCTCTTGCGCCTGCGCCGGGCTGTTGAATTTCACGTCCAGCCCCGACGGCAGCCGTTTCAGCGTGCCGGGCTCAAGGCCGGACTCCATGATGCCGCCCGCTTCGGTGCCGTCGTAAGGCTCGCCCGCCGTGCCGTTCATGTCGGTCAGGAAGCCCGCGTGCATTGCGGCCACTTTGGCTCCCATCAAGAGGGCGTCGCAGAGCTGGTCGAAGTCGGACGCGGACAGGATGACGGGGGCCAGCCACGACACGCCCCGGACTTGCCCCGGGCCGAGCGGCTTGAACACATGAAGGATTTCCGCCGCCGGGATGCGGACCGGCGACGCGGACGTGGCGAATGTATCGGTGGGCTTGGCGGGCAAGACCCAATAGGCGGCCCGGGTGCCATCGGCGGCAAACTCCACGCCCGAGACGATGTAGCGGCCGTCGGCCAGTTCTCGGGTCAGAGACTCGTCCACCAGCTCGGGCGGCAAGAGGCGCAGGCGCGGCCCCTCGGGCGTGTCGAGGAGCTGCACAAAGGCTTCGCCGTCCACGACAAGGCACCGGGCAATCTCGGCCTGAAGGCCCCATACGTCGGTCCGGCCGTCGGCGTCGGCCTCTTCGCCCCATTGCGTCCAGAGCCCCGCCAGCCCGGCCCGGGTGTCAGCTTCGCGGTGCTGGGGCGTCGGGTTGATGCCCGTGCCCGCCAGCGCGCCCACCCAATTCGCCACGGCTTGAGAAATCCAAGGGTTGTTTGCGGCCAAATGACGGGCGCGGACGCGCAGCACTGGCCCGGACAATACCGTTTCCGTCCCGTGCCGGTGATAGATGCCCATCCCCGAGCCGCGCCGCCCATGCACCCCCGTCACGGCGTCAAAGCCTGCACGCTGGGTGTGACGTGCCCGAGGCCGAACGGTTTGGGCAGGAATAGTGAAGAGGCGCGACAGCAGGGACACGATCAGCCTCCCAGCTCCACCAGCAACTCCGCAATCAAGCGGGACGCATGAACGGTGAAAGTCGCAACGGGCTCTTCGGTCTCAACCTCAGAGAACACCTTGTCAGCGACGGCCGCCGCGCTCGCGTCATCGGAGGGCCAGTCGGTTATGAATGCAAGACGGCCGTCGCGATGAAGGTGCAGGTTGAAGTCGAAGCTCTGCCCTTCGCGCACACGCTGAACGGCTTCTTCTACAGGCGACATGGGCCGCTCGCCGCCATCAAGTTTGACACGGCGGGCCTGTCCCGTGGGTTGGCTCTGCATGTCGCGCGCGAACGTATCCAGCACCCATCGGTCAGACAGGATACCGCTTGCCATCTGAAGCATCCGCAGGGCGCAGATGGTGTGGAGGGGATAAAGGTCCGCCCGGCCGCGACGGTCAGCGGGCGGAAGGTAGTGTCGTTGCGACAGGTTCCGCAGCGCCTTGTCGAGCGCGGGCAGGTTCTCTTCGGCAATCGCGTCGATACGCGCGAAACAGGTCGTGGCTTCTTTGATGGTGAACACGGGCTCGTCTCCAAAACAGCTTGAAGACTCAATAACTCAAAATTAAGTTGTATGGCAAGACGGAATCAACTAAAAGTTCTGGCGTGGCCCGGTTGCGGAGTGCGGGTCACGACAGTGCCAAAGGCGGCCGGGGAACCCTCGCTCCGGCCGCCGCCCGCAAGATAGGACAATCAGATGCACGCGCTTTACCAAAAACGGCTCGGCCTTGCCGGGCTCGCAACCATGAACGGCTCTCATCGCAAGGGCGAAAACGCCGTGTTGCGATCCGGCCGCCAGCGGCGAAAGGCGTTCGAGAAAAAGCAGGACGCCTTGATTGAGGCGGCGTGGAAGCGATGGGGCGATGTGGAGAACATGCCCCCGGAAGAGCAGTCTAAACTGCACCGACAGATTGACCGGCTGCACCGTGAGTACGGTCTCGCCTAACGGTCTTGCGGTTGACAAACTGACAAGATTTACACGAGATGCGGGAGAGCAAAACTGAGGGAAACTCGTGGATAACAGTATCGGCCTGCATATTTACGCCATTCATAAGTATAAGACCAGAAAACACAAGGTTATTCCCTTTGACACCACGGGCGACGGCGCTCGACTAAAGAAGTTCATGCCGCACTTCTTGGAGCGCTACAAATCGGCCGAGTATGAGGAAGGCGAGGCACCACGACCATGGTATCTTGTGCCGGACATTGACACCGGTGACACCTACGATGGACTGGTAATGTACGGCAGTTCAGGTTATGCCACTGACATTGTAGATCGGGAGACGAGAACAACACAATACAGAAGAAAAGTCTCAGATATTGAAATAATTCCACTCTATTATCGAATTTGGGTGCCTGACTCTGGGAATTATGCGCTGATTGGTTTCCAAACTTTCGGGCAGAGGTCCTGCGTGGGTCGCGTTCAAATCGCCATGGAGTCGGGCTTCAGGCACAGCAATAGCGGCTATAGGATAACTTTCACGCCTGTGGCACCATCCCAAATAACCTCATACAAGACCGCAGAGGTTAAGCGCCTATACTTGACCAAACACGATTACTCTAGTGACCCGGCAGACAATCAGCTTGTGGAAGAGGGCGAAATAGTCGATTTGAGCGTCTCGTTTAGTGCAAAGCGTCGTTCAAATTTGGGAATTTTGGATTCTTTTACCAAGAGAATTGCTTCGAGTGCGCAGAGCAAGGTTTTGCGCTATAATGACACGGAGTTCGATGAAGCAGCCGCTGATGTTATGGTCGGAGGCAAGCGCAGAAAGGTGACGCTCGTGGGCATTAGCAGGAACACGGGAAAATTCGATCTTTCAGAGGACGTTTCCCGAGGAGTGAACGGGATGCCTCGCCTCGCTTCGATACGGCAGGAAGTCGAGAAGATCTTCAACGACATTGTGGCAGGATAAGATGCTCAAAATAAATGTACTGGTCATAATTTCTGACCATCTGAGCACTCTCTATAACGACCGCTCGGGAAAGCGGTCTTACACCGATTTTCTGTTTTTCTACGGCCTCCCAGTAGCGCTTGGCGTGGCTTTCTATCTCTTCCCATTTCCGCTACCTCAGGATATTAATACTGCATTGATAGCGGTTTTTTCCGTCTTTGGCGCACTACTTTTCAGCGCACAAATGGCGCTCTATGGCCTTTCACCTCAACCACCCGCCTCTTCTGGTGATGCCACTACCGACGCAAGGGAGAAGTCGAGGTATGAAAGAGACAGGAAATATTTCTCTGATGTAAACTTCAATGTCTCTTACCTAATCCTGTTATCATGTCTTTCACTGGTAGCTTTTCTTGCCATGATGGTCATGAATGCTCCCGGTCATGCAGAGGGCGCTATACTAGTTGGTCTAGTATCGCACTTCTTCCTTACTTTGCTAATGCTCGTGAAAAGAACGCATATTGCGTTTTCAACAAAGTACAATGCCAGCTAGCGGCCCAAAAGCCACTTTGACCGCACCACCGTAGCGGGTTTCTTTTCGACCGTCACGGCCTCAACCTCCTCGGCCCGGCGGTCCACGCTGGCGTTCACCAGCGCCCGCACGGCCATGGCGTAAATCACGCAGTCCAGCGACTCTGCGCGGCGGCCGGGCGTGCGTTCCCATTGCCGGACGGGGGCACCGCGCCGATAGCGCACCACCAGCCGTTCGGACGCCAGCTCTTCAAAGAACCGGCCTTCCAGCGTGTCGCTGAAGCGGACAGAGCGGCCCCGGGTCAGCCGGTTGATTAGCTGCCCCTTGAGCCCGTCCACGCCCACGATGAAGAGCCGCGCGCCCCGCGTGTCGCTGGCCCGGATCGCTTGGCGGTCACCGGACGCCCCCTTCACGGCGAAGATGCGCCGAGCCATGCGCGGGCGGCAAAAGCCCAGGACTCGGTCCATGGTCACGCCGTCGCCCGCGTCGATACCGGCCGCGTCCACCCGCAGGAAGCCGCCCTTGGGGTGCTTCCAGATGGTGCGCAAAGCGTCGTCCAGCTCGGCCCACACGTCTTCCCCCATCGGGTCGCCCCAGATGACGGATTGCCCGAGCACAAAGATTTCATCGCGCCCCCAGCCAAGAAAAACCATTTCCAGCCGGTCGCGCTGCACGTCGATTCCGGCCGTCACGAATAGCACCTCGGGCGGGATCGCGTCGGGCAGCGCGAAGGGCTCGGCCCGGGCGGCCAAGGCGGCGTCGTCAATCTCTTCGGCCGCCTCGCGCCAGCCTTGGCCCATGAGCGTATTCGTCCAGACTTGCAGCTTGTCCGGGTGGGCCTTCGACTCCAGAAACTCTTGCGCGATCTTGCCCCAAGAGGCGTTCGCCAGCGTGGACACCAGAGCATTGAGCCGAAAGCCCGCGTGGCCTTCCACCTCGGGCCGGGTGATACGCCAGCGCCCGGCGGCCACCATGGCGGGCTTGTGCCGCTCTTCCGTCACGCCGTCGCAGCTCGGGCAGACATAGGCGGCCTTCAGGGGCTCGCCCTCGGGCCACTGAATGTCTGCCCACGTGATTTCATGGAATCCGCCGCAATGGGGGCAAGGCACCTCATAGACGCGGGAGTCGCTGGTGGCGTAGCTGCGTAGCACGTTGCTGGTGGCTTCCAGCGTGGGCGTGCTGCCCAGCACGATCTTGCGATTGGGGAAGCTCAGAGTGCGGCGTTCCGCCAGCGTCAGGGGCGAGCCCTCGGCCCCGGGCTCCATGGCGTCGGCTTCATCTATCAGCAGGACGCGGATATTGTGGCGGCGCAGGTTCCGGGGGCTCTTGGCAGCCACGACTTTCAGGCTGCCACCCGGAAACCGGCGGGACAGGAGCGTGTTGCGCCCGGCTTCGTCGGCCTCGGCCGCCAGCAAGCCCTTCAGCTCGGGCGTGGCGGCGAAGATCGGTTCAAGGTCGCTCACCACGTAGTCGCGGGCGTCGGCTTCGGTCGGCTGCAAGACCATGATCGGCGCGGGTTCGTTGGCGATGTAGGACGCCACCGTGCCGGACAGCAGCGTGGTCAGCCCGACGCGCACCGGCTTGACCACCGTCACACGCTCAATCAGCGGGTCGCTGATAGCCTCGGCAATGCCGCGCTGATAGGGCCAGAGGCCCACCCGGCCGGGCGTGGCCGAGACGCCCTCGGGCAGCCGCATGGTGGACTCGATCCAGTCGGGCAGGCTCAGGCGCGGCGGGGGCCTCAGCGCCGCCAGAGCGTTGCGGCGGGTCCGGGTCAGCGCGTCAATCATCGTCGGCCAGCTCCATGAGCACGTCGCGCACCTCGGCGTCCAGCGTCTTCAGGTCGTGCGGGGTCAGGTGGCCGAGCTTGCCAGCGGCCCGGCTCGGCAGGGCGAGGAAGGCGGCCCGTACGTCGCGCAGGACGCCAGCCCAAGCGCGTTCCACCTCGGCCGCCGCGATCAGCTCGCCCCGGGCCTTGGCGTTTGCCAGTTCGAGCTTATCCGCGTTCGCCTTCGCCAGCCGCAGTTTCTCGGCCGACAGTTCGGAGTCGGCCCGGCGGCCAATTGCCCCGGCACGGGCGTGCTCGGCATAGGCCCGGACGGCAGCCTTGAGCGGAAAGCGTTTCGCGTCGTCGCGGGGAATGGTGCCATCACGCGCCAGAGCTGAAACGCGGTTGGCGGTAATGCCCAGCCAATCCGCCAGCTCGCCAGCGGTCACCGTGCCGGGGTCCGGGGGGCCACCCACCAGTGCGTCAATCTCTGCCAGTTCGGCGTCGGTAATCGTCATGCGTGCCTCACGGTAACGGCGGTGCTCACGGTAAAGTCGGTAAAACCCGGGTTCCCAATTTCAATTTTTCTGTGAAGTGGAAAAGCCCGGGGCTCCGCGCCCCCCGCGTTCCCACCCGCCGGGAAGGACCCGTCACGGTAAAGCCGGTAAAGTCGGTAACGCTTTACCCTCACGCTCTCTCTTCGCCACTGTCCGGGGCTGGGGCGGACCGGACAACCGGACACCCCTAAAGGGGTGTGTCCGTGTCTGTCCGGCCAACCGCCTGCCATTGCCCGTCGGACAAGTTTGGACATGTCCGGCAATGTCCGTGTCTGTCCGGCCCTATTCATCGGGAAAGTCACTTGCCAAATCCTTGCTGTGTCGTTCCACGTATTTGCCCTCTGCGAAAATGACCAATCCTCTTCGGGTCAGGTCTTTCACCGCACGCTCAAAGGCTTTGCGTCGGGAATCCGGTTTGTCGGCAGCAGACACTTCACGCCCGTCAATGCAGGCGTCGCGCCACACCTCTTCCGGCACTCGCATGGTTCCCTTGCCAAGATCGCGCAACACGGACAGGGCGGCTTGGACGCTGGGCGACAGTTTCAGTCCACGCCCACGGCTGGTGTTGTCCGCCTCTTCGCAGATTGCGGCCGTGATCGCTTCGCCGTCTTCGTCGGTGCCGACTTCCCGGACACCAACCGTAAACGCCAGCTCCTGTTCGGTCGTGCCGTTGCGGTTCTTGGACGGCCTCACGCTCACCACGCCGTCTTCCCGCTTCAGGTAAAGCGCCACGTCCAGAGCGCCGTTCAAGAGGCTATGGCCACGGGGCAACCCGTCGCCCGCCTTGGTATCGTGGTGGATCAGCACGACAGCCGCGCCCCACTTGGTCAGGGATCGGGAGGCCGCCACAACCTGCCCCATTCCTTTCGCATCGTTCTCTTCCAGCCCCGGGAAGGCCACGGCCAACGTGTCGATGATGACAAGCGCGGGCCGCCGTTCCTTCACAGCCCGTTGCAGCGCCTTGAGCTGGCCTTGCTTGCTCAGAAGATCGGAGACGCCCTCCACCACCTTGAAGTCCGGCGCGTCGCCATGTTCGGCGGACAAGGCTTGGACACGCCCTCGCATTCCGTGGCCGTCTTCCGCTGCCACATAGAAGACGCCGCCCGTCTTCACGCGCCGCCCGAAGACTTCGGCTCCTTGGGCAACGGCATAGCCGAGACGCGGCGCGAAGAGGCTTTTGCCAGCGCCCGGTGCGCCCACAATGGCCGCCACGTCGCCTTGAGCAAGGAGTCCCTTGATGACATAGGGGCGTGCTGCCGTGGCCGCGCAATCGCTCGGGCTCAGGAAAGTCAGGCCGCCGGAACGGTCAACCGGCCCGCCCACCAACTCGGCAATTTCATCCAGCTCGGTCGCGCCCCAATCATCATACTCCGGCGTCATACCAAGATCGTCCCAAAGCGAGTCAAAGTCTTCCAGCAACTCAATCCGGCGAAGCTCGGTCACGGCGGCGTCGCGCCAGCCGTGCCGCTCGGCCTCATGGACAACGTGCCAGCCAGTCAGGCCACGGTCGGCATTGCAGGAATCCCAAGCCGCGTCGGTGCTATCCGAGTCATAGCTCGGGTGTTGCCGGGACCATTCGTGAACCGCCTCGCGCCCCTCTTCGCTGCCCCCTGTCTCGCAATGCACGGCCATAACCATGTGCAACCAAGCGTCACGGCTGGCGTAGGCGTCTCCATCATTCGGGCACGTCATGAGCGCGGCGCGGGTCACGTGGAAGGGAAGGCCCGTAGGCTCGCCCTGTCCCGGCTCAGAGGGCCGCTTGCGGATTGGCAGAGCCTCGGGCCACTTGGGCAGCTCGCGCGTCAGGCGGCCCGTATAGACGCCTTTGCCATTGATCGCCCCCGGGGCCACCACGAAGCCGCCCTCGCCGCGCACGTCCAGCCCAGCGGGCAGCCCGGCGGCGCTGTTGCCTTCCCCGCCCCAGCGGAAATAGATGTGTCGCCCGCCGCTGGCGGTTTCGACTTGGCAGGGCGACATGGCGTCAGCGTCCAACCCCAGCGCCTTCAACTCGGCAAAGCCGTCTTTCCCGTTCTTCTGGTCAATATCCAAGACGGTGAATCCGTTGCGCTCACCAGACGGAATGCCGGGCATGGCGTCGGGCCATTTCGCCCACCAGCGTTCAATCTGCCGGGCGTCGCTGGTGGCCTTATCCTGCCAGCCCTTCACAAGAGGGCGCTTGTTCGGCCCCAGCGGAATTACTTTCCAGTCTTCGGCGGCCAATTTCAAAGCGGCGGCCAAATTCGGATTGGCTTGGCCTTTGGCGACTTTCAGGCTATATTCAGTGTGCATCGTTTTCCGTCCTTTGATGCCGCGACATGGGGATTTCGCATATCCCGCAAGTCGGATTATTTGGCCCCCGTCGGTTCAGCTCCGGCGGGGGTTATTCATTTGGAGAATCTACAGCAGAGCCCGGGGAGAGTCCCGAAAATTGTGCCATATTTTGTTGCACTAAGCGTGACACATTTCAGGAATCGAGATTTATAATATCGTTATTTCTCAATTGCTTAGCCATATTGCGAGACGGATATTGTCGGACTTCCTCTCCGCCATACATACCGATCAGCAGTGATTTCACGTGGTTTGCCATGTACCGGGCAGATACATGCGCGCCTGTGCTGTGGAGGGATGTGAGGGCTGGCGAGTCAAAGCCGGCCGCATTCAAGGAAAGATCCCCGAGATTGCCAGCGGTTGGCTGTTGGCGTCAGGCCGTGTTGTCACACAAGTAGGGCGGTATCAGCCCGCGGACGGGCTGATACCGATGGTGTCACGCAGCGGCGGCTTTTGCCTCTTTGCGTGATTTTGCGTCCTCTTTCCGCGCCCGCGGAAAGAAGCTGTAGTAGAAGACGGGCGCCGCAATCAGCGTCAGGATCGATGCAAACCCAAGGCCGCCCATGATCGTCACCGCCATCGATGCAAAGAAGGCATCCGACAGCAGGGGGATCATGCCAAGGATGGTCGTCGCCGCAGCCAGCACCACCGGTCGCAAACGCGAGGTCGAGGCTTCGATCACCGCCTGACGGAAGGGCACGCCTTCGGCCCGCACAAGGTCGATTTCCTCGACCAGCACGATGCCGTTCTTGATCAGCATCCCCGAAAGCGACAACAGGCCCAGCAGCGCCGTAAAGGAGAATGGCAGCCCCGTCCCCAAAAGACCCAGCGCGACGCCGTTCACACTCATCGGGACCAACAGCCAGATAATCACCGGCTGGCGGATCGTGCCGAACAGCAGAACCGAGATCAGCACCATGATGATCAGCGACAGCGGCAACTGCTTGCCAAGGCTGGCCTGCGCATCGGTGGAGTTTTCGTATTCGCCGCCCCACTCCAGCACATAGCCTTCGGGCAGGTCGATGGCCTCGACCGCGCCGCGGATCTGGGTAAAGACCGCTGATGCGTTCACACCGGCCGGAACCCCTGCCTGAACAGAGATCGTCGGCACCCGGTCACGCCGTACAAGGAAGGTGTTCTGTGCCTCCCAGGAAAAACCGTCGATGATCTGGGCCACCGGGATATAGGCACCCGCAGCGGCAGAATAGACCGGCAGGTCTGCCAGATGCGCGGCACCTTCGCTTTGCGCGTTGTCGGTGCGCATGATGATGGGAATCAGGCGATCTTCCTCGCGATAGTATCCCACCTGCACGCCATCCGATCCGATCAGCAATGCCTGCGCCAGATCCTCACGCGTTACGCCCGCCGCCTTGGCGCGTTCGTCGGCAAAGCGCGGCACCACGACCAATTCACGCTCGCGCCAGTCGGTGCGCAGATCCTGCAACTGGTCGGATGCGCCCAGCAACGCGGCCTCGGCCTGTTCCGCAAGTTCGCGCAAGACTACCGGGTCCGGCCCGGAAAAGCGCGCCACGATCGGTGCCCCGCCACCGGGGCCAAAGGCCAGCCGTTCGGTGCGGAATTCGCCAGTGGTCAGCGTGCCCCGGCCAAAGGCTTCGAGATCGGCACGCAAGGGCGGGATCTGTTCGAGGCTGTCCGTGCGGATGATCAGATGGCCATAAGTCGGCAATGCTTCTTCGGGCGCATAGGTCAGCATGAAACGAGTCGCGCCACCGCCGATAAAGGTCGCCACGGATTCCACCTCTTCGCGCTCGGCCAGCCAGTCTTCCAGCAGCGCCATGTCCTTGGACACCTGATGGATGCTGGCCCCCTGCGGCAGCTTGTAGTGGACGTAAAACAGCGGCGTGTTGCTGTCAGGAAAGAACTGCTGTTTGACCTGACCAAAGCCGATATAGCACACCACCGTGATGCCGATCAGCGCAAGGATCACAAGATGGCGTAGCGTCAGAGCCGCCGAAAGCACCGCCCGATAGGCACGGAACAGCGGACCGCCATAGTGATCGCCACCTTCACCGGAGCCAACCTTGAAGAAGTAATGCGCCAACAGCGGGGTCGCGGTGATCGCAAGGATCCACGACAAAAGCAGGGAAATCCCGATGACCGCAAAGAGCGAGAACAGGAACTCGCCGGTTGCATCGGGCGACAGGCCGATCCCGGCAAAGGCCATGATGCCGATCACGGTCGCGCCCAGCAGGGGCACCTGTGTTTTCTTCGCCACGTCCTCGGCGGCATCTCGGGCCGATTTGCCCTGAGCCATATCCCCCTGCATGCCTTCGGCGACAACGATGGCATTGTCCACCAGCATCCCCATGGCAATGATCAGCGCACCAAGCGAGATACGCTCCATCTCGATGCCAAAGATCGCCATCAGGAACACGGTGCCGACCACGGTCAAAAGCAAGGTCACGCCAACGACCACCGCCGCGCGCCAGCCCATGAACAAGGCCAGAACGATGACCACGATGGCCACAGACATGGCCAGGTTCATGAGAAAATCGTTGGACGCCTCGTCCACCACCACATGCTGCTGATAGATCGGGTGCAATTCCACGCCGGCGGGAACGTCAACCATGATTTCGGCCAGCCGCGCGTCCACGCGCTTGCCCACATCGACGATATTCAGAGCCGCCTTGCCCGCCACGCCTAGCGTAAAGGCCTCTTGCCCCTGAAAGCGGATGATTTCGGTCGGATCGGTCACGCGCGAACGCGACACTGTTGCAAGATCCAAAAGGTCGATCACATCACCGCCGACACCGATGGTCAGGTTGGCAATGTCGACCACGGTATCAGACCCTCCGGGTGCCTGAAGCCGCACATCCTGCCCGTTTTGCCGAATGCTGCCGGCAGGTGTGCGCGAGTCCGTATTGGACAGCGCGCCCGCAATGGCCTCTGGTCCGATGCCCAGGTTGGTAATGATCGAGGTATTTGCGTCGACATAGATCGCCTCGGACGGCAGGCCCGCGACGGCCACATCGGCCACGCCATCGACCGCCAGCAACTCACGCCTGAGGAATTCGGATATCTCGTGGATCTCGGCATCGGTAAAGCCGGGCGCGGTCACCGCGTAGAACACACCGAACACGTCGCCGAAGGTATCGTTGACGATGGGCGTTCCGGCCTCGGGTGGCAGGCTGCGCTGTGCGTCGGTGACGCGATTGCGCAGCTTGGTCCAGATAGCCGGCAGTTCCGTGCCGTCATAGGTCGACTCGATGTTCACCGAAATCCGGCTGACGCCGGGCTTGTTGGATGAGGTGATGAAGTCGATCTCACCCATCTTCTGAAGCTCGGATTCAATCGGCTCGGACACCTCGCGCGCCACCTGCTCGGCACTGGCGCCGGGGTATTGCGTGATGATGATGGCGTTCTTGATCGTAAAGGCGGGATCTTCGAGACGGCCGATCGTTCCAAAGCCCCAGATGCCGCCCAGAAGGCAGCCCAGCATGAGGAGCCAGGTGATCAGCGCCTTGTCGATGGAGGCGCGCGCGATGGACATGGAATTACTCCCCGATGCGGGTGAAGGGGCGCACGGACTGGCCGTCACGCAGTTGCGAAGCGCCGGTCATTACGATTTGGGTGCCGTCCTCGGGGCCTTCGGTCATGTAAAGACGCCCGTCTTCGTGAAGGACGATCTTGACCGGTGTCTGCCGGACGACCCCGTTGTCATAGACCATGACAGCGGCAGCCCCGGCGGGATCGTAAACCAGCGCCGTTTCGGGCAGGATGATCCCGTCGGGAGCCTTGCCTTCGACACTGGTGTAGACCGTCACGGACGCCCCCGGAAAGACGAAGGCCCCCGGGTTTTCCTCGAAGGCCAGTGTGATCGTGTAGGTTTGCCCAACGCTGGAGGTTTCTGCCTCGAACTCGCGCAGGACCAGCGGATGGCGCTTGGGGTCGCCGGGAAACTCGGCCGCGAAGGTCACCGCTTCGCCCGCCCCCGCCTGACGGAACAAGACCTCGGGAACTTCGATATCGACCCGCATTTCCGAAATATCGTGCAGCCGCACAACCGGTGTGCCGGCCGAAACCGTCTGAAAGTTGGCCACAAGTCGACGGGCCACCAGCGCGTCGAAAGGTGCCCGCAGGCTGGCATGATCAAGGTCGTCCTTTGCCACCTCTAGCCCGATTTCCGCCAGCCGCAGCTGGGTTTCGGCATCGCGGACCTGAACAGCTGAAACCGCCTGCCCGCTGAGCGTTTCCAGACGCTCGGCATCCCGCTGCGCCTTGTCGAAATTCGCTTGCGCCTGCGCGACGGCGCGTTCGTAACCTGACAGGTCCAGCTGCGCGACCATCTCGCCCTTGGGCTTGGTGCTGCCTTCCTCGGCATTCAGGATCAAAAGCTGACCGCCTACCTGAAATGCAAGGTCCACGGTCTGCCGCGCTGTGACCTGACCAAAGAACTGCCGTTGCAGCACAACCGGCTTGGTGGAAATCTCCATCAGCTTGACCGGTTTCGGCGCGGGCGGCGCCGCTTCGTCCTGAGCCATTGCGGCTATCGGTGAGATAAGGCCCACAAGGGCAAGGGCGGGAAGAAGGCGGCGCATGCAAGGGACTCCTGTCATGGAGATAAAATCAGTCCGGCGCTGATCTATGATGGATGCCGCAAAAAGCAAACCGTTTCGTTTAGAAATGCACGATTCCGCGACCGCGCCGCCACTGTGCGCCGGCGCACCGCCGAAATCTGGCCATCAAAAGGGCGGTTCAGCAGGTTCCGGGCCTATTGACTGTCCCGAAAGCATCGACTACCCACCTCGGCACTGGGCGGGCGTTGTGTAATGGTAAGACCTCAGCCTTCCAAGCTGATGATACGGGTTCGATTCCCGTCGCCCGCTCCAGATCATCCCTCTTTCCCCTCTGCCCCGCGTCAAGACGGCGCTTGACCCTCGCGCCCCGCGTGGCAAAACGCCCTGTGCGCGACAAGGAAGGAGACCCCATGGCTGCCAAGACCACGCCAGGCACCGGTGAACAGGAGCGTGAGAAGTCGCGCAAGCTGGGTTCGCTTGGGGCGCTTTGGCCCTTCATGCGCCCCTACCGGCTGTTGATGTTCGCCGCTTTTGCCGCACTGGTGGCCACGGCGACGATCTCGCTGATCCTTCCGCTGGCCGTGCGCCGCGTGGTGGACAATTTCAACACCCAGGATGGCGCGCTTCTGGACAAGTATTTCGGCGCGGCGCTGGGGATCGCGGCCGCATTGGCCGTCGGCACGGCGCTGCGATACGCTTTGGTTACGCGACTGGGCGAAAGGGTGGTCGCCGACATCCGCAAAGCCGTCTTTGACAAGGTCATCGGCCTGTCGCCCGCGTTCTATGAAAAGATCATGACCGGCGAGGTTCTCAGCCGGATCACCACGGACACCACGTTGATCCTGTCGGTGATCGGCTCTTCGATCTCGATCGCCCTGCGCAACACGCTGCTGTTTATGGGCGGGCTGGTCCTGATGCTGTTCACCTCAGCCAAGTTGACCGGCCTTGTGCTGTTGATCGTTCCGGTGATCGTGGTGCCGATCCTTGTGCTGGGGCGCCGTGTCCGCAAGCTGTCGCGCGAGAACCAGGATTGGATCGCCGCCTCGTCCGGCAATGCTTCCGAAGCATTGGGCGCCGTCCAGACCGTTCAGGCCTACACGCATGAGGACCAGTCCCGCGGCGGCTTTGCCGATGTGACGGAAAAAAGCTTTGACGCCGCCCGCCGCCGGATCACCACCCGCGCCGGCATGACGATGATCGTGATCTTTCTTGTGTTCACAGGCATCGTCGGCGTTCTGTGGATCGGTGCATGGGACGTGCGCGCCGGATTGATGAGCGCGGGCACGCTGATCCAGTTCGTGATCTATTCGGTCATGGTGGCCGGGGCTGTTGGTGCCCTGTCCGAAGTCTTTGGCGAATTGCAGAGGGCCGCAGGCGCGACCGAACGTCTGGTCGAATTGTTGCAGGCCGAGGACACCGTCCGGGATCCGGCAACACCGGTGCCCGCCCCTGCCCCGATGCGCGGCGAGATCCGGTTCGAGCATGTCAGTTTTTCCTATCCGGCACGCCCCGGTGTGTCCGCCCTATCGCAGGTCGACCTGACCATCGCCCCCGGTGAAACCGTGGCGCTGGTTGGCCCTTCGGGCGCGGGCAAGACCACCATCATTCAACTGTTGCAACGGTTTTACGACCCGGCAGAAGGGCGCATCCTTCTGGACGGCGTCGCGCTGACCGAAATGGCCCGGCATGATTTCCGGCGTTACATGGCGCTGGTGCCGCAGGATCCGGTGATTTTTGCCGCCTCGGCCCGTGACAACATTCGTTTTGGCCGCCCCGATGCTACAGATGCCATGGTCGAAGGTGCAGCCAAGGCTGCCGCGGCCCATGACTTCCTCACGGCCTTGCCAGAGGGCTATGGCACATGGCTGGGAGAACGCGGTGTGATGCTGTCCGGCGGCCAGAAACAGCGCGTCGCCATCGCCCGCGCAATCCTGCGCGACGCGCCTGTCCTTTTGCTGGACGAAGCGACCAGCGCGCTGGACGCCGAAAGCGAACGTGCCGTGCAACAGGCCGTCGACAAGCTGGCCGAGGGCCGGACCACCATCATCGTTGCGCACCGGCTGGCAACCGTCAAAAAGGCCGACCGGATCATTGTCATGGATCAGGGACGTATTGTCGCCACCGGCACCCATGATGCGCTGGTGGCCGAAGGCGGGCTCTACGCGCGCCTTGCCCGGTTGCAATTCACCGATGGAGTGGCCGCAGAATGATGGCCTGCGGCGGGTATCATCCCGCCGCCTCTGCTTCCAACCAAGCGCGAAAGGCCCGTACCTGCGGACTGTCCCAGCGTTCGCGCGCCCCCAGCACACAAACCCGGCCCAGATGCGACTCGCAAATCATTTCCGGGAACGGCATGACCAGCAGGCCCGAGGCCAGTTCGTCGCGGCACAGAAACATATCCGCCATCACGACCCCCTCCCCCATCACCGCGGCGCGTGTCGCAATGTCGAGATTCGGGAAATCGCTGCCCGACGATCTGTCGACCCCGGCCACATCAAAACTGTCCAGCCAATCGCGCCAATCCATGCGGCGCGGCGTTTCATGCAAAAGCGTCGCGCGCGCAAGGTCTGCCGGAGCCTTCAACCCCAGACGCTGCAAATAGGAGGGCGCGCAGGCCGGGGTCAGGCGGGTCTGAAACAGCGGCAAAACCTCGACATCGCTCGCTCTGTTCGGCCAATGTTCGATCGAAAAGGCAAGGTCATAGCCCGCGCCGACAAACCCGGCGCTATCGTGGAAATCCGTCGTCAGGCTTAGGCGTATGTCCGGGTGCCGGGCCCGAAAACGATCCAGACGCGGGATCAACCAGCGGATCGACGTGGCAGGCGGGCAAAGAATACGCAGTTCCGCCGCATCCCGAGAGATCCTCCGGGCTTCTGTTTCGATCCGGGCAAAGCATTCGGTCAAAACAGGCAGGAACCGCTGTCCTGCCTCTGTCAGCGTGACGCCCCTAGTATGACGCCGAAACAGAGGCACGCCCAGATGATCCTCCAGCAACTTCACGTGACGGCTGATCGCGCCGCGAGTGACATGTAACTCCTCTGCGGCATCGATATAGCCGCCATGACGCGCCGCAGCCTCGAAGGCGCGCAGGGCATTCAGGGGTGGCAGCTTGGTCATCAGGCGCATTCTGGATCAGAAAAACTACCCCAAACTATGAGAAAGCCTGGTTTGCGCGCAAGCCCCCTCAGACATAGCCTTTGTGTGCCAAACTTATCCGGAGGAGCCAAAAATGTTGACAGACGCGCAAACGCCCGCCCGCACGTCAGGACCCAGCATTGCCTTCAGTCTATCGGTCTGGCTTAGGAAAATTTCCGTTTCCCTCTCCCACCGAAAGGCGCGGCGCAGGGATCATGCGGGCTTGGCGCATCTGGCGCTGGCTGCGCCGCATGTCCTGACCGACATCGGGTTCCGCCGGCTGAACCCGAACCAACATGATACCGCAAAAGAGTGGCAACGGGGAAACCTGCGGATCACTTGCGACGCGGCCGACGTAACGGTCAAGATCATAGACACGGCCACCGCCGCAGAGTGACTTTCCAACAAGGAAAACGGCGCGCCGGTCCCCCGGCGCGCCGCCTGCCATCCCTTCCGGTGTGGCTTATTTCTTCAGCGTGATCCGGCCATCGGTGTAGGGCTGATAAGGCGCTTTTTCCGCGAGGTATTCGGCGGTCACATCCGCAAGGTCCGGACCAAAGTCATAAGCGTTCTGCGCGTCGCGGAACATCTTGTAACCGTCACCGCCGTTGCGGACATAGTTGTTGGACACAACGCCATAGACCTTGTCCATCTCGACAGCCGCGCCGCCGACCATGACCTCGGAAATCCGGCTGCCCGGCTCTTGGGTCAGATCCACCGTGAAGGTCATGCCCGCCACCTGCGGGAAACGGCCAGCGCCTTCTTCGACCTGGCTAACGCCGTTTTCCAGCGCCTCGATCAGCGTCGCACCGGTCACCTGGAAGGTCGACAGTGTGTTCTGGAACGGCAGCACGGTCAGCACTTCGCCCATGGTGACATCGCCTGCGTCGATCGACGCCCGGATACCGCCGCTGTTCTGGATCGCGATGTCGATGCCTTGGTCCTTGACCCGTGCCAGCATGGCGTCGGCGATCAGGTTGCCCATCGAACATTCCATCGCACGACAGACCGAACGGTCTCCTCCGATTTCCACGTCGGTAAAGGCCACGACACGGTTGCGGATCTCTTCCAGCGGCTTGGCGGCTTCCTTGATGCGTGCAGCGACATCTTCGTTGGCGAGGATAGCCGCATCCACAAGGATCGGGTTGCCGGTTGCCTCGGTGACAACACCGGCATCGTCAAAGGTGACGTTCAGTTCACCCAGATACTTGCCATAGGCATAGGCCTGCACGATCTGCACGCCGTTCACCACTGTCGGATAGGGGCCGTCCGCGTTGTCGTCGTTGTTGGCAAGATAAGTGTTGGAATGGCCCCCCACGATCACGTCGACACCGGTGGTGTTTTCCGCCACGCGCTGGTCCACGGCGTAGCCGGAATGCGACAGGACGATGATCTTGTTCACGCCCATTTCGGTCAACTTGTCGACTTCTGCCTGCACCGCATCGGACGGATCGGTGAAGATGATGTTGTCGCCCGGGCTGGCCAGTTCATCGGTGTCCTGAGGCGTCAGGCCGATCAGGCCCAACTTTTCGCCACCCCGTTCGATCACCGTGGATTTCATCAGCACATCCGCCAGCAGCGGTTCACCCGAAACATCGGCGTTCGACATCAGCACCGGGAATTCAACCGCATCCATAAAGCCGCGCAGCACCTCGGGGCCATCGTCGAATTCGTGGTTGCCGACCGTCATGGCATCATAGCCCATGAGGTTCATCATCTCGGCGGCCAGCTTGCCCTTGTAATAGGTATAAAACAGCGTGCCCTGGAACTGGTCGCCACCATCCACCAGAATGTGGTTGTTGCTGCGGGCCTTGGCCTCGTTCACGGCAGTCACAAGACGGGCCGACCCGCCAAAGCATTTGCCTGCCGCGTCGTCCTCGACCGAACAGCCCGAGTCATACTTGCTGATCGGTTCGAACCGGGCGTGGAAATCGTTGGTGTGCAGGATCGTCAGAGTATAGTCGGCCTGCGCGGCACCGGCCATCATGGCCAGCGCGGCAGCGCCTGTCAGCAGCTTGTTCGTCATTGGAAAACCTCTCTGCAGAGT
This sequence comes from Antarctobacter sediminis, assembly GCF_019218285.1. Lineage (GTDB taxonomy): Bacteria > Pseudomonadota > Alphaproteobacteria > Rhodobacterales > Rhodobacteraceae > Antarctobacter > Antarctobacter sediminis. The sequence continues at coordinate 569,060 of NZ_JAHUZG010000002.1, forward strand.
CTTGTTGTTGGTGGCGAAAGCCTGCCCCGGCGCAGAGCCCGAGTCAAAGCCTGTCGTTACGCTACTATCGCACGGCCCTTGTCGGTTTGATGACGAATGCCCGGGGATGCAGCGCTTGACCGCGCGGAACGGGCGCGGCATCACGGCGCCATGGAAATCTACAAGATCCTCCGTGCCGACGAATGGTCGGCCCTGCGCGCCGAAAAGGAAACCAAGGGCGCGCCGATCGACGTGGCCGATGGCTATATCCATTTCTCCACCGCCGAACAGGCCCGCGAAACCGCGTCCAAGCATTTCGCCGGAGCCGAGGGCCTGTATCTGGCCGCGCTGGACAGCGAGGCATTGGGCGAGACCCTGAAATGGGAACCTTCCCGGGGCGGCGCGCTGTTTCCGCATCTTTACGGCCCCCTGCGTCTGGCCGACATCCTTTGGTGCCAGCCCCTTCCACTGGACCAAGACGGCGGACACCGCTTTCCGGACGGGTTCGCATGACCCATGTCGATCCGACCCGCCCCCAGTTCGAAGCCTTCAAGGCGCTGGACCGGGATGAACCCTGCGAAATGCTAAACTTGGTGCGCCTGCGCGATACGGCCGCCTATCCGGATGACCATGACCTGCATGGCTCCGGCCTTGGCGGCGCAGAAGCCTATCGCCTCTACGGTCAACACAGTGGCCCGGTTCTGGCACGTGTCGGCGGATCAATCCTGTGGCGCGGCGAGTTCCGGACCATGATGATCGGCCCGCCAGACGAACACTGGGACCACGTCTTTGTCGCCCGCTACCCGTCGGCCCATGCCTTTCTGGCCATGGTGACGGACCCGGAATACCAAAGGGCGGTTGTCCACCGACAGGCCGCCGTCAGCGACTCGCGCCTGATCCGCTGCGCACCGTCGCCCTCAGGGGAGGTCTTTGGATGACACCGCTGGAACGGATCGGCCTTGCCGCCCTGCACCGGGTTGACCCGGAAACCGCCCACGGCCTTGCGATCAAGGCGCTTCAGGCCGGACTTGCCCCCGCGCCGGGTGTCGTTACCTCGGACAGGCTGCGCACTTCGCTGGCGGGTCTGACGCTGCCAAACCCGATTGGGCTCGCGGCCGGTTTCGACAAGAACGCCACCGCGCTACAGGGCCTGTCCCGAGCCGGTTTTGGCTTTGCCGAGGTCGGCGCCGCCACGCCACGCCCGCAACCGGGCAACCCGCGCCCCCGGCTGTTCCGCCTGACCGAAGATCAGGCCGCGATCAACCGCTTCGGCTTTAACAACGACGGGATGGAAGCCATTGGCGCGCGTTTGCAAAAGCGGCCCGAACGCTTTGTGCTGGGCCTGAACCTTGGCGCCAACAAGGACAGCGGCGATCGCGCCGGCGATTTCGCGCGCGTCCTGACACATTGCGGCAGCAACGTCGATTTCGCCACCGTCAACGTCAGTTCGCCCAACACTGAAAAACTGCGCGACCTGCAAGGCAAGGCCGCGCTCGCCGCCCTGCTTGCCGGCGTTATGAAGGCGCGGGACGACCTTGCCACCCCAATCCCCGTCTTCCTCAAGATCGCGCCCGATCTGGATGACGCCGAACTGGCCGATGTCGCAGAGGTCGCGCTTGGCTCCGGTGTCGCCGGGGTCATCGCCACCAACACCACCCTGTCACGGGCCGGATTGGCCTCGCGCCACGCCTCCGAAACGGGTGGCCTGTCGGGGCAGCCGCTGTTTGACCGCTCGACACGGGTGCTGGCACGTCTGTCGCAATTGACCAATGGTGCCCTGCCCCTGATCGGGGTCGGCGGCATCGGCTCCGCCGAACAGGCCTATGAAAAGATCCGCGCCGGGGCAAGCGCCGTGCAACTCTATACGGCGCTGGTCTATGGCGGTCTTAGCCTTGTGCAGGAACTGGCTATCGGACTGGATGCGCTGCTTGCCCGCGACGGTTTCACCAATGTGGCCGATGCCGTGGGCAGCGGACGGAACCACTGGCTATGAATCCCGACCCCCGGCGTCACAACCGGGGCACGGCCTCCGCCTCGCGCGCAGCCGCTACAAAAGCGGCCACTTTCGAGGCATCCTTGACGCCGGGCGCGCTCTCGACACCAGACGACAGGTCCACCTGAACCGCCCCGGTCATGGCAATGGCGCGGCCCACATTTTCAGACGTCAACCCACCAGCCAGCATCCATGGCCGCGACCAGCGCCGCCCGGCGATCAACCGCCAGTCAAAAGCAAGACCATTGCCCCCCGGCAGCACACCGCTCTTGGGCGGCTTGGCATCCACAAGGATCTGGTCGGCCACCTGTTGATAGGTCACCAGTTTCTGCAAATCCGCCTCTTCGGCAACGCCCACCGCCTTCATAACAGGCAGACCATAGCGCGCGCGCACCTCTGCCACCCGCTCTGGCGGCTCGCTGCCATGCAACTGGATCATATCCAGCGGCACCGCGGACGTGATCCGGTCCAACAGCTCATCGGTCGGATTGACCACCAACGCCACCTTGGCCAACCCCACCGGCGCCTCTAACGCAAGCGCCCGAGCCGCCTCGATTGTCACGTTGCGCGGGCTCTTGGGAAAGAACACCAGCCCGCCATACGAGGCACCCGCCGCGGCAACCATCTCCATGTCGCCGGGCCGCGTCAGCCCACAGATCTTGATCCGGACACTCACCAGCCCAGTCCTTGTTTCTTCTTGGCAAAAATACTCCGGGGTGAATGCGCCAAAAGGCGCAGAGGGGCAGCGCCCCTCCTCCGGTTCACGCGATCAGCTGGCCTGGTCGAGGATCGCCAGAACCTCGTCCTTGTCCTTATCCCGCTCGGCCTGCGTCTTTTTCAGCTGACGCTCCAGCTTGCGCACCTCGGTCTTCTTGGCCGAGGCTTCAGCGCGGTGCTTGTATTCCCGCAGCCACTCCCAGACGAATCCGATCAGGAGGCCCGCAACGATCCCGGCGAAAATCGCAAGAAACAGCGGCATCTCGATCGAGAAGGACAGGATGTCCATACCTGGAACCCGCGCCAGGCCTTCGGGCAAGGTGTTCAACGTCACCGTCGCTCGGTTGGCAAGCGCAACAGTAATCAGGGCGACGGCCAGCGCCGCAAGGAATGCGTAACGGATGTAGCGCATGGGTTACTTCCCGTTCAGGCGGTCCCGCAGGAGCTTGCCAGTCTTGAAGAAGGGCACGTGCTTTTCCTCGACCTGGACAGACTCTCCCGTCCGGGGGTTCCGGCCGACGCGCGCATCCCGCTTCTTGACCGAAAAGGCCCCGAAGCCCCGCAGCTCGACCCGGTCGCCCCGGGCCATGGCATTGGTGATCTCGTCGAAGATCGTGTTCACGATCCTCTCTACGTCACGCTGATACAGATGCGGGTTCTCGTCTGCAATCTTCTGGATCAATTCGGATCGGATCATACCCCACGTCCCCTGGTGGATTTCGGCCTTCGCCTTGTTATTTGAGACAAACTATACGCGGCGAGAGTTCAAACGGGAACCGCCCAATTTTGGGGAAAACTCATATTTTGCAGCAGTTTGCGGCTGTTTTCCGCCGAAATTGCATGCATCCCCGCCACCCGCGCCCCTGCGCGGCATCGCAGCATGGCGATGACCTGCGACCGATTCGCCCGGTGGTCCGCCTATTGGCAGACCGCCGCGAATTGCGTCCATCCTTTCGAGTCCCGCCCCCCCGGCTGGAAATACACAAGCCGCATCCCCGCCTCGCCACAGACCTGTGCCGCGCGGGCGCGCACCTCGTCAGCTTGCCATTTGTCGCCAAAACTGCCGCGCAACTGGTTCTGATCCTTGACGGTCACCGCCCGCATCTTCAGCCCCGTTCCGCCGCCCGTTGGCGCCTCCTGAATAAAGCGCGTGTCTTCGTCCGGGATCACGATCTGGTCTTGGGCCAGCACCGGCAGGCCAAGCGCCGTCCCCATGCACAGAATAGTCAGATGCAAGGGCCCGATGCGCATGTCACGTCCTCCAACCTCGACTCGCCTGCCGAGAAAAGCAAACACCCGGCGCAAAGGCGAGCATTTCTTTTGGGCCGCTCCGCATCGTCTTGCTGGCCGCTGGTCAGAAAAGGTCGATTTCAACGCTGACCTTCGCACGGCGGCTGGCCCTGGCGGCGGCACCTTTGATCCGGTTCATCACAAAGGGACCGGAAATCGCATAGCCCGGCCCGCGGATGGTCCAGCGACCTTCGATCCGGTTTCCGTCAGCCGACACATGCCCGCTATAATGCACCGGATCCTCGCCGCCCCTTGGGCGCGCGAAATAGGCTTTGCGGAAATGCACCTCGCGCGCGCTGCGGCTGCCGCTGATCTCGGCTTCCAGCTCCGCGCCCGCCTCCGGTGCAAAACTGTTGGGTTCCAGCGTTGTCCCCCAGACAACCCCGCAAACGTCGAAAAGGGAGGCGGTAAAGGGCACCGCCTCGGCACCCTCGTGACCGTAATCATAGACCCCGGTCCAGTCGCCGCTCAGATCCAGTCCCTGCCCCTGCATGGTTCCCCCGTCTTTCAGGGTCGAGCCTACCGCAGGCGCCCTCGGGATCAAGCGCCAACGAAAAGGGCCCCCGCATCAGCGGAGGCCCGAATTTCTTTCAGCCTGAAGGCTGTGCAACGATTATTCGTCGCGCTTCAGGGCTGCGCCAAGGATGTCGCCCAGCGATGCACCCGAGTCGGAGGAGCCGAACTGTTCGACGGCCTCTTTCTCTTCGGCGATTTCGCGTGCCTTGATCGACAGGCCCAGACGACGGGTCTTCATGTCGATGTTGGTGACGCGCACGTCGACCTTGTCACCGACCGAGAAACGCTCGGGGCGCTGCTCGGAACGATCACGCGACAGGTCGGAGCGGCGGATGAAGGACTTCATGCCTTCGTATTCCACCTCGATGCCGCCGTCTTCGATCGCGGTGACCTCGACGGTCACGATCGAGCCGCGCTTCACGCCGCCGGTTGCCTCTGCGAACTTGTCGCCGCCCAGTGCCTTGATCGAGAGCGAGATACGCTCTTTCTCGACATCCACTTCGGAGACGACGGCCTGAACCACGTCACCCTTGCGATATTCCTGGATGGCTTCCTCGCCGCGCTGATCCCAGCTGAGGTCCGACAGGTGCACCATGCCGTCGATCTCGCCCGGCAGGCCGATGAACAGACCGAATTCGGTGATATTCTTGACTTCGCCTTCGACCTGCGTGCCCTCGGGGTGCGTTTCTGCAAACACTTCCCACGGGTTGCGCATGGTCTGCTTGAGACCCAGCGAAACGCGGCGCTTGGCGCCGTCGATTTCCAGCACCATGACGTCCACTTCCTGGGAGGTGGAGACGATCTTGCCGGGGTGCACGTTCTTCTTGGTCCAGGACATTTCGGACACGTGAACCAGACCTTCGACACCGGGCTCCAGCTCCACGAAGGCGCCGTAGTCGGTGATGTTGGTCACGCGGCCCTTGTGGACCGAGCTCAGCGGGTACTTGACGCCAACCAGATCCCACGGATCTTCCTGAAGCTGCTTCATGCCCAGGCTGATACGGTGGGTTTCCTTGTTGATCTTGATGACCTGGACCTTGACGGTCTCGCCGATCGACAGGATCTCGGAGGGGTGGTTTACACGGCGCCATGCCATGTCGGTGACGTGCAGCAGGCCGTCAACGCCGCCAAGGTCGACGAATGCGCCGTACTCGGTGATGTTCTTGACCACGCCGTCAACCGCGTCGCCTTCTTGCAGCTTGCCGATGACTTCGGCGCGCTGTTCGGCACGCGACTCTTCGAGGATCGCGCGGCGCGAAACAACGATGTTGCCACGGCGACGGTCCATCTTGAGGATCTGGAACGGCTGCTTGAGACCCATGAGCGGGCCAGCGTCGCGCACGGGGCGCACATCGACTTGCGAACCGGGCAGGAAGGCAACGGCACCGCCGAGATCGACGGTAAAGCCACCCTTGACGCGGCCAAAGATCGCGCCTTCGACGCGGGCATCGTCTGCGTATGCTTTTTCCAGGCGGTCCCAGGCTTCCTCGCGGCGGGCCATCTCGCGCGAGATGACGGCTTCGCCACGGGCGTTTTCGGCGGCGCGGAGGTAAACCTCGACTTCGTCACCGACCTGAACGTCGGGCTGCTCACCCGGCTCTGCGAATTCTTTCAGCTCGACGCGGCCTTCCATCTTGTAACCGACGTCGATGATGGCCTGACCCGCTTCGATTGCGATGATCTTGCCTTTGACAACCGAACCTTCGTCCGGTGTGTCCATTTCGAGGCTTTCATTAAGGAGGGCCTCGAATTCCTCCATCGATGCGCTGGGCATATGTGCGTTTGGTCCTTTATAACGGTTTTCTGGCCGAGCGGTTGTCTCCGCCGGTCTTGAAGTTGGTCACTCGGTCGTCCGCAAAACAAAGAGGGCCGGAATAGTCCGACCCTGCTCGATCTCTTTGCCGCGGCGTTTGATGCCTTGTCGACCCGCGCGGTATAGAGCACGCAAGCCCGGCGGTCAAGCCGGATGCCCGGAGGCGCGAAAGGCGGTCAAGCCCCCTGTCAGACTTCGGGCGGGGGGGGCAACAGGCAATCGCGTGCGCCGATCCCTGCCGCGCCCCTAAAAATCCGCCCCACGCTCCCTATCTTAAAAGCATTAACATTGCTCACCACCCAGATGGAGTCCGGAATGAACTATGTCCTTGCCCTCTTTCTTCCGCCGCTCTCGATCCTGCTGACCGGCCGGGTGATCCTGTCGATCATCGTGTTGCTGATCTGGATTCCGGCGATCCTCTTTTCCGGCGGCCTGACGCACCCGATGTTCATCGCACTGGCCTGGATCCTGATCTACCAGTCGGGCGAAGAGCGACGGACGCGTCGTATCGAACGCAGCCGCGACGTCTTTTGACGCCGCGGCGCGGCCATCAGGCCACCTGCCGCCCCCGGCTCCAGACGCCCCGCAACAAGGGCACATGGGCCGAAACTCGAAAGCGCATCATATCGGCCCGGCGTCCTGGTTCCAGAACGCCGCGATCGTCCAACCCGACGGCTTCGGCCGGAGTTTTCGTCACCGTGGCAATCCCGCGGGCCATGTCGCCCCAGATCTCGCTCAGTTTGACCGCAGCCAACAGCAAAGCCGCGGGCACATAGTCCGAAGAAACGATGTCCAACAGGTCCAGACGCGCCAGTTCCTCGGCCGCGACATTGCCCGAATGCGATCCGCCCCGGATCAGGTTGGGCGCGCCCATCATCACCGCGATGCCATGGTCGTGACAGGCCTGCGCCGCTTCGACGGTGGTCGGAAATTCCGCCAGCCGTATGCCATATCCCGCCGAGATCTTTACCTGTTCGCGCGTGGTGTCATCGTGGCTGGCCAGCACGGCGCCAAAGCGCCCCGCTTCGGCCACGGTGGCCGCCTCATGCGCCGCCCCGAAACGATCCCGCAATTCCTTGAGCCCGGCCACATGTTCGATGAATTCGGCATCCGACATGCCCCGCTTGGATTTGACGTATTGTTCCAGCTTCGAGATGTCGCGGAACTGCCGCTGGCCCGGGGTGTGATCCATCAGGCTGACCAGCCCGACGCGGTCTTCGCGCCCGAATTCGGCCAGTTCCGGCACCAGTGTCTCGGAACAGACCTCCGCTCGCAGGTGCAGGAAATGGCTGATCTTGAGCATGTCCTTCGCCCGCAAGTCCAACATCTCGCTGGACAGAGAGCGGGCGTATTTCAGATAGCGGCCCTTGCCCGAAGGGATCGAACCTACGCGCATGGCGTCGAAAACGGTGGTGATCCCGGTCGAGGCCAGTTCGGCGTCATGGGCCACAATGGCCGCCGCATGGGGCCAGTCGACGCCGGGGCGCGGTTCGATGTGCCGCTCAAGGTTGTCCGTGTGCAGTTCGATCAGGCCGGGCGCAAGGAAATCTCCGCCGCAATCCACCGCGCCGGCAGGCAGATGCATACCTTCGCCCATCTCGGCGATGACGCCGTTTTCCACGCGCACCCAACCCCGCGCCACCCGGTTGGGCAGCACCAGTGTCGCATTGGCAAGCGTGAAACTCTCTGTCACGCCGCCGTCACGTGCATCGGGCATAGGCCCGGCAAGAGTGGAGGTCGTCATGCATTTCTCCCGATACGCTGTCTATGTAACCCTTCCCAAGGGTCCGCTGTCTGATTTCGGCGCTGCCTGGCTGGGCTGGAACGCCGCGACAGGCGAACGGCCCGACGCGCCGATGGTCCATGGCCTGCCGATGCCCGTTCACGACATCACCGCCACCCCGCGCAAATACGGGCTGCACGGCACAATCAAGCCGCCTTTCCGTCTGGCCGAAGGGCAAAGCTTTGCGGCCCTTCAGGATGCTTTTGCAACGCTTTGCGGCGCGCTGGCACCTGTTACGCTGGACGGGTTGGCGCTGACCCGGCTTGGCGGGTTTCTTGCGTTGACCCCGACCGGCGGCACCGATGCGCTTTCGGCCCTTGCCGCGCAGACGGTCGAGGGGCTGGATCGCTTCCGCGCACCCGCGTCCGCGTCCGAATTGGACAAGCGCCGAAAATCCGGCCTCTCTGCGCGGCAGGAAGACCTGCTGGTTCAATGGGGCTATCCCTACGTGATGGACCAGTTCCGCTTTCACATTACGCTTAGCGGTAAGCTGGGGAAGGAAACCGCCGAACAGGTCCGCACCGCGCTGTTGCCCCACATCGACCAACGCCTGCCGCGCCCGTTCATCATCGACGCGCTGACGCTGTGTGGCGAGGATGCGACGGGCTATTTTCATGAATTGCACCGCTACGCCCTTTCCGGCTGAAGCCGGGACAGGATCGTATCTATCGTCTGGTCCAGCGGGCCAGAGTTGTCGACGGTCAGGACCGGCAGTTCCCTGGGCAGGTCTGACACCTTGCGGCGCAACCGCGCGGCGATGTCCTCGGCGCTTTCCCGGCCACGGCCCGCAAGACGGGCGGCCAGCACCTCGACCGGCGCGGTCAGCGACAGAACGACGAAACGGTCGAACCGTTTCTGTGCCTGCTCCAGCACCGCACGGGACAGGTTCACCAAGACCTCGTTGCCCTGCGCCAGTTGCTGGTCCACTGCGACGGGGATGCCATAGGACAACCCGTGCGCCTGCCACGACAGGGCAAAACCTCCGGCGCTTTGAACGCGCGCAAACTCTTCGTCGCTGACGGCGATATGATCTTCACCGCCCGCGGCCTGCGGCCGGGTGATCATCCGGCGCAAACACAGGAAACGCGGGTCTCGCGCGGCCAGCGCCGACATGACGCTGTCCTTGCCGACACCGGACGGCCCGACAACCGCGATGAACCGCCCTGCCATCATGCGGCGGCCTTGGGGGTAAAGCCCGTCACGTCGATTTCCCGGTCGCAAACCCGCTGTCGGGCGGCCTCGTCGTGAAAGATCCCGACAATGGCGGCACCGCGCGCCTTTGCCTCTTCGATCAGGCCAAGCACGGTTTCACGGTTCGTCGCATCCAGAGAGGCCGTCGGTTCGTCCAAAAGCAAAGCCGGATACCCATGGGCAAAGCCGCGCGCGATGTTCACGCGCTGCTGCTCTCCGCCGGAAAACGTGGTCGGAGACAAGCCCCACAGCCGCTCCGGAATCCGCAGGCGGGTCAGCAGGTCACGCGCCCGCGCCTCTGCTTCGGCCCGTTCAGTGCCAACCGCCAGCAAGGGTTCGGCCACCACGTCCAGGGTCGGCACGCGGGGCACCACCCGAAGGAACTGGCTGACATAGCCCAGAACCTCGCGCCGCAACTGGATGATCTCACGCGGCTCGGCCTGTGCCACGTCCACCTCTCCGACCCGGATACTGCCAGAGGCCGCAAGGTAATTGCCGTAGATCATGCGCATCAGCGTGGACTTTCCCGCGCCCGAGGCCCCGGTCAGCGCAACGCATTCCCCGCGCCCGACAGTCAAGGAAGCCCCGTCCATCACGCGGATCACGGCAGCGCCCTGATTGTGAAGGGTGAAGGTTTTGGAAACGTCGCGGATTTCGATCATGGCGGTCATAGCCAGCCCTTCCACTTGAAAAACAGATAGGTGCCCAGCGCCGAACCCGCCATGAGGCCTGTAGCGATCAGGTAGCCGTGCGGTTGGTCCACACCGGGCAGGATTTCGAAGTTCATGCCATAGACAGAGGCCACCAGCGTCGGCGGCAGAAACAGGACGGCGACGACAGACAGCGTCCGGTTCGCATCGCTTTGTTCAAGGTTGACCATGCCAAGCACTACGTCCGTCACATGGGCCACGCGCCCCATCAGGAAATCGGCGTGAACCACCAGTGCCTGAATATCGCGGGTATGCGCCTTGAGCACCTGCCGCAGTCCCTGCCCGTTTTTCTGCGGCAGGTTCAGCGAAAATGTGGTCAAGGCACGTTCCAGTGTCAGCAGAGACAGCCGGTAGTTGGCCAGTTCCTCGCCTCTGCGGCCTACGTTGCGCAGCATTTGTTCAAGAATCTTCTCGGGGTTCTCTCCCTCGAACAATTCGCGCGAGGCCGTGTCCAGCGCGCGACCGACGCCTTCCAGCAGGTCGGCGATCCGGGCCACGATTTCCTCGATCAGACCAAGGAACAGGTGCAACGGACCGCCACAGCCAGCGGCCGTCAGCGCCGCATGCCCCGGAAAGGTCGTAAAACTGCGCGGCGCGTGATAGCGCACCGTCAGCATGCGCTGCGGCGTCAGCATGAAGGCCACCGGGCCGAACGTGCGGCGGTCTTCTTCGTCCAGCCCCGGCAGCATGACGGTCAGCACCTCGGTTGCGCCCTCGCGGTAAAGCCGGTTCGAGATCTCGATCTCTTCCATGTCCGCAAGGCTGGGCAGCGTGATGCCCAGCGCCTGAACCGTTTCCGCCTCTTCGGGCGAAGGCTGATGAATGTCGACCCATTGGGCCGACTCCAGCGCCTCTGCCTCGGTCAGGGCGGCCAGCTTGTCGCCATCTATGCGGAACCCGCGCAGCATCAGACCTGCAACACCGAAGAGACCAACAGCTGCGTATAGGCATGCTGGGGGTCGTCCAATACCTGATCCGTCAGCCCGGTTTCGACCACATGCCCGTCTTTCATCACCATCAGCCGGTCCGCCAGCAAGCGCACCACGGCAAGGTCATGAGTGACGATGATCGCCGACAGCCCCATTTCGCGCACCAGACCGCGCAACAGGTCCAGCAGGCGCGCCTGTACCGACACATCCAGCCCGCCTGTGGGCTCATCCATAAAGACCAGCCGGGGACCGGTCACAAGATTCCGGGCAATTTGCAGACGTTGCTGCATACCGCCGGAAAAAGCCGTGGGGCGGTCGTCGATCCGGGTCCGGTCAATCTCGACCCGGCCCAGCCAGTCCTCGGCCTGATCGCGGATCTCGCCATAGTGGCGGGCGCCCACGGCCATCAGGCGTTCACCCACATTGCCGCCAGCGCTGACATTCATGCGCAGACCATCACGCGCGTGCTGATGGACAAAGGCCCAGTCGGTCCGGCCCAGCATCCGGCGTTCGGGTTCGGACATGACCACCGTGTCCTTGAGCCCCTCGGCGCGGGTATCGAACAGGACGCGGCCGGTATCCGGCTCCAGATGGCCCGCCATGCAATTCAGCAAGGTGGATTTCCCCGACCCGCTTTCCCCGACGATCCCCATGACCTCTCCGGGGTAGAGATCAAAGGACACGTCGGCACAGCCAATCCGCGCACCATAACGTTTCGCCAGGTTTTCGACTTTCAGCAACGGCGTCATGCGGCATCCTCCTGCGCGGGTTTTGACCCGGTATGGCCTGCCTCGCGCCGGGCGCGACAGAAATCGGTATCGGAACAGACGAACATCCGCCCGCCCGCGTCGTCCACGATCACCTCGTCCAGATAGCTGTCTTCTGCCCCGCAAAGATCGCAGCAAGCGTCGGCCTTCGACGCTTCGAACGGGTAGTCATTGAAATCGAGGCTGACCACCTGCGTATAGGGCGGCAGCGCATAGATGCGCTGTTCGCGGCCAGCGCCAAACAACTGGATCGCCGCATTCCCCGACATCTTGGGGTTGTCGAACTTGGGGATCGGCGATGGGTCCATGACATAGCGGCCCTCGACCTTGACCGGGTAGGCGTATGAGGTCGCGATCTGGCCGTGCCGCGCAATATCCTCGTACAGCTTGACGTGCATCAGGCCATAATCCTCCAGCGCGTGCATCTTGCGCGTCTCGATCTCGGACGGCTCCAGAAAGCGCAGAGGTTCCGGGATCGGCACCTGATACACAAGGATCTGATCCTCGGTCAGCGCCTCTTCGGGAATGCGGTGGCGGGTCTGGATGACGCTGGCCTTGGCAGTTTCCTCGGTGGTTTCCACCCCGGCGGTGCGCTCAAAGAACTTGCGGATCGACACGGCGTTGGTCGTGTCATCAGCCCCCTGATCGATCACCTTGAAGGTATCTTCGGGCATCAGCGTCGCCGCCGAAACCTGCACCCCTCCGGTGCCCCAGCCATAGGGCATGGGCATCTCGCGGCTTGCGAAAGGCACCTGATACCCGGGAATGGCCAGCCCCTTGAGAATGGCACGGCGGATCATCCGCTTGGTCTGTTCGTCAAGATAGGCAAAGTTATAGTCGGACATGGGATACCCCAACGGAAGAGAGTGCGCTGACATGTGGTACGGTTTCGGCTTCCTGGCCTTCGTGGGCCTTGCCATCTGGTTGAGCGTCCGGGACCAGCGCCGCAAGGCACGCCGACGGGCAACGCTGCGGCAGGACGGCAGCACGTGGATCTGGATCGACTTCGATGGCAGTACACGCCGATCGGACATTCACCCCGAACGCCCCGGCGGCGACTGGTACAGCGACGGAGGGTCGGACAGTGGCAGCGACGGCGGAGACGGCGGCGATTGACCCCGAAAGATCGCTAAAATCCCGCTCAAGTTTCAGGCGGAGGACCGCCGCCCGCTTCATATTGCTGCCCTGATTTGGTGACAGGATCCCGGCATCCGCCCCAATGTCAGGACGCCGCTCATGTTCACCGTTGCCACAGCCTTGTTGATCGTCTTCAGCCTTGCCCTGATCGCCAAGGTGATCCACGCCCGCAAGTCGGACGACTGAAGCGGTATAGATTGCCCGCCTTACGGTCATGACGTCCCTCCCTTGGCCGGATCGTGATCCGGCAAGAGGGGGTTGAACTCTTCCCGGCGTTTCCAGTCGGGCACTTTTGCCTGCCCGTCCCCCTGATCAAGGTAGTCCGACAGCTGTCCGCCCGAATGGATATAGCGCGGGCAATTCGTAAAGATCGCCAGTTCATCCACATGGATCATCGCCATGGCACCGGGCACCTCGGCCTGACGCGGATCGTCGAACACCAGCCGCGCGCGGCCATTCACCCGCAGCCTGCGCGGCGCTTCGAAATCGATGAAAAGCAGGCCGACAGACGGGTTGGCCTGAATGTTCCCCATGCTGCGGAACATGCCGTTGCCATCCAGACACGGAAAGGACAGCGACCCTGGCGACAGGACTTTCAGATGCCCGGGCGCGCCCCCCTTGTAAGAGCAGTCGGGAAAACCGTCGGCGTCCGTGGTCGCGAGGAAGAAACAGGTCAGCCGCTCGACAAAGGCGGTGTCATCCGCGGTAAAGGCCTCGCGCCGGTTATGGCGGGCCAGCGCGTCGGCCAGCGCCTCGGTGCCAAAGCGTCGCTGCAACGCGCGCATGGCGTCGTTGTAGACGGGGCGCTGTGTCATCCCGCGGCCTCCGGCTGGGTGCTTTCAGCCTCGCGGCGCAGTTTGCGCACCAGCTCCAGTTCGGATTGGAAATCGACGTAATGGGGCAGCTTGATATGCTCCAGAAACCCCGTCGCCTGAATGTTGTCCGAATGGTAGAGGACAAATTCTTCGTCCTGCGCCGGCGCGCCCATGTTGTCTTCGCCCAGCTCCCGCCAGCGCAAGGCACGGTCCACCAGCGCCATTGAAATGGCCTTGCGTTCGGTCTGGCCAAAGGTCAGCCCGTAGCCACGGGTAAACTGCGGCGGTTCGGTCTTGGACCCGGTGAACTGGTTGACGGTCTCGCATTCCGTGACCTCGACCTCGCCGATCTCGATCGCAAAGCCCAGTTCGGGAATATCCATTTCCACGGCCACGGTGCCGATGCGCAATTCGCCGACAAAGGCATGGTTGCGCGCGTATCCGCGTTGCGTCGAATAGGCCATGCCAAGGATGAAACCTTCGTCGCCCCGCGTCAGCGCCTGCAAGCGCAAAGCCCGCGAACCCGGCAGCTCCATCGGCGCCCGTGTCAGGTCGGGCGGGGTTTCGTCGCTCTCCACCTCTTGCTGGATCAATCCCTCGCGGTTCAGGAAACCGGTGATATGGGGCGTAGGCTCTTGCCGGGGGGCGGCGGCCGGGGCCTCGGGAACTTCGCCATCGGCGGCGAGTTTGAAGTCCAGCAACCGGTGCGTGTAGTCAAATGTCGGCCCCAGCACCTGCCCGCCCGGCGCATCCTTGAACGTGGCCGAGATCCGGCGGATGCAGGCCATGTCGGCGGTACTCACAGGGATCGTCGAGCCAAAGCGCGGCAGGGTCGTCCGGTAGGCGCGGATCAGAAAGATCGCCTCGATCAGATCGCCGCGCGCCTGCTTGATCGCCAGAGCGGCAAGGTCGGGATCATAGAGCGAGCCTTCTGACATGACACGGTTTACGGCCAGTTTGAGCTGCTCGCGGATCTGCGCCACGGACAGTTCGGCAACCTCTGTATCGCCACGGCGCTCTTCGGCAAGCCAAGCATGGGCGTTCTCGATGGCGCGCTCGCCCCCTTTGACGGCAACATACATGGCTTAGCCCTCTACCTTGGTGCTGCGCGGCAGCGCGGCCAGCCGGGAGCCAGCACAGAAATAGGCATCCCAGCCCAATGGAAAACGGGCCGCATTGGCCTGAAAGGCCGCGACCTCGGGCAACGAAAAACGGGCCGTGTCACGGATGCCCGGCCCGCTGAGCATAGCCCCTTCGGAGGACAGCGCATCGCATTCGACAACCAGCGTCGCGGACCGATCCGGGTATTGCGAGGTGCCGATGCGGTAACGGTCCAGCGGGTGCAGCGCCTGCCATGTCCCGACGGCAAAGTCGCAGGTTTCCGCACCAACCAACGGCGCGCCCGCATGGAAGGTGATCCAGTCGCGGACCGGCTTGCAGTCATGCTCACCGGCCAGATGCACCCCGGTTTCAGGATCGCATAGGGTAAGGATCAGCGCCGCAGCCGCCGGGGACAGCGGTGCAGGCGGGACGGCGCCGGTGATGTCGTGGATCGACCCCGGCCGCGCCATGGCCTGCATGGCCACCCGAAAAGCGCGAGAGGATTCGACCGGAGCATCGGCAAAGCCGCCCTTGAGAACAGTGGCGTCCATCAATCCTCTCCTCGTACCAGAGTAAAGAACTCGACCTTCGTGGCCGCGGCCTTGGCGGCACGGGTCTTGGCCTGATCTGCCATCCGGGCACGCAACGGGGTCAGAACGTCGGCCTCGACCGTCTCGGCCGCGTCGGTCTGCATCAGCGCATCCACCAGCGCCGCCCGTTCGGCATGCGCCTTGTCGCGGCCCTGCACATAGCCATGGCCGACGGTGCCATCGTCAAGCTGCAACGAGCAGCGGGTCACCGTCATCTCTCCCATGTTGAAGGGCGCGCCAGTGCCGCCCATGCGACCGCGCACCATGGCTGCCCCGATCTCGGGCGCGCGAAGCCATGTGAATCCGGGCATGTCGCGCCCTTCCATCAGCGCGTTCAGCGCCGGGGGCGGCGATTTGGCCAGAAGGCTCATCCAGTTCTTTCGGGCGGTCTGCTCTTGCATCTAGACACCTTGCGGAGTTGTCTGAATAAATATACAACTAGACAAGTTCTACCCCGCTCCCCCGAGTCGGACAAGCCCGCCCCGGTGAAAGTTTCATGACATGCCGCGCCCCGCGCTTTGGACCGCCATCTCTGACAACCTGACCCGGGACATTGCTGCCGGACGCTATCGTCCCGGCGACAAGCTGCCGACCGAGGCAGAGCTTTCGGCCCGTTTCGGTGTGAACAGGCACACGGTGCGCCGCGCCTTGCAGGCCATGTCGGACGGTGGGCTGGTCCATTCGCGTCGCGGCGCCGGTGTCTTTGTCGCGGCCACCCCCACGGATTATCCGCTGGGACGGCGCGTGCGGTTCAACCAGAACCTGCGGGCGGCAGGCCGTGTCCCGGGGCGCGAAATCCTGATGTCGGAAACACGTTCTGCCGATCCCGGAGAAGCGCGCGCCCTGGCGATCGACCCGGGCGACCCGGTGCATGTCTACGAAACACTGGCCACCGCCGATGGCGTGCCCATCGCACTGGGCGCCGGGGTCTTTCCCGCGCGGCGCATACCGAACTTCCTCGAGGCGCTGCATAGCACCGATACTGTCACGGATGCGTTGGCAGCCTGCGGGATCATGGATTACACGCGCGCATCAACCCGGGTGACGGCGCTGTTGGCGACCCCCACGCAGGCGGTTCGCCTGCGGCTTGCCGAAGGCGCGCCCATCCTCAAGACCTCCAGCGTCAACATTGACCCCGACGGCGTGGCCATCGAATACGGCGAAACCCTGTTCGCCGGGGACCGTGTTGCCCTCACGCTGGAAGCTTAGCCGCGAATACGCCTTATTTTCTTGGAAGTCTGGGGCAATCTGTCACTACGCTGATACAAAATAAGCGTAGGCAGGCCGAACAATTTTCGTGCCGAGCCGTTCCATGCCACTTGCCCCCTCCTCCCTGCGCCTGACTGGCGCCACTGTTCTGCGCGAAGGCGCGATGCAGTCGCGGTCCGTCGCCATCGAAGACGGCCGCATCTCCAAGGGACCGCTGCCCGAGGTGGACCTGAGCGGCTATTTCATCCTGCCCGGCATCATCGACTTGCATGGTGACGCATTCGAACGTCACCTTGCACCGCGCCCGACGGCCCCCTTCCCGATCCGCACCGCCTTGCAGGCGACCGACCGCGACGCAGCGGCCAACGGCATCACCACCGCATGGATGGCCCACAGCTGGAGCTGGGAAGGCGGCGCACGGGGCCCGGACCACGCCGAAGCTTTTCTCTGCGCGATGGATGACTATGCGGAAATGGCGCTGACCGACCTGCGAGTGCAGATCCGATGTGAGACTCACACGGTCGACACCATCGACCGGCTGCTGGCCGCGGTGCGCAGGCACAAGATCGACTATGTGGTGTTCAACAACCACCTCGACGAAGCCACCCAACTGGCGGGGATCGACTCGGCGCGCCTTGCCCATTGGGCGCGGCAGGCCGGACGTTCGGTCGAGGAACACCTTGAGGTCGTGCGCCACGCGCAAAAGCAAAAGCGCGATGTTCCGCGCTATCTCTGCCGCCTCGCCGAAGCCTTCGACATTCTGGGTGTCAGCTATGGCAGCCACGATGACGGCGATGGCGAAACGCGCGAATACTATTCCCAGATCGGTGCCAAGATCTGCGAATTCCCGACACGGCGCCCTGCCGCCGCGCTGGCCCGCGCGGTGGGTGATCCGATCCTGATGGGCGCGCCAAACGTGGTGCGCGGCGGATCGCAGTCGGGCAATATCTCGGCCCAGAAGCTGATCGAGGAAAGGCTCTGCGATGCTCTGGTGTCGGATTATTACTATCCGGCAATGATGCAGGCGGCCTTTCACCTTGTGGATCAGGGCGTATTGGATCTGCCACGAGCATGGGCGATGATTTCGACACGGCCTTCAGAAATCCTGCGAATGCCAGACCGCGGCGTGATCGACTATGGTCGCCGTGCAGATCTGGTGGTGGTGAACCCCGCCACGCGCGTCGTCGAAGCGACGCTTTGCGCAGGCCGAATTACCCATCTTGCGGGTGAAGCGGCGCATCGCTTTCTTGGAGCAAGCGGCGGGTTGCGGCTGGCCGCCGAGTGAACGCGTGACAATCACGCGTTTCCCACACGTTTCGCCGAATTCTTCACATAGATGTAACATCACCCGCTTAATGAAACGCCTGTGAGTGTGGCCACTCGCCGGAGTCTTCTAGTCGATTGTTCCGGGCGTGTTGGAGTGGTTCCAGGGTATTTCAGAACCAAACGGGCGGCCTTTTTTTCGGCCGCCTATATTTTTTCCAGAACCGTGATCTCCCCGATCAGGTTTCGTATTTCTCAAGGAATGCAGGCACGCTCAGCTTGCGGAAGTCCTCCAGCGCGTCACGCAGCGCGTCGTGGCCCCACTCCCACCAGCCAAGCGCTTCGATCCGCTCGGCCAGCTCTTGCGGCAGACGGTCACGCACCGGCTTGGCCGGAATGCCCGCCACGATGGTATAGGGCGCAACGTCGCGCGTCACGATTGCGCCGGAGGCCACAACGGCACCGTTGCCGATGGTGACCTCGGGTTTGACCTGCGCATTGTGACCGATCCACGTGTCATGGCCGATCTTGGCCATCCGCCCGGCGCGATGCGCGAACCAATCCGCGTCATCTGCCGCGTCGTCCCAGTAAGACGCCGAACGGTACATGAAATGATGCAGGCTGGCGCGGTCCAGCGGATGATCTGTTGCACCAATCCGGGTGAAACTCGCGATATTGGCGAATTTTCCGACCTCTGCATTCGCAATGTCAGCGTAGCGGTCGCAATAGCTGTAGGCCCCGAAACGGGTATTGGCGATGCGACTGCCCTGCCCCACTTCGGTATAGGGACCGAAATCGCTGTTGGTGACGGTGCACCCGTCGTGAAAAAGGGCGCCGTCGGCGGATAGTTTTTTCATGTCGTCCTTCCTGTGGCCGCGCGCAGTTGCGCCGCCGGTTTAGCGCCGCGCAGTCTAGTGACCGCTGCCGTCCCCCTTGATCAGGCGGCGGCGCAGCTTGCCTGAAATCCAGTCCATCAGGATGACCATCAGCACGATCAGCGTGATGTAATAGCTCACCTCTTCCCAGTCCTTCTGGGTGATGATCGCCTGCGTCAACATCAGGCCGATGCCGCCGCCAGTAATCGCACCGATGATGGTTGCGGAACGGGTGTTGGATTCAAGGTAGTACAGCACCTGACTCAGCAGGACGGGCGTGATCTGAGGGATCACGCCAAAACGATAGCGTTGCAAAGGTTTCGCGCCGGTCGAGGAAACCCCTTCGATTTGTTTCTGATCGACGTTTTCCAACGCTTCCGAAAACAGCTTGCCCAGCGACCCCGAGTCCGTCAGCAGGATCGCAAGCGCACCGGTCAGCGGACCGGGGCCAAAAGCCCGGCTGAGCAAGATGGTAAAGATCAGCGCATCCACACCGCGCACGAAATCAAAGATGCGCCGCACCAATTGGCGCACCACCACAACCGGCGTAAAGTTCTTGGCTGCAAGAAAAGCCAGCGGCAAAGCCACCAACGCGGCCCCCATGGTCCCAAGGAAGGCCATCAGGATCGTTTCGCCAATGGCCCAAGCGACCTTTCCGTGGTGCCACAAGGGGTTTGCCCAGAAGTCCTCCCACGCGCCGGCAATGTTGCCCCGCGTCGGATCGATCTGCGGCCCGAAAAAGACCTCAAGGACCGAGCGGTTATGATAGGGGCTGTCCAGCGTGAACCAAAACAGTTCCCAGCCAAAGAAATAGCGGAACACCTCGGTTCTGGCGCGGGTCATGGTCATGCGCCCCGCCTCGGTGCGAATGTCGAGCCGTGCGCTGGTGTAACTGATCCAGTCGGGCAGGTCTTCTAGGGGAATGTCGATGGTTACGCCCGGATCCAGCCGGGCGGTGATGTCGCCGAACTCCGGGTGCCGGTAAATCGCGGTCTGTCCGGGCAGGAAGACGACGCTGTGCCCTTTGAGCAGGTCGATGATCACGGTTTCCCCGTCCACATCCACCCAGTCAGGCGTAACGCCTTCGGGATAGGTGGCGGGACGCTCGCCCTCTTTGGCGACGGTCAATTCGCCGTTGCGGTTCGAACGCGTGACGTGCGTCTTGTAGCTGTAAGTATCCCGGATCAGCGTCATCGCATTGTCGAGCCGCGCACGCTCGGCCAATCCGCCCACGTCGAAGGCCACAAAAATATAACCAAGATACAACAGGATGACCGCTGGCACGGCCATGGCAATCAGGCGTTTGCGGCGGAACAGTGTTTCCGCCTCGGTCCGGCGCTGGGCCAGCGACAGGTTCACGGTGGCATCGGTCATTTTCCGGCCCCTTCGCTCAGTCGGTTGCGCAGGGCAGACGACAACTGGTCCACCACGACGATGGTCACGAACAGCAGCACGAAGATCGCCGCCGCCTCGTCAAACCGGCCCGGCCCCCAGGCCATCGAGTTGCGCAGCTCGTAGCCGATCCCACCAGCCCCGACGAAGCCAAGGATGGCCGAGGCGCGAATGTTGATTTCGAACCGCAACAGCCCATAGCTGAGATAATTCGGCGCCACTTGCGGCATCACGCCCAGCAGCATCCGCTGGCTCCATGTCGCGCCGACCGAGGTCAGGCCATCTACCGGCTTGAGATCGGCGTTTTCGTTCACCTCGGAGTACAGCTTGCCCAGCGCCCCGGCGGTGTGCAGGGCGATGGCGATCATGGCGGGGATCGGCCCGCCGCCCAACATGTAGATCAGCACCAGAGCGACCACGATTTCCGGCAATGCGCGCGACACGTCCATGATGCGACGAAAGACAGGGATCAATACCGGCCACTTCGCCAACCCGCGCGTCGACAAAAGCGACAACAGCAGGCCAAGAGCCGCGCCCAGAAGCGTGGCCACGGCGGCGATGTTCAGCGTTTCGATCAGGTCGGGCAGGTATTTCCACAGCAGGCCAAGCATGTCGGCGCGCTTGTCCCAGGCTTCGCTGATCACGTCCGCCGGAAAATCAAAGATCCGGTGCAGCCCGTCAAAGAAACCGCCCGCGTTGCGGTCATTGGCAACCCGGAAACCGGACACCAGCAGAACGATGAAAACAAGAATCGCGATGCCGCTATACAGCCGTTTCTGGCGCACCATGGCCATATAGCTGTCTTGCGTCGCGCTCAGCGGCGTTGCGCCCTGCGTCAAATCTGTCATCTGCCCAGCCTTCATGTGAGAACCCCGCCCCTAGCAGGGGGCGGGGTTCGATGGTCTTGACGGATCCGTGGATCAGCCGTCGATCTTCTTCTTGCGGACGGCGATGATGGTCTCATACGCCTCATGCGTGATCGGCTCGAAACCGGCGGTATCGCCAAAGGCCACGTTGTAGGCGCAGTCCTTGTCCTTGGCGTAGAGCCCCAGGACCAGAGCCTTGACCTTGTCCTGAACGTCGGCGGGCAGAGCCTTGCGGATCACGACCGGGCCTTCGGGGATCGGCTTGGACTTCCAGATCTGGACCAGTTCGTTCATGTCGACCAGACCGTTGTCCACGGCGCGGCGCAGAGCACCCGAGTTATAACCGTCTTCCCAGTTGCCAAGGCCGTCGGCCCAGGTCACGCCGGCGTCGATGTCACCGTTGTAGACGGCAACGATGGTCTGCTCGTGCCCGCCGGTGAATTTCACTTCACCGAAGAAGTCGCCGGAGTCCATGGTCACGCCATACTGGTCGGGGATCTCGACGGAGGGGATCAGGAAGCCCGAGGTCGAGTTCGGATCGCCAAACCCAAAGACCTTGCCTTCGAGATCTTCGATCTTGGTCACGCCGCTGTCCTTACGGGCAAAACCGATCGAATGGTAGGAATAGGAACCGTCGAGGTTGGTCTTGACGGCGAAAGGCTCACCCGCTTCGGGGTCTTGCAGGTAAAGCGCCGCGTAGGACGAAGCGCCGAACCATGCGAGATCCAGAGTGCCGCCCAGGAAGCCCTGGATCACGCCGTTATAGTCGGCGGGGGTGAACATCTTGACCTCGACGCCCAGCTCTTCGCCAACATAATCGGCAAGGCACTGGTAGTTGTTCAGACGGCTCTGAACGTTGTCGCCGCCCAGAATGCCGATGCGGAACTCGGTGATTTCCTGTGCCATGGCCGGAGCGGCCAGCGCGGTGGTTGCTGCAAGAGCTGCAATGATCTTTTTCATCGTCGTCCTCTCTGTTGGTGGCCCCTGCCAATCGCTGACCGGGGGTGATGAAAACGGAAAGCGATGCTCAGGCCGTCAGCGGCTGGCGATCGTGTTCTAGCGCGTTGATGTCGGTCGAGGTTGCGGCCTCGGAAAACTCGGCCCCGGCGCCATAAATGTCGCGGGCAACGCCGGTGGTCAGCTGATCGGGCCGCCCATCAAAAACCACCCGCCCCTTGCGCATGCCGATGACCCGGTCGCAGTAACGGCGCGCGGTATCCAGCGTGTGCAGGTTGGCGATGACCATGCGACCGTCTTCCTCGTGGATGCGGCGCAACGCATCCATGACGATCTGGGCGTTCATCGGATCCAGCGAGGCAATGGGTTCGTCCGCGAGGATGATTTGCGGGTCCTGCATCAACGCACGGGCGATTGCGACACGCTGCTGCTGACCGCCGGACAGCGCTTCGGCGCGCTTGGGTGCGTGTTCGGCGATGCCCAGCCGGTCGAGAATCTCGATCGCCTTGTGGATGTCTTCGGTCGGATAGAGGTTGAACAGGGTCGAAAGGGTCGACCGCCGGTTCAATGTGCCATGCAGGACGTTCGACACCACATCCATGCGCGGCACGAGGTTGAACTGCTGGAAGATCATGGCGCATTCGGACTGCCACTTGCGCTTGGCGCCGCCCGTCAGCCGCGTAACGTCCCTGCCCTGAAAGGCAATGGTGCCCTCGGTGGCATCCGCAAGACGGTTGATCATCCGCAACAATGTCGACTTCCCCGCGCCAGAGGCGCCGATCACGCCGATCATGGCCGGTTTGTCGATGGTAAAGCTGACGTTATCCACGGCAGCATTTGCGCCAAAGCGCTTGGTCAACTGTTCGATGCGTAGCACGCAACACCCCCTAAGTCTGGGCGCGTGCTACGGGGCGTCGTTATCCGTTCCATGACGAAACGACTAAATTTTTGTAACGCCGTTGAAGAAGGTTGCGGATATCCCTGTACACACTCTGCCCAATGTTTCGGCAGCCATGCAGAGGCCCGAAGGCGGCTATGCAGCAGCGCCTCTGGTGCTGCGCCGCAGCGAAACCTAGTATCTAGGCCAAGGGAGGGAACCCATTATCACAATGAGGAGTCCTGCAATGGCAAACGTTCACACAGCAATCGCCGCTCCCAGCGGCAACATCTTCGGAGCTTTCTTCACGAAGCTTTTCAACGGTCTGGTTTCCATCGCCGAAGCCAACAGCCGCGTGCGCACTGTCGAACGGCTGAACGCGATGTCCGACGCCGAGCTGGCCCAGATGGGTATCCAGCGCGCTGACATCGTGCGCCACGTGTTCCGCGACAGCTTTTACATCTGATCCAGACCACAGTCGCAGGCGGCATTCCCGCCTGACGAGTTGACCGCCGCGCTCCGCAAGGAGTGCGGCGTCACTGTTTCCGGAGCGGTCAATTCCCGGCGCGGCGCATCATCATCTCGTGCACTGCCGCCATACCACGATCGGCCATCTCTGTGACTTCGGCCGCATGGGTCTGCAAGGCCGCGACCAGTTCCGGCGCACGCGCTGTCTGAACCACGACGATCCCCTCGTCCGTAATGTCGATCTCGGTCGCTATTTCATCGTGCCGGGCAAAGAAGACGTCCAGCGTCGGGCTTTGGATCATCACCTTGGGGTCACGTCCCTCTTCGACGCGGGCAATCATGCCGGCCACATGGCTGACCAGCACATCCATCACAGCCGGATCACTGGAGAAAGTTACCGTGCGAATCCCGTCCGGCAGGTTTTCGACCCGCCGGTCGATCTTGGTAAAGTTGCGGAACATTACCGCCAGTTCGGCGCTTTCCTCCGGCGTTGCATCCAGACCGCGCAGGCCCGGCATATTGACCATGTCATGCCCTGTGCCGTCGGCCCCATGGTGCAGCCCCGCCCCTGCATGACCATGACCGGCCATCTGCGCGCCGGCACCCGGCGCAAAAACAACGGCCCCACAAAGGCCGATCAGCGCCGCCCTTACAATCCCCGCCATATCGCCTCTCCCTTTGCCGAACCGATCGGATTCACATCTCGGTCTTACGATACGTCGGCTGATCCTCCGAACCAAATGGAAAAGGCCGCCCCGGGGGACGGCCTTTCCAGATTCCTGTCGGAGGCAGGCCCGGGGCCTGCATGCACTTAGTTCTGTGCGTAGTATTCGATGACGAGGTTCGGTTCCATCACCACGGCGTAAGGCACATCGCCCAGCTGCGGGGTGCGGACGAAGGTTGCGGTCATCTTGGAGTGATCCGCTTCGATATAGTCCGGAACATCACGCTCGGGCAGCTGGGTTGCTTCCAGCAGGGCTGCCATTTGCTTGGACTTCTCGCGCACCTCGATAACGTCGCCTTCCTTGACGCGGTACGAGGGGATGTTCACGCGCTTGCCGTTCACCAGAACGTGGCCGTGGTTCACGAACTGACGGGCTGCGAAGACGGTCGGCACGAATTTCGCGCGGTACACGACGGCGTCCAGACGACGCTCGAGCAGGCCGATCAGGTTTTCACCGGTGTCGCCCTTCAGACGCTCGGCTTCGGCGTAGATGCGGCGGAACTGCTTTTCGGTCATGTCGCCGTAGTAGCCCTTGAGCTTCTGCTTGGCGCGAAGCTGCAGACCGAAGTCGGACATCTTGGCCTTGCGGCGCTGACCGTGCTGGCCCGGGCCGTATTCGCGGCGGTTGACGGGCGACTTTGCGCGGCCCCAGATGTTCTCGCCCATGCGGCGGTCGATTTTGTACTTGGCAGACGTGCGTTTGGTCACGGCTGATCTCCTTCGTTCAGGTTTCGAAGGGCGTTGTCCTCTTTCCGGATTAGGCCGGAGCGACAGGCATCCCCTTGCGGGGGCCACCAACACCAATGAAGCGGCGCTTATACAGGCGGAACCACGGCTGTCAAGCGGCCTCGCCGGGGCGCGTACAATTTGAACCAAACCGGAACATTAACAATTGTTTCACACCTCGGGTCGCAAATAGGGCAGGACCACGGCACGGAGGCGGAAGTGGCGAAATCGGCAGCATTCGACGGTGGCGCGCGCAATGCGTTGGAACATGCAGTCATGACGCGCGACAAGTCCGTCATGGAGATGGTTCGGCAGTCGATCCAGCACAGGCAGGTCATGCTGGCCTATCAACCCGTGATGCAGGCGCAGGCACAGGACCGCACCGCCTTTTACGAAGGGTTGATCCGCGTTCTCGACGAAACCGGGCGGGTGATCCCGGCGTCCGAATTCATCGAAACGGTCGAAGATACGGAATACGGGCGCATCCTTGATTGCATCGCTCTGGAAAAGGGGCTGGCAGAACTGGGTCAGGTGCCGGGGCTGCGCCTGTCCATCAACATGTCGGCCCGGTCTATCGGTTACAAGAAATGGATGCGCATCCTGAATCGCGGGCTGGATCAGGATGCCACCATCGCGGAACGCCTGATTCTCGAAATCACCGAAAGCTCGGCCATGCTGGTGCCTGAACTTGTGGTCAGCTTCATGGACGATCTGCAACGCCGGGGAATCACCTTTGCGATTGATGATTTCGGCGCCGGCTACACGGCCCTGCGACACTTCAAGGAATTCCGCTTTGATGTGCTCAAGATCGATGGCCAGTTCTGCGATGGCGTCGCGGCCGACCCTGACAATCAGGTTCTGGTCGGGGCAATGGTAAAAATTGCCGAACAATTCGACATGTTCACCGTCGCGGAAAAGGTCGAATCGCAGGACGATGCAGATTGCCTTGCCGCCTTGGGGATCGATTGTTTGCAGGGCTATCTCTTTGCCGCGCCCAGCGTGCGGCCGCCATGGCGGCAATCGGACGCCGACCGGCGCGCCGGTTGACCTCATCGCGCCACGAATTGCATGCATATCCGCCATGCAACTTCGGGATGAGACACCCTGTCCGGTAGTTATGCTCCTGAGTTTCGGCTATTTCCCTTGCGACAAGCGAGGAAGAGAAGGGCCCGCAACCGGCGGATCCGCGTCTTTCTGTGAGGCTCCCGCTTGCCTGGAGGACAACATATGACCAACGTCGTTATCGCAAGTGCTGCCCGGACGGCTGTCGGCAGCTTTGGCGGTTCCTTTGCCAACACTCCGGCGCATGATCTTGGCGCTGCCGTCCTGGAAGCTCTGGTCGAGCGCGCCGGTGTCGCCAAAGAGGATGTGTCGGAAACCATCCTCGGCCAGGTGCTGACCGCGGCCCAGGGGCAGAACCCGGCACGCCAGGCGCATATCAACGCCGGCTTCGCCAAAGAAGCGGCTGCCTGGGGCATCAACCAGGTCTGCGGTTCGGGCCTGCGCGCGGTTGCGCTGGGCGCACAGCACATCATGTTGGGCGATGCCTCGATCGTCGCCGCCGGCGGCCAGGAAAACATGACCCTTTCGCCCCACGCCGCGCACCTGCGCGCCGGTCACAAGATGGGCGACATGAAATACATCGACACGATGATCCGCGACGGCCTGTGGGATGCCTTCAATGGCTACCACATGGGCCAGACCGCTGAGAACGTGGCGGACCAGTGGCAGATCACCCGCGAAATGCAGGATGAATTCGCCGTTGCATCGCAGAACAAGGCCGAAGCCGCCCAAAAGGCAGGCAAGTTCGACGACGAGGTGATTCCCTTCACCGTGAAAACCCGCAAGGGCGACATTCTTGTCAACAAGGATGAATACATCCGCCACGGTGCCACCATCGAAGCCATGCAGAAACTGCGCCCGGCCTTCACCAAGGACGGGTCGGTCACAGCCGCCAACGCATCGGGCCTGAACGACGGCGCGGCCGGTGCCCTGCTGATGTCCGCGGATGAGGCGGAAAAGCGCGGCATCGAACCGCTGGCGCGTATTGCCTCTTACGCGACCGCCGGTCTGGATCCGTCGATCATGGGCGTCGGCCCGATCTACGCCTCGCGCAAGGCGCTGGATAAAGCCGGCTGGAAGGTCGAGGATCTCGACCTTGTCGAAGCAAACGAAGCCTTCGCCGCTCAGGCCTGCGCCGTGAACAAGGACATGGGCTGGGATCCGGCCATCGTGAACGTCAACGGCGGCGCAATCGCCATCGGCCACCCGATCGGCGCTTCGGGCGCGCGCGTGCTGAACACCCTTTTGTTCGAGATGAAGCGCCGCAACGCCAAGAAAGGCCTCGCCACGCTGTGCATCGGCGGCGGCATGGGCGTCGCTCTTTGCGTGGAGCGCCCGTAAGGCTCGCGGAACCGCATATCAGGGGCGTCCTGCGGGGCGCCCCTTTTTTTGGCCAGATTTCGGCCCCACCCCGGGTCCACCGAAAAAACCGCCAAGTCTGCGCAATTATGTTGCGCAACCCAAACCACA
Organism: Antarctobacter sediminis; assembly: GCF_019218285.1. Taxonomy (GTDB): domain Bacteria; phylum Pseudomonadota; class Alphaproteobacteria; order Rhodobacterales; family Rhodobacteraceae; genus Antarctobacter; species Antarctobacter sediminis. Next base: position 596,280 of record NZ_JAHUZG010000002.1, read on the forward strand.
AAGGTAACGAAGTTACCAACGACGGACAGTAGAACTGGAGGAACTCTCATGGCACGTGTAGCACTCGTCACCGGCGGCAGCCGCGGTATCGGCGAAGCCATTTCCAAGGCACTCAAGGCAGAAGGTTACGAGGTCGCCGCGACCTATGCCGGCAACGATGAAAAGGCCGCCGCCTTCACCGAAGCCACGGGCATCAAGACCTACAAGTGGAACGTGGCCGACTATGACGCCTCGAAGGCAGGCATCGCACAGGTCGAAGCTGATCTTGGCCCGATCGACGTGGTAGTCGCCAATGCCGGCATCACCCGCGACGCGGCCTTTCACAAGATGACCCCGGACATGTGGAAAGAGGTGGTCGACACCAACCTGACCGGCGTTTTCAACACCGTGCACCCGGTGTGGCCCGGCATGCGTGAGCGCGGCTTTGGCCGCATCATCGTGATCTCTTCTATCAACGGCCAAAAAGGTCAGATGGGTCAGGTCAACTATGCGGCCACCAAGGCGGGCGATCTGGGCATCGTGAAATCGCTGGCACAGGAAGGCGCCCGCAAAGGCATCACCGCCAATGCGATCTGCCCCGGCTACATCGGCACCGAAATGGTCCGCGCGATTCCCGAGAAAGTCCTGAACGACGTCATCATCCCGCAGATCCCCGCAGGACGTCTGGGCGAGCCCGAGGAAATCGCGCGCTGCGTGACCTTCCTTGCCTCGGATGACGCCGGCTTTATCAACGGTTCGACCATCTCGGCCAACGGCGCTCAGTTCTTCGTCTGATCGACCGTTAACCTGATTATCAAAAGCTAAAGGGGCGCGTGGTTGAATCCATGCGGCCCTTTTCTCTTTATAGGTTACCTTGTCAGGGCAGTCGGCGGACTGCACCAACAAGGAGACAGCAATGAAAAAGACACTGACCTGCATGGCCCTTGCGTTAACCCTGGGCCAGGGGCCCGCCCCGGCGACCGCGCAATCCACCGAAGCCTACCTTGGAGCGATCTGGCTGTTCGGCGGCAATTTCTGCCCGGTTGGCACCAGGGAAGCAAATGGACAGATCCTCTCGATCAGCGAATATTCGGCGTTGTTCGCCCTGTTCGGGGTTCAATACGGTGGCGACGGTCGCACCACCTTTGCCCTTCCCGACATGACCAGCATGGTGCCCAGCCAAGGCGGAAAATACTGCGTGAACATTCGAGGCGTGTTCCCTTCCCGATCGTGATCTGACGCGTCGGAACGGAATCCCCAAAATATAAGCGCCTCCGGAGCCTGACGGTTCGGAGGCGCTTGTTGCCCGGACTAGACCGGCGGGAGCGGGGAGACTCGCGGCCTGCGGTCAGCGACGCCAGGCGAAAACCATCTGCCAAAGGCCAGAGACAAGGGCTCCGCGCGCATCATGCGCGGCACGGATGGCATCGCGGTGACGCATATCGATGGCAGATTCGAACATTGAAGTCCTCGTAGGGTAAGCAATCCTTGATATTCGTTAGGATAGTCAGGCGGGTGACCGACGACAAACGAGACTTTTCAGGCGGTCAGTTAAGATATACTTATGTATCCATGTCCGACAGACTGCCCCCTCTGACCGCCCTGCGCGCTTTTGAAGTTGCTGCGCGCCACTTGTCCTTTGCCAAGGCAGCGGATGAATTGAACGTGACACCCGCCGCCCTGTCCTTTCAGATAAAGAACCTCGAAGAGCATCTGGGCGCGCCGTTGTTTCACCGCCTGAACCGGGCTGTCGAACTGACAGAGGCCGGTCGCATCCTTGCCCCCGGAGCCACGCAGGGGTTTGAACGGTTGATGACGGCATGGCGTGCAGCGCGCAGGTTGCAGGACACCGGCAAGCTGACCGTGACCGCAGGGCCGGCATTTACGGCCAAATGCCTTGCACCTCGGCTATATGGGTTTGCGCAGGCCCACCCCGAGATCGAACTGCGGTTCATCGCCGGATTGCGCATGATGGATTTCGACCGGGACGAGATCGATGTGGCGATCCGCTACGGATATGGCCGCGATCAAGGGCTGTACAGCGCACATTTCCTCGACGAAGGCATCACCCCCATGATGCGCCCCGAACTTGCGGCGCAATATCCGACACCTGAAAGCCTGTTGGACGCACCGCTGCTGCACGATGCCTCACATGATTTCATGGATCCGCCCGCCGGATGGCGCCAATGGTTCAACGCCTGCGGAATCGATCAGGTCCCAACGCCGGCCGCAAGATTTTCACAGGCCGATCACGCGCTGGACGCCACGCTGGCAGGCAGTGGCGTCGTACTTTCCCGCACTTCCCTGGCGCAGCGATCACTTGCCTCCGGGCAATTGGTCGCGCCCTATAAGATCGCGCTGACCACCTCGGCCCGATTCCGGTTTCTTTGCGTGAAGGGGACGGAAAGCCGACCTCAGATCGCTGCTTTCCGGGACTGGCTCTTTTCAGAGATCAGGGCATTGCCGACAGGCCTTGATGGCAAAACGCTGATTTCCGTCGAAGACCTGTCCCAAGCGTGAAAGACGGGGCACCTTGGCCGCGTCGCGCCGGGACAGGCCCCCAAAAGCGCGGTTACATAACCGTTTGCGGCGACAGCCGCGTGATCTCTTCCTTGATCCTCAGCTTCTGTTTTTTCAGATCCGCAATATGCAGGTCATCAGTTCCCGGGGCGCGCTGCGCCTCTTCCACAGCCTCCGACAGGGCGTGATGCTTCTTTTTCAGTTCCTGCAGGTGCGAACTCAAGCTCATGGGATCCTCCTTTCAGATGATGAGACTCTCAGTGCATCACAGAATTTCTCTCAAGTCACGCTGCGGGTGCATCATGAATTCACAAAAATGTAACAGAGATATAGGTCACTTCACCGATGCCGGAAATTCCAGCGCCGCACCGCGCATCATGATTGCCTCAAAGCGGTCCGTGTAGCGGTTGCCCGGCTCTTCGTGACGATCACCAGAATGAATCACCGCGCCCGCGTGAAAGCGGAACGGCGCGCGCCCTTCCTTGCGGCCCCGCACCAGAACAAGGCGCGGCGCACGCCCCAAGCGCGGCAGCAACGGAAAAAGTTCGATCGCGCCCAACCGCCCCTGCATCGCAACCAGCAGATCCGGCAACCGCTCGGCCCGCTGGATGAAGGTGGCATAGCCCTTGGGCTTCAGCCGCTTGGCCGCGCATGTGACCCAATCCGTCAGCGGCGTGTCGCCGGCCAACGCGATTTCCCGCCCGCTTTCCTCGGCCTCGATCCGCTTGCCCGCCTCAAAGTAGGGCGGATTGGCAAACACATGGTCAAAGCTCTGCGCCCTGAGCTGTGGCGGCGGTTCAGACAGGTTGCCCGTCCAGATCTCGCCTTCAAGCTTGTTCAGGGTCAGGTTCTGGCGCGCCAATGCGGCATAGCCCGGCTGCAATTCCAGCCCCGTCAAGCGCAATCCCGGAACCCGGATGCCAAGGCAACACAGGCCCGGCCCGGCCCCGCATCCCAATTCCAGAACGCTTTGCCCCGGTACGGCTGCCACGGCGGCAGCCAGAACCACCGGATCGGTGCCCGCGCGATAGCCGTCCCTTGGTTGCAACAGGCGCACCTTGCCGCCCAGCATCGCATCCTCGGTCAGCGCGTCCGCGGAAAAGGGCTCAGCCCTCAAAGTTCACCCCGGCCTCGCGCAGCAGGCGCCGGGCCTGTTCGATCTGGTCGGCGCGTACCATCAGGCGCCGCGGCAGAATGCCTATGGAGCCCTCGAGTACGCTCATGTTTACGTCCAGTTCAAAGCTGTCTATACCCTCCTCGTTCAGGAGGGTTCGGACCAGCGGGATCAACGTGATGTCGTTTGTGCGCAAGAGCTCTTCCATGGTGGGGATGTAAGGACAAGGCCTACGGTTTGTCGAGCCTTGCACGGGAGTTTGATGAGCTTGGACGAAGCCACCCAGAAGCCGCATGAGCGCCTTGCCACCTTGCTGGCGGGTGATCTGGACGCAGTCAACGCCCTGATCCGCACGCGGATGGCCTCGGAACATGCGCCGCGCATCCCGGAAGTGACAGCGCATCTGGTCGAGGCCGGAGGCAAACGTCTGCGCCCTCTGTTGACATTGGCCGCGGCCCGGATGTGCGGCTATGACGGCCCCTACCACATCCATCTGGCCGCGACGGTCGAATTCATCCACACGGCAACCCTGCTGCATGACGACGTGGTGGATGAAAGCAAGAAACGCCGCGGACGACCCACCGCGAACCTGCTGTGGGACAACAAGTCCAGCGTGCTGGTGGGTGACTATCTTTTTGCGCGCTCCTTCCAGTTGATGACAGAAACCGGCAACCTGCGGGTGCTGCGCATCCTGTCCAACGCCGCAGCCACCATCGCTGAGGGCGAGGTGCTGCAACTGACGGCAGCGCAGGACCTGACCACCACCGAGGCGACCTACCTGCAAGTGGTGCGCGGCAAGACGGCGGCGCTATTTTCGGCGGCAACCGAAGTCGGCGGCGTCATTGCCGAACGACCCGAGGAGGAAGTGAAGGCGCTGTTCGATTACGGCGACGCCCTTGGCATCGCCTTCCAGATTGTTGACGACCTCTTGGACTACTGGGGGTCCGATGCGACCGGCAAGAACCTTGGCGATGACTTCCGCGAGCGCAAGCTGACCCTGCCGCTGATCAAGGCCTTTGCCGCGGCCGACGCGGAAGAGAAAGCCTTTTGGAAGCGGGTGATCGAAAAAGGGGATCAGCAGGACGGCGACCTTGACCACGCCATCGACCTGCTGAACAAGCACGGCGCGCTGGAGGCGACCCGGCAAGAAGCGCTGGCCTGGGCCGGGCGTGCCAAGAAAGCCATGGAAACCCTGCCGCCCAGCGAGCTTCGGAACCTGTTGATCGACCTCAACGATTACGTCGTCAGCCGGGTCAACTGATCAACGCCTCGCGGGCCGTCGGGCCTGCCGCCGGCGCCAGTTTGCTCAACATCCTTGGCCTGCGGGGACCGAGCCGTTAGCCAAGGGTCGCGCTTTTGACCCACCAGTTCGGAAATCTGCGGCGCAACTCCTGCGCCATGGCCTCGCTCTGGGCGCGGCTGTCGAACACTGCGAAACAGGTTGCGCCAGAGCCGGACATGCGCACCAGTCGCACCCCGTCCAGACACGACAGTTCGCGCAAAACCTGTTCGATCTCCGGGCGCAAGTCCGAGGCAGGGGCTTCCAGATCGTTGCGCTGATCACTCAGCCATGTCAGCACATCGCCAACGCGCCCGCTGGCAGGAATTTCGGACATTGGCGGATTATCGCGCCGCGCCAGCGCCTTGAACACCGCCGGGGTTGCGACCTCGACCCTCGGGTTGACCAGAAGCGCCTCCAGCGGCGGCACATCGACCGGCGTCACCGTTTCCCCGATCCCCTGCATCCGGGCAGAACGGGCCGCCATGCAGACCGGCACATCCGCGCCGAGCCGCAGCGGATCAAGGCCCGGAGCCGCCCCGAAGAGCGTTGTCATCGCGCGCAGCACTGCAGCCGCATCCGAAGAGCCACCGCCGATCCCGGCAGCGGCTGGCAGATGTTTGTCCAGCGTGATCGCGACCGGCTGGCCAAAGGCTTCCGCCGCCCGCCAGCAGAGGTTGCGGGCATCCTCGGGCACACCCGCCGCCATGGGGCCTGTCACCTGCAATGACATATGCTCCGCAGGCGCGACCGTCACCCGGTCCCCCACATCGGCGAACATCACCAGCGAATCCAGCAGGTGATACCCGTCGTCACGCTGTCCGGTGACGTGAAGGGTCAGGTTGATCTTCGCGGGGGCAAACTGCTCAATTGCCCGAAGCGTCATCCGTGACCTGCAACGGCGGCGCACCTTCCTCGATCAGCACCTGATCAAGGCCGATCTCGATCTTGCGTTTGATCCGTTCCGGGTCGGCCTCGGCTGCGGCATCCTCCCAATCCACGAAGGACAGCGCGCGTTTCCACATGAATTCGGCCTCACGTTCACGCCCGACCGCCCAATACACATCGCCCAGGTGATCGTTCACCACGGGATCGATGGGCATCAGTTCGGCGGCGCGTTCCATGTGCGGCACCGCTTCTTCATAGCGGCCCAGACGGAACAGGACCCAGCCAAGGCTGTCGACGATGTAGCCTGCGTTCGGCCGCGCCTTTACGGCGCGTTCGATCATATCCAGCGCCTCGTCCAGCTTGATCTGCTTTTCGACCAGTGAATACCCGAGGTAGTTCAGAACTTGCGGTTGTTCCGGATTCAGGTCCAGAGCCTTACGGAAATCGGCCTCGGCCTCCTGCCATTTGCCTTGGCGTTCGTAGGAAATCGCACGGGCGTAAAAGAGGAACCATTGGCGGTTCGAAACTTCGACGACACGCGACAGGCCCTCGGTATAGGCGGTGACCGCCTCTTCGTAACGCTCTTCCTGACGCAGGTAGTCGCCCATCGTGGTGTAGACCACGGCCATGGACCCATGCGTTTCGGTCAGCCCCTCAAGTACGGCGATGGCCTCGTCCATCTTGGCCTGTGCGCGCAACGCCTCAGCCTTGCCCAGTTCCGCCGCATGAAACGCCGGATGATCAGCAGGGACCTTGGCATAGGTTTCAATGGCCAGTTCGTTCTGACCGATGCGCGACAGAACCTCGGCCGACAGCAGGATCGCGTCGACATGATCGTTGCGCAAATATTCAGCGATTTGCGCGTAAAGCAGCGTCAGATCCTCATTGTTCTCTGCCGCCAGCGCCCCCGCCAGCGTGTAAAACACTTCGGCGATACCGTCGCGCGGCGAACGGACATGAGTAAAGGCCACGGATTCGCCAGCGGCAAGTCGGTTGCGCAGCGCCTCCAGCCCCGGGTCCAGATCACCATTGAATGCCGCAGACAAAAGTTCCAGTGCATCGTCATTGCGATCCAACTGGCTGAGGATTTCCGCACGTGCCATGACACCACGGCGCGTGCTGCCCATGCCCGCGCCGGGGTTGTTGGCAAAGATGGATTCGGCGCCTTCGAAATCGCCGACAGAGGCAAGCGCAAACGCCTTGTGATAGGCGGCAAACGGCCCCAGCCCCTGAATGCGCGACACCTCGTCAAAGGTCAGCGTCGCAGCGGCCATGTCGCCGGTGCCAAGCTGCGCCCAAGCCTTGATCAGCCCGTCCGCGAGCGGCCCAAGACCGCGCTTGTTGTTGACCGCCTCAATGATCGAGGCATAGGCCTCGCCCCGTGCGTCGCGGGCGACCAGCGCCATTTGTGCGATCTGGCTGGCAAATCCGTCCTGTGCCAGCTGTTCGGCATAGCTGGCCGCGCGATCAACCTGTCCAAGCGAGATATTGGCCAGAACCGCCCGCTCCAGCAGTTCAGGACGGCCGGGATCACGCGCCAGCGCCTTGCCGTAAAAATGGGCGGCTGCCTTGAAATCCGCAAGGAAAGAGGCCTGTCGCGCAGCGAGGTAGTCCCCGGCAAAGCCTGCCCCGATCGTGGCACGGCGCAGGCTGTCGGGGGCGGCCGCCGGATTCGCCTCGGGCGAGGGGCTGGCATCCGCCAATAGCAGCGGCTGCGGATCGGTCGCGGCAAGCCGGAGCTTGTCGGGGTCTGGTTGCGGTTGCGGATCGGGGTGTACAGCCAGTTCCGCATCGGGCTGCGGATTGTCCGGCTCTTGCAGAACCACCCACCCCAGCGCAAGCGCAAGGGCCACAGCAGAAACGCCAGCAAGCTTGCCCGCGCCGACCTTCGAAATCCAATCCGTCAAATGCCGGTCTCCTCAGTCACCATTCAGGCAAAGCCTAGAGCCCTTGTGCAGGCATGGCAATCAGGAGCGGCGGTGTGATGACCCCAAGACAGTCATCACAACCGCGCGAGTCCGGCATCACATGTTGGGATAGTTCGGCCCGTCGCCGCCCTGCGGCACCGTCCAGTTGATGTTCTGGCTGGGATCCTTGATGTCACATGTCTTGCAGTGGACACAGTTCTGGAAGTTGATGACAAACCGCGGGCCGGTTTCGTCCTCGACCACTTCGTAGACCCCGGCAGGACAGTAGCGCTGTGCCGGTTCCGCGTATTTCGGCAGGTTGATTGCCGTGGGAACATGCGGATCTTTCAGTTGAAGATGCGCTGGCTGGCTTTCTTCGTGGTTGGTAAAGCTGAACGACACGTTGGTCAGACGGTCAAAGCTGAGCTTGCCGTCGGGCTTGGGATAGTCGATCGGCTCACAGACCTGCGCGCTCCGGGTGGCCTCGGCGTCGGTCTTGCCATGGCTGATGGTCCCGAAGAAGGAAAAGCCCAGCAGGTTGTTCGTCCACATATCCAGACCGCCCAGCGTCAGGCTGGCGGTGAGCCCGTATTTCGACCAAAGCGGCTTGACGTTGCGGACCATCTTGAGGTCCTTGCCGATGGCGCCGGTGCGCACTTCGGTTTCGTAATCGGACAGTTCATCGCCGGAACGGTCGCTCTTGATGGCGGCATAGGCCGCTTCGGCCGCGGCCTTGCCCGACAGCATGGCGTTGTGGTTGCCCTTGATGCGCGGGACATTGACCATGCCGACCGAACAGCCCAGCAGCGCAACACCGGGCGCGACCATCTTGGGCATCGACTGATAGCCGCCTTCGCTGATCGCGCGGGCGCCATAGGCGACACGTTTGCCGCCTTCCAGCAGCTCGGCCACCATCGGGTGATGCTTGAACCGCTGGAATTCCATGTAGGGATAAAGGTGCGGGTTCTCGTAGTTCAGATGAACCACGAAGCCGACATAAACTTGGTTATTGTCGAGGTGATAGATAAACGAGCCACCCCCGGCGTTCGATCCCAGCGGCCAGCCCATCGTGTGCGTGACCGAGCCTTCCTTGTGCTTGGCCGGGTCGATTTCCCAGATTTCCTTCATGCCAAGGCCGAACTTCTGCGGCTCTTTCCCGGCTGACAGATCGTATTTGGCAATCACCTCTTTCGACAGCGATCCGCGCACGCCTTCGCCGAGGAAGACATATTTGCCCAAAAGCTCCATGCCGGGTTCATAGCCCGGGCCACGCGAACCATCGGCTTCCTTGCCGAATTCACCTGCCACAACACCGCGCACTTCGCCGTTTTCGCCGTAGACCAGTTCGGAACAGGCCATGCCCGGAAAGATCTCGACGCCCAGCGCCTCGGCCTGTTCGGCCAGCCAGCGGCAGACATTGCCCATCGAAACGATGTAGTTGCCGTGGTTGTTCATCAGCGGCGGCATGGGGAAGTTGGGGATCCGCAGCTTGCCCGCTTCGCCCAGCATAAAGAAGTTGTCCTCGCGCACGGGGACATTCAGCGGCGCGCCCTTTTCCTTCCAGTCGGGGATCAGCGCATCCAGACCGCAGGGATCCAGCACCGCACCAGACAGGATATGCGCGCCGATTTCCGAACCTTTTTCCAGCAAGACGACATCAAGGCTATCGTCCAGCTGTTTCAGTCGGATCGCGGCGGACAGCCCTGCCGGGCCACCGCCCACGATGACGACATCATATTCCATGGATTCGCGCTGCACGTCGGACATTCCGGCTCCTTCCGCGGGGCATTGAAATTTTGTTTCGCGATTGAGTAGCGCGGCAGTGCAGCACGGGTCAATCAAGACACGGCGTCGCAAGGAAAGAAAGCGACATGGAAAAGGCAGGTTCCGGGTGGTTTTTTCCAGAAAGGCCAAGGGACCTGCGCAGTTCAAAGGGCAAACAGGCGCGATCCACCCCTAGGCCGAGGACACAAATCCCCGTCATGGCTCCCGGGCATGCTTTGAGGGCGCGGTCGTCCAACCGCCTGTTGAAAGGCAATTATTCGGCCACTGTCCCGCCGGTCGTGCCCGATGATGGCCTCATGGGCAGATCAAGGATACCGCTTCTCTTCGGGCGGTTTCTGCAACTGCATCGCGCCGAAACGGTCAAAACCGGCCCGCCTGCCCAACTACTGCCCCTGCGTAACACGCCTTGGTCCCGCGTGGGCCCAAGGCCAAACAGACGGGCCGCCTCCCGACGCGGCATCGCGTCGATTCGCCGGCAAATATCACATCCGCTCCGGCAAACCGCCTGGTATCCGAAACGACAAAGGGGGCGATCCCGCCCCCTTTTCGCGTTGCAGATAAAGTGACGGATCAAAAGATCGGAGCGATCTCGATCTTGCCGCGGTCCGGGCCGACCTTGAGCAGACGATAGGCATTGGTGCCGAAATACAGCGTGCCATCCGGGGCCTCTGCCATGGCGGTCACCCATTCCGCAGGGCCACCGCGCAGGCGTTCGCCCTTCAATACCCCTTCGGGACCGTCTTTGCCCACGGGCACGAACCTCAGATCAACCCCTTTGGTCAGGATGTAGTTTTCCCCCTTCGCATCCATACCGGCAAAGTTGAAATAATCCTCGCCCAGATCGATCAGCGCGCCAGAGCCATCCGCCGAAAACATCATCGAATCGAAATTCGTCCGCAGCACCATCAACTGGTCCCCCATCATCCGCACGTCCTTGGGGAACGAGACGCGATAGGGTGTTTCGGCCATTTCAAAACTTCCGGTGCCAAAGTCCACCGACACGACATTGCTCACATAGCCATCGTGCAATTGCTTGAAATCGGCCTTTTGCAGCTTGGTCAGATCGGCGGGTTCATCCTGTTTCTCTTCGGCGTCGGATTTGTCGTAATTGGTCAGCACCATCGCCTTGTCGGCCCCGGGCGCAAGCGCGATCAGGTTGGCCTTGATCTTGCCCATGGCAACGCGGGCCATCTGCTCGCCGGTGGCGGCAAAAAACAGCGTCACCGAATCGTCCTTGTAATGCTGGTCCAGCGCGGCAATCGCCCCCGCGCGCGCGTCGTAGACCATGTCGTCCACATCCGACGCCTTCCATGCGACGGACATGTCAGCGGTTTTATAGGCGGTCAGCGTATCGGCATCATCGCGGAAAAAGACCATCTCGCCGTCCGCGCCATGCACGATCTGGCGCACCAATTGCGGCACATAGCGGCGACCGGTCACTTCCAGCGTGCCGGCCGTAACGGTATAGACCGTGCGGTTGGTGCCACCGACAAGCAGCGTCTTGCCATCGGGCGAGACACTTATGGTTTCGATGGATTGGGCACCGGCAGAGCTTGCCGCAACACCCGCCACGGCAAGGCCCGCGATCAGGGAAATAAGGGTACGCATGTCAAAATCTCTTTGTTAATCGGATGCAGATCAGACTACCCCCACCCCTTTGAAAGTCAAACCCGTGCGCAGACCGGTAAAAACCCGCTGGTCTGAGCGCGTCGTTGGCTTTACATCGACGCGACAGGCTACGACACTCCCGAAACACTCGCTGAGCAAGGCAGAGACGATCCGAAAATGGACAAGATCCTGATGACCCGCGCGGGTTACACCGCGCTTGAAACCGAATTGAAACAGCTCAAATCCGTCGAGCGGCCCGCCATCATCCAGGCGATTGCCGAAGCGCGCGAACTGGGCGACCTGAAGGAAAACGCCGAATACCATTCGGCGCGCGAAAAGCAGGGGTTCATCGAGGGCCGGATCAAGGAACTGGAAGGCGCGATCAGTCTCGCCGAGGTGATCGACCCGGCGTCCCTGTCCGGGTCGGTCAAGTTCGGCGCCACCGTGACCCTCGTGGACGAAGACACGGACGAGGAAAAGACATGGCAGATCGTGGGTGAACATGAGGCCAGCGTCGAAAAGGGCCTGCTGAACATCAAATCGCCCATCGCCCGCGCCTTGATCGGCAAGGAAGAAGGCGACAGCGTCGAGGTGCGAACACCCGGCGGCGCCAAATCCTATGAAATCCTGAGCATCGCCTACAAGTAAGGCCACCGCCATGAGCGACCAAAAGGACGCCCGCCCCACGCTGCCCGGCCTCTACGCCCGGGGTTCCGCCGAGGGCGTCACCGGCATCGAAATCGCCGCCGCCGCGGTTTCGGTCGTCTGGGTTCTGCTCTCCGGCTGGTATTTTCTCGGGCTGCCCGCCGAAGAAGGCGGGCCGCTACGCTTTTTGCTGGCGCTGATGGTCATCGTGATGCCGGTGGCCCTGATCTGGGTGGCCGCGCTGGCCATCCGCGCCGCGCGCGTCATGCGTGCGGAAAGCCAGCGCCTTCAGGCCGCCATCGACGCGATCCGCCAATCCTACGTCTCGCAAGCTCAAAGCGGTCGCAACCAACCGCCTCACCCGACAGTGATCAAGCGGCTCGACGATCTGGCCAGTGCCCAGAAAAACGTCGAGGCTACATTGGCGATGCTGGCAGGCATCCGGCAAGGCGGGCACCCTTCCGCCCTGCCCGCCCCCGAAACGGCCGAGGGCGAACACCAGCCCGCCCTGTCGCTGGGCACCCCGGCAGAGGCGCTGCAACCGCCTCTGTCCAATGCCGATTACATCCGCGCCCTGCATTTCCCCGAAACCGCAGAGGACGAAGAAGGCTTTGCCGCCCTGCGTCGCGCGCTCAAGGATCGCGGCACCGCCAAGCTGATCCAGGCAGCACAAGATGTGCTGACCCTGCTAAGCCAGGACAGCATTTATATGGACGACCTGCGGCCCGACCTTGCCCGCCCCGAAGTCTGGCGCGCCTTCGCACAGGGTGAACGCGGCCGCGCCATCGCCTCGCTGGGCGGCATCCGCGACCGCTCCTCGCTTGCCCTCGCCGCGGGCCGCATGAAACAGGATCCCATCTTCCGCGACGCCGCCCATCACTTTCTGCGCCGCTTCGACACAAGCTTCTCAGCCTTCGAACCCAATGCCTCGGACGAAGAAATCTCAGGCTTTGCCATGACCCGCACGGCCCGCGCCTTCATGCTGCTGGGGCGCGTGGCGGGCACTTTCGACTAGGCCCCGGCTTCTTCTTGGCCAAAATACTCCGGGGGAGTCGACCGGAGGGCGACGGGGGCAGAGCCCCCTTGCGCCGCTAGATCCCGAAACCACCGAACGGCAGGAAACGGACCGGCACACCGGGCGTGATCTCTGCCGCGCCATCCGGCAGTTCCACCAGACCTTCGGCCCAGCTCAGGCCCGAAATCCGCCCCGACCCTTCGGATTTGAACACTTCGGCGCGTCCGTCGCGCAGCCGCGCGCGCAGGTATTCGCGCCGCCCCGGCTTCTTGCGCTTGGCAAACCCTGCCGGCACCAGAAAACCTTCGGGGTCGGACCAATCCGCCCCGGCCAGCAACCGCAGCGCCGGACGTGCAAAGACCAGTGTACAGACAAAGGCCGCCACCGGATTGCCCGGCAGACCAAAGACCGGCCGCCCCTGCCAAAGCCCCAGAGCCAGCGGCCGCCCCGGTTTCAGCGCGATCCGCCAAGCGGTCAGCACGCCGCTTTCCCGCAACAAAGCCGAGACATGATCCTCATCCCCTGCCGAAGCTCCGCCCGACGTCAGGATCGCATCCGCGTCCGCACTGTCGAGCCGGGCACGCAGCACATCCCGGTCGTCCCTGACATGGCCCAGATCTACCGGGACATGGCCAAACCGCGCAATCAGCGACAATAGCATCGGCCGGTTGGCATCATAGATCTGCCCCGGCGCGGCGGGTTGGCCCGCGGGCACCACCTCGTCCCCCGTAGACAGGACCCCCACGCGTAAGGGCGCAAAAACCGGCAGATCCGCAAGGCCGGTCGCCGCCGCCAGCGCCAGATCCGCCGGGGTCAGCATCCGTCCCTGCCGCAGGATCTGATCGCCGGTCTTCACGTCTTCACCCGCGCGCCGGGTGTTTTGCCCGGGTTTGATCGGTCCGCGAAAGGCCACCTGCCCCTCGCCGGTGGCGCAATCCTCATCCAATACAACCGTGTCCACGCCCTCGGGCAAGGCAGCGCCGGTCAGGACGCGAATGGCGTATCCCGCAGGGACTGTGCCGGGATAGGCCAGCCCGGCAGCCGCCCGGCCTTCGACCAGGGGCAAGGCAATTTCTTCCTGCCCCGCAACCGAAGACGCGGCAAAACCAAAGCCATCCACCGCCGTGTTCGGCAGCGGCGGATTGGACCGCCGCGCTGTCAAAGGCGCGGCCAACACGCGACCTGCCGCCTGCATCAGCGGCACGGTTTCCCTGGCAACAACCGGCTGCAACCTGTCACGCAACATGGCCAGCGCCTGATCGACCGGTGTCCAATTGACCCCCGGCGGCAAGGCGAAACAATCATTTTGAAGGGGCGGCGGTTTCAGGCTCATGCGGCAAGCGTTTCCATGAGTTCGTGTTCACACCCCAATCCAAAGATCCAACCTTCTTCCGGGGCCTCGACATCCAGCATCGCGGCCAATCGACCCGCAGGCAACTGCTGCAAAACGCGCGCCATCAGGTCAACCTGCACGGCATCGCGTATCGTGTTCCCGCCGGTGGCCGCAACCACTGCGCGATTGATCAACGTCGGCCAGATCTCGACAAAGGCAACGGGGCGGTCCAACGGCTCGAACGGCCAGACGGCGATATTCCCGGCAAACCGTTGGCGCAGCCTGTCCAGTACCGGCAAACCCATCATGACCTGCGAACCGACGGCCCCCGCACCTGCCAGTTGCCAACAGGTGAACGAGCCTTTGGCGGCGCTTTCCACGCGGCGCCTGTCCGGGAAGGGATTGCGGTAGGCGGATTTGTTGCGCGGCAATCCGGGGACATCCCGATTCAACCCGTTACCCCAGAAAGGCCCCAGCCCCGCACCCAGCGACAGGTTGATCTGTCCAGCCAGATCAAAACGATTGTTTTTCTTCGGCGCATCCTCGATCCGGTCCGCCAGCCATCCCCAGACAGACAGCGGATCGGCGCGTCCGGTCAGGGCCTCCGCAAATCCCGCCGGATAACCAAAGGGGAAATCGAACCCGATCAACATCCGCTCTCCGGTGGTCAGCGCCGCCTCGATCCGGTCAGACAGGGTGGTCTCGGCGATGGCCCGGTTGCGTTGATACAGCGGCGCGCCACCGGTTTCGCCGATCCAGATCGCGTCCTTCCTTGGTGTCGGACCCGCATCATTGCCCCCCGACCAGTCGACCATCAGGAAACGGTCAAAGCCGGTCATTCCGCCGCCTGCATCAGACCGACCTCCGCAAGGATGAAATCGGCGATGGCGACGGTGTCGTTCAGGTCAAAGACCGGGCGATCAAGCGCCAGCGGTGTGTCGGACGCAACGGCGCGGATTGTCGGATCCTCGGGCGCGATCAGCGGATTGCCGGTTTCGGCGCGATGCGCCTCGACCTTGGGGTGGCGGTCGCGTTTGTAGCCTTCGACCAGAACCAGATCCACCGGGGCCAGCCGTGCCAACAGGTCTTCCAGCATCGGTTCGCCCGAGCCGCGCAGTTCAATCATATGCGCCACACGGTTGCGGGACGACAGGATCACCTCGGATGCGCCTGCCTGACGGTGGCGGTAGCTGTCCTTGCCCGGGTGATCGACATCAAAGCTGTGGTGGGCGTGTTTGACCGTGCTGACCGTCAGCCCGCGCCCGGTGATCTCTGTCACCAGCCGTTCCATCAACCCTGTTTTTCCGGCGTTCTTCCACCCGGTCACACCATAAAGCCTCATAGCAGCGCCTCCGCCTGTGCCAGATCTTCCGGCGTGTTCACGTTGAAGAATGGGTCGAAGGGCGTCGAAGGAAAGAGCGCCTCGCGCCCGCCGTGCTTCTCTGTCCAGAGCACGACTTTTTTCAACCCGTCCTGCAAGGCCGCCCGCAGGTCATCGCGCAACGCCACCGGCCAAAGGCCAAAGGTGGGATGGCGGATCAGGCCAGAGCGTGACTTGCTTCGGGTCTGCGCCTCACCCTTGGTGGCGGCAAGGACCAGAGGATGCGCCTGCCCTTCGGCCTGCAACAACAGGCGCGGGACAAGATCACATGGAAAAAAGGGCGTATCCGCGGCTACGCTGACCAGCGTATCGGCCCCCTGTGCTGCCGCCCAGTCCAATCCTGCCAGCACGCCTGCCAAGGGGCCTGCAAAATCCGGGATCGTATCGGCCACCACGGGCAAACCATAGCTGGCAAAACGCTCGGGAGCGCCATTGGCATTCAACGCCAGCGCAGCCACCTGCGGTGACAGCCTGTCGATGACGCGGGACAGCAAAGTCTGACCGCCAAGGGTCAGCAAGGCCTTGTCCCCGCCCCCCATGCGCGTGGCCTGCCCACCCGCAAGGATCACGCCAACCGGTTGTTTCATTCCGCCTCCGCGCTTTTGCGGCGATGCTTGCGGCCTTCGTCGGGCACGCTGTCCGGATCGACATCGCGCACCAGCCGTTCCACCCCGGACAGGCAGGTGAACCGCTTGCCGCGCATCCTGCCGATGCAGGTCAGCCCGACCTGTCGGGCGATTTCCACGCCCCAGGCGGTAAAACCTGACCGCGACGCCAGCACCGGAATACCCATCAGAGCGGTCTTGATGACCATCTCCGAAGTCAGCCGCCCGGTGGTATACAGGATCTTGTCATGCGCCGGCACGCCTTCGCGGAACATCCAGCCTGCGATCTTGTCGACGGCGTTGTGACGGCCCACGTCCTCCATATAGACCAGCGGACGGTCGCCCTGACACAGCACCGTGCCGTGGATCGCCCCCGCCTCGAGATATAGCGAAGGCGTCGTGTTGATTTTGTGCGCCAGCTCATAAAGCCAAGAACTTCGCACCTCTGTCGCGGGCAGGCGGACCTGTTCCAGCCCTTCCATCATGTCCCCAAAAACGGTGCCGACCGCGCAACCAGAGGTGCGGGTCTTTTTCTGCATCTTCTCTTCATAGGTCGTCTGCGAGGCCGTCCGCACGACGACCGTTTCCAGATCTTCGTCATAGTCGATGCCGGTGATCTCTTCGCCATCGGCCAACATGCCCTGATTACGCAGGAAACCGACCGCAAGGTATTCGGGGTAGTCCCCGATGGTCATGGCGGTCACAACCTCTTGGCGATTCAGGAAAATCGTCAGCGGGCGTTCTTCGACCACCGATATTTCGACCTCGGCTCCGGTCTGGTCGAAACCCGTGACCGCACGGGTCAAGCGCGGCGCCCGCGGGTCGGGCGTGATCAGGTATTCGGAGGAAATGTCGGTCTCGGTGCTGTCAGCGGGTGATTGCATCTGGCCTCTCGCAAGGATAGGGCGAACTGCGGCGTTAGGGGTGTAGTCATGGACGGGACAGAGGTGATGTCAAGCTATTGGCGGGGTGTGCGGAACGGCGTGCCCTTCCTGTTCGTCGTCGGACCCTTTGCCCTGCTGTTTGGCGTCGTGGCCACCGACGCCGGGCTGAACGTCTTTGAAACACTTATGTTTTCCATTGTCGTCATTGCCGGTGCGGCACAGTTTACAGCCGTGCAACTGATGCAGGACAACGCGCCAACCGTCGTCGTTCTGGTTTCGGCCATGACGGTGAACCTGCGCATGGTGATGTACTCTGCCTCGATCACGCCACACCTTGGCCCACTGCCGCTGTGGAAGAGGGTGATCGTCGCCTATTTCCTCGTCGACCAGACCTATGCCGCCTCGGTGATCGACTTCGAAGAGCGCCCGCAGCAGACCGTGGCGCAAAAATTCGCCTTTTTCATGGGGGTCGCCACGCCGATCTGTCCGCCGTGGTATTTGTTTACGCTTGCAGGTGCCTGGCTGGGCGAGGCGGTGCCGCCCGAACTGGGGTTGGATTTTGTCCTGCCCATCGCCTTTATCGCACTGTTTGCCCCGGCCTTGCGGACCGGCGCGCACCGTGCCGCGGCTTTTGTCGCGGCGATCATGGCGCTGCTTTTTGCGTTCCTGCCTTATAACCTTGGGCTGATCGTCGGGGCAGTGGCAGGAATGATGACAGGGGCAGAAATCGAGCGTCGCGCCGGCCTGCCCGCAGACCGGAGACCGGGCGCATGAATGACCTTTGGATCGTCATCATCGGAATGGGGCTTGGCTCTTTCGGGCTGCGCTTTGTCTTTCTGGGGCTGGTCGGCGACCGTGCGATGCCGGACTGGCTGTTGCGACACCTGCGCTACACCGCCGTTGCGGTGATGCCCGCACTGGTGGCGCCGCTGGTCGTCTGGCCCACCGCAACCGGCGGCGAAACAGATCCCCTGCGCCTTGTTGCCGCGGCGGCTGCGCTGATTGTCGGATATGTCTGGAAGAGCCTTTACGGCGCGGTTGCCGCAGGCGCCATAGTCATGATCGCAGGCGCCTGGTTGCCGTTCTGAACCAGCCTAGGGCTGGTTCTGTTTCTTTTTGCCTGCTTCCAGCTGGGCAATCGCGGCATCCTTGTCGTCACCGTCATCTTCGCGGAGCACGCGGCGGGTGACATTGGGCAGCTTTTCAAAGCCGTTTGCCAGCTTCTTCGGCGTCCAGATCCCGCGCAGCGGTTCGAACCCCGGCAGCTGGCCAAGAACATCCGACACGGCATTGGAACACAGCGCCGGCCCGGCTGGCCCCTTTTCCCGCACCAGTTTCAGCGCCAGTTCAGCCACGGCCCCGTCAACAGGGCGGCTGAGCGCCAGCATCCTGTAGGTGCTGCGGGCATGTGCGCTTTCGAAAAATTGCTTGGCCTGCGGCGTGATCCCGTAAAGGACATCGCCGATCTCTGGCACGCTGGAAAACCGAACCGATCCGGCGGGGTCATAGATCACGCGCTGCGACGGCGCGTTAATCAGCATGGACGAATGCGCGCCCGCGCCGGTGCGGTTGTTGATCATCGTGTAAAGGATGATCTCCGGCTCTCCCGGGTGACGGTATGCGGCGGCGGCCGCTTCTGCCGGGCTGGAATCGGGGCCAGACATGCTGCCTGCACAGCCAGCCACCAGAATCGACGACCCCAGCGCCGTCATCGCCGCACGTCTGTTCATCACGTCACCCTACCCCACCCAGACGGGCGGTTTTCCTGATCAGGAGTTGAAGATCGCCATGAAGATGACAATGCAGAGGATCACGATCACGCTGCGGATCGTGAAATTGATGAAGCCCTCAAAGGTCTTCTCCTGAACGGTGATGTCCATGCTTCCGTGCTTGTGCTCAGCCATATTGGTGTCCTGCGGCCTGTCCAGTGGTTGCGTTCCGTATGGGGTTAGCGCAATTCCGCGCCCCTGTCACGCGCCCCTGGACGCCAGGATGTCGCGCCTGCGGCAGAAGCACGCAGATGTGAGCAGGCGCGCGCCTCAAACCGCCCGAAAAACCCATGCACCATCGGCGCGACGTTCGCGGGTTGCACGCCCTTCGTGCCAAAGGTGGAGGCAATGGGCCATGGCTTCGACCAGTGCCAGCCCATACTCCGCAGGTCCGATCCGGCGTTTGAATAGCGGTGGGAAACACTCCCCTGCCGAATGCGGCTCTGCCAGATAGGCATGAAGGCGGTTCAGGGCGCTGTGGTGATTCTCGATCAACTGCGCCATGCGCAGCGGCAATCCGGTAAAGGGCAGCTTGTGGCCGCCCATGGCCAGATGTTCGGGCCGGGCCAGGGCTGCCAGCCGTTCGCAGGCCTCCAGCCAGTCGGCAACAGGGTCGGCCTCGGGTTCGGTGGCATAGACGCCGAGGTTGGAACTGATCGAGGGCAGGATCTGGTCGCCGGACAAAACCAGCGCATCATCGCGCGACCACAGCGTCGCATGTTCCGGCGCATGGCCGTTGCCTATGTGCACGTCCCATGTCCGCCCCCCTGCCCGAACGACAGAGCCTTGCCGGATGCGGGTGAACCCCAGCGGCAAAGGCGCGACGCAGTCGGAAAAGTTGAAGGGCCGTTCGGCCATGCGTTCAGCAAGGATCTCTGGCTGCATACCCGCACCGCGCCAATAGGCGAGGGTTTCTTCGGTCGGCCTGTCCTGCGTGTCCAGTTGCAGCATCCGCGCAAACAACCATGCGGTGCGCGTTGTCACCAGTTCAGCGCCATGCGCCGACTGGAACCAGCCCGCCAGCCCGACGTGATCGGGGTGGTGATGCGTGACCACCACCCGGCGCACCGGCTTGCCCCCAAGTGGACCCGCCATCAGATCCGTCCAGAGTCCGCGCGACTTGTTCGAGGCAAAGCCGGTATCGACCACGGTCCAGCCATCGCCATCGTCCAATGCATAGACATTGACGTGGTCCAGCTTCATCGGCAGCGGCAGGCGCATCCACAGCACCCCCTCGGCAAGTTCGATTGCCTCGCCCGGGGCGGGTGGCTCTTCCCAAGGATAGCGGATCGCCTGTGCTGCGCCGTCCATCACGCCACCAGATCGTCTGTAAGGATGTCGGCCAGCGCGGCGGTATCCGAACGCGCCTCGACCAGCAAACCGGCGTGTTCCGGCAATAGGCGTTGAATATAGAACGCCGCCAGCCGGGCATCGGCGCTGTCCGGGGCCGCCATGGCCGCCCTCAGGTGGAAATGCGCCCCCAGAACACGCGCGAATCCCATCAGATAGGGTACGGCACCGCCGAAACGGTCGCCCATATCGCGGGCGACCAGCGCCTCGGTGGTTTCGCGCAGCGATTCTGCCGCCTGCCAGACCGGCTCGGCCAGATCGGGGATCGTGCCCCGCGCCGCCTCGGCACCGGTTTCGATCTCATCCAGCAGGGCAAAGATCGCCTCGCCACCGTCCATCATCTTGCGCCCGACAAGATCCATGGCCTGAATGCCATTGGTGCCTTCGTAGATCGCCGTCACTCGCACGTCGCGCAGGTATTGCGCCGCGCCGGTTTCCTCGATGAACCCCATGCCGCCATGCACCTGAACGCCAAGATTCGCCACCTTGATACCGGTTTCGGTGCCAAAGGCCTTGGCAATCGGCGTCAAGAGCGCGGCGCGCGACACCCACTCGGCGTCGCCGCTGGCGTTGCCCATGTCGATGGCCACGGCAAGAGACAACGCAATCGCCCGCGCGGCAAAGGTTTCGGCCTTCATCGTCGCCAACATGCGCCGCACATCCGCGTGACCGATGATCGTCCCCTCGGGGGAACGCCCCTGTTTGCGTTCCTGAGCATAGGCCAGCGCGTGCTGAAGCGCGCCTTCGGCGACGCTGACCCCCTGCACACCCACGCCAAGGCGGGCATTGTTCATCATGGTGAACATGGCGCGCATCCCGTCGTGGGGTTCCCCCACCAGCCAGCCCTTCGCGCCATCGTACTGCATCACGCAGGTCGGCGAACCGTGCAGGCCCATCTTGTGTTCAAGGCTGACCACCTTGAGATCATTGGCGACACCCGGATTGCCGTTTTCGTCCGGGATCAGCTTTGGCACGAGAAACAGGCTGATCCCCTTGGTGCCAGGCACGCCATCAGGCAGGCGCGCCAAGACAAGGTGGCAGACGTTCTGGGTAAAGTCATTGTCGCCCCAGGAGATATAGATCTTTTGCCCGGAGATCGCGTAGGTGCCATCGCCGTTGGGCACGGCCTTGGACGACAGCGCGCCCACGTCCGAACCGGCCTGCGGTTCGGTCAGGTTCATGGTGCCCGCCCATTCTCCGGAAATCAGCTTGGGCAGGTACAGCGCCTTCAGTGCGTCGCTGGCGTGATGCTCCAGCGCGTCGATCTGACCTTGCGTCATCAGCGGGTTCAACTGGATCGACAGGCAGGCGGCCCCCATCATGTCATTGATGCAGGTCGTCACCGTCAGCGGCAACCCCATGCCGCCGAACTCCTCCGGTGCCGAAGTCGCGATCCAGCCGCCTTCGGCCAGCGCGCGATACCCCTCGGCATAGCCTTTCGAGGTCCGCACAACGCCGTTTTCCAGCCGCGCCGGATCAAGGTCGCCATTGCGCTGCAACGGGGACAGCACGTCTTCGCACAGTTTCCCCGCCTCGCCCAGAACGGCGGCAACGGTTTCGGAATTCGCTTCGGCGAAACGCTCGGTCCGGGCAACGGAATCGTATCCGACAACGTCGCGCAAAAGCCGCATGTAGGCATCGATCGGCGCACGATAGGGCATGGGGGTCTCCTCCGGCTTGGCAAGCACGCTCTGCTCTTGTAGCACGCGCGCAACGCGAGGGTGAACGTACCGTGCATCGCCCACGCTTCAACCGGAACGCCGCGTCATCAGGGGATCCCCGCGATGCCTGCCCTTCATCTCAGCGCCAGTACCCGCGATCTGACCCGCGCGGCCGAGCTTCTCGGTCAGGGCGATCTGGTCGCCTTTCCGACCGAGACGGTCTATGGCCTTGGCGCCGACGCCACGCAGGATCAGGCCGTGGCGCGTATCTACGCGGCCAAAGGCCGGCCCGAGTTCAATCCACTGATCGTTCATGTGGCCGATATCGAGGCCGCCAAGGCACTGGTTGTCTGGAGCGCCGAGGCCGAGGCGCTGGCACGGGCCTTCTGGCCGGGGCCGCTGACCCTTGTCTTGCCACTGCGCGACGGCGCGCCGGTGTCACGGCTGGTGACTGCCGGTCTGGACAGCCTTGCCATCCGCCTGCCCGCCGCGCCGGTGGCACAGGGATTGCTGCGCGCCTTTGGCGGGCCGGTGGCCGCACCGTCGGCCAACCGGTCCGGCCAGATCAGCCCGACCCGCGCCAACCATGTGCTGAACGACCTTGGCGACCGGATCGAAGCCGTGGTTGATGGCGGCCCCTGCACCGTGGGTCTTGAATCAACGATTCTCGGCCTTACCGGCACACCCACCCTGCTTCGCCCCGGCGGCGTCACCGAAGAGGCGCTCAGCGCGGTGCTGGGCACCCGGATCGCATTGCGCCGCGAGACCGATGGCATCACGGCCCCAGGGCAGACCCGTTCCCATTATGCGCCACGCGCCCGGGTGCGCCTGAACGCGGTGGATTTCGAACCGGGTGAGGCACGGCTTGGCTTTGGCAAGGTCGATTGCGACCTGAACCTGTCGGCCGAGGCCGACCTGACCGAGGCCGCCGCGAACCTTTTTGAGTATCTGCATCGGCTGGACGACGGGCAGGCACAAACCATCGCAGTTTCACCCATCCCGCATGTGGGCCTTGGAGTGGCCATCAACGACCGTCTCAGCCGCGCCGCCGCAGACCGCTAAGCGCCGCATGGACGGAACGGGCGTCAGCTTCGCCCTGCCAAGCCGTGGTGCGAAACGCCAACCGAGGGCTGGCGGGCGGGCGATGGTCCCGCAGGGGCCGAGTCCCGTCCCGACGCCTTCAGGCACGCCCTCCGGCGGAACTCAGCGCCAGTGCGGCAACGCCCAGTGTCTTCAGCGCCGCTTCCCACTTGTCCATGTCCGGAAGGTCAAAGATCAGTTCTGGCGCGGCGTCACAGACCAGCCAGCCATTTTCGGCAATCTCGCCTTCCAGTTGGCCGGCGGCCCAGCCGGAATAGCCCAGCATCATCATCCATTGCTTCGGACCTTCGCCGCTGGCCAGATCTTCGAGGATGTCCAGAGTCGCGGTCATGTGGATGTCGTCACGCACCTCCAGCGTGGTCACAACCGATTGATAATCCGGCGTATGCAGCACAAAACCGCGTCCAACTTCGACCGGGCCGCCGAAATGCACACTGCGGTGTGACAGGTCAGCCGCCGAGTCGATGTTCAGCTGCGACAGAAGAGTCGGAATGTCCACGTCATCGCTGGGCTTGTTCACGATCAGCCCCATCGCGCCCTCATCCGAATGGTCGCAGATAAAGACCACGCTGTGCTCGAACCGCGGATCCCCCATGCCCGGCATGGCAATCAGAAGATGCCCGGTCAGATTGGTGGGTGCGGTTCCTGTCGCGCCAGTCATAGGCCTCCCTTTCGCGTTGGACAAAAGCACCATGACCGCCCGCGCCGGGACTGGCAAGCCCGTCACATCTTCGTCATGTCACACCCTGTTTCGCTGGAACGTGACTTTTCATTTCAGTCCGGACAGGCCACATCCAATGGTCATGAGACACGCCCTTCTGATCCTTCTTCTGGCGCTGATGCCCGGGGTTGCCGCCGCCCAGTCCTACGATGACGTGGTCGACGCCGAACTGCGCCCCGGCTGGCGCTTGCCCAATGGCGACCACATGGCCGCCCTACACCTGAGGCTGGCCCCCGGGTGGAAAACCTATTGGCGCTCACCCGGCGATGCGGGCATCCCGCCGCAATTCGACTGGAGCGGGGCACGCAACATGGCCGCCATCGGCATTTACTGGCCTGCGCCCCACGTCTTTTGGCAAGAGGGCATGCGGTCAGTCGGTTACAAGGATGAGGTCATCCTGCCGCTGAAAATCCGCCCAAAACAGGCCGGGCAGGACGCGCGTCTGGGCGGCGTGATTGATATCGGCATCTGCAAGGACGTCTGCCTGCCACACCGCCTGCGGGTGACGGCCGTCTTGCCGGCCGATCACAAAAAACCCGATCCGGTGATCGCAGCCGCCATGGCCGATGTGCCTTTCGGTGCCACGGACGCCGGTGTGACCGCCGTATCCTGCCGGATTTCACCGCGCTCCGACGGTCTGGGCCTCAGCGTTGCAATTTCCATGCCACGCGGCACCGGCCACGAGGAAACCGTGATCGAAGCCGCCGATCCCAATCTCTGGATCGCGGACCCCAAGACTTCGTGGAGCGGTGGCAAGCTGGTCGCGGAAACGCGCGTGACCCATATGTCCGGCAAGACCTTCGCGCTGGACCGGTCCTCGCTGCGGATCACTATCCTTGGCGGGCGGATGCCGGTCGAGATGACGGGATGTACCGGGTAACACGGCAAACCACCTTTCGCGCGGAATGCAAAAGGCCGGGACACGTCGTTCCGGCCTTTTTTCTGGCGCACGGTTTTATGTCGGCGCGCGTTTCCCGGTGATCCGCCCAAGCGCGATGGCCAACCCGACAAGCACATAGATCACCAAGGGCAAGATCAACGCCCCCAGCAGAAACAGCGCCAACGCGGCAAACGCAGGCGGCAAGTCCGCCATTCCGCCGACAGCCAGCGCCGGCAACAGGTCCCCGCTCACCCCGGTATAGCCAAGCGTCGCGCCCAGCCACGCCAGCATCGCCAGCAATGCCGCCACAAGCACGCCTCGCAGGGCTTCGCCACGGAAGCGCAGCCCCTTTTTCAGGGCCGCCACCTGCTGTCCCACGTCATGTTGAATCGCCACCAATGAGGGCACGATCACAAGAACAAGAACCACCCCGAACCCAAGCCCATAGACCAGCGTGATCACCGTGGGTTTCAGGAATTGCGCCTGCGACGAACTTTCGTACAGCAGCGGCGCAAGTCCCAGAACCGTCGTGGCCGTAGTCAGGAACACCGCGCGCAAACGGTCCGCCGCACCGTCGATGATCGAGGGGATCAATCCGCGATCCTTGGCGTATTCGTCGATCTGCGTCACCAAGACGATGGAATCGTTGATGATGATACCCGTCATGCCCAGCAGGCCGACCACCGTGAACATGCTAAGCGGCACGTCCCACAAGGCATGACCGAATATCGTGCCGATCAACCCAAAAGGAACGATGGCCATGACGACGAACGGCCGTGTCCAACTGGCAAAGACCCAGGCCAAAACAAGATAGATCCCCAAAAGCACCATGATCAGACCATTGCGGGCATCGGTCAGGAACTCGTTTTCCTGCTCTGCCAACCCCGCAA
This sequence comes from Antarctobacter sediminis, assembly GCF_019218285.1. Lineage (GTDB taxonomy): Bacteria > Pseudomonadota > Alphaproteobacteria > Rhodobacterales > Rhodobacteraceae > Antarctobacter > Antarctobacter sediminis. The sequence goes on from NZ_JAHUZG010000002.1 coordinate 621,595, forward strand.
GGCGATAGTCCACCTGCCGGGCTTCGGCGATCTGGGGCAGGATTTCCTCTTGCAGGGCTTTGACGATAGCCTCGGCTCGGGCTGCATCGTCCTCAGAGATGTCACCGGTGACGGAAACGACGCGCAACCCGTTTTCACGCCGGACGGTCGAGAACCCGGTACGCCGTTCAACGCGCACGATATCCGCAAGCGGCACGTAGTTCCCCGCCGGGGTCCGCAACTGCATCCGCTCCATGAAATCGGCGGTCAACTCTGCTTCGGGCAGTTCAACGCGGATCTCAGCCGAACGCGGACCGTCGGGATAAGTCGCCGCCTCGATCCCGCCCAGCCGATGACGCAGGGTGCGGCCAAGGCTGTCGATGTCAAAGCCCAGCGCCAACCCCTGCGGCGTCAGGTCAAGGATCAGCTCATCCTTGTCATACGACAGGTTGTCCTCCACCGCCGACACCTCGGGAAAGCGCAGAACGGCGGTCTTGAGGTCCTCTGCCGCGGCCTTGAGCGTTTCGGAATTGGCCCCGTAGAACTGAACATCCAGCGAATCGCCTCCCGGGCCGCCGCGCCAGCCGCGGAAGGAAATCGTTTCAGTCAGCGGATGGCGGGTCACACGGTCCTGCAATTCGGCCACGAAGGCAAAAGAGGAATAGGGGCGCAGGTCGGCGTCGATCAGTTCGATCGAAATCGCGCCCAGTTGCTCCGGGTCCTTGGTATCGGCCCCGGGCAGAGCCCGCCCCGCATTGCCGCCGATTTCGGCCAGCACGTAGTCCAGCGGGTTGCGGCCATATCGTTCGGCATATTCACGGCCCAAATCCTCGGTCGCTTGCTGGAACAGGCGCATTTGCTCCAACGTGTCCGCGCGCGTAGCACCGGGGGACATGGCAAAGTTGCCAGTCACCGAACCCTGTTCCGGCGAGTTAAAGAACCGCCAGGTCACATCGCCATTGATGAACGCGGTGATCTGCGTCGCCAGCGCAAGAAAGACAACCGCGACCACCGCATAGCGCGCCGCGATCACGCCGCGCATAAAGGGGCGGAACAGGTTTTCCCGCATCCAGCGAAAGCCCCGGTTGACAAGGATCGACGCCATGTCGATGCCGCCATCGGACAGTTGCTGCATCATTGGTTGCCGGGACGCGCGCGGCATCAATACCAGCCGAAGCAGCGTGCTGACCGCGACCAACGCGGCCAGTCCGCCCACAAGCCAAGGCAGTTCGGCCCAGATCGAAGCGCGCAGGTCATTGGATGCGGTTCGCAATGCGCCCAGCGCCTCGGGCAGCGCGCCAAATTGCGACCACAGGCCAGCCAGAGCGACGGGCAGCATCAATACCGCAAGCGTCGACAGCGCCACCGCCAGCACACCGATCAGTGTCACGCCCAGCACGCCCAACCCGACACGCCAGATCCGCACCCCGCGCTTTTCGCGCGGTTTCAACGCATGCGCCATGTGGTTGGGCAGGATCAGGAAGCATTCCACAAGCGAGGCGATCAGCACCACGATGACGGTAAAGGGGATGTCCGCGATCAATTCGCCAAAGCGGCCCCCGATGGCCACAAGGCCGAAAAAGGCGATGACCGTTGTGATAGTGGCGGAAAATACCGGCAACGCCATACGGCGGGCGGCGTTTTCAGCGGCATCGAAGGGCCCCTGCCCGCGCCGCGCAAGATGGTCGGCATGTTCGCCGACGACGATGGCATCGTCGACCACGATGCCCAGCGTGATGATCAGCGCAAAGAGCGAGATCATGTTGATCGTCAGTCCCGCCACATACATCAGCGCAATCGCCGATAGCAGCGCGGTCGGAATACCTGCCGCCACCCAAAAGGCCGTGCGTGTGTTGAGAAAGAGGAACAACAGCATGACAACCAGCGCCAGACCGGACAGCGCATTGTCGATCAGGATGTTCAGACGGCCGGTGATCGCCTCTGACCGCGTGCGGATCAGATCTATCTTCACCCCGTCCGGCAGAGAGGCCGTCAGTTCGGCGGCCACTTTCTCGACCGTCGACTGAATGCCGATGGCATCCCCTCCGGCGGACCGGTCCACCCGGATCGAAATCGCACGGTTCTGCCCCACGAAATAGCTCCGCTCGCGGTCGATCCCCTCCACCCGGATGCGCGCCACGTCGCCAACGGTCAGGTTGGATCCATCCGGGTTGGACCGCAAGACGATCGCGGCAATCGCCTCGGCCGAGCGTTTCTCGATCCCTGTCCGCACCCGCGCGCCTGCGCCGGCCACGTCGCCGGCAGGATCGGCCTGAACCTCGGCGGCAATGGCATCCGAAATCTCGCTCATCGTGACGTTGTGGGCGATCAGGTTCTGCGTGGGCACCTCGATCACGGTGCGGGGCGCGGACAGTCCCCGGATCGTGGTCTGTGTCACACCTTCGGCAAACAGGCGTACGACCAGTTCATCGGCAAACCGCGCCAGTTGATCCACCCCCACGGGCCCCGTGATGACCAGATCGGTCACCCGATCACGCCAGCCACCGCGCCGCACGGTCGGTTCGTCTGCATCGTCCGGCAAGGTGGTGATGGCATCCACCGCCTGTTGCACGTCATCGGCGGCACGGGCGATGTCCCACCCCGGTTCGAATTCCAGCTCGATGGCCGCGCGCCCCTCACGCGAGACCGCGCTGGAAGAGATCACCCCGTCCACCGCCAAAAGCGCCGGTTCCAGAACCTGAACGATGGCGGCATCCACGTCCTCGGCCCCTGCCCCGTCCCATGACACCGCGACGTCGATTTCGTCGACGATCACATCGGGAAAGAACTGCGCCCGCATGTTGGGGATGGCAAAGGCACCCGCCGCCAACATCATGACCAGCAATAGATTGGCCACCGTGGGATGGCGCGCGAAATACCCAAAGAGACCGCCTGCCGCCGAAGGAAGAGCACGCGCCATGGATCAGCCCCCCATCCGCGATTCGATACGTTCGACAACTTCGGCGGGCACCTGCTGTTGATCCAGCTGTGACAGGATGCGCGATTTGGCGGCCTCTGGCATGCGGGTGTTCGCCTCGATGAATGCCTTGAGCCGGGCGCGACGCTCTTCTGTCAGTTCGACCATGGCGGGCGGTTCCGGCGCAACGCCGGTCCGCAGCGGCTTGACCTTGATGCCAGCGCCCAGCAACGGTGTTCGCTGCGCCACGACCTCGCGCCCGCGCAGGTCTGCGCCGCGGATCAGCACGTCGTCCCCCTGTCGGCGCATCAATTGAACCTGCACAACCTCCAGCCTTTCGTCGGCCCCGACGACCAGAACCTCATCCGCTGCGTTCAGCGCCGTGGCGGGCAAACGTGCAACGCCGTCCAGTTGTGGCTCGTTGATTGTCACAGTCACGAAATCGCCCGGTTTGAAGCCGCGCGGCGCATCCAGCGTCGCAAACAGTTGCCGCCCCGTCTGACCGGCGCCAACCGCCGCACCATCACGGGAAATCCGCCCCTGAGCCGAAATATTGGTGCCGAAGAAATCCAGCGTCGCCGTCACCGGTGCCTGACGTATCCCGCCATCCCCATCCAGAAGGCGGGCGTATTGCTGGGTCGACACCCGGAACGCCACCTCAAGCGCTTGCGGGTCGACCAGTTGCGCCAGTTGTTCGTTCGTCGACACCAGACGCCCCGCAACGACGGTCACATCCGACAGGGTGCCGCCGAACTGGGCGCGGATTTCAGTGTCATCCAGCCTGCGTTGCGCCTCGTCACGGGCGATTTCAGCCCGGCGCAATTGGGTTGCGGCCTGATCAATCCGGGCCTCGGCGGTGGCCACCGCCTGCCGCCGTGTCAGGACCGACTGACGTTCGCTGGCCAAGGCAAGCTCGGCGGTTTCGACCGCGGCCGCCGTACCCACATTGCGATCCAGCAGGTCGCGTTGGCGCCGCAGGGCCGTTTCGCGCAAGACCACCTGTTCTTCAGCCGCAGACAGTTCGTCGCGGGCGATCTCCAGAGCGCGTTCGGCCTCACGCACCTCGGCGCTTGCATCCAGCAGATCACTTTCCGCACGGTCCAGCGCCGCCTGCGCATCAGCCGGGTCGATCCGCGCCAGCACCTGACCTGCCGTGACCTGCCCTCCCTCGACAAAAGCCGGATCCAGTTCGACGACCGCCCCGGAAGAAGCCGCGCGGATTTCCAGCGTCCGGCGGCTTTGCACTTCTCCGAAAGAGGTCAGCACCGGCGTCACGGTTTCAAATGTCACCGGCAGAACGTTGACCGCAAAGACCCGCTCACGCGCCTGCGGCACACGCGCCTCGGCGGCCATGCGCGCCAGAACGGCATCGCGCACCATGATCCCGGCATAGGCCATCAGACCAAGGGTGACCGACACAAGGAACAGCCCGGTCAGGCTCTTTCGCAGAAAGCGCATGGTTCAAATCATCTCCGCGGACGTCCCCTCAGGAAATAGAAGGGAGCAGATTGTTGCCAACCCTACGCACTTATACGCAGGTCGCGATCACTTCCGTCGCTGGTGTTCGTCCAGGCGGGGGAAAATCTCGACGAAATTGCAGGGGCGGTGCCGGTAATCCAGTTGAAGCGAGAGGATCTCGTCCCAGGCATCTTTGCAAGCCCCGGTGCTGCCCGGCAGCGCAAACAGGTAGGTGCCGCCCGCAACACCCCCGGTGGCACGGCTCTGCACCGCTGAGGTGCCGATTTTATTGAAGGAAACCATGGTAAAGACCGTCCCGAAAGCGTCGATTTCCTTTTCATAGACGTCGCGATGCGCTTCGACCGTCACGTCGCGCCCGGTCAGACCGGTGCCGCCGGTCGAAATCACCACATCCACGTTCGGGTCTGCGATCCAGCCGCGCAGGCAGTCGGCGATCTCGCCGCGCTCGTCCTTCACGATCTTGCGATCTGCCAGAATATGACCCGCATCGGCCAATCTTTGCACAAGCGTGTCGCCGGAACGGTCCTCTGCCAGCCCGCGGGTATCGGACACGGTCAGAATGGCGATTCGGACCGGAATGAATGCCTTGCTTTCGTCGATGCGGGACATGCGGAACTCCTGCGCTTGTAGATCACCGGCACTGTCGGCAGCCAACCGGTGAAGTCAAGCGCCGCTCAGGCCGCAAGACGCAGCGCCAGACCGCCAAAAAGCGTTGCACAGGCATAACGCAGGCCACGTTCGGTGCGCGACCCGCCGCGCAGATGCCGCCGCATGGCACCCGAAAACTGGCCCACCAGCCCGTTGATCACCACCCCTCCTGCGGACATCAACAGGCCATAGATCAGGAACTGCGGCAGGACCGGCAGCGCGGGATCGATGAACTGCGGCACAAAGGCCAGCACGAAAAGGATGAACTTGGGGTTGGTGATATTGACGACAAAGCCCTGCCGCATCGCCCTGGAAGGTGTCAGCGCCGGCGCGTCACTGCCCGCAATCGGCGTGCGCAGGGTTTTCCACGCGATCCACGCAAGATAGGCGGCCCCGCCCCAGCGGATCACGTCAAAGGCCCCCGGCAGCGCGGCCACCAATGCGCCCAATCCCAGCCCGGCCAACAGGACATGCACCATGCCGCCCAAAGCAACCCCGGTCGATGCCGCCCAGCCGCAGCGCGCCCCGCCCCGCAGCCCCTGCGCCAGGCAGAACATCATGTCCGGCCCCGGCGTCAGGTTCAGCGCAAGCCCCGCAGGCACGAAGGCCAGCAGCAAGATAGGATCTACGATCATGACAACCCTTTCAGTTTCGCCCGAAGCGACAACAGGTCGGCCCAGGTCTCGCGTTTCGCCTGCGGGTTCCGCAAAAGGTAGGCCGGGTGCAACATCGGCAGCGCCGGCCTGTCAGCGGCTTCGGTCCAGGTGCCGCGCAATCGCGTGATCCCCCGCCGCCCCAGCAACGCCTGAGCCGAGGTATTGCCCATGATGACCAGAAGATCGGGATCGGCCAGCGCGATATGGCGGTGCAGGAAAGGCATCAGCATGGCAATCTCGTCGGGCCTCGGATCGCGGTTCTGCGGTGGCCGCCAAGGCAGCACATTGGTGATATAGACAGACTCGGCTCGGCTCAGCCCGATGGCGGCCAGCATCTTGTCCAGCAACTGGCCGGCACGACCGACAAAAGGTTTGCCCTGCAAATCCTCGTCCCGCCCCGGCGCCTCGCCCACCAGCATCACCCGCGCCCCGGGCACACCATCCGCAAAAACAAGACTGCGCGCACCACGTTTCAAAGCACAATGTTCAAACTGCTCCAGCGCCCCGCGCAACCCATCCAGATCCGCAGCCCCCTTGGCCAGCATGCGTGCTTCGGCAACCGGATCCACCTCGGGTTCGGGCACGGGCGCTCCACCCGGCGCCGCCCCCGGCTTCTTCGCGCGCTCGGCATGGCGCGCCTTCAGTTCCGCCTCGGCGGCAAACCGGTCCACGGGCGCGTCGACGATCGCCTCGTCCACCCCCATTTCCATCTGCCATTCCAAAAGCGCCTTCGCGGCGTACCAGTCGAGTCCCTGATCCATGGCCATCATCTTACGCCCCGCCAGAGGGGAAGAAAATCGCCCCCGTTTCTTCTTGGTCCAAATACTCAAAAACGCGCCAAAGGCGCGACTCCGGAACACTTGCCCCGCAAGACCGCCCTACCTAAAAGGTCACAACGCCGCCAAGGGATCAAAATGCGCTTCGACCACCGCCACCTCCTGGGGATCGAACCCCTGCGCCCGGACGAGATCACAACGATCCTCGACCTTTCCGACCAATATGTCGATTTCAACCGCCGCCGTGACAAACACGCCAATGCGCTGGCAGGGTTGACGCAAATCAACATGTTCTTCGAAAACTCCACCCGCACGCAGGCCAGCTTCGAACTGGCGGGCAAACGTCTGGGCGCGGATGTGATGAACATGTCGATGCAGGCCAGTTCGATCAAGAAGGGCGAAACCCTGATCGACACGGCCATGACGCTGAACGCCATGCACCCTGATCTTCTGGTGGTGCGCCACCCGCATTCCGGGGCCGTCGACCTGCTGGCACAAAAGGTCAACTGCGCGGTGCTGAACGCGGGCGACGGGCGGCACGAACACCCGACTCAGGCCTTGCTGGACGCGCTGACGATCCGCCGCGCCAAGGGCCGCCTGCACCGGCTGTCGATCGCCATTTGCGGCGACATCGCGCACAGCCGCGTGGCACGGTCGAACCTGCTTCTGCTGCATAAGATGGAAAACCGCATCCGCCTTGTCGGCCCATCGACCTTGATGCCCTCCGGAATCGAGGCTTTTGGCGTCGAGGTCTTCGACGACATGCGCGAGGGTCTCAAGGACGTGGACGTGGTGATGATGCTGCGCCTTCAAAAGGAACGCATGGACGGCGGGTTCATCCCCTCGGAACGGGAATATTACCATCGTTACGGACTGGACGCCGAGAAACTCTCGCACGCCAAACCCGATGCGATTGTGATGCACCCCGGTCCGATGAACCGCGGTGTCGAAATCGACGGGACGCTGGCCGATGATATCAACCGTTCGGTGATTCAGGATCAGGTGGAAATGGGTGTTGCCGTGCGCATGGCCTCGATGGACCTTTTGGCGCGCAACCTCCGGGCGCGCCCGAAGGAGGTCATCGCGTGACACAGGTTCAGGTCAACGGATCGGATGGCGCGACGCTGCACCTTGTCCACCTCGACCTGCCGCCCGAGGCAGTCCAGCGGTTCACCCAGATGGCCGGCACCGGCGAATGGCCGCTGAAATATGCGCTTGGCGCAACCACGCTGCGCGAGAGTTTTGTCGACGTGGTCGCGCTCCGGGATCTGGGCGACATGCGCCTGTCGCAATATCTCTCGTCGGCCTATGACGTGCCGGCCCGCGCGCTTGGAGCGGATCGCGACCGCATCGACGCGCTGCAAGGCCATGTGATCGTTCTGCCGCCGCAGGCCTTTGGCGGCACGTCGCAGATGCTGACCATTGCGCCCCCGCTGAGGATGATTGGCAGTTATGGCGAGGCCCGCCCCACCGCGCGCGGGGCCAGCCCCACGTCCCGCGCCGCCAAGGGCCAGGTCGGATCGGCCAGCGCCGCCCCATCGGCCAGCGGCAATTCTCCCGTGCTGAAACTCATCCTCGCGGCGTTGGCCATTGTGCTGGCCGTCGTGCTTTGGCTGGCTCTGATATGACCGGCGCGACCGATCGACCCGCGGCAATCGCCCCGCCCGCAGGCTGGGACGGCCTGCTCGACCCCGGAGAACGTATCCTGTGGCAGGGCCGCCCCGGCACCGGCATCCGCATCGGCATCGGCGACGTCGTGTTGATGGTCTTTGGCACCTTCTTTGCGGGGTTCGCGCTGTTCTGGATGGTCATGGCGGCGGGGGCAGGCGGAATTTTCTGGCTGTTCGGGTCGCTGCATTTCATGGTCGGTCTCGGGATCATCACCTGGCCGCTGCTGGGCCGCCCCTTTCTGCGGCGAAACACGTGGTACACCCTGACCGACAAGCGCGGATTCATCGCAACCAACGTGCCCCTGCGCGGCAGGCAGTTGAAAAGCTATCCCATCACCGCCGAAAACCGTCTGACCTTCGAGGACAATACCCCAGGCTCGGTGATCTTTGCCTCGGAATGGCGGCGCGGCAAGAAAGGCAGCTACGAAACCTCCATCGGGTTTCATGACATCGACGACGCGCGCAAGGTTTATGCCCTGATGCGCAAGATCCAGCGGGGAGAGGCATGACGGAATTTGCCCCGGACCGGGCCACCTATATTCGCACCCACTGGATCATGGCCGCCGTGGCCATGGCGGCCGGCATGGCGATACTCTGGGCTGCGGGCAATCCGCATGTCTGGACCGGCGCCATCGGCGGGCTGGCTGCCGTGGCTCTGCGCGGCTGGTATCTGATGGGCGAGGAACTGGGCCACCGCTGGCATCTGACCGATACCGCGCTGAAAGGCCCGGCAGACCGCATCGTGCCGTTCGACCAGATCGCCAAGCTGCGCACCATTGGTGCCGCCGTTCAGGTCGTGACCAAAAGCGGCGACAAACATCTCATAAAATTCCAGGCCGACCCGAAGGCAACCATTGCCCGGATCGAGGCCGCCCGCCCACGAGGCCACGCATGACAAAGACCCTGATCCACAACGCCCGCCTGATCGACCCCGAAGCCGGAGTGATCACCCCCGGCGCCCTTCTGATCAAAGACGGAACCATCGCCGAGATCCTGCCGCAGGACGCAGATGTCGAAGGCCTGCTGAGCGGCCTCGGCCTTGCGCCCGAGCGGATCGACGCGGGCAATGCCTTTCTTGCGCCGGGCATCGTGGACATGGGCGTCAAGGTCGGCGAACCCGGCGAGCGGCACAAAGAAAGCTATGGCAGTGCCGGACAGGCGGCTGCGGCGGGCGGGGTGACCACCATGGTCACGCGCCCTGACACCCTGCCCTGTATCGACACGCCAGAGGCACTGGAATTCATCCGCCGCCGCGCGATCGAAGAGGCCCCTGTCAACGTGCTGCCCATGGCGGCCCTGACCAAGGGGTTCGAAGGCCGCGAGATGACCGAAATCGGGTTTCTCATGGACGCCGGGGCTGTTGCTTTTACCGATTGCAACAACGTGGTCAGCGACACAAAGGTTCTCAGCCGGGCCATGACCTATGCGCGATCTCTCAACGCGCTTATCGTCGGTCATCCACAGGATCCCGGCCTGTCCAAGGGCGCGGCCGCGACCTCGGGAAAATTTGCCAGCCTGCGCGGCCTGCCGTCGGTATCCCCCATGGCCGAACGGATGGGGCTGGATCGTGACATCGCCTTGGTCGAAATGACCGGCGTCCGCTATCATGCCGACAAGATCACCACCGCGCGCGCTTTGCCCGCGCTGGAGCGCGCCAAGAAAAACGGGTTCGACATCACGGCGGGGATCTCGATCCACCATCTGACCCTGAACGAAATGGACGTGGCGGATTATCGCACCTTCTTCAAGGTCACGCCGCCGCTGCGCTCTGAAGAGGACCGGCAGGCCGTTGTCGAAGCGGTCCGAACCGGGCTGATCGACATGATCGGCAGCTATCACACCCCGCAGGACGAAGAGAGCAAGCGCCTGCCTTTCGAAGAGGCCGCAAGCGGTGCTGTCGGGCTGGAGACCATGTTGCCGGTGTTGCTGCGCCTGTATCACGGCGGCGAGCTGGACTTGCCGACGCTGTTCCGTGCCTTGTCGTTGAATCCGGCGCGCCGACTGGGCCTGAACTGCGGACGGATCGCCAAGGACGCGCCCGCTGACCTTGTCCTGTTCGACGCCGACAAACCCATTGTGCTGGACCGGTTCCAGCTGCGGTCGAAATCCAAGAACACGCCGTTTGACGGGGGGCGCCTGCAAGGCCGCGTTTTGGGCACATGGGTTGGCGGCAAAAGGGTATTTTCGGCATGAGCGGCGGGCTGATCCTTTGGGCCGCTCTTGGCTATCTGCTGGGCTCCGTCCCCTTTGGCGTGCTGATTTCCAAGGCGATGGGGCTGGGCGACCTGCGCAAGATCGGTTCGGGCAACATCGGCGCGACCAACGTGCTGCGTACCGGCAACAAGGGGGCCGCGCTGGCGACCCTGCTGCTGGACGGTGGCAAGGGCGCGGCGGCGGTGCTGATCGCACGTGCCTTCGAGGCCGACGGCTTTGCCGTGCAGGCCGCAGGTGTTGCGGCCTTTTTCGGACATTGCTTCCCGGTCTGGCTGGGCTTCAAGGGCGGCAAGGGCGTGGCGACTTTCCTGGGCCTGATGCTGGCACTGGCCTGGCCCGTGGGTCTGTTGTGCTGTGCCAGTTGGCTGGCGGGTGCCTTCCTTTCGCGGATTTCCTCGGTCGGGGCGCTGGTGGCGTCTGCCTCGGCTCCGGTTTGGCTGCTGTTGACCGGGCGCACCGAAATGATCGTCAGTGCGATCCTTTTGGCGGTGCTGGTCTGGTGGCGCCATTCGGCCAATATTGCCCGCCTGCGCGCGGGCACCGAACCGAAGATCGGCAAAAAGTAACCCGCCGTGCGGGTTATGACGTCGGCAATTGACTGGCCAGCGCGGCAGTGACCGCCTTGGGATGAGAGGTCAGCACCATGTGACCGGCCCCGCCCACAACCGTTTCAGATGCCTGTGGCAGGCGCGCCATCAGGCCACGATGCACCTCGGGGATGATCGGAACGGTTTGCGCACCGCGCAGCAAGGTCACAGGAAAGCTCAGCCGTTCCAAACCGCCCGGGGCCAGCATTCCGGCAGCATCCTGCCACAGCGACGGCTCTGTCGCCCGGACAAAGGGCATCTGCACGGCCATCGCCTTTTGCACCTTTTCCGGGAAGCTGTCCCAAGGCACCCCGCCGCCCCAAAGGCGGTTGAAACCCCTTGCCGCCTCCAGCAAGTTGCCCGCATCGACCTGCTCATACAGCGCGTCTTCGGCGGCCTTATGCTCGCGCTTCAGCACGCTGTCCGCGGCGGCCGCAAAGAAAACCGGTTCGATCAGCAGAAGCGAGGCAATCTTTTCGGGTGCCTCAAGCGCAAGGCGCAGCGCAAGCGTTGCGCCGAAACTGTGGCCGGCAAGATGAACACCGGGGCCCAGATGCGAACGAACGGCGGCGGTGGCCACATCATGCACGTCTTCGCCATCGGGAAAGGCCGGGCTGCGGCCATGGCCGGGCAAATCAGGGGCGCGCAGCGTGCATTGGCTTTCCAGGGGCTGCGCGGCGCTTTTCCACATGCCGCCCTGCCCCAGACCACAATGCAGCGCCACAACCTCTGCCGCCCCCTGCCCCAAGGTGCGCCAGTGCAGCTCCATCCCGGAACCGCCGTCACGCATTACAGCTGTCCCGCGAGATGGGCATCCAGATCGTCCAGCCGATCATTGCCCCAAAAGACGGCGCCATCGTCCACCACATAGGTCGGCGCGCCAAAAACACCTTTCTCGATCGCGTCCTCAAGGTTGGCCGGATAGGTTTCCGCCCCCGCCAGAAGGCCCGTGTCAGCAAGCGCGGGATCGAACCCGGCCTCGGACAGACATGTCTTGATCACCGCGTCATGGGCAATGTCCTTTTCCCCGGCCCAGCAGGCCGCAAGGATCGAATGCACCAGCTTGCCCAGATCGCCGCCGCCCGCCTTTTGCGCCGCGATGATCGCATAGGACGACGGCGCCGGGTTGGTCGGGAAATGCGCCGGTTTCGGGTTCACCGGCAGACCGGTCTTTTTCGAGGTCCGCGCGATTTCCTGCAAGCGATAGGCTTGACGGCTGGGGTGACGCTGCGGCAAGGGCGTGCCGCCGGTCCGGGCAAACAGAGCCTGAATATCCAGTGGCTTGTAGGCAATGGTCGCCCCATGTTTCGCGGCAATCTCTTCCAGCCGTGTGCCCGCAAAATAGGTAAAGGGCGAAATCGTGGAGAAGAAGTAATCGATGTGAGCCATGGTGTCGCCTCCGGGGTCCTTTGCTGGCGCAGACCGTAGGCGCATGCTAACGGGACCGCAACATCGTCACGAATCCGTCATGCTCCGAGGACGCCTCCCATGCCCACCGTCATCGAACCCAAACTGATCGCCGGCAACGCCAATAAACCTTTGGCCGAAGCCATTGCCCGCCGCATGTCGCTGTACCGCGGCATGAGCGTTGGCCTTGTCGATGCAAGGGTCGAGCGTTTCAACGATCAGGAAATCTTTGTCGAAGTGTTCGAGAACGTGCGCGGCGAGGACATGTTCCTGCTGCAAAGCACCTCGAACCCGGCGAACGACAACCTGATGGAACTGCTGATCATGGCCGACGCGCTGCGCCGGTCGTCGGCGGCGCGGATTACCGCCGTGATCCCCTATTTCGGCTATGCCCGGCAAGACCGCCGCACCAAGGCGCGTACACCGATCACCGCCAAGCTGGTCGCCAACATGATCGCCGAGGCCGGGATCGAGCGGGTCCTGACAATGGATCTGCACGCCGCCCAGATTCAGGGGTTCTTCGACATCCCCGTGGACAACCTCTATGCCAGCCCGATCTTCGCGCTGGACATCATGAAACAGTTCGACACGCTTGAGGACGTGATGGTGATCTCGCCCGACGTCGGCGGCGTGGCCCGTGCCCGGGAACTGGCCAAACGGATCAATGCGCCTTTGTCGATCGTTGACAAGCGCCGCGAAAAACCGGGCGAAGTCGCAGAGATGACCGTGATCGGGAATGTCGAAGGCAAGCGCTGCATCATCGTTGACGACATGTGTGACACTGCCGGAACGCTCTGCAAGGCGGCCGAAGTCCTGATGGAACACGGTGCGACCGAAGTCCACGCCTACATCAGCCACGGCGTCATGTCTGGTCCGGCAGTGGAGCGGGTCACAAAATCGGTGATGAAGTCTCTGGTGCTTACGGATTCGATTCAGCCCACCGGTCCGGTTGCCGATGCGCCCAATATCCGCATCCTGCCCACGGCTCCGATGTTTGCCCAGGCGATCCTGAACATCTGGAACGGAACCTCGGTCTCGTCGTTGTTCGAGACCGATACACTGGGCCCGATCTACGAAGGCATCCTGTAACTCTTGCGAATGAACAGGCCCTGATCCGCCGTCACCCGGCGGGTGGGGCCAAAGCCCGAGACGCCCCCTTGGGGGATCAATAAAGATCCCAGTCGTCCTCGCTCTTGATCTCGCCAATGGCGAGCCAGTTCATCCGGACGCGGGCAACCTTGGTATCGGCCCAGGTTCGAAAGACTAGATCGAACCCCTCACGCGTGATGTCTTCGGCACTGACATCGGCCCGCACATTGGCCCTTTGGTCGATGTCCCAGAGGGACAGGGCCACCTGAACCGAAGGAGGCGCGCGAAACGGCTCGGAAAAGCGGACGGCTTTGCGACGTTCGCGCGACCCGTCGCCCGTCCACATAGAGCCACCGGTGGCGAATTCGGAAAACACTTCTTCGTCGCCCTGATCGATCCCGATCCGGCTGCCCGTCAGTTTCTTCATGGCCTGCCTCGTGTCATCGCACAGGCAATAATTGTCCAATCGGGCGAAATTGTGAACCGTGCTTGACTGCCGCGATCACAGCGGGCCGGTTGTGCCGGTCAGATTCAGGACGCCCACGGCATCCAGCCCGCCAAGCACTGCATCCACCGCGACCGTGGCAAGGATGATCCCCATCACCCGCGAGATCACCGAGGCCCCTGAGTTGCCAAGCACCCGCTTGAGCAGCGTCCCCAGCAACAACAGGCACAAGGTCAAAACCAGAACCAGCGTCAGCAATCCGGCCGTCATGATCTGGTCCGGGATCGAATTCTGGTGATTGTCCGTCAGGACCACAACCGCCAGCATCGCGCCGGGCGAGGCGATGCTGGGCATGGCCAATGGAAAGATCGCCCCGGAGAGATCGCTGCGTTCCGCCTCTTCGATTTCCCGTTCGGCCTTGGATTCCCCAAAGATCATCGTCAGCGCAAAAAGGAACAGGACAATGCCCCCTGCGATCTGGAACGAGCCAAAGCGCAAGCCGACCCCTTCGAGCAGGATCTGCCCCAGTACAAGAAAGCCCATCAACACGATCCACGCCACAAAGACGGCGCGCAGGGCAAAACGCCAATGCAGCGCCGCAGGCACGGTGGCCGTCGCGAAATAAAACACCGGCAAGGTGCCGATCGGATCGATCACCACCAAGAGCGTAATGAATTCGCGCAACAGCGCGCTTGTGTCAAAGATCATGGCTCAGCTTCTTCCAAGCGGTCCGCCGGGCCGGCGGGACGGTCGTTGGCCTCCTGTCAGAACAGGTGCCGCAGTTCAAGGTGATGCGCGGGAAACCGCGCCCGGGCAAGGTCAGACCGGCCCCGGCGCCGGTTTTCCCGGCCGCAATGGCCAGAAAACAACCGCACTAAGCAAGAGCAGCACGGCAGTCATCAAGAAAGGCGCGCCGGGCAGGTAGATAGCCGCCTCCGGGGATGCGAACGTCTTGAACATCGGGGTGACGATCAGCGGAGCGGTGATCGCGGCAATGGCGCTCATGCTGGCGATGACGCCTTGCAGCAAACCTTGCCTGTCCTCTTCAACAAGGTTCGAGGCAATACCGGTGGCATTGGGCGGAGCCATGTCCGAAAGACATGCAAACGGCAGGAACACCCACAAGAGCCACGCCGATGAGATGAATCCATAGGCGACTGAGGCGATGACGCCACCGGCAACCGCAAGCATCAGGGTCGGCCATTCCCCGAAACGCGGGATCATGATCCGCATCAGCCCCCCTTGGGTGATGACCACTCCAACACCATAGGCCGCAAGCGACAAACCGATCAGCGCCGAGGACCAGCCAAAAGCCTCGCGCGTCCAGAAGGCCCAAAGCACCGGGTAGACCATATTGGCAAACTCGAACAGGAACAGCCCGATCAGCGGCAGCCCCAGGCCCGGCAGGCGCGCCGCCTTGAGGATCGCGCCGAAAGGGTTCAGATCCTGTCGGTCAAATCGTCGGCGTTTTTCGACCGGCAGGCTTTCGGGCAGGACTGCAAGGCCGAACAAAAAGTTGACCGCCGCCAGAACCGCCGCCGCCCAGAAGGGCGCGGTCACATGAACCCCGGCCAGCAGGCCGCCCATGGCCGGGCCAATAATGAAACCAACCCCGAATGTGGCCCCGATCAGGCCAAAATTCGCGGCGCGGTCCTTGGGCGCGGAAATATCGGCAAGATAGGCCGTTGCGGTGATATAGGTCGCCCCCGCGATGCCCGCCAGCAACCGCCCGACCAGCAGGACCCAGAGGCTGCCGGCCAAGGCCATGATGACATAGTCGACCGCCAAGGCCGCAAGGGTGAACAAGAGCACGGGCTTGCGCCCCAGAGCGTCGGAAATGCCCCCCATCGCAGGCGAAAACAGGAATTGCGCACCGGCATAGCCAGCCATCAGGACACCGCCCCAGAACGCTCCGGTCGCGGTGTCCCCTGCCCCGACACGTTCCATCAGATCGGGCATGATCGGAAAGATCAGTCCGATCCCGATGGCATCCAGCAGAATGGTGGCAAGAATGAACCAGACAGCGCCGCGTTTCTTGTCCATAGAGGCAATCCCGATACCGCCCGGCGGCGGCCAAACAAACAAAATGAAAGGCCCCGCCGGATGGCGGGGCCTTGTCAGGATAGTCTGTCAGACGCCTCAGAGCGAGGGCTGTTTCGGGTCCAGCCCGATATGGGTGCCGACGGCAACCATGTCTTGCAGCATCTTGACCGCGTCATCCACCAAGCCAGGATGCTCGGCGGTTTCCTTGGTCTGCTGGTAGACGCGGTGTGCCTCGTCGACCAGGGCCTCGTAGGTGGCCTGATCCATGTCCGCACGCGGCAGTGCCTTTTCCGCCAGAACCGACAGGCTCTCGCCGATTTCGGCAAAGCCGCCGGTGACGACGAACTGTTCGGTGCCCTTTTCGGTTTCAACCGTCAGGATACCGGGACGCAGCGTGGTGATCAGCGGCGAATGGTTCGGCATGGCGGTCAGGTCGCCATCCGCGCCGGGGATCTGAACCGAGGTCACCTCGGCCGACATCAGACGGCGCTCGGGCGACACGAGGTCGAATTGCATCGTTTCTGCCATGTTGTCCTCCGTTCAGGCCGGGGGCGCGGCAGGCGCCCCCATGCGGTGGATTGGATCAGGCAGCCTCGGCGGCCAGTTTCTCGGCTTTGGCGATCACCTCGTCGATGCCGCCAACCATGTAGAAGGCTGCTTCGGGCAGGTGGTCGTATTCACCGGCGACAACCGCCTTGAACGACGTGATGGTGTCTTCCAGCGGAACCTGAACACCGTCCGAACCGGTAAAGACCTTGGCCACGTCGAACGGTTGCGACAGGAAGCGCTGGATCTTGCGGGCACGGGCCACGGTCAGCTTGTCCTCTTCGGACAGTTCGTCCATCCCGAGGATGGCGATGATGTCCTGGAGCGACTTGTAACGCTGCAGGATACCCTGAACGTCACGTGCCACCTGGTAGTGCTCTTCGCCCACGATCTGCGGGTCCATCAGGCGCGAGTTCGAGTCGAGCGGGTCCACGGCGGGGTAGATGCCGAGTTCCGAGATCGCACGGTTGAGAACCGTGGTCGCGTCGAGGTGCGCAAAGGTGGTTGCAGGTGCGGGGTCGGTAAGGTCGTCCGCGGGAACGTAGACGGCCTGGATCGAGGTGATCGAGCCGGTCTTGGTCGAGGTGATGCGTTCCTGCATGGCGCCCATGTCGGTGGCCAGCGTCGGCTGGTAGCCCACCGCCGAGGGGATACGGCCGAGCAGAGCCGACACCTCGGAGCCCGCCTGTGTGAAGCGGAAAATGTTGTCCACGAAGAACAGAACGTCGGTGCCCGACTGGTCACGGAACTGTTCGGCCAGGGTCAGGCCGGTCAGGGCAACACGGGCACGCGCACCCGGAGGCTCGTTCATCTGGCCGTAGACCAGGGCCACCTGCGACTCTTCCAGGTTATCGGGCTTGATAACGTTGGATTCGATCATCTCGTGGTAAAGGTCGTTGCCTTCACGGGTCCGTTCACCAACACCGGCGAACACGGAGAAGCCCGAGTGCACCTTTGCGATGTTGTTGATCAGTTCCATGATGAGAACGGTCTTGCCCACGCCGGCACCGCCGAAGAGGCCGATCTTGCCGCCCTTCGAGTAAGGGGCCAGCAGGTCGATGACCTTGATGCCGGTCACGAGGATTTCCGACTCGGTCGACTGCTCGCTGAACTCGGGCGCGGGCTGGTGGATCGCGCGGTATTCATCCGCGTTCACCGGTGCGCCTTCGTCCACCGGCTCGCCGATGACGTTCAGGATACGGCCGAGGGTCGCGTTGCCGACCGGCACCGAGATCGGGGCGCCGGTGTCTTCGACTGCCTGGCCGCGGACCAGACCTTCGGTCGCGTCCATCGCGATGGTACGGACGGTGTTTTCGCCGAGGTGCTGAGCCACTTCCAGAACCAGGCGCTTGCCGTTGTTGTCGGTGTTCAGGGCGTTCAGAATTGCCGGCAGGTGGTCGTCGAACTGAACGTCGACCACGGCGCCAATCACCTGGGTGATCTTGCCTTGTGCGTTTGCCATGTTTCGTCTCCGGGTGTCTTTAGAGCGCCTCGGCGCCCGAGATGATTTCGATCAGTTCGTTGGTGATGACGGCCTGACGCGAGCGGTTGTATTCGATGGTCAGCTTGTCGATCATCTCGCCAGCGTTGCGCGTGGCGTTGTCCATTGCCGACATCCGCGCGCCCTGTTCGGACGCACCGTTTTCCAGCAGGGCCGCAAAGATCTGGGTTGCGACACCACGCGGAAGAAGGTCTGCAAGGATCGCCTCTTCGTCGGGTTCGTAATCGTAGAGCGTGCTTTCGCCCGCGTCTTCGGAACCCTCGCTTTCATAGGCGGCAGGGATGATCTGCTGAGCCGTCGGCACCTGTGCGATGACGGACTGGAACTTCGCGTAGAAGATCGTAGCCACGTCAAATTCGCCACCGTCGAACCGGCCAAGGATATCGCGCGCGATGTCCTGAGCGTTGCCGTAACCGATACGCTTGACCTCGGAGAGGTCCACGTGGCCCACGAAAAGATTTCCGTAGTCACGCTTGAGCTGCTCGCGGCCTTTCTTGCCGACGGTCAGGATCTTGACCGTCTTGCCTTCGGCCTGGAGCTTTTCGGCGTGGTTTTTCGCCAGCTTCACGATGTTCGTGTTGAAGCCGCCGCAAAGCCCGCGTTCGGCGGTCATAACCACCAGCAGTTGCACGTCGTCTTTGCCGGTCCCCGCCAGAAGGCGGGGAGCCGAGGCACTGTCACCGACCGAGGCTGCAAGCGACGCCATCACACCGTTGAAGCGTTCCGCGTAGGGGCGGGCCGCTTCGGCCGCGTCCTGTGCCCGCCGCAGTTTCGCGGCGGCCACCATCTGCATGGCCTTGGTGATCTTACGCGTCGACTTGACGCTCTCGATCCTGATTTTTAGGTCCTTCAGGCTGGGCATCTGATGATCCCCTTACGAGAAGTCTGCTGCGTATTCGTCGAGAACCGCTTTGATCTTGGCTTCGTTGTCACCCTTGATCTTGGGATCTTCGTTGGTGATCCAATCCAGCAGATCCTGGTGCTTGCCACGGACATGGGCCAGCAGGCCCTTTTCAAAGCGACCCACGTCGGAAACCTTGACCTTGTCGAGGTAGCCCAGCGTACCGGCGCAGATGACAACGACGATCTCGGCGTTGGTCAGCGGCGAATACTGCGGCTGCTTCATCAGCTCGGTCAGGCGCGCGCCACGGTTCAGCAGGTTCTGCGTCGCGGCGTCGAGGTCGGAACCGAACTGGGCGAAGGCCGCCATTTCGCGGTACTGGGCCAGCGACAGTTTGATCGGGCCTGCGACCGACTTCATGGCGTTGGTCTGAGCCGACGAACCCACGCGCGAAACCGACAGACCGGTGTTCACGGCGGGGCGGATGCCCTGATAGAACAGTTCGGTTTCAAGGAAGATCTGGCCGTCGGTGATCGAGATCACGTTGGTCGGAATAAAGGCCGAAACGTCACCACCCTGGGTCTCGATGATCGGCAGAGCGGTCAGCGAACCGGCGCCGTTGTCTTCGTTCAGCTTGGCCGAACGTTCCAGCAGACGCGAGTGGAGGTAGAAAACGTCGCCCGGGTAAGCTTCGCGGCCCGGCGGGCGGCGCAGCAGCAGGGACATCTGGCGGTAGGACACGGCCTGTTTGGACAGGTCATCGTAGATGATCAGAGCGTGCTTGCCATTGTCGCGGAAGAACTCGGCCATTGCGGTCGCGGCGTAGGGCGCCAGGAACTGCATCGGGGCCGGGTCGGACGCGGTTGCGGCAACGACGATCGAATAATCGATGGCGCCGGTTTCTTCCAGCTTCTTCACCAGCTGGGCAACGGTCGAACGCTTCTGGCCGACGGCGACGTAGACGCAGTACAGCTTTTCCGAGTCGTCCTTGGCAGCGTCGTTGTACGACTTCTGGTTCAGGATGGTGTCGAGCGCGACAGCGGTCTTGCCGGTCTGGCGGTCGCCGATGATCAGCTCACGCTGGCCACGGCCGATCGGGATCATCGCGTCAACGGCCTTGAGGCCGGTCGCCATGGGCTCGTGCACCGATTTCCGCGGGATGATGCCCGGCGCCTTCACGTCCGCGATGCGGCGCTCGGAGGCTTCGATCGGGCCCTTGCCGTCCAGCGGGTTGCCAAGCGCGTCAACGACGCGGCCCAGCAGGGCGTTGCCGGCGGGAACGTCCACGATGGCGTTGGTCCGCTTGACGGTGTCGCCTTCTTTAATGTCGCGGTCCGAACCGAAGATAACGATACCGACGTTGTCGGTTTCCAGGTTCAGCGCCATGCCCATGATGCCGCCCGGGAACTCGACCATTTCACCCGCCTGGATGTTGTCGAGGCCGTAGACACGGGCAATACCGTCACCGACGGAGAGCACGCGACCGATCTCGGCGACTTCGGCATCCTGACCGAAGTTCTTGATCTGGTCCTTCAGGATCGCAGAAATCTCTGCTGCTTGGATACCCATTTATCCGACCTCTTTCATTGCATTCTGGAGGGAATTGAGCTTCGAGCGGATCGAAGTGTCGATCATCTTCGAGCCCACCTTTACGACAAGACCGCCGATGAGGCTTTCATCGACGGTCGCACTGATCTTGACGTCCTTGCCGACCTTCGCCTTCAGGGTATCCGCCAGTTGGGCGGCCTGCGCGTCGGTCAGGGCGGTGGCCGAGGTTACCTCGGCGGTCACTTCACCCTTTTCTACTGCAATCATCTCACGCAGGCGCGCAACCATGTGCGGCACCACGAAGAGACGGCGCTTGGAGGCCATCAGCCCAAGCACATTGGTCATGGCCGGCATCAGGCCCATCTTGTCGGCCACGGCCTTGACCGCCGCGCCCTGCGCATCGCGCGAGTAAACGGGGTTCACCAGCAGATCCCGCAGGTCAGCGCTTTCAGCAAGCGCGGCAGAGAGATCATCCAGGTTGCCTTCGAGTGTGGGAAGCGCGTCGGCCTCCTTCACGATCCCGAAGACGGCGGTGGCATAGCGCTCTGCGATGCCGGAGGAAATCGATGCTGAGTCAGACACGTCCACCCTTCCGATAGTGTGCCACCAAAGACGCGCGTCCCGGTCCCCGGGGCGGCGTCTGGCAGCGTTTCCTTACCTTGACCTGCGTCAAAGCAATCAAATCGTGGCGGATGTAGCAGAGCCTCCCCCACCTCGCAACATGCTTAGAAAAGATAAACGCTTGCGCTAAATTGATGCTTTTCAATCAGTTAGCTGAAAAGCGAGTCATGGTGCGACCTTTCGTGCTCTGACAAGATGCATAGAAACCACGGTTTTTGCTGCAAATGCACGATTCCCGGGCACCGCGTCAGGCATTCGCCCGCTTTCACGGCGAGCCGAAAAACCCGCCCGCAGGCACCCTCTGTCAGACCGGCTTGGCCTTGCCCGTGGGGCTCAGCACCTCCAGCGGGTTCAGCACCTTTGCGGCCTCCCCCACCCGGCGGCGGGACGGCGGGTGCCGTTTGGACGCCTCGACGATCATCACACCACCGGCGGTCACGGGGACCGCGCGGCCCATCCGCTCCCACACGGTGCTGGTCTTCATCCAAAAGCGGCGATTCGACGGCGGTTGGTACAGCACCGAGACATGCGCCTCGGGGACGAAATCATGGCGCTTGAGCTGTGTTTCCAACTGCCCGATGGAATAGGGTCGACCATAGCCGAAAGGCGTGTGATCCGCCCGCGCCCAAAGACCCGCCCGATTGGGTAGGATGAACAACGCCCGCCCGCCGGGACCAAGCACGCGATACGCCTCATCCAGAAGGTCGGACGGGCGCTCTGAGGTCTCCAGCCCGTGCATCAGGATCAACCTGTCCACATGGCCGGTTTCCAGCGGCCAGAGGGTCTCTTCGCTGAGGACCGAGACATTGGCCATGCCCGCAGGCCATGACATCACCCCCTGCGGCGCCGGCATCAAGGCTACGACGCGGCGGGCCTCTTTGAGGTAGGGTCGCAGCATCGGCACGGCGAACCCATAGCCGACCACCGTCTGCCCCTGCGCCTCGGGCCAGAAACGGGTGACCTGACCGCGCAGGATTTTCTGCGCCGCGCGCCCCAGCGCACTGCGGTAGTAGAAATCACGCAACACCTGCACATCCAGATGCATTGATACCCCGGCCCTGATGCGCCACTTTGACAGTGCCTGCATCCTGACAAAGCCTTGAAGGAAAGACCATGCCTCTCGACATCGTGACAGTTCCCTGCCTGTCGGACAATTACGCCTACCTCGTGCATGGCCCGGACGGCACCGCCCTGATCGACGCCCCCGAGGCCGCGCCGATCATCGCCGCACTGGAGGAACGGGGCTGGACGCTGGGCGTGATCATGATCACCCATCACCACCACGACCACGTGGGCGCGGTGGCGGAACTGCGTGAGAAATACGGCTGCCCGGTCATGGGTCCGAAGGCCGAAGAGGCCAAGCTGCCCAAGCTGGACATGGCGTTGGAACCGGGTTTCTCCGGCGGCACGGGCGAAGGCCGCTGCGAGGTGATCGCCGTCCCCGGCCATACACTGGGCCATATCGCCTATTACTACCCCGAGGCGGGCGCGGTCTTTACCGCCGACAGCCTCATGGCGCTTGGCTGCGGCCGCCTGTTCGAAGGAACGCCGCAGATGATGTGGGATAGTCTGGAAAAGCTGGCCTCTCTGCCGCCGGAAACCATGGTATACTCGGGGCATGAATACACAGCCGCGAATGCCGCATTTGCCCTGACCATTGAACCGGAGAACGAAGCGCTTATCTCTCGGTCACGGGCAATCGAAGAAGCCCGGAGCGAAGGGCGGCCCACCGCGCAGGTGCCGCTGTCGCTGGAACTGGACACCAACCCCTTTCTCCGCGCCAATCGTGACAGCGTCAAACAGGCCGTCGGCCTGCCCGATGCGTCGGATGCGCAGGTCTTTGCAGAAGTGCGGGCGCGCAAGGACCGTTTCTGACCATCCTCGCGGCAGGTTTCGCCGATACGACTATTTGTGAAGCAGGAGTCCCGAGAAAAAACTTGAAGGTTGGCCGCAATCGACCAAACTTTAACCTTATGAGGCAAAGCTGATCCTCACGGATCCGCGCAGACAAGAGGAGCACTCCCGTGCCTTCATTCTCGAACACACTAGAGCAGGCAATCCATTCGGCCTTGGCCCTCGCAAACTCGCGCAGCCATGAATTCGCCACGCTTGAACATCTTCTTCTTGCGCTGATTGACGAACCCGATGCCTCCCGCGTGATGAAAGCTTGTTCCGTCGACACCGAGGAACTGCGCACCACGCTGGTCGAATTCATCGACGACGACCTGTCGAACCTCGTGACCGATGTCGAAGGCTCCGAGGCGGTTCCCACCGCGGCCTTCCAGCGCGTGATCCAGCGCGCCGCCATTCACGTGCAATCCTCCGGCCGGACAGAGGTGACGGGTGCCAACGTGCTGGTTGCCATCTTTGCCGAGCGTGAGTCGAATGCCGCCTATTTCCTGCAGGAACAGGACATGACGCGCTACGACGCGGTGAATTTCATCGCGCATGGCGTGGCCAAGAACCCTGCCTATGGCGAGGCGCGCCCGGTTCAGGGCTCCACCGACGCCGAGGAAGAAGCCCAGCAGGCAGAGGCCGCAGCCCCCGGCGCGGACAAGGAATCGGCCTTGGCGAAATACTGTGTCGACTTGAACGCCAAGGCGCGGGATGGCGACGTGGACCCGCTGATCGGCCGCGACTCCGAGGTGGAGCGCTGCATTCAGGTGCTGTGCCGCCGTCGCAAGAACAACCCGCTTTTGGTGGGGGATCCCGGGGTCGGCAAAACCGCCATCGCCGAGGGGCTTGCGCGCAAGATCGTTGCCGGCGAAACGCCCGAGGTCCTGTCAGAAACCACGATCTATTCGCTCGACATGGGCGCGCTTCTGGCCGGAACCCGCTATCGCGGCGACTTCGAAGAGCGGCTGAAAGCGGTCGTGACCGAACTTGAGGAACACCCCGACGCGGTTCTCTTCATCGATGAGATCCACACTGTGATTGGTGCGGGGGCCACCTCTGGCGGTGCAATGGATGCCTCCAACCTGCTGAAGCCCGCGCTTCAGGGCGGCAAGCTGCGCACCATGGGGTCCACCACCTACAAGGAGTTCCGCCAGCACTTCGAAAAGGACCGCGCGCTCAGCCGCCGGTTCCAGAAGATCGACGTGAACGAGCCTTCGGTCGAAGACACCGTGAAAATCCTCAAGGGCCTCAAACCCTATTTCGAGGAGCATCACAGCGTCAAATACACCGGCGACGCGATCAAGACCGCGGTCGAGCTTTCGGCGCGCTACATCAATGACCGCAAGCTGCCGGACAAGGCCATCGACGTCATTGACGAGGCTGGCGCCGCTCAGCACCTTGTGGCCGCTTCCAAACGCCGCAAGTCCATCGGCACCAAGGAGATCGAGGAAGTTGTGGCCAAGATCGCCCGCATTCCTCCGAAAAACGTCTCCAAGGACGATGCAGAGGTGTTGAAGGATCTGGAAAACACGCTCAAGCGCGTGGTCTTCGGTCAGGACAAGGCCATCGAGGCGCTGTCCTCGGCGATCAAACTGGCCCGCGCTGGCCTGCGCGAACCGGAAAAGCCCATCGGCAACTACCTGTTCGCGGGCCCGACCGGCGTGGGCAAGACCGAAGTGGCCAAGCAACTGGCCGATACGCTGGGTGTGGAACTGCTGCGTTTCGACATGTCGGAATACATGGAGAAACACGCGGTCAGCCGGTTGATCGGCGCGCCTCCGGGCTATGTCGGCTTTGATCAGGGTGGTCAGCTGACCGATGGCGTCGATCAGCATCCGCACTGCGTGCTGCTGCTGGACGAGATCGAAAAGGCGCATCCGGATGTCTTCAACATCCTGCTGCAGGTCATGGACCACGGCACGCTGACCGATCACAACGGCCGTTCGGTGGATTTCCGCAACGTGATCCTGATCATGACCTCGAACGCCGGCGCCGCGGAACAGGCAAAGGCCGCCATCGGCTTTGGCCGCGACCGCCGCGAGGGCGAAGACACCGCCGCGATCGAGCGGACCTTCACGCCGGAGTTCCGCAACCGTCTGGATGCGGTCATCAGCTTCGCGCCGCTGCCCAAGGACACCATCCTTCAGGTGGTCGAGAAGTTCGTGCTGCAGCTTGAGGCCCAGTTGATGGATCGCAACGTGACCATCGAACTGACCCGTCCGGCGGCAGAATGGCTGGCCGACAAGGGCTATGACGACAAGATGGGCGCGCGTCCGCTGGGCCGCGTAATCCAGGAACACATCAAGAAGCCGCTGGCCGAGGAGCTGCTGTTCGGCAAGCTGGCCAAGGGTGGCGTCGTCAAGGTCTCGGTCCGCGATGGCGAACTGTTCCTCGACCTCAGCGGACCGGACAATCCGCGCCTCGGGTCGAAAAAGCCGCCGCTTCTGACCGCGGAATGACGCGTCCCCGCGCAGCCTTTGCGGCCGCGCTGGCCCTTATGTCCTCCGTCCCGCCAGCTGGGGCGGAGGATTTTCGTCTTTCTGTCCCTCTGCATTGCGAGATGGGCAAAACCTGTTTTATCGAAGACTACGTCGACAACGATCCAACCCAAGGGCGCCACCGTGATTTTGCCTGTGGCATCAATTCGCGCGATGGCCACAAGGGCACCGATTTTGCGCTGCTTGATTTCGGCGTGATCCAAAGTGGCGTGTCGGTTCTGGCCTCTGCGCCCGGGGTCGTGAAACGGATACGGGACTCGATGCCCGACGATCGCCTGATGCGAGGCGTCACCGCGCAGAACGCCTGTGGTAACGCGGTGCTGATCGATCACGGCGAAGGCTGGCAAACACTCTACTGCCACCTGCGGCTTGGCTCGGTGGCCGTTGCCCCCGGTGATCTGGTACAAACCGGTGATCCGCTTGGCCTTGTCGGTCTGTCCGGGCAAACCAACCACCCGCATGTCCATCTGACCGTCTTGCGCAATGGCCAGGTGGTCGATCCCTTCCGGCCCGAGGCAACCGGCACCTGCGGCGATCCGGGACCGACGCTTTGGACCGACCCGCCGACCTATGTGAAAACCGGCCTGATCACGGCGGGTTTCTCTGATGGCGTACCGACACTGGCCGCCGTCAGCGACGGCTCCGCCCGGCGTCTTGGGCTGACACCCGACCAGCCGATGGTGCTTTACGCTCATGCAGGCTATGCCCAGCCCGGAGATGTCCTCACCCTGACCGCGCACAGCCCCGCCGGCACCGAGGTTTTTCGCCGGGCGATCACGTTGGACCGCGACCAGATCAGCCAGATGCGCGCCTTTGGACGCAAGGCGCCGTCGACGGGGTGGCCACTGGGCGAATACCTTGGCCGGTCGAAACTGACACGCGACGGAACCGTGATCGCGCATCGCTTTGCCCATGTGACCGTAGCCGAATAAACGCCCTCAGCGTTCTGTCAGCTTCAACTCGATCCGGCGGTTCTTGGCCCGCGCCTCGGGCGTGTCCGCGGGATCTATCGGCTGAAATTCACCAAATCCGTTTGCAGACAAACGTTTCGGCGGAATGTCATAGTTGTTGATCATGTCACGGACGACGGACAAGGCCCGCGCCTGACTAAGCTCCCAGTTGTCCGCAAAATTGCCGCCCGGGCGAATCTGCTGGCTATCCGTGTGACCATCCACCCGGATCACCCAATCGATGCCTTCCGGGATCTCTGCCGACAGGTCCAGCAGGATACTTGCGACCTTTTCGATCTCGCGCCGTCCCGCAGCGGACAGATCCGCCGATCCCACTTCGAACAGCACCTCGGAGGAAAAGACAAATCGGTCCCCTTCGATCCGGATCCCGTCACGGTCCCCGACCACCGCCCGCAGCTTGCCGAAGAACTCCGAACGATAGCTTTCAAGATCCCTCTTCTCGGCCGCCAGACGTTCGGCCCGCTCCTCCTCCAGCCGGCGCTTTTCCTCTTCGGCCTTGCGCCGTGCCTCTTCGGCCAACCGGCGGCGGCGTTCTTCCTGCGCCACGCGGGCGATGGCGGCGTTCAGTTCGGACCCGAGGTTCTGCAACCGCACCTCGGCCGCGGCGTCCTTGACTTTTGAATCGTCCAGAAGGGCCTGCAACTCTCGCAATTGCCGGCGCAGTTCGGCCACGTTCTGATTCAGGGCTTCGACCTGCAATTCCGCCCGGGTGGCCCGCTCTTCCGTCTGGGCCAGCTTTTCACGGGCGGTGTTCAGCAGGACCTGCCGTTCTTCCACCGCATCCAGCCGCTCATCCAATTTGGACTCGGCCGCCTTTTGCGCGGCAAGCGCCGCCGTCAGCTTGTCCCGCGTCTCGGCCACCGAGGTTTCGGCGGCAAGACGCGCGGCCAGCGCGGCGGCAAGGCGTTCCTCCAGGGTCCGCGTGTCGTCGCTTTGCTCGGCGGCGCGGGCTTCGGCCTCGGCCAGTTTCTGGCGCAGGTCAGCGATCAGGGCATCGCGACGCGCGTCCCGCGCCCGTAGCGATTGCAACTCGGCAGAAATCCGGTCGATCCGACCTTTCAGCAAATCCATCTCGGCGGCGCGTGTCGCCTCTCGCCCGTCGGCCTCGGCCAGCTTGCGGCCAAGATCGGCATTCTCCGCCTCCAGCGTGATCACCCGCGACAAGCCCTGAGTTGCCCGTGACTGCGCTGCCTCCAACTGGGTGCGCAGCTGGGCAAGCTCGCCCCGCAGGGTTTCCAGTTCTGCCGCCTCGGCGGTACGGTCCTCTATCCGCGCCTCAGCCCGCGCCAATTCTTGTTGCAACCGCGCCATCTGGACATCCCGTTCGCCCGCCCGGGCCCGCGCAACATCCAGTTCACCGGACAGCCGCGTATTTTCCGCGCGCAATGCCGTGACGGCTGCATCCTGCTGTGCCGCCTCACCGCCCAATCGCGCCAGCCGGCCCGAAAGATCCGCGTTTTCAGCCTGCAACCGATCAATCCGTACACCCCGGTCCTCGACCCGTTTCAGCGCGGAATCCAGTTGCGCCTGCACCTGGGCAACCTGCCCGCGCAGCCCCTCGATCAGGTCGGTTCGCTCGGCCACGCGCCCCTGTGCGGCGGCAAGCTCTGCCTCCAGCGCCGCAACCTGATCCTGCAAGCTGGCGACCGCGCCGCGCGCCTCTCCCACTTCGGAGCGGGCCAAGGTCAGCGCCGCGTCCAACCGATCGCGTTCCACCGTCAGTTCGGCCAGCGCGGCGGCGCGGTCATCGGCCTTTCCTTCTGCTGCCGAAAGATCCGAAACAAGCGACTCATTGCGGACACGCAGCGCGTCCAGCTCGGTCTTGAGCGCCTCTGCCTCCGCAAGGCGGGCCAGCGCCTGAGCCAGTTGCGCCGAAAGATCCGTCAACCGCGTTGCCCGCGCCGTCGCCTCGGCCTGTGCATCTTTCAAGGCCCGTTCGGCCACCCGGCGCGCAGCTTCTTCGCGGGACAGTGCCTGCTCGGCCTCGCGCCGGGCCTGCTGGGCGGCGGACAGATCCCCGCGCAACGCCGTCAACCGGCTGTCGGCCTGTGCCCCCTGTGACCGCGCGTCGGCCAATGTCTCTTCAAGCTCTCTGATACGGGCAAGCGCCGCGTCGACCCGCGCCTGCAAGGCACGCGCTTCGCGCTCGCCATCCGCCAAAGCCGTCGCCAGCTCAGTGTTCAGCTTGGCTTCGTCCTGACGGGCCTTCGACAGCGCCGCTTCAAGCTCGGTGATCCGGGCCAGCGCGGCGTCGACTTGCGTCTGTAGGGTAACCGCCTGCGCCTCACCGCTGGTGCGCGCCTTTGCAAGATCAGCCGCCAGTTGCGCACCAGTCCTTTCCGAAGCGTCCAACGCGGTTTCCAGTTGAGCGATGCGGGCAGTAGCCTCGTCCAGCCGTGCCTTGAGCCGGGTGGCCTCCAACGCCGTTTCATCCTCAAGGTCAGCCAATTGGGCCGCCATGCGCGTGGCCTCTTGCCGTGCCACAGCCAGAGCCGCCTCCAATGCGTCGATCCGCTTTTGCAAATCGTCGCCTTGTTGCTGACCAGCCAAAACAGCCGCGGCAAGCTGGGCGTTCAGATCTGCCTCTGCCTTGCGCGCCGCCGCGAGAAGGGTCAGTGTTTCCTCGGCCCGGGCGCGCTCTTGCTCCAGCGCGAGGGTCATGGCCGTCAGCTCGGCATCAGCCTCTTCCAGACGTTTGCGCAGGGCCACCGCGGCCTCCGCCTCGGCCAGCTTGGCCGCTTCTTCATCGGTCAGAGCCTTTTCCGCAGCGTCCAGATCGGCGGTCAACGAGGCGATGCGCGCGTCGCGGTCCGCGTTCCGCGCACGCAGATCAGCGATCAGCGCCTCCAGCGCCTCACGACGGGTCGCGGCCAAACGGGCGGCTTCGGCCTGTTCGTCGATCTCGCTGCGGGCAGCGGTCAGGGCCTCTGTCAGCGCATCCCGCGCCTCTGCCAGTTCCGCGGCCTCTGTTCGCGCGGCATCGCGGGCCTGCGTCAGTTCCTTGACCTCACCCAGTGCCGCGTCCCGCTCAATCAAAAGTGCCGCGACGCGTTCCTCGATCGAAGCGATCCGGACAGCCGCCGCATCCAGTTGCGCCGCCTGCCGGTCGCGTGTCGCGGTCAGGCTGTCGATGATGCTTTTCTGTTCGGCCAGTTGCAGATCGCGGTCGTCCAGCGTGGCCGTCATCTGGCCCAGTTCGTTCTGCAACCGGGTTGTGCGGCTTTTCTCGACGCCCAGCGCCTGTGCAAGGGCGCTGATCTCGGCGTTCAACGTATCCAGTTCGCTTTCCTGCCCCGAAATCGTTTCGTTCAGGACGAACTGCATCACCATGAAGATCGACAGCACAAAGGTCAGCACCAGCAGCAGGCCCGTCATCGCGTCGACAAAGCCCGGCCAGATCGAGGCCTGGAATCGCGCGCCGGTGCGTCGCGACAGCGCCATGGCTTATCCGTCCCCGCGCGGCCGAGTTGCGCGGGTCACCCCCAGCGAGCGCGACAACGCGGCCAGATCGGTGCGCAATTCCGCCATGCTTTCCTGACGGCCTGCGCTGATCTCTTCGAGGATACGCAGCATCTGCACGTCGATGGACCGCAACCGCATCCGGCTTTCGGCATCCAGCCCCTCGTCCGTTTCCTTTTCGCGGATGGCCTGTGCCAGCAATTCCTGTCCCTCGGCGATCCGCGCCAAAGACGAGGCCGACGGCGATGTCGCCTCGATCCGTTCGGTCAGGCGTTCCACGCTGTCGGCCAGTTGCGCCAGACGGGTGTCCACCTCGGACCGGCTTTGTTCGGATTCGGCAAAGAGATACTGCAAGCGGTCCATTTGTTCGGCCATCTGGTCCAGAACAAGCCCGGCAGGGCCAAGATCCGGTCCATCGCCGTCGTGTGAAAACCCAAGGCGGGTGATCGAGGCCAGCCATTCCTCAAGCTCGCGGTAGAAGCGGTTCTGCCCGTGGCCGGCAAACAGTTCCAGCAGGCCAACGATCAGCGAACAGGCAAGACCCAGCAGCGAACTGGCAAAGGCCACGCCCATGCCACCCAATTGCGATTCCAGCCCGGTCATCAACCGGGCAAAGGCAGCGGTGCCGTTTTCGCCCTCTTGCGGCGCAAGGCTCTGGATCGTTTCGACAAGCGCCGGAACAACCGTCGCAAGCCCGTAGAACGTGCCCAGAAGGCCAAGAAAGATCAGCAGCGAAACGATGTAGCGCGTGATTTCCCGTGCCTCGTCGATCCGCTGGGCGACGGAATCAAGGATCGAACGGGTCGAGGTGGCCGTGATCTGCATCCGTTTGTCCCGGCGCGAGCGCAGCAGCGCCGCAAGGGGCGCCAACAGACGCGGCGGTGTGGCCCGCACCCCCTGATCGCCGCGGGCGGTATAGCGTTCGATCCAACGGACCGAGACCATAAGCTGCGCCACCTGCCAGAAACAGGCCAGCACCCCAATGACAAAAACCACCAGGATAAAGCCGTTCAGATAGGGGTTTGACTGAAACACCGGCAGGACGCGCGGCAGGGCAAGGAACCCGCCGAACCCCGACAGGCCAAGCACGGCCAGCATGAGGATCACCTGGCGGAAGGGTTGGCTGAAATGTGGCTCTGCCTCTAGGTCGGGCTGGCCCATCGGACACCTGACGCTTGTTCTCTTGCGTTATGTCTATGCGTTTAACGCCGCAGAGCCAAGAAGTTATGAACAATTCCGGGGTTGCCCTCGGGAAAAGCGGCAGTTTGGGCAACAGTCAGCCAATGTCGGCGAACAGCGCGGCTACAAATGCTTCGTAAAGCGCGATCTGTCGGGGCAGCGCCTCTTTCTCGCGCAGGGTCTTGGACAGGATGATCGCTCCGTCCACCAGCACGACAAGCATATCTGCAACGCCTTCTAGGTCCACCTCCTGACGTGGTGGATGCCGTGCCGCGATCTGAACCAGCCGCGCGTGAAACCGGTGACGCCAGTTCAGCAGGTTCTGGCGGGCAAGGTCATGTACGGTCTCGGTAAACAGCCGCTCCTGAAAGCAGGTGGCGGCGATCAGGCATCCGGGATGAACATCCGGCAGCGCCTCCATCTGTTGACGCAAGAGCCGCAGAAAGCACAGGAACTGTGTCAGGGGATCGTCGCTGTCCCCGGCGGCCTGTTCGAACAACCCGTCCAGCCATGCCTCTTCGGCGCCAAGATGACGCTCCAGAATGGCTTCGATCAGCGCGCTCTTGTCCTTGAAATGGTAAAAGAAACCGCCTTTGGTGATGCCGACCTCGGCAATCAGTTCCTCGATCGAGGTCGCGGCGTACCCCTTGTCGAGGATCGCCACCTCGGCCGCCGTCAACAGGCGGTCACGGGTGGTTTCAGTACTGCGCGGTTTGATGAAGGTCATGCGCTCTCCCTCCCCCGGTCAGTCTAACCCGGTCCGGCCCCGGGATCACTGTACCGACGGTACACTAGACCACGAGTCCACTGGCGGGCCAGCCTCCCTCCCGGTCACTCTGTCCGAAAACAGGAGACCGCCATGCCCCCCGTCTTTGCCCCGAATGCCCAAGGCCTGCCCTTCTTTACCGAGGGCGGGACCGAAACCGAGCTGATGTACCGCCACGGCCTCACCTTCGATCATTTCTGCGCCTTCACCTTGCTGGACAACCCTCGGGCCATGTCAGTGATCCGCGACATGTACCGCCGTCTGCTGGACAAGATCGCAGCTTCGGGCGGTTGTGCCCTGATCTCCGGTCTGGACTATCGCGCCAGTTCCGATTGGGGCGCACTGGTCGGCTATGACGCGGCGGCCCTGACCGACATCCAATTGCGCAACATCGCCTTTTTGCGTGAGGTCAGCGCGCCTTATGCCGGCGAGATCCCGGAAATCCGCATCGCCGGCATCCTTGGTCCGCGCGGCGATGCCTATGAACTGAACCGGACAATCACGACAGAAGAGGCCGAAGAGTACCACCGCCAGCAGATCGAAACCTATGCCCGCGACGGCGTGGACCTGATCTGGGCCGCCACGATCAACAACATCCCCGAG
Organism: Antarctobacter sediminis; assembly: GCF_019218285.1. Classification (GTDB taxonomy): domain Bacteria; phylum Pseudomonadota; class Alphaproteobacteria; order Rhodobacterales; family Rhodobacteraceae; genus Antarctobacter; species Antarctobacter sediminis. Next base: position 653,934 of record NZ_JAHUZG010000002.1, read on the forward strand.
GCGGTCGGCATCGCCCGCGCCGCCACCTCTGCCGCGATCCCGGTGAATATCTCCTTTACCCTGACCTCGGATCACCATCTGCGGTCGGGCGACAGCCTTGCCGCCGCCGTAAGGGCCACGGATGCGGCCTGCGGTAGCGACAACCGCCCGGACAGCTATGGCGTCAACTGCTCTCATCCGCTGGAATTTGAACCTGCGCTGGGGAATGGCGACTGGCAAGACCGGCTGCGCAGCTTTCGCCCCAATGCCGCCGCGATGGACAAGATCGCCCTGTGCAAGCTGAACCATCTAGAAGAAGGCGACCCGCAGGAACTGGGCCAGCAGATGGGTGCCCTTGCCCGCCGCTATCCGCAGGCCGACATCTGGGGTGGATGCTGTGGAAGCTGGGACAGGCATCTCGGCCACATCGCGCCCGCAGTCATGGCTGCCCGTCGCGTGACAGCCTGACGCGCCACGAAAGTTCGCGTCAGGCGCTGCGGGCCAGCGCCTTGACCTCACGTACCAGCCACTCAAGGTCCGCATCCGGCACGCCGATCTCATGCAGGTGCTCGGCCGTATTGTAGAGGTATTCCGTGTTCGGCCCGCGCCCGCCCTGCGCCCGCGCGATGATCCGCGCCTGTTCCTCCAGTGCGAGGTGGCAGTATTGTTCATGATGCGGATCGATCACATAGGCCACGGCCTGAACATGCCGCCCATCGGTCAGCACCAGTTCCAGCTGCTTTTCAAGGTAGGCCGAGGAAATCAGCTCGCGCTCGCGCAGGTAGGCCAGCGTTTCTTCTTCGCTGCCCGGTGCGGCGCGCAGGGCCAGCCCGTCGCAGGATGCGCCCTCTTGTTCGTCCAGCGCCAGCACCAGACCCGGCTGTTCGACCGTGCCCCGGTGATGTATCGAATACATGCAAAAGCTGCGCGCATAGCCGTGCAGCTTGGCCTGCACTTTTTCGGCCACCGGGAACCCGGGGTTCCACAACAGCGAAGCATATCCGAAAACCCATAGCGTCATCGTTCTGGTCCTTCCCGCTGGCGGCCTGTAAACACGATCCGGCTGGGCAGGAAAAGGGGCAGGTGCCATGTATCGCTGGATATTCGCGGTGACGCTGGCGCTGGCGCTGGGATGGACCGGTCTGTGGTTTCATTCCTCTTCGGCGCTGAAGCGCGACATCGCCGCATGGTTCGAAGACCGCCGCGCCGACGGCTGGCAGGCGGAATACGACAGCCTTTCGGTGCGCGGTTTCCCCAGCCGTCTGGACGCCACGTTGACAGGGCTGCACATCGCCGATCCCACCAGCGGTTTTGGCTGGCAAGCACCGATGTTCCAGATCCTTGGCTTGACCTATCGTCCCGGACACCAGATCCTCGTGTTCCCGGATAATCAGGCCGTGACCCTGCCATCGGGTCAGGTCAGGATCACTTCGAAGGCCCTGCGCGCCTCGCTCATCCATGATGCCGAAGGCCGGGTTCTGCGGGGCAACCTGGAGGCTGACAGCCTGCGAACCGATGCCCCCCTGCCCATGTCCATGATGTTTGTCCGCGCCGCTTTTCAAGAGATCGCTGCGCAGTCCGCGCAGTATCGATTTGGAATCGGTGCAAGGACGGTCAATGGCGACAGCGTGCGGGAAGATCTGCGCCTTCAGGCAGAAATCGCCTTTGATCAAAGATGGACAATGGCGGCGCTCGCCGGTCCGCGCCCTCGGGTGCAAAGGCTTGATCTTCGCGAGGGCCACGCCGTTCTCGGGGGACAAGAGCTTTCCGTTTCCGGACGCATTGGCAACATCCAAGGCGGAGCGACCGGATCGCTGCAACTACGCGCGCAAGACGGCGCCGCATTGCTGGACATCCTCCGCCCCTTGTTGCCCCTCAACTGGATTGAAGCGCTTGAGGCCGCCGACCTGACTGGCCCGCTGGACATTCCCCTTGTCTTCGATGCCGGACAGATGTCGCCGGGTGAGCCGCCGCTGCCCTGACAGCAGGCAAAGCCGGCCTTGACGTAACGGCATCCAGACACGCCCCCCTTGCACCGGCCCGTCACGCGGCAGACACTTCACCCTATGACAGACAAGCTTTTTGCGCGCATTGATGGCACCCGCGACGATCTGATCGCGCTCACTCAGGATCTGGTGCGCATGCCCACGCTGAACCCGCCGGGCGCGCATTACCGCGAGATCTGCGACTACCTTGAACGCCGGCTGGCGTCATCGGGCTTTGCCTGCGAGCTGATCCGGGCCAAGGGCGCACCCGGCGACAGCGACCGCTATCCGCGCTGGAACGTCGTCGCCCGCCGCGAAGGCGCGCGCCCCGGTGACTGCGTGCATTTCAACTCGCATATCGATGTGGTCGAGGTCGGCCACGGCTGGACCCGCGACCCCTTTGGTGCCGTTCTGGAAGGCGACCGTATCTACGGGCGCGGCACCTGCGACATGAAAGGCGGACTGGCCGCGTCGATCATCGCCGCCGAGTGTTTTCTGGCCGAACATCCGGACTACGCCGGCGCCATCGAGATTTCCGGCACCGCGGATGAGGAAACCGGCGGGTATGGCGGCGTCGCGCATCTTGCGCATCTTGGCTATTTCGATCCCAAGCGGGTGCAGCACGTCATTATCCCCGAACCCTTGAACAAGGACCGCATCTGCCTTGGCCATCGCGGGGCATGGTGGGCTGAAATCGAAACCAAGGGCGAAATCGCCCATGGCTCGATGCCTTTCCTCGGCGATTGCGCGGTGCGCCACATGGCCGCCGTCCTGCACAAGCTGGAGGCCCAGTTGTTCCCCAGCCTGACGGAACGCGAAACCGCCATGCCCGTCACGCCCGAGGCCGCGCGCCATTCCACCCTGAACATCAACTCGATCCACGGCGGCGAACCGGAACTGGAGGATTTCGACGGACTGCCCGCGCCGAACGTGCCCGACAGTTGTCGCATGGTGATCGACCGGCGGTTCCTTGTTGAAGAGGCCTATGACGACGTGCGCGGGGAAATCATCTCCCTGCTTGAGGATCTCAAGGCCAGCCGACCGCGTTTTGACTATGAAATCCGCGACATCAACCGGATCGACCCGTCGATGACCGCGCAGGATGCGCCGGTGGTGACAACCGTCGCCGAGGCGATCGGCGACGTGCTGGGGCAGGCCCCGGACTACGTCGCCTCGCCCGGGTCCTATGACCAGAAACACATCGACCGGATCGGGCGGCTGAAGAACTGCATCGCCTATGGTCCTGGTGTCCTGGAACTGGCGCATAAACCCGATGAATGGGTCGGCGTGACCGACATGCTGGACAGCGCCAAGGTCATGGGCCGGTCACTGGAAAAGCTGTTGCTGCCCTAGCCGCGACCTCACACAGCGATATTGTCGATCAACCGGACCCCGGCCAGCCATGCCGCCACCAGCAGGCGCGCGGGCCGGTCGGGACGTTCCAGCAGGGACAGGTCATCATTGGCCCGCAGGTCGAGGTATTCGACCTCGGTGAAGCCAGCTGCCGTCAGCCGAGACTCGGCCGCAGGCCGCAGGTCCGAGGCCCTAGCCCCCCCGCGCAGCCCTTCGGCCATTTCCTCCAACGCCTCGTTCAGTGCTGCCGCCCGTGCCCGCGCCCTGTCAGACAACAGCAGGTTGCGCGAAGACATCGCCAGTCCGTCAATTTCACGGATGGTCGGGCAGCCCATTATCTGACAGGGCAGGTTCAGGTCGGCCACCAGCCGCCGCACCACCTGCAACTGCTGCCAGTCCTTTTCGCCAAAGAACGCCCGGTCTGCCGCCGTCTGCAACAAGAGCTTGGTCACGACGGTCGCCACGCCATCGAAATGGCCGGGCCGGTGCGCGCCGCACAGCACATCGGTCAGCCCCGAAACCGACACCCCGGTGGCAAAGCCCTGCGGATACATTTCATCCCCGTCAGGCACGAAAATCGCGTCCACTGCAAAGCGTTCCAGCTTGCGCGCATCGTCATGTTCGGTGCGCGGATATTTTTCGTAATCCTCGCGGCTGTTGAACTGTTTCGGGTTCACAAAGATCGTCACGATCACCCGGTCGCACTGATCCTTGGCCGCAGCCACAAGGCTCAGGTGCCCGTCATGCAGCGCGCCCATCGTGGGCACCGCCCCGATGGTTTCACCCGCGCGACGCCAGCCATCTGTCATTTCGCGCAATTCGGCAACCGAACGGACAATCGGTGCAATCATGCTTTCTTCTCCGGTTCGGCATCGCCGAAGACATGTTCCGCCGCAGGGAAGGCCCGCGCCCGGACCTCTTCGGCATAGGCGGCAATGGCGGCTTCGCCCTGTTCGCCCAAAGAGGCATAGCGTTTGACGAATTTCGCCTTGAAGGCGGTGAACAGGCCCAGCATGTCATCGACCACGAGGATCTGACCGTCGCAGCCCGCGCTGGCACCGATGCCGATGGTGGGGATCGGCACCTCGGCCGTCACCTCATCCGCCAGCGTTGCCGGCACCTTTTCCAACACCACCGCAAAAGCGCCGGCCTCGGCCACCGCCCGCGCATCGGCCATCAAGGCCTCACCGGCGGCCCCGCGTCCCTGCACCTTGTAGCCGCCCAGCGTGTTGATCGACTGCGGCGTAAGCCCGATATGCGCCATGACCGGCACGCCGCGCTTGACCAGAAAGGCGATCGTCGGCGCCATTTCGACGCCCCCTTCCAGCTTGACCGCCCCGGCCCCAGTTTCCGCCATCAGGCGGGCGGCGTTGCGAAAGGCCTGCTGCGGGCCTTCTTCGTAGGAACCGAACGGCATGTCGATGACCATCATCGCGCGGGACAGGCCCCGCGACACCGCCTGCCCGTGCAGGATCATCATTTCCATCGTGACACCCAGGGTCGATGGCAACCCGTGCAGCACCATGCCAAGGCTGTCGCCTACCAGCACGAAATCGCAGTGCGCGTCCATTATCTGCGCCATCGGCGTCGTATAGGCCGTCAGGCTGACCAGCGGCACGCCGCCCTTTCGGGCCCGGATGTCCTCGGGCATCGGGGCCTTTTTCTTCGCGGTCGCACTCATCCTCGGGTCCTCCCCTTCAACCGGCGCAAGCTCGTGACCCGTCCGGAACACCTCGCGCAACAAAGTTGCGCACCGCATTAGCATTTGCTGCGCCGCAGAACCAGAGGGCAATTGCAGGCCAAGCTTGAACCGGGGGCGGCAAAGCGCAACACTCGGGTCAAAGCAACAGGGAACCCGCCATGAAACTTCGCCTTACCCTCGCGGCCGCCTTGCTCAGCGGCAGCGCCGTCTTTGCCCAGCAGACCGACCTGACCATCGCGATTCAGTTGGAACCGCCGCATCTGGACCCGACCTCGGCCGCCGCCGGGGCCATCGACAGCGTGCTATATGCCAATGTCTTCGAAGGGCTGACCCGCTTTACCGACACCGGCGAGATCGTGCCCGGCCTCGCGCGCAGCTGGGACATTTCCGAGGACGGGCTGACCTATACCTTTCACCTTGCCGAAGGGGTCAAGTTCCACGACGGCACCAGCTTTGACGCCGAGGACGTGAAATTCAGCCTTGACCGCGCCCGGGCCGAGGACAGCACCAATGCGCAAAAGGCGCTGTATTCCGACATCGCCGAAGTGACGGTCATCGACCCCGCCACGGTCGAACTGAAGCTGAATGCGCCCAACGGTAACATGTTGTTCAACCTCGCATGGGGCGATGCGGTCATGGTTGCGCCCGAAAGCATCGAGAACATCAAGACCACCCCCATTGGCACCGGCCCGTTCAAGTTCGACGAATGGAAAAAAGGCGACAGTGTCCACCTTGTCCAGAACCCCGATTACTGGGCCGAAAAGCCCTTCCTTACCGAGGCGACCTTCAAGTTCATCCAGGACCCGACCGCCGCCTTCGCCGCCATGATGGCGCAGGACATCGACGTCTATTCCAATTTCCCCGCCCCGGAAAACCTGCCACAGTTTCAGGCCGATCCGCGTTTTCAGGTCCTGCTGGGGTCTTCCGAGGGCGAGGTCATCCTCTCGACCAACAACAAGCAGCCGCCCTTCGACAACCCGATGGTGCGCGAGGCGCTGGCCCATGCCATCGACCGTCAGGCAATCATCGACGGCGCGATGTTCGGCCTTGGCACGCCCATCGGCACGCATTTCGCGCCGCATAGCCCCGACTATGTCGATCTGACCGGCATGTCCGTCTACGACCCCGATCGCGCGCGCATGTTGCTGGTCGATGCCGGTTACGCCGAAGGGTTCAAGACCACGCTCAAGCTGCCGCCGCCCTCCTACGCCCGTCGCGGCGGCGAGATCATCGCCGCCCAGTTGCGCAACGTCGGGATCGAGGCCGAAATCACCAATCTCGAATGGGCGCAATGGCTGGAAGAGGTCTTTCGCGGCAAGGACTACGGCCTGACCATCGTGATGCACAGCGAACCGTTCGACATCGGCATCTATGCCCGCCCGGATTACTACTTTCAGTATGAAAACCCGGAACTTCAGGCACTGATGGCCACGCTGAACGCGACCACCGATCCCGAAGCGCGCTCGAACATGCTGGCCGAGGCGCAGACCATCATCGCCAAGGACTATGTCAACGGCTACCTGTTCCAGATGGCATGGCCGACGGTGGCCGACGCCCGCGTCGAAGGGCTGTGGGTCAATGCGCCGACACAGGCCAACGACCTGACCAAGGTGCGCTGGTCTCGGTAACGCGCACCTTTGCCCAACAAGGGCCCCTGCATCCCGGCGGATGTGGGGGCCTTTGTTCGTCAGGGCTTCTTGGATCGAAAAAACCCATGCTAGGGTTGCCCGGCATTTCAAGGCAAGGACCCGCGCCCATGTCGATTTTTCCATTCTCCCGTTTCATTCGCCTTTGGACCGCCGGACCAATCTGGATCGTGGCGGTGTTCCTATGCCTGTCGTCCGCCGTACCGGCGGCCACGGTGCAGGAAGGGGCCGCGCCCTGCGATTTCACCTTGGACGGTTCCATCACCGCAGGGGATTTCGACAAGCTGGCCGCCTTTCGAACCAACCCGGACACATGGTACAAAGACGGCCTTTACTGGGAGCCGACGCTCTGCCTGAACAGCCCGGGCGGAAGCCTCTCGGAAGGCGCGAAAATCGCCCGGTTTGTCTATGACACCGGATTGCAGACCCGGATCGGCAACGGCAGCGCATGCTATTCTGTCTGCGCGATCATCTTCATGATGGGCAACAAGCATTCAGGCCCCACTACGGTCGAGGAAACGCGCACGCTGCACATTGGTGGCGACCTTGCCTTCCACAGTCCGTCCATCACAATCGACGGGTCACAAAGCTATGGTGCCGATGAACTGAGATTGGCCTACGAACTTGGCGTCGAAAGCATCCTGAACATCGTCGAACTGGCCAACCTGCAACGACGCTATGAATCCGGGGCCATGATGCACCCCGGCCTGATCGGCGCGCTGCTGGACACACCTGCCAACCAGCTGTTTCACATTACCACTATCGAACAGGCGCTCAGTTGGGACATCGGGCTGGAAGGCGTGCCAGAACACCTGCCCCAAATGGACGTGCAACGGTCGATGACCTGCGAAAACGCGTTGTCCCGCGGCTATCGCCGCCCGTCCGAGATTTATGGCGGGACCGACAATCACTTTCTGACAGCAGATGTCTTTGCGCTGGCACCGCTCAGCACCACCGCGCAATACCGGCTTTTCTGGGATTACCAGCCCGAGGATCTGGACCATGGGCTGGTGTTCAGCTTTCGCTATTGGGACCTGCCCGTCGAATGCCGTGTCAAACTGAACAACGGCAAGGTCGAGGTCTGCGGGTTCGACAGCAGGTTCCAGCTCGAGATCGGCGACTGCCAGTCCGACCGCTTCGTTCGGCTGCCGCACTACGCCCGTTATCACCCGCAGACCGAGTTCCGGACGCTCGACCGCACCGGGATTTCGGCCGATATCTTGCGCGCGGCCCGGTGTTCTTGGCGCTCGGTTTCGGGGGCGACGCTGCGCGAAGAGGCCTGCACGCAGGCCATCGACATGTTCCAGCGCGCGGATCGCAAATTCGCCCGCCACACCCTGCACTGGCCCAACGGTGAACGGACAGTGGTCGAGATCGCCACCAAACCCGGTTTCGGGATCGATGATGCCATCGACATCTTTCGCGTCGATGGCGAAGCGGCCGAGCCGGTCGCCGGTATGCAACACTGCCTAATGCTGCCGCGGTCAGGCCAATCCATCTGTGTCAGCGAGGCACAATGACCGAACCACGCAACGACATCCCCGGCTTCTCCCCGGCGCGCGCCACGCTGGACGGGGTCGAGATCGCCTATGAAAGCGGCGGCAATGGCCCGCCTTTGCTTCTCCTCCATGGATTTCCCCAGACCCGCGCCATGTGGGCCGAGGTCGCGCCGGATCTGGCACGCGATTTCACCGTCGTCTGCCCCGATCTGCGCGGCTATGGCGAAAGCACCAAACCCACCGGTGTCAGCAGCTACAGCTTCCGCGAAATGGCGCGCGACATGCGCCTGCTGATGCAGTCACTGGGGCACGACAGTTTTCACGTGGCGGGCCACGACCGGGGCGCACGCACGGCACATCGCATGGCGCTGGACACGCCCGGGGCCGTGCGCAGCCTTACCGTCATGGATATCGTTCCCACGCATTTCCTGCTGGATCGCCTGACCCATCCCGTCGCCAAGGCCTATTACCACTGGTTCTTTCTGGCCCAACCCGAACCCTTCCCCGAAAATATGATCGCGGCCGATCCGGACGCCTATTACGAAAGCTGTCTTCTGGGGTTCGGCAAGGCCAGCCTTGCGGATTTCAAACCGGCGCAACTGGCCGCCTACCGTGCCGCATGGTCCGATCCGGACTGTCGCCGCGCCATGTGCGACGATTATCGCGCCGCGATCGAGGTCGACTTCGACCTCGACGCCAAGGACCTTGGCCGCCGCGTCACCTGCCCGGCGCTGGTCCTTTATGGCGCGGAGGGCGCCATGGCCCGCGCCTTCGACGTTCCCGGAACATGGGCTGACCGGCTTTCCGACATGACCTCGCGATCCATCCCCGGCGGTCATTTCTTCATCGACCAGTCACCTGCGGACACGGTCCGCGCGCTGCGGAAGTTTCTGCACAGCTGACCTCTGGACGCCCGGCCAAGCCGCTCATACGGTGCCTTCATGCTGGCCTATCTGACACGACGCCTGATCTCGCTGATCCTCAGCCTCGCCGTCGCCTCGGCGGTGATCTTCCTCGTGGTCGAGGTCGCCCCGGGCGATCCGGCCAGCTACATGCTGGGCATCAACGCCCAGCCGGAAACCGTCGCCGCCCTGCGCGCGGAACTGGGTCTCGATCAATCGCGCCTGCAACGGTACGCTAGCTGGACCACCGGCATGCTGACCGGCGATTTCGGCACCTCCTACACCTACCGCGCCCCGGTGGCCGAGATGATCGGCGAACGGCTCTGGATCTCGCTACCGCTGGCGCTTTATGCGCTGACGCTGGCGATTCTGCTGGCCTTTCCCGCCGGGCTGATCGCCGCCGCCACGCGGGGGCGCGCACCCGATCTTGCCGTCATGGGCTTTTCGCAACTTGGGGTCGCGGTGCCAAATTTCTGGTTCGCCATGCTGCTGGTGCTGGGTTTTGCCATCACGTGGCGGATCTTTCCCTCCGGCGGCTTTCCCGGCTGGGACAACCCGATGCAGGCGATCCGCGCGCTCACCCTGCCCGCCGTGGCGCTGGCCCTTCCCCAAGCCGCCATCCTTGCCCGCGTCCTGCGCTCTTCACTGATCGACGCCCTGTCCGAGGATTACATCCGCACCGCCCGCGCCAAAGGGTTAAGCCGCACGCAGACCCTGTGGCGCCACGGCGTTCGCAACGCGCTGATCCCGGTGCTGACCATCATCGGGCTGCAATTCTCCTTCCTGATCGCCGGGGGCATCATCATCGAACAGGTCTTCTACCTGCCGGGCCTTGGGCGGCTGATCTTTCAATCCATCAGCCAGCGCGACCTGATCGTCGTCGAATCCACTGTCATGCTTCTGGTCTTCGCGGTGATTGTCGTGAACTTCCTTACCGACCTCGCCTATGCGCTGGCCGACCCAAGGTTGCGCCGCGGATGAGCCGGAACCTCATTCTCGGCGGCACGCTGACCGCACTGTTCCTCGGGGCCGCGTTGCTGTCCTTTTTCTGGACACCGGGCGATGTGACCGCGATGGACATCCCCGCCCGGCTGCGCCCACCCGATACCGACAACCTCCTTGGCACCGATCACTTCGGCCGTGACATCCTGTCGATGCTCATGGTCGGGGCCCGCACCTCCATCGCGGTGGCGCTGGTGGCGGTGGGCATCGGCCTTGGTCTCGGCGTGCCGCTGGGCCTTGCCGCCGCCGCAAACCGCGGCGGCATGCTGGACGAACTGATCTCGCGCACGTCGGACCTCATCTTCGCCTTCCCCAGCCTCGTCATCGCGATCCTCATCACCGCCGTCTTCGGCCCCGGTGCGATCAACGCGATCCTTGCCATCGGCATCTTCAACATTCCCGTATTTGCCCGCCTGACCCGAGGCGCGGCGCTGTCGCTCTGGACCCGCGATTTCATCCTCGCCGCGCGCGTGGCGGGCAAGACCGCGCCCCGCATCAGCGCCGAACACATCCTGCCCAACATCGCCAACCTGCTGATCGTGCAAAGCACAATCCAGTTCTCGCTGGGCATCCTTGCCGAGGCCGGGCTCAGCTACGTGGGCCTTGGCGCCCAGCCGCCAGTGCCCTCCTGGGGACGGATGCTCGCCGATGCGCAGACGCTGGTCTCGCTGGCCCCCCATGTCGCGGTGATCCCCGGCCTGACCATTGTCTTCATGGTGCTCGGGCTGAACCTGATGGGCGACGGACTGCGTGACGCGCTCGACCCGCGGCTCAAGGTCATGCGCACATGACCCCTTCTTCTGTCCGTAAATATCCCGGGGGAGGCCGCAGGCCGGGGGCAGAGCCCCCACTGCTCGACATCTCCGCTCTCACGGTCGGGATCCACGGCAAGCGCATCCTTGACGCGATCGACCTGCACATCGCCCCGGGCGAGATCCTCGCCCTGACCGGCGAATCCGGCTCCGGCAAGTCGATGACCGCCCTTGCCGCCATGGGGTTGCTGCCACAGGGCGCCCGGGCGCGGGGCACCATCTCGCTCGACGGAACCGATCTCTTGGCGCTGCCCGAACGAAAACTTTGCGCCATTCGCGGCAATGACATCGGCATGGTCTTCCAAGAGCCGATGACCGCGCTCAACCCGGTGCAGACCATCGGCCGGCAAGTGGCTGAAACCATCCTCCAGCACCTCCCCCGTACCCCCCGCGCCAAGGCACGAGATCAGGCACGCGAGGCGCTCCTGCGCTGCGGGCTGGACCTACCGCTGTCGCGCTATCCGCATGAACTGTCGGGGGGACAGCGGCAAAGGGTCGTGATCGCCATGGCCATCGCCCTGCGCCCGCGGCTTCTGATCGCCGATGAACCCACCACCGCGCTCGACGTGACGACGCAGGCGCAGATCCTAGACCTGTTGCAGGATCTCACCCGGTCCGAGGGCATGGCCCTGATGATGATCACCCATGACCTTGCCGTGGTAGCCAAAATGGCCGACCGCATCGCCGTCATGCAGAATGGCCACATCGTCGAAAGCGCGCCAACAGCGCAGCTTATGAAAGACCGCCGCCACCCTTACACTCAGGCCCTGTTCCGCGCGTCCGGCCACCGACCGCAACTGCCGCCACGCCGCGAAACCGGGCCGCTGCTTCAGGCCCGGAACGTCACCTGCACCTACCCCCTGCCCCGCCCGCATCCCTTTGCGCGGCGCCCCGGCTTTACCGCCGTCCGAGATGTCAGTTTTCACATCGAACGGGGCGAGCGCATCGGACTTGTCGGAGAATCCGGCTGTGGCAAATCCACCCTGACGCGCGCACTGCTTGGTCTGACGCCAATTGCTGGCGGCAGCATTACGCTGGACGGGGAACAGGTTTTTGACGGCCCCCGGCCCAATCCCTCTGTCCGTCGCCGCATACAGGTCGTCTTTCAGGACCCTTACAGCAGCTTCAATCCAAGGCACAGGGTCGCACGGCTGATCACCGAACCCTTTCACCTGATGCCAGACCCACCACAGGGCCGTGCCCGCGACGAGGCCATCGCCGAGGCGCTTACCGCCGTTGGTCTGTCCCCCGAAGATGCCGGAAAGCACATCCACGCCTTTTCCGGGGGCCAGCGTCAAAGGCTCGCCATTGCCCGCGCGCTCATCATCCGGCCCGAACTGATCGTCTTTGACGAAGCCGTGTCCGCGCTGGACGTCCGGGTGCGGGCCCAAATCCTCGACCTTATGGCGGACCTCAGCGCCGCTTATGGCCTTGCCTATCTCTTCATCAGCCATGACCTGTCAGTGGTCCGCGGCGTGACCGATCGCGTCATGGTCATGCGCGCCGGGCGGATCGTCGAAGAAGGCGCAACCGAACAGGTTTTTTCGGCACCGACCCATCCCTACACCCAGAGCCTTCTGGCCGCTGCCCCGCAACTGCCCGATCTCGGCGCCGCCTGACTGGCATAACCGGGCTTCGGCCCGCGCCAAAGGGCTGGCGGGCGGGCGCTTTTGCGGCGCAGCCGCAAACAGTCCCGTCCCGGCAGTGATCCCACTGGACCTTCGCCGTGACAGGTCGCAGGATGCCTGAAAAGGGAGGAAAACCATGCGTTTCGAAAACCGCCACGCGGTGGTCACGGGCGGTGCTTCGGGCATCGGCGCGGCCATCACCGCGCGCCTTGCTACCGAAGGTGCCCAGGTCACCGTCTGGGATATTTCCGAGGCCAACCTCGCCGCCTTCCAAGACAAGCCAAACATTCGGACCCGACAGATCGACGTGACCGATGCCACTGCCGTCAGCCGCGCCATGGCCGAGGATCAGACCGCCATGGGCGGGCTGGACACGCTTGTCTGTTCCGCCGGGATCACCGGCCCGAACACCACTGTGATCGAATATCCCACCGATGCATGGAAGCAGGTCTTCGATCTCAACGTCCACGGGCTTTTCTATTGCAACCGCGCCGCCGCCGCGCTGATGCGGCCCGCGGGCTTTGGCCGGATCGTCAACATGGCCTCCATCGCCGGCAAGGAGGGCAATCCCAACGCCTCGGCCTATTCCGCCTCCAAGGCTGCCGTGATCGGACTGACCAAATCACTGGGCAAGGAACTGGCCGACACCCGGATCACGGTGAATGCCATTGCGCCCGCCGCTGTCCACACGGCGATCTTTGACCAGATGACCGATGATTTCATCGCCTACATGAAATCCAAGATCCCGATGGGCCGCTTTGGCTCTGTCGAGGAAATCGCCGCCATGGCCTGCTGGCTGGCCTCTGACGAGGCGAGCTTTACCACCGGGGCGGTCTTTGACCAGTCCGGCGGGCGCGCTGTCTATTAGGGAGAGGGATCATGAGACTGGAAGGGAAACGCGCCATCGTGACCGGCGGCGGTTCGGGTTTTGGCGAAGGGATCGTCACCCGATTTGCTGCGGAGGGCGCTCAGGTCGTCGTGGCCGACATCAATCTGGACAACGCCCGCAAAGTGGCCGAAGCGACCGGCGCGCATCCTCTGCACACCGATGTCGCAGACGGGGCAAGTGTCCGCGCCCTGATCGCGCTGGCCACCGAACAGATGGGGGGCATCGACATCCTTGTGAACAACGCAGGCATCACCCATCTGCCCGCGCCGATGGAAACCGTCAGCGAAGAGGATTTTGATCGCGTCTTTGCGGTGAACTGCAAGTCGGTCTACCTGACGGCCCGCGCGCTGGTTCCGCAACTGAAGGCGCAAGGATCGGGCGCAATCCTCAACATCGCCTCCACCGCAGGCGTGTCGCCCCGCCCCAACCTCAACTGGTACAACGCCTCCAAGGGCTGGATGAACACGGCAACCCGGGCAATGGCCGTCGAACTGGCCCCGGCAGGCATCCGGGTGAACGCGTTGAACCCGGTCGCGGGCGAAACACCCCTGTTGGCCAGCTTTATGGGCGAAGACACGCCAGAGATGCGGGCCAAGTTCCTTTCGACGATACCTCTGGGCCGTTTCTCGACTCCGCGTGACCTTGCCAATGCCGCGCTGTTCCTTTGCTCGAACGAAGCCGACATGATCACCGGCACCTGCCTTGAGGTCGACGGGGGACGCTGCATCTGACGCGCTGGCCGGGCATCGTTTTTCTTGCCAAGTTGCGCCTGCCCGGCCACTCTTTCCCCATGTTTCGCTTTGCCCTTTTCAGCCTGCTCTTTCTTGCGGCCTGCGGCCGGACCGTGACGCCCAGCGAAACCGCGTTTCTCCGGGCGTTCCATGGCGAGAGCCTTGATCCCGGCAAGATCCGGATCATCGACGGCAACCCGGCCGGCGCAGTCACCTATGAAATTCCGGTCCGCCCCCGAACCACCTGTCAGGAACGGATCTGGCCACCGCTGAACAAGGCGCGGACGGTCACGGTATCACCCGCTGCAACGGTGGTGTTCAACAAGATGCTGCTGCGGGATGACATCTACCGCGAGGATTTTCTCAAGGGTTATCCGCATCAGATCGACCTGTTCGACGCCATGCTCTTTGCCCATGAGGCAACCCATGTCTGGCAATGGCAGAACCGCAAACTGACCGGCTATCACCCGCTCAAGGCGGCGCGCGAACACGCCCAAAGCGATGACCCCTACCTGTTCGACACCGAAGCCGCCCGCGATTTTCTTGACTTCGGCTATGAACAACAAGGCAGCATCGTCGAGGAATATGTCTGCTGCCGTCTGCTGGATCCAAACGCGCCGCGCACAGACCGGCTGCGGGCGATGATCGGGAAATACATGCCGATCGACCGGCTGGACGCGGCGATCGACAGGCCCCGTGTCATCCTGCCGTGGAAAGACGCACAAACCAACGGGATCTGTCGCATCACCAGCGGGTGAACGATCAGTCCGTTTCGACCCTTTGCAGCTCCATCAGGTAGGCGACCAGATCGACCACCGGCTGCGAGGTCAGGATCGGCTGGCCCGCATCAGTCTTCATCGGCACGTCAAAGCTCTGCTCAAAGAAATCGCCAAAGACCGGCATCGGCGAGCCATGCGCCACCAGCGGGTCCCGCCCATCGATTCTTTGCACCACGCGGAACAGGGGAAAGACCCCACCGTTCCGGATCGTCAGTTCGGTCAGGTTGCTGGGTGGAATCGTCAGAACCCCCGCCATGGGGCCATCGCCCCGCCCTTCCAGCCCATGGCACGTGGCGCAGTGCGAATAATAATGGGCGCGTCCAATGTCGGCATCCTGCGCCAGCGCAGGCGCGGCCAGAAGGCACAGCAGGGCAATACGGGCGATCATCAACATATCCTCCGGTTGGTGGTTGCAGTAACTGTGCCATGACCCCGCACGTCAAAACATGACTCCGGTCAATTTTGGCAAACGACAGGCCTGCGCTACAGTGGCGCCAAAGGGGGAATGCCCATGCGGATTCTACTTATGGCGCTGTTGCTTTGGGCCGGGATCGCCCGGGCGCAGGACACGGATCTGGAGCTTGTGCTACTGGCGGATGCGTCGGGCAGCATCGACCAGCGCGAAATCCTGTTTCAGCGTCAGGGTTATGCCGAGGCGATCACCGATCCCGAGGTTCTGGCCGCCATTGCGAACACGGCTTATGGCAATATCGCGGTGACCTATGTCGAATGGGCCGCCAATCAGGCCGTCGTGGCCGATTGGCGGTTGATCGACGGCCCGTCCAGCGCTCGGGCCTTTGCCGATGAACTTATGGCCAAACCCCGGCAGGCCTATGGCCGCAACGCCATCGGCGCTGCCCTGCTCGAGGCCTTGCGGCTGATGGACACCAATGAGTTCGACGGCTGGCGGCGTGTCATCGACTTTTCGGGTGACAGTGTGAATTCCTATTCCGGTCCGCCTATCGCCGTGGCGCGCGAAAAAGTGCTTGCCGCCGGGGTGACGATCAACGCGCTGCCGATCCTGCGGCCCGACGATCCCGGACGTGCGCACGGCGGACTGGAGGCGCTCTATGCCGAACGGATCATCGGGGGAACCGGGGCTTTTGTCGTGACAGCCGAAAACCGCGCCAGTTTTGCCGAAGCGGTCAAACGCAAACTGATCCTCGAAATCTCGGGCACGGTCCCGCGACGGCAGGTTGCGGGGCGTTAGGGTCAGCTGACGGCGGTCAGATGCGCGGCGGGGTGGCGGGCCTCTTGCGGCCATGCAACGGGTGTTCCGTCGCGGCGCAACTCTGCATAGCCACGCCCAAATCGGCGCGGGTGGGCCTGTACATGCAGGCTTTGCCCGTCGAAATCCCGGAAAGACAGATCCGCGCTGCGGTTGTCCTGTTCCATCCGATCGCGCAGCAGATGCAGGGCGATGGCCTGCCCCAACCGCAAGTCCTGAATGTTCTCGGATGGGAAAAACCCGCCCGAAACGCAGCGCAACAAGCCGATATTGGCCGCCAGACGGTCCGCCTGATCCTCTAGCGCAAGCGCGGGGGCGCGCTGCCCCACCGGCTGCAACTGGGTTCGGCGCGAGGTATCGAACACCGCCTTGATCAAAGTCGCCAAGACACCGGCGACAACCACATGGGCGCCAAGGTCTGACGGATTCAGGTGCTGCCGCTCGGGGCCGGCAAGAGGCAGGAACAGGGCCGGATCGGACCGTTGCGGCCCACGGCGCGCACGATTGGCGCGGCTGACCCAATGCAAGAGGTTCGGCGCAGCAGCCGCAAGCTCTTCGGCGGCGATGCGATAGCCTTCGCCCCCCGCCACGGCGCGGTCATCCTGTGAAAGCCAGGCGGTCATCTGCGCGGCCACCACTGCCGGACGCGACAGCCGCCCTTTTTGCGCGGCCTGCGCCTGAACAAACTGGCAGGCAAGGGATTCACCCTCTGCCATCAGCGACATCAGCCGCGAACCGGTCCACAGCTCTGGCCCCGGCAGTCCGCTGGCCATCGCCATGCCCCGCGCCAAAGCGATCAGCGCGGCATTGTGAAAGGGACGCGCCGCCGGCGTCCGGTGCAATGCGGCGGCACGGTCCCCCAACGAAGGATCAAGCGGCGGCAGGACGGCGGACCACGGCAACTGCAATCCGGCACGGCTGTGATCCGCGCACCAACCGATCCACTCGGACAAAGGCGCATCTTCGGAAGGCCACTCACCTGCGGCACGCGGCGTGGTCGAGACCATGTGATCGCTGTCCCAGAAAGCCGACAAGACCGGCCCGCCCCCTCGCAGCGCCACACCGCCGCGCAGCAGGCTGCGCAGGGTAAACTGCCCCTCTGCGTTCCGGCGCAGCGCCCGACGTTGCGCTGCCTCGTCCTGCCCGGATTCCGTTGCCGCCTGTCGGGCAGCCGCACCGCCATCGAACCAGCCAAGGTTGCGCAATTCGCACAGCAACTCATGCATTGTGAACCGCGTGGCGCCATCGATCCGGACGGCGCAATGCGGATCCTGCAAGGCTTCGGCCCGCAGATCCTGTACAAGCCCGAGAGCAAAGATTTCGGCCATGTCGGCGGCCAGTTCCGCAGCCGACAGGCTTGGCGCAGGCGGCAGTGTGATACGGTCACGCAGCGACTTGCCCTTGCCGTCCCCATGGATCACGCCGAACCTTGCTTTTGAACTTTTGCCTGCCATGGTCAATCCCCCGGCCAATCCACCCCGATGCCCGTCATTGACGGTGCGTTAACCCGACATTGCACCGCCCCCGTGAACCCATCGCAAACGGCCCGCAATCGAAACGTGAAACTGTTATGAAATTCCCCCCATCCGTGGCAAAGCGCCGCCCTGTGCGGCGTGAATTTCCCGCAAACAACCGCGCCCGCAACGCGGCTTCCTTGACCCGGGGGGCAAAAGCCCCTTTTCTGAAGGCGGGCGAAAATGTCCTGTCGGATCAGAGGGATCATCATGTCGCATAGCTGGACGAACCCAAGCGAGCACGCCTTTCGCGACGCCTATCTGGACTGGTCACGATTGATCGGGCTCAGGCGCGACATGCTGCCGCCGGCCCGCCCGGACCGCGGACCGGAATACGCCCCAGTCTTTGTCCGGTTGAAGACGGCCGAGGATGCGCAGGCCGCCCGGACGGCGCTGCGCAATCACGTTCAGGATTCCGACGGCCCCCTGCGCATGGACAGCACGGAATTCGCAGCCCTGACGGCACGGATCAACGACCCCGCCGAACTGGCCGCACTCCCAGACGAATACATGCTGTATCGCCGCGTCGGCACTGCCGCAAATGCGCATGCCCCCCTGTTCGAGGTGATCGATACGGGATGTCCTGTTCAGATGCAGAGCGATGCGCCACCCCCCGGACCGGCAGGCCCTGTGCCGCCGACAGCCTCGCCCGGCGCGCCGATCGTTGCGATCATCGACGATGGCATCGGCTTTCTCAACGCACGGTTCTGCCGCAATGCGCCCCACCGCAAAACGCGGTTTCATGCCTTGTGGCTACAGGCGCTGGAACAGCATGCAGAACAACCGAAGGGAACCTTGGCCGGGCGCATCATGGACCCGGACGAGATCGACGCAATGCTGGCCACGGGCGATGAACGCGATGTCTATGCCCGTCTGAACGCCGCGCTGTACCCCGGAAAAACACGGGATGAAACCGGGTTTGGCACCACCCATGGCACGCATGTTCTGGACCTTGCCGCCGGGGCGGACCCCGGCGATGACAATGACCCGGTGCGCGACTGGCCGCTTCTGGGGGTGCAACTGCCGCCCGAAAGCATCGACGATACCTCGGGCACGTGGTTTGAAAGTTATCTGGTGATGGGACTGCGCTGGGTCTTGCGTCAGGCCCGGCAAGTCGATCCGGACGCACCGGTGAT
Organism: Antarctobacter sediminis; assembly: GCF_019218285.1. Lineage (GTDB taxonomy): Bacteria > Pseudomonadota > Alphaproteobacteria > Rhodobacterales > Rhodobacteraceae > Antarctobacter > Antarctobacter sediminis. The sequence goes on from NZ_JAHUZG010000002.1 coordinate 672,719, forward strand.
CGTCAATATCTCACTTGGTGTTCTGGCGGGCCCCAAGGACGGATCGCGCTTTGTTGAATATCAGGCCACACGCGAAGCCCGGCTTTGGGAACGGGCGACAGGACAGCCCGTGCGGCTGGTCTGGGCTTTTGGCAATGGCTATCGCAGCAGCCAAGTGGCGTCGATCACCACAAAGGGGGCGCCTTCGGAACTGACGTGGCGCGCCCAGCCCGACGATGAGACCGCCAGCTTTGTCGAGATCCATTGCCGGGACGCCGGATCATTGGGTTTGCAGGTTGGTCTGACAGCACCGGATGGTACGGCATCGGGCCCGATGCCAATGGCTCCCGGTGAGATCCGCTCGCTCGAACGGCCTGATGGCGCGGCCATGGCTCGCATCTATCACGTGGCGGCACGACACCGCGATGAAACGACCGAGGAACAGGCACATTACGTTCTGGCCCTTGCGCCAACGCGCGGTCAAAAGACCGGCGAACCGGAAGCCTTGCCCGGTGCCTGGACCGTGACCGTTCAGGGTGGCGGAGAGATTCTGCTTCAGGTTCAGCGCGATGACGCGATCCGCGGGGCGGAAGTACGCGGGCGGCAATCCTACCTCGATCACCCTGCCGCCTATGACTGGGACCCCGAACGCGCCGCCTATGTTGCCCCCGGCAACGGCCCGATCACCGACGCCGGCACGCACAGTGCCTTTGTCACCGCCCAGTGCCGGCAATCCTTCTGCGTTGGGGCGGCCGTTGCGTCGGACAGCCTGGGATCGCCCTGTGCAGATGCCTTCCATCCCGCCGCCTACAGCGCCCAAGGCGCGGCATGGTCGATGGGTGGACCGACGGTTTCAACACCGGTCGGAACGGGCGCCTTTGCACAGGGACTGCGCGCGGCGGGCACGCTCAGCGGCAGCACCCGGCGGCTTCAGGGCACCAGCGCCGCCGCCGGACACGTGACCCGCGCGCTTGGCCTGTCCTCGGCGCGTCTGGTCGCAAACGTCAACAACCCTGCCTCGGGCAAGCTGGACGACATCGACCCGGCCTATCTGGTTACGACGGACCAGCAGGATGCCCGGCTTGGCGCGGCCATTGTGACCGTCGCGGGAACGCTGCCCGTCAGCTAGGCAGGTTTACCATTCATCCTTGGCCTCGTCCCACATCTTGGCCAGCCAGCCGGGCACCATCCCGGCAGGCAGAGACAACGTGGTGGTTTCGATTTCCAGCGGGTTGTTCAGCGCCTCGACCATCCGCGACAGGGTAAAGTCGCCATCGTAGGTCGCGCCGTGGAAGATGCGCACAGGCGTCTGCGCCACGCCGTCCAGAAGGTTGATCAGCGCCTCGGCCACGCTGACGCCCAGAACCGCGCCCGCCATGCTGTCAGTCGGGAAATGCACCCCCGCCACGGTGCGGTTCATCGCGATCCGCTCGGCGTGGCGATACAGTTCGCTGCCTGCGGTGATCTGCTGAACCGGGTCAACCGCCGCGTTCATGAACAACCGCGACAACAGCGTGGCGCAGGCAAAGGCCTCGGTCGCGTGTCCCGACGGCCACGCCCCGTGACCCGGCGTTTGAATCAGCGGCTGAACCTTGCGGGACATGGCGATGGGACGGGCCACGTCAAACCCGTGTTTCAAAGGCATTTCAATGGCCGTACACAGCCGCAGCATCGCCTGGTTCAGCGCCAGCGTCCATTTGGTTGCATCCGGGGCCATGTACCCGACAAGGCCGAAAAAGCTCTGGATGTCGCCGGTCTGCATGATGATCTCGTTCAACCGGTCGGCCCGCAGATCCGCATAGGTCCGCAGGTAAGGCAGTTGCTTGTCCGCCAGATGGCCGTTGCCCGGGGCCTCCAGCGTCACAAGGGGCGCGCCCCCTATTGCGACCGTGCCTGTCGCGGGCCGGCTGCTGGTTTGCGCCTCCAGCGTGACGTTGAACATGCCCTGAAGGCAGGCATCCATGACCGCCCGGCGCGGCCCGGTGGCCATAGCGGTCAGGGCGTCCCAACCGCTGCGCCCTTCCTGTTTCGGAACCCGGTCCGCGGAACCGTCCCAATGCCCGACGGTCCCGTCCCGAGCCAGCCCAAGGGCGGAACTGGAAAACGTATTGTCCGGCCCGCCCTGCGAGTTTTCCGCAGCCTGACTATTTTGCGAATTTTGCGAGTTCTGGGAGTTTTGCGAATTCCGGCTGTTTTGGGAATTCTGAGAGTTCTGTGAATTATAAAGACCGGAGACAGGCATGGTTTCCTCACAAATTTTGGCGCAAGTTTTTGGCACTGCCTGCCACAGGTCAAAGCCTAACTGCCTGTGGGCGATTTATTTTGCGGAAATTTCACGTCCGTTGCCGCGTCGTCACGGCAATGCTAGTTTCGCCCCAACTGTCAGGAGCATGCATGGCCAATAGTGCTGGCAACAGGATCACGATTACCGTTCTTGGACCATTCATGGTGCGGGACGGCGACGGTGTATCCCTGCCCATCAAAGGCGCCAAGAACCAGGCGCTGCTGGCCATGCTTGCGCTCAGCCCCGACATGTCGCGCCCCCGCCGCTGGCTTGAAGACAAGCTGTGGTCCACCTTCGGCCCCGAGCAGGCCAGCGCGAACCTCCGGCAGGCGCTGTCGAAACTGCGTGGTGCGCTTGGCGAGGCTGCCCGGATTCTCGATGCCGATCGCAGCACCGTCAGGCTGGACCCGCGCGCCGTTACCGTCGATCTGCTGGAAGAAGTCGTGCCCGAGGATGACCGGGTCGAACTGTTGCAGGGGATCGACGTGCGCGACCCCGAATTCGAGGACTGGTTGCGGCAGGAGCGCGCCTCGCTGCTGGCCAAGCTGAACTCGGCCACGCCATCGGACAGCCGCGGTATCCTCATCAATTGCCGCGCCGATACGGAAGCACCCGGGCGCGACCGGATGCTGGGCGAGGTGCTGGCCAACCAGATCGGCGAGAATATCGCGGAACAGGTCCGCGCGTGGCGGCAATCGGATTCCGATGCCTCGCTGGTGGATGGCGCGCCGATGAGCGATGTCACCGTCAGCACCCAGTTGATGGAAAACGGCGATGGCGGTCATGCGCTGTTCATCAAGGCAACCCATCAACCCAGCGCCCGCATCCTTTATTCCAAGCTCCAACAGCTGAACCGGCTGGAGGACATCCTGACGGCGGAAATCGACGTGTCGCGCACCGTGTTCGAAGCCGCCGACCAAATCATCGGCAAGCTGCCGCATGTGCTGGAAAAAGACCGTCCCGAAACCCGGGCCACCGCCCTGTCGCGGCTGGGACTGTACCGGATGTTCTCGTTTGAAAAGGACGCCCTGCGCGAGGCCTATGGCCTGATGGATCAGGCATTCAAACGGGATGAAAACGGCATCTACCTTGCATGGGCCAGCATGATCCGCCTGACCCAGATGATCGAAATGGCGGAAGAAGACCAAAAACCGCTTCTGGATGAAGCGGTGGACCTGCACTATCGCGCGATGGAACTGAGCCCGGACAACGTTCTGGTGCATGCCATTGTGTCAAAGGTCCGCGGGACGGCGCTTGGCGATACAGCGGGGGTTCTGGACCTCGCGCAGAACGCGGTCGAACGGAACCCGGCCAGTGCCTTTGCATGGAAATCCCTGTCCGAAGCGCTGATCCTGTCCGGCGATATGGAGGGTGGGTTCAACGCCTCGGAGCGCGCCTGCCGAATCGCGCGCACCTCACCCTTCAAGCATTACTGGGACACAGGTCACTGCATCGTGGCCATCGCCTGCAACCGCCCGCAACAGGCCATCGAGGCAGGAGAGGCCGCCGTCCGGTCCGCGCCCCTTTCCCGCCCGGCGCACCGGCATCTTTTGGCGCTATATGCACTGGAAGGCCAGTTGGACAAAGCGCAGGCCGTGGCCGAAAAATTGGCCAAGATCGAACCGGGCTTTACGCTCGACAAGCTGGTGAACGACGACAGCTATCCGGTCAGAACCCTGCGCAACAAGGGCATGCTGGAACCGATCCGCGCGCTTTTGTAACCCTTCCCCGGGGCGGTTTTCGCGTGTCCCGGCGATGACAAGGGCCTATTTTCCTACATTCCGACCAATTCAGGCCACATTTTGGTTGTTTCTCTGCGCCTGCGCAATGCGCCGATAATTGGGGCAGGACGGGGAAGGCTGGAAACAATCACCCCCGCCGTGTGAGGTGAGGATCGCTGAATGGCGACGTATACGGTTACAAGTTCGAACTGGAATTCCGCATCCTTCTGGAACGGGATCAATCAGGGCAGCGCGGGACATACGTTGGATTTCTCCAACCTCGGCGCAAATTATTCGGTGACCTACGACGCCAATGGCGGCTCGCTGGTGATGACCAACGGGGCCAGCACCTTTACCGTTGGCGATATCTGGTACAGCGGCTTTGCCAATGCCTATCTGGGCGGTACCACCCAGTTCGAAGCCTTCACCACGATGATCCTGCCCGACGGGTCGGATTTCTATTCGGGCAGCGACCGGTCGGAAACCATCGAACTGGGCGGCGGCGCGGATACGATCTTTGCCTCGGATGGCACGGACACGGTCACGGGCGTCGATGGCGATGATTTCGTCAATCTGGGCGCAGGCGACGAATCCCTCGACGCAACCGGCGGCAACAACACGATTCTGGGCGGCGACGGCAACGATACGCTGACTTCGGATCTTGGCTCGGACGAATTGCAGGGCGGTGCCGGGGCGGATGTGATCGACGCGCTGGGTGGCGACAACACGATTGACGGCGGCACCGGTGCGGACAGCATCACCACGGGCGCGGGCAACGATGAGATCACCGGCGGCTCTGGTCAGGACACCATCAACGCGGGCGACGGCAACGACACCATCTATGGTGACGGCGGCGACGTCGGGACCAGCGCAGGCACCCTGTCCAGCTTCAACTTTGGCACCATCAGCGATACGGGCGACACCGGGAACGGCATCATTGGCTCTTATGCCGTCTACGACAACATCGGCGTCACCGATGAAGGCATCGTGGTACAGGCGCGGGTCACGGTGCTGGATTCCGAAGACCCGAACATCGCGTTCGAGTTCAACACAAACTCTGTCTACATCAACCGCGACGGCGCGGCGGACGCAGGGACAGGGGTCACTTTGGGCTTCGAATTCTACGATCAGGCCACGGGCGAGCCGATCAAGATCACCGGCGTCTTTACCTTTCAGGACATCGACACCACCGCCGAAAGCGTCACCGCGCAGACGGCGGATGTGACCAGCCTCGGGCTGGGCTCTTCCCCGACGACCAACCTGACCGCGACGGACTCCGGCGAGGAGCTGGGCGCGCAATCCGACAACACCAGTTCCAGCAATGCAGATCAGAACCACTGGGCGCAGTTCAGTTATAGCGAGCAGCAGGAACTTGTTTTTGTCGTGACCTCGCGCGGGGGCGGCACCAACTATGCGTTTTCGACCACCGGGTTCACCGATACACCCACGGTCATCACCTCGACTCCCGAAAGCCAGGACGACTATATCGACGCTGGCGACGGCAACGACCTTGTCTATGGGCTGGCGGGCAATGACACACTGATCGGCGGCGCGGGGCGCGACACGCTGGATGGCGGCAACGCGGCCGACACGATTGATGGTGGCGCGGACGAGGACGTGATTGCCGTCACCGATGATTTCGGCGCGGATGTGATCCGGGGCGGCGAAACGGTGACCACCGGCGCCGACTACGACACGCTGGATTTCTCTGGCATGACCCGCGGCGTCAACGTCACGATGACCGGCGACGAGGCCGGCACCGCGACCGATGGCACGGATACGCTTGGCTATACCGAGATCGAGCGCGTGGTCCTGAGCGATCAGGGAGACAGTTTTGACGGGCAATATGGCCCGGCGGGAACCGGCGTCACCGTCGAAGGCGGCGCGGGCAACGATTCTCTCATCGGCACCGAAGCGGCGGATTCCCTTGATGGCGGCGATGACAATGACACGCTGCGCGGCGGTATCGGCGCCGACACGCTGACCGGCGGCGCGGGCGATGACAGCCTTTTCGGAAACGAAGATGGCGACTCGATCACCGGCGGGGCAGGCAGCGACACGATTTATGGCGAAACCGGCAACGATTATGTCGATGGCGGCGACGACAACGACACCGTCGAAGGCAATGAGGGCGACGATACGCTGGTCGGCGGCGCGGGCGACGACTGGCTACGCGGCTCCTTTGGTCAGGATGCGCTGTATGGTGGCACCGGGGCCGACTATCTCTGGGGCGGTTGGGGCGACGACACGTTCCATATCGAAAACGATTTTGGCAACGACACCGTCGATGCCGAGGGCGTCGATGAAACCACAGGCGACGTGCTGGATCTGTCTGCCGTTACCGATGACCTGACCATCGACCTGACAGCGGCCAACGCCGAAAACGGAACCGTCACCGACGGTTCGGGCACGCTCGGCTTTACCGACATCGAAACCATCGTGCTGGGCAGCGGGACCGACACTTTGGTGCTGGCCAATGGATCGGGCGCCGATGTGGTCACGGGCTTTGCCGCCCCGACCGATCTTGGCGGCGGGACGTTCGCGGGTAATGACCTGCTGGATGTCTCGGGCCTGAGCGACACCGACGGCAACCCGGTCAATGTGACCGACGTGGTGGTCAGCGACACGGTGGGGGACGGGTCCGGCGACGCGGTACTGACCTTCCCGGGGGGCGAAACGCTGACCTTGCTCGGTGTTCCGGTTTCCGACGTATCCTATGCCGCGCAACTGGAAGCCATGGGAATCCCCCCTGCCCCGCCGGACTACGTGGTTTCGGGTACAGTTGGGGACGACCTTATCAACGCGGACTACCTCGGCGACCCCGAAGATGACCGCATTGACAACGCCGACAATGCCACGGCGGACGACGATGACGTGGTTCTGGCGGGCGCAGGCGACGATACGATCGACGCGGGCGCAGGTGATGACACTGTCTTTGGCGAGGCCGGAGACGATGAGATCTTTCTGGACGCGGTGCTGGACAATGACAGTATCGTCGGCGGAGAAACCGGCGAGACCGAAGGCGACCGGATCAACTTTTCGGCCATTTCCGACGACATCACGGTAACCTTCACCGGGGCCGAGGCCGGCACGCTCAGCGATGGCGTCAGCACCACGACCTTCGAGGAAATCGAACGGTTCCAGATGGGGACCGGCAACGACAGCGTGACCGGTTCGGATGCGGCAGAGCATATCATCGGCAACTATGGCGATGACACGATCATTGCGGGCGGCGGCGACGACACGATCTTTTCCGGTTTCGACAATGACAGCGTCTCGGGCGGCGAAGGCGCAGACAGCCTTCTGACCTCTTCGGGCGCGGATACAGTCGAAGGCGGCGCAGGCAACGATACCATCGACGTGGGCGCGGCAGATGGCGAAACCGACGTCGTGGTGCTGGCGGATGGATCGGGCGACGACCTGATCTCGGGTTTTGAAACGCCCACGGATCTTGGCGGCGGAGCCTATGCGGGCAACGATCTGCTGGATGTCAGCGCCCTGACCGATCTGGACGGCAACCCGGTCGATACCGGTGATGTGACTGTCAGCGATTCTGTGGGTGACGGCTCGGGCCACGCGGTGCTGACCTTCCCGAACGGGGAATCGATCACGCTGGTCGGGGTGACACCGGCCGAGGTGCAAAGCCCCGAACAGCTGAACGCGATGGGCATTCCGCTGTTCACCGGTGATTACATCGTCGAAGGCACCGGTCTTGGCGACACGATTGACGTGGGTTACGCAGGTGACCCGACCGGGGATTTCGTCGACAACAGCGATGGGATCGGCGGGTCGCAGGATGACACGATCCTTGCCTATGGTGGCGATGACAGCGTTGTGGCGGGGCTTGGCGATGACAGCGTTCTTGGTGGCGCGGGCGATGATACGCTGGAAGGTGGCACCGGGGCCGACACGCTTCTGGGGGGCGACGGCGCGGACCTGCTGAAAGGCGGCGCGGGCGCGGACCTGCTGTCCGGCGGGGCCGATGCCGACCGCGTGGTGCTGGAGGATGGCTTTGGCGCCGACACCATCACCGGCGGCGAAACCGCGACCAGCGGCACCGACAACGACGTGCTGGACACAACGGCGCTGAGCGCGCCTGTCACCGTGACCTATTCCGGCGACGAGTCCGGCACGGTCACGAATGGCGCGGAGACCGCCGACTTTGCGGAAATCGAGTCGCTGACGCTGGGCGCAGGCGATGACAGCGTCGATGGCAGCGCGGATGGTGCGGGTCTGAACGTCAGCGGCGGGGCCGGCGGGGATAGCCTGACCGGCGGCACCGGTGACGACACGCTGGACGGTGGCACCGGCGCGGACAGCCTGACAGGCGGCGCGGGATCGGACAGCCTGACCGGTGGCGACGGGGCCGATACCATCACCGCAGGCTCTGGCGACGTGGCCTTCGGCGGCGACGGCGACGATGTGTTCAACGTCCATGCGGACGATATGACCGGCGCGGACCTGACCATCACCGGCGGCGAAAACGATGAAACCGGCGGCGACACGCTGAACATCACCGGCCCGGCCAAGATCACCATGACCGGGGCGGAATCCGGCACAGTGGAATGGCTGGACGGATCGACCCTGACCTTTTCAGAGATCGAGAACGTCAAATACACCCCCTGTTTCACACCGGGCACCCGGATCAAGACCAACAAGGGCGAAATCGACGCCGCGCAGATTGCGCGCGGGGACCGCGTGCTGACCCGCGACAATGGCTATAAAAAGGTGCTTTGGGCCGGGTCCAAGACGATCAGCGGCGCGGAACTGGCCGCCACCCCGGACCTCTGCCCCATTCGCATTGCGGCGGGGGCCTTGGGCCGGGGTGTCCCGGAACGCGACATGCTGGTTTCTCCGCAACACCGGGTTGTCATGGGTGGCGCGGCGGTGGAACTGCTGTTCGGCGAGGACGAGGTTCTGGTCGCGGCAAGCCATCTGGTCGGCCGTCCCGGCATCACGCGCATCTGTCCCGCAGAGGGCGTCACCTATGTGCATTTCATGTTCAACGCGCATGAACTCGTTATGTCCGATGGCGCGTGGACCGAAAGCTTTCAACCCGGGGATCTTTCGCTGGCCGGTTTGGATGACGGGCCGCGCAGCGAATTGCTGACCCTGTTCCCGGAACTGTCGAACACTCCGGGGCGCGAGGCCTACACCGCTGCGCGGGCCTCGCTGAAAGCGGATCAGGCGCGCCTCTTGCTGGCCGCCTGACCCGTCAGGGCCTTAGCCCAGCGCCTGTAGCAAAGCGCGCGAGGGCTGGCCGGTCACGGGCAGCCCCTTGGCCTGTTGATAAGCGCTGATTGCGGCCTCGGTCTTTTTGCCGATCACACCGTCCGGCGTCCCCGCGTCAAAACCCGCCCGCGTCAGACCGCGTTGCAACGCCTTGCGGTCTTCCAGCGTCAGGCCGTTCTTGTCGCGGCCAAAATCCCCGACCAGCGGCCCCGCCCCGGCAAGGCGGTCCGAAAGATACCCCACGGCCAGGCCGTAGTTCTCGGATGGGTTGTAGCGCAGGATCATGTTGAAGTTGTGGAAGACAAGGAAAGCCGGCCGTCCCACACCCATCGGCGCAAGGATCGCGGCCGAGCCATGATCCGGCAGGCTGCCGCCCGTCGCGGTGCGCACGCCAAGTTCGCGGAACCGCGCCACGTCGGCCCGGTTCTTGCGCCCGGTCGGACCGGAATAGCCTTGCGGCAGGCGTACCTCGATCCCCCAAGGCTGGCCCCGGCGCCACCCGGCCCGGGCAAGGAACCGCGCCGTGGTGGCAAAGGCGTCAATCGGGTTGTCGGTCCAGATGTCCCGCTTGCCGTCACCGTCGAAATCGACCGCGTGCTCTTGGTAGGCGTTGGGGATCAACTGCGTGTGCCCCATCGCCCCGGCCCAACTGCCGACCAACTGTTCGGGGCGCGCGTCGCCGGTCTGAACGATTCGCAGCGCATCCATCAGGTTCGATTCGAAGAACCGCCCACGACGCCCTTCCCAGGCCAGCGTCGAGGTGGCCGAGATCACCGGGATCTTGCCACGCTTGGTGCCGAAATAGCTTTCGACACCCCAAATCGACGCCATGACCTGTGCGGGCACACCGTATTCCGCCTCGACCCGTTGCAGGGCGCTGCGCTGTTTGGCGAATTCTCCCCGGCCAAAGCGAACCTTTTCTTCGGGAGCGACGATGGCGATGTAGTCTTCCAGCGTGCGGGTGAATTCGGTCTGGTTGCGGTCGCGTTCGATCACACCGGGCAGGAAACCCTGCCCGCGAAAGGCGCGATCAAGGGTTGCCTGCGTGATGCCTCGGTCGCGGGCGCGCACCTTGAAGGCCGCGACCCATTCATCATAGGCCGCATTGGGTTGCGGTCGCAGACCGGGTTCCAGCGCGGGGTCCGGACGGGCCACGACAGGCCCCCCACCGCCCGGCAGGCAACCGCCCAGCCAGATCGCCGAAATGCCCAGCGCAAAACCTCTTCGGGAAAGGCGCATCTCCTGTCTCCTGCTCTTGTTTTCGGAGTTATCCGGCGCAGGCTAGACCGGCGGCAGGATACACTGCAACAGGCTGTCAGGCAGGAAACTGCCGAGCTGCGGTCACAAATGGTAGAACCAGATCACCGCGCCAATCACAGCCAGCAGGACGATGGGAAACCACCAGCGGTTCCAGATCGGGGTCGGTCGAAAACAATAGCTGCAACTGCTGCTGCCATACCGCAGCTCATGATTGCACGAGCACCTGAAAATTCGAATTGTCTTAATCACGCACATGTCCTCCGGACCGACACCATACCACTAGAGACCAAAAATTACGCGCTTTTCGTCGACAAGGCTTAATCAGGCGACGGTCCGGCAAAAACGGTCAGTTTGAGGCTAGTTAGGTCCAGGCGATTGGTTTTCAAGCAACCTTTCGTATCGAGCCGTCTTCGGCAAGGTGAACCAGCCGCGCCAATTCCCCGGCACACAGCCTGCCGGCACCTTTTCGCCCAAGCAAACGGCCCGGCACCGACGTCGCCATGGCCAGCACCTGCGACAGCGGAAGCCCCACGGTTCCGGTCATGATCCGGATCGCCTGCGGCAGGGTCACATCAGCCCCGGCAAGCGTCCCGTCCTCCAGTGTCAGGCGACCGTCCCGCCGCAGGACACGGCGACCATTAAGCCGAAATTCCTGCAACTGAGAGGCGAGCGGCGCCATGGCATCTGTCACAAGGTAGATCCGGTCTTGCCCACGCTTGGCCGCAACCGCCGCGCGAATTGCGGCGGGGTGGACATGCACGCCATCCGCAATGAGCCCGGCGCTGACAGTTTCGGTGTCCAGAGCCGCGCCAACCAGACCCGGTTCGCGATGGCGTAGCGGGCTCATGGCGTTGAACAGATGTGTCACGCAACTGGCCCCGGCAGAAAAGGCGGCCATGGCGTTATCATAGCTGCAATCACTGTGGCCAAGTGCAACCAGCGCCCCGGCGCGAACCAACCGCGCGATCTGGGCCGGGCGAACGCTCTCTGGCGCGACAGTCAGCTTTAACAGCGGCAGGCGGTGCGCGGCGGCCATCAGCACTTCAAGATCCGCGTCAGTCATGGCGCGGATCAATCCACCATCATGCGCCCCCTTGCGGGACAGCGCCAGATGCGGTCCTTCAAGGTGCAGCCCGGCGATGCCCGGCACGCCTTGGGCCACAGCGGTTTCGACCGCGTCTATGGCGGCGAGCGTACGGTCGGGCGTGTCCGTGATCAGCGTTGGCAGGATTGCTGCCGTCCCGGTCGAGGCGTGGGCCTCGGACATGATGCACAGCGCCTCGACGCTGGTGTCATCGTTGAACTGAACGCCGCCGCCACCGTTTACCTGCAAATCGACAAAGCCCGGCGACAGGACGCCGCCCTCCAAGGCAATCCGCTCGCCATCGGGGGCATCACTTTCTGGCACCATTCCTGAAATTCGGCCGTGTTCGACGACCAGCACAGCGCCTTCGTGCAGGGTTGCGCCGTCAAAGATCCGGGCGCCGGAATAGATCTTGCGTGTCATTTCAGCCTTTCCGCTGCCGCGCGCGCCAGTTGCAACGCCCCGTCCAGCGCGGTCCCCTTGGCGGGAACGATTCTGCGCGAAAGGTCGCCCAACAAGGGAGCATAGGCCGGCCCAAGACCACCGGTCAGACATATCGGAAGGCCCGCCCCCCCATCCAGAGCCCGAATGGCCTGTGACAGGTAGTCCGCCCCTTCGCCAAGGATCGCCCCGGCATGAAGATCCGCGCCGGCCGCGCTGACGATACGTGGCGCCAGGGCTGCGAAATCCCCCGGGGCCGCGTGGCTGGCAAAGGCAACGATCCCCAAGGCTCCGCCGGTGAATTCATCCAGCACGGCGCGCGTCAACTCTGAATGCGGCAACAGCCCGTCATGGCACAGCAGGACCCGTTCCATCAGGCACCGTCCCAGCCATGCGCCCGAGGCCTGATCAGACACTTGCAGTCCCCAGCCGCCGATCCGGCTCACGGCTCCGCCCTTGCGCCCCGCCAGAACCGATCCGGTGCCAACAGACACAAGGATGCCGTCACCAGCCCCCAGCGCCCCGGCCAAGGCGGTTTCAAGGTCATCGCTGACGGTGGCCCGAGGCACACCGCAGCCATCGGCAATCCGCGCCTGAACGTCGGCCGTCAGCGCACCGGCCAGACCAAGATGCGCGACCTGCGGGCCAGTCGTCAGGCCTGCCGCTAGAACCGCAGCCTCAATCGCCGCCCGTGCGTTGGCAATGGCCAACTCGGGATCCGTGGTCGCATTGGCCGGACCCGCCCGCCCGTGGCCAAGAACGGGACCGTCCCGCCGGGCGATCACCGCCCGACAGCCGGAACCGCCGCCGTCCACCCCCATCACCAGAAATTCGTCCATCTCCGACATGGTCGGATCATTGACACAGCGCCGCGACCCGCAAAAGCCACAAATGCCGCGTCATTCGTCCATGACCTCGGACAGGCGCTGAAGCCCCTTGCGAAGGCCGTCCAATGCCTCGGGGCCAAGCGCCTCTTCCAGCCGCTGGTTCCGCGCAACGAAACGGGGCCGCACTTCGTCCAACTTGGCCCGCCCCTCTTTGGTCAGGGCCACCAGCTTTTTGCGTTTGTTGTCACTGTCGCCTTCAAAGCGGACAAGCTCTTGTTTGGCCAACGCCTCGGCGGTGCGGCTGATCTGTCCGCGGTCGATTCCACAGGTCCGACTGAGATCCGAGATCGAGATCGCCCCCCACGTGTCGACAATATTCAGGATCCGGTAAGCCGTCAGGTTGATCGACTGATCGCGCAACATCTCGGCCCCTTGATGATCCAGTGCGCGGGACAGCACTGCCAGTTGAAAGGTCAGGCGACTTTCCAGATCGCGCACTTTGCGCAACTGGTCCTCTAGCTCCGCAGATTTAAGGCGCATGTTGCATCCTTCTTATTATTGTTGCGCGCGCATCATTATTGACGTATTTGTCAAATCATCGAATACCACGAACACATCGCATGCGCCAAGATGCTGGCGCGCAGGGAAGGCCGGAAATCATGCGCAAGGCGCCGAACATTCTGTTCCTGATGGCCGATGAGCACCAGGCCACCGCCCTGTCCTGCCTTGATCACGGCGTGGTCCGGACACCCAACCTTGATCGACTGGCGGCACGGGGGACCCTGTTTCGCAATGCTTATACGCCCAGCCCGATCTGCGTTCCGGCCCGCGCCGCTGTTGCCACGGGCCGCTATGTTCATCAGACCGGGTACTGGGACAATGCGCAGGCCTATGACGGCAGTGTGCCGTCTTGGGGCCATCACCTGCAAGCTGCCGGGGTTCCCGTAACAAGCATTGGCAAGCTGCATTATCGTTCGGCCGAGGATGACACCGGCTTTGACCGCCAGATCCTGCCCATGCACATCATGGGCGGCGTCGGGCAGGTCTGGGGCTCGGTCCGCAACCCCCTGCCCGACCGTCCGCGCGGGGGCGAGATGCTGGGCGGCATCGGGGCCGGCCTGTCAAAATACAACCGTTATGACATGGACGTGGCAGAGGCCGCCTGCGGGTTTCTTGCCACCAGAACCGGGGACGACGCGCCGTGGGCCGCCTTTGTCAGCTTTGTCGCGCCGCATTTCCCGCTGATCGTGCCGCCCGAATACCTCGCGCTATATCCGGCCGAAGACATGCCGCTGCCACCGGTGCGCCCTGCCAATGGCCACCCCACCCACCCATGGGTGGACCGAATGAACCGGATCGAGGATTCCGACAGCCAGTTGGGCAGCGATACCCGCCGCCGCCAAGCGATTGCCGCCTATTACGCCTTATGCAGCTTTGTCGATGCGCAGATCGGGCGGGTGCTGGATGCGCTGGACGCGGCAGGGATGACCGAAAATACGCTGGTCATCTACACCTCGGATCATGGCGAGCAACTGGGCATGCGCGGGCGCTGGGGCAAGTCGACGCTCTACCGCGAGTCGACACAGGTTCCGCTGATTGCAGCCGGGCCGGGTTTTGGCAGGGGCCAGCAAGTCAACACCTCCGTCAGCCTGCTGGACATCGCGCCCACCTTGACCGCCGCACAGGGGCTGCCCCCGGATCCTGCTTGGGTCGGGGCTCCGCTGCAAACAATCGCCGCCGGACCGACGGATGACACGCGCGTGGTCATGGCCGAATACCACGCGGTTATGTCTGCCTCGGGTGGATTTATGGTGGCCAATGCGGATTGGAGCTATCACCATTACATCGGCTACCCGCCACAACTGTTCGATCTGGACAACGATCCGTTGCAGACCCGGAACCTCGCAGGGCAGGCCCGTTATGAACCGGTCGAAACGCGGCTGCGCAACGCGCTGTTCGCCATTTGCGACCCGGAAGAGGTCGATACCCGCGCCAAGGCAGATCAGGATCGGCTGGTGGCGCAATTCGGCGGGCCCGAGGCCGCCTATGACACCGGACCCGCTGGCGCGTCCCCCGTGCCCGGCGCCTAGACAGACAATCGCAATCAGGTTGAGGAGGAGAACCAGATGAGATTTGCAGCACTGAAAACCGCGCTAGCCAGCGCCGCGCTGATGTTTGGCACCCTGCCCGCCGCGGCGCAGGACTGGGCACCGCAAGGCCCCGTCAAGATGATGATCGCCTTTGCCGCCGGTGGCGGGGCCGACACGCTGGGCCGGCTATTGGCCGAGGAACTGAACACGCGCTATGGCTGGGAAATCATCCCCGAGAACGTCACCGGCAAGGGCGGCGTGACCATGGCGGTGGCGTTGAAGGACGAACCGGCAGACGGGTTGTCCATTGGCATTTCGGTGACCGAAGCCGTGGCATATGCACCGCAGACCATGCGCAGCCCGGCCTATGCGCTGGAGGATTTCACCTTCCTGTCCACGATCACCGGCACGCAAATGGGCATCATCGCCAAGTCGGATCGCGGCTGGACCAGCCTGTCCGACGTGATCGCCGCCGCCAAGGCCGGAGAAACCATCACCGTCGGCGCCATGAGCCAGAAGCTGGCCGACGCGACCTATGTTCTGGCCAAACGCAACGGGATCGAGTTCACAACCGTCATGACCGGCGGCGGCAAGGCCAGCCTGAACGCGGTGATCGCCGATGACGTCGACATCGGCTGGTCCGCCGGGGCACAAACGGCCTCGGTTCTGGCCGGAGATGTGGTCAACCTTGCCTCGGCCGAAGATGCCGCGCTGAAGGTTTCGCCCGATGCCCCGCTGCTGGCGGAATACGACATGCCCTATACCTTTGGGGTCAAGTTCATGGTCATGGCCCCCGACGGCCTGCCCGAAGAGGTGCGCGCCAGCTGGGAAAGCAAGATCGCCGAGATCCTGAACGATCCGGACGGCAAGCTGCATGCCTTTACCAAAAAGGTCTTTTCCGGTCCCGAAGTGATCCAGGGCGCTGCTTTCACCGCCTTCATGCAAAACAGCTATGACGCCAATGGCGCCTTGCTGGACGAATCCGCCGAATAAGCCCGCATACGGCCCGGACGCCCAATGCGTGCGCCGGGCCGCTTTCATCCGGAGGCCCCCATGTCGGGACGCAGAACGGAATTGATCCTTGGCGCGGTGTTCTTGGTGCTGGGCCTGCTGGCGGCCCTTGTCTGGGTGCCCATGGACAGCGAAACACCGGTTCTCTACAGCCATCGGCGCCAAACTTATATCGGCGACGCGATGCTGCCCCTGCTGGCCGCGCTGGGGATCGCGATCTGCGCCGCGGTGCAAATCGTTGTGACCCTGCTGAACGCGCCGGACGGATCGCCGCGCGGAGCGGTCTTTGATCGCTATTCCGCCGGGTTCCTGCTGTCGGTCTTTGGCGTGCTGGCCCTCTCGGCGGTTGTGACCTTCTGGGCCGGTCCCGCTGCGCTGGCGCTCTTTGGGTCCGACGCGGAGCCGCCGCTGACCTATCGGCTGATGCGTAGCACCGCTCCATGGAAATACATCGGCTTTACCCTTGGCGGCACCCTGCTGGTCTTTGCGCTGATCTCGCTGCTCGAGGGCAGGATGCGCGGATCGCGGCTTGTTCTGGCCATCGTGGCGGTTGTGATGCTGATCGCCATTTTCGACCTGCCCTTCGACACGCTGCTGCTGCCGCCGAACGGAGATTTCTGATGGGTGTCTTCGACTACGTCTGGGCCGGGGTCATGGCGGTCATCGCCGGACCCGCCGCCTTCGAAATCATGGGGATCGGTGTGCCGATCACCGTGCTGATGACCGCCGCCGGATTCCTGCTGGGCATCCTTGGCGGAGCGACGCCGGGGCTGGCCGGGCCGTTCCTGATGGCTGTGTCGCTGCCGATCCTGCTGTCGATCTTCGGGTTTACGCCCGACGCTCTCTTGCCCGTCATGGGATTCCTTGTCGGCGTGATGAAAGGTGCCACGGTCGGCGGCGCGGTCCCCGCGATCCTGTTCAACACGCCCGGAACGCCCGATGCCATGCTGACCACGCTGGACGGCTATCCGATGGCGCAAAAAGGACAGGCCGGAAAGGCGCTGCGCACGGCGCATTTTGCCTCGGTCACGGGCGACACATTCTCGGACCTCGTGCTGTTCACCTGCGCGCCCTTCCTTGCCATCGTGGTCGAGGCCTACCTGGGCTTTGGCGAAAAGGCGGCGCTGATCCTGCTGAGCCTTGCCTTTGTCGCCGCCGTCGTCGGCGCCTCGCCGATGAAGGGCCTGATCGCCGCCTTTCTTGGCCTCTTCGTGGCCTCGGTCGGGACGGGAGAAGATGTTTACTCGCGCCTCTCTATGGGCACCGATGTTCTCTCTACCGGCTTTCCGCTGATCACCGCCGTGCTGGGCGTGCTGATCCTTGGCGAGGTGCTGTTTTCCTTTGAGCAGATGTGGCGCAACCGCCGCGACGCGCAGATGGCCGAGGAGACACCCCAGTCCGGCGACAACCGCCTGACATGGGGCGAACGGCGCCGCCTGATGCCCTATATCTCGATTTCGGCCCTGATCGGCACCGGCATCGGCGCGCTGCCCGGCATCGGCTCGACCCTGGCTGCCACGCTGGGCTATGCCACCGGGCAAAAGATGCACAAGGGGCCCGTCCGATTTGGCCAGGGCACGCCCGAAGGCATCGCCGCAACCGAAGCCGCCAACAGCTCGGTCTCGGGTGCGAACCTGATCCCGGTGCTGTCGCTGGGCATTCCGGGCAATGTCGGCGCGGTCTTCCTCATCCTCGCCGCCGAAAGCATCGGCGGTTTCAACCCCGGCCCGTCGGTCTTTCGGTTCTCGACCACCGAGGTGAACCCCGAACTGGTCATCGCCTTCGGCTTTTTCACAACGATGATGCTGGCCAACCTGATGAACTGGGCCGTGGGCGGTCAGATCATGCGCGCCACGGGCATCATGGCCCGCATCCCCAAGACCGTCCTGATGCCGATTGTGCTGCTGCTGACGCTGACCGCGATCTACGTGCAGGAAACCGATTTCACCGCGCTCTACTTCGCCATGGGCTTTGCCCTTCTGGGCTGGGGCATGCGCAAGCTCTCGGTGCCGATTCTGCCCTTTGTCATCGCTTTCATCCTTGCGGGCAACCTTGAACAGACCGTGCGCCAGGCCTTTGCCGCCTCGGGCGGAGATCCCTGGTTCCTGTTCCAAAGCCCGCTGTCCGTCACCTTCCTGATCCTCGGAGTTCTCGTGATCCTCTTCTTCCTGCGCAAACCCGCAACCGAGGCCAAGGCATGAGCCGCCCCAACATCCTGCTCATCAGCGCCGACCAGCACCGCGCCGATTGCCTCGGCGTCGAAGGGCGGCGCGTGCGGACCCCGAACCTTGACCAGTTGGCGCAGGAAGGCACGCGGTTCACCTCGGCCATCTGTCCCTCGCCCGTCTGCCAACCCGCCCGCGCCTCGATCCTGACCGGTCAGCTGTGCCGCACCCATGGCGTCCACGACAATGGCATCGATCTGGACACAGAAACCGGCGAGGCCGGCTTTGCCGGTACGCTGTCCCGCGCCGGCTATGACACCGCGCTTTTCGGCAAGGCGCATTTCTCCAGCTATGACGCCCGCGAACCTAACGGGCGCCCGGAATCGGCGGTGTCTTCGGTGGATTTCGGCCCCGACTGGTTCGGCCCCTACATGGGCTTCGACCACGTGGAAATGATGCTGAGCGGCCCGTCCAACCATCCTCCGCAGGAACCGCCAAGGGGCCTGCACTATGAACATTTCTTCTACGCCGACGGGCGCGGCAAGGAACGCGCCGCGCAATATGAGGCAGGCCCTCGCCCGGGCGCGGCACAGACATGGCATTCGCAACTGCCCGAGAACTGGCATTACACCCCATGGACGGCAGACCGCGCCATTGACTGGCTGCGCCATGGCCGTGACGCCGGCAAACCCTTTTGCGCATGGGTCAGCTTTGTCGACCCGCACCACCCGTTCGACTGCCCCGAACCCTGGTCACGCCTGCATGACCCCGCCGATGTGGACCTGCCCGAACACCGGAGCCGCGATCTGGAAAGCCGTCCATGGTGGCACCGCGCCGCGCTGGAAAACCGCCCCAAGGGCGACGCGGACGAGGTGCGCGTGCGCTCGCAATACTCACGGATCGACCCGCAGAGCGATGAGCAATTGCGCCAGATCATCGCCAATACCTACGGGCAGATCAGCTTCATCGACGCACAGGTGGGCCGCCTGCTGACCACGTTGCGAGAGATCGGCGCCGATGAGAACACGCTGGTGATCTACACCTCGGATCACGGCGACTGGCTGGGTGAGCACGGGCTGATCCTCAAGGGGCCCATGCCCTACGAAGGGCTGCTGCGCGTGCCCCTCTTGATGCGCGGCCCCGGCGTGCCCGCGGGCCAGACCTGCGATCAGCCGGTTTCGACTCTCGATCTGGCCGCCACTTTCCACGAATTCACACAGGTCCCGCCGACCCTGCCGCAACACGGGCAAAGCCTGTTTCCCACCTTGCAAGGCCAAAGCCGCGACCACGCGATGATGGAATGGGAACTGCTGCCCAATCGCGTTGGCGTGGCGCTCTCGCTCCGCACGGTCCGCACGGGATCCGCCAAGCTGACCATGGATCTGAAAAGCGGCGCTGGCGAAATGTACGACCTCGCGCGGGATCCGCATGAACTGCACAATCTCTTCGATGACCCGGCACATGCCAAGCTTCAAGCGGACCTGACCGCCCGCCTGCACAGCCGCCCAGATGACATGATCCCCAACCGCAGCGCCGTCGGTCCCGGCTGAGCCAACCGCCTGTTTCCCGGAGCCGCCCCTCGCTTGAGGCCGATCAGGACCGGGCCGCTGCCCGCCGCAAGGGGCCGAAGGCCCGCCGACAGGCGGCTTGCCCTTGCGGCGGGCAGCGGATTGGTTCAGGCCTGCGAACAGCGAACGGGCGGGCCGGGAAACAGGCTTGTTTGCTGGTGAGCCTCGAAGCGAAATCCGACGCCCAATAGGGTCGGTGGGCGGGCGCCTTTGCGGCGCAGCCGCAAACAGTCCCGCACAGCGACATGTCCCTTATCCCGGCGTGCGCTCCGCCCAGCCGGCAAAGATCTTTTCCAAAGCGACCACGACATAGTACAAAAGGATCCCCATCAGCGCCAAGGCGATCAGAACCGCGAACATCAGCGGATAGTCCGAATTCGTCTTTCCGCTGTCGAACAATGCCCCAAGGCCGCGCCCGTGCGGCGAGACGATCTCCATCAGGTTGGTCCCGATAAAGGCCAGCGTCACCGACACTTTCAGCGCGCCAAAGAACTCCGGCAGGGTCTTGGGCAAGGCGATCTTCCAGAAAATCGTCGTCTGCGAGGCACCCAGCGACCGCAGGATGTCGCGGTATTCCGGTTCCAGCGTGCTCAGCCCGATGGAAACCGACACGGCGATGGGAAAGAACGAGATCATGAAGGCGATCAGGATGGTGTTGAAATCATGTGCGCCGACGAACAGCAGCGCCACGATAGGCACCACGGTCGCCTTCGGAATGGCATTGAACCCCACCAGCAACGGATAAAGCGCGTCGCGCATCAGGCGTGAGAACCCCATGACCATGCCGACCAGAACGCCAAAGATGATCGCCACGACCAGCCCGACCACCGTGCGCCAAAGCGTCTGCCACCCCATCACAAGAAACAGGTTCCAGTATTTCGAATAGGCCGGTGGCAGGTCCGAGGGTGAGGCCATGACATAGTTCGGCCAGCCGTTGGCCCAGACCAGCAGTTCCCACAGCAGGCCAAAGACGACCATCGCCACAATCGGAACAAGGATCTTTTGCAAGCTCATGCTGCCGTCCCCTCGGGTTCGCCAGCCGCGCGCCCCTGCGCGATCTGGATCTGGTGGCGCAGGATGTTCAGCGCCTCGGCGCTTTCCGGCGTGTAGAGATGTTCAAGATCGCGGTCGCCGCCCAGATGGACGTCCATCACATATTGCGTCCGCGCGGGCCGGCCGGACAGCACCACGACCTGGTCGGCCAGAAAGATCGACTCGCGCAAGTCATGGGTGATCAGCACGCCGGTAAAGGGTTCCTCGGCCTTGACCTTGTGCATGGTTTGCCAAAGGTCCTCACGCGTAAAGGCATCCAGTGCGCCGAAAGGCTCATCAAGGATCAGAACCTCCGGCTTGTGTACGATGGCCCGGCAGAGCGAGGCCCGCTGCCGCATTCCGCCCGACAATTCGCTTGGGCGCTTGTCCTCGAACCCTTCCAGCCCCACCAGCGCCAGCAGGTGACGCGCGCGCTCTTCCTGTTCGCGCTTGTTCATCCGGGTCGAAACGATCTCCAACGGCAGCATGACGTTTTGCAGGATCGTCCGCCATTCCAGCAGCACCGGGTTCTGAAAGGCCATGCCCACCGTCGATCGTGGCCCCTTGACCCGTTCACCGTGCAGCCACACTTCGCCCTCGTCCGGTTTCATCAAGCCGGCAATCAGGCGGGTCAAGGTGGATTTGCCGCACCCCGAGGGGCCGACCACGGCGACAAACCCGCCTTCGGGCACGCTCAGTTCCAGCCCGTTCAGCACCGGCAACGGGCCGGCCTGCGTCTTGTAGGCGTGCCGGACGCCCTTGATCTCGATCAGCGGTTGCGACACGCGACGCTCCTTGCACAAGAAGACCCGCGGCGCGACATGGGCACGCGCCGCGGGTCGGGTTGTGTTGATTACTTCAGCATTCGCGCCGCTGCATCCGGCAGGTATGCGTCCGTGAAGTAAAGCGAGGCATCGGGCGCGTTCTGGAATTCGTAGGTTTCCGCCAGTTGCACCAGCGCCGCGTCAAGACGCGCCGGGTCGATCCCGCCCATGCCGTTCGTTTCGGCGTAGTCGGTCAGCACGTTGGCATCGATGGCCAGTTGCAGACGCCGCTGTTCCAGCGCCGCATCGGCTGCCGGGTTGCGCTGGATCAGGCTTTCGATGGCCGAGGCGGGATCTTCGATCGCGTCTTTCCACCCGGCCGCGATGGCCGTCAGGAAACCGGTGATGACCTCGGGGTTCGCGGCGGCATAATCGGTGTTGACGATGATCGCGTTGCCGTAAAGTTCCAGACCGTAGTCGGCCATGAGGATGGTCGAGATGTCGGCCTCATCCACGCCCAGCCGCACGAGGTTCAGGTAGGACGAGAAGGAAAAGCCGGTGATCGCGGCCACGTTGCCTTCGGCCAGCATCGGTTCGCGGGTGGGGAAGCCGACGGGCTCGACGGTGATCTTGGACATGTCCAGACCGTTGGCCGAGGCAAAGGCCGGGAACTGCGCCCATGCGCCATCCGGCGGCGGCGCGCCCAGCACCTTGCCTTCCAGATCTTTCGGCGCTTCGACGCCCAGAGACTTGCGGCCCACCACGGCAAACGGCGGCTTGTCATAAACCATCATGACCGCCGTCACCGGCGCGCCCGGGTTCTGGTCAAGGAACTTGATCAGCGAGTTGATGTCGGCAAAGCCCACCGGGAACGCGCCGGTCGCCACCTTTGGGATCGCGTCCAGCGACCCCTGCCCGGCAGAGATTTCCACCGACAGGTCCTGTTCCGCGAAATAGCCATCGTCGATGGCGACGAAATAGGGCGCGGCCGGACCCTCGAATTTCCAGTCCAGCGCAAAGGGTACGGCGGTTTCCGCAATAGCCGTGCCCGCAAGCACGACACTTGCGGCGAAGGCCGCAAAACTCTTCTTCAGCATTGGTCACTCCCTGTTAGTTATCGGACGGGACACTGCTGCAACGCGGGCGGCGGGAAAACCGGACAAGGCGGCCCCACCGTGCCAGCGCTGGCAGTTGCCTCTTTATTGACAGGCAGAGTGCAACCTGCCCGTTGATTAGGCAACTCTCAAATCCGCATTCTTGAATGGGACTAGGGGCAGTCAGGCCTGATAAGGCCCCCCATCCGCGTCATCGCCCGAAGCCAGCATAAGCGCCTGTAGGTCCGGCACATCGAACACGCGGCGCGAACGGGGCACCAACAGCCCGTCACGAACCAATCCGGTGATCTGCCGCGAAACGGTTTCGAAGGTCATGGACAGAAGATCGGCAAGCTGTTCGCGGCTAAGGATCATGTCCAGCCGACACCCGCCCGAGTTCAGCGGTGCCGTGTTCTGCCGCATCGCCAGCACAACCATCAGGCCCGCCAGCTTCTGCCGTGCGGTTTTGCGCCCCAAAACACCCAACCACGAACGCGCGGCATCCAGATCGGCCAGCACCATAGTCATCAGACGCGCCTGCAACCCCGGCACCCCTTCCAACAGCGCTTCGAAACTGTCAGCCTTGATCGCGCAGGTCTCGACATGGGTCAGCGCCTCGACATCGAAGGCATTGGCCGATTGCCAATGCTGCCCGATCAGATCCCCGGGCTGGATCAAGCTGACGATCTGGCGCGTTCCACGCTCTTGCGTGCGGCTCATGGTGGCCATGCCGGTAAGAACAGTGGCCACTTCACCCGGCTTGCGACCGGCCAGAAGGATACGTTCACCCGGTGCATAACGGCGATAGATCTTGACGGCTTCCAGCTCGTTCAACCCGTTCCGATCGACTCCGGCACAGACGCCGACAAGTCGGGCAGGACAGGTTTCACAACCGGGCAACTCCCCGAGAGATAAGGTATTTTGCTTCGCGCGCATGGCCCGCCTCTTTGCGCACTCCCCGATGGAACGCTAGGCAATCATGCATCTGTGATCAACCTTATGGAGAGCCAGAGCGCCGAAACGCCGCAGACGTTCACACGGTCAACTGTGGCGCCGGGGCAAGGTGACATGCCAGTGCCGGTCGGCCAGTCGTTCGCCTTTCCAATCTGCCGTCAGGCGACCGTCGATCACATAGGATTCAGCGTCACATCGCGCGGTCAGCACGCTGTGCATCTCCGCCAGTCCGTCGGGGCGGCGATAGCAGGCGCGATGCTCGAAACGGCTTTGGGCCGAGGCGGGGACACCCTCGTCAACCCGATGAAGGGCGTGGGTCTCGTACCCGAAATCCGTGCCCGTTTCCGTATAGTGCACCTCAGAATAGGGCTGATCCCAACCGGACAGCAATTGGCCGTCCTCGACCGATTGGAACCTCTGGATCTGCGGGGCGCTCTTGACGGCAAAGTTCTTGACCTCTGGCAGGTCCAGCGCGGGCGGCAGGTCTTGCGTCAGCGGCCGTGGTTCACCCTGAAACAGTGGCAACACCAACTGCCCCGCCGTGACGGTCAGGCCCCCTGCCTCTGCCGACGGCCAGATCATCGGCCAGCAAGAGGCGGACAGAGCCAGCCGGATCTTGTGCCCCTTTCGGAAACGATAGGCCTTGGTATGGAAAGGTACCGTGATCGCCCGCCCCTTGGCTGGCAGGGATTGGGCGGGCACGTCCAGCGCCTCGTCCAAGGCAAGGTTTCGCAGGCAAAGCCCCACCTTGACCGAAGTCCCATCCGGCGCGACGTCGTTCAGCCGCAGCGCCAATTGCCGGGTCCCCTCGGGCGCATCGACCTGTAACTGAACCTCGCCCGCGCCGTAGAGGATAAGATCCTCTGCCAAGACCTGACTGTCGAAACACAGCGACAGCGCATCGTCGTCCCGCTGATCCAGTGGCAGCCCGCCGAAACGCCCGAAATAGCCCGTATCGCCCAGCGCCTGCCCGATCCGCAGGTCCGATGGCACCGTCCAGTCCCCCTCTGCCGCGTCGTCCGACAGCCCGCCAGCGGCCAGATGCCAGACCCGCGGCGCGGTATGATCCTGCGGGGCGCCGGTTTCGATCCAGCGGCCATTGCGTTCGTCCAACACGTCCGCGGGCGGATCGTATTCGCGCAGCCAAGCCCGCATTGACGGCCAATACTCCTTGCGGCCCTCACCTTTCAACCAAAGGTCCCACCATTGAAGTGCAAGCTGCTGGAACCCCATGGCCGGACCGGGATGGCCGTGATCGGGATAGTGGTGCCCCCAAGGACCGACCACGCCACGTACAAGATCGGGGCGCGCCGCGACCAGCGACATGACCGAATTGGAATAGCGGTCGGACCAGCCCCCAACGGCCAACACCGGGCGACGAAGGCGATCCGCCTGATGGATCACCGACCCGTGCCGCCAGTACTCACCGCGCGCCTCTTCGCGCACCCATGCCTCGACCGGGAAACTCAGCGCCTCCACCCGCTCTTGCCACATGGTTTTCCAAGTGTCCCCGACGCTCGTCGTCGGCGGTGCCCCAAGGATCGCTGGCAGCGTCGCACCCCATTCAAAGGTATCCGTCAGCAGGCAGCCGCCCTTGTGGTGAATGTCGTCCTCGTAGCGGTCATGGGTGGCACAGACGGCGATGATGGCCTTCAACGCCTCGGGCGCGTCGATATTTGCCTGAAGCGAGGCTGTCCCCCCCCATGAGGTCCCGAACATGCCCAACCGCCCGTTGCACCAAGGTCGGGCGGCGATCCAGTCGATGGCGTGGCGGATGTCTGACAGTTCATGCGCGGAATACATGTCGTCCATCCGGCCTTCGCTGTCACCGGAGCCGCGCATGTCGATCCGAAGGCAGGCATAGCCGTTGGCCGCGAAATAGGGGTGGTTCCGTTCGTCCCGGGCACGAACCATGTCCGTCTTGCGATAGGGGATGTATTCCACGATTGCCGGAACCGGGTCATCGGCAGCCCCCTCCGGCAACCAGAGGCGCGCCGCCAACCGCACACCGTCCGGCATAGGAATCCACAGATGCTCTGTCACCGTGACTCGATGTTGTCCGGGCTCTGGCCGCATGGTCATCGGGGTCTTCCTCTGTGCTGGGGGCAGTAGAATCTTGCAATGATTCACCGCGAGAACATAATTTAGCAACAAAATTCTAGTCACGCGGAATAATCCAGGTAGAGTTTCGTCACACAGAGCCAAGGATCGCCCCATGACCGCCCCGTCCGATGTCATCCCCATGGTCGACAGCCTGTCTTCGCTGGGTTCGGAGCTGCGAGAGTTGCGCAAGGCCCGCGAGATGACGCTGAAAGACCTCAGCCACCGCGCCGGCATATCGCTCAGCCACCTTTCAGCCATCGAACGTGGCGCTTCGAAACCGTCGCTGGACGTGCTGGACGCGCTGTCCCGCGAGCTGGACGTCACCCCGGACTGGTTTTTCGTCCGACGCAGCGGTGCCGGTCCCTATGAACGCAACTGCGTCGTCCGCAGCCAGAACCGGCGCGATCTCAACACGCTATACGGGGAGGATGCCGGAGCACTGGGCTATGCGGACAGCCTCTTGTCCAGCTCGATCGGGGGGCAGTTCTACATGGGTCTGGCCGTCTATCAGCCCCGGTCGGAAACGCCGGTGGACCGGGTGCAACTGCACGAGGGCGAAACACACGGGCTGGTTCTGGAAGGCGAGCTGGAAATGCGGATCGGCGATGAGGTCATCACCCTGCGGGAAGGCGACAGCTATAGCTTTGACGCCCGCATCCCCCACCACGCCCGCAACCAAAGTGACAAACCCTGTCGCCTTGTCTGGGTGGTTTCCCCGGTGGTGATCCCAAAAAACGTCAGCGCCCGCGAAGACGGATAGCCCCCGATAGAACTTGCCGGAAAATATGGCATCAAATTCGTAATACAGGAATTTTCGCAAAAATTTCTTCTCAACCGTCGAATCGTCGTTACAGTTACGTAACGAAATCTTCCAGGAGGCGATTCGTGACACGGGCGCGCAAGACAGACTCGGCACGGGTGACACCGGACGAAAGCCTTGCCACCTTCGGGGCTGAGGTGCGGCAGTTGCGCAAGGCGCGGCAAATGACGCTGAATGACCTTGCCCGGAACAGCGGTGTCTCTGTCAGCCATCTTTCCGCCATCGAACGCGGTGCCGTGAACCCGACACTGGGCAAGATCCGCCGCATCGCCGACGCGCTTGGCGTGCCCGAAGACTGGTTCTTTACCCCCCGCCCCGGTCACGGGCCAATGGAACGAACCTATGTCGTCCGGCAGGAAAACCGCCGCAACCTGAACCTGCTTTATGGTGAAACGGTCGATACCGCGGGTTATTCCGACGCGCTTCTGTCCTCTTCCCTTGGCGGGGAATTCCACATGGGGATCTCGGACTATCCGCCCCACAGCGAGGCGGTGGCGGATGAACTCTATGCCCGCGACGGCGAACAACACGCGCTGGTTCTGGAAGGAGAGCTGACCCTGACGCTGGAGGACGAGGTTATCACCGTCCGCGCGGGCGACAGCTTTAGCTTTCCGGGCCACATCCTGCACAGCACCCGCAACAAAAGCGACAAACCCGCCCGGCTGATCTGGGTGAACTCGCCCGTGATCATCCCGAAATACGCGGCCCTCGATTCCGAAGACGCCCCGGAGACAGACAATACCGCGAAGAAAAAGCGCTCCGGCACGTGACTGGCAACGGTCCTGTCCGCGCCTCGGGCGCGGGCCGGGCAAAAAAGACAGACCAAGACAACAGGGAGACGACCATGACACAGAACAAGACCCACGGCCTGACCCGCCGTTCCCTTCTTGCCAGCGCCGGGGCCTTTGGCGCCGCGACACTGGCGATGCCGCGCATGGCGATCAGCCAAGATGGCAAGGTGCTGACAATCCGCTCCTACTCGGACCTGCAATTGCTGGACCCGGCCTTCCGCCTCTCGCTGCCCGAGGATGACATCATCCGCGCCATCTATCCCCCACTGATCGAACCGGTGTCCGGTGACGTCTGGGACTGGAAAGCGGTGGCCGTCGACAAGATCGAACAGCTGGACGATCTGACCATCGCCTTTACACTGAAGGACAACATCGGCTTTACCGACGGCTATGGCGACATGACCGCCGATGACGTCAAGTTCTCGATCGAACGGATTGCCGATCCCGCGAACGAAAGCCCCTATGCGGGTGACTGGGCCGCGCTGAAAGAGGTCGAGGTCAAGGACCGCCTGTCCGGTCTCATCCACCTCAAGAACAAATTCGTCCCGCTGTGGACCACCACACTGCCAACGCCTGCCTCTTGCGTCGTGTCGCGCAAGGCGGTCGAGGAATTGGGCGGCAAGATCGGCACCGAGCCGGTGGCCCAGTCCGGCCAGTACCTGCTGACCGAATGGGTGCCCAAGCAGCGCACCGTGCTCAAGCGCAACCCCGACTGGAAACACGAACCGGGCGGCTTTGAGGAAATCCACATCATCCCGATCGAGGACCCCGCCACCGCCGAGCGCGGTTTCGAAGCGGGCGATCTGGATTACACCTGGACCAGCGTTTCCTCCCTGCCCCGCCTCAAGGAAAACCCGCCCGCCAGCAGCGTCGTGCTGGAAAAGCCCTCGCTTGCCTATGTCTGGCTGGGCATGAACAAGGACAACGAAACGCTGAAGGATGTGCGCATCCGCCGCGCGATCCAGCACGCAATCGACCGCGAGATCGTCGTCGACGCCGCCTATTTCGGCGCCGCCGGTGTCGCCAATGGCATCATCGCCCCCGGCCTGCCGGGCAGCCGCGATGCCGTGACCTACGACTATGACCCCGACAAGGCCCGCGCCCTGCTGGCCGAGGCCGGTGTCACAAACCTGAACGTGACGCTGGACATCCTCAACCAGTCCGAACGCCTGACCGCCGCGCAGGTGATCCAGGCCAACCTGGCCGACGTGGGCATCAACTGCGAAATCAAGCAGAACGACAGCGGCACCTTCTGGTCTCTGGGTTCCAAAGACGGCGACTATTTCATGGACCTGCAACTGGTTCTCAGCCGCTTTTCGATGCAGCCCGATCCCTCTTGGGCGACGGTCTGGTTTACGCCGGAACAGGTCGGCGTCTGGAACTGGGAGCGGTTCGACAACGCCGAGTACAAGGAACTGCACGATCAGGGTCTGGTCGAAAGTGATCCAACCAAGCGCGACGAGATCTACAAGAAGATGCAGTCGCTGATGGACGAAAGCGGATGCTACGTCTTCCTCACGCACGAGGTTGTCGGCGCGATCCACAAGGACACCATCACGCCCGGCCTCAAACCCAACGGCGAGTCCCTGCTGTCGGATTTCAAACCGGCCTGACGGACCTTGCAGGCGGGCCC
This sequence comes from Antarctobacter sediminis, assembly GCF_019218285.1. Classification (GTDB taxonomy): domain Bacteria; phylum Pseudomonadota; class Alphaproteobacteria; order Rhodobacterales; family Rhodobacteraceae; genus Antarctobacter; species Antarctobacter sediminis. The sequence goes on from NZ_JAHUZG010000002.1 coordinate 701,572, forward strand.
GAAACGGGCCCGCCGCCCCCTTCCCGAAGGACATCCCGATGTTGAATTACGCCCTCAAACGGTTGGGGCTGGCGGTGGCTATCGTGTCACTGGCCATGTTCCTGCTGTTCTGCATGATCTACCTCGTCCCCGGTGACCCGGCCTCGGTCGCGCTTGGGCCCCGGGCCACGGAGGCGATGAAAGAGGCGCTTCGGGTCAAGATGGGCCTCGATCAACCGATCTGGGTCCAGTTCTGGCACTTCTTCTCTGGCGCATGGACCGGCGATCTGGGCGAAGAGGTCCTGTCCGGCCGTCCGGTGCTGGACGTGGTGCTGGAACAACTCCCCTACACGCTGGCGCTGATCGCCGGCGGTATCAGCTGGTCCGTGGCGCTGGGGATCCCGCTGGGTTGCTGGGCCGCGATCAACCGGGGCAGCCTTGCCGACCGGTTCGTCGGCATCCTCTCGGTGGCGGTCATCGCCGTGCCTTCCTTCGTGATCGCCATCTACGCGCTGCTGATCTTTGCCGTCACCCTGCGTTGGCTGCCCGCCATTGGCGCCGGAGAGCCGGGGGATCTGGGCGACCAGCTGGTACACCTTGCCCTGCCCTCGCTCGCGGTGGGGCTTGGCTGGGTCGGCTACATCGCCCGCATGGTGCGCGCCTCGATGCTCGAGGTGCTGGAGGCCAGCCACATCCGCACCGCCCGCGCCTTTGGCCTGCCGGACAACATGATCACCTACCGCTATGCGCTGACCATCGCGATCCTGCCCACAATCACCCTTCTGGGTGTGGGCATCGGCCAGATGCTGTCCTCTGCCGTCTTTGCCGAGATCGTCTTTGCCCGCCCCGGTGTCGGCAAGCTGGTCTACGACGCCATCCTGACCCGCAACTTCCCGGTGGTGACGGGCGCTGTCCTTGTGACGACCGTTCTGTTCGTCCTTCTCAACCTGATCGCAGATCTCATCGTCGGAGCCTTGGACCCCCGTGTCAGAAGCAGCCTCTAACCCCCCCGCCCCGGCCTCCGAGCTTTGGCGCTCGATCCGCCGCCTGCTGCGTGAACCGCTTGGCGTGTTTGGCCTGACCCTTGTCGTGCTGGTGATCCTTGGCGCGGTTTTTGCCGACCTGCTGACCCAGTGGGACCCTACCCGCATCAATCCCCGCGACCGGTTTCAGGGACCGTCCGGCGCGCATCTTCTGGGCACCGACCAGCTGGGCCGCGACCTCTTTGCCCGGGTGCTGCACGGTGGCCGGATCGCGCTTTACGTCGCATTGTTTTCAACCGCCATCTCGCTGGGCATCGGCATCGTTCTTGGGCTGATCGCGGGCTATGGTCCGCGCTGGCTGGACAACCTGATGATCCTGCTTTTCGACGCGATGAAAAGCTTTCCCACCGTGATGTTGGCATTGGCGCTGGTGACCATTGTCGGTCCATCTCTGACGGCGGTGATCGTGGTGGTGATCCTCGTCAACGTGCCGGGATACGCGAGGATCATCCGTACCCAGACCATCGCCATCAAATCATCCGAGTTCGTGACCGCGGCCAAGAGCATGGGCGCCTCCAGCACCCGCATCCTTGGCGTGCACATCATGCCCAATGTCATCGGTCCGCTGGTGATCCTTGCGTCGATGGACATTCCCGTGGTGATCGCCATCGAGGCTGGGATGAGCTTTCTGGGCCTTGGCGTGCGCCCGCCGACGCCCAGCTGGGGGTCAATCCTGAACGACGGCTTCAGCCAGATCCGCGAAACTCCGTGGATCGCCATCGCGGGCGGGTTGCCCATCATCATCACCACGCTGGGCTTTACCTTTCTCGGCGAAACGCTGCGGGACGTCTTTGACCCCCGGCTGAAAGGACGCTGATGAACATGCTCAGTATATCCGGCCTGAACGTCTGGTTCTCGACCGAAGACGGGCCGCTGCACGCGCTCAAGGACGTGGGGTTTGACGTACCCGAAAAACGGATCGTCGGCATCGTCGGCGAATCCGGGTGCGGCAAGTCCACGCTTATCAACGCGATCCTCGGGCTGCTGGCCGACAATGGCGAAATCCGCAGCGGCGAGATCCTGTTCGACGGCAGCCATAACCTTGCCCAACTGTCCCCGCGCGACATGCGCGAGTTGCGCGGCCCGCGTATCTCGACCGTCTTTCAGGACCCGATGGGCGCATTGAACCCGGTTCTGTCGGTCGGCAAACAGATGATCAACATCCAGTACCGGTCCAAGCAATCCAAGGCCGAAAAAGCCGCCCGCGCCATCGAGATGCTGAAACTGGTCCGCATTCCCGATGCAGAAAGCGCCCTGTCGCGCTATCCGCACCAGTTCTCGGGCGGGATGAAACAGCGCATCGCCATCGCCATGGCGCTGATGATGGAACCGGCGCTATTGATCGCGGACGAACCGACCACCGCGCTGGATGCCACGCTCGAAGTCACGACCATCGAACTGCTGAAGGATCTTCAGGAAAAGATCGGTTGTTCGGTCATGTTCATCTCGCACCATCTTGGCGTCATCGCCGAGCTTTGCGACGACGTGGTGGTGATGTACGCGGGCGAAGTGGTGGAACGCGGCACCGTGCGCGAGGTGTTTCAAAACCCCAGCCATCCCTACACGCGTCGCCTGCTGGAATGCGACCCGGCGCGTCAGACGGAACGCACCCGCGTCCTGCCGACCATCCCCGGTGAAATCCCCGATCTGCGCGCGCGGCCCGATGGCTGTGTCTTTGCGGCCCGTTGCCTTGAACGTCACGGCGGTTGCGACAGCCCGCAGGTCGAACGCCGTGTCCGGGCCGATCATTTCGCCCGCTGCAACCTTGCAGGCCAAACCGCAACAGAAGGGGCCGAGGCATGAGCGACGATCCAATCCTGAGCGTCGAGGACGTGCAGGTTTCCTTTCCCGTCGGACGTCTGACAAACCGCAGCGCCATCCTTGGCGTGGCCGGTGTCAGCTTTGAGGTCAAGCGCGGCGAAACCTTTGCCCTTGTGGGCGAAAGCGGCTCTGGCAAGACGACGCTGGCCCGCGCCATCAATGGCTTGCAAGAGATTTCGCAAGGCGCGATCACCTTCGAAGGGCGGCGCATCGACGGGTTGGGCAAGGGGCAGATGAAACCCATCCGCAAGCGCATGTCGATGATGTTTCAGGACCCGGTCGGGTCGCTGTCGCCCCGGATGACGGTCGGCGATCTGGTGACGGAGCCATTCCGCATCCACGGCAGCGATGGGCGGGACCTGCGCGAGGAAACCCAGCGCTTGCTGTCCTTGGTGGGACTGCCAACAGATTTCGCCTCGCGCTATCCGCACCAGTTGTCGGGCGGTCAGGCCCGGCGGGTCGGCGTGGCACGCGCCATTGCGCTGGACCCGGCGCTGGTGATTGCGGATGAACCCACGGCGGGACTTGACGTGTCGGTGCAGGGCGAGGTGCTGAACCTGCTCAATGACCTGCGCGAAAGGCTGGGTCTGGCCATGGTCATCATCACCCACAACCTGCACGTGGTTCATCACGTGGCCGACCGCACCGCCGTCATGTACCTTGGCCGTTTTGTCGAAACAGGCGAGACCGAGGCAATGTTCGCCGCCCCACGGCACCCCTATACGGCGGCGTTGCTTTCGGCCAATCCCGAACCGGACCCGGACAAGATCCACGACCGGATCTCGCTGCGCGCCGAGGTGCCTTCGTTGTTGTCGCGCCCGTCGGGGTGCGAATTTCACACCCGCTGTCCCTGGGCGCAATCCAAATGCGCCACGGTCCCGCCGCCCGCCGGCGACGTGGCCTGCCACTTCCCCCTTGCGCCCGGCGCACAACCCCCAGTTCACGAGGTCCCCTCTTGACCGAAGTCATCGAAACCGTCTGGATCACCATGCCTGACGGGGCGCGGCTGGCCGCCCGCCTCTGGCTGCCCGACGGTGCCCGCGACACCCCGGTGCCCTGCATCCTTGAATACATCCCCTATCGCCGCCGCGACCGGACCCGGATGCGCGATGAATCCATGCACCCGCTTTTTGCCGAGGCCGGTTATGCCTCGATCCGGGTGGATATTCGCGGCTATGGCGACAGCGACGGGCTGGCCGAGGATGAATATTCCCATCAGGAAATGCAGGACGGCCACAACGTCGTGCAATGGATTGCCGAACAGGACTGGTGTGATGGCAATGTCGGCATGTTTGGCAAAAGCTGGGGCGCTTACAATGCCTTCCAGGTTGCCTCGACCCGTCCGCCCGCGCTCAAGGCGATCATCCCGGTCATGGGAACCGACGACCGCTGGCGCGAAGACATTCATTTCTACGGCGGCTGCCTTGCCAACGACAATTTCTGGTGGGGCACGATCATGCAGCTCTATAATGCCATGCCGCCCGACCCCCAGATCGTGGGCGCAGACCGCTGGCTGGACATGTGGCGCGACCGATTGAACGGGGCGCAGTTCTGGCCCGCCATGTGGCTGGAACATCAGACCCATGACGAGATGTGGCGGCGCGGCTCGATCTGCGAAAACTACGATGATGTGCAGGTCCCGGTCTATTTCTTCGGCGGCTGGGCAGACCTGTTCCGCGATACGCCGTTCCGCATCGCCGAGAACCTCAAAGGCCCGGTCAAAGTGATGATGGGCCCTTGGGCACATCTTTACCCGCATGAGGGCATCCCCGCCCCGCGCGCCGATTTCGTGGGCGAGGCGATCCGATTTTGGGATCATTGGCTGAAGGGCAAGGATACCGGATTGATGGACGAACCGCCGCTGCGGTTCTTCCTTCAGGAAAGCGTGGCCCCTGCCGGCATGCACAAGGCACGCGATGGCCGCTGGATCGAAGAGGCCAGCTGGCCTTCTCCCAATGTGTCCGATCAGACGATGTGGCTGAATGATGGCACGCTGGACGCGGCCCCCGCTGCGGGTGAGGCGCTGTCGGTTTGCTCTCCGCAGACCTTTGGCGGCGCGGGCGGCGACATGTGTTCCTTTGCCATTCCCGGCGACATGGCGATCGACTGCCGCACCGACGCGGGTGGCGCGTTGCAGTTCAAAGGCGCACCGCTGGAGGCCCCGCTGGACATCCTCGGCCAGCCCAGCCTTTCGTTGAAGCTGTCCGCCGACAGGCCGCAGGGCTTTGTTGCCGCGCTCTTGGTGGACGAGGCCCCGGACGGCGCGCAGACGCTGCTGGCGCGCGGGTTTTGCAACCTCACTCACCGCAACGGCGACATGGATCCGACCCCGGTCACACCGGGCAAAGAGATGGCGGTGACCGTGCCACTGTATGGCACCGGCTGCCGTGTGCTGCCCGGCCACCGGATCGTGGTGCAGATCGCCTCGGCCTATTGGCCGATCCTCTGGCCCGCCCCGCAGCCGGTCACGCTGACGGTGACGCCGGGGACATCTGCCCTGCATCTGCCGGTCCGCCACGACCCGCCCGACGCCCCTGCCCCGCGCGACCTGCACGAACCGGCCAAGCGCAGCGGCAAACGCGCGATTACCCGCGTCCGCGAAGGCGCGATGGAACGGTCGATCCACACCGATCTGACCACCGGAGAGGTGACGCATCGGTTCTTCCTTGATGGCGGGGTCTTTGGCCCCGTGGGCGACATGCGGCTGGACGAGATCGGCACCGTGCTCAGCGATATTTCGGACCGGCGCTATGTCATCCACGCGGATGACCCGCTGTCGGCCCGCGTTTCGATGCAGCAAAAGGCCAGCTTTACCCGCGACGATTGGGTGGCACGGATCGAAGCCTACGCCGAACAGACCGCCACCGAAACCGAGTTCCACCTGCTGTCACGGGTGAAATGCTGGTCCGGGGACGAGTTGATCTTTGAACGAGAAAAAACCTTCGCAATTCCAAGGAACGGCATGTGATGCAGGCAATCGCGGTCAAGACCGATTTCCCCCGCAAGGTGCGCGAAATCGAAAACACATGGATCCCCATGCCCGACGGTACACGGCTGGCGGCGCGGATCTGGCTACCCGAAGATGCCGAGGACAATCCCGTTCCGGCGATCCTTGAATACCTGCCTTACCGCAAGCGCGACGGCACGGTGGAGCGCGATCACCTCACGCACCCTTATTTCGCAGGTCACGGATATGCCGGCGTGCGCGTGGACATGCGCGGCAGCGGTGACAGCGAAGGTGTCTGCCTTGGTGAATACCTGTTGCAGGAACAGGATGATGCGCTGGCGGTGATCGACTGGCTGGCCGCCCAGCCCTGGTGTTCCGGCAAGGTGGGCATGATCGGCATCAGCTGGGGCGGTTTCAACGGTCTACAGGTCGCCGCGCGCCAGCCCAAGGCACTGGGCGCGGTGATTTCGCTCTGCTCGACCGATGATCGCTATGCCGACGACATCCATTTCATGGGTGGCGCCATGTTGACGGACAAGCTGGCTTGGGGCGCCACCGCCTTTGCCATTGCCAACACGCCCCCCGACCCTGAAATCGTCGGCGACCGTTGGCGGGACATGTGGGTGCAACGGCTGGAAAACAACGGGCTGTGGTTCCTTGACTGGGTGCGCCACCAGCGCCGCGATGACCTTTACCGCCATGGTTCCATCTGCGAGGACTATGCCGCCGTGCAGGTGCCCGTCTACGCGGTGGGCGGGTACGCGGACGGTTACACCAACCCGATCTTTCGCATGATGCAGAACCTGTCCTGCCCGCGAAAGGCGTTGGTCGGTCCATGGGCGCACAAATACCCGCATTTCGCCACGCCCGAACCGCGTATCGGCTTTTTGCAGGAATGCCTGCGCTGGTGGGATCAGCACCTGAAAGGCATCGACACCGGCATCATGGAGGAACCCATGATCCGGGCATGGGTGCAGGAACCAACCGCCCCCAGCCCCGAGTCCACGGAACGGCCGGGACGCTGGATTTCGGCAGCCGGATGGCCATCTGCCGCAACGCGGGAAACCGTGCTGCATGTGACGCCGGACGAATTGTCGGAAACAGCTTCCGACGCAGCCGTCCAGATCGACTGCCCGGAAAACGCGGGCCACGCGGCACAGACGTGGTGCATGTATGGTGCCGATCCCGACGGCCCTCTGGATCAGAACCGCGAAGCGGGGCGCATGGCATTCTTTGAAACCGCGCCACTGGATCAGGATCTGGAAATCTTCGGCTTTCCCATGCTGCATGTGAAGGCGGCCAGCGATGTGCCACAGGCCAACCTTGCCGCCGTGTTGTCGCTGGTGGCCCCGGACGGGCGCGCCACGCTGGTCAGCTTTGGCACGCTGAACCTGACCCATCGCAATGGACACGCCACCCCTGAGCCGCTGCCACCCGGACAGGCCGTGGAGGCGGTGCTGCAACTGAACGTTATCGGTCAGCGGATTCCGGCGGGCTATCGCCTGCGCCTTGCCTTGTCACAGGCCTACTGGCCGCTGATCTTCCCCTCGCCGCAAAAGGCGCGCCTGACCCTGACCAAGGCACGGCTTGTCCTGCCCAGCCATGATCCCGCACAGGACGGGCCGGCGCTGGCCCCCTTTGATCCGCCCGAGGGGGCGGCCCCGCTGGAGGCAGAGGTGCTGCGGCCGGGGTCCGGCCATCGCACCCTGACGCTGGACTATCCCACCGGGCTCGAAACCTACACGCGCTACGGCGATACCGGTGAAAGCCTGCACAAGCACACCGGCATCACCGTGCATTACGAAAACGAGGATCGGTTCGAAATGCATCCCGACGATCCCAATTCCGCCCGGGCGACCTGTCGCTGGACGAAACACTATCGCCGCGACGACTGGCTGGCCGAGCTTGACGCCTCGGTCACGGTCGAGGCGCTGCGCGACGTCTGGCGTGTCACCGCACGGCTGGAGGCCCGCGATGCCAATGGCACGGTATTGGCCCGCGACTGGAACGAAGACATCCCCCGAGATCACGTCTGAGGAGACTGACATGGCCGTATTTCCCGGCTTCGGCGACAAGGCCGAATTTCACCAACTGACCACCAAGGACGGCGTGACCATGCGCGTCGTGATCGAAGGCACCGGCCCAAGCGTGGTTTTCGTCCCCGGCGGCGACCAGGTGGCCGACGCCTATTCGCAGCAGTTCGCGCGCCTGACCGACCGTTACCGCTGTATCTCTTTCGATCCGCGCGGCGCCGGTGACACCAAGGCCCCGCCGCCGCCCTGGACCATGGCGGATTACGCCCGGGACTGCGCCGCGGTGATCGACGCCTTCTGCGATGGCAAGGCCGTTGTCACGGGCCTGTCGCTGGGCGGGTTGGTCACGCAGGCCACGGCGATCGATTTCCCCGACAAGGTGCAACTGGCGATCCCCATGGGCACCGCCGCCTATATCGACGGCTTCACCCGCGACTGGATGCAGGCCGAGATCGACCTGCGCCGCCAAGGGATCAAACTTCCCGATTATTTCCTTGCCCCGCATTACGCGGCCTATGCCTTTCCGGCCAAGGCGCTGCACGACCCCGAACTTTGGGCGCAGGTCAAGGAAAGCTATACCGAACGGTTCCGCGACCGCGATCCGCAGGACACCATCGACCAATGGCAGGCCTGCCTCGATTTCGACTGCCGCGAACAGCTCAAGACCTGCCCGGTGCCGTTCCACGTCATCTCTTTCTCCGAGGACGTGCAGACTGCGCCCTCCATGTGCAAGGTGGTCTCGGACCTCGCGCCCAACGGCACCTTCCATGAGATCCCGGGCCTTGGCCACGTCTCGCTGGTCAGGCACAAGCCCGAGGTCGTCGCCGCCAAGCTGCGCGAAATCCTCGACGACGTGCTGGCCCCTGCCTGACACCTCATGCCAAGGATTGCGATTGCCGGGTTTCAACATGAAACCAACAGCTTTGGCATCGGTCGTGCCGGGCTGACCGAGTTCGAGATGGCCGACAGCTGGCCCGGCCTTCTGACCGGGCCGGATGTGATCCCCGGCACGCAGGGCATGAACCTGCCCATCGCGGGGTTTGCCGCTGCCGCTCAGGCGGCAGGGGCGGACCTGTTCCCGATCCTGTGGTGCGCGGCAGAACCTTCGGGCCTTGTCACCGACGAGGCCTTTGACACCATCGCGGGCCGCATTGTCACCGCGCTGGGCCAAGCCGGGCCGCTGGATGGTCTCTACCTCGACCTGCATGGCGCGATGATCACCGACAGTCATGACGACGGCGAAGCCGCCCTGCTGGAACGCGTCCGGGCCGTTACCGGCCCGAACCTGCCCATCGTTGTCAGCCTCGACATGCACGCCAATGTCTCGCCCCCCTTCGTGGCGCTGGCCGATGAGGTCTGCATCTATCGGACCTATCCGCACCTCGACATGGCGTTGACCGGCGCGCGTTCGTGGGACCGACTGTTACCGCTGTTGCAGGGGACGCGCCCCGCCAAGGCCTTTCGCCCCGCGCCATTTCTCGTGCCGCTCCATGCTCAGAACACAGGCAGCGACCCGGCGCGCAGCCTTTACGCCGGACTGACCGACACGGCGGACGCACATGTCGAACTGGCCTTTGGCTTTACTGCCGGGGACACGCCGCACACCGGCCCCTCAGTCATCGCCCACGCCCCCACGCAGGCCAAGGCAGATGCGCTTGCCGACGACACCCTAAGCCGCCTGATCGCCGCCGAAATGGCGTTCGACGCAACACTGGCCCGCCCCGCTGCTGCGGTGGCCCGCGCCATGAGCGCGACAGGCGACAAACCCGTTGTCCTTGCCGATGTGCAGGACAACCCCGGCGCGGGTGCCTCATCGGACACGACCGGCGTTCTGCACGCGCTGGTCGAGGCTGGGGCGCAGGGCGCGCTGCTGGGCCTGATGCACGACCCCGAGATGGCGCTCCGCGCGCATGAGGCCGGTCTGGGCGCGGAAATCTCTGGCGCGCTGGGCGGAAAATCGGGCGTCCCCGGCGACAGGCCCTTTGCCGGCCGGTTCCGTGTCGAAACGCTCAGCGACGGCAACGTGCGCTATACCGGAGAGATGTACGGCGGCGGTGTCGCCACGCTTGGCCCCGCCTGCGCGCTGCGCATCCTTGATACCCCGGCTGAGGTGACGGTGGTGGTGACAAGCATCCGCAACCAATGCCTTGACCTGGCGCAGTTCACGCATTTCGGGCTGAGCCCCGCCACCGCCCGCATCGTCGTGGTCAAAAGCACCGCGCATTTCCGGGCCGATTTCGAACCCATCGCCTCCGAGGTGATCTGCGTCGCTGCTCCGGGTCTCTTTCCCTGCGAAAGTGCCGCGCTGGGCAATCGCAAGCCCTGACACCTTGCAGACCGCCGCCGAAGGGGGTCTGCGAAACGCTTGGTCTTGGCAAGAAATGGCGATCCCTGAAGGACTCGAACCCTCAACCTGCTGATTAGAAGTCAGCTGCTCTATCCAGTTGAGCTAAGGGACCGCTGAACCCGGTTTTGCAGGCTTTCCCGCCGCAGGGCAAGGGCTACAGCGCGCGGTACATGAAAACGCTGAGAGGGTCCGGGCGATAGCTGCCGAAAGGTGGGCATTCGGAAAAGCCCTGCGACAGGTAGAGCGCCCGCGCGGCCGCAAACCCGGCGTCCGACCCGGTTTCCAGACAGGCACCGCCTGCGCCGGCCAGACGCGCCTCTGTCAACATCTGCGACAACAGAGCGTGGCCCAGGCCGCGCCCGCGCCCTGCTGCCGCCACATGCATGCTTTTCAACTCGACCACCGGACCACAACCCGCCAAGGCAGTGGGTTCATCGCCAGCAGGAACCGCCTTGAAGGCACCAACCGCCAGAACGGTCCCGGCTTCGTCACTGAGGGAAAAAACCCGCGCGCCGTCTGCCCGCAGCGCGGCCCCGGTCATCACATGACAGCTTTCTTCCGGGCTTTGCGCGCGCATGGCCGCGTGATGTGCCGCCAGCAGCGTTTCAACACCCGGTTCAGCGCCTGTGGCCTCGACCAGTTGGGGCGTCAGTGCGTCCACGCCGACCGCCGGTCCACGGCGAAATTCTCGGCGTAGCCGCGCGGGCGGATGTTGGGCTTGCGCTTTTTCGGCTCAAAGACCTGCGCCTCGATCCCATTGTCTCGGGCATAGGCAAGCGCAGCCTCTTTGCTGTCGAACCGCAGGCGCACCTGCGTCTGGGTATCCTGCGACGAGGTCCAGCCCATCAGAGGGTCAACCGACCGCGCCGAAGCCGGTGCAAACTCCAGCACCCAAACCTTGGTCTTGGCCTGCCCCGAGGACATGGCAGTCTTGGCTGGCTGATAAATGCGTGCCCGCATGGCGCACCTCCTGTCACTAAGCCTCTTTCTGCGCGATATGCCGCGACGACACAAGCAGCGCAAGCGCGCCCTTTGTCACATTTTTTCGGTGCAGGGATGACGAAGGAGGCAAGCAGGCCAAGACCCGCATCGGGCCGCGGGGAGCGAGGGGTGGGTGTGTGCGGACCAGAACGCGGGTTCAGGGCACTGCTTGCTATCCAAAAAGGTACATTTCAGCCTAAGTTGACGCAATGTTAACCTAGATTGACGAATTCGGCCCGGGCGGTAAGAAGCCTTCGAAACTCCGGGCAACCACCTGAAACCAATTACAAACCCGCGCCCAACAGAAAATTTCGCCACTGCGCGACATTGGTCTTATTGGCGCGGCTTCCCGATTCTTTTCGGTTGTTTCGTCAACTATCTTGCCCGCAAGATCACCCCAGAAGCCAGTCTACCAGCTCTTCGAGGCTGTACGATACGGCCAGATTCTCCTGATCTTCGAAATTATAGCCGCTGGCGGTTCCCTGAAACATTCGGAGCGTGCCAAAGCCCATGTCGCTGTCCACGAGATACCCGCGCCTGATACCTTTGCGGCCCGGGAACCGGGGGATGATAAAGGCGTGGGTCCGGAATTCAGACGAACCATAGGCCGCAAAATCATGGCCTCTGAAATCCCACAAGGTTGGCAAATCCGCACCAAAGCGGGGATCTTCAACAACGCAATGCATTGCCTCGGCCAATTCGTCACGTGTCAGGTAGCCATGCGGACGCCCGCGCAACAGGCGACGGCCATTTCCCAATCTCCAGACCATCAGGTCCACGCTGCCCGCAGCCCCGTCGATCCGCGCCGTTGCCTCGGTCTTGCAATCCGGCACCCTGCCCATCGCCCCTGTCCTTTCCGGCCCCGACCAGGTTGCGATGCGTCGAGGCTTGCCCCAACTATAGAAAACTACCGCATAGGTTGAAAGCTGTTTGATGTCGATAACATCAGGAAAGGTAAACGCCACTCCGCCCGCTGGATTTCGGACCTCCCCTTGTCGCCCACCACCTTGCGCGACATATTCCACACGGAACGGAGCCTCCCCATGCACAACAATTCCCCCGAACAGATGCCCGCCTTGCTGCACGCACCGGCGCCCGATGTCCGCGAGCGCGAAAAGCTCGAAGGCGGCAAGCAGTTTGTCATGCATACGGAATTCTCGGCCGCCGGCGACCAGCCCACCGCCATCGCCGAGCTGTCCTCGGGCGTGAACAATGGCGAACGTGATCAGGTGCTGCTGGGCGCGACCGGCACCGGCAAGACCTTCACCATGGCCAAGGTAATCGAGGAAACCCAGCGCCCGGCGATCATCCTTGCCCCGAACAAGACCCTGGCCGCGCAGCTATATGGCGAGTTCAAGGGCTTTTTCCCCGACAACGCCGTCGAGTATTTCGTCAGCTACTATGACTACTACCAACCCGAGGCCTACGTGCCGCGCTCGGACACCTATATCGAGAAGGAAAGCCAGATCAACGAACAGATCGACCGGATGCGCCACTCGGCCACCCGGGCGCTTTTGGAACGCGACGACGTGATCATCGTCGCCTCGGTGTCCTGCATCTACGGTATCGGTTCGGTCGAAACCTATGGTGCCATGACGCAGGATCTGCATTCGGGCCGCGAATACGAAATGCGCAAGGTCATGGCCGATCTGGTGGCGCAGCAGTATCGCCGAAACGATCAGGCCTTTCAGCGCGGCTCGTTCCGGGTGCGCGGCGATTCGCTCGAAGTCTGGCCCGCCCACCTCGAGGATCGTGCCTGGAAGCTGTCCTTTTTTGGCGAGGAACTGGAGTCGATCACCGAGTTCGACCCGCTCACCGGTCAAAAGACCGACAGTTTCGACCGCATCCGCATCTACGCCAACAGCCACTACGTGACCCCGCGCCCGACCATGCAGCAGGCCGTGATCGGCATCAAAAAGGAACTGCGCCAGCGGCTCGACCAACTGGTTGGCGAAGGCAAGCTGCTGGAGGCGCAGCGGCTGGAACAGCGCACCAATTTTGACCTCGAAATGCTGGAGGCGACCGGCGTCTGCAACGGGATCGAGAACTATTCGCGTTATCTGACCGGCCGCGCGCCGGGCGAACCGCCGCCCACGCTGTTCGAATTCATCCCCGACAATGCCATCGTCTTTGCCGACGAAAGCCACGTCAGCGTGCCGCAGATCGGCGGCATGTACCGGGGGGACTATCGCCGCAAGTTCACGCTGGCCGAACATGGTTTTCGCCTGCCCTCCTGCATGGACAACCGCCCCCTCAAATTCGAGGAATGGGACGCCATGCGACCGCAGTCGGTTTTTGTCTCGGCCACCCCCGCCGCATGGGAGCTGGAACAATCGGGCGGCGTCTTTACCGAACAGGTCATCCGCCCCACCGGCCTTTTGGACCCCGAGGTCGAGATCCGCCCGGTCGAGATGCAGGTCGACGATCTGCTGGACGAAGTGCGCAAGGTCACGGCGGCGGGCTACCGGACGCTGGCCACAACGCTGACCAAACGCATGGCCGAGGATCTGACCGAATACATGCATGAACAGGGGATCAAGGTCCGCTACATGCACTCCGACATCGACACGATAGAGCGGATCGAAATCCTCCGCGACCTGCGCCTTGGCGCCTTCGACGTGCTGGTGGGGATCAACCTGCTGCGCGAGGGTCTGGATATTCCCGAATGCGGGCTGGTCGCCATTCTGGACGCGGACAAAGAAGGTTTCCTGCGGTCGGAAACCTCGCTGATCCAGACCATCGGGCGCGCCGCGCGGAACGCCGATGGCCGCGTCATCATGTATGCCGACCGCATCACCGGCTCGATGGAACGCGCCCTGGCCGAGACCAACCGCCGCCGCGAAAAGCAGATCGCCTATAACGAGGAACACGGCATCACGCCCGCGACGGTCAAGAAGAACGTCGATGACATCCTTGCGGGCCTCTATCAGGGCGACGTGGACATGAACCGCGTGACCGCCACCATCGACCCGGCCCGTCAGGGCGCCAACCTGCAAGCCGTTCTGGACGGGTTGCGCACCGACATGCGCAAGGCCGCCGAGAACCTCGAGTTCGAAGAGGCCGCCCGCCTACGGGACGAGATCAAGAGGTTGGAGGCGGTCGATCTGGCGGTCTCGGACGACCCTCTGGCCCGTCAACAGGCGGTCGAGAAGGCATCAGCCGACGCCGTCAAAGCCAAGGGCCGGTCGACAGCGGGGAAACCGGGCCAGCGTGGCGGTAATGTGAAAAGGCGGAAGAAGGGGTAAGGGAATGCCAGTTTACGATCGCCCTACAAAAGAACTGATGCGCGAGTGGGCCGCAGGTTGCCTAAAAAAAGGAGAGCAATTCTCAAAAATTGATGCCGTGGAATGGTTCAAAGAAAACTATCCAAAAATAAAACCAGGCACGGTAGAGATGCATGTCGAGGTTATGTCCACGAATAATGGCCGCATCAGGAAGCATCATAAATCTGTCTACGCGGGGTCAGGTCATGACCTATTTTTCAAAATTGGCCCCAACCGCTTCAGGTTGGCAGATCCAACTACTGACCCCGAGCCAATATACGACACCCAACAGGATCGGGAAGAACAGGAAGAAAGATCTCTTCGTCCACAGGATGAAGAAACAATTGTTGAACAACTTGACGATCAAACCCTCGATGCAGCATCGCAATTCGCCTATGAACGAGACTTACAGAATTTTCTCGTAAAAGATCTTGAACGACTCGAAACAGGATTGCGCCTCTACCGCGAAGAAGACGATGATGGACTTGTCGGCGTAGAGTTTGTTGTAGGCGGTCGTCGAATAGACATTCTTGGTGTAGATGCCGAGGACAGACTCGTAGTGATAGAACTCAAAGTCGGCAACACATATGACCGCGTTGCGGGCCAATTGGCGCGCTATATGGGATGGATCAAGGAAAACTTCCGCCCCGAAAAAGAGGTTCGCGGAATCATTGTGGCCAACAAGATATCGGACGACCTCAGACTCGCTTGTTCGATGATAGAGAATGTCGACTTGGTTGAATATGAGATCAATTTCAACGTCCGGAGAATAAAATAGAAAACACAATAGGAAGGCCATCTATCAATCAACCTTCCCTAGCCTGGATCAAAGGCCGAAGGCCCGTCGGGCACCAGCTTTGGGGCATGCTTTGCCCACCACCCCCACAAACAAAAAACGCGGCCCCCAAGGGACCGCGTCACATCATTCCAAAGCCGATTGGCTTCAGACCAGTTCCAAGTTCACTGCGCTCTCGCGGCCGTCACGGCCGGATTCGAGGTCGTAGGTCACTTTCTGGTTGTCGGCGAGGCCGGTCAGGCCCGAACGCTCGACCGCAGAGATGTGCACGAACACGTCCTTGCCGCCCGATTCAGGCTGAATGAAGCCGAAGCCTTTGGTGGTGTTGAACCATTTCACAGTGCCATTGGCCATCTGTCTGTTTCCTTGTGTATCTGCCGCTCGCAACATGCAGCGGCCCGGCGAAGGCGCGTCTTGATCGAGTGACTGCGCGCCGGTAACGGAAAACAGGTATCGAAGAGAAGGTCTCAGCCACGCCGACCTCGCAGGTTTTGACCGATCTGGCAAGGCTTAGATGTTGCGGCAGGCAGAACCCCGCCTCTTCCCCGCACGTCACCATCATGACATGTTTGCGCCATCAAACCGGAGAACCGCATGCCTCTCACCGCCTTCGACCACGTCAATGTCCGCACCGGACAACTGGACAAGATGATCGCCTGGTATGGCGAGATCCTCGGCCTGCATCCCGGTCCCCGCCCGCCTTTCGGATTCGGTGGCGCCTGGCTTTACCTCGGCGAGCAGGCCTATGTGCATCTGGTCGAGGTCAAAGACCAGCCGCCCGCCGTCCCCAAAGCCACGCTGGAGCATTTTGCCTTTCGCGCCGCCGGAATGACAGAGTTCCTTGCGAAACTGGAAGCCGCGCAATTGCCCTACAGCGTCGATGAGGTGCCAGGGTTCCCCATCGTTCAGGTCAATTTTCACGATCCTGACGGCAATCACATTCATGTGGATTTCGACAAGGCCGAACGGCAGGATTGAACCCGCCGTGCCAAAAGAAAGGGGCGCATAACGCCCCTTTTGCAACCAAGGTCGGGCTTAACTCTCGCCGCCCGCCACGGTCAGACCCAGCATGCGCCAGCCCTGCATACCCCAGCGATAATAGCTGATCTTGGCGGCAGGATAGCCTGCCTCGATCATGCGCCGGATTGCCGTAGGCGACTGGCCGCACCATGGGCCGTTGCAGAAAAGAACAACCTCGCGGACACTCTCGGGGGCGCATTCATAGCCTTCGAAATCCACTTCGCAGCCCAGTTCACCAAGCCGGTCGACCATTTCGGTGTAAGGGATGCTGACCGAGCCGGGAATCGTTCCCGTCTGCCAATCCGGACGCACACGGCTGTCGATGACCATGATTGCCGGGTCCTGCAACGCGGCCAGAACCTCCAGCTCACCTATGGCTCGCACCCCTTCGGCGGGCGATACAGGTTGAATGCAGAAGCTGGGACAGGGCCGCGCGATGCGCGCAAACTCTCCTTCGATCACTGCATCCGTGTCCTGCACGCGCGAGATCGTCACCTCTCCACCCGACGGCGTTGGCACGGCCACCTCGGCCATGCCTCGCGTGATATTGACCTCTTCGGCCCACAGGGGCGCGGCGAGCATCAGCCCGAAGGCTGCATATGCCAGCGGTTTCATCTGTCCTCCAAACGCGTTGCCAATACGCTGATCAAAGCCTAGCGCGGCCGCGAAAAAGGGTCAGTCGAAATCGAACAGGTCTTCCAGGAAACCGCGGCGCTTTTTCTTGCGGTAGTGGCCATCGTCATCGTCCCGGCGCTTTTCCGGTCGATAGCTTTCAGCAGCGTGCGGCGGAGCCGCCTGCGGCAGGCTGCGTTCGATGATCTTGTCCAGTTCGCCGCGATCCAGCCAGACACCCCGGCATTTCGGGCAGTAGTCAATCTCGATCCCCGTACGTTCGGCGATCACCAACTCGCTTCCGTCGACAGGGCACTTCATGCGCGCTCTCCTCTCCTTGTTCAGGTAGCAGATAGGGAGCCATCCACCGCATTCCCAGCGCAACATCGGCCCCCCGGCAGGAAAGCGCGGGTTAGGCGGGATTTCCGGACCTGCCCGGCAAAGGAACATCATCTATCTCTGGGGCGGACCGGCTTCGCCGCAACAATGGCTGTGAAAAAGATCCCGCGCAGCAAGGCGGAGAGATGACGCAGAAAAATGAATGGGCTAGGATTCCCGCATGATACGCTTCGGATTGATGTTCGCCTTCCTCATCTCGCTCTTGCCCGCCATGCTTTCGGCGCAGGAATACGACACGCGCACACTGATGCGGCACGGCCAATGGCAGGTCGATGTGACCTACAGCCAGAGCAGTGACAGTTATTGGTGCAGCGCCGGGGTGGAAAATGGCAGCGCGCAAAAGTTCAATCTGGTCGCCTACCAGAACGAGGCTTTTGCCCTGTTCATCTTCGATCCCCGCTGGGATCTGGAGCCGCGCAGCGTCCGCTTTATCGTCGATGTGGATCGTGACCGCTGGACCATGGATGGCAGCGGCGACGGCACCGGCATTGCGCTTAGCATGACCGATGCCGAAAAAGCGGCGAAGTTCCTTGTTCAGCTCAAGCGGGGCAACACCGTCTACGTCTATAACGAAGACCAACAGCGTCAGGCGACCTTTTCGCTTAGCGGTTCGTCGCGGGCCATCGACGCGCTGTTCGATTGCTGGGACACGATCGTCAGTTCACAGGATCCGTTCTGACCGCAGGCGCGCGTGCGCACGGTTCTGAACAGCAGCGGCGCCAGACCGGCGCCGCCTTGTTTTGTTAGGGATCAGCCGCGCACCCAACCAACGATCTGACCGGCTGGCATCGCGCCGGACTGGCGTTTTCGCTCGCGGCCACCGGCAAAGGAAACCATCGTCGGAATCCCCCGGATGCCGTGCTGCGCACCGGCTTGCGGAAAGCTTTCGGTGTTGAGTTTGACAAGTCGCGCCTCTTGCCCAAGCGTCGACGCCGCCTTGCCGAACTCTGGTGCCATCATGCGGCAGGGGCCGCACCACGGTGCCCAGAAATCCACAATCAGTGGCACTTCGTCATTGCGCGCCGCCTTGGCCAGCGTGGCCGCGTCCACTTCGACCGCCTTGCCGGGCATCAGGGCCGCGCCGCAGGTGCCGCATTTCGGGCCCGCGCCCAGTTTCTCTACCGGCACACGGTTGACCTGCCCACAGTCGAGACAGGTCAGCTTTTTGCCCGCCATCTCATTTCCTCCGATTCACATTCACCATTCCATATGCGAACCTGCATCACGCCAATCAAGACTCACGCCCGAAAACCACGGCGCTGGCCGGACGGGCCCGTCGCGCTATCTGCTGCGCTATGCGCCTGTTTCCGATCCTGTTGCTGGCCTCGACGCCGCTGCACGCGTGGGAGTTTTCCCCCGTGCCTGTCTGCACCGTGGTCAATGAAGCGCCCTTGCGGGTAGAGGTCACCTATGACGGCGCGCTTTACGCGATCCGACTGACGCGACGGGGCGGGTGGCCGGATGGCCCGGTGTTCAGCCTCCGGTTCTTGCCACAGGGCCCTGCGATCTCGACCACTCGGCACGTGATCGACGGCGAGACCCTGACCGTCACCGACACCGGTTTCGGAAACGTGTTGAACGGGTTGCAGTTCAACCGGACCGCCTTGGCCGTGATTGGAACGCTGGAGGCACCGATCAATTTGACCGGTGCCAGCGAACCGGTCGCGGCGTTCCGCACCTGCCGCCCCGGTCCGGCTGTCTAGGCCGTCTCAGGCACGGTCAGCGCAGGACATGCACTGAACATTGCGCGTGGCGCACCACCTGCGCCGCCGTCGATCCCAAGAGGTAATCCTGCATCCCCGGACGGTGCGAGGCGATCACGATCAGGTCCACGGAATTGTCGCCGGCCCAATCCAGAATCGTGCGCCCCGAATGGCCCGAGATGACCTGCCCCACACCGCCCGGAACCGCCGCTGCGATATCCGAGATTTCGTCCTCAATCGCCTTGCGGGCCTGAGCGGTATAATCCGCCGGCAAATAACTGGCGACATACCCCGGCACCTGTTCCAGCACATGCAGAAAGGTGATGCGCGCCCCGTCGTCAGCCAGTTTGCGGGCAGCGGACGTGGCCATGCCGATGCGCGCGTCGCTGTTTTCGTCAAAGGCAATCGGCACGAGAATGTTCTTGTACATGGTGGATCCTCCTGTCCAGACAGAGTGACCGCTTGCCCGCCCGACCACCTTGACACAGGTCATGTGCCCATCGGCCGCCACGCAGATGCCACAATCCAAACACAATGTCCGAATACAACATCAACCGGTGTCAGAACGCACCGCAAACAGGCCCCACACCCGATCACAGAACGGATCGACGGCGCCGGACATGCCCAGTGGCGCGCCGCATGGCGAACGCCCGCAGGATGGCAAGGAGTTTGCACCATGCGTTACCTGATCGCCGAAACCAGTTGGCCCCTCATGGCACTTGCCAGCGAGCTTGCCACCGCCGGAGTTCTGCTGACCCGAACGGACCGGCCCGAAGACATTCCCCAATTCCTGCAAACCACCGAAGCGGATCTTTTGGTCCTCGACGCGTCGGATCTGGACCGTCCGGGCCTGTCGCTGACACATCTGCGCCGCCTTCACCCCGAATTGCCCATCGTATTGATGAGCCGCGACCCCTCGCATGGCGACATCGTGCGCTGGCTGGACAGCGGCGCGGACACGGTTCTGGACGCCTCCGTGCCCCCCGAAGAGGCCGTGATGGTTCTTGCCGCCATCGCCCGCCGCGCGCATGGCATGTCTCAACCGGTGCTGCGCTACGGCCCGCTGGCCGTCAACCTTCAACGTCGCAAGGCCTATCTGAACGACTGCCCGGTCAAGCTCAGCCCCAAGCTGTACGAGCTTTTGGAATATATTGCGCTGCGCCCCGGTCGCCTTGTCAGCCGTGCGGCCCTCCTCGGCCATATCTACGGGCTGGAAGATGAACCCGATCCGCGCGTTTTCGATGTCTATGTCTGCAACCTGCGGGCCTGCCTTGAGGTGACCGAAGGGGCCGTCGACATCGAAACCGTCCGCGGGTCGGGATACCGTTTCACGGCGGCCTGCCTAGACGCAGCGATTGCCGCCTGACCGGACCTAGAAAGTGGCCGCAACGTCATACAGCACCGGTTCGAAACTCCGGCACAGGGCGTTCAGATCCCGGTTGCGCTTGCGCATCTCCGGCGATCGCAGCATGGCAAGGAAATCGTCGCGTTTCTGCCATTGCGAATAGTTGGCAATCCGCGTCTGGGCATCGTTCACATGCAACGCGGCCGCAATGAAACCGGGCTGTTTCGAGATAAATTCGGCATAGGCCGATTGCAGCGCATCCAGCAGATCCTGACACTGGCCCGGGCTGGTTTCAAACGTGGTGATGACGGTCTGGGCATCAGAGGTCACGGTGATGGTTGGCATGGGCGACTCCTCCTTGTGTTCCGAAGTGTTGCACGGATTCGGACCGTGGCCAAACCCGCGCGTTGCCCCACAGACACCCGCCAGAAGGGGCGGATTTCCTTGACACGAACAGGCGCGACGGGCGACACACTTTGCATTCCGTGACAAAACAAGCGCCCAAGCGCAGCACGAGCAGGATAACAGGCCCATGAACAGCACCCAGCGTATCGAGGAGTCCATCCGCGACTCGATCATTTCGCGTCCCGACATCATCCTCGACGACAAGGACCTGATGCAGGCCCTCATCGCCGCCAATGAACGGGCCATGGGCGGTAATATCATCGACCTGCGTGGCATCGCCATGGAACGGCTGGAGGCACGGCTGGACCGGTTGGAGGACACGCATCGCAGCGTGATCGCCGCCGCTTATGAAAACCTCGCCGGCACCAATCAGATCCACCGCGCCGTTCTGCGGATGCTGGACCCGGTGGATTTCGAAACCTTCCTGCATGACCTCGGCGGTGAAGTGGCGCAGATCCTGCGCGTCGATTACATCCGGCTCGTTCTGGAAACCGCCCAGGAAGAAGACGACCCCGTCGTCAACCGCCTTGGTGACGTGCTGTCGGTCGCGGAACCCGGTTTTGTCGAAAGCTACGTCGGTCAAGGCCGCGAGGCGCCGTTGCGCCCGGTTGTCCTGCGCCAGCTTCAGCAAGGAAACGAGGCTATCTTTGGCGAGCGCGCCGATTACATCCGGTCCGAGGCCTGCCTGCGGCTGGACTTCGGTGCCGGCCGCCTGCCCGGCCTGCTGCTCATGGGATCCGAGGATCCGCACCAGTTCACGCCGCAACAGGGCACCGACCTGCTGGCCTTCTTCGGCGGCGTCTTTGAAAGGGCGATGCGGCGCTGGCTGGCGTAAGGCCGGCCCATGAGCCTCGATATCTCTCCCGCCGCCCGCGACGCTTTGGCCAACTGGCTGGAGTCCTGCAAGGCGCTCGATGGCGCAGCCGACAACACGCTGCACGCCTATCGCACCGATGTGCTGGACTTTATCGCCTTCCTGACGGCGCATCACGCCGAACCTCAGGGGCTTGCGCCGCTCTCCAAGGTCAGCACCACGGACATGCGCTCCTGGATGGCGCATCTGCGGCGGCAGGATGTCGGATCACGCTCGATCGCGCGCAAACTCTCGGCGGTCAAGAATTTCTACCGCTGGCTCTCGCGGCGGGAAGGTTTTGAACCAACCGCCGTCCTGTCCGCCCGCGCGCCCAAGTTCCAAAAGAAACTGCCCCGCCCACTGACCGAAGACGCGGCGCGGGCGATGATCGACACGGTCGAGATGCAATCCACCGACAGTTGGCAAGGCGCCCGCGATGCGGCGGTCGTAACGCTGCTCTACGGCTGCGGGCTGCGGATCTCCGAGGCCCTGGGATTGAAAGGGCGCGACCTGCCCTTCGGATCCGCCCTGCGCATCCTCGGCAAAGGCGGCAAGGAACGCGTCGTTCCGGTGCTGCCCGTCGCCAGCCGCGCTGTCGACACCTACCTGCGCCTCTGCCCCTACCCGGTCGAACCCGACCATGCGCTGTTCCGGGGCGCCCGTGGCGGGCCACTGAACCCTCGGATCGTTTCCAAGGTGACGGAAAAGGCGCGTATGCAGCTTGGCCTGCCCGCCAGCGCCACGCCGCACGCCATGCGCCACAGCTTTGCCACCCACCTTCTGGCCGCCGGCGGCGACCTGCGCGCGATTCAGGAATTGCTGGGCCACGCTTCGCTCTCGACAACGCAGGCCTATACCGCAGTCGACGAGGTACACCTGATGAAAGTCTACGAGGCAACCCACCCAAAGGCCTGACCGCCACCTCTGCTTTGCTTCGGAGCCGCCGTCGCTTGCGCCCCCAAAGGCAGTGACGACGCCGCCGGGCAAGCGAAATCGCCGAGGGGCCCCATGAAATGGGGAGACGGCTATTTTGCTTGAGCGGAGGGGGCGGCTCTGCCATGCAGGGGTCAAGTGAAGGTGGATCCGAAGCTTTTGCTTTGGTGAGCCTGAAGCGGTTTCACACTTCCGAAAGGACGCCATGCAGCTTCTTCAATCGCCCGCCTCGCCCTTTGTGCGCAAAGTCAAGGTCACCCTGCACGAAACCGGTCAGCTTGACGACGTCGAGATGGTCGGTGTGACCGCCTCGCCCATGACCCCGGACCCGGCGCTGATTTCGGCCAATCCGCTGGGCAAGATTCCTGCGTTGATGCGCGACGATGGGCCCACCTTGTATGACAGCCGCGTGATCTGCCGCTTTCTCGACGCCCGCGCGCAGGCCGGGCTTTATCCGGAAAACCGGATCTGGGACACGCTGACGCTCGAGGCGACCGGCGATGCGATCATGGAAGCCGCCGTTCTGATCATCTACGAAGAACGATTTCGGCCTGCCGAAAAGGTCTCGATGGATTGGATCGAGGGACAGTGGGCCAAGGTCTCCCGCGCGCTTGATGCGCTTGGCACCCGTTGGATGAGCCATCTGCACGGCCGTCTGGACATGGGGCATCTGGCTGTCGGCTGCGCCCTTGGCTATCTCGATTTTCGGCACGAGGCGCGCTCGTGGCGCACCGGGCGGGATGCGCTGTCCGACTGGTACGCCGATTTCGCAAAACGCGAGTCTATGATCGCCACCACGCCGTCGGGCTGAAACGACAAAGGGCGGACCAATGTCCGCCCTTTTGCTTGTGATCGGACCCCGGTTCGCCCCGGGCCAATCCAGATCAGAAATGCAGCGACACGCCGATGTTCAGCGCGTTGGTCTTGATGTCGGTCTTGAAGGTGCCGCCATCGTCAAAGGTGCCTTCGTTGGTCGAATAGGTGAACTGGTATTCGCCAAAGACCGAAAAGCGATCATTGATCGGATAGCTGGCGCCTGCGGTCAGGCGCACGGCCGGGCCGGTCACCTGATAGCCATAGGTCCGCGATCCGCTGGCGTGATCCGCATCCACATGCGGAAAGGCGAAACCGATACCGCCGCCGACATAAGGGGTGATCTTGCCCCACTGTTCCTTCCAGCGGCGCATGACGTTTGCGGTGATCACGTTATGGCCGTCCGTGAACTCGAGTCGCGAAAAGCCAAGAGCCGCCCGGGCCTTGTCATCGGCATAGGCTTTGGTGTGCGTGTATTCGACACCGAAACCCAATGTCTCGCTCCGCCACCATGTCGCGCGGGCACCATAATACGGAGGGGCAGAAAACGGCTTGCCTTCCCAACCGACAAGCTGGTCATAGCTGCCGCCGCCATTGGGCAGGTCGCCCGAAATGCGGCTGTGCGGCAGGGTTTGCCAACCCGAGTAGATCGACAGTTCCATCTCGGCTGCGGCGGGCGCTGCGAGGCCGATCAGGATGCCAAGGGAAAGAATCAGTCGACGCATGGTGCCGCCCCCAAGAATTGCTCGCCGGGACATAATCATCGCGGGAACGGTGTTTCAACCGCGACAGATGCGCGCGAGCGTGGAGTGTGAGCCTTTTGCATCCTTTACCCGTCATGGGGTCCCGGATAGATAGCGTGCCTGAGCGGGGTCCGGAGTCTTTCGAGCCTCCGGAAACCATGGGTTTTACCGCGGGCCGACGGCCCCACAGAAATGGAGCGAACCTCGTGTCCCACGCAGAAGACCACGAAGGCACCCGAAGGGATTTCCTCTACTACGCCGCCGCCGGCGCCGGGGTCGTCACGACCGGCGCTGCCGTCTGGCCGCTTGTCAACCAGATGAACCCCTCGGCGGACGTGCGCGCGCTGTCCACCATCCGGGTAGATGTCTCGGGCGTTGCCCCGGGCACGCAGCTGACGGTCAAGTGGCTGGGCAAGCCGGTGTTCATCCGTCACCGGACCGAGGACGAGATCGCCGAAGCCAAGGCACAGGACGTCGCGATCGAGGACGGGTCCGCTCCGGCTCTGGTCGATCCGCTGGCCAACAACGCCAACATCGATTCGGGCGCACCGGCGACCGACGCCAACCGCACCCTGCCCTCGCCCGAAGGTCAGCCCGCAGAGGCATGGGTCGTCCAGATGGGCGTCTGCACGCACCTCGGCTGTGTGCCGCTGGGCAACGCAGGCGAGTTCGGCGGCTGGTTCTGCCCCTGCCACGGCTCGCACTACGACCTCGCCGGTCGTATCCGCAAGGGTCCGGCACCGCGCAACCTTCCTGTCCCCCCGGCCGCTTGGGTCGACGACAGCACCATCCTGCTGGGTTAAGGAGCACAAGACATGGCTGGAATCCCGCACGACCATTACGAGCCCAAGACCGGCGTGGAAAAGTGGCTGCATAGCCGCCTTCCGATTGTCGGCCTGCTCTATGACACCATCATGATCCCCACGCCCAAGAACCTGAACTGGATGTGGGTCTGGGGTATCATTCTGACGTTCTGCCTTGTGCTGCAGATCGTGACCGGAGTTATCCTGGTGATGCATTACACGCCGCATGTCGATCTGGCGTTCGCCTCGATCGAACACATCATGCGCAACGTGAACGGCGGCCACTTTATCCGCTACCTGCATATGAACGGTGCCTCGCTGTTCTTTGTAGCGGTCTACGCGCACATCTTCCGCGGCCTCTACTACGGGTCGTACAAGGCCCCGCGTGAAGTGACGTGGATCATCGGCATGCTGATCTACCTCTGCATGATGGGCACCGCTTTCATGGGCTACGTTCTGCCCTGGGGTCAGATGTCCTTCTGGGGCGCGACCGTGATCACCGGCCTCTTTGGCGCCATCCCGTTCATCGGTGAGCCGATCCAGACATGGCTGCTGGGCGGACCCGCCGTGGACAATGCCACGCTGAACCGCTTCTTCTCGCTTCACTACCTGCTGCCGATGGTCATTGCCGCGCTTGTGGCCGTGCACATCTGGGCCTTCCACACCACGGGCAACAACAACCCCACCGGTGTCGAAGTGCGTCGCGGCTCCAAGGCCGAAGCCGAGAAGGACACCGTTCCGTTCTGGCCCTACTACGTGATCAAGGACCTGCTGGCGCTGGCCGTGATTCTGGCGATCTTCTTTGCCATCGTCGGCTTTATGCCGAACTACCTCGGCCATCCCGACAACTACATCGAAGCCAACCCGCTGGTGACGCCCGCGCACATCGTCCCGGAATGGTACTTCCTACCGTTCTACGCGATCCTGCGCGCCTTCACTTCGGACGTCTGGCTGGTGCAGCTGGCATCCTTCGTGACCGGCGGCATCATCGACGCCAAGTTCTTTGGT
The DNA here is from genome assembly GCF_019218285.1 of Antarctobacter sediminis. Taxonomy (GTDB): domain Bacteria; phylum Pseudomonadota; class Alphaproteobacteria; order Rhodobacterales; family Rhodobacteraceae; genus Antarctobacter; species Antarctobacter sediminis. The sequence continues at coordinate 727,419 of NZ_JAHUZG010000002.1, forward strand.
GTTCTGGCGATGTTCGGCGCGATCCTGGTCATGGCCCTGGCGCCCTGGCTGGACACCTCGTCGGTGCGTTCGGGCCGTTACCGCCCCATGTTCAAGTGGTGGTTCTGGCTGCTGGTCTTCGACTTCTTCGCCCTGATGTGGCTTGGTGCAATGCCCGCCGAAGAACCCTTCGCCAGCCTCTCGCTGATCGCCTCGGCCTACTGGTTTGCCTATTTCCTGGTGATCCTGCCGCTGCTGGGCGTGGTCGAAAAGCCGCTGGCGCAGCCCGACACCATCGAGGCCGACTTCGACGCGCATTACCCGCCGAAAGCTGACGCCAAGGGCGCCGGCGCCGCGACCCCGGCGGAATAAGACAAGAAGGACCGTTAGAGATGTTCAAGAAACTCACCCTCGCGGCCCTCGTGGCCTTCGGTCTGGCCGGCGGCGCACATGCCGCCGGCGGCGAGGCCCACGTCGAGGACTTCCAGTTCTCGTTCGAGGGGCCCTTCGGCACCTGGGACCAGAACCAGCTTCAGCGTGGCCTCAAGGTCTACACCGAAGTCTGCTCGGCATGTCACGGGCTGCAATACGTCCCGCTGCGTGACCTCGAACAACTGGGTTACTCCGAAGAGCAGGTCATCGCCTACGCGGCCAACTTCGAAGTCTACGACGAAGAACTCGAAGACTTCCGCCCCGCCAAGCCGACCGACCACTTCCCGGCCAACACCGCGGCCGGCGCGCCCGACCTGTCGATGATGGCAAAGGCACGCGCAGGGTTCCACGGCCCCTTCGGTCTTGGGATCAACCAGCTGTTCAAAGGTATGGGCGGCGCGGAATACATCGCATCGCTGCTGGACGGTTACACCGGCGAGGAAAAAGAAGAAGCAGGCGCCATCCTGTACGAAAACCACGCCTTTCCCGGCGGTTGGATTTCGATGGCTCCGCCGCTTTACGGTGACGACGTCGAATTCGACGATGGCCACTCGACCGACCTGCATCACACGGCGGCTGACGTCGCGGCCTTCCTGATGTGGACGGCGGAACCCAAGATGATGCAGCGCAAGGAAGCAGGCTTTATCGGCGTGTTCTTCCTCGTGGTTCTCTCGGTGCTGCTGTACCTTGTGAACAAGCGGCTCTGGGCACCGATCAAGCGCAAGCCGACGGCCTGAGCCACGGCAGCCTGAAAAAGCAAAGCCCCGCCAAACTGGCGGGGCTTTCGTTTTTTGACGCCGGTTCATTGTGGGTCACGATCAACCCGGCATTCCGATATATGCGCGAAACGCCTCTGGCGGATCACCAAAGAACCGCTCGACCGGTATCGGCGCGTCGACCCGGCCATCCGCCACCAAAACAACCTCTTGCGCCCAATCCTCGGCATCGCGGGGGTCATGTGTAACCATGACCACCAGCGCGGCCAGGCTCTCTCCGACCTCGCGCACCAGCGTCAGCATCTCGCGCTTGAGCGCCGGGCCAAGAGCCGCGAAAGGTTCGTCCAGCAGGATCACCGGGCGCGCCATCAGAAGGACACGCGCCAAGGCGGCGCGACCCTGCTGGCCACCCGAAAGCGTACCGGGTTTACGGTCAGACATCCCGTCAAGCCCCACGCGGGCCAACGCTCCGCCTATGCGTTCACGCATTTCGGCGTCCGGGCGCCGCCCATCGGGACGCAGAGCCAGCCCAAGGTTGCGCTCCAGCGTCAGATGCGGGAACAGGTTGCTGTCCTGAAAGAGAATAGAGATCGGTCTCTTTTCGGGAAGCGAGGCCGTCAGGTCACGCCCCTGCCACGAAATCCGCCCCGACAGGATCGGGCGAAATCCGGCAATTGCGTCCAACAAGGTGGATTTCCCCGCCCCCGACGGCCCGACCAGCGCAACACGTCGACCGGGCGCAAATCCAAGGTCCGCGCTTAGCGGGCCACTGTCCATGGCAACCTTCATGGCTTCAAGCCGCAGCATTTGCCCGCCCTCCCCTGTCAAACAGCCAGAACAGGCCAAGGCTCAGTCCAAGCAACAGCAATGCCGCTCCGGCGGCGGCTTCCATCTGGTAGGATCCCATCAAACGATAGACCTGCAAGGGTAGCGTCGCCCGGTCAGGATCGGCGAACAGCGCGATCACGCCCAGATCCCCCATCGCCAGCGCGGCGGTCAAGCCGGCAGCAAACCCCATCGGGCGCCGCAGGCGCGGGATCCAGACCAGACGCAGCCATGCCAGCCGCGTCAGCCGCAGGCTGGAAGCAAGCCGGCCATAATCGCGTGATACGGCCTCTGCCTCGGGGCGCAGGATACGCAGCGCGAAGGGCAACGCCATCAGCGCATTGACCACGCCAGTCACCGGCAGCGCCATGTCAAACGGATTCACGAACGGACGCAGGATCAGGAACAAGCCGGTGCCCAGCACAAGCGGCGAAATCGCGATGGCGGGCAGTGCCAGAAGCTCTCCGCGCCGCGTCGCCAAGGGCAAGGCCCATGCCATACACAACGCCGTCGACCCCAGAGCCAGCAACAGAGAATGCCCCGCTGCACGCAGCGTGTCCGGTGAGATCAGCAGCAGGCCGGGCATTCCGCGCAGAATGACGGCCAACAAGGGCACGATAAGGAACAGCGCCGCGGCCATGATCCAAACCACATCCCAGATCCGCGCCAAACGCCCCTGCCCGTCCCAGCGCGGCACCCTGCGATCCCGGCCAACGCCAAACCCGGCCTTGGCCGAAACGCGCACGGCCACCACGCCCGCCGCAAGCGCCAAGACAAGCTGCAACACCGCCAGAGAGGACGCACGCCCCAGATCGAAATCGAAACGCATCGCCTGGTAGATGGCCAGTTCAACGGTGGTCGCGCGCGGCCCGCCGCCAAGGGTCAGGGCCACGGCAAAGCTTGTCAGGCAGATGACAAAGATCACGGTGAAGGCTCCGGGCAGCACCCGGGCAATCAATGGCCATTCGATCACCAACCAACGCGCGCGCCACGACAAGCCCAGCGAGGCGGACAGGCGGAAATGTTCCGCAGGCACCGTGACCCAGGCCGAAAACAGCATCCTGACCGCAAGCGGAAGGTTGAAAAAAACATGGGCAAGGACGACGCCGTGCAACCCGTAGATGTCCAGTGTTGGCGCCCCCAGCACCCGAAGCGCCGCGTTGACCAGGCCGGACTGACCAAAGACCGCGATCAACCCCATGACCGCGACGATCACGGGCAAAATGAACGGCGCGCCGAGCAGGGTCACCAACAGCGCCCGCCCCGCAAACCGCCGACGGGCCAGCGCCTTTGCCACCGGAAGGGCAAGAACCACGCTGACACTGGCCGACAGGAACGCCTGCCACAGCGTAAAACGCAATGCCTGCCAGTCCCCCGGGCCAAGCGCGCCAAAGCCCCCGGCCCGGGTCAGAACGACGGCGACCGGCCCCAGCGTCAGGAACGCCAGGACCAGTGCGGCGCTTATTGCGACAGCGCGCGACGCCATGCCTCGATCGCCTCGCCGCGCAGCGCTGCCGCCTCATCCTCGGAGTAGAAAAGCACCTTTTCCGGCATGTCCAATTGCTGGAAACCCGCCGGCCACTGATCTTCGGGCAAAGCTGCCGGGAACGACCAGTTGCCGGTGGCGATCATGCCCTGAAAATCCTCAGACAAGATGAACTGCATGAACTGGTCGGCAAGCTCGGGCTGGTCCGTCCCGGCCAGCTTGGCGGCCAGCTCCACCATGAAATAGTGGCCTTCGGGAAAGATCGCCGCCTTCTTGGTCTCATCCCCTTCGGCGATGATGTGGTAGGCGGGCGAGGTCGTGTAGCTCAGCACCATGTCGGCTTCGCCATCGGTGAACAGCCCGTAGGATTCCGACCAGCCCTTCGTGACGGTCAGGATCTTGGGCGCCAGTTTGGTCCACGCCTCTTCGGCCTTGTCGCCATAGACCGCTTGCACCCACAGCACCAGGGCCAGCCCCGAAATCGACGACCGCGGATCCTGAATCACCAGCCGCAGGTCGTCGGGTGCATTCAGCAGCGCCTCAAAGCTCTGCGGGGCAGTGTCGACCCGGGTCGTGTCATAGACAAAAGCCGTGTGGCCATAGTTGAACGGCACGAAAACCTCATCCGTCCATTCGATCGGCAGCGTCAGCGCCGAGAAATCCACCCCGTGTTCGGCGAAAAGGCCGGATTCGCGCGCTTTTTTGGTCACATCCGTGTTCAAGCCGATGACCACGTCCGCTTCGGTCCGAGCGCCCTCCAACAGGATGCGCGGCAAGAGATCGCCGGGTTTGAATTGAAGATCGCAGGCGCAGCGTGCCTCGAACAGTTCCTCGATCTTGGGGCCCGGGCCCCATTCCGAAACGAAGTAATCAGGCGCATAGACTGTCAGAACGGGGGTGTCCGCCAAGGCCATGCTGGCGCTCAGGCATCCCGCGGCAACAGTGAAGGTCAGTGACTTCATGAAGTCCTCCAATATTGCGGCGCAAGGGCAAGATTGGAGTCCCGGTGTCCGGTCCCTACCTTCCCTCCGCCGGTGTTAACCGGTTCAGGTTCAACGGGTTCGTCCGGCAAACGGACATCTCAGACGGCTTGTGCGCCGCCACCCCGAGGTGAGGCGGAACCTAGCGGCGACAGGTAGGAACATCAAGAAAAACCGTGATTTTTCGCATATGTTATGGTAAGTCTTTGCCATCCCGATAATTCAGGAGAAAGGAGGCGCCCTTGGGGGAACGCGTGTACTGATTTTATGTCTCGAGCTGGTAGTGATCTGGCTCATCTATCTTTTCTTCGGCTGGCTGGCGGCCTTCGAGATGCCCCTCTGGCTTTCCACTTTCATCGTTATTGCCGTAGACCGTGCGACCAGCGCGGTGGGCGATTTTGCCCGTCAGCGGCGCGATCTTCTCGAATAGTCTTGGCATTGGTCCCCGGCTTGCGTATCCCGCCCGGAAACGAGGGGAACCCGCCATGAGCCTGAACACGTTCGGACATCTCTTCCGTGTGACCACCTGGGGCGAAAGCCACGGACCGGCGCTTGGCGCCACGGTCGATGGCGTCCCCCCGGGGGTCGAGATCGACGAGGCGCAGTTGCAGCACTGGCTGGACAAGCGCAAGCCCGGCCAGAACAAGTTCACGACGCAACGGCGTGAACCCGATGCGGTGCGGATCCTGTCCGGCGTGTTCGACGGCCGCACCACCGGGACCTCGGTTCAGCTCATGATCGAGAACACCGATCAGCGGTCCAAGGACTACTCCGAGATCGCGCAGAAATTCCGCCCCGGCCATGCGGACATCACCTATTTCCAGAAATACGGCCTGCGCGACTATCGCGGCGGCGGGCGGTCCTCTGCGCGCGAAACCGCGGCGCGCGTCGCGGCGGGCGGTCTTGCGCGGGCGGCGCTGTCGGCGCTTGCTCCGGGGATCGAGATTCGCGGTTACATGGTGCAGATGGGCACCCATGCGATTGACCGGGCCCGGTTTGACGACGCGCAAATCGATGCAAACCCGTTCTGGTGCCCGGACGCCAAGGCGGCAGAGGATTGGGCCATCTACCTGGACGATCTGCGCAAGTCAGGTGAGAGCGTAGGCGCAGTCGTCGAGGTGGTGGCGCGCCGCGCGCCCGCCGGTCTGGGCGCGCCGATCTACGGCAAGCTGGACACCGATCTTGCCGCAGCGATGATGTCGATCAACGCCGTCAAAGGCGTGGAAATTGGCGAAGGTATGGCCTCGGCCGCGCTGACCGGCAGCCAGAATGCGGATGAGATCTATATGGGCGAGGATGGGCCGGTCTATTCCTCGAACCACGCCGGTGGCATTCTGGGCGGCATTTCGACAGGGCAAGAGATCGTCGTGCGTTTCGCCGTCAAACCGACCTCGTCAATCCTGACCCCGCGCAAGACCATTACCCTGACGGGAGAAGAGACCGAGATCGTGACAAAGGGGCGTCATGACCCCTGCGTCGGTATCCGTGCCGTTCCGGTGGGCGAGGCGATGATGGCCTGCGTTCTGCTTGATCACCTTTTGCTGCACCGCGGACAGGTGGGCGACGCTGGCGGGCGGATCGGCGGCTGAGACCTGCGCGTCAGAAATCCTTCCACTGTCCTGCGTCCCCCACGGCCTGCTTGAAGGCAGGCTGTGGCGACTGCACGGGCACGCCATAATCCGGGTCCTCTTCATCGATCGTGGCCTGAACGGGCTGAAGTTCCTCGGCATCCCAGCTGCCATGAACCAGCGTTTCCATATCCGGCAGGGCAGCGTCAAACTCCGCGGCGGGGTCCTCCCCTACATACGAAGTGTCGGTATCTGTCGCGCGTGCAGGAGGTTGCCAGTCATCGACGCCCTGCACCGCAGTTTCCTGCGCAGCAAAGCGTGCGAGCACATCCGACAGGCGCGTGGCCTCTACCCTCAGTTGCTGGCTGGCGGCATTGGTCTGACTGACCATCGCGGCGTTCTGCTGGGTCACCTTGTCCAGTTCGCCAACACCGACGTTGATTTCCTGAACGCCGCTGGCCTGATCCTTCGCCGACGCGGCGATATCCGAAACCATCTCGGACACTTCGCTGACGCTTTCGACGATATGGGTCAGCGTCTCGCTGGTTTCCTGCACCAGCTTTTCGCCGTCTTCCACCTGCTGGGTGCTGTTCAGAACCAGTTCCTTGATCTCACTGGCCGATTCCGACGCGCGCTGCGCGAGGCTGCGAACCTCGGAGGCCACGACGGAAAAGCCCTTGCCGGATTCCCCGGCGCGCGCGGCCTCGACCCCCGCGTTCAGCGCCAGCAGATTGGTCTGAAAGGCAATATCGTCGATCACGGTGATGATCTGTGCAATCTGTTCGGAGGATTTCGCAATCGACCCCATGGCCTGCAAGGCCCGTGCCATCACGTCGCCGCCCTGTTCGGCCCGGCGGCGTCCTTCACCCACCTTTGCATCCACTTCGGACGCCCGGTCCGAAGCTGTCTTCACACTGGCAGAGAGTTGGTCCAGCGCCGCCGCGGATTCCTCCAGCGTGGCGGCCTGCACCTCGGACCGGCGCGACATCTCGTCAGACATGGAAGACAGTTCATTGGCGTTGCCTGTCACCGCATCCGCGCTTTGCCTCAGTGAACCGACGAGATCCTCCAACGCCCCGGCAAGGTTATTGAAGTCAGCGCAAAGCGTGACATAGCTTTCGCCCAGATCGCGCCACTCCCCCTCTTCCATCCGGCTTTGCAGATCGCCGCCGCGCAACCGGCTCATGGCGCCGCTGAGGGTCTGGAACAGATCCACGCGCCGCCCGTTTTCCTCGGTTGCGCGTTTTTCGGCGGCATCGGCCGCCAAAAGCTTGCCGCGCAGATCATCAAGGCTGCGTGAGATCATGCCAACCTCATCCGCCCGTCCCGTATCGGCGATATCGACCGCATAGTCCCTGTCCGCCAACCGGGCGACGGAATCCCGCGCCCGCTGGATCGGTGCGGACAGCGAGCGCCCGAAGATAAACGCCAGCACCAGCGCGATGACCACGACAATGCCATTGCCAAGCAACTGCTTGATATCAGAGGCGGCGGCGGTATTCGTGGCGTCAGCCTCAAGCCGGGTAACATCAGCGGCCAGTTCACCGCTGACCTGAAACAGCTCCAGCCGGATTTCCTCTAGCTCGGGCAAAATGGCTTTGTAGGCAAAAGCCTTGCGGTCGAACAACGCCAATCCAGACAGGTGATCGAACTCATCCTCCAGCGCGCCCAGGCGTTGCGCCATCTCTGCCAACTGGGTGACGGTTGCATCCCGGCGCGCTTCGGCGACGCGCGTATCCGCGAAACTGGCCGGAACCTCGGCAAAACGATCCGACATTGCCCCGATCTGATTCTGCATCACGTCGATCTGCGGATCATCCCCTGCGACGAACAGCAACAACGCCATTTCCGCGTTCTGCATGTTCTGCGTGAGCTCGCCCAATAGCTTGCTTTGAGAGAACACGTCAGACGCATGGTACAGCTTGCCCGTCAGTTCCGATTTGACCGTCCAGGAGATCACGGACAGCACCAGAAGCGTGGCGATGAAGGCAGACGCCAGCATCATGACCTGAATACGGATCGAAAACCTACCCATCAAAAACCCTCGCCTTTGGCAGCGGGGCAAATCCCCCGGCCTATCAGAGAGGGTTTAGCGGGAGCCCGGTAAACAAAACTTTCCGGGCGGACAGGAATTCACATTCAATTCTTCGCAGTTTTGCGTTCAACTGACGGGATCTTGGCCAATTGCACCGCAAGAATACCTGCCGCAATCACCGCAACGCCCAGCATGTCCAGCGGCCGCAGAGACTCGCCCAGAAAGGCCGCCGCGATGGCAACGCCAAGGAACGGGTTGAGAAAGTGGAATGTCGCCGCGCGCACCGCGCCGATCCGGTCAACCAGCAGCACCCAGACAAAGGTCGCCGCCAGACCGGGCACCAGAGTGGTGTACAGGAAGGCCGAGATCAGAGAGGCGGACCATTCGACCTGTACCGTTTCCAGCGCCAGTGCCGGCACCCAAAGCACCGCGCTGCCCACCAGCATCTGTAGCCCCACCACCATCATGAAATTGCCCCCCGACGTTGCGCCGTGCAGCGACAGGGTTGCCACGGTCAGCGCCAGCACCCCGATCACGCAAAGCCCCACACCGTAAAGGTCCAGCCCGCCGCCGAACCGTGCGCCCATGATGATCGCCACCCCGGCAATACCCGCCAAAAGGCCGAACACCGCCTGTTTGCGCAGCGTATCACCCAGAAACAGCCACCCCGCCAGCGCCACCAGCAAAGGCATGGTCGAGGCGATGATCGCAGCCAGAGAAGCCTCGATTGTCTGCATGGCGACGAAGTTCAGGCCCAGATACAGCGCATTCTGACAGATGCCAAAGACGATTGTCGCCCGCCATTGATTACGGGTCAGCCGCCAAGTCTGGCCCATGGCCCGGGCGATCACGACCGCCAGCAGCCCGGAGATCAGAAAGCGCAACGCCAACGCAGACAGGGGCGGCGCCGCAGCAACGATGATACGGGCAGAGGTGAAGGCCGAGGACCACATGACCGCAAAGGCGAGGCCCATCAAAATCGCACGAATATCCATGGCCATATGGGTAGGGGCTTTCCTGACGTTGGGAAAGCCCTCACGCGCGGCTTTGCTCCGGCGATTGGCAGCCATGCACACAGCGCATTGCCGCGATGCTTTTATTCGGCGACCTGCGCGGGTTTGATCAGCGACTCCAGATGCCGGGTCTTGATGTAAATCAGACACCCACCTTCGCTGCGGATCCGGTTGCCAGAGCCGGTCGGACTGCGCAGCCATGTGCCCGCCGGATAGGTTCCGTTTTCATCCGTCAGCGAGCCCGCAACCACAAAGATCTCTTCCGGCGTTCCATGACCTGTCCCATCCAGAGTTGCGCCGGGTTGAAAGCGAACCATGCGCACGCGTTCGCCCGGAACGTCATGCAGCAACAGTTCCTGCACTCCCTCCGTCTTGCCGGGGGCAAACTCTGCCCTGCGGGTGTCGATCACCTTTTGCTCGGTGTCATCCTCTGCGAACTGGCACAGCTTGACCAGGATCGTCGCCCCTTCGGGACCGATGTGCGGGCGATGGGCCGTGCCGATGGGGTTCCGTACATAAGTACCCGCCGCGTAGTCCGCGTGTTCATCGGAAAAAACGCCCTCCAGCACAAGGAACTCTTCGCCGCCACCGTGGGTATGCGCGTCGAACTGGCTGTTGGGGGCAAAGCGCACAATCGTCGTCGCCCGCGCAACTTCATCCCCGATCCGGTCCAGCATCATGCGTTCGACACCATTGGCGGGGGAAGCGCGCCACTCATAGTCCTCGGGGCGGATCACGACACGTTTCGAAAAATCGGCGTTCAGTTTCATCCATCCCTCCAGAGTCGCGGATCAATCGGGCGCCGGCGGGGCGCTACGGGCTATACATATGCAGATCACGCGGTTTGTCTGCCAGTCCTGCGCCGCTAGTTCACGCAGGGTTGTACAGTGGAGTGGCCGTGATGTCTTTTGCCCTAGTTTTCGACTGCGAGTTCCTGACCGCCGAAGGGTCGCCCTCGCGTTTCTGGTGCGGTCCGCGTGACCCCGATCCGGTGGTGGCCCAGATCGGTATTGCCAAGCTGGGACTGGCCGGGGATTTCCCGCTGCTCGACACCATCCGGCTATACGTGGCTCCGCGGAACCGCCACGGAGCGCCGTGGCATCTGGACCCGTTCTTCACCCGGCTGACAGGGATCACGCCAGACCATATCGCCGCCGAAGGTATTCCGCTGGAACAGGCTTTGCGCCGTGTCGAGGATTTTGCCGAGGGGCGCAAGCTGTGGTCCTGGGGCAAGGATGAATTCAACATGGTTGCGATAAGCTGTTATGTCGAAGGCCTGACGCCCCCGCTCCCGGCCCGGCAATTCGGCAATGCCTGCGACCTGCTGCTGAAGGCCGGAATGCCCTACGACGATCTCAAACGCACGCGAAGTGACAAACTGGCCGACCATTTCAAAATCGAACATCCGCCGTTGCGTGGTCATGATGCTTTGGATGACGCCCTGTCGGTGACCTACGTACTGCAACATTTTTTGCGCCAAGGCGCGCTGACCCAAGCCGATTTTGCCTGATCCCATCAAAAATGCCCCGCCTGCCAACGGGCAAGCGGGGCCAGTTCGTGCCGCGGGCTAGTGCGCGGCATCGGCGGTGTTCATCTTGATGTTGTTGAAGGTGCCGCCCCTCAGTCGGGGCGGTCTGTCATTTCCGAACGGATCTGTTGACGCAGCACGTCGATCGGCACGGTCTGGCCGTCGCGCTTGAAACACCAGTAGGTCCATCCGTTACACGAAGGCGCGCCTTCCAGCTTGGCCCCGACCTGATGGATCGAACCTTTGACGTCGTTCCCGATCAGCGTGCCGTCCGCGCGTACCTTGGCCTTGTGGCGGCCGTTCATGCTCCACAGTTGTTCGCCCGGACGCAGCATGCCGCGCTCGACCAGTTGGCCAAAGGGAACACGCGGTTCCGACCGTTTCGAGGCACTGACCTCAAGCGCGACCTTGTCGAAGGCGCGCACCTTCGAAATCCGCTTTTCCGCAACTTCGCGGTACGCTTCTTCGCGTTCGATACCGATCCAGTCGCGGCCCAGCATCTTGGCCACGGCGCCGGTTGTTCCGGTGCCAAAGAAGGGGTCCAGCACCACGTCGCCGGGGTTCGTTGAGCCGACCAGCACGCGATGCAGCAGCGAGGTGGGCTTTTGCGTCGGATGTGCCTTGTCGCCGTTGGCGTCCTTGATCCGTTCGCCGCCGTTGCAGATCGGCAGTACCCAGTCGCTGCGCATCTGGATGCCTTCGTTCAGCGCCTTCAGCGCCTCGTAGTTGAAGGTGTATTTCGCACCTTCCCCCTTCGAGGCCCAGATCATGGTCTCATGGGCATTGGTGAACCGCTTGCCACGGAAGTTCGGCATCGGGTTCGACTTGCGCCAGACAACATCGTTCAGGATCCAGAAGCCCGCGTCCTGTAGCGCGGCCCCCACCCGAAAGATGTTGTGATAGGAACCGATCACCCAGATCGCCCCGTCGGGCTTGAGCAATCGGCGCGCCGCTGCGAGCCAGTCTTGGGTAAACTTGTCGTAGGCGGCAAAACTGGAAAACTGGTCCCAATGGTCGTCAACTGCGTCCACCTGGGAGTTGTCGGGCCGGTGCAGCGTGCCTTTCAGCTGCAGGTTATAAGGTGGATCGGCAAAGATCAGATCCACGGACGCCTCTGGCAGGCTATTCATCACATCGATGCAATCGCCTGCAAGAATCGTGTTGAGAGGGAGCGCCTGAGCGCTCTTCACCTTTGTCATCGTCTTCATTCTCTGCCTCTAGTCCCCGGCGCTTTTGCGCTCATTGGTTGAGCAAAAGATGAGTCAAAGGTGATTCGCGGTCAATTATATTTTTGAATCAGACACTTGAGTTTTTCGCTTGCCACAAGATATCGCGCACCGGAGCGAAGGAACGTCTATGAAGTGGGGTCACCCCCAAATCTCGGAGTGCAGATTTGTGACACTTCGTCGGGTATCCGGCGTTTGTTTCCCAGCCATATCCCGGAAACTGCGTGGCGGCCTTTTTCATGACATCATCCCGCCAGTTTTTTGCCACAATTGAGGCCGCCGCGATCGACGGTGAGCGCCCGTCGCCGCCGACAATCGGCGTCGCGGGACAGGGCAATTCGGTCGGAAGACGGTTGCCGTCGATCAGCAGATGGTCAGGCACGACCGGCAGATCGGCAACAGCACGCCGCATTGCCAAGAGACTGGCCTGAAGGATGTTCAGTTCGTCGATTTCCTCGACACTGGCCTGGCCGATCCCGACAAGCGCGCTTTGGCGCAGTAGCGGCACAAGGAAGTCCCGGCGCTTGGCCGACAGTTTCTTGGAGTCGTTCAGGCCTTCCGGGATCGCATCCCGGTTCAGGACAACGGCCGCCGCGACGACCGGTCCCGCCAAAGGCCCACGGCCCACTTCATCTACCCCGGCCACACGGGACAACCCGCGCGCCCAGAGCGACTCTTCAAGGTCCAAATTCAGCGTCATGCCCCGGTTGAACCCGAACACCGGGCCCGAGGCAAGGGCGCGTCAACCCGCCAGCCGCGCGACAGCGGGCAAACGCATGGCCAGCGCCCCGGCCCCCACGATCCCCAGAAGGACCAGCACGATCCAGCCAAGAACCGGGATCAGGCCCAACAGCCCTGCCGCCAAAGCGCCAAGGAAGGCTGCCGCAACGGCGGTCAGACGGTCCGAAAGAGAAATCGGCAGATATTCCACCCCCCAAGCGCCCAGCGCGTACAATCCGACGACAAAGCCAAGACCACCAAGGGCCGCCGCCGCGATCCAGAAGAAAGGGGTCAGCAGCGCTCCGATCACAGTGACTGCGACCAGAACCCCTCCGCCGGTCAGCATCGACAACGACAGAAAGCCGATCAATCCAACGCGGAACGGACGATCCGCGATTTCGGTACGCATCGACGACATCCACGACGGCAGAACCAGCGCCACAAGCGCCGTCACCGCACCGGCGATCAACACCCAGACAAGGAAATCCGCCACCAGTTCGCCGGTCTTTTTCTTCTTTGGCCCCTTGGGATGCTGGAACGCCCCGCTGACCCGTTTGAACTTCAGCTCTGTCCGCACCAGCCGGTCGGCAGGCACCACGGTTTCGGGCACCACGGTTGCGCCGATTTCCTCTTCGAAGATCGTCAGCGTGCCACCGATCCGCGCATCGGGGCCAAAGATCAACTCCCGGGCCGAAATCACCGCGTCCCCGCTGACTTCGGCATTCAACTCGACGATCTCGCCGTTCAGGATCGCGCTTTCGGAGATCGGCGCATTCAGGGTCAGCTCAGAGCCGAAGGCCCGCAAATCGCCGCCGACGGGGGCCGAAATGTCCAGCGTATAACCGGCCAATGCCGCATCCCCCGCAATCGGTGCCGCAAGCCGGATCCGCTGACCCGCGGCGTAAAGATTGCCGCCCAGCTCTGCCTCGACATCGACCCAGCGACCCGCCATATGCGCCGTGCCCGCAACCGGGGCCAAGATCTGGACACGCTGACCGGCCAGAAAGGCATCCTCTCGCCCGCTGTCGGACATGCGGACGGTTTGCCCGGCCTGATAGACGTCATTGCCCAGAAAGGCCCGTTGTTCAGTATCCTGTGCCAAGGCAGGGCCAGCCAGCACAAGGCTCAGGATCACCAGTAGCTTTTTCAACATGCGCAAAACTCCCCTGCCCCGGCGGGCACGATTCCCACGCCTGACAGATCAGGCGCCTTGCGCCGCTTTAAAGCGCGGGTCGGGGAGCAGGCTCAACCCTTTTCCGGGTCTTGCCCCTGTGCCTCTTCTTCCAGAATGGCCGTTATGAGGGACAAGACAGCCTCTTCTTCGGACACTTTCCTGGACGCGACCCACATCTCCAGCCGCGCCCGCTCTTCACAGCTCAGTTGCACAAGGATGGGGCGGCGGTCGCCGGAATTCACGGTCTTGTCCCAACCGATGCCCGCATCAAGGGCACGCCGAAGGGTCTGCCGGACAAGATAGGCCAGCGGCACATGGGCCACGGCCTGCTGAACCAGCTCTTTGCGCAGGGATTCTGGCAGGCCCAGGACCAGGGCTTTTCTCGCGTCTCGCCGACTCATGATTGTCCTCGTTTTGGCATGAGTTTCAATTTTAACAGAATGTCGGGCAGCGGCGAGGCCTGATCTCGTGAAAGTTGTAGCTGCTTTGCACGTCTTCCCTGCGGAAACAGCGGGGTTTGCCCAGCGACCAATTCAGGGTACAGCGGCCCCGCCCCCTGAAATGGAGCCGTCAAACATGCATCTTTTTGTCTATGGCACCCTGCTGACCGTTGCTGACCATCCTATGGGGCGCAAGCTGCATGAAGCGGCTGATTTTGTCGGGTCCGGCTGGATCCGCGCCTGCCTTTATCACATCGAGGATCCTGAAGAACCGGGCAACCGTTATCCCGGAGCGGTCCCGTCCGGCTATGACGATGACCGGGTTTATGGCGAGCTTTACGCCCTGCATGACGCCGAGGCCCTGCTGCCCGCCTTCGACAGATACGAAGCCTGTGACCCTTCGCGCCCGGAGCCGCATGAATTTCAGCGCCGCGAGATCCCCGTCACGCTTGAAGACGCCCGGGTGATCCCGGCAGTTTCCTATCTCTATGCATGGGATCTGTCGCGCGCGGCCCGCATCCCCTCGGGACGGATCACAGAGGCGATGCCATCCGCGCGTTGATACGCCGATAAAACGAACAAGGGCGCCCGAAAGCGCCCTTGCGTAATCCTGTGACGGCGTGACGCGCAACCTTCTGGTCCCGCGCCACCCGGCCTGTATCCCCGAAGGGAAACGGCCGTATTACATCATGCCGCCCATGCCGCCCATGTCGGGCATGCCGCCGCCTGCGCCTGCGCCTTCTTTGGCGGGCTTGTCAGCAACCATGGCTTCGGTGGTGATCAGCAGACCGGCAACCGATGCTGCGTCTTCCAGAGCGGTGCGGACAACTTTGGCCGGGTCGATGACGCCGAACTTGAACATGTCGCCATATTCGTCGGTCTGAGCGTTGTAGCCGAACTTGACGTCGTCCGATTCACGGACCTTGCCAGCCACAACCGAACCGTCAACGCCTGCGTTCTCGGCGATCTGGCGCAGCGGAGCTTCCAGCGCGCGGCGCACGATGGCGATACCCGCGTTTTGGTCGCTGTTTGCACCGTTCACGCCTTCCAGCGACTTGGCACCCTGAACCAGGGCCACGCCACCGCCGACCACGATGCCTTCCTGAACGGCGGCACGGGTTGCGTTCAGCGCGTCGTCGACGCGGTCCTTGCGCTCTTTCACTTCGACTTCGGTCATGCCGCCAACGCGGATGACAGCCACACCGCCTGCCAGTTTGGCTACGCGCTCTTGCAGCTTTTCACGGTCGTAGTCCGAAGTGGTTTCTTCGATCTGGGTACGGATCTGCGAAACGCGTGCTTCGATTTCGGCTTTTTCGCCAGCACCGTCGACGATGGTGGTTTCGTCCTTGGTGATCTGAACTTTCTTGGCGGTGCCCAGCATGTCCATGGTCACGGACTCGAGCTTCATGCCGAGGTCTTCCGAGATCACCTGGCCGCCGGTCAGGATCGCGATGTCCTGCAGCATGGCCTTGCGGCGATCGCCGAAGCCCGGTGCCTTGACGGCTGCGATTTTCAGGCCGCCGCGCAGCTTGTTGACCACGAGGGTCGCCAGCGCTTCGCCTTCGACGTCTTCCGCGATGATCAGCAGCGGCTTCTGCGACTGGATCACCGATTCCAGCAGCGGAACCATCGGCTGCAGCGACGAGAGTTTCTTCTCGTGCAGCAGGATCATGCAGTCTTCCAGCTCGGTGGTCATCTTGTCGGCATTGGTCACGAAGTACGGCGACAGGTAGCCACGGTCGAACTGCATGCCTTCGACGACATCGGTCTCGGTTTCCAGACCTTTGTTCTCTTCGACGGTGATAACGCCTTCGTTACCGACCTTCTGCATCGCGTCGGCGATCTGACGGCCGATTTCTGCTTCGCCGTTGGCCGAGATGGTGCCAACCTGAGCGACTTCGTCCGAGTTCTCGACGGTACGGGCTGCCGATTTGATCGCGTCGACGACCTTGGCGGTTGCCAGATCGATGCCGCGCTTGAGGTCCATCGGGTTCATGCCAGCCGCAACAGCTTTCAGGCCTTCCTTGACGATGGCCTGTGCCAGAACGGTCGCGGTGGTGGTGCCGTCACCGGCTTCGTCGTTGGTGCGGGAAGCAACTTCCTTCACCATCTGCGCGCCCATGTTCTCGAACTTGTCTTCCAGTTCGATTTCCTTGGCGACAGAAACACCGTCCTTGGTGATGCGCGGCGCGCCGAACGACTTGTCCAGAACCACGTTGCGGCCTTTCGGGCCCAGGGTCACCTTGACGGCGTCGGCGAGGATGTTGACGCCTTTCAGCATCTTCGTGCGGGCGTCGGTATCGAACTTCACGTCTTTTGCAGACATATGCGTTCTCCTAGATTCGGGTTGATGTCAGCGGTGGACGGGCCTGCGGCCCATCGTTTCCTCAGGCGATGATGCCGAGGATGTCGCTTTCTTTCATGATCAGCAGCTCTTCGCCGTCGACCGTCACTTCGGTGCCCGACCACTTGCCGAACAGGATCTTGTCGCCTTCGGCAACATCCATGGCGATGCGATCACCGTCGTCGTCCTTGGCGCCGGCGCCCACAGCCACAACCAGACCTTCAGCCGGCTTTTCCTTGGCGCTGTCGGGGATGATCAGGCCACCAGCCGTCTTTTCGTCGCTCTCGACGCGACGAACCAGCACGCGGTCATGAAGCGGTTTGAATGCCATCTTCGAGTTCTCCTGGCTCAAAGTTTTCCCTATCGACCCCGTGATCCGGGGCCGTTAGCACTCATCAGGGTCGAGTGCTAACGGCGCTGAGGTAAGGAACGCCCCGAGTCGTGTCAACACGCTGCCGTGAAAATTTGTGCTGAGCCGGAATTTCCCGGCGGCCTGCCCAGTGGTCGATGTAGGGTTTCAACGACAAAGCTGCCAGTCTGACGGCACTGGTGCGAAAGCAGCGACGGAGCACAGCATGAAGATCGGAATCGTCGGGGCCGGCATGGTCGGGGCAGCGGCGGCCTTTGCCTGCGTAATGCGCGGGGCGGCATCGCGCATTGTTCTGGTCGACATCGACGAGGCCCGTGCCCGGGCCGAAGCCGAGGACATCGCCCATGCGGCCCCTTTTGCCAGTGCCGCGCAGATCGCCGCCGGGACATATGATGACCTTGCCGGGGCACGGATCGTGGTTCTGGCCTGCGGGGTCGGCCAGAAGCCGGGCGAAACGCGCCTGCAATTGCTGGACCGCAATGCCGCGGTTTTTCGCTCGGTTGTGGACGAAGTCATGCGGGTCTGCCCCGAGGCGATCCTGCTGGTGGCTTCGAACCCGGTCGACATCATGGGACAGGTCACACAGGCGCTGTCGGGCCTGCCGCCAGGGCGGGTCATTGCCTCTGGCACGATCCTTGATACGGCGCGTTTTCGCTGGCTATTGGGGCGGCATCTTGGAATCGCGCCACGGTCTGTCCATGCCTATGTGCTGGGCGAGCACGGCGATTCCGAGGTTCTGGCATGGTCCGCCGCCCGCGCAGGCTCTGTGAGCGTTCAAAGCTTTGCCGCCCAGATCGGCGCTCCGCTGTCATCTGCGCTTCAGGCGGAAATCGACGAAGGTGTGCGCCGCGCCGCCTATACGATCATCGAGGGAAAAGGAGCCACGTGGTACGGGATTGGGGCCGGGCTTGCCCGCATCGTCAGCGCGATCACACAGGACGAAGGCGCGGTTCTGACTGTTTCGACCGTGGACGACGTCATGGGCGTTCAGGGGACAGCCTGTTCCGTGCCGCGCGTGGTCGGAGCAGCCGGCGTGACCGAGGCACTGGTTCCCGATCTTTCCTCCAGCGAAGCCGACGCCTTGCGCGCCTCGGCTGAAATGTTGCGCGACCGCTTCAGGGAACTCAGCCTCTGACGCGGACCTTGCGCCGCAACTTCATCGCCAGCGCCACGGAAAAACCCGCCGCCACAGCAAGTGCCGCCAACAGACCCGCCCAATCGCTGACCACCTGCGAGACGGCATCTATCTGCGTGCCAAACCCATAACCCAGCCCCACGTAGGCCCCGACCCAGATCGTTTCTCCCAGCGTGTCCCAGACGGCAAACCGCCAGCGGGACAACCCCATGGCGCCGGAAATCAGGTTCACCCAAGGCCCCAGCGGCGCCACAAGCCACGTCGAGAAAAAGACACCCAGCGCACCGTAGCGATGCACCGCCAGCCGCCCGCGCGCGATCAAGCGCCGCTTGCCGGTGCGCCGCGCGATCTGCCGAACCAGAGGGCGGCCGCCCCAACGACCCAGCTGATACCCGGCATTGTCCCCGGCCAGCGCCGCCAGCCAGCCGGCAAGAAAAACCTGCCCCAAGCTCAGGTCGCCCGCTGCGGCAAAAGCCCCGGCCGCCAGCATGACCAGCGCCGTAGGCACCGGCACCAGCAGACAGGACAGAAAGGCCGACCCGGCGACCACCCACAGGCCATACCCCGCGACAAGCGCAAAAATCGCATCACTCATGCCGTGCCCCACGGTGCGCGGCTATCGCCTGTTCCAGATCATCAATCAGGTCCTCAACCGGAACGCCGCGCGTCTGGGCGATCTTCCACAAAGGTTCAGGCCCCTTGCCATCACGGGTCAGCTCCAGCGCCTCACGGACGACCTCGGGCGGCAGATGCCATGACATGCCGACGAAACGCGGCGTCATCCATGCTTCGATGGGCATGTCCTGATGGCGCGGGTCCGCCCAAAAGATCATGCCCATGGCCATGCGCACCGCAAACACCAGCACGATCAGCAGGCTAAGCCCAAGGCCCGCCGTCAACCAAGGCGCATCGCGCCACATCCGTCGCATCAGGCTTTCCTCTGTTCCCGACATCCCATATCCTTCCTGAAACGAGTCACGCCCGCCTGTCCGTCGCTTGTCACGGCCCTTGGACCTCTGGCACGTCCCGATCCATCATTCCCATTTTTCGACACGGGGCAAAACCCGCGCCGTTTCTTTTCGCCCTCAGGATTGCCCATGCCCACGCCACAGGCTGCGCCGTTCCGCACCGCGCCCGCGCCTTCCCAACCCGACAACCTGCGCGGTATCGTGCTGATGCTGCTGGGTTTCTTTTCCTTTGCCGCCTGCGACGTGCTGGCCAAACTGTTGACTGAATCCTTCCATGCCGCACAGGTGGTGTGGTTCCGCCAGATCGGGCTGGCGCTGGGGATCATCGTTCTGATCGTGTTGCGGGGGCCGTCGCTTTTGCGGTCCCGCCTGCCCTTCCTGCAAATTTTCCGAGGCATCACCGCCGTGCTTTCGGCGGTCTGCTTCGTCGTAGGCGTCAGCTTTGTTCCGCTGGCCGATGCGGTCGCCGTGACCTTTATCGCGCCCTTTGTCGTTACCGTCCTTGGTGCGGTCTTTTTGCGCGAACCGGTGGGCATCCGCCGCTGGATCGCAGTCGGAATCGGTTTCGTTGGCATGCTGATCGTTATCCGCCCCGGCATGGGCGTGCTACATCCGGCCATCGGCTTTACCGTGGCTGCCGCCTGTTTCTTTGCCCTGCGCCAGGTTCTGTCGCGCAGTCTCAGCGGCACCGATCCGGTGGTCACGACCGTGGCCTATACCTCGCTGACGTCGATCACGCTGGTCAGCTTTGCCCTGCCCTTTGTCTGGATCACACCGGGGGAAACTTGGCTCTGGCTGGTCGCAATCGGGCTCGCCGTGACCGCGGGTCTGGGCGAGGTGCTGGTCATCCGTGCGCTGGACATTGCCCAAGCCGTCGTCGTCGCGCCTATGCACTATTCGCTGATCCTGTGGAGCACCTTCTACGGCTACGTGGTCTTTTCCGACCTGCCAGACGGCTGGACCATCTTCGGCTGTTCGATCATTGTCGCCTCTGGCCTGTACACGCTGCATCGTGAAAGGCTCGCCAACCGGAAAAAGCCCGCCTAGGGCTTTTCCTCCCAGCTATAGGCCCAATGTTTCAGTCCCGCCCGCCCGGCCTTTGTCAGGGCGTAGACACCGGTATCGACCTTCTCGAACCAGCCATAGTGATTGTCGCGCAGGATCCGGGTGGCCGCGACAACTCCGGTTGCCTTGGCAACGTCGCGCCCCCGGCAGGCACCTTGCTGCGCAAGATGCGCCGCGCAGGCCAGCGAATCCTGTCGATAGCCGGTCACGATTCCATGTCGGGTCGCGCCGCCTTCGTTGGGATCGCCCCGCAACCGTTCGAACGCGCGCAACAGGCGCACCGCCTTGGCCTTGTTCTTGCGCGGCACATATGGCCCTGGGTCGCAATGAACCTCGACCTTGCCGTCGGGCCGGACAGTGATGAACCCCAGCCCCAGCCGCCGACACATTGACAGATTGTCCTTCATCGCCCGTCGCGCCGTGCGCCCCGTGGGCCGCGCCACGGCGATATAGACGCTTTCGGACACGGCCAGCCGCGCGCAGGCCTGATGATACAGCGCCAGCGTGATCCGCAATTTCAGCTCGACGATGACCGGCGCTTCGCCCTCCCGCACGGCCACAAGATCGGCCGCGCCGACCTCGCCCTTGACCTCATATCCCTGCCCTTCCAGCAAGGCTTTGACCGGCCCGTATAGATCGCTTTCCCGCTTCATTTGCGCAGTCTCTTCTCGGTGCCTGCCCTTGTCCAGAACCCGCCTCAAGGACTAAGTGAAACACAACCTGACGCAGAAAGAGACGCCATGCGCCTGATCCTCCTCGCCCTGACCTTCCTTGGCCTCTGCGCCACCTCCCTGCGCGCCGCCTGTGACGGTCGCGATCTGATGGACACGCTGACGCCCACGGAACAGGCCGAATTCGACGCCCGGCTGGCCAAGACCGCCTTTCCCTCGGGTAATCACTGGCGGGCCACACGGGGCCAAAAAGTGCTGCACCTGGTCGGCACCGTCCATCTGGACGACCCGCGACTGGACGGACCGGTCGAACGGCTCGCTCCCCTGATCCGGGGGGCGGACATGCTGCTGTTGGAAATGGACGCCGACGAAAAGGCCGCGCTGGAGCAGGCGCTCAAGACGCGCATGGACATGCTGCTGCTACAAGAGACGACCCTGCCGGAACTCTTGCCCGAAGACGAATGGCAACGGCTGTCCGAAGCCATGCGCCTGCGTGGCATGCCCCCCTTCATGGCTGCCAAGATGCGGCCGTGGTACGTGTCGATCCTCTTGTCCATCCCGCCCTGCATGAAGGACCAGCTGGCCGAGGCCAACGGGCTGGACGCGCAACTGGAACAGATGGCAAGGGCCGACGGCGTGCCGACCCGGTCGCTTGAACCCTATGGCACCGGGTTCGAGGCCTTTTCCGACATGCCCATCGAAACACAGCTTTTGATGATCCGTTCAGCCCTAAGCTCACCGGAAAGCGGCGAAGACCTGTTCGAAACCATGCTCGCCGCCTATTTCGCCGAAGAGCACGGGGCAAGCCAACTGGCGCTGGAGGTGCTGTCGCCCCGGTTGACCCCGCTCAGCCGCGCGGAAAACGATGAGGTCTACAGCATGATCGAAGAGACCCTTCTGACCGCCCGCAACCGCGCTTGGATCCCCGAGCTTCTGGATGCGTTGGCACTGTCCGACGGGTATGTCGTCGCCGCCTTTGGCGCGGCGCATCTGGCAGGCGAAAACGGCGTCCTGCATCTACTGGCGGACGAGGGCTTTACCCTCGAACGCCTGCCGTTCTGAGCACTCCGACCGCCCCGGCGCGCCAGTGGCCGGGGATGGTGGGCGGGGCGACGTCGGGGCCAAAGGCCCCGTCGAGCGCCGTCCCCCCGGCCAACCTCAGGCCGCCAGCCCCCGCCCTTTCAGCAATGCCTCGACCCCTGGCATCCGACCACGGAATTGCATGTACAGGTCCTCGGCCTCGACCGAGCCGCCTTTCGACAGGATGAACCTTTCCAGCTTGGCCGCCGTTTCGGGATCAAAGGCCCCGCCCGCATCCTCAAAGGCTTCGAAGGCATCCGCGTCCATGACCTCGGACCACATGTAGCTGTAATATCCCGACGAATACCCGTCCCCGGCAAAAACATGTGCGAAATGCGGTGTCGCATGGCGCATCACGATGGCGCGGGGCATCCCGATACTCTCCAATACTTCGGCCTGCTTCTGCATCGGGTCTGCGGGCGCCGCACCCGAATGGAACTCCAGATCCACCAGCGCCGAGGCGACATATTCAACCGTTTGGAACCCCATGTCGAAATTCGCCGCCTTCAGGACCTTCTCCAGCAACGCCTCGGGCATTGCTTCGCCTGTCTCGGCATGGGTGGCAAATTCCGAAAGCACCTCGGGCACCTCCAGCCAATGCTCGTACAGTTGCGACGGCAGTTCGACAAAATCACGGGCAACCGACGTGCCCGAAACCGAACCAAAGGTCACATCCGAAAGCATCTGGTGCAAGGCATGGCCGAATTCGTGGAACAAGGTCCGCGCGTCGTCGTAGGACAGCAACGCAGGCTTGCCTTCGGACGGTTTGGCGAAATTACAGACATTCACGACGATCGGGGCCTTTTCCACCGGCCGTTTCGCCTGAGTCCGGAAGGCCGAACACCATGCGCCCGACCGTTTCGACGCCCGCGCGAAATAATCGCCGATAAACACCGCCACATGTTGGCCGTCCCGCGTGACCTCCCACGCGCGGCAATCTGCATGGTACAACGCCACGTCCAGCGGCTTGAACTCCAGCCCGAACAGACGGTTCGCACAGGCAAAGGCCGCTTCGATCATCCGGTCGAGTTGCAGGTAAGGCTTCAGCTCCGCCTCATCCAGATCGTGCTGCGCCTTGCGGCGCTTCTCGGCGTAATAGCGCCAATCCCATGGCTCCAGCGGTCCGTCGATCCCGTCGGCATGCAACATCTCCTGCATCTCGACCGCATCCCTCTCGGCCGCCGCCTTGGCCGGCTCCCAGACGGCCATCAGCAAGGCACGCACCTTGTCCGGAGCGCCCGCCATTTCGGTTTCCAGCTTGAAGGCGGCAAAATCCTCATAGCCCAGCAACCGGGCGCGTTCTTCACGCAGCTTCAACACCTCCGCTGCGATGCCACGATTGTCTGTTTCGCCACCATTTTCGCCGCGCATCACCCACGCCCGCCACGCTTTTTCGCGCAGATCGCGGCGCGGCGAAAATTGCAGGAAAGGCACAATCAGCGATCGTGACAGGGTCACGACAGGTCCGTCGGCCTCCAACGCCGCACCGGCGGACCGGGCGGCATCCACCACAAACTCCGGCAACCCGTCCAGATCCGCCTCGGTCAGGGCCATCGACCAGTCGGATTCATCCTTCAGAAGGTTCTGAGTAAATTCGGTCCCCAGAACCGCCAACCGCGACTTGACCGCCTTCATCCGCTCGGCCTCGTCGCCGTCCAGCGACGCACCGGCGCGCACGAAATCCCGATGCGTCAGATACAGGACGCGCGCCTCTTCCTCTGTCAGGCCCAGCGTGTCGCGCCGCTCCCAAAGGTCGCTGATGCGCCCGAACAACGCCGCATTGGAATAGATCGCCGAACTATGCGCCGACAACTTGGGGGAAAACGCCCGCTGCAAGTCCTGTCGCGCGGGGTTGCTGTCTGCGCCGGCAATGTTGAAAAACGTGCCCAGCACCTTGTCCAGAGCCTCCCCCGACCCTTCCATCGCCTCAATGGTATTGGCAAAGCTCGGCTCATCGGGGTTCGCGGCAATTGCCTCGATCTCGGCCGTATGCGCCGCCAATGCCGCGTCCAGCGCGGGGGCAAAATCCTCGTCCGAGATCTCGGCAAAGGGCGCGATGCCGAAAGGGGTGGTCCATTCGGCCAGCAGCGGGTTGGTCATCTGCAAATCTCCTGATCACTTACGCAAAACTATGCCTCGGCGCCCGCCGCTTCAATCGCGCCGGAACAGCTTTGTTCCGGCCTCTCCGCCCGGTTCACCCCTCTCGCGCCCCACAGACCGGACAGCTTTCACGCCGCTTCAACCCGATCTTGCGGGTTTCGCCCCATAGCGCGTCATAGATCAGCATCTCCCCCCGCAGCACGGCCCCGGCCCCGGCAATCAGCTTGATGCATTCCACCGCCATCATCGACCCAACGACACCGGGCAAAGGACCAAGAACACCGGCCACGGCACAGCTGGGGGCCAACCCCGGCGCGGGGGCCTCGGGAAAGATGCACTGATAACACGGGCCGCCCTCTGCCGGGTGAAAGACGCTGACTTGCCCCTCCCATTGGCTCAAGGCCCCGGAAATCAGCGGCTTGCCCGCCGCCACACAGGCCTTGTTCACCATGTAACGAGTTTCGAAATTATCCGTCCCGTCCAGCACGACATCGAAATCCTCAAGCAGGGCGGAAACGGTCTCTGCATCCAGCCGCCGCTTGTACGGCTTGACCGTGATGTAAGGGTTGATCCCCTCCATCGCGGCCTGTGCGGAAAACACCTTTGGCATTCCGATGCGCGCATCGCTGTGGATCACCTGCCGTTGCAGATTGCCGCTGTCGACCTCGTCGTCGTCGATCACCCCGATCGTCCCGACACCCGCAGCGGCAAGATACAACAACACCGGAGAACCAAGCCCCCCGGCACCCACCACCAGAACGCGCGCCTCCTTCAGCCGCTTCTGCCCCGGACCGCCCAATTCGCGCAGCACGATATGCCGGGCATAGCGTTCCAGCTCGCCCTCGCGGAACTTGCCCGGATCCTGCGCCGGGGCTTCTGCACTTGTCTTTTCCACCGCTCTTGCCTTCAACCAGCGCAGCCCCAGCGCATAGGCCAGCCCCAATGCGCCAAATCCGCCAAGGATCAACCATGGGGCCGCGCTGCCCCCTGTTGCCTCCCGCAGCGGGTGCCCGGCAGGCAGGATCACCTGCACCGCCAGCACACCCACGTAAAGCAGTCCCAGCATATAGCCCCGCGCCGCCCGAGGGGCCTTCATCAGGTGGCCGATCCCCCAGATCATCGCCGCAAGGCCCAAAACCAGCATCATCAGCCGCGTCCCGTGGAACCGAAACCGCCCGAACCCCGTGCGGTCTCCTCCAGCGCCCCCTCGCGGAACACCGCACGCACCACAGGGGCCACCACCATCTGCGCAATCCGGTCACCGTGGGCGATCACGAAATCCTCCCCGCCCGCATTCATCACGATCACGCCAAGCGGGCCGCGATAGTCGCTGTCGATCGTTCCCGGCGCATTGGGCAGGGTGATCCCGTGTTTCAGCGCCAGCCCGGACCGTGGCCGCACCTGCACCTCGAACTCCGCCGGGATGGCTATCCGCAACCCCGTGGGCACCAGCACCCGCGCGCCCGGTGCAAGGCGGATCTCCCCCCGATCCGGCAGGTTGGCGCGCAGATCCGCGCCCGCCGCCCCGGCGGTGGCATAGACCGGCAGGCCCAGCGCGCGATCCGCACCGTCGACCCATTCGAACCCAATCACGACCTGTGTTTCTTCTTGGCTCAAATACTCAATCTCCACCGGTGCCGCCTGCACCATCCCACGGACCGGGCGCGCGCGAACTGACGCCAAGCGCCTCGGCGATCCGGCACGCCAGCCGCTCCGCCACGGCACGTTTCGACGCCCGGGGCCAGCTCTCGGCCCCGGCCTCCGAAATCAGCACAACGGCGTTTTCGCTGCCCCCCATGATGCCCGTCGCGGGCGAGACATCATTGGCCACGATCCAGTCACAGCCCTTGCGCACCCGCTTGGCGGTGGCATGGGCCACCACGTCGTTTGTCTCGGCGGCAAAGCCGACCACCAGCGCCGGGCGCCCCTCCGCCAGCTGTGAGACCTCGGCAAGGATGTCCGGGTTCTCGGCAAACTCCAGTACGGGCAGCTTGCCGCCTTCCTTCTTGATCTTCGCGTCCGAGGCGCTGGCCACGCGCCAATCGGCAACGGCAGCGGCAAAGACCCCGGCCTCCACCGGCAGCGCGCCCATCACGGCGTCGCGCATTTCGCGCGCGCTTTCCACCTCCACCACCTGCACACCAACGGGCCGCGCGGCCTCGGCGGGACCGGTGACAAAGACCACCTCGGCCCCAAGGTCGCGCAGCGCCTCGGCGATGGCGGTCCCCTGCGCGCCTGACGAACGGTTGGCGATATAGCGCACCGGGTCGATGGGTTCATGCGTCGGGCCGGATGTCACCAACACGCGCCGCCCGGCCAGCGGCCCCTTGGCAAACACCGCTTCCACCGCGGCAATGATTTCCAGCGGCTCGGCCATACGTCCCGGCCCGTATTCACCACAGGCCATGTCGCCCGAATTGGGGCCGACCACCCGAATGCCGTCCCCTTGCAGGACCTCAAGATTGCGCTGTGTTGCGGGATGCTCCCACATACGGACATTCATGGCCGGCGCGATCATCACCGGCGTATCCGTCGCCATCAACAGCGTCGTGGCAAGGTCGTTTGCGTGACCGCCCGCCATCTTGGCCATGAGGTCCGCCGTCGCCGGGGCCACAACCATCAGATCGGCCACCCGACTCAGCTGGATGTGCCCCATCTCCGCCTCTTTGGTCAGGTCAAAGAGGTCGCGGTGAACCTCTTCGCCCGCCAGGGCCGACACGGACAAGGGGGTGACGAATTCCTCCGCCGCCCGTGTCATCACCGGCGCCACCAAGGCCCCGCGTTCGCGCAGCCGGCGGATCAGGTCCAGACATTTATAGGCAGCGATGCCGCCCCCGATAATCAGAAGAATGCGTTTTCCGGCCAGCACGTCGCGCCCTCTCTCAAGACGCCCGCACTATGCAGCACAGGCCCCTGTCCGCAAGTCCCCCACCCGCACGACCCTGCGATCACTTGCTGCGAAACGCCTCGCAGGGGTCACCACGGTCGACGGGCGGCGCGGTTTCGATCTGGTCAAAGCCCCCGTCCGGGACAGAGCGGCCCTTTTCACCTTGGCCCAGCGCAAAGATCACAACCTCGGGCGCGGCGCGCGACACAAGGGCCGGCGCGCCCCAGTCCAGCCGCGCATGGCCGTTTCCGGTAATCACCGCCACCGGCCCACCGGTCTGTTCCAGCGCCGCAAGCGCCGCAGCCGCAAGCCGCGCGTCCCGCAAACGTTGGATATCGACCATGGCGGGCAGCATCTCGGGAGGCAGCGCATCGCAATGGGCTGCCATTTGCAAGGCCTCCCGTGCCGCCTGCTCCCCCTCGGGCAAAGGTGTGTCCAACCCGAACCGCGCCGCGTCTTCACCAAAAACCTCGGCCAGCCCCTGACCCATAACGGCGCGCGCCTCGCCGCGGGGCAGTTGCGCACCGAAATGCACCGCCTCCGGGGCGGCGGCAAAAATCGGGTAGTACATGGAAAAGTCGGGCCAGCCGCTGTCAGCCCAGCCCAATGCCGCCTCCAGCGCGCTTTCGTCTGCGATCAGTTCGGGCGTCAACACGTCGGACGCGCCGGGCTCCAGCATTTCCCAGACGATGGCAGCAGGTTTGACCTCGGCCACAAAGGCCGCCTGCGTCAGGTGGTGCGCCGGATTGTCATGCACCTCGCCCAAGAACAGAACTTGCGCATCGATATGTCCGTCTGCAAAGGCTGGGGACGCGACGGCCATCAGGCCAAAAATCAGATGTCTCATGCGAGGAAGTGATGCACTTCTCCGCTCTGGGCCTCAAGCGACTTGCGCATCTTTCCAAAGGCCGCAGCCTCCAATTGGCGAACGCGCTCTTTGCTCAGGCCCAGTTCATTGCCCAGAGATTCAAGCGTCCGCGGATCCTCACGCAGCTTGCGTTCACGCACGATAAACCTTTCGCGATCATTCAGCGCCCCCATGGCCTGAACCAGCCACTCTCGGAGCTGTTCGCGATCATGTTCGTTTTCGACGATCTCCGAGGCCTGCGCCCCGTCATCCTCGATGGTGTCTATCCACTCCCGACCTTCATCCTCGACCGATTGGGTCGCGTTCAAAGAGTAGTCGGAACCGGACAGCCGACCTTCCATCATCTCGACGTCGCGCAGAGGCACACCGATTTCGGTTGCAATCTTGTGACGCAACTGGTGGCCGTCCAGCTGCTCGCCATGGGCCGCCGCCTCACGCTCGATCCGGGCCTGAACACGACGCATGTTGAAGAACAATGACTTCTGAGACGAGGTCGAGCCCGTCCGCACCATCGACCAATTCCGCATCACGTAGTCCTGGATCGAGGCCTTGATCCACCAGACCGCATAAGTCGAAAAGCGCACCCCGCGGTCCGGATCGAACTTGTCCGCCGCTTTCATCAGGCCCAGCCCCGCCTCCTGAATGAGGTCGTTCATCGGCGCGCCATAGCGTTTGAACTTGGCTGCCATTGAAATCGCCAGCCGCATATAAGCCTGAATCAACCGGTGCAGGGCCTGTTCGTCACGGTCATCACGCCAAGCGTAGGCCAGTTTCAGTTCCGTCTCTGCATCCAGCAATTCGGCCTTCATGGCCCGACGAGACAAGCTTTGGTCATTGAACGTATCAAGCGCCATATCAGCTCCCCTGATGATCTCGGGGCCCCTTTGTCGTGGGGCTCTTTGATCTTACTACGTGGCTCGATCGCGACCGGATCACTTTCGCGTCGGCGAAATTCGGGGCATTTGGCGAAATAGCGTTCTGCCTGCGTGATCGCACCGGCAACAAATCCTGATTTTCCGCAGACTGACCCATACGGTAGACAAACGCAGCAACGGCGGAGAGGTTCCATGGACGACAGGCTTTTTCTTGGCGACTACAGTTATTCCAGTTGGTCCCTGCGGGCCTGGCTCCTGTTTCACCGGTTCGACATTCCGGTCCGGATCGAGATCGTCGATTTCATGCAGGCCCCGGTCTCTGACCAGATGGCGCGCTATGCGCCGGCGCGCACCGTGCCGACCTTGGTGACGGGTGATGGCACCGTGATCTGGGACAGCCTCGCGCTCGCCGAAGAACTGGCTACCCGCAACCCGGAGGCCGGGCTTTGGCCCGCCGATCCGGCATTGCGGGCAATGGCACGCAGTCTCGCGGCAGAGATGCATTCCAGCTATGGCACGCTGCGCGAGCTATGCCCGATGAACCTGCGCGCCACCTATGCGCACAGCCCGGTTCCCGAGGCCCTGCAAGCCGATCTTGACCGGATCGAAACGATCTGGAGCCACGCGCTGACCCGCTCGGGCGGGGCTTGGCTTGCCGGAGGCTATTCCGTGGCGGATGCGTTCTTTGCGCCGGTTGCTGCGCGCATCGCCGGTTATGCTCTGCCCGTTTCGGAAACCGCGCGCAGCTATGTGGATCGACACCTTGCCGACCCGGCGTTCCGCCGGTGGCGCGCCATGGGGCTGGCGCGTGGCGCCACCCTGCCCTGGTATGATCGCGACTACCCGCAAACGGGCTGGCCCGGCCCCGCGCCGCGTCTTGCCCATGCCATCGACAGCGGCTCTGCGGAAAACGATTGCTGTCCCTATTCCGGAAAGCCCGTCACACATCTTTTGGAAACCGAAGGCCGCGTCTTTGGCTTCTGCAATGCCTTCTGTCGGGACAAGACGGTCCATGATCCCGATGCCTGGCCTGCCTTCGTGGCCCTGCGCGACGGGGCAGCGACATAAGCGCCGCACCTTAACGGCCTGCCAGCGGCGTTAACCAATTGCTAACCACGCGCGGGTCAGGCTCGCCCCGTCCTGATGCGGTAGGGGGTCATGGTCGCTCGCGCTCATACGGTTGCCTTTGAAGGCGTGCAGGCCCGTCCGGTCGAGGTGCAATGCGCCGTCACCCCGGGCGTGCCCGCCTTTTCCATCGTCGGTCTGCCGGACAAGGCCGTATCCGAGGCACGCGACCGCGTGCGAACGGCGCTAAGCGCGCTGGCCATTGCCCTGCCTTCCAAACGGATCACGATCAACCTCGCACCCGCCGACCTGCCTAAGATCGGATCGCATTTCGATCTGCCCATCGCACTGGGCCTTCTGGCGGCGCTCGACATTCTGCCTGCCGACGCCATCGCCCAGACCGTGGCCCTTGGTGAATTGTCTCTGGACGGTGACATTCTTCCCGTGGTCGGCGCGCTGCCCGCCGCCATGGCCGCGGCCGAAGAGGACCGCATCCTGCTGTGCCCGCGGGCCTCGGGGGCCGAGGCTGCCTGGGTCGATGCCTGCACGGTGATCGGCGCGGGCAACCTGCTGGACATTGTGCGCCATTTTACCGGTGTAAACGTGCTGGAGCCTGCCTCTCCCGGCGAAGTGACGACGGAAACCGCCGCCCGCGACCTGCGCGACGTAAAGGGACAGGAGCGGGCCAAGCGCGCCATGGAAATCGCCGCCGCGGGGCGGCATCACCTGATGATGATCGGCCCGCCCGGGGCCGGAAAATCAATGATGGCGGCGCGTTTGCCCGGAATCCTGCCACCGCTGACACCGGTTGAGGCGCTGGAAACCTCGATGATCCATTCGATTGCCGGATTGTTGAGCGATGGTGGCATCTCGCGCAGCCGCCCCTTTCGCGAACCCCATCACACGGCGTCGATGGCGGCGCTGATCGGCGGCGGACGCACCGCGCAACCCGGAGAGATCAGCCTCGCCCACAATGGCGTGCTGTTCATGGATGAATTCCCCGAGTTTCCCCGCACCGTACTGGAAACCCTGCGCCAACCCATCGAAACCGGCGAGGTGATGGTCGCCCGCGCCAATGCTCATGTCCGTTATCCTGCCCGGTTTCTGCTGGTGGCGGCGGCCAACCCCTGCAAATGCGGCTATCTCACCGACCCGTCGCAGGCCTGCTCTCGCGCGCCGAATTGCGGCGAAGATTACCTTGGCCGCATTTCCGGCCCGCTGATGGACCGGTTCGACCTGCGGCTGGAGGTGCCGCCGGTGGGCTTTACCGATCTGGATCTGCCCGCCACTGGCGACAGTTCGGCACAGGTGGCCAAGCGTGTGGCAGCCGCACGGGCCATTCAGCAGGACAGGTTTGCCGGGCAGGATGCGCTGCGCACAAACGCCGACGCCGAAGGGCAACGGCTGGAAGAGATTGCAACGCCCGATACCGAAGGCCGCGAATTGCTGACCCGCGCCGCCGACCGTTTTGGCCTGACCGCCCGGGGCTATCACCGCGTCTTGCGCGTGGCGCGCACCATTGCCGATCTGGATGACTCCGCCGAGGTGCGCCGCCCCCACGTGGCCGAGGCGCTCAGCTATCGCCTTTTGTCGGCGAAAGAGAGTTGATCCAGGACACCAGGCGCCGCAACGTCGCGCGCGCCTCGGGCAGGATATTGTGAAAGATCGGCCAGACATGTGGCAGGTCGCGCGCGATTTCCTCATGTACGGCCACTCCCTGCGCGCGCAGCCGCGCCGCCATGCGGCGGGTATCGTCCAGCAGGAACTCCCGATCCCCGGCGGCAAGCCAGACCGGACCCGCCCCCGCAAACTCGGCCCAAAGCGGAGACACGCGCGGATCCCGAACGTCCACATCGCGAGGGACATACATGTCGGCTGTTTCATGCACCCGGCTGACAGGCAGTACCACGTCGGTTGCCGCGTTTCGCGCAACGCTTTCGCCCGAGAAACTGAGATCGGTCAGTGGGGAAAAGGCAAATGCCCCCAAGGGGCGCGGCAGATCCAGCCGCAGCAGTTCGGCCAGCAGCGCAAGCACCAGCCCGCCACCCGCACTGTCTCCGCCAAGGATCACGCCGCCGGGATGGTCCATAACCGCACGATAGGCGGCGCTGGCATCCTCCAGCGCGGCGGGAAAGGGGTGCTCTGGTGCAAGCCGATAGTCGATTAGACAGGCAGGCACCTCCGCCAATCGGGACAGCCGCCCCATCAACGCCCTGTGCGTATCGGCAGACCCCATTACAAAAGCACCGCCGTGGAGATACAGGATCAAAGGCCCCGGTCTGTCGCAATTGACCCAAAGCACCGGAACGCCGTCCAACCTGTCCCGGACCAACCGTGTGCCCATCGGCGCGCGAAAAAAGATGCGCGCCTTGCGCTCGAACGAGGCCCGCAAGTGTTCCGGGTGCCTTGTTCGTTCCAGATGCGGCCGCTCCGTCAGTGCCAACCAGCGGTTCAGGAGCGGCCGCACAAGGCTCATGTCAGCTTGGCCTCGATCGCCTGCCAGATCTTCTCGGCGACGTTGATACCGTCGAAACGTTCAAGTTCCTGAATGCCGGTGGGCGAGGTCACGTTGATCTCTGTCAGCCAATCGCCGATCACGTCGATCCCCACAAAGACCTGCCCTTTATCCCGCAGGACGGGGCCAATCCGAGAACAGATTTCAAGGTCGCGTTCGGTCAGGGCGACCTTTTCGGGGCGCCCACCCACATGCATGTTCGAACGCACTTCTCCCTTGGCCGGGACACGGTTGATCGCGCCGACCGCCTCACCGTCAACGAGGATCACCCGCTTGTCCCCCTTGGACACGTCGGGCAGGTATTTCTGAACGATCAGCGGCTCTCGCGAGAAACCGGTGAACATCTCGTACAGCGAACTGAGGTTGCCGTCGGACGCACCAAGCTTGAAGACCCCGGCGCCGCCGTTGCCGTACAGCGGCTTTACGATCACATCGCCATGCTTCTCCCGGAACGCGCGCAGCACACCCAGATCCCGGGCAATCGCCGTCGGCGGTGTCAGGTCCGGGAAGTTCAGAACCAGCAGCTTTTCCGGCGAGTTGCGGACCCAGAACGGATCGTTCACCACCAGAACCTGACCTTTCAGGCGGTCCAGCAAGTGTGTCGTGGTGATATAATGCATGTCAAAGGGGGGATCCTGCCGCAGCCAGATCACATCCATGTCGGCCAGATCGACCGTCACCCGATCCCCAAGCACGGCCGGGGTTCCGGCCACCCGCTGAACCGTCATCCAATGGCCACGCGCCGTCACGCGCCCCTCTTCATAAGCCAGTTGATCCGGACCGTAGTAAAAAAGCTCGTGCCCGCGCGCCTGTGCCTCTTCGGCAAGGCGGAAGGAACTGTCTGCGTTGATATCGACCCCGGTGATCGGGTCCATCTGAAAGGCGATCTTCATGTGCATCCCCAGCAATCCTTTCGCCATAGATGGCGCAGGACGCCGCCGGGCGCAATGTGCGCAGCCCACCGGATGACGCGACCTTAATCCTCAGAGGAATGCGTTTTCGATCACACGAATGGCCCCATGGCCATCGACAAGCGCAAGGTCAAAGCGGATATCGGTCAGCGATCCACGCGGCCGGGTGCCAAGAAATTCCTCGCCCGCACGCATCAAGCGCCCGATCTGGCGTTGCGACAACCGCTCCGCAGCGCGCGAGAACGACCGGCTTTTCTTGACTTCGACAATGATCACGCCGTCGCCATCCGCAACCACAAGGTCGATTTCACCCGCATGCCCGCGCCAGCGTTGTGCCAACAGCGGATAGCCACGGCGGGCGTAATCCTGCGCCACCCCGTCCTCTGCGGCCAATCCGGCATGATATCCGCACCGGCCGGTGATCTGGCGTTCAGCCATGCCTGTAGTCCCTTGCCTGGCGTGAAGCGCCTTCATGTGTCCCCTTTCGCGGAAAGCCGCATCGCCATCTGGTAAACCGGACGCCTCTTGACGCCGAAGCGCGCGGAAACGAAATCCGCGGCATCCCGTACCGACATGGTTTCCAGCGCCTTGTTCACCTCCTGTTCTAGGTCAAATTCCCTAACAGATTCTGAATCACCTTTGCCAATCAGGACGACAACTTCGCCTTTGGCCGGGGTTTCGCGATAGTGGGCCGCCAGCTCGGACAGAGGCCCGCGCCGCGTTTCCTCGAATTTCTTCGTCAATTCCCGGCAGACGGCGGCCTCTCGGTCGCCCAGCACGTCTTTGGCAGACTCCAGCATATCGACCAGCCGTTTTGGCGATTCGTAAAAGACAAGTGTCGCCGGAGAGGCGGACAGCTCGCGCAGGGCGGTTTTCCTTGGCCCGCCAGCGTTAGGCAAGAATCCCGCAAAAAGGAACCGATCCGTCGGCAGACCGGCAAGGGTCAACGCCGTCACCACGGCACTTGCGCCCGGCGCGCTGGTCACCGCATGACCATCCTCGACCGCGGCCCGGGCCAGATCAAAGCCCGGGTCCGAAATCATCGGCGTACCGGCCTCGGAGGCATAGAGCACCGATTTCCCTGCCGCCATCTCTGCCAACAGCCGTGGCCGCACCCGCGCGCCGTTGTGGTCGTGATAGGCCACCAGCGGACGATCCCCCAGCGCGACGCCATGCAATTCCATCAAACGGCGCAGGCTGCGGGTGTCTTCGGCGGCCAGCACATCTGCGACCTTCAAAAGGTCCAGCGCCCGCAGGGTAATGTCCCGCGCGTTCCCGATGGGCGTGGCCACCAAGTACAAACCCGGCGTCAATCCGCCGTTCCCCGTGCCACTGTCCGCAATCGTCACTGGCCCCCCCTTTCGCCCTTCTCTATGATCAGCGCCAAATCGCGCCGCGCGCCACCCGTGCCGCGCATGACGCGCAAAAAACGAGGGAGTCCGCCGTCCATGTTCGCCATTTTTTCCAAGTTCCGCAAGGCACTGCGCCCGCTCGCCGGGATCGCTGCCGCGCTGACCCTCGCCGCTTGCGACCCCTCGGCGCTGACCAATATCGGCGGCGGGGGCGATGGCCCGCGCATCAATACCGGCAAACCCATCCCGGTGGCCCTGCTGGTTCCGCAATCGGATCAGGGCGCCGCGCCAATCGCGGTTTCGCTGGAAAACGCCGCGCGGCTTGCCATGGCCGACCTTGGCGAAGGCGTGACCATCGACCTGCGGGTTTATGACACCGGCGGCCAGGCACCCGCCGCGGCCGCGGTCGCGCAAAAAGCCGTCGACGAAGGCGCCAAGATCATTCTCGGCCCGCTGCGCGCCGACGCGGTCAACGCGGCTGGGCTTGCCGTTGCGGATGAGGGCATCAACGTACTTGGCTTTTCCAACAACCCGACCATCGCGGGCGGCAATGTCTTCATCCTTGGTTCGACCTTCGACAATACCGCGCGCCGGATGATGGCTCACGCCCGCCGCAACGGCAAATCCAACATGGTCATCATCTATTCCGACGATGTGGCCGGACAGCTGGGCAAACTCGCCATCGAAAAGGCCGCCACCGAATTTGGCGTGAACATCGTCGGCAGCCAGGGCTACCAACTTTCGATCGAGGGCGTGTCCTCGGCCGCCAGCGCGGCTGGACGGGTGGTCGCTTCGGGGGCTGCGGACAGCATTTTCATCACCACGGCCGCCAGCAACGAGGCGATGCCGATCCTGCTTGATCGCCTGCCCTCTGCCGGCGTCAGCCCGGATCAGGTTCAATATATCGGCCTGACCCGCTGGGACGTGCGGCCCGACCTGTTTGGCCTGCCAGCCTCGGACGGCGCATGGTTCGCGGTTCCGAATGTCGCACGGCTCGAAGGGTTTTCCGGCCGGTACAGCAGCACCTATGGCACCGCGCCGCACCCTCTGGCCGGGTTGGCCTATGACGGGATCATGGCCATCGGAACGCTTGCCGCGGAAGGCCGCGGCGACGCGCTGTCTGCCACGGCGCTCACCTCGACTGGCTTTACCGGCACGGGCGGTGTATTCCGCCTGATGACAGACGGCACGAACCGGCGCGCGCTGGCGGTGGCCACGGTGACAGACAAACAGATGGTGATCCTTGACCCTGCCCCCAGCAGCCTCCCGGGCGGCGGCCTCTGAGACCGAGACGCTCCCTGACGACCTGATCGCGCCCGCCGCCGAGATCTTTGACCCTGCGGCGGTGCGCAGCATCCTCTTTGCCGGAATGCCCAAGGGCACCGGCGAAGCCGAAGTGCGAAAACATACTGTGGCGGTCCTGCGGCAGGCCCGCGACGCGGGCCGCGAGGCCGTCGCCACCGCTTTTGCCAGCGAGCCTTTCGGGGCCCGGCGCACGACCCGCGCCTACACCTGGATCACCGATTGCCTGATCCGGCTGACCTTCGAAGTCGCCACAGAGGTGTTGCACCGCAATCCCACACCCACCGACTCGGAACGCCTTTCCGTGCTGTCCGTCGGCGGATACGGGCGGGGTGAAATGGCACCTTTTTCGGATGTCGACCTGCTGTTCCTGACGCCTTACAAAATCACCCCATGGGCCGAGAGCGTCATTGAATCGATGCTCTACATCCTCTGGGATCTGCGGCTGAAGGTCGGGCACAGTTCCCGCACGGTGCGTGACTGCCTGCGCCTTGGCGCCGAGGATTTCACCATCCGCACCGCCATGCTGGAAAGCCGTTTCCTGACAGGCGACGCCAGCCTTGCCGATGATCTGGACCGGACGTTGTGGAACGATCTGTTCAACTCGACCGCCCGCGAATTCGTTGAGGCCAAGCTGGCCGAACGTGATGCCCGCCATGACAAGCAGGGCCAGCGCTATATGGTCGAGCCCAACGTCAAAGAAGGCAAGGGCGGCCTGCGCGATCTGCAATCGCTGTTCTGGATCATCAAATACGTGCACCATACCGACGACGTGTCGGAACTGGTCAAGACCGGGGTCTTTCGTCCCGAGGAATACGAAACCTTTGTCCAGGCGGAACGCTTTCTCTGGGCCGTACGCTGTCACCTGCACCTTGCGGCCAACCGGGCAAACGAACAGCTCAGCTTTGACATGCAGGTCGAGGTGGCCAGCCGCATGGGGTACAACGACCGTGGCGGACGCCGCGCGGTCGAATGGTTCATGCAGGACTATTTCCGCCACGCCACCGCCGTGGGGGACCTGACGCGCATCCTGCTGACCTCGCTCGAAGCGGATCACACCAAGGGCGCCCCGCTGCTGCAACGCCTCTTCAACCGGCCGCCCCCTGTCAAGGATGGCTATCGCGTGGTGCACAACCGGCTTGCGATCGCCGATGACGAGACCTTTCTGTCGGACAAGCTGAACCTGCTGCGCGTTTTCGAAGAAGGGTTGCGTACAGGCTTGTTGATCCATCCGGACGCCATGCGTCTGGTCAAGGCCAACCTGCACCTGATTGACAACGCCTTTCGCGAGGACGACGAGGCGCGTGAATTGTTCCTCGACCTGCTGCTGAAACACGGCAATCCCGAACGCGCCCTGCGGCGGATGAACGAACTGGGCGTCCTGTCCGCCTTCATCCCCGAATTTGCGCCCATCGTGGCGATGATGCAGTTCAACATGTACCACCACTACACGGTGGACGAACACATCATCCAATGCATCTGGAACCTGTCAGAGATCGAGAACGAGCACCTGACAGAGGAACTGCCCGTCGCCTCGACCATCCTCAAGGAGGGCGTCAATCGCCGGGTTCTCTATGTCGCGCTGCTGTTGCATGACATCGGCAAGGGACGGGATGAGGACCATTCAATCATCGGCGCCCGCATCGCCCGCACCGTGGCCCCGCGCCTTGGCCTGTCCAAGGCCGAGGCCGCCACGGTCGAGTGGCTGGTGCGCTATCACCTGCTGATGTCCGACATGGCGCAGAAACGTGACATTGCCGATCCGCGGACCGTGCGCGATTTCGCCAAGGCGGTGCAAACGCGCGAGCGGCTGGACCTGCTCTGCGTCCTGACGGTCTGTGACATCCGGGGCGTCGGCCCCGGCGTCTGGAACAACTGGAAGGCCGCGCTGATCCGCGCACTCTACCGCCAGACGCGCCGCGCGCTCGAAGGCGGAATGGAGGCGCTCAACCGCGAGAACCGCGGCACGGAGGCCCGCAAAGCGCTGCGCGCGGCCCTGTCTGACTGGGACAGCGAAACCCTCGCACACGAAATGAAGCGGCATTACCCGCCCTACTGGCAGGGCCTGCACGTCACCGCGCACGAGGTCTTTGCCACCCTGCTCCGCGACCTCAAGGACGATGAGATCGCCATCGACATCCACCCGGACGAAGACCGCGACGCCACCCGCGCCTGTTTCGCGCTTCAGGATCATCCGGGCATCTTTTCGCGGCTGGCGGGGGCGCTGGCGCTGGCGGGGGCCAATATCGTCGACGCCCGCACCTTTACCACCAAGGACGGCTATGCCACCGCCGCCTTCTGGATTCAGGATGCCGAGGGCAGCCCCTATGAAAACCTGCGCATCCCGCGCCTGCGGGAAACCATCCGCAAGACGTTGATGGGCGAGGTCGTCGCACGGGAAGCGATGAAGCCGAAGGACAAGCTGAAAAAGCGGGAAAAGGCCTTCAAGGTTCCGACACATATCACCTTCGACAACGACGGGTCCGAGATCTTTACCATCATCGAGGTGGATACCCGCGACCGTCCCGGCCTGTTGTTCGACCTGACGCGCACGCTGGCGAACCTGAACATCTACATCGCCTCAGCGATCATCGCGACCTATGGCGAGCAGGTCGTCGACTCCTTCTACGTCAAAGACATGTTCGGGCTGAAATTGCATTCGAAGGTCAAACGCGACCTGATCGAAAAGAAATTGCGCGCCGCCATCGAAGAAGGTGCCGAGCGCGCGCGCGGCTAAGGCGTCGGCACTTCGTTGTCCCAGATTTCCCGCAGGCGCAGTGCTTGCGGGGTCTGGGGCCGGATGCCCAGAAAACCCATCGCCCGCTCGCGCCGGCGAAAGACTCCGATTTCCCAAGGGCTGACCCCATCAGCAATCGACTGGTACATGCGCGACATGCCAAAAACCACATCGCCCGGTGCGTAGACCGCAGTTTTCGAGCTTGGCGCCCGCACCGCGTAATAATCCTTGAGCCGATAAGCCAGCCGCTGCATGTCATCGAAATAAGCATCGTCCAATGTACAGTCGGACAAATCGACAAGAGCGTGCTGTCGACCGTCGAACAAAGGGTGCCGGGCGTATTCCTCGAACGAGGCGATGTGTTCCTCGGTGCCTACTTCGCCATGAAATCGCGCGAGCACCAGATTGAAGTCCGGCAAGATCTGAAAAGTAACAGGCAAAACAATGATCCTTTGAAACTGGCAACAAACGGATTGGACCAGCCTCGGCCAAGTCCGGGCTTCAAATCAACCGTCGCTTTGCCCTGATGGTGGATTTCCAACGCCCAAAGCCCAGATCGCCGCCTCTTCCGCGTTCGCCCGGATTGGGATAGGTCAGGCGGCAGAGCAGCAAGCGAGACCATCCATGAAACCCATCCGCCTTGTCGCCGGTGTCATGACCGTCGGGTTCTGGACCCTGATGAGCCGGGTTCTGGGGGTCGTCCGCGAAATCCTGATCCTTGGCCTGATCGGGCCCGGGCCGGTGATGGATGCATTTGTGGCAGCCTTCCGCCTGCCGAACCTCTTTCGCCGCTTCTTTGCCGAAGGCGCGTTCAACGCGGCCTTTGTGCCGCTGTTCTCCAAGAAATACGAGGGCGAGGAAGATCCCCTGATCTTTGCCCGCGACGCGCTGAACGGGTTGGCGACGGTTCTGTTGGCCCTGACTGCGCTGGCGATGGTCTTTATGCCGGCGCTGGTCTGGGCCACGGCCGGCGGGTTTGCCGGGGATGCGCGGTTCGACCTGACAGTCGGCTTTGGGCGCATCGTCTTTCCTTATATCCTGCTGATCTCGCTCGCGGCCCTGTTTTCAGGGGCGCTGAACGCCACCGGCCATTTCGCTGCTGCTGCCGCGGCCCCCGTGTTGCTGAACATCCTTGTCTGCCTGTCGATGGCGCTTGGCGCTGCGCTGGAGGGCGATGTCATCCTGTACCTTGTCTGGACGGTTCCGGTGGCAGGGGTGGCGCAGCTGGCGCTGGTCTGGGTGGCGGCGGACCGCGCCGGGGTGCGCATACGTCCGGGCCTGCCGCGCCTGACCCCCGACATGAAACGGCTGGTCGTGATTGCCGTGCCCGCCGCTCTTGCCGGGGGGGTCATGCAGATCAACCTGCTGGTAGGTCAACAGGTCGCCAGCCACTTTGAAAAGGCGGTGGGCTGGCTTTATGCTGCGGACCGCCTGTACCAGTTGCCGCTGGGCGTGGTGGGAATTGCCGTGGGCATCGTGCTGCTGCCAGACCTGTCACGCCGACTGAAGGCACAGGACGATACCGGCGCGCGCAATGCTTTTTCCCGCGCAGGAGAACTCAGCCTTGCGCTAACCGTTCCCGCAGCCGTGGCGCTGGTGGCGATCCCCCTGCCCATGGTCTCGGTCCTGTTCGAACGCGGTGCCACAACCGCCAATGACAGCGCGGCCATCGCGCTGGCCGTGGCGATATACGGGCTCGGCCTGCCCTCCTTCGTGCTGCAAAAAGTGTTGCAACCGCTCTATTTCGCCCGTGAGGACACGCGCAGCCCGTTCCGCTTCGCGGTCTGGGCCATGGTTGTGAACGCCGTCATCGCCGTGGGTCTGGCCCCGGTGATTGGCTGGATTGCCCCGGCCATCGCCACCACGCTGGCCGGATGGATCATGGTCTGGCAACTGGCCCGGGGTGCCCGCGCCATGGGCGAAGTCGCCCATTTCGACGATCGTTTCCGCCAGCGCCTGTGGCGCATCGTGGCGGCCTCGGTGATCATGGGGGCGGCTCTTTGGGGCTTCAACCTGTTGCTGGCCCCGTGGCTGGCGGTGCCCTACCTGCGGTTTGCCGTGCTCTTCGGCCTGATCCTTTCGGGCGTCCTGGTCTACGGGGTGGCGGGGCAAGCCCTTGGCGCTTTCCGCCTGTCCGAGATCAAGGCCATGTTCAAACGGTCACGAGGATGACCGCGCGCGCGCTGACCTCTGCGGCCGAGGCCTGGGCCGCCTTGGAACGCCTTGCCGCCACCGCGCGCCAAGACCTCTTGCTGTGCCTGCCGGCACTTTCCGCGGCAACGCCACTGGTCATGCCGGAACTGCGGGAACGCGGGCTGGAGACATGGGGCGACCTTTTGGCCCTGCTGCCCCGGCGCGGTGTATCGTTGCGCATCCTTGTCCCCGATTGCGACCCATTGCAGGATCCCGCCCGCCATCGTGCGGCATGGGCCGCGGTCTCGGGCCTCGCCGACGTGTTGCCGGGGGAGGTACAGTTGCTGTGTGCCGCACATGGACAGCGCGCCTCAGGCCTGAAAGGCTGGCTGCTAGGGCGTCACCTGCGCCCCGCGCTGGGCAGTCTCCGGGCAGACGAACAGCCCGGCCTGACCCCGGTTCAACGCGGTCTTCTGCGCCATCGCCCCGCACCGCAGCCGGTCGAAATCAACCAGACCTTTGCCGTGGCCGATGGGCAGCGTGCGATCCTTGGGGGGCATGACCTTGGCAGCGACGGCATGCAGGTCTTGGCTCTTTGGGTTGATGACGGCGATTTTGCCGGGGCTTTGAGAGGGCATTTCGCCGATACATGGTCTGACGCCATGAACGCAGGCGCGCCATCGCTGGGCGCAAGTGCCACCGAGATCCCCACGCCGACACGCCCGCAAAGCCGCGATGACCTGCGCCTGCTGCGCACACGCTCTTGCCCCCGACCCGGCTTTGCCCCCCGGCCTGTCGCCGAAGATTTTGCCCCTGCCTTGAAACGTCTGATCGGAACGGCGCGCCAGCGGATTGTGATCCGGACAACCGCCCTTTTGCATCCGGATCTTGCCGATGCTCTGGTGCAGGCCTCCGGACGGCAAGACCTGCAATTTTTCCTGCTGTTGCCACAACAGCCGGTCGGCACATGGGACAATGCCCAAGCGGCAGGTTTGCAAGCAAAGGTAATGGCACGGCTGCACAGCGCTTATGGCCAGCGATTGGTCGCGCGGACCCTGACGAATCCGACACCCGCCACGCTTTGCCTGATCGACGACACTTGCGTCATCGGCTCGACCGCGTTGACGCTTCGCGCCTGCCATTGGAACACGGAAACCGCCGCCCTTGTTCGGGACGGCGCATTGACGCAGGCCTTTCTGGAGGCGCTGGCCCCCGGGATGGCGCGCGACGGGGCGGATGCGGCAGACCGGTGCGGCCTTGGCGCACCGTTTGAACCGCAAGACAACACCGCCCGAAGAGGGTGGCTGCCTGCCTCGCTGTTCTAAGGCCCATTACCTGCGGCGGATTTTCTGTACAACCCGGGCCATGCCACCCGGAGCCAACACAAGCGTCAGGGCAAAGCCGGTCACGAAGCCGGCGACATCGGCGATCCAGTCCTGCCCGCCGCCGAACAGCATGCCAAAGACCAGTTGCACCGCGAGCAGCATGCCGATCAATGTAAAGGCCCGCACCTGCGGCGCGCCCTCTTGCCCAAGGCGCAGCCATAGCAGGAAGGTAAAGGCCCCGATCAGCCCGTAGACCGCTGGGAAGGCACCGATCAGCCACGGCTCATCGCTGATCACTCCAAAGGCCACCGCCCCGACAATCCCGGACACAAAGAAGACGCCCACGAAAACCAGTGCGCCGGCGGTTTCGGCAAGGATCTTGCCCATGGCCAGCAGGATCACCATCGCGAAAAGCGCATGGCTGAAACTGGCATGCAGGAAAAGGTAAGAGACGAAACGCACCAGATGTTCGGGCGGGTATTGCCCGGTCTCCAGCATCCAGTCAAAGGCACGACCGGAAAACGCATAGGTTTCGATTGCCGAATTGCGCCAGCCCACCGCCTCGGGCCCGCCGACGATGCCCTGCCCGCCCAGCCAGAGCACCAGCTCGATCCCGGCCAGCACAAGGAACAGCGCCACCACCACCGGCGGCAGAGGGTTGACCGGGGGTTCATTTACCGGATGCGTCATATGGGCCTCTTTCTTGACGGTGTCCGGCCGCATGGGTAAGCCAGCCGCGCGACAATTGCCACCACGGGAGTTCCCATGTCCGAGCCGCAGCCCAATGCCGCCTTCACCCCGCGTGTCTTCTCGGGCATCCAGCCTTCGGGCGGGCTGACCCTTGGCAACTATCTCGGCGCGCTCAAGCGGTTTGCCGACAGCCAGGAAAAAGGCATCGAATCGGTCTATTGCATGGTCGACATGCACGCGATCACCGTCTGGCAGGACCCCGAGGCGCTCAAGCGCCAGACGCGCGAGTTGACCGCCGGTTTCATCGCCTCAGGTGTCGATCCGGAAAAGTCGATCCTGTTCAACCAGAGCCAGGTTGCCGAACACGCCCAGCTGGCCTGGATTTTCAACTGCGTCGCCCGCATGGGCTGGATGCAGCGCATGACCCAGTGGAAGGACAAGGCCGGCAAGAACCAGCAGAACGCCTCGCTGGGCCTGTTTGCCTATCCCGCGCTGATGGCGGCGGACATCCTTCTGTACCATGCCACCCACGTCCCCGTGGGCGAGGACCAGAAACAGCACCTCGAG
This sequence comes from Antarctobacter sediminis, assembly GCF_019218285.1. GTDB lineage: Bacteria > Pseudomonadota > Alphaproteobacteria > Rhodobacterales > Rhodobacteraceae > Antarctobacter > Antarctobacter sediminis. Next base: position 770,501 of record NZ_JAHUZG010000002.1, read on the forward strand.
CTGACCCGCGATATCGCGATCAAGTTCAACAATGACTTCGGCGTCGATTTCTTTCCGATCACGGAACCGGTGATCGAAGGCGCCGCCACCCGGGTCATGAGCCTGCGCGACGGGTCCAAGAAAATGTCGAAGTCCGATCCGTCGGACATGAGCCGCATCAACCTGACCGATGACGCGGACGCGATCGCGCAGAAGATCCGCAAGGCCAAGACCGACCCCGAGCCGCTGCCCGAGACGGTCGAAGGACTGGAGGGCCGCGCCGAGGCGCGCAATCTGGTAAATATCTACGCCGCGCTGGCCGACCTGTCGGTGGAGCAGGTGATCGCGGAACATGGCGGCCAGCAGTTCGGCACCTTCAAACCCTCGCTGGCGGATCTGGCGGTGGCCAAGCTTGAACCGATCTCGACCGAGATGAAGCGCCTGACCTCGGACCCCGCACAGATCGACGCGATCCTGCGGCGCGGGTCGGACCGCGCACGCGAAATCGCCGCACCGATCCTGGCCAAGACCTACGAGATCGTGGGCATGGTGCGCTAAGGCAGCGGCCTGCGCCTGCGGCAAAGGGGGAACCGGGGCCCTGCCCCGGACCCCGGAGCACTTTCACCAAGAAGAAGCACAGGCGCGGGCGGGCGGTCTATTGCGCCTGAGCAGCAGCAATCCGTGCGGAAAGACGCAGCGCATGTGTCGGATCAGCGGCGGCGACTGGCAGGACCGGATCATAGGCCGCCCGGATCACCGCCGCGATGTCGGGCCGCAGGATCACGCGCCCGCCGTCCAGCCGGGCCAGGGGCGAGCGATCCGTGAAAGCCCGATCGGACCAGAGCAGGATCGCCTGCACAACCTGTGACAGCGCGAGCGTTTCGGCCGGCACCTTGGCCAGTTCGGCATCCATTCGAAGAAAGATGAAGCAGGCCTTGATGCCGCCGTCCGGGTCAAAGCGGAATACGCGGTACTGGTTGGCTTTTGCCTCTTGCAGCCGGTCCACCAGCGGGGCCAGCCCCTCGACCAGCCGGTCGAGATCCGGCACTTCGAGCAATTCCGCCCAGTCGCGGAAGAAAAAGACCATCACGTTGCTGCCCAGTTCCGGGTCTGTCTCGGCCATCTGATGACCAGCAAGAGTGCAGATGGCCTCGAACGCGCCTTTCACAACTTCGAGTGTCTTGTCCTCGACCCCGAAGACAATGGGGGCCAGCGGCCTGCCCCAGCGCGCGCAAAGGTAGCTGCCGTCGGAACGGGTAAAGAGGGACTCGATCTCTTGCGGGGTCAGCCTGTCTGCCATGCGGGTCGTGTCTTTCGTCTTGCGGAACTTTGGGCCTCAGCCCTCGAAAAGGTCGCTTTGCCCGGGCGGGACCGGCGCTGCAAGCCCAAGGTGTTTCCACGCCTTCTGGGCCAGCATACGGCCGCGCGGTGTGCGGCTGATCAGCCCTTGTTGCAGAAGGTAGGGTTCGACAACCTCCTCCAGCGCATCGCGGCTTTCGGAAAGGGCGGCAGAGAGTGTTTCGATCCCAACCGGGCCTCCCGCGTAGTTTTCCGCCATCAAGGACAGGTAGCGCCGGTCGGCCCCGTCAAGACCCAGCGAATCCACCCCCAGCCGGGTCAGCGCATTGTCCGCCAACGCGCGGCTGACAACGCCGCCGCCTTCGACAACGGCGAAATCCACGACCCGGCGCAGCAGTCGACCGGCGATACGCGGCGTCCCCCGCGAGCGGCGGGCAATTTCCAATGCCCCGTCCCCTTCGATGCGGACGCCGAGCTTGACCGCGTTGCCCGCCACGATGGTTTCCAGTTCGGGCACGGTGTAAAAGTTCAACCGCGTCGGGATGCCAAACCGGTCCCGCAGGGGCGTGGTCAGCAGGCCAAGCCGGGTTGTGGCCCCCACAAGGGTAAAGGGTTGAAGCTCAATCCGAACGGTGCGCGCCGCCGGCCCTTCGCCGATCACGAGGTCCAGTTCATAGTCCTCCATCGCGGGATAGAGCACCTCTTCGACAGCAGCGTTCATGCGGTGAATTTCGTCGATGAACAGGACGTCGTTGCGTTCGAGATTGGTCAGGATCGCGGCAAGGTCCCCAGCCTTGGCCAGAACGGGACCAGAGGTCATGCGGAACCCGACTCCCAGTTCGCGTGCCATGATCTGTGCAAGTGTCGTCTTGCCCAGACCCGGCGGGCCATGGAACAACGTGTGATCCATCGCCTCGCCGCGCGAGCGTGCGCTTTGGATAAAGACGCGGAGGTTGGCGCGCGCCTCGGCCTGACCGATGAAGTCGCCGAGCATCTGCGGGCGCAAGGCGCGGTCGCGGTCTTCGGGCAGCGGATCGGGGCGCAGGGTGGGGTCGGGATCGCTCATGCCCATCCTTTACCCCTTGGGCGCCAGCAGCTTCAACGCCGCGCGGATCAGGCTGGCGGTGTCGGCCTCCGGGTCCGCCCCCGCGGCTTCGGCCACCGCGCTGGCGGCTTCGGATGGGCCGTAACCAAGATTGCCCAGCGCCGAAAGCGCTTCGGCCTGGGCGCTGGACCGGCGCGGGGCCGCCGGTTTCGGTGCCGGGGCCGCCGTCGCTGGCCCTACCTCGATCACCTCAGGGGCGGGAGTATCGGCAGGCTCGACCACGCCCATGGCCATGATGGCGGGAGCCTTGTCCTTCAGTTCATTGACCACGCGCTGCGCCGTCTTGGGGCCAATGCCACGGGCAGCCTTGATCGCGGCCCAGTCGCCCAGCGCAAGCGCGCGGCTGACACCATCCGGGCCAAGTGTCCCCAGAATGGCCAGTGCAGCCTTGGCGCCCACGCCCTGCACTGACAGCAACAGGCGGAACCATTCCTTTTCCACCAAGGTCGGAAAGCCGAAAAGTTGCAGCAGGTCCTCGCGCACCAGAAGATCGGTGAACAGTGCGGTGGCCTCACCCGCTCCGGGCAGCCCCGCGCGCACGCGATCGCTGCAATAGACCACATAGCCCACGCCCTGCACGTCGATCAGAACGTGATCTTCGCCGTGGTAGACGATGCGCCCCGCAATCCGCCCGATCATGCCCGCACCTTCATGCGCCGTGTGCCCATATGATGGGCGTGGCAGATGGCGATGGCCAAAGCATCGGCTGCGTCCGGTCCTTCGGGCTTTGCACCGGGCAATTGCAAACCGACCATATGTTCCACCTGATGTTTTTCCGCATGTCCGACGCCGACCACCGTCTTTTTGACCGAGTTCGGCGCGTATTCCCCTATGGTCAGGCCAAACTGTGCCGGAACCAGAAGGGCAATCGCCCGCGCCTGCCCCAGTTTCAGCGTGCCCGCACCATCGCGGTTGACGAAAGTATGTTCGACTGCGGCCTCATCCGGCATCATGCGCGAGACGACATCGGTCAACAGCGAGTGCAGAGACAGCAAACGTTCGGCCAATTCCTTGCCCGCAGGCTTGCACAACCCGTTTGCCACATGCCTGAGTCGGCTGCCTTCGACCTCGATTACGCCCCATCCAAGGGTGCGAAGCCCCGGATCAATGCCCATTATCCGCATGGATGCCTGCACTTGTTGTTTTTCAGACACGGCTAGCACGAAACGCGAACAAAAGCCAAGGTTAATACCCTGAGGACCGTTTGCGACGCACCCTGTTCCAGCACCGACAAATAGGCGCTGAAAACGGCAGCATCGAGTCGGAAAACGACTTGGATTCAGGCGAATTTCTGCGTATAAATCCAGTAGGTTAACAAGACTTTCTGCTATGCAGAAACTGCATGCGACCCATGCAGAAAATGCGGCTTGTTGCATCGTTTTGCCCAAACTATGTGCGGTTTCAGAACGAACACCCCCATCTATGGAGACCAGCGATGGCCGCATACGACATCACCCGCCCGCACGCCGCTTCGGGCTCCGCCGCTCGGATCGGCGGTATCTTCACCGCAATGATCAGCGCATTTGCCGCTTGGAACGACGCACGTCTGACCCGCAACAGCCTGTCGGCCCTGACCGACCGCGAGCTGGACGACATCGGCCTGCACCGTGGCGATATTGACGCTGTTTCGCGCAATTCCTGAAAAGACCGGCGCCTGTCGGTCGGGATGAACGGACAGGCGCTTTCGCCACTCACGGCATGAGAAAAGCCCACGCGTTTTCGCAACGCGGGGGCTTTTCAATTTCTACGGTCAGGTAAGCTGTCAGCCGATGACAGGCGTCAGGTAACCGGCCAACGTCCGCGTCACCGGGTCGATCTGCATGATCCAGGCACCGGCTTTTTCATGGATGGCCCCGCTGGCAAGCGCCGCAACATGGTTCGCGTAGTTGTCCTCGCCCAGCCAGACCAACGCCATGACCTTGAACCCCATCAGCACCAGACACAGCCGCAGCGCGACTTGAAATCCGAAACCTCCGATTTTCCTGTCCGGGATCTGTTCAATGACACCGTTTCGGTTCATCCGTGTCACATACCCCTGTGACATGCGGATATGTTTGCGTCGCAGCGCCTGTTCGCGCTTGCGAAAGCTCCTTTGAGCGTCGTCCATGGCAGCCTCATTTCACCCGGCCCCCACCGGATGAGGCAATTTTTAGCCAAACTTTACGGCAAGAATGGGGCAATTAGGATCTAATTTGCCCCATTTTGTTTCCTTAACCCTTATTTTACGGGTTTTTCCGAAGCGTCAGCGTCACCCATTCACCAATCACATCGCGGCGCAATTGCGGCATCCCGTGGGCGGTATAGACCTCGACGACTTCATCCGCCTGCCAAGTCAGGATTCCCGAAAGGATGGCATAGCCCCCGGGGGCAAGATGGCTGGCCATGTCGGGGGCGAGGTCGATCAGCGGCTGTTTCAGGATATTCGCAAACACAAGGTCGTAGGGCGCGCCGCCATGCAGGTCAGGGTGATCGAAACCGGCCGCCTCGACGCAGGTCACCTTGCCGGCCAGGTCGTTGGCACGGACGTTTGCTTCGGCCACTTCGACAGCCACCTCGTCGATGTCCGAGGCGATCACCGGATCGGGCCAGATACGCGCGGCCCCCATGGCCAAAACGGCGGTGCCGCAACCGATGTCGGCAACCTTGCGGCCCTGAAAGCCATCGTTCGCCAAGCGATCCAGCGCCTCCAGACAGCCCTGAGTCGTACCGTGGTGGCCGGTGCCAAAGGCCATCGCCGCCTCGATCAGAAGCGGTTCGCTGCCTTCCGGGATCTTGTCCGCGTCATGGCTTCCATAGACAAAGAACCGCCCGGCCTCGACCGGGGTCAGTTCACGGCGCACCTTGTCGACCCAATCGGTGTCGGGCACCTCGGAGATGACAAAGCTTTTGGCGTCATAGGCGGCGGCCAGCAGGGCCAGCTCCACGTCGTTGGGCGCTTCGGTGAAATAGCCGCCCACCTCCCAGGTGCCAGAGCCATCCTCGATTTCAAAGACTCCGACGCCGGTGGGCTCCGGTTCTAGATCCTCAAGGGCAAGACCAAGGGCCTCGGCCCGGTCCTTGTCGGCAAGCTTGGTGAAGGCGGTCCAGGTTCTTGGCATTTTGGCTGTCCATTGGCGGGAAAAAACGCATTTGCTGTGGCATGAAAGCCCGCCCTTCGCAAGCGGCGGCGCGACCGACGTGATTCCGACGGGCAAGCGTGCTACCGCCAATCAGGACCAATCGCGTGACGCCATGCCCGCCGCCCTGCTTGTTCTGTTCTACCTTGCCCTGACCTGCGCGCCGCTGGCGCTGGCGGCGCTTCAGGGCCTGCCGCCGCGCCCGTTCCGCGATGAACTGGCCAGCGGGATGGCGCTGGCCGGGTTGGCGATCCTGCTGGTGGAATTTGCGCTTTCGGGGCGGTTCCGCGTCATCTCGGGGCGGATTGGCATGGACGTGACCATGCGCCTGCATCAGTTGCTGGCTCGCGCTGCCTCGGTCCTGATTTTCGCGCACCCGTTCCTGTATTCCGGCCCGCAAAGCCTGCGCCCCGGCCTGACGCCGCCCGGGTCCGCGCCGCTGAATTTCGACTGGTCCGGACTTTGGCCCGGCATCCTCGCATGGCTGCTGTTGGGCGCGGTGATGGTCATGGCTTTGGGGCGCGAAGGGTTATACCGGCACGAACGCTGGCGCATCCTGCATGGGGGCATGGCGCTGATCATGGCCGGGTTTGGTGTGCTGCATGCCACCCGAGCGGGCCGCTACAGCGGGGGCGACGCACTGGCTCTGCTTTGGTCGGGCATGTTTGCCGTGGCGGTCATGTCACTGGTTTGGGTCTACTTGCTAAAGCCCCTGATAAAAGCCCGTCACCCATGGACCGTCCGCGCAGTGACACGCCTTGCCGATCGCACATGGGAGCTGCGCCTGTCGCCCGTCGGCCACACGGGACTGCGCTATCGGGCCGGGCATTTTGCCTGGATCAGCATCGGCAAATCACCCCTGTCGCTGGATGAGAACCCGTTTTCCATCGCCTCGGCCCCCGACGAAGGGGAGGACTTGCGGTTCGTCATCAAGGAACTGGGCGATTTCACCGACCGCCTCGGGCAGATCGCCCCCGGCACCCGCGCCTATGTCGATGGGCCCTTTGGGTCGCTGACGCTGGAACGGCACACAAAGGCCAGCGGCATCGCTCTGATCGCGGGCGGCGTGGGGATCGCGCCCATGCTGTCACACCTGCGCCAACTGGATGCGCAACAGGATCCGCGCCCCCGCCTGCTGATCTATACCAACCGGACCAAGGATCAGATCGCCTGCGGCGACGAATTGCGCGACCGTGCGGCCAAGGGCCCCTTGCGCGTGGTTCACAGCCTGTCACAGCCACCAGAAGGCTGGACCGGCGAAACCGGTTTTGTCACCGCCGAGATGCTGCGCCGCCATCTGGAGCCGGACGCTTTGAGCGGCTGGGTCTTTGTCTTGTGCGGCCCGCCGCCTATGCTGCACGCTGTCGAGGACGCTTTGCTGGGCCTAGGCGTGCCCGCCCGGAACATCCTGCTGGAGCAATTCAGCTATGACTAGCCGCAGACAAATCACAGTCACTTTTTGGTGGCTGACGGCCTTGATCGCCCTGGCGATTCTTGCCTTTGCCCTGCGCGGAGGGCTTTAGCGCCGCCGCCAGCGGTTGGGATCACGCCAGGCCCGACGCTCCCTCAGATTGACCTCTGGCAGAGGGCCATCGCCGATGCCACGCACGAAACGCCATCCCAGCCAGCCAGCGATGACACCCATGATCACCCCGACCAGCGCCTGTGCATAGATCACACCCTGCGCGGCATAAAGGCCGGAAAGCCAGATCGCGGCAGGCCAGAGGAACAGGCACTCGCGCAGCCAGCTTTGCACCGAAGCCCAGACCGGCCGCCCCAGCGTGTTGAACGCGGCGTTCGAGACAAACAGCAGCCCGCCCAGCGTAAAGGACAGCGCACCGATGCCGGTGAAAGCCGCCAGTACCTGTGCCGCTTCCCCCGTCAGGCCGAAACCGGCGGCGATCTGCCCCGTCAGCGCCCAGAGGATCAGCCAGACGCCCCCGGCATAGAGAAGACAGAACAGCGCCGCGTCGCGATAGGTCTGGCGCAGGCGGGCAAATTGCCGGGCCCCGAAATTCTGGCCAAAGATGCCGCCGATCGCGCCCGCCAGCGAGAACAGCCCGCCAAAGGCCACCACGGTCAGGCGATTGATAACGGCCCAGGCCGCCACAGCCGTGTCGCCATAGACCGCGATCAATCCGGTGAGCAGGAAATTCCCGAATGGCGTAGCCATCTGGGTCACGATGGCCGGCATGGCCACGCGCAACAGCCCGGGACCATGCCGCAGCAACAGGCGTGGATCCGGCCGCGCCAGCAAGGGGTTGCGAAACCCGCCAAACCAGATCGCCAGCGACGCCATGATGATGCGAAAGATCCAGATACTCAGCGCCGCACCGTCAAGGCCCAGCTCCAGAACGTAGATCAGCAAGGGGTCCAGCCCCAGCATGATCAGGCCGCCGCCCATGGTGACCATCATCGCCTGTCGCGCCAGCCCATCGGCGCGCAGCACCGCGCTGCCGCACAGACCAATGGCCATGATCACCAGCGACGGCATCGACAGGGCGACATAGCGCGCCGCCAGGTCCAGCGCCGCGCCCTCGGCCCCGGCGCTGGCCAGCAGGTCATGCCGGAACAGGATCACAAGGCCGGCGGTCACCGCCTGCACCAACATGGTCAGCAGAACACCCGCAGTGCCCTGTTCACGCGCCAGCGCGCGTTCGCCGCGCCCAATGCTGCGCGACACCAGCGCCGTAGTGGCGATCATCAGGCCAACGCCGATGGAGACGGTAAAGAATTGGATTGCGAAGGCATAGCCAATGGCCGCCATCAGGATCGGCTCTCCCAACTGGGAGAGCCAGAACAGATTGGCTGCATCGACCACGAAAACAAATGTGATCCCCGCCGCGCCCGTCAGCGTCATGCGCACAACGTGGCCCATGGTGGGGCCGCTGAGGAACCGCCCCTGTGCCTCGGCTTCGGTCACGGGTTACTCGGCCGGGGCCGCGACGACCCCGCTGAATACGGTCTCGTTACCCGGTTCCGGATGGCGCGGGATCATCATCGCCAACACAAGGCTGGTCATCGCCATGGCGGCGGCCAGCCCAAAGACCGCACCGGGCGACACCAGCCAGAGATAGCCAAGCAAGGCGGGCAGGAACACCGCCGCGATGTGGTTGATGGTAAAGGCCACGGCAGCCGTGGGGGCAATGTCGCCCGGGTCCGCGATCTTTTGAAAATAGGTCTTCAACGCCAGCGCCATGGCAAAGAAAAGATGGTCAATCACGTAAAGCGTTGCCGCCAGCAGCACGCCCCATCCGAACCAGTAGATGCCCCCATACAGCAGGAACACCACCGTCAGCCCGACATATTCGAACACCAGCGTGTTGCGTTCACCGAACTTGAAAACCGCCCGGCCGAAAACCGGTCCGATGATCATGTTGGCGACAAGGTTGATAAGGTACAGCGCCGTCACCTCATGCACGTCGAACCCAAAGCGTTCGACCATCATGAAACCGGCAAAGACGACAAAGATCTGACGCCGCGCGCCCGACATGAATTGCAGCGCGTAATACAGCCAGTAGCGGCGGCGCAGGATGAACTTCTTGACCTGCGGATTGGGGCTTTCGAATTGCGGGAAAGCGAACCAGCAGTAGGCCACGATAGCCAGTGTCAGCCCGCCCGACACAAGGTAGACGAAGTTATACGACAGGTCCCACGCTTCCCAGGTCAGAACGATGGCGACATAGGCGATCAGCGTCGCCCCAGATCCCGCAGCGATCAGCCAGCCCAGCATTTGCGGCGCGCGATCCTTGGGCAACCATTGCAATTGCAGGCTCTGGTTCACTGTCTCGTAGTAATGGAAACCGATGGAACTGAGCAGCGTGATGAACAGCAGCCCGCCCATGCTGGGGAACATGGCCGTCAGGCCCGTCGCCACCCCCAACAGCGCAAGCGAAACCAGCGCCAACACCTGTTCCCGCATGACCAACAGCACGACGATCACGCCGATGGCGAGAAATCCGGGGATCTCACGCACGGTGTGCAGCCAGCCGATGTCCTTGCCGTCGAACGCCGCGGCTTCGATGACAAAATTGTTCAGCAGCGCCGACCAGGTGGCGAAGGAAAGTGGCATGGCAATCGCCATCAACGTCAAAAGCGCCGCGGGGCGGCGCCAGACAGGGAGGTGATGTGCGTCAGAAAGGGAAACCGGTGTCATCCTTTCGCTTTACGCCCCGGCACCCCGCTTGGCGAGGCCGCAATCTGTGCGTGCACGCACAGTGCTGCCGCCATGCGCCGACCTGCGCGCCGGAAACGGGGGGAGCCTCCGGCGCGCATCGGCCTGCGGCTCAGGTCGCCTGAGCGGCAGAGAACCGGTATTCCACTTCGGCAAAGCGATCCTTGGCAAAGACATAGAGGAACCGCAGCCCCTCGGGCCCGGCAACCGTGTCATGCTCGGCGTCTTCGGGGATATACAGCGCCATGCCCGGCGTCAGTTCATGCGCCACGCCGTCAATGGTGACGACACCCGACCCATCCAGCCCGAAATAGATCTCGGACGGGCCATGACGGTGTGGCAGCAGCGTGCCTTCGGGGCCGAACTCGGCCACGCCCAGAACCATGCCCGAAGTCTGGGTGCGATCCGCACAGAACAACGTTTTCCAGCGCACCGTCCCAAAGGCCGGATCTTCGCCGCCTTCCAACGGGGCATGGTTGGCATTGGCGATAACCGGCAGGGCGGCCAGCGCGGCGGCGGTCAGTTCGAATTGCGCGGTCTCTGTCTGGGTCATGGCTGTCTCCATGGGCTGAACTGGGAGGCAGTTGGACCGAATCGCGCGCCCCTGACTGGCCGAAAAACGACCCGGTGGTCGCATTCGAAACGGGCGCGTGCGAAGAATTTTCAGGCTGTCCCGATCGCGACCATTGCCGCTGCGTCACCGACATTGCGCGGGCATGATCTGCATCAAGGCAGAGCGCCACCGAACCGGTGCATCACGCTGCGCAACGCGCGCAAGGAGGTGCCGGAATGGATATTGTCCCCCTGATCGAACGCATCGGAGAAAATCCGACGGCGGCCTTTTTCGGCCTGATCACCGGGGTGATCTTCGGCATCGCGGCACAGCGGTCCCGGTTCTGCCTGCGCGCGGCCACCGTCGAATTTGCGCGCGGGATGATGAAAGACAAGGTCGCGGTCTGGCTGCTGACCTTTTCCACGGCCGTCGTCTGGGTTCAGGGGGCACAACTGTTTGGCCTGCTCGATACGTCGGACGCGCGCATGATGGCTGTGCCGGGAAGCTGGTCAGGCGCGATCATCGGCGGCCTTCTCTTTGGGGCGGGCATGGTTCTGGCGCGCGGCTGTTCCGGTCGGTTGCTGGTGCTGGCCGCCACGGGCAACCTGCGGTCGGTGGTTTCGGGGCTGATCTTTGCGGTCGTTGCCCAGATGTCGCTGACCGGCTGGCTGGCCCCGGTCCGCGACAAGCTCGCCGCGCTTTGGGTCACCAGCGGTGGCCGCAACATGGACCTGCTGGCAGCGCTGCACCTCCCGCGGGAGGCCGGGCTGGTGATCGGACTGGCCATTGCCCTTTTGGCGTTGGAACTGTCGCGCCGAAACCGCATCGGGTTCTCACGGCTGGTCTTTGCCTCGGGTGTCGGATTTGCCGCCGCCGTGGGCTATGGCCTGACCTATGCGCTCAGCCAGTCCGCCTTCGACCCGGTGCAGATCGAAAGCCTGACCTTCACCGGCCCCTCGGCCAACACGCTGATGTTCTTCCTCGACCGCAATTCGGTGCTGGAATTCGACATTGGCCTTGTGCCGGGCGTGGTGCTGGGCAGCTTTCTTGCCGCCGCCGCCAACAAGGAGCTGAAGTTTCAAGGCTTCGAGGGTCCGACCCCCATGCGCAACGCCATGATCGGCGCCGTGCTGATGGGCTTTGGCGGAATGCTGGCAGGGGGCTGCGCCATCGGCGCGGGTGTCTCGGGCGGGTCGATCTTTGCAGGCACTGCCTGGCTGGCGCTGTTCTGCATGTGGATAGGCGGCATGAGCATGGACGCCATCCTGGGTGGGCGGGGCCAGCCCGCCCACGTCTGAGCAATTTAGTTTCCCCGCACCGTGTCGATCATCAGCTGAACGTTCTCGGGGTCCGCATCCGGCGTGATCCCGTGGCCAAGGTTGAAGATATGCGGCCCTTTGGAGAAAGCATCGACCACACGCCGGGTTTCCTCGACCAGCGCCTGCCCGCCCGTCACCATGTGCGACGAGGCAAGGTTGCCCTGCACACAGCCCGACACCTGCACATGTTCCGCCGCCCATTCCGGCGTCACGCTGTCGTCCAGCGCCACGCAATCTGCCCCGGTGGCCTGATGAAAGCCGATGTACTTGTCGCCCGCCTGCCGCGGAAAGGCGATCACCGGCAGTCCCGGAAAGCGGCTTTTCAGTTCTTGCGTGATGGTCCGCGCGGGCGCGGTGCAATAACGGTCGAAATCCTCGCCCTGTAGCGATCCGGCCCAGCTGTCAAAGATCTTGACCACTTCGGCCCCGGCTTTCACCTGTTCCGACAGGTAGTCGATGGTGGCTTCGGTCAGCCGGTCGATGATCTTTTCGAACAAGGCCCGGTTCTCGGCTTTCAGCGCATGGGCCGGGCCCTGATCCTTGGTCCCCTGCCCGGCGATCATGTAGGTTGCCACTGTCCATGGCGCGCCCGCGAAACCGATCAGCGTCGTTTCCGACGGCAGCCGTTCGGAGAGGTTGCGCACCGTCTGGTAGACCGGGTTCAAGGTGTCATGGATCATCTCGCCCCGACCCAGCTTGTCGAAATCCGCATCGCTGGTGATGGTCGACAGGCGCGGCCCTTCGCCGGTGACGAACCACAGGTCCATGCCCAGCGCCTGCGGCAGCAACAGGATGTCCGCGAACAGGATCGCCGCGTCGAACCCGTAACGCCGGATCGGTTGCAGTGTCACCTCGGTGGCAAGCTCAGGGTTGTAGCAGAGCGACAGGAAATCCCCGGCCTCGGCCCGCGTCGCCTTGTATTCCGGCAGATAGCGCCCGGCCTGCCGCATCATCCAGATCGGCGGGGTCGGCAGCGTTTCGCCCGCAAGGGCCCGCAGGATCGTCTTGGTCATTCGGGTCGCTCCTCTCGTTCGTTCGTCGTGGTCCAATGCTAGCCCGCCGGTGTCAAGCGGCGAGACCCCACCGGGCGCGCGTGCCGCAGGCATCCGGCGCAAATCCCGTTTCCTTTCCCGTGTTCCCGCGCTAATCCCAAGGCATGACCGATCTGCCCACCGCTTCGACCCCGATGAAACTTGGCACCCGTGGCTCGCCGCTGGCGCTGGCACAGGCCCATGAAACGCGCGACCGGCTGGCCGCCGCCTTCGACCTGCCGCAAGAGGCGTTCGAAATCGTGGTCATCAAGACCACCGGCGACGACCGCAGCCTGATCGACGCCGACCGCCCCCTGAAGGAGATCGGCAACAAGGGCCTGTTCACCAAGGAAATCGAAGAGGCGCTGCTGGCGGGCCGGATCGACATCGCCATCCATTCGATGAAGGACATGCCGACGGAACAGCCCGAGGGGCTGATCTTGGATTGCTACCTCCCGCGTGAGGACGTGCGCGATGCTTTCATCTGTCCCGACGCCAACAGCCTGCATGACCTGCCCGCCGGGGCCGTGGTCGGCACCTCGTCGCTGCGCCGTCGCGCGCAATTGCTGCACCGCCGTCCCGACCTGACCGTGGTCGAGTTTCGCGGCAACCTGCAAACCCGGCTGAAAAAGCTGAACGACGGTGTGGCCCGCGCCACCTTCCTTGCCTGCGCCGGTCTGAACCGTCTGGGTATGAGCGATGTGCCGCAAACGCCCATCGCCACCGAGGACATGCTGCCCGCCGTGGCGCAGGGCGCCATCGGGATCGAACGCCGGACCAATGACAGCCGCGCAGCCAACATGCTGGCTGCCATCCACGATCGCCCGACAGAACTGCGCCTGAACGCAGAACGCGCCTTTCTTGCGGCGCTGGACGGTTCTTGCGAAACGCCCATCGCGGCCCTTGCGGAGCTGGATGGCAACAGCCTGAACCTGCGGGGCGAGATCCTGAAAACCGATGGCTCTGCGGCCTTTTCAGGCGAGGTCGACGGCCCCGCCGAACAGGGCGCAGATCTGGGCAAGGCGTTGGCCGCCGACTTGCTAGCGCAGGCAGGCGACGGCTTTTTCGACCACAAGCCCTGATCGCCGGAAACCGGCCTCTCACCAGCGTGATAGGCATTTCCGGCAATTCGTGCTACCTTTTGACGCATAAGCGCGTCTGACCGGCCCGACCGTCGCCGCGCGGCGGCCCCGCCCCTTTGACGCCGTTTCCCGTCCAAAGGAGAGCACGCATGACACAAACCATCGGAAACCCCGGAACATGGGTGGCGCAGGCCCTTGGCCTGGCCGGGCGTCACGCCGCACAATCGACGCAACGGCTTGGCGGCGTCGAAACCATGACCCGGCCGCGAACACGGCAACTGACAATGGAGGATCTGCACGCCGCGCTGCGCGCCGGATGGGCTGATTTTCAGGCATGCCGCACCGACGTGATGTTCCTTGTGCTACTTTATCCGATCATAGGCATCGGGCTGGCGGTATCGGCCCTGCACATGTCGCTGATCCCACTGATCTTTCCGCTGATTGCAGGCTTTGCCCTGCTGGGGCCGGTTACTGCCGTCGGGGTCTATGAAATCAGCCGCCGCCGCGAACAGGGCGAAGAAATCGGCTGGTTGAGCGCCCTCAAGGTCGTCGAACGTCCGCGTTTTGCTTCGATCGTTGTCATGGGGCTCTACCTCGCGGTGATTTTCTGCCTCTGGATGGTCGTGGCCGGGCATGTCTATGGCGCGACCCTCGGGCCAGAGGCGCCGGCCTCGCTCGGTTCTTTCCTCGGGGATCTCATGACCGGCGCCGGCATCGCCATGACCCTGATCGGATGCGCCATAGGCGGAGTTTTTGCCCTGACCGTGCTTGCCACCAGCGTGGTCTCCTTCCCGCTGTTGCTTGACCGCCGGGTTGGTTTGCCGGTGGCGGTGCTGACCTCGGTGCAGGTGACGCGCGAAAACCCCCGCGTCATCCTGACTTGGGGCGGCATCGTCGCCGCCGGGCTGGTGCTTGGCAGCATTCCGATGCTGCTGGGACTGGTGATTGTGCTGCCGGTGCTGGGACATGCCACATGGCACCTCTACCGCCGCGCTGTGGTCTGACAAACAAAAGGCGCGACGCCCCGGTTGACGCCGCGCCTTTGATTTCGGTTCGGTCCGCGCCTCGGGCGCTTACCCGGCCACTTTCAACACGATCTTGCCGATATGGCCCGAGCTTTCCATCCGGGCATGGGCGGCGGCCGCGTCCGCCATCGCGAATTCGCTGTCCATGACAGGGGCGATTTTGCCCGCGTCCAACAGCGGCCAGACGTTTTCCCGCAACGCATCGGCGATGCGCCCCTTGGCTAGGTCGCTTTGCGGGCGCAGCGTGCTGCCGGTGATGGTCAGGCGGCGCATCATCACCTGCGCAAAGTTCAACGCCACCTTGGGTCCCTGCAAAAAGGCGATCTGCACCAACCGCCCGTCATCGGCCAGCGCCTTGACGTTACGCGGCAGGTAATCGCCCCCCACCATGTCGAGGATCAGGTTGGCGCCGCCCTCGGCGCGCAGCACTTCGACGAAATCCTCGTCGCGATAGTTGATCGCCCGTTCCGCGCCGAGGTCGGTACAGGCCTTGCACTTGGCCTCGGACCCGGCGGTGGCAAAGACCCGCGCGCCAAAGTGATGCGCCAGTTGGATGGCCGTCGTGCCGATCCCGCTGGAGCCGCCATGCACAAGAAACCGCTCTCCCGCCTGCAAACCGCCGCGCTGAAAGACGTTGGACCAGACAGTGAAAAAGGTCTCCGGCAGGCAGGCCGCCTCTTTCATGCCCATGCCGGAGGGCACCGGCAGGCAATGCGCGGCGGGCGTCACCACGTATTCGGCATAGCCGCCACCGGGCAGCAGCGCGCAGACCTTGTCACCCAGCGCGATATTGTCGACGCCGGCACCCAGCGCCACAACCTCGCCCGAGGCTTCCAGCCCGGGCAGGTCGGATGCCCCCGGAGGCGGCGCATAGCTGCCGGCGCGTTGCAGCGCATCGGGACGGTTGACCCCGGAATAGGCCACTTTCAGAACCACCTGCCCCGCCGCCGGCTGTGGTACGGGACGTTCCGTTGGCTTCAGAACCTCGGGCCCGCCGGGTTCGGTGATCTCGATGGCGCGCATCATTTCTGACATGGTCAGCCTCCCTGTTTGCGGTTTGGTAGCAAGCCGCACAGGGTCGGAAAAGCGCTTTCGCCGCCGTGCCCTGCGCCGATTGCGCACGGGCAGACGGCCCCCTAGCGAGATACCGGCGTGCCGCCCGGCAGGTCCTCGTCGCGCGATGACGGAGCCTTGACGCGATCCAGCACCCGGCCGGGCCCCGCCATCAGTCCGCTGAGCAGACGGTTGCCGCGCACCTGTGCCTTGAACTTCTCAAACCGCATCACGTCCTCGATCCGGCGGTCCAGAAAGTCCCAGGTGGCTTCGGCACCAAGGGAATCATCGCCCAGCCAATACAGCACCGTCGAGGAATAGACCCCCGACAGCGTCGCCCGCTTGGTGTACCAGTTGAAATCGCGCGACGTATCGCCCAGCGCGGTCCAGATCGCATCCGCCGTGCCCCAGATCAGCCGCGCGCCGTCCGGCGCATACAGCGGCAAGGCGAACAGCGTGGTGCCACGACGGACAGCCTCGCGATCATCCACTGCTTCGATCCGCGCGCGGACGGCAAAGGCCACCTTGTCGCGAAACCGCATGTCGTCCAGATCAGCCGCCGCGATCCGGCGCAGCATCTCGGCATCACCGCGCTTGTGATAGGCCACGGCAAGATCGACCGCCCCGCGCGGGAACAATCCGCAGGCCACCACGGGATCCACGCCAGCATCGGACACAGCGGCGCGAAAGCTCTCTTCGGACCAGCCGTCAAAGGGCACATGCATCAGCGCGGCATCAAGGATCTTGTCTGCGGTGTCAGGCATCGGGAGGGGTCTCCTTATGTTGCTCCGTCAGCCTAGACAAATAGGCCGGTGCTTGCTATAGGGCCACCTCCTGCAATCTTCCTTGCAACTTCAACCTAGAAAGGTGGTGACAACCACATGCAGGTCAGTGTTCGCGACAACAATGTCGATCAGGCGCTCCGTGCCCTGAAGAAAAAGCTGCAGCGCGAAGGCGTTTTCCGCGAAATGAAGCTCAAGCAACATTTCGAGAAGCCGTCCGAGAAGAAAGCCCGTGAAAAGGCCGAGGCGATTCGCCGCGCCCGCAAGCTGGCGCGCAAAAAGGCCCAGCGCGAAGGGCTGCTGTAAGCAACCGAACGCACTAATAATCGTTAAAACCCCTGCGGTCCCGCCGTGGGGGTTTTTCTTTGCCGGCCAGTTTTGCGCCCGACTTTGCCGCCGGTGTCCTGCAAAAGCGCGCTGCGGCGACAAGCGCGGGAATTCCCCACCTTGTTCCGACTCGGCAAGCCCGCATAATCATTCCCCGAATGGATTCTCCTGCCCGCGAGGGATGACGATGCTGCTTGCCCGATCCGTATTTCTAATGTTGCTTGCCTGTCTTTCGGTGGCCCCCGCCCCCGGAAGGGCGCAGGACATCAGCCGGGTCATCGCGCTGGACTCTCTGGCCGGGACCGACCCTTTCCAGGCCTTGCAACAGGTGGACATCGCGCTGAGCGATCCACGTGTTCTGGGCACTCCGCCACAGATGCAGATTCTTGTCGACCTGATGCAGTTGCGCGCCGATCTGCTGGACGGGCTGGGCTATGTGCAGGCCAGCGACGCCTGGGCCGACTTGGCCCGTACCCGCGCCTTTGCCCGCAATGAATTGGGTGAGGATCCGGTTCCGGCCTTCGTCAAGGCCGCACGTATCTATGAGTCGCAGGGCGCCATCGGCTCGGCCCGCACGATGATCGAGGCCGCCATCGCCGCCGAACAGGAAACCGGGCGCAGTGACGCCATCCTGCGCGACCTCTATGCCGAACTGATGCGCCTCGCTGTTCTGATGGACGACGAAGAGACCGCGGAACGGGCCGAAGAGTTTCTTGAGGCGTTGAAATCACCGTCGCTCGAAACCGCCTTCAGCGATGCCGGTGACGGGTTTCACGCGGTGGACGTCTATTATGCCACCGACCGCGCGCGCACCGGGTCCGCGCACCCGGCCGATTTCTACGGAGGCGAACGTGGCGACCGTCTGGACCTTGGGGTGGCGACAGTCACGATCCCCAATATCCACGTCGCAGGCCAAGTCGAACGCCCCTCGATCTGGCGGCTGGAGTTCCGCGCCAATCCTTCCAAACACATCCTTCTGAAATCGGTCGAACCCGTCGATCCCGACAGTTTCTTTGGACGATTGCAGGGAGAGTTCGAGGATGACAGCCAGCGCGATCTGCTGGTCTTTATCCATGGCTACAACACCAGCTTCGAATATGCCGCGCAGCGCACCGCCCAAATGGTACACGACATGGGCAACGGCACGGTGCCGGTGCTGTTCTCATGGCCCTCTCGCGACACCACCATCGGCTATAACGCCGATGCGGCGGTGGTGCGTTTGTCGGGCCGTCGTCTGGCGCGCTTTCTCGAAGATCTGGTTTTGCGCTCGGGCGCGCGGTCGATCAACGTCGTGGCGCATTCGATGGGCAACCGCGCCCTGACCGACGCGCTTGAAATCATGGCGCTGCGCCGCGATGCCCGGCCCGGAGACCAGCCGATCCTCCATCAGGTCATGTTTGCCGCGCCAGACGTCGACGCGGACCTGTTCAGCGCCATGGCGGGCACCTTCTCGCCGCTCGCGCGGCGGATGACGCTCTATGCCTCGTCGACGGACTGGGCGCTGGTGTCCTCGCGCAAGCTGCATGGTTCGGCACCGCGCGCCGGTCTGGGTGGCGACGTGCTGCTGTCTCACCCGGCATTCGACAGCATCGACATGACCTCGCTGGGCGATGACATGCTGGCGCACAACTATTTCTCGAACGACAGTTCGGCCCTTGTCGATATCATGACACTGTTCTGGCAGGACGTGCCGCCCGAACGCCGCTGTGGCCTACAGGCGCGTTCGGCCCTGAATGGTACGGTCTGGGAATATCGCGAGGGCGTCTGCCCCTCCAATGACCTGATCGGCGTGATTTCTTACGCGCAGGCGCGTCATCTTCAGACCAGCAATGAACTGCGTGCCCTTGTCGCCGACCTGCTGTCCGAAGAAAGCCGTGTGGAACGGGTGATGAGCGTCATCGAACTGATCCTCGAAACAGTCCGCTGACCCCCACAAAATGAAAAAGCCGGCCACGTCTGAACGCGGCCGGCTTTTTCATGTCCAATGCCCCCCCGGATCAGCCGGGTCCAACCATGAAACAGGTCATCTGCCGCGCTTGCAGACGCCGACAGGCAAGTTCGGCCCCGTCGCGGGTCAGCCCCATGAAGGTGGCGTCGAAACCGGTCTTGCCGCGAACAACCTTGCGCGAGGCACCGTCCAGCGTAGCCGTTTCGCTCAGCGCCGTTTTCAGCAGGATCTTCTGTGCCGTGTATTCGCTGGGGAAACGGCCGATATTGATGCCCCAGTGCCGCCCACCTGACGTGGACAGACGTGTGACAACCTCGGCCTCGCGGGCGGGGGTTGGTGTATCTTTGAAATTCAGCGTCGCGGCGGCGGCCATTGCCACGGGCCGCTGCACTGGCTTGCGCGATTCGGCTGGTGCGGCGACGGCTATCTCGGTCACGTCCGGCGGTTCGGCCACCGGTGCGGTGTCCGACACCTGCGCAACCTCCATCAGTTCGCGTTCGATGTCTTCTTCGACGCGGGCCACCAACGGCGCAACCGCTGCCGGGTCTACGGTGCTGCCCGGGCGTGCCATGGGCCGCAAGCTGCGGGTCACAGCGGCCGAGGCCACGCGAATCGACTTGGCGCGCGTGCCGGGGGCCGGGTCAGAGGTGTTGGCCACGACGATGCCGCCTGCCCCTGCCCCCTTGCCCAGATAGGGCGGACGCTTGGGGTCACGCTTCTTTGCCCATTTCGGCGATTCCTTGAACCCGAGATCCAAAAGCTCAGCCACGCGTGCATTGCGCGACGCCGTGGACCGGCCACCAAAAACCGTGGCGATCACCCGCTCGCTGCCGCGTTCGGCCGAGGCAACAAGGTTGAACCCCGCCGCGCGGGTGTATCCGGTCTTGATCCCGTCGGCCCCCCGATAAGAGCTCAGCAGGCGCGAGTTGGTATGGCTGACCTTCCGCACACCCGCATCTGCCGTCTTGCGAGAGAAAAGATTGTAGTACTGCGGGTAGTCATAGATCACGTGCCGCCCGAGAATGGTCATATCCCGCGCCGTCGACAGGTGGCCACTTTCGGTCAGGCCGTGCGCATTCTTGAAGGTCGTGCGGGTCATCCCCATCGCCTTGGCCGTCCGGTTCATCCGGCGGGCAAAGGCCGCCTCGGATCCTTCGATCCCTTCGGCAATGGCGGTGGCGGCATCATTGGCGGATTTCACGGCCGCCGCACGCACAAGATAACGCAGCTTGATCTTCTGTCCCGCCCGCAAGCCCAGCTTGGACGGCTCTTCGGCGGCGGCCTTGCGGGACACGGTGATCAGCGTGTCCATGGTCAGTTCGCCGTTCTGTACCGCCTCAAAGGCGATATACAGCGTCATCATCTTGGTCAAAGAGGCAGGATGCAGCCGCGTGTCCGCGTTATGCGCATGCAGCACCTTCCCGTTTCGTGCGTCCATCACCATGGCGGCGTAGGGCGCTGCCGATACGCTGAGCGGCAACAAAACCACCAGCCACACGAACATGAAGAGATACAGGCCACAATGGCCCGTCTGCCTGCGACGTCCCGTCACGATACACTGCCTTTCTGCCTCGTCCCCCCGATTTTTCGGTTGGGGTTGTTGCTTTTGTCCCGGACCCATTTTGCGGGTTCCATGGTTAATAGGATGCTAACACGAGAAAGGCTTCAAGAGAAGGCCGCAATGCCCTGATTTTTAATGATATTTACCAAGGGGCAGCCGCAACATCTTGCGTTTTCCCCGGAAACAAGCCCCAAGACCGGCCAATGCGGCGGGATTGTGGCGAATTGAGGCGGAAATGTGGCGACTCGCAAGGTCCCCACGGGACTCAGCCGATCTCGGCCACGAGGTCCGGCAGATCCCCTAGATCCGTCACGCTGCGGAACCTGGGGGCCTCGGGAGGCTCGGCGTGCTCCAGCGCCCAGGCAAGGTCATGTGGCACGTGAACGCCCCAGGCCCCTGCCTCGATCGCCGGCACAACATCGGATTTCATCGAGTTGCCTACCATCATGGCGGCCTCGGCCCCGCCGGGCAACGGCCCGAAGATCCGCGCATAGGTCTGGGGTTGCTTGTCCGAAACAATCTCGACGCCGTCGAACAACTCGCCCAGCCCGGATTGCGCCAGCTTGCGCTCCTGATGCAGCAAGTCGCCCTTGGTAATGAGGACAAGGTGATGCGTTTCGGCCACGGCCTCGACCGCTTCGCGCGCATGGGGCAACAATTCGATCGGATGCGCCAGCATCTCGCGCCCCGCCGCCATCAACTCGGAGATGACAGAGGCCGGAACCCGCCCCTCGGTCACCTCGATGGCGGTTTCGATCATCGACAGGACGAATCCCTTCACGCCGAACCCATAGTGGCCGATATTGCGCCGCTCTGCCTCGATCAGGCGCTCGGCAAGGTGGTCGCGTTCTGCGTAATCCCGCAGAAGGTCTGCGAATCGCTCCTGTGTCAGCACGAAAAAGCGTTCGTTGTGCCACAGCGTATCGTCGGCATCGAAACCGATTGTTTGAAGTTTTCCCGCCATCTTGTATGCAGCTCCGAACGGCCCCCTTTTCGGCAATGCCTCTCACCCTATATACAGGGGCCGAACACGGAAACCCAAAGCGCGATTGCCCTGATGACCGACGCCCCCATCACACGGACGTTCACGATGACCGGCACCACGCCCGATGACGGCGAGGGTGACGCCGGCGTTGCCGTTCAGACAAAGCCCAAGACCAAGCGGCCACCGCTGTACAAGGTGCTGCTGCTGAACGACGATTACACGCCCATGGAATTCGTCGTGCATGTGCTGGAGCGGTTCTTTGGCATGACCCATGCCCAGGCGTTCGAAATCATGCTGACCGTTCACAAGAAAGGCGTCGCCGTGGTCGGCGTCTTCAGCCATGAAATCGCAGAGACCAAAGTTGGTCAGGTGATGGATTTCGCCCGCCGCCACCAGCACCCTCTGCAATGCACGATGGAGAAGGAATAGGCCCCCGCGCCATTCCGCCCCATGTCAGCAGATCGTCTCTCCTTCGCCCTCGCCTCCGGTGGCCTCGACTTGCCGGAAAGCGGGTCCATCGCGCTGATCGGCGCGCCCGGCGACGTCGCGCTGGACGGGCTGGACCCGTCGCGCATCGACGTTATCCAGACCTGCTTTCCCGACCATGCGGCGTGGCTGCGCCGTGGAGTGACAGCCCGAACCTCACCCGAAGGCCCCTATGCCGCGGCCATCGTGACCCTGCCGCGCGCCCGTGATCTGGCCGAGGACCGCATCGCCCGCGCCAGCGCGCTGACACCGGGCGGTTTGGTCGTGGTCAATGGCGCCAAGACCGACGGAATCGAGGCACTGGCCAAGGCCCTTCGCAGCCGCGTTACCATTCAGGGTCAGGTGTCCAAGGCGCATGGCAAATGCCTGTGGTTCGACGGGGGCACCGATCTGTCGGACTGGTTCCGCGAACCGGCGCGCCTGTCCTCTGGCGATCTGACGGCGCCGGGGATCTTTTCCGCCGATGGCCCGGATCCGGCCTCGCAGGCGCTGGCCGCCGCGCTGCCGGTCAATCTCAAGGGTCGGTTTGCTGATCTTGGTGCCGGGTGGGGTTGGCTGTCGCGCCAGATCCTGGGCCACGACAGCATCACCGAATTGCATCTTGTCGAGGCCGAGAAAGCCGCGCTGGATTGCGCCCGCGAAAACGTCAGCGATCCGCGCGCGCGGTTCCACTGGGCCGACGCCACGGATTGGACGGTTTCGCCGACGCTGGACGGCGTCATCATGAACCCGCCCTTTCATCAGGGACGCAAGGCAGATCCCGATCTGGGCCGTGCTTTTATCGCCTCGGCGGCGCGCCTGCTGGCGCCGCACGGCCGGCTCTGGCTTGTCGCCAACCGCCACTTGCCTTATGAGGCCGCGCTTGCCGACTCGTTCCGAGAGTCGTCAGAGATTGGCGGCGACAACCGCTTCAAGATCCTGCACGCCGCGCGGCCCACTCGCCAGCGGCGCTGATCCCGGCTAGCTTGACCGGGCAACCTTCACGAGGCCCCCAATGAGTTTCTCCATCGAAGGCAAGACCGCGATTGTCACCGGCGCTGCGAACGGCGTCGGCCTGGCTATCGCCCGGCATTTCGCCAACAAGGGCGCAAACGTCATGCTCGCCGACATGGACGAGCCGCAGCTTTACAAGGAATGCGGTGACGAAACCGACGAAAGCGCGATCCGCTACTTTGCCGGTGACCTGCGGGAACGGCTGACCATGGCCAACCTGCTGTCGGCGACGCTGGATGCCTTCGACCGTGTCGACATCCTGATCAACGGCTCGCGCCAGTTGCTGACCTCGGATCCGCTGGATCTTGAGGATGATACAGTCGAGACCCTGATGACGCAGAACCTGACCACCGCCTATCGCATGACTCAGTTGGTGGCCAAACGCATGATCAAACAGGCCGAAGGACAAGACGAAGGCCAGGTCGGTGCGATCGTGAACCTGTCGTCCATCGCCGCGCGCCGCACCCACCCCGAGCTTCTGGGCTATTCCGTTTCCTGTGCGGCGCTGGACCAGATGACCCGCTCGATGGCGGTGGCGCTGGCGCCGCATCGCATCCGGGTCAACGCCGTGGCCTTTGGTTCGGTCATGTCCGCCAGCCTCAAGGACACGCTGCGCGAGCACAAAAGCTATCGCTCGGATATCGAAGAACATACGCCGCTGGGCCGGATCGCCGCCCCGCGCGAACTGGCCGAGTCGGTGCAGTTCCTGTCCTGCGAAGGTGCGGGCTTTGTCACCGGGCAGATCATGACCGTCGACGGCGGCCGTACGCTGTTGGATCCGGTGGCCGCCCCGGCGCACTGAGCCTTCTTGTTCCCGCAGCCGGGCTGGCCTACACCTCCCTGAAAAGGGAGAATTCCGCATGATGGACGCTGAAAAGACCCGCGCAAGTCAATGGTTCCGCCAGCTGCGCGACGAGATCGTCGCGGCCTTCGAGGCGCTGGAGGACAGCCATGCCGTCGGTCCGTTTTCCGACATGGACGCGGGTCGCTTTGAAGTGACGGAAACCAAACGCGCCTCAGACGACGGCTCGGATGCAGGCGGCGGGTTGATGAGCGTCATGCGCGGCGGGCGCGTCTTTGAAAAGGTCGGCGTCAACGTGTCCACCGTTTACGGCACCCTTGGCGAGGCCGCGCAAAAGGCCATGGCCGCGCGCGGCGTGCCGGGGATCGAGGCGGACCCGCGCTTTTGGGCTTCGGGCATCAGCCTTGTCGCCCATATGCAGAACCCGCATTGCCCCGCCGTCCACATGAACACCCGTATGTTCTGGACCCCGGGGGCGTGGTGGTTCGGCGGCGGGTCGGACCTGAACCCTTGCATCGAATACGATGAGGACACCGCGCATTTCCACGCCACGCAAAAGGCGCATCTGGATCCGCATGGCGACACGCTCTACCCCGAGCTCAAGGCTTGGGCGGATGAGTATTTCTATATCCCGCACCGCCACCGCGCCCGCGGCGTCGGCGGCATCTTCATGGACGACCGCAACTCCGGCGACTGGGAAGCGGATTTCGCCCTGACACAGGACATCGGTCGCGCCTTCCTGCCCGCCTTTCTGCCGCTGGTCGAAAAGCGCCGGGTGCAGGATTTCACCGAGGCCGACAAAGAGACACAACTGGTCCACCGGGGCCTCTATGCCGAATACAACCTCGTCTATGACCGCGGCACCAAGTTCGGACTGGCCACCGGCCATGACGCCAATGCCGTTTTGATGAGCCTTCCACCGCTGGCGAAGTGGATCTGAACCGAGCGTCAGGCCTCCCGCCATTCTCCCGGCGGGAGGTCGTCCAGCGTCCAGTCACCGACAGACCAGCGCACCAGCCGCAGGCACGGAAGGCCGACATGGGCGCACATGCGGCGCACTTGCCGATTGCGGCCCTCGGTGATCGTCAGTTGTAACCAGGCATCGGGCACGGTCTTGCGGAAACGCACCGGCGGTACGCGTGGCCACAAATCGGGCGGGTCAAGCGCCACGCAACCCGCGGGCCGGGTCGGTCCATCCTTCAACGTGACACCCTTGCGCAACGCTTCGATCTGGTCCGGCTGCGGCGTGCCTTCGACCTGCACAAGGTAGCTCTTGGGCCGTTTGAACTTGGGACTGGCAATCCGCGCCTGCAACCGCCCGTCATCCGTCAGCACCAGCAAACCCTCACTGTCCCGGTCCAGCCGCCCCGCAGGATAGACGCCGGAAACATCGATGAACTCGGACAGGGTGGTGCGCGGGCTGTCCGCATTGCCCTTGTCGGTAAATTGCGACAGCACGCCGAACGGCTTGTTGAACAGGATCACTCGGGCCATGCGCTACCTCCGCGCCGCAAAAAATTCACGCAGCAGGGCCGAGGCGTCCTCGCCCCCGATGCCGTCATAGACCTCGGGGACATGGTGGCACTGGGAGTGCGAAAACACCCGCGGCCCTTGCCCGACCCCGCCCGATTTCGGATCCGATGCCCCGTAATACAATCGCCTGATGCGGGCGAACCCGATGGCGGCGGCACACATGGGGCATGGCTCCAGCGTCACGTACAGATCATGGTCAGGCAAACGTTCCGCCCCCAGCCGGGCACAGGCCTCACGGATCGCCAGCATCTCGGCATGGGCGGTGGGATCGTTCAATTCGCGGGTCCGGTTCCCGGCCCGTGCGATCACCTTGCCATCGGGGGCGACAAGAACCGCACCAACCGGCACTTCGCCACGGGCGGCGGCTGCGCGCGCCTCGTCCATTGCGATGTCCATGTGGCTGCGGAAGGTCATGGCACCTGTTAACGCGGGCAGAGAAGCGGGGGAAGGTGCTTCAAAGCGGCTTTTCCCCCGACGCCGCCCTGCGTTATGGAACCTCATGGAGAACACCACCCCCAAGGGCGAGCGAATCGCCAAGGTCATTGCCCGTGCCGGCCGCGCCAGCCGACGCGAGGCCGAACGCATGATCGAAGAAGGCCGCGTGACGGTGAACGGAAAGACGATCGACCGCGCCGCGCTGAACGTCACGGACAAGGACAAGATCACCGTCGACGGCACGCCGCTGGAAGCCCCGGAAGAACCACGGCTGTGGCTGTACCACAAGCCAACGGGACTGGTGACAACCACCCGCGACGAACAGGGCCGCCCCACGATCTACGACGACCTGCCCGAAGACCTGCCCCGGGTCATGAGCGTCGGCCGGCTGGATCTCAACTCCGAAGGTTTGCTGCTGTTGACGAACGACGGCGGCATCAAGCGCAAGCTGGAACTGCCCTCGACCGGCTGGCTGCGCAAGTACCGGGTCCGGGTGAACGGACGACCGACCGACGACATGCTGAAACCCCTGCGCGACGGGATCGAGGTTGACGGCCAGAAATTCCAGCCGATGCAGGTCAGCCTAGACCGGCAGCAGGGCGCAAACGCATGGCTGACCGTTGGCCTGCGCGAAGGCAAGAACCGCGAGATCCGCCGCGCCATGACCGACATCGGCCTGACGGTGAACCGCCTGATCCGGGTGTCCTACGGACCGTTCCAGCTTGGTCAGATGAAACAGGGCGAAGTGCAGGAAGTCCGCCGCAAGATCCTGCGAGACCAGCTTGGCCTTGATGCGGAAAAGCCCACCGGAACGGCCAAACCCTCTCGCCCGCCAAAGCGAAATGTCACGCGGCGGCGACCGCCGAAAAAGGGTTAACGCGGCGCCAAACCCACAGGGTTTGGCAACCTTCTGTTAACTTTTCTTTCTTTTTCCTGACGATTGCCCCGGTTTCGCCCGGTTTCACACGAAAGTTGTCCTCATGGTGACAACTTTCATAGCCCTCGCGATTCTACTGGCCTCGGCCCTTCTGGTCGTCGGAAACCTGCGCATGGTCGCGCTGGACACCTTTGATGCGGTCCAGACCTATGCTCGACATGCCCGACAAAGCGGTCAGTTGACCCGGCACGTCGCCTATTTCGCGCTGTGGCTGATGATCTTCATCATGAGCTATACCTGAGGGGGCCGACAATGGCGCAGGCGCAGATCGACAAGACGGCAAAAGCAGAAACCGGGGAACAGACCGGACGACTGTCCGACAGTCGCGCGCAGCTTGACCTCGGTTTGAACTTTCTCTTCCTCGCTGCCTTTCCCCTGTTGCTTTGGGTTTTTCAGGAATCCTTTGCCGGGATCGCCACGGCAATCGCGTTGATGTGGGTCTTTTCCTTGGCCCTGCGCCTGATCGCTTCGGGGCAACAGGTTCACCACGACTATGCCCGTGCAGAGGTGGCCCAAGCCCCCCGCATCCCGCGCAAGGTGATCGGATCGCTGATGATCGGCTTTGTCGTGATGGTTCTTGCCGGCCACAAATACGACAATCTCTGGATGCCCGCGCTGGCGGGTCTGATTGCCGTCGGCCTTGCGATTGCCGCCTTTGGGCTGGACCCGATGCGCAACAAGGGGTCAGAGCGCGCCCGGCAGGTGGCCGCCCTGAACAGTGCCGAAACCGCCATGGCTGCGCTGGTCGACCGGATTGCCGCGCTGGAGGATCCGGCCCTGACGCTGAAAATCGAGGCCGCGCGCCGGTTGGTGCTGCGCCCGATGCGGCAAACCACGGATGACGCCCGAACCTCGGCGCGCCTTGACCGGCCGGTGCGCAAGGTCATCGCGATCCTCGACGAAGAGGTCCGCCGGCTGGAAACCGCGTGGACCGGTCAGGGCAAGGCTTTTGCCCGCCGACGCTTTCTTGCCAAGCTTGAGGTCATGACCGAAAGCTTCGAGGCCTTTGCCGTTCACAACGGCGTCCGGGGCGCCCGGGATGCCTTTGAACGGCAGGCGGACATGCTCATCGACCGGATGCCACGGGAATCCGCCGCCTGAGCCGTTCGGGTCGGACTTCCCCCTAGCAAGCGCAGCATTTTGCCCCTAAGTTGCTGAGTGAAAAGGCGCAGGCAAGCGCCGATACCCGGGGAGTGCGATGTCTGGTAACGCCTTGCAAAAGGTGAGCTATATCCTGCTGATCGTGCTGCTTTTCGGAGTGGCAACCGGTTGGCTGGGAGGGCTTTGAACCCATGGCCCAGCGGTTTGGTGGAAAATTCAGCCCCGACGGCAAGTCTGACGGCCCCGATGCGCGCCCGCATGACGAGCGTCCGGCTTATCACGGCGCACGTGTGTCACCGGCGGGGGCACGGTCCAACGTTCTCTTTGTTCCCGGCGTCGTTCTGGCGATCCTTTCGATCAATGACGGTGCCATCGGCATGGCCGCAGGGCTTGCCGGGGCCGCATCGCTGATCCTTGGCGCATGGCTGTTGCGCGACGGTTTGATCGCCGAAGCGGCCTTTCACGACCGCAAGGTCGCGCGACGTCCGGCTATCCCACGCAAGATCTTTGCCGCCGCGCTGTGCGGCATTGGTGCCGGAATCGCGGCATGGCGGTCGGAGCCCGGCCTGCTGGCGCCGCTGATCTTTGGTGGCGCGGCAGGTATCCTGCACCTTGGCGCATTCGGCATCGACCCGATGAAAGACAAGGGAATGGAAGGCATCGACACCTTCACGCAGGATCGCGTGGCCAAGGTGGTGGATGAGGCCGAAAGCTATCTGACTGCCATGACCGACGCGGTGAAACGCGCAGGCGACCGTCAGGTGGAAACCCGCGTGGACCGGTTCGTGGTCAAGGTGCGTGAGATGATCCGCACCGTCGAGGAAGATCCGCGTGATCTGACCGGCGCCAAGAAGTTCCTTGGCGTTTATCTTATGGGCGCGCGTGACGCGACGGTGAAGTTTGCCGATATTTTTTCGCGCCAACAGGACCGCGACGCGCGAAGCGATTACATGATGCTGCTGACAGATCTCGAAGAAAGCTTTGACAAGAAGATCGACAAGCTGCTGGCAGACAATAACGAAGACTTGAACGTGGAAATCGAGGTGTTGCGCGACCGGCTGCAACGCGAAGGCGTTCACCTCGACAGAAGATGAATTTATTGAACGGGGGATCCCATGTCTGAGAATATTCGTCAGGAAGCCGAGAAGACCCTAGCCCTGGTCGACGAGGTCAACGCCGTCGTCCTGCCCGAACCGGTCGAGGCGAATGCCGTCGTGCCGCTTAAGGATGCCCCGGCTGAGGTCAGCTCGGAAATCCGCTCCCGGATGGACGAGCTGGACATGGGCGATACCAATTCGATCGTTTCGTTCGGCTCTGCCGCGCAGGCGGAATTGCAGGAAATCAGTCAGGCCATGCTGACCGATGTCCGCAACAAGGACGTGGGTCCGGCGGGCGACAGCCTGCGCAACATCGTGACAACGATCCGCGGCTTTTCGGTTTCAGAGCTGGATGTGCGCCGCGAACGCAGCTGGTGGGAAAAACTGCTGGGTCGCGCTGCGCCCTTTGCCAAGTTCACCGCCCGTTTCGAAACCGTGCAGGGCCAGATCGACAAGGTCACCGACGACCTTCTGAAGCACGAGCATGTGCTGCTGAAAGACATCAAGTCGCTGGACCTGCTGTATGAAAAGACACTCCAGTTCTACGACGAGTTGGCGCTGTATATCGCCGCCGGTGAGGCCAAGCTCGAAGAGCTGGACACCGTTACCATCCCGGCCAAGGAGGCCGAAGTCCAGGCTGCGCCGGAAAACGATGCGGTCATGATGGCGCAGGAACTTCGCGACATGCGCGCCGCCCGGGATGATCTGGAACGCCGCGTTCACGACCTGAAACTGACCCGGCAAGTCACTATGCAATCGCTGCCGTCGATCCGGCTTGTCCAGGAAAACGACAAGTCGCTGGTCACCAAGATCAACTCGACCCTCGTCAACACCGTGCCTCTCTGGGAAACCCAGCTTGCCCAGGCGCTGACCATCCAGCGGTCGAAAGAGGCCGCGGCGGCCGTACGCGACGCCAACGATCTGACCAACGAACTGTTGACCTCGAACGCCGCCAACCTGCGCGAAAGCAACAAGATGATCCGTCAGGAGATGGAGCGTGGTGTCTTTGACATCGAGGCCGTCAAGCAGGCGAACGCCGACCTGATCGCCACGATCGAGGACAGCCTTCAGATCGCGGACGAAGGCAAGGCGCGCCGCGCCAAGGCCGAGGAAGAACTGAAGAAGATGGAATCGGAACTGCGCGACACGCTGGCCTCGGCCACCTCCCGTCGCGACGCCTCCGGTTCGGTCCCGAACTGAGGAACGCAATGAAGGGCGGCCTGAAAATTGCATCGGCGCTTGGGGCCGCCCTGATCCTGTCAGGGTGCCTCGGGTCGCAACTTGCTCCGCGCAAGACCTCTGTCACACCGGCGGCACGCCCTGCCGCGCTGGCCCCGCCGGAAAAACCGGCGGCGGTCGAACCCTCACGCGCCAGTATTGCGCTGGCCAATTACTATAACCGTGTGCAAAGCGACCTGCTGGCGCGCGGCCTGTTGCGCACCGACGGCGGGGGGCCGGACACGGCTTTTACCGATACCATGTTGGTGCGCAATTTCGCGGCCGTCGCGCTTGAAGAAGAATACGAACGCGGTGCCGGCCTGCGGCCATCCTCGGGTGCGCCCAGCGCGATCAAGAAATGGACGGTGCCCGTCCGCATGACGACGGAATTCGGCCCCGGGGTTCCGCAAGATCAGATCGCGGACTCCAAGGCCGAGGTCGCCTCGTATGCTGCACGGCTGTCGCGGATCACCGGCCATCCGATCTCGATGGTCGACAAGGGGGCGAACTATCACGTGCTGTTCATGTCCGAGGACGACAGCGCCCGGATCGCCCCGCGCATCCGTCAGATCGTGCCTGACGTGAACCCCAACGCGCTGCGTATCTTCGACAACCTGCCGCGCAGCATTCATTGCGTGGTGGTGGCCTTTTCGCGCAGCCGTGGCGGCTATGACTATGGCACCGCCATCGCGGTGATCCGTTCCGAACATCCGCCACTGTTGCGCCGCTCGTGTATCCACGAGGAACTGGCACAAGGCATGGGGCTGACCAATGACAGCCCACGCGCGCGGCCGTCGATCTTTAACGACGACGACGAATTTGCACTGCTCACCGGCCATGACGAACTGTTGCTCAAGATCCTTTACGATCAACGGCTAAAGCCGGGCATGACTGCCGAAGAGGCGTTGCCCATCGTGCGCAGCCGGGCGGCGGAACTGATGGGCTCGGGCGGCCCAAGCTGATTAAGGGAGAAAAGACATGGGCATTTGGGATTTCCTGTCAGGTCAATTCATCGACGTCATCCATTGGACGGATGACACCCGCGACACGATGGTCTGGCGGTTCGAACGCGAAGGCCATGAAATCAAGTACGGCGCCAAGCTGACGGTCCGCGAAGGACAGGCGGCGGTCTTTGTCCACGAAGGCCAGCTTGCGGATGTCTTTACCCCCGGTCTCTACATGCTCGAGACCAACAACATGCCGATCATGACCTCGCTTCAGCACTGGGACCACGCTTTCCAGTCGCCGTTCAAGTCCGAGATCTATTTCGTCAACACCAACCGCTTCACCAACCTCAAGTGGGGCACCAAGAACCCGATCATGCTGCGCGACCCGGAATTCGGGCCGACCCGCATTCGCGCCTTCGGGACCTACGCGATCAAGGTCGCGGACCCGGCGCTGTTCATGACTGAAATCGTCGGCACCGACGGCGAATTCACCATGGACGAGATCAGCTTTCAGATCCGCAATGTCATTGTGCAGGAGTTTTCCAAGGACATCGCCGCCTCGGGCATCCCGGTGCTGGACATGGCCGCGAACACCGGCGAGGTCAGCGAGCTGATCCGCAAGGCGATCGACCCGGTGATCCACCAATACGGTCTGGAACTGTCCGAACTCTACATCGAAAACATCTCGCTGCCCCCTGCGGTGGAAAAGGCGCTGGACGCGCGCACCTCGCGCGGGATCGCGGGCAACCTTGACGACCACATGAAGTGGAAGGCCGCCGAGGCCATGGGTCAGGGTGGCGCCATGGATCAATCCATGGGCATGGGCTTTGGTGCCGGGATGGGCATGCAGATGGCCAACTCCATGGCACAGCAAGGACCTTGGGGTGCAGCGCCACAACATGCACAGCCCCAAGCCGCGCCGATGGCCCCGCCACCGCCGCCGGTCGAACACGTCTGGCACCTTGCAAAGAACGGCCAGACCTCGGGGCCGTTTTCCAAAGCGGACCTTGGCAAGATGGTCGCCACTGGCGAGTTGACCCGCGAAACCCACGCATGGACACAAGGGCAGGACGGCTGGAAACGCGCGGGAGAGGTGCCGGAACTGGCACAGCTCTTTACCGTGATGCCGCCGCCTCCGCCGCCTATGTAAACGCCTACAAGCTTGCCGGAGCGCCTGTGACGCCCCGGCAAGCCAGCCCCGAAAAGGATCCCCTCTTGCGCATTGCCATGACCGACTTCGCCCGCCGCAACTGGGAACTGGGCGCCAGCGGTACGCGGATCGTGGGGCTTTCGCCCGAGGATCTGACCCGCCGGTGCAACGAGGCCGTCGCCGCGGGCGTTCCGCTGGTCGATGGCTATGCGCCTTTCTGCAAACACCTGTTCCTGCGAAATGAAACCTCCACGCGCTGCGGTTTTGCCCCGATCACCGCGGACAACGCCCATCTTTTGCGCAGCGGCTACCGCGCCCGGCGCGAGGGCGAGATGGCCGTGCTGGAACGCTGGTTCGAAGGCGGCGCACCACGGGCCGAATGGCTGGATGTGATCCTGTACAGCCATGCGCAGATGCTGGCCGAAGCCGCGGACTATCCCGAAGATCAGGCTGTCCCCGACTGTGACTGGTGCGTGGTGTCGATCATCGGCACGCTGGAGCCGACCGAACCGCCCATGCCCCCAATCACCCAATGGCGCAATGCGCTTGGCCGCGCCGAAGGCGGGTCCGGACAGCCGGTTGATGCCACGGCCTATGCAAAAGCCGTGGATTTCTGGGAGCGTCACGCGCCGGTCAAGACCGCCGGCTGACCCCCGGCTCGGTCACTTTGCGGCACCACTTCGGGGTCATTGCAAAAGACTCAGCATCGCGGGGGCATTGCAGGCATCGCCCGGAAAGGCGAACTGCTCGACCCGAACGGCCGGGAAGGGCACATCCGGCGCGACCTGACTGTCAAAGATCAGGGTATCATCCACGCAGATATCCTGCGCCGCGTTGCCGATGTTGAACCCGAAACCGCCGGGGCCGCAATCATCCCCTTCGCCGTTCATGTTCCAGGCCTGCGGCATCCAGACCCCCTGTCCATCCACGACAAAGCTGCCGGTGGCCGGGTCGAAATGCAAACGCCAGCTGGTTTGTTCATTGACCATGGTCAGCGCCCAGCGCCCGACCGGATCGCCCTCTTTCCTCCCCTCGATCACGAAACACGCCAGGTCGTGTTCCCGCACGAAGGGGCCGGTGACCGCATCGCTGTCATACTGCAACGCGCCTTTGACCACGTAGCCGCCGCTGCCCTGCCATTCAAAGGCATAGGTCACGGGTTCTGCTGCGGCATTGCCCGCCGTCGCCATCAGCCAAACGCAAAGGCCCCATTTCATCCGCTTCGCTCCATCGTCACCCCGGGGCAGGCTAACGACCGGGGCGGGCCGCGCCAAGGGTTCTCGGGTTTTGCAGTTTTTTCCTTTTCCTGATGGCCGATCCGCGCAAGACTGCGGCCAAACCCAACAGCTTGATGTATTTTCCAGCATGAGTGATCTGCCTCCTCCTCCGCCCTCCGACACACCGCCGCCCGCCGCGCCGAAGGACATGGTCGACGAACATCGTTTTCCCTGCGACCAATGCGGCGCGGATTTCCGGTTTGACCCCGACCGCGGGATGTTGGTTTGCGAGCACTGCGGAAACACCGCCGAAATCGCCGACAGCACCGGCCCGTGGGACGGCGGCATTCGCGAGTTGGATTTCAAGGCAGCCATCGACAACCTGCTGCCACTGCAAGAGATGGAAGAAACCCGGGTTTCCACCTGTCCGAATTGCGCCGCGCAGGTGGAATTCGACCCGGACGTCCATTCCGCCGAATGCCCCTTTTGCGCCACGCCGGTCGTGACCGATACCGGCACACATCGCCATATCAAACCGCGCGGGCTGCTGCCCTTTGCACTGGACGAAGAAGCCGCGCGCGAGGCGATGTCAGAATGGCTGGGCAAGCTCTGGTTCGCTCCGAACGGTTTGCAGGCCTATGCCCGCAAGGGCCGCAAGCTGACCGGCATTTACGTGCCCTACTGGACCTTCGATGCGGACACGACCTCGGATTACCGGGGGGAACGCGGCACCGTCTATTACGAAACGCGGCAGGTGACGCGCGACGGCAAAACGGAAACCGAGCGCGTGCAAAAGATCCGCTGGTCCCCTGTTTCAGGCCGGGTAAAACGGTTCTTTGATGACGTGCTGGTGTTGGCCTCCAAGGCGCTGCCCAAGCGGTTCACCGACGCGCTGGAACCTTGGGACCTGTCGGCGATGGAACCCTATCGGCCCGAATTCCTTGCCGGCTTCCGGGCCGAAGGATATCAGGTCGATCTTGACGAAGGCTTTGCAGAAGCCAAAGCCAAGATGGACCAACAGATCCACCGGGACGTCAAGTTCGACATCGGCGGAGATCGTCAGCGTGTCCACAATGTCGACACGGAAATGCGGGACATCACCTTCAAACACGTGCTGTTGCCCGTCTGGATGGCCGCCTACAAATACCGTGGCAAAAGCTATCGT
Organism: Antarctobacter sediminis; assembly: GCF_019218285.1. Taxonomy (GTDB): domain Bacteria; phylum Pseudomonadota; class Alphaproteobacteria; order Rhodobacterales; family Rhodobacteraceae; genus Antarctobacter; species Antarctobacter sediminis. The sequence continues at coordinate 804,921 of NZ_JAHUZG010000002.1, forward strand.
TTCGTGGTCAACGGCCGTTCGGGCCGTGTGCGCGGGGAACGCCCGTGGTCGGCATGGAAGATCGCCTTTGCCGTGGTGCTGGGCCTGATCATTGCCGGTGGTATTGGCTATCTGGTCGCTATGAACCAATAGGATCGGCGCAGGTCTGAGGCTTTGACGCGGGGATACTTCCGCTGTAGAGAGCGCGAAGCAGTTAGCGCAAACATAAGGATAGGGAGAGAGCCATGATCCTCTGCTGCGGCGAAGCTCTGATCGACATGTTGCCCCGCACATCGGTCGACGGGGAACAGGCCTTTGCTCCATATGCCGGCGGGGCCGTGTTCAACACGGCCATCGCGCTTGGGCGGCTGGGTGCGCCCTCGGGATACCTTGGCGGGCTGTCCGAAGACCTCTTTGGCCAGATCCTTGCCGATGCTCTTAGCGCCTCCAAGGTGGATTTCAGCCTCTGCCCGCGTTCGCCCCGCCCCACCACGCTGGCCTTTGTCACGCTGACCGACGGGCAGGCACGCTATGCCTTCTACGATGAAAACACCGCCGGGCGCATGCTGACAGAAAGCGACCTGCCAATGCTGGGTGATGAAACGCAGGCGCTGTTCTTTGGCGGCATCAGCCTTGTCAGCGAACCGCAGGCCGACAGCTATGCCGCGCTCTGTGCCGCGGCCGGCGACCGCGTGGTGATGATTGATCCCAACATCCGCCCCGGTTTCATCACCGACGAAGCCCGCTATCGCAGCCGCCTTGCCGGAATGCTGACGCGTGCAGACATCATCAAGATTTCTGACGAGGACATGGAGTGGCTGGGCACCGATGCTGCGTCGCTTTTGTCCGGCGAAACACGGGTTGTCCTTGTGACCCGGGGGGCCGAGGGCGTGGACGTGGTCACAGCGCGGGGCACGAAACGCGTACCCGCCCGCAGGGTCGAGGTTGTCGACACGGTCGGCGCTGGGGACACCTTCAACGCCGGTTTCCTCAGCGGGCTGCATCAGGCCGGTCTGCTGACCCGCGCCGCGCTGGCCGAAGCCACGGAAGAGGCGCTGTCTCTCGCGGCGGATCTTGGCGCGCGTGCCGCTGCCGTCACCGTCAGCCGGGCCGGCGCCAACCCGCCATGGGACACCGAACTGTGAGGGCGCTGATCCAGCGCGTCTCGCAGGCTCGGGTTGACGTGGGCGGTGCCACGATCGGGGAAATCGGGCCGGGCGTGCTGGTGCTGATCTGTGCCATGCAAGGCGATACCGAGGCGGAGGCAGACAAGCTGGCTGGCAAGATCGCCAAACTGCGGATTTTCAAGGACGACGAGGGCCGGATGAACCGCTCGGTCCTCGACACCGACGGATCGGCACTGGTGGTCAGCCAGTTCACGCTGGCCGCCGATACCTCGCGCGGCAACCGGCCGGGCTTTTCGTCGGCGGCCGCACCCGCTGATGGCGAAAGACTGTATGAATATTTCGCCGGAGCGATGCAGGCTCAGGGCATGTCTGTTGCCACCGGCCGCTTTGGCGCGGACATGGCCGTGCATCTTGTCAACGACGGTCCGGTCACGATCTGGATGGACACCGACGGGTGATCCCCGCGCTCACCAGAGTTTTTTGACCTGCCCCGGCGGCCCGCCGTGCGGGTGATTGCCCCACAGACCGCCGTTGTAGTTCGACGAATTCGTGGACGGCGCCGCCGCAGCCGAACGGGCGTCCAGCGCCGTCAGCAGGACCGCGCTGCCCCCCAGAATGCTGCGGGAATATTTGGCAAGCGCCTCACGCCGCCTTGCATCTTCCGGTTCGTCCCCCGGTTTCTGTTCACCAACCATGCTGCCTCACGCTTTTTCTTGTTGTTGATGCGGTGCAAAACCGATGATCGTTAATCAGGCCTAGGGTTCCCTGAAGGCCTCACGCGATTTGTAGAGCGGCTTCAGCAGGTATTGCAGAACCGTCTTTTCGCCGGTGTGCAGTTCCGCCTGTGCCTGCATGCCCGGCCGAATTTCCATGGCCACCTGCCGATCCGTGAGCGAAGACATGTCCACCCGCAGCGTCACCTTGTAGTGAGGCTCTGCCTCGGGTCGGCGTTCATCCTTGAAAGTGTCGGCAGAGATCACATCGACCCGACCCTTGAGTGTGCCGTAAATCGTGTAGTCATACGCTGTCAGCTTGATCGTCGCCTCTTGGCCCGGGCGGATATTGGCGATGTCCTGCGGGCGCACCTTGGCCTCGACATACAGTTCCTCGTCGACGGGAATGATCTGCATGATTTCTTCGCCCGGACGCACGACGCCGCCGATCGTCGTCACCGACAGCTTGTTGACCACGCCATGCATCGGAGAGGTCAGCACCGTCCGGTTCAACTGATCCAGCGAGGCCTTGAGGTTCTGTTGCAGCGTCGCCAGCTCCTTGAGCGTCTCTGAATATTCCTCGGCCCGGACCAGCTCCGTCTGTGTGACGATCTCGTCAAACAGTTTTTGCGCGTCCGCATGCGCCTTGCGGGCGCGTGTGACCTCGATCAGGGCGACCACTTTCTTGTCCAGCAGGTCTTCCATCAGCTTGAGTTCGGAAACCGCCTGTTCCAACACCCGGTCGGCCCCTTGCCGCCGCTTGAAATAGTCGGACTGTCGGGCGGCCAGCAGCGCCTGCTCCGAGGCCACCAACTGTGGCGACCGTTGCGCCAAAGAAGGGGGGACCTCGACAACCGAGGCCCCCTCCAGTTCAGCCTCGAGCCGCAGGCGTCGAATCTCGAGGGCGGTGATCTGGTCCTGCAAATCGTCCACGGAGGATTGAAACTGTGTCCCGTGCAGCCGCGCCAGCACATCGCCGCGCAGCACCTCGTCGCCTTCCTTGACCATCAGTTCCGACAGGATGCCGCCTTCGAGGTTCTGAATGATCTGCGGGCGCGAGGACGAGATGATCTCGCCATCGCCGCGCACGATTTCATCCAGCCAAGCAAAGTTGGCCCAGAGGATAAAGGCCCAGACCGCCCCGGCGCAAAGCCAGATGGTCATCGACGGGCCCTTGAGATCCTTGGACAGTTGCGCGGCAAGATTTGTGCTGGTGGCGGCCATTTACCCGGTCCCCGTCTGGGTGGTGCGCAGATGGTCCAGCACCTTGTCGCGCGGCCCGTCGATCACCATACGGCCGTTGGCAAGGATCAAGGTGCGCGACACGAGGCTGAGGATCGGCACCCGATGCGTGGCGATCACCGCCGTGCGTCCCTGCAACCACCCTTCCAACCGCGAGATCAGCGTCTTTTCCAGCGTCTGGTCCAGTGCCGCGGTCGGTTCGTCCAAAAGACAGATGTCGGGGTCCTGCAACCACAGCCGCGCCCAGCCGATGGATTGACGCTGGCCCACGGACAGGCCCTCACCACCGTCGCGAATATCAAGATCCAGCCCCTTGGGGTGCGTTTTGACAAACGGACCAAGACCCGCAAAATCCAAAGCTTCCAGCAGGCGGTCGTCGTCACGCTCCAACAGGCTGAGGTTGAGATTGTCGCGCAACGTGCCCTGAAACAGGCGCACCTCTTGGCCCAGATAGCCGATGGACCGGCGCAAGTCGCGCGGTTCGATCTGGCTCATCTCGGTTCCATCCACCAGAACCTTGCCACCGGTGGGCGCATATAGCCCGGACAAAAGCTTGAGCAGGGTAGATTTGCCCGATCCGTTGGCGCCCAGCACGGCAACGGTCTGTCCCGGCTGAATGGCAAGCTGGTTCAGGTCCAGCACGGTCGCGCCTTCGGGGTCGTAGCGGTAGGTGGTTTCGCGAAGTTCGTATTTCCCCGACAACCCCTCGCGGCGCAGATAGTGCCGCCCCTCGGAACGGTCCTGCGGTACATTTGCAATCGCGTCCAGCCCGTCCAGCGCCGCCTTGACGTTGCCCCATCGGGCAAGGATGCCGGACAACTGCGTCAGCGGGGCAAGCGTCCGCGACGACAGGATGCTGACGGCAATGATCGACCCGACAGTGAATTCGCCTGCAAACACAAGATAGGTGCCGGTGATGACGGCAGCGACATAGGTGCCCTGCTGGATTCCCTGGCTCCAGAAGGTCAGCTTGGCCGCAAGCCTGCGCTGATCCGAGGATTTCAGCGCCTGCACCGCGCTCAGTTCTTCCCAAAGGCGGACAAAGCGATCTTCGGCGCGCTGGGTCTTGATCGTGTCCAGTTCGACCACGGATTCCTGCAACAGGCGCGATTGGCGCGCGCTGGCGCCCTGCATTTCCTGTGTCAGCCGGATCATCCGTTTCTGCATGAAAAAGCCCGGCACGACCATCAGCAGACCGCCAAGGATCAAAACCCAGACGACGCTGCCCGCGATCGACCAGACCAACAGCAGAAATACGAAGATGAACGGGATGTCGGCCAGCGCCCCCACGGTCGAGGCGGTAAAGAACTCGCGCACCGATCCGAATTCCCGCACGGCCGAAAACAACTGTGACGGCGACCGGCCGGGCAGGTCCGAACGCATGCCCAGCAGCCGGTTCATCAGCAACCCCTGCACGCCCAATTCGATCTGGCGCCCCGCCCCATCCAGAAGATGCGAGCGCGAGACCTTCAGCAGCCCCTCCAGCAAAAGCGCCATCAAGGCACCGGCCGCCAAAACCCACAACGTGGCTTCGGACTGGTGCGGAATTACCCGGTCATAGACCTGAAGCGAAAACAGCGCGACCGAGACCGCCAGAAGGTTGGCGACGAAACTGCCCAGCGCCACTTCGGCGAAATGCTTGCTGAACCGGCGGAACTGCCCCCAGAACCAATGCGCCTGACCATCGACCGACGCATGCACATCCGACAGCGCCTGCACCGGGGCATCGGCCCGCAAAAGCTCTCCCGTAAAGACGGATCCGAACTCGTCCAGAGACACCTCGGACCGACGCGCGGCAGAGGTTTCATCATAGATGGTCAGGCTGTGCCCCTCTTGCGAGAGCACAAGCACCGCCTGCCCGTTGGTCATCATGGCCAGCGCGGGCCAAAGCGCGGGCACAAGGCTGTCCGGCGTTTCGACCTGGGCGATCAGACCCGCGGCCTGCACCCCGGCCAATAGCGCAGCCCCGTCGTAGCGGTCGCCATCAAGCGCACGGGGCGACAGCGCCTCGAGAATGTCGGCCTGCTTGGCCTCGACGCCAAGGCGGCCAGCCAGAACGCGGATCAGGCTGGCGCGGGCGCGGGCGCGATCCGTATGGCGCGGCGCCCGACGCGCGGCATTTGCAGCACCGGTTGCGGGCACTGCGCGCAACATCGCCTTGCCCGCTTTTCCCGCTGCCTGAAAAACATTCTGGCTCACAGTTGTGCCCCCTCGGCAAGGGCACCGCGCAGGCGGGCCAGTTCCAACCGGGCGCGCGCGGCCTTGTATTTCAGCGAAATGGCAGACTCGAGCGCCGCCGCATAGGTTTCGTAAACCCCGACCACATCCATCACCTGCCGTTGTCCGCCGTCATACTGGCGCTGGAACAGATCAAGGTTCTGCTTGGCCTGACGGGTCAGCACCTCTGCCTCCTTGGCCTGACGGGTATAAGCCGCCAATTGGCTGGACTGGCTGCGGATGGCGCGCTCGGCGGTTTCGCTGGCCTCGCCGATGCGGCGGGCTGCGGCCTCTGTCGTGGCTTCGATTGCCCGCAGGTCCGAAACGGTGCCCAGCGAAAACAGCGTATCCGTGCCAAGGTTCAACCCGCCGACCGTCCCACTGTCGCCAACCGATCCGCTGGCCACAAGGCTGGGCAGATGGCTGGCCCGGGCGATGCGCGCCTCGGCCACGGCGATGTCACGTTCAACACGGGCGCGCAGCACGCCAAGCGCCTCGCCGCCCGCGGCCTCCCGCAGCGCCCCCAACCCGCGCACATCGGACAAGGGGCTGGCCGCCATGGCGTCCAGTTCCGCCAACGCCGTGCGTGCGGTTTCCAAGGCCTCACCCCGGCGCGCGCGGATGCTGGCCAGTTTCTGGCGCAACACGTTCAGATCGGACATGTCCGATACGCCGCCGCGCACCCTTTCGTTCATGATCCATTCGAACTGGGTCATGTCTTTCAGGGCAAAATCCAGATGCGCCGCCAGTTCGCGGCTTTCTTCGGCACGCAGGTACAGTTTCAGCGCGTCGTTGACCCGGGCATTGCCATCTTCGACCAGCTTGACGGCGGCCAGTTCGACATTGGCCTTGGCCAGATCGCGTTCCGCCTGTTTGCGGCCATTGTCGAACAGAACCTGATTAATCACCAGATCGGCAACAAAGGCCCCCAGTGAATCCAGCGAGATGCGCGGCCCGATACTAGGCAGCCAGTTGTATTTCGCCGCCGCGGCGCGCAGTTGCGCCACGTGCAACTCTGCTGCTGCAACGCGGTTGTCGGACGCGATCACCGCGTTCGCCACCTGCGCGTAGGGTGTCCCCGGCTCGACCGCCGAGGCGCGCAGCGACAAAGCATGAATGACCGGCGCCGCCTGCGCGGGATCAGGGCGCGCCGCCAAGGCCGCGCGCGTGACGGTTTCTTCCGCCGGTGGCTTGGTCCCTGCGCCGAAACGCGGAACCGCCATATCCTTCATGCAACCCGAAAGCGTGACTGCCGCAGCAATCAGCCCCAGGGCTTGCCTGCCTATCCTCATTCGGGCCCCCGTCTCGGCGCGATTATCGTTATGTGCGGGATCCGCGACCCGGTTCTGCGCCGGGCCTGCGAACGGTACGTATTACGCGGTTACGTGACGCCGTGAACCTGCGTGATGTCATCCTCGATCAGCAGGGTCGCGTCACCCAGACTGAAGACGTTAAAGCCATTACCATCATTGCCCTCTGCCGTGGCGCCGGTGATGGTCACGCTGTCGTCTGCGCCACCACGGATCACAACGGTATCGGTGTGATCCGACAGCGCCTTGATCTGCGCCTCGGTGATGGTCAGGTTGCTGTCCTCGGCGAAATGCAGGTCGATGGTGTCGATCTGGAATTCGGACAGTGCGCTGGCAATGTCGTCGGACATCAACACCGTGTTCGTCGCCGGATCGTCCGTCACGAGGTAGGACCCGGAGGTGTTGCCCGCCGGATCGGTCGAGGCAAGAACCAGATGCGTGCCGTCCGGCACCGACCCGGTGAGGTCGATATAGCTTTGCCCGATGGCCGGAATGTCCGTTGTCGTGTCGATGGGCACTGCCGTCACGTCGGGCGTGCCCGCCGGATCGGTCAATTGACCCAGAAAGACATCGTCGGTGGTGATCTCGGTCCGGATCAGGTCAACGCCAGATCCATCGCGGCCATAGCCGGTCCAGTGCAGTGTGTCCGGGGCATCCGTGTCGATGCTCAGCGTTTCGTTGATCGCGCGGGTATTGCCCGCCGCGTCCACCGCCTCGATCAGCACCGGTGCGGTCAGTGTGCCCGTCGGAATGGCGCTGGATGCAATGTCCACCGACCAGTTGCCCGAGGCATCCACGGTGGCCACATGCGCCATGCCCCCCACCGTGACGGTGACGGTCGATCCCTGCTCGACCACGCCGGTCAGGGTGACGCCCTGCGCCGCCTCGGCGGCGTTGATCACGCCATCCGGTGTCACCGGGTCCGAGGACATGGCCAGACTGTTCACTTCGGTGTCGATGTCGAATGTTACCGAGGTCGTCGCGGTATTGCCCGCGGCATCCGTGGTGTCGATCACCGCCGAACTGCTCTTTTCGCCGGCGGGAATATCCCCGGCGCCAAAGCCCACGGACCAGTTGCCCGCGGCATCCACCGTGGCAGAGCGCGTAACACCTTCGAAGGTAACAGAAACGGTGCCGCCCGGTTCGGTTGTTCCGGTCAGGACAAAACCGTCGCTGGCTTCGTTCGCGTTGATTACATTGTCGCCCTCGACGGGCGTGGTCGAAGCGGCAAAATTCAGAACCTCGGTATCCACCTTCACGCTGTCGGTACGGGTCAGCACATTGCCCGCGCTGTCCGTGATCGTGGCGGAAATATCCGCGGTATAGGTGCCCGGAGCGATCTCGCCCGGGGCGTAGTCCACCGACCAGTTGCCGGAGGCATCGGTCAACACGGCATGGGTCACGCCGTTCATCGTGACATTGACCACCTGCCCCGGGTCCGAGGTGCCTTTGATCGTCACCCCGTCCGAGGCCTCGACAAAGTTCACGACATCGTCGGTTTCCACCGGGTCGGGGCTGATGGTCAGCGTGCCCGCATCCGTGTCGATGGTCACCGGCTGGGTGATGGTTTCGGTGTTGCCAGCCGGATCGGTCGACACGGCGGTCAGGGTGACGGTCTGTTCCCCCGAGGGGAGCTGTGCGGGATCAAAGCTGGCGGTCCAGTTGCCGCCCGCGTCGACGGTGGCCTGCACTGTATGACCGTTCAGCGTGATCGCCACCGTGCCACCCGGTTCTGTCGTCCCGGTCAGGACCAGCCCCTGCGCGGCCTCATCCGCGTTGATGACGGCATCCGCGCCACCCGGCGTCGAGGTGATGGCAAAATTGCGCACCAGCGTATCGACATCAATCGTGCCGTTTGCGGTGGCGGTATTGCCTGCGGGGTCCGTCGAGGTGGCGGTCACGGTCAGGCTACGCTCGCCCGCCGGGATCTCGGCGGCGGCGAAATCCACGGACCAACTGCCATCGGCGGCGACAGTGGCCTGATGCGTCACCGTACCCAGCGTCACCATGACCGTGCTGCCGGCCTCGGCAGTGCCCGTCAGGGTCACACCGTCCGACCGCTCGGCCGCGTTGACGACACCGTCGCCTTCGACGCCGGTGGTCATGACCGCAACGTTTGTTGTCGTGTCGATCTGGATGGTGCCGGTGGCCGTAACCACATTCCCCGCCCCGTCAATCGAAGTGGCCAAGACATCAAGCGAAGTTTCGCCCTCGGGGATCTCTGACGCGGGCAGGACCACGGACCAGTTTCCGTTGAAATCCACAGTCGCGTTATAGGCGGTGCCATTGACCGTCACAGTGACCGAAGACCCTGCATCGGTGGCCTCGGTATAGCCTGTCAGCAATACGCCGTCGGCACGTTCAGCCGCGTTGACGACGCCATCGCCTTCGACGGACGAGGTGTAGACCTCGACATGGTTGGTCACGTCGATTTCGAACCCGCCCGAGGCAAAGGCCATGTTGCCCGCCGGATCGGTCGAGGTGACCGTTGCCAGTACAGCGATACTGTCAGGCGATCCCGCATTGGTGGGCAGGACATGCGCCGGGAAAGGCATGGACCAGCTACCATCGGCGGCCACGACCGCAGTGACGCTCTCGCCATACAGTTCCAGAGTCACCGTGGCACCCGGTTCGCCGGTGCCGATGAAGGTGACCATGCCCGCGTGTTCGGTGCTGTTGATGATCCCGTCAACGGCAAGCGCCGAGGTATCAATGGTCAGCGCAAGTTCCGTGTCGATATCGACAGTGCCGGTCGCGGTCACGGTATTGCCCGCCGCATCGGTCGCGATGGCGGAAATATCCATCGTGGTGGTGCCCGAGGGCAGGTTCACCGCCGGGATGTTCACCGACCATGCACCGGACGCATCCGCCGTTGCCGTATAGCTGTAACCATTCGCGGTGACGACCACGCTGGCGCCTGCCTCGGCGCTGCCGGTCAGGACCGTGCCATCGCTGGCCTCTGCCGCATTGATGACGCCATCGCCCTCAACCGTATCGGTATGCAGCGACAGGGTGATCTCGGTATCGATGCTGACGGTGCCCGACTTGGTGATCGTGTTGCCCGCGTGATCGGTGGCCGTCGCCGTAATATCCAGCGGCATTGACCCGCGCGGCAGGCTGACCGAGGGGATGTCGATCGTCCAGCCACCGGAGGCATCCGCCGTGGTGGTGAAACTGGTGCCATTGGTGGAGACGACCACCGTGGCGCCACCCTCGGCAGATCCGGTCACGACCACACCGGCGTCGGCCTCTGCCCCGTTGATCACGGCGTCGCCGCCGACCGCGCCTGTGTTCACGGCAAGCGTGATTTCCGTGTCGACGTCAAAGCTATGGCTCAAGGTCGCCACGTTCCCCGCCGGGTCGGTGGACACGATCTGCGCCGTGGTGGTGTAGGTCCCTTCGGGCAGGTCGCCCGCAGCGAAATTGACGGACCACTTGCCATCCACGTCCGCCGTCGCCGTCACGGTCACACCTTCGACGGTCACGGTCACGGTCGATCCGGCATCCGTGGTGCCGGTGAAAGTCACGCCCGCATCTGCCTCGACCTGACCGATCAGATCATCGCCGGTCAGCGGTAGGTTTGTCAGGTGAACGCTGTTCTGCGTATCCACGGCCACCACATCGACAACGGTCGTGCTGTTGCCGAACCCATCGGTGGAAACCAGCGTGATGTCCTTGTCGTAGGTGCCTTCGGGAAAGACCGTACCGTCAAAGTCAAAAGACCAATCACCGTTTTCATCGACAACGCCTGTCTGCGTCGTGTCATCGACGGCGATGGTGATGGTTGTGCCCGGCTCGCCCTTGCCGGTCACGGTGACACCGTCGCTCTGGTCGTCGGCGTTCACAAGGACGCCGGTCGAAACGGTGCCGTCGGTCACGTCCACCGGCGGAGGCGTCGTGTCGATTTCGAACGACGGGCCATAAAGGTTGGTCACCGTGCCATCCGGATCCGTGACCACGACGGGAATGTTTTCATAGATGCCATCGGGCGGAAAGTTTTCGCCGTCAAAGACTATCTGCCACGTGCGGTCATCCCCGGCGATCCCGGTCAGGGTCACACCGCCAATGGTGACCTCGACAACCGAACCGGGATTGGCCGTGCCGGTGATCGTGATGCTGGGCGTATCGCCGCCCGCGATGTCATAACTGGCATCCGGATCGTCAACGGTCGGAGGGGTCCATCCAAAGGAACCGCCGCCTCCGCCACCGCCGCCGGAACCGCCCAACAGGGCCGCCCCGCCCAGCGCCGCAGCGCCAAGTCCGGCTGCACCCAGCCCGCCCATGCCGATCAGCCCGGCCGCCAACATGCTGACTTCGCTTCCGTCATCGGCAACGATGGGCGCTTCGGCAACCACGGTGGGCTCGTCGATAAAGATAAGCGCGTCCTCGGGGCTCCACTTGCCCCATTCTTCGGTCGGTCCGTATTGCGCGAACAACGCGCCGCCATCGGCCTCGACAAAGCTGACTTCGTTCAGCGAGCCGTAGGAACTGAGGAAAAGCCGACCTGCGTCGCTTTCGAAATAGCCCTCAAGGACGATGACCCGACCGTCGGCAAGCGTGATCAAAAGGTCGTCCCCGGCACGGTCATAGCCGCGCACATCGGACTGGGAAATGTTCAAGGAAATGTCTTGATCGCCCGCCGCATTGATAAGGAACCCTTTCTCGTCCCCATCGACAGCGCCACGCTCTACAATGCCCGCACGGGTACGGGTCACGAATTTAATCGCGTTCATAATTACACCGCTCTACCTCTGCGTCCGCCCGTTCAATGCCGGCAGACTTGTTTTTTTCACTTTGCGAAATATCGCATTTTTGTGGCTTTCGCTACTGACTTTTTCCCCAATATCCCGAGAAGTGGGGGAAAATCCCTGCAAAAGCACCAAATCTGCGTCGGGCTGTGACATAAATGTGGCGACCACTTTGGCGAAGACAGTCGCCTCAGCGGCGGCGCGCGTTAAGTCAGGAACACGCTGGACCACGGGCGCTGCATCGCTGATGTTGCGGACGCGGCCCGCCGCACGACCACCGACGAAGGATGACAGGCACGCAATGACCGACAGCTTCGATCCCTCCCAGACCGACAGCCATGCCTTTCGCGACGCCCTTGGCCGGTTCGGCACCGGGGTGACGGTGATCACCTGCGCCACACCCACCGGCCCTCTGGGCATCACCGCCAACAGCTTTTCCTCGGTCTCGCTTGATCCGCCGCTGGTGCTGTGGTCACCAGCCAAATCGTCGTCGCGCTATCCCTTTTTCATGGCCGCCCAGCGCTTTGCCATTCATGTCATGGGCGCCGAACAGTTTGATCTGTGCCGGGGGTTCGCACGCAGCGGCGATGCTTTCTCTGAAACCGACTGGCGGACAAGCGCGCAGGGCGTGCCGCTGATTGACGGCTGCCTGGCCCTTTTCGAATGCCTCCAGGTTGCCGCTCATGACGCCGGAGATCACTCCATCCTCGTTGGACAGGTCGAACGGGCCGCGGCGCGCGACGGCGCGCCACTGCTGTTCCAAGGGGGACGTTACGGCAGCTTTGCCGCCTCCTGACCCGCGATACCACCTCAAAACATAGCCCGAGAGCATTTCCCGCGCCGGAAACCTTTTGTTTTTCCTTCAAAAATTCCCGTTGGAAAATTGCGAACTTTCCGAAGCCTTGCCAAGAAGCACTCGATTGCTCACACTTTTGTTATCGGCTGTGATTTACGGCATTTCAAAAAACGGGTTCGGCATGTTTCGCAAATTATTCCCGCACACCGCACGTCTTTCGGCACCGGCGACCCTGGCCGCCGCACTTGCAGCCGCCGCGCCCCCTGCTTTTGCAGACATGATCGACCCGCAGGATTTCCTCCAGTTCGATCAACAGCAGGCCCAGCTTGGCCGCCTACTGTTTTATGACAAACTGCTGTCCGGAAATCAGAACATCAGCTGCGCCACCTGCCATCACCATTCGCTGCACGGGGCCGATGGCATCAGTCTGGGCATTGGCGAAGGGGGTGCGGGCCTGGGCACCGAACGCACGCCCGGCGACGGAACCGCCCGGATCGAGGCGCGCGTACCACGCAACGCCCCTGCCTTGTGGAACCTTGGCCACCGCGAGGTGCGCGAACTGTTCCATGACGGTCGCGTCGAACGGATCGGCGCCGGCTACGTGGCCTTCAAGACGCCCGCCAAGGAATACACTCCCGCCGGATTGAACTCACTGCTGGCAGCGCAGGCCCTGTTCCCCGTCAGCTCGGCCGTCGAAATGGCCGGACACCCGGACGAAAACCCCGTCAGCGCTGCATTTGCCGAACGGATCGACCTTGGCTGGGCGATACTGGCCGACCGCGTGCGCGACGTACCCGAGTACGAAGCCCTCTTTATCGACGCCTTCCCCGAAGTGCGCGACGGCGGTGACATCACCATTGTTCAGATCGCCAATGCCATCGCCGCCTTCATCGGGACCGAATGGCAAAGCCATGACAGCCCCTACGACAAATGGCTGAGTGACGGCACGCCGATGCCACCCATGGCCGAACGTGGTCGCCAGCTTTTCTTTGGCGAGGCGGGCTGCTCTGGCTGCCACAACGGGCCGCGCTTTACCGATCAGGCGTTTTATGCGGTCGGCGTCCCACAATTTGGCCCCGGGCGACCCTTTGGCGATGACACCATGCCCCATGACCTTGGCCGAATGGAAACCACACGCAACCCCGACGACGCCTACAAGTTCCGCACGCCAAGCCTGCGCAACGTGGCCCTGACAGCCCCCTATGGCCACAACGGCGCATATCCCACCCTGCGCGACATGATCCGCCACATGTGCGACCCGCTGACCGCACGCAGCGAATGGACGCCGGGCATGGCGCGCCTCCCGGATGTTTCATGGCTGAACGATGGTGACTTCACGCTTGTGTCCGACCCATTGGAAACCGCACAGCAGATCTCGTACCTCGACATCTCACCGGTGCAGATGGTTGATGCCGATATCGACGCGCTCGAAGCGTTTCTGAACGCCCTGACTGGCGAAACAGCTGAAAAGCGCCCCATGGGCCGCCCCGATGCGGTGCCAAGCGGCTTGCCGGTCGACTAGAACGCGCAGCAACCTTCCAAGCCTTCGCGCGTCGACTCGACGCGCCACTGGTTGGCAAAAGTTTGCAATTCGAAATGACCCGGGTGCTGGATCTGGATGGCATAAACACCGTCCGCGGATTGCGGGTAATCGTGATTGAAGCCATGTTTTTTTTGCATGAACACGCGAAACCTCGGACTTTCACGCGGGGTGTCGGCTTGCAGCAGCCGTCAAAGGAATTCAGCGGAACCTGCGTGTATTCCGTGCAATAGCCAAAATCCTCACCATCGACCTCCTTCAGCACCCTCTGAAGGAAATGATGGCCATAGCGCGGCCGACGTTCTGAACATCCAACAACGCGCTGATACCGCCGGGGTTTCAACAACAGTCCCGCCTATGGCAGGCGATCCGAGGTGAATCCCACCGCAAAGCAGCCTTGCCAACGATCGTCGACAGAGTTCCGTCAGGCTTCGTCGATCAGATCACGAATGGCGGGGATTTTGTGCGGTTTGCTGCGCAGGCTCAACAGCAACTCGGCAAGTTCGGGTTCATTCACCCGCTTGGCGGCAGCCTCGGGCTTGAACCACTTGCGCTTGCGCTCTTTCCGCTCCTTCCAATCCCGCAAGAGCTTGTCCACGAACATCGGGTAGACCTCGACAAGGCAAGGCACGACGTTGCCGTCGTCCAGCACCTTGCCATAGCAATAGCTGCCGATCATCGCACTGCCGATGCGGCCCTTGGCACCGGCCTCTTCCAGCGCCTCGATCTCGGCCGCGCGCCATGGCTTCTTGCCATCCATCTGCCAGCCTTTGGGCATGACCCAGCGCCCCGTGTCACGCGAGGTCACCATCAACACCTTGACCTGATCCTTGGCATCCCTGCGCATGGGCAGGGCGGCTATCTGTGCGCCCCGTTCCGACACGAAACCCCCTTTAGAAACAACCGATCGTCTCCGCGCGCAAAGCGCATAGCTCTATTAATTCCAATCAATCTTGCCCCGATCTTCTCAGATTTTCCGAGAGGACGCCAGAAAGGCCCGGAGCCGCGCAGAGAACTGCCGCTAAATTGATCGCCAGCCACCCGCGTTCCTCCCCGACCGCACGCAACAAAAAACACGCCCGAGGGCGTGTCATTTATCGGCATCTTGTCCGGAAAATCCTGCCCTACCGGGTGGTAGTGGCGGACCGAGGAGGATTCGAACCCCCGACCCCTTGATTCGTAGTCAAGTACTCTATCCAGCTGAGCTATCGGTCCGTGAGGGCTGCGTTTACCCCCCACTCCGGGGCTTGGCAAGGGCCTTTCCAAAGTTTTTCGCCTCAAACCCAAACTCTTTGCACCAAAGACCGGATGACCAAGCGTCACCCGACCCCACCCATCGGCAGGCGGATTTCGAAACAGGTGCCGCCTTCGTCTGACCGGGCCAGCTTGACCGTGCCGCCATGGCCGCGGATCAATTCCATCACGATGGCCAACCCCAAACCGGAGCCGCCTTTTCGAACACCCCCCTGAAAGGCTTGGAACAGGTGTTCGCGCGCCTTGGGCGGCAGCCCCGGGCCGGTATCCGTCACCGTGATCACCCAATCCGCCTCATCAGAGCGCGCGGCCACGCTGATTTCGCCGGGCTGGCCGGTGGCAACGATGGCCTGCCGCGCATTGCGGATCATGTTGGACAAGGCGCGATAGATCTGCTCCGGGTCGCCGCGCACCATCAATCCAACCGGAATATCTTCGGAAAGCGAGACATCCGCCTCTCCGATCGCAAGGCGCTCGGCCTCCAGCACCTCGCCGGTCAGTTCGGCAAGATTGAACAGCATCAGCCGCGGAGCGGGTTCCTCGGCCCGGCCAAAGGCCAGCGTGCTTTCACAAAGCGAAATCGCCCGCGTGATCGAATTCACCAGTTTGGGGGCCATGCGCTGAACAGCCGGATCCTCGGACATCTCGATCCGGTCGGTGAACAACTGCGCCGAAGTCAGGATATTACGCAGATCGTGACTGACCCGCGCAACAGCGCCACCCAACTGCGCCAGGCGCTCCTTCTGTCGCAACGCCTGCGTCAGCTGGGATTGCAGCGATTGAAGCGATTCCTCGGCCTCGCGCAACTCTCGGACGGTGGCCATGGGCTGAATGATCCGCCGCGCGTCCTCGGGGGCCGCGGCGTAGTCACGGATATGGCCAACGACACCCTTGATCGGTTTCACCAGCAACTTGCGCACGGCGAGGAACAACAGACCCGCCGTGATGATCGAGATCGCCGCCGACAACAGCAGGATCCGCACACCATAATCCAGCATCGCCGCGCGCAGCGGTCCGCTGTCCATTGTGACCTCGATCAGTTCGCCGCCATCGCGCAGCGGATTGCCCATCACCCGGATCACCTGCGGCTCGGCATCGACAAGACAGGCGATTGCGTCCCGCATGAGCGTCACCGCCGGGGCGTCGCGCAGATCGAAGGTTTGCGACACCTCGCCTGGCACTTCGGACGACAGCATCAACTGGCGGATCTGGTCACGTTGCAGCACGATGTTGAAGACACCGGCATTTTCCAGCAGCTCACGCTCCAGCTCCGGCTCGATCATGTCGTCCGCCAGCAGCGCCAGCGAGGCGATCTGCGCCCGTTCCAGCCGGGCCAGCAGGTAATCCTCGCGGAACCGCGCCACCGAGGGCACAAAGATCAGCACTTCGGCGACCATGACAAAGATCACGGTCAGGATCAGGAAACGTCCGGAAAGCGAGTTCAGAATGCGCATTTCTCTCTCAGGGAAGCCAGCGCTGCACCAGCCGTACCACTCTTTTCACCATGTCGCTCTCAAAGAGCTTCGGTGAGAAATAGGCCCCCGCGACCCGTTTGTTAATCTCCCCGATGGTCGGATAGGGCGAAACCATGGCGGAAACCGCGCTCATCTTCAGCTTGTTGGCGATCACAAGGGACCAAAGGTTCGCCAGTTCCCCCGCCTGATGACCCACGATGGTCACGCCCACCGGTCGGCCCTTGACCACCATCGCCTTGATGAAACCGCGCGTCTTGCGCTCGGCAATCAGCCGGTCGTTGTGGTGAAAGTCAAAGCGGGCAACCTCGACCTTGTCGCCATGCGCCGCGCGCGCTTGCGCCTCGGTCAGGCCGACCTGCGCCAGTTCCGGTTGGGTATAGGTAGCCCAGGGAATATGGGCCTGGCTCACCTTGGCGGGCAGGCCCAGCACGGCCGATCGCACCACGATCCCGGCGTGATACCCGGCCACATGGGTGAATTGCAGTCCGCCCGCCACATCGCCGATGGCATAGACGCGCCGGTTCGAGGTCTTCAGATTGTCGTCCACCTTGATGCCGCTGCGGGTCGTCTCGATCCCGGCGGCATCAAGGTTCAATTTGTCGGTATTGGTCTTGCGTCCGACCGCGACCAGCAGATGAGAGCCCCTGAAAACGCGCCCGTCCTTGGCCTCGACCTCGATGCCACCATCGACGTCCCGGATCTCGGCGGCCAACGCCTCCTCGGCAATCTCGATCCCCTCGGCCCGCAGGTGTTCCAGCACCAGTGCGGCGGCCTCCGGGTCATCCTTGCCCAGCGCCTTGGCCCCTTCGATCACCGTCACCTGCGATCCCAGCCGCCGATGCGCCTGTGCCATCTCCATCCCGATGGGGCCACCGCCGATGATCAGCAGATGCTCGGGCTGTTCGCGCAACTCCCACAGGGTTTCATTGGTCAGATAGGGCACCGCGTCCAGCCCCGGGATCGGCGGCACCAGCGGCGATGATCCGGTGGCGATGACGATCCGCCGCGCCGTGATGCGATACTCTCCGGCCTCGACCTCGTGATCCGAAACAAAGCGCCCGTATTCGCGGATCACCCGCACGCCGAAACCTTCGAACCGCTCTTGACTGTCCACCGGCTCGATCTGCGAAATCACATCGGCCACGTGATCTTTGGCGGCGGCGTAATCCACCTGCGGCACCACGTCGGACACCCCGTAGACCGAGGCATGTTGCATTCCGTAAGCGACCTTGCCCGAGGCAATCAGCGCCTTGGACGGGACACAGCCATAGTTCAGACAGTCGCCGCCCATCTTATGACCTTCCAGCAGGATCACGTCGGCCCCCATCTGGCTGGCCCCCGCCGCCACGGATAACCCCCCGGAGCCTGCACCGATGATCAGGATGTCGCAGTTCAGCTTTTCCATGGTCACAGGCCTTTCTTGCCGCGCAGGGATTTCAGAAGGATCGGCAGCGCCGACAGCGCGGCAAGACCAAGGATCGGCAGGATCACATGCGGCGCAAAGATGATGCCCAGGTCCGGGGTTTCGCCGCGGGCAAAAACCTCGCCCAGCCCCGCGCCGACCGAAGTATAGACCACCGCGCCCGGGATGATGCCAAGGAAGGTCGAAATCACGTAGCGATGCACCGGCACCTCAAGAAAGGCGGGCACAAGGTTGGCGACAAAGAAGGGCACCGCCGGGACCAGCCGGATCAGGAACAGCATCGACCACTGGTTTTCGTCGATCCCGTCCTTGATCTTTTTGACCATCCCTTGCGAGTTTTCCAGCTTGGCCCCCAGCCCGGCCCCCAGCCCCCAACGCGCGGCAAGGAAGATGCCGGTGGCCCCCAAGGTTGCCGCGGTCACATTGAACAGCGCGCCCGGAAAGGTCGCAAAGAGAAAGCCACCGGTCAGCGTCGCAATTGTTGCGCCCGGCAGCGAAAAGGCCACGATGATGATATAGGCCACCATGAACACCGCCAGCGTCAGCCCATAGTTCGCGTCCCGAAAGGCCAGCAGCGCCTCGCGATTTTCGGTCAGCGTCTGAAAGCTGAGGTAATCGCGCAGCGTGAAAAAGCCGATGATCGCGCCGATGAGAATCGCGATCAGGGGCAAATGGCGTTTTATTCCGGGTTGGGGCGTGTGGGTCATGTCGCTCATGGGTTGGGGGGCCTGTGTGATGTTGCGGCGGTATGCAGGATAGATGCCCTTCATTCCCGCGCCGAAACAGCCGCCTCACGCCCGCTTGATCTGACTTGTGCCCCAGCGTGAGAAATCGCCGCGCGAAAGGCCAGAGTGAAACATTTTCCGCGTCAGGCTGACCTGTCTTTGTTGCAAAACCGACGGGCACACAGGGGCCGAAAGCGATTTGAGCAGACCTGACAAAGATAAAGAAACCGCGTAGACAGTCGGGGGCGAGCGTCCGACAGACCGACGCAACGGATTCCGCCCGGCCTTGCGGCGAAAAAAACATGACATCCGTTTGACAGATCTCCCACGCCCCCCTATAGGCAGGGCTTCGAATTTCCTGTCCCCGAGTCGACTCGCGGGCATTGAACCGGAGTAGCCGCGATGAAACGTACTTTTCAGCCGTCGAACCTCGTCCGCAAGCGTCGCCACGGGTTCCGCGCCCGTATGGCCACCAAAGCGGGCCGCAAGATCCTCAACGCGCGCCGCGCTCGCGGCCGCAAGAGCCTGAGCGCCTGATATACCGCCTTTTGCGGGTATGACGAAGCACGCCAAGACAGCCGCCCCGGACAGGCCCGAGGCGGCTTCTTTGCCATTGACGGTCCTGTCGAAACGCGCGGATTTCCTGCGCGCCGCTCGCGCCCGCCGCGCCCCTTGCGAAGGATTCCTTCTGCAAGCCCGGCAACGTGGCGAGGACGAGCCCAAGACAGGCATCCGGGTCGGTTTCACCTGCTCCAAGAAGGTCGGCAATGCCGTTGCCCGCAACCGCGCCAAACGCCGCCTGCGGGAAATTGCGCGCATGATCCTGCCCGAACTCGGGCAGGATGGATGGGATTATGTCCTGATCGGTCGCGCCGAGAAAACCGCGTGGCGCGATTTTGCTGCCTTGCAAAACGACCTCCGCTACGCGCTGGCCAAGGTCCACGGCGGCTGCAAGTGAGTCCGCTGGCCCATATCGTCGCCCTGCCCGTGCGCGCCTACCGGCTGTTGCTGAGCCCTTGGGTCGGGCACGGTTGCCGCTTTCACCCCACCTGTTCCGTCTACGCGCTCGAAGCGTTGGAAAAGCACGGAGCCGTCAAAGGCAGCTGGCTTGCGGCAAAACGCATCGCACGCTGCCATCCGTGGGGCGGATCCGGCATCGACAACGTGCCCGATTGACGACACCCGGCGCGGTTTTCCGCCTTTGACGGCTTTTTCCCGAGAAACCTGTATCTTTTTCGATTCCATTCCGCTACGAGCCTACCCAGAGACCCACGCAACGTAAAGGGAGGGCTGGCATGTACAATCTGACACTCTCTGCCTGTGCGGGTTCTCAAGAAGCGACCTGGGGCAATGGCTTTCGCCGATCCCTTCAGGGCTGACACCGCTTCACTTTTGGCCCCTGTCTGACGCGGGCCGTTTTCCAAACCTGAACCGCTGATCCTTTCGCCCGGCATTGCTGTGCGATCTCGGCATTCCTCTATCCTGAACAGGGGCCCGGTCGCCATGGCGCCGGGACAGTTATATGCATAGTCACACCACGATTCCGTTTCCGGACACCAATATCGACACCACCATCGCGCAACATGGCGCGCTCAGAGTACTGGCCGCCGCGGCTGTCGCGCTGTTTCGGGCGCCGACATTGCGGCCTCCGCCCACTCCGACCGATGCGCTGAGCGACCACCTGCGGCGGGATGTCGGCCTGCCTCCCCACACGGTCGAAGACAGGCGGGTCTTGGCGGATCCCTTCCGCTACTGACCCCATGCGCCCGGCGATAGGGCTTGCTCTGGCTGTGGCGGGGACGTATCCCCGCCACATGCTGGACGAAACCGACGAGATTCACCCCCTGTTTCACGGGGCGCCCAAGACCACCGAGTTCAAGAAACTCCGCAAACGGATCGTGCAGAACGTGCGCGAGGCCGTCGATCAGTATGGAATGATCGAGGAAGGCGCCAAGTGGCTGGTCTGTCTTTCGGGAGGCAAAGACAGCTACACGCTGCTGGCCATCCTGCACGAACTGAAATGGCGCGGGCTCCTGCCTGTCGAGCTGTTGGCCTGCAACCTCGATCAGGGGCAGCCGGGGTTCCCCTCGACCGTCTTGCCGGAATTCCTTGAGCGGATGCAGGTTCCGCACCGGATCGAGTATCAGGACACCTATTCCATCGTCACCGACAAGGTTCCGCAGGGCCGCACCTACTGCGCTCTGTGCTCGCGGCTGCGTCGCGGGAACCTGTACCGGATCGCCCGCGAAGAAGGCTGTTCCGCGGTTGTTCTGGGCCACCACCGGGACGACATTCTGGAAACCTTCTTCATGAATCTCTTCCACGGCGGACGGCTGGCAACCATGCCTCCCAAGCTGGTGAATGAAGAGGGCGATCTCTTTGTTTACCGCCCGCTCGCCCATGTGGCCGAAGCGGATTGCGAGCGATTCGCCCGCGCGATGAACTATCCGATCATTCCTTGCGACCTTTGCGGCTCGCAGGATGGCTTGCAGCGCCAGCAGGTCAAGCAAATCCTTGATGGATGGGAAAAAAATGCTCCTGGCCGACGCCAGGTCATGTTCCGGTCCCTGATGAACATCCGGCCCTCTCATATGCTGGATCCCAAACTTTTCGACTTTGCCGGTCTCATGCGTGACATGGAATCGCCCAATTCGTTGAAAAACCCGGAGCCGCGTTAAGAACCGAGTTACCGACGTCGCCTAGTGTCCGATCCATGAAGAACAAGGATACGGGCATGTTGGCGTCACTTCGCACGCTTCCGGCCACGCTGCGCACGGGTCTGCGGCGGGGGCTGTTGGGACCACAGGCACTGGCTTTTCTTCCGGCGGCGGCGCTTGCCGCCTTCTGGTTGGGCGGCGAACCTCTTTTGCTGGTTGTGGCGCTTGGTATGCCGGGTCTGTTTCTGCTGGTCGGCATTCCGTGGGACGGGGGCGAACGCAGCGTCCGTACCGAACATGCCGATATCATTGACAGCATTGCCGCCGGCCGGATGGCGCAACAGGCGCTGGATCGGGCGCGGGCGGCCAATCTTGCCTCCGCCTGCCTTCTGATCGAGGTCGACGGCCTCGACCATGTGGCGCTTCAGGCGGATACGGCCACGGTGGATGCGCTGCGCGATCTCACGCTGGGTCGGCTGCGCAAGGCGCTGCGCCGCGATGATGAGGCCGTGCGCCTTGGCGAAAACCGTTTTCTGATCCTGCTTGGCCCTTCGCTGCGTCTGGACCTTGAGGCTCTTCTGCAGTTGTCGGGACGATTGCAAAATGCCGTCGAAGAACCCGCCTCTGTTGGCGATGCCATGCGCTATCTTTCTGCCTCTATCGGATTCTGCGGCAGCCTGCGGCTGGCGAATGAGGCTGCGGGTAAACAACTGCTGGAGGCGGCGCATGTCGCGCTGGAAGAGGCCAAGGCCAACGGTCCCTCGGCAATCCGCGCATGGTCGGAAAACATGCGACAAGCGCATATCGAGCAAACCTCCCTCCGCAACGAAGTCGACCGCGCCTTGTCCAATGGCCAGATCCAGCCGTGGTTTCAGCCGCAGATCTGTACCTCGACCGGGGCAATCAGCGGGGTCGAGGCTTTGGCCCGCTGGATTCACCCGGAACGCGGCATCGTGCCCCCGGCGCAATTCCTCCGCGTCCTCGAAGATGCCGGGCGGATGGATCACCTGAGCGAGGTCATCCTTCAGCACTCGCTGACGGCGCTGCGGAGTTGGGATCAGGCCGGGATCGACATTCCCCGCGTCAGCGTGAACTTCTCAGACCCCGAATTGCGCGACCCGCGACTTGTCGACCGCATTCAATGGGAACTGGACCGCTTTGGCCTGACGGCCGAGCGGCTGGGCATCGAGGTTCTGGAAACGGTGATCGCAGGCGCTCCGGAAGGGATTGTCGCCCGCAATATCGTCGAGCTGGGCAAGATCGGTTGCCATATCGACCTTGATGACTTTGGCACCGGCCATGCGTCGATTACTTCGCTGCGCCGCTTCAAGGTGCATCGGCTCAAGATCGACCGCAGCTTTGTCACCCGTATTGACCGTGACGAGGAACAGCACCGGATGCTGGCGGCCGTGCTTGGCCTTGCGGACCGCCTTGGCTTGGAAACGCTGGCGGAAGGTGTCGAAAGCGTCGGAGAACACGCTTTGCTGGCCCAACTGGGATGCGACCACGTGCAGGGCTTTGGCATTGCCCGCCCGATGCCGGCGGACAAGCTGATCAAATGGGCGCATGACCACGCCGACCGGATTGCCGACGCGCAAAAGCTGGGCCGCAGTTCCGGCTGAGTTCTGCGCCCCGGCGAGAGTTATCAAATCTGGGTGAAACCTCTCCACCTTGGCCCGAAAGGGCCGGCACCCATGTGCCACACCGTCCCTGCCACTTGGATTCCGCTTGACCTTTGCAGCGCGGAACGTTTGAACCCAGCGGTGACTTTCAAAGGATAGGTGGCCGGCCTCATGGACGATCAGAACAAGAACCTGCTTCTCGCGACGGCGCTCAGCATGGTCGTGATCCTTGTATGGTTCCTCTTGTTTCCCCCGCCAGACCCGGCAGAGGATCCCAATGCCCCGGTTGCAGCCGAGACGGGCGCCCCGGTTGCGCCCGATGGCGTGGCCAGCGCCCCCCGCGCGGCCGATCCGGTCGGCGGTGCCCCGGTCCCGGGCGCTGCGCCCGCGGCAGACGCCGCAGAGGCGCCGCGCCTGCCGCTGGACAGCGCGCGGCTTGAAGGTTCGATCTCTCTGACCGGCGGCCGCATCGACGACCTCCGGCTCAAGGACTACCATGTCGAACTGTCCGAAGAGTCCCCGATCGTTCAGTTGCTTGACCCGGTCAGCAGCACGAACCCCTACTACGCGCTCTTTGGTTGGGCACCGGGCAACGGTCTGGCCCTTGCCGATGTGCCCGGCGCGAACACCGCATGGACCGTCGAATCCGGCGAAACGCTGACCCCCGACAATCCCGTGACCCTGCTGTGGGAAAGCCCGGCTGGTCTTGTGTTCCGCCGCACCATCTCGGTTGACGAGGATTTCATGTTCTCGGTCACCCAGTCGGTTGAGAACACCGGTGACAAGACTGTTTCGTTGGCACCCTACGGCGTTCTGGCCCGCCATGGCGAACCGGATGACCTGAAAAACTTTTTCGTGCTCTTCGAAGGCGCGCTCCAGATGTCCGATGGCATCCTTGAGCAGACCAAATATTCGAACATGCCCGACCTTGATGTTGTCCCCTCCGAAGGCACGCAAGCCACGGTCGAACGGGTGCAAGAGGCGGGCTGGATCGGCTTCACCGATCACTACTGGATGGCGACGCTGATCCCCGACAGCGGCACGCCGTTCAAATCGGTCGTCAAATACGACGCACGGCGCGACATCTATCAGACCGAGGCCGTGCTGCCGACCATCGAACTGGCGCCCGGCACCACGCAGGAAGTCAGCAGCAAGCTTTTTGCCGGTGCCAAGGAATGGGAAACCATCCGCGAATACCAGAAAGCCGGCATCGACCGCTTCCTCGACTCGATCGACTGGGGCTGGTTCTTTTTCCTGACCAAGCCGATGTTCGCGGTTCTGCACTGGCTGAACCTTTATATCGGCAACATGGGTCTGGCGATCATCGGTCTGACCATCCTGCTCAAGGCAGTTCTCTTCCCGCTGGCGTATAAATCCTACGCCTCGATGGCGAAGATGAAGGAATTGCAGCCCGAGATGGAGAAGCTGAAAGAGCGCGCGGGCGACGACCGCGAAAAGCTCCAGAAAGAAATGATGGCGCTCTACAAGAAGGAAAAGGTAAACCCGGCCGCCGGCTGTTTGCCGATCCTTCTTCAGATCCCGATCTTCTTCAGCCTGTACAAGGTGATCTTCGTCACGCTGGAACTGCGCCACGCCAATTTCTTTGGCCCGTTCAACGACCTCTCGGCGCCTGATCCGACCTCGATCTTCAACCTGTTCGGCCTGCTGCCCTGGGCATCGCCCGATCCGCAGTCGATTCTGGCGCTGATCTTCATCGGCATCCTGCCGCTGTTGCTGGGGATCTCGATGTGGCTTCAGCAAAAGCTGAACCCGGCACCCGCCGATCCGACACAGCAGATGATCTTTGCGTGGATGCCTTGGGTTTTCATGTTCATGCTGGGCGGATTTGCCAGCGGGCTTGTGGTCTACTGGATCACCAACAACGTGATCACCTTCATCCAGCAGTACCTGATCATGCGCAGTCATGGCTACACGCCGGATATCCTTGGCAACATCAAGGCCGGGGTCAAAAAGAAGGGCAAGGAGCAGGATAGCAAATGACCCGCTCTCTGACCGCGATCTGGCGCTTTCCGATCAAGAGCCACGGCCGGGAAGAGCTGGACGCGGTCAGCCTTGTCACGGGCCAGTCCCTGCCATGGGACCGTCAATGGGCCGTGGCGCACGACCAGTCCGATGCCGACGGATCGAAATGGGTGTCTTGCAACCATTTCTCACGTGGCTCCAAGGCCCCGGCGCTTGCCGCGATCACCGCCCGGCTGGATGAGACGTCTGGCACCGTCACGCTGTCCCACCCGGACCGGGATGACCTGACGCTGAACCCCGATGCCGAAGGGGACAGACTGGTGGCATGGGCCGGAGGCTTTATCCCGGAGAACCGCGCGCCCTCTGCGCGGGTGATCCGGGGCCGGACCCAAGGCTTTACCGACAGCGACTTTCCCTCGATTACCCTGTGCAACCTGTCGTCTCACAGGGCCGTGGAACAACGGCTGGGCTATGCCCTGTCGATTCACCGTTGGCGCGGCAACCTGTGGTTCGATGGCGGCGCCCCCTGGGAAGAGTTCGACTGGATCGACCGTGAGGTTCAGATTGGCGAGGCCGTGCTGATCCCCCGCGAACGGACCGACCGTTGCCTTGCCACGCATAACAATCCCGACACCGGGCGGCGCGACCATGACGTGCTGGGCGCGCTGGATCATTGGGACCACCGCGATTTCTCGGTCCGGGCCGAGGTCGTGCGCAGCGGGCGGATTGCCCTTGGCGACCGTGTAGAGGTGCTTTGATGGAACTGACCTTTCCCTTGGCCGAAGAGCCCGATGACGCCACCCGTGAGGCGGCGCGCAAACTGTTTGTCGGCGATGTCGACTTTCTCAAAGGTGTCGTGGCCATGAACGGCCTGCCGCCGGACGACCGGGCCGAAGTCTGTTTCGCCGGTCGTTCGAACGTGGGAAAATCCAGCCTGATCAACGCACTGACCGGCCGCAAGGGGCTGGCCCGTGCGTCGAACACGCCCGGACGGACGCAGGAAATCAACTATTTCACGCTTGGGGGTGAACGCTATCTTGTCGACCTGCCGGGCTATGGTTTCGCGAATGCTCCGGTGGCCGTGGTTGCCAAGTGGCAGGCCCTGCTGAAATCCTACCTCGCGGGTCGCGTCAGCCTGCGCCGCGCCTTTGTGCTGATCGATTTCCGTCACGGCGTCAAACCCGTCGACGAAGAGATCATGACGCTGTTGGACCGCTCTGCGGTAACCTTTCAGGCGGTGCTGACAAAGGCCGACAAGGTCAAGGACAAGGACCAGGAAAAGATCCTGGCCCAGGTGCGCGAAAAGCTGTCCAAGCACCCCGCCGCCTATCCCGAGATCGTGGTGACGAGCAGCGAAAAAGGCGATGGCATCGCGTCGCTGCGCGCGATCATCGCCGGGCTGGACTGACCCCCGGTCCGCGCCCACTCGCGCCCGCGACCTCTGGCCTTCTTCACGCCAAGCGGGCATGCTGCGGCCTGTCAGCCGCGCGAAAGACCCGAGATGAGACGACAGAACATGAACAGAGACTGGATTGCCACCGCCCGGACCCTCTCCGAGGCCCTGCCCTACCTGCAGCGCTATACCGGGGCCGTCGTGGTGGTGAAATTCGGCGGCAACGCCATGGGCGACGATGAGGAAATGGCGAATTTCGCCCGAGACATCGTTCTCATGCGGCAGGTCGGTGTGAACCCGGTTGTCGTGCATGGCGGCGGCCCGATGATCAACGACATGCTCAAACGGCTGAACATCGAAAGCACCTTTGTCCGCGGCAAACGCGTGACCGACAAGGCCACCGTGGAAGTTGTGGAAATGGTGCTGACCGGGCTTGTGAACAAACGGATCGTGCAGGCGATCATGGACGAAGGCGGCCGGGCGGTGGGCTTGTCCGGCAAGGACGATGACCTGATGGTCTGTGAACCTGACGATCCCGAACTGGGCTTTGTCGGGCGTCCGATCGAAATGAACGTGCAGGTGCTGCGCGATCTTTTTGCCGCCGGGATCATCCCCGTTGTGGCCCCCGTGGCCACCGGCACCGAAGCGACCGAAACCTATAACGTCAACGGCGATACGGCCGCCGGGGCAATCGCGGGCGCGTTGAAGGCTGATCGCCTGTTGCTGTTGACCGACGTTCAGGGCGTCAAGGGCACCGACGGCGAGGTCGTGACCGAACTGACCCCCGACGACGTGCGCAAGATGACATCCGAAGGGGTGATCGCGGGCGGCATGATCCCCAAGACCGAAACCGCTCTCAAGGCGATCGAGGAAGGCGTGCGTGCCGTTGTGATCATTGACGGGCGCGTTCCAAACGCTTGCCTGCTGGAACTGTTCACCGAACATGGTTCTGGGTCGATGATCCGCTCCGACCGGTTGGCCCCGCTCAAGCGATGATCCCGGACACGGTGCATGCGGCGGACCGTGCCGCGGCCCGTGTCGGGCTGCGGGTACGCGGCGCCCTGCACCCCGGCCCTGGGGACGACGCGCCGGAGGGCACCGGCACGCTTCTGCTGCTTGGTCCGGACGAACCACGGTTCTGGTCCCTGTTCAGCCGCAGCCCTGAATACACGGACAAGGCCGCCGACCCTCTGGACCGATGGTCCAAACGTGTTGTCCGCACACTGGCAGAGGATTGGGATGCCACGGCGCTGTTCCCCTCGGACGGCCCCCCCTATGCACCCTTCCTTGCCTGGGCCTTGGGAACTGGCCGGGCGTGGTCCTCGCCGGTGGGGATGCTGGTGCATGATGCGGCAGGGCTGTTTATCAGCTACCGCGCGGCTGTGGCGCTGACCGCGCGCCTTGATCTGCCTGTGACGGGCAGCGCGCCTTGCGCACCCTGCCCCCGTCCCTGCGAAACCGCCTGCCCGGTGGGCGCACTGAAACCGGGGCACCCCTATGACGTGGATCGCTGCAAGGCTCATGTCGCCTCGCCCGAAGGCGCGACGTGCCGGACAGAGGGCTGCCTGACCCGACGCGCCTGCCCGGTTGCGGTGGATTTCACCCGCCGCCCGGAACAATCGGCCTTTCACATGGACGCATTCCTGGGGGTTCCGCGATGAAACACCTGATCCTCATGCGCCATGCCAAATCCGACTGGAGCCACGATCTGCCGGACCATGACCGCCCGCTGAACAAGCGCGGTCGGCGCGCAGCCCCGGCCATCGGCGCGTGGCTGCGCGCAGGCGGACACCTGCCCGATGAGATCCTGTGTTCCACCTCTGCCCGCACGCGCGAAACGCTGACACGCCTGAACCTGCCCGCGCCCGCCCGTTTTGAGGCAGACCTGTACCATGCCGCGCCCGACACCATGCTGGACATTTTGCGCACGGCCCGCGGCGATAGCGTCATGGTGATCGGTCATAACCCCGGCATCGCGGCCTTTGCGCAGATGATGTTGGCCACGCCACCCGAACATCCGCGGTTTGCAGCCTATCCGACCTGCGCCACGCTCGTGGCCGAATTCGATATCGGGGATTGGTCCGATCTGCGCCCGCACAGTGGCCGGGCAACGTCCTTTGTCGTGCCACGGGACCTGACGGATTGATCCCGCCCCTGCGGGATCAACGGAACGGCGGGCTGTAAAGCAAGCCGCCGTTGGTCCATTGCAGGTTCAACCCCCGCGACAGACCAATCGGCGTTGTTTCCCCGATGTTGCGGGCAAAGATCTCGCCATAATTGCCGCCCGCGCGGATCGCCCGCACGGCCCAATCCGCGTCCAGCCCAAGCATCTCGCCCATGGTGCCATCCGTCCCCAGAAGGCGGGCAATTTCAGGGTTATCGGTGCTTTCGCGCATCTCGTCGATGTTGACAGAGGTCACGCCCAGTTCCTCGGCCGAGATCAGCGCGTTGAGAACCCAGCGCACCACGTCGCCCCATTCGTCGTCGCCGTGACGCACAACGGGTCCCAACGGTTCTTTGGAAATCACATCGTTCAGTAGCAGGTGATCGCCCGGCGCTTTGAAGGTCGCGCGGATGGCGGCAAGTTCGGATGCGTCGCCGGTGAAGACATCGCATTCGCCTTCAAGGTACAGTGTTTGCGCCTGCGCAGTGCTTTCCACCGGCACCGGATCATAACTGATGTTATTGCGCGCGAAGTATTCGTTCAGGTTCATCGCCGTCTTGGTGTCCGGCTGCACGCAGACCCGTTTGCCGTTCAGTTCGGTCGGCGAAGAGACACCCAGCGCCTTGGGCACCATGAACCGCTGCCCGTCGAAATAGTTGATACCCGCGAAATCGACCTTCACCCCGACATCGGTGGCAAAGCTCCAGGTCGTGTTGCGGGCCAGCACGTCCAGTTCGCCGGACAGCAACAAGGTAAACCGCGTGCGGTTCGTGGTTTCGACGAAATCAACCGCTGTGGGATCACCCAGGACCGCCGCCGCAAGAGCGCGACAGAAATCCACGTCGAACCCGGTCCACTGGTCTCGCGCATCCCGCGAGGCAAAGCCGATCAACCCTGAATTCACGCCGCAGGTCAGCACCTCGCGATCCTTGACGTCCTGCAGCGTTCCCGCCGAGGCGCCGCCGACGGCACAGGCCAGGGCGGCCGTCGCGCTTAGTAGTAACCTCAGCATTCCGTTCTCTTTCCCCGGGTTTCGCTTCCCACAAACCGGCTCACCCTGCCGGACATGACAAAAGGGGGGCGTCTTCGCCGTTCCCCCTCGCCGCTGGACCAATTTGGGCGGATTCCCGCGCAAAGGTCAAGCAAGGATGCCGCCGGGGCAGGCAAGGCCGATCCGGGGCGCATCCCAGTTAAGCGCCTGCCAAAGAATGGAAAACAGCGGCATGCAGGAACTCGCCGCGTTTTCGTTGGGCGATTTCGGCCGCTTCTTCGTCTACGCCCCATTGCTCTTCTTGCCAGACCTCGTCGATCCGCGACAGTTGCCATGCGGTCTCGGCGTCACGCTCTCCCCGGATGACGGCCAGCGCCAGAACCAGGGAACCGGACATGGACACCAGGTCGTGGAAGGCGGCAAGCGCAAATGGCGACTGCCCATGAACTTCGGCGGTCAACCGCGCAAGCGCGCCCTTGTCCTGCGGCTGGTGCATGACACCCAGCACCGGCACCAACCGCGCGCCAAAGGTGGCATCCGCCCAGTCCAGCAGCGGATCCCAGCCTGCGGTCTGCCGTTCGACCAGCCCTTCGGGATGGTCGGCGCGGTAACACAGCAAATCACTGTCGCCATAGGCCGCCAGCATGTCCGCCACCGCCGCCTGTTGCGGCGTCACCTTGTCCAGCGCGGAATTGGCCATGCGGGTAAATGGCATGGTGACCGGGTTCACCCGTTCTTCCTGCACCTCCCACTCTGCCGCGATTTCGCGCGCCAGCGCCTCGGTCGGCACCACCAGCGCGGTTTTGGCCGGAGTCTTGACGCCGCGCCCGTCCAGCGTGACGGCAAAGCCCTCTGGCCGTTCCGCCACCTCGGCGTTCTTCCAGAACCGTTTGAGCGCCCATTCGCTCATGCCATGTCTCCCAGCAAGTCTTGGATAGCCCGCTCCAGACCGGCGGCATCATCGACCACGCGCTGCGCCCCTGTCAGCGCCTCCCGCGGATGATAGCCCCAGGTCACGGCGATGCGGGCAATCCCCGCCGCCTCGGCCATTTCCATGTCGTAACTCGTATCGCCGATCATCACCGCGCGATCTGCCTCCACCCCGGCTTCGTCGACGGCGTTGAACAGCATGGCGGGGTGTGGCTTGGATGGATTTCCGTCCGCACATTGCCGCGTGACGAAACGTTTGGTCATGCCGTGGCTTTCCAGCAGCGCGGTCAGCCCGCGACGGGATTTGCCCGTGGCGATGCCCAGCAAGACATCCTCACGCGCGGACAGGCGATCCAACAGTTCGGGAATGCCCGGATACAGCGGCGATGCCTCGGGGCCACCGGTCAGCCGCAGGTTGGCATAGGCCTCTTTGTAGGCTTCGACCAGCCGGGTGCGCTGCACCGGCCCGACCTCGGGGACCAGCTTGGTAAAGGCCTGCGGCAGGGACAGGCCGACAATCGACAGGATCTCTTCGCGTGAGGGGCAGGGCAGGTTTTCCTGCCCAAAGGCCGCGCCCATCGCGCCCAGAATATCGCCCTGGCTGTCGACCAGCGTGCCGTCGACATCAAAGATCACAAGGCTCAGGTTCATTGCAGCTCCTCAAAGGGGTCGTCGGCGGCAATATCCTCGGCCCAACCCAGCGTGTCCCAGCTTTGTGCCATATGTTCGGGCAGCGGCGCGGTCAGAGCCAATGGCTTGTGGGTAAACGGGTGTTCGAACCGCATGGACCGCGCGTGCAGGTGCAGCTTGCGCGAGATCATCCCGCCCAGTTGCGCGCCCCAGCCGTCGCCAAGGTTTTCCTGCCCGGAGCCGCCGTATTTGCCATCGCCGATGATCGGGTGCCCGATCTCGGCCATATGGGCGCGCAGCTGGTGCGTGCGCCCGGTGATCGGCTCCAGCGCCACCCAGGAGGCACGGCCCGCGACCCGATACAAGGTGGCGTACAATGTGTGCGCACGTTTTGCACCTTCTGTATGCGCCATGTCGCGCGGGTGTACGCACAGCATCTTTTCGCCTTCGCCGTGGTGGCCGTGGCCCGGCGCCTTGACCAGCCCATAGCGGATCTCGCCAAGGTACGGCGTGGGCACACCTGCCACCAGCGCCCAGTAGATCTTGCGCGTCAGTTTGTGCCGGATCGCGGCGGTCAGCGCCTTGGCCGCCTCGCGCGTGCGCGCCAGAACGAGAACGCCGGACGTATCCTTGTCCAGCCGGTGTACAAGGCGCGGTTTCTCGTCATAGCCAAAGGTCAGCGCCTCGGCCAAGCCGTCGACATGACGGGTTTGCTTGCTGCCGCCCTGAGTCGCCAGCCCCGGCGGCTTGTTCAGAGCGATGATATGGTCATCTTTGTAGATCACGCAGGCGCGGATCATCTCGGCATCCTGATCCGAGACGCGGGGTTTCGGCGCGCTTTCCACCTGTCCCGGTTCCGGCAACGGCGGGATGCGCACCTGCTGGCCAACCTCCAGCCGGGTCGAGGCCTTTGCCCGCGCGCCGTCCACCCGCAATTCGCCTTTGCGGCACATCTTTTCGATGCGCCCCTGAGCGACATGCGGGAAATGCCGTTTGAACCAGCGGTCAAGCCTCTGGTCGCCGTCGCCGGGGCCGACGGTCACGGTCTGTACGCGGCTCATGTGGCAAGACTCCGTGCAATGAATAGTCCCGCGCCCAGCGCGAGGATCGACAGCAGCACCGAGGCTGCAACATACAGGCCGGCCAGAGCAAGCTCGCCGCGTTCATAGAGCGTGACCGCGTCCAGCGAGAATGCCGAGAAGGTGGTGAATCCGCCCAGCAGCCCGGTCATCAACAGTGGCGCGAACCGGTTGCCGTTGAGATGCAACAGTCCAACCACGAGGACGCCCATAAGGAAGGAACCGACGATATTCACCGTCAAAGTCCCCCATGGGAATCCCTTTCCCAGCAGGCGAGCGGTGGCAATGCCTGTCATGTAGCGGGCCGACGCGCCAATGGCGCCGCCCAGCGCGACCTGAAGAATGGGTGTCATGCGCGCGGACATGGCGGCGCGCGTCTGTCTTGTCAAGCGGCGCGCCTGTCGCAAAGCCTGCATGGGGGTTCCACCCCCAGACCCCCGGGAGTATTTCGACCAAGAAGAAACGGGCGGCGGTTCAGCCCTTGTTCCGCTGCGCCCGGAGGCGTGCAAAATAATCGACACGCTTGCGAAGGTCGCGTTCGAACCCGCGTTCGACCGGTTCGTAGAAGGCCGGACGTTCCATCGTTTCCGGGAAATAATCCTGCCCGGAAAACCCGTCCTCGGCGTCGTGGTCATAGGCGTAGCCCGCGCCATACCCCTGATCCTTCATCAGGTTGGTTGGTGCGTTCAGGATATGTTTGGGGGGCATCAGGCTGCCGGTCTGCGGGGCACTGCGCCGTGCGGCTTTGTAGGCGGTATAGCCTGCGTTCGATTTCGGTGCGAGGGCGAGATAGATCAGCGCCTGCGCAAGGGCCAGTTCGCCCTCGGGGCTGCCAAGGCGTTCGTAGGTGTTCCAGCTGTCGAGGCAGATGGCCTGCGCCTGCGGATCGGCGAGGCCGATGTCCTCGACCGCCATGCGGGTGATGCGCCGGGCAAGATAGCGCGGGTCTTCGCCCGCCTCCAGCATCCGCGCGAACCAGTAAAGCGCCGCGTCCGGGTCCGAACCGCGCACGGATTTGTGCAGGGCCGAGATCAGGTTGTAGTGGCCGTCACCCGATTTGTCATAGAGTGCGGCCCGTTTCATCAGCCGGGTTTTGAGGCCCTGGGTATCCAGCGGTTTTTCCAGCCGCCAGGACATGACCTGTTCCACGAGGTTCAGCAGCGCCCGCCCGTCGCCATCTGCCATGTCCAGCAGCGCCGCGCGGGCCTGAGCCTCCAGCGGCACGTCGCGGCCCAATTCGGTTTCGGCCCGTTTCACAAGCGCTTCGAGGTCGTCCGGCCCCAGGCGTTCCAACACCAGCACCTGCGCGCGGCTGAGCACGGCGGCGTTCAGTTCGAACGAGGGGTTTTCCGTGGTTGCACCGACCAGAAGGATCGTGCCGTCCTCCATATGCGGCAGAAAGCTGTCTTGCTGGGCCTTGTTGAACCTGTGGATCTCGTCGACGAACAGCAGGGTGCCCTGCCCGGTGCGGCGGCGCTGTTTGGCGGCCTCGAAAACCTTGCGCAGTTCGGGAACGCCGGAAAAGATCGCGCTGATCTGGACGAAGTGCAGGTCGGTGGCATCGGCCAAGAGCCGCGCGATGGTGGTCTTGCCCACCCCCGGCGGCCCCCAGAAGACGATCGAGCCCAGCGTGCCGGCCTCCAGCATCACGCCCAGGGGCGCATCGGGCCCAAGCACCTGCCGCTGGCCAATGACCTCATCCAGCGAACGGGGCCGCAGCCTGTCGGCCAGGGGGCGCGGCGCGCGGTCGGTAACGGCCTCGCCGGTATCGAAGAGATCCGCCATGCCTCAGGCCCGGAACCGCAACAGCAGGCGACGGTTGCCCCGGCCCACGTCGATCTGCACCACGCCCGCACGGCGCAGCAGGCGATCCACGTCGCGGGGGGCGTCGACACGGCGCCCGTTGATGCCCAGCACCCTGTCTCCGGCCTGAAGGCCGATCTGAGCGCCATAGGGGCCGGGATCCAGCACCACGACACCGGAGGCATCGACGGGCAGCCCCAGTTCGGCGATCACCGCCGGGTTGGTCCGTGCCACGCGCAGCCCCGGAAGCACGGTCATTTCGCCCAGATCCACGGTTTCGCGTGGCGGGCTGTCAGGCGGGGCGATCATCGGCACGGTGGCGATCTTTTCCTGTCCCTGCCGAATGTAGATCACCTCGGCCGAGCGTCCGATTCCGCGCATCGACATGCGGAACAGCATTTCCGCCGGGGTGTTCACCGGCGCGCGGTCGACCTCGGCCACAACGTCGCCAACGCGCAGACCCGCGGCGGCAAACGGGCTGTCCTCATGCAGTTCGGCAATCACGACGCCACCGGGCAGCGCAAGGCCGAGGCTGTCGGACAGTTCCGCCGTAACCGGCTGGCCCACCATCCCGGCCCAGGGGCGCTGAAACCGGCGCTGGCCTTCCTGCGCCTGCTTGACGAATTGTGCCACCAGCCCCGAGGGAATCGCAAAGCCGATGCCGTTCGACCCGCCCGAACGCGTCAGGATCGAGGTGTTGACGCCGATCAACTGCCCGTTGACGTCGATCAGCGCCCCGCCCGAATTGCCCGGGTTGATGGGTGCATCGGTCTGGATGAAATAGCCGCGCGCGTTGCCTGTGGCCGTACCGGACCGCGCCAGCCCTGACACGATCCCCGAAGACACCGTCTGGCCGATGCCAAAGGGGTTGCCGATTGCCAGCACCAGTTCGCCGACCTCGACCGTATCGCTGTCGCGCAGTTCCAGATGCGGCATGTCTTCGGCCCCGGCGAGCTTCATGATCGCAAGATCGGATTCCTCGTCCGCCAGCAGGATCTCGGCGTCGTATTCCCGGCGGTCGTTCAGGACCACGCGGATGTCCGTCGCCTGCCCGACCACGTGGTAATTCGTGACCGCGATGCCATCGTCAGACAGGATGACCCCCGAACCAAGCGAGTTCTGCACCCGCGGGCGCTGTTCGAACTGGCGAAAGAAATCGCCGAAAACCGGGTCGCTGGCAAAAGGACTGCGGGCTTCGACGATGCGTCGGGCGTAGATGTTGACCACGGCCGGGGCCGCCTCTTTCACAAGGGGCGCGAAGCTGAGACTGATTTCGGCGGGGCTTTGCGGCACGCGCGCATCCTGCGCCCCGGCGGGGACGGCCAGCATAATCAGGCAAACAAAAGCTCTGAACATGAAATTCCTCCGGCTCTTTCGAATGTGTAGGATATGTCCTCCGGCCCGGCCCGTTGCAAGCCGCAGGCACAGCCTGACCGGTGCCGCGGCAATTGCAACCCGGGCGCAATTGCTTCATGACGGTTCCATGACGCACCGCATGAAACCCGAGACCCGCGCGCTCTCTGTTCACCTGCTGACCGCGACAGGCGCGGTCTTTGCCATGCTCGCCATGCTGGCCGCGGTGCAGGAAAAATGGTCGCTGATGTTCCTTTGGCTGGTTGTGGCCTTCGCCGTTGACGGGGTCGACGGACCATTGGCGCGAAAATACGACGTCAAGACCTTTGCCCCGCGGTTCGACGGTGTGCTGCTGGATCTTATCATCGACTATCTCACCTATGTCTTTATCCCTGCCTTTGCGTTGTTCCAGTCCGGTTTGCTGCCGGGGTGGACGGGCTGGGTGGCGATCATCCTGATCACCTTTTCCAGCGCGATGTATTTCGCCGACAACCGCATGAAGACGGCAGATAATTCGTTCCAGGGTTTTCCCGGTTGCTGGAACATGCTGGTACTGGTGCTGTTCGCGATCAAGCCGGATTTCTGGGTGATCCTCGCGTTGGTGGGGGCCTTGGCCACAGCGATGTTCCTGCCGCTGAAATTCATTCACCCGGTGCGCACCGCACGCTGGCGCAGCCTGTCGCTGCCGGTGGCGCTTGCCTGGACGATTTTTGCCGGATGGGCGGCCTGGGTCGATTTCCATCCCCAAAGCTGGGCGCATTGGGGATTGGTGACGACCTCTGTCTACTTGCTGTTTGCCGGGATCGCCCAGCAGATCATCCCCGCGCGCAAGACCGCCTAGATCAGCACAGCCCCCGCACCGCCGGATAGATCTTGCGCCAGTTGGCATAGGCCGCGTCATAGGCGGCTTGCAGATCGACCCGTGGGTCGATTGTTTCCCGCACCGGCGGCGGGGTCATGATCTCTTCGACAGTGGCCCCGCCGCTGCCCACCATGGCCAGCCGGGCCGCGCCCAGCGCCGCGCCGAAATCGCCCTTTTCTGGCAAGGACAACGGCACGCCCAGAACCGTCGCGATCAATTCGACCCACAGACGGGACTGCGCACCGCCGCCGATGGCCAAGATGCTGTCAAGGCGCGCGCCGGAGGCTATCAGCGCCTCGGCACTGTCGCGCAGGCCAAAGGCCACGCCCTCCATCACCGCGCGCGTCATGTCAGACCGCGAATGACCAACGTCGATGTTCAGAAAGCCACCGCGAATGCGGCTGTCGTTATGCGGCGTCCGCTCGCCAGACAAATAGGGCAGGAACCGCAAATTCCCCGGCCCGGTCGTCTCTTGGTCCAGTTCCGCCGACAGATCCGCCGGAGTGGCGCCGGTGATCCGTGACAGCCAGTTCAGACTGTCGGTGGCCGCCAGCATGACCCCCATCTGATACCACTGCCCCGGTACAGCGTGGCAAAATGTGTGCACCGCGCTTTCCGGCAGCGGCGCATAACCGTTGCGTCCGGTCAACACAACGCCGGACGTCCCAAGCGAGACAAAGCCAGCGCCGTCACCAAGCGCGCCCACGCCGCAGGCCGACGCCGCGTTGTCGCCCGCACCGCCCACCACCTGAACATCGGCAGGCATACCCCAGCGGTTCGCAAGATCGGCGCGCAGCATGCCGCCTGTCTCGCACCCTTCGACAAGGCGCGGCATCTGATCGGACCGCATACCCGATACGGCAAGCAGGCGCGCCGACCAGTTTCGGGCTCCGACGTCCAGCCATGCCGTGCCGGCACTGTCCGACATATCGGCAAAAAGGGCCCCGGTGAGATGATAGTTCATATAGGCGGCTGGCAGCAGAACATGAGCCACGCGGGCAAAGATCTCGGGCTCGTGCCGCGCCACCCAGACCAATTTGGGCGCGGTAAACCCGGGGAAGACGATGTTGCCGGACAGGTCCCGGACACCGTCCATGGCATCCAGTTCCCCGGCCTCTGCCGCGCTGCGCGTGTCGTTCCAAAGGATGCAGGGCCGCAGGATCGCACCCGCTTCGTCCAGCAAGGTCGCGCCATGCATGTGCCCCGAGATGCCGATGCCTCGCACCTGCGCCATCTCGCTGCCATGGGTGGCGGACAATTCCGTCAGCGCGCCGTCCACCGCGTCCACCCACGCAATTGGATCCTGTTCTGACCATCCTGGCCGGGGATGCACCGCTGCATAAGAGCGCACCGCATTGGCGACGGGCCGCCCCTCGATATCCACCAGCAGGGCGCGCAGCCCCGAGGTTCCCAAGTCCAGTCCCAGGTACATGTCGGCCTCCCCGTTGTTGGCGCTAACGAACGCCAATTCGGGGGGCACTGTCAAATCCAGACATGAAAAAAGGCGCGCCCGCTGCGGACATGCAACCGGGTCGCGCCTGTCTGTGCAGGGCTGTCAGCTGGCAAAACGCTGCCATCAGGGACGGTGGGTGGGGCGACGTTCCGGCCCCCTCGGGCCGGGACGAGCGTCACCCCCGGACCGTCATTCGTTTTCCAGCGCGTCCAACCGCGCCTTGAGCGCTTCGTTTTCCTCGCGCGCTTTTTGCGCCATGGCACGCACGGCGTCGAATTCCTCGCGGGTAACAAAATCGCGATCCGCCAGCCAGCGGTCGATCATCGACTTCATGGCGGTTTCCGCCTCGTCCTTGGCCCCCTGCGCCACGCCCATGGCATTGGTCATCAGTTGGCTGAGGTCTTCGAAAACCTTGTTACGCGTCTGCATTGGGTCACTCCGCCGTTGCAATCCCTACCTATATGGTCGCACAAGGCGAAACCCTCAAGGTTGACTTCGCCGCACGACAAGAGGCAACAGGACGCATGCAGGCCGCAATCCCCTTTCCCGACCTCTCGTCAGAGGTCTTTTCCATCGCGCTGTTCGGCTTTGAATTCGCCCTGCGCTGGTACGCCCTGGCCTATATCGCGGGCATCCTCATCGGCTGGCGCCTTGCGGTCTGGGCCGTCAAGCGCGCCGAGCTTTGGGCGGGGAACAGCCCGCCCATGACCCCGCGCCAGATCGAGGACCTGCTGACTTGGGTCATCCTCGGTATCATCTTAGGCGGGCGGCTGGGCTTTGTGCTTTTCTACATGCCGGGCCATTATCTGACCCACCCGGCCGAGATCCTGATGATCTGGCAGGGGGGCATGGCTTTTCACGGCGGGTTGATCGGGGTTGTTCTGGCGGTCTGGATCTTTTGCCTGCGCAACAAGGTTCCTCTGGCTTCGGCCTCTGACATGCTGGCACTGGCCACGCCGCCGGGCCTTTTGTTGGGCCGGATTGCGAATTTCATCAATGCCGAGCTATGGGGCCGCCAGACCGACGTGCCTTGGGCCGTCATCTTTCCGGGCCAACTGGCGCAGGACTGTGGCCAGCCTCTGGGAGAACTCTGCGCCCGCCACCCCTCGCAGCTTTACGAAGCCGCACTCGAAGGCTTGCTGCTGCTGATCGTCCTGCTGTGGATGGTGCGGCGGGGCTGGTTGAAGCGCCCCGGCGCCGTGGCCGGCACCTTTTTCATGGGTTACGGCATCGGACGTTTCATCGTTGAATTCTTCCGCCAGCCCGACGTGCAGTTCCAGTCCGAAGGCAATCCGCTGGGCCTTGCCCTGCAGGTTGACGGATATGGCCTGACAATGGGCCAGTTGCTGAACCTTCCGATGATCCTTGGCGGCGCGCTGGCGATCTGGTTCGCCATGCGCCGCGCCCGCAAGGCCGACAACACCGCCGCCAGCACATCGTGACCCCGCTCGCCGATATCCTATGCCGCCAGATCGCGGCCTCGGGGCCGATCACGCTGGCCGATTACATGGCCGCCTGCCTGATGCATCCGCAGCACGGCTATTACAGCACCCGCGACCCGCTGGGCGCGGCCGGGGATTTTACCACGGCGCCCGAGATCAGCCAGATGTTCGGCGAACTTCTGGGCCTCAGCCTTGCGCAGGCCTGGATGGATCAGGGCGCGCCCGCCCCTTTCGTTCTGGCCGAGCTTGGCCCCGGACGCGGCACACTGATGGCGGACATCCTGCGAGCCACCGCCCGCGTGCCGGGCTTCCACGATGCCGCCCGCCTGCATCTGGTCGAAACTTCGCCGACACTCAGGGCCGAACAGGCCAGCCGCCTGCCACAGGCCAACTGGCATGACCGTGTCGAAGATTTGCCTGATGGCCCGCTGTTCCTTGTCGCCAATGAATTTTTCGACGCTTTGCCGATCCGCCAGTTCCAGCGTGACGGCGCTGCGTGGCGCGAACGCGTGGTGGGACTGAACGACGGCGCGCTGACGCTTGGCTTGGCCGCCCCTGCCCCGCAACCCGCGCTGGATCATCGGCTGGGCGATACGCGGGACGGCGACATCGTCGAAACCTGCGCCCCGGCCCAAGGCATTGCCGCAGAGATCGGCAGACGGCTGGCCGCGCAGGGCGGCGTCGCCTTGATCGTCGACTATGGCGACTGGCGTTCGCTTGGCGATACCCTGCAAGCGCTGCAAGGCCACGCCCCTGCGGACCCGCTCAAGGCCCCGGGACAGGCCGATCTGACCTGCCATGTGGATTTCGAGGCGCTGGCCCGCGCGGGGGCCCCTGCCACACACAGCCTTTTGACCCCTCAAGGCATTTTTCTGGAGCGGCTGGGAATCACGGCACGGGCGCAGGCTTTGGCACAACGGCTGACCGGAGAGGCGCTTGATGCCCACATCGCTGCACATCGCCGGTTGACGCATCCCGCCGAAATGGGATCACTGTTCAAGACACTCGCCCTGCTGCCACGGGGCGCCCCACCCCCGCCCGGACTGGAGCAGCGCGCCACGCCATGACGCTCGAGATCATCACATCGGATAGCCTCGCCCCGTTTCGGCACGGGTTCTTTACCCGCAGGGGTGGCGCGTCTTCGGGGATTTTCTCGGGGCTGAATTGCGGTCCCGGATCCTCGGACCAGGCCGAAATCGTGGCGATCAACCGGGCCCGCGTGGCACAGGCGATGGAGGTGCCCGCCGCGGCTCTGGCCACCGTGCATCAGGTGCATTCGCCAACGGTTCTGACCGTGACCGCACCACCGACGGACCCGCGCCCCAAAGCCGACGCCATGGTTACCGCGACGCCCGGGATCGCCATCGCGGTCCTGACAGCCGATTGCCAGCCCGTGTTACTGGCCGATGCCGAGGCCGGCGTGATCGGAGCCGCCCATGCCGGGTGGCGCGGCGCGCGCGACGGTGTGCTAGAGGCGACCGTGAACGCCATGCTGGCCCTTGGTGCGTCGCGTGACGGCCTGAAGGCGGTCATTGGCCCATCGATCAGCCAGCGCGCTTACGAGGTCGGGCCGGAGTTCTTCGAGGATTTCATCGCCGAAGATCATACCAACACACGGTTCTTTGCGGGCGGCAACGGCGACCGGATGCATTTCGACCTGCCCGCCTATGGTCTGCACCGCCTGCGCGAGGCAGGTGTTCAGGCCGAGTGGACCCGTCATTGCACCTATTCCGATCCCGAGCGTTTCTATTCCTACCGCCGGACGACCCACGCGGGCGAAGCCGACTACGGCAGGCTGATCTCTGCGATCCGGCTATAGCCCGGCCCACCCGGAAACAATCCGCCTATGGGCGCGGGATTGTCCCAATGCTGCCCCAATTCGATGCAAATTGTCAGATCAGGCAAGACGCATCGAGAGAGCAGAGGACAGGTCATGAAACCCCAGCGCCGCTTTATCGCATCCATTACCGCCACCGCGAAA
This sequence comes from Antarctobacter sediminis, assembly GCF_019218285.1. Classification (GTDB taxonomy): domain Bacteria; phylum Pseudomonadota; class Alphaproteobacteria; order Rhodobacterales; family Rhodobacteraceae; genus Antarctobacter; species Antarctobacter sediminis. Next base: position 845,813 of record NZ_JAHUZG010000002.1, read on the forward strand.
CAGGGGGCGCCTCGGCTGCCGTTTGAACGGGGAGCGCCCCGCGCCGCGATGATCGCGCGCCGCGACCAAGATACCGCGCCGCAACCGGTAAAGGCCAAACGCGCCTAACGGGTAGCAGACCGCGATGACAAAACGCACAGGGGCGCGACGCCGCGCCCCGTGAAACACCTTGGCGCGAGCGATTCCCACCGCCGCCAGCCGCCCCGGCACGGGGCCACGATTCGCCGCTTCCCCAGCGGAATGTGGCGGGATCGTACACTCAACCCCAACAATCCAGAGCCACGCCACGCATTGTCGCGCACCTGCCGGGATGTGCGAGGCCAATTTTGACAGGCGGACCGGATTGCCGACAAATCGTCATCAGTCAGATGCGTAGTTTTAACCGTCCGTCTGTCGTTGTTGGTGGGGGCCAACACGGATGTGACCTTCCGTAAGGGTGATCACATGACTCGTCTCCACCGCGGTTTGTCGGGCAGCGCCCCGGCGACCAATCCGGCTCTCTCTCTGCCCGTTTCGCCGGAACGGGAGGACACACTTGACGGGCGGCCTCGTCGCGCAGCTTCTCTCATGCGCAAATACGAGGTCGCCGCCCTTCTTCCCGACCTGACCGTATCGTTCACCCAGCATGTCGCACCGGCCTCGCCTCTGTTCGAGGAATGCGCCTCGGCCTTTGCGCGCGGCACACTTATCGAAACCCTCCGCGGCCCCGTGGCGATCGAAGACCTTGTTCCCGGCGATTACATCGAAACCGCGAATGGTTCGGAACCGGTGACATGGATCGGATCAACCACCTATGTGCCGGGCCACGGCGATGAGGCCACAACGCTGACCCATATGACGCGGATCACCACCGATGCCTTTGGCATGGGGCATCCGCCCATGGATCTGTTGCTGGGTCCGTCCGCACGCATGGTCGTGCGGCATCCGCGCCTTTCGGACCTGCTGGGACAGGATAGCGTGCTGGCCCCGGTGCGTGACTACGTGGACCATGATCGTTTTTTACAAATCACGCCAATGGGGACCGTGCAACTGTTCCACCTGATGGTACAACGTCACACGACGATCCGCGTCGGCGGTATCGAAGTCGAGACCTACCATCCCGGCAATACCGTGGGCCAGTCGCTGGGCCAGAACATGCGGGCGCTGTTCCTGACGATGTTCCCGAACATCTCGGCGTTGGACGATTTCGGGCAGGTCAGCATGACACGCACGGCCCGCGAGGTGATCGACAACCTTGTCGACGCCTGACGAGACTATTGGCGTCCGAGTATTAAAGAACATGCGAGGGGCCAGCCCCTCGCGCTCCCCGGGATATTTTCGGACAGAAGAAACGAAAGACGCGCCGCGCCCTGTCAGGCAGTGCGGCTCAGTCGTTCCTCCAGCACCTCGAAAGGCACGCCCGGTTCATCCTTGGCGTTGCGGATCACCAGCGAGGTCTTGACGCTGGCCACGTTGGGCGCAGTCAACAGATCGCCGGTCAGGAAGCTCTGGAAGGTGGACAGATCCGGGGCGACGCATTTCAGGATGAAATCCACCTCGCCGTTGAGCATGTGGCATTCGCGCACCAAAGGCCAGGCGCGGCAGCGTTCCTCGAAGGCGCTCAGATCGACTTCGGCCTGGCTTTGCAGCCCGACCATGACGAAGACCTGCACCTCGAAGCCCAGCGCGCGGCTGTCGACATCGGCGTGGTAGCCGCGGATATACCCCTGTTCTTCCAGAACACGCACGCGGCGCAGGCAAGGCGGAGCCGAAATACCGACGCGGCGCGCCAGCTCGACATTCGTCATTCGGCCGTCCGCTTGCAGTTCTGCCAGAATCTTGCGATCGATCGGATCAAGCCGGTGACCTGCCATAGTCTCCCCCGTCATTTTCGCGATTGTTATAACAGCCTGCGGGCCTTGCGCAATAATATTTCAACATGGCGCAAGAATCTTTGCCCTGTATGGTCAATTCCGCGTCACCGCGCCACCCCTCTTTTTTCGCGGCCCTCGCGCGGCTATATGACGGGCCTGTTGCCGCTTAGGAGAGCTTCCATGTCCGAGACACGCCACACCAAGGTTCTCATCATCGGGTCCGGCCCGGCAGGGTATACCGCCGGTGTCTATGCCAGCCGCGCGATGTTGAACCCGATTCTGGTGCAGGGTCTGGAACCCGGCGGCCAGCTGACCACCACCACCGAGGTGGAGAACTGGCCCGGCCACACAGAAATTCAGGGCCCCGACCTGATGGTCAACATGGAGGCCCATGCCCGCGCCATGGGCACCGAGATCATCGGCGACATCATCTCGAAGATCGACTTCGACAAGCGGCCTTTCGTGGCGCATGGCGACAGCGGCACCACCTACACAGCCGATTCGATCATCCTTGCCACCGGCGCCCGTGCCAAATGGCTGGGCTTGCCGTCCGAGGAGGCCTTCAAAGGCTTTGGCGTGTCCGCCTGTGCAACTTGTGACGGCTTCTTCTATCGCGGCAAGGAAATCGTCGTGATTGGTGGCGGCAATACCGCCGTCGAAGAGGCGCTGTTCCTGACCAACTTCGCCAGCAAGGTGACGTTGATCCACCGCCGCGATGAGCTGCGGGCGGAAAAGATCCTGCAGGATCGCCTGCTGAAACACCCCAAGATCGAGCCGCTTTGGTTTCACCAGCTTGAGGAAGTTGTCGGCGACGACATGCCCAAGGGTGTGACCGGGGTGAAGGTCAAGAACGTCAAGACCGGCGAAATCTCCGAGATCCCCTGCGCAGGCGTTTTTGTGGCCATTGGCCATGCGCCCGCCAATGAGCTGGTAAAAGATGTGCTGGAAACCCACATGGGCGGCTATGTCGTGACCAAGCCGGACAGCACTGAAACCTCGATCCCCGGCATCTTTGCCGCGGGTGACCTGACCGACCACAAGTATCGCCAGGCCGTGACCTCGGCCGGGATGGGCTGCATGGCCGCGCTGGAGGCCGAACGCTGGCTGGCCGAACAGGACGCAGCAGGCGAACCGGCGACCGACGCGGCAAATGAGCCGGAAAGCGCCTGACCAAAGCGGACATCACTGGGACCGCATCCCGATCAGCCCGGCGTTTTTCGCCGGGCTTTTTGTTTTCCCTGATACCGCGCGGCCCGGAGGCACGCGATTTTTCGGCAACAGCCCGCCTGTTCGGGCGAAAAGAGCTTTTCTGCAACTGCGAAATATGTGATGCGTTCACCCGTGAACACACTTTGAGTCGCCCGCCATGTCCGCCCCCAAGGCACCGCTCATTTCGGATGAAGAAGGCCTGCTCTTCCGGCTTTTGCGTCAGCTTGACGTAGCGCCGGACGTGTCGTCGCAGCGCGCCATCGCATCCGCGCTGGGTGTGTCTCTGGGTCGGTTGAACGGGCAGCTCAGGGCAGCCGTCGAGGCCGGGTTCATCTCGATCAGCGAACGCGAGGGGCCGGACCGGCGCCAGAGGTTCGCCTATGCGCTGACCGCCCGCGGGGCGGCCGAGAAGAACCGGCTGACTGACCGGTTTCTTGCCCGGAAATTCGCGGAATACGACGCGCTTCACGCCGAACTGACAGGCACCACCAGCAACCTGGTTCCCATTAAGCACAGGACCGAATTGATGCAGAACAACCTTGCCCCCATCCCCGAGCTTTACGTTTCGTACGACAGTGCGCAGAAGCTGAAGGTCGAAGCCGCCGATCTGACCAGCCATGACCTGACGCCGCGCCAGATCTGTGACCTGGAACTGCTGATGAATGGCGGTTTCAACCCGCTCAAGGGCTTTCTGGGCGAAGAAGACTACAACGGCGTCGTCGAAAACATGCGCCTGGCGGACGGCACCCTGTGGCCGATGCCGATCACGCTGGACGTGAAAAAGGACTTCGCCGACAGCATCGAAATCGGTCAGGACATCGCGCTGCGCGATCAGGAAGGCGTGATCCTCGGCACCATGACCGTCACCGACAAATACGTGCCGAACAAGTCGCGCGAGGCCGAAAAGGTCTTTGGCGCCGACGATCTGGCGCATCCGGCCGTCAACTATCTGCACAACACCGCGGGCGAAGTTTACCTGGGCGGCCCCGTCACCGGCATTCAGCAACCCGTGCACTATGATTTCCGCGCCCGCCGCGACACGCCGAACGAACTGCGCGCCTATTTCCGCAAGCTGGGCTGGCGCCGCGTCGTGGCCTTCCAGACCCGCAACCCGCTGCACCGCGCGCACCAGGAACTGACTTTCCGCGCCGCCAAGGACGCGCAGGCCAACCTGCTGATCCATCCCGTCGTCGGCATGACCAAGCCGGGCGACGTCGATCACTTTACCCGCGTGCGCTGCTACGAGGCGGTTCTGGACAAATACCCGGCATCGACCACCACCATGTCGCTGCTGCCATTGGCCATGCGCATGGCGGGCCCCCGCGAAGCGGTCTGGCACGGCCTGATCCGCAAGAACTATGGCTGCACGCATATCATCGTCGGCCGCGACCACGCCGGCCCCGGCAAGAACTCGGCCGGTGAGGATTTCTACGGCCCCTACGATGCGCAGGACCTCTTCCGCGAGCACGCCGAGGAAATGGGCATCGAAATGGTCGACTTCAAACACATGGTCTATGTGCAGGAGCGCGCCCAGTACGAACCCGCCGACGAGATCGAGGACAAGGACAACGTCACGATCCTGAACATCTCGGGCACAGAACTGCGCCGCCGTCTGGCCGAAGGCTTGGAAATTCCCGAGTGGTTCTCCTTCCCCGAGGTCGTCAAGGAACTGCGCCGCACCAAACCGCCGCGGTCCAAGCAGGGCTTTACCGTTTTCTTCACCGGCCTGTCGGGTTCGGGCAAGTCGACGATCGCCAACGCGCTGATGGTCAAGCTGATGGAAATGGGTGGCCGCCCTGTGACGCTCTTGGACGGTGACGTGGTGCGCAAACACCTGTCGTCGGAACTGGGCTTTTCGAAAGAGCACCGCGACATCAACATCAAGCGGATCGGTTACGTCGCCTCCGAGATCACCAAGAACGGCGGTATCGCGATCTGCGCGCCCATCGCGCCCTACACCGCGACCCGTCGTGCCGTGCGCGAGATGATCGAGGAATATGGTGCCTTCTGCGAAGTGCATGTCGCCACCTCGCTGGAAGAATGCGAACGCCGCGACCGCAAAGGCCTGTACAAGCTGGCGCGCGAAGGCAAAATCAAGGAGTTCACCGGGATTTCGGATCCCTATGAAACCCCCGAAAATGCCGAACTGGTCGTGGAAACCGAAAACGTGGATGTGGACAACTGCGCCCACCAGGTGATCCTCAAGCTGGAAAGCATGGGCCTGATCGCCGCGCAATAAGCCGCGCCCCTGCAAGTAACGACAAAGCCCGGCGCCGTTGCGCCGGGCTTTTTCCGTTCTGCCAGAGCCGTCAGGGGATCAATCGCCCCCGGCCCGCGTGACCCAGCCGCCCCGTGCCCTTCAGCGGGCCAAAGCGCATATCCAGACCGTAGGGTTCCTTCGCCTGCGCGAATTTCACCAGATTGGTGAGGTCGCCGCGCAACTCTTCGAACAGGTTCTCGAAGTCGGTCAGCTTCATGCCATAGACGGTCTCGAAAGCGGTTTCCCAATCGTCATGCTCGCCGGCGGCACGCCAGAAGGCCGCCATGCGCTCCTCTCCATAGCGCAGCGCCAGCACCGCCGCCGCAAGGTTCGAAGCCGAGTATTCGCCGCCCGTGCGGACCGATTGTTTCTTGCGGATATAGTCAAGCGGCACCGCTTCTTCGGCATCGCGTGACCGCAGCGACACCAGCATCGGTACAGAAACCTCGCGCGTGGGTCCGCCGCGCGACTTGATCTGAGCGAGGTAGGCGCTCCCCTCGACCATCCAGCCCGGCCCCATCCGGCGACGGCCGGTTTCGTCGTAGGGCACCTTGTCATAGGTCATCTCGCGTTGAACGTGATGCATGTATTCATGCAGCATCACGTATTGATACCGCCCCTGCCAGATCTCGTAGCTGGTGATGCTGTCCTGATGTTCGGCGGGCATGCACAGCGCGATGCGGTTGCGATAGGCGCTGCCCATGACCCGCTCGACCCCGATGCAGAGATCCTCGGCGGTGTCCCGCGCCGCACTTGGCGACAGATCGGGAATGCCGGGCACCGGCTCCAGCAGCAGTTCTTCAAGATCCTGCGGGTTAAAGGCCACCACAAGCACCGGCTTGCTGGCCGTGGTGATCCCCCATTCTTGCGCGAACATCAGGCGGGCGTCCTCGTAAGACCGCTGGATATAGCCGCGAAGCTCCTGCGAAACATCCGGCTTTGTCAGGATCACCGGCGGTTCGGCAGAAGGCATAAGCGCCGCCGCTTCTGGCGCATAGCCGCCGATTTCGCGGCACCAACCCACCGCGGCGCGTTCTGAAAAATCGGGCAAACCGTCAAAGATCGCGTGAACATCTTCTCCGACCAGGCCATGGACGAACTCTGCCAACGCCTGCCGCGTGCGCGAACCGCTGACGCCGTCGGCCTCGCCCGGATCAAGCCCGAGAGTGGCCAGTTGCCGCTGGACGCAGGTCACATGCCTGTCCGAGGCATCGGCGGCCCCGGCGGTCGCGCCGACACAAAGGGCAATGGTGCAAACCAATTTCCTGATCGTCATGGTATCAGTCCCTTGATGCTCTCTGGCATCAATTTAGGGGCAGCAGGACATATTCAACAAGTCAGGGGATTCCTACCTCTCGGCCCCTGCCGCCCCCAGTTCGGCCTCGGTCAGAGGGCGGTGGGCAAGGATCTGATCGCCATTCATGTCGCGATCCGCAAGGAATTCCCGCTGCGCCATCTGATCGTCCCGCAACGTGGGATAAAGCGCCTCGAATTCTTCGACCGACAGACCATAGACCTGCTGAAAGGCGGTGAACCAATTGTCGGTCTCACCCACCGCGCGCCAGAATCGGAAAAGGGTTTCCTCGCCAAACCTTTCGACCAGCATGGCCACCGCATAGGCAGAGACATCATAGGCGTCGGCGGTACGCACCTCGCCCGCCAAACGAATCTGCCGGAGGGTCAGGGCCGAACGCGCCGCCTGTTGGCGCATCAGATGCAGGCCCGGCTCCAGCCGGCCAAAGCGTTCTGCCATAAAGACCTGTTCGATCACCTGCGCGGTGCCCTCGACCATCCAGGCAGGCCCCATGCGCGGACGCACCGCATCCGGGTTGTGAACCCATCGCGCCACCTTGTCATAGCTGTATTCGCGCTGGGCGTGATGGACGACCTCATGGGTCATCGTGACCGACAGCACCATGCGATACAGATCGCCCAGTGCGGGTTCTTTCAGCGCCAGAACCGTACCACAAAAGGACAGTCCATCCCGAGAGGCGCTTGCACCCAGACCGAATTCGGTCTCGCAATCGCGGCGACCACGCGCGCGGACATCAGCCCAGCTTTGCAGCCGCATTGTCCCCGCCTGCGTCACCAGACGATGCCATGGCTCGACCTCGGTCGCGACGATGATCTTGACCTGACTGGCCAACTCGACGCCATAGCGACGCTTGAGAAAAGCCTCTGCCTCCAAAAAGGCGGTGCGGACATGTTCGGCAATCTCAGGGTGAACGCCAGGACCCACAAGGATCTGCGGCGGGACGCGCGAGGGCATGAGCGCAGCGGCCCTGTCGTCGCTCAGGCCGATCTCGCGGCACCATCCGACCGAAGCGCGATTGTCAAACGGCGGCAGCGTATCAAAAACGGCGCGGTCCGTTTCGTTCTGTGTGTCCAGGTAGGCGCGCAGGGCTGCGCGGGTGCGCGGGCCGCTTTGCCCATCCATGGGACCGGGGTCAAACCCCAGCGCGGCAAGTTGCCCCTGAACACAGGCCACATGCGGGTCACCCGCCGCGTCGGCCCGCAAGGCGCCAAGGCTGAACAACAGCCCCGCCATCAGAGTAAACGTCCATCCGTGCATCGGCGGCTCCGATCCTGTGACCCGACGTGCAGGCAATGACGCCTGCACGCGGGCAACCTGTCAAGCCTGCGACATGGCGGGCCAAGGCTCCGAACAAGGCCGATCCGGACAAGCCCCTGTCCTGTCAGGATTCCTGTTCCCTGACAAAAAAGTGACGCCGCCGGGGGCCATCTGCTACACTAAATCTGACCCATCGCGGGTTGAGAGAGCCTTAACGTTTCGACGCGCTAGATTGTGATGATGATTCCCGGTCGCCTTCTTCCTCTTGCGGCGCTGCTTCTGGGTGCCGCCCCGGCCTTTGCCACCACGCTCGATTGCTCGACCGTGCAAGGGGTCGTGCATACCGCGCCCGCCTATGTCACCGTGAACCTGCAACAGGGCGAAACGCTGAACATTTCGACGCCGGATGGCGGCACCTTGGCCGTGTCGATCGAATTCGGCGGACAGGGCGGCAAGGATGACAGCATCTGCAACCCGGCCTTTGATGGCACGTCCTGCGACGGGTTCAGCCATCAGGCACAGTTGACCGGCGATTACGGGGTCGAAGCATTTGCACAGGCGGGCAACACCTTCACCCTGTCCTGCGGCGGCGGCGGCGGCGGTGGCGGCGGGGCTGCGGCAACCGGCGTTCAAGGGGCGCAAGGCACCGGCGCCTTTGTTTCGGCCAGCAGCTCAATCGGCTTTGTAGGATCGGCAATCAACGGCTCTCTTGCCGGTGCCGCCCCCGCAACCGTCACACGCAACGGCCTGTTTCTGTCCACGCTGGGCGCGGACTCGGGCGTGACCGGCTGGGCCGCCCTGCAAGGCCGTCAGTTTGACGGCGACGTGGACGGCAGCGCGCGGGAACTGACCTTTGGCATGGATTTCGAGGCTGGCGCAGCCACCCGCCTTGGCCTGTTCGTCTCGATCGGGAAATCCGACCTGGACATCTCGGGGGTCTCTGTCGACAGCGATGCGATCAGCTTTGGCCCGTATTTCAAGACCCAACTCGGCGACCGCTATTCCGTGACCGGCTATGCGCTGTTTGCGCGCCCCGATTATGATGTCGGCGGCATAACCTACCGGGCAGAGCGTCGCACGGCGGGCCTGACCGCGAACGCCGATTACACCTGGGGCAGCGCCGATATCCGGTCATTCATCGGCCTGTCCGGATTTGCCGAGGATCACCCGGCTGCGGGCGGCCTGAGCGCGCGCAGGATCTCTGGGTTGACCGGGTCCATCGGCACGCGGGCCAGCTTTGACATCGGCACCTCGCTGACGCCCTACGTCAGCCTTGGCGCCGAGTATAATCGCTATGACGACGGGCTTGGCACACGTGAGGATCACACCGGCCCCCGCATCGGCACCGGCTTTGCCTATGACGCTGGAAAGGGGCGGTTGACGCTGGACGTCGATGGCGGTCGGCTTCTTGATGACACACGAGATCTGAAACTTCGGATGAACTACAATCTCAATTTCTGACTCCGCGCGCCCCATCATCACGCTGACCTCGATCCCACCCCGATTCGGCGCATTGCAAAACGTGCTGAACAGCCTGTTGGCCCAAGGCGCAGCACGGGTCGCGTTATGCCTGCCACGCCGTTACCGCCGATTTCCAGGGCCAGTCGCACCTCCTGCCCTGCCAGAGGGCGTCACCTTATTGTGGTCGGAAACGGATCACGGTCCGGCGACCAAGCTCTTGCCCGCATTGCAAGCCTACCCAGATCGCTCTTTGGTCTATTGCGACGATGATTGCCTCTATCACCCCGGCTGGCTGAAGGCGCTTTGCGCCGCGAACCGAAAGGGCGAGGCAACAGCCGCCTCCGGCTGGTCCGTCAAGCGGCTGCAGCGGCAGGGGGCAAAACCACCATTCACGGACATCGCGCAGGGGTTTTCCGGCGTGTTGATACACCCCGGCATGATCGACCCGCGTGCGATTCCCGTCCCACCTCTGGCGATGACAGTGGATGACATCTGGCTTTCCGGAATGCGCGCCTTGACCGGCACGCCCCTAAGGCTGGCCCCGAAAGCCCGCGCGCTGGTCACACCGATGGACCAACCGTACCCCTTGCAAGACAGCGGCGACCGCGCGTCGGACAACGTGCGCACCGCAGAGTATCTGTGCAACAAATTTGGCCTTTGGCCACGCTGCTGAGACCCGGGCCCAGCAGTGTCGGGCGGGGGGGGCAAAGCGCCCCCTTCCCGTTTTAGTGTACCGTCACCGGCGCAAGGTCATTCTGACGCGCCAGCACAAAGGCCAGCGAACGATCCTTCACAAGGGCCAGCCGTTCGCCATCATCGGCACGATGGACGGCATAAAGCGTATCCACATCCTCGACCTGACGGCGCAGCTCATCCGGCAGATCAGCCGTCTTCACCGAGCGGACATAGACGGTCCGCCCTTCGGAAAGTTTGTCAAAATCGTACTTGGCATGCATCGAACTTACCCCTTCCTGATCTTGATTGTCTGCACCACGGTCTCGGGCCGGCTCATGGTCAGATCCACGTGCAGCAGCCCGTTTTCCATCGCAGCTTCGCCCACTTCGACACCATCCGCCAAAACAAATGAGCGCTGGAACTGACGCGAGGCAATGCCGCGATGAAGGAATATGCGGTCCGCACCATCATCGCGCTGACGGCCCCGGATCACCAACTGACGGTCTTCAACGGTGATCGACAGGTCGTCTTCGCAGAAACCGGCCACAGCAAGCGTGATGCGATAGGAATGATCCGAAGTCTGTTCGATATTGAAAGGCGGATAGCCTTCCGATGTTTTCGCGGTGCGCTCAAGCAGGCGCTCCAACTGCTCGAACCCGAGCATATGGGGATAAGATCCCAAAGTCAGTTTGGTCATCGACACGTCCTTTGCACAAGCGACCGTCCTCCGCGGTCCCATCTGGCAACCACAGCACCAGAAATATGGGCACAGGGACCAATCCGCGCAAGGGGCTATGCGCAAGGCTTTCGAATCGCTATGTTTATGGTCCGTGCATCACTCAAGGGGACAGGTCCATGAACGCGCCCACGGATATCGCCATGAAGAGCGAGGACGTCCTGCGTGTCGAGCTTGAGGTCTTTCGCCGCGAACACCGCGACCTCGACGAGGCGATCCACGCCCTGCAAGACACCGGCACCGCCGATCAACTGACCCTGCAACGGCTGAAAAAGAAAAAGCTGATGCTGAAGGACAAAATCGCCCTGATCGAAGACAGGCTTCTGCCCGATATCATCGCCTGAGCGCCGGAAATCCGCGTTTCTCGGTGAAAACCGCCCCCCATGGGCCGTTGCGGCCCATTGCACCCCCGCCCGCTTCGCCTATAACGAAAGCCTCGCAACGCGGAGGCACGGATGGACAGCCCCAAGGTCGGCATCATCATGGGCAGCCAGTCGGACTGGCCCACCATGGTCGAGGCCGCGGATCTTCTCGACGAACTTCAGGTGCCCTACGAAGCGCGCATCGTCTCGGCCCACCGCACGCCCGACCGGCTCTGGAACTATGGAAAGACGGCAGTGGACCGCGGTTTGCAGGTCATCATTGCAGGCGCCGGCGGTGCCGCGCATCTGCCCGGCATGATGGCGTCGAAAACCCGCGTCCCGGTGATCGGCGTCCCGGTCCAGACGCGCGCACTGAGCGGTGTGGACAGCCTTTATTCCATCCTCCAGATGCCACGCGGCTACCCGGTCGCCACCATGGCCATCGGCGCGGCAGGTGCCAAGAACGCGGGCCTCATGGCCGCTGGCATCCTCGCGCTTCAGGATGCGGCACTGGCCGCCCGGCTTGACCAATGGCGCGCCGATCTCTCTGCCTCGATCGCCGAGGAACCCACACGCGACTAAGCCGCGCGCCCGACAGCACAACTCCCGAGTGACCCCATGACCCAGCCCCTTCCCCCCGGCAGCACTATCGGTATTCTCGGCGGCGGCCAGCTTGGTCGCATGCTCTCCGTCGCAGCCAGCCGCCTTGGATTTCGCACCGTGATCTTTGAACCCGGTGCCGATTGCCCCGCCTCCCATACCGCGATGCGCCATGTTCAGGCAGGCTATGACGATCTCGACGCGCTGCGCGACTTCGGCAATGCGGTCGATGTCATCACCTACGAATTCGAGAACATACCGACAGAGGCGCTCGACGCCCTTGAAAACATCCGCCCCATCCATCCGGGCCGCGAGGCTCTGCGCATCAGTCAGGACCGCCTCACCGAAAAGACGTTCCTCCGCGATCTTGGCCTGCAAACCGCACCTTTCGCTGCCGTCGACGACGCCCAGACGCTGGCCGAGGCCATCGCAACCATCGGCACGCCCGCAATCCTGAAAACCCGCCGCTTCGGCTATGACGGCAAAGGACAGGCGCGGCTCACCTCCCCCGACGACGCTTCCGCTGCGCTGGAGGCTGTGCAGGGCGCACCTTCAGTGCTCGAAGGCTTCGTCAACTTCACCGCCGAAATCTCGGTGATAGCCGCCCGTGGCAGCGATGGCCGTGTCGCCGCCTTCGATCCCGGGCAGAACGTGCACAAGGAGGGCATCCTGCGCACCACCACGGTGCCGGCTGACCTGCCCAACCGCATCGTGACCGACGCCGTGCTGACAGCGGGGCGCATCCTGAACGCCCTTGATTACGTCGGCGTCCTCGGGGTGGAATTCTTCGTGGCCCCTAACGGTCTTATCATCAACGAAATCGCCCCGCGGGTGCACAACTCCGGTCACTGGACCCAAAACGGCTGCATGACCGACCAGTTCGAACAGCACATCCGCGCGGTCGCCGGCTGGCCGCTGGGCGACGGCAGCCGCCACAGCGACATTCGCATGGAAAACCTCATCGGTGACGACATGGATCGCGTTCCGGCCCTCGCCGCCGATCCGGCCTGCGCGTTGCACCTCTACGGCAAGGCGGAAACGAAACCCGGCCGCAAGATGGGCCATGCCAACTTCCTCACCTCCGGAACCTGACCCCGGCTTCTTCTGTCCGGAAATATCCCGGGTGGAGTTTGAGGAGGGCAGAGCCCTCCTCAAGGCCTGCGTGGCCTGAACGCAAATGACCCTGTGCGCCGTCAGGCGCGCCGCTAGGCGATGAAACGCTCCGCCACCGCGCCGCTCATCCAGGCGACTTTGCCGCCCGCCAGCGTGGCCTCGATCCGGCGCGTTCGGCGGTTCATGACGACCATGTCCGCCCGCAGCCCCGTCTCCAACCGTCCGCGATCCGACAGGCCCAAGACCCGCGCCGGCCCGTCCGACACCAGCGCCCAGGCCGCTGTCTCGTCCAGCAGCCCAAGTTCGACACAACGCCACGCGGCCCGCGCGGGCGAGGGATAGTGATAATCCGAAGCCAGCGCATTGCATAACCCGGCACCGATCAGTTCCAGCGCCGAGACATTGCCCGCGTGACTTGCCCCCCGCACCACGTTCGGCGCGCCCAGCACCACCGGTTCGCCGGCGGCCCGCGCCGCCTCTGCGGCCTCCAGCGTCTCGGGAAACTCCGAAACTTGCACGCCCCGCGCCCGCCATTCGGCACGGCCCTCGGCCGTTCGGTCATCATGGCTGCCCATACGCACGTCGCGACCGGCCAGTCGGGCGCAAAAGGCATTCAGGGCCTCGGGCACGGCCTCCCCCGCCTCGTGCAAGCGGGTCATCAGGGCAAGATGCGCCTCTGGGCTACGGCCGCTTTTCAGGGCCTGCCCGGTCAGCCGCTGCGGTTTGCGCCCCTGCGCCAGCCGGTCATGCGGAAGGTGATCGTTGAACACCACATAGCCGATGTCCCATTGCGTCAGCGCCGCCTCGGCCTCGGCAAAACTTTCGGTGTAGTGGGTCTCCAGCCGCATCTGCAATCGCAGATCCAACGGGACCGTGGGCGCGACGGCGGCAACAGAGGCAAAGACCTCGCGCGCGAATTCTGGCCCGCGCATCCCGCCTTCCCATGACCAGAACTGTGCCAGAACCGCGGTTGTGATGCCACAGGCGGCCAGTTCGGCGGCACAGGCGACCATGCCGGACTCCCGCTCGCGCAGGGCACCGCGCCGAGGTGCCATGTGCCGTTCGAACCCGTCGCCATGCACATCCACGATACCCGGAAGGACGTCATAGCCGGACAGATCCACACGCCGCCCGACAGGCCCGTCAGCAATCGCGCCAGCAGCGATGGAAACATCGCCCGCGTCCCATCCTTCGGGCCGCATGACCCGCGCCCCTTGCAATGTCAGTTCCAAAGCCATGGCACACTCCTTCGCGCGGGCTGGCATAGCGCCGGTCGTCGCCTTAGAAAAGCGACAAAGGAGCCTTGCCATGCCCAGCCCACGCCTTGCCGCCCGCGCCGTGATCCTGCATCGCGACCGGCTCTTGCTGGTGAACGCATGCGCAGACAAACGCTCGGACCTGTGGTGCGCGCCCGGTGGCGGCGTTGAACGCGGCGCGAGCCTGCCGGATAACCTCATCCGCGAGGTCTACGAGGAAACAGGCCTGACGATCGCGGTCGGCGCGCCCTGTCTGGTGAATGAATTCCACGACCCCAAAAGCAGCTTTCATCAGGTCGAGGTCTTTTTTCGCGCAACGATCACCAAGGGCACGCTGTCTGACGATTGGAAAGACCCCGAAGGGGTCGTGCACAAGCGACGGCTCTTTACCCGTGATGAGGTCGCTGCGCTGCGTTTGAAACCCTCCAGCCTGCCGGACATCGCATGGGGCACCGGGCTGGCCTATGATCCGCTGGAGCCGATCCTGCGCTGACGCTCAGCGCCGCAGCACCGACAGAGCGACACCGCCCAGAACCACCATCGCCGCGATAGTGAAATCAAGGCTCAGCGCCTCGCCCAGAAACAGCATGCCGCCCGCCATGGCAATCACCGGGACGCTCAGTTGCGCCACGGCTGCGACGCTCCCCTTGACCTGAGGCAGGACGTGATACCAAAGCGCATAGCCCATACCCGAAGTGATTGCGCCAGACACCACAGCCAGCAACAGGCCTTGCCATTCCGGGGCCATGGCCTCGGGGCTGACCGGCAGCATCAGTCCCAGCAAAAAGCCCAGCGGTGCCGCAAGAACAAAGTTCGCCCCCGTCGACAGCAGCGAATCCTCGGCCTTACGCCCCGCCAGCGAATAGATGCCCCAGCCAAGCCCCGCCAGCACCATGGCCGCGCCATGCACCACGCTCAACTCCAGCCCGCCACCGGGCCAAAGCAGCCAGACCAACCCGGAAAAGGCCAATCCGGCCCCCAGCCAGCGCAGCAGAGGCACCTTTTCACCGCCCGCAAGGCTTCCGGCGAACATGGTCACCTGCACAGTGCCGAATAGGATCAGCGCGCCCAGCCCCGCGTCCAGCGACACATAGGCCACCGAGAACCCGTAGATATACAGCACAAGCCCAAGCACGCCCGCCACGCGGCCCGCCCCGCCAAGGCTGACCCGTCCCCGCAGGACCAACCCAAGCAGCACCAGCGTCACAGCGCCCGACCACAAACGGATGGTGCCAAAGCTGACAGCGTCGATCCCCCCACCGGCCAGCGCCGCACGGTTCAGCACCGAATTGGCAGCAAAAGCCACCATGGTCAGGGCAATCAACAAGAACAATCGCATGGATCCACCATCTGGAAACTGGAAAGCGCAGAGCCTTCGCCGGATGGCAAAAGCCTACACCGCGCCGTTTCCGGAACGGAAGCGGGTGCAAGGGCCACCGAGGTCACGAAAAGGTCAGGCCACCAAGCTTTCGGCCCGCTTGAGATCGACCGAGACCAGCTGGCTAACGCCCTGTTCCTGCATGGTCACGCCAAACAGCCGGTCCATCCGCGCCATCGTCACCGCGTGGTGGGTGATGATGAGAAAGCGCGTATCGGTGCGGCGGCACATTTCGTCCAGCATATCGCAGAAACGGGTGACGTTCGCGTCGTCCAACGGCGCGTCCACCTCGTCCAGCACGCAGATCGGCGAGGGGTTGGCCATAAACACGGCAAAGATCAGCGCCAGACAGGTCAGTGTCTGTTCACCGCCCGACATCAGCGACAAGGTCGACAGCTTCTTGCCCGGCGGCTGGCACATGATCTCAAGCCCCGCTTCCAGCGGATCATCGCTTTCGACCATCATCAGGCTGGCCTCACCACCACCGAACAGATGGGTGAACAGCATCGAGAAGTTGCTGTTCACCTGCTCAAAGGCCGTCAGCAGACGTTCGCGGCCTTCGCGGTTGAGGCTGGCAATGCCTGAACGCAAGGTTTTGACCGCCTCTTCTAGGTCGGATTTCTCCGCGACCAGCGCGTCATGCTCTTCCTGAACTTCGCGCGCGTCCTCTTCGGCCCGCAGGTTGACCGCC
The DNA here is from genome assembly GCF_019218285.1 of Antarctobacter sediminis. Lineage (GTDB taxonomy): Bacteria > Pseudomonadota > Alphaproteobacteria > Rhodobacterales > Rhodobacteraceae > Antarctobacter > Antarctobacter sediminis. Next base: position 861,979 of record NZ_JAHUZG010000002.1, read on the forward strand.
CCCAAGGAGTCCCGCTGCCGTTTCAGGCGCGAGACATCGGCCTCGATCGCTTCGGAGGCGGGCATCTGGTCTGGGTCGACGTTCAACTGGGTCAAAAGCTCGGCTGGCGTGCATTCCAATTCGTCCTGGATTCGCCCCTGCGCAATTTGCACGGTTTCGCGTGCGGCCTCGGCCCGCGCTTCGGTTCGGGCGCGCGCCTCGCGGGCTTCGCTGGCCTGCCGCTCTGCGTCCCGTTCGGCGGCGATGGCATCGCGCAAGGCCCCCTCGGCAACGGCAAGCGCATCGCTTGCGGCAGCCTTGCGGTCCTGCGCGGCTTCCATCGCCTCGGTCAGTTCGTCATGCTGGGCTTGCAGGGCACCGGGAACGCCCTCGGCCTCGACCAGTTCCCGTTCGCTTTCGGCCTTGCGGTCAGCCAGTTCCGCTGCGCGCTTTTCGGCGGTTTCCAGACGGTGACGCCAGCCGGACAGATCCTTGGTCACTTGCTGGGCGCGGCCCTTGCGGGCATCGCCGTCGCGGCGCAATTCGTCATGGGCCGAGCGCCGCGCCATCATCGTCATTCGCGCCGCTTCGACCGTCATCTTGATGTCTTCGGCCTTGCCGCGCGCCTCTTCGAGGTCTTCCAGCCCCTCTACGGCGCGCTCGGCCTCACGCAGTTGACCACGCGCGGCGCTGGCCTCGTCCTCGTAGCGTTTGACCGAAAGCGCGGCGCTTTCGACCTTGCCCTCGGCCATGTCGCGTTCGGCTTCTGCGCGGCTGAGCGCGCGCGCCGCATCGGCCATGGCCTGATCCGCCGAACGCCGGGCCGTGCGCGCGGTCTTTTCGGCCTCGGACTGGTCCTTGAGACGAGTGACCAGCGCCTCATGCGCGGCCTGCGTCCCTTCAAGCTGGGCCGTGGCGCGGGCCATCTCCTGCTTGAGCCCTTCAAGGCGGTTCAACTGTTCCAAACGCAACGCCGCGGCCGAGGGCTGATCCTCGGCCCAAGCGCGATAGCCGTCCCAGCGCCACAGGTCACCTTCGAGCGTCACCAGGCGTTGACCGGGCTTCAGCAAGGGTTGCAGACGGGCGCCCTCTTCGGCGTCGACAAGGCCGATCTGGCTCAACCGCCGTTCCAGCACATCGGGAACCGACACATGCCCGGCGAGAGGTTTGACGCCCGCAGGCAGCGGCTGTGTCTCATCATAAGCGGCAAGAACCACCCAGCCGGTGGGGCCGTCCCCCTCGACCTCGGGGGCGCGCAGATCATCGGCCAGCGCGGCGCCAAGCGCCTTTTCATAGCCCTGTTCCACCTGCAACCGGTCAAGGATCTGGCCACCCTCGGCAGTATCCCGTTCCAACAGGCGGGCCAGTGCCGTCACCTCGGCCCGTAGCGCGTTCATCTGACCTTCGGCCTCGGAACGCTCGCCGCGCGCCTCGGCCTCGCGGGTCTGGGTTTCGGCACGGGCGGCTTCGGCCTCGTTCAGCGTATCCTCGGCGTGTTCGGCGTAGGCCTGAGCCTCTTCCAGCCGGGCTTCTGCGGTTTCCGCAGCTTCACGCGCGGCCGCGCGGGCGGCCTGCGCGGCCTCGACGGTATCCCGTGCCTTGGTGGCCTCGGTTTCGTTCCGCTCGACTGTCTTGCGGCAATCTGCAAGGAAACGCTGCGCCGACTGGTGGCGCGCCGCCAGACGCGCCACGTCTTCGGTCTGCTGTTCCAGTTCTGCCTCGCGCTCTTGCAAGACCTGCGCCGCCTCGCGGGCGGCGTCATGGGCCTCGGCCAGCCGGTCGTCATGCCCTTCCGAGGCTTTTTCCAGTTCGCGGGCTTCCCATTCAAGCCGCTCGATGGTCTCGCCTGCGTCGCGGTTCAGCCCGGCCTCGCGATCCATGTCGCGAACAAGCTGGGCGATGCGGTTTTTCAGTGTCTCGATCCGGGCGACCGCCTGCTTTTCCTGATCCGTCAGCGTGTCACGCTGAACGATCAGCCGTTGCAGTACAGCGGCGGCAATCGCCTCTTCCTCGCGCCGGGGCGGCAGGGCTTCTTCGAGTTCGCCACGGATCTTCTCGGCAGCCCGGGCGGCGGATTCTGCCTGCGATGCCTTGGTGATCGCCTCACGCAGGGCGGCCTCGGCGGTCAGCCGTGCCTCATCCGCCTCGCGCCAGCGACGATATAGCAACATGCCTTCGGCCTGTCGCAAATCGGTGCCGATGGCCCGGTAGCGGGCGGCCTGCTTGGCCTGCCGCGCCAACGCAGAGAGTTGGCCCGCCAACTGCTCGACCACGTCATCCACGCGCAACAGGTTGGTTTCCGTGTTCTTCAGCTTCAGCTCGGCCTCGTGCCGACGCTGGTATAGCCCGCCGATGCCCGCAGCATCCTCCAGCACCTTGCGCCGATTCTTGGGCTTGGCGTTGATCAGTTCCGAGATTTGCCCCTGACGGACCAGCGCGGGCGAGGTCGCGCCCGTCGCCGCGTCGGCGAACAGCATCTGGACATCACGCGCCCGGGTGTCCTTGGAATTGACCTTGTAGGCACTGCCCACGTCGCGCGTGATACGGCGGACGATTTCAAGTTGATCCTGATCGTTGAACCCCGCGGGCGCAAGACGGTCCGCATTGTCGATCTGAAGGCTGACCTCGGCAAAGTTCCTTGCAGGGCGTGAGGCCGCGCCAGCAAAGATCACATCCTCCATCCCGCCGCCGCGCATTGCCTTGGCGCGGGTTTCGCCCATGACCCAGCGCAGCGCTTCCAGCAGGTTCGACTTGCCACAGCCGTTCGGCCCGACCACGCCGGTCAGTCCCGGGTTGATGATCAGGTCCGTCGGATCGACAAAACTCTTGAAGCCTGTGAGTTTCAGCCTGGTAAAGCGCAAAGGGACTGCCCCGATTCCTTGGTTGACCCTCAACCTGCGCTTTTGACTGGGGACGAGTCAAGGAATGCACGGCTCATATGGCGGGTTCGCGCCACTTCTCCACAAGATATTGCGGGCTATCTGCGCGTTGGGCGACACTGCAAATCGGTAAATCCTGCGCTTTTCGGAGCCTCAAAGCTGCACTGGATCACGCGGGTCCGTCGCGGCAATTTCGGGGCGGGGGCACCATTGCACGACAGGCCAATCCACATCATGGCCGGATCTCCCTGGACCCATGCCGCGCGGCATCCGCTATGGATCTGGGCCGCGATCCCCGCTTTGCGCGCGACCTCTTCAAATCGGGGCATCCATTCCGGGGAGGTGCGCGTTGCTTCGACCAAGGCTCCTTGAAATCGAAGGGTAAACCGCGAACCCTCAACCTCGTGCCGGATTTCGCGGGCGTCGCGAAATGCTGGCCCGGCCGAGTCGCAGGCAGCAATGGGAAGACACAGAATGAGACTCAAGATCAGGCGCATCGCCTGAGCCTCCCTGTTCTTGGTTACCAATTTCCTAACAGCGGCACCCACCAATCTTGCCATCGCGATTCCCCTTTACATTCTATTTTTAGAATGTATAAACATTCCACATATAGAATGTTTCCTCTGTTACAGGAGGCCCCGATGGCCCAAGCAGCACCAAGACCCGCCGACAGCTATTCCCCGATCTATTTCCTCGCCTCGCTCGGCGCGGGAGGCATCGCCGTCACCTTTTTCATGTTCCTGATGTTCTGGGTGCCCCACCCCGGTCAACCGGTGCCAGTGTTCGAAGACATCATGGGCGCATGGGCCAAAGGATCTGCGGTCAAGCAAACCGCCATTGCCATTGCAATGATCGGAATCGCGGCCTTTGCCGTCCTGAACATCAAATCCCTGATCTGGAACCTGTCGTCCTACGTCGCCTTCAAGAAAACACCCGCATTTGATCAGCTCCGCTCATCGAACGCCGAATCAACGCTTTTGGCCATGCCTCTGTCACTGGCCATGACCGTAAACGTCGGCTTTATCATCGGGCTGGTCTTTGTTCCGCGGCTTTGGTCGGTGGTCGAATACCTTTTTCCGCTGGCCATGGTGGCCTTTGGCCTGATCGCGGTGCTTGCCTTCCGGCTGATCGGGGATTTCCTTGGCCGCGTGTTGGCCAAAGGCGGATTGTTCGACGTCACAGCGCATAATTCCTTTGCCCAACTGACCCCGGCCTTCGCCGTGGCGATGATAGCGGTCGGCCTTTCCGCGCCAGCAGCCATGAGCACCACTCCCGCCACTGTTGGAACCGCGCTTGTCCTGTCGACCATCCTTGGCACCATTGCCATTCTCTATGCGGCCTTTGCCAGCATCACTGCCTTTGCCTCTATGCTGCAACATGGCACCGCCCGCGAGGCCGGTCCGACTCTGATGATCGTCGTGCCGATCGTCACCGTCCTCGGGATCATGTTCCTGCGTCAGGACCACGGCCTGCACACCACCTTCGATGCCCATGGTAATGCCGGGCAAACAATGGTCTTCCTCGCCCGCCTGTTGGGAATCCAGTTGGCCTTTCTTGGGCTGGGCGCGGTTGTGATGCGGGCGCAGGGCTATTTCAAAGATTTCGTCTTTGGCCCCAAAACCTCGCCGGGTTCTTACGCGCTGGTCTGCCCCTTTGTTGCGCTGTCGGTGATGATCCACTTCTTTGTCAACAAGGGGCTGGTCGCCGCGGATGTCATCACCAAGTACGACCTGACCTACTGGGGCGTCACCGGGATCGCCATTGCAGCCCAGCTGGTGGCCATCGTGCTGGTACTGCGTCTGAACCGCCAGCACTTTGCCCGCCCGACCGCCACCGTCATTCCGGCCGAGTGACACTCCTCCAAGAGATCGGTCGAATCTGGCCGGGCCTTCGGGTCCGGCCTTTTTTAGTGGGGATCGCGCGGCGGATCAGAAGCGGACTTCGACACCCGGCAGTTTCAACGCCTTGATCAGGTCGCGCACCTCTTGCCGGGCGGCGATATTGGAAAGGCTGAGGCTGCGCACCCCAATGTCCCGCAGATCCAGAAGGGTCAGCCCACGCGGGAACAATTCGCGGAACACAACCCGTTCCGAAAACCCCGGTGCGACGCGAAAACCGATCCGCTTGGACAGGGTCGCAACCGCTTTTTCCATCTTGGCCTTGTTGATCATCTGCTGTGCACCGATCCGGTTCCGCAGAACCACCCAGTCCAGCGGAGACAGGCCGGCCTGTGCCCGCAATTGCCGAGCCGACCAGACCATTTCGGCATAAACCGAAGGCCCGGCTATTGTCTCGCCATCGCCTTCGATGCGGGCCAACAGGTCAAAATCAACGAAACTGTCGTTCAACGGTGTCACAAGCGTGTCGGCCAGCGAATGCGCGACCTGCGCAAGCCGCGTATAGGCCCCCGGGCAGTCAATAATGATGAAGTCGGATTTGGGTTCCAGTTCGGCCACCGCACGGCGCAACCGGTTGTCCGGGGCCTGTTCGCCAGCGGCAACAGCCTCGGGGTCGGCCTCGGGCAGCGCCATGTAGCCGGGCACGGGAAGATCTTTTTCTTCCTTTTTCAACCAGGCGCGGCGGTTCGACAGGTAACGCCCAAGGCTTTGCTGTCTGAGGTCAAGGTCCAGCGTCCAGACCCTATGTTCCATCCGCGCCAGCGCTGTCGCCACGTGCATCGCGATCGTCGACTTGCCCGCGCCACCCTTTTCGTTCCCGACAACAATAATATGTGCCACGCTTCAGCCTCTGCCTCGTTTCGCCACGGTGCGCCCCGTGGTCGTAAATTACCGTCAAAGAGCAAGCCGGCGTCACGGCCGTATCTTGCAACGCGCAAGGCCCGGCACTTGGGCCGGGCCTTAACGCAGTCCCTCGGATCGCGTTTAGTGCAGCTTGTTGCCCACTTCGGCGATCGCGTCATCAATCAGCTTGCCCGCGTTGGCCGGGGTCATCTGGTCGGCAACCACGTCACGTGCAGCGGCGATAGCCACAGCGGCGGCGCGATCACGCACGTCCTTGATCGCGGCGGCCTCGGCCGATGCAATCTGACCTTCGGCGGCCAGCAGGCGGCGTTCGATGGATGCCTTGATGTCTGCCTTGGCCTGCTCGGCGGCCAGTTCGGCCTCCTGCTTGGCGTGGGCGACAATGCGGTCTGCCTGATCGGCCACTTCGCGCTGCTTGCGCTCGTAGCTTGCCAGCAAGGTCTGGGCTTCTTCACGCAGTTTGCGCGCTTCGTCCAGTTCGTCCTGAATGCCTTCGGCGCGCTTGTCCAGCAGGCCTGCCAGCATGCCGGGCACTTTGAAGTAAACCAGCACCGCGATGAACAGCAGGAAGCCCAGCGTCACCACGAAGTCGGTATTGTGCAGCGAGAAGAACGGGCCGGAAGCGGCGGCAGCAGGGGTCGCGGCCAAGGCGGCGACGGCGGGAAGGATGATCTTTTTCATTACCTTACCCTTTCAGCTGCGCGTCGACCGCGGCTGCGATCTTGGCATCGTCTGCGGACCCGCCCAGCGCGGCCACGATGGCCCCTGCGGTGTCCTTGGCAACGGTTTCGACATGCGCCATTGCGCTGTCCCGGATCTCGGCAATTGCCTTTTCCGATTCAGCGGCCTTTGCGGCGATTTCCGCGTCGGCCTTGGCAAGGGCGTCATCAAGACCGGCCTTGATTTCGTCACGCGCTTTCTGTGCGATGGTCTGGGCCTCGGCCCGGGCATCGGCAAGCGCCTTGTCATAAGCGGCTTCGGCCTCTTCGGCTTTGCGCTTGAGATCTTCGGCAGCGGCGATATCGTTCGTGATCGTCCCCTGGCGTTCCGCCAGAACCGCCGCAATGCGCGGCAGGGCGATGCGGGCCAGCACGAAGTAGATCACGACCAGCGTGATCACCAGCCAGAAGACCTGGTTGCCGATCCAGTCACCACAAAGCTGCGGCATCCCGACGGCAGAGCCGTGCGAGTCCACGCAGGTGCTGACGGCTTCGGCCCCGTGAGTTTCGGTCGCCATGTTGTCCTCCGTCGGAACTTGTCTCTACATCGGGCGGTCAGGCGTGCCTGACCGCCCGCGCGTAAGGATCGTTAAGTTCCGTGGATTAGACGGCGAACATCAGCAGCAGCGAAACGAGGAAGGCGAAGATGCCCAGCGCTTCCGCGAATGCGATGCCGATGAAGAGGGTTGCGGTCTGGCCGGCGGCTGCCGACGGGTTGCGCAGGGCGCCTGCCAGGAAGTTGCCGGCAACGTTGCCCACACCGATGGCGGCTGCGCCCGAACCGATTGCTGCGAGACCGGCGCCGATGAAGTTGAGACCTTCCATTGTGTATCTCCTTACGATTGGAAGTTTCTGTATTAGGTGTTCTTTGCGGAGGGCCGGGCAATCAGCCCGGCTCCGACATTAGTGATGCGGATGCAATGCGTCCTTGAGGTAGACGCAGGTCAGGATCGTGAAGACGTAGGCCTGAATGAAGGCCACGAGGATCTCCAGACCGTACATCGCGGTGATCGCCAGAACCGAGATCGGCGAGATGGCCGCGATGGCTGCGAAGCCGGCGAAAACCTTGATCACCGCGTGGCCGGCCATGATGTTGCCGGCAAGACGGATGGAGTGGCTGACCGGACGCACGAAGTAGGAAATCAGTTCGATCACAGCGAGGATCGGGCGCAGCGGCAGCGGCGCGCTCGACACCCAGAAGAGGCTGAGGAAGCCTGCGCCGTTCTTGACAAAGCCCAGCACGGTTACGGTGATGAACACAGCAAAGGCCAGAACGACGGTCACGGCAAAATGCGACGTAGTGGTAAAGCTCTTGGGCAGCAGGCCCAGGAAGTTTGCCGACACGATGAACAGGAACAGCGTCATGATATAGGGGAAGAACTTCAGACCGTCCTTGCCGGTCACGTCCTCGACCATCTTGTAGACAAAGCCGTAAGCCAGTTCCGCGATCGACTGCGACCGCGACGGGACAATCGCCCGCTTGGAGGTGCCGACCACCATCAACAGCACGATGGCCACGATGGCCAGAAACAGCCAAAGGGTCACGTTGGTGATGGTGAACATGCCAACTTCGCCATGGCCGAACAGCGGCTTGACGATGAACTGGTCCATCGGGTGGAACACCAGGCCGCCGCTCTCTGCTACGGGTTCTGCGCCGTGCGTCTCAGTCGCCATCTTTTTTCCCCTCGTCCGCGCCGGTGCCCCGGGCGCTTGCTTCGTTACCCCCGTCGGGGCCTGTATTCGCGCCCCCAAGGGAGGCCTGTTTCGCCTGGACCTCTTTCGCCGTCCGCAACATCACGTTGATGCCCGCGGCGATGCCCAGCAATGCGAACACCACCATCAGCAACGGAGTGGTGCCTAGCAGGATATCCAGCCCATAGCCGATCCCGAAACCGATCCCCAGACCGGCCACCATTTCCGTCACCATCCGCCAGGCGATGTTCGCCTGAGAGTAGTGCTCTTCCTGATGGGCCTTTTCTCGTTTCTGGCTGGCCTTGTAGGCGGTCAGCCTGGCGTCCAGGTCGTCCAGCTTGCGCTTGGGGTCAGGGTCGCTCACGAAGGAAAAGGCTCCGGTCAGGTTCGCCATGGTGCTATGCCGGGCCGCGCCACGAGTCAACATGGCAGAAACCGGTCGTCCGGCCCCGTCAGCATGCTGATTTTAAATGATTTTCCAAAAGATATTGCGGGCATGGTCATTCCGCCGCAGGGCTTGTTGGCGCTGACAATGCCACAAATGCAAATTCAACTTTTCGGTTGAGTTTTCCCGGACACCCGCTCAAACCCGGCGGAAAGCCTTACAGGAGCGACCGATGCGCCACGCCCTTGCCCTTGCCTTTTCCGCCGTCTTGGCTGCTGGCCCGCTGGCTGCCGAGGAGCTTTCGGTTGACGCCGGTGACGCGCGACTTTCCGGCAGTTTCCTTTCCGCCGAACCGCCCAAGGCGCTCGCAGTGATCCTGCCCGGATCCGGACCAACAGACCGCAATGGAAACTCTCCCGCAGGGCTGCGCACTGACGCCTATCGCCTGCTGGCTGAGGCATTGGCCGATCAGGGGATTGCCAGCCTGCGCGCCGACAAACGTGGTGTCGGGGCCAGCACCGGGGACGGCAATGCGGTGACGCTGGACCTCTACGCCAAGGATGCGGGTCTTTGGATCGATCTTGCTCGTGACAAGACCGGCCTGCCGTGTGTCTGGCTGATCGGCCATTCCGAAGGTGGCCTGGTGGCCATGCAGACCGCCGAAATTCGCAATGACATCTGCGGCCTGATCCTGCTGGCCGCGCCCGGACGACCGGTCAGCCAGATCCTGCTGGAGCAACTGCGCGGCGTCCCGGCGTTGCAACCGCATATGGAGGCTCTGCAAAAGGCAATGATCTCGCTGGTGGCGGGGCACCCCGTGCCGCCCGAAGACCTGCCCGGCCCGCTGATCGGCATCTTTGCGCCGCCGGTGCAACCGTTCCTGATGGATCTGTTCGCCTTCGCCCCCGCCGAACGCGCGGCCGCGATCGACCTTCCGGTTCTGGTGGTGCAAGGCAGCGCGGACCTGCAAATCAACCCCGATGACGCCGAGCTTTTGGCCACGGCCCTGCCAAACGGCAGCCTTTTCAGGGTCAACGGCATGACCCATGTGCTGAAGACAGCGCAGGATGAAACCCGCTCCGCTAACCTCGCCACCTACGCCGATCCGTCCCTGCCTTTGGCCGACGGGCTGGTCGGGGCCATTTCCGACTTCATCCTGACGCCGCGATGACAGCCCGCCTCGACACCGTTTTTGCCGCACTTGCGGACCCGACCCGCCGCCGCATCCTGTCGATGCTGCTTGAGGACGACATGGCGGTGACCGACGTGGCCGAACCTTTCGAAATGTCGCTGGCCGCCATCTCGAAGCATCTTACCGTGCTCTCCTCGGCCGGTCTGATCAGCCAGGAAAAGCGTGGGCGCGTGAAATGGTGCAAGCTCGAGCCGGACGCCCTGCGCGAGGCCAGCATCTGGATGCAGGCCTTTGGCCAGTTCGACCAGTTCGACCTAGACGGGTTCGAACGTTTTCTGGAACAGGAACTCGCCGATCCGCATGAGGGCGAAGACACACCGCCCCCGGACGACCACGCGCCGACTTGACGACCTTGCGCCCCTTTAGCCCTTCGTGCCGACGGGTACGGGCGCTTTTTCCTCGTCCTTCAACAGCAACAGCAAAGACAGCGCCGTCAGCGCCACCCCCGGCAGCACCAGCGCCGTCGGCACGCCGCGGCCCAGCGCCAGTTCCCACAGGATCACGCAGGACGGCACGATATAAGTGTAGGCCATGACCTTGGCCGCTGGCAGCCGCAGCGTCGCATAGCGCAGGATCACGAAGGTCACGCCCGTCGCCGCCAGCGCCACATAAAGGATGGTCCACCAGACGATCGCCGGCAGGGCCGCCCAGTCCATCGCCACCAGGTCCGGACCCGCCCAGACGCACAGGATGATCGCTCCGGCGCTGAGAATGCCCGCGTTGAAGGCGATGCCGGATTCCCCCCGGCTCAGCTTGCGCAGCATCGGCGCATAAAGCGCATGGGCCACGCAGCCCCAGAAATAGACCGCCTCGCCCTGCCCGACCTCGAAGCGCATCAGCGCCGCAAGATCCGCGTCAAAGATCACCCACAGCGCACCAACCATGCCGACCGCGATGGCCAACGCCATGCGCGGCGTTGTTACCTGTCGCACAACGACATAGCCAAAGACCGCCGTCAGCGCCGGGTTCAGCGTAAAAACCGCCGCCATGCTGACTGGCGCCGCCGTCTTTAATCCCTCGAACATCGTGACGAAATAGATCGCGAAAAGCCCGGCCAGCACAAAATAGCGCCAAGGCGCGGCAAAGACCGCGCGCGTCACCTTGCCCGTGGCCAGCGCCCAGCCCCAGAGCACCGCCGCCGCCAGCAGGAACCGCACCGCGTTCAGCACGTCCGGTTCGATATGAGGCGCCGCAAGCGCACCCAGCGAAAACGACCCCGAGACCAGCATGGCAAAGCCCAGCATGGCAAGATGGCCGCGCCCGGCCTCGCTCATCGCACGGACCCTTCGGAACAGAGCGACTTGAGGTGGCTGAGGAAGGCCTGAACCTTGGCGGTGCGATGCAGGTCCACATGCGTGACCAGCCACAGGGGCGAGGTCCATTCGTCCCTTGGTGCCATGACCTGCACCAGTTCTGGATGCAGCGCCGCCTCTCGCGTGCCCATGAAGCCGATCCCGGCGCCCTCGATCACGGCAGCCTCCAAGACCCGCGTGTCCGTGCTGCGGAACACCACCCGGTCAAAAGGCACATGAGAAGTCAGCCAGCGCTGGAATGGCGCGCGACTGTCGGGATCGTCATGGGCGACAAACCAATGCTCCTTGAGCGCCGCCTCATCCTCGGGCATGCCGTTGGCCTCGATATAGTCGCGATGTGCGTAAAGCCCGATATCCTGCCGGGCAAAGGGCTGCACCACGTTGTCCGGCTCTTGCGGCGCGGGCCCGGCGCGCAGGGCCACATGCGCTTCGCCATATTCAAGGCGAAAGACCCGGTCATCGGTCAGGAACCGGACAACCACATCCGGGTACTGCGCCCGGAAACTGCTGAGCGCGGTGACAAGGATCGGTGCCAGCGACACCAGCGACGTCACCAGCAACTCGCCCGCCACTTCGTTGCCACGCCCGCGAATGCGGCCTTCCAGCTGTTGCAGCTGGTCGGCGGTGGTCTGCGCCACGCGCATCAGGTCGGACCCGGCCTCGGTCGCGGTATAGCCGCGCGCGTGACGCTGGAACAGCTTGACCCCCAGCCGCCCCTCCAGAGCGTCGATATGGCGGATCACCGTAGCATGGTGGACGCCCAGAACCTCGGCCGCGCCGCTGACCGTGCCCAGACGCGCCACCTGATAGGCGGTGCGCACCTCGTCCCAATTGTCCATTGCCAACTCCGAATATGTGCATTTCCTCACAGACCCTGTGATTTTTGCGCAATTGTGTTCGCCAGCGCAAGGGGCAATTTATGGGCCACAGACAACGCATCCTGACAAGGACCCCGAAAATGACCAACACTGTTCTGCGCATCGACGCATCCGCCCGCACCGAAGGTTCGGTAAGCCGTGAACTGGCCGACAAGGTGATCGAACGCCTCGCGCCCGAAAAACTCATCAGCCGCGACCTCGTGGACACCGTGCCCCAGATCGACGGCGACTGGCTGGGCGCGAACTTTACCCCGGCAGACCAGCGCACCGCGGCCCAATCCGCCAAGCTGGCCCTGTCCGACGCGCTGATCGAGGAAGTCAAAGCCGCCGATACGCTGGTGATCGCACTGCCGATCTACAACTTTGGCGTACCCTCCAGCCTCAAGGCATGGGTCGACATGATCGCCCGCGCCGGCATCACCTTCAACTACACCGAAAACGGCCCCGTCGGCCTGCTGGAAGGCAAGCGCGCGATCTTTACCATCGCCTCGGGCGGCACCGAAGTTGACGGTCCGATCGACTTTGCCACCCCGTGGCTGCGCCACGTGATGAGCTTTATCGGCATCACCGACGTACAGATGGTCCGTTCGGACCGCCAGATGGTCGACGCCGAAGCCTCGAAAGCCCGCGCGGAAGAAGACCTGGCGCATCTGGCCGCCTGAACCTCGGCTTCCCCCCGGGCCGGGGTGCCCTCCAGAAGTCCCGGCATTTGACGCCCGTGCGCCCGGCGCATAGCCTGACCGCATGGGCGTCATTCACAATACCGACACAACGTTCGAGGCCAGCATCCGATCCTATCTGACCGGGGTGATCCTGCTGGTGCTTGGCCTGGCTTTTTCGGCCATCGGCATTGCCGCCCTTGGCGAAGGCGAACCGCAAGGTGGCATCTTCGTCGCCGTCGGACTGGGCCTGACCGGACTGGCCGTGTGGATCCTGTCTCGGCGCACGCGGTTGCGACTGGACAAGACCGAGAACTCTGCGCAGATCACGGTTTCCAGCCTGCTGGGCAGCACCCTGATAGACCTGCCGTTGACATCCGTCACCCGCGCCCGCGTTCTTAAACGCCGAAGCTCGGGCAAGCGGCAATACATGCTGGTGCTGCAAGTGGACGAGGGCGAACACGCGGGCAACTATTCCCTGACCGGCGGCTACAGTTCCGGCGGATGGCCCAAGGGGCGCATGGCGCGCGCCATCAACGGCTGGCTGGGCGTGGACGACCCCGACTGATCCCGACAGGCCCGGACTACCCCGAAACAGACCCGATCCCCACGCTGCCCAAAAGGCTTCGCACCTCTGGGTCACGCGGATCAAGCTCTGCGTAGACCAGCGCCGATTCCGGGTCCCGGAACACGTCTAGCGGATAGGGCATCCGTGCCCGGACGGTATCTCTGTATAGCTTGCAGATCCCGAAGTTCACCTTGCCCGGAGCAAAGATCGAGGTCCGCGCCCGCGGGTCTCGCGCCTCGTGGTAGGCCGTCAGCCGTTGGGCAATGCGCCCCATCTCGGCAAAAAAGTTCTCGGGAAACCGGCAATCCATCACATCCAGAAGGATATGCTGCCCGCCATCGAACAGCGGGTCCTCCCTGTAACGGGTCAGGGTTTCAACGTTCTGGTCCACGGTGATATCGCCGCGGAACAGGACAAGAACGATGTTGAGATGCGGATAGATGCGATAGCTGGCTGGCATGGCGTCACCGGGCGCTGATGAATACTCGTGAACGTCACTCCCCCATGACATAAACCACGTTGACAAGGCAACTTGTCCAGACGACGCAGCAATCGGCGCGTAACACCCGCGCCGCTTGACTCAGGCGCCCCCTTCCCCTAACAGCCAACCATCTCCGGAAGCCGTCTGAGTCTTCCGGTCCCTTGGGCTATGCCCGGGATCGCCCTCCGTCAGCGCGTTGCGCCCACGGGGGCTCTCGTGCATTGGCCCGCCGATTGTGATGCCGGTCCCGCGCCCTTACCTTTGGGAGCAGACCAGAGGAAGAAGAGAAAAGGAGGCCAGGCGCCCCATGTTCGAAAATCTCTCCGAACGCCTTGGCGGCGTTTTCGACCGGCTGACCAAGCAAGGCGCCCTGTCCGAGGATGACGTCCGCACCGCCCTGCGCGAAGTACGCGTCGCCCTGCTGGAGGCCGACGTGTCGCTGCCCGTGGCACGCCAGTTCATCAAGGCGGTCGAGAAAAAAGCCACCGGCGCCGCCGTGACGAAATCTGTCACCCCCGGCCAACAGGTCGTCAAGATCGTCCATGACGAACTGATCGGCGTTCTGGCAGGCGAAGACGGCGACCCCGGCAAGCTCAAGATCGACAACCCGCCCGCGCCGATCCTCATGGTCGGCCTGCAAGGCGGCGGCAAGACGACAACCACTGCCAAGCTGGCCAAACGGCTGAAAGAGCGCGACGGCAAAAAGGTCCTGATGGCCTCGCTGGACGTCAACCGCCCCGCCGCCATGGAACAGCTGGCCATCCTTGGCCAGCAGATCGGCGTCGACACGCTGCCCATCGTCAAGGGCGAAGACCCGGTGGCCATCGCCAAGCGTGCGAAAACACAGGCGGGCCTTGGTGGCTACGACGTCTACATGCTGGACACCGCCGGTCGCCTGTCCATCGACGAAGAACTGATGGCGCAGGTCGAAGCCGTCCGTGACGTCGCCAACCCGCGCGAAACCATCCTCGTGGTCGACGGCCTGACCGGACAGGACGCCGTTCACACGGCTGAAAACTTCGACAATCGCATCGGCATTTCCGGCGTCGTGCTGACCCGGATGGACGGCGACGGACGCGGCGGCGCGGCCTTGTCCATGCGCGCCGTCACAGGCAAGCCGATCAAGTTCGTCGGCCTTGGCGAAAAGATGGACGCGCTCGAAACCTTCGAGCCGGACCGCATCGCGGGCCGCATCCTTGGCATGGGCGACATCGTGGCCCTGGTTGAGAAGGCGCAACAGACGCTCGAGGCCGAACAGGCCGAACGCATGATGAAGCGCTTCCAGAAGGGTCAGTTCAACATGAACGACCTCAAGATGCAGCTGGAACAGATGATCAAGATGGGCGGCATGGAAGGCATGATGTCCATGATGCCCGGCATGGGCAAACTGTCCAAACAAGCCGCCGAGGCGGGCATGGACGACAAGGTTCTGAAACAGCAGATCGCCCTGATCAACTCGATGACCAAGAAGGAGCGCGCCAACCCGCAGATCCTTCAGGCAAGCCGCAAGAAACGCATCGCCGCTGGTGCCGGGATGGAGGTCGCGGACCTCAACAAGCTGCTCAAGATGCAGCGCCAGATGTCCGACATGATGAAAAAAATGGGCAAGATGGGCAAAGGCGGCATGCTGAAACAGGCCATGCGCGGCATGTTTGGCGGCAAGGGCGGCCTGCCCCCGGAAATGGCGCAGGGCATGGACCCCAAGGCGCTCGAAGCCGCGGCCAAGCAGATGGGGGCCAAAGGCGGCCTGCCCGGCCTTGGCGGCGCGGCGCTGCCCCCCGGCCTCTCCGGCTTCGGCAAAAAGAAGTAACGCAAAAGGAAAACCCGACCGGCTGTTTCTTCTTGGTCCAAATACCTCCCGCCGGAGGCATCCAACCGCCCCGCAAGAGACACCGCCTGATCTGACACACCATGCCCGCCCCCACGCTGCATACCCCGCGCCTGACGCTGCGCCCCCATGTCCTCGCCGACATGGAACCGTTCTGGGAATTCTACCAGAGCGACCGCGCCGCCTATATCAGCGGGCCGCGGGACCGCGGTCATTTCTGGTACGGTTTCACCTCCGAAGTCGGAAC
This sequence comes from Antarctobacter sediminis, assembly GCF_019218285.1. Taxonomy (GTDB): domain Bacteria; phylum Pseudomonadota; class Alphaproteobacteria; order Rhodobacterales; family Rhodobacteraceae; genus Antarctobacter; species Antarctobacter sediminis. The sequence goes on from NZ_JAHUZG010000002.1 coordinate 877,561, forward strand.
CTGGGACCTTTGCGGCTATGGCGGCTGGGCGGTTGATCTCAAGGGTGGCGGCTTTGTCGGGCAGGTTGCGATCATCCAGCCACCGGCCTACCCGGAGCTGGAAATTGGCTGGATTCTCTTCGACGGGCACGAAGGCAAAGGCTATGCCGCCGAAGCGGTGACAGCGGCCCTGCACTGGGCATGGGAAAACCTGTCGATCGACACGCTGGTCAGCTACATCGACCCCGCCAATACGCGGTCCCGCGCATTGGCCGAACGCCTGGGCGCGGTGCAGGACCCGGCGGCGGCGCTGCCTCAGGGCGACACCGCCGAAGATACGCTCGTCTACCGCCACAGCCCCGACGCGGACGGCAGCCCGGAGGCCTACGCATGAGCCTGACCAACGCCCCCCGCCTGGAAACCGAACGCCTGATCCTGCGCGGCCCCGAACCGCAGGACGCCGAACCGCTGATCGCCTTCCTGATGGATCAGGACCGCGCCGCCGGTTTCGGAGCCTATGACAACCGAGGAGATGCCTGGCGCTGGTACGCGCTCAACATCGGTCACTGGCACATCCACGGCTACGGGTACTTCACCATCGAAGTAAAAGGCGAAGGCAAGCCCGCCGGAATCTGCGGCATCTGGAACCCCGAAGGCTGGCCCGAACCCGAGGTCGGCTGGGTCGTCTTTGATGGCTACGAGGGACGCGGCATTGCCCGCGAGGCTGCGGAACGTGCGCGCCGCTGGGCCTATGAGGATCTGGGCTTTACCACGTTGACCTCGAACATCGTGCCGGGCAATGCGCGGTCCGCCGCGCTTGCCTCGCGGCTGGGGGCGACCTACGAACGCACCTATCACAATGAAAACATGGGTGAAGACGAACTCTGGCGCCACCCGGGACCGGAGGCGCTGAGATGATCCCCACCATCACCCTGACCACCAATCGCCTGACCCTGCGCACCCCGCAGGAAGAGGATTTTGCCGCGGTCGCCGCCTTCATGGCCTCCGCCCGGTCCCGCTTTGTCGGTGGCCCGGTCGGCGACAGCTTTGACCAGTGGCGCGGGTTCCTGTCCGGGATCGGCCATTGGTGTATGCGCGGCTACGGGTTCTTCACCGTTCTGCACGACGGAGAAAAGGTCGGCCGCGTGGGCCTGATCAACCACGTGATGTGGGACGAACCGGAACTGGGCTGGCACATTTTCGACGGCCACGAAGGCAAGGGCTATGCCACCGAGGCGGCCGCCTGCGCCCGCGACTGGGCGGCGCGGGAACTGGGCCTTGGGCCGTTGATTTCCTATATTCACCCGGACAACACGCCCTCCCGCCGTGTGGCCGAACGGCTTGGCGCGCATCTGGAAAGCGAAAAATCCCTGTTGGGGCACCCCGCGCAGGTCTGGCGTCACCAGAAGGTGGACACATGACCGCGCCCTGCGAACGCCATACGCCGGGTCCCGCCGCCCGCGCCGCCGCCCGTCTGGGCGGACGGCTGCCCGTGCTGGACACGCGCCGCCTGCAACTGCGCGGGCCGCGGATCTATGATTTCGATGCCTACGCCGGGATCTTCTGTTCCCAACGCGCCGTCCATATGGGGGGCCCGTTCAGCCGCGAGGCCGCTTGGGGCGATTTCACCAATTACTGCGCTTGCTGGTTGCTGCACGGCTTTGGCCTTTGGACCATCGACGCAAGCACGACCCCTTCGGCAGGCTTTGCCCTGCTGGGGTATGAATACAGCGATCCCGAACCCGAACTGGGCATCTTCCTGACGTCCGAGGCCGAGGGCGAGGGTTATGCCGCAGAGGCGTTGGAGGCCGTGCGCGCCCATGCCTTCGAAACCCTTGGCTGGGACAGCGTCGCCTCATTCGTCGATCCGGACAACACGCGCTGCATCTCGCTCATGACACGGCTGGGCGCCCGTCGCGACGCCGAGGCAGAGGCAAAGCTGACCGACGACACCCTTGTTTTTCGCCATGTCAAAGAGGCCGCCTGATGGGACATCGCGACATTCCCGTGCTTGAAACCAAGCGGCTGATCCTGCGCGGCCCCGAGCCAGGCGATTATCCGGACTTCAAGGCCACTTTCGCCTCGTATCGCTCGCGCTTTATGGGCGGACCGCTGAATGCCTATGAAACATGGATGCTGTACGCGGCTGAAATCGGTCACTGGGAAATCCGCGGTTTTGGCATGTGGATGGTCCACCTGCGTGACAGCGATGAAACCGTCGGCATGGCGGGCGCCTGGTTCCCGGCCAAATGGCCGGAGCGGGAAATCGCATGGATCATCTGGCCGGACAAGGCGGGCAAAGGCTATGCACTGGAAGCGACCGACCGCGTGCGCCGCCACCTGTACGAGGATCGCGGCTGGGACCGGGCGGTGAGCTACATCGACCCCAAGAACCTCGAAGCGATCCGACTGGCCGAGCGGCTGGGCTGTACCAAGGACCATGACGCGCCCTCCATTGATGGCAGCGACGCCGTCTATCGCCACCCAAGCCTTGCCGACCTGCAAGGTCAGGTCGGCCACGGGGTCGCCATGGAAATCGCCCACTACCAGGATCCGCTTTTCAAACCGAAAGGCTGGGCCGTTGACTGATACCCGCCAACCGACCGCAAAGGACCGACGCATGACCGATGATGTCACCCGCGCCGCAGAGCTGCTGAAAGAACACCGCAACAGCATCGACCGGCTGGACGCGATCCTTGTGTTCACGCTGGCCGAGCGGTTCAAGCACACTCAGGCCGTGGGAGTCCTCAAGGCGCAGCACGAGCTTCCCCCATCCGACCCCGCGCGAGAGGAAAAACAGATCGCGCGGTTGCAGGATCTGGCACTCCAGGCCGATCTGGACCCGGAGTTTGCCAAGAAATTCCTGAACTTCGTCATTCAGGAAGTCATCCAGCACCATAAACAGCACCAATCCTGACGGAACGATCCGTCAGTCAAGCCATTCGACAAAGGAGAAAACAAATGGCAGTCAAGATTCGTCTCGCCCGTGGCGGCTCGAAAAAGCGTCCCTTCTACCGCATCGTGGCAGCCGACAGCCGCATGCCGCGCGACGGCCGCTTTATCGAAAAGCTGGGCACCTACAACCCGCTCCTGCCCAAGGACAGCGAAGACCGCGTCAAGATGGACATCGAGCGCATCCAGTACTGGCTGGGTCAGGGCGCACAGGTCACCGACCGCGTGTCGCGCTTCCTCGAAGCCGCCGAGGTGATCGAGAAGAAAGAGCGCTCGAACCCCAAGAAAGGCACCCCGGGCAAGAAAGCCCAGGAGCGCGCCGAAGAGAAAGCTGAAAAAGCAGCAGCAGCCGCCGAAGCCGCTGCCGACGCTGAATAAGCATCGTTACGGGGGCGGCGGGCCATGCCTGCCGTCCTCTTTCCCGGATTTCCATGTTCCGCCTGTTTCGCAGCCTGTTCCTTTTGCTCATCGCCTTTCTTGCGGGGTTTCTCTATTCCGAGATGACGTGGCATGATCGCTGCGTCGAAAAAGGGGGCGAGGCCCGAGGGGGCCTGTGTTTCGGGGTGTCGCGATGACTGAAATGATCTGTGTCGGTGCGATTGCGGGCGCCTTTGGCGTTCACGGTGAGGTCCGGCTGAAAAGCTTTACCTCGGATCCGCTGGCCGTCGTGGATTACGCGCCTCTGTCGACCGAAGATCAAAAGCGCCATTTCGACATCGAGATCACGCGAGAGATCAAGAACGGCTTTGCCGCCCGCCTGTCAGGCGTGGCCACCAAGGAAGAGGCCGATGCGCTGAAAGGCGTCCGCCTGTTTGCGCCGCGCGATCGCCTGCCAAACCTTCCCGACGATGAATACTATCACGCCGACCTGATTGGCCTTGCCGTCTTTGACACCGGCGGCGCGCCACTGGGCAAGGTCAAGGCCGTGCACAACCACGGCGCCACCGACCTGCTGGAGCTTCAGCTTCCCGGCCAGTCCCGTACCGTTCTGATGCCCTTCACCATGGCCGCCGTGCCGACCGTCGACCTGACCGCCGGGCGCATCGTGGCCGACCCTCCCGACGGCTTGCTGGACTAGGCAAAATACGCCACATAGTTGTGAAACATGCGCCGCTGGCAACTGCTGGCCGTGACTCGGTCTTGCCGAAAATTGACGGGATTTCCCCTTATTCACGATCCACGACCTGGCTACTCCGCCCTTGTTCGGAGACAGATATCGGCCCAGCCCGTCACTGTCCCGAATGGGGAAACGTGAGGCAGTGAATCCGCACCCGGACCGCCACGATCAGGCCTCAATTTTCGTCCAATTTTAGCCGCAATCGAATTGGTTTTGAGGGGGTTGTCGTGGACGCACTGGTGTATCGACTGGCACTGGCCAGCGTGGCAATCGGGCCTGCCCTTGTTGCGACGACGCTGCCGGTTTCATGGATCGGCCTGCCTATTGGCGTGGCCATCGGCGGCGCGGGCGGCGTCTATGCCCTTTTGGCTGCGCTGAAGGGCGGCAAGGACCAACCACGCCGGCGCGGCCCCGTCCTGTTGCGGCGCGCCACCCTACGCCAGCGGCACGCCGATCTGCCCTCGGACGACGCGCAGAAACTCGCGCTGGCAGAGGCGCTTGCCGCCGCCGTGGACCTGCGCGCGGAACCCGAGGCCCCGCCAAGTCGCGCCACCGCGGTCGCCCGCATCTTGTCCCGCATCATGGACAGCTGGAACGCATCGGACATGGCCGCGCTGCCGCGCGACATGACGCTGACGCTCACGCTACTGGAACGGCTGCTGAACGCAGAGCCGGGAGAGGCGGGCCGGATCGCGCAGATGTTCCGGCGTCCGGACGTTGTGTTGGGCCTGCGACAGGAAATCGACACCATCGCAAAAGCCCGCGCCGCCTATGACCGGGCCTTCGCGGCCTTTCAGGCAACTCGGCTGATGAACGCGGCGGATCCCAAGCCTCGAACCCTGATGCAGGCGCTGCACAGCCTTGGTACGCCGGACACAGACCTTTGGCACCGGATCGTCCGCGACTATGACCCCACGGATCCTGACCAGCGGAACGCCGCCCTGTGGTGCGTCGGCCGGCCCGAATGTGACCGCGCCACAGTTGCGACCTTCCTGTCCCGCCTGCCTGAGGGCGCGCAGTTACAGAACGCATGGCTGGACGGCGACGACGCGTTCTTGCAGCACGTCCGTCAGGTGATCGGCAATTGTAACGACGGGCTGTACCGTCAGCAGGAAATCGGTTTTGATCCCGAACCGCTGGCGGCCGAGGCCTTGGCAAAGGAACTGGATGCGCTGGCCACGCTCAGCGGCAAGGCCCGCTGGCCGGACGCGCAATGCGCCATCGTCGCGCTGGACGGGCGCGCCCCGCGCCCGCGCCCGGCTTGGGATATCAAAGCCGGTCAACTTGCGGCCCCGCCCGCCCGCGCCGACTATCTCTAGGCTGGAATTTGGCATCCTTTGGGGCCAAAGCTTGCCCCGCCCCCCGGGCTCGGGCTAAACGGCGCCCCAAAGCAGGACGCCAGCCCGATGTCAGACCAGTCTCCCCCCAACCGCTCTCATGGTCGCAAGTCGATCCGCCCGACGCTGAAACCGCGCGATCTGATGGAGCCGGACCCGGAAATCGCGCGCGCATGGCGGGCGCAGGTCATTACCCTTTTCCCCGAGGCATTCCCCGGGACTCTGGGCCTTTCGCTGACCGGCAAGGCGCTGAAAGAACGGCGCTGGCAGCTAAGCCCGATCCCCCTGCGCAGCTTTGGCGAAGGCAAGCACCGCAACGTCGATGACACCCCTGCCGGAGGCGGGGCCGGCATGGTCCTGCGGCCCGACGTCATGGGCGCCGCCATCGACGCCGCCCGCGAAGAGCAACACGCCGGTGCGCCGCTGATCTATCTTTCACCGCGTGGTCGCCCCTTTTCGCAGGCCATGGCCCGCGATCTGGCCACCCGGCCGGGTGTGACGCTGATCTGCGGCCGGTTCGAAGGGCTCGATCAGCGTGTGATCGACCACTACAACATCATCGAGGTTTCGATTGGCGACTATGTCCTGACCGGCGGCGAAATCGCCGCGCAGGTCATGCTGGACGCCATCGTGCGCCTGTTGCCCGGCGTTTTGGGCAATGCGGCTTCGACCGAAGAAGAAAGCTTTTCCGACGGGCTGCTTGAACATCCGCAATACACCCGCCCCGCCGAATGGCAGGGGCGTGCTATTCCGCCGGTTCTGTTGTCGGGCGATCATGGTGCAGTCGCCCGCTGGCGCCGCGACCAGAGCGAGGCATTGACCCGGGAACGCCGCCCCGACCTGTGGCAAATCCTCAAGGAGCAAGAGGAATGATGCACCTGCGCCGCGCCACAGAGGCCGATCTGCCCGCCATCGTTGCACTCCTGGCGGATGACCCTCTGGGGGCCACGCGCGAAGATGCCTCGCTGCCCCTTGATCGCGCCTATGCCAAGGCATTCGCGGCCATCGACGCCGACCCGAACCAGTTGCTGGCCGTGGCCGATGCAGACGGGCAGATCCTTGGCTGCCTTCAGATTACTTTTCTGCCCGGACTGTCCCGCAAGGGCGCGTGGCGGGGCCAGATCGAATCCGTCAGAGTGGCTCAGTCCGCGCGGGGTATCGGGCTGGGCAAGACGATCTTTGAATGGGCCATAGAAACCTGCCGTGCCCAAGGATGCAGCCTTGTTCAACTGACTTCGGACACAGGCCGCCCGGATGCGCACCGGTTCTACGAAGCCTTGGGCTTTGTCGGCAGCCACACAGGGTTCAAGCTGGCGCTCTGACGGCTTTACCCATGGTGCGGCCCCGTGCCACCCTGTCCCGAAAATGGAGGTGCCCATGATCAGAACCGCCGCCTTTGCACTGTTCCTGGCCACGCCTGTTCTGGCTTGGGAACATACTGTGGAATGGCGCTTTTCAGGCGATGAAATCCGGTCATTCTCGGTCACGGAACCGGCGTTTGACGAAGACCCGGTCGTGCTGGAGGTTGAACTGGCGCATGAGTCCTCGGGCACGACGCGGATCATGATCGAGGCTGACAACGGCATCGGCGACTGCGCGGATCTTCTGCGGTTTGCACAGGGCAATCCCTTCGAGATCATCGTGCTGACCGCCAACCTGAATGCGCAGACGATCAACGGGGTGACGCTGGCCCAGTGTTCGACGCGTTAGAGCCGCTGACCGGGGCCTTTTGCCTTGATCCAAAGGCCCGCCGCTTCTATACACGCGCATCTTTCGGCGTCGGGGCGACTCGGCGCCGTTGGGTTTCGTGAGCCGGTCCGTCGGCGCACGAAGGAGCAAAGAAAAGCTGGCGCATCCCTGTTTCCCTTTTGGATCAAGGCACTGGCCAGACATCTCCGCGGGCAAACCGCGACGAACATAGGAGAAGGTCAGATGGATCTGATCGCACAGCTCGAGGCAGAACAAATTGCCTCGCTCGGGAAAGAGATTCCCGATTTCAAGCCCGGCGACACCGTTCGCGTCGGCTATAAGGTGACCGAAGGCACCCGTACCCGTGTGCAGAACTACGAAGGCGTCTGCATCAGCCGCAAAAACGGCAAGGGCATCGCGGGTTCGTTCACCGTTCGCAAGATTTCCTTCGGTGAAGGCGTGGAACGTGTGTTCCCTCTGTATTCGACCAACATCGAAACCATCGAAGTTGTCCGCCGTGGCCGCGTCCGCCGCGCCAAGATGTATTACCTCCGTTCGCGCCGCGGCAAGTCGGCACGGATCAAGGAGGACACCACCTACAAGCCGCTCAAGTCCAAGAGCGCTGGCGCCGACGCGTAAGGAGCTCAGACGATGAAAAAGAATCTGCACCCCGATTACCACCTGATCACCGTCAAGATGACCGACGGGACCGAGTATCAGACCCGTTCGACCTGGGGCAAAGAGGGCGACACGCTTGTTCTCGACATCGACCCCACCGTGCACCCCGCATGGACCGGCGGCACCTCGCGCCTGATGGACCAGGGCGGCCGCGTGTCGAAGTTCAAGAAGAAATACGAAGGCCTGGGCTTCTAAGCCTTTCTGCCTTTCGAAACGAAACGCCGCCCCTTGTTCGGGCGGCGTTTTTTGTTGGCAAAGGCCAGTGTCCGACCCGATTTGCCTGTTCGACCTTGCGGGTGATCTGCCCCCTGCGCCGGTCCACCGCCCCGTCCGTGGTCTCTGCCTCTGGACACTTCGCCGTGCCGCTGCCAATTCGGGCAAAACCCGCGATGGAGACACGCCATGAAGGACGAGAACTTTCTCAAGGAGAACAACGCCCGCCAGCTTTGGCACCCGATGGGCCATCCCGGCGACGCCCAGACCACCCCGCCGCGCATCATCAAAGGCGCAACCGGCAGCACGATCACCGACATCGACGGTCACAGCGCTGTGGACGCGGTTGGCGGCTTGTGGTGCGTGAACCTTGGCTATTCGAACGACAAGGTGAAACAGGCCATCGCGAACCAGCTTTTCGAGCTGCCCTACTACTCGGCCTTCGCGGGCACCTCGAACCCGCCCGCCATCGAAGCCGCTTATGCCGTGCAAGAGTTCTTTGCCGAGGACGGGATCGAGCGCGTCTTTTTCACCTCGGGCGGGTCGGATTCCGTGGAAACCTGCCTGCGGCTTGCGCGGCAGTATCACGGTCTGCGGGGCGAGCCCACGCGGACCAAGTTCCTCAGCCTGAAAAAAGGCTACCACGGCACGCATTTCGGCGGTGCGTCGGTCAATGGCAACAATCGTTTCCGCATCAACTATGAACCGCTGCTGCCGGGATGTTTCCACCTGCCCGCGCCGTACAGCTACCGCAATCCATTCAATGAAACCGATCCGGCCCGGCTGGCGCAACTGATCGCGCAGGCCATGGAAGACGAGATCGCCTTTCAGGGCGCGAACACCATCGCCGCCTTCATCATGGAACCGATCCAGGGGGCGGGCGGCGTAATCGTGCCGCATGAAACCTTCATGCCGCTGATGCGCGAGATTTGCGACCGGCATGGCATCTTGCTGATCTCAGACGAGGTGATCACCGGGTTTGGCCGCACCGGCGATTGGTCCGGCGCGCGTCACTGGGGCGTGAAACCGGACATGATGAGCACGGCCAAGGGCATCACCTCCGGGTATTTCCCGGTCGGTGCGGCGCTGATGTCTGGCAAGGTGGCGGAGGTTTTCGAAACATCCGGCGCCGATGGCGGCATCTATCATGGCTACACCTATTCGGCCCATCCGGTCGGGGCTGCGGCGGTGATAGCCTGCCTTGAGGAAACGCTGCGTTTGAACACAAAGGCAAACGCAGCCGTTCGGGGCCAACAGCTTTATGATGGCGTGCTCAAACTGGCCGAGAAGTATTCGATTGTCGGCGACGTGCGCGGCGGCCACGGGTTGATGACAGGCATCGAGCTGGTCAGTGACCGCGCCGCGAAAACGCCCATGGACAACGAGACCATGCAGCGGATTCACCGCACTGCCTATGAGGCCGGGGCCATGGTGCGGCTGGGAATGCATAACATCCTGATGTCGCCGCCGCTGACCATCACCGAGAGTGAGGTGAACACCATTCTGGCCGCTCTGGACAAGGGCTTTGCCGCCGCCTGAGCATCGGACATACCGGAACGACAAAAGGGGCCGCAATCGCGGCCCCTTTCCTGTTTGCGGCAAGGCGTTTGTCAGTGCTTGAACTTGCGGATCTCACCCGATTTCAAGCGCGACAGATAGCTGTCGACCTCGCGCTTGACGATCGGCATCAGGAAGTACAGGCCAAAGACGTTTACGACTGCCATGGCAAAGATCGCCGCATCCGAGAAGTCGATCACCGGGCCAAGGTTGGCCGAGGCACCGATCACAACGAAGATGCAGAAGATCACCTTGAACACCAGTTCCTTGGTCTTTCCTTCGCCGAACAGGAAGGTCCAGGCCTTCAGTCCGTAGTAGGACCAGCTGATCATGGTCGAGAAGGCAAAGAGGATCACGGCAATCGCGAGGATCGTCGGGAACCAGCTGAAGGCGCTGCCAAAGGCGGCGGCGGTCAGGCTGACACCCGTGTTGCCGTCGACGGTGGCGATGGCGCTGCCTGCCTCGTTCAGGATGTAATTGCCCGTCGCCTCATCGATCAGCAGTTGCTGCGTGATGATGATGACCAGCGCGGTCATGGTGCAGATGACCACCGTGTCGATGAACGGCTCCAGCAAGGAAACGAAACCTTCGGTGATCGGCTCCTTCGTCCGCACGGCAGAGTGCGCGATGGCCGCCGAACCGACGCCCGCCTCGTTGGAAAAAGCCGCCCGTTTGAAGCCCTGGATCAGCGCGCCGACCATGCCGCCCGCGACGCCCAGCCCGGTGAATGCACCGGCAAAGATCTGGCCAAAAGCCCAGCCGATCATGTCCGCGTTCATGATGAGGATGACCAGAGCCGCGCCGACATAGATCACCGCCATGAAGGGCACGACCTTTTCCGTGACCGATGCGATGGATTTCAGACCGCCGATGATCACGACAAAGACAATCGCGGCAAAGACCAGCCCGGTGATGAACCCCGGGTAATCACCGACCACACCGGCAATCGCCTGGTGCGCCTGGTTGGCCTGAAACATGTTACCGCCACCCAGCGAGCCGAGGATACAGAAGATCGAGAACAGCACCGCAAGGATGCCGCCACCCGGCAGGCCGCGTTCGGCAAACCCTTTTGTCAGATAGTACATCGGACCGCCCGAAACATGGCCGTCCTCGAATTCGTTGCGGTATTTCACGCCCAGCGTACATTCGGTGAATTTCGATGCCATGCCCATCAGGCCGGCAAGGATCATCCAAAAGGTCGCCCCCGGTCCGCCGATGCCCACGGCCACCGCGACACCCGCGATATTGCCCAAACCCACGGTGCCAGAAAGCGCCGTCGCCAAGGCTTGGAAATGGCTGACCTCGCCCGCGTCATCCGGATCGGAGTAGTCACCTTTGACCAGCGCGATGGAATGGCCAAAGGCGCGGAACTGGATAAAGCCGAAGTAGAGGGTAAAGACCGTGGCCGCAATCACCAGCCAAGCCACGATCCAAGGGAAATTCGTGCCCGGAAAGGGGCTAAAAATGAAGGCCACGAACCAGCCGGTCGCCCCGGCAAAGGCATCGTTCACCATCTGATCGACGTTTTTTTCCTGCGCGCTGGCGGAACCGGCCAGCAGAATCAGGCTCATCGCGGCCAAGGCCGCTTGTTGTGTCACTCTTTGCATGTTGGGTGTCCTGTTTTCCGGGCGCGCTTAGGGAACGATGGTGCAGGGCACCGGGGCGGTCTGGACCAGCGATCCGGCGACAGAGCCAAAGACCCGGCTGCCAAAAGTCGAATGCCCGTTGCGACCGATGAACAATTGCGCTGCCTTCTGTTTCTCGGCGATGTCGCAAAGCGTTTCGGCAATGTGGCCATAACGCAGGGCTGTTTCGATCGGCACACCGCGTCCTTCGACCGAGGCTTTGGCCGGCGTGATGATCGAGGCCTCGGCCCGCGCCAGTTCTTCTTTGCGCCGGGTGTGACGCTCTTCCAGTTCCGTTGGCGTCAGGAAGGAATAGGGCGACCATTCCAGCACATGGGCTATCAGGACTGTCGCCCCCTGCGCCGTGGCGCGTTCCATGGCGAAGTCCAGCGCCCGCCGCGCCGCCTCGCTGCCGTCGAATCCGACGACGAATTTATCTGTCATCTAAAGTGTCCCCTGTTGTTGTTATTCGCCTTTCGGCTGAGTGAAGTGTAACAACCGCGTGACAGGGGATTTTCCCGAAAACAGGGTTTACCTGCGCTGATTTGACCGAAAAGCGCCGCTTTTCAGGCGCAGTTCGAAACATCTCCCTCATATTCAGCCGCTTTGGAACGGATATTGCAGGCGGCGCGCGCTGCTGCGACGGTTTCGCCCATCACGCATTCACGCATGCGAATGTATATAGCAGCATACACAGAGTCGCGACGGCCGGAGGAGCGCGCCATGGAATTCCGCAAGATCACCGACGACATCACGGTGTCCCCGCAGATCACCGCAGACCACCTGCAAGAGATCGCAGATGCGGGCTATCGCGCCATCATCTGCAACCGTCCTGATGGCGAAGGTGCCGATCAGCCAACCTTTGACGAGATCGCCACCGCCGCGCGGACTATTGGGCTAGAGGCGCGTTATCTGCCCATCGTCAGCGGAAAGGTCACGGATCCGGATGCCGATGCATTTGGCCAGTTGATGCGCGAACTGCCCGGGCCGGTCTTTGCCTATTGCCGCACCGGCACCCGTTCGGCAACGCTCTGGTCGCTCAGTCAGGCCGCCGCGTTGGAACCCGCGACGATCCTCGCCGCCACCAAGCAGGCGGGATATGACATGGCAGGCGTCGTGCGCCGCATCGTCAACGGCGGCAAGACCCCGACGGACGAAGGCGATGCCAAATTCGACGTGGTCGTGGTGGGCGGCGGCGCAGCGGGGATCGCCGTGTCCTCCAGCCTCAAGGCGCGCAAGCCGGATCTGAACATCGCCATCCTCGACCCGGCGGATGTGCATTATTATCAACCCGGTTGGACGATGGTCGGCGGCGGCGTCTTCGAAGCTGCGACCACCGCCCGCACAATGGGCAGCCTGATCCCGCAGGGCGTCCACTGGATCAAAGCCGCCGTCGCCGCTTTTGAACCGCAGAACAATGCCGTGATCCTCGATGGCTGCCGCGTGGTGAAATACGACCGGCTGATCGTCTGCCCCGGGCTGAAGCTGAACTGGCACGCCGTCGAAGGGCTGGTCGACACGCTGGGCAAGAACGGCGTGACCTCCAACTATCGCTATGACCTTGCGCCCTACACATGGGAACTGGTCAGCAAGATGGTTGAAGGGCGCGCGATCTTTACCCAGCCGCCGATGCCGATCAAATGCGCCGGAGCCCCGCAAAAGGCCATGTATCTTTCTGGTGACCACTGGTTCCGCACCGGCCGCCTGAAAGACATCGACATCCAGTTCATGAACGCCGGGGGCGTGCTCTTTGGCGTCAAGGACTACGTTCCGGCACTGATGGACTACGTTCAGAAATACGATGCCTCGCTGAACTTCTTCCACAACCTCGTGGCCGTGGACGGCCCCGCGAAGAAAGCCACGTTCAAGGTCGCCAAACCCGATGAAGATCCGACCGAAGTCACCGTCGACTTTGACATGATGCACGTCTGCCCGCCGCAGACCGCGCCGGATTTCATCCGGGTTTCGCCCCTGGCCGACGCGGCGGGATGGGTCGACGTCGATCAGGCCACGCTGCGGCACAAGACCTATGACAACATCTGGTCGCTTGGGGACGTGATGAACGCGCCCAACGCCAAGACGGCCGCCGCCGCGCGGATGCAGGCGCCCGTGGTGGCCGAAAACCTGGTCTCCGACATGCGCGGCCTCAGCCCCCATGCGGTCTACAACGGCTACGGCTCCTGCCCGCTGACCGTCGAGAAGGGCAAGATCGTGCTGGCCGAGTTTGGCTATGGCGGTGCCCTGCTGCCGTCTTTCCCCAAATGGCTGCTGGACGGGACCAAGCCGACGCGGGCCGCTTGGCTGCTCAAGGAACAGATCCTGCCGCCGGTCTATTGGAAGGCCATGCTGCGCGGCAAGGAATGGATGGCAAAACCGGAAAGCGTTTCGGCGGGATGATACTGTGCCGGCCGGGCCTTGGACAGGCCCGGTCCCATTCGGGAAAATTGCGTCGGCCTCTTTTAAATTCCATTTTATGAATGTATATACTCAAGGAACGCGACTCGGGTCCGATCCCGAACCGACAGCAGGATTCGCCATGACCCTCCCTTGCCAAGTGACCCGCTACCTGCCGATCCTCGACTGGGGGCGCAGCTACAACCGCGAAACCGCCTCTGCCGACATGCTGGCCGCGGTGATCGTGACGATCATGCTGATCCCGCAGTCGCTGGCCTATGCGCTGTTGGCGGGGCTGCCCGCGGAGATGGGGCTTTATGCCTCGATCCTGCCGCTGGTGGCCTACGCCATTTTCGGCACCAGCCGTGCGCTGGCTGTCGGCCCTGTGGCTGTCGTTTCTCTCATGACCGCCGCCGCCATCGGCAACCTTGGTCTGACCGATCCCGTCGAAATCGCCGTTGCAGCCGGGACACTGGCCTTCATTTCGGGGGTGATGCTGTCACTACTCGGGCTTCTTCGGCTCGGCTTCCTCGCCAACTTTCTGTCGCATCCGGTTATCGCAGGTTTCATCACCGCGTCGGGCGTGCTGATCGCGGCTTCGCAGCTAAAGCACATCCTTGGCATCGACATGCACGGTCACACGCTGGTCGAACTGATCCGCACGATGTTCAGCCACATTGGCGAAACCAATGTCTTTACCGTCGTGCTTGGCCTTGCGGCGCTGGCCTTTCTTTTCTGGGTTCGCAAGGGGCTGAAACCGCTCTTGTTGAAAAAGGGCGTGCCGCCGAAACTGGCCGATGTCCTGACCAAGGCGGGCCCCGTCGCCGCCGTTGTCGTCACCACACTGGTTACTTGGATCTTTGGCCTGTCCGGCGTCGGTGTCCGTATCGTCGGCGAGATCCCGATGGGCCTGCCGCCGCTTACGGCACCCAGCTTTTCACCGTCGCTGTGGAATGACCTGTTCATGTCGGCCTTGCTGATCTCGATCATCGGGTTTGTCGAATCCGTCTCGGTGGCGCAAACGCTGGCCGCCAAACGCCGCCAACGCATCTCGCCGGACCAAGAGCTGATCGGGCTTGGCACCTCGAACATCGCATCGGCGGTGTCGGGCGGTTTCCCGGTCACCGGCGGCTTTTCCCGCTCGGTGGTGAATTTCGACGCGGGTGCTGCCACCCCCGCTGCCGGGGCCTATACGGCCGTTGGCATCGCCATCGCGACGCTGTTGCTGACCCCGCTGCTGTACTTTCTGCCCAAGGCCACGCTGGCCGCGACCATCATTGTCGCCGTGCTGAGCCTTGTCGATTTCTCGATCCTCAAGAAAAGCTGGGGTTATTCCAAGGTCGATTTCGCTGCTGTCTTTGCCACGATCGTTCTGACGCTGGGGTTTGGCGTGGAACTGGGCGTTTCGGCCGGTGTTCTGATCTCGATCGGGCTGCACCTGTACAAGACCTCGCGCCCCCATGTGGCCGAGGTGGGGCTTGTCCCCGGCACCCAGCATTTCCGCAACATCAAGCGCCACAAGGTCGACACCAGGCCGCATCTGGTCAGCCTGCGGGTCGACGAAAGCCTGTATTTCGCCAACGCCCGTTTCCTTGAGGACTACGTTCTGGCCCGTGTCACCTGTGACCAGCCGCTGGAACACGTGGTCCTGATGTTCCCCGCCGTGAACGAGGTCGACATGAGCGCGCTGGAAACACTGGAGGAACTGAACCGCCGCCTGTCGGAAATGGGCATCAAGATGCACCTCTCCGAGGTCAAAGGCCCGGTGATGGACCGGCTGCGACGGTCGCATTTCCTCGACGACCTGACTGGCACGGTTTTTCTGTCCCAGTACGACGCATGGCAGGCCTTGGGGGAACCCGCGCCCAAAGCCGAAAGAGGCTCACCCTCCGAGGTGGACGCGGCCTGACGGTTCAAGACTGAAGATCGCGCCACTGTCTTCCAGCACAGCCACGGTGGGCGGGCGCCCATAGCCCGCCCCGGTATCAAGGTTAAGCCGGTTCGAATGCAATTCCGGCGCTTTGACCGGCGTGTGGCCATGCACGATCAGCGCACCGTGATCGCGCGGGTCATCGTGAAACTCCTGCCGGATCCACAGCAGGTCTTCCTCGTCCTGCTGATCCAGCGGCACACCGGGGCGAATGCCCGCGTGAACAAAGAACTTGCCCGCCTCGCGGTGCGACAGCTTGAGGTTCCGCAGGAAATCAAGATGCGCCTCCGGCACCGCCGCGCGAAACTCTGCCGCCATATCCTTTTGCCGGATGCGGTCGGGCACGTCGACGCCATACGAGGCCGCCGTCTCGCGGCCACCGATGCGTTCGTGGAACCAGTCGTAACCCAGCATCAGGTAGGGATCGTTGCGCGGCGCGGGCGGCGCGATGAACCATTCAAACAGGCGGTCATGGTTGCCTTTCAGGCAGACCCAGTTGCGCCCTTCCGCAAGCCCGCGACTGAGGCGTTCGATCACCCCGCAAGACTCCGGCCCGCGATCGACGTAATCGCCAAGAAAGATCACACGCGCCTCCGGCCCGCCGTCCGCCTCGATTCGGTCCAGCGCGGTGTCCAGCATGGCCAACTGGCCGTGAATGTCGCCTATGGCGTAGATCGTCTTGGTCATATGCGCCGCCTACCATGTTCCCCGCCCGCCAACCAGTCAGCGCCGGTTTGCGCCTGTCGCATGGCGCTGGTCGTGCCGCGGCAATCGCCTTAGTGTCGCGGCATTGACCAAAAGGAATACAGGATGCCGACACCCCCCTTGCCCCTCAACGGGTCGTGCCGCTGTGGCCGGACCCATATCCGGATCACGAAACCGCCGCTGATGACCGCCGCCTGCCATTGCCGGGGGTGTCAGAAAATGTCCTCCAGCGCCTATTCCCTGACGGTTCTGGTACCGCTTGACGGGTTCGAGGTGACACAGGGCGAACCGGTGGAATGCGGCACCCACGGCCCCGATCAGGACCACATGGCCTGCCCCCATTGCATGAGCTGGATGTTCACGCGGATCACCGGCGTCGATGCCTTTCTGAACGTCCGCCCGACCATGTTCGACGAAACCTCGTGGTTTGTACCTTACATCGAGACGATGACCAGCGCCAAGCTGCCTTGGGTCACAACCCCGGCCCGCCACAGTTATTCGGAATGGCCACCGATGGACCGGTTCGAAGAGCTGATGGCCGAATACATGGCACAGGCCTGACCCAGCCAAGAAAAAAACCCTCTCCCGCGGCGCGGGAGAGGGGCATAATCTCAGGACCGTCCAGTTGTGGTCAGGCCACGTCGAATTGCAGCGGCTTGATCTGGTTGAACAGGCCGGTTTCCGCCAGCTTGGCGCGGGCCTCGGCGGGCACGGGTTCGTCGACGTAGAGCAGCGCGATAGCCTCGCCACCCGCGTCTTTGCGGCCAAGGGTAAAGTTCGCGATGTTCACACCCATCGCCCCCATGGTCTGACCCAGCGCACCGATGATGCCCGGCTCGTCCTTGTTGGTGGTGTACAGCATATGCGCGCCCACCTCGGCGTCGATGTTGATGCCCTTGATCTGGATAAACCGCGGCTTGCCGTCGCTGAACACCGTCCCGGCCACCGAACGTTCGCGCTTTTCGGTCACGACGGTTACCTTGATATAGCCTTCGAAAGCGCCCGACTGGCTTTGGTTGGTGGTCGAGATCTTGACCCCGCGCTCTTTCGCGACCATCGGCGCCGAAACCATGTTCACCTCCGGGTTCACCGATTTCATGATCCCGGCGATCAGCGCACAGTTCAGCGCCTCCAGGTTCATGGTCGCGGCTTCGCCGTCATAGAGGATGTTGATCGCCTTGATCGCCTCGTCGGTCATCTGGCCGATAAAGCTGCCAAGGTGGTCGGCCAGCTTGATCCACGGCCCCATGACCTTGGCCTCTTCGGCGGTCACGCTGGGCATGTTCAGCGCGTTCTGCACCGCGCCGGTCAGCAGGTAGTCGGCCATCTGCTCGGCCACCTGCAACGCGACGTTTTCCTGCGCTTCCGAGGTCGACGCGCCAAGGTGCGGCGTGCAGACCACGTTCGGCAGGTTGAACAGCGGGTTTTCCTTGGCCGGTTCCTCGGCAAAGACGTCAAAAGCCGCGCCAGCCACATGGCCGGACTTGATCAGTTCCGCCAGTGCCGCTTCGTCCACAAGGCCGCCACGGGCACAGTTGATGATCCGAACACCCTTCTTGGTCTTGGCAAGGTTTTCCTTGGACAGGATGTTGCGGGTCTGGTCGGTCAGCGGCACGTGCAGCGTGATGAAATCGGCGCGCTTTAGCAGGTCGTCCAGATCCTCGATCTTCTCGACCTGCATTTTGTCCGCCTTCTCTTCCGACAGGAAGGGGTCATAGGCGATGACTTTCATCTTCAGGCCACGCGCGCGGTCACAGACAATGCCGCCGATGTTGCCCGCGCCGATCACGCCCAGCGTCTTGCCGGTCAGCTCAACGCCCATGAACTTGGACTTTTCCCACTTGCCCGCATGGGTCGAGGCGCTGGCCTCGGGGATCTGGCGCGCCACGGCGAACATCATCGCGATGGCGTGCTCGGCGGTGGTGATCATGTTGCCGAAGGGCGTGTTCATGACGATCACGCCTTTCTTGGAGGCCGCTTCCTTGTCGACGTTGTCGGTGCCGATCCCGGCCCGGCCAACCACCTTGAGCTTGGTGGCATGTTCAAGGATCGACGGCGTCACCTTGGTGGCCGACCGGATCGCAAGGCCGTCATACTGGCCGATGATCTCGGCCAGTTTCTCCTTGTCCTTGCCCACGTCGGGCAGGAAATCCACGTCGATGCCGCGATCGCGAAAAATCTGAACGGCGGTTTCGGAAAGCTTGTCGGAAACGAGAACCTTGGGTGCAGTCATGGTATCCACGCCCCGGACGAGATCCGGGGCCTCCTGTCAAAAGGATGAAATCGGGGGAAAGGCCCCGGGGCAAGCCCGGGGCGGGTGTTGTCTCAGGCGGCCTGTGCCTGCGCGGCAATCTCGGCCTCGAAGGCATATTCCAGCCAGGGCATCAGCGCCTCAAGGTCCGCGGTTTCCACCGTGGCCCCGCACCAGATGCGCAGCCCCGCCGGGGCGTCGCGATAGGCACCGATGTCCAGCGCCACGCCTTCGGCCTCCAGCCGCTTGGCGACGGCCTTGGCAAAGGCAGCGCCGTCCTGAATGCGCGCATCGGTGAACTTCAGGCAAACCGAGGTGTTCGACCGCGTGGCCGCATCCTCTGCCAGGTTCGCAATCCAGTCATGGCTGTCGCAGAAATCCCAGATCACCTTGGCATTGGCGTCGGCGCGGGCCATCAGCGCGGTCAGCCCGCCGATCTCACGCGCCCAGTCCAGCGCCACAAGGTAATCCTCGACCGCCAGCATCGACGGCGTGTTGATCGTTGCACCGGTAAAGATCCCGTCGATCAGCTTGCCGCCCTTGGTCAGGCGAAAGATCTTGGGCAGCGGCCATGCGGGCGTATAGCTTTCCAGCCGCTCGACGGCGCGCGGGCTGAGGATCAGCATCCCGTGCGCAGCTTCGCCACCCATGACTTTCTGCCAGGAGAAGGTGGTCACATCCAGTTTGTCCCAGGGCAGGTCCTGCGCAAAGGCCGCCGAGGTGGCGTCACAGATCGTCAGACCTTCGCGGTCCGCCGGGATCATGTCGCCATTGGGCATCCGCACGCCCGAGGTCGTGCCGTTCCAGGTAAAGACGACATCGGTGTTGTAATCGACCTTGGCCATGTCGACGATCTCGCCATAGCCGGCTTCCAGCACCTCGGCGTCGATCTTCAACTGCTTCACGACATCGGACACCCAGCCCGAGCCAAAGCTTTCCCAGGCCACCATGGTCGCCTTGCGGGCGCCCAGCATGGACCACATGGCCATTTCAACCGCGCCGGTGTCAGACGCGGGAACGATGCCAATCTTGTAGTCCGCGGGAATACCCAGAACCTCGCGCGTGCCTTCGATGGCCGCCAGCAGCTTGTCCTTGCCAACCTTGGCACGGTGCGACCGGCCAAGGGCCGCGTCGGAAAGCTTGTCGAGGGTGAATGTGGGGATCTTGGCACAGGGGCCAGAGGAAAAACGCGGGTTTGCCGGCCGCGATGCCGGTGCTTGGGGTGCCATAGCTGAGCTAACCTTCCAGATAGATGCCCCTCGTTGGGGAGGGGTGTCCCAAGACCGCATCTACGGCACGCCCCTCGACTCGGCAAGTCGCTTTCTTTCGCCAAAAGGTCGGAATTCAAGGTTTCGGATCGCCGGGCGACGCCAATCGGAAACAAAAAGCCGCGTCGCGCCCCTTCGGCCAGAGTGGGCATGAAAAAGGCGCCAAAGGCGCGTTCAGGGGATGGTGGGCGGGGCGATGTTGCGGCCCGAATGGGCTGCGACGAGCGTCCGTCCCACCATCTTTCGCCAGATTTCCGGCTCAGGTCTTGGGGCGGTTATCCACGATCCGGACCGCCTTGCCCTGACTGCGCTCGACTCCGCCGGGCCCGCTGACATCGACCTTGATCGACACGCCCACGACCTGTTTGACCTTCGCCGCCAGCTCGCGCCCGGCCTGATCGCCCAGTTCCACCGTGTCGGCCAGCGTTTCGACCTTTACCCGCATCTCGTCCTTGTGGTCGACACGGTTCAGCTCCAGCTGGAAATGCGGCGCCAAGGACTTCACCGTCATCAACTGCTCTTCGATCTGTGTCGGAAAGACATTGACGCCGCGCAGGATAATCATGTCATCGCTGCGCCCCGTGACCTTTTCCATCCGCCGCATGGACCGCGCCGTTCCGGGCAACAACCGGGTCAAGTCGCGCGTGCGATAGCGGATCACCGGGAACGCTTCCTTGGTCAGCGAGGTAAAGACCAGTTCGCCCAGTTCGCCATCCGGCAGCACCTCACCGGTTTCCGGGTCGATGATCTCGGGGTAGAAATGGTCCTCCCAGATGTGCAGGCCATCCTTGGTCTCGACGCATTCATTCGCGACACCCGGTCCCATGACCTCGGACAGGCCATAGATGTCGACCGCATGCATGTCGAAAGCCTCTTCGATCTCCAGCCGCATGGCATTTGTCCATGGTTCGGCCCCGAAGATCCCGACTTTCAGCGGTGACTTGCGCGGATCGCGCCCCTGCGCGGCATATTCGTCGATGATCGACAGCGCGTAGGACGGCGTGACCGTGATGCCGGTGGCTCGGAAATCCTCGATCAGCCGCACTTGGCGTTGGGTCATCCCGCCCGAGATCGGCACCGTCGACAGGCCAAGCTTGTCCGCACCAAGGTGGATGCCCAGACCGCCGGTGAACAACCCATAGCCATAGGCATTGTGCAGCACGTCCCCCGGTTTCAGCCCCGCCGCCCGCAGTGACCGCGCCACGACTGTTCCCCATGCATCCAGATCATTGTCGGTATATCCCACAACAGTCGGCTGGCCCGTGGTGCCAGAGGAGGCATGGATACGGCGCACCTGCTCTCGCGGCACGGCGAACATGCCGAAGGGGTAGTTGTCCCGCAGATCGGTCTTTACGGTAAAGGGGAACTTTGCCAGATCGGCCAGCGAGGTCAGGTCGTCCGGGTGCACGCCCGCCGCATCAAAACTTTGCTTGTAGAAAGGCACGTTGTCATAGGCGTGGCGCAGCGACCATTTCATCCGCTGCAATTGCAGGGCCGAGATTTCGTCACGCGACGCGATCTCGATCGGATCGAGGCTGTCCTTGGACGGGGTCAGGTCTTCCATCGGGTCTCCTCCGGGAACGTCGGGCGCGTCAGGCGCCGCTTGCTTGTGTCTCTTCTTCGGGGAAATGCTGCCCCTTTACGGTGCGCGACAGGCCCCGCATCAGGGCCACCTTGCGCCCGTCGGCTCCGGTCACCGTGATGTCATAGACGCCGGACCGCCCTGCCAGCGCCTGTTCCTGTGCCGAGGCCGTCAACCGTTCCCCCAACTGTCCGGGCGCCAGAAAGGTGATCTGGTTTTCCTGCGCCACGGTCAGGCGGTTGTAGCTGTTACAGGCAAAGGCAAAGGCACTGTCGGCCAGGGTAAAGATGAAACCGCCGTGACAGATCTTGTGTCCGTTCAGGTGATGGGGCTGCACCTCCATCGACAGGACGGCCCGCCCCGGCGCGATCTCGTCCAGCCGCATGCCCATCTGCTGGCTGGCCTGATCATTGGCCCACATGGCCCGGGCCGCGCGTTCGGCGCGTTCTTGCGGTGTCATCGGCTCCTCCCTCGATGGGCAGACCCTGCCCAAAACCGACCGTCCGGTCAAGTAATTTTTGAACGCACCGCAACCCCCTTGATTTATGGGCGGAAGAACGCAAATCTGATGACATGAACAGCTTGACGCCCTTCCCCGGCCAGGGGTCCGCGCATGAGGTGGTCGCCTTTCAGCGGCCCGAGCTCAACATCATCCTATCGCTTTACGGGCGCATGGTCGCCGCCGGAGAATGGCGCGACTACGGCATTTCCAGCCTGCGCGAGGTGGCCGTTTTCTCGGTCTTTCGGCGCACCGCGGAACATCCGCTCTACCGGATCGAAAAGCGCCCCAAGCTGCGCGGTCGGCAGGGGGAATACACGGTTTTTGGCATGGAGGGGCAGGTGCTCAAGCGCGGGCACGACCTGAAGACCGTGCTGCGCGTTCTGGAACGCAAACTGATCCGCCCGGTCGACTGAACGGGCGCGCCCTCACTGCGGGTGCAACCAGGATTCAGGCTACAGGCTTGCTCAGCATGGCACACAAAAGTTCAAACATGATCGACACGCCCAGAAAGGCCGTACCGCCCGCCTGATCGAAGGGGGGCGAGACCTCGACCAGATCGGCCCCGGCGATGTTCAACCCCGCCAGTTCACGGCAGACCTGCAAGGCCTGATAGCTGTTCGGACCGCCAACCTCGGGCGTGCCCGTGCCGGGGGCAAAGGTCGGATCGACGAAATCAATGTCATAGCTGACATAGCAGGGCGCCTGCCCGGCAATCTCCCGCGCCTCTTGCATCACGTCCTCGACCCCGCGGGCAAAGAACTCTTCGATCGGGACGATCCGAATGCCGTTCGCGGCGGCAAAATCCCGATCCTCGGCATCATACATAGTGCCCCTGATCCCGATCTGGATCACCCGTTTGGGATCAAGCAGCCCCTCTTCGACCGCGCGCCGGAAGGGCGTGCCGTGGGTGTACATGGTCCCACCGAAGTAGCTGTGGAACAGGTCGGTGTGGCTGTCGAAATGCACCATGCCCAGCGGCCCATCCTTGGCAAGCGCGCGCAACACCGGCAACGAGGTCAGGTGATCTCCTCCCGCGGTCAGGGGCCGGATGCCCGATGCTGTCAGTTGGGCGTAGAAACTCGTGATCCGCGCCATGCTATCGGGAATATCCGCCGGGTTTGGCCCCACATCACCAAGGTCCGCGCAATTGGCGGCCTCGAAAGGGCGGACCCCGGTCGAGGCATGTTGCGCCCGGATCATGGTCGATGCATCGCGCAACTGGCGCGGCCCGTGGCGCGGGCCGGGGCGGTTGGTTGTCCCGCTGTCCCACGGCACGCCGACAAGCCCGATCTCGACCTCGGCGAAACGCGGGTGATCCGGGGTCAGATGCGGCAGGCGCATAAAGGTCGGGACACCGGCAAAACGGGGCAGATCAAAGCCCGAGACCGGGTGAAAGAAGGGATCGGACATGGCGTGCTCCTGCAAGTTGGGCGGCTTGGTGTGGCACCGGGGCGAGGGGCCAGCCCCTCGCGCTCCCCGGAGTATTTTCACCAAGAAGAAGACAGGGCCCGATCAGGGCGTCAAGCGAGCGTGTCGCGTGACCGCGCCATCACCCTGAGCTTTGATCCGGGCGATGGCGCTTTTGATGGGCTCATAGGCGACAGCCATGTGAAACGCATTGGCGTGGATCAGGGTTTCAGAGTCCGCGACCCAAGCCACGTGGCCTTTCCAGAACATCAGATCGCCGCGTTCCGGTGCCGTGCCGGGTGGCAGAGCCTGCCCCATCGCTTCTTGCATGTCGCTGTCGCCGGGACAGTCCCGCCCGCAGGCGTGCAGCGCGATCTGGACCAGGCCCGAACAGTCGATGCCCTGGCTGCTGTTGCCGCCCCAGAGGTAAGGAGTGCCAAGCAGGCGTTCCGCGACGGTGACGGGATCGGTTTCCGGCTGATCGACCGGCGCGAGGTGCTGTGCCGGAACGTAGAGATCACGCGGGACAAGACCGCGCAACCAGGCGACGCGCGACCAGCCGTCCATTTCTTCGAGAACGGCCAGCCGGGTGCCCAGCGACAGCGGCGTAATCTGCCCCATTGGCTTGAGGCCCGGTGTAGATTTGCCATAGCTCCGAGCGCTGGCGATGCGGTGAGTCTCGGCGTCCTTGGGCATCCCGACGAGATCGACGGCATCAATCCAGCCCACATAGCCGTCCCGGGCGGCGAAACCGTAGAGCCAGTTCTCATGCAAATCCAAGACCTGAAAAACCGCTCCGCGCAGCAATTGCCTGTCGCGGGCGCCTTTGGGCTTGGTCAGCAGATCCGCGATGGGGCGCGCGACCCGGTGGCTTTCCCCTTCGACAAAGCGTTCCGCCTCGACCTGACCTTTCAGGGACACATGTGCGACCCGGCCGTTGAATGGCGTCAGCCGGCGATCGGTCACAGGCCCAGCACCTGCGGGAGCGCGTAAAGGATGGCGCGCGGCCCTTGCATCAATCCGCCTTTGGCGCGGCCCGGTTCAGGTTTCGGCTGCCATGCGTAGATGTCGAAATGCGCGTACCGCGCGGCCTGTTCGGTGAACCGACGCAGGAAAAGCGCCGCGGTGATCGAGCCGGCAAATCCGCCCGCCGGCGCATTGTCCAGATCGGCGATCCCCGGTTCGATCATCGCCTCGTAGGGCGCATGGAATGGCATCCGCCAGACCGGATCGGCAGCGCCGGGGGCGGCCGCCGTCAGGGCAGCGGCGAAATCCTCGGCATCGGTGTAGAACGGCGCGAGGTCAGGGCCGACGGCGACCCGCGCCGCGCCTGTCAGCGTGGCCATCGAGAGCATCAGGTCGGGCTTTTCCTCGTCGCCGTAAGCCAGCGCATCGGCCAGAACAAGGCGTCCCTCGGCGTCGGTGTTATTGATCTCGACCGTCAGCCCCTTGCGCGAGGTCAGAATGTCACCAGGGCGAAAGCTGTTTCCGGCCACGCTGTTTTCCACCGCCGGCACCAGAAGACGCAGGCGCACGGGCAGGTTCAACGCCATGATGGCCCGGGCAAGGCCGATTGTGTTGGCGGCTCCGCCCATGTCCTTTTTCATCAGCCCCATGGACGCGCCCGGTTTCAGGTTCAACCCGCCGGTGTCGAAACAAACCCCCTTGCCGACAAGCGTCAGCAAGGGGCCGCTTTGGCCCCAGCGCAGGTCCATCAGGCGAGGCGCCTGCTCTGCCGCGCGTCCGACCGCGTGAATCATCGGAAAGGGATTGTCCGCGCGCAGCAGGTCATCGCCGGCGATGGTCACGATGCCCGCGCCAAATTCCTCGGCCAGACGGCGCATTTCGGCTTCCAGCGCCTCGGGTCCCATGTCCGACGCAGGCGTGTTCACGAGGTCGCGTGTCAGCGCCTCTGCCTCGGCCAGAACAGTGAGGCGCGAGGCGTCGACGCCCTCGGGCGCGGCCAGACGCCGTTCGGCCCCGCCACCGTCGCGATAGCGGTTAAAGCTGTAGCCTGCCAGCAGCCAACCCAGCGACTCGATCCCGGCGCGTTCGGCCGGAAGGCCGGAGGCGATACGATAGCTGCCCGGCGCGAGGGCAGGAATAGCCCCGGCCAAGGGAAACCGCTGGCGTGCCCGTTGTGCGGCGGTTCCATAGCCCGCAAGTGCTGCGACCGGTGTGCCGTCCGGGCCGGGCAGCATCAGGGCCGTCCCCAAGGCTCCGGCAAAACCGCTGGCCGTGACCCAGGCGCAGGTTCGGTCGTCCTGCCCCTCTAGCCAAGACGACAACACGTCTGCTTCGATCAGGTGCAGGGGAAGGGTGGCGGCATCGGGCGCGGCGAAAGAGGCGGGCATGGAGGCTCCTGTAACAAGTTGCCGCCAGCGTATTGCCTGCATCGCGGGCCGCAAGCGGATTTCACCGCCTGCGCCCGGCCCCGGTCAGACCGAAAACTCATTGATGTCCCAAAGCGCCGTCAACGACCGTTCGCCGACCCGAGCAAGGCGCGCCATGGTTGCTGCCTCGGCCACGGCGTCGCCGAGTTCGATACAGGCCATGACGTCATGCGCCACCCGGCTGAGGGAACACAGGCCGATCTGATCGGCAATCGCGGCAAGCGCGCGCAACCCCTTGTGCATCTCTTCGCGCGGACCGGACAGAGCCTGATTTTGCAGGGTGCACATCCTTTGTGCCACCTCTTCCATCGCGCGGCAGACCACGTCCTCTGCCGCCGGGCGGCCAAGATCTCCGCGCAGCGTTTCGATCTGCGCCGGATCCATCGTCGGACGTTCCGCCGGTGCCAGATAGGTTACCTCTTTCACATCTCACCCCATTCAAGTGCCCACACAGGCGGCAACATGGACGCGATGGGGTTCCCAAAAGGTTATCCCAGAGATGTGTTTTCGCTCGAATTTCCCGTGAATTCATCGTAGTTGAACGTCGCCAATTCGACGACCGGAGGCTCAAATGGAATTCGCACGTCCCCTGCCCGGCTTTCTCATGCAGCGCTATCATGGCTGGAAAGCCACGACGCATGCAGAGAACAGCGCGTGGTACCGCCGCCTTGCCGACGAGGGCCAGCGCCCCCGAGCCATGGTGATTTCCTGCTGCGATTCGCGGGTCCACGTGACGTCGATCTTCGGCGCGGACCAGGGTGAATTCTTTATTCACCGTAATATCGCAAACCTTGTGCCTGTCTACGAACCGGACGGTCAGCATCACGGCACCTCGGCTGCGGTGGAATACGCCGTGACGGCGCTGAAGGTGGCGCATCTGATCGTGCTGGGCCATTCCAACTGCGGCGGCGTTCAGGGCTGTCTGGACATGTGCGAAGGCCGCGCGCCGGAACTGGAAGAAACCGCCAGCTTCGTTGGACGCTGGATGGACATCCTGCGCCCCGGTTACGAGGCGGTGAAAGGTCACCCCGACATGCCGCATGCTTTGGAAAAAGAGGCCGTGGCCGTATCGCTGCGCAACCTGATGACCTTCCCCTTTGTGCGCGAGGCGGTCGAGGCCGGCAAGCTGGGCCTGCACGGCCTGTGGGTTGATATCGGCGAAGGTGGCTTGGAAAATCTCGACGGCAAGACCGGCAAATTCGTGCCCGTCTGACGGCAGCGTCATTCGCGTTTTTCAGCGGCCCGAATGCAGATGGCGTTCGGGCCGTTTGCGTTTGCCGGCCTTAGGCGCGGCCCTCGGACGGCTGCGCCTGTATGGCAAGCTCGCCCGCTTCGCCGGTCCGGCTTGCACAGACGCGCGGACGGCCAAGTCGTTTGGCCAATCGTGCCAAGGGCATCCCCAAATCACTGCCGGTGCACAGAGCCTCGCCGCCGTCATTCAGAATGACGAAACGGCCTTGTCTGAATGTCAGGGTAAAGCCCTTTGCGCGCAGACCTTCGGAAAGATCGTACCAGCTGCGTGCTCGTTCCAGGATCGGTGTCAGAAACAGCCTGAGAAGCGACAGCGCCTCGCTGTCCAGCGGCCTTGGCAGTCCGGTTGTCCTTGGGGCTTGGGGCCAATTGGCCCGGTGTATGGCAGTATGAAGCATCTCTGTCTCCTTGCCTGTCCAATCACGCTGGCACGCGATTACGGCGGAAGTTGGGCGGTCGCCCGGGGTCTGCCTAGGGTTTGTTGCAATCCAGTAACGCAGTCTTAACCACCCGTGCGGACTGTTTACGGTTGGGCACAGATGCGCTTCGAGGGGCGTTCAACCGTGGGGTGAACGCGTTGCATTGTCGGTATTTTCGCGAGGTTTGGGCACATCTGTTCCGGGCCGTGGCAGGCATCCCAAAATAGAAAAACCCGCGCCAATCGGCACGGGTTCTCTGGTATTGGCGACTTTGGGGTTTGCCCCCGGAGGTTTGGCCCGCGCGATGCGCGGGTCAGTCAATTGCCTTTCGGCCCGGGGCTCCGCCCGTGAACTGACCCAAACCTCCCCCGGAGGTTTGGCCCGCGCGATGCGCGGGTCCGTCAATTCACCCCTTCTTCAGGGCTTTCTGGCCCAGCACTTCGGCGATCTGCACCGCGTTCAGCGCTGCGCCCTTGCGCAGGTTGTCGGACACACACCACAGGTTCAGACCGTTATCGATGGTCGAGTCCTGGCGGATCCGGCTGATGAAGGTGGCGAAATCGCCAACGCATTCCTTCGGCGTGACGTAGCCGCCGTCCTCGCGCTTGTCGATCACCATGATGCCCGGCGCCTCGCGCAGGATGTCGCGCGCTTCGTCCTCGTCGAGGTAATCTTCGAATTCCAGGTTGATCGCCTCGGAATGGCCGACAAAGACCGGCACGCGCACGCAGGTCGCGGTGACCTTGATCGCCGGATCGACGATCTTCTTGGTTTCGGCCACCATCTTCCACTCTTCCTTGGTGGAACCGTCTTCCATAAAGACGTCGATGTGCGGGATCACGTTGAACGCGATTTCCTTGGTGAACTTGGACGGCGCCACGTCCGAGGTCGGGTTGTAGACCGCCTTGGTCTGATCCCACAACTCGTCCATGCCCTCTTTGCCCGCGCCAGACACCGACTGGTAGGTCGACACGACAACGCGCTTGATCTTGGCGCGGTCGTGCAGCGGCTTCAGCGCGACAACCATCTGCGCGGTCGAACAGTTCGGGTTCGCGATGATGTTCTTCTTGGTATACCCCATGACCGCATCGGCGTTCACCTCGGGGACGATCAACGGCACATCCGGATCATAGCGGTAAAGCGACGAGTTATCGATCACCACACAGCCCGCCGCAGCGGCCTTGGGCGCAAATTCCTTCGTCGGGCCCGAGCCAATCGCAAACAGCGCGATGTCCCAGCCAGTGAAATCGAATGTGGCGAGGTCCTGGGTCTTGAGGGTCTTGTCGCCAAAGCTCACCTCTGTGCCCAGCGATTTTCGCGAAGCAAGTACGGCGATCTCGTCGACGGGGAATGCCCGCTCGGCGAGGATGTTCAGCATTTCACGGCCCACGTTACCCGTGGCGCCCGCAACGACAATACGGTAGCCCATCTGGCCCTCCTTTGAATACGCCGCCGCCCACACGCGGATCGCGCGGGCGGCGGACTGGCGCGGTTCATATCGCAGCCGCAGCATGGGCGAAAGCCCTCATTCGTTGCAGGTACGCCGCCACAACAAGCAGTCAATGCCCGGATCATGAGAGTTCTGCACATTCTTTTGGCAAGATGCCCGGTAATTTTCCGCCGGAACTCGCAACCGCAGAAACAAGCCGCTTGCCTGTTCACACTCGTGTAACCTAAGAGATAGAAAAGCGGAGCACCCGCAGCAGGCGAATTGACCGGGCCAAATTGCCGGCCCGGAACGTGCAAGACGCCCGCCGGACAAGCTCCCGAAGGCCACCTGCGAGGGACCAGGCAGAATGTTTTACAGCATCGTGACGGCGTTGTCCCGGGCGCAGAAGCAAGCGCTTTTCATCCTGATGGATGCCATCGTCGTCCCGCTGGCCCTGATTGCCGCTCTCGCGCTCGAAGCGACAGTGACCGCCGACAGCACCATGTTGACCATGCTGCTGCCGATGCTGGCAATCCTGAACACCGCCGCCGTGGCGCTTGGCTGGTGGCTGGGGCTGACCCGGATTACCCTGAACGCCTATGAAATGCGGGGCGTCATGCGGACGGCGACCTATTCCGCCGTGCTGGGTGGTCTGGGGCTGGCGCTGAACTTTGCCCTTGGCACCGGCCTGCCCATGGGCGCTTTCGTGATCTTTGCGCTGCTGCTGCTGGTCATGTCCGCCACGTGGCGGATCGCGCTGCGGCAGTTTACTCTGTACGTCTATCGCCATGGCAAAGACCGGATGCGCGTGCTGATCTACGGGGCGGGCCAGACCGGGCAACAACTGGTCGCAGCCCTGCGCCACGACGATTCCATCCTTCCGGTCGCCTTCATCGACGACAACCCCACGTTGCAAAGCCTGATGGTCTCGGGGCTGCGCGTTCATGCGCCTTCCAACCTCAAGAAGCTGGTTCTGGACCGTGACATCGACCGGGTCGTGCTGGCCATGCCGTCGATCAGCCAGCCCGCGCTGGCACGGATCGCGCACAAGGTGCGCCACATCGGGTGCGAAGTGCACGCCCTGCCCTCTTTCGCGGCGCTTGTCGGCGAAGGCGAGATCCGCAAAAAGGTGGCCCCGGTGTCGATTCAGGACCTGCTGGGCCGAAACCGTCTGGAAAGCGAACTGCCCGGTGTCAGCCATGTCTATTCGGGCCGCCGCATCCTTGTGTCGGGGGCCGGCGGGTCAATCGGATCCGAACTGTGCCGCCAGTTGATCGCCTGCAAACCGGCCTGCGTCGTTCTGGTCGAACATTCGGAACTGGCGCTTTATAACATTGACAAGGAACTGCGAGACATCGGCGACGGGCTGCATATCGTGCCCGTGCTTGGCTCTGTTCTGGATGACAAGTTGATGCGCGACACGCTGGTCGAATACGACATCGACGTTGTTTTGCACGCTGCCGCCTACAAGCACCTGCCGCTGGTCGAAAAGAACGTGATGGCGGGTCTGCGCAACAACGTGCTGGGCACCAAAATCCTGGCCGAAGCCGCCCGCGCCGCCGGCGTTGACCGGTTCATCCTTGTTTCGACCGACAAGGCGGTACGCCCGACCAACGTGATGGGCGCATCCAAGCGGCTTGCAGAACTGGTGGTGCAGGACCTTGCCGCCCGGACCCCGGGCACCCGCTATTCCATGGTGCGCTTTGGCAATGTTCTGGGGTCTTCCGGCTCTGTCATTCCTCTGTTCGAGGAACAGATCGCCCGCGGCGGTCCGGTCACGCTGACCGATCCGCAGGTGACGCGCTATTTCATGACAATTTCCGAAGCCGCGCGCCTTGTTTTGCTGGCCGGATCCTTTGCCCGCGGCGGCGATGTGTTTGTTCTGGACATGGGCGACCCGGTGCCGATCCGCAAACTGGCGCGCCAGATGATCGAAGGCGCAGGTTTCAGCGTTCGCGACGACAAGAACCCTAGCGGCGACATCGAGATCGAGATCACCGGCCTGCGTCCTGGCGAAAAGCTGCACGAGGAACTGCTGATCTCGCCAGACATGCTGACAACGCCGCACAACAAGATTCTGCGCGCTCAGGAAAGCTTTTTGTCTGAATTCGAAATGGCTACCGCCCTGAAGGATCTGCGCCTTGCCATCGACGCCTATGACGAGGGCGCGGCCCGCGCCGTCATCTCGCGCTGGGTCGAACAGGCCGTGTTGGACGAAGCCGCCCAATCGAACTGAGGCGGGCCTTTCGTCAAAGCCCGCCCCTGCCCTTATTACCGATCCGGAATATCCGTCCGGGCCTCTGCCGGGCCCCAGTTCTCGACGATCTCGACAGCCTCGGCAGCGTTCTCGACATAGCGGAACAGTTCCAGATCCTGCGCGCTGATCGTGCCCGCATCGGCAAGTGCGTCCCAGTTGACGATCTTTTCCCAGAACCCGCGCCCGAACAACAGCACCGGAACCCGCTGCATACGGCCCGTCTGAATCAGGGTCAGCGTCTCGAACAATTCGTCCAGCGTGCCGAAACCGCCAGGGAAGACGCAGATCGCCTTGGCCCGCATCAGAAAGTGCATCTTACGAATGGCGAAATAGTGAAAGTTAAAGGCCAGCTCCGGTGTCACATAGGGGTTCGGTGCCTGTTCATGCGGCAGCACGATGTTCAGCCCGACCGAAACGCCGCCTTCTTCATGCGCGCCGCGGTTGCCCGCCTCCATCACGCCGGGGCCACCGCCGGTCACAACCACATAGTCGCGGTTGCCGGTTTCCTTCGACTTGCGCGTCATCAGGCGGGCGAACTCCTGCGCCTCGTCGTAAAAACGCGACAGCTCGGCCAGCGTCTGCGTCCGCGCCTTGTCCTTGTCGGCGGGGGACGGGATGCGCGCGCCACCGAACAGCACCACGGTCGAGTCGATCTGGTACTGGTCCATCAGCATTTCGAACTTCAACAATTCGAGTTGCAGGCGCACCGGACGCAGGGCCTCCTGCCCCAGGAAATCCACGTCCGCAAAGGCCAGCCGATAGCTGGGGGATTCCGTCTGCGGGGTCTGCGGCACCTGCTGCGCAGTGTTTCGGTCGAGGTTCGCATCGCGCAGTGGGCTGCGGCGGTCGTCTTTCATGTCGCGGCTCCTTGTTCGCCTCTTCACAGGACTATAGCGTGCCGCTCCAAAGCGCCAGTTGCCGCGTGCCGCCACAGGCCGCCATGGCGCCCTGACAGAAGGACCGCCCATGGACTGGACATCCCAGATCGAAAGCGCCGCAAGCCGCATCGCCGGCTACACCGTTGAAACCCCGGTGATGCAAAGCGATGCGCTTTGGGATCACCCGATCGAGCTCAAGCTGGAACAGTGCCAGCATACAGGCAGCTTCAAGGCCCGCGGTGCCTTCAACACCCTGCGCGCCAGCGATATGCCCGCAGGGGGCGTCGTCGCGGCCTCTGGCGGCAACCATGGCGCGGCGGTGGCCTATGCCGCGCACAAGCTTGGCCATCCGGCACAGATCTTTGTCCCGGAAATCGCCGGCCCGGCCAAGATCGCCCTGATCGAACGCACCGGTGCCAATCTGACCGTGGTGCCCGGCGAATATGCCGACGCACTGGACATGGCAAAACGCTACGAAGACGCGCGCGGCGCAATGCAGGTCCATGCCTATGACGCCCCGCTGACCGTTGCGGGTCAGGGCACGCTGATGCGCGAATGGGACCGGCAAGGCCTGCAAGCCGACACCGTGCTGATCGCCGTGGGCGGCGGCGGCCTGATCGCCGGGGCCTTGGCCTGGACCCAGGGCGCGCGCAAGATCGTCGCCGTCGAACCGGCCTCCTGCAACGCGCTTCAGGCCGGAATGCAGGCAGGCGAACCTGTCGACGTCCCGGTCTCCGGCGTGGCCGCCAATGCGCTTGGCGCACGGCGGATCGGCAGCATCTGCCTTGATCTCGCCCGGGCGCAGGGCACCGCGGTCGTCACCGTCACCGACGAGGCCATAACCGAGGCCCAGCACGCGCTCTGGCAAACCCACCGCCTGCTGGTCGAACCTGCCGGCGCCACCGCCCTTGCCGCCCTGCGCTCGGGCGCTTATCGCCCCGCACCGGGCGAACGGGTCGCCGTGCTGCTCTGCGGCGGCAACATCGCGCCAGACCCGCTGGGCTAGGGCTCGCGCGCCAAGGATTGTTCCGGTCAGACAGGACCGCTATAGGGCATCAACCGCATTCGAGGGAGAGGACACATGTCCAACGCACAGCTTGAGACCGCCATCGAGGCCGCCTGGGAGGTCCGCGATACCATCACGCCCGAAACCAAGGGCGAAACCCGCGACGCCATCGAAGCCACGCTGAACGCGCTGGATACCGGCAGCCTC
Source organism: Antarctobacter sediminis (assembly GCF_019218285.1). Lineage (GTDB taxonomy): Bacteria > Pseudomonadota > Alphaproteobacteria > Rhodobacterales > Rhodobacteraceae > Antarctobacter > Antarctobacter sediminis. Next base: position 910,587 of record NZ_JAHUZG010000002.1, read on the forward strand.
CGCGTTGCCGAACGTCAGGACAGCGGCGACTGGCACGTGAACCAATGGGCCAAGAAGGCCGTGCTGCTGGGCTTCCGCCTGAAGGACATGGAAAAACAGTCCGGCGGCCCGCAGGGCGGCGATTGGTGGGACAAGGTCGACAGCAAGTTCGCCGACTGGAAAAAGAAGGACTGGAAAGAGGCCGGCTTCCGCGCCGTCCCCAACTGCATCGTCCGCAAATCCGCCTATATTGCCCCCGGCGTGGTGCTGATGCCCTCCTTCGTGAACCTCGGCGCCTATGTCGACAGCGGCACCATGGTTGACACCTGGGCCACCGTCGGCTCCTGCGCGCAGATCGGCAAGAACGTGCACCTGTCGGGCGGCGTTGGCATTGGCGGCGTCCTTGAACCCATGCAGGCCGGGCCGACCATCATCGAGGACAACTGCTTCATCGGCGCCCGTTCCGAAGTTGTCGAAGGCTGCATCGTGCGCGAAGGCTCGGTCCTCGGCATGGGCGTTTTCATCGGCAAGTCGACCAAGATCGTCGACCGCGAAACCGGCGAAGTCACCTATGGCGAAGTGCCGCCCTACTCGGTTGTTGTCGCAGGCTCCATGCCCTCCAAGAACGGCATCAACCTTTACTGCGCCGTGATCGTGAAACGCGTCGACGAGCAGACCCGGTCCAAGACCGGCATCAACGAACTGCTGCGCGACTGACCGCGCCCCTGATGGCCGCCCATGCCGGACAAACACGCCGGCATGGGCACCCTCCCCCAAACACACGAAACCAACACCGGGCGACCGGGCCAGAAATCGCCGCCGCCTCCGTGTTTCTTCTGTCCTGAAATATCCTGGGGGAGTCGCCTCTGGCGACGGGGGCAAAGCCCCCAAATGCACGGACGCCTGCGATCAGACCGCCGTCACCCTTCGTCGAACCAACTGTCGACCAGCGCGTCGTATTCGCCTGTTTCGCGCAGCTTGAGCAGAGCTTGGTTGATCGGCTCGCGCAACGGGCTGCCGCTGGGCAGGGCGATGCCATAATCCTCGGCTCGAAACACCCGTTGCAGCAGGTAGGCATCGCTCTGCGGGTTGCGTTGCAGATAATATTGCAGCAGCGGTCCATCATATACCAGCGCCTCGACCTCTCCCTCTTCGAAGGCTTCGATCATCTCGGCAAACCCGGGATAGGCGGCGTGACGGACCTCGCGCGCCTGCAAGAACAGCGATGCCGTCGACCCGTCGACGCTGCCCACCCGCCGACGGTCAAGATCATTGATCGAGTCGATGGTGCTGGTCAGGGCGGTGACCGTCATGGCGGCGGTGATCCGCGCGACAAAGATCGACACAAAGAACAGGCTGGCCACAACCAGCAACACCCCCAACACGCGGCCAAACGGCGACCGCGGCATGCGCTCCTCAAACCCGCCGTTCACCACCAGGTTCAGCGCCCACCAGAAGTTCGGAAACATGGATTCCTTCAAGGGGCGCTCGAAATAGGGCTGCATGCGGCGTTCGAAAACCCACATCAGCATCCCGCCGGCGAACAACAGGCCAAAAGCCAACAGGACATAGGCCGCAACCTCCAGCGTCAGGATCTGTTGCCACAGCGAAACCTGCGCCGTTCCCGCCACCATGATCTGCAAGCCGCTCTGAAAAATCGGCTGGGTGAAGTCGAGCACGATCTCGCGCTCCGAGGTGATCGAGATATTTGCGATGGCCCCATCGGTCTCGCCGCTGCGCACCTTGGCCAGCATCTCGGCAAAACTGGGGGCGGTTTCAAAACGCACGTCTCGCCCGATCTGTTCGCCAATCATGCGCATCAGGTCGATGCTGAAACCCTGATGCTCTGGCGTGCTCATCGCAAAGGGCGGGCGATCGACGGTGGAAAAGACCAGCGTCTGCGCCGCCGCCCCTAGGGGCATGAGAACGATCAGAAAGAAAAGGGCCAAGAAACGGAAACGGGGGATCATGTCTTCTCCGGACAATTTGCGCCGTCGGTGGCAGCCGCGCGCGCTTCTGGCACGCTCTCGTCAGTCTACGCAATCATTCCTGATCCGATATATAAAAACAGTGTCCCAACGGCCATGATGGGCAAATCCGGGCAATTCGTGGCCGCCGAGATCACTCGGCGGCCACGGCGGGCGCACTTTCGGGCAACAGGCCCGTGGCACGCGCAGCGGCCTGCGGGTCCGTCGCATGTTGCAGCAGCCAGCCCTGAAGCGCCGCCGGGGCGATGCGTGCCTCGCCCAGCCTTGAGGCAAAGCCCTGCGCCAGCGCCTCTTCGCCGGGAAAGAAGCGGCGAAACAGATCTGCCGCGACCGTGGCGGGAACCGGCCCAAGTTCCACGTGCAGATCTGCACGCCCCGGACGGGTCAGTGCCGGGTCCAGCCGTTCGGGGTGGTTGGTGGTCATCACCACTACCCGGCCTTCCTGTGCCGCGACACCATCGATGGCGTTCAACAGGCCGGAAAAGCTGACCCCGCTGCGCTGTTCTCCCTGGGTTCGCCCGGCAAAGGCCGCGTCGATGTCTTCCAGTACAAGGAAGGCCCCCTTGGGCGCGCAGGCCATACCGCTGCGCAGATCCTCGTCATTGCAGCCCGGACTGGCAAGGCTGATGCTCGCCAGATCCTTGCCAAGATCGCTGGCGAGGGCGCGGATGACGCTGGACTTGCCGGTGCCTGGCGGTCCGTACAACAGGTACCCGCGGCGCCACGGCACGCCGCGGTCCCGATACCAGCCTTCGTTGTCATAAAACCACGCCATGTCGTCCCGCAGCCTGTCGATCCGGTCGTCTTCGGCAAGGATCGTGTCCAGCGCCCGGCGCGGCAGAGCGCAGACATGGTCCCACCAATCGCCACGCAACACATGCAGATCCGGCGGACGCTCTTCCTCGGTTGCACAGATGGCAGCGCCTTCGTCAATCCAGTTGCGCAGCGTCGCGGTGGACCCGAACAGCATGGTGACCGTCAGCACCTCCATCGGGCCGCCATCACCGGCGACGCGGGTCTTTTCACGCAGCGTTCTTTCAAAGGAACACAGACACCCACCATGCAGGAACCAATGCCGCCCCTCGGCAGGGGCAAAGATTTCCGCCGCACCGGTCCGCACCCCGGTGGCCTGCACCTGCCGGATGCGCCGCAGCGCGCCCTTTCGATCGAGCCAGACATAGAGGTGGCGATAGGCGTCGGACCGATTGTCGACGGTCAGCGAAACCGCCCAGCGCCGCCGCGCCTGTGCCCGCGCCATGAACCAGACCATCCGGACCAGCCCGATCAGCGTGCCAAAAGCGCCCAGCGCCAGGCCGCCGGCAAAGAAATCGCTGCCCACCGCACGGGTGAGCATGTCACTGAAAAACGTATCCATGAGATCACCGGCGCGATCCAGCGCCGCCTTCGGAAACTCTGCCCCCGTCATCCGGGGGCCTTGGGAAATCTACGGCTGCGCCGCGAGGGCGCGTAGCAAATCATCGTTCATCATGGGCGCCCTCCTTTCCTGATTGTTGCCTCGGGTAGGGCGACTTATCGCCACGGCGCGATTCGGACCAAGTGGGGTTTTCCCGACGCTTGTGCCAACCGTGACGCAAATGCCACGGCGCGCGGCTTGACTCCGCGCGCCCAAAGGCACATCGGGGACGCCAATCTGGGAACCCGGTCACGGAGGCACTTATGGCAGGCAAGAAGCCGCAACAGGTCTATACGCTGCTGGTCGAGGTCGGGCGCAAATCCGGCGACGGCCTGCCGGACAAGGCAACCGGCGCTGCGCTGATGTGCTATGCCTCCGGCGTGGACGAGGCCGAGGCCGTGCGCGAAACCGTGGCGATCCTGAAACAGGCCGACATGGCCCCGCTGGACGTGACAGGCTATGGCACGCGCGAGGAGCGTGAGGCGCAGGGCCACGAGATCGACGCGGCCGAGGCCGATCTGATGGACCGCGCGCTGGCCGAAAACGCGGTGATCGTGGCGCAGGTCACGCCGTTCCTCGACTAGGCCGCCCGCGCCTCTGCCAGCGTTATGGCCTCGTAAGGGGCCAGCAGCTTTAGCGCGGTGCCGCCATGTTCGGGCATCAATCCCGGCGGCACATCCGCCAGCAGCGTTTCACGCAACACCTCGCGACGGCGGCGCAACCGACCGACGTAGAGGCTCTCGATCCCGGCGCCATGCGCCACCATCGCCTCATGCCCCGGCAGCAGCAACTGGTGCCATGTGACCAGCGGGCCGCTGTCCTCGAACACTGCCGCACGACCGTTGACCAGCGCCGAGGCCGGGACCAACACCGCGTCACAGCCGAACAGATAGGCCACGTCGGCGCCAGAGACGACAAGGCTCTGACCCGGTGCCACCACCAGATCATCTGACAGGCCAAAGTAGGGCGCGCGCAGGCGCACCGGCCTGAACCCGCCCCGCGCGGGCACCGTCCGCGTCAGGCGCGCCAGCACTGGCACCACCTGCCCGCCCTGTGTGCGCACCGTGTCGCCGCAGCGCAATTCGCTCAGCGCCCGCAGCCCTTGCGGCGTCTGGACCGGGGTCTCTGCTGCCAGCGTAGGCAGCGGCCCCAGCGGTTCAACCATTGTCGAGAGCGCGGCAAAGGTCAGCCCGTCACCCGCCAGCGCCCCGACATCCGCCGCCGTCAGCGGCGGCGGGGCCTCTACGCCGCGTTTCGCTAGAACCGTGCCATCCAGCCGCTCCACCGCGAAACGGCCCCACCGCGCCGGACTGTCCCATGCGAAACTGATCCGCTCCGAACCTTCGCGCCGGTCCAGATCCAGCGGCAAGACGGCCTGTGCCACCTGACCACCCTGTTCAACCACCAGAGCCACCCCCTGCCCCGGCAACAAGGTCAGCGACAGGCTGCCGGGCCACGGCGCAAGGCGATCCAGCGTCAGCAGACGTTCCGGTCGCGGACCGGCCCCAAGATCGGCCTCGACCATCAGCGTACCGCGCGGCAGCAACCGCCCGGCGGGTGCCTCTGCCCAATCGGCGCACAGCCATCTTTCGCCCTCATCCGCGACCGCGATCCACCCCATGCGCCTGCCCTTTCTGCCCGGTCCCACAGGCTTATCACGGCAGCGCCATTTGCCAAGCACGGCAGAGCGCGCTAGCCCTTGTCCGAACGATCCAAGGAGACACCTGATGACCGATCCGGTCGACCTGACCGCCCGCCTTGTGCAATGCCCCTCTGTCACGCCAGAGGAAGGCGGCGCGCTGGTCCTGCTGCAAGAGCTTTTGGAAGGTGCGGGCTTTGCCTGTACCCGCGTCGACCGGGGCGGCGTGTCCAACCTCTTTGCCCGCTGGGGGGATAAACGCCACAGCAGGACTTTCGGCTTTAACGGTCACACCGATGTTGTGCCGATCGGCAATGCCGACGATTGGCAATTCCCGCCCTTCGGCGCCCGGATCGAAGACGGCTTTATGTACGGGCGCGGCACAACCGACATGAAATCCGGTGTTGCCGCCTTTGCCGCCGCGGCGGTGGATTTCGTCACCGAAACGCCCCCGGACGGCGCGGTGGTCCTTGCCATCACCGGCGATGAAGAGGGCGACGCCGACCATGGCACCACCGCCCTTCTGGACTGGATGGCCGAAACCGACGAACAGATGAACGTCTGCCTTGTCGGAGAGCCCACCAGCCCCGACCACATGGGCCAGATGATGAAGATCGGGCGACGCGGCTCTTTGACGGCATGGTTCACCGTCACCGGCAAACAGGGGCATTCCGCCTATCCGCACCGCGCGCTGAACCCGATGCCCGCCATGGCGCGGTTGATGGACTGCCTGTCCAGCCACGTGCTGGACGAGGGCACGCCGCATTTCGATCCCTCGACGCTGGCGGTTGTCACCATCGACACCGGCAATGCCGCCACCAACGTCATTCCGGCACAGACGCGGGCCACCGTGAACATCCGTTTCAACGACCTGCACACCGGCGCGGGTCTGTCTGACTGGCTGCGCCAGGAGTCGGCCAGCGTCGACGCCGAGTTCGGCACCACGACCGAGGTCAAGATCAAGATCTCGGGCGAAAGCTTTCTGACCCCGCCGGGGCCGCTGTCCGATCTTGTGGCCAAGGCCGTCGAGGCGGAAACAGGCGTCACGCCAGAGCTTTCGACCACGGGCGGCACCTCGGACGCGCGTTTCGTCAAGGATCACTGCCCGGTGGTGGAATTCGGCCTTGTGGGCAAGACCATGCACGCGGTCGACGAACGGGTCGAGGTGGCCCAGATCCACCAGTTGAAGGGCATCTATACCCGCATCCTGCGCGATTACTTCGCATGAGCCGGGTCGAGGTCACAGAGGATCTGGCGGCCTGCCACGCGCTGCGGCGGGCCGTTTTCATCGACGAACAGGGCATCTCCGAAGCCGAGGAATGGGACGATCTGGACGATCAGGCCACCCATCTGCTGATCCGCGACGGCACCCGGCCCGTGGCCACCGCCCGCCTGTTGCGGGACGGTGCCACAGGCAAGATCGGGCGGATCTGCGTGCTGTCCGATTTTCGCGGCCACGGTTACGGCAAGGATTTGGTCCGCTACGGGATCGGGGTCTTTTCCACCGATGTGGCGATCTCCAAGGTCCGCCTCAGTGCGCAGGAACATGCCCTGCCCTTCTATGCGGCGCTTGGCTTTGTGGCCGAGGGCGACAGCTATGACGACGCGGGCATTCCGCACCGCGACATGGTCCGCGACGTATGACCCGCACCCTGATCGTCATGGTCAAGGAACCGCGCCCCGGTCGGGTCAAGACCCGGCTGGCGCGCGACATCGGGACGGTGGCCGCCGCATGGTGGTTTCGCCGCCAATGCACGCGACTGCTGCGGCGTCTGAGGGACCCTCGCTGGCAGATCGTTCTTGCGGTTTCGCCTGACCGCGAAGGGCTGACCAGCCGTATCTGGCCCGCCGACCTGCCCCGCCTGCCGCAAGGCTCCGGTGATCTGGGCGCGCGCATGGCCCGCGCCATGCGCAGCGCGCCGCCCGGCCCGGTCTGTGTGATCGGCGCCGACATTCCCGGCATCACCCGCCCCGCGATCTGGCGCGCCTTCCGGGCGCTGGGGGCGGCTGATGTTGTTTTTGGCCCGGCCGAGGACGGTGGCTATTGGTTGGTGGGCCTGCACAACGCCGCGCAGGTGCCGCACGGGCTGTTCGGGGATGTGCGCTGGTCCACCGAACACGCGCTGGCCGATACAATCGGTTCGGTTCCGGGCGCGCGCATCGCCCTTGTCGATCAATTGCGCGACGTGGACACCGTCGAGGACCTGCGCAGCCTCTGAGCGTGGAATCGACATGACGCCGCCATATGCCCGTGCTACCTGATCCTCATGAGCAAGCTGCCCACCAAGGCAGAGGTCCTCGACTGGATCTCCGCCAACCCGACCCTCACCTCGAAACGCGACATCGCCAAGGCCTTTGGCATCAAGGGTGCTGACCGGATCGACCTGAAACGCATCCTGCGAGAGCTTGAGGACGAGGGGCACCTCGAAAAGCGCCACAAGACCTATCGCGACCCTGACCGCCTGCCGCCGGTTTCGGTGCTTCAGGTCAAAGCGCCGGACGACAACGGCGACCTTTTTGCCCGCCCGCTGGAATGGCATGGCGAAGGCGTAGAGCCGACGGTGCTGATCATCGCCCGCGCCACCGACCCCGCGCTTGGCGAAGGCGACCGCATCCTTGCCCGGCTCCAGGTGGTGCACCACGCCGACCACAACTACGAGGCACGCCTGATCCGCCGCATCGGCACGTCGCCCCGCAAGGTGGTGGGCATCTTCCGCAAAGGGGCCGAGGGCGGCCGCATCCTCCCCATCGACAAGGGGTCGGACAAGGAATGGTCGGTCTCGCCCGACGCCACCGGCGGCGCGCAAGAGGGTGAACTGGTCGAGGCGGAACAGGCCGGCCCCGCACGCGGCCGCATGGGTCTGCCCAAGGCGCGTATCACGCTGCGTCTGGGCGATCCGACCGCGCCGCGCGCCGTGTCGCTGATCGCGATCCACCAGCACGGCATCCCCGACGATTTCCCCGAAGACGTTCTGGCCGAAGCTGACCGCATGAAACCGGCAGGACTGAAAGGCCGCACGGACCTGCGCGACCTGCCGTTGATCACCATCGATCCATACGACGCGCGCGACCATGACGACGCCGTCTTTGCCGAACCCGATGAGGATCCGCAGAACGAAGGCGGGCATGTGCTCTGGGTCGCCATCGCGGATGTGGCCCATTACGTCACCCCCGGCTCGGCGCTGGACCGCGAGGCAAAGACCCGCGGCAACTCCTCGTATTTTCCTGATCGCGTGGTGCCCATGCTGCCCGACCGGCTGTCTGGCGACCTGTGTTCGCTGCACGAAGGTGTGCCCCGCGCCTGTATCGCCGTGCGGATGCGGATCGACGCCGAGGGCAACAAGCTGGGTCAGAAGTTCTATCGCGCCCTGATGCGATCGCCTGCCTCGCTCAGCTATCAAGAGGTGCAAGAAGCCATCGACGGCACCCCGAACGGCAAATGTGGCCCGCTTCTGGAACCGGTTCTGAAACCGCTTTACGCCGCTTATGCCGCCCTGCGTGCCGCGCGGGAACGGCGCCAGCCGCTGGACCTTGACCTGCCAGAACGCAAGATCAAGCTGGACGACGAGGGCAAGGTGACCTCTGTCGATTTCGCTGACCGGTTGGATGCGCACAAGCTGATCGAAGAATTCATGGTTCTGGCCAATGTCGCCGCCGCCGAAACCCTGATCGCCAAGGACACACCGCTTTTGTTCCGGGTCCATGAGGAACCGCCGCAGGACAAGCTGGAATCGCTGCGCGACACGGCGCAGGCCGCCGGCCTGACCTTGGCCAAGGGTCAGGTGCTGAAAACACGCCACCTGAACCAGTTACTGCATCAGGCCGCCAAGACCGGCGAGGCCGAGCTGATCAACCTGGCTACGCTGCGGTCCATGACGCAGGCCTATTACAGCCCCAAGAACTTTGGCCACTTTGGCCTTGCGCTGCAAAACTATGCGCATTTCACCTCGCCCATCCGGCGCTATTCCGACCTCATCGTGCATCGCGCGCTGATCTCGGCCCACAAGTGGGACGACGACGGGTTGAGCGTGCAGGACATCGAACGGCTGGACGCCACGGCACAGCACATCAGCGATACAGAGCGCCGTTCGATGATGGCCGAGCGTGACACGACGGACCGTTACCTTGCGGCCTATCTGTCCGACCGGCTGGGGGCCGAGTTCACCGGCCGCGTGTCCGGCATCGCCAAGTTCGGCATCTTCGTCAAACTGGATGAAACCGGGGCCGACGGGCTGGTGCCGATCGGGACGCTGGGCAACGAATATTTCCACTTTGACCGCGACTCGGGCACGCTCATGGGCGGCAGCACGGGGCGGATCATCGCCCTTGGCATGCGCGCGCGGGTCAAGCTGGTCGAGGCGGCGCCCGTGACCGGCGGCATCGCCTTTGAACTGCTGGAACTGGACGACGAGGAATACGAAAGCCGTTCCAGCGGGCGCATGGGACGGGGGCGCGGATCGCGCAAACCGGGGCCGAACCCTCGCCGCAAACTGACCAAGGCCAAGGCCAAGGATGCCAAGACCAAGCGCAAGGTGACGCGCCAGAAACGCGCTAAGCGCTGACCGGCAGCCCGGCGTACAGCCGGGCGCGCCCCCGCGCCACATAGTCCATCAGGTTGCCGCGCGCCCGCAGGTTGGCCTGCAAACCCGTCTGTACTGGCAGCCGGTCGATCATACTGAGCACCGGCAGGGTCGTGGCATCCGCAGCCGTGGGCCGATCCCCGAACAGCCACTCGCCTTCGCCCAGCTGCACTGTCAGCGCGTCCAGATCTGCCCCCAGCAAGGTCAGGCGGTCTGCTTCGGAAAACCGGGCGATGCCCTGTGTCTTCAGCCCCTGCACCACCTGCCGCCGCATGATGTCCGAAACGACCACGCGAAACGGTGCCGGAACCGAGGCGAAAAAGGCGAATTTCATCGTAGCCCAACAATCGTCCCGCGCCCAGCGATCATGGGTCAGCCCATGGCGCAGGCTGTCCTCGACCATCCGCATCAGCATATGCGCCTGTACCCTCTCCTCCAGCCCCAGCCCGGGAAACAGGTCCGCCCCCTGCCCGGTCAGCCAGCGCAGGATCAAACCACTGTCGGGAACGATCCCTTCGGGCGTGCGCAGCGCGGGCAGCTTGCGCAGGGGCGCCTTGCGCGGATCCGCCTGCCAATCGGGTGCCCAGCTCTGACCGGCCATGTTCAGCAGGATCATCGCCTTGACACAGAACGGACTGAGGCTGGGTTCCTGCATCCCCGGCGGAAAGCTCATCAATTTCAACATCGCCCACCTGCTCACCGTCCATCCCGGGCGCAGGAAACACCCCATTGCCCGGAAAAGCGAGCGGCAATCACGGCAGGAAATCGCAAGCCCGCCCCGCGGCACCTTCGCAAGCGGGGTAGTCCGCGTTAGTCTTTGGCAAAAGATAACGAGCAGCAGGATTGTTTTGATGACGTGTCGCGCCATTCCCGGGCTGATCGCCCTTGCCCTGACCGCCACCGTGGCCGTGGCGGATCAGGTCGATTCGTCCGTCCGTCCGGTGGCCCGTGGCGAATTGAAGGCCCGGATCACGGCACAGGCGATCAAGGATTCGCCCCGGCCCATCGGGCGCGGCGAGGCGCCCGAGGTCGAGGATCTTCCGCTGATCGTCGATGGCATTCCCGAAGACGAACTGGAAATCGTCAGCCGCGCCGCCACGCTGACACCAACCTTGCTGGCACCGTCGGGATCCCTGCGCCCGATGTTGCGCCCCGCGGTGGTCGAAGCATTTGCCGCGCATTCCGCCCGCATCACCGGAACGCAGGCCGGGTTCCGCGACTGGGTGCGCGATTTCCGCCCGCGCGCGCTGGAACAGGGGATCAAGCCCGAGGTTTTTGACCGCGCCTTCAAAGGGGCCGAATTCGACCGCAAGGTGGTGGAACGCGACCGCAACCAGTCCGAGTTCACCAAGACGATCTGGGTCTACCTTGACAGCGCCGCCTCTCCGACGCGGATCAGCAACGGCAAGGCCGCGCTGGCCAAACACCGCAAGCTGCTGGACGCCATCGAAAAGGAATACGGTGTCCAGAAAGAGATCGTATTGGCGATCTGGGGGCTGGAATCGGCTTATGGCACCTTCAAGGGCACCACCCCGGTGATCGAGGCCATGGCCAGCCTTGCCTATGACGCCCGGCGGGCCGAGTTCTTTGAAGGGCAGTTGATCGACGCGCTGAAGATCCTTCAAGACGGGCATACCACGCAAAAGAACCTGCGCGGATCATGGGCCGGGGCGATGGGGCATACCCAGTTCATGCCCGGCTCTTTCCAGACGCTTGCCGTCGACCACGACGGCGATGGCAAGCGCGACATCTGGGGCGAAGACCCCGCCGACGCGCTGGCCTCGACCGCGAATTACCTCAAGGCCAACGGCTGGCAGACCGGCGTGCCCTGGGGCGTCGAGGTGCGCATTCCCAAAGGCTTCGACTATCTGCAAGCCAAGCGAGAAATCACGCGCCTGCCTTCTGAATGGGCGGAACTGGGCGTAACAGGCGTGGACGGCAAACCGGTCGAGGATTTCGGCCCGGCCTCTGTGCTGCTGCCTGCGGGGCACAGGGGGGCGGCTTTTCTTGTCTTCGCCAATTTCGAGGTGATCGAGACATATAACACCGCCGATGCCTATGTGATCGGGGTCGGCCACCTTGCCGACCGCGTTGCCGGGGGCAAGGCGATCCAGGGCAACTGGCCGCGCAAGGACCGTGCGCTGACCTTCGAGGAACGGATCGAATTGCAGCAACGGCTGACCGCGGCCGGGTTCGATACCGAAGGGATCGACGCCAAGATCGGGCCGCTGACGGTCGAAGCAGTGCGCCAATACCAGAAATCACAGGGGCTGGTGCCCGACGGATACGCCTCGCTCGACGTGCTGAAACGCCTGCGCTAGGGCGCGCCGCTCAGAACTTGCGTTCCTCGCAGGGGCCGCCGGCGAAACAGGTCCGCACGCGGTCCAGATCGTATTTGCGCGGATTGAGATACAGCCAGCCGCCGCAGGGATCGGCGTGAATGATGCGCTTGCCGTTCTCATGCTTGATGAAGGCCAGATAGCGCCCGCCGCTTTTCGGTTCGGCACACCACGGGCCGAAACACAGGACCCGCAGCGTCACATTGGCCTGAAAAACCGTCTTGAACCCGTTCATGTCCAGCGAATGGCCAATGAACTGGGCGCGCAGATCGGTCTGCGGCGGCACTTCGTCCTGTCGGTCCCAATCCACCTGCGGCAAACGCTCGGCGTTGAAATCAAGTCGCCCGAGGGCGATGCCCCAACGATCCTGCGAGCTTTCGGCCTCTTTGAAATCGCGCACCGGATCCGGCGGAAGGCAGGACAGCGCGGTGGCGGGACCTGCTGCCATAACCCCCGCGACAAGTGCCAGCCAGCGCATCACAGGTGGCCTCGGAAGGCTTCGACCACCTGTTCATAGACGGGCCGCTTGAAGGGAACGATCTGCGCCACGACGTCGTCAGCCGCCAACCAGCGCCATTCCGAAAATTCCTGGTGGTCGTCCGCATCCAGCCGCACCTGATCGTCGGTGCCATGGAACCGCAGCAAAAACCATTTCTGTTCCTGCCCCTTGTAGCGGCCTTTCCAGATCCTCGGCACGATGTCATGCGGCAGATCATAGGCGATCCAGCCATCGGTTTCGGCCTCGACCGTCACAAGGTCACGGGTGACGCCGGTTTCCTCTTCCAACTCGCGCAGCGCGGCTTCGCGCGGGTCCTCGCCCTTGTCGATCCCGCCCTGCGGCATCTGCCATGCCGGTATCTCGCTGTCGATGCGCTGGCCGACAAAGGCATGGCCTTCGGCATTGACCAACATCACGCCGACATTGCGGCGGTAAGGAAGGGCGGCGATTTCGTCGGGGGTCATGGTCTTGTGCTTGGTCATGGCGGATCCTCTGTTGTCCCGGTTTAGCCGCGTGACCGCGACGGTGGCAAGCCGCCGGTCAGGCGCATGAACCGCGCGCAAAAAAAGATCCGGCAGCCGTCAGGCTGCCGGATCTCCGAAACGCAAGGGCGTTCAATCTCAGTTCTTCGGACCCAGCGCCGACAGGCCCTTGAGGATGTCGATGGCATAGGCCAACTGGTAATCCTCCTCGCGCAGCTTGGCTGCGGCCTCGGCCTTGGCACGGTCGCGTTCGATCTGTTCGATCTCTTCCGGCGTCAGCGAGTCATTGTCGAGGCTACCCCGCAGGTCCGCCTCGGACCGGGTGAAGGGGTTTGTCGGCTCGTCATTCTCATCCGCGTTCGGGTCGCGGCGCGGCTGGGCCACGATGATGTCGGGCGACACGCCCAGCGCCTGAATCGACCGGCCCGAAGGCGTGTAATAGCGCGAGGTGGTCAGGCGCATGGCCCCGTTGCCCCGCAGCGGCATGACCGTCTGAACCGAACCTTTGCCAAAGCTCTTGGTGCCGACAACGATGGCGCGGCGGTGGTCCTGCAAGGCACCTGCCACGATTTCGGATGCCGAGGCCGAGCCGCCGTTGATCAGCACGACGATCGGCTTGCCTTCGGCCAGATCGCCCGGTTCGGCGTTGTACCGATCTCCATCCGCCGGATCACGGCCACGGGTCGACACGATCTCTCCCTTGTCGAGGAAGGCATCGGCCACCATGATTGCCTGATTCAGCAGGCCACCGGGGTTGTTGCGCAGATCGACGACAAAGCCGTTGACCTTGTCCATTCCGCCCGCTTCGGCCACCTGCTTGGCGATGCCATCGGCAAGGTTCGGGTAGGTCTGGTCGTTGAAGGTGGTGATCCGCAGCACCACGGTCTCGCCCTCGGTGCGCGAACGCACGGCGGTCAGCTTGATCGTGTCACGGATGATCGAAACGTCAAAGGGTTCGTCGACGCCCTCACGCACCACGGTGATGACGATTTCCGAGCCGACCGGCCCGCGCATCATGTCCACCGCTTCGTCCAGCGTCAGGCCCAGAACGGATTCGCCATCGACATGGGTGATGAAATCGCCAGCTTCGATCCCGGCCTCCATCGCGGGGGTGCCGTCGATCGGAGAGACCACTTTGACGAAGCCGTCCTCTTGCGTGACCTCGATGCCCAGACCGCCGAATTCGCCACGGGTCTGAACGCGCATGTCGGCGGCGTCATCGGGGGCCAGATAGCCCGAATGCGGGTCCAGCGAGGTGAGCATCCCGTTGATGGCTGCCTCGATCAGGTCCTTTTCGTCGACTTCCTCGACGTATTGGGCCCGGATGCGTTCAAAGATGTCGCCGAACAGGTCAAGCTGCTCATAGACACTTTCCGGCCGGCTGCCCTCCTGTGCCAGCAGCGGACCCACGAACTGGGTGGTCGCCACGACGGAGGCCAGCGCACCGCCGGCGGCGGCCATCAAGAATTTTCTCATACCTCATTCATCCCTTGTCGGTTGTGAACCACCGCAGTGGATCCTCGGGCACTTCGCCCTCTCTGACTTCTATATAGAGCGTTTCCGAACGACCTGCGCCAGCCCCCTCACCCGAAGGTGACATATTGTTGCCGGCGGTCCCGCCCATCAAGCCCACCGGCGACCCGGCAGGCACCACCTGCCCCGCCTCGCCAAAGGCCGTGTCCAGTCCCGCAAAGACGAACATCAGGTCCGCTTGCGGTTCAAGGATCACAACCAGCCCATAGTCCAGCAACGGACCCGCATAACGGATCGTAGCGGCGGTGGGCGTGGTGACAAGCGCGCCGGGGCGCGTGGCAATCACCACACCGGGGCGCGTGACCCCGGCGGCATCGCGGTCGCCTGCTTCGTGCAGGACCACCCCGCGCACCGGCAAGGGCAGACTGCCCTTGCGGTCGGTGATAGACGGCAGCGGCGGCCCACTGTCCTCGTCGGAAATATCCGCCAGACCAGAGGCAAAGCCCTGCAAGGTTTCCGTCGCGCTGATGAGGATCGCCGTGCGGATCGGATCCTCGGTAAAGCGGCGCGGCAGATCGGTGCGGTCTGCGATGGCCTGACTCAGCGCCGTCCGCGCCTCTTGCACGCCGCTCAGGCCCTTTTGCAGAGTGTTGGCCGCGCTTTGCTGCAAGGCCCGCAGCGCCGTCACCTCTTCGAGATCCGCCCGCAGCGCTGCTGCCTGCGCCGCCAGCCCCGGCGTCAGAGAGGCAACCAGCATCCCCGACCGCGCAGCCCCCAAAGGCCCGTCCGGATGGATCAGGGTCCGCGGAGCGGCCCGGTCCCCCACCGCCATCAGCGCGCCCAGCAGGCGGGCCACCTCGGCCTCTTGCGCGGCCAGCTTGCGGCTCAGTTCGGTTTCGCGGATCGTCGCGGCGCGCAGGCCTTCGCGCATCGCGGCAAGCCCGTCCTCATAGGCACGCACCGTATCGGTCAGCGCTGCCACCCGATCCTGCGCATCCTCGGCCGTGTCCAGCAGGATCGAAGCGGCCTCCAGCGCCTCGGCCGCCACCCGTGCCTTTTCACCGGCGTCCTGCGCCGCCAAGGGCGCCGCGCACAAGGACAGGATCAGCGCCAGCCGCCTCACGAGATCAGGCTCTCCCCGGTCATTTCCGCGGGTTTGGGCAGATCCATCAGATGCAACAGCGTCGGTGCCACATCCGCCAGCCGCCCATCGCGCAGGGCAGCGCCCGTGGGGCCGCCAAAAAGGATCACGGGTACCAGGTTGGTGGTATGCGCGGTATGCGGGCCGCCGGTTTCCGGGTCGACCATGGTTTCGCAATTGCCGTGATCGGCAATGACCAGCAGCGCGCCGCCTGTCTCTTCCAGCTTGGCAACGATCTGCCCCAGCCCGGCGTCCACCGCCTCGCAGGCCTTGATCGCCGCGTCCAGATCCCCGGTGTGTCCAACCATGTCGGGGTTGGCATAGTTCACCACGATCAGGTCATAACCATGGTCGATGGCTTCAAGGAATTTCTCGGTCACCTCGCCCGCCGACATTTCCGGCTGAAGGTCATAGGTGGCCACCTTGGGGGACTTCGGCATGAAGCGGTCCTCATGCGGTTCCGGCACTTCCTTGCCGCCGTTGAGGAAGAAGGTCACATGCGGATATTTTTCGGTTTCCGCCAGACGGAACTGGGTCTTGCCCTGTTTGGCGACCCATTCGCCCAGCGTGTTGACGATCTCGCGCTTGGGGTAGGCAGTGGTCATATAGGCATTGTGGGCATCGGAGTATTCGACCATGCCCAGCAGCGCCGAAAGCTGCGGCTTCTCACGCTGGAACCCGTCGAAATCCGCTGCGCCAATGGCCGCAAGGATTTCACGCGCACGGTCCGCGCGGAAGTTCAGAAAGAACAGGCCGTCGCCCTCATCGAACCCCGCGTATCCCTCGATCACCACGGGGGCGACGAATTCGTCCCCCTTGCCTTCGCGATCATAGAAGCCGGAAATCGCCTCTTCGGGCGTGGCGGCATACCCGCCCGAGACGAAATCGCCGTGGTCGACCCCGGCATAGCCGGTCATGGCGCGATAGGCGCTTTCGACCCGTTCCCAACGGTTGTCCCGGTCCATCGCGTAATAGCGCCCGATAACCGTGGCGAAACGGATCGGGCCGCTGTTGTCCTTGGGCATATCCAACGCGCGGCGCAGGGTTTCGACATGTTCCAACGCACATTTCGGATCGGTATCGCGGCCATCGGTCAGAACGTGCAGCCAGACCTGAAGCCCCTTGTCGCGCATCAGCTTGGCCGCGGCGACCATGTGGCTGACATGGGCATGCACCCCCCCGTCCGAAGTCAACCCGGCCAGATGCACCGCGCCACCCGCATCCTGTACCTTGTCCGCAAAGGCAAGAATGGCCTCGTTGTCGAAAAAGCTGCCGTCCTCGATCGCGAGGTCGATCTGGCCAAGGTCCATCGCCACCACGCGGCCAGCCCCGATGTTGGTGTGCCCCACCTCCGAGTTGCCCATCTGCCCGGTCGGCAGGCCCACATCGGGGCCATGGGTGATCAGGGTTGCATGCGGGCAGCTTTCGGTCAGCCGGTCGATGGTGGGGGTGCGGGCCAGCTTGGGGGCGTTGTTCGCCTCTTCCTCGCGCAGGCCCCAGCCGTCGAGGATGGTGAGGATGACCGGTTTCATGGAAAAATCCCTCTGGAAAGCGTTGAGAGCGGTTTAGCAGCGCAAACAAGGGATGTGGAGAGCGATTGCAGACATCGGCGGATCGCTGTTTGCCCTTGTTCGCAGCGCCGATGTGGTATCGCTTGGGGGCATCGACGCGGATGAAAAGGACCCGAAGAGGCAGGATGGCAGGACGCAAACCGATACCGCTGATCGTTGCCGGGTTGCTGGCGCTGCTGTTCATTGTGCTGGCCGCCTTGATCTACAGCGCCTCGTCAAAGGCTGCGCGGTTTGATCGGGACGGAGTCGAAACCTCGGCGACCTTCCTGTCTGGCCGCACGGTACGCTATCAAAGCCAGCCCGAGAAACCGGTGCGCTATCGCCACTATGCCACGGTCCGCTTCGAAGCCGGCGGCCAAGTTGTCACGGCAGAGGCCGAGGTCACAGGGGATTTCCTGCGCGCGCATGATCCGGGCGCGCGGGTTCCGGTGACTTATCTGCCGGACGACCCGCAAACCGTGTTGGTGGACCCTCTGCACGAAAGCCGCGGACTGGCGCTGGCTTGGATGTTCCTGATCTTTTTTGCCGGTGCGCTGCTTTGGCCCCTTTGGCAGCGATGGCGCACGCGGGGTGCCCCGCCTCGTCCTTCGCCAGAACGCGCGCCGCGCCCCAAGGCCGGGCCGATGCCGCGCTGGGTGCGTTTGGTTTCGATTGTACTGATGCTCTGCGCGCTGGGGTCGTTTTTCACCCTGTCGGTCTGGCTGCGCTACGCGGTCGAAGCCTGGGCCCTGCCGCATGTCGGCTGGGTCAGCCTTCCCTTGGGCATGGCGGCAATGCTGGTGCCGCCTGTGGGATTCGGCTTGGCGAATTTGACGTTGATCTGGGGGGTGCAGAGGTTTGGGCGCGCGGCGGGGTAGAAACCCGGCCTACAGAGTGCGGAGCCGGGCGCGCGACTGACCGGCGGGGAGGCGCTGCGACGGATGTGGCTGGCAGTTTATCCCCACGTCTCCCGCGTAAGGATTGCGTGGAACAAAACGGCTGACAAAGCGCCTGCACGGTGGAGCCGGGCCATGCCGGAGGCACGCCTGTGGCGTGACCGCGCGCCCGGCGGGCCTGCGGCCCTTGTTTCCGGGCTTGAGGCAGATACGTCGGAGATGGGATGAAAGCGGTTGTCGGGCGCTATTCAGGGCTTCGCCACGTCCTGCCGCGTCGCACAAGGGTACGCAGCAAAACAAATGCAAACCCGACAAGAAGCCAAACAATTCCCTGGTCGATCACTTCTCCAGTGGTCTCTGCGCTTGCAAGGTAATGGCTGATCGCCATCATATAGGCAGCGCCTTCAAACGAAGCCGCTGCCTATACCGCCATGGCAACTCGAAGTCCGCCAAGGACTATGGCGACCCAACCAACGATTCGAGCATCCGACCCAGACGACTTACCCCTGAAGGCTCTTCACCACCAGTTCGCCCTCTTCCCGTGCTTTCATGGCCAGAGCGGCGGCATGGGCGCCCGCGGCGGTCGTGAAGTAGGGGATCTTGTCGTAAAGCGCGACCGAGCGGATCTCGCGGCTGTCCTCAACCGCGGCCGAACCTTCGGTGGTGTTCATCACCAGCTGGATGCCGCCGTCCTTCATCAGGTCGACGATGTTCGGTCGGCCTTCGTAGACCTTTTTCACCAGTTGGCAGGCGATGTCATGCGCGGCAAGGAAAGACGCCGTGCCCGAGGTCGCCACGATGGCAAAGCCCAGATCCACAAGGGTGCGCGCTGTTTCGACCAGCAGTTGCGTCTTGTCCTCGTCCTTGATCGAGAAAAAGACCGTGCCTTCGGTCGGCAGATGCGTGCCTGCGCCCAGCTGTGCCTTGAGGAAAGCGCGGGCAAAGGATTTGTCCCAGCCCATGACCTCGCCGGTGGAGCGCATTTCCGGGCCAAGGATCGTGTCCACGCCGGGGAAGCGCGCGAAGGGCAGGACCGCCTCCTTGACCGAGAACCACGGCATGTTCGGATCCGCCAGCGTCATCATGTCGGCCATGGGCACATCGGTGTCATAATCGATGCTGGCGTCATAAGGCGCGCGTTTGGGGAAGTTGGACAGCGGCTCGCCCGCCATGACGCGGGCGGCAATCGACGCGATGGCGCTGTCGGTCGCCTTGGCGACGAAGGGCACCGTGCGGCTGGCGCGCGGGTTCACCTCGATCAGGTAAACCTCGCCGTTCTTGATCGCGAATTGAACGTTCATCAGGCCGACCACGTTCAGCGCCTTGGCCAGCGCGTGGGCCTGACGCTCGATCTCGGCCAGCACTTCGGCGTCCAGCGAATAGGGCGGCAGCGAACAGGCGCTGTCACCCGAGTGGACGCCGGCCTCTTCGATGTGCTGCATGATGCCCGCGACGTGAACGTCCTTGCCATCGCAGATCGCGTCCACATCCAGTTCCGTCGCACCGGAGAGATAGCTGTCCAACAGAACCGGACTGTCGCCCGACACGACCACAGCCTCTTTGATGTAGCGTTTCAGTTGATCCATGTCGCGGACGATTTCCATCGCCCGGCCGCCCAGCACGTAGGAGGGGCGGATCACCAGCGGAAAGCCGATTTCTTCGGCGATTTCCAACGCCTGCGCATCCGTAGAGGCAATGCCGTTGCGAGGTTGCTTCAGACCCAGTTCGTTGACCAGCGCCTGAAAGCGTTCCCGGTCTTCGGCAAGGTCGATGGCGTCCGGAGTGGTGCCGAGGATCGGGATGCCCTCTGCCTCCAAAGCATTGGCGAGCTTCAGCGGTGTCTGGCCGCCGAACTGGACGATGACGCCGTGAAGGGTGCCGTTCTCCTGCTCTTTTGTCAGGATCTCCATCACATGTTCGAAGGTCAGCGGTTCAAAATACAGCCGGTCCGAGGTGTCGTAGTCGGTCGACACCGTTTCTGGGTTGCAGTTGATCATGATGGTTTCAAAGCCCGCTTCGGTCAGCGCGAAACAGGCGTGGCAGCAGCAATAATCGAACTCGATCCCCTGCCCGATCCGGTTCGGACCGCCGCCGAGGATGACCACTTTCTTGCGGTCGCTTGGGCGCGCCTCGCATTCCACCTCGCCCATCATGGGCTCTTCGTAGGTGGAATACATGTAGGGGGTCTGGGCTTCGAACTCGGCCCCGCAGGTGTCGATCCGCTTGAACACGGCGGTAACGCCCTGCGCGTGGCGGCGCGTGCGCACGTCCTTTTCGGAGAAGCCGGTCAGCTTGGCGAGGCGGGCGTCCGTGAACCCCAGCATCTTGAGCGCGCGCATGCCCTCGGTATCCTGCGGCAGCCCGTTGGCGCGGATGTCGTTCTCGGCCTCGACGATCTCGCGGATGCGGGCAAGGAACCACGGGTCAAACATGGTGACACCGTGGATTTCATCATCCGACAGCCCGTGGCGCATAGCCTGCGCGATGGTGCGCATCCGGTCCGGGGTCTGTTCGCTGATCGCCTTGATGACGGCGGCCTTGTCGGGCGCTCCGGGGATTTCGACCTCGTCAAAGCCGGTCAGGCCGGATTCCATCGAGGCCAGCGCCTTTTGCAGCGATTCGTGGATGGTGCGGCCAATGGCCATCGCCTCGCCCACGGATTTCATCGCGGTGGTCAGATAGGGCTGCGAACCGGGGAATTTCTCGAAGGCGAATTTCGGGATCTTGGTGACGACATAGTCGATGGTCGGCTCAAAGGACGCCGGGGTCACTTTCGTGATGTCGTTGTCCAATTCGTCGAGGGTGTAGCCCACCGCCAGCTTGGCCGCGATCTTGGCAATGGGGAATCCCGTCGCCTTGGAGGCCAGCGCCGAAGAGCGCGACACGCGCGGGTTCATCTCGATCACGACCATGCGGCCGTTTTCGGGGTTGATCGCCCATTGCACGTTGGACCCGCCGGTTTCGACGCCGATCTCGCGCAGGACGGCGATCGAGCCGTTGCGCATGATCTGGTATTCCTTGTCGGTCAGGGTCAGCGCCGGGGCCACGGTGATCGAATCGCCGGTGTGCACGCCCATCGGATCGACGTTCTCGATGGAACAGACGATGATCGCATTGTCCGCCTTGTCGCGGACAACCTCCATTTCGTATTCCTTCCAGCCCAGCAGCGACTCGTCGACAAGGATCTGACCCACCGGCGAGGCATCCATGCCCGAACGGCAGAAGTGGATGTAATCCTCGCGGTTGTAGGCCACACCGCCGCCCGTGCCGCCAAGGGTAAAGGCGGGGCGGATGATGGCGGGCAGACCGATTTCTTCCAGCGCGTCCAGCGCGATCTGCACGCCTTCTTCGAGGTCGAACTTGCCCTTGGCATCCTTGGGCGCGGTGACGATGGTCGCCTTGGGGTTTTCCAGCCCGATGCGGTCCATCGCTTCGCGGAAGAGCTTGCGGTCTTCTGCCATTTCAATGGCATCGCGCTTGGCACCGATCATCTCGACACCGAATTTCTCCAGCACGCCCATCTCTTCCAGCGCCAGCGAGGTGTTGAGCCCGGTCTGCCCGCCCATCGTCGGCAGCAGCGCGTCGGGGCGTTCTTTCTCGATGATCTTGGCCACCACTTCCGGCGTGATCGGTTCGATATAGGTGGCGTCGGCCAGGCCCGGATCGGTCATGATCGTCGCCGGGTTCGAGTTCACGAGGATGACGCGGTAGCCCTCTTCGCGCAGCGCCTTGCAGGCCTGTGCGCCGGAATAGTCGAATTCGCAGGCCTGCCCGATGACAATCGGCCCCGCCCCGATGATCATGATCGACTGGATATCGGTACGTTTGGGCATGGCGGACCTCTGCTGATATGGCGGCTGCTGATGTGGCGGCGTGAGCGACAGGCCCGCAGACTCGCGTCCGGGCCAAATTGTCGTGCGTTATAGGCACCGCGCCAAAAGGTGCAAGGGCGTGTGGCCTGCCGTCTTCAATATGTCGCCTTCGGACTTTCGTGCCCAGCGCGTCTGGCGTAAAACCACAGGCTGACGCAGCAGGAGCCAGACAATGCGCATACGCTTCGATCAGGGGCCTTCGGGCGCCGGGACCGGCTTTGCCGAGGCAAGCGAGGTGATCCGCGCCGATACGCCTGCCGAAGTGCCCGCGGCGTTGGCCCGGCTGGATGCCGCGCGGGCGGCGGGCGCATGGGTCGCGGGTTTTGCCAGTTACGAGTTGGGCCATGTACTGGAACCCAGACTGGCGCGGTGGATGCCCGGCGAACGCCGCCTGCCGCTGATCTGCTTTGGTGTCTACGACGCGCCGCGCGCCCTGCCGCTGGCGCAGCCGGGCGGCGGCATCACCGGTTTCACGCCGCGCTGGGATGCGACCCGCTATCGCGAAGCGTTCCAGACGGTGCATTCCGCCATTGCTGCCGGCGACATCTATCAGGCGAACCTGACCTTCCCCATCGACCTGACCATCGATGGGCGCCCCGAGGCGCTGTACGCCGCGCTGGCCGACCGGCAACCGGTGCCGCATGGCGCCCTTGTCGAAATCGACGGGCTGGCCTTGCTGTCACGCTCGCCCGAACTGTTCTTTCGCACCGATGCACTTGGGCGGATCGAAACCCGCCCGATGAAAGGCACGCAACCGCGCAGCGTGGATCCGGCCGAGGATGCACGCCGCCGCAACTGGCTGGCGCAGGACGAAAAGAACCGCGCCGAGAACCTGATGATCGTGGACCTTTTGCGCAATGACATCAGCCGGGTGGCGCGGCCCGGCTCGGTCAAGGTGCCGCAACTCTTCCACGTCGAAAGCTATGCGACCGTGCACCAGATGGTGTCGCTGGTGCAGGCGGAACTGGCCGAGGGTGTCACCCTGTCCGACATCTTGCGCGCGCTGTATCCCTGTGGCTCGATCACCGGCGCGCCCAAGATCCGCGCGATGGAGATCCTGTCCCTTCTGGAACCCTGGCCGCGCGAGATCTATTGCGGTTCGATCGGCTGGGCCGCACCGGATGGCCGGTCCGAGTTCAACGTGGCGATCCGCACCCTGATGGTGGACGGCGCACGCGCTGTGCTGAACGTGGGCGGCGGCGTGGTCTGGGACAGCACCGCCGAATCCGAATACGAGGAAGCCCTGTGGAAGACACGCTTTGCCCGCCAGATGATGCTGGATTTCGCCTGATCGAAACCGGCTTGTGGACGCCTGACATCGGGCTGCACCGGCGCGATCTACATCTTGCGCGGCTAACCCGCAGCGCCGCGCGCCTTGGCATTCGCCCCCAAGGGGTTGAGGCAGCGCTGGAGGCCGCGCGGTTCGACGGGCCGACCCGCCTGCGGCTGACCGTAACGCGCGACGGCGCTGCCGAGGTCACGGGCGCGCCATTTGCCCCCCTGCCGCAAGATACGGTCTGGACGCTGGCCATTTCCCAGGATCGCCTGCGCAAAGACGACCCGTGGTTGCAGGTCAAGACAACCGAACGGGCGCTGTATAACGCGGCGCGGACTGCCCTGCCCGATGGCATCGACGAGATGCTGTTCCTCAACGAGGAAGGCGCGCTGTGCGAAG
The DNA here is from genome assembly GCF_019218285.1 of Antarctobacter sediminis. Taxonomy (GTDB): domain Bacteria; phylum Pseudomonadota; class Alphaproteobacteria; order Rhodobacterales; family Rhodobacteraceae; genus Antarctobacter; species Antarctobacter sediminis. The sequence goes on from NZ_JAHUZG010000002.1 coordinate 934,114, forward strand.
GCACGATCACCAACCTCTTTCTGGAAACGCCCGAGGGCATGGTGACCCCGCCGCTGGCCGATGGCTGTCTGCCCGGCATCCTGCGGCAAGAGTTGCTGGCGAAGGGCGCGCGGGAACGCCGCCTGCTCCCTGCCGACCTGTCGCGGGGGCGGATTTTCGTCGGCAATGCCCTGCGTGGGCTGATCCCCGCGCGCCTGTAGCCCGCTTATCGCGTCGAAACCGGCAGTCCGCCTTGACTTTGCGAGCGCGGGACTGTGTATCGGCGCCTGATTTACGCCTCATCCGAAAGGTATCCGACATGCACGCCTATCGCAGCCATACCTGCGCCGATCTGACCAAGGCCAATGTGGGCGACACCGTCCGCCTTGCCGGTTGGGTGCATCGCATCCGAGATCACGGCGGCGTCCTGTTCATCGACCTGCGCGACCATTACGGCGTGACGCAGGTTCTGTGCGATCCCGACAGCCCGGTCTTCAAGGACGTCGAGAAGGTGCGCAGCGAATGGTGTATCCGCATCGACGGCAACGTGAAGGCGCGCGACGAGTCGCTTATCAACGCCAAGCTGCCCACCGGCGAGATCGAGGTCTATATCCGTGACCTCGAAGTGCTGGGCGAAGCGCAGGAACTGCCGCTGATCGTCTTTGGCGATCAGGAATACCCCGAGGAAACCCGCCTGAAGTACCGCTATCTCGACCTGCGCCGCGAAGCGATGCAGAAGTCGATGACCCTGCGGTCGGACGTTGTGGCCTCGATGCGCCGCCGCATGTGGGACAAGGGGTTCCGCGAATACCAGACGCCGATCATCACCGCCTCGTCGCCCGAAGGCGCGCGCGACTTCCTCGTGCCGTCGCGCCTGCATCCGGGCAAGTTCTATGCCCTGCCGCAGGCCCCGCAGCAGTTCAAGCAGCTGATCATGGTCTCGGGCTTTGACAAGTATTTCCAGATCGCGCCCTGTTTCCGCGACGAGGATCCGCGCGCCGACCGTTCGCCCACCGATTTCTATCAGCTCGACCTGGAAATGTCCTTTGTCGAGCAGCAGGACGTGTTCGACACCGTCTCGCCCGTGATCGCGGGCATCTTCGAGGAATTCGGCGGCGGCAAGAAGGTCGACGCGCCCGAGACATGGCCGCAGATCCCCTATGCCGAGGCGGCACTGAAATACGGCACCGACAAGCCCGACCTGCGCAACCCGATCGAGATGCAGGATGTCAGCGAGCATTTCCGCGGCTCGGGCTTTGCGATCTTTGCCAAGCTGCTGGAGCAGGACGGCACCCAGATCCGCGCCATCCCGGCGCCCACTGGCGGGTCGCGCAAGTTCTGTGACCGCATGAACGCCTTTGCCCAGAAAGAGGGCCTGCCGGGCATGGGGTATATCTTCTGGCGCGCCAAGGGCGACGAAATGGAAGCCGCCGGTCCGCTGGCCAAGAACATCGGCCCCGAGCGGACCGAGGCGATCCGCCAGCAGCTGGGCCTTGGCGTCGGTGACGCGGCCTTCTTCCTCGGCGGCAAACCCTCGGCGTTTGAACGTGTGGCGGGCAAGGCGCGCGACGTGATCGGCGCCGAACTGAACCTGACCGACCAGAACCGCTTTGCCTTTGCATGGATCGTGGATTTCCCGATCTACGAGAAGGACGAAGAAAGCGGCGAGATCGACTTTGAACACAACCCCTTCTCCATGCCGCAGGGCGGGATGGAGGCGCTGCTGGGCGATCCGCTGGCGGTCAAGGGTTTCCAGTACGATCTGGCCTGCAACGGCTATGAACTGGTGTCGGGCGCGATCCGGAACCACAAGCCCGAGGTCATGCTCAAGGCCTTTGAACTGGCCGGTTATGGCGAGGACGAGGTCAAGAACCGCTTTGGAGCGCTTTACAATGCGTTCCATTATGGCGCCCCGCCGCACGGTGGCTGCGCCGCCGGCATCGACCGGATCGTGATGCTGCTGGCCGAAACGGCGAACATCCGCGAAGTCATCATGTTCCCGATGAACCAGCGTGCCGAAGACCTGATGATGAACGCGCCGTCCGAACCGTCTTCGGATCAGCTGATGGAACTCAGCTTGCGCGTGATTCCGCAGGAATAATCAGGCCGTAGGGCACCATTCCGCCGAACCGGCGGACACAAAGACGTGCGGGGCGATGCAAGCGCGCCCCGCATCCGTTATACGGATCTCAGCAGTCTTGAGGTCTCGTATATGTTCGACCCCGTCCTTGCCGACATTCGTTTTGGCTGCGGCCTGTCCCCGCACATTGCGCCCCCCCATAGCGCGGAGGCCATGCTGGCCGGGTTGACGGCACCGGACACCATGGCGCGCAGCTTTGCGGTCGTCCCCTTTGCCGAATTTTCGCAAGATATGCTGGACAGCGGCGTGACCCTTGGCCGGATCAACCGGATGACCAAGGGCACCGAGGCCAATAGCCTTGTGATCGCCCAGATCCGCAAGCTGCGGCAGCGCGCCCGCAAAGCACAACGCGCATGGCTGGTTTCCCATGTGGCGCGGCGCGTACATAGCCCCACTCCTTTCCGAGAGCGGCTGGAAAGCTTTTGGGCGGATCACTTCACGGTCCGAGGCAAGGCCAATGTTCTGGAATTCGGCGTTTCGCCCTACGTCGAATCCGCGATCCGTCCCAATTTCGCCGCGCGGTTCGAGGATCTGCTGATCGCGGCGGCCCTTCACCCGATGATGCTGCATTATCTGGATCAGCATGCCTCGGCCGGGCCAAATGCCGAGCGAGCGAAAAACGCCCCCGGAAAGTTCGGCTTCAACGAAAACCTCGCCCGCGAGTTGTTGGAGTTGCATACGCTGGGCGTGGACGGCCCCTATACTCAGGCCGATGTCCGCCAACTGGCCGAGCTTTTGACCGGGCTGATGTATTCCGCTGATGACGGCACGATCTTTCGGCAATCTCTGGCGGAACCCGGTGATGAAACGGTATTGGGCAAACGCTATGGCGGGCATCCGGGCGGCGGGTTGCAGGATATTCACGCCGCTCTGCGCGATCTTGCAAGGCATCCGGTCACCGCGCGCCATATCACGCAAAAGCTGGCCGTGCATTTTGTCGCGGACATGCCCGATCCGGATCTGATTGCGGCCATGGAACGGGCTTGGCTGGATACCGACGGCGCCTTGTTGCCGGTCTACAAGGCGATGTTGTCACATCCCGCAACATGGCAGCCGCGCCCCGCCAATGCCAAGCAACCGCTGGATTTCATCGCTTCGGCCTGTCGGGCGCTTGATGTGCCCCATGCCGTGCTGACCAAACGCGCCTATGTTGCAATCGAACAACCGATGCGGCTGATGGGCCATTTCTGGCAGGAACCGTCCGGGCCAGACGGTTTGCCAGAGGGGGATGACGCGTGGCTTACGCCGCAGGGTCTGGCAGCGCGCCTGCAATGGGCCTTTGTCATGCCGCAGACCCTGCTGGGCAGGCTCCCGGACCCGCGAGAGTTCGTGCAGACCGCGCTGGGATCGCGGGCCGACCAAGACCTGCGCTTTGCCGCCTCCGCCGCCGAAACCCGCGCTGACGGGATCGGCGTCGTTCTGGCCTCGCCCGCGTTTCAAAGGATGTAAGCAGATGGACAGACGCAGTTTTCTGACCCAAGGGGCGATGATCGGCTGTTCGTTGGCAGCCAGCCCGCTGATGACGCCGGTCAGCTTTGCCGCTACGCCCGGTGACGCCCGGCTGGTGGTCATCATCCTGCGCGGCGGCATGGACGGTCTGGGTGTTGTAGCGCCCTACGGAGACCCGGATTTCGCGGCCCTTGGCCGTCCTGTGCCGGACTTTTCCAATGGTGCCATGGATCTGGACGGCCGGTTCGCCTTGCACCCGGCGCTGTCGCCCTTGCGCCCCCTGTGGCAGGCCGGAGAGCTTGGCTTTGCCCATGCCGTTTCGATCCCCTATCGCGACAAGCGCAGCCATTTCGACGGGCAGGACCTGCTTGAGGCTGGCGTGGCGGAAAACGGCGGGCCCCTGCCCCCTGACGGCTGGTTGAATCGCGTGGTCCAGAACTTGCCCGGGGCCACCGCCGACAGCGCCTATGCAATCGGAGGTGAGCCGTTGCGCATCCTGTCCGGGCCCGCTCAGATCAGCCGTTGGACCCCCGAGGCCGATCTGCATCTCTCGCCGCAGGCGATCCTGCTTACCCGGCGCGTCATGCAGTCCGACCCGGCAATGGCAGCAGCCCTCGACAGCGCCTTTGCTCTTGCGGGCAGCGACGGGGATGCATTGGCCTTTACCGGCGGGACAGAGGACATGATGGCGGCAATGCAGGATGACATGATGTCACCGCGCGCGCGCAGACGGCCCGGCGTGGCGCTGGCTGCTTTTGCGGCGCAACAGTTGCGGGAACAGGCGCGGATTGCCTGTTTTTCGCTGATGGGCTGGGACACGCACAAAGGTCAGGCGCGCGGCCTGTCGAACGCGCTGGGGCAACTTGCGGACACGCTGACCACCCTGAAACAAACGCTGGGTGCCTCTGCATGGGAGCGCACGACAGTCGCTGCCGTGACCGAATTCGGGCGCACCGTCCGGATGAACGGATCGGGCGGCACAGACCACGGCACCGGCGGCGCGATGATCCTGGCCGGTGGCGCGCTGCGTGGCAGACGTGTTCTGACGGAATGGCCCGGCCTTGACGAAGCCTCGCTATACGAAGGGCGCGACCTGAAACCGACACGGGATATGCGGGCCTATCTGGCCTGGATGCTGCGCGGGCAATTCGGACTTGCCCGCAGCACGTTGGAAACCGGGATCTTTCCGGGACTCGACATGGGCGAAGACCCCGGTTTTTTGCTGTAGGGCCGCGACCTCAGATCGCCATGCGGTCGGCCACGCGATCCTGAACCAGCGCCGAAACGCGATCCAGTCCCGCTTTCACCGGAAGGCCCGCAGCACGGGCATCGGCCAGATCCTCGGCAGCTTGTTGCAAGACACCGTCGCCCGCGCTGCGCGCGACACCGGCAAGGAACTGCGTCAGGTAGGCCAGCGTGCTTTCGTTGCCTGCATCGCCCAGAACATCCGCCGCGTGGGCCATGTCATCGCGATAGGCCAGCGGATCGGGATTGACAGGATCGTCGCTGACAAGGCGCGGCCCCGTCGGACGGCGTTCGACCGGCAGCACCGAAAGAATCGCATTCTGAAAGGCAACGACCGAGGACACCGGTTTGCCCAGAAAGCCATCCGCGCCGGCGGCAAGCGCCACCTCTTCCGAAAAGGTATCGCCGCTGGTGCCAAGGATGACATCCACGCGCGGGCAGGTAGTCGCCAATTCCGAAATCAGTTCCGCCCCCGATCCGTCAGGCAGGCCAAGATCAATGATCACGACGCTGGGCCGATACACTTGCAGGTGACGCCGCGCCGATTTCAGGCAATCTGCCCGGCGGATGCGCGCGCCAGAGCGCAGGCACAAAAGGCGCATGGCATCGCAGGAATACCGGCTGTCCTCGACAACCAGAATGGTCAGCCCCAAAAGCGGCCGCGTGGCCGTGGGACGCAGATGCGGTGAGAGATGTTCCAGTTCGTCCATGTCGGGGCTCCTTATCGAGTCGTGAACAAGATTGGCCTGACAGGGTGAACAAGCGGTTAAGGGTCGCACCGCCTTGTCCGGGCGTGGTGCAGAGGCCATAACCTCTGCCAACGCCAGACATGGAGAGACAAAGATGATCGGACGCCTGAATCACGTTGCCATCGCCGTGCCCGACCTAGAGGCCGCCGCCGCACAATACCGCACCGCATTGGGTGCAACGGTCGGCGAACCGCAGGACGAGCCCGACCATGGCGTGACGGTGATCTTCATCGAACTGCCCAACACCAAGATCGAACTGCTGTATCCACTGGGCGAGAACTCTCCGATTCAGGGCTTTCTGGACAAGAACCCTTCGGGCGGCATTCACCATGTCTGCTACGAAGTCGAAGACATCATCGCCGCGCGTGACCACCTGAAGGAAACCGGAGCGCGCGTGCTGGGCACCGGAGAGCCCAAGATCGGTGCCCACGGCAAGCCGGTGCTCTTCCTGCACCCCAAGGATTTCAACGGCTGCCTCGTGGAACTGGAGCAGGTTTGATGGGCATCACCTCGGCCATCGTGCTGTTCGCGGTTATCTGGTTCATGACCTTCCTCTGCGTGATCCCGATCCGCCTGAAAACGCAGGGCGACCTGGGCGAAGTCGTCCCCGGAACCCATGCGGGCAGCCCCGAGGTGCACAACCTGAAACGCAAGGCTTGGATCACCACGGCCATCGCCTTTGCGATCTGGGCCGTGGTTGCTTCGGTCATCGTTTTCGAACTGATCACGGTGCGCGACATCGACGGATGGATGTTCAACCGGATGGACGGCACCTCGCACGTCGATTGATCCGGGACAGGCCATCTGGCCAAGGCCCCTTTCCCGACGTAATCGCGAACCGGCGCGCGCCTCTTGGAACGCGCGCCCTCTTTGGCCCAGCAGACCAGCGACGAAATGTGGCTAGTCATTTGCCTTTCCCGGCCAATGCCCCTGTCGCCAGATTTGGCCGAACCGCCGATGATCAGAGCGGAGGCAACGCAGGCAGGGGAGCCGTTACCTGCGCCCGACCCGGTGGAACACATGGGTGAAGGTGGCTGCCCCCAGAACCGGCACCAGCAGGTTCACGATGGGGATCGTCAGCGGCACCGCCATCAGCACCCCCGCCGCCCAGATCGTCACCAAATGGCGACGGCGCAGTTTGCGGGCCTCTTGGCGACCGACGCGGCGCATGGCCGCGAGGGTGAAATATTCCCGCCCCAACAGAAAGCCGTTCAGCCCCCAGAAGATTACCGGCGCAAGCGGCGCGAACAGCAGGTAAAGCACCAAAGCAAACAGGTTGGCCACGATCATCGTGCCAAGGAACCCCAGCGAATCGATCAGCCCGTCGGCAAAACTGGGCGGCGTTGCGGGGCCGAGGCCCGGGTAATGCTTGTCTTCGACCGCCTGCGCCACTTCTTCGAGAAACATCGAGGTGATGGCCGAGGCAATCGGCACCATCAAAAAGGCAGAAAGCACCAGCATGACCGGAACGGCGGCCCAACTCGCCGCGTTGTCCAGCCATTCCACCGTGCCGATCCAGGGCAATGAGATCGAATCACCGATCAGCCACCCCAATCCCCAGATCACGGTCATGCTGACGGCGACAAGGATCGCCAGAGTGATCCCGATCCCGCGCAGCAGAACCCCGCGGAAACGCGGATCGGGCATTTGCGCAATCGCGCGCGAGACAGAGTCAAAGATCATTCGGAGACCCAGCTGGTGATCTGCGCAAGGTCAGGGCGCGGGCGTTCCGGCGGTGCGGCGCCTTCGGTCCCGATATGGATGAACCCGGCTACCTTTTCGTGTGACGCAAGGCCCAGCGCCGTCTCGACAAAGCCGCGATCATGACTGGCCCACCCGGACAACCAGTTTGCGCCCCAGCCCGAGGCCAGCGCCGCATTCAACAGGGCAAGGCAAACCGCGCCAGCCGAATATGTCTGTTCCACGGCCGGTATCTTGGGGCTGTCCTTTTGCACCTCGACCACTACCACGCACAGCGGGCTGCGCTCCCACGCGTCCTGCGCCTTGGCGATGTCTTCGTCGCTTTTGCCCAGTCGCACGCCACAGGCCGCAACCTCGCCCGACAGGCGGCGCATGGCGGCCTCGCGTAGCACGATGAAACGCCATGGCTCCAGCTTGCCGTGGTCGGGGCTGCGCGCGGCGGCAGTCAGCATCGGCATCAGGGCCGCGTCCTCGGGACCAGGGGCCAACAGCGTCTTGGCCGGACGCGAGCGGCGCGTCAGAAGAAAGTCCATCGCGGCGGGATTGGGCGTGGGCATGGCGTCTCCTTTTGTACTTGCCGTTATGTCAGACGCCCGAGGGCCGGATTCAACCGCGAATGTTGCCTATCCCTGTCCAGCCTGTATGCCAGCCTCATGAAACAACCCGATCTTTCCGATCTTGCAACGCCGGGCGCCATGCTGGCCGTACGCGTCACGCCCAAGGCATCGCGCAATGCGGTGCTGCGCGACGGGGATGACCTGCGCGTGACGGTGATAACGGTGCCCGAGGGCGGCAAGGCCAATGCCGCGGTCATCAAACTGCTGGCCAAGGCCCTTGGCATCCCCAAAAGCCGTCTGGAGCTGGTACGCGGAGAGACCTCTCGCGACAAACAGTTCCGGATTATCGGGTAGCCGCGCCTAGTCAGGACGGCGATAAACGCCTTCAGGGGCATTCACCGCCGTCACCAGATCGCGCATCTGCGTCAGCGACAGCGTGATTCGCTGCATCCTGTCTGTGCGCGGGTCGAATTGCTCGACCGTCACGCAATCTTCGAAACCGGAGATGACCACATCCTCTTGCAGGTGTGCTTCTCCCTCATCCACCAAGGTTACGACGGTGGCGTCGAAATCGTGCTCTACGCTGAACATGGGATCAGGTTAGCGCCCCTCGTCCGTCACTGAAACCGATTTCTCGCGATGGGGCGGCGCTCCCCCGCAATCCGGTCGAATGACACCCCCGTGAACCGGCACAACACCGCTAGTTTACTGCGAGCGACTGGTACAGTCCGGCAGCGCGGCATAGATTTGGCGGACTCTCTGTAAACGTCGGGATTCTGAATGCTCCGCTTGCTGCCGTATATTGCCCTTGCGCTGCTTGCCGCTTGCGCCGCGCCGCTGCCGACACCGGCCCCCGACGCCCTCGGCGGATCTGGTGCGCAATTGCGCGCCAATCGCGCCGCTCGGCAATTTGTCGAAGTTGTCCAGACCGTCGAACCCGTGGCCGAACGGGAATGCCGCAAACGTACCACGGGTATGAACTGTGATTTCCAGATCGTGGTGGATGACCGGCCCGATCTTGCCCCCAACGCCTTTCAGACCGTCGATCGCTTTGGCCGTCCGATCCTTGCCTTTAACGTCGGCATGATCAACTCCGTCCGCAATGCCGATGAACTGGCCTTTGTCATGGGGCACGAAGCAGCGCACCACATCCTTGATCACCTTGCGAAGACACGTCAAAGCGCCACCATCGGGGCCGTGGTCTTTGCCGGGATCGCCGCCATCAGCGGGGCCGAAGCCGAGGCCGTGCGCAATGCCGAACAACTCGGCGCGGCGGTCGGGGCGCGCACCTATTCCAAGGAGTTCGAGCTGGAAGCCGATCAACTGGGCACGATCATCACCTTTCGGGCAGGCTATGATCCGGTAAACGGCGCGGCCTTTTTCGGGCGCATTCCCGATCCGGGCAACAAGTTCCTTGGCAGCCATCCGCCCAACGCGGCCCGGTTGCAGATCGTGGCCGAAACCGCAAAGGCGCTGAAGGCCGAGTAAGCCCGATCAACCCGGCGTTGACCTGTGTCAATGCGCGCCGCCGGCACTTCGTTCATCCTCGACCCTGTCGGGATCAGGACAGAGGGGACCGGAAAGATGCATCGTGAAACGACCCTGAAGCGCCACGCGGCGCTGGTGGACAACATGGCCCGGGCGCGCGGCGTCGACCTTGAAGAACAGATGCTACGCGGCAAGCTGACGATTTCCGAACTGGAGGACGCGGTGCTGCGTTGCACCGCATGCACCTCACCCGAGGCCTGCGAACACTGGCTGGCCGAGCAGTCAAAGACTGCGGCAGAAACGCCGGAATATTGCCTGAACGCCAACGTCTTTCGTGCGCTGGACGAAGGATGACCATGGCCGGACAACGCCCCGCCGATCCGCGCCCCCGGATTCTGGGGGACGAAACCGAACATTACTGGCTGGTCCAGCGGATGGCCAAGGCAACCGGGGTCGATCTCGTCGGTGCCATGGACGCCAAAAAGATGAGTCACGAGGACTGGTTCGCAATCGTCACCCGCTGCCGCGCCTGCCAATGGGCGGAGGGCTGTGCCCAGTGGCTGGACCAACCTGCCGAACAGACCCGCGCCCTGCCCGACGGCTGTCATAATCGAAAACACCTTTCCGCGCTGAAGGAGGCGCTGACAGGCACCGTGCCCCAGGAGACAAGACATGGCACTGACGCTTGGTGATCCCGCCCGGCATTTCTTTATGACCCGCAGCGTGGCGCGTGTGATGGGGCTCAACCTTGGCGAAGCTTTGAACACGGGCAAACTGGCACCGGACACCTATGCCGCCATGGTCACAGCCTGCCGCAGTTGTGCGCTGGTCGATGCTTGTGAGAAATGGCTGGCCGGACAGGTGTCTTTGACAGCAACCCCGCCGCCGGGCTGTTGCAATGGCCCGAAACTCGCAGAGTTGCGCCGCAGCCACTAGGATCGGCCCGATTGGACAAACATAAAGGCGCCGCGTGACCGTGGCGCCTTTGTCGTTCCGGACAGGTTGGCAGGGCTTTCGCCCCACCGAATGTCAGTTCGAGCGCAGGTTCTGCGCCGATTCCTTGATCGCCTCATACTGCCCCGAGGGACGGAAGCGCCAGAGATAGTCAGGCAGCACCGCCCGAACCGAGGTCGGCGCGACCCCCAGATCCCGCAACCCCTTGGCGCCGTCCGAAACCACATTGTCCTGACGCAGGCTGCGCACCTGGTCCGCGGTCACCTGAGCGGGCACCAGCCCCAGCGAAATCGACTGCACGAAATCCGACAGGGACCCGATGATCGACGCGACGAAGAACGGGATGTTGACCACCAGTCGGCGGCGGCGGATCACGTCCAGCATCACCGCCATCAACTCGCGGAAGCTCATGACATCCGGGCCGCCCAGTTCATAGACGCCGGGCTGCGCCTGCCCCAGCAGGGCCTTTTCCGCGGCCTGCGCCACATCGTCGACATAGACCGGCTGAAACTTGGTCGCGCCGCCGATGATCGGCAGGATCGGGCCCAGACGAGTCATCGCTGCGAATCGGTTAAAGAATGCGTCTTCGGGACCAAAGACCACCGAAGGCCGCAGGATCACCGCTCCTGGCATGTGCTCAAGGATGCCTTCCTCGCCCTTGCCCTTGCTGCGGGCGTAAAGGCTTGCCCCCTCGGCGTCGGCCCCGATGGCCGACACATGCACAAGACGTTCGATCCCCTCGGCGGCGGCAATGCGCGCGATTCGCTCGGCGCCTTCGTGTTGAACGGCGTCAAAATTGTTCTTGCCGCCCTTGTCGAAGGTGCCCACGCAATTCACCACCGCGTCGGCGCCATGCATCGCCGCGCGCACGCTGTCATCATCGCGGATATTACAGAAAATCGGCTCCACCTGGCCGACAACACCGTAGGGGCGCACAAAGATCGCCTCGTTCGGGCGACGGCAGGCCACGCGGACGCGCCACCCCTCTTTCGCCATACGGCGGGCGATATAGCGTCCGACGAATCCCGAGCCGCCATAGATAGTGACGAGTTTGGACATGGGCGTCGCCCTCCTGTTGCCAGCTTGCAGCGCAGGAATACCGGCGCGGGCGCCCGCCCGCAAGGCGCCGCATTGCCGCGCGAAGATTTCTTCAAAAAGGTCGTTGACACCCCCTCGTACCACCTTTAAACGCCTGCCTCACGCTCCTGATGCCCAGGTGGCGGAATTGGTAGACGCGCTGGTTTCAGGTACCAGTGACTTCGGTCGTGGAGGTTCGAGTCCTCTCCTGGGCACCAAAAATTCTCAAGACCACCAACGTCTTGAGGATTTTGATCGAAGCCCACACCACCAGCTACAGCCCATCCAATCAACCGCAGTCGCCGATGCGCCCCTGCGGTTTTCCCGATTGGACACGGCCAATCCCACGGACAAAGCGCGCGCCCTATCGCAAGGGAATCGGGCGCTGCTCTTCGATCGCCTCCATCGCAAAGTACGACGTCACGGTTTCCAGCTCGATGTTCTCGATCAGGCGTTTGTAGACATCATCATAGCCCGCCATATCGCGCGCCACGATCTTGAGCAGGTAATCGTACTCTCCCCCAATTCGGAAGAAATCGATCACCTCCGGGATGGCCGAGACATGTTTGCGGAACAGGCGCAGCCAGTCCGCAGAATGATGCCGCGTCTTGACCAGCGAAAACACGACGAATCCGCCTCCCAGCCTTTCGCGGTCGATCACCACGGTCCGGTTGCGAATTGCGCCGGACGACTCCAGTGCCTTCAACCTGCGCCAACAGGCGTTTTGCGACAGCCCGACCTTGTCGGCCAGGGCCCGCTGCGACAGACCGGCATCGCGCTGAAGCTCTTCCAGGATGCGGCAGTCAAATTGATCCAGTTTATGTGCCATTCTCCGATCATATGACCCAATTTTTGGAATTCAATCGCAAAGAACTGTGAAGATTTTTGCGAAACTTGCGTCATCATGAACAGAACAAACTCATGGCCCGACAGCCGGGCCGAAACCCCAAGGGGACAAGATGACCGCGCTCGAAGACTTCAAGGCCGCGCTGAACAGCGGCGATGGCGATATTCACGACCGGATCCGAAAGGGACTGATCGGCGAGGATGTCCGCATCGACGGCCCTTATGGCCCGCGCCCCCTGGTCTATGCCGATTACGTTGCTTCGGGGCGCGCGCTGACGCAGGTCGAAGATTTCATCCGCGACCGCGTGCTGCCCTACTACGCCAACACTCATACCCAGGCTTCGTTCTGCGGCGAATACATGACCCGCCTGCGCGAGGCCGCCCGGGCCGAGATCGCGCGACTGGTCAACGCCGGGCCAGAAATGAGCGTCGTGTTTACCGGCGCGGGATCCACGGCGGGGATCAACCGGATCGTCGGTCTGTTGGATATCGCGCCGCGCGTGCGCGCCGGACAGCGCGTGGTTGTGCTGACCGGACCATATGAACATCACTCGAATATCCTGCCGTGGCGCGAATCCGGGGCCGAGGTGATCGAAATCGCCGAGGCCACGGCCGGCGGAGTCGACATGGACGACCTGACAGCGGCACTGAGCGCCGCACAGGGGGCCGACCTGATTGTAGGCACCTTCTCGGCGGCTTCGAATGTGACCGGCATCCTGACCGACGTGGACACCGTGACCCGCACGCTCAAGGCGCATGGCGCGCTGGCAGTCTGGGATTATGGCTGTGCCGGTCCCTACGTGACGATGGACATGAAGCCGGGCACCGATGCCCGGAAAGATGCCATTGTCTTTTCCGTTCACAAGTTCCCCGGCGGTCCCGGGTCCAGTGGTGTCGCAATCATCCGCGACGGGATCGCCCGCCGTGCCACCCCGACTCTCCCCGGCGGCGGCACGGTCAGTTTCGTCTCTCCTTGGGGGCACGTCTATTCCGGCAGCCTGACAGCCCGCGAAGAGGGTGGCACGCCCAACGTGACCGGAGACATCCGCGCTGCGCTGGCCATGCTGGTGAAAGACGCGCTGGGACAGCAATGGCTGGACAGCCGTCAGCAAGAACTGCGCCAACGCGCACTCAAGGTCTGGGCCCAGAATGACCGGATCGAATTGCTGGGCAAACCGAATGCTACGGCCTTGCCGATCTTTTCGTTCCGGGTGCGGAACGAAAACGGCGGATTGGTGCATCATCAGTTTTTCACCCGCCTGCTGAGCGACATGACCGGCGTTCAAGCGCGCGGAGGTTGTGCCTGCGCAGGGCCATACGGCCACCGGTTGCTGGGACTGGATCGCGCGGATTCCGACGCAACGATCGCCGCGCTGGAAAACGGTGAAGAAACCGCCAAGCCCGGCTGGGTGCGGCTTAATCTTTCGGCGCTCATGAGCAATGAGAAGGCAGATTTGGTCATCGCGGCGGTGGACAATCTGGCACGCATCGCCCCAGACTATGCGAAAGACTATCGCGTCGACACCAGTACCGCCCGGTTCAACGTCGATCCTCACCGCAAGGATTCCCTCGCCTCATGACCGAAGCTCGGATAAGCCCGATCGCCAATCCGTCGTTCCGCACGCTATTCGCCGCTCAGGTGTTTTCGCTATTGGCGATTGGCCTGATGACGGTGGCCATGTCCTTGGCAGCCTATCGCATTGGCGGAACGGCCGCGGCCGGGCAGATCCTCGGATTTCTGCTGGCGGTCAAGATGATCGCCTACGTTGGCATTTCGCCATTGGCCGAAGCGCTGTTCGCAGGCCGCCCGCGCAAACGAGTGATGGTGGGGCTGGATCTTGGCCGGATGCTGCTGTTGCTGCCGATGGCCTTCGCCTCGGAGGTCTGGCAGATCGCCGCCCTGGCGCTGCTGTTCTTTGCGGTCTCTTCGGGGTTTACGCCGATCTTTCAGTCCGTGATCCCCGACGTGTTGCCCGAAGAACGCGCCTACAGTCGCGCGCTGGTCTGGTCGCGGATCGCCTACACACTGGAATCCGTGCTGTCCCCGATCATCGCCGCCATGGTACTGCAACTTGTGTCCGCAGAGTTCCTGTTCTGGGTGGCCGCGCTGGCCTTTGTCGGCTCGATCCTCTCGCTGCTTGTGACCCGCTTTCCGTCCGAAAAAGGCGACCGCCGCAAGGGACCGTTCCTGAAACGTGCGCTGAAGGGGCTGGACATCTACCGCCGCACGCCGCGTCTGCGCGGGCTGTTCCTGCTGAACTTCGCGCTGTCGCTGAGCATGGCCTGGGTTCTGGTGAACTCGGTCGTACTGGCCGAACTGCGTTTCGGCGACACGGAACGCTACTACCCGATCCTCATGGCCTTTTACGGGCTGGGTGCCGCGATTGGGGCCATTGTCGTCCCGCGCCTGATCGAGGCGTTCGGAGAGCGCCACCTGATGGTGGCAGGCGCAGTGATGCACGCGGTCGTGGGGCTTGGGATCGCCATGCCGCTTGGCTTCGCCGGAACAATGGCCCTTTGGGTCGGGTTTGGTCTGGCTTCTTCGCTGGTGCTGACGCCCGGCGGGCTGGTCATCACGCGCTCGGCCAAGTCCACGGACCGGCCCGCCGTCTTTGCGGCACAGTTTTCGCTGTCCCATGCGGGGTGGCTGATCGCCTATCCGCTGGCCGGGCAATTGGGCGCACTGGCCGGGCTGTCGCCCGCGCTGCTGATCCTTTCCGGCCTGACATTGGCCGTCGCGCTTTTGGCCACCCGGGTTTGGCCCGCAGAGGATCCGCTGGCCCGCGAACATGATCACCCGGAACTGCCCGAGGACCACCCGCACCTGCGCGAGGCCCCGGCGCATGGGCCCGACCACCGGCACGCCCATGCCTTCCACATCGACGAGCTTCACCCGAGCTGGTCCGGCAGCCGCCCTGCCTGATCGCGCCCGGGACAAGACTGACAGGAAAGACGATATGACAGAGCACAACGCATCTCCGATCGACGGCCAAGGCCTGCCCGCACTGGAGGCACGGCTGCACGAGAACCTCAAGTTCCTCTGCTGGCCGGGCAAGGACTGGGTCCCGCCACGCCAAGGCGTGACGGATGTGGTCATCATCGGTGGCGGCATGTGTGGCATGGTCGCGTGGATGGCGATGAAGACCGGCGGCATCCATAACATGCGCGTTCTGGACCGTTCGCCCGAAGGACTGGAAGGCCCGTGGCTGACCTATGCCCGCATGGAAACGCTCCGCTCTCCGAAAGAGCTGACCGGCCCGGCCTATGGACAGGGTGCGCTAAGCTTTCAGGCTTGGTATCGGGCGCAATTCGGCACCGCCGACTGGGAAAAGCTGGACAAGATCCCGCGCCCGATGTGGATGGAATATCTCAAGTGGTATCGGCAGGTCTTGCAGATCCCCACGGAAAACGGTGTTTCGGTCGATTTGGTCGAACCTGAGGGCGACCTGCTGCGCCTGCATGTTTCCGGCGCCAAGGAAGACACGATCCTTTGCCGCAAACTGATCTTTGCCACGGGTCGCGATGGCACCGGCCAACCGAACATCCCCGGCTTTGTCGACGGGCTGGACCGGAAATACTGGGCACACAGTGCGGATGAGATCGACTTTGCCGCGCTCAAGGGCAAGCGCGTCGCGGTGGTTGGCGTCGGGGCCTCGGCCGTAGACAACGCCGCCGAGGCGCTGGAACATGGCGCGGCCGAAGTGCGCCACCTGATCCGCCGCAAGGAAATGCCCACGATCAACAAGATGATGGGCATCGGTTCTTTCGGGTTCACCGCCGGGTATGCCAGCTTGCCGGACGAATGGCGCTGGCGTTTCATGCAGTATTCCTTTGCCACCCAGACCCCGCCGCCGCATGGATCGACAAACCGGGTCAGCCGTCACCCGAACGCCTACTTCCATTTTGGCAAGGCAGTGCAATCCACGGTCGAACAAAACGGCGCGGTGACGGTCGGTTTTGCCGACGGCACCGAATACGAGGCGGATTTTGTCATTCTTGGCACAGGTTTTACCATTGATCCGCTGTCACGTACCGAATTCGGCGAGGCCGCAACCGACATTCTGCTGTGGCAGGATGTCTATACGCCCCCGGCGGATGAACCTTCGCGTGATCTGGGCCGTTTCCCCTATCTGAATCAGGATTTCACCTTCCGCGAAAAGGTGCCGGGCAAGGCCCCGTGGCTGGCCAATGTCTACTGCTTCAACTACGGCGCCTCTGCCAGCCTCGGCAAGGTCAGCGGCGACATTCCCGGCATCTCGGAAGGCGCAGGCTGGCTGGCACGCGAGGTGGCGGCCAAGCTTTATGCCGAAGACGTGGACCAGCATTGGCAGGCGATGATGGACTACGCCAAGCCGGAACTGGACGGCAGCGAATGGACCCCGTCCGAGCTGGTAACCGAAGACACGAAAGGGAAAGTGGCCTGATGGCTATGCAGACGACCGCGCTGAACAGTGCAGACGTGACCCCGGGCAGCGCCGTTGACGCCGCCGTGCAGGGACGCGCAAACATTTTTGAAATGACCCAGGCCGCCGAGGACGCAGTGATGCGGCCGACCGATACAGGCTCGTTCAGCCACGCCTTGCGCGCCGCACTGGCCGCCCGGATCGCGCGGCTGAACGACGAACCCGAACTGGCTGCGCGCTATGCCAAAGACGCCGGTGACTTTGCCACGCTGGCCGATCCGACAAAGGACGGCTCCGCACAGGATCTGGCGGCCATCACCGCTTTCATGGACAAGGTCGCCGCCGACACGCGGCGCGTTGCGGCCCCCGACATCTCGGGCCTGCAAGCAGCCGGGATCGCCGATGCGGACATTGTGCGCCTGTGCGAGCTGAACGCCTTTCTTGCCTACCAGATCCGCGTGATCGCGGGACTGCGCCTGATGAAAGGGGCCTACGAATGAACAAGGTCATCACCAAATTCACTCGCAACGTGCCGCATTGGCAACCGCGCGTGACACCCGTCGACCTGCAAGAGGCCAGCGAGGAACAACTGGACGCGCTGAAGGTCACGCCGTCGAACACCAAAGTGTCGGAATACGTACTGACTCTGGCGCATGACGTCGAAAGCCTGAAGGTCCGTTCGCCCCTGTTCAACGCGATCATGTACGACAAGGGCGGGATGAGCCGGGCAGAGCGTGAGCTGGGCGCGCTTGGCGCGTCGATGGTCAATCACTGCATCTATTGCGCCGCCGTACACGCGGCCCGTCACGCGCAGATCGAGAAATCGACCGAGGTCACGGACAAATTGTTCCGCGATGGCGCGAAGGCCGATCTTGGTCCGCGCGACCGGGCGATCTTTGACTTTGCCGTGGCCCTGTCGGAATGCCCCTCGCAAGCGGGCCCCGAGCACATGGAGGCCCTCAAGACCGCCGGGCTGGACGAAGCCGAAGTGCTGGACCTGATCCTGTCTGCATCGCTGTTTGGTTGGGCAAACCGCCTGATGCATGTGCTGGGAGACCCGGTAAGGCTTGCAGAAACCGCCGAATGACGGCAAAATTCTGATATAGCGGATTAAATTCCGCTATTGCAATGCAATCAAAGGTTGAGGCCGCAAGGCCTGAAAGGAAAGACGTGGGGAAGACGGTAGGACTGGCGGGCGCAGGCTCGATCGCATTCGGGACGGCAGCGCTGTTGCATGAGGCGGGCCATGACCCGATGCTCTGGTCGCCTTCGGGCAAGGGAACAACAGAACTGGCCGGGGGCGCGGCGCTGACCGCCACCGGCGCGCTGGAAACGACCCTCGCCCCACGTATCGCCGACAGCGCCGAGACGCTGGCGCGCGAAAATGACGTGCTGATGATCACCCTGCCCGGTTACGGCCACAAGGCGGTGTTGGATGCGCTGGCCCCGCATATCGGCCCCCACCATCAGGTCATCATTTCGTCCCACGCGTCTTTTGGCGCGGTCTATCTTGCGCAACTTCTTGCGGATCGCGGCATCTCCGTTCCGATCACGGCATGGGGCACGACGATCTGCACCGGCCGCCGCCAGTCGGGGACAGAAGTGAAGGTCAACACCGTGCGCAGCCGCGTCGACCTTTGCACCGTCCCAGAGGACCGTTCGCGCGAAGCCCTGGCCCTGTGCCAAGAGCTGTTTGGCGACAGGTTCCAGCCGCGCGACGGCTTGCTGGCGATTACGCTGTCCAACCTGAACCCGCAGAACCACATGGGCATCGCCCTGGGCAACATCACCCGAATGGAACGGGGCGAAACATGGAGCCAGGGCCAGAACGTGACGCCCAAGGTGGGCCGCCTGCTGGAACAGCTGGATCTGGAACGGCTGGAGATCGCCAAGGCGCTGGGGCTGGAGGTCAAGACGATCTTCGAGCACTTTCACCTGTCCTTTCACGTGCCCATCGCCTCGATTTCCGAGATGAACCAGCAGATGCACGCGGCCGGCAATGGCGGTGTCGGACCGGCAACCGCCGACAGCCGCTATGTCACCGAAGACGTGCCCTATGGGCTGGTCGCCACGGCGGTTCTGGGTCGCCTGACCGGCCATCCCGCGACCCTGCACGAGGCGGGTACGCGCATCTTCTCGGCCATGTACGACCGCGATTTCGAGGCCGAGAACGAGATCCTGACTGCGCTGGAGCTGGACCGCTACAGCCTCGACGATCTGAAACGAGCGGCCAAGACCGGCTTGCTGAAACAGCCCGCCGCCGCCTGAGCCCGAACCAATAACAAGAAGCAGACCACTGGACCAACAAGGAGAGACCAAATGTCGAAACTAATCCTGAACCGCCGCCGGTTCCTGAACACGGCCGCCGCCACCGGCGCCATGCTTGCCAGCCCGGCCTATCTGCGCCGCGCCTCGGCCCAGTCGGGCGGCGAGGTCAATATCTGGACCTACAACAACTTCGTCCCCGAAGCCTTCAAAAAGCAGTTTGAGGCCGACACCGGCATCAAGGTCAACGTGCGCCTGGTCGACGACCAGGGCAAGCAGTTCAACCTGCTGGCCGCCGAACAGCCCAACCCGACCGTCGACATCATGACCGTCGCCGGCCACCGCTTTCTCCAGTTCATCGACAGCGAATTGCTGGCCCCGCTGGACACCGACCGCCTGACAAACTGGAACAAGATCAACCCGACCTTCTCGGAAAGCGACTGGTCGACGATCAATGGCAACAAGTGGGGCGCGCCGATCCTGTCGGGCATGGAAGTGCTGTCTTACAACTCGGAAATCGTCAGCGAAGAAGAAGCGCTGACCTGGGACACGCTGTTCAGCGAGAAATACAAAGGCCAGACCGCGTATATCATTCAGGACATGATGAGCATCGTCATGCTGATGAAAGGATACGACGGCAACATGGTCGCCTACATGGACGACCCGGAAAAGGCCGCGGCCATCGTCGAGGAAGCCAAGCAGTTCCTGATCGAAAAGAAACCGCTGGTGCGCAAGTACTATGACGGCGGCGCCGAATTCCAGCAGATGATGGTGAACCAGGACATCGTTTTGGGCCATTCGTGGAACGGCCCCGCAGCGGCGTTGATCAACGACGGCTTCCCGCTGGGAATGGCGATCCCGAAAGAGGGTTCTTACGGCTTCGTCTACACCTACAACATCGCCAACAACGCGCCCAACGCGGACAACGCCTACACCTTCCTCGACGCGATCCTGTCGTCGCCGGAAATCGGCGCGGCGATGACCAAGGCATCGGGATTCATCTCGACCTACAAGGATGCGTCGAACTACCTGAACGATCTCGAAAAGAAATCGACCTCCTTCCCGGACGAGCAACTGGCCAACCTCCAGTTCTTCCGCGCCGAGGCGAACGAGATGAAATACGGCCTCGTCGACCCGGCCGTCGAGGCGATCAAGGCCGCCTGATCGCATCACTCACGGAACCTGCCCTTGTCCTGCCGCGCGCGGGGCAAGGGTACGCATGACCGAAAGACACCCGATGACTTATGACGCATCCGCTGAACAGGACGGACGAGCCATGGCGAAAGACAGCACGGACCGGACATTCTGGGGCCGTCTGGCCAACTGGGGCCCGTATCACACGCTGATGCGGCTGGCGACAGCCTCGCCCCGCCGACAATTCCTGATCCTCGCCGCCTTTCCGATCCTCTGGGTTCTGACCCAGCACCTTGGCCCGATGCTGCAAATGCTGCGGGTGTCGCTGACCGATGCCTACCCGGTTGCCCCGGGCGTGGAACAGCATTTCACCCTCGACAACTATGCCCGCTTCTTTGGGGACAGCATCTTTTGGATGCCGTTTTTCAGGACGCTGGTCTTTGCCGGGGTCTTTACCTTTTGCACACTGATCATCACCTATCCGGTGGCCTATTTCCTTGCCCGCCACGTCAGCCGCAAGAACCAGATGCTGTTCCTGCTGTTGCTGCTGATCCCCTTTTGGGTCGGAGAGATCGTGCGCACCTATGCCATCATGATCCTTCTGGGGAACACCGGCGCGGTGAACCTCGTGCTCAAGTACTTTGGCCTGATCGACCGGCCCATCCCCTTCATGTACACCAGCTTTTCCATGGGGGTCGGCATTGTCTACCTGACCGCGCTCTACATGCTGCTGCCGCTGTATTCCGCGCTGGAAAAACTGCCCAAAAGCATGAACGAAGCCGCCGCCGATCTGGGCGCGGGCGCATGGACCCGGTTCCGCCGCGTCTCGCTCCCGCTGACGATCGAAGGCATTTCTTCGGGCTGTACGCTGGTCTTCCTGATCTCCACCGGTTTCTACGCGACACCGGTTCTGCTGGGCGGCCCGTCGACCACGGTCTTTGCCGAAACCATCGCGGGTTTCTTCCACGTGGCGGGTGACCAATGGCCCACCGGCGCGGCCTTTGCCACGATCATGTTCTTGGCGGCCCTCGTCATCACCGCCACCTTCCAGCGCCTGATGAACGCGCTCCGCAAGGGAGAGAAGAAATGAACAACCGTCACGAGCTGTTTCGCGGCAACCGTATCTTTCTGGCCTGCATCTACTGGGCGTTTGTCCTCTACGTCTTTGTGCCGCTGATCCTGATGGTCATGATGGGCTTCAAGGACAGCAAGTTCATCGGCTTTCCAATCCGGTCCTGGACGCTGGATTGGTATACGGGCGTCTTTGCCGATACCGAGGTCCTGTCGACCTTCGGCTATTCCGTCGCCATCGCCGTGTTGTCGACGCTGATCTCGGTCTTTGTCGGCACATGGATCGCCGTGCTGCTGGAAGGGCGCAAATTCATGGGCCGCACCGTCACCTTCGGCCTGACGGTCCTGCCGGCACTGGTGCCGGGGATCATTTCGGCCATCGCGTTCCGCATCTATGCCCGCTGGCTGGGGATCGAACCCGGGATGGGCGCGATCATCTGGGCGCACGCGGTACATAATGTGCCCTTCGTCGCGCTGGTGGTCATGGCCCGGCTGTCCACCCTGCCGAAAAGCCAGATCGAGGCCGCGCGCGACCTTGGGGCAGATCCGCTGATTTCCTTCATGCGCGTGACCCTGCCCTATCTTGTGCCCGCCATCTTGGGTGCCTCGATCTTTTGCCTGCTGTTGTCCTTCGACGATTTTGTCCGCTCTTTCTTCCTGGGCGGGTACGAACCGACGCTGCCAGTGCTGATCTTTGCCAAGCTTCGTTCGGGCATGAGCCCGGAAATCAATGCCATCGCGACTGTCGCGCTGATCCTGACCGCCGTGATCGGCGTCTGGGCCGAGCGTTTCACCCGCCGCATGAACAAGGAATCCTGATCCATGAGTGAACAGACACCGCTTGTCCGTATCGAGGGCCTCTCCAAGCACTTCGGAGAGACCGTCGCACTCGACGACCTGACGCTGGACATCGCGCGCGGCGAGTTCGTCACCTTCCTCGGCCCGTCAGGCTGCGGCAAGTCCACGACCCTGCGTATCCTTGGCGGCTTTGAACGTCCCACCACCGGCCGGGTGATCCTTGACGGCGAGGACGTGACCAATGTGCCGCCTGAAAAACGCCACGTGAACATGGTGTTTCAGGACTACGCCCTGTTCCCGCATATGACGGTGGCACAGAACATCTCTTTCGGGCTGGAACTGAAGGGGATGGGCAAGGGCGATATCAAACGCCGGCTGGACGAAATCATGAGCTTTCTGGAACTGGACAGCTATGCCAGCCGCTATCCCGTGCAACTGTCAGGCGGTCAGCGTCAGCGCGTCGCGCTGGCCCGAGCGCTGGCACCCGATCCGGCGCTGCTGTTGCTGGATGAACCGCTGGGCGCACTGGACGCCAAGCTGCGCGGTCAGGTTCAGCAGGAACTGAAATCGATCCAGCGCCGCACCAGCAAAACGTTCTTCTTTGTCACCCACGATCAGGAAGAAGCGCTGACCATGTCCGACCGCATCGTGGTGATGAACAAGGGCCGGGTCGAACAGGACGGCACCCCGGAAGAACTGTACTTCCAGCCCGCCAGCCGCTTTGTGGCCGAGTTCATCGGCGAAACCAATCTGCTGTCCGGCTGGATGCGGGGACTGGACGGCGACAAGGTGGTGATGGACTGGGAAGGCACGACACTGTTCGGCCGCGCACCGTCAGGCGTGCCCGCCGAGGGCAAACCCATCACGGCTTCGGTCCGGTTGGAGAAACTGGGTTTCAGCGCCGAACGTCCTCAAACCGCCAACGCGGTGCAGGGGCGCGTGGTTGGCAAGACCTTCCTTGGCTCGCGCATGGCGATGGAGGTCGCCGTGGGCGACAAGGGCGACGCGATGCTCAAGGCCTATGTCGACGCAGAAACCGGCCAATCCGTGGGGGCTGACCCGATCTGGATCGGCTGGGAAGCGGACAACATGGCCGTGCTGAACGACTGACGGGCGCCCCGTGCGACAGGCCCGGGTGAAACACGCCCCGGGCAGGACAAGAAAGGCCGGAAGGGTTCCCTTCCGGCCTTTTTCATTGTGTCGCGATGCTCAGACCAGCGGCACGTCGCTGTCGTAGACAAAGCTGCGGTCGATCTCGTTTCCGGCGGCATCATAGGTGATGTCGATCCGGTGCCAGTCGTGGATGTCGCCCGCGTCCTGAATGGTCCGGCTGGTGATGACACCGTCAGCGAAGCTGCTGGTTGAGATCCGACCGTCGTCATAGGTCACGACGCGCGAAACCAGATCACCGCTCGCAGCATCGTAGTCGTTCTGCTGCTGCGCCCAGACAAAACTGTCGGCGGTATCCTCCATGACCCTCGAAACCCGCGCACCACCGCTGTAGGTGATGGTCGAGGTCCGCCCATCGTCATAGACGACCACATTCGACTGCAACTCGCCTGCACTGTCATAGGTCCGCAGGAAGCTGTCCCAATGCTGGGTATCGCCCAGATCGCGCCCGGTCACGGTGGAACGGACACCGCTTTCGTAGGTCGTTTCGATCACGCGACCATCATCATAGGTGAACTCACGCGCGATGCGCGACCCGTCCGAACCGCTGAATGTGTCGAAATAAGAGGTCCACGGCGTGGCATTGCCATTGTCGACGACAATCGCGCCTTCGTAGTCCAGCGCAAGGCCGACGATCACCGGATCATGATCCGAGGCGCGGAAGGGTTCGGATCCGTCAAAGATCGAACCGTCTTTGCCGAAGTCGAGGTTGTAATCGATGGCGTCCGGTTCATCCGCGTTGATTGCCCATTCCGAGGTGCCGGTGATCTGCGCCGTCAGCGGTTCGTTCGCAAAGGCATAGTCCAGCGTTCCCGTCAGACCGTCAAAGACAAAGGAGTAGGCATCCGGGCCGACGAATTTCTCGACCAGATCGGTAAAGCCAACCCCTTCAAGGTAGGTGATCGGATCTTCCATCGCGTAGGCGTTGAAGTCGCCCAGCAGCAGAACATCGTCGTCCCCCGAACCGGTCGGATCGGTGTCGAGCCAAGCATTTAGCGCGGTGACACCGTTCAGACGCATCTGGTTCGACGTCCCGACACCATCGTTCAGATCGGCATTGCCGGCGCCGGGCGCTTCGGACCCTTTGGACTTCATGTGGGTGACGACCACGTTAACCTTGGCACCGTTAGACAGCTGCTCAAAGGTCACAGCAATTGGCGAACGGTTTGTGCCCGCGCCGTCAAAGACCGGGCCCAGACTGTCCAGTCCCAGCGCGGTCAGATCCCCATCGGTCAGAACCTCGACCGTGGTGCCCGGCGCGATCTGCACCACTGCCGGCTTGTAGATCACGCCCACGGCGATGGCATCGCTGCCGACGAACCGGGTGCCCGGATCGACCCAAGCGTACGTGCCTGCGCCCAGTTCGGCGTTCAGATATTCGACCAGATGTTCAATCGCATTGCCATCGGCCCCGGCAAGGAAGTCATTTTCCAGTTCGACCAGACCAAGAATGTCGGCGTCCATCTCGATGATCGCTGTCGCCAGCTTTTCCAGCTGGCGGTTGTACTCGTCGATACTGTCGGCGCCGCGCGGATCAAAGCCATTGGCAGTGGTCACGCCGGTTTCGTCGATGGTCGAGAAGAAATTCAGCACGTTCAGGCTGGTGACTTTCAGAGTCCCGCCCACATCTGTCGGCGTGGTCGGACGCACGCTTTCCTTGGTAAAGCTGTTCTCACCGTCAAAGGTCGAGATCACCCGCCATGTCGCGCCCGAGGCCGAGTTGCCGGCCCACTGATAGGTCAGAACCCCCGAAAGATCGGTGATCGTGTCCCCCATCCGAATGTCCGAAGCGGTTGAAAAGACCGGACCAAACCCGTCAAGGTTGCCAATCAGTGCGTTCTGCTGCTGCAACCCGTCGTCATAGGTGATCGTGCGCGACCCAACATTCTGCAAGAAGGCATCATACCCCGCTGCATCCGGTGTGTTGGTCTGGGTGTACTGCTGTTCACGTCCCCCCTGGATCAGCTTGATCTCGTTGAAACGGTCAAGTTGGAACATCTCGGAAATCGTCAGCTCATCCGAGAAGGTGACGCGCATACCTTCATATGCTTCGAGATCCGGCTGATAGTCGCCATCCTGATTGGTGGTCACCGAAGCCGAGGGCAGCGAGATGACCGAGGCCGTGGGCAGGGTGCCCGCCGACCCGACAACCGTGACGCTGGTCACATTGGAAATCTGGGTTTCGCCAAATCGCTCTTGTACCGTGCCGGTGACCTGAACGATGTCCCCGACGTTGACGTCGATGCCGGGCGCGCTGCCGTCAAAGACAAAGATGCCTTCGGAGGTCAGCAGGTTGCCGTCCACATCGGCGTCTTCTTCCTGAAGATAGAAACCGCGCATATTGCGGGCTGTGTCCGCGTCGCCGTCCTGAAAATCGCCCACGACGACCGCTTCGACGGTCACGGTCTGGCCGACCAGAGGGCTGGTGTCGGTCGCGCCCTGAATGTCGTGGATGGCGGTGATGCCTACGTCATCGGTCTGGATCGTGCCATCCGCTGCCGCCGTGGCGATGGTGGCCCCACCGGTCGCATTGGACAGGGTGACGGTAAAGGCTTCGTCGAACTCGATATCCGTGTCGCCAGACACCTGAACCGTGATGAGCTTCGAGGTTTCACCCGCCGCGAAGCTGACGGTGCCCGACGGCAGCGCGCCGCCGAAATCCGCTGCATCCACATCGGTTCCGCTGACGGCATAGTCGACATCCGTTGCGCCCGAGGTGTCGCCGGAACGGGTGACGGTAAAGGTAAAGTCGACGGTGCCGCTGTCGCCTTCGGCCTTCATCGCATCGGTGGCGGCGATAGCCAGAACCGTACCGGCAGGCGGCGTCGGCGTGCCATGGCTGCCCAGCCCGTCAAAGCTGTCCTGTGCGAACCCTGTCCACTCGGCGCTGGGGTCAAAGGCGTCGGACCCGTCGGCATCTCCGCTGAAGACCGAACCGTCACGGCGCAGGGTTTCGTTCTGGGTGCCGATGCCGCCACCAGACCATTCGCTGCCCGGATCAGTGCCGATCTGGCCGATCACGTCGATGATAACGCCGTTCTTTTTCAGCACGATGGCGTCGTCGCCGTTGAAGAAACTGGCGTTGCTGGTCTGATCCGCCTCGGCCAGAATAGCCGCCGTCGCGTCATCATCGGCCAGCACGAAAACGTCACCTGCGGCCACGGTGCCGGTCAGCGAAATGGTCGTGCCCGGGCTGGTGCCTCCGTTGAAATAGAATTCAACGGTATAGCCCGCCGCCGCAAGATCGATGGGCGCACCGGTGCCATTGTAGATCTCCAGCGCCTTGTTGTTCGATGACCCCTCGACGTATTCCGAGAAGAAAAGCTCGGTCGGACCTGCGGGTGCGGGCACCGTGACAGAGATGTTGTCCAGCCCCAGTTCATCGCGCGAACCGCCGCCGGTGGCGTCATCGGTCTGCCACTGGATGTACATGGTCTCGCCGGCCGCAAGGCTGAAACCGGTCAGCGTGGTGCTGCGGGCCACGGTCTGAAAGCCCAGCGCATCCGCGACTTCGGGGCTGGTATAGTCCAGCGCGGCAACCGCCGTGTAGGTCGCATCGTCCAGCGACCACGCGAAATTCATCGTATTGGCGCGCGGCTGGTCGTTGTTGACCATGATGTCATAGGACACATCCAGCGAGGTGATCGTGCTGCCGGTGTCATTGGTGACCCTGAGGGTGATTGTCCCCGGGGTCACGTCCGACCCTGTCGGCTGAAAGCCGAGAAAGGTGTTGCCGCTGACCTGAAAGGCATAAACGCCACCAGAGCTGACGCCGCCGTCCGCATCGGTGCCGCGCGCGTAATCGCCGCTGTCGAAAGTGCCGCCAAAGCTGGTCGCGCCATCGGACAGGCCCGTGACCCGCCACAGGTCGGAATCAAGCTGGCCGGCGGTCGGAACCGGCGCAAAGCCTGCGCCCGTGAAGGATTCAAAATCTACAGAAACGTTGGTCATCAAGCACCCTCTAGCTATCTCGCCCAAGGGCACCCCCCCTGTCGCGGCCCGTTGACCCGGAAAATTCGGACGACAGGCCGCAGCGGAGCTAAGATGGATCAGCAACACCGCTTCAACGAAAAGATTAAAGTTTTGTAAACATTTTCAGCTTCGCCAAGGTCGCCCTCATGCGTCAATGGGCAATCATGCCCCAAGCTCTTGCGGCACAGCAAAAAACGGCATCACGAAATCCACGCGCCAATAATTCGGGCGTGGCCGTCAGGTCTTGAGAAAGGCGTTCCGGTCAACAAGGAACCGATCGGACAACGCTAGGCTGGCAGCGCCCAGCGCGCGGGCGTCGCGGCCTATGCTGCCTTCGCGCAGGTCAGGCACTTCGATACCCGCGACGCGGATCTCGTTCAGGCGTCGGGCGGTCTGCGCAACAAGCGCCGCCCGCACTGGCTCTGGCAGCCAGCCATCGATCACGACGCTTTCGAAATCGATCAGGCAGGACGCCGAAAGGATCGCATAGGCCAGCCCTTCGGTTGCCTTGGCGATCCAGTCATCAAGCACGCCATCGGGCAGGCTCCATTGCGAGGGATCGTCCCAAATCATGCCGCTGTCGCCACCAGCCTCCAGCACCAGTTGCTCAAGCGTATAGATCGAGGCGACATCCACCAGTTGGCGCACCTTTGCGCCACGGATCCCGATGGGCAACGAGGCCAGCGCAGCGGCATTGCCACTGCGCCCGGTGAACACCGTGTTGTCGATCACAAGGCCGCCTCCGACGAAGAACCCGACGAAGAAATAGAGGAAGTCGCGCGGTTTGTTCTGATCGCCAAAGACCAGTTCGGCCCCGCAGGCCGCCGATCCATCGTTGCGCATGTAGACCGGGAAATCCCATGCATCGGCGATTTCGGTCGCGATGTCCCGATCGCGCCATGCCTCCATTTCATCGGCCGCCAGCCCCAGCGGACCGGCCCAGTCCCACAAGCGAAAGGGAATCGCGATGCCAAGCCCGGCCACACGCGCACGGTTCTGCGGCGTCATTTGGTCCAGCAGTTGTGTAATCGCGATATTCGCAAAGCGCACCACGCTGTCCGGCGTCGGATACCGATGCGACAGGTGCACGCGCCCTTCGACGTGGCCGTGAAAATCGGTCAGGATAAGGTCCAGCGACCGCCGCCCAACCTTGAGTCCCAGAAAGAACGCGCCGTTGCGCGCCAGTCCCATGGGAACCGAAGGCTGACCGACCTTGCCGCGAACCGGTTCG
Organism: Antarctobacter sediminis; assembly: GCF_019218285.1. GTDB lineage: Bacteria > Pseudomonadota > Alphaproteobacteria > Rhodobacterales > Rhodobacteraceae > Antarctobacter > Antarctobacter sediminis. Next base: position 962,343 of record NZ_JAHUZG010000002.1, read on the forward strand.
CCCTTTTCCAGCAAGCCGTCCTTTTCCAGCGCCCGCATGATGACCGACACTGTCTGAGCCGACAGGCCGGTACGCCGCGCGATCTCGGCCTTGGCCAGCGGTCCGTACTGACGAACAAGCGACAGGACGAGACGTTCGTTATGGGCGCGTACACCGCTTTGGTTCGACCCGCGCACACTGTCGGGCGGACCGGCGGCCCCCTCCCCTTCTCCCTTGGTGGTGTCCAGTTTCATTTGTCCGCTCTCGTTTTCTGTCACGGTTACTACCCTGAAAGACTCCATGTTCGGAGGGCTTCTGTCAATAATAAATAAAGTGGATTTATTAATGTTGACAGGAGCGGCGCGAATCTGTTTTCTAGGCCTTGCAGGGAGGGAGTTTCCCGCCCTTCGGCCCGAATCATTTCCGCGTTGGGCCTGCGGACCGTCGAAAGACACTCTGGGAGGATAACATGAAAAAGCTTCTGACTGGCTCGGCCATTGCCCTGACCGCCGCCGTTTTCGCTTCTGGCGCCAGCGCCGCAAGCCATGGGATCAGCGCCTGCCTGATCACCAAGACCGACACCAACCCCTTCTTCGTCAAGATGAAGGAAGGCGCCACCGCCAAGGCCGAAGAGCTGGGCATCACGCTCAAGAGCTTTGCCGGCAAGATCGACGGCGACCATGAAACCCAGGTTCAGGCTATCGAAACCTGCATCGCAGATGGTGCGAAGGGCATCCTGCTGACCGCGTCCGACACCTCGTCGATCGTCCCTGCGGTTCAGCAGGCGCGCGACGCGGGCATCCTTGTCATCGCGCTGGACACGCCTCTGGATCCGATCGACGCAGCGGATGCGACCTTTGCCACCGACAACTTCCTTGCCGGTGAACTGATCGGCCAGTGGGCCGCCGCCAAGCTGGGTGACGATGCCGCCGACGCCAAGATCGCCATGCTGGACCTTGCCGTATCGCAGCCGACCGTTGGCGTCCTGCGCGATCAGGGCTTCCTTCAGGGCTTTGGCATCGACCTTGGCGACCCCGGCAAATGGGGCGACGAGACCGACCCGCGCATCGTCGGGAACGACGTGACCCAAGGCAACGAGGAAGGCGGCCGCCGCGCGATGGAAAACCTGCTGGCGCAGGACCCTTTCATCAACGTGGTCTACACCATCAACGAACCCGCAGCCGCGGGGGCCTATGAGGCGCTCAAGGCCATCGGCCGTGAAAACGACGTGCTGATCGTTTCGGTCGACGGCGGTTGCCCCGGCGTTCAGAACATCGCGGACGGCGTGATCGGCGCGACCTCGCAGCAGTACCCGCTGCGCATGGCCTCGCTGGGCATCGAGGCCATCAAGAAATGGGCCGACGAAGGCGTGAAGCCCGAGCCGACCGAGGGCAAGGACTTCTTCGACACCGGCGTGGCTCTGGTCACCGACGAGGCCGTCGAAGGTGTTGACTCGATCACCGTCAAGGAAGGCATGGACCTCTGCTGGGGCTGATCTCCCGGACCTGACGACACGCGAAGGGGCGGTGCCCGCCCCTTCGTCATGGACGCATTGCCAGCCTGTCGATTAGGCTGAGGGCACATGCGCAAAAGAACGCAGCCACATATCCCGGGAGGACCCCATGTCTGATTCTGCCTCAAAGGGGCAGGACTTCGAATCCTCGTTGTCCAAGGCCAACGCTCAGGTGGCCGAGTTCGAGAAACGCGAAGGCCTCGGCCCCAAGATCCAGCACGCCCTGCATGTCACCCCTTCGCTGGTGCCGCTGATCGTGCTTGTCATCTCCGTCATCATCTTTGGCGTCCTGCTGGGATCCAAGTTCTTTTCGCCCTTCGCGCTGACTCTGATCCTGCAACAAGTGCAGATCGTCGGCATTGTGGCGGTGGCGCAATCCCTTGTCATTCTGACCGCAGGCATCGATCTGTCGGTCGGCGCGATCATGGTGCTAAGCTCGGTGGTCATGGGGCGGCTGGCCTTTTTCGGCATCGCCTTTCCCATTCCTCTGGTCGGCTATGCCGTTGCCGATAGCGGGTTTTGGTACTGGCTGACGGTTCCCGCGCTGCCGACCGGCCTTGCGATCCTTGTCGGTCTGTGTGTCGGCACCTTTGTGGGCTTCCTCAACGGCTGGCTGGTCGCCAAGGTGAAACTGCCACCCTTCATCGTGACACTGGGGATGTGGCAGATCGTTCTGGCGACGAACTTCCTCTATTCCGCCAATGAAACCATCCGCAGCCAGGACATCGCCGCCGATGCGCCGCTGCTGCAATTCTTCGGCACCACCATCCAGTTGGGCAGCGCGCGGCTGACCTATGGCGCGGTCTTCATGGTGCTGCTGTTCATCTTGATGGCCTACATCCTGAAACAGACCGCATGGGGGCGGCATGTCTATGCCGTGGGCGATGACAAAGAGGCCGCCGAGCTTTCCGGGATCGAAGCGAACAAGGTGTTGATCTCGGTTTATATGGCCTCGGGCCTGATCTGCGCCTTTGCCGGCTGGGCCCTTATCGGGCGGATCGGCTCGGTTTCGCCGACCTCGGGGCAGCTGGCCAATATCGAAAGCATCACCGCCGTGGTGATCGGGGGCATCTCGCTCTTTGGCGGGCGTGGCGCGGTCATGGGATCGCTCTTCGGGGCGCTGATTGTCGGCGTCTTTACCCTTGGCCTGCGCCTGCTGGGCGCGGATGCGCAATGGACCTACCTGCTGATCGGCCTGCTCATCATCGGCGCCGTGGCGGTGGACCAGTGGATCAGAAAGGTATCGTCGTAATGGACCCCATCGTTCAAGGCCGCGGAATCGTGAAGCGCTATGGCCACGTGACCGCCATCGACCATTCGGACTTTGACCTCTTTCCCGGCGAAGTGCTGGCCGTGATCGGCGACAATGGCGCGGGCAAATCCTCGATCGTCAAGGCAATCTGCGGCGCGGTTCAGCCCGACGAGGGCGAGATCCGCATAGAAGGAAAGCCGGTGCATTTCGCCTCGCCGATCCAGGCGCGGGAAATGGGAATCGAGATCGTCTACCAACAGCTTGCGCTGTCGCCCGCCCTTTCGATTGCAGACAACATGTTTGCCGGGCGCGAGCTGCGCAAACCCGGCATTCTGGGCACGGTCTTTCGCCAGCTGGACAAAAAGCGGATGGAGGATTTCGCCCGCGACAAGCTGACGGAACTGGGCCTGATGACGGTGCAAAGCATCAATCAGGCGGTCGAAACCCTGTCCGGCGGTCAGCGTCAGGGCGTCGCCGTGGCCCGAGCGGCGGCCTTCGCCAAGAAGTTCATCATCATGGACGAACCCACCGCCGCGCTGGGCGTCAAGGAAAGCCGCCGGGTGCTGGAACTGATTCAGGACGTGCGGGCCAAGGGCATCCCGATCATCCTGATCAGCCACAACATGCCCCATGTCTTTGAAGTGGCCGACCGTGTCCACATCCACCGACTTGGCAAACGTCACGCGGTGGTGGACCCGGCCAAAATCTCGATGTCGGACGCGGTTGCGATCATGACGGGCGCGATGGAACCGCCGCCTGTCGAAGAACAGCAATTGACGCCGAAAGCCGCGTGATGGCAGCACCGCTGCCCCTGAAACAGGCAGGGGCAGCGGCAGACTGGGGCCAGCGTGCAACATCCCGGGCAGCGGATACCCGGATCCCGCGGCGGCTCTGGCCTTTGAACAGAAACTGTCGTTAGCGGAAACAGGCGCGCCTGACTCATGCAGCTTCGACCATGGTTGCGCCACGTGCCGCCCGCAGGACAGGACAGGACCGATCCGATGAAAGACGAAATCCTCGCACATCTGCGCTATTCGCTTGGCAAGGACGCCGGACACGCCGCCGTCTATGACTGGCGCATGGCGCTTTCGTTGGCCCTGCGCGACCGCATGGTGGATTCATGGTTCAACAGCACCAAGGCCAGCTATGACGGACACGCCAAGCGCGTTTATTACCTGTCGATGGAATTCCTCATCGGGCGACTGGTTGAGGATGTGGCCGCCAATCTTGGCCTGGTGGACGAGGCAAAAGCCGCCGTCGCAGCGCTTGGTCAGGATTATGATGCATTGGTCAAGGACGAACCGGATGCGGCCCTTGGCAACGGTGGCCTGGGGCGTCTTGCCGCCTGCTTCATGGATAGCCTCGCTACGTTGGGCATTCCGGCGATGGGCTATGGCATCCGCTATGAACACGGGCTGTTCGAACAGGATTTCGTCGAAGGCCAGCAGATCGAGAAGCCCGAAACATGGTTGGAACAACGCCACGCCTGGGAATTCGAACGCCCCGAAGTGACCTACAAGGTCGGCTTTGGTGGCCATGTGCATCATCATGACGGCAAGGCGCAATGGCGCCCGCATGAAACCGTGCTGGCCACCGCCCATGACACGCCAATCGTCGGCTGGCAGGGCCGCTGGGGCAACACACTGCGCCTGTGGTCCGCACGGCCGCAAAAGGAATTCGACCTCGCCAGTTTCAACCGCGGCGACTACCTCGCCGCCAGCCGGTCCGAGGCGCTGGCCCGTACCATCTGCCGCGTCCTCTACCCGGACGACACCACCGAAAGCGGCAAGGAACTGCGTCTGAAGCAGGAGTATTTCTTTACCTCCGCCTCGATCCTCGACCTTTTGCGCCGCTTCTTCGTCGATCACGACGACATCCGAAAACTGCCCGACGCTGCGGCGATCCAGTTGAACGACACGCACCCGGCCATTGCCGGGCCGGAATTGATCCGCATTCTCGTGGACATTCACGGGCTGGACATGGCCGAAGCGATCGAACTGGCGCGCCGCTGCCTTGGCTACACCAACCACACGCTGTTGCCGGAGGCGCTGGAACGCTGGCCGGAATGGCTCTTGGGTCGGGTCCTGCCGCGTCATCTGGAAATCATTCGCGCCATCGAAGGGGCGCAGCAGGAACAGCACCCCGGCAGCCCGCGCATCCTTGACCATGGCAACGTGAACATGGGCGAACTGGCCTTTATCATGGCGCATAAAGTGAACGGCGTTTCGGCACTGCACACCGAGCTTGTGAAATCCACGGTCTTTGCCGATCTGCACCGGATTCACCCCACACGGATCGTGAACCAGACCAACGGGATCACGCCACGGCGCTGGCTATACGGCTGCAACCCGGCGCTTTCGCGCCTGATCACCCGCGAAATCGGGGATGCATGGCCCGCCGATCTGGAAAAACTGGCGGCCCTGCGCTCCAAGACCGGCGATCAGGCCTTCCTGACCGAGTTCATGGACGCCAAGCGCGAAAACAAGGTGCGCCTGTCCAACTGGGCCGCCGAACATTGCGGCATTCAGGTCGACCCCGACGCGATGTTCGACATCCAGATCAAGCGCATCCACGAGTACAAGCGCCAGTTGATGAACATCCTCGAAACCATCGCGCTGTGGAATGAGATGCACGCCAACCCGGGCGCCAACTGGACGCCACGGGTCAAGATCTTTGGCGGCAAGGCCGCACCCGGTTACCATGTGGCCAAGGAAATCATCCGGCTTATCAATGACGTCGCGGCGGTGGTGAACAAGGATCCCGTCACAGGCGATCTGCTCAAGATCGTCTATCCGCCCAATTACAACGTTACGATGGCCGAGATGCTGATCCCGGCGGCAGACCTTAGCGAACAGATCTCGACCGCCGGCAAAGAGGCCTCGGGCACCGGCAATATGAAATTCTCCCTGAACGGCGCTCTGACCATCGGCACGCTGGACGGTGCCAATGTCGAGATCCGCGAACATGTCGGGGCCGAGAACTTCTTTTTGTTCGGACTGACCGCCGAAGAGGTGATCGAACGGCGCAGCCATCACGGCTATGCCCGCGCCGCCATCGAACAAAGCCCGCGAATGCAAAAGGTTCTGGCCCAGATCGCCGAGGGGCGCTTTTCCCCGCAAGACCCCAGCCGCTATCACGGATTGGTCGGCAATCTCTGGGATCACGACCACTTCCTCGTATCCTGTGATTTCGACAGCTATTTTGACACCCAGCGCCGCGCCGACGAAGCCTTCAAACACAAGGCCACCTGGGCCGCGATGGCGCTCAGCAATACGGCAAGCGTTGGCTGGTTCTCCTCGGATCGCACGATCAAGGGCTATGCACGGGACATCTGGCAAGTGCACAGTGCCATAGACAGAGACCTGGAGCAGAGCGCATGACAGCCCCCCTCGACAATATGACCGCACGGCAGATCGTCGAGGGCCGCCATGGCGATCCGTTTTCGGTTCTCGGGCAACACGGCCTGCCGGATGGCAGCCAATGCGTTCGCGTCTTTTACCCCGGCGTCGATCGGGTCGAGGTTCTGGCGCGTGACACGGGCGTCCTGCTTGCCCTGCTGGAGCCCGTCGAAGGGGCCCCGGGGCTGTACGATGGCATCCTGTCGGGCATCACCGGGCGCTACGATTACCGCCTGCGGATCACCCGTGGCGAAGAGATCTGGGAAACCGAAGACCCCTACGCCTTTGGCACCGTACTGGGCGAGATGGATGAATACCTGCTGGGCGAAGGCACGCACGGCCAACTCTGGCGCGCGCTTGGTGCCCATCTGACCAGCTACGCCGGCGCCCCCGGCGTGCATTTTGCCGTATGGGCACCCAATGCATCGCGCGTGTCGGTCGTTGGTAATTTCAACGATTGGGACGGGCGGCGGCACGTGATGCGCCGCCGGGGACAGACCGGCATCTGGGAAATCTTCATCCCCGGCGTCGGCGAAGGCACGCTCTACAAATTCGAACTTCTGGACGGCAACGGGATGCTTTTGCCGCTCAAGGCGGATCCGGTGGGTTTCGGGGCCGAGGTACCGCCAAGCACCGCCTCGGTTGTTCGCAACCTTGACCAGCACCGCTGGACCGATGCCGACTGGATGGCCGGGCGCGGCCAGAAACAGCGGGTCGATCAGCCGATTTCGATTTACGAGGTCCATCTGGAAAGCTGGCGCCGCGTCCCCGAGGACGGGAACCGCGCACTCAGCTACCGGGAGCATGCAGATCAATTGGTGCGTTATGCCGCCGACATGGGTTTCACCCATATCGAGCTGACGCCGATCTCGGAACATCCCTTTGGCGGTTCCTGGGGCTATCAGCCTGTGGGACTTTATGCGCCGACCTCCCGGTTCGGGACGCCCGAGGACTTTCGCGCGCTGGTCGAGGCTACCCACGCGGCTGGTCTTGGATTGATCATCGACTGGGTGCCCGGGCATTTCCCGACCGACAGTCACGGGCTGGCACGTTTCGACGGCACCGCGCTGTATGAACATTCCGATCCCAAGGAAGGTTACCACCCGGACTGGAACACGCTGGTCTACAACTATGGCCGCACCGAGGTTTCCAATTTCCTGATCGCCAATGCGCGCTACTGGCTGGAGGAATTCCACGTCGACGGGCTGCGCGTGGATGCTGTGGCCTCGATGCTGTACCGAGACTATTCGCGGAAAGAGGGTGAATGGGTGCCCAACCAGCACGGGGGGCGCGAGAACCTCGAAGCCATCGCGTTCCTGCAACGGATGAACGAACAGGTCTACGCGGCCCATCCCGACGTGATGACACTGGCCGAGGAATCCACCGCCTTTCCGGGCGTCAGCGCACCCACCGACACCGGCGGGCTTGGCTTTGGGTTCAAGTGGAACATGGGGTGGATGAACGACACCCTGCGGTACATGGGCGAAGACCCGATCAACCGTAAATACCACCACGACAAGATGACCTTTGGCCTGCACTATGCCTTCAGCGAAAATTTCGTCCTGCCGCTAAGCCATGACGAGGTCGTGCATGGCAAAGGCTCGTTGATTGCGCGGATGCCGGGCGACGACTGGCAGCGTTTCGCCAACCTGCGCGCCTATTACGGCTTCATGTACGGCCATCCCGGCAAGAAGCTGATGTTCATGGGTGGCGAATTTGCCCAATGGGCCGAATGGAACAATGACAGCAGTCTGGACTGGCACCTGCTGGAACACGCAACGCACAAGGGCATGCAGGATCTGGTGCGCGACCTGAACGCGCTTTATCGCGCAACGCCCGCCCTGTACCAACTGGACAGCAAACCCGAGGGGTTTCGCTGGATCGACGGCGGCAATGCGGCCGAGTCGATCTTTGCATGGGTCCGCATGGGCGAACCCGATACAGCGCCTGTCCTGATGGTGTCTAATTTCACTCCGGTGACACGTCACGGCTACAGGATCGGCGTGCCCGCGCCCGGCCACTGGGAAGAACGGCTGAACACCGACGCCCAGATCTATGGCGGCAGCGGGCAGGGCAATTTCGGCGGCGTCACCGCCGACCGCGAACCGGCGCACGGCTGCGGATATTCGATAGAAATCACCGTTCCGCCCTTGGCGACGGTGTTCTTCCAACTGTCCGGGGAGGAGAGACCGGGCACCTGATCACGGGAGAGGATCACATGGAAAACGACAGGTTCAAGCTGGCCCAGCAGACCATGGCCTATGTGCTGGCGGGCGGGCGCGGGTCGCGTCTCAAGGAGATGACCGACATCCGGGCGAAACCCGCTGTCTATTTCGGTGGCAAGACCCGGATCATCGACTTTGCCCTGTCCAACGCCGTCAACTCTGGCATCCGGCGCATCGGCGTTGCGACCCAGTACAAGGCGCACAGCCTGATCCGCCACCTGCAACGCGGCTGGTCGTTCTTCCGTGCGGAACGGAACGAAAGTCTGGACATCCTGCCCGCCTCTCAGCAGCTGGACGAAGAAAACTGGTACAAGGGCACGGCGGACGCGGTCACCCAGAACCTTTTTGTCATCAAGGGTTATGATCCGAAATACATCCTGATCCTCGCGGGCGACCACATCTACAAGCAGGATTATTCGTTGATGATCGAACAGCACGTCGCCTCGGGGGCCAAGGTGACGGTCGGCTGCATCGAAGTTCCGCGCGACGAGGCCAAGGGCTTTGGTGTCATGGCTGTGGATGCCAACGACAAGATCCTTGATTTCGTCGAGAAACCGGACGAACCGCCCACCATGCCCGATGATCCGACCCGATCACTGGCCTCGATGGGGATCTATGTCTTTGACACGGACGTGCTTTGCGACCTGTTGGAAGAAGATGCACGCAATCCCGACTCCAGCCATGATTTCGGCAAGGACATCATCCCGGCGCTGGTCGCCGCGGGCCAGGCGGTGGCCCATCCCTTTGGCCGGTCCTGCATCATGTCGGGGCTGGAAACCAAACCCTACTGGCGCGACGTCGGCACGCTGGATGCCTATTGGCAAGCCAATATCGATCTCACCGACTTTGAGCCGGAGCTGGACATCTATGCCACCGACTGGCCCATCTGGACCTATTCGGAACTGACCCCTCCGGCCAAATTCATTCACAACGAAGAAGGCCGCAGGGGGCAGGCCGTATCGTCCATGGTGGCGGGCGGCTGTATCATCTCGGGATCCTCGCTGTATCGCTGCCTCTTGTTCCGGGGCGTCAAGACCCATTCCTATTCCCAGCTCGAGGGCGTTGTGGCGCTGCCCTACTCCGAAGTTGGTCGCCGCGCTCATATCAAGAACGCGATCATCGACAGGGGCGTGTCCATCCCGCCGGGGCTGGTGGTGGGCGAGGATCCCGAGCTGGACGCCAAGCGGTTCCGCAGGACCAAGAACGGCATCTGCCTGATCACAAGCAGCATGATCGACGCATTGGAGAAATGACATGAAGGTGCTGATGGTCGCCTCGGAATGCGCCCCTTTCATCAAGACCGGCGGGCTGGCGGATGTGGCTGGCGCTCTGCCGGGCGCGCTTGCGCCGCTGGGGGTTGAGGTCAAGACCGTCCTGCCGGCCTATCCGGCCTTGTTCCCCTTGCTGGCAGAGGGCACCGAAGTCGCCAGTTTCGGTGACCTGCCCGGCGGACCGGGGCGGCTGGTCGAAGTTCAGGCCGCAGGCATCACCCTTCTGCTGCTGGACGCACCACAATTGTTCGACCGACCCGGCGCGCCCTACACGGACGGTGACGGCCGGGACTGGCCCGACAATCATCGCCGCTTTGGTTCGCTTGCGCAGGCGGCGGCGCGGATCTGTTTCGACGGGCTGAACGGCTGGGTGCCGGATGTGCTGCACGCCCATGACTGGCAGGCTGGCCTTGCCCCGGTCTATCTGAAGCAGGACGGGCGCGCCGGGCCGCGTTCCGTCATCACGATCCACAACATTGCCTTTCAGGGCCGATTCGGCCCGCAGGTCATGGGCGACCTGCAACTGCGCAGCGACTGGTTCCACCCGGGCGGGCTGGAGTATTACGGCGATGTCAGCTTTCTCAAGGCAGGCCTTGTCTATGCCGACCACATCAGCACCGTCAGCCCCACCTATGCGCGTGAAATTCTGACACCGGAGTTCGGCATGGGACTGGACGGCGTTCTGGCCAGCCGCGCCGCCGACCTGACCGGCATTCTGAATGGCATCGACATCGAAACCTGGAACCCAAGGACGGACCCGGAACTGTCCGCGCGCTTTGGCCCCAAGCGGCTGAACGGAAAGATCACCAACCGGGACGAAGTCTGTCGCAGGTTGGGGCTGAACCCGGATCACGACGGGCCGCTGTTCTGCGTCATCAGCCGGCTGACGCTGCAAAAAGGGTTGGATGCCTTGGCAGGTGCCCTGCCCGCGCTGGTCGAAGGCGGGGGGCAACTGGCGCTTCTGGGCTCTGGCGACCCACTGCTTGAACGCGCCTTTTCCGAGGCCGCGAGCCGCTATCCCGGCAAGGTCGGCGTCCACATCGGCTATGACGAGGCGTTTTCGCACCTGCTGCAAGGCGGAGCCGATGCCATCCTGATCCCCTCGCGTTTCGAACCCTGCGGTCTGACCCAGCTTTATGGTCTTCGCTATGGCACGCTGCCTGTGGTCGCCCGCACCGGCGGTCTGGCGGATACGGTGGTCGACGCCAATCATGCCGCACTGGCGGCGGGGGTCGCCACGGGCTTTGTCTTTGACGATGTCTCGGTCGCGGGGATCGAACAGGTCATCGCCCGCGTCACCGCCGCCTTTGCCGACCGCGAAACATGGCGGGCCATGCAAGTATCGGCGATGCGGCATCCGGTGGGCTGGGAAAGCTCGGCCCGGGAATACGTCCAGATGTACACACAGCTTGTCGCATGACATCCGCCAATGTCGGGACATACGGGATCCGGTCAGGACGCCCGAACCGGCTGGGCGCGCGGTATGATGGCGACGGCACGAATTTCGCGCTGTTCTCGGACCACGCGCAGCGGGTCGAACTTTGCCTCTTTTCGCCCGACGGCAAAAAAGAGCTTCAGCGTCTGCCCTTGCCCGACCGGCAGGGCGCGGTCTGGCACGGCTATGTGCCCGGTCTGAAACCCGGGGCGCTGTACGGCTATCGCGTACACGGCCCCTTTGCGCCCGACCGCGGCCATCGTTTCAACCCCAACAAACTGCTTCTGGATCCTTACACCCGCAGCCTGCACGGCAGCTTTACCACCCATCCCGCCACTTTCGGCTATAGCACCGGGTCGCCCGATGCCGACTTGTCGCTGAACCCGATGGACAGCGCTCCGCACACGCCGAAATCCGTCGTTTGGGCCCCGGAAGAGTATCCGACCGACGCGCGCAACCTGCGCCGTGGCTGGGGCGACACGATCATCTACGAAGCGCATGTGCGCGGAAGCACGATCCGGCACCCGAAAGTGCCCGAGGCGTTGCGAGGCACCTTCGATGGTATGGCTTCGGACGCCATGCTGGAGCATCTGACCCGTCTGGGCATCACCACGGTTGAACTCTTGCCGGTGCAGGCCATCCGGTCGGAAAACGCGCTGACCGGTCGCGGGCTGGTCAACCACTGGGGCTATAACACTGCCGCCTTCTTTGCCCCCGAACCGAGGTATCTTGGCCCGTCGGGCGTCGCCGGATTCCGCGCAATGGTGGACCGTTTTCACGCCGCCGGGATCGAAGTGGTGCTGGACGTGGTCTACAATCACTCGGCCGAAGGCGATCACCTTGGCCCGACCTTTGCCTTTCGCGGGCTGGACAATGCCTCGTACTACCGGCTGGTCGAAGGGCAGCCGCGGTTCTATGTCAATGACACCGGCACCGGCAACACGCTGAACACCGATCACCCCTTTGTCTTGCGCATGATCCTCGATTCCCTGCGGTTCTGGGTCGAATGCATGGGCGTTGACGGTTTCCGTTTTGACCTTGCCACGGCACTGGGTCGGGAACGTCACGGGTTCGACCGGCAAGGCGGTTTCATGGATGCGCTGCGGCAGGATCCCGTGCTGGCGGAGGTCAAGCTGATTGCCGAACCATGGGACCTTGGACATGGCGGCTATCGGCTGGGCCAGTTCCCGCCCGAATTCGCGGAATGGAACGACCGGTTTCGCGACACGGTCCGGCGATTCTGGCGTGGCGACGGGCACGCGGCACAGGATCTTGGGTCGGCGCTATTGGGAACGGCAGACCTGTTCGACACGCGGGGCCGACAGGCGTGGGCCTCGGTCAATTTCGCTGCGGCGCACGACGGGTTCACGCTGGCCGATGTGACGGCCTATTCCCGACGCCACAACGCGGCCAACGGCGAAGGTAACCGCGACGGGCATCACTCGAACTATTCGGACAACCTTGGCGAAGAAGGCGAAACCCGCGACGAAACGATCCTTGCGGCCCGTCGCCAGCGGGTGCGCAACATGCTGGCGACTGTCCTGCTGTCTCAGGGCACACCGATGATCCTTGCCGGGGACGAAGGCGGCAATTCGCAGGGCGGCAACAACAATGCCTATTGTCAGGACAACCCGATCAGTTGGCTGGATTGGGACACCATGGACGACGACCTGATCCGGTTCACCGCCGCCCTGATCGCCTTTCGCAAGGCACATGGCGTCTTGCGGCAAACCCGTTTCCTGCACGGGGTCCAGCGGGATGACGGCACGCCAGATGTGGAATGGCGTGGGTTCGACGGCAGCGCGCTGAACTGGCGCGATCCAGGGCTCTCCTCGCTTTGTCTGCTGTTGCGCGGCTGCGCCGAAACCCCGGCGGGCTGTGCCGACGGCGAAGAGATCCTTCTGGCATTCAACCGCGAAGGTCTGGAACAGACGCTGGAACTGCCGGCCCCCGAGGGCGGGACATGGCGGCGCGAAATCGACACCTCCTTGGCCCGTCAGATCCCGCAAGAGATCACCGAGGCGACGGTCTCCGTCGCCGCCTTCAGCGTCGCGGGCTTTGTCCGCCATCCGGAGAAAAGATCATGACCGGCGCCGACGACAGCCTGCGCAGCCTTGCGCGAGCCTACGGGGTTCACCTGTCCTTTCATGACCTGCAAGGCACCGAACATGCCGCCGTTCCCGACACGCTAAGGGCGCTGTTGGGCGGGATGGGCGTTGCGGCAGAGACGCCCGCCATGGTGGCCGAGGCGCTGGCAGAAACGCGCGCCCGCCACGACGAGGCGCACCTGCCGCCCGAAATCCTGACCCGCGCCGGGGCCGCGCTGCGCCTGCCGGTAGCCGCCCCCTGCGACTGGCTTTTGCTGGACGAAGCCGGTGCCGAAGTTCAGTCCGGACGCGCCGAGGATCACATCGAAATGGCCCCGATGGAGGTCGGCTATTTCATCCTGCACGCGGCGGCCCCGGACCGGCATACCGAATCGCTGGTGCTGTCCATGCCGAACCAGGCGCCGGGCGTCAGCGTTCTGACAGGCCGGGCCAAGGGCTGGGGCGTTTGCGGCGCGCTTTATGGCCTGCGGTCGGCGCACAACGGCGGCCTGGGCAGCTATGGCGATCTGCCTGCGGCGCTGAAAGGGCTTGCCGCCTCTGGGGCGCAGTTCCTTGGCCTGAACCCGATCCATGCGCTGGGATGGGCTGCGGATGAGATGATCAGCCCCTATTCGCCCACCCATCGCGGCTTCTTCAGCACCGATCACATCGCGCCGCGCGCAGGTCTGGGGCCAACCCCGGCGGATGCATTGATCGATTATGATGGTTTCCGCCGCCGCCACAGGGGCGCCCTTAAGGCCGAATTCGCAAAGTTCGGTACGGCCATCGCACCCGAACGGAAGGCTTTTCAACAGTTCCGCGCCGCAGGCGGTGCGGCTTTGGATACCTTTGCCCAATTCGAGGCGCTGAGCACCCACCACGGCGAAGATTTCCGCCAATGGCCCGCCAATTTGCGCAAACCCGGCCCCGACGCGGCGCGCGCCGCAGCCGAGGACGTGGCCTTTCACCAGTGGCTGCAATGGCGGGCCGAAACCCAGATCGACGCCGCGCAGGACACCGCGCTAGAGGCGGGCATGGGGTTCGGCCTGTATCTTGATCTTGCCGTGGGCGCGCGCCCCGGCGGGGCCGAGGCATGGATGCACCGCGACACCATCGCGCGCGGCGTGACGATAGGTGCGCCGCCCGATCACCTGAACCCCGAGGGCCAAAGCTGGAACCTCGCTGCCCATGCGCCCGCCCGGTTGCGTGCCGCGCATTACCGGCCGCTGCGGGCCATGCTGCGCAAGCTGATGGCCAAGGCGGGAATCCTCAGGGTCGATCACGCGCTGGGCCTGTTGCGCAGCTTTTGGATCCCCGACGACGGCAGCCCGGGCGGCTATGTTTCCCAGCCTTTCGAAAGCTTGCTGGCCGTCATCGCCATCGAAGCTGCGCGGGCCAACTGTCTTGTGGTCGGAGAGGATCTGGGCCTTGTGCCGGATGGCTTCCGCGAAACACTGAACCGCGCCGGACTGCTCAGCTATGCGGTCTGGCAATATGAAACCGCCGAGGATGGCAGGCTTTGTGATCCGCGCGACCTGCGCCCCTTCGCGCTGGCCTGTTTCGGCACCCACGACACGCCAACGTTGCGCGGGTTCTGGTACGGGCAGGACATCGCATGGTGGCAACGCATGGGATGGCTGTCCGGCGGACAGGCCCGCGCCCGTCACGACGAACGCGCCCGGCAACGCGCGGGCCTGCGTGACCTTTGCGAACTGCCGCCGCTGGCCAGCGCCCGGACGATTGCCGAAACGGTACAGGCGCGGCTGTGCACCGCGCCCTCGGCGCTGGTCGCGCTGCAACTGGACGACCTTCTGGGGTGTCTGGACGCGCAGAACCTGCCCGGCACTGTGTCCGAACACCCCAACTGGCGCCGCCGCCTGCCGATAACGGTCGAGCAACTGGGTGACGCATTGCCCGCGTCGCGCATCCAAGCTTTCATGCCCGCAGATCGCGGCAGCAACGCATAGACAAGGACTCTTTCCATGACGCCGATTACCCGCCCCCTCACGCCGTTCGACGGGCAAAAGCCCGGCACCTCCGGCCTGCGCAAGAAAACCCGGGTCTTCATGCAGGACGGCTATGTCCAGGCTTTCGTTCAGGCCATTTTCAACGCCATCGACGGTGTCACCGGCAAGACCTTGGTGGTGGGTGGCGATGGTCGCTATTTCAACGCCGAAGCGATTCAGATCATCCTGCGAATGGCCGCGGCGCAGGGCGCGGCCCGCTGCATCGTCGGACAAGGCGGGTTGTTGTCGACGCCCGCTGCCTCGAACCTGATCCGCAAGCGCGGGGCCGACGGCGGCCTGATTCTCTCGGCCAGCCACAACCCAGGCGGCATCGACGAGGATTTTGGCCTGAAATATAACATTTCGAATGGCGGACCGGCCCCCGAAGGTGTCACCGCCGCGATCTTTGACCAGACCAAAACCGTATCCGAATACACGACGCTGGAGACAGCGGACCTTGACCTTTCCGCCATTGGCGAGGTCCAACTGGCCGACATGATCGTCGAGATCGTCGACCCCGTTGCCGACTACGCCGCGCTGATGCAGGACTTGTTCGACTTTGACGCCATTCGCGCCATGATCGCGGGCGGCTTTACCCTGCGGTTCGATGCCATGCACGCGGTCACCGGCCCCTATGCGACGGCAATCCTCGAAGGTATCCTGGGCGCGCCAGAGGGAACGGTGCTGAACGGCGTGCCCCTGGTCGATTTCGGCAAGGGACACCCGGATCCGAACCCGATCTGGGCCAAGCCGCTGGTCGATCTGGTCATGTCCGCCGACGGGCCGGATTTCGCCGCCGCCTCGGACGGGGATGGCGACCGCAATATGATCCTTGGCAAGGGTATCTATGTCACCCCCTCGGACAGTCTTGCCGTGCTGGCCGCCAACGCACATCTTGCGCCCGGCTATGCGCGCGGTCTGGCCGGAGTGGCCCGGTCCATGCCCACCAGCCGCGCCGCGGACCGGGTGGCCGAGCGATTGGGCATCGAAGCCTTTGAGACGCCGACCGGGTGGAAATTCTTTGGCAACCTTCTGGACGCTGGCCGGGCAACACTGTGCGGCGAGGAAAGCGCCGGCACAGGGAGCGATCACGTCCGCGAAAAGGACGGTTTGTGGGCGGTGCTCTTGTGGCTGAACATCCTTGCGGCGCGCAAGGTGTCGGTTCAGGAGATCCTGCACGACCATTGGCGGACCTACGGTCGCGACTACTATTCCCGCCACGATTACGAGGCCGTCGACAAAGCCGCTGCCGAGGGCATCATGGCCGATCTGGCGGCCCGTGCCGATCAGACTCTGCCCGAGGGTGTCGAGCGGATCGACAGCTTTTCCTACACTGATCCGGTCGATGGCTCTGTCTCGGAAAATCAGGGGGTGCGGATCTTTTTCAAAGATGGCGCACGAGCGGTCATGCGCCTGTCGGGCACCGGCACCGAGGGCGCAACAATCCGCGTCTACCTCGAAAGATACGAACCCGCGGAGGGAGATCTGGAGATCGAAACGCAGGCCGCGTTGCAGTTTCTGGCCGATGCGGTGGACATGCTGACAGGGCTGAAAGAGCGGAGCGGAAGAACCGCGCCGGACGTGATGACCTGACCGCAAACCGGCGGGGTCCGGCGGGATGCGGCGCGCTTTCGCGAATCCGCTTGCGTTTCACGGCTCTCCCGCCTATATCCGCATCAACAGCGGCGCGCCGGCACCCGGCGCCCACCGAAACGTTCAACGGGCCGCTGGCCCGTTTTTTTTGTGCCCGAAAGGCAAGTGACCGATATGACCAACCTGATCGCCAAGACCGGTATGGACAAGCGCCTGGCCGAGATTGTTCAGCCGGTGATCGAGGACATGGGTTTCGAGCTGGTGCGCATCCGCCTGATGGGCGGACAGGTGCCGACCCTGCAAATCATGGCCGAACGCCCGCAGGGCGGGATCGAGGTGGACGAATGCGCCGAGATCTCGACCGCCGTCAGCGCTGTGCTGGATGTCGAAGACCCGATCATCGACACCTACACGCTGGAAGTGTCGAGCCCCGGCATCGACCGCCCGCTAACGCGGCTCAAGGATTTCGACACCTACGAAGGCTACGAGGCCAAGCTGGAAACCGACGAGATGATCGAGGGTCGCAAACGCTTTCGCGGCGTCCTGGCCGGTGTCGAGGATGGCGAAGTGCTGATCAACCTTGACGAAGGCACCATCGGGCTGGAGTTCGACTGGCTGACCGATGCCAAGCTGGTGATGACCGACGAGCTGATCCGCCTGATGCTGAAGGCGCGCAAGAAGGCGGGCACCGACGGATCAAGCGAGACACTGGACGAGAGCAAGTTTGACGAGATCGAGACCGAGCCGTCTCGGGACGAGGAGTAAGAACAATGGCAATTACCTCTGCTAACCAGCTTGAGCTTTTGCAGACCGCCGAGGCGGTGGCACGCGAAAAGATGATCGACCCCGGTCTGGTCGTCGAAGCGATGGAAGAGAGCCTCGCCCGTGCCGCCAAGTCGCGTTACGGCGCCGAGATGGACATTCGCGTGTCGATCGACCGCCGCACCGGCAAGGCCACATTCACGCGCGTCCGCACCGTGGTCGAAGACGAGGAACTGGAAAACTACCAGGCCGAAATGACCGTCCAGCAGGCCAAGCAGTACATGGCCGACCCGCAGGTGGGCGATGTCTTTTCCGAAGAGGTTCCGCCGGTGGAACTGGGCCGGATCGCAGCACAGTCGGCCAAGCAGGTGATCCTGCAAAAGGTCCGCGAAGCCGAGCGTGACCGCCAGTACGACGAATTCAAGGATCGCGCAGGCACGATCATCAACGGTCTGGTCAAGCGCGAAGAATACGGCAACGTCATCGTCGACGTGGGCCGTGGCGAAGCCATCCTGCGCCGCAACGAAAAGATCGGCCGCGAAAGCTATCGCCCCGGCGACCGCATCCGCTGCTACATCAAGGACGTGCGCCGCGAAACGCGCGGCCCGCAGATTTTCCTGTCGCGCACCGACCCGCAGTTCATGGCCGAACTGTTCAAGATGGAAGTGCCCGAGATCTACGACGGCATCATCGAGATCAAGGCCGTGGCCCGCGACCCCGGTTCGCGCGCCAAGATCGCCGTTATCTCTTATGACAGCGGCATCGACCCGGTGGGTGCCTGCGTCGGTATGCGCGGCAGCCGCGTACAGGCCGTTGTGAACGAACTTCAGGGCGAAAAGATCGACATTATCCCGTGGAACGAGGATGTGCCGACCTTCCTTGTGAACGCGCTGCAACCGGCCGAAGTCAGCAAGGTGGTTCTGGACGAAGACGCCGAGCGAATCGAGGTGGTCGTGCCCGACGAACAGCTGTCGCTGGCCATCGGCCGTCGTGGTCAGAACGTGCGTCTGGCCAGCCAGCTGACCGGTCTGGACATCGACATCATGACCGAGGAAGAAGAATCCAAGCGCCGTCAGGCCGAGTTCGAAGAACGCACCAAGCTGTTCATGGAAACGCTGGACCTCGACGAATTCTTTGCCCAGCTTCTGGTCTCGGAAGGCTTCACCAACCTCGAAGAAGTCGCCTATGTCGAACTCGACGAACTGCTGGTCATCGACGGTGTCGATGAAGGTACCGCAGAAGAGCTGCAAACCCGTGCCCGCGAGTTCCTGGAAGAACAGGCCCGCAAGGCGCTGGAACGTGCCCGCGAACTGGGCGTGGACGACAGCCTGATCAACTTCGAAGGCCTGACCCCGCAAATGGTCGAGGCACTGGCCGAGGATGGAATCAAGACGCTGGAAGACTTTGCAACCTGCGCCGACTGGGAACTGGCCGGTGGCTGGACCACGGTTGACGGCCAGCGGACCAAGGACGACGGCCTGCTGGAGAAGTTCGAAGTAGACCTCGAAGAGGCGCAGAACATGGTCATGACCGCCCGCGTCCTGTTGGGCTGGGTCGATCCGACCGAACTGGAAGCCGAGGCCGAGGAAGGCGACGAGGAATTCGCCGAAGACGGCGACGAAGAGCAGGAGGCATAAGACCAGCATGACTCGCGGCGGACGGGCCAAAACCCAGGACGACGGACCCGAACGGAAGTGCATCGCCACCGGCGAGGTGCAACCGAAAGACGGGCTGATCCGCTTTGTCCTGGGCCCGGACGGACGGATCGTGCCGGATCTGGCTGGTAAATTGCCCGGACGCGGACTATATGTGTCCGCCAACCGGGCGGCTATCGAGAAGGCAGCCGCAAAGGGGCTTTTCAGCCGGGCCATGAAACAGCCTGTGAAAGTCCCCGACGGGCTGTCCGATCTGATCGAACAGATGCTGGTGAAACGGGTCGTTGACCTGATTTCATTGGCGCGCAAGTCGGGCGAGGCCGTCTCGGGCTATGAGAAGGTCAAGTCCTGGCTTCAGATGGAAGAGGCCTCTGTATTGATCCAGGCCGAAGACGGATCGGGACGAGGCAAGTCGAAACTGTCCACGCCATATGGCGGGCGGTACATCGGTTGGTTGACGGCAGACGAGCTTGGCGCGGCCTTCGGTCGACAAACTGTCATACATGCGGCGCTAGGCTCTGGCGGACTCGTGCCGCGTATTGTAGAGGAAGCCCAACGCTTGAAGGGTGTACGCGTCGGATCTGACGCGGATCGCGGTGGCAGGGGCCACCGGAAAGGATGAAGAAGCTTTATGAGCGATAACGACGGTAAAAAGACCTTGGGTGTGCGTGGTGGCGGTCCCCGTTCCGGGAGCGTAAAGCAGAGCTTTAGCCATGGCCGCACCAAGAACGTCGTGGTGGAGACCAAGCGCAAGCGCGTCGTGGTGCCGAAGCCCGGCGCCGGTGGTGCGGGCGGCAAGGGCGGCCCGGTTGGTGGATCGGGCGGCAAGCGCCCGGCTGGCATCTCGGACGCCGAGATGGAACGCCGCCTGAAGGCATTGCAGGCCGCGAAGGCCCGCGAGGCGGAAGAAACCGCCAAACGCGAAGCCGAGGAAAAGGCCCGCGCCGAAGAGCGTGAGCGCCTCCGCGCCGAGAAAGAACAGAAAGAGCGCGAACAGCGCGAAGCCGAGGAAGCGCTGAAGCGCAAGGCCGAGGAAGAAGAGCGCAAGAAGCGCGAAGCCGAGGAAGCCGCCAAAGCGGCTGCCGCGGCTGCCGCACAGCCTGCGCCCAAGGCCGACGATCAGGCCCGCGCCAAGCCCAAAAAGGACGAGGCCCCGCGCCGCGCTCCGGAACGCGACAACCGCGACGACCAGAATCGTGGCCGTGGCCGTGGCCGCGACGACGGCAACCGTCGTTCGGGCAAGCTGACCCTGAATCAGGCCCTTGGCGGCGAAGGCGGGCGTCAGAAGTCTCTGGCTTCGATGAAGCGCAAGCAGGAACGTGCCCGTCAAAAGGCCATGGGTGGCGCGCAGAACCGTGAAAAGGTCACGCGCGACGTTCAGCTGCCCGAAGCCATTACCGTTGCAGAACTGGCGAACCGGATGACCGAAAAGGTCGCCGATGTGGTCAAGTCCCTGATGCAGAACGGCATCATGGCGACCCAGAACCAGACCATCGACGCCGATACCGCCGAACTCATCATTGAGGAATTCGGCCACCGGGTGACCCGTGTCTCTGACGCTGACGTCGAAGACGTCATCAAGGAAGTCGAGGACAAGGACGAAGACCTGAAGCCGCGGCCCCCGGTCATCACGATCATGGGCCACGTCGACCACGGCAAGACCTCGCTTCTGGATGCGATCCGCGATGCGAAGGTGACCGCGGGCGAAGCCGGCGGCATCACCCAGCACATCGGTGCCTATCAGGTGACCACTGACAGCGGTGCGGTCCTCAGCTTCCTCGACACGCCCGGCCACGCGGCCTTTACCTCGATGCGTTCGCGCGGGGCCCAGGTGACGGATATCGTCGTTCTGGTCGTCGCTGCCGACGACGCGGTGATGCCGCAGACGATCGAGGCGATCAACCACGCCAAGGCGGCCGAAGTGCCGATGATCGTGGCGATCAACAAGGTCGACAAGCCCTCGGCCAA
The DNA here is from genome assembly GCF_019218285.1 of Antarctobacter sediminis. Classification (GTDB taxonomy): domain Bacteria; phylum Pseudomonadota; class Alphaproteobacteria; order Rhodobacterales; family Rhodobacteraceae; genus Antarctobacter; species Antarctobacter sediminis. The sequence goes on from NZ_JAHUZG010000002.1 coordinate 983,487, forward strand.
CCCGACCAAGGTCCGGACCGACCTGCTGCAACACGAAGTCATCGTCGAAGAGCTTTCGGGTGAAGTGCAAGATGTCGAAGTTTCGGCCATCACCGGTCAGGGCCTCGACGAACTCTTGGAAGCCATCGCGCTTCAGGCAGAGATCCTTGAACTGAAAGCCAACCCCGACCGCGCCGCCGAAGGTGCCGTGATCGAGGCACAGCTGGACGTGGGTCGCGGCCCCGTTGCCACCGTTCTGGTGCAGCGCGGCACCCTGAAACAGGGTGACATCTTTGTAGTGGGTGAGCAGTACGGCAAGGTCCGTGCGCTGATCAACGACAAGGGCGAGCGCGTCAAAGAGGCTGGCCCGTCGGTTCCGGTCGAAGTTCTGGGTCTCAACGGCACCCCCGAGGCAGGCGACGTTCTCAACGTTGTCGAGACCGAGGCACAGGCCCGCGAGATCGCCGAGTACCGCGCCAATCTGGCCAAGGAAAAGCGTGCCGCCGCCGGTGCGGCCACCACGCTGGACCAGTTGCTGCAAAAGGCGAAAGACGACGAGAACGTCAGCGAACTGCCCGTTATCGTCAAAGCCGACGTGCAGGGGTCGTCCGAAGCCATCGTTCAGGCGCTGGAAAAAGTCGGCAACGACGAGGTCCGCGTGCGCGTGATCCACTATGGCGTGGGCGCGATCACCGAGACCGACGTCGGCCTTGCAGAAGCGTCGGGCTGTCCGGTGATCGGCTTCAACGTGCGTGCCAATGCACCCGCACGGAACGCGGCCAACCAAAAGGGCGTGGAAATCCGGTACTATTCGGTGATCTACGATCTCGTCGACGATGTGAAAGCGGCGGCCTCGGGCCTGCTGTCGAACGAAATCCGCGAGAACTTCATCGGTTACGCTTCGATCAAGGAAGTCTTCAAGGTGTCCAACGTCGGCAAGGTTGCCGGCTGTCTCGTCACCGAAGGTGTCGCCCGCCGGTCGGCCGGTGTGCGCCTGCTGCGCGACGACGTGGTGATCCACGAAGGCACGCTGAAGACGCTCAAGCGCTTCAAGGATGAAGTTGCCGAGGTCCAGTCGGGCCAGGAATGCGGCATGGCCTTTGAGAACTACGACGACATCCGCCCCGGCGACGTCATCGAAATCTTCGAGCGCGAAGAGATCGAACGGACGCTCGACTGACACTTGGGCATATCAAACCAGAAAGGCCGGCGCATCGCGCCGGCCTTTTGCGTTCATATCGGTAAGGCGGCGATCAGGCCGCCTTGTCAGTCTTGGTCCAGGCGAATTTTTCGAACACTTTGTCCACCGGAGTCTTGGCAAGGTGGTTGGTGTAGTTCGACATGATCTTCTGGCTGTAGCCAAGGATCACTTCGAGGATGTTCTGACGGGTATAGCCTGCGTCAAGGAAAGCCTGCACGTCTTCGTCCGCCACGAAACCGCGCTGGCGCACAAGTTGCAGCGTGAAGGTCCGCAGCGCCTCCAGCTTGGACGTGGGCAAAGGGGTTTCGTCCCGCAGCGCGTTGATAACGGCATCGTCAACGCCCATCTGCTTGGCAATGCCAGTGTGCGCGGGAACGCAGTAATGGCATTCGTTTTCCACGTTGATCGCCTGCCAGACGACGGTCAGTTCGTCCTTGTCGAAGCTGGTCTTTTGAAACAGGGCGTGCAGCGTCTGGTAGGCTTCGAGGAACTCAGGCGATTCCGCCATCACCTTGTGCAACCCCGGGAGACGGCCAAACGCGGCCTTGGATTTTTCCAGCAACGGCTTGGAGGCGTCGGGGGCGGTGGTTTCATCGTGGAAGGTGAAATCGGTCATCAGTCTCTCCTTTGGGCGAACCGGGCTGGTCCGTCGATGAACGAGACATAGTCAACTTGAGTGATCACTCAATGACGATTTTGAGCAATCACTCAAACGTGAGCCGGGATCACAAGGCCACGACAACAGAGCGATTTGGCCCTATATCCCCTACATGACACGCGCACGCCCCTATGACCGCGATACAGCACTGGATGCTGCCCTGACGCTATTCTGGCGAAAAGGCTATCACGCCACCTCTTTGAAGGATCTGGAAGGCGCTTTGCGAATGAAGCCCGGCAGCATCTATGCGGCCTTCAAAAGCAAGGAGGCGCTGTTTCTGACAGTGCTGGAGCGTTACTACCAGCGCAATACGCAGGTGTTACAGACCCTGCTTGCCCAAGACGGCTCGCCACTGGATGCGCTTGCGCAGTTCCTGCGATCCTTTGCCAAGGCCGAACTGGACGATCCCCGGCGACAGGCCTGCATGGTCGTACGCACGATGCTGGAAACCACCGCCGGAGAAGCCGCCCTTAGTGAAAAGGCGCGTGGTTACCTCGACGATATGACGGAACATTTCCGTGCCGCATTCGAAGCGGCCAAAACCGCGGGCGAACTGCCGGCGGACGCGGATACAAAACGTCTGGCCCGCCGTTTTCAGGCCAATCTGACCGCCTTGCGGATCGAAGCACAGCGGGCGATTGCACCAGAAGCGCTGAACGATCTGGCCGACGACATGGCGGCTGAATTGGACGCCCTGAAATTGAAAACGGGGACAGCGCACCGCCCTGCCCCCGCAAACTGACTCTGGCCGGATCGAAAATCCGGCTAATTATCCGGCGGGCTTGCCGACATAAACATTCTGCCCGACACGGACAGAGATACGGCCATCGGGAAAGGTCTTTTCCAGAAAGCCCTGAACTGACACACAACTACCGATCACGATTGTCTTGAGCATAACGCGTCTCCAAGTGTCCCATTGCCTAAAATCTAGAGCGAATGTGGAAACAGTTCTACGCCCTCGCGTCACAAAAATGACGCAATTGTGCCAAAGTCGCAGGCAAAGGCGACCAATTTTCAGGCAGTTACCGATCAACGCCGACCGATAGGCAGAAATCCGGGCAATGCCGCTTGATCAAAGCCAGTCCCTGAGAATCGGGATCAGGGGAATATCGGCAGGCGGCATGGGATAGCTGCGCAGGTCTTCCTTGCGCACCCATTTCAAAGCCTGCCCCTCTTTTGATTGCGGAATGCCACCCCATTTGCGGCACGCGAAAAGCGGCATCAGCAAATGGAAATCATCATAGGCGTGCGAGGCGAAAGTCAGCGGCGCAAGGCAACTGGACCAGGTTTCGATTCCCAGTTCCTCGTGCAATTCTCGGATCAGCGCGGCCTCGGGGCTTTCGCCCGCCTCGACCTTGCCGCCGGGGAACTCCCAGAGACCGGCCATGCTTTTGCCTTCGGGACGTTGAGCGAGAAGGACACGGCCATCGGCATCGATCAGGGCGACGGCGGAGACGAGGATGATCTTCATGCTGCGGTGCGCTCTTGCTGGGCGGACAGGGCGAGGGGCCAGCCCCTCGCGCTCCCCGGGATATTTCAGGACAGAAGAAAGGGGGGCGTTTTGGCCCCCCCCGGATTGGATCAGGACCGGTAATCGGCGTTGATCTGGATGTAGCCGTGGGTCAGGTCGCAGGTCCAGACGGTCGCCTGCCCCTGCCCGAGGCCGATGTCGACGTTGATGTCGATTTCCTGACCTTTGAAATAGGTTGCGCCCTGTTCCTCGCGATAGCTTTCGGCGACCCAGCCTTTTTCGGCCACAGTGATGTCACCGAAACGGATCGAGAGCAGGTCGCGGTCAGCGGCGGCGCCGGACTTGCCGACAGCCATGACGATGCGACCCCAGTTCGGATCCTCACCCGCCAGCGCGGTTTTGACCAACGGCGAGTTGGCAATGGCCAATGCATGGGTGCGCGCATCGGATTCACTTGCGGCGCCAGAGACATGCACGGTCACGAACTTGGTCGCGCCTTCGCCATCGCGCACGACCTGATGGGCGAGATCGAGCATCACGCCATAGAGCGCCTGGGTGAATTCCGCATTCCAGGTGACATCGACTCCCGACGCGCCGGTCGCCGCCATCAACAGCGTGTCCGAGGTCGAGGTGTCGCTGTCCACGGTGATATTGTTGAACGTCTTGTCGTTCAGTTCGGACACCATGGATTGCAGTTCGGCGCGCGGAATCCGCGCATCGGTGAAGATATAGACCAACATGGTCGCCATATCGGGTGCGATCATGCCGGATCCTTTGGCGATGCCCGCGATGCGCACTGTCTTGCCGTCCACCTCGATTTCCGCCGTGGCGGCCTTGGGGAAGGTATCCGTTGTCATGATCGCGCGGGCGGCATCGGCCATGCCCTCGGGCGAGAGCGCGGCATGCAGCTCGTCGAGCTTGGCCGTGATGCGGTCATGCGGCAGGCGTTCGCCGATCACCCCGGTCGAAGAGGTGAAGACGCGCGCCGCCGGAAGACCAGTGCGTTCGGCCACCGCCGCACAGATGGCGGCGACGGAACCTTCGCCGGCGCGACCGGTGAAGGCGTTGGAGTTGCCCGAATTGACGATGATGGCGGCCCCTGCGGCGCTGTCTGCGCCGATCTTGGCCTGGCAATCCAGCACATTGGCGGAACGGGTGGCCGAGCGGGTAAACACCCCGGCCACCACGCTGCCCGGGTCGAGCAGCGCCAGCATCACGTCCGGGCGGCCCTTGTAACGGACCCCCGCTTCGGCGATGGCGAAACGCACGCCCCCGATGATCGGGAGCGCGGGAAACTCTGCGGGGGCAAGCGGGGACCGGGGAGGCATCGGATCAGTCCGCCAACAGGCCGAGGTTGTTCAGGATCGAGGTATCGACCTTGGAATAGTCGAAGCGCGAGACCTCGCCTGCCTCGGTCTGTTCCTTGATGAAGGCCTGAACCGCATCCTGACGCAGTTGCTGTTCGATCTGGCCGCGCACTTTTTCAAGCTCGGGCGCGTCGATGGCACGGGTTTCATTCAGCTTGATGACATGCCAGCCGAACTGCGTCTGGACCGGGGCAGAAACATCACCCGCCTCCATACCGGCCACGGCGTCTTCGAAGGGTTTGACCATGCGCCCCTTGCCGAACCAGCCCAGAAGGCCGCCGTTGGGGCCGGTCGGGCCGGTGGAATTGGCACGGGCCAGTTCCGCGAAATCCGCGCCGCCATTCAGTTCTTCGACCAGTTCCTTGGCCTTTTCCTCGGTCTCGACCAAAATGTGCGAGGCGTTGTATTCCAGCCCCAGATCCGCATCCACGTAGTCGGCCTTGTAGGCGGCAGCAATCGCCTCGTCGGTGACGGCGGCATCGGCCACGGCCTGCATGGCTTCGGCGGCCATGAGCTCGCGCTTTTCATTGTCCAGCGCCAGCGCGACGCGGAAGGTTTCGTCACCCTTGTCGGACTGGGCCAGCACTTCGTACTGGATCAGGCGTTCCAGCAGACCTTCCCACAGCTGATCGGTCGGCGCCTGCTGGAATCGCTCGGGCAGCGAGGCCCGCGCCATCAGCATGTGGCCAAAGGTGATGTCCTTGCCGTTCACGGTGGCAACCACGGTATCGATGGTCACCTCGGCGGGTGTATCTGCATCCTGGGCCGCAACCGGCAGGGCGACGCAAAGCGCAATCGCCGCTGCGGACAATTTCATGAGGGTTTTCGACATCGGTTCTTCCTCTTGATCGGTGCCGCGTCCCTGGGCGGCGTTGACACTGTACAGCCGTCCCCTTACATGCCCGGAAGGCTCTGCGAGGCCGGTCTTTTCGTTCCGTCATATGGCTCATGTGCGAGGCGGGCAAGCAGATGCCGCACTTGACGCTGGAAACAGGTACGACAGACCATGCTGGGAAAAATCGCGCGCAAGGTGTTCGGAACGCCGAACGACCGCAAGATCAAGGCGGTTCGCCCGCTGGTGCAGAAGATCAACGCGCTGGAGCCGGAGTTCGAGAAACTCGACGACGCGGGTCTGATCGCCAAAAGTCAGGAATTCAAGGAGCGGATCGAAAAGGGCGAAAGCCTCGACTCGCTGCTGCCCGAGGCCTTTGCCAACTGCCGCGAGGCCGCCAAGCGGGCACTGGGCCTGCGCGCCTTCGACGTGCAGCTGATGGGCGGTATCTTTCTGCATCAGGGCAATATCGCCGAGATGAAGACCGGTGAGGGCAAGACGCTGGTCGCGACCTTCCCAGCCTATCTGAACGCGCTGACCGGCAAGGGCGTGCATATCGTCACCGTGAACGACTATCTCGCCAAGCGTGATGCCGAATGGATGAGCAATGTCTACACCGCGTTGGGCCTGTCGACCGGCGTGGTCTATCCGCGTCAGCCCGATGACGAGAAGAAACAGGCCTATGCCTGCGACATCACATACGCGACGAACAACGAACTGGGCTTTGACTATCTGCGCGACAACATGAAGTCCGAGCTGGATCAGATGTTCCAGCGCGACCATTATTTCGCCGTGGTGGACGAAGTTGACTCGATCCTGATCGACGAGGCGCGGACGCCTCTGATCATCTCCGGCCCCTCGGACGACCGCAGCGAGCTGTATCAGACCATCGACAAGCTGATCCCGGAACTGGCCGAGGATCACTATACCGTCGATGAAAAGACCCGGAACGTCACCTTCACCGACGAAGGCAACGAATACCTCGAACAGATCCTGCAACAGCGCGGGCTGCTGGAAGAGGGGCAAAGCCTTTATGATCCCGAAAGCACGACCATCGTGCATCACGTCAATCAGGCGATCCGCGCGCACAAGCTGTTCACCAAGGACAAGGACTATATCGTTCGCGACGGCGAAGTTGTCCTGATCGACGAATTTACCGGCCGGATGATGGCGGGGCGCCGCCTGTCCGACGGTCTGCATCAGGCCATCGAAGCCAAGGAAGGCTGCAACATCCAGCCCGAGAACGTGACGCTGGCCAGCGTGACCTTCCAGAACTATTTCCGCCTGTATGACCGGTTGTCCGGCATGACCGGCACCGCCGCCACCGAGGCCGAGGAATTTTCGGAAATCTACGGTCTGGGCGTGGTCGAGATCCCGACAAACCTGCCGATTTCGCGGATCGACGAGGATGACGCCGTCTATCGCACCGGCGCCGAGAAATACGCAGCCATCGTCGAGGAAATCCGCAAGGCACATGAAAAGGGCCAGCCGGTTCTGGTGGGCACCACCTCGATCGAGAAATCGGAAATGCTGAGCATGATGCTCACGCAGGCCGGGTTGAAACACAACGTGCTCAACGCTCGACAGCACGAGCAGGAGGCGCAGATCGTCGCCGATGCCGGCAAGCTGGGCGCGGTGACGATTGCAACCAACATGGCGGGCCGCGGGACCGACATCAAGCTGGGCGGTAACGTGGAGTTCAAGGTGATGGAGGCCATCGCCGCCAATCCCGACCGCCACCCCGACGAAATCCGGGCCGAGATCGAATCCCAGCACAAGGCCGACGAACAGGCGGTCAAGGACGCGGGCGGATTGTTCGTTCTAGCCACCGAGCGCCATGAATCGCGCCGGATCGACAACCAGCTGCGCGGCCGTTCGGGCCGTCAAGGGGATCCGGGCCGGTCGTCCTTCTTCCTGTCGCTCGAAGATGACCTGATGCGCATTTTCGGTTCGGAACGGCTGGACAAGGTGCTGTCCTCGCTGGGCATGAAAGAAGGCGAAGCCATCGTTCACCCGTGGGTGAACAAGTCGCTGGAACGGGCTCAGGCGAAGGTCGAGGGGCGCAACTTCGACATCCGCAAACAACTGTTGAAGTTCGACGACGTGATGAACGACCAGCGGAAGGTGATTTTCGGCCAACGCCGCGAGATCATGGAATCGCAGGACGTCAGCGAGATCACGACCGATATGCGTCACGAGGTGATCGACGATCTGGTCGATGTTTATGCCCCGCCCAAGGCCTATGCCGACCAGTGGGACATGACCGGTCTTTATGCGGCCGTGCTGGAAAAACTGGGCATGGATCTGCCGATCATCGGCTGGGCCGAAGAGGACGGCGTGGATCAGGACGTGATCCGCGAACGTCTGGTCGAAGCCAGCGACGCCATGATGGCCGAAAAGACCGAGGCCTTTGGTCCCGACACCATGCGCCAGATCGAAAAGCAGGTTGTCCTGCAAGCCATCGACGGCAAGTGGCGTGAACACCTTCTGACGCTGGAACACCTGCGCTCTGTCGTGGGTTTCCGGGGCTACGCCCAGCGGGATCCGCTGAACGAATACAAGAACGAATCCTTCCAGTTGTTCGAGAACATGCTCGACAGCCTGCGTGAAACCGTGACCGAGCAGCTGAGCAAGGTCCGCCCGATGTCCGAAGAGGAACAACAGGCGATGATCGCAGAAATGCGGCGTCAGCAGGAAGAGATGCGCCGCCAGATGGAACAGGCCGCAGCCGCCGCAGCCCCCGCAGGTGACGCCTCTGCCGCTGCACCGGGGGCGCAGACCTCTGCGGCCGAAGGCTTTGACGAGAACAACCCGGAAACCTGGGGCAACCCGGGCCGGAACGATCTTTGCCCCTGCGGGTCCGGCAAGAAGTTCAAGCACTGCCACGGCAAGCTGAGCTGATCCCCTCCGGGGCCCCCGATCGGGGCCCCAAGGCCCGACAAAGGCCCAAATGACTCCGCGACCGCGCCCCAAGCGCGCCATCTTTCCCGCTCATCGTGGGATCGAATGAAAAGGACAGGAGTCTGATCATGGCCCGGCTTTCCAGTTACGTTCTTGGTGCGGCAACGCTGGCTTGCGCGCTTGGGACCGGCTACGTGATGCAATACGGGTTCGCCCTGCCGCAAAGCGCCGCCAAGGCCCCCGATGTCCAGCTGGAGATTTCCGCGATCACGCCGACCTCGTCGGCCACGGTCGTGCCACTGATCCCCGCCGACCGCGCCCCCGAAGCGCCGCTGCCTGTGGAACCAGTGGTGGTCAAGGCCGCCGTGGAACCGGACCTGCCCGACACTGCCCTGCCCGAAGCCCCCGAAGAGGCCGGGTTTTCCTGTGATCTGACGATGACCGCGACCCCCGCCGCCGGGGCCATGGTCGATGTTCTGTTGACGGCTCCGTGTCGCGCCAGCGAACGGGTCACCATCCACCATCAGGGCATGATGTTCACCGAGGTCATGCAGCCCGACGGCACGCTTTTCCTGACCGTACCCGCGCTTGCCGAACAAGCGGTCTTTATCGCCAGTTTCGCGGGCGGCGACGGCGCCATGACCAGCGCAGGCGTCAGCTCGCTCCCCTTCTACGACCGCGTGGCGGTACAGTGGAAGGGCGAAGCCGGGTTGCAATTGCATGCCCGGGAATTTTCGGCCGAGTATTTCAGCGAAGGCCACATCTGGGCCGCAAGCGCGGGCAACCTGACCGCTGCCGCACGCGGCGAGGGTGGTTTCCTGACCCGCCTTGGCAGGGCCGACGCGCCGGATGCGCTTGTGGTCGAGGTCTATTCTTTCCCTGCGGGGACCGCACAACGCAGCGGCGAAATCCTGTTGTCGGTCGAAGCAGAGGTCACCGATCTCAACTGCGCCACCAAGGTCGAGGCGCAAACGCTGGAAATCCGCGAGGGAGGAGACCTGCGGACCCGGGATCTTGCCATCGAGATGCCCGCATGTGACGCCTTGGGCGACTTTCTGGTGTTGAAAAACCTTGTCGAAGACCTGACAATCGCGGGCAGATGACACACGGGTGACGGGGACTTCATGTCGATCAATCGTGCGGCGGTTTTCGCCGCACTTTTCTTTGTTTTGCAGGCCGGTATCGCCCTTGCGCAGGACATCACGCTGAAATCGCGCGATGGCTCGATTTCGCTCAGGGGAACGCTTCTTGGTTTTGACGGCGAATTCTACCGGATCGAAACCCGCTTTGGTGAATTGACGGTTGATGGGTCAGGCGTGACCTGCACCGGCATCGGCTGTCCATCGCTGACCGATTACGTGGCCGATGTGACTTTTTCAGGTTCTGCCACCCTTGGCCGCGCGCTCTTGCCCGCATTGATCGAGGATTTCGCCCGCCGCAACGGGCTTGACGCTCGACGGACCGAGGGTGAGGCGCTGGTCTATGCCCTGCACGAAGGCACGGCGGGCCGCCTGCTGGGTCGCTTTACGCTGCGCAACACCGACACGGACCGCGGCTTTGCCGATTTGCTGGCGGATGAGGCCGACCTTGCCATGGCCCTGCGCGAAATCCGTCCCGAAGAGGCCGTACTGGCCCGTGAGGCCGGTCTGGGCGACCTGACGCAGGCCAACCGTTCCCGCGTGCTGGCGCTGGACGCCATGGTGCCGATCGTGGCCCCCGGCAACCCGCTGGATCGCCTGTCGATCGCGCAGGTGGTCGACATCCTGGCCGGCGAAATCCGCAACTGGAGCGAACTCGGCGGGCCGGACGCGCCCATCACCGTACACTTGCGGGACAACCGCGCCGGTATGGTGCAAGGCCTTCAGGACCGCCTCCTCCGGCCTCAACGGCGCGTTCTGGCCGAAACCACCCGACCCTACGGCGACAACCGGTCGCTGGTCCGGGCGGTCATGGCGGACCCTTTCGGCATAGGGTTGACCAGCCTCACCGAGACCGGACAGGCCAAAACGCTAGTCCTGACCGGGTCCTGCGGGTTTACGCTGCGCGCCGGGCGCAGCAGCATCAAGACCGAAGACTACCCGCTGACCGCGCCGATGTTTCTCTATTCTCCCGCGCGGCGCCTGCCCAAACTGGCGCGTGATTTCCTTGCCTACAGCCACGGCCCCGCCGCGCAGGCGGCCATTCGCCGTGCCGGCTTTGTCGATCAGGCCCCCGAAGAAATCGCGCTCGACCGTCAGGGCGACCGTCTGGCCAATGCCATCGCCGTGGCGGAGGGAGAGGAAGGGCTGGTTGTTCTTCAGGAGATGGTGGCCGATCTGGCGCCGATGCGCCGCCTCAGCACGACCTTCCGTTTCGAAACAGGTTCTTCTAAGCTGGACGCGCAATCGCGCTCGAACGTGCTTGCACTGGCCCATGCGCTGGAAACCGGCGTCCACGATGGCCGGGAACTGGTGTTTGTCGGATTTTCCGATGGGGTGGGCCCCGCGTCAGCGAATCTGGATATCGCCCGGCGACGTGCCGAAGCCGTCCGTGACGCAGTTGTGACGGCGGCTGAAACCGCCGATCTAGATCGTGTCACAATCGGCACGCAGGCCTATGGCGAGGCCCTTCCCATGGCCTGCGATGACAGTGCGTGGGGTCGACAGGTCAATCGCCGGGTTGAAGTCTGGCTGCGCTGAGGCGTCTATAGCAACCCTTCGCTGCGAAAGCTCAACTCACGCGATTTGCCGATGACGAGGTGATCGTGCAGCGTGATCCCAAGCGCATCTGCCGCCAGTTGGATCTGCGCCGTCATGTCGATGTCCGCCTGACTGGGCGTAGGATCGCCGGACGGGTGATTATGAACGAGGATCAGTGCCGAGGCGTTCAATTCCAGCGCGCGTTTGACAACCTCGCGGGGATAGACGGGCACGTGATCGACGGTGCCGCGCGCTTGTGGTTCATCTGCGATCAGGACGTTCTTGCGGTCAAGAAAGAGGATGCGGAATTGTTCGGTATCACGATGCGCCATGGTCGTCTGGCAATAGTCCAGCAGCGCGTCCCAGCTGCTGACCACCTGTTTGCGCAGCACCCGGGCCTGCGCCAACCGGTGTGCGGCAGCCTCGACGATCTTCAGCTCGGTGACGACTGCCTCGCCCACGCCCTTGACCTCTCGCAAGCGGTGAAGCGGGGCTGAAACGACTCCGTTGAAGTCCCCGAAGCAATCCAGCAATTGCCGTGCCAGTGGTTTTACATCCCGCCGCGGGATCGCCCGGAAAAGCACCAGTTCCAGCATCTCATAGTCCGGCAGAGCATCCGCCCCGCCCACCAGAAACCGTTCACGCAGGCGCGCGCGGTGGTCCTTGATATAAGAAGGCAGCTTGTCCGCTCCGGGTGTGGGCCGTGCCACAACCTCATCGGCGTCAAAAAGCGCCGCCTGGGAATCGGAAAAATGAGGGCCACGTGTCATGGCGACATCGTGGCCCGGCTTGGTGAACAAGAGGTTAACGCAGCTTGGCCCCGAAAGGCCAAACTCAACCTTTCATGCTGTCCCAGAAATTCTTCACCGAGGTAAAGAAGCTGTGCGATTCCGGGTTGTTGTCCTCGGCCAGCGATTCGAATTCGCGCAGCAGTTCTTTTTGCTTCGCGGTCAGGTTCACCGGTGTTTCGACCGCCAGTTCGATGAACATGTCGCCGGTCGCCCCGCCACGCAGCGCGGGCATCCCCTTGCCGCGCAGACGCATCTGCCGGCCCGACTGGCTGCCCGAAGGGATCTTGACCCGGCTGCGACCGCCGTCAATCGTCGGCACCTCAATGTCGCCGCCCAGCGCCGCCACGGTCATCGCGACGGGCACCCGACAGTGCAGCTCGGCACCGTCACGCTCAAAGATCTCATGCGGCTCGACCTCGATAAAGATATACAGGTCGCCCGGAGGCCCGCCACGCATGCCTGCCTCACCCTCACCGGCCAGCCGGATCCGGGTGCCGGTTTCGACACCGGCAGGGATGTTGACCGAAAGCGCGCGCTCTTTCTGCACGCGGCCCGCGCCGCCACAGGTGTTGCAGGGGTTCTTGATGATCTGGCCCAGCCCCGAACAGGTCGGGCAGGTCCGTTCGACGGTAAAGAACCCTTGGGTGGCGCGCACCTTGCCCATGCCCGAACAGGTGGGGCAGGTCGTTGGCTCCGCGCCGCCCTCAGCACCCGATCCATTGCATGAATCGCATTGGACCGAGGTCGGCACTTTGATTGTCTTTTGCAGGCCGTTATAGGCGTCTTCCAGCGTCACGCGCAGGTTATAGCGCAGGTCGGCGCCGCGCGCCGCGCGCTGGCGTCCGCCCTGACGTCCGCCCATGAAATCCCCGAAGAGATCGTCAAAGACATCCGAAAAGGCGCTGGCGAAATCGGCATTTCCGCCCATGCCGCCACCGGGACGCGGACCGCCGCCCATGCCACCTTCGAAGGCGGCGTGACCAAAGCGATCATAGGCCGCTTTTTTGTCGGCGTCCTTCAGGACGTCATAAGCTTCGTTGGCTTCCTTGAACTGCGATTCGGCATCCGGGTTGTCGGCGTTGCGATCCGGGTGCAGTTCCTTGGCTTTCTTGCGGTAGGCTTTCTTGATCTCGTCCGCCGAGGCGCCCCGCTCGATGCCAAGCACGTCGTAGTAGTCACGTTTGGACATGACCGTCCTCCTGGTTACGGAACGTCATGGGGCCGGCCCGGTGTCCGGACCGGCCCCAGATTGGTTCCGAGGGCGATGGCCTTACGCCCGCTTGTTGTCGTCGAGATCCTCAAAGTCCGCGTCAACGATGTCATCGTCGCCCGGGCCTGCGGCGTCATCGGCGGCTTCGGGCTCGTCAGAACCTTCGCTGGCCTGTGCCTTGTAGATGGCTTCACCCAGTTTCATGGCCGCTTCGGTCACGTTCTGGATGCCTGCCTTCAGCTTCTCGGCAGTAATGTCATCCTTTTCAAGGTCATCCTTGAGCGCAGCGACGGCCAGTTCGATCGCTTCGACGGTCGAAGGATCGACCTTGTCGCCGTGATCCTCGATCGACTTCTCGGTCGAGTGGATAAGGCTTTCCGCCTGGTTGCGGGCCTCGACCAGCTCCTTGCGGGCCTTGTCCGCCTCGGCGTTGTCCTCGGCTTCCTTGACCATGCGTTCGATATCGTCGTCCGACAGACCGCCCGATGCCTGAATGGTGATCTTCTGCTCTTTGTTGGTGCCCTTGTCCTTGGCACCGACCGAGACGATGCCGTTGGCATCAATGTCGAAGGTCACTTCGATCTGCGGCATACCGCGCGGCGCCGGCGGGATGTCCTCAAGGTTGAACTGGCCCAGCATCTTGTTGTCGGCTGCCATCTCACGTTCGCCCTGGAAGACGCGGATCGTCACGGCCGACTGGTTGTCTTCGGCGGTGGAGAAGATCTGCGACTTCTTCGTCGGGATCGTCGTGTTGCGGTCGATCAGGCGGGTGAACACGCCACCCAGCGTTTCGATGCCCAGCGACAGCGGGGTCACGTCCAGCAGAACCACGTCCTTGACGTCACCTTGCAGAACACCGGCCTGAATGGCGGCGCCCATTGCGACGACTTCGTCCGGGTTCACACCCTTGTGCGGCTCTTTGCCAAAGAACTTGGTCACCTCTTCGATGACTTTCGGCATACGGGTCTGACCACCGACCAGAACGACTTCGTCGATCTCGTCCTTGGAGATACCCGCGTCCTTCAGCGCCGCCTGACATGGCTTGATCGAGTTCTTGATCAGGTCACCGACAAGGCTTTCCAGCTTGGCACGGGTCAGCTTCATCACCATGTGCAGCGGCTGGCCATTGGCGCCCATCGAGATGAACGGCTGGTTGATTTCGGTCTGCGTGGCCGAGGAAAGCTCGATCTTGGCCTTTTCGGCGGCTTCCTTCAGACGCTGAAGCGCCATCTTGTCCTTGGTCAGATCGACCGAGTGCTCTTTCTTGAACTCGCCCGCCAGGTAGTTGACGATCCGCATGTCGAAATCTTCGCCACCAAGGAAGGTGTCGCCGTTTGTCGACTTCACTTCGAACAGGCCGTCGTCGATTTCAAGGATGGTCACGTCGAAAGTACCGCCGCCAAGGTCATAGACCGCGATGGTTTTCGAATCTTTCTTGTCCAGACCATAGGCCAGCGCGGCCGCCGTCGGTTCGTTGATGATACGCAGGACTTCAAGGCCCGCGATCTTGCCGGCGTCTTTGGTCGCCTGACGCTGGGCGTCGTTGAAGTAGGCCGGAACCGTGATGACCGCCTGGGTCACGTCCTCGCCAAGATAGCTCTCGGCGGTTTCCTTCATCTTTTGCAGAGTGAAGGCGGAAATCTGCGAGGGCGAGAATTTCTCGCCGCGGATTTCAACCCACGCGTCACCGTTGCCGCCGTCGACGATGTTGTAAGGAACGATGTCCTTGTCCTTCGTCACTTCGGGGTCGGTGGTGCGGCGGCCGATCAGGCGCTTCACCGCAAAGACGGTGTTTTCCGGGTTGGTCACGGCCTGCCGCTTGGCGGGCTGGCCGACAAGTCGCTCATCTTCGGTGAAGGCGACGATGGAGGGGGTGGTGCGAGCACCTTCGGAGTTTTCGATCACGCGGGCCTGGCTGCCATCCATGATGGCGACGCAGGAGTTGGTGGTCCCGAGGTCGATACCGATCACTTTACCCATGTTTCGATCCCTTTCATTCTCAAGGCGATGTCACGAGGCGACGGACCCGTTACGGCATCCAGCCCCGTATGGTTGTCGCTGGGCACGCATTAGGGGGCGTGCCCGGCGTTCGGAGGACATATAAGGAGGGGTATGAAGGCCTGCAAGCGTCCTGATGGCGGCATTTCACGGCTTTCTTGCTAACACCGGTTGGCATCTAGCCTGCAATCCTTGACAACCTCCTTATGGCGACATCGATCCGGCAAAAAGGCTTTGTCATATACCCCGGCTTCCTTGACCGCCCGGCGCAAGAGGAGCTGGTGGCCCGATTGCGCAAAATTCTGGCTCGGGCACCGCTCTTTACCCCCAGCACCCGGCGCGGCCCCATGTCCGTCAGGATGAGCGCGGCGGGACGCTTTGGCTGGATCAGTGATGCCCGCGGATATCGCTACGAAGAGAATCACCCCAACGGCTCCCCCTGGCCCCCGATTCCCAAAGAGGTTCTGTCGATCTGGAACACGGTGTCTGACTGCCCGCGCGAACCGGAATGCTGCCTCATCAACTGGTACGGCGAGGGCGCGAAGATGGGCATGCACAGCGACGCGGACGAGACGGATTTCACTTGCCCGGTCGTTTCGGTTTCACTGGGGGACGAAGGCCTGTTTCGCATGGGCAACCTCGAGCGCGGCGGCAAGACCGAGTCGATCTGGTTGAAATCGGGTGACGTGGTGATGATGGGCGGCACGGCGCGCAGGGCGCATCATAGCGTCGATCGGATCCGGTTCGGTTCCAGCACGCTCTTGCCGGAAGGCGGACGCATCAACCTGACCCTGCGCGTGGTCACATAGACCGGGCGCTAGTCCGTCAGTTCACAACAGCCGGACAAGACATAGCCGTCGGGGCCGGAGACGATCAGCGTGGCGTCAAAACCGTATTCATCATCGGACATTCCATTGTCGCAATAGGTCTTGGCAATGATCAGGGTCAGGTCGCGCGTCCCGTCTGTGCCTTGCAGAACGTATTTTTCCAACGGATTCCACGCCCGCTGGAACAGCCCGGCCGAAAACCCCTCGCCCGGGTCGTAGTTCATCGGGGTTTTCACGGTGGCGCTTTGGCCCTGAAAAACATCGACGTCCCAGAAAGGCTCTGTCCCGCCACAGATCACCCGGCGGGTGTTCGCCAGATCGCCGTCGGCACGCGGGGCAAGATAGCGCAACGAGGTCCAGCCCGGCAGGCCGTCGACATTGACCTGACCCCAATTGCCTTCGGCGCGCACAACCTCGACCCCGCGGGCATCATGGGCCAATTCGCCCACTTTGGGATGACTGGCGCCCGGCCCGGCGCGGACGTTCAGCACGTCGTCTGGCGCCACGCCCACAACATCATGCAGGCGTGGATAGCTGTCCTGGGCAACGGCGGTGCTGCCGATCACAAGCAAGGTGCAGATCAATCGCAGCATCACCGTCCCTCCGCTCAGTTCATATCGAGCGAGCAACAGCCGGTGTAGACCTGCGTGTCATAGCCGCCGATCACGACCGTCCCGGAAAACCCGAACCGGTAATCGGACATCCCGTCGGTGCAGATCTCATGTGTCACGACAAGCGATACGTTTTCGCCCAACTTGGACCCTTGCAAGGCATGCGGGTGATCACGGCTGACAGCGGTTGTCAGTTCGCCGACGGTAAAGGCCTTGTCGTCATCATCGGGGCGCGTAAAGGTCATCTTGTCCCCCTGAATGACTGTCGCGCTCCAGAACGGTTCCGTGCCAAAACACTTGAACTGGTAACCGGCGGGCATTTGCGTGCCGTCCAGACGTTCCATCGAAGTCAGCGGAACCCAACCGGACAGGCCCTCGACGTTGACGCGGCCCCAGCCGTCATCCTCTTCGATCACTTCGACCAGCTTGGCGTCAAAGGCCAGCGCCCCGATCACGGTGCCGTTTTCCGTTGGCCGCGTGCGCATGTTCAACACATCGCCGTCATCCACGCCGGTGACATTATACAGCGCAGGGAAATCCTGTGCCGAAGCTGCGCCTGCGAGGCAGATCAAAATTGCCGCAAATCTATTCATTATCTCGTCCTTAACTATCCGCGCCAAAGCCCGGAGGAGCGAGACCATCAGCGGCGCGCACTCCACGAGGCCGAAGCGTGTTTGCGGGTGTAGAACTCACCCATGAGACCAATCATGACCAAAATGATACTCAGATAGAAAGCATATTCCCAGTCGGAATTCCGGGGGTTGTAATCCACGAAAGCGTATCCCCGGGACTGGTCGATGGTGTGGAACAGGGGATTCCAATCGAACATCACCAACATGTAGCTGGGCAGCGTGTTGGCCACGAACATCTTGCCTGAGGCGATCATATTGGCCCGCTGGTAAATGGTCGAAATGATTCCCACCGGCGTCGGAAACCACGGTTTCGCCGCAAGAAACACCAGCCCGATCGCCCCGCCGGAAAACCACGAAAGGATGATCATGGCCATGCAACCGATCGGATCGTGGATCTCTTGCATGACGAAAGGATTGAAGGCCACGTCATAGACAAACAGGATCGCCACCAGCGACAGGATCTGGATGTAGAGGGTCGAGATCATGGCCGAGGCGATGGCGATCGCCGTATTCATCGGCGCATGCTGCATCATCGGACTGGCCGGCCCCTCGGACCCGGCGACAGCGCCCAGTGTCTTGGTATGCGTCATGAACAGAAAGACGCCGGTCATGATGTAGACCATGAAATCGCCCCGCAGAGCGGTGCTGCGCATCCCGAGGATCTGGAACATGAAGTAAAAGGCCAGAACGAAGATGATCGTCTGGAGCATGTTCATGAAGATCGCCATGAAGGCGTTGCCATGAGTCTTGCGGACGGCGCGGACGGAATTGTGGTAGATCAGTTCAAGTATGTAGACAAACGAACCCAGCCGGGACCGGGGTTGTGAAACCTGAAACATCTTGCCTGCTCCGGGTGCGATGTTGCGATTGACCGCACACTTGCCGTTTTTGATTGTCGGCAGCATAAGGCGCATGAGCTTTCAAATCAATAAATCCGCGCGTGGCCCTGCGCGGACTGGAGCCTTGTCATGAATTATTCCGAACTGACCGCCGTGATGCGCCGCCTTGCCCTGGAGGCAGGCGAGAAGATCATGGAGATCTACAATTCCGACGATTTCGAAGTCATGGTCAAATCCGACAACAGCCCGGTCACCGTCGCGGACGAAGCGGCCGATGCGCTGATTTCGGCGGGCCTGCGCGAGGCCTTCCCTGACGTGGCTCTGGTCACCGAGGAACAGGCCGACAGCCATGACATCACCGCCAAGACCTTTTTGATCGTCGATCCGCTGGACGGCACCAAGGAGTTCATCAAGCGCCGCGGCGATTTCACCGTGAACATCGCGCTGGTCGAAGACGGCGTGCCGACACGCGGCGTGGTTTATGCTCCGGCCAAGGGCCGCATGTTCTACACCAACTCTGTCGGCCAGTCGGTCGAGGAAACCGGCGCGCTGGAACTGGAAACCGTGGGCGAAACCACCCCGATCAAGGTCACCAACCCGGACAACAGCGCGCTGATGGTCGTCGCCTCGAAATCGCACCGCGATCAGGCCACCGACGACTATATCGCAAAATATGGCGTGAAGGACATGACCAGCGCCGGCTCCTCGTTGAAGTTCTGCCTTGTGGCCACCGGTGAGGCCGACCTCTATCCACGCCTTGGCCGGACGATGGAATGGGATACCGCTGCGGGCCACGCGGTTCTGAACGGCGCAGGCGGTCGGGTGGTGCGTTTCGACGATCACACTCCGCTGGCCTACGGCAAGGAAGGTTTCGCCAATCCGTTCTTCATCGCCTACGCTCCGGGTGTGGAGTTGAAAGAGGCCTGAACACTCGTGACCCTACCGGTCAGCATCGTCATCGTCAGCCGGGACCGACCGGCAGCCTTGATGCGGTGCCTGACCGGGGTGTCGCAACTGGACTACGCGCCTTTCGAGGTCATCGTCGTCGCCTGCCCCGCGGGCGCCGACGCGACGGCAGCCCGCCACGACGCAAGCCATTTCAAACTGCTCCGCTTTGACGAGGCGAATATTTCCGCCGCCCGAAATCTGGGCATATCCGCCGCAAGCGGTGAAATAATCGCCTTCATCGACGATGACGCTATCCCGGAACCGCTCTGGCTCCGGCATCTGACCGGCCCGTTTTCTGACCCCGCCGTCGCCTGCACAGGCGGATACGTCATCGGTCGCAATGGCATCTCTTTTCAGTGGCGGGCGCGCAGCGTCGACGTGACCGGGCAGGCCCGTGACCTGACTTTGCCGGATACATCGCCCGCCGTTCCCGACGCGCCACCGGGCCACGCGGTCAAGACCGAAGGCACCAATATGGCTCTGCGCCGAGAGATCCTGGCCTCGCTGGGCGGATTTGATCCGGCCTTTCGCTTTTACCTTGATGAAACAGACCTGAACCTGCGCCTTGCGCAAGCCGGTCATCGCACGGCGTTGGTGCCCTTGGCACAGGTCCATCATGGTTTTGCACAAAGCGCCCGCCGCAATCGCGACCGCAGCCCGCGCGACCTTGGCCAGATCGCCGCGTCGCAGATGGTCTTTCTGCGCAAACACTGTCCGAAGGCCGAACAATCCTCTGCATGGCAAGCCTTTGAACAAGGCCAACGCCAGCGTTTGCTGCGGTTCATGCAACGCGGGCCGCTGGATCCTCCAGACGTGGTGCGCCTGATGCGCAGCCTGCGTCACGGGGCGCGTGACGGCAACAACCGCACCTTTGGCGAAACCCCGCCGATGGCCGCCCCGACACAGGCCTTCCTCCCCTTCCCCGGTCGCCCCGATGCCCCGCGCGTGCATCTGGCGGGCCGCCCGTGGCAGGCTGCGCGCCTGCGTGCCAAGGCTGCGCAGGCGGTTCGCGATGGGGCTATTGTCAGCCTTTTCATCTTTTCCCCAACGGCGCGGCGCCATCGGGTGAGCTTCCTACCCGAAGGGGTATGGCTCCAGTCCGGTGGGCTTTTCGGGCAAAGCCTTCGGGGCGGCCCCGCGATCCGGTTGCGGCACTTTTCTTCTCGCCTCTCGTCAGAGATTATGCGAGTGCAGAAACCGCGCGGATAGCGCGCCTCTGTGGGTCGCAAGACCCTTCGCGACATATTGGGAACACAACTTTACCAAGGTTTTTGCCCCGCCGTAGGATAAACAGGTCGCATATGCGGCCACACCGGCCAGATGGCGAAGACAGATGGAGACTGTAATGACAAAGAAAGTCACCAAGGCGATCTTTCCCGTGGCAGGGCTTGGCACCCGCTTTCTTCCCGCCACCAAATCCGTTCCAAAAGAAATCATGACGCTGGTGGACCGCCCGCTGGTTCAATACGCGATCGACGAGGCCCGCGCCGCCGGGATCGAGGAATTCATTTTTGTCACCTCGCGCGGCAAGAGCGCGCTTGAGGATTATTTCGACCACGCCCCCCAGCTGGAGGACGAACTGCGCGCCAAGGGCAAGGATGACCTGCTGCGCACCCTTGAAACGACGAACATGGAATCCGGGCAGATCGCCTATATCCGCCAGCACAAGCCGCTGGGTCTTGGTCACGCGATCTGGTGCGCCCGCCGGCTTGTCGGCAACGAACCCTTTGCCGTCATGCTGCCCGACGACGTGATCGCCGCCGACAAACCCTGCCTTCAGCAAATGGTCGAGGCGTATCAGGAAACCGGCGGCTGCATGGTTGCCGCGATGGAAGTCCCCACCGACAAGGTCAGCGCCTATGGCGTTCTGGACATCGACGAGGACATGGGCCGCATGGTCAAGGTCAAGGGCATGGTTGAAAAGCCGCCCGCTGAAAAGGCACCGTCGAACCTTGCCGTGATCGGCCGTTACATCCTGACGCCAGAGGTCTTTGATCACCTCGAAAACCCGAACACCGGTGCAGGCGGTGAAATTCAGCTGACCGATGCCATCGACAAGGAAATCAACGCCAGCGGCGTCTACGGCTATCGCTTCAACGGCCAGCGGTTCGACTGCGGCTCCAAGGCCGGGTTCTTGCAGGCGACCGTCGCCTTCGGCCTTGCCCGGGACGAGCTGAAGGACGATCTGGGCGCCTATCTGGACGAACTGGCAATCAGCCGCAAAGCCGCGGAATAACGCCGTGTCGCACGTGCTTGTGACGGGCGGGGCCGGCTATATCGGCAGCCATGCCTGCAAGGCGCTACGCGCCGCAGGCTATACGCCCGTCACCTATGACAACCTCGTCACCGGCTGGCAGGACGCGGTGAAATTCGGCCCCTTCGAACAGGGTGACCTTTCTGACCGCGCGCGGCTGGACGAGGTCTTTGCCAAGTGGCAACCGGTGGCCGTCATGCATTTTGCGGCCCTGTCCCAAGTGGGCGAGGCGATGGCCAAGCCCGGCCTGTACTGGCGCAACAATGTCGACGGGTCGCTGACCCTGATCGAAGCCGCCTGCGCCGCCGGGTGCCTTGATTTCGTCTTTTCCTCGACCTGCGCCACCTACGGCGAGCATGACAATGTCGTGCTGGACGAACAGACACCACAAGAACCGCTGAACGCCTATGGCGGCTCCAAGCGCGCGGTGGAAAACATCCTGCGCGATTTCGAAGCTTCACACGGCCTGAAATCGGTGATCTTCCGCTATTTCAACGTGGCCGGTGCCGACCCGGACGGCGAGGTGGGCGAACACCATCGCCCCGAAACCCACCTGATCCCCGTCATGCTCGAGGCCGTCGACGGCAAGCGCCCCGGACTGACTGTTCATGGCACCGATTACGACACGCCCGACGGCACCTGCATCCGCGATTACGTTCACGTCATGGACCTTGTGGATGCGCATGTTCTGGGGCTGAAATGGCTCCGCGATGGCAAGGGCAGCCGGGTCTTTAACCTTGGCACCGGGCGCGGCTTTTCCGTCCGCGAGGTGATCGAGGCCGCAGGTCATGTCACCAACATGGCCGTTCCCTGCACCGATGGTCCCCGCCGCGCAGGGGACGCGACCAAACTGGTCTCGGGTTCGACCCGCGCCAGCGAGGAACTGGGATGGGAGCCGCGCCGCTCGACCATGCCACAGATGATCGCGGACGCTTGGCGCTGGCACAAGAATGGGCATTACGAAGCGTGATCGCCTGCTGGACCTGACCCGGCTGATCAGCCGGGCAGGCCGCCCCATGACCGGGGTTGACCGGGTCGAATTCGCCTATCTCACGCATTTGCTGGACGCTGGCCCGCTTTGGGGGCTGGTGCGCAGTTCACTTGGCTATGTCCTTTTGGATCAGCGCGGTTGTGCCGCCCTGCGCGCGTTGGTGATTTTGCAGAACTGGGGCGCGGCGGACCGTCTGTCATGGCTGAGGCGCGGAATGGACCCGGTGCGCGCCCGCGCCGAAGCTGACCTGCGCCGCCTCTGCCTTGACCGCTGTCTTCCGATGCGCCTGCCCGCCATGCTGCGCCGACATTTGCCGCGCGGCATCACCTATGTGAACACCGGTCACACCAACCTGACAGATCGCGTGATCTCTGCGCTTGGGCACATCGATGCGTCGATCACCGTCTTTATCCACGACACGATCCCGCTGGACGTGCCGCAATATCAACGCCCCGGCACAGTCGAGCGTTTCCGCCATTTCCTGATGCGCGCCGCGCGGGCGGATCTTCTGGTCTGCAACTCGCATCAGACAGAGACCGATCTGGCCCGGCACCTTGGCGACGGCCTGCCCAAAACCGCCTCTGCGCCGCTGGGGCTGGACCTGATGCAGCCCGGAACAGCTCCCGCTGGCCCGTGGAAGGCACCATATTTCGTGACCCTCGGGACCATTGAACCGCGCAAGAACCACGCGCTGCTGCTGGATCTCTGGCAGGACAATCCAGATGCAGACCTGCTGATCTGCGGCAGTCGGGGGTGGGAAAACAAGGCGGTCTTTGACCGGCTGGACACAAGGCCACCACGCGTTCACGAACTCCCCGGTCTTGACGACGGGCAAGTGGCCGCATTGCTGGCTGACAGTGCCGGGATGCTCTTTCCAAGCTTTGCCGAAGGTTATGGCCTCCCCCCGGTCGAGGCTGCTGCGCTGGGGGTTCCCGTGCTGGTCAACGACTTGCCCATTTACCGCGAAGTGCTTGGCGACATTCCCGTTTACGCTGATGTGACGGACCGCTATCGTTGGCGCAACGAAATAAGCCGGATGGCAGCGGATCACCGGACAGGACAGGCCCGCGCGGAACAGGCGCCGCGCTTTTCGCCCCCCACGTGGGAGGCGCATTTCAAAACGGTCTTAACCCTGACCTGATAGCAGCCCAAGGCAAGGCGCGCATTGGCGCGATGAAAGAGGCACGCATTTGGGCGCATGGCAGGCATATCGGCTGAGGGTACAGCGCAAGCGCTGGCGCATTCGTGCCTTCCGCAAACGGCGTGAATTGCGCCCTGTCGCCAATCGGACGGACCTGATCCGCCCCTCCGACATCCTGCTGTTCTCGACCCAGCGCAACGAAGGTATCCGCCTGCCTTATTTCCTGCGCTACTACCGCGACATGGGTGTCAGCCATTTCTTCTTTGTCGACAACGATTCCACGGATGGATCGGCTGATTACCTTGCCAGTCAACCGGATGTGTCGGTCTGGACCACCCGCGCCAGCTACAAGCGCGCCCGCTTTGGCATGGACTGGATCAACTGGCTTTTGATGAAACACGCCCACGGTCATTGGGCGTTGACCGTCGATCCGGATGAATTCTTTCTCTACCCGTTTTGCGATACGCGCCCTCTGCGCGCATTGACCGACTGGCTGGACGCCTCTTCGATCAAATCTTTCTCGGCCATGCTTTTGGACATGTATCCCAAGGGCCGGATTGACCAGCATCCCTACAGCACAGGTCAGGACCCGATGGAAATCGCCAACTGGTTCGACGCGGGCAATTACTCGATCCAGAAAAACCCGCGCTTTGGCAATCTCTGGATTCAGGGCGGGCCGCGTGCGCGGATGTTCTTTGCCGACAAACCCGCACTGGCGCCTGCGCTGAACAAGATCCCGCTCGTGAAATGGGACCGGCGCTATGCCTATGTCTCGTCCACCCACAACCTGCTGCCCCGCGGGCTGAATCAGGTCTATGACGAATGGGGCGGCGAAAAGGCCAGCGGCATCCTGCTCCACACCAAATTCCTGTCCACCTTCGGCCAGAAGGCCGAAGAAGAGCTGACGCGCGGCCAGCATTACGGCGCCAGCCGCGAATATATCGCCTATGCCGAAGGGGTGAAGGACAACCCCGATCTATGGTGCAAATGGTCCGAGAAATATATCAACTGGCGCCAGCTTGAGATCCTCGGCCTCATGTCGAAAGGCAACTGGGCATGAGCGTCGGCGTCGTCATGCTGGTCCACACCGCCTTTGACCGCGCCGAACAGGTGGCGCGCCACTGGGCGCAGGGCGGTTGTCCCGTGGTGATCCACGTGGATGCCAAGGTGAGCAAGCCCAGCTTCGACAGGTTTCGCAAGGCGCTGACCGATCTGCCAGATGTGCGGTTCTGCCAGCGGCACCGCTGCGAATGGGGGACATGGGGCCTAGTCGCGGCAAGCCAGGACGCTGCGCAGCTGATACTGGACGACTTTCCGCAGGTGCGGCACGTCTATCTTTCGTCCGGTTCCTGCCTGCCCCTGCGGCCCGTCGCCGACCTCCGCGCCTACCTTGCCGACCGCCCGCGCACCGATTTCATCGAAAGCGCGACAACCGCGGATGTGCCCTGGACCGTCGGCGGACTGGACCATGAACGCTTTACCTTGCAGTTCCCGTTTTCGTGGCGCAAGCAAAGGTATCTCTTCGACAAATTTGTCGATCTGCAACGGGCCGCAGGCTATGCTCGCACGATCCCCGAGGGGCTGGTGCCGCACATGGGCAGCCAATGGTGGTGCCTGACCCGCCAGACACTCAGCGCGATCCTGCAAGACCCTCAGCGCCCCCGCTACGATCGCTATTTCCGCCGCGTCTGGATCCCGGACGAAAGCTATTTCCAGACGCTGGCGCGGCTCTATTCCACCCAGATCGAAAGCCGGTCTCTGACGCTGTCGAAGTTCGACTTTCAGGGCAAGCCGCATATCTTCTACGACGATCATCTTCAGCTGTTGCGCCGGTCCGATTGCTTTGTCGCGCGCAAGATCTGGCCCCATGCGGACCGGTTGTATCAGGCTTTCCTGACCCACCCCAACAGCGCCGAACAACGGCAAGAACCCAACCCTGGCAAGATCGACCGGATCTTTGCCCGTGCTGTGGACCGCCGGACGCGCGGCCGGGCGGGGCTATACATGCAAAGCCGCTTTCCCAACCGGGGCTGGGAAAACGGCGTCACGGCAGGGAAGTACTCGGTCTTCCAAGGGTTTACCGAGCTGTTTCAGAACTTCGAGGGCTGGCTGTCCAAGGCCACTGGCGCGCAGGTCCACGGTCATCTCTTTGCCCCTGAACGGGCCGAATTCGCAGGCAAGGACCGGGTGATTGCAGGGGCGCTGTCGGACAACGCCAAACTGCGCGATGCCAACCCAAAGGCCTTTCTGACAAACCTTTTGTGGAACACCCGCGGCGAACGGCAGTGTTTCCAATACGGACCGCGCGACAATGCCAAGGTGCTGTGGCACATGGCGCGCGACCCCAACGCCCAGATCAGTGTCATCGCTGGCGCATGGGCCGTGCCCCTGTTCCAGTCGAACGCAGATTTCGCCGAGATACGGGCCGAGGCCGCGCGCCTGCAAAAGATCGAGTCCAAGATGCTGGACGAACTGCGCGAGCCTGACACCAAGGCCCGCATCCGTACATGGACCATGGCCGATTTCATCGAGGCCCCTATGGAGCCGCTACAGGTTCTGATCGACGAGATCGGGCAAAAGAACAATCGCCGCTTGGCCGAAGCGCCCCGCCTGGTGGATCTGACCGGTTTTGGCCAGTTCCTTCAGAACCTGAAAAATCAGGGAATGCACCCCTACCTGATGGGCGATTTTCCCGTCGATACGACGCCGCGCAACCGTCCGGGCAAAGCCCGCAAACCCTATCTCGTCAGGAAATGACTTTAGATGACCCAGCGCTTTGACTGTTTCGTGATCTTTGCCGAAATGCGCACCGGGTCCAATTTCCTTGAGGCGAACCTGAATGCCTTTGACGGGGTGACCTGCCACGGCGAGGCTTTCAACCCGCATTTCATAGGCTACCCGAACGCCGAGGACATCCTCGACATCACCGCCCCTGAACGGGATCAAAACCCACAGAGTCTGCTTGACCGCATCCGCACCGGATCAGACGGGCTGGGCGGCTTTCGCTATTTCCACGACCACGATCCACGTATCTGCGACACCCTGCTGACCGATCCCAAGGTGGCCAAGATCGTGCTGACCCGCAATCCGGCGGACAGTTACATCAGCAAGAAGATCGCGCAGGCCACCGGCCAGTGGAAGCTGACCAATGTCAAGAAACGCAAGGACGCGCAGGCGCAGTTCGACGCCGATGAATTCGAAGCTCATCTGGCCGAGTTGCAGGCTTTCCAGATCAGGATTCTGAACAGCCTGCAAACCACCGGCCAAACGGCTTTTTACATCGCTTACGAGGATTTGCAGGACGTCGCCGTGATGAACGGATTGGCGCAATGGCTGGGTGTGAACGCCCGGCTGGACAGCCTCAACACCGCGTTGAAACGGCAAAACCCTCAACCCGCCGCCGAGAAGGTCGAAAACTATGCCGAGATGGCCGACAGCCTTGCACGGCTCGACCGGTTCAATCTTGCCCGGACGCCGAATTTCGAACCGCGTCGCGGGCCGGTGGTGCCGACCTATGTCGCCGCGGCGCAGACGCCGCTGCTGTACATGCCGATCCGATCTGGGCCCGAACGGGCGGTCAAGGACTGGCTGGCGGCGCTGGACGGGGTCGGATGGGGCAAACTGGAAGACAAGTTCACTCAGGCCAGCCTGCGCGCATGGAAACGCGAACGCCCCGGCCACCGCAGCTTTACCGTGCTCCGGCATCCGGTGGCGCGGGCGCATGACGCCTTTTGCAACAAGATCCTGACCACGGAGAAAGGCAGCTTTCAGGGAATCCGCAAGGTGCTGCGCCGGGCGCATAACCTGCCCATCCCCGAAGGCGAACCCGGGGCCGACTACGACGTAAACGCCCACCGCGAGGCGTTTACCGCTTGGCTGGAATGGGTGCGCGCCAATCTCAACGGCCAGACGGCCCTGCGCGTGGACGGCCATTGGGCCACGCAGGCCCAGTGCCTGCAAGGCATGGCCGAATTCACGCTGCCCGACATGATCGTGCGCGAGGACGAGATGGCCGCCTACCTGCCCGCCCTCGCCTTGCAGGTGGGACACGCCGATCCCCCCGACCCAAAGCCGGTGCCGACACGCGCGCCCTTTGCGCTGGCCCAGATCTATGACGATCAGATCGAGTCCCTCGGCCGCGAGGCCTATCAACGGGATTACGTGATGTTCGGCTTCGACAATTGGGCCTGAGCGACGGTGCCGCAAGGGACGGTGGGTGGGGCGACGTTCCGGAGGCACTCCGGGACGAGCGTCACCCCCGTCCCTTACCGCTCGACAAATCCGGGGCCGTCAAAGACCCGTGCAGGATCGCCGCGCTGCACCTGATGATGCAACCAATGCGCCTGTCCGTCACGCATGGCCTGCGCCTCGGCCCGGTCCGCGTCCACCAGCGCCTGCAACCGCTCTAGCGCAAGGCGCCGGTTCTGATGCTGAGACCGCTGGTCGCGCACCACCACGGAATACCCCTGCCAATTTGCGCGGATCGCGCCGGATGTCTTGTTCTGATGCTGCCCGCCGGGGCCACCGGCACGGATCGCCTGCATTTCTACCGTTTCCGGGTCGATGAAAACGGCGCGCGGCGCTTCGGGGAGATGAAACACCTCCACAAACCAGTTCTTGCGCTTGTGACGTGGCCGCAATTGGCTGGGACAGCGCCAAAGCAGCACTCCCTGCCAACGGGCCGCCAGCACTTCGGCACCTTGCCCCTGCAAGACGGCCACCGCGGACACCGGCCCGGCCCGGCCGGCGCGTTCCACCACATCAAGTTCGACACCAGCACCCTCGGCCTCGGCGCGCAGTCGGGTCAACACCTGCGCCACCGCCTGTTGGCATTCGCCGGGGCCATTGCCGCTGGAGATCAAAAGAACAACCATCATCCGCGCCCCCCGCTTGTCTTGTAGGTCAACAAGGGGGCCAGCGAGACCAGTTCGCTGGCCAGTCCGAAGCCTGTCAGATCCGCCAGCACTGCGGCGGCATCCTTGTAGGCGCTGCCCGCTTCCTCGATCAGCAGATCGCGATCCTCGCAGATCACACGCCCGCCAAAGCGTGTCTGTCGCATGGCCTCCAGTTCGGATTTGACCCGGCGGATGCGCCCGTGCATGGCCGCGCGGTCATACCGCCGCCCGGCCCCGTGCGAGACAGACCCCAGCGCTCCGGCGGAGCCATCTGGCACCGTCAACAGATAGCTGAGGCTTTCGCGCGACCCTGCCAGCGGGGCCAACCCCGCATCCGGTGCTGCCGCCCCCTTGCGGTGCAGCCAACCATCAGGGCGGATTTCAAGGTGGTTGTGAGGAGCGTCACAAATCATCTGCACGTCACAACGCAGCGCCTCGGCGGCTCGGCGGGCGATCTCTGCCCGGTTGATCCGGGCCCAGTCCTGTGCCGCCCCGTGCAGAGCCAGATACTCTTGTCCTGCGGCGCTACCCGTTGCGAACCCCTGCTTCCAGCTTGCTTCGATTCCGGTGAACACACCGGCACCGTGCCCGCGCGAACCGGTATGCACCAGCAGGCACAAGTCACCCTTGGACAGGCCCAATGACGCGGCCCGCGTTTCATCGGCCACGTCGTGAACCTCCTGCACTTCGCAGAAGTGATTGCCGCCTCCCAGCGTGCCCAGCCCGGACGGGCCAAGCCGTTCGGCTGCCGTGCCTCCCAAAGCCCGCGCAGCCATGTCGCTGCTTTCTTCGAGGATGCCCATCCGGCGGGCGGCCTTGTCGAGCTTCAGTTTGCGGCGCGGCAGGTTCAACCGGAACAGCGCCATGCCACAGCCAATGTCCGGCCCGATCAGTTGCGGATAGATGCGATCGGCGAGGAAGGCGGCCCCAACCGGCCCATAGCGGCCAGGATGCAGGTCCGGAAACCCCGCGACGGCCGACATGCCCGGCCAGCGAGCCACTTCGTTCAGTTGATCGACAGCGCGGCCTTCGATCCATGCGCCGTCAGAATAGAATTCGGAGACACGCAGAAGTGCCCCGGTCTGGGAATTGCCCATTGGTCCGTCTTTCTCAAAAACATGAGAGGCAGCCCGCAAAGGGGCCGCAGAACGGATCGCTCAATTCGAAAGGTGATGCGCCCTGAGGCGCGCAGCCATCAACGGGTCGAACGATCCGGGAAGAAAGCGGTGATGAAACGGTTTGTCATATGCGTCCCTCCTTTGGTTCGGGTTGATGAATGAACAGTGGATACCCCGTCGGCACGGTCGCGCCAACGGGGGTTTTCCAGACCATGCGCCGGGGTGACGAAAAAGCCTCAGGCGGCTTTCTCTGCCTCGGCCTCTGTCAGGATAGTGTAAAGGGTGGCCGGAACCGGGTTGGCCCGCAGCTTGGCACAAAGCGCCGGGTCGCGCAGGCTGCGCGAAACCAGCGCCAAGGCCTTGAGATGTTCGACCCCGGCTTCTTCGGGGGCGAACAGAGCAAATACCACATCCACCGGCTGACGATCGACCGAGTCGAAATCGACCGGCTTTTCCAGCAGGATGAAGGCACCGACCACCTGATCCAGGCCCGGAACCCGCGCATGGGGCAAGGCGACACCGTGGCCGACACCGGTCGGGCCAAGGGCTTCGCGCTCCATCAACGCTTCGAGAATGCGCGGCGCGTCCAGATCATAGGCGCTTTCGGCAAGGTCCGAGAGGTCGTGCATCAGTCGTTTCTTGCTGGAAGTCGCGGACACGACTTTCACAGCATTCGGCGAGATGAGTTCGACAAATTTCATGAGCCTTGCCTGTATTTGGGGCGCAAACGCGGCGCGGGTCCGGGCGGTCGACGTTCAGCGGATCTTATGGATCAATCCAGCCGATGTTGCCGTCTTCCCTGCGATACACGACGTTGACGCCATCCTTCTTTTCGTTGCGAAACACCAGAACCGGCGCTCCCGCCAGTTCCATCTGCATCACGGCCTCCCCTACCGACAGCGACGGGATCTTGGTCTCCATCTCCGCGACGATGATCGGCTGTAGCGTTTCGGGTTCTTCTCCCCCCGATTCCGCCTCGGTTGCGAGGATATACGAGGCTGCCCCGAAATGTTCAACTGGTTCGGTCCGGTCCTTGTGGTGGTCCTTCAGGCGGCGCTTGTACCGGCGCAACTGTTTGTCCATTTTTTCCGAGCAGGCCTCGAACGCGGCGTAGATTTCGGTCGCATGTCCCTTGGCGGCAGCGTTCAACCCGCTCGACAGGTGAACGATGGCTTCGCAGACATATTCATGGGCCGCTTTTGAAAAAATCACCGTCGCGTCAGTCGGACGCTGGCCGTACTTTTCCAGTACGCTGCCCAGCTCGGACGTCACGTGAACCTGGAGCGCGTCGCCGATATCAATGTGTTTTCCGGTGATCTGATAGCGCATGATTTGTCCTTTTCTTATGCACCCGCAACATGGCACGGGGGACGCACCCCCGTCACGACGTCACAAGGTTCAGGGAAGGCGCCGGACCGCAGGATGTGCGCGGGTGGCCTCGGAAGTGAGGAGCCCGCAAACACGCCATGCTGCGATCAATAGCACCATGTCCTCATTTGACGAACAAATCGCGGGCGGTGTCAATGGAAACCGGAAGGGCAAGCCAAGACAGATCGCAACAATGTGTCTCTGATCAGCGTCACCCCGGCGCGCCGGGTTTCAGCCAAAGCGAAAGTTGTCGCCCAGATACACACGCCGCACGTTTTCGTTCTGCACGACTTCCTGCGGTGTGCCGGACATCAGAACCTTGCCATCGTGCAGGATATAGGCGCGGTCCACGATCTCCAGCGTTTCGCGGACATTGTGATCGGTGATCAGCACACCGATGCCGCGCGTCTTGAGATCCGCCACCAGATGGCGAATGTCACCGACGCTGATCGGGTCCACCCCTGCAAAGGGTTCATCCAGCAACAGGTACTTGGGGTTCGCCGCCAGACAGCGAGCGATTTCCACGCGACGGCGCTCTCCCCCGGACAAGGCCAGAGCCGGCGCGCGCCGCAGGTGTTCGATGGAAAACTCGCCCAGCAGCTCTTCGAGCCGTTCGCGCCGGCGCATGGCGCTTTTCTCGGCGATGTCCAGAACCGCGCCGATATTGTCCTCGACGCTCATGCCGCGAAAGATCGACATCTCTTGCGGCAAATACCCGATCCCCAGCCGGGCACGCCGGTACATCGGCAAAAAGGTGGCATCCGTGCCATCGATCAGAACCTGCCCGCCTTCGGGGTTCACCAGGCCGGCAATGGCGTAGAATGACGTGGTCTTGCCCGACCCGTTCGGCCCCAGCAATGCCGCGACCTCTCCCCGGTCGACGCGCAATGAAACGTCCCGGATCACCACGCGCTTGCGATAGCTTTTGCGGAGGTGTTCGACACGCAGCCCGCTGTCGCCCTCTGTCACGCTCAGTTGTGGTTTGGCCATCACGGTTGGTCCTGCGCGTCCGGATCCTGTTGCAGGACGGTGCGCACGCGGCCTGACATCTGTGCCGTGCCGTCGCGCAGGTTGACGACCATGCGTTCAGCCGTCAGCGCACTGGGTCCCTGAGTCAACAGGACATTGCCGGTCATGATGACCTGCCCGGCTTCGATGTTGTAATCCGCGCGCTGCGCTTCGGCGGCTTCGGACCCGCTGACAAGTGTCACCCCGCGCGAGGCCTCCATTCGTTGAATACGTCCGCCCGCGCTGGAGTAGACGACCAGAACGCGCGGCGCCGCAAGCCGCATCTGGCCCTGTACGATCACCACATTCCCGGAATAAAGCGCCGTCCCGTCCGCCTGGTTCACCTGCAAAGAGTCCGCCGTAACCTCGACCGGGGCGCGGGTGTCCTGCTGCAATCCACCAAAGGCCACCTGTGCGCCTTGCGCGGATACCCCCATCGGCAAGAGGACAATCATGACAGCGGCAAGAAGGAAACGGATCATTCGGCAGCACTTTCTTCTTTTGGCGGTTGATATACCAGTTTCACCCCGCCGGAAAACACCATTTGCACCGCATCCCCCTCTCCGCTGCGCGAAATACGCAGGTGACCGGCCTCGAAGCGGCCAACCGGTCCTTCGCCGGTAACAGGCCCAAGGCTTTCGGCGTCGATCACGTCCAACCGCGAGGTCAGCCCTTCTGTCTGCAAGATATAGCCCTGAGAGCTTTCGATGCGAACACCGCCCATCATCCGCGCCTCTCCCGAGAGATCGCGCAACATGGCCTCGCCAGCGTCCAGCTTGATCTCGCTGCCATCCGCCAGCCGCATCCGGGCATCCAGATCGTCGGCAAGCAGTTCGCCGTCCCCTTCGGGACGCACGGTACGCGCGGTCATGGTCAGCACATCACCTTTTGGCGTGGTCCCCGCGAAATACGGTGCACCCACCTCTTCGCGTGCCGTTCCCTTTTGCAGCGCTTCGACAAAAGGCACGTCCTGCAAGGGTTCAGTCGCGCGTGACAGGATAAAGAGCGTGGACAACATGCCCAGCGCCACCAAGGGAAGCAGGATCTTCAGCCAGGCGATGACACGTGAATAAAGTCCGCCCCCGCGACGCATTGCTTACATCCCGTCAGGCATGGGCGAAAATATCGGTTTCCGGCCAACCTTCGAGGTCGAGGATCGACCGGGTCGGCAGGAAATCGAAACAGGACTGGGCAATTACCATGCGGCCTTCTCGCTCCAGCATGGCGTTCAACGCCTCGCGCAGGCGATGCAGGTACAGTACGTCCGAGGCGGCATAGTCCAGCTGCGCGTCGGTCAGATCCTCCGCGCCCCAGTCGCTGGATTGCTGCTGCTTGGAAATATCGACGCTCAGCAACTCCTGCGTCAGCGCCTTGAGCCCGTGGCGATCCGTGTAGGTCCGGACAAGGCGGCTGGCGATCTTGGTACAATAGACCGGCGCGGCAAGGGCACCAAAGGCATGATACATGGCTGCGATGTCAAAGCGGCCAAAGTGAAAAAGCTTGAGCACATCCGGGTCGGTCAGCAGGCGCGCAAGGTTCGGTGCCTGTGTCTGCCCCTTGGCCACCTGAACCAGATGGGCGTTGCCGTCGCCGCCAGACAATTGCACCACGCACAAACGGTCGCGATGAGGGTTCAGCCCCATGGTCTCGCAGTCGATGGCGACAACGGGGCCAAGATCCAGATCGTCGGGCAAATCGCCCTTGTACAGGTGGTTGGTCACGATGCGCCCTTTCGTCTGAACCGGTCTGCGGCAGGACATATCCGCGCCTCCGCCCGCTTTCAACACTGGCCCGGCGCGACGGCTCTCCCGGCGATTGCGGTCATGCGCCATATTTCGCGCATTTAGGGCGAAACCTTGTCGCGTTTCGGACCGAATCCGTCGAATCATGGGGCGAGAATCGGCCCGATTCGGGCAGGATCATGGCGGGCTGCTCGCGTTTTTCGAAGACTTGTAACAATCCGTGAGCGCCCCCGCTCTCTCTTAGATTGTTGCGCCGCAGGCGTCTGCGCAAAGGCGCTCCGCGCCTCTCAATCCGATACAACGGTCTTTCGGTTATAGGGATGGCACATCGCTACTGTTTCCGAAACTCAAGCACAAGTAATCACTCAGTTACCAATTCCCGCCAGAATTTGCGCTCAAGCAAAGACTGGTTTCGCCGTTTTCCAAAAACTGTCCACGAAACGGAAACAAAAATGGACGCGGCGGCCAAGAAACTGTTTCAGCTTTCCGAAATCTGACCATCCTTGCAAAGACAAGGATAAAACGATGGATTTTCCTTGCTTCCGCTGGGCACACACAGGCGCGGAGGTCGGCGATTTGGTTAATTTTCACTTGTTTTCAACTAGATCTAAGTCAAGCATTTTCAACTTTTGGTTGTCTCCTTTCGTACAGATTGACGGAATGATGACAGCCGGTCATAAGAAATCGTCGAATGATTGTGTCAAACTATTGTCACAATTTAGCCAAAACGGCACTTGGGGGTTGGTGCTTCCATTAGGGGAGTATCCTGGTAGGTCTGCTGCGCATTTTGCGCAACGCCATTCGAAAACATAGCGAGGGCTTTCGGGCCCGTCCGTTTCCGGGGGGAACACGCAATTCGCGTGATCTGCGGAGCTATGTCCAAAAAGGCGCTCACGGCGATTTATCAGTTCGGACTCTCGTCAACGCATGACTGGTAGGAGGTCATCTTGACACTGCAACTGCGCCAGCCGCTGCCAACGGCAAGGATTGAAAAGCTGATCGACGAGGCGCTGCGCGCCGAATCCGGTCTGACCCTTTATCGCGATGTCTTCAAACGTACGCTGGACGTGCTCATCGTCCTGATGGCCGCGATACCAACACTGATGATCATCGGCATTTTTGCGCTTCTCGTGGCGCGGGACGGGCATTCGCCCTTCTATTTCCAGAAACGGCTGGGCCGCAACGGCCGCAGTTTCTACATCTGGAAGCTGCGCAGCATGGTGCCCGACGCCGATCAGCGGCTGGAGGATTACCTTGCACAGGATCCCGCCGCCCGTGAGGAATGGGACCGGACGCAAAAACTGCGCCATGACCCACGCATCACCCGTGTCGGCCTTCTGATCCGCAAAAGCTCGATCGACGAGCTGCCGCAACTGTTCAACGTGCTGCGTGGGGACATGTCGCTGGTTGGCCCGCGCCCGATGATGCCCTGTCAGCAGGACATCTATCCCGGCACGGCCTATTATGCGCTGCGCCCGGGCATCACCGGCTACTGGCAGGTCTCGGTTCGCAACGAAAGCTCTTTTGCCCAGCGCGCCGGGTTCGACACGGCCTATCTGGCACAGCTGTCGCTGGTCAACGATCTGCGCGTGCTGGTCAAGACCGTGCGCGTGGTCCTTCGCGGTACAGGCTGCTGAGCCTCTAAAATTCGACGGCGGCCTGCATGCACTGCCGGCCATCGGGGCCGCGCACCCACATGTCCGTTTCCTTCACGCAAAGCGTCGCAGGTTCATCGTGCATCAGCGGCGCCGTAGCGCGAAAACTGAAACTGCGGACCGGCGCCTGCTCTTCGGCAAACAACAGCAGCCCCTGCGCCAGAAGCGGTCCATGCACCACCAACCCGCCATAGCCCTCGACCTCGCGCGCATAGTCGATGTCGTAATGTATGCGATGCCCGTTGAACGTCAGCGCTGAATAGCGAAATAGCAGCGTCGAGGAAAAACCCATCTCGCGCTGTCGCGCCGCGTCGTCTCGCGCCACAGGCGCTTGCGGGCGCGGTGCGGACGGGTCTGGATCCTCACGATACACAAGGTCTTGCCGCTCGGTCACGCAAAGCTGCCCGCCCTGCCAGATTTCATGCGCAAGCGTGACAAAGCCCAACGCCCCGCTACGCCCCTGCTTGATCGTCACATCCGCGACGCGAGATTGCTTCTCGGCCATCTGCCCGGCCCTGAGCGGCGCGTGGAACTGCAAGGCCCCCCCGGCCCACATGCGGCGCGGCAGGTTCAGATCAGGGATCAAGCCGGTGCCCACGCGCGGGTGCCCGTCGCGGCCCAGAACCCCCGGCGGTTGCGCATCCCAGAAATAGATCTGGTGAAAGAAGGGCGGCAACGGTCGCCCCGCATCGATCGTCACCGGCAGATCCAGCGCCGCTTGCAACGCCTTGGCGCGGTCCGGGTCCATCACATCGGTTTGACGGCGCACCGCCTCCGAGCCATTCTGCATCGGCCTGCCTCCTTCATCTGTGCCGAGGTTATTCCAGCCATGCCGCCTGCCGTCCAGTCGCTCGATCACCTTGTGCTGACCGTCGCCGATCTGGACGTGACGCGACGGTTCTACGAGACCGCCCTGGGAATGCAGGCCGAACGGTTTACCCCCGCAGATGGCAGCACCCGCTGGGCGCTGACCTTCGGGCAACAAAAGATCAACCTGCATCAGGCCGGACAGGAATTCGATCCCAAGGCGCTGGTGCCGACGGGCGGCTCTGCCGACTTGTGCTTCCTCAGCGAAACAGCTCTGGACCGCTGGCAAACACATCTTGCCGATCAGGGCATCGACGTCATCGAAGGGCCTGTTCGACGTACCGGCGCAACCGGACCGATCCTCTCGCTGTACCTGCGCGATCCGGACGGAAACCTCATCGAGATCTCGAACCGGATCTGAGATCAGCCGCGCATCCGCGCAACTTCGCGCTGCAATTCCTGCATCTGCTCGGACAAGAGCCGTTCCGTGCGTTCGTTGGTCAGGCGTCCACTGTCATCGAACTGCTGCCGGCTTTGGGCCAGCATGACCTCCGGTCCGGTCAACAAACGCGGCCGGAAAGGCGACAGGCACAAGCGCGCCATGTTCTGCGCACGCTCCCCCCCGGCGCGGCCCGCCGCCGCCGACAGCAAGGCGACCGGCTTGTCCCGCCACGGGCTGCCCTCCGTGCGGGAAATCCAGTCCAGCGCGTTCTTGAGCACACCAGAGATGCCCTTGTTGTATTCCGGCGTCACGACCAGAACGGCATCCGCCTCTGCGATTGCATCGGCTGCGGCCTGTACCTTGGCCGGGATACCGCTTTCGTTCTGAATGTCCTCGTCGAACAAGGGAAAGCGCAAATCCAGTTCGGCAAAGCTGTTGCCGTCGAACAGCCGGGCAGCTTCGAACATCAGCTTGCGGTTGCTGCTGTCCGCGCGCAGCGCGCCGCACAGGCCGACTAGGGTCATATCTGGCATCGGGGTCTCCTGTCTTTGCGACAAGACCTACATGCAAAAAGCGCCGCGACAAGACGCGGCGCTTTGGCTTTTTCCCGTACTGGGGCACAGCCCCTGTGCAGCGCTTAGCCCGTGGGCAGGATCACGATTTCGACCCGGCGGTTCTGAGCCTTGCCTTCGGCTGTCAGGTTCGAAGCAATCGGCTGATCCTCGCCCCGGCCAATAACCGACACCCGCGCCGAGGACACGCCTTCGGACAGCAGGACATTCGCAACCGAGCGGGCGCGACGCTGCGACAGGTCGAGGTTATAGGCGGCGTCGCCATCGCTGTCGGTATGGCCGATCACCTGAGCGGTGGTGTTCGGGTAAGCCAGAAGCGACTGGCCCACGTCACGCAGGTCAGACACCAGCGTCGGGCGCAGGTCCGCGCTGTCCTTTGCGAACAGGATGTCCTGCGGCATGGTCACGATCAGGCGGTCACCGGTGTTGCGGATGGTCGCGCTGTCACCCAGTTGCTGACGCAGTTCGGCTTCTTGCTTGTCCAGCTGGTTGCCAATGGCTGCGCCGACGCCGGCACCGACCAGCGCACCGGCCACGGTGGCGCGGTTGCGCTCGCCCTTGTCGTTGCCACCCAGCAGACGGCCAGCCACGGCACCGCCGATGGCGCCAACCAGCGCGCCTTGCTTGGCTTTCTGGTTCGGGTCGTTTTCGTTGACCAGCGGACCGGTGGTGCAGGCGCTGAGGCCGAGGACGGCCACGGCGGAAATGAGAATCGCGGATTTCGCCCGGATCATGTTGAGCCTCTTTATAAGGTTTGCCCCGTTGGAATGGGGTCTTTCACTGTCGATATGCAATAACATCCGGCAAAACCCCAGCCTTGTCACCGGGAAAATCGGCAAGGCTCCGCCCATGACTTTAGGTCAGAACACGGGCCGATGCAGAAAGCTGTTCAATCTCAGTCGCCTGCCCGTCAGGCCTCCAGCCGGGCGGCCTCCCATGCGAGGATGGCGCGCTTGACCGGAAGGCCCCAGTGATAGCCCCCCAAGCCACCGGATTTCCGCAGCGCCCGGTGACAGGGGATCAGGTAGCTGATCGGGTTGCGGCCCACCGCCGTGCCCACCGCCCGCACCGCCTTGGGGTGGTCGATGCACTCGGCGATTTCGGAATAGGTGGTCACATGGCCCGAGGGGATCTGCAACAGCGCCTCCCAGACCTTGATCTGAAACGGCGCGCCGATCAGGAATAGCGGCACCGGCCCCTCGGCCTTGACGCCATAGGCACTCAGAACCCATGGGCGCAGACGCATCGGATCCTCGACGAAATCCGCCTTGGGCCAGCGCGAAACCATGTCCTCCATCGCGTCGGCCTCGGTTGTTTCCGCAGAAAAGGCAATACCGCAAAGCCCTTTGTCGGTGCCCATGACCAGCGAGGGGCCAAAGGGGCTTTCGAACCAGCCCCAATAAATCGTCAACCCGGCCCCGCCCTTGGCATAGTCGCCGGGGCTCATCGCCTCCCATCGCAGGAACAGGTCATGCAACCGCCCGCCACCCGACAACCCCGTGGCATGAGCGGTCTCCAACGTTGTAAAGCGATTGGCCAACAACGCCTTGGCGTGGCCCAGCGTCAGGTATTGCTGGTACCGCTTGGGCGATACTCCCGCCCACTGACTGAAAAGGCGCTGAAAATGCGCCGCGCTCATACCCATTTCGCGGGCGATCTCTTCCAGCGTTGCCTGCGGGCCCAACCTGTCTACTGCCTGAATGGCACGGCCCATGACCTGATAGTGATAGCTTTGATCGTCGTCCTTGGGCATCGGGCATCTCCTTTGCCGGCACTTTAGCCGGGGAAGATGCCCGCGCGCATTCCGAAAGATGCGCTTTCCCAAGGCTCAGTCGTAGGCCCCTGCCGAATAGGTCAGTTCATAGCTGTGGCTGTACAGTTCAAAGATGATGCCAAAGGGGTCTTCGACATAGACCATCCGATAGGGTTTTTCGCCGGGGAAGTATTCCCGCACAGGCATCCGCTGCTTGCCGCCCGCCGCGACAATGCGCGCCAACAGGCCTTCGACGTCAGGGTCCTGAACGGCAAAGTGAAAGGTGCCGTGACGGCGATAGTCAAAATTGTCCTCCGGGGCGGTGTTGCCCTTGAACTCGAACAACTCGATGCCGGTGCCGTCAGCGGTGGACAGATGCGCAATGCGCAGGCTGTCCCAGCCGGGACCAAAGACATCGGTACACATCTGGCCAATGGCACTGTCGTCTTCGGTCACGTCCGAGGGCTGCATCAGCACGTAAAAACCCATAACCTCAGAGTAAAATTTTACGGCGGCCTCGAGGTCGGGGACCGAAAGGCCGATGTGGGAAAAGCTGCGCGGGGTTGTCATTGCGGGTCTCCTTTATGATCCGATTAGACCCTCAGGTAGACATTGCCCCCCTTGACGTGAAATTATCGTTTTGGATGATTTTGATAACACTTTGGCATGATGCTGAACGCGACCTGGCTGGAAACCTTCACCACCCTGTGTGAGATCGGCCATTTCACACGCGCCGCCGAACGGTTGAACATGACTCAACCGGGCGTATCGCAACAATTGCGCAAGCTGGAGGCGCAGGTCGGCCAGCCCCTTATCGCGCAGGATGGCAAGCGATTCACGCTGACACCGGCGGGCGAGGCGGTCTTTGCTCTGGGGCGCTCGCGCCGCGCAGAAGAACAAAGGCTGCGCGAAAACATTGCCCGGGACGATCCCGATGCCGGTCTTGTTCGCGTTGCCTGTTCCGGCAGTTTTGCCTTGCTGCTGTACCCAAGGGTGCTGGATCGCCTGACCGAGGCGCCCGCGCTTTCGGTGCAGGTTGAGGCCGCGCCACAGCGCAGCGTCGAACAAGGTGTATTGGATGGCAGGTTCGACCTTGGCGTCCTTGGGCGTGATCCGGACCATCCGCGCCTGAACGCCACGAGGATCGGTACCGAGGAATTGTGCCTCGTGCTGCCGCTGGGCGCCAAGGGGACCAATGTCACTTTTGACGACCTCCAATCGCGCGGACTGGTGGCACACCCGGATGTCGATGCCTATGCAAACGACCTTCTTGCCCTGAATTTTCCCGACCAATTCGTCGGGGCGGACCGGCTACGCACCCGGACCCGCATCAATCAGATCGGCCAGATCCCCGAACCGGTGGCGCGCGGCATCGGCTATACGCTTTTGCCGCGCAGCGGGATCGAAGGCTTTGCCCAGAACGACAGCCTCTGGATCGCGCCTTTGCCGGAACGCCGACACCACGCGCTTTGGCTGGTATCCCGGCGCGCGCCGCCAAGCGCCCGGGTGCGCCGGATCGCCAATTTGTGCCGCGAAGTGGCCGAACGGCTCCGCTGAGCCCTGCCGCCCCGGATTACAGGTCCGCGAGAAACCGGCTGACGACCATCTCTTGCTGTTTCAATCCGTCCGGGTCGGCGGCTGTCTTGAAGCGGGTCAATTCCTCGGCCCAGTCCGAAGTGCGCAGCCGCAGCGGCGGCTTCGACGAGGCGATCACACCCATGACAACCTCGGCCACCTGATCAGCGGTCTGATAGGCATCCGCACCCATCCGGCTTTGCGCCCCCGAGATATAGGTTTGCAGGATCGGAAGATATTCGTCGTCCAGCATGCCACCGGTTTCCTCGACCTGCCTGAGCACGGTGGCCGAGAACTCGGACTGGATGCCACCCGGTTCGACCGCGCTGAAATGGATGCCGAAGGCCGGCGTCAGATAGGCGGCCATCGCTTCGGTCAGTCCCTCGACCGCGAATTTCGCCGCACAGTAGATCTCGTTAAAGGGCTGTCCGACCAGACCACCGACCGAAGTGATGTTGACGATATGCCCGGCCCGCGCCTTGCGCATATGCGGGATCACCGCCTTGATGGTGCGCACGACACCCATGTAATTGATGTCCGTCACACGGGCGATGTCCTGCTCCGGGGCCTGCTCGACCGTGCGGACAAACCCCTGACCGGCATTGTTCACCAATACGTCGATCCGGCCATGGACCGCGATGATCTGCGACACTGCCGCGTCGATGCTTGCCGCGTCCTGCACGTCCAGCGGCAGCACGTTCAGTGAAACGCCCGCCTGTTCCGCGGCCTTGTCCAGCAATCCGCGTTTGTCGAGATTGCGCATGGTGGCGTAGACCGTATTCCCGGCTTGCGCCGCCTGCACGGCAATCGAAATGCCCAGCCCGGTAGAGGTGCCGGTCACGAGGATGATCTTGCTCATTTTATGTCCTTTGCGATGTCAGGCCGCGATCGACAGCCAGACCCGCTCAAAGGTCTGTTCGATGCTGTCTCGCGGTATGGGTTGGCCTCGCATCACTGCGCCGCGCGCCATCTGCATGGCAGGCGCGGTCAGCAACAGCGAAAGCAGCTTGGTATCCAGCGGCGCAAGCGTGCCATCCAGCACCCCGCGCCGCAAAAGCCCCGCGATATCCTCGGCATAGGCGTCAGCCTTGGCCTGTTGATCCTCTGTCAGCAGGCGCGCTGCGCTGCCGAGGTCAAGAAACAGGAATTCGCGCGGGTGGTCGGCGATCCAGTCGAACATGTCGAACCACATCGTTCGGATCAGGTCGCGTGTCGGCCCGGTGTCGCGCCCTCGGGTCACGGTCGCGTGGAACTCTTCTTTCAGTTCCATGTAGACCTGTTGCAGCATGTCCGTCTTGTTTTCAAAGTGGACATAGATCGTCCCGGCAGACACCTGCGCGCGTTTCACCACATCCGCGACGGACAAGGCGGCAAAGCCTTTTTCGACAGCCTCGAACACCACGGCATTGCGCAGTTTGCGGCGGGTCTGGTCCTTGGTCAGGCGGGGCATTTGGCGGGTCCTTTCGGTGCGATGACCGCCAAATATGATAATGAACATTCATTATCAATACTGCCCGGCGAAGATTTGCCTCACGCTTCGGTGAGCGTGCGACTTGCGACACCGGGGCGTTGCGGGCATAGGGGAAGGTATGGCCAAGCAGCTTGATTATCACACGATCCGGGACATCTTTACCCGCTTCCAACAGTCCGAACCCGAACCCAAGGGTGAGCTGAACCACGTCAATGCCTATACGCTGGTGGTGGCCGTCGCGCTGTCTGCACAAGCCACCGACGCAGGCGTGAACAAGGCCACCGAAAAACTGTTCCAGATCGCGGACACGCCGGAAAAGATGCTCGCCCTCGGCGAAGAGGGCGTGACCGAACACATCAAGACCATCGGCCTCTATCGCAACAAGGCCAAGAACGTCATCAAGATGGCGCGCATCCTTGTGGACGACTACGGCGGCGAAGTGCCCAACTCCCGCGCCGCGCTGGAAAGCCTGCCGGGCGTTGGCCGCAAGACCGCGAACGTGGTGCTGAACATGTGGTGGCAGTACCCGGCGCAGGCGGTGGACACGCATATCTTCCGCGTTGGCAACCGCACCGGCATCTGCCCGGGCAAGGACGTGGTCGCCGTGGAACGCGCGATCGAGGACAACATTCCCGTCGATTTCCAACAGCATGCGCATCACTGGCTGATCCTGCACGGGCGCTACATCTGTGTCGCGCGCAAGCCCAAGTGCAAGGCCTGCCTCATCAATGACCTCTGCCCCTTCGAGGAAAAGACATCATGAAAAAGTACCAGGTTGTCGGCATCGGCAACGCCATCGTCGACGTTCTGACCCGCGCCGAGGACACCTTCCTTGACCACATGGGCATCCAGAAGGGCATCATGCAGTTGGTCGAGCGTGAGCGCGCCGAAACGCTGTACGGCGCGATGAAGGACCGGATCGAGGCACCGGGCGGCTCGGTCGCCAACACCTTGGCCGGGATCGGCAACCTTGGCCTGCGCACCGCCTTTATCGGGCGCGTGCATGACGATGCGCTTGGCCGCTTTTACGCGGACGCCATGGCCAAGGACGGCACCGATTTCGTCAACCCGCCGGTCGCGGGCGGCGAATTGCCGACCTCGCGCAGCATGATCTTTGTTTCGCCCGACGGCGAGCGGTCGATGAACACCTACCTCGGAATCTCGGCCGAACTTGGCCCCGATGACGTTTCCGAAGACGTGGCCGGAGAGGCGGAGTACCTGTTCCTCGAAGGCTACCTGTTCGACAAGGACAAGGGCAAAGAAGCCTTTCTCAAGGCGGCGCGCGCCTGCAAGGCGGCAGGCGGCAAACCCGGCATCGCCATTTCCGATCCCTTCTGCGTCGAACGGCACCGCGCCGACTTCCTCAAGCTGATCGAGGAAGACATGGATTTCGTCATCGGCAACGAGGCCGAGATCCGCTCGCTCTATCAGAACGACGACCTCGAGGCCGATCTGCGCGCCGTGGGCGCGATCTGCCCGCTGGTGGTCTGCACCCGGTCCGGCGATGGCGTATCCGTCCTGCATGAAGGTGAACGCATCGACGTCGGCGTGGAAAAGATCGTGCCCGTGGATGCCACCGGCGCAGGCGACCAGTTCGCCGCCGGGTTCCTTTATGGCCTTGCAACCGGCGCCGACATGGAAAAAGCCGCCCGCATGGGCAGCGCCGCGGCGCGTGAGGTCATCAGCCACATGGGGCCGCGCCCCGAGGCGAACCTTCAGCACCTGTTCCGCGAACAGGGCCTGATTTAGGACGCCGACCAGCGTCAACCCTATCGTTTCATGGCGTTTTCACGCGGTTTTCACGCAGGCGGCCTTTCCGCCGCCTGCAACAGCCGTCTAGCGTGACACCCGGGACATCCTGTCCGGGGCATTTCGATGACGCGACACATCCTCCTGCGGGACAAGGCGGGCAACTGGCGACGGCCTGAAGTGCCCCTGACCGCCCGCGTCGCGCCACAAGACCCGCAAGGTGGAGCCGCTCCCGACATTTTCGTCGCCGATCTGACCCCCGATGACCTGCGCGACGCGGCCAATGATCCTGCCCTGCTGACCATTCAACCGGCC
Source organism: Antarctobacter sediminis (assembly GCF_019218285.1). GTDB lineage: Bacteria > Pseudomonadota > Alphaproteobacteria > Rhodobacterales > Rhodobacteraceae > Antarctobacter > Antarctobacter sediminis. The sequence goes on from NZ_JAHUZG010000002.1 coordinate 1,027,286, forward strand.
ATGCCGACGCGGCTTTTATCGCCTCAGCCGATGGATGACCTGCGCGCCGCCGATGCGGTGCCCGGATGGGGGCTTCACGCGATCGGGGCGGATTGGACCCCGTTCGATGGCAGCGGCGTCCGGATCGCCCTGCTGGACACCGGCATCGACGCGACACACCCAGCCTTTGCCGGTGTCACCATCACCGCCCGCGACTTTGCCGGAACCGGCGTGGCCGATGCCAATGGCCACGGCACCCATGTGGCGGGCAATTTGTTGGGCCGTGACCTAGGCGGCACCCGGATTGGTGTCGCGCGGGGCGTGACCGATCTTTTGGTGGCCAAGGCGGTGGGCGACGATGGCGCTGGCCGATCCGAAGATCTGCTGCGGGCGATCCTCTGGGCCTTGCAGGAAAAGGCCGATGTCGTGGGCTTTTCGCTGAGTTTCGACACACCCGCGCAGGTCGATGCACTGACCGCCGAAGGGTATCCGCAGGCCTTGGCCACCTCGGCGGCGGTTCACGCCTATCGCGGCAACCTGCGGATCTGCGAAATCCTTGTTCAGATGATCGGATGCGGCGAAGTCCCCCTGATCCTGGGTGCCGTGGGCAATGACAGCCTGCGCACCATCGGACCAGAATTCGAAACCGGTCCTGCCGCCCCCACCTGCGCCGAGGGCATCCTGGCCATCGGCGCTTGCACGCAGGGCGAAACCGGCCTGGCCGCTGCGCCCTTTTCAAACACCGGTGCCGCTCTTGTGGCCCCGGGAACCGGGATCATATCGGCCGGGTTGAGCGGCGGCCTGCGCACATTGAACGGCACTTCGATGGCCATGGCCCATACCGCGGGGATCGCGGCGCTATGGGCGCAGAAACGCCGCGAGGATGGCAAGCAGATCACAGCCCGCTCACTGGCGGCAACGCTGATCCGAACCGCCAGCCGCGCGCCCTTGTCGCAAGAAGCCTCGCCACGCGACTGCGGGGCCGGTCTGGTTCAGGCCCCGCGCGGCGCGTTGGATTGATCCGGCGCTAGTGCGCCTCGGCCCAGTTCGCGCCTTGCCCTGCGTCCACCACCAGCGGCAGATCCAGATGCACCACGGGCGCGGCGGCGCCTTCCATGACCTCTTTGGCCACACCGATCAGGTCATCCACTGCGCCGGTTTCGACCTCGAACAGCAGTTCGTCGTGCACCTGCAACAGCATCTTGGCGGGCAGACCGGCGATGGCCTCGGGCATCCGCACCATGGCGCGCCGGATGATATCCGCCGCCGTCCCCTGAATCGGCGCGTTGATCGCCGCGCGCTTGGCAAAACCGGCGCGCGGCCCCTTGGCGGCGATCTCGGGCGTGTGGATCTGCCGGCCGAACAGGGTTTCGACACGCTTGTGTTCCTTGGCGAACTCCACCGTCGCATCCATGTACTTCCGAATGCCGGGGAAGCGTTCGAAATAGCGGTCGATAAAGCCCTGCGCCTCGGCCCGCGGGATGCGCAGGTTGCGCGCCAGACCAAAGCCGGAAATCCCGTAGATCACGCCAAAGTTGATCGCCTTCGCCTGTCGCCGGATATCCGGCGTCATCTCGTCCAGCGGCACGTTGAACATTTCCGACGCGGTCATGGCGTGGATGTCCTGCCCCTCGCGGAACGCCTGTTTCAGCGCATCGATATCCGCCATCTGGGCAAGGATGCGCAGTTCGATCTGGCTATAGTCAAGGCTGACCAGCACCTTGCCTTCAGGCGCGACAAAGGCGGTGCGGATGCGCCGCCCCTCTTCGCTGCGCACCGGGATGTTTTGCAGGTTGGGATCGTTCGACGCCAACCGCCCCGTGTTCGCCCCGGCAATCGAATAGGACGTGTGCACGCGCCCGGTGTCCGGGTTGATGTGCTCCTGCAAGGCGTCGGTATAGGTCGATTTCAGCTTGGACAGTTGCCGCCAGTCCAGCACGCGCCCCGGCAGGTCGTGTTCGGTGGCCAGATCTTCGAGAATGTCCGCCCCGGTGGCATAGGCACCGGTCTTGCCTTTCTTGCCGCCCTCAAGCCCCATCTTGTCAAAGAGGATTTCGCCCAGTTGCTTGGGGCTGCCGACGTTGAACTTTTCACCGGCCAGCGTGTGAATCTCTTCTTCCAGCTGCGCCATCTTTTGCGCAAAGGCGTTGGACATCTGGGACAGCACGTCGCGATCCACCCTGATGCCGGTCATCTCCATTTCCGCCAAGACGGGCACCATGGGCCGTTCCAACCCCTCGTAAACCCGCGTCACCTTGGCGACATGCAGCTGAGGTTTGAAGATCCGCGCCAGCCGCAGCGTCACATCCGCATCCTCGGCGGCATAGCGCGTGGCCTTGTCGATGGGCACGCGGTCAAAGGTGATCTGGCTTTTTCCGGTGCCGATGATTTCCTTGATCGGGATCGGCGTGTGCGAAAGATAGCGTTCCGCCAGCGCGTCCATGCCGTGGTTATGCAAGCCCGCATTCATCGCGTAGGACATCAGCATCGTGTCGTCGATCGGCGCGATTGCGATGCCGTAACGTGCCATGACCTTGGCGTCGTATTTCATGTTCTGGCCGATCTTCATCACCGCGGGATCTTCCAGCAGCGGCTTCAGCGCATCCAGCGCCTCTTGCATCGGGATCTGCCCCTCGGCCAGTTCGTCCGACCCGAACAGCCCCTCGCCGCCCTCGGCGCGATGGGTCAGCGGGATGTAGCAGGCTTGGCCCGGATCGACGCAAAGCGAGATGCCCACAAGGTCACAGGTCATCTCGTTCAGACCGGTGGTCTCGGTGTCAAAGGCCACGGTGCCGACCTCGTTCGCCCGGTCGATCCATTTTTGCAGCGCCGCCATATCGGCCACCGTTTCATAGCGGTCCGGGTCGATGGCGGGCCAATCCGGGTCCTCGTCTCTGGGATTGGCAGCCTCTGGCGTTGTGTCCGGGATCACCGGCGCCTCGACGCCCAGACCATCGGCGATGCGCTTGGTCAGGGTGCGGAACTCCATCTCCTTGAGGAAGCCCAAAAGCACCTCCGGCTCCGGGTCACGCACTTCGAGATCGTCCAGCGTAAACGGCAGATCCATGCCGCAATCCAGCTGCACCAGCTTTTTCGACAGTTCGATCTGGTCACGCTTTTCGATCAGGGTCTGGCGGCGCTTGGGCTGCTTGATCTCCTCGGCGCGGTCCAGCAGGTCCTCGAGACTGCCGAACTCATTGATCAGCAGGGCCGCCGTCTTGATCCCGATGCCCGGCGCACCGGGCACGTTGTCGACGGAATCGCCCGCCAGCGCCTGCACATCCACCACGCGTTCCGGCCCGACGCCGAATTTTTCCAGCACGCCGTCACGGTCGATGCGCTTGTTCTTCATCGGGTCCAGCATTTCCACGCCATCCCCGACCAGCTGCATCAGGTCCTTGTCCGACGACAGGATCGTGACCCTCCCCCCGGCCTCGCGCGCCTGACAAGCCAGTGTCGCCATGATGTCGTCGGCCTCGAATCCCTCGATCTCTTTGCAGGCGATGTTAAAGGCTTCGGTCGCGGCGCGGGTCAGCGGAATCTGCGGGCGCAGATCCTCGGGCATGGCCTCGCGGTTGGCCTTGTACAAATCATACAGGTCGTTGCGGAACGTGTGGCTGCCCTTGTCAAAGATGACGGCCACATGGGTCGGCGCATCCGACCCGGTGTTCCCCTCCACATAGCGGTGCAGCATATTGCAGAAACCGCTGACCGCCCCGATGGGCAGCCCGTCGGACTTGCGCGTCAGCGGCGGCAGGGCGTGGAAGGCGCGAAAGATATAGGCCGATCCGTCGATCAGGTGCAGGTGGCACCCCTTGCCAAAAGTGCTGGCCATGCCCGGCCTCCCCGTGTTGTCCGCGTTGGCCTCCAGATGTGCCACGAACGGCGGCGGGGTGCCAGACGGGGAATGACAGCGGGTCGCGGGGAATCAGGGCGACGGGATCACGGCATCGGCACCGCAGCGGCAACCATGAAGACCGCGACAAAGAACACGATCGAGGCCGCAACGACGATGCCGTGCCAAATCGTATTGTGGAACCGCAGGCGCGAAGCCATCAGGAAAGGCGTTCCCAGCGAATACAGAACGCCCCCAACCACCATCAGAACGCAGACCGATAGAGGCAGGGCTGCCAGCAAGTCCCAGCCGCCGATCACCACCGCCCAGCCGGTGCACAGGCACATGGCCACCGCCAACCCGGACGGCAGGCGGCGTTTGAACAAGGTCAGCGCCGCCGCACCAAAGGCCGCGCCCCAAACGGCAGTCAACAACCCGCCGCCCGCGCCGGAAAGCAGGGCAAAGGGCGTGTAGGTCCCCGCGATCTTGAGGTGAATGGCCGACATGTCGATCCGCCGGAACAAGGCCGTCAGGTCAGGGTGGCGGACGTGGTTGTACAGCAGCGATGCAGTCAGCATCATCACCAGCGTTCCGCCATAAATCGACACGGCGGCAACTTCGGCCGCGGTGCCGCGCCAGACCGCCGTCAGCGTGATCAGCACCGGAACCGCCGCCAGCGCCATGACCAGCGCGGCAAGATGCACGAACATGTCACTGGCCAGTTCGGCCCGGCTGTACACCCTCGCTGCGCCTTGAGCGGGCGCCGGGCTGGCTTTGCGGATCTGGGTCATGGGATCAGGCTATCTGTCTTGCTCCTTGATTCAAACAGCCTATCGCGAAGGGGTAAGCAAGACGTGACCAGGATGGAAAAGGCGCGCCCCGCGACAGGGGTGCCCTTAAAGCCGGGCTTGATTCGCCCCTGTAATGCCTTGCCCCCAAGCTGTCCACGCGTGGACAGCTTTCAGTGCGCGGGCTTGATGAACGTCCCGTTGCGCAGGTCTTTCATGGCCTGCATCAATTCGGCCTGGGTATTCATCACGATCGGTCCGTGCCATGCCACCGGTTCCTGGATCGGCCGCCCCGCCACCAGAAGAAAGCGGATGCCCTCGGGTCCGGCGGTCACCTTGACCTCATCCCCGTTGCCGAATTTCACCAGCGTCCGGTTGCCCGACATGTCACGGATATTGACCTCTTGCCCGGCGAATTCCTTTTCAACCCGAACGCCCATCGGGTTCGAGGCGTCGGCGAATTTGCCAGCCCCCGCGAAAACATAGGCAAAAGCGTTGGACCGCGTGTCCACGGGCAGCGATTTCGTCACCCCCGGCGGCACCGAAACGTCAAGATACAGCGGATCGGCGGCGATCCCGTCGACCGGTCCGCTTTTGCCCCAGAACGTGCCGGTGATGATCTTTACCCGTGTGCCGTCATCATCGGTGATAACGGGAATATCGCCGCCCTGGATGTCCTGATAGCGTGGCGCCGTCATCTTCAGCGAGGATGGCAGGTTCGCCCACAACTGAAAACCGTGCATCTGCCCCGACGCATTCCCGCGCGGCATTTCCTGATGCAGGATACCGGACCCTGCCGTCATCCACTGGACCGCTCCGGCGCCCAGCGTGCCCTCGTTTCCAAGGCTGTCTCCGTGCGTCACCTCGCCTTCCAGCACATAGGTGATGGTTTCAATCCCGCGGTGCGGGTGCCAGGGAAAGCCGCGCTCGTACTTGGCGGGCTCATCATTGCGGAAATCGTCCATCATCAGGAAGGGATCGGTTTCCGAGGGATCCCCGAAACCAAAGACACGATGCAGGTGAACCCCTGCCCCTTCCATCGTGGGCTGGGCCACGGACTGGCCCTTTACAGGTCGAAACGTCATGGCAAACTCCTGTTCAAGTTTGCCTCAAGATAGCCCTGTCGCCCGACTTGCCAAAGCGCCGCCGGCGCACAGCATCGGTGCGCGCGGCCACAGGGCGGCCCTGCACCGTTGCCCGACAGGCTCAGACCTTGCCTTCGAAATCCTTGTGGACGTATTTCGCGTCGCAGTAGGGGCATTCGACAAAGCCGGTCTCGTGCGGGATCTGCAACCAGACACGCGGATGCCCAAGCGCACCTTCACCGCCATCGCAGGCGATGCGGTAGCTCTCGACAATCTTGGTCTCGGGCGCTTGGGTCGTCATCTGGTTCCCTTTCGAGATGCTCTGGCCTATCTGCCTTATGACCAAAGCCGTGAAAGGGAGCAAGCCATTGGACATCGGTCAGAATGACGCCGCGATCCGGATCGAGGGCCTGAAAAAGACCTATGCCGGGGGCAAACAGGCCCTCAACGGCGTAGACCTGACGGTTCCGGCCGGCTCTGTCTTTGGCCTGCTCGGGCCAAACGGCGCGGGAAAATCGACGATGATCAACATCCTCGCAGGGTTGGTGATCAAGACCGAAGGCAAGGTCAGCATCTGGGGCTGGGATCAGGATCGCAACCCGCGGCAAAGCCGCGCCGCCATCGGCGTGATGCCGCAAGAGCTGAACCTTGACCCCTTCTTTACCCCGCGCGGCGCGCTGGAGGTGCAGGCCGGGCTGTATGGCGTGCCAAAATCGCAGCGCCGCTCGGATGAGATCCTCGAGATGGTGGGGCTGAGCGACAAAGCGGATGCCTATGCCCGCACGCTGTCGGGCGGCATGCGGCGGCGGCTGCTGCTGGCCAAGGCACTGGTCCACTCTCCGCAGGTGCTGGTGCTGGACGAACCCACGGCGGGCGTGGACATCGAGTTGCGCCAGATGCTCTGGACGAATGTCCGCAAGCTGAACCGCGAACGTGGAATGACCATCATCCTGACCACGCATTATCTCGAAGAAGCCGAAGAGATGTGTGACGAGATCGCCATCATCAATCACGGCGAACTGGTGGCGCAGGACAGCACGGTCAATCTGCTGGGCCGTCTTGATGCACGGACCATGGTGATCCACCCCGAAACCGCGCCGCAATTCCTGCCCGAAGCCCCCGGCATTCAAGCCGAATCGCGCAGCGACGGCAGCCTTGCGCTGACCTACCGCTCAAAGGAAACCCGGGCGGAGGATGTGCTGGCCGCAGTGCAATCCGCGGGCATCCGCATCCGCGAACTGCGCACCGAGGAACCCGATCTCGAAGACGTGTTCCTTGCGCTGACCCGTGGATCGGCGGCCTGACGCGCAGGTGCCGGGCGGCCTGTCATGTCACGCCGCCGCAGACCCGAACCCGACGGCCACAGGCCGGCGGGTGAGACACCCTGCGCGCCGTCAGGCGCTCATCCAGATTAGGCTTTTGCCAGCATCCGGCCTAGATCGCGTCCGGCAAGGATATGTACATGCAGGTGCGGCACCTCCTGCACGCCATCGCGCCCCGCATTTGAAATCAGCCGGAAACCGCCCTCTTCCAGCCCCTCCATACGGCACACCTCGCCGATGACCCGGTTGAAATCGACGATCTCCGCATCCGAGGCTTCCTGCGCGAAATGATCGTAGCAGACATAAGGCCCCTTGGGGATCACCAGCACATGCACCGGCGCTTGCGGATAGATGTCGCGAAAGGCCAGTGTGTGCTCGGTTTCAAGAACCGTCTTGTTCGGGATCTCGCCCTTGAGGATCTTCGCAAAGATATTTTCGGGGTTGTAGGTATAGGCCATGCCGCACCTCCTCGGAGTGGAAATTTCCCCCATCCCGACCCGGGGCGGAGTTTGCCCTTGGCATAGCCGCTGCGGCGGCGAACGCCACCGCTTTCTGGGCGCGGATCACACTCAGTCGGAAAAGAGATGGTCCAGCGCCACGATTTCCTGCGCGACAGCGGGCGCCACGGCCAGAAACTCTGCCATGGCCTGCGCATGTGCCTCGCGTGGATCGCTTTCGCGCAGGTGCTGGTGGTTTTCGAACTTGGCGTCGCGGATCCGGTCGCTTTCGTGCAGCAGGTCATTGCGCACCGTGGGCAGCAGTCGCGCCAGTGTTTCCGCCGGCGTGCGCTCTCCGGCCAGACCGGATCGCATGGCATGTCCGACGAGGTAGTCGTCGGAAAACAGGCATTCGACCTCCAGCATACGGGTCTTGGCCCTGTCGCGGGCAAAATCCTCCAGCAGGTCAAGGCTTGCCGGATCCATGCAGATCACCAGCCGATCCGTTTCGAAATAGTCGTACAACATGCGCATCAGGGCACGGCGATGGCGGTGCCGCTTGACCATTGTCGACTGGATGCCGCCAAGATCGGGCAACGGGCAGGCGTCCTCGTTGAACAGGTATTCGATACAGGGAATGTTGGTCATCTGGCGGATACGATCGGTCAGCCGCTTGGCGACGTGCCATTTCTTGCAGATCACGATCAGCAGTTCGCGTTCCCGGCCAAGGCTGCTTTCGGTTTCCCAGAATCGTGGCGCGAAACGCCGCCCCGTCCGCCCCCTTTCCGTCAGGAACTTGAACAGCGACCGCCCCTCGTTCGAGATCCGGAACGTGGCCTTTTCGGCGGCATACAAGACGCCCAGCCTCCGGCGCAATTCGGTCGCCTCGGGGCTGATCTTGCGTGCGAAGAGGTAATCCTGACTGAGCAGCAGGTCATAGTGATCGTTGTGGAAATTTACCGGCATGCCGTAGTCGGTGAACAACAGAAAGGTCAGAGTGCGGCTTTCGATTTCGCGTTCGGGCACAAGATGGCGCACCAGCGTTTGAAAGAATGTCTCGTCCGGGATCCAAGTTGATGCGAAAAACCGCATGACATCGCGCCGCTTCTTCACGAAATCGAGAATCCACTCGATGGTGCGGCGACGCAGGCACCACCATTGGCTGCCGATCATCACTTCGATGTCGTCAGGAATCCTGCGAGTCAGGCCCAGCCGCTTTTGCGCCTCGAACATCGTGTAGAACAGGCGCTTTTGCGTTCGTTCGTTAAAGTAATGGCGGTAGATCAGCCGCTCTTCCTTCCATCCTGTCTTGATCCAGTCGGATTGGAAGTAGTCGAAACTCTCGATGTAGTCGCATTCGCGCCGATCAAGGAAGTCATGGGCGTATTCCGCTGATTTGATCGCCATGCAATCGCCCGAGACCATGTAGAAATGCGTCGCGCGCGGGAAGGCGTCCACCGCCGCCTCGACCGCATTCAGCGTGGCGCGCACAAGGCTCCATTCCCCCCAACCGCATTTGATGCGACGGGCAAAGGTGACATTGGGATTGTCCTTCAGCGCGTGCCTGATCCGGCCAAATGCCTCGACCCCGGCACGGGCATCGAAGTGAATCGAGATGTAATCGCCCACAGCGGTCAGGCTCTGCGCCTGTTTGATGATGGCGTCAGGATCCTTGTGACACAGCAGGATGAAGGCAATTTTCGCCATTCAGAGAACCAATCGCCCCAATTTCGCCCGATTGTTTATGTTGATAGTGATGAATTTCAGTTGAATAAACCTGCTTCGGCGGGAATTTTTCCCCCTGCCGGGCGCGGCGGACGACAAGAGAGAGGCAAGGCAGATGGGGTTTCCGGGCACATGGATGACCGAGAGCGAAAGCGTCGTGTACCGCGTGGTGCCAAAATGCGCCTGCTCGACCATTGGCCAGATCCTCTATTACTCGGACCACGGACAGTTCTTCGACGGCGACATCCACGACTCGAAACAAGGGCTGCACAAATGGGCGCAGGACGCCAGCCAGCCCATCATCAGCGCCAACGTCAAGACGCGTTCATCCTATGCCTTTACCTGTGTGCGCAACCCTTACGGGCGCATCCTGTCCAGCTTCTTTGACAAGATCTGCGGCATCCAGCGCAACGGCAAGCGGTATCGCGGCAATCTTGTTCCGCTTTTGATCCAGAAATACGGGATCGAGGTCGGCGACCCGGAAACCGGCTTTGAGTTCGACCAGATCCGCAGTTTCCGCCGCTTTCTGTTGTTTGCCCGCGACACGATCCGCTGGCGCCGTCCGATGGAGCCCGACATTCACTGGTCGGCCATGTCGGGGCATGTCTCGACCTTCATCGTCAACGGCGGTCGCTATAACCAGATCTTCTGGACCGAGAGGTTCAACGACGGCATGCAACAGGTTCTGGATCATATCCACACCCCGCATCCGATCGACCTGAATGCGATCCCCCGGTTCAATGAATCCGAGGGCCATGGCCCGAAACGCGCCCATCCGGTCGAAGATTATTTCGACGACCTTTCCATGCATCTTGTGAAAGAGATCTACTGGCGCGATTTCGAGCTGTTCAAATACGATTTCGACAATCCGGGCAACAAGATGCCTATTGGCGAAATCGACCTCGACGAAGTCCACGCCAAGCTGGGCGACTGACCGCCCGGCCCGGCGCGGGGGTGTTCAGGCTTCCAGCGCCTTGATCATGTCGATACGCATGCCATGGCGGCCGCCTTCAAACTCGGCCTCGAGGAAGGCATCGACAATCTCCAGCGCCAGTCCCTCGCCCACCACGCGCGCACCGATGGACAGGATCTGCGCGTCGTTGTGCGCACGGATCATGCGGGCCGAAAACGGATCGGAGCACACGCCACAGCGGATGCCGGGCACCTTGTTGGCCGCCATCATGATGCCTTGGCCGGTGCCGCACAGGATGATGCCAAGGCTGCAATCGCCCGAGGCCACCTTGCGCGCCGCCGCAGCGCCATGTTCGGGGTAATGCGTGCTTTCCGGCGTGACCGGCCCGATATCCACTGCTTCCCAGCCTTTGGATTCGATGTGTTTCGCGATGGCTTGCCGCAGGTCGATGGCGGCGTGGTCGCTGGAAAGTACGATGCGCTTGGACTCGGTCATTGTGGCTTGGATCCGTTCAGCAGGGGATATGCGGGGTTCGCGGCGGCCTCTAACATGCCTCCGCGCCGCTGTCCTGCCGAAAGAATCGGCATCCCCCTGCTGTCAGGGCAACTCGTCCGACGGGATGATCGGAAAGAACTGCCCCCCCGACCAAACACCGAACCATCCGCCATGATGCGCACCAAGGTCGACAAGCCGGTAAAAACTCTTGCGGTCGATCAGCGCCTCAAGGTTCGCGCGGACCAGCACATAGGGTGAGGGCTCGCCGCTTTCGGGATCGCGAACGACGCGGATCGGATGATCCGGACCGGCCGGCGCAAAATCGCCCACGTGGGTTTCAAAAGTCAGCACCTGCGACTCACCTTGGCCCTCGACCTCGAAATCCACCGCTACGAAAGGCGCGTCCTCGACGATGATGCCGACTTTTTCCACCGGAGTGACCAGAAAATAATCATCGCCGTCCTTGCGCAGAATCGAGGAAAACAACCGCACCAGCTCGAACCGGCCGATTGGGGTGCCAAGGTAGAACCACGTCCCGTCACGGGCGATGCGCATGTCAAGGTCGCCACAAAAGGGCGGATTCCACTTGTGGACAGGCGGCAGCCCCCTGCCCTTTCCGGCTGCGCGGGCCGAGGCGGCAAGGCCATCGGCCGAGGGGGTCACGAGATTTTGTCCGCTCATAGTTTTTGCCATTCCCTTCTCAGTCGATACATACTTACCCAAAGAGATAGCATGAAGTGGAGATATGACATGTCCGATCACGCAGACGCGGCCGAAGATCTGGTCGCCGAGATCGAGGCGCTGGAAGACAAGCTGGCCGAGGCCAAGAAGTCGATCACCGCGCGCTTCATCGGACAGGAGCGGGTCGTCGACCTGACGTTGTCCTCTCTTCTTTGTGGCGGTCACGCTCTGCTGATCGGTCTGCCCGGTCTGGGCAAGACCCGGCTGGTGGAAACCCTGTCCACCGTCATGGGGCTGAACGGCAACCGGGTGCAGTTCACCCCGGACCTGATGCCCGCCGACATCCTTGGGTCAGAAGTGTTGGAAACCGGCGCCAATGGCGAACGGACCTTCAAATTTATCGAAGGCCCGATCTTCTGTCAGCTTCTGATGGCCGATGAGATCAACCGCGCCTCCCCCCGGACCCAGTCGGCGCTGTTGCAGGCGATGCAGGAAAAGCAGGTGACCGTCGCCGGCCAGACCCGCACGCTTGAGGCGCCGTTCCACGTGCTTGCCACGCAGAACCCGATCGAACAGGAAGGCACCTATCCGCTGCCCGAAGCGCAGTTGGACCGTTTCCTTGTGCAAATCGACGTGGCCTACCCGGATCGCGGCACCGAAAAGGACATCCTGCTGGCCACCACAGGCACCGAAGAAGCGCAGTCGCATCAGGTCTTCACCGGCGAGGAGCTGATCGCCGCGCAGACCCTGCTGCGCCGGATGCCCGTGGGCGACGCAGTGGTCGAGATGATCCTTGATCTGGTGCGTGCCTTCCGCCCGTCGGACCCCTCCTCGCCCGAGCGGGTCAAGGACATCGTCGCATGGGGCCCCGGCCCGCGAGCCGCGCAGGCGCTGATGATGACCGTGCGTGCCCGTGCCCTGCTGCAAGGCCGTCTGGCGCCTTCGCCCGAGGATGTGCTGGACATGGCCAAACCGGTTCTTGTTCACCGCATGGCGCTGACCTTCTCGGCGCGGGCGCGCGGTGAGGACCTTGGCGCGCTCATCGACGAGGTCGCCGAAGGTCTGCGCCGCACCGAGGCCGCGGCGTGACGGCCACAGTCGCCCACCTGCGCACCCGCGCGCAGGAAGAGGCCGGGCGCTTCCCGGCCCTTCTGGCCCGCGCCGAACATCTGGCCGGCACCGTCCTTCTGGGCGAACACGGGCGGCGGCGCTCGGGCCTGGGTGACGATTTCTGGCAGTACCGGCCGCTTCAGGCCGGGGACAGCTACCGCGCCATCGACTGGCGCCGTTCGGCGCGCGGGGACGAACAATTCGTCCGCGAACGCGAGTGGCAGATCGCGCAAAGCGTGCAGATCTGGGTCGATCCCGGCGCGTCCATGCGCTTTGCCAGCCACAAGAACCTGCCGACCAAGGCCGACCGCGCGCGTCTTGTGGCGCTTGCGGCCTCGATCCTGCTGATCCGGGGCGGAGAGCGTGTGGGCCTGACCGGCTGGCGCCTCCCGCCGCGTCGGGGCGACCTGCAAACCCTGCGGCTGGCCGAGATGTTTTCCGAAGACGGCGAGGACGATTACGCCGAACCCGAGGCACGCGGCATGCTGCCCAATGCCAAGGCGCTGTTCGCGTCGGATTTCCTTGGGGACATCGAACCCGTCGAGGCGGCCCTGACCAAAGCCGCCGACAGGGGCGTGCGTGGCGTGCTGTTGCAGGTGCTGGACCCGACCGAAGAGGCCTTTCCCTTTGATGGGCGCACCATCTTTGAAAGCGTGAACCAGACCCTGCGGCATGAAACACTCAAGGCGGGTGACCTGCGCGAAACCTATTTGCAGCGGCTGGCCGAGCGCAAGGCGCGGCTGGACGCAATCTGCCGCCTGACGGGCTGGCAACACCTGACACATCACACGGACCAGACCGCGCAATCCGCCCTCTTGTGGGTTTATCGCGCGCTGGACGGGAGCCACGGATGACCCTTTTCGGCCTGATCGGTTTCACAACGCCCTGGTTGTTTCTGGGCCTTCTGGCCCTGCCCATCCTCTGGATCATCCTGCGGGCGGTGCCACCCGCCCCGATCCGGCGCATGTTTCCGGGCGTGGTGCTGCTGTTGGGTCTCAAAGACGAGGAACAGGTCACAGACCGCACGCCGTGGTGGCTGTTGCTGTTGCGGATGTTGGCGGTGGCCGCCGTAATCGTCGGGCTGGCCGGTCCGGTTCTGAACCCGGAAACCGACGCCGAAGCCAAAGGCGACGGTCCGTTGCTGGTCGTGATGGACGCCAGCTGGGCCTCGGCAGCCGACTGGCGCGGCCGGATGATCGCGCTGGATGGCCTGCTGGCAGAGGCCGGGCGCGACTCGCGCCCCGTGGCCATCATGCGCCTGACCGATCCGCAGCAGGTCCAGTTCCTCAGCGCCGATGTCCTGCGCACACGCCTGTCCGGCGTTCTGCCCGAACCGTGGCAACCGGGGCCCGAGAATATTACGCGCGCGATCGAGCTGCTGCCCGTAGACGGGTTCGATACCTACTGGATGTCGGACGCATTGGCCCGGGAGGGCCGCGACGACCTGCTGACCGCGCTTGAGGCCAAGGGCCGCGTGACAGTGTTCGAAGCGCCGCGAACGTTGTTCGCGCTGGAACCGCCGCAGATCTCCGAAGGCAACCTGCTGATCACCGCCCGCCGCCTGCGCGAAGGCCCCGCAACAGAGGTTACGCTTGCCGGACATGGCAAGGACCCGGCCGGAAATCCCGCCGTGCTGCTCCGTAGCCCGCTGACCTTTGAGGCCGGTGCACTGGCCTCGGTGACGGAAATTGCCTTGCCAGCGGAGTTGCGTGCCCGGATCGAACGGTTCGAGATCGAAGGCGCCCGCAGCGCCGGGGCCGTGACCCTGCCCGACGACAGCCTGCGCCGCCGCGAAGTCGCCCTGATCGCGGGCAGCACCGACCGTGAGGGGCTCGAACTGCTGTCGCCATTGCATTATCTTGAAAAGGCATTGGTCCCCAGTGCGGATCTGCTGGAGGGCGCGCTGCTGGACATTCTGCCGGCCAACCCCGACGTCATCATCCTTGCCGATGTCGCCACCCTGTCCCCCGCGGAAGAAGAGGCCCTGCTGGACTGGCTGGAAAAAGGCGGGATGCTGTTGCGCTTTGCCGGGCCGAAACTGGCCGCGTCAGACATCAGCCGCGACAGCGAAGACCCGTTGATGCCGGTGCGCCTGCGCGCCGGCGGTCGCACCGTCGGCGGCGCCATGAGTTGGGGCCAGCCCAAGGCGCTGGCCCCCTTCCCGGAGGAAAGCCCGTTCTTCGGGCTGGCGATCCCCGGCGATGTCACCGTCAACAGCCAGGTCATGGCGCAACCGGACCCGACGCTGGCGTCGCGTGTGATTGCACAACTGTCCGACGGCACACCGCTGGTCACACGCAAGGGCGTGGGGCAGGGCCAGATCGTCTTGTTCCACGTGACCGCAAATGCGGAATGGTCGACCCTGCCGCTGTCCGGCCTCTTCGTGCAGATGCTGGAACGGCTGGCGGTTTCTTCCGCCGCCGTTCAACCCGAAATCGAGGACATGGAAGGCACTGTCTGGCAACCTGTGCGCGTGCTGGATGCCTTTGGCCGCCCGCGCGAGGCCAGCACACTGCCCGGCGTCGATGGGCCCGCTTTGATCGAGGCACCGCTTGGGCCGGAACTGCGCCCCGGCGTCTATCAAGGCGAAGACCGCAGCCTTGCCCGGAACGTCGTGACCACGGACATGCCGCTGGAGCCGATGGTCTGGCCCGAGCGGATTGAGGTCGAAGGCCTTGTCCAGCCACAGGAAAAACCCCTGGCCGGTTGGCTATTGGCGGCGGCCATCGCGCTGTTACTGGCCGATGTGATCGCCTCGCTCTGGCTGTCGGGCCGGTTGCGCGGGGCAGTGTCGGCCAGCGTTTTCCTGGCCGCGATGTCGCTGTTGCCGCAGGACGCCTACGCGCAAAGCGCCGACGACCGCGCCGCCATCGCCGCCACTTCGGAAGTTGTGCTGGCCTATGTCATCACCGGCGACACCACGGTCGATGACCTGTCACTTGCGGGCCTGCGCGGTCTCGCGGATACGCTGTATTTCCGCACCTCCGTTGAACCCAGCACGCCTGTCGGGGTGGATCTGGAGACCGACGAACTGGCCTTTTACCCGATGCTCTACTGGCCGATCACCACGTCGCAGCCCGTACCGTCCAGCGCGGCCTATGCCAAGCTGAACACCTATCTGCGGACCGGTGGCATGATCGTCTTTGACACCCGCGATGCCGACATTGCGGGTTTCGGCACCGCCACGCCGCAGGGACGCAGGTTGCAACAGCTGGCCGCGCCGCTGGACATTCCCCCACTGGAACCCCTGCCCGAAGATCACGTGCTGACACGCACCTTTTACCTGTTGCAGGATTTCCCCGGACGATATGCGGGCCGCGATGTCTGGGTCGAGGCCGCGCCGCCGGATGCGGAATTGATCGAAGGCATGCCCTTTCGCGACCTCAACGACAATGTCACGCCCGTCGTCATCGGCGGCAATGACTGGGCCGCCGCATGGGCGATGGACGAACGGGGCAATCCTTTGGTGCCCATCGGCGGCGGCTTTACCGGCGAACGCCAGCGCGAGATTGCCTATCGCTTTGGCGTGAACCTCGTGATGCACGTGCTGACCGGCAACTACAAATCCGACCAGGTTCATGTTCCTGCCCTGCTGGACCGCCTGGGCCAATAAGCGAGACCCGATATGAACGGACAAATCGTATTCGACCCGCTGCTGCCCTGGGCCATAATCGCCGTCATGGCGGCGCTTGCCCTGCTGGGCACCGGGCTGGCCCTGTGGCGTGGCCTGTCGGGCTGGGCGCTGCGGTTTCTGGCCGCTGTGGTACTGGTCGGCGCATTGGCTCAACCCTCCTATCAGATCGAGGACCGCGCGCCGCTTTCTGACATCGTGCTGATGCTGGTCGACGAAACCGCCTCGCAAAAGCTGGGCGATCGCGTCGGCGTGACCGACAACGCCGCCGACACCCTGCAAACGCGGCTGGACGCGCGCCCGAACACCGAAGTTCGCCGCATCACCGTGGGCGACGGCGAAGGCGACGCAGGCACATTGCTGATGACCGCTCTGTCCAATGCGCTGGCCGAAGAACCGCGCGGCCGTATAGCCGGCATCCTGCTTTTGTCGGATGGCCGCTTGCACGATCTGGAACGCGCGCCCGATCTGCCCGCTCCGATGCACCTGTTGATGACCGGACGGGAAGAGGACTGGGACCGCCGCCTGATCGTGCGAAACGCACCCGCCTTTGCCATCCTCGGCGAAGAGGTCGAACTGACCCTGCGGATCGAGGACAGCGGCGCGGCGCCCGGCGACGCCCGGACTGACATCCTGATTTCCGTCGACGGCGCAGAGCCTGATCGCTTTTCAGTCCCGATCGGAGAGGACCTGAACCTGCCGATCACCCTGCCACATGGTGGTCTGAACGTGATCGAATTCACCGTACCCGAAGCGGACGGAGAACTCACCGACCGCAACAACACCGCGCTGATCCAGATCAACGGCGTTCGGGACCGCCTGCGCGTGCTTTTGGTTTCGGGTGAGCCGCACGCCGGTGGGCGGACATGGCGGAACCTGCTGAAATCGGATTCCTCTGTGGATCTTGTTCACTTCACTATCCTGCGTCCGCCGGAGAAGCAGGATGGCGTCCCGGTGAACGAACTTTCGCTGATCGCCTTCCCCACGCGTGAGCTTTTTCTGGACAAGATCAACGACTTCGACCTGATCATCTTTGACCGCTACAAACGGCGCGGCATCCTGCCGGCGATTTATCTCGACAACGTGCGCAACTATGTCGAACAGGGCGGCGCGGTTTTGGTGGCAGCGGGGCCGGACTTTGCTTCGGCGGATTCGATCTATCGCTCGCCGCTGGCCGATGTCCTGCCCGCCGAACCCACCGCGCGTGTCGTGGAAGAAGGCTATCGCCCCGAGGTCACCTATCTGGGTCAGCGCCATCCCGTGACCTCGGGCCTGACGGGATCCGAGGAATGGGGCCGCTGGCTGCGCCAGATCGAGGTGGAACCGATCAAGGGTGATGTGGTCATGTCGGGCGTCGACGAACGCCCGCTGCTGGTGCTGGACCGGGTCGGCGAGGGACGCGTGGCGCTGCTGGCCTCGGATCACGCATGGTTGTGGAGCCGCGGCTACGAAGGCGGCGGGCCGCAACTGGAACTGCTGCGGCGGCTTGCGCATTGGATGATGAAGGAACCCGAACTGGAGGAAGAGGCGCTTTGGGCCGAACCGGCGGGCCAGTCCATGCGGATCATTCGGCGGACCCTGAATGAATTTGTCGGCGATGTGATCGTGACCACCCCGGACGGCGAAGACGTGCGGGTGCCGCTGACCGAGGTCAGCCCGGGGCGCTATGAGGCGCTGTATGACGGGCCGGAAATCGGGCTGTACCAGCTGGAGGAAAACGCGCTTTCGGCTGTTGTGGGGCTGGGCCCCGCCGCGCCGCGTGAGTTCATCCAGACCATCGCAAGCGGCGCGGCCCTTGCCCCGGTCATCGCCGAAACACGCGGCGGCATCCTGCGACTGGAAGAGGGCCTGCCCTCGGTTCGGGACGTGCGTCCGGGCCGCCCGGCCTCTGGCCGGGGCTGGGTCGGGCTGACCCCGCGCGAGGCCTATGAAACGCTGGATGTCCGGCAGACGCCGCTGGCCCCGGAATGGCTGGTGCTGCTGCTGGCTGCCGGGTTGATCGTCGGGGCCTGGCTGCGCGAAGGGCGCAGCTGATCCCGCAGTGGGGAGTTAGGGCAAATCAAAGGCGGTCACATCTTCCGACCAACCGTCCACCGAACACTTGGCGCGAATATGTACGCGCGTGACCCCGGACGGGATGCGGATGCCGGATTGTGAGCGGGTAAAGGGCTGTTCGTTCACATGCGGATGCAACAGTTCGCGCGTGCCAAGAACAGTGCCATCCGGCAATTCTACCCGCCAGCCATCGGCATAGTGATCCCAACCGCTATCGGGGTGGCGGAGGGTGACGGAAAACCGCCAACTGTCCCCGGCGGCTTGGGCGGTGACGTTTTCAACAACCGGCGGCTCGGCAACAGCAGGCGCGGCAAGGAACGCAAGAAGGGCAAGGTATCGCATGGCGTAACCCTATCACCTGCGGCAGCGATTGCGAGATCACGAAGGGCGGAGCGAGGACCGGCCTATTTGTCAGACGGATCCAACAGAACCGCGCGGGAATGCGAGGCAAATTCGCGCCGAAGGATCACCGCCATGGTAATTAGCGTCGCCCCCATCAGCGCCCATGCCCCCAATAGCCAAGCCGCCGCGCCGATCCCGAAATAGACAGAGCGCAACCCGCGATTATAGCTGCGCGCCCCGGCGATATTGATTTCTCCCGCCTTGCGCGCGCGCGAATAGGCCGCCGGATCTTCGGGTTCATTCGGAACCGCTGCCATCAGAACCGAGGTATATCCGAACAACCGGTGCGACCAGACGAACTTGAGAAAGGCATTGGCCGCAAAGAACATCATCAGCACCAGCTTGATCTCGAAGATCGCCAAAGGATCGACCGCCGTGCCAAGGTCCAGCGCAACACCGCGCAGCCGGTCGGCATTGCCGATCAGGGCAAAACCGCCACCTATGGCGATCATGCTGGCCGAAGCGAAAAAGGCAGTCCCCTGCCGGAGGCTGCTGACGATCTGGGAATCGAAGATACGCGGGTTACGGGTGACAAAGACCTTCATCCACTCGCGCCGGTATTCCGCCATCAGAACAGAAGTCGAAGGGCGGCTTTTCGGCGGGTTTTCCACCAGTCGCGTCGTGCCGGCCCAGGCCAGCATCAGCAAGACAAGCGCGACGGCGTCCAACGCCGTGAACTCGGCGATGAGCGCCCGCCAATCCATCAGAACGGCTGGGCGACCACGACCCAAAGGATCGCGATGGCACCAAAGACGCTGATCTCGTTGAAGATACGCAGGTAAAGATCGCTTTCGGTAAAGACGCCCCGCTGCGCCCGGCGCACCAGCCGTCCGGTCCAGAGATAATGCCCCGCCAAAAGCGCCACCAGGGCGATCTTGAGATGCGTCCACGCCGGAAAACCCCAATCCCAGGCCAGCCAAAGCCCGGTTGCGATGGCGATGACACCAAGTCCGAAGGAAAACCGGTACAGCCGAAAGGTCAGATCGCCCAGCGGACCGTTTTCACCCAATCTGTCAAACTCACGCTTCCAGTAGATGATGGCGCGCGGCACCGCAAAGATGGAGGTCATCCACCCCATGACGCAAAGAATATGAATGATCTTGACCCATGTCATGCCCGCACCTGACCCGTTCACCGGGGAAATGGCAAGATGCCGCGCCGCCGCGCGGGCATTAACGGTGGCGCATCTGGCGTTTTGGTTATATATTCTTACCAATCTCACCCAAGCAGGGTTTGCCAAGGAGGACCGCCATGCAGATGCCCGAGCCAAATCCAGCCATTCTGGCCCGCAAGGCAATGATCGTTTCGCGGCTGCGTGCGGTCCTGCCCAAGGATGCCGTGATCGAGGATGAGGCCGAAACACGGGCCTATGAATGCGACGCGCTGACGGCCTATCGCTGTCCGCCGCTGGCGGCGGTTCTGCCTGCATCGACCGAAGAGGTCGCAGCAGTGCTGAAGGTCTGCCACGAGGAAGGCGTGCCGGTGGTGCCGCGCGGATCAGGCACTTCGCTGGCGGGCGGCGCGCTGCCCACGGCGGATTCGGTGATCCTTGGCGTGGCGCGGATGAACGAGGTGCTGGACGTCAATTATGACGACAGGTTCATCCGGGTTCAGACCGGCCGCACCAACCTGAGCGTCACCGGCGCGGTGGAAGAAGAGGATTTCTTTTACGCGCCCGACCCGTCGTCGCAGCTGGCCTGCGCCATCGCGGGCAATATCGCCATGAACTCGGGCGGGGCGCACTGCCTGAAATACGGCGTGACCACCAACAACCTGCTGGGCGTGACCATGGTGCAGATGGACGGCACCGTGGTCGAAATCGGCGGCGCGCATCTGGATTCCGGCGGGCTGGACCTGCTGGGACTGATCTGCGGCTCTGAAGGGCAGCTGGGCGTGGTGACAGAGGCAACGCTGCGCATCCTGCGCAAGCCCGAAGGCGCGCGGCCCGTGCTGATGGGGTTCGATTCGAACGAGGTGGCCGGCGCCTGCGTCAGTGACATCATCAAGGCCGGCGTGCTTCCGGTGGCGATCGAGTTCATGGACCGCCCCTGCATCCGCGCCACCGAGGATTTCGCCAAGGCGGGCTATCCGGATTGCGAGGCGCTGCTGATCGTCGAGGTGGAAGGCAGCCCCGCCGAGATCGACGAACAATTGTCCCTGATCCTGAACATCGCGCGGCGGCACAACCCGGTGGAGCTGCGCGAGGCAAAGGACGCCGACGAGGCCGGGCGGATCTGGCTGGGCCGCAAATCCGCTTTTGGCGCCATGGGCAGCATCAACGATTACATGTGCCTCGACGGGACGATCCCGGTCAGCGAATTGCCCTATGTGCTGAAACGCATCGGCGAGATGTCCAAAGAGTTCGGGCTGGAGGTTGCCAATGTGTTTCACGCAGGCGACGGCAACATGCATCCGCTGATCCTGTTCAATGCCAATGAACCAGGCCAGCTGGAGACCTGCGAGGCCTTCGGCGCGGAAATCCTGAAGCTTTGCGTCGAGGTGGGCGGCTGCCTGACCGGCGAACACGGCGTCGGCATCGAGAAACGCGATCTTATGGTGGATCAATATGACCCTGTCGATCTGGAGGTGCAGATGCAGGTCAAGGATGTGTTTGACCCGGTATGGTTGCTGAACCCGGCAAAGGTATTTCCGCTGGCCGCCTCGGAGGGGCGAAGGGCTGTGAAGCTGGCGGCGGAATAGGGGGCTCTGCCCCCACGCGCTGCGCGCGTTCCCCCGGAGTATTTGTACCAAGAAGAAACACAGGACGGTGAAATGAGACCGCAGACAGAGGCAGAATTGGCCGGAATCCTACGGGATGGTTCGGAGGCGTTTCACATCCGGGGCGGTGGCTCGCGCGCGGTGGGTGTGACCGGCGCGGCGCAGGTGTTGGAAACCGGCGGGATGTCGGGCATCTCGCTGTACGAGCCGGGCGCCTTGACCCTTGTTGCGCGGGCGGGGACGCCGTTGACGGAGATCGAGACGGCGCTGGCGGCGGAAGGGCAGCGACTGGCCTTTGAGCCGATGGATCATCGCGGGTTGTTGGGGACCACGGGGGAGCCGACCATTGGTGGCGTCGTGGCGGCCAATGTCAGCGGCCCGCGCCGTGTGCAGGCGGGCGCTTGCCGGGACTTCCTTTTGGGGGTGCGGTTCGTCGACGGGTCGGGGCAGGTGGTCAAGAACGGCGGACGGGTGATGAAGAATGTCACCGGTTATGATCTGGTCAAGCTTATGTGCGGCAGTTGGGGGACCCTGGGTGTGTTGACGGAGGTCAGCCTGAAGGTGCTGCCGATCCCCGAGGCCAGCGCAAGCGTTCTGATTGGCGGATTGAACGAGGCAGAAGCTATTGAGGTCATGAGCCGGGCACTGACCTCGCCCTACGAGGTGTCGGGCGCGGCCCATGCGCCGGAGGGACCGGACGGAGTTCCATCGACGTTGCTGCGGCTGGAAGGTTTCGCCGGGTCGGTCGCCTATCGGGCCGAACGCCTGCAAGAGATGTTCGGGTCGCTGACGCTGCGGGTCGAAACGGAGGCGGACCGGGTTGCGGCGCTATGGCGGTGGGTTCGGGACGTTGAAATGATGCAGGGCACCGGCGGCGATGTCTGGAAATTCTCGGTCCGGCCCGGCACGGCGCCGGCGCTGGTCGCGCAATTGCGTGCCGCCCATCCGGTCCGCCATGTTCTGTACGATTGGGGCGGCGGGTTGATCTGGGTCGAATGTGATCCCGGTACCGACCTGCGCCCGCCGAATTTACAAGGCCACGCCACGTTGATCCGCGGCTCGGAAGCGACGCGCCTGAGCCTGCCGGTGTTTCAACCCGAACCCCCCGCCATTGCCGCCCTGACACAGGGCATCCGCGCGCGGTTCGATCCACGAGGGATGCTGAACCCCGGGATCATGGCCTGATGGACAGTCCCGCGCTGATCGGCTTTGCCCTTGCCTTTGTGGCGGGCCCGCTGCTGGCGGCGGGTCTTTTGCGGCTGCCGCTGGAGGCGCGGGGAATCTGGAGACTGGCGGGATTGATCTTCCTGTGCCTCGGCGCGGCCCTTTTGCTGTGGGCGCAGCATGCGCTTGGCACGCTCTTCGCGCTTTGGCTGGGGTGGATCCTTGCGGTGGTGGCCATGGCGCAGGCGCTGCGTCGCCGCCAGACCAGTGCGACCGCCCGAAGATGGACAACACGCGGCGCGCTGGTGAGCTGCGCCCTCCCCTGGTTCGGCCTTGCCATGGCCCAAATGATGGACTGACATGCAGACGACTTTCACCAAAGACCAGCTTGAAGATCCCGGCACCGCGCGGGCAAACCAGATCCTGCGAACCTGTGTACATTGCGGGTTCTGCACAGCGACATGCCCCACCTACCAGGTGCTGGGCGACGAGTTGGACAGCCCGCGCGGGCGCATCTATCTGATCAAGGACATGCTGGAGAACGAGCGTGTGCCCGACGCGCGCACCGTCAAGCACATCGACCGCTGCCTGTCCTGTCTGGCCTGCATGACGACCTGCCCGTCCGGTGTGCATTATATGCATCTGGTCGACCACGCGCGCGAATACATCGAAAAGCACTATGACCGGCCGTGGCACGACAAGGCGCTGCGTTGGATGTTGGCGCGGATCCTTCCCTATCCCGGGCGGTTCCGGGTTGCGCTTTTGGGCGCAAAAATCGCCAAGCCCTTTGCCGGACTGATTCCCGATGCACGGTTGCGCGCCATGCTGGCCATGGCCCCCAAGAGGATCCCGCCGGTCAGCCGCAACGACGATCCGCAGAGCTTTGCCCCCAAGACCGAGAAACGGATGCGCGTGGCGCTGATGACCGGCTGTGCGCAGAAGGCGCTGAACACTGACATCAACGATGCCACCATCCGCCTGCTGACCCGGCTGGGTTGCGAGGTCGTGGTGGCCAAGGGCGCGGGCTGTTGTGGGGCGCTGACCCATCACATGGGCAAGACCGGCGAAAGCCATGCCACGGCGGCGAAGAACGTGCGCGCCTGGACGGCGGAGATGAAAACCGAAGGGCTGGATGCCATTGTCATCAACACCTCGGGCTGCGGCACGACGGTCAAGGACTACGGTCATATGTTTGCGCAAAGCGATCTGGCCGAGGATGCGGGTCGCGTGGCGGGCATCGCCATGGACATCAGCGAACTTCTGACCAGGCTGGACATCCCTGAAGGCGCGGCCAAGGGGCTGCGTGTGGCTTATCACGCGGCCTGTTCCTTGCAGCACGGGCAGAAGGTCAAGACCGCGCCCAAGGACCTGTTGAAACGCGCCGGTTTCGAGGTGGTCGAACCCGCCGACAGTCACCTGTGCTGCGGCAGCGCGGGCACTTATAACCTGATGCAGCCCGAGATTTCCGGAAAGCTGAAGGCGCGCAAGGTCCGCACACTGGAAGCCAGGAAGCCCGACGTGATCGCCGCCGGAAACATCGGGTGCATGATGCAGATCGGCGGAGGCACCGATTTGCCCGTTGTCCACACCGTCGAGCTGTTGGATTGGGCCACAGGCGGGCCGAAACCCAGATCGTTGACGTGATGGGAACAGACTGTAAATGAGGCGGCTTCGCCTCATTTTTGCCAAACTACCGTGTAAATTTATACTCAAAAGTATAGGACGGTTCGGTGCGGCTTTTTCTGGCTCTCTCTCTCGTGCTTCTGGGCTCCGCCGCCGGTGCTCAGAGCCTTTTCAGGATGGATTCGGCCGAGGATGGCCGAGGATGGGAGGCGGTCGGACGGCTTGAAATCGCCGGAACCGCCTTTTGCACCGGGGCGCTCATCACGCCGCGACTTGTCCTGACGGCGGCCCATTGTCTTTTTGACCCGGAAACAGGGGACCGCGTGCCCGTCGAAGACATGCAGTTCCTTGCCGGGTGGCGCAATGGGCGTGCCGCCGCCTATCGCCTTGTGCGCAAGGCCGTTGCGCATCCCGAATTCGCTTATGGCGCGCTGGCAAGCTCGCAGCGGGTACGCCATGACCTTGCCCTGATCGAGCTTCAGCACCCGATCCGCAACACCACGATCACCCCTTTCGCCGTCGGGCATGGACCGGACACCGGCGACAAGGTCGGCGTGGTGTCCTATGCGCGTGACCGTTCCGAGGCGCCCTCTTTGCAGGAAACCTGCGGGGTGCTGGCGCGGCAAGAGGGGATGCTGGTCCTGTCGTGCAGCGTGGATTTCGGTGCCTCCGGTTCGCCGGTCTTTCGGCTGACGGGCGGCGCGCCGCAGATCGTGTCGGTCGTGTCGTCCAAGGCCGAGGCCAATGGAAAACCCGTGGCGCTTGCCAGCGGGTTGGGCGCGCCACTGGCCGCGCTTCAGGACGCTCTGGATGCCGACCGCGATCCGGGTGCGGGCGTGGACCGGCTGGCCGCCGGAATGCGCCGCGAAACAGGGGCCCGTTTCATCCGCCCTTGAGGGGCTTGAAACCCCGCTGAACCCTACCCAACTATTTCGCATCGGGACGCCTGTGACAGGGTCCCGTGTCCCAAAGGCGCCTGTCCCATGAGGGAAGGCGCGCCACAGACAGGTATCGCTCAACGGAGGATTCCATGCGACATTTCGATTTTGCCCCGCTCTACCGTGCCACCGTCGGTTTTGACCAGATCGCCGACTTGATGGACCGCGTTCTTGCCAATGACACCGCGCAGCCGGGCTATCCGCCGTACAACATCGAAAAAACCGCCGATGATGCCTATCGCATCTCGATCGCAGTTGCCGGCTTTGCCGAAGACGAACTGTCCGTCGAGGTCAAAGAGCAGGCGCTGGTGGTGTCGGCCCGCAAGGCCGAAGCCGGTGAAAACGGCAAGACCTATCTGCATCGCGGAATTGCCACCCGTGCCTTCGAGCGCCGGTTCCATCTTGCAGATCATGTGCGCGTTCAGGGTGCATCGCATGAAAACGGCATGCTGCACATCGACCTGCAACGCGAGATCCCCGAAGCGCTGAAACCGCGCCGGATTGAAATCGCGCGGCCTGCAACCCAGATGGTAGAGAAGGACGTGGTTGACGCGGAAACCGTCAACTGATCCCAAGACCCTCGTGTGACTTTGGCCCCGGATGACACATCCGGGGCCTTTCCGTATCCGGCGCACCGGCCCCGTTGCCATTGACTTTCGCGCAGGTATCGCCAAGCAGGATCACATGGACTGGCGCTCTGTCACATTTGACTGGAACCGCGCGCGGGCCTTCCTTGTCACCGCCGAGGAAGGATCGCTGTCGGCGGCTGCGCGCGCGTTGGGTATGACCCAGCCCACGCTGGGACGGCAGGTGACCGCGCTGGAAGAAGAGCTGGGCGTCGTCCTGTTCGAACGGGTCGGGCGCGGGTTGGTCCTGACACAGGCCGGCACACAGTTGATGAGCCATGTGCGCGCCATGGGCGAGGCCGCAGCAGGCGTTTCACTGGCGGCTTCGGGGCAGGCGCAGGCTGCCTCGGGCCATGTGGCCGTGACCGCCTCGGAGATCTATTCCAGCTGGTTGATGCCCAGCATCGCCAAACGCCTGCGCGAGGTCGCCCCCGGCATCACGCTGGAAGTGGTTGCGTCGAACGAAATTCGTGACCTGCGCCGCCGCGAAGCCGATATCGCCATCCGCAATGCCCGCCCCGAGGAACCGGATCTGATCGCCAAGATGGTCGGCGATGACGAAGGCACCTTCTACGCCACCGACGACTACCTGAAACGGCTGGGCCCCGTCTCTGTGCCCGAAGATCTGGCGCGGGCGGATTTCGTGGGGTTTGGCGAAAACGAAAGCTTTGTCGAGGCGCTGCAACGGCGCGGCATCCCCGTAACGCCGGCGCATTTCCCGGTTCTGGCCTCCTCGCACGCGGTACATTGGGAAATGACACGTGGCGGGTTGGGTGTGGGCACCGTGCCCTGCGGGCTGGGGGACAGCACGCCCGGGATGCGCCGAGTCCTGCCCGAAGTCACCTTTAACTTTCCCGTCTGGCTGGTGGCGCACCGCGAATTGCGGACCAGCCCCCGCGTGCGCATCGTCTGGGAACTGCTGGCGGAAATGCTGCCGACGTTGCTGTCCACCGCAAGGTAGCGCGCCCTTACAACCACCGAAGCCGGCCGTCTTGGAACGGCATGCGCCCCACGGTTTCCCGCGGGGCGCATGGTATTCTTGGATTCGTCGGATCAGGCGATCAGAGCTTGAACATCCAGAAGAAAGTTTCGCCCGAGCTGTCGTCCACGCCGTCATTGTCGGTCGAAACCCAGACGGTGCCGTCTTCGAAGATGGCCAGACCTTCGACCTTGTCGACGACATAGCCGCCAAAGGCTTGCAGGTCGGGGATCAGGTCGCGGACTTCTTCTTTGGACACCACGGGCAGATCACCGCCCAGCGCCGCCGGAACCATCTCTGCCGCGGGGATGCGGTAGATCTTTTTGGTCACCACATTGGCGCCGATCTGGTTGTCACGTTCGATGACATAGACAAAATCGCCATGCGCCACGATCTCGGACAGGCCAACCCAGCCTTTGGCCGGCTCGGCCTTGGGGTAAAGGACCGCGCCCCATTCCTTGGTTTCCAGGTTGTAGGAGACCAGCTTGACGTGGTTCTTGGGGTCGTCTTTCCACTCGCGCTGAACGGCCATCCAAAGGGTGTCGCCGACCTTGGTGATACCTTCAAAGCCAAAGCGCTTTTCGACGGCGGTCAGTTCTGCGGGGATCATGATCTCGGCCGAGTTGGTCTTGATCAGGCCATCGGCGGTGACGTGATAGATCGCGTGCGGGATGCCGCGTTCGGTCCGGCCCTCGGAGGCGACGAAGAAGCCGCCGTTGCCATCCAGCGTGATGCCTTCGAGATCCAGCTTTTGCGCCGGGTCGCCGTTGGCACGGTGGATGACGATCGCATCGACGATGCGCGCCGGGGTCTGCGTGGTGTCGATCTTGAAGATCGTCGGCTGGAAACCGTAGAAGCTGTCGTTCACAGCCCAGACGATGCCATCCTTGTCGGCCACCATGCCCGAGATCGCGCCCCAGCCGATCAGGCGGTCGGCACCTTCGGAGGTCAGCGTCGGATACTGGGCCGGCTGGTCCATGTATTCGAAGATCATGACATGCGCGCGCACGCCGCCGTCTTCGATCAGGTCAACCTCGTTGGCCGAGATCAGCAGGTTGCGTTCGGGGATGGCGACGTAGCCCTCTGGCCCGATGCCCGAGGGCAGGATCTGTTTCAGGACCGGGGCGGCCGGATCGGTGACGTCATAGACACCCACGGCAGAGCCGCGTTCCGAACCGACAAAGACCATCGGCGTGCCGTCGAAGATGGCGGTTTCGATGGATTCAGGCTCGACACCCTTGGCGTCGGACCGCTTGTCCGGGTAGTGGCCGATCTGGATCAGCGCGTGTTCAAAGGAGGCACCGCTTTCGTAGACCACTTCGCCGGTCTTCGAGAAGATGGTCCAGCCGCGCGAACCGCCGTCCATGTCGCCTTCGTTGGCGATGGCGAAATGCGTGTCGTCGATCCATTTGACGGCGTCGGGCTCACGCTTGCGGGCGGGCTGCGATTTGTCGAAATCCAGCGAGCCGCGCTCGTCCAGCGTGTCGATCATGTCCAGATCGACCGCGCCGGCGGAAAAATGGCTGATGATGGAACCATCGGCGCCAACCACCACGAGGTAGTTGTTTTCCTGAAGCGTAACGATGGTCTCGCCCAGCGCGTTGATGTCCACGAACTCGGGCTCGGGGTCTTCGGGCGCGATGTCGGCAAGGCCGGTCAGTTCAACGGTCTTGAGGTCATCACAGGCCAGCGCGCCGTCCTTGATTTCACCGATGACAAGGAAACCGGCAGGCAACTGGCCCACGCGACCGTCGCCAAGGTCTTCGTCACGCTCGTTCTCGATGGCGATCGAGATGCGGGTGCCGTCCTTGGACACGGCCACCGAATCCGGCTGACCGCCGAGGTCGCAGGTGGCGGTGATATTGCCCGACATCACGTCGATGATGGCAAGATGACCCGAGGGATCGGTGTAGCTGGCCGAGGTGTTCACGCCGACAAAGGCGGTGGACCCCACGATGCCGACGGCGGTCGGCTCACCGTCCAACGCCACGTTGCCCAGCGGCTGTGGGCTGTGCGGGTCGGTGATGTCGATGCGGCCGATCACGCCCAGCGGGCTGTCGGTATAAACCAGCGTCATGCCGTCCGCGGTGGCGGCGATGATCTCGGCCGAGGTCTCGCGCGCGCGGTCTTCGCCGTCGGCCATGTTCAGATAGGTGCCGAAAGAGGCGATGCGATTGAAATTCATGTCTGCCGTGGCGGCGGAGGCAGCAAGGGCCAGTGCGCTCGTCAGGCAAAGGGTGCGGAAATGCATGGAGTCCCCCTGTTGATAGGTACTCGGGGGGATAGGGGGCGAGAGGTAACAGAGGCGTGACGGTTCTTTGACAAAGCCATGAAACCGATTTCCCGTGCGAACCCGCCTTTTGTTTGCCGCGAAGTGTTTTCGGGGGTCTTCGACGGAATCGACCGTTTGATACGTTTAAGCCGTCCATGAGGTGGGAACGCGGACGCGTTCACATTTCCGCCGTTTGAGAAGGAAAGACGACAATGAAAACTGCTCTAGTGACCGGCTTCAGCATTGCGATTGCCGCAACGACAGCGGCATGGGCCGAGCCCGTCGAAATCTATCTTGTCGACAAGCTGGACAACAAACAGAACGGCTATTGCCTGGATATCGCCAAGGGCCGCGAACGCGATGCGAATCCCGATGATGGTTTGCAGGGGCACACCTGCTACAGTCCAGGCGGTGCTTTGGGCTATGATCAAACCTTTGAAAGTGATCGGTTCGTGGAGGGCAAACTGTATATGCCCACCTTTGATGTCTGTGTGGTGGCGCCTGCGATGACTGCTGGCAGTGCGCTGGAACTGACCACCTGCGGTGAAGCCGAAGAGCAGAGCTTTGTGTTTTCCGGAGAGGGCACGATCACGCCTCGGTCAGCACCGGAAATGTGTTTCACCGTCGCCGAGGCCACACGCTCGGGTCGCAGCGATGCCAACCAGATCAAGGTTCTGTCGCTGGAACCCTGCGACGAGGCCCTTGCAGCCTATCAGACTTGGGGGATCCGTACCGCCGAATGAGGACCGCAAGGCAGGCCGGTCGAACACGGCCCGCCGACCGGTATGGGCCGGCGGGTTTTGTTCGGTCAACGCAGGCTCAGCGATCCAGGCTATCAGCCAGCCGCATCAAGGTGATCGCCTCCTGCCGATAGCCGAACGGGTCATCGCCGCGTGCGCCTTGCGCCAGCGCGATGGCATCACCGATGCTCCAGTCTCCGATCAGGTCGGACCCCCGCAGGATCTGGCCAAAGCCGGCGATGGCCAGCGCCCAGTTCGCTTCGGGCAGTGGGGCGGCATCGGCCATGATCGGCGTTTCGATCAGGCGGCTGGCATCCTCACCCGGCGTCTTGTAGCGCAACCGCAGGAACCCAAGCTCGCCACTGTCATCAGCGGCGGGGGCCGCGTCATCCGCCGCATAACGCAGCGGATCGGTCATGCGGGCAGGTGATCCGACCGGCGTGATCGCATAGATCGCCGTCACCTGATGACCCGCGCCGATCTCTCCGGCGTCCACCTTGTCATTGTTGAAATCCTCGCGCTTCAGCGCGCGGGTTTCATAGCCGATCAGCCGGTATTCGGCGACCAGAGCGGGGTTCCATTCGACCTGAATCTTGACGTCATTGGCGATGGGCACCAGCGCGCCGGTCAGCTGGTCCACCAGCACCTTCTGCGCCTCGGCCAGCGTGTCGATGTACGAGGCGATGCCGTTCCCGTTCTGCGCCAGCGCCTGCATGGTCGCATCGTCCAGATTGCCACGGCCAAAGCCCAGTACCGACAGGTAAGTGCCGTCGTCCTTCTTCTTCGAAATGAAGTCCTTGAGGTCGTCGGGATCGCTGATGCCGACGTTGAAATCGCCATCAGTGGCAAGGATCACCCGGCTGACCGCGCCCTCGGCCCCGTCCGCCGCCATCTTGGCCGCCGTGGCATAGGCCTGCTGCAAACCCGCCTGCCCGGCCGTGCTGCCGCCCGCGTGAAGCCTGTCCAGGGCCGCAAGAATGGTGTCACGGTCACTGGCCTTGGTCGGTTCCAGTGCGAGACCCGCACTGCCCGCGTAGGTCACGATGGCAATCGTGTCCTCCTCTCCCAACTGGCCCAGCATGAGGCGAAAGCTTTGCTTGAGCAGCGGCAGCTTGGTCGGATTGTTCATCGACCCCGAAGTGTCGATCAGAAAGACGAGGTTCATCGGGGGACGGGTGTCCGGCATCATGCCTTGCAACCCGATATGCACGATCTGGGTGCCTTCGACCCAGGGGCTGTCACTCACCCCGAGATGGGTGGCAAAAGGCGCATCCGCTTCGGGCGCGGGATAGTCATAGGTGAAATAGTTCACCATCTCCTCGATCCGCACCGAATCCTTCGGCGGAAGTTGCCCGCGCGACAATGCATTGCGGATGAAGGACCACGACGCCGTGTCCACGTCGATCGAGAAGGTCGAGACCGGAGTTTCCGCCGTGACCTTGATCGGGTTCTCATCGGCCTCGGGGAAGGCCTCGGTGTTCGGCTCTGGTGCGATGATGGGATCGGGTGCGGGCAACGGGGCCGGACGCGTCGCCGGTGCCTTGCCCGCAAAGTCGAAGATACCGGTTTCAAGGGTGACGCCCGGATCCGCGGCAGGTGCGGACGGCGCGCGCAACATCCGGTCGGCGGGCGCCGAGGGGGCTGCCTGCTTGCGCCGAGTTGCGACAACCGGGGCATCGGGCGTCAGGGCCTCGCCGGGAATGAAGATCTCATCAGCCTCTTCGACAACGGGCGCCGGATCCGCCGCCGGTTCAACATCGGGAGTGGCGACCGTCTGACCGGTCGGGATCAAGGCGACCTCTGGCGGCTTGTTGTCCCGCAAGACCGGGACAAGAGCCACCATGGCAACGGCAGCAAGGGCGGTGGTCGCGGTCAGAACGCCGCGGTTGGACAAATTGGCAAACATATGTCGGACTCCTCTGAAAATGCCCCCCTTCCGGGTGGGTTCAGAGGTCTGACGCGCCAGGTCTTCGGATTCTTGGGCGCGGTCGAAATTTTTCATCGCAAGGGCGATGGCCCGGGCACGCTTGTCAGGGTCGGGGCCGGGCAGGCCCGCGTCGAATGCGCGTTTCAGATCGTCCAGATCGTCGCTCATGCCTCGGCCTCCTGCATCGCTTTCAGTTTCTTCTTGGCCTCCGAGATCCGCCAACTGACGGTGCCTTCGGACACCTCGAGAATTTGCGCCGCTTCGGCATGGGTGACCCCATCCAGAACCAGCGCAAGGGTTTCGCGCAGATCGACACTCAGGCCCGTCATTGCCTGCATCAACCAATCCACGCGCTCTGCCGTCTCGGCCATTTCGGCCTGACGTGCCAGCTCCCAGTCACCCCAGCCATCGGCGGCCCGTGCGTGGGAAGCAGCGCGCCGGAACCTGTCCCGGGCGGCGTTCACCGTGATGCGATACAACCATGTCGTCAGCTTGGCCTCACCGCGAAAACTGCGCAGTTTGGCGGGCAATGCAGCGCACAGGTCCTGCGCAAGGTCTTCGGCCTCGGTCCGGCTGCCGGTGAGTTTCACCGCATAGCCATAGACCCGGTCATAGACCCGCCCGACCAGCAGGGCAAAGGCCTGCCGATCACCATCTGCCGCCGCTTGGGCGAGGGATTCGTCGCTGACTTTCATGCGCATCACATGAGTGAGACGCAGCCCGATCGGCAATCCTTGGATACCTTACCCATTTTTTTCGCCCCGCACCCACGCCGCGAAACAGCAGGCCGGAAACAGGGGTCAATCCGCAAGAAGCCGAGAGATCATCGTGCTGTCCGGGTCCGCCAGACCGTCGATCACGTCGAAATGGTGTTTGCCATCATCCACGACCAGATCGCAGGTCCAGACCTCGGACAGCTTGCGTGCCTGATCCAGAAAGGCCGGGCGTTCGGCGCCACCAACCCAGGCCGTGACCGGACAGCCCGGGGGCGGTGTGAAAATCGGGCTTTCGGCGCGGGCCTCGGCCTCGTCGATACGCAGATCTGCGTTCATCGAGGTCTGCATCAGCGGGCGCAGATCGGACAGAGGAGAGATCGGCATGACATGTGCCAGCCGTCCTACAAGATCCGGCCCCATGACCGCCCCCATCCGGGCGACAAGATGTCCGCCGGCAGAATGGCCGGTCAGCCGGATCGGGCCGGCCACTTCGGCCGCGGCCACAGCGATGGCCTGCGCCACCTGCCGCGTGATGTCCGAAATCCGGACCCGGGGGCACAGATCATAGGATGGCATGGCCACCGCCCAGCCCCGTGCCCGCGCACCCTCGGCCAGATGAGACCAACTGGACCGGTCGAACCGCAGCCAGTACCCGCCGTGAACAAAGACGACCAATCCCTTTGGCGCAGCATCCGGCAGGAACAAGTCCAGAGCCAGCCGCGTTCCATGCCCGTACATCAACCCAAGGCGTGCCCGCCCAGCGACCGATAGCCTTTGACGATAGGCCTCGGCCTCTGCGGTCCAGCGCGGCGGAAAAGAGGCGGCATCGGGAATATGGGCGGCATTGGCGTATGCGTCGTCGAGGTCCATCATTTTCTCCGTTTTGGCCCTATACTTCCCCCGCGTCGGATGCTCTGCCTTGGGCCAGAGTTGAACAGGAGGATATATCGAATGCGCGCTGATGCCACCGATCTCAAGGACCTTTTGAACGATCCCTCCCTGCTGGAGCCGCGTGCCTACGTCAACGGCACATGGATTGCGGGAGATGCCACTTTCGACGTCACCAACCCCGCGCGCGGCGACGTGATCGCTCAGGTCACTGATCTTGACCGCGCTCAGGTGGCCGGAGCCATCGACGCCGCCCATGCCGCGCAGAAGGAATGGGCCAGCCGCACCGGCAAAGAACGTGCGGCGATCCTGCGCAAATGGTTCGACCTGATGATGGAAAACCAGTCCGACCTTGGCACCATCATGACCGCCGAACAGGGCAAGCCGCTGGCCGAGGCAAAAGGCGAAATCGCCTATGGGGCGTCGTTCGTCGAATTCTTTGGCGAAGAAGCCAAGCGCATCTATGGCGAAACCATTCCCGGACATCAGCGCGACAAGCGGATCACCGTTATCAAACAGCCGATTGGCGTGGCCGCCTCGATCACACCGTGGAACTTTCCCAATGCGATGATCACGCGCAAGGCGGCACCCGCGCTGGCCGCAGGCTGTGCCTTTGTCGGACGCCCCGCTGCCGAAACGCCGCTGTCGGCCACCGCGCTGGCGGTTCTGGCCGAACGCGCCGGTATCCCGGCGGGCGTGTTCAACATCGTGACCTCTTCGCGGTCGTCGGACGTGGGCAAGGAGTTCTGCGAGAACCCCAAGGTGCGCAAGCTGACCTTTACCGGCTCGACCGAAGTGGGACGCATCCTGCTGCGCCAAGCCGCTGACCAGGTGCTGAAATGCTCGATGGAACTGGGCGGCAACGCGCCGTTCATCGTTTTTGACGATGCCGATCTGGATGCCGCCGTCGAAGGCGCCATCGCGTGCAAGTTCCGCAACAACGGCCAGACCTGCGTCTGCGCCAACCGGATCTACGTGCAGGAAGGTGTCTACGATGCCTTCGCCGAAAAGCTTTCCGCCGCGGTTGCCAAGCTGAAGGTCGGCGACGGTCTCGAAGAAGGCACCGACCTTGGGCCGCTGATCAATCAGGACGCGGTGGACAAGGTGAAAGAGCATATCGCCGATGTCACCAGCCATGGCGGCACCCTGCTGAGCGGCGGCGAAGTGCAGGACGGAACCTTTATCACGCCCGCAATCCTGACCGGGGTCACGCAGGACATGAAGGTGGCCCAAGAGGAAACCTTTGGCCCCATGGCACCGCTGTTCAAATTCTCGGACGTGGACGAGGTGATCGAGATGGCCAACGATACGATCTTTGGTCTGGCCTCCTATTTCTACGCCAAGGATCTCAGCCGCGTTTACAAGGTGGCCGAGGCGCTGGAATACGGTATCGTAGGCGTGAATACCGGCATCATCTCGACCGAGGTCGCCCCCTTTGGCGGCGTCAAACAGTCGGGTCTGGGCCGGGAAGGCAGCCACCACGGGATCGAGGATTATCTCGAACTCAAGTACATCTGCATGAGCGTATGAGAACAGAAAACCTGATCGCGCCGGGCAGCACTCCCTCAGTCGGGGAGCTTGCGGACTGGCGCGACAAGGCGCACCAGGGCGGCGGTTCGCCCTGGCTGCGGCCTGCGCAGGCCGATGCGCTGGCGCGATACGCGCTGAAATTCGGCGAGGGCGTCCAGATGATGGAGGCCGTGGCACCGCGCTTTCGCGAACCTCCGCGCGACATCTCGTGGGAGATTCTGGGGATCGACGACGAGGGCGAAAACTGGTCCGATCACCGCGACCCGCAAAAGGCCTATGCGCTCTTCCGCAGCAAGCTGTCACTGGCCGAGGCCGACGGCGCGGTACTGCATTACAAGCTGTGGCTCAGCCCCGCGGGCTGAACCGTTTCAGTCCAGCGCCCCGACCCGCCGCAAATGGGCCGTGATGATCGCGGCGCAGGCCTCGGGATGGGTCGATACCAGAAAATGATCGGCCCCTTCGACCACGTCCAGCCGGCTTTCCGGGATCGCATTGACCAGTTCCGCGCTGACATCGACGATGGCCGGGCTGGCGTGCTCTCCGCGACAGATGGTGCAGGGCATAGGCAAGGTTTGGAAATCCGCGAAACACGGTGTGAAATCCCGCGCCGTGCGCCAGTCCAGAAGGTTCGTCCCCGCCCCTTGCGCGCAAAAGGCACGGACCGGATCGGGCATCCCGGCAAAAACGCCAGGTCTGCTCCAGTAGTCGATGATCAGGCCCGGTGCCTCGGGATCGCCCGCTGCCACGGCGGCGGAAAAGCGGTTCACCAATTGGGTCAGGCCATCGCGCCAGGGGAAGTCTTCGCCGTCGCGTCGGCCAAAGACCACGTTGCCTTCGAAACTGACGACGCTCAG
Source organism: Antarctobacter sediminis (assembly GCF_019218285.1). GTDB lineage: Bacteria > Pseudomonadota > Alphaproteobacteria > Rhodobacterales > Rhodobacteraceae > Antarctobacter > Antarctobacter sediminis. The sequence continues at coordinate 1,062,719 of NZ_JAHUZG010000002.1, forward strand.
GATCGGCAGGTCCCCCGCCAGCGCAGCGGCCAAGGCGATCTGCCCGCCAAAGGAATGCCCCACAAGGTGAAAGGGCTGGCCGATCTCTGCGGCGATCTCACCGACAAAACCTGTCAGTTCTGCCATGCGGCACGCCTCGGGCCTGCGTCGTTCAGCGGTTGATCCATATCCGGGAAGGCTGACCGACAGACATCGCACCCCGGTCAACCTGTCAAAGATCCCGGCCCACACGCGCGAGGTGCTGTAGGATCCCGGCAGGAACAGCACCGGCGGCCCTTCGCCGCGCATTTCGAGTTCGAAGGTCATCAGCGCCTCCCTTTTGCGCATTCAACCACGGCTGGCGCGATTTTTCCACGAATCCGGCAATCGGCTCCTGCACCTTGCCGCTTTCAGGCTTGCGCGGGGGGCGGCGGCTGCGCAATTTGGCGGCGGGCAGGCGATGGCGTCGCCGCTACTTTGCCCCTTAACCCGTCCTGAACGCCGGGACCTTGCTTTGCCAGCGCGGTAGACAAGGTTTCGCCGCGCCGATGGAGGGTCACTTGGAACGTCCACAGCATTACCGTTTTCATCAGGGACAGCGCGTGCTGCCCTTTGCAGCCGAAGAATACGAGGCACGCCTGAAAGGCCTGCGTGACAGCATGGCCCAGTCGGGGGTCGAGGCCTGTGTTTTCACCTCGATGCACAACATCGCCTATTACTCGGGCTTTTTGTACTGCGCCTTCGGGCGGCCATATGGCTTGGTGGTGACGCCAAACGAAAGCGTGACGATCAGTGCCGGGATCGACGCGGGTCAGCCATGGCGCCGCTGTCACGGTGACAACATCACCTATACCGACTGGGAGCGGAACAACTATTGGCGGGCCATTGCTTCGGTGATCGGCACCGGCAAGGCGCTGGGCTACGAAGCCGACCACATGACGCTGTCGCAAAAGACGTTGATGGATGCCTTTCTGACCCCGGCCAGCACCAGTGACATTGCCCCCGCCACCATGCGCCAGCGGATGCACAAATCCTCCGCCGAAATCGACCTGATCCGCCACGGCGCACAGGTGGCTGACGTGGGCGGCTACGCGATCCGCGACGCGGTCCGGCCCGGTGTGCGCGAGATTGACGTGGCCATGGCGGGCCGCGATGCGATGGAACTGGAAATCGCCAAACGCTTTCCCGAGGCCGAGTATCGCGACACATGGGTCTGGTTCCAGTCCGGCATCAACACCGACGGCGCCCACAACCCCGTCACGGGCCGCCAATTGGAACGCGGCGATATCCTGTCACTGAACACCTTTCCAATGATCTCGGGATATTACACGGCCTTGGAACGCACGCTGTTCGTACAAGAGGTTGATGACGCCAGCCGCAAGATCTGGGAGGCCAATGTCGCCGCCCATGAATACGGCATGAGCCTGTTGAAACCCGGCGCGCGCTGTGCCGAGGTCACGCAAAGGATCAATGAGTTCTTCGCCGAGCGCGACCTGCTGCAATACCGGACCTTTGGTTATGGCCACAGCTTTGGCGTCTTGTCGCATTACTACGGGCGCGAGGCCGGCCTGGAACTGCGTGAAGACATCGACACGGTGCTGGAACCCGGCATGGTCATCAGCATGGAACCAATGCTGACCATCCCCGACGGTCAGCCCGGCGCGGGCGGCTATCGCGAACACGACATCCTTGTCATCACCGAGGACGGCAATGAGAACATAACCGGCTATCCCTACGGGCCAGAGTTCAACGTGGTCGGCTAGGCGCGGTCAAATGGCCCCGTCCCGGGCTTGACCCGGGACCTCATCCTTGCAGGGGCGCACAAAAGGCAGGCAGGCGCACAGCCCGCCTGCGCGATCCGGGGATCACAGACCGAACTGAGACATCTCGGTAAAGTCGATCTGCTCCAGCAGGGGGCGGGTCTTGTCCGGCTCGCCCTCGGTCTGGATCAGGATCCGGTTGGCGATCAGCGCCATCATCTGCTTGTCCTGAATGGCGAATTTCTGGCGCTGGATGCGCTCGGTCTTCATACCCATCATCGCCGCGTTGGCGATCATACCCGACATGCTCATCACCATCGGGTTGTCCGCCATCAAGGTGATCTTGATCCGTTCCCCCTCGGGCGAGGTATAGGTGGCTTCGGCACCCACGCCGCCGCCCATCATGGCCAGACCAGCGTTCATTTCCGAGTTCACCTCGCGCGTCCAGCCATCCGGCGCATCGGGAAGAAAACTGCCAAGGCTTGCGGTCTTCATCTCCAACAGTTTGGCGCGCGCCATGTCCAGTTCGTCCAGCGCATATTGGATGTCGCCATCCTCATAGGCTTTCAGCGCCGATTCCATCAGGTCGCTGACATCATCGGCTTGCGCCGGAACAGCCGCCGCGGTCAGCAGCAGCACGGCAAAAATGCGGGTCATTGAAAATCTCCCTGTCAATTTCTGCCGCCACCCTGTCAGACGGGCCCTGTTCGCGGCAAGTGCCGGATTTCCCCACCGTTGAACGGGCCCGCGAGAATCCCCATCATACCACCATGATCGTCGAGCTTTTCCTGCCCGCCATAGGTCTGATGCTGATCACCGCGCTGGTCACGCGCGGGGTCGAACGCCTCATGCCCGAGAGCCTGCCGGGGCTGGCCCTGACGGCTGTTGTCTCGGCGCTCCTTGTCTGGGGGATCGCCTCGGGCGGGTTTGCCCTTTTGTACGTGATGCGAGACGCCCGCGTGTTGGCCTTGATGGAACAGACACCCGCAACCTCGACCAGCCATTTTCTTTCGCTCGGCGCCAGCGCCGCGCTGATCTGGGCACCGGTCCTTTTGTTGACCGTGACCACCGCACCCCGGCGGTGGAAGACGGCGGTCTGGTGACAGTTCGGCGCTTTTCGCCCTGCTCCCGGCGCATTCGCCGTTGATTTTTGGCTCCACCCGTATCACCTCAGTTTCAGGAGGACGGGCATGTTCGCACTGGCACGGTTCCTGATCATGGCGGCGGTTGTGCTTACGGTGGTCTACGGGTCGCTGTGGTTCTACCTGCGTGCCCGGCGGCGTGCTTTGCTGGAAATCGACTGGGCCGCCAGCCCCTCCGAACCCCGTTCGCAAGAGGATTATGTCCGCGACGAACTGGCCGAATTTGACCGGCGCCGCCATCGGACCCTTGTGCTTGCGGTCTATGCCATGCCTCTTTGCCTTGTGACCCTCATCGTGTATCTGACGAATTTCCACTGAAAGGCGCCGTCGGCATGAAATACGTGAAATGGACCCTGATCGTTCTGTTCTGGCTGATCGTGGCGGGTTTTCTGCACTACACGCTGCCGCAGCATGACGTGGCGCGGATTACCGACACCTACGAAAAACCGGTCAACCCCGGCGAGAATCGCTGGTTCTGGGCCCAGCCGGATGCCGGCAGCAATCCGGCCGCCGCAGACAGCCGCTTTGTCTTTTTCATTCAGACGCGCCGCGCGGACAACAGCGTCATGGTCTACCGGAACGAGGACACGGCATGGGGCTGGCCACCCTATTTCAAGTTCGACACCGCCAATCTTCAGGCCGAGGCGGCAGATCTGAAATCCACCTCGGACACACCCAAATGGGTCGTGGTCAAGCATTACGGCTGGCGGAACGAATTCATCTCGATCTTTCCCAACGCGGTTTCCGTTCGCCCCGTGGACGGGCCTGATGTGACCATCATCCCATGGCTCAACATCATCATTCTTGTGACGCTGGCCGCAGCGGTCTGGGCAATCCGGGTGCGGTGGCTGCGGTTCTGGCACAACCGGATCGACCCGCTGCTGGGCACCGCCGGCGACAAGCTGGACGAGGGTGGCGACAGGGTCAAAGGACTGTTCGGACGGTCACGCTAGGTTTGGACGCTCAGCGTTTGCCATAATAGAGGCCGACCACATGTTCGGCCTCGGCAAAGAAAAGCCAGCGTGACACCAGCACACCCGCCACGTGGAACAGCACCGCGAAAAGCGCAAGCCAATGCCCAAAGGGCAGGATCAGCAACAGGACCGGCAGCACCGCCATCAGTCCAAGCGCGATCAACCGCAGTTTCCGGGCATGTTTGCGCCCGACGACAAAGACCATTTCGCGCAGCAGATAGTTGGACCCGGTGTGCGGCGGTTCAAAGGCGCGGGTCTTGCCGATCGCGCCCAGCCCGGTGGCGGTCTCGATCGTCGAGCCAGAGTCCGCTAGGCGGCGGTCGCCGGTCAGCCACCAAACCGCCTGCGCAAGGGCGGCAAACACGATCAGGACCAGCCCGACGCTCACCCGCCCCGAGAGTAAAGCACCTCCGCCCAGCGCATAGAGCAGGAACAGACCCGGCGTAGACCAATGGTGCCAGCGCGGTACGGTCCTGAGCTGGGTATAGATCATCGAGGTGGCAAAGACCGTCAGCAGGCACAATACGGCCCCCAGCCAGCCCAGCACCGCGATTTGCACGCCAAAGAACACCAAAAGCGCCGCGTAGATCCCCATCACGCTTAGCCCCGCCACCGCGGCCCAAGCCTCGCGCGAGAGCCAGCTTGAGCGCCATTGCGTAAAGGCCTTGAGCGCGCGTTCCGGGCGGCCAAGGTGAAAAGTCGACGCCATCAGCCCGCCAACCGCCAGCAGGTAGCCGATCAGGAAAAAGGCAAAGGCGGTCCAGCCGGTGGGCGCGGTCGGATCGATGCCGAGCCAGAACAACAGGCCAAGGCCAAGGCCCGAAAACGTGGTGAATGCGATGATGGACGGCGCGGGATGCATCAGAGTTTCTCCAGCGTCTTGTCGATCCAGGCGAGGAAACCGCGCGGTTCTTCGGCCACGGGCGCAAGGAAGGGGGCAAGCACATCGACCTCTCCCTGCCAGCTGTCCTTGGGCCGGGGCGGCAGGTATTTGTTCACGGGCTGCGTGCCCTGTTCCGGCATCAGGTCCATGCCGCCACGTTCGGCGACCAACTGGCTGACCTCGCTTTCCGGGTCCGAGAGATCGCCGAAATGGCGCGCCCCGGCAGGACAGGTGCGCACACAGGCGGGCACGCGGTCTTCCTCGGGGAGGTTTTCGTTATAGATGCGGTCCACGCAGAGGGTGCATTTCTTCATCACGCCCGCGGCGAGATCCAGTTCCCGCGCGCCATAGGGACAGGCCCATGCGCAGAGGCCGCAACCGATGCAATCGCTTTCGTTGACCAGAACGATGCCGTCCTCGGTGCGTTTGTAGCTGGCCCCGGTGGGACAAACGGTAACGCAGGGAGCATCGGTACAGTGCAGGCAGGATTTCGGAAAATGGATCAGCTGCGCCGGGGCATCCTGAGGCTGGACTTCGTAGCTGTGGACACGGTTGAGGAAGGTGCCCGAAGGGTCGGCGCCATATGGCTCCTGATCCGACAGGGGCGCGCCGTAATTCTCGGTATTCCAGCCCTTGCAGGAGATCACGCAGGCATGACAGCCCACACAGGTGTCGAGGTCGATCACCAGCCCGAGCTTGCGGTCGGTGCGTTCCGGAAGGGTGGTCATCACTTGCCCCCGTGATCCAGCGGCGCCGCTGACGCGGCACAGGTTTCTTGGGCGGGGGCGCTGCCCCCGGTCGCCAGTGGCGACTCCCCCGGGATATTTTCGGACAGAAGAAACATCAGCTTTCGGTCTTCCATGCGAGACTGTCCGGGCCTTGGCCAACGGGCGAGGTGATGGCATCGAAGGATGGTTGGCTTTCGGCGGGTGGCTCCGCCTTTTCGATGCGCACGCGCAGGTCGAACCAGGCCGCCTGTCCGGTGACCGGGTCCGAGTTGGACCAGCGCAGACCGTCGCCCTTGGGTGGCAGCAATTCGTGGATCAGGTGGTTGAGCAGGAAACCCTTGGTCGCCTCGGGCGCATCGGGTTTGAGCGCCCATGCGCCCTTGCGCTTGCCGATGGCGTTCCATGTCCAGATCGTGTGCGGGTTCAGCGCGGCCATTTCCGCCACCGGGACGGTGATTTCGCCATGTGGCGAGGTGATGCGTGCCCAGTCGCCATCGGCCAAGTTGTTTTCACGCATCAGGCGCGTGGGCAGATACATCGGGTTGCGCCCGTGCAACTGCCGCAGCCAAGCGTTCTGGGTGCCCCAGCTGTGGTACATGGCCATCGGCCGCTGCGTCAGCGCATGAACCGGGTAGCTGTCCGGATCACCGGCATCAGGAGCGTACCAGAGCGGCAGTGGATCCAGTTTTTCGCGGAGTTGGGCGCGCAGGTGGTCGGGCGGCTGCTGCGGTCCGTGACCTTCGGCGGCGCGCTGGAACTTGCGCAGCGGTTCGACGTAGAGCTGGAACAGGTAGGGGGCCGGTTTGTCGATCAGACCGGTTTCCACCGCCCAGTCCTGATAGGCGCTGTTCCAGGGTTTGAAATATTGCGCCTCATCCGGGATGTGCAGGGCGCAGAAGCCGCCATTGGCAATGTAGCTGTCGATCTGCGCGGCATTCGGCCCGCCGCGCCCGTGGGTCAGGCCTTTGTCGGACATGCGCCAGCCCGCCAGCGGACCGATGCCCGGCTTGCGCTGGTGATTGATGATATAATCCGCGTAGTCGGCGTATTTGGGCGCGCCGTCCTTGTCCACCATGCCGGGCAGGCCCAGCCGCGCGCCAAGATCCAGCAGCACCGACTGAAAGCCGCGCACATCGCGGTCAGGCTTGACCACAGGCCAGCGGATGGCGTCAGCGGCGGCTTCGGGCTCGGAAATCGGGCGGTCGAGCAGCGAGATGCAGTCGTGCCGCTCAAGATAGGTGGTGTCCGGCAGGATCAGGTCGGCATATGCGACCATTTCCGACGAATAGGCATCGGAATAGATGATGCGCGGGATGGTGTAATCGCCGTTCTCATCGGTATCGGTCAGCATCTCCATGACGCTGCGCGTGTTCATCGAAGAGTTCCACGCCATGTTCGCCATGTAGAGGAACAAGGTGTCGATCTTGTAGGGATCACCCGCATGGGCGTTCGAGATCACCATGTGCATCAGCCCGTGGGCTGACATGGGATTTTCCCAGGTAAAGGCCTTGTCGATCCTCAGCGGGTTGCCCTGATCGTCAAGCGCAAGGTCCTCTGGCCCCATGGGATAGCCAAGGTGCGGGCCGTTCAGCGGTTGCCCGGGGGAGGCCTTGGCGTGGGGACGGGGGTGGATTTCGGCCGGTTTGGGATAGGGCGGTTTGAAACGCATACCGCCGGGGGTTTCCACCGCGCCCAGCAGGATCTGAAGGATGTGCAGCGCGCGGCAGGTCTGAAACCCGTTGGCATGGGCCGAGATGCCACGCATGGCGTGGATGGCCACCGGGCGGCCAATCATCCTGTCGTGACGCTTGCCCCGGAAATCCGTCCAGGGACGGTCGATCTCGATCGCCTCGTCGAAAGCTGTGCGCGCCAGTTCGGCTGCCAGGGCACGGATGCGCCCCGCGGTCAGGCCGCAGCGCTCGGCGACCGCCTCGGGTGCGTATTCGTCGGACATATAGCGTTCGGCCAGCCCGTGCATCACACTGGCATGGGTCGCGCCCGCCTGACGGATATGCCCGGTCAGGTCGGGCAGAATACCGGGGGTGTCGAAGGCCGCGAGCCTGCCCGTCTTGCGATCAATGACCTGCGGCTTGCCATCCGCATCGCGCAGGAACAGGCCGAAATCCGGCGATTTGGGATCGCCGTTCAGCAGCACTGGCGCATTGGTGAACCGCGCGAGGTAGTCAAGATCGATCTTGCCGGCTTTCAACAGGCAATGGATCAGGGACAGGATCAGCAACCCATCGGTGCCGGGTGTGATCCCGACCCAGTCGTCCGCCACCGCGTTATAGCCAGAGCGGATCGGGTTGACGCCGATCACCTTGGCGCCGCGCGCCTTGAGCTTGCCCAGACCGATCTTGATCGGGTTGCTGTCATGGTCCTCGGCCACGCCGAACAGCAGGAACAGCTTGGCGTTGTCCCAATCGGGCGAGCCGAACTCCCAAAAGGCCCCGCCCATGGTGTAGATCCCCGCCGTGGCCATATTGACCGAGCAGAACCCGCCATGAGCGGCGAAATTGGGCGTGCCATATTGCTGCGCCCACCAGCCGGTAAAGCTTTGCGACTGGTCGCGCCCGGTGAAGAAGGCCAGCTTTTCCGGCGCGCTCTCACGCAGGGGTTTCAGCCATCCAACGGCGGTTTCCAGCGCCTCGTCCCAGCTGATTTCCTCGAACTGGCCGGATCCGCGCGGGCCAACCCGGCGCAGCGGCGCACGCAGGCGCGAGGGGGCGTTGTGCTGCATGATGCCCGCGCTGCCCTTGGCGCAAAGCACGCCCTTGTTCACGGGATGATCGCGGTTGCCTTCGATATAGGCAACCTTGCCGCCCTTCATGTGCACGTTGATGCCGCAGCGGCAGGCGCACATGTAGCAGGTGGTCTTGCGGATCTCGTCCGAGACCTTGGGCGATGTTTCAACCCGTGGCTGTGCCATGTCCCCTCCCCATGCTGTCCAGAGCGCCCCGCTCCAGATCATGCATCATTCGTATATCAATTCTGCCGAACCGCAAGTACGGCCTGATCTGTTTCGGAAATTCCGAAAATGGCACGTCAATTTCCTGAATCCCCGCCGAAATCAGAAGGACATCACGCACCCGTTCGAAGGGTTGAAATCCCGCCTGCGGTTCCGGCACTCTGTTCCCCGGATCGGCAGGGAGGGTGCCCGACATGAGCGTCTTGGAGCGCGCCTTTGACAGGGCCCGGGCAACGCGGGCCCGCGTCGTCTTTCCAGAGATGGAAGATCCTCGCGTGGCCGGTGCCTGCGCACGGCTAAAGGCCGAAGGGCTGGCAGAGCCTGTGGGACTGGCACCGCCATCAGACGCCATGGTCTGTGCTTTGGTAGATGGTCGCGGCATGAAAGAAGGTGTCGCCAGGCGGATGCTGGACCGGCCGCTATACCGCGCCGCGGCCATGGTGGCCGCCGGAGAGGCCGAAGCCATGGTGGCCGGGGCCGATGCGCCCACGCGGCGGGTGATCGAGGCGGCCGCTATCGGAATCGGATTGGCGGACGGGGTGGCCCTGCCCTCCTCCTGTTTCGTGATGGTTCTGCCCAATGGCCAAGAGCTGATCTTTGCCGATTGCGCCGTGAACGTGGCACCGGAGGCCGAGGGGCTGGCAGCGATCGCGCGTGCCTCGGCACGTACGGCGCGGGCCCTGCTGGGAGAGTCGCGGGTAGCTTTCCTGTCCTTCTCGACCGGCAGCAGCGGCGCAGGCGACAGCGTCGACCGGGTGCGCAAAGCGGCAGAACTGACCGGGTTTGCCGGACCGCTGCAAGCAGATGCCGCCTTGAACCCGGTCATCGCCGCCAAAAAGGGGCTGGGACAGGGCGATGCAAATGTGCTGATCTTTCCCGATCTCGATAGCGGCAATATCGGGTACAAGCTGGTGCAGGAACTGGCCGGGGCGCAGGCGCTGGGGCCGATCCTGCAAGGCTTTCGCAAACCGGTCTGCGACCTGTCCCGAGGCGCGACCGAAGACGACATCGTTGCGGCGACCGCCGTCACGCTGGCGCTGACCTGAGCCGTCATCCCAGCACCTGCAAGGCGGCTTTGGCAATTACGCGCTCTTCCTGCGCCGGGATCACCCAGACCGAAACCCCGGAACCGTCTTGATGCAGTCGGGGGGCATTGCGGGCATTTCTTTCGGCGTCAAAGGACGCTCCGGCCCAGCGCAACCCGTCCAGGATCGCCGCCCGGACCTGGGCCGCGTTTTCACCGATGCCACCGGTGAATACGATGGCGTCCACCCCTTCCATCGCGGCGAGCAGGCTGCCGGCGTGGCGACGGGCCCAATAGGTAAAATGGGCTATCGCAAACCGGCTGGCCGGATCGTCGCTAGCCTCCAGTCTGCGCATGTCAGAGGTGCCGCCCGACAACCCGGCCAGGCCGGATTGATGGTTCAGCAGGTGGCGCGCCCCGTCGATACCACGCTCTTCGGCAAGACGCAGAACGGCGTTGGGGTCGATCGCGCCGCAACGGGTTCCCATGGTCAGCCCGTCGGTGGGGGAATAGCCCATGGTGGTCGCCACGCTCTGCCCTTTGTGGATCGCACAGGCCGAGGCCCCGTTACCAAGGTGAAAGGCCAGAACCCTTTCGGGCAATTTACCGTTCAACTCGGCCAACCGCGTCACCAGCCCCGCGTAGCTGAGCCCATGAAAGCCATAGCGCCGGATGCCCGCCTCGACGCAATCGGCAGGCAAGGCATAACGATGCGCAACCTCCGGATTCGTGGCGTGGAACCCGGTATCGAAACAGGCAACCTGTGGCAGCTCCGGGGCAAATGTCCCGACCGCCCGCATTGCGGCAAGGTGGTGCGGATTGTGCAGCGGTGCCAAAGGTACACAGCGCGCAATCTCTGCCTCGATCTCGGGGGTGATCCGCGCGGGTGCAGTCAAGCTTGGCCCGCCATGCACCACCCGGTGCCCGACAACGCGCAGCGATGAAACCGCCACACCCTGCACCTTGAGCGCCTGAAACAGGACGGCAAGCCCCGCCCGATGATCCGGCGCGGCGACCTCTTGCCGCGACGGCCCCATGCGCAGTTCAGCCCGCGAACCAAGCCCTTCGACACCCCCGCGCAAAACCTCGCGCAGTGCGGTGTCGAAAAGAACGGATTTGATCGAGGAAGACCCGACGTTCAGGACGAGCACCTCGCCAGCCGTCGGGTCCGCCATGGATTATTCCGCCGCTTTGGCGGGGGTCTGGGGACGCATGTCCGAGGCGTCGATCCCCGCCACGACAACCGGTTTCTTCATCGCATCGCGACGGAAGGGCTCGCCCAGTTCCTGGTTGATCAGCGCCTCGATCAGCGTGGTCACGCCATTTTCCATCTGGTCCTTCACCGCCTGTTTCAGCGCCTCGGTCAGCTCGTCCATGGTGCGTGCGACCACGCCTTTCAGACCGCAGGCATTGGCGATCCCGGCATAGCTCACATCATCGTCCAGTTCTGTCCCGACAAAGTTGTCGTCATACCACAGGGTCGAGTTCCGCTTTTCCGCCCCCCACTGGTAATTGCGAAAGACGATCTGCGTCACCGGCGGCCATTCCTCTCGGCCAATGGCAGTCAGCTCGTTCACCGCGATGCCAAAGGCCCCGTCCCCGGCAAACCCCACCACCGGCACATCCGGGCAGCCGATCTTGGCCCCGATGATCGAGGGCAGACCATAGCCGCAGGGCCCGAACAGACCCGGCGCAAGATATTTGCGGCCCTCGTCAAAGGACGGATAGGCATTGCCGATGGCACAGTTGTTGCCAATGTCCGAGCTGATGATCGCCTCACGCGGCAGGGCGCTCTGGATCGCGCGCCAGGCCATGCGCGGGCTCATCCACTCGGGCTTGGCATCGCGGGCGCGCTGGTTCCAGCTGGTGCCGGGGTCGTCATCCTCGTGGTCCATGCTGGACAACTGCTGTGCCCAGCGGCTCTTGGCTTCGGCGATCTTTGCCTTGCGGTCTGCGCGCCCTTCGTCACCCGCCGTATCCGACAGTTGTGCCAGAATACCCGAGGCCACCTTGGCCGCATCTCCGACGACCCCGACGCTGATCTTCTTGGTCAGCCCGATGCGATCGGGGTTGATGTCCACCTGGATCACCTTGGCCCCGGTCGGCCAGTATTCCATCCCGTAGCCCGGCAGGGTCGAGAAGGGATTCAGGCGCGTGCCCAGCGCCAGCACAACGTCCGCCTCTTTGATCAGCTCCATCGCCGCCTTGGACCCGTTGTAGCCCAAAGGCCCCGCAAACAGCGGATGCCCACCCGGGAAGGCGTCATTGTGCTGGTAGCCCACGCAAACCGGTGCATCCAACCGCTCGGCCAGCGCCATGCTGGCGGCAATCCCGCCCTCGGACAGGACCGTGCCCGCACCGTTCAGGATCACCGGGTTCTTCGCGCCAGACAAAAGCGCCGCCGCCTGAGCAACCGAGCTTTCGCCACCCGAAGACCGTTCAAACTCGATCGGCTCGGGGATCTCGATGTCGATGACCTGGGTCCAGTAATCACGCGGCACGTTGATCTGCGCGGGGGCGCTGGCGCGCTTGGCCTGCGCAATCACGCGGGTCAGCACCTCTGCGATGCGAGACGGGTCGCGGACCTCTTCCTGGTAGGCAACCATGTCCTCGAACAGCTTCATCTGCTCGACTTCCTGGAAACCGCCCTGCCCGATGGTCTTGTTCGCGGCCTGCGGCGTCACCAACAACAGCGGTGTGTGGTTCCAATAGGCCGTCTTTACCGGGGTGACAAAATTGGTGATGCCCGGACCATTCTGGGCGATCATCATGCTCATCTTGCCAGAGGCGCGGGTATACCCGTCCGCCATGAACCCGCCGGACCCTTCGTGCGCGCAATCCCAGAACATGATGCCCGCCTTCGGGAACAGGTCGGAAATCGGCATGAAAGCCGACCCGATGATCCCGAAAGCATGTTCGATCCCATGACGCTGAAGCACTTTCACAAAGGCTTCTTCGGTGGTCATCTTCATTGGCCGCGCTCCCCAAGCAAAGGCGCCGGCAAGGACCGCCGGCGATTGAAGGGCAATCTATCGGCGCGATTTCACAGCGGATAGGGCCAGTTGAAAACGCCGATTAAGACCAGATTCGCCAAGCCCAACGGTCAATACGCCGCCCAAAGCCCGATACCGCCAACAGCCACAAGGCTGCTGGCCCAAAGCACATCCAGATTGAACCATCCGCGGGTCAGGAACTTCAGCCCCACCCAGTGATAGATCGCCAGCGCCAGACCGCCACCCGCAAGGGCCATAGCCGCCGTATGAGCCATGGCCACTCCCAGCGCCGTGCCCGCGTGCTCTGCCATCAAGACACCCACCGCCTGATGCCCCGCCCCCTCGGCATCCAGATCACAAAGCCCAAGGTAGATGGGCACCAACATCAACCCGGCCCCATGCGCCAGCGCCGCAAGGAACGACCACAACGCCAGCCGCGACGGCGGCACCCGGGCCAGCATCCTCGGATGACGCCGGTTGACCAGCAGGTAAATCCCCATGCCAATCACCAAAAGACCCGCCCCCATGCGGATCTCCCGCTCCCAGTCCACCAACACGGCCATCGCGGTAAAAGGCAAAAGGATCGCGGCCATGGCCAGAAAGTGGCCCGCCGACAAGAGACCCAGCGCCCGCCACAAGGCCACGCGGCGCCGCTCCATCAAAGCCGCCGATACCGCAAGCGGCCAGCCCATCCCCGGGTTCACCCCGTGATAGACCCCCGCCAGCAGAACCGCCCCCCAAAGCGCCCAAAGCGACTCGCCGCTCACGCGCGCGCCCCTCTACAGGTCACGACTCCCCCTGTGCTTCTTCTTGGCAAAAATACTCACCCGCCAACGGCGGCCCCGCAAGGCCGCCGCCCGACCGGGTTTCAGACGTTGGGATAACAGAAACTGTCGGTCGAACAGTCGCCCCCTTCCAGCCGGATCTGGTGGCTGCGATAGCCCGCCGGAAAATCAACGCAGAAATCCTTGTCCAAGGTCAGCCCGCCGTTCTCTCCCACAAGTGCCATGACCATGGCCGCGCCCCGGTCCCCCGGATAGAACTGGTCGTCCCATGTGGAATACAGCGAGTTGGTCCAGTAGACCCGTTTGCCGTCCCGGCTGATCTCGACCATCTGCGGACCATAGCCGAAATCCTTTCCCGAAGGATGCGGCGTCTTCTTCACGATGCCGCCGATCTGCACCTTGCCGGCCAGCGTCGGGTTCATCGGGTCGCTGACGTCGTACTGATGCATCTCGCCCTGCCCCCAGCAGGCGACATAAAGGAACCGGTCATCAAGGCTCAGGTCGATGTCCGTCACCAGCGCGGGCACCGCGCCAAAGCCTTTCAACAGGTCCGGCAGATCGTCCGCATCCGCCGGTTGCGGGTCGATGGTGATGGTCTTCTTGGCTTCGAATGTGCCGTCATCCTTCTGCCACCAGGTAAAGATCGCCCCCTGCAGGTTGGTCGTGTCCACAACCACGCCGACAAAGCCATGCTTTTTCGCCGGGTCATGGGCAGGCCGGACTTCCAGCGCCATCTGGTGGTTTTCGCCCAGGTCGATGGTCTGCACGTTGCGGCGTTCGCGCAGGTTCCAGAAATGGATCGAATGGCCATATTTGTTGGACAGCAGATCCTCGGGCACGATGCCGTTTTCGAACTGCGGCGGCAGCGCCCATTCGCTGCTTACCATGTAGTCGCGCGGCAGGTTCCACCAGAAATCGTAATGCTTGTCCTGTTTGCCCCGGTCCATTTCATAGCGGCCGAGGATCTCGAAGCTCTCGCAATCGAGGATGAAAATCCCCGGAGGACCATTGGTGCCATCCGCGCCACCACCGCCAAGGGTCGAGACATAGATGCCTTCGGGTCCGCAATGGATCGTGTGCGGACGCGAATAGCCGGTCTTGGCAAAGACCTCTTCGGGTTCGATGATCTTGTGGATCTTGGCCTTCAGCGGTTCCTTGACGTCGATGACATAGATCCGCGACGACCGGATCCCCGGAATGATGAGATAGCGGCGTTCAAGGAAAGCATGGCCGGTCAGAGGCGACAACGCCGAAGAACAGGCGTTCCAGCCGAAATGGTGAAACTCGTCGCCTTTGTAGGGCATGATGACCGTGTGCAGAATCTGGCCATAGGTGTCGGACGACGGGTTCACATCGACCACTGCCAGCCCGTCAGGCTGCGAAAAATCCGGACTGAGCATAAGGGTAAAGGCAAGCGTTTCGACCGGTGCATCCATCGCCATTCTCGGCGTCGGATAAAATGTCGGATCGGGCCGGAAGGTTTCATTCATGGCGTTTCTCCTCCTGTCAAAATAGAAAGCGCTGCCCTTTGAAGGCGGTCGTTAATTTGGCAAACGAGATAAAAACTTGGGCCAAGTAGGCCTCAGCCCCAACCATGGGTCAATGATTCCCTGCGACGCTGCGTCGCAGCAGGCAAGATCAGCGACTGTCGGTTTCGCAGCGCTTGCGGGCAACGGCCTCGTGCAGCAGGTCCGCGCAACGTCGCCCCCAGGCGTCCCAGTTCAGATGGCTCTCGAACTCTTGCCGGGCCGACAGGCTTAACCGCAGATATGCCTCGGGATCGGCAATATAGCCCCGGATGATCGCCGCGAAATCTCCGGCCCCGGCACCTGCGGGCAACGCGTGGCCCGTAACACCATTGCGCACCGGGACGCCGCCGACCGCGAGGCACAGCGCCGGCAGGCCGTGCGCGGCTGCTTCGCAAAAGGCGAAACCGTAGGATTCGAACGACGGCATGACCAAGAAATGCGCTTGGGACAGGGCGGCATCGAACAACGCCAGCTCCTCGGGCACCGCTTTGTTCAATTGCGGATGCACGGTGACAAACTCATTGAGATGGAACTCTGGCGGGACGCAGCCGATCACCGTCAGTTGCGCATCCACGCCCGCATCGCGCAGCGCCATCATCGTGTCAAAGGCCACCGGCCCGCCCTTGGCAAACCAGTTGCGCCCGATCACCAACAGGCGCAGCGGACCATCGGGGCAAAGCGCGCGCGGAGGCGGCGCTGGCGGCGTCGCAATATTGGCCCCCCAAGGCACCAGATGACTGATGCCCGGATCGATGCCGTACCGGTCCTCTACCGCGTCTTTCAGCCATTGCGACGGCCAGAGCAGCAGGTCCGCCTGTTGCAGCGCGGCGCGTTCCTGCCGCTCCACCCAGCCGTCCAACAAATGGCCCAGCGCAAAAACCCGCTTGTGCGCCTGTCCCACTTCGGAGAGGCGATAAACCGTCTGCGTGGCGTCCGAGGTAAAGGCCGTGACCACCCCCTTTGGCGGACGCACCCCGGCCAATGCATGCAAGGCATAGGCCCCGAACAGAACGTCAAACTCTTGGCGTTTCAGCTCGGCCTCGATCCCGCGCGCGATCACCCGGCGCAGGGCGTAATGCGCCCGCCAGCGCGCACGCAGGTTCACCGCCTCGGGCATGGCATGGATCAACCGCCGCAGCGGTTCGGCCAGCGCCCAGGATTGCGGCAGGATCGTCACCTCTCCGGCGTGCGCCCTCAGGGCGTCGAAGATCCGAGCGTTCCCCCCGGAATAAAGGTTTCTGTCCAAAGGGGACATGTCACAGAGATAGGCGATGCGCAGCGGGGATCGGGCCATGATGTGCCAGTCTTGCCTGTCCGTCCTAGGGGTCCGTCCCCCATGCTATCAGAACCCGGCGATTTTGCGGCACCCCTGCGGATTTCCCGCAACAGCGCGCCGCACCCGGCCGAATTGTGGCCATTTCCACGCTTTTGGCCCAATGCAGCCGCGACTTTGCCCCAGCGCGTTGCTAGTCAGATGCGAACCCGGCGCATCTCCGCGCCCAAACCGCAAAGCGACCATGCCCAACCAGATCGCCTTCCTTGCACTGGCGGCAAGCCCGATCTTCGTGGCCGTGATGATGTCGCGGCTGCCGTTGGATCGTGCGATCATCTGGTCGCTGATGCTGTGCTATCTCTTCCTGCCGGAACCGCCCGCGGTCTTCGATTTCCCGATGATGCCGCCCTTGGACAAGCACAACATCCCCGCACTCATGGCCTTTGCCGTCACGCTCTGGCGAAGCGAGACCAACGGCCCGTTGCTGCCACGATCCGTGATGGCCAGAGTGTTGTTGCTGACCTTTATCTTTTCTCCGGTCATGACCGTGCTGACCAATGGCGAGCCGGTGTTTTTCGGCCTTGTCGGACTGCCCGCGCTGGGGCTCAAGGATGCGGCCGCGCTGGTGCTGGAGCAGTTCCTGATGGTGCTGCCCTTCCTGCTGGCCCGCCAGCATCTGGCCCATGGCGGCGCGCAACGCGAACTGATGCGCGCACTGATGATCGGCGGGCTGATCTATACCCCGCTGATGTTGATGGAAATTCGCCTGTCCCCACAGCTGAACAGCTGGGTCTACGGCTACTTCCAGCACTATTTCGCCCAGACGATCCGGTTTGGCGGCTATCGCCCCATCGTCTTTCTTTACCACGGGATCTGGGTTGCCTTCTTCCTGATGACCTCCGTTGTATCGGCCTGGGCGCTGTGGCGCTGGCACAAGGGATCCGGCCGGCTCAAGATGCTGGCAATCGCAATGTATCTCACGCTGATCCTGATCATGGCGAAATCCCTTGGCGCGCTGATCTTCATGGCAATGCTTGTCCCGCTGGTTGTCCTGCTGACACCCCGGACACAGGTCCGCATTGCGCTGGTGATCGGTGCCATCGCGCTTGCCTACCCGATCCTCAAGGGCGCAGATCTCGTTCCGCAGGAACAGATGCTGGCACAGGCCGAAAAGATCGACCCGGACCGCGCCGGATCTCTCCGTTTTCGGTTCCAGAACGAAGATACCCTGCTGGAGCGCGCCTACATCAAACCCGTCTTTGGCTGGGGCAGCTGGGGCCGCAACCACATCCTCGACCCGTTCAGCGGTGCGATCCTGACGGTGACGGACGGATTTTGGATCGTGTCCATCGGCACCTACGGCTGGGTGGGTTTCCTTGCCCAGTTCGGGCTTCTTCTTTGGCCGCTTGTCCTGATCTGGCGATCCATGACTGGCCATGGGTCCGATGTGATTTCTCCCTTTGTCGGACCGCTTAGCCTGATGTTGGCGATCAACGTGGCCGACATGATCCCCAACGCCACGCTTACCCCACTGTCATGGCTGATGGCGGGCGCGCTGACCGGCTATGCCGAACGGCTGCACAGGGCGGCACCTTCGGTCCGGCACGTGTCGGCCCGCAGCCGCCTGCGACGCCGAACCGTGATGTAGAAAGGGCCTTTCATGACCTCCAGACCCCGCGTCCTGATCGTTGCCGATGAATGCAACCCGGAATGGCCCTCGCTGCCCATCGTCGGCTACAAATACGCACAGGAAATCGGCAAGCTGGCCGATGTGACCGTCGCCACCCATGTGCGCAACCGCGAAAACATCGAAAAGGCGCGGCCCTCAGTCCCTGTCACCTATATCGACAATGAATGGATCGCCTCGCCCTTGTACCGGCTGGCCCGGTTGATCCGCGGCGGCGAAGAGGTCGGCTGGTCGACCTCGATGATGTTCAACTACCTGCCTTATCTGGCCTTCGAACAGGGCGTCTGGCGGCACTTTCGCAAGGATCTGAAGGCGGGGCGCTACGACATCGTGCACCGCATCACGCCTATGTCGCCCACCCTGCCCAGCTGGCTGGCGCACAAGGTGCCACAGCCCTTCGTCATCGGCCCGCTGAACGGCAATCTCGACTGGCCGCGCGCCTTTGCCGCCGAACAGGCGCGCGAAAAGGAAGGCCTGCGCAAGTTGCGCAACCTCTACAAATACCTGCCCTATGCCCGCAGCACCTATGACAAGGCCGCCGCCGTGCTCTGCGCCTTTTCGCACACCCGCGCCGATCTGCCCCGGGTCGAAGACGCCCGCATCGTCTCCTTTCCGGAAATCGGTTTTGACCCGGCCATCTTCCATGCCCAAGGCGCGTTACCGTCAGGCAGCCGTGGCGAAGGACGGCTGAACTTTCTCTACGCAGGCCGCCTTGTGCCCTACAAACTGCCGGAACTGCCGATCCGCGCCTTTGCCGGCTCTGAAGCCCTGCGCCGCCACCACCTGCATGTCGTCGGTGACGGCCCCGAACGCCCCCGGATGGAGGCGCTGATCGCCGAACACGGGTTGCAGGACAACATCACGATGCACGGCCGCAAGACCCAGTGCGAGGTGGCCGGAATGATGCGTGCCTGCGACGCCTTCGTCTTCCCCTCGATCCGCGAACTCGGCGCCGGAGTGGTGATCGAGGCGATGGCCTGCGGCACGATGGTTCTGGTCGCCAACTACGGCGCGCCCGGCGATCTCGCCGCCGAAGGACGCGGCGCGCGGGTCGAAATGGCAGGCTTCGACCGCATGGTCGAAGGTTTCCGGCTGGAAATGGAGGCTTGCGCCGAAGCCCCCCACATCATGGCCGAAACCGCCGAACGCGCCAGAACCTATGCCGAGGACTTCTTTCCCTGGGCGATGAAGGGCGAAAAGACGCTCGAAATCTACCGCGCGCTCCTTGCCGGCAACCCGCTGACGGGGCTGGGCTATTGACCGGCTTCACCACCCGGCGCCTGACGGTTCACCCCTGGAACGCCGCCCTGTCAAACCCCATGGCCCGGTCCGCCCTGCAGGACCGTCTGGCCACCATGCTCACCCCGGCGGTCCTGAAACACCTGCCGCCGGATTTCGCGCCGGACGCAGGCCCGGATGCCATATCCCGCTGGATCGACCAACGTGCCGAACGGGCGCAGGTCTCGCTGATCGAAGCCGATCACCAGCTGATCGGCCTCCTGTTCCTCTTCCGCCCCGATCCTTCCGGGCCAAGACACCTCGGCTACCTGTTCGACCAATCCGCCTGGGGCAAAGGCTATGCCACCGAACTGCTGCACGGCCTGATCGACCACCTCCGTACCCAGCCACCACAAGTGATCGAGGCCGGCGTCGCCATGGAAAACCCCGCCTCTGCCCGTGTGCTGCTCAAGGCCGGCTTCACCGAACAAACGCCTGACAACGACATCCGCCGTTTCCGCCTGGATTTTCCCTAGGGTTTCTTCTTGGCGAAAATACTCCGGGGGTGAGGCCGCAGGCCGAGGGGGCAGCGCCCCCTACCGCTGCGCGATCACCCGTGCGGGGATTCCCGCCACCGTCGCGCCTGCGGGCACATCCCGTGTCACAACCGCATTCGCGCCGATCACCGCGTGATCGCCCACCACCAGCGGCCCGATCAGCTTGGCTCCCGCGCCAATATCCACATGCCCACCCAGCACCACCGGCCCGGCCAGCGTCACCTGGTGAAAGATCATGCAATTCACGCCGATCTGCGCCTCGGGGTGGATGATGATCCCCGTCGGATGGGTCAGCCGCAGCCCGCCCCCGATCCGCGTGGTCAGGTGCAATTCGCTCTGGCACATCAGCGACCAGAACCAGTGGTTGATCACCCAGTAACGCGCCAACATCCCGCCAAGGGCACCGCGTTCCCGCCAATGCTGGTAACGGCGCACCGCGCGGATCATCTTCTTGCCTGGCTCCCAGAACCGCTCGATCCGCTCACGCGTCCAGTCCGGCACCTCGGCCGAGATCTCGCTTTCCGTCATGCGCCCCGCCCATTTCCCGCGATCCGCCATATTCCTGCCCCGAAATGCGGTATCCTAAGGGTTATGGCAACACTCTGGGACCAGAGTGCACAGAACCGGAGAATCCGGAAGGAAAATGATGACGCTCCCGCCCATCGGTCGAGGACAGCCAAAGCCATGACTGCGCCCGCGCATATGCCGCTCCCTTACCGGGGCGATATCGACGGGTTGCGCGCCGTCGCCGTTCTGGCGGTGGTGCTTTATCATTTTGGCCTGCCGCTTTCCGGTGGATTTGTCGGCGTGGACATCTTCTTTGTCATCTCCGGCTTCCTGATCGGCGGTATCCTCTGGCGCGAATACGATGCCACGGGCCGCATCCGCCTAGGCAATTTCTATATCCGCCGCTTTCGCCGCCTCGCGCCCGCCTTCTTCACCATGCTGCTCGTGACCACGGCGCTGGGCTGGGTCATTCTGCTGCCGTTCGAGTTCCGCGAATACGGCAAGGCGGTCATCGCCTCCACGGTCTACCTGTCGAACGTCCTGTTCTTCAGACAGGCCGGCTATTTCGACACCGCCTCCGAGGACAAGCCGCTCCTGCACACATGGTCGCTCGCGGTCGAGGAACAGTTCTACATCTTCCTGCCGCTGGCGCTGATCCTTCTGGCGCGCTGGCGCTGGGGGCTGATCGGGACATTGGTGGCCTGCTGGGCGCTTTCTCTGGCGGCCTGCATCCTGATCACCCCCCTGTCGCATACGGCGGCATTCTACCTTTTCCCTTTCCGCGCGTGGGAGCTTTTGTCCGGCGTTCTACTGGCAATCTGGGGGCACGAAACCCGCAGCCAGTGGCGCGGCCACCCGGCGTTGTCGTCGGTCGGGCTGGTCATGGTGGCGGCCTCGATCTGGTTCATTCCCGCCGGCCCCCTGTTTCCGGGCGTTCTGGCGATTCCGCCCGTGCTGGGCACGGTGCTTCTGTTGTCCTCGGGCACCGGGGCCAATACGGTGAACCGTCTGCTGACCCACCCGTGGATGCGGATGATCGGGTTGATTTCCTATTCGCTTTACCTGTGGCACTGGCCGGTCTTCACGCTCGCCTCCACCTTGAGAGGACAGATGGCGCTGGTGGAATCCATGCTCTGGATGGCGCTCTCTTTCGGTCTGGCCTGGCTCTCGTGGCGCTTTGTCGAACAACCGGTGCGGCACGCCCGCGCGCTCTCCGGGCGCATTGTCCTTGCCGGGATGGCGCTCGCCTCCGGGGCCGCGCTGGCGCTGGGTGCCATCCTGTTTCGCACCGACGGGCTGCCGGCCCGCTTCCCGTCCGAGGCACAGGTCCATATCGCCGCCTCCGGCGACTTCCTTCAGGACTGGAGCAGGTGCCGCATCGCCGACAGCGGCCCTCTGGACGGGCTGGAGATCTGCCCGATCGGTCCCGAGGGGGCGCCGCGCCTGCTGGTCTGGGGCGATAGCCATGTCCGCGCCATGAAAGAGGGGTTGGATGTTGCCGCACACGAGGCCGGCGTTCCCGGCATCATCCTGTGGCGCGCTGGCTGCCCGCCGCTCTTTGGTCTGCGCAAGGTCGAAAGCGCCGCAACCCCGGCGCAGGACACCGCCTGCCGTCAGGCGAACAAGCAAATCCGTCAGGCGCTGCCCGCGCTGGACAGCCTCGACTCGATTCTGCTGATCGGACGCTGGAGCTATTACGCCACGGGCACCGGGCTGGGGGCCAATGCCCATGACAGCATCGCGCTGCATCCCGCTGACGGACCTGTGTCAACTGCCCTCCTGCAACCGCAACTGCTGGCACAGGCGGCGCGCGACACGGTGGCCGAGCTCTCACCGCTGGTGGGGCGGGTCAATGTCCTGCGCCAACCGCCGGAAATCCCTTTGTATGACAGCCGCGCTGCCGCCCGCGAGGCTGCGCATCGCGGGCTGCCGCTGGCCGCGCCGGCCGAAACGCAAAGCACGGTCCCCGCCGAGGCCATCGTCCTGCGCGCCACCCTTTCGGATGCGCCGTGGGTTCCGCTGGCCGAGGGCGGGCGGATCGCCTTTCTGGACACATGGCCATATTTCTGCGCCGACGGAATCTGTTCGGCGGTACAGGACGGGCGCGGCCAGTACTTCGACAACAACCACCTGACCAACAGCGCCGCCATCCGTATCCGCGATGTGCTGCGCCCGGTCTTTGCCCCGCTGAGCGCCGAGGTTTCAATGCAGGGGGCCTCGGACGGATGAGCCTTCTGGCCGACACGCACTGGGATGCCATCGTCATCGGCGCGGGCATGGGCGGTGGCACGCTGGGCCGCGCGCTGGCCGAAGCCGGACAAAAAGTGCTGTTTCTTGAAAAGGGTCCGCAGGGCCTGCGCAGCGAACGCAACGGCCTGACCGAAGCCTTTGTCCCCGAGGCGCGCGCTGCGCGGGGTCTTTGGCCCGATCCCCTGCATGTGTCGCTTGACGGTGTGGAAACGCAATTCTTTGCGCCTTTGGGGACAGGACCGGGCGGCAGTTCGGTCTTTTACGCGGCCACGCTGGAACGGCCTGAACGGCACGATCTGGACGATATGCCTGACCGGCCCCACCCGACAGGCGGGTGGCCCGTCGGTTATGACCAGATGGTCCCTTGGTACGACCGCGCGGCGCAGCAATTCATGGTCCACGGCACGCCCGATCCGCTGTCGGATGCGCCGCCGCTGCCGCTGCGCGCGCCCCCGCCGCTGCATGCTGCGGAACAGGCCCTGACCGACAGCCTGCGCGCCGCCGGATTGCACCCCTACCGCACCCACACCGGCATCGCGCATGTCGATGGGTGTGAGACCTGCCTTGGCCGCAAATGCCCAAAGCCCTGCAAGATGGACGGCCGTTCCGCCGGTGTGGAACCGGCGCTGGCCACGGGGAACGCACACCTTCTGGCCGGGGTAAACGTCACGCGGCTGATCGCCGAGGACCGCCGCATCGTCGCCGTCGAGGCGCGTCTCGACGGCGCGCTGAAACGCCTGACCGCCGACCGATTCATTCTTGCCGCCGGTGCCTTGCATTCGCCGCGCCTGCTGCTGGCCTCCACCTGCGAGGCACATCCGAACGGCTTGGCGAACAGCTCGGGGATGGTCGGCTGCAACCTGATGCTGCACGTGGACGAACGCTTTGCGCTTTGGCCGCGGCGCGGCACGCCGGACAGCGGCGCGACAAAGGCGATTTCCTTCCGTGATTTCTATCACCGCGAGGATATGCGCCTTGGCTCGGTGCAGGCCATGGGCATCCGTGCCTCCTATGGCGAGATGGTGCATTTCCTGAACCGCATGTTCGACCTGCGCGGCCAGCCCCGATTGCGCGCCCTGTCCCGCCCGATGGCGGCGGTGGCGCATTCTCTTTTGGGTCAGGCGCATCTTTTCGTCGGGCTGATGGAGGATTTTCCCTATGCCCAAAACCGTGTGCAGTACGACCCGGCGCAGCCCCAAAGGCTGGCCGTGACCTACACCCTGTCCGACGAGTTGCGGCAAAGACGCCGTGCCTTTCGCAAGGCACTGCGCCGCGGGCTGCGGGGGCATCGCCACCTTTTCCTGTCCATGACGCCGGAATTGAACTGGGGCCACCCCTGCGGCACGCTGCGCTTCGGGCATGACCCCGCGCAGTCCGTCACCGATGCAAGCGGACGGGCGCATGATGTTGACAACCTCTGGATCGCAGATGCCAGTTTCATGCCGACCTCAATGGGGGTGAATCCCAGCCTGACCATTGCCGCCCACGCCCTTCGCGTGGCTGAACAGATCAAGGGGGACCACAGATGACAAAGATCACCCCGGCAGACGGTTTCGCCGTGGTCACGGGGGCGGGATCGGGCCTTGGCCGTGCGCTGGCGGTACAACTCTGCGCCGCTGGATTTTCCGTTGTGGGCACCGGTCGGCGGGCCGAAGCCCTGCAGGAAACCGCCGCGCTTTGTGACGGCCCCTTCGACGCCGTACCGCTGGACGTCGCCGATTTCGAGGCGGTCCGGCAGGGGTTTGCCGCGAGTGTGGCGCGCCACGGGCCGATGGCCTTGCTGATCAACAACGCCGCCGTCTACCCCAAACGGGATCTGTTCGAGGAAACGCCCGAACTGTTCTGGCACAGCATGGCGATCAATCTGGGCGGGGTCTACGCCTGTTCATGGGCGGCCCTGCAGGACATGGCGCCGCGTGGATCGGGGCGCATTCTGAACGTGTCCAGCTATGCGGACATGGCCCCCCTGCCGGCCTCTGCCGCCTACTCGGTATCCAAGGGCGCGCAGCGCGTGCTGACCCGTGCGCTGATTGCCGACCTGTTCGACCGTTTCCCCGGCATCGTGATCTCGGACTGGCTGCCCGGGGCGCTGGCCACCGGCATGGGCATCCCCGATGGCCTGCCGCCCGAAATTGCGGCGCGTTGGGGGGTCAAGCTGGCCCTGATGCGGGATCCGTCGCTGAATGGCACGATATTCGAACGCGATATCGAATTGCTGCCCCCCCGCGGATTGAAGACCAAGCTCAAGGACGCCGTTCTGATGCGCAGGCCGCGCCCCCGCAACCTGTCCTAGCGGTCGGAGAAGCGCAGCAGGATCGCCCGCGCCACCAGCCCCGGCAGCGCCAGCGCGCATTTCGCGTAGCGCCCGGCCAACCGGCGCGGGTTCAGCATCATCCGCCACAGCCATTCCATCGCGATGCTGCGCACCCATTTCGGTGCGCGTTGCTGCGCCCCGGCAAAGAAATCCAGCCCCGCCCCGATCGAGGCAAAGCCAACTTCGGGCGCGACGCGTCGTCCAGTCGCGGCAAAGCTTTCCTGCTTGGGGGCCCCCAAGGCGATAAAGCACAGCCGCGCGCCCGATTCGGCAATCTGGTTCAGCATCTCTTCGGCTTGCGGACCGGCCGGGTCGAACCCCATCGGCGGCGCGATCTTGCAGACGACCTCAAGGTCACGCACCTCGCGTTCAAGGTATTCCGCCGCGGCGTCCAACACTGGTTCGGACGAACCGAACAGCGCCACGGTCACGCCTTGCGCCGCGGCGATCTGTACCAGCGGCAGGATCGCCTCGGACCCCGGGATCAAGGATACCGGACGCCCGGCCAGACGCGACAACCAGACGATCGGATAGCCGTCGGCCACCACGAAATCCTGCGCCAGATAGGTGGTGCGAAACGCGTCAGAGGCCCGCAGCTTGACGATGTGATCAAGGTTGATCGTCGCCAAGGCGAAACCGGCGCGGCGGGCAAACCGTTCGCGCACCCGCGCCTCCAGCACGGCCCAAGTCGGCACATTCACGGTGATCCTGTCGTCACCAATCCGGAATTCCATAGCGGCACCCTGATCCTCCGCGCGCAGCCTTAGCGCGAATTGGGTTAATCTACAGTGCCCTTTCCAACACATATTCCACTTTTTCGGAACCACTGGTGCCGCGCTGCCGCAATTCCCGGGCAGCGGTCGAATTGTGGCCATGTTTTCCTGATGTAAGCTGACCTAAGTTATTCAGGCCCAAGGGTGGCATAGTGAGTTCAGGCAGGACACAGGCGGGCGCCGGAACGGGCGCGGGCGCGGCGGGACAGGTTGTCTTGCTGGGCTGTGGCTTTGTGGCGGATCTGTACATGCAATCCTTGCAGGTCATGCCCGGCATTCAGGTTGCCGGTGTCTGGGACATTGACACGGCGCGCCTGCAAACCTTTTGCGCCCATTGGAATCTGCCCGCACGCGCATCTTTTGACGACCTGCTGACCAGCGCGCCCGATGCCCTTGTCCTGAACCTCACCAATCCCGACGCGCATTTCGAAACCACGCAGGCCTGCCTTCAGGCTGGCCGCCACGTCTATTCCGAAAAGCCGCTGGCCATGACGATGGATCAGGCCCGCGCCCTGCACAGCCTGGCAAAGGACCGGCGCTTGCTCCTCGCCTCGGCCCCCTGTTCGGCATTGGGTGAGGCGGCGCAAACCCTTGGTCAGGCCCTGCGCAACCAGACCGCCGGCACCCCGCGCGCCATCTATGCCGAGCTTGACGACGGTTTTGTCCCGCAGGCGGCCTATCGCAAATGGCAGTCGCAGTCGGGCGCGCCCTGGCCATTCGAGGATGAGTTCCGCGTTGGCTGCACGCTCGAACACGCGGGGTATTACCTCACATGGTTGATGTCGTGGTTCGGATCGGTGCGCACCGTGGTTGCGGCTTCGGCGGAGACGATCCCCGACAAGGAGGGCCGCGGCCCCTTTGCTCCGGACCTGTCGGTGGCGACGCTTTTCTTTGAAAACGGGCCGGTCACGCGGTTGACCTGTTCCATCGCCGCGCCGCACAACCACGGCATCCGCATTGTCGGTGACAAGGGTGTGCTGTCCTGCGATGCCGCGTGGGACAACGCCGCCAAGGTCAAATTCGCCCGCCGCATGACCCTGCGCCGCCGCCTGATGGAACACCCGTTCCCGCGCACCCTGCGCATCCCGCAGCCCACCCACCCCAAGGTGAAACGCTGGGGCGCTGCGGCGATGAACTTCATGCTTGGTCCGGCCGAAGTGCTGGACTCTCTGCGCGAAAACCGCCCCTGCCGCATGTCGAACGATTTTGCCCTGCACCTGACCGAAGTCACGCTGGCGATCCAGAATGCCGGTGAGGACACTGGCGCCCAGCGCATGACCACCACCTGCCAACCGATGGAGCCGATGCCATGGGCGATGTGATCCGCGACGACTCGCGCCCCGCCATCGTCATCACCGGGGCCAACGGCTTTCTTGGCCGCGCCTGCGTGGCCGAGGCCCGCAGAATCGGCCTCGACGTCATCGCGCTCTACCGCAGCAGCGCGCCAGAGGATTGGGCCAGCGACAGCGGCATCACCCCCGTGCAACTGGACCTGACCGCCCCGAACGCGGCGCAACGCCTGATCGACGCGATGCCCGAGGATTGCGCGATCATCCATGCCGCCGCGCATCTGGGTGACGATCCCGCCCGCGTGGCCCGCGACACGCTCAATGCCACGCGCACCATCCATACCGTCTGGAAAGCGACCGAGTCGCGCCTTGTGCTGATCTCGTCCCTTGCGGTCTATGACACCGAAACCCTTGCCCCCGGCGCCTTGCTGGACGAGGCAACGCCGCTGATCCCGCGCCCCGCCCGCCCCGAAGATGCGCGCGACGCCTATGCCGGGTCCAAACGCCTGCAAGAGGCGATGTTCCTCGAAGAGGACGATCTTGAAGACGGCTGGATCCTGCGGCCCGGCGCGCTTTGGGGTCCGGGGCGGACATGGCACGCCTTGCAAGGCTTCTGGGCATCCCGGCTCCTTGTCACCATCGGGTCGCAGGGCGAACTGCCGCTGGCCCATGTGGACCTATGCGCGCACATCGCCATTAGTGCCGCGCTGACCTGGACCCCCGGTGCGGGCATCCTCAATGTGTTTGACGATGATCGGCCAACCCGCGCCCGTTTCCTGCGTGCGCATCGCCGCTGTCACGGCTGGCCACGCCTGAACCTGACCGTGCCCTATGGGTTGTGGCTGGGGCTCGCGGGTCTGCTGAAACCCGTTTCCGGCAAGCTCCCCGGCCTTTTGCGTCCGGAAATCCTGCGCGCAAGGCTGATGCCGCTGCGGTATCCGAACGCCACCATGCGCAGCGCCTTTCCCGGCGAAGACCGCGACACCTTTGAGGGGTTGATGGCCCGCACGGTGGAGGGCAGCCCGTGACCCTGCCCCGGCTTGCCTATCTGACCGGGGAATATCCCCGCGCCTCGGATACCTTCATCCAGCGCGAGGTCGCCGCCCTGCGCGCCTTGGGCCATGTGGTCGAGACCTGTTCGATCCGCACCACCGGGGCGGAACATCTGGTCGGTCCCGAACAGCGCGAGGAACACGCCCGCACCTTCAAAGTCTTGGACGCCTGCAAGTCCCCCGCCCGGTTGATCGCCGCCCATCTGCGCTGGATGCGGCGACCGGGCCGCTACCTGAACACGCTGAAACTGGCGTGGCAAACCGCACCAAAGGGACTCAAGGGCCGGCTCTACAACCTGATCTACTTTCTTGAGGCCGGAGTGCTGGCGGCGCATCTGGCCGACAAACACGTTGAACATCTGCACAACCACATTGCCAAGGCCTCTTGCACGGTGGCCATGCTGGCCTCGGATCTTTCGGGCATCCCCTACAGTTTCACGATCCACGGGCCAGACATCTTTTTCGAACCGCACCACTGGCGGATCGACGAAAAGGCCGCCCGGGCGCGATTCGTCGCCTGTATTTCGGACTTTTGCCGCTCACAGCTAATGTGTTTCGCGGATCAGGGCCATTGGGACCGGTTCCATATCGTGCATTGCGGCGTCGATCCCGCCCGGTATGGCGCGGCGCCACATGGCGACAGCGACAAGCTGCACCTTGTCTTTGTCGGACGGCTGGCCGGGGTCAAAGGCGTTCCCATCCTGCTGGACGCGCTGCGCAACCTTGCGGCGGACATCCCCGGAATGCACGCGACCATCATCGGCGATGGCCCGGACCGCGCCGCGATCGAGGCGCAAGCTCAGGGCTTGCCTGTTGCCTTCACCGGCTATCGCTCGCAATCCGAGGTGGCGGAAACCCTCGCCACCGCCGACCTGTTTGTCCTGCCCAGCTTTGCCGAGGGCGTCCCCGTTGTCCTGATGGAGGCGATGGCCTCGCAGGTTCCGGTCATCACCACGCGCATCGCCGGGGTGCCGGAACTGGTGGAACATGGCGCGTCCGGCCTTCTGGTTGCGCCCGGCGATACCGAAGGGTTGGCAAAGGCCATCCGCGCTTTGGCGGACGATCCGCGACAGCGGGCCGAAATGGGCACCACCGGTCGCCGCAAGGTCGAGGCGGAATTTGCCATCGCGCAAGAGGCCGCCTGGCTCTCGACGCTGTTTCAGGGCTATGGCGCAGGCCAGCCCCCCCGGGGGAAACGCCCATGACCCCGGTGGATGTTGTCCTGATCGGACGGAACGAAGGCGCGCGGCTGGTGGCGGCGCTGGCCTCGGTGCGGGGGCAGGCCCGGCGGATTGTCTATGTCGACTCCGGCTCCACCGACAACAGCATCGCCGAGGCGCAAAAGGCTGGCGCGCAGGTGGTGGAACTGGACATGTCCCTGCCCTTCACCGCCGCCCGCGCCCGAAACGCGGGGTTTGACGCGCTGGACGATCCGCAGATCGTCATGTTCATCGACGGCGATTGCGCCCTTGCCCCCGGTTTTCTGGATGCCGCCCGCGCCCATCTTGAGGCTGCCCCCCAGCTTGGCCTTGTCACCGGCTGGCGGTCGGAAATCCATCCTCAGGCCTCGGTCTATAACGCCATCTGCGACTGGGAATGGCACCGTCCCGCCGGGCCGATCGACGCCTGTGGCGGCGACATGATGGTCCGGGCAAAGGCGTGGCGCGGCATCGGGGGCATGAACCCGCAAGTGATTGCCGCCGAGGACGATGAATTCTGCACGCGGCTGCGCAAGGCCGGTTGGCGGCTGGAGCGTCTGCCGCTGGACATGACACGCCATGACGCCGCCATGCTGACCTTTGGCCAATGGTGGCGCCGCGCCATCCGAACCGGCCATGGATTTGCGCAGGTAGGCCACATCCACCGCGAGTATTTCCGGACCGAACGCCGCCGTGTCCTGATCTTTGCGCTGGCCTTGCCGATGCTGTTCCTTTTGGGGCTGTTCCTCAGCCCTTGGCTTTGCCTGCTCGTTCTCGCGCTATTCGGCGTCAGCCACCTGCGGTCGATTCGCGGCCTGCGCGCCGACGGGCTGTCCGCCCCGCTGGCGCATCGGCTTGCCGCGCTGCTGACGCTGTCGAAATTTCCAAACCTGATCGGCATGGTGCGGTTTCACGCCCGGCGGCTTTCTGGCGCCGACATGCGGATTATTGAATACAAATGAGGTCTTAGCCCATGACCACCCCCATCCGCATCGGATTGATCGGCGCCGGATACATCGCCGACTGGCATGCCGAGGCCCTCCGGGCCACGCCCGGCGTGCAGATCACCGCCGTCTGCGACCTGTCCGAATCCGCCGCCCGCGCCTTGGCCGATCCGCTTGGCGCGAGGGTGTTCACAACTGTCGACGAGCTGATCGATTCGAAGGCCTGCGACGCTGTCCATATCTTGACGCCGCCAAATATACATAAGGATATTGCGACTCAGTGCCTCACAGGCGGACTCCACGTGCTTGTGGAAAAACCTGTGGCTGAATCCGCGGATGAGACCGATTCGATCCACAGGGTGGCGGTGGAAAGCGGGCGACGTTTCCATGCCGGGCACAACTTTTTGGGGCTGCCGTCTTATGAGCGGATGAAGGCAGCGTTGCAGGCCGGTGACTATGGCCGCATCTCCTCGGCCGAAATCACATGGGCCCTGCCGTTGGCCCCGCTGCGCTCTGGTCCGTTCAACCTTTGGCTCTTGCGGCAGCCCAGGAACCTTCTGCTGGAGCTGGGTCCGCATCTCGTGGCCTTTGCCCATGACCTCTTTGGCGAGGTCGAAATCCTGCATGCCCACGCAGGCCATCCCGTCATGCTGCCGGGCGACGACCCGCGCCCGCAAAGCTTTCGCATCCTCGCCCGCGCCGGTCATGTCGATCTCGTGTTCACGATGGCCATGGTCGAAACCGTCGATGACCGCTCGGTGACGCTGCGCGGCTCCTCCGCCCGGGCGCGGCTGGACTTTGCGCAGGACGTGCTGACCGTCGAACGGGAAAACGCGGCCGATCTGGTGACAAACCCGCTGAAGAAACAGCTCGAACTCTCTCGCCAGCACCGGCGCGAGGGGCTGGCCAACGCCTGGACGCAGTTGCGCTCGCTCAACACGCGCAATCCCTATGGGCTGTCCTTCCGGGGCATGAATGCCGCCATCTACGGCGCGCTCGCCTCGAACGCCCCGCAGGACCCGCGCTTTTCCGGCGAAAGCGCGGTCAGGGTCATGCGCACCATCGACGCCATGATCGAGAAACTCCCGTCCCGGACGCTGCAAACCGCCGCCCCCGCCGTGCAGACCCGTCCACCGAAACCCACCGCGATGGTGATCGGCGGCACCGGCTTTATCGGTCGCGCCCTGACCCGCCGCCTTGTCGCCGAAGGGCGCGATGTGCGTGTCCTGTCACGCGGGCGGTCTGGCCCTTTCCCGGACCTGCCCGACACTGTCGAAACGGTTTCGGCCTCGTTGCATGACCTGGACGCGCTGACCGAGGCGATGCAGGGCATCGAGGTGGTCTTTAACCTCGCCAAGTCGCTGGACGGCACATGGGCCGATTGCCTGAAAAACGACGTGGGCGTCGCCCTGCGCGTGGCCATGGCCAGCGAACAGGCGGGCGTCAAACGGCTGGTCTACACCGGCACCATCGCCAGCTACGACATGTCCGACCCCAATGTGCAGATCACCGAAGACACCGGCTTTGCCGAGGACATGACCGACCGCAACCTCTATGCCCGATCCAAGGCCGAATGCGAACGCAAGCTGCTGGAACTGCACCGCGAAAGGGGCCTGCCGCTGGTCATCGCGCGCCCCGGCATCGTCGTCGGCCACGGGGGTCCGCTGCAACATTGGGGCATCGGGCGCTGGCATGGCGCGGGGGCGGTGCGCATCTGGGGCCACGGGCGCAACATCTTGCCCTTCGTCCTGATCGACGACGTGGCCGACGGGCTGGTGCGGATGATCAACGCGCCGGTCGAGGGTCAAAGCTTCAACCTTGTCGGCGAACCGATGTTTTCGGCCCGCGGCTATTTCAACGCGATCCACGAGACTCTGGGGGCCAGGATCCGCGTCGTGCCGGGCAATCTGAACGCCTTTTATGCCTCGGACGCGGTGAAATACCTGCTCAAGAAATACGCCCTGCGGCGTCACGGGGTCATTCGCCCTTCGCTGGCGGACTGGAAAAGCCGCGCACATTTTTCGCCCTTCGTGAACAGCCTCCCGAAGAAGGTGCTGGGCTGGCAACCAGAGGCGGACAAGACGCGTTTTGTTGAAAAGGCGATCACGCGGGCCAATCTATTTGGCTTCTGATGCTGCGGGCACAGGTCAACAATACTTGGGATTCGTCCTTATTCTGGCCAGAATTGGCTGTTTAAACCAAGATCGAGTGACTTCCCCAAGGGAAAGCCACCAGATCAAAGCATAGACCATGCGGCATGGGGCCGATGGGAAAGGGGCAAACCTGTGGGACCGGACAGGCAGGCACTGAACATTCAGTTACTGGCCAATCAGGTCACGGAGCAGGGGGCATGAACATGATGGACAGCCCGAAATTCCGCCGCAAACACCGCACGGCCACCGGGCCGCGCACCGTGTCCGATTCCACGCCCCCGGTCCCCCCGATGGACGATCTCGCACGTGAGGCCGCGCGCCGCCGTGAATTGGCCGCAGAACAAGCCCGTGCCGAAGCACAGGCCGCCGAAGCCGCCACGCGCGAAAAGGCGCGGCGGAAAGCCGAGCTTGAGGAAATGGCGCGGGCCGAGGCGCTGCGCCGGGTCAAGGCTGCCCGCGCCCAACGCGAAGCCGAAGCACGGCAAGCGGAGGATGCCGCCCGCAAAGCCGCAGACGAGGCGCGCCGCGAGGAAGAGCGCCTGCTGGCCGAGGAACGCGCCGCAGAGGCGTTGCGCCGGGAACAAGAAGATCTGGCGCGCGCCGAAGAAGCAGAGCGCCGCCGCGCCGCAGAGGCCGAGGCCGCTCGCCGCGCCGAAGAAGAACGCGTGGCCGAGGATTTGCGCAAAGCCGAAGAAAAACGCGTTGCGGAACGCGAAGCAGCCGAAGCCGCGCGCCGTGAAGAAGAACGTCGCCGCGCCGAACAAGCCGAAGCAGAGCGCCGCGCCGAGGAAGAGCGCGTAGCCGAGGATCGCCGCCGCGCGGAACAGGAGGAGGCCGACCGCCGCCTTGCCGCCCGGCAAGCCGCCGAAGCCCGCGCCGCCGAAGCGCTCAAGGCGGCCACGCCGCCCTTGTCCCTGACCGATATGGTCCCCGTCACCGGGCGGCCGATCCAGCCTGTGCCGGAAACACCGGCGGAGCCGGAACCTGACGCACCCCACATGGCCCGGGTCGAGTCCACATGGGCCGCCCTGCCGGAACTCACGGTCGACAAGACCCACCTGAATCGCAATCGGATCATCACCGCCAGCCGCGAAGACCCGGCCCACGCTGCTTTTGACGTATTGCGGACACGGCTTTTACAGGCCCTGCACGAAAACGGCTGGCGACGGGTGGCGATCACCTCTCCGGGGAAGGAATGCGGCAAGACCTTTACCGCCGCCAACCTTGCGGTCAGCCTGTCACGGCAGGAAAACTGCCGGACGTTGCTGTTGGATCTGGATATGCGCCGGCCAAGCCTGCACCGGGTCTTGGGGATCGAAAAACCAGGGTCGCTGGGCGACATGCTGCGGGGACTGACAGCACCCGAGGCGCATCTGCGCCGCATGGGCCGCAACCCTGTCAACGCGGGGCGCAACATTGCCTTTGGTCTCAACGACCGGCCCGAACCCTATGCATCGGAATTGTTGCAGGACCCACGCACCGAGGAATGTTTTCAGGCCATCGAAGACCGGCTTGCCCCGGACGTGATCCTGATCGACCTGCCGCCGGCACTGTCCTACGACGACGTGATCGCGGCGCGTCCGCTATATGATGGTGTCTTGCTGGTACTGGGCGGCGGTTTGACCACCGAACGCGAAGTGACCGAGGTCGAGCGTCGCCTTGGCGGCGACATGCCCATCCTCGGCATGATCCTGAACAAGGCCGAAGGTACCGAACTGGACCGCTATACCTATTGAACCCTTAGCCGCGGATTGTCCGGGGCAAGAAGCGGCCAAGCAGCTCAGCCATTGCCGGTGACCGGTCCCAAAGAAGCCTCAGCCCCAAACCGAACACGGCAAAGATCGCCAACAGCTTGGCCATGAACCTTAGCCCGCCGCTGCGCCGGTCCTGCCGGGTGCTGACCACCGGGATGGCGACAACCGGCTGCACCCCCAAGACACGCTCCATCTGGGCGGCGCTGCGGATGGCGGGGTTCAGGGTTTCGATGGCAAAGGCAAGGGCCAGCGCCACCATCACGCTGACCATCCCGCCCATCATCGCCAGTTTCTTGCGGCTGCGCGAGATAGAGTATTCGGGCACCAGCGCCGTTTCCAGCGCCTCGAAACGATCAGTTGCCTTGCGATCCTCCAGCAACTGGCCAAGTTCGGCCTCGGCCTTGCGGCGGGTCGTGACCTCGTATTGCTCGCGCAGCTTGGTCATCTCGCGATCCAGCCGGTTGAACTCGCGCTCGACATCAGGCGCGCCTTCGATCAGCACGTTGAGTTGCGCGATACGGGCGGCGATCAGGGCCTTTTGCTCTTGCAGGGCGGCCACCTGGCGGTCGCGCACTTCGACCCGGGTCCGGTCTGTTGCAGTTTGCAGAGTCAGGATCTGCTGATCAAGGTCCAGATCCGTGTCTCGCAGACTTGCCAGTTGCGAACGCAGGTCGGCCACTCCGCTGGGCAATTGTTCCGCATTGGCGCGCTTGAACTCAGCGATCTGCGCCTCCAGCGCTTCGATCTCGGCGCCGACGCGCGCCTCTTCGGCCGCAAAGAATTCCAGCGTATCACGGGCCCGGCGGACGCTGCGCGTGCGCGACTGGTCGATCACCGTCTGCATCAGGTCATTGGCGACATCCGCTGCCTTTTGCGGATCGTCAGATTGCACCGTGATCATGAGACCCGACGGCGCGTTGGCCCCGGCCCCAAAACCCTGGGTCTGCGCAACGAGTTGCTGAATGCGAATAGAATCCCGCATCCTGCCGACCCGTTCATTCATCGTCATCGCCGGAACGTCCGAGAACAGATCATGCTTTTCCATGATCTTCACTAGGTTGTCGCGCGCCATCAGGCGTTGTTCGATCAAACGAACCCGGCGTGCCGCATCGCTGGTGGCCGCCGCCGCCCCGGCCAGTTGGTCCGGGACCTGCGCGTCTTCGATCTGCACAACCGCGGTGGCTTCGTAGATCTTGGTCTGCCCCATCGCATAATACAGCGAGGCAAGGCAGCCCAGAAAGGTCACCACGAGGATCAACAGGGCACGGCGTCTGAGCGCGGCGAAAACCTCGCCGATCGACTGGAACTGGGTCATGTCACAACTCCCGCAAAACCGCCCCCGGTGCGGAGACAGCGCATTACAAAGCACGCCATCTTCCCGCCCAATTTAGCAAATCTGCCTAAATTTCGCCACGACTTGGCTTGGTAAATGCCGGAAACAATGCGTGTCCGATGTGGGAACCAGCGCCATATTTCCGCCGCATTTTCAGAAAGATACATAGGATCACCGTGCAAAAGTGGCAAAATGTAGGCAAAACTCAGGAAGCGGGCGCTGGCACGGCGCAGAGAGACAGGATCAACCCGCCGCCAGTCGCCTGTTGCAGCGGCAATTCGGCCCGCGATTCGGGCGGAAATGCGGCAACCTCAGGGTGAGAGGTAAAACGGGCGCATCCGCGCTCCATGTCCACGCGCAGGCCGTGGAAAC
This sequence comes from Antarctobacter sediminis, assembly GCF_019218285.1. GTDB lineage: Bacteria > Pseudomonadota > Alphaproteobacteria > Rhodobacterales > Rhodobacteraceae > Antarctobacter > Antarctobacter sediminis. The sequence goes on from NZ_JAHUZG010000002.1 coordinate 1,098,159, forward strand.
CAAAGACGAGGCGCGCGCGCGGGTAATGCGCCTTGTAGGCGGCCTCCTTGGCCGAGAAGATCCGCCCAGCATGGCCGCCCCGTTGGGCCTCCGGCAAACCCGCCAGTTCTTCGGGCAGGCAGATTTCAGAGATCAGGTCCGGGTCCAGCGGTGCGTCGCTTTCAAGGTCGACCCCCAAGGCAGCGAAGGCCGTTGCCCGCGCCACGACCGCAAGACACAGCCCACCGGCGTGACTGATGCTGCCGACAAGCCCAGCGGGCCAGACCGGAGCCCGGTCCGGCGCCATCGGCACAGGCGCAGGCGGCAAGCCAAGCCGCGCCATCGCCTGTCGCGCCGCGCGGCGTCCGGCGGCAAATTCGGCACGGCGGGCAGGCTGCGCGTTGGTCATGGCCGCGGTTTCGTCAGGAAACAACCCATGGTCCCCTGCTTCGGCCATGCCCCAGGCCATAGCCTGCGGCGTCCCGATCCGGTGGATCAGGCTTTCGAGGTCTGCAAGACCCATGCCCTCATGCCCTGCGACGTGCACGCATTTCGCGACGACGCGCCATGGCATCGCTGCGCGACTGCGCCCGCGTTACCGTCGGTTCCGATGCCGCTGGTGCGACTGGCTGCGCAGGGGACGCGACCGGGCCATCGATCAGCCCGGCGACACGCTCCGCCAGATCGCCAAGCACCGGGAAGCGGAAGATATCAGTGATCGACAGCTTTGCCGCGCCCAGTTCCTCGCGAATGGCACGGTGGGCCTGCACCGCCAGCAGGGAATGCCCGCCCAGATCAAAGAAACTGTCCCGTGCGGTGGCCGTCACGCCCAGCGTGCGCTGCCAGATCGCGGCAATTGCCAGTTCGACAGCCTGCGCATCGCCGCCACCCTTCGGAACAGAGATCGCAACCGGCGCGGGGGCCACCGCACGCCCCTGCGCCGCCGGCGCGGGCAGCGCCTTGCGGTCCACCTTTTTGTTCGGCGTCAGGGGAAAGCTGTCCAGACGCATAAATCGCGCCGGAACCATAATCGCGGGCAGATCGCGCGACATGGCGGCCTTGAGCGCGGCCTCTTCCTTGGCGCCGCCGGTGTAATAGCCCACCAGGCGCAGATCCCCCGGCACATCCTCACGCGCCATGACCACGGCCTGTGTCACATCCGGCAGCGCCTCAAGGCAGGCCTCGATCTCGCCAAGTTCGATCCGGTGGCCCCGCAGTTTCACCTGATGATCGACGCGGCCGACAAAATCGATCCGGCCGTCGGCGCGTCTGCGCACAAGGTCTCCGGTGCCATACATCCGGCCCCCGTGGAACGGGTTGGGCACAAAACGCTCTGCCGTCAGGTCCGGCCGGTTCCAGTATCCGCGCGTGACCCCCTCACCGCCGATCCACAATTCACCCTCCTGACCGATACCCACCGGAGCGCGGCTTTCATCCAGCACATAAAGCTGCTGGTTCGCCAGAGGCAGCCCGACATTGACCACCGCCTCGCCGGGTTCAGCCCGGGTGCAGGACGACCAGATCGTTGTCTCTGTCGGGCCATACATGTTGGTCACGCTGGCCTGCGTGATCTCGGCAAATTCCGCGACCAGCGCGCCGGGCAAGGGCTCTCCGCCCAAGTATACATGTTGCACACCCTGCAAGGCAAAGCGGGCCTCGTCGTTCATCGCGATCATCCGCGCCATCGAAGGCGTGCATTGCAGATGGGTCACGCCGTGGCGCACGATCTGCGCGGCGATCGAGAAATCATCCGCCTCCAGTTCAGGCGCGCCACCGGTCTGCGCGACCACCTGCGCCAAGGGTTTCAACCCGTCCAACACGGTCTGACGGTCGATGCCATAGTCGATCAGGCAGGCGATTTCGGTGACGCCGATGGCCTGCACCTCTTCGACCCGCTTCAACGCGTCCTCGACCGTTCCGAACAGGCCGCTGTCGTTGAAATAACGTTCAAAGGCAAAGTCGAGGATCGCGTCCAGCTCCTCTGCCTCCAGCCCGTCCAGTTGCAGATCAAAGGCGTTGGACACACCTTCGGGCCGCTTGAACGCCGGGAAAGCCCAAGCGTATTGCTTGATCAGCGCGGCAGCCGAACGCAGGTAGGCCTTCATCGGTTCACGCGCGATTTCGCGGGCATGGTCGCGCGTGTCGCTGAGAAAGCTGTGCAGCATCAGCGTAACTGTGAAATCCTTGGGATCGTGACCCGCCTCACGCAGCGCGGCGTGGTACAGTTTGATCTTCTCGCCCACTTCCTCGACCGACTGGCCCAGCAGATGGGTCAGAACGTTGCAACCCGCGCGACCGGCCTCTTGCCATGTCTTTGGATTGCCCGCCGTGGTCACCCAAGCCTGCAACTCTTTCGACACCGGGCGTGGTTGCGTCACGACCTCATGGATCGAGCCATCCTTGCGCGGGAAGCCCACCGCCTCTCCGCGCCAGAGCTTCCGCACGATTTCAAGGTCGCGCATCATGGCGGGTTTGTTTTCAGGCGGGGTATTTTCCGGGCGCAGCACGAAATCATCCGGCTGCCATCCGCTGGCAATTGCCATGCCTGCGCGGCCGTTGGTCAGGTTGTCGATCACCGCCCATTCCTCGGCGATGCGGGCCGGGTGATGCAGCGGCGCGACAACCGAACCGGCGCGCACGCCGATGTTCCGGGTCACACCGGCAACCGCGGCCCCGGTCACCGATGGGTTCGGATAGGGGCCGCCAAAGGCATGGAAATGCCGCTCGGGCGTCCAGACGGCCACAAAGCCGTTTTCATCCGCGAATTTCGCACCTTCCAGAAGCAGGCCGTATTTATCGCGCCCCACCCCATCGTCATTGCCCCAGTAGTACAGCGAAAATTCCATCCCGCCGCCGCGCGGCATCGGCCCCTTGGAGATCAGCCCGCGATCTTCGTCCCCCGTCAGCACCACCGTCAGCCCGCGCGCCGTTGTCCAGAACAGCTCTAGCACCGAGATGTCAAAGGACAGCGACGTCACCGCCAGCCATGTGCCACCATCGTGGGGGATATGGGAATCCATCCCTGTATAAAAATTGCATACATTGCGATGCTCGATCATCACGCCCTTGGGTTTGCCGGTCGAACCGCTGGTGTAAATCAGATAGGCAAGGTCCGCGGGCCCGCTGGTTTCGGGCAGGTTGCCTTCGGGCTGCGTGGACAGGCGCGGTTCGGCATCAAGCACAAGAAGTTGCGCATCATGACGGGGCAGCATCGGTTCGACCGACGCCTGCGTGACGATCACCCGCGCGCCGCTGTCTTCGACGAAATGTTGCAGGCGGTCGGCGGGATAGTTCGGGTCCATCGGGAGATAGGCGCCCCCCGCCTTGAGGATCGCCAAGGCCCCGACCATCAGGTCGACAGACCGGCGACAGCACAGGCCCACGACCTGCCCCGCGCCAACGCCCATGCCTTGCAGCATATGCGCGGCACGGTTGGCGCGGGCATTCAGGTCGGCATAGCTAAGGCTTTGGTCCTCGAAGATCAGCGCCACGGCATCCGGTGACCTGGCCACCTGCGCCTCAAAGGCGCGATGCATGGTCAAGGTGCGGTCATGGTCGGTGTCGGTGGCGTTCCAGCGGTTCAGAACCATGTCCCGCTCTGCTTCGGGCAGGCCGGTGCCAGTAAATTCCAACCGCGCGGCCAAAAGCTCGGCCATGGCGGGCGCAATCCGTCCCCTGTCGTAGGACAGGCGCGGCTGGTCCCCAAGGATCACGGTCAAAGCGGTGCCGGGCACATGGCCCGCGCCGTCGACCGCAACGCCGATCTGCGGCATCTCGGGCCAGCTGAGTTCGGGCGCGCGGGCGGGCAGATCCGTGGCCCATGGCCGGGGCCGGTCGGTCGATCCGGCGCGCAGGGGCGACCAGGGGGCGACCAGACCGCTGCCTGCGGCGGCTTCCAAGGCGGCATCCGCCCAGGCCAGATCAACGGGGTCTTGCCCTGTCACCTGTTGCGCCCAACGCGCCACCTGCGCCATGGCTTTGCCCGGCACCAGTGACAGCGCACGGGTTTCCAGCGCGGTTTCACCCTCACCCAAGCCGCTGATCTCGGCCGGGTGCAACGCGGCCAGAACCCCGCGCAACGCGGTGTCCGAACGCGCGACCTGCGCCATGTCCGGGACCGCAGGCATGGACAACACGTCGCCGACCGACGCGATTTCATTGGCCGGAACCGACGCACCGCAAATCCGGGTCAACCCGCCAAGCACCAGCGCATGAGAGCCGCAGGCCACGGTCAACCGGTCCGTGCCAGCCTCCAGCACGGTGCCGGGTGCCGCGTGCGATTCGGTCAGGCGGGCTTCGCCCACCAGCCAGATGGCCCCGCGCGCCGCGATCTTGGGCAGGCACAACGGGTTCCAGTAGGGGCCGAAATCCAGCGCCCGCACCAGCCGCTCAAGCTCGACCGCGGGACGCGTGAAATCCAGCAGGCCGAAACCCTCGGGCCGCTTGGCCCGCGCGTGATAGCTCCGCCCGGACAGGTCCTGCGTCTGGCGGATCAACACACCGCTTTCCAGCTGGTCCAGCAGCGCAGGGAAGGATCCCATCGCCGCCTCATAGGCTTTGGTGTTCAGGGTCAGCGCCGTATCCTGCGCGCCGATGTCGAACCCGGCCTGCACAAGGATGTCACCTTCATCCACGCCGCCCTCGACCAGATGCCATGTCACGCCGTGGCGTGCCTCGCCTTCGATCAAGGCCCAGACCGGCGCGTTCAACCCCGCATGGCGCGGCAGCGGGCCATCATGGAAATTCACCGTTCCCCTGGTCGGCAGGGCCAGCACCGCATCCGGGATGATCGTCAGGTTGGCGATGGACAGGAGCCAGTCGAACCCGCCGGGCAAACAGGTGGCCAGATCGCCGCCCGGCACCTGCACGGACAGGCCGCGCCCTTCGGCCCAGCGGCGCACATCGGTGTTTTTGGTGACGACGCAGGTGATCTTGTTGCCGCGCGCCAAGGCCATCTCGGCACATTGCACCAGAAGGGATTCATTGCCCCAAACCACGCAGGAAAAAGCCATGTCCGTCACTCCGCTTGTGCTTCAGCCGCGACGCGCACCCCGGTCCGCGTCGCATCGCGCTTTCCCGGCAGGGGCCGGAACAACGCCTTGAAATCATGGAAAACCAAATCGCGCAGGAAATGCGGCGGATCGGCAGGTGTCTTGCCCTGCACCAGCACCCGCACCCGCCAAAAAGCCCCGCCCAGCGCGTGCATCACCGTCGCCAGCGCCGCGTATCCGCGCCCGTGGTTCTTGGAAAAAAAATGCCAGCGGCTGTCCAGCCAGAAGCCGGGGATGCGCTGCCATTTCTTCATGCCCGTGGACACCGACCCGATATGCGCCACCTCGCTGTCGCGCACGTAATGGGTTTCATGACCCGCCCGCGCCGCGCGCAGGCAAAGGTCCGTTTCCTCGAAATACAGAAAGAATGTCTCGTCAAAGAGGCCGATCCGATCCAGCACGCTTTGCCGCATCATGATCGACGCCCCGGCCAGCCAGTCGACCGGCCGGGTCTCTTCTGGCAGTCCGATGGGCACGGATTTGCCACGCAACAACCGTGAGACCGGGCCGAACCGCATCGCCCCTTCCAGTTCAGACCAGATCGAGGGGAACCGAAAGGCGGTCACATGCGGTACGCCGTCCTCGCCATGGATATAGCTGCCCGCGAAACCCGCTTCTGGGTGTGTTTCCAGATGGTCGTGGAGGCGCCGGATCGCGTCCGGCGCGGGAAAGGCATCCGAGTTCAGCAAATAGACGTAGTCGGGCGCGCGGCCATCGCTCATCCCGGCGCGAATGCCCACGTTGTTGCCAGCGCCGAATCCACCGTTCACACCGGACTGGATCACCCTGACCGGTGCGGCCCGCGCCCAATCCTCGGTGCGCAATGCCTCGGTGATGCGCCCGAACGATCCGTCGCCGCTGTCATTGTCGACCACGACCAGTTCGGCCTCCAGCCCCTGCATGGCGACAAGGGCCGCGCGGACCGAGCGCAGTGTCATGTCGGCGGTCTTGTAATTCAGCGATACGACGAGAACCCGTGCCATGCCCGTCACTCCGCCGCGTGGCCGGGAAAGGCCACCACTTCGCCGTGGCCCTCTGAATCCGCCTCGGCGCCCTCGATGGCTTCCCGCATCAACGCGGCCAGCACGCGGACGTTGGGCTCCAGCACCATGCTGTCATGATCGCCGGGCACCTCATGGACCTCGACCCCCGGAACCATCAGGCCCCAGTCGTTGTCATGGGTCACATAGGTCCGTTCCGAATTCACCAGTGCCCCTCCCGAAACCGTCCACTTGCCGGTCAGCGGAGGCCGGTACAGCACAACGCGCCCATCCCATGGCCGCACCTTGTAGGCCGCGATGGCGCGGTAAAAGGCGGCTTCGATCTCGGCATTGTGGAAGGCATGGTCGGCCCCGGTTTCCACAGTCTGGCGGCGCTTGGCGAACTCCCACGCGATACGGTTCCTTGCCCACAGCAGCGGGTACAGCGGTCCTTTCTCACGCGCCTTGTGCCACTGGATGATCGCGCGATCACGCCGCGACAGGGGCCGGCGCTGCGGCAAGGGCGTGTCCAGCATCACGACAAGCGAAACCTCCTCACCCATCATTTCCAACTGATGCGCGATCTCATAGGCGGTGATGCCCCCGCCCGAGAAACCGCCCACCATGTAGGGCCCCTGCGGCTGCACCTGCCGCATCTCTGCGATGTAGTCGCGCGCGGCCTCTTCGATGCTGTCGTGCGGCGCTTCGCCCCCGTACAGTCCACGCGCCTGCAACCCGTAGAACGGCCGGTCCGCGCCCAGCAGATGCGCCAGATGCCGCAGGTTCAGCACGTTTCCGAACATGCCCGCAATCAGGAAGAAGGGACGCCGCGCGCCGCCGTCGCCGTCATGCATGGGCACCAGATGGGTAAAACGGCGCACCGGGGCCTTGGGCGCATCCGAGGGGTCCGCGCCCCCTTCGACCGGACCGATCTGCGCCTCGATCAGCGCCGCGCATGTGCGGATCGTCGGCGCTTCGAACAGGACGGAAATCGGGAAATCCACCTTGAAGGCCTTTTTGACCATGGCGAACAGGCGCACCGCGATCAGCGAATGCCCCCCAAGGTCAAAGAAACTGTCTTCGGCACCCACGTTGGACACCCCCAACAGATCCTGCCAGAATCCCGCCAGCCGTTCCTCGACCGGACCTTCGGGCGCGACGTAATCGCTTTGGAGTTGCGGGCGTTCAAAGCTTTGCGTGGCGCTGTTCTCGGCGACCGAGGCCGCAGTCTGCCGCACCAGCGCATCCAGATCCATCGACGAAACAACCACCTGACGCGCGCCAAGGGCCAGCGCCCGGTGAAAGGCCTCGGCCCCTTCGGCGGGCAGGATGCCCTGACTGAGGTTGTGGGCCAGACGTTCCTCGGCCGGGGACAGCGGTTGAGCCGTATCGCCGCCCTCTGTCTCCAGTTCCGCAGCGCGCAACGGCGGGGCCGATTTCAGCACGTCGGCACTGTCCAGACGCCGGATGGTAAAGCCAAAGATCTCGACCAGAACCTGCCCCGCGGGATCACACAGGGTCACGTCAAAGCTGGCCGTTTCGCCATCCGCCCGGTTGCGCGCCGCGTTGCGCACCCAAGACACCACCTGGCCGGACAGAGGCGCATGAACGCGCACCGACGCATAGCGCACCGGCACCCAAAGATGCGTTGGCTGATAGCCTTCGATCAGCTCCATCGCCCAACCTGTGGCAATATCCATCAGCCCCGGATGCAGCGGCATCCCGGGGGCCGATGCATCGGCAGGCAGGGACAGATCGGCGATACCTTCGTCGCGTCCCAGCGCCCGCGAGTCCAGAACCTTCCAGCTGGCACCGAAATCAAGGTGTACTTCCTGCGCGGCCTTCAGCTTGGCCCCGGCGCCCTCGACCCGCGCAGGACAACGGGCACGGATCGCATCCAGATCCAAGGCAGGCGGTTGCGCCAAGGGCATCAGGGACAGCGCGCCCTGCGCGGTCAGCGCAAACCCCTGCCGCCCGTTCAAGGTGGCATCGGCAAGGACATCGAACCCATAGCCTTCGTCTGTGCGCGACAGGCGCAGGCGCAGATCCCGCGCGCCGCCATCAGCCACGCGCAAGGGCCGCAGGAACGACAGATCCCGGATCTCGAACCCGCCGGCTTCGCCATGCGCCGCCAAGGCCTGTGCCGCCAGTGACAGATAGCCGGTGCCCGGCAACAGCGCATCGCCCGCCTTGGTCCGGTGCTGGTCGATGAACCAGTCGGTCGAGGCGTATTGCGCGCGGAACACCCGGTTGCCGTGATCGTCGAAGGTCGCCTCGGTCAGCATCTCTTGCGCCACCGGCGACACCGGAGGTTTGGGCAAATCGCCGGATCGCGCGGCCACGGCCTCGGCCGCCATGCCGACCTGATTCCAGATGCCCCAGTTGATCGCCACGATCCGGGTCTTGCCCGACCGCGCCTTTGCAAAGGCGTTGAGGAACTCATTTGCGGCCACATAGTCCACCTGCCCGGCAGGCGCGGTAACGGTGGAGGAGGACGAAAACAGCGCCATCCAGTCCAGCACCCCGTCCGGAAAGACCTGCCCCAGAACCTCGGTCCCGTGGATCTTGGGGGTAAAGACATCTTCGACGCTGGCGGGCGTCTTGGTCAGCAAAGGCGCATCGTCGATCACGCCCGCGCCATGAATGACCCCGGTGATCGCCCCAAATCGGTCTTCGACAGCGCGCCGCGCCGCGTTCATCTGGCCAAGGTTACAGACATCGGCGGCCACAACCATAACGTCGGCCCCGGCGTCTTCCAGCGCCTGCACCGCATGGATGCGGCGCGCAACAGAATCCTGCGGTGCATGGCGGCGCAGATAATCCTCCCACGCGGCCCGCTCTGGCAACGGTTTGCGCGCCAGCAGCGCCAGCTTTGCACCGCGCGCGGCCAGATCCTGCGCCAGTGTCAGACCGATCCCGCCAAACCCGCCCGTGATCAGCACCACACCGCCGCCGGGCACCTCCGGCACCTCTGGCAGGGCCACGGGCCTCATCGCGCATTCAAAGCGACGTCCGCCGCGCAGCGCGGCAATGCGGTCGCCGGGTTCGGCCTGCAATTCCTCGACAAGCCGCGCGGCCAGCGTCGCCATCTCGGCCTCTTGCGCCGCCTCGGCCTTGCCACGCGCCCACCACGAAGCTTCCACGGCACCGGGCAAGACCACGTCCAGCGTCGAAACCGTCATGCCGGGCAATTCGCGCGGGATCACCCGCGCAGGCCCCGCGATCGTCGCCTTTTCCGGATAAGGCAGCGCCTCGTCTCGCAGCTGCGCGGCCCCGTTGGTGACAACCGTCACATGCAGGGGACGCGGCAGTCCCTCTGCCTCGACGGCCTGCGCAAGGAACATGAGCGCATAGAAACCCTGTTCCTGCACACGGTGGAAAAAGCTGGACCCGGGGCGGTGGCCTTCACCTTCGGTCAACAGCCAGAAATGCCCGATCCGCGTCGGCACGACGCCCCGCGCCGACAGGTCCTGCAACAGCAGATCGTAGCCTTCGCGGCCCCGCTCCGGCGCAAGGACATAGCCCTCGCCCACTCGGGCAAAGGCATCACCGGGGCGCACCTCGATCACCGTGTCACCGGCCGCCCGCAAACGCTCCGCCGCGCGCGCCGCAACGCCCGCCTCGTCCATGAACATCAGCCAGCACTGGCGCGGCGCCTCTTCCAATCCGTCCAGAACATCGTATTCCACCGGGGCCGAACGCGGCCGCCAGACCGGCTGCCAGCCCCAGTCCTCCACCGCGTCGTTGCGCATCAGATAGGCTGGCGCGCTGTCGGATACCGCGGCACCGGGGGCAATGAAATAGGGGCTGCGCTGAAAGGCATAGGTCGGCAGGACCACCCGGCTCCGCCGCGCCTCACCCCAGATCTGGCCCCAGTCGATCGCGACGCCCAGCGCCGCCAGACGCCCCAGAACCTCGAACATGTGCTTGTCGTCGGCAATCGCCTCTTCCGGGTGACGCAGCGATGACAGGACCTGGTTGCCACTGACCAAAGGATGCTGCCGTGCCAGCGAGGTCAGCGCCTTGCCCGGCCCGACCTCCAGCAGAACACGGTTGTCCGCCGCCACGGCCCCCACGCAATCCGCAAACAGCACCGTCCCGCGCAGATGCGCCACCCAATACTCCGGGTCCACGGCCTGTTCCGCCGTCATCAGGGTGCCAGTCCGGTTCGAGGTCAACGGCAACCGGGGCGCGTGCAACGGGATCGACCGAAGATAGTCACCGAATTGCGCAAGGATCGGCTCCAGCATCCGGCTGTGCGCGGCAATGTCGATACCGATCCGGGTACATTGCACCTCGCGCCGTTCCAACTCGGCCTGCAAGGCTTCCAGCGCCGCCTGCGGCCCCGAGGCCACCGACAGATCCGGCCCGTTCACCGCCCCAAGGTCCAACTCTTCACCCAGCAAGGGCAACAGATCCTCGGCGGGCAGACCAACCGACAACATCCCGCCCGCCGGCACCGTATCGAACAGCCGCCCGCGCAGATGCACCAACCCGATGCAGTCCTCAAAGCGCATCACACCCGCCAGGCAAGCCGCGGTATTTTCCCCCATCGAATGCCCGGTCAGCGCGGCCGGCATCACCCCCCAGCTCATCCACAACTGGGCCAGCGCATATTCGGTGATCATGATCAGCGGCAATTGCAGCGACGGCGTCAAAAGCGCCGCGTCCGCCGCGGCCTCCTCCCCGCGCCCGGGCAGCCAAAGCGCGCGCACGCCCTGCTTCTTCTTGGCCGAAATACTCTCAGCCACATCGCCGCCGGAAATCCGGTCAAGGTGATCCAGCCCCCGGTCCATCCATTCGGCAAAGACCGGTTCGGTCTCGTACAGGTCCCGCGCCATGCCGGCATATTGCGCGCCGCCACCGGGAAACATGAACACCACCTCGGGACGGTCCAGCGCCTCGTGATCGAAAACCCGGCGCGCCTCGGCGCCTTCCAGCAGGCGCGCGGCTTCTTCATGGCTGTCCGCCACCACGACGCGGCGCTTCTCGAACGCGCGGCGGCCCTCTTTCAGGGTCCAGGCCACATCGGCCAGATCCTGTTCCGGATGAATCCGCAGATGCGCTGCCAACCGCGCCGCGTTCTGGTCCAGTGCCGCCTTGTTGCGGCCCGAAACGGTCAGGATCTGGAAAGGCCAGTCACTGGCTTCGCTGGCGGCGCGCTCCGGCGCTTCTTCCAGCACCACATGCGCATTGGTCCCGCCAACGCCCAGCGAGTTCACCCCGGCGCGGCGCGGATGGTCCTTGCGCGGCCAATCGGCCAACCGGTCATTCACCCGAAAGGGCGAGCCTGCGAAATCAATCGCCGGATTGGGCGCCTCATAGCCCAGCGAAGGCGGCATCTGACGGTTGTGCAACGCCAGAGAGGCCTTGATCAACGAGGCGACCCCGGCCGCCGTATCAAGGTGTCCGATGTTCGTTTTGACGCTGCCGATGCGGCAATGATCGACCGCGTCGGATGTCTCGCGAAAGGCCTGCGTCAGGGCGGCAACCTCGATCGGGTCGCCAAGGTAGGTGCCCGTACCGTGGCATTCAACGTAATCCACCGTGTCCGAAGTCACGCCCGCAATCGCCTGCGCCTCGGCCACGGCAATGGCCTGCCCTTCGACCGAAGGCGCAAGATAGCCCGCCTTTTGCGCACCGTCGTTGTTGACCGCCGATCCCTTGATGACCGCCCAGATGTGATCCCCGTCAGCCACTGCATCCGCAAGCCGCCGCAGCACAACAACCCCCGCGCCCGAGCCGAACACGGTGCCTTCGGCGCGGTGATCGAACGCATGGCAGGCCCCATCGGGCGACAGGATCTCGTTTTCCTTGTAAAGATAGCCCCGCCCCTGCGGCAGTTCGATGGTCACACCGCCCGCGATGGCCATGTCGCATTCGCCGTTCAGCAGCGCCTGCGCCGCATAATGGGTCGCCACCAGCGACGTTGAACAGGCGGTTTGCAGGTTGATCGACGGCCCTTGCAGATCCAGCACGTGGCTGAGCCGGGTCGTCATGAAATCCTTGTCGTTGCCGGTATGGCGCAGCAGGAACATGCCGGTGCTGTCCACCAGGTCCGGGTTGGAACAGACGTTGAAATAGAAATAGCTGCCCATGCCGCAACCGGCAAAGACACCCACCTGCCCGTCGAAAGTCTCGGGGACATGGCCGGCCGTCTCCAGCGCCTCCCATGCGGTTTCAAGGAACTGGCGGTGCTGCGGATCCATGATCGCCGCTTCCTTTGGGGAAAACCCAAAGAACTCGGCATCGAAATGTTCGAAATCCTCCAGCGGCGCGGCAAAGGGCACATAGTCGCGATGCCGCATCAGACCGGGGTCTTCGCCAGCTTCGCGCAGGTCTTCTTCGGACAAACGGCGGATCGAGGACACGCCATCGCGCAGGTTGCGCCAATAGGCAGCGATATCCTCTGCGCCCGGCAAATGCGCCGCCATACCCACGATGGCAATATCGTTTTCGCCTATGCGGTCCGCGTCATCCGTCATACCTGACCTCAAATGCATGCGCGCCGCCACCCGTGGTCACAATTGACCGGGAAATGCGGCGATTTTTAGGATAACTCGCCCCATTTGCCCCAAATTGGGAGCGGACGAGAGGATAATACGAAAGGAATCCGAACAAAGCGCCTATCCTTTCGGGACTGTTGCCAGGCCGGAAATCATGGCGACCCGCTTGGCCAAAGTTGCAGAATCGAAGACCAGTTCAGCCAAAGCGCGAGCATCGCCAGCGCCAGTCCAACCGCCGCCATCACCACGTCATGCAGCCCGTCCCAGGCCCCCATGCGTCGCGCCAGCCAGACCACCACCGGATAGGCCAGCGTAAAGGCAGCCGCCTGCCCGACCAGCGCGCCGAACAGGCCCGCGTGGTACAGACCGACAGAGATACAGCCCACCATCAGCACGGCCCGCGCCAGCGCCAGATAGAAATAGCGCCGGGAATCCCCGGCCGCCAAAGCCGCCTGATCATAGGTCATCACGATCAGCATGGGGATCTGCGCGCAGGCCAGCACCACGGCCACCGCCCCCGCGTCGGCATAGCGCGGATCATACAGTGTTTCGACCAGCCAGACGCCCAGCAGCGCAAAGGCCCCCACAAACCCGATCAGGAACAACGACACCGCAAAACGCATCTTGCGCAGCTTGAGGAAATTGGCCCGGCTCTGTTTCGGCGGGGTCTCACGGTAGACCGGGATCAGGATCTTGTGGGTGACAAGATTGCCCAGCATCAACGGGAAAGACGCCCAGAAAAACCCGATGTTATAAACGCCGAATGCGTCCAGCGGAATGAATTTGCCGATCAGCATCTTGTCGGCCTGCGTGAAAAAGAACCCGCAGACCGTGGCAAGGAACACCCATTTCCCAAAAGAGATCAGCTCACGCGCGGCAGGTTTTTCCCACCGCAGCCGGTTCGCGGGACCGGGCAGAAACCGCCAGTTCACCGCCACCTCGACCAATGCGCCGATCACGCCTGAAACCACCAGCGCCCAGACGGATCCCCACCACCACGCCAGCGCCACGGCCACCACCACGCCCGCGAGGTGATTGAACATGTCGATCACCGTGACCCGGCCCAGCATCAGGTGCCGGTTGGCCGTTATCATACGCGTTGGCCTGAACCCGGTGATCAGCAATGTCAGCGCCGATACGGGCAAGACCCATGTCAGCATCGGCTGGTCGTAGATCCACGCCATCGGCCAGGCCAGCGCGCAAGCCACCAGCCACAGGCCGAACCCCCGGATCACCTGGATCGTCCAGGCAGTATCAAGAAAATCCTGATCGTCGCCGCGTCTGGATTGAAGGATCGCGGGCGTCACGCCCACGTCCGAAAACTGTCCCAGCCCCATCAGAAAGACCATGACCAGCGCCATCAGGCCAAAGGCTTCGGGGAACAACAGGCGCGTCAGGATCAGGTTCGACCCCAATCGCACCATTTGCGCGAACCCGAAGCTGCCCAGCGTCAAAAGCGACGAGCGCATGGCCCGCGCGGTCACGGAACTGCTGTCGAGGGCGGCACTGGCGGTCATCGTCCGCGGCTCCAGTCCTGCTGGGCACGCGGGGTCAGTTTGACCGCCAGCGCCACGCCGGAATAAATCCCGAACCCAACCGGATCCCGCAGCGCCAGACCCAGTTTTTCCGGCAAGGGAAACCGCGGTTTGTCGTCGTTTTCGGTCAATGCAGGATAACGGGCCGCGATTTCGTCGACCCCCGCGTTCTGTCGCCGCCGTACCTTTACGAGGTTGTGCCAGCCTTCGGCTATGGGCCAGCGATAGGGGGCCGTGACGCCGACCCTTTCACCGGGTCGAAAATGCAAGCGCACGTAGATGTCGTCAGAAATGATCTGCGGAAAGGCCCCCCAGCGGGCACGCCCCGCCGCATTCACCGCGAAAAGCCCACATCCCGGCACCACGTCCCGCATGAAGGGCACGCGCCGCCAGATCCGGGCATAGGCTCGGCTGACCGCGCCATCGGCCGCGATTTCGACCTGCCCGCTGGCATAGCGCGGAGCCGCCACGTCCAGCACCCGCACCAATTGCGCCAGAAGATCCGGCGCCACGGTTACGTCCGCGTCCAGATAAACCCGGATCGCCCCGCTGGCAGCGGCGTCGCCCGCATTCAGGGCCCCGGGTTTACTGCCTTCGGCCCGTTCAATGACCTTCAGCCGCCATCCCTTGTCTGCCATCCTGTCCGCACGAGCGCGGGCGCGGTCTGCCGTCTCATCGCGGCAACCGTTGGCGACGACGATAACCTCGACCGCGTGGTCCACGGCGACCTCGGAGGCAAGCAATGCGTCGAGGCAGTCGCCGATCAGCGCCGCCTCATTGCTTGCCGGAAGGATGACCGAGACTGTCACGCCCCGGCCCTGTGTCGCTCTGTCCATGTCCCGCACTCTCACCCGTACCAATGGGGCCACACCTTGAAAAAATACATCATCCCCCGCGCTGGAAACTCCTGCAGAACTGTGGCCAAAGCATGAAATAGCTTAGGTTTGATCACGACGAACGCCCCCCGCGGCGCTGCTGCCATCCATAGGACCATCAGGTGACGCAAGGCTTGCGTATCGGGTACATCGTCCCGCAATTCCCGGGACAGACGCATATTTTCTTCTGGCGCGAGATCCGCGCGCTGGAGGCGATGGGTCATGAGGTCCACGTCTTCTCCACGCGCAAACCGCCGCGCCGGCTGATCTCGCACGACTGGTCAGAGAAGGCGATCGCCCGCACCACCTACCTTGGCCATGTCGATCCCCTGCCCGCCGCCACCGCCTTGGCGCGGCTGTCGGCGCAGGGCCTGCCCCTGTGGATGATGCGCGAAGGCCCGGGATTTGCCAAGGACGCCCTGATCACGATGGGCGCCGGCGAAAGGCTGCGGCGCGTGGCGGCACAACGCGGTCTGGATCACATCCACGCCCATTCCTGCGGGCGGTCGGCCCTGATCGCCTGTTTTGCCCACCTGCTGGGCGGGCCGACCTATTCGCTGACCCTGCACGGGCCGCTGTCGGATTACGGGCCGGGCCAACGGGTGAAATGGCGGCACGCCAGCTTTGCCACCATCATCACCCACAAGATCCTGTCCGAAATCGAGGACGAGCTGAAAGGCTATCTGCCGGATCGTCGCCTGATCCGGCCCATGGGGGTGGATACGGACAAGCTTCGGCGCAGCACCCCCTACCTGCCGCCGGAACATGGCCGCCCGATCCGCATCTTTGCCTGCGGACGCCTGAACGTCGTCAAAGGACATCAGGACCTGATGGCCGCCACCCGGCAATTGCTGGATCAGGGCGTCGACGTGCGCGTCGAGATCGCCGGAGAGGATGACGACGGCGGCACCGGTTTCCGACTGGAACTGGAAGAGACCCTGAAAAAGCTGCGCCTTCAGGATCACGTCAAGCTTTTGGGCGCCATCGACGCCGGTGCAGTCAAGGACAAGCTGGAAGAGTCGCATCTGTTCGTGCTGGCCTCTTGGCATGAACCGCTGGGCGTCGCCTATATGGAGGCGATGTCGATGGGCGTCCCGACCATCGGGACCGACGCGGGCGGTGTGCCCGAACTGATCACCGACGGATCGACCGGTTATCTTGTCGAACCCAAGAACCCCGGCCAACTGGCCCGGACGATCCGCAGTCTCGTTGGCGATCCCGACGCCCTGCTGCGCCTTTCCGAAGCCGGGCGCGCGCATATCGTCGAAAATTTCCGCGCCGCTTTGGGCGCCGAGGTGCTGGTGGACGAAATCCGGCGCCTCGACGGGTCTGCTGCATCGCCCGACGCCTGACCCTGTCGGGGCCGTGCCGCGTTTGACAGGGATCAACGCAGCCAAACACCGAAAGACCCAGCCTTTGTCGCGCAGTACGATCCCGGGCCGGCAAGGCACAGGACTATTCGGAGTGACAAGATGAAACGACCCGCCCTGTTGATTGCCGCCCTGTCCGTTTTGGGTCTTGCCGGTTGCGAACCCCCGGACAACGGCACCTATCCCGTCAGCCACGAAAGCTGCGCCCCCGACGACCCGGTCAAGGGTCTTGATCCCGTCGATTGTGCACCGCGCTTTTGACGCCGATGCCCGGCCGCGTCCGCGCGGGCCGGGATCTTACAGCTCCCCGGCCGGGATCTCGATGTCGGGCGCGGTGTCGAAGATCACGTATTCCATGCCCGTCATCAGCACGTGACCACCCTGATAGCGCGCCACGATCCGGCCATCCTCCCGCGCAAACTCATAGCCGTCACGATGCCCCGGCAAGATCACGCGATCCTGCCCCGGTCCACCGGACAGCACGTCCGCCCCGCCCAGAGACACCAGCACATCATCGCCCGTGCCGCCGACAAGGTAATCCTCTTCCGGCGTGCCCTCGATCCGGCCATCACCGGCCAGAACCCGCCGCCCGTTGGCAAAGGCCGTGTCGTCCCGTCGTTCCCAACCGTTCGGCCCCGAGGCGTTGTAGGCCATCAACATGTCCCAGCGGGGGTTCTGATCCTCAAGGAACCGCAACGCGCCCCAGCTGCCCCACATGGTCGCCGGGGCAACATCGACGAAGGCGTTGAACAGAACGCCACCCGAATCCACCCAGCCCGCCAGCAGCAATTCATACAAGCGGGCCATTTCGGGTGTATAGCTGAAGGTATTGAAGAAATCGGTCAGCCGTTCGTCGTTGACCCGCGCACCATGTCCCACCAGATGCGTGCCGCCTTCGTACATGATCAAGCGCAGACCATGCCGACGCGCCACCCCCGCATGATAGGGAAAGATTTCATCCACCAGCTGCCGGAGCGAGCCTTTTTCCAAGGCTTCGGCCACTGGCGCGATTGCCCCGTCGAATTGATGCGCCTTGACGAATTCCCGCAGCGCAACCCGTTTCAACCCGGCATCCTCACCCGCCTTTTGCGCCAGTTTCGCCGATGCATCCAGCCATCCATCCATGCGCTGCGCCATCTCGGCACCGCCCATTTCATAGCCGAAATAGCCGGTGACGGCGTAGGCATCGAAACTTTCGACCGGCATGTGGCCCAGCTTTAGATAGGCCAGCGGGGCTGTCAGGATATTCCGTTCCAGTTCGGGCCAACCCGTATGCGTGGCCACAACGCGAACCAGCCGGGCGCTGTCCTCGCCAAAGACATCCGTCCAGATCTTCATGACCTGTGCGGATCGCAGGCCGTAGAACTGCGCCCAACCTTGCTCGGTCTCGCCCCACAACGCCGCGGCCTCGGTCCGGGCCCACGCAGCCTGCGGGAAACCCGGATTCCAGACCTCGTTGGAAAACTCGACATAAGCCTTCAACCGGGGATCCAGATCGCGCTCGACGATTTCGGCAAAGCGGCGGACGTAGGCATCATCGACCAGATGCGGCATGTTGAACCACGGATCCGCGCCCAGCACATTGGCCAGACGAACCATGACCTCGACCGGGACACCCCATTCCGACCAGCTTGCCGTCTGCATCGTCGGGCGTGCGTCCCATCCCGTGACCGGAGAGCCGTTGGTGATCATCCAGTCCATGAACCGGACAACGCGGATGTCTTCTATCCGGGACAGGAAGGTCGGGTTGAACAGCGCGCCCGCCGCAAACAGCGCCTCGTGGTCGCTGCGCAGGATACGGATGTTGCGGATCGGGTTGTCCGGGTCAATCCGGGTGATCGAAAGGGTTACCAACCCTTCGCCCGGTTCATAGGAAAAGGTCACGCGTCCCGGCTCGCGCCGCACCCGCCGCGCCCGACCGACAAACCTGAAATCAGCCTCGCCATCGTATAGCATCACATAATCGCCGCGCAGGGACTCGGCGTCTTTGGGCTGATTGGTGAGGATCACGGTTTCCAGCGCATCGACACCGTCGGGGATCCGCAGGGGCCAGTCATTTTCATCCAGATGACCGCCAGCGCGCAACTCTTCGGTGCGGACGGCGCCCCATTGATCGCCGATATTGCCGACCCAGCCGCGCGAGGATTTCATCAGGTCGATAAAGGGATGTTGCGTCGACCAGTCAGAAATCCCGTTCAACCCCAACGCCAGCGCCGGTGGCCCGTCGGGCCGCACACCGCGCGGCGGCAAGGCGATGGGCTGTCGTTCAGGCAGTTCCGCAGGTTTCGCGGCCTCTGGTTCAGGGTCTGCCACCTCGGTCCGGGCTGGCCCCTTTTGAGGTACGGATTGCCAGATCACCTCGGCCAGCCTGTCATAATTGCTGACCACATCAGGGTGCAGGGTTGCCGGAGGCGCAAAAGACTCTGGCGGCGGGGCGTCATAGATCCAGGCATAGGTCACCATCGCGGCCAGCATGTACAGCGTCGGCGTGCCATGCGGCGAGCTGTCGGTATACAACGCCTCGGCGGGCAGACCTTCCAGCACCCCGCCGGGCCCAAACACCTCGGCCAAGACCGAGGCGACAGGGATCAGGTCCACCTTTGTATCGGGACGGGTGACGGACAGCACGTTCAGCAAGTCGCGATACCATTGGTGATATTCGCCCGCGTTAAACGCGTGATACCGTTCCAGTTGTGCCGCACTGGGCGGAAAGCTGGGGGCGATGGCCCCCATGTCGGCCCAACCCTCGTAGACGAACAGGCGGGCCTCGGGGCTGTTGACCTCGACCCAGTCGAACAGCCGCTGCACCACACCCAGCGGGCTTTCTGCCTCGGGGTTGTCGCCTTCGTAGGGCACGTCAGGCAACTGGTACTGGATGAAATTGGCAGGCGTCACGATCACCGCGTCAAAACGCCCGTCGCGAAACGGCCCCTGACCGGGCGACCACGCCCCCTGCACACCGGAAAAGGACCAGTTGGCCGTCGGCGGCAGACCATCTGCGAAATTCCTCAGGAACCCCCACTGACCGTCAAGCGCAAGGCTGCGCCCGTCGGCCTTGGCCATCTCGTTCAGCCAATGCGGGACATTGGTCAGCCGCGACTCCTCGCTGAGGTGATTCACCAGCGAGTTGCCAAAGACATAGACGCGCGCCGACTGTTGATCGGCCACGACGCCCGTTCCGCCAAATGCCCCCGCCAAAGCCAGCGTGACACCGCCCAGCCATTTGCGCATGGTTTCCTGCCCTGTTTTTCTTGCCTGCACCGATTATGCCCGAAGCCGCGCCAAGGGCAAAGCAGGCGAAGCCGGACAGGCGGGGATTTGACGTCGATTCATGGGTTTTCATTTGGAAATTGCGACGTATAGTGCAGCCCATGACCATGTTCCGCCATAACGCCCTTTCGAACCGCCTTTCGGCGGCTTTCGCGTTTGGCACCGGTCTACTGCTAACTCGCCTCTGAGCGTGGCCCCCTCGGCGCGCGTGCTCAGAGGAGATGTGTGACGCGCCGGACCCATCACGCACCCGAGTTTGGACACCCCGATGACAGCTTTCCATGGTCCATTGATGGCCGCAGTCCCGCCCGCTTTCGCGGCCTGTCGTCCCCTGTCCACGGATCACCCCCATTCCGGAGACGCCGCCGCGTCCCGCCCGCATAGCTGAGGAAAGACCATGAGCACCGAGACAAACGCACCCGCAGAGGCGAACAAAGACAAGGTTGTCATCTTCGACACCACCCTTCGCGACGGCGAGCAATCGCCCGGCGCCACCATGACCCATGATGAAAAGCTGGAAATTGCCGAGCTTTTGGACGACATGGGCGTCGACATCATCGAAGCAGGCTTCCCCATCGCCTCCGAGGGGGATTTCCGCGCCGTGACCGAGATTGCCCAACGGTCCAAGAATTCGGTCATCTGCGGGTTGGCCCGTGCACAGCTTCCCGACATCGACCGCTGTTTCGAGGCCGTGAAACATGCCGCCCAACCGCGCATTCACACCTTTATCGGCACATCTCCGCTGCACCGCGCGATCCCGAACCTGACCCAGGACGAAATGGCCGAGCGTATCGAACAGACGGTCAGTCACGCGCGCAATCTTTGCGACAACGTGCAATGGTCGCCGATGGATGCCACGCGGACCGAATGGGATTACCTTTGCCGCGTCGTGGAAATCGCCATCAAGGCGGGCGCCACCACGATCAACATCCCCGATACCGTGGGCTATACCGCGCCGGTAGAAAGCGCCGACCTTATCCGCCGCCTGATCGAAACCGTGCCGGGCGCGGATGACGTGGTCTTTGCCACGCATTGCCACAACGACCTTGGCATGGCGACGGCCAACGCCCTTGCCGCCGTCGCAGGTGGCGCGCGTCAGATCGAATGCACCATCAACGGTCTTGGCGAACGGGCGGGCAACACCGCTTTGGAAGAGGTGGTCATGGCGCTGAAGGTACGGGGCGATATCATGCCCTATTACACCGGCATCGACACCAAGAAGATCATGCATATCTCGCGCCGTGTCTCGACCGTGTCGGGCTTTCCGGTGCAGTTCAACAAGGCCATCGTCGGCAAGAACGCCTTTGCGCATGAATCCGGCATCCATCAGGACGGCATGTTGAAAAACGCCGAAACCTTCGAGATCATGCGCCCCGAGGACGTGGGCATTGCGGGCACCTCGCTTCCGCTTGGCAAACATTCGGGCCGCGCAGCGCTGCGCGCCAAACTCAAGGATCTTGGGGTCGAGGTCGGGGACAACCAGCTCAAGGACATCTTTGTTCGCTTCAAGGATCTGGCCGACCGCAAGAAAGAGGTCTTTGACGACGATATTCTTGCGCTTGTCTCCGCCACCAGCGGCGAGGCCGATCACCTCCAGCTTGTGAACCTCAAGGTGGTCTGCGGCACCGGCGGCCCTGCCGAGGCGCAGTTGGAAATGGAAATCGACGGCGAAGACCGCAGCGCCACTTGCCAAGGGGACGGTCCGGTCGACGCCAGCTTTAAGGCGGTCCGCGAACTGCACCCGAACAAGGCGCGCTTGCAGTTGTATCAGGTGCATGCCGTGACCGAAGGCACCGATGCGCAGGCCACGGTTTCCGTGCGTCTGGAAGAGGACGGCGTGATTGCCACCGGCCAATCGGCAGACACCGATACCGTGGTGGCCTCGGTGCGGGCCTATATCCAAGCGCTCAACCGGCTGATCGTACGCCGCAGCCGCGTTGGCCCCGGAGCCGACTCGCGCGAGATTTCCTACAAGGAATTCTAAGGAACATGCGCCGCCGGTCCCGTACCGGCGGCGTTTGCAAATCTCAGGCGCGGTGGAAACTTTCCAGCGTGCCGCCACCAACGAGGTGATCCAGCAGCATCCGGCGAGTGACCGCATCCGCCCGCTGCACTGCGCGCAGTTCAGCCGGTGTCAGGTCGCGGCGTACAAACCCGCGGTTTTCCATACAGCGGTCCATGGCGTTGATTTCACCGTTGTAGCGCAGGTTTGGCGCGTTGGACGCCACCACGATCGGACCGACGACCAGACCACCCCAAAGCACGCTGCCGACATAGTGACCGGCCAGCGAAGACTGGCCTGCCTTTTGCGCCTGCAACGAACAGGCGTCAAAGGCCGCGCGCGCGCCTTCCAGGTTGGCACCAGCCTGAAATGGCACCGATGGGCCACGGACATCCGCGGCGCATCCGGTCAGAACGGCAGTGAAGAAAAGCGCGGCGACCGCGCGCATCGAGACAAGACTATTCATGTCTCCAGCGTTTAGGCCTGCGGCCAGATCCGCACAAGCGCCATGTTTCTCAGATGCTTACCCGGTCCGGGTGGCTTTGGGCAAACCACGCCTGCCCATATTGGCGGCGCCCCGAAAAATCCGGAGCGCCTCTCTTCGTTATTCGCCCAGCGCAATGCCTTCGCGGCGTGGGTCAGCCCCGCCCAACAGACCGTCCGGTCCGATGGAAATCGCATGCAGACCCGAGTTCAGGTCCCGCACATTGGTTTCGAACCCAAGATCGCCCAGCATCCCCGCGTAATCCGCCATGGGGGTTCCGGCCTCCAGATCGAAGGTGCCAAACCGGTTCACGCCATGCGGCATTGCCACGGCTTGTTGCACGTCCATACCCCAATCCACATGCGCGATGATCGCCTGCGCCACGTAACCGATGATCCGCGATCCGCCGGGCGACCCGATCACCAGCACCGGTTCGCCATCCTTCAGCACGATGGTCGGCGCCATCGAAGAACGCGGACGCTTGCCCGGCGCAATGGCGTTTGCAATCGGCACGCCATCGGAATGCGACCGGAAGGAGAAGTCCGTCAGTTCGTTGTTCAGCATGAAGCCATTGGTCATCAACCGCGAACCAAAGCCATTCTCGATCGTGGTCGTCATCGACAAGGCATTGCCATACTGGTCAACGATCGAGATATGCGAGGTCGAGGGCAGTTCGAGGCTTTCATCATCTGCCCAGAGCATCGCATGATCCCATGCCGGCATCCCGGGGCTGACCTCTGGCAGGGCATCATCGCCCTCCAGCAATTTGGCCCGCTCGGAAAGGTAGGCCGGATCGACCAGCCCCTTGGTCGGCATCGGCACGAAATCGCTGTCCGCCATGTACCGGCCACGGTCCGCAAACGCGAGACGCGAGGCGTCACCGATCTTGCGCCAGGTCTGCGGGTCATCCATGGCTCCGGGATCGGATGCATCCAGCATGCCAAGGATCTGGCCAACGGTCAGCGCGCCGGAGGACGGCGGCCCCATGCCACAGACGTCGTGGCCCCGGAACGGTGCGCAGACCGCCGGGCGCTCTTTGACCGAATAGGCGGCAAGGTCGGCAAGGCTCAGAACGCCGGGGTTGGCTTCGAACCCTTGCACCGTGTCGACGATGTCCTGTGCGATCTCGCCCTGATAGATCGCCGATGCGCCTTCGGCTGCCATGCGCCGCATGACATTGGCATAGGCCGGATTGCGCAGGACCGAGCCTTCGGCGATCGGTTCGCCGCCGGGGAAGAAATAATCGGTGGTTTCCGCGTGACGTCCCAAACGGTCCGCATCCGAGGCAACCAGCCCCGCAAGCCGCGGCGACACTTCAAAGCCGTCTTCGGCCAATGCGGCGGCCGCGTCAAAAAGGCTGGCCCACTCGGACTTGCCCCAGCGTTCATGCGCGGCCTGCATCAGTGCGGGGGTGCCGGGCACACCGACTGACCGACCGCCGACAACCGCGTCAAAGAATTTCAGCGGTTCGCCGTTGTCGTCCTGAAACAGACGCGGCGTGGCGGCAAAAGGCGCGGTTTCCCGGCCATCCAGCGTTGTGATCTCTCCGGTTTCGCCATCCAGCCAGACAAGGAATGCCCCGCCACCAATACCCGAGCTTTGCGGTTCGACCAGACCAAGCACGGTTTGCACCGCGACCATGGCATCCGCTGCCGTGCCGCCCGCGCGCAGCACCGCGGCCCCGGCGCTGACCGCATGGGGGTTGGCCGCCGCAACCATCCAGTTCTGTGCCGCGACAGGCTGGCCCGCCGCCTTGGCGTCAAGCGCTGCGGCCACCTCGTCCGACAAGGTGGCAAAGCCGCCGGTACCCGCATGGGCCGCTTCGGGCGCCACCGTGTCCGTCGATTGTTGTGCTGATACCGCGCCTGCTGTCATCAACAGCAGCGCGGCCAGATTCGTGATCTTCATGACGATCACCTCCCAGTTGCGTCTCCTGATACGCAGTCAATCAGGAGACTGTGGGAAGCGATAGCCTTGATCTTTAAAAAGGCGAAGTTACGCCTTTTTCACGAACTTGGTCAGGATGACGATTCGCTGACCTTCGACCCGGCCCGAGATATGTTCGGCGTTGTCCGGTTCCAGCGAGATCCGGCGCACGGCAGTGCCCTGTTTGGCCGTGAAACCCGCCCCCTTGACCGGCAGCGCCTTGATCAGCGTGACCGTATCGCCGTCCGACAGGATCGCGCCGTTGCAATCGCGATGAATGACCGCTTCGCTTGGCGCGTCCTCGGCCTTGGCCCAATCCAGCACATCCGGTTCCAGATAGGCCATGTCCAGAACGTCACGTGCCCATGCCGTATTCAACCGGTTCAACAAACGCCACGCGATGACCTGTTCCGCGGGTTCGGTGCTCCAGATCGCTTCGTTCAGGCATTGCCAGTGCGGGCCGTCCTCGGGTGCGGCCTCCAGCCCGGCCCGGCAGGTGGCGCAAAGCGCGACACTCAGATCCTTGGGAGCAACGGTGACGGGCGCGGTGTCTTCGGCCTTGCACAGGGCACAATGGGTCATGGCAGGATCTTTTTCGGTTTCGTTCTACGCCTCTCCTGCGCCTTTGCGGTACGGCTGTCCATGCGGCGCAAGGTATCCCAAAGCAGCAAAAAGGGCGCCACTCCGACGGCGCCCCGCGCAAGAATCGAGATCCGCAGGCCGCGCCGGGCCTGCCCACGCTTATAGCATCGCGGGTACAACCTGATCCGGCGGGCGGTGCCCGTCGTCGAAGGTCTTGATATTGATGATCACCTTTTCGCCCATCTCGACGCGGCCTTCCTCGGTCGCCGATCCCATGTGCGGCAGCATCACGACATTGGGCATGTTCCGCAGATCCGGGTTCCCGGCAAGCCCGTGTTCGTAGACGTCCAGACCCGCGCCCGCCAGTTGCCCCGCTTTCAGCATACGGGTCAGGGCGTTTTCGTCGATCACCTCCCCGCGCGAGGTGTTCACGATCACGGCGCTGGGTTTCATCAGTTGCAACCGCCGCGCGTTGAGCAGGTGGTAGGTGCTGGGCGTGGACGGGCAGTTGACGCTGATCATGTCCATACGCGCAACCATCTGGTCAAGGCTTTCCCAATAGGTTGCCTCCAGCGCCTCTTCGATCTCGGGGCGCAGGCGGTGGCGATTGTGGTAATGCACCTGCATCCCAAAGGCCGCCGCCCGGCGAGCCACGGCCTGACCGATCCGGCCCATGCCAAGGATGCCCAGACGCTTGCCCCCCATCCGGTGGCCCAGAAACGCCGTGGGCGCCCAGCCGTCCCAGTTGCCCTCTTGCATGACCTTCAGGCCTTCCTGAATGCGACGCGTCACACCCAGCATCAGCGCCATGACCATATCGGCGGTATCCTCTGTCACCACGCCGGGCGTGTTCGACACAAGGATCCCCCGCGACCGGGCCGTGGACACGTCGATATGATCGAAACCGGCGCCGAAATTGGCGATCAGTTTCAACCGATCCCCTGCCTGCCCGATCAGACCGGCGTCGATACGATCCGTGACCGTCGGCACCAGCACATCGGCGGATTGCACCGCATCGACCAGTTCGCCACGGGTCATGGGCGTATCATCCGTTCGCAGCTTTGCGTCGAACAGTTCGGTGAGCCGTGTCTCGACCACTTCGGGCAAGCGTCGCGTCACGACAACACTCAGACGTTTTGATGGCATTCAGCCTCTCCCCAAACTTCCCCTGCGGGTCCCTCGGGCGGTAGACTGCGACAGGAAAGGACGGGGCACAAGAACCCCGCCGGAAAAACTGAGCAGGACTTGAAAACCATGTTCAAACAAGCGATCGCCGCGGCGGTGGCGCTGGCCATGCTGGCCGGGTCCGGGTGGGCCGGACAGGATCGGGGGCCGGTCACGAATCTGCCTTTGCCGCGTTTTGTTTCGTTAAAGGCCTCCGAGGGCAACGTGCGGCGCGGGCCGTCGCTGACACATCGGATCGACTGGGTCTACAAGCGGCGCGGCATGCCGCTGGAGATCACGGCGGAACACGGCCACTGGCGCCGTGTCCGCGACCGCGACGGCGCGGGCGGCTGGGTGCATTATTCGCTGCTGTCTGGTGCGCGGACGGTCATCGTGGAACGCGACATGTTAAGCCTTTTCCGCCGTCCCGACCCGGAAAGCGCCGTGGTGGCACGTCTGGAACTGGGCGTTATCGCGCGATTGGGCGATTGCGGCCCCGAATGGTGCCGTCTGACCGCCTCGGGCTATCGCGGCTGGGTCGACAAGCGGGCGCTCTGGGGCGTCGGGCTGGACGAAATCCGCGAGTAACACCGACCGCGCCCGGAAAGGCTGTCCACGTGTGGACAGCTTAGGAATGCGTGAAATCAACGTGTTACAGCGGCGGTTGATCGTTTTCCGGGTGACCAACCGGAAAACAGCACCCACCGCCGCTGCCACGGATCACTGCTGAAAGCACAGCGTTTCCTGATCACGCTGGTCAAAGATGCAGGTGGCCTGCGCGTGCCGTCCTTCGGGGCTGAGCGAGGAGGCCTGCACGCCCTCCCAGTCCATGAGCACATCCCATTTCTGCTGAAAGGCGTCGATCTCTGGCCCGCCGGAAAACCGATAGGCGCCGTCTTCGAGGACCATGCGACAGGGGCTCTCGGACACCAGTTTGGCAAAAAGACCAAACTCGCGGCACAGACCCTCGGCGGAATTCGGGGCAATAGGCCATGCGGGCGACAGACGTGTGCCCGGACCCCGAAGGCTGGCCAGGGGGGTGTCGGCAGGCAGCGCCGCGATCCAGGGCAGCCAGGTCGGCCGGAGATTGCGGCTTTGCAGCCCCTGGACGACGGATTGCGGCCCTTCATGGGTCACACCCGCGACCAAGAAAATCGACTTGTCCCACTGGCCGCGATTGGTGTTGGACCAGTCCCACTGGTGAACGTGACAATTGATCGAATACTCGTTGATCGCAGGCATCCAGTACATTTGCCGGGTTGGATTGTGGGGCACGGTAAAGGCATGGCGTTCGACCCGGAAACCCGGGTCACCGACCGAGGGCGGATGGGTCACGCTGCCGCCCATCGGGCCGACGATCTGCCGGTCCGCCGTCCAGGCATGGAGATTGGCACAGGTGTCGGACAAAGCCTGATCGGTCAGGCGCAGGTCCGGCGCGGGAGCATCCACGCCAATATCCCACATGCCAGCCATTCCGGTGGTGGTGACAAAGAACATGTCGTCCGGCGGCGTGGCAATCATCCGCACAAGCAGGCTGCGGCTCATGCCGAGGTATTGTTCCGCTTCGAGAATGCCAGAGATCGAGGCCAGTGCCACGGCAAAAGCCGCGCCAAGCTGCTGCGCGGGCACCTCGCCGCTGTCGGGAACCGCAAGACTGGGCGCATGAAAGCCAAGCCGCGCCTGCGGGTGGATCGACCGGTCGCGCCCGGTGATCTGGGTGTTGATGTCGGACCCGGCCATGAAGGCCACCGCGCAGGCGCTGAGACAGCTTGCGCCCTCCGCCACATAGGTGCCGATGCCGTTTTCATTCAGCACGCGCGCAATTTTCAGCGCCTCGGCGAAACTGCCACCGGGGCTGTCCAGCGAGAGGACGAGATCGGCGTAGTCATCATTGCTGGCCAGACCGCTGCGCAGGTAAATCTGGCGGATCTTTTCGGCATCGCCCTCGGCGATCGGGCCGGTCAGGTGGATCACCAACTGGGCGTTGGGACCATCAAGCTGGCGTTTCATCTGGGTTTCGATCCCGGCCCCGAAGGCCGGAAACGTCAAGGCAAAGAGACAGACAAAGACCCGCAAGACGGACGACATGGCAAACCCCCGGACACAAGGACGCGGCGCAGCGGGCACCGCCTATGGCAAGGTGTAGCAGGCTACCCGTGGTGCTCAAACAGCTTTGCGACAGGGGGTTTTGGCCCGCGCCAAGTTGAAGCGACGACCGACCTTGCGGGGCTGCCCCCCCGGCTCATGCACCTTTGGTCTCGCCACCTGATTATGGCTCGGCTCAGGCCGCCTCGTGCCGCAGGATAGCCGCCTCTGAGGCCGACAGGTTGCGCCGTGCATAGGCGCCGTATCCCTGCGGGTTGCCCGCAACACCGGGGAGCGTCCGCAACAACCGTGTGCGATCTTCGGCATCCAACGAGGACATGGCGGTATTTGCCGGGTGAAAACTCTCGGTTTCGACGCCATCGGCGAACAACACTTCGTGCCGGGGCAACAAGAGGTGGACATAAGTCACCTCTTTCACGTCCAGATCCTGAACGATGCTTTGGCCATCGATTAGATCACGCGCCGCAACCAGCACCTCGGGCGTGTTGAACAGCGCCCGCGCTGCCGCCCCGCGCACCACCATGCGGTGATCCGGCGAGACAAGCACATCGCGGTTGGGTTGCCCCAATCCCAGCGCCCCGGCCCGCAACCGGATCGGGCGTAGTGCGGGCATGGCGAAAAGCCGGGCGCCCGACATGCGGCGACTGCCGATCCAGCAGATCGGTTGTGCCCCGCTGTCCTTGGTCTGGACAAGATCGCCTTCGCGCAGAAGACCCACCGGCACCGCGCCGCCCGGCGTCAGGATCCGCGTCTGCGGGGTAAAACAGATCACGCCGCCCGGATCTTGCGGCGCTTGCGGTAAATCAGCGCTGTGACGGTGGTGCACCACCCAGAGGTCGACCCCGGAGGGAGGCAATTCATCAAGGAACATCAACAAGGGCGGCACGCCCCGGCCCACGGCGATCAGGGTCACGGTATAGCCCTTGCGGCCATCAGTGACCACAAAACTGGACTCGCGCTGCGTGGATTCGGCCAGGGCCTCTTGCGGTTTGCCGGGCCGCTCTTGCGCCAGTGCCGCCCCCACGAGGCGGCGCACCATGCGCGCCGCGCGCGGCCGAATGTCCAGTGTATCTGCCGTCATCTCGCCCAACGGAAGCACCGACGCAGGTCCATCCACCCGCACCGGATCACCCGACCAGGACCACGCGGCCCCGACCTGCAATGCCGGCAGGGGCGCATCCTGCACCCCGTCGATTTCCGTCTGTGCCCAGGAGATGACGAACGTGCCGCGAAAGCCCGTCCCCATGCCCGTCTGCCTCATCGTTTTTTTGGAATCCTAGCGCAGGGAACGGGTTACGCAAAGTGGCAGATCCCGGGTGACGCGACTGACCGAGATGGAGACAAGGGAAACTGTGGCGCGGGGAGCACAGTGCCTGCCCCCCCCGGATCACGCGCCGCGGGTACGGGCAGTGGGTACGGGCAGTGGGTACGGGCAGTGGGGGCTTTGCCCCCGTCGGCAGAGCCGACTCCCCCAGAGTATTTTTGCCAAGAAGAAGCAGGGCGCCCGCCTTGGTGGGACCGGTTGGGCATAGGCCGTCAGATGTCAGGTGTCAGGTGTCAGGCGGCGCATGAAAAACGCCGCCCCGGGGAGATCCGGGCGGCGTTTCTTGATGTTGGTCCAAGCGGTTCAGGCGCGTTCGGGGAAACCCGCGCGGCCGATGCTTTCGTATCCGGTGAACCCCGCAGCCTTGGCATCGGCGGGTGCATAGATGTTGCGCAGATCCGCCAGTTTCGCCTGCGCCATGGATCCCGCGAGGCGCGACAGGTCAAGCGCGCGGAATTCGTTCCACTCGGTGAGGATGACCAGCAGGTCGGCCCCCTCGGCCGCCGCGTAAGGATCGTCATGCCATGTCACGCCCGGCAGCAGGTGTTCGCCTTCGCGCCGACCCTGGGGATCGACCACGCGGACCTTGGCGCCGCCGCCGACCAGCGCCGGAACGATCGTCAGCGAGGGGGCATCGCGCATGTCGTCGGTATTGGGTTTGAAGGTCACACCCAGCACGGCCACCGTCTTGCCGTTGAAACCGCCGTCGCAAAGATCGCTGAGCTTGTCGAGCATCCGGCGCTTGACGTCCTCGTTGATCTTGATGACCGTTTCGACGATCGAGATCGGGCTGGCGTGTTCCTGCCCGATGCGGGCCAGTGCCTTTGTGTCCTTCGGGAAGCAGGAGCCGCCATATCCCGGGCCCGCGTGCAGGAACTTGTTGCCGATACGTCCGTCCATCCCCATGCCCTTGGACACGGATTTGACATCTGCGCCGACCTTTTCACACAGTGCCGCGATCTCGTTGATGAAGGTGATCTTGGTCGCGAGAAAGGCATTGGCAGCGTATTTGATCATCTCGGCCGATTCGAGATCGGTTGTGACGATGGGAAAATCGCGCAGGTAGAGCGGCCGGTAGATTTCAGCCATAACCTGTGCGGCGCGGTCGTTCTCGACGCCCACAACCACGCGGTCGGGTTTCATGAAATCGTCGATGGCCGCGCCTTCGCGCAAGAATTCCGGGTTGGAGGCCACGTCGAAATCAAGCGCGGGATTGGCGACGGCGACCGCCTCCTTGACCTTGCGGTTGGTACCCACGGGCACCGTCGATTTTGTTACGACAACAACGTAGTCCTTGGCGGCACGGGCGATTTCCTCGGCGGCGGCCATCACGTAGGTCAGATCGGCGTGGCCGTCCCCCCGGCGCGTCGGCGTACCCACCGCGATAAAGACCGCATCGGCCCCGTCGATGGCACTGTTCAGATCAAGCGTAAAGCTCAGCCGTCCTGCTTCGACGTTCTTGTGCATCAGCACGTCGAGGCCGGGTTCGTAAATCGGCACCTGCCCCTGTTCCAGCATCTCGATCTTGCGCGGATCCTTGTCCACGCAAACAACTTCATGTCCAAAATCCGAAAAGCAAACTCCGGATACGAGGCCGACATAGCCCGTTCCGATCATGGCAATCTTCATGGTGGCGATCCCTTGCCTTGTCTCTATGGCGCCGTCATGGAGGGCAGCGGGGGGAAATGTCAACGCAAGGCGTCCCCGGAGCGGCAAACTGTTGCGCGATTGGACAAGACCGGTGATTGCCGCTAATGCACGCGGCAGAATGAGAGCCGAGCATACCCGATGACGCAAAGCCCGACAGAGGTCGCCCGTACCGTCCTTGCCACCGAAAGCGCGGCCCTTGCGCGCCTCGGCGACGAGCTTCCACAGGATTTCGATGCGGTCGTTGCGCGACTGTTGCAAGTGCAGGGGCGCGTGATCGTCTCGGGCATGGGCAAGTCCGGTCATGTGGCAAACAAGATCGCCGCGACTTTTGCCTCGACCGGGACGCCGGCGCAGGCGGTCCATCCGGGCGAGGCCAGCCACGGGGACCTTGGCATGATCACCCCCAATGACGCGGTGATCCTGATTTCAAACTCGGGCGAGACGCGGGAACTGGCCGACATGATCGCCCATTGCGCACGGTTCAACGTGCCGCTGGTGGCCATGACCAAGGGGGCCGAAAGCACATTGGCGCGGGCTGCCGATTTCCTGCTGCTGATGCCGGACGCGCCCGAGGCCTGCGCCATCGGCATGGCGCCCACGACCTCGACCACCATGGCCATGGCACTGGGCGACGCGCTGGCGGTGGCGATGATGCAATCGCGCGGGTTCGACCGGGCAAACTTTGCCGCCTTTCACCCGGGCGGGACG
The DNA here is from genome assembly GCF_019218285.1 of Antarctobacter sediminis. Lineage (GTDB taxonomy): Bacteria > Pseudomonadota > Alphaproteobacteria > Rhodobacterales > Rhodobacteraceae > Antarctobacter > Antarctobacter sediminis. The sequence goes on from NZ_JAHUZG010000002.1 coordinate 1,129,671, forward strand.
CTGGGCGCGCAGTTGCTGCATGTTTCGGCGGTGATGCACCGGGGCGAGGAACTGCCGCTGGTGCAGAATGACACGCCGATGTCCGAATGCCTGCTGGTCATGAGCCAGAAAGGCTTTGGCGTGGCGGCGCTGGTCGAGGGGGAAACCCTGACCGGGATCATCACCGACGGCGACCTGCGCCGCAACATGGAGGGGCTGATGGACCGCACCGCCGGAGAGGTCGCGACGCGCGGCCCCCTGGTCACCGCCCCCGACACCCTGCTGATCGAGGCTCTGGGCATCATGAACACCACCAAACGCACGGTACTTCTGGTCACTGAAGGCGACCGGCTGGTCGGCCTGCTGCACATCCACGACGCGCTGCGGGCAGGTGTGGCATGAGCGCGGTCATCTTCATCCCCGCCCGCTATGCCTCGACCCGCTACCCGGGCAAGCCTCTGGTCGCGCTCAAGGGGGCAAGTGGCGAGGCAAAGACGCTGATCCAGCGCAGCTGGGAGGCGGCAAAATCGGTCAAAGGCGCCGATGCGGTCTATGTGCTGACCGACGACGACCGGATCGCCAAGGCCGCGCGCGGATTCGGCGCCGATGTGCTGATGACCTCGGAAAAGGCCCGTAACGGCACGGAACGCTGTGCCGAAGGGGTGGCGCAACTGCCCGAGACGCCGGATTGCGTGGTGAACCTGCAAGGCGACGCCCCGCTGACGCCGGCATGGTTCGTCGAGGCGCTGATCGACCGCATGGCGGATCCCAAGGTGCAGATGGCCACGCCGATCCTGCGCTGCGATGCCCAGACACTGGCCAATTTCGTGACCGACCGTCAGAACGGCCGGGTCGGCGGCACCACGGCGGTGGCCCGGGCCGACGGCACCGCACTTTACTTCTCGAAAGAAGTGCTGCCCTTCGTCGGTTCGCTGGAGACCCCGCCCGAGGTCTGGCACCACGTCGGGGTCTATGCCTATCGGCCCGCCGCACTGACGGCCTACATGTCCTGGAACGAAGGCCCGCTGGAAAAGGCCGAGGGGCTGGAACAACTGCGCTTTCTCGAAAACGGCGTGCCGGTCACCTGCGTTCCCGTGGACGGCAAGGGCCGGGTGTTCTGGGAGCTCAACAACCCTGTCGACGTAGCGCGCATCGAAAGTGTGCTGGCAAAGGAAGGCATCGCATGACGGACGTATCCATAGGCAAGCTGACGGTGTCGAACAGCGCGCCCTTTACCCTGATCGCCGGACCCTGCCAGCTGGAATCGCTGGACCATGCGCGAATGCTGGCAGAGCGCATCGCCAAGGCGGCGGATGCGGCTGGCATCAACTGGATCTTCAAGGGCAGCTATGACAAGGCCAACCGGTCGTCGCTGCAAGGCAAACGCGGCATCGGCATGGAGGAGGGCCTGCGCGTCCTGTCGACCATCCGGTCCGAATTCGACGTACCGGTCCTGACCGATGTGCACGGGCCGGATCAATGCGCCACCGTCGCCTCGGCGGTCGATGTGCTGCAAATCCCGGCCTTCCTGTCACGCCAAACCGACCTGCTGCTGGCGGCGGGCGAAACTGGCGCCGCGATCAACGTCAAGAAAGGCCAGTTCCTTGCACCCTGGGACATGGCCAATGTCGCGGACAAGATTGCCTCGACCGGAAATGAGAAAATCATGCTTTGCGAGCGCGGCGCCTCGTTCGGTTACAACATGCTGGTTTCGGACATGCGGTCGCTGCCGATCATGGCGGAAACCGGCTATCCGGTCGTCTTCGATGCGACGCATTCGGTGCAACTGCCCGGAGGCCAAGGCACATCCTCGGGCGGTCAACGCCAGTTCGTCGAACCGTTGGCCCGCGCTGCCGTGGCCGTCGGCTGCGCCGCTGTCTTCATCGAAACCCATGACGACCCGGACAACGCTCCCAGCGACGGGCCGAACATGGTGCCGATCGACGATCTGCCCCGCCTGCTAAAAGGCCTCGCGGCGGTCGATGCGCTGACCAAAACCGCCTGATGCAGGCATCTGCCGTCAGATTTTTTGAGTATTTGGACCAAGAAGAAACCAGGTTTGGGCTTCTTCTTGGTGAAAAATACTCAATCCAAGGCCGCCACGCGCGCGGCGCTCAGTTGGAAAGCGTTTCCCGCAGCTTTCCAAGATATGTTTCGACCAACGCCGTGGCGGTTTCGCGGCTGTTGGCCTCGGCGTAGCAGCGGAATTCGGGTGCATTGCCTGACGGGCGCAGGTGGACCACGTCCCCCGTGCCAAAGGTCACCCGCAGCCCGTCTGTCTCGTCCAGTGCGGTTTCCAACCCGGTTGCCGCAAAGAAATCCGCGCGCGCGGCGGCATCGCCGGAAAGGCGCGCGATGAAGGCCTTGGAGGTCTCCGTTTCGATCCCCTGGATGCGATCGGCAGCGGTAAAGCGGGGCGGCAGCGCGTCGATGAGTTGCGAGAGCGGTTGACCCGCGCTGCGGGCGGCGCCGAGCGGGGCCAGCATGGGCAGCAGGCAATCGCGCGTCATCAGCGGGGCCAGTTGGCTCTTGGATATTTCGGCGTCAAAGCCCAGCAGAAAGCCGCCATTGGCCTCATACCCCACGACGCGCGTCTTCGGGTCGCTGGCCAGCGCCTCTTCCATCGCGGCAATCACGAAGGGGGAACCGATTTTCGTGCGAGCGATGTGGTCGAAGTCAAACGCTTCCTTGGCGTCGATCATCGTGTTCGAGGACACCGGTGTGCAGATGGATTTTGCGCCCAGCGCGCGGGCTGTCACGGCCCCCAGCACGTCGCCGGGGATGACACGTTGTGCGTCGTCCACCAGCATCGGGCGGTCGGCATCGCCGTCGGTGGAGACCAGGACGTCCAGCCCATGTTCCGCGAACCATCCGGCAAAGAGTTCCTTGGTGTCGGGGTCCAGTGCCTCGGTGTCGACGGGGATGAACACATCCGACCGGGCGATGGGGATGGCAGTGCCGCCCAGCGCGTCGACCACCTCGACCATGATGTCACGCGCGACCGAACTGTGCTGGTAGACGCCGACGCGCAGCCCGTCGAGCGCCTTGGGTCCAAAAGCATCGGTGTACCGCGCGACATAGGCGGCCCGGGCGTCGGCCCGGGTCAGGGTGCCTTGTGGCCCGTCTGCCGGGGCCTTGCCCAATGCGCCGTTGATCAATGCCTCGTCGGATTTGGCGATCTCGCCGGTGGGAACGTAGAATTTCAGCCCGTTGCGGTCGGCAGGGATGTGACTGCCCGTCACCATGACAGCCGCGACACCCGCGTTCAGAGAGGACAGCGCCAGAGCCGGGGTCGGCACCACGCCGCAATCCACCGCATCGATACCATTGGCCCGCACAGCGGCGATCACCCATTCGGCGATCTGTGGCGAGGAGGGGCGCAAATCGCGGCCCACATGCACCGCCCCGCCGTGCGGGCAAGCATGCAGAAAGGCGATGACGTAATCGCGCACCAGCGCTTCGGTCAGTTCCACCACAAGGCCGCGCAGGCCGCTTGTACCGAATTTCGGGGCCATGGTCCTGTCCCTATCGTTGAAATGCATTTTCTCACGCCCAAGGGGCATGCGGTCCTTTTCCCGGCTCTGTACGCGGAAGGCAAGAGCGGGTTCCGCGGCGTGGCAAGCCAGCCTATCCTGTGCCCATGAAACACCTGCTGGTTCTGTTTTGCCTCTTTGCCCTGCCTTTGCAGGCCGCGCCTTATGCCGACCATCAGGCGCGTCGGCCCGAGCTTTTCGATCCGGAAACGGGCTATCGCATCGGGCGGCAAAGGGCACCGACGCCCGATGACATTCCGGCCCCTGCGGTGCTGGTTTCGCCTGAGGAAGCACGCGACCTGCTGAACGACGGCGCGGTGGCGCTGGATGTCTTCGCGGCGCAGCAATCGCGGTTCGACGAGTTGGACGGCACCTGGCTGGTTTCGAAACAGCGGTTGAGCCTGCCGGGCGCGGTCTGGTTGCCAGAGGTGGGCCGTGGGCAGCTTGGCGATGTGATGACAGACTATCTGGCCAGCAACCTTGAACGGATGACGCAGGGCGACAAGGCGCGCGCCCTACTGGTCTATTGCGTGGCCGATTGCTGGATGAGCTGGAACGCCGCGCAACGGATCGCGGCGCTGGGATACAGCCGCGTCTACTGGTTCCGGCTGGGAACCGACGGCTGGCTGGACATTGGCGAGGATCTGGTCCCGGTAGAACCTGTCCCGGTGAACGTCGATTGACGGGCCGGGAATGGCCCGTCAGTTTCCGCGCGGCAGCTCCTGCACCTCGATGCCGGGAAAAAGATGCGCGATCGAGCGTTGATATTCCTGCGGTTGCGCGCCCATCGCGGCGAACCTGTCCGGCAACGGCGTTTCGATCAGCTCGATCATGTCCAACCCGGCGCGGGCGCCCTCTCGCAGGGTCTTGTCCAGCCATGTCAGGTAGTCACGGGTCTGGGTGATGGCGGCCCCCGTGGGATCGGCCGGGCCGTGGCCCGGGATCACCAGCGCAGGGCGTTCCGCCTGAAGCGCATCCAGCGCGCCCTGCCAGCGCGGCAGGTCTGCGCTTGGCGTGGTGGGCGCGCGGTTGTGAAACACGAGGTCTCCGGCGATCAGCGTCCCGGTCCGACGGTCCAGCAGCGCCAGATCGGCCACGGTGTGCCCACCCAGCGGCAGGGCAAGGAAATCGCGCCCGTCCAGCCGTACGTCGCCCCCGGGCAGCACGTCGGTCGGCGGCACCACCTCGGTGCCGCGCATCCAGTCACCCAGAAGGCGGTACATGTTGTCGGCAAAACCTTCGCCTTCGGCCAGCGCGGCCTGCCGGGTTTCGCCCAGCGCGTGGATCGGCGTTCCGGCAAAGACCTGATTGCCAAAGAAATGGTCCGGGTGGTGATGCGTGTTCACCACCGCCGAGATGCCGCGGATGTCGAGACTGCGCGCCAGCGTCACCAGCGCCTCGCCATAGCGGCGGGACGATCCGGTGTCGATCAGGATCAACCCGCTGTCCCCCTTGATGAAAACCACGTTCACGATGGCGCCGCCGTTTTCCATCGTGAAGTATTCGGTCGATCCTTCGACCATCCAGATACCGTCCGTGACCGGCTTGGCGGTCAGGTCATAGCTCAGCCGCGCCTGGGCAAAGGCGCGCGGGGCCAGCGGCAGGCTTGCCAGCAGGCCAAGGGCAGTACGTCTGGTCAGCATCAGTTCAGTTCACCTTCGCTCAGCAGGCCGCGGATCTTGTTGCCGTTGTTGTCGCGCCCGACCACCTTGACCGAAGCCGGCAGCGCGCCTTCGGCAAAGTAGAAGGTAAAGGCCGGATCCTCGTTCACCGGTTCGCGCAATTCCAGCCGCGCCAGTGCAGTGCCATCCTCGGCCTGAAGGGCAAGATCCTCGATGATGAAAACGGGAATGCCGTCGGCCAGACCGGTGTCCATCGGGTGATCGACCACCAGCCGCGCGCGGCCCGCCGCCGCCCAAAGCCGTCCGTGCACCTCGCCCAGCTTTTCCTCCCAGTCATCCGAAGCATAGGCATGGGCCGGCGCAGTACAGCCGCCACCGGCGGCGTCGATATAGGCCGAACCGACAAACCATTGACCGGATTTCGTTTCCACGCTGGCCCGGATGGCGGTGGCCTGATCGATCTTGAACCGCAGCGCCAGCTTGGCCTGCGCCTGTTGGGGGTAGTAGGTCAGAATATGCGGGATCGGGCCGTAGTCGGCGCTGACGACGATGCGCTTGACCTCGGGAATGGCGGTCGCGTCCACCAGCAGGGGCACGTTCAAGCTATCCTCGGCAGAGACAGGTCCCCGCACCACGACGCGGTCATCGAACCGGATGTCGGCGGGATCACCCAGAAGTCCCTTCTGGTGATAATCCCACATGCCGGACTCCATCGGATCCTGCAAAGGGGTCTGCGGATCGTCGAGGGCAAGCGCGGCAGTGCCTGCAACGGCAAGAATCGCGGCAAACGCGGTACGGAAAAACATGGCGGACCCTCCCTGTCGTGCCATTCACCCGGCAGGCTAGCACGCGCCCCTCCGTGCATCACCTCGCCTATGGTCGTAGATTCGGGGCGGTTTCGATCACATCCGCGTCAGGCCGCCGCCCTTTGCAAACGCCGCCAACGAGCGGATTGGGCCTCGGATGTCTGGACCACGAGGTATTCGATCAGCAGCATGACGGCGACGAAACTAAGGCTGTAGGCCAGCACCGTGGCCGTATCGAACAGCTGGAAATACAAGTGGATCTGGAACCCGACACCGTTGCCCCGACCAAGGAATTCCACCACCAGCACGATCTTCCAGATCACGGCCAGCCCGTTGCGCACCGCCGTCGACAGGAACGGTGCCAATTGTGGCAACAAGACATGGCGGAACCGCATCCAGCGCGACAGGCCAAAGACCTGCGCCATCTCGCCCACCTGCCGGTCGCGGGCGCGCACGCCTTCGCGCACGGTAACGACGACCATGGCGGTCTTGTTGACGGAAACCGCGACGATGGCGGCTACTTCGTTCAGACCGATCCAGAGATAGGCCAGAACGATGACCACCAGCGCGGGAAGGTTCAGAAAGACCACCACCCATGGATCGACCCACGTGTTCAACCTGGGATACAGCCCCAGCAGCACCCCGAGAACCGAGCCGATTCCCATGGCAAAGACAAAGGCCGCGATCACGCGGCTGAGCGTCATGCCCGTGTGAAGCCACAACTCGCCCGACGCGGCCTCGGCCGCGATCACGGTCCAGACCTGTTGCGGGGTCGGCAGGATGTCGGGGTCGGCCATGGACAGGGCCCCCAGCCACCAGACCGCGACAAGACCGGCCAGTGACACCACGATCACCAGCGGGTTGCGCGCATGTTCCGGTCTGGCGGGAATGCCCATGTCTCCTCCTGCCCACATGGGACCGCGCGGACCCCCTGTTGGCAAATGGGACCAAGGTCGTAGTTGGGAGGATCAAAGAGGCCCCCTACGGTCCTGCCATGCGGTTTTTCCTGTCTCTCCTGCTTGGTTTTCTTTTGCTGGCCGGTCCTCTGCGGGCCGAACCGCTGACGCGAGAGGCGCTGGCCGACCAGATCATTCCGCCCTTCCTGCTGGGTGAGCCGGTCAATGACAAAGGCGTCTGGACGCTGGAAAACGCAGGCGGGATCACGGCGGGCTATGTTTTTGAAACGGAACCGCTTGCGCCGCTTCCCGGGTTTTCCGGCGCGCCGATCAACGCGCTGGTCATGCTGGACCTCGAGGGGCGGTTTCTGGATGTAAAACTGATCGCGCATAACGAGCCGATCTTTGTCTCGGGCCTTGGACAAGCGGCCTTTGAGCAGTTTTTCACCCAGTACAGGGGCCATGCGATTTCCGCGCCGATGGTGGTGGGCACCCCCTATGGCGAAAGCGGGGGCACCAGCGCGCTGGTCTATCTTGACGGCGTGACCAAGGCGACGGCCAGCGTGCGGATCGCGCATGAGTCGATCCTTGCCGCGACCTTGCAGGTGGCCCGCGAAAAGATGCAGGGCGTGTCGACCCAGCCGCCTGCCTACCCCGATCCGAAGGTCGACGAGGCGCTGACATGGGCCGATCTTGTGGCGCAAGGGTTGGCCACCCGGCACCTTGTCACCAATGCCCAGATCGACGCGGCCTTTGCCGGAACCCTGTGGGAAGACGACGACCCGGACGCCAAAGCCGATCCGGAGGGTGCCTTTCTTGACCTGTGGATTGTCGACCTTGGCCCGCCTTCGATCGCGCGGGCGGTGCTGGACGCGGCCTCTTTTGCCGAGTTGCAGGAGTTCCTGACGATCTCGACCTTTGACGAGCCGATCCTGCTGATCGAGGCCGGGCGGCACGGGCTGGTGACAGAGGAGTTTGTCCGCAATACCTCACCCGACCTTATCAGCGCCGAGCAGTTTGGCCTGCCGGTGGCGCTGCGCGACAGTGACCTGCTGTTTTCGCTGAACGATTCGATGCCCGACCGGCTCAAGGACGGGACCGCGATGATCCTGCGTACTGACCGGCGGCTGGGCTTCGATCCGACCGAGGACTGGACCCTGCATATCGAGGCCGTGCGCGAACATGGCTCTTTCATGCCGCAGGTGGGCAGCGTGACGCTGTCTTCGACGCAGGCCACCGATGCCCGGTTCTTTGCCCGCGACGAAGTGCCGAAACCGCTGCCGCCGTGGCGCGGGGCGCTGCGGGAACGCCGGATTGACCTGATCGTGCTGGGCGCGGGGCTGGCGCTGTTGCTGCCGGTCCTGATGTGGCGGCAAAGCCAGTTGGCTGCGCTGCGCTGGTTCACGCCGGTGCGTCTGGGTCTGCTGGCGCTGATGACCGGCTTTGTCGGCTGGTGGGGCCAGGGGCAGCTGTCCATCGTGACCGTGATCGGCGTGGTCCGGGCCGCATGGGAAGGCGGCAGCTATGCTTTCCTGCTGTACGATCCGTTTTCGTTGCTGGTCTGGGCCGCGGCGATTGTCGGATTTGTCGTCTGGGGGCGGGCGCTTTTCTGCGGCTGGCTGTGCCCTTTCGGCGCGATGCAAGAGTTTGCGCATCACATCGGGCGTGCCTTGCGTCTGCCTCAGATCGAGGTTCCGGCCCGGTGGGACGCGCGGCTGAAAGGTGTGAAATACGTGGTGCTGGCCGGGTTGATCGGGCTGATCTTTGTCGCGCCCGGGGTGCTAGACACGGCGGCCGAGGTGGAACCGTTCAAGACGGCCGTGACCACCTTTTTCGTCCGCGAATGGTACTATGTCGCTTATGCTGCGGGGCTGTTGCTGTTGTCGGCGGTGCTGTTCAAGGGCTTTTGCCGCTACATCTGCCCATTGGGCGCGCTGATGGCGTTGGGCGGTGTGCTGCGCGGGCGTGACTGGATCGCGCGGCGGGCGGAATGCGGCAGCCCGTGCCAGCTGTGTTCGGTGCGCTGCAAGTATCAGGCGATCCCCCGAACGGGCAAGATCGACTATGCCGAATGCTTTGGCTGTCTGGACTGCGTGAAGATCCACGACGACCCGGCGCAATGTGTGCCGCTGGTCCTGAAGGCACGCGAGCGGAGGAAGGCGGCATGAAACGGCGCAGATTCCTGACTTTGGCCGCAGCCTTTGCCGGCGCGCCCCTGACCGGGCAGGCCGCAAGCTGGACCGGGCGGGCCTTGGGGGCTGATGCAGCGATTACGCTTTTTGGGCCGGCGGAGCGGACCGAGCGCCTGCTGGCCGCCCTGCCGGGGATGTTGTCCGGCATCGAAGGCCAGTTCAGCCTTTATGATCCGGACTCCACCCTCGCCCGGCTGAACCGCGCCGGTCAGTGGCCTTGCGGCCCGTATTTCCGGACCCTGCTCGAAGCCTGTGACAAGGCCTGGCGGTTGACGGACGGGTTGTTCGATCCGACGGTTCAACCCTTGTGGCAAGCACTTGCCCGCGGCAAAGACCCGGCCCCCGCCCGCCGCCTGATCGGCTGGGAACAGGTGCAGGTCCCGGCTGTGGGGCCGGTGACGCTTGGCCCGGGTCAGCAAATGACCCTGAACGGAATTGCGCAGGGGTTTGCGACCGAGACTATCGCCGCAGCCCTGCAAAAGCGCGGCTTTGAAAAGGCGCTGATCCATATCGGCGAGCATCAGGCATTGGGCGGAGCCTTCGATCTGCGGATGGAGGACCCGGAGTTCGGGATGTTCTCGGCGCTGGAGCTGTCAAACAGGGCCGTGGCCACCTCCAGCCCCGGCGCGCTGCGGCTTGGCGGCACCGGGCACATCCTGTCTCCGGACGGGCGCGCGCCGCTTTGGTCCACGGTCAGCATCGAGGCCGATGGCGCGACCATGGCGGATGCCCTGTCAACGGCGGCGGTGTTCATGGACCTGCCCCGATTGCGGCGATTGAAACAGGAGGCGAGGCTGCACCGGATCACCGTGTTGGACGACCAAGGGAATCTGCGCAGCCTGTGACGGGGGCGCTGCCCCCATCTCCCTGCGGTCGATTCCCCCGGAGTATTTCAACCAAGAAGAAGCCCGGGCGTCGGGACACAAAAAAACCCCCGGGCGCTGTGACCGGGGGTTTTCCTTTGTAGGTGGGCCGCACCTTAGCTGGCGGCGGCAACCGCGCGTTTGGTCATCACGCCGACAAGATGGGCGCGATAGGCGCCGGTGCCGTGCAGATCCGAGATCATGCCATCGGCTGGCACCGAAAGACCGGCCACGGCATCGGGCGAGAAGTTCGCCGAGAGTGCCTCTTCGGCCTCGGTCCAGCGGAACACGCCGTCTTCGGACGCGCCGGTGACGGCAACGCGCACGCCATCGGCCCCCTTGGACACGAAAACAGCCGTCAGCGCAAAGCGCGAGGCGGGCTGTTCGAACTTGGCGTAGCCGGCGACCTCGGGGACCGGGAAGCGGACCGAGGTGATGATCTCACCCTCTTCCAGGGCGGTGGTGAACATGCCCTGGAAATAGTCATCCGCCGCGATTTCGCGGGTGTTGGTGACGATGGTCGCGCCGGAGCCAAGCGCCGCCGCCGGGTAGCAGGCGGACGGGTCGTTGTTGGCGAGGCTGCCGCCGATGGTGCCGCGGTTGCGGACCGCCGGATCGCCGATGCCACCGGCCAGTTTGGCGAGACCCGGATAATGCGCCGCCGCCTCTGCGGCGACGGTTGCATGGGTGGTGCCGCCGCCGATGCTGAGCGAGCCATCGTCATTGACGCAGACGCCCTTGATCTCGTCGATGGCCGAGAGGCTGACCAGCACCGAGGGGCTGGCCAGACGCTGTTTCAGCGTCGGGATCAGGGTTTGACCGCCGCCCAGCGCCTGGGCGTCTTCCTGGCCAAGTGCCGCGGCTGCATCCGCCACGCTGGTCGGCCGAACCATATCGAAAGAATACATTTCTTATCCTCCTGTTGAGATCCCTCGGCCCGCTGTCGCAGGGGCCGGGGGCGGGGATTATCCGTTCATCGCAGCCCAGACGCGCGCGGGCGACACGGGCATGTCGATGTGGTCGACCTTGTGGCCACCGGACTGGAGCGCGTCGATCACCGCGTTGACCACTGTCGGCGGCGAACCGATGGCACCGGCCTCGCCACAGCCTTTGACACCCAGCGGGTTGTGCGTGCAAGGCGTCTGACAGGAATGGTCGACGGTGTAGTTCGCCATATGCGGCAGGTCATCGGCGCGCGGCATCGCGTAATCCATGTAGGACGCGCTGAGCAGCTGGCCGGTTTCCGGGTCATAGGCGCAGTTTTCCAGCAGTGCCTGGCCGATACCCTGGGCGATCCCGCCATGCACCTGGCCTTCGACGATCATCGGGTTGATGACATTGCCGAAGTCGTCGGCCGAGACGAACTTTTCGATGGTGACCTTGCCGGTTTCCGGGTCCACTTCGACCTCGCAGGCATAGGCGCCTGCCGGGTAGGTGAAGTTCGACGGATCGTAGAAGGCCGTTTCCTCAAGACCCGGTTCGATGTCGTCGAGCGGGTAGTTGTGCGGCACATAGGCGGCAAGCGTCACATCCCCCCAGGCCACGGATTTATCCGTGCCCGCGACCGAGAACTGACCGTCCTTCAGCTCGATATCGGCCTCGGAGGCCTCGAGCAGGTGAGAGGCGATCTTCTTGGCCTTGTTGATGATCTTCTCGGTTGCGCGAACCATGGCCGAACCGCAGACCGCGATGGACCGCGAGCCGTAGGTGCCCATGCCGAAGGGGATCTTGGAACTGTCACCATGGACGATGTCGATCATCGATTCGTCGATACCCAGCATCTCGGCCACGACCTGCGGGAACACGGTTTCGTGGCCCTGGCCGTGGCTGTGTGCGCCGACCATGACGCTGATGGAACCGGTGGCATTCACGCGGACCGTGGCGGCATCATACAGACCCGCACGCGCGCCAAGCTGACCCACAAGGTTCGACGGCGCGATGCCGCAGGCCTCGATGAAGCAGTTCACGCCAAATCCGCGCAGCTTGCCATTGGCCTCGGAGGCCGCGCGGCGGGCCGCGAAACCGGGCAGGTCCATCAGCTCTTCCATCTTGGCCATGGTGGCCTCGTAATCCCCGGTGTCATAGGCCACCGCGACGGGGGTCTCGTAGGGGAATTGGGTGATGAAGTTCTGACGGCGCAGCGCGATCGGGTCGACACCCAGTTCGCGGGCGGCCTTGTCGATCACACGCTCCAGCTGGAACGTCGCCTCGGGGCGACCAGCGCCGCGATAGGCATCCACCGGAACCGTGGTGGTGAAGACCGCCTTGACGTTCACTTGCACGGCGGGCGTCTTGTAGTTGCCGGCCATCAGGGTGCCGTGCAGCCATGTGGGCACGGACGAGGCGAAGGTCGACAGGTAGGCGCCCATGTTCGCCATCGTGTCAGTGCGGACGGCGGTAAAGTTGTTGTCCGCATCCAGCGCCAGTTCGATCTTGGTGACGTGGTCACGACCGTGGCAATCCGACATGAAGGCCTCGGACCGGGTCGAGGTCCACTTGACCGGGCGGTTGCAGGCCTTGGCGGCAAAGGTGCAGAAAGCTTCTTCGGCGTAGTGGAAGATCTTGGTGCCGAAACCGCCGCCCACGTCCGGGGCCACCACGCGCAGCTTGTGCTCCGGAATGCCAAGGACAAAGGCGCCCATCAAAAGCCGGATCACATGCGGGTTCTGCGAGGTGGTGTAGAGCGTCGATTCATCGTTGGCGCGGGCATAGTCGCCCACCGCCACGCGCGGCTCCATCGGGTTGGCCACCAATCGCTGGTTGACGAGGTTCAGCGTGGTCACATGCGCCGCTTCGGCAAAGGCCTTGTCGGTGGTTTCCGTGTCGGTGCCGAACTGCCAGTCATAGCAGAGGTTGTCGGACAGATCGTCGTGCACCTTGGTGGCGCCATCGGCGAGAGCTGCGGCCATGTCGACCACGGCGGGAAGTTCCTCGATCTCGACCTCGATGGCCTCGGCGGCGGTGCGCGCCTCTTCGAGGCTGTCGGCAACAACCGCGGCGATCGGATCACCGACGTGGCGAACCTTGCCCTGGGCCAGAACCGGGTGTGCCGGTTCCTTCATCGGGTCACCGTTTTTGTCGGTCACCTGCCAGCCGCAGGGGAGCCCGCCCACGCCTTCGAAATCGGCGCCGGTGAAGATGCGCACGACGCCCGGCATGGCCGCGGCCGCCGAGGTGTCGATGCTGACGATCTTGCCATGCGCCATGTCCGAGCGCAGGAAGTGCACATAGGCCTGACCGTGGATATTGATGTCGTCGGTATAATTCCCGGCACCAGTCAGAAAGCGGACGTCCTCGCGCCGCTTCGGGCTTGCGCCAATGCCATGATCCTTCGGCATGGTCTTTCCTCCCTTTGGGGTCGGTGCGCATGAATGCGCACCCTACACATCTGTCGCCGGATGCGCCGTCATGGCGCATCGCGGTTCACCTCACTCGGCCGCGATGGCCGAAACGTCCTGACCGCTGGCTGCCATGATCGCCTTGACGATGTTGTGGTAGCCCGTGCAGCGGCAGATGTTGCCTTCGAGATGGTCACGCACCTCTGCCTCGGTCGGCTTGGGGTTATCCTTGAGCAGCGCGGCCGCCGCCATCACCATGCCCGGTGTGCAGAACCCGCACTGAAGCCCGTGATGGTCTTGAAACGCCTGCTGGATGGTGTTGAGCGAGCCGTCCGCGTTTGCCTGTGCCTCGATGGTCGACACCTCGGCACCGTCCGCTTCGCCTGCGAACATGGTGCAGGCTTTGACCAGCTTGCCGTTGACGTGGATGTTGCAGGCACCGCACTGCGAGGTATCGCAGCCGACATGCGTGCCGGTGAGCCGCAGCTCCTCACGCAGGAAATCGGTCATGAGGGTATTGCCCTTGACCGACTTGGTGACGGCTTTGCCGTTCACCGTCATGGTCACTTCTGCCATTGTTATCCTCCCTGGATAGAAGTCTGTCTGGGTACGGCGGAAGGCAGAACGCCAACCGCGGAAACGTGGAAAATCAACCTTTGACCAGCCGCTTGAGCCAGCCCTTCTTGGCACCGTCTTCGCCACCCTCGTCTTCGCCCTCTTCGGAGGGGCCTTCGACGGCGGTCTGGAAATTCTCGAAGAACTGGTCGGCCATCTTCTTGGCAAAACCGTCGATGATCCGGCTGCCAAGCTGCGCCAGCTTGCCGCCAACCTTTGCCTCGACTTCGTAGGTCAGCGTGGTGCCGCCCTCGGCGTTTTCGGCCAGATCGACCTTGGCCCCGCCCTTGGCAAAACCGGCCGCCCCGCCCTTGCCCTCACCCGACAGGGTGACTGAATTCGGCGGATCCATTTCGGACAGCGTGACCTGCCCCTTGAAGGTCGCCTTTACCGGGCCGACCTTTTGCACCACGGTCGCCTCGAACCCTTCTTCGGCGGACCCTGACATCTCGGTGCAGCCCGGCACACAGGCCTTCAGCACTTCGGGGTCAAGGATCGCCTGGAAAACGACGTCGCGCGGTGCCGCGATCTCGCGGCTGTCACTCATCTGCATGTCTCAACCCTTTCGGTCCGTTGGGCGCAGGGCGCCCCTGTTCCTAGCCCGGATCACTCAACGCTCAGGAGGCGTGAAACTCAACCCGTAGCTTTCGAAAATCTCCGCGATCCGGCCATCGGCCAGCGCGGCATAGATTGCATCGTCCACCGCGTAGCCCAGCGGACGATAGCGAAAATTCACACCCAACCCGATGGTCCAGTTTCCAACCGAAAACCCGGGCAAAGGCGGCTGATGCACCTCCAGCGCCTCTGTCAGCCCGTATTCAAGCTGTGCCTTCGGTCCCATCGCGGCCTTGACCTCGCCCGCCGCCAGCGCCTCCATCGCCTGCGCCATGGTCGGAAAGCGGCGGATGTTGGCGTTCAATTGCCCACCTGCCAGGGAGGTCAGGTAGAAATCGGCAATCGAGTCATTTTCCACCGCAACGGTGTCGAAGCGGAAGTAGGCCGGCACGGGTTTGTCTTCGGGGTAGGCCTCCTTGTCATAGGCAATGGCGATGCCTTCGGTCTGGTACTGACCGGTAAAGACCACCTGTTCGACCCGGCAGGTAAAGGCACTGTCGTAAGGCACGCGCAACATCACGTTGGACACCGCGCCGCCCACGATTGGGCCTTTCCACAGCGTATTGCGCAGATCCGCGTCAAGGTTCTCGCCGGCGGCCACGAACTTGAACCGCGGCTTGACCCCGATCGACTGGGCGATCAGCTTGCCGATCTCGATATCGACACCGCGCGGCTTGCCAGCCTCTTCGAAGGAATAGGGCGGGTAATCGTCGTAGACGGCAAATTCGATCCAGCCGCGTTCGATGATCGCATCCAGATCATGCCCGACGATGTCGCGGCTGGCATTCTGCGGCTTGGGCTGTGGCACCCAGTCCTCGCAGCGCGCCTCCGCCATTGCCGACAACCCGGCCGCAAGGCCAAGCGCCAACATAAAGGGGCGAAGCAGGCGCGCCGCGATCATGGTCAGTGCGCCGCCGACAGGCCGATGGTCAACGCCTCGGCCGCCCTGCGGTACCCGTCCGCCGAACCGTCGATCAGGGCCGATGCGCGGTAGGCTGCGCTGTCCGCAACCGGCGCGCCGCTGAGCGTTTCGATCCCTGCGGCAATCTCGTCCAGCTTGGCCTTCATGCCATCGGCATCCGCCCCCGCCGGATCCGCCGCCCATGCAGCCAGCTCATCACGCAGGCCTTTCAGCTCCGGCGTCAGTTCGGCCATCTGCTCATCGTCCGGGCGTGCCTCGATATAGGTCCGGATCGCCCAGGCGGCTTTCTGGCCCAGCAACTCGCCAAAGGCGGGCATCTTGGTGATACCGTTCTGGGTATAGCCAGAGATAAACCGCTCCATGTACCATTCGTCGCCGTATTCCTCGGCTTCGAGAAAGCGCAGATCCGGCGCCAACCCGCCCGAGATCACCTCAAGGCCATGACACCGGGCGCAGTTCTGATTGTACCCCGACGCGCCGATTTCCACGGCGGCCTTCCAGACGTCGTCGCCTGCATCGCGATAGGGATTTTCGGTCAGCCATTCATCGCCAACGTCGGGCAGCGCATCGGTGTTCACGGGCTGGGGCGCGACGTCCCCATGCGACAGCGCCGCCGATGCGGCCATCACGAATGCGACGGTCAGTGCAGTGGTCTTGCGGGCCATGTGCGTCCTCCTCCTGGTCCGGTTGACATGTTCTTAGAAAGGCAACCGTCCCCCGGGCTATTGGACCTAAGTCCCAAAGCGCACGGAACCGCGACCAAGGTCTTATTCCGACGCCCGCGTGTCAGGATACTCTGCAGCGATCGGGAGGAATTCGACAGATGTTCTTACGCGCGGCCATGGCCCTTTGCCTGACCGCCTCTGCCGCCATGGCAGAGGTTTCGGTAACGATTCACTACCTCCGGCAAGACGTCGAACGCCCGCCGGTTCTGTCGAACCTCGACCCGATTCCCCGGGACCTCGGGCTGTCCGGCGCGGAACTGGGTCTCAAGGACAATAACACCACGGGGCGCTTTCTCGGCCAAGCCTACGATATGCAGGTGACGGACGTGCCCGTCGGCGGCGATCTTGCCGCCGCCGCACGCGCGGCTCTGGAAACCTCGCAACTGATCGTGCTGAACGCCCCTGCCGAGGCCGCGCTGACCCTCGCCGACCTGCCCGAGGCAAAGGACGCGCTGATCTTCAACACCTCGGCCCCCGACGACCGGCTGCGCGGCACGGACTGCCGCGCCAACCTGCTGCACACGCTGCCCAGCAATGCCATGCGAACCGACGCGCTGGCGCAATTCATGGTCAAGCGCCGCTGGGATGACCTTGCCCTGATCGAAGGCACCCACCCAGATGACATGGCCTTTGCCCAGGCACTGCGCGGCAGCCTGACAAAATTCGGCCTGCGCCTGCGGTCGGAAAAGATCTGGACCTTTGATGCCGACATGCGCCGGACAGCTGCCCAGGAGGTGCCGCTCTTCACGCAGAACCTCAAGGATCACGATCTCTTGCTGATCGCGGACGAGATCCATGATTTCGGCCGCTACATTGCCTATAACACCTGGGATCCCCGCCCCGTCGCCGGGTCCGAGGGGCTGGTCCCGGTCGCCTGGTCGCAGGTTGTCGAACAATGGGGCGCGGCACAACTGCAATCCCGCTTCACCAAGCTTGCCGGCCGCCCGATGCAATCGGGGGACTACGCCGCCTGGGCCGCTGTGCGTGTGATCGGCGAAGCTGTCACCCGCACCGGGTCCGATGACACCGCCACCCTGCGCGCCTTCATCCTCGGACCGGAATTCGAACTGGCCGGTTTCAAGGGCCGCCCGCTGTCCTTCCGTGACTGGAACGGCCAGTTGCGCCAACCCATCCCGCTGGTCACTCCGCGGGCCGTCGTGGCACAGGCCCCGCTCGAAGGCTTCCTGCACAAGACCAGCGAGCTCGACACCCTCGGTGCCGACCGCCCCGAATCCGATTGCAGCGCATTCGGAAACTAAAGGATCAACCTGATGTTTCTTCTTGGAAAAAATACTCAAAAAACCACGCTCGCCGCCTGCGCCGCCCTTGCCTTGGGCGCACCGGTTCAGGCCGAGGAAATCTGGGTCTCCAACGAAAAGGACGACACGATCAGCGTGATCGACCTCGACAAGATGGAGGTCATCCGCACCATACCCACCGGCGAACGCCCGCGCGGGATCACCTTTTCCCACGATCACAGCGTCCTGTATATCTGCGCCTCGGACAGCGACACCGTGCAGGTCATGGACCCGGTGACCGGGGAAATCCTGCACGACCTGCCATCGGGCGAAGATCCCGAACAATTCGTGCTGCACCCGGACAACCGTCATCTCTACATCGCAAATGAGGATGACGCGATCACCACGGTGGTCGATGTTGTCACCCGCACCGTGGTGGCCCAGATTGACGTCGGCATCGAACCCGAAGGCATGGCTGTCTCACCTGATGGCCGCTATGTCATCACCACGTCCGAGACGACGAACATGGCGCATTGGATCGACACCACGACCCATGAACTTGTCGCCAATACGCTGGTGGATTCGCGCCCGCGTCATGCCGAGTTTACCTCGGACGGCGCAACGCTCTGGGTGTCGGCCGAGATCGGCGGCACGGTGTCCGTCTTTGACGTGGAGACCAAGAAGGAGACCGCCAAGATCGGTTTCGAGATCAAAGGCGTACACCCGGACCGCGTGCAGCCCGTGGGCTTTGAATTCAGCGCCGATGAAAAGACCGCCTTCGTGGCGCTCGGCCCCTCGAACCATGTGGCCGTGGTCAATACCCAGACCTTCGAGGTCGAGAAATACATCCTTGTCGGGCGGCGTGTCTGGCACATGGCGTTCAACAGCGACAAGTCGCTTCTCTTCACCACAAACGGCGTTTCCGGCGACGTGACCGTGATCGACGTGGCCAAGCGTGAGGCGATCAAGACCATCAAGGTGGGCCGCTTCCCCTGGGGCGCCGCGCTGCGCCCGTAACGAGTATTCCCCATGCAAAGGAGACCCAACATGAAATTCCTGCGCCTTCTCGCGGCCAGCGCCGCCCTTGCCGCCCTGCCCTTCGCCGTGCTTGCCGATGATGATGACGACGATGGGCCGCAATTCGGCATGGCGGGCATTCTCTCGGCCAAGAACAAGGAAGACCTGCCGCCGATCATCCTCAGCGCCGGCGTGCCGATTTCCGAAGCCCCCTGGGAGCTTAAATCCGGCACCTACTACGAATTCGAGATCGAGGCCGACGGCAGTCAGGAACTGGCGCTGGTAGGGCCAGAGTTCTTCCGAGCCATCTGGATCGACGAGATCGTCATCGAAGGGCTGGAAATCCGGCCTCTGGGGCTCGATTCGGTGGAATTTGACGAGGCCGGCACGATGGAAATCGGCTTTCTCGCCATCAAGCCGGGCAGCTATTACATGAAGATCCCCGGCTCGACGGGCGAAACCCAGCGAATCGAGATTACCATCAAGTGAGCCTTGCCGTCCGGGATCTGCGCTTTGCCTATGGGGCCAAGACGGCCTTGGACGGGGTCACGTTCGACATCCCCAAGGGCGCGTTCTGCGCTCTATTGGGGCCAAACGGGGCGGGCAAGAGCACGCTCTTTGCCCTGCTCACCCGCCTGTTCACCACGCGCGACGGCCAGATCGACATCGCCGGTCACGAATTGCGCAAAGCCCCGCGCAAGGCGCTGGCGCAGATCGGCGTGGTGTTCCAGCAACCTTCGCTGGACCTTGACCTGACCGTGCATCGCAACCTCAAGTATTTCGCCGCCCTGCACGGGATCGCGGGCCGCGCGGCCGAGGCACGAATCGGGGCCGCGCTGTCCCGGCTGGGCATGGCCGAACGCGCAGGCGAAACCGTGCGGGCGCTGAACGGCGGCCACCGCCGCCGGACCGAGATCGCCCGCGCGCTGATCCATCGCCCCTCGGTCCTGTTGCTGGACGAACCCACCGTGGGGCTGGACGCCGCCAGCCGCGCGGCCATCACCGAACATGTGCATCGTCTGGCCGCCGAGGACGGGCTGACCGTTCTGTGGGCCACCCATCTGACCGATGAAATCTGGGCGGAGGATCAACTGGTGATCCTGCACCGGGGCCAGATCCTTGCCAACGGCCCCTGCCATCAGGTGACGGGCGACCGGCCCCTGATCGAAACCTTTCTGGACATGACGGGGGCCAAGGCATGAACCCTTGGCTGACCGCCCTGAACGCTATCGTCGCGCGCGAGGCGCTGCGGTTCATCCAGCAACGCGGGCGGTTCATCGCGGCGCTGGTGCGGCCGCTGGTCTGGCTCTTGGTCTTTGCCGCCGGGTTCCGCGCCGCGCTGGGTCTGTCGATCACGCCGCCTTATCAGACCTACATCCAGTACGAGACTTATATCGTGCCCGGTCTTTGCGGCATGATCATGCTGTTCAACGGGATGCAAAGTTCCCTCTCGCTGGTCTACGATCAGGAAATGGGGTCGATGCGCCTGTTGATGACCGCGCCCCTGCCACGCTGGTGGCTTTTGTTCTGCCGGCTGCTGGCGGCCACGGCGATTTCGATCCTTCAGGTCTATGCTTTCCTTGTCATCGCCGATCTATACGGCGTGCGCTGGCCGCCTCTGGGATATCTGACGGTGCTGCCCGCGCTGGTGATCGCGGGGCTGATGCTGGGCGCGCTGGGGCTGGCCTTGTCCAGCTTTGTCAAACAGTTGGAAAATTTCGCCGGAGTGATGAACTTTGTCATCTTCCCGATGTTCTTCCTGTCCTCGGCGCTGTACCCCTTATGGAAAATGGCCGAAAGCAGCGAGCTGTTGCACGCGATCTGCGCCGCCAATCCCTTTACCCACGCGGTCGAAACCATCCGCTTTGCGCTCTACGCAGAGGTCAGCCTTGTTTCCGCCGGCTGGACCTTGCTGGCGGCGGCCGTTTTTCTTGGCCTTGCTTTCTGGGGCTACGACCCGGCGCGCGGGATGATGAAGCGGCGGCGGTGAAATCCATGGCGCTTCATGATAGACAGCCCCCAAAGGAGATCCGCATGAGACTCATATCAGCCGCCATCCTGACCGTGGTTTCGGCCCCCCTGCTTGCCGAAGAAGAACTGGGCACGCTCAACCCGCCGGAAATGGGCATGGACCGGGTGATCCAGAACATCCAGCGCGGTCAGACCGATATGACCACCTGCGCCGCCGGGTATCATTTCACCAAGAAAGGCGATCACGCCGACGCGCGCGACATCTTTGAGCTATGCGCGACCAAGGGCGGCTATACCGCCGCGATGGCCTGGATGGGCCATATGGAAAACAATGGTCTGGGCGGCGATTACGATCCCGACGCCGCCGCCGAATGGGACCGCCGCGCCGCCGAGGCAGGTGATCCCGTGGGACAGTTCAACTATGGTCTGGCGCTGATCCGGGGGCATGGCGTCGCCAGAAACGAGGCGCTGGGGCGTGCCTATGTCGATCGCGCCGCCAAGGCCGGTCTGGACATCGCGCAACGGATGCAGGGCGCGGATTATGACCCGAACGAGGTCACGCCCGACGCGGATGAATGGAAATACGCGCCGCTGTTCTGACGCCCGTCAGAGATCCTTCAGCACCGCCGGAACACCTTTCAGCGTGACGATCCGCGAGCCAAGCCGCTGTGCTTCGGCCATGACATGCGTCACCAGCACGGTCGCCACGTTGCGATCCCCCCGCAGCCGTTCGAACAGGGCCATCATCTCGTCCACCAAAGCCGGATCGAGCGAGACAAAGGGTTCGTCCATCAACAGCACATCCGGCGCCACCGCAAAGGCGCGGGCCAAGGACAGGCGGCGCTGCTGGCCCAGCGACAACTGGCCGGGAAACCGCGCGCCCAGACCGCCCAGACCGACCTCATCCAGCGCCCAGTCCGCCGCATCGCGCGAGATTCCGGTGGTCAGGCACAGGTTCTGGCGCAGGTCACGCCAAGGCAACAGCGTGGGTTCCTGAAAAACCATCGACCGGCGGCCCGGCACGGTCAGCGTGCCGTCAAAGCCGGTCTCCAGCCCCGCCAGCACGCGCAGCAGGGAAGTTTTGCCAATGCCCGAGGGGCCGGTGATGACCAGTGTTTCGCCCGCATGCAGGTCCAGCGCGACTTCGCCCAGCACCGGCTTGCCGTCAAAGGCCAGTCCATCCAGCCGCAAGGAAAGGACCGGCGCAGAGCCGTGCTCTGCACCGGTCATCCCGGAAGGCCTCCGGTCGGGTCAGCTGCCGGGCTGAACAAACAGACCCTCGGGGAGAGCGGTGGCCTTGCCAAGGAGTTCCTCGCCGCCGAAATCCGCCATCAGGCGCAACATGCGGTCGGCGGCCTCTTCGTCCACGGGACCGGGCGCGGGGATGCCGGCGCGAAACCCGGCCTTGAGCGCCGCGAATTGTGCATCGGTTTTGGCATTCATGCGCGGCCTCAGACGATCCCATTCGGCGTCATCGGCGGCCAGCAGATCCTTCGCCGCGCGCGAAGCCGCGGCCAGTCCGTGGACCAGCTCGGGATTGTCGCGCAGGGTCTCTCCTCGCATGACATAGCCCAAGAGCGGTGTTTCCGGGTCAAGGCCCAGCGCCTGCGCGGCATCGCTGACGTCGATCAGCTTGCGCATGCCTCCGGCCTCCATCTTGGCCATGAAGTGCCAGAAATTGATCGCCCCGTCCAGATCGCCCGACAGGCCGGTCTTGAAGATCAGCGGCGGCGCGCCAAAAACCTGTTCCGTTTCATCCGCAAGGTCGAACCCGTCCTGTTGCAGCGTGTAGGCGCGCAGGATCAGCCAGCTTTTGTCCAGAGGACCACCGGCGATGCCAATCTTGCCGCCTTTCAGGTCCGCAAGGCTTTGCGCGGGACTGTCGCCCGGCACCATGACGCCGCCCACGGCCTTGGAATAGGGGATAAAGACATAGTCCTTGCCCGCCGCGCGCTGACGCGCCACCCAAAGCCAGTCGGATACGATCACATCGGCCTGCCCGCCCTGAAAGGCGACCTGCGCGGCCGATCCGCCCGCGACACCCTGCACCTGTAGATCAAACCCGTTTGCGGTATCGAAGCCATTGTGCTGGATGCTGTCGAGTTCCCAGTTCACCGTGCCGAATTTCAGCACGGCGGCGCGCAGCACGGGCGTGTCCGCCATCGCGCTGACGGCCGTCAGGCCCAGCGCCAGCGCGGCGCCGGTCAGTCTGGTGAAAATGGTCATGAGCTCCTCCCTCAGTGTCCATGATCTTTATCAATTCGCGCCCTCGCCGGAATACGACCAAAGCAGCGGGTGGCTTTTGTCCGCCAAAGGCAGAGGATGCCCGCGGGACCAGGGAATCGCGCGCCTTTCTGGAGACCACAGATGAAGACCGCCTATTTCCTCGCCGCCGCCCTGATTGCCGGACCGGCCTGTGCGGATACGTTCGACGATATCAAGATCACCGCGGGCAAGGCGCTGTTCGACAGCGAATGCCGTCGCTGTCACGCGGTCGATGCCGACCACGCCTCTTACGGGCCGCCACTGGAAAACGTGATCGGCCGCGCGGCGGGCAGCTATGAAGGCTATGACTATTCCATCGCTCTCGAAGCCTCTGGCATCGTCTGGACCCCGGCGGCCCTGCGCGCATGGATGGAAGACAACGACGGTTTCATGCCCGGCACCAAGATGCGCCACGTCGGCATCGAGGACCGCACCGTGCAGGATTTCATCCTCGCCTACCTTGGCAGCATCACAACGCAGGACAACAGCGCGATTTCGGATTGATCCGCCGACCGGCTCCGGCAGGCAAAGGGCGGCCCGCACAGGCCGCCCTTTTTCGCGCAAGGATGCGCCAAGCGGGTTTGGACGATTCCGCGCGCGATTCATGGTTCCGGGTCCTTGTCAACCGCCGCGCAGTCTTACGACCATTGTGTAATACCTTGCTGCCCGGCTTCTCTGAATACTGGTCTCGGCGCCCGGGAGGGGCGCGTGAATCCACGTCGCCTGGGCGATGAAGGGAGGGAACCTCATGAACCGATTCATTCTGGCAGCCGCTGCCAGCATTCTGCTGGCGGGCACCGCCGCCAAAGCAGACGTGACCGAAGCCGACCTGGCCGATGACCAGACCATCACGACGCAGGTCGTGACCAACGGCATGGGCCGTCACTTGCAGCGGTACAGCCCGCTGGAAACCCTGAACAAGGACAACGTGAAATTCCTGCAAGCCGCTTGGGCCTTCAGCTTTGGCGGTGAAAAGCAGCGCGGACAAGAAGCGCAGCCGATCATCTATGACGGCGTGATGTATGTCACCGGCTCGTATTCGCGCCTTTATGCCATCGACGTGCTGACCGGCGAAGAACTGTGGCAGTACGACGCCCGCCTGCCCGAAGGCATCCTGCCCTGCTGTGACGTCATCAACCGTGGCGCCGCGATCTATGGCGACATGATCATCTTTGGCACGCTGGACGCGCGCATCGTGGCGCTGAACAAGGATACCGGCAAGGTGGTCTGGCGTGACAAGATCGCCGACTACAAGGCGGGCTATTCCTATACCGCCGCGCCGCTGATCGTGGACGGCAAGGTGATCACCGGCAACTCGGGCGGTGAATTCGGCATCGTGGGCACCGTTCAGGCGCGCGACGTGATGACCGGCGATCTGGTCTGGGAACGCCCCGTGATCGAAGGCCACATGGGTATGCTGAACGGCGAACCCTCGACCATGACCGGCACGCTGAACGCGACATGGCCGGGCGACATGTGGAAGACCGGCGGCGGCGCCACCTGGCTGGGCGGCTCTTATGACGCGCGCACCGACACGCTGATCTTTGGCGCAGGCAACCCCGCCCCCTGGAACAGCTGGCTGCGTGACGCGGGTCAGGACAACACCGGCAAGGGCGACAACCTCTACGCCGCCAGCCGTATCGGCATCGACCCGGCCACCGGCGAGATCAAGTGGCACTTCCAGACCACCCCGCGCGAAGGCTGGGACTATGACGGCGTGAACGAAGTGGTCGCCTACAACGACCGCGACGGCAACATGCGCCTCGCCACCGCCGACCGGAACGGCTTTTTCTACGTTCTGGACGCCGAGGACGGATCCTTCGTGCGTGGCGTGCCTTTCGTCAAGGACATCACCTGGGCATCGGGTCTGGACGAGAACGGCCGCCCGATCTTCAACGAGGACAACCGCCCCGGCGATCCCACCGCGGCCGCCGACGGCAAGAAGGGTGAAGTGATCTTTGCCTCGCCCTCCTTCCTGGGTGGCAAGAACTGGATGCCGATGGCCTTCAGCCAGAAGACCGGCAATTTCTACGTGCCCTCCAACGAATGGGGCATGGACATCTGGAACGAGCCGATCACCTACAAGAAGGGCGCCGCCTATCTTGGCGCGGGCTTTACCATCAAGCCCAACTACGAAGACCACATCGGCTCGCTCAAGGCGATCGACCCGGACACCGGCGAGCTTGTCTGGGAATACAAGAACGACGCACCGCTTTGGGGCGGCGTCATGACCACCGCAGGCGGCCTTGTCTTTACCGGCACCCCGGAGGGCAAGTTCATCGCGCTGGATGACGAAACCGGCGACGTCCTGTGGTCCTTTCAGACGGGTTCCGGCATCGTGGGCCAGCCCGTCACCTGGGAAATGGATGGCGAGCAGTATGTCTCGATCGTTTCCGGCTGGGGCGGCGCGGTTCCGCTCTGGGGTGGCGAGGTTGCCAAGAAGGTGAACTACCTCAACCAAGGTGGCACCGTCTGGACCTTCAAGCTGCCCAAGGAACTGGCCAGCATGCAGTGATCTTCATCACCTGAAAAGACTCCGAGGGGCGCCCGCCGTGGCGCCCCTTTTTCTTTGCGCCGGGCCACCCGGGGCAAAGAGTGCCGGAACCGGAGGTATTCCCCACTTCACTCTGACCCGGCAATTCGTAACCTGCCCGCACTCACCTCCTCAGCTTTTTTCGCCACTCAGGACGTCCCGGAGTTTTTGTCATGTCATTTCAAAATCAGGTTACAGGCCTTTTGTTCGGGGCCATCGCCGGTCTGATCGGCGGCTACCTCGGCTATCAGGTCGTCGACGGGCCATTCCTGGGGGCCACCGGCTCGGACGCTACGACAAGGACTCCGGTCTCGCCTCTGCATGTGCTGGCGGTTTCGGCGCCTTTCGTTGTCGTCATGATCGTTCTGGGGATCACACGGCTGGGCTATGATCTGATCTGGGCTCTGGCGGTCACACTGCTGACACCGGTGATCTATTTCGGAGCAATCCACCTTGCCGTCGAGATTTACGAGGTGACGTCCAAGATTCAGGAAAGCGATGGCAACAACGGCCTGATCTTTTCCATGAGTGTGACCGGTGCGGTGGCGGCGGGGCTATTGGCGCTGCTTTCCAATCTTGTCGCGGCCCGCTTTGATGACTTGCTGCCCGGTATCGTTTTTCCGGCGCTTCTGTGCGGGGCCTTCAGCGGCCTTGGCATGTTGGGCAACACGGTGCCCGTGCTGTCCGCGATGATCCCCGATTTCAACCTAATGACCGTGGGTTGGCAGGCCTGTTTCGTCTGGATGCTTGCGGCCCATGGCCCGGATCGCCGCCGCGTGACGGCCAAGTCTCTAAGACCTTAGCACAGGTGCCGTGGCTCTGGCGCTTTGCTACGATCAGGCGGTATACCAAGAGACGCGCGTTCATAGGGGAGGAGAACGTTGCCCGATACGGAGACCCAACGGCATTTCACCTCTGCGCTGATCGTCGACGATCATCCGCTGTTCTGTGACGCGCTGGCCATGACGCTCAAGACCGTCGCCGGAATCGAGGAAATCGAGACCGCAAGCCTGCTTGAGGATGCGCTGGACGCGCTGGGCGAAGGTGCCGAACCCGATGTCATCGTTCTGGATCTGAACCTGCCCGACGTGAACGGGCTGGACGGGCTGATCCGCCTGAAAACCGCCGCCGGGGGCATCCCCGTGGTTGTCGTTTCCTCCATGGCGGACAACCGCATGGTCAGTTCGGTGATGCGCGCCGGTGCGCGGGGTTTTGTCCCCAAACACAGCCAGCGCGGCGTCTTTCGACAAGCCTTTGACGCGCTGGCCCGCAACGAGGTCTTCCTGCCCGAAGGCTTTGTCGATGTGGGCGATGCGGAACAACCTACCGATGCGGGCGAAGACGCGGTGGCGCGGCTTTCGACGCTGACGAACCAGCAGGCGCGCATCCTGCAACTGATCTGCGAAGGCAAGCTGAACAAGCAGATCGCCTATGACCTGTCGATCGCCGAAACCACGGTCAAGGCGCATGTCACCGCCATCATGCGCAAATTGGGCGTGCAAAGCCGGACCCAGGCCGTGCTGATCGCCGGAGAGGCCAGTTTTTCCAGCCTCTTGCCAAAACAGGCGGACACTCCGTAATCTGTCGCGAATAACGACAGAACACATGGGGAGGAGACCCGATGGACGGAGGACCCTCTCCGTCCGCGGGGGGCGTCGGATCCGATGCCGTTCTGCGGACTGCCTGCGTCGACAGCGACGCACCCGATCTGGTAGATCAACTTGTTCAGGCGCTGGGTGACGGTCCCTTTGCGCTGGTGCTGATCTTTTGCGGCCCGGCCACGTTGTTTCAGGACCTTGTGACCGGCGTGCAATCCCGGCTTGGTCCGGCTCCGGTCATGGCTTGCACGACTGCCGGCGAAATTGCCCCCGGCGCCGGTTACGTCGAAGACAAGGTGGTGGCCATGGCGCTGCCGCAACGGTGCTTTGAGGCGCAGGTCCTGCTGTTCAAGGATCTTGAGAACCTTCCCAGCAACGAACTGACCCAACAGACCATCCGCGCCCGCGCCGCTTTGTCGGAACGCGCCCCCGAAATGACGCAGGAATTTGCCTTTCTCATGGTGGACGGGCTTTCGATGCAGGAGGATCGTCTGGCTTCGGCCCTGACCGCCGGTTTGGGACCGACGCAACTGTTCGGAGGCTCGGCAGGTGATGGCGTGCGGTTCGAACACACTTTCGTCGCGTTGAACGGTGTCTGCCACGAACAGGCCGCCGTGCTCGCCGTGGTGCGCAGCGCCTGCCGGTTGCGGGTCTTCAGCGTCAATCACTTCAAACCCACGGACCTGCGCATGGTGGTGACGCGGGCCGATCCCTCGCGCCGGCTGGTGCATGAGATCAACGCCGAACCGGCGGCGCGCGAACTGGGCCGCCTGTTGGGCAAGGATCCGCACCAGATCGACACCTTCACCTTTGCCGACAGCCCCATGGTCGTCCGCCTGGGCGGGAGCCACCACGTCCGCGCAATCAAACGGGTGACCGAAGACGGCGGGTTAGAGTTCTTTTCGGCTATCGACGAAGGCCTTGTTCTGACACTGGCCGAGGCGGAACATATCGTCGATCACCTTGACGAACAGCTCAGCGCACTGGCCCGCGACCGCGCCCCCGAGGCGATCCTTGCCTGCGACTGTGTCCTGCGCCGCATCGAGGCCGAGAAACGCCAGCTCAAGCGCCCATTGGACGAGGTTCTGGCCCGTCACAACGTCACCGGATTTTCCACCTACGGCGAACAGGTCAACGGCATGCATGTCAATCAGACCATGACGGGAGTCGCCATCTACGCGCCGGAGTTTCCATGCAGGGAGACATGACCCATTTCCTTGTCGACCCCTCTGATCCGGTCGAACGCCAGAAGGAAAAACTGCTGAAAATCAGCGAGGCGCTGATGCGTCGGGTCGAACAGGCCACGGATCAATCCGGCGCCGCCTATGCGCAATTCGAACGCGCCGCCATGCTGGAAGATCAGGTCAGGCAGCGAACCCGCGATCTGGAATACACGCTGGACCTTCTGAACCAGTCGAACGCAGCGCTGGCCCGCGCCAAGCACGAGGCCGAAGACGCCCGAAAAAACCTCGCCAACGCAATCGAGGCAGTGCAAGAGGGGTTTGCCCTTTTCGACAGCACCGATCGACTGGTGATGTGGAACAGCCGTTTCAGCCTTGCATTGCATGACGTTCAGCCCCGCCTTGCCGAAGGGCTGCCCTTTGCCGATTACGTCAATGCCGTCAGCCAAAGCCGGTTCCTGCAACTGCCCGAAACCGTCAGCCCGGCGCAATGGGCCGAACAACGGCTCAAGCGCCACAAGGACCGGCACGCCATCTTCAACGTCCGGCTGATCTGGGACCGCTGGTTGCAGGTGAGCGAATACCGCACCCCGGACGGTGGCACCGTGGTCCTGCAAACCGACGTGACCGACATCATGCGGCTGGAACGACAGGAACGCGGCAAGCTGCTGGACAGCCAGGCCCGGATGCTGCGCGCGACGCTGGATCACCTGAACCAAGGCGTCTGCATCTTTGACCCCGAGGCGCGGTTGGTCGGCTGGAACGACAAGATCAGCGAACTGCTGCAACTTCCAGTGTCGACGCTGCGACTTGGGGCCAATTTCGACCGGTTGATCGAACAGCTGGAGACCCGGTTCGATGCCGACGTCGTGACCGCCGAAGAATTGCGCAACTGGGCGCATCAGGAACGGGGCCGCGCCCCGATGCGGTTCGAGATCCGCGCCCAATCGGACATCACGCTGGACGTCTTTGCACAGGAAATGCCCGACCGCGGGTTCGTAATCTCATTCACCGATGTTTCGGTCGAACGTCAGGCGGCCCGCGCTTTGGCAGAGGCAAACGAACTTCTGGAACGGCGGGTGATGGAACGCACGCTGGAACTTGAGGATGCGCTGGTCACGGCAGAGCGCGCCAATGCCTCGAAATCGCGCTTCGTGGCGGCGGCAAGTCACGATCTGCTGCAACCTTTGTCCGCGGCCAAACTGTATATTTCCGGCATCGCCGAAAGCGAGGAGGACACGGAAACCGTCCAATCCGCGACCAAGGCGCTTAGTGCGATGGACAGCGTCGAAAAGATCATCGACGCACTGCTGGACATCTCCAAGCTTGATTCCGGCGCGGCCAGCCTAGACATCACCGCCGTGTCGGTCAGCCAGTTGTTGCATCGGTTGCAGGATGAATTCGCCCCGCTTGCCGCGCTGAAGGGTCTGGATCTGCGCGTCGTCCCGGCTTCGGGCAGCGTTGCCAGCGACCCGGGGTTCCTGCGGCGGATCCTGCAAAACCTGATCGCGAACGCCGTCCGCTATACCCGGACCGGCAAGGTCCTTGTGGGGGCAAGGCGACAGGGCAACAGCATCCGGTTCGAGGTCTGGGACACCGGCCCCGGCATTGCCGAATCCGATCAGGAACGGATTTTCCGCGAATTCGAACGTCTGGACAGCAAGAGCAGCGTGAACGAAGGGCTGGGCCTTGGGCTGGCCATCGTGGAACGCGCCTGCGCCCAATTGCGCCATCCCCTTGGGGTCACTTCAGAACTGGGTCGCGGCACGCGGTTCTTCTTTAGCGCGCAGCGGGTCAGCGGTCCGAACGAAATGCCGGTGCCCAAGAAATCGCCCGTTGCACGGCAACGCCTGCGGGACAGTGGCCTGATCGTCCTTCTGGTCGAAAACGACGATGACCTGCGCCGCGCCCTTGGCCTGTTGATCGAACGCTGGGGCGGCAGCGTTCTGGACGCAGGCAGCGGCGAAGAGGCCCGCGCCCTGCTGCATGACATCGGCATCCTGCCTGACGCGCTTTTGTCAGATTACCACTTGGGCGAGGGCATGGACGGGCTGGCCCTGGTGCGGCAGTTGCGGGCCCGCGACGGAACGCTGCCCGCCCGGATCATGTCAGCCGACCGATCGACCGAATTGCGCCAGCTTTGTGACGCGGCGCAGGCGGGCCTGCTGACAAAACCGATCAACACAGAAGAACTGGAGGCCTTTTTGTATTCGGCCACCATGCGCGGGACGCTGACCGCGCCCTAGCACGAGGGTCGAGTTACCGGACCGCGACCGTCAGGCCGTCCAGCATTTCGATCCCGGCTCTGCGAACCATCAACTGGCCGTCCGCGCCGGGAATACGCGCAACGGTCATGCGCGGCCCGGTTTGCAGTATCTCCACCGGGACCTCCCGCAGGGTCATGGTGTCATCGTCGACGACAAAAACGCTGTCTGCGTTGCTCAGGGCACCGGTCGGGATTTCAAAGGTATCCTCTGCGGCGGGCATCATTGCCTCGACCTCGACCGCTTCGTTCAGGAAAAGATCCGGCGCACAACTTTCTTCGACGTCGATGGTCGCCTTGACGAACTGGTTTTCAAGGTCCGCCTCCGTATCAAAGCGGGTAATGGTCCCGCCGCAGGACTGGTTGTTCACCCGCGTGATGCGCACGCCCGATCCTTGGGTGATCCCCGTCGGCCCGCTTTCCGAAAGGCGCCGGATCAGGATGAAGACATCCACAGACTTTTCGCTGGGCGCATAGATCTGCGCGGCACGGCCCCCGGCCTGGACGCAATCACCGACATTGGTTTCGAACCCCACGAGGATACCGTCGATGGGGGCAGTCAAAACCAGTTGTTCATGATTCAGCTGCGCCGTCTGAAGATCCAGCTTGCCGATCTCATGTGCGATCTCGGCCCGGCGCTTGGCCGCGCGGGCAGTTGCGATGGCCTCTTGCGCGCGGTCCGCCGCGAATTGCGCCTCCATAAAGCGGCGCTCGACACCCTCCATCGTGGTTTCGTTGATCAGACCACGGCCCAACATGGTGCTGTTGCGTTCGAATTCCGCAGTGGTCAGGTCCAGTTCCTGCTGGCGGCGCTTGTCGTCGGCGACGGCGGACTGGATGTCCAGTTCTCGCTCTTCGATCTGCGCCGCCAGTTCTGCAACGCGCGACTCGGCTGTGCGCAACGCCAAAAGGGACCGGCGGTCATCAAGACGGACCAGCACCTGCCCGGCGCTGGCAACCCGCGCGCGTTTTGCCTGTTCCGAAACCTCAACGACACATCCGCCCGCCTCGTAGGACAGGCCAACCATGTCACGCGCCTGAACGGTGCCAAAAAAGGTGTCCGTGGTCACGGTCTTGCGGGCCTCCAGCCGCAACGTTTCCACGGCAAGCGGCGCGGCATCCTGTGCGGACACCGCGATTGGCGCCAACATGGCCAAGCAAACAGCCCCTGCAATCCTGCGCCACGCACGCGGACGATGGATGTAATGTGTCATCCGAAACCTCTTTTCCCTGTTGAACACCGCGCGCCTGTTCTTGCTGCGGGCTGCGGCGTGACCTGCATTCACCCTAGCGCACCCGCGGCGATTGTCGCGGTTTCACGGACGAATACCAGCACCTTGTCACGGCATCGTGTCAGTCGAGGCGCAGCGACGGTGCGCAACAGATACTTTACCGGCGGGGCATCCCGGCCCATCCTGATCCAATCGCCCCGCCCGGAAACAGGAGAAGCCCGGCCATGACCCCGCACTACGTGCCCGAAACGGTCTTTCACACTCGCGTCCGCAATGAGGCCCTTGGTGGCGACAACCCGTATGAATGGAAATCCGTCAGCAGCACCGATCTGTTCGGCGCGCAACGGGTTGTTCTGTTCGCCTTGCCGGGCGCCTTTACCCCGGCCTGTTCCGAAACCCATCTGCCTGGATACGAACGCCTGCATGATGAGTTCATCGCAGCCGGAATGGACCGGGTGATCTGCCTGTCAGTGAACGATGCCTTCGTCATGCGCCAATGGGCCAAGTCTCTGGGAATTTCCAAGGTCGAGATGCTGCCGGACGGCAACGGGGCCTTTTCACGGCAGATGGGAATGCTGGTCGATCGCTCTGCCCAGGGAATGGGCCTGCGCAGCTGGCGGTATTCCATGTTGGTCGAAGACCGCGAAATCACCGCGCTGTTTTCCGAACCCGGCAAGCAGGACAACCCGCCGGGTGTGCCCGTCAAACTCTCTGGCGCGGAAACGATGTTGCAACGTGTTCGGCTGAACAAGAGCCACAACATCTAGTCAAAGGGGCAAAAACGTTGCGAAAATGCCCTTCTTTCGTTGCCGTTTGGCTACAGTGACGCCGCCGCGCACCCCTAGAACGTTGCGAAGATTGGCAGAAATCCGACCAAAGGTTAAAAATTCGTTTAGCGTCTTTCAGAGCGGGAAAACCGCCACGGCGCAGGCAGGCAAACCAAGAGCAGAGAACAATCATGCCCCATACGGTCAGGATAACCGATCCGGACGACCTGTATAAATGGTCGTCGCGGACAACCCAATTTGATTCCAACAACAATCGCAGCAAGGTCCATGTCGAATTCGACAACGGGCTTGTCAGCACGAACCGGTACACCAACGGTTCGATCTTTCTTCAGACGCTTGAAGACAGCGGCGATATCAAGCGGTGGGACACGATCACCAAGACCTTCAACAGCGACGGTGACGTGGTCCGGCGCACCATCAACTACGACGATGGCAAAATCGTCGATATCCACATGTCCAACGGTCAGGTCGTATCGAGAACGGTCACAAAACCGGACGGCGCGCAAAAGTGGGCAAAGATCACCCTGTTCCACGACGACACCGGCGAAGCGGTGCAACGGATCGTCGAGTACAAGGAAGGCCACGTCAAGATCGAGACACTTGAGAATGGCAATGTGGTTTCAAAGGTTCTTACGGACCCCGGCAATGCCAAAAACTGGGAAACGATCTCTTTCGAATTTGACGAAGAAGGCAATCCGGTCACGCGGACACAGTTGATGGACGACGGCGAAGAGCGGGTCTTCAACATCGTGGATGGCGACAACGGCGATAACACGCTGATCGGAACCGACGCCAATGACCTGATGCGTGGCCGCGACGGTGATGACATCCTGATTGGCGGCTTGGGCCGTGACCAGATGCGCGGCAATGACGGCAACGACATCTACGTGTTCAACGATGTCAACGACTCTCCGGTGGCGCTTCCGGACCGGATCGTGGATTTCACCCAAGGCGAAGACCTGATCGACCTGTCCGGCATGGTGGCCGGCGATCTGACCTTTGTTGGCACCGATGAATTCACAGATGCCAATCAGGTTCGCGTTGTCGAAAACGCGAACGGTACAACCACGGTTCAGATCAACACCGATGCCGATCTGGCGCCGGACGCGGGGATCGTGCTGAGCGCCACCAGCGGTTTGACGCAGGACGATTTCATCCTCTGAACCCTCTCTGGCCGGTTGCCTGAATGAAATGCCGGACCTGCCCATGCAGGCCCGGCCTTTTGCGTCTGACCTGACGGTCTGGCCTACCGACTGGCCTGCGCGAACAGCGTTTCCAGAAAAGCGGCCGAAGCGGCCTTCTGGCGGTCGCTTCCCCAAATCGCACCCAGCGTGGGGTCCGCGATACTGGCGTAATTGATCGCGCCGATCCATTGGGTGACCGCCGCCATGCGAACATCCAGCCCGCTGTCAGACCAGCCCGGAACCTCTGCCAATAGCGCCACGCTGGCATCAAGGAAATCGCGCAAATACCAGCGATGGCTGTCATCGACGCGGTCGATATTGTCCAGCAGTTCGCGGGCGATCAGCCGGGCGTCCATCGGGTGGCTTCGCATGTGATCGTGAAGCGTGGTCAGGTAGTACCGCAGGCGCGTCTGTCCGTCTCCGTTATGGGAACGGACGTCGGCAACAATGGCATCGAAATGGCCAGCCATCTTGGCAAGGACCGCACCGTAAAGCGCCTCTTTCGTCTTGAAGTGATACAGCACCGATTGCTTGGTCAGGTTCAGATCGCTGGCCACGTCGGCCAGTGACACGCCATGGAACCCCCGTTCGGCGAACAACCGAAAGGCCGCGTCGATGAATTTCTGTTTCGGCGAAGACGTGACGTTCATTGCCCTCATTCTAGGCGCAAGCTTGACGACTTACCAGTCGTCAAGTTACCACTTACCAATCGGTAAGTTTCCAGCGAGGAGGACGCCATGGCGGTACGGATCGAGGAAAACGGAGATGTCTGGACAATCATCCATGACCGCCCCGAGGCACGAAATGCCGTGGACAAGGACCATGCCATCGCTTTGGTCGACGCCTTCCGAAAATTCGAGGATGGCCCCGCCAGTGTCGCGGTCTTTTGGGGCAAGGGAGGCAATTTCTGCGCCGGCTGGGATCTGAAACTGGCGGCCAGTTTGCAGGATCCGGAAAAGCGCGAGGCCTATTTCGACTGGCTTGCCTTTCCCATCGGCCACGCCCGATCCGAGATCGGCCCTTTGGGTCCGTCGCGACTGGAACTGTCGAAACCGGTGATCGGTGCCATTGACGGCGCTGCCGTGGCCGGAGGCATGGAGCTTGCACTGTGGTGCGATATCCGGGTCATGGCGGAATCTGCCTATATGGGCGTCTTTTGCCGCCGCTGGGGGATCACCCTGATGGACGGCGGCTCGGTACGCCTTCCACGCCTTGTCGGGCAGGGCCGCGCGCTGGAAATCGCCATGACCGGACGCAAGGTCGACGCCGCCGAATGCGAACGCATAGGTCTGTGCGAAAAAGTGGTGCCCGAAGGCGAAAGTCGCGCCGCGGCCGAGGCACTGGCCCATGACATCGCGCGGTTCCCGCAAGAGGCCGTGCGCGCCGACCGCCGCTCGATCATCGAAACCCGGGGCATGGCCGTTCGCGACGCGCTCAAGGTCGAATGGGCCAACGGGCTTGAAGCGATCCGCCGCGAAGGAACTGCCGGTGCCGCGCGCTTTCGTGACGGGGCAGGCCGCCACGGCGATTTCGACAACATCTGAGGAGGATCACGCATGGATCGCAGCTTGGAAATCGCTCTGCTGCAAGAGCTTCACGGCCTCAAGGACAGCGGGCAGTTCTTTCTTGACGATGAGGTTCACCCCTCACCCGTGCAACGCTACGCCTGCGCCGACCGTTTCGATGCGGAAAACACGGCCATCTTTCAGAAACTGCCGCAGATCGCTGCGCATTCCAGCGAACTGGCCGAACCGGGCAGCTATCTGACGATGACCTTGGCGGGCAAGCCTGTGCTGCTGACCCGGGACCGCGACGGCGAGGTAAATGCCTTTCTCAACGTCTGCCGTCACCGGGGTGCGCGGCTGGTTGGCGAGGCGTCAGGCTGCAAACATGCCTTTTCCTGCCCCTATCACGCCTGGACATGGTCCAATAAGGGCGAATTGCGGGGAATCCCGCATGAAAAGCCGGGCTTTCCGGGGATCGACCGGGCCTCTTACGGGCTGCGTCGTCTGCCTGCGCATGAGGCGATGGGCTTTGTCTGGGTCGTGGCCGATCCCGAGGCGACGCCGGATTTCGACATGTTTCTTGCCCCGCTGACCAAGGAATTCGATTGGTGCGGAACAGCCGATATGGCCATTGCCCATTCCGATACCATGGTCAGGCAGGCGAATTGGAAACTGCTGATGGAAGGCGGGATCGAGGCCTATCATTTCAAGGTCGCGCACCGGGACACCATAGGCCCGCATTTTCTTGATAACCTGTCCAGCTACCAGATGCTGGGGGATCACATGCGGTCCGTCCTGCCACGCTCGTCGCTGCCCCAGATCGCCGATGTTCCGCAGGAGCAGTGGTCAATCCGGGACCATGCCAACCTGTTGTACACCGTCTTTCCCACGTCGCAGTTCCTGTTGATGCAGGATCACCTTGCTTGGTTGTGTTTTCGTCCGTTGGCCTGTGACCGGACAGAGCTGCGAATGGTCACGCTGGCCCCGAAATCCGAGATCACGCCGGAAAACGCCGCCCATTGGGCGCGCAACCACAAGATCACCGAAGTGACGCTGGACGAGGATTTCGTCATCAACGAAGCGGTGCAATCCGGGCTGAACAGCGGCACCAACGAAGCCCTGACATTTGGGCGTTACGAAGGGGCCTTGCACAAGTTCAACACGGTGGTCGAGGCGCGGCTTTAACGCCGCCCCTCCGGACCGCCCTCGTCAGGCGCCTGTCTCTTGCGAAGCGCGCGGCATCAGGTGCTTGCGCGCCTCGTCGTCCCATTTGCCCTGAGGCTTGCCGAACTCTTTGCCCACATCATAGCCGCGGCGCAGACCGGGGCGGGTTTTCATCAGGTCATACCAGCGGCGGACATTGGCAAACTGCCCAAGGTCAATTTCCTGCTTTTTGTAGGTCACGACCCAAGGCCATGTTGCAAAATCCGCGATGGAACAGTCGCCACAAATATAGTCCCGCCCTTCCAGCCGCCGGTCCAGCACACCATAAAGGCGCAAAACTTCGGTAGTGTAGCGTTCCAGCCCATAGGGGTTTGGCTCGGGCGCGTAGAATTTGAAATGCCCGGCCTGTCCAAACATCGGCCCTACCCCGGCGGCCTGCCATGCCAGCCATTCCAGAACCTCTGTCCGGCCGCGCAGATTGGCGGGCAGGAACTGACCTGTCTTTTCGGCGAGGTAGATCAGGATCGCAGCGCCTTCAAAAACCGAAATCGGTGCGCCCCCGTCGGCGGGCGCGTGATCGACGATCGCAGGCATTCGGTTGTTCGGGCTGATCTTCAGATAATCCGGGCTGAACTGGTCGCCCCGCAGGATGTTGACGGGCACCACGCGATAATCGAGTCCCATTTCTTCGAGCGCGATAGAGATCTTCCACCCGTTGGGTGTGGGCCAGAAATAGGCATCGATCATGGTTGCAACTTCCCTGTTGACTGATTTTGTAGCGAACGCTAACAAATAACCAACATGCTGGCAAGGCAAGAGCGACACCATGGCCCGACCACAAAAACTCAAACCCGACGAGGTGCTGGACCGCGCCAGCGAAATATTCTGGAAACAGGGCGCGGATGCTGTTTCGACCCGCGATCTGGAGGCCGCGCTGGGCTTGCGGGCACCGGCAATCTATCGACGGTTCGAAAACAAGGGCGCGCTGCTGGCCGCCAGCATTGATCACTATGTCGGCAAGGTCGTAGAGCCGCGCGTTGCCCGCCTACTGGACGCGGCAGAGGATCCGCTGGCCGCGCTGCGCCGCTTTTTCGATGCCATGCTGGAACCGCATGGGTCGGAACCGGAACTGCGTGGGTGCTTGTTGACCAATACCGCAGGGCTGAAAGACGCAGAGCCGGCGCGTGAAGCGCTGGACCGGGGTTTTGGCGTCATACAGGCCGGCTTTGCCCGTCAGATCACACGCGCCAAAGACATGGGTCGTCTTGCGCCCGAAACCGATGCCGATGCGCTGGCGCGGGCGCTGTTCATTTCGTTGCAGGGGCTGCTGGTGCTGGCGCGCGGCGGCGCAACTGACCTGCACGCCGGTGTGGATGCGACCTTTGAGTTGTTGCCCATCGTCAAATCCGGCTGAGAAACGCCGAAAAACGCCACGAATACAGCAAGACCATGCCGGGCCAATAAACCGCCGGGCAGAAAGGGAGTGAGACCATCATGTTGCCCGAAACCCTGAAGGACCGGCTGTCGATCCCGGTGATCGCCGCACCGATGTTCCTTGCCTCTGGCCCAGAGCTGGTAATCGAATGCTGCAAAGCCGGTGTCGCAGCCGGATTCCCGGCGTTGAACCAGCGCTCGACCGAGGGGTTCGAGACATGGGTCAAGGAGATCAAGACAGCACTGGACGACTATGCCGCCAAGACCGGCAAACCCGCCGCGCCTTTTGGCGTCAACCTTGTGGTCCACCCATCCAACCCAAGGCTGCAAGCCGACCTTGAGGTCTGCGTCAGGCATCGCGTGCCGCTGGTGATGTCGATCCTCGGCGCAGATCCGCAGCTGGTCGATGCGGTACACGGCTATGGCGGGCTGGTTTTTCACGACGTCGTCAACGCCAAACACGCCAGAAAGGCGGTCGAGGCAGGCGTCGACGGGCTGACCGTTGTTGCGGCAGGTGCCGGGGGCCATGCAGGCACGCTGAACCCTTTTGCGCTGATCAATGAAATCAGGCAGTTCTACGACGGCACCGTGATACTGGGTGGCGGCATCTCGTCCGGGTCGGACGTGGCTGCGGCGCAGATGATGGGTGCCGATCTGGCCTATGTCGGCACCCGGTTCCTTGGCACGCAAGAATGCATGATCTCGGACGGCTACAAACAGATGCTGCTGGAATCCAACGCCACAGACATCGTTTACACGCCGGTGATTTCCGGCGTACCGGCCAGCTTTCTCAAAGGCAGCCTGAAGGCCGCGGGGATCGACCCCAGGACCGCCGAAACCCCCAAGATGGACCTTGGCCTGGAACTGGCCGGAGCACAGGAGGGCGGCGAGAAAAAGCCATGGAAAGACATCTGGTCGGCCGGTCAGGGCGTCGGCAGCATCACTGACCTGCCACAAGCTGCGGACCTGATTGCCCGCATGAAAGACGAATATACCAAGGCCAACGCCGCGCAGACCACCCGCGCCGCACAATGGTCATGACCACAGGAGGGATATCATGAAGCTGTATTTTGCCCCGAACACCCGCGCCGTACGCACCGCGTGGCTGATATACGAACTGGGTTTGGAGTTTGAACTGCACCGGTTCGAAAAACTGGGCGATCCGGCCATGCGTGCGCCCGAGTTTCTTGAAATCAGCCCGAACGGCCGCATCCCCGTGCTGGAAGACGGCGATGTGCGGATCTTTGAATCCCCCGCCATCGCGCAATACCTCGTCGCCCGCCACGGGCAGGGCAAACTGGTGCCCGATGTCGCCTCACCGGACTTCCCGGTTTACCTGCAATGGCTGCACTATGGCGAAGGTATGATCATGGGTCCGATGAACAATTACGTCGTCGAGACCATCCTGCTCAAGCCCGAGCGCCGTTCCGAGGAACACGCCAAACGCGCGCTGAAACTGATGACGCGCATGGTGCAGACGGTGGATGCCCATATGGCCGACCGCGACTATCTTGCCGGTGCGTTCACCGTCGCGGACACGATTACCGGCCATGCCTGCATCATGTGCGAACGCTTTGGGGTCGATTTTTCGGAAATGCCGAACCTCAAGGCCTATGTCGACCGGCTGCAAGAGCGACCGGCGGCAAAAAAGGCCTTCGCCTTGTAACGGCAGCGGGGTGGCGGAAGGAGGATCCGCCCCCCGCCCGGACTGACATTCACATCGGGAGGAGGATGCCATGATCAATGCGCTTGGTCAGGTGCTGCCGCGTGCGGCAAAGCAATACGGAACAAAAACGGCGCTGATCACCGAACGCCGCAGCCTGACGTTCATAGAAATGGAGCATCTGTCCAACCGCATGGCCAACGCCCTGACCGCGTTGGGTGTTGAACGCGGCGACCGGGTGACACTCTACGGGCCGAATGCCTGGGAATGGATTGTCGCCTATTACGCTATCCTCAAGGCCGGCGGCGTGGTGAACCCGGTAAACTCGATGCTGACCGCCGAAGAGCTAACTTATGTCATCAACGATGCCGGCTCGAAGGTGTTGATCGCCTCGGATGACAAGCCCTTCGTGATGGAAATCGACTGCCCCTCGGTCGAACATCGGATCCTCTGGGGCGAAGATGCCCCCTTGGGCGCGCTGTATTTCGACGAACTTCTGGACAGCGGCACGCATGCATTCCGCCCGCTTGATGTGGCGGGCGACGATCTGGGCTGTATCTGTTACACATCAGGCACGACGGGGCGGCCAAAGGGCGCGCTGCAATCCCAGCGCAGCCTGCTGCTGAACCCCGCCTACACCGCGATGTTGCAGGGCAGGAACCGCAATGACGTCTTCGTCAACCCGCTGCCCTGCCCGCACGTCTATGCCTCGGTCCTGTTCAACGCGAATTTCCTCTGCGGCTCGACGCTGGTGCTGCTTGAACGTTTCTCCGAACATGGAATGCTGAATGCGATTCAGGAATATCGCGGTACGGTGATGGATATCGTGCCGACCGGCTACTACTACCTTCTCGCCCACCCCGATCTTGAGAAATACGACCTGTCGTCTCTGAACCGCTGCACCGTCGGTGGCCAGACCCTGCCCGCCGCCAAATCGCTGGAATTCACCGAAAGGACCGGCGTGCCCGTGCTGGAGATGTGGGGCATGACCGAACTGACCGGCGGCGGTGCGGCCAACCCCGCGCTGGGAATCAACAAGCCCGGCACCATCGGCCCGGTCTATCCCGGCATGTCGGCCCGCGTGGTCGACGCCGAAGACCCCGATCGCGACCTGCCCGACGGTGAGGCCGGAGAGCTGATGCTCCGCGGCCCGCTGGTCATGCAGGGCTATTACAACAACCCCGAGGCCACTGCCGAAACCATCCGCCCGGATGGCTGGATGCACACCGGTGACATCGTCACCCGTGACGCCGACGGCTATCTGACAATCGTGGATCGCAAAAAGGATATGATCCTTACCGCAGGGTTCAACATCTACCCCGTCGAACTGGAGCGAACGCTGTGCAAACACCCCGCCGTGGCCATGGCCGCAGTCGGCGGCGTTCCGGACGAAACCAAGGGCGAAATCGCCAAAGCCTACGTAGTGGTGCGGCCCGGAGCCAAGGTCAGCGCCCACGATCTGGCCAATGAGTGCCGCAAACACCTTGCCGCCTACAAGACACCGCGCGCCATCCAGTTCGTCGACGAGGTTCCGATCACGCCCACGGGCAAGGTCATGCGCCGCCTGTTGAAAGACATCGACGACGGCACCCGCAGCCTTGACGGCTGTTCCTGACGGGCCGCCCCCGGGGCCACGCTGCATCAGGACGGGGCGAAAGGGCTTTGGGGACTGGCCTGTCCGGGCCGCCATGGGTATGCCTTTGGCCAAAGGCCGGACCTGCGCCCAGGCCCGGCTAACGCATCGCCCGGGGGTGAAAGATGAAGATCACGCGTATCGTTGCTTTGGCCCTTGGGCTGGTCACACTTGCGCTGGCCTCCTGTACCACCGTCAGCGCGTCCTTTGACCAGACCGACATCGACGCCCTGTCTGCGCGGATCCGCGCGCTGGGCCCCGAGGTTGATCCGGGCGAAGCGCAACGTGCGGCGCGCATCGCCTTTCAATACTCGGTTCAGCTCAAGCAGGAATACGAGGTCACCGACCCGCCACTGATCCACAACGCCAAGGTTCACAACGGCGAACGTCAGCGCGGCCTCTGCAACCACTGGGCCGAGGATCTGCACCGGCGTCTGAGCCAAGAGAACTTTCGCACCCTCAGCATCCAGCGCGCGATTTCTCCGCGGACACCGTTCCGGATCATCCACCATTCTGCCGTGGTCACCAAACGTGGTGACACGATCTATGACGGGGTGATCCTTGACCCTTGGCGCAATGGCGGCAAGCTGCATTGGGAAGGCACCCGCGCCGACGACAAGTACAACTGGCGTCCGCGCCAAGAGGTGCTGAAAGAGATGATCGCGGCGCGCAAGTTGCGCGATGCCCGCGAAAACTAGGCCTCTGGCCCAGAATTGTTACTGCCCCGAACCGCGCTGCAAATTGCTAAGCAGCACCCGCGCCCGCCGGGCGTAGGTCCCGTTCGGATACTGGCCCAGATAGTTGCGCAAACCCTGCTCTCCCCGCGCCATGCGCCATGTGGCGGCTTCTCCGGCGGGCACCGTCGCACGAACAGCGACCGGGCGCGCAGGGGCCGGACGGGCGGGCAGCTTTGCGGCCGCTTCGGACAGTTGCGCCACTTGCGCCGCATCCAGAAAACCTGTCGGTTGAGCCCCGACCTGCTTTTGCCACGCGGCAAGTGCAGCCCGCGTGCCGGGTCCAAAGATCCCGTCGATACCGCGCGTATCGAACCCCAGTGCCACCAGTTGCCGTTGAACGGTTTTACGCGCGCCCAGATTCAGCGCCAGATCGGATTCCGCCGCCTTCAGGGCCGCTACGGCGATGCCCTTGGTCGCCTCAGCCACATGAGCGCCTTCGGGATAGCTATCGAGATAGGCCAGCATCGCCTCTGCCGTTGCCGCCTTCGCCGCCGCCCGCCATGCTGCATTGTCCGCCGTCAGCGCCCGGTCGCGCGCTGCGGCCTGTTCGGCTTGGGTGGGCGGGCGCACCTCGGTGTGATCCAGCACGGTCAGACCTTCGGTCACGTAACCTGCCAGCGACAGGCCATGCGCTGATGCCGTGCGTCGCAACCGCTGACCGGGCTGCGCCATTTCACGCGCGGCAAACCGGGCGATCGATTCTGACGGACCACGGATCACGGTCACACCTTCGGGGATATCGATCCCGTCCAGCGCTGCTGCCCCCTCGTCCGCGCCCAGCACGAGGAACGCGCGACGCGGGCTTTGCGCCAGAACCGCCAGCACATCGCCGAGTGCCAATCCCTCTTGCATCGCAGCAGCGCGCCCTGCGGGCCGCAAGACCGGGCCGCTGCCGCCCACCGCGAACCGGCCCGACAGAACGACAACAAGCGGGGCTTCACCTTCGGCAATCGTATCGGCAAAGCTTGCCAGAGCCTGTTGCATCGGCAGATGCCCGCCATTGGCCAGCGACACCACCTCTTGCCCACGCAAGGACAGCGCCTTGGCGACCTGCCCGACCTCCTCCGGGCCAAAAGCGCCTTGCAACGCGCCATATCGGGCGTTGCCAATCACAAGCGCGTCCCCGGTCACGAAATCAGCCCAAGCCGACATCCCCGACAAACCCGTCAACAGCACCAGTCCCGCCTTGAACATCACCCGTTCCCCTTCGCACCCTGACCGAGTCGCACATGCCGCAACATGCCCTTGGGTCAAAGCCTAGCGAAGCGAAACCGATCCGTCGACGCCAAGTCGGTTTTCGCATCGGTCCAGCGGTCAGCGCGTGAAGAGGGAGAAAGGCGAAGAGTGGTGCCGGTGAAGGGACTCGAACCCCCGACCCCATCATTACGAATGACGTGCTCTACCAGCTGAGCTACACCGGCACTCTTCTTGTCACGACCCGCTGTCCGTCAGGGATACAGCGGATGTGGTGCGCGGCCTATTAGCAAACGGGCCGCGCAAGGGGAAGGGCTATTTTGCGCCTTCCTTCTCGGGGTCTTTGGCGGCCTCTGGTTCGATCACTTCGGCATCTTCCGGTTCGGGCCTCGCGGGTTTGGCCTCGGTCGGGGCGGTCGTCGCAGGGGCCTCGGGATCAAGGTCGACAACATCCGCCGCCTCGCTTGCGGGCTCGTCGGATTTGTCCTCCAGCGCGCCAACAATCAGCGGCAGCATGTCGGCACCGGCGGGCAGGACAACCTCGGATTGCGGCGGAGTGGTCCAGCTAAGGGTGTCAAAGGCCGAGCAGTTGGAACAGATCGGCGTCCATTCCGCGTGGATCGTATTGCACTTTTCACAGACCCACTGCGGCCCGCGCGGCGCGGTCAGCGCCTTGGCAAGATAGCCGCGCACAACCGCGTCCTTCGCGCCTTCGCCCTTTTCGATTGCGGCCATGATCGCCAGAACACGTGCATCCGGGTTCTTGTCCAGCAGGTCACCCAGCGCGCGGCGCGCCTCGGGGAAGTTTTCAGCCGCGAGGTTCAGCTCGGCTTTGAGCAAGCGCGTTTCGCGATGCTCGGGCTGGATGCGCGTCAGCTGGACAAAGCGCTGGATGCGCTGGTCCGGGGTTTCATTCGGCTCGATTTCGGCAAAGGCGGCGGCAAGGTCCGGATGCGGATGCGATTCCCATGCCTTCTTGAGCACTTTGATCGCGTTACGCTTGCGCCCTTGGGCGATATAGGCGCGGGCCGCAAGGGCAGCGGCGGGCACCAGATCGGGCGAGGCGCGATTGGCCTCGATTGCGGTTTCGGCGGCCTTGCCGCTGGCTTCGGCATCGTCGATCTCGGTCGCGGCCGACAGTGCCAACACCGCGTCGCGGCGTTTGTAGACGTCACGCGGCAGGGCGCCGTGCTTGAGCTTGGCTGCCAGTGTCTTGCGCGCACCGGCCCAATCATGCTTTTCCGCCTGAAGTTGCAGCAGCGTATCCTGAACCTCGGCGTGCTTGGGCTTGATCGCAAAGGCGCGTTCGGCCAGTTGCAGCGCCGTGTCGGTGTCACCGGTGGCCAGCTTTTGCTTCATGATCCCGCGGATGCCGACGAAACGGGTCGAGTCATTCTTCAGCAGGCGCTTGTAGACCTCTTCGGCCTTGCGACGGTCGCCCACCATCTCAGCGGCCTGTGCGGTGATCAGGTCGGTCAGCTCGGGCTTGTGCAGGTATTTCTCGGCCTTTGTTGCCTTGGCAATGGCCAGACGGCCCTCACCGGACGACAGCGCCATCAGCCCTTCGGACAGGGCCTGATATCCCTTGCGTTCGCGGTTGCGGTCAAAGTAGCGGCTGAGCGCGGTATCATCGCCGTTGATGAATTTCAGCGTCGCGATCAGCAGGGTGAACAGCTTGAAGAACAGCCAGACACCAAAAACCACGACAATCGCCGCCATGACCGATTGCAGCGGTCCCAGCGTATATTCCATCCCGGCAACGGTGATCTGCACCCCGCCCTGGCTTTCCAGCAGATAGCCTGCGCCAAGGGTCAGCGCCGCGACCAGCGCGACGAACACAACGATCTTGATAAGTGACCAAAGCATGATGCCGACCCTTATTCCTGGTTCAGTTGCTGGGCGAGATCGGCCGCCGCGGCAAGCGCATCGCGCCGCAACGTGGCCAGAGCCACCCAGTCGGACAGTTTGTCCCGTGCCACGTCG
The DNA here is from genome assembly GCF_019218285.1 of Antarctobacter sediminis. GTDB lineage: Bacteria > Pseudomonadota > Alphaproteobacteria > Rhodobacterales > Rhodobacteraceae > Antarctobacter > Antarctobacter sediminis. The sequence goes on from NZ_JAHUZG010000002.1 coordinate 1,174,360, forward strand.
GGCAGGGTTTCGATTTCCGCAAGCGTGGTGTTCAGATCCCCGCCACGCAGCGCAGCCTCGGCTCGCGACAGGACGGCATCGGGATCATCCCCCGCGCGCGGAGTGACCGAACGCGCGCCCAGTTGGGTGCGGAAGAAACCGCCGACCCCACCGGCCTCGGTTCCATCTGCCCCGGCGGCGCGAGCCGCGGACAACGCATCGCGTGCAGCATCGGGGAAGGTCGAGATCAGTGTCGACACAGTCGGCAAACCCTCGTCCGCGCCTCCGCTCAGCGCGGCGGGAACGGCCACGCCGTTGGCGTTCAGCACGGCCAGCGGTTCGGCATAGGGGCGGCCATCGCGGGCCCGCACCGTCAGGTCCGCCAACGCGGCACGGCTGGCCGCCAGCTTGGCGCGGGTTTCGGCGCTGACTTCTGCCTCGCGGGCGCGGGCGGCCATCGCCTCGACCTCTTTGCGGGCGGCGGCCATCGTGCCCTGCTGCGCGGCGATCTGCGCCTTCAAAGCGTCAAGCTCACGTTCATAGGCGGCAATCGCCTCGGGCGAGACAGCATCGGCCAGCGGTTGTTTTTCAAGCGCGGTCAGACGGGTGTCCAGCGCGCCCAGCTGCTGGCCAACGCGGGTCAGATTGTCATCGACAGCGGTCATCTTGGTCCGCAGATCCGCCAATCCGGTCTCAAGGGCGGTCACGGAGGTGCCCAGCGGCGCGATGTCGATGCCGCCCAGCGCCTTGTCCGTATCGGCAGCACGCTTGGCAAGATTTTCGATCTGCTCGACCTGCGACCGCAGCGCGGCCCGGGTTTCGGTGACAAAGGGATCTTCTTCGGCGGCACCCGACCCCATGAAGGGCAGATCCGGGTAGGACCCGGCAACAAAGCCGATCCCCGCCGCCACGACACCGCCCAGCAGCATCGGGACAAAGCCACCCTTGCGTTCCACCACGGTTTCGCGAACCGTTTGGGGTTCTGGGGCCGGAGCGGCCATTTCCGCGGCCAGCGTGTCGTCCGCAGGCTCTGTCAGGTCCGGCGCCACCCGGTCATCCGCCGCGCCCGAGGCAAGATCCCCACCGTCATGCGGAACAGAGTCTTCGGCCTTGTCAAAGACCTGATCGGCATCCGGGTCCGTATCCGAAGGATCGCCGGTTTCGGCGGCAGGCTCAACGTCCTCTGCCGCTGCCACCTTGTCCGCCTCTGCCGCGGTGATCGTTTCCTGACCTGCTTCTGCGGCAAGGCTGTCTTCGGCTGCATCGGCACCGGAGGTCAGCGTATCCACCTCGGGCAGGCTGTCATCGGTCCCAACCTTGTCGGCGGGGGTATCCTTCTTTGACTTGGCCACGTGATCTTTTCCCCTCGAAAACACTTCGGCCCGAACACGCGGACCGTATCAATAGTCTCCTGCCAGCGCCCGTTTCAGCAGGTCCGAGACAACCTCCTTCATTGCCTCCGACTCGGGCCGCCGTGCCACTTTCAATTCCTGTTTATGCAGCGGTCCAAGCGCGTTGGCCACAGCTTCACTCATGGCCGCGACAAGAAGAGGCGCTTCTGCGTATTCCTTGGCCAGCAACTCGCCCGTCCGGGGAGAGAAGACCGGGAGCACCACGGGGGTGTCCCCGGCAAGGGCATCGCGCGCTTCATCCGTCAGCACCTGTTCCGGTTGATCGTAGATCACCGCGTTGAAACAGGGGATGCCCGCATCGCCAAGCCGCCCGGCCACCTCGCCCGTCACATGATGCCCGTGCAGGTGCATCAAGGGTCCGGGTGGATTTTCCCGGGCAATGAACGCAACAAGATCATCCGCCGACCCGCCAGCGCTGTGCGCCCGCATCCCTGATGCCTCTGCCGCACGGGCCGTGGCCGCGCCAACCGCATAGGCGGGCAGATCCGATGATCCGCCAAGACTCCGCCATGCCATGACCCCATTGGCCGAAGTAAAGATCAGGCCCCGCATGGCCGAAACATCGGGCAGTGGCCCCGTCGGTTCAACGGCAAATGCTGGCGAAATCACGCAGCGAAATCGCAGCCCTTTCTGGCGCAATTCCTCGGCAAACCTCTCGGAGGCCGGGCGTGGCCGGGTCATCAACAGGACAGGAAGGGCATCAGGCATGGAGCCTCCGGGATTGTGGGGCGCCTCTGTGGGTGGTACCTGCAGACGCCATGATACGCAACGGGAACGCCGGATGACATCTCCCCTGATCCTTGGCTTGGAAAGCAGTTGTGACGACAGCGCCGCCGCGCTGCTGCGCGGGCGCGAAGTGCTGTCCTCTGTCGTGCGCGGACAGGCCGACCTGCACGCGGACTTTGGTGGCGTCGTGCCGGAAATCGCGGCCCGCGCCCATGCCGAACGGCTGGACCTCTGCGTCGAAGACGCCTTGGCCAAGGCAGGCGTGACGCTGGATCAGGTGGATGCAGTGGCCGTCACGGCGGGGCCGGGGCTGATCGGCGGCGTGCTGTCGGGGGTCATGCTGGCCAAGGGGTTGGCCTCGGGGCTGGGCAAGCCGCTGGTCGGTGTGAACCACCTTGTCGGGCATGCGCTGACCCCGCGCCTGACCGACGGGTTGCGCTATCCTTACCTGATGCTGCTGGTGTCGGGCGGGCATTGCCAGTTCCTGATCGCCCGCAGCGCAGAGGATTTCACACGCCTTGGCGGCACCATCGACGACGCACCGGGAGAGGCTTTTGACAAGACCGCGCGACTGTTGGGCTTGCCACAGCCCGGCGGCCCCTCGGTCGAGGCCGAGGCACGCAAGGGCGATGAAAAGCGGTTCCGCTTTCCCCGCCCTCTTCTGGATCGCCCGGGATGCGATCTTAGCTTTTCGGGGCTCAAGACCGCATTGATGCGCCAGCGCGACCAGTTGATCGCCGATCAGGGCGGTTTGCACGCACAGGACGTGGCGGATCTATGCGCCGGATTTCAGGCGGCCGTGCGGGATGTTCTGACGGAAAAGGCACGCCGCGCGATCGCCAAGTACAAGGACGAGGCACCGGAAGAACCGGCGCTGGCGGTGGCGGGCGGGGTCGCGGCCAATCAGGTGTTGCGTGGTGCGCTGGAAAGCCTCTGCACGGACACCGGGCTGCGGTTTACGGCCCCACCGCTGCGCCTGTGCACCGACAATGCCGCGATGATTGCCTATGCCGGTGGCGAGTTGCTGGGCTTGGGCGTGACCCATGACATGGGTCTTTCCGCACGCCCCCGCTGGCCGCTGGACCGCGCGGCGGCACCGCTGATCGGATCCGGCAAGAAAGGGGCCAAGGCATGAGCGTTTCGGTCCTTGGCGCCGGAGCCTTTGGCACCGCGCTTGCGGTGGCGCTGGGGCGCAAGGGACCGGTGACGCTTTGGGCGAGGGATTCCAGCGTGCTGCGCGAAACGGGGCAAAGCCCCCGGCTTCCGGGTGTCGACCTGCCACCGTCCGTGACGATCACCGACGACCTCGAACAGGCCACCCGCGCACGGACGCTGTTGCTGGCCGTACCGATGCAACAACTGTCGCACCTGCTGGACCGCATCGACGACCCCTTGCGAGGCAAGGCGCTGGTTGCCTGTTGCAAGGGCATCGACCTGACAGAAGGGATCGGCCCGTCCGCATTGATTGCCGGACGCAAACCCGGGGCCACGCCCGCCGTGCTGACCGGTCCCAGTTTTGCTGCCGACATTGCCAAGGGCCTGCCCACGGCGCTGACGCTGGCCTGTGGTGATGAAACGCGCGGCCATCGCCTGCAAGAAACGCTGTCTACGCCGGTGCTGCGGTTGTATCGCAGCAATGACATGCCCGGAGCCGAACTGGGCGGCGCGCTGAAGAATGTGATCGCCATCGCCTGCGGGGCCTGTATCGGTGCCGGACTGGGGGACAGCGCCCGCGCTGCGCTGATGACCCGCGGCTTTGCCGAGATGGTGCGACTGGCGGTGGCGCTGGGCGCGCGGGCCGAAACGCTGACCGGTCTTTCGGGGCTGGGCGACCTTACGCTGACCTGCACCTCGGACATGTCGCGCAACTATCGGTTCGGCCTGTCTCTGGGTCGGGGTATGGCCTTTGACCCGGAGGTGACCGTCGAAGGCGCCGCCACGGCCCGTGCCGCCGCGCGGATCGCCCACGACCGGGCCCTGCCCTTGCCGGTCTGCACCGCCGTGGCGGACCTGACACAGGGCCAACTGACCGTTCCGCAGGCCATGGATGCCCTGCTTTCTCGACCACTCAAGGATGAATGACATGTTGATTGCCCTGATTGCCCACGACAAACCCGGCGCGCTCCAGATCCGCAAGGACACACGCCCCGCCCATGTCGACTATCTGAAGTCCACCGGGGTCGTGTCGCAGGCCGGTCCGCTGCTGGACGACGAAGGCCAGATGATCGGATCGCTGGTGATCCTCGACGTCGCCGACAAGGCCGCCGCCGAGGATTGGGCCGCAAACGATCCCTACGCCAAGGCGGGCCTGTTCCAGAGCGTCACCCTGACCGCGTGGAACAAGGTGATCTGATGCGCTATTGGCTTTTCAAGTCCGAGCCGTCGACCTGGTCCTGGGAGGATCAGGTTGCCAAGGGCGACTCGGGCGAGGAATGGGACGGCGTGCGCAACTATCAGGCGCGCAATTTCATGCGCGAGATGGCCAAAGGCGACCGGGGGTTCTTTTATCACTCGCAAAAGGAAAAAGCCGTGGTGGGCACCGTCGAGGTGATCGCCGAGGCCCATCCCGACAGCACAACCGACGACGACCGTTGGGAATGCGTGGACATCAAGGCATTGGAAAAGGCACGCAATCCGGTGACGCTGGACCAGATCAAGGAAGATCCGCGCCTGTCCGAGATGATCCTTGTCAGGAATTCGCGCCTGTCGGTGCAGCCCGTAACCCCGGAGGAATGGCAGGTGATCTGCGGTCTTGCAGGGCTGAATGCCTGAGCTTTGACCCAATGGGGCGGATCAAGTGACTCGGGGATTCTGGCAATCTGGGGTATATCGACCGGGACGGCCAAAGGGCTGTTGCCGACTGACGTTTATCCGCCGGGCCCCGAGCACTGCGGACCAAGCCGGAGAGCTTATTCATGATGGAACTTGTGAATATCGTCCTTGCCGCCGTCCTTGCCTTTGCGGCGGGCGCGGTCTGGTACATGAGCCTGGCCGAACCCTGGAAACAAGCTTCGGGCGTGGCGCTGGATGCCGACGGCAATCCCGAAGGCGGCGGTATGAAGCCGGGCGTCATGGTGTTGACCTTTGTCATGCAAGTCGTCGTCGCGGGCATGATGCGCCATGTCTTTGCTGCCAGCGGGATCGAAACGCTTGGCGGGGGCCTGCTATCCGGCCTTGGGATCGGGTTGTTCCTGATTTCGCCGTGGATCGCGCTGAACAACGCCAATTCGCTGCGTCCGTTCAAGCTCACGCTGATCGACGGTGGCTATGCGACATTGGCCTGCGGCCTGATGGGACTGGTGCTGACGCTGTTCTGATGACCGCCCCGGGGCGCGCGCGTTCATGGCGCACCCCAACTTGCCGGTATTGAAACGGGGGATTCCAGACGTCCGGAACCCCCCGCTCACCCACGTGCTCCCTACGCACCACACGTGTAATGAATTCCTTGGGTCCGGCCTTTCTGGCCAGTCATGAAGACGTTACGCCGCCACGGTCCGCCAAGCAAATCGGGAATAGGCGCAATTTCAGTCAATTGCCGGACGCCCGGCGTCGGAAACGAAAAAGCCCCCGGCGTGGACCGGGGGCTGTACCTGCGATTCCGACGCGATCAGCCGTAGACGGCTTCTTTGCCGAAATGCTTGGTCAGCATGTAGTAGACGACCGCACGGTACTTGTTGCGCTCGGACTTGCCATAGGTCTCGATCACCGAGTTGATGGCCTCCATCAGCTCGGGGCCATCCGACAGACCCAGCTTCTTGACGAGGAAGTTGTCCTTGACCGTTTCCAGCTCACTTTCCTGCGAAGACGCGACCGTCGAGGCGTCGGCATTGTAGATGGCCGGGCCGCAGCCGATGGTGACCTTGGTCAGCAGGTCCATGTCCGGCTCCATGCCGCACTTGGTCTTTAGGTCCTCGGCGTATTTGGCGATCAGTTCGTCGCGCTTTCCCATGTTCACTCCCTCTTTTCGTGTGCGGCGGCGGACCGGCGCAATTTGTGTCGATGTCCGGCCATCTGGCGGCCGTGCGATGCCATCGTGGCCGCAGGACGCCATGATTGGCAAGGGAAATGCGGACACCTTGTTCCCCGTTGCCGGGAATCGACAGCCCTCACGTCGCCAGTGGAAAAGAATCATCCCCTCTGAATGGCGAGCCTGTCGGGTAACCAAAAAGGGAGATGGACATGCTGACGGAAGATCAGAAAGCCGCCTACGCGCGCGACGGGTTTGTCGGCGGACTGACCGCCTTTGACCGGGACGAGGCCGCAGCATGGCGCGCCCGGGTGGAAAGCCTTGAACGAAACAACGCCGACGGGGCGGGTGGCCACGACCTTGCCCAGTTCTTTCGGGTGAATGGTCAGCTGGTCATCCCCATGCTGGCAGAAATCGCCCGCACGCCACGGGTGCTGGACATGGTCAGCGATGTGCTAGGCCCCGACCTGTTGGTCTGGAGTGTCGAACTGTTCATCAAGGAGCCGGGTACCAGTTCGGTCGTCAGCTGGCATCAGGACCTGACCTATTGGGGAATGGGCGAAACCGACGAAGAGGTCACCGCGTGGATTGCCCTGTCCGATGTTTCGATTCAGGCAGGCTGCATGCGTTTTATTCCGGGCAGTCACGCTGGTCATATCGTCGACCATCGTGACACCTTTGGTGAGGACAACCTGTTGTCCCGGGGACAGGAAATCGACGGGGTGGACGAAGACGCGGCGGTTCACTCTCCGTTGGCACCGGGACAGATGTCCTTTCATCACGGGCGTTGCTTTCACGCGTCGGGGCCGAACCGTTCAGCGGACCGGCGCATCGGTGTGGCGATCCGCTATGTGACACCCGAGGTAAAACAATCCGTCGAGGGACGCGATTATGCCATGCTGGTTAGGGGCCGCGATTCCTCGCGCGGATGGATCAATGTGGCCGGGCCAACCCGGCTGTTCGACCCGCAGGACCTTGCGCTATACGACGAAGTGCGCAGTCATCAGGCAAAGACGCTGGCCGCTGGCGCCATGGGCAAGGTCGGCATGTACGCGACACAGGAGGGCACCGCATGAGTGAGACCCGCACCGTCAGCTTCACCGAGATGAAGCACGGCACCAAGGAAGACTATGAACTGCTGGAAAAGCTGGAAAAGCCTTACCTTGCGCTGACCCCTGACCGCGTTCTGGACGAATTGCGCCGTCAGGGCGAAGTCTCGTTGGAAGGATACCGCATCACCCGGCTGACCCACGGCCTGCAATCGGCCACCCGCGCGGAACGCGACGGCGCGGACATCGACTGGATCGTTGGCGCGCTGTTGCATGACGTGGGCGACGGGCTTGCGCCGCAGAACCATGACCGGTTCTCGGCCGAGGTCATACGGCCATTCGTGCGTTGGGACGTGGCGTGGGTTGTGGAACATCACGGCATTTTCCAAAGCTTCTACTATGGGCATCATTATGGCTGGGACCGCAATGCGCGCGACCGGTTCAAGGAACACCCCTGCTATGACAGCTGTGCCCGGTTCTGCGAACGCTGGGACCAGTCGAGCTTTGATCCCGAATATGACAGCCTGCCCCTTGCGCATTTCGAACCGATGGTGCGTGAGGTTTTTGCCCGCAAAGCCTATGATCCCGATGTGCTGCGCGAAGGCTATGTCTCGCCCCTGACATCGGCGGGCTGATGGCGCGTCTTTCTTTGCTCGCACATTATTAACCCGGACGGGGCTAGGGTCACCGCGCAACCTCAACCGGCGCGGTGGCCATGATCCGTACCTTCTTCGCGATCCTCCTGACCGTGCTTGCCCTGGCAACCTGCCTGTGGCAGGGCAACAGGCTTGCGATCAAGACCTCAGAACATGAACTGTTGCTGCGGGCGGAAAACTGGGCGCGGCTTTGGGTGCGGCATGTGGCCAATGACAGCTCGGCGCTGAATGCCCTGCTAGGCCAGCGCGCGCTCAGCGAGTCGGAATGGGCCTTTGTCCGGCGCGAAATGCGGGATGACAATGTCTTTCGGTTCAAGGTCTTCGACCGTCAAGGCACGCTGGTCTTCGACACTGCCACGGCTGAGGACGGGCGCGCGGCGCTGCCATCGTCCCATGCGCCCAACGTCATAGGCGGGCGACTGGCCGAGGTTCTGGCGACGCGCAAACCCGCGACCGAGGTATTCACAGATACCGGCGGCGGCGACCGGCCTGAACATTTTGCCGAAACCTATTATCCGATAATGGACGGCGACACCCTTCTGGGCGTGCTGGAGGTCTATACCGATGTCACGCAGGCTGCTCATGAAATTCAGCCGCTGTTCGGCAATCTGGTGCTATCTGTCGGCCTGATCGTGATTTCGGGCATGTTGGTCCCGGTCGGATTCCTTGTGGTTTTCTGGCTACAACTGCGACAGTCCAACCGCGTTCTTTTAACCGCCCGCCAAAGGGCCGAAGACGCCGAACGCACCAAGGCGGAATTCCTTGCAAACATGAGCCATGAGATCCGGACCCCGATGAACGGGGTCATCGCCATGGCCGAATTGCTGGAACAGGGCAATCTGGATGATGAACAACGCAGTCTGAGTCGGACGATCACGCAATCCTCTGTGGCGCTGTTGTCGATCATCAACGACATCCTCGATTTTTCCAAGGTCGAGGCGGGCAAGATGCGGCTGCACAAAGAAAGCTGTGACCTGATCGCGCTGATTCAGGATGCCGCAGCGCTTTTTGCGCCCTCGGCCACGGCGAAATCGGTCGATGTGATCGTTGAATACACCGTGCCGCCCCCCTTTCACGTGGTCACCGATCCGGCCCGCTTGCGCCAATGCCTGCTCAACGTCATCGGCAACGCGGTCAAGTTCACGATGAAAGGCCATGTTCATATCTGGATCGGCCTGACCGACCATGGCGACCTGTCGATCAAGATCTCGGACACTGGGGTCGGCATTCCTGAAAACATGCTGGACCACATTTTCGAAGAATTTGCCCAGATCGAAGACGGCCGCACGCGGCAGTTCGAGGGGACGGGGCTTGGGCTGGCAATCACGCTGCGCCTGACCCGGTTGCTGAACGGCACGCTGACCGCGCGGTCCCGGCAAGGCATCGGTTCGGTTTTCGAATTCCGCTTCCCGACCGAGGTCTCGGAATCGCCGGAGGAAGATCAGGCGTTCTGGACCGATGTGCGCAGCCGCTTGTCCGGTCGCCGGATCCTTGTGGTCGAAGGGCTGGACGTCAGCCGCAGGGCGTTGCGCGGCACCTTGGAACATCTGGACGCCAAACCGATCTTCGCGCGCGATCTTGACGGTGCCCGCCGGCTTGTCATCGCTCTGCAACAGCAAAGAACGCCGCCCGATATCTGCCTTTTGGGCGATGCGCTGACCGGTCCGACCCTGCAACAGCTGCAACAATCCGCGACGGATCTGCCCCTGATCCTGATGGTCAGCCCCGGTCAGGATATTGCCGGAGAGCGGTTAAAGGCCCTGGGGATCACAAGCACGCTTCGCAAACCTCTGGACCCGCGTGTGCTGGCGACCACGCTCTGTTCCGCGCTGGGCGCGCACCCCGGCAAGCCAACCGTTGAACCCGATGTACCCGCCCAACCGGACGGGCAGCCCCACGCAGGCCGTACGATCCTCGTGGCCGAGGACAATGCCACCAACCGACTGGTGCTGGAAAAGCTGCTGGGGCGGTCGGGACTAAGGCTGGAAATGGCTGGCAACGGGCGAGAAGCCGTCGCGCTTTTTCAGAGTGTGCAGCCCGATCTGGTCCTGATGGATGTGTCGATGCCTGTCATGAACGGTCTCGACGCCACGCAAGAGATCCGCAGGATCGAGGCACAGGCCGGAGCGGTCAGTTGCCCCATCATTGCCCTGACAGCCAATGCGCTGCCCGAAGACGAACAAGCCTGCCTTGCGGCAGGCATGTCCGATTTCCTGTCCAAGCCGGTCCGCCGCGCAGATTTGCTACACATGCTGGACCGCTGGTTGCCAACCGATGACGGCGCGGTGGTGGCCAAGACGGGATGACCCGTCCCGGCCAATCCCCGATCAATAGCGATAGTGCTCGGGCTTGAAGGGGCCTTCGGGTTGCACCCCGATATAGCTGGCTTGCTCGGTCGACAGGTTGCTCAGCTTGACACCGATACGATCAAGGTGCAGGCGCGCGACCTTTTCATCCAGATGCTTGGGCAGGATGTAGACCTTGTTTTCGTAGTTGTCGCCGTTCTTGTACAGTTCGATCTGCGCCAGAACCTGGTTGGTGAAGGACGCCGACATCACAAAGGACGGGTGGCCGGTGGCATTGCCGAGGTTCAGCAGACGCCCTTCGGACAGCAGGATGATACGATTGCCGTTCGGCATTTCGATCATGTCCACCTGTTCCTTGATGTTGGTCCACTTGTGGTTCTTCAGCGCGGCAACCTGGATCTCGTTGTCGAAATGGCCAATGTTGCCGACGATCGCCATGTCCTTCATCTCGCGCATGTGTTCAATGCGGATGACGTCCTTGTTGCCGGTGGTGGTGACAAAGATGTCGGCCATGCCGACCACCTCTTCCAGCGTGGTCACCTGGAAACCATCCATTGCCGCCTGCAACGCGCAGATCGGGTCGATTTCGGTGACGATTACGCGGGCGCCCGCGCCTTTCAGCGACGCGGCCGAGCCTTTGCCCACATCGCCGTAGCCGCAGACCACGGCGACCTTGCCGGCCATCATCGTGTCGGTCGCGCGGCGGATGCCGTCAACCAGCGATTCCTTGCAGCCGTATTTGTTGTCGAACTTCGATTTGGTGACCGAGTCGTTGACGTTGATCGCAGGGAAGGGCAGCTGACCGTCGCGCACCAGCTGATACAGGCGGTTCACACCGGTGGTGGTTTCCTCGGACACGCCCATGATCTGGTCGCGGGTCTTGGTGAACCAGCCCGGGCTTGCTTCCATCCGCTTTTTGATCTGCGCCTTGATGACCTCTTCTTCTTCGGAGGTGGGCACGGCGATGATGTCCTCGCCCGCTTCAGCGCGCGCGCCCAGCAGGACGTACAGCGTTGCGTCGCCGCCATCGTCAAGGATCATGTTGGGGCCATCCTCGAACAGGAACGACTTGTCGAGGTAATCCCAGTGCTCGGCCAGTGTTTGACCCTTGATCGCAAAGACCGGCACGCCAGCCTTGGCGATGGCCGCCGCGGCGTGATCCTGCGTCGAAAAGATGTTGCAGGACGCCCAGCGCACATCGGCACCCAGCGCCACCAGCGTTTCGATCAGGACGGCGGTCTGGATCGTCATGTGCAGCGAACCGACGATGCGTGCGCCTTTCAGCGGCTTTTCCTCGCCATATTCAGCGCGCAGCGCCATCAGGCCCGGCATTTCCGTTTCGGCGATATCCAGTTCCTTGCGGCCAAAATCGGCCAGCGCAATATCCTTGACGATGTAGTCCTGGGTCATTTCGAATCCTTCAAATACGATGATGCGCCCGGCCCAATCCCGGGGTGGTGGATTGACGTGCAAGTACCACCCACAGCCCGTGCGCACAATGCCATTGACCGCCGCAGCAACCGGCCGCCGACAGGGCTTGTCCTGCGATTTACAAGCGCCGCGTTGCGCCGTAGTCAGGCGCCGGCTGGACGGCGCGGGGAACGACATGGCGAAACAACAGGCACGAGCGTGGCAACGGATGTTATCGGGGCGCAGGCTGGACCTGCTGGATCCCACCCCGGTCGACATCGAGATCGAGGACATCGCGCATGGCCTTGCCTTTGTCGCCCGTTGGAACGGCCAGACGCGGGGCGACTATGCCTATTCGGTGGCTGAACATTCGTTGCTGGTCGAGGTGATCTTTGGCCGCCTGTGCCCGAACGCGCGCCCGGCGGAACGGCTGACTGCGCTACTGCATGACGCGCCTGAATACGTGATCGGCGACATGATCTCGCCCGTGAAGGCCGCGGTCGGGCCGGGGTATGAGGAATTGGACAAACGTCTGTCCGCCGCGATCCACATCCGGTTTGGATTGCAGGCCGCCACGCCGCCCCGGTTGAAAAAGCAGATCAAGAAGGCCGACAGCATCAGCGCATGGATGGAGGCGACACAGATCGCCGGGTTCAGCCGGGCCGAGGCCAACAAGTTTTTCGGCACACCGGATCATGACATGATCGCAGATCTTCAGATCCGGTTGCGCCCACCGGTCGAGGTGCGCGCCGAATTCACTGCCCGCTTGGGCGAATTGTTGCAGGAGATGCCGCGATGAAACTCGCCGTCCGCCCGGCTGGCCCGCTGGATGCCCGCCCGATGGCTGAACTGTTGAACGAGATCATCGCCGCGGGCGGAACGACGGCGCTGACTTCGCCCCTTGGCACCGAAGATCTGCGGACCTGGATGACCCAGACCCCGGAGCGGGCCGCATGGCACCTGGCGGAAACCGAGGACGGGACGGTTGTGGGTTTCCAATGGATCGAACCGGCGGATTACCTGCCGGACGAGGCCGCGGAAATTGCCACTTTTGCCCGGCTGGGCAGCGCCGGACTGGGCATTGGCTCTGCTCTTTTCCGGGAAACCGAAAAGGCGGCGCGCAAACTGGGCTATGCTTGGATCAATGCCAATATCCGCGCCGACAACAGCGGCGGGCTGGCCTATTACCAAAGCCGGGGTTTCGAGGATTACGCCACCAAGTCAGGTGTGCCGCTGGGCGACGGCCAGACGGTGGACAAAGTGCTGAAGCGCTACGATCTGAGGTAGCGATCAGTTGCGGACATCCAGGCCCGGCGGATCGGGGTAGTCGATCATCAGTTCGGTGCCGCTGGCCATGATGCAACTGCGCGACCGGGCATCGGTGATCAAAACGGTAAAACGGCCGCTGTCTTCGGCGGCCCAAAGTTCCAGCATCGTCGTACTGGTCGTCAGGCCGATCAGGATCTGGCGTTCGCCAAATCTTTGATCCAGTCGGCCAACCACGGTCGCGCGGTCGGCGCAAAACAGCGGTGATTGCGCCATGGCGACGGGCGGAGCCAATGCGGCGGCCCCCAGAACAAGCGAAGCGGTAAACAGACGTTTGAACATGGTCTCTCCTTTCGCCAGAGAGACCACCACCGGCGCTCTCGCCAGCAATTCACGTTGTGTACACGTAATATGGGGAGAGCGCAGGCACCGGAAAAGCGTACAGATATGCACGTTTCCGTGTTGCTGCCGTCAGCGCGGCGAGCGTTTCGCCAAGATCCGTTGCAACGTGCGGCGATGCATGTTCAGCCGCCGCGCCGTTTCCGACACATTGCGATCGCAAAGCTCGTAGACCCGCTGAATATGTTCCCAACGGACACGATCCGCGCTCATCGGGTTTTCCGGCGGCGGCGGCAGATCATCGCCCTTGGCCAACAGCGCATTGGTGATGTCCGTCGCATCCGCCGGTTTCGAAAGATAGTCCGTGGCACCGATCTTGACCGCCGCGACCGCGGTGGCAATCGCGCCGTACCCGGTCAGCACAACCACACGGCTGTCGGGGCGCTTGTCCCGCAGGACCTCGACCACATCCAGCCCATTGCCATCCTCCAGCCGCAGATCGACGACTGCGTAGGCCGGTGGGCGGGCTGTCGCAATCGCGGTGCCCGCAGCAACGGACCCCGCCATCTCGACCTCGAAGCCGCGCTTTTCCATTGCCTTGGCAAGGCGCCTCAGGAACGGCTCGTCGTCGTCAACAAGAAGCAACGAACGGTCGTCCCCGAGTTCTTCGATGCTGCGTTCTGCCAAGAGCCTTCCTCCCACAGCCGATGCGTGAGCAAGAGTATTAGCGGGCTAACCAGCGGTGGTCAAACGCATCTCGCCACGTCAAGAGGCATCGATAAAGCAGGCGGTTCGGTCGGCCATCTGCTCGGGCGTGACCTCGCGGCGGAAGAAGTCGACAAAGCCGACCTCGGGCAGGACGAGATAGGTAAAGGTCGAGTGATCGACGAGGTAATACTCGGGGTCGCCATCCTTTTGCTTGTTGTAATACGTCCGGTAGGCTTGGCTGGCCGCCTTGACCTGCTCGGGCGTTCCGGTCAGGCCGATCATCTTGTCATGGATCAGCTCGGCGAATTCGCCAACAACCTCCGGCGTGTCACGCTCGGGGTCGACGGAGATAAAGACCGGGTTCACGTCATAGCCGCGCTCAGTCAGCACGTCGATCGCCTCGGCGTTGCGGGCGGTGTCAAAGGGGCAGACATCCGGGCAGAAGGTATAGCCGAAATAGACGAGGCTCGGCTTTGTAATCACATCCTTGTCGGTGACCTCTTCCCCGGACTTGTTCAACAGGGTGAAAGGCCCGCCGATCTGGTCGGCCCCGCCGGCAATCCGGGTTGCGCGACATTGTTCATAGGGATCCCCCGACGCGGATTGCTGGGTATAGATCCAAACCCCAGCACTCAGGGCAACAAGACCACCAAAGGCGGCGATTGCGGCAAGACGCTGCATGACTTTCCTACTCCGGACTGTTTTACCTTAGCTATCCGCTGGGAGGCGGGGTACAAGAGGGACGAAAGGGCGCAGATGGCGCGGGAGGATCTGGGACTGATCGGCGAAGAACAGCGCAGCAACTGGATCCGTCTGCGGACCATGATCCTTTTGCGATGGTTTGCCGTGATCGGACAGCTGGCGGCGATCACGATTGCGCAACGACTCTATAACCTGCAACTGGAACTGGGCCTGTGTTACCTCGCCGTCGGCGTGTCGATTGTCGGCAACCTGATCGCAATTTCCGTCTTTCCGGAAAACAAGCGGTTGAGCGAGACCGAGAACTTCATGATGGTCATGTTCGACCTTCTCCAGCTCTGTTTCCTGCTTTACCTGACGGGCGGTCTGCACAACCCGTTTTCGCTGTTGGTGCTGGCCCCCGTGACCGTATCCGCCGCGGTGCTCAGCCTGAGGTCCACGTTCATCCTTGGGTTCACGGCCTTCGCGCTGGTTTCAGGCATGGTTTATTACCACCTGCCCCTGCGGACCGAAGAGGGCTTCATCCTCCGCATCCCGGATATTTTCGTCTACGGGCAATGGGCGGCAATCTGCATCGCGCTGGTTTTCATCTCGGTCTACTCGCGCCGCATCACGCGTGAGATGAATTCGATGTCCGACGCACTGGCCGCAACGCAGATGGCTTTGGCCCGGGCGCAAAAACTGAACGACCTTGGCGGCGTGGTCGCCGCCGCAGCACATGAGCTTGGGACCCCTCTGGCAACGATCAAGCTGACCTCGTCGGAATTGGCCGAGGAACTGGACGATCACCCGGATCTCAAGGACGACGCGCTGCTGATCCGCGAACAGGCCGACCGCTGCCGCGACATCCTGCGCAGCATGGGCCGCGCCGGGAAAGATGACCTGCACATGCGGCACGCTCCTCTGGTCGAGGTCATCCGCGAGGCTGCCGAGCCGCATCAGGATCGCGGCAAGGAAATCCTGATCGAAGACGGCCCCGGCCCGGGCGGCGAATACACCCAACCCCAGATCCTGCGCCGCCCCGAGGTCATTCACGGTCTGCGCAACCTCGTGCAGAACGCGGTGGATTTCGCCCGCACTCAGGTCTGGATCGAAGCCATGTGGACGGATGATGTCATCTCGATTCGGATCATGGATGACGGGCGCGGCTTTCCCCAACATCTGATCGGACGCATTGGCGATCCCTTCGTACGCCGCCGTCGCAGCGAAACCGAAAAGCGCGAGCGACCGGAATACGAAGGCATGGGCCTGGGCTTGTTCATTGCCAAGACGCTGCTGGAACGCACCGGCGCCGAGTTGAGTTTTGCAAATGGATCAGACCCTTACGCCGCCGGAACCGACCCGGCCGAACGGCGTGGCGCAATTGTCGAAGTGGTCTGGCCACGCGGCAAGATCGTAGCTGACGCCGCAAAACCCGGCACCGCACTGGGCGAAAACCGCCTGATCGAGATTTAGGCACGGCTCCACGCGAAGTTCATTTGGTTAACGCCAAATTAACTAAATGAAATACAACTATAGGGAAAGTACTGGGACAGGCTGCAAAGAGGCTGGGCATTGGAGGATCTGTTAATTCTGGCAATCGGGGCCGGCGCAGCTTCGGCACTGGTGGCGGCTGTCCTGATGTTCTTCACGCTTCGACCGCGCCACCGCGACCGACTTCAATCCGGAACACCCGAAACTGTCCTCTTGTTCCGAAACGGCGAGGTTGTCGATTACACCCCAGATGCAAAAGAGTTGTTCGACCGGACGATCCTGACCGGCATGGGATGGGAAGAGGTCCGGGAATCGCTGATTGCCGGTTTCCCCGATCTGCCCGAAGAGCCGCCCAGCCGCGCCTCAACATGGACGTCTCCCCTCGTCGAAAACGCGCAACTCCTTTTGGAACCCTCGGCCAACCGATTGCATCTGCGCCTGCGCTGTACGCCGGATGGCGCGGCGAGCCTGTTCCGGGCCAAATGCCACAACGACGAATACCGGCGTCTTGCGGAACTGTCCCGCAACGCGCCCGACGCGCTTTGGCAGACAGATAACGACGGCAACCTCCTGTGGTGCAACGAAGCCTACCAGGAGCTCTGTTCGGAAAACGGGCGCAGCAGCGAAGGGCAATGCCTCATCAACATGGACCTGCCAGCCAAGCGGGTGGAACGGACAACCCGGATCAGCGTCAAGTCCGAAGGGCAGGTGCAGCGCTGGTTCGAAGTGGTTTCGCGCCCGGTCGAAGAGGGCTGGGTCCATTACGCCACCAGCATCGACAGTCTCGTCAACGCCGAGATGGCCCAGCGCAACTTTGTGCAGACCCTGACCAAGACCTTTGCCCATCTGCCTATCGGATTGGCCGTCTTTGACCGGGATCGTCAGTTGGTACTGTTCAACCCCGCGCTGGTCGATCTGACCCATTTGCCGGTGGATTTCCTGTCGGCCAAGCCCAACCTCTTGTCCTTCTTCGATCACATGCGCGAAAATCGCATGATGCCCGAACCCAAGAACTATGCCTCTTGGCGGGACAAACTCTATGACGTGGTTAGCGCCGCGCGTGAGGACCGCTACTGCGAAACCTGGAATCTGCCGTCGGGCCTGACCTACAAGATCACCGGCCGCCCGCACCCGGACGGGGCCGTTGCCTTCCTGATCGAAGACATCAGCGCCGAGATCTCGTTGACCCGGCGCTTTCGGTCCGAGCTGGAGCTTACGCAATCCGTGCTGGACGGTTTCGATGACGCGGTTGCTGTCTTCTCGCGTCTTGGCGTCCTGACTTTTTCCAATGCGGCCTACCGGGCACAATGGAAATGCGATCCCGACAGCGCCTTTGCCGAAATCACAATCGTGGACGCCACGAAAGATTGGCAGAATGAATGCAAGCCCAGCCCGATCTGGGCCGATCTGCGCGAATTTGTCCTGACGCTACGAGAGCGACAGCGCTGGCAGGCGGAGCTGACCCGGGACTCTGGTGAGCGTCTGTTGTGCATGGTTCAACCAGTAGCCGCGGGGGCGACGCTTGTCCGCTTTACGCCGATACAGGACGCCAGCCTCCCCGATCTGGCCGAGGAAGAGCCCCCCGCCGTCACCCGCTCACAAGCCATCGGCTGAACGCGCTTGCAGCCCGGCGCGGCGCAAGTATCCTCCGCGCCATGACGACCCGCCACGCCAGCCTTACCCTGCCCTCCCCCGATGCCACCTGCGCCCTTGCCCAACGTATCGGGGCCGCGCTTGGCCCCGGCGACGTGCTCTTGCTGTCAGGCGAAATCGGCGCAGGCAAAACACATTTTGCGCGCTGCCTGATCCAATCCCTGCTGGACACGCCCGAAGATGTGCCTTCGCCAACCTTCACGCTGGTACAGACCTATGACACCACCGCCGGGGAACTGTGGCACGCGGACCTGTACCGCCTGACCGGCCCGGATGAGAGCATCGAACTGGGCCTGACCGAGGCTTTCGACAGCGCAATCTGTCTTGTGGAATGGCCGGACAGGCTCGAGGATCTGACCCCGTCCGACGCGCTGCACCTGCATTTCACCGCCGGGGCGGACGACGACAGCCGCAGTCTGACACTCGACTGGCAGGCCCCGCGTTGGGATGACCTAGCCACCGGATGTGCGGGATGAGCGCCTTTCTGGAACGCGCTGGCTGGGCCAATGCCCGTCACGAACCGTTGGCCGGAGATGCATCGGCCCGGCGGTACAGCCGTCTGACCCAAGCGGGGCAATCGGCCATCCTGATGATGGACCCCGAAGGTGACGTGACCTTGTTCGCCCGGCTGGCCCGCTATCTGGGCAGCATCGGACTCAGCGCGCCGCAGATCCTTGCCGAAGACCCCGATCAGGGCTTGTTGCTGATCGAAGATCTTGGCGATGGGCTGATCGCCCGGTTGGCACAGGATCCGGCGGCGGAACGCGACTTGTATCTTTTGGCGGTCGATGCGCTGGTCGAACTGCATCGCCACGCCCCGCCCGAGCGTCTGCCGGTCGCAACACCGGACCGTCTTGCGCAGATGATCGACCTTGCCTTTGTCCATTACACCCAGGCGCCCAAGGCCCGGGAACAGGCCGTTGCCGCCTTTTTGCCGGTGCTGCGGGAACATGCCTCGGCGACCGAGGTCATGGTGCTGCGGGACTACCATGCGGAAAACGTCCTTTTTCTGCCGGATCGGCTTGGCGCGGCCCGCGCTGGCCTGCTGGATTTTCAGGATGCCCTGCTGGGCCACCGCGCCTATGATCTTGTCTCTCTGATCGAAGACGCCCGTCGTGATGTCTCGCCTCATGTCGCAGAGGCCTGTATCGACCGTTACCTTGGCGCCACCGGCCTGCCCGACCCCGGGTTCCGCGCCGCGCTGGCGGTTCTTGGCGCGCAAAGGAACCTGCGCATTCTGGGTGTCTTTGCCCGGCTGGCCGCAACGCGGGGCAAACCGCATTACATCGACCTGATCCCGCGGGTTTGGGGCCATCTGCAATCCGATCTTGCGCACCCGGCGCTGGCCGAAGTCCGGCCAATTCTTGACGCGGCCTTGCCCGCGCCATCCCCCTCTCATCTAGAAAGGCTGAAAAGCGCATGCCCGACGCCGTAATGCTGTT
The DNA here is from genome assembly GCF_019218285.1 of Antarctobacter sediminis. Taxonomy (GTDB): domain Bacteria; phylum Pseudomonadota; class Alphaproteobacteria; order Rhodobacterales; family Rhodobacteraceae; genus Antarctobacter; species Antarctobacter sediminis. The sequence goes on from NZ_JAHUZG010000002.1 coordinate 1,193,445, forward strand.
TGCCGCCGGTTTCGGCACCCGGATGGGAGCATTGACAGCGACCCGGCCCAAACCACTGATCGAGGTCGCCGGAAAGCCCTTGCTGGATCACGCGCTGGACCTGACGGCGGGCCTTCGGACCCGCGTGGTCAATGCGCATTACCTTGCGGACCAGATCGCGCAGCATCTTGCAGGCTCCGACGTTCAGGTTTCGACGGAACAGCCCGATATTCTGGACACGGGCGGCGGGCTGCGGCATGCTCTGCCCTTGCTGGGAACGCATTCTGTGTACACCTTGAATACAGACGCAATTTGGAATGGTCCCAACGGGTTGGATCTGCTTTCCAGGGCATGGGACCCGGACAGGATGGATGCGCTATTGCTGTGTGTCCCGCTGGATCGCGCCATCGGCCGCAAGGGTTCAGGCGATTTCAGCCTTGCACCGGACGGTCAACTGACGCGGAACGGCGATCTGGTCTACACCGGCGCGCAAATCATCAAGACCGAGGGGCTGAACGCGATCCCAGACAAGGTGTTTTCGCTGAACCGCCTGTGGAACGAACAGGCCGCCGCCGGGCGGTTGTTCGGGCTGACCTATCCCGGCCAATGGTGCGATGTTGGCCACCCCGAGGGCATCTCCCTCGCCGAAAGGATGTTGAATGTTTAAGACCCCCGGCCCGCGTATGTTCGGCCTGCCCTGCGGCGCGGATTTTGCAACCGAACTTGTGACCGGGCTGCGCGCGCGCCTTGGCGATGCGCCGCCAGAGGCACTGGCCCGGGTCGAGATCTTTGTCAACTCGGACCGCATGGCCCGCCGCCTGCGCGAGGTCTTTGACGCCGGGCCCGCCAGCCTCTTGCCGCGCATCCGGCTGGTCACCGATCTGGCCGATCCGCTGACCAAGGCCGCGCTGCCCACCCCGGTGCCGCCACTGCGCCGACGGCTGGAATTGACCGGGCTGGTGTCCAAACTGCTGGACAGCGCCCCGGATCTGGCCCCGCGCGCGGCCCTTTTCGACCTTGCCGACAGCCTTGCCACCCTGATGGAAGAGATGCAGGGCGAAGGCGTGCCGCCAGAGGTGATCGAAAACCTTGATGTGTCGGACCAATCCGGCCACTGGCAGCGCGCGCTGACCTTTCTGCGCATCGTGCAGCAATATTTCGAGTCCGACAGCGCCCCCGATCCGCAGGCCTATGCCCGCCGCGCGCTGCAACTGCGGCTGGCCGCGTGGGAGATTGCGCCGCCCAGCCATCCGATCCTCGTGGCTGGGTCGACCGGCTCTCGCGGCACCACCGCTGCTTTCATGGAGGCCGTGGCCCGCCTGCCGCAGGGGGCGGTGATCCTGCCCGGTTTCGACGCCGATACGCCCGATCATGTCTGGCACAGCCTCGACAACGCGCTGACCGGCGAAGACCATCCGCAGTTCCGCTTTGCCCGCATGATGCAGGGGCTGGAACTGTCGCCCGGAGATGTCCGCAACTGGACCGAAACACCGCCGCCCAGCGCCGCGCGCAACCGCGTCCTCTCGCTGGCCCTGCGTCCGGCGCCGGTGACGCACCAATGGCTGTCCGAAGGGCCGTCGTTGCCCATGTTGCCGGATGCCATGTCCGACGTGACCCTTCTGGAAGCGCCCAGCCAGCGGGACGAGGCGCTGGCGATCGCACTGCGCCTGCGGCAGGCCGTCAAGGACGGACAGCGGGCCGCCGTCATCACGCCCGACCGGATGCTGACCCGCCGCGTGACCTCGGCGCTGGACCGCTGGAATATCCTGCCCGACGACAGCGGCGGGACACCCGCGCAACTGACCCCGCCGGGGCGGCTTTTGCGGCATGTGTCCGAGTTGTTCGTCAAACCGCTGTCAGCCGAGATGCTGCTGACCCTGCTCAAGCATCCGCTGTCCCATACCGGTGCGGATCGCGGGCCGCATCTGCTGAACACACGCGAACTGGAACTGTACATCCGCAAGACCGGGATGCCCTATCCCCAACCCGAACCGCTGGCGCAATGGGGGCAGACCCGCGCGCAGGGCGATTGGGCCGCATGGGTCGGCGCCCGGTTCTGCGGACAAGAGATCGCCGTCAAACGCCCGCTGGCCGAGTGGGTCGATCATCTTTTGCACCTGACGGAATCCATCTGCGCCGGGCCGGGGATCGACGGCTCGGGCGACCTGTGGAGAGAGGCCGCGGGCCGTAAATTGCGCGGTGTGATGCAGGGCCTTGCACGCGAGGCCCACCACGGCGCTGAAATGAGCGCCCGCGACTTTGCCGACTTGCTGAGCGCGCTTTTGTCCCGCGAAGAGGTCCGCGACCGCGACGCCCCGCACCCCGATATCCTGATCTGGGGCACGCTGGAGGCCCGCGTCATGGATGCGGACCTTGTGATCCTTGCAGGCCTGAACGAAGGCGCGTGGCCGGAACTGCCCGGCGCCGATCCATGGTTGAACCGCGCCATGCGCGCCAAGGCGGGCCTGTTGCTGCCGGAACGGCGCATCGGCCTGTCGGCGCATGACTTTCAACAGGCCGCCGCCGCGCCCGAGGTGTGGTTCTCGCGGTCGATGAAATCCGACGATGCGGAAACCGTGCCCTCGCGCTGGCTGAACCGGTTGATGAACCTGATGCGCGGGTTGGAGTCCCGTGACGGATCCGAGGCGATCAAACAGATGCAGGCGCGCGGCAATCGCTGGCTGGCGCTGGCCCGCGCTTCGGAAACGCCGATCGAGGCGGACCCCGCGACGCGCCCCTCTCCGGCCCCGCCAGCCGAGTCGCGGCCAAGAAAGCTGTCGGTGACAGAGATCAAGCGGCTGGTCCGCGATCCCTTTGCCATCTACGCCAAGCACGTGCTGAAGTTGCGCGCGCTTGATCCGCTGATGCAGGCGCCGGATGCGCTGATGCGCGGTATTCTCACCCACAAGGTGCTGGAGGATTTCGTCAAGGCGACACAGGCGGAACCGCTGAACCTGACGCCCGAGGTGCTGAAGGCGCAGGCGCGCGCAATCATCGGCGACCCCGAACAGGTGCCCTTTCCCACGGTTCGGGCGCTGTGGCAGGCCCGGATGGATCGCATCGCCCAATGGTTCGTCGAAACCGAGATCGAGCGTCAGGGGCAAGCCACGCCCAGCCAGTATGAAATCAGGGGCGAACGCGGCATTCCGGCCTTGGGTTTCGTGTTGACCGCCACCGCCGACCGGATCGACATCGACGGGCGCGGCGGCGCACATATCTACGACTACAAGACCGGTGCCGCCCCTTCGACCAAGGAGCAGGGCAGTTTCGACAAGCAGCTTTTGCTGGAGGCCGCGATGCTGGACGAAGGCGGCTTTCCCCCATTGGATCCGCCCCATGTGGAACGGGCGGTTTTCATCTCGTTGCAACCTTCGAACCCCAAAGAAGTGCTGGCCCCGCTGGAAGAGACCCCGCCCGAACAGGTCTGGGAAGAATTCACCGCGCTGATCGCCGCCTATCACGCGCCGGAAACCGGCTTTACCGCCCGCAGGGCGCTGCAAAAGGACAATGATGCCGGTGATTTCGACCACCTTGCCCGCTTTGGCGAATGGGACGTGACCGATGCCCCGGTCAAGGAGGTGCTGAAATGAAGCGCGACGAGGCAACAGAGGCACAGGTACGCGCCGCCGAACCGGGCCATTCCACGTGGCTCGCGGCCAATGCCGGATCCGGCAAGACCCGCGTTCTGACGGATCGGGTGGCGCGCCTGCTGCTGGACGGGGTGGACCCGTCGCACATCCTTTGCCTGACATACACCAAGGCCGCCGCATCCGAGATGCAGAACCGTTTGTTCAAACGGCTGGGCAGTTGGGCGATGCTGGATCAGGCCGCCCTACAGGACGAATTGCGGCAACTGGGCGTGGAGCGGGTGCTGGACGGTGAATTCCTGCAAGAGGCCCGCACCCTCTTTGCCCGCGCCATCGAAACACCGGGCGGGTTGCGCATCCAGACGATTCACTCGTTTTGCGCCTCGCTTCTGCGGCGCTTTCCGCTAGAGGCGCGGGTCACGCCGCAATTTCAAGAGATGGAAGACCGCGCCGCCGAATTGCTGCGCGCCGACATCCTCGACCGGATCGCCGACGGCCCGCAGGCGGGCCTGCTGGAGGCCATCGTGCCTTTCATCTCAGGCGAAAACATCGAAGGTCTGGCTGCGCAGCTTTGCCGCCACCGGGATGCCTTTCAGCCGCCGATGACCCCGGGGCAAATTCGCGCCGCCTATGGTCTGGGCGAGGATGATGACGAGGACAGCTTGCTGGCCTCGGTCTTTCTGGGGTCCGAGATCCCGCTCTTCCGGTCGCTTGCAGACATCCTCCCCGGGGGCGGCAAGACCGACCAGAAACTGGCCGACAAGCTGGCCGCGATCCAAGCGCCCGATCGCACGGGACTGGCACAGGTGCAGGACGCGCTGCTGACGCAGGCCGGCACGATCCTCAAGACGCTAGGCACCCAGAAGGTGCGCAAGGATGCGCCCGACCTGTTCGAGGCGCTGGACCAGCTTGCCGCGCGGGTCGAGGATTCGCTGGCCACGCAGCGCGCGCTTGTGGCCGCGACACGGGATGCCGCCCTGCACGCCTTTGCCGAGGTGTTCCTGACCGAATACGAAGGCGAAAAGCTGCGCCGCGGCTGGCTGGACTTTGACGATCTCATCACCCGCGCGCGGGATCTGCTAAGCGATCCGGGCGTGGCGGAATGGGTGCTGTACCGTCTTGACGGCGGCATCGACCACATTCTTGTGGACGAGGCGCAGGACACTTCGCCCGTGCAGTGGCAGGTGATCGAACGGCTGGCGCAGGAGTTCACCGCGGGCGAAGGGGCGCGGACCGATATCCGCCGCACCATCTTTGTCGTCGGGGACAAGAAACAATCGATCTATTCCTTTCAGGGCGCCGACCCGTCCGAGTTCGACCGGATGCGGGATGATTTCGCCCGCCGCCTTGCCAATACCGACGCGCCGCTTGTGCCTGCCGATCTGCTGTACAGCTTTCGTTCTGCCGAGCCGATCCTGCGGCTGGTCGACAATACGTTTCGCGGGGCCGAGGCCTCGGGTTTTGTGGGTGACGGGCACCGCGCCTTCAAAGAGGCGATGCCGGGGCGTGTCGACCTTTGGCCCTTGGTTGAAAAGGTCGGTGACGAAGACGATGGCCCGTGGCACGAACCCGTGGACCGGCCCAGCGCCACGCATCACACCGTCAAACTGGCCCAGCGGATTGCGCGGTTCATCCGCCAGACCATCGACAACCGCACCCCGCTGCCCGAAGAAAACGGTCATTCGGGGACTTATCATGCCCGCCCCGTCCACGCGGGCGATTTCCTGATCCTCGTCCAGAAACGCGGCCGCCTGTTCAAGGAGATCATCCGCGCCTGCAAGCAGGAGGACCTGCCCATCGCGGGTGCGGATGTGTTGAAGGTCATGGCCGAACTGGCGGTCAAGGACATCATCGCGCTGCTCAGCTTTCTGTCGACACCCGAAGACAGCCTGTCGTTGGCGACGGTTCTGCGGTCGCCGCTGTTCGGCCTGTCAGAACAGGCGCTGTTCGACCTTGCGCATCGGCGGGACCGCAAGCACCTGTGGGAGGAACTGCGCGCCCGCCGTCAGGACTTTTCGCAGGTGATGCGCGTTCTGGACGACCTGCGGGGACAGACCGATTTCCTGCGCCCCTATGACCTGATTGACCGCATCCTGACCCGGCATGACGGCCGCCGCCTGTTCATCGGGCGCCTTGGACCCGAGGCAGAGGATGGCATCAACGCGCTGCTGCAACAGGCGCTGGCCTATGAGCAAAGCGCAGTGCCCTCGCTGACCGGTTTCCTTGAATGGGCGCGGTCCGACAATCTTCAGATCAAGCGCGCCCCCGACAGCGCGGGCGAAACCCTGCGTGTGATGACGGTACACGGGTCCAAGGGGCTGGAGGCACCGATTGTCATCCTGCCGGACTGCGCCGAACCGGATACCAAGCTGCGCGACGACCTGTTCCGGGACGAACACGGCCCGCTGTGGAAAACGCCCGCCGCGGCCCAGCCCGCCCGGCAACAAGCGGTGATCGAGGCCGCCAAGGAAAAGGCCGCGCAGGAAAAGGACCGCTTGCTGTATGTCGCCATGACCCGGGCCGAGAAATGGCTGATCGTGGCCGCGGCGGGTGATCTGGGGAAATCGGGCGACGCATGGTACGACAAGGTCGCGCGCGGCATGGAATTGTCCGGGCCGGAAAAGCAGGCTTATGACTTCGGCGATCTGGATGGCGGCGAAGGGCTGCGTCTGGGTCTGGCGGACTGGTCGCATCTGCCCTTCAAGGAGCCAGAGGCCAAACACGCCCCCAAGGTCGAGGTGCCCGCAGAGCTGCTGATGCCCGCCCCCGCCCCGCTGGCCAGCACAAAGGCCCGGTCGCCGTCGGATCTTGGCGGTGCCAAGGCACTGCCCGGGGCGGCTGGCGATACCGAAGAGATGGCCAAGGCCCGGGGGACCGCGCTGCATTCGCTGTTGGAAAACCTTGCTCCGCTGCCGGTCGGAGATCGGCCAGAGGCGGCGCTGTCTCTTTGTGACCAGTTGGAAACCGACCCGGACCTTGAATCCGTGGCCGCGCTTTTGCCCGCGATCCGGGATGAGGCGATGACCGTGCTGTCCGCGCCGGATCTGGCACATGTCTTTGCCCCCGATGCGCTGGCCGAGGTCCCCGTGACCGCCGAGCTGCCCGGGCTTGGCCGCATTCATGGCATCATCGACCGGCTGTTGATTCAGGCGGACCGGATCATCGCCGTCGATTTCAAATCGAACCGCACGGTGCCCGGCTCTGTCGAACAGGTGCCGGACGGGTTGCTGCGCCAGATGGGGGCCTATGCCGCCGCGCTGGCACAGGTCTATCCAGACAAACGTGTCGAAACGGCGCTGGTCTGGACAGCCTCCGCACACTACATGCCGCTGCCGCACGATCTTGTGACACAAGCTCTCGGTCGGGCGGGCGCATCTTGACGCGCGCCCGGCCCCTCCATACCTTCCCACACCTGAACAGGCTGCCCCAAATCCTTAGGAGATTCCCCATGGCCACCGTCGCCGTCACCGATGCCACCTTCGACGCCGAAGTGAAGAATTCCGACATTCCCGTTGTCGTCGACTTCTGGGCCGAATGGTGTGGTCCCTGCAAACAGATCGGCCCCGCTCTGGAAGAGCTGTCCGCCGAGATGGAAGGCCGCGTCAAGATCGCCAAGGTCGACGTGGACCAGAACCCCAACACCGCCGCCGCAATGGGTGTGCGCGGGATCCCCGCGCTGTTCGTCTTCAAGGACGGTCAGGCCGTGTCGAACCTTGCCGGTGCACGCCCCAAGGCCGCACTGCAAAGCTGGATCGAAGAGTCGATCTGAGCCGCCTAACCGGCTGATTTCCAAAGGGCGCCTTCGGGCGCCCTTGTCGTTTTTGCCCTCATGGCCCATATCGGCGGTCAACCGAGAAGGAGCATCCACATGTCCGAAGACTTCCCCGGCTGGCACGGCACAACCATCATCGGCGTCCGCAAAGGCGGGCAGGTGGTCATCGCGGGCGACGGGCAGGTGAGCCTGGGCCAGACCGTCATCAAGGGCACCGCGCGCAAGGTACGCCGCCTGTCGCCCGGCGGGCATGACGTGATCTGCGGCTTTGCCGGCTCGACGGCGGATGCCTTTACCCTGCTGGAGCGACTTGAAAAGAAACTGGAGGCCGCACCGGGCCAGTTGCAGCGCGCTAGCGTCGAACTGGCCAAGGACTGGCGCACCGACAAATACCTGCAAAAGCTGGAGGCGATGCTGATCGTCACTGACGGGCAGGAGCTCTATGTCATCACCGGCGCGGGCGACGTTCTGGAACCGGAACATGATGTGGCCGCCATCGGATCGGGCGGCAACTTTGCCTTGGCCGCCGCACGCGCGATGATGGACAGCGACAAAAGCGCCGAAGAGGTCGCCCGCCGCGCCATGGCGATTGCCGCCGACATCTGCGTCTATACCAACGGCAACCTCACGGTTGAAACGCTGGGCTAAGACCGGACGCGCACCACAGGATAACTTCCGTCCACTTGGATTCAGCCGCCGATTGGATATCTCTGAATCCAGATCGAAAGGACCAGAATGACAGATCTCACACCCCGCGAAATCGTCTCGGAACTCGACCGGTTCATCATCGGCCAGCAAGAGGCCAAGCGCGCCGTCGCCGTGGCCCTGCGCAACCGCTGGCGGCGCAAGCAGTTGTCGGATGACCTGCGGGACGAGGTCTATCCCAAGAACATCCTGATGATCGGACCCACCGGCGTCGGCAAGACAGAAATCAGCCGCCGCCTTGCCAAGCTGGCCAAGGCTCCGTTCATCAAGGTCGAAGCCACCAAGTTCACCGAAGTCGGCTATGTCGGGCGCGACGTGGAACAAATCATCCGGGATCTGGTGGATGCCGCGATCATCGACACGCGCGAACACATGCGTGAAGAGGTCAAGGCGCGCGCACACAAGGCCGCCGAAGACCGCGTGATCGAGGCGATTGCCGGCACCGACGCACGCGAAGGCACGCGCGACATGTTCCGCCGCAAGCTCAAGAACGGGGAACTGGACGACACCATGATCGAACTGGACGTGGCCGAAACCGCTTCGCCTTTCCCGATGATGGAGATCCCGGGCCAGCCCGGCGCGAACATGGGCATGGCGAACCTTGGCGATCTGTTTGGCAAGGCGTTTGGCGGCCGGACCACGCGCAAGCGCATGACCGTTGCCGAAAGCTATGAGGTGTTGATCGGCGAAGAGGCCGACAAGCTGCTGGACGACGAGGCGGTCAAGTCCGCCGCGCTGGAAGCGGTTGAGCAGAACGGCATCGTCTTTCTTGACGAGATCGACAAGGTTGCCGCCCGACAAGAGGCACGTGGCGGCGATGTCAGCCGCGAAGGCGTCCAGCGCGACCTGCTGCCGTTGATCGAAGGCACAACCGTGTCGACCAAGCATGGCGCGGTCAAGACCGACCATATCCTCTTCATCGCTTCGGGGGCTTTCCACATCGCCAAGCCGTCGGACCTGTTGCCCGAGTTGCAGGGCCGCCTGCCGATCCGGGTGAACCTGCGGGCGCTGACGGAGGATGATTTCGTCCGCATCCTGACCGAAACTGACAACGCCCTGACCCGCCAGTATACCGCTCTGATGGCGACCGAAGAGGTCACCGTGACCTTCACCGAGGAAGGCATCGCCGCACTGGCCAAGATCGCCGCCGAAGTGAATACCAGCGTCGAGAATATCGGCGCGCGGCGGCTGTATACGGTGATGGAACGGGTCTTCGAAGAGCTGAGCTTTACCGCGCCGGATCAGGCCGGGGTCGAGGTCACGGTGGACGCAGAGTTCGTCGAGAAACACCTGGGCGAGCTGACCCGATCGACGGACCTGAGCCGCTACGTTCTGTGATGAAATGACAAGCCCGGCTCTTTGCCGGGCTTGTTGCATGTACGTCAGGTCTGATTGAGCGTCATGACGTCGTCCAGCGTAAACAGGGTTCCGACCCCGCGCACCGTCATCACGTGCTGATTGCCGTCCGAGATGATGGCATCTTCCTCACCCGGTTCTCCCGCATAGCTGATGCTCAGGTCGCCTGCCTCGCCGGTCTCGGTCGCGTAGACAAGGATGTCTTCGCCGGGGTTGAAATCCAGAACCGTCACGGGGGCGCCCGGTTCGACATATTCACCGCCGATGAACAGGTCTGACCCTGCGCCACCGATCATCAGGTCACCGCTGCCACCGAAAATGGTATCGTCCCCATCGCCACCGTCCAGCGTATCGGGATCGTCGTCCGTGTCCGTCATCGTGCCGTCGAAAGAACCGGCAATGGCACTGGCAAGGCCGGACACCGTCACCGGTGGGTTGTCGAACATGCCTTGCAACCCGTCGACATCCAGCAAACCCGCACCGAACAACAGATCATCGCCGCCGTCCCCGGTCAGCGTGTCCGAGCCTTCGTCGTCGACAAGAATATCGTTGCCGCTGCCGCCGATAAGCTGGTCGTTCCCCTGATTGCCGAACATCAGGTCCGTTCCACCGCCTCCGAACATCACATCGTCACCATCCGAACCGGAAATCAGCTCTCCGGTCAGGTTCGGGTCGATGTCTGACAGATCGATCCGTTCGACATCATCATCCAACTGTGTGGGTTCAGGCCGGTCATCGTCATCAGAGTCCTCCCCGGTCATGACCATCGTACCAGCCGCAGCCATGCCCATCAGGGCGAGTAACCAAAACATCCAATACTCCATAAGTTTTATGGGTCTGGGAATGATCGCGGAATATGGCGGAGTTTTGGTGCCCGGAAGGCAAAAGAAAACGCCCCACCAAATCGGTGGGGCGTCCTATTATTTCGACAACGGAAAGACTTAGGCCATCCACCAACGCTCGGCCATGCGGGCGTTGTCCATCTGCCAGAGATTGCCCACTTTGTCCGGGTTGGCGACCTTGTTCGACACCGCCTGAACGTAGTTGGCGAACATCGGCAGGACCACGCCGCCGTCGTCCTTCAGGATCATCTGCATCTCGGTGTACATCTCACGCCGCTTGTTCGGGTCCAGTTCGGCCCGCGCGGTGATCAGCAGATCCTGGAAACGCTCGCTGTCTTCGCGACCCCACTGGGTGTCGTTCCACGGCACGCCGTCCTCGTAGGCGGTCGAGAACATCCAGTCCTCGGTGGCGCGGCCCGACCAGTAGCAGGCGCAGAAGGGTTTCTTCAGCCAGACGTTCGACCAGTAGCCATCCGCCGGTTCCTGCACCACGTTGATGTTGATGCCGGCGGACTTGGCCGATGCCTGGTACAACTGCGCGGCGTCAACCGCACCTTCGAAGGCGGCGTTCGAAGCCGAAAGGTCGATGTCCAGCGAAGAGAGGCCGGCCTCTTTCAGGTAGAACTTGGCCTTGTCCGGGTCGTAGCTGGTCTGCTCCATGTCGGCAGCGAAATACTGGTTGGCGGGACCGATGGGGGTATCGTTGCCCACGCGGCCATGACCCAGCAGGATCTTGTCGACCATTTCCTGACGGTTGATGGCGAATTTCAGCGCCCGGCGCACGTTCACATCGCTGAACGGTGCGACATTGGTCAGCATGGGGAAGGTGTACTGCTGGTTGCAGGACACTTCCTGAATGCGCACCATCGGGTTCGCCTTGAGCAGCGCCTCGGTCTTGAGGTCGATACGGTTGATCGCGTCGACCTGACCGGTCAGCAGTGCGTTCATCCGGGCGGTGTTGTCGTTCACCGCGATATATTCGACCTCGTCGAAGAAGCCCGCGCTGTCACCCTTGTAGTGGCTGTCGACCCGCTTGGCGACCATGCGCACGCCGGGTTCGAAGCTGGTGACGCTGTAGAGACCGGTGCCGATCCCCTTGGCGATGGCCTCTTCGATCTGGCCCGCCGGATAGATCAGCAGGTGATAATCCGACAGCAGATAGGGGAAGTCGGCATTGCCGGCCTTCAGCGTGAACTGCACCTGATGGTCGGTGATCTTCTTCATCTCGGTGATGGCTTCGACGATCGGCTTGGCCGCCGATTTCGCGCCTTCGGCCACGTGCAGTTGCAACGAGGCAATCACGTCATCCGCGCCAAAGGCCTTGCCATTGTGGAAGGTCACACCCTGACGCAGGTCAAAGGTCCATGTCTTGGCGTCTGCGGTGGCCTCCCACGAGGTGGCCAGTTCGCCCTTGAGCGAGCCATCGGCGGCAACCTCGGTGAGGCTGTCAAAGACGGTGCCCTGCGCCGAAGCGATCATGAACAGGTCGGAATGGGTACGGCCATCCCAGCTGTCCGAGGTATTGGCCCCCGACAGCGCCGCACGAAGGCGGCCACCGCGTTTGGCCTGTGCCCGCAGCGGCAGGCCCGAGGCGGCAAGCACACCGGCGGCCGCGCCGGTGGTCAGAAGTCCACGTCTGCTAATTCTGGTCATTGTCGTCTCCCCTTGGTCAGTTCCCGGCGCGGATCCATTGCCCGGCCGATATTCATTGTGACATTACCTTTACGACATTTTGTCGACGGCGGCATCGCCGATGTTATCAACTCCGCGTTCCCTAAGCAGGTTGGTCAACCAGTCGGGATCCATTTCCGGCACAGAGGACAACAGCAAATCGGTATAGGCGTGGTGCGGCGGCGTGAACATGTCGGTCTTTTGCCCTTGTTCCACGACAACCCCGTCCTTCATCACCACCACTTCGTCCGAAATCGCCCGCACCGTGGCAAGATCATGGGTGATGAACATATAGCTGAGCTTCAGCTCATCCTGAAGGCGGGCCAGAAGTTTCAGGATACCCTCGGCCACCAGCTGATCCAGCGCGCTCGTCACCTCGTCACAGATAATGAAACGCGGCTCGGCGGCAAGGGCACGGGCAATGCCGACGCGCTGTTTCTGGCCACCGGAAAGCTCGCTTGGCAGGCGGTCGAAATACTGGGACGCGGGCAGTTCGATCTGTTCCAGCAGGTGTTCGACCCGTTTGCGTTTCTCGCGTCCTTTCAGACCCATGTAGAATTCCACCGGTCGACCGATGATTTCGCCGATGGGTTTGCGTGGGTTCAGCGCGGTATCGGCCATCTGGTAGATCATCTGCACCTGCCGCAACTGTTCCTTGTTGCGCCTGCGGTAGTCCAGTGGAAGCGGTTTTCCCTCCAGCTCGATCTGGCCAAGGCGCGGCGGCAGCAGTCCGGTGATGCAACGGGCGGTGGTCGATTTGCCAGAGCCGGATTCGCCCACGACCGCAACGGTGCGGCCTTCGTGGATGTCAAAGCTGACATCGTGCAGCACGTCCACCGTGCCATAGGCCGCCGTCACCCCCTGAACAGAAATCACCGGCGTCGCATCCGTGGCAACAGCCGGTTTCTGAGGCCGTTCAAAGGCGCGCACGGCCCAAAGGCTCTTGGTGTATTCCTGCGTCGGGTTCGACAGCATCGAACGGGTGTCGGCCTCTTCGACCTCGTCCCCCTTGAGCAACACCTTGATACGGTCCGCCATCTGGGCAACGACGGCAAGGTCGTGCGTGATATAAATTGCGGCGGTGTCGAATTCCTCGACGATCTCGCGGATGCTGGCCAGCACCTCGATCTGGGTGGTCACGTCCAGCGCTGTCGTCGGTTCGTCAAAGATGATCAGATCAGGGCGGCAGGCCATCGCCATGGCCGTCATGGCCCGCTGCAACTGTCCGCCAGAGACCTGATGCGGATAACGAAAGCCGATCTCGTCGGGGTTGGGCAGGCGCAGCTTGCGGTACAGTTCCACCCCGTCAGCGGCGCTTTCGGCACGGGATGACACGCCATGCTGTACCGGCGCCTCGGTATGCTGGTCGATCAGTTTGTGCGCGGGGTTAAAGCTGGCCGCGGCGGATTGGGCGACATAGGCGATGCGCTTGCCCAGCAACTGACGCTTTTTCTCGGCACTGGCGGCCAAAAGGTCGATGCCGTCGAAGTGAACGCTACCGCCGGAGATCCGTACACCGTCACGGCAGAACCCCATGGCGGCAAGGCCCAGTGTGGATTTGCCCGCGCCGGATTCTCCGATCAGGCCCAGCACCTCGCCCTTTTTCAGGGTCAGGTCCACGCCTTTGATGATCGGCATCCAGGTTTCGTCCGAACGGCCTTCGATCTGAACATCGCGCATTTCGACAAGAAATTCAGACATGGCTTAGTCCTTCAGGCCCGAGCTGCGGTTCAGCATCCAGTCGACGACAAAGTTCACCGCCACGGTCAGCAGGGCGATGGCACCCGCCGCCAGAAGCGGCACGCTGGCCGCCAAGGGCGCAAAACTGGCGTAGTTGATAAAGGCCGAGAGATCCTTGACCATCGTCCCCCAGTCCGCCAGCGGCGGCTGGATGCCAAGACCAAGGAAGCTGAGCGCCGAGATCGTCAGGAAGACAAAGCAGAAACGCAGACCGAATTCGGCCAACAGCGGTGCGGTGGCATTGGGCAGGATCTCGCGGAAGATGAGATAGCCCAGCCCCTCGCCGCGCAGCTTGGCGGCCTCGATGTAATCCATCACGACGATGTTCATGCCCACGGCCCGCGCAAGACGGAACACCCGGGTCGAATCGATCACCGCGATGATGACGACCATGGCGATCGTCAGCCCGAAACCGGACACCCAGGCCGAGGCGACCGTGATGAGCAGAAGCGAGAAGATCAGCGAGGGAATCGCCATCAACACATCGACCATGCGGCTGAGGATCTGGTCCAGCCAGCCTTGCAGCACCGCCGCCAGAAAGCCGAAGGTCCCGCCAAGGAAAAATGCCAGAAGCGTCGTGGCAAAGGCGATCCCGACGGTGTTTTGCGCGCCGTAGATCAGCCGCGACAGGATATCTCGACCGATCTGGTCGGTGCCCAGCGGGAATTCCGGGTTGCCGCCCAGCGCGGGATTGCCGCCCGGCACGATGTTGGCCTGACCAAAAACCTGTTCCTGTCCGTATGGAGCCAACGCACCGGCGAAGATGGCAAGAAAGGCATAGACAAGTATGACCAGCACGCCGAAGGACGCGGTCAGCGGCATCTGGCGGAACATCTTGCGGCTGCCAGCGGTGCCCACCGTGCGCCCGACAAGGCGAAACACAAAGGCGGCCGCGGCACCGATCAGGACGCCCTGCACGGCCCAGCGAAAGAACTGGACCGCAGCGACCGGCGCACCCGCCTCTGTTACCGTCGGCTGAAAGTAGAACCAGACCCCAAAGACCAGCAAGGCCGCGCCAAGGACATACCCAAAAGCCACAGCCAGGGGCATGTCACGAAAGACCGGCTTGTTTCCGGTCACCTGCTGGCCAACAAAGCGCATCCCCCAGCCAGCCGCCAGAAGGACCGCAAGGGCGGCGGCGATCCACAGAATCGTCGTCATTTCGGATGCCTCAGGCGCGGGTTGGACAGGATCGACAAAACGTCAGCGGTCAGGTTGAGCAGGATATAGGCAGCCGCAAAGATCAGACAGCAGGCCTGCACCACGGGAATGTCCCGGATCTTGACGCTGTCCACGAACAGCTGGCCGATGCCCGGATAGACAAAGACCACCTCGACCACGACAACCCCGGTGATCAGGTAGGCAAGGTTCAGCGCAATCACGTTGATGATCGGGGCCAGCGCATTGGGAAGCGCATGGGTCACGATCACCCGCATCGGCTTGATCCCTTTCAACCGCGCCATCTCGATGTAGGGACTGGCAAGCAGGTTGATGATCGCCGCCCGTGTCATCCGCATCATATGCGCCGTCACTACCAAGGTCAGCGTCAGCGCCGGCAACAAGGTTTTTTGCAGCCGCTCCACAAAGCTCATCCCCTCATAGATGTTCGACAGCGACGGCAGTAGCGGGTTCAGCACCGCAAGGAAGAGGATCAGGATGTAAGCAAGGAAAAACTCGGGCGAGGAAATCGAGGTCAGGGTCGAGATATTCGCCACCTTGTCAAAAACCGAGTTCCGGTAAAGCGCCGCAAGAATGCCCAAAGTCACCGCAAAGGGCACGGCAATGGCCGCCGTCACGCCTGCAAGGAACATTGTATTGGCAAAGCGCGGTGCGATCTGTTGCGCCACGGTGACCCGCACGCCCGAATCGTCGCCCACGAAACTGGCAAAATTGGCCTGGGCAAAGGAATTGCCCAAGTCGCCCTGCAAAGCGCCACCCAACCAGTCGAGGTAGCGCATAACGGGGTGTTGATCGAGCCCGAGGTCACGGCGGATGGCCTCGACCGCTTCGGGAGTTGCGCCCTGCCCAAGGATCGCCTCGGCGAAATCCCCGGGAAGCATGTTCACCGCCGTAAAGATGACGATGGACACGATGAACAGGGTCAGAAGGCCCAGCGCCAGACGCTGGAGGATGATTTTGAGAACCGGGTTCAAGGTCCCTGCCGGTGTTTTGTTTTCATTACACCTAGGTTACCGCCTGAAACTCATGTGTAAACCCCGTCATTTTAACAGGTTGCACGCGAAAACATGCCGCGAGGCGCATGGCGATTGCGGAACCGGCAGTCCACCAGTCCCTTCATGCCTGCCATCCTGCTTCCGGCGGGCTTGTGCGGGCTCAGCCCGTCAGGTCCGCCAGATCATCCATAACCCGGACCAGTTCGGCACTGATACCGGGCTCTGACAATGCATGCCCGGCGTTTCGGATCATCCGCAAATCCGCCCCGGGCCACGCCTTGGCCAGTTCCCATGCGCGGCGCGGAGGGCAGATCATGTCGTACCGCCCCTGCACGATGACCCCGGGAATCCCCGCGATCCGATCCACGTTTTTCAGGATCCAACCGTCTTCCTCAAGGAAACCTGCATGGGTGAAATAGTGGTTTTCCAACCGGGCAAAGGCGCGGGCATATTCGCCGGGCGCCTCTCCGCCGTGGCCATTGGAATAAACCGAGGCCAGCGCATTTTCCCACGCCGACCAAGCCTGCGCATAGCGGGTTTCGGTCCGCAGGTCGCCACTGAACAGCCGCCGGTGATAGGCTCCGATCAGATCGTCCTGCTCGTCCTCGGGAATCATGTCCGAAAACCGCGCCCATGGTTCGGGCCAGAACTGCCCCGCGCCACCGCCATAGAACCAGTCCAGCTCGGCCTGGGTCATCATGAAAACGCCGCGCAGCACCAGTTGCAGAACCGCCTCCGGGTGACTGATGGCATAGATCAGCGCCAGCGTCGCGCCCCAGCTTCCGCCAAAAACCACGGCCCGGTCGATATCCAGCGCGGCGCGGATCCGCTCGATGTCGGCCACAAGATCCCATGTCGTGTTGTTGACGACGCTGGCATGCGGCCGCGACCGGCCACAGCCGCGCTGGTCAAACAGCACCACCCGGTAATGATCCGGGTTGAAATAGCGCCGCATCGCCGGGCTGCATCCGCCCCCCGGACCGCCGTGCAGGACGATGACCGGCACACCTTCGGGATTGCCGCATTGCTCGACATAGATCGAATGGCCGTCGCCGACCTCCAGCATCCGCTGATCGAACGGGTCGACCGCGGGATAGAGATACTGCACTGCGCGCTTTTGGCCCGGGATTTTGTCCATGCCCTACCTATATTGCCCCTCAAGGCCAAAAGACCATGGGGAAAGTCATGACGACCACAGTCGATGCATCCGAGATCGCAAAGTTCGAAGCGATGGCCGCAGAATGGTGGGACCCGAACGGCAAGTTCAAGCCCCTGCACATGCTCAATCCCTGCCGGCTGGACTACATCACCAGCCAGATCGCGGCAGAGTATGACCGCGACCTGACCACCCCGCGCCCCTTCGAAGGGCTGCGGATCATGGACATCGGCTGCGGCGGCGGGTTGCTGTCCGAACCCATGGCCCGGCTGGGCGCCGATGTGGTGGGCGTCGATGCCGCTGAACGCAATATTCCCGTGGCCCGGACCCACGCCACCCAATCCGGGCTGGAGATCGACTATCGCTTTACCACCGCCGAAGCGATGGCCGAAGCCGGAGAGCGATTCGACGTGGTCCTGAACATGGAAGTGGTCGAACATGTGGCCGATCCGCTGGCCTACCTGACCGCCTGCCAGCAATTGCTGAAACCCGGCGGGCTGCACATCTGTTCGACCATCAACCGGAACCCCAAGAGCTTTGCCATGGCCATCGTCGGCGCGGAATACGTCATGCGCTGGCTGCCCAAGGGCACACATGAATGGCACAAGTTCATCACCCCGGACGAACTTTACGACCTGATGCGCCGCGCCGGGCTGGAACCGGTCGACCGCAAGGGCTTTGTCTTCAACCCGGTCAGCTGGACATGGCGCCTGTCAGACCGCGACCTCAGCGTAAACTACGTTACCGCCGCACTGAAACCCGTCTGACATCCACAATTGTAAGGCGGAAGGATACGCCCGGCGTCCCTGCCAACCTGACAGTATCTGCCCCGTTGCAAGCCGCCCAACGGAACAGCGTCCTGATGACAGGCGTCTTCTTCGAAAACGCCGGTAATCGACGCGCCAAAATGACCGGGCTGAACATCCCGCAACGGGCGCTGCGAGGTGTCTGGTATCTCCCGGCGTCTGGCCCGTGCAACAACCGCGCCCAAACCGCCCGCTGAAAGACCCGTGCTGGAAAAAGCCACTCGCCCCGGAACATATCGCCCGGACAAACTGGCAACCGCGGTTTCTTCTTGGCAAAAATACTCCGGGGGTGAATTGCCCGCAGGGCAAGAGGGGGCAGCGCCCCCTACTCTTCCAGCCGCAGGCGCAGCTCGCGCAAGACCGGCAAGGCCGCGCGCACACGGTCCTCGCCAAGATCGCCCATCATCTCGTCGATCAGCGGCATGATCGCCGCCAACGCCGCGTCGCGTGCCGAATGACCCGCAGGTGAGATCGACACAAGCTTGCGCCGGGCATCGTCCCAGTCGGGGCGGATATGCACGTATCCGGCGATTTCCAGTTTGGACAACGTATTGGTCATCGCCCCGCGCGTGACGTGAAAGGCGCGGGCCAGTTGTGCCGGGGTCTTCTCACCGCCCCGGCCAAGGTGATTCAGCACTGAGAAATGCGAGATTTCCATCCGGTTCGGCAGAACGCGCGTCAGCCGGGCCCGCAGCAATTGATCGGCGGTCAAAAGCTCGGAAATCAACGAAATCGCAAGGCTGCTGGCGTCGCTCATGTCGACGGCCCCGAATAGGCGCGATCATGGGTCAGCGCGGGCACCTTGCGCCGCGCCTCGTCCACCTTGCCCAGGTCCAGATCCACGCAAAAGACACCCGGCTCGGTGCCCGCGTCCAGCAGGATCTCTCCCCATGGAGAGACTGCCATCGAGTGCCCATAGGTTTTGCGGCTGCGCCCGGACCGCGCGGCGTGTTGCCCGGTCTGCGCCGGAGCAAGGACGTAACAGCCGGTCTCGATGGCCCGCGCCTGCAACAGTGGTTGCCAATGGGCCGGGCCGGTACCCGGCGAAAAGGCCGCTGGAACCGTCAGGATCCGGGCCCCCGCCTGCGCCAGCGCGCGGTAGAGATAGGCAAAGCGAACATCGTAGCAGACCGTCATCCCGATCGCTGCCAAGGGAGTTTCGGCCAGAACGGCCCTGTCCCCGGGCGCATAGCCCGAAGATTCGCGGTAGGTTTCGGTCTCGGACACCTGCACGTCGAACATGTGCATCTTGTCATAGCGCGCCGTGATGCCGCCATCCGGTCCAATTAGGACCGAGCGATTGACAAACCGCGTCTCGGGCGGCTCTGCCTTCAAGGCCAGCGATCCGGCCAGCACCCAAAGCCCAAGCTCGGCCGCCTGCCTGCGCAATCCGGCAAGCACCGGATCCGCGGATTCCGGGCGCAGGACGTTCGCCTGATGCGCCCGGTCCATGGACACGCAATTGCAGACTTCGGGCGTCAGGGCGATCTGCGCGCCCTCTGCCTGTGCCTGCCGCAACATCCGCGACAGGGTTTCAAGGTTCTCGTCCGGATCGTCGGACGAGGTCATCTGCAACAGCGCGGCCCGCATCACCCGGCCAGAAGGGTGTCCAGCTTGCCCTGCCGTTCAAGGGCCGCCAGATCATCAAAACCGCCCACGTGGGTCTCTCCGATAAAGATCTGCGGCACGGTGTGCCGCCCGTTGGCGCGGTCCATCATCTCGGACCGGCGCTGCGGTTCTTCCAGAACGTTGATGCCGGCATAATCGACACCCTTGCTGTCAAGCAGCCGCTTGGCCGCGTGGCAATAGCCGCAGAGCGGCGAAAAATACATCTCGACCGGTTTCATTCTCGGTCCTCCAGATCGTTCGTGCGTACCTGATGGATTTAGGCGTCTTTGGCGGCGCGCGCCAGCACGCTGACACAAACCTCTGTTGCACCGGCTGCAAGACAGGCCTCGGTGGCACCGGCCAGCGTTGCGCCGCTGGTCATGACATCATCGACCAAAAGAACCGGACGCCCAGCGATCATTCCTGCACGCGATGGGGCCACGGTGATTTTTCCATGCAGGGCAACGAACCGCTCTTCGCGGCTCTTGCCCTCCAGCGAAGGTGTCGCCTTGCGCCGCTCCAGCGCGTCGGGACACCAGTCGCATTCCAACTCGGCGGCCAAAGCCTCGGCCAGCAGGGCGGATTGGTTGAAACGCCGTTTCAGGTGCCGGCGCACATGCAGAGGGATCGGCAGGATCAACATGTCTTCCCGGACAAGATCCCGCGTGACCCGCGCCATCCACTTGGCCGCCGGGCGCGCTATGTCATGCCTGTCGCCATGTTTCAGCGCCAGTACCAAGTGCCGCCCGCGATCCCGATAAACAAGGGCCGCGCGCCCCTGATGCCAGGGGCGGGAAATGCTGAGACAGTCATCGCACAGTTCTGCCTGATGCGACTGCCCCGGCAAAGGCACACCACATAGATCACAGGACAGCCCGGCGACAAAAGGCGTATCCCGCCAACAGGTCCCGCAGAGGCCGAAATCCGATTCCACCAGTCCGCCACAGGCAAGGCAGCGCGGCGGATAGACCATCTGCACCAGGGTTTGCATCCCTGCCGACCAAAGCCTATGAGCCATCATATGCCCAATCCTCCACGCCTCACCGACCGATCTGCCCTGAAACGCCACCGCGCCCGCGCGAAGGCCGACGCGCTGTTCCTGCACGAGGCCGCCCGCGACGACGCGCAGGATCGTCTGGCAATGGTTAACAGGGCGTTTAAACAGGTGGCGATCGTCACCCCATTTCCACAGATCTGGCGGCCCGCCTTTCCCGAGGCCCGGATCATTCCCGATGCCGAAGTGCTGGACCTGACAGAAGCCGCGCATGATCTGGTGATCCATGCACTGAGCCTGCATTGGGCGGACGATCCGATCGGCCAGCTGATTCAGTGCCGCCGGGCCCTGCAACCGGACGGGCTGTGCCTTGTGCTGACGCTGGGCGGGCAGACGCTGCACGAACTGCGCGCCGCGCTTGCGCAGGCCGAAACCGAAGTCACAGGCGGGCTGTCGCCCCGCGTGGCCCCGATGGGCGAGATCCGCGACCTGGGTGCGCTATTGCAACGGGCCGGGCTGGCCTTGCCGGTGGCCGATTCCACCCCTTTGACCGCCAGCTATGCCACCCCGCTGCACCTGATGCAGGAATTGCGCGCGATGGGCGAAAACAACGCGCTGGCCGGGCGGCTGCGGCATCCGACCCGGCGTGCGGTGATGATGCGCGCGGTTGAAATCTATTCGCAGGCCTTTGCCCTGCCCGATGGCCGCGTACCGGCCACATTCGAGCTGATCACCCTGACCGGCTGGGCCCCGGACGCCTCTCAGCCGCAACCCTTGCGGCCCGGTTCTGCGGCACAGCGGCTTGCCGATGCGCTGAACACCTCGGAAACGCCCCTGAAAGATTGACGTATCGCGGAACGGCGATACTTACTGCGAAACTGCACGACCACGGGAAATCCAGCATGCTCGACGCCACCCATTCCGCCAGCCGCCCGGACCATGCACCCGCCGACCACCCGGCCCTGCCGAAAGAGCGCGTGGGCATTTTGCTGGCCAATCTGGGCACGCCGGATGCAACCGACTATTGGTCGATGCGGCGCTATCTGAACGAGTTTCTGTCCGACCAGCGGGTGATCGACTATCCGCGCTGGAAATGGCAGCCACTGCTGCAACTCATCATCCTGTCGAAACGGCCTTTCAGCTCGGGCGCGGCCTATAAGTCGATCTGGAACGAAGAGGCGAATGAAAGCCCCCTGATGACGATCACCAAGGCGCAGACCGCCGCCATCGCGCAAAAGATGACCGAGCGCTACGGCGATCAAGTCATGGTGGATTTCTGCATGCGCTACGGCAATCCCTCGACCAAGTCCAAGGTCCGCGAGATGGTCGAGGCGGGCTGTCGCAAGATCCTGTTCTTCCCGCTGTATCCGCAATACGCGGGCGCCACTTCGGCCACGGCGAACGACCAGTTCTTTCGCGCGCTGATGGAAGAGAAATGGCAGCCGACAGCACGGATCGTCGACCCCTATTTCGGCCATCCGATGTATATCGAAGCACTGGCCCAATCGATCGAACGTGCCTATGCACAGGCGGATTCCCGCCCGGACATCCTGGTCTGTTCGTATCATGGCGTGCCGCAACGCTATCTGATGGAAGGCGATCCCTACCATTGCCAGTGCCAGAAAACGACGCGCCTGCTGCGCGAGCGTCTTGGCTGGGACAAGACCCAGATCACGACCACTTTCCAGAGTCGATTCGGCCCCGAAGAATGGCTGAAACCCTATACGGTGGACGAGGTCGCGCGGCTGGCGAAAGAGGACGGCAAAAAGCACATCGCCGTCTGTGCCCCGGCTTTTTCGGCCGACTGCATCGAGACGCTTGAAGAGATCAACGAAGAGATCAAGGAAAGCTTTGAAGAGGCGGGCGGCGAGAAGTTCACCTATATCCCCTGCCTCAACGACGATCCTGCGCATGTCGACGCGCTGTCACGTGTGATCGAGGAAAACCTTGGCGGCTGGGTCGACTGACCCGATCACGGCCCCGGTCCCCGGACCGGGGATTTCACCCGAAGCGGTTGTCCGGAAATGAAAAAGGCGGTGTCGTCACACCGCCTTTTTGCATGATCTTGAAACCGGTGACGGATTAGTCAGCGGCAACAGCTGCGATGATCGCGATCAGGAGCAGCGGGATCAGGAGACCAGCGGAGGACGATGCCTCTTGGGTTTCTTCCACGACCACGACGGGTTCCATCACCACTTCGTCCTTGGCGTACGACTTGTACGAACCAGCGAATGCGGTGGATGCTGCGCCAGCGAAAACGGCTGCGAGAGCGAGTTTTTTCATGTTACTTCTCCAGATATTCGCCTATCGCGGCCACTATGGAACGCACGACAGGCACCCAAGACTTACCTCGTGTCACTGTCTAAGCAGTATTTCAGAGGCTTTGCAATTGGTTCTTGGACGGCCGATTTTGCGCCCTGTCCGCTTGTCGTCAAATTAGCAACACCTGCGTTCCGACGTAGGCCATCTCGTACAGTTGCTCGATGTGTTCGTTGTACAGACCGATGCATCCGTTGGACGAACGGCGCCCGATCTTGCGGGTGTCGTGGGTGCCGTGAATACGGTAATAGGTCCAGCTGAGATGCAGCGCGCGGGTGCCCAGCGGGTTGTCCGGACCGGGGCCAACATAGTCCGGCCACTCGGGGTTGCGCTTTTTCATGGCGGGCGTCGGGCGCCAGTCGGGTTTGGGGTCCTTCAGCGTCACGCGGGTACGGCCGCGGCGAGTCAGATCCTCGGTCAGAGGCACCGACGACGGGTAAAGGTAATAGGTCCCATCCTCTCGCCAGAAGTGCAGCGCCCGCGACGAGATGTCGACGAGGATCGCGCCCTTGTTGAGGTTGCTGAAATAGTCCTTCCACTCCAACGTGCGAAAGCTCGAGATATTGCGACGTACAACGTTGCTAACGTTACGCTCAATCTCTGTAGTGCCGGTATTGACGTTCTGCGCCAGTGCGGGTGTGCCGATAAGCGCCGCTCCGCCGGCGAGGAACGCGCGGCGGTCAAAGGGTCTTCCTGCCGGTTTCGTCATGCTGCATTGTCCTCGGGGGTATCTATCCTGGTGCACATAATATGGCCCGAATGCCTCAGTCGCAATTCAAACGCGTGTCAATACGCCGACTCACGCCGAAGTGGGTTTGATCGGCAACGCGTCCTTCGATAAGGCAAGGACAAACGAAGAGTACATGAGCAGCCAGATGAACCGTCGCGCCTTTATCGCCCTGTCCTCCGCTGCCGCAATGGCGGCCTGCACCACCACGCCGACCGGCCCGACCGAACCCAAGCTGGGTCCGGACGGCAAGCCGTTGCCGCAGGTGTACCGGGTGAACTCGGCCGGAAGCGGACGCATTCAATACCGGCTGCTGGATTCAGTTAATGCCCTGCGCAATGCCGCAGGCGTGCCGGAACTGGAACTGAACTCCAAGCTGAACGCCGCCGCCGCGACCCATGCACAGGACATGGCGGTTCAGAACCGCCCTTGGCATTTTGGGTCTGATGGGTCCTCGCCGATCGACCGCGTGCGCCGCGTTGGCTATCAGGGCCAACTGGTGGGTGAGACGATCTCGGAAACCTACGAAACCGAGCTGGAAACACTTGCAGCCTGGATGGAACAGGACACGACGCGCAACGTCATCCTTGATCCCACCGCGCGCGACCTTGGATTTTCCTGGCATCAGGAATCGAACGGCAAGATCTGGTGGACAATGGTTCTGGGTGCGCCCGGCGCCACCGGTTCGGTGCCCAGCGCCACGCCGCAAGCGGCCAGCTGATCCGGGCTGTGGCCTGCTCAGGGCGGGGATGCCCCCCGCCCGGTGTTGTCCAAGCTCACGGTGTAATGGTGATCGGCGTTCCGTTCTTCACCATAGAATAGACCTCGCGCATTTCACGGTTGGTCACGGCGATACAGCCCGCGGTCCAGTCCTGCCCGCCTTTGCGATACTTGCGCGGCCGTCCGTGGATAAAAATGTCACCACCCGGACTTTTGCCCAGTTCCTTTGCCTCGGCCCTGTCGTCCTTGTTGGGATAAGACACCCCGATCGACAGATAGAACTGGCTGTTCGGATTGCGACGGTCGATGGTGTAACTGCCTTCAGGCGTCTTGCCATCGCCCTCGATCTTCTTGTCGCCCACCGGCGCAAAACCCAGCCCCACGTCATAGCTTTTCAGCACTTCGTTGTGGTGAATCAGGTGCATCCGGCGTTCGCCCTTGTTCACTAGAACATGGGTCACTTCTGGCCCGCTATAGGTGGGAAACTTGCTGCACGCCGCCGCCGACAGGCCTAGCATCAGCATCAGGAAAACCCTGAGAATCGTCATTTTACTGCCCCGTTTGTTTTGGGGCAGTCTATCTTATTCAGGCTTTCTTGCGTAGCTCACGTTTTCGCCATCACCCGCCTGTTCGGCCAGACGCCGCTCAATCGCGACCAACCGCGCCAGCACCTCGTCGCGATAAGCATCGGTTGCCACGTTTTCCTCTTCGTGATGGGCATCCTGCATCGAGTTCACGATCAGGCCGACCAAAAGGTTCACCACCGCGAAGGTCGTCACCATGATGAAGGGCACAAAAAACAGCCATGCGTAGGGATAGATCTCCATCACCGGGCGGACGATCCCCATCGACCAGCTTTCCAGCGTCATGATCTGGAACAGAGAATAGGCTGACAGGCCAAGATCCCCGAACCATTCAGGAAAGCTGTCGCCAAACAGTTTGGTGGCCATAACGCTGCCAATGTAAAAGATGATCGCCATCAGCAGGAACACGCTGCCCATCCCCGGCAGCGCGGTGACAAAGCCCTCGACCACCCGACGCAACCGCGGCGCAACCGAGATAACGCGCAACACCCGCAGGATCCGCAGCGCCCGCAAGACAGACAGGCCACCCGCCCCCGGCAAAAGCGCAATGCCCACGATCACGAAGTCGAAGACGCTCCAGCCCGAGCGGAAGAAAGCCCAGCCGCGTGCAAAGAGCTTGGCCGCGATCTCGACGATGAAGATGCCCAGACAGATCCTGTCCAGTGCCACGATCACCCCGCCATAACGGGCCATCAAAACCTCGGAGGTCTCCATCCCAAGGACAATGGCATTCAATACAATAACGGCGATGATGGCATTCTGGACGCGGGGCATGTCGACGATCGCCCCGACGCGTGCGCGGAAGTCCATGTGTTCAATTCTCCAACTTCAATGCGGCGACGAGTTCCACATGGGTGGACCAACGGAACTGGTCAACCACCTGAACCCAGTCAAGGCGATAGCCCGCCGCCACCAAGCGCGCCGTGTCCCGCGCAAAGGTCACGGGATTGCACGAAACATGGGCAATCCTTGCCACCCGCGCCCGCGCCAGTTCCGCCACTTGCGCCTCTGCACCGGCGCGCGGCGGATCGATGACAACCCCGTCGAACCGCGCCAACTCATCCGGCAACAGGGGATTGCGGAACAGGTCGCGCGCCGCATGGGTGACATGGCGCAACCCCTGAGCCTGCCGCCAGCCCTGATCCAGGGCCCGCGTCATGGCCTTGTCGCCCTCAACCGCGTGAACCCGCGCCTTTTCCGCCAGCGGCAAGGCAAATGTCCCGCAACCGGCAAAGAAATCACCGATATGGCTGGCCCCGTGCAGCGCCTCCACAACACCGGCCAACAACGCCGCCTGCCCCGCTTCGGTGGCCTGCAAGAACGCCCCCGGCGGCGGCACCACCAGCGCCGAACCGAATTTCTGCTGCGGCGGACGCAGGGTCAGCACCTCGTCGTCCCAGGCCAACCGCGCCAACCCCTCCGTCTGTGCGATATTGGCCAGATCGACGCGCAGGGCATCGTCCACCGGCTTGCCCCCCCGTACCGAAACATCCAGCCCGGACAGGCTTTCCGTAACCAGGACCGAAAGCTCGCCCTTGCGCGAAGCGCCCGCAACGGCCAACCGCTCGACCATTGGCAAGGCAGCCGCCAGCGCCGGTGTCACCAACTGGCAATCCGGCACCGCCACCACGACATCCGATCCCTTCTGGTGGAACCCGGCCAAAGCTCCCTTCTTGGTCCGCCGGGCCGAAAAACTGGCCCGCCTGCGTGACCGCGCAGGAGAGGTGATCGTTTCCCGCAAAGGCGCGCTCAGCCCCTGCGCTTCCAGCGCGCGCCGCACCACGTCCTCTTTCCAGCCTGTGACAAACCCATCCGAGGCATGTTGCAACTGGCACCCGCCGCAGGATTTCGCATGACGGCAAGGCGCCGAAACCCGCTGCGCGGAGGGCGTCACGATCCGTGGCACCGCCATGACAGCATTGTCCACGACGCCTTCGACCTCTTCACCCGGCAGGACGCCGGGCACATAGATCGGCCCCGGCGCGATCCCGTCCCCGTGATGGCCCAATCGCTCGATCACAACCCGCTCTGCGCCCTCGGACATGGGCAATCCCCTGCTGTTTCTTCTTGGTCCAAATACTCAATAGCGACGGTCGCCAAGAGGTGCCAGCGCAGCCGTTTACTCGGCGGCCTCGGCACCAAGAAAACCACCCGACTGCCGCTCCCAGTAACGGGCATACAACCCGCCTTTCGCCAAAAGCGCCTCGTGGCTGCCTTCTTCGACGATCCGGCCCGCGTCCAGAACGACGATGCGATCCATCTGGGCGATCGTGGACAGGCGGTGCGCGATGGCCAGCACGGTCTTGCCCTGCATGACCTGTTCCAGCGCGGTCTGGATCTCGGCCTCCACCTCGCTGTCCAGCGCACTGGTGGCCTCGTCCAGCACCAGCACCGGCGCGTCTTTCAGGATAGCTCGGGCAAGGGCGATCCGCTGGCGTTGTCCGCCCGACAGTTTCACCCCCCGTTCGCCCAGTCGCGCCTCGTAGCCCACGTTGCCTTTGTGATCCCGCAGCGCAAGAATGAACTCATGCGCAGAGGCACGGCGGGCCGCCTCGAACACCTCTTCGTCGCTGGCATCGGGTCGGCCATAGCGGATGTTGTCCATGGCCGAACGGTTGAACATCGCCGTTTCCTGCCGCACCACGGAAATCACCTGACGCAGGCCCGATTGGGTGACGTCTCGAATATCCGTGCCCCCCAGAAGGATCCGCCCGTTTTCCACGTCATACAGCCGCAAAAGCAACGAAACCGCGGTAGATTTCCCGGCCCCCGACGCCCCGACCAAGGCCACCTTTTCGCCCTGCGCTATGGTCAGGTCGAACGCCCGCAGGGCAGCCTGTTCTCCTCCATAGGCAAAACCCACGTGATCGAACCGGATCTGCCCGCCCGCGGCTTTTGCCACGGCCCCTTCGCGGTCGCTGATTTCATGTGCCCCGGTCAGCGTGGCCACGCCGTCCTCGATCTCGCCGATATGGGTGTAGATGGTCATGACAACCCGGCCCAGCCGGTTGGTCAGCATCGACAGGCGCGTCGTCACCATGGCCGTCATGGCAATATCCCCGGCCGAGGCACTGCCCAGCGTCCAAAGGTACAGCGCCCCAAGGATCGACACCATGGGCAACAGCCCGCCCAGCGTCATCAGCACCACGCGGAACAGGGCCGAGATCTCGCCAAACTCCAGCGAACGATCGCGGTAGCGGTCCAGCGCGCCCAATGTCGCGCGGTCCTCCTGTTCGTCGGCTGCAAAAAGCTTGACCGTGGCGATATTGGACAGCGTATCGACGATCTGTCCGCTGACATGGGTCCGCGCCCCGGCCCGCGCCTGCGACCGCGCCTGCACCCTTGGGATAAAGAACCGCAGCGCCGCCACGTAGAACACCGCCCACAGCGCAAAGACCAGCAGCAGTTGCGGATCAATCGCCCCCAGCAGCACGAAGGCCCCCATGAACATGGCCAGCGCATAGACCACCACATCCGTCGACTCGATCACAAGGTCGGTCGCGGATCGCGCGGTCTGAAAGGCTTTCTGGCTGATCCGCCCGGCAAAATCATTGTCGAAAAACCGCAGCGAATGTCCCAGCGTGTGACGGTTCACCCGGCTGAGCACCAAGGGAAACAGGTTCGGCCCCAGAAGGATGCTGCTAACCCCTGCGTCGAAGATAAAGATCACCGGCCGCACCAGCAGGAAAAAGACGACGCCAAACAGGATGATCGGCCAGAAATCGACCCAGAAATTGCCTTGGCCGGCGGCCTCGGCGCTGTCGATCACCCAACCGGTGAAACGTGCCGCCACCAGTTCGGCCAGCCCGGTCAGAAAGGTCACGCAAACCGCCGCAAGGATCGCCTTTTCCGACCCGCGCAACGCCCAGCGCATAAAGGGCCAAAGGTCCTGCGGCGGGGGCCCCTCGGCGGGGGCGAAGGGATCTATCATATCGCCGAGGCGTCGGATCATTCCGCCGCCTCGACCGCATCGGACCCAAGGAATCCGCCGGACTGCCGGTTCCAGTAGCGGGCATAAAGCCCACCAAGTTCCAGCAGTTCATCATGGGTGCCCTGTTCAGCAATGTGGCCCTGATCCAGCACCACGATCCGGTCCATGCTGGAAATCGTCGACAGGCGATGCGCGATGGCCAGCACGGTCTTGCCTTCCATCACGCGGCCCAACGCCTCTTGAATCGCAGCCTCGACTTCGCTGTCCAGGGCGCTTGTCGCCTCGTCCAGAACAAGGATCGGCGCATCCTTGAGGATGGCACGCGCCAGAGCGATCCGCTGGCGTTGCCCGCCGGACAGTTTCACGCCTCGTTCGCCCAGATAGGCGTCATAACCTTTGCGGCCTTTGAAATCGCCCAGTTCAAGGATGAAATCATGCGCTTCGGCCCGTTTCGCGGCGGCGATCACCTCGGCTTCGGTGGCGTCTGGGCGGCCATAGCGGATGTTGTCCATCGCCGAGCGGTTGAACATGGCGGTTTCCTGCGTGACCATGCCGATCTGTCGCCGCAGGCTGGCCTGCGTCACACCGGACACATCGGTCCCGTCGATCCGAACCGCCCCGCTTTCCGTGTCGTAGAGCCGCAAAAGCAGCGAAACCAGCGTCGATTTCCCGGCACCCGAAGCACCGATGATCGCCAGCTTTTCGCCCGGCTTGACCGTCAGCGAAATCCCCGAGACACCGCCAGTCCGACCGCCATAGGCGAAGTGCACATTGTCAAAACGGATCTCGCCCTCGGTCACGTTCAGGTCGTGCGCGCCCGGTTCGTCGGTCAGCGCATGTGGCACGCTGAGCGTGGCCATGCCGTCCTCGACCTCGCCCAGATGGCCGTAGATCACCATCAGCGTAAAGCTGATCCAGCCGGTCATCTGCGCCAGTCGGATCGTCACCGCACCCACGGCCGCAATATCGCCGGGCGACACGCCGCCGCTGCGCAAGGCAATGGCCGCACCGACCATGATGACCGGCAACAGACCGGCAATGAAAATCAGGCCCAAACGAAAGCTGGTGGTCGCCTCACCGAAAAGCAGGGTCTTGCCGCGCAGGGTTTCCATCGCGCCCAGCGCGCGGCTGTCTTCGTGATCATCACCGGCGAAAAGCTTGACCGTCTTGATGTTCGAAATCGTATCGACCACCTGCCCGGTGACCATGGCCTGCGCTTCGGCCCGTGCGGCCGAACGCGCCCGGATCATTGGCAGCATGACCCGCAGGAACAGCAGGTAAACCGCGAACCAGCCCGCCAGCAGCACCAGCATCAGCGGATTGATCGCCCCCAGAAGGAAGGCCGTGCCAATCACCGTCGCCAGTCCAAAGGTGATCGCGTTGACGGATTCGATCACGATCTCGGTCAGGGATCGCGCGGCCTGCACCTTTTTCTGGGCAATCCGGCCCGCGTAATCATCGTCGAAAAAGGTCACCGCCTGCCCGATGGTCCAGCGGTACAGGCGCGCCAGAACCAGCTTGAACACATTGGGACCGATCATGACGGACTGGGTCAGGGCCAGACCACCGAACAACAGCGGCCGCACCACCAGAAGCAAGGCAACGGCAAGCAGGATCAAGCCGCCATGGTCCGCAAGAAAGCCCTGCTGTACCGGTCCAGCGACCGCATCGACGACGCGGCCCAACAGATACATGGACAGAACCTCTGTCACCCCGGCCAGAACCGAAATGGCGACACCCAGCCAGATGATGACCCAGCCGCCTTTCAGCGCCCAACCCATGAAGGGCCACAACCGGTCCGGCGGCATCCCTTCGGCCTGACGTTCCGGGTCAATCAGGTTGCCGGCCCGGTGTATGAAACTCTTGAACATGGAACGCATCACTCCGCCGCCTGTGTGTCCGGATCCAGGAAACCGCCTGACTGGCGGGCCCAGAACCCAGCATATAGGCCGCCCTGCGCCAAAAGCGCGTCATGGCTGCCCTGCTCGACGATGCGGCCCTGATCCATGACGATGATCCGGTCCATCTGGGCGATGGTGGACAACCGGTGCGCGATGGCGATCACCGTCTTCCCTTCCATCATGCCATAAAGCGTGTCCTGAATCGCGGCCTCGACCTCGGAATCCAGCGCGCTTGTCGCCTCGTCCAGCAGCAGGATCGGCGCGTTTTTCAGAACGACGCGGGCAAGGGTCACGCGCTGACGCTGCCCGCCCGAGAGTTTCACGCCACGCTCCCCCACATGGGCGTCATAACCGGTGCGCCCCTGCGGATCCTCAAGGTCAAGAATGAACTCATGCGCCTGCGCCTGTTTGGCAGCGGCGATCATCTCGGCCTCGGTTGCGTCAGGTCGCCCGTACAGGATGTTGTCGCGCACGGACCGATGCAACAGCGCGGAATCCTGCTGCACCATGCCGATGTGCAGGCGCAGGCTGTCTTGCGTGACCTCGCTGATGTCCTGCCCGTCGATCAGGATGCGCCCCTGTTCCACGTCGTAGAACCGTAGCAACAGCTTGACCAAGGTGGATTTACCAGCGCCGGACCGGCCCACAAGCCCCAGCTTTTCACCCGGGGCAATGGTCAGCGAAACCTGATCCAGCCCGCCGGACCCCCGCCCGTAGTGATGCGACAGTTCTTCGACGCGGATCTCTCCCCGGTCCAGTTGCAGCGGTTTGGCCTGTTTCGAATCCAGCAAGGTGATCGGCTGGGCAATGGTTTCCATCCCCTCGGCCACCACGCCAAGCTGGCGAAAAAAGGTCGTCAGTGCCCACATGATCCAGCCGGTCATCGCGTTCAGACGCAGGGTCAGCGCGGTTGCCGCCGCCACCGCCCCCGGCGAGGCCGCGCCCTGCATCCACAAGGCGATCGCCCAACCGACAACACCGACGATCAGAATGCCGTTCAGCATGACAAGGACCACGTCCATGATCGTGTACAAACGCATCTCTGTCTGGAAGGTCTGGCGCGTATCCTCGATCGCCTCCTTGGCATAGTCCAGTTCGCGCGAATGGTGCGCAAACATCTTGACCGAATGAATGTTGGTATAACTGTCCACCACCCGGCCCGTGACCTTGCTGCGTGCATCCGAGGCCGCCTTGGACGCCGGGCCGACGCGGGTCACGACCCAGCGCATCAATACGGCATAAAGCCCGAACCAAAGCACCAGCGGGATCATCAACCGCGGGTCCGCATCGCCCAGCAGGACCATGGCGCCGACCAGATACGCCAGCGAAAAGGTAATCGCGTCAAAGACCTGAAAGACGGCTTCGCCTGCGGCGGGCGGCGTCTGCATGATGCGATTGGCGATCCGTCCGGCGAAATCATTTTCGAACCAGCCGACCGACTGCCGCAGCACATGGGCATGGGCGCGCCAGCGGATCAGCGTGCCAAAATTCGGCATCACCGCATTGTTCAGCAACAGCACGTCCAGTGCCTGAATGACCGGGCGCAAGAGCAGGATGAACAGCGCCAACCCGATCAAGGTGGATCCGTGGGTTTCCCAGACTTGCGCCGGATCACCGGCCAGCACGTCCACAACCCAGCCCATCGCCCAGATCAGCCCGACTTCCACGGCGGCGACCACGACCGACATCAGCGCTGTCCAGACAAATAGACCGCGGAACGGCCGGGCGTAATCCATCAGGAAGGGCAAGAGCCGTTGCGGCGGCGTATCCTTCTTCGGATAGGCAGCATAGGGATCGACGAGATTTTCAAAGAAACGGAACATACCGGGGGCTCCTTGGAGCTTACAGACAATCAAATGGTCAATGCGGGGTGGCCATGGCCGTCCCGCGCGCGCGGATTGGCTCAGGCGAAGCTGATTAGAATCCTGTCACGCACCATCATGTCTCCCGGGTATTCGAACGAGTCGGTTCACTTCTAGGCCAGAAATCCGCGCCTGTCACCCCTCGTCAAGCCAACCGATCAACTCGGCCCGGGTAGGTGCGAAATCCAAAGCGATCCAGCGGTCCTCGGCGCGTCGCAGCGCGTCGCCCAGTTCAGGCCCCTTGTAGGCTGGCATCAAATCCTTGGCGCGCAGGGGAAAATTCGCTTTGGCACCCTTGGCGACACTGCCCGGGACGTCCGATGGCAATGGGCCGCCCAAGCTGGCCGCGCGGATCGCCAGAACCGCAAGCGCCGTCGAAACCCCGTGCCGATAGCCCAGTTCCGCCGGTCCTTCGATGCTGCCGGACAGGCTTTGCAACAACGCCAGTTCGCGTTGCCGGGACTTCGACAGGCGCAACGCGGCCCCGTCGAAAAACCCCATGACCGCCATGCGCGCCATGGCGTCGGGGGCCATGCCCAGCGCGGCCTCGTGATGCAGGTAGGGGCCCAGCGCCGTGACCGACGCACCGGGCATCACGTGGGCAAGAACGCCAAGGCGCTCCATCACCGACACCGCCATCAAAGGATCCGGCGCCTTGAGCAGCTTTACCAGTTCGACGCCAACGCGTTCCGCCGACAGCACGTCCAGCCCGTCGATATTGCCGGCAATCGCCGCCAGCGCGTCGGCGTCCATGCCTTCTTGCGGGTCGCCATACCATGCGCTGAAACGAAAGAACCGCAAGATCCGCAGATAGTCCTCACGGATGCGCGTTTCAGCATCGAGGATGAAGCGAAATCGCCGCGCGCGCAGATCGTCCAGCCCGCCCAGAGGATCGACCAACAGGCCACGCCGATCAGCATACAGCGCATTCATGGTGAAATCGCGCCGAACGGCATCTTCGTGTACGTCATCGGCATAGCGAACCACCGCGCGGCGGCCATCGGTTTCCACGTCGGCGCGAAACGTCGTGACCTCGAACCCTTCGCCTTCGGCAACCACGGTAATGGTCCCGTGTTCGATCCCCGTGGGTACGGATTTCAAACCCGCGGCCCGCGCCAGTTCGATCACCCGCTCTGGCCGCGCATCGGTCGAGATGTCGACATCACTTACCGGCACGCCCAACAGAGCATTGCGCACACAGCCACCCACCGCATAGGCCAGATGTCCGCCCTCTTCGAGCAGCGACATGACCTTTTGCGTGGCGGACGCGTCGAGCCAATCGCCAGTGACATGCGTCATGCCTGAACCCGTTCGGCCAAGGCGCGCAGCATCCGCGCTGTTGCACCCCATATGTAATAAGGCCCGAATGGCACGGTGTAATACATCCGCCTTTGGCCCCGCCAGCGCCGCCCTTGAACGGAAAACCGGTCTGGATCGGTGACATGCGAATAGGGCACGGCAAAAACCTCTTCGACCTCGCCCGGTTCGGGAACAGGCGTGAAATCGCCGTGGATCAACCCGATGACCGGGGTGACAAGAAAGCCGGTAACGGTTTCATGCGGCGGCAGGGTGCCCAGAACCTCGACCATGGCGGGGTCCAGAGCGACCTCTTCTTTGGCCTCACGCAGCGCCGCTGCGACTTCATCGGCATCGCCGGCATCCACCTTGCCACCCGGAAAGGCGATCTGCCCGGGGTGATGTTTTAACCGGCTGGATCGTTTGGTCAGGATCAGTTCCAGCCCCGCAGCCCCAGGCCGAAAGGCGGCCAGCACACCGGCGGGTCGCAGTTTTCTGCCCTCCGGCAGGGCCACCTTGGGGTTCAGGTCAAAATCGGACGAAGGCGCGCCCGGAGTATCCGGGGCGCGGCGCAACGCGGCCTCTTGGTCAGCCCTTGTCATCGGCTTCGAAACCCACGGTGGCGGGGTCAAGCTCGTAATGGGCACCGCAGAACTGGCAGTCCGCCGTCACCAGACCCTCATCCGTGGTCATCTTTTCGATGTCACGGGCCGAATAGATCGACAGGCTTTCACGCACGCGATCCTCTGAACAGGTACACCCGAAGGTTACCGGCTGGCTGTCGAAAACGCGCGGCTGTTCCTCGTGAAACAAGCGCACCAGCAAATCCGTCGGTGGCACACTGGGGCCGATCAGCTCCAACTGCTCAAGCGTGGAAAGGTGGCTGTTCA
This sequence comes from Antarctobacter sediminis, assembly GCF_019218285.1. Classification (GTDB taxonomy): domain Bacteria; phylum Pseudomonadota; class Alphaproteobacteria; order Rhodobacterales; family Rhodobacteraceae; genus Antarctobacter; species Antarctobacter sediminis. Next base: position 1,228,065 of record NZ_JAHUZG010000002.1, read on the forward strand.
CCCGGTTCCAGTTTTCTTCGGCGTCGCCCTCGACCAGATCCGAAGCCTGCAACAGTCCCTCTTCGCCCGAGCCGCCCTCGCCGCTGGCAAAGGGCGAGGCCTTGGGCATATGTTGCAGCATGATGCCGCCGGCGCGCCAATGTTCCGCGACACCCGGTTCGGTAGAACGGCCATACGACAGCGCAAAAGTGGTGGGGAGCTGTTCGGACTGGGCGAAATAGGCGGCAGCGCAATCAGACAGGCTTTCACCGGCGATTGGCGTGATGCCTTGGTACGGCTGCATCCCCTGCCCCTGATCGATCAGGATAGCGAAATAGCCGGCGCCCAACTGGTCGAACCCCGGCGCATCGGTGATGCGATCACGGTCAAAGCTGGCGTAGGCGCGGATGCGCGCCGGCTTTCCCTCTTCGTCGGGGCCGTAATAATCGGTTGCGATCATCCGCACCGGACCATTGGTCTGAACCTGAAGCGACAGCTTCCAGCGCAGCTTGATGGTCTGACCGATCAGCGCGGTCAGCAGCGCCATTTCGGCCACCAGTGCTTCGACCACGGGCGGGTAATCATGTTGTTTCAGAACGCCGGACAACACGCCATCAAGCCGTGCGACACGGCCGCGCATGTCCGAGCGGTCAAGCTGAAATGGCAGGACGGTGTCGTCCCAGGCGAGTTTGTTGCCGATGCTCATGGGGTTTCCTTGTGTGCCTTTGGCTGGCATATCGCGACCATATAGGGACATTGGACCCAGACGCAAAGGGGGCGGGACATGACGCCAAGAGTCGGAACGCCGCCGGACGCGGCGCGGCGCTATACATTGCGTCCCGGCGCCTATGCCATCCTGCCGCGAAACGGACAGCTTTTGCTGACCCATCAGGCAGAACCCGTTCCCGAGGTGCAACTGCCCGGCGGCGGCATCGATCCCGGCGAACAGCCCCTGTTCGCGCTGCATCGCGAAGTGTTCGAGGAAACCGGCTGGCGAATCGCCTCGCCGCGCAGGTTGGGTGCCTTTCGGCGGTTCACCTACATGCCCGAATACGATCTTTGGGCGGAAAAGCTGTGCATCATCTATGTCGCATATCCGGTCCGCCCCTATGGCCCGCCGACCGAGGATGGCCACATCGCACTGTGGCGCAGCCCAGAGGCCGCCGTTGCCGAACTGGGCAATCCGGGCGACCGGGCCTTTGTCCGGCGTCACGTTCTGGGAATTTAGGATCGCCTAGCGTTTGCCGCGCTTGTCCCTGAGGACATCATATTCCAGCAAGGCAGCGGATACATCGTCACCCAGCTTGGCCGCATTTTCCATCTGCTGCGTCAACCGCCAGAACATGTCTTCCAACAGGTCGGGGCCGGTACTGTGGCGCGCGCTTTCGCGGAAGATCTCGACCAGCCCGTCCTCTCCCAGCATCTCGCCGTTCTTCATCACCGCCTCTGTGAACCCGTCGGAGTAGAGCAGCAGCAGGTCGCCAGTCTCCAACGTGAATTCATGCTGGTCAAAACTGACCTCATCGACCAGCCCGATGGGCAGGCCGCCGTCACCAATGAATTCATGACTGCCGTCGGGCCGCAGCAGCAAGGCAGGCGAATGCCCCGCCTGCACCATGCGCATCCGCCCCGAGGTAAGGTCGGCCGCCACATAGGCCATGGTTAGATATTCCTCGACCCCCGGATCGGCGGCGAGCCTCTGGTTCAGCATTCTCGCGGTTTCCGAAGGCTCGCGCATGGCAAAGAACCGGTCGAACCGGCGTTCAAGGGCAACATTCTGTTCTGGAAAGGTCGACGACAGATAGCCCGCCACGCGCGCCGTCACCATGGCCGAGGTGATCCCGTGGCCGGACACGTCGATGCTGTATAGCCCCAACCGCCCGTAGCCCGGCTTGAACATGCCCACCAGATCCCCGCCAACGTGCCCGCAGGGGCGCAAAAGCAGGCTGACACGAGAGGTCAGGATTTCACCTTGCCGTTCGGGGACAAGCGATTGCTGGATTGTGCGGGCCTGCCGCAGATCATTGTCGATCGCGGTGTGGATTTCGCGCAGTTCCTCCAGCGCATCCGAGACCTGCCGGTTCTTTTCCGACAGTTGCCGCTCCATGAAAACGATACGTTCCCCGGCGGTGATCCGGGCGCGCAATTCGTGTGCGTTCACCGGCTTGGTCAGGAAATCATCCGCACCGGCATCCAGCCCCTTGGCGATATCGCCCTTCTCGCTTTTGGACGTGAGGAGGATGAAATACCCATAGCCTTCTTGTTGCAGACCTCTGAATTCGCGGCAAAATTCAAGCCCGGTCATCCCCGGCATCATCCAGTCCGACAGGATCAGGTCGGGCGGGTGCTGGCGGCAGATGTCCAGCGCCTCGATTCCCGATCCTGCGGTCATCACCTCATATCCCCAGCGGCGAACCATGGTTTCCACCATCTTCAGCTGGGCGCGACTGTCATCGACGACAAGAACGCGTTGGATCGCGCCTGTCATCTCGGACGGGATACTGCTGCTTTGAGTCTGCAAGTCGCTTCTCTTGATACCAGGTGGGCTACACTCAGGACGTTCCCTAACGTCCGATCCTTAATGCGGGCTGAACGTTAAAATTCTGCCTAATTTCGCGTCACCTCGACCGAAACCGAAAGATCGCCTTTACCCGGCTCGCCTAGACAGGCCCCGGGGACACCGCCGCATGTCCCCAACCGTTCGCGGGTTATGTGTCGCAGGAGGTGCCGAATGATTGACTGGTCGCGTGTAGAGGAAATGATCGACGAGATCGGGGCCGAGGATTTCGCCGAGGTTGTGGAACTGTTCCTTGATGAGGTCGAAACCGCCATCGACGCGCTGGATGCAAGCGCCGGGAACCCCGTGGTGACAGAGGAACAGATGCATTTCCTCAAGGGAGCCGCGCTGAACATCGGCTTTGCCACGCTGGCCGAACTGTGCCGCGAGGGTGAGAAAGCCGCCGCAAACGGAACCCCGGACAAGATCACGCCGGCGCAGGTTCGTTCCGCCTTCGAAGACTCGCGGCTGGCCTTTCAGCGCGACCTGCCCGGTCGGCTGGCAGCCTGAGATACCCGCTCAGATCTTGCGGTGCAGATCGGAAAGGTCTTTGGGCACGCCGTCGGCGTAGGCCTCGCGCCGCAGCCGCCGCATCCCGTCGATCCAGCGGTCCATATCCGCGGTCCTGCGCTGCGCAAAGATCGCGGCCTCTGGATGCGGCAGGATCAGAAAGCGGCCTTTGCGTAGCCCGTCCAGCACGACACGGGCGACATCTTCGGGCGTCAACACACCCTCGGGGCGCGCCTCAAAATCGTCAGAATACCCCAGCAGCGGCGTGGCAACATACAGCGGGCAGACGACCGATACGTTGATCCCCGCATCGCCATGCTCGATTGCCAGCGACTGTGCCAGGCTGACAGCCGCATGTTTACTGGCGGAGTAGGGCGCATCGCCGATCTGGCTAAGCAACCCGGCGGCCGAGGCCACATTGACCAGCCAGCCTTCTCCCCGCGCCATCATCTCGGGCAGGACAAGCCGCGCGGCCCGCAAATGCGCCATCACGTGCAAATCCCAGCTGTCCTGCCATTGTTGGTCCGAAACGCTGCACGGGCCTTTCATCGCTCCCCGCGCAAAGCCCGCGTTGGAAATAAGCATGTCAACGCCACCCAAGGCGGTCTGCGCGGCGTGAACCACCCGCGCAACCTCGTCCGATTGCCGCAGATCTGCGCCGCACGCCGCCGCACCCAGATCCTGCGCGGCCTTGTCCAGCAATGGCCCCGGCATGTCGGTCAGAAACAGCCGCGCCCCTTCGCGGCAAAGGGCATCGGCCAGAGCTCGCCCAATCCCCTGCGCCGCACCCGTCACAAGGATCCGTTTTCCGGAAAACATCAGATCACGAACTGCGCAAGGATCTCGTCCTCGGTGATGTCCTGATAGGTGAACCCATGTGCGTCGAGCTTGTCGAAAAGCGTGCGGAAATTTTCCGGTGCGACGGTTTCAATCCCGATCAGGACAGACCCGAAGTTTCGCGCCGATTTCTTGAGGTACTCGAAACGGGCGATATCATCTTCAGGTCCGAGGAAGCCCAGAAAGTCCTTCAGTGCGCCCGGTCGCTGCGGCAAACGCAGGATAAAGTACTTCTTTATGCCGGAATAGCGCTGTGCCCGCTCCTTGACCTCTGGCAAACGTTCAAAATCGAAATTCCCGCCCGAGGTGATGCAAACCACCGTCCGGCCCGAAATCCCCTGCCCCAGATCCTGCAAGGCATCCACCGACAAGGCGCCTGCCGGTTCCAGAACGATCCCTTCGACGTTCAGCATTTCAAGGATCGTCAGGCACAGGCGGTCTTCGTGGATGGTCAGTGTATTGGCCAGACCGACCCCCTTGAGCCGGTCAAAGGTCTTTTCACCGATCCGGGCCACCGCCGCACCGTCGGCGAATGTATTGACAGACGGCAATGCCACGGGGCGTCCCGCCTGCAAGGCCGCGCGCAGACAAGCGCCGCCCAAGGGCTCGACAAAGGTATATTGCACCGAATTGCCGAAATAGCTGAGCACGCCCGACGACAGGCCTCCGCCGCCCACGGGAATCACCAGATGGTCCGGCGCGCGGCCCAGTTGCTGTTCGATCTCGACCGCAACGCTGGCCTGCCCCTCGATCACGTCGTCATCGTCGAACGGCGACAGGAAATGCCCGCCTTCCTGCGCGCAGAACGCCTGTGCCGCCTTGAGGCAATCGTCGAAGTAATCGCCAACCAGACGGATCTCGATGCTGTCCCCGCCGAACATCCGGGTCTTCTGGATCTTTTGCTGGGGTGTGGTGACAGGCATGAAGATTACGCCCTGAACACCGAAATGGCGGCACATATAGGCCACGCCTTGCGCATGGTTACCGGCCGAAGCGCAGACGAAAAGAACCTCGCCCTGTGCCTTGCGCATGGCGTTGAAAGCCCCGCGCAGCTTGTAGCTGCGCACCGGGCTCAGATCTTCGCGCTTGAGATAGACATCGGCGCCAAACCGGTCCGACAGATGCGCATTGCGCAACAAAGGTGTCGGCGGAAAGACATCGCGCATGGCGGTCTCGGCGGCGCGGGCCTGGTCCTGGAAATCAGTCATGGCCCAGAAGTGACCCAAGCCCGTGCCGCGCGCAAGTCAGTCGATGTCACGCCCCTCGACGAATACACCGTAAAGAGTGGTCAGGATCGAAATCCCGATCATGGTCGCGAACCAGCCGACAACGACACTGTAGATCAGGTTGACCAAGGACTGCGGATCCGGGTTCAGCATCGCAGGCAATTGCACCGCGACAACCATGCCAACCACGATCAGGGTCAGGACGAACATCGCGTTGTTGTCCTTGCCGGTCGCCGCCCAAGCCTCGCGGAGGGTCATCTTGCGTTCAATCGCACCTGCCGGCAGCAACACGCCAAAACGGAAGAACAGGTAAACCGCCAGCCCCAACAGGATCAGCAACAATGGCAGGCCGGTGCCCGGCGCCATCGTCATCACCGCCGACATCGGGATCAAGGCCGCCACCAGAGCAACCGCAACCAGCAGGGCAATCATGATCGACCGGCCAAGATAGGCCAGGATCAATCCGCCATGCCATGGCGGCACCGCACTGTCGGGGATTTCACCGGTCAGGACAAACCGGTGCCAGGCGACCGCAATCCAGAGGCTGGCAACGATGGCAAGGATCGAAGTCACCAGAACCATGAAGGCCATGCCCGGGCTGATAACCGTCGCCCCCTCGGCATTTGCGGGCGACGCCAGAAGGACCAGAACCTGGTTCAGGGCCTGGATCGCATAAAGAACCGCCGAAAGACGGAAGGCCGCCTCGAGGTTGTTAATGACCATCCGGAACGAATGTTTGAAAATCTGCCAGCCACGCATGGCGCACCTTTCATATCAATCTGGGGTCAGGGGGTAGCACGCCGAGTGGCCGCGTCAACGCCCCTTCCTTGCAGGCCCACGGAAAACAGGCTAATCCGCCCGGCAAACTGCCCAAAGGACATGATCCATGACCGCGCCCAAGAAAGTTGTGCTGGCCTATTCCGGCGGCCTCGACACCTCGATCATCCTGAAATGGTTGCAGACGGAATACGGCTGCGAGGTTGTCACCTTTACCGCTGACCTTGGTCAGGGTGAAGAGTTGGAACCGGCCCGTGCCAAGGCCGAGATGCTGGGGATCAAACCCGAGAACATCTACATCGAAGACGTCCGCGAAGAATTCGTCCGCGATTTCGTCTTTCCGATGTTCCGCGCCAATGCGGTCTACGAAGGTCTGTACCTGCTGGGCACCTCGATCGCGCGCCCGCTGATCTCCAAGCGTCTGGTCGAGATCGCCGAGGAAACCGGCGCCGATGCCGTGGCCCATGGCGCTACCGGAAAGGGCAATGACCAGGTTCGGTTCGAACTGTCCGCCGCTGCGCTGAACCCCGACATCAAGGTGATCGCCCCTTGGCGGGAATGGGATCTGAACTCGCGGACTGCGCTTCTGGATTTTGCCGAACAGAACCAGATCCCGATTGCCAAAGACAAGCGCGGCGAGGCTCCGTTCAGCGTTGACGCCAACCTGCTGCACACCTCGTCCGAAGGCCGCGTTCTGGAAGACCCCGCCGAAGAGGCGCCCGATTACGTCTATCTGCGCACGGTCGATCCCGAACAGGCGCCCGATACGCCCGAAGTGATCGAGATCACCTTTGAAAAAGGCGACGCCGTGGCCATCAACGGCGAAGCGATGTCGCCCGCCACGATCCTGACGCAGCTCAACGAATACGGCCGCAAGCACGGTATCGGCCGTCTGGATTTCGTCGAGAACCGTTTTGTCGGCATGAAATCCCGCGGCATCTACGAAACTCCCGGCGGCACCATCCTGCTGGAAGCCCACCGCGGCATCGAACAGATCACGCTGGACAGCGGTGCGGGCCACCTCAAGGACTCGCTGATGCCGCGCTATGCCGAGCTGATCTACAACGGGTTCTGGTATTCGCCTGAACGCGAGATGTTGCAGGCGGCAATCGACAAGTCACAAGAACTTGTGTCCGGCACCGTGAAACTGAAGCTGTACAAGGGTTCGGTGCGCTGCATCGGTCGCTGGTCGGACAACTCGCTGTACTCCGAAGCGCATGTGACCTTCGAGGATGACGCAGGTGCCTACGATCAGAAAGACGCCGAAGGCTTCATCACGCTGAACGCCCTGCGACTGCGCCTGTTGGCTGCGCGCAAACGTCGGCTGGGTTGATTATATTGACGTTACGCAGAGTTGCGTAACGTCACCCTATGCCCATCCCCCCGTTCTCGGTCATAGCTTCCGCAGAACGGGGAGGATACCATGACACTCGACGAAATCGCCGCGCTGTTGCGCAAGGGGCTGGCACACAAGCCGCTGGACAATTCGCTGAGCTTTGATTGCGGCGAAGATGGCGCATTGCGTCTTGAGGGGGCCGAGGTGGCCAGCTCGGACGCACCCGCCGATTGCACCATCCGCATCTCGCAGGGCAACCTGTCAAAGCTGGTCCAAGGCCAGTTGAACCCGATGACGGCCTTTGCCATGGGCAAGCTCAAGGTGTCTGGCGACATGTCAGTGGCGATGAAACTGGGCCAGCTGCTGTAATTTCGCCGCAGGTCTTGGCGGGGCAGGCGGTCTTTTCCTATCCTTCACGGGTCAGGGAGGATCATCATGCCCGCCACACACGCGGAATTCCTGCAAGCACAGGATCAAAGCTGGTCTGACGTGCTGCGCGAATTACAGGACGGTCACAAGGTCACGCACTGGATCTGGTGGGTGTTTCCGCAGCTTGCATTGTTGGGGCGGTCGTCACGGGCGCGCCATTTTGGCCTTGCCGGGCCAGAGGACGCGCACGCCTATCTTGCGCATCCGGTGCTGGGGCAACGGCTCGTAGACGTCAGTCAGTTGCTATTGACCCATGTAGACAAGGACCCGGTTGAGATCCTGGGTCCGATCGATGCAATCAAGGTTCGATCTTCGATGACATTGTTCGAAACAGTGCCCGGCGCGCCCACAGTCTTTTCCGACGTGTTAGAGCGCATGTACGGCGGCCAACGCTGTCCGCTGACACAAGACGCCCTGACCTCAAAAGAATGACGGCCGCGCGGATCCGGGGTACGGGAGACCGCGCGACCGTCACCGTGCCGAATACACAGGCACGTCACCACCGAATACTCGTCGGCGGGCGCCGGGCCGGGATGAGACGCCAAGGCCCGGCGAAACCTTTTACTGGGCGGTGATGGTGGTCATCACAAGGTTGCCATCCAGACGGATCGGCCCGTCTTCCTTGGCGCCCAGCGTGTATTCAAAGATACCCGTGGTCATGCCGCCGTCTTCGCCGTGAACCATCAGCATCAGCATGTCACCGGCCTTGACCTCTTCGGTCAGGATCGCGGCCACATCCATGTTTTCGCCCTTTTTCAGGGGCGCGTGACCCACGACCGGGCCGGGTTTCATATCGGCACCAGTGCGGTGAACTACCAGCCAGCCGTTCGCCGGTGCCACGATCTTGGACGCGGAAACGGTGCCTTCGGCAACGCTTTGGTCCGCGGCTTCGACCATGGGGGTCATGCCGTGGCCACCGGCAAAGGCGGTTCCGGCGGAAATCACGAGAGCGGCAGTCAAAATATTGAATTTCATGTCTTTTCTCCCAGTCATTTTGCAATCCGGAAAAGGGTTTCCCGGCATGTGCTGACCTGAGTCACGACAGGTTTCAGCGAAAGTTTCGTCCGGAATGATTTTTTTTCCTTTCACGTGGTTCTCACCTTCGGGTGAAGAAGCCCGCTGGCGGATTGCCAGACCGGGTCGGCGCGGGCAGGCTGACACCAAAGGAGGACCCGTCATGCCCCGTATCGCCCCCATTCGCCCCGCCTTGCTGGGCCTGTTGCTGGCCCTTGGCCTTGTTGCACAGGCAAACCGCGCCGACGCCGCAGACATCATTGTCGCCGGTGGTTGTTTCTGGTGCGTCGAAGCCGATTTCGAGAAAGTGCGCGGCGTGTCCAAGGCCGTGTCGGGCTATACAGGCGGACGACAGGCAAACCCGACCTACAAACAGGTCAGCCGGGGCGGCAGCGGCCATTACGAAGCCGTCAGGATCAGCTTTGACCCGGCCAAGGTCTCTGTCCGGCAGTTGTACGACAGCTTTTTCCGGTCGGTCGATCCCACCGATGCCGGCGGGCAGTTCTGCGACCGAGGCGAAAGCTATCGCACCGCGATCTTTTATCTGGACGCACAGCAAAAAGCCGCTGCCGAAGCGGCAAAGGCCGAGGCGGAAAAAGCGCTTGGCCAAAGGATCGTCACTCCGATCCTGCCAGCCAAGCCGTTCTACCTCGCCGAGGAGTATCATCAGGACTATTACAAGGGCACCAAGCGGGTCGTGACGCGCTTTGGCGTGATCCGGCAAAGCGACGCCTACAAGCGTTACCGCAAAGGCTGTGGCCGGGATCAGCGGGTCAAACAGCTGTGGGGCAGCGCTGCGCCCTTCGTCAACTAGACGGAAAGGGCAGGGGGCCTAGCCGCCAAAGTCCTGAACATCGCGTAGGTCCGGGATCACATCCGCTGTCCCTTGCCGCGTAACCATGATCGCCCCGGCGATCATGGCCTGTCCGATAGCCTGTTCCATCGGTAAACCACGGTCCAGACCGGCAAGAACGTATCCGGTAAACGTGTCGCCAGCGCCCGTCGTATCCACGGGTGTCACAGGCACGGCAGGAAAGGCTTTGGTCTGGCCCGTATCGGTATTGTGCCACTCTGCCCCATCGCCCCCCAGTGTCACGATGACATCCCGAACGGGAAGGGCATCGGGCGACAGGCCCGTAGCGGCCTCGAGTTGCTGGGCTTCGACGGCGTTCAGGAACAGAATGTCCAGTAAGGGAAGAACCTTCTGCACCGCCCCGGCATCGAAGGGCGCGGCGGCATAGGCGACCCGCATACCGCGGCCCGACGCCATCTCGGCACCCTCGCGTTGGGCGTTGGTTTCATTTTGCATCAGGAAAATGTCCGAGGCATTCGCCTCATCCAGCGCGGCCGAGATCTGGTCCAGCGGGATGGCCTGGTTCGCCCCGGGATAGAGGATGATATTGTTCTCACCCGCCTCGTCGATGGCGATCAGGGCATTGCCGGTATCCTGGGATACAAGAGTGATAAACTGTGTATACACTCCATATTCCATCAGTCTCTGTACCGCCCAGCCACCATCAGAACCGACAGCCCCGATATGAACACACCGTGCCGCGGCGCGGGCCGCCGCCACGGACATATTGGCCCCCTTGCCGCCAAGACCGCGTGAAAACGATGTGGCGGCAAGGGTTTCGCCCGGCGCGGGCAGATGCGGCACGTGATAGAACAGGTCCGCGTTGATCGAGCCCAGATTGAAGATCGTCATCGATCGCCCTTTCTAGCAGAACCCGTTATGCCGTGCCCGGCCGGGTCAGCTGATCTTGGCCGCCGCCAGAACGGCCATGTTCAGGATGTCATTGGCGGTCATCGAGGTCGAACAGATCTGAATCGACTTGTCGACACCGGCAAGGATCGGGCCAATCACCGTCGCCCCGGCCATTTCCTGCATCAGCTTGACCGAGATCGAGGCAGAGTGCCGCGCCGGGACGACAAGAATATTGGCCGGACCACTTAGCCGCTGGAACGGATAGTTTTCCTGCGCCTTGACGTTCAGAGCCACGTCGACAGTCATTTCGCCTTCGTATTCGAAACTGACACCACGACGGTCCAGAACCTGCGGCGCAAGATGCATCTTTTCCGCGCGTTCAGACACCGGATAGCCAAAGGTCGAGAAACTGACAAAGGCCACGCGCGGTTCAAGCCCCAGATGGCGGGCCACGCCTGCGGCGCGTTCGGCGATCGTGGCAAGATCTTCCTGATCGGGCCATTCATGCACCAGCGTATCGGCAATCAGAACGATCCGTCCCTTGTGCAGCAGCGCCGTGACACCAGCAGCGCCATGCGCCGCATCCGCGTCAAAGACATGGTTGACCAACTGCATCACATGGGCGGATTTCCGCGTCGCGCCGGTGACCAGACCGTCCCCATGACCATGCGCCAGCATCAGCGCGGCAAAGACGTGACGGTCGCGCGCGGCCAATCGGTGGATGTCCTGCCGGTCCATGCCTTTCCGTTGCAGGCGTTCATACAGGAATTCCTTGTAGCTTTGCAGATGGCGCGTATTGGCGGCGTTAATGACCTCCAATTCGCGCACGGCATCCGGCAGCCCCGCCTGTTCCAGCTTTTCCCGAACATCCGCCTCGCGACCGACCACCAATGCCTTGCCCAGTCCGTTGCGCTGGTACATCACAGCCGCCCGCAGAACACGGGGATCATCCCCCTCGGCAAAGATCATCCGCGCCTGCGCCGCACGGGCACGCGCATTGATCGACCGCAGGATCGAAGCCGTCGGATCCATCCGGGTCTGTAGGTTGTGCTCGTAGGCCTCCATATCGACGATGGGGCGACGGGCCGCGCCGGTTTCCATTCCGGCCCGCGCCACGGCAGGCGGAATCCGGTGGATCAGACGGGGGTCGAAGGGCGTGGGAATGATGTAGTCGCGCCCGAAACTGAGCGAGCGACCATAAGCCAGCGCGACCTCGTCGGGCACGTCCTCTCGCGCCAGTTCGGCAAGGGCCTGCGCGCAGGCGATTTTCATCTCGTCGTTGATGGCACGGGCGTGGATGTCCAATGCGCCACGGAAGAGATAGGGAAAGCCAAGAACGTTATTGACCTGGTTCGGATAGTCGCTGCGCCCGGTTGCGACAATGGCATCTGGGCGCACCTCATGCGCGTCTTCCGGGGTAATTTCCGGATCAGGGTTCGCCATGGCAAAGATCACCGGATTGTCGGCCATGCTGGCCACCATGTCCTGCGTGACGGCACCCTTGGCCGAGACCCCAAGGAAAACATCCGCATCTTTCATCGCGTCTTCGAGCGTGCGCGCATCGGTCACCACCGCATGGGCCGATTTCCACTGGTTCATGCCTTCGGTCCGGCCCTGATAGATCACGCCCTTGGTGTCGCACATGATGCAGTTTTCGTGCCGCGCGCCCATGGATTTCACCAGTTCCAGACAGGCGATCCCGGCCGCACCGGCACCGTTCAGGACAATTTTGCAGTCCTCGATCTTTTTCCCCGACAGATGCAGCGCATTGATCAGGCCCGCGGCACAGATCACCGCCGTGCCGTGCTGGTCGTCATGAAAGACGGGAATGTCCATCTCTTCCTTGAGCCGCTGCTCGATGATGAAACATTCGGGCGCTTTGATGTCTTCGAGGTTGATGCCGCCAAAGGTTGGCCCCATCAGGCGCACCGCCTTGCAGAATTCATCTGGGTCTTCGGTGTCCAGTTCGATGTCGATGCTGTTCACATCGGCAAAGCGTTTGAACAGGACCGATTTGCCTTCCATCACCGGCTTGGACCCCAGCGCACCAAGGTTGCCTAGCCCCAGAACCGCCGTCCCGTTGGATATCACCGCCACAAGGTTGCCCTTGTTGGTGTAGTCATAGGCCAGTTCGGGGTTCTCGGCGATGTCCTCGCAAGGCACGGCCACGCCAGGGGAATAGGCAAGGCTGAGATCGCGCTGGGTCGTCATGGGAACAGTGGCCTGTACCTCCCATTTGCCGGGCGTCGGTTCGAGGTGAAAGGCAAGCGCCTCTTCGCGGGTGAATCTGGCTTTGGACATGTCCCCTCCATCCGGCAGAATTTGCGGTTTTCCCCGCGGTTTGGTCACCTTATTGTCACGCGAAATCGCCGGGGGGAAGGTTCGTGAGCGCTAACAAGGCCGGAAAGGGAACAGCGAAGGATACGGCGGTGACGCCGATGATGGCGCAGTACCTCGAAATCAAGGCACAGTACCCCGATGCGCTGTTGTTTTACCGCATGGGGGACTTCTATGAGTTGTTCTTTGATGACGCGGTGGCCGCCAGCGCCGCGTTGGACATCGCCCTAACCAAAAGAGGCAAACACGCAGGGGACGACATTCCCATGTGCGGCGTGCCTGTGCATGCGGCCGAGGGGTACCTGCTGACATTGATCCGCAAGGGTTTCCGCGTCGCCGTGGGCGAACAGATGGAAAGCCCCGAGGAAGCCAAGAAACGCGGCTATAAATCCGTGGTGCGGCGCGACGTGGTGCGGTTGGTCACCCCCGGCACGCTGACCGAGGATTCGCTGCTGGAGGCCCGCCGGCACAATTTCCTCGCGGCTCTGGGGCAGGTACGGGATGACTGGGCGCTGGCCTGGACCGATATTTCCACCGGCGCATTTCACGTGATGCCATTGTCCCGAGCGCGGATCGGGGCAGAACTTGCACGGCTGGCCCCTTCGGAACTTTTGGCCTCGGACAGCACCGAGGAAATCCTGCGCGACGTTCTGACGGACCTGGGGATCGAACCGACGGTTCTTGGGACCGCCTCGTTCGAGTCCGGGGCTGCGGAAACTCGCCTGGAAAAGCTGTTCAAAGTGCAGTCGTTGGCAGGGTTCGGCGCCTTTGGCCGGGCAGAACTTTCGGCCATGGGTGCCTTGGTCGACTATCTCGACATCACGCAAAAGGGACGGTTGCCGCTGCTGCGGCCACCGCGTCAGGAGCAAGTCACCCGCATCCTGCAAATCGACGCCGCCACAAGGCGCAACCTTGAACTGACCGAAAGCCTGCAAGGCGGGCGCGCCGGGTCCCTGCTTTCGGTGATCGATCTGACGGTAACATCGGCCGGGGCCCGCCTGCTGGAACGGCGTGTATCGTCGCCCTCCCGCGATCTGGAGGTGATTCAGGAACGGCTTGAGGCTGTGCGTTGGGGCGTCGAAGGCCCTATGTCCGACAGTCTGCGCGCCAGCCTGAAATCCGTACCCGACCTTGACCGCGCGCTGTCTCGCCTTGGATTGGACAGGGGAGGTCCGCGTGATCTGGCTGCGGTCCGGATTGCCTTGACACAGGCCGAAGAGATCGCCGCGCGTCTGTCCAACCAAGACGTGCCTGACCTGATTGCACGCTCGGTCGAAGCCCTGACCGGACAGGATGCCCTGACCAATCTTCTGGATGCCGCGCTGGTGGCGGAACCCGGACTGAAAGTCAGCGATGGTGGATTCGTTGCCCCCGGCTATGACTCGGCGCTGGACGAGTCGCGAACCTTGCGGGACGAGGGCAGGGGCGTGATTGCCCGGATGCAGGGCGAATATGCGCAGGAAACCGGCGTTGGATCCCTCAAGATCAAACACAATAACGTCTTGGGCTATTTCATTGAAACGACCGCGGTCCACGCGGACAAGATGTTTGCCCTGTCCGAACGGTTCATCCACCGTCAGACAACCGCCAATCAGGTCCGCTTTACCACGGTCGAACTGTCCGAACTGGAGCGGCGAATCCTGAACGCCGGCAATGAAGCGTTGGAAATCGAACGCCGCATCTACGAGGAACTGCGCAGCGCGGTTCTGGATACCGCCCCGGCGCTGTACGATCTGGCGCTTTCACTTGCCGAAATCGATCTGGCCCTGGCATTGGCCGAACTGGCCCGTCAACGCGACTGGTGCCGCCCCCAAGTGGATGACAGCCGCGCCTTCCAGATCACTGCAGGCCGCCATCCGGTAGTGGAATCCGCTTTGGCCGCCAGCGGAACGCCGTTCATCGCCAATGACTGCACCCTGAACGCCGAAGGGCAGGGGGCTGCCGTCACCTTGCTCACCGGCCCGAACATGGCTGGCAAGTCGACCTTCCTGCGCCAGAACGCCCTGATCGCGCTGTTGGCCCAAATGGGATCCTACGTGCCCGCGCAATCGGCCCACGTGGGCCTTGTCAGTCAGATCTTCAGCCGCGTAGGGGCAAGCGATGACCTCGCGCGCGGCCGCTCGACATTTATGGTGGAAATGGTCGAAACGGCCGCCATCCTGAACCAGGCCGACGAAAGAGCCCTCGTCATCCTCGACGAGATCGGACGCGGCACCGCAACCTATGACGGCCTCTCGATCGCTTGGGCAACCTTGGAGCATCTGCAAGCAGTGAACCGGGTGCGGGGGCTTTTTGCCACGCATTATCACGAACTGACGGCGCTTGCCGGCAAGCTGGACGGCGTATCGAACGCCACCGTGGCCGTCAAGGAGTGGGACGGCGAAGTAATCTTCCTGCACGAGGTACACGAGGGCGCAGCGGATCGATCTTACGGCGTACAGGTCGCGCAACTGGCGGGACTGCCCACGGCGGTGATCACCCGCGCCCGCGACGTTCTGGAAGCGCTGGAAAAAGGCGAACGCGAACGCACCAGCCCAAAGGCGCTGATCGACGACCTGCCGCTCTTCTCTGCCGCAGCGCGCACCCCGGCACCGAATGTTTCCCGTGAAACGTCCGAGGTCGAGGAAAAGCTGCGTGACCTCATGCCCGACGACCTGTCACCGCGCGAAGCCTTGCAGGCACTCTACGACCTGAAAAACCTGCTTCACCCCAAATGAAACGGGCCGAATCGGCGTCCTGTTTCTTCTTGGTAACAATACTCTGGGGGTGAAGGCCAAAGGCCGAGGGGGCAAAGCCCCCCTCACTTTTTCCCCTGGCCCCACGGGACCAAGGGTCATGTTTAACGGTTGATCGAGTTCGATGCCGCCGCCCGTCAGGACGCTGGCATCGAACTGACGCCAACCTGCGCCGGGCGCAGAAGGCGATCATACAATAGGAAACCTTCGGCCGAAACCTGGATGATGTCACCGGCCTTTGTACCCGGCACCGGTGCCTCGAACATCGCTTCATGTTGCTGGGGATCGAACCGGTCACCAACCTCGGGTGTGATCCGGGTCACGCCATGACGTTCAAAAACCTTCAGCAATTCTTTCAGCGTCAGCTCCACACCTTCCACCAGCGCAGTCGAGGCCTGACTACCTTCTTCCTGCGCCGCAGCGAGGGCGCGGTTGAGGTTGTCATATACCGGCAGCAAGTCGCGCGCGATGCGTGTGCCACCATAGGCCTGAGCTTCGCGGCGGTCCTTGTCAGCACGTTTGCGGGCGTTTTCCGCATCCGCCAGGGCGCGCATGAACTTGTCCTTGAAGTCGTCCCGTTCGGCGCGCAGCGTATCGATTTCCATTGCGATGTCGTCGATCTCCCCGGTCAATTCGGCTTGCTCTTCAG
Organism: Antarctobacter sediminis; assembly: GCF_019218285.1. GTDB lineage: Bacteria > Pseudomonadota > Alphaproteobacteria > Rhodobacterales > Rhodobacteraceae > Antarctobacter > Antarctobacter sediminis. The sequence goes on from NZ_JAHUZG010000002.1 coordinate 1,244,156, forward strand.
CTTCGGCCGTTTCGATGTCGTCAAGGAAATCGTCCTTTTTCGGGTCTGCCATCTTTTCTACCTCTAACTCCGGTCAGCGATCATCCGCCCGACCAGTTGAGCCGTGTAATCCACGATCGGCACAATCCGACCGTAGTTGAGGCGGGTGGGTCCAATGACGCCCACCGCACCAATGATCTTTCGGTCCGCGTTCATATATGGAGAGACCACCAGAGAGGAACCCGAAAGTGAGAAAAGTTTGTTCTCGGAGCCGATAAAAATGCGCACCCCTTCGCCTTCATCGGTGAGTTCCAGAAATTCGGCGATGTCCCGCTTGCGTTCAAGATCGTCAAACAGGCTCCGAATGCGGTCCAGTTCGTCCTGCGCGGAATCTTCGCCCAATAGATTGGCCCGGCCGCGCACGATCAGGCGCTCACCACTGTCTCCGTTGCCGTCCCAGACGGCGATCCCGGCGTCAATCAGATCCGCGGCCAGACCGTCGATTTCCTGACGGCGGCGCTTGATCTCGGCCTGCATCGCTCTGCGCAATTCGCTCAAGGTCCGACCTTCGGCCAGAGCATTGGTGAAATTCGCCGCCTCGCGCATGGCGCTTGGCGTCAGACCGGGCGGGGGTGTGAACACTCGATTCTCGACATGGCCATCGGCAAATACAATCACCACCAAGGCCCGGTCCTGCGCGAGGCTGACAAACTCGATATGTTTGAGCGGCGCTTCATGTTTCGGCGTCAGCACCAGCGAGGCCCCCTGTGTCACCCCCGAAAGGGCCGAACCGACCGCATCCAACAGCCCCGAAACGTCTCCCGCATTCCGGCCCAGGGTCGCGTCCAGCTTTTCCCTGTCCTCGTTATCAAGGTCCCGCACCTCCAGCAGGCCATCGACAAACATCCGAAGGCCCTGTTGTGTCGGAATGCGCCCGGCCGAGACATGCGGGCTGTCCAGCAAGCCCAGATACTCCAGATCCTGCATCACGTTACGGATCGTCGCGGCCGAAACTTTTTCCGACAGGGTACGGGTCAGGGTGCGGGAACCTACGGGTTCGCCGCTTGCCAGATATCCTTCGACCACCCGGCGAAACACCTCGCGCGACCGGTCATTCATCTGGGACAGGAGTTCTCGTGCCTCAGTCATCTTCTTGCCCTCTGTGGAGCCATTAAAGAGCCTGTGTTCCCGGCGTCAATCGGGGTTGCATCTGTAGCCTGCCGCTGTCTATCCCCTGCATGACATTATGGAAGGGCTAGCCATGCGACCGTCGGGACGAAATCTAAGCGAAATGCGCGACGTTTCAATCGAAACGGGTGTGACCAAACATGCCGAAGGCTCGTGCCTGATTCGCATGGGGGACACCCATGTGCTTTGCACAGCCACCCTTGAAGAGCGTGTGCCGCCGTTTATCAAGGGATCCGGTCAGGGCTGGGTGACTGCTGAATATGGCATGCTGCCCCGGTCGACCTCGACCCGGATGCGGCGCGAAGCACAAGCCGGCAAACAGGGTGGCCGAACGGTCGAGATCCAACGACTGATCGGGCGCGCGCTGCGAGCGGGCGTTGACCGAAACGCGCTTGGCGAGCGTCAGATCACCGTGGACTGTGACGTGATCCAGGCGGATGGCGGTACGCGCTGCGCTTCGATCACCGGCGGCTGGGTGGCCCTGCGGCTTGCGGTCAACAAGCTGTTGAAAGCAGGCGATATCGTTACCGATCCGCTGGTGTCAGAAGTCGCCGCAGTCAGCTGCGGCATCTATGCTGGCCAGCCGGTTCTGGACCTTGATTACCCCGAAGACAGCGAAGCCGGGACCGACGGGAATTTCATTCTGCGCGGCGATGGTCGCCTGATCGAAGTCCAGATGAGCGCCGAAGGATCCACCTTTTCCCGCGACGAGATGGGCAAACTGATGGACCTTGCCGAAAAAGGTGTGTCCGAACTGGTTGCCGCTCAGCGCGCCGCGGTGGCGTGATGCGCCGGTTCGACGGAGATCGGCTTCTGGTGGCCACGCACAACAAGGGCAAGCTGGAAGAAATCGCACATCTTCTTGAGCCCTTCGGTGTGACCTGTGTCGGCGCTGCCGAGATGGGCCTGCCCGAGCCGGAAGAAACCGGTACGACCTTTGTCGAAAACGCCCGGATCAAGGCCCATGCCGCCGCAAAGGCGACAGGGCTGCCGGCCCTCGCAGATGACTCCGGGATCGAAATCGACGCATTGGACAAGGCGCCGGGTGTCTACACTGCCGATTGGTCGGAAACGCCGCAGGGTCGCGATTTTGTCATGGCAATGGAGAAGTCGCACCGCCTGTTGGTGGAAAGTGGCGCGGCAGAGCCTTGGACCGCTCGGTTCTGCTGTACACTGGTTTTGGCTTGGCCAGACGGCGAAGATGCTGTTTTTCCCGGTGTCATGGAGGGCCAGGTCGTTTGGCCCATGCGCGGATCTCAGGGCCATGGCTACGATCCGATCTTTCAGCCCCATGGACATGACGTGACCTTTGGCGAGATGGATCGCTGGGAGAAAAACAAGATTTCGCATCGCGCCGATGCGTTTCGGAAATTCGTGGCGGGCTGCTTTGAGAGCTGACACGCCTGAAAACTGGCAGAGCGGCGGGTTCGGGCTTTATGTCCACTGGCCGTTCTGCGAAGCTAAATGCCCCTATTGTGACTTCAACAGCCATGTCACGCGCCAGATAGACCAGAGGCGATGGGCCAACGCTCTGGCAGCCGAAATCCGCAGGGCAGGGCGGGAATCCCCCGACAGAGTTCTGCGGTCGATCTTTTTTGGCGGCGGCACGCCTTCCCTGATGGAGGCCGAGACCGTCAAATCGGTCATAGATGCCGCGCGAGACTTCTGGACCTTTTCCAATGACATAGAGATCACGCTGGAAGCCAATCCACGCTCGGTGGAAGCAGGGCGTTTCGAAGGATATGCCCGCGCCGGGGTCAACCGGGTCTCGTTGGGGGTGCAATCTTTGCGGGAGGTGGATTTGCGCCGTTTGGGGCGGCTGCATGATGCGGGCGAGGCAAAAGCCGCGTTCGATGTCGCACGGTCGGTCTTTGATCGTGTCAGCTTTGACCTGATCTATGCACGACAGGATCAAAGCCTGTCCGACTGGCAGAATGAACTTTCCGAAGCCCTGGATATGGCAGCCGATCACCTGTCGCTGTACCAATTGACGATCGAAGAAGGCACAGCCTTTTGGGATCGCGCCCGGAATGGCGGCTTGCGCGGCCTGCCCGATGAGGACCTTGGGGCCGGTATGTATGAACTGACCCAAGAGCTTTGCCGCTCTGCGGGGTTCGAGGCCTACGAAGTGTCAAACTATGCAAGGGAAGGTGCGCAGTCGCGGCACAATCTGGTCTATTGGCATTATGGTGACTGGGTTGGCGTTGGCCCCGGTGCTCATGGCCGCGTGGGAACCGGTACGGAGCGACAGGCCACGGTAGCCTGGTCTATGCCGGGCAAATGGCTGGAAGAGGCGGAAAGGGGCAATGGCACGGAAAGCCGGGCAATCCTGAGCCTGCAAGATCAAGCCTCGGAATACCTTATGATGGGGCTACGTCTTTCTGAAGGCCTAGATATAGACAGACTACATCAACTCGATCCGCAGATCGCAGCAGGATCAGCACTGGCGGAAATGCGGGATCTGGGTTTCGTACAGACGAAAGGCTCGCGGCTTTGGACCACCGAAAAGGGACGGTTGGTCCTTAATTCGGTGATCGCTGCCTTGATGCCCTGAAGATCAGCGGGACGTGCTAAGCAAACCGCATAGCGCGTCCAACTGTTCAAGCGTGTCGTAGGAGATCGTCAGACGGCCGGCATCCTGTCCGGGCTTATGGTCGATCAGTACTTTCATGCCCAAAGCCGCGCTCAGGTCGCCTTCAAGCGCGCGAGTGTCCGCATCCTTATCCATCTTGAAAGCGCCCTCTGGAGCCTTCTTGCGCGGCTTGCTTTCGGGGCTGTCCTGTTTCACCAATTTCTCGGTGTCCCGGACCGACAGGCCCTTTTCAACCACCGTCTTGGCAAGAACCTCGGGATTGGGCGCTGTGATCAAGGCACGGGCGTGACCGGCGCTGAGCTGGCCTTCGGTCACCAGTTCCTGGACAGTCTCGGGCAGATTGAGAAGACGCATCAGGTTGGCGATGTGGCTGCGGCTTTTCCCGAGCGCCTCGGCCAGCTTTTCCTGAGTGTGACCGAATTTGAACATCAACTGCCGATAGCCGGCTGCCTCTTCGATCGCGTTCAGGTCGGCACGCTGAATATTCTCGATAATTGCGACTTCGAGAACTTCGATATCGTCGAACTCACGGATGAGAACAGGAACTTCATGCTGCTGCGCAAGCTGCGAAGCACGCCAGCGGCGTTCCCCCGCGACGATTTCAAATTTCCCCTCGTCACGAGGGGAGGGACGTACGATCAGCGGCTGAATCACACCTTTGGTGCGAATCGACGCGGCCAGTTCGTTCAACTGGTCCTGCGTAAACGTGCGCCGCGGCTGGTCCGGGTTAGGAACCAGCGATTCGATCGGAAGCATCCGGTCAGGGCGGCGCGGGTTTTCGGTTTGTACCGTTTCTTCGGCCGCATTCACATCCGCCATCAAGGCGGAAAGTCCACGACCAAGCCCCCGTCGAACGTCTTTTCTGGGTTTTTCTGCCATGCCTGTCCTCTTTTGCCGCAGATTAGGCGGCGCGTTTATCGTTTTTCTTCAAGAGCTCTTCGGCGAGCGCCCGGTAAGCCTGTGCGCCCTTCGAGGAACTGTCATAGGACAAGACCGGAAGCGCATAGGAGGGAGCTTCGGACACGCGCACATTGCGTGGAATGACGGTAGAGAAGACCAGATCGCCAAGATTGGCACGCGCATCCGCTTCGACATGTTGCGACAGGTTGTTGCGCGAGTCGTACATCGTCAGAACGATGCCTTCGATGCGCAGAGCAGGGTTTGCGCTTTGCCGGACTTCCCGGATCGTCAGCATGAGCTGCGACAGGCCTTCGAGGGCAAAAAACTCGCTTTGCAACGGAACCAAGACAGAATGCGCAGCAACCATCGCGTTGACCGTCAGAAGGTTCAGGGACGGGGGACAATCGATCAAGATGACATCGAAACCAAAATCGTCCAGAGCTGGTTGGCGAAGTGCGTCATGCAACAGGAAACTGCGCTTTTCGTTCGAGAAAAGCTCGATATCAGCCGAGCTGAGATCAACAGTGGCCGGGATCAGCGACAGATTATCGGTCGATGTGCCAAGGATCACCTGGTCCAATGCAACCTCACCAAGAAGCAGATCATAGGTCGTCAATTCTCGATCTTCGGGTTCTATCCCAAGACCTGTCGACGCATTGCCCTGCGGATCGAGATCGACCACCAGAACCTTATGCCCCTGTTCGCACAGCGCCGCACCAAGGTTGATCGTCGTCGTGGTCTTGCCGACGCCGCCTTTCTGGTTGGCAATGGCGATGATTTTCGGACCCGGTGGGCGCGTCGGATCAGACATGGACGAGGTCTCCGATTTCGAGGACAACTGCGTTGGGGTTGGTCTTACTTGTATGCGGCGTGCAGGAAAATTGCCATTCCGCTTGTGCTTCTTCGACTTCTTTTCCCCAGCTTTCTCCCTTCATTAGCAAGGCCGTACCGCCTTTTGCCAGATGGCGATGCGCGAAACCCAGCAACTTGGGCAAGGGAGCAAGTGCGCGCGCAGACAGGATGTCAGCGAGTTGCGGCGAACAGCTTTCAATCCGGTCTGAGTACACCTTCGCGGATAATCCGGTTTCCCGAATCACATGGCGCAGAAAGGTCGCTTTTCGGGTATCCGACTCGATCAAGTTCAGCGAGGTGTCCGGTGATTTCTCGGCCAGAATGATCCCGACAACTAGGCCCGGAAACCCCCCGCCGCTGCCGATATCAACCCATGATCCCCTGCATGAAATCCTAATCATGGTTAGTTGTGCGGAATCCGCAAAGTGACGGTGAATTGCCTCACCGAGTGTGTTCCGTGCGACAAGGTTTATCCTTGGATTCCACTTGTTAAGTAAGGCCAAATAGAGGTTCAGCCGATCCAGTGTTTCACGTGAAACATCGACGCCAAGAGTATCACTGGTGATCATACAGCATCTTTGCGTTGAAACTGACGAATCTTGGCAAGGATCAGCGTCAGAGCCGCAGGTGTCATTCCGTCAATTCGGCCTGCCTGCGCAATTGTTTCCGGACGTGTCCGGGCCAGTTTTCCTTTTAGCTCGTTGGACAGGCCTTGTAGCGCTTCAAAGTCAAAGTCGCCCGGAATCACAAGTGCCTCATCCTTCTTCAGGATCTCAACGTCGCGTGCTTGGCGGTCGATATAATTTACATAAAGCGCCTCACGCTCTAGCTGGGCGCCTGTTTCGGCATCCAGCGCACCAATGTCTGAATTTAGTGGGATCAAGCTTTCAAGTGTCACATCCTTGAACGACAGCATTTGAAACGCGCTTCGCCGCGTTCCATCTTGGTTCACATTGATCCCGATCGAGCGCAGTTCACCCGGGGTGAAATGAAGCGACTCCAGCGTCTGCCGGCCCGCGGCCAATCGATCCATTTTGTGCGCAAACTGACTTTTCCGTTCCTCTGACACGGTATGAAGATCAATCGCCTTTGGCGTCAAACGTTGATCGGCATTGTCAGCCCGTAATGACAAGCGGAACTCGGCGCGGCTGGTAAACATGCGATAGGGTTCGGTAACGCCTCGTGTTGTGAGATCGTCCAACATCACACCGATGTAGCTATCAGTCCGTGAGAAACGGACCGGATCAAGCTCTCGGGCAAATGCAGCTGCATTCAAACCAGCCACCAACCCTTGCGCGGCCGCTTCTTCATAACCCGTCGTGCCGTTGATCTGACCGGCAAGGTAAAGACCCTGAACATTTCGGACCGACAACGTAGCCGTCAGCGCGCGAGGATCGACATAGTCGTATTCGATCGCATAGCCGGGCTGCATGATCTCGACACGTTCCAAGCCGGGAATACTGCGAACATAGTCCTCTTGAACATCCACGGGCAAAGATGTGGAAATTCCGTTCGGATAAACGGTGGGAACGTCAAGGCCCTCAGGTTCCAAAAAGATCTGATGGGACGTCTTATCGGCAAACCGGACCACCTTGTCTTCAATAGAGGGACAGTATCGCGGTCCAACACCCTCGATGTGACCGCCGTACATGGCGGAACGCGACAGATTTTCCCGGATGATTTCGTGAGTGCGTTCAGTCGTATGTGTGATCCCGCAGGAAATTTGACGCGCCAGTGGGGCAGGGGAGAGGAACGAAAACATCACCGGATCGTCGTCGCCCGGTTGCATGTCCAGCCCGCTCCAATCAATCGTGCGTCCGTCTAATCGAGGCGGTGTCCCGGTTTTCAAACGCCCAATAGGGAGGTTCATATCGCGAACGCGATCAGCAAGTTTGACGGACGGACGGTCACCCATACGTCCACCCGGTTTCTGAACGTCTCCGATATGGATGACACCACGCAGAAAAGTTCCGCTGGTGAGCACAGTTGACGTGGCCCTGATCTCGGATCCATCGGCAAGGATGACACCCAAGACCCTGTCGTTCTCCATTACGAAGTCGACAACTTCGCCTTCTACAACCGTCAGGTTTTGGGTGCCGGCAATCTCCCTCTGCATCGCCTCTGCATAAAGTTTGCGATCAGCTTGTGCCCGAGGCCCTTGGACGGCTGGTCCCTTGCGTCGGTTCAACAAGCGAAACTGTATGCCAGCCGCATCCGCAATCCGGCCCATGATCCCGTCCATCGCATCGATTTCCCGGACAAGGTGGCCTTTTCCAAGCCCACCAATTGCAGGATTGCAGGACATCACCCCAAGATCTTGGTGCCTGAGCGTAACCAATACTGTATCGGCACCCATACGCGCCGATGCTGCGGCTGCCTCGGTTCCGGCGTGGCCGCCGCCAACAACGACAACATCACTTCGACGATGTTTCACGTGAAACACTCCCTACTTGCCGATGCAGAAGCTTGAAAAGATGTGATCCAAGACTTGCTCAACATCAACGTGACCAACAAGCTGCTCCAGCGCCCTCAGCGCGATCCGCACCTCTTCGCTGGTCACATCGTACAGATCCGCGCCATCTTCCAAAAGCAACAATGCCTGTTCCAGATGGGAGTGGCCCTCCGCCAAGGCAACCCTATGCCTTTCCCGCGACGCCAACCCAGCCCCCTGAACTTCGTCCAACAACCGGTTCTCGATCGTTTCCAAAAGCGCCGGTACACCAGCCCCCGTCAGACCGGAAACCCCGCAACCACCTTCATCCGCCTTCGCCTGAACAACAATATCACCGTCTTCCACCGCAAGCATGGGCACGCCACCCTTCAGCACCAGATGAACCCGTAAATCCGCAGAACCTGCACGCTCACGCGCGCGGGCTACACCGATCTGTTCAACGCTGTCCTCAGACTCGCGCAGGCCAGCCGTATCCAAAAGCGTCACTGCCAGTCCGCCGATTTCCATGCGGACCTCGATCACGTCACGTGTTGTCCCGGCCACATCCGATGTGATCGCCGCCTCCCGTCCCGCAAGATAGTTGAGAAGCGTGGACTTCCCCGCATTCGGCGGGCCGACGATTGCCACCTCAAAGCCAAGGCGCAACCTTTCAGCCGACTCTAGCCCCTGAAGCTCACGCTGGATCTCACCGGAGACCGATTCAAGAAATTGCCGAACGTCGTCCGACACATCCACCGGCACTTCCTCGTCGACAAAATCGATCGTGACTTCCAACAGAGAGAGAGCGCTCAACAGTTTTTGACGCCATCCCGCAACCCTGTTTCCCAAAGCCCCGGTCAACAACCGCAACGCCTGACGTCTTTGTTGCTCCGTTTCCGAATCGATCAAGTCCGCCAGCGCTTCGACCTGGCTAAGATCCAATTGCTCGTTCTCCAAGGCCCGGCGCGTGAATTCTCCGGGTTCCGCACCGCGAAACCCCTCCATGGTCCCAAGCTCGCGCAAAAGAGCCTGAACCACGGCAACACTGCCATGCACCTGGAACTCTGCCACACGTTCGCCGGTAAAACTCGCACCTTCCTCAAAGACCAGAACCAGAGCTTCGTCCAGAAAGTCGCCGGCGGGCGTCACCAAACGGCGGACGGAGGCCATGCGCGGCGCGGGGATCGCGCCACCAAGGTTTTTCACGGCATCCCACGCACGGGGGCCAGATGTCCGGACCACAGAGACGCCAGCCTTCCCGGCCGCGCTCGCCAGGGCAAAGATGGTGTCCATGGCAGGGTCAACTGTTCATCGAATCGAAGAATTCGGAGTTCGTCTTGGTCTGTTTGAGCTTCGAAATCAGGAATTCGATGGCATCCGTCGTCCCCATCGGGTTCAGGATACGACGCAAGACAAAGGTCTTTTGCAGATCGATCTTGTCGACCAGCAGGTCCTCTTTCCGCGTCCCAGACTTGAGAATGTCCAAAGCCGGGAAGACGCGTTTGTCAGCAACCTTACGATCCAGAACGATCTCGCTGTTACCGGTGCCTTTGAATTCCTCAAAGATCACTTCGTCCATGCGACTACCCGTATCGATCAAGGCCGTGGCGATGATGGTCAAAGAGCCGCCTTCTTCGATGTTCCGCGCCGCACCAAAGAAACGCTTGGGCCGTTGCAGCGCGTTCGCGTCGACACCACCGGTCAGAACCTTACCGGACGACGGCACCACTGTATTGAAAGCTCTACCAAGTCTGGTGATAGAGTCCAAAAGGATCACAACATCTCGCTTGTGTTCCACTAGACGTTTGGCTTTTTCAATCACCATCTCCGAAACCGCCACGTGACGCGTTGCAGGTTCATCAAAGGTCGAGGAAATGACTTCTCCCTTCACCGAACGCTGCATGTCGGTCACTTCTTCAGGACGTTCGTCGATCAGAAGCACAATCAGATAGCACTCGGGATGGTTTTTCTCGATGCTTGTGGCGATGTTCTGCAACAGAACTGTCTTACCGGTCCGCGGCGGGGCAACGATCAGCGAACGCTGTCCTTTACCGATTGGTGCAACAAGGTCGATGATCCGGGCGGAACGGTCCTTGATGGTCGGATCTTCGATCTCCATCTTGAGCCGTTCATCGGGGTAGAGCGGCGTCAGGTTGTCGAAAGCGATCTTGTGACGGGCCCGCTCAGGCTCTTCAAAGTTGATCTCAGACACCGAGACCAACGCGAAATAGCGCTCTTCTCCATCCGGTGCGCGCATCTCGCCCTGGATCGAATCCCCCGTGCGCAGCGAATACTTACGGATCATGTCAGGCGATACGTAGATATCGTCGGGACCGGGAAGATAGTTCGCCTCGGGTGAGCGCAGAAAGCCAAATCCGTCCTGAAGAACTTCCAGCACGCCGTCGCCATAGATGATCCAGCCTTCGTCCGCGCGTTCGCGCAGGATCTGGAACATCATCTCGCCTTTCCGCATCGTCGAGGCGTTTTCGATCTCGAGGTCCTCGGCCATCGCCAACAGATCCTTGGGACTCTTCGCCTTCAGGTCGGAGAGGTTAAGCTTTTCTTCGCTCATGGCACATAAGGTGGTGCCCGAAGGCCCACGTATCCTTTGTCTAACGGGAAAGTCTCCTCCGGACGGAGGATGCGAGTGAGTATCGCATTCTTGGCTCACTCGTCAATCCGGATCGCGGAGCGTCCTTTCTTTAAAAAATAGATAAAGAAAAAGGTTTTTGATGGTTTAGGGCGCTGGATTTCTGGGGATTACCTGGTTTTCCCCATCCTTCCAAACAGGGAAGCACCCTTTGGATAACTTCGGGGGCGGTTCCCGGAGAGAATTTCACATCTCCGAAATTAGTGATGGAATCCAGATAGATAGAGGGCAGACGTTCGGATTCCGTACCTTGGGATTTCTGTGCCAACAAACATCGTCTGTCCACGTTACCCAAGCCCGTCAACTTGTCCTTTCTCACAGGGTGAGGACTCTTGCTTTGGTGGGGAAGGGTGGTGTCTTTGCCCCCAAGCTTGCATGTGCCGCGCTTTTTCCGCAGAAACATCGACAAGCCTGCGCACCGATCTTTCCCCGGTTTAATCCCCATGTCTTTTGATCTTCTCCTCGCCTCGACCTCCGCGATCCGTGCCGAAATGCTCCGCGCGGCCGGATTGGCGATTGAAACCGAATCGCCGCGCGTGGATGAAGACAGTCTGAAGGCGGCGCTGCTGGCCGAAGAGGCCAGCCCGCGCGACATCGCCGACGCTCTGGCAGAGGCCAAGGCGCGGAAACTGGGCGGGCGCTATCCTGACAAACTGGTTCTTGGCTGTGATCAGGTGCTCGATTTTTCCGGCAGGATTCTCTCGAAACCGCAAAGTCGGATCGAGGCCAGGGAACAGTTGCAGGAGCTTCGGGGGCAAACACACAGGTTGCTGTCCGCGGCGGTCCTCTATCATGAGGCACAGCCTGTATGGCGACATGTGGGGACGGCCCGTTTGACCATGCGGGCTTTCTCCGATGCCTATCTTGAGGCCTATCTGGATCGCAACTGGCCCGATATCGGAACCTCGGTCGGCGGGTACAAGCTCGAAGCCGAAGGAATCCGCCTCTTTGCCCGGGTCGAAGGCAATCATTTCACCATCCTTGGTTTGCCGCTGCTTGAACTGCTGGCATATCTCACGAACAGAGGAACCATCTCCGCATGAGCCTCGCGCGTATCCCCCTTGCCGCCGTCATCGGATCGCCGGTCGCACATTCCCGCTCGCCACGTTTGTTTGCCCATTGGCTGCAAGCGCATGGTCTGCCGGGGCACTACATCCCCATCGAAGTGCCAGAACAGAAACTGGCCGAGACGCTGAGGCTATTGCCAGAACTGGGTTTTGTCGGATTGAACGTGACGGTTCCCTACAAGGAAAAGGTGATGGAAATCGCCGATCTTGTTTCGGACCGGGCGACCCTGATCGGTGCGGCCAACACATTGATTTTCCGTCCGGATGGCCGAATCCACGCGGACAATACCGATGGCTATGGCTTTATGCAGAACCTGCATCAGAACGCGCCTGATTGGGATCCGACCGCAGGTCCGGCCACCGTCTTTGGGGCAGGGGGTGCGGCCCGCGCAGTCATCGCCTCTTTGTTGGATGTTGGTGTGCCGGAAATCCGTCTTACGAACCGGACCCGCCCAAGAGCCGAAAAGCTGCGGGAGGATTTCGGAACCCGGGTCGAAGTGCATGACTGGGTTCAGGCCGGAAATATCGTCGAAGGATGTGCGACGGTTGTGAACACAACCTCGCTTGGGATGTCTGGAAAGCCAGAGCTGCGGGTGCCCTTGGATGCCCTGGCGCCGGGCATGCTGGTCACAGATCTGGTCTACACCCCACTGGAAACGCGCCTTCTGGCCGAAGCCCGCGCTCAGGGCGCGACGGTGGTTGATGGGCTAGGGATGCTCCTTCACCAGGCTGTCCCCGGGTTCGAACGATGGTTCGGTCAACGTCCCGAGGTGGATGAAGCCACGCGGCAGGCGATCCTCGGATGAAATACAAGATCGGCCTAACCGGCTCTATCGGTATGGGAAAATCAACGACGGCAGCGCTGTTTGCCGATGCCGGATGTGTCGTTTGGGACGCGGATGCCGCCGTTCATCGGCTTTATGGCAAGGACGGCGCGGCGGTTGCCGCTTTGGAGGCGCTTTTTCCGCAAGCGATTGCCGACGGAGAGGTCGACCGCGCGGCGCTCCGGCAGGTGATTGCCGATGATCCATCCTCGTTGAAACAGATCGAAGCGATCGTTCACCCGCTCGTGCAGGCAGACCGGGCCGCCTTTATTGTCTCTCATCCCGATCGGATCGGAGTTTTCGACATTCCTCTGCTCTTCGAAACAGGTGGAGATATAGAAATGGACGCTACTGCTTGTGTTTCTGTTCCACGTGAAACACAGATAGAGCGTGTCCTTGCGCGTGGGACCATGACGGCCGACGATCTGGATCGCATCCTGTCGCGGCAGATGCCGAACGACGAAAAATGCGCCCGGTCCACCTATGTTATCCAGACCGACACGTTTGAGCATGCGAAGGCCCAAGTGCGGGACGTGATGAAAGACATCGAGCGGAGGATTGAAAATGCGTGAAATCGTGCTCGATACCGAAACCACCGGGTTCGACCCAAACAGCGGCGACCGTATCGTCGAAATCGGTGCTTTGGAGCTGATGAACCACGTGCCCACCGGGCGCACATATCACCAGTACATCAACCCCGAACGGGACATGCCTGACGAAGCCTTTGGCGTACATGGCATCGGTCCCGATCTTTTGTCCCCCCCACGGCCCGCCAATCCCGGGGAAATCACGCTCAAGGACAAACCGGTTTTTGCCAAGATCGTCGATGAGTTCCGCGATTTCATCGGGGACTCCAAGCTGGTCATTCACAACGCAACCTTCGACGTAAAGTTTCTGAACGCAGAGCTGCAATGGTCGGGACGGCCGCAATTGGCACGGGATTGTGCCGTAGATACCCTGGATATCGCACGTCGCCGCTTTCCGGGGTCGCCAGCCTCGCTGGATGCGCTCTGCCGTCGTTTCGGGATCGACAACTCGTCACGGACCTTGCACGGGGCCTTGCTCGACTCCGAGATCCTGGCCGAAGTCTACCTTGAACTGATCGGTGGCAAACAGCCCGACTTTGGCCTCTCCAATGCTGATACCAGTGATAGCAGCGGTCCGGTATCTTCCGAGCCTCTGTGGCGTCCGCGCCCGCGAACACAGCCATTGCCGTCCCGTTTGACGGAAAAAGAAAAGGCGGCTCACGCCGCCTTTGTCGAAAAGCTCGGGGACGAGGCGCTCTGGCACAAGGCCTGAGCGCGCGCCGCAGGGGTCAGGCCGGGGCCTGACCTTCCTGGGCCGCCTGACGGCGGGCGATTTCGTTGCGGTAAAGCGCAAGAAAGTCGATGGTCTCGAGGTTCAGCGGCGGGAAGCCACCGTCGCGCGACACGTCGGACACGATCCGGCGCACGAAGGGGAACAGCATCCGCGGGCATTCGATCAGCAGGAAGGGATGCATCTGGTCTTCGGGGACGTTCTCGATCGAGAAGACACCGGCATAATCCAGTTCCATCAGGAACAGCACATCGCCCGAACTCTTTGCCTTGGACTCGATCTTGAGCTTCATGACAACTTCGTACTGGTTTTCGACCGTACGTTTCTTTGCGTCCAGGTTGACCTGGACCTGTACGTCCGGCTGAACCTCACCGCTGACGCCTTTTTGCGACAGGATGTTTTCGAAGGACAGGTCGCGAATGAATTGCGCCAGAATGCTCATCTTGGGCGGCTGCGGCGCCTGCCCATTGCCGTTGGTCTCTGCCATGGATCGGGTCTCCCGTGAAAATCTCCGGGCGAGGCATAGCAGCGCCCGAGGGAACCCTCAATGCCTCGTCCAGCCCGAACCGGGGTGATTGGGGGCTTTGTCCTTTGGGACCTCGGTGAATTCACCGTCAATCACATCGCCTTGGCGCGATTGACTGTGCGGATCGGGATAAACCGGACCACGCGGATCTGGTCCCATCTGAAAGCGCGTCACTTGTACACGCTTTCGCGCCCACGCAAAGACAGCGGTTCGAACCGGCGGTGCCAGCAGGGCAAAACCGACCGCATCAGTGAAAAATCCGGGGGTCAATAGCAGCACGCCGGACACGAGGATCATCGCCCCATGGGCCAGTGGCTCGCTAGGGTCGTCCAGCGCGGAAAAGCTATTGCGCAGGTTGTTCATCGCAAGCTGTCCCTGCGCGCGCACCAACCACGTGCCCACAACGGCCGTCAGAATGACCACCGCCAGCGTCGGCCACAGGCCGATCAGACCGCCCACCTGAATGAACAGGGCGATTTCAATCAGCGGCACCATGAGAAAAGCCAGGAAAAGCCACATGCGAAGGTCCTCCATATCCGAGCCGCGCAGGTGGACTCACCCACACGCCTCACCTACATAAGAAACCAACAAGGATCTTTAAACGTTGCCCGCAAAGAGGTGCCGATGAACTCTCCCATCCTCCAGCTTCTGGTTCTCGCCGGAATCGCCATATTCCTCGTTCTGCGCTTGCGGAGCGTGTTGGGCACCCGGGAAGGGTTCGAGAAACCGCCAGCGCCGGCGCCCAGCGATGAACGCCGTCGCGCGCCGCGCGACTTTGAAGTCATCGACGGCGGTCCGGATCACGACATCATTGACCACGTGGCCGAAGACAGCGATGCCGCCAAGGCGCTGGCCGCCATGAAGCGGATCGAACCGCATTTTTCGGTGTCCGAATTCTTGTCGGGTGCACGCGGAGCATATGAGATGATCCTCATGGGATTTGAACGTGGCGCTGTCACCGACCTGCGTCCGTTCCTTGCGGATGATGTCTATCAGACCTTTGCCGAGGTGGTCGAACAGCGTGAACAGCAGGGTCTGTCCATTGAGGCAGAGTTCATTGGTGTCCGTGAACTGACCCTTGCAGACGCAAGTTTCGACGAGGCATCGGGTCTGGCCGAGATCACCGTGCGCTACGTGGGCGAACTGACCTCGGTGGTCAAAAATGCCGAAGGCGAAGTGATCGAAGGGTCGGCAACCGCCGTGAAACGACAGAAAGATGTCTGGACCTATGCCCGCACGATGGGCAGCGATGACCCCAACTGGCAGCTTGTCGCCACGGACGAATGACTCGACTATTCCTTGCAATCTCGCTTGCGATATCCTTCATGACCGGCCCCGCCTCATCCGAGACGGGGCCGCGTTATGAAATCCTCGATTTCGCGGATTTGCAGGGTTGGGCCCATGATGACCACGCCGCGGCGCTGACCGCCTTTCTGGAAACCTGCGGCGATTTGGATGATCCGGATTGGCGTGCGCTTTGTGCTTTGGCGCATGAAACGGATGACGCCCGCAGTTTTTTCGAGCTTCTGTTCCGTCCTGTCTTGATCGAAGACGGGGACGAGATGCTCTTTACCGGATATTTCGAACCAGAGCTTGACGGTGCCCCTTATCGCAACGCGACCTATCGTTTTCCCATCTACCGGATGCCACCAGAGGCGCGGCGCAATCGTCCATGGCTGACCCGACGCCAGATCCTGTCCTCGGGCGTGATGGACGGGCGCGGTTTGGAAATTGCCTGGGTTGATGACCCGGTCGAACTATTTTTCTTGCAAATTCAAGGGTCCGGTCGGGTTCGCTTCCCCGATGGCCGGGTCATTCGCGTGGGCTATGGCGGCGCCAACGGACACCCCTACAGGTCCATCGGGCGTGAACTGGTTCGGCGTGGTATCTACACCGCACACCAGGTTTCGATGCAGGTGATTGGCAACTGGGTCCGCCGCAATCCCGATGCGGGGCGTGAACTGTTGTTCCACAACGCGGCATACGTCTTTTTTCGCGAGGTCAACGAGGTGCCGCCCGAGAAGGGACCGTTGGGGGCAATGAACAGATCGATCACGCCGCTGCGTTCCGTCGCGGTCGACCCCAAGTATACACCTCTGGGCGCGCCGGTCTGGGTCGAAAAGACCGGCGAAGGTCCGATGAACCGGCTGATGATTGCGCAGGATGTGGGATCCGCCATCAAGGGGGCGCAACGGGCTGACATTTTCTTTGGCACCGGCGAAGAGGCTGGCCGCATTGCGGGACGGACCAAAGATGGCGGGCGTATGGTTGTCCTGATGCCCATTCAGCGTGCCTATGCGCTTTTGCCCGAAGCAGGCCTATGACCCGTCGTCGCAAGCTTCGTCCCGAAGAACAGGAACTCTGGCAACAGGTGGCCCGCTCGGCTGATCCTTTGCACAAACGACCTGTTCGCAAACCGGATGCCGGAGAGGGCGCGCCCAAACCTCTGTCCGGTGAAAAGCCAGCGCCTCGCGACCCGCTGTCGCCATTTGCGATGGGCGAGCGCGCCTTGCCGCGCACCCAGACGCATGTCTTTCCCAAGACGACCGCCGACCATCTTCACGAAGCGCCGGTCAGTATGGATGCAAAGGCCTTTACCAAGCTGAAGCGCGGAAAACTGGTCCCCGAAGCGCGTTTGGATCTGCACGGCATGACGGTGGATCATGCGCATGGGGCGTTGATTCAATTCATTCTCGGCGCTCAGATGCGGGGTTTTCGTCTGGTGCTGGTCATCACCGGAAAGGGGCAACGCGAAGATCCCTATGATCCCATGCCGCGCAGACGTGGTGTTCTCAAGACGCAGGTTCCGATGTGGCTCAAGATGGCGCCGGCTGCCTCGGCCGTTCTGCAAGTTTCAGAAGCGCATCGCAAACATGGCGGTGAAGGTGCCTACTACGTCTACCTGCGGCGGCGTCGATGACAGAGCAGGCCTCTGATGCCCTGCGCGCCGCGCGCCGATACAGGTCCATTTCCAGGGCGTTGTACTCTGCGCTGGCAAGCGATCCGTTCTACGCCACCATAGAGGCCCGTTCCGGTACAGGCCACTTAGGGATGCTAGCCTATTTCGACCTTTCCATAGCCGAAGCGGAAAGCTTTGGGCGGGTTGTCTATGCGCCAGATGCGCAAGACGGGGCTTCGCTTTGGTCCGTTCCGCTGGATCACGCGCGGGCCAAGAGCAAGTCAAACGCCAAATCATCCATGATCTTGGCCGCGCTGGGGCCAGAGGCCTTGGCGACCTACAAGGCGATTTGTGAGTTCATGGAGAAGGCTGCGGAACCTTTGATCGATCCTTCGGATTGGTATCTGTCGATCCTTGGCCTTCGGGCTGAATGTCAGGGTAGGGGACTTGGCGCACAGTTGGTGCGGCCCGTTCTTGCGGATGCAGATGCAAGCGGGGCGGCAACTTTCCTCGAAACCTTCACTCCCTGGAACATGGGATTTTATGAACGGCTTGGCTATCGGACAGTCGGGCAGTTTCGCGAACCTGTCACCGATGCCGACTATTGGCTGATGCGGCGCTTGCCGCAGTCTACAACATCCGCCGCGCCCGGGTGACACCAACCCACATCATCACGCTGGCGAAGACGAAATAGACGGCGACGCCAATGTATTGCGTTTCGATTCCGACACCGAAATCAATCAGGTAGCCGGTTACGCCCGGCCCGATTGCTGACCCGAACACCATGACGGCCGCTGCCATGGCCTTGATGGCACCAAGGTTTCGGGTGCCATAGAACTCTGCCCAGAACGCATTGGGCAAGGTTTGTGTCGCGCCAGTTGTCATGGCAACGAACAGCAATCCCACCAGTGTCCAGCCGATAGACCCTCCAAGGGCAAAACACAGGAAACCGGCAACCATCGGAAGCTGGGACCAAGGGATCAATCGGCCCGTGCCAACCCGGTCCAGCATGCCGCCGGCAACGACCATCGCGCCTACGGCGGCGGCTGTATAGACCGGGAACAATGCGGCCAGTTCGAGGTGGGTCCAGCCTTTGATTTCGGCGAAATGCACCTGCTGAAAGAAAAAGGCCGTATTGAACGCCGCCGGACCCAATAGCGCCGGGACCATGAACCAGAAAAGCCAATGTCGCAGAACTTCGGCCCGCGCCCAGTGACGTCCCTCCATCCCGATGGAATGATCGGTTTCCGCGTGGCTTTGCGGTGTGCGTTCCTTGGTCAAAAGCAAGAGCAGGACCGGAACAGACAGCAGGCTGACAGCGGCCACCGCCAACCAGAGCCAGCGCCAATCCATCACCAACATAAGCGAGACAAAGCTGACGGGCAGGATCGCTTCGCCCGCGGCAAACCCCAAGCCTGCGACCGACAACGCCTTGCCGCGGGTGGCCACGAACCAACGCGACATTGACACGACGGCAATGTGGCTGGCCATGCCTTGACCGCAAAACCGCAAGGCGAAGATCACCAGCGGCAACAAAGCGGCCCATAGGTTCAGCGCCATGAACAGGCAGGAGCCTGCAAGCAGTGCAAGAACAACAGAGCCGATCACTCGCGTCCGGTACTTGTCTGTCAAGGCACCGGCCCAGATCATGACCACCGCCGAGGCACTGGTGCCAAGCGTGTAGATGCCGCCCCATTGGCCGTGGCTGAGCCCGAAGGCATCGCGGATTTCACCGGCAAAGATCGAAATGAAGAAGGTTTGGCCGAAACTCGACAGGAAAGTGAGCAGCGCTCCAGCCGCCAGCCAACGCGCATTTTCGGCGAGGAAACGAAAGAGACCCATGCCCCGCCCCTGACTCGCAATACGTAAGAAAACGGGCGCTCAGGGCGCCCGATGGAAACTGTATCAGTTGGCCAACGTGTTGACCTGTGAGGACGCGCCCAAGACCGCGCCCACCAAACCAAAGATCGTTCGGGCCGTTGTTACCGGGCTTTCGGTTGCAAGAACCGTATCCCCGGGGTGGATCTGAAACTTGCGAGCGGCAAAGAGGCCGTCGGCGCTGGTCAGATCAAGGGTAAAGACCACCTGCTGCATCGAAGGGCCGTAGCCGTCCGGCCGAATAGCCGACGCCGGATATTCCCGCAGCACCAGCACGCCCTTGGGATCGGCACGGGTGTCCGAAATCCCGCCCATCAGCGAAATCGCCTCAAGCGCAGAGATATAGTCCTTCGGGAAATAGATCAGGTTCTCGATCCCGCTTGCACCCAACGCGGTAAAGCTGCGTTCGTCCTGTTCGATCACAACCGTGTCGCGGGGCAAAAGAAGCGCGTTCTTGGACCCGTCCGCAAGCAGTTGATCGACCGAAATCTCATAGGTCTTTGACCCGCGAAGCAGGCGGATGCGGGGGTTGCGCAGCTCTGGCTTGACGCCTCCGGCATCTGCCAGAAGGTTCAGCACCTTGTAGTTGCGCGATGGCATCGGATAAGCGCCCGGTTTGCCGACACCGCCGACCACATCGACGGAATGATCGCGACCTTGTTGCAGGCTCAGCTGCACCTGCGCGGACGGCAGAATGGGCGAAAGACGTTCCTGGATCTTGGCGCGTGCGCCGGTTGCAGTCAGACCGCGAATGCCGACCTTGTTGACGTAGGGCAGGAAGATCGAGCCTTGTGCGTCCACTTCGACGGCCTTGATCTCGGTATAACGCTGACCGGGATTGGTCAGAAGCGAGTTTTCCTGGCTGTCCCAGATGATGATATCAACCTTGTCACCGGTGCGGATCACAGAAGAACTGCTGCCGTGACCGGTGTTTGGCCAATGATAATGACCGTGCCAACCGTTTGCCTCCCATGAGGCAAGTCCGGGCACATTGCCCCGCGTGACCTGTATCACCTGAAAGGTTGGTTTTTCCGCATCCTTCTGGTTCAGGACTTCGGATTGGATTGCGGCACCGCGCGGCAGGCTGCACGCCGTCAGGGCGAGGACAGCAGCCAACAGGGTGATAAGTCTCAACTTTGCAGACACTCCAGTCCCCCAACCGGTCTTTGTCACTTTCTAGCCTCTCATTCCGCTGATAGACAGTCTGACGGTCAAAGGAAAGTGATATGAGGGTCCGACCGTGGCAGGAACACAGCACGCGCGCAAGGTTCTGCTGCTGGGCGCCAGCGGAAAACTGGGCCGAATGGTCAGCAAATTGTGGCAATCCGATCTATATACTCTTGTGCCGGTGACACGTGATTTGCCTATTTTCGACAATGGCTTGCAATGGGCACCGGGCGATCCGCCACCTGACATCGAGGGTATCGCCTCAGTTGTCGCCCTTTGGGGGGTGACGCCGGGGCCCGGACGAACACTATCCGACAATACGCGCTTGGCTCTTGCGGCGATGGAACTGGCCGAGTCCCTTGGCGCGGGTTCGGTCCTGCATTGCTCAAGCGCGGCTGTCTATCGTCCGGCGGATGGCCCGATCCCTGAAACGGAACAGCCGGACCCGCAATCGGCCTATGGGCAAGCCAAGTTGGACATGGAACAGGCGATTGCTTCACGTGAACCCAAGGGCAAGTTGCGCAACGTGATCATGCGGATCGGTAACGTTGCCGGGGCGGACAGTCTTTTCGCCAACCTGACCCCCGGCCAAAAGATCACGCTGGACCAGTTTGCGGACGGTCAAGGGCCGCAACGCAGCTATATCGCGCCGCAGGATTTGGTGCGCGTTATCGAGGCGTTGATCCGCGTCGGGGCGGAGGGCACCTTTAACGTTGCAGCGCCTGCTCCGACGCCGATGGCGGATATTGTGCATGCTGCCGGGGGTCAACTGGCGTGGCGCAGGGCACCAAAAGGCGCGGTTCCGTTGGTCTGGCTGTCGACCGCCGCGCTGGATCCGGTCATCAAGTTGACGTGCGATATCCATTCCGCTGACCACCTTGTCAACGCGGCGCGACAAGGAGGGACCTGGCCATGAACTTGCGGCGTAGTCTATTGTATACGCTGGATTTTCTCTATGCGATCGGGATGGTTGTCCTGTTGTCGCCGTTGATCATCTATGTCGCATTTCAAGTCTTGTGGCACGATGGCTGGCCGATCATTTATCGTTCCGAGAGAATGCGCAGCCCGGACAAGGCTTTCATGCTGTGGAAATTCCGCACCATGAGCAACGACCCTGCGGACCAAGGCGTCACAGGCCCGTCCAAGTCCAACCGGATCACGCCGACTGGTGCCTGGCTGCGTCGGACGCGATTGGATGAACTTCCTCAGCTTTGGAATATCCTGCGTGGTGACATGGGGTTTGTCGGACCGCGCGCGCCTTTGCGCCGTTATGTCGAAAAATATCCCGAGATCTACGCCGAAGTGTTGAAGGATCGTCCGGGGATCACCGGTTTGGCGTCCATGGCCTTTCACAAGACCGAAGAGCGCCTGCTGGCCCGCACCAGTTCAGCGGAAGAGACCGAAGAGGTCTATTGCCGACGTTGCATTCCGCGCAAGGCCAAGCTGGACCTGATCTATGCCAGGCGGCGAAATCCTTGCACGGATCAAAGGCTGATGTGGGCGACCGTGTTCCGGCGTGTGTCGATGCATCGGCGCCGCTGATCGTCAGCGGCGCAGTACCTGCGAGTTGATATAGCCGATGTAGGGGCCGGCCCATTGGCGGCCGCTCAGGATATACCCATCGGCACCAACTGCGTAAGTGTTTGTAAAGTCTTGGGAAACACCATCTGCCGCGGTACATTTCGCGGTCACGACCTGTCCGGTTGTTTGAACCAGTCCGGCTGCGACGGGGATGCTGCCACCGGTCGACGTATAGCAGGAATAGCGCCGCACAAGCGTGACATCCTCGGGAGTCAGGAAACGCAGATCATAGGTTACCCGTGCCTCGGACCGCGACTGCACGTGATGCAGCAGCGCGTCTTCTTCGGAAGACATGATGTCCCCGCCAAGGCCGCGAGTCGAAGTGATCATCCCGTCCCGCAAAACAACGACCAGCCGCGATGCGTTGCCATAGGTCTGATAAGGCCCGTTGCGCTGAATATCCTGCATCAGGATCTGCGTTTTTCGCGCTTCAAGCTCGAACAGATAGACCGAGGCGGTTGTCGCCCCAAGTGCCTTGCCAAGTTGTTCGGCGGTCAGCGGTTTCGGCGCCTGCTTTTTCGCAAACAGAGCCTTTGGGATCTGTTTGATCATCGCCGTCGTGTCCTTGTTGGCATTCCCGCAGGAGACCAAGGCCAGCGCTGCCGTAAGGGCCAGACCGATGCGTTTGATGCTGCGACGGGTCATCGCCAGAACCTTCCCCAAGAATTGACAGCGTCCGGTTTGTGGTAATCGCGGACTTGTTCGTAAAGGCGACCGTTGACCTTGAGCCGTGCGCCGCCGTCACGCGACAGAGACTGGATCACGATGTCGTTCCGGCGCCGGGACGGTTGGCCAAAGAAGCTGGCTAGCGGCATGGTGAACCGGATGCCCTTGTCGAACGATCCCTCGCCAAAGTCCTCGAAAGAGGTGTCGGTCACGGTGGCATATGCGCCGATGCGCCAGCCGTTTGCGAATTCGCGGTCCAGAGCAATGGTCGCGCCATAGTCGCCGGCAAGGTAGCGGCCCACATCCAGTTGGCCGTGGAACCCGTTGCCAAAGGCATAATAGGCCGAGACATGGCCATTCACATTCGGGATTTCGCGCTTGACGCCGCTGACCGGGTCGGTCGTCGTCATGGACTGGAGCCCGAAAAGCTGGTCGAAATCACGGCGCTGGACATAGTTCAGTTCCGCACCCAGCGCCAATCTGCTGGTCACCGGTTTCCAAAGCAGTTCTGTCGAGACGCCGGCGTACATGGATTCCAGATAGCCGACCGTTACGCGCGAATAGACGTCTTTGGCCGGACGGCCATAATGCGCCAGTTGCAGGTATTCGATCGCGGGGTCACCCTCGGCCGAATACCGGGCATGGTCGGTGCGCACGCGCGGCAGGTTCGACTTGTCGAGGCGTTTGACCTTGTCGAGGTTGCCGTTGAGCTTTTTCGTGACCGACCCGCTGAGGATCAGGTTCGGAGTGATCTCGAATTCGCCCGAGGCACGCAAACCGGCGTCGAACCGGACAGGGTTGTCCGGGTCAAAGACCGAGAACTGGACGTAAGGCGCGATGGACCAGTTGAACTTCGGGTAGATGCCTTGATCCGGCGCGGGAGCTTTGCCGCGCGCGTCGTTGAACGCGGTGACAGCCAGCATTTCATTTGCCGCGTCATGTTCCAGCCGTTCCAGATCCGAGCGGCGGAAGGTGACCGAGGCCATGGCCATGCCGTTGACGACGGGAACGATCTCGAAAACCTCGACTGAGGCAGGCATGGAACGTGTCATGGCACGGGCGATACGGCCAAAAGCCTGGGACGGCGCACCATAGCGCGGGTTCAGCAGGCGGACCGTTGCCTTGTTGGCTTGCAGGTCGACGGCCTCGACAACCAGCCCTTCCTTGGCGGCCAGTTGCTTCAGCGATGCCTTGGCCGATGCGCCCGGGTTTGCCTCCATCGTCCAGCCAAGATCCGCAGCAGACCCCGGCGCGCGCGGGGCAACCGGCAGGCCGGAGGGTTCGTATCCGCCGGGCACGCCGATGGTTTTGGGGTTGGTCACAAAGGTGAACTGCGCGCCGATCTCGGTGCCAAGCACATGATAGACCGACATGTGGCCACCGTTTTTGAAACGGTAGTCAAAGCCATAGTTCCATGGGCTCTTTTTCTTGACTGATCCGCGCGCGGATTCGCGGGTGTAGTCATCCGACGAATATTCCACCTTGAAGGTGAACCGGTCGTTCGGCGAATAGGCGATCCCGCCAAAGGCGGCGACATCGCCCCGGAAAAAGCGGTCGATTTCGGGCAGGCCACCCTGACCGGTGAAGTCGTCGTTTCGCGTTCCCATCGAGCCGAAGGGCTGGAAAGACCCAAGCCTGCCCCAGCCGACACCGCCTGTCACCGTCAATCCGGGCGTCAGCGTCTTGCTCGCAACGAGGTATTCGCCGCTGTAGATGCCGGTGCCGATGAAATCCTGAATCCCGACAACCACGGAGGGTCGGAAATCCGTTTCGGTCAAGAGCTGGTAGCGGAGGTCAAAGCTGCGGTCGAAAAGCGTTTCGGTACCGCCAGAGCTAAAGTTCTCGATCGCCGAATAGCGAAAGCTGCCGGACAGACGCGGCAGGATCTGGAAATACAGCGTGCTGCGCGACGTGCCGCCCATGTGCGAGAACGTACCCGCCAGCGTTGCATCCGCAGGTACCACGGCGCTGGGCATATCGATCAGGCCCGGCGAACCGTACATGTTGAAGGAATAGCGCTGTGTTGCGTCTTCACCCTGCGCGGAACTGACCAAGGCGGTCAGAAAGGTGCCCGCCAGCGCCATGCGCCGTACGACGCCCGATTTTCCTTTTTGAAAACCCGGCATATCCCCCACCTCGTTGCCAACACTGTTTCCTTGCTCTTGCTAATGCCTTCGGCGGGCTGTGTCTATTCGGTGACGTAGGGGATGGTCGCATTGTGTGAAAATCGGCACGCCTTTGCCAAGTTATCCACAAGATGTGCTCTGAGGATGGCTTTAACGATACATTTTGAAACGTTAATCGCGTGGTAACAGGGCAAGCCCTACACCTGTCTCAGGTGAGAGAAAGGTGGGAATGATGAGTGGCGACAGCAATGTTGCGCCAGTCATCATCAAACGGAAAAAGGTCGTTGCGGGTGACGGGCATCATGGTGGTGCCTGGAAGGTGGCGTATGCCGACTTCGTGACCGCGATGATGGCCTTTTTCATGTTGATGTGGCTGTTGAACGCAACGACGGAAAAGCAACGCAAGGGGATTGCGGATTACTTTAGCCCGACGATCGCGATGGCGCGTGTTTCGGGCGGCGGCAGCGGGGCCTTGGGCGGAGATTCCATCTTTGCCGAGAACACCCTGCCGCGTGTGGGCACCGGTGCGACAAGCCTGAGACCGCAGGCGGAACGCAGCAAGGACGATGCATTTCCGTCCAGGGATCCGCAGGCCGATGGCCCGGAAACCGAAGAGTTCAAACAGGTCGAAGAGCTGCTCATGGGGCGCGGTGGCGAAAGCATGGTCGCCGACGAACTGCTTGAGCATATCGTGACCGAGGTGACCGACGAGGGGCTGGTGATCGAATTCTTCGAAACGCCAAGAGCGCGGCTGTTTGACGATGAGGCCCGCCCGACAGCATTGCTTGAGGATCTGGCGCTGATCCTTGCGCGGGCGTCGGATGTTGTGAAGAACCCCGTGGCGATCGAAGCACATACGACAAGCTATCCTGTTGTTCTGGCCAAGAACCCGGCTTGGGACATTTCGCGCGACCGGGCCGAGGTGTTCCGTGAGCTGGTCATCGCACGCGGGCTGGAATCGCAGCGGGTGCGCCGCGTGACTGCCTATGCCGACCGCGAACCCAAGACGGAGAACCGTCTGGACCCAAGGAACAGCCGTATCGAGGTTGTGTTCCTGCGCGGCGATTGATGCAGTTTTCGTGGCATTTTACATGTTAGGCCCGCGTTAAGCCCGCAGCCTTATCTGTTGTCTGGACATTCAGAGACAGCAGAAAGGCTAGTCCATGACGATCTCCTCTTCCCTCAATGCGGGTGTTGCGGGTCTTGCAGCCAATGCGACGCGGCTGGGCACCATTTCGGACAATATCGCGAACTCTGCCACCAAGGGGTACAAGCGGGTCGAGACGGATTTCTCGTCCATGGTGATTGCCGGGAATGGTTCAGGATATACCGCGGGCGGTGTGCGGACCACCACGACCCGGCTGATCGATGAAAGTGGTGCCCTTGTCGGGACCAGCAATGCCACGGATATCGCGGTGCGCGGGAACGGGTTTATCCCGGTCGCCGAGGCCACGGAATTTGCTGCAACCGGCGATCCGCAGATGTTCCTGACCACAACCGGATCCTTCCGCGTGGATGCAGATGGCTATCTGCGGACGGAATCGGGCCTGCTCTTGATGGGGTGGCCGGCCAATTCCGACGGGACGCTGCCCTCTTATGCGCGTGACACCGCAGACAGTCTGGAACCGGTGCGAATCAACCGCAACCAGGTCACGTCAGAGCCGACCACGGCGATCACGCTGGGGGCGAACCTTGCGGCGTCGGCCACTGACTTCGACGCGGACGGCATCCCCGAGGTTCTGCCGATTGAATACATCGACAATCTTGGCCGCTCGGAAACGCTGACAGTCACTTTTACCCCCACCGTTCCGGCGACCGGATCGTCCAACGAGTGGACCATGACGATCGTCGATTCCGCCAGTGACGCGGCCAGCAACCCGGTTGGCGAATACACAGTGACCTTCAATACCGGTGCGACCGATGGCGGGACTCTTGCCTCGGTGACCACCACCACGGGCGGCACCTATAATGCCACGGATGGCACCATCATCGTGAACACCAACGGCGGTCCGATCGAGATCACGATTGGCGAACCCGGCACCAGCGAAGGGCTGACTCAGGTCGGCGACAGCTTTAAGGCGCTGAACATTTCCAAGGATGGCTCTGCGGCTGGGTCCATGACCACGGTTGAAATCGACGAAAACGGTTTTGTTCACGCGCTATTCGATACCGGCGCCTCGCGGGTGATCTTTCAGGTGCCACTGGTAGACGTGCCAAACCCGAACGGCCTGATCTCGATGGACAAGCAGATCTACATGCCTTCGCCGGAAAGCGGCAGCTTCTTCCTTTGGGATGCCGGTGATGGCCCGGTCGGGGATGTCGTTCCCTTTGCCCTTGAGGAAAGCGCGACCGACGTGGCCAACGAACTGACCGCAATGATCCAGACGCAGCGAGCCTATTCGTCGAACGCCAAGGTCATCCAGACCGTCGACGAGATGCTGCAGGAAACCACCAACATCAAGCGCTGACGGTC
The DNA here is from genome assembly GCF_019218285.1 of Antarctobacter sediminis. Classification (GTDB taxonomy): domain Bacteria; phylum Pseudomonadota; class Alphaproteobacteria; order Rhodobacterales; family Rhodobacteraceae; genus Antarctobacter; species Antarctobacter sediminis. The sequence goes on from NZ_JAHUZG010000002.1 coordinate 1,271,273, forward strand.
GCTCCGCCAGCCAATTCAGGGGGTCGCTAGATGTCTCTTTCCGGCGCGCTTTACAATGCCTTCAGCGGGCTCAAGGCCAATACACTGGCTGCGGGTCTGGTTTCGACAAACGTGGCCAATGCCACGACCGAAGGATATGGTCGGCGGACTCTGGGACTGACTCCCGGGGCCGTTGGTACAACCGGTGGCGTGCGCGTCACCGGTACGATCCGGCATTCCGATCCGGTCCTGACCGGCGACCGGATGATGTCGGACGCCGGTCTGGCCAATGCCACGGTCGGTTTCAACTTTGCCAGCAGGATCGAGGATCTGGTTGGCGAATCCGGGACCCCTGGATCGTTGATGGACCGCATCAACTCTTTCGAGAATGCACTGCTGACAGCAGCTTCCAACCCGGCGTCGACCCAGCGGCTTGAACTTGTCTCGGATACGGCGGATTCGCTGGCCCGGGCATTGAATGTCCTGTCGGACGAAGTTCAGGCGGCCCGACAGAACGCCGACAACAGCATCGCCGCCCAGGTCGATACACTGAACAGTGCAATGGCCCGCCTGGACACGCTGAACGACAATATCATTCGGGCCGGTTCAACCGGCGCGGATCCAACCAGTTTTTATGACGAACGCCAGCGTGTTCTCGACAGCATTGCCGAAATCGTGCCGTTGCGCGTCGTCGAACGCGAAAAAGGTGACATTGCCGTATTCACGACCGGCGGCGCCGTGCTGCTTGATGGCCGGCCATTCGAAGTCGGGTTCGAACAGAACCATGCCATCACGCCGGGCATGACGCTGGCTGCGGGCGATCTGTCCGGGCTGACGCTGAATGGCACGCCGGTCAATGCGGCCCGCATGTTCGCTGGCGGCAGCCTTGCCGCCCAGTTTGAGATCCGAGATGTGTCTGCGGTCGAAAGGCAGGGCCAACTGGACGGCATCGCGCGCGATTTGATCGAACGGTTGGGACCCGGAGGTCCCGACACGACGCTGGCGGCAACCGATCCGGGGCTCTTTACCGATGGCGGATCGGCATTGATCGCCGCCAACGAAACTGGACTGGCCGGACGCATCGAAATCAACACTCTTGTCGCGCCGGGCAGCGGTGGGGCATGGCGGTTGCGCGACGGTCTGGGTGCAGCCACTCAGGGAGAGGTCGGTGACGCCCGGTTGCTGCAAGGCATTTCCACGGCCCTCAGCACCTCCAGCGTGCCGGGGTCCGGCGGGTTGACGGCGATCGCCCGCAGCTTTGCCGATCATATTTCCGAATTCGCCTCGACCGCCGTGGGCGAACGGGTGCGCGCGGAAAACGACCAGACATTCGTATCGATCCAGAACACCGCGTTGAAAGAACTGGAACTGTCAAAAGGCGTCGACACCGATCAGGAACTGCAACGCCTGATGCAGATCGAACAACACTACACCGCCAACGCCAAGGTCATGTCGACAGTCGATGACCTGCTTGAGCGGTTGATGTCCATTTAAGGAGAACCTGACATGGAAGTCATCGGGGATATGGCGCGGGCGCTGGTCCTGCGCGCCAACCAGGTACGCCTGCGAGAGGAAATGGACCAACTGGCGGTCGAGGTCGCCACCGGTTTCGTCAAGGATCCGGGGCAGCATCTGCATGGAGATCTGACCGGGCTTCAGTCCATCGACCGTTCACTGGCGCGCCTGGACACCTATCGCGTGAACACGACAGAGGCGACCTTTCTCTCGGGGTCGATGCAGACTGCTCTCGACGAGATCCAAGGACGAAGCGAGACGCTGTCGCAAACGTTGATCGCCGCGGAGCTGACGCCGAATTCGGCCTTGCTGAACACCATGTCGGACGATGCGGAAAATGCATTGGCACAGGTGTTGAACGGGTTGAACCGGTCAGTGGCTGGCCGGTTCCTTTTTTCCGGCACCGCGACAGACCGAGAAGCCGTGCAGGGCGTCAATGATGTGCTGAACGATGCGCGCGCTGCGCTTGTCGGTCAGACAACAATGTCAGGGATCGAAGCGGTTCTGGATACGTTCTTTGGCGCGGGCGGGACTTATGAGACGACCACCTATCAGGGCTCGAATACCGGGCTCGCGCCGTTGAAGCTCAGCGAAACTGAAACGGCCAACCTTGATATCCGGGCCACCGATCCTGTGTTCCGCGAGGTGCTTAAACCCATGGTTATGGCGGCGCTGGCAACCGATGGCACGCTGGCTTTGTCCCAGGACGTTCAGATCGAAATGCTGACGACGGCGGGTGAGGATCTGCTGGCCGCGCAGCAGGATGTTGTCGAATTGCGCGCCGGTCTGGGCGCGCTTGAGGCGCGGGTCGAAGAGACAACGGCGCGCAACTCGGCCGAATACACGGCGACCAATATCGCCCGGCTCGATCTGGTCGGGACCGACCAGTATTACACCGCGTCCCGCTACGAAAACATCCGGACACAACTTGAGAGCCTTTACACCATTACCGCGCGGTCCCAGCGGTTGTCGCTTGCGGAGTACCTCTGATGATCATGCGAATTCTTGTTGCTTTCAGCCTGATCCTGTCGCTGTCCTTGCCGGCGGGTGCGCAATCCGTCCGGATCAAGGACCTCGTCGAGGTTGATGGAGTGCGATCCAACGACCTTGTCGGCTATGGTCTTGTCGTCGGTCTGAACGGGACGGGCGACGGCTTGCGCAACTCGCCCTTTACCGAAGAGATCATGTCCAACATCCTGGAGCGGTTGGGCGTGAACGTGACAGGTGAACAGTTCCGGCCCCGCAATGTCGCGGCGGTTCTTGTTACCGGCAAGCTGCCTCCGTTTGCCCGGATCGGTAGCCAGATCGACATCACCGTTTCCGCGATCGGCGATGCCAAGAGCCTGCTGGGTGGCACCCTGATCATGACGCCGCTGAATGCTGCCGACGGTCAGATTTACGCCGTAGCCCAAGGGACGATCATCGCCGGAGGGGTCGAAGCGGAAGGCGAAGCCGCCCGCGTTGTTCAAGGCGTACCTACCGCAGGGGTCATCCCGTCGGGTGCCCGGGTCGAACGCGAGGTTCCCTTTGATTTTACCCAGCTTTCAACATTGCGCCTTGCGCTGCGTGAACCGGATTTCACAACCGCCGCGCGGATCGAGGATGCAATCAACCGAACCATCGGGCGCAGCGCGGCCACCATGCTGGATGCGGGTACTGTTCAGGTTGATCTGCAACGCACCGGTGCGCGATCGCCTGCACGGGCGGTTGTGGCGATCGAAAACCTGCCCGTGGAACCACAGCGCCGCGCGCGGGTCGTCGTGGACCAGAGGTCGGGAACCATTGTCATGGGCGCGGATGTCCGCATCTCGCGGGTCGCGGTTTCGCAAGGCAACCTGACGCTTCGCATCGAAGAAGCGCCGCTGGCCATCCAGCCCAACCCGTTCAGTGACGGCGACACGGTCATCGTACCGCGTACCGGCGCCTTGATCGAGGAAGAGCCGGGCATCGGACTGGCCGAGGTCCCGACAGGGACCAACCTGTCCGAAGTGATTGCGGGCCTGAACGCCCTTGGGGTTAGCCCGCGCGACATGATCGACATCCTCAAAAGCATCAAGGCCGCGGGCGCGCTGCATGCGGATTTCGTGGTGATGTAACGCGGCCGATGAGGCTTTGTTAACGGCTGGCTGGCAGGTTGGCGTCAGAACTGGATCAGGAGAGCTAGAATGCTCGGAATCATTGGTATCGTGGTCATTTTTGCCATGGTTTTCGGCGGCTACCTGGCTGCCGGCGGTAAATTGGGGATCATCATCAAGGCGCTGCCGTTTGAATTCATGATGATTGGCGGCGCGGCCACGGGCGCTTTTCTGATCAGCAATGACGGGGCAACGGTCAAACATACCCTCAAGGACATCGCGAAGGTCTTTAAGGGGGCCAAGTGGAAGCCAGACGACTATCGCGACCTGCTGTGCCTGTTGTTCGAACTGATCCGGCTCGCCCGTCAAAACCCGGTGGCCATCGAAGAACATGTGGAATCGCCGGAAGAGTCGAACATCTTCGGCAAGTACCCCAAGATCCTCGCGGATCGGTACGCCATCGAACTGATCTGTGACACGATGCGATCTGTTTCCATGAACTACGATGACCCGCATCAGGTCGAAGAGGTTCTGGACAAACGATTGGAAGCGATGCAGCACCACGCGCTGCATTCCAGCCATGCCTTGCAATCCATGGCAGATGCCTTGCCGGCGCTGGGGATCGTCGCCGCAGTTCTTGGGGTGATCAAGACGATGGCCTCGATCGATCAGCCGCCCGAAGTTCTGGGCAAACTGATTGGTGGGGCGCTGGTCGGGACCTTCCTTGGCGTTTTTCTTGCCTACGGGCTGGTCGGACCCTTCGCGGCAAAGGTAAAGACCGTCGCCGAGGAAGACCTGCATTTCTACCACCTGATCCGCGAAGTCCTGGTGGCCAACCTGCACAATCACGCGACAAATATCTGCATCGAAGTCGGTCGACAGAACACGCCGGACCATTATCGGCCCAGCTTTGAAGACCTCGAAGACGCGTTGAAATCCGTCAAGCAGGAGGCAGCATGATCCGTCTGGCCTTGTTTTTCCTGACAGCGCTTCTGCCGGTAGCGGCCTGGGCCCAGGTTGTTACGGTAAGGAGCGGTGAGCACGGTGATTTCACCCGGTTGGTCCTGTCCGTTCCCGAAGGAACCGGGTGGGTCCTTGACCCGGATCCGGACCGCAATGTGATCGGGCTGAACCTTCAGGGCGGCCCTTTTCAGTTTGATACCGAGTCGGTCTTCAATCGCATTGGCACAGAGAGGATCCTGAGCCTGTCCACGGATGCCGACGGTCGGCGGTTGAATGTTCAATTGGGATGCCAATGCGCCGCCAATGCCTTTGTCTTGCATGGCACCATGCTGGTCGTCGACATTTCCCCCTCGGATGAGCCGCTTCAACGCGTGGCCGGAGCCATGCCGACGTTCAATCCGCAACCGGCGTTTGCGCCGAAACCCTTTGCGCGTGAACTGTCGCAGTTGCGTTTCGATGATCGGCCACGAATCGGCCCCGAAGCGGTTCGATCAATCGATTTACCCTATTTGCCTCAACGTCTTGACCGTGATCCTGCGGGGGCTCCTGGCAAGGAGCTAGCCGAAGTTTCCAAGGATCTTGGGCGTCAGATTGCCGCCGATCTTGCCATCGCCGCAACGCAGGGTTTGTTGGACCCGGCTGTGCGGTCGGTTGATGATCCTGATCCGGTCACCCTGCGCCCGGACCCCGATCACGTGGCAGGAACTGATCCCAAGGCACCGGACACACTCAACCCCGCGATCCGTCTGGCGGCAGGGTTGTCCGGGATCGATCACAAGGATTTGCAGAAGGGGCGGATCTCTGTCGGGGGTGAAGTCTGCATAGATGAGGCCATGCTTGCGATCGAATCCTGGTCAGAAGAAGATGACGATCCCAGCGTCGTTCTGGCAAAGCGCCGTGGGGACGTTTTCCGGGAGTTTGACAGGATTTCGCCCGAGGCGCTGCAATCCTATGGCAAGGCTCTGATATACTACGGGTTCGGGGCCGAGGCGCGTTCGGTTTTGAAACTGCAACCCGACATGGAGTTGCCCGTCTTGATAGCGTTGAGTTTCCTCGTGGACGGCAACGAGGACCCGGCGCAACTCTTTTCCGGAATGTCTCATTGTGACAGTCCGGCCGCACTCTGGTCCGTATTGGCCCGGTCGCCGGATCCAGCAGCCCCCAAAATCGCCGAGGCTGCGATTTTGAGAGGTTTTGAATCCCTCCCGCGGCACCTTCGGTCACATCTGGGGCCTCAACTTGTCGAACATTTGGCTGAGGCCGGTTACCCGCATACGGCGCAAGACGTCTTGCGGCGGCTTCAACGTATGGAAGGCCATGAAACAGATAGCATTGCCTTGGGCAAGGCACAGTTGGCCTTGCGAGGCGGTGATCCTGCCGATGCGGGCAAACGCTTGCACGACCTTTCGGTTTCCGGCGGACCCGAGGCGGCCAAGGCGGTTGCCGCGGCCATCGACCTGGCTGAGGCGACCGATGCCCCGGTGCCTGAGCGGATCGTCGAACTGACGGATGCTTTCGCCACCGAACTGCGCAACAGCGAAGATGGACCCAAACTTTGGCAGGCCCATGTGCGGTCTTTGTTGATCAACGGTCACTTCGATGCAGCCTTTGATGAAATGAAAGCCGAACACGGGATGCCGGCCGATGTACTGAAGGCCACGCAGCAATCGGCACTTCGCACCTTGGTGGACAAGGCGGACGACATTCTGTTCCTGAAACACGCAACGCTTGCCCTTTCCCAAGGCGTCCACCCTGAGCAAAAGCAACTTGGTACGGCGATCGCCGAACGGTTTATCGACCTTGGCCTTGCAGAGGCAGCGATGCTGCAACTTGATACTCTGGCGGGTGCCGGGGAAGATCCCGGAGTGCGGTTGGCCCGGGCGCGGGCGCTGCTGTCGCTTGGCCGCCCCGAAGAGGCAGAGATCATCCTGATCGGTCAGCGCGGGGACGAGGTTGCCAGATTGCGGGCCGAAGCCAGAAAGCAGATGGGGGACCATGTGTTTGCGCGCAACATTTTCGAGGAAGTCGGCGAAAACCGCGAAGCGGTCGAGGCTGCTTGGCTGTCTGGAGAATGGAAAGACCTGTCCGAGGGTGACAGTGCCTTTGCCCCGGCAGCTGCCTTGATGGATGCCGAGCCGGTGGATGTCGATCCGGCCAATGTCAGCCTTGCGGGCGTGGATGCCGTTTTTTCCGCGAGCACACGGTCACGGGAAACGCTGCGTGCCTTGCTGGATGCCACCGCCATCCCGAACGATCCCTAAAATTCGTTACGGTTTGTCAATTCTTCTGCCTTAGCCAGATTGCAGGGATGCAAAGGCGGAGTGACCCCAACATGGCGCTTTCAGGCTGGAAATCGAAACGGGGCAGGGGCGCTGACGCGGTCCGCCCCGAACTCGTATCGGGAGCAGGACACAAGCGGGCGGCGGCGAAATGAAACTGACCGCCTCAAACCTGTTCAAGCCAACCATCCTCATGGCGCTGGCGCTCATGGCGGTGATCGTCATGATGATCCTGCCGATGCCGTCATGGGTTCTGGACGTTGGCCTTGCCGCGTCCTTTGGGCTGGCGATCCTGATCTTCACGGTCACGCTTTTCATCGAGAGACCGTTGGATTTCTCGGCCTTCCCGACAATCCTGCTGACCTCGCTTATGCTGCGCCTGTCGCTCAATGTCAGTTCGACCAAGCTGATTATCGGTCAAGGACATACGGGCACACATGCGGCGGGTGAGGTGATCGAGGGATTCGCCAGCTTCGTCATGGGCGGCAGCGTGTTCCTTGGCCTCGTGGTTTTTGGCGTGCTGATGATCGTGAACTTTGCGGTCATCACCAAAGGGTCGGCCCGAATGGCCGAGGTTTCGGCCCGTTTCGCCTTGGACGGTATGCCGGGCAAACAGCTGGCCATCGATGCGGACATGTCCGCAGGCGCAATCGACCACGCCGAGGCGAAACGGCGGCGCGAGATCGAACAGCAGGAAACGACATTCTTTGGCTCGCTGGACGGGGCGTCCAAATTCGTGAAGGGCGACGCGGTTGCAGGTCTTTTGATCACCCTGCTGAACCTTGTCATGGGCATCATCATGGGCGTCGTCGTCCACGACATGGCCTTGTATAACGCCTTGGAAACCTACGCGATCCTGACAGTTGGCGACGGGCTGGTCTCGCAGATCCCTGCTGTCATCATCTCGATTGCCGCGGGCCTGTTGTTGGCGCGCGGGGGATCGACCGGATCGACCGACGTGGCGATTGCCAAACAGTTGGGCCGCCATCCGTCCGCTTTGGTTGCCGTGGCCGTTCTGATGGTGCTGTTTGCGCTGGTTCCCGGCCTGCCGTTTGTTCCTTTCATTCTTGGTGCCTGCGTTCTGGGCGCGGTGGCCTGGAATATCTCGAAACGGCCACCGGAAAGCGAGGCAGATGACGAACAGACGGAAGAAGAACCCGCCGCGCCCACGCAACATATGGGCGACGTTCTGGATCTCGACGACATTCATGTGGAATTTGCGCCGGACCTTGTGAACATGGTGCTGGATCCGGGCACGGGTCTGGACGTGCGGATCGCCAACATGCGGCGGCACATTGCCTCGCATTTCGGGTTGATCCTGCCGGAAATCCGCCTGACGGATGCGGCGGCTTTGCCGACCGGGACATATGTGGTCCGGATCCATGGCGTGGAAATGGCGCGTGGAGAGCTGAACCCCGATTTCGTTCTTGCCCTTGTTCCGGAAACCAGCGGCGCCTTGCCCAGCGGGCGCGACGTGACGGAACCTGTCTATGGCGCGCCCGCTCGCTGGATCCGTCCTGAGGATCAGGAAAAAGCGGCCATCACCGGTGCAACCATCGTGTCGCCGACCGAAGTTCTGGCGACGCATCTTCTGGAAGTGATCCGCCGCAACTTTGGCCGGCTTCTGACGCTCAAGGCGCTGCGGCGGCTGTTGGACGAAATGGTTACGTTGAGCAATCAGACCCGAGCCGAGGCCAACCGGAAACTGTTGGATGAACTGATCCCTGACAAGGTCCAGATCGACACCCTTCTTCAGGTTCTGCGGCTTTTGCTGGATGAACAGGTGTCGATCCGAAACCTCCCGCTGATCCTCGAAACCATTGCTGAAATGCGTGGTCAACAGACCCAGCCCGAAGTGATCTGCGAACATGTGCGGCAGCGTCTCGGGTTCCAGTTGGTGGCAGGGATGCGGCGCGACGACGGGACCATTCCTCTGGTTCAGCTTGCACCGGAATGGGAAGAGACCTTCCTTTCCTACCAGGTCGAAAGCAGTCAGGGCGCGCTGGACGTCGCCCTGCCACCAGAGAAGTTCGAAGCGCTGACCACCGGGCTTGCGGCCACGATCGGTGACGCGGCCGATCGCGGTGTGACACCGGCGGTTGTGACTTCGGCGCGGCGTCGGCGGTTCCTGCGCACCGTCATGGTGGCCAAGGGGCTTAGCAATCCGGTCATGTCCTACGAGGAAATCGGGCTAGAGGCGCGGCCAGCGCTTGTCGGGGTCGTCGCGGCATGATCGGAGCCCAGCCCCTGATGGATTTGCTGGGTGATACGTTGTGGGTGTCGCTGATCGTTTTCCTCAGGGTCGGTGCGGCCATGGCGGCTTTGCCGGGGTTGGGGGAGCAGGTGATCTCGGCCCGCGTGCGTCTGGTCGTGGCCCTGATGCTGACCGCCGTTGTCACGCCCGCGGTTGCGCCGCGCCTGGACCTTCCCGACCCTGCGCTGGGCAGCTTTCTGTTTGCCTTGGCGACCGAAAGCCTGTCCGGGCTGTTCCTTGGCATCATGCTGCGCCTCTTTGTCATCGCGATCCAGACGGCGGGGGCCATTGCGGCGCAGTCGACCTCATTATCGCAGTTGCTGGGGCAATCGGGGCTGGATCCACTGCCGGCCATGGGCCACATCCTGACGATGGCGGCCCTTGCCCTGTTGATGGCCACCGGTTTTCACGTAAAGGCGGCAGCCTTCCTTGTGCTGTCTTATGACTTGCTGCCCGCGTTGCAATTTCCGAACCCGTCGGACGTGGCCGAGGCCGGGCGTCACCGCGTTGGCCAAAGCTTTGCCTTGGCGTTCAGCCTTGCAGCGCCCTTTGTATTGATGTCGGTGATTTACAATCTGACGCTGGGTGTCATCAACAAGGCCATGCCACAGCTTATGGTTGCCTTTGTCGGCGCTCCGGTCATCACCTTCGGCGCCATAGCGCTGTTGCTGGTTGCTGCGCCGATCATGCTGGCGATCTGGCTGCAAAGCTTCGAAGCTTTCCTCGCGGCTCCTTTCAGGTAGGTCGGCATGTCGGAACAGGACGAATCCTCTGAAAAGAGCCATGAACCATCCCAGCGCAAGCTGGAAGAGGCCCGCAAGAAAGGCGAAATTGCCCGCGCGCCAGACCTGCTGACGGCCATGGCCTACCTTGGCATGCTGCTCTGCATGGCGGCGATTGGCGGCTATAGCCTGCCCCGGTTCGCCGAGTCCTTGCTGCCCATGATCGAACAACCTGATCGGCTTCAGGGACTGTTTTTTGGTGACGGGGCGACTGCTGTGACCGGATCGCTGATCGTAGCTGGGCTGATGCCTGCATTGCCGTTTCTCATAACGCCCGGAATCCTGATCCTTCTGACCCTCTTTGCGACACGCGGACTGGTATTCACCGGGTCAAAACTCAGCCCCAAGATCTCGCGTATCAATCCGCTCGAGAACGCGAAGAACAAGTTCGGTCGGCGCGGCCTGTTCGAGTTTTTCAAGAGTTTCGTAAAACTCAGCGTCTATTCCGTCCTGCTCGCTTTTTTTCTGCGCGGTCAGTTGGACGTGATAGTCGGCGCGGCGATGGGGACCCCCGGCGAGGTGGTGCTACGGATGACGGAACTCATGCAAGAGTTCCTGTTGATCGTCGTTCTGATTGCCGCGGTGATCGGCGGGATCGACTGGTTCTGGCAAAGGGCCGAACACATCCGCAAGAACCGCATGACCCAGAAGGAACTGCGCGATGAAATGAAAGAGGCCGAGGGCGATCCGCATCTGAAACAGCACCGCCGGATGCGGGCGCAGGAATTGGCGCTGAATCAGATGATGGGCGAGGTGCCCAATGCCGACGTGGTCATCGTCAACCCGACTCATTACGCGGTTGCCCTGAGCTGGAGCCGCATGGCGGGGTCCGCGCCGGTCTGTGTGGCCAAGGGTCATGATGAAGTGGCCTTGCGGATCCGCGAGGCGGCGAAAGAGGCGGGGGTGCCCATCCATTCGGATCCGCCCACCGCGCGGGCGCTATATGCCACGACCGAGATTGGCGATGAAATCGCTCCGGATCACTATCGCCCGGTTGCCGCAGCAATCCGTTTTGCCGACCGAATGCGCAAAAAAGCCAAGGAGAGAGGCTGGTGACACGAAAGTTCGAGGATCTGACCACCGCGACCGGAGTCTTGCTGGAGCGTGAGCTGGAAGCCCATCGCTGGAACCTGTCTGAATCCGCGCAGATTGCCGGTGAGCTTGCCCAGATCGACGCCATGCGCCAGGCGGCGCAGGCAGATCAGGGCGCCATCAATGCGCGTCAGATCCTTGGGGCTGACACATTGTGGCAGGGGTGGCTGGTCAGCAAGCGGGCCGAAATCCTGCGCCGCAGCGCCATGGCCCGCGCGCGGGAGGCAGACAGCCTTGCCCGTGCCCGAACGGCGTTTTCCCGCGCCGAAGCGGCGAAATCCCTTGCGCAGGCCGACAAGGATGCCGCCCGCAAACGCAGGCTGCAATCCGAGGCTGAAACCATCGAGATGCTTGGCGTCCTGAGAGAGGGGCGCGCCCGCGGCTATGATTAACGCCCGGTGACATGCAAAGGCCGCCCGAAACGGGCGGCCTTTGCATTTGCAGTTCGGAGCTCAGTTGTCAGGCTGCATCCTGCCGGGCGATTTCTGTGATCAGGACGTCCTTGACGTCAGCGCCAAGCACCGATCGTGCGGCATCCAACAGGGCAGAGCGCAGGATTTCCATACGGTTGCCGGCTGTAAAAGGACCGTCAAAGCCGCCAATGTTGGCGTGATCAAACAGGACTTGCAAAAACACGTCGCGCAGCTTTGGTTCACGTGCGTAGACAACCTGACTTGCGCCGCTGCCCACCTCGACGCTGAGCGAGGCGACCACCAAAGCCTCGACCCGCCGTTCGCCCATGATCGGGATCACGAACTGGTTGTTCAGTTTGACGTATTCATTGCCTTCGGCCTTGTGATCGTCCGCGTGATCGGCATCGGAGTAGGTCTTTTCCGCATGTCCATCGTCATGTTCTTCGACTGCCGCAACCGGGGGCTTGTCCTTGGTGGGCACCATGACAAGCCCTGCGGCAACACCGGCACCGGTGCCGACAAGCGCGAGGATTACGGGAAGCAGTTTCTTCAACATCGGTCCGCCTCAGAACGGCAGGATCACATCCAGCACCTGCTGGCCGACCCTTGGTTGCTGAACATCGCTGATATGGCCACGGCCGCCGTAAGAAATCCGCGCAGAAGCGATCTTGTCATAGGTGATCTCGTTCTGGCGCGAGATGTCTTCGGGGCGGACATAGCCGGTGACAAGCAACTCACGCAGTTCAAAGTTCACCCGCACCTCTTGGCTGCCCTTGATCGCCAAGACACCGTTGGGCAGCACGTCAACCACCGTGGCGGCGACCCTCAGGGTCAGGCTTTCGCTGCGCCGAACCGAGCCGTCCCCGCTGGAATCGCTGGAGGATTTGATCGACACCGCGTCATCCAGACTGGCCCCGTCTGTGATGCCTTGGTTCACACGTTGCGGAATGCCGAACAGATGCGGGATGCCAAGGCTTTCCGAACCAGAACGCGACCGGGAGGTCTTGTTCTTGATCTCGGCGCTTTCGTCGATTTCGATCACGACGGTCATGATGTCACCACGCTTGACGGCACGCCGGTCGCCCAGAAGCGAGGTCTTGCCGCCGCTCCAGAGCGAGGCCTTGTCGACACCGCGTTTCGTTGCCCCGTCCTGGGGCAGGCCAGAGGCGATCATAGCAACCCTTTCGGGGCTGCTGGTATCGGGGGTGAAATCAGGGGCCTTGCCGATGTGATCCACCCGCGCGCAGGCGGTTGCCATGAGGGCGAGCCCGATCAGCCCGAGGTTTCGCAGCATTTTTGTCCTCATTTGTTCACCAGGATAGAGCCATTGGACGTGATCGTGCCGAACAGCACGGTGCGGGAATCCACGTTCATCACGCGGATTCGTTCGCCAGCCGCACCGCGGCCCAAGGCGCGGCCTTCGGCCTTGATGCGCAGCCCGCCGTGGGCATAGACCAGTTCGACCGCCTGGTTTCGGTCGACCAAGGCGGGTGCCCCAACCGCACCGCGCATGACGGCGCGGCCGGGATAGATCGCAGTGCGGGCTTCCTGCCCGATCACCGCATCCAAGAGCGTGTGGGCGCCGGTGACATTGCCTGGGTCCAGACGCACCGCATCTGCGGTGATGATCTGTTGCGGGCGGATCGTCTGCGTGGCGATGACCGCGTCGGCCGTCGCCGCAACCGGCACAAGGGCAAGGAAGACCAACCAGCGCATCAGCGGACCTGCGCCGTGGCGCCCAGCATCTGATCTGCGGCAGAGATGACCTTGGAGTTCAGTTCATAGCCGCGCTGGGCTGCGATCAGCTCGGTGATTTCCCGAACGGCATCCACGGTGCTGCCTTCCAGATAACCCTGACGCACGGTGCCCAACCCGTCCTGACCCGGGGTCGATTGCAGCGCGGGGCCCGACGCCTCGGTTTCCAGAAACAGGTTCGACCCGATCGCTTCCAACCCCTTGGGGTTCGAAAAGCCCGCCATGGTGAACTGGCCCAGCAACTGCCCCTCGGGGTCGTCAAGGAAATAGGCATAGACCTCGCCATCGGCGTTGATCGAAATGCTGCGCGCATCCGCCGGGATCACGATCTCGGGCGAGACGGGATAGCCTTCGGAGGTCACGATCAACCCTTCTCCGCTGCGCTTCAAACCGCCGTCGCGGGTATAGGCCAGCTGACCCGAAGGCAGCGTGATCTCGAAATAGCCGCCGCCTTCGATGGCTAGGTCCAGATCACCACCCGTCGCGGAAAGCGCGCCTTGTTCAAGCTGCATCGAAACGGCGGCGGGGCGGACCCCAAGGCCAAGCTGAATCCCGGTTGGCAGGACGGTGCCATCGGCGGCGCTGACCGTTCCGGCGCGCGCCATCTGTTGATAGTGCAGATCGGCAAATTCGGCCCTGCGGGCGTTGTAGCCGGTGGTGCTCATGTTCGAGAGGTTGTTCGAAATGACTTCGACCCGCATCTGCTGCGCGGTCATGCCTGTTGCGGCAATCTGGAGGGCTCGCATTCTGTCGGCTCCTATTTGATCATGTTCTTCAGAGCGCCGCGGATGCGTTCATCCTCGCGCTCCATAAAGCTCTGGCCCAGTTCATAGGCGCGCTGGACTTCGACCATGCGGGCAACTTGCAGGATCGGATCCACGTTCGATGCCTCGACAAACCCCTGCATGACGCGCGGTTCCTCCACCGGTTCGAAACCGGCATCGCTGCGGAACATCAAACCGCCTTCGCGAACCATTCCTTTGGGGTCCAGTGGTCGCACGATGCCGACGCGACCGATTGGCCGACCTTCGCTGCTGATCGTCCCGTCGCGGGCAACGGCAAGATCAAGTGCTTGAGGCGGAACAAAAATCGGCGCACCGCTTTCGTCCAGAACCGCGTCGCCGTCAGTGGTGACCAACGTGCCTTCGGCGTTGGGGGTAAAGGCACCGGCCCGTGTCAGGCGCTGTCCCTGTGCGGTTTCCACAAGGAAGAAACCATCACCTTCGATGGCGAGATCGTACAACCCGCCTGTCTGTTCCAGAGTGCCTTGCTTGAAGGACGTCGTGCCGATCCGACCGGCACCCATGGCAACCGCGGCCATGCCGTCACCCTTGGCCACGTATTCCGAGAAGATCATGCCTTCCTGCCGGAATCCGGTGGTATTGGCATTGGCGATATTGTTGGCGATGACCTGCATCTCGCGCATCAGGCTGGTCTGGCGCGACAGGGCGGCGTAGCCGGCGGTTTCCATGTCAGCCTCCGGTGATTAGGGGAATGATCTGCCCTTGGAAAAACTCCACGAGCGTTCGGGTCATGAAACTCATCGAGATCCAGAAAACCGCGACAATGGCCAAGAGCTTTGGCACGAAGGTCAGCGTCATCTCCTGAATCGAGGTGAGCGCCTGAAAGAGGCCGACGCTGACACCCGCGATCAAGGCCGCCGAAAGGATCGGAACCGACGTGATCGTGGCGATCCAAAGACCCATCCGCAGGGTGTCGAAAAAGATGACCTCGTTCATCATGGCGTCAGACCGGCATCCGCAGGATTTCCTGGTAGGCCTCGACGACCTTGTCACGTACCGCGACAACGGTTTCCACGGCCAGTTCGGATTGGGCCAAAGCCTCGACCAGCGCATGGGGGTCGGCGTCACCGGTCATCGCGACTTTGGCGGTTTCCTCGGCGTGACGCAGCTGATCGGTGAATTCCTCCGTGACGCGGGCGAATTCCTTTTCAATCGGTGCAGCCGCCGGTTCCGGATCTGGCTGCATGGCGGGGCGAGAGGCCGCGTATTTCTGCGCGGCATACAGCGAACGGACATCCATTCTGGTTTCCTTTCACAAATGAATCAGAGGGTTATCGGCGCAATAGATCCATGAGACTGCTCGACATCTGGCGTGTTTGGTCGAACATCTTCAGGTTCGCCTCGTAAGAGCGTTGGGCTTCGCGGGCATCGGCGATCTCGATCACAAGGTCGACGTTGGAACCAAGGTAGTTGCCGGTCTCATCGGCCAACGGATGCGATGGATCGTGGATCACCTCCAGATCGCTGCGGTCCAGCCGGACATCGCCGGGTTTGACCCCGGTGACATCCGTGCCAGTCGGCGTGACTTCGAAAGGCACGGTCTTGCGCCGGTATCCGGGCGTGTCGACGTTGGCGATATTCTCGGACAGGATGCGCAGGCGCGCCGCCTGAGCCTGCATCCCGGTTGTGGTGACTTTCAGTGCGTTTGAAAAATCGCTCATCTCGTGCTCCGATTATCCGCGGCCAAGGCTGGCGCGCAAAATGCTGAGGTTGCTGCGATAAATGGCCAGGGCCCGGTCGTGTTCGCGCTTGGCGCCCACCGCTTTGACCATCTCCTGTTCCAGCGAGACGGTGTTGCCGTTCGGGTCCAGCACCTCGCGCCGTTCGGAAATATCCGCTGTCCGGCCCATGCTGCCGTTCAGGTGCTTGTCACGGGTCGCACGCTGACCCATCAACGGGTTGCGCAACGTTTCCTTGAAGTCCGGCAAATCGCGGGCCCGGTAACCGGGTGTATCCGCGTTTGCGATATTCTGTGCGCTGAAGGCCTGTTTTGTGCCTGCATGCCGCGCCATGGCCATCGCCGTTCTGAAGACGTCCAGATTCTGGAACATCGGGGCTTCTCCCTCGATTGCTTCAATCAAGGCTTAACCGTGATTCCTTTAGAAACGGTTTGCGGAGAATGAACGGAGCGCACGATGGATGAAGACATCAGCGGCCTGCGGGCCCGGATCGCCCAAATGCAACCGGTGCGCGCCGTGGGGCGCGTACATGCGGTCGACGGCACCATCATCTGGGTGCGCGGCCTTGCCGAAAGCGCCTGTATCGGCGATCGGCTACGCCTGATGCACCCCGGGCACGTTCTGGGCGGAGAGGTCTTGCGCATTCGCGATGACCTTGTCGCCATGTTGCCGGATGAGGCCGCAGATGGTGTGTCGCGCGGGGATCGGGTTGCCGTGCTGGGTCCGCCGACCCTTGCACCCTGTGACAGTTGGATCGGTCGGGTGATCGACGCCTATGGCCGCCCGTTGGATGGCGCGCCGATTGGACCGGGCAGGCATCGGCGGCCTTTCCGTGCCAGCCCGCCGCCCGCGGCCGCCCGGGGTCGGCTTGGAGAACGTCTGGGAACCGGACTTGCCGTTTTTGATACGCTTTTGCCCATCGTCCAAGGGCAACGGATCGGGCTTTTCGCCGGCTCCGGTGTCGGCAAGTCCCGGTTGTTGGCGCAATTGGCACAAGGGATGGACGCAGATGTCGTCGTTCTGGCGCTGGTCGGGGAACGCGGTCGCGAAGTGCTTGATTTCGTGACAAGTGTTCTGGGGCCAGAGGGAATGGCCCGCAGCGTGGTCGTGGCTGCGACCTCTGATCGCTCGCCACTGGAACGGCGGCGGTGCCCCCTGGCGGCGATGACCATCGCTGAACATTTTCGGGATCAGGGCAAACATGTTCTCTATCTTGCCGATTCCATCACCCGTTTTGCCGAGGCGCACCGCGAAGTTGCCATCGCTTCTGGCGAATTGCCGGCGCTGCGTGGACACCCGCCCTCGGTTGCGCATCAGATCATGCGCCTTGCCGAAAGGGCAGGGCCCGGTTTGAACGGGACCGGCGATATCACGGCGGTGTTCAGCGTCTTGGTCGCAGGCTCTGACATGGATGAACCGGTGGCGGATATCTTGCGTGGCGTTCTGGATGGGCACGTCGTTCTTGATCGCCAAATCGCCGAGCGTGGGCGTTTTCCGGCCATCGATCTGCTAAGATCGGTGTCGCGCAGTTTGCCCGAGGCGGCGAAGGACCATGAAAATGATATGATCCAAAGGGTGCGCGGATTGATGGGGGCCTATGCACGGTCGGAAACCATGGTGCGTGCCGGGCTCTATCGAGAGGGAGAGGATCCGCTGTTGGATCAGGCAATGCGGGTCTGGCCAGAGCTGGATGGGTTTCTGGCCGAGAAGTCGCCGGACGGCCCAACCGGAGCTTTTCAAAAGCTCGAATTGATCCTTCGGCGCAGTAACGCGGCCCCGGCCCGCCGTCCGGCGCCCGGCCGCGCTGTCGGACAAGCGAGGTGATCCGCTACGACCGCCCGATATTGATGGAGGACAGCAAGGTCAGCGCGACCTGGTTCGACGCGGTTCCGGCGGTCTGCGAGACCTGAGACTGAAGCAGGTAGCTGTGGATCACCTTGTTCAGGATTTCCGGGTTTTCCAGATCGGAAAACTCGGTGATCCCGAACCGGCTCTCGGCCTTTTCGGTGAGGATTTCCAACTGCTTGTCCAGATCGATCTGGCTAAACGCGGTAGGCAGGCCAAGCGCGGTCTGAAAAACGTCGCGCATCATTGTGTCACCAAGGACATTGTACCATTTGGTCGTGTTGGAGGATGACAATGCGGCGAGGCTGGGCGCGGCGCGCTGAAAGCTGAGCGCCGTTCCGATGGCGGGGTCGACGTTGCTGACCGCCTCTTCGAACAACTGCCATTGATGACTATCAATAATGTCCGAGGAAAAATCGTTTGCCTGAAGCGCGGTCGTCGGCTCGGTATCGAAACCGAATGCGCGGGACAATTCCCCAAGCCCCTTGTCCCCAAGGACATTGGCCAAGGCACCGGGGCCGCGGCCACCGTCCTCCAGAGCCTGTTTCAGCAGCGCCTTGCTGTTGATCCGGCTTTCGGCACCAAAAGCGCCAAGCGCAACCTTCAGAAGGTCGTCATCCGCAAGGAAATCATCGACCGATTCGACGGCGCCGATATTCTCTTCGAAATAGGCCTTGGTCGTTTCCAGAACCGCAAGCGTCTGCTCTTCCAGCGCGGCGGCGGCGGCTGGATCCGCAAGATACTCGGGTTCCGCCAACAAGGCATTCAGATCTGCGCGGACCTTGGTGTCATAGGCTGCGGTTATCCCTTCTGCAAAGCCTTCTTGCTGAAAGGGATAGTTGACCACCTCTGAAAAATCGAAGGCACTGGCCAATGCCACGTACCGTCCGTCATTCAGCGTATTGGCAAGCGCGGTTTCATCCTCCGCGCCTTCGTTCAACACCCGTTTGATCAAGTAAGTGCTGTCTACCTGATCAGAGAGACCAAAGGCAGAAAGCGCGACATTGAGCAGGCGCCGATCATCGACAAGTTCGTCGCCCGAGGTGATGGTTCCGATCTTCTCGGCGAAATACTCTGTGTCGCGCGCGATTTCCGCACTGGCGTTGAAGGCGGTTCTCTGGGTCGACAAGGTCGATTGCAGAACCTGCCAGCCCACAAGCCCAGAGCCGGTGATCATCGGGGTGATGGCCATGGCGCGCTCCTACTGCTGAGGGACCGGCCCGGAGGCCAGCAGGCGATCTTCACGCGGAATCAAGGCACGCAGCGCCTTGAGACATTGATAGAATTGGTCGCCAAGCAAAGCTTCCGTCGCCTGTGTCAGCAGGCGGCGGCTGTCCGCATCCACGAGGATCTGACTCAATTCCTCGATACGGGGCAGCAATTGCCGCCGCGCCTCATCGGCGTCGGCATCCCCGGTCAGAATCAGTTGTGCGTGATAGCAAAGCCGCCGAACCGGTGTCTTGGCCTCTTCGGGATGGATTGCATCCCGCAGGCGAAGGACATTGGCATTTGGCGTCACGATGGACAGGCGGCTGCGGCGGTCACCGTTTTCGATGACCGCACCGTTGATCAGCACGCGTTCGCGCGGGCCGAGTTTCAGGACAAGTCCACTCATTTCTGTGTGCTCCTGCCGCTCAATCCTTTCAGGATCGCGGCGTTGATTTCCAGAAGCGGTCTGATGCGGGCCTTTTTCGACAGAACCTGCGACGTGTGATGTTGCACGAATTCAGCAAGATAGAAGATGCGTGCGCGCAGTTCGGCTGGCAGGCCGTTTTCGCTATCGGCGACGTCGACGGCAAGGGCGGTCCAGAGTCGTTGATTGTCATAAAGCGCTTCGACCAGGCGAGGATAGGCGCGTGGGCCAGCCTCGGCTGCGGCCTTGATACGATGTGTAACCTTGGCGATCAGTTCGTATTCCGTGCCGCGCGGTGTCTGGGTCGAGCGGGCATTCTGGGCATAGGCCCGTTGTGCAAGAGTCTGGGCGTTCACTTCAGAACCTTCTGGTTATGAGGATCAGGGATTGGGATCCGGGGGCCGATTTTTCGGCCCCCGGTTGTGTGCCGGATTACCGGAACAGCGAGAGCAGGGACTGCGGTGCCTGGTTGGCGATCGAAAGCGCCTGGACACCCAGCTGCTGCTGAACTTGCAGGGCCTGCAGTCGGGCCGATGCTTCTTCCATGTCGGCGTCGACAAGGGTGCCGATGCCGGATTTCAGGGCGTCTGTCAGGCTGCTGACAAAATCAGCCTGGGTCTCGATGCGGCCCTGAGCGGAACCGAAAGCTGCGGCCGAGTCGATGGCGGTCTGGATCAGACCTTCGATCTCGGTCAGAGCGGCGTCGACACCCGATTGGGTGGTGACGTCGATGTTGGACAGTTCCTCAAGACGACCGCCGATGGTGGTGTCAGCTGCTGCGAACTCTTCGGTGAAGAGCGTGAAGGTATCAGCAGCTGCACCGGTGGCCGCGGTGATCTCGATCGCGTTGCCGTTGGCGGTAGCCACCGGGTTTGTCGCGTTGTCACCCAGTTGTTCGGTCACGTAGGTGTTGAACTTGTCTGCCAGAGCCGATGCAACATCCGCAGCGGTGTCACCGTCACGTGCCACATAGGTGATGTCGCCATCCGACGTGTCCAACAGGTTGTCCAGCGCACCGCCGTCAGCGGAGATTACCAGCTGAAAGCCCGAGCCGGCTGCCACTGCTTCGGTTGCGGACGAACCGAAGGTGACGGCGTCGGTATCTGCGGTCGGAGCTGCTGCACCGGCATAGGCCGTTGCGGTCTGAGTCGCGGTACCACCCTGAGCGATGATGTCGGTCGCCGCCGTCACCGCGGTTGCGGTGAAATCGATCGACGAGGCATCGGTGCCCAGATCCTGCTTTGCAACCGTGATGTCCGACGCGGTCACGCCGCTTTCGGAACGGTCCAGCGAAGCGAGGACGTTGATGCTGCCGGAACCGGCGGCAGTGTCGGTGTTCGACAGCAGGTTCAGTCCGTTGAACTGAGCGGCGCCAACGACAGCCGAAATCTGGTTGCGCAGGGCGTCAATGTCGGTCTGGATCTTTTCCCGGTCGACGTTTTCCTCCTGTGCGGCGACGATCTTGCCCTTGATCTCGGTCAGCAGTTCAGTCGTGGTTTCCGCGGCCTGGCGGGCAACGGCGACGGTCGACTGGCCGAGGTTGAGGCTGTCGGAGATGCCCTTGAAGCCTTTGACATCGGCTTCCATCACCTTCGAGATCGCCCAGACGGCAGAGTTGTCCTTGGCGTTGGCCACGCTCTTGCCGGTCGAGATTTCCTTTTGCGTATCCGCGAGGCCGCTGTTGATCGACTTCAGGGTCTGAAGCGCCACCATGGCGCCGTTGTTCGTCAGGATGCTAGACATGGTTAGTCCTTGCTTTCAAAAGGCGCTTTGCGCCGGTTGCATTTGCCGTGAACGGCATCTCTGACGCCTTCTGACGTTTGCAGTCCGACCCCTTTGTCGGCCTGCGCCACCCGTCTTGGTGCGCCGCCAACTTGGCCTTTTGAATCCTAACGGAGCCCTAATCGCCCTCCTTCCAATCTGCTGGATTTGTTACAAATACTCAGGCGCGCCGTTCCAGCCGGTTTGCACCAGAGGTTCCAATGGTCTGACGGCGGCCACTGGCATCATAGGTGTCGGTGGCGCGACGCACGCGGTTAAGGTCGCCGATCCGGGCCGCGACATTGCGCAAACCGGCCATGGCTTGATCGAAAAGTTCCTGATTGCGCCGCAGGCCGTCACGAATTGGCGCGACCTCTTCGGCGTCCAGCGAACGATCAGCCAGATCCTCGGCAAGGCTTTGCTTTTCCTCCATCAAGTCTGCCAGGCGGTCGAAATCCCCGGCCAAAAGCGCGGCGCGTTCAGCTTCCAAAAGGATCGTCAGGCGTTTGGTGATTGGTTGTTCAGTCATTCACTCTCTCCTTGAGGGCGTTGAAAAGGGATTCGGCCAGACCGATTCCGCCGCTTTCGGCCATCTGTCGGGCCTGCTCCATCCGCATGAAGGACGCGAATTGATCCTCGCCCGTGCCGCCGCCGAAACCTTCGGGCGTTTCGCCTAGCTTGGCCGCCTTGAGCATTTCGGCAAGAAAGTTGGCCTCAAGTTCTTTTGCGGCTTCGCGCAGGACCTTGTCTTGGGGCGACGGCGTGGTTGCCAATGTCGTAGGAATTTCCATTCGGTTTATCTCCAATTCGACTCGCTGATCGTGATTTGGCCCGATCTCGGTAAAGAAGTGGTAAGGACCGGTGACCTAGGTTGCCCGGGTGGAAGAATTCCCGGAGCACGCATGCTGAGCCAATTGACAAGCCTGTTGGGCCTTGCCCCCGCGACACCAACTACGGAGTCCCGAAAGGACGGCCAAACCGATGTCGATTTTGCCAAGATCTTTGCCGATCTGGACGATGGTAAGCCCACGTTTTCAGAGTCTTCCGACGAACTTGCCGACGTCGACGTCGACGTCAAAGAACCGGATGCGGTTCCAGATGATGTTGATCCGGATGCCGGCCTGACCGAACCTGATTCGGACGTGGGTACTGGCGAAGTCGTTGAAGAACTGTCGGAGGGCTTAACTCAGGACGATCTTTTTCCGGAGGAGGATCTGGATTTTGACTTCCGCCCAATTGGGTTTGGCCGGGAAGACCGTTCGCCCGATGCTGATCGCGAGCTTGTGGTGGAGGAGAAACTGGTTGGAAAGCCCCACAATGCTCCCTCTGAAACTGACCCGGAATATGACGACGGAATCTTTGTGGATAAAGGCGGGTCGAAACGGGACATTCCAGAAGCAAAAATTCCCGAAAATATCGACCTTGGATTTTGGAAAAATAGCGTTTCCCTTATGCACGGGAGAAAAACAGAGAGTTCCGAAATAGTTCCCACCAAGGGCAATCCGCCCGTGACACCGGTTGACCTCAATTTGAAAGGGCCGGGCGTTCCAAATGAACCTAGTTTCGAACAGTTGGAGGCCAAGAGAGCTCTGCTGACTGCGGTCGCGGATCAATCACCGGACAAGGCATTGATCGTGAGCACAAAGCGGGACGCAGATGTTCTGCCAACCTTGGGGGCTTCGACCACAAAAACGCCTTCGGTGGATGAGTCTGCGGAGCTTGCGCAGGTTCTTCCGGGGCAGGGAAAATCGGCCTCGGGAACTCCCGAACGTGAGCGACAGGTTGGAAATATACCGCTGTTCACATCGCAAGCTTCGGATATCGCGCTGGGACGGTCGCAGCTTCGAACAAACAGGGGTTTTTCCGCTGCGTCTGATGCGCAGGTAAGTGTGAAACAAGGCGCGACCGCAGCTCCCGGTACGGACAGGTTGGCCGTTGCCGAAGCCCTTTTGCCGAAACAGGATAATATCCCGGCAACCCCTGCGCCGCAAATTGGATCGCCAAGCGCAGAGTGGCTTAAATCGGAACAAGCACAAAAGATCGTGGAAAATGTGGCCGCAGCCGTTACACCTGATGTCGAAGGGCTGCCCAAGCCTTCCACGGACCGGATTGAGGCGGCGCTCCGCAGTCTGAAGAAAACCGATCAGGTGCAAAAGCCCCCGACAGAACAGCCGGTGAAGGTCGCCGCCACCTTCGCCGAGCCCGAACCGGCAACTCCGGTCGCAAAGGCTGATGCACTTTCGGGGCAGATCTCTCTGGCCAAGGAATTGGCAGATCTTGATGGACGCGTCCAAGCTCGGCGTAGGGTCGCTGCTGACCCAACGGTGCAACTGGCCGCATCAGAACCGGATGCCAAGGTGCAAGCCTTGGCAGGTAAGGAAAAGCTGGACGCCGGGCAAATCCAGCTCAAAGGAGCGATCTTGGAAACCGCCGGTCGTACACCAGAGAGCAAACCGACTCTGGCGATTGGCGGGGATCAACCAAGACCAGCGCTTCAGCCGCTCGACGAAGCACCCATTGTTGATCGCCTGACTGCGGAGCCCCGGGTCGAGCGGGCGACACTTGCAAACACAATCCTCCCGGGAATGCCCCCTCGTGACGCTGTTTTCAATGCGGCCCGGACAACCGCGCCGCCCAAGAACGATGGCTTGGGTCTGTCGCTGGGCCCGGCGCGTGTCACATCGCCCTTCCTTGCGGACTTGGCCGATGAACCGGACATCGTTGAAACTGTAGCTGTGGTGGCAGGTGGGTCGTTGGCATCAACGTCTCAAGCATCGTCTGCGCTGCCGTCGGTCATACGTGCAGATCAGACGGCCATATTGCGCCAGGTGACAGAAGGAATGGCCAAGTTAGGCGAAGGTTCGGTCGAGATTCGACTTTCGCCCGAAGAGCTTGGCCAAGTCCGTATGCAGATGGTGCCCTCCGAAAACGGACTGTCCGTACATGTGAGCGCGGACCGACAGGAAACGCTGGACCTTTTGCGGCGCAACATCGACCAACTGGCAAAGGATCTGGCCGATGCAGGCTATGACGGGGCGACCTTTTCGTTCGGCGAAGAAGGAAGAGGTGAGGAACGTTCCGCGCCGCACGGTTCCCAGCTTGACCCTGTGACCACTGAAGACCAACCAATCGACCAGGTTCGACGCGCCACGGTGGCCGCCGAGGGTCTCGACCTTAGATTCTAGGATCAATCATGACAGAGATTTCTTCTCCCCAGCCTCTCTACAGCAGTCAAGGCAGTTCCGCGGCGGCCAAGGCCACCGATGACCAGGCTGTTCTGAGTTCGGATTTTGATACCTTCCTCAAGATGCTGACCGTGCAAGTACAGAATCAGGATCCGCTGAACCCGGTTGACTCGACGGATTATGCGACGCAGTTGGCGACGTTTTCCTCGGTCGAACAACAAGTTCTGACCAATGACCTGTTGCGGGAGGTCAGCGCCTCTTTGACGGGGAACGCCCTGCAAGAACTGAGCGGGTGGATCGGGATGGAGGCTCTGGTTCGCGCTCCGGTTCTGTTTACCGGAAACCCGGTTGCAGTCAGACCGGATATCGACCCGGACGCAGATGAGGCTCGTCTGATCGTCCGAGATGACAGTGGCGACGTCATCCAGCGGTTCGATCTCGACCTGACTCAGGATGAAGTCTATTGGCCGGGGACCGACGACAACGGCGATCCTCTGCCGCCCGGGATCTACCGGTTCGAAGTCGAAAGCTACAAGGATGAGGCCTTGCTGGACACGATCGTGGCACAGGCCTACAGCCGCGTGGCCGAAGTGCGCAAAGACGGCGAGGATCTTGTTCTTCGCATGGCGGACGGAACCGAGCTTGATCCCAATCAGATCGAGGCGTTGCGCACGCCCCTGTACTAAGCTTTCCCCGGTCGGGACGCACTGTCGACCCGACCGGTTCGGATTTTCGCTGCACCGCCAAAAAAGCGGTGATTCCGCGGGGAAAACGGCGCAACGGGACCTGTTTTGGGGCAATTTTGGCGAATCATTGCCGAAACGGGCAATACATCGGCAGTCCACGCCTGCGCCCGGAAAATGCACCTGCAAGCCATTGAATAATATGGATAGCTTGCCCATGTTGCCCAAGACGGACGTTCAGAATGTCGATCCCCAAGCGATGTGAAACTGCACCAATGTTGCGGAATAGACGCGCATTTGCGCAGGTGCAGCAATGATTTCCGGGGCGCTGGAGAATTGTCATTTGAACGGGAAACGGTTTGTGTGTACGTTTCAAGTGGTCGGGCGCGCTGCGTCCAAGCCTGTACAGATTTGGAGAAAACCATGAAAAAGCTTTCGATCATTGCTGCGGCCGCAGCGATCGCAGCTGCAGCAGCCGCTCCGGTGGCCGCTCAGGAAAACACCCAGGATCCGTTCGTTGCCACTCAGGGCATCGACGCTTTGCCGCTGGTTATCATCGGTGGTGTGGCAGCGATCATCGCGATTGCGGCGGCCTCGGGCACCGACTGAGTTTCAGTCACCAGAGTTTCTGCAAAACGGCGGCCTTCGGGTCGCCGTTTTCGTTTTGGAGCGCCGCCAAGGCCGCTTACAAATTCGGGCTCAACTTAGTGCCGCCGACGCCAATACAAGCGCTACACCCACGGCCGCGCCGATACCGGCCCAGATCACGCGTGTGGACCACGATTTGCCAAGTGGTGCCGGGGCAGGTTGCGACTGCCGGATCAGAGCCGCTTCGACCAACGCAGGCAGCCTTGGGCCAAAACGGGCCATGACAAGCGCGGTCTTCCACAAGTCTTGGGCCGCAGCCCGCGGACCAATGGAATCCTTGATGTAGGCTTCGACCACGGGGTGCGCGACTTTCCAGATGTTCATGCGGGGATCGAGCGACCGCGCCACGCCTTCGACGACGACCATGGTCCTTTGCAGCAGGATCAGTTCGGTGCGCGTTTCCATTCCGAACCGTTCCGTCACCTCAAAGAGATAGGCCAGCAGCTTGCCCATCGAAATCCGGGTCGCGTCCATCCCGAAGATCGGCTCGCCCACCGCGCGGAGCGCGCGGGCAAACTCATCCACGTCGCGGTCCGCCGGGACGTAGCCAGCCTCGAAATGCACCTCGGCCACGCGTTTGTAGTCACGCTGGATGAAACCAAAGAGGATCTCGGCATAGACCCGGCGGGTATATTCGTCGATATGCCCCATGATGCCGAAATCATAGGCAATGATGTTTCCGTCTGCGGCAACCTTGAGGTTGCCTTGATGCATGTCAGCGTGGAAATAGCCGTCGCGCAGAGCATGGTTCAGGAACAGTTGCAGAACTCTTTCCGACAGGGCGACGCGGTTGTGCCCCGCCGCGTCCAGCGCGGCGTTGTCACCCAGCGGAACGCCCTCGACCCATCCCATGGTCATCACACGGCGACCGGACCACGGCCATTTGATCTCGGGCAGGGCAAAGCCCTTGTCGTCCTTGGTGTTTGCGGCAAACTCGCTGGCGGCCGCCGATTCCAGCCGCAGGTCCAGCTCTCCCAGTACGACACCTTCGAAATGGGCAATCACGTCGCGCGGGCGCAGCCGCCGGGATGCGGGGGAAAGCACCTCGATCACGTTGGCCGCGAAATAGAACGCGTCGATGTCCTTGCGAAAGGCGCGTTCAATCCCGGGGCGCAGCACTTTGACGGCCACGATTTCTCCGGTGTCGGAGAGTTGCGCCTTGTGAACCTGGGCGATCGAAGCTGCGGCGACAGGCTCGCTGAAGCTGGAGAAAACCTGATCGACAGGCAAGCCCAGTTCCGCTTCGACCTCGCGTTTCGCGGCGGCAACGGGGAAGGGCGGCAGCTTGTCCTGAAGAACACGCAGTTCCTGCGCCATCTCATCGCCAACCACATCGGGGCGGGTTGACAGGATCTGCCCGAACTTGATGTAGGCTGGGCCAAGCGCGGTCAGCGCGCGCACGACCGGCGGCATCGACAGATCACCTTCGTCCCCAAGCCAGCGGAACGGCCAGCCAAGCACCCTTGCCGCGACCCGCAACGGAGCCGGCGCTTCGAGCGCGTCCAGCACGGCGCGCATCGCGCCGGTGCGTTCAAGAGTGGCTCCGGTGCGGATCAGTCGCCATATATTGTGCGGGCCGCGCATCTCAGATCTTCCAGCCCGAATGCAGGCAGGCCACCCCCATGGTCAGGTTGCGATACTTGGCGTTTTCGAACCCCGCGCCTTTGACCATGTCAAGAAAGGTGTCCTGATCGGGGAAGCGACGGATCGATTCCACAAGGTACTGATAGCTGTCCCGGTCTCCGGCGATGGCCTGCCCCATACGGGGGATGATGTTGAACGAATACAGGTCATAGGCCCATTGCATCAGGTCGTTCGGGATCTGGCTGAATTCCAGAACCATCAGGCGGCCACCGGGGCGCAACACGCGGTAGGCCTCGGCCAGGGCATCCTGCGGGCGGGTCACGTTTCGGATGCCGAAAGAGATTGTGTAGACGTCAAAGGTGTTGTCAGCGAAGGGCAGGGCCATCGCGTCGCCCACTACCCAGTCGAGTTGGTCGCCCATCGCGTCGGCTTCGGCGCGCTTTCGGCCTTCGACCAGCATCGGTTCGGTCAGGTCCAGCACCGTGGCATGTCCGTGCCCGGCTCGCTTGAGAAAGCGAAAAGAGATGTCACCGGTCCCGCCAGCCACGTCCAGCAGCCTTTGACCGGCCCGTGGCGCCAGCCAGTCCATCATCGCGTCTTTCCAGATGCGATGGATGCCAAAGGACATGGCGTCGTTCATCACGTCGTATTTGGAGGCGACCGACCGAAAGACGCCCTGGACCCGTCCGGCCTTTTCGCCTTCGGGAACTTCGGAGAATCCGAAATGCGTGGTTTTCCCGCTGTCTTCGCTCATGGGTCTTGCCGTCCTCGATTGTCTTGCCTTCTTATAGGGCGCCCCCCGGCCGATACAATGTGAAGGACCGCGCCCCATGCCCGAATTGCCCGAAGTCGAGACAGTCCGTCGCGGGCTGGCCCCGGTGATGGAAGGTCAGGTGATCGCCCAGGCCCGGGTCAATCGCCCGGATCTGCGATGGCCCTTCCCTGACGGTATGGCGGCAAGGCTGACGGGGGCGACGGTCGAACACCTGCGCCGTCGTTCGAAATACATCCTCGCCGATCTGTCCACGGGGGAGACCCTGCTGATCCATCTGGGAATGTCTGGCCGTATGCTGGTGTCAGGCGATCCTCTGGGACGGTTCGTGCATGATCATCCCGCGCCGGAAAAACACGATCACGTCATTCTGGACATGGGGCAGGGGGCACGGATCACCTTTAACGACCCGCGTCGTTTCGGGGCCATGGACCTGATGCCGACGGCAACCGCCGAAGCGCATCCGCTTTTGGCGGTTCTGGGGCCGGAGCCTTTGGGGAACGCCTTTGACGAATCCTACTTCGTGGCGGCACTGAAGGGGCGGCGCACGCCGATCAAGTCCGCCTTGCTGGATCAGAAACTGGTCGCCGGGCTGGGAAATATCTACGTCTGCGAGGCGCTTTTCCGGGCAGGAATCCATCCGGCACGCAAGGTCATCCAGATCGCGGACAAACGGCTGGCGGCGCTGGTTCCGGTGATCCGCGAGGTCTTGCAAGAGGCAATTGCGGCGGGCGGGTCCAGCCTCCGGGATTTCCGGCAAGCCGATGGAGAACTTGGATATTTTCAGCATAGCTTCGACGTATACGGGCGCGAGGGAGAGCCGTGCCGAACACCGGATTGCGGTGCTGTGGTGCGTCGGATCGTGCAATCGGGGCGGTCGTCTTTCTACTGTCCAAGCTGTCAAAGATAGCTTGAACCATATGAATGAAATGCTAAGGCTTGGCCTCTGACGGAACCGGATGGAGCCCCTGACCATGGCCTATGAGACGATCATCGTCGAAGTAGAAGACCACGTCGCGACTATCAAACTGAACCGCCCCGATGCGTTGAATGCCTTGAACTCCCAGCTTCTGGGTGAACTGTCCGAGGCGCTTGCCGACGCGGATCAGAACGACAAGGTGCGCTGCATCATCATCACCGGATCGGCCAAGGCCTTTGCCGCCGGTGCCGACATCAAGGAGATGTCGGAAAAGACCTATGTCGAAATGTTCCTGTCCGATTATTTCGGCCAGGAAAGCACCTCGATCAAGGCGACGCGCAAGCCGATCATCGCCGCGGTTGCGGGCTATGCGCTGGGCGGTGGCTGCGAACTTGCGATGATGTGCGATTTCATCATCGCGGCGGATACCGCCAAATTCGGCCAGCCCGAAATCAACCTTGGCGTCATCGCCGGTATCGGCGGCACGCAGCGCCTGACGCGTTTGATCGGCAAGTCCAAATCGATGGACATGAACCTGACCGGCCGCTTCATGGACGCCGAAGAAGCCGAACGTTCGGGTCTGGTCAGCCGGGTTGTCCCGGCCAAGCAACTGATGGAAGAGGCGCGCAACGCCGCCGAGAAGATCGCCGAGAAATCGATGATCTCGACCATCGCCTGCAAGGAAGCGGTCAACCGCGCCTATGAGACCACGCTGTCCGAGGGGCTTCTTTACGAACGCCGCCTTTTCCACGCGCTGTTCTCGACCGAAGACCAGAAAGAAGGCATGGCCGCCTTCGCGGAAAAACGGACGCCGCAATTCCGCGATCGCTAAGTCGGTTGCGGCGGTGCCGGGAAACCGGCGCTGCCGAATCCATAGGATGTCGGGCATTTGGCAGAAAACTCTTGCCCGGCTTTGGGTGCTCTTGTATAGGCGCCCGTCATACATGCGCGTGATGCCCGCTTTGGCAAGAATCGGTTCGGCACGGGATGCCGGCTTTGTCCGTGTCGCGCGCGTTTTTGGAATACGTAGACAGTCGACAGACAGAAAAGCAGGACCGATCACATGGCTAACTCGCCCCAGGCAAAGAAACGCGCCCGTCAGAACGAAAAACGCTTCGCCGTCAACAAGGCGCGCCGTTCGCGTATCCGCACCTATCTCCGCAAGGTCGAAGAGGCCATCGCATCGGGTGATCGCGAAGCCGCAACCGCCGCTCTGCGGGCCGCTGAGCCCGAGCTGATGCGCGGTGTTACCAAGGGTGTTTTCCACAAGAATACCGCCTCGCGGAAGGTTTCGCGCCTTGCCGCACGGGTCAAAGCGCTCGGCTAAGCCCGATCCGCATTTAGTGAGATTTGAAAAGGACGCTACTATATGTAGCGTCCTTTTTGCGTTTATAACTATTTGAACACACGCGGGATTCTTTTTGTCCGAAAGGCGAGTCAAGCAGTAGTTTCGGTTGCTGCCTCTTCCCGAAGATTGCTAATTTCAGCAGGCGAGTCAGACTCGCAGGGGGGACAAGGCTGCCGGTTGATCTGTACCGCGTGTGAGTACAGGAAAACCTGCTTGTCGAGGCGCGGGTGCGTTATTGATGAGTTATCGGGGCAAGACCCCGGCCATGTCCATGGGATAGTAAGTATTGGTCGCGTATCAGCGTGCCGAACGGGACAACCGGGGCGCTGATCGACCTACGATCAGGGGTCACTCCCCCACTCTTGCCTCAGGGCAGGGGGCGATCGTGCTGTTCCTCCTGCTGGTGTGGGTGCCGTCGGCGAAAAGCCGGCGTGGGGATTGAGGAACGAGGAAAAGAACGGCAGATGACCGAAGAGCAATGGGGGGCCTTGCAGGACCAGATCTGCAAGGCAATCGGGCAAAACAATCACAAGACCTGGATCAAACCGCTGCGATTTGCGGGATCGACGCCCGATGGCGTGGTCACGCTACAAGCGCCGACGAATTTCTTCAGCACCTATGTAAGCCAGAACTACGGCGACCAGTTGCTGGGGCATATCATGTCGATGTCCCCCAAGGTCCGTAAGCTGGACATCAAGGTTGCCGCTGCCATGCCCGAGGTCGAGGCGCAGGTTGCCCCGCAACCGGAAGAGCCGCGTGCCCCGCAGGCCCAGCCGCAACCGGCGGCGCGTGGCCAGATTCCCGGTGCGCCGCTCGATTCGCGGTTTACTTTTGATACCTTTGTCGTGGGCAAGCCGAACGAACTGGCCCATGCCGCGGCCAAACGCGTTGCCGAAGGCGGGCCAATCACCTTCAACCCGCTGTTCCTTTATGGTGGCGTCGGTCTGGGCAAGACGCACCTCATGCACGCGATCGCCTGGGAGCTGACCCAGCGGAATCCGCATCTGGCGGTGCTCTATCTTTCGGCGGAACAGTTCATGTATCGCTTTGTGCAGGCCCTGCGCGAACGCAAGATGATGGACTTCAAAGAGATGTTCCGCTCGGTCGACGTGTTGATGGTGGATGACGTTCAGTTCATCGCCGGCAAGGATTCGACGCAGGAAGAATTCTTTCACACGTTCAACGCGCTTGTGGACCAGAACAAGCAGATCATCATTTCCGCCGACCGCGCCCCGGATGAGATCAAGGATCTGGAAAACCGCATCCGCAGCCGCCTGCAATCGGGTCTTGTCGTCGATCTGCACCCCACGGATTACGAACTGCGCCTTGGTATCCTTCAGGCCAAGGTCGAAGGGTATCGCGCCCAGCATCCCGATCTTGTGATCGACGATGGCGTGTTGGAATTCCTTGCCCACCGGATCAGCACGAACGTCCGTGTTCTGGAAGGGGCCCTGACCCGTCTGTTCGCCTTTGCCTCGCTTGTGGGCAAGCCGATCAACATGGATCTGGTACAAGACAGCCTTGCCGATGTTCTGCGCGCGTCCGAACGCAAGATCTCGATCGACGAGATTCAGCGCAAGGTGGCTGAACACTACAACATTCGCCTCAGCGATATGATCGGGCCCAAGCGGGTGCGCAACTTTGCCCGTCCGCGTCAGGTGGCCATGTATCTGTGCAAACAGTTGACCTCGCGGTCTTTGCCAGAGATCGGGCGCCGTTTTGGTGGCCGTGACCACACGACGGTCATGCACGGTGTGCGTCGTATCGAAGAGTTGCGTCAGCAGGACGGGCAAATCGACGAGGATGTCGAAATGCTGCGGCGGGCGCTCGAAGCCTGAGGCGTGTGGAAAAAATGCGGCGCACCCGAACTGGTGCGCCGCAACGCCTTGACGCCTTGGCAAAAGCACAAGACAAATCGGTAAAAACCGGCTTGGAGTGTCAGCCAGCAGGCGCTAGGCTGCGCCTCCCGGCGTTGCGGAGAGGGTAGGTCGATGAAATTCAGCATGGAACGGGCTGCGCTGTTGCGCGCGGTCGCGCAGGCGCAATCGGTGGTGGAGCGGCGCAATACCATCCCGATCCTCGCCAACGTGCTGATCGAGGCAGAGGGTGAGAATGTCACCTTCCGTGCCACCGATCTGGATATCGAGGTTCTGGACCGCGCCGTTGCGCAGGTCGAAAAGGCAGGTGGCACCACGGTGTCCGCCGTCACGCTGCATGAAATCGTCCGCAAGCTGCCCGATGGCGCTTTGGTGACGTTGACCGCTGATTCCGGCGCTGGGCGTCTTTCGGTTTCGGCGGGTCGGTCGCATTTCTCGCTGGCGACCCTGCCCAAGGAAGATTTCCCGGTCATGGCGACCTCGGAATATGAATGCAATTTCAGCGCCAAGGCCGAGGTTCTGCGCCGTCTCTTTGACAAGTCGAAATTCGCAATCTCGACCGAAGAAACGCGCTATTACCTGAATGGCGTCTACATGCATGTGGCAGACGGCGAGGACGGCAAGGTGTTGCGCTGCGTGGCGACCGATGGCCACCGTCTGGCCCGCATCGACGCGGCTCTGCCCGAAGGTGCCAGCGATATGCCGGGCGTGATCGTGCCGCGCAAGACCGTGGGCGAACTGCGCAAGCTGCTGGATCAGGACGACATGGACATCGCGGTGTCCGTTTCGGAAACCAAGGTGCGCTTTGCGACGCCGGACATCACCCTGACATCAAAGGTGATCGACGGGACATTCCCGGATTACACGCGCGTCATTCCGCATGGAAACACCCGCCAGATGGAGGTGGACGCCTCGGAGTTCGCCAAGGCGGTGGACCGTGTGGCCACCGTATCCTCGGAACGTTCGCGCGCGGTCAAGATGCAGTTGGACGAGGATCGCCTTGTCCTGTCGGTCAACGCTCCCGACAGCGGAGCCGCCGAAGAAGAACTTGCCGTGGCCTATGGCGATGAGCGGCTGGAGATCGGTTTCAATGCGAAATACCTACTGGAAATCGCCAGCCAGGTGGATCGGGAAAATGCCGTCTTCCTGTTCAATTCGTCCGGGGATCCGACCCTGATGCGCGAAGGTGGCGATTCCAGCGCGGTCTACGTGGTCATGCCCATGCGGGTCTGAGGCGAGACGGTTTCGCCGAACTCTCCTGACGCATGTCGCTTGCCCTTACCCAGCTGACCCTGTCGCATTTTCGTTCGCACCGGCGGGCATCGGTTCAGGTCGATGCCCGGCCCGTGGCGATTTTCGGGCCGAACGGCGCAGGGAAAACCAACCTGATCGAAGCGGTTTCGCTGTTTTCTCCTGGGCGCGGCCTGCGCCGGGCCTCTGCCGCTGAGATGGCACGCCGACCCGAAAGCCTTGGCTGGAAGGTCACCGGGCATCTAAGCGGCCCCGAGGGCGAAAACGAGATCGCCTTTACCTCGGAAGAGGGCAGCGCGCGCAGCGTCACCATCAATGATAAATCCGCCAGTCAGATCGCGCTTGGGCGCATTTCACGCTGTGTCTGGTTGATCCCGTCGATGGATCGCCTGTGGATCGAGGGCGCCGAGGGGCGGCGGCGGTTCCTTGACCGTTTGACCCTGTCTTTCTTTCCCGATCACGCGCAGGCGGCGCTGGACTACGAAAAGTCGATGCGGGAACGCAACCGCCTGTTGAAAGACGACGTGCGGGATGCGCATTGGTATCTGGCGCTTGAGGTGCAGATGGCGCGCGCCGGCGCTGTTCTGACAGCGAACCGGCAAGAGGCGCTGGCACGGTTGCAGGCCGCACAGGACGCCGCGGAAACCGCCTTTCCCGCCGCCGAACTAGAGTTGCAGCAATCCGAGGGCAGCCTGCCCGCCAGCGAGGCGGACCTGAAAGAGGCCTTTGCCGAAAGCCGGTTTCGCGACCGGGCAGCGGGCCGCACGTTGGTCGGACCGCATCGGACGGACCTATACGGGGTGTTCGCGGCCAAAGGGGTTCCGGCGGCTGACTGTTCCACTGGCGAACAAAAGGCTCTGCTGATCTCGCTGATCCTGTCGAATGCGCGGGCCCTGGCGCAGGATTTCGGCGCGGCGCCGATCCTCTTGCTGGATGAGGTCGCGGCCCATCTGGACGCAAACCGCCGCGCCGCGCTTTATGATGAAATCACGGCTCTGGGCGCGCAGGCCTGGATGACGGGCACGGGGCCTGAGTTGTTCTCTGAACTGGGCGACCGTGCGCAGTACCTCGAAGTCACCGATGATGCTGGCGAAAGCCGCGTTGACCGCCATGATTGACTGTATCGCGGAGCCGGATCTGTCCCTTTTGGATGAGGCACGGATTGCGGATCTGTTGCGCCGGTGTTTTCCAACGGATTTTGGGGGGCGCAGTTTCTATCAACAAAGGCCCCACATGCGGCTTGTCTGGCGCGACCGGCAGATCCTGTCGCATCTTTCGCTGTTCCTGCGGGCCATCCGCCTTGGCGATGAGTTGGTCGACGTGCTGGGGATCGGCGATGTGGCGACGGCGCCGGATGCGCGCGGCTGTGGGCATGCCACGGCGCTGCTGGATCACGCCGTGCACATGCCAGGCCGCGCGCGGTTTGCGATCCTGATCGGAGATCGGACCCTGTACGACAGGGCCGGGTTCGTGGCGCAAAGCAATCCGTTCCGTCACCTCCGGATCGAAGGCGCGCGAACCGTCGAAATCACCGACCAGACCAGCCCGTTCCTGCGCGTCCGTCCGCTTGCCGACGGTGCATGGCCCAAGGCCGAGAGGGTCGATTTTCTGGGTCCGCTTTTCTGACACAAGAACGGGCGGAATCGGCGGGCGTCAGCTTACCAAATATTGTGTCTGTCGCGTGACAATCCCCCGCTAAACCTCTATAACTTGGGCCAAAATAACGAAGGATCAGGCAATGTCCGACCAGCCCGCGGCGCCGAATGAATACGGCGCCGATTCCATTAAGGTTCTCAAAGGCTTGGAGGCGGTGCGCAAGCGCCCCGGCATGTACATCGGTGACACCGACGACGGCTCGGGCCTGCATCACATGGTCTATGAGGTCGTGGACAACGGCATCGATGAGGCGCTGGCCAAACACGCGGACTATGTCCACGTGAAAATTCACGCAGATTCCAGCGTATCGGTGCGCGACAACGGCCGGGGTATTCCCGTCGACATACACGCCGAGGAAGGCGTTTCCGCGGCCGAGGTCATCATGACCCAGTTGCACGCCGGGGGTAAGTTCGACAGCAATTCCTACAAGGTGTCCGGCGGTCTGCACGGCGTGGGCGTTTCGGTCGTGAACGCGCTGTCCGTCTGGCTGGAGCTGCGCATCTGGCGCAACGGGAAAGAGCACTACGCCAAGTTCGAACACGGCGAGACATCGGAGCATCTGCGTGTTGTAGGTGAGGCCGAAGGTGAGACCGGGACCGAAGTGCGTTTCCTTGCCTCGACCGATACGTTCTCTAACCTCGAATACAGTTTCGAAACGCTGGAAAAACGTCTGCGCGAACTGGCGTTCCTGAACTCTGGCGTGCGCATCATCCTCGAAGATGAACGGCCGGCCGAACCGTTAAGGACCGAACTGCACTACGAAGGCGGTGTTCGCGAGTTCGTCAAATATCTGGACCGGCACAAGCAATCCGTGATGACAGAACCGGTCTACATGGAGGGCGAAAAGGACGGCATCGGTGTCGAGGTCGCGATGTGGTGGAACGACAGCTACCACGAAAATGTGCTGCCCTTTACCAACAACATTCCCCAGCGGGACGGCGGGACGCACCTTGCCGGGTTCCGGGGTGCGCTGACGCGGACTTTGCAGAAATACGCGCAGGAAAGCGGCATCGCCAAACGGGAAAAGATCAACTTTACTGGGGACGACGCGCGTGAGGGGCTGACAGCCGTTCTGTCGGTCAAGGTCCCGGATCCGAAATTTTCCAGCCAGACCAAGGACAAGCTGGTTTCCTCCGAGGTGCGTCCAGCCGTCGAAGGTTTGATGAACGAAAAGCTGTCCGAGTGGTTCGAGGAGCACCCGAACGAGGCCAAGCAGATCGTCGGCAAGATCATCGAGGCTGCTCTGGCTCGTGAAGCTGCGCGCAAGGCCCGCGAACTGACCCGCCGCAAGACTGCGATGGATGTCAGTTTTAACGCGGCCAAGCTGAAGGATTGCTCGGAAAAGGATGCGTCCAAGACCGAACTGTTCCTGGTCGAGGGTGACTCGGCAGGCGGATCGGCTCAGACCGGTCGGGACCGGCGCAATCAGGCGATCCTGCCGCTGCGCGGCAAGATCCTGAACGTGGAACGTGCGCGCTTCGACCGGATGCTGTCCAGTCAGGAAATCGGCAACCTCGTGATGGCGCTGGGCACCGGTATTGGTCGGGATGAGTTCAATATCGAGAAACTGCGCTATCACAAGATCATCATCATGACCGATGCTGACGTCGACGGTGCGCACATCCGGACGCTCTTGCTGACGTTCTTCTACCGGCAGATGCCTGCGCTGATCGAAGGCGGCTATCTCTATATTGCGCAGCCGCCGCTGTACAAGGTCGCGCGGGGCAAATCCGAGGTCTATCTCAAGGACCAGACAGCCTTGGACGATTACCTGATCCAGCAAGGGATCGAAGGTGCGCAACTGCGGTTGGGTCATGGAGAGGTCATCGTCGGGCAGGATCTTGTCCGCGTTGTCGACGAGGCGCGCCAGCTCAAGCGCGTGCTGGATGCCTTCCCCACGCATTACCCGCGCCACATCCTGGAACAAGCGGCCATCGCCGGCGCCTTTGTGCCGGGGGCGGTGGATGCAGACCTGCAAGGCGTGGCTGACAAGGTCGCCGCCCGGCTGGACCTGATCGCGCTGGAGTATGAGCGCGGCTGGATGGGCCGGATCACGCAGGACAAGGGCATCCGCCTTGCGCGTATCCTGCGCGGTGTCGAAGAGGTCCGTACGCTGGACGGTCCGATGCTGCGGTCGGGTGAGGCGCGCAAGACAGGATCGTTCACCGAAAGCCTGCAAAATGTCTACAACAGCCCGGCGGTTCTGGAACGCAAGGAGCGTCGGCAGGTG
This sequence comes from Antarctobacter sediminis, assembly GCF_019218285.1. Classification (GTDB taxonomy): domain Bacteria; phylum Pseudomonadota; class Alphaproteobacteria; order Rhodobacterales; family Rhodobacteraceae; genus Antarctobacter; species Antarctobacter sediminis. Next base: position 1,308,254 of record NZ_JAHUZG010000002.1, read on the forward strand.
ATCCAGGGCCCGCTGGACCTGTTGAAGGCCATCCTTGATGAGGGCGAGAAAGGCCTGAGCCTGCAACGCTACAAGGGACTGGGCGAGATGAACCCGGATCAACTGTGGGAAACCACGCTGGATCCCGACGCGCGCACCCTGCTGAAAGTCACCATCGACGACATGGCAGAGGCGGACGATCTGTTTACCAAGCTCATGGGTGACGTGGTCGAACCGCGCCGCGAGTTCATCCAGCAAAACGCGCTGACGGTCGAGAATCTGGATTTCTGATCGTCTGGAAGATTGCGCATAATCCTGCGCGATCCCCAAGAGTTTGCGCGGCCGCGGTGATCCGCGGTCGCGTTTTCGGTTCGGCCTTGTACTTGCGGGCAGAGGGCTGCTGTGACGCAGCCGTTCACTTGAAGCTAGGTGTCAGGCCTCACCGCTGGTCGCCCCGGTCCGTTGAGCCAGGAAGTTCCTGAGCCAGCGATGCCCGGGGTCTGGATCATGCGCGCCGCTCCAGACCATATACAGCGACAAATTCGGCAAGCCGAGCGGCGCGGGAACATGCGCGAAATCTTGGAACAGGCCATTGGCAAAACGCTGGGGAAGCGTTGCAACAAGCGGCGTGCCACGCATCATCGTGGGCAGATGTTCGAAGCTCGAAACAATGAGACCAATCCGACGGTTTACTCCTCGCGCTTCCAAAGCACGTTGAACATTGGTTCGGGTGTTCCCGTCCCGGGAAACCACCGCGTGTTGCGCGGTGGCGATGGCCTCGATGCTGTTTGGCGGTTCGATCTGCTCTGGGTCAAAAAAGATGGCGTAGGAATCTTCAAACAGCTTTCGTTGCTTCAGGCCCCCGGTCTCGGGCACATAGGGTGAAAACAGCATGTCCCACTGACCATGCAGTTTCTCGACGGCATTGGGATTGTCGATATCATCGACATGCAAAACGATGCGCGGGGCCTCTTGGCGAAGAGCTTGGTGTCGATCGGCCAACAGTCCGAAAATTTCGTAGGCTGTGGCCGCAATCCGAAAGGTTCGCGTGCTTGTTGCTGGATCAAAACGCGCCGGGGTCGCCAAGGCTTCGAATCCGGGCAGCATGTCGGCGCAATAGGCGGCGGCCTCATCTCCGCGGGCCGTTGCCGCCATGCCAGCGCCTTGTCGCACGAAAAGCGGGTCTGAAAAGGCGCGCCGCAGTTTCTCTAACCCATAACTTGCCGAAGACTGGCTGATTTCCAACTGTTCGGCGGCGCGCGAGACCGTACCAAGATCTTTGAGTGCGAGGAGCAGGCGCATGTCCTGAACACTCAATGCCATGAAATCGGATTTTCCCATATAGTCTATCTATAGTTTCAGATTTTTAGATGCAACGAGAGGTGCGATATCGGGTCCGTCCTTAACCCGATGGAGAAGACACATGTTGAAACAGCTGATTGCCGCGGCTTTCGCGACCATGATCGCGATGCCGGCCTTTGCTGATACTGATCGCATTGCCCACAACAAACAGGCCGCAGTCGCACTGCTCAAAGGTTTCTACGGCGGCAAGCCGGAAGTCATAACCGACCTTGTCGATGACGTTTATATTCAGCATTCCGCTGCCGAGGACGGCCGGGACGCGCTTGTCGCTGTCGTGACCAAAGGCCGTGACGAAGGTTGGTTGAACGAAGAGGTCGCTGCGAAATTCAGCCCCAGCCGTGTCATTGCCAACGAAGAGTATGCCGCTGTTCACTATCTCGATGAGGGCGAAAATCGGGTCTACATCGACATTTTCCGCTTTAACGACAACGGAAAGATTGGCGAACACTGGGACCATTCCCAAGAAAACAGCGGACCGAACAAATCCGGGCGCGACATGGTCAGTGGCCCGTCTCCCAAACCCACATCGCCTGAGATCGAAGTGGCAAACATGGCCACAGTCAAGCGGGTCTATGACGACTATTTTGGTAAGGGCGACGTCTCGATCCTGCCGGATATCATCAACGATCTATACATCCAGCACAGCAGCCCGAATGGCGAAGATGGGTTGGACTTCTTTGCCGGGCTGGTCGATCGTTTCGGCGGTCCGTTTGAAAACACCGTTCACAAGATCTTTGCCGAAGGCGACATGGTCGTCATCCAAGGCGAATACCCCGGTTTCAACCTGGCCTCGATGGACGTCTTTCGCCTCAAAGACGGAAAGATCGTGGAACATTGGGATGTTATCGGGCCACTCCCTGAAACGCTTCCGCATGACAACGGTCATTTTTGATTGGCCGAGAGGTAGATGGACATGAAACTGTTTGCCCAGATCGCTGCCATCCTGACCTTCGTTTCCTCGCCATTGCTGGCGGAACGGACGGAAGGAGGCGCGATGCTTATCACCAACACATACGAAGACAGCAGCACAGGCGGCGAACTCTATTGGACGCACAGCACCTTCGCCAGACTGGCGGACGGCGTGGAATTGCCCGGCTACATCGCCCTGTACGACGTAGATGTTTCGCTAGAGCGAATCCGCTTCACATGGGTCGAGACGGATTTTTCCAAAGAAGTCGGGGGCGTGCTGCCAGAAGGGCAGTTTGATCGGAATTACTTTACGATCGAATTGCCGGAGGGACAAAAGATCACCGCGGTCACTTTGGACCCCGGATCAGAACTTCCCGAAGGTTCCGCTTTGCCGACGGCACGGGTCATCTCGAACAACATCGTGTTGACCGAGTTCGGCCCGGGCGTGAACCGGATCGTCGGGTTCAATCCTGAATTCACCGTAACGCTCGGCCCGGTTACAGAGTGACTGTTGATCGCGCCTGCCCTGCCTGTGGGCGGCGCTAATCCCGCGGCCAGAAAGGGCATCGACCGCCCCCGGTTGATCGTCTGAGCGATCTGCTGAGGGCATAGGGCTGGGGCGCCTTCGGAAACACGGCGCCCCGACCTTTCACACGACGGGTCGTCCGCTTGCCGCAGCCGCGGGAACAGCTTCGCGGACATCCCAGTGTTCCGCGAGTTTGCCGTCCGCGATGCGGTAGATATCCACAACTGCGGTGCCGTTGTACTCTGCTGAAACTTTGAAAAGACAATGGGTTACAACCATGTCGCCTTCGGCAATGATGCGGGCAATCGTAAACTGCCCGTCGGGCATGGTTTCGGCGTAAAAGCCGCGCAAGAACCCCTCTAGTGCGCTTCGGCCATCGGGCAGGTTCGGATTGTGCTGCTCGTATCCCTCATCGACAAATTCAGCCAGCCGGTCAAACGCTTTGCGGTTCCAGATCGTGTCCACGAAGGTTTCGACAAGGGCCTTGTTTCTGAGAGAGTTGTCGGGGTTGGTCATCTTTGAGTCCTTTGGCAAGTGTCAGGATTTGATGTCTGCGTCTGTCGCTGGAGCAAAGTCTGCTGCCCCACGGCCAGAGAAGAGGAAGCTCGCCAGCGCCGCCGCCGAGAGCAGAGCCGAGAAGACAGGCAGGCTTTGTGATGAGAAAAGCGTAAGGATGGTCCCGCCAAGGGCGGCACCCGCAGCCATCCCGAGGTAGAGGGCCGAGGCGTTCAGCGCGAGAATGGTGTTCGACGCCGCCGGTGCCAAAGAAACAAGCCGCGCCTGTTGCGGCGCCATCATCAGCGTCCCGAAAGCGGCCCAGACACCCAGGATCGCAAGGGACAGCAAGCCACCGCCGGACAGCAGAAGGAACGCACCGAAACTGCCGATCAAGCCGGCAAGACTGAGCAGGATCAGCTTGTCGTGGCCAAGAACCGAAATCAGCCGCGTGGCGAGCACATTCCCCAGAATACCGCCGGCACCAAAGATCATGAGGGCAGCGGGCAAATATTGCGGCTGTATGTTCTGCGTATTGGTGAGATAGACGCCGATCACCGCGTAGGTCACGAATTGCGCGGCCATTTGCAGGAATGTAACCGCGATGGCCGGTCCTTTTGTCCGGTCAAGAACCAGGTTGGCCAGCGTGCGCATGTCCGGGCGGTTGCCGTATGAGCCTGCTGGCAGGGTTAGCCTCACGGCGACGGCCACAGATGCCGCCAGTGCGCCGATCACGATCAGAACCATGTTCCAACTCAGGAATGTGCCCAGCCATGTGGCCATGGGGACGCCAAGAACCGTGGCAATGGTCATTCCGCCAAAGACGATCCCAAGCGCCGTGCCACGCTGGCCATCTGTCACAAGGGCAGCCCCTGCGGCCGAAGCCATCGGTCCCACAAGCGCCCCGCCCAAGGCCATTGTGACGCGGGACACGGCGAGAACGGCGTAACTGGCCGTCAAGCCGCCGACGATTGATCCAAAGGCTATCAAAGCAAGGCCAATGACCAGAAGGCTGCGACGGTCCCGGTCGCCGACCAGCATCTGCGAGACCGGCGCCGCCACGGCATAGGTCAGCGCGAAGAGAGTGACGAGCTGCGCAACGGCTGCAACCGGCACGTCCAGCGACGTGCTGATCGGCGCTGCCAGACCAACCACAGCCAATGACGACACGCCAAGGATGAAATAGGCGCTTGAGAGCGTGAGCAAGGCTGATCTTGGCAAACAGGTCATTGGGGGCCTCCGAAATCTGTCCCCAAAATACTGCTGCCAAGGCAATCGTTCTAATCGATAGATAGTATTGCTATCATCCAACAGATGGATATTCGCCAACAAGACATCGGCCTTCTGATGGCGCTGGACGTGCTGTTCGCCGAACGGAATGTGACGCGCGCGGCCGCTCGCATGAATCTTAGCCAGCCTGCCATGTCCGCACAGCTCGCGCGGCTCCGGGACTTGTTCGGGGATCCGCTATTGATCCCATCCGGTCGAACGATGATCCTGACAAGCCGCGCCGAAGCCTTGAAGGCTCCGCTTTCGCAGGCGCTGGCGGATCTGTCCGCGGTCTTGCAAGAAGGGCAAGGGTTTTACCCGTTTACCTCGGCCCGCGTCTTTTGCATCGCCGCATCTGATTATGTCCATCGCACCGTGACGCTGCCCGCGCTCAGCTGGCTTGCGAAAACCGCGCCGAAAGTGCGGATCGCCCTTTTGCCCTTGGACACGGCAAGATCGTGGCACGCGCTGGAACAAGGGAAGGTCGACCTGCTGATCACATCGGATCGGTTGACGCCTCAGGATGCCAAGGCGCGCAGGCTGTACACAGAGAGTTTTGTCTTTGCACAGCGCATGGCCCATCCACGCGGGACCTGCCTGCCGTCACTGGATGAATTCTGTAGCCTTGACCACGTCCTTGTGTCCCCGGAGTCGGGTGGGTTCAAAGGAGCGACCGATGAACAGCTTGATGCGTTGGGGCGGTCGCGCAATGTCGCGGTTTCGGTCCCGTCCTTCCTGCTTGCCCTCCCGCTGTTGCAGACATCTGATCTTGTCGCTGTGCTGCCAAAGCGTCTGGCCCAATCGCCGGACGTAGAATTGGCCGCCTTTCCCTTGCCTTTCGAGGCGGTCAAATTCGACATCATGCTGTCGTGGCACCCCCGAAGCGACAAGGACAGCGGCCACAAATGGTTGCGGGACAGCATCTTCGACAAGGATATGCGGGTGTAATTGCCCGGCGCGCAGGCGGCATGGCAATCCGAATACAGACCACCCCAATGCGGGCGCTATGACAAGCAGTCCGCCCCCTGTGAATTTTTTTCACAAATGACGCGAGAATTTGCTCCCTACTGAACAGGCGGGTTTCCAACGACCCTGACTCGCATCGCGGACATGACCGGCAGGAGGAGCCGGGCGCCGCAGATGATGTGGAAAGGGAGGAAATTCATGACAACGCTTGGAACCCTGTTGAAACGGGCGGGCACTGCCGCACTTCTTGCCGGACTCAGCCTGACTTCTGTCAATGCCGAGACCTATTTGCCGAACTGTTATATCCCGGCCGAGGGCAACGAAAAGATCATCCAATACGAGGCCAAGGAAGGGCCCTATCGCATCGCGCTGGTCAACGGGCACACCGGTATTCCGTGGCGCGAACAGATGATCCAGAGCGTTCGGGCATGGGCCAACCGCGCAGAGAACAAGGAAACCATTGGCGAATTGCGCGTGGTATCGACCGGCCCGGATGTGGCCACGCAGATTGCCGCCGTCGATAACTTTATTCAGGCGGGCTATGACGCCATCGTTTTCATCGCGGTGAACCCGACGGCCTTTGATGCGGTTGTGCGACGCGCAAATCGCGCCGGAACGGTTTTGGTTTCTTTCGATAACCCCGTCGACAATGACTCGATCCTGCGGATCACGCCGAACTGGGTCGACTTTGAAACCATCAAGGCCAAGTCGGTTCTGGCGCAGATGCCGGACAAGACGGGCCGCATCCTCGAAATTCGCGGCATTCAGGGCAATTCAACCGACCGCGATCGTCATGTCGGTGTCGAGCAGGTTCTGGCTGACTACCCGAATGTCGACGTGGTCGAAGTGGTCGGCAACTGGGACACTGGCACGGTGCAGCGCGTGACCGCCGATGCCTTTGCGGTTCATGGTCAGTTCGACGGTATCATCTGCCAGCACGGGTGCCGGGGCGTGACCAATGCCATGGCCGCGGCGGACCATCCGGCGGTGCCGGTCGGTGGAGATGCCGAGAATGGCTATGTCAAGGCGATGGCGGGCAATGGCATCCCCGGCATTTCGGTTTCGGTGTCGCCGGGCATGGGGCCACTGGCGGTGCGCGCTGCGGTTGCGCTGTTGCAGGGCGAAGCCTTCCCCTCGATGGCGAACCTGCCGATCCCGAACGTGGAAACCGCCGACATGGTCGCGGGCGTCCACTATTACCCGGACGAGCCGGATACCTTCGAGACCGTCACCGGCTATGCCACCTGCGGCGCCGATATGGTCTTTACCCCGGACGAACTGCGAAAGCAGTCGTACGCCAACGACTGATTGCCATCGCAAGGCTCCGGACCCTGTTTCGGGGCCTTTGCCATTGGGAGGACATAGCGATGGCCAAGACATCCGCATTTCTGAAACTTGACGGAATTAGCAAACATTACGGTGGCGTCTTTGCGCTGGACAACGTGCATTTCGAAGCCTCGAAAGGGTCGATCCATGCCATTCTCGGCGAGAACGGCGCGGGCAAATCAACCCTGATGAAATCGCTCGTCGGGGTGGTGCATCCAGAAGAGGGTCGCATCCTGCTGGACGGGCAGGAATTGCACATGCAGGGCGCCAGCGACGCCGCCCGGCACGGGCTGGTGTGTATCTTTCAAGAGCTGTCAATCGTGCCGGATCTGAACGTGGCGGCCAATATCTGTTTGGCGGATCCACCGCGCACGCGGCTGGGTCTGATCGACCGACGTGAACAGGCACGGCTGGCCCGTGCAACCCTGAAAGAGATGGGCGTCGGACTGGACATCGACGTGCGCAGCAAGGTGGCGGACTTGCCGCTGTCCAAGCGTCAGATCGTCGAGATTGCCAAGGCTGTTATCCGCAAACCCAAGGTTCTGATCCTTGACGAAGCCACATCGGCCCTGACGGCGGCGGACGTGGAACCTGTTATGGCTCTGCTGCGCCGCCTTCGCGACGAAGGCACCCTGATCCTGTTCATCTCGCACCGTATGCACGAGGTCGAGGCGCTGGCTGACACCTGTTCTGTCTTTCGGAACGGTGCACATGTGGAAACCTTTGCCACCGGAAGCCGCAGCGATGACGAGATCGTCCAGATGATGATCGGCAAACCGCTGTCCCAGATCTTTCCCGCAAAGCCGGGCGGGGTGCCCGAGGCCGCCCCTTATCTCGAAACCCGGGGGCTTTGCTGGAATGACCGGCTCAAAGGGGTCGATCTGGCGGTGCGCCCGGGCGAGATCGTCGGCCTTGGCGGGCTGGACGGCCAAGGGCAACAAGAGGTGTTGCAGGCACTGGCCGGTATCCTGCGCGGCGTAACCGGCGAGATCCGCATTGGCGCGCGTCGCGAGGTTCCCGACGGACCGCGCGGTGGCCTGTCCAGCGATTATGGCGTTGCTTTGGTGCCCGAGGATCGCAAGACGGGCGGTCTGTTCCTTCCGCAATCCATTGCCAACAACCTGACGGCCCCGATCCTAGACCGGATCAGCCCGCGCGGCGTTGTCAGTGAGACCCGCGAACAAGCCCTGATCGACGAGATGATACGGACCCTGCGGATCAAGGTCAGCAGTGGCGATCTTGCCGTTTCGACCCTGTCCGGCGGCAACCAGCAAAAGGTGGTCATCGCGAAATGGCTGGCGACACGGCCCAGGCTGTTGCTGTTGATCGACCCGACACGCGGGATCGACGTCGGCACCAAGCAGGAAATCTATCGCCTGCTGCGCGATCTGGCCGAGGATGGCTTGGCGATCCTGCTCTACACCACGGATTATGACGAGCTGATCGGTCTCTGTGACCGTGCGCTTGTCATGTACGACGGCCGGATCAACGCAGAGCTTTCCGGCCACCAACTCACCGAACAGAACATCCTGTCCAGCGCGCTCAACATGGGCGCCGGTGCAGAAGAAAGGGTGGCATGATGGCTCAGGGCTTTTTCAAAACACATGGGCGCGTGCTGTTCGCATGGGGAATCTTTGCGATCCTGATGGGGATTTTCCTGTCGGTTCATCCCCGCGGCGCGACGCTGGGCGTGTTCACCACCTGGTCGAACCAATGCGCGGCGCTGGCTTTGCTGGCCGTGGGTCAGACGATTGTCGTGCTGTCCAAGGGCATCGACCTGTCCATCGGTCCCATCATGGCGCTGACGAATTGCATCGCCTCGCACCTTGTCAACGGCAGCCCCTACGAAGTCGCCTTGGGCGTTCTGGCGGTTGTCGCGGTGGGTGCGCTCTGCGGGCTGGTGAACGGGTTGGTTGTCGTGGTTGGCAAACTGCAAGCCATCATCGCCACGTTGGCGACCGGCGCGATCTTTACCGGGCTGGCGCTCTTGGTGCGCCCGATTCCCGGCGGAGAGGTTTCCATCGCGTTGAGTGATGCCATGACGATGGACGTGTTCGGAATGGTGCCCTCGGCCATCCTTGTGATGCTGGGCGCGGTGGCCTTGTGGTATCCGATCCGACGCCACCCGATTGGCAGGTCCATCATCGCGGTCGGATCGTCCGAGGCCGCCGCCGAAGCCTCGGGGCTGAACGTCGCGCGGGCCAAGATAGCGGCCTATACGCTGGGCGGTGTCTTTGCGGCCTTTGGCGGATTGTTCATCGGGTTCCAAACCCTTTCCGGGGATCCGTCGATCGGCCTGACCTATACGCTGAACTCGATTGCTGCGGTGGTGATCGGCGGCACCATGCTGACCGGAGGCGCGGGCAGCGTCATTGGCTCTATCGCCGGGGCGCTGGTCCTGCGCACCATCGGCAGCCTGATCTTCTTCATCGGGCTGCAACCGCTGGCGCAACCGCTGTTCGAAGGCACCGTTTTGCTGATCGCGGTGGCCTTTGGCGCAACCCGTCTTTTGAAAATCAAGAACCGCATGGAGGTGTTCCAATGAGCAGCGCAGTCAACGACAAGCCGGCGGTCACATGGTCGCTGCCTTTCGACGGGCCGACGCGGTCCGTGTTCATTGCCATCATCGCTCTGATCCTTGTGGGCGGCGCCTTTTTCCCGCAGTTCTTCTCGCCCTACTATCTTGCGCAGCAAATGCAGAACGGGGCCTTTCTGGGCATCGTCGCGGCGGGTGCCATGGTGGTTATCCTGCTGGGGCAGATCGACCTTTCCGTCCCATGGACAATGACGGCGGCGGCAACGATTTCAACGGCAGTGGTCGGAGCAAATCCGCAGGCGGGCATCAGCGAACTGGGCCTGTTGGCGGGTCTGGGCGTCGGGGCACTGGTTGGTTTCGTCAACGGGTTCGGCGTTGCATTCCTTCGGATCCCGTCGATGATCTGGACGCTTGCCACCAACAATATCCTTTTGGGCTTGCTGGTCTATTTCAGCGGCTTCTACGCGCTGGCAAGCCAGCCCTCACCGGTGATGAGCGCGCTTGGCCAAGGAAAGGTATTGGGCTTGCCCGCCGTTGTATTGGTCTGGATCGCGGTTTCCGTGCTGACGATCTTTTTGCTCAAACGCACCGTCTTTGGCCGAAACGTCTATCTGGTGGGCACGTCGGAACCGGCGGCGTATCTCTCGGCGATCAATACGCGGCGCGTGACCATTCTGGCCTTTGTTTTTGCCGGGGTGATGAGCGCGCTGGGCGGCATGATGTTGGCCGGATACGCCGGCCAATCCTATCAGCGTATGGGCGATCCCTATTTGTTGCCCGGCATCGCGGCGGTTGTTCTGGGCGGCACCAGCCTGTTCGGCGGCACCGGCCGATATGCAGGAACCGTGGCCGGTGTGCTGCTGATCACGCTGATGTCCTCGATGCTGTCGATCATGCAGGCACCAGAGGCCGCCAAGCAGATCGCCTATGGTCTGGTCATCATCGTCATGGTTGGCCTGTACAGCCGCCGCGCAGCGAAAACGGGGTAACGGGTCATGCAAGTCAGAGTCACAAATGCCCCGAACGTCACACCTCCGGCCAACTGGCCGGAGGAACTGCAACAAGAGATATTGCGCAATGTCCGGAACGGTTGTGTCGGGCGCTACGTCCTGTCTGAAAACGCGCGCGTGCGGGTTTGGCGGCTGGACCTGGATCCCGGCGAGCGGCTGGGGTTTCATTGTCATGTGCTGGATTATTTCCATGTTGCCCTGACCGCCGGGACGGCACGGTCGCTGGATCATCACGGCAACGAAGACCGGTACAGCTTTGATCCCGGGCAGGTGAAACACGTCCAGTTTCAGGAAAAGGAGTTCCTGCTGCACGACCTGGAGAACGTTGGATCAGATCCGTTTTCCGTGCTGATCTGCGAACATCTGCGCAGCGCGAATGCGCCGCTGCCGATCCCCGATCATGTGCGGGTGAAACCGCGTCACATCGAAGAGGTTCATTGGGCTGCGGCGCTTCACAGCGCGTCGACCACGTAGTCGATAAAGACCCGGATCCGGTTGGCAAGATGCGCATGGTCGACGAACAGCGCCTGCACCGGCTCCGTATCGCCGGGGTTGAACGACTCCAGCAGGGGGATCAGCCGGCCCTGGGCCACGTCCGGTCCGATGTGGAAATCCGATAGCCGCGCAATGCCCACCCCGGCCAGTGCCATCTGGCGCATGGTTTCACCATCGCTGACGCGCAGATTGCCTTTCACCGCCTGATCCAGCCTTTCGGGTTCGCCGTGTTTGCGGCCATCGAAGGGCCAGATGTCGAGGCTGCGCTTGATGTTGAAGTTGAGGCAATTGTGCCGCTCAAGGTCGGTCGGGTGCTTCGGCGTGCCGAAACGGTCAAGATAGCTTTGCGAGGCCACCACCCGGCGTGGCGTTTCCAACAGCTTGCGGGCGCGCAGCGAACTGTCTGACAGATGTCCGGTGCGGATCGCGACGTCGGCACGTTCATAGATCAGATCGACCGGCATGTCGGTCTGGACAAGGTCCAGCGTGATGCCCGGATAGGCTTCGAGAAAGCCGGGAATGATCGGCATCAGGTAATGCTGGGCGAATGGGATGTTGGAATTGACGCGCAGGGTGCCACGCGCTTCTTCCGAGGCAGAGGACACCGCGCGTTCCGACTGTTCGATCTCGCTGACAATCATCTGGGCGCGGTCGAAAAAGATCTCGCCTTCGGGCGTCAGTTGCAGGCCACGGGTCGACCGCACGATCAGCGAGACACCAAGCCGTTCTTCCAACCGGGAGATCAGCTTGGACACGGCCGACGGTGTCAGCCGCAGCGCCCGCGCCGTGGCCGAAAAGCTGCCATGTTCGACCACGCGCACAAAGATTTCCATTTCTCCGCCGCGATTTATCATCCCGGTGCCTCCCCCTGACCACCATGTCCCACGCGCGGATCATACCCCATCCGGCTGTGAAAATAATTCACATTACGTTTGCCGCATCGCTTCTGTGAAGGGGTAATCTTCCGTGACACCTTCGCTGCAAGCCGCAACCCGCGGTTTCGAAAACGGAGGAGATCACATGTACGCCAAGCGCGCGCTAATCGTCGGGGCGACCGGCATTGTCGGCCTGAATGTCGCCGAACATCTTCATGCTCTGGGCGGATGGGAAATCCACGGCGTGTCCCGCAGGGCACCGCAGGGCGCATCCTATATCCACAGCCATCAGGTTGATCTGATGGATCACGACAAGGCGGTTGCGGCGCTGTCGCATCTGTCACCGACCCACATCTATTATTGCTCGTGGACGCTTGGCCAAGACGAGGACGACAACATTCGCCTGAACGGCAACATGCTGCGGACCGTTCTGGATGCTTTCAAGGACAAAGGCTGTGTCGAACATGTCGCGGTTGTGACCGGGACCAAACATTACCTCGGCCCGTTCGAGGATTACGGCAAGGTCACGCCCGTCACGCCGTTCCGCGAAACTGCGCCGCGTTTGGAAAAGAAGAACTTTTACTACGAGCTTGAAGACGTGGTGATGGAATACAGCGACAAGCACGGCTTTGGCTGGTCGGTGCATCGTTCGCATACCATCATTGGCTACGCGGTTGGCAACCTGATGAACATCGGGGCGACACTGGCAACCCATGCGTCGATCTGCAAGGCCACCGGCCAACCCTTCCGGTTTCCGGGATCGCCCACCGCCTATCGTGGTCTGAACGACATCACCGACGCACGTATCCTTGCCAAGCAGATCGTCTGGGCCTCGACCGAGCCGAACGCCCGGAACGAGGCGTTCAACGCGGTCAACGGGGATGTCTTTCGCTGGGAACAGCTGTGGCAGACCATCGCCGAATACTTTGACGTCGAAGTGGCGGAATATCCCGGCGAATACAACTCTCTCGAAGAGCAGATGAAGGACAGCGGCCCGGCCTGGGACAAGCTGGTCGAAGAGCACAATCTTCAGCGCAACCCGCTGAGCAAGCTGGCCTCTGCATGGCACAGCGATCTGGATCTCGGCCGTCCGATGGAATGCGTGCATTCGATGGCCAAATGCCGAGCGCTGGGCTTCGACGCATTTCAGGACACCGCGCAAAGCTTCATCGATGTGTTCGACCGTCTGCGGGCCGAGCGGATCATCCCCTGAACACGACCTGACACCGACAGACACATAGGGAGGAGGCTGTCACCATGACACAGGACCTGAAAGGCAAGGTCGCAATCGTGACCGGGGCCAGTTCCGGCATCGGGCTGGAAACGACAAGACAATACCTCGCGGCGGGCACCAAGGTGGTCGGCGCGGCACGCAATACCGCGCATCTGAATGACCTCGCCGGGCCGGACATGATCCGCGCCGTGGACGCGGACCTGACCCAGCCCGACGCCGCCGGGAAGGTGGTGCAGGCTGCGCTGGACAGTTTCGGGCAGGTCGACATCCTGTTCAACAATGCCGGCGCCGCACCGGGGCGCGACGGCTTTCTGTCCGTGACCGACGAGATGTGGCAGCGGACCTTTGATCTGAACGTCATGGGGTATATCCGCATGGCGCGCGCCGTGATCCCGGTGATGGAACGGCAGGGCAAGGGCGTGCTGGTGCATTGCGGATCAGAGGCGGGGATCAAACCGCATCCGTTGTTGCCGGATTACTCCGTGTCCAAATCCGCGATCAACATGATCTCCAAGATCCTGTCGCGGGATTTCACCCGGCGCGGCATCCGGTCGAATGTCGTGGCTCCGGCCCATATCCGAACCGAACTTTGGGACGAACCCGGCGGCTTTCTCGATTCACTGGCCGATCACTACGGTGTCCCGCGTGAGGATCGCGACGGTGCGGTTGCGGCCTTTCTTGAGGACAGCCAGCTTCCGGCGGGGCGGTTGGGCACGCCCGAGGACGTGGCCAAGGCCGTTCTCTACCTGTCTTCGGACATTTCCGATTTTGTCAGCGGCATTGTCCTTGGCGTCGATGGCGGCGTCGTGCCGTCACTGCAAACCTGAAAGGGGCGAGACATGAGCAAATTGACCAGCAATGACCAGATCGCCCCGGGTGCCGATTGGGATGACACCCGCAAGGCCGAACTGGAAACCAACCGGATGAACGGCCGCGTCGGTCAGGATCTGATTTCCGAAACCGAGGATGTGCGCGTATGGCGTCTGGCCCTGCAACCCGGCGAACGGGCGGGATTTCACCGCCATGTGCTGAACTACTTCTGGGTCGCTATCAACCCGGGCAAATCCCGGTCCCACTATGCAACCGGAGAGGTCCGGGACGCCGATTACAAGGCGGGGGACGTCATGCACTTCGAATTCGGTGAGGGCGAATTCATGCTGCACGATCTGGCCAATATCGGAGACACTGAACTGATCTTCACCACGGTGGAGTTCAAGAATTCCGCGAACGCGCCGCTGCCTGTCTGAGCGCCGTCAAAACTCTCCCCCTGCGCCCGGAGGCACCCCGCCGTCCGGGCCTTTTTCTGAAAGAAACCAATGCTGCGCACCCGTGCCGCCGTCGCCCTTGAGCCCGGCAAACCGCTAGAAATCATGGACGTCAACCTCGAAGGGCCGAAGGCTGGTGAGGTCCTTGTCGAAATCAAGGCCACAGGCCTTTGTCATACGGATGAATTTACCCGCTCAGGCGCGGATCCCGAAGGGCTGTTCCCGTCGATCCTTGGCCATGAGGGCGCGGGCGTTGTGGTCGAGGTGGGCGAGGGCGTCACCACCCTGAAACCCGGCGACCACGTGATCCCGCTTTACACGCCCGAATGCCGTGAATGCCACGCCTGCCTGTCGGGCAAGACCAACCTCTGCACGGCCATTCGCGGCACACAGGGACAAGGCCTGATGCCGGATGGCACTACCCGCTTTTCCATGCTCGATGGCACGCCGATCTATCACTACATGGGCTGTTCGACCTTCGCGAACCATACCGTGATGCCCGAGATCGCGCTGGCCAAGGTGCGCGACGACGCGCCTTTCGACAAGATCTGTTATATCGGCTGTGGCGTGACGACGGGCATTGGCGCGGTCATCAACACGGCCGGAGTCGAAATCGGCGCGACTGCGGCGGTATTCGGTCTTGGGGGGATTGGGCTCAACGTGATCCAGGGGTTGCGCATGGCCGGGGCGGACAGGATCATCGGTGTCGATCTCAATGACGACAAGGCCGGAATGGCCCGCAAGTTCGGCATGACGGATTTTGTGAACCCTTCGAAGTTGCCCGGCGGCCAGTCCGTCACCCAGACCATCATCGACATGACCAAGACGGAAAAAGATCCGTTTGGCGGTGTGGATTATTCGTTCGATGCCACCGGGAATGTGCAGGTGATGCGCGACGCACTGGAATGTTCGCACCGGGGCTGGGGTGTGTCCGTTGTCATCGGCGTTGCGCCTTCGGGGGCTGAAATCTCGACGCGACCGTTTCAACTTGTGACCGGACGGGTCTGGAAAGGGACCGCCTTTGGTGGCGCCAAGGGGCGCACCGACGTGCCGAAACTTGTCGATTGGTACATGGACGGCAAGATCGAGATCGACTCGATGATCACGCACAAGCTGACCCTTGACCAGATCAACGAAGGGTTTGACCTGATGCATCAGGGCAAATCCATCCGCGCCGTGGTCGAGTTCTGAGCGCGGGCGTCAGGATTCGTCGAAAAAGGCGGCAGGCAGGCGATCCCTGATCCCGTGAAAGAAGATGTCGATCTCTAACGCCAGTTCGACCTCAAAATCATTCAGCTCGGTGCCGCTCCACCGGTGCTGTTCAAGACGCGCCAGAAATCCTTGGCGCGTCTGCTCATCCCGTGGGTCCAGCGATACGGTTCCGGCGGCGCGCAGCATGTCGATCCGCTTGTGAACCTCGCGCATGGCGGAAAATGCCTCCATCATCACACGCATCAGGCGGGGTTCCGTGCGCCATGTCTGCCCGGCAAAGACCTCTTGCACGACGCGGTTTCCCGCGCCCAGACAATCATAGGCCACACAGCCCGCCAGCCCCTCTTGTGTCAGCCGGTCATGGATCGCGCAATCGTGGCCGGACAGGTTCCGGCAGGGTTCGCCCGGGTTCTTGTCGAACGCAAAATCCTTGCCCTTGTCAAAGGCCAGAGCCACACAGCACAGCGCGGCGCATTTCGAGCAATCGGTTTTCAGCAGGTCAGTCTGGGGCATTGTGGCTATCGGCTTTCGACGGCCCGCGCTGGGCGGGGCTTTGGGCCGCCGTATCCCGCGGATTGCCCGTGGAATGCAAGATCCGGTGCCGGGCAACGGACCTGTCTGGGCTCAACAGACGGTACAGCCCATGGCCTTGGTCGGTGCAACTACTTGGGCTTTGCCTTCGTGAGCCAGGCGGATCATACCGCCGGCCACGTCGATGATCTCACGGTTCAAATGGTCGGCCAGGGACCGTGCGGCGCTGCTGGACCGATTGCCAGAGCGGCACAACAGCAGGATCTCGTCGGCTCTAGCGATTTCATCGGCCAGAGCGGCAACGAAGTTCTCCGCCGACCGCCAGCTATGCAGGCGCGCGCCGATCAGAACGCCGGTTTGCTGCCATTCCAGCGGTTCGCGGATATCGACCAGCAAGCGGCCCGTGCGCGGTTTCAGATCGTCGGCAAAACGGTCTTGCGACACGGCTTTGGTCGGGGTGGCGCGTCCGAACAGGGCATAGGCGGACGTGGCGGTGGCGGCGGCAACGGTGCCAAACAGGACGCGGCGGCTCATCATGGGGTCCTCGAAGGGGCTTTCATTGGAAAATACATTCCCAATATGGAATGCGATGTGAGAAATGCCAAGGCCCGCGCATCGAAATAGGACCGGGCCAGAAAACCGACCCCGGGATCTCCTGAAATGCACCAACCCTTGCAGCCCTGAGAAAATCCGCCAATGCGACACTGTATACATCGGCATACAGTAGACGCGCGCGCCGCCTTGCCCTATGCAGGGGCCAAATCGCCACGCGTTTTCAGAAAGGCCGGACACATGTCTGATTCCAATCCCGACATCATCTATACCAAGGTCGACGAAGCCCCCGAGCTGGCCTCGGCCTCGCTCTTGCCGATCATCCAGAAATTTGCTGCCGCTGCCGGTGTCACCGTTGGCACCAAGGACATCAGCCTTGCAGGCCGTATCATCGCCACCTTCCCCGAGGCGCTGACCGAAGAACAGCGCCAGTCAGACGATCTTGCCGCGCTTGGCGAGCTGGTCAAGACGCCCGAAGCCAATGTCATCAAGCTGCCGAACATCTCGGCTTCGGTGCCGCAGCTGGTTGCGGCAGTGAAGGAACTGCAATCGCAGGGTTACGCGCTGCCGGATTATCCCGAAGAGCCGAAGACCGATGAGGAAAAGGCCGTCCGCGCCAAGTATGACACCATCAAGGGTTCGGCCGTGAACCCGGTGCTGCGCGAAGGCAACTCGGACCGCCGCGCCGCCGCCGCCGTCAAGAAATTCGCTCAGAACAACCCGCACCGCATGGGTGAGTGGACCGCCGACAGCAAAACGCGCGTCGCCTCGATGCCGGGGAATGACTTCTTTGCCAACGAGGTTTCGGCCACGCTGGACAAGGCGGCCACCGCCAAGATCGTGCTGGAAACCGCCAACGGCGAAACCGTCCTGAAAGAGGGCGTTTCCTACCCGGCGGGCACTGTCGTGGACGCCACCTTTATGTCGGCCAAGGTGCTGGACCAGTTCCTTGCCGAGGAAATCGAGAAGGTGAAGGCCGACGGCACGCTGTTCTCGCTGCACATGAAGGCCACCATGATGAAGGTGTCCGATCCGATCATCTTTGGCCACGCGGTCAAGGCATGGCTGGCCCCGGTCTTCGAACAGTTCGGTGACAAGCTGGCCGCGCTGGGCGTTTCGGGCAACGCCGGTCTTGGCACCCTGCTGGACAAGGTCAAGGACGAGCCGGAAATCATGGCTGCCATCGACGCGGTCACTGCCGAGCGTCCCCCGATGTACATGGTCGACAGCGACCGAGGCATCACCAACCTGCACGTGCCGTCGGATGTCATCATCGACGCATCCATGCCCGCGCTGATCCGTGCCGGTGGCAAGGGTTGGGGCCCGGATGGCAAAGAGCATGACACCACCTGTGTCATCCCCGACAACTGCTATGCGCCCGTTTATGACGAGACCATCAAGTTCTTCAAAGCGAACGGCAAGCTGAACCCGGCCACCGCCGGAACCGTTCAAAACCTTGGCCTGATGGCGCAAAAAGCCGAGGAATACGGCAGCCACCCGACCACCTTCGAGATCCCCGAGGACGGCACCGTCAAGATGATCCTCGACGATGGCACGGTCTTGCATTCGCATGCTGTCGAAGCCGGTGACATCTGGCGTTCGGCCTCGGCCCGCAAGGCGCCGATCGAGGACTGGGTGAACCTTGCCATCGACCGTCAAAAGGCCACCGGCTATCGCGCGATCTTCTGGCTGGACGAAACCCGCGCGCACGACGCGCAGCTGATCGCAATGGTCAAGCCGATCCTGGAAGCAAAGGGCGTGGCCGACAAGTTCGAGATCATGGCCCCGCGCGAAGCGACCCGCGCGTCGCTGGAAACCATCACCAAGGGTGAGAACACCATTGCCATCACCGGCAACGTGCTGCGCGACTACCTGACCGACCTCTTCCCGATCCTGGAACTGGCGACCTCGGCCAAGATGCTGTCTATCGTCAAACTGATGAACGGTGGCGGGTTGTTCGAGACCGGCGCAGGCGGTTCCGCACCCAAGCACGTGCAGCAGTTGCAATCGGAAAACCACCTGCGGTGGGACAGCCTGGGCGAGTTCTGTGCGTTGGGTGAATCGTTCAAGTTCCTGGGTGACGCCAAAGGCAACGCCAAGGCCAAGGTTCTGGGAGACGCGGTGGAAACCGCCACTCAGGGCATTCTGGACAACGACCGCAGCCCCAGCCGCAAAGTGGGTGAGCCGGATAACCGCGACAGCCACTACTGGTTTGCACGTTACTGGGCCGAAGCGCTGGCCGCTCAGTCCGAGGATGCAGAGCTGGCCGCGCATTTCGCCCCGATCGCCAAGGCGCTGGCCGAAGGTGAATCTGCGATTGTCTCCGAACTGGCGGCGGCTCAGGGTTCCGCCGCGGACCTTGGTGGCTACTACCACGGTGACCCGGCCAAGACCGCAGCCGTGATGCGCCCCTCGGCCACGCTGAACGCGATCATCGGCTAAGGCCGGAACCAAGCAAAGGAAAACGCCCGCCGGAGCGATCCGGCGGGCGTTTTTCGTTTCAGGCGTCGGTTTTGACGGCTTCCTGTTCGGGCGGATCGTCATAGATCGACCAGTCGTGCGGTGCGCCGCTGGGCGGAAGGTCGCTGCGGCGCATCTGCATCAGGATATGCGTCTGCGCGATGAACAAGGTCGCAATAGGCGCTGTCAGGAACAGGAACAGGGTGATCATCAACTCGTGGAACGAGAGATGTTCTTTGACCAGCAACATGTACAGCATCGAGGCGATCAGCACGCCGCCAACACCCAGCGTCGTCGCCTTGGTCGGCGCGTGCAGCCGCTGCATCGTGTCGCCCAGTTTCAACAATCCAAGCGATCCGATCAGGCCAAAGATACCGCCGATCACAAGGAAGCCCGAGACGAGAATTTCAACAAACATCCGAACCTCCGTTATTCGATGATGTCGCCGCGCAGCAGGAAGCGGCAGTAAGCGACGGTGGAAACGAAACCGACCATGGCGACCAGCATCGAAGCTTCGAAATAGACGGCGGTGCCTTGCAGGATCCCATAGGTCACAAGCAGCGCGATGACGTTGATGACCATCGTGTCCAGCGCAAGCACACGGTCGGCATGGCCCGGGCCGCGAATGACTCGCCAGAGGTTGAACAAGAGCGCAAGGCCAAAGCAGCTCATGGTGAAATACAGCGCGTAGGTGATCATCCGAAAATCTCCTTCAGCCGGGCTTCGTAGCGTGTCTTGATCTCGTTGCGGATGCTGTCGGGATCATCCGTGTGCAGGCAGTGGACCAAAAGCGCCGTCCCGTCCGAGGACACCAGCGCCGAAACCGTGCCGGGCGTCATGGTGATCGTCCCGGCCAGAACGGTGATCGCCTCGGGCGAGGTCAGGTCCAGCGGCACGACCACCCATTGCGAATGGATCTGCGACCGGGGTTTGAACAGCACGATCTGAGCCACCTGAATCGAGGCGACGATGATGTCCCAAAAGACGATCAAGACATAAGGCACCGACATGAAGGGGCGTTTCAACGCCGGTCGGCCGGGCCAGTAGGGGGAGGTCAGGATAGGCACGACAATGCCAAGGAACCCGCCCAGCAGGACGTTTCCCGGGGTGACCTTGTTGACCAGCATCAGCCAGACAGCGAGCAGCGTCAGGCTGAGCAGGGGATGGGGAAAGAGGCGCTTGAGCATGGCTTAATGTCCCTTTTCCGCGTGCGGATCGGCATCGGCGTGCGGAGCCGCCTCCGCCTTTGCCTTGTCCTCGGGCTTTTCGACCGGGGCCAGCACGGTCTCGATGTAACCCTGAGGTTCGAACAACTGCTTGGCCGCCTCGCGCATGTAGGTCGTGGTCGGGCCGGCAAAGGCCGCAAGCGCCACCAGAAGGCCCAGCAAAACCATGGTCGGGGCGACTTCGTTGAAACGGGCCGGTTCCGGATGCGGTTCGGCCTCGACCGGGCCCATGCCCTCGGGCACCGAAACAGAGGTCGATTTCCAGAAGATCATGCTGCCTGCCCGGGCAAAGCCGACGATGGTGATCAGCGAGCCGACAAGGATCCCGCTCCATGCCCAGCCCATCTGGCCGGGTTCGCGCAGCGCGTCGAGGATCAGCAATTTGCCAAGGAACCCGGACAGCGGGGGCATACCCGCCATGGCAATCGCCCCGGCAAAGAAGAGGGCCGCGAACAGGCCGTTCTGCAAGACCGGGGGCCGCACATCCAATGCATCCGATCCACGCCGCGTCACAACCAGATCGGCAAGCAGGAACAGGGCCGCCGCCGAGAAGGTGGAATGCACAAGATAGTACAGCGCGGTTTCAGTGGCATAGGCATCCACCGGCGCCACGGCCAGCATCAGCGTGCCCATGGACCCGATGACCGAAAAGGACAGCAGCGGCATCAGCTTGCGCGCCGCCAGAACCCCGACCGCCCCCAGCGCCAAGGTCACGAATGCAGCCGGGAACAGCCACGTCGTTACCACGTCGCGGGTGGAATCCGCCTCGGGGTGAAAGGCCAGCGTGTGCAGGCGAATGATCGCATAAGCGCCGACCTTGGTCATGATCGCGAACAACGCGGCAACCGGCGCCGGGGCGTTGGAATAGGTGCCAGGCAGCCAGAACTGCACCGGGAACAGCGCCGCCTTGATCATGAACACGATCAGCAAAAGTACCGCCGCGACCCGCACCATGGCCGCATCTTCGGCCGCGATCTGTGGAACTTTCACCGCCAGATCCGCCATGTTGAGCGTGCCCGTCGTGGCGTACATCGTGCCAAGGGCAAACAGGAACAGGGTCGACCCGGCGAGGTTCATGACCACGTATTGAAGCCCCGCTTGCAGGCGAACCTTGCCCCCGGAATGCACCATCAGCCCGTAGGACGCGATCAGCAGCACTTCGAAGAAAACAAAGAGGTTGAAGGCGTCGCCGGTCAGGAAGGCGCCACAGATGCCCATCAACTGGAACTGGAACAGCGCGTGGAAGTGTCTCCCCTTGGCGTCCCAGCCCGTGGCGATGGCGTGCCATAGCACGATCAGCGCAAGCGAGGCGGTCAGCAGAACCATCATCGCTGACAGGCGATCCAGCACCAGCACGATGCCAAAAGGCGCGGGCCAGTCGCCCAAGCGATAGACGTGAGTGCCGCCTTCGGCCGCCCAGAAGGCCAGCCCAAGCGCAATGGCAAAGAGCGAAACAGTGCCCGCAACCGAGGCGGTCCGCGCCAGCACGATGTCGTGCCGCATGACATAGCCAATCAGCGGCGCCAGCATGGCGGGCAAAACGACAGGGGCGATGATCCAGTGACTCATGCCGCATCGTCCTCTTTGTTGGCGTCTTTCATGTCGATCTTGTCATCCCCGGCCTCGAGGTAAGCCCCCAAAGCGAACATCACCAGAACCGCCGTCATCCCGAAGGAAATCACGATGGCGGTCAGGACCAGCGCCTGTGGCAAAGGATCGGTATAGGGCACATCAGCGTATTTGTTCAGGATCGGCGGCGCGTTGATCGCCAGCCGCCCCGTCGAAAACAGGAAGACGTTGACCGCGTATGACAGCAGCGAAAGCCCCAGCACGACCGGGAAGGCCCGCAGGCGCAGGATCAGGTAGACCCCGCCCGCCGTCAGTGTGCCGATGGCACTTGCGACGAGAAGTTCCATGTCACTCCTCTCCTTTCTTGACCGCCATGCGTGGGCGCGAGGGGTCGTAATCCATCGGTTCGGGGTTCACGGTTTCACCCGCGTGGCGTGCCATCCGGCTGAGGCTGTAGAGCATCAGCATCACCGCACCCAAGACACAGAGGAACACGCCAAGGTCGAACAGGGCCGCAGTGGCCAGTTCGAACTCTTCGATCGGCGGAATGTGGACATAGCCAAAGGCCGAAGTCAGGAACGGCGTGCCCGACAGCCATGCGCCCGCGCCGGTCAGGCCGGCGATCACCACGCCCCAGCCGATCATCGCGTGATACTCAAGCTGTTGGCGCCGCATGGTCCACGCAAACCCCGAGGCCATGTACTGCATCAACAGCGCGATCGAGAACACAAGACCGGCGACGAAACCGCCCCCCGGTTGATTGTGGCCGCGCAGGAAGATGTAGACACCGACCATCAGCGCCATGGGCATCATCACCCGGGTCGAAATGACCATCATCAGCGGATGGCGGTCATGCGACCGGTCGTAATTATAGCCCGAGTTGCGCAGACGGGCCCCGGCGGGACCGCTCAGCAGCGCTTCCATCAGGGCAAAGATCACAAGACCCGCGATGCCCAGAACGATGATTTCGCCGTAGGTGTCATACCCCCGGAAATCCACGAGGATCACGTTCACGACGTTTGTGCCGCCGCCGCCCTTGTAGGAATTGGCGAGGTGATATTCGGAGATGGTCGAGAAGTCGCGTGTCATGAAGGTATAGGCCAGCGCGGCAACCCCCAGACCGGCGGCGATTGCCACGGTGCCGTCCATCATCCGCCGCCCGGTCGAGCTTTCGGCCGGGGTGGTCTTGGGCAGGAAGTGGAGCGCCAGCAACAGCAGCATGATGGTCACGGTCTCTACCGAGATCTGCGTCAGCGCGAGGTCAGGCGCCGAAAGATAGACAAACCCGGCCGAGATCATCAGGCCGATGACCCCGATCACCACCAGCGCGCGGTAGCGCATGTGATGCTGCGTGACCACGACCAGCGTGGCACAGATCAGCAGCACCCAACCCACGGCAAAGACGGGTGAGATCGGCAGCAATTCGCGGGTCGCCGGGGCGATTTCCCCACGCAGGAAAGCGGTATAGGCCGCGGCCACCGTGGCGGCGGTGAAAATCGCAAGGTAACGGCTGATCGAACCGTCATGCAGGGTTTCGCTGATGCCGCGCGACAGGCGCACGCAGCCGTTCATGACGGCGTCAAAGGCTGCCTTGGCATAGAAAGGCCCGGCCTTGATCCAGGCCGCATCCAGCGGGCGGTGCAGCGCCAGCAGCACCGCGCCCCCGGCGATTGCCGCCATGGACATGAACAGGGCCGGGGTCACGCCGTGCCAGATCTTGAGATGTGCGTGGGTGGTGTGCCCGGTCACCGCGGTTGCGGCCATGTTGACGACCGGTTCGGCAAGGAAGGGAGCCACGCCGATCAGCACCACGAAAATGCACAGGAAAGCGGGCGACAACCACATGCCCGCAGGCGGATCATGAGGTTTGTGCGGATAGTCGTCGCGCACCGGACCGCCGAACACGTGAAAGATGAAGCGCAGCGAATAGGCCACCGAGAACAGCGCCCCGACCGTTGCCAGCGCGGGCACGATCCACGGGTTTTGCCACCAATAGGTGTGGCTTGCTTCTTCCAGCATCATTTCCTTGGACAGGAAGCCGTTGAACAGTGGAATCCCCGCCATCGACAGCGCCGCCACCGTGCCGATGACGGCTGTGATCGGCATCAGCTTGGCCAGTCCGCCCAACCGCTTGATGTCGCGGGTGTGTGCCTCATGGTCGATGATGCCGGCGGTCATAAAGAGCGCGGCCTTGAAGGTCAGGTGGTTGAGAATGTGAAAGACGGCGGCGATGGCGGCGGCTTCGGTTCCGAAACCCAGCAGCATGGTCAAAAGGCCAAGGTGCGACACCGTGGAGAAAGCCAGCAGCCCTTTCAGGTCATCCTTGAACAGCGCGATAACGGCGGCAATGACCATGGTCACCAGCCCGGTGGTGGCCACGAGATAGAACCAGAGTTCCGTGCCCGACAGCGCCGGCCACATCCGGGCCATCAGGAAGACGCCCGCCTTCACCATCGTGGCCGAGTGCAGGTAGGCCGACACCGGTGTCGGCGCGGCCATGGCGTGCGGCAACCAGAAATGGAAAGGGAACTGTGCCGACTTGGTGAAAGCGCCCAGCAGGATCAGGATCACGGCGGGCGTATACCAGTCGGATGCCTTGATCGCCTCGCCCGCGGCGAGGATGTCGGTCAGGTTGTAGCTGCCCGCGATATTGCCAAGGATCAACATGCCGCCGATCATGGCAAGCCCCCCGGCGCCGGTCACGGTCAGCGCCATGCGCGCGCCCTGACGGCCTTCGGGCAGGTGCTTCCAATATCCGATCAGCAGAAAGGACGAGAGCGAGGTCAGCTCCCAGAAAATCAGCAAAAGCAGGATGTTGTCAGAAATGACGATGCCCAGCATCGCGCCCTGGAACAACAGCAGATAGGTATAGAACTGGCCCACCGGATCCTCGCCCGACAGGTAGTAGCGCGCATAAAGCGTGATCAGCAGGCCGACGCCAAGGATCATGCAGGCAAACATCAACCCCAGCCCATCGAGGAAAAAGGCGGCCTCCAGCCCCAGCTGCGGCAGCCAGGGAATGGACATGGTGTAGACCGTGCCGTTCATCACGCCGGGGGCCAGTGTGCCCAGCATGACAAGCGCAAGGATTGTCGGAACGGCGGTAAAGGTTGCTGTGGCGGTGCGTCCGGCACGGATCATGATGCCCGGCACCAGAGCGCCCAGGAAGGGCAGCAGAGCGATGATGGGCAGAAGACTGCTCTGTGTGGTCATTCACGTCTCCGCAGGGTCAGAAAATTAACGGTTTTTTCCGAAAAGACCGCGTGGATTGCAATGATCTTTCCGCAAAGGGCGGGTCATTGCCGCAGGTGCATAACGGGATCGGCGCGGCCTATTGGCCGGTGGCAGCGTACCACGGGTCGCGGAGACCGCAGGGGCAGAAACGAAAGAGCCGAGCGACTCCCCAGGACAAGCCCTGGTGTGAAGTGATCTCGTGCTCGGCCACGTTCTGATAGGTCCCCCGTCGCGCGGAATTCTTTGCCGCTCCCTTTATTGTGGGGCGTGCCGCGCCCTGCGCAAGGCCAAAGATGATGTTTCGGGTCATTAATCGGGCCGGGGGTGACGCTTGTCCCGGCCTTTGGCCGGAACGTCGCCCCACCCGCCGTCCCTTTGGGCGGCGCCCGGTGTTTTCAGTGTCAGGACGGATCGGTATCGTTGCGAAGGTAGTAGTCGCGGTACCATGCCACGAATTGCGCAACCCCGTCGCGCACCGAGGTCCGGGGCTGGTAGCCTGTCAGCCTATGCAACAGGGCCGCATCCGCCCACGTGGCCGGCACGTCGCCCGGCTGCATCGGCATCAGGTTGCGCGTCGCGGGAAGGCCTGTGGCCTCTTCGATGGCCTCGATGAAGTCGGTCAGTTGCACCGGTTCGGAATTGCCGATGTTCACCACGCGGAAAGGCGCCACCGGCGAAAGGCTGTCGCCCTCGGGGACAATGCCCTCGGCCGGGCGTTCCGGCACCGCGTCGATCAGCAGCCGGATGCCTTCGACGAGGTCATCGACATAGGTGAAGTCGCGCTTCATGTCGCCGAAGTTGTAGACGTCGATCGGTTTGCCCTGAAGGATCGCCTTGGTGAATTTGAACAGAGCCATGTCCGGCCGGCCCCAAGGGCCGTAGACCGTGAAGAAACGGAACATCGTGGTCGGCAGGTTGAACAGATGGGCATAGCTGTGGGCCATTGCCTCGGTCGACTTCTTGGTCGCCGCGTAGAAAGACATCTGATAGTCGGCCCGGTCGGTTTCCCGGTAGGGCATTTCCGTATTGGCGCCATAGGCCGACGAGGTCGAAGCCAGCAACAGGTGGCGCGGCGGGTGCGCGCGTGCCGCTTCGAGGATCTCAAAGGTGCCAACGATGTTGGATTCAAGGTAAGAGCGCGGATTCTCGATCGAATAGCGGACCCCGGCCTGAGCCGCGAGATGGATGACCACATCGGGCATTTCCCGTTCGAACAGCGCCGCCATGCGGCCGGGATCCTCGACCCGGCCGATTTCCGGGACGAAATCGCCCAGCGGAGCAAGTCGGGCGTGGCGGCTTTGTTTCAGGGATACTTCGTAATAGTCGGTCAGCGCGTCCAGCCCGATCACGCGCCAGCCTTCGCCCAACAGGCGCGCACAGCAATGGTAGCCGATAAATCCGGCCGATCCGGTAACAATGGCAGTGGGCATGATTTGCCCTCCTTTGCGATCCAATACTTGCCTTGCCGTTTGCCTGATCGCTGCACATGCGTCTAGGGTCTGCGCATAGGCAGAGAGGGAAGTGGATGGAACTGAAGAAGAACGGCTTCAAAGCCGGGATCCTGTCGGGCAAACTGCAACGCGGGATCTGGTGCAGCATGACCGACCCGATGGCGGCCGAGATGATGGCCACCTGCGGCTATGACTGGATGCTGTTCGACTGCGAACATTCTCCGATGGACCCGATCCGGGTCCTGCCGATGTTGCAGGCGGTGGCACCGCATCCTGTCTCGGCGCTTGCGCGGCCGTCCTGCCTGAACGCGGCCGAGATGAAACGCCTGCTGGACATCGGTGCGCAAACGCTTGTGGTGCCCTATGTGCAGAACGCCGAAGAGGCGGCCGAGGCGGCAGCGGCCATGGACTATCCGCCCAGAGGCATCCGCGGCGTGGCCGGCATGACCCGGGCCAGCGGTTTCGGCAAGGTGGCGGGCTATCACGCCAAGGCACGCGACGAATTGTGCCTGATCGTGCAGGTTGAAACCGTCGCCGCCATGGCGGAGATCGAGGCCATTGCCGCTGTGCCGGGGGTGGACGGGATCTTTATCGGGCCGGCGGATCTGGCCGCGTCGATGGGCTTGCCCGGGCAGCCGTCGCATCCCGAGGTCCAGCAGGCGGTGATCGACGGGATCGGACGAATCTCGGCGGCCGGAAAACCTGCGGGCCTGCTGACCATGGATGCGGCGTTTGGTCAGAAGGCCATCGAGGCAGGTGTTGCCTTTCTTGCGCAGGATCTGGACCTGATCGCGCTGCGAAAGGGGTTGACGCTGACGTGAGCGGATCTTGGGGGCTCTGCCCCCTTGGCCTGCGGCCAATTCCCCCGGAGTATTTCCGCCAAGAAGAAGCCCGGAGGTGGTTTTTGCTCTGTGGTGTGGTGACAGGGGGCGCGGCGCGTGCCAGAACCTCGGCGATGAAACGGATATTTGCATATCTCTGCCTTGTTTTTGCGCTGGTCCGTCCGGTTCTTGCCGAGGAACCGGTTACGGTATTTGCTGCCGCGAGTCTGAAGACGGCGCTTGACGAGGTGGCACAGGTTTATGACGAGCCACTGGTGATTTCCTATGCCGGTTCTTCGGCATTGGCGCGGCAGGTGCAGCTGGGCGCGCCGGCGGATGTTGTCTTTCTGGCCAATACGGAGTGGATGGATGTGCTTGATCGCGAGGGGTTGATCGCGGCGGGCACGCGGATCGACCTGTTGGGCAACCGTCTGGTTCTGGCCGGTCCTGCCGGGGCGGACCCGGTGGAGATCACGCCCGCGCTGGACCTGACGGGGATGTTGGGTGAGGGGCGGCTGGCGATGGCGCTGGTACAGGCGGTGCCCGCGGGGATCTATGGCAAGGCGGCATTGGAGTCGCTGGGGCTGTGGGAGAGTGTTTCCATGCGGGTGGCGCAGGCGGACAATGTGCGGGCTGCGCTGGCGCTGGTTTCTTTGGGGCAGGTGCCTCTGGGCGTGGTTTATGCGACGGATGCGCAGGCCGACCCGGCGGTGGACGCGCTGGGTGTTTTTCCCGAGAACAGTCATCCGCCGATCCGTTACCCGGTGGCCGCGGTGGCCGGGCGCGGCGCGCGGGCTGCGGCCTTTCTGGATTTCCTGCAATCGCCCGAGGCGGCGGCGATCTTTGCCGCGCAGGGCTTTGCCGTTCTGAGCGAGTGACGGCATGGACTGGCTGAGCCCTGCGGAATGGGACGCCGTACGCCTGTCGTTGCGGGTGTCCTTTTGGGCGACGCTGGTGTCCTTGCCCTTCGGGGTGCTGGTGGCCTATGCACTGGCGCGCTGGCGGTTCCCGGGCAAGCAACTGGTCAACGGGTTGGTGCATTTGCCCCTGATCCTGCCGCCGGTTGTCACGGGTTATCTGTTGTTGGTGACTTTGAGTCCGAGAGCGCCTGTCGGAGCGGCGCTGGATGCGCTGGGCATCCGTTTTGCCTTTGACTGGACGGGGGCGGCCTTGGCGGCGGGGATCATGGGCTTTCCTTTGATGGTGCGGGCGATGCGCCTGTCGATCGAGGCGGTCGATCCCAAGCTGGAGCAGGCCGCCGCCACGCTGGGTGCCTCACGCTTGTGGGTGTTTGTTACCGTGACCTTGCCCATGGTTTTGCCCGGTGTGCTGGCCGGGGCGATTCTGGCCTTTGCCAAGGCGATGGGAGAGTTCGGGGCCACGATCACCTTTGTGTCCAATATCCCTGGCCAGACACAGACCCTGCCTTCGGCGATTTATGCGTTCTTGCAGGTGCCGGGCGGCGAAGGCTCGGCCTTGCGGCTGGTGGCGGTGGCCGTGGCGGTGGCGATGCTGGCGCTGCTTTTGTCCGAATGGGTGTCGCGTCGGGTGGCCGCCCGGGTCGGGGGCGCGTGATGCTGGAGGTTTCGGTTCGCCACCAACTGGGTGGTTTCACACTGGACGCGGCCTTTGAGGCGCCGCCGGGGTTGTGCGTGTTGTTCGGGCGGTCCGGGTCAGGCAAGACCAGCGTCATCAACGCGGTGGCGGGATTGATGCGCCCGGAGCGTGGGCGGGTGAAGGTCGGCGATCACCTGTTGGGAGACACCACTCAAGGTATTTGGTTGCCGCCGCACAAACGCCGGCTTGGCTATATATTCCAGGAAGGCCGGCTGTTCCCGCACCTCTCGGTACGCCAGAATCTGAGGTATGGGCGTTGGTTCGCCGGGTCGTCCCTGCCGGTGGAACCGGTTGTGGATATGCTGGGCCTTGGCCCGTTGCTGGACCGCCGGCCCGGCGCGCTTTCGGGTGGGGAAAAGCAGCGTGTCGCCATTGGGCGGGCCTTGTTGGCCGATCCGGGGCTGATCTTGGCCGATGAACCGCTGGCCGCGCTGGACGAGTCGCGCAAACGCGAGATCCTGCCCTATTTCGAACGGCTGCGGGACGAGGCGCGCTGTCCGATCCTGTATGTCACCCATAGCGCCGCCGAGGTCGCTCGACTGGCGACCACGGTGGTTGTCTTGCAGGACGGGCGGGTGATGCGGCAGGGCACGGCTTCGGATGTGCTGAGTGATCCGGATGTGACGCCTGCGGGGATCCGGGCCGTTGGCGCTGTGCTGGAGGCGCGGGTGGCGGTACATCATGACGACGGGCTGACCGAAGTCACGGCGGGCGGTTTGCCTTTGTTCCTGCCGCGTGTCCCGCAACCGGTGGGTGCGCCCTTGCGGGTGCGGATCGCGGCGCAGGAGGTGATCCTTGCGCGCCACCGGCCCGAGGGTCTGTCGGCGTTGAATATCCTTCCGGGTCGGGTGGACAGCATTCGCGAAGGTGATGGGCCGGGTGCGCTTGTTTCGCTGGATACGGATGCGGGCCGGGTGCTGGCGCGGGTCACGCGCCGGTCGGCCGAGGCGCTTGACCTAACGCCGGGCGCCAGCTGTTTTGCCGTGGTCAAGACCGTGGCTATCGCACGTGAGGACGTGGGCAGCGCTTGATCCCGGGGTGGGCACCGCTAACTGCCCGGGCATGGAAAACGCACTGATTATCGGGGACAGCGGCGGGATCGGCGGGGCCGTTGCGGCGCATTTGCGCGCCGAAGGCGTGGCCGTCACCGGGCTGTCCCGGTCGCGTGACGGGCTGGACGTGACCGACGAAACCGCGGTTGCCCGGATCATGAACCGGCTGAACGGGCCATTCGATCTGGTTTTCGTGGCGACGGGGGCCTTGGAAATCGACCGAGCCGCGCCTGAAAAGACGCTGAAATCGCTGACCGTCAAGGCGCTGGAAGACCAATATCGCCTGAACGCTATCGGTCCGATGATGGTGTTGAAACAGGCGGTGCGCCTTTTGCCGCGTGACCGGCCCGCGGTTTTTGCGGTGTTGTCGGCGCGGGTCGGCTCGATCGGGGATAACCGGTTGGGTGGCTGGTATAGTTACCGTGCTGCCAAGGCGGGCGTGAACCAGTTGATACACGGTGCGGCGATCGAGCTGGCCCGGACCCACCGCCAGCTTGCCTGCGTCAGTTTGCACCCCGGTACGGTCGAAACCGCATTTACCGCGAAATACGCCGACCGTCATCCGACGGTTTCGCCGCAACAGGCGGCGGCGCGTCTGGTGCGGGTCATGCACGGTCTTGGGGCAGGGGACACGGGCAAATTTCTGGACTATGACGGGCAGGAGATCCCCTGGTGACGCGGCTGATCCTTGTTCTGGGCGACCAGTTGACCGAAAGCGTTGCCGCGTTGAAGGCTGCGGACAAGGACCGCGACGTGATCGTCATGGCCGAGGTCGCGGATGAAACCCGCTATGTCCCCCACCATCCCAAAAAGATCGCTCTGGTGCTGGCGGCGATGCGCAAATTCGCCGTCGCCCTGCGCGAAGATGGTTGGGACGTCCGCTATACCGAACTGGACGATACCGGGAACGCCGGATCCATTTGTGGCGAATTGCTGCGGCGCGCGGAAGAAACCGGTGCGCAAGAGGTCATTGCCACCGAACCGGGCGAATGGCGGCTGATCAACGCCCTGCGCCATTGTCCCTTGAAGGTGCGGTTTTTGGAAGACGACCGGTTTATCGCCAGCCATGCCGATTTCGATGGTTGGGCCGAGGGGCGCAAGGCGCTGCGGATGGAATATTTCTACCGCGAGATGCGCCGCAAAACCGGGCTGCTGATGACTGATGATGGTCCGGAGGGCGGCCAGTGGAACTATGATGCAGACAACCGAAAACCCGCTCAGGGCGAGGTCACGCACGAGCCGCTGTGGTTCGAACCGGACAGGACCACGGCCGAGGTTCTGGATCTGGTCGAAGCCGCCTTTCCCGACAATTTCGGCCGTTTGCGCCCCTTTGGCTTTGCCACCGACCGGGCGCAGGCGCTGAAGGCGCTGAGCCATTTCGTCGACAAGGCGCTGCCACGGTTCGGTGACTATCAGGACGCGATGCTGGATCAGGACCGGTTCCTGTATCACTCTTTGCTGTCGGCCTATATCAACATCGGCCTTCTTGATCCGCTGGAGGTTTGCACATCCGTTGCAATGGCCTATGCGGACGGATCTGTGCCAATCAACGCCGCCGAGGGGTTTATCCGGCAGATTATCGGCTGGCGGGAATACGTGCGGGGCATCTATTTCCGCGAAGGCCCGGATTATCCCGACCGCAACGCCTTGGGACATGACCGTGCCTTGCCATGGTTCTACTGGGACGCCGGGACAGAGATGCGCTGTGTCGCGAAGTCCGTGGAACAGACCCGGGACGAGGCCTACGCCCACCATATCCAGCGGTTGATGGTGACGGGGAATTTCGGCCTGCTTGCAGGGATCAACCCCGCGGCGCTGCATGAATGGTATCTTAGCGTTTATATCGACGCATTCGAGTGGGTCGAGGCCCCCAACACCGTGGGCATGAGCCAGTTTGCCGACGGCGGGATCATCGCGTCGAAACCCTATGTGTCCTCGGGAAACTACATCAACAAGATGTCGGACTACTGCAAGTCATGCAGCTATTCCGTGACCAAAAAGACGGGCGAAGGCGCCTGTCCGTTCAACTTGTTGTACTGGCATTTCATGGATCGCCACAGGGACCGTTTCGAAGGCAACCCCCGGATGGCCAACATGTACCGGACCTTTGACCGGATGGATGCCGATCGTCGCGAAACGGTGCTGAAAGAGGCGCAGCGCTTTCTGGACCGGATGGAGGCCGGAGAGCGGGTCTGACACCCGCTGTCCGGCAGGACAGTTTCACGGCTTGATGTAGGTAAAGCCCATCTGCTGAAGCTTGGACAGTTCCGCCACGCCGGAGGGCACGATGTCATCTTCCCAGACATCGTAAAGGTCTTCCGAATAGTCGATCTTGCGTCCGACAAGCGTGTTGTTGCAGACGTGGAATGCCACGTTCTGACCTTTGAGGCTGGACACGGTTGTCTGCATGGTCGGGTCGCCTTTGGCGGCGGACAGCAAGCCCAGACCGTTGCCATGCATCACCACCTTGATTTCCATGTTTTCGGCGCCGACGGCGTTGATGTGGTTCTGGATGTTGCGCATCGCGCCCTTGTAGGCCTTGTTGCCTTCTCCGCCATTGTAATTGATGTGATACACGACCTTCTGCTTGCCATAGCCTTCGGCCATGGCGGTGCCGGTTGTCGCGAACAGCGCCAGGGCAAGGCTCAGCGCGGTCAGCAGTCTGACGATATGGGTCATAGTGGTTCCTCCCTTATCAGCGGGGCGGTGAACCCCGTTGTGCAAGACAGGATGACGCAGACAGGACGTGGACGGATACCCGGCAATTCCCTTTGATTCCTGCCGGTTTCGAACCCGGGAAAACCCTAGGTTTCGGATTCTTGGGGGGAAAGCTGGCGTTGGGCCAGCGCAATCAGCTGGGCCGAGCTGCGGGCATCGTATTTGCGAAGAAGGTTGGCGCGGTGGAACTCGACTGTCTTGGGGCTGATGCCCAGCGCCGCAGCGATTTCCTTGGTTGAATGGCCGGCGCCGATGTGGCCAAGGACCTGACTTTCGCGGCGTGTCAGCGGCACCTCGGAGTCCGCTTGTTCAGTCAAAGGGGGTGCGGCATCGGCGGGGCTTTGGGATCTGCGAAACAGCCAGCCCAGCAGCGCGGCAAGGGCCAGAATGGCTGCGATCATAGCGCCGCCCCAAGCGATCCACGCCGGGCCGCCGCCGGGCGGGGAGGTCGCAGCGCCCTGACGGTTGGCAAAGGCTGCGGCCAGCGCGCGGGCGTCGTGATAGCTGACCGGCGCACCCCAGGTATCGACCAGATCGCTGGACCCGCTTTGCAGCAGGGCCAGCGCCACGGTGTCGCGCAACTCGGCAGAGGTGCCGGCTAGCGCCACAAAGGGCCATTCCGGGTAAAGCCGCGTGCTGACGGCTTCGGGGTAGGTGTAGGTGACATTGGCGTTGAGCACGCTCAGCGCATCCGGGGGCACCACGCCTTCGGCTTGCAACCGTTCCAACAGGCCGCTGCGCACGATGCCGGCCTGAAGGTCGCCGTCCAGAACGGCCCGTGCGATGGCGTCTTGCGGAAATCCAAGAAAGACCATCTGGGTGCTGTCTTCCAACAGGTCAACGCCCTGCGCCTGAGCTTCGAACCATGCCATCTGAAAGCCGCCAAAGGCCTGCGGCGCAACCGCGCCGATGCGTTGATCCCGCAGGTCCGCCAGGGTGGTCAATCCGCTGTCGGCCCGTACCAGAACGGCCGAACCGAACTGCGTGGCATGTGACCCGTCCGACAGGCGTCGTTTGCGGGTGGCAAGAACGCTCATCGGAAAGGTTTCGGCAAGCTGGATGTAATGACCCGGGTTGGTCACGAGGAAATCCAGCCCGCCCGCGTTCACCAGCGGCCCGGCAGAGGTCAGCGTCACAGGAACCAGCCGGGCGACACGGTTGCCAAGATGAGGTTGCAGGTATTCCGCCAGAGGCGTCCAGACGGTCTGTTGGTCGGCCCAGCCGCGATGCGCCAGCACGCCGATGCGGACGACCTCGGGTTCTTGTGCTCGAACCAGACCGGGCAGGAGGCCGCCAAACAGGATGAGCGCGCAAAGAAACCACGCCGGAAACCGGTGTGCCATGGGCATACAGAAGGGACGGCGGGAAATGGGGCGGTCGTTCCAGACTGCCCGCGCGATCAATTGTCCGCCGTATCCGGGGCCGCCGGGGCAGGGGTCGAGCGCAGGGCGCCGCCGATCCATTCGCCCGACGCCTCTTCGCCGCTGGCGTATTTCATCGTGCCCTGACCCTGACGTTTGCCATCCTTGAAGGCGCCTTCGTAGACATCACCATTGGCATAGACTGCGATCCCCTGACCATTGATCTCGCCGCGAAGCCAGTCGCCATCGTAGGAAAAGCCCGAGGCCATGACGATCTTGCCCTTGCCGTGGCGCTGACCTTCGCGGAACTGGCCCTGATACACCGTGCCGTCTGGGTAGGTGGCTTTGCCTTCGCCATGGCGCTGACCGTCTTTCCACTGACCCTCATAGCGGTAACCGTCGGGGTAGGTCATGATGCCAAAGCCATCGTTGCGCGCGTTTTCAAAGCTGCCTTCGTACACCAACCCGTTGGGATAGGCCGCACGGCCCTTGCCCTGAATCACGCCGTCAACCCAGTCGCCGTCATAGGTCGCGCCATCGGGGTAGGTGATCTTGCCCTTGCCATTGGCGAGGTCGCCCTTGAACTGGCCTTCATAGACCGAGCCGTCGGGATAGGTGACCTTGCCCTTGCCTTCGATCTGGCCGGTGACCCAGTTGCCTTCGTAGCGATAGCCGTCCTTGCCGACAAAGGTGCCGATGCCGTGACGCTGGTCGTTGTTGAACTGGCCTTCGTAGATGTCGCCGTTTTCGTAGATGACCTTGCCCTTGCCTTCGCGGCGGCCATCCACAAGCTGGCCCTGATAAACGTCGCCGTTGGGCTGGATCAGCTTGCCCTCTCCGTCGATCTGGCCTTCGCGCCACGTGCCTTCGTAAATCAGCCCGTCGGGCATCGTCAGCTTGCCAAACCCGTCACGTTCGCCGTCGGCGACGCGGCCTTCGTAGATGGATTTGTCGGGATAGGTGATCTTGGCCGTGCCTTCCTTGACGCCGTTCACCCACTGGCCGTCATAGACATACCCGTTGGGTGCGGTCATCACGCCCTTGCCGTGGTGCAAGGCGTTGCGGAAGGACCCTTCGTAACGGACGCCATTGGCATAGATCGCCACGCCGCTGCCGGTGATCTTGCCGTCCAGCCACTGGCCTTCATAGGTGCCACCGTCGGCAAAGACGATCTTGCCCTTGCCTTCGGGCTTGCCCTTGGCGAACTGGCCTTCGTAGACAGACCCGTTTGGAAAGCGTGCGACGCCCTTGCCCTTGATCTCGCCCTCGACCCATTCGCCAGAGTATTCGTAACCGTTGGGCAGACGGTACGTGCCGGTGCCGTGCTGCAACCCGTTCAGGAAGGTGCCTTCGTAGACGCCACCGTCGTCGTATTGCTTGGTGACGGTCTGATCATCCTGGGCCAGCGCCGTGCCGGCGATAGCTACGAAGGCGCCAAGAAGGATGCTGCCTGCGGTTTTCATGCGCGTGCCCGTTTTCGTCTGTCTCTATCCTGTCTTAGCGGAAACTAAAGGAGGCCGGGGCGGACGGCAACGTCTTTCCATGTTGCTGGGCAATGGCCCGCGCCGGGCGTCAGGGGCGATCCCCCAGCGAACCGCCCCCGCTTTCGTCCGGTGCGATGACCCGGACGGGCAAGGCACCGGCCACACCGCCGCGCGAATGACTGCGTTCTTCGGGCAGCACAGGTTCTGGCGGCAGGCCGCTGGGATTGCCATCCAACTGCCCGTTGCGCCAGACACCTTCGGCCACCGTTCCGTCCTTGTACACCAAGCGCCCCTGACCCTCGCGCTTGCCGTTGACGAAATGGCCCGAGTAGACATCGCCATTGGTGTAGGTCGCGATGCCGCGCCCGTTGATCTCGCCATTGAGCCAGGCACCATTGTACTGAAACCCGTCCGCCATCGTGATCCGTCCGTGGCCGTGGCGTTTCCCGGCATGGAAAGAGCCGTCATAGACCGTGCCATCGGGATAGACTGCCTTGCCACGACCCTGTCGCTGACCCTCGGCGAACTGGCCTTCATAGCGGTAACCGTCGGTGTAGGTCATGACGCCGTAGCCGTGATTGCGGGTGTTGACGAAATCGCCCTCGTAGATCAGCCCGCCCGCGTATTCGGCGCGGCCCTTGCCCTGAATCACGCCTTTGACCCAACCGCCGACATAGATGCTGCCATCGGGGTAGGTGATCTTGCCTTCGCCGTGGGGCTGATCGTTTGCAAAGCTGCCGGCATATATCGATCCGTCCGGATAGGTGACCTGCCCGCTGCCGTCGATCTTACCGACCGTCCAGTTGCCCGTGTAGATAAAACCGTCTTTCCCGACGAAGGTGCCCTGTCCGTGGCGTTGATCCTTGTGAAAGGCCCCTTTGTAGCTGTCACCATTGGCATAGCGCACGGTCCCGCGCCCTTCGCGTTTGCCGTTGACCAGCTGGCCTTCGTAGATGTCTCCGTTGGCGTGGACCAGTTTGCCTTCGCCATTGATCTGGCCCGCCGCCCATGCGCCTTCATAGATCAGTCCGTCCGCCATGGTGATCTTGCCAAAACCATGCCGCTGACCGGCCTTGACCAATCCTTCGTAGACGGACCCGTCAGCATAGGTGATGCGCGCCCGGCCTTCCTTGGTGCCGTTGATCCATTGGCCGTCATAAACATAGCCCTCGGGCGAGGTCATGACCCCGCGACCATGGTGCCTGGCTTCGCGGAACTGGCCCTCGTAGAGCACGCCATTGGCATAGCGGGCCTTGCCTTGACCCGAAATCTTGCCGTGTTGCCAGGCCCCTTCGTAATGGCCGCCGTCCGCGAACACGATCCGCCCGGTGCCATGGGGTTTGCCCGAAACAAAATCACCGGTGTAGACCGAGCCGTTGGGGAAACGTGCCTTACCCTTGCCAAGGATCTGTCCGCGTACCCAGTCTCCGCTGTATTCATAGCCATTGGGCAGCCGGTAAGTGCCGGTCCCATGCTGAATGCCGTCGACCATCTGGCCGGTATAGACGCCGCCGTCGCTATAGGTTCGTGTCTGCACCCCCTGCGCCAGAAGTGACGGCGCGGATGCCAGAAAGAGTGCAGCGGAGACAATAGAAAGGCGAGATAAAAACATGCGGCGGACGGCCTCTGGAAATGCAAGACGGATGGGCAAAGCCTATGTGACGCGCCTTGGCGGGGCAACGCCCGCGGTCGAGGCGGCTTTCCCTCAGGCGTGGGTCTGATATGGGTGCGTCAAGATCAGGAAAGGGCGGCGCGATGAGCGATCGGTTTCGCATCACAATGGCACAGCTGAACCCCGTTGTGGGCGATCTTGAGGGTAACGCGGCCAAGGCCCGCGCGGCCTGGGAGGAAGGGCGCGCCCATGGCGCCGATCTTGTGGCGCTGCCCGAGATGTTCATCGCCGGGTACAACGCGCAGGACCTGGTAATGAAACAGGCCTTTCACATCGCTGCGATGCAGGCGGTGGACAAGTTGGCCGCCGATTGCGCGGACGGCCCGGCGCTGGCCATCGGCGGCCCCTACGTCGAGGGCACAGAGCTATTCAACGCCTATTTCATCTGCAACGGCGGCCGTGTCGTGACGCGGGTGCTGAAGCATGAACTGCCAAACGAAACCGTCTTTGACGAGGTGCGGATCTTTGACAGCGGCCCCATCGGCGGACCCTATGCCGTGGGCAACACGCGCATCGGGTCGCCCATCTGCGAGGATGCATGGCACCCGGATGTGGCCGAAACCTTGGCTGAAACCGGGGCCGAGTTCCTGTTGGTGCCGAATGGATCGCCCTATTACCGCGGCAAATACGAGACCCGGCTGAACCACATGGTCGCCCGCGTGGTCGAGACCGGTTTGCCGCTGATCTATCTCAACATGGTCGGCGGACAGGACGATCAGGTTTTTGACGGCGGGTCTTTCGTGCTGAACCCCGGCGGGCAGATCGCCGTGCAACTGCCGGTGTTCGACGAATGCATCGTTCCGGTTGACATGGTGCGCGGGCCCGAGGGGTGGCGCTGTGAGGAAGGGACGTTCCAGAAACACCCCGACGACTGGGAACAGGACTATCGCGTCATGGTCGAAAGCCTGCGCGACTACCTGCGCAAGACCGGGTTTTCCAAAGTTCTTCTGGGTATGTCCGGCGGTGTGGATTCGGCCTTGGTGGCGACGATTGCCACGGATGCGCTGGGCCCGGAGAACGTGCGCTGCGTGATGCTGCCGTCGGAATACACCTCGTCGCATTCTCTGGAAGACGCAGAGGCCTGCGCCAAGGCGCTGGGCTGCCGCTATGACTATGTGCCGATTTCCGGGCCGCGCGCGGCGGTGACAGAGGCGCTGGCACCGTTGTTTGAGGGCACGCAACCCGACATCACCGAGGAAAACATCCAGTCGCGCTTGCGCGGGCTGTTGTTGATGGCGCTGTCGAACAAGTTTGGCGAGATGCTGCTGACCACCGGCAACAAGTCCGAGGTCGCGGTGGGCTATGCCACGATCTACGGCGATATGGCGGGCGGCTATAACCCGATCAAGGATCTGTACAAGACGCGCGTATTCGAGACCTGCCGCTGGCGGAATGCCAACCACCGTGCATGGATGAATGGCCCCGAAGGTGAAGTCATCCCCGACCGGATCATCACCAAGCCGCCGTCGGCGGAACTGCGCGAGGATCAGAAGGACAGCGATTCCCTGCCCGATTACCCGGTGCTGGACGCAATTCTGGAAATCCTCGTGGACCGGGACGGGTCCATCGCGGATTGCGTCGCGGCGGGGTATGACCGGGCCGATGCCAAAAAGGTGGAACACCTGCTCTACATCAGCGAATACAAGCGGTTCCAGTCGGCACCGGGGGCGCGTCTGACCAAAAGCGCATTTTGGCTGGACCGGCGCTATCCGATCGTCAACCGCTGGCGCGATCCCAGCTGAGGGGACGGCGGGACGGACGCTGTTCCGCGCCTTGCGGCGCGAAAGACGCCCCGCCCGCCGTCCCTTGGCCGTCGCGCCCCTAGCCGGCCTGATCGGCGCGGGCGCCCGTCATTTCGACAAAGCGTTCGTAGAGCATGACATATTCCGCAGGCACATCGCGGTAAGACAGGAGACCCACGGGTTTGCCATTGTCCACCACCGGCATGTGGCGGAAGGCCGTGCCCAGATGGGATTTGAGTGTCTGGGCAAGATCCGCGTCAATGTCGACGGTCACCGGGTCGGGGGTCATGACGGTTTGGGCCGGCGTGTCATCCAGTGACAGACCCTTGGCCACCGCGCGAAACACGATGTCGCGCTCCGAGAGCACACCCGCCAAAGCGCCGTCATGCAAGACGACAACCGCACCGACCCCCGCATCGGCCATCCGTTGCGCCACTTCGCGCAGCGGCATGTCGGGGGCAACGGCGTGCAGGGCGCGATTTCCGAGGATCTTGCGAATGGTGGTCGTGGGCATTGGAAATCCTGTCAATGAACGTTTGAAACGAAGATTAGGCAGCGCGTATTGCCGCCGCAAGGGCGACGGCAAGGGCTGGTGTGCGGCGGATCACTCCCACCAGCGGTCGATGGTTGCGATATCCTCATCCGACCAGCCAAAGTGGTGGGCGAATTCATGCACCGTCACATGTGCGATCAGATCATCTAGCTCGATGTCGCCCCGCGCGCGCCATTCGTCGAGGATCGGTTCCCGAAACAGCCAGACCGTGTCAGGAAAGGGTGCCGGGTCGGCGAGGCTTTTCTGGGTCATCGGAACGCCGTCGTATAGTCCGGTCAGGTCGCGTGGGTCATCGATGCTCATCTCGTCCAGAATATCCTCTGGCGGCCAATCGACCACTTGCAGGATCACCTGCGCGGCAGCACGCCGGAACGGGGTCGGAAAACCTTGGATGGTGCGCTGGGCAATTTCGTAGAAACGGGCAATGTCGGTCATTGGGTGGGGGCCAGAGGATAGCGGGCCAGCTCTTCGTGTATGGCGCCGTCCGGGTGTAAATGAGACGCAAAAAGGCTGAAGGCGGCGCAGTCGAAAGGGCCGACCATGGCCGAAGCCAGAACCGCCAGAACCGGACCGGCGTCGGCGTGCCCCCTGAGCCGGGACAAGGTAACATGCGGACGAAACCGCCTGCGTTCGACTGAAATGCCACCGCCGCGCAGGCGGGTCATCACCCGGGCGTGCAGGTCGGTCAGGGCCGCGCCGCCGTCGGCCTCCAGCCCCACGGCTTGCCCGTGCCGTCCGCCAAAAACCGCCGCTCCGGCCAGCGTCAGCAAAGGTGCGGGCGCGCGCAGGCCCAGCAGGCTGTCGTGGATAAGCTCTGTCGAATCCTCGCTTTGGTCGCCAAGAAAGGCCAGCGTCAGGTGAAGGTTCTCATAGGGGACCGGGCGACCGACCGGAAACCGTGCCTGAAGCGCCTCCAGCGAAGCGCAGGCATGATCCGGCAGGGGCAGGGCAACGAACAGCCGCATCAGAGCGCCGTCAGCTCTGTCCTGGGCAGGATGGCGGCGAAATCCTCGGCGCGGCACAGTTGCGTGCCCGGGCTCAGGACCGCGGCGGCGGCGGCCGCTGCTCCTTGGCGCAATGCCTCGGGTGTTTTTAGTCCTTCGGCCAGCGCCTTGACGAAACCGCCGACGAAACTGTCGCCCGCGCCGATGGCGCTGACCACGGTCTGATTTGCGGCGGTGACATGCCAGCGCCCCTCCGCCGTGGCCATGACCGAGCCATCCTTGCCGCGTGCGATGATCACGATCTCTGCGGCACCGCGCGCCCGCAGGGTTTCAGCGAAATCGGCGCTTTCGGTTCGTGCCGTCAGATCCCGGCCCGCCAGGTCGCGCGCCTCGGCGCTATCCATGCGCAGGACATGTGGCGCAGGGGCAGGGGCCGTGGCTTGATGATGCAGATGCGAGCCAGAGGTATCCACCACGACGCGCCGACCGGACAGCCGCGCGCAGGCGCGCGGAATCCAGCCCGGCACGCATCCCGGCGGCATACTGCCCGACAGCACGATATAGGCCCCCTCTTCGGCCTCTTGCGCAAGATGATCCAGAACGGCGTCCAGCTGGGCCTCGTTCCATTCCGGACCGGAGAGGACAAAGCGATACTGTTCGCCGGTCCCTTCATCGGTCACGGAAAAACTGTGCCGCGTGTCGCCGGGGGCCTGATGGCGGATGATGTCCAGCCCGCGCTCTTGCAGCAGGCGGGCCAGCGCCTCGCCGTTTGGGCCGCCCAGCGCCACCATTGCGCGGGCCTGCCCGCCCAGTTGCACGATGGCCCGGGCGACGTTGACCCCGCCCCCGCCGGGCTCTGCCGTTTCCGGCCCGCAACGCAGCTTGGGCCCCGGTGTGACGCCCGCGCAGGCGGTGGCAAGGTCAAGAGCCGGGTTCAGGGTGACGGTGAGGATCTGGGTCATGGCGCGTTTCCTTGGCGGCGGTCCGGCACCGCCTTTCCAGAATGCCTAGCATCGGCCTGCCAGCCGGACCAGAGCCGCGCGCCCGCAGCGGCCGCTGACCTCGCTGGAACTGGACAAATCGTGCGCCTTGTGAAAACACCCCGCCCTGACAGGAGGCCCGACCCATGACCGTCACCCGCTTTGCGCCCTCGCCCACCGGCTATATCCACGTGGGCAACCTGCGCACCGCTTTGTTCAACTACCTGATCGCCCGCAAGACCGGCGGCCAGTTCGTGCTGCGTATCGACGACACCGACCCTGAGCGGTCGAAAGAGGAATATGTCGACGCGATCAAGCAGGACCTGGAATGGCTTGGCCTGACCTGGGACCGGATCGAACGACAGTCCGCGCGGCTGGACCGCTACGAGGCCGCAGCCGACAAACTGCGAGAGATGGGACGGTTCTACGAAGCATGGGAAACGCCCACGGAACTGGACCTCAAGCGCAAAAAGCTGCTGAACATGGGCAAACCGCCGGTCTATGACCGTGCGGCGCTGGCCCTGTCGGACGAGGACAAGGCCAAGATGCGCGCCGAACGAGGCGATGGCGTCTGGCGCTTCAAGCTGGACCACGAGCGCATCGCCTGGGAGGATGGTATCCTTGGTGAGGTGTCGATCGACGCGGCCAGCGTCTCTGACCCGGTGCTGATCCGGGCCGACGGACAGTTCCTGTATACTCTGGCCTCGGTCGTCGATGACATGGAAATGGGCATCACCCACGTGGTGCGCGGCAATGACCACGTCACCAATACCGCGACGCAGATCCAGATGATCCGCGCACTGGGGGGCGAACCGCCGGCTTTTGCGCACCATTCGCTGCTGACCGGCCCGCAAGGGGAATCGCTGTCCAAACGTTTGGGTACGCTGGCCCTGCGCGACCTGCGCGAGGCAGGCGTGGAACCCGAGGCATTGCTGTCCCTGATGGCACGTCTGGGATCAAGCCAGCCGGTCGAACTGCGCCTTTCGCTGGAAGAGATCGCTGACGGGTTCGAGCTGTCGCAGTTCGGCTCTGCGCCGACCAAGTTCGATGTGCAGGACCTGTACCCGCTGACCGCGAAAAAACTGCATGGGCTGGATCTGGACGCGGTTGCGGACGAAATCGCCGCGCTGGGCGTGCCGGGTGAACTGGCTCCGGCATTCTGGAATGTCGTTCGCGAGAACATCACCACCCGCAAGGACATGGCGGATTGGTGGGCGCTGTTCCGTGACGGCGCTGCGCCGCTGGTGGACGACGAAGATCAAGAGTTCGTCGCGCAGGCTTTCGATCTGCTGAGCGAGCCGCCCTACACCGGCGAGACCTGGGGTAACTGGACCTCGGCGGTAAAAGAGGCCACGGGTCGCAAGGGCAAAAAGCTGTTCATGCCGCTGCGCAAAGCTGTCACCGGGCGCGAACGTGGCCCCGAGATGGCCGACGTCATGCCGCTTTTGCAAAAGAAACCGGGTGGCGCGGGCTGACGTCCGGGTCAGGCGGGCGGATCGCCGGATCACACATCAGGGCGCGACACCAAAGTCGGTGGCGCGCCCTTTTTCATGGGCGATCCGGTTTTTGGGCTGGGCAAGCCGGTGACGGTGCGGCATCCAAGATGACAAGACAGCGTGGAGATGCAGCATGGCGGACAAGGCCGTATTCCTCGAAGGCAGCCTGTTCCGGCATGTGACCGTCATGTCGCTGACCGCCTCTCTGGGGCTGATGGCGGTCTTTGCAGTCGATTTCATCGACATGA
Source organism: Antarctobacter sediminis (assembly GCF_019218285.1). Taxonomy (GTDB): domain Bacteria; phylum Pseudomonadota; class Alphaproteobacteria; order Rhodobacterales; family Rhodobacteraceae; genus Antarctobacter; species Antarctobacter sediminis. The sequence continues at coordinate 1,351,424 of NZ_JAHUZG010000002.1, forward strand.
TCTTTATCGCCATGCTGGGCAAATCCGAATTGGCTGCGGCAATCGGCTATGCCGGGGCGATCCTGTTCTTCACCACCTCTTTCAGCATCGGCATGGCCATCGCGGCCGGGGCCCTGGTGGCGCGTGCGCTGGGAGGGGGCGAGGCGCATATGGCCTCGCGCCGGGCCACAACCGCGCTGGTTTATGGGATGGGATTCGGTGCGATCTTTGCGGCGGCGGTCTGGATCTGGACACCGGCGTTTGTGGCGCTTCTGGGCGCGGCAGGACAGACGGCAGACCTTGCAACGGGATACCTGCGCATCATCCTGCCGTCGTTGCCGGTTCTTGTGGCGGGGATGATCGGCGGGGCTATCCTGCGGGCGCATGGCGACGCGCGCCGGTCGATGATGGCAACCATCGCGGGCGGGGTTGTGAACGCGGCACTGGACCCGATCCTGATCTTTGGTCTGGATCTCGAACTGACCGGGGCGGCGCTTGCCAGCGTGGCGGCGCGGTTGACGATCGCATGGTATTCGCTGGCCCCGGTCGTGCGCCTTTACGGCGGGTTCGACCGTCCGACACGGGCCGAAATGAAGGTGGATTTCCCGCCGATCCTTGCCATTGCGCTTCCGGCGATCCTGACGCAACTGGCAACGCCCGTGGGGCAGGCCTTTGTCACCCGGTCAATGGCGCAATTCGGCGAAGAGGCGGTGGCAGGCATGGCGATTGTCGGACGCCTGACGCCGTTGGCTTTCGCTGTGATATTCGCGTTGTCGGGGGCTGTGGGGCCAATTATCGGGCAGAATTTCGGCGCTGGACTGAACGACCGGGTGCGCGGTGCTTTTCAGGCCGGACTGATCTTTGTGGCAATGTATGTGGTGGCCGCCGCTGCGGCGCTGTTTGTGCTGCGCGGCCCGATTGCAGGGCTGTTCGATGCCGACGGGCTGGCGCGGGACCTCGTGTTCCTGTTCTGCGGGCCTCTCGCGCTGGCATGGGCTTTCAACGGGGTGATCTTTGTCTGCAACGCAGCCTTCAACAACCTTGGTCACCCGTTCTATTCGACATGGGTGAACTGGGGCCGTCACACTTTGGGGACGATCCCCTTTGTCATTGCGGGGGCGGCGGTACTGGGGGCGCCCGGTGTGCTGATCGGTCAGGCGGCCGGTGGCGTGTTGTTCGGCGTGATCGCGTGGGCGCTGGCCGAACGGGTCATCCGCAAACCGGAACGGGCCGAACGCGACCCCTTTGGCCGTCAGGGCCGCCAGCACGCGCTGTTCAATCTGCGGCGGTGATGACGCGGCTGCCCACGGCGGCAAGCCCGGCGTCGGTGAGTGTCCGGATCTCATCGGTCAAAGGCCGCGCACGGGCATATCTTGGGGCTGCGCGATCATCGAGGATCGGCGCCTCCCACCCCAGTGTGGTTTCAAAGAACTGCGCCGGACCTCCGGGCCCATATTCCGCAAGATAGCCTGACACCACAACGTCCAGATAGCTGAGCAGGATGGGGTTTCGCGGGCCGGGTGCGCTGTGCCGCGCCGGATCAATGGCATAGACCACCACGGCCCGGGCATCGCTGTCATGGGTCAGGCTTTGTGTCGCATCATGGCGTTCGTAAGCGGCTTCGCGGCGGTCCAGTTCGGCCCAGCTATCGCCCGGAACCGGTGCGATCAGTCCATCGATATGGCTATCGGGATCCCGAACGGCGGTCAGATAACACAGTGACCGTTCCGGGACGGACCGCCAGGCGCGCCGCCATCCGTGCAGCCGGGCGCGATAAGCGGGGTCGTGATCATGGGTGCTGCGATTGACCAGCGACCCGTAGCCGAAAAAATATACATGCTCCATGAAAGAAATATTTGCCCGTATTGACGCATGTCAAACCCCGCATTTGTCTGCCGTGTCAAAAAGAAGCGGACGAACTGCCATGGGGAGAGCGGCATGCGCGTGACAAAGAGAACCAACATCGCGATGCGAGTGCTGATGTATTGCGCCGCGAATCCGGGACGGCTTGTGACCAAGCACGAGATTGCCGAGCGGTGCAACGCGTCGGAAAACCATCTTGCTCAGGTCATCAACCAACTGGCGCAGATGGGTTTTCTGCATACGCAAAGGGGCCGCAACGGCGGGCTGGAGCTGGGCCGCCCCGCTGCCGACATCGTGATCGGCGACATTTTTCGCGCCCTCGAACAGCCGGTCCCGTTGGCTGAATGCTTTGCCGATGTGGACAATACCTGCCCCCTGACCGAGGCCTGCCGCCTGCGCAGCGCCCTGACAGAGGCCGCAAACGCCTTTTACGCCACGCTTGATCCGATCACTCTGGATTCGCTGGTTTGCAACAATGCGGCGCTGATCAATATCATCTCGGCCGAAGGATGCAGCGCAGGGCGGCGCGACGCATCGCTTGCCAACGCCTGAACAATCGACTAGCGTCCGCGCATCTTCGACGGGAGAACCGGTGAGGCCTTGGCCAAACCCGGTGCCGAAGGCGCAACCGCCCCGGAAACGCTCAGGCCCAACGGACCGTGAAGAGGCTAGACTCTGGAGAGAGGCGCCAAGCGCGTCCGCCGAAGGGATAACGATCTCAGGCCAAAGGACAGAGGGGGCAGTAGAGTCGCGGAATTGGTCCGCGGCGTAGCTGCCCGAACGTGTTTTTGCGTCATGGGCAAAGGGGTGCGCATGACGGACGAGCCGACAGAGCTTGCAACAACCGTCCTGAACGAACTGCATCACGCGCTGGGCGCGAAGATGGTCGGGTTCGCAGGATACGAAATGCCCGTTCAGTACAAGCTGGGTGTTCTCAAGGAACATCTGCACTGCCGGGCGCAGGCCGGGCTGTTCGATGTCAGCCACATGGGGCAGGTCATCCTGCGGGGCCCAAACGTGGCCGAGGCGCTGGAACGGCTGGTTCCGGTGGACGTGGCCGGGCTGGCGGAGGGACGGCAGCGCTATGCGTTCTTTACCAATGACACGGGCGGCATCGAGGATGACCTGATGATCGCCAACCGGGGCGATCACCTGTTCCTTGTCGTCAATGCGGCCTGCAAACATGCAGATGTCGACCGCATGCGGACTGCGCTGGAACCCGACGGCATCACCGTCAAGCTGCTGGAAAACCGCGCGCTGGTGGCCCTGCAAGGGCCGGCGTCTGAGGATGTTCTGGCCGAACACTGCCCGGATATCCGCGAGATGAAGTTCATGGACGTGGCCACCCTGCCCATCGCCGGCGCGGAATGCTGGGTGTCGCGGTCAGGCTATACCGGCGAAGACGGGTTCGAAATTTCCGTGCCCAATGCGGCGGCGCTGGATCTTGCGAAATCGCTGCTGGCGGATGAGCGGGTCGAGGCTATCGGTCTTGGCGCGCGTGACAGCCTGCGTCTGGAAGGAGGCCTGTGCCTCTACGGTCAGGACCTCGACAGCGATACCTCTCCGGTGGAGGCTGGGCTGACCTGGGCCATCCAGAAAGTCCGGCGCAAGGATGGAGCACGGGCCGGCGGGTTCCCGGGGGATGCGCGCATCCTGTCGGAGCTTGCCGAAGGACCGTCGCGCCGCCGCGTGGGTCTGCGCCCCGACGGACGCGCGCCATTGCGGGCCGGTGTGACGCTGTTCGATGCCGAGGACGGGGGGGCCGAGATCGGCATCGTGACCTCGGGCGGTTTCGGACCCACGGTCGAGGGACCGGTGTCCATGGGATATGTTGCGTCGGCGCAGGCGGCAGAGGGCACGACCCTCTGGGGCGAATTGCGCGGCAAACGGGTTCCGGTGCGAGTGGCGTCTTTGCCCTTCGTTCCGGCTGGATTCAAACGGTGAGACAGGGAGACTGACATGAAATTCACCGAGGAACACGAATGGCTGATGGTCGAGGGTGATCTGGTGGTTGTGGGCATTACCGCCCACGCTGCCGAACAACTGGGCGACATCGTTTTTGTCGAACTGCCGGACGAAGGCCGCGAAGTCACCAAGGACGAAGAAGTCGTGGTGATCGAATCGGTCAAGGCAGCCTCTGACATCCTTGCCCCGCTGGATGGCGAGATCGTCGAAGTGAACGGCCCGATCGTGGAAGAGCCGGGCAAGGTCAACGAGGATCCCGAGGGCGAGGCCTGGTTCTTCAAGATGAAGATCGAGGATCTTTCGGCGCTGGACGACCTGATGGACGAGAAGGCCTACAAGGACTTCATTTCCTGATCCGGGACGGGCGGGGCGCGGCCCTGCCCAACCCTGTTTTCCGGTCGGCTCGCAAGTGGCGATGCCGCTGGAGTATTTTCACCAAGAAGAAACTCAGGAGCGGCGCATGACCTACGAGCCGATTGACTACCTGCCCTATGATTTTGCCAACCGGCGGCACATCGGCCCGTCGCCCGAGGAAATGGCGGCGATGTTCCGTACCCTTGGCGTATCCGGGTTGGATCAACTGGTGGATGAAACCGTCCCGAAGGCAATCCGCCAGGAAGCGGCGCTGGATTTCGGCAAGCCGCTGTCCGAGCGCGAACTGACCTACCGGATGCGCGAGGTGGCGTCGAAGAACAAGGTGCTGACCTCGTTGATCGGGCAGGGGTATCACGGCACCGTCACGCCCCCCGCGATCCAGCGCAACATTCTTGAGAACCCGGCGTGGTACACGGCCTACACGCCTTACCAGCCCGAGATTTCGCAGGGACGGCTTGAGGCGCTGCTGAACTTCCAGACCATGGTCTGTGACCTGACGGGGCTGGAAATCGCCAATGCTTCGCTTCTGGACGAGGCGACCGCCTGCGCTGAGGCGATGACGATGGCGCAGCGTGTGGCTAAGACAAAGGCCAAGGCGTTTTTCGTCGACGAAAACTGTCACCCGCAGAATATCGCGGTGATGAAAACCCGGGCCGAGCCGCTGGGCATCGAGGTTATCGTTGGCGCGCCGGACGATCTGGACCCCGAACAGGTCTTTGGCGCGATCTTCCAGTATCCGGGCACGCACGGGCATCTGCGCGATTTCACCGCCGAGATGGAGGCTCTGCATGCGGCCAATGCGATTGGCATCGTCAGTGCCGATCCGATGGCGTTGTGCCTGCTGAAGGAACCGGGGGCCATGGGGGCCGATATCGCCGTGGGATCGACCCAACGGTTCGGCGTGCCTGTCGGCTATGGCGGTCCGCATGCTGCCTACATGGCCTGCAAGGATTCGATGAAGCGTTCGATGCCCGGGCGGATCGTCGGCGTGTCAGTCGACAGCCACGGCAACCGCGCCTATCGCCTGTCGCTGCAAACGCGTGAACAGCATATCCGGCGCGAAAAGGCCACGTCGAACGTTTGCACCGCGCAGGCCTTGCTGGCGGTCATGGCGGGTTTCTATGCCGTTTTCCACGGCCCCAAGGGGTTGCGCGCCATTGCACAGCGGATTCACCGCAAGACCGTGCGCCTTGCCAAGGGGTTGGAAGCCGCGGGTTTCAAGGTAGAACCGGACAGCTACTTCGACACGATCACCGTGGACGTGGGACTGTTGCAGCGGGGCGTCTTGCAGGCCGCCGTGCGCGAGGGCCTGAATCTGCGCCGCGTGGGCAAGACGCGCGTGGGCATCACGCTGGACGAACGCACGCGCCCGGCGACGATCGAGGCCGTCTGGCGCGCCTTTGGCCTTGTGAAAAAGGACGATGTTGCGGAGTCCGAGTACCGCCTGCCTGAGCCCTTGGTCCGGACTTCGGAGTATCTTCAGCACGACGTGTTCCACATGAACCGGGCCGAGACCGAGATGATGCGTTATATGCGTCGTCTAGCCGACCGTGATCTTGCGCTGGACAGGGCCATGATCCCGCTGGGCTCCTGCACGATGAAGCTGAACTCGGCCGCCGAGATGATGCCGGTCAGCTGGCGCGAATTTTCGATGATCCATCCCTATGTGCCCAAGGATCAGGCCAAGGGGTACGCGACGATGATCGAGGATCTGAATGCAAAGCTGTGCCAGATCACCGGCTATGACGCCATTTCCATGCAGCCTAATTCGGGCGCGCAGGGGGAATATGCCGGGCTCTTGACGATCCGCCGTTGGCAGATCGACCGTGGGCAGGGGCAGCGGAACGTTTGCCTGATCCCGGTCAACGCACATGGCACCAACCCGGCCTCGGCGCAGATGGTTGGCTGGAAGGTCGTGCCGGTGAAATGCGACGAGCTGGGTTCGATCGACGTGGCGGACTTCCGCGCCAAGGCGGAAAAGCATTCGGATGCGCTGGCGGCCTGCATGATCACCTATCCGTCCACGCATGGTGTCTTTGAAGAGACCGTCAAGGAGGTCTGCCAGATCACCCATGAGCACGGCGGGCAGGTTTACATCGACGGTGCCAACATGAACGCCATGGTGGGACTGTCGCGGCCCGGCGATCTTGGCGGGGATGTGAGTCACCTGAACCTGCACAAGACCTTTTGCATTCCGCATGGCGGCGGCGGCCCCGGCATGGGACCGATCGGCGTCAAGGAACATCTTGTGCCGCATCTTCCGGGAAACCCGTTGGAGAATGACGGCGGCGCGGTCAGCGCGGCCAGCTTCGGGTCACCGTCCTTGCTGCCGATCAGCTGGGCCTATTGCCTGATGATGGGCGGCGGCGGTCTGACTCAGGCGACCCGTGTGGCGATCCTGAACGCCAACTATATCGCCAAGCGGCTGGAGGGTGCTTATGACGTGCTCTATCGCGGCAGCAATGGCTGGGTGGCCCATGAATGTATCCTTGACACACGCCCGTTCGAGAAATCGGCCGGTGTGACCGTCGAGGACATTGCCAAGCGGTTGATGGATGCCGGGTTCCACGCGCCGACCATGAGCTGGCCGGTGGCGGGCACCTTGATGGTCGAGCCGACCGAAAGCGAAACCAAGGCCGAGCTGGACCGTTTCTGCGATGCGATGCTGGCGATCCGCGAGGAAATCCGCGCCATCGAAGAGGGCGAGATGGATCGCGAGGTAAACCCGCTCAAGATGGCCCCGCACACGATGGAGGACCTCGTGCGTGAATGGGACCGGCCCTACAGCCGTGAGCAGGGTTGTTTCCCGCCGGGCGCTTTCCGCGTGGACAAATACTGGCCGCCGGTCAACCGGGTCGACAACGTCTATGGCGACCGGCACCTGATCTGCACCTGCCCGCCGATGAGCGACTACGCTGAGGCCGCCGAGTAGGGTTGCGTCAATATCGGTCCGGGGGCGGGTGCCCCCGGACCAAGCTGATCAGGCGTCGCTGTCGACGGCCATTTCCCCGGGAAAGGCATTCTTTTCCGGGGCCGGGGTCGGTTCCGGCGCGGGATTGTCGACGAGGAAGTCAAAAGCCTCGGCAACAATGTCCCATGTGTGCTTGTCGCTGGCGGCCAGCAGAAAGCCCGTGTTTGTATCGCCGCGATAGTCCGAGCCGTCCATCATTGCGACGTGACCGCCCGCCTGTTGGGTGACGATGACACCGGCGGGCTGATCCCAGGCTGTCAGTTTCGCGAAAAGCACGAAATCGACCTCACCCTGCGCGAGGGTGCGGAATTCATGGCAGGCACAACGCAGCGACCAGACACGCCCGAACCGGGGCAGGGCCGCGGCCGCTTGGTCGCGTTTGTCTTCGGGGATCAGGTAAAGCGGCACAAACCCGTTGAGCTGATCCAGCGTCTTGTTCTGATCGTGGTCGGTGGTGACGAACCGGCGGTCACGCATCGGAAGTTGCAACTGCGCGGAATTTTCGCTGTCGGCCCAGACGATGTCGTTCAGGACCGGGTCATACAACAGGCCAAAAACCGGGATGCCAAAGCGCAGAACCGAGACCATGACCCCGAACAGCGGCAGGCCCTTGGCAAAGTTCCAGGTGCCATCCACCGGGTCGATGGTAAAACACAGTTCGGCCTCGGCGATTTTCTCCAACAGCTTCGGATTTGCCGATGCGGCCTCTTCGCCGATGATCACGGCGGAAGGGAAAAACCGTTGCAGGCCGCGGGTGATCATGGCCTCTGCCGAGGTGTCCGCCTCTGTCACAAGGTCCTGCGGACCGGTCTTTTCGCCGATCTGATAGGTGCCCAGCTTGCGGAACCGCGGCATGATCTCGGCCTTGGCGGCGCGACGAACAAGGTTGAAAAGCTGGGTGCGCTGGGCCGAGGTCAGGGGCGCCGTGACCGGCATTGGCAGGGAATCACTCATGGGTCAAACATCCGGCGATCATTGTCGATGCCCATGGTGGTGCCAGCCCGCGCCGGTCAGTTCAAGGTGACAGCCTGTCCGGGTTGGTCACTCTCTCGCGCGCAGCACGCCTGCCGGGCGCGCAGACAGGGGCCGCCAGGCAAAGCCCAGACCGGCCAGCAGCGTGGCAAGGATACCGCCACCGACGATCCCGATGGCCGAGGGCCAGATCACGTCGAACCGTGTTTCCATCACAAAGGTCATGACCGCCCATGCCCCGGTGATGCCCGCCGCCAAGGCCACCGCCCCGGCTGCCGCGCCCAGAAGCCCGGACCGCAGGGCAAAGCTTTGCAGGATGCGGGCGCGTGTTGCGCCAAGCGTCTTGAGCACCGCCGCTTCGTAGGTGCGTGCGCCTTCCCCGGCGGCGGCCGCCCCGATCAGCACGAGAAAGCCGGTCAGCAAGGTTGCCGCAGCGCCCCATCGGATGGCCGTGCCGATTCCCGCCAGCAGTCCGCTGATCCGGTCGATTGCGTCGCGCACCCGGATGGCCGTGATATTCGGGTACTGCCCGGCCAGATCGCGCAGGATTTGCGCCTCGGCGGTTTCTTCGGCGTAGACGGTGGAAATGAAGGTATGCGGCGCGCCCTGCAGCGCCGCAGGGTTCATCGTCATCACAAAGCCGATCCCGGCGGTCGAAAAATCGACCTCGCGGAACGAGGTGATCGTCGCCGTGATGTCGCGGCCCAGGATATTGACGGTGATTGTATCGCCCAGTTGCAGCCCCATCTCGGCGGCTTCTTCGGCGGCAAAACTGACCTGCGGCGGGCCGCTGTAGCCTTCGGGCCACCATTCGCCCGCTGTCACCGTGGTGCGTGCGCCGGGCGTTTCGGAATAAGTCACACCCCGGTCGCCCCGCAGGACCCAGTGTTCGCCCACAGCCTCGACGGCGGGTTGCCCGTTGATGCGGGTGATGATCCCGCGCAGCATCGGGGCGCTGTCGATGCGGCTGACGGCGGGGTCGTTCTCCAGCCGCTCAAGATAACTGGGCATCTGGTCCTTCTGGATGTCGACAAAGAAATACGACGGCGCAACTTCGGGCAGGTCGCGCTTGATTGCGCTTTGCAGGTTGCCGTCGATTTGGCCGATGGCGGCGAGCACGGTCAGCCCCAGCCCCAGTGACAACACGACCGAACCCGCGTTTTCGCGCGGTCCGCCGATTGCACCCAGGGCCCAGCGCCAAACCGGTAGCCCCCGCGTGGCAGGGGTGGCCAGCCGTGCCAGCCAGCGGATCGTCCATGCCGCCCCCAGCAGAAGGATCAACGCCCCCGCGATGCCCGCCGCAATCCAAAGCGTCAGTTCGGGCCGACCGGCGAACATCACCGCGCTGCCCACCAGAAGGGCGACCAGCACCAATGTGGCCAGCACGTAACGCCCGGCCGGCATCAGCCGCGCACTGTCCAGCGCGTCCCGGAACAGGGTAGCGGCGCGCACCTCTTCGGCGCGCGCCAGCGGCCAGAGCGTGAACAAAAGCGCGGTCAGAACGCCATAAAGCGCGGCCTCGCCGAGCGCTCGGGGATAGAGGGTAAAGACCGCCGGAACCGGCAAGGCACCGGAAATGAGCGGGGCAAAGAGGATTGGTACGCCGGCCCCAAGGATCAGCCCCAGCGCAATTCCCACAAGGCTAAGCGCACCGATCTGAAGGAAATAGGTCTGAAAGATCACGTTGCGCGTGGCCCCCAGCGTTCGCAACGTGGCGATCACACTGGTCTTGCGCGCAAGATAGGCCCGCACGGCGGCGGACACGCCGATCCCGCCAACAGCGAGCCCGGACAGGCCCACCAGAACAAGGAAGCTGCCCAAGCGGTCGACAAATTGCGATATGCCGGGGGCACCGTTGCGCGCGTCCCGCCAGCTAAGCCCCTTTTGCTCGAAAAGGCGGATGGCCTCGTCCCTGACTTCGTCCAGATCGCGCCCTTGGGGCAGCAGCATCCGGTATTCGGTTTCAAACAGCGAGCCTTGGGTCAACAGGCCGGATTGCGCCAGATCCGCGGTTCTGACGATGGTGCGCGGGCCAAGCCCAAACCCATCGCCCGCGTCATCCGGTTCGGTGGTGATGGTGGCGCGCAGGGTGAATTCTTGTGTGCCAAGACGAAAGCTGTCCCCGGGGGAGAGGGCCAGACGGTCGGCCAGCAGGGGGGCCATGACCGCACCGTTGTTGTCCAGCGCCTGCGCCAGCGGGATCGGCGGGTCGAGAACGATCTCTCCCAAAAGCGGATAGGCGGCATCCACGGATTTCACCTGTGTCAGGCCACGTTCGGTTGCGCCATCCCGCGTCACGGTCGCCATCGACCGGAAATCGGTGACTTCCGAAACGGCCGTCGCCGTGTTGTCCATCCATGCGCGCTCATCCTCGGAGGCAAAGCGGTAGGTGAACTCGGCCATGGCGTCGCCACCCAGCAGGATCGCGCCCTGATCCTCCAATCCCGATTGGATGGCCGAGCGGACAGAGCCGACACCGGCAATCGCGGCGACCCCAAGGGCAAGGCAGGCCAGAAAAATGCGAAACCCCCGCAGGCCGCCCCGCAATTCGCGGCGGGCAAAGCGGGCCGAGGTGGCAAGGCTCATTCTGCGGCTCTCAATTCCGTTGCGTCCACACGACCATCGCGCAGATGGACCACGCGGTTGCACCGCGCGGCAAGGTCCGGCGCGTGGGTGACCAGAACCAGTGTTGCGCCATGTTCCCGCGACAAACCGAACAACAGGTCGACGATGGCGGCCCCGTTGGCACCATCGAGGTTCCCGGTGGGTTCGTCCGCCAGAAGGATGTCAGGTTCTGGGGCCAAGGCGCGGGCAAGGGCCACGCGTTGTTGTTCGCCGCCCGACATCTGCGCCGGATAGTGGTCGGCGCGGTGGGACAGACCGACCCTGTCCAGCATCGACCGCGCGCGGTCGAAGGCCTTGCGGTCACCGGCCAGTTCCAACGGGGTCGCAACGTTTTCCAATGCCGTCATGGTGGGGATCAGGTGAAACGATTGAAAGACGACGCCCATGTGATCACGCCGAAATCGGGCCAGCGCGTCCTCGCTCATCGCGGTCAGATCATGGCCCAGCGCCTGCATCTTTCCGGTGCTGGCACGTTCAAGGCCCCCCATGACCATCAACAGCGAAGATTTGCCCGACCCGGACGGCCCGACAAGGCCCAGCGTTTCACCGCGCGTCACGTCCAGAGAGATGCCGTGCAGAATTTCCACCATTCCGGCATTGCCCCTGAGGCTGAGGGTGACATCTTGGAGGGACAGAACGGCATCGGACACGGGGAGCCTCGGAACATGTTGCAATGGGTCACATATGGGCTGCGGAGCCTGCGCAACAAGGCGCTGGCCCCCCTGTTCTTGCTGGCGGCGACCGCCGCGGCGGCGGATCGGGTGCATATCCTCGCGTTGGGGGACAGCCTGACGCAGGGCTATGGGTTGATCGAACAAGAGGGATTCGTGCCGCAACTGCGGGATTGGCTGGCCGAGCGGGGGCATGATGTGCGGATCGTCAATGCGGGTGTGTCCGGGGACACCACGGCAGGCGGTCTGGCGCGGGTGGACTGGTCGCTGACGCCCGAGATCCAGGCGATGATCGTGGCTCTGGGCGGCAACGACCTGCTGCGCGGGATCGATCCGGCGGTGGCCCGCGCCAATATCGAGGGCATTCTGAAGGTGGCAGAGGCGCGCGAACTGGAGGTCTTGCTGATCGGGATGAGCGCGCCCGGAAACTATGGCCCCGATTACAAGGCTGCCTTTGACGCGCTTTATCCTGAACTTGCCGAGGTTTATGGCACGCTATACCTCGACAGTTTCTTTGCCGGTCTGATGCAGGACGGAGAGATGCCAGACGACCCGGGCCAGTTCATGCAGGCGGATGGTATCCACCCGAATGCCAAAGGCGTCGCAAGGATTGTCGAGGTGGTCGGGCCCAAGGTCGAGGCGTTGATCGAACGGGTCGACCCGTAACCGTCAGGCGCCGACCTCGCCAATGTCGAGGGGATTGCCGTGGATCGAAGTCACGATCAGGGCCATTCCGACCAGCAGGCTGACGCTAAGATACAGGCCAAAGGCGGCCAGTAGGGACATACCGAAACCAAGCCATCCGACAAGGGCGCAGGCAAACCCGATCATACAACCCAGGATAAAAGAAAAAATCGCCATTGCACCCTCCATATGTGTGGAGGGTACGTGCCGAGACCCTAACAAAGCCTTAAGACCGTGCCGCGTGGAGGGAGGTATATCGTTAGGATTGTTCATGTTCCGCTGACCGCCCGCCATGCAAAACCGGGTAGACGGGCGGCCATCTGTTGCATCAGGGGGCCATATTCCGTTTCACCGGCCATCAGGCGTAAATACTCGCTGCGCAGGGTCCGGGAACTGCGGAAACTGCGGATGAACGCGGGGCGCAACGCTTCGCGGAACATCAGGTTGCGGAGCAGGCCCGCATGCCGAATCCCCCGATGGATCGGCCGCAAGGACCGGGTGTATGCGGCCAAAGCCGTGTCCGGTGTATTCGATACCAGTGCGTCGCGCGCGGCCTCGGCCGCCAGAGCTCCGCTGTCCAGCGCATGTGCAATGCCTTCGCCGGTAATCGGATCGACAAGCCCGGCGGCATCCCCGGCCAGAAGGATACGCCCCCGCCCCGGCGTCGCGCGGAAATCGCCGAAAGGCAGAAACTGCCCTTTGACGGGCAGCTCTTCGGGGACTTCAAGCTCGGTTAGATAGCGGCGCATGGCAGCTTTCATGTCGGAGTTGCGCGACAGGACGCCGCCGACGCCGATTGTCGTACCGGTCGGCTTGGGAAACTGCCAGCCATAGCCCCAGTCCGCAGCGCCGAAATCGATGCGCAGCGGGCGATCAGGTTCGGCCCCCGGACGCTCGACCTCGAGCGCGAAACCGATCCGCCGTTTGTCAAAAGCATCGCCGAACAAGACCTTGGCCGTAGGGCTGTTCACACCATCGGCAGCGATCAGGATCGGTGCTTCCAGCCGGTGATCGGGCAGGTCGACCGCTGGCGCGTCGGTCTCCAGATTTCCACTTTGACCAGTGAAATCCATGGCGCCGGCGTCCAGCGCCTGTTGCACAAGGGCGGCGTCAAACTGAAAGCGCATGATCAGGTGCAGGGGCGGCGCATCGCGGCTGTCGCCCAGCGATTGACCAAAGGCGTGAAAGGCGAAACTGTCGCGCCGTTCAAACGGGACGGGTGGCAGGGTGCCGCCGAATATCCTGCGGTAGTGCGCGACGGCGCGACCGGTCAGGCCACCGCCGCAAAGTTTATTCCGGGGAAACCGGACCTTATCCACCAGCGCAACACGCAAGCCGTTGCGCGCGGCGGTCATGGCCGCCGCGGCACCGGCAGGTCCGGCACCAAGAACAATAAGGTCGAAACGCAGCGTCTTGCGCGCGGTCTGCCCGGTCACAGAACCGTGACTTTGGCGCCGGATTGCACGCGTTCGTACAAGTCGATCACGTGGTCGTTGATCATGCGCACACAGCCGTTCGACACCGAACGCCCAATCGACCGCGGCGCCGTGGTGCCGTGGATCGCGTTAAACGTATAGCGGCCGTTCCGGTAGAGATAGAGCGCACGAGCCCCCAGCGGATTGCCCGGCCCGCCCGGCTGGACATAGTCGTTGTCGATGAACTTTTCATAGGCGGAGGGGTTCCGCTTGATCATTGCATCCGTCGGACGCCAGGTCGGCCATTTCTTCTTGCCGCCCACGTCATAGGTGCCCGAGATCGCCTGACCGGCAGTGCCAAGGCCGACGCCATAGCGGCGCGCCTGTCCCGGCGCTTCGACCAGATAAAGAAAATGCGCCTTGGACAGGATCAGGATCTGGCCCGGGCTCAGGTCCGGCTTGATCGAAACAGTCTGCGGTTTGAATTTCGGGTCCACCGAAAAGGCGAGCGCGGGCATGGGCAGCGTCGCGGCGGCGGCCGAAGCGGCAAGAAAGGTACGGCGGTTCAACATGACGGCCCCTGCGAAAAATCAGAAGTGCAGCGTGATATGTGACCCAACATGCCTCGAAAAGCAATCCCGAGTCCGGTCGGATTGGAGTCACGTTGCCGTGCGGACGCCAAAAGGCAAACGCCGCGGGCGTCCGGGTCTCAATCCTTGGGAACGTCGGCGTTGCGCCCGGCGAGGATCACACTGACAAGATAGGCGGATTGCGGGCTCATCCCGGCCATGATCGCGGCGGCGGCATCCGGGCGCATGCGGGCAAGGAAGCCTGCCGCGAATTCCGGATCCATTTCCTGAAACAGGGCGGCGGCCTGCTTGGGTTTCATATTGGCGTAGACGGTGGTCAGCTTTTCGATGTCATCCGCCGCGGCGGTCCGGGCAAGGGCCAATGTCTCCTTCAGGCTGGCCTCGGCGACGGCCAGAGCCTGCATCTTGCGTTCGATCTCTTCCTCGGCGACGGCCAGCGCCTGCATCCGTACATCAATGGCCGATTCACGTTTGCGAATACGCTCTTCGCGGGCATCCAGCGCCTTGAGCAGCGGTTCGATGTCGGCTTCGGCGACGATTCGGGGCTGCCGGGCCGGATCTTTTGCAGCGCCGACCGGCGCGGCCGCTTTGGGATCAACGGGGGCCAGGGCGGCGATCTGTTCCGGCTTGGGGTCGGTGCCACCTTCGCGGGCCAGCGCCTCGCTTGCGCCGATTGCCATCCGCAGCAGGCCGGAGGTCACAAGCAATGCGCAAATCGCGGCCAGTGCGCCGCGCGGCTTGCGGCGGCGGCGCTTCTTCGCGGGCATTTCACCGGCGGGGCGTTTCGAGACCTTAGGTTTGGCCATGATCGTTCCTCGTAAACTGGTCCACTGCGAATCGGCGTGATCTTCAGTTGCGCGGGTGGCGGACAAAGACCGTTTCGCGGGCTTCCGGCTGTGCCGCGGGGTTATTGCCCTGTGGCAGATCGTGCATCGACGCCACCAACAGCTCCAGCCGCCGTGCGACATCTTCGGCGCGGTCGGTCAGTTCGCCCAGCGACTTGTTCGAATCGCCAGCGCTTTTCTGGGCGGTGTTCAGCGTCTTGGTCAGATCGTCGACCTGCGCGGACAGAACGGCCACAGCGCCGCCAACCCCGTTTTCAAGATCGGTGAAGCGCGACAGCCGCCGCGCCAAGATGAAACAGTAGAACCCGGCCCCAAGAGCCCCGGCCACCAGCAGGATATCTGCAATCGCTTCCATTCCCGTCTTCCTCAGTTCAGTACAAATTCAAGCACCAGCAGGTCGCGAACCCGGCCTTCACCGGCGACAAGCTTGATGCGGCGCAACATCTGTCCCCGCAGGCGCACCAATGCGCCCTGGGCTTCGATGTCTTGCGCTTCGAGTGCGCGCAGGTAGCTGTTCAGGACGTCCTGAATGCGCGGCAGGATCTTTTCGACCTCTGACTTGTATTGGGCCGGCACCTCGAGGCTGGCGCGAAAGCGCAGGTGATCGGCCTGCGCGTTTGGCCCCAGCGAAATCAGCACCGGCGGCACCTCGACAAAGGCCACGTCTGGCAGGGCCTTCGTTTCGACATGCGGTTCGGCATGATCGGTCGGAGCATGCGCCTCTTCCGATTGTGTGTTCCCCAGCCCGAGCAGGCCGGATTGTACCGCGAAGAATCCGCCTCCGCCGCCGGCCAGAGCCAGCACCAGACCGATGATCAGCGGAAGCTTTGACGGCTTCTTTTCGGCAATCCCATCTTCATCAACGGTGGCGTCAGACATTCTTTACCTCTTCGTCGGCGATGTCCGGGTTTTAGCGAAAATGGGCTAACTGATTGTTAAGGCGAATAGGTGAACCTCTGCACAACCGAACAGAATGTTTGGAGTGGAGGTCGGTCTTGAACCAGATTTTGTCGAGCTGGAATGCCCTTGCCGGGCGCCAAAGGATGATTGTCATCGGGGCCACCGTTGTGGTGATGCTGGCGATTCTCGGGCTGACGCGGCTGGCGTCGGCCCCCAACATGGCCTTGCTGTACGCAGGGTTGGAAAACGATGCGGCCGGGGACGTCGTTAAGGCGCTGGAGGCGCGCGGTGTCCAATATGATGTGCGGGCGGGCGCAATCTTTGTCCCCGAAGGAGAA
Source organism: Antarctobacter sediminis (assembly GCF_019218285.1). Lineage (GTDB taxonomy): Bacteria > Pseudomonadota > Alphaproteobacteria > Rhodobacterales > Rhodobacteraceae > Antarctobacter > Antarctobacter sediminis. Next base: position 1,367,617 of record NZ_JAHUZG010000002.1, read on the forward strand.
AGAGACGCCCTGCGCCTGACACTGGCCAGCGAAGGGCTGCCCGCGAACAATGGTCAGGGCTATGAACTGCTGGACGGCCTGTCTGGGTTCGGCACGACGAGCCAGATGTTCGATGCCGCCTATTGGCGCGCCAAGGAAGGCGAACTGGCGCGGACCATCGTTTCGAACCCCCAGATTGCGACCGCGCGGGTTCATATCGCCAATTCCAGCGCGAATCCCTTTCAACGGGACGTGACTCCGACGGCCTCGATCTCTGTCACCACCACCGGCGCGGTCCTGAACGCGGCGCAGGCGCGCGCCTTGAAATTTCTGGTCGCCTCGGCTGTGCCCGGGCTCATTGCCGAAAACGTGGCCGTGATCGACGGCAAGGGCGGCCTGATCGGGGCCGAGGACAAAACCGGCGGCGGTGTAACCGCGGACGATCGGGCGGCCCTGCTGCGCGACCGTGTGCAACGCCTGATGGAGGCGCGGGTCGGCAGCGGAAACGCCGTGGTCGAGGTCAGCGTTGACACCGTTACCGAACTGGAACTGATCCGCCAGCACAGCTTTGATCCCGAAGGCCGCGTGATCGTATCGACCGATACCGAAGAACGGACCGACAAGTCCGAGAATCTTGGCGGCGGCGGTGATGTGACCGTGGCGTCGAACCTGCCCGATGGCGGCGCGGGTGGCGGCCCGGATCAATCCTCGACGGCGAAATCGGAAACACGCGAACGGGTCAACTACGAGATTTCGGAAACCACGCGTGAGATCACGCGCCAACCCGGGGCGATCAAGCGATTGACCGTGGCGGTTCTGGTCAATGGCAGTTTTCAGACCGCGGCCGACGGAACGCAACAGTTCATTCCGCTGCCCGAGGCCGAGCTGGAAGCGCTGCGCGATCTTGTTGCCTCTGCTGTCGGGTTCGACGAATCGCGCGGCGACCAGATCACCCTGCGCTCCCTTCCGTTCGAGCGGCCCGACGGGCTGGGCACCGGCCCGTTGGAGCCGGGGCTGTTCAGCGGCAGCATCGACATGATGCGACTGATCCAGATGGGCGTGCTGGCTGTGGTTGCTCTGATCCTTGGTCTGTTTGTCCTGCGTCCGATCCTTGCCGGCGGCGGCGAAGAAGACGCGGTTGCCAGCAGCGGCGCATTGCCCGCGCCGGCGGTTCCCGGCGGTGAGGCCGAACCCCTGCATGGCGAGATTGAGCCGGAAGGCGGGTTCGACAACCTTCCCGTGCTTGCTGACGCGCCGGATTTTGGCGGCATGGGCATGGTCGACTTTGACGCCGCGCCTGAGGAGGATCCGGTCGACCGCCTGCGCAACCTGATCGAACAGCGCAAGACGGAAACTGTCGAGATCCTGCGCAGCTGGCTTGAAGAAGACAAGGAGGACGTCACATGACGGCGCTTTCGGACATCCTCGAGGATTTTGGCAGCACCCTGGTCACTCCTGGTCCTGTGGTCATGGCAGAACCGGCCGAACCCGGGATCAGTGAAGCGGAACTGGAAGGCTTGAAGCTGGAAGCCTTCGAAAAAGGATACCGCGCCGGGTGGGATGATGCGGTCAAGGCGCAGTCTGATGACCGCTCGCGGATTTCCAGCGCCTTTGGTCAGCACTTGCAGGATCTCAGCTTTACCTATCACGAGGCCTATACCCAGGTGATGAACGCGGTGACGCCGCTGTTGAACGAGATGGTCGCCTCGCTTTTGCCGGAAATCGCACGGCAGACTCTTGGTCAGCATATTGTGGAACAACTGCAATCCATGAGCCGTGACATTGGCATGATGGAGGTGACCATCGCCGTGCATCCGGCGCGTGTCGACGCGATCATGCCTTTGATCGACCGGGATTTCGGCTTTCCGATCCAATTGATCGCGGATGACACCCTTGCCGAAGAGCAGGCGGACATCCGTTTCGGCGAAACCGAACGCCAGATTGATCTGAGCGACCTGACAGCCTCTGTGGCCGAAGCCGTAGAGGGATTTGCCCACGACAACCGAAGGAAGATGAAACATGGATAGCGCGCAGACTGCCGCCCGCGGGGATGCGGGCACGCCCTTCACCTCGGTCCCGATCGAGATCACTGTATCGGTTGGCCGCGCCCGCCCGCTGGTGCGCGAGTTACTGCAACTGAATGAAGGATCGGTTCTGGCGCTGGACAAACAACTGGACGACCCGGTCGAGCTTTACGTCGGTGAAAAGTTGATAGCGATCGGCGTTCTCGAAGTTGTCGACGGCGAGGGGCCGGGGCAGCTGGCCGTGCGGATCACCGAGGTGGTCGACCTGCAATCGCCGGCCTGATCCATGCGCGCCTTTCTGCCGCTACTGGCGCTTGGTCTCCTGCTGCCGGGGGTCGCGGACGCACAATCGCTCGCCATCGACCTTGGCGACGGAGGGTCTGTTTCCGCGACCTCGATCCAGTTGATCGCGCTTATCACGCTGCTGAGCCTTGCGCCCGGCATCGCGATCATGGTGACCTGTTTCCCGTTCATGGTGACGGTCCTTGGCATCCTGCGGCAAGCCGTCGGGTTGCAGCAATCACCGCCCAATATGCTGATCGTCAGCCTAGCGCTGTTCCTGACCTATTTCGTGATGGAACCCGTGTTCAACGAAGCGTGGGAAACGGGCGTACAGCCGCTGCTTGAGGAACAGATCGAAGTTGAAGAGGCGGCGGTGCTGGCCATTGCCCCGTTTCGCGACTTTATGGCGGGGCGCGCTGACCCGGATACCTATCGCGCCATGGCAGACCTTAGGCCGGATGCGGCAGAAACCGTGTTGTCCCCCGAGGCACCGCTATCTGTTCTGATCCCCAGCTTCATGTTGTCCGAGGTGGCGCGCGCCTTTCAGGTTGGTTTCCTGATCTTCCTGCCGTTCCTGATCATCGACCTTGTGGTGGCGGCGGTGTTGATGTCGATGGGGATGATGATGGTGCCACCGGCCATCGTGTCCTTGCCTTTCAAATTGGCCTTTTTCGTGCTGGCCGACGGATGGGCGCTGTTGGCGGGCAGTTTGGTGCGCGGCTACTTTTAGAGGGTATTAAGGTTAATGCAGGCCCGTGTAGCGCGCGACCGCCAACAGGGCCTGCAATGTGACCGGTCGCATGTTTGGTCAGCGCATCACGCCCGCTGCGCCGCGATTTCGATGGTTGTGCGCTGGTGGTACGGCCGATCCGGCGTGGCAAGAACCGACGGAAACCCGGGTGTGTTCAATGCGTTCGGAAAATCCTGCGCCTCAAGACAGAGACCTGCGAACGGACCATGCCGCACTCCGGGCCAGGGCGCGGCATGCGGTCCCAGCGAATTGGAGGTATAGACCTGCAATCCTGGGCGATCCGTCCACAGCCGCAGGCGCATCCCATCGGGCGCGCTCACCTCGGCTGCCGGTCCCTCCCCCGATGTCAGCACAAAATTGAGATCATAGCCTTCACCCTTCGGGTCTGCGGCATCGATCCGGCGCTGGTCGCGGAAATCGAACCGCGTGCCGGCCACGGGCAAAACCTCCCCCGTCGGGATCAGCTCTGCATCGGTGGGCGTATAGCTGGGTGCCCGCAGTTGCAGGGTGTGGTCGCGGATTGTGCCGTGGCCCGCCAAGTTGAAATACAGATGCTGTGCGAGATTGACGGGCGTTTCCCGGTCCGGCACCGCGAGCATTTCCCAGGTCAGCGCGGCCCCGTCCAGCGACATCCGAACCTCAAACACCACGTCGCCCGGATACCCCTGATCCAGATGTGGCGATCGGAGGCGCAAACGCACCGCACGGGGGCCGTCCGGTTCCATCTGCCAGTTCTGTCGACCCAGCCCCATTGGGCCGCCGTGCAGATGATGGCCATCTGCTCCCACGGGAAGCCGCCAGTCCGATCCGTTCAGGGCAAAACGGCCCTGCGCCGTCCGATTCGCGACGCGGCCAACGATGATGCCCATGGATTTGGGGTTGTCCCGATAAGCCTCGGGATCGTCATAACCAAGCACCACGCGTCGCCCGCCCACCTGCCAATCCTGCACGGCGCAGCCGATGGACAAAACGGTGATCTGCGTGTCGCCATCGCGCAGGACGCAGCTGGAAATCGGATCGTTCATGATGGCCCCCTTCGCGGGGCAGGCTATCAGCGCGGGGCCCGCCGTCTAGCCCTCGTCGACAATGTCGGTGTGCAGGTGGCGTTCACCGCGCGCCTTGGCCAGGGCAATTTGTTTCTGGCGTTCGCGAAAGCGGTCCTTGTCCTCGACCGAAGTCTCGTCAATGCAAAGATGGCAAGACACGCCATGTTCGTATTCCGGCCGGGTGCGATCCTCGGGCAGGATCGGGCGGCGGCATGCGTGGCACAATTCGTGCGGGCCTTCGCGCAATCCATGTTCTACCGAGACGCGTCCGTCGAAGACAAAGCACGACCCCTGCCATGCGCTGTCCTCTTCGGGCACTTCTTCGAGATATTTCAGGATGCCGCCCTTGAGGTGGTACACGTCTTCGACCCCCTGGCTGAGCAGGTAGTTCGTCGATTTCTCGCACCGGATGCCCCCGGTACAGAACATGGCAACACGCTTGTTGTGAAAGCGGCCCTTGTTGGCCTCCCACCACGCGGGAAAGTCGCGGAAACTGTCGGTTTGCGGATCGACCGCGCCTTCGAAAGTGCCGATGGCGACTTCGTAGTCGTTGCGGGTATCGATCACGGCCACGTCGGGCGCGCGGATCAGATCGTTCCACTCGGACGGGTCGACATAGTGACCGACGCTGGCGCGCGGATCGACATCCGGCTGCCCCATGGTCACGATCTCTTTCTTCAGGCGTACCTTCATCCGGGCAAAAGGCCGTTCTGCCGCGCTGGACAGTTTCCATTCCAGATCGGCACAGCCGGGCAGGGCACGGATATGCGCCAGAACGCTCTCGATCCCTTCGGCGGGGCCGGCGATGGTGCCATTGATCCCCTCATGGGCCAGCAGCAGCGTGCCGGTGATCCTTTGCGCGCGGCAAAGCTCCAACAGCGGATCGCGCAGCGCGGCGGGATCGGGAAAGCGGGTGAAGTGATAGAGAGCGCAGACTGTAAACATGGGCGTTTCGATACGAAGCGTTAAGGGATGCGTCCAGCGGCTATTCTGCCGCAATGGCCAGCCCGTGCACAACGGCGGTAAAGACCTCGGAGTCCACCGGTCGGGCGTCGGGAAGGGCGCGGGTCATGGCGCTGCGCACGGCACTGAGCAGGCTGGACCCGCCGACATAGACCACCTGATCCACGCTGTCGGGGGTGCATCCCGCTGTTTTCAAGGTGTCGAGAGCACAGGCTGCGATCTCTTCGCCATAGCCGGTCAGCGCTTCGGTGAGGGCGGCGGCGGACAGGTCGACCGACAGGCCGCGTTCGACAACAGACAGCGCGATTTCGCCCGAGTCCGCCCCGTTGGCGGCGATTTTTCCGGCCTCGACCGCATAGGCGATATCGTGGCCAAGGTGGGATTCCAGAACATCGGCCAGTCGTTCGAACAGATGCGGTTCCGGCGACAGACGGATCCAGCGCTGTACCTCGCGCAGCAGGCCAGCGTCATAGACAAAGGGGATCTTTTCCCAACTGGCCAGATCGTTGAACAGGGCACGCGGCGCGGCGTGGGTCTTGGCACCAAGCTCGGCGCCAATCTGCGCACCATGGCCCAGCAGGGGCATTGCGTGCGCGAGGCTGAGCGCCTTGTCGAAATCCGTGCCGCCCAGCCGGATCCCCCCGCTGGCCAGAACCTCGGTTCTGTCACGGTGCCGGTCACAGATGGTGAAATCCGACGTGCCGCCGCCGATGTCGACGATCAGCATCCGCCCCCCGCCATCCACCGCCAGCGCGGCGGCTTCGGGTTCGGGCAGAAATTCGACCGACTGGAAGCCGGCCAGTTGATACGCCTCGGTCAGGTCGGCCAGGGCCTGCGTGTCCTTTTCGGCCGAGGCCGAATGGAAATGCACCGGACGGCCCGAAAGAGCCGCGTCAAAGCGCATGCCGGTGTGCGCTTCGGCGCGGCTGCGGATTTCTGCCAGAAAGCGGGCGATCACCTCGATCAGGGTGAGGCGTTCGTTCAACAGGCGGCGGGGTTCCCGTGCCAGTGGCGTGCCAAGAATGCTTTTCAGCGCGCGCATGAACCGGCCTTCGGCGCCGTCCATCATCGCGTGTGCCGCGGCGCTGCCGTAAACATAGCGGCGGTCTGCGAAATCGACGAAAACCGCTGTCGGCAGAGTCGCCGCGCCGGGTTCCAGCGGGATCGCATAGGGGCGTCCGGCCGCCATGACGGCGACACCTGTGTTGGACGTGCCGAAGTCCACGCCAAGCCGTGCCATGATCGCATCTCCTGTTTGGAAAGGAGCGACGGGTAGCAGAGCGCGCCTGCCATGGCAATTCCGGAATCCGCTCTCTATGGTGCATTCCAACAGGAAAGGGAGAGAGCCGATGCACGCCCTGATCGTGATCGACGTCCAGAATGATTTCTGCCCCGGCGGTGCGCTGGCGGTCGAACGCGGCGATGAGATCGTCCAGCCGATCAATGCCCTGATGGCCGAGTTCGAGACTGTCATCCTGACGCAGGATTGGCACCCGGCGGGCCATTCTTCCTTTGCCTCCTCGCATCAGGGCAAAGCGCCTTTCGACCTGATCGACATGCCCTATGGGCCACAGGTGCTTTGGCCGGATCATTGCATCCAGGGGTCTCCGGGCGCGAATTTCCACATGGAACTGGAAGGGGACCGGGCCGACCTCATCATCCGCAAAGGGTTCAACCCGGCGATCGACAGCTATTCCGCCTTCTTCGAGAACGATCACAGAACTCCCACCGGGCTGGAGGGCTATCTGCGCACGCGCGGCATCGACCGTCTGACCATGGTCGGTCTGGCGACGGATTTCTGCGTGAACTTCTCGGCGGTCGATGCGGCGAAACTGGGCTTTGACGTAACCGTCCGGCAGGACCTGTGCCGGGCAATTGATCTTGACGGGTCGCTGAAAGCGGCGCTGGAGGGGATGGCAAAGGCGGGTGTCACGCTTGCGTGACAGGGCAACATCCGGTTTATCCTGAGCTTTCACGCGGAAGAGGACGGCCATGGTCGACATTGCTACCCGGGTCTGGAACCACAAGTGGAAGATCGACCCAATCGTGCGGTCCCTGATCGACACGGATTTCTACAAACTGCTGATGTGCCAATCGGTGTTTCGCAACAAGCGCGATACACAGGTGACATTCTCGCTGATCAATCGCACAAAGTCGGTGCCCCTTGCGCGGCTGATCGACGAAGGCGAATTGCGTGAGCAACTGGATCATATCCGTTCGCTCAGCCTGACGCGGGGCGAAAGCACCTGGCTGCGGGGCAACACCTTTTACGGCAAGCGCCAGATGTTCCGGTCCGATTTCATGGAATGGTTCGAGGCGCTGCGTCTGCCGCCCTATCATCTGGAACGTGTCGGCGATCAGTACGAATTGACCTTTGAAGGCAACTGGCCCGAGGTCATGCTGTGGGAAATCCCGGCGCTTGCGGTCCTGATGGAACTGCGCGGCCGCGCTGTCTTGCATGATATGGGCCGGTTCGAATTGCAGGTCCTGTACGCCCGCGCGATGACCAAGCTGTGGGAGAAGGTGGAACATCTCCGGCAGGTGCCACAACTGCGGATCGCGGATTTCGGCACCCGGCGGCGGCATTCCTTTCTGTGGCAGGACTGGTGCGTACAGGCGATGCTGGAAGGGCTGGGGCCAAGTTTCGTCGGCACGTCCAACTGCCTGATCGCCAAGAACCGGGATCTGGAGGCGATCGGGACCAATGCACATGAACTGCCCATGGTCTATGCCGCGCTGGCCGAGGACGACGCCGCTCTGGCGCGGGCACCTTACGACGTCCTTGCCGATTGGCATGACGAACACGAAGGCAACCTGCGGATCATCCTGCCTGACACTTATGGCACCGAAGGTTTCCTGAAACGCGCGCCGGACTGGCTGGCCGGGTGGACGGGCATTCGTATCGACAGCGGCGATCCGGCGACCGGGGCAGAGGTGGCAATCGACTGGTGGAAAAGCCGGGGTGAGGATCCGACCAAGAAGCTGGTGATCTTTTCGGACGGGCTGGATGAGTCGAAGATCCTAGAACTGTATCGCCAGTTCGAGGGCCGCGTGCGCGTGTCCTTTGGCTGGGGCACCTTGTTGACCAATGATTTCCGCGGACTGACGCCCGGCGATACGCTGGCGCCCTTTTCTCTGGTCTGCAAGGCGATCAGCGCTGAAGGAAACCCGACGGTCAAACTCTCGGATAACCCTAACAAAGCCATGGGTCCGGCGGAGGAAATCGCGCGGTACAAACGTGTCTTTGGGGTGGGCGAACAAGAGGCGATGGACGTGGTCGTCTGATGGCAAGGGGATGGGAACGGCGCTCGTTCCGGCCTTTGGCCGAAACATCGCCCCGCCCACCATCCCCGGCCGCAAGGCGCGTTACTCGACGGCGTCGATGATTGCCTCCATCACGCGGGCGGCGGGCATGGGCACCACCAGCGCAACTGTTTCGGGCAGGCTGGCGACCTTGATGTCGGCCGGATCGTTTTCGACCCCGATCAAACCGGTGCGGAAGCCGTGGTCGGTCCAGGCGATTTTCTGGATGTCAGGATCCACCAACGCCTCTTCGAGACGGTCGCAGGCCGGGGTCAGCGCGATCAGCGGATGTGAGGCAAAGATCGTGGGTTCCGGATAGATCACCCGGATCTTTTCGCGGATCAGGTCAGCATATTCGGCATTTTCGGTCAGGAACTCGACCAGCTGGTTTTCATAGCCGACGATCATCGGGCGGGCGCCCATGCCCTGTTTCAGAAAGTTTTCGAAAATGTCGCCCGAGGAGCTTTCCATGTGGCCCATGGCGGCGAAATAGCCGGTAACGCGGGGCAAAACCTGCGGCAGGTCGGCCTCTGTCGGGGGGGTGCCGTCGTTGAACACCGTTGCCAGCAGGCCGGACCAGATATTGCCCGAGTTGGATTTTGCCGGGTGGGTCGAGAAAACCTTGAACGGTCCGTAGATGTTCAGGCCGAGGTCTTCCTGCCAGCGCGCGCCGTCCGAAATCAGCTTGCCGATGGCATCGACATTGGCGGTCAGCATGCCGTCTTTTTCGGTCACGGCGCCGCGCGTGGTGAGCGCGTCGGCCACGGCGTCCCATGCATAAAAGACGATGGGAGAGTTGAAGATCGTCTCATCCCCTTTGACCGGCTTTCCCGAGATCTTGGCCAGTTCGACCGCAACCATGGTCGAGGGCCAGAGGCAATCCTTGCCGGTGCTGTCCAGCGTTGTCACCATTTCGACCGAACCGGCCTTGGTGGCATCAAGGTCGATGCGATAGCGGTCGTGGATGATCTTGGCGACCTTTTCATTGGCCAGAAGGGCCGATTTCTCGCCACCGAAATAAATCGATACGTCCACACGTTCGCGCGGTGTGACGTCCCGCGTCAGCGAGGAGAAATCCACCACCGACACGCCAACGGCGACGGCGGCAACGACGCCGAGGATTCCAAGGCCAAGCAGGGAGCGGTTCATCTGATCCTCCGGTTCAATTGCGCGCCCAGCGCGTCCACTTCGGTTTCGAGCGCGGCAAGATCATTCTCGATACAGGCGCGGTCGATGTCCTCGACCACTTTGTTAAAACCTCGGATCTGCGCGCCAAGCTGCGACAGGCGATCGGCCTGCGAACCGCTGGCCCGGCCGGCGAGATCTGCATAGGTTTCGACGGTTTGCACGACATTGGGCAGGTATGTGCTGATAAAGCGACGCGTCAGGCGATAGTCGTCCGGATCGCGCAGGACATTGTCGCGGATCGACCGCACGTGCCGTGCCATTTCGGTCACGGCGGCTGCGTCCAGTTCAGGCAGTCCGGGCACCGTGGCCTCCAGCCGGGCGGCATGGTCCAGCAGCGCCGCCCCGGCATTGGCCATGTCTGCGGCAGAGACGCGGGCACCCAGAATGATTTCATCCGCGCGCTGGCGGCGCGGAATGATCAGCAGCAGCGCGCCATAAGCCACCGCCGCAAGGATCAGCGCCAGCCACCATACCAGCGTCGCGCCAAAGAACAGGCCAAGGAAGATCGCGGCCGCGATCGCCCCGGCGACGATCTGGCGCGGTCCGTCGTAAAGCCCCATCAGTTGTATCCCTTCGCGGACCGCAGGGCCTTGGTCAGGTCTTCGCCCGCGTGGAAAAGGCGCCCGATCGAGATCTTGGAAAGTTCATCCAGCTGTGCCTCGTCGGCGCTGCCAAAAGCGATGGCGTGGATCGGGATGTCCTTGGTGTAGGTGGTCATATCCATATGGGCCAAAAGCGCCGAGCGGTTTTCCGTGTCCGATGCGCCGTCCGTCATGGCGACGATGGCGGGCAGGAACTTGGGCAAAGTGCCGTCTTCGGCATAGGGCCGCATCGCTTCGAATGCCTCGTAGATCGCGTAGTAGACATCGGTGCCGCCATCGGCCTGTAGCGCGTTGACGAAATTCAGCGCGCGTTCAGAGGCGGCGGCGTTGTTGCCCTCGACCACGATGGGTTCGAGAATGTTGTGATTGAACGGAAGGATGATGGTCACGTCGCGCGACGAAGGCTGTAACAGGTTGACCGCCGAGGCATCGGGATCCAGCAGCAGGCGCATGGCGTCCTTGAGTTCTTCGATGGGTTGCCCGCCCATGGAGCCGGAAACATCCAGCACCCAGACCGTCAGCGAAGGCTTGCGCAATTCCGTTTGATAGAGCCGGAGCGCCTCGCCGATCACCTCTGACGAGGGGGTGGGGATGGGAGCAATGGCGCGGCTCAGTTCAATCCCCCATTCGGGGTTCCAGACTGACGTGTCGGCGCCCGAAGCATCCAGCCCGATCAGACCGGCCCGCCGTCCCAGCCCGGTCAGCAGGTCTTGCGCGGTCTTGGAGTTCAGGAATTCTTGCAGGTCGAGGAATTTCGCCTCTTTGGCGTCGTCCCCTTTGGACACATAGCCCAAGGGGCTGTCCGCCACCGACAGCCCGTTTGCCGGGTAGATCGCATAAAGCGGTTCCTTGCCCTCGGCGACCAGTTTCTGGTTCGCCTCGATCACCAGCGCCTCGTAATTGAACATGGCGTCGAACGAATCGTAATTGTCGACCAGCGCGTCGACCAGCCAGCCAGATGACCCCGATGACCGGTCCACCTGCGCCAGCAGGTCTCGCACGTTGTCCAACGTTTCGGGATCTTGCAGATGTGCCATGGTCAGCACGTCAGGATTGCCGGCAAGCGCGTAGAGAAAGCCGAAATAGGCCGATGCACCTGAATTCGACTGCGTGGCCGAGGTCATCGACAGGCGGAAACTGCCATCCTGCGCAGCCTTGTGGATTTCCTGAATGGTGACATCGCTCCGCCCGATCCAGCCCAGTTGGCGGGCCACGGACATGCGCAGGCCCAGTACGACCGGCGACCGCAGCACAGAGGCGTCGTGTTTCACAACTTTCTGGGTGTCGCCCAATTCGATCCAAAGCGAATTGGCGGGCCAGACCGCGTCAAATTCGGTTTCGGTGCCCTTTGTCAGCTCGCGAGAGATGTCGACGGACCCAAGGTAGGTGATCTGGATGTCCGCCTTGTTGTCGGCAGCCCATTCCATGATCAGCGGCTCCAGCGCCCGGTTCTCGGACCCGGAAACGATATGCAGGGCAACACGGGGCGCAAACGCACCGGAGTTGATCACGAGAAGCCCGATGAGGATCGCCACGAGGGCGGCGAAAATGGCAAGCAGCGTTCTCATGAAAGCGACTCCGTCAAAATAACTTGCGGGCATCGTATCTTGGATGGCGCGGATTGGAACCCGTTTGTGCCTTTTCTAACCGGGGGTGCGGCGCTATGCACAGGGTGCTTTTGGAGGTTGAAATGACAGCGATCAAGCCGCAGCCCGGGATCATGGACATTGCGCTTTACGTGGGTGGGAAATCCCATGTCGAAGGTGTGACCAACGTGGTGAAGCTGAGCTCGAACGAAAACCCGTTCGGGCCGAGCCCGGCCGCCCAGGAGGCGGTCAAACGCTCTGTGCATGAACTGCACCGCTATCCCTCCACGGACCATAGGTCGCTGCGCGAAGCCATTGGCGAGGTGCATGGCGTGGATCCGGATCGTGTGATCTGTGGCGTCGGATCGGACGAGATCATCACTTTCCTCTGTCAGGCCTACGCCGGACCGGACACCGAGGTGCTGTATACCGAGCACGGCTTTGCCATGTACCGCATCAGCGCGCTGGCCGCCGGGGCCACCCCGGTCGAGGTGAAGGAACGCGAGCGGGTTACGGATGTGGATGCAATCCTTGCGGGATGTACGGAGCGGACGCGCCTTGTCTTCATCGCCAACCCGAACAATCCCACCGGTACGATGATCGGTTTGGCCGAGATCGAGCGGCTGGCAGAGGGGCTGCCGGAACAGTGTCTGCTGGTGCTGGACGGGGCCTATGCGGAATATGTCGATGGCTATGACGGTGGTGCCAAGCTGGTCGAACATCGCGACAACGTCGTTATGACGCGCACCTTCTCCAAACTGTACGGGCTTGGCGGGTTGCGCGTGGGATGGGGCTATGGCCCGCAAGAGGTGATCGACGTGCTCAACCGTGTGCGCGGGCCATTTAACCTGTCCGGCACGGCTTTGGCGGCTGCCGAGGCAGCGGTGCGCGATACCGCCTATGTTGAAAAATGCCGCAAAGAGAACACGCGCCTGCGCACATGGCTGGCCGAAGCGCTGGCCGAACACGGTGTGCCCAGCGATACGTCGACCGCGAATTTCGTGCTGGCCCGCTTTGCCGATCAGGCCGAGGCCGAGGCTTGTGATCTGTACCTGCAAAGTCAGGGTCTGATCGTGCGGCGCGTGGCGGGGTACAACCTGCCCAATTGTCTGCGGATCACCATTGGCGATGAACCGTCCTGCCGTCAGGTGGCGCATAACATCGGCCTGTTCAAGGCGGGTGCGCGATGACGGTGATCTATCAGAAAGTCGCTCTGATCGGGTTGGGCCTGATCGCGTCGTCGATGTTCTGGGCCATGAAACGTGGCGGCGTGGCCGGTCAGGTGACCGGCTATGCCCGCAGCGCCGAAACCCGAGACACGGCCCGCCGCATTGGCCTTTGCGACCACATTGTCGACAGTGCCGAAGAGGCGGTCAAGGATGCGGATCTGGTGGTGCTGGCAACGCCTGTTGGCGTCATGGGCCGCGTGGCAGAGGCGATTGCGCCCCATCTGAAACCCGGGGCCACGGTGATCGACGTTGGCTCGGTCAAGCGGACGGTGATCGCCGAGGTTGGCCCGCATATCCCCGAAGGTGTGCATTTCGTGCCCTGTCACCCGATGGCGGGCACCGAGCATTCCGGCCCGGAGGCCGGTTTTGAAACGTTGTTCGACAATCGTTGGTGCCTGATCGTTCCGGTCGACGACGCCGAGGCAGAGGCCGTTCAGCGGATCGAGAGCTATTGGCAGGCATTGGGTTCGAACACCGAGATCATGGATCCCGAACATCACGATCTGGTCTGCGCCGTTGTCAGCCATATCCCGCACCTGATCGCCTATACCATGGTTGGCGTTGCAGATGACCTGCGCCGCGTGTCCGATCAGGAAGTGATCAAGTTTTCGGCCGCCGGTTTCCGCGATTTCACCCGGATTGCGGCCAGCGATCCGACCATGTGGCGCGACGTTTTTCTGACCAACAAGGATGCGACCATCGAGATCCTTGGCCGGTTCACCGAAGAACTGATGGCGCTGCAACGAGCCATCCGAACCGGCGACGGTGAGCAGCTTCACGCCTATTTCACCCATACGCGCGCCATCCGCCGTGGCATTCTGGAGGCCGGTCAGGATACCAATGAACCGGACTTTGGGCGTGCAAAGGTGAAACGGTGAAACGACTGGCGCTGGGGATTCTCTGTCTGACATTGCTGGGGGCCTGCGGCGTTCGCGACAGGGTTTCGAACGGTGTCGACGGGGTTCGCAGCGCGCTGGGCAACGGGTTTGCCTCCAGCAAGGGGTCGGTCTGCGGCGATCCAAGCCTGAAAGGCGAGGTTGTTGGAAAGGTTCCGGGACGCCTGCCGGGATGTGGCATCGAGGATGCGGTGCGGCTGTATTCAGTTGGCAACGTGCGCCTGACAGAGGGTGCGCTGATGGATTGCCGGACGGCACGCGCGCTGGAGGTCTGGGTCCGCGAAGGCGCGCGCCCCGCAGTGGGGCGCCGGGGCGGCGGTCTGGACGGGTTGAAGGTGGCGGCGCATTATTCCTGCCGGACCCGAAACAACCAACCGGGCGCGCCGATTTCGGAACATGGCCGGGGCAAGGCAATCGACATCTCTGCGCTGATCCTCAAGGATGGTTCCCGGATCACGATCGAAGATGGCTGGAACAAGCGAAAAGACGGCAAGGCGCTGCGCAAGATGCACGGCAAGGCCTGCGGAGTCTTTGGGACCGTGTTGGGACCGGAGTCCGACCCCTGGCACCGGGATCACTTTCATTTTGATACGCGGCGGCACGGCAACGGGGCCTACTGTCGCTGAGTTTTCCGGGTGATTGCGACGGGGAGGGGGCGCTGCCCCCGCTCCTGCGGAGCTCCCCCGGAGTAGTTTTGCCAAGAAGAAGCAGGAGCGGCGCCCCGATGTGAGGCGCCGCCGTTGCGTCAGGGTCTGGGGGAGGTGTCATCGTCCGCCGCGGAGCGATCCGCCGGGTTTTCGGCTTCGCCCGCGGGTTTTGCGCCCATGAGCCCGTCGATGGTGCCATCCATTGTCATGCCCAGTTCTTCGCCCAGTTTTTTCAACGCTGGCATCTGGACGGCCATGCCCATGATGGAATCGAGCGCCTGATTGACCGGAGCCTTGCCATCGGAGCCGCCGGCCCCCGTTGCGCCGGTGCCGTTCAGCCCCGAGACCTGATGGATGCGGATCGAGTCGATCTTTTCGGCCGGACGTACCGCTTCGGCGAGGATCTTTGGCATCGCTTCGATCCGGGCGAGGTCGATTTTCATGGCGACAAGTGCCTCCGAGAGGGCGTTTTCGGCGTCGGTGATGGCGCGCTTGCCCTCGGCTTCGGCCAGCATGTCCTTCTTTTTGGCTTCGGCGCGGATGGTCAGCGCGTCGGCCTCTGCCTGCGCCTCTTCGCGGCGGGCCATCGCGCGGTCCGAGGCTGCATCCTTTTCGGCGGCGGCGGCGAGGCGGATCTTGGTGGCCTCGCGTTCTGCTTCGCGGGCGGCTTCGATAAGGGCGATCTGCTTGAGACGTTCGGCCTCGGCCACCTGTTTGGCGGTGGTCACGGCTTCCATTGCCTTGGTGGCTTCGGCGCGGGCGAGATCGGCGCTGGCGCGGGCGCGGCTTTCTTCCTCGGACTTCTGCGCGATGATGATCTGGCGATCCTGTTCCGCCACTTCGAGTTCGCGTTCCTTGGTGATCTCGGCCTCGCGGATTTTGCGTTCGCGTTCGATCTCGGCGCTGCGGACGGATTCTTCGCGGGCGATCCGGGAACGTTCGGTTTCGCGCTTGGAATCTTCGGTGCGGGCGGCGATTTCGGCCTCTTGCGCGGCGCGCATGGTTTCCAGCCGCTGCATCTGTTCGATACGGGCCTGTTCCTCGTCCTGTTCGATCGAGAGCTTTTGACGCTGGGCTTCCATCTCGGCGCGGCGCACGGCAACGTCGGCTTCGGCCTCGATATTGGCGCGTTCCTTGCGAGAGGTCGAAATCACCTCGGCCAGGCGGCGCATCCCGACGGCGTTGAAGGCGTTGTTTTCGTCCAGCGCCTCAAACGGCGTCTGGTCAAGCGCGGTAAGCGAGACCGATTCCAGCGAGAGACCGTTCTTGGTCAGGTCCTCGGAGACGGTGTTCTGTACCTCCTGGACGAAATCGGCGCGGTTCTCATGCAACTGGTCCATGGTCATCTGGGCGGCGACGGCGCGCAGCGCGTCGATCAGCTTGCCTTCGATCATCTCGCGCAACTGGTCGACATAGAACGTCCGGTCGCCAAGGGTTTGGGCGGCGCGTGAAATGCCTTCTTCGGTCGGCATGACCGACACGTAAAACTCCACGCCCACATCGACCCGCATCCGGTCCTGGGTGATCAATGCGGCCTCGCCGTTACGCTGCACCTCAAGGCGCAGGGTCTTCATGTTGACGGGGCTGACTTCGTGGAACAGGGGTATGACGATCACGCCGCCATCCATGATGACCTTCTTGCCGCCTGCGCCGGTCTTGACGAGGCTGACCTCACGCGTGGCGCGACGATAGAGACGTGCCAATACAAGCATGATGAGCACGATAAAGGCCAAGGCGGCCACGACGATAATCAGGATGGGCGTAATATTGTCCATTTCTGTCCTCTGGTGGTTGAAAAAACTCAGGAAAGCGCGACAAGCAGATAGCCCTGCTCATAGCGGTGACGCAGCACCATGACCTCGGTGCCTTGGGGGATCTTCACATCGTCGCGCAGCGGTTCTGCGCGCAGGTAATGGGTGTTGCCGTAGCGGTCGGTGACGCGGACCTCGGCGGGGCGGCCGCGGGCGGCGGTGCCTTGGGTCACGACGCCTGAACGGCGGCCGAGATGACGTTCGGACAGCGCTTCGGTTTCCATCTTGGGCAGCAGGCGGGCAAAGAGCGCACCGAAAGACCGGGCGAACCAGATGGCCACGGCTCCGGCCGGGGCGGCTACCATCCAGGACGGCAGGGGTCCGCCGAGGATATTGCTGGCGGTGACTTGAAGGATCAGCCCGCTCAGCCCGAAGGACATAAGAATGGCGGCCAGCCAGATCAGGGCGGGCATCTTGCCGAAACCCAGCCATGCCGCGACGCTGCCAACACCTGCCGGTCCGCCATCGGGCATATCGCCATCCAGATCTGGCGCGTCGAGATCGGGTTCGGCCAATTCCAGATCGCCGATGTCTATCCCGGTGCCGTCCAGGTCCAGGTCAATGTCCAAATCGCCTAGATCCGGCAAATCGACATCCATGTCCGGCCCGTCCATATCCAGACCGTCTGCGCCCGCGCCAAGCAGGGTGCCACCCAGCAAACCAAAGACGACCTCAAGCGCAAGAAGGCCAAAGAGCAGGGCAAGGGACAGGGTGAACGGGAACATCCCGTCCGACAGGAGAAGATCGAACATGCCTATTCCAAGATTTTTGTATGCGGTAGTATACAGTTCATATGGGGGCCTCACGAACCCGTTACAAGGATTTGCACATTAAATCAGCATCCCCTGCAACAGATTGATGACAGGCATCGTCCGAATTGGCACGCACGGAAAGTCCGGAAAGCCCGACCGGTTCACTCCAATCGATCCTTGCCGAGGCAAGGCACGCCCCGATTGCATGGATCCTCTGTGACCGTGATCGGGATTCGGGTTTGAAATCAGGCGTCTTCAGGCCAAATGTGGCGGCATTATCCGGGGAAATGGAAACAGATCCTTGAGCAGGGCCGGGACTGTCGCCGCCGTTTGGCGCATTTTAACGAAACTCGGGCCAAAATATTGCAAACTGCCCTGCTTCTGCCCATTTTGATCTTGTCGGCGGGGGGCCGACGACCCGGAGCTTGAACAACGTGACGCAGACGTTTCTTGTTTTCTTCCTGACGGCCATTGCGGCCCTTGCGATCGCGCATCGCATTGCCGCGCCGCAGCCTGTCAGGGTCGAGGTCAAACGGCCCCCGTCCGGCACGAGGCTGTAAGCCCGCCGAAATTCTCTCTCTCTCTCTCTCCAAAAAGCCCCGTCCGGTTCACCCGGGCGGGGTTTTTCCTATGGAGGCTTAGCCCTCGCCGCCCATCAACGCTTCCAAGACCGCGCGAGCGCTGTCCGAGGACCAGTCTGCATCACCGGTCAATCGGGCCACTTCCTGACCCTCGGGATTCAGGATGACCGTCACCGGCAGGCCCAGAACGCCCATCTGACGCGCCAGCATCGACTTTGGGTCGCGATGCAGCGGCAGGTTCGTCACACCGATTTCGTCGAAAAAGGCTTTCATCTTGGCAGGAGGATTGCGCGAGGTTGCGATGGTCAGCACCTCGAACCCTTCGCCACCCAGTTCTTCCTGCAATTCTGAAAGCATGGGCATTTCCTTGCGGCAGGGGGCGCACCAGGTCGCCCAGAAGTTGACCACAACCCATTTGCCCTTCCAGTCGGACAGGTTCAGCGGCGCTTCGTCGAAGGTCATGAAATCCACATCGCCCGCATCCTTGGGCGCATTGTGAAAGACCATCTTGCGCATGTCGCCGGCGACGACGGCCTTGGCGGCCTCGACATCGGCCACCACCGGATTTGCAAGCATGACTGCGGCGGTATAGAGAGCCGCAAGCGTGAGACGTTTCATATGACCTCCGAAAGGCACTCTATGTCTGACAAGACCTCGAACCAGATGTGGGGCGGCCGCTTTGCCGCCGGGCCCGATGCGATCATGGAGGCAATTAATGCCTCGATCGGTTTCGACAAGCGCATGGCGGCACAGGACATTGCCGGGTCTCGTGCCCATGCGGCCATGTTGGCCGCACAAGGCGTGATCAGTGATAGCGATGCCAAGGCCATTCGGGAAGGATTGCTCACGGTCTTGTCAGAGATCGAAAGCGGAGACTTCGCCTTTTCGACCGCGCTTGAAGACATTCACATGAACGTCGAAGCGCGCCTGAAAGAGGTGATCGGCGAGCCGGCGGGCCGTCTGCACACCGGGCGCAGCCGGAATGACCAGGTGGCGACCGATTTCCGCCTCTGGGTGCGCGATCAGCTGGACGCGGCAGAAACCGGGCTGACCGCCCTGATGCAGGCGCTTTTGACGCAGGCCGAGGCCGGGGCCGATTGGGTCATGCCGGGCTTTACCCACCTGCAAACCGCGCAGCCTGTCACTTGGGGCCATCACATGATGGCCTATGTCGAAATGTTCGGCCGTGACCTGTCGCGCGTGCGCGACGCCCGCGCCCGGATGAACGAATCTCCGCTGGGTGCGGCGGCCCTCGCGGGCACCGGCTTTCCGATCGACCGCCACATGACCGCAGAGGCACTGGGTTTTGACCGGCCCATGGGCAACTCGCTGGATGCCGTGAGCGCCCGCGATTTCGCGCTGGAGTTCCTGTCGGTCGCGTCGATCAGCGCCATGCACCTGTCGCGCTTTGCCGAAGAGCTGGTGATCTGGTCCTCGGCCCAGTTCCGTTTCGTGACCCTGTCAGATCGTTTTTCGACCGGTTCGTCGATCATGCCGCAAAAGAAGAACCCCGACGCCGCCGAGCTGATCCGTGCCAAGATCGGCCGTATCTTTGGCGCCAATGTCGCCTTGATGATGGTGATGAAGGGGCTGCCGCTGGCCTATTCCAAGGACATGCAGGAAGACAAAGAGCAAGTCTTTGACGCCGCGGACAACTGGATGCTGGCGCTGGCCGCGATGGAAGGCATGGTCCGCGACATGACGGCCAATGTCCCCGCACTGGAAGCTGCCGCGGCGCACGGGTTTTCAACCGCGACCGATCTGGCCGACTGGCTGGTGCGCGAAACCGGGCTTCCCTTCCGCGATGCCCATCACGTGACCGGCGCGCTGGTCGCCAAGGCCGAGGCCAAGGGCTGTGACTTGCCCGACCTCTCGCTTGAGGAAATGCAGGACGTGCATGAAAAAATCGACGCATCGATCTATGATGTCCTTGGCGTGCATAATTCGGTCCGGTCGCGCATGAGCTATGGCGGCACCGCGCCGGCCCGCGTACGCGAACAGGTAGCCGCCTGGAAGGAGCGTTTGGCATGAGACTCGTTGCGATCCTCGGACTGCTGGCCCTTGCCGCTTGCGGCGCGGATGGCGAACCCGAAGCCCCCGGCCCCAAATCCTCGGGGCCCGGCATCGGCGTCAGCATCACCGGCAAGGCCGAGGTCGGGATCACCGGCTGATGCTGCGGCGGCTCTGGCTGGCGCTGGCCCTCTGGGGCGCGGTGCATCCGATGTATTACTTCGCCAGCTACCTGGCCAAGAACGACTGGAGCCCACAGGCCCTGATCGACGCGTGGTTCGTCAATGACAGCACGCGCGGCCTGACCTGGGACCTGACCATCGCCGCCATTGTCCTGACGCTGTGGGTGCTGGCCGAGGTCGCGGTGCGGCGAAACTGGGTCGCGCTGCTCGCCATTCCGGCGACCTTCTGCATTGGGGTCAGCTGTGGCCTGCCACTCTATCTCTATTTCCGATCACGACCAATCTGAGAGGCCCCGGATCGGGTCCGGGGCCCGGGCCGCACTTGGCTCAGCGTTTCAGCCAGTCCGCAAATGCTGACCCATAATCCGGATGCCAGCGCGACAGCGGCGGCCGATTCTCGGTGATATCCTGTGCTGCCCAAAGGATCCGCTTTTCATCCGTGGCCCTGTCGACATCATTGTCCGGGCAAAGGATGTAGAAATCATCGCGCGTCAGCGATTGCAGCAGAAACTCGACCACCTGTTCCGGCGTCCAGGCATCGGCGGGTTTTTCACTGCGGCCGCGCGCGGTCAGCGGAGTATAGACGAAACCGGGGATGAACAGGCGCGCCTCGGTACGGCACCCCGCCATCCCCCGCAACTCGTGCTGGAGCGCCTCGGTAAAGGCTTTCACACCGGTCTTCGACACATTGTACGCCGGATCGCCGGGCGGCGTGGTGATCCCCTGCTTGGACCCGGTGTTCACGATCAGTCCGGGTTTGCCAGAGGCGGCCATATCGGGGCCAAAGACCTGCGACGCCCGCACCACCCCCCACAGATTGACCGCAAGGATCCTTTCCCAGTTGCCCTCGGCATCAAAGATGGAACTGCCCGGCTGGATTCCGGCATTGTTCATCAACAGGTTCACCGGCCCAAGCATTTCTTCGACCTTGGACTTGAGCCGCCGCAACTGGCCAACGTCCGAGACATCGGTGGCCATGCCAAGGGCCGCGCCGGTATCGCTGACCGCCGTTTCCAAAGCGTCGCCGCCCATGTCGGCGATGCAGACGCGCATTCCATGCCCGGCCAGCTGCCGCGCCATTTCGCGTCCGATCCCCGACGCCCCTCCCGTGACTACGGCCACATTTCCGGCTGTGATGGTCTCATGCATCTGCGATCCTCCCGGAACCCAGAGTGCGGCTTGGGCACCACCCGGGCAAGAGGGGAAAGACCCCAAAAACCCCGGCTACCGGTCCGCCGATAACCAAAAAGACCCAAGTGGCGCTTCTTCTGTCCTTAAATATCCCGGGGGTGAATTGGCCGTCAGGCCAAGAGGGGGCTGGCCCCCTTTCGCGCTCTCGGCTAAAGCGCGGGCATGGATCATTTTCTGTATCGCGACGGGCAGCTCTATGCCGAAGACGTGCCGGTGGCCGAGATAGCGGCGGCTGTGGGCGCTCCCTTCTACCTGTATTCCTCGGCGACTCTCGTGCGGCATTTCCGGCTGTTCGACGAGGCGCTGAACTGGGGCCCGCATCTGGTCTGTTACGCGATGAAGGCGGCCTCGAACCAGGCGATCCTGAAAACGCTTGCCGCCGAAGGGGCCGGTATGGACGTGGTCTCGGGCGGGGAATATGCGCGGGCCAAGGCCGCGGGCGTCCCGGGCGAACGGATCGTCTTTTCCGGCGTGGGCAAGACGCGCGGCGAAATCCGCGCCGCATTGGAAGGTGGCATCCGTCAATTCAACGTCGAAAGCGAACCCGAGATGCGGGTCATCTCGGAGGTGGCCAGCGCCATGGGGGTCGAGGCCCCGATCACGCTTCGGGTCAACCCGGATGTGGACGCCAAGACCCATGCGAAGATCGCCACCGGCAAAAGCGAAAACAAGTTCGGCATCCCGATTGCCCGCGCGCGCGACGTCTACGCCGAGGCCGCACGCCTGCCGGGGCTCAAGGTGGTGGGCATCGACGTGCACATCGGCAGCCAGCTGACCCAGCTTGAACCTTTCGAGCAAGCCTACAAAAAAGTTGCCGAACTGACCGAGGTCCTGCGGGCGGACGGGCATCAGATCACGCGGCTCGATCTGGGCGGCGGTCTGGGCATTCCCTATGCGCGTTCGAACGAAGCACCGCCTTTACCGATGGATTACGGCGCGCTGATCCAGCGGACGGTGGGCCATCTCGGATGCGAGATCGAGATTGAACCGGGCCGGCTGATCGTCGGCAACGCCGGGTTGCTGGTGAGCGGTGTTATCTACGTCAAACAGGGCGAAGGTCGCGATTTCCTGATTCTCGACGCGGCGATGAATGACCTCATCCGACCGGCCATGTACGAGGCACATCACGAGATCGTGCCTGTAAAAGAGGCAAAGCCGGGCGCTGAGCTTTTGCCCTATGACATCGTCGGACCGGTCTGCGAAACCGGGGACACCTTTGCCAAGGGGCGGCTGATGCCACCGGTTCAGGCCGGTGATCTGGTCGCTTTCCGCTCTGCCGGGGCATATGGTGCGGTGATGGCCAGCGAATACAACAGCCGCCCGCTGGTGCCCGAAGTGCTTGTCAGTGGCGATCAATTCGCGGTTATCCGCCCACGGCCCTCCTTTGACGATATCATAAATCGCGATACCATCCCCGTGTGGCTGTGAGGTATCCTCCTCGCAGGCTGACCCTGCGAGGAGCGATATGGCCCCGAACCGGACCGACATTCCCGAGATCTTTCGCACCCTGCGCCTGCCGCTGGCCCTGACCCGTTTGGGCATGGTGGCCGAGCGGGCGGCCCGCGCGTTCTGGCCGCTTTGGTCCGTCGTCATCTTTGCCCTTGCCCTGCTGATGCTGGGTTTGCAGGACGAGGTCGCGGTGGAATGGGTCTGGGTTGCCGGGGCGGTTCTGGCGTTGGGCGCGTCTTGGGGGCTGTGGTACGGGGCACGGCGGTTCCGCTGGCCTTCACGCGAGGCGGCGATCCTGCGGCTGGACGGAACGCTCAAGGGGAACCCGATTCAGGCTGCGCTGGATACGCAGGCCATTGGCGACGGGGATGCGGCCTCGACCGCCGTGTGGCGCGCGCACCAAAAGCGGATGCGCGCACGTCTGGCACAGGCACGCGCGGTGGAACCTGATCTGAGGGTGTCGCGCAACGATCCGCTGGCGCTGCGCTATGTCGCTCTGCTGGCGCTGTCGGTGGCGATCCTCTTCGGATCGCTGGTCCGGGTTCAATCCGTGACCGGTATGGGGGCGGGTGGACCGGACCTTGCCGCCGGTCCGGCATGGGAGGGCTGGATGCAGCCGCCGGCCTACACCCGCTTGCCATCGGTGTATCTCAACGACATCACCGCGCCGGATCTGGAGGTCCCTGAAGGGGCTGAAATCACCCTGCGCATGTATGGCGAAGTTGGCGCGCTCAGCATTCGGGAAAGCATTTCGGGGCGCGATCTGTCCCCGGAGGAAGCAAGCGAAACCGCACAGGATTTTGCCGTGCTGCGGTCCGGGGAGCTGGCGGTTGACGGGCCCGGTGGCCGGGTCTGGCAAATCGCCATGATCCCCGATGCAGCCCCCAGCGTGACACGCAACGGCGAGATCGAAGTCAGTTACGAGGGTGAGGCGCAGATCCCCTATTCCGCGCTGGACGACCACGGGGTCGTGATGGGCGTGGCGCGGTTCTCGCTTGATCTGGACGCGGTCGATCGCCGCTATGGCCGCGCCATCGCGCCCGAGCCGCGCGATACCATCGAAGTGCCGCTGCCGATGCCCGTGGCGGGCGATCGTTCGGAATTCACGGAATCCCTTGTGGGGAATTTCTCGTTGCACCCTTGGGCAAATCTGCCTGTGAAGCTGTCGCTGGAAGTGCAGGACGGACGCGGCCAGCTTGGCCTGTCCGAGCCGGAGGCGCTGGTCATGCCGGGGCGGCGGTTCTTTGACCCGGTCGCCGCGGCGTTGATCGAACAGCGGCAATCCCTGCTGTGGAACCGCGAGAACGCACCGATGATCGTGATGATCTTCAAGACGATCCTCAACGAACCAGATGATCTGTTCCGCAAGGACATCCAGTTCATGAAACTGCGCGCATTGAACAAGCGGCTGGAGACCCTGGCGAAATACGGCGCCATCACCGACGAAAAGCAAGAGGACCTGGCGCAGGCGATGTGGGACCTGGCGTTGGAGATGGAAGAGGGCGATCTGGAGGATGCCCGTCAGCGGATGGAACGGGCCCGCGAACGCCTTGAAGAGGCGATGAAGAACGGGGCCACGGACCAGGAAATTGCCGAACTGATGCAGGAACTGCGCGAAGCGACGCGTGATTACATGCGCCAGTTGGCCCAGCAGCAGGCGCGGGAGCGCGATCCGAACGCCGAGCCGATGGATCCGCAGAACATGATCCAGATGTCTCAGGACGACATCCAGCGCATGATGGACCGGATTCAGGAACTGATGGAGCAAGGCCGCATGGCCGAGGCCGCAGAAGCGATGCGCCAGCTTCAGGAGATGCTGGACAATATGCAGATGACGCAGGGCCCGGGCGGCGGTGGTCAATCGCCGGGCGAACAGGCGATGGAAGGGCTGGCCGACACCTTGCGCGAACAGCAGGAACTGTCGGACGAAGCGTTCCGTGACCTGAACAATGGCCAGCGCCAGCCCGGACAGCAAGGGCCGCAGGGGCAACCCGGCCAGCAAGGGGGGGGTGACGGACGTGATCCGGGCGATCAGGGACAGGGCGGCGACCTTGCCGATGAACTGGCGGATCGTCAGCGTGCTCTGCGCGACGAGTTGAACCGCCAACGACAGGCCTTGCCCGGTCAGGGGACCGAGGCAGGGGAACGCGCGGCCGAAGCGCTGGAGCGGGCTGATGGCGCAATGGACGGCGCGGAGCGCGCCTTGCGGGACGGCGATCTGGGTCGTGCGATCGACCAGCAATCGCGGGCCCTTGAGGCGCTGCGGGAAGGTATGCGCAATCTTGGCGAAGCGCTGGCGCAACAGCAGCAACAACGGACCGGCGAGCAGGGGTTCGCTCAAGGCGGAGACCCCGGCCAACAACGCGACCCATTGGGCCGCAACACCGGAAATACGGGCCGTGTCGGAACGGACGAAGGTCTGTTGCAGGGGCAGGATGTCTATCGCCGGGCCGAGGAACTGCTGGGAGAATTGCGCAAACGGTCGGGCGAGCTGGATCGTCCCGAGGAGGAGCGCAACTATCTTGACCGTTTGCTGGACCGGTTCTGATCCAGTTGTGCGCTGACGCGCGCAGGATGTCTTGGATCCGGCTTTGGGCCGGATCCTCGGGTGGCCTCCGGCGGGAGTATTTCAGCCAAGAAGAAGACCGGGATCAGTTTTCCGGATCGACCTTGCCGCGCAGGGACTTGACCTCGCCGCGTTGTTTCTTGGCCTGAAGGCGGCGTTTCTTGGATCCGAGGGTGGGCTTGGTCGGGATGCGGCGTTTGGGTTTATGTGTGGCCTTTTCGATCAGTTCGGCCAGCCTTTCGCGGGCCAGATCGCGGTTGCGGGCCTGGCTGCGGGTGTCATCCACCTGAATCACCACCGCGCCATCCTTGGTCCAGCGCCGCCCGGCCAGTTTGCGCAGCCGTGTCTTGACCGGTTGTGGCAGGTTGGGAGAGCGTTCTGCCTCGAACCGCAATTCAACGGCGGTGGAGACCTTGTTCACGTTTTGCCCGCCGGGGCCGGAGGCCCGGATGAACTGTTCGGTCAGTTCCCAGTCTTCGATTGTGATCTGATCGCTGATGCGGAGCATGGGGCCGTCTGTCGGGCAGGAAAAAGTAAAAAGGGCCGCCAGATCAGCGACCCTTCGAGAATACGGAGGCGGGGCCGGTTAGGCTCTGCCAATTCGGGGGCTGAACGCGCCCAGGGGCTGCCCTAGAGCGTCATCCTCCGAACTGTTCCGACACCTCTCTCCAATGCTTCTCTAGACACTGGATCACCTCCTTTCAGCTGTTGAAAACGCAAGATGATGGTGCCACGGGTATGGCAAACCACAAAGTCTTTTTTGCGTCTCAGGCGTGATTTCGATTCGGCAGTGCCTTGGAAACGATCATCCGGAAGGGGATCAGCGCCAGCAGAGCGAGGCTGAGTTTGACCATCCAGTCGGCCACCGCCAGCGAAATCCAGAGCGGCGTGGAGGGGCCCGCGCCAAGGAAGGGCAGCACCTCGTTGGCCCAGGACACGTCGTTGCCCGGTTCAATGAAGCTGAGCTGTGCCGAGAAGGCGATGGTGAAGAACAGTGCCGTATCCAGTGTCGAGCCGATCAGCGTTGAGGCGAGAGGCGCCCGCCACCAGCTGCCTTCGCGCAACCGGTCAAAGATCGAAACGTCGATCAACTGGGCGGTCAGAAAGGCAAGGCCCGACCCGATGGCGATCCTGAGCGTGACGGCGGGATAGGTGAAGCCGTCGCCTTGCAGCATGACCTGCGTTCCGATGATCGAGCAGAAGACACCGACGATGAAACCGGCAAAGACCACCTGCCGGGCGGCGGCGGCGCCGTAGATGCGGTTCATCAGGTCGGTGACCAGAAAGGCCAGCGGATAGGTGAAAGCGCCCCAGGTCAGCCATTGACCAAAGAGGAACTGGACGAGGATATTGGAGGCCAGAACAATGGCCGCCATGGCAAGAATGCCGGGAAGATGTGCGCGTGTCATGTGTGACCCGTTTTTGACAAGGTTGCGGGGACTTGATCCGGATTTTCGGATTGCGCGGGCTTACAGGGTCGGGTGCGGCGGCGTCAAGAGATTCCCCGGGTCACTCGACAAGGCGGTATTCGACAAATTCGCTGCGCAGGAAGCTTTTGAAGTTGTCGTCCGAGATCATCGTCAGGCGAAGAGCGCCGCCTGCGTCGCGCCAGACAGAGAGACCTTCGAGGTTGCCATGGGTGTGGTGCGGGGTTTCCAGCAGGGTTTCTTCTTGGGTGACCCTGTCGTTCGACAAGGTAAAGCGGCGGACGCGGGACCGAAAGGCGAAGCCTGTGAATTCCCGTTCGAGCAGGTAGAGGCGTCCATCGGGTCCGAAATCCGCGCCGACCGGAAGAAAGCCACCGCTGCGCGGGATCGAGAAAGGCTGGCTCCAGTTTGTGCCGTCAAAGCGCCAGACGGGGAAGGGGCGGGTGAGATGCCCCGAGCGTTCGGGCAGCGTGTAGAGATGCCCGTCCTTGTTTACGGCCAGTGCCTCAAGCCCGGAATTGCCTTGCAGCCTGCGAAAGGCGTCCGGGACTGGCAAGGCGGTGCTGCGCGACAGATCTGTGTAGGCCATGACGCGGTGCAGGCCTTCGAAGGAAACGAACAGGGTGCCATCCGGCGCGCGGGCAAGACCTTCGGAATCGGCGCGAAACCCTCGGACCGGGCGGCCTGCGGGATTGCGGAGGGGCGTGATGTCATCAACTGTCAGTCCAGACAGCTTGCCGCCTTTGCGGATCAGCCGACCGGTGACCAGCAGGCCGCGATCGGACAGAGCAGTAAAGGCGTTGCCGTCCTCTGAGAGTTCCAGCCCGGAAAAACCGCCCAAAGCCTCGGGGCCGGGCGGAAAGGCAAGTCTGCTGCTGATCTGCACACCCGAGGCTGTTTCGGCAGCACATGCGCCAAGTGCGGCCAGGCAGGCGCAGGACAGGACCAGCGCCCGCAGGCGAGGGAAAGGAACGGCCATCCGCGGCGGATCAGTTGGCGGCCAGCACATCCGCGCATGCGCGCGGCAGATCGCCCAGCGTCAGTTCGCGTCGTGGCGGCGCGGGTTTGGCGTTTGGATCGGGCGGAGGCGGGTTCAGGATGCGGTCAACCCAGCCTTCGGCCTCTTTACAGCCGTCGCCTGCGGGCGGTTCGGCCTGATCAACGCAGCCATCGGCCCCCTTGGGACAGCTCAGGCGGACATGGAAATGGTAATGGTGCCCCCACCATGGGCGCACTTTGCGCAGCCATGACTTGTCGCCCTTTTCATCCTTGCACATCTGCACCTTGGCACCGGGAAAGATAAATATCCGCGCAACCCGCGGGTCGCTGGCGGCGGCCTTGATGATCTCGTGGTGCTGCTTGGTCCATTTGTCGTTGGTATAGGCCCCGTTGGCGCGGCGCAGCGAAATGGACGAGATGTTTTCACGCGCCTTGACGGACAGGTTCAGGTTGTCAGCCGGGCGCAGCCAGATGTCGGCGTCCAGACCGATCTGGTGGCTGCGGTGTCCTGTCAGCATCGGGCCGCCGCGCGGCTGGCTGAAATCGCCAAGGTAAAGCCCGTTCCACCCCGGTTGTTGCGCGGCCTTGCGGCTGAGGTCCTGTACGTAGTCGATCAGTTCCGGGTGGCCCCAGTTGCGGTTGCGGCTGAGGCGCATGGCCTGCCACGTGGGGCCGGTTTCGGCCAGTTGCACGCCACCGGCAAGACAGCCCTTGGCATAGCCGCCGATCGGGGCCGAGGATTGGCCCGAGGCCTGCGCCTTGGCGCCGAAAAGCTGCTTTGCCTGTTTCGAGGAAAGGACCGGGTCCAGCGGACGGGCCGGAGTGCGGGCGCCGGAAATGTCGCGCCCACCGCCGCCACAGGCGGCCAGCACGAGGACAAGTGAAATGGTCGTCAGAAAACGGATCATGCGGGTGTTTCTCCCTGCGGATGAACCCATGCTAGCAGAATGAGCCCAAGCAGGAAAAGCCCGATGACGGGGAGGAAGCCAAGCTGGTTGGACTGTGTCACATAGGTGAACAGGGTGATCAGCGCAGGTGCCAGAAAGGCGGTCGCCTTGCCCGCCAGTGCAAACAGGCCAAAGCCTTCGGCCGGTCGCTGCGGATCGCAATGGCGCACCATCATGCTGCGCGAGGCAGAGTACAGCGCGCCGCCCGTGCCGCCGATAATCGCGCCGCAGATGTAAAAGACCACGTCCGGCACCAGCGAACCTTCGGCCAGCGGCAGGCCGAAGAGGCTTTCGCGGGACATGCCGACGATGACGCAACCGACAAGGATCAGCACCCAGATGCAAACCCGGATCACCGGTTTCGGGCCGAACCTCTGATCTGCGAGACCGCCGACCCACGACAGGACAGCGGCCGCGATGGCGGCGATGATGCCGAAAACGCCGACCTGAATAACCTGCCATTCCAGCACCAGCGTCGCATATATGCCGCCATAGGCATAAAGCGCGGTCAGCGCGTCGCGGTAGAACAGCGACGACAGCAGGAAGCTGCGCGTGGACTTGCGGCCCGATACCCGGCGGATGGTCTGCCAGAGGTCGCTCAGAACCTTGCGCACGCTGCCGGGGGTCTTGCGCTCCAGCGGGTCGTCGTGGTTCCACATGAAGAAGGGGATCAGGAAGACCGCGAACCAAAACCCGATGAAAGGCCCGACAAACCGCGTGCCTTCGCGTGCCTCGGGATCAAGGCCAAAGGGCGGGGACAGGCCGATCAGCGTTTTGCCGGTTTCGTTTTCGGCAAAGAACAGCAACATGATGAACAGCGACAGCACGCCGCCCCAATAGCCAAAGGCGGTGGCGGTTCCGGAAATGCGCCCGACCTCTTCGGGGGTTCCAAGGCTCGGCAAGATCGCATTGTTCAGGTTGAAGGCGGATTCGCTGGCCACGAACCCGACCCAGAACAGCGCCAGCGCGAGGTAAAGCCCTGATCCGTCCGGTTCCAGCTCCCACAAAAGAAAGGCGCAGAGGATCGCGATCATGGTGAAGAGCCAGAACCATGGCCGTTTGCGCCCGGTGGCATCCGCCCAGGCACCAAGGAGAGGCGCGGAAAAGGCAATGGCCAGTCCGGCCAACGTCTGGGCCGAGGACCAGAGGCTTTGCGCATTGGCCTTGGCCACATCGGCTTCGGCGCCCTGAGTCAGAAAAAACTGTGCAGCGACGGCCGCGAAATAGGGGCTGAAGATAAAGGTCAGGCCAAGCGTCGCATAGGGCTGTTGCGCCCAGTCGAAGAACATCCAGCCCCAGATGCGTTGCCGTTTTGTCGGATGTGCCATGCCTGCCCCCTGCGCAATGGGGGGATAGAACCCATGAGGGGGGGCAGAGGCAAGGGGATTGCTGCCCCTGCGTGATGCGGGCCGTCAGGCAGCGTTCTGGCTGGCGATCACATCGGGGGCGTTTTGGGTGGCCGGGGGCCAGGGGCGGGCGTCCTCGGCCTCGATCCATTTCTGGACCCAGTCCGGCAGGACCGGCGTTTGATCGACACCGCCCAAGGCGCGGATCGACCGATCGGTGGTCACGATGCCGTTGGCATCGGTGAGCGCCGTGCGAAAGACCGCATGGCTGGAGCATTCGCCATCGGATTTCCACATCGACTGATCAATGTAGATAAACCGTTTGTCCCAGCCGAGGACCCGCGAATGCATCTCGACCTTGTCGAACAGCCGGACGCGGCGGCGATAGCGGACAACCGAGCCGGCCACCGTCAGGCCCCAGCCTTCGCGTTTCAACACGTCGATCAACCCGGTCCGATAGGCCAACGGGATCCGCCCCAGATCGTAGATCGTCAGGGTCCGGCCATTGTTCAGTTCGACCCAGAGATCAAGGTCCCAGGGCTGGCAGACATGGGTCGACACATGGGTTTCGAGCAGGCCGAGCCGCGGCGCGCGGCGGGCAAGAAAAGCGTTCCGGGCAAGGCGCAGGAAAGGGTACATGGCAAGGCTCCTTTGCGTCCTTGATGCTGCGCAGGCAAAACCGCGTCAATCGGGACCTCGCGGCACACTTGTCCTTAATGCAATCTGCGCATACCTGTTTGGCAACAGGCAGCACGAGGAAAGGCCCAACAGATGCAGTCGCTCTTTCAGATCCTGAACATGCTTCTCAGCATCGCGGTTTTCATCATCGTCGCGCATGTCATCATGAGTTGGCTCATCAACTTTCAGATCCTGAACCTGCGTCAGCCGCTGGTCGGACAGATCTGGGACGGGCTGAACCGCCTGCTGGAGCCGGTCTATTCGCGCATTCGAAGCATCCTGCCGCCCATGGGTGGGCTGGATCTGGCGCCGCTGATCACGTTGATCGGGGTTTATGCACTGCAGATCATCCTCGCGAACAACGTGGCGCTGTTCTACTGAAGAGGGGGCTCTGCCCCCGTCCCTGCGGGACACCCCCGGGATATTTCAGGACAGAAGAAGCGGCGGGTGCTTGGCTGATATTGTGGCGGTCAGGGGTTGATTCACCGAATCTTAGTATGTGATTGTCTGGATCGAGAGCAGTTCCAGATAATCCGACAGGTTTTCCATGCCGCGCGATGCCGGGGGCGCCGAGGCGCTTTTGCAAGAGATTTTCGGCTTTGACGCATTTCGCCCGGGGCAGGGCGAGATTGTCGAGACCGTCGCGGCAGGGGAAAACGTGCTGGCCATCATGCCAACGGGCGGTGGCAAGTCGCTGTGTTTTCAACTGCCTGCCTTGATGCGCGCCGGGGTGACGGTGGTGATTTCGCCATTGATTGCCTTGATGCGGGATCAGGTGCGTGGATTGCGCGAGGCGGGGGTGGCTGCCGGGGCGCTGACCTCTGGCAATACACAGGATGAAACGGACGCTGTCTGGGACATGCTGCATTCCGGTGAACTGAAGCTTTTGTACCTTGCGCCCGAACGATTGGCGAATACCGGCACGCAGCGGATGCTGGCGCAGGCGGGCGTTTCGCTGATTGCGGTGGACGAGGCGCATTGCGTCAGCCAATGGGGCCATGATTTCCGGCCCGATTATCTGCGTATCGGCGAATTGCGGCGTGCGCTTGACGTGCCTCTGGCGGCCTTTACCGCGACTGCGGATGTGGAAACCCGCGAAGAGATGGTGACGCGGTTGTTCGACGGTGCGGCCCCGCGCACCTTTTTGCGCGGGTTTGACAGGCCGAACATCCATTTGGCTTTTCAACCCAAGGACGGGCCGCGCGCGCAGATTCTGAATTTTGCCGATGCCCGTAGGGGACAATCCGGCATTGTTTATTGCGGCACCCGTGCCAAGACCGAGGGCATCGCCCGCGCGCTGCGGGAACAGGGGCACGCCGCTTGCCATTATCACGGTGGGATGGAGGCGGAAGATCGTCGGCAGGTCGAAGAGCGTTTTGCCACCGAGGACGGGTTGATCGTTGTAGCCACCGTGGCCTTTGGCATGGGAGTCGACAAACCGGACATCCGCTGGGTGGCCCACGCCGATCTGCCCAAGTCGATCGAGGCCTATTACCAGGAAATCGGTCGTGCGGGCCGCGATGGCGCCCCGGCAGAGACCCTCACGCTATACGGCCCCGAGGACATTCGTCTGCGGCGTGCCCAGATCGATGAGGGCATGGCCCCGCCGGAACGGCGCGGGGCCGATCACGGTCGGCTGAACGCGCTGTTGGGGCTGGCCGAGGCGCTGGGCTGTCGGCGGCAGGCGCTGTTGGGCTATTTCGGTGAAGAGGCCGAGGCCTGTGGCAAATGCGATCTTTGCGACAGTCCGCCAGACCTGTTCGATGGGACCGAGGCGGTGCGCAAGGCGCTGTCCGCGGCGCTTCGTACCGACGAAAGCTTTGGCGCGGGGCATTTGATCGACATCCTGATGGGCAAGGAAACCGACAAGATCCTGCAACGTGGCCACGATGGTTTGCCAACCTTCGGTGTGGGCAAGGATCTGAGCCGGGGTCAGTGGCAGGCTGTGTTCCGACAAATGATGGGGCATGACCTGATGCGCCCGGACGCCGAACGCCACGGGGCGCTTGTCATGACAGAGCGCGCGCGCCCGATCCTGCGGGGTGAGGAAACGATCAAGTTGCGCAAGGATGCCGTTGCCCGGGCCACCGAACGGCGCCCGGCGGTCAAGGCGCTGGTGCCTGAGGAAGACGCGCCGCTGTTTTCGGCCCTGAAGGCCAAACGCACGGCGCTTGCGCGGGATGCACAGGTGCCGCCCTATATGATCTTTCCGGACCGTACCCTGATCGAAATGGCCGAACGGCGGCCGACCAACCTTGATGATATGGCGCGGGTCAACGGGATTGGCGCGAAAAAGCTGGAACGCTACGGGGCGGCTTTCCTTGAGGTGCTGAACGCCGAGGCGGGAGAGGTCCACCCCCGGCGTCGAAAACTGGCGGCGCGCGGGGCGGGAGAAACCTATGACGCGCTGATGGCGGCGCAGGCCGAATTGTTGCGCGGCCCCGATGGGACCGACAAGCCGCTGTCCTGTTCCGCGTCGCTGCTTGCCAAGATTGCAGACCGACCGCCGTCCAGCGAAGGCGCCCTGTGTCAGGCATTGGGGGACAAGCGGGCGGAACGGTTCGGCGCGGCCTTCTGGACGGTCTTGCAGGACGGCGCAGGTTAAGCGGCCTGCCACGCTGGACCTTGGCGCGTTGCCGCACTAACTGCGTAGGACACTCAGGCAAGGATGGAGGCTGATGGTGCTCGTCGTGATCTCGCCGGCCAAGCGGCTGGACTGGACAGAACGGACAGAGGCGATGACCGCCCCCGATTTCGAGGCGGATGCGCAGCGCTTGGCCAAGACAGCGCGCAATCTGACCCTGAAGGATCTCAAGGGGTTGATGGATCTGTCGGACGATCTGGCGAAGCTGAACCGTGACCGGTTCCGCGCCTTTTCCGAGACACCGGGGGCCGAGGATCTGCGCCCGGCCGCGCTTGCCTTTGCGGGGGATACATATCTTGGCCTTGAGGCGGGCACGCTGGAGGCCGAGGAGATGGACTGGGCGCAGGAACATCTGCGCATCCTGTCCGGGCTGTACGGCCTGTTGCGTCCACTGGACGGGATTCAGGCCTATCGGCTGGAAATGGGGTCGCGGCTGAAGACACGGCGCGGCGGCAACCTGTATGATTATTGGCGGGATGAAATTGCCAAGGCCCTGCGCGCACAGGCAGAGGCATTGAACACCGATGTTCTGGTGAATTGCGCAAGCCAGGAGTATTTCGGGGCCGTCCCTCTCAAGGCGCTGAACCTGCGCGTGATCACGCCGCAGTTCATGGAAGACAAGCCGGGTGGTCCCAAGATCGTCAGCTTTTTTGCCAAACGCGCCCGGGGGGCCATGGCGCGCTATATCATCCAGAGACGTTTGACCGATGCAACGGGACTGACCGATTTCGACCTTGGCGGCTATCGTTTTCAACCTGATATGTCCGAACCGGATCGCCCGGTCTTTCTGAGGACGGCAGAGGCCGCTGCGGCCTGACCCGCGTTACGACGCCGCCCGGCGCGCCTGTTGCGGCCCATAAAGGTCGATCTTTTCGGCCAACGCTGCCTTGCGCAACGGCTTGGTCAGGTAATCGTTCAGCCCGGCCTCGAGAATGGCCTCGCGATCTCCGGTCATGGCATGGGCGGTGACCGCGATGATCGGCACCTGCGGCCCGCCGCCTTCAAGGGCGCGAATTTCGCGGGTTGCCTGTTTGCCATCCATTTGCGGCATTGAAATATCCATAAAGATCATGTCGGGGCGTTGTTCGCGATAGGCAGCGACCGCCTCGATCCCGTTGTTGGCAAAGCGCAGCGTCACGTTGAAAGACTTTGCCATCTTGCTGAAGACCAGTTGGTTGGTCTTGTTGTCTTCGGCCACAAGTACATCCAGCGGGCCGTCTGTTTGGGGGGTGGACAGCTTGGGCGCTGGGGGCGGCGTTTTCCTTGTGGGTTCGTTCGGGGCGTCCTCGGGGTATTCGGCCACCTCGATCTTTTCCAACGCGGAAAACAAGGCGCGCCGAGGCACCGGTTTTTGCAGAACAGCGGCAAATTCCACGCCGGGACGGGGCGTAACCTGAGCGGGGTTGTCGGCCATGAGAATGATGGGGATGCTGCCGCCGCGGCGGACGATCTGCGCGGCCAGATCCTCTCCGGCCATGTCGGGCAGATCCTGTTCGATCAGCAACAGGTCGGGCCGTGTTGCCATGGCGTCGATCGCCTCGGACCCGGTTTTGCAGAACTCGGCCGTCAACCCGATGATGCCCAGCTGTTTGGACAGGATCTCACGGTTGGCATTGTGGTCATCCACCACCAGCACGCGGGAAAGGTGCCCCGGCAGGCGCACCGTTTCAAAAACGGCAGGTTCCTCTGTTGGGAGAATAACGCGCAGACCGAAACAGCTGCCTTTGCCCAGTTCGGAATCCGCCCAAACCTCCCCCCCCATCAGCTCGACAAGCCGGCGTGTGATGGCCAGCCCCAGCCCGGTGCCCTCGAACTTGCGGTTGCGCTCGTCCTCGACCTGATTGAATTCGCCAAAAACATGGTCGACCTTGTCGGGGGGGATGCCGATGCCCGTGTCCTCCACCGTGATATGGATCGCCGAGTCGCCATCGTTGCCGGGCACGCCGACGACGCGCACCAGCACATGGCCCTGCACCGTGAATTTCACCGCATTGCCCAGCAGGTTGGTCAGGATCTGGCGTATCCGGCCCGCGTCCCCGATGAACCGGGTGGGCAGGAACATGTCGTAATCGACCAGCAGCGCGATTTCCTTGTCGCGCGCGGTGGGCTGCAACAGCATCACGACCTCGTGGATCGCGCGTTCCAGATCGAAAGGTTCGGGGTGCAGTTGAAGCTTTTCGGCCTCGATCTTGGAATAGTCGAGGATGTCGTTGATGATGACCAGCAGCGCCTCGCCCGAACTGCGGATGGTTTCGGCGTAAAGTTCCTGTTCTTCGCCCAGATCGGTGTCCATCAACAGGTCCGCCATGCCGACGACGCCGTTCATCGGGGTCCTGATTTCGTGGCTCATGTTGGCAAGGAAGGACGATTTGGCCCGATTGGCGGCTTCGGCCCGTATCATGGCCTCTTTCAGGCGTTCCTGATCCTGCTTGATCTGGGTGATGTCCACGCGCAGGCCAACGCGCCCGCCGTCGCGTGTGACCCGTTCGTAAACACGCAGCCAGCGGCCATCTTCCAGTTGTTGTTCAAGTTCTGTTTCCGAATTGCGATGCGCGGTCAGGCGCTGGTCCAGCCATTCCTCTTCACGCCCGACGGCCTCGGCGTATTGGCCGCGGTCCAGTCCGTATCTCAGGATTTCCTCGAAAGTCGTGCCGCGCTGCATGGCCGGGGCGCTTTTGGCGTAGATATCCTTGTACTGCTGGTTGCACATCAGCAGGCGATCCTCGTCATCGTACATGACAAAGCCGTCGGGCATTTCCTCGACCGCGGACCACATGCGCATCAGCCCGGTGATGTCCACGCCAAGGCTGACGATGCCGCCGTCCGGCAAGCGCCTGTCCCGCAGCTTGACGAAACGGTTGTTCCACAATCGCAGCGTTTCATTCGGGATCGGATCTGATTCCCACCGGGCGCGGATGCGGCGTATCCAATCCCGAGGTTTTTCGCCTTGGAGGTCGACGATCCCCTCTTCGACCATGATGTCCAGCACGTGGTCGTAGGATGCGCCCGGCGCGATGCTTTCGACGCCTTCGAAGATGTGCAGATAGGCCGGGTTGGCCAGTTCCAGCCGCCTGTTCTGGTCGTACATGGCAAAGCCGTCGCGCATGGTTTCCAGCGCGCTCCACAGCTGTTCGGTAACAACCTCGATCTTTTGCGTGGCTTCGCCCAGCTGGTGCATCACGCGCTTGTTTTCGTCGCGGACAACCTTGACCTCTGTCCGGGTCTCCTGAATTTCGTTGCGGAGTTCCAAGGCATGGCGCCCAAGCCTGCGGTTCGCCTCGAACAGCTCGGCCTGTTTCTGTTCCAATAGCCGTTCCGCGGCCAGCCGTGCGCGCCGTTCCTCGGCCAGGCGATCGGCCATGTTCATGCCATGCCCTCCATGCAGACCCTGCCGACTCTTGCCAAGTCAACGTGAACATCCTCTTAACCCGCGCCGGTCCTCCTTGGCCCGGGGTCAGGAATCCCGGACCCTTAGAATCCTTGTTTTGAACCACCCTGCATGCCACGATGAGAGGCATTATTCTGAAAGGAGCTTTTCGATGCGTCGCTTTGCTCTCGGCCTCGCCGTGGCCATCCTTGGCATGTCTTCCGTTCATGCAGAGGAGCCGGTCCCGGAACGACGGTACGTCGTCACGCGCGACCTCGATTACGTGGGCACCGACCTGCAAAGCCTTTTCGACACATCGCTTGATGCCTGTCAGACGGCCTGTCTTGATACAGAGGGCTGCATCGCTTTCACCTTCAACAGCCGCAACAATTCCTGCTTTCCCAAGTCCGAGGTTTCCGACCGGGCGTCCTTTGAAGGGGCGGTATCCGGGCGCGTCGTCACGACCCCTTCCGAGGTGCTGGACCGGGCGCGCACCCGCGTTTCCGACCTTGGGTTCCTGAGCGAGCGCGACCTTGAGCGTGCTCTGGCAGAGGCAATGGATCTGGCCGTGCGCCATGGCGGCGGGCAATGGACAGTGCGGACGCTGCTGGATGCGGCGACAAAGGCACGCGACAGCGGTGACATGCGCGATGCGATCCACTGGACCGGCGCGGCGCTGGCCCAGAACGACGACCCGGCGCTGTGGCTGCAATACGGGCAATGGTCGACCGAATATCTGACCAAGGTGCAGGGCGCGGACAAGCGCAAGTACACGAACCGCGCCTTTCTGGCCTCGGTCAATGCCTACCTGAGGGCGGGTGAAGATGCGCACCGGATCACCGCGCTTTATGACATGGCGCGCGCGCTGGAGGCGGACAAACGTGGCCGACTGATGATCCCGGCGCTGCGGCTGGGCGAAACCATCGCGCCGCGGGCCGATGTCTCGGCTTTGCTGGACGATGCCATCGGCAAATACGGCTTTCGTGTGGATGACCACATCGTCGAAGCCGACACCGCCGCGCCCCGTATCTGTGCCAGCTTCAACGAACCGCTGGTGCGCGTCGGGCAGGACTACGCACCTTATGTAAAATTGCCGGACCCGCGTTTGGCGGTGGTGCAGGATGACGAACGTATCTGCGTGACCGGCGTGGAACACGGCGCACGCTACACCATCACCTTCCGAGCCGGACTGCCTGCAAAGTCCGGCGAGGAACTGGCCCGTGACGTGCCGATCACGGCCTATGTCAGCGACCGCACCCCGACGCTGGGCTTTCCGGGACGCGCTTATGTTCTGCCGCGCACCGCCGATGCGGGCCTGCCGATCGAAACGGTCAATCTTGACGAGGTCGAGTTGGTTTTGCGCCGCGTGTCGGACCGCAACCTGATCCGCGCCATGCAAGAGAACTATTTTGGCAGCCCGCTGGGCCGCTATGACGAGGAATACCTTGCCCGCGATGTGGCCGAAGAGATCTGGCGCGGCACCGGTGTGGTTGAAAACCGGTTGAACGCCGACATGCTGACCCGCCTGCCGATGGGCGATGTGCTGGGCGATCTGCCCGCCGGCATCTATGCACTGACAGCCGCCGTGCCCGATCCCAAAAACGGTGAGGGCCGCCGGGCCACACAATGGTTCATCCTGTCCGACATCGGACTGACCACCATGCAGGGCACCGACGGGCTGACGGTCTTTGCCCGCAATCTTGGCGATGCCAGCGCCATGGTGGGGCTGGAGGTTACGCTGCTGGCCGAGGCAAACCGCGTGCTGGAAACCGTGACCACCGATGCCGATGGCGTGGCCCGATTTGCGCCCGGCCTGCTGCGCGGCACGGGTGGCACGGCCCCTGCCTTGATCATGGCCAAGCGCGGTGACGAGGATCTGGCCTTTTTGTCGCTGACCGATCCCGCCTTTGACCTGTCCGATCGCGGCGTTGCCGGGCGCGCGCCAGCCGGACCTTTGGACGCCTTCCTTGCCACCGACCGAGGCATCTATCGTGCCGGGGACGTGGTCAATGTCACCGCCTTGCTGCGCGACGCCCATGCCGATGCGGTGTCAGATGTGCCGTTGACCGCCGTGCTGACCCGTCCCGATGGTGTGGAGTATTCCCGCCATATCTCTGACGGCGGCGATGCGGGGGGACATGTCTTTGCCCTGCCGCTGGGGCCGGGCGTGCCGCGCGGCACGTGGCGGCTGGCGGTCTTTGCCGATCCCAAGGGCAAGGCGCTGATATCGGATACCGTCTTGGTCGAGGACTTCGTGCCTGAGCGGATTGATTTCGATCTGTCCCTGCCAGAGGGTCCGATCAACCCGCTGTCACCGCCGTTGCTGGAGGTGGACGCGCGTTATCTTTTTGGCGCACCGGGGGCTGATCTGAACATCGACGGCGAATTGCGCCTGTCGACCAGCACCCGGATGGAGGCCTTTCCCGGCTACCGGTTCGGTCGCCATGACGACAGCGCGCTGACGCGGATCGAAACCTTCGATGCCGATCTGACAACCGATGACACAGGTGCCGCGCAACTGACCCTGCCGATGCCGGACGTGGATCCAAAGGGGCGCCCGATGACGGCCACCGCGACCCTGCGCCTTTCCGAAGCTTCGGGTCGCCCCGTTGAACGCAGGATCACCCGGTCTGTTGCGCCGCCGACTCCGATGATCGGCATCAAGCCCGCCGCCGAGGAATTCGCCGAGGGCGCCGAAGCGCGGTTCGAAGTGATCGCCATCGGCCCCGACCTTCAGCCGCAGGCGATGGACATCGGCTGGCAGGTCAATCGCGTGCGCACCCGCTATCAATGGTATCAGAATTACGGCAACTGGTATTGGGAGCCTGTCACCACACGCGAAACCGTTGCCAAGGGGACGGGAACGTTGGGCGCAGATCCGTTAAAGATCGCGGCCGAGGTCGACTGGGGCGAATACGAGATTGTGGTCACTCGCGCGGACGGGGCCTATCTTG
This sequence comes from Antarctobacter sediminis, assembly GCF_019218285.1. Classification (GTDB taxonomy): domain Bacteria; phylum Pseudomonadota; class Alphaproteobacteria; order Rhodobacterales; family Rhodobacteraceae; genus Antarctobacter; species Antarctobacter sediminis. Next base: position 1,407,017 of record NZ_JAHUZG010000002.1, read on the forward strand.
CCGCCTCGATGGGGTTCTCGGCGGGCTGGTATGCTCCGGCGGATGCCTCTGATGCGCCAGACATGTTGGAGCTGTCGTTGGACAAGCCCGCTTATGGACCCGGTGAAACCGCGACCCTGCGCATGGTGCCGCGTTACGCGGGCAAGGCTCTGATTACCGTGCTGGCGGACCGGGTGGTTTCCATGCAGGCCATCGACGTGGTCGAAGGGGAAAACACGCTGGCCCTGCCGGTAACAGAGGATTGGGGCGCCGGGGTATACGTGACCGCGCAGGTGATCCGCCCGATGGATGTGACCGCGGGCCAGAACCCGGCGCGTGCGCTGGGGCTGACCCATGCGGCTGTTGATCCGGGGGACGCCCGGTTGGCGGTTGGTTTTGACGTTCCAGAGGAATCCGCGCCGCGTTCTCCCTTGGTGGCCAAGGTCAGGATCGACAACGTAGCGCCGGGAGAGATGGCTTTTGTGACCGTTGCCGCGGTGGACCTCGGCATTCTCAACGTGACCGGGTTCGATACGCCGGACCCGGCCGGTCACTATTTCGGCCAGCGTCGCCTTGGGGTCGAGATCCGCGACATCTATGGCCGCCTGATCGACGGTATGAACGGAGCCATGGGCTCTGTCCGGTCCGGTGGTGACGCGGATGCCGGTGTGCGGATGCAAAGCCCGCCACCGACCGAAGCGATGGTGGCCTTTTTCTCGGGGCTGCTGCCGGTGGCCCAGGACGGCACGGTCGAGGCACGTTTTGACATCCCCGACTTCAATGGAACGGTGCGGTTGATGGCCGTGGCATGGTCGCCCAAGGGGGTCGGTTCCGCCGAGACGGACGTTCTGATCCGCGATCCCGTGGTGATCTCTGCCTCGTTGCCAAGGTTCCTGTCTCCGGGCGATCAAAGCCGCCTTCTTGTGGAACTGACCCATGCCAAGGGGCCGGTGGGGCAGATGCCTCTGGTGGTCAGCGCCGACGGTCTTGCGCTGGACACTTCGGCCTTGCCTGCCAATGTCACGCTGAGTGAAGGCGCAAAAGCCACCTTCGAGGTGCCATTGACCGCAAAGTCGGTGGGTGATCACAAGATCCGTATCGTCCTGACCACGCCGGACGGTGATCGTTTGACCAAGGATCTGACACTTGGCGTTCGGTCCAATGATCCAGATGTCGGCGCGACCCGCCGGTTCCAACTGGCCGCGGGTGAGACCTTTACCCTGACCGAAGACGTCTTTGCCAATCTTCGGCCGGCCGGGGCCTCGGCGCTGGTGTCGGCCGGCCCGCTGGCGCGCTTTGATGCGCCGGGCTTGCTGGCCTCGCTGGACCGTTATCCCTACGGCTGTACGGAACAGGTGACCTCCAAGGCGCTGCCCCTGCTTTACATGTCCGCGATTGCCGAGCCTTTGGGCCTTGGCAACAAGGACCGGATCGACCTGCGAATCGAACAGTCGGTGGCCAAGGTGCTGACGCGGCAGGCATCGAACGGGGCCTTTGGGCTATGGGGGGCCTATTCGGGGGATTTCTGGCTGGATGCCTATGTGACCGATTTCCTCAGCCGGGCGCGGTCGGCGGGCTATGACGTACCGCAGATCGCGTGGCAGAACGCGATCGACAACCTCAAGAACCGGATCGCCTATGCGCCTGATTTCGACGAGGGGGGAGAGGATATTGCCTACGCTCTGATGGTGTTGGCCCGCGAAGGTGAGGCCGCGATGGGAGATCTGCGTTACTACGCGGACGAAAAGGCTGAATCTTTTGCAACCCCTCTGGCGCAGGCCCAACTGGGTGCCGCGCTCGCCAGCTATGGCGATCAGTTGCGCGCGGATGAAATGTTCGGTCGCGCTGCCGAGCGGTTGTTCGCAACACCTGTGGCGCAAAAGCGTGGTTATCGTCTGGACTATGGCAGCACGGTCCGCGATGCAGCGGGCCTGTTGACCTTGGCGGTCGAGGCGCGCTCGGATCGGTTTGACCGCAATGACATGATCCGGCGGATTTCCTCGGTCGACCGGCCATTGTCGACGCAGGAAAAGGCATGGGCGCTGATGGCCGCGCACGCGATGGTACAGGATCCGACAGTCTCTGGCCTTGCGCTGGACGGCGCGGCGCTGACAGGCCCCTTTGTGCGCCGGATCGAGGCCGAGGGCCTGCAACCTGTCCAGCTGACCAACACCTCGGACAAGCCGACGGACATCACCCTGACCACCTTGGGCAAACCGATAGGTGCGACCGAGGCCACCGGTTTCGGCTATGCCCTGACGCGCGAGTATTTCACGCTGGAGGGCGATCCCGTGGACGAAATCCGCGCCGGTGACCGCATGGTGGTGGTGTTGACCGTCAAACCCGCCGACAAGGAAAACGCACGGTTGATCCTGGACGATGCGCTGCCCGCAGGGTTCGAGATCGACAATCCGAATATCCTGCGGTCGGGCGACATCCGCGCACTGGATTGGCTGGAACTTTCGGACGCCACGCATACGGAATTCCGCAGTGACCGTTTCCTTGCCGCACTGGACCGGGAACAACAGGGCCAGATGCGCCTTGCCTATATCGTTCGCGCGGTTTCTCCGGGGACGTTCCATCACCCTGCGGCGCTGGTCGAAGACATGTACCGCCCGGAATACCGCGCGGTGACCGCCTCTGGCAGCGTGACGGTCCTGCCATGAGCGGAGAAACACTTGCGACGATTCACTGGCGGGCGCTGGATCGCGACGGCGAGGACAAATGCCGGCTGGCGCGGCTGGACCATGGCTGGATGCTGGTGGGGCACGCGCGGTTCCGCGACGCCTCTGGCTGGGCCGCGCTGGATTACCTGATCCGGCTGGGAGAAGATTGGTGCACCACCAGTGCCGACATCACGGGTGAACACGGCGGAGCGCCGGTGGCGATGCGCCTGATGCGCAACGGCGACGGCTGGACCGTGAATGAGGAAAAGCGCCCCGACCTCGCAGAGGCCGAAGACGTGGACCTGTCCTTTACCCCGGCCACCAACCTGATGCCGCTCAACCGTCTGCCAGAAGTTGGCCGCCTTGAGACCACCTCGGCCTGGCTGCGTTTTCCCGGTCCACAGGTCACGCCCCTGTCGCAGAGCTATACCCGCGAACGCGGCGGGCTTGTGCGCTATGAGGCGCGCGAAACCGGGTTCGAAACGCATCTGGCGGTCAATGGCCACGGGTTCATCACCACCTATCCCGGCCTGTGGGAGGCCGAAGTGTGAAACGGCTGGTCGTTCTCGTCGTGCTGCTGTGGTCAGCAGCCTTCGCGCGCGACCGGTTCGATGTGTTCATCGACACCACCACGATCCCGGTTCTTGTTCACGCGACCTCTCCCGAGGTGCGTGACCGCAACGGGCATCTCCTGCGGGCCTATACGATTGAAAACGGACTGTGGCGGATGGATGTGTCGCCGGATCAGGTGGATCCGTTGTTCTTTCGGATGCTGATCGCCTACGAAGACAAGCGGTTTTACCAGCATGGCGGTGTCGATCTGCGGGCCACGGTCCGGGCGGCGGGGCAGGCGCTGCGGCACGGGGAAATCGTGTCCGGTGCTTCGACCCTGACGATGCAGGTCGCGCGCCTGTTGGAGGATGGCACCACAGGCCAGTGGCGCGGCAAGCTGCGCCAGATGCGCCTTGCGCTTGCACTGGAACGGCGTTTGTCCAAGGACGAAATCCTTGCGCTTTACCTTCGGTTGGCCCCCTACGGAGGCAACGTCGAGGGGTTGCGCGCGGCGTCGCTGATCTGGTTGGGAAAAGAGCCGACCCGCCTGACCCCGGCAGAGGCGGCGTTGCTGGTGGCCTTGCCGCAGGCCCCCGAGAGCCGCCGCCCGGACCGCAATCCCGAAGCGGCGCGAATTGCCCGCAACCGCGTCTTGATGCGCATGGCCGGAGCGGGTGTCATTCCCGTCGCGTCTGCCGAGACGGACAAGCGGGACCCGGCGCCGCTGGGCCGTCAGCCGATGCCGCAACTTGCGCCGCATATGGCCGACCGCGCCATCGCCGTGGGGCCGGGCCGCCATCGGTTGACGCTGGACCGGGACCTGCAAATCAGCCTCGAGGATCTGGCGCGGCGCTATATGGCGGGGCGGGACGAAAAGCTGTCGGTGGCGATTGTTCTTGCGGATCACCAAAGTGGTGAAATCCTCGCCTCGGTCGGATCGCGCGACTATACCAACATGGCCGCGCAGGGATTTGTGGATATGACCACGGCCCAGCGTTCGCCGGGATCGACGTTGAAACCGCTGGTCTACGGGCTGGCCTTTGATCGCGGTCTGGCGCATCCGGAAACCCTGATCCTTGATGCGCCAGTGCAGTTCGGAACCTATGCGCCGCGGAACTTCGATGGTGAATATCGGGGGGAGTTGTCGGTGCGTCGGGCGCTGCAATTGTCGCTCAACATTCCCGTGGTGCGTTTGACAGAGGCGCTTGGGCCCGCACATCTGATGGCGGCTTTGTCCCGTGCCGGGGTTGAACCGGGGATTCAGGGCGGCGCACCGGGGCTTGCACTGGCACTGGGCGGGGTTGGCCTGACGCTGGAGGAAATGGTGCAGTTGTATGCTGCCATGGCGCGCGGAGGAGAGACGCTGGCGCTGCGCTGGCTGGCCGACGGCGCACCAGAGGCCAACGTCGGACAGCGCATCCTCAGCCGCACAAGCGCCTGGCAGGTGGGCAATATTCTTGCGGGCCTTCTGCCCCCGGCCTCTGCCGGTCCGCCGGGCCGCGTGGCCTACAAGACCGGTACGTCTTATGGCCATCGGGATACATGGGCACTGGGCTGGACGGGACAACATGTTGCGGGCGTCTGGATCGGACGGCCGGACGGTACACCTGTGCCCGGCGCCTTTGGCGGCGACCTTGCCGCGCCGCTGTTGTTCGAGGCGCTGGGCCGGGTCGAAAGCCGGTTCGAACCCTTGCCGCCGCCGCCGCCCGAGGCGCTGCTGGTCGGGCGCGCTCAGTTGCCCGAGACATTGCAGCGGTTTGGCCCGCGCGACACGGTGGCAGAGCTGAAACTGACCTTTCCGCCCGAAGGCGCCCGTTTGGCCGCCAGCGACATGGGTGTGCCGGTCAAATTGCGCGGTGGCGTGCCGCCCTACACGGTCTTGGCCGACGGTGCGGTTCTGGCGACCGGCCTGCAACGGCCCGAGTTTCTTGCGCCGCTGGATGGTCCGGGCTTCACCACGCTTTCGGTAATCGACGCGCTTGGAGCTTCGGGTCGAGTGTCCTTTGAGCTGAGATGAGGTCCGGCGATTCGGCAAAGCCTTGCCAGCCGATTCGTCCCGGCAATTCCCCGCCCACAAATCGCTGACGTCGTGATAGACTCGGCACAAAGGTCCGAGCAGACGGAGAAAAACATGGCACAGGTGCGCAGGCGGCTGGCGGCGGCCGCGGTCCTTTCCATTTTCGCAGCGATGGCACAGGCGGCCGATATTGCCCTGTCCGAAGACGGGCAGGGCATGGGCTGTCAGGTGCGCATCGACGGCGCGTTGGCGGATGGTGATGCCGACAGGCTGCAAGAGCTTTTGGCCGGACTGCCGATGCCTGATGGCATCAGCCCCGTGGGACAGCGCCTGTGTCTGAACAGTTCCGGCGGTGCCTTGATCGAGGCCGTGCGTATGGCGGATATCGTGGCGCAGCGCTTTATGGGAACCGCGGTTCCCGAGGGTGCGCGCTGTGAAAGCGCCTGTGCGGTGCTGTTTCTTTCGGGGCGCTTCGCACACCCAGAGGCAGACGGGAGCTTTGTCCCGGATCGGGTGCTGCATCCGCGCGGCGCTTTGGGTTTCCACGCGCCGGCGCTTGTGAGCGAAGACCGCGCCTATTCCCGCGACGAGGTGAACCGAGCCTATGCGGCGGCGCTGGGCAGCATGGGAGAGGTGATGCGCGTCACCTCAGAGATCCCGGAATCGCTGTTCCTGACCATCCTCAACACACCCGCCACCGACATGAGCTATGTCGAGACCGTCGAACAGGCCGCGCGTTGGCAGATCGAGGTGGCGCCGGTGTCTCTGACCGCCGAAGACATCGAGTCTTCGCTGCGTTTTGCCTGTCTGAATGCTGACGGGGGCATGATGGATACGCGGGCTTCGGACAGCTATCTGTATGGCTCCGCGAACCTGCCTTTCACCTTCGGCAATCTTGGGGCAGATCGGGCCGAGGTCACATCACGCGGCGGCTTTCGGGCCGAGGATGCGGCCAATTGCGAACTGACCCTGCGGGCGGACGGTGACCCTCTGGACCGGATCGGTTTTCTGACCATGGAGGGTGGCGGTGCCAATGAGGTTACGCGCCGCGAAGTCTATCCTTACATGTTCCATGATCCCCGGCTGCCGTTGTCGGCGTTGCCCGTTGCCCGCACCGCCGCCGAGACCGGCGAACAGATCTTTTTCGCGGCGATCCAGGCGGCGGCCCGGGCCGAACTGTCCGAGGTCGAGATCAAGTCCTGTTGGCTGATCAGCCCAGAGGCGCGGATCGTCAACGTCAACGAATATGTCAACCTGCGCGACGGGCCGGGGTTCGAAGGCACCGTTCTGCGCAAGGTGCCGTTGGGCGAACGGGTGCGGGTGATCGCCACGCAGGATCTGCGCGCGCCGAACGGGGGTGAAGAGGCGCGACGCTGTCTCAGGGCTTGTAACGATCTTGCGCTGGACAACAGCGATGCTGACCTGCGGGCGCGGGTCGATCGCTGTATCGAAGGCAATGTCTTTTGGTACGAGATCCGCGACGGGTCTGGCACGGCAGGATACGTCAGCCGCAAGTTCCTTGCGGATTAAGGGCCGGCCGGGAACGCTTCGCGGACGGAACGGCCCGTGTTAGCCTTGTGCCTGATATTTCCAGCACGAGACCCGATCCCATGCCCGCATTCTTTCGCAGCGTCTTTGCCTTTGTCCTCCTGCTGATGTGCGCGGGGCTGGCCCCGGTGTCGGCAGCAACCATCACGCGGGGCGGCGATGCCGTCATGGGCTGTCGCCTGTCCTTGGAGGGGGCGATCGAACAGGGCGATGCCGACAGGCTGCGGGCGCTGCTGGAAGAGATCGGCTATACTGCGGACTATACTCCCGTTGGCCGCCGGATCTGCCTGAACTCGCCCGGCGGTCTCTTGCGAGAGGCGCTGGCGCTGGCAGACCTGATCGGAGAGCACGCCTATGGGACGGCTGTCCCCGAGGGCGCAAGTTGCGAAAGCGCCTGTGCGGTGATGTTCCTGTCCGGGCGCTATCGCCACCCCGAAGCAGGCGGCGCGCACAGCAACGACCGCCTGATGCACCCGCGCGCCAAGCTGGGGTTCCACGCGCCTTCGCTGTTGCTGGGGGATCGATCCTATAGCCGGGACGAGGTGGATACCGCCTATGCCATTGCTTTGGACAGCATGGCAGGCGTTTTGCGCCACCGCGCCGACATGGGCACGGCGATCCCGGATTCGCTGTTTCTTGCGCTTCTGGGCACGCCCCCGTTCCGGATGACCTATGTGGAAACCGTGGAACAGTCGGCCCGCTGGCAGATTGCGGTGGCCCCCGTGGCGCTGCCGGCCGGTCGGGCGCAGGACATGCTCAGCCATGCCTGTCGCCACGTGGATTCCGGCCTGCTGGACTATGAACTGTGGGACGGTGGAGGTCCGCTGGATTTCACCTTCGAAGAGATCACATCCGACTCGCTGTACGCTCTCAGCAACCGGGATTTCCGCTATGAGGGATCGGCGCGGTGCGAACTGCGACTATACGGCAACAACGGGCCTGTGAACTACATGGGCGGCGCGCGCTATACCGGTGGCGCCACCGATCAGGATGTCAGCGGATCAGTTTTTCCCTACATGCTGTACCCGTCCAAAACCCCGTTGGCCGATCTTCCGATCTGGCGTGAGGGGCAGGACGACCACGTCGCAGGATTCTTTCGCGCGGTGCGTGATCCATCTTTGGCGGGCGGTGGTGTTGGGGGGTTCAATTCCTGCCATTTGGCCAGCACTTCGGCCCGGGTCATCAACGTCAATGAGTTCGTGAACCTGCGGTCCGCTCCGGGTCTGCGCGCGCCCGTTGTCGGGCAACTGCGGCTGGCCGAACGGGTGCAGGTGCCTGACACCGGGCGACTTGTCCCATTGCGCGACAACGCGAGGGCTCAGGATTGCCTTGGCCTTTGCAAGGTCCTTGCGGCAGAGCCGTCGATCTCGGACCTGCGCCGCCGGGCCGAGGCCTGCATCGCGGAAAACATGCTGTGGTATCAGGTCGTCGCGCCCGATGGGAACACGGGCTTTGTCAGCCGCCATTTTCTGGCTGAGTGACGTCTGGTTTCCCGGACTTGCACAGAATCCCGGCGCCTGACCATCTAGGACATGCAGGTGCAAGGAGCAGAGCAATGTGGAAATCCGTAGTGGCCGGACTGTTGGTGGGGCTTGCGGCACCTTCGCTGGCCTTGGCGCAAGAACGCGGCACCGCCGGGCCGATCCCGGATGCGACATGGACCGCCATGCAGGGCGTGAGTTGGCATGCGGACAAACCCTGTCCGGCGCGTGATGACCTGCGCCTGTTGTCGGTGCCCTACGTCGATTTCAAGGGGCGTACGCGTCGGGGTGAACTGATCGTCGCAACGGATGTGGCAGAGGACATGCTGGACATCTTTGCCGACATTCATGCCGCCCGTTACCCGATCCAGAGCATGCGCCTTGTGCACCATTTCCGTGGTGACGACGGGTTTTCCATGGCGGCCAATAATACCAGCGCCTTCAACTGCCGTCTTGTGGCGGGCACCTCGCGGCTGTCGCAGCACGCCCTTGGCCGTGCCATCGACATCAATCCGGTGCAGAACCCCTATGTCGCGCGCGGGCGGACCTCGCCATCGGCCGGAGTGGATTTCGATGACCCGACCGAGCGTCGATCCGGGGCCCGCGGCGTCATCCGTGCGGGGGACGCGGTGGTGGCCGCGTTCAAGAAACGCGGTTGGGGTTGGGGCGGCGATTGGAATTCGTCCAAGGATTACCAGCACTTCTCGGCCAACGGAAACTGACGGGTGGGGCCTGTTTGCCCCGCGGCGATATTTCAAAGGAAGCCCGATATGAAGAACCGATTTTTCAGACGTGCAATCCAAGGCACGCTTGCCGGTGTCATTGCATTCACCATTGCCGGTGCCAGCGAGGCGCAACAATGGGTGTCACGCCACGGCATGACCAGCGCGCAATACCAATCGTGGTTCGACACCTACAAGGGGCAGGGCTATCGCCTGACCGATGTCGATGCCTATAGCGTCAATGGCAAGGGATATTACGCAGCGATCTGGTCCAAGAGCGGCGGCGGCGCATGGGTGGCGCGGCACGGCTTGCAGGCCCCCGCCTATCAACAGACATTCGACAACCTGACGGCCAAGGGCTATGCGCCCATTTTCATCGATGCAATGAGCCGCGGCTCCGGATTGTTTGCGGGCTTTTGGCAAAAGACCGGCGGCGCATGGGTGGCGCGGCACGGCATGTCCGGCCAATCCTATCAGCAAGAGTTCAACGCTTGGGTCGGCAAGGGGTATCGACTGGTGGATGTTTCGGGCTATGCGGTCAGCGGTCAGGCACGCTATGCGGCGATCTGGAAGAAACAGGGCGGCAGCGCGTGGCAGGCCCGCCACGGCATGACCAGCGCCAGCTATCAACAAACATTCGACGCGATGAAGGCGCAGGGCTATCGCCCGGTTCATGTCGACGGATACACCGTCAACGGCACACCCTATTTTGCAGCGATCTGGGACAAAGGACGCGGTTCATGGGTGGCCCGGCACAACATGAGTTCATCGCAATACCAAAGCGAGTTCGACAAATGGGTCGCCCAAGGATACCGGCTGGTGGATGTCTCGGGCTATGAATCCGGCGGCAAGGCGCGCTACGCGGCCATTTGGCACCGTTGAACCTTTTACCGGTCGCCCTCGGTTGGGCCGAACACCATCCGAGAATGTCGGTCGAGGTATATCCTCAGCCAAGGCGTGAAACGTTCCGGCATGTCCCGCACCTCTTTGGTCAGCCGGGCCCGCGTGATCCAGCGGATTTCCATGACCTCGTCCGGGTTGGGGGCCAGGGTCATACCGTCCACGGCCTCGGCGCGAAAGATCTCGACGACTTCGTGTTCGACCATGCCGCCGCCGACTTCGGCGCGATATTCCACCCTGCCGACATGGCGCGGATCGACCCCGGTCAGGCCCAATTCGTCATCCAGCCTGCGCAGCGCGCAGGCCTCGGCGGGCTCGTCCCAATCGGGATGCGTGCAGCAGGTGTTCGCCCAAAGGCCGGGCGTGTGATATTTGCCCAGCGCGCGGCGCTGGATCAGCACCTCGTCTCCGCGCGTGACAAAGACCGACACCGCCTTGTGACGAAGGCCGCGTTCATGTGCTTCGAGTTTTTCCACCGGTTGCAGGGTGCCGTCCACCCACGCGGGAATCATGATCGTCATTGCAGGCCCTGGCCGCAGCTTGGTTCCAAGTTGGGCACATATAGGGTGCGGGCCGCGCCATTTGCACGCCGAAACTGTCGCAGGCCGGGGCGAGCCGGGGCGGTGGAAAACCGGACTGTGGCCGGGTGACGCGGCTTCTTATCCTGCAAAAAAGGATTTTTGCCGCAGATTGTTCCTGCCCCCTGACCCATTGCCGGAGACGTCCCATGGATTTCGATGCCCTGTTCACTGCCCAGATCGACGCTCTTAGAACCGATGGGAACTACCGCGTTTTTGCGGAACTTGATCGTGACGGGATGCCCTTTCCCAAGGCGCGGCAGTGCGGCGGTGACGGGCAGGTCACCGTCTGGTGTTCGAACGATTACCTTGGCATGGGGCAACATCCATTGGTGCGTCAGAGGATGAAAGACGTCATTGACGAATGCGGCACGGGCGCGGGCGGCACGCGCAACATTTCGGGCACCAACAGGCATCACGTGGCTTTGGAAGGCGAGCTGGCCGATCTGCACGGCAAAGAGGCGGCGTTGCTGTTCACCTCTGGCTATGTGTCGAACTGGGCGGCGCTGTCGACGCTGGGCAGCCGTCTGCCGGATGCGGTGATCCTGTCGGACGAAAAGAACCATGCCAGCATGATCGAGGGCATCCGCCATTCGCGGGCGCACAAGGTGATCTGGCGGCATAACGACCCCGAGGATCTTGATCGCAAACTGGCGCAATTGCCCGCCAATGCGCCCAAGATCGTCGCCTTTGAATCGGTCTATTCGATGGATGGCGACATTTGCCCGATGGCAGAGATCGTCGAGGTGGCCGAAAAGCACGGCGCGATGACATATCTGGACGAGGTCCATGCCGTCGGTCTGTACGGACCGCGCGGGGGCGGCATATCCGAAGAACGCGGGCTGGCCGATCGCATCACGCTGATCGAAGGCACATTGGGCAAGGCCTATGGTTGTATGGGGGGCTATATCGCCGGGTCTGCGGCGCTGTGCGATTTCATCCGCAGCTTTGCCTCGGGTTTCATCTTTACCACGGCGCTGCCGCCTGCGGTGGCGGCGGCGGCGCAGACCTCTGTCGCGCATCTGAAACGCTCGGACGCGGAACGTCAGCAGCAGCGTCGGCAGGTCGCGCGCCTGCGGGCCGCGCTGGACCGGCGGGGTATTCCCCATCTGGAAAATGACAGCCACATCATCCCCGTGATGATCAAGGACCCGGTGAAATGCCGGATGCTGGCGGATATCCTGATGCGGGATTGGGGGATCTATGTGCAGCCGATCAACTATCCGACCGTGCCCAAGGGGACGGAACGGCTGCGGTTTACGCCGGGCCCGCTGCATGGGGATGCCGATATCGACCATCTGGTCGAAGCGCTGACCGTGTTGTGGAAGCAATGCGCCTTGGCCCACGCGGTGGCCTGAGGCAGATCGGCCCGCCAACCCGGCGGCGGGCCGATCCAATGTCGTCAGATGCGTTCGATCGCCAGAGCGATGCCCTGACCGCCGCCGATGCACATGGTGATCAGCGCCTTGGATCCGCCGATGCGCTCCAGTTCGTACAGTGCCTTGACGGTGATGATTGCGCCGGTGGCGCCTACCGGGTGGCCCAGTGCGATGGCGCCGCCGTTCGGGTTCACCTTGGCGGGGTCAAGTCCCAGACCCTTGTTCACCGCCAGCGCTTGCGCGGCAAAGGCCTCGTTCGATTCGATCACGTCGAAATCCCCGATGGACAGGCCGGTGCGGGCCAGCAGGTTTTCGACCGCGGGAACCGGACCGATGCCCATGACTTCGGGGCGGACGCCGGCATGGGCGTAGCCCAGCACGCGCGCGCGGGGCTTCAGGCCCGCAGATTCAGCCGCCGAAGCGCGTGCCAGAACGATGGCCGCGGCACCGTCGTTGATGCCCGAGGCGTTGCCCGCAGTGACGGTGCCGTCCTTCTTGAAAACGGTGCGCAGTCCGGCCAGCGCTTCGGCCGTGGTTGCCTTGGGGTGTTCGTCCACGGTGAAATCGACCATGTCGCGTTTCACGCGCACCTGCACCGGGGCGATCTGGTCGGCAAAGCGGCCTTCCTCGATGGCCTTGGCGGCGCGGGTCTGGCTTTCCAGGGCAAAGGCGTCCTGCGCCTCGCGGCTGATATCATGTTCGTCCGAGACATTTTCGGCGGTCACACCCATGTGGCCGGTGCCAAAGGGACAGTTCAACGCGCCCAGCATCATGTCCAGCGTCTTGATATCGCCCATCTTGGCGCCCCAACGCTGATCGGGGATGATGAAAGGCGACCGCGACATGTTCTCGGCCCCGCCGGCCAGCGCGAAATCCGCGTCGCCCAGCATCAGGGACTGCACCGCCGAAACGATGGCCTGCGCGCCGGATCCGCAGAGGCGGTTCACGTTCATCGCCGGAGTGGTGTCGGGAACACCGGCCTGCATCGCCGCCACGCGGCTGAGGTACATGTCGCGCGGTTCGGTGTTGATCACATGGCCAAAGACCACGTGGCCGATCTGGCCGCCTTCGACACCGGCGCGTTCCAGCGCGGCCTTGGCGGCCACGGTGCCCAGTTCGATCGGCGGGGTGCCGGCAAGGCTGCCGCCGAAGGTGCCGATCGCGGTCCGTGCGCCGCTCAGGATGACGATATCGTCGCTCATGGTGCTCCTCCTTTGATTGCGGGGACTATGCACTTGCAGCATTCACCTGTCAGCCCTGCAAAGCGGTTTGCAAATTGAGACGTAACGGCACGCCGTTTGTGGTAAAGCCGTTTCAGGGACAGGAGAGGAGACCCGGATGAGCGTTACAGTGCAGGTGATCTACCCCGCGACCGAGGGCACGCATTTCGACCACGATTACTATGCGGCGACACATATGCCGATGGTGGCCGCGGCATGGGGCGCGCATGTGTCCAGCCAACTGGTGACCAAGGGGCTGGCCGGTGGGCCGGACACGCCGCCGGGTTATCACGCCATTGCCAGTTTTGTCTTTGCCGATCAGGCCGCGATGGGTGCGGCGATGGACAAGGCCGGGCCGCTGTTGGAGGACATCCCGAATTTTACCAATACGCAGCCGCAGGTTCTGATCGGTGAAACCATCGGCTGACGACGCGTTTCTCGATCAGTCGGCACCGCGCAGGGCCGCCTCGGTCGGCGGCTCTGCATCCTTCAGAACGCGCACCTCACGCTGCGGGAAGGGGATGGAAACGCCGTGTTCCTGAAAGGCATCCCAGAGGGCCAGGAACACGTTGCCCCGGATATTGGTCAGCCCGCCCGTCGGGTCGGTGATCCAGAACCGCAGGATGTAGTCCACCGATGAATCGCCAAAGCCGGTGATATGGCAAACCGGCGGCTTGTGCGTCAGCACCCGGTCGACCCGCTTGGCGGCGGCGATGGCGATGCGGCGGACCTCGTGCGGGTCGTCCTGATAGGACGCGCCGAAATGAATATCCAACCGCACGAAATCATTTGAATGGGACCAGTTCACCACTTGCCCGGTGATGAGATCCTCGTTCGGGATCAGGTATTCCTTGCCGTTGCGTGTAACTACGCTGACATAGCGCGCGCCAAGGGATTCGATCCACCCGAAGGTATCGCCAAGGCTGATGACGTCCCCCGGCTTGATCGATTTATCCAGCAGGATGATGATGCCCGATACAAGGTTCGACACCACTTTTTGCAGGCCAAAGCCAAGGCCGACACCGATGGCACCGGACAGCACCGCCAGCCCGGTCAGATCCACGCCCACCGATTTCAACGCGATGAAAAAGGCCGAGCCGAACAGGACCATTTGCAGCACTTTGACCGCAAGCACCTGCATCGAGGGGCTGATGTCCTTGTTGCGCCGGATCGATACCGCCGAGGCCCCGGCCATCAGGCGCGCGAGGGCCAGCAGGACCGCCATCACCACAATGGCCTTGATAATCAGCCACAGCGACAGCCGCGTTTCGCCCATGGTGAGGGCGACGGATTCCAACGTGCTCTGGGTCTCGTCCGTCCAGCCAAGGATCGACAGGGTCGCCCATGTCCACGCGCCATAGCGCACAACCACGCCCAGCGCCGGATTCGCGATCAATCGTGTTGCAAAAGCTATGAACAGCCATGCGGTGGACAGGTTCGCAGCCACCCGCAGCAGGAGGCTGCGATAGGACCATGTCAGTTCCTGCATCACGAAATAGGCGATCCATATGATCGTGACAAAGAGGATCATCCGCAATCGGCGCTGCACGATCAGCCCGATGCGCAAGCGCCATTTGGGCCAGTTCTCGCGGCTGCGGAGCCAATCGGAATAGCGCGGCTTGATCACGGCCCGCAGGCCCCATGCCAGCAGGTAGATGCCAATGATGATGCCGATCTGGTAGGTGGTCCACGGGCGCATCGCCTCGCGCCACAGCATCTGGCCTTCGGAGAGCAGGAATTCCCAGACGCTGATCAGCGCCTCGGGGTCCAGTGGTAGCGTCTCCTGTGGGTCCATGGCACCTTCCGTTGCTTCGGGGCGTCCGTGACAGAGAAGTCTATTGCATTGCCGGTATCGAGCAAGTCTTTGTTATCGCGCCGGTTGACAGCGCGTCTTTCTGACCGCAGCGTCGCGCCATGATCCTGTCATCCGCAATTGATGCCATCGGGGGCACGCCTCTTGTCGATCTCAGCCGGGCCTGCGCGGCGCTGGGGCTTGAGGGGCGCATCCTCGCGAAACTCGACTTCCTGTTGCCGGGCTTTTCCAAGAAGGACCGCGCCGCCAAAGCCATTGTCGAGGCGGCGCAGGCGGATGGAGCGCTGGCGCCGGGGCAGCCTGTGGTCGAATTGACCTCGGGCAACATGGGCACCGGGCTGGCCATTGTCTGTGGCATCCTTGGGCACCCGTTCATCGCGGTGATGAGTCGGGGCAACTCGGTGGAACGGGCGCGCATGATGGCCGCGCTGGGGGCGGAGGTCGTTCTGGTCGATCAGGCACCCGGCGGTACGCCGGGGCAGGTGTCCGGTGCCGACCTTGCGCTGGTCGAAGAGGCGGCACAGCGGATCACCGCAGAGCGGGGCGCGTTTCGCGCGGATCAATTCGGCCATCCCGGCAATCCGTACTCGCATGAAACCGGCACCGGGCCCGAGTTCTGGGACCAATCCGGCGGCGGGATCGAGGCCTTTGCCGATTTTGTCGGTTCGGGTGGGACGCTGGCGGGCACCGCGCGCTTCCTGTCGCCCAAGGGGGTGCGGTGCTATGCGGTGGAACCGCAGGGGGCCGAGGTGCTGTCGGGCGGGGACACCTCTCACCCCGATCATCCGATACAGGGCGGCGGGTATGGCATGGGCGATCTTGTGCATTTGCAGGAGGCGCCCTTGGCCGGAACCGTCACGGTTTCCGGTGCCGAGGCGCGTGACCATGCCCGTTTGCTGGCGCGCACCGAAGGATTGTTTGCCGGCTATTCTGCGGGTGCAAACCTTGCGGCTGCGGCGCACCTTTTGAAGGGGCCGGAAAAGGGTCGGACGGTGGGCATCGTCCTGTGCGACAGCGGATTGAAATACCTGTCAACCGACCTGTGGGCCGGGATCGACGGTGGTTAATGCGCCAGTGTGGTCAGCGGGGCAATGCCGCTGGAATCCACGCGGGCCTGTACGCTGACGGCAGCCACGATCAGAACGATGATCAGGGCCAGGTTGACGATGTTCAATGCGCTACGCATCGGATGCCTCATGATGGTATCGAACGGGTACGGCCCCGTCCGGCTTGCGGATCACTTTTTTCGGAGTTTCGCCGCGGTTCCCCCGCGGAACCCTGCCAGATGGGCGGATTCTGCCTGCGGAAAAAGGGGGGCGCGTCAGTTTGTCCACAGGCTTGGGCGGTTTGACGCCCTGCGCGGCCTCTCTTGCGGGAATCTGCCGCAGCCTGTATCAGCCTCGGTCATGAAACCCCATGTCGACCGGACAGACCGCGCCCGTCTGCGCGAACGTTTCTACGGTGCCACGCATACCGTGCTGGCCCGGCTATGGGCCTGCGCCTGAGTCCCGGCGCCAGTGCGCGCCACTTTTCCGAATAGCCATTCGCCAATCAACGGGAGAGGACCAATGTCCCCCAAGACGCTCTATGACAAGATCTGGGATGCCCATGTCGTCCAGGAAGACGCCGACGGCACCTGCCTTCTTTATATCGACCGCCACCTCGTTCATGAGGTGACCAGCCCGCAGGCCTTCGAAGGTCTGCGCATGGCGGGCCGCAGCGTGCGCGCGCCCGACAAGACCATCGCCGTGCCGGACCACAACGTGCCGACGACGGCGGGCCGCGAAGACCCCAAGAACATGACCGAGGATTCGGCCATTCAGGTGGCCGCGCTCGACAAGAACGCCAAGGATTTCGGCATCCACTATTACCCGGTGTCGGACATCCGTCAGGGTATCGTTCACATCGTCGGCCCCGAACAGGGCTGGACCCTGCCGGGCATGACCGTGGTCTGCGGCGACTCGCATACCGCGACGCATGGTGCCTTTGGCGCACTGGCGCATGGCATCGGTACGTCGGAGGTCGAGCACGTTCTGGCAACCCAGACGCTGATCCAGAAAAAGTCCAAGAACATGAAGGTCGAGATCACCGGCAAGCTGCGCCCCGGTGTGACCGCCAAGGACATCACGCTGGCCGTCATCGGCGCAACCGGCACCGCCGGCGGCACCGGCTATGTCATCGAATATTGCGGTGAAGCGATCCGCGATCTGTCGATGGAAGGCCGGATGACCGTCTGCAACATGGCGATCGAAGGCGGCGCCCGCGCCGGTCTGATCGCGCCGGACGAGAAGACTTTTGAATATGTCAAAGGCCGTCCGCATGCGCCCAAAGGCGCGCAGTTCGAGGCCGCGTTGAGCTGGTGGAAGACGCTCTACACCGACGAAGGTGCGCATTTCGACAAGGTCGTGACGCTGAAAGGCGAAGAGATCGAGCCGGTTGTGACCTGGGGCACCTCGCCCGAGGACGTGCTGCCGATTTCTGCCGTCGTTCCCGCACCCGAGGACTTCAAAGGCGGCAAGGTCGAGGCCGCCAAGCGGTCGATCGAATACATGGGCCTGACCCCCGGCCAGAAACTGACCGACATCGAAATCGACACGGTCTTCATCGGCTCCTGCACCAACGGCCGGATCGAGGATCTGCGCGCTGCCGCCCAGATCGTCGAAGGCAAGAAGATCAAGGTTGGCCGCGCTATGGTGGTGCCCGGTTCGGGTCTGGTGCGGATGCAGGCAGAGGAAGAAGGTCTGGACAAGATCTTTACCGATGCCGGTTTCGAATGGCGCCTTGCGGGTTGTTCCATGTGCCTTGCCATGAACCCCGACCAGTTGTCCGAGGGGGAGCGTTGCGCCTCGACCTCGAACCGCAACTTCGAAGGCCGTCAGGGCTACAAGGGCCGCACGCATCTTGTGTCGCCTGCCATGGCCGCCGCCGCCGCGCTGACCGGTCACCTGACCGACGTGCGCGAGCTGATGACTGAAGACGCATAAGGACGCCCGAGAATGGAAAAGTTCGAAAAACTCACCGGGATCGCGGCGCCCATGCCGTTGGTCAACATCGATACCGACATGATCATCCCGAAGGTCTTTCTGAAGACCATCAAGCGGTCGGGTCTTGGCGTGAACCTCTTTGACGAGATGCGCTATGACCGTCAGGGCAACGAAATCCCCGATTTCGTGCTGAATCAGCCGCAGTATCGCAGCGCCGAAATCCTCGTCGCGGGCGACAACTTTGGTTGCGGCTCTTCGCGTGAACACGCGCCATGGGCATTGAAGGACTTCGGCATCAAGTCGATCATTTCGACCAGCTTTGCCGACATCTTCTACAACAACTGCTTCAAGAACGGCATCCTGCCCATCGTGCTGCCGCAAGAGGCCGTCGATGTGCTGATGAAGGACGCCGAGAAGGGTTCGAATGCGCGGATGATCGTCGATCTGGAAGCGCAGACCGTGACCACCTCGGACGGCGAAAGCTTTTCCTTCGAGGTCGACCCTTTCAAAAAGCACTGCCTGCTCGAAGGGTTGGATGACATTGGTCTGAGCCTTGAAAAGGCATCGGCCATCGACAGCTTCGAAGCGCAGGCCGCACAGGCCCGCCCCTGGGTCTGACAACTGGCCCGTTCGCGGGCCAGATCCGTCAAGGCCCGGCTACAAGGTTAACGCGGCGCCTGTTTTTCAGGCGCCGTTCTTGTATCGGTTTTCTCTTTTTCCCCAAGATATTGCGGACCTTTCTTGATGTGCCGATTTGGCACTTGGGGATTGATGCATTCCCGCACCAGTGCCCCGGCGAAAGCGACGGATTTGCACGCGCCGCCGTGCGTGACGCTTGAGCCCCTCGGGCAAAAGGGGCAAAACTGGGGCAATAATGAGGCAACCCGCCGTAATGTGCGGGATCGGGATGGAACAAGGGCGCGGCATCGCATCGCTCCCGTCCGGAACGAAAGGGCAGAATCGTGATAACACGAATGGTAACCGCCACTGCGCGGGCATTCCTTGTTGGGCTATTGGTGGCAACGCCGGCCTTGCTGCTGCCCGGAACCCGTGTTGAAACGGCCCAGATGATTTCGCTCATCGGGCTTGTGGCCGCCATCCTGACCTTTGTTGAATACCTTGCCGAGTCGCCGTCACTGATCGAGTTCCGCTCCGCGCCGCCCTACAACCGGACCCGGTTTTTTTCGCTGGCGATCACGGTCGTTCTGCTGACGTTGATCTGCCGGGGTGTGCTGTTGCCTTCGCCGCTGACTGACCTTTTGACCGGACTGGGGCAAGCGGTTGGGTCAGCGTTGGATTTCCCCTTTTCGCCGGTTCACCTGATGCTCTTGGCCGTCCCGCCCGAAGCGATGGGTGAACATGTGCCGCCGCTGGCCGGTCTGGCCTACGGTGTCTCTTTGCTGACGCTGATGATTTTCGTGACTTTGGTGCGGCTGCTGGATTGGCCGCTGGGGCGTGGGGCGTTCAATTTCTGGATCAACCTGCCGCTTTACGATCCCACCACTGGGGGCGACATCCTGATGCGCCTGCGTCGGGACAGCCATATTAACGTCGCCTTAGGGTTTCTGCTGCCATTCTTGATCCCGGCGGTGCTCAAGGCCGCTTCGGCCCATGCAACGCCGCTTGCATGGACCGATCCGCAAACCCTGATCTGGACGATGAGCGCATGGGCCTTTCTGCCTGCAAGCCTGGTCATGCGGGGGGTGGCGCTGATGCGTATCGCCAACCTGATCGAGGAAAAGCGCCGCCGCGCCTACGCGCAGGCGGACCTGCAAGTGGCCTGATCCTCTTTCTCAGCTATCTGCTGGTGGCCTGTGCTGCCTGCGCCGAACCGTTGCGCGTGGCGACATGGCATGGCGATTTCAGCCGCAAGGGGCCGGGGCTGCTGTTGGTGGAGCTGGAAAAAAACGCTCCGGACCTGACGCCGATCCTGACGATTAAACCGGATGTCCTGCTGCTGACCGATTTCGACTATGACGCCGGTCTGGTGGCGCTGGGCAAACTGCGGGATCTGTTGCGGGACGATGGCGCGCGCTATCCGCATCTGTTTTCCGCCCGCCCAAATACCGGGATGCCGACGGGGCGCGATCTGGACGGCGATGGTCGGCGGGGCGGACCGCGTGATGCGCAAGGCTTTGGATGGTTCTCGGGGCAGGGGGGGATGGCGATCTTGTCGCGCCATCCTGTAAGGCTGACCGCGGATCATACGGAATTGCCGTGGCGAGATACGACAGACAGTCTGATCGACGCACGGGATCCGGGCTACGACGTGCAACGGCTGTCCAGCGCCGCTCATTGGGCGATCGAGGTGGCCGCGCCGGAGGGTGTGCTGACACTCTTGACGCTGGCGGCCACACCGCCGGTTTTTGACGGACCGGAGGACAGGAATGGTCGCCGCAACCGGGACGAGGTGCTGTTATGGGCGCATGTTCTGGACGGCACCATGGGGAAGATTCCGGACTCTCCCGTTGTGCTCTTGGGCAACCTCAATCTTGATCCGGCGCGCGGTGATGGTTTGCATGACGCGGCCGAGCGCCTGTTGTCCCATCCGCGCCTTCAGGACCCTTTACCAGACAGCCACAGCGTTACCTGGGACAGCACGGGCCCCATGCGGGTCAGCTATGCCTTGCCGGACCGGGCGTTTGGCGTGGCGGATGCGGGCGTCACGCCGCCGTCGCCGGACCTTGGACCGCACGGCCTTGTCTGGGTGGATCTGATCTTTCGTTGAGCACCGGGGCCACCGCAGCCGCAAGCGCGTCTTGCGGATCGGTCGGGGTGAAATCGGGCAACAGGGCGGTAAAGCTTTCCGGGCTCAGATGATGGGGTTTGTCCCAGAGATAGCGCATCTCTAACAGTTTGCGCCCCATCGGCCAGAACGGTGAAGCCAAGCGCAGGGGCCACCAAGCCATCCGCTTGACCCTGATCGCACGGCCCATTCCGCGTCCGATCAATTCCGCCATGTCCCGCCCGCTCAGTGTGAAACCGGGGAAGTTGACTTCGGTGAACCAGTCCAGTGTGTCGCGCCGTTCGGCCAACGCGACGGCCGCCCGGGCCATATCGGGCAGAAAGGCCCATGCATGGGGGATGTCCGGCGTTCCGGGATAGGTCAACACGGCGTTCTTCAGTGTCGGTGCCATTTGCAGATCGAACCAGTTGCCCGAGGCTTCGGTATCAAGGAAATCGCCGGCGCGCAGCAGGATGACCCGGACGCCGGACTCGCGATAGGCCTGCTCCATGCGGATCCGGATCCGGCCCAGCGGATTCGTGGCGCCATGCGTCGCGCCCGGCCCAAAGCTGTCCGGGGCGTCCTTGCCAAAGACGTAGACGTTTCCGGGAACGATCACCGTGGCCCCGGCATGGCGCGCCGCCGCGATGACCTGATCGGTCAGTTGCGGCACCTGTTCTGCCCAATCGGTGTAGGCAGGGTTCCAACCGTTCACGATCACATCGGCCCCTTCGGACGCCTGTTGCAGATCGTCATGCGCCCGGTCGAACAGGCGCACGCGCCACCCGGCATTCCAGAAAGCCTCTGCCGCGTTGCGACCGAACCGTCCGCTGCCGCCCAGAACCAGAACCGTCCCCGTCATCCCTCTATCCTCTGTCAAATTAGCCCGCCCAGTATCTGCCATTCACAGGATTCGAGGAATTGCCAGAAATCGCAGGTCATGTATTCATCTGTGAATGGATGCGGGTTTGGCAAAACTGGATTGGTCGCTGGTGCAGACCTTTCTTGCGGTGGCGGAAAGCGGCTCGCTGTCCGAGGCCGCTCGGCAGTTGGGCATGTCGCAGCCGACTGCCGGACGGCAGATTCGCCAGATCGAGACCACGCTGGCGCTTGAGCTGTTCCAGCGCCAGCCGCGTGGGTTGTCGTTGACGGATGCGGGGGCGGCCTTGTTGCCGCACGCCCGGCGCATGGCCGAGGGGATGCAGGGATTCAACCTTGCCGCCGCTGGCAGGTCCGAGACACTCAGCGGCCCTGTTCGTGTCACCGCCAGCGTCTTCACCGCCCAGCATCACCTGCCGTTGATCCTTGCGCGCCTACGCGCCGAAGAGCCGGAGATCAGCATAGACCTTGTGCCAACCGATCGGTCAGAAAACCTCTTGTACCGCGAGGCGGATATCGCGGTCCGCATGTATCGCAGCGAGCAACTGGATATCGTCACCCGCCATCTGGGCGAGATCGAACTGGGCCTTTACGCTGCGAAATCCTATATCGCGCGGCGCGGCGAGCCCAAGACATTCGAGGCTTTTCTAAGCCATGACCTTGTGGGCTATGACCGGTCGGACCTGATCCTGAAAGGCCTGCGCGATGCCGGGGTCGACGCCCAGCGCGACTGGTTCGCCACGCGCACCGACCATCACGGCGTCTATTGGGAACTGATCCGGGCGGGATGTGGCATCGGCTTTGCCCAGTGTAACGTGGGTGACAGCGATCCGCTTGTCCTGCGTGTGTTGCCGGACATGCCGTTGCCGCGTTTGCCGCTGTGGCTTGCCGCGCATGAGGCGGTGCGCAATACGCCGCGCATTCGCAGGGTCTGGGACGCTCTGGCAGAGGGGTTGATGCCCATCGTCAGGCGGTGTTGAACGGCGCGCGATATTGACCCCAACCGGCGCGCGCGCTAGGGGCCTGACGTCACGATAAGGAGAGCCGCCCATGTCCACCCCTTCGCTTCTCATCCTGCCCGGCGACGGCATTGGCCCCGAGGTCATGGCCGAAGTCCGCAAGGTCATCGACTGGTTCGGCGCCAAGCGCGACCTTGCCTTCGACGTCTCCGAGGATCTGGTGGGTGGTGCGGCCTATGACGCCCATGGCACGCCGCTGCATGATGACACGATGGCCAAGGCGCAAGAGGTGGACGCCGTGTTGCTGGGCGCCGTGGGTGGCCCGAAATACGACGTGCTGGATTTCTCGGTCAAACCGGAACGCGGCCTGCTGCGCCTGCGCAAGGAAATGGACCTGTTCGCCAACCTGCGCCCGGCACAGTGCTTTGACGCGCTGGCGGATTTCTCCTCGCTCAAGCGGGACGTGGTTGCCGGTCTGGACATCATGATCGTCCGCGAACTGACCTCGGGCATCTATTTCGGCGAGCCGCGCGGCATCATCGAAGAGGGCAACGAGCGCGTCGGCATCAACACCCAGCGCTACACCGAGTCAGAGATCGACCGGGTGGCGCGTTCGGCTTTTGAACTGGCGATGCGCCGGAACAAGAAGCTGTGCTCGATGGAAAAGGCCAATGTCATGGAGTCCGGCATTCTGTGGCGCGAAGTTGTCACCGAAGTTGCCAAGGATTATCCCGAGGTCGAGCTGAGCCATATGTACGCCGATGCCGGGGCCATGCAGCTGTGCCGCTGGCCCAAACAGTTCGATGTGATCGTTACCGACAACCTGTTCGGCGACCTGCTGTCCGATGCGGCGGCGATGCTGACCGGCTCGCTGGGTATGCTGCCCTCGGCCAGCCTTGGCGCGCCGATGGCAAACGGTCGCCCCAAGGCGATGTATGAACCGGTGCACGGTTCGGCCCCCGACATCGCGGGTCAGGGCAAGGCGAACCCGATCGCCTGCGTTTTGTCGTTCGCTATGGCGCTGCGCTACAGCTTTGATCAGGGCGACGAGGCAACCCGCCTTGAAAAGGCCGTGGAAAAGGTGCTGGCGGATGGCTATCGCACCGCCGACCTGCTGGGCGAAGAAGGCAAGCAGCCGGTTTCGACCAGCGAGATGGGGGATGCCATCGTCGCGGCGCTGGACGCCTCGGTATAAGAGTTTCCCTACTCGACGGGACGCCTCGGGCCGGACAGGATACCCCTGTCCGGCCCGAAAGGTTTTGAAAACATGTTTCGCCCCCTCCTGATTTCCTTCCTCCTTGCCACCCCGCTTGCTGCCGACGAGGTGCAGATTCTGCCGGGTTATTCGGATTTCCGCGCCCCTCCCGCACAGGTCACGGATCTGCCCATGGCGCTGGTCCAGGATCTTGTCCTGAATTTTCCCGGCGAAGGTGGGGGCCTGCCCCGTCTGGACCTGTCCGCCGCGGTCAAGGATGGCCAACTGATCATCGAGTTCACCGAGGACGGGCTTGCCGATGATTCCACGCGGGCCTTTCAGCGCCGGTTTGAATTCACGCGCACAGAGGATTGGCGCTGGCAGTTGACGGGGTACGGTCACCGCCAAAGATGCTGGCGCGGGACAGTGGATGTTTGGACCGACAAACCCTGCCCGTGATCTGCATCCTGTCTTGAATGAGATAAAACGGGGCACCCCCCTTGCGTTCCGCGGCGGACCGTCATGTCATTTGCACATCACGTGCGTCCGCGCGACTCAATCTCACGGATCTTCCGATGTCCCCCAACGCAAAAGGCGCGTTCCTTGCGCTTGTCGCTTTTGGTACCTATTCGCTTCATGACGTGATCGTGAAGTGGCTTGGCGCAAGCTACAGCCCGGTACAGATCGTCTTTTTCAGCGGCCTGTTTGCCTTTCCCTTGGTAACGCTGATCCTGATCCGTGAATCGCAGCCGGGGACCCTGCGGCCGGTTCACCCGTGGTGGATGTTCGCGCGAACGGCATCGGTGGTCATTACCGGGCTTGCGGCGTTTTACGCCTTTTCAGTGCTGCCGCTGGCGCAGGTGTATGCGATTCTCTTTGCGGCGCCGCTGTTGATCACGCTGCTGGCGATCCCGGTCCTTGGCGAGCAGGTCGGGCTGCGCCGGGGGATGGCGGTTGTGGTTGGCCTGTGCGGCGTTCTGGTGGTGCTGCGCCCCGGTGCAACGCCGCTGGGGCTGGGGCATCTGGCGGCGCTGGTCGCGGCATTTGGAAGTTCGCTGGCCTCGATCATCGTGCGCAAGATCGGTCAGGACGAACGCAACGTCGTGATGCTGCTTTACCCGATCCTGACGAACTTTCTTGTGATGGGGGCCATCCTGCCTTTTGTCTATCAGCCGATGCCGGCTCTGGAGATGGGCGGGCTTGCGTTGATGTCTGTCATGGCCTTCATCGCTTCGGCTCTGGTCATCATGGCCTACAAATCGGGCGAGGCGGTTGTCGTCGCGCCGATGCAATACTCCCAGATCCTGTGGGCGGCTTTTACCGGCGCGGTGTTCTTTGACGAATACCCCGATGCCTGGACGGTGGCCGGGGCGGCGATCATCATCGCCAGCGGCACCTACATCGTCTGGCGCGAGGGCGGAAAATCCACGACCAACCGCCCCGTGTCGCGGTC
Organism: Antarctobacter sediminis; assembly: GCF_019218285.1. Classification (GTDB taxonomy): domain Bacteria; phylum Pseudomonadota; class Alphaproteobacteria; order Rhodobacterales; family Rhodobacteraceae; genus Antarctobacter; species Antarctobacter sediminis. The sequence goes on from NZ_JAHUZG010000002.1 coordinate 1,432,067, forward strand.
GCGCACCCGGTTCGAGACCGGAATCCTGCCCCGCGTGCGGTTTTTCCGCAAAGACCCGACCGCCACGGAAAAAGAGCAGGCCAATCCGCAAGATTGAGCCTTGCCAAAGCCCCGGCGCTGGGCTATGCCGCCCGCCACGGTCGGAGTGTAGCTCAGCCTGGTAGAGCACTGTCTTCGGGAGGCAGGGGCCGGAGGTTCGAATCCTCTCACTCCGACCAGATCATCACAAAAGCATGACGCCCCCTTGGGCCGGTCCACTTGATCGGTGACAGTTCGGGTTTGACTATCGTCGGCGCGACACGAGGGCATCCGCCTGATGTGCGGTTCCGTCGCGCGCCACGTGACCGTCGAAGGGGGCTGCGCCCGTGTTCGCCATCTTCTGGCGGACCGCTGGATTTCTGGGCGGCTGCCGTAGCGCTTGGCGCACTGGCTGTACCACCGCAGTATCAACGTCGGGCCGCCTTCGGATTTTCCGCGATGGCTCGACCTGGCGTCATGGGCGGCGTTCGACCGCAAGAAGCGCATGCACATCCTAGCTGGTGCCTCTTGTTACGGCGATAGGGGGCGATGGAAACCTAAGGGTAAGGGGAATTGCATTCTGTTGACAGTTTCCGTGCCGCAGGCGAAACTTGCACCATGATCAAGGCAAGCTCATCCAGTTCCGCGCTCAAGAAAATCAATGAACGCCGGTCGCGTACCATGACGTCGATCGCCGCCGAGGCGATCGAGGATATGATCGTGAACGGTGATCTTGTTGCCGGGGACAGGATCAATGAAAGCTATCTAGCCGATCAGCTTGGCATCAGCCGGGGGCCAATCCGCGAAGCCTGTCGCAGTCTTGAGCAGGCCGGTTTGCTCAGTAACAAAACCAATCGCGGGATGTATGTCCGCGAGATGTCTCTGGACGAGGCTCGCGAGTTGTACGAATTGCGCGGTGCGATTGCTGCGCTTGTGGGTGAGTTGATCGTAAAGCGCGGGAAGGATAAGGAAATCAGCGCATTGGTGGACCTTGTCGACCGAATGCAGCAGGCCGCCAATGCCTCGGATGCGCCAAGTTATTACAAGCTGAACCTGCAATTCCACGATGCTCTGGTGGAGGCATCCGGCAACCGGACGCTGGCCGTGACCTACCACCGAATCGTAAACCAACTGCACCTGCTGCGGCGTCGCGGGCTGGTTCAGGAAGGCAATCTTGAGATTTCCAACCAGGAACACCGTGCCATCACCGATGCGCTTGTGGCCCGCGACTCCGAGGCTGCCGCCGCCGCGATGAAATCGCATGTGACCAACGGTTTGAGCCGTCTTCTCGCCTCTATCTGATTTCGCTTTGCGACGGGGTCCGCAATCCCCGTCTGGCTGCCTGCACCGCAAACTGTTGACAGTTTACAGTTTGCGGTGCTAGCCCAAAAGGCAACCGGATCCCCGGTGACAGACCTGAAGGGAGGAACCATGACCATTCGCAAACACGTTCTGGCGGCCTGTGCTGCGCTTTCGGTGGCGGCCGGTGTTGCCGCAGCCGAGGATTTCCCCAGCCAAGCGATCGAGGTGGTGACACATGCCTCGGCCGGGGGTGGCACCGACACCACAGCGCGCACAATGCTGATCCGCGCCCGCAAGGAACTTGGCACCGATGCCTTCGTTCAGATCAAGAAGGGCGGCGGCGGCACTGTCGCCATGAGCTATGCCTCGAACAAGCCCGCAGACGGCCACACGGTCATGGCGATCACACCGACGCATCTGATCACCATGGCGCGCGGTCGCGCCCCCATCGGCATCGACGATATCAAAGGTGTCGTGCGATCGACCGACGATCCGATCATCATCGTGGTGAACAAGGAAACCGGTTTCTCCAGTCTGGACGATCTTGTCGCCGCCTCTAGTCAATCGCCGATCAAGTGGGGAGGCACACAGGCTGGCGGGATCGACCACATCGCCGCCATGACCTTTGCCAGCAAGTCCGGCGCCAAGGTGGCCTATGTTCCCTTTGACGGCGGCGGTGCCATGATCACCAACCTGATGGGGGGCAACCTTCAGGCGGCCGGTCTGAACTATGGCGAGGCGGTGGACGGCATCGACTCGGGCGATTTCGTGCCGCTGGCAATCATGGCCAAAGAGCGCCTTGCCGTGTTGCCCGACACGCCCACGCTGGGTGAGCTGGGTATCGACGGTGTCAATTTCTCCACCATGCGCGGTGTCGTCGTCATGGCCGATACGCCGCAGGACCGTATCGACTATCTCGAAAAGGGGCTGATGTCCTCGATGCAGCACGGCACTTATCAGGCCTACCTCAGCGGCATCGGTCTGGACGCCACCAGCGTTACCGGTGCCGAGGTCTGGGACGCCCAGATCCGCGAGATGTACGACAACATCTACACCACGCTCGAAGAGCTTGGCTTGCGCAAGTGATCCCCACGCAAGGGGGCGCGCAAACCGCGTCCCTTTCCATTTCAAGGAGGAGGACAAATGCAGCTTTCCAAAGACCTTCTGGCCGGAACGGTCATCCTGATCGTCGTGGCCGTGATGTGGTGGATGACCACCAATTTCGACAGTGATCCACTGGGCATGGCGCAGGGTATGCCCGCCACACACATGCCGCGCCTGATCCTTGGCGTGATCGCCGGGTTGACCATTCTCATGATGGCGCAGGCCGTCCTGTCCGGTGGCGAGGCACTTGGCGATCTTCCGCCATGGCAGGTTGTCGCGACCGTGGCCCTGATGGCGTCGGCGGCCTTCCTGTTTCCGGTGATCGGTGTCCCGCTGACCTTTCTGGGGGTTTGCGCCCTGCTGCCGATCCTCTGGGGGCGGCGCAACTACATGGGCATCGCGGCGTTTTCGGTCGGCGTGCCTGTCGCCATCTACATCGTTTTCAAGCTTCTGCTCGGCCTGCGTCTCCCCATGGGACCGCTGAGCGCAGTCGGTCTTTGAGGAGGGCGACATGGATATTCTCGGCGGACTGCTCGAAGTCCTTCAACCCACGACATTGCTTTTGATCTGCGCGGGCACCATCGTCGGCGTTCTGGTCGGCGCCTTGCCCGGGCTTTCGAGTTCGATGGCTGTTGCCTTGCTGCTGCCGTTCACGATCTATCTGGAACCAATCCCGGCCATTGCCATGCTGGCGGCGCTGTACTGCGCGGGCACTTTTGGCGGTTCGATCACCGCGATCCTGATCAACGCGCCGGGGGCACCCCCGGCGGCGGCGACGGCGTTCGACGGCTATCCGCTGGCCAAGCGGGGCGAGGCCGGTCGCGCCTTGGGTATGGCCGCCGTGGCCAGCGTGGCCGGAGGCGTCTTTTCTCTGGTGGTCATGATCGTCGCCGCGCCGGCGCTGTCGACCATCGCCTATCGTTTTGGACCGCCCGAATATTTCGCGCTGACGGTTTTTGGCCTTTCGATGCTGGCGTCGATCAGCGGGAAATCGGCCACCAAGAACCTGATCGGCGGTGCATTCGGCGTGCTGTTGGCTACGGTCGGCGTGGATCTGACCACCGGGGTCGAGCGGTTCACCTTTGGCATCCCCGAGCTATACGAAGGCATCAGCTTTATCCCTGTGCTGATCGGTCTTTTTGCCATGGCCGAGCTGCTGGATCAGGCCGGACAGAAAGATCGCCCGCTAGAGCGGTTTTCGATGTCGGCACTGAAATTGCCCGGGATCGCCGATTTCAAGCGGGTCTGGCGCACCATCCTGCGGTCATCTGGCATTGGCACCTTTGTCGGCATCCTGCCTGCCGAAGGTTCCACCGTCGCCGCGATGATCGGTTATAACGAGGCCAAGCGCTGGTCCAAGAACAAGGACAACTTTGGTAAAGGGGAACTGGAAGGCGTGGCAGGCCCCGAGGCCGCCAACAATGCCGCCACCGGTGGGGCCATGGTTCCGACGCTGGCGTTGGGCATTCCCGGTTCGGCCACGGCGGCCGTGATCCTTGGCGGCTTGCAGATCCACGGGTTGCGTCCCGGTCCCTATCTCTTCGAAAACCAGCCCAACCTGCTATACGCGATCTTCTTTTCGATGCTGTTGGCGAACCTCGTCTTTCTGGTTTTCGGGCTGGTCGGGGCGCGGTTCTTCAGCCGGATCTCTCTGATCCCGCGTCAGTTTCTCTGGCCTACGGTCTTTTGCCTCTGCGTTGTCGGCGCCTATGGCGTGGGCCAGTCCATGAGCGACGTCTACATTATGCTTATCGCCGGTCTGATCGGCTATTTCCTGAACCGAGGCGGCTTTTCCCCGGCGCCGATCATCATGGGTCTTGTGCTGGGCCATCTGGTCGAAAATTCGCTGGCACAGTCGATGATCCTCTTCGATCAGGACCTGGGTCAGTTCCTGTCCCGCCCGATCGCGCTGTTCTTCTTTGCGCTGGCCGTTCTCAGCATCGCATCGACCCCGCTGGGCCGTCTGATCAAGACACGCCGCCGGAGCGAGGCGGACCATCTGGCACACGGCAACGAGTAACCCGCCATGAAAGCCATCCCCGAAACATACCGCGGTTTCGCGACCGCGCTGGTCCCGGCTGCGCTTGGCGGCGCGGTCTGGGAGATCTCGGGCCTGCCTCTGGGGTGGCTGATGGGCGCGGCGCTTTTGACCGGGGTCTTCGCAATACGTGGTCGGCAGGTGAAACTGCCTGCCGCTCTTTACTGCCCGGGGTTGGCGATCATCGGTGCCAGCGTCGGGTTGGTCATCACCCCGGTCGTTGCCGCGCAGATCGTGGCATGGGTGCCGGTGATGATCGGTTCGGCCGTGCTGGGCATCGGCGCGGCGGCTCTGTTCGCGCCCGTTCTGGCGCGGCGGGGTGGGATTTCGTCCAGCACCGCTTTCTTCTCGCTTTTGCCCGGGGGCGTGATCGAGATGGCGAGCATTGGCGAAACACACGGGGCCGACAGCACTGTAATCGCCGCGCTGCACGCCGTGCGGGTGGCGCTGGTGGTGGGGCTTTTGCCGCTGGCGCTGTTCTTTTTCCTGCCAGCGGGGGAAGGGGCGTTCAGCGGCGTGGCTGTCCTGCCTTTGGGTCAGTTTGTCCTTGTCCTGCTGACAGGCCTTTTCGGGGGCTGGCTTGGCGACAGGGCCGGGCTCCCGGCCTCATGGCTCTTGGGCGCGGTCATTGCCGTCGGCCTGCTGACCAGCACTGGCGCGGTGGCCGGAGCCATGCCGCCACCTTTGCTGGCCTCGGCGCAGGTGCTTGTGGGCATGTCGCTGGGCGCACGTTTCACAAGGCAACGTCTGGCCAATGTCCCCCGCGCGCTGGTCGCAGGTATGCCGGTCCTGCTGGCGATCATGGCCTTGATGGCGCTGGCCGCCGCACTGGCCAGTCTCTTGGTGCCACAGGCGCTGGCGACACTGGTGCTGTGTTTTTCCATCGGCGGCATGGCCGAAATGGTCCTGACCGCCAAAGCGCTGAACCAGAACATCGCCCTGGTCGCGGCGTTTCAGGCGCTGCGCGGCGTCACGGTCAACACTCTTGCGGCGACCGTCTGGCGACGGCTGTCGCATCGTTTTCCCAATTCAGACAACTCGAAAGGATGACTTCCATGTCAGTAGCTCAAAACGCCTTTGCGGAGATGCCGCAGGACACCACCATGACGGCCGATGCCGCCGCCTTTGTCGAAAGCGTCACCTTCGACGACATACCCGAAGAAGCCCTGCGCATCGGTAAGCGCTGCCTGCTGGACGGTCTGGGACTGTACGTGGCCGGCTCCGAAGAACACACACTGGACATTCTCGTCGACGAAGCTTTGGAAATGGGCGGGCGCGAAGACGCGCTGTTGCTGGGTCGGAACATCAAGGTGCCCGCGCCTATGGCTGCACGGGTGCTGGGAACTGCTGGTCACGCGCATGACTGGGACGACAGTCAGGTCAGCATCGACCCTGCCCATATCTACGGTCTTTTGACCCATCCGACGATTCCGCCGCTGACCGCCGCCATCGTCATGTCGCAGCGTTTGGGCAATGTGTCGGGCCGGGATTTCATGTTGGCCTTCCTCACCGGCTTTGAGGTCGAATGCAAGATTTCGGAATGGATGCTGCCGCAGCACTACATGCAGGGGATGCATTCCTCTGGCACCGTGGGCCATTTCGGGGCCTTTGTGGCAGCGGCCAAGCTGATGGGTCTGACCGGTGAGAAACTGCGCCACGGTTTTGGCATCGCCGCCAGCTTTGCCGCCGGAATCCGCTGCAACTTTGGCACCATGACGAAACCGCTGCATGTGGGGCGCGCGGCTGAAAACGGTGTGACTGCCGCGCTGCTGGCCGCGCGCGGTTATACCGCCGATCCGACGGCGCTGGATGGTCCGTGGGGCTTCATGGCTGTTCAGGGCGGTGGCGCCAGCCCCGAAAAGATTGCGCAGGGCTTTGGCAAGACATGGACGATCGTGGATCCCGGCGTGTCGATCAAACCCTACCCCTGTGGCGTGCTGACCCATCCCACCATCGACCTGATGCTGCGGTTGGTGACGGATGCGGACATCCGCGCCGAGGATATCGATACCGTCACCGTTCACGCGGGCACCAATATCCTCAAACCGATCCGCTACCCCATCGCGGCGAACCACCTTCAGGCGAAATTCTCATTGCCGGCGGCGTTGGCGATGATCGCTCTGGCGCGGCAGGCCGGCAAGGTCGAGTTCTCTGACGCTTTCGTCGGCTCGGATGACATGCAGGCGATGCAACGCCGCATCCGCACCGAACTGGACCCCGAGATCGAGGCGCAGGGCTTTGACAAGATGCGCTCGCGGATCACGATCCGGCTCAAGGACGGCTCCGAGGTCGCGGGCTGGGCAGACGAACGCTATCGCGGCGGACCGGAAAATCCGCTGTCCGACGACGAAGTGGTCGCCAAGGTGCGGTCCTGCTGCGACGGAGTGCTGAGCGAGGCGGAACAAGATACACTGATCCGGAACGGCTGGAACATCCTTGATCTGCAAGATGCGGGATCCGTGTTGGCGCAGGGCCTGACGTCCGCGCGCTGACCCCGGCCAAGGTCGCAATAGGACGCGCTCCGCCCCGGCGGGGCGCGTCTGCATTTTCGCGTTACCGTTCCCCGACAGGACGCATGCCCGCCATGCGCGACAAATGACGGCTTGCGGCTCCACTCATTTCGAATATACATGAACTATGGAAAAGAATGGCGCCATAGAAACCCTCTCTGCCCTCGCGCATGACATCCGAATCGATGTGTTCCGTTTGCTGATCCGCGCCGGGGCCGAGGGGGCATCTGCGGGGCAGATTGCCAAAACGCTGGAAATCCGTCCCAATACCCTGTCCAACAATCTTAACATCCTGTCCGCCGCAGGCATGATCCGCTCTATCCGCGAGGGCCGGTCGATCCGCTATTTCGCCAATATGGACGGGATGCGCGACCTGCTGTCCTTCCTGATGGAGGACTGCTGTGGTGGCCGTGCAGACCTGTGCAGACCGCTGCTGGATCAGATCACCTGCGGACCGCTGACTTCTCAATCCCCGGCAAGAGACAAATGACCGATACAACCTCTCACGCGCCCTCGCCGATGGGCACATTCGAACGATATCTGACCCTTTGGGTTGCGCTGGCCATGATCGTCGGCATCGCCATTGGTGTCATGGCCCCCGGAGCGGTCGAAGCCGTTGCCGCCGCCGAGGTGGCCAGCATCAACCTTGTCGTAGCGGTCCTGATCTGGGCCATGGTCTATCCGATGATGGTGGGTGTGGATTTCGGCGCAGTCTCGGGCGTTGCGCGGCAACCACGCGGGCTGATCGTTACGCTTGTCGTCAACTGGATGATCAAGCCTTTTACAATGGCGCTATTGGCGGTGCTGTTCTTCGATCACGTCTTTGCGCCCTGGATCGCCCCCGAGGATGCGGCGCAATACACTGCGGGCCTGATCCTGCTGGGCGCTGCGCCCTGTACGGCCATGGTTTTTGTCTGGTCGCAACTGACGCGCGGCGACGCCACCTACACGCTGGTGCAGGTTTCGGTGAATGATCTGATCATGGTCGTGGCTTTTGCGCCGATCGTTGCCTTCCTGTTGGGCGTGACAGAGATCACCGTGCCTTGGGAAACCTTGGTTCTGGCGACCGTTCTGTACGTCGTGTTGCCGCTGTTGGCCGGACTGTTGACGCGTCGGGCGCTGGGCAGTCAGCAGGCCATCGACTCCTTCACCGCAAGGGTGAAACCCTGGTCAGTGGTCGGTCTGATCGCGACGGTCATGATCCTTTTCGGTTTGCAGGGCGAAGTCATCCTTGCGCGGCCCCTTGTCATCGCGTTGATCGCCGTGCCGATCCTGATCCAAAGCTATGGCATCTTTGCGCTGGCCTATGGCGCGGCCTATGCGTTGAAGGTGCCGCACCGGATCGCTGCGCCCTGTGCGATGATCGGCACCTCGAACTTCTTCGAGCTGGCGGTTGCCGTTGCAATCAGCCTCTTTGGCCTCAACTCGGGCGCGGCGCTTGCCACGGTTGTCGGTGTACTGGTTGAGGTTCCCGTCATGCTGTCGCTGGTGGCCTTTGCCAACCGCACCCGCGCGCGGTTCAACTGAGGGGTTTGCGCATGACCGACACAGCGAACATTCAGGACGAAAGCCTGCACCCGATCACCACGGACAGCCTTTTCCCGCAAGACCATAGCACGCACGCGCCGCGTATCCTGATCCTTTACGGCTCGCTTCGCGAACGCAGCTATTCGCGCCTGAGCGCCGAAGAGGCTGGGCGGATCCTGTCCCGGTTTGGCGCCGAGGTGCGGATCTTTGATCCGCAGGGTCTGCCGCAAGTGGACACGGCCGAACCCGGTCACCCCAAGGTGGCCGAACTGCGCGACCTCGTGACCTGGTCCGAAGGTATGGTCTGGTCCTCGCCAGAGCGGCACGGGGCAATGACCGGCCTGATGAAATCGCAGATTGACTGGATCCCGCTGTCGCTGGGCGGAGTGCGTCCGACCCAAGGCAAGACGCTGGCCGTGATGCAAGTCTGCGGCGGCAGCCAAAGTTTCAACACCGTGAACCAGCTGCGTATTCTTGGCCGCTGGATGCGCCTGTTGACCATTCCGAACCAGTCTTCGGTGGCCCGCGCGTGGGATGAATTCGATGACGAGGGCCGGATGAAGCCCTCGCCCTATTACAATCGGATTGTCGACGTGATGGAGGAGCTGGTCAAGTTCACCCTGCTGACGCGCGACATTCGCGATCACCTTGTCGATCGCTATTCGGAACGGGTGGAAAGCCGGGCCGATCTGTCAAAGCGGGTGAACCAGTCCAAAGCGGTTGGAAGCTGAATACAGCGCTGACCAAAAAGGGCAGGGGGATCACAGCGAGGCGGTGATCCCTCCGTCCACGAACAACGTGTGCCCGTTCACAAAGCTGGACGCATCCGACGACAGGAAGACACAGGCGCCCACCAGTTCCTCGACCTTGCCCCAGCGGCCTGCGGGGGTGCGTTTCTCCAGCCATGCCGAAAACTCCGGGTCATTGACGAGCGCCTCGTTCAGCGGGGTGTCGAAATAGCCGGGCGCGATGGCATTGCATTGCAGCCCGTGCTTGGCCCAGTCTGTCGCCATGCCTTTGGTCAGGTTGCCAACGGCGCCCTTGGTTGTTGTGTAGGGGGCGATCCCAGGACGGGCGAGCGCGGTCTGGACCGAAGCGATGTTGATGATCTTGCCGCGTCCCCTGCCGATCATGTGGCGCGCGCAGGCCTGCCCGACGTGAAAAACGCTGGCGATATTGGTTTGCAGCAGTTTCTCGAACATGTCTGCCGGGAAATCCTCCAATGGAGTGCGATACTGCATCCCGGCGTTGTTCACGAGGATGTCGACGGCACCATGGGTGGATTCGAACCCGTCGATGGCCGCGCGCACGCTGTCATGGTTCGTTGCGTCAAAAGCCAGTTCGTGAACAGTGGCGCCTTCGGCCCGCAGCGTGTCGGCGGCTTGTGCCAGCTTGCCCGTATCGCGGCCGTTCAGGACGATCTCGGCGCCAGCCTCGTAGAGTCCCCGTGCAAGGGCAAAGCCGATGCCCTGTGACGACCCGGTGACAAGCGCGCGGCGTCCGGCCAGCGAGAACAGATTGGACATGGGACCTTCTCCTCCGGTGGTAATATGGTGGGATAGCGCCCACATGCCGTGAGGATGTCAAGCAATGGGCGTGGGGCTGGCATCGGGTGCAACAATGTGGAGTGCGCAATCATGTCGACACCAATGCCGAAATGGCTTGCCGTGGACTGGGGAACGACGCGCCTTCGCGTCTGGTTGATGGGCGCGGATGACATGCCGATCGAGCGGTTGGATTCGGACCGTGGCATGGGGCAGTTGTCGCCGGAAGGTTTTGAACCCGCCTTGCTGGATCTTGTCGGGGAGCGGCTGGCGCCGGGGCAAACGCCAGTGGTGATCTGCGGTATGGCCGGGGCGCGGCAGGGCTGGGCCGAAGCGCCCTATGTCGCCGTGCCATGCGAGCCGCCGGTCGCGGGCATCCGACCGCCGGTGTCCGACCCGCGGCTGGAGGTGTATATCCTGCCGGGGATCAAGCAGGATCGCCCGGCAGATGTGATGCGCGGTGAAGAAACCCAGATTGCCGGGTTTCTCGCGCAAGAGCCCCGTTTTGATGGGGTCCTCTGTCTACCCGGCACGCATACGAAATGGGTGCATGTCAGTGCCCGGGAAATCGTGTCTTTCCGAACCTTCATGACAGGAGAGCTTTTTGCCCTTTTGTCGCGGCAATCCGTCCTGCGTCACAGCCTTGCCGAGGACGGTTGGGAGGATGCGGTCTTTGCCGATGCGGTTGGAGATACGCTGTCGCGCCCTGCCGGTCTGGCCTCCGGGCTGTTTTCCTTGCGGGCGGGATCGCTCCTGAACGGAACCGAGGCCGCAGCTACGCGGGCGCGGCTGTCAGGGTTGTTGATCGGCGCAGAGCTTTCCGCCGCTCGACCCTATTGGCTGGGGCAGGAGGTGGTGATCCTTGGCGAAGACGGCCTTGCACGCGCCTATGCCGCCGCCCTTGGTCCGCAAGGCGTGCAGCCGCGCCTGATGCCGGTGGACGGTGTCACGCGGGCGGGCCTGACCGCAGCGTACCGCCAATTGTCTTCCTCTGCGTGACGCGTTTTCGCGTCATTCCGGGCTTGACGGGCAGGATCGGGATGTTATAACGTATCAACGGCAACGGCTAACAGCAGGCTTCGGTTTCGAAACCTGCTGCTTTTACCGTTTCGTTACAAAAGTGTAAAATATCCGAGACGGAAGCGCCCTATGCGACGGGCAGAAATCCGCCAACTCGGAGGCACTTCCCATGAAAAAGACCCTTGCATCCGTTGCAGCCATCGCTGCCGCGTTCCCGGCGTTCGCGCAGGATCTGCCGCAAGCATCCAGCGAATGGTTCGCTGCTGGTCAGGCCCACATCGACGCGCTGATCGCGCGCCAGCCGAACACCCAGCGCGCCAAGAACGTCATCCTGCTGGTTGCGGATGGCAACGGTGTGGGCACCAACTACGCCACCCGCCTGTTCGCGGGCCAGCAGATGGGTCTGCTGGGCGAAGAGCACGTGCTGCCGTTTGAGACCACCGATTGGTCGGCGGCTCTGGTCAAGACCTACAACATCAACGCCCAGACCCCGGACTCGGCTCCGACCGCTGGCGCGATGAACACAGGCGTCAAGCAGCGCTTCAACCTGATCAACCTCGGCGATGGCGGCATCCACGATGACTGCTCGACCGTTGCAGGCAACGAGTTGACCACCTTTGCCGAGATCGTCACCGGCATGGGTAAATCCGTTGGCGTCGTGTCGACCGCCCGCCTGACCCACGCAACCCCGGCCGCCGTCTATTCCAAGACCGCGAACCGCAACTGGGAAGGCGCTGTGCCCGAGGGCTGCACCGCGCAGAAGGACATCGCCGCTCAGCTGATCGACCAGATGAATGCAGGCGTGATCGACCTTGCCATGGGGGGCGGCCGCCGCTTCTTTGGTCCGGAAGGTGTTGAACTGGGCGAAGGCAAGAAAGGCCGCCGCACCGATGGCGTCAACCTGATCGACAATGCCAAGGACGCCGGTATCCAGTACGCGTGGAACACCGAAACCTTCAGCGCGCTGACCATGGACAGCCCGATCCTTGCGCTGTTCAACGACAGCCATATGGAATACGAAGCCGATCGGGCCGATGAGGACGAGCCCTCGCTGGCCGACATGACCAAAAAGGCCATCGAGTTCCTCCAGCAGAACGACAACGGCTTCTTCCTCGAAATCGAAGCGGGCCGCGTCGATCACGCGAACCACGCCGGCAACGCGGCACGCGTTCTGCGCGACGGCGTCGCTTTCATGGATGCGGTCAAGATCGCGGACGAGCTGACCGATGATGCCGACACGCTGATCATCGTGACCGCCGACCATGAGCACGCGATTGCCTTCAATGGCTATTGTGGCCGCGGGTCCGACATCCTCGGCCTGTGCTACGGCGTTTCCAAGACCGACGTAAAGCATTCGGGCGAGGCGCTGCTTGCCAAGGACGGCAAGCCCTACACCGTTATCGGCTACCTGAACGGCGCGGGCACCGTGCTGGTCGAAGGCGAAGACGGCACGTTTGCCGGCGGTCGCCCCGACGTGACGCAGGAAGACGCAACCGATCTGGACTACCTCCAGCAGGCGCTGATTCCGATGTCGTCGGAAACCCATTCGGGTGAGGACGTCATGGTCTACGCCAAGGGTCCCTGGGCGCATCTCTTTGACAGCACCATCGAGCAGAACGTGATCTTTCACGTGATGCACCATGCTGTGAACGCCGAGTAATCGACGTACTAGGAATTGGGCCCGGGGCAATCTGTCCCGGGCCTTTTTCTTTTGCCGCTGGCAGAGGTCGGCGGCACATTGTCGGAAGACGGTTGCATTCCGATTGCGGAATGTAGCGTGCCGATCCTCGAACCCGGAAGGAGCAAGCCCATGTACCGCCGTGCATTTCTTCGCAGCGCCCTTGCCGCGCCCGCCCTTGTGGCCGCACCGGCCTTGGCGCAGGACAACGCCCTGAAAATCCGCGAACTCTATGAAAAGAATGGCGATATGTCGGCCATCGCGCTTGATGGCGCAGGGCAGCGTCTGACATTCGAAGGGTTCATGGCACCGCCTTTGAAGGCAGAGTCGCAGTTCTTTGTCCTGACCAAGATGCCGATGTCAGTCTGCCCCTTCTGCGAGACCGAGGCCGAATGGCCCGATGACATTCTTGCCGTTTACACCAAGCGTGTGGTTGAAGTGTTACCTTATAACGTTAAGATCACCGCGCGCGGGGTTCTTGAACTGGGAAGCTACAAAGACCCCGAGACTGGATTCGTCAGCCTCGTCCGGCTGACAGATGCCACCTACGGAGAAGACTGAAACAGCATGGCCCTTCCTCTCGAAATTGCCGATCTCACGGTCCGGGTCGGAAGGCGCAAGCTGTTGACTGTTCCGGCGCTGTCCGCCCCGGCCGGGGCGCTGATCGGGATTCGCGGGCCGTCCGGGGCCGGGAAATCGACGTTGCTGCATGCGCTGAGCGGTCTGCTGGAGGCCGAGGGCAGCATCCGATGGGGCGCGGCGGATCTGGCCCGCATGGGGCCAGAGAAGCGCACAGCCTTTCGCGCGGCGAACATGGGGCTGATCTTTCAGGACTTTCTTCTGTTTGACGAACTGTCACCGCTGGCCAATGCCGGGCTTGCCGCCCTGTTTGGTCGCCGCGCCGACCGCGCCAGCCTGCGCGCGCGCGCCGCTGACCGCCTGAGCCATCTTGGTGTCCCCGGTGACACCCGGACGGTGGCCTCTTTTTCCGGTGGCGAACGGCAGCGTGTTGCAATTTCGCGCGCCCTTGCCACCGATCCGGGTATCCTGCTGGCGGATGAACCCACCGCCAGCCTTGATCGCCCCGCCGCTGACCGGCTGATCGACGACCTCATCGCGCTGGCGCGGCACGGGGGCAAGACGCTGATCGCCGTCAGTCATGACCTCCACCTTCTGGATCGGCTGGACCGGGTCCTGACCATCCAGGACGGGCAGCTCACCTCAGACAGCAGGGCCGCACAGGTATGAGAGACCTTTGGGACGAACTGCCTGTCCTTGCGCAGGACATCCTGATCGCGGCTGGCCTGCTGGTGCCGCTGGTGCTGATCGGTGCGGTGCTGCTGCGCGGCTTCCGGCCGCTGCCTCTGGTCGGTGCGCTGATGTGGCGGTTTCGCTGGGCCAACCTGATGTTCGTTTTGCTGATCGCGGTCAGCACCGGCATGGGCATCGGCCTGATTGCGCAAGAGCGCGGCCTGCGCGTTGGCACGGCCCGCGCGGCCGAAAAGTTCGATCTTGTGGTGTCCGCGCCAGGGTCAGAACTGACCATGATGATGGCCTCGGTTTTTCTTCAACCATCGGCCGTGCCCCTGTTGGATGGCGCGGCCTTTGACCGGATCGCCAATCACGAACGGGTGGACATCGCCGCGCCGATTGCCTTTGGCGACAGCTATGATGGTGCCCCTGTCGTGGGCACCATCGCCGATTTTGTGACGCATCTGTCGGATGGGCAGATTGATGGCCGTATCTTTGCCCGTTCCGGTGAGGCGGTGGTCGGCGCGGCCATCGACCTTGAGATCGGCGACCGTTTTACCCCGGCGCATGGGCGAGGCGATGCAGTGGAGCATGGCGCGCATGACGGGTTCGAAATCGAGGTTGTCGGGCGAATGGCCCGCAGCGGTTCACCCTGGGATCGTGCCATCCTGATCCCTGTTGAAACCGTCTGGGAGGTGCATGGTCTGGCCAATGGTCACCCGTTCGAGGACGGCGACAAGATTGGCCCGCCTTATGACCCCGCGTTGTTCCCCGGCACACCGGCGGTTCTGGTCCGTGCGACCGAGCTTTGGGCCAACTACGCCCTTCGCTCCGAGTTTACCGAGGCCGGAGAGACCATGGCCTTTTTCCCGGGTACGGTTCTGGCCAACCTGTACCGGGTCATGGGGGACGTGCGGCAGGCCATGTCGATCATGTCTGTCGTGACACAGGTTCTTGTGGCGGCCTCGGTTCTGTTGGGGTTGTTTATCCTGTCGCGACTGTTCCAGCGGCAACTTGCCATGCTGCGCGCCTTGGGCGCGCCGCGCCGCTTTGTCATGGCCGTGGTCTGGAGCTACGGCGTCTCGCTTTTGGTGGCCGGAACCCTGTTAGGGCTGGCCTTTGGCTTTGCCGCCGCCGCTGTTCTGTCCCGGATCGTGACCGAGCGGACAGATATTCTCGTGACCGCATCGATCACATGGTCCGAAGTCAATCTTGCGCTGGCGTTCCTGTCGGCCACTTCCCTGCTTTCGCTTGTTCCGGCGCTTGTCGTGTTGACGCGCCCCATCGTGGAGAACCTTCGCCAATGAAAAACATCCTTGTTGCGGCCCTGCTGTTCGCCGCTCCCGTCATGGCCGAAGAAAGCCATGACCACGCCGAGCCAGAGCATGTGTTCGAGATTGGCGGGCTGGAAATCCTGCACCCCTGGACCAATGCCACAGATCATGACCACGCCCTGCTGTTCATGGAATTGCACAATGAAGGCGACGCCCCGGTCGAAATCATCGGGGCGCGTCTGGAAAGCGGGTTGGAAGGCCAGCTTGTGGGGTTTCGGATGAAGGAAGGCGTTTCCGGCTTTGACCCGCTGCCGCCGATTCCCGTCGCGCCGGGCAAGCATCTGGATCTGACGCCCGACGGTGTGGCGATCCAATTCGACGGGTTGGCCGAAGAATTGGCAGAGGGCCATCACTGGGAGGTTATCTTGCTGACCTCGGCGGGTGAGTTGGAAATCGACGTTGCCGTCGAACCCGAAGACGCCCGCCAGCACGGTCACGCGGGGCATTCGCACTAAGTCGGCGGGACGGACGCTCGTCCTGTCCTGCGGACAGAACATCGCCCCGCCCGCCGTCCCTTGAGGTGGCGCAGGGCAAAGCAGCCAAAGGTGTTTGGGTCGGCCAGCGGGTCGGCCCATTTTTTTGACCGTCGAAAAATGTATGCGTGATGTATACAAGGATTGACCGAATCTGTGTACTTGACGTAGGGATCTTGTCAGCAACGAGGAGCCGACATGACCGCAAGTCCCAAGATCGCCTGCCGCGACGCGCTGAAAGAACGTATCCTGCGGCTCGACCTGGCCCCCGGGGCCGAACTGGACGAAACCCAGATCGCCAAGGAATACGGTCTGTCCCGCACCCCGCTGCGCGAGATCTTTCAGACCTTGTCGGGTGAGGGCTATCTGCGGCTGGAAACGAACCGGGGTGCGCGCGTGACCTCGATGGATTTCAACGTCATGCGCTGCTTTTTCCAGACGGCGCCCTTGGTCTATGCCACCATGGCGCGGCTCGCAGCGGAAAACCGGCGCAGCGACCAGATGGGGGCGCTGAAGGAAACGCAGCTTCGCTTTCTTGCCGCGACCGAGGCCGAGGACACCGCGACCGCCGCTTTGGAAAACCACCTGTTCCACCAGCAGATCGGCGACATGGCGGCCAATCCCTACATGATGCCGGCGCTGAACCGGATGCTGATCGACCACACCCGGCTTAGCCAGACCTTCTATCGCCCGACATCGAAGAAGGAAAAGAAGCTGGTGAAGAAGGCGGCGCAGCAGCATGACGCAATGATCGCCGCCATCGAGAAACAGGCGCCCGACGTGGCCGTGGACCTGACCCTGCAACATTGGGACCTGTCGCGCGACCAGATGGAACGTTTTGTCCGCCCCGATCCGCTGCCGATGGACGTGGTGAGTTTCGATGCTGCCAAGGAGGCCGGCTGACATGCAATTCGAAGGCATCTACACGCCGCTGGTCACGCCGTACCACGCGGATTTCACCCTGAACGAAGAGGCGCTGGCCGCTACGGTCGAGCTGTTGATCGGTGCCGGGGTGCACGGGCTGATCGTGGCCGGAACCACGGGCGAATATTATGCCCAGAGCGCCGAGGAGCGGCTGGACCTGATCCCGCGGGTCAAGAACCTGATCGCGGGGCGCGTGCCGATGATCGTGGGCACCGGTGCGATCCGCACCGAAGAGGCGATCACCTATGCCAAGGCCGCGAAGGCCGCAGAAGCGGATGCGATCCTGATTGCGACGCCGCCCTATGCCTATCCCACCGCGCGGGAAATCGCCCTGCACGCGCTGGCCATTGACCGGGCCGCGAACCTGCCGGTGATGCTGTACAACTATCCCGGCCGCATGTCCGTGAACATGGACGAGGAAACGCTGGACCGGCTGGGGCGTTCGCCGAATTTCTGCGCCATCAAGGAAAGCTCGGGCGATATCAACCGGCTGCACATGCTGGCGCGGGACTACCCGCATATCGCGCTGAGCTGCGGCATGGATGACCAGGCGCTGGAGTTCTTTGCCTGGGGTGCGCGCAGCTGGGTCTGCGCCGGGTCGAACTTTGCCCCCGAGGCGCATATCGCCATGTATCGCGCCTGTGCCGTCGAGGGCGATTTCACCAAGGGGCGCGCGATCATGTCGGCCATGCTGCCGCTGATGCGCGTGCTGGAGCAGGGCGGCAAGTTCATCCAGTGCATCAAGCACGGACTGACCCTGCGCGGCATCGACGCCGGCCCGCCGCGCCGCCCGCTGCAACCCTTGAACAAGGATGACAAGCGCGAGCTCGAAGAGGTCATCCGGACCATGAACAAGAGCCTTGCCGCCATCGAAGGAGCCCTGTGATGAGCGATCTTCTGACCCGTGCGGACTATGCCGCGCTTGCTGCTGACATGAATTTCCCCGCCGCGCCCTTTATCGACGGCAAGTTCCGGCGCGGCGGTGGCGCGATGATGGCCACGCTGAACCCGGCCACGGGCGAGGAACTGGCCCAGATCTCGACTGCCAATGCCGAGGATGTGGACCTTGCGGTGGAAAAGGCGCGCGAGGCCTTTGACCAGGGGCGCTGGGCGCGGCTGCACCCGTCTGAACGCAAGGACGTTCTGATCCGCCTGTGCAAGCTGATGACCCGCAACCGGCGTGAACTGGCAGTGATGGAAAGCCTCGAGTCCGGCAAGCCGATCCGCGATTGCGAACTGGTGGACGTGCCCGAGGCGATCCACACCATCAAGTGGCACGCCGAGGCCGTCGACAAGCTGTATGACCAGACCGCGCCCACCGGCGACGATGCGATTTCCATGATCGTGCGCGAACCCATCGGCGTGGTAGCGGCGATCCTGCCGTGGAATTTTCCGCTGCTGATGCTGGCATGGAAGATCGGACCGGCGCTGGCGGCGGGCTGTTCGGTGATCGTGAAACCGGCAGAGCAGACCTCGCTGACCGCGTTGCGCATGGCGGAACTGGCGATGGAGGCCGGGCTGCCGCGCGGCGTGCTGCAAGTGCTGCCGGGAGACGGGCCTTCGGTCGGGGAACCGCTGGGCCGCCACATGGACGTGGACATGGTGAGCTTTACCGGCTCTACCGACACCGGGCGGCGGTTCCTGCATTACGCGGCGGATTCGAACCTGAAGAAGGTCGTTCTGGAATGCGGTGGCAAGAACCCGGCGGTTGTGCTGGAGGATGCCGAGAACCTCGATCTTGTGGCCGAACATGTGGCCAATGCGGCCTTCTGGAACATGGGCGAGAATTGCTCGGCCGGGTCGCGGTTGATCGTGCACAAGGCGGTGAAGGCACCGCTGATCGAGCGGCTTCTGGCGCGGTTGCGCGACTGGAAGACCGGGGATCCGCTGGACCCGGCCAACCACCTTGGGGCGCTGATCGACAGCGCACATTGCGCCAAGGTGACCAGCTACCTGTCCGGCGAGGCGCTGGCCGGGGGCGCGGCTGACGGGGCCTTTCTGCCGCCCACCGTCTACGAGGTGACGCGCGACGATCCCCGCGCGCGAGAAGAGATATTCGGCCCGATCCTCAGCGTGATCGAAGTTTCAAGCACGGATGAGGCGCTGGCGCTGGCCAATGACACGGACTACGGGCTGGCGGCGAGCGTCTTTACCGCCAATACGCGCACCGCGCTGCGGGCGGCCCGCGCGATCCGTGCCGGGACGGTGACGGTGAACTGCTACGGCGAAGGGGACATCAGCACACCGTTCGGCGGTTACAAGCAGTCCGGATTTGGCGGCCGCGACAATGGTGTGCATGCCTTTGACCAATACACCGAATTGAAAACCATCTGGGTCGACCTCAGCGATCCGAACGACGCCGACAAGGTGATGTAAGGCGGGCGTCTGCCCGCCATCCCCAAGACCAAAGGAGCCACGTCCATGAACGTACCCGCCCGTCCGGCCCGCCGTGGCCGTGGTGCCCGCAAGGCCGTCCGCGAAACCCGCGATGTCACCATGCTGCCGGCGCTCAAGCGCCGCCTGCCTTTGGTCGAACCGATGGACCAGGAACAGATCGAGCGGATCGACGCCGCCTCGATGCACATCCTTGAAAACGTGGGCGTGGTGTTCCGCGACCCGATCGCGCTGGAGGATTGGCGGCGGGCAGGTGCCAAGGTCGAGGGCGAGACCGTCTACCTTGACCGCCACTTGGTGCGCGAGCTGATCTCGACCATCCCCGAGAGCTTTACCTACCACGCGCGCAACCCGGCCAATGATCTGCCTTTCGGAAAGGATCACTCGATCTTTGTGCCGATGACGGGCGCGCCCTTCCTGCGCGACCTGAACGACGAACGCCGGGTGCCGACGATGGAGGACCTGTCGAATTTTCACAAGCTGTCGCACATGCTGCCCGCGCTGCATTCCAGCGCCCATCACATCGTGGAACCCTGCGACCTGCCGGTGAGCCATCGTCATCTGGCGATCACCTATTCGTCGATGAAACATTCGGACAAGACCTTCATGGGCATGACGACCAGTCCGAAGAACGCCGAAGACGTGATGGAGATGTGCGCGGTCTTGTTCGGCGAGGACTATCTGGAGACCCATGCGGTCACGACCGGCAACTGCAACGGCAACTCGCCGTTGGTCTGGGATGAAACCATGCTGGGCGCGATGCGCGCTTTTTGTCGCCGCAACCAGCCGGTGCTGTGCTCGCCCTTCGTGCTGGGCGGGGCGAATACTCCGGCCTCGGTTGCGCCGACGGTGGCGCAGTTGAACGCCGAGGCGCTGAGCGCGCTGGCCTATACGCAGGTGATCCGCAAAGGCTGTCCCGCGATCTACGGGCACTACCTGTCGACGGTCAGCATGAAGTCCGGGGCGCCCATGGCGGGCACACCCGAGATCAGCCTGATGAACTTCATGATCGGGCAGATGGCGCGGTTTTATCGCGTGCCGTGGCGGACTTCGAACACGCTGGGCGGGGCCAAGACCTTCGATGCGCAGGCGGGATATGAATCCGCCACCACTTTGCAGGCCGTCATCATGGCGGGTGCCAATTACATCTGGCATTCGGCTGGCTGGAACGAGGCGGGAATGCATTGTTCCATGGCGAAATTCGTCGTCGATGCCGAGCAATGCGCCATGGCCTATCGCATGGCCGAGGGTATCCGCTGGGACGATTTCGACGAGGCGCTGGCGGCGGTCTCGGACGTGGGGCCGGGTGGGCACTACCTTGGCCATGCGCATACGCTGGAGAATTTCCAGCGCGCGTTCTTTATGCCCGAGATGTTCGACAACAACTCGATCGAGCAATGGGTGGCCGAGGGCAGCGTCGAGATCAACGAACGCGCGCTGGCGCGAGCACGGATGCTGTTGGGCGAATACCAAGAGCCAAAGCTGGATGCCGGCAAGGACGCGGCGCTGCGCGATTACATGGCGCGCCGGATGCGCGAGATCCCGGCGGTGGATGCACTGAACCAGGACCACTGAGCGCGCGGCGAGGACTGCGGATGAGTATTTGGGCCAAGAAGAAGCGGGAAACCCGATGAAGATCACGCGTTTGCCAGTGGATCCCGGTCCGGCGGGTTGGAATGCCCTGTTGCCCGAGGCGGCGGCTCCGGTGCCGCTGGAGAGCGCGGTCACGGCGGATTGGCTGGTGATCGGCGCGGGTATCGCGGGTTTGGCGGCGGCGCGGCGGCTGGCGCAACTGCATCCGGGCGACCGGATCGTGGTGCTGGAGGCGCGGCGCGTGGCCGAGGGGCCGGCGGGCCGCAACTCGGGCTTTATGATCGATCTGCCGCATGACCTGACATCCGAGGATTACGGCGGCGCGATCGAGCGGGACCGTTTTCAGATCCGCGCCAACCGCCATGCCATCGCATTTGCGCACGGCGCGGTCGAAGAATACGGGCTGACGCCGGAAGCCTTTGACCCTTGCGGCAAGATCAACGCCGCGGCGACAGAGAAGGGGCACAGGCACAACCTTGATTTCGCGCGTCATCTGAAGGCGCTGGGCGAGCCGTGCGAGATGCTGGACGCCGGGCAGATGCAGGAGCTTTGCGGCACTGGCTATTATCACAGCGGGTTGTTCACGCCCGGGGCCGTCATGGTGCAGCCCGCGATGTATGTGCGCGGGGTGGCGCGGGGGCTGGCATCGAACCGGGTGCAGATCCACGAAGGCTCACCGGTGGTGGCGCTGGACCGGTCCGGCGACTGGGTGGCGAAGACACCGAAGGGGCAGGTGGTGGCGCCGCGTGTGATTTTGGCGGTTAATGGGCATGCCGAGGCGTTTGGCCAGTTCACGGGCCGCTTGATGCATGTCTTCACCTATGCCTCGATGACCCGTGCCCTGACGGAGGGGGAGGTCGCGCGGCTGGGCGGGCAGGCGCGTTGGGGTGTCACCCCGTCCGATCCGCTGGGCACGACGGTGCGGCGCATTTCCGGTACGGGGGGCGACCGGATCGTGGTGCGCAACCGCTTTACCTATAACCCGACGCTGGAAAGCTCGGACGCGCAGTTGGCGCGGGTGGTCCGCGATCATGACCGGGCCTTTGCGGCGCGGTTCCCGATGCTGGCAGGGGTCGACATGGAATACCGCTGGGGCGGACGGCTGTGCCTGTCGCGCAACGGGGTGGCGGCCTTTGGTCAGAGCGACGAGGGGTTGTTCAGCGCCTGCTGCCAGAACGGGCTTGGGTTGGCGAAGGGGACGCTGGGTGGTGTGCTTGCCGCAGAACAGGCATCGGGCGTCGGGTCAGAACTGCTGGACGGGATGCTGGCCGAGGCCGAACCCCAGCGCCTGCCATGGGGGCCGGTGGCGCGGATTGGCGCCACCGCGGTGCTGCGCTGGGGCGAGAAGCGGGCCGGGCGCGAGTTGTGACTAATGCCCTTCGGCCAGGTCCTGCAGGATCGGGCAGTCGGGGCGGTCGTCGCCGTGGCAGGCATGGACCAGCGTCGCCAGCGTATCGCGCATGCCCTTGAGCTGGGCGATCTTTTCGTCGATCCGCGCGAGGTGATCCTGCGCGACCTGTTTGACGTCGGCGCTGGCGCGGCTTTCGTCCTCGTACAGGCCCATAAGCGCGCGGCAATCCTCGATCGAGAAACCCAGCGCCCGGGCGCGGGCAAGGAAGGCCAGCTTGTGCACATCGGTTTCCCGGAACGCGCGGTAGCCATTGGCATCGCGCGGCGGCGTCACAAGGCCGATGTCCTCATAGTAGCGGATGGTCTTGGGCGGCAGGCCCGCGCGTTCGGCCACTTGTCCGATGTTCATGCCATGGCCTCCTGCGGGTGCGGCGTGGATGTGGGGGTTTCTGCCAGCGCCTGACCAAGGCGGCGCAGGCGCAGCGCGTTGGTCAGAACAAAGACCGAGGACAGCGCCATGGCCCCGGCCGCTAGCATGGGTGACAGCAAGAGACCGGTCAGCGGGTAGATCACCCCCGCCGCCACCGGGATCAGCGCCACGTTATAGCCGAAAGCCCAAACGAGGTTCTGGCGGATGTTGGACATGGTGGCGCGGCTGATGTGCAGCGCGTTGACCGCCCCGGCGACGGCACCCGAGGACAGCACCACATCGGCGCTTTCGATGGCGACATCGGTGCCTGTGCCGATGGCAAGACCCACGTCGGCCTCGGCCAGCGCGGGGGCATCGTTGATGCCGTCGCCGACGAAGATGACGGTGCCGAAACGTTCGCGCAGGGCGCGGACGGCGTCCAGCTTGCCTTCGGGGAGAACCTCGGCCTCGACATGATCGATGCCAAGATCGCGGGCGATGGCCTCGGCCACGGGACGGGCATCGCCAGAGATCATGGCGACCTGCATGCCGTCCTGTTTCAGCGCCTCGACAGCGGCGCGGGCGCCGGGTTTGATCCGGTCGGCCACGGCAAAGGCGGCGGCGATCTGGCCGTCGACGGCCACCAGAACCGGGGTCTGTGCCGCCTGTTCCATCTGGTGCATGGTGTCCGACAGACCGGTCATGTCGATGCCTTCGCGTGCCATGAGCCGAGCGTTGCCCACCAGAAGGGCGCGGCCTTCGACCCGGGCGCGCAAGCCGTGGCCGGGGATAGCTTCGACCTCGTCGGGCGCGACGGCATTCCCCGCGGCCTGTTCCAGTGCGCGGGCGATCGGGTGCTCCGAGCCCTTTTCGGCGCTGGCTGCAAGGCGCAGCACCTCTTCGGCGTCAAACCCTTGAGCCGCTTCGGCGCGGACCAGCGCGGGGCGACCCTCGGTCAGGGTTCCGGTCTTGTCAAAGGCGATGATCTGGGCGGAGTCCAGCCGTTGCAGCGCCTCTCCCTTGCGGAAAAGCACGCCCATTTCGGCGGCGCGGCCCGTGCCGACCATGATCGACACCGGCGTGGCCAGCCCCATCGCGCAGGGGCAGGCGATGATCAGAACCGAAACACCTGCCACCAACGCATGAGTCAGGCCGGGACCAAAGAGAAGCCATGCACCGACGGTCAGCGCGGCGATCACAAGCACGGCGGGCACAAACCACAGGACGACCCTGTCAGCCAAGGCCTGGATCGGCAGCTTGGCGCCCTGCGCCTGTTCCACCATGGCGACGATGCGGGACAGGACGGTATCGGATCCCACGGCCTCGGCCCGGATGCGCAGGGCGCCCGCACCGTTGACCGTGCCGCCGATAACCTGTGTGCCCTCGGATTTCTCGACCGGGGCGGGTTCGCCGGTGACCATGCTTTCCTCGACGAAAGAGCGCCCTGTCAGAACCACGCCATCGGTGGCAATGCGTTCGCCGGGGCGGACTTGCAGGATGTCGCCTTTTTCAAGCCGGTCAAAAGGGATTTCGACGGTCTGGCCGTCCCGTTCCACGCGAGCCAGATCGGGGCGCAGGTCCAGAAGGTGGCGGATGGCGGCCCCGGTGCGGCCTTTGGCGCGCGCCTCCAGCCAGCGGCCCAGCAGGATCAATGTAACGATCACCGCCGCCGCCTCGAAATACACGGCGCGGGCGGTTTCCGGCAGCAGAGCGGGCGCGAACAGTGCCACGGAGGAATAGCCCCATGCGGCCAACGTGCCCAAGGCGACCAGCGTGTTCATGTCGGGCGCGCCCTTGGCCAGCAGCGGCAGGCCGATGCGATAGAAACGGCGGCCCGGACCGATCAGAACCGCGGTTGTCAGCACGAATTGCACCGCCCACCACGTTGTCTGGCCCAAGGTGCCCATGATCCAGTGATGCAGCGGCGCAATCAGGTGCCCGCCCATGACGCCAAGAAAGACCGGCAGGGTCAGCGCCCCCGCGATCAGCGTCTGGCGTTTCAGGGCCTCTGCCTCTGCCGCCTGACGGTCTGCCGGGTCGGCGGTGGCTGTCTTGTCCATCGGTGTTGCGGGATAGCCCGCTTCCGTTACCGCCTGCGCGAGGGTCTGCGGATCGAGGCTGCCGGCCAGCACGCGCGCCTCGGCGGTCTGTGCGGTCAGGTTCACCCGCGCCTCCAGCACGCCGGGCTGAGCGGCCAGCGCCTTTTCCACCCGGCCCACGCAGGAGGCGCAGCTCATGCCCTCGATGGCAAGCCGGATGCGGGTTTCGGCGGCGGGATACCCCGCCGAGTCCAGCGCAGCGCGCAGGTCTTCGGCTGGGGTGCTGGTGTCTACCGTCGCCATACGGTTGGCAAGGTTGACGCTGGCCACTGTCACGCCATCGACGCCTTGCAGCGCCTTTGCGGCCCGCCCGGCGCATCCGCCGCAGGTCAGACCGGTCACTTCGAATCGCAATTGAGTCATGGCTTTTGCCTCCTGCGACTGGATATGGGGCTTCCAGTCACGGGAAGGTAAAGGCCCCGGCGAAATTTTTTTGGGGGGCTCAGCCCAGGCCGGTTTCCTGCGCGATCTGGGCGCGGGACTTGCGCGCGCGTTCGGTGGCCGATTTCAGCTGGCCACAGGCGGCCATGATGTCCTCGCCCCGCGGGGTGCGGATGGGCGAGGCATAGCCTGCCTTGTAGATGATGTCGGCGAATTTCTCGATCCGCGACCAATCCGACCGCTGGTAGGGCGAGCCGGGCCATTCGTTGAAGGGGATCAGGTTGATCTTGGCCGGGATGCCCTTGATCAGCTTGACCAACCGCCGCGCATCATCATCGGTGTCGTTCACGTCCTTGAGCATCACATATTCAAAGGTGATGCGTTCCGAGTTCGACAGTCGCGGGTATTCGCGCAGCGCGTTCAGCAGCGTTTCGATGTTCCAGCGCTTGTTGATGGGCACCAGCTTGTCGCGCACCTCATCCGTGGTGGCGTGGAAGGACACCGCCAGCTGACAACCGATTTCCTCGGCCGCACGGGCGATTTCAGGCACCACACCCGAGGTCGACAGCGTGATCCGGCGGCGCGACAGGGCGATGCCCTCGCCATCCATGGCGATTTTCATCGCGTCGCGGACGCCTTCGAAGTTGTACAAAGGTTCGCCCATGCCCATCAGCACGATGTTCGACAACAGGCGCGGCCCTGAATCGCCGGTGCCGGTGCCCGGTTCGGGCCATTCGTCCAGATCGTCGCGCGCCAGCATGATCTGGCCGACGATTTCACCCGCCGTCAGGTTGCGCACCAGTTTCTGTGTGCCGGTATGGCAAAAGGAACAGGTCAGCGTGCAGCCCACTTGTGAGGAAATGCAAAGCGTGCCGCGGTCTTCCTCGGGGATATAGACCACCTCGACTTCATGCCCGCCGGCGATGCGGACAAGGTATTTGCGCGTACCATCGGCCGAAACCTGTTTCGACACGACCTCGGGCAGCGAGATCACGAAGTTCTCGGCCAGAAGGGCGCGGTAGGGTTTGGCAAGATTGGTCATGGCGTCGAAGTCGCGCACGCCCCAGTGATACAGCCATTGCCAGACCTGGTTCACCCGCATCTTGACCTGCTTTTCGGGCGTTCCCGCCGCCAAAAGCGCGTCGCGCAGCTGTGGCCGGGTCAGCCCGACGATGTTCATCGGTCCCTCCGGCAGCTTGCGGGGGATCGTCAAAAGGTCTTGGGTAATGGGCGTCGTCGCAGTCATGCGAAAAGGCTCCTGTCTGGCGCGAAGCCTGCCGTATACAGGATTCGCGGGCAAAGCCAAAGGGCCGAATGACATTCGTCACGCGGCCCCTGTCTGTTCGGTCTTTGGATGCTCAGCCCGGTGCCGCGCGCGCCACCGGAAGCGCCGTTACGAACAGCGCTTTTCGGCATCCTCGTAAGCGGCGGTGAAGCCCAGCAGCGAGAAGGTATCCTTGGTCGCCGTCCCGCGCGAGGATACGGCGGAAAGGACCGCATCGGCACCACGTTTCATCGCGGTGATGATCTTGGTGTCATCCTGCGGCGTGGCGGGCCAGGCCCATTCGCCCTCGGTGTACAGCTCGAACTCGCTGTCGCCGATGGTCACGTTCACCGTCGACCCCTTGGCAAAGGGATAGCCGCCGGTAAAGGCGATCTGACCGCTGACACCCGCTTCGGGGCGGAAGAAAACCATCAGCAGGATTTCGCCCCGCGTCACGGCCACCACGCGCCCGTCCTTGGTGTTCACGCTTTCCTTGTAGGTGGTCACCGCCCAGCATTCGCGGGGCGAGGCCTCTTCGAATACCGACCAGTCCGTCATGGCATCCACGCGGGCGGTGCTGCTGTTGTCCTGCGCGCCTGCAACGGATGCGCTAAACACCAACGCCAAGGCGCCCAATCCCCGACCAAGACCTGACATCATTCCTGCAGCCTCCAGCTGTCTCTACCTCTGCTTTCGTGGTGGGTCTGCTTGTCCCGAATGACCCGTACACAAAAGGTTTTTATCTCGACGGCGGGACAATAGCCTGAAAGAAGTCGGGCGGAAAAGCCCCGGTGGCAGATATTCGCTCAACTCCAGGAGGTCATTGCATGACAGCGGTTCCCATGGTCGAAATTCACCGCGGTCCGGTGATCGAAAGCTGGCACGCCGGGCATGCGGTGATCTGCGACACAAGCGGCCAGATCGTCGAGGCCTGGGGCGATCCCGAGGCCGTGATCCTGCCGCGCAGTTCGGCCAAGATGATTCAGGCGCTGCCGCTGGTGGCCTCGGGCGCGGCCCGGGCTGCGGGGCTTGGGGCGGACCGTCTGGCGCTGTCCTGCGCGTCCCACGAAGGCGCACCATTGCACGCGAAACTGGTGGGGGAATGGCTGGCAGAGCGGGGGCTGCGCGAAGACGATCTGCTGTGCGGACCGCAGCCGTCGCGGGACAAGGAGCTGCGGTTCGAGATGATCCGCGAAGGGCGCAAGCCGGGGCGAATCCTCAATAATTGCTCGGGAAAACACAGCGGCTTCCTGACGCTGACGCAGCATCTTAAAGCGGGGCCGGACTATGTCGACCCGGCGCATCCGGTGCAGGTGGCTTGCCGTGAGGCCTTTGAGGAAGTGACCGGGGAGACCAGTCCGGGCTTTGGGATCGACGGCTGTTCGGCACCGAATTTTGCCACCTCCATGACGGGCATGGCGCGGGCCATGGCGTTTTTCGCCGGGGCGGCGGGCCGCGGCGACGCGCAATCGAAGGCGGCCGCCAGCCTTGTCGAGGCGATGATCGCCCATCCCGATCTGGTGGCGGGCGAAGGGCGCGCCTGTACGCTGTTGATGCGCGCGGCATCGGAGCCTGTGGCGATCAAGACCGGGGCCGAGGGTTATTTCATTGCCATCCTGCCGGGGCGTGGTCTGGGCGTGGCGGTCAAGATCGCTGATGGCGCGACGCGGGCGGCGGAATGCGTGATCGCCGCGTTGCTGGTGCGCCTTGGCGTGCTGGAGGCCGGACACCCGGATGTGGCGCGTTTTCTGAACCCGGCGATTCGCAACTGGGACGGGCTGGTGACTGGCGAGATTCGTCCCGTTGCGGGGCTGGCCGGGTAAAAAGGGGGCTCTGCCCCCGCCTTCGGCTCCCCCGGGATATTTCCGGACAGAAGAAACGGGGCGTCAGGCGGTGCAATCGGCCTTGGCGTAGCCTTGCAGGTAGAGCAGTGCCGTGAGGTCGCCGTGGTTCACCCGCAGATCGGATTGCGCCTGAACGCTGGGTTTTGCGTGGAGCGCCACGCCCATGCCGGCGCGGCCCAGCATGCCAAGGTCATTGGCTCCGTCGCCGACGGCGATCACGTCTTCTGGGGTGATGGTCAGGCGGGTGGTGATTTCCTCGAGCGCCTGCACCTTGGCCTCGCGGCCGAGGATCGGGCGGCCGACCTCTCCGGTAAGGTGGCCGTTTTCGACCAGCAGGGTGTTGGCGCGGTTCTCGTCAAAGCCGAGCAGGGCCGAGACGCGGCTGGTGAAGGCGGTGAAGCCGCCGGAGACGAGAACGCAGCGGGCACCGGCGCCATGCATCGTGGCCAACAGCGTCTTGCCGCCGGGCATCAGGGTGATGCGGGTCTCAACGACCTTGTCGATGACCGTTTCCGGCAGGCCCTTGAGCAGGGCGACGCGTTCGATCAGCGCGCCTTCGAAATCCAGTTCGCCGTTCATGGCGCGGGCGGTGATGTCCTTGACATGGGCACCGACGCCTGCTTCTTCGGCCAGTTCGTCGATGCATTCCTGCTGGATCATGGTGCTGTCCATGTCCGCCAGCAGCATCTTTTTGCGGCGGTTCGCGGCGGGCAGCAGGTTGAGATCCGCCATGTCGGCGATCGAGGCGCGGATGTCTTCGAGATTGCCGGGCAGCGTGTCGAGCGGGAATTCCGCCGCCTCGTCCGGCGAGAGCCAGCTGGCCGTGCCGCCGCCCAGCGCGTTGCGCAGGTTTTCGACCAGGGCCGGGTCGAGCTGGCCGGGTTTGGCGATGAGCGAGGCGATGAACATGGGCTGCGGCTCCGTCTGGGTGCTGGCGGGCTTTTGGCACGTGGGCGCGGGCTTGGCCAGCCTGTCGCGGGGGAGGGGCTAGGCGAAGGTGCCCTGACAGAACCAGCCGGACGAGGCCGTGCCGCCGTGGGCGTAGAAAAGCCAGAGCCTTTCGCCCCGGTCGGTGTCCACCCGCCAGTAGTCGCGCGGGCCAGAGCGCCACTCGGGATCGTCCAGCCACCATTCAGGCGCGATGCGTTCCGGCCCCGTCTGGCTGGCGGTCTGCCAGTCGCGTCCACGCCAGCGAAAGCGTTGCGGCGGGCGGGGGGTGTCGGGCGCATGGACGGGTTCGGGACGCCAGAGCAGAAGCGGTCTTTGGGTGCGGGGGGCGGGCCAGTCCCGGACGGGGTCCGACCATGCGGCGGCAAGGGTCTGGGCGGCCTTTTCGGGGATGTGGCTGTCGCCGGGGGCGCGGCGGGTGATCGCCTCCATCCCCAGCCGGGCGCCAAGGCGACCCACCAGATCCTCCAGCGCGGCGCCGCCATGGATGCGGCGGTTGCCCTGTTGCGCGGCCTCAAGATGGCCGGCGCGGGTGCGGGCGTGCAGGGGTTCGTGGGCCACCGCCTCGATCCGCAGCATGTCTATGCCGGGGCCGGCGTCGATGCCCGGCAGCTTGAGCCGGATCAGCGGCATCAGCCGGTGCGGTTGGGCGCTGGCCGTGGCGGCGGTGACGGTCTGCCAGTGCATCTGGTGGTCGCAGCGATGCGCTTCGATCCGCAGCGAGCGGGCACCGCGCCCCTTGCTGTCCAGCCGGGCACAAAGCTGGTCCAGGATCCGTGAGAGCGCCTCGGCCACATCCTCTTCGAGCCCGATAGGATCGGGGAAGGACATGCGCACGGCAAAGCGATCCGGTGGTGTGGCGGGTGAGACCGGTTCCGGTGCGGCACCGGTGGCCTGGTCCAGCCGGTCGACAAGGCCGCGGCCAAAACGGCGGGCCAGTGGCGCGCGGGGCTGGCCCAGAAGGTCGCCGACGCGGCGCAGCCCGAGGCGGGACAGCTGTTCGGTGACATGAGGATCGATGCGC
This sequence comes from Antarctobacter sediminis, assembly GCF_019218285.1. GTDB lineage: Bacteria > Pseudomonadota > Alphaproteobacteria > Rhodobacterales > Rhodobacteraceae > Antarctobacter > Antarctobacter sediminis. The sequence continues at coordinate 1,462,096 of NZ_JAHUZG010000002.1, forward strand.
AGGGCGGCGATGGGCAGGGGGGACAGCGCCTGCCAGCTTTGTCCCGGCGGGGCGATGCGGGTTTCGGGGCCGTTGGGGGTGCCACGCTGGGGCGCCGCCCCGCCGCGTTCCCAGTGCCGCCTTTTGCCGGCCCGGGCCCGGGTGGCGGGGGCCTCTTGGTCGATGGCGTCGCCGGAGCGGGCGTGCCGGGCCTGCTGTCGGGAAAATCGCGCCAGTGCCCAGGCCGCGCCCAGCGTGTCGGCGATGCCATAGAGGACCGTCAGTCCAAGATCGGCGCAGTCCTGCGTGACCTGCGCGGCCAGTTGTTCTTCGCCACCGAAAAGATGTGCGCAGCCGGTGAGGTCGATCACCAGCGCGTCAGGCGCTTCGGCGGCGACCCAGGGGGAAAACTTGCCCGCCCAGCGGTGCAGCGCGCCCAGGAACGCCTCTTCCTGCCGGGGGTGGGCGGGGCGCGTCAGCAGGCCGGCGCACATGGCGTGGGCATCCCGCAGCGGTTGACCGGTGCGCAGACCCGCCTGCGAGGCGGCCAGCGACAGCGACCCCAGTACCCGCGCGGGCCCCTCTTGCGCGACGGTGGCAAAAGGGACCTCGGCCAGGTGCGGTTCGGCCCGGATCAGCCGTTCGGCGCCAAGGCGCGGGAACCAGAGCGAGAGGATACGACGATGGGCAGGCATGGGAATCGGCGCTGAATGTTCTTGATATGTTCTACATGTGCGAAGTGTCGGAGTCGAGTCCGCCCTTGGCCGGAGCTTGCCCGACCTACCGGGTCCGAAAGCCGGGAAAACCGCGAAACCGGTTGAAATCCAACGCGCTTTCCCCGAGATTTCGGGGCATTGACCTGACCGATTGGAAACAAGATGACTCTGCGTATGGCCGCCTTGGCCGTTTTTTGTGTGGTCGCCACAAGCGCCGTGGCCCAGCCTGTTCCCGGCACCGAGATCGACAGCGAGCAAAAGGTGTATTCCGGCAGCGTGCCAATCGGGACGCCCATCTACGAAATCAAATACACCACCCGGTTCCTTGGCAAAGACGGGGACGTCATGCTGACCGAACTTTGCACCGAGCGAGTCCGCCAGATGCAGCCCAGTTGCAACCTTGTGACCGGTCAGGCCGTGCTGCATGGGGTGATCCCTGTGGCCAACCTGAAATGGCGGACCACAGATGGCGACCGGGCGGCGCTGGCCGATGCGCTGAGAGATGCCGAATGGACTGAGGGGCTGACCCTGCCAGAGGTCGATTTCCTGCCATTGACTGACGGCAAGACCGTGACGTGGTCTCAGGCGGGAAGCACTGGAAACGTGCTTTATTCCCTCACTCAGACCTGCTGTTCCACCACGCCTTCGCCTTTTGATGCCGATCACGAGGTCTGGATCTTGCGGATGGAGATGAGCCGGGAGGAGACCGGGAAAATACTGGGCCGCGCCGTAATGCGATACGATGCAGAAATCGGTTGGGTCTTTGCCCAGCAGTCAAGCGGCCTTGAGGGTGGCAGGACAACTTCGGTCGTTCTGCCGACCGAACTGCGCGAGCCCGAGTGACCGTCGGAACGGCAGGAATTTTTGCCACCAATGAGGGGCCGCGCGCTTGCGGCGGGCGGCGCTTTCCCTCAGGGTGAGCGCAAAGGTTTTTCACTGGAGGAAAAAGGAAATGCGCACGCGTGCCGCGGTGGCCCTCGAGGCCGGTAAGCCGCTTGAAGTCATGGAAGTGAACCTCGAAGGCCCCAAGGCGGGCGAGGTTCTGGTGGAAATCAAGGCGACCGGCATCTGTCACACCGATGAATTCACGCTGTCGGGGGCTGACCCCGAAGGCCTGTTCCCGGCGATCCTTGGCCACGAAGGCGCGGGCGTCGTGCTGGAGGTCGGCCCCGGTGTAACCTCGCTGAAGCCGGGCGATCACGTGATCCCGCTTTACACGGCGGAATGCCGCGAGTGTGAATACTGTCTGCACCCCAAGACGAATCTTTGCCAGAAGGTTCGCGCGACACAGGGGCAGGGCCTGATGCCTGACGGCACCTCGCGTTTTTCCATGCTGGATGGCACGCCGATCCTGCATTACATGGGCTGCTCGACCTTTTCGAACCACACGGTCCTGCCCGAAATCTCGCTGGCCAAGATTCACCCGGACGCGCCGTTCGACAAGGTCTGTTACATCGGATGCGGCGTCACCACCGGCATCGGTGCGGTGATCTATACCGCCAAGGTGGAAATCGGCAGCCGCGCGATCGTCTTTGGTCTGGGCGGTATCGGCCTGAACGTGATTCAGGGCCTGCGCATGGCCGGGGCGGACCAGATCGTTGGCGTCGACCTGAACAATGACAAGAAACCGATGGCCGAACGGTTCGGTATGACCGACTTTGTGAACCCCAGCGAGATCGACGGTGATCTGGTTGCGCATCTGGTCGAACTGACCAAGGGTGGCGCGGATTATACCTTTGACGCGACGGGCAACGTGAATGTCATGCGCGCGGCGCTGGAATCGGCGCACAAGGGCTGGGGTGAATCGATCATCATCGGCGTGGCGCCCGCCGGGGCCGAGATCAGCACCCGTCCGTTCCAACTGGTCACCGGGCGCACTTGGCGCGGCACCGCCTTTGGCGGCGCGCGGGGCCGGACCGATGTGCCGAAGATCGTCGACTGGTACATGGAAGGCAAGATCGAGATCGACCCGATGATCACGCACACGCTGACGCTGGACGAGATCAACAAGGGGTTTGACCTGATGCACGCGGGTGAATCGATCCGCTCGGTTGTGGTCTACTGATCCCGGCGGCGGGGCAAGCCCCGCCCTACGCACTCATCGACGGCGGTCCCACCGGGGCTGCCGTTTTCAGTTTCGCGGATGTTCAGCGCAGGTTTTCGATCCTGAAGTCATGCGGCAAGGCGTGCAGCATGTAGGGTGCGCGGGTGGCGCTGTTGGACTGGCGCGCGGCTTCGAGCGCGACCTCCGGCGGGGAATCTGAAAGGAAGATGCGCGGATGCCATTGGTCTCGGAAGATGGTGAACCGGACGACGCAGGTCGACACCTCCATGCCGGTTTCCGAGGCATAGGCATAGACGGAGCGGACACCGGTCTTTTTTGCCGGATCGAGGAACCTGACCCTTCTGGCCCAGTCGCGGACTTGTTGCGCCCTGGTCGGTTGACCGGGCTGCGCGGCATGTCGCCTGGCAACGCTGTCGCCCTGTTCCCATGTGCCGTAGTTCAGGCACATCCGTGCAACATCGGAGGCGTCGGGGCGCCATTGCGAGCTGTCCATATCGACGTCGATCCGCCAGCGCGCGAAATCATCGACGGTTTCAAGAATATACATCTGTTCCGGCGGCGTCGCGATCATGGTTTCGACCAGCGACACGGGAATGTCGAACCGGTCCCTGCGCGACAGGATGCTGGCGATTGTTTCCAGCGCGAGGTTGTACGAGGCACCAAGAACCTTCGTTGACACAAGCTGGTCCCCCGGCAGGCTCAGGCTGGGGGCGTGAAAGCCCAGACGACCGCCGGGCTCTACCATCCTGCTGCTGCGGAAGTCTGACGCGATGATCCGGGTGCCGCCCATGAAGGCAACGGCGCAGGCGGAAAGACAGGAGGCATTTTTCTCGATCCGCGTTGCGACCCGCACGTCACGCAGCATCTCCATCAGGCGAATGGCTTCGGCGAAGGACCCGCCGGGACTGTCGAGTGTGAGCGCTACGAAATGCGTATCCGGATAATAGCCCGAGATCTCCTGCGACATGAGGGTTTTGAGCTTTTGCGCGTCACCTTCGGCAATGGGGCCGCTGAGCCGGAGGCGGGCATGTTCTTCGGGGTCTTTGGATCTTGCGACGACTTCAATCCGGGCAGCGGTGACGGATGAGGCCATGGTGAGCAGGACTAGGACGGCGGTGATAAGGGGGCGGAACATGGCACTCGTTAGTGGTTGGAGGTTGCGTGTCGTGGCGCTGCGGTGGGACGAGGTTCGATTTTCCCACGGATGGATCTTGGCTAATTCATGCGACAGGACGGGTGTCTTGGCAATGCAGGCAGGACCGAGCATCTTTCCCTTCGTCCCAAACCGTCTTACCTTCGGGCCAGACTGCCGAAGGACCCATGATGCGCAACAAGATCCGCGAGCTCTATGTCGGCGAGAGTGATCGGGCGCATCGGTTCCGCTATGCTCTGCTGGCCTTTGACATTGGCACGATCCTTTTCGTGATCGCCACGTCCTTTACCCACCACGGACCTTTCGTCGAAGCGGTGGACGCGGTGTTCGGTGTCATCATCCTTGCAGAGTTCAGCGCGCGGTTCTGGATTTCCGCCAACCGGCTGCGCCTGATGACGCGGCTGGTGACGATTGCCGACCTGATCGCCATCGTGTCGTTCCTTGCGCCGCTGGCCGGTGAGGGGTTGGGCTTTCTGCGCGTCCTGCGGACGCTGCGCCTGCTTCACACTTATCACCTGTCGGAACAGCTCAAACGCGACTTTTCCTATTTCCGCCGAAACGAAGACGTGGTGCTGGCAGTGATGAACCTTGGCGTCTTTGTCTTTGTCATGACGGGGCTGGTCTATGCGACCCAGTACATGGTGAACCCGCAGATCCAGAACTATGCGGATGCGCTGTATTTCACCGTGACGGCGCTGACGACCACCGGGTTTGGCGACATCACCTTGTTGGGGCCATGGGGGCGCCTGATCTCGGTCATCGTGATGATCTTTGGCGTCACGCTGTTCCTGCGGCTGGTGCAGGTGCTGATCCGGCCCAATAAGGTGCGTTGTGAATGCGAACATTGCGGGCTGGTCCTGCATGACGCGGATGCGGTGCATTGCAAGCATTGTGGAGAGGTCGTGCACATCAAAACCGAGGGGCAGGTTTGATCCTTCGCGCGGCCCGGGATGCGGACAGGGAGGCTGTCTGGCAGATGCTGGAACCGGTGTTTCGCGCCGGTGACACCTATGCCATCGACCCCGATATCCCGCGCGAGGCGGCGCTGGCCTATTGGTTCGGGCCCGAACGGCAGGTCTTCGTGGCCGAAGAGGATGGCGTTCTGCTGGGGTGTTACTACATCATGCGCAACCAGAAGGGCGGCGGCGCGCATGTCTGCAATTGCGGCTATGTCACAGCCGGTGCGGCGCGCAGGCGTGGCGTGGCGCGGGCCATGTTGGCGCATTCGCTGGACAAGGCGGTCGAGCTGGGCTTTCGCGCGATGCAGTTCAACTTTGTCGTATCGACCAACCAGCGGGCCATCGACACATGGGTGCGCGCGGGGTTCGAGGTGGTCGGTCGGCTGCCCGAAGCGTTCCGGCATCCGGCGCAGGGATATGTCGATGCGCTGGTCATGTACCGAAGGCTAAAACCCTGATCCGCCTGTAGGTCCAATTGCAGTGGCTCACCGGTGGCTGTGACGCGCGATTGCTGTCAGACTGGGGGCAAGACATTCCGTGATACCGCGAGGCGGCCCCGCATGGGTGCGCCCGCAAGAAAAGGAGGCCAGATGGCCGACAACACTCTATTGGCGGTGCTGATTGACGCCGACAACACCTCACCCAAATACACCAAGGCGATCTTTGACGAGATCGCGATCCTTGGCGAAGCCTCGGTCCGGCGCTGCTATGGTGATTTCTCCAGCCAGCAGATGGCGGGCTGGAACAAGGTACAGGCGGATTTCGGCATCGTCCCGCACCATTCGCCCGCCAACACGGTGGGCAAGAACGCCAGTGACATTGCGCTGGTGATCGACGCGATGGACCTTATGCACTCCAACAGGTTTGACGGTTTCGTGCTGGTCAGTTCCGACAGCGATTTCACGCGGCTGGCCAGCCGTATCCGCGAACAGGGCCTGGACGTCTATGGCATGGGAATGCAAAAGACGCCGGATGCCTTCCGCAAGGCCTGCAAACGGTTCATCTTTCTCGAAAACCTCGATTCCGCGCCCGAAAAGGCGGCGGGCGGAAAGCCGGCCAAGGCGACGGATTTAACCGCCGCGCGCGACCTGATTTTCCGCGCGATGGATTCCATCGACCAGGACGATGAATGGTATCGTCTGGGGGACATCGGGCAGGTCATCACGGCGGCCAACCCCGATTTCGACACCCGCAGCTATGGCAAGCGCAAGCTGTCCGATCTTGTGGCCGAATTGAAAGTGTTCGAAACCAAGCGCGGCGCGGGCAACCAGTTGTTGGTGCGCCGGGTCGACTAGGTCAGTCGATCCACCCCGTCACGGTCGCGATGATCGCGCTGACGGTCAGGATGCTGAGCGTGGTTGAGATCAGGATCGAGGCCGAGACGCGCTGCGGCGCGATGCCGTAATGTTGCGCAAGGATAAAGACGTTTCCGGCAACCGGCAGCGCGGCAGCGGATACGGCGACCGCGGCGCGATAGCCGTCGATCGGGAAAAAGACATAGACACCCAGCCCCACAAAGAACGGGTGCAGGATCAGCTTGGCAAAGCTGAGCCAACCGGCAATCTCCAGCCGTTCCGCGGATTTGGAGGCCAGCGACGCCCCGATTGCAAACAGCGCTCCGGGCGTGGCTGCGTTGCCGAGCGTGGTCAGGAAACTGTTGGCCACCTCCGGTACGGGCAGGCCGCTGGCAGAAACCGCAAGCCCCAGCGCGATTGAAACGATCATCGGGTTCTTGAGCAGGCCCAACACCAGTTTCCACAGGATGCGAATGCCCATCGGACCCTCACGCGCACCGGTGACCAGAAGGGTCAGCAACGAGGAAAACACGATCAGATCGATGGAAAGGATCAGGATGATCGGCCCGACCGCCTCTTGCCCCAAAAGCAGCGCCAACATGGGCACACCGAGAAAGCCGGTGTTGCCGATGGCCGCACATTGCGCCTCGATCGAGGCGGTGGGCACGTCCAGCCCGCGCAAAAAGGCGACCCCCATGCCCAGCCCCCATGTGACCGCCGTGCCCCAAAGGTAGGCGCTGGCCAGTCGCGGTTCAAAGATCTCGTCGAACCTCAGATTGGCCGAAAACCGGAAGAGCATTGCCGAAAGGGCAAAGAAAAAGACGAACTTGGTCAGGGCGGCGCTGGCTTCTTCGGAAAAGAACCGCGATTTCGCGGCACCATAGCCCAGCCCGATCAGGCCGAAAAAGGGCAGGGTCTTGAGGAAGATGTCCAGCATGATCGTGCTGTAGCATGGGGGACGGCTGGGTCAACGGGCATGGCGGGGTGCGGTTCGCAAAAATGGATGCCGGAGCACGGGGCGCAGTCGGCCTGACGTACTGTCATTCCCGTTTGGCGGTATGGCCAACCCTTGCATCGCCGGGGGGCTTGCGGGCATGACGAGGGGGCCGCGTTTCACGGGGCTGAAAAAGGAATGTGACCGTCTGGCATGAGCTATCCACGACATGAGTTGATGACTGCACCGGCGCGCAAGCGGCCTGGCCTGTGGCGCCTGGCGGTTGGTCTGGCGTTGAGCGTGGTGATCTGGTTTGCCCTTGCGCAGGGGGTCGTCGCCCTCTTGGCCAGCCTCATGGAGGCAGAGACCTACCTCACCCTGCTGGAGGGACTGCAACAAGGGCAGACCCCGGGCAGTCTTATCCTTGTGTTGCTGCTGAGCGGCGGTCTGGGAACCGGCGCAATGGCGGTTGCGGAAATCCTGCATGCGCGGCCGGGGATCGGGCTGTTGGGGCCTTGGTGGCTGTTTCTGCGCGACTTCCTGCAGGTGACGCTGGCGCTGGCGGCGCTCAACCTCTTGCTCTTCGTGTTGCCGCCTTGGGATGTGCTGTCCTCCACGCAGCCGGGGCTGGCGTTTGACCGGTGGTTGCTGTTGCTGCCGCTGACGCTGGGGGCGCTGGTTATCCAGACCGGGGCGGAGGAAGTGTTCTTTCGCGGTTATTTCCAGTCGCAACTGGCGGCGCGGGTGCGGCATCCGGCGATCTGGATGGGTGTGCCTTCGATTGCTTTTGGCGTCGGACATTACCTGCCCGAGGTCTATGGCGAAAATGCCCTGCTGGTGGCGGGCTGGAGCGTCGTGTTCGGTTTGGCCGCTGCGGATCTGACGGCGCGGTCGGGGAATCTGGGTCCGGCGTTGGCCTTGCACTTCGTGAACAACTTCATGGTGTTTGCCATCGTTTCGCCACAGGGAGACCTGTCCGGGCTGGCGCTGCGCCAGTTGCCTTTTGGTCCCGGAGAAGTGGCCGCGGTTGCGGCACTATTGCCGGTGGATCTGGCGATGATCGCTGTCAGCTGGCTGACGGCGCGGGTGGTCTTGCGGGTCTGAGCGGGGAAGGGGGCGCTGCCCCCTCGGCCTGCGGCCTTACCCCCGGAGTATTTTCGCCAAGAAGAAGCCGGGACGTGCGCAGGCCCTTTGGTTGATTGCAATTCGGCCACGGCTTGCCTATTTCTCGCCCATCCTGAAACCCGCGCGAGCCCCTCATGAACTGGATCACCAACTACGTCCGCCCCCGGATCAACTCGATCTTCTCGCGTCGCGAGGTGCCCGAGAACCTTTGGTCCAAGTGTGACGGCTGTGGCACGATGCTGTTTCACCGCGAGATCAGCGACAATCTGAATGTCTGCACCAATTGCGGCCATCACATGCACATCACCCCGCGCGACCGGTTCCTGTCGTTGTTCGATGGTGGGGTGTTCAACGAAGTCGACGTGCCGGAGCCGCTGGCGGATCCGCTGCATTTCCGAGATCAGAAGCGCTATCCCGACCGGATGAAGACCGCCCAGAAGGGGACCGGCGAGAAAGAGGCGATGCTGGTGGCCGCGGGTGAGATCGGGCGGACCCCGATCGTCGCGGCTGCGCAGGACTTCAGCTTTATGGGCGGGTCGATGGGGATGTATGTCGGCAATGCCATCGTCGCTGCCGCGCAGGAGGCGGTCAAACTGGGCCGTCCGCTGATCCTGTTTTCCGCCGCCGGGGGCGCGCGGATGCAGGAAGGTATCCTGTCGCTGATGCAGATGCCGCGTACCACGGTAGCGGTTCAGATGCTGCGCGAGGCGGGGTTGCCTTATATCGTTGTACTGACGCATCCGACGACCGGAGGTGTGACGGCCTCTTACGCGATGCTGGGGGACGTGCAGATCGCTGAACCCAATGCGCTGATCTGTTTTGCCGGGCCGCGCGTGATCGAGCAGACGATCCGCGAGAAGCTGCCCGAAGGGTTCCAGCGGGCCGAGTACCTGTTGGAGCACGGGATGCTGGACCGCGTGACCGACCGTCGCAAGATGCGCGAAGAGTTGATCGTCATCACACGAATGCTGATGCAGATGCCGCCCGCCACTTGGGGCGACCTGCCCGCGCCCGGTTCCGAGGAGATGAAGGCCGAGGCAGAGCCGAACAAGGCTTTGGACGAGACCAAGGGCTGACCCCGAGGTGGAAACATGCCTTTGGTGACGGGCGTCACGTGACATCGGGCAAGGCCCTTTTCGACATCTACAGAACTGCGGAGTTCCGATGACCGGACAGACCTCTGACGCCATTTTGCAGCGCATGATGTCGCTGCATCCCAAGATCATCGACCTGACGCTGGACCGGGTCTGGCAGTTGCTGGAGGCGCTGGATCATCCCGAGCGGAAACTGCCCCGGGTGATCCACCTTGCCGGGACGAACGGCAAAGGGTCGACGCAGGCGATGCTGCGGGCCGGGATCGAGGCGGCGGGCCTGACCTGCCACGCCTACACCTCGCCGCATCTTGCGAGGTTTCACGAACGGATTCGCCTTGCGGGTCAGTTGATCTCGGAGGCGGATCTGACCGCGGTTCTGGACGAATGCGTGACGGCCAATGGTGGCGCGTCGATCACCTATTTCGAGATCACGACCTGTGCCGCGCTGCTGGCGATGTCGCGCGTGCCGGCGGATTTCGTGCTGCTGGAAACCGGTCTGGGCGGGCGTCTGGACGCGACCAATGTCGTGGAAACGCCGGCCATGACGATCATCACGCCGATTTCGATGGATCATGAGCAATATCTTGGCGATACGCTGGCCAAGATCGCGGGCGAAAAGGCGGGGATCCTCAAGCGCGGGGTGCCCTGCGTGGTTGGCCCGCAACCTGACGAGGCGTTGGAGGTCATCGAAGCGCGGGCACAGGCGCTGGGCGCGCCGGTTCTGGCACATGGTCAACATTGGCATGTCTGGGAGGAGCGTGGGCGACTGGTTTTTCAGGACGAAAACGGCCTGCTGGACCTGCCCTTGCCGAACCTGCCGGGAGCGCATCAGTTGCAGAACGCGGGCGCGGCGCTGGCTGCGCTTCGGTATCTGGCGCTAGGTGAGGCCGCCTGTGAGGGCGCGATGACCGGGGCGGAATGGCCTGCACGGATGCAGCGCCTGCGGAATGGGCCGTTGACCGAGATGGCTCCGGGGGTCGAGCTTTGGCTGGATGGCGGGCACAACCCCGCTGCGGGTGAGGCGCTTGCCGCGCATCTGGCGAAACTGCCCGAACGCCCGACGCATCTGATTTGCGGGATGCTGAACACCAAGGATGCGCGGGGTTTCCTGCGCCCGCTGGCCAAGGTTGCGGATAGTCTGACGGCGATTTCGATCCCTGGTGAGGCCAACACGCTGGCCGCGGCCGAGACCGCGACGCTTGCGGCTGATGTAGGCCACAAGGTGCGCGAAGCGGCGGATGTGGCCGGGGCTTTGGCGACGATTGCCGCGGATGCGCCCGGCGCGCGTGTGTTGATCTGTGGGTCGCTCTACCTGGCCGGGTCCGTGTTGCGTGAAGGGTCTGCCTGACATTTTACGGCGGGCTAAGTCCTGAGAAGCGAATCACTTTTTTTGATTCGCCTTGCTTTTCCCCAAGAAAGACCCGCGCCGCGAATCACTTCGTCTTGACTGATTCGCGGCGATTTGCCTATATTTGCGCAGGATGCTGCCGCGAAACACATTGGGATGCCGTGTTTCGCCGTATCTTGGGGGACATTTCGAAATGCTGCACAAAATGCGCGGCGCATTTGCGCTCGTACTCTGCCTGTTTGCCGCGCCGGTCTTGGCGCAGGATGTCAATATCACCCCGGATGCGGCGTCCCGATCGATTTGGGTCAACGGCGAAAACATCGTCATCGAACGGATTCAGGACACCGCGCATCAGCTGGAGTCCGAGTTCACCAAGACCTCTCGTCCCTGTCCTCCTTTCTGCATCCATCCGATTTCCGCAGGCCGGGGTGTCACGACGGTGGGCGAAATCGAGGTCATCGATTTCATCGAAAACAAGGTCGCCAACGGCGCGGGCCTGCTGATTGACAGTCGTTTGCCGGAATGGTTCGCCAAGGGCACGATCCCCAGCGCGGTCAACGTGCCGTTTTCGACGCTGGAGCCCAGCAACCCTTACCGTGATCAGATTCTGGAGGCGCTGGGTGCCCGGAAGCTTGGCGGCGGTTGGGACTTCAGCAACGCGCTGGACCTGCTGATGTTCTGCAACGGACCGTGGTGTGACCAAAGCCCGCGCGCCATTCGCAATCTGACCGATGCGGGCTATCCGCCCGAAAAGATACAGTATTACCGCGGCGGAATGCAGCTTTGGCTGCTCTTGGGCCTGACGGTCAAGGTTCCGGCCTGACGGCGGTGCAAGGGGGGGCAGCACCATGATCCGTATCATCCTGTTCAGCATCGCTTTCGTGGCCGTCACCGCCGCATTGATCATCTTTCAGCCGGGCGCGACCCAGATACGCGAGCGTATGGATGCTGAATATGACGTGGCAACGGTGACGCGGGCGGCCACCGCCCCGGACGCCTTGCCGCGCGCCTTGGTTCAACCGGTGACCAGATCCGAGCCGGCCCCTGCGGCAGATGTGACTGCGACGCTGTCGGCGCTGGTTCGCAAGTCGCAAGCGCCGGTCGCGGAGCCGCCGAAGGTCGAGGCGAACCCGGCGCTTGCCATTGCTGCCGCGGTTCAGGCCTCGCGCGGGGCGGGCGGCGATGAACTGGCGCGGACGACCAGCGCGTTGTTGTCCGAACTGGGCAAGGCCCCTGTTGCTGGTGCCGAGGACGATGCCCTGATGGCCATGACGCAAAGCGTGTTGGCCAGCCTGACTGGCGTGGGCGGCGCAGCGGATACGCCAACACCCGGCGATTTGCAGACCCTCGTTGTGCAGGCATTGCGGCAGGGGCAATCGGATGCTTATCTGGATGCGCTGCTGAACGAGGCGCGCGACAGCGGGCAGGTTGTGGTGCCTGACGCGCTGATCACCTCGGACGGCAAGGTTGATACGGCAACCCTGCTGGCGACATTGGTGCAGAGGTCCGTCAACGCCGGTCCGGTTCCCGCCGACAGCGGTCTTGCCCTGACGGCAGTCGAGGTGACGCGCCCCAAGGCGCGGGCCGTGACCGAGACCCAAGTCTACACGGTAAAACCGGGCGACAGTCTGGCCGCGATTTCCTACCGCTTTTACGGCGATACGCTGCAATACACGGCGATCTACGAAGCCAACCGCGACAAGATCACCACCCCGGACAAGATCCGCGTTGGTCAGACACTGACCATCCCGGTTCTCTGAAGAATAACACAGCAGGCAAGCAAGCGAGCATAAGACTGGGGCCGGTTCATCCGGCCCCTTTTTTTATGTCGACCAGTCGGCGGCCTGCATTTCGCGCAGGCGGCTGGCGGTGCGTTCGAATTCAAAACTGCCCTCGCCTTCCACGTATAGCATTTCGGGTTGCGCAGCCGCCGAGGCGATCAGCTTGACGCGTGCCTCGTAAAGCGTATCGATCAGCGTCACAAAGCGCTTGGCCTCGTTAAAGTTGCGACGCGACAGTTGGGGGATGTCTTCGATGATGAGGACACGCACGCTTTCGGCCAGCTTGAGGTAGTCAGCGGGGCCAAGCATGCGGCCGCACAGATCAAAAAAGTTCGCCCGGGCGACGCCGTTGTGATAACGCGGCAGTTCGACCTCGCGGCCCTTCACGTGCAGGGTCAGCGGCTCTTCCAGACCATGGGTCAGTTCCTCCCACAGGGCGTCGATCTGGACGCGCGCGGCGTTGTCAGCGGGCGAGAAATAGACCTGCGCCCCGGCAAGGCGGTCCTGCCGGTGGTCGCGGTCCGAGGCCAGTTCCCGCACCACCATCCGGTCCTTGAGAAAGGCGATGAAGGGCAGGAACAACTGGCGGTTCAAACCATCTTTGTACAGATCGTCCGGCAACCGGTTCGAGGTGGTCACGACCGTTGTGCCGCCTTCGAAAAGGGCCTCGAACAGCCGCCCAACGATCATCGCATCTGCGATGTCGGTGATCTGCATTTCATCGAAGGCCAGCACCCGCACCGAATCCGCGATGCCTTTGGCGACCGGCTTGATCGGATCCTCGGCGCCTTTCTGGCGCAACTGGTGGATCTGGGCCTGCACCTCTTGCATGAAGGCATGAAAATGGACCCGGCGCGCCGGAACGTCCAGCGTGTCAACGAACAGATCCATCAACATGGATTTGCCGCGCCCGACCCCGCCCCAAAGATACAGTCCCTGTGGGGCTTCGATCGTCTTGCGGAAGAACCCGCGCTTGACCGGCTGGGCAAGGTCGGCGCGCAGGCGTTCAAGCTCGGGCAGGACGGCGGTCTGGGCCGGGTCCGGCTTGATCTTCCCCTCGTTGACGCGGGACTGGTAGAGTTCTGTGACACTTGGCATGCCTTCGCATAGCCAATGCCGGGCGCATTGTGTAGTGGCCTGTTGCGCGGGACCGATGGATCCCCTGTGGCAACTGCCGCTTGCGGTCGGACAGGCGACCGTGGCACCTATGCGCGGATTTTCTGACCACGGAGAGCGGGATAGATGGAGGAAGAAGAAAGGCTCGGGGCCGAGCTGCGCGACGCCATCCAATACGTGAAGATGAACCGCCGCGAGGGAATGTCCCTGCTGTATCTTTCCGATCCCTGGCTTCTGACGGAATTGCCTGACGTGATCTCGCGGCTGGACTGGTTGGTCTGGCTGGATCTTGAAGGAACGCGGGTCGAAGACCTGACGCCTTTGGCGGGCATGACGCGTATGGAAAAGCTGGACCTGCGGGGCACGCCGGTGGCCGATCTGTCGCCCCTGTCTGGGATGGGCAATCTTCAGAACCTGTTTTTGGAAGGGACACGTGTATCGGACCTGTCGCCGCTGGCCTCTTGCGACCGGCTGCGCGAGCTTTGGCTGGACGGCACCGAGGTGCATGATCTGTCGCCGCTGGCAAACTGCCGCCGCTTGCGGCAGCTGTCGATCCGCGGCACCGGGGTCACGGACTTGACGCCTTTGACCGGATTGCCGGAATTATCGGTGCTGGATGTGACGGGGTCCAGCGTGCAGGATCTTTCGCCGGTGGTGAGCCTGCCTGCCTTTGCCGATCCCGAAGGCGATGTGGGGATCTCTTTTGCCGGGACGCCAGCCGCGGCCCGCGACCGGGCGCTGGCCCGCATCGCCGATGAAGATGACCCGTCGGAGCGGGCTGGGGATCTGGTGGATCACCTGACAGGGGGCGCGCGGCTCACTGGATGGCGCGGCGACGCATAAGCATTTCTTAATCGAAACATCAAGCATTCGCATTTGACGGCAGCGGGCACAGAAGGCACACCCGCGCGGTAGAATACTGGAGCTCCCCATGTCGTCGCGTGCCTCGTTTTACACCCCGGTCCTGATCGCCGGATCTCTTATCCTGTTGGTAAACTTTGCTATTCGTGGCAGTTTCGGTGTTTTCCAGATCCCAATCGCCGAAGAATTCGGTTGGGCCCGGGCCGAGTTCAGCATGGCCATCGCGATCCAGAACCTCGCATGGGGGATCGGTCAGCCGATCTTTGGCGCCTTGGCCGAAAGGATGGGCGACCGACTGGCGATCATTCTGGGGGCGGTGCTGTATGCGGCGGGTCTGGTCCTGTCGAGCTTTGCCGAAACACCCTTTGCCATGCAGGCGCTTGAGGTGCTGGTGGGCTTCGGGATTGCCGGTTCCGGTTTTGGAGTGATCCTTGCCGTTGTTGGCCGCGCGTCCAGCGATGCGCACCGGTCGATGTCGCTGGCTTTTGCCACTGCCTTTGGCAGCATGGGACAAGTTGTCGGCGCGCCGCTGGCCGAGGCGTTGATGGGATACATGAGCTGGCAGATGGTCTTTGTGGTCTTTGCCGGTGCGATGCTGGCGGCGTTGGCTTTCCTGCCGATGATGCGGGCACCGGTCGCCAGCAAGGCCGAGTTGCAGGAGAGCATGGGAACAATCCTTGGCCGGGCCTTCCGTGATCCGTCGTTCTCGCTGATCTTTATCGGGTTCTTTTCCTGCGGCTACCAACTGGCGTTCATCACCGCGCATTTCCCGGCCTTCGTGACCGAGGCCTGTGGCCCGATTGCCGCCGGGGGGATTCTGCATTCGCTGGGGGTGACGACGACCTCGGCGCTGGGGGCGGTGTCGATCGCATTGATCGGGATCTTTAACATTGTCGGCACGTTGGGCGCGGGCTGGTTGGGGGATCGTTTCCAGAGACGCTATCTGCTGGCGCTGATCTACACGGCGCGGACCCTGGCGGCGGCTGTCTTTATCCTTGTGCCGATGACGCCGGTCAGCGTTCTGGTCTTTTCGGCGGTCATGGGGTCGCTTTGGCTGGCGACGGTGCCTTTGACATCTGGCCTCGTCGCCCATCTGTACGGTCTGCGCTATATGGGCACGCTTTACGGGGTAGTCTTCCTGAGCCATCAGGTGGGCGGTTTCATGGGCGTCTGGCTGGGCGGGCGGCTGTATGACGCCACCGGGGACTACACGCTGGTCTGGTGGATCGGTGTGGCCGTGGGAGCGCTGAGCGCGCTGGTGCATCTGCCGATCCGCGAGAACCGGGTGACCGCTTCGCCGGTTGTTGCCTGACGGACGGGGGCTCTGCCCCCGTACCCCCGGGAGTATTTGCCCCAAGAAGAAGCAGGCGGGTCAGGGATGCAGAGCCTCTAGTATTTCGCGGGTGTGGGTGTAGGTCAGCCCGTGGCCCGCACCTTCGATGACCTTGTGCCGGGCATTGCGGTTCCATTGGGTCAGCGTGCCCATGGCGCGTAACGGGATAACACTGTCTTGCTGGCCCCAGATCGCGGTGACGGGAAGGCCCGTGGCGGCGATCTGACGGTGTTCCGGTTCCAGCGGATCGCGCAACTGACCTCGCAGAGAGGACAGGACCGAACGCAGGAAGCCGCGGCGGTCGAGTTGCGCAAGCTGTTTGTCGGCAATGCCGCTGACGGAGGAGGGCAGGTTACGCTCCGCCTCGATTCCCTGCCGGAGTTGGGCGGGATAGCCCATGTGAAACGCCCAGTCGCCCAGTAAGGGGACATCTGTGGTAAAGCGTGCCAGTCGCCCCAATTGGTGCCCCATGCCGGCAGGTGCGATGAGGATCAGCCGCTGGACCCGGTCCGGATGGGCTGCGGCGAAGCTGGTGGCAATCGCTCCACCCATGGAATAGCCGATCAGTGTGACCGGGGTGTTCAGCTGTTGATGATCCATGAGGTCGGACAATTGCCGGGTGAAGAAGGCGGCGGATTGTTGGCCGCGCGGCGCATCTGAAAAGCCACGCCCGTAGAGGTCATAGGTCAACACCCGGGCTTCGCCGGAGATGTGCCGCGCCAGCCCTTCCCAGACGAACGATGGGGTGGTCAGGCCGTGAACGCAGACCATGACCGGGGCGTCCATGGTGCCGGACCATTGAAAATGGGTATGTCCCTGCGACAGGCGGGCGAATTGGCCGGGGGCGGTTTCCCGCAGGGCGGATACAGGTTTGCGCCGATATTCGCGCCACGCGGGGAGGCTGGCGGCACCCAGTCCCGCAAGGGTCAGGGCGCCGCCAAGAAGGCTCATGCCGCTTTCCACGCGTCGAGGATGTAGCGCGCACACATCAGGTCGAGGTGAGCGCCGCCGCCGTTCTTGAACAGGGTGATCTCGTCGTCGGACTGCCGATGAAAGCGATCTGCTGTGTAGAAATCGGCGATCACGTTGTCGCGGTTGATGACGCCCTGCGCCAGCGGGATTTTCAGTTCGCCGATATGGTCGAGCGTCGTGTCGAAACTGTCGACGAACAGACGGGCGCGGGTGAGGGCGGTATCGTCGACCTCGCGCATGTCGGGGCGATAGGCTCCGATCAGGTCGATGTGTTGGCCGGGTTGGAACCAGTCGCCTTTCAGCAGCGGGTCGGTGGACATGGTGGCGGAACTGACGATATCCGCCGCGCGGACCGCCTGTTCAAGGTCCTCGGCCCAGTCGATGCCATGCGCCCCGGCAAAGGCGCGGGCCTTGTCGGCGGTGCGGTTCCAGACAGTGAACTCTGCCTTGGGAAAGCCGGTGCGATAGGCTGCGATCAGCGAAGCGCCCACGGTGCCGGCCCCGACAATCAGGATCTTGCGGCTGTCGGGGCGGGCCAGTTTCAGCGCGGCGCAGAGGCTGTCGCCCGCGGTCTTCCACTTGGTGACGAGGTGGAAGTCCACCACGGCGGACAAACTGCCATCTGCATCGTCGAAGAGGTTGACGGCCCCGCCGATCATCGGCTTGCCCTTGGCCGGGTTGCCCGGGAACACGGTGGCCGCCTTGACCGCAAGGCCCAACCCGTCGATCCAGGCCGAGCGGTTCAGCAGCGTGTCCTGCCCGCGATAGAGGAACACATCCGCGATCTCTGCCTTGGGGCGTTGGTGGCCCGCGTCAAAGGCGCGCGTGAGGCCAAGCCAATCAAGGTGTTTTTCGCCCTCCTCGAAGGGGATGATCGTCGTCATTGCGATTGCTCCATGGTCAGCAGGCCTTCGGCCACCAGCCGTTCGGCCCAACCGTCCGGACCGGTAAAATGATGGGTTTGCCATCCGCGCGCCTTGGCGGCCTGAATGTTGTCGGCACGGTCGTCGGTGAACAGAAGTGCCTCACCCGGCAGGCCAAGGTGATATTCCACCATTTCATAGATTTCGCGATCTGGTTTTATGACCCCCATGTGGCCGCTGACAAAGGCGTGGTCGAATTCATTGAGGAAATCATAAGCCGGGGTGGCGATGTCCCATGTGCCGATGCCGAAGTTGGTCAGGGCATAGACCTTGTGACCCTGTGCCCGCAGGGCGCGCAGGAGGCGGACGGAACGGGGAATGGCGGGTTTGGCCATTTCCAGCCAGTCGTCGTGCCAGAGGCGGATTTCCTCTGCCCATTCCGGTGTCTTGTCAGCCCATTCATAGACTGTCGCACGGAAATCTCCGCCCCGGTCGATCACGTCGTTCATACCGTGCAGGTCGAGTTGTGCGAACATGTCGCGACGCCGTTTTTCGCCGATCTTGGCGTCGTAGTAGCGTTCGGGCTGCCATTCGATCAGCACGTTGCCGATATCGAAAATCACTGCCTGGATGGTCATGTCTTTTGTTGTCCTGCCTGTCTGAGCGCGCGTTCCAGCGCGTCTAGGAAACGGCTCCGGTCTGCCTTGGTAAAGCCTTTGCCAGAGCCTTGGCGAAAGGGATCGGCGGCCCGCAAGTCCGCCATGAGATCGCGCATGGCAAGCTGCTGGCCGATGTTGGCGGCGGTCAGGGCCGATCCGTCGGGACGCAAGACCTGTGCGCCGGCCTCGACGCATTTTGCCGCCAGAGGAATATCATTGGTGATGACGACGTCGCCGGGGCCTGCCTGTTCGGCGATCCACTTGTCGGCTTCGTCCGGGCCAGCAGCGACGATTTGCAAGGTGACAAGCGGATTGCGCGGGGGGCGCAATCCGCCGTTGGCCACCAGCACCATGGGGACACGGTGCCGGGTGGCGACGGTTTCTGCCTCGGCTTTGACCGGGCAGGCATCTGCATCGACGTAAAGGGTCATGAGGGATCCCGCCCCGGACCTGTTCCGGGGCCTCTGTGGCGGAGGTCCCGGCGCAAGGCCGGGACAGGGTCAGCCATGAAGCGCCTCACCGTGGAAGGCCAAATGATCTTCCATGAAGGTCGAAACGAAGAAATAGCTGTGGTCATAGCCCTTCTGCATTCGGAAAGCGCCGTCCTGCCGGCGGGCGGCCATGGCTTCTGCCAGACATTCCGGCTTGAGCAGGTCAAGGAACTGGTCATTTGCGCCCTGATCGATCAGCACCGGACCGTCAAAGCCCTTTTCACGCATCAGCAAGGTGGCGTCATGCGGCGCCCATGTCGATTCGTCCGCGCCAAGGTAGGCCGAAAGCTGTTTGCGGCCCCAATCGCTTGTCGTGGGATGAGCAATCGGCGCAAAGGCCGACACGCTGGCAAAGCGGCCCGGCAGGTTCATGGCCAGCGTCAGCGCGCCATGACCGCCCATCGAGTGGCCGGTGATGCCCTGACGGTCCATGTCGAGCGCGAACTTTTCGCCCACCAGCGCGGGCAATTCCTCGGCCACGTAATCCCACATGCGGAAATGCGGCGCCCATGGCGTTTCGGTGGCGTTGACATAAAATCCGGCCCCTTTGCCAAGGTCATAGGCCTCGTCATCGGCCACGTCGTCACCGCGTGGGGAGGTATCGGGAAAGATCAGGGCAACGCCCTGTTCGGCGGCCCAGCATTGGGCGCCAGCCTTTACCATGGCGTTTTCGTGAGTGCAGGTCAGGCCCGATAGGTACCAAAGCACCGGCACCGGGACGTGGGCCGCTTCTTCGGGCAGGAACAGCCCGAAGGTCATGTCGCATTTGGTTGCTTCGGATGTATGGGTGTACACACCCTGCATACCGCCAAAACAGGCGTTTTCGGATACGGTCTTCATCTTTTCTCCCAGCGCGCCCGCCGGGGCGCAGTCATGTGCCGTAACGTGCCATGAAGGTTTCGACAGCACCATCCACCACGCGCGCAATTTCTGCATCGCTGAAAGAGGATTGAATCCCGAAGATCGCCTTGGACCAGAGGTCGGCCTTGCACAGTTCGGCAAATTGGTCGGCGGCAAGATCGCTGTCCTCGATCCGCAACTCACCCCGTTCCTGCGCGGCTTGCAAATAGTCGGTCATCACCTTGCGCATGATGGCCGGGCCGCTTTGATAGAACTGCTGGCCCAGTTCGGGAAAACGGTCGGCCTCGGCCACACAGATCCGAAAGATCCGTTGACCCATTTCGGAATAGAGGAAGCTCAGGAACTTGTGGCCGGTTTCGCACAGCACCTCGCGCGGCGGGCGCGTCATGTCCATGGACAGCAGGGCCTCGTCCGCCTGACGGCAACACTGGGCACTGGCCACCTCGATGAAGAGCAGGCGTTTGTCGGGGAAATAGCTGTACAACGTCGCCTTGGACACACCGGCCTCACGGGCGATTTCATCGACGCTGGCCCCTTCGAACCCGTCGCGCATGAAAATCTCGCGCGCACCGTCGATCACCTGGTTGAACTTGCGTCCTTTGCGGACGGTTGCCTGCGTTGTCATGAAACACTCCCCTGCACTGGGTGACTATAAACTGCCCGGTTCAGTTCGGGCAAGAAAGGCACGACGTCATTTCCAATTCGGCGCGCCGCTGCCTTGGGTGGAAACGTCCGGTTGCGGCGAAGGTTGCGGCAGCGGTTCGGGAAACGTCAGATCGGGTTGCATCGGCGGGCCAAGATGGGCGAGCGCCGGCGCCGTGATCAGCGTAGTGGCAGCCATGAGGGGCAGGAGAAAACGGGACATGGGAACCTCCTTCACATTGGTCAAACTGAACCGTTCAGTTCGTCAGCTATGCGGCGGGCGCAAAAATGCAAGAGGCGACAAAGGGTGCGGCAGAATAGGCATAGCGGCTATTCCGGGTTGAGCTTTGTGGGCGGACAAATACATTGGAACCATTCTAAAGAGGTGCCCAAATGCTCTACATGGGAAACCGTCGCCGGTTCCGCGATCTGACCGAACAAGAAGTCCTTGCCCTCGCCATTTCCTCCGAAGAGGACGACGCTCGGATCTACCGTAGCTTCGCCGAACGCCTGCGGACGGAATTTCCCGACACCGCCGCAATCTTTGACGGTATGGCGCAAGAAGAGGACGGCCACCGCCGCGCCCTGATCGAACTGCATCGCCAAAGGTTTGGCGAAGTCATCCCGCTGATCCGGCGCGAACATGTCGCAGGATACTACGCCCGGCGGCCTGTCTGGTTGACGGAAAACCTGTCTCTGGACCGGATCCGGAACGAGGCGTCGCACATGGAACGCGAGGCCGAGCGGTTCTACCTGATGGCGGCGCAGAATGCGCAGGATGCGGCCACACGCAAGTTGCTGGGCGATCTTGCCGCAATGGAGGCGCATCACGAAGACGTGGCGCAAAGGCTGGAACAGGAACACCTTGGCGAGACTGCGCGCGAGGAAGAGGACGACCGGGCGAAGCGGCAGTTTGTTTTGACCTGGGTTCAGCCGGGCCTTGCCGGGCTGATGGACGGATCTGTGTCGACCCTTGCGCCGATCTTTGCCACCGCCTTTGCCACGCATGATCCCTGGACCACCTTCCTTGTCGGGCTGGCCGCGTCTGTCGGGGCGGGGATCTCCATGGGGTTCACCGAGGCCGCGTCGGACGATGGGGAACTCTCAGGGCGTGGATCACCAACCAAACGGGGCATCGCATCGGGCGTGATGACGACCGTCGGCGGGTTGGGCCATGCGCTGCCCTACCTGATCCCGCATTTCTGGACCGCCACCACAATTGCCCTGACAGTTGTCTTCATAGAACTGTGGGCCATTGTCTGGATCCAGAACAAATTCATGGAAACCCCCTTCTTGCGGGCAACTTTCCAGGTGGTCCTGGGCGGGGCCTTGGTCTTTGCCGCCGGTGCCTTGATCGGCTCGGGCTGACGAAGCTGAAGACGGCGCGCGCCGCTCGTCGCCTGCGGCAACATCGCCCCGCCCACCGTCCCACCAAGGTCCATCTGCTGACCTTGGCGCAATCGGAACGCTTGGAAATGAGTATTTGAGCCAAGAAGAAGCCCCTGTTGTTTCTTCTTGGTCCAAATACTCAAAATCGCGACCGTCCCGCCGGGCGATTGGCTGGTATACCAAGACCCGCTTGACGCTTGTGCCCCTTTGAACGCTTCGCTATTCCAAGGAAAAGCCATTCCGCGGGAGGAGCCATCAAGATGCTCAAGCGTCCATTCGACAAGACCAAACTGCCCAGCCGCCATGTGACCGAGGGCCCGGCGCGCGCTCCGCACCGTTCGTTCCTCTACGCGATGGGGCTTAGCGAAGAAGAAATCCATCAGCCGCTGGTTGGCGTTGCGACCTGTTGGAACGAGGCTGCGCCTTGCAACATTGCGCTGAACCGTCAGGCGCAGGCGGTCAAGCTGGGCGTCAAGGAGGCCTCGGGCACCCCGCGTGAGTTCACCACGATCACCGTGACCGATGGTATCGCCATGGGTCATGAGGGCATGCGCGCCAGCCTTGCCTCGCGGGAAGCCATTGCCGACACCGTTGAGCTGACCATGCGCGGCCATTGCTACGACGCAATCGTCGGTCTTGCCGGCTGTGACAAATCCCTGCCGGGTATGATGATGGCAATGGTGCGCCTGAACGTGCCGTCTGTCTTTATCTATGGCGGCTCGATCATGCCGGGCAAATACAAGGGCAAGGACATCACCGTTCAGGATGTGTTCGAGGCCGTGGGCAAGCATCAGGCCGGCGCGAACAGTGACGAGGAATTACGTGCGATCGAAAAGGCGGCCTGCCCGTCGGCTGGTGCCTGTGGCGGACAGTTCACCGCCAACACCATGGCCTGTGTGTCCGAGGCCATCGGCCTTGCGCTGATGAATTCCTCTGGTGCGCCCGCGCCTTACGAAAGCCGCGATGCCTATGGCACTGCTTCTGGCGTGGCCGTCATGCATCTTTTGGAACAGAACATCCGTGCCCGTGACATCGTCACCCGCAAGTCGTTGGAAAACGCCGCGCGTGTTGTCGCCTGCACCGGCGGTTCGACCAACGCGGGCCTGCACCTTCCGGCGATTGCGCATGAGGCGGGGCTGGAGTTCTTCCTGGATGACGTCTGCGAGATCTTCCGCGACACGCCCTATTTCGTCGATCTCAAGCCGGGTGGCAATTACGTTGCCAAAGACCTTTACGAGGCAGGCGGTGTTCCGGTCGTCATGAAGGAACTGCGCCGTGCGGGCCTGATCCACGAGGATTGCATGACCGCGTCGGGCCGCGCCATCGGCGAAGAACTTGACATGATCGAGCGCGAGGCCGATGGCCGCGTGATCTATCCGGTCGACAAGCCGATCACGCCCACCGGCGGTGTCGTTGGTCTGAAAGGCAACCTTGCGCCGCAGGGTGCCATCGTGAAGGTTGCAGGCATTGCGCCCGAAGATCAGGTCTTTACTGGTCCCGCCCGCGTCTTTGAATGTGAAGAAGACGCATTTGAAGCGGTCAAGATGCGCGCCTACAAGGAAGGTGAAGTCATCGTGATCCGCAACGAGGGTCCCGCCGGCGGTCCCGGCATGCGCGAGATGCTGGCGACCACGGCGGCCTTGTCCGGTCAGGGCATGGGTAAAAAGGTGGCGTTGATCACCGATGGCCGTTTCTCGGGCGCGACCCGTGGTTTCTGCGTCGGGCACGTTGGTCCCGAGGCGGCGCATGGCGGGCCGATCGCGCTGGTTCAGGACGGCGACAGCATCACCATCGATGCGGTCAAGGGTGAGATCACCGTCGATCTGACAGACGAAGAGATGGCGGCCCGCAAGGACGCCTGGAAAGGTCCGAAAGAAACGATCTACGCCTCGGGCGCGTTGTGGAAATATGCGCAACTGGTCGGCGAGACCTACAAGGGCGCTGTGACCCATCCGGGTGGCGCGGCTGAAAAACACACCTACGTGGATCTCTGATCTATGTCGGCGGCGCGCCTTTTCCTGTGCGCCGCCGGTGCACTGTTGCTGGCGGGGTGCATGGCCTCCTCGCCGGACTCTAACCCCGACGGGGCCGATGCACGGGCGCGGGCGGGGTTGGCGGCTTTCTTTGCCGGTTCTGGCGGGACGCGTGTCACGCCGCTGGCCAAGGCGAGCCTTGCCGGTGGCGATGTGGTTGTGGCCGGGCCGGAGGGGTATTGCCTTGATCCGCGCACCAAGCGCAGCGGCCCCGAGCGCGGCTTTGCAGTCATTGCTTCGTGTTACATTATCAGCGGCGGCAAGGCTGGCTATTCCGTTCCGCCGATGTTGGTCACTGTAACGGTCGGCCCGCGTGGGGACAGCACCGACCTGCCGACGCCGCAGGCTTTGGCGCAGGTGGCCGGGGCCGATCTGCTGGATGGTCGGACGCGGCGCGGTCAGGTTACCGCTCATCTGTCCAGCGGTGGTGACGAGATGTTCGACGGCAGTGATCCGCGCTATTGGCGTTCGGCCTTTGTGCAGGGCGGACGTCTGGTTGGTTTGGCGCTTTATGCGCCGCGTGGCAGTGCGCTGGCCGGCGACCGCGGGGCGACGGCGCTTGCCCGGGTCAGGGACACGATTGCACGGCTTAGCCCGACAGTAGAGGCATCGACCCCGACCCCTAAACCGGCCGGCGGGGTCCTTGGGCGATTATTCAATCCTTAGGGATTGCTGCAATAGTTTCGATAGCGGAAACTATTCCCCGTGAAACTGACCCATTTGCATGCGAGGTCGGGGCCGAGGGGAAGGAACAATGGGGGCAAGAGTGCAGGACTGGTTGGGCCGGGCGGGCTTTGCCGCGACGCTACGGCGCTGGACGCGCATGGCAGAGGCGGCGCAGGACACCGATCTGCCTGATTTGCGCCTTCAGCGAACTCAGGCCCGCAAGTTGAAATCCCGGCTGGACGCGTTGATCCATACAGCCGACGCACGGTTGGCTTTGCCGCAAATCGGCAACCAGTCTTTTCCGCGCCCGAAGGATTCTGACTGGGCTTGGCGCCCCGAGGTCTGGAGCGGCCCTTTGCCGGTGCAGGGCATCGCCGCAGTTCAAAGCAAGGCACAGTTGGGCCGTGAAACGCGGCTTTTTCATGATTGCCCAAGGTCGGAAATGACCTTGCGACAGGTCCGGAACACACGGGCCGCCGATCTTGCGGCTTTTGGCCTGCAACTGGATGTCTTCGGCTTTTCCGGGTCCTATCTTTCGCTTGCGATCGACCTGCCTGAAAGCGCGGTTCAGGGGTTGACCCGTCAGCACCTTGTGCGGATCGAAACGATTGTTGAAATGGAACGCCCGCTGGAAATTTTTGCGCGGCTGAACATCCGCCACGGTCCGAACACAGAACAAGTGGTCAGGGAACTGCCGCTGACCGATCAGACGGTCGAAGTGGAATTCGATTTGGCCTATTCGCGGCTCAACGAAAAACGGGTTGAAAAAATGTGGTTGGACCTGATCTTTGAAGGCCCGCGCATGAACCAGGTCACCCTGCGGGACCTGACCTTCAGCCGTCGCAAGCGTGCGGCGCTGTGACCGTCAAAGGGGCGAAACCATGAGCAGGATAACACTGACCAAGACCCGGTTCCGCGAAGGCATATGGGAAGGGCTCTTGGTGGCGCAGGGCGGGGGCGAAACAGCGCCGCAGATCGTGGCCAGCATCGAGGATCGCCCGGTTCACGGTGTAACGGTTTCGGAAACGCCAGAGCCGGGGCGCTGGGTGGTCGAGGTGCCGGTTCCGGTTGCGGCATTGGGCGATGGTGTCAGCACGGTCCTGATCCGCGACGCCCGTGACGATTCGGTCCTGAACAGCTTTGCGCTGATCGCCGGAGAGGCGCTGGCCGATGACATCCGGGCCGAGGTCGATTTGTTGCGGTCGGAACTGGATTTGCTGAAACGGGCCTTTCGCAAACATTGCCGGGACACAAGCTGATCGGGTGCGATTGACCTTCGGGGCGCAGCGGTCCACTGTCGCGCCATCCCCGAAGGAGTCCCCATGTCCCCGCTGCGTGGCATCGCGCTGAAGCTGACCTCTGTTGTTTTGTTCACGGTCATGGCTTCGCTTATCAAGGCCAGTTCTGCCCATGTCCCGACCGGAGAGGCAGTGTTTTTCCGTTCCTTTTTTGCCATGCCGGTGATCGTTGTCTGGTTGGCGATGCGCGGTGACCTGTCCACCGGACTAAAGGCCAAGCGACCGGGCCTGCACGTCCTGCGTGGTCTTGTGGGGGTGACGGCCATGGGCTGTGGCTTTGCGGCGCTGGGGCTGTTGCCGCTGCCCGAAGTGACCGCCATCGGCTTTGCCGCGCCCATGATGACCGTTCTGCTCGCGGCGATCCTGTTGGGCGAACGCTTGCGGTTCTTCCGGCTTTCGGCGGTCATTCTGGGGCTTGTGGGGGTGACCATCGTGTTGTGGCCGCGCCTGACATTGGACGATGTGGGCGGGTCGGCGATGTTGGGCGTGACGTTGGTGTTGGTGTCGGCCGTGATGCGCGCCATGGCACAGATCCAGATCCGGCGCATGGTGGCGACCGAAGAAACCTCTGCCATTGTCTTTTACTTCTCGCTCACGGCCACCGGATTTTCGCTGCTCACGCTGCCCTTTGGCTGGGTGATCCCCGAAGCCTCGGTCCTGCTGATGCTGGTGGGGGCGGGATTGATCGGTGGCGTCGCGCAGATTTTCCTGACATCGGCGTACCGGTTTGCGGGGGCGGCCGTTGTTGCTCCCTTCGACTATGCCTCGATCCTCTTTGCGATCCTGTTTGGCTATTTCTTCTTTGACGAGGCGCCCTCGGCCATGGTGCTGATCGGTTCCGCCATCGTGATCGCGGCAGGCGGGATCATCATCTGGCGGGAACGCCAGTTGGGGATGCAGCGCGGCAAGGCCCGTCCGAACATGACGCCTCAGGGCTGAGCGCCCCCGGTGGAACAGGCCTAAAGGTCCAGTGCTTCGGCGGCGAGATAGGCGGGGGCAAGCAACAGGCGTCTGTGTCGCCCCAGCGGGAATCGTGGTGGCGGCGTTCCCAGCCAGTCCGGCGCATCAAGGCGTTCGCCCATGGCGTGACCGGCCACCAACCGCCCGGCGTAAGATCCCATGGCAACGCCGTTGCCGTGAAACCCAAGCGCGGCAAATAACTGGGGATGGCCGGGGATTTCACCCACGAAGGGAACGAGATTGCGCATCAGGCAGACAAGGCCAGACCATTCATGCGTGATTTCAACTCTTTCCCAGGCCGGGAACATCCGCGCGAAATCGGCGCGGATCCGGCGAGAGAGGCGCGACTGCGCAGCAGCGGTCGCCCGCAGGCCGCCGCGCATTCCGAACAGGAAACGGCCATCCGGCATCAGGCGGAAATAATGCAAAAGCACCCGCGTGTCATAAGACATCTGGTTGGACCACCAACCGGCGGCCTGTTGTTCTGCTTCGGTCAGCGGGCGGGTGACAATCACGCTGGATTGTACGGGCAAGGTGCGCCCGCGCAGCCAGTCCGGTAGGGTTTCATGGCTGTAGCCATTGGTGGCAAGGATCACCGATCTTGCGCGAACAGTTCCGCGCGCAGTGGTCAGAGACCATCCGGCGTTGCCGGTCCGGGTCAGATCCGTGACCGGGCTTTCAGCATAGAGTTCGGCCCCAGCCTGCCGGGCCGCTAATCCAAGCCCGGAATGATACTTGCGTGGGTTGAGAGCAAAACCGATCGGCAGCGTCATGCCGCCGTGCCATGGTCCGCCCATCCCCTCGGAGGCCAGATCGGCCCGCGAATGCAGTTGCGGCGTCACCCCATAGGTCTCGCCGGTTTCCTCGGCGCTGGCCTGCAATTGGGAAAAAGCACGCGGTTTGTGGGCCAGCAAGGTCTCGCCCTTTGAATGCAGGTCGACCTGCAAGGAGAGACGGCGGATCAGGTGGTCGACATGGTCCACGGCTGCGGCTTCGGTCCGTGTCCAAGCGGTATCGGCTCCGTCGCCAAAGCGTCGCCGCAGCAGCGCGGCGGGGGCTTTGCTGCCGCCGAGGCAGCAAAAGCCGCCATTGCGCCCCGAAGCGCCCCACCCGGGATGGTCCGCCTCCAGCACGGCGACGGATGCGCCCTGTTCTGCAAGCCGCAGGGCTGCGTTCAACCCGGTGAAGCCGCCGCCAATCACGGCAACATCGACCTGTGCGTCACGATCCAGTCGCGGCCACGCCGGGGCTGTGACCGTTTCGGCCCAGTAGCAGGTGCCTTGCGGCCCGTAAGCGGCGTCTTCGTACAGGCGGCTCACGCTGTGCGCTGCGCCGCCTGCTCTTCCCGGGTGCGCTGAACCGCGGCCCGCTTTGTGACCAGCGACGCAGTGATGACGCCGACCGTGACGATGCAGATCAGGATGGTCGAGAGGGCGTTGATCTCGGGCGACACGCCCAGGCGCACGGCCGAGAACACCTTGATCGGCAGGGTCGTGGCCCCGGGGCCGGTGGTAAAGCTGGCAATCACAAGGTCGTCCAACGAGAGGGTGAAGGCCAAAAGCCAGCCAGAGATTACGGCGGGTGCGATGATCGGCAGGGTCACCAGCGTGAAGCTTTCGAAGGGCGATGCGCCCAGATCAAGAGCGGCTTCTTCCAGCGCGCGGTCAAAGGTGCTGAGCCGCGAGGACACAACGACCGAGACGTAGCACATGGAAAAGGTCGTATGTGCCAGAACCACGGTCAGGACGCCACGATCCAGTCCGATGCCGATGAACAACAGCAGCAAGGAAAGGCCGGTGATCACCTCTGGCATGACCAGCGGCGCGTAGATCATACCGGAAAACAGCGTGCGCCCCGGAAAGCGGCCCGCGCGGATCAGGACATAGGCCGCCATGGTGCCAAGTACCGTGGCAATTGTGGACGAAAAGAATGCGACCTTGAGCGTGACCCAGGCCGCATCGAGGAACTCTTCGTTCTGGAGCAGTTCTCCGTACCATTTGGTCGAAAACCCGGCCCAGACGGTGACCAGCCGACTTTCGTTGAAGGAATAGACCACCAGCAGGATCATGGGCAGGTAGAGAAAGGCAAATCCCAGCGTCAGCGACGTGGCATTGAACCATGAAAACCGTCTCATGTGCAGCGCCCCCTGTCCCGGACTTGATCCGGGACCTCCCGGGTGGCCAACGAGGCCCCGGCGCGGAGGCCGGGGCAGGGGGGTCGGGATGTGATCGCGCTCATCTGTTGGCCTCCCGTGCCTTTTCCTCGGACCGTTGGAACAGCACGATCGGGATGATGAGGATCAACAGCAGCACGACCGCCACCGCCGAGGCCACAGGCCAGTCGCGGTTCGAGAAAAACTCTTCCCACAGGACTTTGCCAATCATCAACGTGTCGGACCCGCCTAGAAGCGAGGGGATCACGAACTCTCCGATTGCAGGAATGAAGACGAGGAAACACCCGGCCACGATGCCGTTGCGGGACAGTGGGATCGTTACCAGCCAGAAGGCCTCGAACCGGGACGACCCAAGGTCTTCGGCGGCTTCCAAAAGGCTTTCGTCCAGTTTTTCCAGCGCGGAATAGATCGGCAGGATCATGAAGGGCAGGTAGGTATAGACGATACCAATGTAGACGGCTGTATTGGTGTTCAGGATCGTCAGGGGTTCGCCGATCACGCCAATCCCCATCAGGAATTGGTTCAGCACGCCTTCGGTCGACAGGATCCCGATCCAGGAATACACGCGGATCAGAAAGCTGGTCCAGAATGGCAGAATCACCAGCATCAGAAGCGTCGGCCGCCATTCCTGCGGTGCGCGAGCCATGCCATAGGCGATGGGATAGCCCACCAGCAGCGTGCAGATCGTCGCCACCAGCGCGATGCGCAGCGAGCTGAGGTAAGCCTTCCAGTAGAGCGCGTCAGTGGTGAGAAAGGCAAAGTTCTCGATGTCGAGTTCGGCAAAGAAGGCTTGTATGCCTGTCCAACCTTCGGCCAGGTCCAGCTGAGGTGTGTAGGGCGGCCGGGCCAGCGCGTAATCCGACAGTGAGATCTTGAGAACGATGGCAAAGGGCACAAGGAAAAGCGCCAGAAGCCAGAGGTACGGGACGGCGATCAGGACGGCGCGGCGCATCATTCGTCCTTCAGGACAACGCCGGCGGTGGCGGAAAAGCTCAGCCAGACCTCGTCTTCCCATGTGATGCCGCGGCGGGAAATGCGGCGCGTGTTGGCGGCCTGCGCCTTGACCATTGTGCCGCCTTCGATTTCCACGTGATAGGTCGAGATATTGCCAAGATAGGCGATGTCGATCACCTTGCCCTTCAGCACGTTGGGCGCATCGGGGCGATCTTTGGCGATACCGATCTTTTCGGGCCGCAAGGCAAGGACGACCTTTTCTCCGTCCAGTGCCGCATCACCGTTCGCAGCAATCAGCGGGGGGCGACCGTCGGACCAAAGCAATTCCAACCCGCCCGGCGGGATCGTCGCGACAGGGGCGGGGGCAGCCGAAACCTTTGCAGGTGCGGCTGTCTCAGCCTCGGAGGGGGCGGGAAGGAGCTTTGGCTCTTCTTCGATCCATTTGCCAAAGATCGGGCTTAGAAGGCGATCATGCAGCGCGCGGCCCAGTTCATTGGGCTTGGGCCCCTCTTGCCGGGTGGCCGGAACCGCCTCGGCTTTGGCGGGCTCCGCGGCGGGCGCGGGTTTCGGCGCAACGGCATCGACGGGGGCTTCGTCGGGACGGGCCTTGGCCGTTCCGCGGATCAGGTTCACGTCGCCGATGAAATCGGCCACGTAGACGGAATTCGGCGCTTCGTAGATGACGTCGGGCGTTGCGACCTGCACGATCCGTCCTTCGTCCATCACCGCAACGCGGCTGGCGACGGTCATCGCTTCTTCCTGATCGTGGGTCACGATGATGAAGGTGGTGCCAGTCTTTTCCTGAATGTCCATCAGCTCGAACTGCGTCTCTTCGCGCAGTTTCTTATCCAACGCGCCCAGCGGTTCGTCCAGCAGCAGCAGTTTCGGAGCCTTGGCCAGCGAACGGGCCAGCGCCACGCGCTGACGCTGGCCGCCGGAAATCTGGTGCGGTTTGCGTTGCGCAAAGCGATCCAGTCGCGTCAGCCGCAGCATTTCCTTTACCCGATCGTGGATCTCGTCCTTGGGTTTCTTTTCGCGCCGCAGGCCAAATGCGATGTTGTCATAGACCGACAGGTGCGGGAACAGGGCATAGCTCTGGAACATCATGTTCACCGCGCGCTTGTTCGGCGGCACATGACCGATGTCGACGCCGCCCAGAAGGATCTGTCCTTCGGTCGGCTCCTCGAAACCGGCGAGCATGCGCATCAGTGTTGTCTTGCCGCAGCCCGAAGGTCCGAGCAGGGCAAAGAACTCGCGTTCGTAGATGTCTTGGGTGAGGTTGTCGATGGCGGTAAAATCGCCAAATCGCTTGGTTACGTTCTTGAATTGAATGAGGGGTTTCGCCTGCGGATCGGTCCACGGGGCAAAGACGGGTTCGGCCATGTCGCATCACCACAGGTCAGAAAAAAACCGCGCCACCCTCGGGGATGGCGCGGTCCGGTTTGGGCTCAGGTGCCCGATTTGATCTTGGTCCACAGGCGCGTGACGACGCGCTGCACTTTCGGCGGGTAGGGCGTGGTGGTGAAGGTGTTGTCCAGCGCTGCCGCGTCCGGGTAGATCGCCGGATCGCCGATCACATCCTCTTCGAGGAACTCCTGGCTCGCGAGGTTGCCGTTGGCGTAATAGACGTAGTTCGACGCCGCCGCCATGTTCTGCGCGTCCATGATGAAGTTCAGGAAGGCGTGGGCACCTTCGGGGTTCGGCGCATCGACCGGAATGGCCATCTGGTCGAACCACATCTGCGCACCTTCATCCGGTGCGTAATAGCTGATCACGACACCATTGTCGGCCTCGTCCGCGCGGTCACGGGCCTGCAAGACGTCACCCGACCAGCCTACGGCCACACAGATATCGCCGTTGGCCAGCGCGTTGATATATTCCGAGCTGTGGAACTTTTGGATGTGGGGGCGGATCGGCATCAGCACCTCTTCGGCGCGGGCGATCACATCCGGATCATGGCTGTCCGGGTCAAGACCCAGATAGTTCAGCGCGGCGGGGATCATCTCGGCCGGGGCGTCCAGCATGTGAATGCCGCAAGCAGCCAGCTTTTCCGCGTTTTCGGGTTTGAAGATCAGATCCCAGGAGGTGACCGGGGCGTCATCGCCCAGAATTTCCTTCACCTTCGCCTCGTTCACGCCAAGGCCGGTGGTGCCCCACATGTAGTTGATGGCGTAGTTGTTGTCGGGGTCGTATTTCGCCGTCCGGGTGGAAATCACGTCCCACATGTTTTCCAGGTTCGGCAGCTTGGACTTGTCCAGCGGCTGGAACGACCCTGCCGCGATCTGGCGTTGCAGGAAGGTGCCGGTGGGCACGACCACGTCATAGCCCGATCCGCCGGCCAGCATCTTGGTTTCCAGAACCTCGTTGCTGTCGAAGACGTCGTAGACCAGTTCATAGCCGGTGTCCTTCTCGAATTTCTCCAGAAGGCTTTCGTCGATGTAGTCAGACCAGTTGTAGACGCGCACCTCCTCGGCGGCAGCCAGTCCGGCCGCCAGCGCAAGGGACGCCGTCATCGTCACAAGTGTCTTGGTCATGTTGTTCTCCCGTTGGTCGCGGGGGTCTTTCCTGCCCCGTCCCCAATTTTTGATCATAAGTTGCGCTGTCGTGCAACTTCGGCGATGTTTCCATGGCCTGTTGTCCTGCGCAAGGGATGACGAAAGCGGCGCGCCCCGGGGGAGTTGCGATGACGGAAAATGCGGCAGAGGAACGGGGGCAGGCGGGCCTGCCCGCGCATGAACAGGTCTATCGCAACCTGCGCGAAGCAGTGTTGTTCGGCGCGCTGGCACCGGGAGAGCCTGTTACGATTCAAGGGGTTGTCGAACGATTGGGCGCAGGCATGACGCCGGTCCGCGAGGCGATCAGACGATTGACCGCCGAGGGCGCCTTGCAAGCTCTTGGCAACCGCCGCATCCAGGTTCCGGTGCTATGTTCCGAGACGGTCGAGGATCTGACCGAAGCGCGTCTGGCACTGGAGCCACGGCTGGCGTTCCGTGCCGCCGAATGCGCCCAAGCAGAGGACATCGCCCAAATCGCGGCCATCGACGCGCGCTTGGACAAGGCGATCCTGCGCGGTGACATCGAAGGTTACCTGCGAGAGAATCACGCCTTTCATGCCGCACTGAACGAGGTCGCCCGCGCGCCGGTAATGCAAGCGCTGACGGAATCGCTTTGGCTGCGGTTCGGTCCGTCGCTGCGTGTGGTTTGCGGCCAGATGGGGACACGCCACCTGCCGGACTGCCACAAGGACCTGATCAAGGCGCTGGATCGGCGCGATGGCGCGGCGGCGGCTCGGGCCATCGAGCAGGATGTGGCGCAGGGTATGGAGATGATTCTCAACAGTCTTTGACCCCTGTCTGGGCTGAGGATTTTCGGCGAATTATCATCTGAAGAGGCAGGCAAAACCCGGCCGTGAGCAGAGGCCGGATCGGCCGGGCGTCGCGCCCCTGCGACTGGCTGATTCGATTGACACGGAAAAATTTGATCATATTCTGCGCGCAACTTTTCCGGAGGCCGATCATGACCATCCTTACCCCCAATTCGCCCACTGCCGAACTTCAGGCCATGGACGCCGCGCATCACATGCATCCGTTCACCCATGGCGCTGGCCTTGCCGAAAAGGGCGCGCGCGTGATCACGCGCGCCGACGGATGTTGGCTGACCGATAGCGACGGCAACCGTATCCTCGACGGGATGGCCGGTCTGTGGTGTGTGAACATCGGCTACGGCCGGACCGAACTGGCCGATGCGGCGCACCGCCAGATGCAGGATCTTCCGTTCTACAACACCTTCTTCCAGACGACGCATGTGCCGGCGCTGAACCTTGCCGCCAAGCTGGCCGAGCTCGCCCCGGGCGATCTGAACCACGTCTTCTTTGCGGGTTCCGGATCCGAGGCGAATGATACGAATCTGCGTATGGTTCGTACGTATTGGGCCGAAAAGGGTGAGCCGGACCGGCAGGTCATCATCTCGCGCTGGAATGCTTATCACGGGTCGTCCGTTGGTTCCGGCAGCCTTGGGGGCATGAAGGGGATGCACGCGCAGGGCGGGATGCCGATCCCCGGGATTCACCACATCGATCAGCCGCATTGGTACAACGAAGGCGGCTTCAGCACGCCCGAAGCCTTCGGGCTGGAGCGGGCGCAGGCGCTGGAAACCGCGATCCTTGAAATCGGCCCCGAGAAGGTTGCCGCCTTTATCGCTGAACCGATTCAGGGGGCCGGCGGCGTGATCGTTCCGCCGGAAACCTATTGGCCGGAAATCCAGCGGATCGTGAAGAAATACGGCATCCTGCTGATCGTGGACGAGGTGATCTGTGGATTTGGCCGTACCGGAAACTGGTTCGGCAGTCAGACCTTTGACATCAAGCCCGACATCATGACCGTCGCCAAGGGCCTGTCGTCTGGCTATCAACCGATCGGTGCCTCGATCGTTTCGGACGAGGTCGCCAAGGTGATCGAGAATACCGAGTTCAACCACGGTTACACCTACTCTGGTCACCCGGTGGCCTGTGCCGTTGCACTGGAAAACCTGCGGATCCTCGAAGAAGAAGGGATCGTGGATCGTGTCCGCGAGGAAACCGCCCCCTACCTGAAGGAGCGCTTTGAGAGCCTGTCGGATCATCCGCTGGTGGGGGAGGTCAGGATCGTCGGCATGATGGGCAGCCTTGCGCTGACCCCGGACAAAGCCACGCGCGCGCCTTTCGCAGCCGAGGCGGGAACGGCGGGTTTCATCTGTCGCGAACGTTGTTTCGCCAACAACCTGATCATGCGCCACGTCAATGACCGCATGGTGATTTCGCCGCCCTTGGTGATTTCCAAGGAAGAGATCGACACCTTGATCGACCGCGCGCGCAAGAGCCTTGACGAAGCTTATGACCAGCTCAAGGACAAAGGCTTGCTGGTCGCCGGATAATCAAAGGCGGGCGCAAACCTGATCCCGGTTTGCGCCCATGGCCAAGTTCAGACCTCGACGCGTTGCGGCGCGCCGGTCGCCATATTGGTGCCGACGTAGGGCTGTTTCGCGGCCTTCCATGCCGCAAACCCACCCTCCATATGGGCGATGGTCTTGATCCCCGCGTCAATCGCTGCGCGCGAGACCCGTTCGGACCGAACACCTGATCCGCAATGAAACACGATGCGTTTGTCGCTTTGTCCGGGCAGGGCGTCGGCTTTGAAAAAGGCCATCGGCATCAACAAAGCGCCCTCGATATGCTCGAACATGTATTCCTGCGGGGTACGCACGTCGATCACGACGATCGACTTGTCGGCGATGCCCTTGGCGACCTCTTCGACGGACCAGGTCTCGAATGTCGCGTCACCCACGGTTTCTGTTTTCATTTTGTTGCTCCTTGAAGGCGGCTGCCTGTCTGCGGGATCGGCTGGGCCGACACCTGTCTGATCAACAATTCAGATAGTAGAAAGCAGATGTGATGCAACGGGGGTGGCCCGTGGTCCGGCGGTAATGTTCTGATGTGGGGAGGTGGACAGAGATTGCCCGGGCCGCCGGGCGATCTGTCTGCTTGCAGGGGCGTTCAGTTGTCCTGAACCATGGGCCTGCTGTGGCATGGGGCGGAAAGGGCCGCCAACCGTGCATTTTCCGGCGCCGCGAAGGGCGGGGCTGGTCTTGTCTCCCCGGCGATTTGCCGGGGTGGCTGTCAGTTTGCTTTCTTGATCGCCGAAACCGGGCGAAAGAAAGTTTTGGCGAAGCATTCGCCGTAGATGGCGGAAATGGCTTCGAAGGTGATCAGCGGGACGGGCATCTTTGCCTCCTTATGGTTTGTGTGAGATATTTATTAACGCAATAATCTTTCGCGTCAATCTGGCGTGATGATCAAATGTTACCCGACCTTGGTCGTAATTCGTGATCGGCGCGATTGCGCTAACGGGGCGCGAATGGGCCATTTCAGAATCAACAGACGGCTGCTAAATTTTGTGGTGTGAATACTCAAGACCGCAATATCCGCCCGCAGATCCGACAGCTGGATGAGGCCGCCATCAACCGCATCGCCGCTGGCGAAGTGGTGGAACGGCCTGCGTCTGCTGTCAAAGAGCTTGTCGAGAACGCGATTGACGCCGGTGCGCGGCGCGTGCGTGTCGATGTCGCTGACGGCGGCAAGACCCTGATCCGCGTCACTGACGACGGCTGTGGCATGGCGCCAGAGGATCTGCCGCTGGCCCTGTCCCGCCATGCGACGTCCAAGATCGATGGCACCGATCTGCTGAATATCCATTCCTTCGGATTTCGGGGCGAGGCCCTGCCGTCGCTTGGCGCCGTCGGACGGCTGACGGTGCAAAGCCGGGCCTCGGGCGAGTCCGCGGCCGAGATTTCGGTGTCGGGCGGGACGTTGAGCCCGGTCAAACCCTGTGCGCTGAACAGCGGCACGGTCGTGACCCTGCGCGACTTGTTCTTTGCCACGCCCGCGCGGCTCAAGTTTCTGCGCTCTGACCGGGCCGAAACCATGGCGATCTCGGATACGATCAAACGGCTGGCGATGGCCGAACCCGCGGTGGGGTTCACGCTGCGCGATGTGTCCAACGGGCAAGAGCGTGTGACCTTCCGGGTCGATCCCGAGACCGGCGACCTGTTTGAGGCGCTTCGCGGACGGCTGTCCCGTGTCATGGGGGCCGAGTTTGTCGAAAACGCCCTGCCGATCGACGCCGAGAGGGAAGAGGTGCGGCTGACCGGATACGCGGCGCTGCCGACCTATTCACGCGGTTCCGCGGTGGCGCAGTTTCTCTTTGTCAACGGGCGCCCGGTGCGGGACAAGATGCTGATCGGCGCCCTGCGGGGCGCCTATCAGGATTTCCTCTCGCGTGAGCGTCATCCTGCGGTTGCCCTGTTTGTCGATTGCGATCCGCACCGAGTCGACGTGAACGTCCACCCCGCCAAATCCGAGGTACGCTTCCGTGAACCGGGTGTCGTGCGGGGGTTGATCGTGTCGGGTCTGCGTCATGCGCTGGCCGGGGCCGGGCACCGGGCGTCGACCACCGTGGCGGGGGCCACCTTGGGTGCATTCCGCCCTGAACAGCCCACGCAGCCCCGGGTCTACCAGATGGATCGGCCATCGCTTGGCGTGCGACAGGCCAGCTATGCCGCGCAGGCCCCCAGCTTTGACGAGATGCCGGACACCTGGTCCGGGCGCGTGGTGGAAACGCCGCCCGTCGCACCCGAAGTGCCCTCGGAAGAGCCTCCGCTGACGGCCCGTCCCTTGGGCGCTGCGCGCGGGCAGGTGCATGAGAACTATATATTTGCCCAGACAGAGGACGGGGTTGTCATCGTCGATCAGCACGCTGCACACGAACGACTTGTCTATGAAAAACTCAAGCGCCAGATGGCGGACAAAGGGGTGCCGGCCCAAGGACTTTTGATCCCAGAGGTCGTTGATCTGTCGCCGGACGATGCGGCACGGCTTTTGGCCCGCGCCGATGATCTGGAACGTATGGGCCTCAGGATCGAACCCTTTGGAAACGGTGCCATCGCAGTGCGCGAAACACCCGCGATCCTTGGCGAGGTCAACGCCGAGGCGCTGATCCGCGACATCCTCGATGAACTGGCGGATCTGGGGGACAGCGGCCTGTTGCAGGCCCGTATCGAAGCAATCCTCTCGCGCATGGCCTGCCACGGCTCCATCCGATCGGGCCGCGTGATGCGCGCTGAAGAAATGAACGCGCTGCTGCGCGAAATGGAAGCCACGCCACATTCGGGCCAGTGCAATCACGGACGCCCCACATATGTCGAGCTGAAATTGGCGGATATCGAAAGGCTGTTCGGGCGCACATGATCCAGTTTGGTGACGTGTCCTATTCGCTGTCGGATTCCGTGGTCATCGCTGCCTTGGCGGCTCTTGGTTTCGCGATTCTGGTGTTGTTCTTGCTGCTGCAAGCCGCCCGTGGCGCACGCCGTGCCGCGCGTCTGTCCGAACCGCTCTTGCAGAACGTCAGTCATCTTGCGCAGCGCGTTCAGACCCTTTCGGATGGTCAGGAACGGCTTGCTGGCGGGTTGCATCACGTGTCCGAGGCTCAGGCCAACAGTCAGGCTGCCATGCTGGACCTGATGGAGCGCCGTCTGGCCGAGGTGCAGGAGCGTATGGGGGAAACCCTGCACGGGTCCGCCCGGCGCACGGCGCGGTCGCTGGGCGAATTGCAGGAACGGTTGGCCGCCATCGACAAGGCTCAGGACAATATCACCAAGCTGTCGGGGGATGTGCTGTCTTTGCAGGACATCCTGTCGAACAAGCAGACGCGTGGCGCTTTTGGCGAAATCCAGTTGCGGGAGATCGTGAACAAGGCGCTGCCGTCTGACAGTTACACGTTGCAGGCGACCCTTTCGAACGGGCGGCGGGCAGACTGTCTGATCCATCTGCCTCAACCGCCGGGGCCGATTGCTGTGGACGCCAAGTTTCCGCTGGAAGGTTACGAGGCGCTGATGCGGGCCGAGGGTAAAGAAATGGTGGCGCGCGCAGCTCAGTCGTTTCGGCTTGCGGTGCGCAAGCACATCCGTGACATCGCTGAGCGCTATATCATCGAGGGAGAGACCGCCGAGGGCGCCCTGATGTTTCTGCCATCCGAAGCCGTTTACGCCGAATTGCACGCGCATTTCCCCGAGGTGGTGCGCGAAGGCTTTGCTGCGCGGGTCTGGATCGTCTCTCCGACCACTTGCATGGCGACGTTGAACACCCT
Organism: Antarctobacter sediminis; assembly: GCF_019218285.1. Classification (GTDB taxonomy): domain Bacteria; phylum Pseudomonadota; class Alphaproteobacteria; order Rhodobacterales; family Rhodobacteraceae; genus Antarctobacter; species Antarctobacter sediminis. The sequence goes on from NZ_JAHUZG010000002.1 coordinate 1,500,494, forward strand.
GCGGGCGGTGCTGAAAGATGCCCGGATGAAAGAGCAGGCCGGGGCAATCCGGAGAGAGCTTGCCCTGTTGCACGCAGATGTCGAACGGTTGGGCGGGCGAGTCGCCAACCTTGACCGGCATTTCGGCCAGGCTGCGCGCGACATCGAAGAAATCAAGATCAGTGCCGACAAGGCCGGGCGCAGGGCGCATCGGCTTGATCAGTTCGACTTTGAAGAGATCGAAGAACCCCGCGCCCCGGTCCTGCGGCTGGGGGATCCGGCAGAGTAACGCGGTCGGATCATTGACCGCGGCCCTCCGGAGCGGGCGCCCGTCCATACGCCGCTGACGGGAATTTTCCGATACGGTTGAACCGGATGCCGTGTCGCGCGTTATACTCCTAGAGAATCGCAGAGAGGATCGGGTGCCGGGCGCACATTCAGTGCGTCTACCTGTACCGGGTCTTTGAAAAGCGACCCCGGAAACCGGGGCGGGAGGGGGTGCCGTTTGTGCGCCGAGGTTTGTTTAATGTTAAACAACCGCCATGCGCGTGACGCATGGACGTTATGCAGTGGCCTGCCTGCCGCTGCGGCACTCCTGCTGATACACCACCTGAAACCGTCGGGAGGACACTGTGGGACGGTCAGGCAAACGCTTGCATCCACGAAAAACCTGCCGATAGTTCAGGGTTAAACCAAGCGCCATTCCGGGCGCATCAAAGGGAAGAGGGCATATGAAAGATACCCCCCAGGACGTCGATCCCGTCGAAAGCCAGGAGTGGCAGGACGCGATCGAGGACGTGATCGAGCGCGACGGGGCCGACCGCGCGCACTATCTTCTGGACAAGGCGGTGCAGCGGGCCCGGGCAGCAGGGGCCAAATTGCCCTTCTCGGCCACCACCCCCTATCAGAACACCATCTCTCCCGATGATGAGGTCGAGGTTCCCGGCGACACCGAGATGGAATGGCGCATCCGTACCATCAACCGGTGGAACGCCATGGCGACCGTGGTCAAGCGCAACAAGGAATCGAGCGAATACGGCGGACACATCGCGTCGTTTGCCTCTTCTGCGGCGCTGTATGACATCGGCCTTAACCACTTTTGGCGTTCGAAATCGGCGATCCACGGCGGCGACCTTGTGTTCTTTCAGGGTCACGTGATCCCGGGGATCTATGCGCGTTCCTTTATGGAAGGCCGGATCAGCGAGGAAGAGCTGAAGAACTTCCGCAGCGAAGTGGCGGGCGGCGGGCTGTCGTCCTATCCGCACCCTTGGCTGATGCCGGAATACTGGCAGTTCCCGACCGTCAGCATGGGTCTTGGCCCGCTGATGGCGATCTACCAGGCGCGATTCATGAAATACCTGCACAATCGCGGGCTGATTGACGCGGGCGACCGCAAAGTCTGGGCCTTCCTTGGCGACGGTGAGATGGACGAGCCGGAATCGCTGGGCGCCATTCACCTCGCGGCGCGCGAAGGGCTGGATAACCTGATCTTCGTCGTGAACTGCAACCTGCAACGTCTGGACGGCCCGGTGCGGGGCAACTCCAAGATCGTGCAGGAGCTGGAAGGCAACTTCCGCGGCTCGGGCTGGGACGTGATCAAACTGCTCTGGGGGCGTGGCTGGGACGAACTGCTGGAACAAGACACCAGCGGCAAGCTGCGTCAGCTGATGGATGAAACCATCGACGGCGACTATCAGACCTTCAAGTCGAAGGACGGCGCCTATATCCGCAAGCATTTCTTCGGCAAGTACCCGGAGACCGCGGAACTGGTGAAAGACTGGACCGACGATCAGATCTGGGCTCTGCGCCGGGGCGGCCACGATCCCAAGAAGGTCTACAACGCCTTCAAACGCGCGACCGAGGCCGAAGGTCAGCCCACCGTTCTGCTGGTCAAGACGGTCAAGGGCTATGGCATGGGCACCGCCGGTGAGGGGCAGAACACCACCCACCAGCAGAAAAAGATGCAGTTGGACCAGCTCAAGGCGATGCGCGACCGGTTCAAGATTCCGGTCACGGATGAAGAGCTGGAAAAGGACATCCCCTTTGTCAGCCTGAACAACGCGCAAAAGGCCTATCTGGCCGAGCGCCGAAAAGAGCTGGGCGGGGCCTTCCCGAAACGCGAAACCGAAGCGCCCAAGCTGGAAATTCCCGGGCTGGACAAGTTCAAGGGCCAGCTGGAATCGACCGGTGAGCGCGAGATTTCCACCACCATGGCCTTTGTCCGCATCCTGACCACGCTGCTGCGTGACAAGCAGGTGGGCAAGCAGGTGGTGCCGATCGTGCCGGATGAAAGCCGGACCTTCGGCATGGAGGGGCTGTTCCGCTCGGTCGGGATCTACAACCCGAAAGGCCAGCAATACACACCCGAAGACCGCGAGCAGATGTCCTACTACAAGGAATCGGAAAGCGGGCAGGTGCTGCAAGAAGGCATCAACGAAGCCGGCGCCATGGCGGACTGGATCGCGGCGGCAACCGCCTATTCCAACCACGGCGTCCCGATGATCCCCTTCTACATCTACTATTCGATGTTCGGGTTCCAGCGGATCGGCGACCTGGCCTGGGCGGCGGGCGACAGCCGCGCGCGTGGTTTCATGCTGGGCGGCACCGCCGGACGGACCACGCTGAACGGTGAGGGCTTGCAGCACGAAGACGGCCACAGCCATATCCTTGCCGGGACCATCCCGAACTGCATCAGCTATGACCCGACCTTCAGCTACGAAGTCGCGGTGATCGTGCAGCACGGGTTGCAGCGGATGTTCGTCGATCAGGAAGACGTGTTCTTCTACCTCACCCTGATGAACGAGAACTATCGCCATCCGGAAATGCCGATGGGCGCAGAGGAAGGCATCATCAAGGGGCTCTACCGCTTCAAGAAGACGGCCAAGCCGGCGAAGAAACACGTGAACCTGATGGGCTCGGGTACGATCCTTGTGCAGGCGATCAAGGCAGCCGAAATGCTGGAAGAAGACTTTGGCGTCACCTCGGACATCTGGTCGGCGACCTCGTTCAACGAATTGGCGCGCGATTGCCAGGACGTGGCGCGTCACAACCGGCTGAACCCCTTTGCCGAGGAAAAGACGTCTTATGTGGCGCAGACCCTCGCGAATGTTTCGGGTCCGATCATCGCGGCCACCGATTACATGAAGAACTACGCCGAGCAGATCCGCGCCTGTGTGCCGGGCCGCTACACGGTGCTGGGCACGGACGGTTTTGGCCGGTCCGACAGCCGGGTGAACCTGCGGCGCTTCTTTGAGGTGGATGCCAATCACATCGCGGCGGCGGCCATGGTCGACCTCTTCCGCGAGGGGCTGGTATCCGAGAAAGATCTCGAGGCGGCCCTGAAGAAATACGACATCGACGGCGGCAAGCCGAACCCGCGTCTGGTCTGACACGCGGCACGAGGAGAATTAAGACATGACCGTAGAAGTTAAAGTGCCGGATATCGGCGATTTCAACGACGTGCCGGTGGTTTCGATCCTGGTGAGCGTGGGCGACACGATTGCCGAGGAAGACCCGATCGTCGAATTGGAATCCGACAAGGCGACGATGGAAGTGCCGTCCTCTGCCGCGGGTGTGGTGAAGGAAATCAAGGTTGCCGAAGGCGACAAGGTTTCCGAAGGCTCGGTGATCCTTGTGGTCGAGGGGGCAGACGCGCCCGCCGCCAAGGAAGAACCCAAGGCAGACGCGCCCGCCGCTGCTCCGGCTGCGGCCCCTGCCGCGGCTCCCGCTGCCGCGCCTGCTCCGGCCCCGGTGACGGATGCCGGGTTCTCCAAGGTGCATGCCTCGCCGTCGGTCCGTGCTTATGCGCGCCGGGTCGAGGTGGACCTGAACAAGGTGAACGGCACCGGCCGCAAGGGTCGCATCCTGCGCGAGGACGTGGAAAAGGCGCTGAAGGCGCTGACCGTGCCAGCGGCGGCCAGCGGCGCACCTGCGGCAGGCGGTATGGGGATCCCGCCGATCCCGGCAGTGGATTTCTCGAAGTTCGGCCCCGTCGAAGACGTGGAAATGAGCCGGATCAAGAAGATCTCTGGCCCCGCGCTGCACCGGTCGTGGCTGAACATCCCGCATGTCACCCACAATGACGAGGCGGACATCACCGATCTGGACAAGTACCGCAAGGAAATGGACACGATGGCCAAGGAAGAGGGCTATCGCGTGACCCTGCTGTCCTTTGTCATCAAGGCCAGCGTCTCGGCCCTGAAAACCCATTGGGAGTTCAATTCGTCGATCCACCCGGACGGCGACAAGCTGATCAAGAAGGGGTATTACAACATCGGTTTCGCCGCCGACACGCCCAACGGGCTGATGGTTCCGGTTATCAAGGACGCGGACCGCAAAGGGCTGGTCGATATCTCCAAGGAGTTGATGGAGCTGTCCAAGGCCGCGCGCGAAGGCAACCTCAAGTCCAAGGACATGCAGGGCGCGACGTTCACCATCTCGTCGCTGGGCGGGATTGGCGGGACTTCGTTCACACCTATCGTCAATGCGCCCGAGGTGGCGATCCTCGGCCTGACGCGATCCAAGATGCAGCCGGTCTGGAATGGCGAGGAATTCGTGCCGCGCCTAATGCAGCCGCTGTCCCTGTCCTATGACCACCGTGCCGTCGACGGCGCCTTGGCCGCGCGTTTCGTCGTGACGCTCAAGACGCTGCTTGGCGATATGCGCAAGTTGATGTGGTAAGGAGAGAGATCGATGGAAGTCAAAGTACCCGATATCGGTGATTTCTCCGAGGTTCCCGTGGTGGCCGTTCTGGTCGCCGTAGGTGATACGGTCAGCGAAGAAGACCCGCTGGTCGAGCTGGAATCCGACAAGGCGACGATGGAAGTCCCGTCGCCCGCCGCTGGCAAGGTCGTGTCCATCGCCGTGTCCGAAGGCGACAAGGTGTCCGAGGGATCCGTAATTCTCGTGCTCGAAGGGGCAGACGCGGCAGAGGCCCCGGCCTCGGGGGGCGTTGAGCCCCCCTCGGCCGCTGAGGCTGCGCCTCAGGCGGTTGCCGCCACCGGCACTGCAAGTGGCCCCGGCGATGTTCACGCCGAGGTGGTTGTGCTGGGCTCTGGCCCTGGAGGATACACCGCTGCCTTTCGCGCCGCCGATCTGGGCAAAAAGGTCGTTCTGATCGAACGCAACCCGACGCTGGGCGGCGTTTGCCTGAACGTGGGCTGCATCCCGTCGAAGGCGCTTTTGCATGTTGCCAAGGTCATCACCGAAGCAGAGGAGATGGGCGCGCATGGCATCAGCTTTGCCAAGCCGCAGATCGACCTCGACGAGCTGCGCGCCTTCAAGAACAGCGTTGTCGGTCAGTTGACTGGCGGTCTGGACGGCCTCTCCAAGGGCCGCAAGGTTCAAGTCGTGCGCGGCTACGGCAAGTTCACCGGTCCAAACATGATCGAAGTGCAAGGCGATGAGGGCACGACCAGTGTCAGCTTTGACAACTGCATCATCGCCGCCGGGTCCGAGCCCGTTGCGCTGCCCTTCATTCCGCATGACGACCCGCGAGTGATCGATTCGACCGGGGCGCTGGAACTGGCCGACATCCCGGAACGGATGCTTGTACTGGGCGGTGGGATCATCGGGCTGGAAATGGCCTGTGTCTATGATGCGCTGGGGTCCAAGATCACCGTTGTCGAATTGATGGACCAGATCATTCCGGGCGCCGACAAGGATATCGTCAAACCGCTGATGACCCGCATCAAGGGCCGCTATGAAAACATCTTCCTCAAGACCAAGGTAACGGCGGTCGAGGCGATGGACGAAGGTCTGAAGGTCACCTTCGAGGATGACAAGGGCGAGCAGTTCAGCGACACCTTTGACAAGGTTCTGGTCGCCGTGGGGCGCAAGCCCAACGGCAAGCTGATCGACGCCGAACAGGCAGGCGTGGCGGTGGACGATCGCGGCTTTATCGCCGTCGACGGCCAGCAGCGCACTGGCGTGAACCACATCTTTGCCATCGGCGACGTGGTGGGCCAGCCGATGCTGGCGCACAAGGCAGTGCACGAGGGTAAAGTGGCCGCCGAGGTCTGTGCCGGTGAAAAACGGTTCTTCGACGCCAAGCTGATCCCGTCGGTGGCCTATACCGATCCCGAAGTCGCGTGGTGCGGCCTGACCGAGACCGAGGCCAAGGCGAAGGGCATCAAATACGAGAAGGGCGTGTTCCCATGGGCGGCGTCTGGCAAGTCGCTCTCCAATGGTCGCAGCGAAGGTATGACCAAGCTGCTGTTTGACCCGGAAGATGACCGGATCATCGGGGCCTGTATCGTGGGAACCAACGCCGGCGACCTGATTTCGGAATGCGCCCTGGCGATCGAGATGGGTGCGGATGCCGTGGACCTTGGGCACACCATCCACCCCCATCCGACCCTGTCCGAAACGGTGAACTTTGCCGCGGAGATGTTCGAAGGCACGATCACCGACCTGATGCCGCCTAAGAAGCGCAAGAAGTAAGGTCATAAGGCAACTGGCTAAGAAAGGGCGGGGGCAACCCGCCCTTTTTTTGTGCCCGGGCTGAGTGGTCCCTTCTGGGGTCGGGTGGCCCCGGGCCGCGATTCCCTCCTCCCTTTTCTTAGCTTTTGGTGTGTGACTCGGTTGTTTTGTTTGGTTTGGCTGTGGGTAATGCTGTGGGTAAGTTTGGTTTGGTGGTTTGGGTTGGGTATTTGGGGGTGTTGTCTGGGTTGGTTTGACCTTTTGGTTCAGAAATCTTTCGGACTAAGCTGTTGATATTGTTTTGTTTTCCTGATTTTTTGAAAAAAAGATGACGAGAAGTGCAGAATGGGCTTGCGGGTTTATGTTGGTATCCGTAAAAGCCCCTTCACCGACGGCGCTGAGGCGCTGACGGGACGCCGGACGGGACGGCGGGGCGATGCTCCAAGGTTCTGCGAGGCAACAATCTGA
>NZ_JAHUZG010000003.1 GCF_019218285.1 Antarctobacter sediminis
TGAAGGTGGCCGGACCGTGGGTTCGGGCGTTGTCTCGAAGATCCTGAAGTAAGACGGGTTCCCCCCGCCTTCGGCACCGACAAACACGAAGGGCGCCTCCAATCGGAGGCGCCCTTTCGCGTAGAAAAGCGCGCGCTGCAAAACACGTTGGATTCGGGATAAACGCCCTTGTCACACTGGGGTGCAGACGATATACGCGCGCAACGGCCAACTGGTCGTGCAAGGCGGGGTGATTCCCCGCCTTTTGGGTTCGATGAGGGTGCGCGGTGGTCGCGTGTCCTCCTCTCAACCCCAACATCGTGAATAAGGCTGTTCAATGAACCAGAACATCCGTATCCGGCTCAAGGCGTTTGATTACCGCGTGCTTGACGCCTCCACCCAGGAGATCGTCAACACCGCCAAGCGCACCGGCGCCACGGTTCGCGGGCCGATCCCGCTTCCGAACAAGATCGAGAAATATACCGTTCTGCGCGGTCCGCACGTGAACAAGAAGTCGCGTGACCAGTTCGAGATCCGTACGCACAAGCGTCTGCTCGACATCGTCGATCCGACCCCGCAGACCGTTGATGCCCTGATGAAGCTCGACCTCGCCGCTGGCGTGGACGTCGAGATCAAGGTGTAAGGGAGGCCGATGGACATGCGCTCTGGAGTGATCGCAAAGAAGATCGGCATGACCCGTCTCTTTATGGAAGACGGCAAGCAGATCCCCGTCACCGTGCTGCAACTGGACAACCTTCAGGTTGTCGCGCAGCGCACCAATGACCAGCACGGCTATACCGCTGTTCAGCTGGGCGCCGGCACCGCCAAGGCAAAACGCGTTAGCCAAGCCATGCGCGGCCACTTTGCCGTTGCCAAGGTCGAGCCGAAGCGGAAGGTCGTGGAATTCCGCGTCGCCCCCGAAAACCTGATCGAAGTGGGCGAGGAAATCATCGCCGACCATTACTTCGAAGGTCAGTTCGTGGACGTCAGCGGCATCACCATCGGTAAAGGTTTTGCCGGTGGCATGAAGCGCCACAACTTCGGCGGTCTGCGCGCCACGCACGGCGTGTCGATCAGCCACCGTTCGCACGGCTCCACCGGTCAGTGTCAGAACCCCGGTAAGGTGTTCAAAGGCAAGAAAATGGCCGGCCACATGGGTTCGGTGCGTGTCACCACGCAGAACCTGCAAGTGGTCAAGACCGACAGTGACCGCGGCATCATCATGATCAAGGGCGCCGTTCCCGGCCCCAAAGGATCCTGGGTGACTGTCAAGGACGCCGTCAAGAAGCCGACCCCGGACAATGTCATCCTGCCCGCCGCTCTGATGAGCGCCAAGCGTGAAGCGATGAAAGCCGCCGAGGAAGCCGCCGCCGCAGCCGCAGCAGAGGCCGAAGCCGAAGCCAAGCGTCTTGCCGAAGAGCAGGCCGCAGCCGAAGCAGACGCGCTGAAAGCAGCCGAGGCTGAAATCGAGGCCGAGAAGAAGGAAGGCGACGAATGAAACTCGACGTGATCAATCTCGACGGCGCAGCAGCCGGTGAGGTCGAGCTGGACGAGGCCCTGTTCGGGCTCGAGCCGCGCGCCGACATTCTCCACCGCGTCGTCCGCTGGCAGCGCAACAAGGCGCAGGCCGGTACGCACAAGGTCAAGACCCGCTCGGAAGTGTCTTACTCGACCAAGAAGATCTATCGCCAGAAGGGCACCGGCGGCGCACGCCACGGCTCGCGCAAGGCACCGATCTTCCGCAAGGGTGGCATTTACAAGGGCCCGACCCCGCGTTCGCACGCCCATGAGCTGCCCAAGAAGGTCCGTAAGCTGGGCCTGATGCACGCGCTGTCCGCCAAGGTCAAAGCCGGTTCGCTGGTTGTGATCGAAGCCGCAGATTGCGACGGCAAGACCAACACGCTGGCCAAGCAGGTTGCAAACCTGGGCTGGAAGCGCGCGCTGGTCATCGACGGCGCACAGGTGAACGAGAACTTTGCCCGTGCAGCGGCCAACATCGACGGTCTCGATGTGCTGCCGAGCCAGGGCGCAAACGTCTATGACATCCTGCGTCGCGATACGCTGGTTCTGACCAAGGCGGGTGTCGAAGCACTGGAGGCTCGTCTGAAATGAGCGCGAAGGCAGAACACTACGACGTGATCCGCAAGCCGATCATCACCGAAAAGTCGACCATGGCGTCCGAAAATGGCGCAGTTGTCTTTGAAGTGGCGATCGACGCGGCCAAACCGCAGATCAAGGAAGCGGTCGAGGCGCTGTTCGGTGTCAAGGTGAAGGCGGTCAACACCACCATCACTAAAGGCAAGCAAAAGCGTTTCCGCGGCACCCTGGGTCGTCGCAAGGACGTGAAAAAGGCCTATGTTACCCTCGAAGAGGGCAACACGATCGACGTGTCGACCGGTCTTTGATTGGATTTGCGGGCTGGGTTCATCCCCGGCTTGCAGACTTCGGAAAGGCCCTCGCAGCGATGCGGGGGCCTTTTCCGATTGAAGGGGCGGGAGCGGCAAAGCGCTGGCCCGTCGAGACGAGGTGTTGTTCAATCCGTCCAAGGTTTGCGCTGCCTTGCCGGTCCGCTGTCCGGGGCCGCGGCGGACAAACGTTTCAGAAGGCTCAGGGGTGCCATGGCGCGACTGCTTTTTACTTTGCCACGGTTTCACACCAACATGTGGTTCGCCGTGCGGCGTTTGCTGGCCGATGGGCATGAGGTTCGTCTGTTGGTCTGCATGGCCTCAGGCGGCGAGGATCATTCGATGGTCGAACCTGTGGTCATGGGGAAATCTCCGGCTTACGAGGAGGTTGAAAAGGAAGTCACCGATTTCCGTCCCGACCTTGTGATCATTCGCAATGCATGGGCCATCAGCCGCCGTGCCTCACGCGCGGCGCGACGGCAGGGCATTCCGCGCATCCTGTACAATCAGGTGCCTGACGATGTGCTGACCGGTTTCGGACGGCGCGTGTTGTTGCGATATAAAGGGCTGCCTGTTGAGCGGTTCACCCCGGTGCGCGGGCAAAACCGCAGCAAGCCGCGCGACCCCTACGCGCGATTCATGCCTTTACCGGTCGATGTTCTTCCGCATCAGGTACTGCCGCGCGAGGACGACCGGCTAAAGGTTCTGTTGGTTGGCAAACTGGGCGCCGAACGCAAGAACCAGCATGTGCTGATTCAGAAGATCGAGGAAATGAACGCGCAGGACCGGATCAGCCTGACTCTGGCCGGGACGGTTCCGGGACCGGACAATGCGCATTACGCAACGATTCAGGACATGGCGCGTCGCCCGTGGATCAAGCTCGCTGGTTCTGTCCCTTTCCTTGAGATGGGGACGCTGCACGCCTCGCATGACGTATGCATTCTGCCCAGTTTCGATGAGTTGCGCGGCACCTCTCCACTTGAGGCAATGGCCTATGGCGCGGTTCCGATGATTTCGAACCAGTGCGGCTCTGCCGGGGATCTGACCCATGGTGATGACGGCGTGGTTTTCGATCCATTGCACATGGAGCAAGCCGTCGAATGGTTGCTGAAATTGGATGCGGATCGCGCGGAGTTGGACCGAATGAAACAGGCCGCCCATGCAACATGGCGGCGCGACCTCAGCGAAGAGGCGTTTTCGCGCAATATCCGTGCCTTGCTGGACGATTTCGGAGTGTCGTGACGACAGTTTTTTTCCGGGCGTGCCAACTGTCCAAACCCGGCTTGGTCCGAGTTGGCGGAATGGCTCGGCTGCCACTTGACGTGACGCCCAACCTCGCCTAAACGACCCCATCCGCAGGGAGCCCCGGATTCGTCCGGGGCTTTGCTTTTCTTTGCGGATGACGCGAATCGGGCACCTTCGGGGGCCTATACCACTGGCCACCTTCGGGGGGCTGATAACATAGGCCGGGTTTCGATCTGGCCGTAAGCAACGGAAGACAGAAAGCATGGCACTCAAGTCGTACAAGCCGACGACGCCGGGCCAGCGCGGGCTGGTGCTGATCGACCGTTCGGAGCTGTATAAAGGACGCCCCGTCAAGGCCCTTACCGAAGGTCTGACGAAGAAAGGCGGCCGGAACAACACCGGACGGATTACCGCACGTCGTCGCGGCGGTGGCGCAAAGCGCCTCTACCGGATCGTCGATTTCAAGCGGAACAAGTTCGACGTCAACGGCATCGTTGTTCGTATCGAATATGACCCCAACCGCACGGCATTCATCGCACTCGTCCAGTATGACGACGGCGAGCAGGCCTATATCCTCGCCCCCCAACGTCTGGGCGTGGGCGACAAGGTTGTCTCGTCGGCAAAGGCCGACATCAAGCCGGGCAACTGCATGCCGTTCTCGGGTATGCCGATCGGTACCATCGTGCACAACATCGAGCTGAAGCCCGGCAAGGGCGGCCAGATCGCACGCGCCGCGGGCACCTATGCCCAGTTCGTCGGCCGTGACGGTGGCTACGCTCAGATCCGCCTGTCCTCGGGCGAACTGCGCATGGTCCGTCAGGAATGCCTGGCCACGGTTGGCGCGGTCTCGAACCCCGACAACTCGAACCAGAACCTCGGCAAGGCCGGCCGCGTCCGCCACATGGGCAAGCGTCCTTCCGTCCGCGGTGTCGTCATGAACCCGATCGACCACCCGCACGGCGGTGGTGAAGGCCGTACCTCGGGTGGCCGTCACCCGGTGACGCCTTGGGGCAAGCCGACCAAGGGCAAGCGCACCCGCAACACCAACAAGGCATCGCAGAAGCTGATTATCCGCTCGCGTCACGCCAAGAAGAAGGGGCGGTAATATATGTCGCGTTCCGTCTGGAAAGGTCCGTTCGTCGATTCCTACGTCCTGAAGAAGGCCGAGAAGTCGCGCGAGTCGGGCAAAAACGAAGTCATCAAGATCTGGTCGCGCCGCTCGACCATTCTGCCGCAGTTCGTCGGCCTGACTTTCGGTGTCTACAACGGCCAGAAGCACGTTCCCGTGATGGTCAGCGAAGACATGATCGGTCAGAAGTTCGGTGAATATTCGCCGACCCGCACCTACTACGGCCACGCGGCCGACAAAAAAGCCAAGAGGAAGTAAGCCATGGGCAAGGATAAGAATCCCCGCCGCGTGGCGGACAACGAAGCGATGGCAAAGCTGCGCATGCTGCGCACCTCGCCGCAGAAGCTGAACCTCGTCGCCGCCCTGATCCGCGGCAAGAAGGTGGACAAGGCCCTCACGGACCTGACCTTCTCGAAGAAGCGGATCGCCGTTGACGTGAAAAAGTGCCTGCAATCGGCTATCGCCAACGCCGAGAACAACCACGGTCTGGACGTCGACGAACTGGTCGTCGCCGAGGCCTATGTCGGCAAGAACCTGGTCATGAAACGCGGTCGCCCCCGGGCCCGTGGTCGTTTCGGCCGGATCAACAAGCCGTTCTCGGAACTCACCATCAAGGTGCGCCAGGTTGAGGAGCAAGCCTAATGGGTAACAAGACCAATCCGATCGGCATGCGCCTTCAGGTGAACCGCACCTGGGACAGCCGCTGGTACGCTGATACCAAGGACTACGGTGATCTGCTGCTCGAGGATCTCAAGATCCGCGAATTCATTTTCAACGAGTACAAGAACCCGCCGAAGCAGGCCGGCATCAGCCGCGTCATCATCGAGCGTCCGCACAAGAAGTGCCGTGTGACCATTCACACCGCGCGTCCGGGCGTCATCATCGGCAAGAAAGGCGCGGACATCGAGGTGCTTCGCAAGAAGCTGGCCACGATGACCGACTCGGAACTGCACCTCAACATCGTCGAGGTCCGCAAGCCCGAGCTGGACGCACAGCTGGTTGGCGAATCCATCGCCCAGCAGCTGGAGCGCCGGGTCTCCTTCCGCCGCGCGATGAAGCGGGCCGTGCAGAACGCCATGCGCATGGGCGCCCAGGGTATCCGGGTGAACGTCGCTGGTCGTCTGGGTGGTGCGGAAATCGCGCGTACCGAATGGTACCGTGAAGGCCGCGTGCCGCTGCACACGCTGCGCGCCGACATCGATTATGCCAACGTCGAAGCATCGACCCCCTACGGCATCATCGGCATCAAGGTCTGGATCTTCAAGGGCGAGATCATGGAACATGATCCGCAGGCCCGCGATCGCAAGAACCAGGAACTCCAGGACGGTCCGGCCCCCCGTGGCGCCGGTGGCGGCCGCCGGGATGATCGGAGGTAACAATGCTTCAGCCTAAGCGTACAAAATTCCGCAAGGTTCAGAAGGGTCGGATCAAGGGCCTCGCCAAAGGCGGTTCCGATCTGAACTTCGGCACCTACGGTCTGAAGGCTCTCGAGCCCGAGCGTGTCACCGCGCGCCAGATCGAAGCAGCCCGTCGTGCCATGACGCGTCACATGAAACGTCAGGGCCGCGTCTGGATCCGTATCTTCCCGGACACCCCCGTGACCGCAAAACCCATCGAAGTTCGTATGGGTAAAGGTAAAGGTTCGGTGGACCGCTGGACCTGCAAGGTCAAGCCGGGCCGCGTGATGTTCGAGATCGACGGCGTGAACGAAGACATCGCGCGTGAGGCCCTTCGCCTTGCGGCGATGAAGCTGCCGATCAAGACGCGCGTCGTGGTTCGCGAAGACTGGTAAGCAGCGGGTTTCGGCCCAATGTCAAAATTTGGCCCCCGGCGCATGAGCGGCGGGGGTTTTTCTTTTGCGCGTGGTTTCCTAGGGTTGTGGGGATCTGACAAGGTAACCTGATGATTGCACGCCTGCACCGCCACCTGATCCAGACCGTGATGAGAGCCGCCGACCGGGGCCAACCCTTGGCCCGTTGGATCGTCGAACGCGAAACGAGACGGGCCTATTCAGAAATCCCGATCCCCTCTCCGATCGTGCGCGGGCAGTTTTTGATCCCCGACCTCAGCCAGCCCTTCGGTGATGACGATGACGACTTCATGGGCGATCCGCTGCGCGTGCCTTTGGAGCCAAGGCCGGTTTTGGCTGAGGCAGTCGTTGGGCAACGGGTAGAGGATCTGTCCTGCATGCTGGGATCATATGGGGCGGGTGGCTATGGGTTCTTCGGGCTGATGCTGGGTGAGGGATGGTTGATCCTGCCGATCATCGGCGCGGCCGAATGGCTGATGCTCGATGACCGGATCCTTGAAAGCCCGGTGGACCGGGACGCCTGGATCAAAGAAGGCGATGACAGCGCGCTGTTGCGGCGGTTGACCGGGAGCCGGATCACGGAGGCCGATTTCCGGCGGCACGGGTTGACCCTGAAATTCAACAATGGGGCGGTTCTGCGTATTGATGATGCCCCAGGCAGCCGTGCACCCCTGCCGGAGAACGGCAAGCCGCGCGCTTTTCCGGCGGATGATAACCTTGCCGAAGCGATCTTTCTCAGCCCGTCGGGCGAATTGTACCTGTAAAGCCTATCCGGGAAAGATCGCGGCCATCGCGCTGTCAAAGCGCGCCCATGTCATGGTCGCCTTGTTGCCTGCGTATCCTTCGTAATAGGATTCGCCGGATGGGAGGGGCAGGCCAGCCCAGACCTTGGCCAGTCGGTACATAAAGCCCCGGCGCGAAATTTCCCCCCGTTGGAACGCATGAAAGCCGGCATCCGCCAGCAGTTTGTTTGCCATGCGGTCCTGAAGGTCTGGCGAAAAGCGGGCCTGCGGATTGATCCCGAGATCGGCGATGAGATGCCGCAGGGTATCCGGGATGACTTGGTAGCGACCGATGGCATGCGGCTGGCCCGGTGTAGCTGCAATCCAGTCGAGAATTTCTTGAACGGTCAGTTCTGTCGGGGGTTTGGGGGGCTTGATCTTGGCGCCGTGGATGACCGCGTCATAGCCACCGTGGCGCGACTCCGCCTCGGAAATCAGGCTGAGCAGTTTTGCTGTGGCGCCGTTCCCTGCCAATGTTCCAGAGCGGGCAGGGGCCGGTACGTCCGGTTCCGGCAAGGGGACCAGAAATCCCAGCCGATCGCCGCTGCCCAACAAGCCTTGCGATGGGGCGGAAGCACGCATGGCGATCAAGGGGCCGCGCGCCCGGGTTTCCCCCTGTGGGAAAAGCGAGGCGCTTTGCGCAACGGTTTGGCCGCCAAGAACCAGCAAGGTCGGCAAGATCAGGCTTCGGATCGGGAACATTCTGCTCTCACGTCTGATTTGCGGGGACCATGCGCCTCAGAAGTTGAGATTCCATTTCCCCCCGCCGTTTGGCTGGGCTAAAGCCCGGCCATGACCCAGATCCGTTCGCTTTTCGCCACCCGCCTGTACCAGGCCCGCCTTGCGGAGCATGGTGACATCGACACAGCCGAGCTTGAAGGTTCGTGCTATTCCATCGCCGAGGACGACGAGGCGGGGCAGGACTGGTGCGAAGAACAGGGGTATCCGGGATATACCTCTTATGCGTCGCTGACGGATCTGCCCTGGCGATTCCCGATTTTCGCGGATCTGGTCAAGGTTCTGGACCAGCATGTCGCCGCCTTTGCGAAGGATCTTGAGTTCGAACTGGGCGACAAGGAGCTTGTCCTTGAGGATATCTGGATCAATATCCTGCCAGAGGGCGGCACGCATTCCAGCCATATCCATCCGCATTCGGTGATTTCGGGCACAACCTATGTTGCGATGCCCGAAGGCGCATCCGCGCTGAAACTCGAGGATCCGCGCCTGTCGATGATGATGGCGGCGCCGACCCGCAAGAAAGGGTGCCGCGAGGAGCTGCGGTCTTTTGTCTATATCGCGCCGCAGGTCGGGGACGTCTTGCTGTGGGAAAGCTGGTTGCGCCATGAGGTTCCGCTGAACATGGCCGAAGAAAACCGGGTCTCGGTGAGCTTCAACTACAAATGGGCGTGAGCGCACCGCAGCGGCCTTTGACAGTAACAGTTCCGTGAAATATTTATGACGACCGGGTGCAAGCTCTTTAGCCAGGTTGTCATAAATGTCCTTTCGCTCCTTTACCGATCTTGAGCAGTTTCGCCGCACGATCGAAGCACATGTGCCGCGCAAAGTTCTGCGCGATATCTGGAATATGCTGCGGTTCGGACTGGAAGGGCCGCGGTCGGATGCGGCGATCTACGTGGCACCCTCACGTGTCAACCTAGGGCTGGGCAAACAGCGCAGCGCCCGTCAGTTCCGCCGTCAGAACAGCGGAGCCGTGGTTGCGGGTGATTGGGATCTGAATCGCTTTGACATCGAAACCAACACCAAGCTGCGCAGTTGCCGGATGCACTGGCAAGAGGGCGCGGATTGGCAAGAGACACCGATCTACCAACGTCTGGTCAAAGAAATCGCCACCGGGCACCGGCCTGACGGCTGCGCGACAATCGAGGATGTCCATGCGCGCTATGCGGCGCTGGACAAGCTCTACGCCGAGACGCGGCAAAGGGGGCGTTTGTTGCCTAAGGCCGAATTGCCCGACTATTTCCGCCGCGAGCATGGCGGCGTACTGGTGCATGTGGCCCGTGACGGAACCTGCCTGCGCAGCGGCGGTGGCGCGCATCGCTTTGCCATTGCCCGGATTCTTGGCCTGCCGGAAATGCCCGCCCAGATCGGGGTGGTGCATCCCGATGCAATCCGGAACGGCCATTTGGCCAAGTTGCTGCGGTCCAGCTTTGGCGAGGGTGGCAACGGCGCTTCGCTGGCCTAGAGCGGCCTCACACTGACGCTGTCAGCTGGCGGAGCCAACCGCCCTTTCACCTGAGGGTGCGGCATCCAGAAGATTGGCGATCCCCGCGCGCAGCTCTGCGGCGGGCACCGGTTTCGACAGAACCAGATCCACGGTTCCGTCTTCGGCCGAGCCAAGCCCGCGCGCCAGCCCGGTCAACAGGATCACCGGGGTCGAGGCGTCCACCGCCTTGATCCGGGCGGCAATCTCGACACCTGTCGAGGACCCGGGAACATAATTGTCCAATAGCGCCAGATCATACCCGCCCTTGTCCACCGCGCGCAGGGCTTCTTCGGAGGTGGCTGCCTCGGTCACGGTGAATCCCCATCCCTTGAGATTGCGGCGCAGGATGTCACGGATCTGTTCTTCGTCCTCCAGCAGCAGGATATGATGCCTGTCAAACGGCGTCGGCCCGGCCTTCGGAGTCTTCCGTTCCAGCAACGGGTTGGATCGGTGCATCGGAAACAACAGCCGAACGTTGGTCCCCGCGCCTGGGGTCGACGAGATCGCGATTTCACCGCCTAGTTGGCGCATGAACCCCGCCGCCATGGATAGCCCGAGCCCCGACCCCCTGGAGCGCGACTTGGTGGTAAAGAAAGGTTCGGTCACCCGGTCGATGTGCTCCGCCGGAATGCCGGTACCGTCATCCTGAACACACAGGCAAATCAGATCGCCTGCGAAAGGGGGGGGAATGTCGGTGCAGTTATCCGGCAGCTTGGTGCGGATGCGGATCGTACCGCCCTCGCGGATCGCGTCGCGGGCGTTGATCAGGATGTTCAGGATCACCGATTGCAGGTTGTCCCGATCCGCGAAGATCGGTGCCGGGCCTTTTGGGCGAATGACCTCGACCCGGGCTTTTTGAAGGGTGGTCCGTTCAAAAAGCGTCACTGCCCTGTCCACCTCTTCTGCCAGGTCAAGGGCCGTGGGAAGGATTGTCGCTTTTTGCGCAAAATTCAGAAGGCTGCGGGTCAGCATGCCGCCACGCCCCGCCGCTGAAACGATTTCAGACAACAATTGACTGCGCAGGCCGTCGGGCAGGTCGTCCTGAAGCAGTTCGGCATTCCCCATGACCACGGCGAGGATGTTGTTGACATCATGGGCGACGCCAGCGGTCAATTCGCCCAAAGCGGCAAGCCGATTGGCCTGCGCCTTGCGTTCTTCTGCCAGCCGGGATTCTGTCACGTCAAGGCTGCTGCCCAGACCGCGGACAATGCGGCCGCTGGCATCGCGTTCGGGCGCGACAACTTCGCGGATATAGCCGATGCTGCGGTCCCGCCGATAAAAACGGTATTCCATCTCGATCGTTTCGCCCAGCAACAGCCGTTGATACGCTTCGCGCAGGATGTCCCGATCTTCGGGGTGGACCATGTCCATCTCACCGCCAAGACCGCTGACGGCCTCGATGAACTCTGACGGGGTCAATCCGAAGGTTTCGGCGTGCTGGACCGAGCAGACTTCAACAATGGCGTCGAGGACGTTGAAGACGAAATAGCCCAATTGGGCAATGCGAGCAGCCTGTTCCAGCATAAGCGCATGAGACGCCCCGTCCGGCCCGATACGGCTGAATAGCGGGCCATCCCCCGGTATTTCCCGTTCGGCCATGCGGTTTACCCCTGTTCTGGTCACGTAAACTATACGAAAGGAGTCAGTGTTCCCTCAAGTGAAGTTCTTTGCCTGTGTCGACTATGTGCGAAATTGTGTGCAGTTTCCCTAAGGTCAGCCCGTATATCTTTACGCCTCTGGGCCACCCTCATGACCAGAGTGAAACTGGGGGTTTGAAATGGAACTGCATTCCTGTTGTGCCGGGCGTGATCACCAACGCTCAAAGAGGGCTGATATCCCGCTCGCGACCAGTGACAAGCCGATGGGCAAGTCCGCACAATCCGTCGGTCATCGCGCCAAAGCCGCCGTTCGCGACGCCTGCGAGGCGGGGGTGTGCCTGACACAGGGGCAAGCGGCTTCGACAATTGCGCGGGGGACGACCGAACTCGTGGTTGAGGCGATGTATGTCAGCATGACCTATGCCGCTGTCGCCGTAAGTGGTGAGGTGGCCGAGCCCGTTGTTCCCGAGGCGTCTGGCAGTCCAGTGGATGAGTTGCCCGCCGTCGAGCCGCCGTCCGCTACCAAAGACGCAGCCGCCCCTGCGGGATATGCGGCGTCGCTGAGTTTTGTCTCCTTCGAGGCAAGTTATGTGTCGGACAGCGTCGCGCTGGAACTATTGCGGTAGGCGTGCCCTCTGGTGGGTCGAATTGTTTCCAAACAATGTGATTGGCGTCAAATTTAAGCGAGTATACAAAGCATTAGGTTCAACACGGTGCGCCGGTTGACCACTTTGAGCACTGTTCATTTCAAAAGGACGCTGAGTATGCGGTTCGTCATTCTTTCCTTGGCCATCGGGCTTTCCCCCTTGGCGGTGCATGCACAAGATCTAGCGGCATGTCTTGGGGTGCCGAATGATCAGGCGCGTTTGATTTGCTACGATGCGCTTGCCGGATACAAGGCCGCGCCCGCCCCCGATCAGGAGGATGACAGCCCGGTTTCTGCGGCTGTTTCGAAATGGCTGTTTGTTGAGAAAACGGACCCGTTTTCAGGCAAGGAGACATCCTATGTTGTGCTTGAGAGCGACAAGGCAAATGCGCGGATGACGGATGCGCCGGTTTCGACCTTCGTGCGGTGCGACGGCAAAGGTGGGCACGAGATCTTTGTCGTTTCCGGTGGCTACATTGGCAGTACAAGGGATACGGTCCCGGTTCGCTACAAGTTCGGCGAGAACGAGCCCATTTCGGAGAAGTGGGGCGAATCCACCAGCGGCAAGGCGGCCTTTCTGCCTGACCGTTTCAGGGATTTCCGGGCAGGCCTGTTGACCGGCGAGAGCTTTGTTTTCGAGTTCACGGATTTTCGCGGAACCCGGTCCAACGCGCGCTTTCCCGAGACGCCATTGAGCGAGAAGTTTGACCATGTCATTGGCGGTTGCCAGGCGGGCTAGACCCGCGCGCCAAGGGTGTTGCAGATAATCCTTGCATAGTTGGGGATTCTGGCATAGTGCAGCCGCTCATCCACGGACTCCACCGGAATCAGGGTGACCCTGCGTGCCTGCAGGCAGGGGCCTACCGGTGATGTTGCAGCAAAGGAGAGGCGCATGAACGCCCAGGAACTCCGTGACAAGACCCCGGACGAACTCCGGGACCAGCTTGTCCAGCTCAAGAAGGAGGCTTTCAACCTCCGCTTTCAGGCGGCCACCGGCCAACTGGAAAATACCGCGCGTATGCGCGAGGTGCGTCGCAGCGTTGCCCGCATCAACACCATCCTGAACGAAAAAGCCGCTGCCGCGGCCTCGACTGCGGAGGCGTAACGAATGCCCAAGCGTATCCTGCAAGGCACCGTCACCTCGACCGCCAACAAGCAGACCGTGACCGTCCAGGTCGTCCGTCGCTTCAAGCACCCCGTGCTTCAGAAGACCATCAAAAAGTCCAAGAAGTACCGCGCCCACGATGAGAACGAACAGTTCAACGTCGGCGATAGCGTCCTGATCCGCGAATGCGCTCCGAAATCCAAGACGAAGCGCTGGGAAGTCATGACCGAAGAAATGCAGGCCGAACACGAGAAGCAACGCGCCGAAGCCGCCGCCGCCGCTCAGCAGGCCGAAGCAGAAGCCGCCCACTAAAGGGCGATCCGGGGCCGTATTCGCGGCCCCGGTGACATTCGAAACCCCCGGGTCAATGTTCTCTGGAAGAGCGGCCCGGGACGTCGGGAGATAACTTATGATCCAGATGCAGACCAATCTGGATGTCGCTGACAACTCCGGAGCCCGGAAAGTTCAGTGCATCAAGGTTCTGGGCGGTTCCCACCGCCGCTATGCCTCTGTCGGCGACATCATCGTGGTGTCGGTGAAGGAGGCCATTCCGCGTGGTCGCGTGAAGAAAGGTGACGTCCGCAAGGCCGTCGTCGTGCGCACCGCCAAGGAAGTTCGCCGTGAAGACGGCACCTCGATCCGCTTTGACCGCAACGCCGCCGTGATCCTGAACAACGCAGGTGAGCCGGTTGGCACCCGTATCTTCGGGCCGGTCGTGCGTGAGCTGCGTGCCAAGAACTTCATGAAGATCATCTCGCTCGCCCCGGAGGTGCTGTAAGATGGCTGCCAAGCTGAAAAAGGGTGACACGGTCATCGTTCTGACCGGCAAGGACAAGGGCAAAACCGGCGAGATCGTCAGCGTTGACCCCAAGGCCGGCAAGGCCGTTGTCGATGGTCTGAACATCGCCATCCGTCACACTCGCCAGAGCCAGACCAGCCAGGGCGGCCGCCTGCCCAAGGCCCTGCCGATCGACCTGTCGAACCTGGCCTACGTCGACGCCAACGGCAAACCGACCCGCGTTGGTTTCCGCATGGAAGGCGACAAAAAGGTTCGCTACGCCAAGACCACGGGGGACGTGATCGATGCTTGATATGGAAAGCTACACCCCGCGCCTGAAGGCTCAGTATCGCGAGACCATCAAGGCGGCGATGAAAGAGCAGTTCGGCTATACGAACGACATGCAGATCCCGCGTCTGGAAAAGATCGTTCTGAACATCGGCTGCGGCGCCGAAGCGGTTCGTGACTCGAAGAAAGCCAAGTCGGCTGTCGAAGATCTGACCAAGATCGCCGGCCAGCAGGCCGTCGGCACCAAGGCCAAGCACAGCCACGCGCCGTTCCGTCTGCGCGAAGGCATGATCATCGGCGCCAAGGTTACCCTGCGTGACGTGCGCATGTATGAATTCCTGGACCGCCTGGTGACCGTGGCAATGCCCCGCATCCGCGACTTCCGCGGCGTGAAGCCGTCCTTCGACGGTCGCGGCAACTTTGCCATGGGTCTGAAAGAACACATCGTGTTCCCGGAAATCGACTTCGACAAGGTTGACGAAGTCTGGGGCATGGATGTGGTCATGACGACCAATGCCAAGGATTTCGGCGAGCACACCGCCGATGCCCAGGCCAAAGCGTTGCTGACGCATTTCAACGTACCGTTCACCAAGGCGTAAGAGGACAAAGACATGGCAAAAAAATCCATGATCGAGCGCGAGAAAAAGCGCGAGCGCCTGGTGGCCCGGTATGCCGCCAAGCGCGCTGAACTGAAAGAAATCGCAACCGACGAATCGAAGCCGATGGAAGAGCGCTTCAAGGCCCGCCTCAAGCTGGCCAAGCTGCCGCGCAATTCGTCGCCCACCCGGCTGCACAACCGCTGCCAGCTGACGGGCCGTCCGCACGCCTACTACCGCAAGCTCAAGATCAGCCGTATCGCCCTGCGCGAACTCGGTTCGAACGGCAAGCTGCCGGGCGTCGTGAAGTCGAGCTGGTAAGGAGGGTATGAGATGAACGATCCTATCGGCGATATGCTCACCCGCATCCGCAACGCGCAGCTGCGCGGCAAGTCCACCACCTCCACACCGGCATCAAAGCTGCGTGGCTGGGTTCTGGACGTGCTGGCGGACGAAGGTTACATCCGCGGCTACGAAAAGAGCACGGATGAACGCGGCCACCCCGCGTTTGAAATCAGCCTGAAATACTTCGACGGCACCCCTGTCATTCGCGAAGTGAAACGGGTCTCCAAGCCCGGCCGCCGCGTTTACATGAGTGTCAATGACATCCCGCAGGTCCGCAACGGCCTGGGCGTGTCGATTGTCTCCACCCCCAAGGGTGTGATGTCGGACGCAAACGCACGCGCAGCCAACGTTGGCGGCGAAGTGCTCTGCACCGTATTCTAAGGAGGCCTGAACACATGTCTCGTATTGGTAAGAAGCCGGTCGAAATGCCTTCGGGTGTGTCGGCCAGCGTCTCGGGCCAGACCATCGAAGTGAAGGGGCCGAAAGGCACCCAAAGCTTCACGGCCACCGATGACGTTACGCTGATCGTCGAAGAAAACGCCATCAAGGTGGAGCCGCGCGGCAAGTCCAAGCGCGCCCGCCAGCAGTGGGGGATGTCCCGCACTGTGGTGTCGAACCTCGTTCACGGCGTTCAGAACACCTTCAAGAAGGAACTGGAAATCCAGGGCGTCGGTTACCGGGCGCAGTTGCAGGGCAATGTCCTGAAGCTTAACCTTGGCCTGTCGCACGACGTGGACTTCCAGATCCCCGACGGCATCACCATCACCTGCCCCAAGCCCACCGAGATCATCATCGAAGGGCATGACATCCAGCAGGTGGGCCAGGTTGCGGCCAACATCCGCGACTGGCGCCGGCCGGAGCCGTATAAGGGGAAGGGTATCCGCTACAAGGGCGAATACATCTTCCAGAAGGAAGGCAAGAAGAAGTAAGGACGCAAGGCAATGGCAAACAGCAAACGTGTACTGTTCCAGAAGCGCCGCCTGCGCGTCCGGAACAAGCTTCGCAAGGTCAACGCGGGTCGCGTTCGCCTTTCGGTTCACCGTTCGAACAAGAACATCTCTGTCCAGCTCATCGACGATCTGGCGGGCAAGACCCTGGCAGCAGCTTCCTCGCTGGAGCCGTCGCTGGGTGTTGTCGGCAAGAACAACATCGAAGCAGCGGCCAAGGTGGGTGCGGCAATCGCCGAACGCGCCAAGGCAGCCGGTGTGGAAGAAGCCTACTTCGACCGTGGCGGCTTTCTCTTTCACGGCAAGGTGAAGGCTCTGGCCGACGCCGCGCGTGAAGGTGGTCTGAAGATCTAAGCCTGCGGTGCGCAGCATATGCGCACCCATCAAAGGGTGTGCCCTCTGGGCGCACCTTTATTTGCAGGTGGAAACACCTCGATGATCGAGGGGCTTGATGGCCCACTGCGATTGAACAATCACGGTGCTCTTGGGCACCACGAAAGAAGGAATGCCTTATGGCAGAACGTGATAACAACCGTGGCGGTGGCCGCGGCCGCCGCGACCGCGAGGAGCAGGCGCCCGAGTTTGCAGATCGCCTTGTCGCGATCAACCGTGTGTCCAAGACCGTCAAAGGCGGTAAGCGTTTCGGCTTTGCCGCGCTTGTCGTTGTCGGCGACCAGAAGGGCCGCGTCGGCTTTGGCAAAGGTAAGGCCAAGGAGGTCCCCGAGGCCATCCGTAAGGCGACCGAGCAAGCCAAGCGCAAGATGATCCGCGTGCCGCTGAAAGAGGGCCGCACCCTGCACCACGACGGCAAAGGCCATCATGGCGCCGGCAAGGTGACCATGCGCACCGCCCCGACCGGTACCGGTATCATCGCCGGTGGTCCGATGCGTGCCGTGTTCGAAATGCTGGGCGTTCAGGACGTTGTCGCCAAGTCGACCGGTTCGCAGAACCCCTACGCCATGATCCACGCCACGCTCGACGCACTGCGCAACCAGCAGTCGCCGCGTTTGGTGGCTCAACGTCGTGGCAAGAAGGTTGCTGACATCCTGCCCAAGCGCGATGAAGCACCCGCCGCCGAGACCGAGGAGGCCTGAGACCCATGGCAAAGACCATCGTTGTCAAACAGATCGGCTCGCCGATCCGCCGCCCTGCCATCCAGCGCCAGACGCTGGTCGGCCTGGGCCTGAACAAGATGCACCGCGTGCGTGAGCTGGAAGATACCCCGGCGGTTCGCGGCATGATCCGCAAGATCCCGCATCTGGTCGAGATCGTCGAAGAGCGCGACTGAATCGCTCTTTCATGACTTTGAAAGGCCCTCTGGCAGATTTGCCGGGGGGCCTTTTTCGTTGTTGCAGCGGGCAGAAATGGACGGCGTTGAAGAAATCGGCCGTCCAATTTGTCGCAGGCCGGGCGCGCCCTATTGTTACTGGTGGAACAGTCAAACCGGAGCGCGATCCATGACACTCAACCGCCGTACCTTCCTGTCCACTGCCGCCGCCGCAGGCACGATCACCGTGCTGCCTTTTGCCGGGCGAGCCGGCGGGCATCTGCCAAATGAGTTCAAGACCTCGCAAGGCACGTTGCTTGTGCATCCGGTCCATCATGCCTCGATCGTGATGGAAACGCCGATCGGCACCCTTTACGTTGATCCGGTGGGCGAAACCTCTGAATACGAGGGTCTGCCGCCTGCCGACCTGATCCTTGTGACGCACCAGCATGGAGACCATTACAACGCGGATGTGCTGAAAGCGGTCAAAGGTGAAAACACGCAAATGATCACCAATCCGGCAGTTTTCGATATGCTGCCGGAAGAGTTGAAAATGAACACCAGCGCCATGGGCAATGGCGCGACAGCCAGCCTGACCGGCCTGCAAGTTGACGCGATCCCGGCACATAACATCACCGAAGGACGACTGAATTTTCATCCCAAGGGACGTGACAACGGCTATGTGCTGACGATGGATGATTTCCGGGTCTATGTTTCCGGTGATACCGAAGACGTGCCCGAGATGCGGGCTCTGGAAGGGATCGATCTTGCTTTTGTCTGCATGAACCTGCCGTTTACCATGACAGCCGAGGCGGCAGCAGACGCCGTGCGCACGTTCAAGCCGACCTTTGTTTATCCCTACCATTACCGTGGCCGGGATGGTGGCACACAGGACCCGGCGATGTTTGCCGAAATGGTCGGGGACGCCTCAACGGTCAAGATGGGCGATTGGTACAAGCCCGGCGAACTGGGGTGACAACGGTTCGGAATCACTTGGCAAAGGGCGGTCCAGAGGGCCGCCCTTTTCAGTGACCCTCCCACGTCACCTTGTAACGGATTGCCATATCCAGACCGGGGGCCGGATCGCGCTTTGGCTCTTCGCCCCAAGGTTCATGGCTGATCATGGTCGGCGCAATCCATGCGCTGAATCTGTCGGATGGCGCAGGGACTTTTCCGATCTCAAGCGGGAAATAGGCGAACCAGTCCCGTTCCAACTCCAGCGACATCTCGCGGTTGTCGACTTTGTAGACCATGACAAAGCGGAGCAAAGCGTAGTCATAGTCTTCATCCTCGCGGCGGTCGATCAGGTTGTAGGCCCCAACATAGGTGCCCGCCCTGTGGTACCTTGGCCAAAGGGGTTTCCACGCGGTTTGGGCCGGGTCTATCGCGCCTTTGGCCACGCGCAGTTCCACAATCAACTCAGGTCGCGGAGAGCGAAACTCGGGTGTGGTGATGGCCCAGATCCGCAGGCTCAGGCCGAGGATCACAACGATCGGCAGACCGATCACAATGACCAGAGCCTTGCCAGACAGGAATGGCTGTCCGGCGGGCCGCCTGTGCCAGCGGATCAGGGCGACAAGGGCCAGAACCGCCCCGGTGATCGCACCCAATGGGGCACCACCCATGGCTGCGCCCATGGCAAGCCCACCTTCCATTCCGGTGTCGCCGCTGGCCAGCCCGATCCCGATGACAAGGAAGAACCCCGCCACCGCGCCGATACATCCGCCGACAAGGATCAGCAACAGGCCGAGAGTGAAGGTGAGGACGGTGCGCATCCCTTACCCTAACAGCCCGGTCGCGCGCGCCTAGCCCCGGATTTCCAGACCCTTGCCACCAATCCCACCCCGGCGCAGGATGACGTGGGGAGGAAAGAACATGCTGGATATTGCCGGGTTTGACCTGAATACCATCGGACCGGGTTTCATCGAGAACCCGCATCCAGTGCTGCATCGGCTGCGCTCAGAGGATCCGGTTCATCGCAATGCCGATGGCTCTGTCTATCTGACGCGCTATGACGACTGTCTGAGGGTCTATCAAAGCCGTGCCATGCTATCGGACAAGACCGAGGCCTTTGGCGAAAAGTTCGGCCAGTGTCCGCTGCAAAAACACCATACCACCAGCCTGATCTTCAACGATCCGCCCTATCACACGGTTGTCCGCAAACTGATCTCTGGCGCCTTTACACCGCGCAAACTGGCCGAGTTCGAACCCCTGATCGAAGGCATCGTCGATCGTTTGCTGGACCGCGTCGAAGACCTTGGCGAACTGGATTTGATAGATGATTTTGCCAAGGTTCTGCCGACCGAGATCATCAGCTTCATGCTGGGGATTCCAGAGGACTATCGCGCGCGTCTGCGGGGCTATTCGCTTGCCATTCTGGGGGCGTTGGACCCGGTTGTGCCAGCCGACCGTTTGGCCGAGGGCAACAAGGCGGTCGAAGAGTTCGGAGAGATCCTTGGCGATTTGATCGACCATCGGCGCCGCAATCCCGAAGGCGCGCATGAGGGTGAAGTGCTCGAATCGCTGATCTTTGGTGAACATGAGGGGCGGCGGCTGACTCAGGAGGAGCTGATCCAGAATTGTATCTTCCTGCTGAACGCCGGGCACGAAACAACAACCAGCTTTGTTGGCAATTCGATCGGTTTGTTGATGGACAACCCGGATCAGCATCGCCTCTTGCGGGAGGATCCGGGCCTGATCGGTTCCGCGGTCGAGGAGTTTCTGCGGGTGGAAAGCCCGTTGCAGATCGGCAATCGGCTGGCGGGCGAGGATATTGACCTGTCGACAGGGGTGCTGCCCAAGGGCACCTACATTCACACGTCCATCGCGGCGGCCAACCGGGATCCGGAGGTCTTTCCAGATCCGGACCGGGTGGACATCACGCGCCGCCCGAACCGGCACATTGCTCTTATCACCGGCATTCATGTCTGCCTTGGTGCAAGCCTTGCGCGCGTTGAAGGAAAGCTCGCTCTGGGCAAATTCGTGCAACGGTTTCCAAAGCTGGCTGCGAATGGACCGCGCACCCGTGTGCCTCTGGCACGGTTCCGGGGCTATGCCACCTTGCCGGTCCGGGTGCGCTGATCCGCAAAATCAAAGGGGCGTCCGATGGACGCCCCCTGTCGTGTCAGGCTGCCTTGGCGCGGCGATTGCGGCTCCGGCGGGGGCGTCCCGGCTTTTGGTTGTTTCCGGGACGATTGCCACCGCCGCCGTTCCCCGAGCGGCGGTTGCCGCCACGACCGGGTTTTTTCATCGGTTCCCAGGGTTCACCCCCTGCGACGTCGATATCGCGGCCCATCAGTTTGACGATGGCCTGAAACTCTCCCATCTCGGCGGGGGCGCAATAGGCGACGGCGGTGCCGTCCCGTCCTGCGCGCGCTGTCCGACCGATGCGATGGACATAGTTGTCGGCCACGTTGGGCAGGTCGTAGTTATAGACATAACGCACGGCGGGGATGTCGATGCCACGCGCGGCCACATCCGTTGCAACTAGAACCGTCAGTTCCCCTTCACGGAAGGCAGTCAGGGCGCGGTCGCGCTGACCTTGGCTTTTGTTGCCGTGGATTGATCCGGCGGCAAAACCCTTGGCTTCAAGCGTGCGCTTCATCTTTTCCGCGCCATGTTTGGTGCGGGCAAAGACCAGCGCGGCCTCGGTCCGGTGGCCATCGAGATGGTCGATCAGCAGACGCATCTTGTCGGATTGCTCGACGAAATGCACCGACTGGTCGATGCGGTCGACTGGTTTGCCCGGAGGTGTCACCTCGATCCTGATCGGGTCGGTCAGATAGGCCGCGGCGATTTCAGCCATCTGTTTGGGCATGGTGGCCGAGAACAGCATGGTCTGACGATCCGATGGCAGGGCCTTGGCGATCTTGCGCAGCGCATGGATAAAGCCGAGGTCCAGCATCTGGTCGGCTTCGTCCAGCACAAGGAACTGTGTGTCCTTGAGCAGGACAGAGCCACGATCCATCAGGTCCAGCAGGCGGCCCGGCGTGGCAACCAGCAGATCGGTGCCCCGCGACAGGCGGTTTTCCTGTCCGTTGAGCGAAACGCCCCCGGTGACGATGCCGATACGCACTTGGGTGCCTTCCGCATAGGCGCGCAGGTTGTCGACGATCTGTTTTGCCAGTTCGCGGGTGGGGGCAAGGATCAGCCCGCGCACGGTCTTGGGTGCGGGTTTGCCTTCCATACGCAGCAGGGTGGTCAACAGCGGCAGGCCAAAGGCAGCGGTCTTGCCGGTGCCGGTCTGCGCAAGGCCCATAACGTCGCGCCCGTTCAGCGCGTGCGGGATGGCCTGTGTCTGGATCGGGGTCGGTGCGGTGATGTTCAGATTGGCCAGGTTGGCCAGAAGGCGGGGCGGCAGCCCCAGCATGTCAAAGTCCAATGGATGTTCCTTTGTGTCCCGCAGGACACGAATGAAGGCGCCCGCCGGTCGGGGCGGGAACGCAGGGGAACCGCGAACACGGGTCACGCGCCGGATGCGCAGGGCCTGTCGCGGGTCTGGACCCATGCGTGATGTGGGAGCCATGTCAGGAATGAATGCCGTGCGGGCCATGTTGCCCGTCTGCCCCGCTCACGCGGCGGGTGCGGCACGGGGTTGCATATGGCGGCGCGACCGGTGCGAGTCAAGAGAGCTTTCCGCAGTGCGGCGTGCGACCGTGGCTGCGGTATCCCGGAATCAGGCGGGCTGGCCCGCAGGTTCCCGCCGGAATCGCGTTGCCGGGGCTTGCAAGGACGTCACCGCCTATTCTATACGCCCCCGGTGGCCTTTCGGCCCGACTCACAAAACCAAGAAACGCCGTGGTTGGCCCATCACGCTTCGGGGGTCACATCCGGCAATGGAGAAGCGATATGAAACTCAATGAACTGCGCGACAACCCCGGCGCAACCAAAACCAAGAAACGCATCGGCCGTGGCCCCGGTTCGGGCAAAGGTAAGATGGGTGGCCGTGGTATCAAAGGTCAGAAATCGCGTTCGGGTGTGGCCATCAATGGCTACGAAGGCGGCCAGATGCCCCTGTACCAGCGTCTGCCCAAGCGTGGCTTCAACAAGCCGAACCGCAAGTCCTATGCCGTCGTGAACCTGGGCCTGATCCAGAAGTTCGTCGACGCGGGCAAGCTGGACGCAGCCAACATCACTGAGGAAACTCTGGTGACGTCGGGCCTCGTGCGTCGCGCTCTGGACGGTATCCGGGTTCTGGCCAAGGGTGAAGTTACCGGCGCCCTGACCATCAATGTCACCGGCGCATCGAAGGCGGCCGTGGACGCCGTCGCAGGCAAGGGCGGTTCGCTGACCGTCGCCGCGGCAGCCTCGGAATAACGCCCGCGCCGCGGATGCGGCGTAATCGTGACTTGTGAGCGGCGTCAGACCCGCTTACATGTCCAACAGTTTTCCAATGCACGCCGCCCGACGGAAAACCGTCAGGGCGGCGTTTTAGCGAAAAGAGAGATCCGCATGGTATCCGCAGCAGAGCAAATGGCCGCCAACACCAGCTGGGCGGCGCTTGGCAAAGCAACCGACCTGCGCAATCGCATCTTCTTTACCCTCGCGCTACTGATCGTCTATCGGCTTGGCACCTACATCCCGGTTCCCGGGATCGACGGCGGTGCCCTGCGCGAATTCGTCGAGCAGGCGGGGCAGGGCGTTGCGGGCATGGTGTCGATGTTCACCGGCGGCGCGCTGGGACGCATGGGGATCTTTGCTCTGGGCATCATGCCCTATATCTCGGCCTCGATCATGGTTCAGCTTCTGACGGCCATGGTGCCGGCGCTGGAGCAGCTTAAGAAAGAGGGTGAGCAGGGGCGCAAGAAGATCAACCAGTACACGCGCTACGGCACCGTGGCGCTGGCGATCATCCAGTCCTACGGTCTGGCGGTCAGCCTCGAAGCCGGGGATCTTGTGACCGATCCCGGCTGGTACTTCCGGGCCTCTTGCATGATCACGCTGGTCGGCGGCACCATGTTCCTGATGTGGCTGGGTGAGCAGATCACTGCGCGCGGCATCGGCAACGGTATCTCGCTGATCATCTTCGTCGGCATTATCGCCGAGGTTCCGGCTGCGCTGGCACAGTTCTTTGCCTCGGGTCAGTCTGGTGCCATCAGCCCGGCCGTGATCGTGGGGGTGATCCTGATGGTCGTGGGGGTCATTACATTTGTGGTCTTCATGGAACGCGCGTTGCGCAAGATCACCATCCAGTACCCGCGCCGCCAGGTCGGCATGAAGATGACCGAAGCACAGCAATCGCACTTGCCGGTCAAGGTGAACCCGGCGGGCGTGATCCCGGCGATCTTTGCCTCGTCGCTGCTGTTGCTGCCGGTCACGATCTCGACCTTCTCGGGCGCCGGGGACACCGGCCCGATCATGTCGACGATCCTTGCCTATTTTGGCCCGGGACAGCCGCTGTACCTGCTGTTCTTTGGCGCCATGATCGTTTTCTTCGCCTATTTCTACACCTTCAACGTTTCGTTCAAACCGGACGACGTTGCGGACAACCTGAAGAACCAGAACGGTTTCGTTCCCGGCATCCGTCCGGGCAAGAAAACCGCGGAATACCTGGAATATGTTGTGAATCGCGTGCTGGTTCTCGGCTCGGCATACCTGACGGCGGTCTGCCTCATGCCCGAGATCCTGCGTACCCAATACGCCATCCCGTTCTACTTTGGCGGCACTTCGGTTCTGATCGTGGTCAGCGTAACCATGGACACCATTCAACAGGTCCAGAGTCATCTCTTGGCACATCAGTACGAAGGTCTTATTCAAAAGTCGCAACTGCGCGGCAAGGGTAAGAGCCGCAAGAAACGGGGGGCACCAGCGCGTCGATGAACATCATTCTTTTGGGACCGCCGGGGGCGGGTAAAGGCACACAGGCACGTATTCTCGAAGAGAACCGTGGCATGGTGCAACTGTCGACCGGTGACATGTTGCGCGAGGCCAAGGACAGCGGAACCGAAATGGGCAAGATCGTCGCTGACGTGATGGCCCGCGGTGAGCTGGTGACCGACGAGATCGTGATCGGCCTGATCCGCGAAAAGCTCCAGACGGTTGAGGCGCCTGGGTTCATCTTTGACGGTTTCCCCCGCACGCTTCCGCAAGCGGATGCGCTGGGCGAGCTGATGACAGAGATGGGGCAGACGCTGGACAAGGTCATTGAACTGGGTGTCGATGACGAGGTTCTGGTAAAGCGGATCACAGCGCGGTCGACCTGCGGGAGCTGCGGTGAGGTCTACAACGACATCACCAAGCCGATCCCCGAAGATGGCAAATGTGTGAAATGCGGCGGGACCGAGTTCAAGCGCCGCGCCGACGACAACGAGGAAAGCCTGCGGACGCGCCTGATGGCGTATTACAAGCAAACCTCGCCGCTGATCGGGTACTACTACGCGCTTGGCAAACACGCGAGCGTCGACGGCCTTGGCGACATCGCCGACATTCAGGCCGCAATCTCGGCGCAGCTTGACGGCTGATGTCGTCAGCAGTTGATCCAATGGGCCGCCATCGTGCGGCCCGTTTTCGTTTGTGCGCCTCAGCTTTCCGGATCGGTCAGCTTTCTCAGATGCGCCAGCAAGGTGTCGACAGGCATGATCCCGCGTTTCCCGCGGGCGAGGGAGACAAGGTTTTCTACCTCGACGTTGTCCCGGGTTTCTGACAGCCAGCCAGAGAAGCGGCGTTTGGTGATCCGATTACAGGGCCATTCCTGCACATCCCAGTGTCGCGTGTCGCAATGGATCGCCGACATAAGGGTCGCCAGATCCTTTTCCCGCCCCTCGGCAAGCTGGACGAAATGCTGATCGGTTCGGAAAAGGACGCCGGTTATTCCGTGCAAGGGGTTCTTGCGGCGGGTCGCGGCCAAAAGCTCTTGCGTCCCGCTGCTGTCACGGGCAAACGTCGCCGTACTGACGAAAAACGTCTGCGCCAGTGGCCCGGTTCCACGGCGCGCCTTGGCCGGGCAGCGCGCTTTTGAACCGGACGCATCCAGCCCCGCCCCTTGACTCAGGGGGCTGTCGAACCAATTTGACAAAGCCCGGGCTTTCGGACCTTGACGACCGAAACGAATCAACTTAGGCACGCGCATCTCTTACAGAGACTCCGAGCATGAGTGGGCCACCCCTGGCTCGGGGATATGATATCAGCGGTCACCCATTTGCGACAAGCCCGGGCTGACCTGTTGTGAAAAAAGGGCCTGGGGCTACGGGCTCGCAACGAAAGGAACTAGGACTTGGCACGTATTGCCGGCGTCAACATCCCGACCAACAAGCGCGTTCCGATCGCGCTGACATATATCCACGGCATTGGCCCCGCCACTGCCGAGGAAATCTGTGCTGCCACCAACATCGACGTCACCCGTCGCGTGAACGAGCTGTCGGACGCCGAAGTGCTGTCCGTGCGTGAGTACATCGACGCAAACCTGACCGTCGAAGGCGACCTGCGCCGCGAAGTTCAGATGAACGTCAAGCGCCTGATGGACCTCGGCTGCTACCGCGGCCTGCGTCATCGCCGTAACCTCCCCGTGCGCGGTCAGCGTACGCACACCAACGCTCGTACGCGCAAGGGCCCCGCAAAGCCCATCGCCGGCAAGAAGAAGTAAGGGAGGTCCACCGATATGGCACGTGATACCCGCCGTGGCGGCAAGAAAAAGGTCTCCAAGAACATCGCAGCAGGCGTTGCGCATGTGAACTCGACCTTCAACAACACCAAGATCCTGATTTCGGATGTGCAGGGCAACGCGATCTCGTGGTCGTCGGCCGGCACCATGGGCTTCAAAGGCTCGCGGAAGTCGACCCCCTACGCCGCACAGCTTGCCGCTGAAGATGCTGGCAAGAAGGCTCAGGAACACGGCGTGAAAACGCTGGAAGTCGAAGTGCAGGGCCCCGGTTCGGGCCGTGAATCGGCGCTGCGCGCGCTGGCTGCTGTCGGCTTCAACATCACCTCGATCCGTGACGTGACCCCGATCGCGCACAACGGCTGCCGCCCGCCGAAGCGTCGCCGCGTCTGATCCGAGGACCAGAGTTTAGCGGGGCCGGGTTTTTACCCGGCCTCGTTCCGTCGTTTGAAACCTCGGGCGTTGGTGCCTTCGGACATGGGGCACCGGCAGGTATGGAGGGAACTGCATGATCCACAAGAACTGGGCCGAACTGATCAAGCCGACGCAGCTCGACATCAAGCCGGGCGCCGATCCGTCGCGCATGGCGACTGTTGTCGCCGAACCGCTGGAGCGCGGCTTTGGTCTGACGCTGGGCAACGCACTGCGCCGCGTGCTGCTGTCGTCGCTTCAGGGGGCGGCCATCACCTCTGTGCAGATCGACAATGTCCTGCACGAGTTTTCCAGCGTGGCCGGTGTGCGTGAAGACGTCACCGACATCATCCTGAACCTCAAGGGCGTCAGCCTGCGTATGGAAGTCGAAGGGCCCAAGCGTCTTTCGGTGACCGGCAAGGGTCCGGGTGTTGTGACCGCTGGTGACATCGCGGAAAGCGCGGGCATCGAGGTCCTGAACCGCGAGCACGTGATCTGCCACGTCGACGAAGGCGCCGAAGTGTACATGGAATTCACCGTGAACACCGGCAAGGGCTATGTCTCGGCTGACAAGAACAAGCCGGAAGACGCACCCATCGGCCTGATCCCGATCGACGCGATCTATTCGCCGGTCAAGAAGGTCGCCTATGACGTGCAGCCCACCCGTGAGGGGCAGGTTCTGGACTATGACAAGCTGACCATGAAGGTGGAAACCGACGGTTCGGTCACGCCCGAAGATGCAATCGCCTACGCGGCCCGCATCCTGCAAGACCAGCTGTCGATCTTCGTCAACTTCGACGAGCCGGAATCGGCGCAGCGTCAGGACGACGACGACGGTCTCGAGTTCAACCCGCTTCTGCTCAAGAAGGTGGACGAGTTGGAACTGTCTGTGCGTTCGGCCAACTGCCTGAAGAACGACAATATCGTCTACATCGGCGACCTGATTCAGAAGACCGAAGCCGAAATGCTGCGCACGCCGAACTTTGGCCGCAAGTCCTTGAACGAAATCAAGGAAGTGCTGTCGGGTATGGGCCTGCACCTTGGCATGGACGTCGAGGACTGGCCGCCGGACAACATCGAGGACCTGGCCAAGAAGCTGGAAGACTCGTTCTAAGCGAACCCTGTCCCGGGCTTGACCCGGGACCTTTCGCCCCGAGGCCCCGGATCAAGTCCGGGGCAGGTGGGGCCGAAACGACCCGGGCATCCGCCCCAAGGAGAGCCGGTGACACGCATCGCCGGCCGGACAAAGCAAAACCGCCCGTAGAGGGCACATCTGGAGTAAGACAATGCGTCACGCAAAAGGTTACCGCCGCCTGAACCGTACCCACGAGCACCGCAAGGCGCTGTGGGCGAACATGGCCGGCTCGCTCATCGAGCACGAACAGATCAAGACGACCCTGCCGAAAGCCAAGGAACTCAAGCGCGTCATCGACAAGCTGATCACCCTTGGCAAACGGGGCGATCTTCACGCCCGCCGTCAGGCCGCAGCACAGCTGAAAGAGGACAAGGACGTTGCCAAGCTGTTCGAAATCCTCGGCCCGCGCTACAAGGACCGCAACGGCGGTTACTGCCGCGTTCTGAAAGCTGGCTTCCGCTATGGTGACATGGCGCCGATGGCGATCATCGAACTGGTGGACCGCGACGTGGACGCCAAGGGCGCAGCCGACAAGGCACGCGTTGCTGTGGAAGAAGAAGCCGCAGAATAAGTCCTTCACAGGCAAGATGACCAAGGGTCCTACCAGCGATGGTGGGGCCCTTTTCTTTTGCCGCGGTCTGGTGAGGCCGCGGTCTGGTGAGGCCGCGGTCTGGTGAGGCGGTGTCCGCGTCAGTCCCCTGCGGGTGGCTTCTGCATGAGGCGTGCAAGCTGATCCAGTTCGCTGCCGAACCCGCGGCTGACGGACTGGGCGGCGTTGAGCCGGGCATCGGCTTCTTTGTTCTGGTTCAGCTTGAAAGTGCTTTCGACCCCGGCGATCTCCAACCGGAAGGGCAGGATCATCCGCAGGAACTTGGCCTTTGTATCGGCGCTCATCTTGTCCATGGTCCAAGGTGCCTTGCCAATCAAGCGCCCCTCGTAGGCGGCGCTTTGCGCGGCCAGAACTGGTTCAAGCTCTTGGATCGGCAGCGGATGCAGAACGCCGGTCAGGTGGACGGCCACGTAATTCCATGTAGGCACCTGATCCTCGACGCCGTACCAATCGGGCGAGACATATCCGTCAGCGCCGCTGACAGCCAGCGTGGCGGGGCGTGGCGTGCGGCAAGCCCGGGCGATGGGGTTGGAGCGCACAAGATGCAGATGAGCCTCTGTACCGCCTTCTGACAGCAGGAAGGGCACATGGGATATCAACGGCGCGCCGTCTGTCGACAGCGCGAGCATGCCAAAGGCCCGGTCCCGCACCACGCTCAGCGCCGTTTCGGTTTCGGTTTGGCGGAAGGCGGGGTTGGGATGCATGTATCAGGCCGTCAACTGGGTGCCATCGACGCCGGTGATAATGGCAGAGACAATCTGCCCAACCGGCTGAGGCATGGCAAAGCGTACTTCGGTGAATTGTTCGGTCCGGCCCATGTCGGGCGCTTCCATAAGCACGGCGTGCGTCTGTCCGACCTGCGCCGCCAGATGCGTGGCCACCTGTGCATCGCCGGCGGCCCGCAGGCGCGCGGCCCGCTCGCGAATTACGGTGCCGTTGGTTTGCTGCGGGATGCGCGCGGCGGGCGTGCCGGGACGGGCCGAATAGGGGAAGACATGCAGCCAGGTCAGGTCGCAGTCTGTCACCAGTTTCAGCGAGTTCTCGAAATGGGCCTCTGACTCGGTCGGGAAACCGGCGATGATGTCCGCACCAAAGGTCATCTCGGGGCGCAGGCGGCGGGCCTCTTCGCAAAACCGGATGGCGTCGTCGCGCAGGTGGCGGCGCTTCATCCGCTTGAGGATCAGGTCGTCGCCATGCTGAAGCGACAGGTGCAGATGCGGCATCAGGCGCGGCTCGGTCGCGATGGCCTGCATCAGGTTTTCGTCTGCCTCGATCGAATCGATGGACGAGATCCGCAGGCGCGGAATATCTGTCAGCCGCAGGATGCGCATGACCAGATCGCCCAGTCTCGGCTCTCCGGGCAGGTCCGCACCCCATGAGGTCAGGTCCACTCCGGTCAGCACCACCTCGTTATAGCCCTGATCGCGCAGGCGTTTGATCTGGTCAACGACCACACCTGCGGGCACCGAGCGTGAGTTGCCGCGGCCGTAGGGGATGATGCAAAAGGTACAGCGGTGGTCACATCCGTTCTGGACCTGCACATAGGCCCGCGAGCGTGTCCCGAAGCCGTCGATCAGGTGCCCGGCCGTTTCCGTCACCGACATGATGTCGTTGACCTGAACCTTCTCGGTCTCGCCGATGAAATCCGCCGCCATGCCTTTCCAGGTTTCCGGCGCCATCTTTTCGGTGTTGCCGATGACGGCGTCGACCTCATCCATGGCGGCGAAACTGTCCGGGTCGATCTGGGCGGCACAGCCGGTGACGATCACGCGCGCGGTGGGGTTTTCGCGACGCAACCGGCGAATCTCTTGCCGGGCCTTGCGAACGGCCTCTTGCGTGACGGCGCAGGTGTTGACGATCACCGCATCTTCGACGCCCGCCTGCTGTGCCAGATCTTTCATGGCTTCCGTCTCGTAGGCGTTGAGACGGCAGCCGAGTGTCGTGAATTTGGGGGCGGTCATGGGTTTGCGTCCAGCCATGCGGCGGTAAAGCTGCCGTCAAAGACATGCGCGGTTGCGCCTGTCATCCAGACGCCATCCTCGCGCCAGTCGATATGCAGCGCGCCACCATCCAGATCAATCCGTACCTTGCGCCCGGTCAGCCCCCGCCGGGCGGCGGCGACAGCCGTCGCACAAGAAGACGAGCCCGAGGCCAGCGTCACGCCGACACCGCGTTCCCAGACCCGCATTCGCAGGTGGTCGGGGGCGATGAGGCTGGCGACCTGCACATTGGTGCGCTGTGGATACAGCGGGTGATGTTCATAGCGCGGGCCGAATTGCTCCAGCGGCACCGCCTCGGCGTTTTCGACGAAAAAGGTACAATGCGGGTTGCCCATCCCGGTTGCGGTGGGGCTGCCTTCGATGGGCAGTTCCAGCGTGTCCATGGCTTCGGCCAGCGGGATCTGGTCCCAGTCAAGCTGCGGCGGCCCCATGTTGACAGAGGTGATCCCGTTTCCCGCGTCGACCGCTTCCAGCGTGCCACGATCGGTGGTCAGGGTCAGGCGGTTCTCTCCGCTTTGGTCCATCAGGTGGCGCGCGATGCAGCGCGTGGCGTTGCCGCAGGCCGCCGAGGTCGACCCGTCGGAATTATAAAAGGTCAGGTGCGGCTGGTTGCCGTTCAGGCTGATCACGGCGAGCTGGTCGAAACCCACGCCGGTGTGGCGGTCGGCGATGGCCGCGATGCGGGTGGCCGAAAGCGGCGCCTCGCGTTCCCGCGAGTCGATCACCACGAAGTCATTGCCAAGCCCGTGCATTTTCATGAAGGGCAGGGTGCGCGCGTCCTGTGTCATGGCGGGGCATATACGCCTCTCAGGGACCTGTTTCCAGTGTTCGGAGGGGTTGATGAAAAAACCCGGAAAGAATTGTGATTTTTTGGGTTGACCCCGCCCCGCCATATTCATAGACACGCCGCCACAGTGGGCCGTTAGCTCAGTTGGTAGAGCAACTGACTTTTAATCAGTGGGTCGTAGGTTCGAATCCTACACGGCTCACCACTGAATCAAGGGCTTGGCCAGAGATGGCCAAGCCCTTGTTAATTTCAGCATTTGAAAGAGGGAAAAGCTGCCGCCTAACTTGCTTACCTGCTCTTCCGAGCGGTGGTTCGGCCGCCGCCCTGCGGTGCGGCGGCCGTTTTTCGAATCGTGTGGGTCAGAAAATTTCGCTACCCAGTATCGCGCTGTCGGTCGGCGTCAGTAGAATGGTCTGCCCAGATTCGTTCGGCACCCCCATGATGAGGATTTCCGACTGGAATCCGGCGATGTTGCGCGGTGGCATGTTGACGACGCAGACCACATACCGCCCGATCAGGTCGTCCTTGGCATAGTTGGTGATCTGGGCGCTGGACCAGCGTTGGCCCAATGCCCCAAAATCCACGCAGACCTTGTAGGAGGGATTGCGGGCGCGTGGGAAATCCTGAACCTCGGTGATCCGGCCAAGCCGCATTTCGACCTTGGCGAAATCGTCGTAAACGATCTGTTCTTTTTGCATGGCGGCGTTCTCAGTCCAGGGCGCCAAGGATGGCGGCCTCGGAGGTGGCGGTATCCGCGCTGCCGCCCAGATCGCGGGTCTTGGTTTCGGGGCGCTCAAGAGAGGTTTCGATAGCGCGTTCGATCTGCTGAGCGGCCTCTGTTTCGCCAAGGTGGTCCAGCATCATGGCGGCGGTCCAGACGGCAGCCACCGGGTTGGCCACGCCTTGTCCCGCGATGTCAGGGGCGGAGCCATGAACCGGCTCGAACATCGAGGGATATTTGCCCGAAGGGTTGATATTGGCCGAAGGCGCGATGCCGATTGATCCCGCCACCGCCGGGCCAAGATCAGAGAGAATGTCGCCAAACAGGTTGGAAGCCACCACAACGTCGAACCAATCGGGATGCAGGACGAAATGCGCGGTCAGGATGTCGATGTGAAACTGCGCCGTATCGATACCGGGATGGCGCGCCGCCGCCGCGGCAAAGCGTTCGTCCCAGAACGGCATGGTATGGATGATGCCATTCGATTTGGTGGCCGAGGTGACATGTCTTCGGCTACGTGTCTTCGCCAACTCAAAGGCGTAATCCATGATCCGGTCCGTCCCGCGCCGGGTCAGGATGCTTTCCTGTACGGCGGTTTCATGCGCCGTCCCGCGATACAACCGTCCGCCGATCTCGGAATACTCGCCCTCGACATTTTCGCGTACCACGATGAAATTGATGTCTTCGGGGCCCCGTCCTGCCAGCGGCGACGTGATGCCCCGCAACAGGCGCACCGGGCGGACATTGGCGAACTGGTCCAGCTCGCGCCGGAGCGGGATCAGAAGCCCCCAGAGCGAGACATGATCCGGCACCCCGGGATAGCCCACAGCACCTAGGTAGATGCTGTCAAAGTCCTGAATCTGGCTGATGCCGTCCTTGGGCATCATGGCGCCGGTCTGGTGATATCGCTGGCAGGACCAGTCGAAACTGGTCCATTCGATGCGAAAACCGTGGATCCCGGCCACGCGGTCGATGACTCGCTGGCCGACGGGCAGGACCTCGGTGCCGATGCCATCCCCAGGGATGGCGGCGATGTGATAGGATTTCATTGCGTCTCTCCTCAGGCGATGCCGCCAATATGCATGGTCTTGACCTCTAGATATTCCTCGATGCCGTGATGCGCGCCTTCGCGGCCCAGCCCGCTTTCCTTGATCCCGCCGAAAGGGGCGACCTCGGTTGCAAAGCCGCCGACATTCATGCCGATCATGCCGACCTCCAGCGCCTCGCCGACCCGAAAACTGCGGGTCAGGTCGTTGGTGTAAAGATAGGCGGCAAGGCCAAAGGGCGTGTCATTGGCGGCTTGAACGGCCTCTTGCTCGGTATCGAAACGGAACAGCGGCGCGACGGGGCCGAATGTTTCTTCCTGCGCCAACAGCATCCCGGCAGTGGCACCGGTGACAACAGCCGGGGTGATGAACCGGCTGCCTTCCTGCACGACGCCACCCGTGACGACGGTGCCGCCTTTGGCCGTGGCATCCCCAAGATGGCTGCGGATCTTGGCGATGGCGGCCTCGTTGATCATCGGGCCGATGTCCGTGTCCCCCATGCCGTCGCCGATGGTCATGGCGGCGACGCGGTCGGCGAGCCGGGCCGCAAATGCATCGTAGATGCCCGCCTGCACGTAGATGCGGTTGGCACAGACGCAGGTCTGCCCGCCATTGCGGAACTTTGACGCCAGAACGCCCTCGACCGCCAGATCCAGATCCGCATCCTCAAAAACGATGAACGGCGCATTGCCCCCCAGTTCAAGGCTGAGTCGTTTCATCGTGTCCGCGCTCTGCGCCATCAAGAGCTTGCCCACCCGGGTCGAGCCGGTAAAGGACAGCTTGCGCACCGCAGCGCTTTCGGTCAGCGCCTTGCCGATTGCCACGGCATCGCCCGTCACGATATTCACCGCGCCCGCCGGAAAGCCCGCGCGTTCCGCCAGAACCCCCAGCGCCAGCGCGGTGAACGGCGTGAACTCGGACGGTTTGATGACCACTGGGCAACCCGCCGCCAGCGCGGGGGCAATTTTGCGCGTGATCATGGCCGCCGGGAAATTCCACGGCGTGATGATGGCGCAAACGCCGACTGGCTGTTTCATCACAAGGATGCGGCGGTCGGCGGCGGGGCTTGGGATCATCTCGCCATAGACGCGCTTGCCCTCTTCGGCGAACCATTTGACGAAAGAGGCGGCGTAGGCGATTTCTGCGCGCGCCTCGGCCAGCGGCTTGCCCTGTTCCAGCGTCATCAGCGTCGCAAGATCCTCTTGCGCTTGCATGATCAAATCGAACCAGCGTTCCAGCCATGCCGAACGATGTGCTGCGGTTGTCCGGCGAAAGGTTTGGAAACAGGTCTCGGCGGCGGCAATCGCGCGTCGGGTTTCACTTTCGCCACAGATCGGAACGGTGCCGACAACAGAAAGTGTCGCGGGGTTGTCCACCTCCATCGTGGCGCCGCCGTCGGCGTCGATCCACGCGCCATCCAGCAGGTTCTGCTGCCGAAACAGCGTCTTGTCCTGAAGTTTCATCTTGGGCCTCTTGTGCATGTGCCAAGAGGTTAGCCGGATCGGGCGGTGCCTTCTGTCAAAGTGCAAAGGCGGCCTGTCACATCCTGCCGAAAATCTGCGGCCGGCAGCAGGATCTGCGGAGGTTAGTCGCGTTCGACCAGATCGCGCACGGGAATCGCATGGCGGGCGACCACCGGTTTGATCGCGATGTAGGAAAAATACTTGTCGATCCCCAGGTTCCGGTCCAGCAGATCTTCCATGATCTCCTGATACTGGGTGACGCCCCGCGCAATGAATTTCACAAGGTAGTCATAGCCGCCGCTCAGAAGGTGACATTCCATGACATGCGGGTGTTTGCGGATCTCCACCTCGAACTTGGTGAAATCCTTGCGGCGATGATCCGACAAGGTGATCTCGGTAAAGACGATGACATGCTCCGCCAGTTTGCGCAGGTTCAACTGCGCGCGGTAGCCGTCGATATATCCCGCCTTTTCCAGCCGCTTCACGCGTTGCAGGCAAGGGCTGGGCGACAGGCCCACCCCCTCGGCCAGGGCAACATTGGTGATGTTGCCCTGATCCTGAAGCGTGGACAGGATATTGATGTCGATCCGGTCGAGCCGTGGCGTGCCAACCATGTCCTGTCCCCGCCTGTCTTAGCCGGCCAATTCTGCCTGATGCGCGCGGACCATGTCCATCATGCTGTTAAAGCGGAAGTCATAGGTCGGCATGTCACCCGGGTTCATCGTGGCACCGAACCCTTCCTTGTCGTGGCGGCGGTAGATCCAGCAGTTCCGCAGCCCGTGCTTGTTGGCGGGCGCGTGGTCGTGGAACATGCTTTCGGCCGTGTGCAGGATGTCGTGCTTTTGGATGCCCTGCCGTGCCAGCGTTTCCAGCATGTAGTCGAAATTGCGGTCGGCGGGCTTGTAGCTGCCCACATCCTCGGCGGTGTAGACACCATCGAAATGCACGCCAAGACGCGCGTTCGACCCGGAAAAGGACAGGTTGTCCGTGTTGGTCAGCACCACCAGCTTGAAGTGCTGCTTGAGATAGGTCAGCGCGTCGCGGCTGTCGTCGAAAGCGGGCCACTGACGGACGGAGAGGCCATAGGCCACGCATTCCTCCCATGTGACCTCGACGCCCCATTCCTCGGCCAGCCTGCGGTACACGACGGGCAGCAGTTCGTAGTACTTCTTGGACGGCGTCCATTTCTGGGTGGTGGATTCGTAATAGGCGTGGGCCTCAAGGATATCGTCGCGGCTCAGGCTGCGGCTGACCTTGTCGGTCAGGGGTTTCAGCGCGGTGACCATGCCGGTTTCCCAGTCGATCAGCGTGCCATAGACGTCAAAGGTCAGGGCTTTGAAATCGCTCAGTTTCATGTGTCAGCCTTTCAGGTCTGTCAGGGTGTCGATAGTGGCGCGAAGACGGGCGATCAGCAGATCGACCTCGCCTTCGGTGATGCAGATGGGCGGGGCGAGGCCGATCACGTCGTCGGCAAAGGCGCGAAAGATCAGGCCATTGTCATAGCCAGCCTTTGCCAGCCGCGCGGCGACACCGGCGGACTTGGCGGGTTTGGCCTTGGTCGTCTTGTCGGTAACGATTTCCACCGCGGCCAACAGGCCCTTTGCCCGCACGTCGCCGACCAGCGGGTGATCCAGCAGGCTGCGCAGTTGTGTTTCGAAATAGGCACCGACGCGCTTGGAATTATCGATCAGCCCGCCTTCGTACAGCTTGATGACCTCCAGCGCGACGGCGGCGCTGACCGGGTGGCCAGAATAGGTGAAACCATGGCCGAAGGGCGTGCCCGCAGGGACCGCATCCGCCATCACCTGATAGATCCGGTCCGACACCATGACGGCCCCCATGGGCGCATAGCCAGAGGTCAGCCCCTTGGCCATCGTGAGGAAATCTGGCGTCAGCCCTTCGTGTTCGCAGGCAAACATCGGCCCCGTGCGGCCAAAGCCGGTGATGACCTCGTCGACGATGAACAGGATACCCAGGTCCCTGCATGTGTCCTGCATGGCCTTGGCATAGCCCGCGGGCGGGACGATC
The DNA here is from genome assembly GCF_019218285.1 of Antarctobacter sediminis. GTDB lineage: Bacteria > Pseudomonadota > Alphaproteobacteria > Rhodobacterales > Rhodobacteraceae > Antarctobacter > Antarctobacter sediminis. Next base: position 35,942 of record NZ_JAHUZG010000003.1, read on the forward strand.
ACGCCGCCGGACCCCTGCACCAGTTCCATGATAAAGGCGCCGACCTTGTCCGCGCCAAGTTCGGCCACCTTGGCCCGCAGGTTGGCAACACCCCGCGCAATGATCTGTGCGTCCGTCAGCCCATCGTTCCGATAGGGATAGGGTGAGGGGATATGATGCTGCCACGGCATCGGCAGGTCAAAGAGGTCGTGAAACACTGGCAGGGCGGTCAGCCCTGCACCGTTGGAGGTGGACCCGTGATAACCCTTTTCCAGTGCGATGACATGTTTCTTGTCCGGCTGGCCAAGCGCGTTGAAATAGTAGCGCAGCATACGAATGACCGTGTCTACGGCATCCGACCCGCCAAGCGTAAAAAAGGCATGATCCAGATCGCCGGGCGCCAGCTCGGCCAGCTTGGCCGCCAGTTCGATGGCCGGTTCGCTGCCGAAGTGAAAATAGCCGGTGGCATAGGGCAACCGCTTCATCTGTTCGGCGGCGGCCTCGATCACGCATTCATGACCATATCCCGCGTTCACGCACCACAGGCCCGCGAATCCGTCCAGCAGCTCGTTGCCATCGGCGTCGGTCAGGAAGACGCCCCTGCCGGATTGCATCACGGTCACGCCGCGCGCCTCGTGGTCGCGCATGGACACCACGGGATGCAGGTAATGGGCACGGTCTTTTTCGATCAGAGAGTTGGAAAGCATCTGTCAGGTCTCCGTTTGGCCTTTTCCCCAGCATAGAAAGGGTGGCCGGAAGGAAGCTGTGTATTCAGGGCGCAGACGGCAGGATTTGCCGAATGTCAGGGACGGGCGGCATTTTATGCTGCGCCTATGTCTCTGATTTTCGGGGGACCAGAACGGGACGTGCGCGTGTGAACCAGTTTTCCAGCATATTCTGAAAATAGGCGGGATCGCGGCGCCATTGGCTTTGAAAGGCCATGCCGCGCACAAGGCACATGAACTCGTTCATCATGGCGGTGCGTGTGGCGGTATCACATCCGAAATGCGCCAGTTCCACATGCCACACGTCGTTCAGTGCCTCGTTGAATTTGCGCGACTCGGCAGAAACAAAGGTCAGTTCCTCGGGATCCACCCGCGCCTCAGAGATGTAGTCCATCGAGACCTGAAAGATGCCGGTCTGATAGCGTTGCCAGATGTATTCGGTCAGCGCCTTGACCCTGTGCTGCCCCGGTTTCAGGTCGCGGGCAAAGATGCGCAGCAGGTCGGCCTCTTTTTCCAGCATGTCCGCATATGTTGCCTGGATCAGCGCGGCCCGCGTCGGGAAATGGTGCAGCAACGCGCCCCGTGACACCTTGGCCTTGGCCGCGATATCATGCGTCGAGGTATGCGCCAGACCTTTCTCCGAGATCAGCGCAAAGGCGGCTTTCAGGATACGGGCTTGCGTCGCGGCAGAACGTTGTTCCTGCGTGCGGCGGGGTTTTGTCGGCTCCTCCATGACACTCATCGTGACAGAGCCTCGGGCAACCACAAGGCAATTTGCGGAAAGATCACCATCAGCACGACTGCAAGGCACATCAACAGGAAGAAGGGCAGGGCATAGGCCGCGACCTTGTGGATCGGGACCCCGGAAAACCCCTGAATCACGAACAGGTTAAATCCGACCGGCGGCGTCATCTGGCCCAGTTCGATCATGATGACAAGAAAGATGCCGTACCAGATCGGGTCGAAACCCGCGCCGATGACCACCGGCAGGGTGATCGGCAGGCTCATCACGATGATCGAGATCCCGTCAAGAAAGAAGCCCAGCAGGATGTAAAAAACAGCCAGCGCCGCGATCAGCAGGTAGGGCGACAGGTCCAGCGCCTCGATGGCGGCGGCGATGTCGCGCGGGATGTGCATGTAGCCGATGGCCGAGGACAGGAAAGCGGCGCACATCAGGATGGCACAGACCATGCACGAGGTCTTGAGCGCGTTGACCAGCGACCCGGACAGCATCGACCGCGAGAGTTGGCCGCTGAGCCCGGCAAAGGTGAGCGCGGCAAAGACGCCGATGGCGGCGGCTTCGGAGGGGGTGGCCCAGCCAGTGTAGATCGACCCCAGAACCACGGCGATCAGGCCAAAGACCGGCGCAAGGTTGCGCAGGATGGCAAGGGGGCTGGCCTCGTCCGGGTCGATCTCGGATGCCGGGGCAAGATGCGGCGCTTGCAGGCATTTCGCGGCCAGATAGGCGGCATAAAGGCAGGCAATCATGATCCCCGGCAGGACGCCGGCGATGAACAGCTTGGCAATCGAAACCTCGGCCAGCACGCCGTAGATGATCAGCACGATCGAGGGGGGGATCAACAGCCCAAGACTGCCCGCACCCGCCAGCGATCCAAGGGCAAGGCTTTGCGAATAGCCGCGTTGGTTCAGTTCGTTGGTGGTGATCCGGCCCACGGTGGCCGTGGTGGCCGCGCTGGACCCAGAGACGGCGGCGAACAACGCCGAGCCCAGCACATTGGTATGCAACAGCCCGCCCGGCACCCGCGCCACCAGAGGCGACAACCCCTTGTACAGGCGTTCGGAAATATCGGTGCGGAACATGATCTCGCCCATCCAGATGAACATCGGCACCGCGGCCAGTTCCCAGGATGAGGCGCTGCGCACGATGATCCGGCTGGCGATGGCGCCGATCCGGTCCGGAGAGAAGCCTTGAAAGGCGAGCAGGGACAGCGCGGCGGCCGTGGCGAGGGCAAGAAACACCCACATGCCTGTGGCCAGTACCGCCAGCATGAGCGCAAAGACCGCCATGGCAATGGTGACGGGATCCATCTCTTAATTCTCCTGTTTGACAAAGGGGCGCAGCGCACACGCTGCCAGTTGCAGGACCAGCAGGCAGGCACCGGCGAAAACCACCATGTCCGGGATCCAGAGCGGCACCTCGGCCACGCTTTCGCTGACCGCGCCCCGGGTCCAGTTCTTGGCCATGTTGCGCCAGAGAAAGGTGCAGAAATACCCGCACAGCCCGGTGGCAAACAGCGCTACGGCGGTTTCCACGCCCAGACGCAAGCGCGGTGCCATCCGATCGGTCAGCAGGTTGACCCGGATCATGCCGCCATCCCGCAGGGTCCATGACAGCGACAGGAAGGTGATCGACAACACGGCAAAGCCGATGAATTCGTCCAGCACATGGGTCGAGGTGTCAAAGACCGAACGCAGCACGGTCTCTAACAGGATATGCCCCACCGCGTAGATCAAGACGCCGCCGGCGCAGATCAGCGCCGCAAAGGACAAGGCATCGACAAGGCGAAGCAGCAAGCGCAAGGGAGCCTCCAAGGGGGTTCCGTGGCGCGTATCCGGCGCCACGGTGGGATGATGGGTCATTGCGATTTGGCCGCGCCAAAGGCGTCGATCAGGGCCTGTCCCCGCGCACCGGTGCTGTCCAGCCAGTCGTCCAGCGCAGCCTTGCCCGCCGCTTGCAGCGCGGCGCGAAATCCGTCATCGGCGGCGGTGACGACCGTGACCTTGTTGGCGTCCAGATCGGAATAGGTGGCGGCCAGACGGTCGGGGATCGCGGCCCAGTTCAGATCGCGGGTCTCGGCCGCCGCATCAAGGATCGCCTGCTGTTGTTCCGACGTCAGACCGTCGAACACATCGCGCGAGATATGCACGAAATTCAGCGGGATCGCGTAGTTGTAGATCTCGGTATAAGTGTCGAAGTACTCCCAGAAACTGCTGGAGACGCCGCCCTCGGCCGAAGTCAGCACCGCATCGATGGCCCCGGTCGAAATCGACGGCACCACATCAGCCCACGACAGACGCACCGCTGCCGCGCCAAGGGCGTTCAGCGCCGTTGTGCCGTTCTTGTCATAGGTGCGGATCTTGACGCCGGACAGGGCGTCGGTGCTATCCATCGGCTGTTCGGACCAGATGCCAGACGGCGGCCATGGCGAGGCATAGAGCAGGATCTGGTTGTTCTCTTCAAAGACCTTTTTGAACTCGGGTTCCGCCACCTTGTACAGCAACTCGGCCTCTTCGACGGTGGTCACAAAGAAGGGCAGCGAAGACAGCAGGAACAGCGGGTCAATCCCACCCAATGCGCCGCCATAGGTGTCGGCGATCTCCAGCGCGCCTTCGCCCACGGCATCGAAATGGTCGGCGGATTTGTAGCCAAGCGCGCCGCCATAGTGCACCACGATCTCGACGCTGCCGCCGGATTTCTCGGCCACCAGCGCGGCAAAGCGGGCGTCGCCCACGCCATGGATCGAGGTCGCGGAATATTCGTTCGACAGGTTCAGCGTCACATCGGCGGCAAAGCTGGCGCTTGCGGCCATGGCCAGCGCCGCGGTGCCGGACAGCAGGATATGTTTCATGTCATGTCTCCTTGTTGGTTTGGTCTTGTTCTTTTTTTGGGGGGGATCAGCCGGTCAGAGTCATCGCAGAGATGTCGCGCGGCAGATGGGTCAGGCACTCATAGCCGTCGGCGGTGATCAGCACGGTGTCGGAATGGCGAAAGCCGCCCTGGCCGCGCCAGTAGATGCCCGGCTCGATGCTGATGACCATGTTCTCTTGCAGGATGTCGTCGCTGCCTTCGGCGACCCATGGCCCCTCGTGGCCACCCATGCCGATGCCATGGCCGGTGCGGTGCAGCAGGTTGTCGCCAAACCCTTCGGCGCGCAGAAAGCTCATAACCTTGTGGTCGACATCATGGCAAGAGACGCCCGGCCCGATCGCGGCAAAGCCGATGCGGCCCGCCTCGACCATGGTTTCGAAAACCTCGGCATCCTGTCGGCTGGGCTGGGTGACGAAAAAAGTGCGTTCGGTTTCGGCCGAGTAGCCGTTCACCCGCAGGAACGACAGGCCCACGTTCGGCCCGGCCCCAAGCGTATCGGACGGTTCTGGAAACCTGTGCGGCTGGGCGCTGAACGGCGCGGCCCAAAGTCCCTGCCAGACGCTGGAGGTATAGGGGTCCAGATGCCCTTCGGCGGCGATGATTTCCTCGCGCAGCAAGGCATTGGCATGGTCGGTTTCGGAAATCCTGCGCCCGACCGCCGCCAATCCCATGGCCAGTTCCAGACCTCGGTCCGAGTACGTCGCGGCGCGCCGGATGGCATTGACCTCTGTCGGGCTCTTGATGGCGCGCAGCCGTTCGACCAGCGGCAGAACCTGCGGCGACCATGCGGACAGGGCCACCAGCAACTCGCCGGTGATCATCATCTCGACGCCGACCGTGGCACCGGTTGGCAAGATGCTTTGCAGCGCCTCAAGATAGCTGCCGCCGGCGGGGGCGGGATAGTCGATGTATTCCACCAAATCATGCGGCACCGCGATCGTCGCCATGTTCTCGGCCTCGATCCGGGGCGTCAGGAACAGCGGCTTTTGACCCGGGCGGACAACGATGAAGAACGGCCGTTCGAAAGGTTCGTACCGAAACCCGGTGAAGTAATAGATGCTGTCCTTGGTCGAGATCAGGAAAGCATCCAGTCCGATGGCAGTTACGGCCTTTTCCAGATTGGCAAGACGGGTGGCGTGCTCGGTCATGACTTCTCCAAGTTAAAAGCAAGCTGGACTGTTTGTTATTTGAGGCGTTCCGCAACGCGGTTTCTGCCGAACTTCGGTGTCAAACGGCGGAATGTGCTGAAAGTGAACTCTCGGACGGCATTTCCTGCCGCTCCCCGGTTGCGGTGCGTCCGGCGGATTCGTCCGGCTGATCGACGTCGCAGGACATGCAGTTGTTGGCCGACCAAAGGTATGGTCGGCGCAGCGAGACAGGTTGGCCACCCTTGGGACGTGCTCCGTTAGGGGGCGCGCCGGGCCTTTATTTTTGCAGCACAAAGGTGCCGGGTGCGGGCATCAAAGGCGGCAAGCCGTCTTCGGACCGGCCCAGCGGCGGCGAAGCAATTATCTCACCGCTGCTTTTCCCGCCCAGCCATTCCACCCAGACGGGCCACCAAGAGCCTTCGACCGGTTCGTGGCGGCCGATCCATGTGTCCGGGTCCATGTACTTTCGCCCGGGGGGACGGTGGCCTATGCGATAGTGGCGGTGGCCGTGCCCGGGAACGCTTAGCACGCCGCTGTTGTGCCCGCCCGAGGTCAGGACAAAACTCAGGTCGCCATCGGTGAACAGCGCGGTCTTGTAGACGGACCGCCATGGCGCGATGTGATCCTTTTCAGTGCCCAGAACGAAAAACGGGGCTGTGACGTCCTTGAGCGCGATCACCCGGCCTTCGACGGAAAAGCGCCCGGCTGTCAGCCGGTTTTCAAGGAACAGTCCACGCAGGTATTCCGAGTGCATCCGATAGGGCATCCGCGTGGCATCCATGTTCCAGGCCGCCATGTCGAACATCTGCTCCTCCTCGCCCAAAAGGTAGCGTCGCAAAAGGCGGCTCCAGACAAGGTCACGGGACCGCAGCGCCTGAAAGGCTCCGGCCATCTGCGGGGCGTCCAGATAGCCCTTGTCCCACATCATGTCTTCAAGAAAGGCGATCTGGCTGTCATCGACAAAGAGCATCAGCTCGCCCGCCTCGGAAAAGTCGGTTTGCCCCGCCAACAGCGTGACCGAGGCCAGCCGGTCATCCCCGTCGCGGGCCATTGCGGCGGCGGTGATGGCAAGGATCGTTCCGCCAAGGCAATATCCACAGGCATGGACCTTGCGCGCGCCGGTGATCTTTTGCACCGCGTCCAGCGCCTCGACCACGCCGCGACGGCGATAATCCTCCAACGAAAGGTCGCGTTGATCGGCGGTTGGGTTGCACCATGAGATCGCAAAGACCGTATAACCCTGCGCCACCAGATGCGCGATCAGCGACTTTGGCGGGCTGAGGTCGAGGATGTAATACTTCATGATCCACGCTGGTACGATCAGCAGCGGTTCAGCATGCACCCTGTCCGTCTGCGGCGTGTATTGGATCAGTTCGAACAGGTCGTTGCGATAGACCACCGCGCCGGGCGTCACGGCCAGATCCTTGCCAACCTCAAAGCCCTCTTCGTCTGTCAAAGGAAGCTGCGAGATGTTGCGCAGCGTGTCCTCGGCCATGTGTCGGGCGCCTTTCACGAAATTCATGCCCCCCATCTGCACGGTCTTTTCGACGACCTCGGGGTTGGTCAGCGGGAAATTGGACGGAGACATCATGTCCAGCCCTTGCCGCACCATGAAATTCACCCGGTCGGCGCTGATCTTGCGCATGCCGCGCAGCTCGGACGTGGCCTCGTTCCACCAGTCTTCCTGAGCAAGGAATATTGTTTTCCAGAACTTGAAGGGCGGCATGTCCCAACCGGGGTGATCGAACCGGTGATCCCCGGGGGCGGGTTGTGGACCCTCGCCATGACCGGCGACCGCCAGAGCGGTGTCAGCAGCTTTGCGCAGCGCATCCTGCGTCAGCGCGTTAATGCGGCCGGGGGAGGTGCCAAGATGGGACATCCAGTCCATCCACGCCGCCGCAGCAGCATGCGGGGACAGCCCTCCGGTGATCCGTGCGCTGGCGGCGCGCAACGCGCGGTCCAGCGTCTTGCTGTCGGTCTGTTCCATGTCGCCCGTTTTTGTTCACGCATCGTGTTTCCGGTCCGCCCGGCGCGTCGCCGACCAGCCCCGGTGCCGGGCATAACAGCATTGCAGGGGCGGCAGCTTGACCCACGTCAAATGCCTGCGGAAACCTTGTGCTAAGGCTGCACCGTAAGTGACGCGAAAGGGCGGCAGGAGTGGGTGCCATGACGGACGGGACAGCGCAGGGACTGACCTCGCAAGAGGCGGCACGGCTGCTGCACGAGGTTGGGCCCAACCAACTGGCCGAGCAAAAGCCTGTCTCGCGCTGGACGATCCTCTTTCGGCAATTCACCAGCCTGCTGATCGTAATGCTGATCGTTGCGGCGGGGATCGCAGCAGTGCTGGGCGAAACCGTGGATGCCGTGGCCATCCTGCTGGTCGTGCTGCTGAACGGGATATTGGGCTTTGTGCAGGAATGGCGGACGGAAACCGCCCTTGCAGCCCTGAAGAACATGCTGGCAACCGAAGCGCGGGTGGTTCGCGACGGCGTGCAAATGATGATCGACACCCGCCAGATCGTGCCCGGCGACCTTGTGATCCTCGACAGTGGCGACAAGGTGCCTGCCGATCTGGTCCTGACGTCCGGCATGCGGCTGAAGGTGGACGAAAGCATCCTGACCGGCGAGTCGGTGCCCGTGGACAAGGCCATGGGCGACAGGGACGTACTGTTGTTCATGGGATCCAATGTTGTGGCAGGCCGCGCCGAAGGCATCGTGCGCGCCACCGGCACACGGACAGAATTCGGGCATATCGCCGAACTCACCGCTTCGATCGACGTGGGCCAGACGCATCTTCAGGCGCAACTGGCGGGTTTAGCGCGGTTGCTTGGCGGGGTGGCGGTGGGACTTGCCGCCATGGTGTTGCTGGCGGGGTTGTCGGTCGGACGCGGTCTGGAGGAGATGTTCCTGACCTCGATCGCGCTTGCGGTGGCCATGGTGCCCGAAGGATTGCCGGCGGTTGTGACGATCACGCTGGCGCTGGGCGCCTCGGCCATGTTGCGGCGGCAATCTCTGGTGCGGCGTTTGCAAGCGGTGGAAACGCTGGGCGCGGCCACGGTGATTTGTACCGACAAGACCGGAACACTGACTGAAAATGCGATGACCGTCACCCGGCTGTGGACGCCCGGGCGAGCCTATGACGTGACCGGAACCGGCTATGATCCTGCAGGCCATGTCGCGGTAAATGGCCAACGGGTAAGGGCCGGGGATGACCGGCGTCTGGCGGAACTGGTCGATGTGGCAATGTCCTGCAACCATGCGGAACTGTCCCATCGGGACGGGCGATGGCACATGGTTGGCGACCCGACCGAGGGCGCGCTTGTCACACTGGGCTACAAGGCGTGGTTCGCCCTTCCCGATCCTGCGACGCGGCTGGCGGAAATCCCCTTTGACGCGGACCGCAAGCGCATGAGCGTGGTCATGCGGCGTGACGCGGCGCTGATCCAGATGGTCAAAGGCGCGCCCGAGGCGGTGCTGGACGTCTGCGACCGGGCCTTGATCGAATCCGGCGAGGTTGCGTCCTTGTCCGCTGACCGCCGCAAAGCCATCGAGGCAGAAGCCGCGCGCATGGCGTCGAACGGACGCCGCATTCTGGGCTTCGCGCGGCGCGAAGTCTCTGATCCGCTGTCCGGGGAAGAGTCGCTAATCTTTGTCGGACTGGTCGGCATGATCGATCCGCCCCGCCCCGAGGTGAAACAGGCTATCAGCCTCTGCCATAGCGCGGGGATCCGCGTGGTGATGATCACCGGCGACGCGCCGCTGACCGGCGGTGCCATCGCGCGCGAGATAGGGCTGCCGGTAGATCATGTCCTGACCGGTGGTGATCTGGACCAGATGACGGACGAGGCGCTGAATCAGGCGCTGGAGAGAGATACTCATTTTGCCCGTACCGCTCCGGCCCACAAGATGCGCCTTGTCGAGGCCTTGCAACGGCGCGGCAACCTTGTTGCGATGACGGGTGACGGCGTTAACGACGCGCCCGCGCTGCGGCAGGCGGACATCGGCATTGCCATGGGGCAGCGCGGCACCGACGTGGCCAAGGATGCCAGCGATCTTGTTCTTCTGGATGACAATTTCGCAACCATCGTCGGTGCGGTCGAAGAAGGCAGACGGCAGTTCGCCAACATCCAGCGGTTCGTGCGGTATCTGCTGGCGTCCAACGCGGGCGAGGTGGTGGCCATCGTGGTCAACCTTTTCCTTGGCGGCCCGCTGGTCTTTCTGGCGACGCAGATCCTCTGGATGAACCTTGTCACGGATGGTGTGACGGCGGTGGCGCTGGGCATGGAAAAAGCATCGCCCGACCAGATGGATCAGCCCCCCGTGCCAAAGGACCACCCGATTCTTGATCTGGCGGGGTTGGGCATGATCGCCTGTTTCGGGCTGTATACCGGCGGGGTCAGTCTCTGGCTGTTCTACAGCCACATGCCGCAGGGCGAAGATCTGGCCCGGACCATGGCCTTTACCGCGATGGTGCTGTTCGAAAAGGTCAGCGTCTTTGCCTTCCGCTCGTTCCGGCTGCCTCTGTCGGGGATCGGATACCTGTCGAACCGGGCGCTGCTGATTGCCTTTGTCGCCACGATGGCCATGCAGGTGGCCGCGGTCTATTGGCCGCCGCTGCAACAGGTGTTGCGCACTGTGCCGCTGGACTGGGGGCAGCTTGGCCTGCTTGGGGCCTTGGCCCTGCCGCTTGTGATCATGCCGGAAATCGTAAAACACATCCGCCGGGCGCGGTCAGGGGGGCTTTCCTTGTCAGCGCGTTGACCTGCGTCAACGAAGGGCCGCCGCCTTGAGCTATCCTGTTCCACCACATGGGAGGTGGCCCCGATGGCAAGCAAGGATAGCGGCGACACGCGCAACCTGATCTGGTTCGAGAATTTAAGGCGCGAGGATGTGGCGCTGGTCGGCGGCAAGAACGCCTCGCTGGGCGAAATGGTCCAGTCGCTGGACGCGGGTCGTATCCGGGTGCCGCCCGGTTTTGCGACGACGTCGCGGGCCTATCGCGCCTTCATCCGCCTCAATGGTTTCGACGTTATCCTGAAACAGGAACTGGATGCACTGGCCTGCGGTCGCAAGTCCTTGGCGCAGGCGGGGCGTGCCATGCGCGAGGCCCTGACGGCAGGAGCCTTTCCGCCCGAGGTCGAAGCCGAGATCCTTGCTGCCTACCGTGACCTTGGCCGCCGCGTGGGACGCCAGTCGCCCTCTGTGGCGGTACGGTCCTCGGCCACGGCCGAAGACCTGCCGGATGCCAGCTTTGCCGGGCAGCAGGAGACCTTTTTGAACGTCACCGGCGAACGGGACCTGCTGTTGGCGTGTCGCCGCTGCTATGCCTCGCTGTTCACCGACCGGGCGATCACCTACCGCGAGATCAACGGGTTCGACCATCTGGACGTCGCCCTGTCCATCGGTATTCAGTTGATGGTGCGGTCGGATCTGGCCGGATCCGGGGTGATGTTTTCCATCGATACGGAAAGCGGCTTTGACAGGACGGTTCTGATCAATGCGGTCTGGGGGTTGGGCGAAAACGTCGTGCAGGGCGCGGTCAGCCCGGACGAGTACCAAGTCTACAAGCCGTTCCTTGATGATCCCCACCTGTTGCCGATCACGCACAAGGCGTTGGGCGCGAAAGAGATCAAGATGATCTATGGCACCGGCGAAGCGGCGGCCACCCGCAATGTGCCAACTTCGAAGGCGGAGCGGGAAAGCTATGTCCTCCGCGATACCGAGATCCTGGAACTGGCGCGGGCCGCGGCGGAAATCGAAAACCACTACGGCTGTCCGATGGACATGGAATGGGCCAAGGATGGCGTCGACGGGCAGATGTATGTCGTGCAGGCCCGGCCCGAGACCGTCCAGTCGCGCCACGGGGCCGGGGCGATGAAGACCTACTCGCTAGGCAAACACGGCGATGCGCTGCTGACCGGTCTCAGTGTCGGCGGGGCGGTGGCAAGCGGCGAGGTCATCATCATTGAAAGCGCCGCCGACATCGACCGTTTTATCGACGGCGCGGTGCTGGTCACCTCGACCACCGACCCGGATTGGGTGCCGGTGATGAAGCGGGCCTCGGCCATCATCACCGATCACGGCGGGCGAACCTCGCACGCGGCCATCGTCAGCCGGGAGCTGGGAGTACCTGCGGTGGTCGGGACGGGAAACGCGACCCATGTGCTGCATGACCAGCAGGTGGTGACAGTCTCCTGCGCCGGTGGCGAAGAGGGCGTGATCTATGCGGGAAAAGCCGAGGTGACGGTGGAGGAACTGGACCTTGACCACGTGCCCGAGACAAGCACGCAGGTGATGCTGAACATTGCCAACCCATCGACGGCGGCGCGCTGGTGGCGGCTGCCTGCGGATGGCGTGGGGCTGGCGCGGATGGAATTCGTGGTCTCGAACGAGGTCCGGGCGCACCCGCTGGCGCTGACACGCTATGACCAGCTGCGATCCGAGGCGGACCGGGATGCGATTGACGCCCTGACGTGCGGTTCTTCCGACCGCAGCGCCTTTTTCGTCGAGACGCTGGCGCGGGGCCTCTCGCGGATCGCGGCGGTCTGGTATCCGCGCCCCGTCATCGTGCGGATGAGCGATTTCAAAACCAATGAATATGCCGACCTGTTGGGCGGGCGGCAGTTCGAAGCGGAGGAAGAAAACCCGATGATCGGGTTCCGGGGCGCTTCGCGTTATTATTCCGAGGGCTATCGGGACGGGTTCGAACTGGAATGCCGGGCGATCCGGCGTCTGCGCGAGGAGATGGGTTTCGGCAACGTGGTGGTGATGATCCCCTTTTGCCGGACGGTCGGCGAGGCGGACCGGGTGCTGGAGGTCATGGCGGCGCAGGGGTTGCAGCGCGGCGACGCGGGGCTGGAGATCTACGTGATGTGCGAGATCCCGTCGAATGTCATCGAGGCCGAACGATTTGCCGAGCGATTCGACGGGTTTTCGATCGGGTCCAATGACCTGACCCAGCTGACGCTGGGGATCGACCGCGATTCCGAGGCTTTGTCGGAGCTGTTCGACGAGCGTGATCCAGCTGTGATGTGGATGATCGAGACGGTCATTGCCAAGGCCCGTGCGGCGGGGAAGAAGATCGGGCTGTGCGGGCAGGCGCCCTCGAACGACCCGGAGTTCGCGCGCCTGCTGGTGGCGGCGGGGATCTCGTCGATTTCGGTCACGCCGGACAGTTTTCTGGCAGTCAAGCGGAACGTAGCCGAGGCAGAGCGACAGCGCTGACGTGGATTATGATGCGGTGCGCGCTGTCGCGCGCGCAGGTTGTCTCGCCCGGCGGCCGTGTGGCCTTGGGCTCGGGGCCGGGGCGCGATCAGGGGGACAACGGGATTTCGGTGCCCTGCTTGATGCGGCGCAGCACGAACATTGTGGCGGTTCCGGCCACGCCCGCATGTTCCAGCACGTGCCGCATAAGGATGTCTTCGAGATCGGCGATGTCGCGGACAACGATGTGCAGCAGGTAATCCCATTCGCCCGAGATCGTGTAGACTTCGGTGATGGCCGGTTCGATTTCCATGGCGCGCTGGAATTCGGCCCGGGTGCGGGCGTCCTGTGATTTCATTCGTACCTGGACAAAGGCATCCATGCCGCGACCGACGGCGGCGGGGTCCACGCGGCGGACGGGAGGGCCGATCACGCCGCGATCTTCGAGCATGCGCAGCCGTCGCCAGCAGGTCGCGGGCGAACTGTTCACGCGTTGGGCGAGGTCCTGCATGCTGCCGGACGCATCTTTTTGAAGCACGTCCAGAATGCGGCGGTCGAGATCGCTGAGCTGAGCCATATGTTTCGAAATTTTCGATTTAGTGAGCCGGTTTGAGCAAAAATGAATGCAAGATTGAGAAATTGGAAGGTATTTTTCGAGGTTTTAGCTGAAAATTCACCATGCGAGACAGGGAGGCTGCCATGACGGACCAGACACCGATTTTGACAGATTATGCGCTAGAAGACCGCTATGCCCGCGAAACGGGCCGGGTGTTCCTGACCGGCACGCAGGCCATCATCCGCATCGCGCTGGATCAGGCGCGGCGGGACCGGGCGGCGGGGTTGGACACGCGGGGCTATATCTCGGGCTATCGCGGCTCGCCGGTGGGGGGCGTCGACCTGGAGGTGGCCAGCCATGCCAAGCTGGTCGAGGAGGCCGGGATCACCTTTCTGCCCGCGGTGAACGAGGAGTTCGGCGCGACCCAGATGATCGGGACGCAGCAGGTGGAAACCGACCCGGACAAGACCTGCGAGGCCGTATTCGGCCTGTGGTACGGCAAGGGGCCGGGGGTGGACCGGGCCAGTGACGCGCTGAAACACGGCAACGCTTACGGATCGTCGCCGCATGGCGGGGTGCTGGTGGTGGCCGGGGACGACCATGGCTGTGTCTCGTCCTCGATGCCGCATCAATCCGACGTGGCCTTCATGAATTTCTTCATGCCGACGTTGAACCCGGCCAATGTGGCCGAGTTCCTGCCGTTTGGCGAATGGGGCTATGCGCTTTCGCGGTTCTCGGGGATGTGGGTCGGTTTCAAGGCGATTTCCGAGACGGTGGAATCGGGCATGTCCTTTGACTTGCCTCCGGACCGCGCCTTTGCGGTGCCGGATTTCACCCCGCCCAAGGACGGGCTGCACTATCGCTGGCCCGACCTGCCCGGCCCGCAGATCGAAGAGCGGATGGAGGCCAAGAAAAACGCGGTTCTGGCCTTTGCCCGCGCCAACCCGATCGACCGGGCGGAATGGGGACACGAAGCGCGGTTCGGCATCGTGACCACCGGCAAGGCGCATCTGGACACGCTGGAGGCATTGCGCCTGTTGGGCATCGGCGAGGGGGAAGCGCGCGACCTTGGCATCGACATCTACAAGGTTGGCATGGTCTGGCCGCTGGAGGACGTGGGTGCCCTGCAATTTGCCGCTGGCAAGCAGGAACTGCTGGTGATCGAGGAAAAGCGCGGCATCATCGAAAGCCAGCTGAAGGAATATTTCTACGATTTCCCGGGGCAGAAGCCCGAGCGCATGGTCGGCAAACGCGACGAACATGGCGAGCGGCTGATCCCCTGGACGCATGAACTGGGCGCGGTGATGCTGGCCCGGATCATCGCGAAACGGCTGGATCTGAACCTTGGCACATCGCTCACGGAACGTGCCGAAGGGGTCGTGCCGCCGCCGAAACTGATCGAGGTTCCCGGCGCGGCACGCACGCCCTATTTCTGTTCGGGCTGCCCGCACAACACCTCGACCAAGGTGCCCGAGGGCAGCGCGGCGCTGGCCGGGATCGGCTGTCATTTCATGGCAAGCTGGATGAACCGAAACACCACCTCGCTGATCCAGATGGGCGGTGAAGGCGTGAACTGGGTCGCCCGGTCCAAGTTCAACGGCAACAAGCATATCTTTCAGAACCTTGGCGAGGGAACCTATTACCACTCGGGGTCTCTGGCGGTGCGTCAGGCGATTGCGGCGGGCACCAACATCACCTTCAAGATCCTGTTCAACGATGCGGTCGCCATGACCGGCGGGCAGACGGTGGACGGGCCGATCTCTGTTCATGCCATCGCGCAAACGGTGCTGGCCGAAGGCGCGAAGCGGGTTGTCGTGGTTTCGGACCAGCCGGAACAGTTCCGGCCCGCCGATTTTCCGGACGGGGTCGAGATCGAGCACCGCCGCCAGATGGACCGCATCCAGCGCGAATTGCGCGAGGTGCCGGGTACGACGGTGCTGATCTATCAGCAGACCTGCGCCACCGAGAAGCGCCGGTTGCGCAAACGGGGCAAGATGGCGGACCCGAAGAAATTCGCCGTAATCAACCCACTTGTCTGCGAAGGCTGTGGCGATTGCGGCGTCGAGTCGAACTGCCTGAGCGTCGAACCGTTGGAGACGGAGTTCGGCCGCAAGCGCAAGATCAACCTTAATTCCTGCAACAAGGATTTCACCTGTCTGAACGGCTTTTGCCCCAGTTTCGTGACCGTCGAAGGCGGGACGCTGAAAAAGGGCGGCGGCGTGTCGGGTGACAGGCTGGCCGAGATGAAGGCGGGACTGCCGGTCCCGGTGTTGCCGGGGCTGGACGCGCCCTGGGATATCCTTGTGACCGGTGTCGGCGGCACCGGGGTCGTGACCGTGGGGCAGGTGATCGCCATGGCCGCGAACCTTGAAGGCAAGGGAGCGAGCGTGCTGGATTTCATGGGCTTTGCGCAGAAATTCGGGCCTGTGCTCAGCTACCTGCGCATGTCGGCCACCCCGCAAGAGGTAAACCAGGCACGGATCGAGCCGTCTTCGGCGGATGCGCTGATCGGTTGTGATCTTGTGGTCAGTTCCTCGCCCAAGGCTTCGATGACCTATCGGGCGGGCCATACACGGGCGGTGGTGAACACGGCGATGATGCCGACCGGGGATTTCACCCGCAATCGGGACGCGGACCTGAAACCCGGCCAGCGTTTGGAAAGAATCGCTGCCGGGGTGGACGCGGCGTCGCTGGCCGCGCTGGATGCCAACGCGCTGTCCGAGGCGCTGCTGGGCGATACGGTCTATGCCAACGTGCTGATGCTGGGCGCGGCCTGGCAGGCGGGGCTGGTACCGCTTTCCGAGGCTGCGCTGATGCGGGCCATCGAATTGAACGGCGTGAAACCGGAACAGAACAAGGCGGCCTTTGACTGGGGGCGGGTGGCGGTGGCCGATCCCGCAGCGGTCGAACGGATTGCCGGGATCAGCGCGGCCCCGGTGCAGACGCTGGAACAGATGATCGAGCGGCGGGTCGAATTCCTGGCCGACTATCAGGATGCGGCTTGGGCGGCGGCTTATCGGCGCGACCTGCGACCGGTGATCGAGGCCGAAACGCGGGTGGCGGGCGCACCGGGTGCCCTGAGCGAGGCGGCGGCAAAAGGTCTGTTCAAGCTGATGTCCTACAAGGACGAATACGAGGTGGCGCGCCTGCATACCCAGACCGGTTTCCTCGAAGGGCTGGATGCGCGATTCGACGGGGATTTCACGGTACGCCACCATCTTGCGCCGCCGATGCTCTCGGCGGGCCGGGATGCACGCGGGCGGCCGGTGAAACGCGCCTTTGGCCCCTGGGTGCAGGTGGCGTTCCGACAACTGGCGCGGATGAAACGCCTGCGCGGCACCCGTTGGGATGTCTTTGGCCGCACCGAGGAGCGGCGGATGGAGCGGGCCCTGATCGCCGAGTACCGCAGCCTGCTGGATCGGCTGGTGCGGGGGCTGTCCCCGGACAACCAGGCCGAGGCCGCGCGGATTGCCGGGATGGTCATGGAGATCCGCGGCTTTGGCCCGGTCAAGGAAGGGGCCGTGGCCGAGACCAGCGCGCGCATCGACAGGGCGATCCGGGTCTATGAGGGGGAAGTTCTTTAACCGACCGCACGTTTGGGTTATTGCCTTGCGCAGACGCCTGACAGGCAGCGGCGAGGAGAGGAGCCTTGACCATGACCACCGACAGCCCCGTTACCGTCACCCGTGAGGGCGACCTGGCCTGGGTGACTATCGACAACCCGCCCGTGAACGCGACCAGCACGGCAGTGCGCGCCGGGCTGGCCCGGGCGGTGGACGAGGTGCGGGGCGCGCGCGTGGCGATCCTGACCTGCGCGGGCAAGACCTTTGTCGCAGGCGGGGATATGTCGGAATTCGACGCGCCGCCGGTCGAACCGCATCTGCCCGACGTGGTGCAGATGATCGAGGACAGCGAGGTGCCCTTTGTCGCGGTGATGCAGGGCAATGTTCTGGGCGGCGGGTTCGAGATCGCCATGGGCTGTGCCTGGCGCATTGCTGCCAAGGGCACGCGGTTCGGGCTGCCAGAGGTCAACGTGGGCCTGATCCCCGGCGCGGGCGGCACACAGCGCGCGCCGCGCCTGATCGGCATGGCGGCGGCCATCGACATGGCGGCCTCGGGGGCGATGCTGGATGCGGAGGCCTTGCAGGCGCTGGGCGGACTGGATGCCTTGGTTGATGGGGATCTTGAACAGGCCGCACGAGATTTCGCTGCCGATCTGCCGGAACGGCCCGCCAAGGTCTCGGCCCGCGTGGCCGAGCCGATGAGCGCCGAGGACCTGGACGCCAAGCGCAAGGCCGTGACCAAGCGCGCACGCGGGCAGGCCTCTCCGGGGCTGAACATCGATGCGCTTCAGTGGTCTCTGCTGCCCTTTGCCGAGGGGCAGCCCAAGGAGCGCGCGCTGCATCTTGAACTGCGTCAGAGCGCCGAGAGCCGCGCCCTGCGTCACGCCTTTTTCGCCGAACGCGAGGTGGCGCGCCCCAAGGCGGCCGAAGGCGCGGAACCGCGCGTCCTGACCCGGATCGCCGTGGTTGGTGGCGGCCTGATGGGCGCCGGGATCGCGGTGGCGAGCCTTGGCGGCGGGTTGCAGGTGACCCTGATCGAACGCGATGCCGAAGCCGCTGCCGGGGCGGCAGAGCGCGTGGCGGGTCTGATCGACGGCGCGGTGAAACGCGGCAAGCTGACCGAGGCAAAAGCGGCAGAGCAGAAAGCCCGTTTCAATGCGACGGCAGACTATGCCGACGCCGCGGGCGTGGATCTGGCCGTCGAAGCGGTGTTCGAGGATCTGGAGGTCAAACGCGCGGTGTTCCGCCAACTGGCCGAGGTGGTGGGCGAGGAGGCAATCCTTGGCACCAATACGTCTTACATCGACCCGCGCGAGATCTTTGACGGCATCCCGAACCTGTCGCGTTGCCTTGGGTTGCACTTTTTTTCGCCCGCCCATGTGATGAAGCTGTTGGAGATCGTTCCGCTGCCCGAAACCTCGACCGAGGTGCTGGCGACTGGCTTTGCCTTCGGCAAGCGGCTTCGCAAGGTCTCGGTTCTTGCGGGGATCTGCGACGGCTTTATCGGCAACCGGATGCTGGCCGAATACCGGCGGGCGGCGGAATACCTGCTGGCCGACGGCGCGCTGCCGCAGGATGTGGACGCCGCCGCGCGGGCGATCGGTTTTCCGATGGGGCCGTTCGAATTGCAGGACCTGACCGGGTTGCAGATCGCCTGGGCCAACCGCAAGCGGCAGGCCGCCACGCGCGATCCGGTGCAACGTTACGTGACCATCTCGGACCAACTGTGCGAGATGGACCGGCTGGGCCAGCGCAGCGGCAAAGGCTGGTATGACTATGTGGAAGGGGACCGCAGGCCGCAGCCGTCCGAGGCCGTCGAAAAGGTCATCCTGGACTACGCGCAGGCGCAGGGGATCACGCGGCGCAGCTTTGACCGCGACGAGATCGTGGCGCGCATTCTGGCCGTTCTGGCCAACGAAGGCGCCCGCATTGTCGAGGAAGGCATCGCCGAAAGCGATGCCGCCGTGGATATGGTTCAAATCCATGGATACGCCTTCCCGCGCTGGCGCGGCGGTCCGATGCAGGCCGCGGGCGAGCTCGGTTGGGATCAGATAGCCGCAACCATGACCCGGCTGACCGAGGAAAGCCCCGGCAGCTGGGTTCTGAGCAACCGCATCACCAAGCGATGAGGCGGACCCGCGCGGGCGTCATCCTGTCTTGTGCAGGTGATGCCCGTGCAGGATCGAAACATCCTCGCCGCGCACCGTGCCCTTGTCAGCTTCCCAATGCAGGTCGCGCGTGGTCAGCGTGTGATGCGAACTGAGCGCAAGAGGAGCCTTGGGCAGTTTGGGTGTCTCATTCGCATCGCGCATTGCGCCCGCTTCGATGAATCGAGTCAGCAGGCTGATGTAGTCCGACAGTTCGTCCCGTTTGGCCCGCATGGTTTTGACCCGTGCGGCCAGCACTTTGGCATCTTTTTCGGACAGACCGTGTTCGAGGATGTGATCAAACGCCTCCAGCGCGGGGTAAAGCAGATCCTGAAGAACCGGAAGCGCCACTGATTCCATGTCGATGGGCCGGTCGGATTTGCCGCGCAGGTCCTGATGCAGGACAAGACCCGGATCGCCGTTTGCGCGCACGAAGCGGATGCTGGCCGTGCCCGATCCGTCCGGGGCGACACGGGTCAAGACCCGCAGTCCGCTCAGCTGAAGACCGGGCAGTTCCAGCGCGAAATCCGTATCGCTGAAGACGGCTGTGTCAGTTGCAGAACCAAGATATTCCTGCAGGGCGGTTGCAACCTGAGGGGCAAAGACTTCATGTACGGGTTGTGGTGTGTCGAGCAGGATTCGCTGACCGTGCCGCGGAAAACGCAGGCGCGCGTTCACAACCTGCCAAGCCGAGTCGGAGGTGTTCTTGTTCAGCCAAATTTCAATCGTACCAGGGATTACCGCTGCGGTCGTCACGTCAGGCTCCTATCAGTGTTCCTCGACCCGTCCGGGGTAAAAGGTGAAACTCGTTCATATCTTTTAAAGGTTTATTTGAGCAAAGTCGTTAAATGAAGGTAAACGCCGGAGGTCAACAAACCGTTAACGGCAGTGTTCAGCCTGGTTCGGAAATCACATGAACGATACGAGTAACGTCAAGACAGTTGTCGGGATCGCAGCCTCGGCCGGGGGGCTAGAGGCGATGTCCCTGCTGGCGCAACATCTGCCGGTTGATGCAGGCTGTGCCTATATCCTCGCCCAGCATATGTCACCGCATCACGCCAGCGTTTTGCCGACCCTTTTGGCCCGGGAAATCCGGCTTGTGGTCAAGGCTGTGGACCAGTCGATGCCGTTGGAGCCGAACACGATCTACGTACCGGTGCCCAAGTCCGATCTAGTGGTTGAAAACGGTGCCGTTCACCTGCGTGAACCCTCGGGACATGTGGCAGAGCCGAAACCCTCGGCTGATCGTCTGTTTTCCTCGATTGCCGAATGTTTCGGTGAAAACAGCGTGGGCATCGTCCTGTCCGGTACGGGCAGCGACGGCAGCTATGGCGTTCAGGCGATTCGCGAGGCGGGTGGCATCACGATCGCGCAGGATTCCGCCTCGTCCAAATATGACACGATGCCCACCTCGGCGATCGAAACGGGCTGCATCGACCTTGTCCTGTCGCCACGACAGATCGGCGAACAGATCGGTGCGATCCTTAGTCGCCCGCGCGATTTCTCGGCGATTCAGGCCATGCAGGATCAGCCCAGCGAGTATGACGACCTGTACCACATGCTTCAGGCGCGGACGCGGGTGAACTTTCGCCACTACAAGGAAAAGACCGTGGGTCGGCGAATCCAGCGCCGGATGATCGCGCGCGGCTTTGAGGATTACGCAAAATACGTGCGCTTCTGCCGTGAAAAGCCCGAGGAACTGGATGCTCTGTATCGCGATCTGCTGATTTCGGTCACGCGGTTCTTCCGCGATCAGGATCAGTTCGATGCGCTGGCCGTCGCGCTGAAAGATCATGTGGAACAGAATGATCACCGGCCCATCCGCGTCTGGGTGCCGGGCTGCGCTACGGGCGAAGAGGCCTATTCCATTGCTTTCATGCTGTGTGACCTGCTGGGCTTTCCCAAGCGGGACGGAGCGCGCAACATCCAGATCTTTGCCACCGACCTTGATTCAGCGGCGCTGGGCCGGGGACGCGCCGGGGCCTATCCGGCCAGCGCGGCGGCGGGCATCCCGCCCAAGATGCTGGAAACCTATTTCTCGGTTCATGAGGACGTTCTGCGTGTCAAACAAGAGGTGCGCAACCTTGTCCTGTTCTCGCAACACAACGTGTTTCAGGACCCGCCGTTCAGCGATATCGACATCGTCAGCTTTCGTAACACGCTGATCTATTTCGATACGGCGCTCCAGGAAAAGGTGATGTCGCGGCTTCTCTACGCAATGCGCCCGGGCGGGTTGTTGTTCATAGGGACATCGGAGAACATCGGTGCGTTGGAGCCCTACTTCGAACGTATCGGTGACCGTGCGCGGCTGTTCCGCAAGCGGACCAGTGCCTCTTTCGATCACAAGGCGCTTGTGCGTTTCGGTGTGCCGGCCAAGCTGGAATCCGCTGCGCGCCAGCCGTCCAAGAAATCCTCCTCCAAGGCGATCGAGGACAGCGAAGTGTTCGGAACACTTGCCGCAGCGGTTGCGCCGGTCGGGTTCCTTGCCAATGACAAGAAGGACCTCGTGCGGATTTTTGGGGATATCAGCGCCTTTACCGCCGTCACCGACGACGTGCGCGGGCGGCTGACCACCAATATGCTCAAGCCGCAGATGGCGGCCGAAGCCGCGAGCCTGATTCCGCTGTGCCTGAAGCATGGCAAGCCCCGGAACGGTCTGTGGCGTGAGATGCTGGGCCATGGGTTCAACCGTGTGCGGCTGCGTGGCTATCCTATCGACAGGGATTCTGCCGGGGACAACGGGCGGCTTGTGCTGGTCTCGATCGAAACGGAACTGGTTGAGGATACGGTGCTGCCCAAGTCTTCGGATCGCGAGACTTCGGACTATCTTGCCTATGTCGAAAGCGAACTGGCCGACGCGCGCGAGGCGTTGCAGATCACGCTGGAGGAATTGCAGACCTCAAACGAGGAACTGCAATCGACCAATGAAGAACTGCAATCGACGAACGAGGAGCTGCAATCGACCAACGAAGAGTTGGAAACCTCGAACGAGGAATTGCAGTCGACCAACGAAGAGCTGATCACCGTCAACGAAGAGCTGCTGATCAACTCGGATGAGCTGAATCGCCTTGTGGCCGAGCAGACAGCCACGCAAGAGGTTCTTCCGCTGCCGCTTTTGGTGGTGGACACCAAGTTGAACATCAAAAGCGCGTCGCGCAATGCGGTTCAGCTGTTCGGTCTGTCAGAACGCGGTGCGCACATGGGGCACATCAGCCAAGTGGGCCTGCCGTCCGAGAATTTTCCCAAACTGGCGGACGTGTGCAGCGATGTGCTGACGCGGCAAAAGACCCGGACCGAGACATTCGAATTTGCCGGTCACATGCAGGAAATGCGCGTGGTGCCCTATTTTCTGAAAGGGACGGAACTGGTTGGGCTGACGATCACCTTCCAGCGGGCCTGAGCACCGTCGTCAACGCTGGTCGGAGGATGTTTCGGCCAGCAGGCGTTCCACTGCCTCCAGCAGCCGCGCGGGCGGAAAGGGCTTGCCCAGTACCTCGTTCGCGCCAAAGCTTTGCGCTGTTTGCAGCAGGTCTTTGTTCCATGGATTGTTGACCGCGCCCGACATGGCGATGGCCGGAATATCGGCAGGCGTTGCAAAGGGCCGGGTGGGCAGTTGTTGCCGCAAGCGGGTCAGGAACAGCAATCCGCCTTCGGGCACGAGCTGACCTTGGATCTTGATCAGGATATCGACGATAACAAGGTCGATCTTGCGGTGCTTGACCAGTTCCAGCGCCTCTGCGCCGGTCTGGGCCAGCGTAACCTCATGTCCGGCCGTGACAAGGGTTTGCCCGACGAGGTCGGCAAACAAGGTGTCGTCTTCCATGATCACGATCGAGGCCATGTGCGCGCCTTTTTGTCCTGCGTTGCAAAAGTCGTAACACTACAGGTTGTAGCGAAAAATCTGAATCTTCGATGTTCTTTAAAAAATCATGCGATTGTCGCGCTTTGCAGGATTGACGGTCGGGGTTCTGGTTTCGGCAAGCCACCGCCGCAAGCAAAATTCGTGCCGGGCGGGGCTTGCATCCGCGGAGCGATCCTGTAATTGACTAAAACAGTAAGGATTGAGTCCAATCGGAGAGAAGCATGACCTTCACAACCCGTCTTGGCACCGTTGCGCTGCTTGCGTCGACCGTGCTGGCCCCGGCCGCTGCCATCGCCGAAGGCGAGGTGAACATCTATTCCTCGCGGCACTACGACACCGACGAGCGTCTGTATTCGGACTTTGAAGATGCCACCGGCATCACCATCAACCGGATCGAGGGCAATGCCGACGAGCTGATCGCCCGGATGCAGGCCGAAGGCCGCAATTCGCCCGCGGACATCCTGCTGACGGTCGACACGTCGCGTCTTGAACGTGCCAAGGATGCTGGTGTTCTTCAGCCGATCGAAAGCGCCGTTCTTGAGGCGCGTGTTCCGGCCTATCTTCAGGATGCCGAAAACGAATGGTTCGGCTTTTCCCAGCGCGCGCGGATCATCTTTTACGACAAGCAGGACGTGACAGAGCCGCCGCTGACCTATGAGGACCTTGCCGATCCCAAATTCGCGGGCAAGGTGTGCATCCGGTCGGGCACCAACGCATATATGCAGACTTTGCTGGCCGCGATGGTTGAACACATGGGCGAAGATGCCGCTCGTGACTGGGCCTCGGGTGTGGTGGCCAACTTTGCCCGCGATCCGCAGGGCGGTGACACCGACCAGCTGCGCGGCATCGTGTCGGGTGAATGCGACATCGTCCTGTCCAACACCTATTACTTCGCGCGCGTCTTCCGCATGGATGTCAGCGGCGTGACCGAAGGTGTCGAGAACATCGGCTGGATCTTCCCGAACCAGGACGGCACCGGTGCGCATATGAACCTGTCGGGCGGCGGCGTGGCCGCACATGCGCCGAACAAGGACAACGCCATCAAGTTCCTTGAATACCTCGCCAGCGATCAGGCGCAGAAGTATTTCTCGGCGGGCAACGATGAATACCCGGCGGTTCCCGGCGTGGGCCTCAGCCCGACCGTGGCGGAACTGGGCTTTTTCAAACCCGATGACGTAGATCTGTCGGCGGTCGCCAAGAACATCCCGACGGCGCAAAAGATCTTTAACGAGGTTGGCTGGAAATAAACCGGCACTCATACAGGCGGAAAAGGCGGGGGAGACCCCGCCTTTTTCTTGCGACCTTGGCCAGGTCACTGGGCGGCCAGCGGCGGCCCGGTAAAGATCTGCCCGAATTCGGCCGAGATGCGGTTCAGCTCGTCCATGTCATCGGGCAGCTTGAGATGTTTGGTGGCCTCGAAGAAGCCCTCGAACCCGCCAGGTGTCACGATCACAAGGATCTTGCCCCCGGAGTCGCCGGTCAGGTGAAAGGTGTGATCCACCCCCTTTTGCACAAAGACGGCTTCGCCCTGCGATACGTGGATCACCTCGCCATCGGCAAGGAAATCGGCACCGCCCTCCAGCACGTAAAAGGCCTCTCCGGCATCGTCGTGAACGTGTCGCGGCGGTCCGCCGGGGCCGGGAAAGCGCGACGTGAACATCCCAAGGGACCCGCCGGTTGCGTCCTTGTCCAGAAGCACGTGAATGGTCGATCCGTTCCATTCGATCGGGTCATGTGCCAAGGCGGGCAGGGCGAGCGCAACAAGCGTCAGTGCAAGAAAACTGCGGGTCATTCCATCCTCCAATCAATGCGGGGCGCGGCAAGAATTTGGTCGGGCGCGCCAAGTGTCGTATGATCCCAGCAAGCGGGCTGACCGCGGATTTTCCGAACGAAAACCGGTGAAAATTTACGAAATCAAGAAAACGGGCCATGTTCTGGACGGATCGAACGGTGCCCTGACAGACGAATCCGGCAAGCTGGTGGAGCTGCGTCCGCAGACCCGCGAGGTGCTAAGGCTGCTTGCGGCTTCGCCCAACCGGACAGTGACAAAGGCAGAGTTCACCGCTGCCGTCTGGGAGGGGCGCACCGTCGGGGACGACAGCCTTGTGCAATGCATCGCCGAGATCCGCAGCGTGCTGGAGGATGGCGGGCGCAGGATCATCCAGACGGTGCCACGCAAGGGGTATCGTTTTGTCCCGCCCGAGGCACCGCGACAGGGTCTGTGGACCCCGTTCCGCAAACGCGCGGCGGTGGTGGCGGGGGGTGTCCTGACCTGCCTTGTCGCGCTGGCCCTTGTCCTCTGGCCCGGCCGCGACGCACATACACGCGCGCCGGTGGTCGCGGTCTTGCCGCTGGAAGACCTGAGCCCGCCCCCACAGCAAGGATACCTGAGCGACGCGCTGGCCGAGGGCATCATAACCGAGTTGGCCCGCTTTCCGCAGTTCTTGGTCATCGCCCGAAACTCCAGCTTTCAGTTTCGCGATAAGCCCACGGATGTGCGTCGGATCGGGCGGGCGCTGGGCGCGGGTTATGTCGTCGAAGGCAGCCAGCAGTTCGACGGTACCCGGCTGCGCGTGACGGTGCAGTTGGTGGAAACGGCCAGCGGCGCGCATGTTTTTGCCGACAGCTATGAGCGCGACCTGCATGATCTCTTTGCCGTGCAGAACGAGATTGTCCGGCAGGTGGCGTCGGTCGTCGGGCAATCCTTGTTGACGGATTTGCCGATCCGGACCGCGGAGAGAGGCGTTGATTCCCGGCTGCGTGGCTTGCAGGCCCGCAAGCTGATGAGCCAGCTCAGCCATGAGAACTGGGTCAAGGCGCTGGCGTTAGAGCGGACTTCGATCCGCGAAGAGCCGGACTCGGCCTGGGGGTATATTGGAACCTCGCTGATGCTGGGGGTTGCGGCGCAAACCGGTTGGATCAAGCCACGCGACGAGGTGCTGGCCGAAGCCGTGGACCTGGCCGAAACCGCCATGCGCCTGGCGCCGGAAAATTACATGTCGCAATTCACCATGGGCCGGGTTTTGTCGCGCACGGGCCAACTGCAAGAGGCAGTGCTGCATTTCGAACGTGCGGCGGAATTGAACCCGTCGGATTCGCTGGTGTTGATCGGCATGTCGCGGCCTTTGCTGCATCTGGGCCAGACGGATCGTGCCATCGAGGTGCTGTTTCAGGCCAAGGCGGTGGATCCGCTGCACGGGGACTGGCTGCGCTGGCAGCTTGGCTGGGCGTATTGGCAAAAGGGGGATTGCGAAGAAGCGCTGACGTGGATGCAAAGCATGAGCTCACCGCCGGTGCCCTCGGCCAAGACGCTGGCGACGATCCATGTCTGTCTGGGGCAGATCCCGGAGGCCCGCACGGCCTTGCAACGGTTTCTGGACAAGGAACCGGGCTATGGTCTGAGGGAAGAACGGGCATGGGTGCCGACGGCCTGGCAGCCCGAGGGTATCCGAGAGCGGTATCTGGACCAGTTGCGACAGGCCGGGATGCCGGACTAGGCCTTTAGCCCCTTCGGCGCATCCGGCGGATCAGCAGGATAACCGGCAGAAGGCCAAGCGCGGCAATGACAAGGCTGGGCACGGCGGCGCCCTCTAGTCGTTCGTCGGCGGCCAGCCGGTGGGCCTGAACCGCCAGTGTGTCATAGTTGAACGGGCGCATGATCAACGTGGCGGGCAGCTCTTTCATCACGTCGACAAAGACGATCAATGCAGCCGTCATCAGGCTGGGGCGAAGCAGCGGCATGTGGATACGGCGCACAGTGCCCATGGCGTTTTGGCCCAGCACCCGCGCCGCGGCGTCGATATTGGGGCTGACGGCGGAAATGCCGCCCTCATAGGCACCAATCGCGGCGGCCAGAAAGCGGATCATGTATGCGCCGATCAGCACCCAGATCGACCCGGTGAACAACAGGCCGGTGGAGATGTCGAAGGTGTCGCGCATCCAGCTGTCCAGCGCATTGTCGAAGGCGGCGAAGGGCACCAACAGGCCAACCGCAATGACCCCACCCGGAACCGCATAGCCCAATCGTCCGATATACAGCGTAGTGCCCGAAAGCCGTCCGGGCAGGATGCGGCTGACGCTGCCAAGGGTAATGGCGGCGGCCACCGTGACCAGTGCGGCAACAGTGGCAAGCGTCAGCGAGTTCTCGATAAAGCGGATGTAGCGGCGGCTGAGCAGGTCCTGTTCCGACCCGATGGCCATCGTCAGCAGGGCCACCGCAGGGATGACCGCGCCCAGCAGCACCGGCATGGCGCAGGCCAGCGTTGCAGCCCAGTTGAGCGCCCCGGTCAGCGGCGCACGCGGGGCCGGTTCGTTGCGGCGACCGGCGTGATAGCGGGCCTGACCGCGGCTGTTCCTCTCCAGCACCGCCAGCAGCAGGGCAAAGGCCAGCAGGCCCAGCGCAAGCTGCGCGGCCCCGGCGCGGTCGGCCAGCGAAAACCAACTGGTGTAGATGCCGGTGGCAAAGGTCTGGACGCCAAAGTACGAGACCGTGCCATAGTCGGCGATGGTCTCCATCGCGGTCAGCAGAACACCCGCCGCGATGGCCGGGCGCGCCATCGGAAGCGTCACTGTCAGGAAAGCGCCCAGCGGCGTGCGCCCAAGCGAGCGCGCGGCAAAGACCGTTGTCGCGCTTTGCGCAAGAAATGCCGCACGGGCCAGAAGGTAGACGTAGGGATACAGCACCAGCATCAGCATGGTCGCGGCCCCGCCGGTCGATCGGATCTCGGGGAACCAATAATCGCGCGGGCCCCAGCCGGTCAAATCGCGCAGCGTGGCCTGCACGATGCCGGGGTGGTCCAGCAGGTGGGTATAGGCATAGGCGATGACATAGGCGGGAAAGGCCAGTGGCAGAACCAGAGCCACCTCAAGGATGCGTCGGCCGGTGAACTCGGTCATCACCACCAGCCATGCCGCCCCGGTGCCGATCAGAAAGGTTCCCAGTGCCACCAGCGCCAGCAGGATCAGGGTGGTGCCGGTGTAGCGTGCAAGGACGGTATCAGCGAGATGGGAGAGTGTATCGCTTTCCGCCGACAGCGCGGCCAGCAGCACGCCGAGGTGGGGCAGGGCGCAAAAAGCGGCGATCAGGATGGCGATGCCGAAGAGTATCCGCTCGGTGGCTGAGTGGTGCCGACGCTGCATTGACTGCCTCCTTCGAACGCAGGGAGAGCCGCGCCGCACGCTGCCTTCCGAGCATTTTTATCGGGATTGGCGGGGATCGGAAGCAGAGTCAAGCGGTCCGGCCCGACGACCGGCCATGCCGTGAACGAATGACAGCTGTCGGGGGTCAGGCGTAAAGGATCATGTCCGCGGTAATCTCGTCGAGCGTCTGATCGTTGAAGATCACGGTCACGCCCTGATCCCGGAAAACAACGTCGTCGCCTTGCTGGCTCATCCGGGCAAGGGCGGCATCGGCGTCGGCATAGCCGAAATCGGACAGGTCGATCATGTCCCAAGGTTCCAGATCGGTGACGATGTGGGTGCCATCGTCATCTGTGTCAAAAACGAAACTGTCGCAATATTGCCCACCGGACAGGATGTCATTGCCAGAGCCGGCCTCCAGCACGTCATCCAGTCCAAGGGCCTGCATATAGGCTTTGACGTCGGCGGCGGCCTCCTGAACAAACTCCGGGGTTTCCAGCATGTCCAGCAGCACATCGGCGCGGTCGCGTCCGGAGCCAAGCTCGGCCGTCCAGCGGGCCAGTTCGGTGCTGTCCGGCGCGCGGTCCAGCACGTTGCGATAAACACGGGTGACGAAACCGGAGTCCGACAATGCGCCGGGCCCGCTTTGGTACTGGGTCGAGGCCATAATCGCATCAAGGGTTGCGGACAACGGGCCGCCCTCTGCAAGATCCTGCATCCAAAGCTGGAAATCGGCGGCGTCCGGCGGCGTACCGAACAAGGCCTCGTGAATGCGATACAGTTCGTCCGTCGAAGACGTCACGTCCCAACGGGCGTCAAACGCATTCTGCGACTCGAGCGTGGACGCCTTGTTTTCCGGGCTTTCGGCAAAGTGTCGGACTACGGTCTGCCGTGTCATCCCGTCCGCTAGCTTGGATAGCCATGCCTCCATGCCGCCGGGATCAGGCGACCGTCCCAGCACATTGCGGTAAAGCAGGGTGATGAACTCGGCATCGGTGGTATCGCCATAGGTCCGCTGAAACTCGCGCGAGTTCATGAAGCCTTGCGAAACCTCGGCATGTGTCATGGCCGACGAGGCCAGTTGGATCACCCAGAACTGGTGCCCGTTTACATCCGGTTCGCGACCGAAAACGGCCTTGTAGATGCGATAGACCATTTCCGAAGTCGTCGTTCCGTAAAGGCCGCGCGCTTCGGCAATCAGAAGGTCCGTGCCGTCGCCGCCCATCAGGGTGTCATGGCCGCTTTGGCCGACCAGAACGTCGTGCCCGGCATTGCCGCTCAGGATTTCTCCGCCACTTGTTCCGGTCAGACGGTCGTTGGCGGCGGTGCCATACTGGCCGGTCGGGGTGCCGCCAAGGTCTTTGAGATAGTCGGTGACAGAGATCACCTGATCATCGAAGGCAAGATATTCGACCCCGGTCAGCCGGGCATCCAGATCGTCGCCAACAAGGCGCAGCTGGCCGTTGCTGATGGTGGCGGTGTAGGCGCCTCTGGCCAGGTCCAGCTGAACGGTGTCTTTGCCCGCGCCGCCGTCGATCGTCTTGGTTCCGGTCCCGGCCACGATCAGGTCATCCCCCGCTCCGGCCAGCACCGTGTCATTCCCGGTGCCCGCGACGATCGAGTCATTGCCCGAGCCGGCAGAAAGGTGGTCATTCCCGTGGCCACCCTTGACCGTGTCGTCGCCTTCGCCGGTAGACACCCTGTCATTGCCGCCGCGCGCCAACACCACGTCTTGCCCAACGCCGCCGGTGAGGACTTCATCGGCGTTTGTGCCTTCTTGCACCCATTTCTTTTCGACAACGACCTGCACCACGTCATAGGGCATCAGGTGCAGCCGGGCCTCGCCGCTGTTCAGGTAGTCACCCGGCAGGTCAATCAATTGCGGCGAAACATCCACTTCGGTTGCGAAATAGTAATCCGTGATGTCCTGCGGGTTCACGGCCAAGGCAACGATCCCTGTCGCGGTGGGCAGATAGGTCCGGTACTGACCGTCGCTGGTCTGTTGCAGGTGGTTCTTGTTTGTATCGTCGAAAAAGACCAAATCGGACAGAAACGCCAGTTCCTCGGCATCGATATAGCGCCGCCCGATCCGGTTCAGTCCGTTGTCATCCGCAAGATCGCTTAGCCCGTCCGAGGTTGAACGGTCCATGGTCAGGCGTGTGACTTGGACCGAAGTGGCCTCGTCGAGGAAGGGCGAAAGGTCCAGCGTTATTGTGCCCGGCTCCAGATCGCGCAGCGAGACATAGATCACGTCGTGATAGGGGCTGGCGAAATAGTTGATCTCGACCTCGCCGCTACTGCCGGTCCACTCGGTTTGAATGCTTTCAAATCGTTCGACATGGCCGGTTTCGCCGCTGGTTTCGGGGCGCAGGTTGTCGGCCATCAGCTGAAAGGCCGCGCCTCCGGCCGAAAGGTCCATGTCATCGGCGCTGCGGTTGCCCGCGATTGTGTTCGAGGTCCGGTGTTGAAGCGGCCAGATAAAAGCGTCTTGGGTATCCACCTGAACGATGAATTCGAACATTTCGACAAGGGTCGAGGCCGCCGCCATACCCTGTTGGTTCATGTTGGAATTCAGCACATTCCATTCGGTGATATAGACAGGCACCTCGCGGCCAAGAAGCTGGCTGAAACCGTCGATGCGCAGGTCGATGCTGCGCACCTTCTGGTTGGTGTCCTCGAAAACCACAGAGTCCGTGTGCTGGGTGTTGTAGTAATAGTGGGCCACAGCCCCGTCGATGGCATCCAGAGCACGGGGATCAAGCCACGCGAGGATGGCTTCGCTGGCCTCGTTGAAGTTCCCGTTGCCCTTGTAGGCGCTGCCTGCGCCGCTTGGATCGCCAAGCTGAATAAGGATCGCGGGATCATGGTCCAGCGCGGGATAATCCGAATCCAGCCGGTCAATGGCGTCCTGCGCGGCATTGATGACCCGGTTAGCGGCAATGCCATACTCTGTCTCGGTCATGGAGGACACGAAATCGCTGTCTGGATTGTCCTCGGGGTGGGTGCTGCGGTCGAAACCATCCACCCGCTTGCCGATCGAGTATTCGTTGCCGATTTCCAGTGCCGCGACGTGATCGCCGTATTCTTGCAGCAAGAGATAGACGAAGGCTTCGATCTGGGCGGCGGGAATGTCCACCTTGGTCGGCAGGACAATGGTCACCCGGATCATGTTGTCCGGCGTGCTGTTGGCAACGACCCAATCCATGAAGGCCCGCACCTCGGCCCGCAACTGGCCGTTCTCAAGGCGGGTGATGTCCAAGGTGTTTTCGGCATGACCGCCGGGATAACGCATATGCGTCAGGTCAAGCGCGTCGACAGCCGCAACAAAGCCGTCATGGGGCAGCATATCCCCATTGCCGCCGACATTGATGTCATGCAGCGCATTGGTTCCGAAATGACTATCCTTGACGAAAGTCCCCGTGGCTGTCGCCGATGCCAGGGACATGTTGAATGACGCCATGACTCACCCCTCTTTGAGGGCAATTTCGGCGTTGGGACTGGCGCGGAATGGGCTGATTTGTGGCGGAAAATTGGGCTTAACTTGCCATTTTAATTAGTTTTTTACCGCCTGAATCAATGAGGCCCCATGCGGTGACATGGGGCCATCGGCGTGCCGGGGCATCAATCAGATCGCGTGGCGCAGGGTGACTGCATCAAGGCCGAGGTCGGCAAGCGAACTTTCGGCGATCAACACAACGTTTTCCAGGTCTGGCGCGTCCTCTGTGGGAAGGGTGGCCAGCACCTCGTCGCCCAGCAGAATCTCTGTCATCGAGGGGTTATCGGCGCTGGGTCGCATTTCCATTTCCGGTTCCCCGCCATGGGCTGCATCGTCATAGACGACCATCAACTGGTCCTCGTCATCGTCAAAATCCAGCAGGGTCGCCCCCTGGCCCGTCATCCAGTCGCCAAGAACAAGCACGTCGGCACCTGTCCCAAGAGAGACCACATCGTCATTCCCGGCGACAATGGTGTCATCGCCGGTGCCACCGTTGAGATAGTCGCGGGCGTCCGCATCTTCGCCATCGCTGTCGAGATGGACGCCGGACAAAAGATCCGCGCCGTCAGCACCAAAAAGTGTGTCCGCGCCCATGTCGCCCATAAGCGTGTCCGCGCCCGAACGCCCGTGCAGCGCATCGTCATGGGTGCCGCCGCGCAAAATGTCGGCCCCGTCGCCACCGTTCAACGTGTCATGACCACTGCCGCCGGACAGGGAATCCGTTCCGCCGCCGCCGTAAAGGTCATCGGGACCGTCATTGCCCTCCAGCGTGTCGTTCCCGTCGCCACCGTCCAGCGTATCTCCACCATCGTGCCCCCGTATCACATCATCGCTTTCGGTGCCAAAGATGAGATCGTCGACCCCGGAGCCGTCCAGTTGCGACTCCGGCGGCCCTTCGGGTGCCGGCGCTTCGGCGTTGGTCGGGGCCGGTTCGGTGGTGGGCGTCGGTTCGACGGTGTCACCGGGGTCCGCGGCCGCCTCTTCCGAAACGCCAAGATTGGCAAGGATGTCCGCGATGGGATCCTGCCCCTCTTCGCCGTCTTCTTCGATCTTGTCGGGTTCTGCGTCGTCGTCCTGATCGTCGCCGGTGTCGAAGCTGATGAAGGCAAGAGAACCAAGCGCCATCATGCCCAGTAGTCCGGTCAGAAAGATCATGGCTCTGCCTCTTGTTGTTTGTTGTCTTGCGCGCGCAGTGTCACCCCTGCGGCCGATTCAAGGCAAATGACTTCGTATCAGGCGGTTAACGGATCCCTGACGAAACGCGGCTACCTTCTGTTCGTGGCCCAATTGGCACGCGCATCCATGGTTCGAAGTGTCACCGATTCACCCTATGCGGGTAAAGTGAAAACCTGCCATGGCCGGTATCGCGAAAATGGCGCTTGGGGCCGCCTGCTTCCCGCTTTGCGCTGGGCGTCGAACAACTTACATCTTGGGACATGATTCTTCGTAACCGTAAAACGACCCCGGACGATCCGTCCCCTCCGATGGGGCCGCCGCGCCCCGATGTTCCGTTTTTTGCCGTGGGGGACATTCACGGATGTGACCGGCTTTTTGACCGTCTGCTGACCCGGCTGGACGAAATGCGCCACCCCGAGGCGTTGTTGGTGCTGGTCGGCGACTACGTCGACCGGGGCGAGGAAACCGCCCGCGTTCTGCGGCGCCTCACTGTCCTGAGCGAGGCGGCGGGGGACCTGATGCATTGCATCATGGGGAACCACGAAAAGATGCTGCTAGATGTTCTGGACGACCCGGTGGCGCACGGCGCCCGCTGGCTGCGTTATGGCGGCTTGCAAACCTTGGCCAGTTATCGCGTCCCGCCGGTTTTGGGCGAACGTCCCGCGGGTGAGTGGATCGAGATGCGTGATCGCCTGGCCGAGGCCATGGGCGGAGATGTCATCGACTGGTTGGCGAACCTGCCGTTGACATGGCAGACGGGGAACGTGGTTGTGACCCACGCCGGCGCGGATCCATCTCTGCCGATCAATCATCAAGAGGGTGGCAATTTCCTTTGGGGGCACCCCGATTTCAAACGCAAGGCGCGGTCCGACGGACTGTGGGTTGTGCACGGGCACACGATCACGGAGGTGCCACAGGCGGCGGAGGGGCGAATTCCCACCGATACCGGTGCCTATGCAACCGGAGTGCTCTCGGCGGCTTTGATCGAAGAGAATAAAGTGACCTATGTCCACGCGTGATTGCGGATCCGCGCAAATTGAGAGCGCGCGGGCAGAGTATTGCCGCCCATTCGTTAACAATGATGGTGAAAACTCGGGCATCTACGGACGCGGCTGACCCATCGGAAGTTGCGATTCTGCACCTGCACAGTGCTTTGAAATTTCTGCGGTTTCAACTTTTTGGAGATCATGTGCCGGGCTGTGCACCTGGCTCAAAGGCGTGGTGCATGAGCAATGTTCGGCTGCTTCAAACCTCTGAATCCTAAAAA
This sequence comes from Antarctobacter sediminis, assembly GCF_019218285.1. GTDB lineage: Bacteria > Pseudomonadota > Alphaproteobacteria > Rhodobacterales > Rhodobacteraceae > Antarctobacter > Antarctobacter sediminis. The sequence goes on from NZ_JAHUZG010000003.1 coordinate 69,813, forward strand.
AATTATCGATTTTGCGCGAAAACTGCGCAAAATTGTGCCGTCCAAGACTCACGGGTCCGCCTTTAAGGTTTTGTTAATTGACTTGAGGCGAACCGCTATCCTAAAGGATGGTCAAGTTTCGTTACTGTGCAAGTGCAGCGTTTAACCCGAATTTTTCCTCCAGGGGGCGACATGTTTGACGTAAAAGTTCTGGACGACACGGTGATTTCCACCGCCCCGTCGTTTCAACAGACCACACCGGTCCGCACGCTTGGTTTTCGCGTGACAAAGCGTTTTTTCGATATCGTGATGAGCGTTCTTTTGCTTCCGGCCCTCGCTGTTGCGGCGCTGGCCATCCTGATTTTGAACCCGTTCTACAACAAAGGGTCTCTGTTCTTCGTCCAGCCTCGGATGGGACGTGACTGCAAACCCTTCAAGGCCATCAAGTTCCGCACAATGCGCGCTGTCCCCAAAGTCAGCCGTGGCGCGAACTGCCCGCTGGAAACCGACCGTATCACCAAGCTTGGCGGCTTCATGCGGAAATCGCGGATCGATGAGCTTCCGCAGGTCCTCAATGTCCTCATGGGGCAGATGAGCCTGATCGGCCCGCGTCCGGATTACTTTGACCATGCGGTGGAATACCTGGAAAAGATCCCGGGTTACCGTGAACGCCACGCCGTGCGTCCGGGCATCAGCGGTCTTGCCCAGACGGAGCTGGGGTATGTCGAAGGTATGGATGCGACCCGCCGCAAGGTTCAGGCGGATCTCTACTATATCTCGAACATGAACATGGCGCTTGAGATGTGGATTTTCTGGCGGACACTGAGCGTTGTTGCCCGTCGCGGCGGCGCCTGACTTTCCCCGATCCGGAAAATTTGACAAAAATAGGACACACCCGCGGCAACCTGTGGGTGTGTTCCTCTTTTCCACAGGTCTTTGTGGTTTTTCTGGTCTTGTTGCAGAATTGCCGCTTTTCCCGGCGATGAGCCTGCTGGTCAATGGCTCTTATCGCTTTGGGGGGCGCTGCGGGGTACATCATTTAGTAATTTTTTCGGTCAAGGTCGATGCAGCCTGATGCGCCGCTGGGCATGTGAATTTCCAGTCGGAACCGGGCTCTCGGAAGATTAGGGGGTCACCTTGCGGAGTGGTTTGATAAATTCGGGGACTGTCGGACGGTGGGCGCGAGTGGCTGTTCTGGCAATCGGCGGAGCAGCGGTGCTTGCAGGGTGCGGGGTATCCTACAACAGCCCCAAAGTCCGGGAGCGCAAAGGCGAACAGCCGGTGGCCGTCGTCGAAATGACGCCCAAGGCGGTGGCCTATGCCAACGCTTCGGCGTACACGCCGCGGGCGCTGCCTGATGTGTTCTACGCATTCGCCGGGTCATATGGGGCTACGGCCGGGGCCGGGGCCATGCCGGCGGCACCCTACCTTCCGGATACCGGCCGTCAGCGTCTTGAATACCGGCCGCTGCCGGACATTGCCCCGCAACCCTATCGTATCGGCGTTGGCGATGTTCTCTTGCTGGCAACCCGTGGCGCGGGAACGACGGTCGAACAACTTTCCGGCCTCCTGGCCGCACAGAACCGACGCCAAGGGTATACCGTCCGGGATGACGGGACGATTGCGATCCCGGAAATCGGCGCGGTGCAACTGGCGGGCCTGACGCTTCAACAGGCTGAGGATCAGCTATTCCAGGCGCTGGTGTCCAATCAGATTGATCCGTCCTTCAGCCTCGAAGTGGCCGAGTTCAACTCTCAGAAAGTGGCTGTTGGCGGTGCCGTAAAGGCGGCGAAGCTGGTTCCGGTGACGCCGAACAACCTGACGCTTGGTCAGGCGTTGATCACCGCAGGCGGCCTTGCCGTTCGGGATGAGGAGTTCGCCTCGATCCGAATTTATCGCGACGGCACCCTGTACCAGATTCCGGTTGAAACCTACCGGGCCCAGCCGTCCATCAAGGACACGCTGCTGGTTGCGGGCGATGCGGTCTATGTCGACACGACCTATGACCTTGATCGCGCCTTCGAGTTCTACAAGACCAAGATCGACGTCATCACACTCCGGTCGTCGGCGCGCAGCACCGCGTTGCAGGCGTTGAGCACCGAGATCGCCATTCGCCGCGGTGCGCTTGTTGAGCAGCGTGACCTGTTCGAAACCCGCACCAAGCTGGACGCCGAACAGCGTGACTATGTCTATCTCAGCGGTGAAGTGAACAAGCAGAACCGTTTTGCACTGCCTTACGGACATCAAGCGACCCTTGCCGACGTGCTGTATGGCGAAGGCGGTTTTGATACGACAACCGGTGATCCGACCGAGATCTATGTCCTGCGCGGCAGCAACGATCCCAGCAAGGTCGGTGAGATCGTGGCTTACCACCTGAACGCGGGCAACGCGGCGAATATGATCCTTGCCACCCAGTTCCAGATGCGGCCCAACGATGTGGTCTTTATCGAAGAGCAGCCCATCACCAAATGGGGCCGGGCGCTGCAACAGGCCTTCCCGTCGCTGCTGAACGCTGCCGGTCGACAGCTCTGACGCCAAGCCCCCCCCCGACGCTGCCAAGCCATGAACAAGCGGTGCCGCGTCGGGCCGAAACGTTTAGATCGGAACCAGCCTGTCTGGTTCCGTTTCCCTTTTGGCGCTATGCCAGATCGTCATTTGATTCATGGGCCGCGGCCTCAACGCCCAGTCGAAAGAGCATAATCGTGACCAAGATTTCTGTTGTCACCGCCGTCTACAACCGCGTCGGCACGCTTGGCGATGCGTTGGACAGTGTCGCCGCTCAGACACATCCGGACATCGAACATGTGATTCAGGATGGCGGGTCGACGGACGGCACGCTGGACCTGATCCGCGAAAAGATGCGCGCCGGAGTGTCGTTGATCAGTGAGCCGGACGGCGGCATTTACGATGCCATCAACAAGGGGATCGCGCGTTGCACCGGGGATGTGATCGGCTTGATGCATTCCGATGATTTCTTTGCGTCGGACCGGATTCTTGAAAGCGTGGCCAAGGCGATGGAGGATCCCGCGGTCGAAGGTGTCTACGGTGATCTCGACTATGTCGCCGAGGCGGATACCAGTCGCGTCATCCGCAAGTGGCGGTCAGGCGAGTACACGATGCGCGCGGTTCGCCACGGGTGGATGCCGCCGCATCCCACGCTTTACCTGCGGCGTGAGGTCTATGAACGCTGGGGGCTGTACGATACCAGCTTTCGGATCGCGGCGGATTATGACGCCATGCTGCGCTACATGGTCAAAGGCGGCGTGCGTCTGGCCTATGTCCCGGAGGTTTTCGTCAAGATGCGTGTCGGCGGGGAAAGCAACAAGTCAATCGCCAAGATCCTGCGCAAAAGCCGCGAAGATTACCGCGCGCTCCGCACAAATGGCGTTGGCGGGGTGGGTGCCCTTGCCATGAAAAACCTCTCCAAGGTTCGGCAGTTCTTCTGACTCTGCGCATGCGGTGTTGCCCCCGAAGGGCGTCACCGTGTCTGGTGCCGGATCTTGTCCTTGCTGTGCCGCCAGACCCGCATCAATTCGCGGGGGGAACGGATCAGGCGCCAGTATCGCTGGCGGGACGGTTTGTGAAACAGAGCGCGCCAGACAAGGGCGGCATAGAACTTGCGCGTTTCCGTTTTCCAGCGCAGGTCTGGCTGGCCGTACAAGAGCAAGGCGCGGTCGATCCAGTCGGAATCCTCGCCTTTGGGCGGGTGTCCGTACAGAACCAGATCCGTCAGGGCGTCCAGCGTATCGAACTCGCGGTTCAGGCCGAGCGACACAAAGGTTTCCCGGATGCTATGCTTTTCATCTGAGGTCAGTCTGCCCAGCAACATGGCGTGATCTATGATGGAACGCGGCTGGATGTCGAAATTCCGATACGCGCGGTGATTGACCTGCGCGTGAATGACATGGTGAAGGATGCGGTCACGCAGGGTTGGCACGAGGATGCCGTTCAAGCCGGTCACCTGAGCATTGTCCAGCACCTGCGCCGGTTCCAGAATGTCATTGGTCTCCAGATCCACCAGCCGTGAATGCAGCTCCATTTCGATGACCGAGTCGGGCAGGGCGATGGCCGGGTAATGCTTTTTGTCCGTTTCTTCTTCGGGGTCGATGGGCCATTCGCTGGGACAGATCGCGCCGGCCTTCATCAGCGTTTCAAGCGCGCGTCCGGCGGGTTCATCGACCAGAATGTCGAGGTCACCGATAAAGCGGTCCGCCGGATCGTCCCAACTGGGCGCGACCAGTTCCGCGCCGCCTTTCAGAATGCACCCGCGCAAACCTTCCGCGGCAAGGAGGTCTCCGGCCCGGGCAAGATCGGCCTGCGCCAGTTGATTGTATTGTCCGTTGCCGCGCCGCATTTCCTCGAAAAAGATTAGCAGGTCTTCGGGAATGCAGGCCTGCAAATCGGGGAAATCCCGAAAGGCTTTCCAGACCAGCGTCTGCACATAGGCCGATTGTGCGGCATCGGCCAGTTTGACCGCATCGCTGTTTTTCAGGTCTTGCTCTAGCCCCGGCGCGGGGGAGTGCCCCAAGGCCGGAGCCAAAAGCCCCAGAAGCGCACGATGCTCGGCCGAGGGGCAGGCTGCGAGATGCTTTAGCATGGGACCGGACCCGCAACCTGTTCCAGCAGTTGCTTGCTGGACTCGAGGGAGAATTGCGTTGATCGAAAGATCAGCCGGTAAATCGGCACGTTTTCCAGCAGTTTCAGGAGCGACGAAATCGACCCCGTGGGGAAATGCGTTCCCGCCACGAGAATGTCATTCAGGCAGTCCCTTGGGTCAAGCTGGTAGAACTGGTTTTCGGCATCGGGAACGTAGCTGGGCAAGACCAGTGCGCGAAAAGGGAAGGCCGTGATCCGATCTTCGGGCGCAGAGAAATCTGCGTAATGCACCCCGTCGCGGGGGCTGTCCTGCGTAACCAGCAGGTTTTGGTAGATCGCGTCGAGCGCCGGAAGCTTGCCGCCGCCCTGTTTCATCGCCAGCGGGACAGGGAAGGAATAGACACAATCCCCCGACAAGCCGATCGGCAGGATGTCATCCGTCACGAAACGGTATCCCTCGCTGACGAGGTTGCCGACAAGAGTCGACTTGCCGCTGCCGCTGGTGCCGGTAAAGGCAACGGCCCCTTGGGGGCCAGCCACCGCGCCGGCGTGAAGGCTCACTCCCGAAAGACCCGAGGTCAGGGTTTCCGCAATCGTCCGCGTGCAGAATGAGCGTGCCTCGACAAGGCCGCAAGGCTCCCACAGCGGCTGGCCGTCAAGGCGGACGCAATAAAGATCCCCCGAGGTTGCAACGGTCAGGGTCGTCGGGGGCGAGGTCGGGGCGTCTTCGGTCAGGAAACGGCCAAAGACAAAACGCAGTTGTGCCGACAGGACCGCATCCTCGCACAGCAACAGAAGGGACCGATGGCCATTCGTCAGGATGCCGACCCGGGTCTGCGCACTGTCCTGAATGTCGCTGCCGGGGCAGTCGTAGACATGGGGCCCGTCAAACAGACCAATGTCCTGCCAGGATCGCTCGATTTTGGCGAATTCGTCGAGGAAGTCGGATGGGGACACATCGAAATCAATAGCGGCCAAGGCCGCGAGATCGTCCAGTGCCGCGCCTTCCGCCAGCCGCGAAACCACGGCGGCCAATGCCGGGTCAATGCTGATCGCTGCGCCGCTGAGCGTTGACCTGACGACAGAGGCCTGCCCGAAGGGGCAGACCTCGATGTATTTCCACTTGTTGTGGGCGGCGGCGTTACCTGACCACACCTATAGTGCCTGTTATTTGTTTTTCCCGCACGGCGGGCTGCCGCAAGCCGAGTTGCTGGGGGCTGCCGATGCGCGGCGAGCGTCCAGCGAAGTCACGATCAACGCACCAGCGCCAAGGCCGAGGCCTTTGCCAAACTTGCGCAGAGCGGCCCGGCGCTTGGGGTCCGCGATCTGTTCTTCTGTCTTGATGTCTTCTTTCAAAGGTCTTCCTCCAAATACTCGTTATTGGTCTGTTTCAGAGTACTTTCCGCGTTAATGAATTACAACAAATCTTAACGACTGCCGGCGGTTTCCGGCCATGATTTGCGGGGCGAAATGTCCCGATGCGCATTTCCTTTGCGGCCCCTGCAATTCCCGGTTGAATCGACTGTGATCCCCTCCGTGGAACGCATGTTTTCAGGGCGCTTTTTTGCCCGGGCAAGCCCTTTTCAGATACCTGTCTGGCGCGGCTTACGCTGATTCGCGGAACGTCAAGCTTGGTGCCTTGGGGCAAGACGCGGCGCCCGGTGCACAGTTTCTGGACGGTGAAAGGGGCTACCTGCGCTTCCTGTCCAAGTTTTTAGCGTTCCAAAGGTTGTTTCCCTTGGCAAAGCGCTTGTCAGGGACCGTCGCAAAAAAGTTCCTTGGCATTCGCGGTTCGGGCAAAGTACATGACGCGCGGGGACAATCCGGTGGTTTGCGCCGGTCCCCGAAACGGGGTGGATCGATGTTTGGACCGACAACCTGCATGAAGATGGCAAGGGCGTCTTTGCCTGTCCCGACCTCTGCGTGGTGGCCTGGTCCGTCGGCGTCCCGCGCCCCGGCCTGTATTTCCAATGAGAGGACCGGGCGATGACGGCGGTGGCCTCTCTCATTGCCGCGTGCCCTCGCCGGAGGCGGCTTGCCCCGGTCACTGCGCGTGCTTTTGCCGAGGCCGCGCGCGAATATCACGAATGCAATTGAACGGGGGGACGGCTGAGATATAGCCACGATGCGGGCGCGGGTCAGGGAGAGTTGCTGGGAAATGCAGCACGGAACGACGACCATGTTTTTGATGGCCCGTAGTGTTGAAAGGCTTTCCCAATACGGGGCAATGCCTTCTATTTGTTTGAAGAACCGGTTTCGAATAAACCATCCTGGTTCCGTAAGTGTTGAAACCGGCCAAGCCGGACGCGGCAATCGGGGCCGGGCAATGCCGCAAAGCCGGCTGAACGCGACCCGCGCCGGGCAGGGATGCCCAACGCGCGATCCCGCACCAGCCCGGATCCGGACCATTCTGGAGTGAAGTAATAGATGACGAGCCAAGTCGCAGCGACAAGATCACAGGGGCATGAAGCGCCCGCGCAACTGATGCAATCCGACAGCATCAATGTCGGCGCGATCCTCGACACGGTGTGGCGGGCCAAGCTCTGGGTGATCGGCTGCATGTTCGGCGCCGCGATCATTGCCGGCTACTACGCTTATTTCGTGGCGGACCGCGAATACCGGGCCAATGCCGTGATCGAGTTCACGCCGCAGGAAAGCTCGATCCTGAATCTCGACAGCATCGTTTCGGGTGTCTCTACCGATCCGGCCAGCGTGAATACCGAAATCCAGAAGATCCAGTCGCGCGAGATGATCGAAAAGCTGGTGAACCGTCTGGACCTGACCGAAGACCCGAATTTCAACAAGGCGCTAGATCCCAACCCTCCGTTTTCGCTGCGCAATTTCGTGAAAAAGATGCTGGGCCTCACGCCGCCCCCGGTCGAGCTGACCGAAGAAGAACGTGAGGAAAACCAGTTCAACGCCACTGTTGGTCAGGTTGGGCGGACGATCTCGGTTCAGGTTGTGCGCGACACCTACCTGCTGAGCATCACGGCGCAGACCTACAGCCGCAGGGCAGCCGCCGATCTCGCGAACACGCTGGCCGATCTTTATATCGAAACCCAGCTTGAGCAGAAATTCTCGCAAGCGGAACAGGCCATCAACTGGCTGTCGGATCGTGCGCGGGAACTGGAAGACGAATTGTTCGAACGCGAAAATGCGATCCGCGATCTGCAATCGGCCAGCGACCTTGTCAGCCGTGACGCCCTTGCGGGGCTCAATGTTCAGGTCAAGGAATTCCGCGAAAGGCTCCAGTCCAGCCAAGAGGATATTCAGCGCCTCACCCAGCGGCGGGCCGAATTGCTGGCGCTGCGAAACAGCACTGACAAGGCGGCGATCCTGAGTGTCTATTCGGATCCGGCCCTGACCCGGCTGGGTCAATCCCTTTCGGATGACCTTTCCGGGTCCGAGGGGGCGCGGCAGGCTTTCCGCACCCGCATGGATACGGTGGTGCAGTCGCTTGACCCGATGATTGCCCGGGCGCGGGCCGAGATCACCTCGATTTCGCGGTCTCTGGAACAGTTGGAAGGCCGGGTGTCACGCCAGACCGCGGACCTGTTGAAACTGGAACAGATGGAGCGCGAGGTCGGCGTGACGCGCGACATGTACCAAACCTTCCTGTCGGGGATGCAAGAGGCCACCGTTCAGGTTGGTCTTGTGCGGGCGGATACGCAGCTGCATTCGCGGGCATTGCCCCCGCGCAATCCGGCGGCCCCCCGGCGCAGCATGATCGTGGCGGTTTCGGCAATCTTTGGCGGCTTGTTCGGCGCGGCGCTGGTGCTGTTGCGCAATATGAAAAAACAGCGTGTGGTCCTGTCCTCCGCCGATCTGGCAGAACTGAGCGCGCGGCCGGTGCTGGGAGAGATCCCCAAGGCTCCGCGCAGCGTGAACCGGACGGGCTTCCTTCAGTATCTTCAGGAAAAACCGACCTCGCAAATCGCCGAGTCCGTTCGCAACCTGCGGACTTCGGTTCTGATGGCGCAGGTGGACAATCCCTCTCAGGTGATCGTCGTTTCCTCCTCGCTGCCCGGTGAAGGCAAGACCACCATTTCGCTTGCCATTGCCCACAACCTTGCCGGTCTTGGCCGTCGTGTCCTGCTGATCGAAGGCGACATTCGCCGCCGGACATTTTCGCATTACTACGACGAAGGATCGCGCGTCGCGGGCATCGTCGACGTCATGGTCGGAGAGCAGAGCTTTGAGAATGCTGTGCACCACGATCCGAATTTGCAGATCGATGTGCTGTTCGGCCAGAAAAGCAGCGTGAACCCCTCTGACCTGTTTGCCTCGCAGCGGTTCCATGATCTGATCGAAGAGTTGCGCGGTGTCTATGATCATATCGTCATCGACTCGCCGCCGGTTCTGATCGTGCCCGACGCCCGGATTCTGGCAACCGTGGGCGACGCGCTGATCTATGTCACCAAGTGGGACATGACCGAAAAGCTGCAAGTCGCGGAAGGTCTGCGCCAGTTCCAGATGGTGGGGATCGACGTGACGGGATTTGTCCTGAACCAGATCGATTACCGCCGATCCCGTCGTTACGGCTATAGCGCGGGGTATTCCTATTCCCTGAACTACGGCGCCCGTGGACAGGGATATTATGACACCTGAGCCTGTGGCCGTCCGTGTCCGGGCGGCCAAATGCGCCGATTTCCACCCACAAGACTTGTTTCCGGAAAAGCGATTTTGACATGAGATCAGAGGCTGTCATCCAATGAATGTTGCACCGCAGACCTGCGCGGTTCTGCATGTCATAGCTCACATGCAGAAAGGCGGCGCCGAGCGTCAGCTTTGCCTGCTGGTCGACGCCTCGCGGCATCGGCACGTCATCACCGTGTTGCCTGGTAGCGACCGGGCCACCACGGCCAAGATCGTTCCGCTGCCGGGGCTGAATCCGATGGCCATTTATCGCAGCGTGCGAGAAACCATCCGCGCCAACGAGATCGACATCGTTCAGCTGTGGTTGCCGGACCGCCTGACGATCCCGGCGATGTTCGCGGCCCGCGCCGAAGGGTGCCGCATCATCAGCGGTGACCGGCGCAAGGTGCGCAACTATGGGCGCGCCGCCATCCGGGATCGACTGAATTACGTGAACCATGTCTTTGCGGATGTGGTTATTCCGAACTATCCGCATTTTCCGCCTCGGACTTCGTTGCGCCGGTTGCTGGGTATACCGCGCAAGACACAAACCATTCCCAACGGGCTTGACCTTGCACCGGCCAATCGCCCGATTGTCAGCCTGCCCAACCGATTGCTGTTTGTCGGTCGTCTGGTCGAACAAAAGCGCGTGGATCGCCTGATCGACGTCATGCCTCAACTGCAAGCAGCGGGAATCGCCGGGCTGGATATTGTTGGCGAAGGGCCGGAGGGCGCGGATCTGAAACGCCGCGCCGATGAATTGGCGGACCCGGATCGCGTGGTGTTTCACGGACATATGTCCAACTGGGGAGAGGTTTTTGACCCCGAAACCCATGTGCTTGTCCTGCCAAGCGCGTCCGAAGGCATGTCCAACACCCTGTTCGAGGCAATTGCCTGGGGCTTCTTGCCGATGGTCACCGGCACCGCAGAGTTGGAAACCCTGCTGGACAGCTGGCCAGCCAAGCCGATCCTGATTGATCCGGACGCCCCACAGACCATCGTCGATGGGGCCCGCGACATTCAGGCCAGCACGGCGGCAGAGATCGAACAACGCGTGCGCCAGATGCAGACCGCCTTGAGCCGGTTTTCGGTGTCGGCCATGGCCGAGGAATATGACAGGGTTTACGACCGTCTTTGCACAGTCGAGACCGCAGCGGGACGGCAAAGCGCATGAAACAGGACGCGAAAATCGCTGCCAAACCGCTGCCGGTTGTCTTTTTCGTCACCTTGCCGTCCGAGGCAAAAGGCGCGACCGGCGCCGTGATCGGGACGCAAACGGTGATCGACGCGGTTGCCGAACAGGCCGAAACGGTCGTTGTCGAGATGCTGCACCGCAAGATCCGCGTCTCCGGCGCGCGCGGCAAATTCAGCGGCATCACGCAGTTGCTGGGGGATTACCTTCAGTCCCGCAAGGATTTGCGCAAGGCGCTGGACGGTTTGGCGGGCCAGCCGTTCCAGTTCTACCTTTGCGCCAACAGCTCGCTGGCCGGAACGCTGCGCGACGTTGCCACGCTGACAATGGTGCGGCGGCGCTATCGCGGAACGCGAATCGTCCTGCACACAAGGAACGGCGATTTCTTCTTTCCCAGGGGACGGTTGCTGACCGCCTTGCGGCGTTGGGAACTGGCCGCCGCAGAGCGGGTGATCTGCCTGTCTCGACGGTTGCTGCCCGATCCGCCGAGCCTGTCTCGCGTTCTGCCTGAGGCGCGTCGGGACCGTATCCGGATCGTGCCCAACACGATCGACGCCGCCGTAGTGGCTACAGAGGACGAACTGGAGGCCAAAGCGCGGCGAACGGGGCCTATCACGGTTCTGTACTTGTCGAACTTCATCCCTTCGAAAGGATACCTGAAGCTGGGCGAAACGGTGCGCCGCATCGCCCGGGCCGGACGGTTGCAGGATTTCAGGTTCGTATTCCACGGAACATGGCCCAGCGAGGACATGCGGCAGGAATTCCGTGACAGTTTCGACCCCGAGATCCTGTCTTCGGGCCATGTCGAGATTGGCGGTGCCCTTTGGGAACGAAGCCAGGTTCGTCATGCCTTGCTGGATGCGGATGTCTTTTGCCTGCCGACCTCCTACCCCGCCGAGGCACAGCCCCGTTCCATCCTCGAAGCGATGGCCTGCGGCTGTTCGATCCTTGCCAACGATCACGCCTCTATCGCGGATATGGTCAAACCCGGGGAAAACGGCTTTCTGACGGAAGGGATCACCAGCGGTGACATGGCGGAATTCCTGCTGGCGCAAGACCGTGAAAGCCTTGGACAACAGGGGCTTGCCTCTCATGCCCTGTTCAATGCGCGGTTCTCCCGCGCCGCCCACGAAGACGCAATCAGGGAGGCGATCCTGTGGCCTTGATCAGCATCATCGGTCTGCCCCGGTCCGGCACCACCTTGCTGGGACGTGTGCTGTCTTCGGCCAGCGACGTCGAGTATTTCGAAGAACCGAACCCGATGTGGCGCTATCGCAACTGGCAGCGTTTGGGACATGAGCAATTCCTGCGCGAACATGCAACGCCGCAGGTGCGCCAGCATATTCGCAACTATCTTGTTCCCGCCCGGCCACGCGCCCGGCACATCGTGGAAAAAACGCCGTCCAACTGTTTGCGGGTGGGCTTTGTCGAGGCGGTTGTTCCAGAGGCCCGGCTCATCTTTATCACGCGCAACCCGGAAGATGTCCGGCGTTCGATGCTTAGGAAATGGCGCAGCGGCAGCGACAGCAACGCTGCGCGTCTGGGCGATGAGGGGCCGTTCAGGGAATTGCGCGGGAAACTGGCCAAGTTCCGCTTTGTCCACCGCCGGGAAATGCCGCGCTACATCGGCGCCGAGATAGGTGCCAGATGGAAGGCGGCACGCCATGGCCATTCCGATTTCTGGGGGCCGCAATTCGAAGGCTGGCAAGCCTACAAGGGAAAAGACCCGCAAGAGGTTGTCGATGCCTCGTGTGCGCGAATGGAGCAAACCTTGGCCGAAGGTATCGCGGCCTGCACAAATCGCCATGTGGTGTTGTCCTACGAAGACCTTGTTGCGCAGCCAAGGCAGGTGCTGGCCGAAGCGATGGAGCGGCTCGATTGTACCGATCTGGACCTGTCGCAGGGCCTGCGTTTCTTCGAAAAGGGTAAGTGATCATGAACGGGCAGGCTGTCCCAAGCCACAACGTGTCTGGCGATCATGACCAGACGACGGTGTATTATATCGTCGGTCGACCGCGATCCGGCAGCACCTTCGTGGGCAACTGGATCGCGCAACAACTGGATATTCTCAACGCAGGCGAGGTCTGGCAGACCTTTCGCGCCATGGATCGCGTTGAAGCAACGGGTGAACTTGGTCGCTGGGGCGAGCCGGAAAACAAACGCGCCAAAGCGGCGGAGATTTCCGGCAACGCGTTTTGGTCCGACGTGCTGGCCCGGCCTGAACAAGACCCTTATGCCGCCTTGCTGGCGGTTGCCGGGCCGCGTTGGGGCGCATTGGTAGATTGTTCCAAGACCGACAGGGGCATCGAACGATACCGTGCCCTTGGGTGTCGGGTGGTGGTCGTGCACACCGTGCGCGCCTTTACCAGTTGGCAGGCCTCGCTGACGGGCTATCGCCGGAAATACGATCTCTCGGTGCCGTCCCGCGGACGGCTGTTGCTGAACTACCTTCGGCTGAACCGGCAGTATCGTGAATGGCGTAACAGCCTGCCGTATCGCGTTGTCCCACAAGAGCGGCTGCCCCGCATTGCCGAGTTTCTGGATCTGGATGCTCTGGGGGCGGAGACAGGGCCGGGGTACAGCAATGCTGAAATGTTCGGTACGCCGGGTTTTTCCGGTCAGTTCGATCCTGCGCGGGCGACGCAACGCATCACCGCTTTTGACCGTCTGGTTTACGCGATGATCCATGTGCGGCCGGGGCCGGCCGCTGCATCCGGAGTGCGCTCATGACTGTCCTTTGCCCGGTTTTGACGGAGGGCGCGGCATGGCGCCGATAAAAGCGCTGACATCTATTGTCGGGCTGCAGGGGGTGGGCGCGGTTCTGTCTTTTGCTGTTGTGCTGGCCTTGACCGCGATCCTCGGCCCCGAGAATTACGGTCGTTACGTCTGGGTCGTTTCCATCGGCAGCGTACTTGCGCTGATGTTCGAGATGGGGCTGCCCACGACCATCATCAAACGGTTCGCGCCGTTGGATCTGTCGACGGTTATCGGGCCGTCGCAGATTTCCAACTCGTTGTCGCTATATGCATTCGGAACGGTTGTGACCGTTGTGCTTGCCCTCGTGCTCAGTCCGGTGCTTGCCGGAACCGACCGGCCCGAGATCGTCTGGGCGCTGCCGCTGGCCGGGGCGCTTGCCTGCCTTGTCCTGTCGGGGGCCGTGCTGCGGGCAGGGGATCAGGCCGTCCGGTCCAACGTGAACCAGTTTCTTGTCCGGCCCATCCTGTTGCTCGCGGGGATTGCTGCTCTGGCTGGCCTTGGGTCGACGGATCCGCGCGCCTACCTGCTGCTATACGCCATTTCGGCACTGGCCGCTGCGTTGGTCTTTGTGATGCCGTTGGTGCGCAACTCAATGCGCCATTGGCGTGGAGGAGGCTTGATCGCTCCGGTCGGCGCGCATTTTCAGGTATCCATCGCCCGTAGTATTTCCAGCCAGCTGCCGATTTTCATCACCGGCTTTTTCGTCGCCCCCGAACTTTTGGCCTATCTGGCGATTGCCATTCGGCTGACCGCCCCGATCCGGTTTGGCCTTGCGGCGGCGCGGTCCTATTTCGGAACGCGGATCAACGCCAAAATCCGCAGCGAAGAGTTCGAAGCCGCGCGGAAACGGTATCGGAATGCGTCGCTGTTCTCGATCGCAGTCGCGGTGCCGGCCATGGTGTTGATCGTTGGCCTTGTGCTTGTCTTGTTGAGAATGGAAACCGGACCGCTTTCCGGCTTTGATGACACTGGCCTGCTGTTGCGCGTCCTGCTGTTCGCGGCCCTGTCCCATCTGGCGGCGGCGGTCTTTGGCCCGGTGCAGATCGTGGCCATCCTGATGCATCAGGAAACATTCGTGCGGAACCTCAATGTCGCGGGCCTGGCCCTGTTTGCACTGGGGCTTTTCGGCGCTGCATGGGCCGGTAGCGTTGAGTTGTCTGCGATCATGATGGTGCTCTACTCTTTCGGAATCTCGGCCATTCTGGCGGTTCGGACCCGGTCGGCATTCCGTAAATCGATAGAAATGGGATCTTAGTCATGTTGATGTCCACAGAGCGGAAATTCATTTTCATCGAAGTGCCCAAGACGGGCACATCCACCGTGGCCAAACGGTTGCTGGAAATCGATCCGACGCTGGAGCGGGACATGCTCTACCTGCCGGACGGAACAAAAGAACGGGTGGCTTCGACGCATATTTCGGCCGCCGAGGTGCGTCGCCGTCTTGGGCCGATGGCCGACGAATATTGTTTTGTCGGCTTTCTGCGTGATCCCGTGGATCAGCTGGTGTCCAAATATTATTACTACAAGGTGGGGCGCGTCCGGGAATGGCTGCGTAGCGGCAAGATCACCGCCAAGCTGGCGACCCGCCATGCATCGACGCGGGTGCTGCCGCTGAATATCTGGATTTTGCTTTACCCCTACAAGGGCGCGGCTCATTTCGTTCTGGACGACCAGGGGCAGGTCTGCATCGATATCATCGGGAATTTTCACCGCCTCGAAGAGCACTTCCGCGAGATTTTCCGGCGGTTTGGCTACCCGGACGAGGCGCTGAAGCTCGAAAAGGTCAACGTGTCAAAGTATTCGCACCAGAACGGAAAGATGTTCGAATGGGCGTCTGATCTATCTTTGAAGATGCATGCGCGCCGTGACGTGGAGCTTTATGCGAAACTGCCGCAGGACGGCAGCCTATTTGTCCGGCCGGGGGCAAACATGGTTTCCCCTCCATGACCAACATCAGGATCTTTCTGGTCGCCGCCTACCTGACGGCAAGCTTCCGGCTCCTGCCGCTCCCGCTCAGCGACTCGTTGAATGCGGTTGTGCTTGCCGTGTTGGTTTTCCTTGCCGGGATGGACCGCAAGCTGATGCTGCCGGTGGCGTTTTTCAGGCTGATCTCTCCTCTGCTGATCTGTTTCGCGGTGGCCATCATGATTGATGTCGCGGCGGGCCGGACCGGCGTTCACTTCCTGAGATCCTGGATCAAGATCTTGGCCGGGCTCATGGTGGCCAACACGGTTTTTCACTTCGGTTTGAAAGACCTCAGACGCCTGATGCTGGTCTTTGCCGGTTTGTTGGCCTTTCAGTGGGCATATATTGTGTTCCTGCCGGGACAGTTCATTGCCGCGGCGCGCCGGATCGGTATCGTTGATACTTTCGTGACGTATGGCGGTTCGTTGAACCGTATGTACTACGCCTATTTCAATGCCAACGCGGCGGCCTATTCGATCTACTACGCCATGTTGGCCTGGATCGCGCTCAACACCCGGATATCACGCTCAAAGTTCGAATACCTCGGTGTGATTTTGCTTTTTGCGGTCATGCAGTTGGTGACCGGCGGTCGCGGCGTTCTGCTTCTTGGGGTTGCGTTGCTTGTGGCGTGGCTCTTGTCGTTCCGGTCGACGGGCAGCATGGTTTTCGTTGCGCTTGCGTCGGTGGGTGGGTTCATTTTTCTGCCAATCTACAACGCCGTGGTGGCGGTCATCTTCTTGCGCGAGGAATCCAACGACGCGCGCTTGCAGGCACAAGCCGCCTATCTGGAATTGATCCAAGGCTCTCCGCTGATCGGGATCGGTTTGCAGGGCGCGCGTGATCGTGTTTCTTCACTGGGCGTCAAGCCCTCGCACAATTTCTTTATCGAGATGGTTGCCACCTTCGGGATTTTTCTCGGCGGCTTCTTCCTGTTGTTTCTGATCTTCAAAATGGTTGTCCGCCCCACTTCAGTCCAGCTGAAATTGCTTGGCTTCTTTGGACTGGCGTCGGGGTTCTTGAACAACGTTCTGCACACCAGTTGGACATTCCTGCCGCTGCTTTTGCCGGTCATCATGAAGATGACATTGGAGGAAATGCGCGAACGGCGAATGGCGCCCGGGGTCCCGACCGAACCTGTAAAGCCGAGAGCCAGGCGGATATAGGGTATGGCTTGAGGAAGTGCCCGCGGAGGCGCGGCAAGTCAGGCCGAAATCGCATTTCGGCCTGACGGGTTTTCAAATGGGCTGACCCTCTCGGCCGAGCTCAGGTCTTGCGCAGGACCCAGCGGAACGTGACATCCGCGCCCGGGTCGGTATCGACCTTTGCCACCACGTAGGACGAGGTCACGTTGCCCCACCAAGAGGTGGCATTGCCCCAGTCGCCCTCCGGAAACATCGACAGTGCATCATTGCCGGGGTCCGATGGCAGGGTGTGTGCCGCAAGGCCCTGCGTGGAGCCATTCGCAATGGTCACGGTCCCCGTCGCCAGCACGCCATGTGACGGCACCCAGGCATCGCCATCGAAATAAGCCCGCGCTCCATCGAAGTTCTGGCATTGCTCGACTTCCATGCCTTTGAACGGAGCGCCACCATTCAGGTCGTTCATTTCGGCCAGCGTATAGGCGCCACGAAAGATGATCTTGTTGTCTTGCTGGGTGCGGTTGTTGACGAAAGTCACGATCTCGCCTTGCCGCCTCGGGATGTACAGCGTGTTGTCAAAGCTGCTCGACCCGATGGTGATGGTGCCAACCAGATGCGAAAACTCCAGAACGCAGCTGACGCAATTGGTGACGTTGACCCCACCGCTGATGCGCGACCCCGCAAGCAGGCGGAACCCGTTCAACTGCGCTTCGTCTCCCAGTTCAAGCCCAACACCGCTTGCCGGCGCGGTCTGCAAGGCAATGCACGCCGCGCCGTCGACGCCGCCGCCGATACGGACACCAGAGGCGTAGCTGGCGATGCAGTTCAGTTGAAGATTCTCCAAGGTGCCGGCCTGAATATCCGCAGCCCATGTACAGTTGGTGTCGCTGCCGCCTGCGATCCGCAAGGTGCCTGCCACAAAGGGCTTTACCGAAGATGAAGGATCCTGTTCGATCAGCAGGCCCACGCCGGGCGAGGTCGTTGCACAACCGCGCACGATGCCGGACACTTCCCACCATCCCTGACGAAATATGGCCGCGGTCCCGGTGCTTTGTTCGCAGCCAAAAGTGACCTTGCCGGACATCTTGTTGGCACCCTCGGCAACAAAGAACGTCTCGCACATATGCGCGCAGACAGTCAGTACCAATTCGTCCGGGGTGACCGAGTCTTGCGACACAACCTGGATGCCGGTTCGGCAACTGTCGGCGTTCACAAAGAAATTGGCATATTCCACCTGATGCCGAATGCGGATGCCGGTGTCACATTCCGAAGCAGCCAACCGGGCGGCATTGCTGTGTTTTTTCAAATAGCTGACGTCGATCCCGATCCCGGGCAGGTTGTTGTCACGGTTGCCGTCCACGTGAATGTCGACGTTCGAACGCCGCTTGTTCATGCTGTTCGGGGCGGCCACGGAGCACACGACCGGCAGGTTCGCATTGTCGACCTGTCGCAGGATCATGCCGTCACACAGCGAGTCTCCCAGATCGGAAAAAGTCAGTGTGCGGTCCACCTCGATTTCCGCCTCACCGCGCGTTGCGCGCAGTTTCAGCCCGCCGGAGGTGCGAAAGTGATAGTCTTCGCTGCCGGGGTCCGTGACGCAGAAGGCAACGTTCCGGTCAAGAACCTCGACCATCTGTCCGGGCGCGACACGCAGTTTGCCATGGCCGATCTCTACCGAAAGCGTGCTGTCGGCCAGCAGATCCGCGAAGGTATTAAACACATTCGTGGCCTGAGTGCTGTCATGTGACGAGACGACCAAAGAGTCGATATCGTCCAGAACATGTCCGTCGCTGGTTTCGACGCGGACACGGTATTCGCCGTCGATCATGTGGCAGAACCCGAACAGGCCGTTTTCATCCGCGACCATCGGGTTGCTGACTGTACGGGTCAGGTTTGGATCTTCGAACAGGGGGGCAAGAACCTCGCCTCCCGCCAGATAGACATAGCGCCGGGCGGCGGGCACCGGTTGCCCTTGTGCGTCCAATGCTCTGTTGATGCGGTCCAGATTGAGTAGTCCCATGAAAGGCTCCTTCACATATGGGCGGCGCCTTTGAATGGCTGACCGCGTGATCAGCCAGAAAACTGTGCTGCAAGCCTTAACAAAGCCGCGCGGGACCGGGCGTTGGCTTTGCCTGCTGGTAACAGGTCGCGGAGGGGCGATAAATTCGTTTTAAAAACAGGTGGATGGGCGGTATTCTTTGATGCCACGCCGTGCCTATTGTCCTCGCGGATACGGGCGTGCAAAGCGGTCAATTCGCCACGCCGATGCGGGGAAAGCCCATGCCGGCTTTCCGGGGTCAGCGATGTCCTCGGGCCGTCAAAGCGGCCTCTTGCGCGGATCCCGGCGGGAAAGGCGGAAATTTCTGGCACCTTCTCGCCGGACGGGCGCACGGGCGGCGCAGCAGGGTGCTTTCAAGTTGCGCCGGTCCACGAAACTGCGATATGCGGACGCCGACGCGGACCACGGTCGCTTGGTCGACCATCGCAGCAAAGAATGGTTGATTGATGAAGAAAGCACTTATCACCGGTGTTACCGGTCAAGACGGATCCTACCTGGCTGAATTTCTGCTTGAAAAAGGTTATGAAGTGCACGGCATCAAACGTCGCGCTTCTTTGTTCAACACCGAACGGGTCGATCATATTTACCATGACCCGCACACTCAGGGTAAGAACTTCACGCTGCATTACGGCGACCTTACCGACACCTCGAACCTGACCCGCATCCTGTCCGAGGTGCGCCCGGACGAGGTCTATAACCTTGGCGCGCAAAGTCACGTGGCCGTCAGCTTTGAAGCGCCGGAATACACCGCTGACGTGGACGCCACCGGCACGCTGCGCCTGCTTGAATCGATCCGCTTTCTGGGAATGGAAAAGACCACGCGCTTCTATCAGGCGTCGACGTCCGAGCTTTATGGTCTTGTGCAGGAAATCCCGCAGACCGAAACAACCCCCTTCCACCCGCGTTCGCCCTACGCGGTCGCCAAGATGTATGCCTACTGGATCACGGTGAATTACCGCGAGGCCTATGGCATGTATGCCTGCAATGGCATCCTGTTTAATCACGAAAGCCCGCGTCGCGGCGAAACCTTCGTGACCCGCAAGATCACCCGTGGAATGGCCAATATCGCCATGGGTCTTCAGGATTGCCTTTACATGGGCAACATCGACGCCCTGCGCGATTGGGGTCACGCCAAGGATTATGTCCGCATGCAGTGGATGATGCTGCAACAGGACGTGGCGGATGATTTCGTTATCGCGACCGGCGTCCAGTATTCGGTGCGTGAGTTCATCCAGTGGTCCGCCAAGGAACTGGGCATCGAACTGGAGTTCTCTGGCGAAGGTGTCAACGAGATCGCGACCGTGGTTTCGGTGTCCGGTGACAAGGCGCCCGCTCTCAAACCCGGTGACGTCATCCTGCGGATTGATCCGCGCTACTTCCGTCCGGCCGAAGTGGAAACCCTGCTGGGCGATCCCACAAAAGCCAAGGAAAAGCTGGGCTGGGTGCCCGAGATCACCGCTCAGGAAATGTGCGCCGAGATGGTCGAGGCCGATCACAAGGTCGCCCGCCGCCATGCCCTGCTGAAAGAGCACGGCTACGATATTCCCGTCGCGCTGGAGAACGGCTGAGGCCTTTCCTGCGCGGTCGCCATTCGAAGTCAGGAGGCACATTATGCCCAAGATCTACGTCGCAGGCCACCGCGGTATGGTGGGCGGGGCCATCACCCGCAAGCTTCAACAGCGTCAGGCTGCGGGTGAGGATATTACCCTTGTCACCCGCACCCATGCCGAACTGGAACTGACCAACCAGGCGGCGGTCAAAGAGTTCATGCTGGCCGAAAAGCCGGATGTCGTCGTGCTGGCAGCCGCCAAAGTTGGGGGCATTCTCGCAAACAACACCTACCCGGCGGAATTCATTTACGACAACCTGATGGTGCAGTGTAACGTGATCCACGCCGCGTGGGAGGCAGGTGTCACCCGCTTGCTGCAACTTGGGTCGTCCTGCATCTATCCCAAGGCCGTGCCGCAACCCATGCGCGAAGCAGCCCTGCTGACCGGTCCGCTGGAGCCAACGAACGAACCCTACGCCGTTGCCAAGATCGCAGGCATCAAGATCTGCGAAAGCTACAACAGGCAGTACGGTGTCGATTATCGTTCGGTCATGCCGACCAACCTTTATGGCCCGGGCGACAACTTTCACCCGGAAAACAGCCATGTCTTGCCCGCCCTGATCCGCCGTTTTCATGAGGCGGCTCAGGAAGGCAAGGATGAGGTCGTGATCTGGGGCAGCGGCAAACCGCGGCGTGAGTTCCTGCATGTCGATGACATGGCCGAAGCGTCGCTGTTCGTCATGGATCTGGACAAGGCGACCTATGACGCGAACACCCAGCCGCAACTGAGCCACATCAACGTCGGGTCGGGCGTGGACGTGTCAATTCACGAACTGGCGCAACTGGTGGCCGAGGTCACCGGCTACAAGGGCCGCATCGAACTGGACCGTACCAAGCCGGATGGCACGATGCGCAAATTGATGGATGTCAGCCGTCTGGCCGATATGGGGTGGAAGGCGTCGATCGACCTCGAAAATGGTGTGCGTGAGACCTATCAGTGGTTCCTCGACAATCAGGACAATTTCCGCCGCTAAGGCTGCCACGTGTTCAGACTACCGAAACGCGCCGCCCCACGGGGCGGCGCGTTTCGCATTCTGATGCTTTCAGTCCACGGGCAGGCCAGAGGGTACGCGCTCGGGCCGGCCAAGCGGTCGGTCCTTGACCCCGGCACCGGTCAGCGCCTCCAGAAAGGCCACGAGGTCGGCAACCTCCGGGTCGCTCAGCGCCACCGGGGCGATGTCCAGAACCTGCCCTTGGCGTTGCATTTCGATCCGGTCCTGACGTATCGCAAAATCCCCAGCGGCCAGCCATGGCACCGCGGGCAAGTTGGCATCCGCCTCGCGCCACGCTTTTGCGCTACCCTGTGGGTCAAGGTGATGGCGGACGATGCCCTCAAGCGTCGCAAAGGCGCCATTGTGGCCGTAGGGAGCTGTCAGTGCCACGTTGCGCAGCGACGGTGTGCGAAAGCGATAGGCGTCTTCCAGCAGGTCCGTTTCCCCCATCCGCCCGACGTCCCGGGGCATCGGATCAAAGGTCCGCGTCCGTCCCGGCCCAAAAGCGGGAAGCCCCAAAGCGTGAAAATCCTGATCCGTAAACAAGGGGCCAGAGTGACAGATGCTGCATTGTGCCTTGCCAAAGAACAGCCTGCGACCGCGCTCTGCCGGGGCAGGCAGCGGGGTGCCATCGCGCAGCCAATCGTCCCACGGGCTGTCGATGCTGATCCATTCCGAGCCGATGAACGCCCCCAGCGCATTGCCGATTTCGACGATGGTCACTTCGGAGGGATGGCTGATATGGTCAAACGCCTCGACGAACAGCGCACCGTATTCCGGGATTGTGCGCACCCGCTTGGCCAGCACGGGCCAGCCAAGGTCGATCCGGTCGTGCACCGCCCCCGTAACCGCGTTTTCGCCCACATTGCCGGCCATTTCGAATTGCGCGGTCAGCGGGAACAGCGCCTGCGCCGACAAGATATTGTCCAGCCCCTGCGGCAGCCATTCCTCTGCCGGGCTGTCAAAGCCATTGCCGAACTGGTCCGAGATCTCCAGCCGCCCGTCATGGAACAGCACCCGGACCGACTTGTGCCCAAGGTTCCAAAGCGCGGGCGCATTGCGTGGAATGCGCTTGCGGATCATGTCGGGCCCTTCACCGGGCGTGCGATCAACACCAAGCCCTCGCCCGCCTTCGCCAATCCCAAGGCTTAGTCCGTCGCCGCTGGCAAGATTGTGGTGATGACAGGTGCCGCAAGAGATATTGCGATTGCCGCTGAGGATCGGATCATAGAACAAAAGCTGGCCAAGACGGGCTTGCGCCGGGTCCACGGGCAGGAAATCATCCATGCTCACCGGCCCGGCCACGGCCGGTGCGGCAAAGGCAAGGAGACAGGCAAGATGACGAAGCACGGGCAGTTTCATGGGGCCATTCTGGCAGGCTTGCTGGCGCTCTCAAGCCCTGTTTTCGCGGCCGACCTCGAAGAAGCACGGGATCTGATGGAAGCCAATGAATTTGCCGCCGCGATGGCGCAGTTTCGTGTGCTGGCCCGGTCGGGCAATGCCGATGCCGAGGAGCTGATCGGGGTGATGTATGCGCTGGGACTCGGCGTTGACAAGGATCCGGAGCGCGCGTTCGAATGGTATCTCAGGGCCTCGCTCAAGGGGCATCCCGGGGCGCAGTCCGGGCTGGGCTGGTATTATGAGCTTGGTCTTGGAATGCCTGCGCCCGATCTTGTGCGGGCCTACCTATGGTATGCGCTCTCGGCCATCGGGGGAGACGTGGATGCCCCGGATTCGCTGGAGGAACTGACGCCGCGTATGACACCGGAGGAACGTAAGCGCGCGCAGGTGCTGATCGATGATTATCGTGTGTGGATGTATCCGTTCCGGTGATCTTGTGATCGCAATGGGGCGGTCCTTTTGCAAAAGTTGCCCGCGCCAGCAGGGGCAAAAAAAGGGCCGAGAGCATGGCTCCCGGCCCATGAGGCGCGGTCCGACAGGGAGGGAGGATCAGACCAGCGCGGCCGCCGGAGGAGCGACGGGTTTGGCGAAACGCTTCGGCTTGCCGGTTTCGGGAACGCAGATCGGCTCGGGCGAATACTGGCAGACATAGGCGCGGCGCGGCTTGTCGGTCACGTTGGGGCCGGAGCGGTGCAGCGTCAGGCTGGAAAAGACGACGATCGTCCCGGCCTTGCAGACCATCGGCGTGCCAGTGTCGGTGCCGAAATAGCCGTTCAGTTCGTTGCTGTCCTCTTGCCATTCATGCGGGTCGAGGTCGGGGTTCTGCGTCAGATCGCGCGGGATCAGATAGACACAGCCGTTTTCCTCGGTCGCGTCATCCATGGCGATCCAGACGGTCAGGTAAGGGGCATGGTCAAAGCCGACATATGCACCATCCTGGTGCCAGGCAAAGCTGGCGCCCTTGCCGGCGCCCTTGACGACGAATTGTTCGTTGAACAGCAGCCCGTCCTTGCCGTTGCAGGCCGCGAGGATGCCGCCGATCTTTTCGGACAAAAGGAATTTTTCAAGCTCGGGGAATTCCTCGTGCCGGTGCGCGAGAAAGCGGCGTGCCTCGCCCAGGCCGATCTTGTGCTTGCCGCCTTCGCCGCCGTCATCGACGGGTTCGTCCAGCAGGTGCTGACAGCTGTCGCGCAGCAGCGCCAGCTCATCCGCGCTAAGCGCGTTTTCAAAGACAAGATAGCCCTGTGCGGCAAAGGTGTCTTGCGACGTGGTCATGAGATCCTCCTCAAAGATGATTGCGTATCGCATGATTTGGACGCTAAATCTTGCCAAGTTTTCGCCAGTTCTTTGCATTTGGGGCTGACATGCATGTCACGACACGATCCGCGCCGCATGGCGCGCTTTGGCGGCGGGGGCCGTCGCGGGCGGTGGGCGATGTGCCCCGCAGCCACGAAGAGCTTGTGGTGCTGCTGGGGCTGACGGGGCGCGGGCGTTACCTGCTGGACGGGGCGGGCTTTGCCATCGAACCGGGGGTCATGGTCTGGGCGCCCTCGGGCAGCGCGCATATGCTGATCGAGGGCGGCGCCGGTTTTGACATGTGGGTGGTGCTGGCGCATCCGAAAATGTGGGACGGGGCCTCGCCCGTGCCGGATCAATCGGGGGCCGGATGGCGTCAAGTGGGGCCGGGGGCGCTGGGCGAACTGAACGCGCTGGCTGGGGTGCTGGACGGGCAGGGGCCGGTTGAAAAAGGCATCGGGCTGCGCTGGTGGCTGGTGCGGGCGCATCAGCACTGGGCGGCGGCGGCGGGGCAGGCGGCGCGGCGCTGGCACCCGGCGGTGGCGCGGGCGGCACTGGCGTTGGACGATGCGCCCGACCTGTCGTTGCCGCAACTGGCGCGGCAGGCCGGGCTGAGCGCCGGGCGGCTGGGGCAATTGTTCCGCGATCAGACCGGGCAGAGCGTGACCGATTTCCGCAATGACCGGCGGCTGGCGGCAGTGGACCGGGCCGAGGCGCGGGGCGTGCCGCTGTTGACGGCGGCGCTGGACGCCGGGTTTGGCAGTTATTCGCAGTTCTACCGGGTGTTCACGGCGCGGCGCGGCAGCCCGCCGAAACAGTGGTATGGCACAAAGAAATAGGCCGGGGCGCAAGGCCCCGGCCCGTGATTCCGGCAGGTGCGGGTATCAGTTCAGGTCGGCGTCGTAATCGGCGGCCAGCTCGGCCTCGGCCTTTTCGACGGCCTCGATCAGAGCGTCGAGGATCTTGTCCCCGCCGTCGACGTTGGAACGGAACCAGTCCTGCACCGGCTTGGCAGCCTCGGCAAAGGCGGCTTTTTCCTCGGGCGAAGGCACATAGATGTCACCGCCACCGGCGGTGAAATCGGCATAGGCTTGGATCGCGCCACGCTTGGGCGCGGCAAAGGTTGCCTGTTGCAGCGCGTAGAACCCGTCGACGACAACACGGCGCAGGGCCGGGTCGAGGCTGAGGAACTTGTCGTTGTTCATCCACCACAGCGCACCCATGTAGGCGTGACCGTCAAGCGTGATGTATTGCAGGCCGGCATCGGGGAATTTCATCGACATGATGTCGGTGATGCCGTTCTTGGAGCCGTCAACCACGCCGGTCTGGAACGAGGTGAAAAGTTCGGGCCACGGAATCGGGGTCGGCGCAGCGCCAAGTGCCTTGACCAGTTCCTGCGGCAGGTCGGCGACCACGGTGCGGATCTTCAACCCGTCCATGTCGGCGGGCGAGGTGATCCGTTTCTGCGTGTTGGCAAAGTTGCGCCAGCCGCCGGTGTTGCCGATGGTCATCAAGCGCACGGTGTCGCCGGAATCCGCCAGCGCCATTTCGCGCATGGTGCGGACGAAATCGCCCGACAGCACCTTTTCCGCCACGCGGTCATTGGCCATCAGGTAGGGCAGGTCCAGCACCTGCACATAGGGGAAGATCCCGGCCACGCCGCCCGAGGTCGAGATGTTGATGTCGATGGCGCCTTCGGACACGCCCTCGATGCATTCGGCGCCTGTCGAGCACAGCTGGGTGCCCATGTAGATCTCGACGACGATGGCGCCGTTCGAGGCGGCTTCGACATAGTCCTTGAAGACGATCAGGCCGGCATAGTCCTCGTCGGCCTCGTTCGAGTTCGCGGTGGCGACCAGTTTGATCGGGTCCTGCGCCAGAACGGCGCCCCCGGTCAGGGTGGCGGCGGCGAAGGCCGCTGCGGTGAAGATTTGTTTCAGCATGTAGTCCTCCCGTTGGATGCTGTCGTCTTGGGTTATTGCGGCCCCGGGCTGATGCAGGCGAGATAGCCGGTATCCGGTGGGCAGCGAATGAAATCAGTCAGATACGGCACGGTCATCGAGATCTGCGGAACATATGTGATCAGGAAGATCACGAGGATTTCCACCGCGAGGAAAGGCAGGATCGCCTTGGCGATGGTTTCCACCCGTTCGCGGCTGACCGTTGAGGCGACGAACAACACCAGCCCCATGGGCGGCGTGGCAAGGCCCACGGTGAGGTTGACGCTCATGATGATGGCGAAATGCACCGGGTGCACGCCCAGTTCGACGAAGATCGGGCCAAGGATCGGGCCGAGGATGATGATCGCCGGGCCTGCGTCCAGGAACATGCCCACGATGAACAGCAGGATGTTGATGAGGAACAACAGGATCAGCGGGTTTTCCGACAGGCCGAGGATGATCTCGGTCAGGATCTGCGGCGCGTGCGACAGGGACACCACCGTCTTGAAGGCCACCGCCGCGCCGACCAGCAGGAGCACCGCCGAGGTCGAAAGCGCCGAGCGCGCCAGCACCTGGTAAAGATCCTTGGGGGTCATGGACCGCAGCACGAGGAAGCTGACGATCAGCGCATAGGCCACGGCCACGGCGCTGGCCTCGGTCGGGGTCATGACGCCGATGAGGATGCCGCCGAGAATGATGATCGGGGTCTGCAACGGGGCCACCGCCTTTTTGCAGACGATGCGGAAGTCGTGATCGACGTTCTTGCGCCAGTACATCATCAGCGCATGGGCAATCAGCACCATGACCGCGAAGACGATCCAGAGGTTCAGATGGTGGAGCTTTTCCCCCTCGGCGTCGAGACTGGCAAGGCCCAGTGGCACCGAAAGGCCGGAATAGACCGCCATCAGGATGCCGGCAACATTCAGGCGGACCAGCAGCAGGCTGACCCAGTATTCCACCGTGCTCATGGTCTGGCCCTTGGCGACGATGCGCTCGGCCTTGGGCAGGTCATACCGGTCGGCCATGAGGCGCACCATGACCATCAGACCGACACCCACGAGGATGCCCGGCACGATGCCCGCAAGAAACAGCGCGGCAACGCTTTCGCCCATGACATAGGCATAGATGATCATGATCCCCGACGGCGGGATGATCGGGCCGATCACCGAACTGGCGGCGGTGACGGCGGCGGCAAAGCGGCGGGTGTAGCCGTTCTTTTCCATCGCCGGGATCAGGGTCGATCCCAGCGCCGAGGTATCGGCCACGGCCGAGCCGGACAGGCCCGCGAAGAGGATCGAGGAGAGGATGTTCACATGTGCAAGGCCGCCGCGCAGGTGCCCCATGATCGCCTGGCTAAACTCGACAAGGCGGATGGTGATGCCGCCCCGGTTCATGATCTCTCCGGCCAGCATGAAGAAGGGCAGCGCCATCAGCGGAAAGCTGTCCATGCCGTTGTAGAGGTTGCGATAGAGCACGGACAACTGCCGCGATTGGTCATCCATGACCAGCAAGCCAAAAGGCGCAGCCAGCAGGGCAAAGACCACTGGCAGGCCGATCATGATGAGCACGAGGAAGACGGGAAGGAACCAGATCAGCATCTCAGTCGGCCCCTGCCATTTCTTCAGCATTGAGCGGTTTCAGCCGGTCGGCCCCGCCCAACAACTTGATGATCTGCCGCAGGATCAGTTCGGCGTTGACGAGGATCAGCAGGTTTACCCCGACCCAGAGCGCCGCGTATTGATACTGATTGGCGAACTTGGCTTTGCACTTGCCGATCTCGATGCCAAAGGGCCAACGCAGGGAGGAGGAACAACCGCGCCCGGACAGGCTGTCGACATGGTTGTTCAATCCTTTATCCCAGGCGATCAGCAGCACCCAGAAGGACATCGCCAGCAGGGTCAGCGTCAACAGGCGTGACAGCAGCCGGGGCAAGGCGCGCTCCAGCATGTCGATGGCCACGAAACCGCCCTGACGATAGGCCAGCGGCGCCATCAGCCCCGTCAGCCACAACATGCCAAAGCGCGCGGCCTCTTCTGTCCAGTTCGGGGCGTCGTTCAGAACGTAGCGCCAAAAGATCTGGCCAAGGATCAGACAGACCATGACGGCCAGCGCGATCACGGCAATCACCCGACCCACGGCCAGAAGGCCGCTGTTCAGCCGCTCCAGCGGCCAAAGCAGTGTCAGCAGCACCGGCATGGCGCTCCTCCCTGTAGGGGGCCTTGTCGGCCCCTTTGTTGACTCAGGCCGGGATCTTGGCGCCCCGGTCCTTGAGGTGTCAGCCTTTCAGACTGACAAACCGTCCGCCCTGAAACAGGAGCGGCAGGCCGGGCCGGAACGCGGCAGAGAGCACGCGCCCGACAATGATGACATGATCGCCGGCGTCATGCACGGCCTCTTGGACACAATCGAAACGGGCAAGGCAACCGCCGATGCGGGCAACACCGTTTTCGTCGGTGACGACGTCCAGCCCGTCAAAAGCCTGCGCATCGCGGGTGAAGGCGTTGCAAAGCTGTTGCTGATGTCCGTCCAGAACATGGATGGCGTAATGCGTCGCATCGCGGAACACCGGGAAGCGCCGCGAGGATTTTTGCGGCGACCACAGAACCAGCGGCGGGTCCAGCGAAACGCTGGCAAAACTGGACGCGGTGATGCCCATCGGGCCGTCAGGCCCGGGGGCGGTCACGATGGTCACGCCGGTGGCAAAAGACCCAAGCGCATCGCGAAAGGCTCGGGCATCCTCGGAGGGGTCGAACACTTGCATCGTCTGGCCCAGGTCGCCGTCCATCAGGGCACCTCGTGCCCCAGCGCCGCGGTGTAGAGTTCGTACCACAACTCGCGCGTCATCTGGACGTCGAATGCCTTGGAGAACCCTTTGATGCGGTCGATGGTGTTTGTACCCATGACCGGCAGGATGCCCGCCGGATGCGCCAACAGCCACGCAACCGCGACGGCGGCACGATCGACACCGAAATCGGCGGCCACGCGGTCCATGACCTGCGTCAGCGGCGTGTCCCCGGTCATCAGGCTGCCGCCGCCCAGCGGCGACCAGGCCATCGGCGCGATGCCGCGTTCCTGAAGATAGGCCACGTCACCATTTGTGAACCCGTCGTGCGCCGACAGGCTCAATTCGATCTGGTTGGTGACCAGCGGCGTCTTGGTGGCCGATTGCAGCAGCGTCCAGTCGTGCAGCTTGAAGTTCGACACGCCCACGGCGCGCACCTTGCCCGAGGCGACGACCTCGTCCAGCGCGGCGCCGGTTTCGCGGTGATCCATCATCGGGTCGGGCCGGTGGATCAGCAGCAGGTCGATACGATCCGTCTTCATCAGAAGCAGCGAGTGGTCGACCGAGGCAAGGATATGTGCGCGGCTGGTGTCGTAGTATTTCACCTTGGCGTCGGCATAGCGGCCCACCGGCGCGACGATGTCGCATTTGGTGACGATCTCGACCTTGTTGCGCAACTCAGGCGTCAGCGCCGTGCCAAGGATCTCTTCGGCCTCGTAGCCGCCGTAGATGTCGGCCTGATCCAGCGTGGTGATCCCCTGATCAAGGCAGGCGTCGATCTTGGCGCGGACATGTTCGGGCGAGGTGTTGCTGTCGTCGCCCAGACGCCACATGCCATAGACGATGCGGCTGAAGCTCAGCCCCTGTTGCAGTTCGACGCGATCCATTACTTGCGTTCTCCCACGCCAAGGGGCGTTGCCGGTGTTTCGGATGGCACGCGGCCGTATTCATGCGGCAGCGAGCAGGTCTTGAGCTCCGGCATGACCAACTTGCCGAAATGCTGACATTCGTCAATGTGCGGGTAGCCGGAGAAGATGAAGGCACGGATGCCCATCTTGCGATAGGTCTCGATCTCGGAAAGCACCTGATCGGCAGAGCCCACAAGCGCCGCGCCACAGCCCGAGCGCGCCCGGCCAACACCGGTCCACAGATGCGGTTCGACATAGCCGAACTTGTCCGCCAGTTCGCGGGCACGGGCCTGATGCGACACGCCCAGCGAGATCGAGTCATGCGCCCTGTCGCGGATCAGCGTGCCGTATTCATCGTCCAGCTTGGACACGAGGTGTTCGGCGTATTCGCGGGCTTCTGCCTCGGTATCGCGGACAATCATGTGCACGCGCAGGCCATAGTCCAGCGTCCGGCCATAGCGTTCGGCCACGGCGTTCACGTCCTTCATGCGCTGGGCGAGGTTTTCCTTTGGCTCGGGCCACATCAGGTAGACGTCGCAATGCTGGCCGCAGAGTTCCAGCGCGTCGGGGGAATAGCCGCCGAAATACAGCAGCGGGCCGCCGGTCTGATAGGGTTTGGCCGGATCGGTGGTCAGGCCCTCGAAGTTATAGACCTCACCCTGAAAGTTGATCTCGTCCTGGGTCCAGGCCTGTTTCAGGATCTGTACCACTTCGCGCGAACGCTGATAGCGATAGCGGCTTTCAGCCTTTTCGCCGGGAAAATCCGAGGAGATGACGTTCAGCGTCAGCCGGCCTTTCATCATGTGATCCAGCGTCGCCACCGTGCGGGCCAGCATGATCGGATGCATCTCGCCGCAGCGGATCGCCGCCAGCATGTTGATGCGGTCGGTCAGCGGCGCCATGCCGGCGACAAAGCTGAGGGTATCCTGCCCGACTTGGTAGGACGAGGGCGCGAGGATATTGCGGAAACCCTGCTTTTCTGCCTCCAGCACGATGTCGCGGCAGTGTTCGAAGGACGAGCGCAGGTCGCCTTCGGGGATGCCGAGAAAACGGTAGTCATCAGAGCAGAGCGCCGAGAACCAGCTGACCTCGGATGCGTCCAGATCGGGCGACGTGACGGGCACGACGGTCATACGGGGACCTCCCAGTTGCGCGCCGGATTCGGCGTCGATTTCCTCTTGCGTAGCATCCGGAAATTCATGCATCAATAGTGTATTAATTTGCGCTGCGGAAAACCGTGGCCGGTTTCGGAGGAGTAGGGACTTGGTGCGAGGACGCCCCTCTGCG
Source organism: Antarctobacter sediminis (assembly GCF_019218285.1). Taxonomy (GTDB): domain Bacteria; phylum Pseudomonadota; class Alphaproteobacteria; order Rhodobacterales; family Rhodobacteraceae; genus Antarctobacter; species Antarctobacter sediminis. The sequence goes on from NZ_JAHUZG010000003.1 coordinate 100,350, forward strand.
GCGCTGCCCAAACACGCCCAGATCAGCGAAACGCTGATCCGTGACATCGCCAGCGGACGGCTGGCGGATGGCGCGCGCCTGCCCCCGGAACGCGAGATGGCCGAACAGCTGGGCATTGCCGTTGGCACCCTGCGCAAGGCGTTGGAAACCTTGTCAAACAAAGGGTTGCTGGACCGGGTTCAGGGATCGGGAAACTATGTGCGGGCGCGCGAAGGCGTGGCCTCGATCTATTCCATGCTGCGGCTGGAACTGAAGACCGGAGGCGGCCTGCCGACGGCAGAGTTTCTGGGCGTCGAACGCCTGCCAAAACCGGCGGATGCGCCTGATTTCGGCCCCTCGGACGAGGGCTGGCGTTTTCGCCGGTTGCGATTCCTTGGTGGGGTGCCCGCCGCGATGGAAGAGATCTGGCTTGACGGCGCGCAGGCCGAACAGATCACCGCCGAAGACGTTTCGGAATCGCTCTACCTCTTCTACCGCGAGCGGCTGGGGCTGGTGATCCTCGCGGCCGAGGATCGCGTGTCCGTCGGGCCGGTGCCCGATTGGCGCGACCCGAGGTTCCCGCCCGAAACGGGCAGCATCTCGGGGTATATCGAACGTACTGCGCGCAACAGCGCTGGCGCGGTCGTCGAGTTTTCACGGACCTGGTTCGATCCGGGCACCGTCATCTATATCAACAGGATCGGCAAGGCATGACCATGGTCAGGTACGGTCTCATCGGCTGCGGCATGATGGGGCGCGAGCATATTCAGAACATCAACCTTTTGCCGCAGGGGCAGGTGATTGCGGTCTACGACCCGGTGGCCGAACTGGCGCTCAGCGCGGCGGAGCTGGCTGGCGGTGCGCAGGTCTGCGAAACGCTGGATGCGTTGCTGGCGGTGCAGGAACTGGACGCGCTGGTGATCGTCAGCCCGAACGACTGCCACGTGCCGCAACTGCGCCAGATCGCGGCCACCCGCCCGTTGCCGGTGTTGTGCGAAAAGCCGCTGTATACCACGCCCGAGGACGAGGCCTTTCTGCGTGATTTCGCGGCCAGCTATCCGGCCCCGGTCTGGGTTGCGATGGAATATCGCTACATGCCGCCGATCGCCTTGCTGCGCGAGGAAATGGCCGATGCCACCGGTGGGATTGCGATGCTGACGATCCGCGAACACCGGTTTCCCTTCCTGCCCAAGGTCGGGGCGTGGAACCGGTTTAACCTGCGCAGCGGCGGCACACTGGTCGAAAAATGCTGCCATTTCTTCGATCTCATGCGGTTGATCCTTCAGGATGAGCCTGTGCGCGTCATGGCCAGCGCCGGGCAGGCGGTGAACCACAAGGATGAAACCTATGACGGCAAGGCGCCGGACATCTGGGACAATGGCTATGTCATCGTAGATTTCGCCCGAGGTGCGCGGGCGATGCTGGAACTTTGCATGTTCGCCGAAGGATCGCGCTATCAGGAAGAGATCAGCGCCATGGGGCCACGCGGCAAGATCGAGGCGCTGGTGCCCGGACCGGGCCGTTTCTGGCCCGAGCATCTTGGTGAACCGCCGGTGCCGCAGGTCATCGTGTCGCCACGCGTGCCCAAGGGGCCGCGCCTGATCGAGGTTCCGGTCGAGGCGGAGCTGCTTGCGGCGGGCGACCATAACGGCTCCACCTATTACCAGCACGAACGGTTCAATGCGGTGGTGCGCGGCGAAGGCGCGCCCGAGGTGACGCTGGCCGATGGCATGGCGGCAGTTCGGATCGGGCTGGCGGCGCAAGAAAGCGCGGCCACCGGGCGGGCGGTTGCGCTCTAGGTCGCAGGACAGCGAAACCGCCGCGCCGCCTTGATACCGATCATGTCGTCCGGCGCGTTTCACAGGCAGACTGCCCGTGAAACGCGGAGATGGTCATGGGCAAGGCGGCGGGCGTGTCCCGAGAGGTGGTATTTCGCACCGAGGGACTGACCAAGGTCTATGACACCGGCGAAGTGCAGGTTCGTGCGCTGGCCGGTGTGGATCTTGAACTTTATGGCTCGGAACTGACGGTGCTGCTGGGGCCGTCGGGGTCGGGCAAATCGACCCTGTTGAATATTCTTGGCGGTCTGGACCGGCCCAGCGACGGGCGGTTCTGGTTCCGCCAGACTGAGCTGACCCGGGCAAGCGACCGCCAGTTGACGCGGTTTCGGCGCGACCACGTGGGCTTTGTCTTTCAGTTCTACAATCTCGTGCCCTCGCTAAATGCGCGTGAGAACGTGCAACTGGTCACGGATGTGGCGAAACGCCCGATGAAACCCGCCGAGGCGCTGGAACTGGTGGGGCTGGGCCACCGGATGGACCATTTCCCGGCGCAGATGTCCGGGGGCGAACAGCAGCGGGTTGCCATAGCCCGCGCAATCGCGAAACGCCCCGACGTGCTGTTGTGTGATGAGCCCACCGGCGCGCTGGACAGCAAGACCGGCACGCAGGTTCTGGCCACGTTGCAACGCATCAACGATGAATTCGGCACGACGACGGCGGTCATCACCCACAACGCCGCGATCCGGCAGATGGCGCATCGGGTGATCCGCTTTCAGGACGGCAAGATCGCGCGGATCGAGGAAAACGACACCCGGCTTGCCGCCTCGGACATCCATTGGTGACCTGATGCACGCGATGGACCTCAAGCTGTTGCGCGACTTCCGCAGGCTCTGGTTGCAGGGGCTGGCGATTGCGCTGGTACTGGCGGCGGGTGTCGCGGTGATCCTGATGTCGGTGGGAATGAGCCGGGCGCTGAACGAAACCCGCAGCGCTTATTACGACAGCAACCGATTTGCGCATGTCTTTGCCTCAGCCCGGCGGGCGCCGGACAGTCTGGCGCTGCGGTTGCGTGATATCGAGGGTGTGGCGCAGGTGGAAACGCAGGTGCGGTCCTACGCGATTCTCGACATACCGGGGCGGTCGAAACCGGCGACCGGGTTGCTGATCTCGCGCCCCGAAAGCGGTGAGCCGCTGCTGAATGTGCCGCTGTTGCGGTCGGGGCGCTGGCCCGAAGGCCCCGGCGAGGTGGCGGTCAACGAACCCTTTGCCAAGGCCAACGGGTTTGCGCTGGGCGATGTGATTTCGGTCAACCTCAACGGCCGCAAACGCGCGGTCACGATCATTGGCACCGCCCTCTCGCCCGAGTTCATCTATACCATCGGTCCCGGTGCTCTGATGCCGCAGAACGAAACCTTTGGCATCCTCTGGCTGGAGGCCGAGGTCATGGACGCGGGTTTTGGCATGGCAGGGGCCTTCAACACGGTGGCGCTGACCGTGCTGCCGCGCACCCCGCTGGAGCCGGTCAAGGATGCGGTCAAGGCGCTGCTGGATCCCTTTGGTGCGACGACGCCGGTGGGGCGGGATGCACAACAATCCAACGCTTTCCTCGATGCCGAGATCCAGTCGCTTGAGGTGCTGGCATGGGTGCTGCCGCCGGTTTTTCTTGGGATCACGATCTTTCTCGTGAACATGGTCATGGGCCGGATCGTCCAGCTGGAACGGTCGGAAATCGGGCTGATGAAGGCGGTGGGCTACACCAACTGGGAAATCGGCCTGCATTACCTGATGCTGGCGGCGCTGATCGCGGTGCTGGGGATCGTGGTGGGCTGGGGCGTGGGGACATGGCTGGCGCAGGCGATGTCGCGACTGTACGCCAAGTATTTCGATTTTCCCTTTCTGGTTTTTGGCGTGCCGCTGAGGGTCTACGGGATTTCCGCGATCCTTGGCCTGTTCGCCACCAGCGCGGGGGCACTGACCAGCGCCATGCGCGCTGCGCGGCTGGCGCCCGCCGTGGCCATGGCGCCGCCCGCGCCGCCGAGTTTCCGCGGCTCTACCCTGGACGTGGTGGCGGATTTCCTGCGATTGGGACAACCGACACGAATGATCCTGCGCAGCCTTCTGCGCTGGCCGTTGCGGGCGGGGATGACGCTGCTGGGCATGGCGATGGCAGTGGCGGTTCTTGTGGCCTCTAACTTCTTTCCCGACGCGATGGAAGAAATCATCGACACGGCCTTTTAACAATCGAACCGGCAGGACATGCTGTTGCTGTTCGACCCCGACGCGCCGATCACCGCGCTGGAAGAGGTCGCGCGCCTGCCCGGTGTGTTGCAGGTCGAACCGCAGCAGTACCATGCCGCCCGCCTGATCCACGGCGCCTATGAAAAGCAGGTGCCGGTGTCGACCGTCGCCAATACGGCGGATCTGGCGCGGGTGGTGGACGGGGACGGGCGCATCATCGCGCCCGATCCCTTTGGCATCCTGCTGTCGGACCGGCTGGCCGAGGCGCTGCACATCGAGGTGGGCGAGACCCTGACCGTCAGTTTCGAAAGCGGCCGGCGCGAGAGTCACGAGGTGCCCGTGACAGGCATCGTCACCCAGTTCTTTGGCCTTGGTGCCTATTTCGCCCATGACACGCTGAATGCCATGTTCCGGCAAAGCCCGCGTGTGTCCAACGTCAACGTCACCCTTGCCGATCCGTCCGCGGCAGATGCCTTTGAAGAGCAGATCAAGGATTTTCCCCGGCTCATGGGGACGATCAACATGACCGAGAACCGGCGCAGCTTTATGGATACGCTGAGCCAGAACATCCTGATTGCCACAACGGTCTATGGCATTCTCGGCACGATCATCACCGTGGGCGTGGCCTATAACGCCGCACGGGTGCAATTGTCCGAACGGGCGCGCGAACTGGCCTGCCTGCGCATCCTTGGCTTTGGCAAGGGTGAGGTCGCCTATATCCTTGCCGGTGAGGTGCTGTTGCTGGCGCTGCTGGCGCAGCCGGTGGGCTGGTGGATCGGCTATGGCGTCGCGCGGTTGATGACCGAGGGGTTCACCAGCGACCTTTACGCCATTCCGCTGGTGCTGGAACCGGGCACCTTTGCCCGGGCCAGCCTGATCGTGCTGGGGGCTGCCGTCGTTTCGGTGGCGCTTGTGGCGATCCGCCTTGGCCGGCTTGACCTGATTTCCGTCATGAAAACGAGAGAGTGAACCTATGTGGTCCCTGCGCACCATCGCCGTATCCGCCGTTGGCCTTGCCCTTGTGGGCGGGCTGGTCGCGACGGCCTTTCGTACCGATCCGATCGCGGTGGATACCGCCGTGTTGGCGCGCGGCGCGCTGAGCGTGACCGTCGACGCCGAAGGCAAGACCAGGATCAAGGAGGTCTACGAGGTCTCGGCCCCGATTTCGGGTACGGTCCTGCGGTTGCCTGTTTCGGTCGGGGACATGGTGGTCAAGGACGTGACGTTGGTCGCGCAGGTACAACCGGCGGTGCCCACGCTGCTGGACGCCCGCAGCCGCGCGCAGGCCGAGGCAGCGCTGCGCGAGGCCGAGGCCAGCGTGAAATTCGCCGAGGCCGAGGTGGTGCGGACCGACTCCAACGAGACTTACACGAGGTCGCAGTTCGACCGGATCGACGCGCTTGTTGCCCGCGGGGCCTCGACACTGGCGGAGCTGGACGAGGCGCACCGCAAGCTGTCGCAGGCCGAGGCCGAACGCATGTCGGCGGCGGCGCGGCTGGAAATGGCCCGCGCGGCGCTGGAACGGGCACAGGCGGCGCTGATCTTGCCGGACAAGGCCCCGGACGGGGGCGATTGCTGCCTGCCGATCCTCGCGCCCGCGGATGGCGTGGTGCTTTCGGTGCAGGGCGAAAGCGCGCGGCCGGTTCTGGCCGGTGCGCCGCTGTTGACAGTGGGCGACCCGGGCGACCTTGAAATCGTGGTCGACCTGCTGTCCTCGGAGGCGACGCGGCTGACCCCGGGCGCATCGGCGCGGATCGAACGCTGGGGCGGCGATGACGCGCTGGCAGCGGAGCTGCGGCTGATCGAACCGGCCGCACGGACCGTGGTCTCGGCCCTGGGCATCGAGGAGCAGCGGGTGGATGCGGTGCTGGACCTGACCTCTCCGCCCGAAATGTGGGCTGGGCTGGGGCAGGCCTATTCAGTCTTTGTCCGGATCGAGGAATGGCGCACCGAGGATGCCTTGCTGATCCCTCTGGCCGCGGTTTTCCGGCGTGAGGGGCAATGGTTTACATATATTTTGGATGACGGTTTGGCGCGGGAGGTTGCCATCGCCATAGGGCGCCGCGACGGACGCCACGCAGAGGTCCTGCAAGGGCTTTCCGAAGGTGCCCGCGTAATCCTGCACCCGCCGGATTCGATAGCCCACGGCATTGAGGTCGTGCAGCGCGAGCGCCAGTAAAACAAGGCCGCTGAACCCTCCGCGCGCCCGGTGACACCTTGGCGCGCCCCGGCGACGCGACAGGATATTTCCGGTTTCAGACAAATTCTATGCAAGCAAGAACAGCGTTTTAGCCTTCTGTTCATCCGTAACGGAGAGGTTGGCGGCGCACCTGAAGCGGTGGCGCAGGCCGAAACCCAAGACCTGCATCCGTCAGAACGACGACAGCATAGCCGAACGCGGCAAATGAAACCGGCGCCAAAATGCGCTTTCGAACAGCAAGGGCAAGAATATGTCTAGCATCCTGACGAACAATGGCGCCATGGTGGCGCTGCAAACCCTCAAAACCATCAATGCCAACCTCGCGGATACCCAGTCGGAAATCTCGACGGGCAAACGCGTTGCAACCTCCAAGGACAACTCGGCGGTCTGGGCGATCTCGAAGGTGATGGAAGCCGATGTCAAAGGCTTCAAGGGCATCTCGGACAGCCTCAACCTTGGCCAATCCACCGTCGCCGTTGCCCGCCAGGCGGCCGAAACCACCGTCGACCTGCTAACGGAAATCAAGGGCCGCATCGTCGCCGCACAAGAGGAAAACGTCGATCGGGCCAAGATTCAGGCCGATGTCAATGAGCTGCGCGACCAGATCGTCGGTGTTGTTGGCGCGGCCCAGTTCAACGGCCTGAACCTGCTGTCCAACACCGAAACCACGGCGGGTTCGGGCAGTGTCAATATCCTTGCCTCGCTGGATCGTTCGGGCACCGGTGTCACCGCGTCGGACATCACCGTGGCCAAGCAGGATCTGGGCCTTGGCGCAGCGTCGATCGACGTGGCCTCTGCCTCGGCCACGGCGGTTGGTACGGATATGCTTTCCGGCGCAGCCAACACCGCAGCGGTTGCGCTTGCCGGTAACGCCACCCAGCCCATGACCGCAGCTGTTGTCGGCCAGACCCCCGGTGCCGGCACCGGCACCATTGCGGCAGGCACCGGTTTCTCGATCGAGATCACGGCAGGTGCCGCAGGTCTGGCGACCTTCAACACCACCAACACCGCTGGCAATCAGGAAATCGTCTATGTCGCCCGCGACGGCGATACCGAGGCAGACGTGGCCGCGGGGCTGGCCGCAGCCTTCAACAAGTATGTCGAGGACAACGCGGACATCACCGATGGGCTGGGCATCGGCGCGGCGGTGAACGGCACCAATGGTAACCAGATCGACTTTACCGGTGCGAACAACACCGGCGACAACTTCACGATCCAGGTCCGCAGCTACGACGTGGGCGATGCCACCATCGGTGGCCGTCTTGAGGAGCTGGCCGATATCGACGTGACCACGCAGGACGGTGTTGACGCCGCCCTGATGGAAATCGAAACCCTGATCCAGACAGCCATCGACTCGGCCTCTGCCTTTGGTTCGGCCCAAGGCCGGATCGAAACCCAGGCGGATTTCGTGTCGCAGCTGACCGATGCGCTGAAATCGGGCATCGGCGCGCTGGTCGATGCCGACATGGAAGAGGCCTCGGCCCGTCTTCAGGCCCTTCAGGTCCAGCAACAGCTGGGTGTTCAGGCCCTGTCGATCGCCAACCAGGCGCCGCAGTCCCTGTTGTCGCTGTTCCAGGGCTAACAGGCTTTCGGGCGCTTTCAGGGGCGCGACTGAACTTGCCAAGGAAGGGGCGGTGCCATGGCGCCGCCCTTTTGCTATTCCGGGCGGCGCAGCACTTCACGCTTAAATTTTGGGCAAGTGCCGCACCGCCGGGCAGCAGGAGGCTGCGATTTCTTGCCCGTACCCGCCGCGCCGGTGAAAAGACGGCATGCAGGACAGGATCACCATCGTTGTCGTCGAGGAAGACCGCGAGCGCGCCATCGCCATCGTCGATGCCTTGCAGGCCTCGGGGCCCTATGACGTGCATGTCATCGGCAATGCGTCCAGCCTTGCACGGCGGATCGCGGCGCTGGCACCCGACGTGGTGCTGATCGACATCGACAATCCCACCCGCGACATGCTGGAAGAACTGACGCTGGCCTCCGGCCCGATGGAGCGTCCCGTGGCCATGTTCGTGTCCGGCGCGGCGGGCGATCTGGCGCGCGAGGCCGTCGAGGCGGGGCTTTCGGCCTATGTGGTGGACGGCATGAAACCGGAACGGGTCAAACCCGTGCTGGATGCGGCCATTGCCCGGTTTCAGATGGTGCGCCAGATGCGCCGCGAACTGGCCGAAACACGCCGGGCGCTGGAAGAACGTAAGGTCATCGACCGCGCCAAGGGTCTTTTGATGAAGGCTCGCGGCATTGGCGAAGATGAGGCCTATGCCCTGCTGCGCAAGGCGGCGATGGACCAGGGCCGCCGCGTGGCCGATGTGGCCGAGGCGTTGGTCACCGCGTCGGGGCTGTTGTCATGAAGTTGGTCAAACTGCCTGTCGCCTATGTGCCACTCGTGGATGCGGCGCCGCTGATCGTGGCCAGCGAAATGGGCTTTGCCCGCGAGGAAGGCATCGAACTGGATCTGATCGCCGCGCCGTCCTGGTCCTCGGTCCGCGACATGCTGGCCTTTGGCCGGGTAGACGCGGCCCATATGCTGTCGCCCGTACCGGTGGCCATGGCGCTGGGGCTGGGCGGGGTGACGCAACCGGTGTCGGCGGTGTCGGTGCTGTCGGTCAATGGCAATGTGATCGGGGTCAGCCGCGCCTTGGAGGACCGGTTGCGCGCCACGGGGTATGGGTTCGATTTCCGCGATGCGGCGGGCGCGGCACGGGCGTTGGCCTCGGTCACGGATCGCCCGCTGGTTTTTGGCGTGCCTTTTCCATTCTCGATGCATGTCGAACTGTTGCACTATTGGCTGGAAAGCTCGGATCTTGCGAAAATCGGGTTCGAGGTCCGCACCGTGCCACCGCCCCTGATGGCGCGCGCGCTTGCCGAGGGGGACGTGGATGCCTTTTGCGTGGGCGAACCCTGGGGATCGGCCTCGGTTGAAAACGGGGCAGGGGCCTTGTTGTTGCCGGGCAAGGCAGTCTGGTCCTTTGCGCCTGAAAAGGTGCTGGCGGTGCGGACCGACTGGGCCGAGACAGAACCGCATCTTCTGGGCAAACTGATGCGGGCCACATGGCGGGCGGCGCGCTGGCTGGATGCGCCGGGCCACCGGACTTCGACGGCGGAAATCCTGTCGCAGCGGATCTGGCTGGATCTGCCCTCCGAAGTCATCGACCGCGCCCTGACCGGGCGGCTGACCATCTCGGGTCATGCCGAACAACGCGAAGTCGAAGGGTTCGTGCAATTCCATTCCGGGGCTGTCGGCTTTCCCTGGCGCAGTCAGGCCAAGTGGATCGCCAACCGGATTGCCCGGCGCAGCGGGCTGGACGCGGTCGCAGCGCAAAAGCAGGCGGCCGAGGTTTTTCGCAGCGACATCTACCGCCGTGAGATGGCGTCCACCGGTGCGGATCTGCCCGGTGCGTCCGAGAAACTCGAAGGCTCGATTCGGGAAACTACGGCGGTGGCTTCACAGAAAGGTCAGCTTTTGCTGGCGCCGGATGCATTCTTTGATGGCCGCGTTTTTGATCCTGCCGGGGATTGATGCCCAAAAATGCGGCATCGCAGCGTGGCCACGGGTCGAAAATGCCTGGATTCCGCTGCGACGCGGCAAAGACAGTTGATCCTGAGCGCGGCGTTGAACAGACTAAACCCATGACGTGCAATGGCGTACGTCCTGCGAAATACCTCCCATAGATCGGGATCATCCGAGCAACGCCGCTCACACCTTGTCCACCTCCCGGACAGGGCGTGTTTGCGGCTTTTTTGTTTTGCCCGGATCAGATCCAAGGTCCCGGGCGCCCCCAAAAAAAAGGAACCGACCTCATGAAGTCTTTCCTCTTTGGCCTTGCGGCCACCACGGCCCTTGTCAGCCCGGCGCTGGCACAGATGCTGGAGCTTGAAAAGGACGAACTGACCTTTGGCTTCATCAAGCTGACCGATATGGCACCGCTCGCCGTGGCCTATGAAAACGGCTATTTTCTTGATGAAGGCCTGTTCGTGACTTTGGAAGCACAGGCCAACTGGAAGGTGTTGCTGGACGGCGTGATCGGCGGGCAACTGGACGGCGCACATATGCTGGCAGGTCAGCCGCTGGCCGCGACCATCGGTTTTGGCACCGAGGCACATATCATCACCCCCTTTTCGATGGATCTGAACGGCAACGGCATCACCGTCTCGAACGAAATCTGGGACCAGATGAAGCCGAACATCCCGCATGAGGATGGCAAGCCGGTGCATCCGATCTCGGCCGAGGCGCTTGCGCCGGTGGTCGAAAAGTACAAGTCCGAGGGCAAGCCCTTTAACATGGGCATGGTCTTTCCCGTGTCGACCCACAACTATGAACTGCGCTACTGGCTGGCGGCTGGTGGGCTGCATCCGGGGTTCTACAGCCCCGAGAACATCACCGGGCAGATTGGCGCGGATGTGCTGTTGTCGGTGACGCCGCCGCCGCAGATGCCAGCCACGCTCGAGGCCGGTACGATCTATGGCTATTGCGTGGGTGAGCCGTGGAACCAGCAGGCGGTGTTCAAGGGCATCGGCGTGCCGGTCATCACCGACTACGAGCTGTGGAAGAATAACCCGGAAAAAGTGTTCGGCATCACCGCCGAATTCGCCGAGGAATACCCCAACACCACGCTGGCTGTAACCAAGGCGCTGATCCGCGCGGCGATCTGGCTGGACGAGAATGACAACGCGAACCGCCCCGACGCGGTCGAGATCCTGAGCCGCGCCGAATACGTGGGCGCCGATTACGACGTGATCGCCAACTCGATGACGGGGACCTTCGAATACGAAAAGGGCGACAAACGCGACGTGCCCGATTTCAACGTCTTTTTCCGCTACAACGCGACCTATCCGTTCTACTCGGACGCGGTCTGGTACCTGACCCAGATGCGCCGCTGGGGCCAGATCCCCGAGGCAAAATCCGATGCATGGTACGATGAGGTCGCGAAAAAGGTCTATCGCCCGGACATTTACCTGCAAGCCGCGCGGATGCTGGTGGATGAGGGATTGGCCGATGAGGCCGATTTCCCATGGGACAGCGATGGCTACAAGGCACCGACCCCGGCCGCCGACATCATCGACGGCATCCCCTACGACGGCAAGGCGCCCAACGCCTATCTCGACAGCCTGCCCATCGGGTTGAAGGGCGCGCAGATGGTCGTCGGCTCCGAGGTCAAGGGCTGACCGCAAGACAGGCTGAGGCCCCGGGTCAGGCCCGGGGCGCGATGACCCTGTGACACGCGCCCCGGCACCGATCCGGGAGCCTGCCCCGGACTTGATCCGGTGCCTCCAACCACCCCCTCCGAGGACCTCGCATATGACCACCGTTGACCCCGACTTCACCGCCGCCGAGGCCCGGGAGGCCCGCCGCGCGAAACTCTTCACCCGCATCAATGCCGCTGACAAATGGTTCCAGGTTCTGGGCCTCAGCTGGATCACGCCGGCGCTCAAGGCCGCTGCCGGGGATAATCCCCGCGCTCAGATGAAAGAGCTGTGGCGTTTGCTGGTGGTGCCGCTGCTGGCGATCATGGCGTTCCTGCTGCTCTGGGGCACCTTGGCACCCAAGGTGCAGACCTCGCTGGGGGCTGTCCCCGGGCCGGCCCAGGTCTGGGAAGAGATGCTGAACCTGCATGACGATGCGCAGGCCAAGGCCGCCAAGAAGGCCAAATTCGAGGCCATGGTCGAGAAGCGCAACCAGAAGTTCATCGAAGCGGGCCAGCCCGAACGGGTCAAGCAGGTCGCCTATACCGGCGCGCCCAGCTACTACGAACAGATCTGGACCTCGATCAAAACGGTCTTCTTCGGGTTCCTGATCGCCACCGTCGTTGCCGTGCCGCTGGGCATCGCGGCGGGCCTGTCCCCCACGGCCAACGCGGGCCTGAACCCGCTGATCCAGATTTTCAAACCGGTTTCGCCGCTGGCATGGCTGCCGATCGTGACGATGATCGTCTCGGCGCTTTACACGACCAATGACGGGTTCTTTGCCAAGTCCTTCCTGATCTCGGCGATCACGGTGACGCTGTGTTCGCTCTGGCCGACGCTGATCAACACCGCACTGGGCGTGGCCAGCATCGACAAGGATCTTGTGAATGTTTCCAAGGTTCTGAAAATGAACACCTATACCAAGATCACCAAGCTGGTGCTGCCCTCGGCGCTGCCGCTGATCTTTACCGGTTTGCGCCTCTCGCTGGGGGTCGGCTGGATGGTTCTGATCGCGGCCGAGATGCTGGCCCAGAACCCCGGACTTGGCAAATTCGTCTGGGATGAGTTCCAGAACGGTTCGTCCAGTTCGCTGGCCAAGATCATGGTGGCCGTCTTTACCATCGGGATCATCGGCTTCCTGCTGGATCGCGTGATGTTCGCGCTGCAATCCCTCTTCACCTTTACCAACAACCGGTGAGCGACATGGGTGTGATCGACTTCAAGAACGTCACCAAGGGATTTGGCGAAGGCACGGCCGCCACAACGGTCCTGCGCAACATCGAACTGGAGGTGCAGGACGGCGAGTTCCTTGTGCTGCTGGGCTTTTCCGGCACGGGCAAGACGACGCTGATCAACCTGATGGCCGGGCTGGAAATGCCTACCAAGGGCAGCGTCACCTTCAAGGGCAAGCAGATCGACGGTCCGGGCCGTGAACGCGGTGTGATCTTTCAGAACTACTCGCTGATGCCCTGGCTGACGGTAGAGGGCAACGTGCGGCTGGCGGTGGACACGGTGTTCCCCTCAATGCCCAAGGCCGAAAAGGCCGCGAAGGTTGCCCATTACGTCAAGATGGTGGGGCTCAGCCATGCTGCCACGCGCCGCCCGGCGGAACTGTCGGGCGGGATGCGTCAAAGGGTCAACGTGGCCCGCGCCCTGGCCATGAACCCCGAGGTCCTGCTGCTGGACGAACCGTTGTCGGCGCTGGATGCGCTGACCCGCGCCAACCTTGCCGACGAGATCGAAAAGATCTGGGAGGCCGAGAAAAAGACCTGTGTCCTGATCACCAACGACGTGGACGAGGCGATCCTGCTGGCCGACCGCATCATCGCGCTGAACCCGGACGGCAGCCTTGGCGAACAGTTCACCGTCGACATCGCCCGCCCGCGCGAACGTTCGGCGATGAACCATGACGACCGGTTCAAGGCATTGCGGGGCAAGGTCACGCAATACCTGATGGACGTGGGTATCGAGGCCAAGGCCGAAGGCACCAAGGTGCTGCCCGACGTGACGCCGATCCACGGTGTCCCCAAGGCTATCAAGGAAGCACAGTCCGGCCTGATCGAAGAGCGCTTCCTGGACTTCAGCCAGTTGCACAAGGTCTATCCCACGCCCAAGGGGCCACTGACCGTGGTCGAGGATTTCAACCTCAAGATGGATAGGGGCGAGTTCATCTCGCTGATCGGCCATTCGGGTTGCGGCAAGTCCACGGTGCTGACCATGGCCGCCGGTCTCAACGCGATTTCCAAAGGTGCGATCAAGCTGGACGGCCGCCATGTCGAAGGCGCCGACCCGGAGCGCGCGGTGGTGTTCCAGTCGCCCTCGCTGTTCCCTTGGCTGACCGCGCGGGAAAACTGCGCCATCGGTGTCGACAAGGTCTATCCCCGCGCGTCGCAGACCGAACGGCAGGACGTGGTGGAATACTACCTTGAACGGGTGGGGCTGGCCGATGCGATGGACCGCCCGGCAGCGGACATGTCCAACGGCATGAAACAACGCGTCGGCATCGCGCGGGCCTTTGCCCTGTCGCCGAAACTGCTGCTGCTGGATGAGCCTTTCGGGATGCTGGACAGCCTGACCCGCTGGGAGTTGCAGGAAGTGCTGATGGAGGTCTGGGACCGCACCAAGGTCACCGCGATCTGCGTCACCCATGACGTGGACGAGGCGATCCTGCTGGCCGACCGCGTGGTGATGATGACGAACGGCCCGCAGGCCACCATCGGCAAGATCGTCGACGTGGACCTGCCGCGCCCGCGGTCGCGCAAGGCGCTGCTGGAACACCCCGACTACTACCACTACCGCGCGCAGGTGCTCGATTTCCTCGAGGAATACGAACATGGCGCCAAACCCAAGCCGAAAACCGCCCCCCGGGCCATAGCAGCGGAGTGAACGCCATGACTCGCAAACTGGTCGTCATCGGGGCCGGCATGGCCTCGGGCCGGGTGCTGGAACGCCTGCGCGAGCAGGCTCCGGATGCCTATGATGTCACGCTGTTCAATGCGGAACCGCGTGGCAATTACAACCGCATCATGCTGTCGCCTGTTCTGTCCGGCGAAAAGACCTACGAGGAAATCGTCACCCATGACGATGCCTGGTACGCGGAAAATGCAATCACCTGCCGCTTTGGCGAACATGTGGTGGGCATCGACCGTGAAGCGAAGACAGTGACCGGGCAGAACGGCACTGTGGCTTATGACAAGCTGCTGATTGCCACCGGTTCGGCGCCCTTCATCATCCCGGTGCCGGGCAAGGATCTGACCGGCGTCATTTCGTACCGCGATCTCGACGATACCAATGCGATGATCGAAGCCTCTGCCAAGGGCGGGCGCGCGGTGGTGATCGGTGGCGGCCTTCTGGGGCTGGAGGCCGCGGCGGGGCTGGCCCTGCGCGGCATGGAGGTGACGGTCCTGCACCTGATGGGTCACCTGATGGAACGCCAGCTGGACGAGGCGGCGGGCTATCTGCTGAAGAAGGATCTGGAAAAGCGCGGCATCACGGTGATGACCAAGGCTTCGACCAAGGCGATCCTGGGCGAGGACCGGGTCGAGGCGGTGCTGCTGGAGGACGGCACCGTTCTGGACGCCGATCTTGTGGTGATGGCCGTGGGCATCCGCCCGGAAACGCGGTTGGCCAATGACGCCCAAATCGACGTGGCGCGCGGGATCGAGGTGAACGCGCAGATGATGACCTCGGACCCCGATATCTTTGCCGTTGGCGAATGTGTCGAGCTTGACGGACAGCTTTTTGGCCTTGTCGCGCCGCTATACGATCAGGCCAAGGTGGTTGCGGCGGGTTTGTTGGATTCCCCGGCGGCTTTCGTTCCCAAGGAACTGTCGACCAAGCTGAAGGTCACCGGCTGTGACCTGTTCAGCGCGGGCGATTTCGCCGAAGGGGAGGGCCGCGAGGACATCGTGTTCCGCGATCCGGCGCGCGGTGTCTACAAGCGGCTGGTGATCGAGGGCGACCGGCTGGTCGGCGCGGTGATGTACGGCGATACCGCCGACAGCAACTGGTTCTTTGGTCTGATCAAGGATGGCACCGACATCTCGGACATGCGCGAGACGCTGATCTTTGGCCCGGCCTACCAGGGAGGCGGCCAAGCGGACCCTCTCTCAGCCGTTGCAGCCTTGCCGCCTGAGGCGGAAATCTGCGGTTGCAACGGCGTCTGCAAATCCACCATTACCGATGCCATTGCGGCGGGTGCCACCGATCTTGGCGCCATCAAGGCGACGACCAAGGCCAGCGCCTCTTGCGGCACCTGCACCGGGCTTGTCGAACAGCTTTTGCAGGTCTCTCTGGGCGACGATTTCCAGATGCCAGCGGCGCAATCGGTCTGTGGCTGCACGGACCTCAGCCACGAGGACGTCCGCCGCCTGATCAAGAGCCAGGAGCTGAAAAGCCAGGAGGCGGTCTGGCAGGAACTGGGGTGGAAGACGGTCAACGGCTGCCATGTCTGCCGGCCGGCGATCAACTATTACCTTCTGGCCGACTGGCCGTTGGAGTACCAGGACGACGCGCAAAGCCGTTTCGTCAATGAACGCAACCACGCCAACATTCAGAAAGACGGCACCTATTCGGTGATGCCCCGCATGTGGGGAGGCATGACCACGCCGGACGAACTGATCGCCATTGCCAATGCGGCCAAGAAATACAACGCGGCGGTCAAGGTGACAGGAGGGCAGCGGATCGACCTTCTGGGCATCCGCAAGGAGGATCTGCCCGCCATCTGGCATGACATGAACGCGGCGGGGATGGTGTCGGGCCACGCCTATACAAAGGGGCTGCGGACAGTGAAGACCTGCGTCGGCTCTGACTGGTGCCGCTTTGGCACGCAGGACAGCACCGGGCTGGGCATCAAGCTGGAGAAAAAGCTCTGGGGGTCGTGGACGCCGCACAAGGTCAAGCTCGGCGTGTCCGGCTGCCCGCGCAACTGTGCCGAAGCAACCTGCAAGGACGTGGGCGTGATCTGCGTCGACAGCGGATACCAGGTGAGCGTCGCGGGTGCGGCAGGCATGGACGTGAAAGAGACAGAACGCCTGATCGACGTGGCCAGCGAAGAGGAAGCGATCGAATGGATCACCGCCTTTGTCCAACTGTACCGCGAGCACGCCAAATACCTTGATCGCCCTTATAAATGGGTCGCCAAGGTGGGGCTGGACTGGGTGCAGGAGGTCCTGTCGGACGAAGCGGAACGCGCCGATCTGGTGCGCCGGTTCGATATCTCGCAAAGCGTCTATCAGACAGATCCTTGGGCCGAACGCGCCGACGGCGAAGCCGCACGCCGGTTCCAGCCCATGGCCGACTTCACCCGGGAGGCGGCGGAATGAATATCGTCGCAACCCGCCCCGGCCTTTGCGCCGGGGCCTCCTGCCGGCCCGCGAGGCCCCGTATCAAGTCCGGGGCGGGGTCTTGGTCTTTTGAACTGTGTCACGCCAAGGAGGCTGCGGAATGAACTGGATCGACATCGGAGCCGTGTCAGATGTGCCGCTGCGCGGCGCGCGGCTGGTCAAGACCCACGCAGGCTGTATCGCGGTCTTTCGCACCGCCGAGGCCGAGGTCTTTGCCGCCTCCAACGCCTGTCCCCACAAGGCCGGGCCGTTATCCGAGGGCATCGTTCACGGGCAAAAGGTCACTTGCCCGCTGCACAACTGGGTCTTTGACCTGAACACGGGCGAGGCACAGGGGGCCGACGAAGGCCGCATTGCCGTCTACCCGGTGCGCATCGAAGCGGGCCGTATCCTGCTGGACGTCAGCGTGCTGGAAAACCGGAGCGCGGCGTGATGGACGGGGCAGGGCGGAAACCGATCCGGTCGACCTGCCCCTATTGCGGGGTGGGCTGCGGGGTTCTGCTGACGCCGCAGGCGGATGGCGGCGTGCAGGTGCAGGGCGATCCCGATCATCCGGCCAATTTCGGGCGACTTTGTTCCAAGGGGTCGGCGCTGGGCGAAACCGTGGGGTTGGATCACCGCCTTCTGGCGCCGCGTATCGGCGGGCAAGACGTCACCTGGGACCGCGCGCTGGATACCGTGGCCCGCCGTTTTTCCGCCACCATCGCCGAACACGGGCCGGACAGCGTGGCCTTTTATGTCTCGGGCCAATTGCTGACCGAGGACTACTATGTCGCCAACAAGCTGATGAAGGGGTTCATCGGCTCGGCCAATATCGACACCAATTCGCGGCTGTGCATGGCCTCGACGGTGGCAGGGCACAAGCGGGCCTTTGGCACCGATACCGTCCCCGGCACCTATGAAGACCTCGAAGAGGCGGATCTGATCGTGCTGGTCGGGTCGAACCTCGCCTGGTGCCACCCTGTGCTGTACCAGCGCGTGCTTGCCGCCCGTAAACGGCGCGGCACCCGGATTATCGTCATCGACCCGCGCCGCACCGCCAGTTGCGACGGCGCGGACATGCATCTTGCGCTGGAACCGGGATCGGATGTGGCGCTGTTCAATCGTTTGTTCGCGGCGATCTACGAGGCCGGCGCGCTGGACAAGGAATACCTGCAACATACCGAAGGCTTCGATCAGGTGCTTTGCAAGGCCAGCGTCGAGGACAGCAGCGTCACCGGGCTGAGCGAGGCGCAGATCACCGGGTTTTGCCGCGAATGGATCCGCACCGAAAAGGTCGTCACCATCTTCAGCCAGGGCGTGAACCAATCCAGTTCCGGTTCGGACAAGGTCAACGCGATCCTGAATTGCCACCTCGCCACGGGCCGGATCGGCAAGCCGGGTTGCGGTCCGCTGTCGGTCACGGGCCAGCCCAACGCCATGGGTGGACGAGAGGTGGGGGGGCTGGCCAATATGCTGGCCTGCCATCTCGACCTTGAAAATGCCGACCACCGCGCAGCGGTGCGCGACTTCTGGCGCGCGCCTTTCGTGCCCGATGCGCCGGGGCTCAAGGCCGTCGACATGTTCCGCGCCGTCGGAGTGGGGCGCATCAAGGCGCTGTGGATCATCCACACCAATCCCGCCGTTTCCATGCCGGATGCCGACGCTGTGCGCGATGCCATCGCCGGTTGCGATTTCACCGTCGTCAGCGACATTACCGGGGCAACGGACACCGCCCGCCTTGCCGATGTCCTGCTGCCCGCCAGCGCATGGGCGGAAAAGGACGGCACCGTCACCAATTCCGACCGCACCATCAGCCGTCAGCGCGCGGTGCTGCCCGCCCCCGGTCAGGCCAAACCGGATTGGGAAATCCTTGCCGAGGTCGGTCGCCGCATGGGCTGGGACGAGGCCTTTGACTATCAGTCGCCAGCCGAGATCTTTCGCGAATACGCGGCGCTGTCGGGGATCGCCGGGGCGTTTGGCCGTGATTTCGACATCTCGGCGCTCGCCACCCTGCGGGCCGAGGCCTACGAGGAGATGGCCCCGGTACGCTGGCCGGTCAGCAAACTGCGCAAAGGCGGTCGGTTCTTTGCCGATGGCCGGTTCTTTCACCCCGACGGCAAGGCCCGCCTCTTGCCGGTGTCCTGGCGTCCGCCCGTGGCAAAGACCGCGCCGCGCTATCCGTTCCGCCTGAACACCGGGCGCACGCGTGACCAGTGGCACACGATGACGCGCACGGCGCTGTCGCCCCGCCTGTCCGCACATCTGGCCGAGCCGTTCCTTGAAATCCACCCGTCGGATGCACGGGCACAGGCCATCGGCTCCGCCGATCTGGTGCAGGTCCACAGCCCGCAGGGCAGCGCCATCCTGCGCGCGCGCATCACCGATGCGGTCCAGCCCGGTCAGGTCTTTGCCCCGATCCACTGGACGGGGGAAACTGCACCCTCGGCCCGGATCGACACGCTTGTGGCGCCGGTGACGGACCCGGTGTCCGGGCAACCCGAAAGCAAGGCCAGCGTGGTCAATGTCACCCGGTTGCAGGCGGCGTGGTACGGTTTCGCCGTCTCGGCCCGCCCGATGACGCCGCGTGCCGAATATTGGGCGCTCAGTGCCACACGCGCCGGGATGCGCGCCGAACTTGCGGGGATGACAGCCCCGCAAAACTGGGAGGAGGAGGCCCGCGTGCTGTTCGGCCTGCCCTGGGCCGAGGTGTCCTCGGTCATCGGGCCGGGGCCGGGCAGCGCGCGGCTGGTGTTCCGACAGGGCGGTCGTCTGGTCGCGGCGTTGTTCGTGTCGCCCACACCGGTCGCCGTCATGCGTGATTACCTTGCCACGCTGCCGGACCAGCCGGACCATGGCATCCTGTCGGGCCGGTCGCCCGCCGATATGCCAGATCCCGGCCCGATCCTCTGTTCCTGTTTCGGGGTGGGCGTGAACACCATCCTCACCGCGATCGAAAAGGACGGGTTGTTGAGCGTCGAAGCCATCGGCGCGGCGCTTCAGGCGGGCACGAACTGCGGTTCCTGCCGTCCGGAACTGGCCGACCTGCTGGCTTCGGTGCAACCAAGGGAGGCCGCGGAATGAGCCTGTCCGCCCATGTGCGCACCCTTGGCCGGGGGCCGGGTCGGTCGCGGTCGCTGACCGAGGATGAGGCCGCCGAGGCCATGACCCTGATGCTGGAAGGGGCCGCGCCCGAGGCTGTTGGCGCGCTGCTGATGCTGCTGCGGATGAAGGGAGAGACCGCGCCGGAAATCGCCGGTCTGGCCCGCGCCGCGCAGGCCCCCTTGGCGGATTGGCCTCAGGTGGATCTGGATTGGCCCTGCTATGCGGCAGGGCGCACCCGGGGCCTGCCATGGTTCCTGCTGTCGGCCAAGCTGGTCGCGGGCAAAGGGCACCGCGTTTTGCTGCATGGCTGGAACGGGCAGGACGGGGCGATCCGCGACGGGATTGCCCGGCTGGGCATCCCGACGGTCGCAACCCCGGCGCAAGCGGCACAAGCGCTGGAGAACGGTGGCATCGCCTACCTTCCGCTGGAACAGGCGCACCCCGCGCTGTTTGCCTTGCTGGACCTGCGGCGCAGGCTGGGCCTGCGGTCCTGCATCAACACTGTTTGCCGGATGCTGAACCCGGGCCGCGCCACGGCCAGCGTGCAGGGCGTTTTTCACCCGTCTTATCGACTGTTGCAGGCGGATGCGGCGCAATTGCTCGGCTGGCGCAACCTCAGCGTCATCAAGGGCGGCGGCGGCGAATTCGAACGGCATCCGGGGATGGATATCGCCGGGTTCGGTTTGCGTGATAGCCAGCCGTGGCAGGACAGCTTTGCCGCGCTGACCGAGGATCACCGCCGCCTGTCTGACCTTGACCTGCCCGGCGAAGCGCTGACCGCGCTTTGGGACCGGGATCGGGGGCCGGAATTCGCGCGCCAGATCGTTCTGGGCACCGCGGCGCTGGCCTTGGACACCCTGGGGCAGGACGCCGATGCCACGCAGCTTTGGCAAGCCCGCCCCGTTCCGCAGACCGCCTGACAGGAGACCGCCATGAAAAGCTTTCCGATGTTCATCCGCACCTCTGGCCGCCGTGTCGTCATCGTCGGCGGGGGCGAACAGGCGGCACAAAAGGCGCGGCTGATCCTCAAGACGGATGCGCAGATTCTGCTGGTCGCACCGGAACTGGACGCAGAGTTGCAGGCGCTGGTGCTGGCGGGGCGGGCGGTTCATCACCGCAGCTTGTCCGCCGACACGTTCGACGGCGCGGCCATGGGGTTCATCGCCACCGGATGTCCGGGGCTGGACGCCGCCGCGCACGGATTGGCCCGGGCGGTGCGCTGCCCGGTCAACGTGGTCGACCGGCCCGAACTGTGCGACCTCACGACCCCGGCTCTGGTCGATCGGGATCCGGTTGTGGTGGCCATCGGCAGCGAGGGCACTGCGCCGGTCCTGACCCGCGAGATCAAGACCCGGTTGGAAGAGATGCTGTCCCCCTCGCTGGGCGGTCTGGCGGCGCTGGCGGGTCGGTTGCGGCCCGTGGTCAATGCGCGTGTCCCGCGCAGTCAGCGGCGGGCCTTTTGGGCGTGGGTCTTCAAGGGTGCGCCGCGCATGACATGGACCCGTGGCGGCGAACGCGAGGCGGCGCAGGCGATCAAGGCCGCCATCGATGCGGGCGGTGCCCCGCGCAAAACCGCCAAGGGTCATGTTTCCCTTGTCGGGGCGGGACCGGGTGCGCGCGACCTGCTGACCCTGCGCGCGGTCGAACGGCTGCAAGAAGCGGATGTGATCTTTTACGACCGGCTGGTCGATCCCGAGGTGCTGGAACTGGCGCGCCGTGATGCCGAACGGATCTTTGTCGGCAAACATGTCGGCGCGCACGCTTGGCCTCAAGACCGCATCAACGCGGTGATCCTGACGGCGGCGCAACAAGGCAAACGGGTGGTGCGTTTGAAATCCGGCGATCCCGGCATCTTTGGCCGCGCAGGTGAGGAAATCGCCGTCCTGCGTGCCGCAGGTGTGACGGTTGACGTGGTGCCGGGCATCACCGCGGCCTCGGCCGCGTCGGCAGCATTTGGGGAAAGCCTGACCGAACGCGGCATATCGGACACCTTGATCCTGACCACCGGGCAAAGCCGCGAGGGCGCGGCCCTGCCCGACAGCACGCGACATGCCGTGCCGGGAACGACCTCTGCTTATTACATGTCGGTGCGACAGGCGGCGCGCATTCGGGATGACCTGATTGCGCGGGGATTGCCGCCGCATAGCCCGGTGCGGGTGGCCATCGAGGTTTCGAAACCCGGCGAGCAATTGCTGAACTGCCCGCTGGGGGCGCTGGTCGAGACACTGAAAGCGGCGGATTGCGACGGCTGTGCGGTGATCCTTGTCACATGGCCCGAAGTTTCTGGACCCGAAGCCATCAACCGCCCGGTGGCGCAACGTCCCAAGGTCTGTTTGGCCTGACCCTTGGATTGGTCCAAGGCAAAAAGGGGCGCGGAACGCCCCCTTTTTATCACCTGACCAAGGTCACTTTTTCAGGTTGGTCCAGATCTGGTCATAGACCTCTTGCACCTGCTGGTCGCAGACCTGGATAAAGACGCCCTGACCGGCATCGGCGGGCGGGTTCGATTCAGGCTGGGTGGCCAGCGTCGGATCAAGAAAGGGGCCAACGCCTTCGACACCCGCGACGTAGCGCGCATAGTTGGTGACGGCGGCGATGTTTTCAGGCTCCAGCAGGAAATCCATGAACTTGAGCGCGTTGTCGCGGTTGGGCGCATCCTTGAGCAGCACGACATTGTCCATCCAGACCACATACCCCTGTGCCGGAAAGGCGTATTCGATGTTCGCGCCTTCTTCGCGCGCCTTGGCGGCGAAGCCGTCATAGATCTGGCCCACGGCGGCATCGCCCGAGACCAGCACCTCTTTCGCGGTGTCCGAGTTGAACGAGGCCCAATGCTGTTTCGCCTCTTGCAGCATGGCGTTCAGCGCCTTGAGCTGGTCGCGGTCGGTGGAACATTGCGGAATGCCCATGTGCAGCGCGGCCATGGCCATGACCTCGCCCTGACTGTCCAGCATGTTGATCTTGCCCGACAGGGCGGCAGGCGGGTTGAACAGGATGTCGGTGGTGTTGATGTCGCCGTCATAGACATCGCGGTTCACGGCAAATGAAGTGGACCCCCACTGGTACGGGATCGAATGCGCGCGGCCCGGATCGAAGGACGGGTCGGCCCATTGCGGCTGGATATTGTCCTTGTTGGCCAGCTCGCCGTCCTTGATCGTGTCCAGCAGGCCCTCTTGTGCCATGATCTGCACCATGTAGTCGCCGGGCACCGCGACGTCATAGGTGCCGATGGCGCCCGCTTTGAGCGCGGCCAGCAGCGCCTCGTTGCTGTCGTAGGTGTCCATGACAACCTCGACGTCATATTCCTCGCTGAACTTGTCCAGCAGATCCTGCGGGATGTATTCGAACCAGTGATAAACCACCAGCTTGCCCTCGGCGGCGGCCATTCCCGCCGTCAGAGCCAGTGCCGCGACGGTTGTCGTCAAGAGTTTTTTCATTGTCTTTCCCCTCTGTTGGTTCACGTGTTTCGGTCCTTGCGGCTGATCAGCCAGGACAGTGTGACCATCACCACCGACACGCCCAGAAGCATGGTGGAAATGGCCATGATATTGGGTTTGATCCCCTGTTTGACCGCGCCGAAAATCGCCGTGGGCAGGGTCTCCACCCCGGCGCCCTTTACGAAGTTGGTGATGATGAAATCATCAAGCGACACGATGAAGGCCAGCAGGAAGCCCGAGACGATGCCTGGCGACATCAGCGGCAGCAACACGCGGGTAAAGGCCCGCCGCCGGGTGGCGTAAAGGTCCATCGCCGCCTGTTCATAGGTGGCCTCGATCCCCTGCATCCGGGCGGAGATCGGCAGGTAGGCGAAGGGGATGCAAAAGGCGATATGCGCCAGAAGGATGGTCAGAAGGCCACGGTCGAACCCGATGGCGTTGAAAAAGATAAGCGTTGCCACGGCGGTGACGATTTCCGGCACCATCAGCGGCAGCGAGATCAGGCCGAAAGACACCGTGCGCAGGCGGAACTTGCCCCCGCGCAGAATCGCCGTGGCCGCCAGCGTGGCGATGGCGGTTGCCGCGCTGGCTGCGATCAGCGCGATGACAAAGCTGTTGCGCGCCGCCGCCTTGAACTTGGCGCTTTCGGGGCCGGTAAAGACATCCGCATACCAGCGCAGCGACACCCCTTCCCAGTTGGTGATCGAGGGCGAGGCATTGAAGCTGTAGACCGTCACCACCACAAGAGGCGCATAAAGGATCACGAGGCAGAGGATCGTGATCGTGCGAAAGCCGGGGTAGACGCGCAGATCGAACTTGCGTGAGGTCATGGTCAGCCCTCCGCCCTTGCCTGTTGCCGGGCCAGAACCAGCAGGATCATCAGAACGATGGTCAGCAGGATCATCGAGGCCGCCGCGCCAAACGGCCAGTTGCCGGCGTTGCCTTTGAACTGCTCTTCGATCAGCGAGCCGATCATGAAATTCTTCGCCCCGCCCAGCAGGTCAGGCGCAAGAAAGGACCCAAGCGAGGGCACGAAGACAAGGATACAGCCCGCCACGATCCCCGGTTTCACCGCCGGAAGCAGGATGCGCCGCAGCACTGTCCAGCGGGTCGCGTACAGGTCGGACGCGGCCTCGGACAGGGTAAAGTTGTAGCGTTCGACTGCCGCGTAGATCGGCAGCACCATGAAGGGCAGGTAGGAATAGAACAGCCCCAGTTGAACGGCGAAATTCGTGTTCACGATAGACAGCGGCTGATCCAGCAGGCCGATCCCGGTCAGGAAATCATTGAGCGGACCCTGATCGCGCAGCAGGAATTTCATCGACACGGTGCGGATCAACAGGTTGACCCAATAGGGGATGGTCACAAGAAAAAGCCATAGAGTGCGCTGTTTCGCCGGGCGCGTGGCAATGAAATAGGCAGTGGGAAAACCGATGGCGAGGCTGAGCAGCGTCGCCGCGCCCGCCTGCCAGATCGACCGCCAAAAGATCAGGATGTAGGTCCATTCGATGCTGCACGGCTCATCCCCGAACAACCCGCGGTCGCAAAAGAACTGGTCATAGGCGCTGAGGCTGAAATCCCATATCACCCCGCCGCGGAATTCCTTGGTCAGGAAGGAATAGACCAGCATCATGCTGACCGGGGCCAGCACAAGGATGCTTAACGTGACCCATGCGGGCAACAACAGCCAGCCCCGCGCGGGAGCATAGGTGTCGCTGGTGGACGATCCGCCGCTGGCTGCGCCGCCTGCCATCAGTCCACCAGGAGGCGCGCGGCCCCCTGCTCCATCGTGACGTGGACCTCTGTCCCCGGATCGAAGGTGCGCTTGTCACCGCGGCTGGAATTGGGGGCGCGGACCTTGAAGCGCGGCCCGTCGTCCAGATCAAGGATGGTGGCGATGTCGGTGCCGGTAAAGATGTTCTCGCGCACGCGGCCCCTGAGGCTGTGATCTCCCTGTGGCTCTTGCGACAGGATCAGCCGTTCCGGGCGCAGCGACATATGCACCTTGGCACCCGGCCCGATGCCTTCCACGGCGTCGCAGGTCAGCCGGTGGCCACCGCCAAGATGGCAGGCCGCGCGCCCCGAGGCCACGCTGTCCACCGTGACTTCCAGCAGGTTGGTATCCCCGATGAAATCGGCCACGAACATGTTGCGCGGATGGTCATAGATCTCACGCGCATCGCCCAGTTGCTGCACCTCGCCCGCCGACATGACGGCGATGCGGTCGGACATGGTCAGCGCCTCTTCCTGGTCATGGGTCACAAAGATGAAGGTGATCCCGGTTTCCTTTTGCAGGTGCTTCAGTTCGATCTGCATGGCCTTGCGCAGTTTCAGATCCAGCGCGCTCAGCGGTTCGTCCAGCAGAAGCACCTTGGGGCGGGGGGCCAGCGCACGGGCAAGCGCCACGCGCTGTTGCTGGCCGCCGGACAGTTGCGACGGCTTGCGGGCCGCGAATTGCGACAGCTGCACCATCTCCAGCACTTCGCCCGCGCGGGCGCGCGCCTCGGCCTTGCTTTTGCCCAGCATTTCCAGCCCAAAGCCCACGTTGTCCAGCACGGTCATATGCGGGAACAGCGCGTAGTTCTGGAACACGGTGTTGATCGGGCGCTTGTGGGGCGGCAGGCTTTCGATCTCGTCGCCGTAAAGATAGATCGCGCCCTCGGTCACATCCTCGAACCCGGCGATCATCCGCAAGAGCGTTGTCTTGCCGCAGCCGGACGGGCCAAGCAGGGTGAAAAATTCGTTGTCCGAGATGGTCAGCGAGACCTTCTTGAGCGCGGTGAAATCGCCGTAGCGTTTGACCGCGTCCTGCACCCTGATTGCATCTGTCGCACTTTTGGCCACGCTATGCCTGTCCTTGCTGTCTTTGCCGTTCCGCGAAAGCATAGAAAGGGGCCGGGGCGATCCGAAGAACCCTGTTCCTCAGCGATTGTTAGGCTGTGCCTAACTTTCGGACATGAAACGCCTTGCAAAGCGCATTGGACATTCGATTTTGCCTAATCTTGCGGCAGTTTGCTCCCGTCCAATGTCATCAGGCGCCCATACTGGTCCGGGCGACGGTCACGGAAGATGCCCCAATAGCTGCGGTGGCGCGCGGTGGCATCCAGATCAAAGGTATGCGTCAGCACCGTTTCGCTGCTGCGGTCCGCTTCGGCGACCTTTGCGCCGAATTCATCGGCAATGAACGAGGAACCGTAAAAGGTCATTTCGGTGCCATTGCGACCCGGTTCAGTGCCGATCCGGTTCGAGGCGATCAACGGCACGAGGTTGGCCCCGGCATGGCCTTGCTGGACGCGCTGCCAATGCGGCGCGGAATCCCAGTCCTCCGCGCCGATTTCCGAACCGATGGCTGTCGGGAAGAACATCAGCTCTGCCCCCATCAGCGCCATGGACCGCGCCGTTTCCGGAAACCACTGGTCCCAGCAGATTCCCACGCCGATGCGGCCAAAGGCCGTGTCCCAGACCCGGAACCCGGTGTCGCCGGGCGAGAAAAAGAATTTCTCCTGATAGCCGGCGCCGTGCGGGATATGCGTCTTGCGGTACAGGCCCAGTTGTTGACCGTCCGCGTCTATGATGACCACGGAATTGAACCGCGCCTGCCCAGCCAGTTCGTAGAACGACACGGGCAGCACCACGTTCAACTCGCGGGCAAGGGTGGACATGCGGGCCAGTGTCGGATGGTCCGCAACCGGGCGGGCGCGGGCCAGATCCTCGGGTGTTTCGTCCTGACAGAAATAGGGGCCTTCGAAGAGTTCCTGCAAAAGGATGATGTTCGCCCCTTGGGCCGCGGCCTTGCGCACCAGCGCCTCGGCCCGGGCAAGGTTGGTATCCAGTTCCGGAGAACAGGCCATCTGGGTGGCGGCCACGGTGACGTTGCGCATCTGTCGGTCCTTCAGCAAAGATCGTCCAGCACACGGTCCAGCATGGTATCGCAGGCCGCAAGCTGGGCGCGGGTGATGTATTCGTCCGGTTTGTGGCCCTGACCTTCCATGCTGCCCGGCCCGCAGACAACCGAAGGAATGCCGATGCCGTTAAAGAACCCCGCCTCGGTGCCAAAGGCGACCTTGGTCAGGTGCTGGCTTTGTGCCAGTCGTTGTGCCAACCGAGTGACCTTGGCATCCGGGGCTGTGTCCAGCCCCGGATAAGCAAAGACCTGTTTCAGTTCGATTTCCGTACCGTGGCGCTTGGCGGTCTGCCGGATCAGCCCGTCGATCCGGCTGCGCAGTTCCTCTGGGCGGTCGGCGGCAAGGTGGCGGAATTCGAACAACAGCTCGGCCCGGTCAGGCACGATGTTCAACGCCGTGCCACCGGTCAGCTTGCCTGCGTGGACCGTGGTACAGGGCACCGCGTAATCCGCATCCTGCGCGCCGTTGCGGGACAGGTCGTCCTGCAAATCCCGCAGGCCGGTCAGCAGGTCGGCGGCGGGGTGCAGCGCGTTGACAAAGCGCGGCGCAAGGGCGGAATGCCCCGCTTCGCCGTGGCAGATGGCCCGCAGCGCCTGTTTGCCCTTGTGGCCGACAGCGACCTGCATCTCTGTCGGTTCGCCGACGATGCAGGCGCGCGGCAGACCGATGGCCGGTTCCAGCGCGTCGATCATGCGCGCAATGCCGATGCAGCCTACTTCCTCATCGTAGGAAATCGCCAGCTTCAGCGGTTCGCGCAAGGGGCGCGCGGCGGCCTTGTCGGCGCAGGACAGCATGGCCGCCAGGAAGCCCTTCATGTCCGTTGTGCCGCGTCCGTACAGCCGGTCGCCTTCATCTGTCAGGCGAAAGGGATTGCGGGTCCAGCACTGCCCTTCGACCGGGACCACATCCGTATGCGCCGAGAGCATGAGCCCCGCGCCCGCCGGCCCGATGCTGGCATAAAGCCCGGCCTTGGGCTGATCCGGGTCCGGCACGCGGGTCACGGCAAAGCCGCGCGTGGTCAGGAAATCTTCGATCCAGCCGATCATATCCAGGTTGGATCGGGCGCTGACCGTGTCGAACGCGATCAGCCGGTCGAGAATTTCAAGCGTCTGGGTCATCTGGTCAGGGTCCGCAGGGTGGAAAGAACCTCGGTCGGGCGGGTTTCAGCATTCACGATGCACAGGCGGAACACCATCTCTCCGCGCCAGCGCGTTGGCAGACACAATAGCGCGCCCGAGCGGCGGTGCCCCTCGGCCCATGCGACCATCTGATCTTCGCTCATCCGGGTCGGACGGAACAGGATCACCGTCAGTTGCGGGCCAAGCAGCAACTCGATGCCCGGCATGGTCGCAAGCCCCGCAGCGATTTCTTCGGCCACCTTTCGGGTTGTGGCGATGGCCTTTGCATAGGCCTCGGTTCCGTGAACGGCCAGCGCGTACCAAAGCGGCAGACCGCGCGCGCGGCGCGTCAGGTGAAGCGCGTAATCCGACGGGTTCCAATGGGTCTTGTCCACCGTGTCCAGATAGACCGCCTGCTGCCCATGGGCCGCCGCGCCGTGCCCGGCATCGCGGTAGATCAGGGCGCAACTGTCATATGGGGCGAACAGCCATTTGTGCGGATCGACGATCAGGCTGTCGGCCCGTTCTATCCCGTCGAACGCTTTGCGCATGGCGGGATCGGCCAGCGCCGCACCGCCATAGGCCCCGTCCACGTGCAACCACAGGCCCTTTTCCCGGGCCAGATCCGCCAGTCCGGCGATGTCATCCACCGCGCCACAGTTCGTGGCCCCGCCATTTGCGACGATGGCAAAACAGTTTGGGGGGACATGCCGTGCGGCTGCGCCGGCGCTCATGCGGCCCGTGTCATTGGCGTCGACGACGATCACATCCGCATCCATCACCCGCGCAACCGCCCTGATCGAGCTATGCGCCTCGGACGAACACAGGATTGCGCCGCGGTCCCTCCGCCTGCTTTGCCGCCGGTGCCATTCGCGCGCCGCATGCAGCGCCGAGAGGTTCCCAAGCGTTCCCCCGGCCACAAAAACGCCCCCCGCGCTGTCCGGCCACCCGGCAAGGTCGGCAATCCAGCGCAGCGCCTGGTTCTCGGCGTGGATTGCCCCGGCGCCGCCATCCCAGTTGCCGGCAAAGATGCCCGCCGCGCCAAGGGCCGCATCAAAGCTCAGCGCCGCGCGGCTGGGGGCCGAAGCCACGAAGGACAGGCTGGTTGGATGCCCGAAGGGCCGCGTCGAGGGCACAATGGTCTGTGTAAACAGGTCAAAGGCCCGGTCCGCGCCCATGCCTTTGGCCGTGATCGACCCGCCAAGGACAGGCTCCAATGCGGCAAAACCCTGAGCGCCATGAGTCGGGTCCGGACCATCGGCAATGCGCTGCTCGGTCCAGTTCAGCATCTCGCGGGTTGCCTCGGGCGGAAAGGGAAAGGGATCGCTCATTCCGGGGCCAGTTCGGTGATTTCACGGCGGAAGGGCAGGGCGTCGCCGATGTCCTCGCCGTCCAGTTCACGGGCATAGCGGTGCCCGGCATAAGTAGCCCATGCAATGGGACCGGGCGCCTCGGCGTCGCCGATGATGCGCAGGGATTTGATCCCGGCATCCGCCCATTCTGCCTTGCGGGCGGTCAGGTCGCGATAGATCCCGTTGTTTTCCAGTTTCGAACCGACGATCACCACCGCGTCACAGACAATCGGCGTCTGGCGGTCGGTATAGGTGCAATTGCTGAGCACATGATCCGCGCCGATCCCCACGACGCCCCTGTTCAACACGATCTCGACCCCCATCTGCGCCAGACGGCGGTGGATCGTGTGCTGTTCCAGCGTGTTCACCGTCCAGTCCGACAGATAGGCCGAGGGCGTGACGATGGTGACGGCGTTGCCCGCCTGCCGCAACAGTTCCGCCAGAACGCCGCCCATGTAATAGTGATCGTCGTCATAGATCACCACGTGACCGGAGGGGCGCTGCCCGTCCATCAGGTCATCCGGCGTCAGCACAGGCATCGCCGGGTCGATGGAAAAGGGCACCACATGCTGACGGCTGACCCCGTCCCGCCGCCATTTCGCCCCGGTGGCGATACAGACATGTTCGAACCCGAACTCAAGGATGCTTTCCGCGTCCAGCGCGCTGTCGAAATAGGTCTGGACGTTGGGCTTCTGGCTGATCTGGTATTCCCGGTAATCCGCCACGCGCCCCCATGCCGACAGGCCCGGCAGCAGCCTCTCGCGCGCCACGCGCCCGCCCAGGGCGGTGCCCGCCTCGGCCAGCGCCACGTCATAGCCGCGTTCCGCCAGCGCCCGCGTCGCCTCCAGCCCCGCCGGGCCCGCGCCAACAACCAGCACCGAGGAACTGGCGCCCTTGGCGTTCATCCGTTCCGGGTGCCAACCCTTGCGCCATTCCTCCATGAAGGTCGGGTTCTGGGTGCAGCGGCTGATCGACATGGTCATGTCACCGGTGATGCAGATATTGCAGCCGATGCATTCGCGGATGTCCTCGATCCGCCCTTCCTCGACCTTTTTTGGCAGGAATGGATCGGCAATCGAGGGACGCGCGCAGCCGATGGCATCCAGCACGCCCTGCCGGATCATCCGCGCCATGACGTCAGGCGAGGTAAAGCGCCCCACACCCACCACCGGTTTCGACGACAATTCGCGGATGCCGCGCACCAAAGCCTCTTGCGCGGCTTCCTCCTTGAACCGCGACGGGCCGGAACACTCCTCCCAGGTGCCGTGCGCAAGATCCCAGAGATCCGGCAGGTCCTTGTTCATCTCGACGAACTCGCGCACCTCAGCGTTGGAAAAGCCAAGATCCCCGATGGTTTCGTCCAGACTGACCCGCATGGTCAGCCCCATCGTATCGCCCACCGCCTCGCGCATGTCGGCCACCACCTCGCGTGCAAAGCGCGAACGGTTCTCCAGCGAGCCGCCGTATTCATCGTCGCGCATGTTGGTGGCGCGGCTGAGGAAATGCTGAAAGATCCCAAAACCATGCGCGCCGTACAGGCAGATCAGGTCGAACCCCGCCGCCTTGGCGCGCTTGGCCGCGTTCACGAACCAGCGGCGCAGGTCGCGAATCTCGTCCTTGGACAGGGCGCGCGCCTGCACCGGATCGTTGGTAAAGGTGCGGATCGGCCCCGGCGACACCGCTAGGGGCACTTCCTTGGTGTAAAGGTTCGGCCCGTTGATCCCGGAGTAGGCAAGCTGGATCCCCGCCAGCGCGCCATGTTCCTTCATCTTGTCCGCCATGCGCGCCAGCATGGGAATGTCCTTGTCCTCCCACAGGCGCAATTCGATGAAGGGCGTGATCTCCGAGGTGTGGTGCATCTCGCATTGCTCGGTAAAGATCACCCCCCAACCGCCCTGCGATTTTATCCCCCGCATCGCTGCGGCCGCCGAAGGATCGCGATAGCCGCCGCCATTGCAATGCGGCACCTGATAGAAACGGTTCTTGGCGGTGACCGGGCCGATGGTCAGCGGCTCGAAGAGGATGTCGTATCGGGGATCGCGCACGTAGGGCTCCTGTAAGCTGTCGGGCGCAGGATACCCGCGCACCCGGCCCCTGAAAGTCCGCCCTGCGAAAGCGTTGCTTAGGCGCGGGCTAAGGTCAGACCACGGGCACACCGCCGATCCGCGCGAGCTTGCCCGCGCGGACCAGATCGATCCCGTATTCGATAAAGGCGCGCACGGCGTTGGACCTGTCGGCATCCTGCGCGGTCAGAAACCCCATGCGCAGCGGGCGTACGTTTCCGGTGATCGGCACGCAGCGCACCGGGTTGCCGTCGGGCGAAGTATCGCTAAGCGGACGGACGTTGGCGATGGAATAGCCAAAGTCATTGGCCACCATGCTGCGCATCACCGCCATGTCGCGGGTGCGTTCGGCAATCACCGGCTTGCCCCCGGTGCCGTCGAAAAAGGACAGAAAATAATCCGCACTCAGCGGCAGATCCAAAAGAACCATGGGATGATCTTTCAGCTCCTCGACGGTCACCCCGTCGCGCTCCGCCAACGGATGCCCGCTGCCCATCAGCGCCATCGGCGGCAGGCGCAGCAAACCGGTGAATTGCAGATCGGCCGGAACGTCGATGTCATAGGTCAGGGCGATGTCGATCTCGGACCGGCGCAGGGCGCTGAACAACTCGACCTGGTTCAGTTCGAACTGGCGCAGGCGCACGTCTGGATAGGTCGTCTCGAAGCCGCGCCGGAGGCCGGGCAGGACCAGTTGGGCAAAGGTCAGCAGGCAACCCACCGACAACGGTCCGCGCACCTTGCCCGCAATATCGCCCGCGATGTCGGTCAGCGCCGATGCCTCGCGCAGCACCAGCCGCGCCTGTTCCATCATCTGCCGCCCGCCCTGCGTCAGCGACAAGCCCTGCGCGTGCTGGCGCACGAACAGCGGCAGGCCGAATTCCTGTTCCAGTTGCGCAATGGCTGCCGAGATCGACGGCGAGGACACGTTGATCCGCTCCGAGGCGCGCGCGATGCTGCCCGCCTCCCCGACGGCGACGAAATACTCCAGTTGCCGAAGCGTGTACCGCAGCATCTTCTTTCCCTGAACGGTTGGACCGTTCAAGCATGGTCCGCGAAGCCCGGCAGTTGCAAGTGGCCGTGTCACTCGTCGCCCGGAACGCCATATGACGGCGCCGCGCGCGGGTCCAATGCGCGCTGAACATAGGCATCCAGTTGCGGCTTGTAGACCTCCCAGGCGGTGGCGACCGCCTCGATCGGGCATTCTTCGGTCCAGTCACAGCGCAGGTCGGCCACGGGCCAGCTGACCTTGTCCACCAGCATCATGCCCGCCGAATGCACCGGCCCGGCCTCACCGCCCGCCGCCAAACCGGCGCGCATCGCCGTGATCAGCCGGTCCCCCAGATGCCCCGTTGCGGCCTCAAATCCCGCCACGATGGCCCGCGGTACGCCGTCATTGGCCAGCAGGTTCCCGCCAGAGGCCACGTCGCAGCCCCGCGCCTGCGTCCAGATGCCCAGCGAATTCGGCCCCGAATGAATGGCCGTGCCACCGGCCGCGTCCACCGCCAGCACCTGCCGGTAGTCGATGAACCTGCCGCGCCGCTGTACCTCGGCCACCGCCTCTGCCGCCGTCATGCCGTCGGCCATCAGGTCCAAGGCCAGCGGCCCAAGCGTCGGGTCGGTCACATTCTGTGATGCCACCGCCCCGACACCGGCCCGCGCATAGGCACAGCGCGCCGCCACCGCCGGCGAGGACGAGGAAATCGCCACGCCGAACATGCCTGTCTCCGCGCATCGCGCAACCAGCGAAAATGTCATGCCCGACCCCCTGCTTCTTCTTGGTAAAAATACTCGAAAAAACCCGGTCTCAATCCGGGATGACGGCGGTGGCGTCGATCTCGACCAGCCACTCGGGCCGCGCCAGCGCCTGCACCACCAGACCGGTGCAGACCGGGTGCACCCCTTTGATGTATTCGCCCATGACACGGTAGATCGCCTCGCGGTGGCGCACATCGGTGATATAGACCACCAGCTTGACGATATGGCCCATTTCGCCGCCTGCCTCGCCCAGAACCTGCCGGATGTTCTGCATGACCTTATGGGTCTGTTCGGCCGGATCATGGCTGTCGACATTGACCGACGTGTCCAGATCCTGCGGACAGGCGCCGCGCATCCAGACGGTGCGACCGCCGCGCGTCACCACCGCGTGGCAGACGTCATTGTCGAGGTTCTGCTCGGGGTAGGTGTCCGAGGTGTTGAAGGGGCGGATGCGTTCATGCGTCATGTCGGGCTCCTGTCTGACCGGCTTCGATGCGGGCCATGAGATATTGGGCGAAATCGTAATTGGGCCGTTCAAGGTGGCTCAGGTGGCCGGGGACAGCCATGTCGGAACACAGGCCCTTGTAGACCTTTTCGGTACAGCCGCGATCCTCGACGTTTACCTCGTCCAGCAAGGTTTTCAGCGCGCGGAAATTCTCCTGCGCGTCCGGGTCGTCCTTGTAGTCGTCCGACATGCCGCCGCCAAAGCGGATATGCACCTGTCCCGGCCCCTTGGGGTGCAACGAAAGATACCAGAAATAGCCGGGTGTCAGCGTGATCATCAGGCTGGGATACAGCGCCAGCAAGAACGTGGTGCGCCGTTCGTCGCCTTTCAGGCGGTCGTTCGAGGGATGCGCCATGGCGATCCGCAGCGAGTCGTCCTTGAGGATCGTGTGATAGTTGAACGCGTCGTGCCCCGGCGGGCAGATCATGTCCTCCAGCCGGGACAACCCGCCGATGGTGCCCGCATGACAGACCGGCAGGTGATAGCTTTCCATGAAGTTCTCGGCCAGCACCTTCCAGTTGGTATCCCAGACGTGCTCTTCGTAAAAGGCCTCGGTGTAATTGGTCATGTCATAGCCTGCGACCATGGCCTCGACCTCGGCCAGTTTCTCGGCCACGGGGGGCGTGTCAGGATCGAGGCAGACAAAGACCCAGCCCAGCCATTCCTCGCATCGCACGGCGGGCAGGGTGTAGGCATCTTTGCAGAACCCTTCGTTCAGGGTCATTGCCGGGGCGCCGCGCAGGCTGCCATCCAGATTGTAGGTCCAGGCGTGGTAGGGACAGACAATGGCCCGCGTGTTCCCACGCCCCTGCAACAGGGTCGACATCCGGTGCAGGCACACGTTGCTGAGCGCGCGCAGGGCACCGTCACGATCGCGCAGAACCACGATGGGCTGACCGGCCAGTTCGGCACTGACATAATCGCCCGGGTTGGCCAGCGCATCCGCCCGTCCCACGCAATACCAGTCCTTACGGAAGATGTGGTTCAGTTCCTGCTCGACGAAGGATTGGGAGGTGTAGACCTCGACCGGCATGGCGCGCGCGCGTTCAAAGGGGACAGAGGTGTTCTGTCTCAGCGCCTCGACGGGGTCGGCATGATCCTTGGCCATGGGACATCTCCTGTTCAACGCGCCATGGGGCGCCCGGACTTTCGGCGCAGGATGGGGCAGGGGGCGCGGTTTGAAAAGGAATGCTGTTGCTCACCAATGGTTAGCCCCGCCCTAAGCGCGCTTAGCCTGCCCGAAAGCAAGGCTTCACCATTGCCTAGTTTCGGCCTCACGTCCGTCGCGCCTAGGGTGTGCGAAACGTGAAAACCGGAGGGCGCGGGATGGAAAAGATCGACACGGTGGTCGTGGGCGCCGGGCAGGCGGGCATCGCCATGAGCGAACACCTTGGCAAGCTGGGCATCCCGCATGTGGTTCTGGAACGCCACCGGATCGCTGAACGCTGGCGGTCCGAGCGCTGGGATTCTCTGGTGGCCAATGGCCCGGCGTGGCACGACCGTTTTCCGAACCGTGAATTCCATTGTGATCCGGATGCCTTTGCCGGCAAGGAAAGCGTTGCCGACTATTTCGTCGATTATGCCCGCCAGATCGACGCGCCGGTGCGCACCGGGGTCGAGGTCAGATCGGTGACGCCCTTGCAGGGGCGGGACGGGTTCCGGGTCGAGACCTCGCAGGGGCAGATCGAGGCGAAACATGTGGTCGCGGCCACCGGCCCGTTCCAGCGTCCGGCCATTCCGCCGATCCTGCCGCAGGACGCAGGCCCGGTGCAGATGCATTCCAACACCTATCGCAACCCTGAGCAGTTGCCAGATGGCGCGGTTCTGGTGGTGGGCGGCGGGTCCTCTGGTGTGCAGATCGCCGAGGAACTGATGAAAGCGGGCCGCAAGGTCTATCTTTCCATCGGACCGCACGACCGCCCGCCGCGCCGCTATCGCGGGCGCGACAATGTCTGGTGGCTGGGGGTGTTGGGCAAGTGGAACGCGGATTCCCCCGGTCCGGGCACCGAACATGTGACCATCGCCGTCAGCGGGGCCGAAGGCGGCAAGACCATTGATTTCAGGCGGCTGGCGGAACAGGGCATGACCTTGCTGGGCATGACTTCGGGCTATCGGGACGGGCGGATCAGCTTTGCCCCCGACCTGAAGGCAAACCTTGACCGGGGGGATGCGAATTATCTCTCGGTTCTGGATGAGGCCGATGCCTTTGTCGCCGATCACGGGCTGGACCTGCCTCCGGAACCCGAGGCGCGGAAGATCCCCGCCGATCCGGCCTGTGTGCGTGACCCGATCCTTGAGTTGGATCTGGCCGAGGCCGGGATCGGCACCGTTCTGTGGGCGACGGGCTATACCTTCGATTTTGGCTGGATCAAGGCCGATACCTTTGACGATCGCGGCGCACCTATCCACCAGCGCGGCGTCTCGCGCGAGCCGGGCCTGTATTTCGTGGGGCTGCCCTGGCAAAGCCGCCGGGGATCGTCCTTTATCTGGGGGGTCTGGCACGATGCCAAGTTCATCGCCGACCAGATCGACATCCAGCGCGGCTACATGGCCTACGAGGGCTGCGCGCGCCGCATCCTGCCGGAACCCGAGGCCCAGCCGGTGACGGGCGGCTGAGGTCCTAGCCCCCGCGCACCGCGGACCAGTCCAGCCCAAAGCGCGCGAGGTACTTGCGCAGCCGGTCCGCATCATTGGTCGAGGATTTGCGCGCCCGTGACACCGCGAAGAGCCTGCGACCGGCGGCGCTTTGGCTGGACGACGTGCGGCAGGTTCGGATCACCTCGGCCAATTGAACAAGGTCAAAGGGGTCGATGTCTTCGCCGTCGGGCAAGACCTCTGCCACCAGCCGGGCGTCCTGATCCGAACGTGCCCGGCGCCAATCGTTCTGCAACATCGCAATTTCATCCTCGACCATCGACAAGGTGATCCGCCCGCGTGGCGCAAGCACGCAAAGCCGCCGGACCGACCCCGAGAAATCGCGGAAATTGCCCGGCCATGGCGTGGCCGGATCCGACGCAAATCGCAGGTATCGGTCCCGTGCATCGGTGTTGAAACCGACCCGGTTGCCCAGATGCTTTTCCGAACGATCCAGTTCGAACCGCAGATTGGGTTCGATGTCTTCACGCCTATCGCGCAGCGCGGGCAGGCGAAAGCTCCACATGTTCAGGCGCGCCAGCAGATCGGGGCGGAACATTCCGTCCGCCGTCAGGGCGCGCAGGTCGCGGTTGGCGCCAGCGATGATCTGGAACCGGCTTGTGACCTCGTGATCGGACCCCAGAGGGTAGAACCGTCCGCTTTCGATGGCGTGCAACAGGATGCTTTGTTCATTCAGGCCCAGTTCGTCGATTTCGTCCAGGAACAAGACGCCACCATCCGCCTCGCGCAAGAGACCGCTGCGTTCGCTGCCCGCCTGTCCGGTAAAGCTGCGCCGTTGGCCGAACAGGGTGGCCAGTGCGTCCTGCCCCCGCAGCGTGGCACAATTGACATGCACCAGTCGCCCTTTGACCCTGCGCCGATCCAGTTTCAGCGTGTAGATCCGGTCGGCCAGCTGCGTCTTGCCCGTGCCGGTTTCGCCCAGCAGCAGGATCGGTTCGTCAGAGTTGCTGGCCACCAGTTCGATCCGGTCGATCAGCGCGTTGTAGGCGGGATTGGTGGTTTCGATCCCGCCCTTGAGCTGGTCGCTGTATTCGCGCGACAACTGGTCGAACCTCTGTTGCAGCGCGTTGTAGCGGCCAAGGTCGAGGTCGATGATGTCCATGCGCGCCTGTGACTCGTCCGGGCCGGGCGGGCCGGTTTGCAGCAGGCGCGCGGGGATGTGACGGCTTTCGGTCAGCAGGAACCAGCAGATTTGGGCCACATGCGTGCCGGTGGTCAGGTGGACGTGATAGCGTTCGCGATCCTCGTCAAAACCATAGCCGCGCGCAAAGTCGAACAGCTTGCCGTAGACCTCCTGAAAATCCCACGGGTTCGACAGGTCGAGGTTGCGCAATATGACCTCTGTGTCGGGATTGGTCTCTTGCACCTCGCGTTGGACGTGATGCGCAAGACGCTGAAACCGCATGTCGTAGAGGATTTCCAGACGGTCCACCGGGAAATCCTGATGGGTGACAAGGCTGATGGTCGGTTTCCAACGGCGAGTCCGCCCCACGTCGAGCTGCGTACCAAGGAAGCCGAGGACGACGTTCTTCATGGGCTATCCTGTTTGATAATTCTTTATACCTTTGGATCGTATCTGCGCGCGATGATTTGGGCAATAAGGGTGTTTTAATAATGAAATCAATGCCCTGATTGGATATCTCTTTTTTCTCGGGGTTGGTCCATGGCCATGGCAAAACAGGCTCACCAACAACGAAGGAACAGAGCAATGGCAAACAAATCCGTGTTTGCATCGATCCGGGGCCGGTTGCTGCCCAAGGCAACCACACGGAACGCCGAGGGCGCGCCGGCCTATGGCTACACCGATGCACATGCCCTGGCGCAACTGGCGGCCACCGGGACGATCGGTGGAATGTTCTACCAGTCGGCGCAGGATGAACTGACCCGCGTGGTCGCGCTTGCCGACAAGGTCGAGCCGGAGTTCCTTGCCCAAACGGCGGTCTACGCCCGCCAGAAAGGCAATATGAAGGATATGCCGGCGGTGCTTTTGGCGGTGCTGGCGCGGCGCGATCCGGCGCTGTTCCGGGCAGTGTTCGGCCGTGTGATCACGCATGGCAAGATGCTGCGGACCTTCGTGCAGATCGTGCGCTCTGGTCAGACCGGGCGCAAGTCCCTTGGGTCGGCACCGAAAGCCATGGTGCAGACCTGGCTGAACACGGCTTCGGACCGGGCGATCCTGAACGCCAATATCGGCAATGACCCGTCGCTGGCGGATGTCATCAGGATGGTCCACCCGAAACCGGCGGATGCGCGTCGCGAGGCGCTGTTTGCCTGGATCATCGGGCGTCCGTGCGATGTGTCGCTGTTGCCGGAGGCGGTTCAGGACTGGATGACCTTCAAGGCGACCTGCAATGGGCCGTTGCCGGAGGTTCCGTTCCAGATGCTGACGCAATTGCCGCTGACTGTGGACCACTGGGCGCAGATCGCGCGCAAAGGCTCGTGGCAGATGGTGCGTCAGAACCTGAACACCTTCCTGCGCAAGGGAGTGTTCGCCGATGCCGGGATGGTCGATCATGTGGCGTATCTGCTGCGTGACGCCGAGGCGATCTCGAAGGCCCGCGCCTTTCCGTACCAGTTGATGGTTGCGGCGCAGAACGCGGACCCCGAGATGCCGCGCGAGATCGTCGATGCGTTGCATGACGCGATGGAACTGGCGGTGCGCAACGTGCCGAAAGTGGCCGGTGAGGTCGTGATCTGCCCGGACGTGTCCGGGTCCATGACATGGCCGGTGACGGGTTACCGCAAGGGCGCAAGCTCGTCGGTGCGGCATGTGGACGTGGCGGCGCTGGTCGCGGCCTCGTTCATGCGGGTGAACCGCAAGTGCCAAGTTTTGCCGTTCGAGGTGAAGGTGCGCGAGGCGCGTCTGAACCCGCGCGACACGATCCTGACCAACGCGGAACGGCTTGCCCGGCTTGCCGGGGGCGGAACCAACTGTTCGGCGCCACTGCGCTGGTTGAACGAAAGGCACAAGGCCCCGGATCTGGTGGTCTTTGTGTCGGACAACCAGTCGTGGGTGGATGCCGGGCAGGCCCGTCAGGCGACGGCGATGATGCAGGAATGGGAAACGCTCAAGCGGCGCAATCCCAAGGCCCGGCTGGTCTGCATCGACATCGCGCCCTACGGCACGACACAGGCGCAAACGCGCGAGGACGTGCTGAACGTCGGCGGGTTCTCGGACGCGGTCTTTGACCGGATCGCGGATTTTTCCAAGGGCCGTACCGGGTCCGAAAACTGGGTGCGCGAGATCGAAACGATCGAGATCTGACACCCGATACAAAAGGGTCAGGCGGAATGCCGACGGGACTACATTTTCAGGACATGTACCTGTCTCGTCATTTTATTGTCCGCCTGACCCACTTCGAAATTGAACAGGAAAGGATTTTTGTCCCGGCGAATGCCGGTGGAACTACAGCGCTGTTAACGCCCAGGTTGCGGGTTCGAATCCCGTCGCGGTCACCAGATTTATGGCCGCGTAGCTCAACGGTAGAGCAGGTCTTGTTTCACCCCGGTCGCGATTTGCCTGCAAACGTGACCATCTTGTCGCCGGGACACATGAATTTTCAGGGATTAGCTCAGTTTGGCAGAGTGCCGCATCCGGACTGCGGAGGCCGAAGGTTCAAATCCTTCATCCCTGACCAGAACGCAGGAGGAATGCCTGCGGGGCTCCTTGTCTTCGAAACCAGATCGGCCTCGTAACATCTTGTCCTCCTGACCATTGAACCAAGCAAAGCCCTGGCGAATGCCGAAGGAACTACATGGCTCCAAACTTCCGGGTAAACCGAGCGGGTTCGATTCCCCTCCTCGCCTGTGCCCATACGGCAAACGCGCGCCAGCGCGGGGCAGGTCCCGGGTTGTTTCTTCCCCCTTGTCGCCAGGGCCTTTTATCATGGATCATGAGACATGACCGACAACACGGATTTTGATCCGGTGACCGGATCGCACCTCAAGGAATGGGGGCACCGCCCGGGCAAACAGTTTCCGGCGCTGCTGCAAAAGGCCAACGCGATGCGGGCCGAAGGCTTTGGTCTTGTGCGCATCCTTTTGGAACTGGACGCGGACATTCCGCCAGAGCCACAGACGCTGGCCCTGCGCGCGCCGGGAGAGCTGGCGTTTTCGGAAAACATCGACGTGACGCACCCGGATGAGGCTGACAATGTCGCCAAGGTGCGCGAAACGATGCGCGCCCTGATGAGAACGCCCACCATAGAGGCCGGGGCAATCATGCCGGATGCCTGCCCGGCGGGGCCGGTGGGCACGATCCCGGTGGGCGGGGTGGCGGCTGCACGCAATGCAATCCATCCGGGGATGCATTCGGCCGATATCTGTTGCTCGGTCATGATGACGGACCTTGGCGACGCAGACCCAAAGGCGGTGCTGGACGCCGCGCAATCGGTCACGCATTTCGGACCGGGCGGGCGCCGCCCGGGCGACCGGATCGCCGTGTCCGCCGACCTGCTGGAGGCGTTCCGAGCAAACAGTTTCCTCGATAACCCCAAGTCCCTGCGCATGGCAGAGGACCACATGGGCACGCAGGGGGATGGCAACCATTTCCTGTTTGTCGGACGCTCGCGCAAGACGGGCCGTACCACGATCGTGACGCATCATGGTTCGCGTGGGCCGGGGGCGGTCCTGTACAAGAAAGGGATGGAAGCCGCCGAGCGTTTCCGCCGAGAGTTGTCGCCGGAAACGCAAAAGCAGAATGCCTGGATCCCGGCGGATACCGAAGAGGGGCGCGCCTATTGGCAGGCACTGCAACTGATCCGCGACTGGACAAAGGCCAACCATGCGTCGATCCATGACGCCACGGTGGCCACAGCGCGGGCCGAGCCCGGCGACCGGTTCTGGAACGAGCATAACTTTGTCTTCAAACGGGGCGATTTGTTCTATCACGGCAAGGGCGCGACCCCGGCGTGGGGGGATTATGCGGCGGATGCCAACGGGTTGACCCTGATCCCGCTGAACATGGCACAGCCGGTTCTGGTGACGCGGGGCAAGGATGCGGCCAGCGGGCTGGGCTTTAGTCCGCATGGGGCCGGGCGCAACTATTCCCGGTCCGAACATCGTCGCCGCATGGGGGCGCTGACGCCGGACCAGTTGCTGAAGGCCGAAACGGAAGGGTTGGACATCCGCTTTCATGCCGGTGGCGTGGATGCCTCGGAACTGCCGTCCAGCTACAAGAACGCCGATAACGTGGTGGCGCAGATCAAGTCCTATGACTTGGCCGAGATCGAGGATTTCATCGACCCCTATGGCTGTATCATGGCCGGTGACATCCCGCCGTTCTGGGTAAACCGCAAAAAGAAAAAGGCGCGATGAACGGTCGGTGGGGGAAGGGTGCATTCCCCCACCGAGACCCGTGGTCAAAGGCTGTTCGGCCTGCGCCGGGAAAACGCGCCTGCATCCGCGGTTCGGGGTGAGTCGCATCACGCGTGTGATGTTAAGCCTTTGTTCCTGAGGTTCATTTTTTGCCTAAACAAAAAACTTGCCAGCTCGGCCAAGTTCTGGAAGCCTTAGGCATCATCTCTGGCACAGATCTAATCTAAGGGCCACGCAACCATTCCTTGAGGAGGAAACATGGGATCGCGTGTGCTTTCTGTGTGCTGTGGAGGTGTGCTCCCGGCCAAGTCAAATCCCGCATGGCGGGGCCATGATGGCGGCGCCGCGTCGCGCCAGCTCCGGGTCGGGTGCGCGGCATGAGCGTTCAGGGTCTCTGGGCCGAACTGCCCTCGTCCGCCTTTGAGGATCTGCCGTCCGACACGGTCGCTGTCCTGCCGCTTGGCGCGACCGAACAACATGGCCCGCATCTTGCCATGTCGGTTGACAGCACGCTGATCGACGCGGCTACGGAACGGATGCTGGCGGCGCTGGAACCGGGGCAATCCGTGCTGGTCCTGCCCACGCTGACGATCACCAAAAGCGAAGAACATATCGCCTTTCCCGGCACGCTGACGCTCAGCGGGGACACGCTTTTGGCAGTCCTGCGTGACGTGGGGGCCTCGGTTGCGCGGGCCGGGGTGCAGCGGCTGGTTCTGTTCAACGGTCACGGTGGCAACAGCGCGCTGTTGCAGGTGGCGGCGCGGGACCTGCGGCTGGCGCATGATCTGATCGTGGTCACCTGTTCATGGAGCGGTTTTGCCGAATGGCAGGGCCTGTTCGATCCGCAGGACTACGCCCATGACATCCATGCAGGCGACAGCGAAACCTCGGCCATGCTGGCCGCGCGGCCCGATCTTGTCGACATGTACAGGGCGCAGGATTTCAAACCGGCCATGGCCGAGTGGGAGAGCAGTTTTCCCCGGATCGGTCTGGGCGGAAAACCGGCGCAGCCGGGATGGCTGGCGCAGGACATGCACCCCTTGGGGGCCTGCGGCAATGCCTCTGCCGCGACAGAGGCGAAAGGCGCGCAGATGCTGGACAGTTCAGGGCGGAATTTCGCGGCGTTCCTGGCCGAATTCGCCCGGTTCGATCACCGGAGAACCCGCCCGTGATCCGAGCCGCACATATGGATGCACGCCTGCCCGGCGTGTTGGTGCCCCGCAGCCTTGTGGCGGATGCCGACAGGTTGGGCGGGGTGCCGCAGGGCGATTGCCTTGCCGGGGATCTCGTGCTGCGCGACGGCGTGGCGGTTGCGCTGGAGCGTTCGGACATGGTGCCGCGCGGCATGGTGCTGCCCAAGCTCACCGATCCGCATGTGCATCTGGACAAATGCCACAGCATAGGTCGGATGCAGGGTGTCGGAGGCGATCTGGCCGCGGCGATTGCGGCACAGATGGCGGACAAGGCCAACTGGACTGCCGAGGATCTCGCGCAGCGGGCCAGACGTGGCCTTGCCGAGTTGAAGGCGGCGTTCTGCGGGGCCGTGCGCAGCCATGTGGACTGGTCCGACAGCGACGATCCTGACGCCGTGCCGCTGGCGTGGGACGTGCTGGGCGACCTGTCCGCGGATTGTGGCCTGACGCTTCAACGGGCGGCACTGACCAACATCGACCGGCTGGCCGATGCCGAGTTCGCGCGCCGCTGCGCCGAACGGGTGGCCCGCGATAACGGCGTGCTGGGCACCTTTGTCTTTGATCAGGACAGCCGCGACGCGGGCCTGCGCAACATGTTTCGCGAGGCGGACCGCCTGGGCCTTGCGTTGGATTTTCACACCGACGAGGGGCTGGCGCCGGGTCTGGACGGGCTGGAGCGCATCGCCAACGCGGCGCTGGAGGCCGGGTTTCAGGGACCGGTCCTGTGTGGGCACGCCTGTTCGATGGCCAACCTTGCGCCAAACGACGTATCGCGGATTGCAGACAAACTGGCCCGCGCGGGGATCGCTGTGGCGATGCTGCCGCAGACGAACCTTTACCTTCAGGGCCGCAACGATGGCACCCCGGACCGCCGGGGTGTGACCCGGCTGCATGAACTGCGTGCCGCTGGCGTGACGGTCACTGTTGGCGCGGATAACGTGCGCGATGCTTTCTGCCCGATCGGGCGGCACGATCCGCTGCATGTGCTGGGGCTCAGCGTTCTGGCCGCCCATCTGGACCCGCCGTTTGGCGACCATCTTCCGCTGATCACCACCAACGCGCGCCGCGCGCTGGGACTGGCGCCCCAAACCGTCGACGGGGCTGCCATCGGGGATCTGTTCTTCGTCGACGCAACCGATGGCTCGGATCTGCTGAGTGGCGCCGCCCGCCGCCCCCTGTCCGAGGAACTGGGAGCACATGCATGACAGAGACACTGCAAGACATTGACTGGGTCGCAATCGCCGCCGAACTGGCACCGGTGGCGATCATCGACGAACCGGTTCTGGTCAAGAAACGCTCACGCGATTTCTTTTGGTATTCGCCGATCCTGAACGCGCAGCTGAAGAAAAGTTTTGGCGACCTCGTCGCCCAGCCCAAGACACGCGAGGAAATGGCGCACTGCCTGTCCGTGGCCCATGCCCATGACATTCCCGTGGTGCTGCGCGGCGGCGGCACCGGGAATTATGGCCAGGCCGTGCCCTTGAAAGGCGGTCTCATCATCGAGACCACTGGCATGAACCGTATCCTGGAAATCGGCAACGGTTTTGTCCGCGTCGAGGCGGGCGCGCTGATGGCAGACATCAATGCCGCGCTGATCCCGCAGGGCTGG
Source organism: Antarctobacter sediminis (assembly GCF_019218285.1). Taxonomy (GTDB): domain Bacteria; phylum Pseudomonadota; class Alphaproteobacteria; order Rhodobacterales; family Rhodobacteraceae; genus Antarctobacter; species Antarctobacter sediminis. The sequence goes on from NZ_JAHUZG010000003.1 coordinate 145,072, forward strand.
GAAATGGCCATGTTCCCCTCGACACAGGACATTGCCACCATCGGCGGCTTTGTCGCTGGTGGCAGCGGCGGTATCGGCTCTATCGCCAACGGCGCGTTGCGTGAAAAGGGAAACATCATCCAGCTCAAGGCGCTGTCGGTCGAGGCCGTCCCGCACGAGCATGTCTTCGACGCCGAGGACGCGCTGCAAATCCACCACGCATGGGGGCTGAACGGCGCGATCACCGAGGTCACTCTGCGCACCGTGCCAACGCGCGACTGGGTCGGCTGCATGGCCAGCTTTGACAGCTATCGCGACGCCTATGCCGCCGGTTACGCGCTGGCCACCAGCAAGACTGTCGCACGCAAGCTGTGTTCGGTGGTCGATGCGCGTATTGCCGAGTATTTTCCGCGTCTCAAGGACCACATCCGCGACGGCAAGCACCTGCTGGTCACGCTGGTCCCGCGCGAGGACATGGAGGCCTTTGGCGAACTGGTTTCTGCGCAGGGCGGCGCGGTCGATCTGGCGCTAGGCGAAGAAGAGCGAGCAGCAAAGGGCATCCCGCATGTCTTTGAGTTTGCTTACAACCACACCACACTTCAGGTGCTGAAGTCCGACCGGTCCGCCACCTACCAGCAGATCGGTGTTGCGGACCCGTCCGATGTGGATTCCGTCATCGCGGTCGAAGAGGCCATTGGCGATGACGTCTGGCATCATCACGAATTTGCCCGGGTCGACGACACGCTGATCGCCGCCGACCTGCCGATCATCTGGTTCAAGGACGAGGCGCGCCTGCGCGAGATCGACGGCATCTATGCCTCCCACGGGTTCACCGTCTGGGACGCACATACCTACCACGTCGAGGGCGGCGGCCTGAAGGATGCCGATTACCGCCACCTCGCGTGGAAGAAACGCATGGACCCCAAGGGACTGCTGAACCCCGGCAAGTCACGGGCCTGGGAGATGGTGCGCCATCTCTCCGCAGACGACATCGAAGCAAAGGCCAAGGACTGAACCAATGACAATTCATACCAAACCGCTGACACCGCAATTCGGTGCCGACGTGCAGGGCATCGACCTGAACACCGTGACCGCGACGCATTTGTTCCCGCAGATCCGCGCCCTGTTCGAAGAACATTCGGCTCTGCTGTTCCGCGCGCAGGAAATGACGGATGAAACCCACCTGCGTATCGCCGGATTGTTCGGCCCGATCGAGGATCGCGAGGCGGATGAACGCAAACCGGGCGAAGCCTTCAAGATCCCCAAGGTGTCCAACGTGCAAGAGGACGGCACCACCTCGGGCGAGATGGATCTCAAGACGCTGAACCTCAAGACCAACTTCCTGTGGCACTCGGACAGCACCTTTCTGCCGACCCCTTCGCTGACCAATATCATCACCGCGCGTGTCGTTCCCTCGTCGGGCGGCGCGACGGAACTGGCCTCCACTCGGGCGGCATGGGCGATGATGCCGGCAGAGCTGAAGGCCAAGATCGAAGGTCGCGGTATCTGGCACCGCTACAGCCATTCGCGGCGCAAGATCTCTCCCGAACTGGCCGAATTGCCGATGTTCAACAAGTGGCCGGATACACATTGGAACGCGGTCTGGGAAAACCCGATCAACGGCCGCGAGGCGCTGTATATCGCCAGCCATGCCTTCAAGGTCGACGGCTACGATGAGGCCGAAAGCGAGGCGCTGCTGAAAGAGCTGACCGACTACTGCACCCAGCCAGCCTTTGTCTATTCGCATAACTGGCAGGTGGGTGACGTGCTGATCTGGGATCAGCGCGCCGTGATGCATCGCGGCACGCCGTGGCCCTACGAACAGCCGCGCACACTGTCCAGCATCTGCGCCACGGTCACCGAAGAAGACGGGCTGGATCGCATCCGCGTTCCCGCCTGACCCCGAAAACGCGCGGCCGACCGGGCCCTTTGCGGCCGCGCGCCTCCCGCCGCAGTCCTCACGCTGCTTTCCGACAGGGCGGTCCCCCTCACGACCCTACAGAGAGGAATGAAAGATGACGTTCACGACCCGTACAGGCAAACCGCTGCCTGCCAGCCTGACGCGCAGCGCCCAAACCGCTGCCTCTGACGCCATGAGCCGCCGCGAGTTCATGGCAACCGCCTGCACCTTTGGGGCAAGTGCCGCCACGGCTTATGCGATGATGGGCCTGCCGACCCCGGCAGAGGCCGCCAGCCACGCCCAGATGGGTGGCACCGTGCGTATTCAGCAGGAAATCGTCACCATGCGCGACCCGCGCAAGTTCGATTTCAACAGCCTTGCCACATATACCCGCGGCTGGCTGGAATACCTCGTCCAGTACAATTCGGACGGCTCTTTTTCCCCGGTTCTGCTGGAAAGCTGGGACATCAGCGAGGATGCCAAGACCTATACCCTGCGCCTGCGCAAGGGCGTGACCTGGAACAACGGCGATCCTTTCACCGCCTCCGACGTGGCCTTCAACATCGAACGTTTCGCCGATGGCACCGCCGAGGCCAACGCCATGGCGCTGAAATTTGCCGTGTTGCAGGACCCGCAGACCCAGATGCTGATGGAAGGCACGGTCGAGATCGTGGACGATCACACCGTCGTCCTGAACCTGCCCCGCCCCGACATCTCGCTGATTGCCGGTCTGGCTGATTATCCGGCGGCCATCGTGCATCCCTCGTTCACCGAGGACGACATGCTGACCAACCCGATCGGCACAGGCCCCTACCTGCCTGAAACCTATGAAGTCGGTGTCAGCGCCTCTCTGGTGCGCAACGCGGATCATACATGGTGGAACGCGGGCAACGGCGCATGGATGGACCGGATCGAAATGATCGACTTTGGTTCGGACCCGGCTTCGCATTTTGCGGCCGCCGAAGCGGACGAATACGACGTCGCCTATGACACCGAGGGCGACTACATCACGGCCTTCGAGGCGCTGGACGACTGGACCAAGCACACGGTGAACACCGCGGCGGCCGTTCTGGCCCGGACCAACCAGCTGGCCGAGGAGGGTGGCAAACAACCCTACGCGGATGTGCGCGTGCGCCGCGCGCTTGCTCTGGCGGTGGACAATGCCACCATCCTTGAACTGGCGTACAGCGGTCTTGGCGCGCTGGGCGAAAACCACCACGTCGCGCCGGTGCACCCGGATTACGCCGACATTGGCGCGCCGGTGCGCGATGTCGATGCGGCCATGGCGTTGCTCGAAGAAGCGGGCATGGCGGATTACGAGTTCGAGTTGATCTCGCTTGATGCGGCATTCTGGAAGTCGACTGGCGATGCCATCGCGGGTCAGTTGCGCGATGCAGGCTTGAACGTCCGCCGGACCGTCTATCCCTCGAACACCTTCTGGAACGACTGGGCGAAATACCCGTTCTCGATCACCAACTGGAACCACCGCCCGCTGGGCATCCAGACCTATGCGCTGGCCTACAAATCGGGTGTGTCCTGGAACGAGACCGGTTTCGCCAATGCCGAGTTCGACGCGCTGGTTGACGAAGCGATGTCTATCGCCGACCCGGACGAGCGCCGCAAGATCATGGCCAAACTGGAACAGATCATGGTCGACGAAGGCGTCATCATCCAACCTTACTGGCGCGGGCTTGCGAACTTTACCAAGTCGAACCTGAAAGGTGCCGAGATCCACATCTCGCAGGAACTCTATCCCCAGTACATGTACTGGGAGGCCTGATCCCCGAAACCTGCTGCCCGTCCGTCACTGGGCGGGCAGCCCCAGTCAATTTTCAGAAGAGATATGCTTGATACCGTGATCCTGGGCGTCTGTGCCCTGAACCTTGCCTTCATGGCGGCCTGGCTGACCATCGGTGCGCTGGAAAACCTGTTTCATCCGTTCCTGAACGAAACCTACACGGCGCAGGTCATGGACATGGAGCGGATGCGCGAAGATTACCCCGAAGCCTATGTGCATGTCTCTTATCGTCGCCTGACAAACCCGCGGCTGCGCCGGATCCTGTTTTCGGTGATCGTCGCGTGGGAACTGACGGCCATGGCCGCACTTTGGGTCGGGGCGGTCTGCATGGCGCTGGCCATGCTGGGTCTCTTTGCCCCTGTTTCGGCCTTTGCTTTGGGGCTGATCGCGGTTGCGCTTTTCTGTTCGGTTTGGGCGGGCTTCCTCGTCGTCGGAAACTATTTTTGCTACTGGTTCGGCCATGAAGGAGGGCAGAACACCCATTTCCAGATGCTGCTTTGGGGGATGGCCAATTCGGTCCTTCTGATCGGCGGATCTGTGGCCTTGCTGGGCTAAACCCCTTCGTGGCTACGGCCAAAACTGAAAAAGGGGCGCAGCGCGCCCCTTTTTGTCGTCAGCGGGTGGCCTCGCGATACCATGCTACGATCGCGGCGCGGCTTTCGTCGTCCATGGTCCGGATCGCATGGGGCGGCGGCATTGCGTGGCTGACGCCTGCTTGCAGGAAGATCTGCTTGGCGTGGCGGGCCACGTCGGATTCCGTTTCCAGCACCACGCCCTTGGGAGGCCACCGCACACCGTCCCAGACCGGTTCGCGCGCGTGGCACATCGAGCAATTGCCCAGAACCACGTCATAAGCGTCGCTGAACCCATCCGCGCTGGCGAATTGCTGTTCATAGGGTGTCAGGGGGCGGGCTTCGGCTTCGTCATAGCTGTCCATCATGGGCGCGGTGGACAGCCATGCAATGATGATAAACAGGATCACGGTGACGGCCCATGTCCAGTTCGGTTGCCCTTTGCGGGCGTGCATCGAGTTGAAATAGTGCCGGATCGTCACGCCCATCAGGAAGACAAGGCTGGCGATGATCCAGGCGTTATCGGTTCCGAAAGCCAGCGGGTAGTGGTTGGACAGCATCAAGAAGACGACGGGCAGCGTCAGATAGTTGTTGTGCGTCGACCGCAGCTTGGCGATCTTGCCGTATTTCGGATCGGGCGTCCGGCCCTCTTGCAGGTCTTTCACTACGATACGCTGGTTCGGCATGATGATGAAAAAGACATTGGCCGTCATGATCGTGGCGGTAAAGGCGCCCAGATGCAGCAGTGCGGCCCGCCCGGTAAAGACCTGATTCAGGCCCCAGCTCATCACCACGATGATGGCGAACAGCACCAGCATCATGGCGGTCGGATAGTCCCCGAGGCTGGATTTGCAGAGAAAGTCATACAGCAACCAGCCGATGGCAATCGTTGCGGCTGAAATCAGGATGCCTTGCCACAAGGCAAGGTCGGCCTTGGTCGGGTCCAGCAGGAACAATTCGCCCCCGACCCAGTAGACGATCATCAACAGCGCCGCACCGGACAGCCATGTCGAATAGCTTTCCCATTTGAACCACGTCAGGTGGTCCGGCATCTGTTCCGGAGCGACCAGATATTTCTGGATATGGTAGAAACCGCCACCGTGGACCTGCCATTCCTCGCCATGTGCCCCTTCGGGCAGGTTGGGCACCTTGCGCAGTCCAAGGTCCAGCGCGATGAAGTAGAAAGACGAGCCAATCCAGGCAATTGCGGTGATGACGTGGAGCCAGCGGACCGCGAAGGCCGCCCAATCCCACATGATTGCCAGGTCGTACATGGCAAGCCTCCTTCAGGGTCGAGTCCGCGGCACCCTATGCCGTCGGAAATTGTTCTGCTATCTCTGCCGAATACCAAGCAGCATCAAATAATCCAGAACAATGTCCTACCTCGACAACATCCGAACCTTCGTGCGTGTCTATGAATTGGGCAGCATGTCGGCGGCAGGACGCGATCTGCGGATTTCTCCGGCGGTGACATCCTCGCGCATTTCTCAGCTGGAGGTGCATCTGAACGTGCGGCTGTTCCAGCGCACCACGCGCAGCCTGACGCCAACGGAACATGGGCGCGCCTTTTATTCTGGTGCGTGCGAGATCCTCGAGTCGGTGGAAAACGCCGAGGCGCAGGTGGTCAACATCACCGAATACCCCAAGGGGTCGCTGTATGTTGCCGCCCCGCTGGGCGTAGGGCGGCGGCTGATCGCGCCGCAGGTTCCGGATTTCCTGCAATCCTACCCCGAGGTGAACGTGCGCTTGCGGCTGACCGACCGCAAGGTGGATCTGACGACCGAGGGGCTGGATCTTGCGTTCTTCCTTGGTCAGCCGGAGGACAGCAACCTGCGCATTCGCAAGATCAGCGATGTGGAACGGGTGCTATGCGCCGCGCCCGCCTATGTGGACGCGCGTGGACTGCCCCGTGACGGTAACGAGATCATTGCGCAGGGTCATGAATGCCTGAACCTGCGATTTCCCGGCGCGACAGAGTTTCACTGGCGATTGCAGACAGGGGAGGGGCCGCGCAAGTTCCGTGTCTCTGGCCGGTTCGAATCCGATGATGGCGATGTGCTGACGGATTGGGCCTTGGGCGGTCACGGGATCGCGTTGAAGCCGATCTTTGAGATCGCCGAACATCTGGAGACCGGGCGGCTTGTGCCTGTCGCGGTGGAGACACCGCCCGAACCGATCCAGATGGCCTGCCTGTTCACGCACAGACGCAGGCAGGATCCCAAGACCCGCCTGTTCATGGAGTTCGTGATCGAACGGATCGCCGCCGTGATCGGCGAGGCCGAAGCACGCGTTCAACTGCCCCGGTAGGTGGAATAGCCGAAGGGCGACAACAACAGCGGCACATGATAATGCGCCGCCTCGGACATGCCGAACCGGAGCGGGATCACGTCGAGGAACCGGGGGCTTTCCGGCGGGGTGCCGATGGCGTCAAGATAATCGCCTGCGTGGAACACCAGTTCGTAGGTGCCGGTTTCAAATCGGTCCTTGGGCAGGATCTGTTCGTCGGTGCGCCCGTCGCTGTTCGTCACCAGTGTCTTCAGGTGGCTGCGCTGATCGCCTTCGATCCGGTACAGCGCGATGGTCAACCCTTCGGCCGGGCAACCGCGTGCAGTATCCAGAACATGTGTGGTCAGGTATCCGGCCATGTGTGCAATCTCCTTTGTGGTGCCCCTTTTAGGCGTGGAACCGTGCCGGTGGCAAAGCGGGCCACCCCGAAAGCACCTTCAAACCGATTTTGAAAAAAGATCGGATTGCCTTGGATTACAAGTGGCCAACTTTGAAGAGGCCCCCTGTGACACGCTACCCAAGAGACATGACCGGCTATGGCGCGACGCCGCCCGCCGCAAACTGGCCGGGCGACGCCCGGATCGCCGTACAGATCGTCCTGAATTACGAAGAGGGCGGCGAAAATGCCGTATTGCACGGAGATCCGGCTTCCGAGGCGTTCCTGTCCGAGATCACCGGCGCGCAGCCTTGGCCGGGCCAGCGGCACTGGAACATGGAATCCATCTATGAATACGGCGCGCGCGCCGGATTCTGGCGCGTGCATCGCCTGCTGAAGGATCTGCCCGTGACGGTCTATGGCGTTGCCAGCGCGCTGGCCCGTGCGCCTGAACAGGTCAGGGCCATGAAGCAAGCCGGTTGGGAGATCGCCAGCCACGGGCTGAAGTGGGTCGAACACAAGGATATGTCCGTCGAGGAAGAAAGGGCCCAGATCCGCGAGGCCATCCGCCTGCATACCGAGGTTGTCGGAGAGGCTCCGCGCGGGTGGTACACCGGACGCTGTTCCATGAACACGGTGGATCTGGCGGCAGAAGAGGGCGGTTTTGCCTATATTGCAGACAGCTATGCCGATGATCTGCCCTATTGGGTGCGCGCCGGTGGCCGCGATCAGCTGATCGTGCCCTACACTATGGATTGCAACGACATGCGGTTCGCGATTCAGGCGGGATTCACCCATGGCGACCCGTTCGAGGCAATGCTGAAAGATGCCTTTGACGTGCTCTACGCTGAGGGAGAGGCCGGTGCGCCCAAGATGATGTCCATCGGCCTGCATTGCCGCATCGTGGGGCGGCCCTCGCGACTGGCGGCGTTGAAACGGGCCTTGGAACACATGCAATCGCACGCCGGTGTCTGGTTCGCCACGCGCCTGCAAATCGCCGAGCACTGGATGCAGGAGCATTCGCCGATGACCGGACCCCGCCCCTCAGAGATGGATCGCGACAGTTTCGTGGCGGAATATGGCGGTATCTTCGAACACAGTCCCTGGATCGCCGAAGGGGCCCATGCGCTGGAACTGGGGCCGACCCATGACACGGCGGCGGGGGTGCATTCCGCGCTGGCGCGGGTGTTCCGCTCTGCGTCCGAGGATCAGCGTCTGGGCGTTCTGCGGGCCCACCCCGATCTTGCGGGCAAGCTGGCCGCGGCACGGCGCCTGACGGCCGAGTCGACGGCGGAACAGGCCTCTGTCGGGCTGGACGCGCTGACCGATGCCGAGCGGGCGCGGTTTACCGAGTTGAACGAGCGCTACACCGAGACGTTCGGCTTTCCCTTCATCATCGCGGTGCGCGACAACACCAAGGACAGCATTCTGGCCGCATTCCTCCGCCGGATCGACAATGACCGCGACACTGAATTCGCCGAGGCTTGCCGGCAGGTCGAACGGATCGCCGAACTGCGTTTGGATGAGAAATTCGGCGCATGACGCGGGCTGTTGCCATCGTCCCGCTGACGCCAGCGGCCTTTGCGCCCTTCGGGGACGTGATCGACTGTACGGGAGAGCCGGACAAGATTATCAATCAGGGCCTGTGCGGGCGCTTTCATGATCGTGCAAGGCTGGATTTCGCGGACGGTCGGGCAGGGATCAGCCTGTTCAGGGCACAGCCCCGCAGCCTGCCGCTCAGACTGGACATGATGGAGCGGCACCCCGAGGGCAGCCAAGCCTTCATCCCCATGACCATGGCCGCTTTCCTTGTCGTCGTGGCCGAGGACGCAGGAAATACGCCCGGACATCCGCGCGCCTTTCTGACCGCGCCGGGGCAGGCCGTCAATTTTCACCGCGGCACGTGGCATGGCGTTCTGACACCCCTGTCAGAGCCCGGGCTTTTCGCGGTGGTGGATCGGATCGGGGACGGTCCGAACCTTGAGGAACACTGGTTCGACACCCCGTATCTTGTCGAGCTGGCACAGGAAAACAACAGCAGCACGGGGCTGGGTTGACACAACAGAGAGGGACTGAACATGGCCGATGCATCCATCGGAACACCGGAGCAACTCCGCGATCCGAACTATACACCACCGCTGCACAAGGCGGTTCCGCTGGGGATCCAGCATGTCCTTGCGATGTTCGTGTCCAACGTGACACCAGCCATCATCGTCTGCGGCGCGGCGGGATTCGGTTTCGGCTCGAACAGCCCGGATTTTCCGCAGATGATCTACATGATCCAGATGTCCATGTTCTTTGCGGGCATCGCCACGTTGTTTCAGTCCATCGGGGTCGGCCCCGTGGGTGCGCGCCTGCCCATCGTGCAGGGCACCAGCTTTGCCTTTATTCCGATCATGATCCCGCTTGTGGCGGGCAAGGGCGTTGACGCCATCGCGGTGCTGATGGGCGGTGTCTTTGTCGGTGGTTTGTTTCATGCCTTTCTTGGCTTGTTCATCGGCAAGATCCGCTTTGCCCTGCCGCCATTGGTCACGGGCCTTGTGGTGACAATGATCGGGCTGGCGCTGGTCAAGGTCGGCATCCAGTACGCCGCAGGCGGTGTTCCGGCGATCGGCAAACCAGAGTACGGATCCGGCATCAACTGGCTCATGGCGGGAACGGTTATCCTTGTCACGCTGGGGTTGAAGTTCTTTGCCCGCGGCATGCTGTCGGTTTCGGCTGTGCTGGTCGGGCTGCTGGCGGGTTATGCGCTGGCTTTCATGCTGGGCGAGGTCAATCTTGGCAACGTCGGGCGCGCGGCCTCTTTTGCTTTGCCGGACCCGATGCATTTCGGGATGGAGTTCACGGTTGCGGCAATCATCGGCTTTTGCCTTATGGGCTTTGTCTCTGCCGTTGAAACTGTGGGCGACGTATCGGGCATCACCAAGGGGGGCGCGGGACGCGAAGCCACCGACAAGGAAATTCAGGGGGCAACCTTTGCGGATGGCTTCGGCACCGCGATTTCCGGCCTGTTCGGCGCCCTGCCCAATACATCGTTCAGCCAGAACGTCGGGCTGATCGCCATGACCGGTGTCATGAGCCGTCACGTGGTGACCATCGGCGCGCTGTTCCTGATCCTCTGCGGGCTTGTGCCCAAGATCGGGGCGATCATCTCGTCCATTCCGATCGAAGTGCTGGGCGGCGGCGTGATCGTCATGTTCGGCATGGTCGTCGCGGCGGGCATCTCGATGCTGTCGGATGTTCATTGGAACCGCCGCAACATGGTGATCTTTGCCATCGCACTGTCGCTTGGCCTTGGTCTGCAACTGGAGCCCGGCGCGTTGCAACATCTGCCCGGTACGCTCAAGGTGCTGGCGACATCCGGCATCCTGCCGGCGGCCTTGATCGCCATCGTGCTGAACCTTGTCCTGCCTGAGGAACTGGCCGGCGAGTCCACCGAGGAAGTTTCGGGCGGCATGGCGGGCCACGGTGACGGATCGCTGGGCCGCGGGTGAGTGACGGCATGTCCTGCGAATGAAAAGGCCCGCCGGATCGCTCCGGCGGGCCTTTTCATTTGTCGCGGCTGTGGCCCGCGTCGTCAGCCCCGGCGGACCATCGGCCCCAGCGGCATATGCCGGTTCACATCCTTATACAAAAGGTAACGGAACCGCCCCGGCCCGCCCGCATAGCAGGCCTGCGGGCAGAAGGCGCGCAGCCACATGTAATCGCCTGCTTCGACCTCGACCCAGTCTGTGTTCAGCCGGTAGACGGCCTTGCCCTCCAGCACGTACAGCCCGTGTTCCATCACATGGGTTTCGGCGAAGGGGATGATCGCGCCGGGTTCAAAGGTCACGATGGTGACATGCATGTCATGGCGCATGTCCGTCTGATCGACAAAGCGCGTGGTCGCCCATTTGCCATCGGTGCCGGGCATTTCCGACGGGGCCACATCGCGTTCGTTGGTGACGATCACCTCCGGCGCGGGCAGCCCTTCGACCGCCTCATAGGCCTTGCGGATCCAGTGAAACCGCAGATGCGCGTCGCCGTCGTTGCGCAGGCTCCAGTTTGTTGCGGGTGGCAGGTAGACATAACTGCCCGGCTCCAGCGCATGGGCTGTGCCTTCGATGGTGATCGTGCCGGTGCCGTCCACGACGAACAGAACGGCCTGCGCCGTGGAGTCCGTTTCGGGCCGGTCCGAGCCGCCGCCCGGCGCGACTTCCATGATGTATTGCGAAAAGGTTTCGGCAAAGCCTGTCAGCGGGCGCGACAGAACCCAAAGCCGCGTGCCTTCCCAGAAAGGCAGGAAACTGGTGACGATGTCGCGCATCGTCCCCTTGGGGATGACCGCATAGGCATCGGTGAACATGGCGCGGTCGGTCATGATCTGATCTTGCGGAGGATGCCCGCCCATCGAAGCGTAATAGCGTGCCGTCATTGGTCCCTCTCATCTTGGGGTGATGATCCAGAGTTACCGGGCTGCGCGGGCGCAAGCCATAAAACGATTTGCGACAGGTCCATTCCGAAAATCTTGATAATGAAAAAATTTCCCCGCAACGGGGCTAATAGTCGGATGCCCGTTCCGGGCCGGGTTTGGACGGAACGGGCGGGGCTTGTCAGGTGCGGGGCACGGTCTGCATCCGTTCAAGGATGTCGACGCCCTGCGTTTTCCAGAAATGCAGCATGTCGATAAAGATCCAGTTTTCGGCCAGCTTGTCACCGTGACGGCGATAGATGTCGATCACCCGCATTTCGCCGGGCGTGTCCGAGGCAGGCATCCCCATGAAACCTCCGGTATGGCGCGCGGTGAAGTTCGGCCAGCCGAAAAAGCCGCCATAATGTCCTTCGGCCATGCGGCACAGGTGCTTGGTCTTGGACCGGTCGGTAAAGGCGGCGCGGAAGGGGCCGGAATGCTGCTTGGCATAACGTTCGATCGTGTAGGTCGCGCCGATGCCGGCGGGGCCCCACCAGATCATGTCGTCATGCCACGTGCGGGCCAGTTCCTCTTCCAGCGGCAGGCCAAGCTGCCATGTGCCAAGATCGCCGATCATGGCATTGATTGCCGCCAGCGTGGCTTTGCCTTCTGCCTCGGGCTGGGCGTCGAACAACAAGCCATCGTGGGTCTGCGGGCCGGGCTGGACCAGATGCGCAGCGGTTTGCGGCGGAAAGGGCTGAAGCCCGGTTTGCATCATAAGGTGCGGAATGTCGAAATACATCGCGACCTCGGCGATGCGCCCGTTTTCGATCCGCAGGAATTCGGAGTAGCGCAGGAACGCCATCTTGCGCGTTGGTGCGATCCCCAGCCAAGGCTGATCGAACAGGCCCATCAGGTGGCCCATGGACACAACCCATGTCGAGTCATAGCCGTCGATTTCGTTGCGACCGGCCATGAAAACGTCCATCCGGCGCTGCATCCGGGTCAAAGATTGACGCAGCGGCAGCCAAAAGGTGGTTGCAACGGCCTCGGGACCGGTCAGTTCGTTGAAGGGATGAAAGCCCCGCCAGAGGCAATCAGGGGTCATGTTCTTGGACAGAACGTCGGTGATTTCATCGCCGTTAGCGCCATCCAATGCCCGGTAGAAGTCCCGGACCAAAAGTTTTTCTGCCTGAAATTCAACCATCTCGCCGGCCTTTCTGCATACGCTTGCAAAAAAATCTTGCCAGATTGCCGCAGTGGAGTCTAGGCTTTTTGCAAGCGTATGCAAGAGAGCGCGATTCCACGGGAAAGGGAGCCGCCATGGCCGAAATTCAACTCAGAAACGTGTCCAAGCGGTGGGGGAGTTTTGTCGGGGTCGACAACTTCGACCTGACCATTGCCGACCGGGAATTCCTTGTCCTTCTTGGGCCGTCGGGTTGCGGCAAGACGACCACCATGCGGATGATCGCCGGACTCGAAGATCCCACAGGCGGCGAGATCACGATTGACGGCAAGGTCGTCAACGATCTGGAACCGAAAGACCGCGACGTAGCCATGGTGTTCCAGAGCTACGCGCTCTATCCGAATATGAACGTCTACGACAACATCCGCTTTCCGCTGAAGGTGCGCGGCGTTGATCCGGCCACCCATGACGAAAAGGTGCGTCGCGCCTCGGCCATGGTGGAACTGGACGATTTCCTGCACCGCAAGCCCGCCGAACTGTCCGGCGGTCAGCGTCAGCGCGTGGCCTTGGCCCGCGCCATCGTGCGTGAGCCGAACGTCTTTCTGATGGACGAACCTCTGTCGAATCTCGACGCCAAGCTGCGCGTTTCGACCCGGGCACAGATCAAGAACCTGAGCCACGAACTTTCGGTCACGACGATCTACGTCACGCACGACCAGATCGAAGCGATGACACTGGCAGATCGTGTGGTCGTCATGGAAAAGGGCATCGTCCAGCAGGTTGGCAGCCCGACCGAGATCTACGATAACCCTGCCAACACTTTTGTGGCCAGCTTCATCGGCAGCCCGGCCATGAACCTGATCGAAGGCAGCATGTCCGGCGGCAGCTTTACCGCGCCGAACGTCCAGATTGACGGGCTACAGGCCCCGGACGGCAAGTTGACGCTGGGCTTTCGCGCCGAGGATGCCTCGGTCGTGGACACCGGCGGCCAGATCAACGCGCCGATCTACACGCTGGAACTGCTGGGGGACGCGACCATGGTCACCGTGCGCATTGGCGGCACGCTGGTCAGTGTCCGCGCGGACAAGAACTATCGCGCCGAAATCGACGACATGGTGTCGATCCGTATCCCCACGGATCACTGCCATCTGTTCGACGGTCAAAGCGGCGCACGCATCAACAAAAACGGAGCCTAAGCTCTGAAAAAGGGAATCCCCGGACAGATCATCCGGGGACAACTCGAGGTGCGCGATTGCAAGGCGCACCCGTCCAACAAAGAAACAGGGAGAAAGACATGTTTCTGAAGAAGATTGCCATCACCGGGGTCGTGGCGGGCCTGATGAGCACGGCGGCCTTCGCCGAAAGCCACGCCGTTGACTGCGGCCCCGAGGGCCAGTCGATCCGCATCCTCGCCAGCGACTTTCCGGCGATCCACGCGATTGCCGATCAGGCCGAAGCCAACTGTGGCGCGGCAGCGGCAGAGTTCGTGCGCAACCACACCACCGAAGCGCGCCAGATCATGAACGCGGCCCTGACGCCCGACCCGGCGGAATACACCAGCGTGATCCTCGCCAACTCGACCCTGACCCAGCTGATGAACGACGATCTGGTTCGCCCGCTGGACGATCTGGTCGAGAAATACGGCGCCGGCATCAAGAAGACCCAGCTGATCACCATTGGCGGAAAGGTCATGGCGGTTGCCTTCATGGCCAACGCACAGCACCTCTATGTCCGCGAAGACATCCTGGCCGAGGCCGGTGTCGAGGAAATCCCGACCACCTATGACGAACTGATCGCCGCCGCCGAAAAGATCCGCGCAGCAGGCATCATGGAACACCCGCTGGTCATGAACATGCAGGTCGGCTGGAACGTCGGCGAGACCTTCAACCTGTTCTTCCTTGCCCATGGCGGCGAGTTCTTTGAACCGGGCACCGCCGAGCCCAAGGTCAACAGCCCCGCCGGTATCGCCGCGCTGGAAACCCTTGCCAAGCTGGTCGAATATGCACACCCCGATCACCTGACCCATGCCTCGAACGAGACTCAGGGCCTGTGGGAAGCCGGCGAAGCGGCGCTGGGCATCATGTGGGGGTCGCGTGGCGCGGCCATCCTTGATGAAGACGGTGCTCTGCCCGTGGTGCGCGATCACACCGTTCTGGCGGCGGCTCCCTCGGTCGAGCCGGGCGGCGTTCCGGGTGCAACCCTGTGGTGGGACGGCATCACCATTTCCAAGAACATCACCGACGCGCAGGCCGAAGCCACCTTCGCGGCGCTCATCAGCGGCATGACCCCCGAGATGGTTCAGGCCAACAATGACGATGCCGTCTGGCTGCTGGACGGGTTCACCCCGGGCCGCGCGGCTGCCGGTGTTGCCGCGACTGCCCGCGGCGGGGCCAAGCCCTATCCGATGATCCCGCAGATCGGCCTGATGCACAACGCGCTGGGCGCGGAGCTGGTCGACTTCCTCAAAGGTGAGGAAAGCGCGGAACAGGCGCTCAAGGACGTCGAGGCCGCCTATGTCACCGCCGCCAAGGAAGCGGGCTTCCTCCAGTAAGCCGCAAGACGCGCGCTCCGGGGGAACCCCGGGGCGCGACCCTCCTGACCCAATCGGAGCGCTCCCCGATGAAAGACCGTACTTTCTTCTGGTTCATCCTGCCGACGCTGTCGGCGATGATCCTCTTCATCGCCCTGCCGATCGTATCGGTCTTTATCCAGTCGCTGCACATCCAGCACGAACAGGTGCTGATCGTCTCGGAAAGCTGTGGGCCCTTCGGCTGCGAGGAAACCTCGGAAGTCGATCAGGACGCCACCCGGGCCCTGCGAGAGGCGCAGCCTCTGGGCCGCTTCAACGGGCTGAACACCTATCTGAACCGTTCGCACCTTGCGATCACGGAGATTGGCGAGGCCTGGGCCAATGCCGACAGTTTCGGTGCCTTCTGGAACCGGGTCTACAACCTGCCGTTCTACAAGGCGCTGACCTTCACCATTGTCTACACCGCCGTGGTGACGCCGTTTGTGCTGTTCCTTGGGCTGGCGGTTGCGACCGGGGTCAACAACCTGCCCAAACTGCTCAAGGGCCCAACGATCTTTGTCTCGCTTTTGCCGATGATCGTGACCCCGCTGGTTGGGGCGCTGATCCTGTTCTGGATGGTTGACGGGGACGGCATCATCGGTGCCTCGCTGCAACGGGCTTTCGATGATCCGTCGCTCAGTCTCAAGGCTTCGCCGACGCTGACCTGGATCATGCTGATGGTTTACGGTGTCTGGCACTCGCTCCCGTTCAGCTTCATCGTCTTCTATGCCGGTCTGCAAACCGTGCCCAAGGACACGATGGAGGCGTCGATGATCGACGGCGCCACCACCTGGCAGCGTATGCGCTATGTCACCATTCCGCACCTGATGCCGCTGGTGACCTTCGTGACCCTGATTCAGCTGATGGACAACTTCCGCGTCTTCGAACCGATCGTCAGCTTTCAGGCGCAGGCCCATGCGACCTCGCTGTCCTACGTGATCTTCAACGACCTCCGTGAAAGCGGCAACCCGCTCTACGGCTCCGCTGGCGCGACCTCGATGATGACCATCATCGGCGTGGCCATCCTGTTGACCCCGGTGCTGATCCGCACCTGGCGCAACTACAACCGCAAGGCGCACTGAGGAGAGACCCCATGAGCACCAAGGCCCTCAACCGCACCACGCCCCTGACCATCATCTCTTTTGCGCTGGTCGCAATCTGGCTGATCGTCGCCGCCTTTCCCTTCTTCTGGACCCTCTGGGGCAGCTTCAAGGTGCAGGCGGACTTCTTCTCCAAGGCGGACTGGATGAACGCCCTGCGGGGCACCAACACCATCGCCGAAACCGGCAGCGCCTTTACCGGCAAAGGCTATTACGGCGCGTGGGTGCAAGAGGAATTCTGGCGCGCGGTCCTGAACACCGGCATCGTCGTCTTCTTCACCGTTATCATCTCGCTGACCTTCGGCACGCTGGGCGGCTATGCGCTGGCCCGTTCGGGCAAGAAATACGCCTTCTGGATCCTGATGGCCGCGCTGGTCTTTCGCGCAATGCCGCATATCACGCTGGTTTCGGGCTACCTGTTGCCGTTCTTTGAATGGAACGTCTGGGGCATCCTGCCGACGACGATCATCGTTCTTGTGGCGATCAACCAACCCTTCACGCTGTGGATGCTGCACTCGTTCTTTCTGAACATCCCCAAGGACATGGACGAAAGCGCCATGGTCGATGGCTGCACCCGTTTTCAGGCCTTCCGGCATGTCATCATCCCGGTGATGTGGCCCGGCGTCATCACCACCGGCCTGTTCAGCTTTCTTCTTGCCTACAACGACTTTGCCGTGACCTCGATGCTGCTCAGCTCGGAAAACGAGACCATGATCCCGGCCATCGCCAGCTTTCTTGGCACAACGCAGGTCGAGGGCAACGTGATGTTCGCGGTTGCCGCCGTTGTCTCGGCCACGGCCCCGCTCTTTGTGCTGGTCATGTTCTTCCAGCGCCAGATCGTCAGCGGCTTGACCGCCGGCGCGGTCAAGGGATGAGCGTCCACGACGATAACAAGGCGCTTGTCGCCACTCTGCGCGCGGCTTTGCGGTCTGCCGACGCCGCGCGCATCTGGGCTGCGTTACACGCGGCCTTTTCGCCCGATGCTGCTATCCGGTTGGGTCATCCGCTGGACGAGATGACCGGCCCTGAACAGCTGTGGCAACGGGTCTATGCCCCGCTTCTGGACGCGATGCCGGATATGGAGCGTGCCGATTTCATCGTCATGGCGGGCCCCCGCTGGGGCGAGGGCAAAAGCGGCAACTGGGTTGGCCTTGGGGGTAATATCCTTGGCACCTTCCGGGCGGATTGGCTGGGCATTCCGGCCAGTGGCCGTCCGGTCCACATGCGCTATCACGAATACCTGCGCATCGAAGACGGCAAGATCGTCGAGATGGAAGGTCTTTGGGATATTCCGCAGGTGATGTTGCAGGCCGGTGTTTGGCCGATGGCACCACAATCCGGCGTAGAATGGATGTGCCCCGGCCCGACCAATGGCGGCGGGGTGCTGACCGCGCCGTGTGATGAGACGAGGGCGGATGCCTCGGTGCAACTGGTCTGGGACATGCTGCATGACCTCAAGCAAGGCACGGCCGACACACCCGAACGCGGGCTGGGCGGCTATTGGCATAACCATGCTTTCTGGTACGGGCCGACGGGGCTGGGTACGGCGCGCGGCCACGCGGGCATCGCGCGGTTGATCTTTAAACAGTTCCGTGACGGGCTGTCGGACAACACCCGCCATCTGGACGAAGGTGTGTTCTTTGGCGATCAGGACATTGTCGCCTTTACCGGCTGGCCTTCGGGGACGGCGGTGCATTCCGGCGATGGATTCCTTGGGCTTGCGCCCACCGGCAAGCGCATCACCCGCCGCAGCCTTGATTTCTGGCGGGTCGAAGAGGGCATGGTTCGCGAATGTTGGGTCATGGTCGACATGATCGACCTGTACTGCCAGTTGGGCGTCGATGTCTTTGCCCGTATGCGGATGCTGACCGGCGCGCGCCGACCTGCTCAAGCAGTAGGGGCCGCCGCCTGATGCGTGATTTCATCGTCATAGGAGCCGGATCCGCCGGTTGCGTCATGGCCGCCGAACTTGCACGTCGCGAGGCCGGATCGGTCCTGCTGCTGGAAGCCGGGCCAAGCGACCGCCATCCGCTGGTGTCCATGCCTTTCGGACTGGTCTGGCTGCTGAACGGGCCGCGGGACTGGGCCTTCAAGACGGTGCCGCAAGAGAAGGCGGGTGGCCGCCAGATCGGCGTCCCGCGCGGCCGCATGGTCGGCGGTTCGGGCTCGATCAATTCGATGGTCTGGTTCCGAGGGCGCGCGGCGGATTTCGACGTGTGGCAACAGCCGGGTTGGTCCTTTTCCGATGTGGAACCGGCCTTCAAGGCGGTCGAGGCACATTTGCGCCCAACCAAGCTGACCCACGCGCATCCTCTGTCCAGGGGTCTTGATCCGCTCTTTGATCCCGATCCGACGCCCGAAACCGAAAGCGCGGGGCTATTCCGTCACAACATGATCCGCCACCGGCGCAATTCGGCTGCGCGTGCCTTTCTGCGCAAACGGCCCGAGGTGGACTTGCGCACCGGAGCCGAAGTTGACCGTCTGATCTGGGAAGGCGATCGCGCCGCCGGGGTGGTTCTGATTGACGGGACCGAGATCCGTGCCGCCAAGGGCGTGGTGTTGTGCGCCGGGTCGCTGGCCTCTCCGGCGATCCTGATGCGCTCGGGGCTTGGCCCGCGCGAGGATTTGCAGGATCTGGGAATCGACACCCGCGTGGATGCGCCGACCATCGGTGCCAACCTGCACGATCACCCCGGCGTTGGACTGCATTTCGAAGGCCCCGGTTCCGGCTACGGTCTGGAACTGGCGCAATGGCCGCGCTGGGCGGTGTCGCCGTTGCAGTACCTGCTGACCCGGTCGGGGCCGCTGGCCTCGCCCACGGTCGAAGCAGGGATGTTCTTCAATGCGCGGGGCGACGGCGGCGAAGCCGACGTGCAAACGCATTTCATCCCCTTCTTTCTGGCGCATGACGGTGACCGCTATCAGCGCAAGGCCGGGTATTTCGCGGATGTCTGCCTTTGCCGTCCGAAGTCACGCGGCAGCCTGCGGCTGGCGTCAAAGGATCCCGCGCAGGCGCCCTTGATCGACCTTGGCCTGTTCCGCGAGGAAAGCGATCTGGACACGATGGTTGAAGGTGTGGACCGGCTGCGCCGCCTGCTGAAACAGGCCCATTTCGGTCCTCACCGCGCGCCCGAAGTGTTCCCCGGCGAACAGGTGTCGGGTGAGGCGCTGAGAGCCCATATTCGCAACAGCGCGGGCACCGCCTATCACCCGGTCGGCACCTTGGCGCTGGGTGGGGCGGTCACGCCGCGACTTGCGGTTGACGGGGTGCAGGGCCTGTGGGCAGCCGATGCCTCGGTCATGCCTGCCGTGACCTCGGCCAACACCAATGCCCCCAGCATGATGATCGGCTGGAAAGGCGCGGAGTTCATCGCGGAGGACAGCGTTTGAGTTCCTCCGCCCGTCACAATGCCCTGTCGCGCCACCCGGCGCTGAACCGGATGCCCCGGGATTTTCTGGAGCGGTTGAACCCGCTTCGGCATTTTCCGGATTTTGGCATTCAGAAAGGACAAGTGACATGAAAGGTTCTCGCCCCGAACAGGCGGTTCTGTCCCGCGACACGGACATGAGCAAGACCGACGAAACCCGCGCCGTGATCGAAGGCATGGTCGACGGACTGAACGATCACCGCATCGACGACATCGGCCAATTCTTTGCCGAAGGGTTCCGTTGGATGGGGAACACCGGCTGCGGCACCAAGAACGGGCTGCAAGAGTTCCAGAACAACTGGCAACGCCCATTTCAGGCGGCCTTCAGCGACAAGACATGCATCGACGAGGCCCGCCTGTACATGGGCGAATGGGCCGCGGCCTTTGGCCGTCAGGAAGCCACGCATTCCGGCACCTTCATGGGCGTTGCCCCCACCGGCAAACGGGTCGAAATCCGATACATGGATTTCTGGAAGGTCGAGGACGGCAAGATCACCGACAACTGGGTGATGGTGGATTTTCCGCACGTTCTGGCGCAACTGGGTGTCGACGTGTTCAACGGCGAAGGCTGGGAAGCCTTCGACCGCGGCGAACGCGACGCGCCCCGGCCCGCGGCGAAGTGATTTTTGGTCCCGGCAGGCATGCCGGGACTTCAACGGCAGAGGCCCCGGATCAAGTCCGGGGCGGGAGTTAGAAATATGGCCATTACATATCTCAAACAGGGCAAGCCCGAAGCGGAACGGGCCGAGGATGATGCCAAGGTGCGCGGCACCGTCGAGGCGGCGCTGAAAGACATCGAAGCCCGCGGCGATGCCGCCGTGCGCGAGATGAGCCAGAAGTTCGACAACTATGCGCCCGAGAGCTTTCGCCTGACGCAGGGCCAGATCGAAGGGCTGATGTCCAAGGTATCGGCCCGCGATATGGAAGACATCAAGTTCGCGCAGGAACAGGTGATGAATTTTGCCCGTGCGCAGCGCGACTCGATGAAGGACATCGAAGTGGAAACGCTGCCCGGCGTGATCCTTGGCCACAAGAACATCCCCGTGCAATCGGTGGGCTGTTACGTCCCGGCGGGCAAGTTCCCGATGGTGGCCTCGGCACATATGTCGGTGGCCACCGCGACGGTCGCGGGCGTGCCGCGCATCGCCGCCGCAACCGCGCCCTTCAAGGGCGAGCCGAACCCGGCCGTGATCGCCGCCATGCATCTGGGCGGTGCGCATGAGATCTATGCCCTTGGTGGCATTCAGGCCGTTGGCGCGATGGCCATCGGCACCGAAACCATCGACCCGGTGCATATGCTGGTCGGTCCCGGAAACGCCTTTGTCGCCGAGGCCAAGCGCCAGCTGTTTGGCCGCGTAGGCATCGACCTCTTTGCCGGTCCGACCGAGACCATGGTGATCGCGGATGAGACCGTCGACGCCGAGATCTGCGCCACCGACCTGCTTGGTCAGGCCGAGCACGGCTACAACTCGCCCGCCGCGATGATCACCACATCTCGCAAGCTGGCCGAGGAGACACTGGCCGAGATCGACCGCCTGTTGCAGATCCTGCCGACGGCGGAGACCGCCCGAGTCAGCTGGGAAGATTATGGCGACATGATTGTCTGCGATACCCATGAGGAGGTGCTTCGCGTGGCCAATGACATGGCCTATGAGCACGTCCAGATCATGACCGACCGTGATGACTGGTATCTTGAGAACATGCACAGCTATGGCGCGCTGTTCCTTGGGCCGCGGACCAATGTGGCAAACGGCGACAAGGTGATTGGTACCAACCACACGCTGCCGACCAAGAAGGCGGGCCGCTATACCGGCGGTCTGTGGGTGGGCAAGTTCCTGAAGACCCATTCCTACCAGCGGGTGACCACCGACGAGGCGGCGGCGATGATCGGCGAATACGGCTCGCGGCTGTGCATGCTGGAGGGGTTTGTCGGTCACGCCGAGCAATGCAATATCCGCGTCCGCCGGTATGGCGGCAAGAACGTGCCCTACGGCGCGGCCGCGGAATGAACCAGAACGGTTGGACCGGGGCTCTGCCCCGGACCCCGGGATATTTTTGGACAGAAGAAACACAGAAACAGGCCAATGTCTGACATACACACGAAGAACAAAGAGGCCATTGCCCCGCTGCGTGCGGCGATGGTGGATTTCGACGCGGATGGCGTGCGCGCCGCGCTGAGGGCGGTGATCGCGCCTGACGCGGTGATCCACATGCCGCATCCGTTTGGCGATTTCGAAGGGCCGGACGCTTTTTACGACGCCTGTTATGCGCCGCTGTTCGAGGCGATGCCGGATCTGGAGCGGCGTGACTGGATCGTCATGGGCGGCCCGGACGAACATGGTGGCGACTGGGTTGGTTGCGGCGGTCATTATTACGGTACTTTTGTCGGTCCGTGGCTGGACATTCCGCCGACCGGCCACCTGACCCACATGCGGTTCCACGAGTTCTATCGTTTCGTCGATGGCAAGGTTGTCGAGATCCAGACGCTTTGGGATATTCCCGAGGTGATGATGCAGGCGAAGGCCTGGCCCATGGCGCCGAGTCTCGGGCTGGAATTCTGCATCCCCGGACCGGCGACGCTGGACGGTATCGTGCCCGGCCCCTGGGACGCGGAAAAGGCCAGCGCGTCGCAGCAGCATATCATCGACATGCTGACCCATATGAAAAAGCACCCCAGCCAGGGTGGTCCGGAAGTGATGGAGATGCCGCGTTTTTGGCATGAGCGGATGAACTGGTACGGACCGGCGGGTATCGGCACCGGTCGTGGCATCGCCGGGTTCCGTAACTGGCACCAGATCCCTTTCCTGAACGGGATGCCCGACCGCGGAAAATACGTGGATGAGATCACCTATCACTTTTTCGGGGACGGGGCCTATGCCGCGGTGACAGGTTGGCCGAACATGATCCAGACCGTGACCCATGACGGCTGGATGGGCATTGTGCCCAACGGCAAGAAGATCACCATGCGGAGCCTTGATTTCTGGCGCTTGGAAAACGGCAAGATCCGCGAAAACTGGGTCATGGTGGATATTCTGGATGCCTATCGGCAGATGGGCGTGGATGTCTTTGCCCGCCTGCGCGAGTTCAACAAGGTGCGCGTCCAGGGCCGCATTCCCTTCCCGGTGGGAGACGTCTGATGGATTTGCCACGCACCCCCGCGTTCCGGCTGGAGGGCAAGCGCGCGCTTGTCACCGGCGCGTCCTCGGGCATCGGTCTGGCCTGCGCCGTGGCGCTGGCCGAGGCCGGGGCAGAGGTGGTGTTGGCGGCCCGGTCGGCTGGCAAGCTGTCCGCGTTGGCCGACGCGCTGACAGCGGCCGGTCATGCGGCCACGGTGCTGTCGCTGGATGTCTCTGACATCGCGGCGACCGATAGCGCCGTGGCCGCGCATGGCCCCTTTGACATCCTTGTGAACTCGGCCGGGCTGGCGATCCATTCGCCGGCACTGGACACGACCGAGGCGGACTTCGACGCCGTCAACGATCTGAACGTCAAGGGGGCCTATTTCCTCACGCGTGCCGTGGCGAAGGGGCTGGCCGAGGCGGGCAAGCCCGGGTCGCTGATCAATATCTCGAGCCAGATGGCCAAGGTGGGCGGCATCGACCGTGCCGTGTATTCGGCCACGAAACATGCGGTCGAAGGCTTTACCAAGTCGATGGCCATCGAATGGGGCCCGAAGGGCATTCGCGTCAACACGATCTGCCCGACTTTCATCGTCACACCACTGACCAAGCAGACCTTTGACCGGCCTGAGCGGCGCGCCTGGGTAGAGGAGAAGATCAAGCTGGGTCGCGTGGGCGAGGTCGAGGACATTATGGGGCCGGTGGTTTTTCTGGCCTCGGATGCGGCGGCGCTGATCACCGGCACCGCCCTGATGGTGGACGGAGGCTGGACGGCGGACTGATGACCAACGTGGTGCAGCTTGACCTCAGACGACCGCATCGCACGCTTCAGGCCGAGATCCTGTGGCGGGCGATGCCGCGCGACCTGCGTATCGTGTTGAGGCACAAGCTGTCCCACCTTGGCCCGGGCGGGATGACGACGGAACTGGGGCGACACTGGACCGCCGGGCAGTGGTCGCTGACGCCTTATCCGCATAGTGAAGAGTTCGGGCTCGACGCCAGCGTGGCGGCCGAGTTGGTAGAGCGGTTGAGGAGGGGCGATGACTGAGACCAAGGTCACATCGATGGACGTGGCGCGGCTGGCCGGGGTCAGCCAATCCGCTGTAAGCCGGGTGTTCACGCCGGGGGCCTCGGCCTCGAAGAAGACGATCGAGAAAGTGCGCAAGGCTGCCGAACAGCTTGGGTATCGTCCCAATATTCTGGCCCGCGCGATGGTGTCGGGCAAAAGCCGGATCATCGGCTTGGTCGTCGCTTATCTTGATAACTACTTTTACCCCGAAGCGCTGGAAAAGCTGTCGAATGCGCTTCAGGCCGAAGGCTATCACGTGCTGATCTTCATGGCCTCGCAGACGGCGGGCAATATCGACGAGGTGCTGGACGAGATCCTCGATTATCAGGTCGAAGGCATCGTCATGGCCTCTGTCGCCATGTCTTCGGACATCGCGCAACGCTGCCAACAGGCCGGTGTGCCGGTGGTTTTGTTCAACCGCTACGAAGACCGCGAAGGCATCACCTCGGTGGCGTCGGACAATTTCGGCGGCGGGCAGCGCGTGGCCGAGTTCCTGCTGGCCGGTGGCCACCAGCGGATCGGCCATATCGCGGGATGGGAAGGGGCTTCGACCCAACGCGACCGCGAAGCCGGGTTCCTTGCCGGTCTGGCCGAACGGGGGATGACGCTGTGCGCCCGCGAGGTCGGCAACTTCCACATGGAAGAGGCGCGGGCTGCCGCGCGCGCCATGTTTGACCGGCCGGATCACCCCGACGCTGTTTTTGTCGCCAATGATCACATGGCCATTGCGGTCATGGACGTGATCCGTTTCGAGCTGGGCCTGACCATTCCGGGGGATGTTTCGGTCGTCGGTTACGACGATGTGCCGCCCGCGGCCTGGCCCGCCTATAACCTGACAACCGTGCGCCAGCGCGCCAACCGGATGGTCGAAGAGACCGTCAAGGCATTGCTGGATCACATCAATACATTCGATCCCGCCAAGACGCGGAAGATCACGATCGACGGGCCGATGATCGTGCGCGGTTCGGCCCGCATTCCCCAAGGATGGACACAGGCATGACTGCTCCCATGAAAGGCTTTGACGCCAAATTCGTCGACTTTCCCGATTACATCATCGGGATCACCAAGGAGATCTGGGAAGATCGCGGCATCGCGACCCTGCACCAGTATTACGCGCCGGACATCGTCGTGCGTTCGCCCGCGTCGGTCGTGGTGGGCAACCAGGGTGTAATCGGCGCAACCATGGCCACTCTGGCCGAATTTCCCGACCGGACGCTGTTTGGCGAGGATGTGATCTGGTCCGGGACGCCGGAGGAGGGGATGCTGTCCTCGCACCGCCTGCACTCGACGGCGACGCATATTCACCCCGGTGTCTATGGCGCGCCCTCGGGCAAGAAACTGCACTACCGCATCCTTGCGGATTGTCATGCCATCAACAACCAGATCAACGACGAATGGCTGATCCGCGATCAGGGCGCCATCGTGCGCCAACTGGGATGGGAGCCGAAAGACTTTGCCCGTGACCTGATTGCGCGCGAAGGTGGCCCGGAAAGCTGCGTGCAACCCTACACGCCCGCGAACGAAGTCGAAGGCCCCTACAAGGGCACCGGCAACGACAATGAATGGGGTCAGCGCTATGCCGAGATACTGACCCGGATCATGAATGCCGATTTCACCGTGATCCCGCAGGAATACGACCGGGGCGCGAACCTTGCCTATCCGGGCGGGATCGAAACCCTCAGCCACGAAGGCGCCGACCAGTTCTGGATGGGTCTGCGGGCGGCGTTCCCCAATGCGGAGTTCAAGATCCACCACGTGATCGGCCGCGATGATCCGATGATGCCGCCGCGCGCCGCCATCCGCTGGACCCTGCATGGCAAGCACGAAGGCTGGGGCGCCTTTGGCACGCCCACCGGGGCCGAGGTCTTTGTGCTGGGAATTTCCCATGCCGAATTCGGCGCGCTGGTCGGTGGCAAGCCGCAACTGCGCCGGGAATGGACGCTGTTCGACGAAACCGCGGTCTGGAAACAGATCCTGCTGAAAACGGGCGATCTCTGAATGTTGACACAGCCGCAGGCGCTTTGCCGCCATCACGTCTATCTGGCCAGCCTTCGGGCGCGACGGCTGAACCTGCGGCCTCCGGGGTAGGGGGCGCAGGCCCTATCCCCTATCCCAACTCATTCAAGGAACAAACAGATGACACCCCAAGACATGGAAACCCGCATCGTTCGCTACGGTGACCTGCAACCCTGCAAGACCGCCTTCATCGACGCCCACACACCGGGCAGCGATCAGAAGGAAAACTTTACCATCATCGGTGGCGGCGTGTCTGAATCCCCCGATCAGCACGTCCACATCTCGGTCCCGCATGGTTTCAACATCGGCGCCGCGGGTCAGCCGCCGAAATGCCGCAACTCGTTGCACGATCACCGCACGGCCGAGGCGTTTTTTGTCCTTTCAGGGCGCTGGCGGTTTTTCTGGGGCCGTTGGGGCGACGCGGGTGAGGTTGTTCTGGAAAAGGGCGACATCTTCAACATTCCCACTGGCATCTTTCGCGGGTTCGAGAACATCGGAACCGATTACGGGATGATCATGGCGATCCTCGGCGGTGACGATGCCGGGGGCGGCGTCATGTGGGCGCCGCAGGTGATCGAGGACGCCGCGGACCATGGGCTGGTGCTGGGCGAGGATGGCAAGCTGTACGATACCAAGCGCCAGCAGCGCCTGCCGGAAGGCGTCAAGCCGATGCCGCTGATGTCCGAAGAGGAACTGGCCAAGCGCCCCGAGCCGACGACCGCCGAAGTGCTGCCCAACCATGTTGCCCGCTACTGGGATCTTGTCGCGCTGTCCGACAAGACGCCGGCCAAGGTTATCGGTGAAAGCGGCATCCTTCGCGACAAACCGGGCTTCGAGGTTGATTTCATCACGCGCGCCTCGGCGACCGAAGCCAAGCACGCACATGACAAGCCTTCGGTCCTGATGCCGGTCACGGGTCATTGGAAAGTCACATGGGATGGCGGTTCGGCGACGCTGGCGCCGGGCGATACCATGTCCGTGCCGGAAAACCTTGCCCATTCGGCGGTGCCGTCGATGACCGGCGAGGCCGCGATGTATCACATCGTGGCCACCGGCGATCCGGCTGGCCTGACCTGGAAAGGCTGACGGCTGCGTATGAGGTTCATCCTCGCCTTTGTGACAGCCGTGGCCGCGATCATCCTGATCGGGGCCATTGCCGACGGTGACTGGCAGGCCCTGCTTTACGCGGGGCCTGTCGTGATTGTTGCAGGGGCTTTGCTGTGGCGCAATCTGCAAGACCCCGAAGTAACCCGCAGGAATGGATTGCGGGCACGGGTGACATTTACCTTTGAACCCGGTGACGGCGTCAGGCGCGACGGCACCTATGCCCGCGTCAACACACACCCTGCGGATTGGCATGTCACGCTGCAACGGACGCCGGAACGCGGTGACATGCAGATCTACGACACCCCGCATCGCGGCTGGGTCTGGCTGGGGCCGGACGGGCTGCCTGAACGGGTCAAGATCTCATACGCCACGACCTGGAAAACATGGCCGGTTGTCAGTGCGGCCCCAATCTCAACAGAAGGACCAAGCTCATGAGTGTTTCCACGACACATGTCGGCTCTCTGCCCCGCACGCAGGAGGTGGTCGATTTCATCTTTGCCCGTGAACAGGGCAAATCCTATGATCAGGCGGCCTTCGATGCCTGTATGACGGCGGCGGTTTCGGAAACCGTGCGCAAGCAGAAAGAGGCCGGCATCGACATTGTCAGCGATGGCGAGACCTCCAAGATCAGCTATGCCACCTACGTCAAGGACCGTTACACCGGGTTTGACGGGGACAGCCCGCGCAACGCGCCCGCCGATCTCAAGATGTTCCCCGGCTTTCTGAAACGGTTGGCCGATGATGGCGGCACTCCGAAATACGCCCGTCCCATGTGTGTGGGCGAAGTCAAATCCAAGGGGCAGGGCGAGTTGGAAAAGGACATTGCCAACCTCAAGGCGGCGATGGCCGATCACGGCATTGATCGCGGTTTCATGAACGCTGCCTCGCCGGGCGTGATCTCGCTGTTCCTGCAAAACGATTTCTACAAGACGCGCGAGGCTTATCTGGCGGCACTGGCCGACGCGATGAAGGCGGAATACGAAACCATCGTCGGCGCCGGGCTGGATCTGCAACTGGATTGTCCCGACCTTGCCTTGTCGCGGCATATGCTGTTCGCCGATCTCAGCGACGAAGAATTCGTCAAGATTGCTGATGCCCATGTCGAGGCGCTGAACCATGCGCTGTCCGACGTGCCGCAGGACAAGGTGCGGGTGCACATCTGCTGGGGCAACTACGAAGGTCCGCATTGCTGCGACATTGGCATGGACAAGGTGTTCACCACCCTGATGAACACCAAATCGCGTTACGTGCTGTTCGAAACCTCGAACCCGCGCCACGCCCATGAATGGACCGTCTTCCGTGACCGCAAGGCCGAAATCCCGGAGGATAAGGTGCTGGTGCCCGGTGTCGTCGATACCACGACCAACTTTGTCGAGCACCCGCAGGTCGTCGCTCAACGCATCCAGCGGTTCACCGAAATCGTCGGCAACGACCGGGTGATCGCGGGCAGCGACTGTGGCTTTGGCACCTTCGCGGGTTTTGGCGCGGTTGATCCCGACATTGCCTATGCCAAGCTGGCAACGCTCGCCGAAGGCGCGGCGCTGGTTTCGTGACCGAACCGCTGATCCTTTTGCCGGGCATGATGTGCGACGGGCGGCTGTTTTCGCCGCAGGCCGCCGGATTGCCCGGTGACATCAGAACGGCGGGGCTGACCTCGGCGGACAGCGTTCAGGCGCTGGCGGCCCATGTTCTGGCCGAGGCGCCCGGGCGTTTTGCGCTGGGCGGTTTGTCGATGGGGGGGATCGTGGCGATGGAGATCGTCCGGCAAGCCCCCGACCGTGTTACCCGGCTGGCGCTGATGGATACTAACCCGCTTGCGGAGCGTGACGAGGTCAAGGCCCGGCGCGGCCCCCAGATGGACAAGGCGCGGCAAGGCCGCTTGGCCGAGGTGATCCGGGACGAGATGAAACCGAACTACCTTGCCGATGGGCCACGGCGGGCAGAGATCCTGGATCTGTGCATGGAAATGGCGCTGGAGCTGGGGCCAGAGGTTTTCTGCCGCCAGTCGGTTGCCCTGCGCGACCGCCCTGATCAGACGGAAACCCTGCGCGCCTATCGCGGGCCGACGCTGATCCTGTGCGGGGCCGACGATAAACCCTGCCCGGTGTCGCGCCATGAACTGATGCACGGATTGATGCCGCATGCGACCCTGACGATCATCGCGCGGGCCGGGCACCTGCCCACGTTGGAACGGCCCGAGGAAACGAACGCCGCGCTGGCGCGCTGGCTGACGCTGGAACCGGCGGGCTGACCGGGACCGCTTCGGCCTTGACAGGGGGCGGGGCGGCTCGCAACTGGGGGCCGGAACAACGGGGCGCAGGCCGGGGCAGATCGCGATGGACAGGCAAACGACCAATTTCGTCTTCTTGATCGAAACCGGGTTCACAATGCAGGCGTTTTCCTCGGCGGTCGAAGTCCTGCGCCTTGCCCGCAAGTTTGGCGATGCCAACCGTCTGGATTATTCGGTTGTCACGCTGGACAACGGGCCCGTGGCAGCGTCAAACGGGCTGAAGGTGCTGCCAAACCGGGACATCGAAGACATCCCGCCCAATGCGATCATTGTTTCGGTCGCCGGGGCGGGCATCGAAACCCAACATGACCCGGTGCTGGTGGGCAAACTGCGGCGCTGGGCCCGCGAAGGTCACGCGACATGGGGGATGTCTTCGGGTGTGGTGCGGCTGGCGCAGGCCGGTCTGGTCGATGGTTGTCGGGTTTCCGCCCATTGGGAAGATGTCCCCTACCTCAAGGAAAACCACCCCGAGGTCGAGCTTTCGGCCTCTTTATTCGTTCTTGCGTCACCGCATTCGACCTGCGCGGGCGGCGGGGCTTCGGCGGACCTGATGCTGAACTATATCGCGCGCGAAGTCTCGGAGTCGCTGGTGGACGAGATCGCCTCCCGCCTGATGATCGACGGGGTCCGGGACGGGCGCATGAAACAGCACCTTCCCACCGAGTTGCGTTATACCACGGCCAACACCACCATTTTTGCCGCCGTCCGCCTGATGGAAGCCAACCTATTCGAGGCGCTGCCGGTTCATGAGGTCGCCCGCCGGGTCGGTGTCTCGCAACGGCAACTGGAACGTCTGTTCAAGGCCGAGTTCGAGAAATCCCCCAAGGGTGTCTATCAGGAAATGCGTCTGAGCGAGGCCCGGCAGGAGGTGCTGGCCGGTCGCCGCAAGATCATCGACATCGCGTTGGACTACGGTTTCGAATCCGCAGCCTTTTCCAAGGTCTACCGCCGTGCCTTTGGCGTGCTGCCGTCCAAGGACCGCGAACGGCAGGTCATACCCATGTCGCGATCTTCCTGACAGGGCGTCGATAAACGCACGGCGGCAGGTTCGCCACGTTCCTAGCCTTGGCCAAGTTCAAGGAGGATCGCATGGCACGCAAGGAACCGCGCAACAGACCGGCCCAAGAGTCGCCGCCCCTCACGGGCACCGGGGGCATGGCATGACAACCCATGCGCGGATCATCATCATCGGGGGCGGAATTGTCGGCGTCTCGACGCTGTACCATCTGGCCAAGGCGGGCAAACAAAGCGCCCTTTTGCTGGAGCGGCGCGAACTGACCGCCGGGGCGACATGGCATGCGGCGGGCAATGTCCACACGCAATCCGCCTATGCCAATCTTTCAGCCCTTCAGGCCTATTCTCTGCGGCTTTACGACGGGCTGGCCGCTGAGGTCGGGCAAGAGGTGGGCAGCCATGTGGTTGGCGGGTTCTTTCTTGCCCAGACCCGGGAACGGATGGAAGAATTCAAACATCTCGCGGGCAAGTTCCGGGCGCTGGAACTGGACTATGAACTGGTGACCCCGGTCGAGATCAAGGCCAAGTACCCTTTGCTGAACGTAGACGACCTGTACGGCGGCGCATGGGACCCGGAAGAAGGCTATGTCGATCCCTATTCGGTGACGATGGGGCTGGCTGCCGGGGCACGGAAATACGGAGGCCAGATCCGCCGCAACACGCAGGTCGACGGCATCACGCGGTTGCCTTCGGGCCATTGGCGGCTGACCGCGGGCGACGAGGTGTTCGAGTGCGAAATCCTTGTCAATTGTGCCGGTTTCTGGGCGGATGAGGTGGCCCGCATGATCGGCACCCGGCTGCCGATCACCAACATGGAACACCAGTACCTTGTGACGGAAACCATGCCCTCGGTCGCGGCACTGGATTACGAACTGCCCATGATCCGCGATTGCGACAGCCAGTATTACCTGCGGCAGGAGGGGCAGGGACTGTTGCTTGGACCATGGGAACGCAACTGCCGCCGTGCATGGAATACCTTGGGCGGGCGGGCGCCTTGGTCCTTTGGGCAAGAGCTGTTCGAGGATGATTGGGACCGGCTCGAAGAGGGGTTGGGCGCGATATTTCATCGGGTGCCGGATTTGGCCTCGGCCGGACTCAAGCGTGGCGTGAACGGAGCCATCAGCTTTGCTCCGGACGGGCGGCCTATGATCGGTCCGATGCCGGGTGTGCCGGGGGTCTTCGTTGCCTGCGGTTTCCTTGGCGGCATCGCGCAGGGGGGCGGCATCGGGCTGGCCATGAGCCAGTGGATCCTCGAAGGCGAAAGCGAACTGGATCTGCATTTCATCGACGTCGCCCGCTTTGGCGATTGGACGACCCGCGAATTTGCCCGCGAGCGCACGCATGAAATCCTGCCGATCCGATATGAGCTGATCTATCCGGGGATCGAGCGTCGCTCTGGCCGCCCGCTCAAGACCACGCCGATTTACAGCGATCTTCTGGCGCGGGGCGCGGTCATGGGGCAGGCTTATGGCTGGGAACGCCCCTTGTGGTACGCCCCCGAAGGCGTGGAACCAGTGGACGTGCCCAGCTTTCAGCGCCCCAACTGGTGGGAACACGTCGGGACAGAGGCGCGGGCCATGGCGGCGGGATGCGGCCTGTCCGAGATGTCGTCCTATGGCAAATTCCGCATCTCGGGGCCGGACGCGCGCGGCTTCCTCGATCACATCGGCAGCGCCAGGTGCCCTGAAACGCCGGGGCGCATGGCGCTGTCGCTGATGCTGAACGAACGCGGCGGGATCGTCGGCGATTTGACGATCGAGAACAGCGGCGATGGCAGTTTCTATTGTGTCGGTGCGACGCTGGGCGTGGCGCTGTACCAGCGCTGGATGGAAGGCCATACCAAGGGTTTCGATGTCACCATTCAGAACGTGACCGACCAGATCGCCGCGCTGGGCATCGCGGGGCCAAAGTCGCGTGCATTGCTGAATGCGCTGTCCGGCGGGGCCTTTGACGATTTCCCTTTCATGACCTCGAAAGAGGTCGAGGTGGGGCGCGTGCGCTGCAGGGCGGTGCGCATCTCCTTTTCCGGAGAGATGGGTTGGGAATTGCATTGTCCGATGCTGAACCAGAAAACCCTGTTCGATACGCTGATGGCGGCGGGCGCGGACCATGGGCTGACCTTGGTGGGCGGACGGGCCATGGGGATGCTGCGGCTGGAGAAAGGCTATCGCAGCTGGGGCGCGGAAATGACCACCGAAGTCACCCCCACAGCCGCCGGGCTGGGCCGCTTTTGTTCGACGAAAAAGGACTACATCGGCCGTGCGGCTGTGGACCGCGAGCGTGCCGCACCGCCAGCCAAGCGGTTTGTCACGCTGGAGGTCGACCCTGCTGCGCCGCCTTGCTGGGGCACCGAACCGGTGCTGAAGGACGGGGCGCTGATCGGTTATGTCACCTCGGGTGGCATGGGCTGGCGCACGGGCAAGATGCTGGCCGTGGCCTGGGTGCAGGCCGGGGCCGTCGATCCGGGGGCCGCGCTGGAGGTCCAGATCCTGCTGAACACGTACAAGGCCGCGGTCCTTGCCGATCCGGTCTATGATCCGACCAACGCCAGACTGATGGGGTAAACCATATGTCCGCACTTCCTTCTCATGCTTCGGTTGTCGTCATCGGCGGCGGCATCATGGGCTGTTCGACGCTGTACCACCTTGCCCGGATGGGCGTGGGTGACGCGATCCTTCTGGAACGCAACAAGCTGACCTCGGGCACGACATGGCACTCGGCGGCGCAGGTGCGCGCGCTGCGCCATTCGCAGAACCTGACCCGGATGATCCAGTATTCCGTGGATCTGTATTCCCGGCTGGAACAGGAAACCGGGCAATCGGTGGGATGGATCCAGAAGGGATCCCTGTCCATTGCCACCACGCCAGACCGCCTGACCCATGTGAAACGGCAAGAGGCGCTGGCCCATGCCTACGGGATCAAGGCGCATTCGGTCAGCGCGGCAGAGGCCAAGGAACGCTGGCCGCTGATGAATGCCGGGGATGTGCTGGGCGCGGTCTGGTCGCCGGATGACGGGCGGGTATCCCCCTCGGACGTCTGCGCGGCACTGGTCAAGGCGTCGAAGGTGCTGGGCGCTCGCCTTTTCGAGAACACGGGCGTGACCGGTATCCTGACCGAAAACGGCCGCATCACGGGGGTCGAGACAACGCAGGGCACCGTGATGTGTGATGCGGTGGCGCTGTGCACAGGCCTGTGGTCGCGCGAGGTGGGGGCGATGGCCGGGGCCGAGGTGCCGTTGCTGGCCTGCGAACATTTCTACCTGCTGACCAAGCCTGTCGACGGCATCACCGGCAACATGCCCACGCTCAGCGATCACGACAGCCATCTGTATATCCGCGACGATTCCGGCGGGCTTTTGGTGGGGTGCTTTGAACCGATGGGCAAACCCATTGCGCCCGGCGTGCTGGATGAAAGCTTTGAATTCGGCCTGTTGCCCGAGGACTGGGATCACTTTGAGCCGATGATGGAACTGGCCCTGCATCGGTTGCCGTCGTTGGAAACCGCCGAGGTCAAGATGCTGCTGAACGGGCCAGAAAGCTTTACGCCTGATGGCACATTCATGCTGGGCGAAACCGCCGAGACGCGCGGTCTGTTCCTTGGGTGCGGTATGAACTCGGTTGGTCTGGCCTCGGGCGGGGGGGCTGGCATGAACCTTGCCCATGTGATCGTGCATGGTCACACGGCCTATGATCTTGGCGAAGCTGACGCCAAGCGGTTTGCGCCGGTCTTCAACTCGGTCGAGCACCTGATGGCCCGCGCGCCCGAGATCCTTGGCACGCATTACGACATCGCCTATCCGGGCAAACAGCTCAAGACCGCGCGCGGCCTGCGCAAGCTGCCTTTGCACGATGCCTATGCGGCGGCGGGGGCGCAGTTCGGCCAGTTCTACGGTTGGGAACGCCCGCTGTATTTCGGCAAGACGGCAGAGCCGGTCTTGCGGTTCGACCGGCCCGACTGGTTCGAGAACGTTAAGGGCGAGGTCATGGCCGCCCATGAAAGCGCGGCGATCTTCGATGCCTCTTCCTTTGGCAAGATCGAGGTAAACGGCCCCGATGCCGAGGCGTTCCTGCTAAAGACCTGCGCAGGGCAGATGGCGCGCAAACCGGGATCAGTGATCTATTCCGCGATGCTGAACCCGCGCGGCACCTTTGAAAGCGACCTGACCGCACAGCG
Source organism: Antarctobacter sediminis (assembly GCF_019218285.1). Lineage (GTDB taxonomy): Bacteria > Pseudomonadota > Alphaproteobacteria > Rhodobacterales > Rhodobacteraceae > Antarctobacter > Antarctobacter sediminis. The sequence goes on from NZ_JAHUZG010000003.1 coordinate 179,444, forward strand.
CATCGCCGAGGACCACTATCGGCTGTTCACGGGCACCAATGCGATCAAACGTGACCTTGCGTGGCTGCGCCGCGCGGCCGATGGTTTTGACGTGACGCTGGAGGACAGCACCGAAAAATATGCTGTTCTGGGCCTGATGGGTCCCGATTCGGCCCGCATCGTGGCAGAATGCGGCGCGCCTGAGCTGAACGCGCTTGGCTATTTCAAGGTTGGCCCGGCGCATATCGCGGGCAAGCATGTGCGTGCTGCGCGCCTGTCCTATGTCGGTGAGGCGGGCTGGGAAATCACTTGCCTATGGGAAAACGCAGCTGCGGTCTATGCGGCGCTGACCGCGGCGGGTGCCCGCCCGGCGGGCCTGTTCGCGCAGACCTCGATGCGGATCGAAAAGGGGTTCTGCGCCATGGGGCACGAACTGGACGGGGATACCACGCCTATCGCTGCCGGACTTGATTTTGCCACCCGCAAATCGGGCGGTTTCACCGGGGCCGAGGCGCTGGCCAATGCGCGAGCCGATGGGGCGCAATCGCGTGTCGTGTCGCTGATCCTTGACGATGAGACGGCCGTTCCGCTGGGGCATGAGCCTATCTTTCTGGGCGACGAAATTGTTGGTCAGACCTCGTCCTGCGCCTTTGGCTATCGGGTTGGCAAACCCGTGGCGTTGGGCCATACGCGCCGTCCTCTGGATCACGGCACGCGCGTCGAGATCGACATCGCGCGCCAGCGTTTTGCAGCGCGCGTCGTACATGGCCCGCTGTTTGATCCCCAAGGTCTGCGCATGAAGGGCTGATCCGCTTTGGCGGCCTACATCAGGTCGCCATCGTACAGGGGACGGGCGCGCAGGGTTCGGACCCTGACCCGTTGCGCGGCCTCGATATGGGCGCGCATGGCGGCCTCGGCCCGCGCGCCGTCCCGCGCCTGAACCGCGTCCAGAACGGCGAAGTGTTCTTTGACCGCCAGTTCGGCGCGTTCGGGGTTGGTCAGCGTGGTCGGGCCAAGGATCATCATCGCCCGTTGCAGCGAGGTCATTGACCGGGTCAAGAACCGATTCTTGGCCGCGTCCAGCAGCGCCGCGTGAAACTGGCGGTTCAGGGGGAAAGCCTCGGGCGTGCCGCGCTGGGTTTCCAGCGCGCGGTTCATATCGATCAATTCCTCGATTTCAATGTCCGAGGCGGCCCGCGCGGCCAACCGCGCGGCAGTGCCTTCCAGCACTGCGCGCATCTCGTACAGGTCCATGACCTCGGCGTATTCCAGCGTGCGGATGCTGGCGCCCTGACGCGGGACGTGGCTGACGATGCCGTCTGCCTCCAGCTGACGGATCGCTTCGCGTACAGGGGTGCGGGACATGCCCAGCCGTTCGGCCAGATCGGTTTCGCGCAGACGGTCCCCGGGGCCAAGCCGGCCCGCGCGCAGTTCATCCAGCAATCTGTGGTAGGCGGCGTTGCCCTGTGGGGCGCTGTCGTCTTCGCTGGTCATTTTCTCTCTCTGTCCGTCTTGTGTCCTTATGTATGCAGGCGTATACAAAACCTGTCAAGACGGACAGGAGGTCCCAATGGACGAGAACCCCCAACACCCAAACGCCCGCCGCGCCATGACCTTTGCGCTGGCCGCAAGCGGGGCGTTCCTGTTCTGGGCGCTGGGTCTGCCGCTGCCGTTCCTGTTCGGGCCCATGTCCTTCTGCCTTGCCGGGGCGCTGTTGCACGCGCCGCTGAAGGGCTTTGGACAGGTGTCCGTCGCGGCCCGCACGATCCTTGGCGTTGCGGTCGGGGCCTCGATCACGCCCGAGGTCATCGGAGAACTGCCCCGCATGGCGCTGTCGGTGGCGCTGGTGCCAGTGTTCATCGGGCTGATCGCGCTGATCGGCGTTCCCTTCTTTCGCAAGCTCTGGGGGTTCGACGCGCCAACCGCCTATTACGCGGCCATGCCCGGAGGATTGCAGGACATGGTGATTTTCGGCACCGAAGCCGGGGCGAACCCGCGCGCGCTGTCGCTGGTTCATGCGACCAGAGTGCTGATCATCGTGACCGTGGCGCCGTTTTACCTGACCCATTTTCAGGGCGTCGGCCTGACGAACCCCATCGGCGCCCCTGCTGCCGAATTGCCGTTGCACGAACTTGCCCTGATGGCGGCGGCGGCGCTAATCGGCTGGAAGGGTGGGGTTCGGATCGGCCTGTTCGGAGCCTCGATCCTTGGGCCGATGATCGTCACGGCGATCCTGTCGCTGACCGGGTTGATCCATAGCCGCCCCCCGGCTGAGGCGGTGCTGGTGGCGCAGTTCTTTATCGGATGCGGAATCGGGGTGCATTTCCTTGGCGTGACGCCAAAAGAGCTGACCCGCGTGGTTGCGGCGGGGGTGGCCTATGTGCTGGTCTTGGCGGCTCTGGCGGCGGTCTTTTCCGGGGCCGTTACCGCGCTGGGGCTGGGTCGGCCGCTGGAGGCTTTCCTTGCTTTCGCCCCGGGCGGTCAGGCCGAGATGACGGTGCTTGCCATCGTTACCGGCGCTGACCTTGGGTTCGTCATCACCCACCACCTGACGCGGATCGTGCTGGTGATCGTGGGCGCGCCGCTGATCGCAGGGATCATTCGGCGGCGTTCAGAGCCTCCGGGTTGATGGCATGGATCGGCGCGCCGTCGGCAAAGGCGTTCACCTGCTCGAAGATGTCGGTGAATTGCAGGTCGAACTCATCCTCGGTGACGAAACCGATATGGGGCGTGCAGATCAGGTTCGGGTGGCCAAGCAGCGGATCCGCCGCATCGGTCAGCGGTTCGGTGTCAAAGACGTCCACAGCCGCCATGCCGGGTCGCCCGGCGTTCAGCGCCGTCAGCAGGGCACCGGGCGCGACCAGCCCCGCGCGCGAGGTGTTCACAAAGACCGCGCCGGGCGCCATCCGGCCAAGGTCTTCGGCGGTGATGATGCCCTTGGTCGCCGGTTTCAGACGGACGTGGACAGAGACAACGTCGGATTCTTCGAAGAAACTCTCGCGGCTTTCGGCAACGGTTTCGCCATCGGCCGCGGCCCGTGCGCGTCCTTCCGCCGAGGACCACCAGATCACCTTCATCCCGAAAGCGCGGGCGTAGTCCGCAACGGCTCCGGCGATCCGGCCGTAGCCGTACAGGCCCAGGGTCCGGCCGCGCAGGGTCTTGCCCACGCCCATCTGCCAGTGCCCGGCCTTGGCCGAGGCCATCTGTTGCGGGATTTGCCGCATGGCGGACAGGATCAGGCCCATGGTCAGTTCCGCCGCCGCATAAGACGGCGTGTCAGAGTGCATGTTGGAGCAAAGCAGCACGCCATTGTCGGTGCAGGCGGGCACGTCCACATGCGGATAAACGCTGCGCTGCGAGATCAACCGCAGGTTCGGCAAGCGTTCCAGCAAGCTGCGGGTGACAGCGGTCCGTTCCCGGAACAGCACCAGAGCCTCTGCCTCGGCCAGCCGAGCCGCCAGCGTGTCTTCGTCCGCATGATCGGTCCAGACGGTGACATCGTGGCCCTTGAGCAGATCGAAACAGGGCAAACCACGCAGGGTGTCGAACCAATCGTCGAGAATGTGAACTTTCATCGGCTTTCCACTCCTGCCCCGGGCCGCAGGGTGCGGGGCGTTGCCACAAAGACCTCGGCTTCCAGCGCGTTCAGGGCGTTGCGCAGCCGGCTGCGGGTTTCCAGAAGATGCGTGTACTGCGCATCACAGCCCGAAACCGGCCCCGGATAGGCGGCCAGTTCATCAGATACGGATGACATGGCCGTGCGCAACATGCGCCCGGCCTGTGCGATTTCGGCGGAAGCGGTCATTGGAATACCTCGGTCGCTGTTTCTGCATACAATGGTACACAACAATGCCGGATCAAATCAACATCCGCCGAAAACTGCGTTCACCCCTCGCAGGACAGCGCCTTGAGCGCTTTGCTGACCCGGCGGTGCAGATCATCCAGTGTGCGGGGATCGCCCGACTTGGTTTCGATCTTGTGCACCAGCTCATCGCGCAGGGTTTCCAGTGCGGCGACCGCCGAGCGAAGTTGCGAATATTCAGTCATCGGTTCCTCTTTTAATGAGACAACAGGACGGGGATCTGGATGTCGCGCAGGACGCTGGCGGTCAGCCCGCCCAGCAGGTCCTCGCGGAACTTCGAATGCTCATAGGCACCCATGACCAGCAACGAGGGATCGTGCCGCTGGCAATGCGAGAGGATGGCGGCGGCCACGGATTGCGTATCCGGCCAGCCGTGGTGTTCCATCTCGATGTCATGACGGGTGAGATGCGTTTGCAGCGCCTCCAGCGTATCGGTTTCGCCCACGGTCAGAACGCTGACCTTGCCCTGTGCCTCCAGCAGACGAAGGCTGTCCGACAGGGCACGAGCGGCGGCGCGGCTGCCGTCCCATGCCAGCGCCGCGTGGCTGTGGCGTGAACCGGCGTCATAGCCATCGGGCACCACGACAACCGGGCGCCCCGACATCAGGGCGATCTTGTCGGGATGCAGGCGCACGTGTTCGTCATCGTCATCCATTTCGCGGCCGACAAAGATCACGTCAAAGGTGCGGGCCGCTTCGGACAGGGTTTTGTCCACGCGACCCGGTCGCACGACAAAGCTCAGCCCGTCGCCAAGGCCCAGTTCGGGCCGCAAGGCGTCCAGCCGTCCTTCGATGGCGCTGAGGATGTCGGCCTTGGCCTCGGCCAGCAGGCTGCGCGCCTCTGCCGGGATCCAGCGCGAGCGGGTGTCAAAGGTTTCATGAGTCGAATGCGCCAGCATGGCGGTCACATGAGCACCCCGGCTGTGCGCCAGCGAGGCGGCATAGCGCAGGGCGGCCTCGGACGCGTCGGAACCGTTAAAGGCCACAAGAAGATTCATGATCGGCATGTCACAGTCCCTTCCAGATGCGGGCGGGCACGAACACCTTGCCCTCGGCCAGTTTGCGGGCCGTGCGCAACAGCCCGGCAGAGTTCAGCGCAAACCCCTCGGTGGTGTCGTAATCGACAAGCACCTCGATGGTGCCCGAGGCATGTTCCAACACCACATTGGCGGGGTTTTCGTTGGGCCGGTTCAGCAGTCCGTCCGCAACGGTGCCCGGGGTCAATGCGCATGAGGCAAGGCACTGCGAACCGGTGACAGCCATGCTGGGATGCGTGGTCCACGGCATGAAATAGCGGGTGGCGATGGTGCCGCCGTCGCGGGCAGGCGCCAGCAGGCCGAACTTTGGGGTAACGGATTTGGACACGTCGCCCATGCCCATTAGCTCTCCGGCTTTCAGGCGGATGGACTCCATCCGGGCAAAGAACGCCTTGTCTTCGTCCAACTCGGCCACGGTTTCATGGCCGGTCAGGCCGAAATCCTCGGCTTTGGCGATGGCCATGGGCATCGCGACATCCATGCAGGTGACGTCGATCCCGTCGATCTGGTCCCGCAGGTTGCCTGTGGGCAGAAATTTCCCTGTCGAGGACCCGACAACCCCCATGAAGTTCAGCGCAACAGGTGCGGCACTGCCGGGGACGCCGGCGATCTCGGTCTCGCCGTCGTAGGTGATCTCGCCGCCCGGTGTCTGGACCTTTGCCAGAACCTTTGCGCCGGTGTTGACGGCGCGGATCTTGATTTCGGTCACGTCGCCTGCGGGCTGGATCAGCCCCATCTCGATGGCGGCGGGACCGACACCGGCGAGGATATTGCCGCAGGTCGGTTTGAAATCGACCAACTGGTCCTCAACCGAAACCTGCGCAAAGAAATAGTCGATATCGGCCCAGTCATCGTCCGAGCGCGACAGCATGGCGACCTTGGTTGTCACCGCGACACCGCCGCCGATGCCGTCGATGTTGATCGGGTGGCCCGACCCCACGGCGGCGACAAGGACCTGCGCAAGGGTCTCGCGGTCCTCGGGCAGATCGGCGCGGTTGAAATAGGGCCCGCGCGAGGTGCCACCACGCATGAAGACAAAGGGGATGCCGGTCTGGCTCATGTCAAAGCCTCTTCGATGGTTGAGCAGAGTTGATGGGTGAAGGCGGTGGTGCCAAGCGCGCCGCCAAGATCGCCGGTGCGGGTGGCCGGATCGGCCAGCGCGCGGCTGATGGCGGTTTCGATGGCGTCGGCGGCGCATGCCTCGCCCCGGTGGCGCAAAAGCATCGCCAGCGACAGGATCAACGAGGTCGGATTGGCGCGGTCCTGCCCGGCGATATCGGGGGCCGAGCCGTGCTGCGCCTGTGCGACGGCATGTTTGTCGCCATGGTTCAGCGACCCGGCGAGACCCAGCCCGCCCGAAAGCTCGGAGGCGAGATCCGAGAGGATGTCGCCGAACATATTGGTGCAAAGCAGCACGTCGAACCGGTCGGGATGGCGCACCAGATGGGCGGCGGCGGCATCGACCAGCAGTTCGTCATAGGTGATATCGGGAAACTGCGCGGCGATCTCGCGGCAGACGCGCAGGAAAAGCCCGTCGCTCAAACGCATCACATTGGCCTTGTGGATGGCGGTCACGCGCTTGTTGCGCCTCTGTGCAAGGGCAAAGGCCGCCATGGCAATCCGGCGCGAGCCTTCTTCGGTGATCTTGCGCATGGCCAGCGCCACGCCGGGGACGGGCGCAAACTCGCCGCCGCCTTCGAACATGTTGCGATCGGCGTAAAAGCCTTCGAGGTTCTCCCGCGCGACAAGCAGGTCGAAACCGCGCCGCGAAGGTGCCTCCAGCCCGGGATAAGTCCGCGCGGGCCGGATATTGGCGTATAGTTCCAGCGCGACGCGCAGCACGCCCGAAGGGTTGCGCCCGCCTTCCGCCACCGGCGGGTAATCATTGTGCGAGACGGGGCCAAGAATGACCCCGTCCGCCTCTTTTGCCTGCTCGATGATTTGCTCGGGGATCGTTGTCCCCATTGCCTGCAATGCGGCAAAGCCGATCTGCGCCTCCTTGACCCGAACCGGGCGGGACATCAGCGGGCCGACCGCACGCAGGACGCGCAGGGTGGCGGCCGTGATCTCGGGGCCGATGCCGTCTCCGGGCAGGGCAAGAAGGCGCAGGTCGCTCATTTCAACGGCCAGGGCAGATCGACATAGGCTTGCAGCAGGCCCGGCGGGAAGTCGCGGTTCAGCGACCATGCCATCAGGCACATGAAACCGATGCCGCAGGCGGTCAGGATCAGCGTCTTGGCCCAGCCGGCCCCGGCGCGCACCCGCAGGAAGGCGACAAGGAAGCCGACCAGCGCAAGGATGAAGCCCACGAACCATGTGGCGGCGATCAGCCCGGCGAACCACGCCAGCGTCGACCACAGCCCATAGGGCGCATCCGCATCCTCACCGGCAATTTCCTTGTCGGCAAAGATCACGTCCGTTTCCGGGCGCATCATCATCTGCACCAGCATGATCAGGCAGCATCCAAGGGCGATCCCGCCAATCACCAGCGGCACGATCTTGTCCGTCAGGTTGTAGTCGGGGATCATGTTGGCATTGACCAGCGCCACCACCAGATAGGCCACGATCACCAGCAAAAAGACCAGCGGCGCGCGCTTGGACCCGGACTGAACGTCGCCTTCGGCCATGATGCTCTTCGCCTGCCGGATGCCCAGAACGACGGACACCACGGTGACGATGATCAGCACGATCACGATCGGGGAAAAGATATAATCCATGCCCTCTTCGAACGACTTGCGGAAACGGAAGGACGCGATCTGGAACGCCTGGTTCGAGAATTTCTCGACCGGGTTGGACAGCACGAAACCGATCAGAAAGGCCGGGCGCGACCAGTCGAACCGGCGCAGGAAGATACCGATCAGGCCGATGGCAAAGAGCGCCAGCAGGTCTTCGAAGTTCTGGCCCGACTGGAATGCGGCGAAGGAGATCAGCATGAACAGGAACGGCGCGAGGTAGGTGAACCGGATCGTCGTCAGTTTGGCGATGCCGCCCGAGGCCGCGATGCACAGCAGGGTGCCCACCACGTTGGCCAGCGCCAGCAGCCAGACGATCGAATAGGTGATGTCGAGGTTGTCGCGCAGCATCGACGGGCCGACCTCGATATCGCCGGATCCCAGCAGGGCAATCGCCCCGATAAAGATTGCCATCGACCCAGAGCCGGGAATACCGAACAGCAGGGTGGGGACAAGGCCGCCGCCTTCCTTGGCGTTGTTCGAGCTTTCCGGTCCGATCACGCCGCGGATCTCGCCTTTGCCGAAATTCGACTTGTCCTTGGTGGTCTGCACCGCGTGGCCATAGGCGATCCAGTCCACGACCGAGCCACCAAGGCCCGGAATCACGCCGACAAGAACGCCGATCAGGGAGCAGCGGACCGACAGCCACTTGTTGGCGACCCAGTCCTTGACGCCCGCGCCCCAACCGGCGCCCAGCTTGGCATCCTTGGCGATGGAACGGTCCTGCCGCAGCAGGCTGATGATCTCGGGCACGGCAAAGATGCCAAGGCCCACGATCACCAGTTTCAGACCGTCGGTCAGATAGGGGATGTCATAGGTTGCCATGCGAAGGCTGCCGCCCGCGTCGGCCTCGCCGATGGTGCCGATCATCATTCCAAGCCCCGCCGCCGCCAGCCCCTTGAGCGCCACGCGCCCGGCCAGCACCGCGACCATCGACAGGCCCAGAACGGTGATCATCAGCATTTCGGGCAGGCCGAAAGCCAGAACGATCGGCCGCGCCACAAGGATGAACAGCGTCAGGAACAGCGCGCCCACCAGCCCGCCGAACAGCGACGAGGTAAAGGCCGCCGACAGCGCCCGCGCGGCCTGTCCCTTTTTTGCCAGCGGAAAGCCGTCCAGCACGGTCGCCTGCGACGCGGAGGAACCGGGAATCCCCATCAGGACCGAGGCAAAGGTATCCGAGGTCGGGACCACGGCCACCATGCCGATCATCAACGCAAGACCCAGAACAGGATCCATCCCGAACATGAAAGGCAAAAGCAGCGAAAGCCCGGCAATTCCGCCCAGACCGGGAAAGACACCCACGGCCAGGCCCATGACGACGCCAAGGACAAGATAGCCCAGGACGATTGGTTGCAGGATCAGCGCCCATGCCTCGCCAAGTGCGGGCAGGGCGGTCGCGATAGCATCCATCGCAGCCCCCTAATTTTCAGGATGGTGAAAAGGAAAACGGCCCCGGGGGATGCCCGAGGCCGCAGGTGGTCACGCTTATTTCAGCGTGACGCCGTAGGCTTCTTGCAGCCAGTTCACGACAAAGGCCTTGGCTTCGGGCGACACCGAGGTGCCGGCCACGGTGGCCTTTTTCGCGCCTTCACCGACGAAGACATCGTATTTGCCCACACGCTTGGCCGCGATGGTGGCAAAATCGTCGCGCTTGCGTACGGCGTCAAAGGCAGCGGTGTAGGCGTCGACGTATTCCTGCGGCGTGTCGCCGGGCAGGAAGGCGATCTTTTGCACCGGGAAACCGGAGATGAAGAAGGCTTTCCATGCGTCCCATGCCTCACCGCTGGTTTCGCAGCCCTCGGTGGCCTCGCAGACTTCCTTGAAGGTCGGGATGTCAGGGAAGGTCGGGTCGCGGACGATGTCGCCGTCGTCGTTCAGCGCGCCCCAGGTCATCATCGGCACGGCCTTGCCCTGAGCCACCAGTTCCGATGCCGCGCCCAGATAGGCGGACGAGGTCTGGTAGTCGATGGTCGCTTCGCCGCGTTCGAACATCAGGCGGCCGTCACCGCGACCCTTGATGCCAAAGACCGGCTCGACGTTCATGCCCAGCATTTCCCATGCCAGCAGCGGAACAAGGTCCAGACGGGTTGCGCCCTGCGAGCCGTAGATGAAGTCGATGTCCTTCAGACCGTTGGCCGAGCCGTCGAACTTTGCGCCATCCTCGGGGTTCAGGTAGGCCACGCCGCCGGTGCCCGATGCCATGACCGGGGTCCAGTCGCTGTATTCGTAGCGGACGCGCGGATCATCCAGTAGATAGGGGAACTGGGTCGAACCCGAGGTGCCGAACAGCAGCGTGCCGTCGTCGTGTTTCTGGTTCTGGAACCAGTTTGCGCCCTTGGTCGAACCTGCGCCCGGCATGAACTTGACCACGACGGTCGGGTTGCCCGGCAGTTCCTCTGCCAGCAGCGGACCAAAGAAGTTGGCCCATTTGGCCGACCCGCCGGTTTCCGAGAAGGGGATCACCCACTCGATGGTCTTGCCGGAAAAATCGACCTCGGCCAGCGCGGGCGCGGCCATCAGGGCAAGTGCGGCAACGGAGTTTGCAAGATGCTTGATGGTCATTGGTGTCCTCCCATAGACCTTATGGATCGGGCGGGTCTGTCCCCGCCGATGCGTTTGCGTATTCTTCAGGGAACGAATCCCTCCTCCAACGGCGGTTAACCTGCCGTTTCAACCTTGCGTGAAACTTGCGCAGTCGGGAGAAAAACTGACCATGCGTATAGCAGTCGTCGAAGACAACGTGGAACTGGCCAACGGGATCGCCTTCAGGTTGCGGGATCGTGGCCATTCGGTGGACGTTCTGCACGACGGGGCAGAGGCGGCGGATTTCCTTGCGCGTGAGGGTGCGGACATCGTGGTGCTGGACATCAACCTGCCGGGGCGGGACGGTCTGGCGGTGCTGCGCGGGCTGCGCAAGGCAGGCGATGGCACGCCGGTGATCCTGTTGACCGCGCGCGGCGATACGCAGGACCGGGTTGCCGGGCTGGACAGCGGTGCGGATGACTACCTGACCAAACCCTTTGACATGGACGAACTGGAGGCTCGCCTGCGCGCGCTGGCGCGACGCAAGGATCTGGTCTTTTCCGCGCGCGATCAACTGGGCGCTCTCGTCTTTGACCGGACCAGTCGGCAATTGATGGCGGATGACCAGCCGCTGGAGGTTCCCCGTCGCGAGATCGCCGTATTGGAATGCCTTGTCGAACGACGCGGGCGCATCGTGTCCAAGGCGCAGTTGACGGCGCATGTCTATGGCACCGGGGCGGACGTGGATGACAGCGCGGTGGAACCGCATGTGTCCCGCCTGCGGCGCAGGATCGAACCGCATGGCATCCGGATCAAGACGGCGCGCGGTCTGGGCTATATGCTGGAGACCGACGGGTGACCGAACGCACGCCTTCGCTGCGGTTGCGACTGTTCGCGCTGATTGTCACGCCGCTGCTTTTCGTGGCCGTGCTGTTGGGGATCTGGCGCTATCAGGTGGCGCAGGCCACTGCCGAAGAACTGTTTGACCGGGGGCTCTTGTCGGCGGCGCTTGCCATTTCCCGTGATGTGGCGATTTCCGAAGGCGATGCTTTGTCCCCCCGAACGCGCAAGCTGATCTCCGAGGCCGGCGGGGGAGAGGTCTTTTACCACGTGACCGGGCCGGGGGGCGTCTATGTAACGGGGTACGCCTATCCGCCGGTGGGCCAGTTCGACAACCTGCCGGGCGTGCCCGAATACCGGGTGGCTGACTATCGCGGCGAAGCGGTGCGCCTGTTGCGAATGTCCGAGACAACGACCATTGGCAACCTGACGGGGCAAAGCGTGGTGACGGTCTGGCAGCGGGTGTCAGACCGCCATGCCTTTGCTTCGGAACTGGCGCGGCGGGCCATGCTGCTGATCGCCGGGCTGATCGTTGCACTGGCGATCGTGGTCTGGTTCGGCGTCGATTGGGGGCTGCGTCCGCTGCTGGATTTGCAGGATGCCATCGAACAGCGGACACCGGACGACCTGGCGCGTATTCGCCGCGCCGTCCCGGTCGAGGCGCGGGGCATCGTATCCACCCTCAACCGCCTGTTGGGGCAGGTCGAGGCCAGCATCCAGTCGCATCAGGCCTTTATTTCGGATGCCGCGCACCAATTGCGCAATCCCGCTTCGGCGATCCTTTCGCTGGCTGAAAGCCTGCCCGGGGTCAGCGACCCGGATGAACGCCGCCGCCGTGAGGCCGAACTGATCGGCGCGGCGCGAAAATCGGCGCATCTGGCGCAGCAGTTGTTGTCGCTTGAACGGTTGCGCCATGGCTATTCCATGCCGGAAACCGAATTTGATGTGGTGGCCATGTCCGAAACGACCTGCGCGGAACTTGCCCCGCGTGTGCTGGCTCAGGACGTGGATTTTTCCTATTCCGGTGCGCCGCTGCCGCTGTTGGTCCGGGGCGATGAGGTTCTGCTGGCCGAGGCGCTGGGCAACCTGGTGGACAATGCGCTGCGCCACGGGGGCTCCGGCCTGTCGCGTATCGCCGTCGAGGTTGTGGCCGCGGAGCCGGGGGTGAGGATCACCGTAAGCGATGACGGCAAGGGGTTGCCGCCGGACAAGGCCGCGCTGGCCTTCAGCCGCTTTGGTCAATTGCAGCCTGGAAATGGCAGCGGGCTGGGGCTTGCCATCGTCGATCAGGTGGCGCGGCTGCATGGGGGCGAGGTTCGGATCGAAGAGGCCGGGGAAGGCGCGCGCATTTCGCTGCGCCTGCCCCTTGCCACCAGTCACTGAACGAAAGGCGACGCGCCACCACGGGCGGTGCGGCCCCGTTCGCGCAGCGCGATCAATCCCAGTCCGGCGCGAGGCTGTCGGGCGACACGATCCGCCCATCCGGTCCGGCCAGCGTGTCGATCCGCGCAACCTCGTCTGTGGTCAGGGTCAGTTCTGCCGCTGCGAGGTTCCCGGCCAGCCGCGATTTGGTGGCCGTCTTGGGGATCGCAACGCCATTCGGCTTTTGCAGCAACCATGCGACCGCGATGGCCGCGGGCGAGGCCCCATGCGTGTCCGCGATCTCTTGCAGAACGGGGTCTTTCATCACTTTGCCCTGCGCCAGTGGCGAATAGGCCTCGAACGGGATGCCGCGAGATTCAAGGTGCGCCAGCAGCTTTGACTGGTCGATGAACGGATGCAACTCGACCTGATTGGCGGCGACGGGGGCCGAAAGGATCGATTCCGTCTCTGCCACCTGTTTGATGGTGAAATTGGACACGCCGCCAAAACGAACCTTGCCCTCGGCAATCAGGGCGTCCAGCACCGGCAGGGTTTCCGACAGCGGAACATCCCGTGACGGCCAGTGCAACAGCAGCAGGTCGATATAGTCGGTGTTCAATGTCTTCAGCGATTTTTCGGCGGCGGCCCGGAAATCGGCGGCGGCAAAATCGCGGGGCAGGATCTTGGTGGTGACAAAGACCTGTTCGCGCGGGGTGCCAGAGGCGCGCAGGCCTTCGCCGACCTCTGCCTCGTTCTCATAGGCCTGTGCGGTGTCGATATGGCGATACCCTTCGGCCAGCGCCGCGGCGACGATGTCACGGGTGTCCCCGGCGGGCATCCGAAAGGTGCCAAGGCCAAGGTTGGGGATTTTGGCGGGTCCGATCGTGCGGATGGGCATGTCAGTCTCCAGTTTGGTCACAGGGAGGAAATGAGCGGAACGGCGCATAGGTTGCGCCGTTCCGTAACGTCATTCGGCAGGGGCCGCGCGGCGCGTGCCTCTGTCCAGCTGCCCGGACACACGCACCAGCACGATGCCAAGGGCCACCACGAGCGCGCCGACAAAGGGGGCGGCACCAAGGCCCATTCCGGCAACGACCAACCCGCCGGCCCATGCGCCAAGTGCGATCCCAAGGTTGAAGGCACCGATGTTCAGGCCCGAGGCGACATCGACGGCACCCGGGGCCACTTCACGGGCGATCTGCACCACGTAGGATTGCAGCGGGGGCACGTTGGCAAAGGCGAAGCCACCCCAAAGACCGACGACGGCAATGGCGGCCACGGGCTGCGGCAGGGCAAAGCCAAGCGCCACCAACATCACCGCAAGCCCGGCAAAGATGACGGTCAGCGAACGCACCGGGCCGACACGATCCGCCAGTTTGCCGCCAAGGATATTGCCCGCAGCAACAGAGACACCATAGACAAGGATCACAACGCTGACGGCGGTGGTCGACAGGTTGGTGATGTCTTCCAGCATCGGCGCAAGGAAGGTGAAGGCGATGAAGTTGCCGCCATAACCGACCGCGGTGATCAGGTAGACCAGCAACAGGCGCGGCGACGTCAGAACCTGCGCCTGGGCGCGCAGCGACGGGGCTTCGCCCTGCCGCAGGTTCTTTGGCACCAGAATGGCCGAAGAGATCAGCCCGATCAGGCCAAGCGCAACGACGCCAAGGAAGGTGGACTGCCAGCCAAAGCTTTGCCCGATCCACGTGCCCAGCGGAACGCCGGTCACAAGGGCGACAGTCAGGCCCATGAACACCAGCGCGATGGCCGAGCTTTCTTTTTCGCGGTCGACAAGATCGGTGGCGATTGTCGAGGCAATGGCAAAGAATACGCCATGGGCAAGGCCGGTGATGAACCGTGCCGCCAGCAGGCTGTCATAGCCGGGCGCGAAGGCGGCAAAGGTATTGCCGATTAGGAACAGGGCCAAAAGGGCCAGCAACAGGCGCTTGCGTGGCATGTTGCCTGCAAGGGCCGTCAGCACGGGTGCACCGATGGTTACACCAAGCGCGTAGACGCTGACCAACAGGCCAGCCGAGGGCAGCGACACGCCAAGATCGGCGGCGATTGTGGGGATTAGGCCGACGATAACGAACTCGGTCGTTCCGACGGCAAAAGCGCTGATGGTCAGCGCCCAGAGTGCGAGGGGCATTGGGAATCTCCCGGGGTGGGTTTCAGTCTCGACCGGAGAGATGCACCGGGATAGTCTTTGCGTGAACAGACGGATTATCAAAAGAGCTTTGCGTCAAATGCACGAATTGCCCCAGACCCGTGATCTTGCCGTCTTCCTTGCGGTGATCGACCATGGCGGCTTTGCCGAGGCGGGGCGCTTTCTGAACAGCGCGCCATCGACATTGAGCCGGACGGTGTCGCGGTTGGAAACGGAACTGGGCATAACGCTGTTGCGGCGCAGCACGCGGGCCATCGAACTGACGCCCGAAGGGCGCGACCTGATGCAGGCTGCGCGTGAAATCGTGGCCCGCGCCGAAGCGTTGTCGGAACTGGCCGAGCAGGGGCGGGCACCGCGGGGTCCCTTGCGGGTGGATGCGCCGGTGCCTTTCGTGCTGCATCGCATTGCGCCCACGCTGTGCGAGTTCCACAGGCGCTACCCCGAGATCTCGCTTACGCTGGATATGAACGACGAGGTGATCGACCTTTTTGGCAGTCACGCAGACGTTGCGATCCGGTTTGGCCCGCTACGGGACAGCGGCATGTTGCGGCGCAGGCTGGGGCAGTCCGCATGGACGCTGGTCGCTGCGCCGGACTATCTTGAACGCAATGGTGTTCCGCAGCGCCCCGAGGATCTGGCGGATTTGGAACAGGTCCGTTTCGCCGCGCCCGAACATATCAACGATCTGCGTTTCGATGGCATGGAAGAGCCGGTGCGGCCCCGAAGCTCTGTCGCCGCCACCAATGGCGAGGCGGTCCGCAGGCTGGTTCTGGGCGGTCTGGGCATCGCGCGGTTTTCCGATTTCATGGTTGCCGATGATCTTGCGGCGGGGCGGCTGGTGTCGCTGTTTCCCGATCGCTTGCAGGCCGAACCGCTGGAAATCACTGCCCTGTATCTGACCCGCGCATCCGGGTTACGTCGGCTTGCGGTCTTTCTGGAATGGCTGGAGGAAGTCATCGCCGCCAGAACCTGAGGGCTGGCGCGTGTTAGCCCCGCGCAGGCCAATCCAGTTCAATTTGCAGGTGCGGCGGTTCCGCATCCAGCCGCCAGACCCGGCGCAAGACCCGCAAACGGGTGCCGTCTGGCAATGCGATTGTATCGCCAAGATGAACATTGCGCAGCAAATTCAGAGTGATAGGGTCCGCGTCGAATCTGTCTTCACCAAGTTTCGTCTGCGCTGCGGACGTCAGGTTCACGATTACCCCAAACCGGAGATCTTCCGTCATGCTTGTCCGCCTTTGCAAAATCGCGATGCTGCTTGCGCTTTCGCTTTTCGCATTCCTTGTAACCTTTAACAACGTGACCGATTACGGCTCGAATTTCGAGTTCGTCAAACATGTCCTGTCCATGGACACGACTTTTCCCGACAATGCCGGAATGTACCGCGCCATCACCGCCGAATGGGCGTGGCACGCCGGGTATTGGCTGATCATCGCGGGCGAAGGGCTGACCTGCCTTGCGCTTCTCGTCGGCGCGGTGCGCCTATTGGGGGCGCTGAATGCGTCGGGAGCGGAGTTCGACGCGCGCAAGGGCATGGCCGCACTTGGCTGTACGCTTGGCTTCCTTGTCTGGTTCGTCGGCTTCATGGCCGTCGGCGGCGAATGGTTCCTGATGTGGCAGTCCAGTATCTGGAACGGTCAGCAGGCCGCCTTCCGCTTTTACGTTTCTATCCTCGGGGTGCTGATCTTTGTCATGTTGCCCGACACGGACCGCGCCTAAGGCGCATCCGGGCGCTGCCCTTGATCAAGGGCCTTCAACCGCAGGATCAGCGCGGTGAGGGCCACAAGTGCAAGGGCGGCGATCCCGGCGGCAACGATCAGCGCAAGGTCATAGCCGCCGATCCGCCAAAGGGCGGCCCCGACCTGTGGCGACGTGGCCAGAGCCACAAGAAACGGCACCGCCATGAACCCCGAAATCGCGCCAAAGGCACGCCGCCCCAGCACCTGGGCTGTCACGACGGGTTTGAGGATGCTGATCAGCCCGTAGCTGGCCCCGAAAACCAGCGAAAAAGCATAGGCCGCCGCAGGCACATTCGTGGTCTGCATCAGCAGCAGGACCGCCATCAACACCCCGACAAAGGCCATTGCGGCCATGGCGATGGGGCTGACACGCCGCCCCAGCAGCATCATGGCCAAGCGACCGGCCACCTGCATCGGACCAAAAAGCGCCGAGGCCGTGACCGCCTGTGTCAGGCTGAGACCAGCGTCGGTCAGGATCGGGATGATATGCGCCAGAACCAGACCTTCGGTCAGGCCGATCAATGGGAAGGCGAGGAACAGCAGCCAGAATTCCGGGCGTCTGCGGGCGCTGCGAAAGGCCTCGCGGTCTTGCGCCACGCTTTCCGGTGTTCGCCTGTCTTCGGGGCAGCATTCGATCATCGTCGCGCCCGCGTATAACATCGGCACACCGATCAGCCCAACCGCGGCGGAAAAAATCCAGACCGCATCGCGCCAGCCAACGGCCTCGGCCAGAAAGGCGCCCGAGGGAAAGGCCAGCGTCGAGGCAAAACCGGCAACCAGCGTGATCAGGGTGATATTGCGCGTGGCGGCGTCGCCGGTGGTGCGTGTCACGAAGGCGAAACAGGGTTCGTACAGGCTTGCGCCTTGCGCTGCGCCGATGACCAGCCAGCAAAGGAAAAAACCGGCATAGCGGTCGACAAAACCGAGCGCGACCAACCCCAGCGCGCCCATGGCCATGCCACCGCTGAGAACCCAGCGCCCCAGCCCCCGGTCGATCAGCCGTCCACCCACCGGGGCGGCTGCGGCTCCGGTCAGAACGGCGGCCATAAAGGCAAAGGTCAGCCATTCCTTGCCCCATGTCAGGCCGGTTTCCCATGCAAGCAGAAGCGCGCCAAACACATAGTAAAGCCCAGCGTATCCGATGGTCTGGCCAACGGCGAGACAGCAGATCCCCAGCCGCTGCGCCAACACCGGATTGCGGCGGGCAAAACCGCCGAAGTCCAGACCGATGGCCATCCACGCCCGGTCAATGAACCGCCCGAGCGGCGCGATTGGGGATGTCGTCATTTCAATGGCCTGATGGTTCGATGGCCAAGGCGGTGACCCGCCTTGCCGGGCATCTCTAGTCACCGAGCATGTCAATGCAGTGACACCCCCTTCGCGGGGGATCAGACTTTGGCCAGCCGTTCGGGCAGGCTTTCGCTCCATTTCCGCAGTTCGTCGAGAAACCCCAGAGCGGTGCGGCCAAACTCCGTTATCTCATATTGAACTGAAACAGGGGCGGTATCCATGACCTGACGGGTCACAAGGCCCTGCGCCTCAAGTTGGCGCAGGCGTTCGGTGATCATCTTCTTGGACGCGCCGCCGATCATGCGCGACAGATCGTTGAAACGCACAGGCCCGTCCTTGAGGTGCCAGAGGATCGAACCGGTCCATTTGCCGCCAATGATCCGCATGCCGCGTTCAATGGCGCAAGGTTCAAGACAGGCGTCGTGAACATGACGGCGGCCTTGGTCATCATCCACTACTCTTGCTTCCATAACATGCCTCCCGGTTACTCTGCACACTGCCGGGCACTGTCTGCCCAAACGGCTCACCGATCAAGCGGTGAGGCATCAAACTTGGTCGGCGCCGCCACGCCGCGGGTCTGTCACGCCATGGGTTCCAGACGTCGGGCAAGGACGATCAGCGCGATCCCGGTCGACAGGAAATTGACACCGACCAGCAGGCCCAGCAGCACCGGCGAGGCCTCGGCCACGCCGGCGATCACCAAGAACCCGACGGCAGTGGCAAAGATCGCCGACAGCATCATCCAACCCCAGCCGTTGGCTGGCCGCAGGGCCAGTGCAAGCGTCGCTTCGAACGCGCCGTGCAGCAGGAAAAGCACCGCGATCAACAGTGTCAGCACCACGGCGGCACCAGCCGGATCGAACAAGAGAAATGCGCCGGCGGCGATGGACAACAGGCCCCAGACCGCGCTGCCGAAAAACGATCCGGTGCCCTGCATCGAAAAGGATCCCAGCAGGGTGACGATCCCGGCAAATAGCAACATGGCGCCGATCCAGAATTCCACCGCCAAGGTGCTGACCATGGGAAACAGCACCGCAAGCAGCCCGGCCACCGCCATGAGGATACCTGTCCACATCAGGATCTTGCGTCCGCGCCGCAGTGCCTTAACCATCTGGCTGCCTGTGGATTCGGAAAACTGGTACTGGGGGTCACTGGGCATTTCGGCAGGCTCCAATTGTGGCGGCTTGCGCCTTTTCTCTGAACCTAGGCACCTGAACAGTCGAGTTCAATTCCGCGTGCGGGCAAGGAGCGCGTTATCCGCCCACGTCGCCGGCATTCTTCAGCGTACGGCGGGGGCGGGACGCGGTGTGAAGGGCGGGCAATCGGCCCTTGGACGCACACAGAGGCGCTTGACGGGCTTTGTCGCGCAGCAACAAGGTAGGTCATGGCACCTTCAGAACCCGATGCGCTTTCGCTGCTGGTCCTTGTGACACCGCATTTCAACATGGCGGCCACCGTCGGGTTCATCGACCCGTTTCGCGCGGCGAATTACCTTGAAGGGCGGAGCCGGTTTCGCTGGCAGATTGCCTCGCTCAGAGGTGGGGCCTGCATTGCCAGTAACGGTATGACCATCGACACGCTGCCCTTGGCCGAGGTGCAGCAGGGCAACCGCGATTTCGTGATCGTTTCGTCCAGTTGGACACCCGAGGCCTACAAGTCCAGCCCTCTGCACACCTCTCTGTGGCGATGGGCCGGGCAGGGGGCAACGATGGGCGGGCTGGATACCGGTGCCTTTATTCTGGCCGAGGCGGGTTTGCTCAAGAACCGCCGGGCGACAGTGCATTACGAACATATCGACGCCATGCAGGAACTGTACCCCAATGTCACGGTCAGCGAGGAACTGTTCGTTTTTGACGGCACGCGGATCACCTGTTGCGGGGGCGCGGCCTCGGTGGATTTTGCGCTGCATATCATCAAGGGCACGCACGGCGATGCGCTGGCCAATGCCGCCGCGCGCTATGTCTTTCACCAGAACGTGCGCCCGCAGGGAGCCATGCAAAGCCCGGGTCTGGCCGAACCCATGGGGCAACTGGCCCCCAGCGCGGTCAAACGGGCGATCCGTCTGATGGAAGAGAACCTCGAAGCGCCACTGAGCATTCCCGAAATCTGCGAGTCGATCCGTCTGTCGCAGCGACAGCTGAACCGGCTCTTTGCGCGCTACGTCAAGAAAACGCCCACCCTGTATTACCGCGACATCCGGCTGGACCGGGCGCGCGGGCTTGTGACGCAGACGGAAATGCCGCTGGTCGAGGTGGCGGTCGCCTCTGGTTTTTCAAGTCAGGTGCATTTCAGCCGCGCGTATCGCGAACGCTTTGGTCTGTCGCCGCGCAGCGACCGGATCGAGGGGCGCGTGCCCTTCGAATTCCGCGCCTGGCCGATGCATCGCACCAAGAAAGACGCGCAGGCGCGGCCAGAATAGTCAAGTTGACGGCCAACTGCGCACATTGTGCGGCCGGGAATCTCGCAATTCTGTTCCCAAGCCGAGCTTTTCGGCCATGTTGGAATCTGACGCGAGGCTCTCCATGACCGAACATCCCACCGCCCAGCAGTTCGACGATATTTCAAAGGGTTATCACAAGGATCCCTCTAGCTCGCTGTCGCTGCGGGCCGAGGCCTATACCGACCAGTTGTGGCATGATGTCGATGTCAAAGAGATCATCGGCAAGACGTGGCAATGGGTTTGCCACGTCGAAAAGCTGCGAACGCCGGGCAGCTATGTGACCATCGACGTTGCCGGTCAGCCGATTGCCGTGGTGCGCGACCGTGACGGAGTATTGCGCGCCTTTTACAACGTCTGCAAACACCGCGCGCACGAGCTTTTGTCAGGCGAGGGGGAAACCTCGCGGATCATGTGCCCCTACCACGCATGGGTTTACAAGCTGGATGGTCAGCTGATCCGCGCGCCGCATACCGAAACGCTAAGCAATTTTGAAACAAAGGAAATTTGCCTCGACACGGTGCAGGTCGAAGAATTCTGCGGCTTTATCTACGTTAATCTCGATCCCGCCGCGGCCTCGCTGGCCGAGCTGTCGGGCGATCTGGCGACCGAGATCAAGCATTGGGCGCCGGATATCGAGGATCTGACCTTTGCCCACCGGTTGACCTATGACATCAAGTCCAACTGGAAGAACGTGGTCGACAATTTCCTTGAATGTTACCACTGCCCGACCGCGCACAAGGATTTTTGCGAACTGGTCGACATGGACACCTACAAGGTGACCACGCATGGCATCTATTCCAGCCACATGGCGGACGCGGGCAATACCGCAAACAGCGCCTATGACGTGAGCAACGCCACGGTGCGCACGCATGCTGTCTGGTGGCTGTGGCCCAACACCTGCATCATGCGGTATCCGGGGCGGTCCTCGATGATCATCCTGAACATCATCCCTGCCGGACCGGACCGCACGCTGGAAACCTATGACTTCTTCCTCGAGGAAAAGACCCCGAACGAGGCAGAATTGGAAACCATCCGCTATCTCGACGAGGTCTTGCAGGTCGAGGACATCAACCTTGTCGAAAGCGTTCAGCGGGGCATGAACACGCCCGCCTTTGCGCAGGGACGGATTGTCAACGATCCCGACGGGTCGGGCAAGTCGGAACATGCCGTGCATCATTTCCACGGCCTTGTGCTGGACGCCTATCGGCGTGCCGCCGGATGAGCCTGCCCCGCAAGCCGATGAAGTTCGAACCGCCCGGCCCCTGACCGGCGCGCAGAAACACTCTTCATCGGTTAACAGGGACATCAGGAAAATGCCGAGGAAACTCAATATCGTGGTCGTCATGGCCGACCAACTGGCGCCGCAGTTCTGCGGTGCCTACGGCCACCCGGTTGCACGCACGCCGCATATGGATGCGCTGGCGGCGCGGGGGATGCGCTTTGACGCGGCCTATTGCAACTCGCCGCTTTGCGCGCCATCGCGCTTTGCCTTCATGTCGGGGCAGTTGATCAGCCGGATCGCCGCCTATGACAACGCCTCTGAATTTCGCGCCAGCGTGCCGACCTTTGCGCATTACCTTCAGGCGCTGGGCTATCGCACCTGCCTGTCGGGCAAGATGCATTTTGTCGGACCGGATCAGAAACACGGCTTTCAGGATCGCGTGACCACCGACATCTACCCGGCGGATTTCGCATGGACCCCGGATTGGGAGGCGCATGACGAGCGGATCGACAAGTGGTATCACAACATGCAAACGGTCAAGGAAAGCGGCATGGCCGTTGCCACCTTTCAGACCGACTACGATGACGAGGTCAGTTTTGCCGCCCGCCGCTGGCTGATCGACCGCGGCCGGGACCGGGCGCAGGGCAGCAAGGCGCCTTTCTGCATGGTGGCCAGCTTTATTCACCCGCATGATCCCTATGTGGCACAGCCGGAATGGTGGAACCTCTATTCCGACGACGAGATCGACATGCCAGAGTTCGTGCTGGCACCAGAGCAGCAGGATCCGTTTTCGCGCCGCGTGATGGACGGGATCGAGGCCAGCCATGTCCCCCTGACCGAGGCCGAGGTCCGCCGCGCGCGCCGCGCCTACCTGGCGAATGTCAGTTATTTCGACAGCAAGCTGGGCGAAATCGTCAAGGCGCTGACGGACATCGGCGAACTGGACAATACCATCGTCATCGTCACCGCCGATCACGGCGACATGCTGGGCGAGCGTGGCCTGTGGTACAAGATGAACTTCTTTGAACACTCCGCCCGCGTTCCTCTGATCATGGCGGGGCCGGGGGTGGCGGAGGGCCGGGTTTCGAATGCCTGTTCCCTGATCGACCTGCTGCCGACCTTTGTCGATATCGCTGGCGGGGACGAAAGCGTCTTGGGCGAACCGATCGACGGACGTTCACTGATGCCCTTGGTACGCGGCGAAAAGACGGACCGGGACGAGGCAATCGGGGAATACTGCGCCGAGATGACTCCCTATCCGGTGTTCATGATCCGGCGCGGGCCGCTGAAATACATTCACTGTGATCCAGACCCGCCGCAGCTCTACGATCTTGCGGCGGATCCTTTGGAACGGCGCAACCTGGCTACGGATCCCGCCTATGCGGAGGCGGCGCGGGAATTTGCGGCAGAGGTTGCCCGGCGCTGGGACAGCGAAAAGCTGCGCGCCGATGTCATCAAGACGCAGAAATCACGCCGCGCGCTGCATGTGGCGATGGCCGCCGGATCCGGAGAGCACTGGGATTACAACCCGCCTTCGGACGCCAGCCAGCAATATGTCCGCAATCACATGGACTGGACCGAGGCCGCTGGCCGCTATCGGTTCCCGCCCGCGACAGAGGTTCACCAAGATGATGCTTGAAGGAAAGATTGCCCTTGTCACCGGCGGGCGCGGCGGGATCGGCCGCGCCATCGTCGCGCGCTTTCTGCGCGAAGGTGCAACGGTCTATGCCGCCGATCTGACACCGCAGGGATCGCTGGCGGAACATGACGACGATGGCAGCCTGTTCGTGGCGATGAATGTCGCCGACGAAGCGGCGGTGACGGCGGCCATGGCACAGGTGCAGGCCGATCACGGTCGGCTGGACATTCTGGTGAACGCCGCCGGGATCGAGATTGAAAAGACAATCGAGGACACCTCGCTGGAGGAATGGAACCGCAGTTTCGCGGTCAATGTCACCGGCACATTCCTGACGTCGAAACACGCTTTGCCGTTGATGCGGGCGGCGGCGGCGCATGGCAGTTCTGCCAGCATCATCAATTTTGGCAGCTATGACGGGTTCATCGCGGACCCCGGTCTTGCCGCCTATTGCGCCACCAAGGGCGCGGTTCACGCGCTGACCCGCGCCATGGCCTGCGACCACGGCCCCGAGGGCATTCGCGTCAACGCCATTTGCCCCGGCTATATCGACACGCCGATGTTGCAGAGCTTTTTCACCGGCGACGGGTCGGGCGCTGGCGGCAAATCCATCGACCAGTTGCAACAGGCGGTGCGCGACGTGCACCCGATGCGGACTTACGGCACGCCCGAGGACATTGCGAACCTCGTCAACTGGCTGGCCTCGGACGAGGCGCGGTATGCCAGCGGTCAACTTTGGGTGCTGGATGGCGGGCTGTCGGCCCAGGTCCAGCAAATGAAGCTGTGAAGCTGGCCAAAGACAGGCAGGCCGCGCAGGATGCGCCACCGCCCACGCCACAGTTCGCTTTTGGTGAAATGGCATGGCGCGCGCCGGTCTGGATCCCGCCGGACCGTGGCGCGCATCTGCGTGTCGTGGCGCAAACCGCTTCATTGGCAGAGGACCCCGCAGAATGAGCAAATCCGTCATCATCACCTGCGCGCCCACCGGCGGCATCCATACGCCCACCATGTCCGAGCATCTGCCGATCACCCCGACAGAGATCGCGCAGGCCAGCATCGAGGCGGCCGAGGCCGGGGCATCCATCATCCATCTGCATGCGCGGGATCCCGAAACCGGCAAGCCCGATCCCGATCCGGACCTGTTCATGGACTTCCTGCCGCGCATCAAACAGGCGACGGATGCGGTCATGAATGTCTCGACCGGTGGTGGTTTGGGCATGTCGCGTGAGGAACGCCTGCGCGCTGCCACGCGCGCCAGCCCGGAAATGGCCAGCATGAACATCGGGTCGATGAATTTTGGCATCTTCCCGATGAAGGACAAGTATTCGAACTGGAAACACGACTGGGAACCCGAGTTCCTCGACATGACCCGCGATTTCATTTTCCGCAATACCTTCGCGGATATCGAATATTGCCTCAAGGAACTGGGGCAGGGTCACGGCACGCGGTTCGAGTTTGAATGCTACGACCTTGGCCACCTGTATAACCTTGCATGGATCCGCGATCAGGGCTGGATCGAGGGGCCGATCTTTGTGCAGATGGTCTTTGGCATTCTTGGCGGCGTCGGGGCCGATCTGGACAACCTGATGCATATGCACACCATCGCCAACAAGCTGTTCGGCAACGATTATGAATGGTCGGTGCTGGCGGCGGGACGGCACCAGATGCCCTTTACCACGCAAAGCGCGCTGCTGGGCGGCAACGTGCGCGTCGGCATGGAAGACAGCCTGTATATCGGGCCGGGCGAAAAGGCGGTGTCCAGCGCCCAGCAGGTGCACAAGATTCGCGCCATCATCGAAAATCTCGGCTTGACGGTCGCCACCCCGGCAGAGGCGCGCGCGCGACTGGGCCTGAAGGGCGGCGATCAGGTCGCCTTTTGAAGGGGAGGGGAACATGCAGACGAAACTGCTGATCAACGGCGAACTGGTGGCAGGCGAAGGCGAGGCGCTGTCGGTGATCGACCCGGCCACCGGGGCCGAGGTGGCGCAGGTGGCCGAAGCCAGCGCCGAACAGGTCGAGGCCGCTGTGCGCGGCTCCGAAGAGGCGTTTGCCATGACCTCGCGCAGCACCCCGGCAGAACGGTCTGCTCTGTTGTTGCAGATCGCAGACGTGCTGGAGGCGCATCAGGACGAACTGGCCGAACTGGAAAGCCTTGACGTGGGCAAGCCGTGGCCCTCGGCCCGTGATGACGAGATGCCGCTGACCATCGACACCTTCCGGTTCTTTGCCGGGGCGGCGCGCACCATGACCGGTTCGGCGGCGGGGGAATACGTGGCGGGCCATACCAGCATGATCCGCCGCGATCCGGTGGGGCCGGTGGCGGCCATTGCGCCTTGGAACTATCCGCTGATGATGGCGGCTTGGAAACTGGCCGCGCCAATTGCGGCGGGCTGTACCGTGGTCCTCAAACCTTCCGAGATCACCCCGCTGTCCACTCTGCGCGCGGCGGAGTTGTTGAACGAGGTGTTGCCCAAAGGCGTGCTGAACGTGATCCACGGGCGCGGGCCAACCATTGGCGACAGGCTGATCAACAGCCCTCAGATGGAGGCGATCACCGTCACCGGATCACCCGCCACCGGCATGGCCGCGATGCGCGCCGCCGGGCAGCAGATCCGCCATGTGCACCTTGAACTGGGCGGCAAGGCGCCGGTCATCGTCTTTGACGATGCCGACATCGACGCCGTGGCCGAGACTATTCGCTATGGCAGTTTCTTCAACGCCGGGCAGGACTGCGCCCAACCTTGTCGCGTGATGGTGCAGGACGGCGTCTATGACCGGTTGGTAGCAGCGGTCGAGGCGCAGGTGAAAGAGATCCGCATCGGCGCGCAGAAAGCCGAGGGAACAGAGATGGGGCCGATCGTTTCCGAACCACAGCGCAGCCGTGTGGCGGATTTCGTCGACCGCGCCCGCGCCACCTGCGAAGTGGTCACCGGCGGGGCGCAAGGCGATGGGCCGGGCTATTTCTACCGGCCCACGGTGCTGGCCAATGTGGACAATGATGCCGAAATCGCCACGCGAGAGGTGTTTGGCCCGGTTGTTACCCTGTCGCGGTTCAGCGATGCGGATGAGGCGGTCAGCGTAGCGAACACCGGACGCTATGGGCTTGCCTCCTCGGTCTGGACAGCGAATGTTGGCCGCGCGATGGATGTGACCTCGCGCCTGCGCTACGGGTTCACATGGGTGAACACCCACGGCGTCGGTACGCCGGAAATGCCTTGGGCCGCGATGAAAGGGTCGGGCACCGGGTGCGACATGAGCGTCTATGCGCTGGACGCCTATACCTCGATCCGGCACGTGATGGTGGCCCATGGCTGATGCGGCAATCGTGACCGGCGGCAGCCGGGGTATCGGCCGGGCCATCGTGGATCGGCTGTTGGCGGATGGCTATGAGGTTGTGACCTGCGGACGCGGCGCGCGTCCTGCGGATCTGCCCGAGCGGGTACTATGGGTGACGGCCGATGTGTCCCGAACCGTCGAGGCAGAGGCGCTGGTCCAGGCCGCGAGCACCGCGTATGGCCCCGTGCGTTTGTTGGTCAACAACGCAGGCGTGCAGGTCGAAAAGACCGTGGCCGACAGCGACGATGCCGACTGGGATCTGGTGATGAACGTCAACTGCAAGGGTGTCTTCAACATGTGCCGCGCCGTCCTGCCCGGAATGGGCGACAGCGGTGGCAGCATCGTCAATATCGGCTCGATTTCCGGCATGGTCGCGGACCCGTCCATGGCGCTTTACAATGCGTCCAAGGCGTTTGTGCACGGGCTGACCCGCTCGATTGCCGTCGACCACGGGCCCAAGGTCCGCTGTAACGCGATCCGGCCGGGATGGATCATGACGGAAATGGCCGAGGACGGCTTTGCGCTGGCCCGCGATCCTGAAAAGGCCATGGCCGACGCGCTGGCCCGTCACCCGGTGGGACGGTTTGGCGAACCAAGGGATATTGCCAACATGGTCTCTTGGCTGGCGTCCGAGCAGGCGGCATACGTAAGCGGAGAGTGTTTCACGGTCGATGGCGGCATGACGGCTGCCTCGCCCCTCAATCCGGGATTGTTCTGATGGATTTTGTACAAACCGCCTGCCTTGGGGGCGGCGTCATCGGTGCCAGCTGGGCGGCGCTGTTCCTTGCCTCCGGTCGTTCGGTCGCGCTGTATGATCCGGCACCTGACGTGGAACGGCAGGTCCGTGACTATATCGAAACGGCCTGGCCGACGATGACCGAACTGGGGCTGACGACCAATGGCACGCCGGATGCGATCCGCTTTTGCGCGACGGCGGCAGAGGCGGTCGCGGGGGCGGATTTCGTACAGGAAAACGTGCCCGAACGCCTGCCGATCAAACACGCCACCTTTGCCGAGATCGAACCGGTGCTGAAGCCAGAGGCCATCGTCGCCAGTTCGGCCTCGGGGCTGATGCTCAGCCAGATGCAAGGCGGGTGGGAAGACCCGTCGCGCTTTGTCCTTGGACATCCGTTCAACCCGCCGCACCTGATCCCGCTGGTCGAAATCCTTGGCAATGACCGCACCGATCCCGCGGCGGTAGAGGCGGCGGACCGTTTCTATACGGCCGTTGGCAAGGTCACCATCCGGTTGAACAAGGAAAAGAACGGCCATGTGGCCAACCGTCTGCAAGCGGCGATCTGGCGCGAGGCGATCAGCCTTGTGGTCGAAGGGGTGGCCAGCGTCGAGGACGTGGATAAGGCGGTTTGGGCGGGGCCGGGCCTGCGATGGGCCGCGATGGGGCCAACCATGCTGTTCAACCTCGGCGCGGGCGAGGGCGGCCTGCAATCCTTCTGCGATCATTTTTCCGATACATTCAACGGCTGGTGGGAAGATCTGGGCCAGGTCCGGCTGAACGACGAGATTGCCCAAACCCTGATTCAGGGTGTCCGGGACGAGGCACAGGGGCAAACCCCGGCTCAGCTTTCGGCACAGCGCGACGCGCTGATCACCGCCATGTTGCGCGCCACGAACCGGCTGCGCTGACCTGATCCTTCACCGCTGCTGCCGCTTTGGCACAGTTGGTGTCCCCACCCCCGGTGCCCTTTGGGCGCCGGGGGTTTTTGCTTGACCAAAGCCGGGGAATTTTCTGCGCAATCCGGCCATTCAGGTTCAAACGGTGGCCAAATCTGACCGCATCGCATCCAGATCCGGGCAATCCTTCACGACATTCCAGCTCGGACAGGGGCGCGAATCCCCGATGGTCGGAGCAAAAAAAACCGTGACAGGGAGACCGAAATGACCATCAAGACCATGCTTTCCGCAGCCGCGATCTGTGCCGGGCTGGGATCAAGCGCCGCTTGGGCGGATTGTGGCGAAGTGTCCATCACCGAGATGGACTGGGCGTCATCCGCCGTCGTGACCTCGGTCGCGAAATTCCTGCTGGAAAACGGCTATGGCTGCACCGTCAAGACCGTGCCTTCTTCGACGACGCCGGCCATGGCCTCGATCGCGGAAACCGGTGAGCCGGACATCCTGACCGAACTCTGGACCAATTCCTCGCCCGTATACGAAGAGTTGCGCGCGGCGGGAAAACTGGTGGAACTGGGGCATGTGCTGGCCGATGGCGGGGTCGAGGCATGGTGGATCCCGGCCTACCTTGCCGAGGCGCACCCTGAACTTCGGACGCTGGAGGGCATTCTGGCCAATCCGCAACTGGTTGGTGGCCGGTTCCATGATTGCCCGGCGGGCTGGGCCTGTGACGTGGTCAACCTGAACAACGCCAAGGCAGTCGACATGCCGGGCCACGGGATCGAGCGGTTCCAGCATGGTTCGGGCGAAACCTTGGCCACGGCCATTGCCGCCGCCTATGCGGCCAAGGAACCGTGGTTTGGCTATTATTGGGCGCCGACCTCTGTTCTGGGCAAATACCCGATGGTGCAGGTGGAAACCGCGCCCTTCGATCAGGATGCGCATACCTGCAACGCCGATCCCGATTGCACCGCGCCCAAGTTGTCGGCCTATCCGACGGCCAAGGTGGTGACCGCTGTCGCCCCCGATCTGCTGGAGCGCGAACCCGAGGTCGTCGAGTTTCTCAAGCTGATGTCCTTTACCAACGAACAGATGGGCGCGGTTCTGGCATGGCAGGACGACAACAGCGCCTCTTACGAAGAGGCGGCGGTCTATTTCCTGACCACCTATCAGGACACCTGGGCGAACTGGCTGAACGACGAGGCACGGTCGCGCCTCAGCGCGCTGTTGCAGTAATCTCACTCCCCCCTGCCTCGCCGCCTTGGGCGGCGGGGCCTTTTCAGACCAACGGAGGGCGGCATGGCGTTCTATGATGGTGTCTTTGACAAGTTGGGACTGCGCGATTGGTGCGATCAAAGCGCAGAGGACGGGCCGATGTCGATGGCCCAGTTGCTGGGAAAGGTCGGCGGCGAAAAGGCCGATCCGAATGCCGAAGTCTTTCCCTTTCCATCGCTTGACGAACTGCACGAAAGCTGTGCCCAGATTACCCAGACGCGGGACATGACCTCGGCGCTGGAAGACACCTTTCTGTCGATGCGGGCCGGGTTGAAATCGGTGCTGGACCCGATCACGCAGCCGCTCAGCTGGGCGCTGGACGGGATGTTGTATGTCTTTACCGCGATGCCGTGGTGGATCCTTGTGCCGCTGCTGGTTGCGCTGGTCTGGCTTGTTTCGCGTTCGGTTGCCGTGACGGTCTTTGTCGCGGCGACCTTTCTGTTTCTCGGCGTGATCGACCATCTGGATGTCGCGCTGCAAACGCTGTCGATCATTTTTGTCTGTACCGGGCTTTGTGTGGTGATCGGCGTTCCCATCGGCATCCTGATGTCGAAATCCAACCTGATGCAGCGATTGATCATCCCGGTGCTGGACCTGTTGCAAACCCTGCCCAGCTTTGTCTACCTGATTCCGCTGATATTCCTGTTTTCCGTCACGGAATCAAAGCTTTACGGCATTGCGATCATTCTCTACGCCATCGTTCCGGTGATCCGGCTGACCGATCTGGGCATCCGGCTGGTCGACAAGGATGTGATCGAGGCGGCGGATGCCTTCGGGATGAGCCGGTCACAAAAGTTGTTGGGGGTCGAACTGCCGCTGGCGTTGCCCAATATCATGGCGGGCGTGAACCAGACCATCATGATGAGCCTTGCCATGGTCGTCATTGCCTCGCTGGTGTCGGCGCCGGGTCTGGGCGTTCTGGTGCTGCGCGGTATTCGCAATCTTGAACTGGGCGTCGGAATGATCGCCGGTCTGGGGATCGTGCTGCTGGCGGTTGTACTGGACCGGACCTCCAAGGCCGCATTGCAGCGGATCAATGTGACCCATGAAACCCATTGAGGTCGGAATGAGCGATACAGCCCCCAAGATCCGCCTGCGCGGTCTGTACAAGATCTTCGGCGCCCGCCCGGAGGAAATGATGCGCCATGTGCGCGAGGGCGTCGGCAAGGCCGAGTTGTTGGACCGCCACAAACACGTTCTTGGCCTTCAAGACATCAACGTGGACATGCAAAAGGGCGAAACCACCGTGGTCATGGGCCTGTCGGGGTCCGGCAAATCGACTCTGATCCGCCACCTGAACCGCTTGATCGAACCGACGGCGGGCGAAATCCTCGTGGATGGGCAGGACGTGACCAAGCTTTCGCAGGCCGGATTGCGGCAGTTGCGGCAACAGACCATGTCGATGGTGTTTCAGAAGTTTGCGCTGCTGCCGCACCGGACGGTCTTGCAGAATGCCGCCATGGCCTTGCAGGTGCAGGGTGTCGGCCTGCAAAAGCGCGAGGACGAGGCGCGCAAATGGTTGGCCCGCGTCGGGCTTGCCGGATATGAGGCACGTTTCCCTGCGCAACTGTCAGGCGGCATGCAGCAGCGGGTGGGTATTGCACGCGCGCTGACCTCGAATTCCGACATCATGCTGATGGACGAGGCGTTTTCGGCGCTGGATCCGCTGATCCGGACCGACATGCAGGATCTCTTGCTGGAGTTGCAGGAGGAACTGCACAAGACCATCATCTTCATCACGCATGATCTGGATGAGGCGCTGAAGCTGGCCGACCACCTTGTGATCCTCAAGGACGGGGCCGTGGTGCAGCAGGGCGAACCGCAAGGTATCCTGCTGAATCCGGCAGATCCCTACATCGAGGATTTCGTCAGCGATATCAATCGCGCGCGGGTGTTGCGGGTGCGGTCCGTCATGAAACCGATTGCGCCGGATGCCCGGTTCGAGGCGGACGTGGACGCAGAAGACAACCTTGAAAAGCTGATCGCCCTGTCGGGCGGAGACACGACCAGATTGTACCGCGTGATGCACAGGGGGCAGCCGGTGGGTGAACTGGACATGCGCGATCTGGTCAAGGCACTGGTGCCAAGGGTGTCTTCGGCGGCCATGGAAGAGGCCTGGCAGGAGCAAAAGGGGGGCGGCGGTTGATCCGCCGGCCCCCGGTCCGTGTCACGAGCCCAACTGGTCAAGGATCAACCGCGCGACCGAGCCGCCCGAGTTCTGTTGTTGCCCGGTGATCAGGTTGCCGTCGGCAATGGCATAGTTCGCCCACATACCGGCATCGGAGTACAGTGCGCCCCGGTCTCTCAGGGCCGGTTCAACCCACCAGTCGAACAGTTTTGCCCCCAGAACCTCATCCACATAGGCGTCTTCGGCGGCCGAGAACCCTGTTACGGATTTGCCCGCCACAAGATAGCTGCCATCGTCCAGTTGCACGTCTACCAGAGCCGAAACGCCATGACACAGGGCAGCCGTGGGTTTGCCAGCGTCGTGAAAGGCGCGGATCAATCGCTTGAGCGCGGCGTTGTCGCGGAAGGTAAACATCGGGGCCTGCCCGCCTGCCACGATGATCGCGGCGTGGTCGTTCGGGTCGATCCGGTCCAGCGGCGCGGTTGTTTCCAGCAAGGCGGCATGGCGGGGTGAAGTCAGAAAGCCCAGCGAAACGAAGTCATGTGCCGAATAGCCGGAGTCGTGACGCGGATCGGAGTAAGCATCCACAGTCACCTTGCCGCCTTGAAGGCTGGCGATGGTGATGCTGTGACCATGGGCCACCAGTTCCGCATAGGGGTGGGTCAGCTCTGCCGCCCAGAACCCCAGAGGAAAGCCCATCGTGGGATGCAGGATCTCGTTCGCGACGACGATCAGGATGTCGCCGGGCGTATCAGCCGACGCGGCGCGGGCACCCTTGGCTGCCGATAGTGTTAGCCCGCCCGAGGCAAGCGCCACGGCAGGGGCGGACTTGATAAAGTCTCTGCGTGAAATGGACATGTCAGTCTCCTTTGGGAAAGGCACGCGGATCAGCGCGCAAGATGGGCGCCGCCGTCGACATCAAGCGTTGCGCCAGTGAGGAAGGAATTGGCCAT
The DNA here is from genome assembly GCF_019218285.1 of Antarctobacter sediminis. Taxonomy (GTDB): domain Bacteria; phylum Pseudomonadota; class Alphaproteobacteria; order Rhodobacterales; family Rhodobacteraceae; genus Antarctobacter; species Antarctobacter sediminis. The sequence goes on from NZ_JAHUZG010000003.1 coordinate 211,596, forward strand.
GACCATGACGATGGCCTCGGCAAGGTCTTGGGGGTGTCCGATGCGGCCCAGGGGCAGGTGCGCGGCGGTGGCCTTGAACATGCCTTCGCGGGCTTCGTCCGGCAGGCCTGCATAGGCTTCTGTCGCGGTCATCCCGGGCGAAACGGTGTTGATCCGCAGCGGCGCCAGTTCCACGGCCAGCACTTTGGACAGGGCTTCGAGCGCGCCGTTGACGGCAGCCAGCCCGGAGGTGCCCGGCATGGCCGCGCGCGCGGCGGCACCGGTGACAAGCGTGATCGACCCATTTTGCGACAGCTTGGGCGCCAGCGCGCGGATCAATCGCCAGTAGCCCCAGAACTTCGCCTCGAAGGCGGCGCGCAGCGCGTCTTCGCCGGTTTCTGCCAGTGGCCCCCACGCCACGTCGCTGGAGGCGGTCAGCACGAGGTGGTCCAGCGCCCCGATACCATCGGCAAGGTCCGCGACGGAGGCGGGTTTGGTAAAGTCCAGCACGGCCCCGGCGACGCCTTCGGGCAGGGCGGCAAGGCTCGCCGCGCTGCGCCCGGTGGCTGTGACTTGCGCGCCGGAGGCCTGCGCAGCCCTGACCGTGGCAAGGCCGATGCCCTTGGTTCCGCCGACAACAAGAATATTCGAGTTTTCAAGTGTCATGTCTCAGCCCTCCACGGCTGCAAAGGCCCAGTTGCGGCCCTTGCCGCGCTGCAGAGCCTGGTTGATCCAGAGCATTCCAAAAGGTTCCAGCAGGCGGGCCTTGGTCAGGTCGCCCGCGTCCAGCGGCGCGAAACCCAGATCATTCAGCACGGTTGCAACCTGCGCCTTGGCGCTGTCGTCGTCGCCCGCCATGAACATGACCGGACGCTGTGGCAGATCGGCGTTGTCGGCCATGATCTCTGCCCCGACCTGGTTCAGGGTCTTGACCACGCGCGTGCCGGCCAGCCAACCCTGCACCATTTCCCCGCCCGAGGTCGTATGACCCGCGAGCAGCCCAAGCGCGCCGTCGACCATGCCCAGCGGGTTCATGCAGTCGATGACAATCTTGTCCCCAAGGTCGCCCAATGACGAAACGGCCTTTTCCGCCGCGGCCCAAGGCAGCGCGAGGACGATGATATCGGCGGTTGCGGCGGCGTTGGCCGGGGTTGCAACCCGTGCCCCGGTCCGTTCCGCCAGCGCGAGGACCTTTTCGGATTGCGGGTCACGTGCGCCCAGAGTGACGGCATGGTCCGTGGCGGCAAGACCATGCGCGATGGCACTGCCCACGTTGCCTGTTCCGATGATGGCGATCTGCATTGGATATTTCCCTTGCTTCATTCGTTGCAGGGGAGATATTCGCGAAGTGATAGAAATGATAACGAATAAAGATCATGTCTGAATTAAGTAATTCTGAACTCAGGCGATTGGACCTGACCCTTCTTCTGGTGTTCCTTGGGTTGTTGCGTCACCGCAAGGCCGTGGACGTGGCGGCGGATCTGGGTCTGACCCAATCGGCGATCAGTCAGGCCCTGCGGCGTTTGCGTGACATCTTTGGCGACGAGTTGTTCCTGCGGCGACCGCACGGGATGGATCCCACGGCGACGGCGCTGGCACTGGAGGCTCCGGTGACGCAGGCCGTCGATGCCTTGCGCGGTGCCATGGGGGCGGCGCGGGTCTTTGACCCGGCACAGGCCAACGGCAAGCTGCGTATTGCCGCACTGGATGCCGAACAGGCGGTTCTGATACCGGCGCTGGCCGCCCGTTTGCGTCGCAGCGCGCCGGGCCTGACCCTGTCTGTCCTTCCGCTTGGGCGAGGCGATGCGGTCGAGGCCCTGTCGGACGGGCGTGCCGACCTTTCGCTGGGGTTTGTGTGGGACGTACCGGACTCTATTCGAGGGCAGGTCCTGTACGAAGAGTCCTTTCTGGTCGCAGGCCCGCGCCAATCGCTGCCGGATGCGCCGGCCATCGGTCTTGCCGAGTATTGCGCGGCGGATCACATTCTGATTTCGCCAGCGGGCGATCTGCGCGGTGTCGTCGACGACCGCCTGCAAGAAATCGGGCGCGAGCGGCGGGTCATTCTTGGGTTGCCTGCCTTTCTGCCGGGGCTTGCGGCGACGGCCTCGGCCGGGGCGCTGATCACGCTGCCCGCACGCGTGGCGCGGCAGTTCGCTGCCGGTTTTGGCCTTGTCACGGCCGAACCGCCGCTGGAAGTGCGCCGCTTTCCGGTGTCCGTCTTTTGGCATCGGCGCAATGATGCGGACCCAAGGACGCGATGGATCCGCCAGCAGGTGCAAGAGATCTGTAGCTGAGCGCGCTAGGTCTTTTCGCGGGCCAGCATATGCCTTGCGCGGTCGATCAGGGGCTGGTCGATCATCTGGCCGTCCACCTGAAAGACGCCCAGCCCCTGTTGGCGGGCCTTTTCAGCGCCGGACAGCACCCGTCTTGCCCAGTCGCGTTCCTGTTCGGTGGTGCCAAAGACCTCGTTCAGCACGGCAACCTGCCCGGGGTGAACCGCATAGCAGCCGACCGATCCCATTCGCCGGGCCAGATGCGCCGCGTCGCGCAACCCGTCCAGATCGCGGAAATCGGCCATGCTGGCGGGAACTGCGTAGGCGGGCAGATTGGCAGAGCGCGCGGCCTGGATTACCTGCTGAACCGCCGGGCGCAACAGGTCCGGCGTGGCGGCAACCCCCATCGAGGTGGCGTAGTCTTCGACCCCAAGTGTCAGCCCCGCCAAACGGGGCGAGGCATGGGCGATTTCTGTCGCGCGGGATACCGCAAGCGCGGATTCCAGCATGGCAATGAGGGTGATCCCCCCGGGGGGCAGGCCGCGCGCGATTTCCAGTTCCGTGACCATGGCATCGACGGCGCGCAGATGCTCGGCGCTTTCACACAGGGCAAGGTGCAGCATCGAAACACCGTCAATGACGCTTGCGTGCAGGTCGTCAATCGCGGCCAGCCAAAGCGGGTTGATGCGCACCGTGACGGGCATTTGCGGTGCCAATAGCGCGACGGCACCGGGCAGCGCCGCGCGGGCCTGATCCTTGCGCTCTGCGGCAATGCTGGCCTCCAGATCAAGAACCACGGCGTCGGCTCCCCGGCTGGGCGCTTTGCGGATGAACCGGTCTTCCAGCACGGGGACAAAGAGGAAGGATCGCATCAGCAAATCCCCCGCGCGGCCAGATCGCGATAGTCGGTCTCGGCGATGCCGACCCCGGCCAGAACCTCGGCTGTGTGCTGGCCCAGCTTCGGAGCAGGGGCGCGGACGCTGCCGGGGGTTGCGCTGAGGCGCGGAAAGGACTGGTGCATCGGAAGGCGCGCCATGCCGTCATAGTCGAAGTCCTGCAAGACCTCGCGACCCCGGATGTAGGGGTGGTCAATCAGTTCCGAGATGTCGCAAATCGGGCCAACGGTCACGCCGCGCGACTCGAAGAAATCAAGGTTCTCGTCCAACGTCCGTGTCTTCATGGCGGCGGCGATGATCTCGTCCAGTTCCGCGGCGTTTTGCACCCGCGCCTGCGCCGTGCGGAATTTCGGATCCTCGACAAGCTCGGCGCGGCCGATGGCCTGCGCCAGCTTTTCCCACATGGATTGCATCGAGGCCGACATGGCGATGAACTTGCCGTCCTTGGTGGGATAAAGATTGCGGGGCGCGGCCACATCGCTGGAATTTCCCTTGCGTTGCGGCACCGTGCCGGTCGCCTCGTAGGCGGCGGCCCATGGTCCGAGGATGGCGAAAAGCGGTTCGAACAGCGACAGGTCCACAACTTGGCCCCTTGCCGCACCGTTCTGGCGCGCGATGACCGCCGAAAGCACGCCGCCGAACCCCGCCAAACCGGCCACCATGTCGGCCAGTGCCAGCGGCGGCAGCAGCGGCGGCTTGTCCGCCCAGCCGGTCATGGCGGCAAATCCGGACATGCCTTCGATCAGGCTGCCGAAGCCCGGTTTGGTTCGATAGGGGCCGGTCTGGCCCCAGCCGGAAACGCGCACGATGATGAGACCAGGGTTCAACCGCCACAGGTCGTCCGGCCCCATGCCCCATTTTTCCAAGGTGCCGGGTACGAAATTTTCGCACAGGATGTCGGCGGTCCCGATCAGCTTGTCCAGAACCGCGCGCCCGTCGTCCGACCGAAAGTCCAGCGTCACGCTTTTCTTGGACCGGGCATAGACCTTCCACCAGCTTTCTGCCTCGCCAAAGCGGCGCAGGTCGTCGCCCTTTCCGGGGCGTTCTATCTTGATGACCTCTGCACCGAAATCGGCCAGCATATGTGTCATCATGTTGCCGGCGGCCAGCCGGGTCATATCCAGCACGCGCAACCCGTTCAGCGGGCCTTTGGCGTCAGGCGTATAGGGCGTTTTCATCGGCGGTCCTTTCCTTATCCGTCGGACAGTCGTTTGCGGTCGCGCACCAAGATCCAGGCGACGAATGGCGTCGCGGCAAAAAGGCAAAGCGCGAAGGGATGTTCGAGGATGGCGGCCGGGCTGCGGGACAGCAGGATCACCGATTGCCGGATCGACAGTTCGATCATGGGGCCCAGCACCAGCCCGATGATGAAGCAGACGACCGAAATTTCCAGCCGTTGCATCACAAAGCCCAGCACGGCGAAGCCCAGCATCAGCCAGACGGCAAAGATCCCGCCCTGACTGATGTAGATGCCCACCACGCACAGTAGCAGGACCACCGGATAGATCACGTAGGGCGGGACTTTTACAATCAGGGCAAAGACGCGCAGGCCCAGGCTTCCGACCAGAAGAACCATGACATTGGCCATGATCATCGCGGCAAACAGACCATAGATCAGTTGTGCGTCGCGCTGAAAGATCATCGGTCCGGGCGTCACGCCGTGGATCAGGAAGGCCCCCACCAGCAGGGCCGCCGTCAGGTTGCCGGGAATGCCCAGCGTCAACAGCGGGATCAGGTTGGCGCCCGAAACAGCGGAATTGGCGCTTTCGGTTGCGGCGATGCCCTCGGTCGCGCCGGTTCCCAGCTTGTCGGGGGCCGCAGAGAAACGCTTGGTCGCGGCATAGCTGAGAAAGGCGGCCAGCGTCGTTCCAAGGCCCGGCAACGCGCCGATGGCGGTGCCGATACCGGCTCCGCGCAGCACGGGCACCCGCAGGGTCAGGAACTCGCGGAAGGGCAGGCTGTCTTGGCCTGCGCTGTCGGCCGAAACCTTGGCGGGCCGGGCACGCTCGCGGCCATCCTGAAGGCGCTGGAAGATCTCGGGAACGGCCAGCACGCCAATGGCCACAGCCGCCAGCGGCAGACCGTCGAACAGTTCGACCATGCCAAAGGTGAACCGGGGCGCGGCGGTTTCCGGGTCGACGCCAACGGTGGCGAGGAACGCGCCCAGGGCCGCCGCAAAGATCCCCTTGGCCAGAGACCGCCCCGACAACGAGGCGATCAGGGTCAGCGACAGGATCAGGATCGCGGCCAGTTCGACCGGCCCGGCCTTGAGGGCAAAGATTGCAAGTGTCGGCGCCAGCAGGATCAGAACGAGGTCAGAGCAACTGTCCCCGACGACCGAGGAATACAGTGCGGTTTGCAGCGCACGGCGCGGTTTGCCCGATTTCGCCATCGGATGACCATCCAGTGCTGTGGCTGCGGAATGCGGCTCGCCGGGGGTGTTCAGCAGGATCGCACCGATGGCGCCGCCAAAACCTCCCCCCTTCATCACGCCGACCAACAGGCCGATGGCGGCCAAAGGCGCCATGGTAAAGGTCAGCGGAATGGCGACGGCGATGGCCATGGGCGCATTCAGCCCGGGAATGGCTCCGATCACGATTCCGATCACAACGCCAAGCACGACGGGCAGGAAGGTGGACAGCGACAGGGCGTCCAGAAAGGCAGTGACAATGATGTCCATGATAGTACCCCAGTCAGGGAAGCGGCAGGTCCAGACCCCACCAGAAGCCGGCATAGATTGCCCCGGGCGCGACCAGCGCGTTGAAGGCATAGGCCCATAGCGGCGCGCCGGTATGGATCAGGGTGAAGGCGATCAACCCCAGCGGCGCGGCCACCCAGAACCCGGCGTAGGGCATGGACACGGCCTGACCCACGATCTGCATGAGAGTCAGCATCCCGGCGACGGAGACCACGCAAAGGACAAGGTGGCCAAGGTCGCTCCAGCGCAGTTTCCCCGCCAGCGGGTCGGGACTGGGCGCGCGGCGTAGGTTCTGGGCGACCAGTGTCGCGCCGGTGATCACCATGCCCCAGGCCAGCACACGCGGTGCAAGGCTGGGCGGCAGGCCAAAGCTGCCCGCGTCATTGACCTGTGCCGGGATGATCCAGAAAACCAGCGTCAGTCCGAGCACCACGATCACGCCACCCAGCAGCAGGTCGCGCGGCGGGCCTGCCGGTGCACCCGCACCGGCAGATCCAGTCGAAGGCGAACCCATCGCGTCTTACTCCTGCACGACCTTGAGAAGCGCGTCATAGGCCTTGGCATCGCGGGCGATGGAGGCCGCGGTTTCATCACCGTCCCGGAACAGTTCCAGACCGCGGAACTTGGTGTTTACGAAATCGCGGAAGGGCTCGGATTGCACGGCTTGCTCCAGCGCGGCTTCCAGTTTGGCGCGGGCCTCGGCATCCATGTCGGGTGGGCCGAAAAAGACCGCGGCCTCGCTTGCGGCGACATCGTAGCCAAGCGCCGCCAGCGTCGGGATCTGGGCATGTTCCGAAATACCTTCGGGGTTCAGCGCGGCGACGATCTTGAGCGCGCCATCCTCCATCATCGGCAAGGCGTTCGAACCGGAAAACCCGAGGTCCACATGGCCGCCCAGAACCGCCTGCCGCGCCCCGGCCCCGCCGCGGGTGGGCACGATGTTGACGGCGATGTCCTCTTTCTTGCCGATATACTGGATCAGTGCACGATCCAGCGGAATGATCGAGGCATAGTTGATCCAGCCGCGGTCCTTGGCGGCGGCCAGCATGCCCTCCCAATCGTCGAAAGGTGCATCGGGCGGGGCGGCGTAGACCGTGCGATACCCGTGGGTCGTGGCGATAAAGGTCACGTCATCGGGGGAGTAGGCCACGCCGCCTGTCAACGGGGTAAAGGCAAAGGTGGTCGCCACGGCAAACCCGATGGAATAGCCGTCCGCTGGCTGGCGGCGCAGGTATTCCGCGGCCACGGCCCCGCCGGCCCCGCCGCGGTTTTCCACGATGATCTTTTGGCCCATGATGGCCTCAAGCTCGGTGGCCAGAATACGCGCGGCCGTATCGCTGCCGCCCCCGGCCCGGAAGCCGACAATCATGTTGATCGGTTTTTCGGGATAGTCGGCACAGGCCGGTGCGGCAAAGGCCAGCAAAGCGGTGGCGGCCAACAGTCGGGTCTTTAGTGTCATCAGATGTCCTCCCTGAACCCGCAGCGTCGAAAGCTGCGATTGCCGGGAAGCTATCGAATGGACGCGTCATTAAGAATTACAATGTTGTTATTCTTAAAATAACAAAACAGAATAGGTGGATGATCGAGAACAAGCACATGCGCAGCTTTCTGCGCGTTCTGGACCTTGGCAGCTTTTCCAAGGCCGCGCGCTCGCTGAACGTCGCGCAGCCGGCGCTTAGCCAGCATGTCCGCAAACTGGAGGATGCGCTGGGCGCGCGTCTTTTGGACCGCAGCGCGCATGGGGTGGCCCCCACCGCGCTTGGGCGCGAATTCAGCACGCGCGCGCGGGATATCCTGGCACAGGTCGAAAGCGCAGAACGTTGGTTCAAGACCCGCGAGGCGCTGGTCTCTGGCGAGGTGCGGCTTGGGATTCCCGGGTCCGTTTGCCCGGTGCTGGCTCCGCCGCTGATCCTTGCGGCGGCAAAGGCCTATCCCGAAGTGCGGCTGGAAATCTCGGAACACATGAGCGGCGATCTGGCTGGCTTGCTACGCGAGGGGCGCATGGATCTGGCCATCCTGTTCAGCGTCACCGCGACCGAGGATTTCGACGCCTGCCCGCTGGTGCAGGAAACACTGCATCTGATCGGCGCGCCCGATGCGCCCTTGTTGCAAGCGGGGCAGGTGGCTGCGGATCAGATCGCCAATGCGCCGCTGGTGGGTACGCGCCCGCCGCACGGTCTGCGTTTGTTGCTGGAGCGTTGGGCCAGCAAGGCGGACATTCCGCTGAATTTCGCCTTCGAGGCGGACTCGCCCTCGGTCCTTGTGCGGTTGCCCGCCAGTGGCGCCTGCTATTCCATCGTGGCCAAGACCGCCGTCGCGCATGAGATCGAGGCAGGCCTGCTGGGCGCGGCCGAGATCATTGACCCGCCCATCGAACGGGTGGCCTGTCTGGCGACATCAAAACGTTTGCCGCCCAACATTGCGCGCGATGCGGTACAAACCCTGTTGCAAGAGGTCGCCCGCGACCTTGTGCCAAAGGGCGCATGGCCGGGCGGCAAACTGGTCTAGCGCCGCCCGGCGCGGGGTCATTTCGCCTGTTTGTCCCGCGTCCACCGTGCCACAAGCGCCCGCGTGTACGCGCCTGCGCCCGGTCCGGGGACGGGCGTCACCTCTCGCGGGTCCAGCGGTCGGCCATCTTGCGCGGTGACCGACATGGGACGCACGGGTGCTCCGGTTGCGCGTTCCACCAGCGTCATGCGCGGACCGCCGGCGCCGGGGGACCACTTCTCACCCCAGTGCAGCAGCGACACCAGCACCGGGTATAGATCCAACCCCTTTTCGGTCAGGCGGTATTCGTGCGAGCGGCCATCGTGGGGCGAGGGGTGTTTCTCGATCACGCCTGCCTCCGTCAGAGTCTTCAGCCGGGCGGCAAGGACGCTGGTAGAGATTCCCAGATGCGCCTGCATGGCGTCAAAGGTGCGCATCCCGTTAAACAGGTTGCGCAGAACCAATAGCGTGCGCCATTCGCCCACCACGTTCAGTGCCTGAGCGATCCCGCAGTCATCGTCGATGGCCGTTCGGGTCATTCGCCGCGATACTCCGGCTTGGTTTTGCCAAGAAACGAGGCAATGCCATGCGGCCCGTCATATGTCCGCATCATGGCGGCGATGGATCGGCTTTCCTTGTCCAACTGGGTTTCAAGACTTTCGGAATAGGCGGTTTCCAGCAGGCGTTTGACCCCACCATAGGCCTTTGTCGGGCCGGCAGCGAATTGTGCTGCCATTTTGCGGGCCTCTGTCATCAAAGCATCGGCGGGGACAACGCGTGTGACCATGCCCCAGGCGCAGGCCTCTTCGGCGGTCAGCACGCGGTTGGTCAACATCAGTTCCTTGGCGCGCAACAGGCCGATGTGCTTGGCAAGGTAAAAGGTCGACGATCCGTCCGGCGACAGGCCCGAGGCAGTGTAGGCCGACACGAACTTGGCTTTTTCCGAGGCAAGGATGATGTCCCCGGATAGTGCGATCGAAAAGCCGCCACCCCCGGCAGAACCGTTCACCGCCGTGATCAGAGGCGCGTCCATATGTGCAAAGCGCGACAGGGCGGCATGCATCATGGTGGCCATGCGGGTGACGTGATCGGCCTTGTTCGCGGCCCCGGCGAATTCCGCGAGGTCGCCGCCCGCGTTGAACATCTTGCCCGCGCCGGTCAGGATCACGGCCCGCGCCCCTTCGGCCTCGCTGCGGCAGGCGGCGTCGAACAATTCATCGGACATGCGGGCGTTCAGCGCATTGGCATTTTCCGGGCGGTTCATGGTGATCTCGGCCACGCCGTCCGTCAGCGCCCAGGTAATTGTTTCGTATTGCATCTCTGTCTCCTCGGGTCGTGACTGTCTATGCGGCGGCGGAGTCGCCGATCATCCCGGCAAGGCGTTGCCGGATGAGGCTTTCTGCCTCGCTCATGGTTCTGTCGATCAGGTCCTTGCACGTGGGGATGTCGTGGATCAGCCCCGCCACCATGCCGCAGGACCACGCCCCGGCATCCAGATCGCCGTCGATCATGACCTTGGGGTACACGCCGGCAACCTTGTCGATGATGTCGTCAAAGGTGATGGCCGCGCCTTTGGCCTTTTCCGTTTCCAGCACCCGTTCGACCGCGGCAAGAATCGCCTCTTTGACCCGCTGGTGCACCGGGGCCTCTTGGGTCGCGATAAAGCGTGTGCCCATGTTCATGCCTTCGGCCCCCAGCGCCAAGGCGGCCACAAGACTGCGCCCGTCGGCCATACCGCCCGAGGCGACAAAGGGGATCTCTAGTTCATCGGCGGCACGGGGCAGGAGGATCATGTTGGGAATATCGTCCTCACCCGGATGGCCGCCGCATTCGAAACCATCGACGGAAACGGCGTCACAGCCGATCTCCTGCGCCTTCAGCGCGTGCCGGACCGAAGTGCATTTGTGGATGACCTTGATCCCCGCCGCCTTGAGGTGCGGCATGACCTGTTGTGGATTGCGGCCCGCGGTTTCCACCACCGTCACGCCCCCGTCGATGATCGCCTTGACGTAACCCGGATAATCGGGGGCGTTGACCGTTGGCAAAAACGTCAGGTTCACCGCAAAGGGTTTGTCCGTCATGTCACGGCATTTCGCGATTTCCTCGGCCAGCGCTTGCGGGGTCTTTTGCGTCAGGCCGGTGATCGTGCCCAGCCCCCCTGCATTTGACACCGCCGCTGCCAGTTCGGCGAAACCCACGTAATGCATTCCGCCCTGTAAGATCGGATGCGCGATGCCCAGCATCGTGGTTATGCGTGTCTTCATGGGGCTCCTCCCTGTTTGGCGGGAACGAACCCCTGCCAATTTAGCTTTCGTAATCGAAGCTATCTGCCTGCAAAGGAGTCGGCAATCGTCTTCACGTTGCGGAACGTAACGTCGCAAAGGTGCCGCGCTTTGACCCGCGGCGGCGGCCTGCCGGTTTCCGGTCCATTCCCGCAGGCTTTGGGAGAGCCGACAAAAGGCGCAAAGGGGATTTGCCCGCAACCGCGCGCGTGCGTGCGTGAGAGGCTCTGCAATCCTAGCGTGGCGCGGACCATGCCCAATGGGACCGATACCGCCGGGAGGCCGACTGACGGGGCCAAGCAGGGCAATCAGCCCATCCCCCGCCGGGCGGCGAGGGATGAACGCGATACCGGCGAACGCCTAGTCGGCGAGGAAAGACGGGCGCATTTGTTCTGCCGGAGCAACTCCCATCCGCCCGAGGATCGTCGCGGCCAGCCCAAGCTGGCTGATCTCTGCCCCGGTTTCGGGGGCCGTGGCATCGCCAAAATAGTAGAACGGCACCTCGCGCATGATCTTTTCCATGCCGCCGTGGTGGCGTTCGGCGTTCATGCCGTGATCGGCGGTGACCATGACTTCGTAACCCAGTTCGCGCCACGTGGGGATGGACCGCGACAGGGCATTGTCGATCATCCAGACCTGATAGCGGTATTCGGCGCTGTCGCCGCCGTAGGTATGGCCCAGCGTGTCGGCGGAACAGCTGTGCAGCAGCAGGTAATCGGGTGCGTGGCGTTCCGCCATCAGGGTGACCTGCGCACAAAGATCGATTTCGGCCGGGGCGACGGCGTTGATCGGCCCATAGCCTTCCATCGAGTAAAAGCGCCCGTGCTGGATGTCCGTCGCCTCGTCATGGTGTTCGATGGACCGCAGGCGGTCCCAAGGGCGATCGACATAGAGGCGGTGATAATATTCCTGTGCCACGGCCGCCGTGGTCTTGCCTGCCGCGCGGGCCAGCGAAAAGACATTGGGCCGTTCCGATGCGCGCATCCCCTCGTTCGAAGCAATGCCGTGCTCATGCGGCCAAAGCCCGGTGTGGATGGTTTCATACATGGGCCCGGACAGTGTCGGAGTGGCGGTGATCATCTTCCAGCGTCTGGCCCAGCCAAGTTCGACCGCGCCTTCAAGATAGCCACATTGCGAGACGGCGGCCTCGTAGCCGGTTCCGTCCATGATCACGAGGATGACCTTGTTCACGTCTTTCAATCCTTCAGTTCAGCCAGTTGGGCCGTGTCGAGATGGCAATGGATCAGGTGGCCCGGCGCTGTCTCGCGCGCGGGCGGCACCATTGTGTCGCAGATCGCGTCGATGCGATGCGGACAGCGGCGTTGAAAGGGACAGCCGCTGGCGGGTGGGGCCTTTTCCGTCATGTCGTCGGCCAAGAGGCGCGGCGCGACATCGGGATCGGGTTCCAGAACCGCCCCCATCAGCGTGCGGGTATAGGGGTGGAAGGGCGGAGCATAGACCTCGGCCGCGGGTCCGATCTCGCAGATGCGGCCTTGGTACAGAACCGCCACCCGGTCGGATACGGCGCGAACCACCGCAAGGTCGTGACTGACAAAGATGTAGGAACTGCCGTTTTCCGCCTGTAGCCGGGTCAGCAGCGCCAGCGCCGCCGCCTGAACCGACACGTCCAGCGCCGAGGTCACCTCGTCGCAGAGAGTCACCTCGGGGTTGGCGGCAAAGGCCCTTGCCACGCCGACGCGCTGTTTCTCTCCGCCTGACAACTGGCCGGGATACCGGTCGAGGTAGCGGGCCGGCAGGCGCACCTGTTCAAGCAATTCGCCCGCACGCGCCCGTGCGGCCTCGGCCGTCAGGCTGAAATACAGCCGCAACGGGGCGGCCAGAATTTCGCCGACAGTCTGGCGTGGGTTCAGCGCGGCGTCGGCGTTCTGAAAGATCATCTGTACCCGGCGCAGCGTGTCGCGGTCACGCGCCCGCACGGGTTTCGACAGATCCTCTTTCGCGCCCAGCGTCACCCTGCCGGATTGCGCCCCGACCAGACCGGCGATGGCGCGCAGGATCGTGGACTTGCCAGATCCGCTTTCGCCCACAAGGCCCAGCGTTTCACCCTTGCGCAGGGTCAGGCCGGCACGGTCCACGGTGGCGGGCGGGGGGGCTTTGCCGGTCCAGCGGTCCATCAGGCCGGGCGTATGATAGGAAATCGCCACATCCTCCAGCACAAGCGCCGGATCCTGTGACAGTTTGGGAACACGGTAGCTGACTTTCGGCTCGGTGCGGGTCTGCTCGGCGAAATGGCACCGCGCATGGGTATCCCCCACCTTGGCCGGCGCGGGCGCGGTGCGGCGGCAGACCTCGGCCACCTGCGGACAGCGATCGGCAAAGGCGCAGCCCTTGATGACCGAGCCGACATTGGGTGGCACGCCGGGCATGGCAGCGGGAATGGCCGGATCGTTCAGCCTCGGGATCGAGGCGATCAGCCCTGCCGTGTAGGGATGGCGCGGTGCGCGCAGCACCTCGGCGGTGGGGCCTTCCTCGGCGATTTGGCCCGCATACATGACGGCGACGCGGTCGGCCACGCGGGCGATCACGCCAAGGTCATGGCTGACATAGACCATGGCGACGCCCATTTCGCGCGCAAGCATGCGCAGGAATTCAAGGATATGCGCCTGCGTGGTGACATCCAGCCCGGTTGTCGGTTCGTCCAGCAACAGCGCCTTGGCCTGACCGGCCAGCGCCATGGCGACGGCAGCGCGCTGCTGTTGTCCGCCCGAAAGCTCATGCGGGTAACGTTCGGCAAGATCGCGGGGCGAAGGCAGGCGCACACGCTCCAGCAGTTCGATCACCCGGTCTCGCCGCGCGGCGCGCGGCAGGTCCGTGTGCAGGCGCAGTGCTTCTTCGATCTGTTGACCGATCCGCAACGTTGGCGTCAGAGCCTGCCCGGCATTCTGCGGGATCAGCGCGATGCTGGACCCGCGCAGCGCCGCGCGCCGGACCTGCGGCAGGGCGAACATGTCGTTGCCATCGAAAACCGCCCGGCCGGAAAAAACGCTGAGACCGGGTTTGAGATAGCCCATCATCGCCAGCGCGACGGTGGATTTGCCCGAACCGCTTTCGCCCACGATGCCAAGGGTTTCGCCCTTGTTCAGGGTCAGGGAAATGCCGCGCAGGATCGGCGCCTGCCGCCCGTCGCGGGCGGCAAAGCCCAACGACAGGGATTCGATGGAGATCAGCGGAGTGGTCATTCTGTCCTCCTTTACACGGCCACGGCCGAGGTGCGGTCGATGCCAAGGGCCTTGCCCACCGCATCGGCCAGCAGGTTGATCCCGATGATGAGGGAACTCAGCGCGAGGCAGGGCCAGAACACCGCCCATGGCGCTGTTGCCAGCAACCCGCGTTCCTGCGCCACCATCAGGCCCCAATCCGGCGTGGGCGGCGTCGCGCCAAAGCCAAGGAACGAAAGCGAGGAAAAGGCCAGCAGCATCCAGCTCCACCGCATGGCACCTTCGACCAGCAGGATGTCCGAAAGGTTGGGGAACATCTCGCGCGTCAGGATTGGCCACAACGCCTCGCCCCGCGCCTTGGCGGCGGTGATGAAATCGCGGGCGGCGACCTGCATGGCCGCGCCCCGGATCACCCGCAGCACCGCGACGCCGTAGAAAAAGCCCAGCGTCGGGATGATGGTCAGCGGCCCCGCGCCGCCGATCGAAATGATCAGCAGCAAGAACAGCAGCCAGGGCATCGACAGGAAGGCGTCGACGATCCGCATCGAGAGTTCGTCTATGCGCCCGCCGACCGTGCCAAAGAAAATCCCTGCAAAGCCGCCCCACAGGGTCGCGATCAAGGCGGCGGTAAAGGTCACGGCGATGGCCAGCCGCCCGCCGTGCAGGACGCGCGAAAGGATGTCGCGGCCCAGCGTATCGGTGCCCATCCAATGGGTGGCCGAAGGTGCCAGCAGAATTGCGTCGGCATTTTGCGCCGTCGGATCGAACGGAGAGATCACCGGCGCCAGAAGCGCCACCAGCAGATGCGCCAGCGTCAGGGTCAGGCCGATGGCACCCGAGGGGCGCGAGGCCACGGTGCGAAGCAAAGCAAGCATCTCAATGCCCCTTTCTGCGCAGGCGCGGGTCGATCAGCACCGCGGCCAGATCGGCCAGCAGGTTCACGCCCACGTAGATGACGGAAAAAATCAGCGCGATGGCCTGCACCAAGGGCAGGTCGCGGTCATGAATGGCCTGGATCATCAGCGTGCCCAGCCCGGGGTAGTTAAAGACCTTCTCGACGACCACGACGCCCGCCAGCAGCCAGGCGATGGTCAGCGCGATGACGTTCAGCGCCGGGATCATGGCGTTGGGCACCACATGGCGGCGGATGATCTCGCGCTCTGGCACGCCTTTCAGACGGGCCATCTGCACATAGTCCGAGGCCATCACGTCGATCACCGAGGCGCGCATCATCCGCATGATATGCGCGATCAGGACCGCCGACAGCACCATGACGGGCAGAACGATCACCGGCAGCATGTCCATCAGGCCCATCCCGGGCCGCATGATGGTCACAGCCGGGAACCATTGCAACGTGATGGCAAAAACGTAGATCAGTCCGGTGGCCGTGACGAATTCCGGTATCGTCATGGCCAGCATCGCCAGCCCAGAAAGGGTCAGGTCGGCGGGCCTGTCGCGACGGACCCCGGCGACGATGCCAAGAAAGATCGCCAGCGGGATCGCCAGCAGCGCGGCCAATCCGCCCAGCAGCGCGGTATTGGCAAAGCGTTCGCCGATCAGTTCGTTGATCGGTTTGCGTTTCTTGAGAGAGTAGCCGAAATCGCCTTGAACGGCACCTGTGACCCAATCGCCGTAGCGTTGGATGGCGGACCGGTCCAGCCCTTGCTGTTCGATACAGCGTTCCAGCCGCGGCCCCTGTGCAAAACGTTGCAGGAACGCGGTGCAGACATTGCCGGGCAGCGCCTCGACAGCGGCGAACATGATGATCGAGACAAAGCCGATGGTGAAGGCGGCAAAGCCGAAGCGACGCAGGATAAGTCCCGTCATGGGAAACTCCTCAAGGTAGGGCGCCGCCCCCGGGGGCGGGGACGGCGCGCAGGTCAGGTCAAAGGTCCGGTCATTCGGCCTTGGTGACGTTCTCGTAGCGGATCGAGAAATCCTCGACCGGGTCGACGCCCGACAGTTTGGACGAGAAGGCACGCACGGTTTTCAGGTGGACGGGGATAAAGCTGCCTCCCTCTTCGAACAGGGTGCGCTGAAGATCGCCGTACAGTTCCTTGCGCTTGGCAAAGTCCAGTTCCTGACGCGCGGCATCCAGTCCGGCGTCAAAGGCGGGGTCGTTCCAAGCGCTTTCATTCCATGCGGCGGTCGAACGGAAGGCTTCGTTCAGGACCTGATCGGCTGGACGCTGCGACCAGCCGGTGGCGAAGAAGGCTTCTTTCATCCAGACATCGCCCCAGAACCCGTCCGAAGGGGCCTGGACCAGTTCGATGGTGATACCCGCATCGGCCGCCTGATTTTGCAGCACCTCGGCCATGCGGATCGCGCCTTCGGAGATGTCCGAGACGAACAGTTCCACTGTCAGACCGTCGGGATAGCCTGCTTCGGCCAACAACGCCTTGGCCTGATCGATATCACGCGGGCAGTCGATGTCGGCGCGGTACTGATCGCCCGACCAGACCGGGTGGTCGCAGTTGGTGACATAGCCGCCGGGGCCATAAACCAGTTTGCCCAAGGCGTCACGGTCGACCGAGATGCGGATCGCCTTGCGCACGCGCGGATCGTCGAAGGGCGCCATGGTCGTGTTCATGATCATGCCGACCCATCGGCCGGTGGCGACTTCCTGCACGGTGAAGTTCGGGTTGTTCTCGAACAAAGGTTTCTGTTCGGCGGACAGCGCGTAGATAAAATCGATCTGGCCGGCCTGAAGCGCGGCAACGCGGGCAGCCTGATCGGCAATGGCAATCAGTTCCAGCTTTTCGACGCCGGGAAGGCCGCCGTAGTAGTCATCAAAGCGGTCCAGCGTGGTGGTTCCCAACACGTCCAGTTCGGCCAGCTTGTACGGGCCGGTGCCGACGCCGGTGTCACAGATCGCATCCAGATCACCGCCGCAGGTTTCCGCGTCCAGCATCTTGATCCGGTAGTCCATGACCAGCAGCGGGAAATCGGCGTGCGCCTGCTTGAGCACGACCTTGACGGTCATGTCGTCGATCACCTCGACACGGTCGATGATCGCCATGACGCCTTTGGTCGGGCTGTCGATAGCCTCGGACTGGGTGCGCATCAGCGAAAAGGCCACGTCTTCGGCGGTGAAGGCACTGCCATTGTGGAAGGTCACGCCGGGGCGCAGGTTGAAGGTCCATTCCTTGGCGTCCGGGGTGGCTTCCCACGACAGGGCCAGATCGGGCGAGGGACGGCCATCGTCGCCCTGCCGGACAAGGCGCGAATACATGTTCTGGATCGCCTCGTAGAAACGCTGGGGCGAAATCGGATCAAGCGACTCGGAGCCGCCGAACCCAAGTTCATGCGGGATGCGAAGCGTTTCGGCGGAGACGGCGGTGCTGGCCAGTGCGATGGCCGCGGACAGGAAGAGCGACTTTTTCATTGTACGATCCCTCGGGCGCTGGCCCGGTCGAATGGATGGAGGCGAAATTGCCTTGGGGGCTTCTTCACGCTTCTTGCGACAGTTTTTTGACGTTTGGAGGGGAGCGGCGCATGACGTGGTATGCACCTTGATGGAAGTTATTGTTTTCAGATGCTTGGATGGAGTTTGGCGTATGTGAACCCTATGGTTGTCATGAAAAATTCACACTGGACGCGGCGGAAATCGGTCTCAAACCGCGTGTTCGTGATATTCAGCACCCAAATAATTTATGGATGTTCCAATGCGCCGTGATTCGACGCTTAATCTGGCTTGGCTCGCGGCCTTTGACAGCGCTGCCCGCAGTCTCAGCTTTACCAAGGCGGCAGAGGAACTGGGCCTGTCACAGGCCGCGGTTTCGATCCAGATCAAGAAGCTGGAACAGGCGCTGGGCGCATCGCTGTTTGAACGGCGCGGCCGCCATATTGTTCTGACCGACGAAGGCTATGCCTATCACCCGCAGGTCAGCGAGGCGTTGTCTTCGCTATACGGTGCAACCTCGCGCCTGTTTACCGGCGCGCGCCGGGGCGTGGTCACGATCAGCTGTTATTCACCAACCTTCGCCGATCATTGGATCGCGCCGCGTATTGCCCATTTGATGGCCGAATTTCCTGACCTGCAATTTGACCTGACCGTTGATTATCAGGCGGGCGGCGGGCGCGGCGAACGCGATGACCTGATCTTTTCGGTCGCTTCGGGGGCCGGGGGCGGCACGGGCCTGTTGCCGCTGGTTCGCGAAAGGCTGACAGCGGTCTGCGCGCCCGGCTACCTCGACCGCCACGGCAGCGCCTGGACCGAGGGGACGTTTATTGAAAGCGTCGGCTCGCGTGAGACGTGGTCTGCATGGCGCAGCGCCGTGGGAGAGCAGGTGGCCTTCAAAGGGCGTGAAATCCGGGTGAATTCGATGTCGGCGGCCATGCGGCTGGCAGAATCGGGCGCGGGGGCGGCGCTGGTGTCGCGGGCTTTCATCACGCCCCAGCTGAAGGCGGGGACGTTGATCGAACTGCGTCCGGGCAAGGTTCTGACGGGCCGGATTCACGGGTTGGCCGCTGCGAACCTGCCCCGGGCCCGTCCGATCGCCAAATTCGTGGCGGCGCGGTTGCTCAAGATGGCGGGGACAGAGCCGCCCGCCTATCTTGCCGGGGCGGCGCCGCATTTCGACTGACGGCGGAAATGGCGGGATCGGATGGACAAGTGGCAGGATTGCCCCTGAAGCGATGCGGCATCCGGTGGCATCTGTCTGGCAATCCACCCGCAAAGGAATGTCCCCATGCCCCAACTTCTTCGCCTCGGCCTGCTGGCCTGTGTCCTCTATTTTGTCGCCATGTCCGTCGCGCATTTCTTTGGCATCAAGGTGCCGGTGCTTTTCGTCTATTACGACACGCCGTTCTACGCCTATCAGGACAAGATCATCTCTTTCGCGGTGCTCAGCTACGTTGGCCTGTTCTATGCCGCCGCGCGTGACATCAAGGTGGTGCCCATCGCGCTGATCGTGTTGGCCTTCACGATTCTTGGTCTGACTTCGGTGAACCTGTCCGATGCCTTGGCCTCGGTGCTGGCCGAAGGACAGCCGGTCTGGCCGTACTGGGCACAGACGGCGATGCTGGCCGGGATCTGGCTGGTTCTGACAGGTCTGTACCTGCGCCGGTCAAAGGCCTGACCGTTCGGTACCCGAGCCAAAACGGCGGCGATACTCCGACGGTGTCAGCCCGACGATCCGGCGAAACACCCGCCGAAAAGCTGCGGTGTCGCTATAGCCCAGATCCCAGCTGATCCTCTCGAAACTGTCGCGGGTCAGTTCCAGTCGCGACCGGGCGGATTCGACCCGCAGGAATTGCAGATAGGCCACGGGTGTCAGGCCCGTGGCCTCTTTGAAGCGCCGCAGAAAGCTGCGTTCGGACATGACCGCCGCCTGCGCCAGCGTGGCCACCGTATGCGCGCCACCGGGGTTCTCTTGCAGCCGTGCCTGCACTGTTGCGATCCTGTCGTCGCTGTGTTTGGTGTTGGGGAGGAAGGTCGCATAATAGCTCTGTTCCCGCTCTGGCGGGTCCAGTACGAACATCCGCGCCACATCCAGCATCAATTGCCGCGCACCAAAGCGCTGGATCAGATGCAGGCTGAGGTCCGTCCAAGCCATGACGCCTCCCGCTGTCACGATGTCCCCAAGATCGACCAGCAGACGGTCGGTTTCGACGATGGCCTTGGGGTGGCGCTGGCGAAACCCTGCCGCGTGCCGCCAGTGGGTCGTGACCCGGCGGCCATCCAGCAAACCGGTCTGCCCCAGCAGGAACGCCCCGGAACAGACCGAGGCCATGACCGTACCGGACTTGTGCCGCGACAGCAGTCCGGCGCACCACGCCTCTGGCAATTCGGGCGGGTTCAGCGACAGCGCAGGAGGCAGGATAAGAACGTCCGGCTGGCCCTGTGGCGCGGTCACGATCTGGGTGCGGAATAGCGGGCGGCCGACGGATTCGGCCTGTGAATTGGCATAGTCGAACAGGTCCCGCGCGCCCCACAGGGCCGATTTCTGCGCGCCCGGATAGTCGAGCAACTGGACGGTAACGGTGCGTGCCATGCGATTTCGTAACAGGAAGCACGGGCCGCGGCACCCCCATGGGGGACAGGCCCGTGGCACCGCCAAGAACTTTTTTTCATTTTTTGCGGTTCGGGGCCAAGGACGCGGGGGGCTGCTGCGTCGTAGACTTATCGTGCGGTCATTTCACCGCCCGCGAGCATGAGGAGACCATGACCATGACCAAATCCATTTTCCTGCCGGCCCTTCTGGCCAGCACCTGCCTTGCCAGCCTTGCCTTCGCCTCGCCCGAGATCACGCGGATCGAACTGGGGCAGGCCGGGATTGCCCGCTATACTTTTGTTGCGCAGGCCGAGGGCAACACCTTGTCCTTCGAGGTGCCGATGCGCGATTCCGATGATGTGCTTGCTTCGCTGGTGGTGCGCGACCCGGCGGGCGGGGTCGTGGATCTTCAGACTGATACGCCGGGCAGCAGCCTTGCCGCCCTGGCCGATACGATCTTTTCCGATGGCGTACCCCGCACGACCGAGGCCATGGTGCGCGCGATGATCGGTGAAACGTTGGAAGTCACCACCTCGCGCGGGGCCTTCAGTGGCCGCGTCATGGGGGTGTCCGACATACAGATGGCCGAGGACGGCGCAGAGGTGCTGCGGACCAGCGTCCTTATGCTGACCAAAGACGGGGTGCAGGACATCGTCCTGATGCCCGGCGCGCAGGTCACCTTTTCCGAGTCGGTGGCCGAACAGCTTGCACGCGCAATGGACGCCGACCGCCGCGACAGCAAGTCCCGTCGGTTTGACCTGACGCTTGAAGCGTCCGAGGCGCGCGACGTGCAGCTGTCTTATGTGACCGAAGTGGCGGCTTGGAAAAACTCGTGGCGGCTGTTGCTGGACGAAGGCCGGTTTCAGGGCTGGGCCACGGTCGAAAACGTCTCGGGGCAGGATTGGAACGCGGTGGCGCTAACGCTGACCACCGGATCGCCGGTGGCCTATCGGCGCGACCTGATCGACCCGCTGTATATTGCCCGCAACGAACCGCCTTCGGGGCCGCGCCCGATCCAGGTGGCCCCGGACAGCGGGGCCTCGGGCCGTGTTGCAATGGCCGCGCCGATGGTCAAATTCGCCCCCCGGGCGGAAATGGCGCTGGCTGCGCCGCCGGCGCCTTCGGGGACGGCCCGCGCGGCCGAGGCGCTGAGCGGTGCGGGGATCCTGCGCTATGCCATGCCGCAACCGGTTGACCTTGGCGACGGGCGGACGGCGAACCTGATGTATTTGGACATGCCGATCGAACCAGAGATCCGCGCGCTGTATCGTCCTCTCAAGACCGGGAACAGCGTCTTGATGGCGGCGTCCTTGCAGGCGGATCAGGCGTTGGCACCGGGGCTGGTCTCGGTTCAGGATTCCAACGGATTCGTGGGCGATGCGCCGTTCAACGGGATGTTGGCGGGGCAAAGCCGCCTTCTGCCCTATGCCACCGCCACCGGCGCAAAGGTTCTGACCGACCGCAGGCAGACTCAGCGCGTGGCGGGCATGATCTCGGGCGGGGATACCGTCACCGTGTCGATGGTGACGCTGCGGACCACCCGATATGACGCCGAAGTGCCGGAAGAGGCGACGCTGTTCTCGGTCGAACACCCCGAAGGCTTTGGCGAACTGGACAAGGCGCCGGGCACCGTCGAACGCGGCGCGGGATTCCTGCGGGTCACTGTCCCGGTCGAAGACGGGCTGGTCGCCGTCGAACTGGTCGAACGAGCGCGCAGCAACCGCCAGATGAGCCTGGGTTCGCATGAATTCGAACAGCTCGTTCTGGACGTCCGCGGCGGCCGGATCGAGGTTGCCGCCCCCCTGATCGACAGCTTTGACAAGGCGCATGACCTCCTGCGCCGGGCGCGCACGGTCGAGCAGGAAATCGATGCGCTGGAAACCCGCCAGCGCGAGTTGAGCAATGAACAGGCCCGCCTGCGCGCCAACCTGGACGCGGTAGAAGTCGACACGCTGCGCACCCGCTATATCAAGGCGCTGGACGGCACCGAGACCGAGATCGTCGCCGCAGCCGAGCGGTTGAGCGCCCTGCGGGACGAAAGCGCGTCGCTGCAACGCCGGCTGACCGCCCTGTTCGAACCCAAGTGATCCGCGCAGGATCGCACAAGGCCCCCTCCGTAATGCCGGCGGGGGCCGAGGTTTTGACCGCCGCCGATTTGCCACTAAGCTGCGGGCAGCGTTTCAGGGAGAGGGTGAAATGGCCAAGGCGCAAGCGCTCATCATCGGTGCGGGCGAAGGCTTGTCCGCGGCGCTGGCACGGGAACTGGCGCGGGATCACGCCCTGACGCTGGCCGCGCGCAGCGGCGTAAAGATGCATAAGGTCGCCGAAGAGACCAACGCCCGACGGGTCTTGCTGGATGCGACCGACGAAGACGCCGTTTCGCACCTGTTCGATGATCTGCCTGCCGCGCCCCGGGTGGTGGTCTACAACCCGTCCGCACGGGTGCGCGGCCCGGTGGCCGAACTGGATGCCGATGCGGTCCGCGCCGCAGTCGACGTGACGGCCATCGGGGCATTTCTGGCGGGAAAGCACGCCGCGCGCCGCATGTTGCAGGCGCAGCCGGTCGATGGCGTGCGCGGCACGATCCTG
The DNA here is from genome assembly GCF_019218285.1 of Antarctobacter sediminis. Lineage (GTDB taxonomy): Bacteria > Pseudomonadota > Alphaproteobacteria > Rhodobacterales > Rhodobacteraceae > Antarctobacter > Antarctobacter sediminis. The sequence continues at coordinate 233,975 of NZ_JAHUZG010000003.1, forward strand.
TTCACCGGGGCCTCTGCCGGGGTCAAAGGATTTCCGCAATCCGCACCCTTTGCCATGGGGAAATTCGCCCAGCGCGGACTGGCAGAAAGCATGTCGCGTGAGCTGCACCCGCAGGGCATTCACGTCGTTTGGGTCAACATCGACGGCGCGATCCTGAACCCGGGCCGGACAGAGCCGGAGGACAGGCCCGGTTCCATGCTGCGCCCCGAGGCCATCGCGCGCAGCTATCGCCACCTGATCGAACAGGACCGCAGCGCCTGGTCGCATGAAATCGCGCTCAGGCCCTGGGTCGAACGTTTCTGACGCTAGCGTTTCTTGTTCATCGCCGCGCGCAGGGCGTCGCCAAGCGCGCCGTTCCCGCTGTCGCGTGGCGGCTGCTTGCCGCCGCCGGGTTTGGGGCCGCCACGCGGACCCGCGCCACGCGGCCCGCCGCCCTTGCGATTGTCCCGATGGTCACGCGCGTCGCGGTTGTCGCGCGCCGCGCCGCCGTCCTGCTGTTTGCGCATCGACAGGCCGATCCGCTTGCGCGGGATGTCGACCTCGACCACACGGACCTTGACCAGATCGCCGGTCTTGACCACCTCATGCGGGTCCTTGACGAATTTATCGGCCAGTTGACTGATGTGGACCAGCCCGTCCTGATGCACGCCGATGTCGACAAAGGCCCCGAAGGCGGCGACGTTTGTCACCGTGCCTTCCAGCATCATGCCGGGTTTCAGATCCTTGATGTCCTCGACCCCGTCGGCAAAGGAGGCTGTCTTGAACTCTGGCCGCGGGTCGCGGCCCGGTTTTTCCAGTTCGCTCAGGATGTCGCGCACGGTGGGCAGACCAAAGGTGTCATCGACGAAATCCTCGGCACGCAGGCCCTGGAGCGCCGCGCCATTGCCCATGATCTGCCGCAGATCGCGCCCGCAGGCCGCAACGATGCGGCTGGCCACGCCATAGGCTTCGGGGTGAACCGAAGAGGCGTCCAGCGGTTCGGCGCCGTCGCGGATGCGCAGGAACCCGGCAGCCTGTTCAAAGGCCTTGGGGCCAAGGCCCGCCACCTTCAGCAGGGCCTTGCGCGAGGGGAAGGCACCGTTTTCGTCACGATGCGCCACGATAGCCTCGGCCAGACGCGGGCCCAGCCCGGCAACATGTGACAACAGTGGCGCCGAGGCCATGTTCACGTCGACGCCCACGGCGTTCACCGCATCTTCGACCATTGCCTCCAGAGCCTGTGTCAGGCGGCGCTGGTCGACGTCGTGCTGATATTGGCCAACGCCGATGGATTTGGGTTCGATCTTGACCAGTTCCGCCAGCGGGTCCTGCAAACGCCGCGCGATGGAAACCGCGCCGCGCAGGCTGACGTCCAGATCGGGAAACTCGCGCGCGGCCAGTTCCGAGGCCGAATAGACCGAGGCGCCCGCCTCGGAGACGACAACCTTGGTCGGCTTTTTGGTGTCGCCGGGCAAGAGCTTGATCGTCTCTGCCACCAACCGTTCCGTTTCGCGGCTGGCGGTGCCATTGCCGATGGCGATCAGTTCGACGCCATGCTTGCGCACCAGTTCGATGATCTTCGCCTCGGAACCGCGAATGTCGTTCTTGGGCTGAAAAGGATACAGCGTCGCCGTTTCCAGAAGTTTGCCCGTGGCGTCGACCACCGCCGCCTTGACGCCGGTGCGGATGCCGGGATCAAGCCCCAGAGTGGCGCGCGGCCCGGCCGGAGCCGCCAGAAGCAGATCCTTGAGGTTGCGCGCAAAAACGGTGATCGCCTCTTCATGTGCGCGGCGGCGCAGGTCGACCATCAGATCCATGTACATGGTCAGGCTCAGCTTGATCCGCCAGATCCAGCTGGCGGCCTCGCGCAGCCAGTTGTCGCCCGGCCCGTCGCCGGTGATGCCGATTTCGGCGGCAACCATGTTGACGGCACGCGGCGCGCCGGTTTCGGGGTCGGGCGCGATCTCGATCGAGACGATGTCCTCTTTGGCGGCGCGCAGGATGGCCAGCGCGCGGTGAGCGGGAATATCGGCCCAGTTCTCACGATGATCGAAATAATCCGAAAACTTGGCGCCTTCTTCCTCCTTGCCGGGCACAACCTTGGCCGCGATATAGGCCTCGGACCGCATGAAATCGCGCAGCTTGCCCAGCAGATGCGCGTTTTCGGCAAGTTCCTCGGTCAGGATATCGCGCGCGCCTGTCAGCGCCTCCTTGGTGCCGGGCACGTTTTCGGTGACATATCCCTCGGCCAACTTGGCGGGGTCGGCACTGCGATTGTCGAGGATTGCGCGCAGCAGCGGCTCCAGCCCGTTCTCCCGCGCGATCATCGCCTTGGTGCGGCGCTTGGGTTTGAAGGGCAGATAGATGTCTTCCAGCGTCGATTTGGTTTCGGCGCGGGCGATGTCGCGGGCCAGCGCGTCGGTCAGTTTGCCCTGTTCCTTGATCGATGACAGGATCGTTTCGCGCCGCGCCTCCATTTCGCGCAGGTAGGACAGACGGTCGGACAGCAGGCGCAGTTGCGTGTCGTCCAGACCACCGGTCACCTCTTTGCGATAACGGGCGACGAAAGGCACCGTTGCGCCCTCATCCAGCAGCCCAACGGCGGCGGCGACCTGAGTCGGGTTTGCCCCGATGTCCTGGGCAATGGTGCGATTGATGCGTTCGGCGGCAACTGACACGTATGGGCTCCCTGCTCTGTTCCGGAGCGTCTGAATACCGCTGCGGGAAACCCACGCCAAGTGCTTCCTGAGCGTGAGGCACGGGCCCTCGGCACCGGCGGCGGAAATCGGCTTCACCCCATGCGCCGGGACCAATAGGATGTGAGCGCGAACATCGGGCAAGGGGACAGGGATGCGCGGCAAGGCTTGCAAGACGCGGGGGCAGCGATGGCCCAAATCCTGATCCTGTCCAGTTGGGTCGCCCATGGGCATGTGGGCCTGTCCGCGGCTGCGCCCGTTTTGCAGGCGCTGGGGCATGGGGTGACGCAGTTGCCGACCACCGTGCTATCGAACCATCCCGGTTGGCCGCACGTGGCTGGCGCGCCCGTGCCGGTTGCACAACTTCAGGAGATGATCGGCGCGTTGGAGGCAAACGGCTGGCTGGCGGATCACGATGCGGTTCTTCTGGGATATCTGCCGACACCCGATCACGTGGCGCTGGCCGTGGATCTGGCGCAGCGGGCACGCAAGGCCGGCGTGCGGGTCATTGTCGATCCGATCCTCGGCGACCTGCCGAAGGGCCTGTATCTGCCCGGCGATGCTGCGCAGGCGTTGCGCGATGACCTTGCGCCCTTGGCAGATGTGCTGACGCCGAACCTGTTCGAACTTGGCTGGCTCACCGATGCGCCGTTGGACAGGCTGGACAAGGTGCAGAAGGCGGCAGAAGTCCTGTTGGAGCGGACCGGCGAGATCCTCGTGACCTCGGCGCCGCTGGGGCAGGGGACCACGGGGGTCCTGCGGGTTACGGCGGACGGCGTGCGAAGCTTTCCGACCGCCCTGCGCAACGGTGTCCCGCATGGGGTGGGGGATGTGTTTTCCGCCCTGATCGCGGCGGGTCTGATGCCGGGGGCGGCGCTTGGCCACCTGTCCGCGTTGATCGATGCAAGCCTGCATCGTCCGCATCTTCAGATCGTGGACGCGGCCCCCAACTGGATCCGTGCCACGCCCCTTCAGCCTTCGGAGACCTGAGCCATGGCCTTTGATTTCATCCTGATGCTGACCGAAAATGACCGCACCATCCCGGACGCCCGCGCCCGGCTGGAAGAAGCGCTGGAAGGCGGGGTGCGCCACATCGGGTTCAAGGACGTTGGCCTGCCGCTGTCCGAACTCAAGGGGCTGGCCGCCGCGATCCGCAGCGCCGGCGGGCGGTCCTACCTCGAAGTGGTAAGCCTTGATGCGGAAAGCGAACTGGCTTCGGCCCGGGCGGCGGTCGAGATTGACGTGGATTGTCTGCTGGGCGGGACGCGGGCGGGCGAGGTGACAGAGGTCACGCGGCATCATCCGCTGCGCTATTACCCGTTTCCGGGACGGATCACCGGGCATCCCAGCGTGCTGGAGGGCCCGGCACAGGACATCGTGGGCTCGGCCCGGAAACTGGCGGATCTTGAACATGTGCACGGGCTGGACCTGCTGGCCTATCGTTTCGACGGCGATGTGCCGGGCCTGATGCGCGATGTCTGCGCCGCGGTGGGCAAGCCGGTGATCATGGCGGGCAGCATCGACCGCGAAGAGCGTGTCGCCGCCTGCGCGCAGGCGGGGGCCGCGGGGTTTACCGTGGGCACGGCGGCGCTGGCCGGGGCCTTTCCGGCTGACAGCGCGGGTTTCGCGGCGCAGGTCCGGTCGATCCTGTCGATCACGGCGCGGTCGCGGGCCGTGTCCACGGCTCCGCGTCGATTGGCGCTGGTGGCGCATGACACGCGCAAGGCGCATCTGCGGGCCTGGGTCATGCGGCACCGTTCGGCGCTGTCGCGGCACCGTCTGACCTGTACCGGTGGCACGGGCCGGATGCTGCTGGAACTGGCGCCGGAACTGGACGTGCGCCGCCTGCAACGCGGCGACCGGGGCGGTGACCAGCAACTGGGCGCGTTGGTCGCCACCGGAGAGCTGGATGCCGTGATCTTTTTCGCGGACCCGACCGTCCCGCATGGCGGCGACGTGGACCTTCAGGCGTTAACGCGTCTGGCCATGTTGCATGACGTGCCTCTGGCGCTCAGCTCTTCGGCGGCGGACATGCTGGCGGCCGCGCTGTTGTCGGTCGGGCAGGAAACCCCGTAGAAGTTTCATCATTCTCCGGCCCGCGTAGACACTTCGTTTCCGAATTGGCGTCAATCTGCCTCTGCGATTTTCCATAGGCAGAGGCGATCATGCCCATCCTTCCCGTGCCACTCGCCAGTTTTGGCGAGGCCGCGACCGCTTGGCTGTTTGGCGGCAATATCCTTGCGCCCCGGACCACGATGACCGGCCCCGGCAGCTATGCCGAGGCGGTCGAAACGCTGGGCGTCACCAGCCTGCGCTATCCCGGCGGATCGTTGACCGAAAGCTATTTTGACCTGTCCAACCCGGATGCCTCGGTCGTCGTTCACAATGAAACCGGGGCGCAATCGGATTTCATGCCGATTTCGGACATCATGGGCTATGCCGCCGAAACGGGCCGTGCCGTCACCATTGTCCTGCCGACCCGGGACCAGATTTCGACCACCCGGTTCGACGACAATGGCGACCGCTACGCCGATGTCGACGAGGGCGAACTGCGCGCGTTCGTCCGCGACGTGGTCAGCGGGGAATATGGCGATGCACCCCTTGCCGGTTTCGAGATCGGCAATGAATACTGGGGATCGGGGCGGATGAACGCGGTGGAATATGGCCGCGTCGCGGCCGAGATGACCCGCATCATCGACAGCGAGCTACAGGCCTTGCTGCCCCTCTACCCCGAGGCTGCCGAGGTCGACATTCTGGTGCAGATGGGCACCAACTTCGGCGAGTCCTCTCTGGACGAAGCCTATGATGGTCTCAGCAATGCCGAGATCATAGCCGACCTGAACGCGACCTACGGTCTGGACCTGCCGCCGGGGCGCGGCATTGACTGGACCGAGTTCAACAACCTGCTGGTCATGGAACAGTTCGATGCGGCGGAAATGGCCGCCGTGGACGGTGTAATCGCCCATGTCTATTCGCGCGGTGCCGACATGCCGCACACCCGCTATTTCGCGCTGAACCAGATTCAGGACACCTGGATCGAGGAAAACCCGGATCTGGAAATCCATGTGTCGGAATGGAACCTGCGATCCAATTCCGACAGCCTGATCGGCGATCAGGACTATGGCCTGTTTCAGGCGCAAGAGATGCTGGAACAGGTCGAGGCCTTCATGGCTGAGGGGGTGGATGCGGCGCAGGTCTGGCCGCTGATCCAGAACACGCCTTCGGCGCTGGGGCTAGGCATGGATTGGTCCGGCAGCACCCCGCCGGGAGAGATGTTTGCCCTGATGTCGGCGAATATACCCGGCATGACCATGCTGGATTTCGCGCCTGCCGATCCGCGGGAAACCGAGTTTGTGGCTGCCGGGATCGAGGTTCACGGATTCGCCGACGGAGAGGATATGCTGCTCTACGTTACCGCGCCGCAGGGCGGCGGCGTGGTGCAAAGCGTGGTCGACCTTGCCCCGCTGGTCGCGGATGTCGGCGCGGTCGAAATCGTCGTTCTGGGCGTTGGTCCGGGACAGGCGCCGGGGGATTCCGGCTCGGACGCGGTTCTGGAACGGGTCGAGGCAGCCGAGGTCTGGACCGATGGTGAGCTGGACGTTGTTCTGAGTGAGGGCGAGATCATGCAGGTCCGCCTGATCGACGTCACCCCGACAGAAAGTTTCGCGCCGGTGTTTGACAGCACATCTCCCGAGGCCGCCGAACAGGCCGATCTGTCCGATACCCTGCCAGAGGTGGATTTGCCCGCAGCGCAGCCTGCCTTTGCCCCCACGCCAGAGGACATGCCGCAGGACCCGCCTGCCGAGCCGCCGAACATCGAACTGCCGGTGTTGGCACCGGGGGACACTACGCCATCCGGGCCAGATCCCGATCCGGAGCCCGTTTTCCAGATCTGGGGAGAGGGGTTTGCGCAACCCGCCGCGCCTGTCGCTCCCGTGGTGTCAAATCCACTTGACCGCCTTGTCGAATTCGAGCGTCTTCTGCACGGGCCGGCCAATGATGCAGATCAGCGGTCGACCGCAGCGGCCCCCGAAGACGCGGCACAAGAGCTCTTGCGCCTTTTGGGGTTCGCACCGGGGTCCGAGCCGGATCATGCCGCGCCTGATCTCTTTGATGCTTTCGCGGAAACGCAAGAGCCAGAGGAGGATCTCTCCGGCACCCCCGACGACATGGGGTTGGGATGGGCCTTGGCGGTCATGCCGCTGCTGGCCGCCTCGGGCTTGGGTTAGATCGGCTCGATCAACTCCGGCCCGCTTGCGCGGTTGGAATTCACCGCAGGATCGACCCGGTAGAACGCCAAGGCATCCTCTGGCGCGGGCTGCATCAGGGTCGCCGCACCGTGGCCCTCTTCGCCCAACCATTTGGCCCAGTCCCCGGGTGCAAGGACCACGGGCATCCGGTGATGAATTTGCGACATCGACTCATTGGCGCCGCAGGTCACGACCGCGCAGGTGCGATAGGCCAGCCCATCGCGTTCCCAATCCTGCCAGACCCCGGCAAAGACCAGCGGTTCCCCGGCGGCCGGATGGATGTACCACGGCAGCCGGTTGCCCTCGGCATCCTTGGTCCATTCGTAGAAACCGGTGCAGGGGATCAGGCAGCGGCGCTCGCGGCAGGCGGCCTTGAAGGCGGGTTTTTCGGCGATGGTTTCGGCCCGGGCATTGATCAGCAACGGACCGGCGTTGGGTGCCTTGTACCAATGCGGCAGGAACCCCCAGCGCATGGACACCAGCCGCCGGCCCGCATCTTCCATCACCACGTGGATGTCATTTGTCGGGCAGACGTTGAAATTTGGCACATCCGGAAGGTCGTTCGACGGCACCGCATCGAACAACCGGGCCATGGCGTCTGTCGGCAAGGTGACCGCGAAACGCCCGCACATCGGATCAGAGCCCGAAGCTGGAGTAGTGCAGCAAACCCCAGGCAGTCAGCTCGCGTTCCACCCGCCCCCAAAGGTCGCCAAAGCGCAGCGGGTCCAGTTTTGTCACCTGCTGGATCTGGGCGATGGTCCGACGGTTGTCGATGGCGGCCAGCAGCGGCGCGCATTCCCGTGGCAGCTTGATCTGAACATCCGCCTCTTTGAGCGTGATCGGCAGGGGGCGGCCCTGCGCCACGGCCTGTGCGGGGCGGCGCATGTCCGGCGTCGGCGACCGCGGCACCAGCGACTGACGCGAGCCACGCGCGATGGGCCGGTCTTCGTCCGAGGGGACGAGATACCCGAGGTGCTTCTTCATCGTGCCGCGCAGTTTTTCGGCGAGCGCCATCGCGGTGGCGTCATCCATGCCCTTGGGGCGATCGGTGATGCGCGCGAGGTCATACAGACCGGGTGGCAGCAGCGATTGCAGCTTCCAGCCGGTGTTTTCCAGCGTTGTCAGCAGGCGCGGAATGTCAAAGGGCGTGTCCTGTCCATGCAACAGCAGGTCGTAAAAGCCTGCGTCGCTTTGCTTGTGGTCGGTGACATTTCCGTTGGCGGCAAAGGGGTGCCCCTTGTGCAGCCCGCCCACGATCTTCTTGGCCTTGGCCAGACGCGCCTGCGGGGCCATGCCGTCGAACAACGTGCCAAAGGCCTCTTGCAACTGGTAGATGCCCGCGCGGCCATAGGGGGCATAGACCATGAACCCCATGCCGCCGCCGGGCGCGACAGCCGCACGCAGCGCGGCAAAACCCGCATCCGGGTCAGGCAGGTGGTGCAGGACGCCGCAGCAATCGATATAGTCGAACTGGCCCAGCTTGGCGGCATCCAGCAGGCTGCCGGTGACAAAGGTGATGCCGGTCAGGCCGCGCACCTTGGCGCGCGCCTCGGCAACCTCGCGCGAGGCGGTCGACAGGTCGACATAGGTGATCTCGTAGGGCGCGCCGGCACTGGTCATCATCTGGGCGATCTGGATCAACGCGTCCCCGGTGCCGCCCCCGGCCACCAGCACCTTCAGCGGCTTGGACCAGTCACGCTGGCCGCCGAAAAGGTAGTGGTCGATTTCAAGCGGATGCGAAGGCGAGCCGGAAATCAGGCGCTTCTTTTCATCTTCGGGGCGCCGTTCGGGATAGGGATAGCTTTCGTACTGTTCCTTGACCGATACCATCTGTGCCTCCCTGATGCCGCATCAGGGTTTGCCCAAAAGACCGCCGGGGAACAAGACTTGATCTGCTTTGCAGCCGTATCCCGGCCCGGATGCACCGTCAGCCGCGCTTTTTCGCGATCTCCAGCCGGGTTTCCAGCAAGGCGATCTCGCGGATCAGGCCCACCCGTTCGCTGCGGTCCGCGGTGTCGCGCAGGGTGTCGCGCAGGCGGGCAAGGTCGCGCGTCAGGGCCACCACCTCGGGGACGGCGCCGTTGTCCTTGAGCATGCGGGTCATCACGGATCCGGCAGGATCGTCGCAGGCGGGCAAAGGGCGCCCCGCGCCTTCAAGGTTGTCGAAGGCTCCGTCGCGTTCGGCAGCTTCGATGCGCGTATTGATGAGGTCGATCAACGGGTGGTCCATGTCTGTCTCATGCCATATTGCGCGGCATCCGGAAAGGAAGCTTCGCTCCGGGTCGGGGGCGATTTCCTTCCAAATCACTTGATCGCGCAAGGAACGCGGCGTCACTGGCCCATTGCCGCTGCGTCTCATAGTCTTGCACGAAGGGCGAAAGCCAAACAGACTGCGCGGCAATGAAAACAAGGGGAGGAGAGGCGGCCATGTCCTATGCAGGGGTCGAAGACCGCAACGCAATCGAGGCAGAGATGCCTTGGGCAGAGCGCGATATTCCGGCGACGCTTTGGGGGCAGTTGTCGCGCACGGCGGACAAGTTTCCGACCCGGCCAGCGGTCAGCTATCAATTGCAGTCCGGTCCGCAGGACAAGGCCGAAACCCTGACCTGGGGCGAATTGAGGGATCAGACCGCTCAGGCGGCAAACCTGTTTCGCAGCCTTGGCATCGGCGAAACCGATGTTGTCGCGCTGGTCCTGCCCAACTGTAGCGAAATCGTCCCCGCCATCTTTGGCGGTGCGGTTGCAGGGATCGTGAACCCGATCAATCCGCTGCTGGAACCGGAGCAGATCGCCGCCATCCTGCGTGAGACAGACGCCAAGGTGGTGGTGACGCTCAAGGCTTTCCCCAAGACCGACATCGCACAGAAGATGGCCGAGGCGGTCCGCAATGCACCCCATGTGCATACCGTGCTGGAAATCGACCTTAACCGCTATCTGACCCCGCCCAAAAGCTGGATCGTTCCCTTGGTGCGGCCCAAGAACCCGGGCAACCACCATGCAAACATCAAGAGCTTTACCAAGGAACTGGCAAAACAGCCCAAGACGCTGAGTTTTGCCGACAGCGCTGGCAACCGTGTTGCGGCCTTCTTTCATACCGGCGGGACGACCGGGATGCCCAAGGTCGCGCAGCACACCTACGAAGGGATGCTGTACAATGGTTGGCTAGGCACCCGCTTGCTGTTCAAGGAAACGGACAATGTCATGTGTCCGCTGCCGCTGTTCCATGTCTTTGCCTGCCACGTCATCATGATGTCCATGGTCTGTTCCGGTGCGCATGTGGTGTTCCCCACGCCCGCAGGCTATCGCGGCGAAGGCGTTTTCGACAATTTCTGGAAGCTGTGCGAACGTTGGAAGATCACCTTTGTCATCACGGTGCCAACGGCGGTTTCCGCGCTGATGCAACGCAAGGTGAATGCGGATATTTCTTCGATCCAGATCGCCTTTTCCGGCTCTGCCCCGATGCCGATGGAATTGTTCAAGCGGTTCGAAAGCGCCTGCGGCGTCACCATCTGTGAAGGGTACGGCCTGACCGAGGCGACCTGCCTTGTGGCGGTAAACCCGGTGGACGGAGAAAAGAAGGTCGGGTCGGTCGGGGTGCCTTTCCCCTATACGGACGTCAAGATCGTCAAGGTTGTGGACGGTGCGCCCGTGGAATGCGCGGTGGACGAGATCGGCGAGATCTGTGTCTCGAACCCCGGCGTCTACGTGGGCAAGACCTATACCGAAGCGGCGAAAAACGCCGAATTGTTCCACTTTGGCACGCATCTGCGCACTGGTGACCTTGGGCGGCTTGATGCGGACGGCTACCTGTGGATCACCGGGCGGGCCAAGGACCTGATCATTCGCGGCGGGCACAACATTGACCCGGCCGAGATCGAAGAGGCGCTGCTGGCGCATCCTGCGGTGGCCTTTGCCGGCGCGATCGGTCAGCCCGATGCCCATGCGGGAGAGTTGCCCTGCGCCTTTGTCGAACTGGTCGCGGGGGCCGAAGCGACCGAGGAAGAACTGCTGGAACATGCCAAGGTTCACGTGCACGAACGCGCGGCGCATCCCAAGCACATGACGATCCTGCCGGAACTGCCCAAGACCGCCGTGGGCAAGGTGTTCAAGCCGGACCTGCGCAAACACGCGATCACGCGCGTCTATAATGCGGCGCTGGAAAAGGCGCATTGCGCGGCGCGCGTTGTCGGGGTTGTCGACCACAAAAGTCGCGGGCTGGTGGCGCAGGTCGAAGCCAACGGCGCCTCCGAGGCGGACGTGGGCAAGGTTCTGGGCGATTTTGTCCGGCCTTGGGAATGGGCCGAGGCAAAGGCCGCAGAGTAGCGGGCAAAGGCGGTCTTTCGCTGAAAGGCCGCCTTTTTTATCCGGTATGGGTGACGTTCGGGTCGATGGGTCCGGCCTTGAACCCGGTCGCCTGCTCTAGCCGGCGGGCCACTTGCAGCAACCGGGCTTCACCTCTTGGGCGACCGATCAGTTGCAAGCCCACCGGTAGGCCCCGAGCATCGCGCCCGATGGGCAGGGACAGGGCAGGCAGGCCGCAAAGCGTTGCCAGAAAAGCGAAACGCAGCCAGTCGAGATAATCCTCGCAAGGCTGCCCGGCCACCTCTGTCGGGTATTCAATCTCGACCGGAAGCGGACCGATCCCCGTGACCGGGCAGGCCAGCACGTCATAGCGTTCAAGGTAGCGCCGCATGGTCTCATACAGGCGGGCACGTGTCAGGTTCGCCTCGGCGATCTGGTCCACGGTCAGGTGCCGACCCTGTTCGATATTGGCCTTGAGCGTCGGTTTGTACCGCGATGTGATCCGTTCCGGCGTAGCTCGATAGCTGGTCCACATGCCAAGCGCGCGAAAGACGCGGAAGGTCCGGTTGATGCCGGGCACCTGCGGCGCATCTTCGTCCACGGTGATATCCGAAGCCTCCAGCCGGGTCAGCGCGGCGGAAAGGATCTGCGCCATTTCGGGCTCGACCGGGGCCAGCCCGCCCAGATCGGGGGCAAAGCCGATCCGGATCTGTCCGGCATCGTGACGACAGGCGGCAAGATAGCCGCCTTCGACCGGGGGGAAGGAGATGGGCGATACCGGGTCCAGTCCGGTCATGGCATCCAGCAACAGGGCGCAATCCTCGACCGTACGGGCCATCGGCCCCTCGACCGGAAAGGCGTTGAACCCGTCGCCGCCTGGGCTGGCCACAAGACCCGGCGAGGGCCGCAGGCCCACGACGCCGCAGAAACTGGCCGGTGTGCGCAGACTGCCGCCAAGGTCAGACCCCTGTGACAGCCAGACCTCTCCCGATGCAAGCCCCGCTGCCGCCCCGCCCGATGAACCGCCGGCGTTCATCGTGGTGTCCCATGGGTTACGGGTGGCACCAAAGACCGCATTGAAGGTGTTGGCGCCGGCCCCCATTTCCGGGGTGTTGGTCTTGCCGATGACAACCGCACCGCGCGTTTCCAGCCGCGTCACCATCGGGTCCGAGGCAGTCGGGATGTGATCTGCCAACCCCGGAGTGCCAAAGGTGGTCCGTACCCCGGCAACCGGTGTCAGATCCTTGATACCAATGGGCAATCCACCCAGAAGGCTGATGGCATCGGCCTCTTGCGCGGCGTCGTGTGCCCGGTCCGGGCAGGTTGTGACCATGGCATTGATCGCGGGTGTCGTCTGGGCGACGCGGTCAAGGCTGGCCTGCACCAGATCGGTCGGGCGAACGTCGCCACGGTGCAACAGATCGACCACCTCGCAGGCGGTCAGGCGACACAGCTCTGGCCCGGTGAAATCCGGCTTAGCACTCGCCATCGGGCTGGGCGCAGAAAATGTCGTAAAGCAAGCCGATCACCCGGCTCGTATTGTCATTGGCAAGGCTGTAATAGATCGTCTTGCCGTCGCGCCGGGTACTGACCAGCCCCTCTTCTCGCAGGCGCGCCAGCATCTGGCTGACGGCGGCCTGACGGATGCCCAGGAGATCTTCCAATTCGCCAACGGACTTCTCTCCATTGCCAAGGTGGCAAAGGATCATCAGCCGCCCTTCATGCGCCAGCGTCTTGAGAAAGGCGGCTGCATGTTTGGCATTGGTTTCCATCTCCTCAGGCGGAGCGATGGTCTTGCTCAGGTCTTCCATGGGACTCGCGACTTGTCTTTTTCTTTTAATATAGCCCGCCCGCATGGGAATTGCGAGATCATGATTCGGTGACCGGCGGAGCTCCCCCCTGGAAGGCATTTCCAAGCGCATAGTCGCAGGGCGCGTCCTGCATTTGCAGGTGCAATCCGTCACCGGTGTAGGGATGCGCTCGGGCCAGTTCCTCGTCCACCTCGATGCCCAGACCGGGGGCCGCAGGCGCGGGGACAAAGCCGTTTTCCACCCGAATGCTGCCCTTGATCAGAGCATCGTGGAACGGTGTTTCGATAGTTTCCGCCAGCAGCAGGTTGGGGATCGACACGGCCAACTGGATATTTGCGGCCCATTCGATCGGCCCGGCATAAAGATGCGGCGCCATCTCGGCGTTGAAGCTTTCGGCCATGGCGGCCAGCTTGCGCATTTCCCAGATGCCGCCCGCACGGCCAAGCGCCGGTTGCAGGATCTTGGCGCCGCCTGTGCGCAGCAAGGCGGCGAACTCGGCGCGGGTGGTCAGCCGTTCGCCGGTGGCGATGGGGATGCGCACGGCGCGTGCCACCTCGGCGAATTCCAGCAGGTTGTCCGGCGGGATCGGTTCCTCGAACCAGAGCGGCAGATAGGGTTCCAGAGCCTGACCCAGCCGGATGGCGCCTGAGGTGTTGAACTGGCCATGGGTGCCGAACAGCAGGTCGGCACGGTCGCCCACGGCCTCGCGGATGGCCTTGCAGAAGGCCACCGACATTGAAATGTCGCGCATCCCCGGCTGATGCCCGCCGCGCATGGTATAGGGGCCTGCGGGGTCGAATTTCACCGCCGTATAGCCCCGGTCGACGCAATCCAGCGCCGCCTCGGCCGCAAGCTGAGGCGAGGTCCAGAAGGCATCCATCTCGTGCCGGGGCAGCGGGTAGAGATAGGTATAGGCGCGCACGCGTTCGTTCATCATGCCGCCCAGCAGGGCCCAGACAGGGCGGTTCCGCGCCTTGCCAAGAATGTCCCAGCAGGCGATTTCCAACCCGGAAAACGCGCCCATGACCGTCAGGTCGGGCCGCTGGGTAAAGCCCGAGGAATAAGTCCGGCGATAGATGCGTTCGATGTTCTCAGGGTTTTCACCCTCGAAGTAACGGGCAAAGACATCGCCGATCACCGCGCGCATGGCATCCGGCCCGACGGAAGAGGCGTAACATTCGCCCCATCCGGTGATGCCGTCATCGGTGGTCAGCTTGACGAGGATCCAATAACGCCCGCCCCAGCCCGGCGCGGGCGGTGCGGTGACGATGATGTCGAGGTCGCGGAGTTTCATCGGGCGTCCCTTTTGCTGTCTGGGTGCGCCCCGCTGCGGGCGGGGCGACCGGTCTTTGGGGCGTCAGGTGTCGAAGAGGATCACGTTGCGGCGCGCGCCGCCGGTCTTGGTGTCGGCAATCGCCTCGTTGATCTGGTCCAGCCGCCAGCGGCCCGAGACCAGTTCATCCAGTTTCAGTCGGCCTTGCCGATACAGGTCGGCCATCCACGGGATGTCGCGCTGGATCACTACATCGCCCATCTTGGAACCGATCATGTGCTGCCCCATGAAGGCGGGAACGACGGGTTCGTATTGGGCCATGGCCCCGGTATGGGGCATGCCGATCATGACCATGCGGCCGCCCCAGCCCATATAGCGCATGGCGGTGTCATAGGCGGGAATGGCCCCGACGGTGACGGCGACCACATCGGCGCCACGCCCCAGCGCATCCATGGCAGTTTTCCACGGGGCTTTATCACTGGCAAGCACGCCATGGGTGGCCCCAAAGGCGCGGGCGGTTTCCAGCTTTTCCTCGCTCATGTCGACGGCGACGATACGACGGGCACCGCCGATGCGCGCGCCCTGGATGGCGTTCAGCCCGACACCCCCCGCGCCGATCACCACCACGTCTTCGCCCGGGCGCATGCGGCCCGCGTTGATCACGGCACCGATGCCGGTGATGACACCACAAGCCAGCAGGCAGACGGCCTCGGGGGGCATGTCGTCGGGCAGGGCGACGGCCTGACTTTGATCGACCACGACCTTTTCCGCGAAAGCCCCGCAGTGCATGGCCTGTTCCACCGGTGTGCCATCGGCGCGCGTCAGCACCGGGGCGGTTTCCCGGTCACCCACGCAGATCGTCGGCTTGCCGGTGGCGCAGTTCGGGCAGGTGCCGCAGGCGCGGATCAACGTGACGACGACGCGGTCGCCCTTGTTCAGCCCGCTGACGCCGTCGCCAAGCGCGGTGATGCGCCCGGCGGCCTCGTGCCCATAGACGGCGGGCAATGTCCCGCCCCAGGCCCCTTCGGCGTAGGAGATATCGGAATGGCAGATGGCGACGGCTTCCAGCGTGACCTCGATCTCTCCCGGCCCGGGGGCGCGCAGGTTGAGGTCCTCGATCTGAAGCGGCGCATCGAAGGCGGTGCAGACCGCGGCGCGAATGGATGTCATGGGAGGTTCCCTTTGGCTTTGCGGGCAGGGTGCGCGGGGCCGGGCGCGGCGTGCTGTCTTAAAAGCGACATTGGCCCCGTCGGATGCGGGGCGTGACGCAACGGTAAGTTACGTCAGGCGGATAGCGTGGCCACCGCGTCGGCAAAGGCGCGGGCCTCCGCCGGGGCGGTGCCCATCTGGTGACGGGGGTCAAAGAGGCTTGCGGGCAGGTCCGGGTGGGCTGCACGTGCCACCTGTTCCAGCGGTTGACCGTTGTCGCGCGCCTGTATGCACAGTGTTTTTGTCAGGGCCTGAGCCTCGGGGCGGGGCATGGTCTTGGCCAGCGCGAAGGACAGCGCCTCGGCCATCAACAGCCCGCCCGTGGCGTTCAGCGTTGCGGCCATGGCATCGGCGTCGGGCGTCAGCGTTTCCGCCAGCGCCTGCGCGTGGGCCATCGCGGCGGCGGAGGACAAGACCAGTTGCGGCAGACAGAGCCATTCGGTGAACCACGCCGCGCCATCCCGTTGCTGACGGTGCAGGGTGGTGCCTTGCAGCGTGGCGTTCAGGCCCTGCGCATGGCGGGCCAGCGCCACCAGCGCCGAGGGTGCCACGGGGTTCTGTTTCTGCGGCATGGTCGAAGAGGAACCGGCCCCCCCAAGGCGCACCTCACCGATGCCGCTTTGGGTGGCAAGGACCAGATCCTCACCCAATTTGCCAGCAGCCAGAGTCACACGAGTGAACCAACCGGCAATATCAAGGATTGGCCCCCGGTCGCTGTGCCAGCTGTGGCCGGGATCGGTCAGGCCCAGTTTCTCTGCCATCATGGTCCGCAACGCGGCGGGGTCGGGGCCAAGCGCCGAGGCCGTCCCGGCCGCCCCGGACAACGACACTCGCAGGGCCTTGGCACGCAGGGCCGGCAGCGCCTCCAGCGCCTCGACCAGTGGCCATCCCCAGGCGGCGACCTGCGCGCCAAAGCTGGTGGGCGTGGCATGCTGGCCATAAGTGCGCGCGGCCATTGGCGTTTCCGCATGGTCCCTTGCAAGACGCGCCAGCGCCGAAAGCGTTGCACGCAACCGTTCCTCTTGCTGGGCCAGAGCCTGCCGAAGGCGCAGCATCAAAGCGGTGTCCTGTATATCTTGCGAGGTCGCGCCCCAATGCAGGTATTGGGCGTGTTCCGGCGCGCTCATCGCCTTGCGGAAGGCGGCGACGAAGGCAGGTGTGACGACGCCGTTCTGCCCCGTCGCCTCGGCCAGTTCGGCCGGGTCGATCTGGCATTCCAGGCTGGCGCGTTGGATCGCGGCGGCCGAAACCTCGGGGATGACACCCTGTGCCGCCTGTGCCTGTGCCAGCGCGGCCTCGACCAGCATCATGGCGCGGATTTCGGCGCTGTCGGAAAACAGGCGGGCGGTTTCGCCTGTCTGAAAGAGGCGATGCAGATGCGTGCTGTCAAAAGGCGTGGCGGACATGGTGGCTCCTGTCAGGGCGTCTGGGTCGCGATCCGGTGCAGCAGATCGGCCAGCCGGTCGGGCATCGAGAAGAAGGGCGAATGGCCACTGTCCAGTTCGTGCACGTCTTCGGGCGCAAACCGGGTGGTCAATTTCTCTTGCAGGTCGGGCGGAATCGCCCCGTCCTTGCGGCAAAGGATATAGCTGCGGGGCTTGTCCTGCGAATTTGCCGTCAGCTCGACCACGGTTTTCGCGGGGGCCAGCGCCTGCGGGCACAGCCGGGGCAGGGCGTAGTCCACCGCCTCTTGCGGGCAGTCCTGATAGAACAGGTCCGGCGCCATGCCGAGGTCGAAACTGTGCGACAACCCGTCGGCCGCGGCGCGCAGGGCCGGGGCCAGCGGCTGGGTCGCCCCGAGAAAGCGCATCTCGGCCATTGTTTTGCCCGGCCATGGCGTGTGCGCGCAAAGATAGACAAGGCGCTGGATATTGTCCGGGGCCATTTCCGCGGCGCGGGTGATCGCGTAGCCGCCCATCGAATGACCGACAAGCACGGCGGGAACAGTCAGGTGACGGCAAATCGCCTGAGCGTATAGATCCAGCGTCACGTCATTGACCGGGGTCGGATCCGCCCCGTGCGAGGGCAGGTCGATGGCTGTCGCCTTATGGCCCAGCGCTTCTAACGCGGGCACCACGTCGCGCCAGCACCATGCCCCATGCGAGGCGCCATGGATCAGCAGGAACCGCGCCATGGGGTCAGACCGCGCCCTGCGCCTTGAGGAAGCCGGTCAGCACCTCGGCATATTCCCCGGGCTTCTCGACGCAGGGCAGGTGGCCGGCGCCGCGGATCAGGTGTTTCTGGACACCGGGGATCAGGTCGGCGGTTTCAAATACCAGATCCGGCGGGGTCGATCCGTCTTCGGACCCTGCGATGGCCAGTGTCGGCAGGCGCAGCCCGCTGGTCGAACTGATGAAATCGGTGCCCGCGATGGCGGCGGCGCACCCGGTCCACCCCTCGTCCGGAGTGCGCAGGAACAGGTTGCGCCATGCCGGAAAGGACGCGTCATCGTGAAAAGGTTTCGAAAACCAGCGGTCCATCGTCGGATCGACGATGGCGTCCAGCCCGCCGTCTTGGACCGCGCGGATGCGGTCGCCCCACATGTCACGTGTGCCGATTTTGGCGGCGGTGTTCGACAGGACCATCGCGCGCACAAGGTCCAGCCGCTTGGCCGCAAGCCCCTGTGCGATCATCCCGCCGATGGACAGGCCGACAAAAACCGCGTTCTTGAACCCTGTGTGGTCCATCAACCGTTCGATGTCCGTGACCAGCGCCCCCATGCTGTACGGTCCTTTTGGTGTGTCGGACAGGCCGTGTCCGCGCTTGTCATAGCGCAGGATCCGCAGCCCGTCAGGCAGCAGCGGCAGGATTTCATCCCAGAGGCGGTAATCGGTGCCCAGCGAATTGGCAAAGACCACGGGCGTGCCGTCTTTGGGTCCGGTGACGCTGTAGTGCAGGCGAAGATCGCCGAATTGAGCCATCTGCATGGGCTGAGCCTCCCTTTTGCGCTTGGTGTAGCGCGTGGGGGCGGCGGGAAAAAGGGACCTTCTGCCCGCGCGGCCTCAATGGCCGTAGCGGGTGTCCAGCGGCAGCAGCCCGCCGGGGGTTACGTGAACGGCCCCTTCCCAATCCGGCACCCGGGTCAGTTCCGTGTTGATCTCTTGGCCGAAATCGACGCCATAAGAGGTCACGCGGACGCCGCCGGGGGCCGGTTCCAGCGTCAGTTCCACCCGGCAATACTGTTGCGCGCCGACGCTGAACCAGCCGGGCACGCTGTAGCTTGGGCCTGTCAGGACGGCGCGACGGCGTTCCGGGCTGTACCCCTCGGCCGGGTCGCGTTCGGTGACGTGGATCTTGTAGTCCGGTCCATAGAACTCCGGGGCCGTGGCGCGGGCCAGAAGATCGGCAAACTCATAGCCTTCGCCGACGAAATGCTGTCGGTAGGTCAGCGTGTGCGAGCTGATGCAGATCTGGCGATACAGACGTTCGAAGGTTTCGGGGCGGTCGGGAAAGACCACCTTGCTTTCAAGGTCGTCTGATAGCTCGATGTCCATCAACTTCAGTTCGGCGATGGTGTCGACATAACGCATCTCGGCCGACGGCGTACCAAGCACAATGGCCAGCAATTCCGGCGGTAGGGCCGGGCCTGAGGCGGTCAGCGCCTTGTAAGAGCTGTCGGCCAAGAGCTTGGCCACCTGAAGCGCGATGTTGAACACCTCGGAATCCGAGGCTGCCGGCGCTGCACCGTCACGAATGAACGGTGAATGAAAGCCGAGCCGGGCACCCGGTTCCATCTGGCGACTGGGGTAGGGGCTGTTGGCGCCGAAGGCCTGTCCGAACATGAACAGGATCGCACAGGACGAAAGGCATTCATCGCCCGTCCGCACGCGAGTGCCGAAAAAGAATCCGCCCTGTTCGCCATTGGCCGCCCGGAGGAAAGACAGCACCTCGCCCAGCGAGCCGCCGGGGCTGTTCAGGCAGATCCGCGCGTTGAACCCGGCCAGAAGGTCCTGTTCGACGGCGCGCATCAAGTCGCCCTTTTCGATCGGGCCTTCGAACCGCAGGCTGCAATCGCCGTAGTCGGCGGGCTGCAACTGGGTCCATTGTCCAGCGGAGGCCGGGCCGGTGATGGCGAAAACGGTGAGAAAGGCAAGGATCGGGGTCAGGAAACGGGACATGAAAAAGGGCCTGTGCAAGGGATGCGACAGGCCCAGCATGCCGGGAGCGCAGCCCCCGGCGCAATCTTTTCCTGACCGGTCAGGCGATCTCGACCAGCTCGATGTCAAAGGTCAGGTCTTTGCCGGCCAGCGGGTGGTTGGCGTCCAGCGTCACGACTTCTTCGGTGACGGCGACCACGGTCACGGGCATGACCTGACCGCCGGGGGCCTGAACCTGCAACTGTGTGCCGAGGTCGAGCGGGATTTCTGCCGGGATTTCAGAACGCGGCACGTCCTGACGCGCTTCGGGGTTGGATTGGCCATAGGCTTCGTCCGCGGGAACCTGAACCGTTTTCTTGTCGCCGACCGTCATGCCGGGGATCGCCTTGTCGAGGCCGGGAATGATCTGGCCCGAGCCAACTTCGAATTGCAGCGGGTCGCGGCCCTGGCTGGAATCGAAGGTGGTGCCGTCGGAAAGGGTGCCGGTGTAATGAATGCGCACGGTGTCGCCGGATTTGACCTGCGTCATGGGAAACCTCTGTATGTCGGGGGGTGATTGGCTGAGGCCGGGGGCGTCCCGGGTGCTCGGATTTGGCGCAAGATACGCATCCCGGACCCGGTTTGCAAATCGGCCCCCTGCGGCCATTGCGCCCGGAACGGGGTTTCCGACCGTCCGCACCCGTGTCAGGGTGGCCGCGAAACCGGGGAGGAGGGGTTCATGGCGATCAAGCTTTGCGTTTTCGATGCCTATGGCACGCTGTTCGACGTGGCAGGGGCGGCGCGCGTCGCGGCAGAGGAACCGGGGCGCGGGGCGCTGGCCGAGGTCTGGCCGCAACTGGCGGCAGATTGGCGGGCAAAGCAGCTGGAATATAGCTGGCTGCGCGCGATCACCGGCGATTACGTCCCCTTCTGGGAGGTCACCAAGGACGGGCTGGACTGGGCCATGGAGCGCGCGGGGCTGGACGATCCGGAACTGCGCGAACGTCTGTTGGCGCTCTACTGGGAATTGCCCGCCTATCGCGAGGTGCCGTTCATGCTGGCGCAACTGAAGGCGCGCGGCATCGGCGCGGCGATCCTGTCGAACGGCAACCGCGACATGCTGGAGGGCGCGGTGGACAGCGCCGGCATTGGCGAGTTCCTGCAAGCCTTGTTGTCGGTGGAGCAGGTGGGCATCTTCAAGCCTGCGCGCGTGGTCTATGACCTTGTGGGCGAGGAGTTCGGCACCGCGCCGGATGAGGTGCTGTTCGTCTCGTCCAACGGCTGGGATGCCGCCGGGGCCGCGGCCTATGGTTTTCAGACGGCATGGGTGAACCGCATGAGCCTGCCGGTGGATCGCCTGATGGCGGCGCCGGCGCATGTACTGACCGACCTGACCACCATCCCGGAGCTTGTGTGATGCCGCGTTTCGAAACCTCTGATGGCGTGTCCCTGTTCTACCGCGATGAGGGCGAGGGCCTGCCGCTGTTGTGCCTTGCCGGGCTGACGCGCGACGGGCGGGATTTCGATTTCGTCGCCCCGCATCTGACGGGCGTCAGGCTGATACGGCTGGATTATCGCGGGCGGGGACAGTCCGACTGGGCCCCGCATGAGACCTACCAGATCCCGGTCGAGGGGCGCGATGCGCTGGAGCTGCTGGATCATCTTGGGTTGGAAAAGGCGGCGGTGCTGGGCACGTCGCGCGGCGGGCTGATTGCCATGGTGCTGGCCGCGACGGCCAAGGATCGGCTGCTGGGCGTAGCGCTGAACGACATTGGCCCGGAAATCGCCGAGCCGGGGTTGAAGTATATCGAGGGCTATCTGGGCCGTGTGCCGCCGATGAAGACCTTGGAGGAGGTCGCTGCACGCCGGGCCGAGTTGCTGACGGGTTTTGTCGGCGTGCCCGAAAGCCGTTGGAAGGAAGAAGCCGAGCGCCTGTTCCGGGAAACGCCCGAGGGGCTGGAGCTGACCTATGACGCGCGGCTGCGGGATGCGGTGCTGGGCGGCGGGGCGCAGCCCGCGCCGGATCTGTGGCCGCTGTTCGATGCGCTGGCAGGGCTGCCGCTGTGTGCCTTGCGGGGCGAAAATTCGGACCTGCTGACGGCGGAGTGTTTTGCCGAGATGCAGAAACGCCGCCCGGACATGATCGGGGTCGAGGTTGCGGGGCGCGGGCACATCCCGTTCCTCGATGAACCAGAGTCGCTGGCCGCGCTGAACAAATGGCTGGCGATGCTGCGCTGACGGCGGGTGACGCTCTCGGGTCCTACGGACCCGTATCGCCCCACCCACCGTCCCTTTGGGCGCGCCTCAGTCGGGCAGGTTGAAGACCCTCGACGGGTGCAGTTCGCCGGATTTGAAACGGCCAACTGCCACCGGCTTGCCGTCAAAGCTGGCCCAGGCTTCGTCTCCGTATTCGACCTTGCCCGGGATCACCATGCCGGGGTTGCCGTTGCGCAGGCGCGTCGCGCCTTCGGCAGTGCATTTCAGTTCAGGCAGGTCGGTCAGGCCGATTTCCAGCGGCAGAAGATGCGTGTCCAGCTCTGGCGACTTGGCAAGCGCGTCGATGGTGTCGATGCTCAGCCCCTGTTCCGCGTCGAACGGGCCGGACCAGATGCGGCGCAGGCGCAGGACGTGGCCGTGACAGCCCAGAGCGCGGCCCAGATCCCGCGCGATCGAACGCACGTATCCACCCTTGCCGCAGGTCATTTCCAACACGGCGTGATCGGCATCGGGACGGTCTGTCAGCACCAGTTCCTCGACCCACAGGGGGCGGGCGGCGATCTCCATTTCCTCGCCGTCGCGGGCGCGTTTGTAGGCACGTTCGCCGTCGATCTTGACCGCCGAGAACTGTGGCGGCACCTGCATGATCTCTCCGACGAAACCGTGCAGGGCTTCCTTGATCTCATCATCGGTAGGACGCAGGTCGGAGGTAGCGATCACCTCGCCTTCGGCGTCATCGGTATTGGTGGCCTGCCCGAAACGAACCGTGAATTGGTACGCCTTCAGCGCATCGGTGATATAGGGCACGGTCTTGGTCGCCTCGCCAAGGGCCACGGCCAGAACGCCGGTTGCCTCCGGGTCCAGCGTGCCGGCATGGCCGGCTTTCTTGGCGTCCAGCGCCCAGCGAACCTTGTTGACGACCGAGGTCGAAGTCATCCCCGCCGGTTTGTCGACGATCAACCAACCGGAAATGTCGCGACCCTTGCGCTTGCGTGCCATGTGCTGCCCCTGCTCGGTGAGGCGCGCGGGTTAGCAAGCGGACCGAAGGCTGTCAACGCGCCTTGGCCGGGGTGCCACAAATCACCGGTTTGATGTTGGCCGGGTCGGTGCGCCAAGAAGCTGGCGCACCGGTATCGGGTCAGTCCCGCTTGCCTGCAAAGCGTTCGGCCCATTCCTCGCGTTCCGCATCGGTGATCTTGCGGAAGGTCACATCCGGGACGGTAAAGGCATGGCCTGCGGGCAGGGTGGCCAGTGCGGCGGCCACGTCATCGGGCCAGTCCGCGCCTTCGGCATGCATGGCCTCCAGCAGTTCGGCGCTGGCGTCGGGGATGAAGGGGCCCGAGATCACCGCGTAGAGGCGGATCATGTTCAGCGCCAGCCGGATCTGCATCGCGGCCTGTTCCGGGTCTGTCTTGAAGGTCGTCCACGGGGCGACCTCTTGCAGGTATTCATTGCCCAGAACCCATGCGGCACGCAGGGCGGCGGCGGCCTTGCGGATCTCGATCGCTTCCATGTGGGTTTCGTATTCGCGGATCTTGGCGGTCAGGTCCGCGATCAGCTTGGCCTCGGCCTCGCCCTGCGTCCCGCCTTCGGGGACCGCCTCGGAGAACTTCGAGCGGCAGAATTTGGTCACGCGGCTGGCAAAGTTGCCCAGCACGTCGGCGAGGTCCTTGTTGACGCCCGACTGGAAGCTTGCCCAGGTGAATTCGCTGTCCGAGCTTTCCGGCACGTTCGACAACAGCCACCAGCGCCAGTAGTCGGCGGGCAGGATGTCCAGCGCCTGATCCATGAAGACACCGCGCCCGCGCGAGGTGCTGAACTGGCCGCCGTCATAGTTCAGGTAGTTGAAGGACTTGATGTAATCGACCAGCTTCCACGGCTCCTTGGAGCCAAGGATCGTCACCGGGAAGGACAGCGTGTGGAAGGGGACGTTGTCCTTGCCCATGAACTGGGTATAGCGCACGTCCTCGGCCCCCTTGTCGGTGCGCCACCAACGCGCCCAGTCGTCACCCTTGCCCGCATCGACCCATTCCTGACTACAGGCGATGTATTCGATGGGGGCGTCGAACCAGACGTAGAACACCTTGCCTTCCATGCCGGGCCACGGCGCGTCGCCCTTTTGCACGGGCACACCCCAGTCGAGATCGCGGGTGATGCCGCGATCCTGAAGACCATCGCCATCGTTCAGCCATTTCTTGGCAATCGAGGTGGTCAGAACGGGCCAGCCGACGCGGGTGTCGATCCACTCCTCGATCTCGTCCTTCATGACGGACTGGCGCAGGTACAGGTGTTTGGTCTCGCGCATTTCCAGATCGGTCGAGCCGGAAATTGTCGAATGCGGGTTGATCAGGTCCACCGGGTCAAGCTGCTTGGTGCAGTTGTCGCACTGGTCGCCGCGGGCCGATTCGAAGCCGCAGTTGGGGCAGGTGCCCTCGATATAGCGGTCGGGCAGATAGCGTCCGTCCGCGTGGGAATACATCTGCGTCTCGCTGACCTCGGCGATCAGCCCGTTGTCGTCCAGCACCTTGGCGAAATGCTGCGTCAGCTTGCGGTTCTGCTCCGAGGACGAACGGCCGAAATGGTCGAAGGACAGACGGAATCCATCGGCCAGTTTCGCCTGCACTTCCCACATCTCGGCGCAATATTCGGCGACGGGCTTGCCTGCCTTGGCGGCGGCCAGTTCGGCCGGGGTGCCGTGTTCGTCCGTGGCACAGAGGAACAGAACCTCGTGTCCGCGGGCGCGCAGGTAGCGGGCATAAAGATCGGCGGGCAGCTGGCTGCCCACGAGGTTGCCCAGGTGCTTGATGCCGTTGATATAGGGAATGGCGGAGGTGATCAGATGGCGGGCCATGGCGTTTCATTCCTTGCGGTTTGCGCGAGGATGTAGCCGAGAGCGCGGGCGAAGGGAACCCGCGCGCTCTGTCTCACCGGTCGTCGCGGTCACGGCTGCCCGACAGCAGGCGCCCGACAAGGAAGGACGACCGCGGTGTGTAGATGTAGCGCGTGCTGGTGGCCTTGGCGCGGCCGGTGCGCATCCGCAGCAGGCCAAAGACCACCAGAAAGGCATGGCCCACCGCAACCATCATGAAGAGCGCGGGCGGTCCGTACCATTCGATCAGCAGCGAGGCGAGCCATGGTGCGGCGATGGCTCCGACCGCGAACCAGAACATCAGCGCCGCCGAAAGGGCGATCCGTTCCTCGGAAACGGCAAAGTCATGCGCGTGGGCCGCCGCGATCGAGAAGATCGGGAAGGTGGTCAGGCCGAACAGCGCGGCCATCAACATGATCCCCGTGGTCGACAGGCCCGAAACGGTGGCGGTCAGGATGCAGCTTCCGATGGCGGCGATGGACAGCCAGATCAGCACCCAGCGCCGGTCATAGCGGTCCGCCAGCCAGCCTGCCGGGTATTGCGCCAGCGCGCCCCCGGCCACGAAGGAGGCAAGGAAAAAGGCGATCTGGGTGGTTTCCAGACCAACCCCCGTGCCATAGAGCGGCCCGACCATGCGGAAGGACGACCCCGACAGCGCCGCCACGATCACCCCGGCCACGGCCAGCGGCGAGCGTTGCCATGCCAGCCGGGGTTCCAACCGGGGCGCATCAGGGGTTGCGGGCGGGCTGAGCCGCGACAGGGTCAGCGGCAGCAGGGCCGCGGTGCAGAGCAGCGCCAGCAGCGTGTAGCTGACGTAATGCGCGGGCGGCAGGACCGAGATCATCAGCTGTGCGCCCAGCGAGGCGGTGATGTCCGCAAGGCGATAGGCCCCGGTGGCGCGGCCCCGGTTGGCATTGGTCACCTTGGCATGCAGCCATGCCTCGATCACGGTATAACAACCGGCGACGCAAAGCCCCTGTCCGATCCGTAGCGCGGCCCATGCATAGGGGTCGTCGATCAGCACGTGGCCAAGGATGCCGATGGTGCCCAGCGCGGTGAAGGCGGCGAAGGCGCGCGAATGGCCGACAGCCCCCATCAGGCGGGGCGCCCACCAGCACCCCACGAAAAACCCTGCAAAATGTGCCGAACCAAGAAAGCCGATCTGCGCCGTGGTAAAGTTCAGCGCCAGCCCGGACAGGGCGTCCAGCGGGCCGACGCTGCCCGACGAAAGCTGGAGCAGGATGACGGAAAGAAACAATGAGGCAAAAGAGATGACCAGTCGCATGGGGCGTTTCTGCGCCTTTTGACGACTCGCGTCAGGTGGCTTCGCGACAAATTTCTGTCGTTTGTGCCTTTGTGCCATTTGGGTCACGCCGGGAGGCATCATCGGACCAGGGGTGCAGGCGCCCGTCCTCCAGCCGCCAGACCTTGGGCGGCATCATCCGGGCGCGCAGGCGTTCGATCCGCCATGCGGTTTGCCCCGGCGCATGGACCGGATCACAGCGCAGCCGGGTTTCGACCCCGGGGGCACCCCCGGCGCCCGGCGTCAGAAGCAGGCCCAGCGGGCGGCAGAGGCCCATGCCGGCCCCGGCCTCTGCCGCGAGGTGCAACCGGCGCACCGGCGTCATGGCAGGCGGTTCGGCCAGATCGGCCACCACCACGGGGGCCGCCCCGCTGCGCAGCGCCTCTTCCATGGTCCAGAGACTGTCATCGGGGCGGTCGGTGGCGGCAAAGATCACCTCGCCCGGCGGCAGAAAGGCCGTCATGCCGCAGGGGTTCAGCTGATCCGGGCTGTGGCGGCGGCTGATCCAGATCACCGGCCCGCCCGCCTGCGCCGCCACCTGCAAGGCCAGCGTGCGCCGCGCCTGTCCGCAGATTTCATGCACCCGCGCCAGCGGCAGCGCGATGTCGCGCCAAAGCGTCAGCGCGGGGGGCGGCGCATGGGGGCGGCGCGAAAGCAGGGCGGAAGCAGAGGCCATCGTCATGCCGTCAGTCTATAATGTTCCGCTTTTGTTCTCAAGATGAGTCGTGCGGCTCTGGATCAACAGGCGGGCCGGGCCATCCCCCGTGCCCCTTGCCTTCGCGGTGGGGATCGCCATGTTAGCGCCAAAGCGAACAATATGCGGGGCATTTCCCATGAAAATGAACCCTCTGGGCCGAACCGGCCTACAGGTCTCGGAACTGTGCCTTGGCACGATGACTTTCGGCAACCAGACCCCGCCCGAGGAGGGGCATCGGCAACTGGACCGGGCGCTGGACGCGGGCATCAATTTTGTCGACACGGCCGAGATGTATCCGGTCAACCCGGTGCGGGCCGAAACCATCGGGCGCACCGAAGAGGTGATCGGCGACTGGATCACGGCCTCTGGCCGGCGGTCAGAGTTCATCCTTGCCACCAAGCATTCCGGCGAAGGCAGCCTTGTTCGGGACGGCGCGCCGATTTCGTCCAAGACCATCCGGCCCACGCTGGACGCCTCGCTGAAGCGGTTGAAAACCGATCACGTGGATCTCTACCAGTTCCACTGGCCGAACCGGGGCAGCTATATGTTCCGTCAGAACTGGCGTTTCGATCCGTCGAAGTCGGGCTGGACGAAGGAACAGGTGGAACAGGATATCGCGGATTGCCTTGGTGCGCTTCAGGCCGAGGTCGAGCGCGGGACAATCCGCGCCTTTGGCCTGTCAAACGACAGCGCATGGGGCACCAAGATGTGGCTGGACGCGGCCGAGCGCAGCGGCGGTCCGCGCGTCGCGTCGATCCAGAACGAATATTCGCTGCTCTGCCGGCTGGCCGACACCGATCTGGCCGAGCTGATGGTCTATGAGGATGTGGGCCTGTTGCCCTTCTCGCCGCTGGGCGCGGGCTTTCTGACGGGCAAGTACCAAGGCGGCGCTGTGCCCGAAGGATCGCGGATGAGCCTGAACGACAGCATGGGCGGGCGGAAATCGCCACGTGTCTTCGAGGCGGTCGAGGCCTATCTGGCCGTGGCGCGCGAGTTCGGGTTGGACCCGGTGCACATGGCGCTGGCCTGGTCGGCGCGGCGGCCTATTGTGGCCTCGTCGATCTTTGGCGCAACGACCTTCGACCAGTTGGAACAGGCGCTTGGCGCCGCCGACGTGGTGCTGAGCGACGAACTGTTGACCCGGCTGGACGAGGTGCACAAGGCGCACCCCATGCCTTACTGAAACGGCGTCGCGCGCCATCCATGGCGCGCGATCCCCTGCCTGACAGGGCCTACTGCTGGATCGACTCGAGGTAGTTGACGAGGGACAGGATGCGCCCCTTCGCAACCATGTCCGCGGTCTCTCCGCGTTCGCTGCTTGCCGTGGACTGATACCTTTCACCCCAGATCGGCATCGTGCTGCCGTGCGCACGAATGATCTTTCGTCCGTCGACCATCCAGACGACATATTCAAACGGGAACGCGCCGTCGCCCTTTTCTTTGGCCAGAGTCGTCAGGTTCGGGGTGTGAACCTTCAGCAGTTCGGCCAGCGGTCCGTCCCCCATACCGGTTTCCCCGTGGCATCCCGCGCAGGCACTCATGTATTCGGTGCGCCCGGCGTCGTCCTGCGCGACTGCGGATGTCGAAATCACCGCCAAGGTGGCGGCCAGTGTCAAAACAGTCCTCTTCATATTCATGGCGAAACTTCCCTCCCCTGAAATTCGCTGGTTGAGGAGGAAAAGTGTAAAAAGAAAAATCCATGCGCCAATGATCTGCATCAACAACAGGTGCGGGCCCCGGGGGGGGGCGGTCTTGGTGAGATTATCCGCCGATCCGCGTCTTCAGCGCGTTCAGGTGGTCGGGCAGGGCGCGGGCGGTGATGCTGGCCTCTTTCACGAGGTGGTCAAAATGCTGGGTGATCGCCGTCACCCGTTCGGTGTCGCGAAAGGCCAGATAGTTGCGTCCCATGTAGAGGACCGCCAGCAGCGGGCCAAAGACCGTAACCGGTGCGGAATACAGCCGCCGCGCGTCGAACAGGTAAATCCGCATCCGGGGATAAAGCGCATGGCTGAGGTCGGCCAATTGCGCCAATTGCGCGCGCCGCACCTCGGCCGGGATACCGGCATAATAACCGACACCTTCGGCAAAGCTCTCAACCTCGTAGAGCGGCAGGGCTATTTCGTAATCGGACCGCGACGCGCGCATCCAGTCCAGCCGGTCAGCCGAGGCATTGATCGCCTGTTCCGTGGTGCGCCCAAGGTGTGGGCCGTATTCCCATTCCAACACCGCCCGAGTCTTGAGCATGTCTGGCAGCGCGGCGGGCACGTGGCGGATCTTGTAGCCCTCGGCCTCGCGGTGCCAGCGAAAGATCTGCTCGTCGACCAGCGCGCGGGGGGCTTCGGTCAGGGTCATGGAGTTTGACAACAGGTCCGCGGCGCTTTCGGGGCGTTCGGACAGACCCAGCAGCCAATCCGAGGAGACGCCAAGCGCCTGCGCGCAGGCCCCCACCAGATGTGCATTCGGCAGGCGGGCACCCTGATCCTTGAGCAGTTGCGAGATGGTCGAGCGATCCACGCCGACTGCCCGTGCTAGCGCGGTTTGATTCGATCCCGCCCGCCGCATCGCCTCGTCCAGACGTTTGCGCAAGAGTTCGGCGCGGCTGCGCTTGTCGAGAATATCCGTCATGATGTGATAAAAATCACGTTTGCCGAGAAATGTGAACCATAGACAGACTGCGCAAGAGATCACGGCGCCGTTACTGTGCCCGGGAAAGTTCAGAAAAATCGGAGGCTTCATGGAAACGCGGGCGCGGACGCTGGTGAAATCCGTCGTTTGGACACTGATGGGCGTGGTGGTCATGGCCGCGGTCGGCTTTGCCTTTACCGGGTCGCTGATCGCCGGGGGCGGTATGGCCGTCATCAACGCGGTGATCGGGTTCCTGACCTATCTGGTCTACGAGCGCGTCTGGGCTGGCATCCGCTGGGGTCGCCATGTCTGAGCGTCTGCGCGGATTGGAATGGCCGACGCTGGCACTATTGGCGCTGTGCTATGCGCTTTGGGCACTGGGCACCACATGGGCGGCGGCGCTCTGGTTGCCGTTGGGCATGGTGCTTGTGGTCTTTTCGGCGGCGCTGCATTCCTCGCTGACGCATGAGATGTTGCACGGGCATCCGTTTCGGTCGCCATTGTGGAATGCGGCGCTGGTTTTTCCGGCCTTGTCGCTGGTGGTGCCTTACCTTCGATTCAGGGACACGCATCTGGCGCATCACCGCGACTCGATCCTGACCGATCCTTACGACGATCCCGAAAGCAACTTCATGGATCCAAGGATCTGGGGACGATTGCCGCGCTGGGCGCAGGCCGTGCTGCGGCTGAACAATACGCTGGCGGGGCGGATGCTGCTGGGGCCGGTGATCGGCACGCTGGCCTTTGCATTGTGGGATCTGCGCGCGATGCGGCGCGGCGACCGGCGGGTCTTGCTGGGCTGGGCCTTGCATGTCCCGGCCGTGGCCGTGGTGGTCTGGTGGATGAGTTCCGTCGGGCAAATGCCGGTCTGGGCTTTCCTTCTGTCGACCTACATGGCGCTGTCGATCCTCAAGATCCGCACCTTTCTGGAACACCGTGCCCATGAGGCGGCACAGGCACGCACGGTCATCATCGAGGATCGCGGTCTGTTGGCGTTGATCTTCCTGAACAATAATTTCCACGTGGTGCATCACATGCATGCAATGGTGCCGTGGTATCGCCTGCCCGCCATGTACCGGCAGAACCGCGAACGTTACCTCAGCCGCAACGGCGATTACCGGTATGCATCTTATGCCGAGGTCTTTCGCCGTTATTTCTGGCGCGCCAAGGATCCGGTGCCGCATCCGTTCTGGCCGGGGGAATAATCCGCGCCAACAAGGCTTGATCCCCGGGGTGCGCTGCGCCTAATGGCGGCATGGATCTTTGGATTATTGCCACACTTCTGGCCGCCACCTTTCAGACCGCCCGTTTCATGCTGCACAAGGTGCTGGCCAACACGGGCCTCAGCGCCACCGGCAGCACCTTTGCCCGCTTTGCCTATGCGATGCCGGCTGCGGCGCTGGTGCTGGTGATCTACCTGTCCGCCACCGGTCAGGTCCTGCCCGCCATGGACCCCGGCTTCTGGATCTGGGCGATTGTCGGCGGACTGGGCCAGATCCTGGCCACGGTGCTGGTGGTCCTGTGCTTTCAAGAGCGCAATTTCGCCGTGGGCATCACCTTCAAGAAGACCGAGGTGATCCAGACCGCGCTTTTGGGCGTCGTGGTCTTGGGTGAGGCGATTTCGCCCGCCGGATGGGTTGCCATCGCGATCGGACTGGCGGGCGTCCTGCTGTTGTCCAAGACACCGGATGCCGCGGGCCTTTGGAAGGGGCTGAGCAGCCGGGCGGTGGTGCTAGGCGTCGGGTCGGGATTTTTCTTTGCGGTGGCCGGGGTGGGATACCGGGCCACGACGCTGGAACTGCCGACCGAGGACCCGGTCCTGCGCGCTGCGGTTTCGCTGGTGGCGGTGACGCTGTTGCAATCCACGGGGCTGGCCATCTGGCTGCGCTGGCGCGAACCGGGGCAGTTGCGCGCCGTCTGGGACGCGCGGCGGCGGGCGGTCTGGCTGGGGCTGACCTCGATGGCGGGCACGATGGGCTGGTTCACCGCCTTCACGTTACAGACGGCGGCCTATGTCTATGCGCTGGGTCAGGTGGAACTGATCCTGTCGCTGGCGGCCTCGGTTCTGTTTTTCCGCGAAAAGGTCACGGCGCGCGAACTGGCCGGGATTGGCGTGCTTATGGTGTCGATTGTGGTTCTGGTATTGGTCCTGTGACGTAATCCAGCGGCGCGCGGGACAGCGCATCGCGCAGCACCAGCGTGACAGTGGCAAAGCTGACATAAAGCAGCAGGTACCATGAGCCCATCTTGGACAGATGTACGAGGTCCATCGTGCTTTGCCCTTTGTAGAGCCATGTATTGGTGTTGGTGCCCACGTTTTCCGCCACCCAGAGAAAGAAGGATGACAGGAAGGCGGCCAGCGGCAGCGGCATCCAGCGCCGGGTGCGGTTGATGGTGAACCAGACACGGGTGCGCGCAAAAAGCACCACCGTCGCCGCCATCAAAACATAGCGCCCATCGGGCAGGTAATGATGGGCGAAGAAATTGACATAGATCGCCACGGCCAGTGCCACCGTTGTCCAGAACGGCGGGTAGGGTGCGAATTTCATGTCGAAGATGCGGATGACCCGCGCCATGTAACTGCCGACCGCGGCATACATGAAACCGGAAAACAGCGGCACGCCGTAGACCTTCAGCACCGCGTCCTCCGGGTAGGCCCAACTGCCCGCGTTGACCTTGAACAGCTCCATCGCGGTGCCGGTCAGGTGGAAGAGCAGGATGACCTTGGCCTCGGTCAGGGTTTCCAGCCGCAGCAGCAGAAAGCCGATCTGGATCGACAGGGCATAGAGGAACAGCAGGTCGTAGCGGGCTAGCGCCGCGTCATCGGGCCAGAAGCGATCGGTGACGATCAGGCCGCCCAGCATGAGAAATCCGAAGAGGCAGGCCCAGGCCTGTTTGAGGAAGAACATCAAGAGGTCGGCAAGACCCCGGGGCAGATGGGAACGCGTGAAATCGCCAAGCGCGCGTTCAAGGCGGCGGGTACTGAACATGGAGGTGTTCTGGCCTCTGCGGCGGGGTGATGCCAGTCAGGGATGCCTGACCTTGGTTCGGTGCATTGAGGTGGTCGGGGCGGGGGCGCTGCCCCCGGCCTGCGGCCTCCCCCGGAGTATTTCGGCCAAGAAGAAGCCCGGGCGGAAGGATCAGCCGGCGCGTGGGCCGTTGTATTCGGCGTCGGAGACCTTTTCGAGCCAGTCGGCGGCGCTGCCGTCCTGCGCCTCTTGTATGGCGAG
The DNA here is from genome assembly GCF_019218285.1 of Antarctobacter sediminis. GTDB lineage: Bacteria > Pseudomonadota > Alphaproteobacteria > Rhodobacterales > Rhodobacteraceae > Antarctobacter > Antarctobacter sediminis. The sequence continues at coordinate 266,512 of NZ_JAHUZG010000003.1, forward strand.
GTGAGACATGGCGACATCCGGGGCGGCGCCGTGCCAGTGTTTTTCGCCCGGGGCAAACCAGACCGTGTCGCCCGGGCGGAGTTCCTGTACCGGTTCTCCGGCTTTCTGGGCAAGGCAGAGACCGGAGAGGATTTGCAGCGTCTGGCCGAGCGGGTGGGTGTGCCAAGCCGTGCGGGCGCCCGGTTCGAAGGTGACGACCAGCGCGTGTACGCGGGCCGGTTCGGGGGCGGCGATCACCGGGTCGAAGCGGACGGTGCCGGTGAAATAATCGGGATTTGGAGTGACGGAGGGGCGGGAGCCTGCGCGGTGGATTTTGCATGGGGGACCTTCCTGTTTGCCTTGCGTGAGACTAGGCGAAATCTCCGGCTCGGGCAGCCCTTGTCTTTGCCGTCAGCTTGTCGGGATGGACAGGTGGGCAGGCGGGACGTGGTCCACCAGCCAGACGCCGTTTTCGGACCGGTAGAACAGGGCGCCGTCGCGGGCCATTTGCCCGGCTGCGATAGCAAGGATCACCGGTTTACCGCGGCGTGCCCCGACCTTGCGGGCGGTGTCCTCATCCGGAGAGAGGTGGACGTGGTGGCGCGACATGGGGCGCAGACCCTCGGCGCGGATGGCGTCGAGCGCGCCCGGATGGGTGCCGTGGTAAAGCGTTTCCGGTGGTGCGACCGGGGTGAGGCCGAGGTCGACGGGGATCGAATGGCCCTGGTTGGCGCGGATGCGGCTGCCGTCGGGGGAGAGGGCGAAACGTTGCTTGTCGCTGTTGGCGACCACCTCGTGAAGGCGCTCTGCGGTCAGCGGCATTGGCGCGCGGGCCAGCAGGTCCTCGACCGGTGCCCAGCCGCCCGCGTCCAGCGTAAGGCCGATCTCGCCGGGCGCGTGGCGCAGCACGTAGCTGAGGAACTTGGATATGTCGCGGGTCTTTGCCATGCGGTCCATATGAAAAACCGCCGTGGTTATGTCCACGGCGGTTTTCCTGACTGTCTTGTACTGTGCCGTTCTGGGCTGTACTGGCCGGTTTGGTTCAGAGGCCGGGGTAGATGGGGAAGCGCTGGCAGAGGGCTTCGACCTCGGCGCGGACCTTGGCCTCGACCTCGGCGTTGCCCTCTTCGCCATTGGCGGCCAGCCCGTCGACCACCTCGATGATCCAGTCGGCGATCTGGCGGAACTCGGCCTCGCCAAAGCCGCGCGTCGTGCCCGCGGGCGAGCCAAGACGGATGCCCGAGGTCACCGTCGGCTTTTCGGGATCGAAGGGCACGCCGTTCTTGTTGCAGGTGATATGCGCCCGCCCAAGCGCCTTTTCGGTGGCATTGCCCTTGACGCCCTTGGGCCGCAGGTCAACCAGCACCACATGCGTGTCGGTGCCATGGGTGACCGTGTCCAGACCGCCCTTGATCAGCTGGTCCGACAGCGCCTGCGCGTTGTTCACCACGTTCTTGATATAGGTCTTGAACTCGGGGCGCAGCGCCTCGCCGAAGGCCACCGCCTTGCCGGCGATCACATGCATCAGAGGGCCGCCCTGAATGCCGGGGAAGATCGCCGAATTCACTTTCTTGGCGATATCTTCATCATTGGTGAGGATCATGCCGCCACGCGGACCGCGCAGGGTCTTGTGCGTGGTGGTGGTGGCCACATGGGCATGCGGGAAGGGGCTGGGATGTTCGCCCGCGGCCACCAGACCGGCGAAATGCGCCATGTCCACGTGCAGATATGCGCCGACCATGTCGGCGATCTGCCGCATGCGGGCGAAATCGATCTGGCGGGGGATGGCCGATCCGCCGGCGATGATCAGCTTGGGCTGGTGTTCCTTGGCCAGCGCCTCGACCTGGTCGTAATCCAGCATGTTGTCCTGCTGGCGCACGCCGTATTGCACGGCGTTGAACCACTTGCCGGACTGGTTCGGCCGCGCGCCGTGGGTCAGGTGGCCGCCGGCATCCAGGCTCATGCCCAGGATGGTGTCGCCGGGTTTCAGCAGCGCCTGATAGACGCCCTGGTTGGCTTGGCTGCCCGAGTTCGGCTGCACATTGGCATAGTCGCAGTTGAACAGCTGTCTGGCGCGCTCGATGGCAAGGTTTTCGGCCACGTCGACGAACTGGCAGCCGCCATAATAGCGCCGGCCGGGATAGCCCTCGGCGTATTTGTTCGTCATGACCGAGCCCTGCGCCTCCATCACCGCGCGGGAGACGATGTTCTCGGAGGCGATCAGCTCGATCTCGTCACGCTGACGGCCAAGCTCGCCCGTGATCGAGGCGAAAACTTCGGGATCGCGCTGCGCCAGTGTTTCGGTGAAAAACCCGTCCGGTCGGTGCGTCACATTCATTTTTGGTGCTCCTTGTTCTTGTCAGCCGGTCCAGCCAAGACCGGCGGAAATGCAGTTCATGCTTTGCATCAACTGGATGCGGTGGCGGTTGCCATCCTCGCGGCGCACCTGCGCCAGAAGGTGAACCTGCGCCTCATGGGCCGAGCGCAAAGCCGCCTCGTGGCGGGAGATCCGCGCGACCGCGTTGGGAAAGCGGCTGCCCAGCGGCGTGCCGGTCAGGCGTTCGATCGCGGTGACGGACCGCGCGTGCTCCTCACGGACCAGCGCAAAGATCGCCTCGGCCGCGGTGCGATCCTCAACCAGCCCGGCGTAAAGTTCGGCAATGTCCAACCGCACAAGCATCAGCGATTTTTCCACTTCGTCGACGCAGAGGCGGAACAGCGGCAGGTCGTGCATCGTCTTGTCCAGCGCGGCATCGCCCCCGGCACCCCGGATGCTGCGGAAATCCTGCACGGCCTGACCAAACCCATACCAGCTGCTGATCATGTGGCGGTTCTGGGTCCAAGCAAAAACCCAGGGGATCGCCCGCAGATCCGACAGGGATGCGGCACCGAACCGTCGTGCCGGGCGCGAACCGATTTTCAGCAGCGCCAGTTCGTTCACCGGACTGGCCTGATTGAAATAAGGCAGGAAAGACGGGTGTTGCAGCAGGGTCTGATAGGTCGTCTGGCTGAGACTGGACAGGGTTTCCATCACGTCCTCGGCCTCGGGGTCGACGGTCTCAAAGGCCGGTGCGGTGCTGTGGCGCAACACCGACGAGGCCAACAGTTCCAACTGTGCCGCCGCCGTGCCCGTGTTGGCGTATTTCGCCGTCACGACCTCGCCTTGTTCGGTCAGGCGCAGCGTGCCGTTCAGCGTACCGCGCGGTTGCGCGGCAATGGCACGATCGGTGGGCGCGCCGCCCCGGCTGACCGACCCGCCGCGCCCGTGAAAAAAGACCGGCCGCGCGCCCTGCCCCGCGATGGCACGGGTGATCGCCCGTTGCGCGCGGTCCAGCGTCCAACTGGAACAGAGGAAACCGCCGTCCTTGTTGCTGTCCGAATAGCCCAGCATGATCTCCAGCCGCCCGCCGCGGTCCTTCATGCTGCGCGCGGCCAGCGGGATCGACAGGACATCCCGCAGAATGGAAGGGGCGGCCCGCAGGTCCTCGATGGTTTCGAACAGCGGCACAACCTTCAGCGACAGACGTTCCGCCCCGAACCCGGCATAGCGCGCCAGAAGAAGCACTGCCAAAAGGTCGTCGGCAGAGCGTGTCATCGACAGGATAAAAGGTCCGATGGCCTCTGGGTCCGGCCCGTCATGCACTTCGCGGATCAGATGCAGCAGGGCCATCAGTTCCGCCGCCTCATCCCCCAGATGCGCGTTGTCGACAAAGGGCAAGGCAGGTTGGCCGATCTCCCGCCGCAGGCGGGCCGACCAGTCGGCGGACAGCGCCTCGGGCGAGGTATCGACGGCGTTCCAAACGGCCTCGAGCGTGCGTGTTACCACGTCCGAGTTCTGGCGGATGTCCAGCGTGTGCCCCCGGAAACCAAACGTACTGGCCTGCCAGCGCAGCGGGCGGATCAACTGCTGCGCAAGCTGAGTGGCGTCAATGGCCTCCAGCGCGGCCTCAACCGTCTGCAAGTCAGCAAGAAAGCCCGAAACGTGGCGATAGCCGCCCGCCGCGATGCATTGGCGGATCGCAGTCCCCGCCTGCCGAAAGATCTCGTTCGGATTGCGGCGGGCGCAGAGGGCCGGATCGCTGCTGCGGGTCTCGACGATCTGCGCCAGCGCATCCCGGTGCGGACGCGGCACATCCACGATCTTTTCCGAAACACTGAGCCGCGGAATGACCCTGTCCAGCGCCTGCACATATTCCTCGGCGATCATCTGGCGCGAACGGTCCAGCGCCATGCGCGTGACCTTGGCGGTCACATTGGGATTGCCGTCACGGTCGCCACCGATCCATGAATGGAACCGGATACAGCAATGGTCACGGTCTGGCCGTCCCAGAACCGCGCTGACCGCGTCGTGATAACGTTCGAACAGACGGGGCACCGCCTCGAACAGGCTGGTGCGGTAAAATTGCAGGCCCCAATCGATCTCGGAATCCAGACTGGGCCGCTCCATCCGCAGCTCCCCGGTCATCCAGAGCAGGTCGATCTCCATCTCCAGCGTGTCTTCCAGTCGGGAGATTTCGCGCGGGGACCAGCGCATCGTTTCGAACAGGACCAGCGTGCGATAGATGCGGCGATGGATTTCCATGACCGACACACGCTTGGCCTCTGTCGGGTGCGCGGTGATCGTCGGGCCAACGGATAATTGGCCCTCGGACAGCAAGCGTTCCATCGTCGCGCGCTGATCCTCGGGGCAATCGGTCAGCGCCTTGAGAAAACCGCCCTCGACCGGGTCGCCGTCCTGTTCGGCCTGACGACCCATGCGGATCGTCACGTTTTCATCCATGATCTGCTGGAGGTGAAACCAGATCGTGCTGGCCTGCAAATGGTCGGCGAAATCAGAGGCGTCCCAATGGGTGCCGCCCTGTTGGACTGCCTGCGCCACATGAGGCGCGCGGCGGTGGAGAACCTTCAGCCACGCCCCGCGCAGGCGGCGATACACGTCATCTGCATAACTGTCCGGGGACGCGATTCCTGCGGGTTCTGCCACCATCTGCATCACGCCACCCGATCGTTGGGCGCCCGGCCCTCGAAAAAGTCGACAAGGTTGCTCAGCACCCGGCGCCCCATGGCGGTGCGGGTTTCCTCGGTCGCGCTGCCAAGATGCGGCAACATCACGAGGTTGTCGCATTCCAACAGGATCGGCGCGATCTTGGGTTCACCGTCGAAAACGTCCAACGCCGCGCCGCCGATGCATTCGAACATCAATGCCTGCGCCAGCGCGTGTTCGTCGATCACCTCGCCCCGCGCGGTATTGATCAGGAAGGCCCCCGGTTTCATCAGGTCCAGCCGGCGCGAGTTGATCAGGTGGCGGTTGGCCGCCCCGCCCGGGCAATGCAACGAAACAAAGTCGCATTGCGGCAGCAGATCCTCGATCGTGTCGACCTGCGTGGCGTTGTAACGGTCCAGCACGTCCTGAGCGATGCGCGACCGGTTCTGGACGAGGATCTTCATGCCAAAGCCGAAATGCGCCCGCTGCGCGATGGCCTGACCGATGCGGCCAAAGCCCACGATGCCCAGCACCTTGCCCGAAACCTTGGATCCCACCAGATGGGTCGGCCGCCAGCCGGTCCACTGACCGGCGCGCAATTCGCGCTCGCCCTCGCCCGCCCGGCGAGCCACCATCAGCATCAGCGTCATCGCAAGATCAGCGGTGCATTCCGACAGCACATCCGGCGTGTTCGTCACCGTGATGCCCAGCCGTTCGGCCGCGCCCGTGTCGATATGGCTGAAACCGACGCCGTAGTTGGCCAACAGGCGCGTGCGCGCCTCTGGCACATCCATCGCCTCGGCACCCAGCCCGTCGGTGACGGTGGGCAGGATGGCGTCAAACCGGGTGAGAGCGTCGCGGAATTCCGCGGCGCTCATCGGTTTGTCCTCGACATTGAACACGGTGTCGAAACGCTCGGCCAGTTCGGCCTCGACCGTCTGGGGCCAGCGGCGCGTGACAAGCACGCGCGGCCGGTTGTTCAGGATCGCGGGGGCGTTCATCACGCGGCCTCCCTCTGCATGACCTTGGCGATGGTGTCGCCGATCACCGCCGGGTTCGGCGCAACCGTGACCCCTGCGGCGGTCAGGATCTCGACCTTTTCGCTGGCGCTTTCGCCAAAGGCCGAGATGATTGCGCCTGCGTGGCCCATGGTCCGTCCCTTGGGCGCGGTCAGACCCGCGACATAGGCGATCACCGGCTTGGTGACGTGATCCCGGATATAGGCTGCGGCCTCGGCTTCTTGCGGGCCGCCGATCTCACCGATCATGCAGATCACATGGGTCTCGTCATCCGCCTCGAACCGTTCGAGGATGTCCTTGAAGGACGAACCATTGATCGGATCGCCGCCGATGCCGACGGAGGTCGAGATTCCGATGCCATGCTCTTTCAGTTGCGCGGCGGCCTCATACCCAAGGGTGCCCGAACGGCCAATGATGCCCACGTGGCCCGGCAGGTAGATGTGCCCGGGCATGATCCCCAGCAGAGCCTTTCCCGGGCTGATGGTGCCAGCACAGTTCGGCCCGGTCAGCACCATGCGGCGTTCCTTGGGATAGCGGTACATATAGCGCTTGACCCGGATCATGTCCTGCGCCGGGATGCCGTCGGTGATGCAGACGCAATACTTGATGCCCGCATCGGCGGCTTCCATGATGCTGTCGGCGGCAAAGGGCGGCGGCACGAAAACAAGGCTTGCCTCGGCGCCGGTGGCGGCTACGGCCTCTTCCACCGTGTCAAAGACCGGCACGCCTTCGACGGTCTGGCCGCTTTTGCCCGGCACGACGCCGCCGACGACATTGGTGCCATAAGCGATCATGTCAGCGGTGTGGAAACGCGCCATCTTGCCGGTGATGCCCTGGACGATGACGGGGGTATCGCGATCGATGAAGATGCTCATTGAACTGCCCTCATTCTGGAGCCTTGGGAAAGGTCGTTCTGCCACGCGCCCACGGCGCGTTCGGCGGCTTCCATCAGCGTGGTGGCCCGGATGATCGGCAGGCCCGATTTTGCGAGGATCTTCTGCCCCTCTTCGACGTTGGTGCCCGCAAGGCGCACCACGACAGGCACGTCGACCTGCACCTCTTTCAGCGCCTGCACGACGCCTTCGGCGACCCAGTCACAGCGGTTGATGCCAGCAAAGATGTTGACCAGCACCGCCTGCACGTTGCTGTCCGACATCACCAGGCGAAACGCCTTGGCCACACGTTCCGGCGTGGCCCCGCCCCCGATGTCGAGAAAGTTGGCAGGCTCGCCACCCGCCAGCTTGATCGTGTCCATCGTCGCCATCGCAAGGCCCGCACCGTTCACGATACAGCCGATGTTGCCATCCAGCCCGACATAGGACAGGCCCCGGTCGGCGGCGCGGCTTTCGCGCGGGTCTTCCTGGCTCTTGTCGCGCAATTCGCTGATCTGCGGATGGCGGAACAGCGCGTTGTCGTCGAAGGTCATCTTGGCATCCAGAGCAAGGATGCGGTTGTCCCCGGTCACGACCAACGGGTTGATCTCGACCATGGTCGCGTCATGCTCGCGGAAGGCGCGGTAACAGCCTTGCAGCGTGCGGACCATCGCCGCTGTCATGGCCGGTTCGATCCCCAGCTTGAAAGCGATCTGACGACACTGGAAATCCTGAAGCCCCACCGCCGGCTCCACCGTGGCGCGCACGATGCTGTCGGGTTTTTCAGCCGAGATTTCCTCGATTTCCATCCCGCCCTCGGCAGAGGCAACGATCATCACCCGCTGCGAGGTCCGGTCCAGCACGAAACCAAGATAGATCTCGCGTTCGATCGGCACGGCGCCTTCGACGTAGACGCGATAGATGCCCTTGCCCTCGGGGCCGGTCTGATGCGTCACCAGCTTGCGACCGAACAGGGCCTCGCAGGTCGCCTGGATTTCGGCGTCGCTGTCGCAGACCTTGACGCCACCGGCCTTGCCGCGCCCACCGGCGTGGACCTGCGCCTTGACGACCCAGCGGTCACCGCCCAATTCGCGGGCGCGATAGGCCGCCTGTTCCGGGCTGTAGGCAAGCGCCCCGGGCGGAATATCCACGCCGAAAGAGGCGAGGATTTCCTTGGCTTGATACTCATGAATGTCCATTGTCTTTCCTCCTCCGAAAGAATGGCTCTTGGTTATTCGGCCGCGATGGCGCGGTCATAGGCGCTGTCCAGCGCCTCGGTGACGCGGGCCTGATCCACCTCGCCGCCCATGGCGCGGATGGCATCGGCGAAACGGGTCACGATGTCGGTGATGGCCTCGCGGCTCAGCAGGTTCAGGATGCCGATACGAACCTGGACAGGTTCCGAAAGCGTCGGCCAGATGCCAAAGTTCTGCGCCCGGCAGGATTGCACCAGCTCCATCTCGCGTCCGGCCAGCGCCTTGGGCAGGTTCAGCACCACAAGCGAGGTCATGTTCGAAGTCACCTCGCACCCCATGGCCTGCACCGCCCGGCGCAGCGCGGCCTCGTGGTAGGCATAATCCTTGGCGCGGTTGGCCACGCCCTGTTCCAGCGTGATGCGCAGCGCCTCGTGAAAGGCTGCAACCGCATAGGCGGAGTGGGTCCGGTGATAGGTGCCCTTCTCCACATCCTTGCCGTCGATGATGCCCCAGTGGCGGGCCTCCATGATCGGGTGATGAACGAAGGTGCGCGTCCCGGTCTTTTTCAGCGTCTCGATGTAACGGTCGGTGAAAGACACCGGCGCATAGGTCAGCGGCAGGCAGCAGATGCCTTTTTGCGGACAAGAGGCCCAGCCGTGTACACCCGGATAATCGTCGATGCGGAAATCCTCGACGCCCAACGAGGACACCGCGTCCACAAGGCCCATCACCCCGTGCTTTTCGCAGGCGGCGCTGAACCCGGCGATGTCATTGATCCGGCCTGACCCGGTTTCCCAATGCGCCATGGCGGCCCATTTCGGCTTGTGTTCGGCCAGCGCCGCCTCGACCATGCCGCCGGTGACGGACAGCCCGTGCGGCACGTCCACCACGATGACCGAGGCAGGTTTCGGATCCAACGGGCTCAGCGCCAGCTCCGCCGCGGTGGCGGCCTTCATCCGGACGGTCAGTCCGTCGATCCCCGAAAACGTGCCGTTGTTGAACACCACGACCTTGTCGCCCGGCATGACCGCGCTGAACATCACATCCAACCCGCTCCACCCGGTTCCGGCCACGCCGAAGGTGTGCACGTTCTGCGTGCCCCAGACCTGACGCAGCATGAGCTTGCATTCCACCATGCCGCGCAGGACGTCGCCGTGCATGTGATCGGCCAGCCCCGCCCCGGCATAGGCCGCCAGCACGCGGGCATCGGTGTTGCCCGGTCCGGGGCCCGCCGCGATGGTTTCGGGGATTTCAAGCTTGGGGAATAGCTGTGCAACGGTCATGATCGCTCCGCCTGTTCACTGTAAGGGTCGTTTTGTTTCATCATGGTTATAAATTTTCTTGCTCAGTGAAAAAACGTCCCTTAATCCTGCTTTTGGGCATCCAAAGGGGTGGGGAAAGAACCACCCATTTGGGTAAGTATCCCGTTGCATGCCGTTACAGACCCCGCCCGAATGGGTGGTTCGTTTCGATTACGTGAATAAAAACAGGGAGGTAACATGAGGCAGGAACAGATCGACATCATGCTGGGGGACGGCAATCCGCTGGTCCTTTCCGCCATGTCCGAGGTTTTTGAACGTGACCCCCGATTCTCGCTTGTGGCGACCAGCGCGACCGCCGAAGGGTTCCTTGGCATGGTGATGCGTGTTCCGGTCAAGGTCTGCGTCATCGACTGGAACATCCCGGCCCTTGGCGCGGAAAAGCTGATCGAAGTCCTGCGCGCGCAGGAAAAGGCGCCGCGCATCGTGGTCTATGGCCATGACACCGACGCCGCCGTTCCGCGCCAGGCGATGGCCTCGGGCGCGGCGGCATTTGTCTCACGCGCAGCCCATATCGATTCCCTCGTGCAGACCTGCATCGACGTGGCGGCAGGCAAAATGGTCTTTCCCTATCTCGACATTCGCGACCTGCGCACGGACCCAATCAGCACATTGTCCCGCAAGGAACGCGCCCTGCTTGATGCGCTGGCCGAAGGGCTGACCAACAAGCAGCTTGCCGCGCGATTGGACATTTCGACCAACACGGTAAAGTTCCACCTGTCCAACATTTTCGACAAACTCTCGGTCAAGAACCGGGCGCAGGCGATTGCGCATTTCTATGCGTCAAAGGCGAAAAGCGGCAGTTGAGCGCCCGTTCGGTGTGCATCGGCATGCCGAAAAATTTATTGACAGGAATATTTTTTTCCCAAACACAAATAGGGGTCCGACGTCACATCCTTTCAGAAAGGACCCTATCCATGTCTTTCCACGCCATCGAACAGGCGCCCGCGCGCCTCAACCGTTCTGAACTCGCCGTCCCCGGTTCGCAGCCGCAAATGTTTGAAAAGGCGGCGCAATCCGAAGTCGACGTGATCTTCCTCGACCTCGAGGACGCGGTTGCGCCCGACGAAAAGGAACAGGCCCGCAAGAATATCATCAAGGCCCTGAACGAAATCGACTGGGGCACCAAGACCATGTCGATCCGCATCAACGGGCTGGACACGCATTACATGTATCGCGACGTGGTCGACGTGGTCGAACAGGCCGGCGAACGTCTGGACCTGATCATGATCCCCAAGGTCGGCACCGCCGCCGATGTCTATGCCGTCGATATGATGGTGACCCAGATCGAAGACGCCAAGGGTCTGAAAAAGCGCATCGGTTTCGAACACATCATCGAAACCGCGCTAGGGATGCAGAACGTGTCCGAAATCGCCGCCGCGTCCAAGCGGAACGAAAGCCTGCACTTCGGTGTCGCCGATTATGCCGCCTCGACCCGGGCGCGCACCACGATCATCGGTGGCGTGAATCCCGATTACGCCGTGCTGACCGATCCCGATGCAAATGGGGGCCGTGACACCCATTGGGGCGACATGTGGCACTATGCGCTGGCCCGCATGGTTGTGGCGGCACGCGCCAGCGGCCTGCGCCCAATCGACGGCCCCTTCGGTGATTTTCAGGATCCCGACGGCTATCGCGCCGCCGCCAAACGCGCCGCCGTTCTGGGCTGCGAGGGCAAATGGGCCATCCACCCCAGCCAGGTCGCCTTGGCGAACGAAGTCATGTCGCCGTCGCAGGCGGAAATCGAAAAGGCCGGCCGCATCCTGACCGCCATGGCCGAGGCCGAAGCCGCCGGCAAGGGCGCGGTTTCGCTGGACGGCCGCCTGATCGACTACGCCTCGATCCGGCAGGCCGAAGTTCTGGTCGAAAAGGCCCGTCAGATTGCAGCCGAATAACACTGCTTCGTTGAAGGACGACGCGGCCCGGGCATTCCGGGCCGCCATCCGACGCGCCGATCCGGCGCTGGCCATGCGCGATTGCCTGGGGTCGTCCCCCCTGCCCCGGGCCGCGCATGGCCACCGAACCATCGTGCTGGCGCTAGGCAAGGCCGCGCCCGCCATGTTGCGCGCCGTCCTCCCGCGCATCACCGGCCCGCGGGTGATGATCTGTGTCACTCACCGCGAAAACACCGAACAGGTGCCGGGGGCCGAGATTTTTCGCGCCGGTCATCCGGTCCCTGACAGTGTCGGCGCTGCCGGGGCCGCGCGCATTCAGGCGGTTCTGAAAACCGCCGAAGCCGGTGACGTGGTCATTGCGCTGATCTCGGGCGGTGGATCGGCCCTGCTGCCCGCGCCGCCGGAAGGCGTCAGCCTAGAAGACAAACAGACGCTGAACCGCATTCTGCTGGACAGTGGTCTGGACATCGTGGCGATGAACCTGATCCGTCAACAGGTGTCGCAACTCAAGGGTGGCGGATTGGTTCGGCTTGCCGCGCCTGCGCCAGTGACCGGCTATATCCTTTCCGACGTGATCGGCGACAACCTGCGCGCCATCGCCAGCGGACCAACCGTTGCCCCGATCGGCACCGCCGAAGAGGCGCGCCGGCTGTTGCAGGACAAGGGCCTGCTGACCCGTTTGCCCGAAAGCATTCAGCGCCACCTGCGCAACGCGCCCCGCGTCGTTTCAACGGTGCAGGCCAGCAATCAGCTGATCGGCGGCAACCGCGAAAGCGTCGAGGCCGCGGCAGAGGCCCTGCGGCCGGCCTACGCCACGCAGATCATCGACGACCCGCTGATCGGCAATGTGAACGAGGCCGCCTGCACCATCTTTCGCGCCCTCCGCGAGGCAAGGTCCGGGGGACGCCCCCGCGCCATTCTTTGGGGCGGAGAAACCACCGTCCAGGTGCGGGGCAATGGCATGGGCGGGCGCAATCAGGAACTGGCGCTGCGCGTGGCCGCGCTGGCCGATGCCGATCCTGTCGCCGCACCTTGGGTTTTTCTGTCCGGTGGCACCGACGGGCGCGACGGGCCAACCGACGCGGCGGGCGCATCCGTGGATCAAGGCTCGCTCGAGCGCATCCGCGCCAAGGGTCAGGCTCCGACAACACTGCTGGACCGCAATGACAGCAATGCCGCGCTGCGTTTGTCCGGGGATCTGCTGATCACCGGGGCAACGGGCACGAATGTCGCGGACGTTCAGATCCTGCTGATCGGCTGAGGGTTATTCCCGACGCAAGGCTCCGTGGTCGCGCAGAACGCCGCCGCTCTGCGCCTCTTCGCCCTTGCGCCAATCCGGAACATCGTTGACCAGCATATGCGCCGCCCGTTGCAGGGTGGCGCGCATCTTGTCCACCGCGGGACCGGACAGGCCCACATCGTTCAACGCGCGGTCGAAGGTCTGCAACCACAGTTCGGCATCCGCTGTGCGGATCGGGATATGCGCGTGGATCTCACGCAGGTTCATGTGGCCATTGCGTTCCCGATAATAGGCCCGCCCGCCCAGAAACCCGCTGAGGAACTCGAACTGCGCCTGCCGCGTGTGCGACAGGCCATGCCCCCGGAAATGCAGACGGTGCAATTCATGCACCGCCGGATCCGTTTCCATAAGGTCATAGAACTGCTCGACGAGGTCTCGTAGAGCGGTTTCCCCACCGATGTCTTCCAATGCACTTGTCATGGCGTCGGGCTATCCACCGGAGCACTTGGGCGCCTTGACCAAGGTCAAGACCGCGGTTTTTCCTTCTTGGGATCATAGGCCGCCAGATCCGCCCGGATCGTGGCGGGCAGGCGTTTCTGATGCCCGTCCAGCTTGCCGATTTCCACCTGCGTACCCGGTTCGCAATGGGTCACGTCGATCCGCGCCATGGCGATGTTCTTGCCGAGGATCGGGGAACGCATGGACGAGGTGATCTCGCCAATCTGGGCCCGGCCGATATGGACACAATCGCCGTGGCCGACCTCGACGTTGCTGTCGATGTCCAACCCAACCAGCTTGCGCATCGGGTTTTCCTTGCGGCGGATCAGCGCTTCGCGTCCGATGAAATCATCCGGTTTGGACTTTAGTGGCACGGTAAAGCCGACACCGGCCTCGAACGGGTCCGTCTGGTCCGAAAAATCATAGCCGGCAAAAATCAGCCCGGCTTCGATCCGCACCATGTCCAGCGCCTCCAGCCCCATGGGGCGGATGCCGTGCGCCTGACCGGCCTCCCATACCGCGTCAAAGACGTCGCCGGCGTGTTTCGGGTGGCAAAAGATCTCGTACCCCAGTTCACCGGTATAGCCGGTGCGGCTGACCACGACCGGGATTCCCTGATCGTCGCCAATGCGCGCGGGCGCAAAACGGAACCATGCCAATTCGTCGAAATTCGGCTGGTGGGGGGCGGTCCAGATGATCTTTTTCAGCAGATCGCGGCTTTCCGGGCCCTGAACGGCAATATTGTGCTGCATGTCGGTCGAAGACCGGATCAGCACCTTCAGCCCCAGTTCTTCGGCCTTTTCGCGCAGCCACTCACCGCCGTAGTCCGACCCGCCGATCCAGCGGAAGTTATCTTTGCCCAGTCGGAACACAGTGCCGTCGTCAATCATGCCGCCATGCGGATAGCACATCGCCGTATAGACGACGCCGCCCACCGGCAGGGTCTTCATATTGCGGGTAAAGGCATATTGGCACAGCGCCTCGGAATCCGGGCCTGTGATCTCGAACTTGCGCAGGGCGGACAGGTCCAGCACGACGCATTTCTCGCGGCAGGCGTGGTATTCCTCGATCGGGCCGGCGCTGGACATGCAGTTGGCCAGCCAAAAGCCGTTGTATTCGATGAAGTTGTCGGTGAACCGGTCGAACCGGTCGTGAAAGCCTGTCTGTTTGGTCATCTTCGGTTCCGCATCAGGTGTGGGCCGGTACGCAACTGCGCGTTGAAAGGTTTCCTTGCCGCTGTAGGTGCGCACATGGATGTCGGTCGGTTTCCAGCCATTCGCGGCCGAGGTATCGTCCGGGCAGGCAGAGCTGACGCAGACCAGATCGGTCAGCGCGCGCAGCAGCACGTAATCGCCGGGGCGCGACCAGGGTTCGTCGGAATACATGACCCCATGTTCGTCCAACCCGGTGTTGAAGAAGAAGTTGATCGCCATCCAGCCCTTGCGGCCGGTCACTCCATGCGGCGCCAGCGCGCCGTTGAAGTTGTCGGAACAGTTGATGTGCCCGGGATAGCCGATGTCGTCGTAGTATTTTGCAGAACAGGCCAGGGCAAAGGCATCGTGTCGCCCGCAGGTGTCCTGGATCACCTCGACCAGCGGCAGCATGTCCTGATCGTAGTATTTCGCATGCAGTCCCGGCATGGGATAGGCATGTTCCATCAGCGTGCGGGTTGTGGTCACGTCCAGCGCGTGTTCGATCCCCTTATCCAGCTTGCGGGCCGAAAAGCACTGGAAATCCGTGCATTGGCGTCCGTCTACGTCAAGGATCTGGATATAGTCGCCGGCCTTTACGAAATAGGCTTCGGCGGTCGAGGAATGCACCCGCACATCCGCCACCGGATCGGCCAGAGGGTCGGGCAACTCGAACTTGGGCAGGCGCTTGATGGTGGCCCGGCGGATATAGACGGTCAGCGGGGTCGCCGTGTCCTGCGCCTCGAAATCCATGATGCCGCCGGGGGCCGCGATGATCGCAATGCCTTCGCCGGTGGCGGTAAAGCTTTCCGTCGTGCGCGCCGGAGTGCTGGCTTCGAACAGGTGTAGGGCCTGCGCCCCGGACAGGTCCAGCCCGCGCGCCTCGATCCCCATACGCAAGCTGCGCAGTGACTGGTCCGGCGTCGTCAACAGCGCCTGCAATCCCTTGGCAGGCCCCTGCCCCGATGCGCCGATCAGGCCGGTATCAAATGTGCCATCGGGCCGCGCGCAGACGATTTCGCAGCGCTGTCCGCCCTCGGTGTTCTCGACTTCCAGCCGATCGCCTTCCTCCAGCCGGACAAGGATCGCGCCCGCGCCTTCGACGACGTAACGCTCGGTTCCCGGAGGCATCGAGAAGACACGCGGCTCGAAGATTCCGCTGGGGCGCGGCGGCCCCGGCACGACATTCGGATACCTGGAATCAAGCAAGATATTTCCCCTCGACGTTTGCCTTTACGGAAAAAAATATTAATGATGAGAATATACGCCGCGGTCTTGTCACGCAAGCAATACAAAAAAGAATCTCAAAAAAGGACGGGAGGTCCACCACGTGAATTCATTGTTTTTAGGTTTGATAGCAGCCGTTTGCTGGGGACTGCATGATATTGCCGTGCGTTATCTTAGCCGGTCTGTCGCGCTGCTTGCCGCCCTGTTGGTGGCCCTGTTTTCCGGTCTGGTATTTCAGGGGGTTGTGATTCTTGTTCGCGGCGAATGGCTTTTGCCCACCGGCCCCGCGCTTTGGTATGCCGTGGCCGCCGGTGTGGCCTTTCTGGTCGCCAGTGTCGGTCTTTATTATGCCTTTCACCGGGGGCCCGTGCGGCTGGTCAGCCCGATTATCGGGGCCTTTCCGATCCTGTCGCTGATCTTTGCCGCGCTGGACGGATCGCCCATCACCACGGATCAACTGGCCACCGTTGGCCTTGTGATCGCCGCAGTCGCCGTTGTCGCCATCCTTTCGGACCCGTCCGAAGGAGACATTCCCCCGCGCGGTCCAACGGTCGTGTTTTCGCTGATTTCCGCCGTGGGCTATGCAACCACTTTTCGCCTGGGGCAACTGGCTGCCGAAACCGGTGGCGAATGGCAAAGCAGCTTTGCCACGCGCCTGACGGCCTTGCTGCTGCTTGGCGCGGTGCTGTTGGTGATGCGCAAGGATATTCGCGTGGGCCGCAAGGCAATCCTGCCGCTGCTCACCATGGGTGTGCTGGACGGGATTGCGCTTTTGTCGGTGATTTCCGCGGCCTCGATGGCGCAACCGGAATTCGCAGCGGTTGCAGCCTCGATCTTTGGCCTGTTCACGATCCTGCTGGCCCGTGTCTTTCTGGACGAACAGATGCGATTGGCCCAATGGGCCGGGTGCATCGTTGCCTTTGCCGGGATCGGGTATCTGACCCTGTAAAAAACCAAGTGGCGGACCTAGGCCCGCCACCCCGCCGCCTGCTGGCGTTCATAGGCGCGCATGGCGTTGCGCATCAGGATCGCGACCGTCACCGGACCAACGCCGCCGGGCACGGGCGTGATCCATCCGGCAACCTCTTTGACCGCATCGGTATCCACATCGCCGACAATCTCGGTCGAGCCATCGGGCTTGGCGATCTGGTTGATGCCGATGTCGATCACCGCCGCACCCGGCTTGACCATGTCGGCACCGATCAGATGCGGCTTGCCCACCGCAACGACGATCACATCCGCCCGGCGTGAGTGCATGGCGACCGAACGCGTCAGGTGGTGACAGACCGTCACGGTTGCGCCCTCGGCCATCAACATCATGGCCGCCGGTTTGCCGACGATCTCGGAATGGCCGACCATGACGACCTCAAGGCCCTTCATGTCCAGTCCGGTCTCGCGGATCAGTTCCACCGCCGCTGCCGCCGTACAGGGCGCCATGGCCACGTCATTGTAGACGATATTGCCGATCGAGGCCGGGTTCATGCCCTCGACATCTTTCAGCGGATGGATCGCGGATTGCAGCGAGCGGACGTTGATATGGCTGGGGACCGGGCGCTGAAGAATGATGCCCAGCACCTCGGGGTCGTCGTTCATTTCCTGGATCAGCGCCTTGCACTCATCCTGGCTGACTTCGCCGCCCCAGAACTCTTGATCAAAGGGGAGCCCCACCGCCGCCGCCGCGCGTGCCTGATTGCGGACATAGACCGCCACCTCGGGCACATCGCCAATAGAGATCGACACCAGCTTGCCGATCCGCCCGGCGGAATTGGTGAGCGACCGCACCTCTGACAAGATGCGGTCCTTGACGGGTTTTCCCAGCAGCAACCGGGGGTCCTGTTTCACGCCGTCAGCCCCTCGGGCTCCGCCAATCCATTTGCGCGGCAACATGCGGTCAGCGTGTTGGCGAGCAGGCAGGCGATGGTCATCGGGCCGACGCCGCCGGGGACCGGCGTGATCGCGCCCGCCACAGCGGCGCAGCTGTCGTAGTGCGCGTCGCCCACGAGGCGGGTCTTGCCCTCACCCTTCTCCGGCGCGTCGATGCGGTTGATGCCCACGTCGATCACCGTTGCGCCCGGTTTGATCCAGTCGCCCGGCACCATTTCCGGGCGGCCCACGGCGGCCACGACGATATCGGCGCGGCGTACCACTTCGGCCAGATCCTTGGTGCGCGAATGCGCGATGGTCACGGTGCAGCTATCGCCCAGCAACAGCTGTGCCATCGGTTTGCCCACAATGTTGGAGCGACCGATCACAACCGCGTCCATGCCGGACAGGCTGCCGTGATGGTCGCGCAGCATCATCAGGCAGCCCAGCGGGGTGCAGGGCACCATGGATTTCTGCCCGGTGCCCAAAAGCCCCACGTTTGAAATGTGGAACCCGTCCACATCCTTGGCGGGATCGATCGAGTTGATCACCAGATCCTCGTCCAGGTGACCGGGCAGCGGCAGCTGCACCAGGATGCCATGGACCGCCGGATCGTTGTTCAGCTTGTCGATCAGTGCCAGCAGGTCGGCCTCCGAGGTGTCGGCCTCCAGCTTGTGCTCGTACGAGTTCATGCCGACCTCGACGGTCTGCTTGCCCTTCGAACGGACATAGACCTGGCTGGCCGGGTCTTCGCCCACCAGCACCACGGCCAGTCCGGGCGTGATGCCGTTTTGCTCTTTCAGGCGCGCCACATGGCCCGCCACCTTTTCACGGACCGTGGCCGCAAAGGCCTTGCCGTCGATCACCGTTGCCGTCATCCGTCTACCCCTTCCTTGCCGATCACCCGCTCTTCGCGCGCGATGACCGTCTCGATCATGATTGTCCACATCGCCTCGGCCAGCTCCGGGTCCAGCCCGCAGGCCTCGGCCCGCGCGCGGACATTGTCCAGAACCGCCGTCACCCGACGTGGTGCCCGTGCGGCAATGCCTTCGCGCGCCTTCAGATCCGGCGCGCGGTCGGTGTATCGCTCGCGCTCGGCCAGCAGCTGCACCAGCTCTCGGTCGATCTCGTCTATGCAGACCCGCAGGTCCGCCATGCTCTGGATGTCCCGGGGAGGGGTGCGCGCCATGCCGCTTCTTCTCTGTTCAAGGACCCGGATATGCGCCGGCTGGGCCGGCGCACCCCGGATCGTTAGGGGGGAGCCCCCTGATACGCTGCGCAACCGCGGGTTTGCCAGAGCAAACCCGCCACCGCGCGCCGGGTCTTTTCCGACGCGAAGCGTCAGAACAGACCTTCGATCTGGCCCGCGTCGTTCAGGCGGATGTTCTCCGCCGACGGCACGCGCGGCAGGCCCGGCATGGTCATGATCTCGCCGCAGACCACGACGATGAAGCCCGCACCCGCCGAAAGGCGAACTTCGCGCACCGGAACCGAGTGACCCGTCGGCGCGCCGCGCAGGTTCGGATCGGTCGAGAACGAGTACTGCGTCTTCGCCATGCAGACCGGCAGATCGCCATAGCCCTGCTCTTCCCAGAGCTTGAGCTGATCGCGGATCTTCTTGTCCATCAACGCTTCGTCCGCGCGGTAGATGCGCTTGGCAATGGTCTGGATCTTTTCCGCCAGCGGCATTTCGTCGGGGTAGATCGGCGAGAAGTTCGCCTGACCGGCTTCGGCCACCGCAACCACCTTGCGCGCCAGGTCGGCCGAGCCTTCCGAGCCCAGTTCCCAGTGACGGCTCAGAACCGCCTCGGCACCGTGGCTGGCGACATATTCCTTGATGGCCGCGATTTCCGCGTCGGTGTCGGTGACAAAGTGGTTGATCGCCACGACAACCGGCACGCCGAAGGACTTGAGGTTCTCGATGTGACGGCCAAGGTTCGGGCAGCCCTTCTTGACCGCGTCGACGTTCTCGGCACCAAGGTCCGCCTTGGCCACGCCGCCGTTCATCTTCATCGCGCGCACGGTGGCAACGCAGACCACCGCCGAAGGCGCAAGGCCGGCCTTGCGGCACTTGATGTTCATGAACTTCTCGGCACCCAGGTCAGCCCCAAAGCCCGCCTCGGTCACAACGTAATCGGCCAGTTTCAGCGCCGTCGTGGTGGCGATGACCGAGTTACAGCCATGTGCGATATTGGCGAAGGGACCGCCGTGCACGAAGGCCGGGTTGTTTTCCAGCGTCTGCACCAGGTTCGGCTGCATCGCGTCCTTGAGCAGGACGGTCATCGCGCCTTCGGCCTTGATGTCGCGGCAGAAGACCG
Source organism: Antarctobacter sediminis (assembly GCF_019218285.1). Taxonomy (GTDB): domain Bacteria; phylum Pseudomonadota; class Alphaproteobacteria; order Rhodobacterales; family Rhodobacteraceae; genus Antarctobacter; species Antarctobacter sediminis. The sequence goes on from NZ_JAHUZG010000003.1 coordinate 286,112, forward strand.
GGGTGCGGTCGCGGCGGTAGGCCACGATCATGTCGCCCAGACGCTTTTCGAGGTCCTTCAGGTCCTTGGCAAGGCAGAGGATCGCCATGACTTCCGAGGCCACGGTGATGTCGAAACCACCTTCGCGCGGGAAACCGTTGGCCACGCCGCCAAGGCTCAGCACCACGTTGCGCAGCGCGCGGTCGTTCATGTCGACGACGCGGCGCCACTGGACGCGGCGCAGGTCGATTTCCTGCTCGTTGCCCCAGTAGATGTGGTTGTCGATCATCGCCGACAGCAGCGAATGCGCCGAGGTGATGGCGTGGAAGTCACCGGTGAAATGGAGGTTCATCTCCTCCATCGGCACGACCTGCGCCATACCGCCCCCGGCCGCGCCACCCTTCATGCCGAAGTTCGGCCCAAGCGACGCTTCGCGGATGCAGATCATCGCCTTCTTGCCGATGTGGTTCAGACCGTCGCCCAGACCCACGGTGGTGGTGGTCTTGCCTTCACCCGCCGGTGTCGGGTTGATTGCGGTGACGAGGATCAGCTTGCCGTTCGGACGATCCTGCACCGAGTTGATGAAATCCTGGCTCACCTTCGCCTTGTCGTGACCGTAAGGCAGCAGGTGTTCAGCCGGAATGCCCAGCCCGTCGCCAATCTCCTGGATCGGCTTCTTCTGCGCGTCGCGCGCGATTTCGATATCCGTTCTGTAGGCCATTTCCTGCGTTCCCTGTTGGTTGGAGCGTGTCTTACTCGGCTGCGGTTTGGGTGATTGCCTCGACCCGCACGGCCGAGAATTTGAATTCCGGGATCTTGCCGTAGGGGTCGATCGCCGGGTTTGTCAGGACGTTCGCCGCCGCCTCGACATAGGCGAAGGGCACGAACACCATGTCTTCGGACACGGCCCGGTCAGCGCGGGCCATGATCTCGATGCTGCCCCGCCGGGTGGTCAGGCGGATCATTTCGCCCGGGGCCACGCCAAGCCGACGCAGTGTTTTGGGGTGCAGCGAACAGTTCGCCTCGGGTTCAACCGCGTCCAGAACGCTGGCGCGGCGGGTCATCGATCCGGTGTGCCAATGTTCCAACTGACGACCGGTGGTCATGATCATCGGATAGGTTTCGTCCGGGGCCTCGTCCGGCGGGATCACCGCGGCCGGGGTGAACTTGGCCCGGCCTTCGGGCCGCGGGAAGCCATCGCCAAAGACCACAGCCTGCCCCGGATCGGTTTCCGACAGCGACGGATAGGTGACTGTTTCGGTCTTGAGTCGGTCCCATGTGATGTTGTCCAGCGACTTCATCACCAGTTTCATCTCGTCAAAGACCTGACTGACGTCGGTATAGTCCCACGGCAGGCCAAGGCGCTGACCCAGTTCCACCGTGATCGCCCAGTCCTCGCGCGCCTCACCCGGAGGGGCCACGGCGGGGCGCACCCGCTGCACCTGCCGGTTGGTGTTGCTGACGGTGCCGTTCTTTTCATACAGCGCCGAGGCCGGCAGGATCACATCCGCGAAACAGGCCGTTTCGGTCAGGAAGATGTCCTGAACCACAAGATGTTCCAGTTTGGCAAAGGCATCGCGGGCATGTTCCACGTCCGGGTCGGACATGGCCGGGTTTTCACCCTGAATATACATGCCCTTGATGTTGCCGGCATAAACCTGATCGACGATTTCGGTGACGGTCAGGCCTTTCTTGTTGGACCAGTCCTCGTCGCGGCCCCAGACACCAAAGATGTCCTCGCGCACTGCGTCGTCCTCGACCGAGCGGTAATCCGGCACGAACATCGGGATCAGACCGGCGTCCGAAGCGCCCTGCACGTTGTTCTGGCCGCGCAGCGGGTGCAACCCCGTGCCGGGACGACCCACATGACCGGTCATCAGCGCCAGCGAGATCAGGCAGCGCGAATTGTCGGTGCCGTGAATATGCTGCGACACCCCCATGCCCCAAAAGATCATGCCTGCCTTGGCGCCCGCAAAGGTCCGGGCCACGTCGCGGATGACCTCGGGCGAGATGCCGCAAATCGGTTCCATCGCCTCAGGCGTAAAGGCCTTGAGATGTTCCTTCTCGGCCTCCCAGTTTTCGGTGAAGGCCTCGATATATTGCTGGTCGTACAGGCCTTCTTCGACGATCACGTGCATGATCGCGTTCAACAGGCTGACGTCCGCGCCCGGACGGAACTGGACCATCTGGTAGGCATGGCGTTTCAGCCCCTGTCCCCGCGGATCCATCACGATCAGCTTGCCGCCACGCTTGGCGAACTGTTTGAAGTAGGTCGCCGCGACGGGGTGGTTTTCTAGCGGGTTGGCCCCGATGATGATCGCCACATCGGCGTTTTCCACCTCGTTGAAGGTGGCGGTCACAGCGCCGGAACCCACGTTTTCAATCAGCGCCGAAACCGATGAGGCATGGCAAAGCCGCGTGCAGTGGTCGACGTTGTTATGCTTGAAGCCCTGCCGGATCAGTTTCTGGAACAGGTATGCTTCTTCGTTGGTGCATTTGGCCGAGCCGAAACCCGCGACCGATTGCCCGCCATGAGCCTGACGCAGCTTGGCAAGGCCACCGGCCGCCGCCTGCATCGCCTCTTCCCACGATGCTTCGCGGAAATGGGTCATCAGGTTGCCCGGGTCGACGTTTAGCCCTTTGGCCGGCGCATCCTCGCGGCGGATCAGCGGTTTGGTCAGGCGATGCGGGTGATGAATATAGTCAAAACCGAAGCGGCCCTTGACGCAAAGACGTCCTTCGTTCGCCGGGCCGTTGATGCCCTCGACATATTTGACCTTGCCGTCCTTGACCTTGAGCGAGACCTTGCAGCCGACGCCGCAGAAAGGGCAGACGCTTTCGGTTTCGCTATCGAAATCCTTGCTGTCACCCTGCTGGTTCTCATCCACCACGGTCGACGGCATCAGCGCGCCGGTCGGGCAGGCCTGAACACATTCACCACAGGCAACGCAGGTCGACGCGCCCATCGGGTCGGCAAAATCGAAGGTCGGGTAGGCGTCATGCCCCCGCCCCGACATGCCGATGACGTCGTTCACCTGCACTTCGCGGCAGGCCCGCACACACAGGCCGCACTGGATACAGGCATCAAGGTTGACGCTCATTGCCACGTGGCTGTCATCAAGCAGAGGAATGCGGCCCTCTTCCAGCTTGGGGAAACGGCTGGTGTCGATGCCGTTTTCCTCGGCCATGTCCCAGAGGTGCGAGGATTTGTCATGCGACTCTTCCCGCTTGGGCTGATCCGCGACAAGCAGTTCCATGACCATCTTGCGGGCGTTTTCGGCGCGCGCCGTGGCGGTCTTGACCACCATCCCTTCCGAAGGTTCACGGATACACGAGGCCGCAAGCGTGCGCTCGCCCTCGATTTCCACCATGCAGGCGCGGCAGTTGCCGTCCGGGCGATAGCCCGGGGCCGGCTTGTGACACAGGTGCGGGATCTTCAGCCCGCGACCGTTTGCAACTTCCCAGATGGTCATGCCTTTTTCGGCGGTGACATCCTGGCCATTCAGGTTGAAGGTGATTGTCTCGCTCATGGCTCAGATCTCCTCCGGGAAATGTTTGATAGTCAGGCGGATCGGGTTCGGCGCGGCCTGCCCCAGACCGCAGATCGAAGCATCGACCATGGTCTGACTCAGTTCTTCCAACAGACCTGTGTCCCAGCGATCCGCCTGCATCAGCTTGACCGCTTTCTCACAGCCCGCACGGCAGGGCGTACACTGACCACAGCTTTCGTCTTCGAAAAACCGCAGCATATTCAGCGCGGCGTCGCGGGCGCTGTCCTTGTCGGACAGGATCACCACGGCGGCAGAACCGATAAAGGTGCCATGCGCCTGCAACTCGTCGAAATCCATCGGGACGTCATTCAGCGAGGCGGGGAGCAGACCGGCCGAAGGACCGCCCGGCTGGTAGGCCTTGAACGTGTGACCGTCCAACATGCCCCCGGCGGCCTCGATCAGATCGGTGATGGTCGACCCGGCGGGCAGCAGGTGCACGCCCGGGTTCTTGACCCGGCCCGAGATCGAAAAGGACCGCAGCCCCTTGCGCCCGTTCTTTTCGACCGCGTTCAAGACCTCGGGGCCTTCGCGCAGGATGCGCGCCACCCATTTCAGCGTCTCGACGTTGTGGACCAGCGTCGGGCGATCAAAGATCCCCACCTGCGCCACATAAGGAGGGCGATGCCGCGGGATGCCGCGCTTGCCCTCGATGGATTCGATCATCGCGCTTTCTTCGCCGCAGATATAGGCCCCTGCTCCGCGACGCAGATCGATATATCCCTTCTCGACCAGCCCGGCATTCTCCAGCGCGGCGATCTCGTGGCGCAGGATCTCCAGCACCGCGGGATATTCGTCGCGCATATAGATAAAGCACTTTTCCGCCTCGACCGCCCAAGCCGCGATCAACATCCCCTCGAGAAACAGATGCGGTGTGCGCTCAAGGTAGTAGCGGTCCTTGAAGGTGCCTGGCTCGCCCTCGTCGCCGTTCACGGCAAGATACCGCGGGCCCTGCGCGGCGCGGACAAAGCTCCACTTGCGGCCCGATGGGAACCCGGCACCGCCAAGACCGCGCAGACCGGCCTCCAGGATCATGTCCTGCACGTCATCGACGGATTTGCTGCCCTTGCGCAGCGATTCCAGCGTCTCGTAACCGCCCGCGTGGCGGTAGGATGCGAAATGTTCGTAGTCCGGCACATGCGCGTGGGTGTCACCGGCAGCGATCGCCGCCTGAACCTTCTCCGGCGTAGCGTGGTCGATGTGGTTATGTCCCAGCTCCAGAACCGGCGCCGTGTCGCAGCGGCCCATGCAGGGTGCGCGCAGCACACGAACCTCTGCCGGGTCCAGCCCGTCCTCCAGCGCTTTTTTCAGCTGTTCCGCGCCGGCCAGCTCGCACGACAGCGAATCGCAGACCCTGATGGTCAGCGCGGGCGGCGGGGTTTCACCCTCTTTCACCACGTCGAAATGCGCGTAAAAAGTGGCGACCTCATAGACCTCGGCCATCGACAGGCGCATTTCTTCGGCCAGCGCCCGCAAGTGTGCCGCAGAAAGGTGGCCGTGGGCATCCTGAATCTGGTGCAGATGTTCGATCAGCAGATCGCGGCGACGGGGCTGATCCCCCAACAGCGCACGAACCTCGGCCAGCGCCTCGTCGTCGTATTGGCGGCCTTTCGGAGTGCGGCGGCCCTTGCCTCGGCCAGACTTCCAGATACCGACGTCATCCAGCGACATGTCTATAGATCCTTGTACTGTCCGCGCTTCTCTGTTTCCCAATAATCAATTAATTTCACCCATGGTCAACACCAAATTTGGGAAACTCACTGGGGCGGACCATGGGGACGGTCCCTTACGGAGCCTTGTCCGGCAACGCCGTTCCAATGTCGCATTCCGACATTGGTCATTTTTTTGTGTCGGATCGTCACAGGGATTTCCCACGTGAAACCAGCGCCCTTGAGCGGCACTTTCCGACACTAGCCACAGCCATGTCGGATTCACGTCTTGTTCGGGGAATCGGACGGGGAGCGCCAGCACCCCGCCCTGGCCCAACCCGGCGAGACAGGCAACCAGTGCCGCGGACAAACTCTGCCTGTCAGCGCGCCAATTCAGGCCATGGGATCAGACCACCAGCGCCTGCAAGGCCCGGTCGCGCGCGCTGGCCAGATGGCTTTCCAGCGCCGAGGCGGCACCGGCGGAATCGCCTGTCGCAAGACAGTCGAGAATCGCCATGTGTTCTTCCAGCGCGGGGCCCGTTTCCAAAAGAGCTGGCGGCAAGCTCAGCCGCGCCAACAGCATGATCGTCTCATTGCGGCGATGCATCTCGGCGATCAGGTCATTTCCCAGCGCGGCGACGATCTCGCGGTGCAGGGCATGATCGGTTTCGATCCGCCGCACCGTATGATCGGGGCCGACCGTCCGCCCCTTCTGTTCGTCGATCAGCGCCCGGGTTTCCTGCCGAAACGCCTCGATCCGCGCCGGATCCACCTGAAGGGCAAATGCCTCGATTGCCTTCAGTTCGATCATCATCCGCAGTTCATAGGACTCGGCCACTTCCTTGCGTGTGACCTCGTGAAATTCAACGCCGCGCTTGGGAATCAGGCGGACGATGTTTTCAGCCTCCAGCCATTTAAGCGCCTCGCGAATCGATGACAGACTGCATCCGGTGGTGCGTGCAATCTCGCGCTGACTGACAAGGCGACCGGTCCGGATCTGGCGCGTCATCAGTGCAGCGATGATCTGCTCATATGCCTCCCGACGCAGGCTGCCCGAACTTTCGTCTTCGGGGATTTCCGGTTGGCTCACCGGGCTTTCGGGGTTCGCGTTCTCGCTCATGTCCATGTCCAGATGCTGCGCCGCACGGGGACGGCGACCGGGAAACTCTTGCCAAACCATATTGACGGAAAGCGTCGAATATGAAAAGCCTCAGTTCAGCGCTTAACTGAGCGCTCAGTTGAACCCTCAGAACAACAGACTGCACCGAACCACCCATGAGCCACCCCGCCGCATCCATCCAGGCACCGTCTTTGCAGGGCCATCACCGACAGGGCCGCCGCCCGGGCAGCCGTAGCAATCTGCTGGTGCTGAACCTGACCGGGCTGACGGAACAGGCCACGCGCCGTATCGCCACTGCGCTGCCCGGCGCGGTGCTGGCCTCTTTTCCCTATGGCATGGGTGTTCTGGGACCCGATGCAGAAGCCACCCGCAGGGCACTGACCGGACTGGCAAACCACCCGAACACCGGCGCCGTCCTCCTGATCAGCGCGGACCGGTCGCGCCTTGAAGAGGTGCAAGACCGGGTCGAGGGCACCACCCTTTGCGCCGGTCTGGCGCTGGACAGCGTGGCCCATGACGCCCTGCGGTTGACCGCAGAGGGGATCGCCACCGGTGCGCGCCTGATGCGAGAGGCCTCGCGCCAATGCCGCCAGCCCATGGATCCCGCCGACATTGTTCTTGCTGTCGAATGCGGCCTGTCGGACCCGACATCGGGCATCGCGGCAAACCCCTTGATCGGGCGGATCGCCAACCGCGTTGTCGACGCCGGTGGCACCGTCATCATGGGCGAAACGCTGGAATGGCTGGGGGTCGAAACCCAGTTGGCGGCGCGCGCCCGGACCCCCGCGATTGCAGCCCGCATCACCAAGGCCGTAACCCGGCGCGAATCCCTTGCGGTGGCCAACGGCATCGACCTTGCAGGCATCAATCCCAATCGGCGCAACATCGAGGAAGGCCTGACCACGATCGAGGAAAAGGCCTCGGGGTCGGTGGCCAAGTCCGGGAGTCACCCGGTCGAAGGTGTCTTGGCCTATGCCGAACCGCCCAGCCACCCCGGCCTGTGGGTCATGGACGCGCCCAGCTATACGCCGGAATCGCTGACCGGACTGATAGCCGCCGGGGCCCAGCTCGCCCTGTTCTCGACCGGCAGCGGCAACAGCTATGTCAGCGCCCTGTGCCCTACGATCAAGATTTCGGCAAACGCCCGGACCGTTGCCGCTCTTGACACCCAGATCGACTTTGACGCCTCGCCGCTGATGACCGGAGCCGACCCTGACATCATGGCCAAGGCGCTATGGGCCGAGGTTCTGGCCACCTTCAACGGTGCAATGACGTGGGGCGAGGTGACGGGCGAAGGCAACGAGGTCATCAGCCGGTTCGGAGAGGCGCTATGACAGAGGCCCTCTGCCTGCGACCCGGCGATGACGTGGCCAATGTGCTGGATCATGTGGCGGCGGGCGACACGGTAACCGTGCTGCCCGAGCGTTTGGCCCTGACCGCGGCGCAGGAAATCCCGCAGTTTCACAAACTTGCCCTGCGCGACCTGCCCGCCGGAACCATCGTGCGCCGCAACGGCATCGCCATCGGCAAGACAACGCAGGCCGTCGCGGCCGGAACGCATGTGCATGTGCACAATCTCCGCTCGCTTCGCGCACGGCCAAGGACAGACAGGAAGGACATGTGATGCCATCAACGCCCACGCTTGAGAAAGGCCTCGCCTTTCGGCGAAAACTGAAGTCCGGTCAGACGGTCAGCGGCGCGTGGTCGACGCTGGGATCACCCGAAGTCGCCTGCCTGATGGCCCGCGCCGGTCTTGACTACCTGCTGGTCGACCTGGAACACGGGCGTGGCGGACTGGAAGGTCTGGCCGCCCAGGTGCAGGCCCTCGCTGCCTTCGAAACGGCAGTGATGGTGCGTCTGCCCGATCACGACGCGGGCAGCGTCAAGCGCGCGCTCGACATCGGCGCAAACGCCTTGCTGGTGCCGCAGGTGGACCGCCCGGAACAGGCAAGCGCCATCCTGGACGCTGCGCTTTTTCCAACCGAGGGCCGGCGCGGCGTAGCGGTTGGGGCCATTGCCGCCGCCGACTGGGGCTATGCGCCCGACATCTACTACGAGGCCGCAAATGACGCTTTGACCGTACTGGTTCAGGTGGAATCGCCCGAGTCCGTTTCGAACCTGACCGAGATCCTCGCCCTGCCCCGGCTGGACGGCATCTTTGTCGGCCCGAATGATCTTAGCGCCTCGATGGGGATGTTCCGCCAGTTCGAAACCCCCGCCTTCCGGCAAGTCTTTGACGAGGTGCGGGCAAGGACGCTTGAGGCGGGCAAGATCTTTGGCGCTCTGCCTGTGCCCTTGCCGGGACTGGACGTCGACGGGCTGTTTGCCTCGGGGGCGCAGGTCGTCCCCGCGGGATCGGACCAAAGCCTGTTGCGCGCCGGGGCCAGCGGCATCGTCGCCTCGCACGAGGCGCGCGGCCAATGACCTTGGACACCATGCCACAAAGCTGCCCGCCGACACTTCCCGCGCCGCAGGACTGGAGCGGAGCATCCACTATCGAGCTGACAGACCCGGCCGACCGCAAACGCACGATGGCCCGCTATGCCACCGCTACGACGGCCGATGCGCAGCGCGTCCTTGATCTTGCGCGGCAAGGCTTTGCCGCGTGGTCCGCCCTGACCGTAAACCAGCGTTGCGACCTGCTGGCCAGTTGGCTGCTGCGGATCGAGGCGGATGCCGAGCAGTTGGCCGGGGAAATGACCGACGAACAAGGCAAACCGCTGGCGGAGTCCCGTGCCGAGATCGGCAAATCGCTGCGCGAGGCGCGGCAGATGCTGGGTTTCGCCCGTCAGCATGGCGGCCAGACTCTGCCGGGGCGCACACCCGGCTGGACCAACACCATCCTGCGGCGTCCGCGCGGCGTGGTCCTTGCCATCACCCCGTGGAACTTCCCGGTGCTGACACCGCTGCGCAAGCTGGTGCCCGCGTTGGCAACTGGCAACGCGGTGATCCTGAAACCATCCGAATATACACCCGCCGCCGCCATGCGGATCGTCCGGGCCGCCGAAGGCATACTGCCCGAGAACACGCTCACCCTTGTGAACGGTGCGGGTGATGTGGCGGCCACGCTAACCGCCAGTCGCAACATCGACGCGATTTCCTTTACCGGCTCTGTTGCGACGGGGCGCAAGATCGGCGCGGTTGCAGGGGAAAACCTTGTCCCCGTTTCGATGGAACTGGGGGGCAAGAACGCCGCAATCGTAGATGACGTGGCCGATCTGGATGCGGCATTGGACGCGATCACCGGCGCAGCGATGCAATGCGCGGGCCAAAGATGCACCGCGATCAGCCGCGTGATCCTGCATGACGCGATTTTTGAACCGGCCTGCAAAGGTCTTGCCGAACGGTTGAACAGCCTGACCCCGGGGCCGGGCCGCGCCGAAGGCACAACGCTTGGCCCGATCACGACACAGGCCCAGCTGGACCGGATCATCCACCTTGTCCGCGCCGCCGAACTGGATGGTGCCGAGGTCCTGACAGGCGGCCACCGACTGTCACCAGAGGCGGCACCCGACGGGCTTTTCTTTGCGCCGTCCCTTTTGGCCAGCAACGACCCGCGCAACCCCGCAAACCGGGAAGAGATCTTTGGCCCGGTGCTGACCCTGTCGCGCTATCACACTGATGACGAGGCATTGTCGCTGGCCAATGCCACTCGGTACGGGCTGACCAGCGCGATCTTCACCGACCGGCTCGACTTTGCCAATCGCGCCCTGCGCGAACTGCAAACCGGCATGATTCACGTCAACCATGGCACCGCGCCGGACGACAACATGCCTTTTGTCGGCATCCGCGACAGCGGGCTGGGCACCGGATCTGTCGGCCCCTCCACCCTTGATTTCTACACGACCGAACACGCCGCCTACACCGCCGGCTGAAGGAGCAGACATGAAGTTCACGAATATCGAGATCCGCGCCTGCCGCCATGAGCCGGAACAGGCCTACAAGCTGAAAGACGGCAAACCGATCGATTTTGAATTCCTCGCCATGCGGTTCGACACCGATGAGGGGCTGAGCGTGGAAACCTTCGGCTTTGCCGGGCGCAGCGCGTTGGCCATGGGGGCGGTTTCGGCGGAACTCTTGCGGCCTTTCTTCCTCGGCCGCGACCCGGATTACCGCGAACGCCACTGGCACGATTACCGCCGCTTTAACCGGGCATGGAACTTTACCCCCGGCTACGCCTATGCGCCCTATGACATCGCCTGCCACATTGTGCAGGCCACCGCCGCCGGCCTGCCACTGTACAAACACCTTGGCGCAGTGCGCGACAGCATCCCGATCTATGGCTCGTCCCTGACCCTGCCCACGGCAGAGGCCTATGCCGAAGAGGCGCGCGACCTAAAGGCGCGCGGTTGGGCCGCCTACAAACTGCACCCCCCCGCCGATCTGGACATCGCGTTCGAGGCGCACCGCGCCTGCCGCGAAGCCGTCGGCCCGGATTTCCGCCTGATGAGCGACCCGGTCAACAACTTCAACTTCCAACAGAACATCCACTTTGGCCGGATGCTGGAAGAGCTGAACTACTACTGGCTCGAAGAGCCGATGTTCGATGAATGCCACGGCTCTCTGCGCTCGCTGCGCGACACGCTCAAAATCCCGATCGTCGGCGGCGAGACGGCGGAGAACCACCCCGCCGGTGTGGCCGAGCTGATCGCCAGCCGCTGCATCGACATCGTGCGCGGCGATGCGTCCTGGTCCGGCGGGATCACTGGCTTGATGAAAACCGCGCATCTGGCCGAAGCCCACGGCATGAACTGTGAAATCCATACCGCGATCTATCACCCGCTGGAGTTGGTGAACCTGCATTGCGCCGCGGCCATCCGCAACAACGAGTTCTTCGAAGTGCTGGTGCCGGAGCACCTGTTCGCCATCGGGCTGAAAGATCCCATCGACATCCGCGACGGCCACGCCCACCTGCCGCAAGCGCCGGGGCTGGGCATCGCGCTGGATTGGGATTTCATCGACAACGCCACGCTAAAGGTGATGTGATGGCTGACACCGCCCTCCCACGCAACACGGTCAACGAGGAACGCCAGCGCCGCTGGCGACAGGCCTCGATCTATGCCGCGCTGATCCTTGTCACCTTTGTCATGGTCTTTCCGGTGCTCTGGATGGTCTCGGTTTCCCTGAAACCGACGACCGAGACATTCTCGCTTCCGCCGCGCCTGTTGCCAGAGGAATTCCACTGGGGCGGCTATGCCAAGGTGCTGACCGATCCGAAATTCCGCACCTTCCTGATCAACAGTTACGTGGTCGGGCTGGCCGTTACCTTCCTGTCGCTGATCATCGGCACGCTGGCGGCCTTTGGCTTCAGCCGCTACCGGTTCTTCGGTGACCGGGTGGCCAAGCTGTTTGTCATCACCACCCAGATGGTGCCGACGATCACCCTGTTGATTCCCTATTTCGGCGTGATCGTCTTTTTGGGGCTCTATAACACGCTCTGGGGTCTGGTGCTGACCTACCTGACCTTTGCCCTGCCCTATTCCATCATCATGATGAACGGCTATCTCGACACAATCCCCAAGGATTTCGACGAGGCCGCCACCATCGACGGGTGCACCCCGCTGGGCGTGCTGGTTCGCGTGCTGCTGCCCGTGGCGCTGCCCGGCATCATTTCGACCGCGGTCTATACCTTCCTGCTGGCCTGGAATGAGTTCCTGTTCGCGCTCGCGCTGACGCGGTCTATGGACATGCGCACTGTGCCCGTAGGAATTTCGATGATGGTGGGCGAGTTCGGCCTGAAATGGGACGAGATGATGGCCTTTTCGGTGATCGGATCCCTGCCGGTGCTGATCCTGTTCATGCTTGTCCAAAGGTTTGTCGTCAGCGGCCTCGCCGCCGGGGGCGTCAAGGGCTGATCCGCCCGCCAAACGGGGCGGGAGGCCCCGCTATTCCCCAGAGGAGGAGAAAGACAATGAAAAGACACCTGCCCAAATGGGCACTGGCCGCCGCCACGTCGCTGGCCACGCTGCTGCCCGCCAGTCTGCCCGCCGCCGAGATCGAATGGCTGCAATGGTTCGCCGCCGAGGACCCCAGCGGTTTCTACGACGGGTTGATCGAGGATTTCGAAGCCAAGCACCCCGACATTACCGTCAAGCTGGTCACCCAGCCCTTTGGCAAGGTCCGCGAAAGCATCGTGACCGATACTGCCATCGGCGTCGGCTCGGACGTTCTGGGCCTGAACATGCCATGGACCACCGAGTTCCTCGACATCGGCATCCTTGAACCGCTGGACGATTATCTTGCCCGCGAAGACAACAGCTTTGCGACCACCGATCTGGTCGAAGCCCCGATTGGCAAGATCAACGGCAAGACGTGGATGGTGCCGCTGAACGCCTTTCCTTTTGTGATGCACGTCAACATGGGATTGGTGAAACAGGCCGGCTTTGACGCGCCGCCCGCCACTTGGGAAGAGCTGTCGGAACAGGCCGCGGCCATTTCTGCGCTGGAAAACGGGATCTCCGGGCTGGGGATGCCGTTCAGTTCTCAGCCGCCGTCGAACGGGCCGATCCTGACTTTCCTGCCCCTGCTTTATGCCAACGGCGGCCGGATCATGGACGGCACCACGCCGAACTTCGACAACGCCAAGGTTGTCGAGACCATGGAATTCATCAAGACGCTGAATGAGGCAGGTGCCATTGCCCCCGGCGCGGCTTCGCGCACCGGCGGTGTCGATCTGGAGGAATTCATCGCCGGGCGCACCGGTTTCCTGATCTCTCCGGGCGTGCATTCCAGCGCAATCACGGGCCGCAATCCGGACATCGACTATACCCTTGTGCGGGTGCCTTCGAACGGGACAAACGCCTATCGGGTCCACGGTTGGGAATTGGGCATCTCTGCGGACAGCCGCAACAAGGATGCCGCATGGACCTTTGTGAACTATCTGCTCTCGCCCGAGGTGAACGCCCGCGTGGCAAAGGCATCGAACGCGCTGCCCGGTAACCTTGCGGCGCTGGACGCAGTGCGCAAAGGCGCCGATGCGACACTTGTCAAACAGATGGACATCCTCGCCGGCGACAGCCCTGTCGAGGAAATGCGCCAGTCGCCCAAGGCCGTGGCCAGCTGGTCCCTGATGACCGAGGAAATCCAGGCCATGTTGCGGGGCGACAAGACACCCGAAGAGGCCGCCGCCGCCGTCCAGGCACGCTGGATGGACCTTCTCAAGTGACCCTGCCCGGAGCGGGCGCCGCGGCGCCCTCTCCACCCTTTCAGACAAGGATGACGTCGTGACCAGACCGTTCCGCCTGCTGGCCGCTTCCGGCACGCCCTACCTGTTCCTTCTTCCGGGGCTGGTGATCCTCGGCGCGCTGCTTTCCGTGCCGCTCTACAAAGTTGTGGAATACTCGCTTTATGACAATGTGATCGTCGAGCGAAATCCAACCTTCGTGGGGCTTCAGAACTACCGCGAGATCCTTGGCGATCCCGGCTATTGGACCGCCGGATGGAACACGCTGCTGTTCACCGTGGGGTCGGTTGCGGGCCACATGATCGTCGGCATCGGGCTGGCCTTGCTGGTCAATGCCGATATCCACCCCCGCGCGCGCACCTTTTTTCGGTCGATGCTGGTGCTGCCGTGGATCTTTACCGCCGTGGTGGTAGCACTGAACTGGCAGTTGCTGCTGAACCCCTTTGGACTGGTGAACTACCTGCTTGAAGGGGCGGGCCTGATCTCCGAGCCGCTGGACTGGCTGGGCAATCCCGATCTGGCCATGTGGTCGCTGTTGCTGATCTCGACCTGGCGCGGATACCCCTTCATCATGGTCAGCTTTTTGTCCGGCTTGCAAACCGTTCCGCGCGAATTATACGAGGCCGCCGACATCGACGGCGCGGGGTTCTGGCACAAGTTCTGGCATGTCACCCTGCCACAGCTGAAACCGGTGATCTTTGGCGTGGCGCTTCTTGACCTGATCTGGACCTTCCAGCTGTTCCCGTTGGTCTGGCTGACCACTGGCGGCGGCCCCGGTCGCGCGACCGAAGTCCTGTCGACGCTGACCTTCCGCCTTGCCTTCGTCGATTTCGAATTTGCCCAGGCGGCCACCGTCGCCGTTTCCATCCTCATCATCTCGGCAGCCTTCACCGTGCTTTACCTGCGCAACGAAGCGCGGCGCCTGTAACGCCCCGGAGTCCCCCATGTCCCGCATCGAAATATCCAACCTCGTCAAGATGTACGGCAACCACAAGGCGCTGCACGGCATCGACATATCCATCGCACCCGGAGAGTTCTGCGTCCTTGTCGGCCCCTCGGGATGTGGCAAATCCACGACCCTGCGCATGGTCGCGGGACTGGAAACCATCAGCGGTGGCGAAATCGCCATCGGCGACCGCGTGGTGAACGGCCTGCGCCCCAAGGAACGTGGCATCGCCATGGTGTTCCAGAACTATGCCCTTTACCCGGCCAAAACGGTCCGGGGAAACATGGCCTTTTCGCTGCAATTGTCCCGGATGCCCCGGGCCGAAATCGACCGCCGCGTGAACGAAGTGGCCGAGATCCTTGAACTGACGCCGCTATTGGACCGCAAGCCTGCCGCCCTGTCCGGCGGTCAGCGTCAGCGCGTCGCCATGGGCCGCGCCATCGTACGCGACCCAGAAGTTTTCCTGTTCGACGAACCGCTGTCGAACCTTGACGCCAAGCTGCGTGGACAGATGCGCGCGGAAATCAAGCGCCTGCATCAGCGGCTGGAAAACACCATCATCTACGTGACCCACGATCAGGTCGAGGCGATGACACTGGCCGACCGTATCGTGATCATGCGCGACGGGCGGATCGAACAGCAGGGCACACCGGATTCCGTGTTCCACGATCCCGAAACCGTCTTTGTGGCCGGGTTCATGGGCAGCCCGCCGATGAACCTTGTCGATTGCACGGTCACACCCACGGGGCTCAGGCTGGGTGACGCCGATCTAATCTGCGCCACACCCGACGGCCTGCGCGCCGGCGACCGCGTCACCTTCGGCATCCGCCCGGATGACGTGCGCCCTGCCACCGACCTGCCCCATGGCGTCCCGGCCCGCCTGCCCGTCGACCTGATCGAACAATTGGGAACAGAGAAACTGGTGCATTTCCGCGCCGGCGCGCATGAATTGATCGGCAAGACCGGCGGGCGCGTGGATCTGGCCGAAGGCACGGTACAGACGCTGGCCTTTGACATGGCCCATGCCTATTTCTTCGACGCCGAAACCGGGCAGCGCATCCGATGACCCCTGTCAAACCCGTTGGTTTGGGCTTTGCCCTCTTGGGGTCATCAAACGCCGACCCGATCCCTGACGCTCAGGCCCGGCAGATGTTCGACGCGGCATGGGACCTTGGCCTGCGCCGTTTCGATACCGCGCCATTATACGGCGGTCGCCAGTCCGAAGAGCGGCTGGGTCAGCTTCTGCAAGGACGCCCCCGCGACTCTTATGTTCTGTCCACCAAGGTTGGGCGCTATCGTGACTATGCCGTCAAGGTGGTGAACCCAAAGGACAACCCCGGCGACTGGCACGACTATTCGCGCGAGAGCACCCTGCGGTCCGTTGAACAAAGCCTGAAACTGTTGGGCACGGATCGGCTCGACATCGTTTTTGTACACGATTGCGATAAGCACCTGCCAGAGGCGCTGAGCGGCGCGCTGCCCGCCTTGGCCGAACTGAAGGCGCAGGGGGTGATCGGGGCGCTGGGGTGTGGCAGCAATGTCGCCGCCACCCACCACGCCCTGCTGCGCGAAACAGATCTGGATGTTCTGATGGTGGCGGGGCGCTTTACCCTGCTGGATCAAAGCGCCGACGACGATCTGTTTCCGCTCTGCCTGGCGCGCGGGGTGCAGGTGGAACTGGCCGCGCCATTCAATTCAGGCATCCTTGCCACCGGGCCGGATGTCGATGAAACCCGTTTTGACTACCAACCGCCAGACGCGGCGTTGCGGGACCGGGTCCGCGCCATCCAGAGCGTCTGCCATGCCGAAGGCGTGCCGTTGAAACGCGCAGCGTTGCACTATGCCGCCGCCCATCCGGCGGTCACGCGGCTGGTGCTGGGCCTGATCCACCCCGAGGGGTTGCGCTCGAACCTTGCCGATCTTTCCGCGCCCGTGCCCCACACGCTCTGGACTGCGCTGGAAACCCTGAACATCCGCAACCCGAAGGCCACAGCATGACCCGGACCGCAATCGACGCCCATGTGCACATCTGGAACCGCACGCGGGGCGAGACCTTCATCGCCGAAAGGCAGTTCCCGGCTCTCACCGGCAAGGCCTTTCTGCCCGAGGACCTGGTTCCAGTGCTGGCCGCAACCAACGCGGCAAGCGCGGTGCTGGTACACGGCCCCGCCACGGTCGAACATGCGCTTTACTGCCTCGAGCTCTGCCGCACTCAGAGGGTTTTCCGTTCGGTGATCGGCTGGGTCGACCTACGCGACCCCGGCTGCGCGGCCCAACTATCCCGGCAGTCCGGCGATCCCGGATTTCGCGGCGTGCGGTTTACGCCGATGCTGGACAGTGACCCCGAAGGCTATCTGCGCAGCGATGGCGCAGGCACTGTCTGTGCGGGCCTGCAATCCGGTGGCCACCTGGTCGAGATCCTTGCACCGCAACCGTTGTTCGGCGCCGTCGCGGATCTGGCACGGGCCTTTCCCGGCATGCCCGTTGTTCTGGCCCATTTCGGCCTGCCCGACGGCAGCACGCAGGGTTTCGACGGTTGGCGGCAGGCGATGGCACGGCTCGCTGCTCTGCCGAATATCCACGTCAAACTGTCCGGCCTGCCCCTGTCGGCCAATAGCGATGCCGATACCGCGATGGCGCGGGCCCACGTCAAGGCGATGGTTGACCTCTTTGGTCCCCAGCGCCTGATCTATGCCAGCAACTGGCCGGTTGCGACCGCCCTTGCCAGCCCGGCGTACTGGCGCAACCTGCTGGATGAAACGCTGGAGCACATGCAAATGGGCGCCCCGCAAAGGGACGCCCTGTTTCATGACAACGCGGCGCGTTTGTACTAGGGTCAGCGCCCCATCCAGCCGCCATCCACCACCAGAACCTCGCCGTTCACATAGTCGGACGCAGCCGAGGCAAGGAAAACCGCAGGGCCCGCGAAATCCTGGGGCTTGCCCCAACGGCCCTGCGGAATCCGCGCAAGGATCGCCTCGGACCGATCCGGATCATCTTGCAGGGCCTGAGTGTTATCGGTGGCGATATAGCCCGGGGCGATGGCGTTCACGTTCACACCCTTGCCCGCCCATTCATTGGCCAGCGCCTTGGTCAGCTGTCCGATACCGCCTTTCGAGGCCGCATAACCCGGCACCGTGATCCCGCCCTGAAAGGTCAGCAGCGAAGCAGTAAAGATGATCTTGCCCCGGCCGCGTTCAACCATGCCGCGCCCGATCTCCCGGCTCAGCACGAATTGCGCGGACAGGTTCACCTCGATCACCTCATCCCACCAGTCGTCCGGATGCTCGGTCGCCGGTTTGCGACGGATCGTGCCCGCGTTGTTGATCAGGATGTCGGCCTGAACGCCGTCAGCCTCCAACTGCCCGGCAAGTGCTGTCACCGCGGCGCGATCCGAGAAATCGCATTGATAAGGGGTGAACTTGCGGCCCAGAGCCGTGACCGCCTGTTCAACCTCGGACCCCGGTGCAAGCGAGGCGCTGACACCGACAATATCGGCGCCCGCCTGCGCCAGCGCCTCGGCCATGCCACGCCCGATGCCCCGTTTGGCACCGGTGACGATGGCGGTCTTGCCGCTCAGGTCAAAGCTTTGAAGGACGGTCATGCGGGCTCTCCTACCTTGATGAGGCTCTTGAGGGCGGTCGGGCTGGCATCAAGCGCCTCAAACGCCTGCTGAATGTCACGCAGCGGGCTGACATCGGTGATGATCGTGTCCGATGCGATTTTGCCCTCGGCCACCAGCGCAATCGCCTTGTCGTAGTCCTCGGGTTCGTAGACCCGGGCGCCGATCAGCTTCAGTTCGCGCCAGAAGAACTGGAACATATCGACCTGCGGTTTCTTTGCATGGATCGCCACCATGACGATCCGCGCGCGCGTTGCCGCAACTGCGGTCATGGCATCGACACCCGGCTGCGAGCCTGAGACTTCGAACACCACGTCGGCCCCCTTGGTGCCGGTGCGCGCATCGATCACCGACTTGAGGTCCTCCTTGGCCGGGTTCACCGTGTCAAAGCCCAGTTGGCGCGCGATCTCCAACCGGGTTTCATTGACCTCGGACAAGACAACGTTTCCGCCCGCCTCGCGTGCGACCATGGCCACCAGCACACCAATCGGGCCGCCGCCGATTACAACCACGTCCTCACCCGTCTGCACCCCGGCCATGCGCACGTCATGGCAGGCCACGGCCACCGGCTCGATCAGCGCGGCATGATCCAGCCGCATCCCTTCAGGCAGGACATGCAGCGTATGCGCAGGCGCATTCCACAATTCCTGCATGGCACCATCGGTATCAAGGCCAAGGAACTTTTGGTTGTGACAGATGTGGGAATGTCCGCGCTGGCAGGCCGGGCATTCACCGCAGGGATCCAGCGGGCGCACCACCACATTCTGCCCCGGCGTGACATTGGTCACGCCTTCGCCCACCGCTTCGACCACGGCGGACATTTCGTGCCCGACAATCCGGTTCAGCCCGACGCGCGCGTCCATATTGCCATGAAAGACGTGCATGTCGGTGCCGCAGATCCCGCAGTAGGCAATACGCAACTGCACCTCACCCCGGCTAGGCGGCGGGGCCTCGGCCTGTTCCACAACAAAGCTGCGGTTTCCGCGATAAAAGGCGGCGTCGATTCTGGTCATCCGTGCATGTCCTCATGCGCTGCTTGCAATTTATCCCAGTCAAAGATCACCCCGGTGCCCGGGGTATCCGGCGCAACGGCCATGTGATCCTCGACCACGAGGGGGCGGGTGGTATAGGCGTCGATGGGGAAGGAATGGACCTCGATCCAACCGTCTCCCTGCGCCGACACAAGGCTGACGTGCAGTTCCTGCATCCCGTGACTGCACACCGGAATGCCATGCGCGCGGCCAAGCGCCGCCACCTGCAACCACCCGGTGATGCCACCACAGTTGGACGCATCCGGTTGCAGATAGCTTAGCCGCGCATCCGCGACGGCATATTCGAACTCGTGGATCGTGTGCAGGTTCTCACCCATCGCAAGCGGCATCCCCGTCGCTTCGGCGATGCGGCCATATCCCTTGTAGTTGTCGGGAATGATCGGTTCCTCGAACCATGTGATCCCATAGGGCGCAAAGGCACGGGCAGCGTCGATCGCCTGCGTCTCGTCCATCGAGTAATTTGCATCGACCATGAAGGTCGCGTCGGGCCCGATCAATTCGCGCACCGCCTTTACCCGGGCCACGTCCTCGGCAAGGGTCGGCTGGCCGACCTTGATCTTGACCGCGTTGAACCCCCGGTCAAGATAGCCCTGAATGCTGCCCAGCAACTTGGGCAGCGGAAAATTCAGGTCGATCCCGCCGGCATAAGCCTTGCACCGGTTGCCCGCGCCGCCCGCCATCTGCCAAAGCGGCTGACCCTGACGTTTGCCGCGCAGGTCCCAAAGGGCAATATCCACGGCCGAGATCGCGAAGGAGGCGATGCCGCCGCGGGCTACGTAATGCACGTGCCATTGCATCGCATCGTACAGGGATTCGACGTCGCGCGCGGATTTGCCCATCAGGAACGGTGCCAGATCATGCTGAATCATGGCCACAATCGCGCGGCCACCCTTGCCGCCGGTGTAGGTGTACCCGGTGCCCGTGCTGCCATCTGCCAGTGTCACCGTCGCGGTCACGAGCTCGAAATGCGTGTGATCCCCGTGTTTGGCGTCGCTCAGCACCTCGGCAAGTGGCACATCGAACAGGCGCACCTTTACCTCCGCAATGGCAAAAGCCTGGTCAGGATCAGTCATGGCGGCCCCTCTTTGAATTATGATCGTACCATATTTGGGCAAACTGGCGCTGATACCACTGGCATGTCAAGGGATTTTCGCCAAAATCGCCATTTTTGGTACGACCAAATAGAGGAAATTGACTTCTCGAACCCCGCTGGTCCAATTAGGTATCTCCGGTGGACGGACAAGGAACGACAGAATGGCGCAACAGGATGATGCAGGACGGGCGGCGGACCACGTGGTTCAAAGCATCGCCGAACGAATCCGCACCGGTGCCTTGCGCGACGGCCAGCCCCTCCCGCCAGAGCGCGACCTGATGGAGCAATACGGCATCTCTCGGACCGTGGTCCGCGAAGCCGTGCGCACACTTTCCTCGCGCGGGCTGATCGAGGCCCTGCCCCGTCACAGGCCAGTTGTGCGCAAACCCGGGGTGGATGCCGCCTTTGATGCTGTCGGCAGTATCGTTGCCCATCTGCTGTCCGAACCGGGCGGTGTGCGGAACCTCTTTGACACCCGCATCATGATAGAAGCCGCGCTGGTTCGTCACGCCGCCAAAGAAGCCAACCGCGAAGACATCGTCGAACTGAAAGCCGCGCTGGAGGCCAATGGCGCCGCGATCGAAGACAGCGAAGAATTCTACCGCACCGACAATGCCTTTCACGCCGTGCTGTACGAAATCCCCAAGAACCCGGTCCTGCCCGCGATCCATCGCGCCTATACGACCTGGCTGGCGCCACAATGGTCACGGATGCCGCGACTGCAAGACCGCAACAAGGCCAATTTCGATGCGCATACCGCGATCTTCGAAGCCATCCTCATGCGCGATCCGGACTCCGCCGAGGCCCGCCTGCGCGACCACCTGTCCAAGGCATGGGCGCAGGTTCGGGCAACCTTCGGCGACATGTGACAGATCAGTAAGCCTGATAGACCGTCCGCTTCTGAAGATACCCTTCGATCCCGTGCATCCCGTCTTCGCCCCCGAGACCCGACAGTTTGTGACCGTTGTGATACCCCTGAACCAGCCCGGTGATCCCGGAGTTGAGAAAGATCGTCCCGGTTTCAAGCCGCTGGATCGCATCCATGTAGACACCGGGGTTCTGCGTCCACAAATAGGCTGACAAACCGTCCGGGCGGGCATTGGCGATGCTCAGCGCCTCTTCGTAGTCCCTGACGCGAACGACTGGCAAAACCGGGCCAAAGATCTCTTCGCGCACTGCCGCCGTGTCGGGCGTGGCCCCGGTCAGCACCGTGGGTTCGTACCAGTTTCCACCGCCCATGCCCTCGGGGCGTTTGCCGCCAAGCGCCACCGTTGCGCCGCCCGCAACGGAATCGGCCACGATCC
The DNA here is from genome assembly GCF_019218285.1 of Antarctobacter sediminis. GTDB lineage: Bacteria > Pseudomonadota > Alphaproteobacteria > Rhodobacterales > Rhodobacteraceae > Antarctobacter > Antarctobacter sediminis. Next base: position 307,608 of record NZ_JAHUZG010000003.1, read on the forward strand.
GTTCGACACGCGCCAAGGCATCCGCCGTGGTGATCGGCCCCATGCCGCCGTTGACCGCAGGGTCGCCCAGCTTTACCCGGCCCGCGTGTTCTAGCAGTTTCTCGGTAAAGGCATCGGCCACAGCCTCTTCCACCAAGACCGACTCGGAACAGATGCAGACCTGCCCGGCATTGGCGAACCGTGCCGTCGCGCAGGCCGCCGCGGCCTTGTCCAAATCCGCATCTTTCAACACGATGAAAGGCGCAGAGCCGCCAAGTTCCAGTGACAGCGCGGTGATGTTCTGCGCCGAGGCACGGGCAATCGCCTGCCCTGCCCGGATCGACCCGGTCAGGGTGATCATCCGCACGGTCGGGCTTTCGACCAAGGGCGCGCCAACCTCGACGCCAGTCCCGGTGACCATGTTGATCACCCCGGCGGGCACGCCCGCCTCTTCCACGATGCGGCAAAAGACCGATGCCGTGACCGGCGTGGCCTCATGCGGCTTGATGATCATCGTGTTGCCCGTCACCAGCGCCGGCCCGACCTTCCGTCCGATCAGGGCCAGCGGATAGTTGTAGGCGCACAGACCCAGTGTGACACCATAGGGCACCTTGTAGATGAACAGCTGCTCACGCGGGTTGTCCGAAGGCAGGATGTCCCCGCGCAGCCGACGCGCTGCCTCGGCCGAATAGGTCATGTAGCGGATCGTATCGGTGACTTCGCCTGCGGCCTCGGCGCGCGGCTTGCCCTGCTCCTTGACCAGCAGATCTTCGAACAGGGCGCGTTCGCGTTCGATCCCTTCGGCAATGCGATACAGGTAAGCGGCCCGTTCCACCGGTGGCAGCATCTGCCAGGCTTTCTGCGCGCGGGCCGAAGTTTCCAGCGCCCGTGCCACTTCGGCCCCGGTACAGGCGGGCACCTCGGCCCAGACCTCGCCGGTGGCCGGGTTCGTCACTTTCAGCCGGGCACCATTGGACGCCTCGACCCATTCGTTGTCGATGAAGCTTTTGTAGAACACGGCTTTTCCCTCAGGTCGCGTGACCGGCCCCGGCCATATCGGCCAGCATCCGGTCCTTGTCGAATTGCGGATAGACGTAGTCACGCACCATCTGGCCCTGGTACATGGTCAGCACCCGATCCCCCAGCATGATGACTTCGTCGATCTCGTAAGAAAGGATCAGGATCGCGACGCCGCGCTCTGCCAGATCCTCGATGATCCGGTAGATATCCGCCTTGGCGTGCACGTCGATGCCTCGCGTCGGCTCGAGCAGGATCAACAGTTTCAGATCTTCGTCCAGCCAGCGCGAGAAACAGATCTTTTGCTTGTTGCCACCGGAGAGGAACCGGATTTCCTGTTCGGGGGACGCGGTCTTGGTCGAGGTGTCGCGGATCGCCTTCGCCACGATGCCGTCGATCCGGGACCCGTCGATCAGGCCACCACGCACGGATTTTTCAAGAAAAGGCAGGGCGATGTTATCCCGGACGGACAGCGGCGGCAGGATGCCGTTCTTGTCCCTGTTCTCGGTGACAAGGCCCATGCCTTCGCGCACCGCGATTGCCGGTCCGCGCCCCGGTTTCAGCACCCGGTCGAGATAGCGCACCTGACCGGAATACCCGGCATCCAGTCCAAAGATCGCCTTGGCCAGTTCCGGCGCGCCACAACCGCGCAACCCGGTCAGAACGACGATTTCCCCGGCGTGAACATCCAGCGTCACCCCCTCGTAACAGCCCGGACTGCTGAGACTGTCGACCGACAGGATCACCTCGCCGGTGATCTGCTTGTGCGGTTTTACAAAATGATCCAGTTCGGCCCCGGTCATCGACTGGATCACGTGATCCTCGGTGGTTTCCGCCGTTCTTTCGGACAGGACGATCAGACCATCGCGCATCACAGTGACCTCTTCGGCGATGCCAAAGATCTCGGGCATGTGGTGCGAAATATAGATGATCGCGATGCCTTCGGCCTTCATCCGCCGGATAAAGCCGAACAACATCTCCTTGTCCTCTTCCGACAAGGCCGAGGTCGGTTCATCCATGACGATCAGCCAGGCATCGGACATCAGCGCGCGGATGATCTCGACGATCTGCTTTTCGCCTGAGTTCAGTTCGCGCACCGGCCTGTTCGGGTCGAGCTTCAGGCCGAAACGGTCCAGTTGCGCCCGCACTTGGCGGGCCATCTCGGCCTTATCGAGGAACGGAGTGCCCTTGCGCCGGATCTCCTTGCCCAGAAAGATATTTGCGGCGACCGTCAGCTCTCCGATCAGAGACAGTTCCTGGTGGATCATGGCGATCCCCAACCGGCCCGCATCGGCGGGTGCCTGAATCTCGACCGGCGCGCCGTCGATGCGGATTTCGCCCTCGTCCCTCTGATAGACGCCTCCGAGGATTTTCATCAGCGTGGATTTCCCCGCGCCATTCAAACCGACCAACGCATGAACCTCGCCCGCGGTGCAGGTGAAATTCACATTGTCCAGCGCACGGTTCGAGAAAAAGCTCTTGCCGATGGCCAGCATGTCCAGTTGTCGTGTCATTGTGCCTGCCTCCGCTGAACAAGCGTATCCAGCAGCACCACGCCCAACAGGATCAGGCCCTTGATGAGGCTTTGCAGGTAGGGATTGGTGCCGGTCAGAACCAGCCCGTTGATGATGATGCCATAAAGCAGCACGCCAAGGATGGTGCCCAGCAAACGCCCGCGCCCGCCAAACAGCGAGGTGCCGCCAAGGATCACCGCGGTAATGGCGTCGAACTCTAGGTAAAGCCCGGCCCATGGCTGTCCCGAGGACACCCGCCCCACGGTGATGATGGCGGACAAACCGGCAAGTGCGCCGGACAAGACATAGACCCAGACCAGCGTGCGTTCGGGCCGTCGGCCCAGCACAAAGGCCGTGTTGAGGTTCGACCCGGCGGCATAGAGGTCACGCCCGAAGGTCGAACGGTACAACAGGACCGACAGCGCCGCAAAGACCAGAGCGACGAAGGGGATGACCACGGGCATGTTGCCCCAGCTCATTCCGCCCAGCCAAAGAAAGGTGGCGTTCGACACGTTGATCGAATTCGCATCGTAAATCACCAGCGCCAACCCCCGGGCGAGCGCAAAGGTCGCCAGCGTGACCATGAAAGCGGACAGGCGCAGCCGCCCGATGAACACGCCGTTGATTGCGCCGACGGCCATGCCCGCGCCGATCGCGGCAATGAACCCCAGCGGCGCGCTGCCCGTGGCGGTGAGCGCAATGACCCCTACCCCGCCCGCAAAGGCGACATTGGATCCGACGCTGAGGTCGATGCCGCCGGTCAGCATGATAAAGGTCATACCCATCGACAGCAGAAACAGCACGGCGATGGACCGCAACAGGATGCCGATATTGGCAAGCGAATAGAAATTGTCGTTGGCGATGCTGAACCCGACCGAGGCGATCACGATCAGCCCGATCAGGACAAGATAGCGCTGCGTCAGGCTGTCCATCGCCTTTCGCGCGCGCGGCGGCGCGGCGGCCGTGGTGGTGGTCATGGCTGTGTTTCCGGGATCTGAAGGAGGTGGCGGCACGCCCGGCGCGCCGCCACGGTCTTGGGTTACTTGACCGATTCAGGGCCGAATTCGAGATAGCCCTTGGCCGCCACGTCCAGGGCCTGATCCACGTAGTAAACCTGAACGTCCTCGGGGAACCCATTGGACAGGGCCAGTTCGTGGTTTTCCTTGGTCATCACCAGCGGCGTGAAGAAGTCATAGACCTTGTCCGGCGTTTCACCCTTGTGAATGCGATAGGCCATCTGGACAAAATTCCATCCTTCGCGCGTGCCGGACAGAAGGATGTCCGCCTTGACCGTACCGGCCTCAAGCTGTTGCAGGATCGGGATGTCACCGTCATAGCCAAAGAAATCCAGATCCTTGCCGCTGTTCATGGCGATGGCAATCGACGGATACATATAGGCGTCAGTCACGCCGGAAATCGCGTCCAGATCCTCGAACTGGGTCAGCCAGTTCTCGGCGATGGATTGCGCCTTGACGGTGTCCCAGTCGGCGGGTTGTTCGGCGACCACTTCGACATTGTCACAAGCGCCGATCCCCTTGAGGATACCCGCGCGGCGCGCCTCTCCCGAGGGGTTGCCCGCCTGACCCAGCATGATCGCCACCTTGTAGGGGTCGCCCCCCGAAAGCGCACAGATCGCCAACCCTTGATTGGTGCCGTTCACCACGTCGCCAAGGGTAAAGCTGTAGTCGGCGCTATCCATCGGCGAATGCACCGCGATCCATGTGATGCCTGCCGCCTGCGCCTTGGCGACCAGAGGCTCAAAAGCATCGACGTTGATGGCGTTCACGAACATCACGTCGGGCTTTTCGTTGATCGTCACCTCGGTCTGCTGGATCATCTTTTCCAGCGAACCTTCTGCCGACAGCCAGCGACCGGTGATCTTTACGTCATCAAATGCCTCGTCATAGGCTTTGATCGCGTCCTCGAAACCCGAAAGCCAGGCGACGTGATAGGGGGCAACATGCCCGTCGTTGATGAACACGATGTCCAACGTGTCATCCGCGGCAAAGGCCGGCACACCAAGCGTCGCCAATGCCGTTGCAGCCAGAAGTCCTGTCTTGAATGTCATTGTAGTCTCCTCCGTGTTGAATTCCTTGCGGCGCGTCAGTGCGCCTCGACCTGGCGGGACTGCCAGAGCAGCCAGTTGGCCCCCAGAGCCGCCAGGATCACCGCGCCCTTGAACACCTGGTGCCAGACGTCTTCGACGTTCAGCAGGTTCAGGGCGTTGTTGATGATTCCGATGAACAGCAGCCCCCAGAAAGCGCCGCCGATGGTGCCGCGACCGCCAAGGATCAGCGTGCCGCCGATGATGATCGCCGCGATCCCGTCCAGCAGCAGACCGTTGCCATCCAGCCCCGGTTGCACAAAGCCCATCCGCGACGACAGCATGATGCCGGCGAACCCGCTGCACAGCGCCGAGAACATGAAGACGCCGATCTTGACCCGGTCGACGTTCACGCCCGCCAGCCGGGCGTTTTCTTCCGAATTGCCGACGGCAATCACCGCCGCGCCCCAGCTGGTGTGGTTGTAGACCACCCATGCCACAACAAAGAGTGCAACGAGAAACAGGAAGGACCAGTAGAGTCCGAGGAAGGTCTCGGCACCGACAAAGCGGAAAAAGCCGCCCATCAGGAAGATCTGCTGGCCGCGCGGGATGATGAGACCCGACAGGCCCTGTGCGCAAAACAGCATCGACAGGGTAACGATAAAGGCTGGCAGCTTCAGCTTGGCCACCAGCACCCCGTTGAAGAACCCAAGCGCCAAAGACCCCACGATGACGGCGACAATCCCCAGCGCCACGCCGCCGGTCAGGCCAAAGAAGACCCCCAAGACAATCGCGAACAGCACCGACCCCATGCCCATCGAAAGGTCGATGTTGCCAGAGATGACAACAAAGAACTGGCCCAAGGCAATCAGCCCGATCGGCACGATCTGCCGCGAAATCGCGGACATGTTGTCAAGGCTCAGAAAGCGCGGGCTGACGAGATAGAAAACAAGGCACAACGCCAGTGTGACGAAGATGATGTTCTTTTCGCGCATCAGGCGAGAGAGGTCAGGCATGGGATCCTCGGTTGTTTTTGGTCGTACCAAATTAGGCGCATTCGGCAGATTACTTACCTAGTTGTCAAGATTGACCGATGATTTTTCTTTCATCATCAGATGATTCTTTTGTTTTGGACTGCTCAAGCTACAACTGCCCTTCCACCATCGCGGCGCAACGGTCACCCAGGACCATTGCCGGCGCGTTGGTGTTGCCGGCGGGGATGTCTGGAACCGCGGACATGTCGCAAACCCGCAGGCCGCTGACCCCGCGCACCCGCATCCGCGCGTCCAGAACCGCCATCGGATCGCCATCGGCGCCCATTTTGGCGGTGCCCGCCGGGTGAAAGTTGGTTTTGACCACCTTGCGGCAATGCTGCTCCAGCGCGGCGTCGGACCAGTCGGTCGGCGCAACCACCTCTTGCACCCGGTCGGCCAGCGGTGCCGTCTGCATCGTCTGGCGGAAGTACCGCAGCCCTTTGACCATCTCGGCCATGTCCTGCGGATCGGACAGGAAGTTCGGGTTGACCTCGGGCATGGCATCGGGATCAGCCGAGGAAAGGCGTACCGTTCCCGTCGACCGCGGTTTCAGCAGCACCATCTGGATTGAAACGCCATGGCTTTCGCGGATCGTCTTGGCCTGCTCGGGGTTCAGATACATCACCGGGATGCAATAGGCCTCATGCGTTGGCAGCGCGTCCGGATCGGTCGGGTTGACGAAACAGGCAGCTTCCAGCCCCGTCGTGGTGATCCGGCCCCGCCCGAAAAGTTTGAACTCCAGCCCGTTGCGCAGCATGTTCCAGCCGCGATCCTGACCGAAATACCCATAGGGGCCATTGGCCCGCGCAACGATGGACACATCCGGGTGATCCTGAAGGTTCTGTCCCACCCCGGGCAAATCGGCCTGCACCGTTATCCCGTGATCGCGCAAATGATCCGCCGGCCCCAAGCCGGACAACATCAACAGTTTTGGCGTGATCAGCGCCCCGGCGGACAACAGAATCTCGCCCTCTGTGCGGACTTCGTGATCGACACCCTTTGCGTCGCGCCAGATGACGCCAACCGCACGCCCATTTTCAATCACAACGCGGCGCACCCGCGCTTGCAGGCGGATTGTCAGGTTCGGATTGCCCTTGAGCGGATCAAGAAAGGCATAGGCCGCCGATACCCGCTGACCCTGATTGTAAGTGAACTGGAAGTATCCGACACCACGCTGGCTATGCCCGTTGAAATCGGGATTGAACGGCTCGCCCTGCGCCTGAACGGACTGCACGAACCACCGCGCCATGTCATCGATGTGACCGGGGTCCGAGACAACAAGCCGCCCGTCACTGCCATGCAAGTCGTCGTTGAACTTGCGATTGCCTTCCAGCCTTTTGAAATGCGGAAGCACGTCGCGCCACGCCCAGCTGACCCCGTCGTTGTCGCCCCGCAGCACCTCGTGCCAGCTGTCATAATCCTGCGGACGCCCGCGCACATAGGCCTGCCCGTTCACCGTGGACCCGCCGCCCAGAACATTGCCCTGCGGGATTTCCGTCCGGCGACCGTCCAGCTGGGGCTGCGGGGTCGAGACATGCGTTTGAAAGAACTTCGATCCGTTCTTGAGCAACTTGAACACCCCCGGGGGCATGTCCAGCAGCGGGTGCCGATGGTGGTGCCCGCCCTCCAGCACAAGCACCCGCGCCCCGCCTTCTACCAGGCGCGCAGCGGCAACCGCGCCGGCGGACCCGCCGCCGACAACGATGTGATCGTAGGTTTCCATTTTTCCTCCCCGGCGCGGTCAGCGCAGATTCTTTTGGTAGGACCAAATTCAAGCGCCGTGATGGCGAATTGCGCCCAATCTGTCAATCTACCGGGCGAACCTTATCTTTTCGTCAGACTATACTGACCTCCCAAGCAACAGGATTTTACCAAAGGCACCGCCCGCAGCCATCACCGCCAGAGCCTCGCCCGCCTGATCCAGCGGATAGGTGGCAGCCGTCAGCGCGTCAAAGTTGATCGCCCCTTCTTCGACCAACTGCACCGCCTCTTCGAATTCGCGATTGAACTGGAAAGACCCGACGACCTCGATTTCCTTCAACATGACAAGGTGCAACATCACTTTCGCGTCGCGCATCTGGATGTTGGACAGGATCGAAACGCGTCCACCCGCCCGAACCGCCTTGAGCGCCGTGTTGAACGCAGGGATCGCACCCGAGGCTTCGATCACCACGTCGAACTGCCGCTCGATCTCTGTCTCATCGAACTGGCCACCGATCAGGCCGGTTTCGGCCCCCGCCCGCAGCGCGACGTCGACGGCCCCGGGCCGCAAATCAAGCGCCGTCACATGGGCCCCTCGCGCCGCCGCCCCGGCGATTGCCAGCAACCCCATAGGTCCGCAGCCCGTCACCAACACTTTTTGGCCCGCTGCAACGCCCCCTTTGTTCAGGGAATGCAGCGCGCAGGCCAGCGGTTCGGCAAAGGTCAGATGCCGGGGATCAACCCCGTCGGACACCGGGCGGCAACAGCGTGCGGGATGATCGATCACCTCGCGAAAGAAGCCGTCCAGATGCGGTACAGTGGTGGCCGAGCCGGGGAACTTCTTGGCGGTGCATAAGTTTTCCTCGCCCCGCAGGCATGCCGGACATGTCCCGCAATTCATGATCGGATTCAACGCCACCAACTGGCCCTTGCGCAGGTCAGAACCGTTTGGATCCTCGACCCAGGCGCAGGCCTCGTGGCCAAGCGTCACGGCATTGCGCAACTGGAATCCGGCATTGGCGAAATGCGCGAAATAATGCAGGTCCGTCCCGCAGAGGCTTGCCACCGCAAGGCGCAGACGGGCGTGACCTGCGGGGATCGGACCGGGCTCTTGGGGCTGGGCCTCGACGGTTTGGGCGGCGGTCAATTTGGTCTGAAGCATGGCCATCCTTTCAGAACCCCACCGCGTAACCGCCATCGACAGGCAGGTTGACGCCATTGACGTAGGCGGCGCGGTCAGAGGCGAGGTAAAACACGGCATCGGCCACATCCTGCGGCGTGCCAAAAGCATGAGAGGGGATACGTCCCTCGATCTTGTCGCGCCGGGCCGGATCCTTGGCGAGGATCGCGCGCGTCATGTCTGTGTCGATGAAACCGGGAGACACGGCGTTGCAGCGGATACCAAAGGGAGCAGCGTCCACAGCCACCGAGCGGGTCAAGCCAACGACCGCTGTCTTGGCGGTGACATAGGCCGCCGCCGAAGGCAGCGCCATGATCCCGCCCATCGAAGCAATGTTGACCACGGCCCCTCCGGTTTCGCGGTGCAATTCAACATAGCGGCCGCAGGCGGCGAACATGGCCCGCACATTGATGTCCAGCACCCGGTCCAGCTCGTCCGGTGCGACCTCCCAGACCGGTTTTTTCAGGTGGACGCCCGCGTTGTTGACCAAGGCCGCGATCGGGCCAACGCGCCCATGCAGATCATCCACCCAGTGGGCCTGTCGATCTGCGCCCAAATCGCATTCAACGAACTCTGCCCCTTCGACCAGAGCGGTTTCGCCAACGGTGCGGGCAACGACAAAGACCTGAAAACCGGCCTCGACAAAACGGCGGGTCTGGGCAAGGCCAAGCCCCTTGTTTCCCCCGGTGATAACGGCAACGGGCATGGCTCAGGCCTCCTGCAAGTGATGTTGGTAAAGCGAGTCGATCCGGGCGAGGAACAGATCCTCGGGGATCTGCTTGCGGAAAAACTCCGGCATGATGGCGCAGACCTCGTCAACGAAGCCCAGAAACCACGGTGCTCGCGGACGGGTCCAGGCGTTGTCGATGGTGTGGAACCCACCTTTGAAAAAGCCCGAGACAGCCGGATCTTTACCCTGCGCCAACCAGGTATCGCGATGCGCGGGCTGTCCGTTGTTTTCCAGATAGATGCCGGACTGAACCGGTTCCGATGCGATCCATTGCGCAAAGCGGACGGCCTCCTCGGGGGCGCGGGTGCGGGCCGACACCCCGATGCCCGCCCCCCCGAGGATTGCGCGCGGCAGGGAGGCACCCGCGCACAAGGGAAGATCGAAATAGGTGACGGGGTGGGGCCGAAAGCCGGGCCGGGCGTAATTCACATAGCCAAACAGGCAGGGTGAACAGGCAAAATCGTCACTTGTGGTCAGCGCCTCAAGGACCTGGATCGGGTTCATCTCGACCTGTTCGTCCGGGCCAAGGTCATACAATGCGCGCAGAATTCTCAGCGCGTATCTGCCGTTTTCGGGCGAGACGAAATGGCGACCGTCGCGCGGCATCGAAACTTCGCCGCGGCCCGCAACCAAGGTCATCAGCATGTCAAAGGCATCCACCGGCAAAAGCGGCGTCAGGGCGCGGAACCGGCGGGCACCGGGATCAAGGAAATCCTCCCAGAACCGGGGCAGCGGCAAGCCCATATCAGGCCGGTGGGCCGCCATCTGGCAGGCCGCGTCCAGAGCATAGGCCCAGCATCTCCCCTGCCAAAGATAGCTTTCAGCCGATCCGCCCAGTGAGGCCGTGGCATCCGCAGGTCCGGGCAGCGGAAGCAACGCGCCGGTTTCCGCGATCTGGCCCACATGCGGGTGATCCAGCACGATGAAGTCATACCTCTCGGCCAATTCGACAATAGGCGCATCGGCAAAGGCCTGAAGCGAACGTTTGTCCCAGGTGATCTCGATCCCCGTCCGGGCGGCATAAGCCCGCGAGGCGGCCACCACGGGATCATAGCCGCGTGGATGGTCCCAGGTCATGCCCGTCAGCTTCATTCGGCGCCCTCCCGATTCTTTCGATTGGCAAGCAACCTGCCTGTGCGTCGGCCTGTTTGCAAGTATCAAAATTACTTTGACTCTTGCAAATGACCTGTTATCCCGAATGCAGGCCCCGGCGACCACTGCGAGTCCCGGCGACCAGATTGATGGAGGAGACCATGATGAGCTTTCGAACCGGCCCCTGCGGCCGAATGATGGCGGCCGCCGTGCTGGCGCTGGCGCCGCTGACCGCCCATGCAGCGGATTTCACGTTTCGCCTTGCACATGTGACGTCCGACAAGGAACCGATCCAGCAGGCCATGGAGCGCTTTGCCGAGGCCGTCGCGACCCGCACGGACGGTGCCGTGGACATCCCGATCTTTCCCAATGCGCAGCTAGGATCGAACCCCGAAGTCTTTGAACAGATCCGGGCGGGGGCGCCGGTGATCTCGATTTCAGATCCCGGCTATTTGTCTGACTTCGTGGCCGATTTCGGCGTCTTGGGTGGCCCCTACCTGATGGACGACCCGCGCGATTTCGCCAAGATCGTGGAAAGCGACCTGTATGCCGACCTCAAGGACCGTTTGCGCGCCGAGGCCGGGATCGAGCTTTTGTCGCTGAACTGGCTGTTTGGATCGCGCCACATGCTGGCGGACAAGGCGATTTCCAGCCCCGCCGACACCAAGGGCATGACCTTCCGCACACCGCCCAACATCATGTGGGTCGAAACCTTTGATGCGATGGGTGCGCGTCCCACGCAGGTGGCCTGGGGCGAAGTCTATTCCGCGCTGTCCTCCGGTGTGGTCGACGGGGCCGAGGCCCCCCTGCCCTCGATCTATGGCGCCAAGCTGCACGAAACCAAGAAAACCATCTCGTTGACCGGGCATTTCAAGGGCTTCACCGGCCTGATGATGAGCGCCGAACTCTATGCATCTCTGCCCGAGGACGTGCAGCAGGCACTGAGCGAAGAAGCCATCGCAGCGGGCGTTTTCATGACCGACCTGATGCTGAATTCCGAAGAGGAATGGATCGCAAAACTGGAGGCCGAAGGCGTGACCTTCAACCGTGATGTGGACATCGCGGCCTTTCAGGCGGCCACCGCCGGGGTCTACACCAAGTTCCCCGACTGGTCCGAAGGTCTGTACGACCGCGTCCGCGCCATCCTCGACAACTAAGCCACTTCCGACCGGGCGCGCTCTTGCGCCCGGTCGGACGGGAGACCCTGACATGAACGCTGTTGCCACATGGACATTTCGCGCCGAACGGTTGGTGTCCTTTACCGCGCTGGCGGTGCTGACCGGCTCTGTCCTCTGGGGCGTGCTGACGCGCTATGGCACTGAAAAACCCGCGGTCTGGACCACCGAACTGTCGGGGATCCTGTTCACCTGGGTGGTCTACATCGGGGCCATGACCGCGCATCGGGAAGGGCGGCACATCCGCGTCACCTTGCTTGTCGATCTTTTGCCGTCTGCCGCGCGCCGCGCCGTAAGGATCCTTGCCGACCTTCTGGTTCTGGCTTTCCTGATCTACGTCACCTGGTTGAGCGTTCTGATGATGCAGAAAGGCGCCAGCCGCCCTTCTCCGGTTCTGGATATTCCGTTTTCCTGGGTCTACCTCGCCACGGTCATCGGCTTTGCGGGCATGGCGATCAGCCAGACAGTGCATCTTGTGACCGGGCGTCGACCGTCCGCCGCCGAGGACATGCTATGAGTCTTGCCCCGGTCCTGATCCTGCTGTTCGGCATTGCCATCGGAATTCCTGTCGCCATGAGCATCGGCATGGCGGCGTTGTCCTTCTTCCTGCTGTCCGGCGCGATGCCGCCCGAAATATTCGTGCAGCGCATGGTCGCGGTGACCCACAGCTTTCCGCTTCTGGCCGTGCCCCTGTTCGTCATGACCGGAGTCGTGATGAACTATGCCGGGATCACCCGTCGCATGATGAGTTTTGCCGAAGCCCTGACGGGGCACTGGAAAGGCGGGCTGGCACAGGTCAACGTATTGCTGTCCACGCTGATGGGCGGAGTTTCGGGTTCGGCCAATGCGGATGCGGCAATGCAATCCAAGGTGTTGGTGCCCGAAATGACCCGGCGCGGCTATGATCTGGCTTTTTCAAGCGCGGTCACCGCCTCTTCCTCGATTATCTCTGTCATCATTCCGCCGGGGATCGGTCTGATCCTTTACGGGTTCATGGGCGATGTTTCCATCGGGCGGCTGTTTCTTGCGGGGATCGTGCCAGGGGTGGTGATATGCGCCGCGATGATGGGTGCCGTCGCAATCCGGTCACGCCAACTGGGCCTTCAACCCGCCTTTGACCGGCCGATGCCCTGGGCCGGACGAGCCGTGGCGCTGCGGGGGGCCTTCCTTGCGCTGCTGGTGCCCGTGGGGATCGTCCTTGGCATCCGTCTGGGCTTTTTCACCCCGACCGAAGCAGGCGCGATGGCGGTGCTGTTTGCCATCATCGTCGGCATCATTCATGGCGACCTGAAATTGACCCATGTCGCCCCGATTCTGGAACAGACGATGCAGGCGACTGCCGTGATCCTTCTGGTGATCTGCGCCGCCAATGCCTTTGGGTTTTACATGACGTGGGAGCGTATCCCCGCACAGGTCGCCGATGTCATGTTGTCCCTGACGGACAACCCGCTGGCCTTGTTGTTGATCATCAACCTGCTGCTGATCCTTGCAGGCATGTTCATCGAAGGCTCGGCCGCGCTGATCCTTTTGACGCCGATCCTTGTGCCCGTGGTGACCAAACTGGGTGTGGATCCGGTGCATTTCGGCATCGTCATGGTGTTCAACCTGACCATCGCCGGGGTGACGCCGCCCTTGGGGACGTTGATGTTCACCACCTGCCTGATCACCGGCACCCCGATCGGCCGCTTTATCCGCGCCTCCCTGCCCTTTTACGCGGTGCTCTTCGGGATGCTGATCCTGCTGACCTATGTGCCGGCGCTGTCGCTCTGGCTGCCCAACCTTCAATTCGACTGAGATACAGATGACCCAAGACACCGACGGCGCCGTGCGCCTCGACATCAATGGCCCGCTGGCCGAGATCGTCCTTGATCGCCCCGCGAAACACAACGCGCTGACACCGCAAATGTATCGCCAGATCGGCGCGGCCTGCGCCGAGGCCAACGAAACCGCCGCGGTCAACGTGGTGATCTTTCACGGTGCCGGAGAACGCGCCTTTTGTGCCGGATCGGACGTCAAGGCGCTGGACGGTTACGAAGATTTCTGGGCGTGGCGCAATCGCTACGACTATATTCCGCCGATCCTTGCCCTGCGCAAACCGGCCATTGCCGCGGTCAAGGGCTGGGCGCTTGGCGGAGGATTGGAAATCGCGCTGGCCTGCGACCTGCGCGTGGTAGCCCCCAGCGCCGTCTTTGCCGCACCCGAGGTGCAACTGGGCTGGAACGGAGCGGGCGGCGCCGCGCAGCAGATGACCCGCCTGTGCGGACACGGGCAGGCCCTGCGTTACCTTCTGACCGGTGATCGGTTCACCGCCGAAGATGCGGCGCGCATAGGCATGGTCGAATATCTAGTCGATCGTGGCGAGGAGCTGACCAAAGCCCGCGAAATCGCCCTGAAGATTGCCGGATTTGCCCCCCACGCGACGCAGGCCGTCAAGGCCGCGGTGCGCGGCGCGATGGATCTGACGCTGGAACAGGGGCTGCGCAACGAAAACGAACTCATGTCCCTCTGTTTCGCCAAGGCGGAACAGGCCAGACTGCGCGCCATGCAGCCAGGGAAAGAACCATGAGCAAACCCGAAGAAAAAAAGAAATCCGCCGTTCCCGCCGTCGAAAAAGCGCTGGACGTGCTGGAACTGCTGACCGACGCCCCCGCCGGTCTTACCATGAATGAGATCGTCGACGCGCTGAACCGCACCATGGGCGAGATTTATCGCGTGGTCATCTACCTTGCGGAACGCGGATACCTGCAACAGGACCCGCGAACCAGCCGTTATGCCCTGACGCTCAAGCTGTTCGAACTGTCGCACCGTCACGATCCGACAGAGCGGTTGATTCACGCCGCATTGCCTTTGCTGGAACGGGTGGCGGCGCGCACCAACCAGTCCTGTCACCTCGGGGTGCTGAACCGCGACAACGTGCTGGTTCTGACCTCGGTTCAAAGTCCGCTGCCCGCAGGATACGCGGTACGCACCGGCGCGCTGTTCCCGGTCGGCCAGACCAGTTCAGGCCATGTGATCCTGGCCTTTTCGGACGAGGACACGCAGGCCCGTCACATCGCCCGACAGCCAGAAAATGCGCGCGACGCCCTTGCTGCACGTCTGGAGCGCATTCGCAATGCCGGGTTCGAAGACACGCCCAGCACCATGATCGCCGGGGTCCGCAACCTTTGCGCCCCCGTCTTCGACACGCGCGGCGTGGTGGCCGCCATAACCTCTGGTTTCATCCAGCAACTCGGGCAGGCCACCACCGCCGAAGACACGCTTGCCACGCTCCGCCTCACCGCGCTCGACCTGTCGCGCGCGCTTGGTTTCAACCCCGAGAACAGCCCGCACGGGCCGGTTCTCTCTTCCTGACCTGAAAGACCCCCATGACAATCGCCCCCCCTCCCCTGCCGCTTGCCGGTCTCCGCGTTCTTGACTTCGCACAGTTTCTGGCCGGCCCTGTGGCCGCGTTGCGCCTTGGTGATCTTGGCGCAGAAGTCATCAAGATAGAACGCCCCCAAGGGGGGGATCTGTGCCGGTCCATGGTGGTCAACGACCAGCGGCTGGATGGCGACAGCCTTGTGTTTCACACCTTCAATCGCGGCAAGAAAAGCGTCACCGCCGACCTGAAACAGCCCCAAGACCTTGCCCGCGTGCAGGCCCTGATCGAAACCGCAGACGTGCTGATCCACAATTTCCGCCCCGGCGTGATGGAACGGATCGGGTTGGGTTATGACACCGTGTCCAAACTGAACCCGCGTCTGATCTACGGAGCCGTTTCCGGCTATGGCGGCGAAGGCCCCTGGCGCGACAAGCCGGGTCAGGATCTGCTGGTGCAGGCCTTGTCGGGCATCGCGTGGCTGAACGGAAACGATGGCGACGGTCCGGTGCCCACCGGATTTGCCATGCTGGATGTGGCGACCGCCGGGCATCTTGTGCAGGGCCTTCTTGCCTGCCTCGTCCGGCGCGGCGTCACCGGCAAAGGCGGCCTTGTAGAGGTCGACCTGATGTCTGCGGCGGTCGATATGACTTTTGAACAGCTCACCTGCTTTCTCAATGATGACAATCGCCAGCCGCGCCGCCACGCACAGGGCAATGCAAACCCGTATCAGCCCGCGCCTTACGGCCTGTACAAGGCTGCGGACGGCTGGATGACGGTGGCCATGTGTCCACTCGGCAAGCTCGCAGGCCTGCTGGAGGCGCCGCAGATCGCAGAGTTCCCGCAGGAAGATGCTTTTGCGCGGCTGGATGAGATCAAGGTCGTGGTTGCCAAGGTACTGGCCACGCGACCGGTCCAGCATTGGCTGGATCGGCTGGAGCCGGCCGGGGTCTGGTGCGCCCCAGTGATGGACTGGCCCGGTTTTGTCGCTTCCGAGGGTTTCGCCGCGCTGGATGCCCTGCAAGACATCCGCACCACGTCTGGCGACAGCGCCAGCACCACGCGCTGTCCGATCCGGGTCGACGGACGTATTCTGCGGAATCCTTCCGCCGCACCGCGGCTTGGGGCCGACACCGATCGCCTGTTGCCCTCATGACCGCGCCCCTGGCCGGGATCACCGTTGTCGATTTCAGCCAGTTCCTTGCCGGGCCTTATGCCTCGCTCCGTTTGCTGGACCTTGGTGCCCGCGTCATCAAGATTGAAAACCCGCAGGGTGGCGACCTATGTCGTCGCCACTATGTGTCAGAGGTTCGGACCAAGGGCGATTCCAGCCTGTTCCACGCAATCAACCGGGGCAAGGAAAGCATCGCTCTGGACCTGAAGACGCCCCAGGGCCTTGAGGATGCAAAGCGCCTTGTGGCCCGGGCCGATATTGTAATCCAGAACTTCCGCCCCGGAGTGATCGAACGTCTGGGATTGGACTATGATCGCGCGCGCGCCCTGCGTCCCGGCCTGATCTATGGGTCCGTCAGCGGCTACGGCGAAGACGGACCCTGGGCGGACCTGCCCGGGCAGGATCTGCTGGCGCAGGCACGCAGCGGACTGATGTGGCTGTCTGGCAATGCCGATGACGGCCCCGTGCCCGTGGGTCTGCCCGTCGCGGATATCTCGGCGGGGGCCTGCCTGGCGCAGGGCTTGCTGGCGGCGTTGTTCCGTCAGGCCCGCACCGGCGAAGGGACCCATGTTCAAACCTCGCTTCTTGAGGCCCTGATGGACATCCAGTTCGAATTTCTCGGAACATGGCTGCGCAATGGCGAACAGCCCCCGCAACGCATGACGCAAGGGTCGGCACATGGCTATCTTGCGGCCCCCTATGGCGTTTATGCCTGTGCGACAGGGCATCTGGCCCTTGCGATGACCCCGCTGGAACGGCTCATGCCGCTGTTGGGTCTGGCCCCCGACGCCCGCGACCCGTTCCGCGACCGTGACGCAATCTGCGCGCGAATCGCTGACCGCCTGCACCACAGGCCCGCCGCCGATTGGGAGGAGGAACTGGGCCGTGCCGGGGTCTGGTGCGCCCGTGTCCGGACATGGGATGAATTGCGCGCGGGCGGCGGGGCAATCGCCCGCCAGATGTTGCCCCCTGCCCTGCCCCTTAGACTGGACGGTCAGCGCCCGCACCCGGCTTCATTTGGCCCAACGCTCAATGAAAACGAAAGCACCCTGCGGGCCGAGTTCGACCTGGGCGGCACCTGACAACCGCTCGAACAGGTGCCGATGCGCCGGGTTATCCACCTGTGCCTGTGGGCAAGTATTCCGCTATATTTAGAAAACTGTTGCCGGAATCGCGATTCCATGGCATTTCACGTTCTGACGGTGAAGCGCGGCATACCGCCAATTGACCGTCAGAACCCAAAAGAGCCCTCAAGGGCCCATAGAGGCGGCAGAGCATGAATGAGCTGAACGACGTCAGACCCCTGGGCGTCAACTCCGAACATATCGGTGCCTTTGCGGATAGTCTTGCCGAATCATTGGACCGGCAAATGAAAATCGCCTTCCAGCCGGATGCGCGCAAACACCTGCGCCGTTTCTCCTCTGGTGAGGTGGCCGAACTCTTGAGGGTGAGCACGTCGAACCTACGCAACCGTCACAAGGATGGCAGCTTTCCGGATGTGCAGACCGATGCCCGCGGGCACCGGTCCTATTCCGCGGAAGAGATTGACCAACTACGTGATATCCTTGGGAAAACCGGGAAAAATGCCCAAACTTACCGCCCCGGTCGACGGGACGGAGACCGGTTGCAGGTTATCTCGGTGGTTAACTTCAAGGGCGGCAGTTCCAAGACAACGGCGACGATCCACCTTGCTCAGCGATATGCCTTGCGCGGTTATCGGGTGCTGGTGCTGGATCTCGATCCGCAGGCCAGTCTGACGACGTTCTTCGGATTTCGACCCGAGCTGGAGTTTTCCGAGGGCGGAACGATCTACGACGCCTTGCGCTATCAGGACCAAATGCCCCTTTCGGCGGTCATCCGGAAAACCTATTTTCATAAGCTGGACATGGTGCCGGCGGGTCTCATGCTCTCGGAATACGAGACTGAAACCGCAAATGCTCTCGCTAACCGTGTGCAGCCCATCTTTGCCGAGCGGTTGACACTCGCCCTGGAAGAGGTTGCTGACGACTACGATATCGTCCTGATGGATTGCCCTCCGCAGTTGGGTTTTTTGACGTTGACGGCCCTTGCTGCGTCTACCGGTCTTTTGGTCACGGTGGTCCCCGGCATGTTGGACATCGCCTCGATGAGCCAGTTTCTCAAACTGGCCTCCGAAACCGTTCAAGCGGTCGAAGAGGCCATCGACCGGCGGGTCAACTGGGATTTCGTCAAGTTCCTGATTACACGCTATGAACCTTCGGACGGGCCACAGACACAGATGGCCGGGTTCCTCCGGTCGATCCTTCTGGATCAGGTGTTGACGCAACCCATGCTCAAATCCACCGCCATCAGCGACGCGGGCATGACCCAGCAAACGGTCTATGAGGTGGATCCCGGACAATTCATCCGCAAGACCCTGGACCGGGCGCTGACCAGCGTGAACAGCGTTGCCGATGAACTGGAGCTTACGATCCAGCAAGCTTGGGGGCGCTGATGGCACGCAAGATCTTTACCCCTCCGGACGCCCCCTCAAAGGATCAGGCGGACTCCCCTGCCCTGTCGAAACGTGGCTCTTACACGGCTTCTGTTGGCGGTCTGCGGGACAGCCTGCGCGAGATTACGGCCAATTCGATTCGCGATATTGACCCGGACCGCATTGACCATGACGGCCTGCGCGACCGTCTGGCCATGGATGATGACGGCATCGCCGATCTGGCCGAAAGCATTCGGAAGCATGGGCAACAGGTACCCATTCTTGTGCGCCCGTCCGGCGCGCCCGACCGCTATCGGATCGTCTATGGCAGACGCAGGCTCGCCGCCATTCGGCAGCTTGGCGTTCCGGTCAAGGCGATTGTGCGGACCTTGGACGACGAGGCCTCGCTGATCGCGCAAGGCCAGGAAAACAACCTGCGGCTTGACCCGTCGTTTATCGAAAAAGCGTTGTTTATCCGGGACATGCAGGCCGAAGGTTACAAACCTCAGGTCATTCAGGATGCACTTGGTTTGTCCCGGCAAGGGATTTCGAACCACAAGGTGGTGCTGGACCAACTGCCCGAAGAAGTGATCCGACTGATTGGTCCGGCGCATGGTGTTGGCCGCCGCCAATGGTCAGATCTGGCTTCTGCCCTGCCCGCTGAACAGTTGGTCGAGGTAACGCACATCGCACTATCGGCCCTGCCCGAGGCTACCCCCAGCGACGAGAAATTTCTGACGGCCTTGGCGGCCGCAAAGAAGCAAAAAGACAAGCCCGCGCCGTCCTCGGTGACCGATGTCCACCGCGGAGGACATTCGTTGATCACGGATCATGACGGACGGCAGATCGCGGAATTGGTTCGAAAACGTGGCACGATCGGCATTCAGGTGTCGACCAAGACAACCCCGGAATTCAGTCAATGGCTGGAAGACCATGCATCCGAAGTGATGCGGGATCTGTACAGCCGTTGGCAGAATGGCACCGACCGGGCCGACTAAACCCGGCGGGAAATAACAACACGAGGCAAGAAAGGAGCACAAAGAACAGCACAAAAGAAAAGAGCCCCCCAAGGTTTCCCCCGGAGAGCCCTCATCATTCGATTAGCACTCAAGATGTAGCAATCTCCGACATTCCGGTCAAGCGCCACCGATTCGGTGGACAGTAGATTCTTGTCTGAATCTCACTCTTTCTGCGCGGAAGAGACCGGTCTTGGTGTGGCCTGACGGCTGTTCGGTGAAAAACACCATGACATTCAGACAAGTCCCCTCTCCCGTGGTCGTCACGGGACCCGACGTCGTGCGCGAATCAAAAACTCAAAACCCGCTCTGGGAACTCTTTCAGGCTGTGCGCGACGCGCGCTGCTTGTTGGGCCTGCGCTCCGGGCATCTGCAAACCTTGCAGGCCATGCTGAGCTTTTTGAAGCCTGGCCAAGGTCTGGTTGTCTTTGCCTCTAACATCGAATTGTGCCGGCGCGCCGGTGGCGTGGACGAACGAACAGTCCGTCGCCATTTGAACCGGTTCGAAGAGATCGGGTTCCTTTCTCGGCAAGACAGCCCGAACCGAAAACGTTATCGTGTTCGGTCTCCCGAAGGTGAAACGCTCAGTTTCGGTCTTTCCCTTGAACCCCTCCTTGCGTTGCGCGACCAGATTGTCGCGCTGGCTCATCAGGCCGAGGAAGAACGTCGTCGATGCCGTTTCCTGCGCAAAAAGATCCTTTCGCATCTGGCCGCTTTGGAAGAAATTCAGGACTGCACCTATGACACAGAGGATACCCGCAGGATCCTCCGTCGCAAAATGTCAGCCAACGACTATCAAACGCTGCTTGACGGATTGCCTGCCCTCCCGAAACAAGAGCAAATATCGCATCCTGAGCAGCCCGAAACGCCGATTTTGTCCGCCAATGACGGGCAAAATGTCCGGCATCATTCTAAGTCAGAAAAAGAAATAATTGATTCTGAAAAGGCCAGCCCAGCCGTAACACCCGACGCGCTCATGAAGATTTGCTCGGAAGCACAGTCCTTTTCAGCGGAACCTATCCGAGATTGGCAGACTATTGAGCAACACGCTTGGTTTCTGGCACCCATGATGGGAATTGACAACGCAATGATGAGCGCAGCCACAAAGAAAATGGGGCTACGTAATGTCGCCGTGACGCTTTTCATTCTGCTTCAAAAAAGCGCCAAGATCCGAAGCCTCCCGGCCTATTTCCGCAGCATTACACTGGGGTCTAAGGCGGATTCGTTTTGTCCGCAAAAGCTGTTGTCGCGCCTTGAGGATCGAACAACAGCTGGCATCAAAGTCTGATGTCCACCGCGGTGGACATCAGTTTGCCTCGACATAACCGAGCTATGATCAACCAAATGCATGATACTCAAAACCGGACACTGTTGCGACGGCGTGCAAGGTTTGAAACTCGGCTATGCAATCGGGCAACGTATCGAAACCCAGTCCAAGAGAAGCGGGCAGGGGCAGCCGATCTGCCGGACCAACATTCCCGGTCCCAAGAAATGCGTCGCGTAGTGGATTTGGGTTTACATCACATTCCAGCAACCCGTCACCACCTACTGCCGCCAGCAAACCTGCTGATGCTAAAAGGCCCACGCCACCACCAAGGAAGTGCGGGCAATAACTGATGCCTCGGGCAATGGCAGCTTGCGCAACTTTCTCGCAGCCACTGATGCCACCCCATTTGATGACATCTGGCTGCATGACAGCCAAAGGAAGAGTCTCGATCGCTTTCATAAAACTGGACAGCCCGGCGATGTTCTCACCACCCGCAAGCGGAACCCAGCTTTCCCGCGCAAGAGACTGCCAATGTTCCTTCGGGGCATCTGCGGCTATGGGCTCTTCAACCCATGTCAGCGGGCATTTCGCCAACCGACGAAGCGCATGCCGTGCTTGATCCAAATCCCAACCCTGATTGACGTCAGCCATTAGGTTTTCGGAGGTTCCAAGGTTGTCGGCCAGATGGATTAACCGGGCGACATCGTCACTAAGCTCAAAGCCAACCTTAACCTTGAAAGCCCGATGGCCACGCTCCCGGCAGGCTGCGATCACCTCTTCGGCTTCACGGATGTCGATCCCGCTGGCATAGGTCGGAACACTGTCCGGAGCGTCCGCCGAAAGAAACTTTGCAAAGGGCAGGGCGGCCTTGCGGGCAAGAAGGTCATGGTAGGCAATATCCAGACCGGCAATCGCCTGATCGAAAGGACCCCATTCCCGCGACTGCAAGGCGCGAATGTGGGTCTGTCTTGTGAGGGATACGAACAGACCGTCTTGCCGATCATAGCTCTGACCGATGAACAAATCGGCCAGGTCTTCGACCAGCAGCCGGGCGCGATGCTCGGCCCCGGCCGCCGGCCAGTTGGCAAAGACCTCTCCCCAGCCAAAGGCACCGCTGCTGTCTTCCAGCCGCAGGAACACCGCGGGGCGGTCCCGCATAGCGCCAAAACTGGTGCGAACGGGCCGTGCCAGCGGCACCCGAAATACATGCACATCAAGACGGGTGAGTGGATCAGATGGCGTGAGAATCGTCATATCGAGGTCCTTTGACTGGTCGGTTTCCAAAGAAAGTTTCCTTTGGTCTCAACAACATGATCAATATTTTTGGTCTGACCAAAATATAATAGTCGACAGGGGAAAGTAAATAATCGACGATTTAGGAAAGATCATTACTCGAAAATGCCACATGCACGTCGAACCGGGGGGACAGGTGAAAACATATCGCAAACAGGCAGGCGAACCGTCGCAATGAACGCCACGCCCGACATTCTGCTAATCACCACTGACCAGCATCGCGGGGATTGCATCGGTGGTGCAGGACGCAAAGTACGCACACCGAACATCCAGCGCATCGCGGACCGAGGTGCCCGGTTCGACACCTGTATTGCACCTCATCCGATGTGCCAGGCGGCACGGGCGTCGATCCTGACCGGCAAGCTGCCTTATAGCCATGGGGTTCGCGACAATGGCCGCAACCTGGACCCGGCGTTTGCCGAGGAGGGCTTGGGCGGGATCTTTTGTAAAGCCGGTTATGACACTCAGTTCGTCGGAAAGGCCCATCTGTCGACACATGAGACCTTTGAGCCGACGGACCAACCGGAATGCTACACGTCGGTCGCGGATTTCCCTGAGGATTGGACTGGACCCTACATGGGTTTCGAACAGGTCGAACTGATGCTGCGCCCCCACCATCATTGCGGATGGAAAGATCGCCCCTACACGCTTCACTACGAAAACTTTCTGGATTGGGACGGGCAGGGGGGCACACGCTGGGCGAAGGCCAAGGAAAAAAGCGCCCCGCTGACACGGCACAAGCAGGTCTGGCGCTCGGCCCTTGAGGATGAATGGCAATCAACCACTTGGATCGGCGACCGGACGATAGAGATGCTGACCAAGGACCGCCAAAATCCTCTCATGGCCTGGGTGTCCTTTCCGGATCCGCATCCGCCGTTCCTTGCCTCCGATCCGTGGTCTCGGTTGTATGACCCGGCTGAGGTGGACCTGCCGCCGCATCGCGAGCTGGATCTGGACCGTCGCCCATGGTGGCACCGCGCCTTTCTGGAAAGCCCGGCACGGCGCAATCAAAAGAGGGAACACGCCGGGGATCAGCCCTTTTGGGGGTGGGAAGGCGCGCTGGAGGATCGCGACCTGCGTGATGTGATCGCCGTGTACTACGGAATGATCGCAGCCATTGACCACCAGATCGGACGCATCCTCGATCATCTGGAAGCCAGCGGTCGACTGGACAATACCATCGTGATCTTCACCTCGGACCATGGTGAGTGGCTGGGCGATCACGGGCTGCTGCTGAAGGGGCCGATGTTGTACGATGGCCTGCTGCGTGTTCCGCTGGTCATGGCGGGACCGGGCATTGCCAGCGGGCGATTTGATGCCCCGGTGTCCACGCTGGACCTGCGTGCGACGCTTTCCGACCTCTGCGGGCTTGACGTGACGCCGGATGACGGGCGGTCGCTGATGGACGTGATAACGGGCGCGACCCGTGAGGTCGCCCACAACGAATGGGAAGTCGATCCGGCGCGCAGCGGCGTGGACCTTGACCTGCGCACGGTGCGGTCCGCGACCCATCGGCTGTCGATCGACCTGAAAAGCGGGGCAGGGGAGCTGTACGACCTGTCCTTCGACCCGCACGAAATGACCAACCTCTGGGACGATGCCGGGGCTGCGGGACACCGCGACCGGCTGACCGCGAGTATCGCGGCGGACCGTCCCGGCATGATCCCCGCCGCGCCGCGCGTCGGCTGGCACTGAAAGGCCTGTTTCCATGTCAAAGATTACCGCCATCGAACCGCTGCTGGCCCGCGTCGGCATCCGCAATCAGCTATTGGTAAAAGTCACGACCGACGACGGGCTGGTGGGCTGGGGCGAATCCGGACTGTCAGCGCGCGAAGATTCGGTTGCCGCAACGATCCGCCATTTCGCCAGCTTTCTTGTCGGAAAGGATTCCAACCAGATTGGGCGCATCTGGCAGGAAAGCTATCGCAGCCAGTATTTCGAAGGCGGGCGCGTGCTGACCGCCGCCATGTCCGCCATCGATATCGCGCTGTATGACATCCTTGGCAAACGTCTGGGCGTGCCGGTTTATCAATTGCTGGGGGGCAAGCAGCGCGACGAGATCCCGACCTTCCCCAGTGCGCAATCCACAGATCTGGACCAGTTGATCGCAAAAGCGCGGGTGCTGGTCGATGCCGGATGGGATTGCCTGCGGATCTACACGGGCGAGTTCAATGGCAACGGTGAATTCGATCCGCGCAAGAACCTGAACAGTGCAAGCAGGGAGCTGATCGCGTTGCGCGAGGAATTTGGGCCGGACCTGTGTCTTGGCATCGACCTGCACCATCGCCTGTCGATCGCCGAAACCGCGGATTTCTGCAACCGGCTACCTGCCGGGACGCTGGACTTCCTCGAGGAACCGATCCGCTGCGAGACGCCCGAGGCCTATCGCACCCTGCGCGCCATGACCAATATCCCCTTTGCCGTGGGCGAAGAGTTCGCCAGCAAGTGGCAGGCCGCGCCGTATATCGAACAGGGCCTGACCCAGTACATGCGGCTGGATATCTGCAATATCGGGGGCTTCACCGAGGCGATGAAGGTCGCGGGATGGTGCGAACGCCACTACATCGACCTGATGCCGCACAATCCGCTGGGCCCGGTCTGTACCGCGGCAACGATCCACATGGCGGCGGCGGTGCCGAATTTCAGCTGGGCCGAGACCCGGCAGGGACCGACCGAGGATCTGGGCTTTCACGATCCAGAGCTTTTCCCCGTTCAGATCCCGCTGGAGGGGATCACCTACAAGGTGCCCGACCGGCCGGGTCTGGGCGTCGAGGTGGACGAGGACAAGATCCGGGCCACCACCCCCCAACATGTCGAGCCGCCGCATCTTTGGCGGCCGGATGGATCTGTCACCAACTGGTGACCAATACGTTCAGCAAGGAGGAGGAAACCAATGCTGAGAAAGAGGAGAATGACGACGCTGGCCAGTGTCATCGCCATGGCGATGGCCGCGCCCGCGGTCGCATGGGAAGAAGCGCCGGACCTGGCCCGCATGGTGGCGGAGGGGAGCCTGCCACCGGTGGACGAACGTCTGCCCGCAGAGCCGCTGGTCATGGATGTAATCGAGGGGCCGGGCGAATACGGCGGCACCCTGCGCCGTGCCATTCTGGGGGGCGGCGACCAACACAACATGGTCCGCACCATCGGTAGCGATAACATGGTGCGCTGGTCCCCGGACTGGAAAGAGATCCGCCCCAATATCGCGAAGTCCTGGACCGTGTCCGATGACGCCTCGAAGTTTACTTTCACCCTGCGTGACGGGATGAAATGGTCGGATGGCGCGCCCTTTTCCGTCGATGACATCATGTTCTGGTACGAAGATGTCTTTTCCGATCCCGACCTGACGCCCAACAAGGACGCGACCTTTGTCGGTCCCAATGGCCCGGTGAAGGTGACCAAGATCGACGAGGTGACCGTCGAATTCGATTTCGGTGCGCCCAACGGGCTTTTCCTTCAGGGTCTGGCTTATGGGTTTGGCTATCACCCCACGGCCTTTCCGAAACATTACCTCAGCCAGTTCATGCCCAAGTACAACGCGGACGTGCAGGCTTTGGTCGATGCAGAGCCTGCGGCGGGCAACTGGATACAGCTGTTCAACCTCAAGGCCGGGCCGATGGACACGCCGCTGTTCTGGCAAAACCCGGATCGCCCAACGCTGCACGCATGGCATCTGACCAATGCCTATGGCGCTACCGACCGCGTGGTGGCCGTGCGCAATCCCTATTACTACAAGGTCGACAGCAAGGGGCAGCAGCTGCCTTATATCGACCGCATCACCTATGATCAGGTCGAGGATGTGGAAACCATCCTGCTGAAGGCCTTTAACGGCGAGATCGACTATATGCTGCGCCACATCGGGCGGCCGTCGAACAAGGCGGCGCTGACCGACAATATGGAGCGCGGCAAGTATCGGTTCTTTGATGTGGGCGATCTGCCGGGCAACAGCATGATCCCGATGATGAACCTCAACCATACCGATCCGGTCAAGCGTGAGGTCATCAACAACAAGGATTTCCGCATTGGCGTCAGCCACGCCGTGAACCGGCAGGAAATCATCGACCTGCTGTACTTCGGGGCAGGGGAGCCTGCACAGGTTGCACCGCGCCGTGGCAGCACCTTTTACCGCGAAGAGTATCAAAAGCAGTACACGGAATATGATCCGGATCTGGCGAACGAATACCTGGACAAGGTGCTGCCCGAGAAGGACAGCGAAGGCTATCGCCTTGGCCCGGATGGCAAACGGTTCACCATGATCTTCCTCGTCGCGGATGTATTCGGGATGCAATTCCCCGATGCGATGGAACTGATCGCCGGCTATGCCGCTGACGTGGGGCTGGATTTCCAGATCCGTGCCACAGACCGGTCGCGCCTGATCGAGCTGCACACCTCGAACAATTTCGATGCCTACCTTTGGAACTGTTCGGGCGGGCAGGCGGATATCTACACCTCGCCCATGTGTTACATGCCGATGATTTCGAACTCGGTCAGCTGGGCGCGAGAGTGGGCCGCATGGGGCTTGGATCCGTCGACCGGTGAAGAGCCGCCACAGGGCGTCAAGGACATCTTTGCAAAGTACAAGGAAATCCGCGCCGCAGCGACGCCGGAACGGCAGCAAGAGCTGATGTTCGAATTGCTGGACATGCAGGCCGAGCAGTTCTTCACCGTCGGTATGATCCACACCGATCCGGTGTTCGGGATTGCCCGCAACAACGTCCGCAACGTGCCGGATCCGCTGCCGATCAGCGGCCAGCTCTGGTTCCCGGCACCCTATACCGCTCAGATGTACTTCGAAGGCGGTGCCAACCTGCCCTGATCCGAAGTACCCTTGGGGCGCCTGCATCTCCTCCCGGCGGGCGCCCCGACCTCATTGTGCAACGCAACGGAGAAGACATGGGCGGCTTCATCCTGCGGCGGGTTCTCTACATGATCCCGACCGTCTTTCTGGTCTCCATCGTGACCTTCATCATCATCCAGCTTCCGCCGGGCGACTATCTTGACAGCCTTGCCGCCGAAATGGGCGAGGCGGGCGTAGACAACACCGCCGTCGTGGAACAGCTGCGCGAGCAGTACGGGCTGGGTCAGCCTATGTACCTGCAATACTGGAAATGGATGACCGGCATCCTATTCGAGGGCGATTTCGGCATCTCTTTTGAAAAGAACGTCCCAGTGACGGATGTGATCTGGGACCGGCTGGGCTGGACCTTTGCGATCTCGATCCTGACATTGGTGTTCATCTGGATCGTCGCTTTGCCAATCGGGATCTATTCGGCGGTGCGCAAGTATTCGGTTGGCGATTACATTGCGACCTTCTTCGGGTTTGTCGGGCTGGCCGTGCCGAATTTTCTGCTGGCGCTGGTCATGATGTACGTGGCTTTCAAGTATTTCGGCCAGTCCGTCGGCGGGCTGGTCAGTCCCGAATACCTTGACCAGCCGTGGTCCTGGGCCAAGTTCGGCAACCTGCTTCAACATATCTGGATGCCGGTTTTCGTGGTCGGCACATCCGGGGCTGCGGCCCTTATCCGCATCATGCGGGCAAACCTTCTGGACGAATTGTACCGCCCCTATGTGGTGACCGCCCGCGCCAAGGGCATGTCGGAATTCCAGCTCTTGCTGCGGTATCCCGTGCGCGTCGCCCTGAACCCTTTCATCTCGACCATCGGGTGGATCCTGCCGACCCTCGTGTCGGGAGAAATCATCGTCGCGGTGGTCATGAACCTGCCCACCACCGGGCCGCTCCTGCTGCGGGCGCTTCTGGTGCAGGACATGTACCTTGCCGGATCGCTGATCCTGATCGTCAGCCTTCTGACGGTGATCGGCACGCTTTTGTCCGATGTCCTGCTTGCTTGGGTCGACCCGAGGATTCGTTACCAATGACAGCCGTAGAAACATCCACAGAGGCGCAGGCCGCCCAGTCGGTCAAGACACCCGCGCTGCTGGGGCCCTGGGCGTTGATGTGGCGGCAGTTCCGTCGCCACAAGATCGCCTACGTCAGCCTGTTCATCGTGGGGTTCGTCTACTTCGTGGCCCTGTTCGGAGAGTTCCTGAGCCCCGCCAGCCATGTGCAGACCAACACACGTGCCCCTTTTGCGCCGCCGCAAGGCATCCATTTCTTCGCCCCCGGCGAAGATGGTGAAAGCCGCTTCATCCTGCACGCCCGGGGCCTGAAAATGGAAATCGACCGGGAGGCCATGCGCCGTCATTTCGTCGAAGATCCGGAAAAGGTGATCCCGCTGGGGTTCTTCGTGAAGGGCTTTGAATACAAGCTCTTGTGGCTGATCCCGACCAACCGGCATTTCTTTGGTCCGGTGAACCCACGCGACAAGGTCTATTTCCTTGGTGCGGATCGACTGGGTCGGGATATCCTCAGCCGGATCATCATGGGCACGCGCGTTTCCATGTCGATCGGTCTGGTGGGGGTGGCGGTTTCGCTGATCGTGGGTGTCAGCCTTGGCGGGATTTCCGGCTATTACGGCGGCTGGATCGACAATGCGATCCAGCGGTTGATCGAGTTCCTTCGGTCCATCCCGACGATCCCGCTGTGGATGGGGCTGGCCGCGGCGATCCCCTTGGACTGGCCGCCGCTGCGGACCTATTTCGTTGTGACGATCATCGTGTCGATGATCGGCTGGACAACGCTTGCACGCGAAGTGCGTGGCAAGTTCCTGTCCCTGCGGCACGAAGATTTCGTCACCGCGGCGCGGCTGGACGGGCTGTCCGACTGGGAGGTGATCCGCAAACATCTGGTGCCCAGTTTCGCCAGCCATATCATCGCATCGCTGACCTTGGCCGTGCCGCTGATGATCCTTGCCGAAACCTCGCTGTCCTTTCTTGGGATCGGCCTGCAACCGCCCATCGTGTCGTGGGGCACATTGCTGAAAGAAGCGCAGAACATCCGCACCATCATCGAGGCCCCCTGGCTGTTGATTGCCCCCGGGTCGGTCATCGTGGTCGCCGTTCTTGCACTCAATTTCCTTGGAGACGGACTTCGTGATGCCGCAGATCCCTATGCACACTGACCCTCCGATGATCGAGATCCGCGGGCTGAAAACGCATTTCTTCACCGACGACGGGTTGGTGAAGGCCGTCGAAGGCGTGGATCTGGATATTCAGCCCAACCGCACCCTGTGCCTGTTGGGGGAGTCCGGCTGCGGCAAGTCGATCCTCGCCCGATCCATCCTGCGCATCGTCGACGCGCCGGGGCGGATCACCGGCGGCAGCATCCTGTATCACGCTGCCGATGGCCGCACAGTCGATCTGGCCCGGGCGCGCCCCGGTTCGCGCGAGTTGCGTTCGATCCGGGGCAGCGACATTTCGATGATCTTCCAGGAACCGATGTCTTCGCTGGGACCGATCCAGAAGATCGGTAAGCAGATCACCGAAACCATTCGTCTGCATCGTGACGTGTCCAAGGCCGAAGCCAAGGAAGAAGCCATAGACATGCTGGCTCGCGTCGGCATCCCGCGCCCTGCGGAACGGTACGAAAGCTATCCATTCGAGCTGTCGGGGGGGATGCGGCAGAGGGCGATGATTGCCATGGCGCTGTCCTGTCAGCCGCGTCTTCTGATCGCGGATGAACCGACGACTGCGCTGGACGTGACCACGCAGGCGCAAATCCTCGACCTGATTGCCGAGTTGAAGGAAGAATTGCAGATGGCGGTGATGCTGATCACCCATGACCTTGGCGTGGTGGCAGAGGTCGCCGACGACGTGGCGGTGATGTACATGGGCAAGATCGTCGAGAAATCGGACGTTTACGGGCTGTTCGAAAATCCGCGCCACCCCTACACCCGCGCCTTGTTGGATTCTGTTCCGCGCATCGGGATGGCGTCAAAAGAGCGGCTGCCTGCCATTCGCGGCATGGTGCCCCATCCGCTGGCGCGGCCTTCGGGCTGTACCTTTCGCACCCGTTGTGACCGGTTCATGCCGGGCACCTGCGACCTGCGCGAACCCCGGCTAAGACGGCTGGACGGCGGCGAAGTTGCCTGTTTCCTGCACGATGTGGAGAGCACCGATGTCTGACGCCATTCTCGAAGTCCGTGACCTGACGATGGAATTCGGCGGCACCAAGGGTGGCTTGATGTCCAAACCGGCACGGGGCTTCGTAGCCGTCGATGCCGTGTCTTTCGATGTGAAGCGGGGCGAAACCTTTGGCATCGTGGGGGAATCCGGCAGCGGCAAGACGACGCTGGGACGCTGTATCCTTCGCGTGTTGAACCCCAGCGACGGCAGCATCCGGTTTCGCCCCCAGTCCGGGGACGAGGTGGAACTGGCCAATGCCCAGATCGACCAGTTGCGGCAGTCCTGGCGCAAATTGCGAATGATCTTTCAGGATCCGCAGGCTTCGCTGAACCCACGCCTGCGGGTGATCGACATCGTCGGGCAGGCCTTGCAGAAATCCGAAGGGCTGAAGGGCAAGGCGCTGGCCGAGCGGGTTGGCGGCCTTCTGGAAAACGTCGGGTTACGGCGCGAGTTCATGCACCGCTATCCCAACGCGTTTTCCGGTGGGCAGCGCCAGCGGCTTGGCATTGCGCGTGCGCTGTCCACGCAGCCGGAACTGGTGGTCGCGGACGAGGCGGTGTCGGCGCTGGACGTGTCCATTCAGGCGCAGACGCTGAACCTCTTGCAGGATCTGCAAGAAGAGTTTGCGCTCACCTTTGTCTTTATCGCGCATGACTTGGCCGTGGTGGAACATATCTGCGACCGTGTGGCGGTGATGTACCGTGGTCAATTCGTCGAAGTGGCGGATACCCGGACGCTCTTTCGCGAGCCGCGCCATCCCTACACCCGGGCTCTTTTGCAGGCGGTGCCGGTGGCCGACCCGCGCCAGCGTCGCCGCAAGGCCGGGGCAGGGGCCGAACCCGTGGATGTGACCGCGCCCACATCCGGGTGCCGCTTTGCGCCAAGATGCCCCCATGCCACCGACCTGTGCCGGAAAACGCGTCCGCCCGCCCGGCAGATCGGCGGCGCGGACGTGTTGTGCCATTACGCGGGGGAGGTCTGAGCATGGAGATCCGCGCTATTTCCCAACGCAGGGGGCATTGCTATAGTGGCTGCTAATCCGAAAAAACAGGCGTGGCGCATGGCAAAGGATGACGGGACCGAGGAAACCTCGCTGTACGATGCGATCCTCGATGACATCTACGAAGGGCGTCTGGCCGGGGGGCAACGTCTGAAAGTTTCGGAACTGGCCGATCGCTTTGGCACCAGCACCAGCCCGGTTCGCGAGGTGTTGCGCCGGATGCAGGGCGAAGGGTTTGTCCAGATCCACCCGAACAAGGGGGCTACGATCCGGCCCACTGACACCGGGTTCCTTCAGAACGTCTTTGAAGTGCTCCAGATGCTGGAACCTTACTTCGTCACATGGTTCGCGGATTATGCCTCGCCCGAGATGGTGGACGAACTGGAGAGTATTCAGGCAAAGATCAAGGCCACGCCACATGCCGAACAACGGGCCTTTCGCAAGCTGGATTTCGAATTTCACGACGTGTTCAGTCGTCACCACTACAACCAGACGGCGGCAGAGATCTGGCACAATCTGCGGACCTCGTTGAACGTGCAGGCGGCCCGCTTGCGGATATCGCCTGCCCGGTTCGAGACCATCAAGGAAGAACACGATGAGATTGTCGCCGCCTGCCGCGCGCATGACGCGGCGCGCGCGCACCTTGTGATCTGCAAACATGTGGACGGATCCTTTGTGCAGATGTCCCAGCAGATCCGTGCGCTTGGCCTGTCGAAAGGCACCTCTTTCTGACCGGCCGCCCTCTGGGCCATCTGTTCCTGCCGCTGGGAATTTGCGTGAACTGACGATCATGCTATCGGGTTGCGCGGAAGGTGACAGGTGTTCAAGTGCGCGCAGAATTTGCAAAAGCCGAACTGATCGCGGTTCTTGTCGCGGTGACGGACAATGAACCGCGGGTGATGACCGTGAGGGCAGGAGAGGCTTTGCCCTCTGGTCCTTTCGAATCCGGCCACCGGACGCTGCAAAGCGGATTGCGGGACTGGATCGAAAGTCAGACCGGCCATCCTGTCGGGTTCCTTGAGCAGCTTTATACCTTTGCGGACCGGGACCGCGATCCGGCGGTGTCCGGCGATGCGGCGCGTCAGATTTCGATCGGCTATCTGGGGCTTGTGCGCGAACAGGTGGCGCCCGGTGCCGGCAAACCGGCTTGGCATGGCTGGTACGAGTATTTTCCTTGGGAGGACCACCGCGACAGCCGCCCAGAGGTGCTGACCCAGATCACCGACAGGTTGCTGGTATGGGCCGCAGAGGATGAACTTCGGCGTCAGCGCGTGGATTTTCTGTTCGGCCTGAATGGCTTGCCATGGAACGAGGATCTGGCCCTGCACCGCTATGAACTGATGTACGAAGCAGGTCTGGCGGAAAGCCCGTCGCGCCCCGCGCGGGAGGCTTTTGGCCGTCCGATGGCCGGGGACCACCGCCGCATTCTGGCGACCGGGATCGCCCGGTTGCGGGCCAAGATCAAATATTACCCCGTCGTCTATGAACTGATGCCCGATGCTTTCACCCTGCTACAGCTGCAACGCGCGGTGGAATCGCTGTCGGGCCTGCGGCTGCACAAGCCGAATTTCCGGCGGCAGGTCGATCAGCAGGAACTGATCGAGGAAACCGGCGAAATGTCGAGCGGCACAGGTGGCCGTCCGGCCAAGCTCTATCGCTATCGGCCCACCGTGTTGAGGGCACAAGCCCTGTCGGGGTCCCGGCTGCCCGTGTCACGCCATTGACATAGTCTCGAACTGAGAATAAGTAGGGTTCCCAATGTACTCATCCCGAGTATAAGGAGCCGTCATGACTTACCTTCGCCTTCCCGACCTCTACAACCGGGTCAGCAAGATCGTCCCCGAGCCTGACTGGATGCGGTTTGAGGATGATATCGAAGCCATCCTGGCGCTGAAGCGCGAGAAAAACGCTGTGATCCTCGCGCATAACTACCAGACGCCCGAGATCTTTCATGGCGTGGCGGATATCGTCGGCGACAGTCTGGCGCTTGCGCGCAAGGCGATCGAGGTCGAGGCAGATGTGATCGTTCTGGCCGGGGTGCATTTCATGGCCGAGACGGCGAAATTGCTGAACCCGGAAAAGACGGTGCTGATCCCCGACATGCAGGCGGGGTGTTCGCTGGCTGAGTCGATCACGCCTGAGGACATCGCGCTGCTGCGGCAGGCGCATCCCGGTGTGCCGGTCATCACCTATGTGAACACATCTGCCGCGGTAAAGGCAGCATCGGACATCTGCTGTACCTCGGGCAATGCGAAACAGGTGGTCGAGTCGCTTGGCGTGCCCAAGGTGTTGATGATCCCGGACGAATACCTGGCCAAGAACGTGGCACGGGATACGGATGTGGAGATCATCGCTTGGAACGGCCACTGCGAGGTGCATGAGCTGTTCACCGCCGAGGATGTGCGCGCCATGCGCGAGGCCTATCCCGGTGTGACCGTTCTGGCGCACCCGGAATGCCCGCCAGAGGTCGTGGCCGAGGCGGACTTCTCCGGATCGACGGCGGTCATGTCCGATTTTGTTGGGGACAAGAAACCGGGTCGTGTTGTGCTGTTGACCGAATGTTCGATGAGCGACAACGTGGCGGTCGATCACCCGGATGTGGATTTTGTGCGCCCCTGCAACCTGTGCCCGCACATGAAACGGATCGACTTGTCCAACATCCGCGAAGCGCTGGAGCACAACCGGCACGAGGTCACTGTGGATGCGGCCATTGCCAATGACGCGCGGCGTGCCGTCGAACGGATGCTGGCGGTCTGATGGACGGGCTGGCCGGGACGCAGGGCCGGATCGCGGTCATTGGCAGCGGAATCGCCGGGTTGATCTGTGCGCTGGAGCTGGCGCCGCGTCCGGTGGTTCTGCTGACCCGTGCGGGGCTGGGGCAGGAAAGCTCCAGCCTTTGGGCGCAGGGCGGCATTGCTGCCTGCGTCGGCGCGGATGACAGCGTTGACCTGCACTTGGCCGACACGTTGTCCGCCGGGGCGGGGCTTTGCGATGCCAAGGTGGCGCGCGGGATACTGGCCGAGGGGCCGGACGCGATTGCCGCGCTGGAATCCCACGGCGTGCGGTTCGACCGGACGGGGCAGGGGGGCTTTGCCCTTGGGCTGGAGGCCGCACATTCCCGGCGGCGCATCCTGCATGTGGGCGGCGATGGCTCGGGCGCGGGGATCACCCGCGCGTTGGCGGATGCGGTGCTGGCCTGTCCTTCGATCACGGTGATGGACGGCGCCGATGTGCGGCGTTTACTGGTGCGCGACGGGTGCATTGCCGGCGTTTTGCTGGCCGATGGGCGGGTTCTGGAAACCGCGCGCGTGGTCATGGCCACGGGCGGGATCGGCGGCCTGTTCGAGGCAAGCACCAACCCTGCGGGCAATTTTGGACAGGGCGTGATGATGGCGGCCCGTGCCGGGGCGCGCCTGTCGGATATGGAATTCGTGCAGTTCCACCCGACGGCGCTGAACGCAACAGGGGCTCCCTTGCCGCTGATCAGCGAGGCGGTGCGCGGCGAAGGCGCAGTTCTGGTCGATGAAAGCGGGCGGCGGTTCATGGCGGACGTGCCGGGAACAGAGCTAGCGCCGCGCGATGTTGTGGCCCGCGCGATCCAAAGCCAGATCGACGCCGGGCGAGGGGTGTATCTGGATGCGCGCGCGGCCTTGGGCCAAGGGTTTGCCGCACGGTTTCCCGGCATCGACGCGATCTGCAAGGCGGCGGGGATGGACCCTGCCCACGATCCGATCCCGGTGCGTCCTGCCGCGCATTACCATATGGGCGGAATCGACACGGATGCTCAGGCGCGCACAAGCCTTCGCGGTCTCTGGGCCATTGGCGAATGCGCGGCAACCGGCCTGCACGGGGCAAATCGGCTGGCCAGCAACTCCCTGCTGGAGGCGGTCGTCATGGCGCGTCGCGCGGCAGTGGACGTGGCTGTGGATGTGTCAGGCGACGCCACCACCGAACGCGGGGCAGGGGCCATGCCGGTTCGTATGCCGCCAATGGTTGATCCCGCGGCGGTGCGGCGGATCGCGTCGCGCGCCCTTGGATTGCGGCGCGATGCAGAGGGACTGCGCGCGGCGATTGCCGAACTTCTGACCTTGGTCGAAGGTGACGGGCCAGAGGCCGACCCGGCCTGTGTTGCCCTTTCAGTCGCGGTTTTTGCCCTGCTGCGGCAGGAATCGCGCGGCGGCCATGCCCGCACGGATTTCCCCGATACGGCGGCAGAGACAGGCCGCCGCCGGATGACTTTTGACGAATTGCGGGCACTGGCCAATGGCCTTCGGACCCGCCCACTGCTTCGGAGTGCCTGAGATGACGCTTGTGCCTTTGCCCCGCCCGGTGATCGAACCCATCGTGCGTACCGCGCTGGAAGAGGACCTTGGCCTTGCCGGGGACATCACCTCTGCCGTGGTGATCCCATCGGACCACCGTTCGGTGGTGACGGCGGTTGCGCGCAAACCCGGCGTGATCGCCGGGCTGGATTGTGCCGCGCTGGCCTGCGCGCTGGTTGACACGGGCATCGTGATGACGCGCCACGTCGAAGATGGCACACCGGTCATGCCCGGCACGGGGATTGCCACATTTGAGGGGCCGTCGCGCAGCCTGCTGACGGCCGAGCGCACGGCCCTGAACTTCATGGGGCATTTGTCTGGCATCGCCAGTGTCACGGCGGGACTGGTTTCGGCGGTGTCGGGCACCGATGCGGCGATTGTCTGCACCCGCAAGACAACGCCGGGCCTGCGGGCGGTCGAGAAATACGCGGTGCGCGCGGGCGGCGGCATGAATCACCGCTATTCGCTGGCCGACGCTGTTCTGATCAAGGACAACCACATTGCGATCGCGGGGGGCATCCGCCCGGCGCTGGAACGCGCCAAATCCGCCACCGGCCATATGGTCAAGATCGAGATCGAAGTCGATACGCTGGAGCAACTGGCCGAGGTTCTGGAAATCGGCGTCGACGCGGTGCTTCTGGACAATATGACGCCCGATATGTTGCGCGAGGCGGTCCAGATGGTCGCAGGGCGCGCCATCACCGAAGCCTCTGGCGGGATCACGCCGGACACGGCGGCGGCGGTTGCGGCAAGCGGGGTCGACCTGATCTCTCTCGGATGGATCACGCATAGCGCGCCGACGCTGGACATCGGGCTGGATTTCGTTTCGACCGAGGCCCGCGACTGAATGACCCCCGCGCCGTGGCGCGGGGGATCGCGGTCTACGTCTGTAGGGCGAGGCGTTGGCCGATGCTGGCGCGCCAAACGATTGCCAGCCCCACAAGGGCAGCCAAGGCCGCAAAGACCGGCGTCAGCGCCACGCCAAGGGTCGAAACAATCGCACCCCCGGCCATCGACGCCCCGGCGATGCCAAGGTTGAAGGCCGCGATGTTAAAGCCGGAGGCCGCCGCCCCGGTGCCGGGGCGCTCTCGTTCGGCGGTTTCGACAACGGCGGATTGCACGATGGGCGAAATCGCGAAGGCGAAGATACCCCAGACTCCAAGGTTGATCGAAATCGCCCATGGATTTGACTGGGTCACCATCAGCGCCGTCAGCGAGGCAACCAGCCCCACAAGGACGATCCGGAGGGCCGGCAATGCGCCCATCCTGTCAGCCGCCGCGCCGCCCGCAAGGTTGCCCGCAACGGTCGCGAGGCCGAACAGCATCAGCGCAAGACTGACCGAAGAAGGCGCAATGCCTGTGACCTCCGTCAGCATCGGCGTCAGATAGGTAAAGACCACGAAAGATCCGCCAAAGCCGAAAACCGTCACCAGATACAGTGCCAGCAGGCGTGGTCGGGCGACCAATGCCATCTGGCGTCCAAGGCCCAGTGGTTCGCCCACTGGCAGGTCCTTGGGCAAAAGCCAGGCAAGCCCCGCAAGGCTGATCCCGCCAAGCGCCGCGACAAGAGCAAAAGGCGCCCGCCAGCCAAGGCTTTGGCCGATATAGGCTCCAAGAGGCACGCCGATCACCATGGCCACGGTGAGCCCGGCAAACATCAATGATACGGCCCGCGAGGCGCGCGACCGATCCACCAGCGAGGTCGCAATGGCCGCACCGATGGAGAAAAAGACGCCATGGGCGACGCCGGTCAACATTCGACCTGCCAGCAACATGCCAAAGCCGGGCGCAAGCGCGGCACCAAGGTTGGCAAGGGTGAACAGGGCCATCAATCCCAAGGCCAGCGCCTTGCGTGGCAGGCGTTGGGTGAGCGCGGTGATCGTTGGCGCGCCAAGAGTGATGGACAGTGCATACATGCTGACCAACAGTCCGGCGGTGGGGATCGATACACCCAGATCTGCGCCAATCTCGGGGATCAGGCCTACGATCACGAACTCGGTTGTACCGATGGCGAAGGCGGCGATGGCCAGTGCAAAGACGGCAACAGGCATGAGATCCTCCCGTCGGTCAGCGCAGCGCGGCCGCAGCGGCCTGAGCGATGGTTTCATCCGCCTCGACGGTGGCGCCGGCGACACCGACCGCGCCGATGAACCTGCCTTCTGCGTCGTAGAGGACAACCCCGCCGCCAAAGCTGATCATGCCGCCATTGGTATTTTCCAGCGTGTAGATCGCGCCGTCGGGGCGGGCACCGGCCCCAAGGGTCAGGCTGTCGGTCTGGAACAGAGCCGCTGTGCGGGCCTTTTTCTGCGCAACGTCGATGGCGCCCAGCACGGCGCCGTCCATCCGTTCGAACCCGGCAAGATGCGCGGCGCTGTCGACCACTGCGATATTGATGGCAAAGCCCTCCTGCGCGGCGGCGTTGCGGGCGGTTTCGATCACTGTGCGAAGGGTGGTCTGGTGCATTTCCCTGTCTCCTGTGTGCGCGGCGGGCAGTGGGCCCGCCGTTCAACAGCGCAGATCGGTGCAATGGCGAGAGAGGGAAAGAGGGGCGCTCCAGCGAATGCGATTTGTTCAGAAATGCTGAATATCGGACCCAATGCGAAGCATTTTCCACGCAGCATCGCGCATCCTTGGCTCTGTCAGCGCGGATTTCGGGCCGGCGATGGCCAGCGCCGCGCGAACCTCTCCCTGTTCGCGGAAGGGGACAGAGACACAGTGGACGCCGGGTGTGAAATATTCGAGGTCAAGCGCAAACCCTAGCCTGCGCACCTCTGTCAGGCGGGCATCTGTCACGCCATCGCGCGACAGGTCCCGGCGGTGGCGCACGCGGGTTTCCAGTGCGGGCATGAAGGCCAGAAACACCAGCCCGACGGCGGTGCCTTCCAGTGGTTCGCGCGTGCCGACGGGTGACACTGCCATGCTCTGAGGGTCGTTAGCATCCAGATAAAGTGTCTGGTCGCCGCTGGGAACGGCCAGAAAGGCGGGAAAGCCGGTTGCCTCGGTGATGCGCAAAAGGGCAGGGCGCAGCCCGGCGCGCAACCGGTCGTCATCCCCGGCGCTCCGCGCAAGATTCAGGATCCGCGCGCCAAGGTAGTAAGCGCTGTCGCCGGGGCGGCGGTGCAGGTAGCCCAATTCGGACAAGGTGCGCAGGATGTTGTGCGCGGTTGTCTTTCCCAGCCCGGTCAGCTCGGAAATGGCGGCAAGCTTCGCGCTCCCGCCCTGCCGGGCGATAACCTCAAGGATAGCGGTTGCGCGTTCAATGGACTGGATGCGGCTTCCGGGCATGTCGGTTCAATATTGCTGAACAAGGTGGCGCAGATCCAGCCTGCCTTTCGGCGCGAAATCAAGCACTTTGATCGGAAACCGGGCGAAATGGCCGGAATCTTGGCTGGGGGTCTTGGTCCTCGGAACAGATGGACTATGTAGCGCCAGGAATCGCCCTGAACCGCCCTTGGACGGGCATCGAGCATGAAAGCTCAAGGAGCATAGACCCCCATGAAATTCGTAACTCTTGCTGCCGCCGGATTTGCCGGCGTGCTGGGCACCGTCGCGCAGGCTGACATTGTCGTTTCGTCGAAAATCGATACCGAGGGTGGCCTGCTGGGCAATGTCATCGCCCTTGCATTGGAAGACGCGGGTCTGCCGGTGGAGCGTCGTCTGCAACTGGGTGCGACACAGGTTGTGCGCGAGGCGCTGCTGGCCGGGCAGATCGACCTGTACCCGGAATATACCGGCAACGCGGCCTATTTCTTCAACGAGGCAGACAGCCCGGTTTGGAAAGACCGAGAAGCCGCCTATGCCCGGGCCGCTGAACTGGACGCGGCCGAGAATGGCCTGACGTGGCTGCAACCGGCACCGGCCAACAACACATGGGCGATTGCCCTGACCGGAGCGCTGGCGGCGGAGAACGATCTGGTCACCATGTCGGACTTCGGCGCTTGGGTTGCTGGGGGTGGTGCGGTCAAGCTGGCCGCTTCGACCGAATTTGTGTCCTCGCCCGCGGTGCTGCCCGCAATGCAGGCGGCCTATGGATTCGAACTGACTGCGGATCAGACTGTTGTGCTTTCGGGTGGTGACACCGCTGCAACGATCCAGGCGGCCGCGCGCGGCACCTCGGGCGTGAACGCGGCCATGGCCTATGGCACCGACGGCGGCGTCGGCGCGGCCGGTCTGGTGGTCATGGCCGACGACAAGGGTGTACAGCCGGTCTATGAGCCCTCTGCCGTTGTCCGGGACGAGGTTCTGGCCGAATACCCCGCCATCGCCGAGGTGCTGGAACCGATCTTTGCCGGTCTCGACATGGCGACGCTGCAAAAGCTGAATGGCCGGATTCAGGTAGGCGGCGAACCCGCCGAGGCGGTCGCGCGCGACTACCTGACCGGGATCGGTGTGCTCGACTGATCGTCTAAGCGATGCCCCTTCGCAGCCTTTCGGCCATCTCGGCCACCGGCGTCCTTTTCGCGGCGCTTGGACTGGCGGCCCTGCTGGCGCCTTTCATGACGCTTGCGGCGAACCGGATCGTCGCGGGTGAAGGGCTGCCCGCGTGGGGGATTGCCGGGGCGGGGACCGTGGTGCCGGGGCTTTTGGCCATAGGCGCGGCGCTGGTGCTTGGCCTTTTGGCCGGGCATCCCAGGCTGCGCCTGTTCGGCGCGGCGCTTGGGCTGGCCGGGCTGGTCTGGCTGCTGGGGCAAGGCGCGCAAGGCCTGCTGGACGGCGCGGGAGAGTACGCACGGGTTTCGCCCGCCGCCGGGTTCTGGTGTCTGCTGGTGGTGCTGGGGTTGTTGTTGGCGGATGCCCTGTCGGCCTTGGCCCCCGGACCTTTGGCTCGGGCCGCATTGCTGGCGGCGGTCCTCGGGGCGGGCGCGCTGTTGTTGCAGTCGGGCCTGTTGGCCGAACTGTCGATCTTTCGCGAATATGACGGTCGCCGGGCCGCGTTCACCGATGCCTTCTGGCGGCACCTCGGGCTGGCCTTCGGATCGCTGGCCGTGGCGGCGGCAATCGGTTTTCCGCTGGGTATGCTGGCCCACAGGCGTGAGCGTTTGCGCGCCTCCCTGCTGCCGGTGCTGAGTTTCCTGCAAACCATCCCATCGTTGGCGATGTTCGGAATCATGATCCCGATCCTTGGCTGGGTCGGTGACAGCGTTCCGGGGGCGCAGGCGATTGGCATCGCGGGCATCGGCTTTGCCCCGGCCTTTCTTGCCTTGGTACTGTATTCCCTGCTGCCAGTGGTGGCGAATACGGTCGCCGGGCTGGACAGCGCACCGCCCGCCGCGCTGGAAGCGGCGCGGGGCATGGGCATGTCACCGCGCCAGCGCATGGTGCAGGTGGAACTCCCCCTGGGCTTGCCGGTGATCCTTGCCGGATTGCGTATCGTTCTGGTGCAGAACATCGGCCTTGCGGTGATCGCAGCGCTGATCGGCGGTGGGGGTTTCGGCACTTTTGTTTTTCAGGGACTGAATCAGACCGCGACCGACCTGATCCTTCTGGGCGCGTTGCCCACGGTGGCACTGGCGCTGGTAGCGGCGATTGCCATGGACATTCTGGTCGACTTGACCAGCCCCAAAGCGGAGAGCCGCAGATGATCGAAATCGATCGGATCACCAAGCTGTATGACGGCAAGGCGGCGGTGGATGCCGTGTCGATGACGGTCGAATCCGCCACGATCACCGCCATTGTCGGCACGTCCGGCTCTGGCAAGACAACCTTGCTGCGCATGATCAACAGGCTGGTCGAGCCGAGCTCGGGCGAGGTTCGGATCAACGGCGAGCCGACCACCGGCCTGCCGAAAGAGACCCTGCGGCGGCGGATCGGCTACGCGATTCAGGGGCACGGTTTGTTTCCGCATCACACGGTGGCGCGCAACATCGGTGCGGTGCCGCGCCTGTTGGGCTGGCCGCGCGACCAGATCCGCGCGCGGGTGGATGAACTGCTGGAGCTGTTTTCGATGCCGCCGGATGAGTTCCGCGACCGCTATCCGGGAGAGTTGTCCGGCGGTCAGCAACAGCGTGTCGGCGTCGCGCGGTCGCTGGCGTCGCGCCCGGACATGATCCTGATGGACGAACCCTTTGGGGCGTTGGATCCGATCATCCGCACCCGCGCGCAAGAGGATCTGCGGCGCATCCAGCGGACGCTCGGCTCGACCATCCTGATCGTGACGCACGACATGGAGGAAGCGATCCAACTGGGTGACAAGGTCGCGGTGATGGATGCCGGGCGGCTGGTGCAGTATGGCACCCCGGCCGAGATCATCGCCCGTCCCGCCACCGATTTTGTGGCCGAGATGGTGGGCGGCGTGGATCGGCCGCTGCGGCTTTTGTCGCTGCTCCCCGTCTCTGACGCGGTCGAGGACGGCCCCGCAGAGGGCACGCCGATCCGTGACTGCGCCAGCCTGCGTGACGCCTTGTCCGCCTGCCTGTGGAGCGGGCGGGACGCGGTTCCGGTGGAACGCGACGGCGTGCGTGTCGGGCGGGTGACGCTGGAGTCCATTCGCGCCCGTGCCGAGGTGCATGGATGAACCGAGCTGTCGCCCTTCGGCTGACCCTTGTCGTCCTGCTGCTGGCGCTGGTCCTGCGGCCCCAGTGGTTTGCGCCGCTCTTTGCGCCCTTTGCCCCGAACGGAGGGCCGGTGATCTATGCGCGCGCCTCGCTGCTGTCGCTGTCGCTCAGCCACCTTGGCCTTGTGGCACTGGCTTCGGCGGCGGCGACCTTGGTGGCCGTGACGCTGGCGGTGCTGGTGACGCGGCCTGCGGGGGCGGCCTTTCGCCCGTTGTCGCGGACCATCACCAATATCGGCCAGACCTTCCCTCCGGTCGCGGTGCTGGCTCTGGCGGTGCCCGCGCTGGGGTTCGGGGCCGGGCCGACGCTGGTGGCCCTGTTCCTTTACGGGCTGTTGCCGATCTTTGAAAACGCGGTCACGGCGCTGACCAGCCTGCCGCCCGCCACGATGGAGGCCGCACGGGGCATCGGACTGAACCGCCGACAACGTTTGTTGCAG
Source organism: Antarctobacter sediminis (assembly GCF_019218285.1). Taxonomy (GTDB): domain Bacteria; phylum Pseudomonadota; class Alphaproteobacteria; order Rhodobacterales; family Rhodobacteraceae; genus Antarctobacter; species Antarctobacter sediminis. The sequence goes on from NZ_JAHUZG010000003.1 coordinate 349,968, forward strand.
GTGGAACTGCCGCTGGCTTTTCCTGTGATCCTTACCGGCATCCGGCTGTCAGTGGTGATCGCGCTGGGAACAGCGACGATCGGGTCGACCGTTGCGGCGCGCACTTTGGGAGAGGTCATCATCGCGGGCCTGCTGACCAATAATACCGCTTATGTCTTGCAGGGCGGGTTGATCGTGGGACTGTTCGCGGTGCTGATCTATGATGCGCTGGTTCAGCTGGAGGCACGGTTGTCGCGCCGCATGGGATTGGATGGGGCGACGCGGGCCGATTGATCAGGCCTCGACCGGAGGGGCATAACGCGCCAACCGATCGTGCAGAGCGATGGCCACAGGCCCCCATCTCCGGGCCAGCTCTGCGCCGGATTGCCCGGCACAGACCGCCTGCCAAAAGGGCACGGCAGGGATTTCTCCGAACCAGCCGACGCCCTCGGTTTCCTGCGGGGTGAACAACAGGTCCATTTCCTCGATCAATCCGTTGCGCAGAACCATTCCGGGACGAATCTCGGGCCGGGTGATAGGGCTGTGCGAAGGTTCGTTGTCCGGGAAACCGGCGCGGCCGGACCAGAACGGCTGATCCGCGAAACGGGTTTCCAGTGACAGGAAATCACGCCCGATCCGGGCGTTGCGCAGATAGGTTTCGCGGGCCCTATTGTCGAGATACCGGCGGCACAGTGCCTCTGTCTGGGGGGCTGGTCGCGCGGTCAGGGTGCGTCGCGCGGCGGCGGCGGACAAGGCGCTGGACACGGCCCAGAACAGCCCGTGCCCTGACAGCGGATCCATTGCTGCCAGCGCATCGCCCACGGGCAGGCAGGTCAGATCCGTGATCGGGGCTGGCAGCAGCGGGGTCGAGGCGCGGGCCAGCAGGGGGGCCTGCACGGTGAATTCGCCTTCGGTCAGGCCGCTGTGCAACAGCGCGCGTGTCAGACGGGTTTCCATTGTTGCGGCGCTGCGGGCATCGGTGGTCAATTGCGCCCAGATCCTGCCATCGGGCAGGGCCGCGCGCCAAAGCCATCCTTCGGGCAGGGCAGTGATATCGAACCCCGGCTCCGTTGTTTTGACGGGCCGATACCAACCGCAGATCGACAGGGTCGAAAAGGGCAGGCCGCCGCGTTCACCATGACGGCCTTGGCGGCCTCTTGCGTCGATGATCCAGCGCGCGGTCAGTCGGCGCCCGTCAGGCAGTGTGACCTCGCGCCCGGACAATTGCGCGCTGGCCGCGAACACGCACGCGCCGGCCGCCCTTGCCGCGTCGCGCAGGTGAGCGTCAAAACGGTCCCGGTGCACAGCGTGTTCGGCGTTCACCGATTGCGGCTGGTTCGCCCAGTCGACGCGGCGCGGGAATGGGCCGATGGTCGTGCCGCCGTCCCCGATGCCGGTCGATTCCAGCCAGCGGTGCAGTCGGGGGCTGAGACCCTCGACCCGGCCCGAGGGTTTTTCCGGGTCGATCAACAGCACCCGCAGACCGTCCCGCGCTGCCAGCCAAGCCGAAACTGCCCCGGCCGGGCCGCCGCCGATGACGATCATCTCGGGCCGCGAAAACGCGGGATTTTGCGGATTGCCTGCCATGTGATCACTCAACCGGCGAAACCAGAGCCTCGTCCTGACATTTCCGGCCAAAATCGCGAGGTGGCCGGAAATGTCAGGACGAGGTGCCCGGCTTTTCGCCAGCCTGTGCAGATCACAGCCACATCGAAGGCAAATGGCCTTTCGATCCGCCGGAGGACCACGAGAATGAAATCCAGAACGCGTTTTGCCCTGTCAGTCACCACCAGTTGCGTGTTGCTGGGCGGGGGCGCGGCCTTGCCCGCCTTTGCCCAGTCCGGCGAGGAAGTCCTATCGAATGTATGCGCAGCCTGCCATGCGACAAGAGAGGACGGATCGATCGAACGCATTGATGCAGTGCGCAAGACTCCGGAAGCCTGGGACATGACGGTCGTGCGGATGATGCGCAATCACGGCGTCGACCTTACCTCGGCCGAGCGGCGCGCCGTCGTCGGGTATCTGGCCGATACCCGCGGTCTGTCCATCGCGGAAACCGAAGGCTGGCGCTATATCCTTGAGAAAGAACCCGTGGCCACCGATGCAGGTCCGGATGAGCTGATGACCCAGACCTGCGGACGTTGCCATTCCTATGCCCGGGTGGCCCTGCAACGCCGCACGGCAGAGGATTGGGAACACCTGATCCACTTCCACCTTGGTCAGTTCCCCTCGCTTGAATATCAGGCTTTGGCACGGGACCGCGATTGGTGGGGCATCGCCAACGCTGAAATCATTCCCTACCTCGCCAAGACCTATCCAAAGGGTGATATGGTCGATGCTTTCGATGGGGATCTGTCCGGCAGCTATGTCGTCGCCGGGCATGAGCCCGGGCGCGGCGATTACTCTGGCACTCTGGATCTTGAGGCGACCGCCGGCGGCTATGACGTCACAATGACGCTGGACTATGCCGATGGATCCGAAACCTACACCGGCAGCGGCCTGATCTATGGTGCGGGCGAATGGCGCGCGACGCTGAAATCCGGCGATACGGTGATCCGGCAGGTCATGGCGCTGACGGACGGCGCGCTTTCGGGGCGTTGGTTCGTGGCTGATCAGGATCCGGTGGGCGGCCGCTTGACTGCCCACCCGGCAGAGGCCGCACCGCAGATCCTTGCCATGTCTCCCGCGTCCGTTCCCGTCGGCACTGCGACAGAGGTAACGCTGATCGGAAGCGGCCTGACCGGAACGCCTGTCCTGCCCGATGGCGTTTCCGCCGAAGTTGTGACCAGCGGGCCGAACAAGGTGGTGCTGTCGATCACCGCCGGGTCCGAAGGCGCTCTGTCCATCGGACTGGGCGACGTGACGGCGCCCACTCCGCTTGTCGCGCATGACGGTGTCGACCGTATCAGCATCATTCCCGATGTCTCGATCGCAAGGATCGGGGGCAATGGCGGCCCGATCCCCAAGGTGCCCGCACAATTCGAAGCCTTCGGCTGGGCCGACGGCCCGGATGGCGCGCCGGGCACCGATGATGATCTGCCGCTTGGCGTGGTCAAGGTCAGTTGGTCCGTCGAAGATTGGGACGAGGCCGCTGCCGCTATCGAAGATGCAAAATATGCGGGCACAATCGACCAGACGGGGCTGTTCACACCCGGCGATGCCGGCCCGAATCCGGAGCGGTTCATGGGAACGAACAACACCGGAAACCTGCGCGTCATTGCTACCTATGACGGCGGCGCGGACCCGCTGACCGCCGAGGCGCATCTGTACGCAACCGTGCAGCGCTTTGTCGACACACCGATCCGCTGAGGAGGCATCATGGGAGAACTGACCCTTATCAAGCACAACGCGCATCGGGTTGACGTGGATGGCCACGCGATGCTGATGCATGTGCCCAGCTCGTCATTGTTCGAACTCGACCGCGTGTCGCAGGATGTCTACGACCTGTTCCAGCGCAGTGCGGCGGTGGATGCCGAGTCGATGCGTGCGTCGCTGGGCGCGCTGCATGCGCCCTCGGACCTGTCTGACTGCGTGCAAAGCTTTCTGGATCTCGACATCCTGCGCGATGCGGCGGAACCAGAGGTGCCGCGCAAGATCGTCAAGGTCGAAGACATCCCCCTGTCGACGATCATCCTGAACGTGAACACCGGCTGCAATCTGGCCTGCACCTATTGCTATAAGGAAGACCTTGCCATCCCGTCCAAGGGCGAAAAAATGGCCTTTGAAACGGCACGGCAAAGTTTCGAGATGCTGCTGAAGCAGGTGCATGACCGGGACCGTGTCAACGTTGTCTTCTTTGGCGGAGAGCCGCTGTCCAACATGCCGCTGATCCGCGAGGTCGTGGCCTATGCCGTTCCGCGGGCGGCGGAATTGGGCAAGGTCGTGGATTTCAGCCTGACCACCAACGCCACCCTGCTGACAGAGGAAATGGTCGACTGGTTCAACGCGCATCGTTTTGCCCTGACCGTGTCGATGGACGGCCCAAAGGCGCTGCACGACAAGAACCGCAAGACGGTGGGCGGCAAAGGCACCTATGATGTGGTCGAACGCAAGGTGCGGATGCTGCTGGAGCGCTATACCGCGCGGCCTGTGGGCGTGCGGGTGACGCTGACGCGCGGCGTGACGGATGTGATCGGTATCCATGACCACCTGAAAAATGACCTTGGCTTTGCCGAGGTGGGCTTTGGCCCTGCCACATCCGGCCCCATCGCGGTGTTCAATCTGGATGACGGTGCGCTGAAGCAGGTGTTCGAGGATATGAAGGCCCTCGGTCGCCAATACACAGAGGCCGCCTGCCGGGGAGAGAACATCGGCTTTTCCAACATGCACCAGCTGCTGACCGACATCGCGCAAGGCACGAAAAAGGCGGTTCCTTGCGGTGCGGGCCTTGGAATGCTGGCCGTCGATAAGGAAGGCGACCTGCATCTGTGCCACCGTTTTGTGGGCTCGGATGAACCAACCTACGGAAACGTGGAAACCGGCATCGATGTACCGCGTCTGGCGGATTTCATCGAACAGGCGCAGGACCGGTCGAATTTCGGCTGCAAGACCTGCCGCATCCGGTCGATCTGTGCGGGGGGTTGCTACCACGAAAGCTATGCCCGGCAGGGCGACGCGTTCGCGCCCGTTTATCACTACTGCGACCTGATGCGCGACTGGGTGGATTTCGGCATCGAGTCCTACGTCCGCATCATGCAGGCCAACCCGGATTTCTTCCGTACGCAACTGGAACCGCGCCTGTCGAAACCCGGCCCTGCGCGGCCCCAGGCAACAGACATCGTCAAGGAGATTGCGCAATGAAACATCTCACCCCCGCGAACTCAAAGGCCAAGGCCTTTGTCGAGGCGCAGGCCGAGGGCCGCGAAGAGGAAGTCGTGGCGATGAACAGCCTCGTGGGCTGCACCACCTCCTTTGACCCGGGTTGGGAGGTCGACGCCTTTGGCGCTGTCTCGAACCTGTGTCAGCCGATGGAAGCCGATCTGTACGGTTGCGCCGATCCCTGTTGGTGGCCGGCGCAGGTCGCCGACACGCTGAACACCTATCCCGACTGGAGCGCGGGCGCCGATGATGTCGCGAAAGACTGGCGAAACCTGCAATCCGTCTTCCCGGAGTCGAAATGATGAAACAGATGCTGACATCAAAACTCTCGCTTCTGTGCGTGGCGGGCAGCCTCTTGCTGGGCGCTCCGGTGGCGGCCAAGGACTATATTCTTGCACCGGCCCGCCCCGACAAGCTGGTCATCGTGGACGCCGAGGCGATGAAGGTCGACAAGGTCATCACGCTGGAGGACGCAGGCCCCACACCCATGGTGCCTGTGGTCGACGAAGCCGGTGAGTTTGCCTATGTCACGATCAACAAGTCCGAAAGCATCGTGAAGGTGAACCTGACCACTGGCGAGACCGTGGCCCGCCGCGATCTCAGCACGGCGGAGATGCGGATCAAGACCATGTTCGGCATGGATCTGGCCCCGGACGGCAGCAAACTTGCGGTCTTTGAAACCCCGGTCAAGCTGATGACATCGCACTACGAGGTGCAGCCGACCCGGATTTCCCTGATCGACACGCAGACACTGGAAACGCTGAAGACCTTCGAGGTGCCGCGCCAGATCACGGTGGTCATGTTCTCGACCGATGGCAGCAAGGTATATGGTCTGGGCCGCTCTATGCATGTCTTTGACGTTGCGACCGGCGAACATGTCGAGGACTACCCGATTCAGGACTGGAAAACCGACGCCAACTATTATCCTTCTGACGTGCTGGATGCCTGGAGCCAGTTCGAAACCTCGGACATGCTGGTGACGCCTTTCTACACCGCGCGCAGCGACATGAGCCTTGATGACCCCGAGGCCTATCGCACGGGGCTGCTGACCATGGACTTGCGCAGCGGCGAGATGGAAATGCGCGATGTGCGGTCGCTGGATGTCTTCTACTTCTCGACCGCCGCAAACCCGGACCGGACGCGCGCCTATGGTGCCTACAACGTGCTGGAAAGCTTTGACCTTGTCAGTGGCGAACCGCTGAAGCGCGTGCCGCTGCCGCACAGCTATTATTCGGTCAATGTCTCTACCGACGGGCAGACTGTCTGGTTGGGCGGGGCCATGTCCGACCTCGCGGCCTATGATGCCGAGACGCTGGAAAAGAAGGGACAGGTGGATATGCCGGACGGCGCCGCCATGTCGCTGGCCAGCATCCGGATCTTCCAGCGCGACGACTGATGGTGCGGGTCGGGATCATCGACAGCGGTCCGGCGGTGCTGGACGGGGCTGATGCGATGGCTTTCGATGCCGATGGCCGGGCCCATGTGGCCCGGCCGGACCGGTTGGGCCATGGCAGCGCGGTAGAAAGGGTCATCGCGCGGGCCTGTCCCACGGCTGTGCTGCGTCACGCGCAGGTTTTTGACGACCGGGCCGTGACCTCTGCCTTGCGGGTTGCGGCGGCTCTGGACTGGCTGACCGGGGCAGGGGACGTGGATGTCGTGGGTCTCAGTCTTGGACTTGCCGCTGATCGCACGGTGTTGGCCGATGCCGTGGACCGCGCGGTCGCCGCGGGGGTCGTGCTGGTTGCGGCGCATCCTGCGCAGGGTGCCTCTCCCTTCCCGGCGGGCTATCCTTCGGTGATTGCCGCCACCGGCGATGCGCGTTGCGCATGGCACGAGCTGTCCCATCTGCGCGGCAAGCTTTTCGGGGCGTGGTGCAATTCGCCCGAACGGGGGGGACAGGGCATGGGCGGGGCCAGCCTTGGCGCCGCGCGTCTGACGGGCCATGTGGCCGCGATGTTGTCTGACGGGCATCCTCGCGATCCGGGCCGTCTGATGGACACATTGGCAAAACAGGCTGCCTACGTTGGCCGGGAAAGGCGGTGCGCGTGACGTTTGGGAACCGCGTGGCCAAAACAATGATTGCCCGCGTCTTTCAGGGCGCGGACTGGCTGACGCCGGTCATGGCCCGGGCCTTGCCCGGGGCGTTGAGTGTTCTGGCGTTGTCCCTGTTGGCAGCGGGGGCCGGGCTTGCTGCGCCGATGATCACCAAGGCGGTGATCGATCAGGGCATCATGGGCGGAGACATGAACGCCCTGCTGTTCTGGGCGGCGGTCAGTTTCGCGGTGGGGCTGGCAGTTGTGGGTCTGGGAATTTTCAACGGGATGCAGCATCTGCGCGCCTCGATGCGGATGCTGGGAGATCTGCGCCTGACGGTTCTGGACCGCGCATTGAACCGCAGCCCCGCAATGGCCCCCCTGACGGTGGGCGAGATCCAAACCCGCATCGACGGCGATACTGCGGAAATCCAAAAGTTCCTTTTCGATTCTGTGCTGGTTGCGGTCACGGCCCTTTTCCGGCTTGCCGGTGGCACGGTGCTGATGCTGTTGCTGGACTGGCGGCTGGCGTTGTTGCCCTTGCTGGCCGCGCCGTTCGAACTGTGGTTCCTTACATGGGCGCGTCCGGGGACGCAGGCCCGCGCCGAGGACGTGCGCGCCGAACGTGGCGGTCTGAACGGGCAGTTGGCTGAAACCTTCATGCAGGTCAGCGGCCTGCGCATGCTAGGTGCCTTGACGACCCGCGCCGAGGGGTTCGGCGCCCAGCAAGGCGCCCTGTTCGACGCGCAGGCGCGGCAAAGGCTGTGGACCGAAGCCGTGGGTGCGGTCAGCCAGTTCCTGACCGCTGTCATGCGTTCGGGAGTGCTGTTGGTGGGGGGCTGGCTGGTCATTCGCGGGGATTGGCAGATCGGGTCTCTGGTGGCTTTTCTGGCCTATGCGACGATGATGTCCGGACCGCTGCGGAACCTGTTGGGCCTGTATCACGCACAGGCGCGCGCGCGGGTTGCCCTGACCCGTTTGGATCAGGTGATGCGCGACGGTCAGGACCCGGACGAAGGGGAGGCTTGCCCGGAAAACATCCGGCAGCTGGCCTTTGTCGACGCGCGCGGCCCGTCCGGGGGCCATGTTCCGCTGACCGCGACGCTGGAGGCTGGCCAAAGGGTGCTGGTTGACGGGCGCTCTGGCATTGGGAAATCGCGATTGCTTGCGGCGTTGATCGGCGAAGCACCGCTTGAGCAGGGCAGGATCGCGATCGACGGCAGGGATGCCACGGGGTTCAACCTGTCCAGCCGCCGGCGGGCAATCGTTTTCCTGCCGCAACGCCCTTGCCTGATCCGCGGCACGCTGCGCGAAAACTTGAGGCTGGGCAATGGCACCCCGCAGGACAGCGCCCTTTGGCAGGTACTTGACCTCGTTGAGCTGGCCGACTGGGCGCGTGGCCTCAACGGGCTGGACACGGACCTGCAAGAAACCGGCGGCAATCTTTCCGGCGGGATGCGGCAGCGGATCACCTTGGCGCGCGCGCTGCTGCGGCCTGCGCAGGTCTATGTCTTTGACGAGAGCTTTTCCGAAATCGACGCGGAAAGCTGTTCCCGGATCCTCTCGGCCATCGATGCCCATCTGTGCGATGCGCTGTGTATCTTTACCGCCCATGCCGGGCCGGTCCGAGAGCAGCGGTTCGACCGCATCCTGAGCCTGTCCGACAGTCACCGTGAGGCCGAGCCGGGCGAATCGAATGTGCGATTCGCTCGTGCCGTCTGATCGGTCATCTGCCCGATTCCCGGGCACCCCTGCCCCGCTATGGGCAGGGCCAAATCCTGTGCTGGTGACGATTTTCCGGTTTTCGGTGGCAATGTGAAAAATGTGCTACTGTAAATTTTCTATGAAGGGCGCAGCAAGCCTCGGAGCCACGCCATGGAGACATCAGTCATATCCTCTTCCATTGCCCGGTCGGTGTTTGACGGGGCATTGACCCTGGCCGAAAACACTCCGGTTGGGGATGTGCCTCTGGCGACCTTCGTGTCCGGGTTGGAACATCAGCGGGCAAGGCCCGGAGCGGCGCAATCGGCATGGTCCACGGGCGAACAATTGCCGCTTGAAAGCCTTGGTGTCCTTGGGGATGCGATCTCGCGTGCGCCGACATTGGGGTCGGCGTTGCGCTGTTTCGTCCACGGCATTCCGCTTGTGCAGAGCAATACGGCCCTCTCGATGGAAGTGTCCGAGGACAGGGTGCGCGTCGGCTATCGCATTCTCGACCCTGAAATCTGGCCGCGACGGGCGGATGCCGAACTGACCCTCGCCATGATCCACACGGTCTGCATGCGCTATGGCATGGACCGTCACGCGCTGCTGGACGTCGGGTTCGAACATGGGGCAGACGACGGTACGCATTCCATCTCCCGATACAACCGCACCGATACGGTTTGCGACGAAAGCGAGAACTACCTTGTTTTCCCGGCGCAATGCCTGTCGCTGCCCCGGCCTGATGGGGACAGTCCTGCGGTTGCCGTGGGCCGCGGCATGACCCCGGACAAGCAACTTGCCAGCCATCTGCGCCACTTGCCGGTTTCGCGGCGGGTGCGCCAGAAGATCCTGCAACGGATCGGGCAGGGGTCCATCGGACAGATGGATATCGCCTGCGAGTTGGGCATGTCCGAACGTACCTTGCGGCGCACTCTGGCAACCGAGGAAACCTGTTATCACGACATCCGGGACGAGGTGCGCCGTTCGATGGCGCTGGCCTTGCTGAAGCGTTCGGGGCTGTCGCTGAGCGACGTGGCCTTTTCGCTGGGCTATTCCGACCAGACGGCTTTCTCCCGCGCCTTTTCCCGCTGGTACGGTGAACCGCCAAGCCGACATGACTTTGCCGAGTGATCCGGTGGTCCCATCGGGGGCCGTGCAGTATCCCGGCAAGTCTTCACGGCTGGATAAAGGCCGGACAGCACAAGGGGCGTGATGACGCCACTGGCAAGGTCCGGTCTCGCCAAAGGTGCGACCCGATGCAGGGCAGAGCATGTCACACCAACATCCTCCTGCTGAGCGACGCGTCGCTCAGCAGGTCTCCACTGGCGTTGGGCCGGGCAAAGACCCGTTCCGGTGACGCCTAAGGCCGTATTGCCGGCGCTTGGTCCGGCACCAGCAACGTCACGCGGTCCGGGGCCATGTCGGCGATGACGATGGTGCCGTCAGGGGCAACCGCAATCCCGTGCCCATAGGTCGAAAAGGTCCGGCAGCGGCCCACAAGAATGCCATCGGCGTCATAGGCAGACAGGCGCGGAGTCTGGTCCGTCACCAGCAGGGTTCCCTGTTCGCCCAGGGCCAAGGCCATCGGTTTATGCAGCCCGCCGATTTCGTCAATGTATGTCCCTTCGGCATCAAACCTCTGGACCCGGTTGTTCTCGCGGTCGGCAACGCACAGCCGGCCCCCGGTGTCGAACAACAGGCTGTGCGGTGTCGAAAAGGCACCGGCGCCGTCCCCGGGATTGCCAAAACTGCGGATATAGGTCCGATCCGGGCCAAAGATATGGACACAGCTGTTTCCATATCCATCGGCCACGTACAGCCTACCGTCCGGTCCTCGCGTGCAATCACAGGGGTGATTGAAAGGGCGTCCCAGCCTGGGCAGTTCGTCGCAATGTAGCTGACCGGTGATTTGCAACCCGTTGTCCAGAAAGGCGATCTTGTGACCGTCCATATCGGTGGCCGCCAAATGCCCGTCGTTCAGCAAACGCAGACCATGACCGCAGACAAAATCGCCAAGCCCAGCCGTTTCGCCGGTCAGCCGACCGTCCAGATCCAGCAGTACCAGTTCCGGCGCATTCCGTCCCAGGGCAAGGATGCGGTCGCCCCGCACGGCGACATCGGTGATGCCGGTCAAGGCGGGGTCCATGATATGCGCGACGCGATAGCGCTGGTGTCCCAGCGCCACGTATCCCGTGGGGCGTCCCGGTTCCATAGCCGGTCTCACAGCGCGCCCTGAAGCATCTCAGCCATCGAGACCAGCGCACCGTCATGCCCATTGGCGGCCGTCAGCATCAAACCGGCCCCGGGATGTGTGGCCAGAGGCAGGCTGACCGAACAGCCGTCGATGACATTGCCAAAGCTGGTGTTGCGCAGCGCAAGCAGGTTGATGCGATCAAATTCGGCGTCATCGGTCAGGTCCGCCAGCCGCGGGGGCATGATGGCCACGCTGGGCATGGCCACGGGGGTATCGCCGAACAGCCGGGTCGCTTCGGAGACAAGGGCCTGCCGCGCGGCCAGCGTGCGTGCAAAGGCGATGGCGGATACACCATCGGCCCGCGCCATGCGCGCCGCGACCCGCGGGTCCAGTGCATCGCGCATGGTGTCGAATTCCGTACCGTGATGGGCGCGGGATTCGACCGCCGAGAACTGCCAGACGGGAAGGGTGCGATAGCGCTGAAAGATGTCGAGCGAGAGGCGGCGGACGGCAATCCCGGCCTTTTCCAGCGCGGACAAGGCCGTTTCGAAGGCATCCGTCACTTCGTCGTCCAGATCGTCCAGCCCGAAATTCTCGGGGACGATCACGGCGCGCGGCGCGGAAACCACGGGCAAAGCCGTGCCACGCAGCGTGTTCAGGACGGGCCGCAGAAGCCCCGCGTCGCGGGTCAGGATGCCAACGCTGTCGAGAGAATGGGACAGTGTCACCGCGCCGTCACGCGGGATCGACGCAGCCGAGGGCTTGAACCCGTGAATGCCACAGAATGCCGCCGGGATGCGGGCCGATCCACCCGTGTCCGTGCCAAGCGCGATGTCGGCCACCCCGCGCGAGACGGCAGAGGCCCCGCCCGAAGTCGACCCTCCGGCGATGCAGCCTTCGCGCAGCGGCGTCAACGGGGTGCCGTAATGCGGGTTCAGGCCAAGCCCTGAATAGGCGTATTCTGTCATGTTCGCATGACCGATCAGCCCGGCACCGGCAGCGCGCAGGCGTGCCACCGCCGCTGCATCCTGCGTGGCGGCGGCGTTGTCCTTGCGGAGTTTGGTCCCGGCGCGGGTCACCTGACCTTTGACGTCGAACAGGTCCTTGACGGCCACTGTCCGACCGGAAAGCGGGCCATCCGCGGCGATGGCGTCGTCAAAGACCGAGGTGAAATCCGGCGCAATGGCCTTGGCCCGCGCGGCGTCCAGATGGGATTGGGGGGTGTTTGTCATTGTCGTCACTCTTACAGCGTCTGGTGCACAAGCCATGTGGCGATGCCCGGGAAGGCGGTCAGAAGAACCACGCCCAGTACGAGGATCAGGAAATACGGCACGATCATCCGGGTGATCTCGAAGATCGATTTGCCGGTGAGGTTCTGGATTACGAACAGGTTGAACCCAAGCGGCGGTGTGATCTGGGCCATCTCGACCACGATGATCAGGTAGATGCCGAACCAGACCGGATCGATTCCCACTGCGGCCACGGCGGGCATGACCACCGATGTCGTCAGCACCACGATCGAGATCCCGTCAAGAAAGCACCCAAGCAGGACAAAGAACACTGTCAGCACCGCGATCAGCCCCGGTGCGCCCAGACCGCTGTCCGAGATGATCGCAGCCAGTTGCGTCGGCAATCCGGAAAAGCTCATGGCTGAGGTCAGGAAGGCGGCGCCCAGCAGGATCAGGCCGATCATGGCCGTGGTCCGCGTCGCTCCGAACAGCGAGTCGACGAAGGTCCGCATGTTGAGCGACCCACCAAGCGCCGCGATGACCAGCGCGCCGGCCACACCGATGGCGGCGGCCTCGGTCGCGGTGGCAATCCCGGCATAGATCGAGCCGATCACCCCGATGATCAACCCGACCACCGGAAGCAAGAGTTTCAGGCGGCCAAGGCGTTCGCCAAGCGAGATCCGCGCCTCGGGGGCGGGCACGCCATCGGGGTTCATCCGCGACCAGATCGCGATATAGCCGGAAAAAAGCACCATCAGCATCAGGCCCGGCAACACGCCAGCGATGAACAGTCGGTTGATCGACACCTGCGCGGCGACGCCATAGACGATCATCACGATAGAGGGCGGGATCAAGAGGCCAAGCGTGCCGGACCCGGCAAGCGAACCTATGGCCAGCCGGTCGGCATAGCCGCGCGATTTGAGTTCCGGCAGAGAGATGCGGCCAACGGTGGCGGTTGTCGCTGCTGAAGATCCGGAAACGGCGGCAAAGATTCCGCAGCCGACGACGTTGACATGGGCCAGCCCGCCGGGCAGCCGTCCGACCCATGGCGAAAGACCGGAAAACAGGTCTTCGGCAAGGCGCGTGCGGTAAAGGATCTCTCCCATCCAGATGAACAGCGGCAGGGCGGTCAGTGTCCAGCTTGCGGAATGGGCCCACATGGTCACGCCAAGGATCGCGTCCACCGGTGTTGAGGTGAACATCATAAAGATCACCACGGCCGAGGCGAGCAGAGCCACGCCAACCCAGATGCCCAGCCCCAGAAGGACCAACAGTGTGACGATGAGAACGGCAGATTGCAGAAGGATATCCATGGTCACTCTCCGTGGCCTTGTTCGTCGGTGTCGTCGCGTTCGACCGGCAGGCCCAGCAACAGGCGCAACGTGCGCTCGGCAAAAGCCAACGCAAAAAGGATAGAGCCAAGCAGCATGGCAGATTGGGGAATCCACAGCGGCACCGCCACGATGCCCTGGCTGACATCGTCATAGCGCCAGCTTTCCTCGACATAGCCAAAGATCGCCCAGGCCACCCAGCCCATCATCGCGGTAGCAAACCCGGCGGCAAGGATGTCGGCCATCCGGCCCAGTCCCTCTGGCAGCAGTTGCCGCAGAGATGTGACGCGGATGTGGTCGCCATGTACCAGTGCCGCTGGCAAGGCCAGAAAGATCGAAGCGCTCAGCCCCCAGGCCGCGAAATCATCCGCCGAGGGGATCTGGCTGCCCATCAGGCGCAGACCGATCTGCGCGAGGATCAGCGCGGCGATCCCCAGCAGGGACAAGGCGGCAAGGGCTCCGCAAAAGGTAAACAGGTGGCGTGTCAGCACCATGGCGGCAGGCTCCTTTTTCGGGAAACGCCCGCGGTCCGACGACCCCGGGCGGGATTTGAAAAGGCCCGGGCAGCGGAACCGCCCGGGCGTGTTCGGGTTACTTCAGCGCGTCGACGATCTTGGCACCTTCCGCACCGGCCTGGTCCAGCCATTCGGCGCGCATGGTCGCGGCGATGGCCTCGAAATCGGTGGCAAGACCTTCGGGCGTAGGCAGCACCTTCATGCCATTGTCCGCCATGGTATCGGTTGCGGTCTTGGTGGCTGCCTCGGCCATTTCGAACCCGCGGTCCTCGGCCAGTTTGGCGGCCTCGAACAGCGCGTCCTGCACTTCGGCGGGCAGGCGGTCAAAGGCGCGTTTGTTCACGATCACCATGTTCTTGGGCAGGAAAGCCTGCACATCGTAGTAATGCGTGACGAAATCCCAGGCCTGGCTGTCGACACCGGTCGAGGGCGAGGTGATCATGCCGTTGATGACGCCGGTCGAAAACGCCTGGCTGATTTCCGAGGTGGCGATGGTCGCGGGCACCGCGCCCAGAAGTTCGGCCAGCCGCGCGGTCGACGGGTTGTAGGCGCGGAATTTCACACCGTCAAAAGAAGACCCATCGGTGACTTCCTTGTTCATGTAGATGCCCTGCGGCGGCCAGGGGGCTGCGAAAAGCAGCACCAGGCCTTCTTCGGCCAGCTTTTCCTCGTAAATGGGGCGCGAGGCCTCCCACAGTGCGCGGGATTCGTCGAAGGTGGTCGCCAAGAGCGGTACCGCGTCGGCGGAATAGACCGCGTCTTCGTTCCCCAGCGCCGAAATCAGCACTTCGCCGATGGGCACGATGCCGCGCTGTACGCCGCGCTTGAGTTCGGTCCGCTTCAGCAGGACCGAGTTCGAGACAACGTCGATTTCCAGCGCGCCTTCGGTCAGACGGGCCACGTCATCGGCAAAGGCGCGGATGTTCTGCGTCAGATAGTTGCCGTCGGGCGCATCGGCCGACATCTTCCATGTTTCCGCCTGTGCGAATCCGGCGGTCAGGGCGGCGAAAGCTGCGCCAAGGATAAAGTGTTTCATTTTGGGGTTCTCCTTGTTGGATTGAGATTTGCGGCCCCGCGCATGGCTTTGGCCGCGCGGGACCGATGGTTTAGTCTTCGAGGGCCGGAAGGTCGTTTTCGTCCAGCGACCACATCAGGCGGAAGGTTTCGGCCTCGCGCACGGCGCCGCCCAATTCCTCGGTCAGCTGGCGCAGGGTTGCTTCGGCAATCGGCTCAGAGGTGACGTCGACGGCAAGGCAGGGGGCCAGAACACGGCCTTCGGTGCTTTCCGACGGCAGCGGGGTCGACAGGGGCGCATCGGGGATCATGTGATGCACACGCAGCACGCCTTCGCGGGTCATCAGCGCCTCCATCGTGGCGCGCAGGGCGTCGGGTTCCATGATGCCCGGCACCAGTTCGATCAGCACCAGTGCGCCGCCCCAGCCAAAGCCGCCCTCTTGCGCCACCTGCATCACGCGGCGGCGGGTGTTGGACATGCGGCCAAAGTTGGTCACCGACCACTGGGTCTGCTTGGTAAAGGCCTTTCGATAAGCGTCCGAGGTGAAATCGTCGAGGCCGCTGGCCCGGTACAGCGCAAGGTAGCGCCGGGCCGACCCGGAAACCGCCCGATAACGCCGCGCACCGGTAAATCCGGGAATGCGAACGCGCTCTTCCATATGCTCACGGTCGTACCACTGGTTGAAATCGGCCTCGTGGTCTGGGTCGATGTCGCTCCATACGAAAAGCTGCGCCTGCTCGGTGCTGCGGATCTTGGTCATTGTCTCGTCCTGGTCGTTGGGCAAGGCTTTCCTGGCACGGGGCCGCGCAAAGCATGCCCACGTCAAAGCTTGGTCCGGCCTTGTCGATTGCTGTTGCCGGACACTCGTCGAGAGGCGGATTTTTCACAAACGGGATATTTCAGGGGGGGGTGATCGGGTTTTCCGATCGGCGCCCGAAAAGCCTTTCTACACCTGCATTTGATGGCGTTCGGCGCAGGTCTGCGCCAGCCCGGCAATGGCCTTGTAGATCGCGGCATCCGAACTGCGCCGCCAGATGCAGTATAGCGGCAGGGGAGGCAAGGCGGCATCCACGTCAAGCTCGCACAGGCCGGGACCGGCAAGATCACAGGCCCGTGGCAAGGTGGCGACGCCAAGCCCGCGCTTGGTCAGCCGCGCAATGGCCGCCATCGAGGTGATGCAATGCACGATCGAGGGCCGCAAACCGCGTTCCGCGAACAACGCAAGGACATTGGCATGAGGGCGGGAGTTGCGGGTGAATGTGATCAGCGGGCTGGTGACCACATCGGACAGCGACAGGGTCTCACCGCGCATGCCTTCGGGGCCGTACCATGCCATCGCCAGCGGGGGCAGGTCCTCGCAGACGCAGGTTTCGTCGTGGCGGTCCTCGGTTGTCAGCAACATGTCCAGCGCGCCGCGTTCAAAGGCAGCGGCGATGTTGGGCGTCGGTTCCACGGTCAGTTCCAGTTCAAGGCGCGGATAGCAGCGGGCCACTTCTTCGATCATATCGCAAAGCCATGTGTGTACGACCGAGGACACTAGGCCCAGCCGCACGCGCCCCACGGCGGTGGCCGGGTCCGACAGGGTCGTGCGCAGTTTGCGTTCCGTCGCCAGCATGTCCTGCGCCTTGTCCAGGATCATCGCACCGGCCACCGTGATCCGCGTGGCGTGAAACTCCCGGTCAAAAAGGTCTACGCCCAGTTCGGTTTCCAGCGCCGAGATCCGGCTGGACACTGTTGCCTGACTGACGTTCAGCTGTTCTGCCGCGGCGCGAAAGCTGCCAAGGTTGGCGACGGTGACGAATGTCTCGAGGAACCGTGTGTTCAACGCAGGTTTTCTCCGTTGGCGTCTTTAATGATGGGCGGCAGGGGTAATTGAGCTTTGCGGCAATGTCACCTTGCGCCCGTCAATCCGCAGGCGACCGGGGCCTGTCCCGGCCTGAATTGACGCGCTTTTGATCGGTGGCGGATCGAAACACATTCCATTAGGGCATGTATTTTCCGTTCGCGTAATTGGATCGGAAACTGTTGGACCTGTAAGCAGGAACCAAGCAACAAGATGACAGGGAGGAGTAATCTTATGCCCAAAGGCGTACTGACCGCTGGCGCACTGGCGCTTTCCACCATGATGGCCAATGGCGTTGTCGCGCAGGGCTATCCCGAGAAACCGATCCAGGTGGTCGTGCCCTTTGCGGCTGGCGGGCAGGGGGACGTCATGGCCCGGCTTGTGATCCAGCGCATCGAGGAGCTGGACCTGCTGGAACAGCCCATGGTGGTGGTCAATGTCCCGGGCGGTGCGGCAACCATCGGCATGCGTCAGGCCAAGGACGCAGATCCGGACGGCTATACCCTGCTGTATATTCATCAGACGATGATGACCTCGGAACTGACCGGGGTTCTGGATTTCAGCTATGCCGATCTTGTGCCGGTGGCGGAAACCAATTTCTCTTGCCTGCTGACCGCAACGGCGGAAGGTTCGGGGATCACTGATGCCGCAGACTGGATCGCGCAGGTCAAGGAAAACCCGCGGGCCGTAAAAGAAGCGACGTTGGTGGGCAGCATCGCGCATTTCACCACCGAGATGTTCGCCAAGGCCGCCGACATGAAGGTGGGCTATGTCAACGCTGGCGGCGGCGCGGACCGGATCGCTTCGATCCTTGGCAACCATACCAAATCCGCTGTCGTCGTCGCCACGCCGGTGGTGCGCAATCCCAAGCTGTCCGCACTGGTCTACTATGGCGAAGAGCGTCACCCGGACCTGCCTGACACGCCAACCGCCAAGGAGCTTGGCTATGATGTTGTCTCGTGTCTGGACAACGTCTGGTACGCGCCTGCGGGCACGCCCGACGAGGTGGTGGCGAAACTCGCTGGCGTTTTCGAGCAGGTGACCAAGGATCCGCAGTTGATCGAAACCATCGAAACCAAAGGTGACGAAGTTCTGTTCGTGGCTGGCGACGCTTTGAAGGCCCGTCTGGCCACGATCTACGACGACCTTTCGGCCGTCGCCGGCAACCTCAGGTAAACCGGACCAACGCGCCCGTGTATCCGCCCGCAAGGCCGGGCTGTCACACGGGCCAGCAGGACGCTGCCACCGGCGGCGCGCGACCTCCCCTTGCCGGAAGAGATCATGTCGAAGAAACCCAACTTTCTTTTCATCGTGACGGATCAGCACCGCGCCGATCACCTTGGATGCTATGGCAACCCAACCGTGCGGACCCCGAACATCGACGCGCTGGCCGCTCGGGGCACCCGGTTTGACCGTTTCTACGTCGCCAACCCGATCTGCATGTGCAACCGCGCCAGCATCCTGACCTCGCGCATGCCCAGCCTGCATGGCGGGCGGCACAACGGTATCCCACTGTCGCTGGAGTCGACCACCTTTGTCGATTTGCTGCGCGACCGGGGCTATCGGACGGGTCTGATCGGCAAGTCGCACATCCAGGGCATGACCGGATTGCCGGCGACGGCCAAACGGCAGGTGAAACCCGGATTGGACGACCCTTCCGAGGGGCTGCGCGAAGCCAGCAAGCGCCTGCGGTCCGGTGAAGCCTACGAGCAGGAAACCGCGCTGCGCTGGCAGCAGGATCCGGACCACCGGGTGCGCACACCCTTTTATGGTTTCGACCATGTCCAGATCGCTGATGATCACGCAGACCTTGTCACCGGGGACTATGCCGTCTGGCTGCAACGGAACCACCCCGAGATCGAGGCTCTGCGCGGCCCTGATAACGCCATCCCGGATGAACGTTACAACGCACCGCAGGCATGGCGCACACAGATCCCCGAGGACCTGTATCCGACCAGTTGGATCGCGGAGCAGAGCCAGGAGTTCCTCGGGAACAGGGCACGGGAAGACGATCCCTTTTTCCTGATGATGTCCTTCCCGGATCCGCATCACCCCTTTACCCCGCCGGGCAAGTATTGGGACATGTATGATCCCGACGAGGTGGATCTGCCCGCCAGTTTTGGGAAAGGGGATATCCCACCGATACTGAATCTGCGAAAGCAACTGGCCGAGGCGCCGGAAACCCGGATCGGTCAGGATCCCTTTGCCGTGACCGAACGCGAAGCGCGCGAGATCATCGCCCTGACCTATGGTTCGATCACCATGATCGACGATGCGGTCGGCCGTGTCCTCAAGACGCTGGAAGAGCAGGGACTGGCCGAGGATACGATTGTCGTCTTTACCTCGGATCACGGGGATTACATGGGCGACCATGGCCTGATGCTGAAACTGCTGATGCATTTCCAGGGGCTGGTCCGCGTGCCGTTCATCTGGTTCGATCCGAGGACCCCTGACGCCCGCACCGTTGATGCTTTGCACAATGCGCTGGACATCGGGCCGACCATTCTGGAAACGGCCGGTATTCAGCCGTTTCACGGGGTTCAGGGCGTCAATGCGCTGATGGCCGGACAAGAGCGGCAGGGGCTGATCATCGAAGAGGACAGCCAGCGCAGGATGGCTGCATTTGAACGGCCACAGCGCATTCGCACCTACCTTGAAAAGGACTGGCGCATCACCATCCGTTACGGCGAAGACTGGAACGAGATGTACGATCTGAAAAACGACCCCGACGAAGTGGTGAACCTTTGGGATCACCCGGATTATTCGGGGCAGCAGGCACGGCTGGTTCAGGCCATGCTGGTTGAAATGATCAATCTGCAAGACCGGGCGCCCTTGCCCACGTACCGGGCCTGACCGAGGCAACGGGAGGAGACCAAAATGACTTTCCTGTCACCGCAGCAGCGCGGAGAGGCGCTTTGCCTCTTGCTGCTGGCCGCGACCGGCGTGGCGTTGCTGATCGGCGCGGCGGCGCTGCCGGAACCGATGTTCGATCCGCTTGGCCCCGCCGGGCTACCGCGCTGGATCGGTTGGCTGCTGCTGGCGCTGACGGCGTTGCGCACTGCGGGCTTTGTTCTGGAAAGGCGCACCAGTGCGCCGCAATACGTCAAGGCAGAGCCCGAACTGCTGCGGCTTGCCTTGGTTTCCGTCATCACGCTGGCCTACCTCGCGGTTCTGACGGCCAAGGCGCTGCCTTTCACCGGGGTCACGATGGTCTTTCTTGCCGCGCTGGGGGCGGCGATGACCGATTTGACGGCACGCAAGCTGATCACGGTGGCCGCCATCGCGGTCGTGATGAGCCTGACCCTTACCTATGTTTTCGCCGACGTCCTGTCGGTCGTGCTTCCGCAATAGGAGCAGCGCCATGCATTTGTTCGAGGCTTTCGTAAACGTGCTGGCGCCTGCGCCGCTGTTTTTCATCTTTCTGGGGGTGCTGCTGGGCATCGTCGTGGGGGCGATCCCGGGGCTGGGCGGTGCGATGCTGATTGCGCTGCTGCTGCCGGTGACCTTCTACATGGACTCGGTTCTGGCGCTGATGCTTTTGGTTTCGATCTATGTCGGATCGGTCAGCGGCGGGTTGATTCCCGCGATCATGCTGAAAATGCCCGGCACGCCATCGGCGGTGATGACGGTGCTGGACGGTTATCCGATGGCGGCCCAAGGCCGGGCCGGGCGGGCGCTGTCGCTGGGGATCATGGCGTCTTTTGTCGGCGGTTTGATCTCGTGGCTGTTTTTGGCACTGCTTTCGCCGCCGCTTGCGGATTTCGCGCTCAAGTTCGGCCCGTATGAGCTGTTCACGCTGGTCCTGATGGCACTGGTGCTGATTGCAACAATTGCCGAGGGCACGTTGGTCAAGGGGCTGTTGATCGCGCTGTTCGGCATGGCGGTGGCCATGGTCGGCCCGGATACGTCCTCGGGCGTCCTGCGGCTGAATTTCGGTTTCAACGCGATCAGCGGCGGGTTTTCCCTATTGCCGGTCCTGCTGGGTGTCTTTGTCATCAGCCAGATCATCGAGGATGTGCTGAAAAAGGAACCGGCGATCCAGCAGCAAAGCGGCCCGCTGACCGATTTCATGCCTTCAACGGGGGATGTCAGGAAACATGGCGGCAACGCGGTGCGGTCTTCGCTGATCGGGACCTGGATCGGGGTTTTGCCGGGCGTCGGCAGCGCCATCGCGGCCATTGTCGCCTACACCACGACCAAGAGCTTTTCCAAACACCCCGAGACCTTTGGCACCGGCGAAGAGGCCGGGATCGTTGCGGCGGAATCGGCCAACAATGCCTCGGTCAACGGCGCGTTGATCCCGCTGATCACCCTTGGCATTCCGGGCAGCGTGATCGACGCGATCCTGATCGGCGCGCTGGTGATCCATAACCTGCAACCCGGCCCGCTGCTGTTCACCAACAGCCCCGATATTGCCTATGGCGTGATCGCTGCGGCATTGGTGGCGAATTTCATGATGGCGGCGCTGATGTTCGCCGGGGTCAGGCCAATCGCCCGGATCGCCACGATCTCGCGCGCGTATCTGTTTCCGACGATCCTCGTGTGCTGCGTGATCGGCGTCTATTCGCTGTCGAATTCGATGTCGAGCGTCTGGGTCATGATCGCCTTTGGGGTGCTGGGATTCCTGTTCCGCCGTGGTGGTTTCCCCGTCGGTCCGTTTGTGCTTGGCTACATCCTTGCGCCGCTGGCCGAAAAAGAACTGCGGTCGGGCCTGATGCTGTATGACGGCAGCCTGCTGCCGCTGATCACACGCCCGATTTCGTTGTTTTTCATCGTTCTGACACTGGTTCTGGCCCTCTGGCCGCTGGTTCAGGCCCGGATCAAGGCCCGCCGGGCCGCAGGCTGATCGTTTGGCGGTGCCGGGGTGTTCTTTGTCGCCGTTACTGAACGCCGTCCGCAACGTTGCGGGTGATGACGGCGGCAAACGAGCGCTATAGCGTGGGGTGGTATTCAATGCTCGACACCAGTTCCGGACAGCCCATGCAGATCGACCCCCGCCACCTGATCCAGCTTGCCACGATTGTGCAAAGCGGCTCTTTCGCGGCAGCGGCGGCGAAACTGGGTCTGACGCAACCCGCGCTCAGCAAGAACATGAAGAAACTCGAAGACCGGCTGGGCGCGCCGATCTTTGAAAAGATCGGACGGCAATCCATTGCCACCGATCTGGGCAGCACTTTTGCGCGCTTCGGCCTGATGATGCTGGCCGCGGATGAACAGGCGCGCGCCTATGCGCAACATGTGTCGACCGGTCGGGCCGGCAGTCTGCTGATCGGGACGCCGCCGTCCCTCGCGGACAATTTCCTTGCACCGATCCTCAGCACATTTCTTGCAACCCATGCAGATTGCCGGGTCGAACTGCGCGTCGGGCTTGTGGCAGAGCTTGAAACGCTTTTGTCCACTGGTCAGATCAACCTGATGATCGGACCCGCCCGCCCGCTTTCTCTGGACTTGCAACTGGAAACGGAAACGCTGGCCGAAGACGTGCTGGGGATCGTTTGCCGCAAGGGGCATGCCTTGGCCGGGCAGGCCGAAATCCTGCCCCAGCACCTAGAGATGCAACGTTGGGTGGCGCATTCGCGCGGCAGCTATCTGAGAATGCAGACAGAAGACGGGCTGGCAAAATTCGGGGTCAGGTCCTTTGATATCGCGTTGGACACGGATTCGACCGAAGCGGCCTACAAGGCGGTTGCCAGTTCCGACCTGATCACAGTGATGCCGCGCCTGCCGACACTTATGTCAGGCCACATCGACGCCATCGAATTCC
Organism: Antarctobacter sediminis; assembly: GCF_019218285.1. Classification (GTDB taxonomy): domain Bacteria; phylum Pseudomonadota; class Alphaproteobacteria; order Rhodobacterales; family Rhodobacteraceae; genus Antarctobacter; species Antarctobacter sediminis. Next base: position 372,393 of record NZ_JAHUZG010000003.1, read on the forward strand.
TGCCCCTGAAAAGCACGGCGTTCCAACGTCCCATCGGGATCATTCAGCGGGCCTCTCATACACGATCGGGACTGGAAACGCTGTTCCTGCGCAGTCTGAAAAAGGCCGTCCAGCACCGCGAGGTGCTGGAGGATTAGGCCCAGAGCCGAACGTTTGCCGAGGTCGTCACCGAAACCCCGTTGTTTCCGGGCGGGCGCGACAGGGATCAGCCCATGTATCTGTCGAACCAGGCAAGCATCCGGTCGGGATGTTGACCAAAATAGTTGTATCCATCAAAGCGGCGCGTTGTGCCCTCGATCCAGAAGAACTCTTTTTCGGCGCTGCCCAGCAGGTCAAAGGTGGTTTCGCCGTCTTCCGGTGTGGTCCATGCGTCGTCATGCACCTGCACCACGAAAGTCGGCACCTTCACATCGGCGGCAAACAGATGCGGGGTCATCTCGGCGTTGGTGAAGCCACCCAGCTTTTTCTGTTCGAAATCCATCGCCTCCATGTAGTCGCCCACGCCCTGCAACTTGGCAAAGGATCCCATCAGCGCGGTCATCGACACCACCAGCGGGCTGAGCATGCACAGCACGTTTTCGAACAGGTCGGGACGCCGCGACATGGCCTCGTACTGGGCGTTGCCGCCGGTGCATTGGCTGTAAAGGCCCAGCTTCATCTTCGACAGGCGCGGCTGCGCGTCGACATAGCTCTTGGCCCCAACGCAATCGCGCCATTCATACCGCCCGATGCCGCAGATGCCGCCATTCGCGGCGGCGGAATTGCCGTGGTTGCGCAGGTCGTAGGCCAGCACGTTGTACCCGGCACGGACGAGGTGCGCGATATGCGCGACAAAGTCGATTTCAATATCGTCCACCTGGCTCCACGGTTCGCCGAAATGCCCGGTAAAGCCGGAACGGCTCATTGGCATGGGGTGGTTCATGATGATGAGCTTGTCACTTTCGCCCCCTGCCGCGGGCACGTACCACCCTTCCAGCGGTGTGCCGTCGTCAGAGGGGAAATAGATGTCTTCCCAATCCGCGATTCCGTGATCGGCGGGCGTCTTGTGGACCGGGGTGCGAAAGGCGGGCTTCACGGCGAAACCGGCAAGCGCCTTTACGATGGCCAGCTTGTCTGCGGGGATGGTCGGTTGGTCAAGCATCGTCGTCTCCGTTGTTCCTTGGACTGTGACAGACCTAGACAGCCGACTACGGTGCCTGAATGTCGGTTTCTCTCAGCGTCATGCGGGTTTCTCTCAATCCCCCCGCTTGGGGCGGGACATGCGGCGGCCGATATGACAAATTCCGTCACGAGAGAGACGCGGCAAGATGAACGACGAACTGAGAACCCGGTTAACCGCCCTGCGCGATGCGCAGGACAGGAAGGCCCGCATCGGATTTGTCGAAACAGGCGTGCCCTCGGTCCGGCTGTTCTGGGCCGATGCGCCAGTCGCCCGCGCGCCGCTGAGCTATGCGCCGGGCATCGCGATCATCGTGTCCGGGCGCAAAATCGGGTTTTTCGGTGATCGGCGCATCGAATACGGACCCGGCCAATACCTTGCCGTGGGCCTGCCGCTGTACTTTGAATGCGAAACCGTTGCGTCGCCCGAAGAACCGCTGATCGGTATCTTCCTCAGCGCCGATCCGGAGGACCTGCGTAGCCTCGCCGCCGAGTTGTCCGAGCATGATCTGCCGACGTTGCCGCCGCAATCCGGCCTTGGGATCGAACCCTTGGCGATGCCCGGATCAATGGGCGAAGCGCTTGCCAGACTTGCCCGGCAGTTGTGTTCCCCGGCAGAGGCGGCCGTTCTTTCGCCCGGCACTCTGCGCGAGATCTTTTTTCACGCGCTTCTGGATCGGCATGGCCGGGCCTTGCTGAGCCAGTTGCACGGCAACCGCCCCGAGGCGCGGATCGCCCGCGTTTTGCGTGACCTCGACGGCACGGGCGAGGCTTTTGCCGGGGTCTCTGATCTTGCCCGCGCCACAGGGATGAGCGCGGCCTCGTTCCACCGGCATTTCAAGGCGGTGACGGGCCTGCCACCGCTGCAATACCTGAAACGCAAACGGCTCATGCAGGCCAAAAGCCTGCTGGTCCACAACGGTATGGGCGTGGCCGAAACCGCGCATGCCGTGGGCTATGCCAGTCCGGCCCAGTTCAGCCGCGATTTCAGCGCTTTCTTTGGCCTGCCGCCAAGCCTTGCGGCGGAAACAGCCTATCCCGCCTGACCGGTCTTGCGATGGCAGGATGCCCCCGTGACAAGACATTTCGCCGGGCAGGAGGGGGCTAGCGCTTGTTCAGGATTTCCAGGGCGTCGGCACCCGCCCGATAGCGCAGCGTGTCGGTGCCGTTCGTCACGGCCGCCCCAGATCGCATTTGCCCCCACGATCTATTCCGAAGCCTTGGCGTTTTCGGCTCAACTGCCGAACAGGGCCTGCACGACAGGCTGGTATTCGGTCAGGCTTTGGTCGTTGGTAAAGTCGAATGACCAACCGCCGAAATCGGTGGCGATCATGCCGGGTTCGATAATCTTGACCCGGATCCCTGCGGCCTTCAGTTCGAAATGCAGCGCCTCCGAGATCCCTTCGACAGCGAATTTGGACCCGGATAAAGCGTGCCAAGCGGTAAGGTCATCTGCCTGCCAATCGACGAGATGTTGACGATCACACCCGAACCGTTGGCCCGTATGTGGGGCAGAAGGGCCTTTGTGATCGCCCGCAAACCGATGACATTGGTGTCGAACTGACGGCGGACCTTGTCCATCGGGAAGGCTTCCAGAGGGCCAAAAGCGCCATAGCCTGCGTTGCAGGCTGCGTTTGGACAAGTGCAGACGCCGCGCCAAGCCCGGCGCGGCGCAACACGCGTTCGGGTGAGGTGCGCAGCAGAGTGCCAATCTGTTTCAGACAGGGGCCGATTGGGTATCGCGCTGCCGTATCCCTGCTTTCCTGCCGACAACCTGCCTAACATGATTGAGCCGTCAGGATCTGCGCCAGAACGGCGCATGAATCTGGCGTGATTTGCCAGTTTCTTGGCACCACTAGCGCACCCAAACGGCCGGATGCCGCAAGCGCCATTTCAATCGTCGAACGCAAAACCCGCAGCGATACGGCTGATCAATCCCCGCAACCATATGTGCCCCTCGTCGCGGCGCAGATGCGGGTGCCATGCGATCTGGCTGGGGAAAGTGCCCAGCTCGACCGGCACGGGTTCATTCCGCAAGCCGTAAGGCCCCGCGGTCATCGCCGCCACCCGTTCAGGCACCGTTGCGATACCGCCCAGCCGGGCCACGGCGGGCGGTGCCGACAGGAAATGCGAGACCACGATAGCGGTGTTCCTACGAAGCCCTGTCGCTTCGGTCCGTTTATGAATGCCAGTGCGCCACTTGCCGGGCGGAGCCACGATCACATGGGGCAGGGTTTCATACAGCTCGCGGCCCAACATGGTCCCCTCGGGCATGGCCCGGGGTGATACGATACAGCGGAATCCGTTGTCGAACAGGTGTGACACCACAAGATCTTCGGGCGGGTTGTCGAACCGTCCGAGCGCCAGATCGAAGGTGCGCCCGGCCAACTGGCGTGGGTCAAGGTCTGGCCCGACGGGCGAGATTTCCAGCTTGGCCAGCGGGGCCTGTTCGGCAAAGGCCGCAGCCAGATCCGGCACCAGAACAATCTCGACATAGGGGCCCATCAGCAACCGAAACCGGCGGGTGGTCCGCGCTGGGTCGAACGGTTCGGCGGCCCGAAAGGCCTGCTCCAGCCGTTCCAGCCCGGCCGCAATGTCCGGCGCCATTTCAATTGCCTTTTCGGTCGGTTCCACGCCGTACCTGGCGCGCAGGAACAGCTCGTCGCCAAGCGCCTCGCGCAGGCGCGAAAGGGCGGCGCTTACCGTGCTTTGGGATTGGCCCAGTCGCGCCGCCGCGGCGGTGACGTTGCGTTCTTCCATAACGGCATGGAAGACGCGCAAAAGCGAGATGTCAGGTGTCGTCATAACCCCGAATTATCGATTTCTGACGTTGTCCGCATCAATTTCTTGATCCGGGAAGGGAAACCTACATCGGGGTCGAAGCGTTGAGGCCCCAACACGATCAGGGCCGCAGACGCCCTGAAACGAAAACGCAAGGAGACCCATTCCATGGCACGCATTCTGGTTCTGTCCACCGCATCCGACGTTCTGGGCGATACCGGCAAATCCACCGGCGTCTGGTACGAAGAACTGGCGACCCCCTACTATGCCTTTCTTGACGCAGGTCACGAGGTGACGCTGGTGACGTTGGGCGGCAAGGCTGTCCCGATCGACCCCAATTCCGATGTGACCGGCGACGATGCGCCCGCTTCGGTCACGCGCTTCCGCGCCGATGACAAGGCGGTTGCGCTGTTGGCTAAACCCGGTCGGCTGGAAGACGAAGACGTCACTGCCTATGACGCGCTTTACATCCCCGGCGGTCACGGCGCGATGTTCGACCTTGCCACCAGCGATCTGGTTGCCAAGGTGATTGGCACAGCATGGGACAACGGCAAGGTGGTCGCCTCTGTTTGTCACGGGCCGGCGGCTTTTGCCAAGGCCGTGGATGCCAACGGTGATCCCATCGTGAAAGGACGCAAGGTTTCGGCCTTTACCGACAGCGAAGAAGAGGGCGTCGGCCTTGTCGAGGCGGTGCCTTTCCTGCTGGAAACGCGGATGCGCGAACTTGGGGCCAAGTTCGAGAGCGTCGGTGACTGGCAGCCGCATTCGGTGGTCGACGGGCGGCTGGTGACCGGCCAGAACCCTGCGTCCTCGGATGGGGCTGCGGAAAAAGTGCTGGCCCTGCTGGGCTGATCGCGACAGGCGCCGCCCGGTAGGGGCGGCGCCTGTTCCATCGTCAACGCCGTGCGGATCAGGCGCGGTGCTGGCTGGCATTGCGTTTGGTCGTCGTCATGCCGAGGACGGCCCGGCGCAGGGCATGGCGCATCTTGCCCAGCATTGCCTGGGCTGCCATGGCCCGCAGATTGCGGACCTCGTTGCCTTTTGCTTCGGTGATGTTTGTGTAGTGGGTGAGGACATGGGCATCGCGGCGGTGCATGGTCTGGCTCCTGATCTGATCTGCGTTTGTGATGCCCCGAACCTGACATGTGGCCGGGGACCGCGCTTGACGGGGACGTCCAGAAGCTGTCCAGAAAAGGTCATTTCCGCTTGAGAAACGGCTTGCCCTATGGTCACCATCTGGGATGACGGCTGGCGAAACGATTTCCTTCGACGGTTTTGAGATCGACATCGCAAGGGGCGAGCTGCGTCGTGACGGGGTGGTCGTTCCCATCGAGCCGCAGGTCTTGGACCTGATCGCCTTCCTGGCCTCTCATCCCGGTCGTGTCGTCAGCAGGGACGACATCATCGACGGGGTCTGGCAGGGGCGGATCGTCTCGGACTCCGCAATTTCATCCCGGATCAACGCGGCGCGTCGTGCCCTTGGCGATGATGGCAGGAATCAGCGGGTCATCAGGACCGTGTCGCGCCGCGGGTTTCTCTTTGTTCCCACACCAGACAGGGCCGTTGATTCACGGCCCGCCGCGCAGATGTCCCGCCTCTTGGGCGCAGGTGCGGGCAAGCCTTCGATCGTGGTCCTCCCTTTCGAGAACTTGTCCGGCGATGCCGAACAGTCGTTCTTTTCCGATGGTATCGCGGATGACATCATCACCGACCTGTCCCGCTATGACGAACTGTTCGTGATCGCGCGGCAATCGGCGTTCGCTTTCCATGATCATACCAGCGCAGCAGGTGACTTTGCCGCCCGGCTTGACGTGGATTACATGCTGGAAGGCAGCGTCCGGCGCTCTCAGGGGCGGATCCGGGTGACAGTGCAGCTTTGCGAGGTGGCAAGCCGTAAGACGCTCTGGGCCGAGCGTTTCAACCGCGACGTTGCAGATGTTCTTGATGTTCAGGAAGAGATCGCGACGGTCATCGTCAACACCTTGGTGGGGCAGGTGTCTCTCCGGCACTACCGGCGGGTGCAGAAGACCGGGACCGATGCGATCGGCGCGTATGATCACGCGTTGAAAGCTCAACAGCACATCTGGTCCTTTTCCCGCGAAAGTGCAGCACGCGCACGAAAAGAGGCAGAAGCCGCCATTGGTCTGGACCCGGATTTGGCGCGGGCACATGCCATCCTTGGTTGGGCGCATCACATCGAGGCGTCGAACGGGTGGAGCGAGGCAAACGACCGGCCTTTCGACACCGCCCTGTCTTGTGCCAAAGCGGCCATTGCCGCCGATCCGAACGAACCTTGGGGGCATTGCGTCCTTGGGTTTTCGCTTTGGTGGCGGGATAGGGGACAGGATTTTGGCCGCGGTCTGGACGAAGCCCGGCTGGCGGTTCGGCTGAATCCCTCTAATGCGCATTTTCGCATGATCGTCGGGGCGACCTTTGCCTATATGGGCCGGGGCGCAGAGGCGTTGGAGGAAATCGACGCGGCGATCCGGTTCAATCCGCTTTTTCCCGGCCTGTATCTTGTCCATCGGTCGCGAGCACTTTTTGTGGCCGAACGCTATGCCGAAGCGCTGGCCGATGCCGAACGGTCCGCGGTCGAAATGCCCAAACATGCCAATGCACTAGCCTTGCTTGCGGCTTGTTATGAACGGCTTGGCAAGCAGGAGGAGGCTCGGGACGCCATTGCCGCGCTGCGCAGCGCCAGCCCGAATTATACCCTTGGCTTTGTCAGGGGGACCTTGCCCTTTGCCAACACCGACCACCTGAAAGCGTTTTGTGACCTGCTGGCGCGCGCCGGGTTGCCCGCCTGAACCGTTGAGCGATCGCCTGCCATCTGCGCTCCGGGTCGTTTTTTCTTGACCACGCGTTCCACGGTCAGGTCGGAATACCTCCCCTTCGACTGTCAGGTTGGTGTTGTCAGCAGACCCAAGAAGCAGGGGGTGACACACGCCTGATCCGCTCAGGGGCCAAGTGATGCCGGTTGTTGTGCGTCACTCCATCTGCGAGGCGCGTTTCCATACATCCGCTTGAACTCACGGCTGAATTGCGAGGCGCTGACATAGCCGACTTGCCTGGCGGCCTCGGAAACCGTCATGCCACTGGCGATCTTCATCGCGGCTTTGTTCAGGCGCATGGATTTTACGAACTGGATCGGGGACATCGTCGTGGCTTGCTTGAACTTGCGATGGAATACGGCGCGGCTCATACCGGCGCGGGCGGCAAGGTCTTCGATGGATGCAGGATCGGCCAGATTGGCCGAGACATGGGCAATGGCACGGGCGATGGCATTGCCGGGGCCAAAGGAGTGCCGGGCAAAGGCACCGGCCTCCCCTTTGAGGATGGCGTAATAGACTTCCCGCAGGCGGGACATGCCCAGAATGGCCATGTCCGTTGGACTGTCCAGCAGGTGCAGCAACCGCAATAGTCCATCGGCAAAGCCGGCATCCCAAGTGGCCAGCCGGATACCGCGTGCCTTGCCTTCTGGCCTTGGTTGCGGGTCGCCCACGGTGGCCATTTCCAGCGTCAGTTCCGTCATCAGGCGCGGGTCCAAGGCGATATAGACACCAAGGAGCGGGTTGTCGGGCGAGGCGGATGGCGTTCCAGCTTCGACCGGCATGGACATTGGACAGCACAGATACTCGCGGCTGCCGTAGACGTGGCGGTTTCCGTCCAGAACCGCCTCTTTGCCACCGCTGACAATGGCAACCACGCAGGGGTCATATACTGCAGGGGCGCAAGGTACGGCCTCGGTCGCGCGGAAAAGCTGGACGCCTGCAATACCGGTGTCGATCAGGCCGTCGCGTGGCGTCCGTGTCTCGATGATCTGTCTGATGGCGCTTTTGCTCATGGGGGAACTTGTAAAAGTTGTGACGAGCCTTTCGCAACGCCGCTGAGACAAACGGGCAAGTATTCGAGCGGAATTGGCCTGTCTGGGATCGCAGTCAAGACTTACGTCGCCAATCACCCAGCCCCAACGGCGCGACAAGTGAAAGGAAGAACGTGATGGCGGACAGGACCTTTGGACCGAAAGGTTGGCTCCCGGACCGGTTAGAGCCGCAGGCCGGCAAGACCTTTGTCATCACCGGCGCCAATGCCGGAACGGGGTTTCAGGCCGCCCGCATCCTGTTGGGCCATGGCGCCCGGGTTGTCATGCTGAACCGCAGCGCCGGTCGTTCGACCACCGCCCTGCGGAACCTCAAGGCGGAGTTCGGCACCAAGGCGGACGTCAGTTTTATCCCTATGGACCTGTCTGATCTGGACAGCGTGGCCACTGCGGCAGAGGAACTTCTCAATACGGCCCCGCGCATAGATGCCTTGATCTGTAACGCAGCCATCGCGCAGGTGCCCGCCCGCCAGTTGACCGTTGACGGGTTTGAAAGCCAGCTTGGTACCAATCATTTCGGCCACTTCCTGCTGTGTGGAAAGCTGTTTGACCGTATCGACCAGTCAGGCGGGCGCATCGTCGTGGTTGCCAGCCTTGGCTACAAGATGGGGTTGCGCCGCATCAAGTTCGAGGATCTGAACTGGAACGAGGGGTATGGCGCAAACGCCGCTTACAGCCAGAGCAAACTGGCGCAGATGATGTTCGCTTATGAGCTTCAGGACCGGGTCAGGGCTTGGCAAAGCAAGGTGCAGGTATTTGTCTGCCACCCCGGTTCTTCGGCCACGTCGCTGATCCGCACCAGCGGAGGGATGGCGACGCGGATCATGTGGTGGCTGATGAGCAAGACGCCGATGGTGCAATCGGCCGAACAGGGGGCTTATCCCGAGATTATGTGCGCCACCGAACGCAGGTTGGAACAACGCGCCCTGTACGGGCCGACCGGGCGGATGGAATTCGTGGGACCGGTGGGGCGCGGCACGCTGGAACCGCACGCCCACGACAAAGCCGATATGACGCGACTATGGGCGCTGTCCGAACGGGCCACGGGATTCACCTGGCCCTTTATCCCCCGGTGATGTCACGGCCTGTCCTTTGATCCGGGAACCCGTGAGCGGACAGGCCGGAACACGCGGTTTGCGCTAAGCGGCGCAGTGTTGGTCGACCATGCGCTGCACCATCGGGGCAAAATGCCAGAAGTCCGGCGTCTTCATGTCCGGTCGTTTGCCAGCGTCGTCCAGATAGCGCACGGCGATGATCCGTTTGAGGTTGGGGTTCTTCTCGAATTCGGTAACCTCCGAGGCTGTCATGGGTCCGCCTTGCAGGTTCAGCGAATGTACGGATGCCTCGGACAGGCGCCGGAAATACTCGGGCCGGGTCGCGCAGAGATAACGTTTGGCGGCCACGTGATAGCGCACGCAGTCGGTGATAACGCTTGGAAAGAACCGTTCCAGCACTTCGGCACCGGCATCCTCGTGGTGGCGGTCTTCGGTATCATTCATGGTGAACGTGCCGAATTCACTGGTGAAATGCCCGATGTCGTGCAGCAGGGCCCCCACGATGATCTCTTCCGGCTGGCCGTTCTGTTCGGCAATCGCCGCGCCTTGCAACATGTGCTGGCCCATTGTCACGGGCTCGCCAAGGTATTCTTCACCGCCACGCCGGTCAAAGATAGAGCCGATGAATGCCACGATTGTATCGCGGCTCAGGCTGTCGATATCGGGTTTCACTCCGCGGCCTCCCGCTGCAAGTCGCGAAGCAGGGCGTCGCGCGTCGATCGCAGGCCGTCCTTGTCCGCATAACAGCCCTGAAGCCATCGTGTTCCGTCGCCGGAATATCCCTTGCGCGCATGAAGCACGCGGGTGTTGTCGACAACAAAAGCTTCGCCCGGTTCCAGCCGGAAGGTGACTTCCATCGCCTCTTCGTCGATGATTTCGCCAAACCGGCGATAGGCTGCGTAATAGGTTGCCATCTTGTCGAAAGGCACATCCGTCACCGCGGACAGCGAGCGGTTGTTAAAGCGCACGCCGATCAGCTCGCCATCCGGGGCAAGTTCGATCATCGGGCGGCGCGAGGTCAGGCAGACGCCTGCTTCGCCCGCGTATTCGAACCGCGCGCAATGGTTCGCGAGGACATCGAAAAAGTCCGGGTTTTCGTCCCGCAGGCGTCGCGCAGCTGCAAACCCGTCGACCACCATGTTCTCGCCCCCGGCGGCAGAGCTTTCGAGGCAATAGAGCACCTGAACGGTCGGAACCGGGTCACGATAGGGATTGTCGGTATGGGCCTGAAGCCCAAGGCCGGTGAACGCAAGGTTCGTCGGATTGACCTCTGTGCGCACGTCGAAATGACGGCCATAGTTGGTTTCACGGACATAGCCGAATAGATCGACGATCCTGAACAGCGCGCCTTCTTCGACCGGGCCGTTTACCACCTTGCCAAAGCCGAATTTGGTGACCTCGCCAAGCCATTGTGACAGGCCCGCGCCGCGCGCTGCCAGATCGGCAAAATCGCCGGTCGGCACGTGCCCCATCAGGCCCGAATCCCAAAGTTCGATCTCGGGCGCGGTCCAGCCGCGGCGCTGCGTCTGGACGTTGTCATAGGCATGTGTCGCCAGCCAGCCGAGGTCAAAGGTCACGCGTTTGCCTTCGGGGGCAAAGGCGACCTCCAGCAGCGCGCCTGTGACCTCGGCTGCGCTGATGCGCGTATCGGTCGGGATGTCGCGCAGGGCAATCAGCCGCTGGCCATTTGCCGGTGCCCGCGTTTCGGGGTCGCTGGCGTTGTCGCGCAGCCAGATGGCGTGGAAGCGGTGGCGCGAGTCTTCGGTCACAAGCGTCAGGTATTCGCCCGAAGCATCGACGGAAACGGAAGTCATGAGGCTGTCCTTGGGTGGCAGATTTCTGGCGACACAGTTGCAGTGGTCATGCATAAGATCAAATTAGCAATTTTCACACCAAGACTTAGGTGAGCTAATGCCAAAGCGTCAGTTCAAGACGCCTCCGCTGGAATGGATCCGTGCCTTCGAGGCTGCCGCCCGATGCCAGAGTTTCACCGCGGCCGCCGGTGAGCTTGGCCTTACGCAATCGGCCGTCAGCCAAAGGATCGGAAATCTGGAAAAGCAGCTTGGGACCACGCTGTTCTTTCGACACGCGCAATCCATCGAGTTGACGGTTGAAGGGGAGGCATGGCTGCCGCATGTGCGTGCGGCGTTTGGCAATCTTCGGGACAGTTCCATGGCGCTCTTTGGATCGGGGCGCGGACAAATGACGATTTCGGCCAGCCAATCCATCATCGACCTGTGGCTGCTGCCGCGTCTTGCCATGGTCGGAGAGGTAAGCAACGGGCAGTTGACGATCCAGTCCATGGTGCTTGGCACGCATGAAGCCGCCTTGGACGAAGTCATCCGCATCCGCTATGGGTCGGGCGATTGGCCTCATGATCACAAGACCAGGCTTTTCTCCGAGAAGATCGCGCCGCTTGCGTCCCCGGATCTGGCGCGGCGTTGCGGTCATTGGTCAGAATGGCCGCGTATTGCCTGTTCGGGGCCTCGACCGGGGTGGACAACATGGGCGACACGGTTCGGGATTCCCACAACGCCTTTGCCGCATTTGCATTTTGACACTTTCCTGTCGGCACTTGGGGCCGCGCGGGCGGGGTTGGGGGTTGTGCTGGGCTCTTTGCCGCTGTGCGATGCCGATCTCAAGGCCGGGCGTCTGGTGCGTCTGGGGGCGGACGTTCTGGACCACCATGAAAGCTATTGGGCCATCGCAGGGTCTGATGCGATCGAACGGGCTCAATGGGCCGATTTCAGCGCGGCGCTTACCGCGAAAATATAGTGCGCGCAGAGCGTCAATCCTCGGATTCGGGTTTGTCCTCCGCAACAGAGGTGGCGGCCAGCATATCGGCGAACAGGGCTTTCCAGTCCGCGTCGCCGATATCCATCAATCCAAAAGCCTTGAGCAGGAAGGCACCTTCGCCGGCGAGGAAGGCAAGGGCCAGTTTGCGATCTTCGGGTTTCGACAGGTCCAGACCGGCCAGACGCGTGTTGTACCAGTCGCGGGTGTCGGCCAGTTGATCGGGGTGCTGGACAAGCGCCGTCATCATGACGGCAGATCGTGAATGTTCCGCCGCATCCGCATCGCGCGACGCGGATAGATGCCCCTGAATTCTTTGGCGTGGCGAGGGCTCTGGTCCTGTGCGTTTTGCCACATCGGCGTCAAAGGCCTCTCCCCATCGGGTGATCATGGCCCGGATCAGGTTGTCACGGGTGCCAAAGGCATATTGCACCCCGCCCTTGGTCACACCGGCCGCTTTCGCCACGGCGTCAAAGCTAAGCGCGCCTGCGCCGGAATCCAGAACCAGCGCCTCGGCGGCGTCCAGCACCTTGTTTCGGTCGATACTGCGTGGTCTGCCTGCCATTTCCTATTCCATTACGATACGACTGTATTTATATTTGTCGCGTACCGAGTGCAAATCGACTCGTCTGTTCCGAAGGATATACCCGATGCTCCCCCGCAGCCGCTGGCTTGTTCTGGCCATTGTCTCAAGTGCGCTTTTCCTGATCGTCATCGACATGACGGTACTCTACACGGCATTGCCTCGGTTGACCTATGATCTTGCTGCCACGGCGACCCAGAAACTGTGGATCGTGAATGCCTATCCGCTGGTGGTGGCCGGTTTGCTGCCGGGCCTTGGCGGATTGGGGGACCGTTTCGGTCACAAGCACATGTTTCTTGCGGGGCTGGTGGTTTTTGGCGGGGCCTCTGTCGCGGCGGCTTTTTCCGCGACACCGGCCATGCTGATCGCGGCGCGGGTTCTTCTGGCCGTGGGGGCAGCCATGATGATGCCTGCGACCCTGTCCCTGATCCGCCTGACCTTCACCGACGATGCCGAACGTGCCTTTGCCATCGGCATCTGGGCCGCCGTGGCATCGGGCGGCGCGGCGGTTGGGCCGGTGGTTGGCGGCTTGTTGCTGGAGTGGTTCTGGTGGGGATCGGTGTTCCTGATCAACCTTCCCATTGTTCTGGTCGCCTTTGCGGCTGGCGTGGTCGTGCTGGTCAACAGGCGGCCCGAGCATTCCCATCCTTTTGACTTCCTCGGTTCCCTTCAGGTCATGGTGGGGTTGGTCGGCCTTGTCTCTGCCATCAAGGAAGCGAGCAAACGTGATCCGTCGTGGCCAATGGCGGTCACGATGGTTGCGGTCGGTCTGGTCGCCATGATTGCCTTTGTCCGCCGCCAGCGGCAGAGCGCGAATCCGCTGATCGACTTTGCCCTGTTTCGCAACAGCCGGTTTTCCTCGGGCGTTGTTGCGGCGACCGTGGCCTCGGCCGCATTGATCGGTGTTGAATTGGTGTTCAGCCAGCGCCTGCAACTGGTGCTTGGCCTCAGTCCGTTGCAGGCCGGGCTGATGATCCTGCCGATCCCGGCGGCGTCTTTCCTGTCGGGGCCCTTGACGGGGTTGGCGCTGCCTCGGATCGGGGCAGGGCGCGTTTTGTCCGGTGCGCTGCTTTTGTCGGGCGCTGCATTGTTGTTCTACCTTGCGGCCCACAAGGGGCCCGCCTGGCTCTGGCTGTCCAGCCTTGCGGTCATGGGTTTTGGTCTTGGGGCGACGATGACCGCTGCCTCCAGCGCAATCATGATGTCCGCGCCCGAAGACCGCGCCGGCATGGCGGCATCGATCGAGGAAGTGTCGTTCGAACTGGGCGGGGCGCTTGGGGTGGCGGTGCTGGGCAGCGTCATGACCGCGCTTTATACCCGGGCGATGATCCTTCCGGCGGGTGTGTCGGGGACTGCCGCCGACAGTCTGGACGAGGCGATCATGGCCGCCGAGGCACTGGGCAAGGGGGCCGCCGACCGCTTGGTCGCCCTTGCCCGGGACGCCTTTGATCAGGCGTTTCTTGGTGTGATCGTCGTTGCAACCGTCATGGTCATGGTGGCCGGTTTCAGTATCTGGAGGACCACCGCACAGGAGCAATAACCGTACCGGATATTGCATGCGCCGAGCCGACAGGGCAAAACTGAGGTTCATCCGGTGCCGGGCGCGGCGGCACATCCCGAAGTTGGAGGCAGGCGTGGATCTGATACGGGTCGAAGAAAGCTCGAACACAAGCCATTTTTATCGCATGGAACTCATGCCGGGCCTTTTCGGGGACTGGTCTCTGGTGCGGGAATGGGGCCGGACCGGTCAGCCCGGTCAGATCCGTGTCGACTGGTTCGACGATGAGACAGAGGCCAAGGGCGCGCGCTTTGCGATCCAGATGGAAAAGGCCAAAAAGGGCTACGAATAAGCGTCCAAAGTTGCCGGGCCGACCAATCCGGCTTGGCTGATCCGACGACCTTGCACCGTTTTTGCTATGCGCTGGTCCAGACGCCATCCACCTTCGGCGCCGTCCCGGTGATCCGTGACGAGGCAAGCTAGACCGCAGTGCCCGGCGGTCAGATCCTCGGCCGCCAGTGCGATCTTTCCTTCGATCCAGGACCGCCGCTCGGGGTTTTCAAAAGTTGGGCCTGTCAGATCCGTCGGGACGAAGGTCAGACATATATTGGTTGAACGAAACACCCGCCCCAGGAACCGACCCATAGCCGTGTACCTGCATCAGGTTTGATCCGACGACGTTGCGCACGGATGCCAAGCCCGAATTAGACATGATGCACGGGCTTGGCGGTCAAGGGCATGGTTCTTGATGAAATATTAACATAATCATCATTACCAGCAATGCGCCGAATCACTGATACACCCGGCCATGACGAGTGACGTTTTCCCGAATTCTCTACCTTGCCTGCCGCTACTTGACGACTGACATGGCCAGATCGGTGAGCATCTCGGCGGCTTCTTCGGTGCTCAGGGGCAGCGCGCGGGCGGTGATCGAATAGCCCTCGAAGAAAGTGACCAGCAAGGTTTCCAGTTTGCGCCGGGAATGATCATCCGTCGATTGCGGGATCGCATCGCGTACCAGCAGTTCGGCGAAGGTCCGGTAGTAATCCATCAGGCAACGGTCGATGATCTGGTTCCGGCTTGAAATGGCCCAGATCTCGCGGAACGCCCGGCACATGTCCGAGATCTCTTCGCCATGTGACAGCCCCGCGCGCGCGAGGAAAAGCACCCTGCCCCGCACAGTCTGTGCATCGCTTTCTAGGATCAGCCGCCCAAGGTTCTCGGTGCAGTCTTCGAAATACTGACCGACCATGGCCTGAAGCACGTCATCCCGCGACTTGAAGTAATACTGCACGTTGCTGAGCCGCATCCCCGCGCTTTCCGCAAGCTTGCGCATGGTCAGCCCCGCATCCCCCGTTTCGATCAACAGCTTCAGCGCGCAATCGAGGATCAGTTGCTCTTTGGGGGATCGGGCGCGCCCAGCCTGCGATCGGGTGGTGTTTTCCTGTGCGTTCATGGCGTCGTTTCGTGTCAGGCCCTCTTGGTTTGCACAACAGCAATATTGGGCTCTTGACGCATTTGGTCAAGCGACCTAGATACTAGGTCAGTTGACCAAATCGCAACACGAAAGATGAGATCATGATCGCGGCGCTACGCACACCGGAAGAGCGGTTCGCGGGGCTGAGGGACTATCCCTTTGCACCGCATTACGTTGAAAACCTTGAAGGATATGAGGGTCTGAGGGGGCATTACGTTGATGAGGGCGACAAGGGTGCCGACGAGGTTTTCCTGCTGCTGCATGGCGAGCCGAGCTGGAGCTTCCTGTATCGCAAGATGATCCCGATTTTTGCCGACGCGGGCGCACGGGTCATTGCGCCGGATTGGCTGGGGTTCGGGAAATCGGACAAACCCGTCGACGATGCGGTCTATTCCTTTGATTTTCATCGCAACTACATGCTTGGCCTGATCCGCCACCTTGACCTGAGGAACATTACGCTGGTCGTTCAGGACTGGGGCGGCGTTTTGGGGCTGACCCTGCCGATGGAGATGCCGGACCGGTTCAAACGCCTGCTGATCATGAACACCGGTCTGATGGCTGGCCCGGTCAACAGCCCGGCCTTTGACGCATGGAAAGCGGACATCGTGGCCGACCCCGACGTGCCCGTGCCCTATATCATGCAAAAGAACGAGCCGAGCATCTCGGACGTCGATGCCCAGGCCTATGCCGCGCCCTTCCCGGATCAGCGCTACAAGGCGGGCGTGCGCAAGTTCCCCCTGTTGATCGCCACTTCGATGGATGCGCCCGGTGTCGCAACCTCTCAGCGCGCGGCGCGGTTCTGGTCCGAGGAGTGGAACGGCGAAAGCTTCATGGCCATCGGCATGAAGGACAAGATGCTGGGGCCGGACGTGATGAACTTTATGCGGACGATCATCAAAGGCTGCCCGGAACCGTTGGAAATCGCCGAAGGCGGGCATTTCGTTCAGGAGTCCGGCGGGGTGCAAATCGCGCAACAGGCGCTGGCCCATTTCGGTCTGACAAAAGGATGAGTGACAAGATGAATGCGACAGAGACACAGGCGCCCGTTCTGGTGATCGGAGCCACCGGCAAGACCGGAAAACGCGTGGCGCAACGGGTGCAGGCGCGTGGCGTTCCAGTGCGTCCGGGCACCCGGAACAGCGCCATCCCCTTCAATTGGGAGCAGCCGTCCACATGGCCCGCAGCCTTGGAAGGGACCAAGACGGCCTATGTCGCCTATTCACCGGATCTGGCGGTGCCATCGGCGCAAGCGGTTATCGCAGAATTCGTGCAGGCCGCTGAAAAGGCGGGCCTTCGTCGCATCGTGCTGTTGTCCGAACGCAACGAAGCGCGGGCGCAGGCCTGCGAACAGTTGTTGATGGACTCGTCAATGGACTGGACCATCCTGCGGCCCAGCTGGTTTGCGCAGAACTTCAGCGAAGGCGGCTTTCTTGACGGGATCCTGGCGGGAGAAGTGGCGGTGCCGACCTCTGGTGCGCCGGAACCCTTTGTCGATCTCGAAGATGTGGCGGATGTGGCCGCTGCCGCGCTGCTGGAACCGGGGCACAGCGGCAAGGTCTACGAGATGACCGGACCGGAGCTGTTGACCTGGGATGAGGCCGTGGCCGAAATCGCGCGGGTTTCCGGCCGGTCGGTGCGCTTTCGCGCCTCAACCGCCGCAGAGTTCGAAGGCACGCTGATCTCGGTCGGGGTCCCCGAGGACGAGGCGAGCTTTGTCGCAACCCTTGTGGCCGAGATCCTCGACGGCAAAAACGCAAGCCTTGCGGATGGTGTCGAACACGCGCTGGGGCGCAAGCCGCGCAGTTTTGCCCGCTTTGTTGAGGATGCGCAGGCCGCGGGCTGTTGGGCATAGCCATCGCAAGATCGGTGCCCCCGGGATCAAGACCGGGGACACCTGCCAACCGTCGGCTGCCCGCGTGTTTGCCACCAAGGCGGGGAGATAGCCCGCGCGGTCAATCTTGCAAGACGCCAACCGGAAAAATCCTGTCAGGGCAGCGCCAGCCCGTCGATCAGGCCGAACAGCGCGTTCAAGGTTTCCATCCTGCGTTCGACCGGGGCAAAGACGACCTCCGCGCTGGAGGTGTCGGCCCCCAGCAACCGCAACTGCTTGACGTCTTCGTTGCGCCCCGTCCCGGTCCGCCAGACAAAGCCGACACCCATGCCGTTGACGACCGCCTCATAGACACCGTCCCGGTTGTCCAGCGTCAGGAACGGCGCGGGCGATACCTCGTGGCGGCGGAAATAGCGATCCAGAACTTTTTGGGTCGACGAACCGGTGGTGCGAAAGATCAACCGGTGGCGCAACAACTCTTCACATGTGACCTCCTCCTGCGCGGCCAGAGGGTGTGACAGGGCGACAATCGCCACGACATTGTTGGTCAAAAGCGTTTTGCGCCGGAACCGGGCGTCCTTTGGCACCTCGGGCAGGATACCCACGTCAACCGTGTGATTGATGACCTGCCGCATGATCTTGTCATGGGATCCCGTCGTGACCTCCAGCGTCACCTGCGGATAGGCCTTGTTGAAGGCGGCGATCACCGACATGCCCGGCATGGCGTTTCCCAGCCCGACAGACAGTTCCCCCTTGGTCAGGGAGCCGTGCCGCCGCAGCATCTGTTCCAGTGACTGGTATTCGCTGATGACCCGTTCCGCCGAATCGCACAGCCTTTCGCACAGGGGCGTTGGGTGCAGTCTGCCCTTTTCGCGCACGAACAGTTCGACACCATAGTCTTCTTCCAGCTTGCGCACCTGCTGAGAGATTCCCGGTTGGGTCACGTTCAATTGCCGCGCCGCTGCCGCGTAAGAGCCGGATTCGGCCACGGTGCGAAGCGTTTCGAGGGTGCGCAGGGACAAAGTCATGGGCAATCCAAAGTGCAGCTATGGTTTTCCCAAAGCATAACTTTGCTTTGTCACAGCCATGTCACGGCCAGCAGGCAAATGACCCCCAGTGCCGGAAACGGCCGAACCTGAACCTGAACGATCACCTGTCCCCACACCAGACTGCCTCGGCGCGACCGCGCGCCGAGGTACAGGGAGCCTTTGCCCGTGGCCTTAGTACTGACCGCAAATGACCGGCTTGCCAGCCATCTCTCGCCCGACCTCGTGGCGCAGGACCGTCTTGTCCTGTGTGACCTCGACGGCTGCCTCGTGTCCGAAGGGCGGGCCTATGCGGATTCGGCCGCCTTTCTGGAAAGCTGTGGCGAACGGCTGTGGTTGGTATCGAACAATTCGACCCATTGTGCGGCAGATCTTAGCGCGGATCTGGCCGATCTCGGCCTGAGGGTTCCCGCAGACCGGATCCTGCTGGCCGGAGAGCAGACGCTGGCGCATCTGGCGCGATTGCACCCGGGCGCACGGCTGGCGTTGTTTGCCAGCGCCGCGATGGAGGCCGAGGCCGAACGGCTGGGCTTTGACCTGACGACCGACCGGGCGGATCTGGTGCTGTTGTGCCGTGATACGCAACTGTCGTTGGACCGGCTGAACGCGGCGGCGTCGCTGGTGCAAGGCGGGGCCGTCTTTTGGGTGTCGAACACCGACACCGCGCATCCCGGCCATGGTGGCCAGCCCATCGCCGAGACCGGCGCGCTTTTGGCGGCGCTGCGCGCCATGCTCACGGAACTGCATTTCGAAAGCATTGGCAAACCGCATCCCCATCTTGCCGCGCTGGCGCTGTCGCGCACCGGCGTTTCTGCCGCAGAGGCCGTTTTCGTCGGAGACAATCCCGACACGGACGGCGCCATCGCGCGGGCCATCGGCACCCGCTTTGTCCAGCTTCACCGCATGGGAGCCCCGGAATGACGCTTTATATCCTGCGCACCTTGCTCAAGATGGTGCTGACTCTCTTTGCCATCATCACGCTGGTGTTCTTTGCCACCCGCATGTCGGGCAGCCCTCTGGATACCGCGCTTGGCGATGGCCTGTCAGAGGAAGATCGCGCCCTGATGATCGAATATTTCGGTCTGGACCGGTCGATCTGGCATCAATACCTAGCCTATCTGCGCGGGATCCTCGAGGGCAACTTTGGCCTCTCCTTCATCGAGCGCCGCCCGGTGGCCGAGATCGTCGCCGAACGTATCTGGCCGTCGCTGCAACTGTTGGGCAGCGCGCTGGCGCTGACGCTGGTGGTTTCCGTCCCGCTTGGGGTCACGGCGGCGTTGTGGCGCGACAGCTGGATCGGCAGTGCGGTCATGGGGCTGGCCTTTATCGGCTACGCGGTGCCCAATTTCGTGATCGCCACCTTCATGGTGCTGATCTTTGCTTTTTCGCTCAACTGGTTGCCGGTGGTCGGCAATGGCACGGCGTGGCATTTCATCATGCCGACCATCGCCATGTCCGGCGTGCTGATTGCCGCGCTGACGCGCTTTACCCGCAACGCCATGCTGGACGTTCTGGGGCAGGATTTCATGCGCACTGCCCGTGCCAAGGGCCTGCCTGAAACCGTCGTGATCCTGAAACACGGGCTCCGCAATGCCGGTGTCACGGTGCTGTCGGTGTTGGGGCTGCAAATCGCCGGCATGGCCGCGGCGGGCAATGTCGTGGTCGAGGCGATCTTCAGTTGGCCGGGCATTGGCGAACTGCTCGTTTCGGCCGCCATCATGCGCGACTACCCGGTGCTGCAATTCGGGGTGATCTCGGTCGCCTTCGCGGTGGTCGTCATCAATGCCCTCACCGACATCGCCTATGTCGTCGCGGATCCGCGCATCCGCATGGCCAAAGGATAAAGCCATGACCGCCACCTCTCACATCCCCTCGCGCGCGCCTTTGCTGGTAACGCTCTGGCAGGACAGCAACGGCATCCAGAAGGCCGCGGCGCTGATCGGTCTGGCACTGGTGCTGATGGCGCTGCTGGCACCGCTGATTGCCCCTTTCGATCCGCTGTCGCAGAGCCTGATCTCGCGGCTGCGCCCGCCGCTGGGGTTCGATCGCTACAAGGACGGGTTCTACCTTGGCACCGACGAACTGGGCCGCGATGTCCTGTCGCGCAGCCTGCACGGTTTGCAACTGACGCTTGGGCTTGCGCTGGCGGGGGCAACCATCGGCCTGCTGATCGGCGGCACGCTGGGTCTGATCGCCGGGCTGCGCAGGGGCTGGGTCGAGGATTCGATCATGGCCGCGGTCGATCTGCAAATCGCCGTGCCCTTCACCCTGTTGGCTTTGCTGATCCTTGCGCTGTTCGGATCCTCCCTGACGGTCATGATCTGCGTGCTGGGCATCGCCGGATGGGAGCAATACGCCCGCATCGTGCGCGCAGAGGTGCGCAAGATCACGCAGCTTCCCTTCATCGAGGCGGCGCGCGCCTCGGGGGGCGGTCAGCGGTATATTGCGCTGACCCATGTGCTGCCGAACATCGTCTCGCCGCTGGTGGTGCAGTTCACCCTGTCGCTGTCCAACATCGTGATCCTTGAATCGACACTGTCCTTTCTGGGGCTTGGCGTGCAGCCCCCCACCGCCACGCTGGGCAGCATGGTCGGTTATGGCCGCGATTACATGCCCACCGCCCCCTGGATGGTGATTGCCCCCGCGGCCCTGATCATCCTTGTCACCTTTTCCGTGCAGATCCTTGGCGACTGGCTGCGTGACCGCGCCGATGTCCGCCTGCGCGACCGCTAATCAAGAGGCCGAAGACGCCCTTCCCACTTCCTCAATGGAGAAGACCATGAAGACCCTTCTGATGACCACCGCTGCCACGCTTCTGGCTGGCTCGGCCCTTGCCCAGTCGATCACCGTCGGCGCGGCCAATATCTCGGAATATCTCGATCCGGGCCGCGACCATTCCAACGTGGGTTCGCAGTTCTACTACAACAGCTTCGACACGCTGATCGACCGTGATCATTCCAAGCTAGAACCGGAATGGACACCCGCACTGGCGACCGAATGGAAGCTGGTGGACGACACCACGATGGAGCTGAAGCTGCGCGAAGGCGTCAAGTTCCACAACGGCGAAGACATGACCGCCGACGACGTGGTCTTTTCGCTGAACCGCATGTACCAGGCGACCTTTGCCCCCTACGTCGTGCGTTCCAAGGATCGTCTGGCGAACTTTGCCGAAGCGGTGAAAATCGACGACTATACCGTTCAGATCAAGGTCGAACGCCCCGAGCCGCTGTGGGAAACGCTGGTTTCGCTTCAGCAGGTCATGATCATCCCCGAAGAGTACACCAAGGCGCTGTCCGGCGATCCCGAAGTGGCCGAGGATGGCGATTTCGAAGCCTTCTCGCTGGCGCCTGTCGGCACCGGCCCCTACGCGATCTCGGAATTCGTACCCGGTCAGAAAGTGGTCTACGCGCGCTTTGACGGCTTCTGGGGCGACCGTGCGCCGCTGGAAAAGGCCACGGTCATTCGCATTCCCGAAACCGCCAGCCGCATCACCGCGCTGAAGACCGGCGAAGCAGACATCGTCACCAATATCGCGCCGGATCAGCTGGCCCTGATTAACGCCGATCCCAACCTCAAGACCGAAGGTTCGGCCACGGCGCTGTTCCACGTCATGATCATGAACGTGAACCACCCCAATCTGGTCGACCCCAAGATCCGTCAGGCAATGTCGATGGCCATCGACCGCGATCTGCTGAACGAGGCGCTGTGGCTGGGCAAGGCGGTCGTGCCCTCGACCCACACGATGGCCGAGATGGGCGAACTGCACATGCCCGAGCTCAACACTTTTGAATACGATCCCGAAAAGGCGCGCGAGCTGCTGGCGGCCTCGTCCTACAACGGGGAAGAGATCGTTTTTGACGCCTACCCGGTCTACTACACCAACGGCGTTCTGGCCGCACAGGCCATCACCGAAATGTGGGCCGAAGTCGGCATCAAGGGCCGCGTGAACGTGACCGAAACATGGACCGGGGCCAGCCCCGACCTGATGGCGCGCAGCTGGTCGAACCCGATGTATTTCGCCGACCCCTTCGGCTCGTTCGGGGTGATGTGGGCGCCCAACGGCCCCTCCGAAGGCTCGGGCCGCTTCAACACCGATGCGGAATACGCGGCGATCTGGGAACGCTTCCGTTTTTCCAAGGACATCGAAGAGCGCAAGGCCGCCTATGTCGAGCTGATGGACCGCATCAAGCAGGATCCGCCGGTTCTGCCGCTGTACCGTCCCTTCGAAAGCTGGGGCATGCACAAGGGCATCGACTGGGCGCCGCAGCCCGGCCACATCCCCTACGTGCTTGATTTCCGCGCCGGCGCCATCGCGCTTGCCGACAGCTAAGCCGCATCGGCGCGTCCCCGTCGGGGCGCGCCACCCCTCCCTTCAGGACCAGACACATGACCCTTCGCATCGCCATCGTCACCGATATTCATCACGGCGCCCCTTCGCATGCCAAACGCGGCGACGCCGCTCTTGCGCTGATGGCAGAGTTCGCCGACTGGGCCAATGCCGAGGCACCGGACCTTGTACTGGATCTGGGCGACCGGATTTCCGACGTGGACGAGACCACCGACCTGCGGCTGGAAGCCGAGGTGGCCGAAGCCTTCAAGGCGGTCAAGGCGCCGGTCTATCACGTCAACGGCAACCATGACCGTGATTACCTGAGCACCGCCCAGAACGAAGAGATCCTTGGCCAGAGCCTTGCCAACCAGTTGCTTGACTGCGGCGATTGGCAGGTCGCCCTCTGGCGTGCCGACCCGCGCATCACCCGGACCGAAGATCACTATGGCTTTTCCCTGCCAGAAAGTGACCTGCTTTGGCTGTCGCGCACCATGCAGGCGGCGCAAAAGCCGACGCTTGTCGCCAGCCACGTGCCGGTGTCCGGTCACGGTCAGGTTGGCAACTACTGGTTCGAGCGCAACGAAGAAGTTTCGCGCTACCCAGAAAGCCCGCGCGTCCGTCAGGCGTTGGCGCAGGCGGGCGTTCCGGTGGTCTGCATTGCCGGCCACGTGCATTGGAACACCGTGACCACGGTCAATGGCATCACCCATCTGACCCAGCAAAGCCTGACCGAAAGCTTTACCACGCAAGGTGAACCCGCTGCCGCATGGGGGATGCTGGACCTGTCGGATACCGTACATTGGCAGGTCTTCGGCAAAGACCCGTTCGAGGCCCGTATTACGCCAAAGCCCGGGCGCTGGACCCCTCCGATGGGACGGTTCTGACCCATGCTTGATGCTCCCGTCCTTTCCGTCAAATCGCTCTCGATCGCCTTTGGCAGCCATACCGCCGTGCGCGATCTGTCCTTTGACATCCACGCCGGGGAAACGCTGGCCCTGGTCGGTGAATCCGGCTCGGGCAAATCGGCCACCGCGCTGTCGGTGATGCGGCTGATCGAACGCGAGGGCGGGCGCATCACCGCAGGTCAGATCCGGCTGGGGGCCGAGGCCCCCGTGGATCTGGGGCACCTGTCCGACCGGGCCATGCAGGCCTATCGCGGCAACCGCATTTCGATGATCTTTCAAGAGCCGATGACCTCTTTGAATCCGGTCATGCGGATTGGCGAACAACTGGGCGAGGTGCTGCGCCGCCATCAGGGCATGGGCCGGGCCGAGGCGCGGATCGCCGCCGAGCGGGCGCTGGATCAGGTGCGCATTCCGGATCCCGCGCGGCGGTTGGACCAGTACCCGCACGAATTGTCCGGCGGGTTGCGGCAACGGGTGATGATCGCCATCGCGCTTGCCTGCCGCCCCGACGTTCTGATCGCGGACGAACCGACAACCGCGCTGGACGTCACCACGCAGGCCGAGGTGCTGAAGCTGCTGAAAAGCCTTCAGCGTGAAATCGGCATGGCGATCCTGTTCATCACGCATGACATGGGCGTGGTGGCCGAAGTGGCCGACCGGGTCGTGGTGATGCGGCACGGCAATACCGAAGAGGTCGCCTTTACCCGCGCCCTGTTCGAAGCGCCGCAATCGCAATACGCGCGGGACCTGATGGCGGCGACGCCCAAGCTGGGCCTGTCGCCTTTGCGCCCGCAAGTCGCCCCGGCGGAACCGGTGCTCAGGGTCGCCGGTCTGACCAAGAGTTTTGCCCGCAGTGGCGGGTTCCTCAAACCCAAGGTCAGGGTGCCGGCCGTCAAGGATGTCTCGTTTGAAATCCTCCCGGGTGAAACACTGGGCCTTGTGGGCGAATCCGGGTGTGGCAAATCCACCCTGTCGCGGGCGCTGATGCGCCTGATCGAACCTGATGCCGGCCGGGTGATCCTTGCCGGGCGCGAGATCACCGGCCTTGGCCCGCAGGCGCTGCAACAGGCGCGCGCCGATGTGCAAATGGTGTTTCAGGATCCTTTCGCAAGCCTCAACCCCCGGATGAAGGTTCGGGATCTGATCACCGAACCGGCCTTTCTGCACAGCGGGTTGAGCGGTCAGGCCCGATCAGATCTGGCCGCCGAACTTTTGGAAAAGGTGACTTTGGACCCGGCGGCGGCGGACCGCTATCCGCACCAGTTTTCCGGGGGGCAGCGTCAGCGGCTGTGCCTTGCCCGCGCCCTTTCGGTTTCGCCAAAGGTGATCGTCGCGGATGAGGCGGTTTCGGCGCTGGACGTATCCACCGCGGCCCGGGTCACGGCCCTGATGCAGGACATTCAGGACCGGCTGGGCATTGCCTTTCTCTTTATCTCGCATGACATCGCGGTGGTGGAACGGGTCAGCCACCGCATCGCTGTGATGTACCGGGGCGAGATCGTCGAGACCGGCGAAACCGAACAGGTGCTGCGAAGCCCGCGCCACGCCTACACGCAGCGTTTGCTTTCCGCCGTGCCCAGCCCCCTGCCCCGCCGTGGTGCTGCCAATGCGCAGCCGCGACACCGCGAGGCTGCCTTGCAGGCGTGACAAGAAACCGGCGGTCCGCCTGACCGGACCGCCGGCACAACCGTTCAGGTCCGTTGGCCTGCGTATTGATACAGTTCGCTGTAGTCCCAGTCGGGCCGGTCCCATGAGATCATCTTGCCGGGGTTCAAAAGACCCTGCGGGTCGGCCTCTTGTTTGAACCGCAACTGGATGTCGTCGACGGTCTGCCGCCCGCCTTCCTCCAGTGTGTAACAATGCGGGTTGAAGATCATGATCCCGGCTGCCTCATGCGCGTCGATGATCTCTTGCAGCCGTGCCTCGGTGGTGAAACGCACCAGCGGCAAGCCGACAAATTCGGTGCGCGCGCCGTTTCGGATTACCTCGAGGTGTTGCAGCACTTCGCCGGGAAAGGCCCTGCGCATCTGTTCCGCAAGATCGACGCCCCCCTCTGCCGGGTATTGCGCCTGTAGATAGGTGATCGCCGGATCCACCTTGAGCGCGCGAAGCGTCGTGTGGTTCCAGCCGTATTCGTAAAGGATGCCGGGGTCCCGGTCCCACTGGGACGTGTCGGACCGATAGATCACCTGTGCCCCGTCGTAATGCGCCACCTCGGTCAGCAGCGCCTGCAATGATTGCGGGGCCACCATGATGGATGCGACATTGGTGTCGCTGTCCACATGCGGGCGCACGCGCTGGAAATAATCATGGGCAATCGGTGCCTCGAAAACCGAGATGTTCTTGGCCAGAATGCCGGGCTGGTTGCCGATATCTTCGGCAAACTGCGCGGCACCCGGGAAGGTGGGAAACGTCACAAGCACGCCGATCCAGTCATAGGCCGGGGCCAGAGGCAATTCGATCTGTGTGACGATCCCGTTGGTGCCATAGGCATGGGATACGCGGGCCAGCTCATCACCGGTCAGCTCCAGAACGCGCGGCTCTGCCTCCATGGTGACGACACGCAGGCGGATCAGGTTGCCCGGCGACCGCAACCAGCCCCAGCGGCAGGATCCCACGCCGCCCGACCCGCCCGAGACAAAGCCGCCGACGGTTGCGGTTCCGGCGGTCGAGGGCAGCAGACGCAGCTCTTGCCCGCTGTGGTCAATACAGGCGCGGTCGATGTCTCGCAGGGTGCAACCGGGGTCGACCGTGACCCTGCCGGGAGCGATGCCGAGGACAGAGTTCATGTTCTGCATATGCATGACGCAGCCCCCGGCCAGCGGCATCGCCTGGCCGTAGTTCCCGGTGCCCGAGCCGCGCACCGTTACCGGGCAGCCATATGCGTGACAGATGCGCAGCACCTCGATCACCTCGGCCTCGGTTCGGGGCGAAACGACGAAATCCGCTTTGACCTTGTCCAGACGCGGTTTCAGCACCGGTGAGTACCAATAGAAATCCCGGCTCTTGGCCTCGATGGCGCGGTCGGAATTGTCCATGGGCAGGTGTGAGAGGGCCGCGCGCGCGGCCTCGATGGAAGATGGCGACATGGGTCTGTCCTTTATTCGCGCTTCAGCGCGCTTTCGTGCCAGTTGCGCAGGGCAAGGTGGCTGATGGTGGCAGTGATCGCGAACAGCACGATTCCCATGGCCGAAATCAGGATCAACGAGGCGTAGAGGCGTGGAAAGTTGAACCTGTAGGAAGCCTCCAGCAGGGTCGAGGCCAGTCCGACCCCGGTGCCCGCGCGTCCAATCACGAATTCCGCGACAACCGCGCCGATCAGCGCAAGCCCGCTGGCGATCTTTAAGCCACCAAGGAAAAACGGCAGTGCGGTGGGCAGTTTCAACATGGCCAGCCGTTGCCACACGGTTGCCTCGTAGATCGTGAACAGGTCTTCGAGGTTATGATCGGTGGATTTCAGCCCGATGATCGTGTTCGAGAGGATCGGAAAGAAGGCGACCAGCCAGGCGCAAAGCAGCGCCGCGACAAAGCCATTTTCAAGGTAGATCTGCAACAAAGGGGCAATCGCCACCACCGGCGTGACCTGAAGGATGATCGCGTAAGGGAAAAACGACATCTCGGCCCATTCCGACTGTGTGAACAGGATCGCCAAAAGGCCGCCGCCGACAATCGCCAAGGCAAGGGCAAGCAGGGTCAGTTGCCCGGTGCCCAGCATAGCGGGCCAGAGGATCGCGCGGTCGTCGAGGATCGAGGCCGCCACCCGCCCCGGCCCGGGCAGGATATAGTGGGGCACTTCCCACAGGACGACGTAGAAATGCCACGCTGCCACGGTTGCGATCATGACCAAGGTGGGCAGAAACCATTTGGCGATTTTCTTGATCCGCTTGAGGCGCATCCGCTCCAGTTCTTCGGCATCCTGTACCAGGACGTCCTCGGACGAGGTCGAAACCATGCTCATGTCTGATCTCCTGTTGCCTGATGCAGGGCCGCCGAGGCGGTCCGGCACAAGGCGGCATATTCAGGCGAAGTGCGAAACGCCTCGTCCCGGGGGTAGGCCTGCGGCACTTTGATTTCTTCGATCACGCGGCCCGGCCGGGCGGCCATGACAACAATGCGGTTGGACAGGAATACGCTTTCGAACACCGAATGGGTGACGAACACGATGGTGCATCCGATCCTTTCCTGAATCGCCAGCAGATCGTTGTTCAGCTTGAAACGGGTGATTTCATCCAACGCGGCAAAAGGTTCATCCATCAGCAGCAACCGTGGGCGCATGACCAGTGCCCGCGCGATGGATACGCGCATCTTCATGCCGCCTGACAGCTCACGCGGATAAGCCTTTTCGAAACCCGACAGGCCGACAAGGCCAAGGATCTGTTCGATGTCACCCCGCACCGCCGACAGCTTTGCGCCCTGTAGGCGGAATGGCAGAAAGACGTTCTGCAACACCGTGGCCCAAGGCATCAGCGTCGGTTCCTGAAAGACATAGCCCAGATCGCTGCGGGATTTGCCGCCGCACCAGTCCACGCGCCCGGCGGTGGGATGCATCAGTCCCGCGATGATCCGCAAGGCCGTCGATTTGCCACAACCCGACGGCCCCAACAGCGAAACGAAATCGCCTTGCCGCAGGTCCAGCGACATGTCCCGCAGGGCAAGGACATCTTTGCCGAACATCTTGCCGACCCCGTCAAGTTTCAGGATCGGTTCCGGGCGTGTCGGCATGATCTCTTCGATCCGATTTGCGGCCATGTTGCTTTCCATGCGGGTCATCAGGTCCTTCCTCCGGATCCGGTCATTCGGCGTGCAACGGTTTCGACGCGGTCCAGATGGGCGCGCAGACGCAGAGGCGTCGCGTGGTTCATGTCGTAGATCGCCACATAGGTGGTTTTGCAGCGCGGGTGGCACAGCACCCGCACCCCACGCAGCAGGATCTTGCGCCCTGGCCAGCCGATCAGCGCCGAAAGCCAACGGGTCGCCCCGCAGGTGGTAAAGACGGTGATCCGCTTGATATGCGTCAGGCCGGGGCGGATGTTGGCGCGGCCCGCCTCGGGCATGTGAAAGGCCAGCCCGGCCACCATGACGCGATCCAGCCAGCCTTTCAGCATGGCGGGCATCGCGTACCACCATGTCGGATAGACAAAGACGATCGTGTCGCACCACTTGATCAGCGCGCCGTCCTCGGCGATCTTGTCAAAGTTCTCGTCGGGATCGACATGGCTTTGCCATTCCTCGCGGGTCAGTACCGGTGAAAACCCGGCGGCATAAAGGTCGCGGACCTTTACCTCGCCTCCGGCCTCGGTGATCCCTTTGATGACACGATCCCGGACAGCGGCGTTGTAGCTGTCCGGAAACGGGTGGCAGTATACGATGAGCGCTTTCATGGTTTGCGGAGCGATGCGGGTTACTGGCTGACCAGGTCGGTGCCATGACCCTTGTTGACGTAGGTCACGTCAATGGCCGAGGCCCAGTCGAGCCCCTCGTCCAGCACGCCCGCCTCGACCATCGAGCGGAAAAAGCCCTCGGCCTTGTCCAGCGGGATGGCGCCGATACCCAGCGTTGCGGCGTCGCCAGCGGTCAATATCTCGTAGGTCTTCATCTGGCTGATGGCAAAATCAATCTTGTCCTGCGTGAACTCGGGGTTCAGGCGCTTGATTTCGGCATTGGCGGCGCTGTTGTCGCCCCAGAGGTAATTGTACCATCCTGTGATCGAGCCTTCGACAAAGCACTTGACCGTATCGGGGTGTTTTTCCAGCGTGCCGCGCATGGTTTCGATCGTGGTGGCAAAGCTGTCAAAGCCGTGGTCGGCCAGCAGGTAGACATCCGGTTTAAAGCCGCCTTCGGTTTCGATCAGGTAAGGTTCGGATGTCAGGTAACCCTGCATGACCTTGCCATCGTCCGCCAGAAAGGGCGCGGCGTTGTAGGTGTAAGGCTGGCGCTGTTCGGCGGAAAAGCCGAACTTGTTGATCATCCAGCGGTAGTAGGTGGCATAGGCATTGTCATCGACGAGGATGGTCATGTCCTTGAGGCCCTCGAACCCGTCGGCCTTGCCCGGATGGGTCATCAGGATCTGCGGCGTCTTCTGAAAGATCGCGGCAACAGCGACAACCGGGATATCCTCGGCGGCGGCATTGAAGGCCGCCAGCAGGTCGCTGCCCATGTGGAAATCCACCCGGCCAGCCAGCATCAGGGCCCGGTTGTTGACCTGCGGTCCGCCGGGAATGATACTGACGTCCAGCCCGCAGGCAGCATAGGTGCCGTCCAGTTGGGCCTGATAGAACCCACCATGTTCGGCGACCGGCAACCAGTTCAGGGCAAAGGTCACCGGCTCGGCTGACTGGGCCGTTGCCCCGGTCAGGATGGCAAGGGAAGTCAGGGCTGCGGTCGTGGGTTTCATGGCGCGTCTCCATCGTCAGGCTGATATGTCTGGCCTTCAGCTTGGCAGTCCATTGCGAAGCCGCGAGAGACGAATCCACCTTTTCAAGCGACAAATCCGGGATCGGCCGTCCATGCCGGATGGTTTGCACAAGATTTGTGCACATGTGCCGAGCATCGCTGTGGCGATGTTTTTCATAACTGAACGGAAGGCCGCAACTGTTCAAAATAAGGAACGATTGGCCGATTCGTTTTTTACGGCAATGGTGCGCCGATCTGGTATCCCGGGTGCATCAGCAGGCTTTCAAAGCTGTCCTGAAGTTTTTCGACCACCATCCGGATCCTCGGGTTGCGCTGGCGTGACGATGGATACAGGGCATAGACGTTGCGCGGTGGGCTGGAATAGCGCGGCAGAAGGCTCATCAACGCGCCGCTTTCGATCTCGTAGTGGGTAAAGAAAGTGGGCATATAGGCCATGGCAACGCCATTCACGGCCAGCACTTTGGCGGTCCAGTAGTCGTGAACCCGAAAGCGCGGGTTGAAGCGGACCGTCTGGCTGTTCAGCGAATCCGCCAGCTTCCAGTCCTCGGACATTCCGCCGCGTGTGACCAGAACGCCGGGCAGCGGTTCCAGGTCGGATACCTCTCGAATGGGGCCGTGTTCGCGGATGAACTCTGGCGAACAGACCAGTTGATAGCGCATTTCACCGATCTTTCGCGTCAGCAGGTTCGACGAGGGCGGTTGGCCGAAATAGACCATACAGTCGAAATCCACGGCCCGTTGGAACAGAACGTCGTTGGGAAAGAACTGCAGGTCAAAGTCCAGTCCGGGATTTTCACGCGCGATCTGGATGGCGGTTGTCCCAAGGATCGAAGCGCCGAATTCATAGGTTGCGGCCACCCGCACGGTGCCTTCCAGCGCCGAATGCGCCCGCCGCGCCGCGTTGGCGGCAATCTCGCAGGCTTCGAAGACCAACCCGCTGTTTTCCAGCAGCGCCTGCCCGGCCTCGGTCAGCTTGACCCCGTTTTTGCCCCGCTGCGCGAGGACGACATTCAGCGTTTCCTCCAGTCGCGCCAAAGAGGTGCTGAGGGTTGCCTTGGGCACGTTTTCCTCGGCCGAAGCGCGGGTCAGGCTGCCGGCCTTGGCGATCGACAAGAAGTTGCTGAGGTCCTGAAGGTTGCCGAGGTGTCGCATAATCGTTCCGCTAACTGAACATAAGGTCTTGAATTATGTCTACCAGCATCGTGGGCGGCTGGCTAGGTTCTTGCTTTGAAGTTAAGCAATTCATCCCGGAGACCTGCTCTTGATCCCTTACACGCCGCCCGTCGCCGCCGAGTTCATCCCGGTCATCGACCTTGCCGACAGCTTTTCCGACGACCTCGACAAGCGCAAAGCCGTCGCTCATGAAATTCACAAAGCCTGCCGGGACACCGGTTTTTTCTATATCAAGAACCACGGCATCGCCGCCGAGGTCACTGGCAAGCACCTTGAGGTCGCGCGCCAGTTCTTTGAGCTGCCGTTGCAGGAAAAGATGAAGTCAGACGGCACCAACGCCGAGTCGATGCGCGGATATGAACCGATGGGGCTTCAGGTTCTGGATGAAGGTACGCCGCAGGACCTGAAAGAAGGATTCCAGATGGGAATCGAGATCACCGAGGATCACCGCTGGTACAAGGCGGGCATGGGCAAGACCGCGATCAACATCTGGCCGGACCAGCCCGAGGGCTTTCGCGAGCATTTCGAAAACTACAGCGCCGGCATGATCGACCTCGCCCGGCACCTGATGCGCATGATCGCCTTGTCGCTGGAACTGGACGAAGACTATTTCGACACCGACATGATGACGCCGATGCTGGAAACCCGCATCCTGCACTACCCGCCGCATCCGGCCAATGCTGATCCTAACCAACTGGGCGCTGGTGCCCATACGGATTGGGGTGTGCTGACGATCCTGTTGCAGGACGATGTTGGCGGGTTGGAGGTACGCAACGCCGATGGCGTCTGGATCTCTGCGCCGCCGATCGACGGCACATTTGTGGTCAATCTTGGCGACATGATTCCAATCCTGACCAACGGCATCTATCATTCGAACATGCACCGCGTTCTGAACAACTCCAGCGGCCGCGACCGCTATTCGGCGCCGACCTTCGTGGATCCGGATTTCGAAACCCGGATCAAATGCGTGCCGACCTGCCTGCCAGACAGCGGCGCGCCCAAGTACCCTGAAACCACGATCGGACAGCACGTTCAGGCGATGTTCGAAAAGACCTACGGGAAAGCGGGATGATTTCGGGCCGCGATCAGGCCTTTATGGCCATGGCGCTGGAGCAGGCGACGACAGGGTTCGACCAGGGCGGATTTCCTGTCGGCGCCGTGCTGACACAGGGCGATCACGTGGTGTCGCGTGGGCACAATCTTTATGCGCAGGACAAGGACCCGACCGCCCATGGCGAGATGGTCTGCCTGCGCGGCGCCTATGGGGCAAAGTTCGAGGAAACAACGCTGTACACGACGCTGTCGCCCTGCATCATGTGTTCCGGCACCATCCTGTGGCTGGGTATCCGGCGCGTGGTGATCGGCGATGCGGTGAACTACACCGGCAACGAAGAGATGCTGCGCGGCAAGGGGATCGCGGTCGACATTCTTGACGATCCCGGTTGCAAGGCGCTGTTTGCGCGTTTTCTTGAACGTTCGCCGGATCATGGTTTTCCGGTCTGAGCGGGCAATCCGTCAAAGCTTGACCACATCGGCGCAAAGTTTTTCTTACGGCTGCCGAAGGTAGAGCAAAATTGTGAGGTCCTGCCCCGTCAGCTACTTCCGTAACTGGAAACTCAATAGCGACGGGGCCGGGCATGCCATCTCTTCAAGGACGACACTTTCTGGCGGGCGACTGGATTGGCGATGTGGGCAATGGCACCATCGACGTGCTCAACCCGGCCAATGGCGAGGTGATCGGCACCGCCCCGAACGGTTCGGCGAAACTGGCGGGTCAGGCGGTGCATGCCGCGCGCGATGCCTTTGAAGGGTCGGACTGGGCGGTAGAGCCGCGCCTGCGGGCGCAGGCCCTGACCGAATTTGCCGATGCCTTGCAGGCGCGCCAAAAGGAGCTGGCCAAGGTGCTGGCGCGGGAATCTGGCAAGGTTCTGGCGCAGGCCATGGGCGAAATCGCGGCGGGATTTGGTGAAGCCCGCTATTACGCCGGTGTTGCCCGAAACATCTTTGGCCGCACCTTCGAAAGCGGCAAAGGCAAGCTGAGTCTCATCACCCGCGAACCATCGGGGGTCGTTTCGGTCATCGTGCCGTGGAACGCGCCGGTGACCTTGCTGGTCCGTTCCGTCGCGCCGGCATTGGCGGCGGGCTGTTCCGTGGTCATCAAGCCCGCGCCACAGACGCCGCTAACCAATGCCATCGTGATGGAATGTTTCGAGGCCGCCGCTTCGCTGCCCAAGGGGATCGTCAATTCGGTGAACGAGTTTGGCACGGATGTGGGGCACGTCCTGTCCACCCACCGCGAGATCGACGTGATCTCTTTTACCGGTTCATCCCGCACCGGCAAGATCATCATGGCCAATGCCGCCGAGACCATCAAACATGTCTCGCTGGAGCTGGGCGGGAAGGCACCTGCCATCGTCTTTCCGGACGCGGATTTGCCGCGCGCGGTCGGAGAGATCCTGCGTGGCGCGCTGGCGCTGAACGGGCAAATGTGTACCTGCATCAGCCGTATTCTGGTGCATGACGACATATATGACGAAGCACGGGCCGCCCTGCGTCAGGCCTTTGCCGGGGTCGTCATGGGCAATCCGCTGCACGAAGGTGTCGGGCTGGGGCCGCTGATCGACCGGCCCAGTCAGGCGCGGATTCTCGCGCTGGTCGAACGGGCCAGCGACGAGGCCGAAGTCCTGTTGCAGGGTGACACCGGCGGCGCGGCGCTGGAGGCGGGTAACTTTGTCTCGCCTACCCTGTTTGAAATCGACGATGTGATGCATGACCTCGTGCAGGAGGAACTCTTTGGTCCCATCGTGTCCGTTGAACGCTTCTCGGACGAGGCAGAGGCACTGGCAAAGGCCAACGCCACGCGGTTCGGACTTGCGGCTTCGGTTTATACGCGGGACATGGACCTTGGGATGCGCATGTCGCGCAAGCTGAAATTCGGGACCGTCTGGAACAACTGTCACAACCGTCTGATGGCGGAGGTGGAGACCGGCGGCTATCGGGAAAGCGGCATCGGCCGACTGCACGGGATCGAAGCCATGAATGATTTCCTTGAATCCAAGCATATCTATTTCGAGGATGCAGGGTGATGCCGTTGATCCAGTATCTGTCCCGCATCCAGTTCGATTTTGGTGCGATTGGCACGCTTGCGGATGAAATCTCGCGCCTTGGAATGCGCCGCCCATTGCTGGTGACGGACAAGGGCGTGGCCAATGCGGGCCTATTGCAAAAGGCGCTGGACGCCGCCCGCCCGCATGATCCGGTGGTTTATGACGGCACAACGGAAAACCCGACCGAAGCCTCGCTGCTGGAGTGTCTCGCCTTGTGGCGGGACAACGGCTGCGACGGGTTGATTGCGCTGGGGGGCGGGTCGCCCATCGACCTGTCCAAGGCGATTGCTTTGCTGACCTCGCACGGCGGGGCGCTGGCGGATTACAACGTCAAGACCGGTGGGTCCGAGAGGATCGGCAAGGTTTCGACGCAGATCGCGATCCCAACCACCGCCGGAACCGGGGCCGAGGTTGGCCGTGCCTGCGTGATGTCCCTGCTGGACGGCACCAAATCGGTGGCCGTGAACCTGAACCTTGTTGCGGATACAGTGATCTGCGACCCCGAATTGACCCTGACGCTACCGCCGCATCTGACTGCGGCCACCGGCATCGACGCGCTGAGCCACGGGATCGAAACCACCATGAGTCCCTGGGTCAATCCGCCCGCCGGAGCCATTGCGCTGGATTGTGTCAGGCGCACGGCGAAATGGTTGCCCGTTGCGGTCGAAGACGGCAGCAATCGGCAGGCGCGCTGGGAAATGATGATGGGTGCGCTGGAAGGTGGCATGTGTCTGCAAAAAGCGCTTGGCGGTGCCCATGCCATGGCAACCCCGCTGGGCGAGCTAAAGCTGCATCATGGCGCGCTTGTGGGCGTGTTGCTGCCGCATATCCTGCGGTTCAACAAGGATCACGCGGGTCCGGCGATTGCCGACATTCGCCGGGCCGCCGAGGTGCCCGAGGGTCAGCCCATCGACGACTGGATGCATCGGTTCCTTCTTCGCATCGGCTTGCCAACGTCCTTGGGGGCGCTTGGCGTGACGCCGGAGGTGCTGCCCGAGATCGCGGAAAAGGCCGCAAAGGATCACCTTTCGGCCACCAATCCGCGCCCGGCGATGGCTTCGGATTATCTGGCGCTTCTGCAAGAGGCGCTCTAGGCCTTGGCTCTTGCGATGGTGTCCGAACTGGGCCATTGATCCGCGTATGGACCTCAAACAATTGAAATATTTCCTTTCCGTGGTGGAGCACAAAAGCTTTTCCGCGGCGGCCGAGGCGCTGAATGTCACCCATCCGGCGCTTGGCCAGCAGGTGCGCAAGCTTGAGGACGAGCTGGGCTTGCAGTTGTTCGAACGGCATTCGCGCGGGGTGCGTGTTTCGGCGGCGGGGGCGCGGCTGATCGGCCATGCCCGCGACATTGTCGAACGCTTCCAGACCACGCGCGATGACATGGCCGGCTTTTCGTCAAACCCGACAGGGCGCGTGCGCGTTGGGGTCACTCCGGCGCTTGGCCGGGTCCTTGTCCCCGCCTTGCTGGAGCATTGTTCCGATCTCTACCCTGACCTTCAGTTGCATCTTGTGCAAGGCTATGCCGATCACCTCGAACGGCGGCTCAAGGATCAGGAACTGGACGTTTCGATCGTGCACAGCAAAATCGAGACCCCGCATATCGAAAGCTTGCCGCTGTTCGTCGAAAAGATCTGCCTGATCGGGCGGCCCGGTTTGCTGGCCGGTCTTGGCGATCCGGTCGAACCCGAGGCACTGACCCGCGTCCCGCTGATCCTTGACGAACGCGGTCAGTTGACCCGCACCTCGCTAGAGGGGTTCCTGAAAAACGCCGGCGACCGGATGCCCAAGACGGTCGAGGTGCAGGCCGTCAACATCCGGCGGGAATTTGTCATGCGCGGCACCCATTGCGCGCTGGCACCCCGGGCGCTGTTCTTCGACGAACTGAACTCCGGCGAGGTCGAGGCCCGCGATGTGGATCTGCCGGCCTTTACGCGTACGCTGGGTCTTGCCACGCCACGGGTCGAAACCATGTCCCGCTCCATCGCGGCGGTACGCGAAGCCTTTGTGGATCTGATCCTTCAGTCCGCCGAGGAAGGGCGCTATGGCTGGCAGATCGCGCGCAGCGACTGGTGAAAGCAAAAGCTTCACCCCTCGAAACCCGAACCCGTATTCTTGACCTCTCCGATCCCGCCTAATTTCGGCACCAGGCCAAGAGGCGCAGCCGACAGGCGCGCCCCGGCCCGGAACGACCGGTGCGTCGCCCCCGCGCGCACCCTTGCTGAAAATGGGAGGACAATTTGTTCAACGCGCGCAAATGGTTTGCCGCGGCTGCATGTGTTGCCGCGAGTGTCGCTACGGCGAACGCGGCCGACCTGAGGTTTCATCATTTCCTGACACCCCAGTCGATGCCCGCCGCCAAAGTCATGACCCCCTGGGCCGAAGCGGTCGAGGCCGCCTCGAACGGGGCCATCGAGATCACCATTTATCCCCGGATGCAGTTGGGCGGTGCCCCGCCGCAAATCTCGGACCAGGTACGCAATGGCATCGTCGATCTTGGCTGGGTGCTGCCGGGCTATACGCCGGGCCGGTTCCCGCGGCTGGAGGTCTTTGAACTGCCAAGCGTCTACAACGGCGATCCGATGTCCACCTCGCTGGCCATCGCCGACATGACCGATGGTGCGCTGGCCGACGATTATGGCCGCAACCGCGTCAAGCCGGTGTTGCAGATCGTCCATGCGGGCAACCTGATGCATTGCAAGGACAAGCCGATCCGAACACTGGCGGATTTCAAGGGGCTCAAGATCCGTACCCCCTCACGCACGGGGCAGTACATGCTCGAAGCTTTGGGCGCGACGCCGGTCGGGATGCCTGTGCCGGCGATCCCCGAGGCGCTGTCCAAAGGTGTGATCGACTGCGCGGCGATCCCGTGGGAAATCGCGGCGGCGCTCAAGGTGCATGAGTTGGCGAATTATCACACGCTGCTGGCGGATGAGAAACGCTTTGGCACGGCGGTGATCTTTACCTTGATGAACCCGCGCAGCTACGACCGCCTTGATGCGGACGGCAAGGCGGCCATTGACGCCCTGTCCGGCTGGGCAAGCTCGGAAATGGCGGCGAAGCAGTTCATCGCGGGCGAAGATCCGGGCCGGCAAGAGGCCGTGGAGCATGGGAACGAAATCATCATTCTGTCCGCCGAAGAAACCGAAGCCTTCAATTCTCTGATGAAAGAGGTCGAAGCGCGCTGGATCGACGAGGCAAAGGATGCCGGTTTCGACCCCGTTGCCCTGATCGACGAAGCCAAGACGGCCATCGCGGCCAATGTCGGAAAAGACTGAACAGATGGGCCTTGATACAACTGACGATCCGGCAGCCAGCCTGCCGGATCGGAGCGGGATCCTTGCGGCGCTGGCCACATACTGCGGTCTTGCGGGTGGCATGATCTTCGTCGCGCTCACCCTGACGACGGTGGTCAGCATCTGCGCGCGCTGGTTTCTGGGCACGCCCATCCCCGGCGATTTCGAACTGATCGAGATTGGCACCTCGCTGGGTGTCTTCATGGCCCTGCCCTACGCGCAGCTGGTCGGCGCCCATGTCATCGTGGACATCGCCACCGAAGGGATGCCCGCACGTGGCAAGGCTTTGCTGGATGCACTGGCCAGCCTGATGTTCGGGGCCTTCATGGGTGTCCTGACATGGCGCCTGTACCACGGTTTGCAGGACATGCTGCTGGGCCGCGACAGCACCATGATTCTCCAGATTCCGCTGTGGTCGACCTTTCCGGTCATCATCGCGTCGACATTCCTGACTGTCCTCGTGTGCGGCTACACGACGGGACGGCATCTCAAGAGGGCCTTCGGATGAGCGGGACAGCTGCTGCCGGAACCGGTTTCTTTTTTCTCTTCGTCCTCATCGGACTGCGGGTGCCCATCGCCCTGTCGATGGCGCTGGTGGGGGCTGTGGGCTTTATCGCCTTCACCAGTTTCGACGCCCAGATGGCGATGATGAACGCGCAGGCCTATTGGCGGTTCACCACCTATGATCTCTCGGTGGTGCCCTTGTTCATCCTGATGGGGCAACTGGCCACCAAGGCGGGTCTCAGCCAAGAGCTGTTCACCGCCGCCCGCGCATGGACGGGCCACCGCAGGGGCGGTCTGGCGATGGCGGCAATTGCGGGCTGTGCCGGGTTTGGCGCGATCTGTGGTTCGTCGCTGGCCACCGCCGCCACCATGGGCAAGGTCGCTCTGCCGGAACTGCGCCGGTACAACTACAACGGTGCGCTGGCCACAGGAGCGCTGGCCGCGGGCGGAACGCTGGGCATTCTGATCCCGCCGTCGATCATCCTTGTGATCTACGCGATCATCGTCGAGGTGAACATCGTCACCATGTTTCAGGCTGCATTCCTGCCCGGCATCCTTGCGGCGGTCGGATATATCCTCGCGGTCTCGATCTATGTGCGCATCTTTCCCGAAGCCGGGCCAGCCGCGCCACGCATGACCTACGCGGAACGGTTTGCCGCCCTGCGCGCCATCTGGCCGGTGCTGTTCATCTTTTGCCTTGTCATCGGCGGCATCTATTTTGGCATTTTCACCCCGACAGAGGCGGCAGCCGTCGGTGCCTTTCTTACCGGCCTTTTTGCCTGGGCGCGCGGGTCGCTGCGCTG
Source organism: Antarctobacter sediminis (assembly GCF_019218285.1). Lineage (GTDB taxonomy): Bacteria > Pseudomonadota > Alphaproteobacteria > Rhodobacterales > Rhodobacteraceae > Antarctobacter > Antarctobacter sediminis. The sequence goes on from NZ_JAHUZG010000003.1 coordinate 411,027, forward strand.
GCCGGATCTCCGAGAGGCGGTGCTGGGCACCATCGGTACCACGGCGGCGATCTTCATGATCCTTCTGGGGGCCGAGATGCTGAACGGCTTTCTTGCCCTGACGCAGGTGACCTTCATGCTGGCCGACTGGTTTGCCTCTTCCGGGTTTTCGCCGATCATGGTGCTGACCATGATGTTGCTGCTGTTCATTGTCATGGGGTGCGTGATGGACAGCCTGTCGATGATCCTTCTGACCATCCCGATCTTCTGGCCGATCCTGTCGGGCATGGATTTCGGCATGGACCAGACAGAGCTGAAGATCTGGTTCGGGATCATCGCTCTGATCGTGGTGGAGATGGGGCTGATTACCCCGCCCGTGGGTATGAATGTCTTTATCATCAACCAGATGGCCCGCGATGTTCCGATCCGCGAAACCTTTAAGGGCGTCATTCCCTTCATGGCCTCGGACATCCTGCGCGTTGTGCTTTTGGTCAGCGTTCCATGGATCACGCTCTCGGTTCCCAGGCTCTTGGGTTGAGCTGAACGGCTGACCTGAACACAACCTGCGGCGCGCAGGACCAACACCGGCAATCCGGGCGGCCACGCGCACCGGGCTGGGCTGGTGCGCGCGCCGCAGATGCCCCCCCCCCCATCCAGAAAACGGCGAAGCCTCGTCAAGGAGAGACACATGTCACAACCTCGGAAAATACTCATCGCGGGCGCCGGTCTGGGCGGCCTGACCGCCGCGGCCTGCCTGTTGCAAGCGGGCCATGACGTCGACGTCTTTGAACAGGCTCCGGCCTTGGGTGAGGTCGGCGCAGGCATTCAGGTCAGCGCCAATGCCACCAAGGTGCTGCGCCACATCGGCGTGCTGGACCGGCTGGCCAAGCTTGCCGTGCATCCCCTTCGGACCGAATTTCGCTTGCACGACACTGCCGAAGTGGTCGCAACCATCAAGCTGGGCGAAGCGCATGAAAAGAAGTTCGGCGCGCCCTACTACCACGTCTACCGCCCGGACATTCACGGTCTGTTGGCCGACCGCGTGCGCGAGCTGAAGCCCGATGCGATCAAGCTGGGCAAGGCCGCCACCAGCTATGCCGAGACTTCCGAAGGCGTCACGCTTTGCTTTGCTGATGGCAGTGCTGCAACCGGGGATCTGCTGATCGGCGCTGACGGGATCAAGTCTATTGTCCGGTCCGGGATGCACGGAGTCGAACCGGCCAATTTCACCGGCAACGTGGCCTGGCGCGCGATGATCCCGGCGGATCGCCTGCCTGCCGATTTCATGGAAAAGATCTTTATCAACTGGATGGGGCCGGAAAAACACATGGTGGTTTACTGGGTCCATCAGGGCAAGTTCCTCAACTTCGTCGGGTGCGTGGAAAAGCCGGACTGGACGCAGGAGGGTTGGACGATCAAGGCCCCTTGGGAGGATCTCAAGGCCGATTTCGAGGGGTTCCACCCGGATGTTCAAACGATGATCGACCTTGCCGACCGCGATGCCTGTTATTGCTGGGCGCTGAACAACCGGCCAAAGTTGCCCTTCTGGTCCACTGACCGGGTGACGCTGCTGGGCGATGCTGCGCATCCGACCCTGCCCTACATGGCACAGGGGGCTGTCATGGCGATCGAGGACGGAGCCGTTCTGATGCGGGCACTGGATGAGGTCGCGACGCTGCCAGAGGCGTTGGCCGCCTACCAGAACGCGCGGATCGAACGGACCGCCCGGATCGTCAACGAATCCACGGAACATGCCAAGCTGTTCCACTTTCAGACCCATCAGGAGTTCCGCGATGCCTTTGGCAAGAAAGATCCCTCGGCGGACCGGGCCAAGTGGCTTTACAATTACGATCCGCTGACGGTGCCGCTGGCCCCGGTGCCGGCCTGATGCGCTGTCGTCATTGCCGCGTGCACCGTCTTGCGCAACCATTTGTTGACCGGATCATTGTCAAACCGCTCGGACCAGAACAGATGGGTGCTGTAGGACGGGATGGTGATCGGAAGCGGGGCAATGGTCAGCCGTTCGTCCTGTGCGTGACGTGCGGCTTGGCGGCTGGGGATTGACGCGATCAGCCCGGAGCCGCGCACCAGTTCGGCCGCCGAGCCGAAGGAATGCGTGATCAACCGGATGTTGCGTGACAGGCCCTGCTCCCGCAGGGCTGCGTCCAGAAAACCAGAGGGCGCGCCACCCAAAGGCGCGACCAGCAGGTGATCCGCATCTAGGTAGGTTTCAAGGTCAAGACCGCCCGCCGCCGCATGATCGGATCGCATCAGGCAAACCAGATGCTCGTCATAGGCCTTGCGCTGTTTCAGCCCCTCGGGGGCATACAGCATGGTCGTGACCGCAATCGCCAGACGGTTGCGCCACAGCTCGTCGGACCGATATCCGGGTGCCAAGGGCAGGAACTGGACCGGCGCGCGAAACCCCGCGCGCTGAAAGGCGGACAGGATGTCAGCGCCGTGCAGCAGGATCTCGGCGTCGGCGCTTGTGATCGTGATCGGTTCGACGATCCGCGACGGGTCAAAGCTGTTGTCCCCGATCAGCGCGGTTTCGATGATGGACAATGCCTCGGCGATGGGGCGTGCCAGTTCCTCGGCCCGGGGCGTCGGGGTCATCCCGCCTTTGCCGCGCAGGTACAGTTCATCCCCGAAGGTCTGACGCAGGCGTCTTAGCGCGTTGCTGACCGCCGGTTGGCTCAGCCCCAGCCGGTCGGCCGTTCGGGACACGCTGCGTTCCTGCGCCATGGTGTGCATGACTCGCAGCAGGTTCAGGTCAAGCGAATTAATATTCATTTGGTGAATATTATGCATTTCAACAGAACTGTTAAGTGCAAAGCTGGACCACGCTAAATGCGGGGCGAACGATCACATGACCCCAAGGAGATCCTCATGGTCGATACGCCCCTGTCCCGCCGCAACATGATCAAACTGGCGGCAACCGCCGGTGCAATCAGCACTGGATTTGCCTTTTCGGGCCAAGCTGCCCGGGCCGAGAGCCAGCGCAGCACGCCGATGCAAGGATCGGTGACGATCCACAAGCTGGGCCCGGTCACCCTGCACAGCTACATGGCGGCCGAAGCCTCGGCTGTTGTGACGACACAGATTATTGAAACCGCGAATGAGCTGCATATCATCGACGTGCAGTTCCTTCAGAGCTTTGCGGCCGAGGCCCGGGCCTATGCCAACAGTCTGGGCAAGCCGGTGCGGCAGGTCATCCTTTCCCACGCCCACCCTGATCACTTGCTGGGCGGAGCGCAGTTTGCTGATTTGCCTTTTCTGACCTCGGACGCGGTGCTGGGCGATGTGCAGGCCAGCCAAGGCATGTACGCGGATCGCAAACAGCAGTTTGGTGACGAAACCGCGCTGTACCTGCCGCAGGGCGGGCTACAATTGGGCGCGACCCAATGGGACGGCGTCGATGTCACCATCGCCGAGGTGAAAGAGGCAGAGGCGGCCAACACGCTGACCTTCCATTTCCCCGAGGCCGGGCTCATGGTCGCGCAGGACCTGCTTTATGCAAATGCGCATGCTTTCCCGCTTGGTCAGGCCGGTAACTGGATCGCAGCGCTGGAGGAGCTTCGCGAAAAAGAGGGGATTCAGGTGATCGGCGCGGGCCATGGCCTGCCTGCCGCGCGCGGAGCGTTGGACGATGCGATTGCCTATCTTGCCTTTCAGGAGAAGGTCATCTCGGCCAGTGCGAACGGTAAGGACGCCATTGACGCCCTGACAGCCGCCTACCCGGGTTATGGCGCCGAAGGTTTGCTGGACTTCGTGAATTATCGTTATTGAGCCGCAACTTCGGAGGCGCCGCCAAACGGGCGGCGCCTGCCCGATCTAGCTGGCGTCCCTGTCCGCGTTCCGCGCCTGACGTGCCAGTTGTGCGGTCATCGTTTCGATCAGCGTCTTTTTTCTCAGCGGCTTTGACAGGAAATCGTCCATGCCGGCACTCAGGCAGGCATTGCGGTCACTTTCGAAAGCATTGGCGGTCAGGGCAACGATTCCGGGTTGCGGGATGTTCAACGTGCGGATCTTGCGTGTGGCGGCAAGTCCGTCAAGCTTGGGCATGGACATATCCATCAGCACGAGGTCTGGGCGCAGCCTTTGACAAATCTCGACGGCTTCCTCGCCGTCCTCCGCGTTCCAAAGCTCCACCCCTGTGCCGGCAAGGAACTTGTGGACCAGCATCCGATTGGTCTTGTTATCCTCGGCCAACAGCACGCGAGAACCGCGCAGCAGGGCCATGTCGACTGCTTCTTTCGGATGAATGGCAAGCGCGTCGCCGCGGGGCGGTTGGGTCTGGATTTCGACGGTAAACCTGCTGCCTTTGCCGTTTTCGGATTCGACAGAGATGGCCCCGCCCATCTGCTCTGCCAGATGCCGCGAGATCGTCAGCCCAAGGCCGGTGCCGCCGTATTTCCGCGTGATCGCCGCATCCGCCTGCGAAAACCGTTCAAAAATACGCGATTTTTGCTCTTCGGTCAGGCCCATGCCCGTGTCTTCAACAGTGAAGATCAGCTTGCCCGGCACGGCGTCTGCCTGTCTGACATGCAGTGTTACGCCCCCATCGGAGGTGAACTTGACGGCGTTGCCCAGAAGGTTCAGCAGGACCTGTCGCAGGCGGCCATCGTCCCCGCGTACCGTGACGGGCAGATCATCGGCCAACTGGGCGGACAGGCGCAATCCCTTGTCCTGCGCCGCCGAGCGGATCAGGTCCACCGAGTCCAGCACGCAGCGGTGCAGGTCAAAGTCCTGTTCCGAGATTTCCAGCTTGCCAGCTTCGAGCCGCGACAGGTCCAGAACGTCATTGATGATCTGGAGCAATCCTTGGGCGGAGTCGCGGATAACACGGACAAGATCTTTGGAATCCTGTGCCATGGGGCGTTCGGCAAGGATCTCTGCCATGCCCATGATCCCGTTCATGGGGGTCCGGATCTCATGGCTCATGTTGGCAAGAAACTCTGACTTGGCGCGGTCGGCGTTTTCCGCTGCCTTCTTGGCGCGTGCCAGTTCCATCTCATGCGCCTTTGCGGCGGTAATGTCGCGTTCGACACCAATGGTGAAGGACACGTCGCCCATTTCATCAAGGACGGGGACAAGATGGGTCTCGACCCAGATCTTGTCCCCGGATTTGGTGTAGTTCAGGATTTCGGTTCTCAGGCGCTTGCCCTTGGTGACGTGATCCTGAATCAAAGCGATCTTGTCCGGGTCGGTGGCTGGCCCGTTCAAAAGCTCCGCAGGTGTCTTGCCGATCGCCTCGGCGGCGCTGTAGCCAGTGGTTTCCGAAAAGGCCCGGTTGACCCATGAAATGCGCCCGTCAGCCTGACTGACGACAATGCTGTCCGAGGCGTTCTGTGCCACCATGGAAAGGCGTTGCAGGGTTTCGCGGTTTTCCTTCAGTTCGGCCTCTTGCCAGGTCAGGAACTCGATCACAGAGTTTCGGTGCGAGGAGATCAGGCAGACAAGGAAAGTGGGCGCAATGACAAGAAAGCCGACGCCGATCAGGATGGCGCGCAGGGTCCATGCGTTGTCCGGCACGCCGTTCCATCCGCCTGCCGGAATAGCCGCCATCTGCCAGCTCCCCTCGGGCAGGGAGATGTCCAAAAGAATGGGCATGTCGGAAAAGACCGTTTCCTCGCCATGGAATACGCCGCCGGCGGCCCCGGTGCCATCGCGCCCCCGAAGGGCGAGCTTCAGTCCGTGGGACGGATCGGTAAAGCCGGCCTTGGCATAAACCGCGGATTCGTCGATCACGACCGACACGATGCCCCAGAAGTCCTCGACCCCGCCGTTGTCGACAAAGATCGGAAACCGGCCGATAAAACCGGTGCCGCCCTGCACCAGATTGACCGGCCCGGCGAGCACCATTTCCCCGCTGTCGCGGACGCGCAAGGCGGCAGCGCGCTGCGCGGCGTTCACGTTGTAATCCAGCCCAAGAACCGTCTTGTTCGGTTCGAACGGGTGGACCATGCGCACGACAAGATCCGGCGCCACGGCGATATTCTTGATGTGGCGGCGGTCACCGACTGCGCGATTGGCCAGTTCGTTGAACTCTTGTTGTGAAATGTCGACATTTGTCGCGATCGCGGCGATCAGTCCGCGCACCAGCTGAATGTCGGCGTTTACAATGCCCTCCAGCTGGGATCGCAGGATCCCGGCGGCGTTCTGGACCTCGGCCCGGGTGGCCTGTTTGTGAATGGTGCGGTTCTGTTGTTCTGCAAAGGTAAAGGCCAGCAGAAAGGCAGCAAGTGCAATCCATGCCGGCAGAAACGTCCGGCTCCGCATGGCCTCGCGATGGAGCTTGCGCGTTCCATACAGTTTCATTCCGTCGAGGCCCTTCAAGCAGTCCGCAAGTGTCGGGGAAATTGGCTCAACTGGGGTTAAGGACGCGTTGAAACGTGGACAGCCTTTCGCGAAACCTTTGGTCAACCTGATCCCGGCAGGGGTTTGTCCGGCGGTCAGGGCGGTAGAATCGGGGGTTCGGCAGGGTTTGGGTGGACCGTGGTTGCCCCGTCCAAAGCGGTTTTTTGCAGCGGCTTGCCGATCTGATCCTGCACCCGTGCTTTCTCCAAGCGGCGTTTTGGCAAGAAAAAAGAACTATTTATCAACATCGTAAGGGGGTTTTCTTTATGCCCTCTGTCAGGCTGGTCAATGCCGCACCGCAGCGGTTTATCTTCGTTGACAGGCATAAATTTCTGTAGATATATCAGATGATATAACCGAAGGACAAGGAGGAGGTCCGAGGTGCTATCGGCATATTACAAGCTCTGCGGATACGTAGAGCTGGCGTTCAAACTCGTCGGAGTTGCGCTGTTCACAATCATGATCTCGGTCGTCTTTTACGAGGTCATGATGCGTTACATCTTCAACGCACCGACCTTCTGGGCCGAACCACTGGCGCGCAGCGCGATGATCTGGATGGTCTTTCTGGGGCTGGCCATCGGTATCCGTCAAAAAGACAACATCTGCGTCGATTTCATCGCCGACCGTTTCCACGGTGGATTTCGCGTGATCGCGGCGCTGGTACGGCTGGCGCTGGTCATCATTTTCGCGGGCATTCTTGTGATCTACGGGGCCCAGATGGCGACGCTTGGACTCAAGAAAAACACCATCGGGCTCAACATTCCGCTGGGCTACATCCAGGCGGTCGCACCGATTGCCGGCTTCGGGATGCTGCTTTTCTCGATCGAATTGCTGATCAAACGGGATTGGGACCGCTTCTGATGGAACTCTGGGTACTTTTCGGAACGCTGGTCATCACCCTGATCATCGGCCTGCCGCTACCGTTTTCGATGGGCATCGCCTCTGTTGCGGCGCTCATGGTTATGGACCTTGGCATTCCGCTTGTCGTCGTCCCGCAGCGCATGATCGCGGGGATCGACAACTTTGCCTTCATGGCCATCCCGTTTTTCCTGCTGGTGGGTGAACTGATGAACACCGCAGGCATCACACAGCGGATCATCAACCTGTCAAACGCCCTTGTCGGCCATATTGCCGGCGGTTTGGCTCAGGTGAACGTCGTTTCCTCGATGTTCTTCGGGGGCATGTCCGGATCGTCGACGGCGGATACCGCCTCGATCGGGTCGATCCTCATCCCCGCGATGAAGAAAGAGGGCTACGACGCTGATTTCTCGGTCGCTTTGACCGCGACATCTGCCTGCTGCGGCCCGCTGATCCCGCCATCGATCGGCATGATCCTTTACGGGGTAATCGCCAATGTCTCGGTCACCAAACTGTTCCTTGCGGGCTATGTGCCGGGTCTGATGCTGGGCTTTGGGTTGTTGCTGACCAGCTACCTGATCTCGAAAAAGCGCGGGTATCCGACGCATCCCCGCGCCAGTGTTTCGCAGATCTGGACAGCTTTCACCGGCAGCGTCTGGGCGGCCGCCCTGCCCTTCCTGATCATCATCGGGCTGCTCAGCGGAATATTCACGGTGACCGAAGCAGCCTGCGTGGCCGTTGTCTATACCCTGTTCGTCGGGTTGGTCGTCTACCGTGAATTGCGGGTCCGAGACCTGCCGGGCATCTTCATGGTCGCCACTGTCAAATGCGGGACGATGATGTCCGTGGCCGCCGCGGCGCTGATCTTTGCCTGGGTTCTGACGGTGCTGGAAGTGCCGCAGGCGCTGGCCACCGCAATCCTGGGCGTATCCGAAAATAAATACGTCATCCTGTTGCTTTTGAACGTGTTTTTCCTGTTCATCGGCACCTTTATGGAACCGAAAGCCTCGATGCTGATCCTGCTGCCCGTGCTGTTGCCCGTGGTCCCGGAATTCGGCATCGACCTGATCCACTTCGGTATCATCTTTATCTTCAACGCTCTGATCGGGCTGATCACGCCGCCGGTGGGCATTGTGCTTAACCTTGCGGCCAAGATTGGCGGCGTGTCCATCGACAAGGCTGCCATCGCCTCGCTGCCGTTCCTCGGCACGATGCTGCTGATCCTGATGATTATCACCTATGTCCCGGCGATCATCCTGTGGTTGCCCGGCCTGCTCTGAACCAAAGGGAGGAAATAAATGAAAACCGTGATGAAACTTGCGCTCGGCGCCGCATTCGCCGCGCTGACGGCCCTGCCCGCCTTGGCCGAGACACGTCTGAAACTGGCCCATGTCGCCAATACCGACGATCCCGTTCACGCGGCGGCCCTGACCTTTGCCCGTGTGGCCGGGGATCTCAGCGATGGCGAGCTGAACGTGCGCGTCTTTCCCAACAGCCAGCTGGGCAAGGCCAAAGAGGCGCTGGACGGTGTGCAGCTTGGAACGGTCGACATCACGATGGACGCGCTGGGGGCGCTGTCGGCCTATCACCCGGCGGCCGGACTGGACAGCATGCCCTACCTGTTCAAAGACGCCGATCATTACATGGAGGTCTGGAGCGGCCCCGTCGGAACCGAGATCAAGGAACTCTTTGCGTCCGAGGCCAACTTTCGGGTCATGGGGCATCTATTTCGTGGCTCGCGTGAGCTGACCTCGAACAAGCGCGTGGACAGCATCGACGATCTTGCCGGTCTGAAGATCCGCGTGACCCCGATCACCGAACGTCTGGAAACATGGAAGGCCTTCGGCGCCAGCCCGACTCCGATGGCGTGGTCCGAGGTGTTCACCGCGCTCCAGCAAGGTGTGATCGAGGCGCAGGAAAACCCGGTGGCGGTGGCGCTGACGCAAAAGCTCTACGAAGTGCAGAAATACATGGTCCTGACCTCGCACATGGCCAACGGTTTTACCTTCATCATGAACGACAAGAAGTTTCAGGCCATGCCCAAGGAGCACCAGATCGCTATTCGCGGTGCGGCCCTTGCCGCCGCGGCGGAGTTCCGCGCCAAGGTCAAGGCTGAGCGCGAGATCATGCTGGAAGAACTCAAGCGGCTTGGCATGGAAGTGATCGAAATCGATCAGGCGCCGTTCGAAGCCAAGGCCAAGGATGTGGTCGCCCTCTTCCCGGATCTGCAACCCTGGTACGAAAAGATGCAGGCGCAATAAGCCTGCGCTTCCGGAGGTATCGCCGCACGGCCGCAGGTGGTGCCTCCACCCTGACGCATAGGGCACGCCCCCCCTGTCCGCTGACGTGGACCGGGTCCTGCCCTGACCCAGACGATGCCGGGCAAACCTGCCCCGCCCGGCGCATCCACTCATCACATTCCCCCGCGTGGGGAGCAGTCAATCGGGCTGCAAGGAAGGATTTTCAGCGATGGCCGAATATCAGCCAAACGAAACGGGACCGCTTGACGGGGTCCGGGTTGTCGACCTGACGCGGCTTGCCGCCGGAAACATGCTGACCCATATGCTGGCCGATTTCGGCGCCGAGGTCATCAAGATCGAGCGCCCCGGAAAGGGCGATGACCTGCGCCACTTTGGTAATGCGCAGGTCTGGTGGAAGGAATACGCGCGCTCGAAGAAAAGCGTGACGCTGAACCTCAAGAGCGACGAGGGCAAGGAACTGCTGCTCAAGCTGATCGACACGGCGGATGTGCTGGTCGAGAACTTCGTGCCCGGGACGCTGGAACGGTGGGGGCTGGGGCCGGATGACCTGCTGGCGCGGCGCCCTGAATTGATCATGGTGCGGCTGTCCGGTTGGGGGCAAACAGGCCCCTATGCGCAGAAACCCGGTTTTGGCAGCCTGATCGAAGGCCTGTCCGGATTTGCCGCGATGACCGGCTTTCCGGATCGTCCGCCCCTGCTGCCGCCTCTGGCGCTGGCGGATATGATCGCGGGCATAACCGGTTTCGGGGCCGTGTCGACGGCCCTGTATGCCCGGCTTGACGGCAAGTCCAAGGGACAGGTCATCGACCTGTCGCTGTTCGAGCCGCTGTTCAGCGTGCTGGGCCCGTGGCTGGCGAACTATGTTGCCACCGGCACCGTGCCTCAACGCGAAGGCAACCGCAGCGAAGTGGCCGCGCCCCGAAATGTCTACACCACGTCGGACGGTCGGTTCCTCGCGCTGTCGGCTTCGATGCAATCCATGTGGGAAAAACTGGCGATCTCTATCGGCCACGGGGCTTTGATCGAAGATCCGCGCTATCTCACCAATAGCGACCGCGTGCGCCACGCGGATGAACTGGACGAGGTGATCGGCGGCTTCATCGCCGCGCGGACGCTGGACGAGAATATCGCTTTTTTCACCGAGGAAGGCATTACCGTCGGCCCGATCGGCGACCCGGAACAACTGCTGAACCACGAATATATCAGGGGCCGTGGCGTGGTCGAGGATTACCCCGATGCCGATCTTGGACAGGTGCCGCTGCATGCGCCCTTTCCGCGGCTTAGCGCGACTCCGGGGTCTGTGCGTGCTCCGGCGCCTGAGGTCGGTCAGCACAATGCCGAGTTCATGCAAGAGTTGGGTCTTGTGGATCGCGGTGCCGAATGGCTCAAGAACGCAGGGGTGGCGTGATGTGGCGGTCTGGTCTTTTCGTTCCTGCAACGGAACCCCGGTTCCTTGAAAAGGCGGCCAAGCGCGGTGCGCAGGCCATCGTCCTCGACCTCGAAGCCAGTGTCGTCCCCGACCGCAAGGCCGAAGCCCGTGCGGCGATCGCTCCTGCGGTCGAATTCCTGCAAGGTTCGGGGCTGGACATCCTTGTTCGGATCAACATGGGCTGGCGCACACCCTTTCTTGATATCGAGGCGGTCGCAATCGAAGGCGTCACAGCCCTGTTGGTGCCAGACGTCCGCGATGACACGATCCTGCGGGCGATTGACGGGTATCTTTCGGAACTGGAGGCAGAGCGCGGTCGGACCGCCCCGCCGATCTTCGTGGTCCCGCTGATCGAAAGCGCCGAGGGTGTCGAGAACGCCAACCTGATTTGTGCCGCGCCGCGGGTTCGGGCTATCGCTTTGGGGGTCGAGGATTTTGTCGCCGACATGGGCGCGCTTCTGGATCGTGACCTGCTGGATCACACCGCCCGGCGGCTGGTGTCGGCGGCGCGGGCCCATGACATGGCGTCACTTGTGGTGCCAGAGTCCCTCGCCAACCTCAGCGACATGGATCGGTTCGAGGCTGCCGTCCTGCGTGCAAGGGCCTATGGATCCGAGGGCGGCTTTGCCGTGCACCCGCGCCAGGTCGAGGTTCTGAACCGCGGTTTCGCCCCCTCCCAAGAGGAGATTTCAATGGCCCGGCGGATCGTCGAGGCTGCCGCGCAGGCCGAGTCTGAGGGCGTTGGAGCCTTCCAGCTTGACGGGCGCATGATTGACCTGCCCATCGTGGTGCGGGCAGAACGTCTGCTAAACCGCGCCGAGGGGCCTACCGCATGACAACCACCGCAGCCGGAAAACAGGGGCCGCCCGGTGCCAATGGCGCCGGAAAAGAGCCGTCGCGCAAGGATCAGGCCTATGCCGCGATCAAGGAAAAGATCCTGACCAATGTCTTTGCCGCCGGTGAGTTCATCGACGACGTGCAAGAGGCCCAGCAACTGGGGATGAGCAAGACCCCGGTACGCGAGGCGCTGCTATTGCTTGAGGCCGAAGGACTGGTCGAGGTCCTGCCCCGGCGGGGTATCCGGGTGTCGCCGATTTCTTTGGAGGACATGCGCGAGATCTATCAGGTCCTCAGCGCGCTAGAAATCGCGGCGGTCGAACTGATCGCTGAACGCAAGCCCGGCAAGGACATGCTGGAACCCCTGTCGCGGGCCTGTGCCGATATGAGGCGGGCGCTGGCCGGCGCGGATTCGCTGGCGTGGAACGATGCGGACGAGGCCTTTCACCGCGGTCTTTTGCGGCTGTCGGGGAACCGGCACCTTGCGGAAACCGGCATACGCTATCGCGAACGTGTCCAGCGAGGCCATCTGATCGCCATGCGGCTGACCAGCGATGAAAACCTCGAGCTTTCGATTGCGCGGCATGAGGAAACCGTGGCGCTGCTCTTGTCGGACGATCCGCGCAAGGCGGTCGAGGCGCACCAGCAACAACGTATCACGGCGGGCCTGCGCGCGATCAACACGATCCGCGATTCCGGCCTGAAGGTTCTTTAGGAAGCGATCCGATGAAATACACCGCCGCGCATTGGGGCTGTTACGAAATCCATTCCGACGGGGCCGAACAGGTTCTGAAACCGGTTGCCGGTGATCCCAGCCCGTCGGTCATCGGTGGCGGCTGGATGTCCGGTGCCTTTGACGAAAACATTCGGGTGGCGCGCCCCAGCGTGCGCAAGGGCTGGTTGGAAGACCGCAATCGCAACCGTTGTTCCGATGACAGTTTTGTCGAGGTCAGCTGGGACGAGGCGCTGGATCTGGTGGCCACAGAGCTGATCCGCGTGCGCGAGGCGCATGGGAACCCCGCAATCTTTGCAGGCTCTTACGGTTGGGCCAGCGCCGGGCGGTTCCATCATGCGCAATCGCAACTGCGCCGATTCATGAACCTTGCGGGCGGCTATACCGGCGCGCGCACCACCTATTCACACGCGGCCGCCGAAGTCCTGTTTCCTTACATCACCGGGTTTTCCAATTTCCAGCTGCAAGAGAACATGACCAGTTGGGGCCATATCGCCGAGAATTGCGAGCTCTTGCTGTGCTTTGGCGGCATCTCTGGCCGAACGGCGCAGATTGCTTCGGCCGGGACCAGCTTTCACGAGGTCGAAAGCGCCCTTGCGACCGCGATCGCGAAGGGAATGAAGGTGATCGGCGTCTCGCCATCCCGCAGCGATTTCGAGGATATGCCGGGGGCCGAATGGATCGCCATCCGCCCCGGAACGGATACGGCGCTGATCCTTGCGCTGGCCTTTGAGATCCACGCGGCAGGCCGCCACGATCAGGCATTTCTTGACCGCTATACCGATGGGTGGGAGCCGTTTTGCGCCTATCTGACCGGGACCGCCGATGGACAGCCCAAATCCGCGGATTGGGCTGCGCGGATCACCGGCGTTCCGGCACGGACGATCCGGGACATCGCGGCGCGACTGCCGAACAGCCGCAGCATGGTGTCGCTTGCTTGGGGACTGCAACGGGCCGACCACGGCGAACAGCCGATCTGGGCCGGCCTGACCCTTGCAGCCATGTTGGGCCAGATTGGCCAACCGGGCACGGGGTTCGGGTTTGGCTATGGGTCGGTAACGCCGGTTGGCCGGGCCACGCGGTTCCTGTCATGGCCTTCAGTCCCACAGGGCCGCAATCCGGTGAGCGAGGTCATTCCCGTCTCGCGGATCGCAGATGCGCTGTTGCATCCGGGCGAAACCTATACCTTTGACAGCAAGAACTGCACCTACCCGGATTTGCGGCTGGTCTACTGGGCGGGGGGCAATCCTTTCCACCATCATCAGGACCTGTTCCGGCTCGAGCAGGCGTGGCAACGCCCCGAGACCGTCATCGTGCACGAACACAGCTGGACGGCGACGGCGCGGCGGGCGGATATCGTCCTGCCTGCTACCACACCTCTGGAACGGACAGACATCATGATGAACAAGCGTGACCCCGCGCTGGTTTACATGTCGCCGGTCCGCGCCCCCTTTGCCGAGGCGCGCGACGACCACGAGATCTTTGCGGGCCTCGCCGCGCGTATGGGGTTTGCCAAAGCTTTCACCGAAGGGCGAAGCCAGAAGGATTGGCTGCGCTGGCTTTGGTCCGAGGCCGGGAAAGTGGCGCAGCGCGAAGGCTTTGATCTGCCGGATTTCGAGGCGTTTGAGGCCGATGGGTTTTTCACCGTGCCGGATGAGCCTGCCGAGAGGGTGCTGTTTCAGGAATTCGTCACCGATCCCGATGGCAGCCCCCTGGGCACCGAAAGCGGACGTTTGCAGATCAGCAGCCCATGTATCGCCGGGCTGGCGTTGCCCGATTGTCCGGGTCATCCGACGTGGATGCCACCCATCGAAGGAACGGCCGATGTTGAACAGGGCATGCTGTACCTTGTTTCGCCACAGCCAAGAACGCGCTTGCACGGGCAGCTTGATTCCGGTGCAGCCTCGAAGGGGGCCAAGATCGCGGGCCGCGAAGCTTGCCGCCTGCATCCCGACACCGCAGGAGATCGCGGCATTTCCGAAGGGGACGTCGTGATCCTTGAAAGCGCGCGCGGCGCGTGCCTTGCAGGGGCTTTGCTGGATCCCGATATCCGCCGCGACTGTGTCAGCCTGCCCACCGGCGCATGGTTCGATCCGCAAGTGATCGATGGGCGTCGGATCGAGGTTCACGGCAACCCCAATGCTTTGACCATCGACAAAGGGGCTTCGGGCCTGTCGCAGGGCAATATTGCCCACACAGCTACAGTGCATGTCAGTCGCTGGACCGGGCAGTTGCCCGATCTTGCGGTTCACCTGCCCCCGAGGATCGAACCCGGTCCCACTCGCTAAACCCACACGACAAGGGGAGAAATCACCATGAGCCTTGATGCATTGGTCGCTGGCACCGGCGCCCAACGGGGAACCTGTGCCTTGTTGCAGCAGCTTGCCGAAATCCGCGCAGAGGGAGGCGTTGATGCCTGATACCTATCGCCCACCGCTGCGTGAGGTTGACCTGAACGACAAGTTCGACCTGACCAAGGACCGTGTGTTCATCTCGGGCACGCAGGCGTTGATCCGGTTGTGCCTGATGCAGGCCCAGCGGGACAAGTCCGCCGGACTGAACACGCGAGGCTATGTAACCGGCTATCGCGGGTCGCCGCTGGGGGCACTGGACCAACAATTCGGTCGCGCCGGAAAGCTGCTGGGCGGCGCGGGTGTCGTCTTTGAACCGGGCCTGAACGAAGATCTGGCCGCCACCGCAGTCTGGGGCAGCCAGCAGGCGGAATTGCATGGCGAAGGCGCGCAGGACGGTGTCTTTGCCATGTGGTACGGCAAGGGTCCGGGCGTGGACCGTTCCGGTGATGTTTTGCGCCATGGCAACTTGTCGGGGTCATCAAGACATGGCGGTGTGCTGGTTCTGATGGGTGACGATCACACCTGCGAAAGCTCGACCACCGCGCATCAAAGCGAATTTGCACTGGTCGACGCCATGATGCCGGTGCTGAACCCGGCGACATTGCGGGAACTGGTGGAATTTGGCCTGCACGGCTGGGCGATGTCCCGCTATTCGGGTCTGTGGTGCGGGTTGAAATGCGTCAAGGACAACGTGGAATCCACCGGTTCTGTCGACATGGCCCCCGAAGGATTCCGCAGCGTCTTGCCTGCGGATCACGACCTGCCCGACGGCGGTCTGAACATCCGGCGCGGGGATACGCCGCTGATCCAGGAAGCGCGCCTGCACCAACACAAGATTGCCGCGGCACAGGCCTTTGCCCGGGCAAACGGGCTGGACCGTGTGGTCCGCTCCGGGGGGGACGCTGCGCGGATCGGGATTATCTCGGCGGGCAAATCCTTCCTTGATACGCAAGATGCGCTGGGACTTCTGGGTGCCGGAGCTGACGACGGCGACAGTGGTCTGGCGCTGTACAAGGTCGGGATGACGTGGCCGCTGGAACCGGAAGGCTTGCGCCGGTTCGCCCGGGGCAAGGATCTGCTGATCGTGGTCGAGGAAAAGCGTGGGCTGATCGAGGACCAGGTGCGCAGCCTGTTGTACGGTGAACCCGGTGCTCCGGTGATCATCGGCAAGAAAGATGAAACCGGGGCGGTATTGTTTCAAGCCGAAGGGGCGCTGGACCCGGTGCAGATCGCGCGCGCCATCGGGGCGCGCGCCCCTTGTCCCGCGCTGAAACAAGCGTTGGATCACCTGCCCGATGGCAAGGCGGGCGGCACAGAGTTGGGCGTTGCACGGACCCCCTATTTCTGTGCCGGCTGTCCGCACAACACCTCCACCCGGCTGCCGGATGGCGCGCGCGGATACGCCGGGATCGGCTGTCACTGGATGGCGCAATCCATGGGTCGCAACGTCGAGGGCTATACCCACATGGGGGGTGAAGGGGCCAACTGGATCGGAGAGGCCCGGTTTTCGACCCGCAAGCACATTTTCCAGAACCTCGGGGATGGCACCTATAATCATTCGGGCCTGATGGCGATCCGGGCCGCGATAGACAGTGGCGTGAACATCACCTTCAAGATCCTGTATAATGACGCGGTTGCCATGACGGGTGGCCAGACCCACGAAGGTGGCATGGACCTCTACCGGATCGCGCGCGAAGTCATGGCCGCCGGGGCGCGTGAAATCGTCGTGGTCAGCGACCGTCCAGACCTGCTGGACAAGACCCGCCTGCCCGCGAACACCCGGCTGAGCCCGCGCGAAGATCTGCTGGAGGTCGAAAACCGCCTGTCCAAGGTCGAGGGGTGCAGCATCCTGATCTATGAACAGACCTGCGCCGCGGAAAAGCGCCGCCGCCGAAAGCGGGGCAAGATGGAGGATCCGCCAAAGCGCATCTTTATAAATCCGCGAGTCTGCGAGGGTTGTGGTGATTGTGGTGTGCAATCGAACTGCGTTGCCATCCTGCCCGAGGAAACACCTTGGGGCCGCAAGCGGCGCATCGATCAAAGCGCCTGCAACAAGGACTATTCCTGCATCAAGGGTTTTTGTCCCAGCTTTACGACGGTAGACAGCGCCCTTCGCAAACCAAAAGCGCAGGACGTCAGGCTGACCGATCCGCCAGAGCCTGAAAGGTCCGAGCTTTCGGATGTCTATTCCGTTGTGTTGACTGGCGTTGGCGGAACCGGGGTTGTCACCATCGGGGCGCTGTTGGGCATGGCCGCGCATATCGAAGGCAAGGGGTGCGGGATCATCGATATGGCCGGCTTGGCGCAGAAAGGCGGGGCCGTGACTTCACATATCAAGCTGGCCCCGTCGCAGGAGGCAATCGGTGCCATTCGCATTGCCCCGGGCGGTGCGGACCTTGTGCTGGGCTGTGATCTTCTGGTCAGCGCGGGTGATACGCTGATGAAAACCGTGGCGACAGGGCGGACGCAGGCGGTCGTGAATACCGCCGAAGTCATGACCGGTGCTTTTACGCGCGACCCGGATTTCAAATTGCCCGTCCCCATGATGGAGTTCCGGTTGCGGCGCGCGCTTGGCGACGGGGCGGCGCATATGGTCGATGCCACCCGCCTTGCCGAAAGCCTGCTGGGTGACAGTATCGGGGCCAACCTCTTTCTTCTCGGTGTGGCTTATCAAAAGGGTCTGGTGCCGCTCAGCAGCGAGGCTATCCTCAGGGCCATTGCGCTCAACGGGGTCGCGGTGGCCTTTAACACCGATGCTTTCCGGCTGGGGCGGTGTTGGGCACATGATGCCGCCATGGTTGAGGTGCTGGTGCCCCGCGCACCCAATCCCGCGAACGAGACGCTGGACGATATGATCGCGCGTTGCACGGCCGACCTCGGGGACTATCAGGACAAACGCTATGCCGCACGCTATGCCGACCTTGCCATGTATGTCATCACCGTCGATCCCGACCCAGAGCAGCGCCTGTCGCGGGCCGTTGCGCGGTATGCCCACAAGCTGATGGCCTACAAGGATGAATACGAAGTCGCGCGCCTGTACAGCCAGCCCGAATTCCGCGCGTCGCTGGCTGCGCAATTCGAGGATCCCGGCAAGATCCGGCTACACCTTGCGCCGCCGGGACTGACCCGCAAGGATCCGGCCACCGGGCGTCCGCGCAAGATGGCGTTCGGGCCTTGGATCTTTCCGGTGTTGCGGGGCCTCTCGCGGCTTAGAAAACTAAGGGGCAGTTGGGCCGATCCCTTTGGCCGCACGGCCGAGCGGCGCAAGGAACGGCAGATCGCGGCAGATTACCTGTCGCGTATGGCCGGCGTGGCAGAGAGCCTGTCACCTGACACTTACGATCTGTGGGTCGAGATCGCGGAACTGCCAGAAAGGCTGCGCGGGTTCGGCCCGGTGAAAGAGGGCAATATCCAGCGCTACGAGGCAGAGCTTGCCACGTTGTTGGCCAAGCTCACGGCACAGGCCCGCAGGCCCCGGCGCGAAAGCGCGTGACCCCCATGGCCCTGACCGGCAAACAGCCGGTCAGGCGTTTGCCCAATGCTCAGCGCAGACGGGCTTCGGACTTGGCATCAAAGAACATCGCGTTCACCGGGTCGAACTCGACCACGACGCTGGTGCCTTCGGGGATGGCCTCATCCCCCTTGGTTTCCACGACGATGCGCTCGCCGGTGGGGGTGGTGAGATAGTCGTAGGCGACCCCGCCCAGCCGTTCGCGGATGTCGACCGTCACTGGCGAGGCACCTTCGCGCACCGACAGGTGCTGTGGTCGCAGCCCGACGATGACCTCGCTGCCTTCGCCCGGAAGGGCGACGTTGGCGGGAACCGTCGCATTGTCCAGCGCGGGCACGACAACCTGTCCGCCCGCAACCTTGCCGTTCATGAAATTCATGCTGGGAGAGCCGATAAAGCCGGCAACAAAGCGGTTGTCTGGATTCTGATACAGGTCCATCGGGCTGCCGACCTGTTCAATGTGACCGGCCCGCAGAACCACGATCTTGTCGGCCAGGGTCATGGCTTCGACCTGATCGTGGGTGACATAGATCATCGTGGCACCGATTTCCTTGTGCAGGCGCGCGATTTCCACCCGCATGTCGACACGCAGTTCGGCGTCGAGGTTCGACAGCGGTTCGTCGAACAGGAACACCTCGGGGCCGCGTACGATCGCGCGTCCGATGGCAACCCGCTGACGCTGGCCGCCGGACAGGGCCTTGGGCTTGCGTTTCAGGTAGTCGTCCAGCTTGAGGATACGGCTGGCCTCGGCCACCTTGGATTTGATCGTCGCCTTGTCGACGCCGTTCATCTTGAGCCCGAAGCCCATGTTTTCCTCAACCGTCATGTGCGGGTAAAGCGCGTAGGTCTGGAACACCATTGCCACGCCGCGCTCTGCCGGGTCGGCACGGGTCACGTCACGGCCACCAATCGAAATGCTGCCGTCCGAGGTTTCCTCCAGCCCTGCGATCATGCGCAGCAGCGTGGATTTCCCGCAGCCCGAAGGCCCGACGAAGACGCAGAATTCGCCGTCCTCGATTTGCAGGTCCACGCCATGGATGACCTGAACATCGCCGTAGCGTTTGACAGCACTGCTGAGTGCGACACCTGACATGGTTTTCTCTCTCCCAAGAACCGTGATGGTTTATTGCGCCAGCGGATAGGGCCAGACAGAGGCCTCTGATCCGATCTGCGCAGCGGTCCGCAACAGCGCGGGCCGGAATTTGTCCAAACCGTCCACCGACATCCGAAAGGTCGAGGTGACGACGGAAATCGCCCCGACCACGCGGTTCGACCCGCCAAAGATCGGCGCGGCGATGCTGATGATCCCCTGTTCATGTTCTTCGCGGTCATAGGCCACGCCCTCGGCGCGCACCTGTTCCAGTTCGCGGACCAGCGTGTCGGGGCCGGTATGGGTCGACGGGGTAAAGCTTTCATAGACCTGCCGGTCCAGCGCGGCGGCGCGGCGCGCGTCATCCATGAAGGCCAGCATGACCTTGCCCACCCCGGTGCAATGGGCCGGGGATCGGCGCCCGGGCTGCGCCATGGTCTGAAACCCCTGTTCCGGGGTTTTCTTCTCGATAAAGACGACGCGGCCATTTTCCATCTGCGCAAGGTGGACCGTTTCGCCCACGTCATTGGCCAGCGACTGGATGAAGGGCTGCGCCAGTGGGCCAAGCGACGATTGGTTCCACGCATGACGCGCCATGCGGACCAGTCGCATGCCCGGCACATAGACGTGCCGTTCCTCGTCATAGGCCAGCACCCCCTGATTCGTCAGGGTTTGCAGGATCCGGTGCAGCGTGGCCTTTGGATAGGGGCTGACCTCAAGCACTTCGGAAAAGCGGACGGCCCGGCCAAAGGCAACGACGATGTCGAGAATATCCAAGGCTTTCCCGACAGTTCCGTCCGTTCCTACCTGCTTGTTCATGGGTCTGGTCCGCTGGTTGAGCCACTTTCGGGGGCGAAAGCAATTCTTGACTGGATATCAATTCGGGACTAAAAGATCAACATTCAAAACATCTGTTCCACTATGTGGAACTTTACGGGAGGAGAAAGTAAGCAGATGTTCCAGAGAGCCATGAAGCTGACGGCGGCCCTTGTCGCCTCGACGATGTTCACCTCGGCGGCCTTCGCGGGCGAGCTTGTCATCAACACCGATACGTCCGACCCGGCGCCCAAGGCGGCGTTCCAGGCGCTGATCGACGGGTTCGAGGCAGAGCACCCCGACATCAAGGTCACCTGGAACCTGTTTGACCACGAAGGTTACAAGACCTCGATCCGCAACTTCCTGACCGCGGACGCGCCGGACCTTGCCAACTGGTATGCGGGCAACCGGATGCTGCCCTATGTGAACGCCGGCCTTTTCGAGCCGGTCGATGATGTCTGGGAAGAAAACGGCCTGAAGGACTCGTTGGGGTCGTCGCTGGGGTCGATGACCATCGACGGCAAGATCTGGGGCGTGCCCTACACCTATTACCAGTGGGGTGTGTATTACCGGAAGGACATCTTCGAGGCGAATGATGTCGCCGTTCCGACCAACTGGGAGGAATTCCTTGCCGCCGGTGAAAAGCTGAAGGCGGCGGGTGTCACCCCGATCACCATCGGCACCAAGTATCTCTGGACCGCTGGCGGTGTCTTTGACTACCTCAACCTGCGCACCAACGGTTATGACTTCCACATGGCGTTGACCAAGGGAGAGATCCCCTGGACCGACCCGCGCGTGGTCGACACCATGAACAACTGGAAACAGCTGATCGACGCCGGTTTCTTCCTTGAAAACCACGCCGCCTATTCCTGGCAAGAGGCGCTGGCCCCGATGGTTCAGGGCGATGCCGCCATGTATGTCATGGGCAACTTCGCCGTGGCCCCGCTGCGTGAGGCAGGCCTCAGCGACGAGCAGCTCGGCTTTTTCCAGTTCCCGGTTATCAACCCTGACGTGCCCTTGGCCGAAGAAGCCCCGACCGACACGATCCACATCCCGGCCAACGCCAAGAACAAGGAAGACGCCAAGAAATTCCTCGCCTACCTGGCGCGCGCCGATGTGCAGACGCAGATCAACGAAACCCTCGGACAGCTGCCAATCAACAAGAACAGCACCGTGGGCGACGACAAATTTCTGCAAGCGGGCTATGCCATGCTGAGCGCGACCGAAGGCGGCATTGCGCAGTTCTTTGACCGTGACGCCCCGGCCGAAATGGCCAAGGCCGGCATGGAGGGCTTTCAGGAATTCATGGTCAAACCCGAGCGCATGGACAAGATCCTTGAGCGGCTCGAGAAGGTCCGCCAGCGCGTCTACAAGTAACGCCTGGCCTGCACTACCCCCGTCCGGCAACGCCGGGCGGGGCGTTTGCGTGTTCGCGCACGCACCCGAGGAGGAGACCCCATGACCGCCCCGATCGTCCCAGATACCCACCCGCCTGCCACGCGCGGCTGGTGGAAGGAAAACCAGCAACGCGTCGCGCCTTGGCTGTTCCTTGCCCCCGGCATCTTCATGTTCCTTGTCTACGTGGTCATGCCGATTTTCCAGTCGATCAACATCTCTTTCTACGATTGGGATGGCTTGGGCGAAAAATCATGGGTCGGCATGGGCAACTATGTCGAACTGATGGACGACGAGGCCTTTTACACCTCGCTCAAGAACAACGTGATCTGGCTGGTGCTTTATATGCTGGCGATCCCGATGGGGTTGTTCGTGGCGCTGTTCCTGAACCAGACGGTGCGCGGCATCCGCATTTACAAGTCTCTGTTTTTCTTTCCTTTCGTGATCTCGCAGGTTGTTGTGGGTCTGGTCTTTGCGTGGTTCTACGATCCGACCTACGGATTGATGAACATCGTGCTGGGCTGGTTTGGCGTCGAACCCATCGCCGTGCTGGCAAACGAGGATTACGTCACTTACGGTATCATTGCCGCCGGTCTGTGGCCGCAGACCGCCTATTGCATGATCCTGTACCTGACCGGTCTGAACGCCGTGGACCCCGAACAGATCGAGGCCGCGCGGCTGGACAATGCCAAGGGCGCCAAGATGCTGTGGTACGTAATCCTGCCGCAGCTGCGCCCGGCGACCTTCATCGCCATCGTGGTGACGGTGATCGGCGCGCTGCGCTCGTTCGACCTGATTTCCATCATGACCGACGGCGGTCCTTGGGGGTCGTCCCGCGTGCTGGCCTTTTACATGTATGAACAGGCGTTTTCCGAATACGGCTTCCGCATGGGTTATGGCGCGGCCATCGCCGTGGTGCTGTTCCTTATCATGATGGTCTACATCACCGGCTTCCTCTGGAAGATGTACCGCGACGAGAAAGGGCGCTGAGATGTTCCCGACACCGATCCAGAAACGCTCTGCCACCGCGCAGACAGTCTACAAGATCGCCCTGCCCATCGCGCTGATCGTCTGGCTATTGCCGCTGATCGCCGTGGCGCTGACCTCGGTCCGCTCGGCGGGCGACATCACGGCAGGCAACTACTGGGGCTGGCCGACCAGCTTCAACCTGCTGGAAAACTACACCGCCATCTTCAAGCAGACGCCCATCGGGCAGTACATCCTGAACAGTTTCAAGGTGACGATCCCCACGGTCATCGGCGCGGTGGCGATCAGCTGCATGACGGGCTTTGCGCTGGCCGTCTACAAGTTCAAGGGCAACCTCTTGATCTTCTTCATGTTCATTGCGGGTAACTTTGTGCCGTTCCAGATCCTCATGGTGCCGGTGCGCGACCTGACGCTGGATCTGGGCATGTACAATACGTGGTACGGGCTGGCGTTGTTCCACATCGCCTTTCAGGCCGGTTTCTGCACGCTGTTCATGCGCAACTTTATCAAGGCGCTGCCATATGAGTTGATCGAGGCCGCGCGGGTCGAAGGCGTGTCCGAAATCCGCATCTTCTGGTACGTGGTGCTGCCCCTGATGAAACCTGCGCTGGCGGCGCTGTCCGTGCTGATCTTCACCTTTATCTGGAACGATTATTTCTGGGCGACGGTGTTGACGCAGGGCGCAGACAACCAGCCGATCACTGCCGGTCTGTATTCGCTGAACGGTCAGTGGGTCGCCGCCTGGCACCTTGTCTCGGCGGGGTCGATCGTGGCCGCACTGCCGCCAGTGCTGATGTTCTTTCTCATGCAACGGCATTTCATTGCCGGTCTGACCCTTGGAGCCGTGAAATGATCCAAAGCTGGCGGCTGGATGACAGTCGGCAGACGCTGGTCCTCGCCTCCCGAAACGGCCACCTTGCCGAGGTGGTCTATTGGGGCGCGCGTCTGCCGGATGATGAAATCCTTGAGACCCTGACGGCGGCCCATGCCATCGACGTAACCGGTGGGATGCTGGACGCAAACCCCGAGCTGTCGATCTGCCCCGAGGCCACGCGCAGCTTTCCCGGTCAACCGGGGCTGCTGATCCGCCATGCTGACGGGCGTGCCTGCCTGCCAAAGTTCCGCCTTGCCGGGGCCGAGACAGGGAGCCAGACGCTGACCCTGCGCTATGCGGATGAGGCGAGCGGGCTGCGCTATGCCGCGCATTTCGCGATTGATCCCGAAACCCATGTGATCGAGGCTAGCGCCGAGGTCGCAAGCCCGCAGGAGATGCGCCTGCACTGGCTGGCTGCCCCGGTCTTTCCGGCGCCGCAGCTTTGCGACGAGATGATCGACTTTGCCGGACGCTGGTGCGGCGAGTTTCAGGAAAACCGCACGCCATGGTCCGCCGGGATCCGACTGCGCGAAAGCCGCACGGGCCGCACGGGGCATGAACATTTCCCCGCATTGATCCTGCCGGGACGGGGTGCGACCAACACCGCCGGAGAGGTCCATGCCTTCCATTACGGTTGGTCCGGCGGGCACCGGATGGTGGCCGAGGAACTGCCCGACGGCCGGCGGCAGGTCCAGTTCGGCCACGCAAAGGAGACAGAGACCGCCCCCGCCACGCGCTTTGCCTCGGCGACGCTGTTCGCGGTTTTCTCTGAAAGCGGGCTGAATGGCTGTGCCACCGGCTTTCAGCGTCACCTGCGCGACCGGATCGTGCAATTCCCCGATCCCGCCCGCCCACGCCCGGTGCATTACAACTGTTGGGAGGCGGTCTATTTCGATCACACCCTGCCCGAGTTGAAAGAGATCGCCAGCCGCGCTGCCGCCTTGGGTGCCGAACGCTTTGTGCTGGATGATGGCTGGTTCGGAAAACGCGATGACGACACCAGTTCGCTGGGTGACTGGCAGATCGACCGGCGCAAGTACCCAGACGGGCTGACGCCGCTGATCGACCATGTGCACGCCGAGGGTATGACCTTTGGTATCTGGTTCGAACCCGAGATGATCAACGAAGAGTCTGACATCTATCGTGCGCACCCCGATTGGGTGCTGGGCGATGCAGACCAGATCCCCGGCCGACAGCAGATGGTGCTGAACATGGCCCTGCCCGCAGTGCAGGATTACCTCTTTGATTGTATCGGCGCGGTGCTTTCCGAAAACGCCGTGGACTATGTCAAATGGGATCACAACCGCGTTCTGCCACAGCCTGACGCGGCACAGGCCCGGGGCACCTATGCGCTGCTGGACCGACTGCGCGCGGCGCATCCCGGGGTCGAGATCGAAAGCTGTGCCTCGGGCGGCGGGCGGATCGATTTCGGCATCCTGAGCCGCACCCATCGTGTCTGGCTGTCTGACAGCAATGACGCGGTGGAACGGCTGACGATGCAGCACAATGCGGCGCTGTTCCTGCCTTCTGTGGTCACAGGCAGTCACGTGGGGCCGCGCACCTGCCATACATCCGGGCGGATGATCGACATCCGTTTCCGGGCCTGGGTCGCGGCCCAGCGGCACATGGGCTTCGAGATGGACCCCCGCGAGCTGACCGAGGAGGAGACTCAGGTCCTGCGTGACGTCACCACATGGTGGAAGGCAAACCGACAATGGATGGCGGGCGGTGACATCCTGCGGCTGGACAGCGCCGACCCTTCCATTGTGGCCGAACAGCAGATCGCCCGGGACGGCAGCCAGTTCGTCGTCTTCGCGGGCAAACCCGCCACCTCGGCCCAGATCGCGCCACGCCCGCTGCGGCTGACCGGGTTGAAGGCGGACCGTTCCTATCGGATCGAACTGGTGAACCGGGCCGATGCCTCGCACCTGTCGCGCAGCGATCAGGTGATCAAATCGGGCCCACTGGTGCTGTCCGGCGGCTATCTGATGAACCACGGACTGACCCTGCCATGGAGCTTTCCCGAGACCATGTGGGTTGTGAAAGGAGAGCAGCTTTGACCAAGGAACGCCGCAACCGCGGCTGGTATGGTATGATCGACAAGGACGGGTTTGTCCGCCGGTCGTGGATGAAGAACCAAGGCTTTCCGGACCATGTCTTTGACGGGCGCCCGATCATCGGGATCTGCAATACCTGGTCCGAGCTGACACCCTGCAATTCCGGCCTGCGCGAACTGGCCGAGGGCGTCAAACGCGGCGTTTGGGAGGCAGGCGGCTTTCCCGTGGAATTCCCGGTGATGTCGCTGGGCGAAACCCAGATGAAGCCGACCGCGATGCTGTTCCGCAACCTTCTGGCCATGGATGTCGAGGAGTCGATCCGCGCCTATGGCATGGACGGGGTCGTGCTGCTTGGCGGCTGTGACAAGACCACGCCGGGACAGTTGATGGGCGCGGCCTCGGTCGACTTGCCGACCATCGTCGTGTCCTCGGGGCCGATGTTGAACGGCAAATGGAAGGGCCGCGACCTTGGCTCGGGCACGGATGTGCGCAAGTTCGCCACCGCCGTAAAGGCCGGAGAGATGACGCTGGCCGATTTCATGGCCACCGAAAGCGGTATGAGCCGGTCCAAGGGTGTCTGCATGACCATGGGCACCGCATCAACCATGGCCTCGCTGACCGAGGCGCTTGGGATGGCGCTGCCGACCAATGCCGCGCTTCCGGCGGTGGATGCCCGCCGCATGGCGCTTGCCCATATGACCGGCCGCCGGATCGTCGAGATGGTCGAAGAAGACCTCAAACCGTCCGACGTGCTGACCCGCGAAAGTTTCGAGAACGCCATTATCGCCAATGCGGCGGTCGGCGGGTCGACCAACGCGGTGGTGCATCTGCTGGCGCTGGCGGGCCGAGTTGGCGTTGACCTGACCCTCAAGGATTTCGAACTGGGCAGCGAGATCCCCCTGCTGGTCAACTGTATGCCCTCGGGCAAATATCTGATGGAAGACTTCTGCTACGCGGGCGGGATGCCCGCCGTTCTGGCCGAATTGAAACATCTGTTGCGGCCCGCCCGGACGGTGCTGGGCGGAGACCTGTCGGTCTACCACGACGGGGCCGAATGCCATAACCGCGACGTGATCCGCAGCTTTGATACCCCCATGAAACCCGCCGCCGGTCTGCGCGTGCTGCACGGCAACCTTGCGCCGCGGGGGGCCATCGTCAAACCCTCTGCCGCCACCGATGCGCTGCTTGAACATGAGGGCGAAGCCTATGTCTTTGAAACCATCGAAGAGCTGAAAGCGAATATCGACCGCGAGGATCTGCCCGTCACCGCCGACAGCATTCTTGTGCTCAAGGGCTGTGGTCCCAAGGGGTATCCCGGCATGCCCGAAGTGGGCGACATGCCCTTGCCGGCCAAGCTGGTCAAAGAAGGCCTGCGCGACATGGTGCGGATTTCCGATGCGCGCATGTCCGGCACCGCCTTTGGCACCGTGATCCTGCATGTCTCGCCCGAGGCCAGCGATGGCGGGCCTCTGGCGCTGGTGCGCACGGGCGACCGCATTCGCGTTTCGGCCAGCAAGGGCGTTCTGGATCTGCTGGTCCCGGAACAGGAACTGGCCCGCCGGCGCGCTGAATGGACCGCGCCCGAACCTTACTACACCCGCGGTTACGCCAAGATGTATGTCGACCACGTGCTTCAGGCCGATCAGGGGGCCGATCTGGATTTCCTTGTCGGCAAGGACACCCGCCCCGTCACACGAGAGAGCCACTGATGACCGGAACCGCCACTTTCCACGACCTTGACGGCAAAAGCGTCTTTATCACCGGCGGCGGCGCCGGGATCGGTGCGGCGCTGACCGACGGTTTCATGGCGCAAGGCGCGCGCGTCGGATTTGTCCAGCGGTCCGACGCCACGGGCTTTTGCGACGAGATGGAGGCCAAACATGGCGCCCGCCCGCTGTACATGCCCTGCGACATTACCGATCTGGATGCGCTGAAAGCCTGTATTTCCCGCGCGGGCGAGGCGCACGGGCCGGTCACGGCGCTGGTCAACAATGCGGCCAATGACAAACGGCACGCCGCGCTGGATGTGGACCCGTCCTTTTGGGACTGGTCGCAGGCCATCAACCTCAAGGCCTATTTCTTTGCCTGTCAGGCCGTCGTGCCGATGATGCGCGCCGCCGGGGGCGGTTCGGTCGTCAACTTTTCCTCCATCAGCTACATGATGGGCAATGCGGGATATGTCAGCTACACGACCGCCAATTCCGGGATCAACGGCATGACCCGCTCGCTGGCGCGCGAGTTCGGCCCGGATCGCATCCGTTTCAATGCGCTGGCGCCCGGCTGGGTGCTGACCGACAAGCAAAAGGACATGTGGGCCACGCCCGAAGCGCTGGCCGCGCATCTGGACCGCCAGTGTCTCAAGGATCACCTTGAACCGCGCGACATCGTCGATGCCACGCTGTTCCTTGCGTCTGATGCCAGTCGCATGATGACCGGCCAGTCCATGGTCGTGGATGGCGGCGTGGTGGTGACGGGATGAGCCAGCCCTCTCCTGAATGGATCGCCGTCGATTGGGGCACTTCCAACCTGCGGGCCTGGGTGATCGGGTCCGACGGGCAGGTGATCGCCGCACTGTCATCGGACAAGGGCATGGGCACGCTGACCCGCGACGGTTTTGAGCCTGCGCTGCTGGGGCTTTTGTCGCCCTACCTGCCTGCAACCGGCAAACTGCCGGTCATCGCCTGCGGCATGGTCGGCGCGCGTCAGGGCTGGATCGAGGCCCCCTACCTGTCGACCCCGTGTGCCGCACCGGGACTGGAACAGGCCACGCGCCCAAAGGTGCGGGATGCCCGGCTGGATGTTCAGATCCTGCCGGGTGTTCAGCAGGCCAGCCCGCCTGACGTCATGCGGGGCGAGGAAACGCAGATCGCCGGATACCTGCGCGCCACACCCGATTTCGACGGCGTGCTCTGCCTGCCCGGCACCCATACGAAATGGGTGCATATCAGCGCGCGGGAAATCGTCAGCTTCCGCACCTTCATGACCGGAGAGATGTTTGCCTTGTTGTCGACCCAGTCGGTTCTGCGGCATTCGGTCGACAGCCCGGACTGGGACAGGGGTGCCTTTCTGGACGCTGTCAGCGATGCGATGGGCGCGCCGCAACGCTTTGCGTCGCGGCTGTTTTCGCTTCGCGCCGGGTCGCTGCTGGACGGCGTTTCGCCCGCCACAAGCCGCGCACGGCTGTCGGGCCTTCTGTTGGGCTTGGAAATTGCAGGCGCGCGGGACTATTGGCTGGGACGAGAGATCGTGCTGATCGGCGCACCGCGCCTGACGGACCTTTACCGGCAGGCATTGGCCGCACAGGGGGCCGCGGTCCGCGAAACCGATGGCGCCGAAATTGCACTGGCGGGCCTGCGCGCCGCCTTTGAGGAGACGAAATCATGAGCCGAGAAATCATTGCCATCCTGCGCGGAGTGACCCCGGACCAAGTGCTGGGCATCGGTCAGGCGCTGGTCGAGGCCGGGATCGACCGGATTGAGGTTCCGCTGAATTCGCCCGAACCGCTGCGCAGCATCGAAACGCTGGCGAACGGGCTTGCCGGACAGGCGCAGGTGGGGGCCGGCACGGTTCTCAGCCCCGAAGACGTCGATGCCGTTCAGGCGGCGGGCGGCACGCTGATCGTTTCGCCCGATTGCAATCCGGTGGTGATCGAACACAGCAAGGCCAAGGGGCTGATCTCTCTGCCCGGTGTCATGACCCCGACCGAATGTTTCACCGCGCTGCGCTGTGGCGCGGACGGGCTCAAGTTCTTTCCCGGCACGTTGATCGGCCCCGACGGGCTGAAGGCCATCAAGGCTGTCCTGCCCAAGGAGGCCAAGACCTATGCCGTGGGCGGTGCCGAGGCGGGCAATTTCACCGATTGGTTTGCCGTGGGCGTGACCGGGTTCGGCATCGGGTCGGCGCTGTACAAACCCGGGCTGACGGCGGCCGATGTCGCCACGCGCGCCGCCGCTATCGTGGCGGCCTATGACAAGGGCAAGGCCGCATGAAACGGACTCTGGGCACTTGTTACTACCCCGAACACTGGCCGCGTGAGATCTGGGAACAAGACGCCCGCCGCATGGCCGACGCAGGGCTGACCTGGGTCCGGATCGGGGAATTCGCCTGGTCGCGGTTGGAACCACAGCCGGGGCAGTTTCATTTTGACTGGCTGGACGAGGCTATCGAGATCCTCGGGCAAGCCGGGCTGAAGGTGGTGCTGGGCACGCCCACCGCGACGCCGCCACGCTGGATGCTGGACCGGCATCCCGACATGCTGGCCGTCGACGCCGAAGGCCGACCGCGCAAGTTCGGCTCGCGTCGGCATTATTGTTTCAGCCACGAAGGTTACAAGGCAGAATGCGCCGAGATCGTGACCCGGTTGGCCAAGCGCTATGGCCGCAATCCGCACGTGGCCGCATGGCAGACCGACAATGAATACGGCTGTCACGATACCATCCTCTCCTACAGCGATGCTGCCCGCAGCGCCTTTCGCGGCTGGTTGCGCACCCGCTATCCGGGCAGGGGCAACGATGGCGATATCGAGGCGCTGAACACGGCATGGGGCAATGTCTTTTGGTCGATGGACTACGACGGTTTCGACCAGATCGACCTGCCAAATCTCACGGTGACAGAGCCGAACCCGTCACATGTGCTGGATTTCCGCCGTTTCAGTTCGGATCAGGTGGTGGCCTTCAACCGCCTTCAGGTTGAAATCATACGCGCGCATTCCGATGCCCCGATCGCCCACAACTATATGGGCCGGATCACCGATTTCGATCACTACAAGGTCGGTGACGATCTGGAAATCGCCAGTTGGGACAGCTATCCGCTGGGCTTT
The DNA here is from genome assembly GCF_019218285.1 of Antarctobacter sediminis. Classification (GTDB taxonomy): domain Bacteria; phylum Pseudomonadota; class Alphaproteobacteria; order Rhodobacterales; family Rhodobacteraceae; genus Antarctobacter; species Antarctobacter sediminis. The sequence continues at coordinate 441,387 of NZ_JAHUZG010000003.1, forward strand.
CTCGAGGACCGGGTCAAGGCCGATGACGCGCATAAACGCGCCTATGCCCGGCAAGGCGATCCCGATTTTCAGGCATTCCACCACGATCTGTATCGCGCCGTCGGCAAGGGGCGCTGGTGGGTGATGGAACAACAGCCCGGCCCGGTAAACTGGGCACCTTACAACCCCGCCCCCCTGCCCGGTATGGTCCGGCTGTGGAGCTGGGAGGCCTTTGCCCACGGGGCCGAGGCGGTTTGTTATTTTCGTTGGCGTCAGGCGCCGATGGCGCAGGAACAGATGCACGCGGGCTTGCTACGCCCGGACAGCGTGGCCGCGCCCGGTCTGACCGAGGCGATACAAGTCGCGCAAGAGATCGCAGAGGCCCCGGATGTGGCCATTGGACAGGCCGAATTGGCGCTGATCTTCGACTATGAGTCCGAATGGGCATGGTCGATCCAGCCGCACGGGCTGGGCCTGAGCTATTTCGACCTTGTCTTTGACACCTATCGCGCGCTGCGCCGCGCGGGTTTGTCCATCGACATCCTGCACCCGGATGCGGATCTGGATGGTTATGCGATGATCGTGGCGCCCGGCATGATGTATATGCCAGATGCGTTGAAACAGGCGTTGCGCGACAGCGGTGTTCCATGCGTTCTGGGCCCGCGCAGCGGGGCCCGGGACGCCACCATGCGCACGCCGGTGCCTTTGCCGCCCAATCTGCCCGGCTGGGACCTGACCGTCAGCCATGTGGAAAGCCTGCGGCCCGACATGCCGCTGCCCCTGCAATCGGGCGGCGCGCTGACCTCTTACCGCGACCATGTCGAAGGCGCGTTCGATGTTGTCGAACACCTGAAGGACGGCGGCCCCGCCGTCATCCGGCAAGGGCCGATGAACTATGTTTGCGGTTGGCTGGATGATACCGCGCTGTCCCGCGTACTGTGCAATCTGGCCACCGAAGCAGGTCTCAACCCGCGCGACTTGCCCGAGGGCGTCCGCACGCGGTCAACCGGGGCCGAGCGTTTCTGGTTCAATCACTCGACCGAACCGCGTGAGGTCGAGGGGCTGGTCCTGCAACCCTTGTCTGTGATGCGCGTCCCTGGTTGAGGGCGCGCACCTGTGCCGGCCTTAGCGCCGGCACCTGCACCAGACCGCATCGTGATCCGATAGCGGGCGGTCATTTGCGTCCAGCGACGGGATCACCGCCTTGTCCAGCCCGGTCAGGCCTCGGGCGCAGAACCAGTCCAGTTTCATCTGGCGCGCGGGATGCAAGGTGATCAGACTGGGCCGTGTCGTCATGCCCTCGGCGGTCATTGACCAGTCATAGCCCCGCGCCTCTGCTGCCGCGAACAGCGTTTCGCTGCGCCAGTCGTAGTCCGGCGGGACATGGTTGCCGGTGTTCAGATCGCCGCCGATCAGCACTGGCATGTCCGGGGCAAATTCGTCCACAGCATCCATCAGCCGGGTGAACTGGGTTTCGCGGTGCGCGGGGTCAGAGTTGCTTTCCAGATGGGTCGAAACCACGCAAAGCGGCCCCGCCTCGGTGGGGACAACGGCCGCCATGGCATTGCGCCCGCCAAGGCGCGGCTGTCCGGGATCGGCACCATTGTCCGGCGTGAACCAATGGCCGTGATCGTCCAGCCGGATCATCGTGACCTTGTCGAAGGGCACCTTGGACAAGATCGCATTGCCGTGCCATCCGCGCGCGTTGAAATCATCCTCGCAAAAGGGACGTTCCGTCGGCCCGCCAAGGTCCATCTCGAAAAATTCGACCCCGTAGGCATAGGTCATGCCCAACTCGGCCGCCATCTCTTCGGTCGGGTGCCGCTGTTTGGTGCGGGCCATGCCGTGATCCATTTCGGACAACAGCACGATCTGCGGCGTGCGCGGAGCGATATGTGCCGCGCTGTCCTTGGGAAACAGGCAGCGTTCGAGGTTCCAGGCGACAACAGAGATTTCGGCGGGCAAGACCTGCGCCGATGCCGTGCCCCCGGTCTGCACGGCATTCATCGCGGGCGTGGCGGCCAACAGGTCGCGGTGGGCCTCGGCGGTACGCGGGGCGGCAAGGAGCGCGGCACGTTCGGTCTCGGTGACCAGCGGCAGTTCGGACAGCACCTGCATCACAGGCGCATCCCGGTTTCGGCGTGGAACAGCGACACGGCACCGGGTTTGATCGCCAGATCCAGCATACCGGGCGCGGCTTCCATATCCTTGCCGACATGAACGGTGATCTGTTCGGACCCGATGGTCCCGTGCAGCAGACGGTTCGCGCCCAGTTCCTCGATGATATTGACCTCCATCGACAATGGGCCGGCGGGATCGGGCAGGAAATCCTCGGGGCGGATACCGGCGGTGACGGGGCCGCTGTGGGCGGCCTCGGCCAGCCGCTGACCTTCCATAAAGACCGCTCCGTCGCGCGCTTCGGCACTCAGCAGGTTCATCGGCGGAGCGCCCATGAAAGAGGCTACGAAGGTTGTCGCCGGGTGGTGATAAACCTCATGCGGGGTGCCGATCTGTTCGACGCGGCCCGCGTTCATCACGATGATCCGGTCGGCCATGGTCATGGCTTCGACCTGATCGTGGGTCACATAAACCGAGGTCACGCCCAGACGGCGTTGCAGGGCCTTGATCTCGATCCGCATCTGGTTGCGCAGCTTGGCATCGAGGTTCGACAGAGGTTCGTCGAACAGGAACAACGAAGGGTCGCGCACGATGGCGCGGCCCATGGCCACCCGCTGACGCTGACCGCCAGACAACTGGCTGGGCTTGCGATCAAGATAGTCGCCAAGGTTCAGCAGCTTGGCTGCCTCGGCAACCTTGGTGTCTATCACGTCATTGGGCGTTTTGCGGTTCTTCAGACCGTAGGCGATATTTTTGCGCACGGTCATATGCGGGTACAGCGCGTAGTTCTGGAACACCATCGCGATGTCGCGATGGGCCGGATCCACGTCGTTGACCATGCGGTTGCCGATATGCAACTCGCCTTCGGTGATCTCTTCCAGCCCCGCGATCATGCGCAAAAGCGTGGACTTGCCGCAACCGGACGGACCGACGAGGACGACGAACTCGCCCTCGTCGATGGCAAAGCTGGTGGGAACCAGAGCCTCGAACCCGTTGGGGTAAACCTTGCGGATGTTGTTCAGGGTGACATGCGCCATGGCTGTTGTCCTTACTTGTCGGATTCCGTCAGGCCCTTGACGAACCAACTCTGGAAGAAAATGACGACGAAGACCGGCGGGATGATGGCGATGATCGCCAACACGTTGGCCCGGCCATATTCGGGGATGCGGTTGCCTTCCATCACCTGCGTGATCTGCTTGATCCCGCGGACGAGGGTGAACATGTCTTCCTCGGTGGTGATCATGGTCGGCCAGAGATACTGGTTCCAACCATAGACGAACATGATGATGAACATCGCGGCGATCATCGTGCGCGACAGCGGCACCAGAATGTCGATGAAGAACTTGATCGGCCCTGCCCCGTCGATGCGGGCGGCTTCGACCAGTTCCTCGGGCACCGAACGGAAATACTGGCGAAAGAAGAAGGTCGCCGTGGCCGAGGCGATCAGCGGGATGATGAGGCCCTGAAAGCTGTTCAGCATTCCCAGTTTCTGCACCACCTCGTAGGACGGCAGGATGCGCACCTCCAGCGGCAAAAGCAGCGTGGTGAAAATGATCCAGAAGGCCAGCGTGGCGAAACGCAGGCGGAAATAGACAATCGCGTAGGCGGCCATCATCCCGATCACGATCTTGCCGACGGCAAAGCCGATGCCAAGGATGAACGAGTTCAACAGCATGCGACTGCCGGTGTTCTGGCCGGAAAAGCCCGAGGCTTCGAACATCGCCTTGTTGAAATTGTCGTCGAACTGATCACCGATGTTGAACGTCGGGCCTGTCTTGATGACTTCGACATCCGGCATTGTGGTGATCTGAAGCACCATCAGCAGCGGCACCATCATGAAAGCGGCGCCGAGGATCAGGATAGCGTGATCCGCGATCGTGGCGCCACTGATGCGGCGGCGGCGGCGCTTGGGGGTGCTGGCGGCAATGGCCATGGCGGCGGCGTTGGCTTCGCTCATTGTCCCACCTCCTCAGGTATAGTGGATGCGGCGTTCGACCAGCCGGAACTGGAAGATCGTCAGCGCAAGAACAAGGATCATCAGGACGACAGACTGCGCCGAGGATCCGCCCAGATCATTGCCGCGGAACCCGTCGACATAGACCTTGTAGACCAGCGTCATCGGGTTGTTGCCCGGCTCGCCCTTTACCAGCGTGTCGATCACGCCGAAGGTATCGAACAGCGCGTAGGTGATGTTGATGATCAAAAGGAAAAACCCGGTGGGCGCGAGCAGCGGAAAGGTCACTTGCCAGAACCGCCCCGCAGCCGAGGCATTGTCGATCAACGCCGCCTCACGCACGGATTTCGGGATGGATTGCAGGCCCGACAGGAAAAAGATGAAGTTCACCGGCACCTGTTTCCAGACCGACACCAGCACCATGGCAAAGGCCGTGTCGTTGTAGTTCACACCCAGCAGGAAATCATGCCCAAGGCTTTGCGACAGCCGTGTCAGCGGGCCCCAGCTTTGGTTGAACATCATCACCCCGATAAAACCCGCGACGGGGGGCGCAACGGCATAGACCCACATGATGAGCGTGCGATAACTGCGCGCGCCCCGGATCACCTTGTCAGCCTTGACCGCCAGCAAAAGCGCAAGCGCCAGGGAAAAGAAGGTGACCAGCACCGTAAAGACCAGCGTGAACCACGCGATCCGCCGGTATTCTGCGTTCCCCGCGAGGTCGGTGTAGTTCTCGACCCCTACAAAGGTCGACCCGAAGCCAAAGGGATCCTGAAGGTAGAACGAGGAATGCAGCGCATGCGCCGCAGGCCAGTAAAAGAAGACAGCGATGATGGTGAGCTGCGGCAATAGCAGCAGGATCGGCAGCCATCTGGTGGCAAAACCCGCGCGTTTCATGAAGGTCCGTCCCGGTCAAAGGCGGAACGGCCACGTTTTCACGCGGCCGCCCCGGTCATGGATGAAAGGGTCTTAGCCCTGGGTCTTGGCGAAGCGTTCCAGCAGCTTGTTGGCTTCGTCTTCGATGCGCTCGAACGCTTCTTCGACGGTGGCTTCGCCGGTCAGGATGCGGCCGTATTCACGGTTCATCACGTCGCGGATCTGAACGTAGAAGCCCATGCGGTAGCCGCGGGTATTGTCACCGGCCGGCAGCGACAGCTGCTGGATGCCGACTTCGGCGGCGGGCATCGCGTCATAGTGACCTTCTGCCTTTGCCAGTTCATAGGCGGCGGTGGTGATCGGAACGTAGCCGGTTTCCTTGTGCCAGAAGAACTGGGTTTCCGGCTTGGTCAGGAATTCAAAGAACTTGGCGGTGGCTGCATTGGCTTCAGCCGACTTGCCTGCCATGGCGAACAGCGATGCGCCGCCGATAAAGGTCTGCTTGGGCTCGGTGGTCACCGCTTCCCAGTACGGCAGGTAGGTGGCCGAGAATTCAAACGGCAGGCCCTTTTTCGAAAGACCACCGAAGGAACCCGAGGACCCCAGCCAGATTGCGACCTTGCCTTCTTCGAACGGCGTCTGGTTGTCGCCCCAGCCGGTGCCGAACCACTCAAAGTAGCCCTGCTCCTGCCATTCGGTCACGGCGGTGAAATGGGCTTTGATGGCGTCGTTGTTCACCAGGATCTTGGTGCCGTCTGCGCCGTCATAGCCGTTGTTGTTGGTCGCGAACGGCAGGTTGTGACGCGACATGAAGTTCTCGGTGAAGATCCACGGCAGGTGCGACTGGGCCAGCGCGGTGTAACCGGCGGCCTTCAGCGCGGGCGCGGTCACGTCCTGGAACTCTTCCCAGGTCTTCGGGGGGGTCACGCCAGCCGCTTCCAGAGCGTCGACATTGTAGTACATGATCGGCGAGGACGAGTTGAACGGCATGCCGATCATCTTGCCTTCGCTGTCAGCGTAGAAGTAACGCACACCCGAGATGTAGTCGTTGATGTCGAAATCAACGCCGTTGTTCGACAGCAGGTCCTGAACCGGGACGGTTGCGCCCTTGGCACCGATCACGGTGGCGGCACCAGCGTCGAACACTTGCAGGATGTCGGGCTGTTCGCCAGCGCGGAAGGCGGCGATGCCTGCGGTCAGGGTTTCTTCGTAGGTGCCTTTGAAGACCGGGGTCAGAACGACCTCGTCCTGGCTCGCGTTGAAGTCTTTGGCGATCTGGTTGACGGTTTCACCAAGCGCACCGCCCATGGCGTGCCAAAGGGTGATTTCGGTTTCGGCGTAGGCGGCGCCGGCGAGCGCAACGCTTGCGGCGATCGAGGTCAGGGTAAGGCGAGACATAAGATGCTCCGGTAGGTCCTTGTTTCCGTGGGTCACGAAACAGCTAAAAGGCCCGTCAGGATGAGCCTTCGCTGGACACCCCGACGGGGCATCCGTGACCGACCCGGCTTCCCTAGAAACTTGTTGAGACGGAAAAGTGTAACTTTTGTAAGAGTTTGATGAACGGACGCAACGGAAGCGATCCTGCCCGCCTTGTTGCTGGACGCCAGCCCAAGACCGATTTCAGCCCGTCCGGGCCAAGGGCATGCCAAATGGTCTGCCGCGAAAAAAACGATTCTGAATTGGTACTGACTTGGGAAATTGGTGCCCGGCAACGCGCGCCATTCTTCGCGCGGAAAGCCAAGGGCGTTGAATATACTCTTGTTTCCAAATGATTTTACAAGGACCGCTGTCAGGCTGCTTTTGCCGATGCTTTGGTCCTTCGCGGCGCGGCCCCCTGTATTCTGACCGGATTGCCCGAGCTTCCGTGGTGCCGTGACACGTCAAGATTCGACAATATTGGTCAGCGATCCAGACCATATGCGCGCCTCATTGGCCAGATTGTGTCACCTGACGCCTGACTCAAGGCAAATTTTTTCCGTGAACGGGTCCATCTGCCTCTGTTGTGGTCATGTTTTCTTAGTCCATTGGAATTCAACCTCTTTCCGCTGAGGTTAGACACGGAGACCGCCAGTGAACGCGCAAATTTCGCCCAAACGGGGCAAAAATGTTTCCCTTCGGTGAAGGTAATGTTTGATAAGTGACATTTTTTTTGCATCATGACGAGAGTGCCACTCAGCCCAATGGGTCTGAATTGGTCTGAAACACGCTGCCATTGGTCTTCTGACAAGGCGGATGGTGCCAGCAAGAACAGCCGGGACAAAAACCCGGCGCATGATAGAGAACCAAGAGGGAAGTTATGGACCTAAGTACCATCCACGCCGAACAGGTGACGCTGAATTCACTTGTTCAGAACCTGCTATATGGATCGGGCACCGTTGGCGCGATCCTCGTTGTCGTCGGCTTGCTGATGATCGACGCGGGCACCGCGCGCCGCAAGAGCCTGTTCAACTCGACAATCGAGAAGACGCTGGGCTTTTTCCTCGGCTTCGCGACCTACTATTTCATCGGCTTCGGCTTTTGGGCGGCGCAGTATTACATCATGGAAGGCGCAACCATGATGGACAGCGTCAAGGACTGGTGGCTGGGTGGCGGCCTGACCAATGTTCACGCCCACGCGTTGGATCCCGCGGTTTTCCCCGGTCTGAACACCTTCCAGATCTTTATCTTCTTCCTCGCGGTCTTTGCGGGCATCATCAACATCCTGTTCCACTTCTCGGTCTCGGAGCGGATGAAACCAGCGGCCTATTATATCGTCTGCGTGGTCGCGGCGGTCGTGTCCTCGATCCTCAGCTGGGCCACATGGGGCTCGGTCGGGCCGCTGACCAACGCGGGTTTCCATGACTTCTTTGGCGTGGGCTTTGTCTATATGTTCCCGGCGGGCATGGCGCTGGTCTTTACCCCGATGCTGGGCAAGCGCCCCGGCATGATGGAACCGCACGCCCGCGTGTCGGCCTACCTTGCGCCCAGCATCGGCCTTTGTGCGCCGGGCCTGTTGATGATCTTTGCCGGCCTGCCGATGGTCATCCTGTCCTGCCTGTTCTTCTTTGATCCCGAGGCACTGGCCGTCAGCGTCACCATGGCGGAAACCAGCGTCGGCGTCGCGTTGAACAACTACGCGCTTGTCTGGGCGGGTGGTGCGATCACCGGCCTGATCCTTGCCTACAAGTCGGGCAACTATGCCTACACGCTGTTGGGTCCGCTTGCCGGTTACGTCGCGGGCGCTTCGGGCTTTGACGTCTACATGCCCTGGCAGGCCTTTATCCTTGGCCTAGTTGCACCTTTTGCGTCCTACATTGTCTATGAATTCACGCTTAAGCGCGGCATCGACGAGCATAAGCTCTTTCCGCTGTTCATCGGCGCAGGCATCACCGGCATGGTTGCGCTTGGCATCTTCAAGGCGGGTACGCCGCGCGGTGGCTATCTTGGCATCGAAGAAGGTGCCTATGCGTTCCAGCACGGTGAGATCTCGCTGATCATGCAGCTGGCCGGGGTTGTGACCTGCCTTGGCACCGGTGTCGTGACCGCGCTGATCCTGTCGGTGATCCTCAAGGCCACTGTTGGCCTGCGGGTGGATGATGACGACCAGATCGACGGTCTGGACAAGTACTATTGGGATCTCGAACCCGATGTCGTCACCCACGCGGACAACGTGCCGCGCAGCTAAACCTGTGACCCAAAGGAAAGGCCCCGGCAGTCACGCCGGGGCCTTTTCATTTTCTTGTCGCTTGAGGTCCAGCAAGCCAATGGAATATCATGGGAAACGCCCTGCCCTTGCCCGGAAAGCCGAAAATGACCCAGACCAGACGCGCCGACCTGTCGCCCGACCAGAGCATCGGAGAGACCGTGCGCATCGTCGTGGACAAGCTTTTCGTGCGTATCCAGTCGGGGGAATATCCGCCAGACTCGCGCCTGCCCAGCGAACGCGCGCTTGCCGCCGAACTGGGCGTGTCGCGGAATACCGTGCGCGAGGCGCTCGACGTGCTGGAAGGCCGTGACATGGTGCGTCGCAGGCAAGGCAGCGGCAGTTTCGTGACCTACCAATCCTACCGATATGAGGCCCCCGTGCCGGGATCGGTCGGAGAACGGACCAGCCCGCTGGACCACCTGATCGTCCGATCGATCATCGAACCGGAAATGACCCGGCTGGCGGTGATGAACATGACGCCGAAAGACCTGGAAGGTCTGGCACAGGTCGTCGCCCAGATCGAGGCCGTGCGTACCGATCTCAACGAGTTCATCCGCTGTGAGGAAGAATTCTATCGTGCCATCGCGAGGGCAACGCGGAACCCGCTGCTCGAAGCCTGTTACGAACTGACGATCGAAGTTTGCCGCCAAAGCTTTCGCACCGCCCTGATGCGCAAACACCTGACGCCCGGCCGCATCCAAAGCTACCAGACGCGGTTCAATTCGCTGTTCAATGCCATTGCCACCCGCGATGTCGAGGCCGCGGTCGAGATCACCAAACTGCACCTTGTCGAGGAACAAAAGCTGTTCCTGCACGACGGCTGAGGCGTCAGTCCACCGCGTCGCGGGTCAAGAGACCCGTGGTTAGCGCGCCGGTTTCAACCCTCTGCTGCCATAGCTGCCCAAGCGCGCGCATGTGATCGCGCAGCAATTCTTCGTGTTTTTCCAACCAGTCAGGAACCGAGCGGAATTCGGCAATCCGGGCCTTGCCCGACTGGATTCGCACCACGGGCCAATCTCCGATCAGCGCGTTGTCGATGCCAAAGACATGTTCCCCCCACCAGCGCGCCGGACCAAAGGCGTGAGTCACCGGTTCCATCTGTTTCATCGTCGTCAGCACCGACACCGGGTGGACCGAGGCGACCTTTTCCACTGCTGCGTGCCAGATTTCCAGAATGGCGACATATTCCCAGCTCACCGCGCTCCATGATCCGGGGTAGCGCGCATTATATTCCTTGAAGAACTCACTGGGACGATTGAAGAAAAACGCCTTGCGCGCCAGTTTCGGATCGTCGAAATCCGGGAACTGGAACAGCGTGCCTTCCATGAACTCGGGCGAGGTGCGTTCGACCACGCGCTGATAGTTGTCAAAGGTGCAGGACATGATCCGGCCCTTGAACCCCTTTTGGTGCGCATATTCCGTCATCGCGTGAACCATCGGCGTATAGCTGGTGCACCAGCAAAGAACATCCGGCTCCGCATCCAGCATCGGCTGCACGATCGAGGCCACGTCCGTTTGCTCGGGATCGTACTGGATGTCCTTGACCACGGGCAGATCCGCAACTTCGCAAGCTGCGCGATAGGTGGCGGTGGATGGCAGGCCAAGCGCATCTTTCTGGCTGCACATGGCGATCCGTCGGCGTTCCGGTTCGTTTTCGGCCAGCCAGTCTACGCCGGTCACGTTGAAGACCGGATGCACTTCGGATGGGGCGATCAGATAGCGGGTATCGGGCGACAGGTCGCTGGGCAGCAGGGTCGAGGTCAGCACCCGGTGCTGGTTCAGAAAGCTGCGCAACGGGGTAAAGGTATCGCCGCCCAGCATCATCAGCAGTTTGACCTGCTCTGTCAGCACGAGGTGCCGGGCCCCTTCCATCGCGCGTTCTGGATCATAGCCGCAATCGAAGGGGATGATTCTCAGCGGATAGCGCCGCCCGCCGATCAGAATGCCACCGGCCCGGTTCAGCCAGTCGGCCCATAGCTGGACCCCGTTCAGCCCCGGCAGGCCCCAGGAACTGACCGGACCACTGAGCGGTGCAAGGAATCCGATGTTGACCGGATCGCTCATCCCGACGCGATCGTTGGGAAACAGCGAAGAAACAGCGATGCGATGTGCGAAACTGGAGCTGAGCATACCAATTGCTACCATTCGCGCGCCCTTTTTCAAGTCACCATCGTCTTTATCTGCGGGGAAATTTGTTCCCTGTGATGAAAAATCGTTGACAAGGCGGGGACTCAAAGGTGAGATTTGGTTCAACCAATAAGAACCAATTGGAATCCACCTGACAAGGGAGACAGACATGAGCAAGAAACGCGTCGCGATCATCGGGGCTGGACCGTCCGGGCTGGCCCAGCTGCGCGCCTTCCAATCCGCCGCCGCCAAGGGCGAGGAAATCCCCGAGATCGTCTGCTTTGAAAAGCAGGACAACTGGGGCGGGCTGTGGAACTACACATGGCGCACCGGTCTGGATGAAAATGGCGAACCCGTGCATTGCTCGATGTACCGTTACCTCTGGTCCAACGGCCCCAAGGAAGGTCTGGAATTCGCCGACTATTCCTTTGAAGAGCATTTCGGCAAACAGATCGCTTCGTATCCGCCCCGCGCTGTGCTGTTCGATTACATCGAAGGCCGCGTGAAAAAGGCCAATGTCCGCGACTGGATCCGCTTTAACACTGCCGTGCGCTGGATCAACTTTGACGATGCCAGCGGCAAGTTCACGGTGACCGTGCATGACCACGACAAGGATCACGTCTATTCCGAAGACTTTGATCACGTGATCTGTGCTTCGGGCCACTTCTCGACCCCGAACGTGCCCTATTACGAAGGCTTCGAGGCCTTCAACGGGCGCCTCGTGCATGCGCATGACTTCCGCGATGCGCGCGAATTCTCGGGCAAGGACATCCTTGTCGTCGGTTCGTCCTACTCTGCCGAAGACATCGGATCGCAGTGCTGGAAATACGGGGCCAAGACGATCACGTCCTGCTATCGCAGCGCGCCCATGGGCTTCAAATGGCCGGACAACTGGGAAGAAAAGCCCGCGATGCAAAAGGTCGACGGCAACACCGTCTACTTCTCGGACGGCACCACCAAGGACGTGGATGCCATCATCCTGTGCACCGGCTACAAGCACTTCTTCAACTTCCTGCCGGACGACCTGCGCCTGAAGACTGCCAACCGACTGGCCAGCGCGGACCTCTACAAGGGGGTGGTCTATGCCCACAACCCGCAGATGTTCTACCTTGGCATGCAGGACCAGTGGTTCACCTTCAACATGTTCGACGCGCAGGCCTGGTGGGTCCGCGATGCGATCATGGGCAAGATCGACATTTCCGGCGTCACCAAGGACCAGATGCTGGCGGATGTGAAAGAACGCGAAGAGCGCGAAGAAGCCAGCGATGACGTGAAATACGCGATCCGTTATCAGGCCGACTATATCGAAGAGCTGGTTGCCGAAACGGACTATCCCAGCTTTGACATCGATGGCGCCTGCCAAGCCTTCTACGAATGGAAAAAGCACAAGGCCGAAGACATCATGGCCTTCCGCAACAACAGCTACAAGTCCGTGATGACCGGCACCATGGCACCCGTTCACCACACCCCGTGGAAAGATGCGCTGGACGACAGCATGGAGGCCTATCTGCGGAACTGATCCAGATGGTTGCCCGGGGCCGAGCGAACAGGCGTCCCGGGCCTCCTATCCTGTGGCATGCGCATTTTCTCACTCCCCGCGTTATGTGCTGCCACAGGACCCAACCCCGGCTCTGCCTGTCTTTCAGGCAGAAAGGGGTCTGAAACATCCCCCTCCCCGGCCCGAAGAACTGTCCCCTTCACGGTCCGGTTTGGCCCCTGTCTGAATGGCAGGGGCTTTTTTCATGCGTGGGTCCAAGTGTCGGCGCCGCCAAATACTTATATTAAAAGCAGTATCTTAGAGCGACCCCAAGGGCGCGCCTTGGAGGTCTTGCGGCCAAAAAATTCACTTTGGGAATTTTAGTTTCCCTAGAGGGCGTCCCTGTGTCGGGTTTCGAACCATGCCAACGGCACTTCACGAATATCCGGATTTTCGCAAAATGTCCGATCTGTGCCCGTTTCGGTCTGAATAGGACGGCGACTCGGACCAGCCTTTGGCCGAAGATGAAACAAAGGAGTCCGAATCTATGCACTACTCAGGGTTCAAGGTCATCAAGGAAGCGCTCACCGGCCATCGCGGCTGGGGTCCGGCATGGCGCGATGCCACACCGAAAGCGCAATATGACTATGTCATCATCGGCGGCGGCGGTCATGGACTGGCCACAGCCTACTATCTCGCCAAGGAATTCAAGCAGGCGCGTATCGCGGTGCTGGAAAAGGGCTGGATCGGTGGCGGCAACGTCGGCCGCAACACCACGATCATCCGCTCGAACTACCTGTTGGACGGCAACGAACCCTTCTACGAGTTCTCGTTGCAACTGTGGGAAGGACTGGAGCAGGAACTGAACTACAACGCGATGGTCAGCCAGCGCGGTATCCTCAACCTGATCCACACTGACGCACAGCGCGATGCCTTTATCCGTCGCGGCAACGCGATGATCCTGAACGGCGCCGATGCCGAACTGTTGACCACCCAGCAGATCGTGGCGCGCTATCCGTTCCTGAACGTCGACAACGCCCGCTTCCCGATCAAGGGCGGACTGGCCCAGCATCGCGGCGGCACCGTGCGCCACGATGCCGTGGCTTGGGGCTATGCGCGCGCCGCCGACAAGCACGGCGTCGACATCATCCAGAATTGCGAGGTCACAGGTTTCCGGATCGAAAATGGCACCTGTACCGGTGTCGAAACCTCGCGCGGATTCATCGGGGCAGGCAAGGTCGCGGCCTGTGTTGCGGGGTCGTCCTCGCGCCTGATGGAGAAGGCAGGCATGCGGCTTCCGATTGAAAGCCATGTCCTGCAAGCGTTCGTGTCCGAAGGTCTGAAGCCGCTACTCCCCGGCGTCATCACCTTCGGCGCGGGCCATTTCTATTGCAGCCAGTCCGACAAGGGCGGCCTTGTCTTTGGCGGCGACATCGACGGCTACAACTCTTACGCACAGCGCGGCAACCTGCCCGTGGTCGAGGACGTCTGCGAAGGCGGCATGGCGATCTTCCCCAACCTTGGCCGCGCGCGACTGCTGCGTATGTGGGGCGGAATCATGGACATGTCGATGGACGGCTCTCCGATCATCGACCGCACCCATATCGACGGGCTCTATTTCAATGGCGGCTGGTGTTACGGCGGCTTCAAGGCCACGCCTGCCTCGGGCTTTGCCTATGCGCATCTGCTGGCCACCGACACACCGCACAAGACCGCAACCGCCTATCGCCTTGATCGTTTCGCCACCGGGCACATGATCGACGAAAAGGGCATGGGCAACCAGCCCAACCTGCATTGAGCGAGGACCGGACATGCTGATCAATCACCCCATCCTCGGCCCCCGCGACGCCGCCGAATTCGTCTACAAGGGCGACGCATCCCTGATCCACCGGCCGGACTGGCAAGCCCCTGACGCAGTGGCACAATTCACCGAATACGGATACCTGCGCGACAACCCCGCCGGGCTGCACCGCGAGTTGTGGTTCCACGAACAGGGCGACCGGTCCTGGCTGGTCGTGACCCGCGACACCACCACCCATGAAATCACCAAGGTAGAGCTGGCGCGCGATGTGGCGCGGGCCGAGGGGCGTTCCAAATGACCGGCAAAAACCGACTGAACGGCGGCCTGATCGACCGCAACAAGCCCATGTCCTTCACCTTTGACGGCAAGCGCTATAGCGGGTTTCAGGGGGATACGCTGGCCTCTGCGCTGTTGGCGAACGGCGTGCGCCTCATGGGCCGCAGCTTTAAGTATCACCGTCCGCGCGGCCCTCTGACCGCCGGGTCCGAAGAGCCGAACGCCATCGTCGAACTGCGCAGCGGTGCCCGGAAGGAACCGAACACCCGCGCCACCACGGCCGAGTTGTTCGACGGGCTGACCGCCAATTCGCAGAACCGCTGGCCGTCGCTGAAATTCGACGCGATGGCGGTCAACGACCGGCTGTCCACCTTCTTTGCCGCCGGGTTCTACTACAAAACCTTCATGTGGCCCGCCGCCTTCTGGGAGAAGGTCTATGAGCCGATCATTCGCAAGGCCGCCGGATTGGGCACGCTTGCGCATGAGCCGGACCCGGACAGCTATGACAAGGGTTTTCTGCACTGTGATCTGCTGATCATCGGCGCTGGTCCGGCGGGTCTTGCCGCGGCGTTGACCGCCGGGGAATCCGGGGCACGCGTGATCCTCGCGGACGAGGATTATATGCTGGGCGGGCGCCTGAATTCCGACAGCGGCCTGCTGGCGGATGAGGATGGCACCGCCTGGGCCGCGCAGGCCGTCGCCCGTCTGAGCGCGATGCCCAATGTTCGCGTCATGTCGCGCAGTACGGTGATCGGAGCCTTTGACCACGGCATCTATGGCATGGTCGAACGGGTCAGCGACCACCTGCCCGAACCCGCTCCCGGCAAGCCGCGCCAGATCCTGTGGCGGATCTATTCCAAGCGCGCGATCCTCGCAGCCGGGGCCACCGAACGCCCCATCGTCTTTGAAAACAACGACCGTCCGGGCATCATGCTGGCCTCGGCCATGCGCAGCTATGCCAACCGCTGGGCGGTCACACCGGGCAAGGCGATTGCCGTCTTTACCAACAACGACGACGGGCACCGCACCGCTGCCGACCTGCACGCCAAAGGTGTCAAGGTGACGGTGATCGACACCCGCCCCGATGCTGGCATCACTCCGGATTACGAAATCCTGTCGGGTGCCCGTGTCACCGACACCAGCGGACGGCTTGGCCTGCGTCATGTCGAGGTCACGCAGGCCAATGGCCAGACGCGGACCCTGCTGGTTGACGGTCTGGGCGTCTCTGGCGGCTGGAACCCCAACGTTCACATGACGTGCCACCAGCGCGGTCGCCCGCAATGGGACGAAACGCTGGCCGCTTTCGTTCCCGGCGGCACCATGCCGACCGGCCTTATCCCGGCGGGTGCGGCCAAGGGGGTGTTCTCTACCCATGGTGCGCTGACTTCGGGACAAGAAGCAGCGGCACAGGCCCTGTCCGATCTGGGCATGGCGGCCCCTGCCCCGGTTCTCCCGCGGGCCGAGGATGCGCCGGTGCGCCTGACACCCTTCTGGCATGTCAAAGGTGCAAAACGTGCCTGGGTCGATCAACAGAACGACGTGACCGCCAAGGACGTGAAACTGGCGCATCAGGAAAACTTTGTCTCGGTCGAACACCTAAAGCGCTATACCACGCTGGGCATGGCCACCGACCAAGGCAAGACCTCGAACATTGCGGGCCTTGCCATCATGGCCGAGGTCGCCGGCAAACAGATCCCCGAGGTCGGCACCACCATGTTCCGCCCGCCCTATACTCCGACGGCTATGGGCGTGCTGGCGGGTCGGTCTCGCGACAAGGATTTCCGCCCCGTCCGCAAGACCCCCAGCCACTACTGGGCCGAGGAACAGGGCGCTGTCTTTGTCGAGGTCGGCATGTGGCTGCGCGCGCAATGGTTCCCGAAACCCGGCGAAACCCATTGGCGGGAAAGCGTGGATCGCGAGGTTCTGCAAACCCGGAAATCCGTGGGCGTCTGTGACTGTACCACGCTGGGCAAAATCGACGTGCAAGGCACCGATGCAGCCGAGTTCCTGAACAAGGTCTATGCCAATGGCTTTGCCAAACTGGCGGTGGGCAAGACCCGCTATGGCCTGATGCTGCGCGAAGACGGGATCGCCATGGACGACGGCACCGCCGCGCGCCTTGCAGAGGATCATTTCGTCGTCACCACCACCACCGCCAACGCGGTGCCGGTCTATCGTCACATGGAATTCGTGCGGCAGGTCCTGTTCCCGGACATGGACGTACAACTGATTTCCACCACCGAAGCATGGGCGCAATATGCCGTGGCCGGTCCGAACTCGCGCAAGCTGCTGCAAAAGATCGTCGACCCGGAATTCGACATCTCGAACGAAGGCTTTCCCTTCATGGCCTGCGGCGAGATCACCGTTTGCGGCGGCTTGCGGGCGCGGTTGTTCCGGATCTCCTTCTCGGGCGAACTGGCGTTTGAAATCGCGGTGCCGACCCGCTATGGCGACGCGCTGATGCGCCGCCTGATGCAAGAGGGCCAAGAGTTCGACGTCACCCCCTATGGCACCGAAGCGCTGTCCGTCATGCGGATCGAAAAGGGCCACGCCGCAGGCAACGAGCTGAACGGAACCACCACCGCCAACAACCTTGGCATGGGTCGCATGGTCTCTAAGAAGAAGGACTCGATCGGGTCTACCCTCTCGGAACGCCCCGGCCTGAATGAAGATGGCGCGCTGAAACTGGTGGGCTTCAAGCCGGTCAACGCGCAGGACAAGGTGCCTGCCGGTGCGCATCTGATGACCAAGGGGTCGCCGGTCGATGCGGCACATGACCAAGGCTATATCACCTCGGCCTGTTTCTCGCCCAATCTTGGATGCCATATTGGCATCGGCTACCTGAAATCCGGCGATACCCGCCTGGGCGAGGTTGTTCGCCTCGTCAGCCCGCTGACCGGCGTCGATCACGATGTCGAAGTTGTCAGCGCCCATTTTGTCGACCCAGAGGGGGAACGTCTCCGTGCATGATCTGAAACCCCTGACCCCGCTTGGTGCCACCGATCCGCGCGTCGACAGCATCGGATCGGTGACCCTGACCGAAGTCACCTCTGTTGCGCTGGCCTCTGTCGCCGCGCGGCTGGGCCACGAAGAGGCGGCGCGCAGTGCCTTGGCGGCCTTCATCGGTGGCGAGGTTCCTGCCCCGTCGCGCCATGGTGGCGGTGCGCTCAATGCCTTCTGGACCGGCCCCGATCAATGGATGGTCGAGGCCCCGATGGATACCCATGAGGACCTGGCGCATCACCTGGCAGAGGTGCTGGGTGCCGATGCCAGCGTCACGGAACAGACCGACGCATGGTGCCGGTTCGATCTTTCGGGCTATGAACTGCCGTCGATCATGGAACTGCTCTGCCCGGTCGACCTGCGGTCATGGCAGGGGGGCGAGGTTCAGCGAACCTCGATCGACCACCTTGGCTGTTTCGTGCTGAACCGCGGCCCGCGCGCCCTGTCGGTGATCGGCCCGCGCAGTTCGGCAGGATCGCTGCACCACGCGCTGATGACGGCCTGCAAGTCGGCCGCCTGACAACACCTATACCGAGGGCACCGGACGGTTGCCCTCGGTCCTGTACAGGTTGATCCGTTTGCGATCCTCCTGCGGGCTCAGCCCGTATTCGGCGCGGTAATGGCGGGTGAAATGCTTGGCGCTGGCATAGCCCACCGCCGCCGCCACATCCGCCACCGCGTCATTTGTGTACATCACGATCTGACGTGCCGCCTGCATTCGCAACCACCGGAAATAGGTGGTCGGGTTCTGCCCGGTGGCCTGCTTGAAACTGCGCTCAAGGTGGCGGGGCGTGATTTCTAGTTGCGCCGCAACTTCGGCGACAGAGGGCGGGTCGGTCAGGTCGGCGGCAAAAACCTCGATTGCTTTTGATACGATAGGCGACAGGTCGTCCTTGATGCTGCCGGTCAGGTGGACGGGCACCGATTGCTTGACCCCGATCTTGCGCATCATCGGGTGCTGGAACCAGCAGGCAACCTCGGTCGCGACGTGACCGCCAAGGGCATCGTCGATGAATCCCAGCGCCAGATCAAAGGCCGCAGCCGCCCCAGAGGCCGTGACGCAACGTCCTGAAACCTCGATGACCTCATCGCTGTAAGAAATTTCCGGGAATTCGGTGGCGAATGCGGCCTCGTAACACCAGTGAACGGACAGCTTTTCACCCGGGACAGCACCACTTCGGACCAATGGGAACACCCCGCCGCTGATCGCCCCAAGGGTGCAGCCATGCCGCCCCAAACGGCGCAGATGCGCAGCGCTGCGGGGGTCCGAAAACCGCACTGACGGTGCGGACAGTAACAGCAGGTAATCCACCTCTTCCACCGTTTCCAACAGGGATTGCGGCTCGAACGGGATGCCCGCACTGGATTGAACCGGCATGGGGGCCTCGGCGATCAAGGTCCATTCAAAGGCTGTGCTGCGCGAGATTTCATTTGCCGCGCGCAGGGGTTCGATCACCGATGTCAGACACGCCATCGGGAAACCCGGGAACAGAAGGAAGCCGATTGTCTTAGTCATCTGAACCAATCTCCGCCCAATCCGACCAATTTTTAACCACGGGAAAACTTTTTTGCAATGGAGTGAATTTTCGCTAGACTGTTGACCGGTAGCAGTTGCCGTTTTTTGCCGCTAAATCTTGAGGGTCAGCATGAAGATTGAGACGACGAAGCCCATGACCAAACTGATCCAGGATCCGCACAGTCTTCGCGATGAGCGCGAGAAGGTGCTGGAGGTGGCGATCGGACGCGAGGTGCGCGCCTATCGCAAACAAAAGGGCATCACCGTCGCGGAACTTTCCAAGCTGACCGACCTGTCCATTGGTATGCTGTCCAAGATCGAGAACGGCAACACCTCGCCTTCGCTCACCACCTTGCAGACGCTGGCCAATGCGCTTTCGGTGCCCCTGACCGCCTTTTTCAAAGGCTACGAGGAACGACGCGAGGCCGTACACACCAAGGCCGGCGAAGGTTTGGAAATCGAACGCGCCGGCACGCGTGCCGGGCATCAGTACAGCTTGCTGGGACATATCGGATCGAACTCCAGCGGCGTGATCGTGGAACCCTATCTCATCACTCTGAATTCCGAGGCCGACACCTTCAAGACCTTCCAACACGACGGGATCGAGATGATCTACATGCTGGAAGGCAGGATTGGCTACCTGCATGGCAAGGAACACTACCCACTGGAACCCGGTGACACGTTGTTCTTTGACGCCGATGCGCCGCACGGGCCCGAAGTGCTGACCGAACTGCCCGCGCGTTATCTTTCGATCATCTGTTACCCGCAGAAAAGCTGATCCGGGACAGAAGGCCAAGCCCCCGGACATCGGGAGCTTGGCCGGGCCACATCATTTCTGAAGCGGCGGTTCGGTTTCAAGATCCGGCCAGACCCCCGGCGACGTCGGCAGGCCATCGTCGAACTGGCTGAGATAGTCCAGCATCATCGGACGGTTGGCGATGAACCCTTTATAGGTCGCCAGCTCTTCGGGCAGGTCACGGACAACACGATGCAAACGGCGGCCCCATTTCGGCACCGATACGATGTCCTGAAAGGCAATCAGGTAACAGCGGATCGGGAACAGCAGCGCGTTTGACCGGGGCAGACGGTAGAAGGTCTGCAACTCGACCCGCAGGTGCTGTTTCGAACCGATGTTCTCGGGCGTCAGCGTGGTCTTCTGCACTCCCCATTTGTGATAGTTCTCGGGGCTGGTGTCCAACAGCGGGTTCACCGTCATTGTCCAGTTCAGCCGCCGCGCCGGGGCACCCTGCTGGACGTTCAGCAGGAATTTCAGCGCGCGCTTGAAAATCCCCATCTCATGGGCCAGCGGCACAGGCGCGTGCCACTCGAAGAAGTCCATGCCGATATCGAAATCAAGGCTCCAGTCCGCCTGGGTCGTGACCATGCCCGCATCCATGTAGAGCATGTCGTTGCGCTGATCGAGCACCGCGAAATCGCCCTGCGCCTGCCGCGTGATGTATTCCAGCGGCCCGCAAGGCAGCGTGGTTTCATCGAGGAAGGTAAAGCTGTGGTCGATCCCCATCGGCTTGTTGATCCAGCGCCAGCGGTCGCCATCACGGTGCAGTTCGAACAGGTCCGGATAATCCTCGGACTTGCTGACCATGATCAGTTCCAGCGTGTCCCATCCGGCCAGCGTCATATGCGGCAGCGACTGGCAGCGCAAAGGGTCATCAGCCAGCACAATCGCGCGGTCCCGCATTTCCGAAACATAATGTTCGTCAACGTCGAACCGTTTTTCATAGACCGACCCGGCCGGTCCGCCCCGATGCTGTTCCATGTTCACCGAGTACATGTAGCTGTCTTCGTGGAACGGGAACGGGAAGCGTTTGATTGCCCAGTCCGAATTGCGGAACGAGTAATCGTCGCGGAAAGTCTCTTCGTTGAATTGAATCGTCATGGTCGCGCTCCCCTATCGGTCCAGAACCAGCGTCTTGCCGACAAAACGGCTGACGCAGGGCATGATCTTCTTTCCGCTGGCGTGGTCTTCGTCGTCCAGCCAGTGATCGCGGTGGACGAACTCGCCATCCGCCTCGACCACATCGGTCTCACATTGGCCGCAGGCGCCGCCCCGACACAGGAAGGGCGCCTCGACGCCACAACGTTCCATCGCCTCCAGCAGGCTTTCGTGTTCGCCCACCTGAATGGTGATGTCGGATTTGCACAGGCGCACCTCGAAAGGTTTGCCGGGTTGCGGGGCAAGGAATTCCTCAGAGTGCACGTTTTCGTCCGGCCAGCCATGGGCCTCGGCGGTCTTGTGCACCCATTGGATCATGCCTTGCGGGCCGCAGACATAGACATGCGTGCCAAGGGGCTGTCCGTCCAGAAGATCCTCCAGCGCGATGGCCTGTTTCTGGTCATCGTAATAGACATGCACCTTGTTCGGATGGCGCGAGGTCAGCTCGTCGACATAGGATCCCAACGCCTTGCTGCGGCAGGCATAGTGCAGTTCCCACGCGCCGCCCATGCGTTCCAGATGCGCAATCATCGCCATGAAGGGCGTGATGCCGATACCGCCGGCAAGGAAGACATGTTTGCGCCCGCGCAGATCCAGCGGGAACAGGTTCACCGGATAGGTGATTGTCATCGCGTCGCCGACCTTGACGTTGCGATGCATGAACACCGATCCGCCCCGGCCTTCGTCATCGCGACGCACCGAGATGGCATAGATCGACTGGTCGGCGGGGTCGGACATCAGCGAATAGGGGTTCAGGCGGGTGCGGCCGTTGTCGTTCATCTCGACCACGGTATGCGCCCCGGCCGAAAACGGCGGGAAGGGCTTGCCGTCGCGGCGTTTGAACTCGAACCGGGTCACAAGCTCGTTCAGCGGCACGATGGCGCTGACTTCGACTTCGATCTTCTCGGCGCCGGCCTTGGCTTTCTGGGGGGCAGCACTCATTTGTAAAGCTCCACGGGTTCGGGCACGTTTCCGGGATCCTCGGCGTCGATGCAGACACCCTGGAACGCGGCCAGCCGACGCGAGTAGTGGTCGCGCACAAACAGGTTCAGCCCGCAATGCGAACAGACGAAGGGATCGGTCATCACGTCCTCGGTGATGCCCTTGCAATGCACGCATTGCATACGGCGCGCCACCGATCCGCGATGTTCGGTCTGGATCGCGGTATGGGGGATGCCAGCGGTCATCGCCTCGTTCTGCGCCTGCCCCATCAGTCCCTCGGTCCCCGTCAGGTAGACCTGAAGCCCCATGTGGGCGTCGGACAACACGCGGCGGATCCGCTGGACCGAAGCCTCGTAACTGGGGCCAACATAGAATTGCGCGGGCTCCAGCGCCTTCAGGCGGTCGACATAGGTCTCGCCCGTGGCCTTGGGGATATAGATGATATGCGCGGTGCGGAAAATCTCGGCATCCTGCGCCGCGAGGTCCAAAAGCGCCTCGGCGCCCTCGGCATCGGCGATCATCAGGTGCGCCTTTCCCGGTCGCGGTTCGAGCGTGCCGTAGACAGGCCGGCTGCGGATGCTTTCGGGGAATTTGAATTTCGACATGCTGCCGTTTCTCCCTGCGGATTATTGGTGGCAAAAAGGCGCGCCCTTCGGGGTCGCGCCTTCTGCAGTGTCAAATATCAGCCCTTGGCGGTCCGGATCGACTTGTCCTTGTCGTAGAAGGGCATCTCTTCGGCAACGCAGGGGATCTCGGTCCCGTCGGCGTTGCGAACGGTCAACTGGGTGCCCGGAACCGCGCAGTCCACCGGCATCCGCGCGATGCCGACCGTGTGGTCGAACAGGTCCGAACGCATCCCGTAGGTCACGACGCCAACCGGCTTGCCGTCCTTGAGCAGTTCCGCACCCTCGTCGGCGGCGGTGGTGCCTTCAAGGCGGACACCGTAGATCTTGAACCGCTCTTTGCCTTCCAGAGCATAGTGGTTTTCCGCACCGCGGAAACCTTTCTTGCCCGGCGACACGGTGAACTCCAGCCCCAGTTCCCACAGCGAATCGCCACAGGGGCCATCGTCGAACGGATAGGTTTCCGAGTTGTCGCCCGGATAGAACAGCAGGTAGCTTTCGGTCCGCAGCAGGTCGAGGGTCGAGAACTGCACCGGGCGGATGCCCATGTCCTTGCCGTCTTCGAGGATCGCGTCCCACAGCTCGATGGCGTGGCGACCTTCGCAGAAGATCTCGTAGCCGCGTTCGCCGGTATAGCCGGTGCGCGAGATCATGACCGGTTTGCCGAACAGCTTGGTCTGGATGATGCCGAAATAGGCAAGATCACGGATGCCGGGCACGTGCTTGGCAAGGAAGTCCACGGCAACGGGGCCTTGCAGTGACATGTCGTGCAGGTCGTCGTCGAAGATCATCGAGACGTTCTTGCCGTAGGCTGCCATGGCAAGGCTTTCGTGGCCGGTTCCGGTGCCGTGCACAAGCAGCCAGTTGTTGACCGACAGGCGATAGATCACGCAGTCGTCGATGAACAATCCGCGGTCGTCCAGCATCGCGGCATAAACCGCGCGGCCCGGCATCAGCTTGTCGACGTTCCGGGTGGTGGCGCGATCAATCACCGCGGCGGCATGCGGCCCGCTGAGGTGGATCTTTTTCAGGCCCGAGACGTCCATGAGGCCCGCCTTGGTGCGCACCGCCTCGTAGTCGGCCTTGGCGCGTTCGTCGGAGTGGTCATAGAACCACGCCGTCCCCATGCCGTTCCAATCTTCCAGCTCACCGCCGATCTCGGCGTGGCGCTGAGCCAGTGCCGACGTTCTGTAGATGATCGCCATCGCGTCTCTCCCTGTCATTCGAGGTTGGCGGATATTGAGACCCAAGCGATTTCAAAAATCAATACTTGTGTTCAGATTTTTTTCCTGCCGGGAAACTTCGCAAATGCGGCCCCGGCGCGTTCGGAAAGCGGGCAAAACCGCAACCGATACACCCTGACAGTGAAAAAAATTTGACAGGGTGAATGAAAATGGCTTCCCATAGGTAAAATAACTTGAACCAAAATTAAAGTCCGAAACGCAGGGAGAAAGCAAAATGGACGGCAACCTGAACGCCCTGACCACGGTGTTCACCGAGTTTTACTACTGGGTGACTGTGGTCTTCATGTTCCTGATTCACGTCGGGTTCTGCATGTATGAAGTCGGTGCAAGCCGCCGACGCAACCACATGCATACATTGATGAAAAACGTCATGGTGATCCCGCTCGTCACGGTGACGTTCTTCTTCTTCGGTTGGTGGATCTACTGGGCCTTCCCCATGTTCCCCTTCTTTGGTGGACTCGACCACGACATGGGTTCGGGCAACCTGCCCTGGGCCGAAACCATGGGCCCGAACGCCGCCGACCGAATCACCGGCGTCTTCTGGGCGGCCTTCCTTTTGTTCTCCTGGACGGCGGCCTCGATCGTGTCCGGCGCTGTGATCGAACGCATCCGCTCTTCGGCGCTTTGGGTACACGCGGTGCTGATCGGGTCGGTCTGGTGGATCATCGATGCCGCATGGGGCTGGCACTATGACGGTTGGATGGTGAAATACCTTGGCTACCACGATGCCTATGCATCGGGGGTGATCCACGCGATTGCCGGTGGCTATGCCCTTGGGGTCATCGCGGTGCTTGGCCCGCGTATCGGCAAGTTCGCGGCCGATGGCACCCCGCGGGACATCCCCCCGCATAACCCGTGGATGCTGACCATCGGCATCTTCCTCATCTACACCGGCTTCTGGGGTTTCTACGCCGCCTGCAACGTGCCCGCCATTTCGCCCGAGGCCATTGGCGGCCAGATCACCGGCACCACATGGACGGCCACCAACATCTATCTGGCACCGACGTCGCTGTCGGGGATCACCTTCAACTTCCTGATGTCGCTCTCGGGCGGGTTGATGGCGGCCTATGTCGTGTCCAAGGGCGATGCCTTCTGGACCTTCTCCGGCGGTCTGGCCGGTGTCATCACCGCCTCTGCGGGCAATGACCTGTATCACCCGGTGCAAGCGATGCTGATCGCCGCCGTCGGCGTGGTCATCGTCTACCGCCTGCACTTCTGGGTAGAACGCCGGTTCAAGCTTGACGATGCGGTGGGCGCGGTCGCCGTGCACGGTTACGCCGGTTTCGTCGGCCTCGTCATCGCGGGCTTTGTCCTCTGGGGGGCGCCTTCGTCACCGTATGAAGGATATGCCACGATCAACCCGGTGGGTCAGATCACCGGCGCGCTGATCATGTTCTTTGGTCTTGGCTTTGTGCCGGCCTTCGTGGTGTCCAAAATTCAGGCAGCCATGGGCGTTCTGCGGATCCCCGAGGAGGTCGAGCTTGAAGGTCTCGATTACGCTGAACACCATGCCTACGAAGAAGCCAAGGAGGCCATCATCGAGGCCGACAAGGCGCATCTGGCCACCAAACTCACCCCCGCGGAATAAGGAGACATCACCATGTCTACGATTGGTTACGAAAGCTGGGCCGTCGATCTGGCGGATGTCGGTCCGATCTATCCCTTCCAGGGGCACGAGATGCTGATGGTCGCCTTGGGCGTGATCTTCTGGCTGGGTTGGCATCGCGTCCAGTTCATCCGCGAGAATGAACACCTTGAGAAAGCCAAGCAAAGGGCGCTGGACCACGAGAAGGTGCAGCAAAGCGTCGAACGCTACTGACCCGTCATTCGGCAAGAGCGGCTGTGCCCGCTCTTGCCTCTAAGGAAAAAAATATTCATCCTAGTTGCGGCAATGGAAATCCGGTGCTAGCCTGATCCCATCACCCGACATGGGTAGAATCAAGAAAGTGGAGCGACACCAGAATGTGCGGAATTGTCGGACTGTTTTTGAAAGACAAGGCGCTTGAGCCTCAGCTGGGTGCCTTGCTCACCGATATGCTGATCACCATGACCGACCGCGGCCCCGATAGCGCCGGGATCGCGATTTACGGGGCCGAAGACACTTCGGCATCGAAACTCACCGTTCAGGCCGAAGATCCGGAAACGGCATTTGACGGACTGGCCGACAAACTGGGTGCGGCCCTTGGTGGCGCCGTCACCCTGACCCGCAACAGCACCCACGCGGTGCTCAGCGTCCCCGCCGGCAAGGCCGACGAGGCCCGGACCGCCCTGCGCGAGATTGCCCCCGACGTGCGGACCATGTCCTTTGGCGACACGCTGGAAATCTACAAGGAAGTCGGCCTGCCCAAAGACGTGGCGGCGCGTTTCGACATTTCCAAGATGTCCGGCACCCATGGCATCGGCCACACCCGGATGGCGACTGAATCCGCCGTGACCACACTGGGCGCGCACCCGTTCAATACCGGATCCGACCAGTGCCTTGTGCACAATGGCTCGCTGTCGAACCACAACTCGCTGCGCCGCAAGCTGCAACGCGAAGGCATCCACATCGAAACCCAGAACGACACCGAGGTCGGCGCAGCCTACCTGACGTGGAAGATGCAGAACGGCGCGACGCTGGGCGAAGCGCTGGAAGCCTCGCTTGAGGATCTCGACGGTTTCTTCAACTTCGTCGTCGGCACCAAGGACGGTTTCGGCGTTGTGCGCGACCCGATCGCCTGCAAACCCGCCGTCATGGCCGAGACCGATCAATACGTGGCCTTCGGTTCGGAATATCGGGCGCTGGTGAACCTGCCGGGTATCGAAACCGCCCGCGTCTGGGAACCCGAACCCGCGACCGTCTATTTCTGGACCCACGAAGCGGCCCCCAACCCGAAAAAGAAGGCGGCATGATGCAGACCTACGATCTTCAAGCCAACAGCCTGCGCGAGCTGAACGCCGCGCTCCATGCCCAGGCCAATGACACCAATCAGACCAGCTGGGAAATCGTGAACCCGCGCGGCAGCCATGCGGTGGCCGTGGGTCTGGATGCCCCCATTGAGGTCAGCGTCAAAGGGTCGACCGGCTATTACACCGCCGGCATGAACAAGCAGGCCACCGTGCATGTGCATGGCTCGGCCGGCCCCGGCGTGGCCGAAAACATGATGTCCGGCACCGTGGTCATCGAAGGCGACGCCAGCCAATACGCCGGCGCCACCGGCCACGGCGGTCTGCTGGTCATCAAGGGCAATGCCTCGTCGCGGTGCGGCATCTCCATGAAGGGGATCAACATCGTTGTGCATGGCAATGTCGGCCACATGTCGGCCTTCATGGCGCAATCAGGGAACCTTGTGGTCTGTGGCGACGCGGGCGACGCTTTGGGTGACTCGATCTACGAGGCACGCCTCTTCGTGCGCGGTTCGGTGAAATCGCTGGGCGCGGACTGCATCGAAAAAGAGATGCGCCCCGAGCACATCGAAATCCTGCGCGACCTGCTGGAACGCGCCGGAAGCGATGCCAAACCCGAAGAGTTCAAGCGCTACGGCTCTGCCCGTCAGCTGTACAACTTCAAAGTCGACAACGCGTACTGAGGGAGACATGAGCGTGAAAGACATCAAGGACAAGACGCCCCCTCGGACGATGCCGATCCAGTCGGCAACGTTTTCGAACCCGATCAACGCCGAAATCCGTCGCGCCGCGGCGACCGGCATCTACGACATCCGCGGTGGCGGGGCCAAGCGCCGCGTACCGCATTTCGATGACCTTCTGTTCCTCGGCGCTTCGGTGTCGCGCTATCCTCTCGAAGGCTACCGTGAGAAATGCGACACCAAGGTGACCCTTGGCACGCGCTTTGCGAAAAAGCCCATCGAGCTGGATATTCCGATCACCATCGCGGGCATGTCCTTCGGTGCCCTGTCGGGCCGCGCAAAAGAGGCGCTGGGACGCGGCGCTTCGGCAGCGGGCACATCGACCACCACGGGCGACGGCGGCATGACCCCCGAAGAACGCGGCCATTCGTCCAAACTGGTCTATCAGTACCTGCCCTCGCGCTACGGGATGAACCCCGACGACCTGCGCAAGGCGGACGCCATCGAAGTTGTGGTTGGCCAGGGCGCCAAGCCCGGCGGCGGCGGTATGCTGCTGGGTCAAAAGATCTCGGACCGCGTGGCCGAGATGCGCAACCTGCCCAAGGGCATCGACCAGCGTTCGGCCTGCCGTCACCCCGACTGGACCGGCCCGGACGATCTGGAAATCAAGATCCTCGAACTGCGCGAAATTACCGCGTGGGAAAAGCCGATCTACGTCAAGGTTGGCGGCACCCGCCCCTATTACGACACAGCCCTGGCGGTGAAGGCTGGTGCGGATGTCGTGGTTCTGGATGGCATGCAGGGCGGCACTGCCGCGACGCAGGACGTGTTCATCGAACACGTGGGCCTGCCGACGCTGGCTTGCATCCGCCCGGCGGTTCAGGCGCTTCAGGATCTGGGCGTGCACCGTGAGGTTCAGCTGATCGTTTCCGGCGGCATCCGCACCGGCGCCGACGTGGCCAAGGCCATGGCGCTTGGCGCAGACGCGGTCGCCATCGGCACTGCCGCCCTGATCGCACTTGGTGACAACGACCCCCGTTGGGAATCCGAATACCAGAAGCTGGGCACCACTTCGGGTGCCTATGACGACTGGCACGAAGGTCTGGATCCGGCGGGCATCACCACCCAGGACGCCGAACTGCAAATGCGTCTGGACCCGGTCGAAGCCGGGCGTCACCTGCGCAACTATCTCAGCGTCATGACGCTGGAAGCGCAGACCATCGCCCGCGCCTGTGGCCACAACAACCTGCACAACCTCGAACCCGAGGATCTGTGCGCGCTGACGATGGAAGCCGCGGCCATGGCCCGCGTCCCTCTCGCCGGCACCGAATGGTACCCCGGCAAACCCGGTTTCTGAAACACAGGGCGCGGCCTCTTGCAGGGGGCCGCGCCGCTTCACAAGATGGCGCCCAGACAGATGACGACCATCGCGACACAATAGGACAGAGAGGATGACACAAATGGCAAAAGATCAGGTCGCGCCGGACGCAAAGATCGACCTCGCCACCTACGCCGCTGAACGCGGCGTCAAGTATTTCATGATCTCCTTCACCGATCTCTTCGGTGGCCAGCGCGCCAAGCTGGTGCCCGCAGCGGCCATTGCCGACATGCAGGAAGACGGCGCCGGGTTCGCTGGATTTGCAACCTGGCTGGATCTGACTCCCGCGCACCCCGACATGCTGGCCGTGCCGGATCCGTCCTCCGTCATCCAACTGCCCTGGCAGCCGGACGTGGCCTGGGTGGCCGCCGATTGCGTCATGGAAGGCAAACCCGTCGAACAGGCCCCGCGCAACGTGCTCAAGCGCCTGATCGCCGAAGCCGCCGAAGTGGGTCTGCACGTCAAGACCGGCATCGAGGCCGAATTCTTTCTGCTGACACCGGAAGGCGATCAGATCTCGGACCCCTTCGATACGGCGGCCAAACCCTGCTACGATCAGCAGGCGGTGATGCGCCGCTACGACGTGGTGCGCGAGATCGCGGATTACATGCTGGATCTCGGCTGGAAACCCTACCAGACCGACCACGAGGACGCGAATGGCCAGTTCGAAATGAACTGGGAATTCAACGATGTCCTGACCACCGCCGACCAGCACTCGTTCTTCAAATTCATGACCAAGTCGGTCGCCGAAAAGCACGGTTTCCGCGCCACGTTCATGCCCAAGCCCATCGAGGGCCTTACCGGCAATGGCTGCCACGCGCATATCTCTGTCTGGGATGCCCCGGGTGACGCGTCCAAGACCAACGTCTTTGCCGGCGAAGGCGAAGGCCCGACCGGCGAAGTTGGCCTCTCCGAGCGCGGCAAACACTTCCTCGGCGGCATCATGAAGCACGCCTCGGCGCTGGCGGCGATCACCAACCCGACCGTCAACAGCTATAAGCGGATCAACGCACCGCGCACCATTTCGGGCGCCACCTGGGCCCCGAACAGCGTGACATGGACCGGCAACAACCGCACGCACATGGTGCGCGTCCCCGGCCCGGGCCGCTTTGAATTGCGCCTGCCCGACGGCGCGGCGAACCCCTACCTGTTGCAGGCGGTCATCATCGCTGCGGGCCTGTCCGGCATTCATTCCAAAGCCGATCCGGGCAAGCGCTGGGACATCGACATGTACGCCGAAGGTCACAAGGTCCGCGGTGCGCCCAAGCTGCCGCTGAATATGCTCGACGCGATCCGCGAGTATGACAAGGACAAGGAACTGAAGAAGATGATGGGCGACGATTTCTCGTCCTCCTACATCAAGATGAAGATGCAGGAGTGGAACTCCTTCGTGACTCATTTCAGCAAGTGGGAACGTGACCACACGCTGGACATCTGAGGTCCTGAAACTCGAAAACGAAGGGCCGCTGCATATTGCAGCGGCCTTTTTTGTGGCTGTGTGCGGGAATGCCGGGATATGAAAAACCGCCGTGGCTATGTCCACGGCGGTTTTCCTGACTGTCTTGTACTGTGCCGTTCTGGGCTGTACTGGCCGGTTTGGTTCAGAGGCCGGGGTAGATGGGGAAGCGCTGGCAGAGGGCTTCGACCTCGGCGCGGACCTTGGCCTCGACCTCGGCGTTGCCCTCTTCGCCATTGGCGGCCAGCCCGTCGACCACCTCGATGATCCAGTCGGCGATCTGGCGGAACTCGGCCTCGCCAAAGCCGCGCGTCGTGCCCGCGGGCGAGCCAAGACGGATGCCCGAGGTCACCGTCGGCTTTTCGGGATCGAAGGGCACGCCGTTCTTGTTGCAGGTGATATGCGCCCGCCCAAGCGCCTTTTCGGTGGCATTGCCCTTGACGCCCTTGGGCCGCAGGTCAACCAGCACCACATGCGTGTCGGTGCCATGGGTGACCGTGTCCAGACCGCCCTTGATCAGCTGGTCCGACAGCGCCTGCGCGTTGTTCACCACGTTCTTGATATAGGTCTTGAACTCGGGGCGCAGCGCCTCGCCGCAGGCCACCGCCTTGCCGGCGATCACATGCATCAGAGGGCCGCCCTGAATGCCGGGGAAGATCGCCGAATTCACTTTCTTGGCGATATCTTCATCATTGGTGAGGATCATGCCGCCACGCGGACCGCGCAGGGTCTTGTGCGTGGTGGTGGTGGCCACATGGGCATGCGGGAAGGGGCTGGGATGTTCGCCCGCGGCCACCAGACCGGCGAAATGCGCCATGTCCACGTGCAGATATGCGCCGACCATGTCGGCGATCTGCCGCATGCGGGCGAAATCGATCTGGCGGGGGATGGCCGATCCGCCGGCGATGATCAGCTTGGGCTGGTGTTCCTTGGCCAGCGCCTCGACCTGGTCGTAATCCAGCATGTTGTCCTGCTGGCGCACGCCGTATTGCACGGCGTTGAACCACTTGCCGGACTGGTTCGGCCGCGCGCCGTGGGTCAGGTGGCCGCCGGCATCCAGGCTCATGCCCAGGATGGTGTCGCCGGGTTTCAGCAGCGCCTGATAGACGCCCTGGTTGGCTTGGCTGCCCGAGTTCGGCTGCACATTGGCATAGTCGCAGTTGAACAGCTGTCTGGCGCGCTCGATGGCAAGGTTTTCGGCCACGTCGACGAACTGGCAGCCGCCATAATAGCGCCGGCCGGGATAGCCCTCGGCGTATTTGTTCGTCATGACCGAGCCCTGCGCCTCCATCACCGCGCGGGAGACGATGTTCTCGGAGGCGATCAGCTCGATCTCGTCACGCTGACGGCCAAGCTCGCCCGTGATCGAGGCGAAAACTTCGGGATCGCGGGAGGAGAGCGACTCGGTAAAGAAACCGTCGTCGCGATGGGGGGCGTTCATGGCGCTGCTCCTTTGGATTCGGTTGGCATGTTTCGTATCGGAAACTTGCCGGGTCTCAAAGAACCTAAAGCGACGCAGGGGAGGTTTCCAGCGGCATTGGCGGGCAGGCACTGGCCCTGCCGGTAAACATGTGCTTCCATCCGCCCCGGATGAAGACGACAGGAAACCCCCGATGAGCTTACGGATCGCTTTTTGCGCCTCGCGCGCGCCTGTTGCGCAGGCCGCCCTTGCCGGGCTGAGCCGCCGTTACGGCGATCATGCGGAACAGGGAGCGGATGTGATCGTTGCGCTGGGCGGTGACGGGTTCATGTTGCACACGATGCATCGGACGCAGGCGCTGGAGGTGCCGGTCTACGGTATGAATCGGGGCACGGTCGGCTTTCTGATGAATGAATATTCGGAACACGGGCTGGTAGAGCGGCTGACCGCAGCGGAAGAGGCAGTGATCAACCCGCTGGCGATGCGCGCACAATGCGCGGACGGGACCGAACATCACGCGCTGGCGATCAACGAGGTGTCACTGCACCGGTCCGGGTCACAGGCCGCGCGCCTGCGGATCAGCGTCGACGGGCAGGTGCGCATGGCGGAACTGGTCTGCGACGGGGCGCTGGTTGCCACGCCCGCAGGATCGACCGCCTATAATTACTCGGCGCACGGGCCGATCCTGCCCATTGGGGCGGATGTGCTGGCGTTGACCCCGGTGGCGGCTTTTCGTCCGCGTCGCTGGCGGGGCGCATTGCTGCCGAAATCGGCAGAGGTCAGCTTTGACGTGCTGGAAGCCGACAAGCGGCCCGTCATGGCGGAGGCGGACGGATCCGAGGTGCGCGACGTGCTGGCGGTGCATATCCGGTCGGAACCGAATGTGGCGCACCGGGTGCTGTTCGATCCGGGCCATGGGCTGGAAGAGCGGCTGATCCGCGAACAATTCGTCTGACCTTTACCCGGCAGGTTTGGTCGTTGCCCGACTCGTCGCCATGCGTCAGGCTGGCAGGGGGAGGCCATGGCCAAAACGC
Organism: Antarctobacter sediminis; assembly: GCF_019218285.1. Classification (GTDB taxonomy): domain Bacteria; phylum Pseudomonadota; class Alphaproteobacteria; order Rhodobacterales; family Rhodobacteraceae; genus Antarctobacter; species Antarctobacter sediminis. Next base: position 473,816 of record NZ_JAHUZG010000003.1, read on the forward strand.
GCCAACCGAGGGAGGATTTGATGTTGAATTCGAAATGGGGGCCCATTGTCGCCACTGGTGCAATGCTGGCCGCGGGCGTCGTGCGGGCAGAGTGCGCGGATGATGCGGCCATTGCGGGCTATGTCGCTGACTACCTGTCCAAGACGCCGACCGCCGCGTTGATCCCGGACGGCAGCATGGAGGATGCGCGCTGTACCCAAGATAAGCTGGTGGCGGCCATGGTGCCGCATCTTGGGCCGGTCATCGGCTACAAGGCGGGGCTGACCAGCAAGCCCGCGCAGGAACGTTTTGGAGCAAGCGAACCGGTGGCCGGTGTCCTGTACCGTGACATGATGCTGGACAACGGTGCCGAGGTGCCGGTGAACTTTGGCGCGCGGTCTCTGTTCGAGGCGGACCTGATCCTTGTGGTCGGCGATGCCGCGATCAACGACGCCAAAACACCCGAAGAGGCCATTGCGCATATCTCGGCCGTGCATCCGTTCATTGAACTGCCGGATATTGTCTATGCCGCCGGTGAACCGATCAACGCGGTGACGCTGACGGCCAATGGTGTGGCCGCCCGCATGGGGGTGCTGGGCGCTGCCCTGCCGGTCGACGATGAGGCGGCGATGCTGGCGGCGCTTGCGGCGATGACGGTCACTGTGCGCGATGCCGAAGGCGCTGTGCTGGCAGAGGCGCCGGGGGCCGCGGTGTTGGGCAATCCGGTGAACGCGGTACTGTGGCTGATGTCCAAGGGATATGAGCTGAAGGCGGGCGACCTGATTTCGGTCGGGTCGATCGGGCCGCTGCTGGCTCCGCCGCAGGCAAAAGGCGCCGCCAGCGTGACCTATGCCGGTTTGCCCGGCGACCCGGTGGTCACCGTAACGTTTACCGAATGAGGCAAAGCGCGGGGGCGGCCGGTGGCTCGTCCCTGCGCGCCGGTTCCTACTGCTGGGGTTTCAGGTCGAAGCCGTCAAGTTCATAGCGCTTGCCACAGGGGCCGGCGTCCTCGGACTCGCCACAGGCGGATCCCTTGAAGCTGAGCGTCAGGACGCCCGGCTGGCCGGTGACGGCGGCATCCTGAATCGCGTTCAGGAACACGCGGCGATAGCGGCCATCCTCCAGCCCGATCCAGAACGAGGTCAGGCATCCCGCCGGGCCGCAGACCATGTCAGGTGTGCTGTCACAGACCATGGCGCCATGGTTGACGCGCAGGTCCAACGGCGGTTTGCCATCAATATCCAGCGTCTGCTGGAATCCGGTGCCGACGGTCAGTTGACCATCCAGAACCGAGCAAGCCTCCCGCATGTCGCCCAAGATCTGCGCGGCGGGGTCCTTGAGCGTGCGGCGTTCCAGTTCACGTTCCGCGAAATCGGGCAGCGGGCAGTATTTCTGCACCTCGGTGATCGCAGCGTTAGAGCCGATCAGGGTAAAGCGATGGATCTCGGGCGCGCTGTCCGCGCTGTACCAGACATGCAACTGCGCCCGGATCCCGGCCTTCAGGCGGTTGATGCCCCGCAGATGCGTTTCTTCCAGCGGGGCATGAAAGCTTTCCAGCCCGCTGTGGCTGAAATCCAGCGACCCGGCCAGTTGCGATCCGACGAATAGCAGCGTGTCCAGACGCGGTGCGGCCACCATGTCTGGCATGTTCTGCGAGGTCAGCCGATAGGACAAGGGATCGCCCTGCGCGCAAGCCAGTTCAAAGCAAAGCCTTTGGTCCGATCCGTTGCAGACGCGGGCCGCGTGGTCGGTTGCACCTTCGCCGCCGATGAACTCCCAATTCGCCATGGCGGTGCCGGTCCAGGACCAGAAAGCGGCAATGGCGAGGATCAGCGCCCTGAAGGCCTTGCTTTGCATCGAGATTCTCCTTTCGCGAGTTCCGGGGATGAGTCCATGGCATCGCGGGCAGGTCAAGCCGTGAGCCTCATCACTTCTGCGCAATGCGTCTTTCCGCAGTAACTTTGCAACCTTGGCACCAAGGCCGAATCGAAACTTTGCAAACTGGGTGAATCATCAAATCAGGCAGCAATTATTCGGCGGGTTTGCAAATCTTTGCAGGCGGATTCCGCAAATCTTCTGCGATAATGTGTCCTGACCGTCGGTAACAGGCTTGCCCGGTCGCGGACGCAGCGCCTAAGCGATTTGTCAGGGAATAGAGGAGGCAACCCCATGGGCTATCAAGACGTGTATGACAGCGCTCAGGCCGATCCGGAAGGCTTCTGGATGGCCGCGGCCGAGGCGATCGACTGGGAAAAGAAGCCTTCGAAGGCGCTCTTTGACCGGGGCGATCACATGTACGAATGGTTCGCCGACGGCATGGTCAATACCTGCTGGAACGCGGTGGACCGCCATGTCGAAGCGGGCCGGGGCGAACAGACCGCCATCATCTACGATAGCCCGATCACCCATACCAAGCGCGAGATTTCCTACGTCGAACTGCGCAACCGGGTTGCCAACCTTGCCGGAGCCCTGCGCGCCAAGGGCGTCGAAAAAGGCGACCGCGTCATCATCTACATGCCGATGATCCCCGAGGCGCTGGAGGCCATGCTGGCCTGTGCCCGCCTTGGCGCCGTGCATTCGGTCGTGTTCGGCGGTTTTGCCTCGAACGAGCTGGCGGTGCGGATCGACGACGCCAAGCCCAAATGCATCATCGCCGCCTCCTGCGGGATGGAACCGGGCCGCGTGGTCCACTACAAACCGCTGCTGGATGGCGCCATCGAACTGTCCGAGCACAAGCCCGATTTCTGCGTGATCTTCCAGCGCGAGCAGGAAGTGGCGCAGCTGATCGAGGGGCGCGACTATAACTGGCACGGGTTCCAGTACGGCGTCGAGCCGGCGGAATGTGTCCCGGTCGAGGGCAACCATCCTGCCTATATCCTCTATACCTCCGGCACCACCGGTCAGCCCAAGGGCGTCGTGCGCCCCACCGGCGGCCACCTCGTGGCGCTGAACTGGACCATGAAGAACCTCTACAACGTCGATCCCGGCGATGTCTTCTGGGCGGCCTCGGACGTGGGCTGGGTCGTAGGCCACAGCTATATCACCTACGGCCCGCTGGTTCACGGCAACACCACCATCGTCTTCGAGGGCAAGCCCGTGGGCACGCCCGATGCCGGCACCTTCTGGCGCGTGATCCAAGAGCACAAGGTCAAGAGCTTCTTCACCGCGCCCACGGCTTTCCGGGCCGTGAAACGCGAAGACCCCAAGGGTGAATTTGTCAAGAAATACGACCTCTCGGGCCTGCGGGCGGTTTTCCTTGCCGGCGAACGCGCGGACCCGGACACCATCGAATGGGCGCAAAACCAGCTGAACGTGCCGGTGATCGACCACTGGTGGCAGACGGAGACCGGCTATTGCATCGCCGGCAACCCCTTGGGGATCGAAGAGCTGCCGATCAAGCTGGGTTCTCCGGCAAAGCCGATGCCGGGCTATGACATCCAGATCCTCGACGAAGGCGGACACCAGATGCCGCGCGGCGAATTGGGCGCAATCGCGATCAAGCTGCCGCTGCCGCCGGGAACACTGCCGACGCTGTGGAACGCCGAGGCGCGGTTCAAGAAAAGCTACCTTGAACATTTCCCCGGTTACTATGAAACCGGCGACGCGGGCATGATTGATGAGGACGGATATGTCTACATCATGGCGCGCACCGATGACGTCATCAACGTCGCGGGCCACCGCCTGTCCACCGGCGGCATGGAAGAGGTGCTGGCCGCCCATCCCGACGTGGCCGAATGCGCGGTGATCGGTGTGACCGACCAGCTGAAAGGTCAGTTGCCGCTGGGCTTCCTCTGCCTGAACGCGGGCACCAACCGCCCGCATGACGAGATCGTCAAGGAAAGCGTCAAACTGGTGCGCGAAAAGATCGGCCCTGTTGCGGCGTTCAAGCTCGCCTGCGTGGTGGACCGCCTGCCCAAGACCCGCTCGGGCAAGATCCTGCGCGGCACCATGGTCTCCATCGCGGACGGGAAAGACTACAAGATGCCCGCCACGATCGACGATCCGGCAATTCTGGATGAGATCAAAGAAGCCCTGCAAGCACTGGGTTACGCCAAGGGCTGACACCCGGCGGGCGTTGCGGGACTCTTTTCCCAACCGGTATGAGGGGCGCTGCGGCGCCCTTCTTTGGTTTTGTAAATACCTCGGGGGAGGCGCCGGAGGCGACGGGGGCAGAGCCCCCATCGCGCAGGTTCGGGCCGACGCGCGGTCTCAGCTGTAGTGGTCAACCGGGGTTCCGGCGATGGCCGCCATGTTCAGCAGGCCGCGCGCGGTGATCGACGGTGTTACGATATGGGCGCGGTTGCCCATGCCCATCAGGATCGGACCGACTTCCAGCCCGCCGCCCTTCATCTTGAGGATGTTGCGCGTGGCCGAGGCCGCATCCGCATGGCCAAAGATCAGCACGTTGGCCGCGCCTTTCATGCGGTTGCCGGGGAACAGGCGTTCGCGCAGATCGGGGTCCAGCGCGCTGTCCACGTTCATTTCGCCCTCGTAGCAGAAGTCGCAGCCGCGTTCGTCGAGGATCTCCAGCGCGTCGCGCAGCCGCTGACCCGAGCCTTCGGACTGGTTGCCGAATTGCGATTGCGAGCAGAAGGCGACGTTGGGTTCGATGCCAAAGCGCCGCACGTGACGGGCGGCACCGACGGCGGTCTGTGCCAGTTCATCGGGTTTGGGCAACTGTCGGACATGGGTGTCGGCGATGAACAGGGGGCCGTCTTCGAGGATCATCAGCGACAGCGCCCCATGCGGGTGCAATTTCTTGGTGCCAAGGATCTGACGCACGTAATTCAGGTGCCAGCGATATTCGCCGAAGGTGCCGCAGATCAGGCTGTCGGCCTCGCCGCGATGCACCATGATGGCGCCGATGGCGGTGGTGTTGGTGCGCATGATCGCGCGGGCCAGATCGGGGGTGACGCCGCGGCGGGCCATGATCTGGTGATAGGTTTCCCAGTAATCGCGATAGCGCGGGTCGTTTTCCGGGTTCACGATGTTGAAATCGCGATCCGGCCGGATTTCAAGGCCAAGCCGTTCGCAGCGCGTGTTGATGACCTCGGGGCGGCCGATCAGGATCGGCGTCTCGGTGGTCTCTTCCAGGATCGCCTGCGCGGCGCGCAGCACGCGTTCGTCCTCGCCCTCGGCAAAGACGATGCGGCGGCTGGCGGTGGCGGCGGCCTGAAAGACCGGGCGCATCAGCAGGGCGGACTTATAGACGCTGGCGTCGAGGCGCTGCTTGTAGGCGTCCAGATCGGCCAGCGGACGGGTGGCGACACCGCTTTCCATCGCCGCGCGCGCCACGGCCGAGGACACGATGCCCGACAGGCGCGGATCAAACGGTTTCGGGATCAGGTATTCCGTGCCAAAGGTCAGCTGCTCCCCGCTATAGGCCGCAGCGGCCTCGGCGCTGGTGGTGGCGCGGGCGAGGGCCGCGATGCCCTCGACACAGGCCACCTGCATGGCGTCGTTGATCTCGGTCGCGCCCACGTCCAGCGCGCCCCGGAAGATGAAGGGGAAACAGAGGACGTTGTTGACCTGATTGGGGAAATCGCTGCGGCCCGTGGCGATGATCGCATCCGGCGCGGCCTCGCGGGCGAGGTCGGGCATGATCTCGGGGGTCGGGTTGGCAAGGGCAAAGATGATCGGACGGTCGGCCATGCGGGCCACCTGTTCCGGCTTCAGGACGCCGGGGCCGGACAGGCCGAGGAAAAGGTCGGCACCGTCGATCACATCGTCCAGCGTGCGCTTGTCCGAGGGCTGCGCAAAGCAGGATTTCTGCGGGTTCATGTCCTCTTCGCGGCCTTCGTAGACCAGCCCGTGAATGTCACAGAGCCAGACGTTCTCGCGCTTGACGCCCAGCTTCAGCAACATGTTCAGGCAGGCGATACCTGCCGCGCCGCCGCCGGTGGACACCACCTTGATGTCGGCCCAGTCCTTGCCCGCCACATGCAGCGCATTGGTCGCCGCCGCCCCGACGACGATGGCGGTGCCGTGCTGATCGTCGTGGAAAACCGGGATGTTCATCCGTTCGCGGCAAATTCGTTCAACGATAAAACAATCCGGCGCCTTGATGTCTTCGAGGTTGATCGCGCCAAAGGTCGGTTCCAGCGCGCAGACGATATTGGCCAGTTTCTCGGGATCGGGTTCGTTCACCTCGATGTCGAAACAGTCGATGTTGGCGAATTTCTTGAACAGGACGGCCTTGCCTTCCATCACCGGTTTCGAGGCCAGCGCACCGATATTTCCCAGCCCCAACACCGCCGTTCCGTTGGAAACCACCGCAACGAGGTTGCCGCGCGTGGTGTAACGGGCGGCCGCGCTTTCATCGGCCTTGATTTCAAGGCAGGCCTCGGCGACCCCCGGAGAGTAGGCCCGGCTGAGGTCGCGCCCGTTGGCCAGTGGCTTGGTCGCGCGGACTTCCAGCTTTCCGGGTTTGGGGTTCTCGTGGTAAAACAGGGCCGCTTGGCGCAATGTTTCGTTGGGTGTATCGGTCATGAAGAGCCCCTCCCGAGGAATTTGTTTAGCGTTAAACGATCCCTGGCTCCCGCGATCAGGAGTCGCGGCTGCGATACCAGTTTAGATCATCCTTGAAAATTGCAAACCGCCGCGTTTCGCGGGGCAAATGTGGCTGTTCCCGCTAACAGTGCCGCTGCGCGCCCCCTTGCAATCCGCAGGGCGGCTTCGCAACATGGGGCGCAACTGTCGAGGGAGATCCTGCGCATGGCCCAACCCACCAGCGAAACCGCCGATCTGGCCGAAGCGGCCCGCGCCGTGCGCGAAAACGCCTATGCGCCCTATTCGCATTTCAAGGTAGGGGCCGCCCTGCGCACGCCGTCCGGCGCGGTTTTTGTGGGCTGCAACGTGGAAAACGTGGCCTATCCCGAAGGCACCTGCGCCGAAGCGGGGGCCATTGCGGCCATGATCGCCGCGGGTGAAACCGAAATCGCCGAGGCCTATGTCATCGCCGACAGCGCCCACCCGGTGCCGCCCTGCGGCGGATGTCGGCAGAAACTTTTCGAATTTGCCAAGGCCGGAACGCCGGTTACCCTGGCGACCGTCGATGGCGCGGAACAAAAGGTCAGCGTGGCCGACTTGCTGCCGGGGGCCTTTGCGAACAGCCACATGGATCGCGCCTGATGGATGCCCGCGGCGTCATTTCCGAACTGCGCAAGGGAGAAGAACCGTCCACCCGTGAACTGGCGTGGTTTGCGCAGGGACTGGCCGATGGCACCGTCAGTGCCGCGCAGGCCGGGGCTTTTGCCATGGGGGTCTGCCTGCGCGGCTTGTCAGAAGCGGGACGCGTGGCGTTGACTCTGGCCATGCGGGATTCCGGTCATGTGCTGGACTGGGATCTGGACGCGCCAGTGGTGGACAAACATTCGACCGGCGGCGTGGGCGACTGCGCCTCTTTGGTTCTGGCCCCGGCGCTGGCCGCCTGCGGGGTCTACGTGCCGATGATCTCGGGGCGCGGCCTTGGGCATACGGGCGGTACGCTGGACAAGCTGGAGGCGATCCCGGGCTATTCCGTTTCGGTCGATGAGACCATGTTGCGCCACGTTGTAAACGAAGCAGGATGTGCCATCGTCAGCGCCTCGGCTGACATTGCCCCGGCGGACAAGCGACTTTATGCTATCCGGGACGTGACCGGGACGGTCGAAAGCCTTGACCTGATTACCGCCTCGATCTTGTCGAAGAAACTGGCCGCCGGGCTGCAATCGCTGGTTCTGGACGTCAAGACCGGTTCGGGTGCCTTCATGAAGACGCGGGACGAGGCGCGTGCCCTTGCCGAGGCGCTGGTCAGCACGGCCAATGCCGCCGGGTGCCCGACAACCGCCCTGCTGACCGATATGTCCCAGCCGCTGGCGCCCGCGCTGGGCAATGCGCTGGAGGTCGACGTGTCGATGGCGGTGCTGACGGGGCAGGACAAGGGACCGCTGTATGAACTCAGCGTCGCGCTGGGGACGGAGCTGTTGCAGACGGCCGGGATCACCGGGGGCGAGGCAAAGCTGCGCAAGGCCATAGCCAGCGGCGCGGCGGCAGAACGGTTCGGGCGGATGATCTATGCGCTGGGCGGGCCGCTGTCCTTTGTCGAGGATTGGCGCCGGTTCCTGCCTGAAGCGACCGTAATTCTGGAAGTGCCGGCCCAGACGGACGGCGTTGTCACCGCGATCGACGGCGAGGCGCTGGGCCTTGCGGTGGTGGATCTTGGCGGCGGACGCCGGGTGGAAACGGATCAGGTAAACCCGGCGGTGGGGCTGTCGGACGTCGTGCGGCTGGGCACGCGCCTGTCGCGGGGGCAACCTTTGTGCCGGGTCCATGCGGCGCGTGAAGAACAGGCCGCGGCAGCCGCGCTGGCAGTGATGAAGGCCGTCACGCTGGGTGACGCGGCCTCTGCCGATGTGCCTCTGGTGTTGGAACGGGTAAGCTGATGCGCGCATTCCTCGTTGTCATGGACTCGGTCGGGATCGGCGGCGCGCCGGACGCGGACCGTTATTTCAACGATGGCCAGCCGGATACCGGTGCCGATACCTTGGGCCATATCCTTGACGCCTGTGCGCGCGGCGCGGCCGAGGATGGCCGCAGCGGGCCGTTATATCTGCCCAATCTTGCGGCGCTGGGCTTGTACCGGGCGGCGGATCTTGCCACAGGCGGTGCCCGCGCGGATGCAACGACGATCACCGGACTGTGGGGCGCGGCGACGGAGGTCTCCAAGGGCAAGGACACGCCCTCGGGCCATTGGGAACTGGCGGGGCTTCCCGTGCCTTGGGACTGGCACTATTTCCCCGACACCGTACCCGCCTTTCCCCAAGATCTGATCGCCGAGGTTTGCCGCATTGCAGGCACCGAAGCGGTGCTGGCCAATTGCCACGGATCGGGCACGGTGATGCTGGAGGATTACGGGGCCGAACATATCCGCACCGGTTGGCCGATCTGCTATACATCGGCCGACAGCGTGTTCCAGATCGCCGCGCATGAAGAGCATTTTGGCCTCGAACGGCTGCTGGCGCTTTGCGAAAAGCTGGCCCCGACCCTGCACGCGATGAAGGTGGGCCGGGTGATTGCGCGGCCCTTTGTCGGTGAGCCGGGCAGTTTCAAACGCACGATCAACCGGCATGACTATGCCATAAAGCCACCCAGTCCGATCCTGACGAACTGGGTGCAGGAGGCCGGGCGCCGTGTCTATGCCGTGGGCAAAATCGGTGACATCCTGTCCATGAGCGGCATCGACGAGGTGCGCAAAGGTGATGACGCCACGCTGATGGGGCACCTGTCGGATCTGGTGGATGAGGCCGAGGAAGGATCGTTGACCTTTGCCAATTTCGTCGAGTTCGACAGCCTTTACGGCCACCGGCGCAATATCGCGGGCTATGCGCGACACCTGGAATGGTTCGACGCAGAACTGGGACGGCTGCTGCCGAAACTGCGCGAAGGTGACATGCTGCTGGTCACCGCCGATCATGGCAATGATCCCAGCTGGATCGGCACCGACCACACGCGCGAACGCGTGCCGGTCTTGATCGCAGGTAAAGGTGCGGGCAGCATCGGGCAGGTTGCATTTGCCGACGTTGCGGCCTCTATCGCGGAGCATCTGAAAGTTCCGGCGCAAGGGCCGGGAAGGAGTTTCCTGTGACAGAAGAAGACCGCCGCCCGATCACGGACGAAGAGCAACTGGACCGCATTGCGCGCCTGCCCAAGGTTGAATTGCATCTGCATTTCGAAGGCGGTGCGCCGCCTGCCTTTATTCGCGGGTTGGCCAAAGAAAAGAACGCCGACATCAGCGGGATCTTCAACGAGGACGGATCTTACGCCTATCGCGACTTCTGGCATTTTCTCGAAGTCTATGAGGCGGCGACCTCTGTCCTGAAAACGCCCGAGGATTTCGGGCGGCTGTGTACGGCGGTTCTGGAGGAAAGCGCCGCCAATGGCGTGGTGTATTCCGAAACCTTCCTCAGCCCCGATTTCTGCGGCGGTGGCGATGTTGCGGCGTGGAAGGAATATCTGCACGCGATCCGCGAAGCCGCCGATGCGGCCGAGCGCGACATGGGCATCACCCTGCGCGGCATCGTTACCTGTATCCGCCATTTCGGCCCGGAACAGGCCAAGCGCGCCGCGCTGTGCGCGGCAGAGACCGCCGGCGACTGGCTTGTGGGCTTTGGCATGGGCGGGGATGAGAAGAAAGGCAAGCAGCGCGACTTTGCCTATAGTTTTGACATGGCGCGCGAGGCGGGCCTGCGGCTGACCACCCACGCCGGAGAATGGAACGGCCCGCAAGAGGTTCGTGACGCGGTTGAGGATCTGCGTGTTGAACGGATCGGCCACGGCGTCCGCGCGGCCGCAGATCTTGCCGTGGTCGACATGCTGGCCGAGCGTGAAATCACGTTGGAGGTTTGCCCGGGGTCCAATGTCTTTTTGGGGGTCTACCCGTCGTTGCGGGCCCATCCCATCGATTTGCTGCGCAAACGCGGGGTCAAGGTTACGGTTTCGACCGACGACCCGCCGTTCTTTCACACCACCATGCGGGATGAGTACCTTGGGCTTGCCAAGAGCTTTGGTTGGGACGAAGAGGTGCTGTCAGAAATCAACCGAACCGCCCTCGATGCCGCTTTCTGCGATGCGGCCACGCGCGAGGCCGTGCAAAAGAGACTGGAGCAGCCATGAGCGAGCATCTCACCGTCGTCGATCACCCGCTGGTGCAGCACAAGCTGACATTGATGCGCGAACAGACCACGTCGACCGCAAGCTTTCGGCGGTTGCTGCGTGAAATCAGCCTGTTGCTGGCCTATGAAATCACCCGCGATCTGCCGATGTCGACCATGCGCATCGAAACGCCCCTGTGTGAGATGGACGCGCCCGTGATCGAAGGCAAAAAGCTGGCACTGGTGTCGATCCTGCGGGCAGGCAACGGGTTGCTGGACGGCATCCTTGAACTGATCCCGGCGGCGCGGGTCGGTTTTATCGGGCTGTACCGCGACGAGGAAACGCTGAAGCCGGTTCAATATTACAACAAGCTGCCCGAGCAGATGGGGGAACGCCGGACTATCGTCGTTGACCCGATGCTGGCGACGGGCAATTCTTCGGCGGCGGCGATCGACCTCATCAAAGAGGCCGGGGCCAAGGACATTCGGTTCCTTTGCCTGCTGGCCGCCCCCGAAGGCGTCAAGCGCATGGCCGAGGCGCACCCGGATGTGCCGGTGGTGACGGCCTCGCTGGACGAACGGCTGAACGAAAAGGGCTATATCGTTCCCGGCCTGGGCGATGCGGGCGACCGGATGTTCGGCACCAAATAAGGCCAGAGCTTTCGCAGCGGGCGCAGGCCGTGGAAATGGCATTCCGCCCGCTGCGACATTCCCGGCCATTGCGGCGATTGCGGGGTGCCACACCTGTGGACAACTCCGCCTGCCCAAGGTTTTCAAGGCTTTACAGGTTGTCTTTCAAGGGGGTACTCTAACGGTTATCATCTGTGGGGACAGACATGACCTTGAAAAAGCTCTCTTTTTTTGCGCTTGCCGTTTCCGGATTCGGAATTTTTTCTCTGCCAGCGGCCGCGCAAAACTCCGTCCGGGACGTTCCGGCCAACTTTCCACCAGCCTCTTTCACGGGCAAGCAGTTCGTTGACAGCCGCGGCTGCGTTTATGTGCGGGCGGGCTTTGACGGGGCCGTGACATGGGTGCCGCGCGTGTCGCGGCAACGCCAACACATTTGCGGGCAAACGCCAACCTTCGGGACCACCGCTGCCGCGGCACCGGCTGCCCCGGTGGCACCGAAACCCGCCGCCCCCAAAACCGTCGAGATCAAGATCGCTCCGGCGGCGAAACCCGCCGCACCGGTGCGTCAGGTCAAGACACCAGTGCGCGCCGCCAAGCCGGTCGCAGCCCAGCCGCCGCGCGTGGTGCGCCGTGTGCCCGCCGCACCCGCCCCGGCCCCGGTGGCCAAGAAACCGGTTGTCAAAAAGGTTGCGCCCGCCGCCGTGCAGGGACAGTTCGCCTGCGTCAACGGGGAAACCTATCGCGTCGTCAACGGTATGAAACTGCGTGCCAGCTGTGGTCCGCAAAAGACTCCGCACGCGACGATCATCCGCCGGGGCGAGGCACCCGCGCCGGGCAAAAATGTTTATTACAACAAGAACAGCTGGGAAGGCAGCAGCCTGACCCTGCCGCCCAATACCCGGATCGTGCCGGATCACGTCTTTGAACAGCGTGACACGCAGGTGGCACATGTGCCCGCGGGCTATCGCCCTGCATGGGTCGACGACCGGTTGAACCCCTACCGTGCATGGCAAACCGTGCAGGGGCATCAGGATACGCAGAAGGTCTGGACCAACACCGTCCCGCGCAAGCTTGTGACCGAGGTCCGTCGGCACGAGGTCAAGGCGCCGGTGATCGTGGGGCAGGCCAAGTCGCCGCTGCCCCTGACAGCCATCGTCACGACCTCTGGCCATGCGCCCAAAGCGGCCAGCGAGCCGCAGGTCAAGGTGGGGCGCTGGATCGAGGTCGGCGCGTTTACCACGCAGGACAAGGCGAAATCCGCCGCTCATCGGTTGCAGTCGGCGGGCCTGACGGTTCGCATGGCCAGCGCCACCCGGCATGGTCAGGCTTTTTCGCTGCTGCGCGTGGGGCCCTATGACTCGTTCGAACAGCTTCAGATGGCGCTGCGCCGGGTGCACGGCACCGGGTATACACAGGCCTACATCCGCTGAACCTGTATCAAACCTGATCGCCAAGCCCGCCCGCGCAACTTTGCGCGGGCGTTTTCATGCGCCGCAGATGCCTTGCAGGCGTACCCAGTCGGCGTCGCTCAGCACCTGACGGCTGCCTTCGGTGGCCCTTGGGTCGGCCTCGATCAGCGGCAGGGTGCGTTCACCGGTGATGTCCAGCGCATAGGCAAACGGAGAGCTGCGGATCTCGGCGGCGGCAAAGGCGGCGATCAAAGGGTCGATTGGCGGAAGGGGCGGTGTGTCGGCCATGACCTGTTCCGCATAGGCGGCCAGCGCATTGTCGGGCAGTTCGCCGGTGGTCAGCAGCCGCAGGCTGGCCACAAGACCGGCGTGATCCAACAGCGCAGCCAACGGATCGGTGCGGGATACCCGCACCGCTTCAGTAAGGACGAACCCGGCCGCCACGTCGGGATCTTCGTGATCCTCGACCACCGACCGGTTCAGCAGAATGATACCGCCCGGCAGATGGGCGCTGAGCTGGGCGCCGCCGGGCAGGATCACGATCCGGCCCCGTTCCAACAGTCGGGCTGACAGATGTTCAAGCGGCAGGCGCGCGTCGCGCGTATTGCAAGGCTTGCCCGCGACCCGTTCGATATGGCGCAAGAGTTTGTCGCCGATCTCGGCTCGCTTGACCGGAGGCACCACCGTCACCGCGTAGCGTTCCAGCGCGCCGGGCAACCAAAAGACCGCCGCTGCGGCCAGCGCCGCGAAAACGCCGCCCGTCAACAGAAAGCGCAGCTTGCCCGGCCGCGGGCGACGGCGTTCGATGGCGCGCAGCAGCCTGTCGATGCCTGCGATCATCTCGGTTTCCGAAGCCGGAAGCTCCAGCGTTTCGTCCGGCGCATTGTCCGGGTGGTAAATGGCGGGCAGGTCCTTGCCATTGGCGCGGTTCACTGCCCCCAGCGACCAATGCGCCAGCGCCGTGCCATTGATGTCCGAAAGCGTCAGCGTGGCCTCGCCCAGCGAAACGATAACCTCACGCCGCTGATCCTCTGGCGAGGGGCGCCAGAGGCCGGTCGCTTCGAGACGGGCAAATTGTTTAAGGGCGGTCATCGGGCGCTGCTCTGCCTCGGGTTTGGGCGACGCTAGCACGGGGGCGGGGGCTGGGCAATCGACCGGGGTGTGAGCGATTGCCTCAGCTGACGATTGAAACGCTGTAGGTCGAAAAGGCGCGGTCGCGCACGGGGATAAGCGCCTTGTATTCCTCGCTCTGAAACAGTGCGTGAACCGCATCCATGTCCGGGTATTCGACCACCATGATGGCCTCGGCGGGCTTGTTGCCGACCACCACGTCGCCCACCGGAAAATGCTGGGACAGTTTGCCCCCCACCTTGTCCAGCAGCGGCATGGCCACTCTGAGATAGGTTTCGTAATCGTCCTGATGCTCCGGGTTCGGGGTCAGGCAGGCGATGACATAGACGCTCATGAGGGCCCCGCAGTCTGTTGTAAATCAGGCGCACGTGACGGCAACATGCCAATGGTTGCAATGACAGATGTCATTGCAATCACTGTTTTCAAGGATTTTCGGGGGGGCGCCGCTTAGTCCAGCGTCTTGGCCGCTTCGCGCAGGGCGAATTTCTGGATCTTGCCGGTCGAGGTCTTGGGCAATTCCTGAAACACCACTTTCTTGGGCGTCTTGAACCCGGCCAGCCTTTCGCGGGCAAAGGCGATCAGGTCGGCTTCGGCGGCCTTGTGCCCGTCCTTCAGTTCGACAAAGGCGCAGGGCACTTCTCCCCATTTTTCGTCCGGCTTGGCCACCACGGCACAAAGCAGCACCGCGTCATGGGCCATAAGCACGCCTTCGACCTCGACCGACGAGATATTCTCGCCGCCCGAGATGATGATGTCCTTGGCGCGGTCGGCGATCTGCACATAGCTGTCGGGATGCTGCACGGCGATGTCGCCGGAATGGAAAAATCCGCCCTTGAAGGCCTCAGCCGTGGCCTTGGGGTTCTTGTAATAGCCTTTCATCACCCCGTTGCCACGGAACATGATTTCGCCCTTGGTCTCGCCATCGCGGGGGATGTCGGTGCCCTGCTCGTCATGCACCGTGACCTCTTCCATGAAGGGCATGGCCACGCCCTGACGCGCCTTGATCGCGGCGCGCTCGTCGCCTTGCAGTGGTTCCCATTCGGCCTTCCATGTGCATTCGGTCGCCGGGCCATAAACTTCTGTCAGCCCGTAGACCTGCGTGACGTTGAAGCCCATGGGTTCGATCTTGGCCAATGTGGCAGGGGCAGGGGGCGCACCCGCGGTAAAGACCTCGACAATATGGTCGAAGTCCCGCTTTTGGTCCTCTGGGGCGTTGACCAGCATGTTCAGCACGATGGGCGCGCCGCCGAAATGGGTCACGCCTTCGTCGGCGATGGCGTCATAGATGGCGGGCGCGGTGATGTCGCGGCAGCAGACCACGGTGCCGCCAAGCGCGGGCATCATCCACGTGTGGCACCAGCCGTTGCAGTGGAACAGCGGCACGATGGTCAGATAAACCGGGTGCAGCACCATGCGCCAGCTGACGATCTGGCCCATGGCGTTCAGATAGGCACCGCGATGGTGATAGACCACGCCCTTGGGCCGCCCTGTGGTGCCCGAGGTATAGTTCAGCGCGATGCTTTCCCATTCGTCCTCGGGCATGATCCAGTTGAAATCCGCATCGCCTGAGGCAAGGAAATCCTCGTATTCGGTGTAGTCGCCATAGGCATGAACGCCAGCGTGATCGTCGGCCACCTCGATCACGATGGGCGCGGGGCCTTCCATGTCTTCGATGGCGGCGGCCAGCACCGGCAGGAACTGCGGATCGCAGAGCACCAGCTTGGCACCGCCGTGGTCGAGGATGTAGGACACCGTGGCCACGTCCAGCCGCGTATTGATCGCGTTCAGGATCGCACCGCAGGCGGGCACGGCGAAATGCGCCTCGGCCTGGGCGGGAATGTTCGGCAGGATGGTGGCAACCACATCGCCCGGCTGTACACCCGCCTTTGACAGGGCCGAGGCCAGCCGCGTGACCCGTGCGATGTATTGGGCATAGGTCTTGCGATGGGGACCATAGACAACGGCAAGGTGATCGGGCCAGATCCCCGCCGCGCGGCGCAGAAAGCTGAGCGGTGTCAGCGGCACGTAGTTCGCGGCGTTGCGCCCCAATCCGGTTTCGTCAGCCAGCCACCCCATGAGTTCCTCCAAATGCCTCTGTTTGCGCGGAATATGCGCAAGATTCTTGCGCATGAAAAGCCCCGTAAGGGGGATTCATTTCGGTCCGGCCTGCGGCTAATCTGCGGGCATGATCCTGTCCCCGGGCCGCCGTTTCATCTTTGTCCACATCCCCAAGACTGGCGGCACTTCGATGGCGCTGGCGCTGGAGGCGCGGGCGCATCGTGATGACATCCTGATCGGGGACACGCCAAAGGCGCGCCGCCGCAGGGCTCGGGCCAAGGCATTGGCGGAACGGGCGCGGGGACGGATCTGGAAACATTCGACGCTGGCGGATCTGGAC
The DNA here is from genome assembly GCF_019218285.1 of Antarctobacter sediminis. Taxonomy (GTDB): domain Bacteria; phylum Pseudomonadota; class Alphaproteobacteria; order Rhodobacterales; family Rhodobacteraceae; genus Antarctobacter; species Antarctobacter sediminis. Next base: position 489,994 of record NZ_JAHUZG010000003.1, read on the forward strand.
GGCGCCCTGAGCCGGGACGAGATCGGCACCATGTTCTGTTTCTGCCTTGTTCGGAATCCTTGGGACCGAGTGGTCAGCTATTACCACTGGCTGCGGGCGCAAGAGTTCGATCACCCGGCGGTGCCTCTGGCCAAGGCGCATGATTTCGCGGATTTCCTGCGGCATCCACATACGCAGGCGACCCTGCGTGCCTGGCCCTATGGGCGCTACATGCGCGATGCCTCTGGTGTGGAAAGGGGGCATTTCCTGCGGCTGGAGCATTTGGCCGCGGATATGGCACCCTTGGTCGGCCACCTCGGTTTCCGACCGGACATGCCGCATGAAAACCGCTCGGCCCGGGATAGGGACTACCGTGCATATTATGAGGCGGGGACCCGTGCTCTGGTTGCGGGCCTCTGCGCCGAAGACATCGCCCGTTTCGGTTATGCCTTCGACGACTGAGACAGGGCTCAGGGGCAGACACCGCCAATGTTCAAGTATCCGCCATAGACCCACCCGTTGGGGTTTGCCGCCCCCCAAAGCGGGTTGGTGCATCGCCCGGACATGCATTGGACCTGATACCAGCTGCCCGAGCGATTCCAGACGGAAATCTCGTCACCCAGATACAGCTCGCCGATCTGTTGATACCCCGAACCGGGGCCGGTCCGCACGGCCAGAAAACCGTTTCCGCCCGCATGGTTGTACTGGCTGATCGGACGAACCCCCACCACCCAGCCGGTACAATCCCCGGCCTGAACCTGCGGGGCCGAGGCGACGGCCAAAAGGGCCGCGGCGGCCAGCGTCTGAATGCGTGTCATCTGTTCCTCCCGGTTGATGGCTTGCGCCGCTCCGTCAGGAGCGAGCGGGAGAAATATCGCATTCCGATTTTTGCACGTCTTTGACCTGCGTCAGGCGGGCGGTGCCGGGGCCGCCCGCCGGACCGTCAGCGGATCGGCGTGAATTGCGCGTCTTTCAACGTACAGTCCCGCACCACGTCGCGACCGCAGGGCACCGGATCAAGGTCGCGCGACAGGCAGACGCGAACCTCTTGTATGTGGCTGTCCTTGCAGGTGACGGTGATCATGTCCGGCTCCAGCGTCGGATTGGCCTTGATAAAGGCCTCTTCGACCAGCGAGGCGGGCAGCGTCACGGGTTTGTCCAGCTTTCGAAAGACCTCGGGGCGGGTGATCCGTCCATACGCCTCACGTGAGAGCGCGTAGTATTGCGTGGCCGAAAGGCCAGAACAAACGCCGTGTTTCTTCCACTGGTGCCAGGCCAGACCGCCGGATCCCATGATGTCGGCCATCTCACCGGTCATCCGGCGCGAGGGTGCCCGTTCAACCGTGGGGCAAAAGGCTGGCCAGCCGCGATGGTACTGCGGCCACAGACCGTGCAGAATCCAGCCGGCATCTGTTTCGCATTGCTCTGCGTCGCGGGCATCGCCTTCCAGTGCGCACCAGTTCGGCGACCAGCTAAGCGCCATCACGTAGTAATCAAAGACCCCGGCTTTTTCACCATCCGCGCGCGACGCGCCGCCGATCAGGGCCAGAAACAGCACCAGAACACTCATCAAACGCATTTTTGCTTCCCCTTTGGCTTTGCGGTCACTATATAGACGCCGAGTTTCCCGACAACGGTAACCCGCTCCGCCCGCCGGAGCCGCCCTTGGCCCAGACCGGCCTCGGGCCGCGCAGGAGGCTTGCCAGCGGAACCGGTCATGACCAAGGAGTAGACGAAATGTCCAAGCTGCTGCACCCCAAGGCGACTGCCGTCTGGCTGGTGGACAATACCACGATGACCTTCAAGCAGATCGCCGATTTCACCGGGTTCCATGAACTGGAAATCCAGGGGATCGCCGACGGGGACGTGGCCACCGGGGTCAAGGGCTTTGACCCGGTTGCGAACAACCAGCTGGAACAGTCCGAGATCGACAAGGCGGAAAAGAACCCGCTGCACAAGCTGAAGCTCAAGCACAACCCCGCCGCCCGCGACGAGGAAAAGCGCCGTGGCCCGCGCTATACCCCGCTGTCCAAGCGGCAGGACCGTCCGAACGCGATCCTCTGGCTGGTCAAATTCCACCCGGAACTGGCAGACAGCCAGATTGCCAAGCTGGTGGGCACCACAAAGCCGACGATTCAGTCGATCCGCGAGCGCACGCACTGGAACATCCAGAACATGCAGCCCATCGACCCGGTGGCACTGGGTCTGTGCAAGCAATCCGAACTGGATGCTGCCGTGGCCAAGGCCGCGAAAGATCTGGAGCGGGTGATGACGGACGACGAGCGCCGCAAGCTGGTTTCGACCGAGCAGAGCCTCGACATGGATCCCGAACCCCGCCTGCCTTCGGCGATCGAGGGGCTTGAGACCTTCAGCCTGTCCGATCCGCGCGGCGATGAGGACGACGAAGACTCGCGCAAGAGCGACGATGATTACCTTGACGCGGACAGTTTCTTTAACCTGCCCGGCGGCGACAAGGACGACGACGAAGACGAACGCTGAGATGGACGGCGGGGCGCCGCTCCTGCCCCTTGCGGACCATATCGCCCCGCCCACCGTCCCACAAAGGGCGTCCCGATCCGGGGCGCCTTTTTTCTTTTCATTGGGAAATCAGGCGGACTTCAGAATTCCATGCCCAGCTTGATGCCCCAGAAGGTTTCACGATCGACGTCGCGCGACACCTCGGCACGACCCTTGAGCCCGGTTCTGCCGGTGTCAAAGCTGGTTCCCAGCGTCATGGCCCCGCCCCCACTGACATCGGCGGCATCAAAGCTGGTGCTGGCCCCGCCAAGTGAAAAGGTGATGTCGTCCGGCGTGCCGCCAAAGGTTGTCACCGCCAGATAGGGCCGCATCGACAGATCATCCATTTGCATCGGAAGGCCTATTTCCAGCCGCAATGCGGTGCTGGTTGTGGTCCGTTCACCGATCCGTCCCCCGGCAAGGCCGGTCACGTCGTACCCTTCGGTCTTGTGGCGGAGGTAGTCGCCCTGCACCACCATGTCGATGCCATATCCCGCCGTCGGATTCTGCCAGAGCAGGCCGGTGCCGCGCAGGCTGATCCCCAACAACTGACCGTCGAAATCGGCGGAACCGGTGCGGAAATCGGGGCTGCTGATCTTGTTGTGCGTCCGCCCGGCATAAAGCGCACCGTCATAGCTGAACCGGCCGCGTTCGCCAGAGATGCCAAGGCCCACGAAATAGGACCGGATCCGGGTTTCGGTCACACCATCGTCCAGATCGCTGGCACCCTGCCCATAGCCGATAAAGGGCGCAAGGCCAGCCCACCGCGTCGTATAGCCCAGCGTCACGCCGCGTCCGTCATAGTTCGCGCCCTGGCTGGCATCAGGAGCAATTGCGCCGGATGTGGCGAAGGTGCCCAGCCACGGCCCCTGTTCCGCGCGAAAATCCAACACGCTGCCGCCGATGCCCATACCCAGTTCGCGCGACAGGCGGTCCGCTGAGGAAACCGGGGCTTCGTCGACCACCACGAGGAACGGCGCACCCAGCGCGGCTGCCGGGATCTTGCCGCCGCCAAGGCCGGGCCCACTGCCATCGACAAGGAGAAAACCGCCCCCCTTGACCTCGATCGTTTCGGGCAGGCTGCCGAAGGTCAGAACCTGCGATTGCCGGGTCAGAACCCGCAGCGTGTCGGCTCCGGCCCCCATCTCGATCGCGCCGGTGATCCGGCTGCCGTCCAGCAGAGTCAGCATGTCGTCGCCGCCGCCAAGGTTCAGCGCGGTGCCGCCACGCCCGATCAACGTGCCCTTGTTCACGACTTCATGGACCGCCAGATCGCCCCCATCGGTGTTGATGGCGATCTCACCCTCGATGTGGCCAGTGTTGTAGACAAAGGACGGCCCGGCGGCGGGGGCGTCGAAATCGATCCCGTCCTCGGCCCCGAGGCTGATCAGCCTGCCGTGGTTGGTGATCCGTCCGCTGTCCAGATCAATGGCGTCCTGATCTCCGGTCGACTGGATCAGGCCCGAGTTCACGATCTCGGCAAAGTCTCCGGCGTTCACGCCGTCGTCGCCCGCGATGATCGTCCCGGTGTTCGTCACCTTCGCATGATCGACGTTGACGTTGATGCCTTCGTCCGGCGCGGTGATCGTGCCGTGGTTGATGACCAGCGGATTGTCTTCCAACTGGACACCATCGTCGTCGAGGCTGGTGATCACACCGTTGTTGATGACCACGCCATCGTTGTCGATATTGATACCGTCGCCGCCCACGCCGATCACGGTGCCGTTGTTGGTGACATGCACGTCATTGTCACCCTGAATCCCGTGGTCGCCCGGGCCTCGGACGGAACCGTCATTGACGATGATGACATTGTCATCCACCCGCAGGCCCCGGTCGCCGCCATCGATCACCCCGGTCGGGGTCACGGTGACGGTCCCGCCGTCGAACCCGCTGTCTTCGATGCCCAACCCGGTGCCGGCGCAGACAACCTCGTCGCCGTCATCCGGGGTGGCGGGAACACAGGCCGACTGTTGCGCCAGCGAAGCGACCGGGACGAGGGTGGCAAAGGCAACAGAGAGGGCAAGGACAGAAACGCGGTTCATCGAAAAGCCTTTTCGTAAAGAATGCGCCATGCCCGCTAAAGCGCCCATGTAACAGAACGGTATCGTCGCGGCGCTGTGCCGACGACTGCGGCACAGCTGCAACGCTAACGGGTCACAGACGTTTGCGGGCGTTCAGCGCTGCGGTGATGGTGCCATCGTCGAGGTAGTCCAGCTCGCCGCCGATGGGCACCCCTTGCGCCAGAGAGCTTAGCTGGATGCCACGGTTTTCCAACTGGTCGGCGATGTAATGTGCGGTTGTCTGGCCGTCGATGGTGGCATTCAGGGCAAGAATCACCTCGCTCACGCCTTCGACCTCCAGTCGTTGGATCAGCTGCGGAATCCGCAGGTCTTCGGGGCCGACGCCATCCAGTGCCGACAGCGTGCCGCCCAGAACGTGATAGCGGCCTTTGTAGGTGCCACTGCGTTCCATCGCCCAAAGGTCGGCCACCTCTTCGACCACGCAGAGCAGGCCGTTGGCCCGGGTGTCATCGGCGCAGATCGAACAGATCTCGGAGGTGCCGACATTGCCGCAGTTCAGGCATTCGCGGGCGCGTTCGGCCACCTCGCTCATGGCTTGTGCCAGCGGTCCCAGCAGGATGGCGCGTTTGCGGATCAGGTGGAGAACGGCGCGCCGCGCGGATCGTGGCCCCAACCCCGGAAGGCGCGCCATCAGGTCTATCAGGGTCTCGATCGGGTTCGTTTCGCGCGCCATGTCAGAGCGCCTCGCCGGGCAGGGGCACGCGGGTCACGGTAAACCCTTCGGCCCGCAGCAGTTCGATCATGCCGTTTTCGCCAGGCAGGTGGAAATTCCCGACAGCGGCAAAAACGCCCCCCTCTGTCAGCGCGTCCCTGGCCGCTTTGACAAAATCCACATTGCGTTCATCCACCAGGTAGTCCGTCATCCGCGCATATAGCGCAGGGCCTTCGTTGCCCAGCGAAGCGGTCACCTGCGCATGGTCCCATGCCATCATCAGGCCCACCTGGCCGCTGCCATACAGCGCCAGCGCCGTGGCGCGGGCCTCGGGCGTGCCGCCGGGCATGAGGTAGATGGCATAGGTGCCGATGATCGCGCGGGCCAGATCCTCGTTTCCCGGGGTGTTCAGCTTGGCCGACAGGCGGGCGCTGTCCTCCAGCGGCAGAACGGGAATGCCGTGAATATGGGCAAGCGTCTGGATATAGCTGTCCTGCGAGGGCAGAACCCCGGCCGAGAAATCCTCGCAAGGGTCGTACAGCAGCAGTTCCGCCAAGGTGCCCAGCTTCAGTTCACCCAAGGCATCGCGCGGCCAGCCAAGCGCGCCCAGCCGGGTCACAAGATGCGGTTCGATCCGGGGGGGCAGGTCCAGATCGGCATAGGCGGTGACGCGGGCATCGGGGCGATAAACATCGTCGCCGCGCATATAGGCATCATGGCTGGCACGGTCCGGGAAGGTCGGGTCGATTTCCAAGGCAACGTGGCTGGCGCCTTCGATGGCCGTGGTCACGGGGGCAGGCAGGGTCAGGACGCTGCGGTGGCTGCTGTGCATGGTGCCCCAAAGATGGGACACCGCGCCAGCCGGGGATTCGATCCGCCAGAAACGGCCGGTGCCGTTGGGAATTTCGGCCGCGCGCCGTTCCAGTTCGTCCCTGCCCTCGGGGGCAAAGACCGTGTCATGGATTTCGATCCGGGGGGGAAAGCACAGCGCGCGCGTGGCCCATGCCTGCGCCTCGGCCCGTGGCGCATCGGCCAACAGGGCAAGGCAGGCCAGACCGCCGCAAAGCACACCCCGGATCATGCCGCGCATGGATCAGAACGGCAGCTTCATGTCGGCGGGCAGGCCCATCGACTCGGTCAGGGCGCGCATTTCCGACTGCGCGCGGTCGCTGGCGCGGGCCTGAGCGTCCTTGATCGCGGCAAGGATCAGATCCTCGGCCACTTCCTTTTCTTCGGGGACAAAGATGCTGGGGTCGATTTCCAGCGCGGTCAGTTCGCCTTTGGCGGTGGCGGTGGCCTTGACCAGACCGGCACCGGATTCGCCGACGACTGTCATATTGGCGAGGTCTTCTTGCATCTGGGCCATCTTGGCCTGCATTTCCTGCGCCTGCTTCATCATCTTGGCCATATCGCCAAGACCGCCGAGTCCCTTGAGCATCTACCTGTCTCCGCTGGATGGTTTGCGCGGTTATCGCAGGGGCGGGGCGGTGGGGCAAGGGGCTGACCCTTGCCCTGCCGTTCTCGGCGAAAGCGGGCCGTTACGGCGAGACCTGAGCCGCCTCGATCCGTTCGATCAACGCGTCAAGGTCCTGCGTGACAGATCCGGGGTCGCAGACCAGCGTCGCCAGAACCTCGTTGTCACGGGACACGTTGATGCCGCCGTCTTCGCCTTCGTACCACACCTCGTAGCCGTATGCGCCGTCTTCGGAACGGAAGGTCACCGATGCGTTCGGGACGCGGGTCATACCATTCCACGGAACGTAATAGATGCTGGCCATGTCCATCGACAGTTCCAGTTCCGGGGCCTTGCCGGGCGCAAAATAGCCATAGGTGGCCTGCATGCCGTCCTGCCAGATCGCATCACAGACCTCGACGGCCTTGGCACCGTTGTTGAACGTACAGGCGAACCGTTCGGTGCCATCGATTTCGCAGTATTGGCCGGCAAGCACGGGGCTGCCCAAAAGCATAAGAGCGGGAAGGATAGATTTCATAACGATCACCAAGTTTTAAAGTCACGACAAAATCGTCGTGCGAGACTTGGCATGGTTGGCGTCCTGCGAAAAGCCTGCCGTATGGTCACTCTTCCTCGAAGGGATCCCATTCGTCCTCGACCTCGGGCAGCGCTTCTTCCAGCGCTTCGGTCGCGGCTTCTTGCGCGGTGCGGATATTGGTGATCTTGGCCTTGGGAAAGGCGGCCAGCGCGGCGCGGACAAAGGGGTGTTCCTCTGCTTCGGCCTCCAGCGCCAATCGCGCGGCATCGCGTTTCTCAACCACGGTCAAGGCCTCGCAGCCGTTGACCAGCGTGACTGCCCAGCGATTGCCGGTCCAGCGTTGCAGGGCGCTGCCAAGCCGCTGTGCCAGATCCGGGGCGGCGTTGTCGGCGGGTGTGAACTCGATCCGGCCGGGTTGATAGGCGGCAAGACGCACCCCGGCTTCGATCTCGACCAGAAGTTTTACGTCGCGGTTGGTGCGGATCAACTCCAGCACATGTTCGAAGGTCGGGTAATGGGCCAGCGCGGCTGAGGCGGCAGGCGCAAGGGCGGTCACGGTGCCGCCCTGCGATGCCCCCGATCCGCGCGGCGCGCTGGCCTGCGGACCGGGGCCGGTGGCATAACCGCCGCCGCCGGGGCCTCCGCCCGGACCGCCAGTAGGCGGTGGGGGCGGGGGGCTGTCCTGCAATTTCCGCATCAGTTCCTCGGGAGAAGGACCTTCGGCCACATGAGTCAGGCGGATCACCGCCATTTCGGCAGCCATCATGGCCGAGGGGGCATTCGAAACCTCTTCGATCGCTTTCAGCAGCATCTGCCACGCCCGTGCCAGCGCGCGCATCCCCAACCCATCGGCAAAGGCCTGACCGCGCCCGCGTTCATCGGGGGAAACTGTGGGGTCCTCCGCCGCCTCTGGCGTGATCTTGACCACCGAAATCCAATGCGTCAGTTCGGCCAGGTCGCGCAGCACCGCCAGCGGGTCGGCCCCGTCGGCATATTGCGCCGAAAGTTCCTCCAGCGCGCCCGCCGCATCGCCGCGCATGATCCGTTCGAACAGGTCCATGACCCGGCCCCGGTCGGCCAGCCCCAGCATGGCGCGCACCTGATCGGCGGTGGTTTCGCCCGCACCATGCGAAATGGCCTGATCCAGCAGCGAGGTCGCATCCCGCGCCGACCCTTCGGCCGCGCGTGTCACCAGCGCCAGCGCATCATCGGTGATTTCGGCACCCTCGGCCGTCGCGATCTTGCGCAGCAGGCCGATCATGTCCTCGGGCTCGATCCGGCGCAGATCGAACCGCTGGCAGCGGGACAGAACCGTGACCGGCACCTGCCGGATTTCTGTGGTGGCAAAGATGAATTTCACATGGCTGGGCGGTTCTTCCAAGGTCTTGAGCAGCGCGTTGAAGGCGCTTTTCGACAGCATGTGAACTTCGTCGATGATGTAGATCTTGTAGCGTGCGCTGGCCGCCCGGTAGTGCACGCTGTCGATGATTTCGCGGATGTCGCCCACCCCTGTGCGGCTGGCGGCGTCCATTTCCATGACGTCGACGTGGCGACCTTCCATGATGGCGACGCAATGTTCGCACTGACCGCAAGGATCGGTCGTCGGGCCGCCCTGTCCATCCGGCCCGATACAGTTCATCCCCTTGGCGATGATGCGGGCGGTGGTGGTTTTCCCCGTGCCGCGAATCCCTGTCATGATAAAGGCTTGCGCAATGCGATCGGCGGCAAAGGCGTTTTTCAGTGTCCGCACCATCGCGTCCTGCCCGACGAGATCGGCAAAGGTTTCGGGGCGGTACTTGCGGGCGAGCACCTGATAGGCGGGCGAGTCGGTCATGAACGGTCCTTTTGGCGGCCTCTGGAAGCTACCGGTTTGGCCGGGGGGATCGCAAGCCGTTCACGTGCCCCGGGAACCGATGACGCCGCGCCGGGGTTGAAACAGCAGGAGGGCCATATGCGACTGAGACATGTAAAGCGCAGCCGGAACGTCGAGGATCGTCGCGGACGGGGCGGCAAGGCGGCCGGCCTTGGCGGTCTTGGCGTGGGCGGCGTGCTGTTCGTTCTGGCCATCGGCTATTTCACAGGCATCGACGTCACGCCCCTGCTGACCGGTGGCCAGCAAGGCCCGCAATCCAGCACCCCGCGTGAGCTGACCGAGGCCGAGCGACAGGCAGGCGATTTCAGCGCGCAGGTGCTGGCCACCACCGAAGAGGTCTGGGGCGGGATCTTTCCGCAGGCCTTTGGCCGCGCCTATGATCCGCCTGTGCTGGTGTTGTTTTCCGGCGTGACCTCCAGCCCCTGCGGCGGGGCTTCGGGGGCCACCGGCCCTTTCTACTGTCCCGCCGATGAAAAGGCTTATCTGGACACGGCGTTTTTTGCGACCATGCGGTCGCAGCTTGGGGCCGGGGGCGATTTCGCGGCGGCCTATGTCATCGCGCATGAGGTGGCCCATCATGTGCAGAATGAACTGGGTATCCTCGGGCAAGTGAATGCCGCCCGCCAGCAGGCCAGCCAGCGTGACGCCAACGCCCTGACCGTCAGGCTGGAATTGCAGGCCGATTGCCTCAGCGGCGTCTGGGCGCGCAACGTCGAAGGGTTGATGGAAAAAGGCGACCTGCAAGAGGCGCTGAACGCCGCCCGCCGGATCGGGGATGACTATCTGCAACGACGCGCCGGGAAGGTTCCGCAGCCGCATACCTTTACACATGGCACCTCGGAACAGCGGCAACGCTGGTTCGCGCGCGGCTTTGATGCGGGTGATCCGAATGTCTGCGATACCTTCGACACGGATCGGCTGTGATGCAGATCAGGGGCCGCGAGGCTTGATTTCCGCGCCCGGACACGGCAAGCCTGTGGCAGGCCGTTCACCGGCGGCCTCCTGATCCGCGGAAAGCGCCTGCACCGGTTCCCGACGAAGAAATCCGACACCATCGGTTTTCTCTGGCCCGATACAGCGGATCGCGGGCCGTGACGGAGGAACCCGATCATGACCGAGCTTTCCCTCGATTCCCTGCGCTTCGAAGCCAAACGCCTGCACCGCGCCTTTATCGCGCGTGAGGTCTGGGCCGTGCAGCGCCTGCAACAACACCCGCCCAAGCGCGCCGGGGATGCCCTGCGCCGCGCGGATTTCCTGCATGTGATCGCGCAGGAAAACGGTTTTGCCAGCTGGCCGCGCCTGAAACTGGCGGCGGAAACCACCGGTCTGGACCGTGCGGCCAGACAGCAGCGCCTGAAAGTCGCGTTGTTCCACGGCCAGAACGCAGTGGTCGAAACCTTGCTGGCCGATACACCGGATCTTGCCGACGGGTTGTTCGGCCTCGAATGCGCCCTTTATCGGCGCGAGGCGGTCGCGGCCGCGCTGGCCCGCGATCCCGAACTGGCGACCAAACGGCTGGGGCCGCGAACGCCGATCCTCCACCTTGCTTTTTCTCGCTGGCACAAGGCGCGCCCGGACCTGCGCGAGGACATGCTGGCGGTGGCCGAGATGCTCTTGGCGCACGGGGCCGATGTGAACGACGGCTATCCCTTTGCCGAGGGGGACGATCACCTGCTGTCCGCGCTTTATGGCGCCATCGGGCATGCGGACAACATGACTCTTGCGCGCTGGCTTTTGGACCAGGGCGCCAATCCCAACGATGGCGAGTCGCTGTACCACGCGACCGAACTGGGTCATCACGACGGGCTGCGGATGTTGCTGGAGGCGGGGGCCGATCCGCATGGCACCAATGCGCTGCTCCGCGCCATGGACTTCCACGATCACGCGGCCGTGGTGCTGTTGATTGAACACGGGGCAAAGCCGGACGACTTCAACGCGGCCGAAGTGGGCGGCGAACAGCCTTGGGTCGTGCCCGCCCTGCATCAGGCGGCGCGCCGGGGCTGTGACCGGCGCATGGTCGAGATCCTGCTGGACGCCGGGGCCGATCCGGCCCGTATCTGGCAAGGGGCCAGCGCCTATGGCTTTGCCCGCGTTCACGGCAACCGCGCAGTAGCGGAGGCGATCGAGGCACGCGGTGCTGTCGTTCCACTAACACGCGAAGAAACCCTGTTGGCCGGAGCTGCCGAGGGTCAGGACAGCAGCGGTGCCTATATCGACCCGGCCATCCTGCCCAAAGCCTATCGCAACATCCTGCGCGAGATCCTGCACCTGCCGGATCGTCTGCCGCAGATGCGGCGGCTGGTGGCGCTGGGCCTGCCTTGGGATCAGCTGGACAGCATGGGCGTGCCCCCGGTGCAGGCTGCCGGGTGGGAGGGGCTGCCCGAGGTCATGGGCTTTTTCCTCGATCAAAGACCAGACCTGTCCCATGTCAACGGCTATGGCGGCACTTTGTTGTCGACCATCCTGCACGGGGCGGAAAACGCCCCCGACCGCGAAGGGCGTGATCATGTCGGTTGTCTGGAAATGGCCCTGACCCACGGGGTTGCCCTGCCACGGCGCGAAATCGGATTCGCGGCCCGCGAGGACGTCCGTGCCTTTCTGGAGGATTGGGCCGAGTCGCACCCCGGACAGGTTGTCTGACGCCGGTCCGCGCCTTCGGGCGCGGGCCTTTGCGTGGCATTCTGAACGCACCACGTGAAAAACCGTCTCCAACTGTCCCGATTCTGGCGGGATTCGCCCGGTTTGCCCCTGTCGAATCGCTAGGCCGACCGGGGACCGCGTGTATTATCCCCAGTGGCGGAAATCCGCGACCGTGGGGGCGGTCGGGGCGCCGTCGCTGCCACTGGGGAGACACCGAATGGTCGAGGATGAGCAGATAACAGCCGGCACCGCCGGGTCTGTCGTTCTGCATGTCCTGCCGGTGGGGGGCGGTATCGTCGCCTTTTCCCCTCTGCCCGGCGCGAGAGGCGACTATCGCGGCGATCTGGACCACCTGTCCAGCTGGCGTCCCGCTATGGTGATTTCCCTCGTGACCCCGTCCGAGATGCTGGATGCCGGAGCGCAGTCGCTTGGTCAGGACATTCAGGACAAGGGCACACGCTGGATTCACCTGCCGATTCCACGCGGCGAAGCGCCCAGTGCCGCGCTTGAGGAAACATGGTTCACGGTCAGCAAACAAGCACGCAAGGCGCTGTTGGGTGGCGGGCGCGTGATGATCCACAGCCGTGACGGACGCGGGCGCGCCGGCATGTTGGCCCTGCGCCTGATGATCGAAGCGGGGGAGGCCCATGATGAGGCGTCGGACCGGCTGGCCGCGGTACAGCGCGGCATCTTCCTTGAGCCGTGGCAGCGCAACTGGTCCTTTGCCGCGCAACGCGATCCGGTGCCATTTGTGCGCCACGCCCGGTCTGGCTGAGGTTTTTTCTGGCCTGGAAACGGCAACGGCCCGGCGCAAAGCACCGGGCCGATTGAGGTGAGAGATTGCAACGACCCAAGCGGGGCTCGTTACGGCTGCTTCCTTCCGGACCTGACCGGGTTGGCGAGGCGCCTGCCCGCACAACCTCTCGACCCTCTATTTAGGCCTCCTGCGCGGAATTTGCAATGGGGGGCGATGTGCTCTCCCTTTCGGGGGAATTGGCCGCTATGACAGCGTGATGGACGAGACATTCGAGATATTCGCAAGCGTGCCCCCGGGGCTGGAACCGATGCTTCTGGCCGAGGTGCAGGAGGCGGGATTCGCCGGGGCCGCGCAGGTGCCGGGCGGTGTGACCTTCGCCGGCGGCTGGGCCGAGGTGGCGCGGGCCAACCGTGACTTGCGCGGCGCAGGCCGTGTGCTGGCACGCTTTGCCAGCTTTCGGGCGATGCATCTGGCGCAGTTGGACAAGCGCGCGCGCAAGCTGGACTGGGCCGGGATCCTGCGCCCGGATGTGCCGGTGCGGGTCGAGGTCAGCTGTCGTAACTCGAAGATCTATCACGACCGCGCGGCGCGGCAGCGGGTGGAACGGGCGATTGCCGAAACCGTCGGCGCGCCGGTCTTGACCGAGGCCGCGGACGAGGCGGTGCGGATCATGCTGCGGATCGAGGATGATCTGGCGGTGTTCTCGGTCGATACCTCGGGTGAGCCGCTGCATCGGCGCGGGCACAAGCAGCAGGTCGGCAAGGCCCCGATGCGCGAAACGCTGGCGGCGCTGTTCCTGCGGGCCTGTGGCTATGACGGGTCGGAAACCGTGATCGATCCAATGTGTGGTTCTGGCACCTTTGTCATCGAGGCATCGGAATGGGCGGCGGGGCTGGCCCCGGGGAGGGCCCGCAGTTTTGCCTTTGAAAAGCTGGCCGTCGCGGTGCCAGAGGCGCCGCGTCAGGCGCGGCGCGGGGTCACTGCCCAGTTCCACGGATCCGACCGGGACGACGGGGCGATCCGCATGAGTCTGGCCAATGCCGAACGGGCCGGGGTGGCGGATCTGTGCGATTTCAGCCGCGCCGCGGTCAGTGATCTGGTGCGGCCAGAGGGGCCGCCGGGGCTGGTCATGGTGAACCCGCCCTATGGCGCACGTATTGGCAATCGCAAGCTGTTGTTCGCGCTATACGGCACGTTGGGCGCTGTGTTGTCCGAGCGGTTCACAGGATGGCGGCTGGGCATGGTGACTTCGGATGGGGGGCTGGCCAAGGCCTCCGGGCTGAGCCTGACGGCGGGGCCACCGGTCAGTTTCGGCGGGCTGAAGGTGAAGCTGTATCAGGCGCGGTTGTAGCCACTGTCCAAGCGTGGGCAGATTAGGGTGCTCTGACTCACCACCAAGATGACCGGGCCAGTTTCGGAGCGCCATCGCTTGCGATACCTGAGACCTCCGGCGGTCTGCATCAAGGGCGCTTGCAGCGCCGCCTGCGGCGGTGAACCCTTGACCCAGACCCCCGGACGCCTCTTGGACGGTATCGCGACGGCGGCTCCGCGAAGATGGCCCTTGCCGGGATCCGGCTGCGGCGCGGGGTCTATTCGCGGACGAGACCGCCCGGGCAGAAGAAGCGGGTGTACAACCCGTAGCAGGTGGCCGTCATCTTGTAGCCCTTCACATCGACGCGGGCATACAGGTAGCGGTCGTCGTAGGTCAGGTCGATGCCCTGCATCAGCAGGTCACCGCAGGCGCGCGGGTCGGTGCGGCAGAGCAGCAGCGCCGCCGCATCCAGACCGGATTTTCCGTCCAGACCTTCGTTGACGATGGCGAGTTGCAGTTGCTGGCGCAGTTCGGCCTCGGCGGCTTCGGGGCCGGGTTTGGTGACAAAGGCAGCGATCAGCGCCATGGCCAACATGCCGAACAGGAAACGGAACATCGCGGCCCCCTTGAATTTCACGCAACTGACTATGCAGTAGGCGACCGGCCCGCGGCACGCAACAAGGGTTTCAGAACAGGCCGGCCATTTTCGCCCCGCCCAGCAGGTCCTCGGCCATATGATGCGCATAGCGGCCTGAAGGCGGCACCATGTCGGCCACCTGAACCACGGTCATCCCGGCGGCAAAGGCGGATTCGGCGCCGGTGTTGCTGTCCTCGAAGGCCAGACAGCGGCGGGGATCGGCCCCCAGCCGTTCGGCGGCAAGAAGATAGGGATCGGGGGCCGGTTTCGCCCGGCTGACGCAATCGCGGGTCACAACCACGTCGAACCGTGGCGCGAGACCGGATTGTGCAAGTTTGTGCAGCGCCCCGTCACGCCCAGAGGAGGTGGCGATCGCACGCGGCATGTTGCGTTCGGCGAGGTGCAGGAGAATCTCGGCCGCGCCGGGTTTCAGCGGGATGCCCGATGCGGACAGGCGACGGCTTTCCGCCTGCCAATCGGCGCCTATGGCGTCAAAGTCCCGGTCGCCGAAATGCTCTTGCAGGATGGACCGGCCGGTATCCACGGCAGTGCCGACGAGACGCAGGAAGATCGCTTCGCTGAGGTCGAGGCCATGCCGGGCCAGCGCCGCGCGGCCCGATGCAAAGGCGAGCCGTTCGGTATCCAGCAGGGTTCCGTCCAGATCAAAGATCACGGCGTCATAAGGCATTGCGGCTCCTGTCGCTTGGTTGCTGCCGGGGTACAATGGAAACGGGCGGCCCGAAAGCCGCCCGCTGTCACGAGTTATGTCGCAGTCTTGCAGGCTGTTTACAGCTGGATGCGGAACAATGCGAAACCGTCCGCGCCTTCGCCTGCGTCCTCGATCTGAACCGCCTGCACGTCATCCATGTAGTTGCGCGCCTTGGGGCCGGTTTCGAAGACGACTGTGGTGCCCTCCATCGGCTTGAAGTGCCAGTTGGCATCCGCCGCCGGGTTGATGGTGCCCTGTTCGACGATGTAGCGCACGATCACGTCGCGGTTGGTGTCCGGTGCCTCGAAGATGATCGTGTCGCCCATGGCACCCGGGAAGCTGCCGCCGCCGGACGCGCGGTAGTTGTTGGTGGCGATGATGAATTCCATGTCATCGGTCACCGGCTGGCCATTGAACATCAGGTCCACGATGCGGCTGGCCTCAGGGTTTTCCAGCTCGCCCTTGGGACCAAAGCGCGACGGCTGGCTGAGGTCGATCTGGTAGGTCACACCGTCGATCACATCGAAGTTGTAAGACGGGAAGGCCGCGTTCAGCAGCGGCGCGTCCTGCGCGCCCGGCGTCACCTGATTGAACATGCCGGCGGAGCGTTCCAGCCAGCCCTTGACCTGCGCGCCCGTCACCTTCACCGCGCGAACGGTGTTCGGGTAGAGATAGAGGTCGGCCACGTTCTTGATCGCCACGGCGCCGGGGGCGACATCGGTGTAATAATCGGGGCCACCGCGACCACCGGCCTTGAAAGGCGCGGCGGCGGAAAGGATCGGCAGGCTTTCGTACTCGGTGCCCTTCATCATCTGTTCGATGTACCATTTCTGGGCGATCGAGACGATCTGGACCGAGGGATCATCGGCCACCAGAGCAAAGTAGCTGTGCAGCGGGGCCGAGGTCTGGCCCACGGCGCGGCGCACATAGGCCAGCGTTTCCTCGTGGTCGGTCTGGGTGGCGTCCAGCACCGGCTGGTAATCCTCGACCAGCGCGGTGATCGAGCGATCCTCGTTCCGCTTGGAGATCGGGCGCGATTCCGAGGTGGTGGTGACCACACGCCAGCTGTTGCCGTCGCGTTCCAAGAGCAGGTCGATCAGGCCCATGTGCGAGCCCCAGAAGCCGCCCATGACGGCGGGCTTGCCGTGGATCGTGCCCTTGTCCACGTCGACGGCGGCGAAATCCGCATAGGTCGGCGAGGGGAAGACAAGGTGCGAGTGGCCAGTGACAAGCGCGTCGATCCCGTCGAGCGCCGCCAGCGGCACACTGGCGTTTTCCATGCCGTCGCTGTGATCGGCCGAGCCGATGCCCGAGTGCGACAGGGCGATGATGAGATCTGTGCCCTGTTCCTGCATTTCGGGGATATAGGCCTTGGCGGTTTCGACGATGTCGCGCGCCTCGACGTTGCCTTCAAGGTGCTTGCGATCCCAGTTCATGACCTGCGGCGGGGTAAAGCCGATGACGCCGATCTTGATCGGGTGTTTGGTGCCGTCGCCCATCTCGATCTCGCGGTCGAGGATCGTGTAGGGCTTGACCAGGGTCTCATCCTCACGCGCGGAGGCACCTTTTTTCTTGGCCAGGTTGGCAAGAACGACCGGGAAGTCAGCGCCGGCCAGCGATTTCTCAAGAAAGCTGAGGCCGTAGTTGAATTCATGGTTGCCCAGGGTGGCGACATCATAGCCCAGCGTGTTGAAAGCGGTGATGATCGGGTGGCTGTCGCCGTCGTTCATGCCGCGTTCATAGGCGATGTAATCGCCCATCGGGTTACCCTGGAGAAAGTCGCCATTGTCCACCAGCAGCGAATTCTTCGCCTCGGCGCGGATGCCATTGATGATGGACGCGGTGCGCGACAGGCCGACGGTGTCGACAGGGCGGTCCGAGTAATAATCATAGGGGTGAACGTGGACATGGATGTCCGTCGTTTCCATGATCCGCAAATGCGCCTGGTTCGAGGCAGCATTGGCCGAGTAAGGGTGCAAGGTGATCAAGGCGGCCCCGGCAGTGGTGCCCGCCAGGAACTGGCGGCGCGATAGTTTTGTGTTCGGGAAGGACATGGGAAACCTCTAGTGTTCGATTCAGGAGCTTCCCATGCACTTCTTTCCTGACAGTCGCATGACAGTCCCGAAATTCAAGCCTCAACTGTAGCGTGTATCTTGATGTTCCGCTACGGCATTTCGGCTTGCCGGTTTGCATCCCCGGGCGACACGGGGCAGGTTGCGCCAACAATGAATGAGGGCGCCATGCGGCACGCGGAACAAGTGACATTCGGAGGTTCAGGGCTGGACCGGGCGGCAGAACTGCGTGGGGACATCGGTGCCCTTGCGGCAGCCATGCAGGATGCGCGCTCGCGCACGATCTTGATGTGGCGCGGCAAGCCGCTGGTGACCGGGGATGATGGCATGACCCTGCTGCGCCTGCCGCTGGATCACCCGATCCTGTCCGAGTCTGACAATCCGCCAATCCTGTTGGGCCGCGAAGAGGGGGCGGCTGTCTTTTGTCATGACATCTCGCGTTGGACCCCGGATGATTTCGACGCAGAGGCACAGGCCAGTTTCCTTGATCCCAGCGAATATGTGCATCCCGGCTGTCCCGAAGGGCGTTTTGCCGAAATGCGCCGCATCATGACATGGCTGACACCGCGCGATGCCGAACTTGCCGCAACGGCCAAGGCGGTGCATGGCTGGCACGCCTCGCACGGCTTCTGTTCCCGCTGCGGCGCAAGATCCGAAATGCATCAGGCCGGGTGGCAGCGCATCTGCCCCGCTTGCGGCGCGCATCATTTCCCGCGCACCGATCCTGTGGTCATCATGCTGATCACGCGGGGCAATCGCTGTTTGATGGGGCGCTCCCCCGGATGGCCCGAGGGGATGTATTCCTGCCTTGCCGGTTTCGTCGAACCCGGCGAAACCATCGAGGCGGCGGTCCGCCGTGAAACATGGGAAGAGGCCGGGATCCGTGTGGGTGCAGTGCGTTACCTTGCCAGCCAGCCATGGGCATTTCCGGCCTCGTTGATGTTCGGGTGCCATGGCGAGGCGCTGGACGATCAGATTACAATCGACCCTGCAGAGCTGGAAGATGCGATCTGGGTCACGCGCGAAGAGCTTGCCCAAGCCGCCGCAGGCCAGAACCCGAGGTTGATGCCCGCACGAAAAGGGGCAATTGCGCATTTCCTGTTGCGTAACTGGATGGCGGATAGACTGGACTGACAGGTCTACTGCGGTAGGATACCGGCAAAGAGCCGGACAACTAGAGGCGGAGCAGGCACATGGAACTGACGGCACGCGAAGATATCGAAGCCCCGCAAGACCGGGTCTTTGCCATGATGAGCGATTTCGACACCATCGAACGGCAGGCCATGCGGCGCGGGGTCGAAGTTTCGCGCACCGCCGAAGGGCCCGGCGCGGGGATGGCTTGGGACACGGGGTTTCGGTTTCGTGGCAAACGGCGGCAGGCACAGGTCACGTTGACCGAATACCAGCCTTCGGAACGTCTGGTCTTTACCAGCGTGTCGGGCGGGCTGACCATGGTGCTGACGCTGGACATCGTGGCGCTGTCGCCGGGCCGGACCCGGATCAATGCCACCACCACCATGAGCGCCAAGACTCTGTCGGCACGGCTGTTCCTGCAATCCATGAAACTGGCCCGGGGCGGCATGGACAAACGGTTCCGCAAGGGCGTGGCCGAACTGGCCGGTGCCATGGAAACGCGTCTGCGCGGCGCCGCCTGACCGGTTGCGGCGGCAGGCCGGGGCGCTAGATTGCCGGGATAGGCAGCGGGGAGGAGCGCCGAATGTTTCGATTGACCTGGGTTCTCGCGGTGTTGGCCGCGCCTTTATCCGCGCATGAATTCTGGATCGAACCCTCGGGGCCCCGCTTTGACGAGGGCGCAGCTGTGCAAGCCCGGCTTCTGGTCGGAACAGAACTGAAAGGCGCAACCTACAGCTACAACCCGCAGAATTTCACCCGGTTCGAGATTGTCACCGCGGCGGGGGTTCAGCCGGTCGAGGGCCGGGTCGGCGACAAGCCCGCGCTGAACATGGTGCCCGAGGGCAACGGGCTGGCCACCATCGTCCACGTCACCCGCAACTACAACCTGACCTATCGCGAGTGGGAAAAATTCACCGGTTTCTGTACCGAAAAGGATTTCACTTGGGCCATCGACCGGCACCTTGAACGCGGCCTTGGTCAGGACCGTGTCCGTGAAAGGTATTCCCGCCATGCCAAAAGCCTCGTGGCGTTGGGCGATGGTGTCGGCGCGGACCGTGAACTGGGCCTGATCACCGAGATCGTGGCCGAGGCCAACCCCTTTACCGATGACCTGTCGGATGGGATGCCGGTGCGGGTGCTGTACCAAGGCGCGCCGCGCGCCGACGTGCAGGTGGAACTGTTCGAGCGTGATCCAGAGGGCAATGTCACCATCCACCGCTACCGCACAGACGCCGAAGGCCGCGCCACGATCGGGGTGAAACCGGGGCATTTCTATCTTGTCGACGCCGTTGTGATGCGGGAACTTGAGATCGAGGAGGAGGGCGACCCGGCCTGGGAAAGCCTCTGGGCCTCACTGACATTCGAGGTGCCGAAATGACACTGGTCGAGGAACTGGGCGGGGTGCTGGATGCCTCGGGTCTGCTGACGGGCGAGGATATGGCCGCGTGGTCGCGGGACTGGACCGGCCAATACGCATGGACCCCCCTTTGCGTGGCGCGCCCGCGCAGCACCGCCGAGGTCTCGGCCGTGCTGCGCGCGGCCCATGCCGCCAAAGTGCCGGTGGTGCCGGTGTCGGGCCATACCGGGCTCGCAGGCGGAACCTTCGGCGCGGGCGCAGTCATGCTGTCGCTGGACCGAATGAACCGGATCGAGGAAATCCGCGCCCCGGCACGGCTGGCGATTGTCGAGGCGGGCGTGGTGCTGAGCGACCTGCATACGGCGGTAGCCGAAAAGGGGCTGAACTTCCCCATGACCTTCGGCGCCAAAGGATCGGCGCGGATCGGCGGATTGCTGGCAACCAACGCGGGCGGGTCCAACGTTCTGCGCTATGGAAACACGCGCGATCTGGTGCTGGGGATCGAGGCGGTGCTGGCGGATGGCCGTGTCGTCGACCTGATGTCGGAACTGCACAAGAACAACACCGGCTATGACCTGCGCCACCTGCTGATCGGCTCCGAAGGCACGCTGGGCATCATCACACGGGCGGTGCTGAAACTGGTGCCGCAACCGCGCGCCTACGCCACCGCAATGGTGGCAACCGAGGACCTGCCCGGCGCGCTGGCGGTCCTGAACCGCCTGCAAGACGTCACGGGCGGCGCGGTCGAAGCCTTTGAATACATGCCGCGCCTCTACATGCAGACCTTTGCCCGAATGCACCCGGAGGCGCAAAAGGTCTTTGATGCGGAATACGAGGTCAACATCCTCGTGGAACTGGGCGCCACCGCGCCGCGCGATGTCGAGCCGGGGCCGGATGGGCAGGTGCCGCTGTCTTCCTACCTCGAAGACGTGCTGGGCGACCTGCTGGAAGAGGGGGCGGTGGTCGACGCCGTGGTGGCGCAGAACGATGCGCAGCGCGCCGCCATGTGGGCCCGGCGTGAAGCCGCAGCCGAAGTGTCTCTGTCGCACAAGCCACTAATCAACAACGATGTTTCCGTCCCGGTGGACAAGGTCGGCACCTTCCTCGAACAGGCGGATGCCCGGCTAAACGGGATCGACGTCGGCGCCCGTGCGATGGTCGTGTCACACCTTGGCGATGGCAACATACACTACGCGGTCTGGCTGACCGATGAAAATGCCAAGGATGCGGTGATGGAGGCTGTCGAAGACGTGGTCCTGTCGCTGGGCGGGTCGTTTTCCGCCGAACATGGCATCGGCCTGTCCAAGCGCCCCTCGATGGCGCGCCGCAAGGATGCTGTCGCGCTGGAAATGATGCGTGCAATCAAATCCGCGCTGGACCCTGGCAATATCCTTAATCCGGGCAAGGTGCTGCCCGAGGCGTAAGCGCGGCGCTTTCTTCGCGGCGCTCCGTTCCGCGGCATCGGTCGGGCGAGGGGGCGCTGCCCCCTCTGACCCCCGGAGTATTTTCCCCAAGAAGAAGCACAAGAGATCATCGGTCTCCAGCGCCCTTGGTTTCTTCTTGGTCCAAATACTCAAAAAGCCTGTATCGCCACGCGCATCAAGCGTCCCGTTGGGCAATCCAGTCATGGTCGGGGTGGTTCTTGAACCGCCATTTGCGCAAGGGGCCGGCCATGACGTTCAGGTAATACATCTCATAGCCATAAGGCGCGCCGCAGGGGTGGTGGCCCTTGGGTACCAGCACCACGTCATGGTCGCTGACGGACATGGTTACGTCCAGTGACCCGTCTTCGGTAAAGACCCGCTGGTGGCCATAGCCCTGCGCCGGGTTCAGCCGGTGGTAGTAGGTCTCTTCGAGGTAGGTCATGTCGGGGAAGGTGTCTTCGTCATGGCGATGCGGCGGGTAGGAGGACCAGTGGCCCGACGGCGTGTAGACCTCGGTCACCAGAAGCGAGGAGGCCACGTCGCGTTCCTCCATCGCGATGGGGTGGATGTAGCGGGTGTTGGTGCCCTTGCCGCGTTCGACGAGGTCGATGCCGGCGGGGCCTACCTGCGCCGCCGGATAATCGCCGATGGCCGGGGCCGAACAGACCGCCAGCGTGCAGTTCGTGGTGGCGGTGGCGGTCCAGTCGCTGCCGGCGGGAAGGTAGACGGCGTGGGGCGGGATGCGGTCGAAGACGTTCATCCGGTCGCCGAGTTCGCCGAAATCCTTTCCGGCACCGCTGACATGGGCCTTGCCTTCGACCAGCACGAGGATCACCTCACGATCGCCGGTGTGGCCCTCGGCGCGTTCGTCGGCGCCCAGTCGCCAGAGGTCGAAGCCGACATAGCCCCAGTCGGGGCTTTCCGGGGTGCGGGCGTTGTCCACGGTGATTTCGTGGACTTTGCCGCTGGTTCCGGCGGGTTTGCGGAGAAGTTGGGTCATCGGGGCTTTCCTTGGGTCAGGGCTGGCGGCGCGCGTCCTGTTGGGCCAGCGCCTTGGCAAAGGCGTCGGGTGACAGGCCATCGGACAGGGCGCGGTGGAACAGCGCGTTCTGGGTTTCGGGGGCGAGCCCGCCAAGCGGCGGATCGCTGTCAAGATTGGTCGGGAAAGAGTAGCCTTCGGCCGCGGCGCCAATGGCGGCGGCGGTGGTTTCATCGTCCAGCTTGCCGCTCGCTCGCAGCGCCTGGATCGCCGGGTAGAGGACGCCGCACATGGCGCTGCGGTCCACGGTTTCCATCGCGCGGCCAAAGGCCGAGGACACCTGCAGCAGGTTCGCCATGCGGTGGATGTCGCTGCTGCGGTTTTCGCCTGCCGCATGGAACAGCGCCGGGTTGAAGAACACGGCGTCGCCCTTGGACAGTGGCAGCTGGATGCAGTTTTCTTCGAAATACTCGCGGAAATCCTCGCGTCGGTAGGCCATGTAGCCGGGGCGGAAAAGTTGCGAGAAGGGCAACAGCTTGGTCGGGCCGCTTTCGATCGGCATGTCGCAATGGGCGACCGCGCCTTGCAACGTCATCACCGCCGAAAGGTCATGCACATGGGCCGGGAAGCGCGCCGCCACCTCGGCGGTCTGGAAACCGAGGTGATAATCGCGATGCGCACTTTGCGCCTGACCGCCGGGGCGGACGAGGTTCACCTGCGCGGTCATCTGGTAGAAGGGGCCAAGCCATGCCTCGCAGACGGCGGCGATGGCGGTGTTGCCGTAGTAGAGGGCAAAGGCCTGCGGGTCTTCGAGGCAGTGTTTTTGCAGCGAGTTCCAGATCCGCGCGTTCGACCCTGCCTTGGCGAAATGATCGCCTGCGCCCAGTCCGGCCTCATGTTCGCGCGCGATGATACGTTCGAAGACCTCGGTCGCGCGGTCGATGGGCGCGGTGTCCTGATAGGCGCCCTTCAGGGCCAGAGCCCCGGCGGATTGCCCCAGAACAAAACCCCATTCCGCCAGCAGTTCGGCGCGTTGGGCCGGGTCGCTCAGCACGCCTTGCAGTGCCGCGATATCATAGACGGGAACGTTCTTTTCCACCGCCGAGGCGAACCGCAGGTCCGAAACCGACAGGGATTGCCCCGTAAGCTGCGCGAACTCGGCAAGGTCACAGGATGTGACGTCAAAATAAGCCGTATCTTTCATGGGTCTCCTCCCTGGTCTTCTTGTTTCTTGCGGACCGCCTGAGCGTCCCAGGCGACAAAGAACTGATGGGCGCAATAGGTGCCGATGGCGGCAAAGAGGATGGCCCAGAGCGGGTTGCCCCAGCTGAGTTCCAGTCCCGCCCATCCAAGGCAGAGCGCCACCGTCGCCACCCGCCGCCAGAGCGGTAGGAAAAACGGGTGTTGGACGTCAAAGGCGCTCTGTTTCATGGGTCAGCTTTCGATTTCCAGCCCGGCCTTGGCGCAAACGTCGAGGATGTGCTGATAGCCCTTCTTGGAATACTCGTAGGGCGGGGCCTTGGCCGGGTCCTGTTCGGCCTCGACCACGATCCAGCCATTGTAATCCATCGATTTGAGCTTGTTCGCCACCTGCTGGAAGTCGATGCAGCCGTCGCCCGGTACGGTGAAGGCGCCCGCGATCACCGCATCAAGGAAGCTCCGGTTGTTGTCGCGCACGTCCTTGACCACCTCGGGGCGGATGTCCTTGAAATGCACGTGCAGAACGCGGTCGGACCAGCGGTCGAGCGTGCGCATCACGTCGCCGCCGCCGAACAGCAGGTGACCGGTGTCGAAGCAGAGCGAGACCTCGTCCGAGGTGCCCTCCATCAGCCAGTTCACGTCATCCTCGTCCTCGCAGAAGGATCCCATGTGGTGATGGTAGGCCATGGGCATGCCCTGATCCTTCATCCACTTCGCGACTTCCGAGAGCTTGCGGCCATAGTCCAGCACCTCGTCCCGGGTCAGCTTGGGGCGGTCGTTGACCGGCGTGCCGATCTGACCCTGCACGGTGTTGGAACATTCGGCATAAACGATGCAGGGGCTGTTCAGGGCCACGAATTGCTCGACCTGCTGGCGGACGGCCTCGATTTCCTGCGCCACATCGTTGACAAAGAGGTTGCCCGAGCACCAGCCACCACAAAGACCGATGTCGTATTTGTCGAGGTAGGCGCGCAGGCCGGGCGTGTCATGCGGCATGCGCTGGCCACGTTCGACGCCGGTATATCCGATCTCGCGGCTTTCCTTCAGCGCCTGTTCCATCGTGTAGGCGGCGGTGAGGTCGGGCAGGTCGTCGTTCTGCCAGGCAATGGGCGAAATGCCGATCTTGACGCTCATTTGGATGTCTTTCCGTTGGATGTTGGGGGTAAGCCGGGCTTAAGCCCGGCCTACGGAAATTGTCAGCCGCGGTCCTTGAGTGCGGCCTCGTAGCCTTTGCGGGCCTCTTGCACCTCGGCGCGTTCCGAGACCTCGGGGACGGCCACGTCCCACCAGTTGCCGCCATGCGGGGTGCTGGGGTAGGGGTCGGTGTCGATGACGACGACAAAGGGGCCAGTGGCCTCCTTGGCGCGGGCCAGCGCCTCTTCCATCTCGGCGATAGAGTTTACATGCACCGCGGCCGCACCCATCGAGGCCGCATGTGCGGCAAAGTCGATATTGGCGGCATTCTCGTGCACCGTGTGGTCCAGCAGGTTGTTGAACTCGGCCCCGCCGGTGCCCATTTGCAGCCGGTTGATGCAGCCGTAGCCGCGGTTGTCGGTGATGACGAGCGTGAACTTGATGCCCATCATCACGGCGGTCGCCAGTTCCGAGTTGGCCATCATATAGGTGCCGTCCCCGGCAAAGCAGACCACGTCGCGGCCGGGCTGGGCCATCTTGATGCCCATGGCGCCGGCGATCTCATAGCCCATGCAGGAATACCCGTATTCCATGTGATAGGCGCCGGGGCGCGGGGCCTTCCACAGCTTGTGCAGCTCACCCGGCATGGTGCCTGCGGCGCACATGACGACCGTATCCGGCCCGCTGGCGCGCTGAACGGCACCGATCACCTGCTGATCCGTGGGCAGGGCATTGCCGTCGGCGGGCGCATCGGTCAGCGGGTCGACATTGGCGAACCAGTCCGCTTTCAGCCCGCTATCCACGTCTGCGGCCCGGTAGCTGGTCAGTTCCAGCGCCAGTTCCGTCAGGCCCGTCTTTGCGTCCGATTGCAGCGGTATGGCACCGTGTTTCACCGCGTCATAGGCATTGACGTTCAGGCTGACCAAGGTCGCCTGCGGGGTCTTGAACAGCGACCACGACCCGGTGGTGAAATCCTGAAACCGGGTGCCGACACCCAGCACCAGATCCGCCTCGGCGCAGACCGCGTTGGCCGAACTCGCCCCGGTCACGCCCACCGGCCCCATGTTCAGCGGGTGATCCCAGGCCAGCGCCGACTTGCCCGCCTGCGTCTCGACCACCGGGATGTTATGCGCCTCGGCAAAGCTCTGCAGATCCGCACAGGCGTCCGCGTAATGCACGCCGCCCCCGGCGACGATCACCGGGCGTTTGGCGGCGCGGATCTTTTCCACCACGCGGTGCAGCTCGTGATGATCCGGGCGGATGCGGCGGCGGAACCATGTGCGCGGCTCGAAGAAACTCTCGGGGTAATCGTAGGCCTCGGCCTGCACGTCCTGGCAGAAGGCCAGCGTGACCGGGCCACATTGCGCCGGGTCGGTCATGGTGGCCATGGCGCGGGGCAGGGCGGTCAACAACTGTTCCGGACGGGTGATCCTGTCGAAATAGCGCGAGACCGGCTTGAAACAGTCATTGGCCGAAACCGTGCCGTCCTCGAAATCCTCGATCTGTTGCAGAACCGGGTCCGGGCCGCGATTGGCAAAGACATCGCCGGGCACCAGCAGCACGGGCAGGCGGTTCACATGAGCCAGCGCGGCGGCGGTGACCATATTGGTCGCGCCCGGCCCGATGGAAGAGGTCACCATCATTGCGCGCTGTCGGCCCGATTGCTTGGCATAGGCAATGGCGCAATGGGCCATGGTCTGTTCGTTGTGGCCGCGCCAGGTGGGGAAATCGCCCTGCGCGTGGTACAGTGCCTCGCCAAGGCCCGCCACGTTGCCATGGCCGAAGATCGCCCAGCACCCGGCAAGGAAACGCTCGCCATCCTCGTTCATCTGCGCCGAAAGATAGCGCACCATCGCCTGTGCGGCGGTCAGTCGGATCGTCTTCATGGTCACTCCTCCCCGCGTGCGGCATCCCAGTAGCCACACAGCCGTGCATAGTTGTCTTTCATCTGCGCCACGGCCTCGGCATCCGTGAGCGCCCCGGTCATCCAGCCCTTGGCGGCTTCGGCAAAGATCGTGCGGCCGACGGCAAATCCTTTGACCAGCGGGTATTTCGCCGCGACCTCAAAGCTTTCCTTCAGCGCCGAATCCTCGGCCCCAAGACCCAGCACCACGATACCACGGGTGTTCGGGTCGTTTTCCTCGATGGCGGCGACCGCGTTCTGCCAACCGGCCTCTGTCTTCATCGGTTCCAGCTTCCACCAGTCGGGATAGACGCCCAGATCGTAGAAACGGCGGATCACCTGCGCGGTGGTGTCGTCACCCACCGGTCCGGCTTTCGACGGGATCACCTCCAGCAGGAATTCCAACCGGTTGCGGCGGCAGGCGTGGAACAGGCGGGTGACGGTGGCTTCCTGCTCGGCCTTCATCTCGGGCGTGTCGTCGGGATGGTAGAAACACAGCACCTTGACCACATGTTCCAGCGGCCATTCGTTGAGGCCCCCGAAATCCGGCCCGATCTCGGGTTCCAGCGTCAAGGGGCGCGAGCCGGGCCATTCCACCGGGCGGCCGATCCACAGGCCGGTGCCTGCCGCCTTGTACAGCGCATCGCGGCCAAGGCGCGAGTCGCAGAGCAGCCCGTAACCGGGATTGCCGCCCGCCACCTCGGCGCAGGCCTCTAGGCACAGTTCCTTGAAGGTGCCGATCTTGTCGGGCGTTGCGCCGTCCAGATCCTCCAGCTGCATCCGGTGGTCGAAGGCAAAGACGCGCATGGTCGACCAGTCGCCCTTGCGGTTGGTGGCCCAGTGGACCTGCTCCAGCTCCTGATCCTTGCGCAGGGCCTTTTCCTTGACGCCGCGTTTCAGGAAGAACTCCAGTTCCGCCCACGAAGGATAGGCGGGCGTGCAGCCGTGGCGCGACACGGCAAAGGCGCCGCAAGCGTTGGCATAGGTCAGCGCGGTCGGCCAATCCTGATCGGTCAGCCAGCCTTTCAGAAGGCCGGACATGAACCCGTCGCCAGCGCCCAGCACGTTGAAGACCTCGATCGGGAAACCGGGGCCGCTTTGCCCTTCGTCCAGCGTGTCGGGCACGTCGCCGGTAAAGGCCACGGCGCCCATCGGTCCCCGCTTGCAGACCAGCGTCGCGCCCGAAACCTTGCGCACATTGCGCAGCGCCTGGATCGTATCGGTGGTGCCGCCCGCGATGTGAAATTCTTCCTCGGTCCCGACGATCAAGTCAAAGAGGTGTAGCGTCGATTGCAGCTTGGCCGTGACCTTGTCCGAGGCGATGAACCGGTTTTCGCCGTCGCCATGCCCGGACAAGCCCCAGAGGTTTGGGCGATAGTCGATGTCCAGCGCGGTCTGCATTCCATTCGCGCGGGCGATGTTCAGCGCCTTCAGCACGGCGGCCTCGGTCCGCGTGTGGCTGAGGTGCGTACCGGTGGCCACGACCGAACGTGCCTGCGTGATGAACCCCTCGTCGATGTCGTCTTCGCACAGCGCCATATCGGCACAATTGTCGCGGTAGAAGATCAGCGGGAACTGTTCCTGATCGCGGATACCCAGCAGCACCAGCGCCGTCAGGCGCTCCGGGTCGGTTACGACGCCGCGCGTGTCGACGCCTTCCTTTTGCAGTTCTTCGGTGATGAAGCGGCCCATGTGCTCATCCCCTACGCGGGTGATCAGCGCCGATTTCAGGCCCAGCCGCGCGGTGCCCGCCGCGATATTTGTGGGCGATCCGCCGATATACTTGTTGAAGCTTGCCATGTCTTCAAGACGCCCGCCGATCTGCGCGCCGTATAGGTCCACCGAGGACCGGCCAATGGTGATCACATCAAGGGTCTTGCCCATGCCAAACTGCCTTTCCGGAACGTCGAGAGGGCGTGCCGCTCTCCTCAGCGCGGCACGTGTTGGCGCTACCGTGAGGGGAGGGCGGCATCCGGTCAATTCCCCGGGCCGTGAATCCTTTCATCTGTGAGGGTGTTTGACAGGCATCAAAGAGAGGTTTTCGCCAAATGAAGTGAAACGTCTCAAGAGTGTACCTCGGCGTCCGTTCACCGCCCCGGTGTCGGAGCGGGCAGGGGGCGCGGGGCCTCTTGCCCGCTACCCGAGGAGCGGCGTGCGACGCAAGCCCATGAAAAAAATTGGTTTTGGCGCCAGTGAAGCCCGGCCTAGACGGATTCCGGCAGATAAAGATCGGGGCGTAGAAAGTGCTGACCGGGCGAGGCGCTTTCCTGTTGCTGGACGGCGGCGATCATCAGCGTGACAGTATCGTTGCAAAGCTGTTCAAGAGGCGTGGCAATGGCCATCTCCGCATAGCGGTCTGCCAGTGCGGCGCGCGATTCCGGAATCAGTTCGTGCAGGATCAACGTCACCTGGCCGGGCGCGCGCACTTCGCGCAGGGCGGCAATCGCGCCTTCCATGCCGCCGCCCGAGCAATACAGCCCTTTCAGATCTGGATGCCGCTGTAACAGTTCCAGCGTCGTTTCATAGGTCAGTTGCCGGGTTTCAAGGTTGACCATCGTGTCGAGGATGCTGAAATCCGGCGCGTATTCGCGGAAGTAGCTGCGGAACCCGGTTTCACGCAGTTCGTGGCCATGCCAGCGATAGCCGCCCACAAACACTGCCAGTTTACCGGGGTGGCCCACTGCTCGGAACATCATGTGGGCCGCAATCCGACCGGCCTTCATGTTGTTGAGACCGATATATCCGTGGCGCACGCCCTGCGCATAGTCATTCAACATGGCGAAACAGGGGATGCCGCGCCCCTGCAACTGGGCCACGGTATCGGTGATCTGCATGTGATTGACCGCCGAAGAGGCGATGGCATCGGTCCGGTCGGCAAGTTTCATCATCAGACCGGCGATGTCTCCGGGGCTTTGCGAGGGGGCGAATTCGACCGCGATCGAGCCGCGAATGCCCGGTGCGCGGGCGACGGCGGCCTCCATCTCGCGGGCGACGTTTTGCCAGAAGGGTTGCCGCGCCTTGGGAAAGACAAAGCCGAAACGGATTTCCGGCAGGTCGGCAAACATGCGTTGGCCGATCAACGCCGCCGCATGATAGCCGATGCGCTGCGCGGCCTCATAGACCCGGCGGGCGGTTTCCTCACGGACCTTGGCGCGGCCGTTCAATACGCGGTCGACGGTGGCCACGCTGACGCCTGCCTCGCGGGCGAGGTCGGTGATTGTCGGGCGTCCTGCCATGGCGGTTCCTCACGACTGCAACACAATGCAGGGCATCATGATGCAATTTGCAAGAAATCCAATCCCATTCTTTCATCGGTTGCGCGGTGATTGTGCCCTGATGTGCAAGGTTTCCCGCCAGAGCCTAGATGTTCGGATCTTCGGCGGCGCGTTCGAGCGCGTCAAAGGCCTGCATCAGTACAACGATCTGTGTCGGGTCGATATAGGACCGCAGCGCCTGCTGGCGCGCCTGCATCCGGGGCATGGTGCGTTCAAAGATCTCACGACCCTTGTCGGTCAGATCCAGGTGCAGTGCCCGGTTGTCCGCCTCGTCCCGGGTGACGGAAAGATAGCCTTCGTTGCTGAGGGATTTGACGTTCCGGCTGATCAGGCCTTTGTCCATTGCGGTCATGCGCGACAACTGCGCCGATGTGCAGCGGCCACCATCCCCAAGCACCGCGATGATACGCCATTGCGTGATGGTCAGCCCGGCGTGATCGCGCAGGATGCGCGAGGCCTGAGCGTTCAGCTTGGATTGCACCTTGGCAAGGCGGTAGGTGAGAAAATTGGCCAATGGCGCCTGTGCCAGGCCGACGGGATCGGTGTCGGTGTCCATGAAAAAACTATCCTTGCCGGAAGGCGAATAAACAAAAGGCCCAAGGCCTGCCTCAGGTTAGCGGCG
Source organism: Antarctobacter sediminis (assembly GCF_019218285.1). Taxonomy (GTDB): domain Bacteria; phylum Pseudomonadota; class Alphaproteobacteria; order Rhodobacterales; family Rhodobacteraceae; genus Antarctobacter; species Antarctobacter sediminis. The sequence continues at coordinate 520,242 of NZ_JAHUZG010000003.1, forward strand.
CGATTGCGTTACAGGCAAGGAAGAAAGGCAGGGGCCGCGTCCCGTGTCGGACGTGGCAAACCCCTGCCCACGCGACCGCGGGCAGGGGAACTGTATCAGTACTGGCAGACCGTCGTCGCGGTTTGCAGGACGGCACCCGGAGTATTGGGCAGGCGCATGAAGGTCACGCGCCGGTTTTCGGCGGCATCGGGATATGCCTCGTTCTTGAGGACGTATTCCCCCCAGCCCACCGGGTAGAGCGGCACGCCGACATAGGCGCCTTCCAACAGGCGGGTGACAGAGGCCGCGCGCCGCAGGCTGAGGTCACAGTTGTATCCTTCCGAGCCAACCGCATCCGTGTGGCCGACCACCGCATAAGACGTGCCTTGCAGCGCCGGGTCGTTCAGCGCGGCGATCAGCGTATCGATCTTGCCGCTCTGGTCCTGCCGAACCTTGTCACTGTCATAGTCGAACTCGATGGTGATCGCGACCGAAGGCAGGACGACCTTGCCGGTCTTGGGCGGTTCGGGCGCGTCGTATTTCGGCGGTTCGGGCGGCGGTGCCTTGCTGACAACCACCTTCTTGTTGTCGAGGTCCAGAACCAGGGTTTCGAACTGAACCGCCGGCCCGGCGCTTTCCAGCGCGATCCCGTCCGGGTCGATGTCGACCCCGGCGCAGTTGCCCGCATTGGCGTTCAGCAGGCAATTTGCCATCGCGCTTTTTGGCTGCGGTTTGAACGACATGATCGGGTCGTCGCCCTGGATGAAGATTTCGCCCTGCTGCGCAAGGCCTGCCGAGATCGGCAGGCCAAGGCAGAGAGCGACGCCGCAGAGAAGCTTACGCATCGCTCTCGTCTCCTTTTAGTAGTCCCGGACCACGACCGAGATCTGAGCCTTGGTCACGTCGGGGTTATGTTTGGACACGGCGCGGTAGTCGACGCCACTGTCGGTGTGCTTCTTGTCTTTCTCGCCGGCACCAAGGTCGAGGACCAGGGTTTCGTTGACGACGGTCTCATAGTGATCTTTCGACACGGCCTTGTGACCAACCGAGCAAGAGACCTTGGAGGTATCGCGGGTCACCTTGTCGATGGCCGCCTGACCGCCGTTGCAGATCGCAAGGATGGTTTCCAGGCCCGGCTCCGAGGTGCGCAGCGCACCCTTCGGCGGGAAGACGTACTGGGTGCCGCCGGGGATGACGATGTCATCGAGGCCCGGGAAAGGATACAGCACACAGCTGTCGTGGTCGTCGTCGATCGAGATCAGCGTCAGACGGCAGTCGTGGCGCGGTTCGATAAAGACCCGCAGTTCGTCACCAACCTTGTAGGTAGGCTTGTCGGTGTAGACGGTCAGGTGGCTTTGCGCCGCAACCGAATGCTGAACCGGGTCATAATCAGCGCCGTATTTCTTGGCGTCGTCATGGGTCTTGATCGGTTCCTTGCCTTTCACGACATAGTCGTTGCCGGTCGGCTTGTAGTCATCGTCCGCCTTGACGGCCACGGTGGTCTTGTAAGGATCGTCCTTGGTCACGACCACTTTCTTGTCGTCATAGTCGTCGGCCTTGACGATCGGCTTGGCGTCATAGTCGTCGTCCTTGACCACCACGATCTTTTTCTTCGGCTCATAGTCGGTGTCCTTGACCACCTGCTTGACCGAGTAGGACAGGTCCGCCGTCACGACGTGATCCGTCTTGTAGGGGTAGTAGTCGGTCAGTTTGTCGAGCAGCACAGGATAGGCCGCCGTCCATTCGTCCCGAGCGATGGGCGAGGTGTCCAGACGGGTCAGCAGGCCGGCCATTTCATGCCCGGCAAAGGCCATCCGCCCACGCAGGGCATCCGAGGTCAAACCCAGTTCGTTGGCCGCCTGATCGAAGTCGATGAAGTAATCGACGTGATAGACAAACAGGCCGCGCACCGGTTCCAGGCCAGCGGCCTTGGTGTCCGGGTCGATCCCGGCGCTTTCAAGGGTGGCAAGGAAGGCTTCCATGTCGCGCTGGAAGTACTCGTTCACCACATCCTTGCCCGGATAGATCGCGTCGATGGTCTGACGTGCCGAAGAGGGCAGGGCGAGGTTGTTCAGCGCAACGTCACGCACGGTGTCGTTGTTGAACCGCATACCTTTCGAGTGGCACGAGATGCACGAGATGCCGTTGACCACTTCGCCGGTGCCGTCGGGATAGTCCGTGTCACGGACGATCTGGGTCGGGCCGACGTTCAGGCGATCGCCTTCGGCGGTGTTCAGGTAATAGGCATGGAAACCGTTGGGCAGGGTAAAGATCGACTCGCCGCCGTCATGGTTGAAGGCAAGGTCAGGCCCATAGGCATCTGCCGGTCCCAGCGGGTATTCAAAGAAGCTCTGCCGCTTTTTCGACCCCGCAAAGTCATAAGAGGTCCAGAAGAAACCGGTGCCCATCGGGTGACGTTCGATAAGGCGGTTGTGCGTGGACACACCCGAATCCTGAAAGCCGGCGCGGACGACCTGCTCGTTCAGGATGTTTTTCTTCATGCTGATGCCCAGCTTGTGTTCCAGGCCCTGAACGGTGTCCGGCAGGCCAAGCACGTCGTAATACATCGGCGAAACCGAGGCGGTCGCCGCGAACCAGTCGGCCCGGATGATCGGGATCTTGGTGCCCGCGAGGTGTTGCAGCGAACCAAGGTAGGGGTCGGTGTCGCTTTCCATCGCGTAGGGATATTCGGCCTCGAGATAGGCCCAGGTCTCGTGGGTCCAGTCGAGATCCGGCAGGAAGACGCGCAGCAGAACGCCGTGTTCGTCGACCTTTTCGAACTTGTAGACGTTCGGGTTCCAGCTGAGCGCATTCATCAGCTTGACCGTACCCGCCAGGTAGGCGGTGTAGTTGTCGTCGGTGACCTCCGGGTCATTCCACATCGGGCGCATCGAGATATAGCGCACGCGGTCGCGGCGGTTGGTCGGCAGGCTCTGCATGTCGGCATGTGCCATGGCGTACATATCCGCCAGCGAGATGAACTTGCGCGGTTCGGGCGCGGTATCGCCAAGGGCGACGATCCAGTCCTGAAGCTGCTGAAGCTCGGCTTCGTTCGGCACACAGCTGGGATCCCAGCAGTTGTCCGGCATCGCCGGCGCGCCGCCGGTGATCACCTGATACAGCTTGGATTTCGAAGGCTCGCCCACGGCGACAAGCTTGGGGTCGTTGGCCAGCCGGCGCATGTCAAGAACGTGACCGAAACCGGCCTTGGCCTTGGTCAGGCCGTCGCCCAGTTTGCCGGTCTGGTGACAATCGGCGCAATATTTGTCGAGCACCGCATAGGCAGCCTTTTCGGCATCGGTCGCATCGGCGGGAAGCTCATAGTTCAGGTCTTCGGGATCAATGAGCAAGGTGCCGTCCTGCGCCCATGCGGGCACGGCGAAAGCGGTCGCAAGGGCGATCGCGCTCACCTTCATCAGGTCGTTGGGTTGCATAACATAGTCTCCTGTTGAAAGAGGGCTTGGTTGGAATCGGGTTACTGACACCGGATCGAGAGGTATTTCTTCGAGGCCCAGCCGGTGACCCCGCCGGTGCCGCGTTGTGGGTTCATGCACTGTCCCGAGAGGCAGCGGACCTGGGCCCAGTTGCCGCTCTGGTTCAGCACCTGAAGTCTGTCGCCGAGGTAGGTCTCGGAGATGATCCGGCCGCGCGTGCTGGCCTGCGTCCGGATATTCAGAAAGCCGGACCCGTTGTTGCGGGTGTGGCTGGTGAGCCTGTTCAGGTTGATCACCGTCGCGGTACACTGTGCGACCGGGCGGTCTGTCGGCTTGCTGGAGGCGAGGTAGCGGTTGGAAACCCACCCGTTCTGCCCGTTCGACAGACGCACGTTGTTCCAGCCGTCGTTTTCACCCAGCACGGTCACCTTGTCGGCAAAGTCGATACGGTTGATCACGCCATACTGCGTGCCCGGGCCCGAGCGGACGTTCAGGTGGTCGGTCCCGGTGACATACATCGTGTGTGTCTGCGTCGGCGGCGGAGTCACCACCTTTTCGGGCGTCTTGAGATAGGTGATCCGTTCGATCACAACCCGCGCGATACAGTCGGCATCGGCACCACAGCGGTCGCGGGTTCCGGTACGCCAGGCGTGTTGCTGGGTCGCGGTCACATTGCGGGCGGGGGCCTTGTAGGCACGCTCCATCTCTTCGTCGAGACCGGCAAGATAGCGGTCGCCGCAGATCGTGCGTTCGGTTGTGTTCAGGTTGCCCGACTTGCACCACCACAGCAGCGGCTCTTGGGGGCGGGTATCGACCACGGGCGGTGCAACCGGGGTTTCATCCGCGGTGCACTGACGTGCCACGTAGGATTTGGCGAGGATCGAATAGCCGTGCTCGCCGCAGACCTGAAGGTAGGCTTCGTAGGCGAAGCATTCGTTGAACTCCTTGGCCTCGGCATAAAGCGCATCGCACAGTGCCAGTTCCGGCTCGACCGGGGGCGGCGTGACCTCGCCATTGTCGGCGGGCGGTGCCGGTGGGTTGACCGGATCGGGGGCCCCGGGGACAACGGCGGCCTTGAGGATCGTCGATTGTGCCAGAATTTCGGCCATGGGAATGGCATAGTTCACCGCGTCACGGTTGGACCCGGCATGATGCAGGCCCACGACCTTTTGCAACGAGGCGTCGATCACAGGTGAGCCAGAGTTGCCCGGCAACGTGTCACAGGTGTGCAGAAGCTGCCTGTTCGACAGGGCAGGCGCATTGGCGCGGCATTTCTCGCGGCTGATGCGCTGGGCTTCGCCCATCGGGTGGCCGATCACCCAGTAGGGATCGTTGTCCTGCGGCGTGACGGCTGCAAGATCCAGCTTGCCGAATTCGGACGAGGGATCGCCGATTACCTCCAGCACTGAATAATCCAGATCCTTGGAGGACTCGACCGGAGTGGGCACCACGGTAAAACGGCGCGTGCCCTGATCGACGCCGGGCTGACGATAGCCTGCCACGAACAGCACCGAGTCGATGCGCGTGGCACCTGCGCGTTCGTTGTTCAGGATGCCCGGCACGCAATGGTGGTTGGTCAGGATGTGCTTTTTGTCGACGATGAAGGCGGTGCAAGGGTAAACGCCTGTATCCGTCAGGATATCCAGTCGGCCCACCGCCAGCCCCAGCTTGGAAAACACGCTGTTGGGCGAATAGTTGAGGATCGGTTCGTTGTTATAGTCGCCGATCGCCAGTTCAAGGTTGATGTCGCTGCCGCCCCCGGCCGCCTGATTGCGGCGCAGCACCACGCTGCCAAAGCTGGTCCGGTCGAACCCGACGAAGTCCTGCGCGTGGGATGGGGCCGGCGTCATGGCCGAAAGTCCCAGCGCAGTCATCAGTGTTGCCAGAGCAGCAGCGGTACGCACGACGAAGATCCTTCAAAAAAAGGGTTTCCAAAAGTCGTGTTCAGTTTGTTCAGAAGGGGCCGTTGCGTCAACGAAGGAAAACCCGACCTTGGGAAAAGTCGGGCAAAATCGGGAGTTTGGGATCTGGTCGCCGGGGGTGAAACCCGTGATGCCTACAGCACGCGGGACAGGAAGGCGCGGGTGCGCGCCTCTTGCGGGTCGTTGAAGACCTGTTCAGGCGTTCCGGATTCGAGAATGCGCCCCTCGTGCAGGAAGCAGACCGTATCGGCCAGTTCGCGTGCAAAACCCATCTCATGGGTTGCAAGAACCATGGTCATGCCCTCGGCGCGCAACTGTCGCAGAACGTCCAGAACCTCACCCACCAGCTCGGGGTCCAGCGCCGACGTGATTTCGTCGAACAGCATGATCTCGGGGCGCATGGCGAGCGCGCGCACGATCGCGACGCGTTGTTGCTGGCCGCCGGACAACTGGTCTGGGAAATGCTGCATCCGGTTGGCAAGGCCGAAACGGGCAAAAAGCTCGGCTACCTCGGGTTCCAGTTCGGCGCGGCTGCGGCCATGAACGCGACGCGGGGCCAGCATCGCATTGTCCAGCGCGGTCATATGCGGGAACAGGTTGTAGCTTTGGAACACCATGCCGATCCGCTGGCGCACTGGCTGCGGGTCGAACCCGGGTTCCGAAATATCGGTGCCGTCCAGCGTGATGCTGCCGTCGTCGATGGGTTCCAGCAGGTTCATGCAACGCAGCAGCGTGGACTTGCCCGACCCCGAGGCACCGATCAGGCAGATCATCTGCCCTTTCGTGACTTCTAGGTCGATGCCCCGCAGCACGGGGTTTTCGCCAAAGCTCTTGCGGATGTCGGACAGGATCAGGCTTGCCATCAGCTGCGCGCCTTTCGTTGCCGGTTCATCAGGTGGTCGGCATAGCGTGTTGCGGGAATGGTGATCGCAAGGAAAATCAGCGCCGCGCCCACATAGGGTGTGAAATTGGCCATCAGCGACTTATAGACGCCTGCCTGCCGAAAGATCTCGACCGGGCCGATAAAGCTTAGCAGCGCCACGTCTTTTTGCAGCGCGATAAAGAGGTTCATGTTGGCGGGCACCACGCGACGGATTGCCTGCGGCAGGATCACGAAACGCATGCAGTCTGCCGGGGCAAGCCCCAGAGACAGCGCGGCGGACCGCTGACTTTCGTGGATGGATTCGATGCCCGAGCGGATGACCTCGGCCACATAGGCGGCGTAGACAAGGACCAGAGCCAGAGAGCCCCAGATATAGGGCGAATTCCAAGGGCGTGGCAGGCCAAGGCCGGGAATGCCAAAGCCGATCAGGTAGATCACAAGGATCACCGGCAGACCGCGAAAGATATCGGTGTACAGCACCGCCGCCAGCCGCAGGGGATAGAGCGCTGGCGTGCGCAGGTCCCGCGCGATGGCCACCGCCAGCCCCAGCGCCGCAATCAGCGGTGCGCACCACGCAAAGATCGCGATGTCCAGCAGAAAGGCATTCAGCAGGCCGGGAAAGGTCTTGGCAAAGACTTCTCCGTTGAAGAACACGCGCTGCACCCTGTCCCATCCCGGCGCAAGCGGGATCAGGACAACAAGAGCGATCACCACGGCAAGCGTGGATCCGGCGGCGATAAGATTGGCGCGACGACGTTGCCGCGCTTCGAATATCTGGCGACGAGTGGGCATGCGCCGCGCCATAAGACGAAACAGGCCCGATGGGAAGGGTCTGAAGACGGTTTTCGCACCGGCAAATCCTGCGGCGAGTCCGATCCGGGGCTTTCGATCCGATCGGGGCCGGGGTATCGCGGAACTGGTGGTGCCACCAAGGTTCAAAGACAGGAAAGCCCATGATCGTCCGAGACCAGCCGTCCTCTCTGCGCCTGTTCCTTGTGCTGCAAGGCTCTGTGGTGCCGATGATCCTGTCCAAGATCCTCAGCATCACCCTGCTGTCGGTGATCGTCCTTTTGGTGGACCTGCACGTGATGACCCTGCCGCATATCTCGATCGCGGGGATGGGCATCTTTGGCGTGGCATTGTCGCTGTTTCTCGGCTTTCGCAACAATGCCGCCTATGACCGCTGGTGGGAGGCGCGCAAGCTGTGGGGCACGATGATCGCCGACGTGCGCAACCTCGGTCGGCACATGTGCATCTATGTCGGCAAGGGGGAAGACCGCGAAAGGATCCTGTCCTGCGTGGTGGCCTTCGCGCATCTGCATCGGGGGTTCCTGAGGGGCGTCGACGTGCGGGACCAGATCACCGGCTGGGTTGGCGCCGAAAAGGCCGATGTGATGCTTGCACACAGGAATCCGGCGGATGCGGCGCTGCGGTCGATGGCGGACCAGATCGCCGATCTGTCCCGGACCGGCGGTATCAGCGGCTATGGGCAACTGACCCTGTCACAGACCTTGTCATCGCTGGCCCTTGCGCAGGCCGGGTGTGAGAGGATCTCGACCACGCCCTTGCCCTATGTCTATTCGCTTTTGGTGCGGCGGACGACCTACCTTTATTGCTGGCTTCTGCCCTTCGCCCTGATCGAGGCGGCGAACTGGTTCGCACCGGTGGTCGCGGCGGTCGCGGCCTATGTGTTCTTTGGCCTTCAGGCGGTCACGAACGAACTGGAACAGCCCTTTCGCCACGTGCAGAACGGCCTGCCGCTGGACGCCATGTGCCGCACGATCGAGATTTCCGTGGCCGAGGCGCTGGACCGCACCCCGCCAGAGCCGTTGTTGCCCGGCAACCACGTGCTGACCTGAGAGCGGCCAGAGCGGCCCGAGCGATCGTGAAGCGCGCCCGGGCCAGTGATAGGGTTACTCGATGACCGGAACGCCGGTGGTTTCCTGAAGCCACTCGGCCTCGATCTCGGCCAGCTTGCCACTGTCTTTCAACGCGGTCAGGGCGGCGTTGACGCAGGGTTTCAGCGCACTGCCTTCTTCCATCAGCAGGCCGAACTGATCGGGATTCTCGGTCCGCTCGGGCGGGAACTGGCCAAGGATCACGCCGTTTTCCAGCACAACCGCCGCAAGGTACAGCGCGGTCGGAAGGTCGAACAGCGCGGCGTCGATCTGGCCCGCCTGCATTGCGGCAGTTACGTCGACGTTGTCACCGTAAAGCATCGGCTGCTTGTCGGGATCGATCAGGTCGGTCAGCATTGGCACGGCGGTGGTATTGGCATCCGCGCCCCACAGCAGCGACTTGAGGTTTTCAACCTTGGGTTCCGCGCCAGCGTCAACCACCGATTGCGTGGTCAGAACGGCCATGGCCGAGCTGTAATAGGGCAGCGAGAAATCGACGACCTTTTCACGATCCTCGGTGATCGAGAACTGTTGCAGGTTGAAATCGAAATCCTTGGCGCCGGGCTGGATCGACTGATCGAAAGAGGTGCGGACCCATGTCACCTGTTCGGGCGCAAAACCCATTTCTGCGGCGACCGCATAGGCGACGGCGGCCTCATAGCCTTTGCCGCTTTCAGGGGCGTCGTCCAGCACCCAGGGGAAAAAGGCCGGGTTGCCGGTGGCCACGGTCAGCGTGCCGTCGGTCAGGGTCTTTCCGGCAGCACAGTCGTTCTGGGCAAAGGCGGCGCCCGCCAGCCCGCAGGCGAGGGCGGCATAGATCGTCAGTTTCATAGGAGGGTTCCCCTGTCCTTGTTTGATTGGCGACAGCTTTGCCTTGCGGCGCGGCGTTGTCAATTTGGCTGCGGTTTTCCGCGCTGGCGTTTGGGCCTGAACGGGCCGTGCCATGTCGTGATGCTGTCACGCCCGGGGCATAAGATGCGCGGGATTCGGACCGGGGGACAGGCCATGAAATTCATTCATATGTCGGACATTCATCTGGGTGTGCCGGGCATGTTGATCGAGGGGATCGACCCGCACGAACGGTTGGCGCGTGCCTTTGGACACATTGCCGAACATCATTCGGACGCGGCGCGGCTGATCATCACCGGCGATCTGACCCATTGGGCCGATCCCGAGGCCTACGCGGCCCTGAAACAGGCCCTGCGGGTACTGCCGATGCCGGTACGCCTGATGGTGGGCAACCACGACGACCGCGCGGTGTTCCTTGACCATTTTCCCGATCATCCGCGCGACGCGGGTGGCTTTATCAACCACGCCGAAGACCTTCCCGAGGGGCGGTTCATCTATTGCGACACGGTTCAGCCGCAGACCCACGCGGGTCATTTCTGCGCGGCTCGGCGCGGCTGGCTGAAACAGCAGCTTGAGGGCTGCGACACCGCCTTTTTGTTCTTTCATCACAACCCGCTGCACCTTGGCGATCCGTCGACGGACATGCTGTCTCTGAACGACCGTGATCAGGGACCGCTGCGGACCCTGCTCAAAGCGCATCGCGCCAAGATTGCGCATATCTTCTTTGGCCACGTACACGAGCCGCTTTCGGGCACCTTGGCGGGTATTCCCTTTTCCGGCGTTGCCTCGACCGTACATCAGGCGATCCCAAACCTGTCACCGTCGAAACTGTCGGGTATGGGACCGCTGGATCCGTCTTATCGCGTGGTTCTGATCCGTGGCGAGGACGTGGTGGTGCACCAGATCCCCTTCGCTTGGGATGGCGAGGTGATCTGGCACGGCAACGATTGGGAAGACTGGGCCAAAGAGGCCTGAGTACGGCTTCAGCCGGGCTTGTAGGCGCGGTTGGCCTCGGGGTCTTCGTCCGAGAAGGGCAGAGCGGAGAGGTCGTCCCACAGCGCCTCGGGCAGTTTCATCGCCGCCCAGTCCAGCGTTTGCTGCACGCGTTCCGGTTTCGACACGCCCACGATGGTCGAGGTGATGCGCGGGTCGCGCAGCGAGAATTGCAGCGCCGCCGGTCCGGTCGGCACGCCGTGGCGGGCGCAGACCTCCTCGATGGCGCGGACAGGGGCCAGCGCGGCGTCGTCGGCCTCTTGATAGGTGATGCGCGGCATCTGGGCGCTGCCCTTGGCCAGCACACCGCTGGCAAAGGGGGCCGCGTTCAACACGGCAATTTCATTGTCATAGGCATAGTCGAACATGCCATCGGCCGCCCGGTTCAGCAGGGTGAAGCGGTTGTGAGAAATCAGCGCGTCGAAAGGATAGGCGCGCAGGATCGGCTCCATGATGTCCAGCCGCCCCATGGCAAGACCGACCGCCTGCGCCAGCCCCTCTTCCTTGAGCTTGAACAATTCGTCCAGCGCGCCGCCTTCGCCGGTGATCTCTTGCAGATCGCGGGCATGTTCCGGGTCGTGCAGGTGAAGCAGGGGGATGGTGTCGAGGTTCAGCGCGGTCAGGCTTTCCTCAATGCTTTCGCGGACGCGGGTCGCGTCAAAGCGGCCCGTTTCCATGTCGCGGTCCAGTTTCGTGGACAGGACAAAGCCGTCGGGCAGGCCGCCGCGTGCCTTGATGACCTGCCCGATGCGCTCTTCGGATCGGCCAAAGCCGTAGTTGCGCGAGGTGTCGAGAAAATTCACCGGCCCGTCGAAGATGGCATTGATCGTGGCAAAGGCCCGGTCATCGTCAACGGAATACCCGTAGGTGTCGGGCATGTCGCCAAGGGCCGAGGCCCCGAAACAAAGCTCTGTGACGTCAAGGTCGGTCTTGCCAAGGGCGTAGCGGGCCATGGGGCCTCCTGAATGTCCGGGGTTTGGGCAATTTGTGACCGGATCGGGCTGGGCTGGCAAGGGGCGCGCGGGTGTCCACGCGTGGACAGTTTGGGGGGACTGCGGAATCGATGGGTTACAGGGGCAAATTTACCCTTTGTTTGGATTTGCCCGGCGCAGGCAGACGCCGCGGCCCCCCGGTCTGGAAACCCTATCAGACAGAGGGGCATGCCAGATTTCTGCCGGGCAGAATGCGCGGCAAGACCGGCATTCGCAGGATGTGCTGCGATCGCCGGTTTCCGGAGAAGGCGTCTACAGCCGCCTACTTGCCGACCCATCCGGTATAGCTTTCGCCTTCGTCGTTTTCCGCCGTACACGGTTGGCCGACGGTGCGCGGCGGACCGGACAGAAAGGCGCGAAAGGATTCGTTTACACATCGGTCCCCCAAGTCGGTGACATGCAGGCATTGGCCGACAATCTGGATAAAACCCGGGCCGCAGTAATCCGAGCATCCCGCTTCCAGGCAGGTCTGAGCGGATGACGGCACGGGGATCGCCATCCCCGAGGCCGCGAGCGCCGCCATTGATAGAAACTTTCTGAACATGTCATTCCCTCTCTGCTGGATTGCTTCCCATTGTCCGGGCCCGAGTGCGCAGATCGCTCGAATGCCCGACGTTCAATACGCGGCGCAGACGGAGGCGCTGAGCGCGACAAGTGCTTCGTGCGGGACGGATTGCTTGTCAGGGTAACTCTGGTAGACGGCGCCCCACATCCATGACGCGGACGCCCCGCATCTGACGGTCAGGTCGCCCCTGAAATCCCCTGTCTTGCCCTCGCCCTTGAGAGTGACGGAGCAGGTTCCATTGCCGTTGGAACGGACGTTTTCGACCCACCAGTTCTGACTGTAGACGCCTTCGAGGTCTTCTGTGTAGGAGCCTCCGCCCCAACAGTTTGCGATTGCGGCGGATGGCGCAAGCGCCCCGACCAGAAGAGCAACGATCAGTCTGCATGTCATGACGCGGCGTCCAATTCTGTCTGTGGGCAAAGCCGAATTGCACCCGCCAGAAAGCGTGACTACCCCGACCTTGGCCGACATTCCCCAAGCGGAATGCCATCCATCAATGGGCGCTCACGTTTGCGCATTGTCAGAAAATATTGGGCACCAATCATGAACTCCCATCTGGAGAAGCCTACGGGATAACCCGGGTAATAGCGACCCTGCTGTGGGCAGGCGTGGACGGGGCCACCGCCTTGGCCGCCGGGTTTTCCACCAAGACAGCTGCGCCCGCGCAGCGGGCTGCAGGGGCGCAGGTGCATCGCGAGGCAAAACGCGTGGCCGGACGTCAGGCGGCGGGGTAGTGAGTAAACACCTCAGTCGTGCCGTCGCGGCGGATGAGGTGGACGTCGTAGGCCTCGCGCTCGGACTCTGGGCCCATGCCGGGCGAGCCGTAGGGCATCCCCGGAACGGACAGGCCGCGGGCGTCGGGGCGTTCGGCCAGCAGGCGACGGATGTCGGCGGCGGGGACATGGCCCTCGATCAGGTAGCCGTCGATCCGCGCGGTGTGGCACGACGTCATTTCCGGCGGGATCCCGTTGTCCATCTTGAACCGGATCAACGCGGCGTTGTGCGTATCCTCGGTTGTGACGGCAAAGCCCTCGCGCCGGAGGATCTTGACCCATGCGCTGCAACAGCCGCAGTTGCGATCCTTGAGCACGTGGATCCGGGGCGTCTCGGCGCGCAGCGCACCGGGAAGGGCGGTGGCCGCAAGGGCGCCCAGCAAGAGGCCCCGTCGGTGAATGGTCATGGTCGTCATATGCAGTCCCTGTCTGGTTCCGCAAAAGCAGATAGGGGTTCCGGTGGGGGGAAGGTCAAGACCGGCGGCCTATCCTCGCGGCAATGTCATCTGCGGATCATAGGGGCTGGGGTCGATGACCTCTGCGGCGATGCGATCGCCCAGCAGGTCGAGGTCCAGCCGCGTGCCCGGCGCGGCCAGATCAGGATCGACAAAGCCGAGGGCCAGGTTCATCCCGGTCCGAAACCCGTAAGCGCCCGAAGTCACCGTGCCGACCACCCGGTCGCCCTGCATCATCGAGGCGCCGGGCGCGGCTTGGCGGTCCGGGGCGTCGTGGCGCAGGGTGACAAGGTGTTTGCGCAGCCCGACGTCCTGCCGTTTCAGCAGTGCCTCCTTGCCGTGGAACGCTTTGTCGAAGGTTACGAAACGGTCCAATCCGGTCTCGAAAGGGGTGAATTCGGTCAGCAGGTCGGCCTTCCAGTGCAGGAAGCCCTTTTCCAACCGCATGGACTCGACGGCGAGGCTGCCGAACAGGCGTAGCCCGTGTTGCCTGCCCGCCTCGCGCAGGGCGGTGTAGGCGGCAAAAAGCGAGGCGTTGGGGACGTGGATTTCATAGGCCAATTCGCCGGAAAAGCTGACCGACAGCACGGTGGCCGGGGCGTAGCCGACGAAACACTCGCGGGCCGACAACCACGGAAAGCCGGTGGCAGACCAGTCGCCGCGCGCAACCTCGGACAGGACGGCGCGCGCCTTGGGGCCGGCAAGAACGAGGATGGTCTGATCGTTGGTCAGGCTGCGGATGCGCACGTCTTCGCCGGGGCGCAGATGTTGGCTCAGCCAGTCGCGGTCATGGTATTCCGAAGCCGCCGCCGACCCGTACCAAAGCCTGTCCGGCCCCCGGTCCGAGGCGGGCAGGTTGGCGAAGGTCGCCTCGGCCTTGATCATGCCGTGGTCGTTCAGCAGATAGCCAAGGCCCACGCGGCCGTCCTTTTTCGTCACCCGGCCACAACACAGCCGATCCAGAAAGGCATGACGGTCGGCGCCGGTGAGTTCGAGGCGGTTGAACCCGTTGACCTCGCAGAGGCCGACGGCGGTCTGCACGGCGGCCACTTCTGCCCGAACGGCGTCATGCGCCTCGTCAAAGCGGAAGCTGGGCGTGACATGTACGCCGGGGGCAAAGACCTCGGCCCGTTCCCAACCGTTTACCGGCGCGAAATGCGCGCCTTCGGCCTGAAGCACCGGGGTCAGGGGCGTGGTCTTGGCCATGCGGCCCGCCGGACGATGTTCATTGGGGAAATGAAAGCGGAATTCATTCTGGTAGTCCTGGATCGCCATGCGGGCGGTCAGTTCCGTGTTGGCATGGCCGGTAAAGCGGCGCGGGTCGATACACCAGCTGTCATAGCAGGCCTCGCCATGCACGATCTGCTGTGCCAGCATCCAGCCGTGGCCGCCGCCTTCGCCAAGGCCCGCGCGCAAGCCGATGATGCAATAGGCGTTGCGCTTGCCGGGGATCGGGCCGACCAGCGGCGCGCCGTCGATGGTATAGGTGATCGGGCCGTTGACGACGGTGGTGATGCCCACCTCGGTCAGGGCGGGCATCCGGGCAAAGGCGCCTTCAAGCACATCCATCACCCGTTCCAGATCATCGGGGCAGAGCGCGTTGACGAAATTCGGATCGATCCCGTCCATGCCCCATGTCTTGCAGTCCTGTTCGTAAAAGCCGACCAGCAGGCCGTTTTTCTCTTGCCGCGAGTAATAGTCCGAAATCGGGCAGCGGATCAGCGGCATCCGGTGGCCTGCCTCCCGGATAGCGGGGATCTCCTCGGTCACGAAATACTGGTGTTCCATCGACATCACCGGGTGATGCACGCCCATCATGGCGCCGACCTCGTTCACGCGATAACCGCAGGCGTTGATGACAACCTCGGCGTGGATCTCGCCCTTGGGGGTGGTCACAATCCACGTGTCATCGGACAGTTGCCGCAGAGCGGTGACGGGCGTGTTGCGGTGTACCTCTGCCCCGGCCTTGCGGGCGCGTCGGGCCAGCGCCTGACACAGCTGGGCCGGGTCGATGTCGCCGTCCAGCGGATCCCAGAGCCCGCCGATCAGGTTGTCGGTCGAGATGAGCGGATGGCGGCGGGCGCATTCCTCAGCGTCGATCACCTCGAACGCCACCCCCATGCCGCGTGCCATCGACGCGAAATGCCGGTATCCGTCCATCTGCGCCGCGGTGTTGGCAAGGCGGATGCCACCGTCGGCGTGGTGGTAGGTGATGGGGTAATCCGGGTCCTCGGCAAGCTCTTTGTACAGCGCGATGGAATGGCTTTTCAGGCCGACCATGGTCTGGTTCATGCCAAAGTTCGTCACCTGCGCCGCCGAATGCCAGGTGGTGCCCGAGGTCAGTTCGTCCCGTTCCAGCAGCATCACATCGGTCCATCCCTCCTGCGTCAGGTGGTACAGCGTCGAGCAACCGGCAATGCCTCCGCCGATGACGACGGCGCGGGTGGTGGTCTTCATGTCTGGTCTCCGTTCTGGCAGCCGTATCGGGGCGGAAAGCCGGGCATCGGGCAAGGGTGGCGATCTGTGTTAAGCGTCTCGAAATGTGAGTTTTCGAAAGCCTGTAGCTGCACGAGGTGGCTTGCCAGATAGCGGGGCCGCGACCGTAGTGGCGGGCATGGAACGCGATGATATGCAGAAATCCCGCCGGGCGGGTCGAGGCGGTGGCCGTCAGGCGCGCCATGCCGCCCGGGCGGCGGGGCCGGTCAACCCTGCGCCACCGGGCCAGCGGGGTGGGCAATATGCGCCGCTCAGCGCCCCGGATATCGAGGCGATCTACGGTGCGGCCAAGCGGTTGCTCCGGGATCTGGGGATGGGCGAGGTGCCGCCTCGCCTGCAAGCCGACCTTGTGGCGGCAGGTGCCGAGGCGCGCGCGGGGCGCGTCCATTTTCCTGCCAGTCTGGTCGACGACGCCGTGGACAAGGCCGCCAGACAGTTTGTCCTGCACGGGCGCGATCCATCGCGGTCAATCGAAGTGGGCGGCGACCGCGTGCATTTCGGAACCGGCGGCGCGGCGGTGCAGGTGCTGGATCTGGACAACGGCAACTATCGCGCGGCCACGCTGAGGGATCTCAAGGATTTCACGCGGTTGCAGGACGGGTTGGAGAATATCAGCTGGTTCACCCGCTGCTGCATCGCCACGGATCTAGAGGATGTGCGCGACCTTGACCTGAACACCGCCTTTGCCCTGCTGTCCCACACCACGAAACCGGTGGCCACGGCCTTTACCCTGGCCGAGACAGTGGCGCCGGTGGTGGCGATGATGGACATGGCGCTGGGGCAAGAGGGTGCCTTTGCGGCGCGGCCCTTCGTCAAGGCGCATATCAGCCCGGTGATCTCTCCGATGCGCTATGGCGAGGACGCGGTCGAGGTGGTCTATGCCTGCATCGACCACAATATCCCGCTGTCCTGCATCACCGCCGCGCAGGCCGGGGCGACGGCCCCCGCCACGCTGGCCGGGTTCCTTGCGCAATCGCTGGCGGAAACGCTGGCCAGCCTTGTCATGGTCCACGCGATCCGGCCGGGGCATCCGATGGTGTTTTCCAACTGGCCCTTTGTCATCGACCTGCGCACCGGGGCGTTTTCCGGCGGCGGCGGCGAGGTGGCGTTGATGAACGCGGCCTCGGCGCAGGTGTCGAATTGGCTGGGCCTGCCTTCGGGGGTGGCGTCGTCGATGACCGATGCCAAGGCGGTGGATGCGCAATACGGCGCGGAAAAGGCGATGACGGCATTGGCGGCGGCGCTGGCCGGGGGCAACCTGATCTATGAAAGCGCCGGGATGACGGCATCGCTGTTGGGGGCGAGTTTCGAGGGCTTTATCCTCGACAACGACATGTTGGGGGCCGTCTATCGCATGTTGCGCGGGGTCGAGGTCAGCGATGAGACGCTGGGGGTCGATGCGATCTGCGAGGCGGTGCTGGGCGAGGGGCATTTCCTCGGCTCGGCCCAGACCATGGCGGCGATGGAGCGGGACTATCTGTATCCGCGGCTGGCGGATCGGACAGACCCGCGCAGTTGGCAATTGGCGGGCGCGCAGGATGCCTGGACCCGGGCACGGGACGAGGCGCGCAGGATCCTGTCGTCGCCCGGGCCAAGCTACCTCAGCTCGGCCCAGGATGCGGCGATCCGCGCCGCCTTTCCGCAGTTGCGCTGACCTAAAGTCAGGCGGCGGCCTGATTTCGGGTTGCCACCTGTGCCGGATTTGCCGCGCTGCCATGCAGGCGCAGGCCGGCCAAGGCGCGTTCCACCTCGGATGCGTTCTGGCGCATGATGGCCGCGGCGGCGGTGGTCTGTTCCACCATGGCGGCGTTTTGTTGGGTGACCGAGTCCATCTGGCTGACGGCCGAGTTGACTTCGGACAGGGCGGTGGATTGCTCGCTTGATGCGGCGGCGATGGCGGCAGACAGGCTCGACACCTTGTCGAAACTGTCCACGATGGCTTGCAGGTTGCGCGCGGCATTGTCGATCAGGTCTACGCCGCTGGTCACCTCTTTCGAGCTGTTCGAGACCAGTTCGGTGATCTGCCGCGCTGCGTCCGACGCATTGCCGGCCAGCACGCGAACCTCTTCGGCCACGACGGCAAAGCCGCGTCCGGCGCTGCCGGCCCGCGCGGCCTCGACCCCGGCATTCAGGGCCAGAAGATTGGTCTGAAAGGCGATGTCGTCGATCAGCCCGATGATGCGGGTAATCTGATCCGAAGACGTTTGAATCCGGTTCATGGCACCGGATGCCTCTTCGACGGTTCGGGCGCCCTCCATGGCGGTCTGCGCGGCGCTGGCAGCGACGCGGTCAGCTTCTTGTGTGTTCTCGGCAGAACTGGCGACATTTTCGGTCAGCTCATGCACGGCGGCGGCGGTTTCCTCCAATGAGGCGGCCTGATTGGCGGTGCGCTGGGACAGATCGTCGGCGGCGGCGGAAACCTCTTCGATGATCTTCACAAGGTTGGCCATGGTGCCGGTGACTTTGGTCATCGTGTCCCGCAGGCTGTCGGTGGCACCATTCAGCTTGCGCCGCACATCATCGAACCGTTCGGGGTAGTCGCTGTTGTCCGGTCCGGGGATGACATGGGTCAGATCGCCCTCGGCCAGTTTGTCGATCGCGGTATTTAGATGGGCGAAAGCGGCGGATTGCTCTTCGGCCTGAATGCGAAAGCAGGTTTCGACCACTCTTTCGATGTCCAGCGCAAAGGCGCGGGTCAGTACGCCGACCATGGTGGCCAGTTGCGCGCGTTTTCGCCTTGGCACCCGTTTGAACAGGGCCGTCACCAGATCCGATGTCGCCAGCGAATAGGCGGACATGTAAGTGTCCAGTGGCAGGTTGATGCGGGCATGTGTGCGCCCGATCCGATCCACCGAGGCAAGGTAATCGGCATCAAAAGTGGCGGACAGCAAACGTGTCCAATGCTTTTTTTGCGCGTTGCGCGCGTAATCCATGCGTTCCGGCCCGTCGAAGAAGGCCGCAGCCTCTGGATCGGCTTGGGCGCGGGTGTAGAAGGCGGCCAAAACGGCATCAAGTTCGGGCTGTAATAACGTCCCGACCTCTCGCAGTAACTCTGCGTTCTTGCCGTCCAATTGGAAGTGCGAAAGTTTCTTGGTCAGATCGTTTGTCATCGGCTGTTCCGTTGCTGATCCCGTGGTGATCCCGGTCGCGTGGCAGCCATATAAGGGCAGAGAGGTTAACAAGCCCGTCGCGTCAGGCCGGACAGGCGGCATTTCTTGTCTGGCGTTTGCTTAAAGTTGTCCCTGCGTAAGGTTCGAGATTGTGTTGATAGGTCAACGGTTTGCCGATTTTCTGGTCAGACTGATACCTTTTTCAGCAGCACCTCGCGCGGGGTGTCCGCCTTGGGCGCGTCATGGATCACGCGGCCCCGTTCCAGCGCCACGAAATGGTCGCCAAGATCATAGGCGAAGTCGAAGAATTGCTCGACGAGGATGATCGCCATGTCGCCCTTTTCCCGGAGATAGCGGATCACCTCACCGATCTGTTTGATGATGTTGGGCTGAATCCCCTCGGTCGGTTCGTCCAGCAGCAAGAGCTTCGGCTGGGCAATGAGCGCGCGTGCAATGGCCAGCTGCTGTTGCTGTCCGCCAGAAAGATCGCCGCCGCGCCGGGCAAGGAACTGCTTGAGGATCGGGAACAGTTCAAAGGTTTCCTCGGGGATGCCCCAGTCGGATCTGGGCAGGCAGGCATAGCCGGTTTCGAGGTTTTCGCGCACGGTCATCAGGGGGAAGATGTCGCGGCCCTGCGGCACGTATCCGACCCCCGCGCGGGCCAGCGTATGGGCCGAGGTGCCCTTGGCGACAGGTTTGCCGTCCAGCGCCATCTCGCCGCCCGAGCGCGGGTGCGTGCCCGAGATCGCCTTGAGCAACGAGGTCTTGCCGACCCCGTTGGTGCCCATCAGGCAGGTGACCGCGCCGGGTTTGGCCGTCATCGAGATGTCATGCAGGATCTGGCTGTGGCCGTAGTGGAGGGTCAGGTCGGAAAGGCTCAGCATGGCGTTGGTGTTCCTGTCATCCGGGCCCTGCGCGGGTTTGCGCGGACGGAAGTGAGTATTTGTCCCAAGAAGAAGCGGCGGGTCACTTTTACCGGCCAAGGTAGACTTCGATCACCTGCGGGTCGCTGGTGACATGGTCGATGGAGCCTTCGGCGAGGACCGAGCCTTCGTTCAGGACGGTGACCTTGCAGCCAAGGCGGCGAACAAATTCCATGTCGTGTTCCACCACGACGACGGCGCGGGTCTTTGCCGCCTCGACCAGCATTTCGGTGGTTTTTTCGCGCTCGGCCGGGGTCATGCCGGCGGCGGGTTCGTCGACCAGCAGCAGGCGCGGTTCCTGTGCCAGCAGCATGCCGATTTCCAGCCATTGTTTCTGGCCGTGGCTGAGCTCGCCCGCGGGGCGGGGCAGTTCATCGGTCAGGCCGATCTGTTCGGCGATAGTTTCGATCCGATCCGCGCCCTGTCGGGTCTTTTTGTAGAAGAGCACGTCGAAGGGGCCGCGCGGGTTTCTGAGCGCCATGGCGAGGTTTTCGCGCACGGTCTGGGCCTCGAAGACGGTTGGCTTCTGGAATTTGCGGCCGATGCCTTCGCGGGCGATGGCGGATTCCGACAGGCCGAGGAGGGAAATCCCCTTGTCGCCCCAGAGCACATGGCCTTGGTCCGGTTTGGTCTTGCCGGTGATGATGTCCATGAAGGTGGTCTTGCCCGCGCCGTTGGGACCGATGATCGCGCGCAGTTCCGGTTCTCCGATCTGGAAGCTGAGGTTGTTGATCGCCTTGAACCCGTCGAAGGACACGGAGACGCCGGACATTTCAAGCAGGGTCTTGCTCATGATTTCCTCGCGAACTTGTCGACCAGACCGCCAAGACCTTGCGGGGCGAACAGCGTGACGGCGACGAAGGAGAGGCCCAGCAGCACCAGCCACCAATCGGTCCACTGGATCGTGTAGACGCCGAGGTCAATGTCGGGGGCGCCACCGCCGGTGAACCAACTGGAGGCCAGCGTGACGAAGACCGTGCCGAGGACGGCGCCGTAGAGCCGGCCACGCCCGCCGATGGCCACCCAGACGGCGAGGTAGATCGAAGCGATGGGGGCGATTTCGGCCGGGTTGATGATGCCCGCCTGCGGGTAGTAGAGCGCGCCCGCGATGCCGGCAACCACGGCGGTGAGGGTGAAGACGAAGAGCTTGTAGCTTTCCACGTGATAGCCGAGGAAACGCACGCGGGTTTCATCGTCGCGGATGGCGCGGATCACGCTGCCCATCTTGCCCGAGGTGACGAAGGCAAACAGGACATAGCCCAGCGCCAGCGCCACGGCGGAGGCCCAGAAGAAAGCCATGCTGACCACGCTTTGCGGGGTGGATTCGAAACCGGGGATGTTCTGGAGGCCCGAGAGGCCATTGTTGCCGCGCAGCCCGCTGTCATTCTGGAACAGGTAGAGCGAGAGCGCGAGGGTCATGGCCTGGGTCAGGATCGAAAGATAGACCCCGGTGACGCGGCTGCGGAAGGCCAGCCAGCCGAAGACCAGCGCCAGCAGGCCGGGCACCAGAACGACCATCAGCAGTTGCATTGGCAGGGAATGGGCGAAGGCCCAGATCGGCGGGAACTCGGACGCGCCGACCACGCCGAAGATCTGGGTGGCGATGGCATCGGAGAGTTCTTGCGGGGAGGGGGGGACGACCTGTGCCGCCATGCTTTCGGTGACGATGACCTCGGTCCGGGCATACATGAGCCACATGCCCACCGCGTAGCCGCCGATGCCGAAAAAGGCGAAATGGCCGAGGCTGAGGATGCCGCAATAGCCCCAGACAACGTCCATCGCGATGGCGATGAGGCAGAGGCAGAGGGTTTTGCCGAGGGTCTTGACGAAGCTGGTCGAGATCAACCCGGTGCCGGTTGCCTCGGCCATGAGGGTCACGACGCAGGTGAACAAACCGAGGCAGGCGAGGAACCAGAGGACTGAGGGGTTCTTGGCGAAGAAGCTGCGGGTCATGCGATCGCTCCCTGAAGCGGATGGCCTGTGGGTCCGGGGGCCGGTCGGGGTGGGGGCGCTGCCCCCTCTTGCCCGCTGGGCAATTCACCCCCGGGATATTTCCGGACAGAAGAAGATGGGTGTTTCGCCTTTCTTCCACCGGAGGGGGTGGGGGGGAGGGGCGTTACGAGAACGCCGTTCAGGTGGCTGCAATACAGGGTGCGCATGGTCTCAGTCTCCTGCCGCGCGGCCCTTGAGGGCGACGATGCCCTTGGGGCGGAACTGGATGAAGAGGATGATGAAGAGGATCATGTAGGTCTGCGCCGCCAGAGTGTTGGACGGATTGAACCATTCGATGCCCTTTTGCAGGGTGCCGATCATGAAGGCGCCCGCGAGCGTGCCCCAGACATTGCCGACGCCGCCCACGACCACGGTCATGAAGCTTTGCACGATGTAGTCGGCCCCCATTTCCGAGGTGACCTTGGCGTAGAGCCCGATGGCGACGCCCGCGATGCCGGCGATACCGGAGCCGAGGCCGAAGGTCATCATCTTGATGCGGTCGGGGTTGATGCCCATCGAGGCGGCCATGCGCGGGTTTTGCGTCACGGCGCGGACCTCCAGCCCGAGGCGGGTTTTCTTCAGAATGAAGAGCAGCAGGGCAAGGAAGAGCAGCGCCAGAACGAAGATCGCGATGCGGATGTAGCTGATGGCGATGACCTCGTTGATCTGCCATGCGCCGTCGAGCCAGCCGGGCGAGGTGAGGGGGCGCGCCTGCGTGCCAAAGATGTTCTTGGCCAGCTGTTGCAGGGCAATCGACACGCCGAAGGTGGCCAGCAGCGTTTCCAGTGGCCGGTTGTAGAGCCAGCGGATCACCAGCCGTTCCATTGCCACCCCGGCGGCGAAGGTCACGGCAAAGGCCAGCGGCAGGGCGATGATCAGCGACAGCGTGTAATCGGGGATGAACAGTTGCACCACGTAGCCGGTATAGGCGCCCATCATGATGAATTCGCCATGCGCCATGTTGATGACGCCCATGACGCCGAAGGTGATGGCAAGGCCGATGGCGGCGAGGAAATAGATCGAAGCCAGCGAGATCGCATCCAGCCCGAGGTCGGCAGCCCGGCTGATGCCGACGCGGCCTTGCACATCGATCCATGTCTGTTCGGCGATGTCCGTGATGGTCCTGTCGGGTTCGTCATAGGCCTCGTAGATGGTCCATCCGGCGAGGGTTTCGGTGACGATCTCGGGCGTGGCGCGGGGCGGGACGGTGCCTGCCGCGGCCAGCGCGTCATAGGCGCGCAGGCGCATGTCGGGCGCGCCCAGTTGGCTGACCGGGATGCCGCCGACCTTGCCGCCTTGCACATGGCTTTCCAGCAGCTGGCGGATCGCGGAGGGGTTCAGCAAGGCCGGTGCGCCGGCGGGTTCGGCAATCATCGCGTAGGCCTCGGCCGGTGTCAGGTCGGTGCCGGGCTTCAGGATGCGGGCGACATTGGCGTCTTGGGGGAGGGTTTCGGCGATCTGCGTCCTTGTGGTCAGGATCTGCGACAGGACGGCGCGGCCATCGACGCTGAGGTCGCCGGACAGGGAGGCGATGGCGTCGATGCGGGCCTGCGGTGTCTCGCCGTAGCGGGCGACAAGATAGGTCAGCAGTTTCTCTTTGCGGGCCTTCAGCGCGGGATCGGGCTCTCCGTTGATCGACGCAGAGAGCGGCGCGATCTGGCCGGGATCCAGCCCGCGGGCGATGGCCTCGACCGCTTCGGTGCGGCGGGCAATATCGGGATCGGACAGCTGGAATTGCACCAGCGCCTCGGCGATGGCCTTGCGCACGCCGCCGTTGGGTTTGATCTGCTTCACCGCGCCTGAATCGACGCCGGTTTCGACCGGTTCGCCGCTGGCGAGGTCAAGCAGGGTCAGGCTGTCGCCGCTGTCCTCGATGTAGAAGAACAGCCCGTCCTCGGTGCGGACATGGACCTCTTTGTCCTGCCAGCGTTCGAGGAAGCGCGGAACTTCGGGCAGGCCCGAGGCTGTCAGTGCCTCCAGCACGGGGCCGACGGTCTTGCGCGAGGGTTTGGCGACCTCGGCCTGATGCGCTTGCAGGATGGATTGCAGGTCCTGCGAAAACCCGGGCGCGGGAAGCCATGCGATCAGGAGAACCGCAAGAAGGGCACGAAGCATGTGTCAGCCTGTCATTGGAAAGGGGACCAAGCGGCGGGGCAGCGTGCCGCCCCGCCTTGTGTCATGCAGGGGCAGGGCGGTGGGACCGCCCCGCGCGCTGCCGGGTCAGTAGTTCGACTTGAGCTGAACGCAGGTCGAGGTCTCGGTGTTGTACATGCCGCAGCCGAGGTCTTTCCAATCCGACTTGAGCACGGCCGATTCCGGCAGGAAATCGGTCCAGGCGTCGCCCGGAACCGGATCGGTCTGGCTGATGATGTCGAACTGGCCTTCGGCGGTGATTTCGCCGATCAGGACCGGCTTGGTCAGGTGGTGGTTCGGCAGCATGACCGCGGTGCCGCCGGTCAGGTTCGGAAATTCCTGTCCGTACATGGCGGTGCGCACCGCGTCGACATCGGTGGTGCCAGCCTGCGAGACCGCGTTCACCCACATGTTGAAGCCGATGTAATGGGCCTCCATCGGGTCGTTGGTCACGCGATCCTCGCCCATGCGGGCCTTCCACGCTTCGACCCATGCGGCGTTGGCGTCGGTTTCGGCGGACTGGAAGTAGTTCCAGGCTGCGAGGTGGCCGACGAGGTTGACCGTGTCGAGCCCCGAGAGTTCCTCTTCGCCGACCGAGAAGGCCACGACGGGGATATCATCCGCCGAGATGCCCGCAGCCGCCAGTTCCTTGTAGAATCCGATGTTGGCGTCGCCGTTGATTGTGCTGATGACGCCGACCTGCTTGCCGTCTTCGCCCAGCTTGACCACGTCGCCGACGATGGTTGCCCAGTCAGAGTGACCGAAAGGCGTGTAGTTCACGAAGATGTCTTCTTCGGCGATGCCCTTGGATTTCAGGTACGAGGCGAGGATGTTGTTGGTCGTGCGCGGATAAACGTAGTCAGTGCCGAGCAGGGCGAATTTCTCGACGCCCAGTTCCTCGAGGAAGTAATCCACCGCCGGGATCGCCTGCTGGTTCGGAGCCGCGCCGGTGTAGAAGACGTTTTTCGACGATTCCTCGCCTTCGTATTGCACGGGGTAAAAGAGCAGGCCGTTCAGTTCCTCGATCACCGGCAGCACGGATTTTCGCGACACCGACGTCCAGTTGCCAAAGATCACGTCAACCTCATGCACGGTCAGCAGTTCGCGCGCCTTTTCGGCAAAGAGCGGCCAGTCCGAGGCCGGGTCGACCACGACCGCCTCAAGCTGACAGCCCAGCAGGCCGCCTTTTTCATTCTGCTCGTCGACCAGCATCAGCATGGTGTCTTTCAGGGTGGTTTCCGAGATCGCCATGGTGCCGGACAGCGAGTGGAGCACGCCCACCTTGATCGGGCAGTCCTGGGCGCTGGCGCCGCTGGCGATGATGGCCAGTGCGGCGGCACCGGACAGCAGTTTCGTGAAACGGTTCATTCCTGTCTCCCCGCGGGCAGGCGCCCCTTGTCCCGGCATGGCCAAGGACATAGGTCCTTTCCCGCAACTGTTTGTTGCATCCAGTGTGGCGGCCTGATGAGCTGCAAACTTTCTTGGTCGCCACACGCCCTCTTCCGTTCATCGTCAAGCAGCGCGGTTCAGGCGCCCCGAGTCATCTGGCGCAGGTCGCTTGCGGTCAATCTTGCGTCGGGATTGGACTGCGACCCGGCGGGGAATGCCCAAAAATTCACCTCTTGCGAGTGTGATTGGTGAATTATTAATCGTGCAGGTCGATCAAAGGGCGGTCGGCGCGGACCTGTCTGTTGCAATATTGGGCAGGGGCTGGCGGTAATGAGGCAGAACACGTCGCCGGGGGGGCAATGGCACTACAACTGCGCAAGGAACGCCCGGCCGAGGCCGCGGCCGGGGCGGCTCTGCCCCGGGCGCGTGGCACGCTTGATCTGGCGACCAAAACGCGCGGTCCTGTGTCGGGCATCGACCGGTTGCGGACTTCGGGGTGCCTGCGGGCGCTGTTCCCCCGGCGGTCCGCCGGGGTCGAGGCAATTGTCATCAACACCTCGGGCGGTCTGACCGGCGGCGACCGGCTGGACCTTGGCGCCAGCGCAGGGGCCGGATCGCATCTGACGCTGACGACACAGGCGGCAGAGCGGGTCTATCGCGCCAGTGCAGATGTGGCGCGGGTTGAAACCCGGCTGAACGCGGCCCCCGGGGCGCATCTGCAATGGGTGCCACAGGAATTGATCCTGTTCGAAGGGGCCCGCCTGCGGCGGCGGCTGCGCGTCGATCTGGCAGGTGATGCCCGTTTGTTGTTGGTCGAGCCGGTGATCTTTGGCCGCAGCGCCATGGGTGAACACCTGACGGACATTGGGTTCGATGACCGGATCGAGGTCTGGCGCGAGAATGCGCCGCTCTATCTTGATGCGCTGCGCCTGACCGGGGACTTGCAAGCGCAGATGGCCCGGCGCGCGCTGGGCGGTGGCGCGGGGGCCATGGTCAGCCTTGTCTATGTCGCCCCCGACGCCGAGGCGCATCTGGGCGCGGTGCGCGCGATGCTGCCCGATACCGGAGGCGTGTCCTTGATGCGGGACGATATGCTGGTGTTGCGCCTGCTGGCACCGGACAGCCTGTACTTGCGCCGCAGCCTCTTGCCCATTCTGGACCGGCTCAGCCGGGACACACTGCCGACTTCGTGGAGACTCTGACGACATGCAACTGACCCCGCGCGAAAAAGACAAGCTGCTGGTCGCGATGGCCGCCGAGGTGGCGCGCAAACGCCTGAGCCGTGGCGTAAAACTGAACTACCCAGAGGCGATTGCCCTGATCACCGATGCCGTGGTCGAAGGCGCACGCGACGGCCGTTCGGTCGCGGACCTGATGCAGGCAGGGGCCGAGGTCATCACCCGCGAGCAATGCATGGAGGGCGTGCCCGAGATGATCCATGAGGTTCAGGTCGAGGCAACCTTTCCCGATGGCACCAAGCTGGTGACGGTGCACGATCCGATCCGCTGAGGGCGGTCGCAATCTGAACAAAACAGGGGACATGAAGATGAAGACACTGGTGACATTCGGCGCGGCCCTTCTGGCGGCGGGTCCGGTCTGGGCGCATGAGGGCGGGCACCTGCACCCGCACGGGATGGAAAGCGGCCTGTCGCTCTTGCCGATGGCGGCGCTGATTGGCGTGGCGGCCCTGATCGCCTGGAACCGCAAATGATCCCGGGAGAGCTTTTCCCCGCTGACGGGGATCTTGTGCTGAATGCGGGCCGCGAGGCGGTGACGCTGCGGGTGGCCAATACCGGGGATCGCCCGGTGCAGGTCGGTTCGCACTATCACTTTGCCGAGGCCAACCCGGCGCTGGATTTCGACCGCGCCGCAGCGCGTGGGCTGCGGCTGGACATTGCGGCGGGGACGGCTGTCCGGTTCGAACCGGGGCAGGCACGTGAGGTGCAGTTGATCCCGATTTCAGGCGCGCGCCGTATCTTTGGTTTCAACCAGCAGGTGATGGGCGCGCTGGACGAAAAAGGGTGAGTCGGCACAGACTGGGGGTTTGAAGGACCAACCAGGGAAGGAAAGACCATGTGCGATCTTTGTGTAATGGAGACGGTCAAGGAAAGGATGCTGTCGCGGCGTTCGTTCTTCAAAGCCAGCGCCGCCGCAGGGGCGGGGGCGGTTATCGGCGCCAGTGCCGCTGCGCCCGCCATGGCCGCAGCACATGGTGGTGTCGTGGACATGACGCATACCTTCGACGAGAGCTTTCCGACCTATTTCGGTGTGCCCGGAATTTCCTACGAAAAGGGGGCTGACTTTGCCAAGGACGGGTTCAACCTGTTCAGCCTGACGATGAACGAACACACCGGCACACATGTGGATGCGCCGCTGCATTTTTCGGCTGACGGGCAATCGGTGGATGAGATCCCGGTGGGCAACCTCGTCTGCCCGCTGGTCAAGGTCGACATTGCCGCCCGCGCCGCCGAAGACCCGGACACCATGCTGACACCGGACGATCTGAAAGCCTGGATCGCCGCCCATGGCGACATTCCCGATGGTGCCTGCGTGGCGATGGATTCCGGCTGGGGTCCAAAAGTGGCCGGTGATGGGTTCCGCAACGCCGACGGCGATGGCGTGATGCATTTTCCGGGCTTTCATGTCGAAGCGGCCAAGATGCTGATGGAGGAAACGGGCGCTGTGGCGATTGCTTCGGACACGCTGTCGCTGGACCCGGGCAATTCGGCCACCTTTGACACGCATTACGCATGGTTGCCGACCAACCGCTACGGGATCGAGAACCTTGCCAATCTGGGCAATGTACCTGCCGCCGGGGCAACGCTGATCGTTGGCGCGCCCAAGCATGCGCGCGGCAGCGGTGGCCCGGCCCGCATCCTGGCGATGGTGTAACGCCCATGTTCCGGTCATCCCCTTATGAAATCTGGATAAACGCTTCGCGCTTTGCCTGTATGGCGGCCGAAGCGCAGGCGGTTGTTTCCATGCGTCTGTTGGGGATGGCCGGGCTGTGGTCCGTCACTCCGCAAGAGACGACGCGCATGATGCGCGAAAAGACCGAGAAGTTCCCACTGGCGATGCAGGAAGCGACCCGCGCCGCCTTGCGGGGGGACGACCCGTTTGGCGCGGCCCTTGGGCCGCTGCATCGCCAGACCCGGGCCAATGCCCTGCGGCTGGCGCGGCGCGGACCGAAATGGAGACTGTGATGGCGACGGTGAAACTCTTGTCCGACGATGAGTTGAGCGCCGATGCAAAAGCGGTTTTCGACGACATTCGCGCGGTGCGCGGCACGGATTTCATCAACAACTTCTGGCGGGCACTGGCGCATGACCCGGCGCTGTTGAAGGCGACGTGGGATCGGCTGAAGGCGGTCATGGGGCCGGGCGCGTTGGATCCGCTGGTCAAGGAAATGCTCTACGTCGCCGTTTCGGCCACGAATGGCTGTGCGTATTGCGCGCATTCCCATACCGCCAGTGCGCGGGCCAAGGGGATGACGCCAGAGATGTACGGTGAACTGCTGGCCGTGATCGGCATGGCCAACCAGACCAACGCGCTGGCCAATGCGATGCAGGTGCCGGTGGACGACCTGTTCAAGGAATGACGCGATGCCGGTTCGTCTGAAAGGATCCTGCCGCTGTGGTGCCTGCGCGTTCGAGGTCGATAGCCACACGCCATATCCCTACATGCGATGCTATTGCTCGATCTGCCGCAAACTGGCTGGCGGCGGGGGCTATGCGATCAACATCATGGGCGTGGCCCAGACGCTGACCATTACCGGGGCGGAGGTCATCGGCAAGATCAGAGTTGAGAAAGACGGTGCCATCAGCCCCATGTCCCGCAGCTTTTGCACGCGTTGCGGCACGGCCCTGTGGGGCTGGCACCCTGAGTGGCCGGACCTGTTGCACCCGTTTGCCTCGGCCATCGACACGGATCTGCCGGTGCCGCCAACACGTGTTCACATGATGCTGGCGGACAAGGCTCCGTGGGTGCAGCCCGACATTCGCGAGGGGGATCTGACATTTGACGGTTACCCCGACCAGTCCATCGAAGACTGGCACAAGACCCGAAACCTCTGGATCGACTAGGACGACAGGATGCCCGCCAAGATCAAACGCTCTGACTATGCCGCCATGTTCGGCCCCACCACCGGCGACCGGCTGCGGCTGGCTGATACCGACCTGATCATCGAGGTGGAAAAGGATCTGACCACCTATGGGGAAGAGGTCAAGTTCGGTGGCGGCAAGGTGATCCGTGACGGCATGGGGCAGGCCCAGACCACGCGGGCCGAAGGTGCGGTGGACACGGTCATCACCAATGCGCTGATCGTGGACCATTCGGGGATCTACAAGGCGGATGTGGGCCTGCGCGATGGTCGCATCCACAAAATCGGCAAGGCGGGCAACCCCGATACCCAGCCGGGCGTGGATATCATCGTCGGGCCGGGGACAGAGGCCATCGCCGGTGAGGGCAAGATCCTGACGGCGGGCGGGTTCGACAGCCACATCCACTTTATCTGCCCGCAACAGATCGAGGATGCGCTGCATTCCGGCCTGACCACCATGCTGGGCGGCGGCACCGGGCCTGCGCACGGGACGCTGGCCACCACCTGCACCCCCGGTCCGTGGCACATCGGACGGATGTTGCAGGCGGCGGATGCTTTTCCGATGAACCTCGCCTTTGCGGGCAAGGGCAATGCCTCGCTGCCCGCCGCGCTGGAGGAACAGATCCGCGCCGGGGCATGCGCGCTGAAACTGCACGAGGATTGGGGCACGACGCCCGGCGCCATCGACTGTTGCCTGAGCGTCGCCGATGCGATGGACGTGCAGGTGATGATCCATACCGATACGCTGAACGAAAGCGGGTTTGTGGAGCACACCGTCAAGGCCATGAAGGGCCGCACGATCCACGCCTTCCACACCGAGGGAGCGGGCGGCGGCCATGCCCCGGACATCATCAAGATCTGCGGCGAAGAGCATGTCTTGCCTTCTTCGACCAACCCGACGCGGCCCTTTACCGTGAACACGCTTGAGGAACACCTCGACATGCTCATGGTGTGCCACCACCTCGACAAGTCGATCCCCGAGGACGTGGCCTTTGCCGAAAGCCGCATCCGGCGTGAGACCATCGCCGCCGAGGACATCCTGCACGACATGGGGGCCTTTAGCATCATCGCCAGCGACAGCCAGGCCATGGGCCGCGTGGGCGAGGTGCTGATCCGCACATGGCAAACCGCCGACAAGATGAAGAAGCAGCGCGGACGCCTGTCCGAGGAAACCGGCGACAACGACAACTTTCGCGTCCGCCGTTATATCGCGAAATACACGATCAACCCGGCCATCGCCCATGGTATCGGGCATGAGATCGGCAGCATCGAACCGGGCAAACGTGCCGACCTTGTGTTGTGGAACCCCGCGTTCTTTGGGGTCAAACCGGAAATGGTGCTGATTGGCGGCACGATTGCCTGCGCCCAGATGGGTGATCCCAATGCTTCGATCCCGACACCACAGCCGGTCTATACCCGGCCGATGTTCGGCGCCTACGGGCGCAGCGTGGAAAACTCGGCCGTGGTCTTTGTCTCCGAGGCCGCGCAGGCCGAGGGGGTCGGTGCCGAACTGGGGCTGGCCAAGCAGACACTGGCAGTGAGGAACACCCGTGGCATTGGCAAGAAGGATCTGGTGCTGAACGATGCCACGCCCACGGTCGAGGTGGACCCGGAAACCTACGAAGTGCGCGCTGATGGCGAGTTGCTGACCTGTGAACCGGCCAGCGAACTGCCCATGGCTCAACGGTATTTCCTGTTCTGAGAGGGCCGGGCGGGGCCGTCGCTTGAACTCGGCCAGTGGCTCACGCAACATGGGCCACACTGCCCCCCCCTGCCCATCGAATGGAGAGTGAAGATGCGCGCAATTGGCTTGGCTGCCGCCCTGATCCCCCTGTCCCTGCCGGTTTTTGCCTGTCCCACCGGGGCAGATGTGGCAAAGGGCATTCGGTTCACCGTCGAAGAAACGGACAAAGAGGAATACCGTCGCATCGGGCCCGCGATGATCGAGGCGATCTATTCCACCGCGGACGGTGCTGCCACGCGCAACCTGTTGGCGCAGGGTGTCTATCTTGTGGAACTGGTCGATCTGATCGACGGGACGCCGGATCAGACGACCCGCATCACCTATGCCTTTCCCGGTCGTGCCGAGGACCTGAAACTGCCAGAACCGAATGGCGAGGTCGCCTATGATGTGGCGATCAACAATTTTGGCGACTTTGACAAGGAACGCCAGATCTATGACTTCGGCCCGATGGCCAAGATCAACTTTGGCTCCTGTGAATACGACATGATCCCGATCGAGATCCGCTATGACCCGGACGACGCGAACACCGTGGACATTCTGTACTACCTGCCCGAGTTCGGTTTTTCCTTTTACGCGGGCAGCGACTATGACGGCGGGTCCGACCGCTATCGTTACTCTAATATCGAGGTGATCGAGTGAGCGAACTTCCCGTGGCGCAGCAGCTGGAGCGCGCCGAAGACAGGCAGGGCGGGGCGCAGGCGCGCGTCGTTCTGGACTACGAGGCGCGGTTTTTGCGCCGCAAACGTCTGACGACGGAAGATGGCTGGCCATTTGTCGTCGATCTGGAGCAGACCACCTCATTGGACGCGGGCGATACACTGGTGCTTGGCGACGGGCGGCGGGTCGAGGTTGTGGCCGCCGCCGAAGAGGTTCTGGAAGTGCGCGGCGACAACCTGCCCCGGCTGGCTTGGCACATCGGAAATCGGCACACGCCGTGCCAGATTAGCGAAGGACGGTTGCTGATCCAGCGTGATCCGGTGATCCGTCACATGCTGGAGCATCTGGGCGCGGGGATCAACGAAGTGGTCGAGCCCTTCACCCCCGAAGGCGGTGCCTATGGACATGGCCGCACGCACAGTCACGAACACGGCCACACCGCCCATGCCCATTGACCCGCGCCTTCTGACCCTGACGCAATGGCTGTCTCCGGCCTATCCGGTGGGGGGCTTTGCTTATTCCCATGGGCTGGAAAGCGCGGTGCGGGCCGGGTGGGTGACGGATGCAGGATCGTTGCGCGACTGGCTCGAGGACATTCTGACTGAAGGGTCCGGCAAGGCGGACGCGCTGTGGATCAGGCTGGCGTGGCACGGCGAAACGCCTGCTGCCGAACTGGACGCCCTTGCCCGCGCGTGGCAGCCCGCACGCGAAAGGCTGCGCGAGGCCGACCGACAGGGGGCGGCCTTTGCGCGGGTCACGGCAGAGGTCTGGCGGCTGGACTTGCCGCCGATGCTTTTGCCGGTGGCGCTGGGCACGGCGGCACGCCAGATGGGCATGGCGGTCGAAGAGGTCGCCGCGCTTTACCTGCAATCCTTCGCGGGCAACCTTGTATCGGCCGCGCAGCGGTTGATGCCTCTGGGACAGACCGCGGCGCAGGCCGTGCTGGCCGAACTGGCACCCGTATGCGCCCGCGTGGCCGCGGACACAGAGGCGCAGACCTTGGACGACATGGTCTCTTGTGCCTTCTTGTCTGACGTTGCGGCCATGAAACATGAAACGCTTGAACCAAGGCTATTCCAGTCATGACACGGATGAACGGCCCTTTGCGCATCGGCATCGGCGGACCCGTCGGCGCGGGCAAAACCACCCTGACCGCGCGGCTTGCGGAACGGTTGAAGGACGATTTCTCGATCGGTGTGATCACCAATGATATCTACACCCAAGAGGACGCCGAGGCGCTGATGCGGATGCAGATTCTGCCGGCGGATCGGGTGATTGGGGTCGAAACTGGCGGCTGCCCGCATACGGCAATTCGCGAAGATGCCTCAATCAACCTCGCAGCGGTTGCGGAAATGCGCGACAGGCATCCCGAGGTGGAAATCGTACTGATCGAATCCGGGGGGGATAACCTTTCGGCCACTTTCAGCCCGGAACTGGCGGATCTGACCGTCTATGTGATCGACGTGGCCGCGGGTGAGGAAATTCCGCGCAAAGGCGGACCGGCGATCACACGCTCGGATCTGTTGGTCATCAACAAGACGGATCTTGCACCCTATGTCGGCGCCTCGCTGGAGGTGATGGACAGGGATGCAACACGGGTCCGCGCCGGGCGGCCCTTTGTCTTTTCGGCGCTCAAAGGCGGGGAAGGAGTCGATCAGATCGTTGCGCAACTGCACGAGATCGCAGGCCTCTGATCCGGGGCGGGGCTCAGGCGGCGCGCTCGCCGAGGTCCCAAAGCGGGGAAAGCCGTCCCGCTGGTCTGGTATCTGCCCCGGGGTATCCGGGAAAAACACGGTTTTTGAAGCTGTGGGGCTGGTCGATCAAAACGCGGCCCAGTCGGTGAACTTGTAGGTCTTGGGCTTGGTCATGCCGGGAACCGGGGTCGTCGGCTGGGTGGGGCGGGGTTGATTGTGCTTGGTCATCTTGTGTCTCCTTCTATGCATACCAACATGGGAGAAGGAGCATTGTTCCGACAGTCACGAAAACCGTACCGCCCGGTTCAGTCGGGCGGAATGACCCCTTTCTTCAGGATAATGTTGCCATAAAGCCTTGTTTCGCCGGTTTGAATCACGGCAAACGCGGTCTTTGCCCGGTCGTAGAAGGCAAAGCGTTCCAAGGTCGAAATTGGCGCTGGGGTATCGGCGGTTTGGTCGATAATGCGCTGAAACTCGGTAACAATTTCCGGCATGGCATCTGCGTTTCCGACGACCTGCATGGTATGGGCGGGATCGGTGACGAAACTGTCCAGCGGCATCAGGGTCAGCACGGCCTTCAGCACCTGAGTGGCGGGCAGACCATCCAGCCGGTGAACCTGACAGCCCATTGAATAGGCGGGGAAATTCGCATCGGCGATGACGATCTCATCGCCGTGCCCCATGGCGCGCAGCGCGTGCAGGATGTCGGGCGACAGGATGGCCGGGATATTGCGCAGCATGAAGGGTCCTCCGGAATACCTGACCATGAAACCCCGGCCCCTTGGGCGGTGCAAGGGGGAATGCCTGCGCTGATGCGGGCCTTTTGCCGTCAGGAAAACCGTCTAGAGTGGGCCAAACGGTGCGGACAAATGAGAGGCGGCATGGAAAACGAGACACCAAGGGGCCTGCCGACATTGCGGACACTGGCAATGCCCGGCGACGCCAATGTCAGCGGTGACATCTTTGGCGGCTGGGTCCTCAGCCAGATGGATCTGGCCAGCGGCATCATTGCCGGGCAACGCGCGCAGGGGCGGGTGGCGACGGTGGCCGTCGACGCGATGAAATTCATCCGCCCGGTCAGCATCGGTGATGTGCTTGAGGTCTATGGCTGGGTTGAACGGGTTGGCCGTACCTCGATGGGGATCGGGCTGGAGGCCTGGGTGATCCGCAACCGGATCGGCAAGCGCGAGAAGGTGACCGAAGCGGTCTTTACCTACGTGGCCCTGGACGAAGAGGGCAACAAGCGCAAGGTTCCGCCCGAGGCCTGAACAGACCCCGGGCGGTCAGGATCAGAGCAGTTCCAGATCCGACGCGCTTTCGCGGCCGTCACGGCCGGTGCGCAGTTCGAAGCTGACTTTCTGGTTGTCCTGCAGGCCGGTCAGGCCCGAACGCTCGACTGCAGAGATGTGGACGAAGATGTCCTTGCCGCCGCCTTCGGGCGCGATGAAGCCGTAGCCTTTGGTGGTGTTGAACCATTTCACGGTGCCGGTGGGCATGTGAGAGTCTCCAAGAATTTTGCCGCACGCGGAAGTGCTGCGGCTCGGCAATGTCAGAGCAGTATCGGTTGCGCTGACGCCGGATACCGGAGACAGGTAGGCGATAGTGGTAACGTAGCGCTTCTGGATATGGCAGCTTTGGTGAGTCGAGGCAAGATGGATTGACGCGCCGGTCCCGGCGCGTGAAGCTGTCGCTCATCCATGTCGGCAGGCTTTTGCCTGAACCGGGGCAGTCAGGCAAGCCCCGGTTCCGTCCCGTTGTTCAGTTTCGGGTCAATTCCCCGCTCACCTTGTTGGTATAGCTTTCGCCGCCCGCGTCGAATGTGCCACCGCCGGTGATCGAGGCCCATTTCCCGGTGCCGCCCATCACCATCCAGTCGCCCTGTGTGCGACCCTCGGCGCTGAGGCCCGTGGCGATCCATTTGATCACGGCCACGTCTCCGTCGCCGTCGGTGTAGCGGCACAGGCCATCGCCAGACACCGCGCCCTTGTCGATCAGAATGGCGCCAAAGCAGGGGCCGGATGCGCTGGCAAAGGGGTTGTCCGGGCTTTCCGTTTCGAACCGATCGTACATCGAGGTGGCATGGACAACGACCAGCCCCTCGCTCACCGGCATCGGCGTGGCCGTCGATGTGCCGTGTCCAATGCCGGTGGCGTCGATGGTTTCGGAAAGAACAGGGGTGGAAAAAACAACAAAGACGGCCGCTAGGGCGCTGAAACGGGTCGAATACATGATTTTCTCCTCCGGAAACGGCCCCGGTTGGGCCCGGGGCGCGTTCAGGAGGATAACATGAAACCGCGCGGACGCGGCGGGATCAGTTGCAGGTGAACCGCTCTGTCCACGTACCCCAGTTGTTCATGTCCATGTTGCGCTGGCGAAAACCGTAGGTGTTCGACGAACCGCGAATGCGGAAATGCCGCGCAGACCCGCGCCAAAAGATGCGGCTGTTCACCGGGGCGATGCTTTCCGCATAGGTGTAGAAGATCCGGTTGGTGGTGAAGCCCACCGTGGCGGTTTCACCGGGAGCCAGGTTCCACCAGCCGCGTGTGATCCAGTTGCCCGAGAGGTCCCGGTAATGGATAGCCGTCTGAATGCGGCGGTTGCAGGCGTTGAGGTAGATAATCGTGAACTGGTTGTTCTGGGCGTATTGGGTGTCTGCCTGGGCGCGTGTTTCACCGGCGGAAAACGCCGTCATAAGGCAGAGCGCCAGCATGAGAAGACGATGCATGTAAGGATCCTTGCCAATAATTTGCTGTTGTTAAGAAAAGTTAAGACAGCCCGAACCGAACGGTCAAGCACGTAGCTGACCTAGGGTCGTCACAAGCGGCTGGCAAGTAAGGATTCCTTGCCTTTGCCGCTAGATTTCGCCCCGCGAGAGTTTTCCTGCGAGGAAGATCAAAAGGTAAAAGCCCCAGACGATTACCAGCAACTTCAACGCCAGCCGAGTGGGTAGATAGATGTAAAGGACGCCGAAAATGCCCGAGCAGAGACAACCGAAGAAAAGGTAGAATGCCGGCTGTTTCGAAAAGTCGATCTGCTGGCCAAACAACTCGAAACGGCTGCCGACCCAGAACATCAGCGCAATCGACGAAATGGCGATCGTTGCGCCGATCGCCATCCTCTTGTTCATTCTGACCGCTCCGGTGTCAGCGCGTGAATTTCTTGTGCTTCAGGCGGGTCGGTTCAAGGGCATCGGCGCCAAGGCGGCGCTTCTTGTCCTCTTCGTAGTCTTCGAAGTTGCCTTCGAACCATTCCACATGCGCCTCGCCCTCGAAGGCAAGGATATGCGTGCAGATCCGGTCGAGGAAGAACCTGTCGTGCGAGATGACCACGGCGCAGCCCGCGAAATCGACCAAAGCGTCTTCCAGCGCCCGCAGCGTTTCCACGTCTAGGTCGTTGGTCGGTTCGTCGAGCAGGATGACGTTGCCGCCTTCTTTCAGCAGGCGCGCCATGTGGACGCGGTTGCGTTCGCCGCCGGACAGCAGGCCAACCTTTTTCTGCTGGTCGCCGCCCTTGAAGTTGAAGGCCGAGCAATAGGCGCGGCTGTTCATCTCGGCATCGCCCAGCTTGATCTGCTCTGCTCCGCCGGAAATTGCCTCCCAGACGGTTTCGTCAGCGGACAGGTCATCGCGGGACTGGTCCACATAGGCCAGTTTCACCGTGTCGCCGTATTCCAGCGTGCCTGCGTCGGGGTTCTCGTGCCCGGTCAGCATCTTGAACAGGGTAGATTTACCCGCGCCGTTCGGGCCGATCACACCGACGATACCCCCCGGCGGCAGCGAGAACGAAAGGTCTTCGATCAACAACTTGTCGCCCATGGCCTTTTTCAGGCCCGAAACCTCGATCACCTTGGCCCCAAGGCGCGGACCGTTGGGGATGATGATCTGCGCGCGGGAAAGCTTTTCGCGTTCGGACTGGTTGGCAAGCTCGTTATATGCGCTGATCCGGGCCTTGGACTTCGCCTGACGCGCCTTGGCGCCTTGGCGCATCCATTCCAGTTCGCGTTCCAGCGTCTTCTGCTTGGCCTTGTCCTCGCGGGCTTCCTGTTCCAGCCGCTTGGCCTTCTGCTCCAGCCAGCTGGAATAGTTGCCTTCGTAGGGGATGCCGCGGCCACGGTCCAGTTCAAGGATCCAACCGGTGATCGAGTCGAGGAAATACCGGTCGTGGGTGACGATCAGGATCGTGCCCTTGTAGTCGATCAGGTGGTTCTGCAACCAGGCGATGGTTTCCGCGTCGAGGTGGTTGGTCGGTTCGTCCAGCAGCAGCATGTCGGGCGCTTCAAGCAACAGCTTGCACAACGCAACGCGGCGGCGTTCCCCGCCCGACAGGCTCGAAACATCGGCATCGTCCGGTGGGCAGCGCAGCGCCTCCATGGACACGTCGACCTGGCTGTCCAGATCCCAGAGGTTCTGGCTGTCGATCACGTCTTGCAGCTTGGCCATCTCGTCGGCGGTCTCGTCCGAGTAGTTCATGGCCAGTTCGTTGTACTTGTCGAGAATGGCCTTTTTCTCGGCCACGCCCAGCATGACGTTTTCGCGCACGCTGAGCGACTCGTCCAGCTTGGGTTCCTGCGGAAGATAGCCGACCTTGGCACCCTCGGCGGCCCATGCTTCGCCGGTGAAATCCTTGTCGAGGCCGGCCATGATCTTCATCAGGGTCGACTTACCGGCGCCGTTGACGCCGACGACACCGATCTTGACGCCCGGAAGGAAGCTTAGCCGGATGTTTTCAAAGCATTTCTTGCCGCCCGGATAGGTCTTGGAGACGCCATCCATGTGATAAACATACTGATACGAGGCCATGATCCGCTCCTGTCACGCGTGCGCAATGTTCGTGACGGAGTAGCGCGTTGGGGCGGGCGGTGCAATCGGCGGCGAAAACTCGGGAAAATTTGCCTTAAACCGATCTAAAGATTTCGGGGTCATCTACGAATGGATCGCCGCTGGGCGGGCATCTGGAGAGGTCGGGATGATGCAAGGAAGGCCAGAGCAGGGGCAAGGCTGTCTTGGCCTGCGCTGGTGGCTGGTGTTGTGGGTCGCGGGGCCTGCGACGGGTTTGTCACTGCTGGTCGGTGTCTTTGCGGGCTGGTGGTTCGGGGGCGCGGGCTGGTTGCCGGTTGCGTTGGCCTTGTTGCAGGCCTTGATCGTTTGTGTGGCTGCCCTGTTTGCGACCAAGGCAATCGTCCGGCGTCTGGCAGAGTTGCAGGCTGCCGTGCTGCAAAGCGCGGCGGGCGGTTCGGTCGATCTGCCCGAGCGGACATCGGGGGATGAGATTGGCGCCTTGTCGCGGGCGGTCGCTGAGATGCAAACCGCTCTGACGCAGGCGCGGCACGATCCGGCCAAGGCCGCGCAGCAACAGGATCTGGACGCGCTGCGAACCGGGCTGGAAACCCTCGCGTCTGGCAGGCTCGTGGCCTTGTCCGTTTCCGATCCCGGGGTCGTCCGCGCTTTTGACGCGGTTCAAACCTGTTTGCAGGTGCTTGCGGCGCGGCGTCGGGCCGACCAGCAACAGGCCACCGCAGGGAGAGAGGAACTGGCAGTCAAAGCGGCGCGGATCGTCGAACACGGGCAAACAAGGATCGAAGCGGTGACGCAGTTGTACACGGCTATCTCCGCGCAAGAGACCGACCTGCGGGAGGCGTCGGTCCGGGCGAAGGAGGACGTGACAGCCCTGACTTTGGTGCGCGACGGGATCGCCACAGGGGCGCAATTGCGTGGACAGGCGGTCGAGGCCATGGGCAGCATCGTGACATCGACCGAAGAGATCGGTCGCGTTGTCGAAGTGCTTGAGGACATTGCCTTTCAGACCAACCTGCTGGCGCTGAATGCCGGGGTCGAGGCGGCACGGGCCGGGCCTGCCGGCCGGGGTTTTGCTGTTGTGGCTGAAGAGGTCCGCGGCTTGGCCGCACGATCGGCGGACCGCGCGGGCGAAATCCGGGACCTGGTCGAGGCGTCGCGTGACAGGGTCGATCAGGGCGTTCGTCTGGTTGCCGCCCTCGGACGCGCGATTGCTGATACGCGGGGTGACGTGGCTGCGCTGGCCGGTCGCAGCGACGCATTGGCAGACCTGGTCGCCAATCAGGCAGAAGCAGTGGCAGAGCGCGCCCGGAGGCTCGACGATTTGGCCGGGGAGATGGCAAAAGACATGGCGCAGGCCACTGCTCTGCACGGTCACCTGGTCGATCCGCAGCCGTCCCCGACGGTGGCAGGGCCGTTGCCTGTGCCTGAAAAACGCGCGGTATAAGGCCGATGGCAGGTCGCGCGATGCCGGTTTCTTGCACATCCCCGGGCAACCGCGTATCCGCATCGGCGGCGCGCTGGCGCGCGCCTCAATCGGGAGGAGGCGGCGTGCCACAGGCGAATGTGCAGCAATCACCACTGGCCGCGCCGGGGCGTATCGCTCTGCGCAGCGGGGGCGTTGATGCGCAAGCCCTGCGCCCGGGTTCCCGGGTCGGCTTGTTGGGCGGCTCTTTCGATCCGCCTCACGCGGGGCACCTGCATCTGTCGCGCGAGGCGCTCAAACGGTTCGGGCTGGATCGTGTCGTATGGCTGGTCAGTCCCGGCAATCCGCTGAAACCCAATCCGCCCGCGCCTTTGGCTGAACGGATCGCGGCGGCGAGGGCGCTTGTTGACGATCCCCGGATCACAATCAGCGATTTCGAGGCACGCTCTGGCACGCGCTATACCGCCGAAACGTTGATCGCACTGCGGCAGAGCTTTCCCAATGTGCGCTTTACCTGGTTGATGGGGGCCGACAATCTGGCGCAGTTCCATCGGTGGGAAAATTGGCAAGGCATTCTTGAAACGGTGCCCGTTGGCGTTTTGGCCCGGCCGGGGTTGCGCACGGCGGCGCTGTTTTCTCCGGCGGCGCGGATCTATCGCGCGGCCCGGATCCCGGCGCATGCGTCGCAGTCTTTGGGGCGGACCCGGGCGCCGGGCTGGTGTTTCGTGAACATCCCGATGATGAATGTCAGTTCTTCTGCCATCCGGGCTGCGGGCCACTGGGCAACAGGCAGGAAAACGTGAAGCGGCAAGCGCCAGTTGCCGGTTGCCGGGAGGGGCGGGATTCGCTTAGATCTGCGGCATGACGCATGGCATTTCCAGACGTGCCTTCCTGGGAGGAGCGGCAGGCGCCGCGCTTGGCGGCGCAGGTTTGCCCGCTTGGGCGCGTGCCCCCGAAACATCGTTACGCCCGGTTGCGCGGTCCGATGATTTTCGCAAACTTGTCCAGCCGCCGGCAGAGGCGCTGATCGAAAGAGCCGCGCTGGATGGCGAGGTCGGCTTTGCGGTGGCGCGGCTGCGCAGCGGTGAGATGCTGGAAACGCATTCGCCTGACGCCGCCCTGCCACCGGCAAGCGTGGCCAAGGCGGTGACGGCCGGTTACGCGCTGGATGTGCTGGGGCCGGGGCATCATTTCGTTACTCGTGTGATCGCTACCGGGCCGGTCAAGGATGGGATCGTTCAGGGCGATCTTGTGCTTGCGGGCGGGGGTGATCCGACATTGGACACCGATGCTTTGGCTGATCTGGCGCAAGCGGTCGGTGCGGCGGGTGTGACAGGCGTCACAGGCGGGCTGAAGGTTTGGGGTGGCGCGCTGCCCTCCTTGACCGGTATTGATGCCGCGCAGCCGGATCACGTGGGCTATAACCCCTCTGTTTCCGGGTTGAACCTGAACTATAACCGGGTGCATTTCGAATGGCGCAAGGCTGGGGCGGATTACACCGTGACCATGCAGGCGCGGTCTTCGTCGCATCGGCCGGACGTGCGCATGGCGCGGATGGACCTGATCGACCGCAGCACGCCGATTTACACCTATCAGGACAGCATCGGGCGCGACAACTGGACGGTGGCCCGGCGTGCGCTGGGTGATGGCGGTGCGCGCTGGTTGCCCGTCAAAAAGCCCGAAGCCTATGCGGGCGAAGTGTTCCAGACCATGTTGGCCGCCCATGGCGTGACGGTTGGCGCCTCGACAATTGCCTCCGCGTTGCCCGAGGGCCGTGAACTGGCCCGTCATGACAGCGCGCCATTGCGCGTGATCCTGCGCGACATGCTGAAATGGTCGACGAACCTCACAGCCGAGGTTGTGGGGCTTGCCGCTACGGTGGCGCGGACCGGAGTCGTCCCCGCCTCGCTAGAGGCGTCGGCTGCGGAAATGAACCTCTGGGCGCGGGAGAAGCTGGGGGTCTTTGGCCTTGCGCTGGTCGATCACTCGGGGTTGGGCGACCAAAGCCGCATCAGCGCGCTCCAGATGGTGGGCTGTCTGCGTGGACTGCGTTTGACCATGGGGATCAAGCCGCTGCTCAAGGACATCCCCATGCGCGACAGCAACTACAAGGTGGTCGAGGATCACCCGCTGAAAGTGCGCGCCAAAACCGGGACGCTGAATTTCGTCAGTGGTCTTGCCGGATTCATCGACCTTCCCGACGGCACCGAGCTGGTCTTTGCGGTCTTTGCCGCCGATGTGCCGCGCCGGTCGGCCCTGACCGTGGATCAGCGCGAGCGTCCCGAAGGCGGGCGCAGTTGGAACAGTCGGGCCAAGATCCTGCAACAGGGGCTGATTGGCCGTTGGGGTGTGCTTTATGAAAGCGATCCGGTCTAGTCAGCGCCGTCGAAATGGAAAAGGCCCCGCAGACGGGGCCTTTCCTTTGCGTGGCAGCAGATTTCGCGATCAGTTGTCGATCACGACCTTCATGTTCTTTTTGCCGACCTGACGGGTCAGTTCGAACAGGACTGCCGCATGTTCGGGGTGCAGGCGCACGCAACCGGCAGAGGCGGGACGGCCAAGGCGGCTGATCTGGTCGGTGCCGTGGATCGCGTAATCCCCGTTGAAGAAGATGGCGAAAGGCATCGGCGCGTTATTGTAGATGCTGGACTTGTGGTACTTGGACAGCCAGTAGGCATTCCATTGGCCGCGCGGGGTGTGCTTGCCCTGACGGGCGGTGGAAACGGGCCAGCGATAGGCCACCTTGCCATTGTAGATTACGGTCATGGTTTGAGTCGACACATCGACCTTGGCCACCAGCGGGGCCGCCATGGACATCAGCGGGGTAAGGCAGAGCATCGCCGCGCCAAGCGCGGCCGCATAAAAACGATTCATTTGTCCCTCCAGGTAAAAGCTTGGCAGCTTCGGCGAAAAAATGCCTAGAAGGACATTACTACGCGGTTACCCGCTGGTCAGTCGGGGATACCTGACCTTGCCCGCCACGGGCCTAGAGCGTCGAAATCTATGGGATTTCTGCAACAGCCCGGGGCAGATTCGCGAGGATTCAACGCAGTTTCACAGTTTCAGATGACGGGCCCGGGCACCGCGTTCGATCGCGGCGGCATGTAGCCGGTCGATATTCAGCTCATAGCGAATCTCTTCCAGCAGGCGCAGTTCGGCCTCTTGCAGCGTGCCGTCGGCGGCGGCGACATCGCAGGCCAGCGCATAGGCGGTTTCAAACAGGCGTTCCGGCAGATTGTCCCGGATCAGCCCGAACAACGCATCCAGCCCGTCCTCTTGTTCGAACAGTTCGAACACAAGGCTCGACATGGCGCGGACACGGTCGGCATCGTAATCGGCAAAGACCGGCAGGATCTTGACCGCCGCGTCGATCTTGACCAGTTCGACAGTCCGCACGTTCTCATCCGAGACGGAGACAGCGATCATCAGCGCCACAAGGCAATCCTGCGGGCTGAGCGGATGGGTTTCGTCGTTCATGGGGGCCTCGGTCTGTCGCTTGGTCGCTCTGCAATTTATTGACGCAGACCCCGAGGGGCAATAGGAAGCGCGCGCAACATTTCCCCAAGGAGAAACGAAATGTCCGATCTGCGCGACGCCGCGATGAGTGCAAAGGCATGGCCTTTCGAAGAGGCGCGTCGGATCCTCAAACGGTATGAAAAGGCACCGCCCGAAAAGGGTTACGTGCTGTTCGAGACAGGCTATGGCCCCTCGGGTCTGCCACATATCGGCACCTTTGGCGAGGTCGCGCGGACCACGATGATCCGCCGCGCCTTTGAGGTGATCTCGGACATTCCGACCCGGCTGATCTGTTTTTCCGACGACATGGACGGCATGCGCAAGGTTCCGGGCAACGTTCCGAACCAAGACCGCCTGCGCGAAGACCTTCAGCGCCCGCTGACCAGCGTCTATGACCCGTTCGAAACGCATGAATCCTTTGGCCACCACAACAACGCCATGCTGCGGCGGTTCCTCGATACCTTCGGGTTCGAGTACGAGTTCATCTCGGCCACCGAATTCTACAAGAGCGGCCAGTTCGACGAAATCCTGCTGCGCGCGGCGGAAAAATATGATGACCTGATGGCCATCATGTTGAAATCCCTGCGTGATGAGCGGCGCGAGACCTATTCGATCTTTCTGCCGATCCACCCCGAAACCGGCCGCGTCCTCTATGTGCCGATGAAGAACGTCGATGCCGCCAAAGGTGAGATCACCTTTGACGATGAGACGGGCCGCGAATGGACCCTGCCCGTGACCGGCGGCAACGTAAAGCTGCAATGGAAGCCGGATTTCGGTGCCCGCTGGGCTGCGCTGGGCGTCGACTTCGAGATGTACGGCAAGGACCACAGCACAAATACGCCGATCTATGACGGCATCTGCCGGACGTTGGGCGTGCGCCCGCCGGAACATTTCACCTATGAACTGTTCCTCGACGATAAGGGGCAGAAGATCTCGAAATCTTCGGGCA
Organism: Antarctobacter sediminis; assembly: GCF_019218285.1. Classification (GTDB taxonomy): domain Bacteria; phylum Pseudomonadota; class Alphaproteobacteria; order Rhodobacterales; family Rhodobacteraceae; genus Antarctobacter; species Antarctobacter sediminis. Next base: position 563,906 of record NZ_JAHUZG010000003.1, read on the forward strand.
ATGGCATCTCGATCGACGAATGGCTGACCTATGCCTCGACCGAATCGCTGTCCTATTTCATGTTCCAGAAGCCCAAGACCGCCAAACGTCTGTTCTTTGACGTGATTCCCAAGGCGGTGGACGAATACCACCAGCAGTTGCGGGCCTATCCGGGGCAGGATCTCAAGACGCAGGTCAACAACCCGGTCTACCACATCCACAACGGTGACGTGCCCGAGTCGAAGATGGTGGTGCCTTTCTCGATGCTGCTGAACCTCGCTTCGGCGGCCCATGCGGAAAACAAAGAGGCCATGTGGGCCTTCATCAACCGCTATGCGCCCGAGGCGACGCCGGAGACCCATCCCGATCTGGATGCCGCGGCCGGTTTCGCGGTCAAGTACTACGAGGATTTCGTCAAGCCGACCAAGGTGTTCCGCGCCCCCGACGAAAAGGAACGCGCCGCGATGCAGGATCTTGCCGCGCAACTCAAGGCGCATGACGGCGCGACGGATGACGAAACGCTTCAAAGCCTCGTCTTCGCGGTGGGCAAGGCGCATGATTTCGAGAACTTGCGGGACTGGTTCAAGGCGCTTTATGAGGTGCTTCTGGGTCAATCGCAGGGGCCGCGTTTCGGCGGTTTCATCGCGCTGTACGGTGTGAATGAAACCGTTTCCCTGATCGAAAAGGGATTGGCGGGCGAACTGGGCTGAACGGCCCCGCTGCCCCGGCATTTGACGGAGCTGCCTCGTGGCTTACCTTTGGGAAAGCCACGAGGAGACCGACATGCGTAAAATGATTTTGGGGCTGGCCGTTGCGGCCAGCCTGTCCGGGGCGGCCTTTGCACAGGATGCGCTGACCCCGAACCCGCAGATCCAAGGCATCATCCAAGGCCAGATCGACGCCTTCCTTCAGGACGATTTCGCGACGGCCTTCGACTTTGCCAGTCCGGGGATTCGCAACGTGTTCCGCACGCCTGAAAACTTTGGCGCCATGGTACGCAACGGCTATCCGATGGTCTGGCGTCCCAGCGACGTGCGTTTCGGTACGTTGAGACAGCTCGACGGCGGGCTTTGGCAACAGGTCCTGATCCAAGACGAAAGCGGCGCCTCCTTCATCGTCGAATACAGGATGGAGCAGGTCGGAGGCGACTGGCGCATTTCCGGCGTGCGTGTCGTACCGGCACCGGGCGTGTCGGCCTAAACTGCGCCCCTCAAAAATCGGTCCACAGACCCAGCTTCAAGCCCATGGAGCTGTCGCCTGTGATGCCCCATGTTACCCCGGTCTCTACTTTCAGCGGGCCTTTGAGCGGCAGCACAAGCGAGGGGGCCAACCGCACGAAAGGATCACGTCCGTCCGGTTGACCGGTCTGTATCTGTAGGATCAGCTTGCGGTTCTTGGGCAGGCCTCGGCCCCACGTGAGATCGACTTTGTAGTCAACCTTGCCGCTGTCAACATAGGCTTCGGCCACGCTGTCGATGGACAGCCACCCTTTCTCCAGCCCCCAGCCGATGGAAATCCCGGGCCGCAGAACCTTTTCGCCCGAGATCACCCCGACCCCAAGTTGCACCGTGGCCTGCGCGCCGCTGTCCGCCGACCGGATTGGCCACTGAAAGAACATGACCGATTTTCCGCTGCCGCCGACGGAATGACCGATGTCCACCCCAAGGGTCAGACGGTCGGTCACGCCATATTCGAAGAACAGCGTCGAATAATCTTCGGTCGGATCCATCGAGGTCCATGTCTCGACATCCTGCGGCCACCCCAACCGGATCGACAGGCTGCCAAATCCCGTGCCTTGCTTACGCGGCCAAGCCCCCGCCAAAGCAGGCTGGGCGGCAAGGCAGGTGACCAGAACGGCCCCCAGGAAAGCGGCGGCAGGACGCATGGCAAGGCTCGTGGAAGCGGCAATCGGTTAAGCAGTCGTTTACGATCCTAGGGACAGGGTGGTTAACGGAAGGTGAAGCTTTTGCGGCGGGGGGCTGGATTCCACCTTGCCGCAGGTGCACAGTCCGTGACGAATTCTTTCGGGGGACATGATGACGGGACGAGTGATCACGGTGGCGCAGCAAAAGGGCGGCAGCGGCAAGACAACGCTGGCCGCGCATCTTGCGCTGGGCTTTCACGGGCAGGGCAAGCGGGTGGCCGTCGTCGATCTGGACCCGCAGGGCAGTCTTGGCCGATGGTTCATGACCCGGATGGACACCATGCCCGAGGCCTGCGAAGGGCTGGATTTCGCCACCTCTTCGGCCTGGGGGATTTCTTATGAGGTGCGCAAGCTCTCGGCCGCCAATGACATAGTCATCATCGATACGCCGCCCAAGGCCGACAGCGACCTGCGCCCGGCCCTGCGTGTTGCCGATCTGGTGGTGGTGCCGGTGGCGGTCAGCCACGTGGATCTCTGGGCGACCGAAGGGGTGCTGGATCTTGCCGCCAGGGAAAACTGCGCCACCTTGCTTGTTATGAACCGCACGCGCGCGGGAACGCGCCTGAACGCCGAAGTGGCCGAGGCCGCAACCCGGCTCGGTGCCGAAGTCGCCTCTGCCAGCCTTGGCAACCGGGTCGGCTATGCCGAGGCCCTTGGGCAAGGGCGCGGCGCCCATGAAGGCGCCAAGACCCCGGCCCGCGATGAGATCGCCGCCCTGCTGCAAGAGGTGGCGGAGCGGCTCGGGACCGGGTAAGGGGGCGCTCAGGAGGCCCTAGATGACCGATCTCGATGAACTTTCCCGCCTGATCCGCGCCGATGCCGAGGCACGTGGCCAGACGATCTCGCGCCTGGGCTATTTTTGCGCACCGTTCCGCCCCGACACCGGACCCTTCTCCGACAAGGTCATCAAGGTCTACCGGGGATTGCGCGATCAGACGGCGCTCGACCGCTTGCACCGCTGCCATGACGACTATGTGGCGGCCCTGCTTGCAGGTGGCGTGCCGATGCCCGAAACCGAGTTTCACCTGTTGAACCTCGACGGCGCGCGTGTGCCGGTGATCGTCCAGCAGGCGCTGCCGATCAACAGCCTGATGCGCCCGCGGATGCAGAAGGAAGACCTGGACTCCACGCTCAAGATGATGGAGGCCGCCGGTCAGGTGATTGCCCATTTCTGGCTCTGGGCGCGCGAGCAGGAAGGCCGGATCGGCTTTCATCCCTCGATCCGCAACTTCGCGGTGATCGACGATCAGGCCGTGTTCTTTGACACTTTTCCGCCGCTGATCGACTACACGCGCGACGAAATGGGCCGCATGCTGCTGACCTTCTCGGACAGCCGCCTGATGCGTATGGTCGGGCCGCTGATGCAGAAACGGGTGACAGGCATTCAGGACGAATGGTATTCGCCGCCGGAAACGCTGGTTGGTCTGGTCGGATCTGCCTGCCGCCTGCGGCCCGACGACGCCGGTGCCTATCTGGACTGGGGGCGGGAGTTCGTGGTGCGGGAAATGGCGCCTTGGGCCCAAGAGGCGCTGGCGGGCATGAAAGAACCGCCGAAACTCCCCGGCTACTGGACCGGGTTCCGCAAGCTTCTGGGCTTGCAGGGCGAACCGAACGTCTAGAACCCGGTAAGGCCGCGCCACACGACATAGGTCAGCCCCGTCCTGCCAAAGACCGCTTCGCGGGAGAGTATTTTCACCAAGAAGAAGTCTCAGGCGCTCGCGCCCTGTTTCTTCTTGGATCCAATACTCCGGGGGTGTGGGGGCAGAGCCCCCACTGCGTCCTCGCCGCGGATCAGACGATCTTGATGCCCGCGCTTTCCGCGTCTTTCAGGAACTGGGCAAGGCCCTTGTCCGTCAGAACGTGGTTCGCCATGGCCTTGATGACACCCGGAGGTGCGGTGGCCACGTCTGCGCCAATCTTGGCGCATTCTGACATGTGGTTGGCCGAACGGATCGAGGCGGCGAGGATCTGTGTTTCGAACCCGTAGTTGTCATAGATCTCACGGATATCGGCGATCAGTTCCAATCCATCGAGGTTCAGATCGTCCAGACGGCCAATGAAGGGCGAGATGAAGGTTGCGCCGGCCTTGGCGGCCAGCAGGGCCTGATTGGCCGAGAAGCAGAGCGTCACATTGACCATCTTGCCTTCGTCGGAAAGCACTTTGCAGGCCTTTAGCCCATCCCAGGTCAGCGGCACTTTCACGGCGATGTTTTCGGCGATCTCGGCCAGTTTGCGGCCTTCGGCGATCATGGCGTCGGCCTCTGTCGCGACAACCTCGGCGGACACAGGGCCGGAAACGAGGTCACAGATTTCCTTGGTTACTTCCAGGATGTCGCGACCGGATTTCATGATGAGCGAGGGGTTGGTGGTGACCCCGTCCACCATGCCAAGGTCATTGAGTTCGGCGATGGCGTCGATCTCGGCGGTATCTACGAAGAATTTCATCGGCAGCGGCTCCTTGATGGCTTGGCCTTTCCTGCTCCGCGATTTACCCCTTTTGCATGCCGATCACTACCCCGGAATTCTTTGATGCTGGCACGCTGGTGGGCGTGCTGACCACGCAGCCTCTGGACCGCGTGCTGGATTACCGCGCGCCAGAGGGCGGTTGCTGGCTTGGTGCCTTTGTCGAAGTGCCTCTTGGCCCGCGCAAGGTTTTGGGGGTCGTCTGGGGCGCGGGGCGCGGCGATTTTGATGCTTCGAAGATCCGCGCGGTGAACCGTGTATTGGACGTGGCACCCATGCGGACCGAATTGCGCAGCTTTATCGAGAAGGCCGCCGCCTATACGCTGACGCCCTTGCCGGCGATGCTGCGCCTTGCGACGCGGGCGCCCGGTTTGGGCGATCCACCGTCGATGCGCAAAGTTTATCGGCTGGGCGAGGGTGAGCCATCGCGCATGACAGAGGCCCGGACCCGGGTGATCGATGCCGCACGCGAGATGGGTGGATTGGCCCTGACGTTGAAGGAACTGGCTGAATCAGCGGGCGTGACGACATCTGTTGTAAAGGGGCTGGTCAAGAGCGGTGCGATCCTCGAAGAGGACACGCCGCGCGACACGGCCTTTCCGCGGCTGGATGCGGACTATGGCGGCAAGGAACTGACCGAGGATCAGGCGGCCGCCGCCGAAGTTCTGCGCGAAGGTCAGCGCAGGGGCGGCTATGAGACCGTTTTGCTGAAAGGCGTTACCGGCTCCGGCAAGACCGAGGTCTATCTTGAAGCTGTGGCCGAAGCCTTGCGGGCCGGGCGGCAGGCGCTGGTACTTTTGCCGGAAATCGCGCTTTCGGCGGAATTCCTGACGCGGGTCGAGGCGCGGTTCGGCGCGCGGCCCGCCGAATGGCATTCCGGCGTCACCATGACCGAACGCCGCCGCGTCTGGCGCATGGTGGGGGAAGGCAAGGCGCAAGTGGTTGTCGGGGCGCGTTCGGCCCTTTTCCTGCCATTCCAGAACCTTGGCCTGATTGTCGTCGATGAGGAACACGACACCTCTTACAAGCAGGAGGATGGTGTCCTGTACAACGCCCGGGACATGGCGGTCCTGCGGGCTTCGATCCTTGGGGCGCAGGTTGTGCTGGCTTCTGCCACGCCATCGCTTGAAAGCTGGGCCAATGCGGATGCGGGCAAATACAAGCGGATCGTCCTGACCTCGCGTTTTGGGCCCGCCGTGCTGCCCGAGATGCGGACCATTGACATGCGGGCCGAACAGTTACCGGCGACGCGTTGGATCTCGGGGACTTTGCAGCGGTCGGTGACAATGCGGATGGAACGGGGCGAACAGGCCTTGTTGTTCATCAACCGTCGCGGCTATGCCCCTGTGACGCTCTGCCGGGCCTGCGGGCAGCAGATTGGTTGTCCGCATTGTGACGCTCGCATGGTCGAACACAGGTTTCTCAAGCGGTTGGTTTGCCACCAGTGCGGGGAAAGCGCCCCGATCCCCGAAGCCTGCCCGTCCTGCGGTGTCGAGGGCAAGCTGGCTGCGGTCGGGCCGGGGGTGGAACGTCTGGCGGAAGAGGCGCAGGAGCTGTTCCCCGACGCGCGAATTGCGGTGCTGTCGTCTGACCTTTTCGGAACGGCGCGCGAGCTGAAGGCCCAGATCGAGGCTATCGCCCAAGGCGGTGCCGACATCATCATAGGCACGCAGTTGGTGGCAAAGGGGCATAACTTTCCCCTGCTGACGCTGGTGGGGGTGATCGACGCGGATCTTGGCTTGCAAGGGTCCGACCTGCGCGCGGCCGAACGCACGTTTCAGTTGATGCGCCAGGTGGCTGGGCGCGCCGGGCGGGCGGACAAGCCGGGGCAGGCCGTTTTGCAGACCTACCAGCCGGAACATCCGGTAATCCGGGCCATTCTGGCCGGCGATGAAGAGGCTTTTTGGGGGGCCGAGGCGGATGAACGGCGCGTGGCGGGGATGCCGCCCTTTGGGCGTTTGGCGGGTATCATCCTGTCAGGGGGCGATGTGGGCAAGGTGTTTGACCTTGGCAACCACCTTGCGCGCAACGATGCCGCGCTTCGGCGTATCGGGGCCGAGGTCTGGGGCCCCGCGCCTGCGCCCATCGCTCGTGTCCGGGGGCGACACAGGGTACGCTTGTTGGTCAAGGCCCCGAAGGGCGTTGCCCTGCAAGCGGCACTGGCGGAATGGGCCGGGCAGGTTCGGCTGACCGGGGACCTGCGCATGGCGATCGACATCGACCCGCAGAGCTTTTTCTGAATGCCTCGACCCGCTGGTTTGCCCGCGAAAGGCGCATCTCAAGCGGCAATTGCACCACAACGCCGCGACTTTTCCCGGGCTGCCTTGTTTGTCCGTGGGGTCGCCTCTACATGCCACGCCATGAGACGATGGCTTCCCTTCATGAAATCCGTGCCGCGGGTAGCGGTGGTGCGCCTTCAGGGCGCCATTGGCGTGCCCGGACGATCCAGCATTTCGGACCGATCCGTGGCACCGATGCTGGAAAAGGCCTTTAAGTCAAAGCCCGATGTCGTCGCGCTCGAGATCAACTCCCCGGGTGGATCGCCAGTACAAAGCTCGTTGATCGGTGCGCGGATCCGCCGGCTGGCCGAAGAACACGACGTGCCGGTGCTGGCCTTCGTCGAGGATGTGGCGGCTTCGGGCGGGTACTGGATCGCCAGTGCGGCAGATGAGATCCATGCCGACCCCAGTTCCATCCTCGGGTCGATTGGCGTGATCTCCGCCGGGTTCGGCCTGCCGGTTTTTCTGCAACGTCAGGGGATCGAACGGCGGGTCCACACCGCAGGGACATCCAAAAGCATGCTGGATCCGTTCCAGCCGGAAAAAGAAGAGGACGTCGCGCGGTTGAAACGGCTTTTGGCGCAACTGCACGACACGTTTATCGCGCAGGTGAAAGAGCGGCGCGCGGGCAAGTTGGCCGACAACCCCGACCTGTTCACCGGCGAAGTCTGGATCGGCCAGTCTGCGGTGGAACAAGGGCTGGCGGATGGAATCGGCCACCTTGTTCCGGTGATGAAGGCGCGGTTGGGCGACAAGACCCGTTTCAAACGCTACGAGGCACGCAAGCCGCTGATCCCGCGACTGGGCGCGCAGGCAGTGCAGGGTGCGCTGGGCGAGATCGAGGAACGCGCGGACTACGCGCGTTTTGGCCTGTCTTGATCGTCAAGATCGTCGCCCTCTTCCTTGCGTTCATTGCCGTGCTGGGCTTTTTCGGAAAGCTGCGGGTGCCCGGTGCGAAACAGATCGGTCAACTGCGTGATCGCGCGCGGCTGACGGCGAAGAAATGTCCGAACTGCGGACGCTACCGGATCGGCAAGGACCCTTGCGATTGCCGGAAGGGAAAGAACTAACATGGTATTCGTCTATGCGGTGCTTGGGCTTCTGATCCTGCTTCTGGCTGGGGATGCCTTGGTCAAAGGGGCGGTGAACCTCAGTTTGCGGGTGGGCATCCCGGCGCTGGTGGTCAGCCTGACCATCGTTGCCTTTGGCACCTCGGCACCGGAACTGCTGATCTCGATCAAGGCGGCGCTGGAAAACGCGCCGGGTATTGCGCTGGGCAACGTTGTGGGGTCGAACACCGCCAACGTGCTGCTGGTCTTGGGTATCCCCGCCCTGATCACCGTGATGCACACCAGTCAGTGCGATACGCGATCCAGCTATTTGCAGATGCTGGCGGGGACACTGGTGTTCATCGCGCTTGGGTTCCGCGGGGTCTTTGACTGGATCGCCGCTCTGATCCTGTTGGCCATGCTTCTGGTCATTCTGGGCAGCCAGTTGCGCGGGGCGCTGAAGCACCGGGCAGAGGGCAAGGCCGACGAGGAACTGGAAGAACCCGAAGGAGCGGATCCGGATATGCCGTGGTGGCGCATCGGGCTGTTTCTTGCGCTGGGCCTGATTGGCCTGCCGCTGGGCGCGGACCTGCTGGTAGACAGCGCCGAAGAGATCGCCCACATGTTCGGTGTTCCCGACGCGGTCATTGGCCTGACGCTGGTGGCGCTGGGCACGTCGCTGCCGGAGCTGGCAACCACTGTCATGGCGGCCATTCGCCGTCAGGCGGACGTGGCTATCGGCAACGTGATCGGGTCCAACCTGTTCAACCTGCTGGCCATCATCGGGGTTGCCTCGCTGATCGCGCCGATTGGTGTTGGTCCGGGCTTCTTGCAGTTCGATTTTTGGGTGATGCTGGGCGCGTCGCTGCTGTTGGTGCCTTTCGTCTTTTTTGGCCGTGATCTGGGGCGCGTCTGGGGCGTGGTCTTGTCGGCGCTGTATGTGGGCTATGTCACAATCGTACTGATTTGACGGAGGACCACATGGACGGACAGGCTGGGCGCGCGCTGGTAACCGGGGCGGGGCGGCGATTGGGTCGCGCTATGGCCGAGGCGCTGGCGGATCAAGGCTATGCCGTTGCGGTCCACTATGCCCGGTCAGAAGGCCCCGCTCATGAGGTTGTCGAAGGAATCCGGGGCAGGGGCGGTCAGGCTATCGCGCTGCAAGCTGACCTGTTGGACGAAACTGCGGCACAAGAGCTGATCCCGCGCGCGGCAGAGGCGCTGGGCGGACCGGTGACGGTTCTGGTGAACAATGCCTCGATCTTTGAGTACGACGACATCACCAGCGCGTCGCGCGAAAGCTGGGACCGGCATTTCGAAAGCAACCTGCGAGCGCCCTTTGTGTTGACACAGGCGCTGGCGGCGCAGATCCCTGAACCGGTCGCTGACGCGAGAGGCGAGCCCGTTGCGCAGGGGCTGGTGGTCAACATGATCGACCAACGGGTGCGCAAGCTGACGCCCGAGTTCATGACCTACACGCTGGCCAAATCGGCGTTGTGGACCCTGACGCGGACAGCGGCCCAGGCCTTGGCCCCGCGGGTGCGGGTCAATGGCATCGGACCGGGTCCAACCCTTCAAGGCGGAAGACAAGACGCCGAATCCTTTGCCCGCCAGCGCGCCGCCACCGTTCTGCAACGTGGAGTTGACCCTGACGATATCACCGGGGCATTGGTCTACCTTCTTGGGGCAAAAACGGTCACCGGGCAGTTGTTCTGCATAGACGGCGGGCAACATCTTGGTTGGGAAACACCGGACGTGACAGGCGTGGAATAAGCGCGCTGACGAAAGTTTTGCACGGGTCACAAACCCTTAACAAAAGCGTTACGAAAAGGTTAAGAGTCTCAATGGGTTGCAACGTGCCAATAAATTTTTCAAGTAAAATCAACCGCTTGAAAATATGCCCAAATTTTAGGCACGGCAGCGAAGTGGGCACGAAACAAAGAAAAATTCCGTCTCCCCAGATTTTGCCCGCAGACTTATCCACACAAACGGTGGATGCTTAACCTCTTGAACCGGCGCGCTGCGCATTGCAGCAACGGCAAGGAATCGCGCAAACCCGGCAGGGGCAGGAATACCGGCATTGAACGACAAACCCGACGATCAGCAACGCGTGCCGAAAGGGCATGAGGTCATCCATGGCTACCTCAAGACGCTAGACGCTTCGCCCGGCGTTTACAGGATGCTGGATGAGCAATCGCGCGTGCTTTACGTCGGCAAGGCGCGCAACCTGAAGGCGCGTGTGTCGAACTATGCGCGGCCCTCGGGACATTCGCGGCGGATCGCGCGGATGATCTCGGAAACTGCGTCGATGATGTTCCTGACCACGCGGACCGAAACCGAGGCGCTGCTGCTGGAGCAGAACCTCATCAAGCAGCTCAAGCCCAAGTTCAACGTTCTGTTGCGGGACGACAAGAGCTTTCCCAATATCCTTGTCACCGATCACGCCTTTCCGATGATCAAGAAGCACCGGGGCGCCAAGAAGGAGAAGGGGGCCTATTACGGCCCCTTTGCCAGCGCCGGCGCGGTGAACCGGGTGCTGAACCAGTTGCAAAAGGCCTTTTTGCTGCGCAACTGCTCGGACAGCATGTTCGAGACGCGCACACGCCCCTGCCTGCAATACCAGATCAAACGCTGCACCGCGCCCTGCGTTGGCAAGATCACCGAAGAGGACTATGCCCGTAGCGTGAAGGATGCGCAGCGCTACCTGTCCGGCAAATCCACCGAGGTGCAGGAACGGCTGAAGACGCAGATGGCCGAGGCCTCGGACGCGATGGAATTCGAACGCGCCGCCGCGCTGCGCGACCGGATCCGCGCCTTGACTCAGGTACAGACCGCGCAGGGGATCAACCCGCAGACCACGACCGACGCGGATGTCATCGCGCTCTATATGGAGAACGGGCAGGCCTGCGTGCAGGTGTTTTTCATCCGCGCCAACCAGAACTGGGGCAACAAGGATTTCTATCCGCGCGTGGGCGAAGGTGTGGATCCCGCCGAGGTCATGGAGGCCTTTCTGGGCCAGTTCTATGACCAGAAGGACCCGGCGCGCCTGTTGCTGCTGTCGCATGGCATCGAGGACGAGGACCTGATGTGTCAGGCGCTGTCCGAGAAGCTGGGACGCAAGGTCGAGATTTCGGTCCCGCAGCGCGGCGAGAAGGCGGAACTGGTGGATGGCGCGCTGCGCAACGCCAAGGAGAGCCTTGGACGCAAGATGTCGGAAACCGCGACGCAGGCGAAGCTGCTGCGCGGACTGGCCGAGGCCTTTGACCTGGATGGCCCGCCGCAGCGGGTCGAAGTCTATGACAACAGCCACATCCAGGGCACGAATGCGGTGGGCGCGATGATCGTAGCCGGGCCGGACGGGTTCATGAAGAACCAGTACCGCAAGTACAATATCAAGGGTGACGACCTGGTGCCGGGCGATGACTTTGGCATGATGAAAGAAGTGCTGAAGCGCCGCCTGACCCGGTTGCAGAAAGACGACCCGGATCGCAGCAAGGGGCTGTGGCCGGACCTGATGCTGATCGACGGCGGCGCCGGGCAGATTAGCGCGGTAGCCGAGATCATGGCAGAACAGGGGGTGGATGACCTGCCCTTTGTCGGCGTCGCCAAGGGCATCGACCGCGATGCCGGCAAGGAAGAGTTCCACCGGCCCGGACAGCGGCCCTTTGCGCTGCGCCACAACGACCCGGTGCTGTACTTCGTGCAGCGCCTGCGCGACGAGGCGCACCGTTTTGCCATCGGCACGCACCGGGCGAAACGCGCCAAGGCACAGATGGCCAACCCGTTGGACGAGGTGCCCGGTGTCGGTGCTTCGCGCAAGCGGGCCTTGCTGGCGCATTTCGGCTCGGCCAAGGCGGTCAGCCGCGCCAATCTTGCCGATCTGAAGGCGGTCGACGGGGTGAGCGATGCGCTGGCGGAACGGATCTACGCCTATTTCAACGAAAAGGCCTGATCCAGCGGCCACGCCTGCGGCGTGACGGGGCTGCTTGCGCGTTGCGCAAGCGGTGTGAGGGGCGCTGCCCCTCTGCGCAGGGCGCATTCACCCCGGAGTGTTTTCGCCAAGAAGAAACGAGGCTCAGGTGCTGAGGCTGTTGAAATGGGTGCGGATTTCGGTCGGGATCGGCGTGGGGCGACCGTCGGGGCCGGTCAGGACCTGAGTAAAGAAACCTTCGGCGCTGGCGGTCTCTTCGTCGTTGCGGAAGAGGCCGATCTCGAACCGCACGGAGGAACTGCCGACATGGGGGATGCGCAGGCCGGCATGGATCAGGTCCGGGAAGCCGGTTTCGGAATGGTAGCGGCAGCCATTTTCGACGGTGAGCAGACGCAGGGCTCCGGGGCCGCGGATCTGGATGCCCAAGTCGAGCTGCCAGAGGCTGACGGCGGTGTCGATGAAGGACATGTAGGTCGCATTGTTCATATGGCCGTATTCGTCATTGTCCATCCAGCGGGTGGGCAGCGGGCGAAAGGCGCGGTAGTCGGCGCGGGTGCCGACGGGCGGGCGGCTCATTGCGACCTCAGGATGCGGAAGGCGGTGGAGGCGCTCCAGCCTGCGGCAATGGCAATGAAGAGCGACATCAGGCCATAGAGGAAGGGCTGATTGCGCGACAGCCCGTAGAGCCAGCGTTCGAGTCCGACCTTGCGGACCTCGATTTCCGTTTCATAGGTGCTGATGACCGTTCCGCCCCGGGTCAGGTAGATCCGGGTGGGGTAGGTGCCTTCGGTCAGGTTGGCGGGCATCGAGATGGCCGTGTCGAAGAGCGTCTGTTCGCGCAGGGTGACAGTGTCTTCGAGCAGTTGATAGGTGCCTTCGTCGGTGCGGATGCGGATCACGGCCTCGGTGAAGCTTTGCGCATCGGGCACGTCCATTGGGGCGCCGACGGAACGGATGGCGCGGGGGATCGAGACCTTGTGGCGGAGATCCTCTGTGTCGGAGATCACCTGATCCCACGGGGCGGAGGTGGCGATGGCGTAGAAGCTGGGTGCGGAGTCGACCTCGACCGCGTGGGCGTTGACCCAGATGCCCATGCGCCGGGCCTGACGCCAGACGGTCAGCGGTTTCTGCGGGCCTGCCACGGCGACGATGACTTGCAGCGGTTCGGCATCGATCGGGGTTTCGCGTTTGATCGCGCCGAAAATCAGGATCTCAGACCCGTCGAAATTGGTCGAGATCTGGACGATGTCCTTGCTGAGGCCCAGCACCACTTGCTCGGCCCGGGCGGGCAGGGCGGTGAGCATCAGGAGCAACAGGAAGAGGCGCATCGTCAATGGCTCCCTGCTGCGGTGATGACGTAGAGTTCCGACGGCGTGAGCAGCAGGTCCAGCGCCAGCTTGCCACAGACCAGCAGCACCAGACCGGCCAGAAGGATGCGCAGTTGTTCGGCCTTGAGCCGCATGCCGATGGAGGTGCCTACCTGAGCGCCGATCACGCCGCCCACCAGCAGCATCACCGCCAGTACCACGTCGACCGTATAGTTCGTCGTGGCATGAAGCAGGGTGGTAAAGCCGGTCACGAAGATGATCTGGAACAGCGAGGTGCCGATGACCACCTTGGTGGGCATGTTCAGCAGGTAGATCATGGCAGGCACCATGATAAAGCCGCCGCCGACGCCCATGACCGCCGCCAGAACGCCGACCGAGAGGCCCACCAGAAGCGGCGGGATGACGGAGATATAGAGGCCCGAGGCGCGGAACCGCATCTTGAACGGCAGTGCATGCACCCAGTTGTGTTTCTTGCGTTTGGGCGGTGTGCCGCGACGGGATTTCCGCAGGGCGTTGAGGCTTTCGACGAACATCAGCGCGCCGATGATGCCAAGGAACACCACGTAGCAGAGGTTGATGAGCAGATCGACCTGACCGAGAGATTTCAGGTAGTTGAACAGCACGACGCCAAGGGCCGCCCCGACAAGGCCGCCTATCAGCAAGACAGTTCCCATTCGGAGATCGACCGTCTTTCGCTTGAGATGCGCCATCAGCCCCGAGACAGAGGAGGCGACAATCTGGTTTGCGCCCGTGGCCACGGCCACGGCGGGCGGAACGCCGATGAAAAACAAGAGCGGTGTCATGAGGAACCCGCCGCCGACGCCGAACATGCCTGACAGCACGCCCACAAGGCCACCAAGACCCAGTAGGAGAAAGACGTTGACGGAGACCTCGGCGATGGGGAGGTAGACCTGCATGGGTCAAGCTAGACCCATGTCCGGGTGTTTTGCAAGCGCAGCAATAGGGCGTTGTAACGATTGCTTTCGGGCGCGGAAGGCGGGCGCGGCCCGGTAGGCCGCGCGCCGTTGTCGTCAGCGTTCCTTGACGTAGGGTTCGCCGCCGGCGCGGGGCGGGATGGCCTTGCCGACAAAGCCCGCAAGGATGACCACCGTCAGGATATAGGGCAGCGCGTCCATCACCTGAACCGGGACGGTAAAGGCGCCCAGATCGATGTTCTGAAAGCGCAGAGCAACCGCCTGAAGAAAGCCGAACAACAGGCAGGCCCCCAGCGCGTACCAAGGCCGCCACTTGGCAAAGATCAGCGCCGCAAGCGCGATATAGCCGCGGCCTGCCGTCATCTCACGCACGAAACCCGCTTGCAGGCCGGTGGCAAGGTAGGCACCCGCCAGACCGCACAACACACCTGCGATCGCGATCGAGGCAAAGCGCAGACCGGTGACCGAGACGCCGGCGGTATCCACGGCCTCGGGCGCTTCGCCCACGGCGCGCAGGCGCAGGCCAAAGCGGGTGCGAAACAGGATCCACCACGTCAGGGGCACCATCAGGAAGGCGACGTAGACAAGGATCGAGTGGCCCGAGATCAGGTCGCTATAGATCGGGCCGATCACCGCGACATCGCGCAGTTGATCCGCGAACGGCAGGTGCAGTTCTTCGAACCGGCCGTTGCCGATCAGCGACGGCGTGCGCCCGCCTTGCGAGAACCAGGTTTGTGCGATCAGGACGGTCAGGCCCGAGGCCAGGAAGTTCAGCGCCACGCCCGAGATGATCTGGTTGCCGCGGAAGGTGATCGAGGCCAGCCCGTGAATCCCGGACAGCACCATGGCCGAGGCGATCCCGGCCAGCAGGCCCCAGCCCACAGGCGGCAGCAGGCCACGCATCCATGTCATGTCGATGGTCGCATCGGTGAACGGCAGGTGCAGCGTCCAGGTTTCATTGGTCACGGCCATATAGGCGACGGCGGCGGAAAAGAAGGCGGCGATCAGCATCTTGCCTTCAAGTCCGATGTCGACAATGCCCGAGCGTTCAGAGAACAGGCCGGCAAGGCAGGCGAGCAATAGCGGCGTGGACAGGCGGACAGTGCTGTCCAGCACCTGGATGATCGTGTTGAAATCCATCACGCGCCTCCCTTGCGCAGGGACAGAAAGACCCGTTCCAGCGGCATCCGGATCATGTTGTCCAGCGCCCCGGTAAAGAGGATGACCAACGCCTGGATCACGGTCACCAACTCGCGCGGGATGGATGTCCAGAAGGCCAGTTCGGCCCCGCCCTGATAGAGAAAGCCAAACAGAAGCGCGGCAAGGAAGACCCCGACAGGGTGCGACCGTCCCATCAGCGCCACGGCGATGCCAAGGAAACCGGCCCCTTCGGAGGCGTTCAGCACCAGCCGCTCGGCCTCGCCCATTGTGGTGTTCAGCGCCATCAGGCCCGCAAGCCCGCCAGAAATCAGCATGGTGATGACGGTGATCCGCACCGGCGAGATGCCCGCGTATTTGGCTGCCGTTTCGGAATGGCCAAAGGCGCGGATTTCGTAGCCCAGCCGGGTGCGCCAGATCAGCAGCCAGACCGCGATACAGGCAAGGATGGCGACAAAGAAGGTCACGTTGGCCGGTGAACCCCGGAACAGCACAGTTTCCGAGGTCGAGAACATCTGCTGGAAGGTGGGCAGGAAGGTTGTTTCCGGGAAACGGCCCGAGGCCGGTTCCATTGCGCCCTGCGGTTTCAGCACGTTGACCAGCACGTAGTTCAGCACCGCCGAAGCGATAAAGTTGAACATGATCGTGGTGATGACGATATGGCTGCCCCGCTTGGCCTGAAGATAGCCGGGGATAAAGGCCCAAGCCGCCCCGAATATCGCCGAGGAGGCGGTGGCGCCGATCAACGCGATGGTCCAATGCGGCCAGGGAATGTAGAGACAGGCCAGCGCCACGCCCAGCCCGCCCATCAGCGCCTGCCCTTCGCCGCCGATGTTGAACATCCGCGCCTGGAAGGCGACCGCGACGGCAAGACCGGTGAAGGTGAAGTTGGTGGCGTAATACAGGGTATAGCCCCAGCCAGAGGATTTCATCAGCGCGCCGTCGACCATCAGCTTGAAGGCCTCGACCGGGCTTTGCCCGATGGCAAGGATGACCAGCGCGGAAATCGCGGCTGCCAGAAGGATCGAGATCAGGGGCACGAGGATCGCGTCGGCCCAGGCGGGCATCTTATCCATGGCGCGGCTCCTTGCTGGGCAGGTGGCGGGAGATCGTCATGGGCAGCTCTCTGGCTTGCCCAAAGGGGTCTTGCGCCCGGTCAGGTGTTGCCATGGCGCGCGGCCTCCCGGTCTTTTTGTGCTTCGAGTTGTTCGTCCACCGCTTCGATCAGCGGTTTGTCGGTCTGCGGCATCTCTGTCACGCCTGCCATAAGCAGACCCAGTTCGGTCTGGTTGGTTTCGGACGGCAGGCGCTCGCCCATTATGTGCCCGTCGAACATGACGGCCACGCGGTCGGAAAGGGACAGGATTTCGTCCAGCTCGACCGAGACCAGCAAGATGGCCTTGCCCTGGTCTCGCAGGGCGACAATCTGTTGGTGAATGAATTCGATCGCGCCGATGTCGACGCCGCGGGTGGGCTGGCCGACCAGCAGGATGTCCGGGTTACGCTCGATTTCGCGGGCAAGGACGATCTTTTGCTGGTTGCCGCCGGAAAAGTTGCGCGCCGCGAGGTTGGCGTTCGGCGGGCGCACATCAAAGCGTTCGATCTTGCCCTCGGCATCGCGGCGGATGGCGGCATTGTCCATCAAAAGCTTGTTTTTCTGGTACTTGGGATCGTGGTGATAGCCGAAGGCGACGTTTTCCCACGCGGTGTAGGGCATGATCAGCCCTTCGTGCTGGCGGTCTTCGGGGACATGGGAAATGCCGCGTGCGCGGCGTGACTGACCGTCGGAAAACTTGCCGGTCAGGTCGATCTCTTCACCGTTGACACGCACCGTGCCGGTGGCCGAGACCATGCCACCCAGCACCTCAAGCAGCTCTGATTGTCCATTGCCGGACACGCCCGCGATGCCAAGGATTTCGCCAGCATGCACCTTGAGCGAAACGCCCTTGATCCGTTCGACCCCGGCGCTGTCCACGTGGCGCAGGTTTTCCACTTCCAGCACCGGTTTGCCGGGTTTGGCGGGGGTCTTGTCGACGCGCAGCAGCACCTTTCGGCCGACCATCAGCTCGGCCAGTTGCTCGGGCGAGGTTTCGGCGGTCTTGACGGTGGCGGTCATCTCGCCGCGCCGCATGACGCTGACGGTATCGGTGATCTCCATGATCTCGCGCAGCTTGTGCGTGATCAGGATGATCGTCTTGCCCTCGCGCTTGAGCCCTTCGAGGATGCGGAACAGGTGGTCGGCCTCGGCCGGGGTCAACACGCCGGTGGGTTCGTCGAGGATCAGGATCTCTGCCTCGCGGTAGAGCGCCTTGAGGATCTCGACCCGCTGCTGGTGACCGACTGACAGATCCTCGATCATGGCGTCCGGGTCGACGTTCAGCGCATAGTCCTCGGCCAGCTTCTTCAACACGCCGCGTGCCTTCGACAGCGAGGGTTTCAGCAATCCGCCGTCTTCGGCACCAAGGATCACGTTTTCAAGGACGGTGAAATTCTGCACCAGCTTGAAATGCTGAAAGACCATGCCGATGCCTGCCGCGATGGCGGCCTGGCTGTCGGGGATCTGGGTCTGTTTTCCGTTGATGAAAATCTGGCCCGAGTCGGCCTTGTAAAAACCGTAGAGGATCGACATCAGCGTCGATTTTCCCGCGCCGTTTTCGCCGATGATGCCGTGGATCGTTCCGGGCATGACGCGGATGGAAATATCCTTGTTGGCCTGCACGGGGCCAAAGGATTTGGAAATGCCCTTGAGCTCGATGGCGGGGGTGTCGGTCATGAGAGGCCTTCGCGGGGCAAGGGGAGGGGCCGCAGCGACTGCGGCCCCTGTTTCTAGGTGGATCGAAAGCTCAGGCGATCAGAAATCAAGCGCCGGGCAGCTGTCGTTCTCGTAGTAGGACACGACAGTCAGCGAGCCGTCGATGATGGCGGCCTTGGCTGCGTCGACCTTGGCCATCATGTCGTCGGACACGAGATCGGCGTTGTTTTCATCCAGAGCATAGCCGACGCCATTTTCGGCAAGGCCCAGCGTCATGAACTTGCCGGTTTCAAGATCGGCACCTGCCATCATGGATTCATAGACGGCCACGTCGACGCGCTTGAGCATGGAGGTCAGAACCGAACCGGGGTGCAGGTGGTTCTGGTTGCTGTCCACACCGATCGACAGGATGTTCTCATCCGCGGCGGTTTGCAGGACACCCAGCCCGGTGCCACCGGCGGCGGCATAGATCACGTCTGCGCCCTGCGAAATCTGTGCCTTGGCCAGTTCGGCGCCTTTCACCGGGTCGTTCCACGCGGCGGGCGTGGTGCCGGTCATGTTCGAGATCACCTTGATGTCCGGGTTCACCGCCTTGGCACCTTGCGCATAGCCGCAGGCAAAGTGGCGGATCAGCGGAATGTCCATGCCGCCGACGAAACCAACGGTGCCGGTTTCGGATTTCATCGCCGCCATCATGCCGACGAGGTAGGAGCCCTGGTGTTCCTGGAAATTGATCAGCAGGACGTTTTCGGGCACCTCTGGCAGCCAGCCGTCGACGTTGACGAACTTGGTGTCCGGGTAATCCGCGGCCACGGCGGCAATCGGTTCGGCGTAGGAGAAACCGGTGGTGATGACCGGGTTGAACCCTGCCTCTGCAAAGCGGCGCAGCGCCTGTTCGCGCTGGGCTTCGGCCTGAATCTCGATGTCGCGATAGCTGCCACCGGTTTCGGCCTTGTACTTCTCGGCACCGGTATAGGCGGCCTCGTTAAAGGATTTGTCGAACTTGCCGCCGAGATCATAGATCAGGGCCGCATCGGCCAGCGCGGCGCCTGCGGTCAGCGCCAGCGCGGCGGCGGTGCCGAGGGTCTTGGCAAGAAATGTCATGTAAAGCTCCCTGGTGTGACGGGCGCAAAAGCCACCCGTACCGTTTATGATGTTGCAATCAAAGCCGCAGGGGGCGGGAGGGGTCAACCGGTTTTTACGTCACTTCCGGTGACGTTAAGACAATGTCCGCGCCATGATCACGGCGTCATCGGCCGGGCCGTCGGGGCGGGCGTAATACCCTTTTCGCAGACCTGTTTCGGCATAGCCGTGCCGCGCGTAGAAGGCGCGTGCCGGGGCGTTTCGCGCCGCGACCTCCAGAAAGACCCGGGTGGCTCCGCCTGCGCGGGCCTGCCTGTGAAAGCTATCCAGCGCGCGGCTGGCTTGGCCCTGCCGCTGAAATGCAGGGTCGGCGGCAAGCGCAAGAATTTCCGCCTCGTCCAGGACGACGGTGCCCAGAACAAAGGCATGTTCGCACGTGGTCAGCAGCGCATGGGGCCGGGACAGGGTCGCTTGGAACTGCGCGGCAGTCCATGGGGTCATGTGGCGATAGGCGCGCGCCGCTATCTCTGCGAGTGTGTCCGGAGTCATGACGTGCCCGGCGAGTCCAGCATCACCGGCGGCGCATCGCGGGACGGCGCGGCGTCGGCGGGTTTGATATACAGCGGCGCCGGGCGGGGGGCGTTGGCGGGGCGGGTCGCGGCGATACGGGCCATCATGGCAACATGATCGCTGGCCGAATGATCCGTTGACAGGGCAACGCCCGGCTCCGGCAGCGCCGGGGCAAGCACCGGCACCTGCATGTTGTCGGCGTCAAAGACATAGGCCTGATCTCGAGGGGCGGGGACCGCAATTTGCCGCCGGTTGGACAGGCGCATGGTCGTGTCAAAGAGTGACACGCCAATGGCCGGAATGCCCAGTCCCAACGACAAGCCGCGCGCAAGCGCCACAGAGATTCGGATGCCGGTGAAGTTTCCGGGGCCGATACCGACGCCCAGGCGCGACAGGTCTGCCCATGCCGCACCTCCTTCGCGCAGCACCTCCTCCAGCAAGGGCACAAGGCGCTCTGCCTGTCCGCGGGCCATGTCTTCGCAACGGACGGCAACGATGGTGTCGCCGGACAGCAGGGCTGCGGCGCAATGTTGTGCGGATGTGTCGAAGGACAGGATCATGAGGGGCTTATGACCGTGCGGGCGGCCTCATGCAATCGGTGCCTGAACCGCGCACGGACGGCCTTGGGTGGCAAGGCCCGGCCATGGGCCTTGCACCAGATGTGATCCCGAATGCGCTCAGACGGCGACCGGGCGGACCTCGGTCACTTCGGGGATGTAGTGGCGCAGCAGGTTCTCGATTCCCATTTTCAGGGTCAGCGTCGACGAGGGGCAGCCAGCGCAGGCGCCTTGCATGTGCAGGTAGACCACGCCCCGATCGAACCCGTGGAAGGTGATGTCGCCGCCGTCCTGCGCCACGGCAGGGCGCACGCGGCTGTCGAGCAATTCCTTGATCTGGCCCACGACCTCGGCATCGGCACCATCGTGGTCTGCATGGCCACCGGCCTGCGCCGCGCCGTCCGCCATCACCGGTTGGCCCGATTGGAAATGTTCCATGATCGCGCCAAGGATCGCCGGCTTCAGGTGATCCCAGTCGGTTGCATCGGCCTTGGTCACGGTGACGAAATCATTGCCAAAGAAGACGCCCACGACGCCGTCCACGGCAAAAAGCCGCTGTGCCAGCGGCGAGGCCGAGGCGGCCTCGGCCGAGGGAAAGTCCGCCGTGCCCATTTCCATCACGGTATGACCGGGAAGGAACTTCAGCGTTGCAGGGTTTGGCGTGGATTCGGTTTGAATGAACATCTGGGATCACCCTTTTCTGGTTGATCCCTATATGCGCTTCACAGGCAGATGCGTCAAGGATTGGAACGGTTCTAAACTGGCTCTGCCTACGTCAGGTGATGGCTTCCAGCCGTTCCTTGGACATGTCTCCGGGCACGACGGTAAAGGGGATCGGCAGAGATCCGGCTGTGCGCGTCATCTGGCTCACCAAGGGGCCGGGGCCTTTCTTGTCGACAGCCGCACCCAGCACCAAAAGCCCGATTTCGGGGTCGTCCTGCACCTGAGCAAGGATTTCGGTGATCGGGTCGCCTTCGCGGATGATAAGTTCGGGGTCGACGCCCTGCTTGTCCCGCATCCATTTGGCGAAGACCTCGAAATGGGCATGAATACGTTCGCGCGCCTCTTCGCGCATGATGTCGCCAACACCGATCCAGTGATTGAACTCATCCGGCGGGATGACGGAGAGGATCGCCACGCCTCCCTTGCTTTTGGCGGCGCGCATGGCGGCGAACCGCATGGCGTTCAGGCATTCGCGGCTGTCATCAAGGACGACGAGGAACTTGCGCATATGGTCTCTCCTGAGCGCGGATCGTGGCAGAGGGCCGGGCGCCTGTCCAGCGTTGTCGGGCGCGACCATCGGATAAGGGAGGTGTCTTTCCCCCGGGTCATCCGGGCCAGTCGCTGCGCAGCAGGCCCGGGGCGCGGGTGTCGATCAATTCGAAACCCTGACGGGACAGGCGCAACACGATAACTTGGGGGTGCGTGTCGAGGAAATACAACCCCTCGTCTGGCGGTAATGCGGATCGTAGGGCGTCCAGCACCTGTTCCATGGCGTCGGCATCGGCGAACCCGGCCTTTGGGTTCAGGGACAGATCAAGCCTTTGCCCTGCGAGGGTCGCGGTCAGACCCCGTGCCGTGTCCGTGGTGCAGGGCACATCCGCAACCCGGGCAAGATGCGCGATCTGACGGGCGTACTCCTCTGGTGTTTCAAGGTCATCGGTTCGGATCAAGTGGGCGCGCGGGCAATAGGGCAGATGTGGCGGGCGGTCGATGCTGAGGCCAAAAGTCATCAGCAGCAACCGCCACGGATCGCCTTCGTAGGTTTCGGCGGGGCCGAAATCCGTCAGGTCGTTGCGCGTGACACCGGGCGACAGGGGCAGACCGGCACGATCCAGCAGGGCCAGTTGTTCGTCCAGCGATGGCGTGGCCGGGCGCGGCGCATTTTGCGGGCGGTTGGCCCGTTGCACCATCACGATGACCGCGACGAAAACGCCGAGGATCGTCAGCAGGATGCCCAGTTTCGGATCCATCCGCAGGCCGGGATCAGGCGCTGAGCGCCCAGTCCCAGTACAGCTCGCGAACCCGCCGGGTCACAGGGCCGACCTGATAGGACTTGTCCTCGAAGCCCGAGACCGGCGTCACCTTGTTCATGTTCCCGGACATAAAGACTTCGTCCGCGGATTCGAAATCCTTGAACGTCAGCACCGTTTCAACAACCTCGACGCCGTCGGCGCGCAGGTTGGCGATATGGCGGGCGCGGGTGATGCCGGACAGGAAGGTGCCATTGGGGATTGGTGTCATGACGACGCCATCACGCACCATAAAGACATTGGCCGTGGCCGTTTCGGCCACATTGCCCATAGCATCGGCAACCAGCGCATTGGCAAAACCGCGGGCACGAACCTCGGCTAGCATCCGTGCATTGTTTGGGTACAGGCACCCGGCCTTGGCGTTGACCACGGCATCCTCCATCACAGGGCGGCGAAAGCGGGTCCGCCCCAGCGTTGCGGCGGCGCTTTCCGGGGCCATGGGGATTTCTTCGAGGCAGATCGCAAAACCGGTCTCTTCCGGCTGTGGCACGATGGCGGTTACATCGCCGTGGATGCCCCAGTACATCGGGCGGATATAGACGGCCGCATCCGGGGCGTAGGCCTTCAGCCCGTCCTCGACGATGGCGATCATGTCCTCGGTCGAGGTGGTTGGCCGCAGCATAAGCGCCTCGGCCGAGCGGTTCACGCGGGCGCAGTGGGCCATGAGATCGGGGGTGACACCCTGAACGTACCGCGCGCCATCAAAGACCGAGGATCCAAGCCATGCGCCATGATCTGCGGCGCGCATCACCATTGTATCGCCTTCGTGCCATGTGCCGTTGAAATAGGTGCGGATATTGCTGCCGGTCGCCATGACGGATCTCCTTGAAACTGGCGCGAGGCTAGGCGCGGTCTTGGCGAAGGTCCAGCCCTTCGGGCACCGGGATTTCGACAGGGGGCGAGGCTGGCAAGCGGATGATCCAAAGGTGCGCGCCTTGCGGCGCGCGCATCTTGCCTTGGCGCGGGCCTTTGGCCCTTGCCTCGGGCGGGCGCAAAGCGTCTGGTGAGCAGAGCAATCTGGAACAGTTGCGCGCGGGGAGGTGCCATGCCGCAGGCGGTCAAGGGCAGTCAGGCGGCTTTGCAGCGGTTGGTCGAACAATCGCCCGAGTTGCTGCAACCACGGCAATTGTCCCAGTTGGAATGGGTGTCGCCGCGGCGCGAAGATGATTGGTCAGAGTATCGGGACGGCGCGGCCTTGGACAAATTGGGGCTGGCGCGTCACGCCGAGGCTTTGACTGAGTTCTGGCCGCGCGGCGGACCGGTTTGGGATGGCCTTGCCAAGACCGGGGACAAGGTCGTGCTGGTCGAGGCCAAGTCGCATATTCGCGAGTTCCTCAGCCCGCCCTCTGCCGCGACGGCACCGCGATCCATTGCGCAGATCGAAACCGCGTTGCGTACGGTCAAATCCGATCTTGGCGCAGACGACCGATCGAACTGGGCGCGGGTCTTCTTTCAGTATGCAAACCGTTTGGCGTTTCTGTGGTGGCTGCGGGGCCGGGGCGTTGACGCCTACTGTCTTTTCGTGTCCTTTCTGGGTGATCTTGAAATGGGTGGTCCCGATCACGCCGAAAGCTGGCAGGCCGCATTCCTGGCCGCAGATCATGCCCTGGGATTGCCCGCACGCCATGCATTGACCCCCTGTATCCTGCATGTCCATCCGCGTTTGAACCATCTGGAAAACCCATGACACCCAATCCCGACCGTTTCCTTGCCGATCTCCACACCCTGCGTTCGTTTGGAGCGGCGGGCGTCGGCAAAGGGGTGCGTCGGCCAGCCTACAGCGAGGCGGACATTGCCGCCCGCGATTGGTTGGCGGGCCGCATGACAGAGGCGGGGTTGGAGGCACGGTTTGATCCGATGGGGTCGGTTTTCGGGCTGGTCGAGGGGGCGTCGCTGCTGATCGGCTCACATTCTGACAGCCAGCCCGAGGGCGGCTGGCTGGACGGCGCGCTGGGGGTGATCGCGGGGCTGGAAATTGCGCGGGCTGCGCGGGAGGCGGGCGGACCTGCGGTCTCATGCGTGTCTTTTCAGGATGAGGAGGGCCGGTTCGGCGTCACCACCGGCAGCGCCGCATGGTCCGGGGCCTTGTCGCGCGACAAGCTGGAGGGGCTGGTCGATCCACAGGGGGTGACCTTGCCGCAGGCCCGCGCCGCCATGGGGGACCGGCTGGGGGACTGGATCGACCCGGCCCGGTTCACGGGTTTTCTGGAGATGCACATCGAGCAGGGGCCGGTGTTGGACCAGAGCGGCGAGGCCGTGGGTGTGGTCGAGGCCATCGTCGGCATCCGCGACATGGTGATCACTTTCGAAGGCCAGCAGAACCACGCGGGCACCACGCCCATGGCCCTGCGGCAAGACGCCTTTCAGGCGCTGTCCGGCTTCAACACGCTGCTGAACGAACGGCTGCGCAACGTGGTGACGCCGTCGACGGTCTGGACCATCGGCCATGTGGATCTGCACCCGAATGCCCATTCCATTGTCCCCGGCAAGGTCAAGTTTTCGATGCAGTGGCGGGATGGCGATCCGGATCGGCTGAAACGGATGGAAACCATCATCCGCGATACGGCAGCGGAGATCGCGGGCCAGCGGGACATGGTGCTGCGCTTTGGCCCCATGCTGGGCATCGCTCCGGTGGCGATGGACGGTCGTCTGCGCGGCGCATTGGAAGTGGCGGCCGAGCAGGCGGTGCCGGGGCGGTGGCGCAGGATGCCTTCGGGGGCGCTGCACGATGCGTCGAACATGTCGCGAATGATGCCGGCGGCGATGCTTTTCGTACCGTCGATCGGCGGCATCAGCCATGACTTCGCCGAGGACACGGCAGAGGCGGACCTTGTGACCGGATTGCAGGTACTGGCCGGGGCTGTCGCGCGTGTTGCAGGGTGACTTGTGAACGGGCTGGAAAACCGGAGTTTTGCGAAAGCGGATGGCTGGGCTAGGCTGATGGCAAGGAGGTGTCGCCATGGACCCTGTTTCGCTTGTCTTCTACGCCATCGTCTGCGGCATTCTGGGCCTTGCCGGGCCAAGCCTTGGGACCGCACCGATCCGGCTGGGCATCGGTGCCGTGGTGGGCATGGTCGCGGTCATGGTGTTGCCTTGGGTGCATGACATGCTGGGGGCGACAACGGGGTACAGCTTTGCTGGACCGTGACAATCTGCCAAGGGGCTCGGCGCCCTGCGTCCTCAAGTGACAAAGGCCGCGCGCCTGGGTCTGGACGCGCTGTTTGCCGTCGCCGCTTTGGCGCTGTCGGCGCGCGTGGGCGCGGATCTTGCCGCCGGCGGCAGCGCATGGCGGCAGGGTGACTGGCTGATCAACGGAACATTGGTCGAGGTCCGTCGCGCCTTTTTCGGCGATGGCTTTATCGCGCTGCACGATCTGACCGGCGTGCCGCTGTTGTGGCTGGTTTGTGGTGCGCAACTGTTGCTGATTGCGCTGCTCTGCCTTGTCGTTCACCGCCTGTTGCGAACTCTTGACCCGCTGCTGGCCTTGTCGATGGCGCTGTCCTGCGGGTTCTTTGCCGTGCTCTGGGTGGTTGGGCACGAGGGCGCGCTGCGCAAGGAGATGCTGGGCTTTGTGGGGCTAGGGTTAACCGCCTTGGCCCTGCTGCGCGGGGTCGCGCCGCTGGTGGTAATCGGATCGGGGCTGTTGTGGCTGGGGTTTCTTGGGCACGAGGCGCTGGTGCTGATGGCACCCTGCCACCTGATGCTGCTTTGGTTAGGGCGCGGGCAGGTCGCGGAAGGATTGCTTGTGGCGCTGGGCCTTGCAACCTGCGGGGCGGCGGCCTTGGCCTTGTTCTTTGCTTTTCGGTTTTCCGAAGTGCCAGAGGCGGCGCTGGTCTGCCGCCCTTTGCTTGAGCGCGGGATGCAACCACAGATCTGCGAAGGCGCGATCCAATGGCTGGAAAAGGACCGGACGCAGGGGGCGCAGGCAGTCCGTGATCTGCTGAACCCGCTGTCGGCAGGCGGATTTGCATTGGCCTGTCTTGTGGCGCTGTTGCCACTGGTCGGGGTGTTGACCCGGTCGGATCATCCGCGCCTTGGGATCGCGCTTGGCCTTGCGCTGGGCCTGCCGTTCCTGCCGTTGTATCCCGTGGCGCTGGATTGGGGGCGCTGGGTGGGGATGCATGTGTTTTGCGCGGTCACGGCACTTGCACTGGCGCTACACCTTGGGCACCTGCGGATCATTCACCCCTTGCGGAGATGGCACAAGGCGCTGTGGTTTGCGCCTTTGGTGATCGTGCCGATCACAAACTCTATCGGGGCACGTTGGGGAGGCGTGCTGCGGGCGGCCTGGGACCTGTTGGCCAAGGGGGCGGCAATCTGATGTCGGTCCTTATTTCAGGGGCGGTTCAGTTCCAGCTGACCTCGCCGAGAAAGATGTACCCTGCGCCGTAGATCGTCTTGATCAGTCGCGGGTTCTTGGGATCCTCCCGCAGCTTGGTCCGCAGGCGGGAAATGCGCACGTCCATCGCCCGATCAAAACTTTCGCCTGCCGCGCCGCCAAGGCTTTCCTGCATATGCGCGCGTGAGATCAGGCGCTTGGGGCTTTCAAGGAAAAGCCGCAGAACCTCGCCTTCGGCATGGCTAAAAGTGGTTTCCGCGCCGCTTTCGTCGACCAGCGCATAGCGGTCGAAATGTGCCGTCCATCCATTGAATCGGGCGGTGTCCGACGGCGCGGCGCGGGTGCGGCCGCGCAGACGCGCTCGGATGCGGGCAACCACCTCGGACGGGTCGAAGGGTTTGATGATGTAATCATCTGCGCCCAGTTCCAGCCCGGTCACCCGGTCCTGCACCTGCGCCCGCCCCGAGATGATGATGACCGTCGCGCCTTGTTCCAATGCCAGCCGATGCACCAGCGACAGCCCGTCGCGATCCGGCAGGCCAAGGTCCACAAGGCAGACATCCGGCGTGGTGCGCCGCAGGGCGGCCTCGAATTCGGTCGCGCGGGCGAAGGACAAGGTACGGAACCCGGCCTCGGTCAAGGCTTCGGACAGCATCTCGCGGATGGCGGGTTCGTCGTCGAGGATGGTGACTAGGGCGCTCATGTCGTGCGGGTTAGCCTGTTTGTGCGGAGGCGGGAAGGGGGGCAAGCCCAAGGAAGCCCGCCAGATCCGCCGCAGAAAAGGGTTTGGGCAATACCGGGCCAAGCCGTCGCGCCTGAACGTGCTGCGGATGATCCGGCGGCAGCGAGGTCATGAACCGCAGTGGCAGATGCGGCAGGGTCTCGGCCAGGGCAAAGCCGGGGGTGTCGCCCTCCAGCGAGATGTCGGACAGCACCAGCGCAATGTCGGGCAGACCTTCGGCCAGCGCGCAGGCCTCTTCGACAGAAGCGGCCTCGACCACGGAAAAGCCCAGATCGGTCAGCATTTCGCGGATGGCTTCGCGCAGGTCGGGGCTGTCCTCGGCCAAAAGCGCCAGACCGGTTTCGGCCACGGGGGCCTGTTCCGCCCGGCGCAGTGGCAGACGCAGCGAAACACGCGCGCCAAACGGTGTATTGCCGATGCGCATCGACCCGCCGGAAAGCTTGGTCATGTCATAAACCATGGCCAGTCCAAGGCCCGAACCTTCGCCGCCCTTGGTGGTAAAGAACGGCTCCAGCCCATGTTCCAGCGCCGCCTCGGAAAAGCCGGGGCCGCTGTCTTCGACGGACAGTTCCAGCCATGTGTCCTGCACTTCGCGCGCGGTCAGGCGGATGCAGCCCTGCGTGCCGCAGGCATCGCGCGCATTCAGCACAAGGTTCAGCAGCGCGTCCTGCAACAGGCCTGGATCGACCATGTACAGCCCGCCGGCGTCCGCATCGCTGGTGTGCAACGTGATGCCTTCTGGCAGGGACGGCGTGGCCAGCGTGCGCAATTCGTCAAGGAAAGCGGGCAGCGACAGGGGCCGCGGTTGCCAGCCCCGCTGGCTGGTCATATCGGCGATCCGGTCCAGCAGTCGCCCGCCCCGGCGGGCCGCGGACAGCGTGGCCGAAATCAGCGGTTCGGCCTCTGGGCCAAGGTCCATCCGGGCGAGCCGCGATTGGGTGCCGAGGATGATTGTCAGCAGGTTCGAGAAGTCATGCGCAAGTCCCGAGGTCAGCTGAGCCGCGATTTCGCGTCGCCGGGTCTGTTGCAGGGCGGTGCGGGTCTGGGTTTCCTCGGTAACATCCTGACTGAGGATATAGATCCCCGGTTCCAGCGGATCGGGGGTAAAGGCCGCTCGGATTCGGCGAGACGAGGAATCGTCGGTGAATTCAAAGATGGATTTCTGCCCCGTCCGTGCCTCTTCAAGGTGGGGGCGGACACGGGCATAGGCCTGCGGTCCCAGCGTTTCCGAAATATGCAGCCCGATGACCGAGGCCGGGCGGCCGGGCATGACCTCTCCAAGTTTGTTGTTGGAAAAGGTGTAGTAACCCTCGGCATCCAGCCGGGCGATATGGGCGGGCATCATCTGGGTGGTGGCGCGGGTGCGCGCCTCGATTTCGGCCAGTTCGCGGCGCGCCTCTTCCAGTGCCTTGTTGGTGGCGGCAAGGCGGCGGTTGGTGGCAGCCAGTTCCTCGGACCGTTTCAGGACCTCCTCGGACAACAGCTCGGATCGGGTGCGCAAAAGCTCTTCTTGGGCGCGGGTCTGTGTAATGTCGGTGTAGACCGTGACCCAGCCGCCTTGCGGCAGCGGCGCGCCCTCGACGCTGATGGTGCGGCCGTTGGCGCGGGTCCGTTCCATGTAATGCGGTTCAAAGGCGCGGGCGATTTCGACCCGGTCCCGGACCCATTTTTCCGCGTCGCCCACATCTCCGTATTCGCCGCGTTCGACAAGGTGGCGGATCGTGTCCTCGAAGCGGGACCCGGGGGTGGTGAACTTGGCTGGCAGGTCGAACATCTGCGCGAAAGGTGCGTTGCAAACCGCCAGCCGCAGATCGCTGTCATAGATGGTCATGCCCTGCTGGATCAGGTTCAGCCCGGCGCGGGTAAAGGCAAGTTCGTTCATGGGCGGGGATCCTTCAGGCGCGCAATGGCGGCGTCCAGCCGGACTGGCCGGTAATCGGTTGCCTCGACCGTGACATTTCCGCGGCGCGGAGCCGAGTGGAAGTCCGGTTTGTGCGTGTGACAGTGGAAATGGACCGCGCCGCCGAACCAGCCGTCCCATTCCTCGATCGGGTAGTGGAACAAAACCGCCCGGCTGCCATGGCTTTTGATCCTCAGGTAATCCGCGCCCCAGCCCTGAGGGTCATGGTTGCCCTGCATCAGGACGATCCTGCCGTTCAGGCGCGCAAGATAATCCTCGCCCGGTGCGCCGCCCATGGCGAAATCACCAAGGTGATAGACCGTGTCCTGTGGGCGCACGGTTGCGTTCCAGTTGGCGATCAGAACCTCGTCCATGTGCCCAACAGAGGCAAAGGGGCGGTTGGCAAGGCGAATGATGTTGGCATGGCCGAAATGCGTGCAGCCGGTGATGTAGTCGGTCATCGTCTCTCCTCCCTGCAACCCTAGCGGAGGCTGCGGAGGCTGCAAATGGCGCCGCGGCGGCAGGGCGTTCCGGTTCCGTGCCGAGATCCGGATGAGGGCCTGTTACAATTCGTAAGGATTCGGAAAACCTCAGGAAAAAGTTGACCGCGAGGCTCTGACTTGCCCAAATACAGGCCAGAATCGCGACGAACAGCGAATGGCCCGTAACGCCGGGCAACACAGGGATGCCGGGCAACCGGCATGGGGAGGAAAAGACTTGGCACATATGGCTGAGGGCGTAGAAGGTCTGCGCTCCATTCCGGCACTGTTGCACCGCAATGCCACCGAGTTCGGCTCGGCACCTGCCTATCGCGAAAAGGAATACGGGATCTGGCAAAGCTGGACCTGGGCCGAAACCGAAAAGGAAATCGAGGCGCTGGCGCTGGGGCTGTTGAACCTCGGCGTGGCCGAGGGCGATCATATCGCCATCATCGGTCGCAACCGGCCCTACCTGTATTGGTCGATGGTGGCCGCGCAAAGCGTCGGCGCAGTACCCGTGCCGCTGTATCAGGACGCGGTGGCCGAAGAGATGGAATACGTGCTGGCCCATTGCGGCGCCCGTTTCGCCATCGTCGCGGATCAGGAACAGGCGGACAAGGTGATCGAGGTGCAGGACGATCTGCATCAGTTCGAACATCTGATCTATGTCGATCCGCGCGGCATGCGGAAATACGATCATTCGCATCTGCATCAATACAGCCACGTTCAGGATCAGGGGCGCGCGGCCTACGACGAATTCATCAATGAACTCAAGCGCCGCCGCGATAAGTTGGGGTATGACGACACCTGCGTGATGCTGTACACCAGCGGCACCACCGGCAAGCCCAAAGGCGTGGTCCTGTCGAACCGCAACATCATCGAAAGCGCGCGCTCGGCTTCGGATTTCGACAAGATCCGCCGCACCGATGATGTCTTGGCCTATCTGCCGATGGCTTGGGTCGGCGATTTCATCTTTTCGATCGGGCAGGGGTACTGGGCCGGGTTCTGCGTGAACTGCCCGGAATCGGCGGATACGCTGTTGACCGACCTCCGGGAAATCGCGCCCAGCTATTATTTTGCGCCGCCGCGGATTTTTGAAACGCAGCTGACGCAGATCATGATCCGGATGGAGGACGCCGGCAAATTCAAGAAGGCGATGTTCCATCACTTCATGGACCATGCGCGCCGGGTTGGCCCTTCGATTCTGGACGGCAAACCGGTGGGTGCACTGGATCGGCTGAAATATGCGTTGGGTGAATTCCTTGTCTACGGGCCGCTGAAGAACGCGTTGGGCTTTTCCAAGATCCGCGTGGGCTACACGGCCGGTGAGGCCATCGGGCCAGAGATCTTCTCGTTCTATCGCTCGATGGGGATCAACCTGAAACAGCTTTATGGCCAGACCGAGGCCAGCGTCTTTATCACCGTGCAGCCCGACGGTGAGGTGCGCGCCGATACCGTGGGCGTGCCCGCGCCGGGCGTCGAGTTGCGGATCGCCGAGAACGGAGAGGTCTTTTATCGCTCGCCGGGTGCGTTCGTGGAATATTACAACAACCCCGACAGTACGGCGGACACCAAGGATGCCGAAGGCTGGGTTGCGACGGGCGATGCCGGGTTTATCGAGGAAAGCAGTGGCCACCTGCGGATCATCGACCGCGCCAAGGACGTGGGCCAGATGGCGGATGGATCGCTGTTCGCGCCCAAATATGTCGAGAATAAGCTGAAGTTCTATCCCAATATCCTCGAAGCCGTGGTCTTTGGCTCGGGGCGGGATCGATGCACGGCCTTCCTCAACATCGACCTGACGGCGGTCGGAAACTGGGCTGAACGCAACAACATCGCCTATGCCTCGTATCAGGAACTGGCGGGTCACCCGCAGGTTCTGGATACGGTGCAGAAACATGTCGAAGAGGTGAACGAAAGCGTCGCCCAAGACGAGATGCTGTCCGGCTGCCAGATCCACCGGTTCATCATCCTGCACAAGGAACTGGACGCGGATGACGGCGAGATGACGCGGACCCGGAAGGTGCGCCGCAAGGTCATCGCCGAGAAATTCGAAGATCTTGTCACCGCTTTGTACGACGGATCCGACAGCGTCTACACCGAGACGGAAGTCACCTACGAGGACGGCCGCAAGGGCAAGATCAAGGCAACGCTGAACGTGCGGGACGCCAAGGTGGTTCCCGTGAAACCCAAGGCGATGGCGGCGGAATGATGGACGGACGCTCCCGCGCCTTTGGCGCGTATCGCCCCGCCCACCATCCCGCAGAGCACCCGAACGGCCAGCGAGACATGATTTTTGCCACCAAGACGAAGCAGGGGGTGGGCGCGTGAAAGATACCGAAGGATACGTCACCGCGGACGGCCGGCAGATCGGCGGCGTGTTGATGGAAATGAAGAACATCACCCTGAAATTCGGGGGGGTCACGGCGATTTCGGACATCTCCTTCGACATCCACGAAGGTGAGATCCGGGCCATCATCGGGCCGAACGGGGCCGGGAAGTCCTCGATGCTGAACATCATCTCGGGGTTCTACACCCCGACGATCGGAGAAGTCTGGTACAAGGGCGCGAAACGTCCGCCGATGAAGCCTTACGAAGTGGCCCGAATGGGTGTGGCGCGGACGTTCCAGAACATTGCTCTGTTCGAGGGAATGACCGTTCTGGACAATGTCATGACCGGCCGCCTGACACATATGAATGCTTCGATTCCGTCGCAGGCCCTGTGGTGGGGCCGGGCGCGCAACGAGGAAATGGAAAACCGCGAGATCGTCGAGAAAGTCATCGACTTCCTCGAGATCCAGTCGATCCGCAAGACCCCGGTGGGCCGTCTGCCTTATGGTCTGAAAAAGCGGGTGGAACTGGCCCGGGCCTTGGCGGCGGAGCCGTCGATCCTGCTGCTGGACGAACCAATGGCCGGCATGAACGTCGAGGAAAAAGAGGACATGAGCCGCTTTATTCTTGATGTGAACGACGAGTTCGGCACCACCATTGCGCTGATCGAACACGACATGGGCGTGGTCATGGACCTGAGCGACCGGG
Organism: Antarctobacter sediminis; assembly: GCF_019218285.1. Classification (GTDB taxonomy): domain Bacteria; phylum Pseudomonadota; class Alphaproteobacteria; order Rhodobacterales; family Rhodobacteraceae; genus Antarctobacter; species Antarctobacter sediminis. The sequence continues at coordinate 596,446 of NZ_JAHUZG010000003.1, forward strand.
TCGTGGTGATGGATTACGGCAAAAAGATCGGTGACGGCACACCCGACGAGGTGCGCAACAACCAGGACGTGATCGACGCCTACCTCGGGGTGGCGCATTGAGCCATTTCGCGAAACCCGTCCCGGGCCTGACCCGGGACCTCCACCTCAACCATGAGGCCCCGGGGCAAGCCCGGGGCGGGGAGACCTCATGCTGAAAGACATCTTCGTTAACCCCTTCGTGGACATGGCCGAGGCGCCGGACCTGTTCCTGCAAACCCTGTGGGAAGGGCTGGTGTCCGGGGTGCTTTACGCGCTGATCGCGCTGGGCTTCGTTCTGATCTTCCGGTCCAGCCGGATCTTCAACTTTGCCCAAGGCATCATGGTCGTCTTCGCGGCACTGACGCTGGTTGGGCTGTTTACCTTCGGCCAGCCGATCGCGGCCAGCATTGGCCTGCCCTCCTGGGTGGTGGCGTGGATCGCGGTCATGCTGACTTTGGCCGTCATGTACGTGCTGGCCACCAGCATTGAACGCGTCGTGCTGCGCCCGTTGGTCGGGCAGCCGGACATCATCCTGTTCATGGCCACCATCGGGGTCAGCCTGTTCCTGATCGGTCTGGGAGAGATCATCTTTGGCGGTGAAAACAAGCAGATGATCACGTCGGATCTGGGCATCCCCACAGGAGAGACCCTGCTGGAACCCTGGGGCGGTCTGTTGATCCTGCCGCATCTGGACATCACCGTCGTGGTTGTTGGCGGCATTCTCGTTGCGGCGCTGCTGGCCTTCTTGAACTATACCAAGATGGGCCGCGCCATCCGCGCTTTGGGTGACGACCACCAAGCGGCGCTGTCGGTCGGAATCTCGATCCAGACAGTCTGGGTGCTGGTCTGGTTCATCGCTGGCATCATCGCGTTGGTCACGGGCATCGCATGGGGCGCACGCGCCGGGGTCAGCTTTGCGCTGGAGGTCATCGCCTACAAGGCGCTGCCGGTCCTGATGCTGGGCGGGCTGGAATCGATCACCGGGGCCATCGTCGGCGGCCTGTTGATCGGCGTGCTGGAAAAGCTGTTCGATGGCTACTGGGGCTACCCGATCCTTGGGGGCAACACCGAAACATGGTTTGCCTTTGTGCTGGCGTTGATCGTGCTGCTGTTCCGCCCGCAAGGCCTGTTCGGGGAGCGGATCATCGAAAGGGTCTAGGGCGGGGATTTCCCCGCCACACCCGGACCGGCCCGCCCAAGGGCCGCCAAACGAGGAGCCAACTGCCATGTCAAAGCTGATAGCCATCCTGAACGTGATTGCCTGGGCCGGGTTCTGGGCCTTTGGATACCTTGCCCTGACAGCCGATCCGGCAAAGGGCGGCAGCATGGTAATCGCGCTGCTTTTGGCGGCGGGTGGCGGCGCAGTCGGCATGTGGGCTTATTTCTGGCTGGTCCGTCACAGCGAGGCGACGGGCTATGCCAAACCGGCGGCCAGCCGGCCCCGGTTCGATGTCGACGAAGGGCTGGAGCATTGAGATGAACGCGCCGCTTGAAAAGAAACAGACAACTCGCCCGGTGCAGCGGCCCGATCCGGGCATGGCGGACATTGCGCGCGGCGCCAATGGTCTGGGCGAAATGGAAGACACGGTGCGGGTGACACACGCCATGACCGGCATGATGTCGGCTGGCATGCACGGGGCGCTGGCGATCGGGTTGTCCGGCGCGGCGATGACGCTCGGCATGATGGCGCGGCTCACCAGTTTCGGCGCAGGGCTGCGCCGGAACGAAGAGGACAAGGGCGACGGGGGCGCGGCGGGCTGACGCCGGCCGGGACCTTCGACACAGAGACTTAGAGAATAGGACGACGAGATGCTCTATCGCACGGCGGGACAGTTCAAGACGACATATGAGGCGGATCAGGCGCTGTTCCCGGTCAAGCAGGATGCCTTCCTGCTGGGGATCATCCTGTTGCTGGTCTGGGTGATCTTTCCCCTGACGGCGAGCGAATTCGCCTTTCAAACCCTGCTGATCCCCATCCTGATCTATTCGCTGGCGGCGCTGGGTTTGAACATCCTCACCGGCTATGCCGGGCAGCTTTCGCTGGGAACCGCCGCCTTCATGGGGGTGGGGGCCTATGCCTGCTACAAGATGATCACCATCATGCCCTGGATGAACCCGATCATCGCGATCCTGCTGTCGGGTATCTTCAGCGCGGGCGTCGGCGTGGCCTTTGGCATTCCCAGCCTGCGGATCAAGGGCTTTTACCTTGCCATCGCCACGCTGGCGGCACAGTTCTTCCTTGTCTGGCTGTTCGAAAAATGGGCCTGGCTGTACAACTACAACGCCTCGGGCGCGATCCAGGTGCCGAACCTTGATATTTTTGGCATCTATGTCTCGGGTCCGCAGGCATCGTCGATCATCCAGTACTACGTGGTTCTGTTCATCGTCTGCCTGCTGACATGGCTGTGCATCAACCTGACGCGCGGCAACCTTGGCCGGACGTGGAAAGCGACGCGCGACATGGACATCGCGGCGGAACTGATCGGCATCAACCTGATGCGGTCAAAGCTGACGGCTTTTGCGATCTCGTCCTACATCGTGGGCGTGGCCGGGGCGCTGTTCGTCTTTATGTGGCGCGGCGCGGCAGAGCCGAATCTTTTCGACATTCCGCTGTCGTTCCGCATCCTGTTCATTGCGATCATCGGCGGGCTTGGGTCGATCCTTGGCAACTATCTGGGCGCGATCCTGATCGTCGGGCTGCCGGTTGTGCTGAACCTACTGCCCGAGGTGCTGGGCATCCCGCTGTCTTCGTCGATGGTGGAACATCTGAACATCATGATCGTCGGTTCGCTGATCGTCTTTTTCCTGATCGTCGAACCGCACGGGCTGGCTCAACTGTGGCGCCTGCTGCGTGAGAAACTGATCCTCTGGCCGTTCCCCTACTAAGCCGGGCGGCCTGCGGCGGGCGGAGGAGGCCCGCCGGGGACAAAAGACAAGTGATACGAAGTGAGACATTCCAAGGGAGGAAAGACATGAAACACTTCACCAAACTGGCCCTGGCAGGTGCGTTGGCCGCACTGACCTCGGGCGCGGTGCAGGCACAGGAGCTGTACACTCCGAACCTCGCCTACCGGACCGGTCCTTTTGCTGCCACCGGCATTCCGCTGATGAACGGTCAGGCCGACTATCTGGCGATGCTGAACGCCCGTGATGGCGGCATCGGCGGCATCATGATCAACGCCGAGGAATGCGAAACCGGCTATTCCACCGAAAAAGGCGTGGAATGCTATGAAAAGACCAAGAGCAAGGCCATCGTGACCCAGCCGTGGTCGACCGGCATCACCTTGCAGGTTCTGCCGAAAACCAACGTGGACAATATCCCGATCCTCGCGCCGGGCTATGGTTTCAGCCCGATGATGGACGGCAAGACCTTCCAGTGGGCCTATAACACCCCGGGCGGCTATTGGGATGCTGCCGACATGATCATCCAGTTCATCGAAGAACAGGGCGATCTGAAGGGTAAAAAGGTCGCTTTCCTGCACCTGGATCACCCCTTTGGCAAGGAACCCCTGCCGGTTCTCGAAGCGGCGGCCGAAGCCAAGGGCTTTGAGCTGAACCCGATCCCGGTCGGCCTGAAGGAAATGCAGAACCAGTCCGCCCAGTGGCTGCAAATCCGCCGGATGCGTCCTGACTACGTGATCATGTGGGGCTGGGGCGCGATGAACGCGGGGGCCATCACCGAAGCGGTCAAGACCAAGTTCCCGATGGAAAACTTCCTGGGTGTCTGGTGGTCGGGCCACGACGCTGACCTTGCCATCGTCGGTGAGGCGGGCAAGGGCTACAAGTCGATCAGCTGGTCCTACCCGAACATGGATGCGCCGGTCATGGCCGACATCCAGAAATATGTCATCGACGAGGGTAAGTCCAAGACGGACGACACCGAGATGAAAGGCGTGTTCTACTCGCGCGGGATCATCATCTCGGCCATCCTTGCCGAAGGTATCCGCGTGGCGCAGGCCGAATACGGTACGCCGGAAATCAACGCCGAACAGCTGCGTTGGGGCCTCGAAAACCTCGACATGAACGAAGCGCGCCTCGAAGAGCTGGGCCTGACCGGCATGGTGCCGCCGTTTTCGACCTCCTGTGACAACCACACCGGTCACGCCGGTGGCTGGATGCTGGAATGGGACGGCGAGAAGTTCGTCAAGGTGTCGGACCTGCTGACGCCGAACACCGATGGCTACAAGGCCCTGGCTGCGGAAAAGGCGAAGGAATACGCCGACGCCAACGCACCCTGGCCGGTCAACGAAAGCTGTGGCGGCTAAGCTGACCCTTCCCCCCGGCGGCGCTGTCGTCGCCGGGGATCTTTAAGCAATCTTCGCAGGAAAAGCGGCAGGGGCGGCAAAGACGCGTCCCGCTATGCAAGGAAACAGACAATGCTGGATGCAGGCCGGACGGGCGATACGCTGCTTGAGGTCAACAATATCGAGGTGATCTACAACCACGTGATCCTCGTGCTGAAGGGCGTGAGCCTGACGGTGAAACAGGGCGGGATCACCGCGCTTCTTGGCGGCAACGGCGCGGGCAAGACCACGACGCTGAAGGCGATTTCGAACCTTCTGCATTCCGAACGCGGCGAGGTGACGAAAGGGTCGATCATCTACAAGGGTGAACGGGTGCAGGATCTGGATCCGGCGGCTCTGGTCAAACGCGGCGTGATCCAGGTGATGGAAGGCCGTCATTGCTTTGAACACCTGACCGTCGAGGAAAACCTGCTGACCGGCGCCTATACGCGCAAGGACGGCAAGGGCGCGGTCGAAGCGGACCTTCAGATGGTCTATGACTATTTCCCGCGCCTCAAGGAACGGCGCAAAAGCCAGGCGGGCTATACTTCGGGGGGCGAACAGCAGATGTGCGCCATCGGCCGCGCCTTGATGAGCCGCCCCGAGACGATCCTTCTGGACGAACCCAGCATGGGGCTTGCGCCGCAGTTGGTGGAACAGATCTTTGAAATCGTGAAATCGGTGAACGAGCAGGAAGGTGTTTCCTTCCTTCTGGCCGAGCAGAACACCAACGTCGCGCTGAAATACGCGCATTCCGGGTACATTCTGGAAAATGGCCGCGTCGTGATGGATGGCCCCGCCGCCGAACTGCGCGAGAACCCCGACGTCAAGGAGTTCTACCTTGGTATGTCCGACGAAGGGCGCAAGTCCTTCCGCGACGTGCGGTCCTATCGTCGCCGCAAGCGTTGGCTGGCCTGAGCTGCCACAGCCGCGATCTGTCCGCCGGGCACCCTGTCCGGCCTTATCGAAGGAGTGATGCCGTGATCCGTCTTGCCCTTGCCAGCGTGGCCTTTCTGGCCGCGGCCCCTTTGCATGCCAGCGATCTGGTCCTGCATGAGATCCTCTCCGAGCAGCCCTTGTCGGACGCGGAAAACATGAAGGTGGTGATCAGCCGCGTAACGCTCAAGCCCGGCGGAACGATCGAACGCATGGCGCATCCCGGTGACATGCACGCCGTGATCCTGACGGGCGGCACCGTGGAACTGGGGGATGGCGAACAACGCATCCTTGATGACGGCACAGTGGTCTTTCGGTCGGCGGGCGTGGCCTATGGTCCGGCGCGCAACATTGGCAGCGGCGATATCGAGATCCTCGTAACCCATGTGGTCAACGTGCTGGAACCCTTTTCCTGGCCGGTCGAGTGAGCCGATGAACCTTGCCTCTGTCACCGTTGGCCGTTGCGCCGACCCTCGCCCCTTGGTGGCGCGGCGCCTGTCCGGTGGCGGCGGGCGTCATCTGGCGGGGGCATTCACCTCGGTTCTGCGGGTGGGGCGATAGTCGTGACCTGCCCGCAATTCCTCGATCCGGATCAACGCTTCGTCGCGTGTGTTGCGGATGTTGGGACGGAAGTCCTGGCTTTCGGCGCGCAGGCGAATGTCCGCCTCGGTTTCCGACCCGGGCGCATAGCGGACCGATCCCAGAGAATGTTCGAGGTTCAGCTTTTTGCCTCGGTGCGCGTATTGCACCCAAGCTGCGGGCAGGATCTGCGTACCCTCATAATTGATGAGAAAAAACCACCGGTGCCCGCCGCTGTCGGCAATGCGCCGTTCGATGTGATCGTAGAAATCATTGACATCGCGCGAGTGGTGAAAGGTGAACCACGAGAAATCGACCTCCATGATCTGCTGATCCGCGTCAAAGGAAAGACGGTTGAAAAAGTCGCTTTCGACATAGTTCGGATCATGCTGGACCTTGCGCCGCCGTTGCGACGGCATCTGGCCGATCCGCACAAGCGCGTCAGCACGATTGGTGAAAAGATTGGGGTCAAAGGCCTCGGTCCGGGCGTGACGCTCGATCTGGGCGACGGTTTCCGGCGAGGCATCAAATCGGACCGATCCCATGGAATGCGCAAGGTTCAACGCCTTGCCGCGGCGGGCGTAGGCGACCCAGGCGCTGCTGTCGATGCGGGTGCCGTTAAGATTGACGAGGAAGAACCACAGTTCCTCACCTGTCTGGGCGATGCGCTCTTCGATGCGGTCGTAGAACCGGTTGACGGTGGCCGAACTGTCAAAGGTGAAGTCCGAGAAATCGGCCTCCATCAACTGGCGTTCGTCATCGAACCGGATCCGGCTGTCGAAGTCATGCGGCATCGCGGGGCCTCCTCTCCCTCGGGTTTCGGGCAGTTTATGGGCCGCTTTGGCGGTCCACCTTGTTTCAGATCAACGTCTTTGACGTTGCGGAAGGTCAGGGCGGCGGGTCACCGCCGAACCGCCGTCTCGCGGCGCGGGACAGGCAAGGCCGGGGGCAACAGATCCTCCGGCGCACAGGATTTTCGAAGGAGAGCGTGATGAGCACCTATTTCGACGAGCTGGAGACGCGCTCGCGCGATGCGCGGGAGGCGGCGCAACTGGAGGCGTTGAACGTCCAGCTGGCGCGCAATGGAATGGAGGCGCTGGAAAGCCTTGCAGACCTCGCGGCGCTGCCGGTGCTGCGCAAGTCCGACCTTGTGGCCAGGCAGGCGGAACAGCCGCCCTTTGGCGGTCTGCCGGTCAGCAATCTGGCGCATGTGTTCCAAAGCCCCGGGCCGATTTATGAACCGGGCGGCATCAGCCATGACTGGTGGCGCATGGGGCGGTTCCTGAATGCCTGTGGCATTGGCCGTGGTGACATCGTGCAAAACTGTTTTGGCTATCACCTGACGCCCGCCGGAATGATCTTTGAAAGCGGCGCACGGGCCGTGGGGGCGGCCGTGCTGCCAGCGGGCACCGGTCAGACCGAGCTTCAGGCGCGGGCGGCGCATGACATTGGCGTCACGGCTTATGCGGGCACGCCTGATTATCTGAAGGTGATCCTTGAAAAGGCCGACGCCATGGGGCTGGAACTCAAGATCACTCGGGCCGGAGTCGGCGGCGGGGCATTGTTCCCCTCTTTGCGACAGTATTATGCCGACCGCGGCATTCAGTGCCTTCAGTGTTATGCGACCGCGGATCTTGGTAACATTGCCTACGAAAGCCCGGCACAAGAGGGGATGATCCTTGATGAGCATGTGATCGTCGAAATCGTCACTCCGGGCACCGGCGATCCCGTGGCCGAGGGCGAGGTCGGAGAGGTTGTCGTGACCACGCTGAACCCTGACTATCCGCTGATCCGGTTTGCCACCGGCGATCTGAGCGCGGTTCTGCCCGGGGAAAGCCCCTGTGGCCGCACCAACATGCGCATCAAGGGCTGGATGGGTCGCGCGGACCAGACAACCAAGATCAAAGGCATGTTCGTCCGCCCTGAACAGGTCGCGCAACTGGTGGCGAAACACGCTGAAATCGCGCGCGCCCGCGTGGTGGCCAGCCGCGAAGGCGAGATGGACGTGATGACCGTGCGGATCGAAACCGAGGCCGGCGATGCCTCGGCCTATGAGGGCAGCGTGGCCGAGGTGCTGAAACTCAAGGGCAAGGTCGAACTGGTCGCGCCCGGCGCCTTGCCGCGCGACGGTCTGGTGATCGAGGATCAGCGCAGCTACGACTGATCGTCGAGGCCCGTTGGCCACCACACATGGGACTTTGCAGAAGGCGCCGCATCGGCGCCTTCTTGCGTGTCGGGGGCAGGCGGGGGGCAACTGGCAAACTGCCGCCCATTTTCCCCGGTCTTGCCGCTTGTCCTGTTGCCTGTTGGCAGTAGGCTTGCAGCAGACCATACGACGGGGAGTAAGCTCATGCGGATTTTGGCCCTGGCCCTTGCGGGCGCGGTTCTGGGCGCGAGCAGCGCCTTGGCAACGGGGGATGCTCTGGTGATCGGCAACAGCCGGTACACGGCGGTTCAGACCCTCTTTGGTGCCCAGCGTGTCGCGGCGGCGGCGGATGCGCTTTATGAAAAGGGCTTTGACGTTTCCATGGTGCAGGACGCGGATGCCGCCGAGATGCGCCGCGCCTTCGCCGAGTTCGCGGAAATGCTGGACGATGACGGCGGGCCGGTGGTGATCCTGCTGTCCGGTGCCTTCGTGCATGGCGTCGGCGGCAGCTATCTTGTCCCCGTGACGGGCAATGGCCGAATAGACGAGGCCGAAGTTCTGGTGCAGGGCTTTCCACTGGATGCGGCGCTGTCGGTGCTGTCGGCCTATCAGGGGCGGGCCTTTCTGGTTCTGGGCGAAAACGCGGCCGATCCGGAATTGGGGGCTTTCCTGTCCTCGGGATTGGGCAAGCTTGATATACCGCAAGGGGTGACGGTGATTCGCGGTCCGGCGGTGGATGTCGCCCGTTACGCGGCGCGGGATATGGCACGGTCCGGACGGTTCGTGCTGCGCGCGGCGATCGAATATGAACTGGATGTCGAGGGGTACGCGCCGCACACGCATGTCATCGTCCTGCCCGAGGATGTTGCCAAGCTCCGCGGCGCGACCGAACCGCCGCGCCCCGATCCAACGGCCATCAGCCGCGCGGCGGACGATGCGGCCTGGCGGCTGGCGCAAGAGGCGGATTCGGCAGATGGCTATCGGACATATCTGGACGGCTTTCCCGAAGGGCTGCATGCGAACGCGGCGCGTCAGCGGCTGAATGCGCTGGATTCCGAGCCTTTCTACCGGGAGCGCCGGGTCGAGGAAGGGCTGGAACTGACCCGTGATCAACGGCGCAGCATCCAGCGGGCGCTTTCGATTCTGGGATATGACACGCGCGGCATCGACGGGATCTTTGGCAGCGGAACGCGCAAGGCGGTGACCGAATGGCAGGTGGCCTCGGGGCTGCCGGAAAGCGGCTATCTTGACCGAAGCCAGATCAACCGCCTTCAGACACAGGCCGCTGCCCGCGCCGAGGAACTGGAACGCGAGGCCGAGCGACGCCGCGTCGAGCGCGAATTGGCAGAACGCCAGTATTGGGAAGAGGTTGAACGGCGCGGCGATGAGGCCGGATTCCGTGACTACTTGCAGAAATACCCAGAGGGTCGATTCGCCGGGCAGGCGCGGGCCGTTCTGAAAGAGATCGACGAACGGCGCGCGGAACAGGCCGCGGGTCAGGATCGGCGCGATTGGGCGCAGGCGGCCCAGACCAACACGGTGCCCGCATATCGTGCCTATCTGCGTGACTGGCCCAACGGCGCTTTCCGCGCCGAAGCGGAACAGCGGATCGCGCTTTTGGGGCAAGATGCCGAAAAGATGCGGGATGCCGCCGCGGCCCGAAAGGAAGAGCAGGCGATGAACCTGAATTTCATCGCGCGCCAGATTGCCGAACAACGGCTGGATCAGCTTGGGATGAAGCCCGGCAAGGTGGACGGCCGATTTGACGACAACACCCGCGCAGCCTTGCGCCGCTATCAGGATTCGCGCGGCCTGCGGGTGTCGGGTTTTCTGGACGAACAGACGGTTGTCCGGCTGTTGGCGGATGGAATCGTGGGCGGGCGCAACTGACTATCAGCGATCCGGGGCGGCGATTGATTCGCCGGCCTCCGGGCCAGTGTCGGGATCTGCTGCGTGGCCTGCCGGGGAAAGGTCCAGACAAGCAAAGACCCCGCAGGCGTGGCCAGCGGGGTCTTTTCTGATTGCGGTCCGGGTTGCCCCGGTGGTCCCTCAGAGGATCCAGCATATCGCCAGAACGGCGATACTGCGGTTCAGCCCTGACGAGCCTTGAATTTCCGCTGCGTCTTGTTGATCACGTAGACGCGGCCCTTACGGCGCACAACGCGGCAGTCGCGGTGGCGCTTTTTGAGCGAGCGGAGCGAGTTTACGACCTTCATCGTCATCTCCTGTCGTCGCGGCGCGCGAGCGCCATTGGTTGCGGCCAATACCCGGTTCTCCGAGAGGCAAGCCCCCCGGCGACCGGGTGATGAATTCATGGTGGGCGATACTGGGATCGAACCAGTGACCCCTTCGATGTCAACGAAGTGCTCTACCGCTGAGCTAACCGCCCTATATGACCCTTGCACACCCTCCCAGAACCCTTGTGAAGTCCTCGGTGCTGCGCTCCGGTGGAGGGTCTATAAATGGCTTCTCAGCGGGGATCAAGGGCTTTTGGCTAGAGATGAATTTGGTCTATTCTCGACCGCGAAAAGGAGAGCGGATGCCCGAAACCTCTTATCATTTGCACCTGCCAGAGGCCCCCACCTCCTGCGTGGTTTTTGCTTCGCCGCATTCGGGGCGGGACTATCCGCAAAGCTTTCTGAGCACCACGATTCTCGACGCACATGGCATCCGGACCTCGGAAGACGCCTATGTTGACCGTCTGTTCGACTGTGCGCCGCAATTCGGGGCCGCATTGCTATGTGCGAATGCGCCGCGTGCCTATGTGGATCTCAACCGCGCCGCGGATGAACTGGACCCGGCCCTGATCGAAGGGTTGCGGCGCGGTGGGCATAATCCGCGTGTGGCCAGCGGACTGGGCGTGGTACCTCGGGTCGTGGCAAATGGCCGGGCGATCTATCGCGGCAAGCTGACGCGGGTCGAGGCTGACAGCCGAATCACGCGCATCTGGCAGCCCTATCACGACCGTTTGCAGGAATTGCTCTCTGAGGCACGGAGCCGATTCGGGCAGGCGATCCTGATCGACTGTCATTCGATGCCGCACGAGGCGCTGGATGGCACGCACCGGTCAGGCGGTCGTCGCCCGGAAATCGTGATCGGCGATCGGTTCGGCGCGTCGGCCCGCCCCGAGATCGTCGAACGTGTCGAGGCCGCGTTTGCCGCCGCTGGTTTCGTGGTCGCGCGGAATGCGCCCTTTGCCGGAGCCTATACGACCCAGCACTACGGACGCCCTGCGCGCAAACAACATGCCGTTCAGGTGGAAATCGACCGGGCCATTTACATGGATGAGGCGCGAATCACGCCCCGGCCTGACTTTGAGGCGGTGCGCGACCAGCTGCGGGGCGTGGTGGCGGAACTGGCCGCGCTTGGCGGCGAAGACACCCGGCAACTGGCCGCCGAATAGCTCTGGCGTCAGCCGGTTTTGGGAAACAGCCGGTCCAACTCTGCGTCCAATGGGGCGGGGTCTGTGATCTCTAGCCGGACAGGCAGGGTCAGCACTTCGTGTCGCACCTCTGCGGGCAGGCGCACGGCGTCCTTTTCCGTTGTGACCAGTTGCGCGCCCAGCAGTTGCGATTCACGCAGCAGGCGGGTGATCAGCGCCGGTGTAAAGGGTTGATGGTCCTCCAGCGCCTCGGCACGTCGGATGTCGGCCCCCAGTCCGCGCAGGGTGGCAAAGAATTTTTCCGGATGCCCGATCCCTGCAAACGCCAGTGTCGGCAGGCCGTCCCAATCCATGCCAGTTTGCAGCGGCGCAAGCTGCCCGGTCAGATGCGGCAAGGTCACTTGCCGCCCCCAAGTTTCGGCAAAGCGTTTCTGGGCCGCGGCTGCGCCGATGGACAGCAACAGGTCGCCGCGGGCCAGCCCCTTGGCAACAGGTTCGCGCAAGGGGCCCGCGGGCAGGCAGCGCCCGTTTCCGAATCCCGCAACCGCATCGACGCAGATCACGGTCAGGTCCTTGGCCACGTCGGGGTTCTGCAAGCCGTCGTCCAACAGGATGACATCCGCGCCCGCGGCTTCGGCGGCTTTGGCCCCGGCGGCGCGGTCCTTGGCCACCCAAGCGGGGCAAAAGGCGGCGATCAGCAGGGGTTCATCGCCAGTGTCCTCGGCTGTGTGGCCGTAAGGATCAACCTGAATCGGTCCGGTCAGTTGCCCGCCATAGCCGCGTGACACCACATGCGGGGTCAGCCCGCGTGAGATCAGGCGCTGGACCAGCGCGATCACGGTCGGGGTCTTGCCTGTGCCGCCCGCATTGACGTTTCCAACGCAGATGACAGGCACGCCGGGCCGCGCCCGGGCCGGGCGGGCCACCCGGCGGGCCGTGGCCCCGGCGGTCAACCAACCCAGCGGCGCAAGCACGCGGGCCTGCCATGCCGGTGCATCCGGCGGCGTTTGCCAGAATCGGGGCGGGCGCATCAGGCCGAGGCCTCTGCATCGAGATGTTCAAAGACCTCGGCCAGCACGCGGTCGACCAGTTGCGCACCCGAAGAAATCACGTCCCAGCCTGCATGGGCCATGGTGGCGGCCTGATCCGGCGCAACCAGATGCGACACCGCCGCCCCCAGCGAGTCGGCGTCTCGCACGATCCGGGCCGCGCCTGCGCTGACCAACCGGGAATAGGCTTCGAGGTGGCCCCCCACGTTCGGACCGTACAGCACCGCAGTGCCCAGAGCCGCCGCCTCGAACGGGTCTTCGCCGCTGCCGCCGGTGGTCAGTGATCCGCCGACAAAGGCCAGCGGTGCCAGCCTGTACCATAGGCCCAGTTCCTCGGGGCCGCCCGCCAGCAGGATCTGGGTGTTTTCATCGGGCATCTCGCCATTTTCCCAGTCGCAGACACGCATCTGGTCGCCGCGTACCATGCGGGCGATCCGCGCGGCATCGGCGGCGCTTTGCGGCGCGATCACCAGCAAAAGCCGATGGGCGAGGCGGCTGGCCTGCCTGTGGGCGTACAGCACGTCCCCGGCTTCGTCCGCGCGCAGGCGGGCCGCCAGCCAGACAGGGCGACCGGCCAGGAGGCCCGTGATTTCCTCGTGCAATCCGTCCGCGCATTCCAGCGGCGCCTCGGTGTCAAGGAAGGGGGTGGCGTCATGTACGCGGGTGCCTTCGATTCCCAGCCGACGCAGGCGGCGGCTGGCCTCGGGGCCGGTGGTATACAGGCTGTGGAACAGCGACAGCACCGCCGGCGCGGGATCGGGAAGCCAGCGCGGGGCCTCGGCCTGAAAAGGCGTATCGGACAGGCCAAGCGCAATCATGTGGCTGCCGGATTCCGCAAGGGCGGTCAGCAGGCCGGGGCGCAGGGTTTGACCGGTCCACAGCGTTACATCCGGGCGCAGGCGGCGGACGGTGCGCAGGTCTTCGGCTGAGACGTCGCGGGGCAGGGGAACGCCGGGGGTGCCATTGCGACCGTTCGGGCGGCCGCTGAGCCAGAAGGTGATCTCGGGGCGCTGGACGGTCAGTCGCGCCGCAAGACTGGCCATGGCGCGGCCGCTTTCGCGATCTTCGGCAAAACCCCAGACCAGCGGGCCGGTGGGGCGCTGCGGCCATGTCGGAGCTTCGCCGGGGGCGGACGCGCTGCGCGCATAGGCCAGGTAGGCCGACAGACTCAGCGCCCGGCGCACCATGGGATCAGCCCAGTTCCTCGGTCGAGGACGCCTCTTGGCCTTCTTCGCGCAAGCGGTGCAGGTGGGCGATGAAATAGCGCATGTGGGCATTGTCCACGGTACGCTGCGCCTCTGCCTTCCAGGCGTTGTAGGCCTCTTGATAGTTCGGAAAGATGCCGACGACATGCAGGTCGTTGACGTCCTTGAAGACTGTTTTCGTCGGATCGACGAGTTCGCCGCCGAAGACAAGGTGAAGGCGTTGCATGGGCGCGATCCTCTGCTGTGACGCGTTGCGCGCGACCCTAGCGATACCGCGCAAAGGGTCAAGCCGGGGCGCGGGGCGGGACCAGTTCGCGCCGATCATTTTCGGCCGTTCGTTAATTCCTTGTTACACGAATCGCCTATTGACCGATTGCGCACACGTGTGCTCACGTAAGAAACGCCTTGCTCTCAAACCTTGAAACGGGACCTTGACCATGACCATCCTGCGTAAATTCCTTGCCACTACCGCGCTTGTCTGCGCCGGCACCGCGGCCCTGGCCGAAGATGTCACCATCACAGTCTGGGCCGGTGGCTCGAACGATTCTGACAGCTATCGCATGGACGCCATCGAACTGGCTGCCGAAATGCTGATGCGCGAACGCGCCATCGAAGGCGAAGAGCTGACCATCACCATCGAGAAAAAGCGCGACTTTGGCGGCTGGGAAGAATTCAAGCAGGCCGTGACCCTCGCGGCAGAGGCCGGCACCGCGCCGAACATCGTTGTTACCTCGCATCTCGACATCGCGCCCTGGTCGCAGGCGGGTCTGATCGTCCCGGTCGAAGATTACCTCGACCTTGATGCATGGCCGCTGAACGACATCTACGACAACCTGATGGAAATTGCCGCCTATGACGGTGTCCAGTGGGGTCTGCCGCAGGATGCCGAAAGCCGCCCGTTCTTTTTCTGGAAAGACACCATGAAGGGCATCGGTTACACAGACGAGGAAATCGCTGCGCTGCCCGCCATGGTCGAAGCTGGTGAATATACCCTGCAAAACGTTCTGGCCGACGCCAAGAAAGCCGTGGACATGGGCCTTGTCGAAGAGGGCTATGGGTTTTACCCGCGCGTGTCGAACGGCCCCGACTATGCCCAGTTCTACCAGTCCTTCGGTGGTGTCCTTCAGGATCCCGAAACCGGCAAGCTGGTTCTGGACAAGGTCGCGATGGAAGAAATGTACCAGTTCTTCGTCGATGCCGTGGCCGCAGGCGTGACCCGCAAGAACCACATCGGCACTGACTGGGCGCAGTGGTACAGCGAAGTCGCCAACGGCAAGGCCGCGCTGTGGCACGGCGGCACCTGGCACTATGCCCGTTACACCGGCAAGGAAGGCAACACCGATTTCTTCGGCACGATCGAATTCTCGCTGATCCCCGCCGGCAACGAAAAGGGCCGCGCGAACACCATTACACATCCGCTGGTCTATCTGATCACCGATCAGGCCGATGACGACCACGAGGATATTGCCGCACAACTGGTCAAGATTGCCTCCGAGCCGCGCATGAACACGCTGCACGCCATCAAGTCGGCGCATCTTGGCATTTCGCACCAGCAGTCCAACATCGAGCTTTACTCGAATGACCGCTGGGCATCCGAAGCCACCGACCGTCTTCTGGGCCATGCAAACGCACAGCCCAACCATGTCCAGTACGGCGTTTTCTCCGAGGCGCTGTGGAAAGGACTCGAGGCCGCCTGGACCGGCGTCAAGACCCCGGCAGAGGCGGTTGCCGAGGTCGAGGCCGAGCTCAAGGCCAAGCTGGGTGACGAACTGATCGTTCGCTGACCCGCACCGGCAGGAGGCATCCCCACGGTGTCTCCTGCCACCCATACTATTTCGGAGGTCGCGACATGACGCGCATGAGCTGGCTGGGGCTGGGCTTTCTTTCTCCCGCCCTGATCGTGGTGGTATTGTTTTTCCTGGCACCGGTGATCCTGACCGGGTTCTTTGCCTTTACCAACATGAGCACGGCCACCGGCATCACGGGTGGCGAATATACACTGACGCAAAGCTCGGTGCGGGCGCTGCGCGATGCGGGCCTTTCCGACTCCAGTGCCGCGGTGCTGGAGGATGCAGGTTATGTCGTTGACGACAAAGGCTTGGCCGCGCTGGCCGAGACCTTCGATCAGGCTACCGCCGATGAATTTGCCAAGCTGCATGCCGGTGCCCGGTTTTCCGACCGGCGTGACATCGAGCGCGCCTTGAAAGACCTGCGCGACAATCGCATCCGCAAGACGCGCGATCGCAAGGCCGCGGCGGAACTGTTCAAACGCTCGGTTCTGAATGAACGCTTCGAAACCGAAGAAGGTTTTCGCGCCGCGTTGACCGAGGCAAACGTCCCGCCGGCGGATCACGATCAGATCGCGGCGCAGGCCTATACCGGCTGGGTCTGGACGACCGACAACATCAAGCTGCTGTTCACCCTGTCGTCCTCCTGGCGCTATGCAGGCAACACGGCGATCTACGTGCTGTTCACGCTGGCCTTCAACGTGGGCTTCGGGCTGTTCCTTGCGCTGTCGACCTTCTACCTGCCAACGCGTCAGGCGGCGACCTTCCGGGCCATCTGGTTCCTGCCGCGCATCCTGCCTCCGGTCCTCTATGTGCTGATGTGGAAATGGTTCACCTGGGACACCGGTTTTATCTCGACCGTCACCGGGTACTTCGGGATGAGCCCGAAAAACTGGATGCTTGACACCTCAACCCATGCATGGGTCGCCGTGGTGCTGATCAACGGTTTTGTCGGCGCGTCGATGGGGATGATCCTGTTTTCTTCTGCGATCCGGGCGATCCCATCGTCGATGCTGTACGCCTCCGAAGTGGACGGCGCGAACCGCTGGCAGCAGGTGCGCTATATCATCCTGCCCCAACTGCGCTGGCCGATCCTGTTCACGACCTCGTACCAGACGCTCTCTTTGCTGACCTCCTTCGAATACATCCTGCTATCGACCGACGGCGGACCGGGCCGGTCGACCGAGGTCTGGGCGCTGGCCGCCTATCACACTGCGCTGAACAACTATGGCGGCAACCTGCAATACGGTCTTGGCGCGGCCTTTGCGCTGATCCTCGTGGTGATCGGCATCCTTGCCAGCCTGTTCTACCTGCGCCTGTTCAACTTCCGCACGCTTGTCGGCAAGCCGCTGATCGAAGGATAAGCCCATGCGACACAACTTCAGAAACTGGCCCGTTCTGGTGGTCCTGACGGTCTTTTCGCTGCCGCTGGTCATCATGTTCGCCTTCCAGCTGATCGACAGCTTTACCGTCAAGACACCGGGGTCGCTGATCCCCGAAAGCTTTACACTCCAGCATTTCCGCTTTCTCTGGGAAGAGCTGGACAGCGGTCGCGCGGGTATCTGGCAGGTGACGCTGAACACCTTCATCTTTGCCACCACCACGGCGGCAATCGTGACGGCGGTTTCGCTGACTTCGGGGTATGCGCTGTCGCGGCTGAACTTTCCGGCGCGGGGATTCTTTCTTGCCGGTCTGATCGTGCTGCACGCCTTTCCGACCGTGACGCTGATCATCGCGATCTTCCTGATCCTCCAGATCCTTGGACTGTATGACACGCTGGTTGGCGTCATCATCGTCAAGACCGCGCTGGAACTGCCTTTTGGCATCTGGATCATGAAGGGTTTCTACGACACCGTCCCGTGGGAAATCGAAATGGCCGGCGTGCAGGACGGAGCCAGCCGGTTCCGCGTCTGGTGGCAGCTTGTCCTGCCGCAGGTGCAGCCCGGTCTGATGGCGATCCTGATCTTTTCCTTCCTGTCCGGCTGGTCGGAATTCGTCTTGCCGCTGGTTTTGGCGCCGGGGGCCGAAGCGCAGGTCCTTGCGACCTACATGCAGGCCCTGATCCTCGACGATACCAAGGCGGACTTTGATCTCTTCAAGGCGGTG
The DNA here is from genome assembly GCF_019218285.1 of Antarctobacter sediminis. Lineage (GTDB taxonomy): Bacteria > Pseudomonadota > Alphaproteobacteria > Rhodobacterales > Rhodobacteraceae > Antarctobacter > Antarctobacter sediminis. The sequence continues at coordinate 613,939 of NZ_JAHUZG010000003.1, forward strand.
GGCCTGTTCTACGCCCTGCCTGTCGTGGTGATCTACGTGATCTTCCAGAACAAACTCATGAACATCTACGGCGGAGGTTCGAAAGGCTGATGCAACTCGACCTGATTGAATTCACCAAGCGTTTCGATGGCAACACCGTCATCGACAAGATGAACCTGCAAGTCGAAAGCGGTGAGATGATTGCCCTGCTGGGACCGTCCGGTTGCGGCAAGTCGACGACGCTTTTTGCGATCTGCGGCATCCACCGCATCGACGAAGGGCGGCTGATGTTTGGGGATCGCGATGTGTCGCATCTGCCCAGCCAACAGCGCAACGTGGGCGTGGTGTTCCAGAACTACGCGCTGTATCCGCACATGACGATCTTCGACAACATTGCCTTTCCGCTGAAAGTGCAAAAGATCGACCCGGCCGAGATCAAGACCCGCGTTCACGAAATGGCCGAGTTGGTCCATATCGAGGCGCTGCTGCAACGCCGCCCGGCGCAACTGTCGGGCGGGCAGCAACAGCGGGTCGCGCTTGCGCGGGCCTTGGTTCGCAAGCCGGATGTCCTGTTGCTGGATGAACCGCTGGCGAACCTCGATGCCAAGCTCCGGTTGGAAATGCGGTCTGAAATCCGGCGCATCCAGCAGGAAACCGGACTGACCGCGATCCTTGTCACCCACGATCAGGTCGAAGCCATGTCGATGTGTGACCGCATCGCGCTAATGAACGGCGGGCGGATCGTGCAGATGGATACGCCGGTCGAAATGTACCGCAACCCGCGCAACAAATTCGTGGCGGGGTTCCTTGGCAACCCCCCGATCTCTTTTGTCACCCCCGGCGATCTGCCCGGCTTTGGCGCGCCGCAAAACTGTGCCGAGATCGGCCTGCGCCCGGAACATGTCGGCCCGCAGTTTGGCAGCGGCCTGCGAGGCCGGGTGGAATTTATCGAAACACAGGGACGCGAGGATCTGTTCGACGTCACCCTGCCGTCGGGCAGGCTGGTGCGTTCGGTGCAATCCTCAGGATCGGGGATCAGCCTCGGGCAAGAGATCGACTGGGGCTATGATCCCTCGGCGCTCTTGTGTTTCGACGGATCGGAGGCACGGCTGTGACCGACTGGCAATCTCCTTCGCGCCCCTATTCCATCGCCCACCGCGGGGCCAGCGCCTATGCCGCAGATTGCAGCCTTGAAGCCTATGAAAAGGCCGCAAGACTGGGCGCGGATTTCTGGGAGGTCGACATTCGCAGCGCCGCCTGCGGGACGTTGATCACCTATCACGACGCCGCATTCCCGGACGGGCAAAAGCTGGCTGATCTGACAGCCGAACAGATCGCGGCAGAGGCCCGGGCGCAGAACGTGCCCGCCGTTCCCTTTGCTCAGATCCTTGAACTGGCTGTCCGGAAGGATGCCGGGATCTATGCCGACATCAAGGACAGCGCCGCGACCCTGCCCGTGATGGAGGCGCTGAAGGCGCATGGCATCACCCGCGCCATTCTTGGGGCCTTCGATCCCGCCGCCGCGCAGATGCTGGTCGAGGCGGACTGCCCCTATCCGCGTTCGGTGCTGGTGCCGCTTGGCGCGGACCCGTTCGAGCATGCAAAAGGCGCGGATGTGATCCACCTCTGCTGGGAGCACATGGACCGCCCGCAGGATGAACTTACGCCCGCGTTCTTTGCGCGGGCCGAGGACAACGGCCAGAAAGTCGTGCTATGGCACGAGGAAGACCCCGAGCGCATGGCGGTATTGCGCGAATTACCTGTTTTGGGGATCTGTTCCGACCGGCCCGAACTGGTGCATCCGTTTCGGTCGCCGACGGAGTGGCCGGTAGAATTCACCTGCCATCGCGGCGCGTGTGAATTTGCCCCCGAGAATACCGCCCCTGCCGCCCATTGTGCCTTTGCCGCCGGGTTCACACGGGTCGAGATCGACCTGCAAGAAACCACCGATGGCCATCTTGTGCTGTTTCATGACGACGAGTTGAACCGCTGCACCAACGGTCGGGGCGCGGCCAGTTGGCACAGCCTTGTGCAGTTGCAGGCCTTGGAGGCCGGGCGGCACGCGGACGCCTTCTTTACCGGCGAGCCGATCCCGACGTTTGCGCAGATCCTTGACATCACGCGGCAATACGGCGGCGAACTTTATGTCGAACTCAAACATGCCGGGGCAGAGGCCGTGGTGAATGAGGTCCGCGCCCACGGCATGATGGATCGCTGCCTGTTCTGGGCCTATGACGTGCATCGCCTGCGTGCCCTGCGGCAGCTTGCCCCCGAAGCACGCCTGATTGTCCGGCGGCAGGACGTGCCATCGTTGGAGGATGCGCAAGTCTGGTCGCCTGAGGTGATCGAATTTGTGCATGACGACGATCTTGCTGACATCGCCCGGTGCCGCGATCTGGGCTTGCGTTCCATGTTCGCCTACATGGGGCGGGATCGTCAGAAATTCGAACAGATCGCAGAGGCAAGACCGGACATCGTGAACCTGCACTTTCCTTTCCTGTTCCGGGATTTCCTGATCGAGACATTCCCCGCACATGGCTGACACCCCAAGGAAACCAACCTCATTCGACGTGGCAAAGCTGGCCGGCGTTCATCGCTCGCAGGTGTCGCGCGCCTTGTCCGGTCAGGGGCGCATGTCGGACGAAACCCGGCAAAAGGTCATCGACGCCGCACGCCAGCTTGGCTACCGCGTCAATTTCCTTGCCCGCAGCCTTCAGACCAGCTCTTCGGGGCTGGTCGGTATCGTCGCCTCGCGGCTGGACACGCCTTACCGGGCGGCGCAGGTGCGGGCGGCGGCCGGGGAGTTGCTGGCCAACGGCTTTACCCCGATCCTTGTCACCACCGAGGGCGGCGAGGATCAGGCGGGTCTTGTGGAACGTCTGCTGAACTATTCCGTGTCGGGCATGATGATCACCTCCGGCACGCCTTCAAGCAGCATCATCGAAGAATGCGCTCAACTGAATGTTCCGGTCGTCCTGATCAACCGCGACGCGAGCCTTGACGGTGCCGACCGGGTTCTGATCGACATCGCCGCCGCCGGTCGGATGGCCTTTGACATGTTGCGCGAACGGGGCGGGCAAAGCTTTGCCGTCCTGCAACCGCGTGACCGAACCTTTTCGGTTCTTGGGCGGGCGCAGGCGTTTTCCGACAACTGCCGCACTGCCGGACATACGGTCGACGTGATCGAGGTCGAAGACCAGTCTTACGAGGCCGGGCTGGAAGCCGCCGAGGCCTATATGGCGACAAGCAAGGCCGACGCGGTCTTTTGCACGACTGACCTGTTGGCGCTGGGTTTTCTGGACGGGGTGCGCGTAAGGCACGGGCTTACCGTGCCCGAACAGGTACAGGTGCTGGGCTTTGATGACATTCCACAGGCGGCATGGCTGTCCAACGATCTGTCGACCGTGCATCAGGAAACCGAACATGCGGCAACCGAGGCGGTCAAACTGATCGTCGACCGGATCGCCGATCCGGCGCGCCCGCATGAAACCCGCCATATCACCATTCGCCCGGTCCACCGGGCTACGACCAGAAAGATCCCGACATGACCGCCACCTGCGCCCTGCAATTCGCCACCGAGCTTGCGCAAGAGGCGGGACAACTGGCCCTACGGCTGCGCGCCGAAGCGCCCAAGGATTTCGTGGCCACCAAGGGGGCGATGGATTTCATTACACATGCGGATCAGGCTGTCGAACGGCTGATCCGCACGCGGATTGCCGAAACCTATCCCAAGGATGCCATCCTTGGCGAAGAAGAAGGCGGCGAACCGGCAGAGAGCTTTTGGATTGTCGACCCGATCGACGGGACAACGAACTACCTCAAGGGGTTGCCGGACTGGGGAGTCTGCATCGCCCGCGTCCGGTTGGGCCAGATCACCGAGGGCGTGATTGCCTTGCCGGATCAAAACCGCGTTGCCACGGCGCGTCGCGGTGAGGGCGCGTTCTTGAATGGGGCACCGTTGCGGGCGCTGGGAAACCCGTCCATCGCATTGGTGCAGCTGGGATATTCCGCGCGGATCGACCTGGGCGAACATCTGCGCCACATCGAAGGTGTGATTGCCCGTGGCGCGGATTATCGGCGCAGCGGCGCGGCCTGTGTCGGGCTTCTGGCCGTGGCGGCAGGGTGGTCGGATGCCTACTATGAACGTCATCTGAACCTTTGGGACGCGGCTCCGGGTTTGCTGCTGATTGCCGAGGCTGGCGGCACCAGCACCCATGCCCCCCTGTCCGAGTTTGCCCGCAAGGGCAGCGAGGTTCTGGCGTTGGGCGAGTCTTTGACATCCAGTGCGGACAGCTGGAAGACGCTGTTTCAACGCGCCTCTGCCGCCTAGGCGTTACCGTCGGCGATCCATCAGGGCCGCGTGCAGGCGCGGGTTGGCCGCGATCAACCCGTCCGCCTGCGGTATCGGTGCGTTGAACCGCAGGGGCGCGCCGCGCCCGTCGGTGATCCGCGCACCTGCCTCCGACAGGATCAAAGCGCCTGGTGCGATGTCCCATTCCCATGTCGGGCGAAAGGTGAACATGGCGTCATAGCGCCCCTCGGCCACAAGGCTCTGGCGATAGGCCAGCGACGGGCGGTAGCTGCGTTTGAGATCCGGCAGGCCGCCGGGCCAATGGCGGGCATCAAGGCTGGGCCGGGTGGCCAGCACTTCGGCCTTGGCCGGGCGAATTTCCGTACCTGCGGTGATGGGCCGGTCGTTCAGCCGCGCCCCGCCACCAAGGCTGGCAGCGTACAAGCGGTCCATCATCGGAAGATAGACGACCGAGGCCAGAACCTCGCCATGTTCGACCACTGCCAGCGCATGGGCCCATGTCCGCTCTCCTTCAATGAAAGAGCGCGTCCCGTCGATCGGATCGATGATAAAGACGCGCTTGGATGACAGCCGCGCGGTGTCGTCCGGCGTTTCTTCGCTAAGCCAGCCGTAATGCGGACGCGCGGCGCGCAGTTTCTCGGCCAAAAGGGCGTTCACGGCCAGATCGGCCTTGGTCACCGGGCTGTTGTCATGCGCCTTGTGCTGAACGCCAAGGTCATGGCCGACAAAACCTTTCGCGACCTTGCCCGCCTCGCGGGCTGCGTCGATGAGAAGGTCGAGGTCATTCGCCGGCAAGGGTCAGCCCTTCGACAAGCAGCGAGGGGACAACGCGGCTGAGATAGCCGCGCGCATCATTCGCAGGCACGATGGTCCGCAGCATTTCGCGCAGGTTCCCGGCGATGGTCACGCCGGACACCGGGTAGACCGGTTCGCCGTTCTCGATCCACATGCCCGACGCGCCGCGCGAATAATCGCCGGTGTTGGGGTTGATGGTGGACCCGATCATCGATGTCACCAGAAGGCCGGTGCCCATCTGGCGCATCAGGTCCTCGCGGCTGTGTTCGCCCTGCGTCAACTCAAGGTTCCAAGCCGCCGGCGAGACAGAGGCCCCGCCGCGTGCCGCGTTCGCGGTGCTTTCCATGCCCAGCTTGCGCGCGTTGGCAAGGTCAAGTGTCCAGCCCGTCAGCACGCCTTTTTCGATCACGGCCCGTCGCCGCGTGCGCAGCCCCTCGGCGTCGAAGGGGCGTGAGGCACTGGCGCGGGGGCGGTGCGGATCTTCGATCAGGTCAAGCGCCTCGGGCAGGATCTGTTCGCCAAGCGCGCCGCGCAGCCATGATTGGCCGCGTGCCACCTGTGCGCCATTGGCGGCGGCCACCATATGCCCGATCAGCGAGGCCGAAACCCGTTCGTCGAAAAGAACCGGATAGGCCCCGGTTTTGGGTTTGCGCGGGTTCAGCCGTTCCAGCGCACGCCGGGCGGCGCTGTCACCGATGTCTTCGGCGTTGCGCAAATCGGATTGAAAGGTACGGCTGTCGCCGTCGCTGTCCCGTTCCATCCCAAGGCCGTCACCCGCGATGGGGACACAGTAGAGCGACCGCGAGGTGCGCGCATAGCTGCCCGCAAATCCGTTTGTGGCCGCAAGGGCAATGCGCTGTGCGCTATATTGTGCGGCGGCACTGTCGATGCGGGTGATGCTGTGATGGGCAAGCGCCGCAGCCTCGGCCCGGCGGGCGTCCTCCTCCAGATCCGACGGGGCGGGTTCGGGCGTGTCATCGGCCAGTTCCAGCGCGTCCACGTCCCACTCCGTCGCGATCTGGTCGGGATCGGCCAGCCCGGCATAGGGGTCTTCGGGAGCTTCGCGCGCCATGGCGACGGCGCGGGCGGCCATTTCGGCCATCGCCTCGGGGCGGATGTCCGACCCGGAAATCGAGGCGCTGCGCTGGCCAAGGAAGACCCGCAGGCTCAGGTCGCGGTATTCCGCGCGCTCTGCCTGTTCCAAAACGCCGCCGCGCACATCGATGGATTGGGCCGCCGCTTCGACCGCCAGGGCATCGGCGGCATCGGCACCCGCCTTGCGGGCGGCATCAAGCAGGGCATTGGCAAGGGTCTGGGGCGTATCGGACATGGGGGCCTCGGAATTGCTGTCCTCCCGAGGTAAGCCGCTCTGCTGGCAGAGGCAAGGCTGAGCGCTTGTCCTGGCGCGGCTAGGGCAGGGCTTTCGTCACGGCCACGATCGGCCCCATTCGCCGCCCCAGATCCGCACGGCCCAGTTCGGGCGCATAAAGCCGCGAGATATTGCCGTCGAGAAACAGCGCGTTGGGCAGTTTCAGCGCATCGCGAAAGAAGCGTGCGAATTCATGGAAGGTCACCGTGTTTTGCGAGATCGCAAAGACCGCCCGCCGCCCGTCCGCCGAGGTGCCGACCCCGTTTCGAATATAGCGCGAGCTGCTGTTCGGCAGGAACCGGGGATGCAGCGCCCCGTCGATCACCAGCATCGGCCCGGACTGGGTGGCAAAGTCACAACGCGGCGCGCTGGCAAGGAAATCGCGCGTTTCGACCACCTTGGCCCACCCTTGCCCGATGCAGAAGATCCCGTTCGGCAGCAGCCCGAAATTGCCTTTGGACGGACCAGAGAGCACGCGCATCTCTTCGTTTCCGTCCTCGACGTAATAGCCCACGGGGGACCGGTCTTCGTGGTACATGCCCGCATTCATGGCAAAAAGCAGGTCCTGTCCCTGGTCAGCCAGCTCGGATTTCAGCACGCTGAAATGACCGTAGGGCTGCCCGTCGCCGTCGGTGCGGAACAACCGCAGGTCTTCCTTGCCGGGATCGACCTCGCAGATCACATAGGAATTGCCGTCATGATCCATGTCGCGACAGCTGACCGCGCGGGCGGGTGGCGCAATGGTCAGCGCCACGGTCAAAAGGGCAAGGCAGGCGGCAAGTCGGCGCATCGGCTCAGTCGTCGAGATCGCGCCGCACGGCTTCGTCGGCGAACAGACGGCGCGCGTCGTCGAGGTGGTCAAAGGTCTCGTCCAGACGGAACCGCAGCTCAGGCGCGAATTTCAGCGTCAGATTGCGCGACACAGCGCGGCGCAGTTCCGAACGATTGCGGTGCAGCAGGTCGAACATGTCATCCTGTTTTTCGCCGCCCAGTGGCACGACATAGGCTGTCGCCACCCTGAGATCGGGCGATACGCGCACCTCGCCCACGGTGATCGAAAGCCGGTTCAGCTCTGGATCGTGGATATCCCCGCGCTGCAACACCTCTGACAGTGTGCGGCGGATCAGTTCTGCCACTCTCAGCTGGCGTTGGCTGGGGCCCGAGCCCTCTTGGAATCTGTTACGTGCCATGGGTCAAGACTTAGTCCTGCCGCGCCGGTTTGCCAAGCGCCCGCGCGGGGGCGTGCAATTGCCCGCGAGGGGCGGTAACAGGGGCGCAAGAGATGCGCAAAGGAGCGGGGACGATGGAGGATTACGGCGTAGTGGTGACCGGCGTGTCGGGCCGGATGGGGCAGATGCTGGTGCGGCAGGTCACGGCGCATGAACGGTTGCATCTGTGCGGCGCGCTGGAACGGCCCGGGCACCCTTGGGTCGGTCAGGATCTTGGACTTGCCATGGGCGGCGCGGCGCTGGGCGTCATGGTGTCTGACGATCCGCTGGAGGCATTTGCCCGCGCCCATGCCGTGATCGACTTTACCTCGCCCGCGGCCACCGTGGCTTTTGCGGAACTGGCGGCGCAGGCGCGTGTGGTACATGTGATCGGCACCACCGGGCTGGCCGAGGACGACCTAGAAAAGATCGCGCTGGCGGCACGTCATGCGGTGGTCGTGCGTGCCGGAAACATGAGCCTTGGCGTCAATCTGCTGACCACGGTCACGCGTCAGGTGGCGGCGGCGCTGGACGAGGATTGGGACATCGAGATCGTCGAGGCGCATCACAACCAGAAAGTCGATGCGCCCTCAGGCACTGCGCTGATGCTGGGCGAGGCGGCGGCCGAAGGCCGTGGCGTGTCGCTGGCGGATGTGTCTGACCGTGGCCGCGACGGCATCACCGGTGCCCGCAAGAAAGGCGATATCGGCTTTCACGCCATTCGCGGCGGCGATGTCGTTGGCGAGCACGAGGTGATCTTTGCCGCCGCCGGAGAGCGGATCGTCATCAAGCATATCGCTTCGGACCGGGCGCTGTTTGCGCGAGGCGCGCTTAAGGCCGCGCTTTGGGGGCAGGGCAAGGGACCGGGCGAATACGACATGCTGGATGTTCTGGGTCTGAAATAACCCCGCGCCCCCGCCCCGGTCAGAGCGACGCCCCACCCGCCCACCCGCGCGCCCTGCCCGAAACGGGGGCGCGGGGGCGTGGTTCGGCTGAGGGTGTCGGCCGGCGTCAGAAGTCGATGGCGATGCCCTTCTTTTCCCAGTCGCCGTAACGCACCGGATCGGGGCCGTCGCGGCCGCCCAGTTCCTTGGGCAGGGCCTGCGCCGCGGCCTCGGCCTTGGCGCGGCGCTCCGCGGCCTCGGCCAGCGCGCGCTGCGCGGCGGGGGGAAGATCCTGTTTCGGCGTATCGGGCGTGTCGGACATGGGCTTTCCTCGTCTGATGGGGCTTGATATACGCCCGCCGGTCTCATGGGCAACCCCGCCCGCCTGACGCCTCATCGGAGAGAACCCATGTCCAAAGCCCCCAGCCCGGCCCGCCTTGCCGCTGTCGACCTGCTGGATCAGGTCACGGAACAGGGGCGTCCCCTGTCGGAAAACGACCGGCTGGAGGCGCTGGCCCCGGCGGACCGTGCCGCCGCGCAACGGCTGGCCTCGGATGTGTTGCGGGGGCTGGAGCGGGCCGACAAGATCCTGAAACCGCATCTGCGCAAGAAACCTGTACCGCGGGTGATGAACATCCTGCGTTTGGGCGCGGTCGAACTGTGCCAAGGTGGTGCCGCGCATGGCGTGGTTAGCGACTGTGTCGAGATTGCCGCAGCGGGCAAGCGCACGCAGGGCGCGCGCGGGCTGGTCAACGCGGTCCTGCGCAAGGTGGCCGAAGAGGGGCCGCAAGCCTGGGCAAAGCTGCGCATCCCACGCCTGCCGCGCTGGCTGCGTGACCCGTTGGTGGCGGCCTGGGGGCCGCAGGCCGTGGCCAATATGGAACGGGTGCATTTCGAAGGCGCTCCCCTGGACCTGACGCCGAAACCGGGCGCGGATCTGTCGCCGCTGGAGGGGGAACTGCTGCCGACCGGATCGGTGCGCCTGCGGCAGGCGGGGCAGGTCAGCGCCTTGCCCGGGTTTGCCGAAGGCGACTGGTGGGTGCAGGACGCCGCCGCCGCCCTTCCGGCGCAACTGCTGGGGGATGTGCGGGGGCAGAAGGTGCTGGACATGTGTGCCGCGCCCGGTGGCAAGACCCTGCAACTGGCCGCCGCCGGGGCAGAGGTCACGGCGCTGGACCTGTCCGAGGCGCGACTGGCCCGGGTGAAGGAAAACCTCGCCCGCACCGGGCTGAGCGCGCAACTGGTGGCGGGCGACGCGATGGAACATCAGGGTCTTTATGACGCGATCCTGCTGGACGCGCCCTGTTCGGCCACGGGCACCATCCGCCGTCACCCCGATTTGCCCCATGCTCACGAAGGCGAACGCATCACCGAGCTGATCGGCCTGCAAGGGGCCATGCTGGACCATGCGCTGAGCCTGCTGAAACCCGGCGGGCGTCTGGTCTTTGCCACCTGTTCGCTGATCCCCGACGAAGGCGAATGCCATATTGACGAGGCGCTGGAACGCCATCCGGACCTGAAGGTCATCGCGCCGGAATTTCCGTGGATCGAGGACCGCTGGCGCTCTGACGAGGGCGGGCTGCGCCTCCGGCCCGATTATTGGGCGGCCAAAGGCGGTATGGACGGTTTCTACATGGCGCTTTTGCAGCGCGGCTAACTCTGTGGTGACTTCCGCCCGGCGGGCATGTATCCTGTCGGCAACAAGCCCGAAACGGGCGACCCGAGGCAGTTTAGCAGAGCACCGGCCATGTCCACGGCGCGAAATTGGCGGACCGCGCATGCGCGGATGATGAACCGTATGCAGGCACGCATGGCGGCCAGTAGCCGTCCGGCCGAAGGTTTCGTTTCACAACCCGAACCGCGCACCGTTGGCTTTTTCGCGCGTGGACGTCAGATGCTGGCGGGCAACCTGATGTTCGCAGGCCATCTTGTTCAGTCCGAGGGCCGGTCGATCTGGGCGATCGACGTGCCGGATTCTGCCTACGAGGAGGAAATTCACGGCTTTGGCTGGTTGGATGACCTTGCGGCGGTGGGCGATACCAAGGCCCGCGCGCTGGCGCAGAAATGGCTGTGGGAGTGGATCCAGAGATATGGCCACGGACGCGGGCCGGGCTGGACGCCGGAACTGACCGGGCGGCGGGTGATCCGCTGGGTGCATCACGCGCTGTTCCTGCTGCGCGGGCGCAAGGCCGAGGACAGCGAGGCGTTTTACGCCGCGCTTGCGGCGCAGACCCGTTTCCTTGCCAAGCGCGCCCATGTGGCCGCGCCGGGCCTTCCGCGTTTCGAGGCGATGACCGGGCTGCTGTATGCCGGCCTTTCCTTGCAGGGGATGGAGGCGCATGTCGCCCCGGCGCGAGAGGCTCTGGGCAGCGATTGCGCGAAACAGGTCGACGAACAGGGCGGCATTCCAACCCGCAACCCCGAAGAACTGCTGGAAGTTTTCACCCTGCTGACCTGGGCACAGCAAACGCTGCACGAAGCGGACCTTGAGCCGGACCAGCGCCATGTCGAGGCGATCGGGCGCATCGCGCCGACCCTGCGCACTCTGCGTCATGCCGATGGCGGCCTTGCGCGGTTTCACGGTGGCGGGCGCGGACTGGAGGGGCGGCTGGACCGGGCGCTTGCGGCCTCTGGCAACAAGAAACGGCAGGCCGAAGGGCTGGCAATGGGATTTGCGCGGCTGTCGGCGCTGCGCACCTCGGTGATCGTCGATGCGGCGCCGCCACCTTCGGGTGCGGCCTCGGCCCATGCGCACGCCTCGACATTGGCCTTTGAGCTCACCTCGGGACGACGGCCCTTGATCGTCAACTGCGGGTCCGGGGGCGGATTTGGCGAGGACTGGCGCCGCGCCGGACGGGCCACGCCATCGCATTCGACACTGTGCCTGCAAGGCTATTCCTCGGCCCGGTTGGGCGCGCCGCGCTGGCTTGGGGATGCGCGCCGTGAATTGCTAGAGGATGCGCCCCGGCATGTCCCCGTCCAGATGAGCCACCTGCCGGAATCGCTGCGGTTCGAAGGCGGGCATGATGGCTACGTCACCGTGCAGGGGCTGACGCATGCGCGCAGTCTCGAACTGTCGATGGACGGGCGTTCGTTGCGGGGCGAGGATTATCTGGTGGCTCTCGATGCGCCGTCCAAGAAACGTTTTGACCGCGCGATGGACACGATGAAGCTGGCTGGCTTGCCCTTCGAGGTCCGATTCCATTTGCACCCAGAGGTTGACGTGGCGCTGGATATGGGCGGCACGGCGGTGTCGATGGCGCTGCGATCCGGCGAAATCTGGGTGTTTCGCTTTGACGGCGCGGTGGAAATCGCGCTGGAACCCTCGGTTTACCTTGAAAAAGGGCGGCTTCAGCCGCGTGCGACGAAGCAGATCGTTTTATCCGGCCGCGCAATGCAGTATGCGACGCGCGTCCGCTGGTCGCTTGCCAAGGCGCAGGAGACGGCGCTGGCCGTCCGCGATCTTGTCCGCGACGAGGTGGATCTGACCGTCTGAACGGTCACTTTCGCAACGACTGACTTCCAAGGGGATTCCCGCATGTCCGACCTTCAGCCCGTGCGCCGCGCGCTGCTTTCCGTATCTGACAAGACCGGCCTGATCGACCTCGGTCGCGCGCTGGCCGACAAAGGGATCGAACTGCTGTCGACGGGCGGATCGGCCAAGGCGCTGCGCGAGGCCGGGCTGGACGTGCGTGACGTGGCCGATCTGACCGGCTTTCCGGAAATGATGGATGGTCGGGTCAAGACGTTGCACCCCAAGGTGCACGGTGGCCTGCTGGCGCTGCGCGACAACGGGATGCACGTTGCCTCGATGGCGGAACACGGCATCGTGCCGATCGACCTGCTGGTGGTGAACCTCTACCCGTTCGAAGAGACCGTCGCCAAGGGTGCCGACTATGATACCTGCATCGAGAACATCGACATTGGCGGCCCGGCCATGATCCGTGCGGCGGCCAAGAACCACGCCTTTGTCACCACGATCGTCGACGTCGAGGACTACGCCGCACTTCTGGCCGAGCTGGAGGCCAACGATGGCCAGATCTCGCTGGGCTTCCGCAAGAAACAAGCGCAGATCGCCTATGCCCGCACGGGCGCCTATGATGCCGCCGTCAGCACATGGATGGCCGCCGCCATCGGCGAGGAAACCCCGCGCCGCCGGGTCTTTGCCGGGACGTTGTCGCAAAGCCTGCGCTACGGTGAAAACCCGCATCAGAACGCGGCCTTCTACGTTGACGGATCGAACCGTCCCGGCGTCGCCACGGCGGAACAGCTTCAGGGCAAGGAGCTGAGCTATAACAACATCAACGACACCGATGCGGCGTTCGAACTGGTATCGGAATTCCTGCCCGCCGACGGCCCGGCCTGTGCGATCATCAAACACGCAAACCCGTCGGGTGTGGCGCGCGGTGCCACCATGAAAGAGGCCTATCAGAAGGCTTTTGATTGTGACCGCACCTCGGCTTTTGGCGGCATCGTGGCGCTGAACGGCGCGCTGGACGGCGAAACCGCCGAGGCGATTGCCGAGATCTTTACCGAGGTGGTCATCGCCCCGGCCATCCATCAGGACGCCAAGGACATCTTTGCAAAGAAAAAGAACCTGCGTCTGATCCTTGCCCCCGGTCTGGCCAACCCGGCCTCTGCCGGGCTGGCATGGCGGCAGGTGTCGGGCGGTCTGCTGGTGCAGGACCGCGACAACGGCGCACGCGCGCTGGAAGATCTGAAGGTGGTGACCAAGATCGCCCCGACAGAGGCACAGATGCAGGATCTGCTGTTCGCGTGGAAAGTCGCCAAGCACGTCAAGTCCAACGCTATCGTCTACGTCAAGGACGGCGCCACGGTCGGGGTCGGCGCGGGCCAGATGAGCCGCGTCGATTCGGCCCTGATCGCCGCCAAGAAAGCCGAACGTATGGCCGAGTCGCTGGGCCTGCCGGCACCGCTGACGCAAGGCTCTGCCGTGGCTTCGGATGCGTTCTTTCCCTTCCCGGACGGTTTGATGGAAGCGGCTGCGGCAGGTGCGACCTGCGTGATCCAGCCGGGCGGCTCGATGCGTGACGACGAGGTGATCGCCGCCGCGGACGAGGCCGGGCTGGCCATGGTCTTTACCGGGATGCGCCATTTCCGCCATTGAGGGGCAGGGGGGGCGTGCCGCGGCATGTATTCAGCATGCCCCCTTCGCCTGTGGCCACGGCGCTGGAGTATTTGGACCAAGAAGAAGCCTGCCGTTGGGCGCGTGATGGCAAAGCCGCTTGCGCGCCCCTATGTGGCTCACTAGGTCTGCGACCGAAAAACGCGGGAGGCGGTTCTGGCACAGTCTGCGAAACGAACAGGCGGATTGAAACTGGTGTTCTGGGTGACGCTGGTGATCTTTCTGCTGGATCAGGTCACGAAATACCTTATCGTGCACGTGATGGGCTTGGGGAACAAGCTGTCGATCGAGGTTTTTCCGCCATTTCTGAATTTCCGCATGGCGTGGAATTACGGGGTGAATTTCGGGTTGTTTGCCGGTGATGCGGCGGCGACACGCTGGATCCTGATTTCGGTCGCTCTTGGCATCGTGCTGTTCGTGCTGGTCTGGATGCGCCGCGATCCGCCGGGGCGGATGGGGTTGATGTCTGCGGGGCTGCTGATCGGCGGCGCGCTGGGCAACGTGGTTGACCGGCTGGTTTATGGCGCGGTGGCCGATTTCCTGAACATGTCCTGTTGCGGCATCGACAATCCCTTTGCCTTCAACGTGGCGGATATTGCGATTTTTGTCGGCGCCTTCGGGCTGATCCTTTTCCCGTCGCGCAAAAAGGCCCCGTGACGCCGCCTGCCAGATGCGCTAAGGCTGGCGAAACTCGGAATCTGGAGGGAAGCGATGCGGCGCGCGCATCTGGTTGCAATCCTTGGTCTTGCCGGTGTCGCGTCTTGCGCGGCGATCGATCGGGACAAACCCCTGCACGATCTGCGCACCAACAGTGTGCAGCCCGAGGAATTTGCCATCGTTCCGAACAAACCATTGCAGACGCCGGACAGTTATTCGGCGCTGCCTCCGCCCACGCCGGGTGGTGCTAACCGCACCGACCAGACGCCCAAGGCGGATGCCGTCGCGGCGCTTGGCGGCAATCCGGCGCGCCTTGTCGCGCGCGGTCAGGGCGTTCCGGCCGGTGATGGTGCGCTGATCCAGCGGGCCAGCCGGTTTGGCCGTGATCCGGGCGTGCGTCAGGAGCTGGCCGAAAAGGACGCGGCATTCCGCCGGTCCAAGTCGATTTTCAATTGGTCGATTGTGCCTGAGGACGACTATTACAAGGCGTACAAGCGCGAAACGCTGGATCCCTATCGCTGGCTGCGGGTCTATCGCAGGGCCGGGGCCAAGACGCCCGCCGCGCCGCCCGAGGAATAATCGGCATCCCACGACAAGGTCACGAGACCGTAATCCGGCTTGAAGTTGTCGTTATCCCGCGTACCTAATGCGTCATCCGAACAAACAGAGGATGCCGCATGCGCCGACTGAGACTGCTTTTCGCCCTCACCCTCTCGATTGTCTCGCCGATCACGGTGTCCGCACAGGAAACCGGAAAAGTGACCAGTTTCGCGCTGGACAACGGCATGGACGTGGTCGTGATCGAAGATCACCGCGCGCCGGTCGTGGTTCACATGGTCTGGTACCGCGCCGGATCGGCGGATGAGGAAAGGGGCGTGTCGGGTGTGGCGCATTTCCTCGAACATCTGCTGTTCAAGGGCACGGATACTCTGGCCCCCGGTGAATTCAGCGCCACGGTGGCGCTGAATGGCGGGACGGACAATGCCTTTACCAGCTTTGACACCACCGCCTACCATCAGCGCGTGGCGGCGGACCGGCTTGGTCTGATGATGCGGATGGAGGCGGACCGCATGGTCAATCTCCGACTGTCCGAAGAGGACATCCTAACAGAACGCGAAGTCATTATCGAAGAACGCAACCAGCGCGTCGAAAACAGCCCCGGTGCCCTGTTCCGGGAACAAAAAAGTGCGGCGCTGTACCTGAACCATCCCTATGGCACGCCGGTCATCGGCTGGCGGCACGAGATGGAGCAGTTGGATCTGGACGATGCGCTGGCCTATTACCGCAAGTATTATGCGCCCAATAACGCGATCCTGATCGTGGCCGGGGATGTCACTCCCGAAGAGGTGCGCGCGCTGGCCCAAGAGCATTACGCCCCGCTACCGCCCAACCCTGACCTCGTGCTGCCGCGCGTTCGGCCGCAAGAGCCGCCTCAGACCTCGGAGCGGCGCATGACCTACAACGACCCGCGCGTCGCACAGCCCTACATGACCCGCAGCTATATTGCGCCGGCGCGCCAGTCCGGTGCCCAGCAAGAGGCCGCCGCGCTTAGCCTGTTGGCGCAGGTTCTGGCCGGGGGGCAGACCTCGGTCCTGACGCAGCGCTTGCAGTTCGATACACGGGTGGCCGTCTATACCGACGCTTATTACGACAGCACCACACTGGACGTATCCAGCTTTAACCTTGTTGTGGTGCCCGCCGCAGGTGTCACGCTGGAAGAGGGGGAGGCCGCGCTGGACGGTGTGTTGGCCGATCTGATTGAAAACGGCATCGATCCGCAACAGCTTGACCGGATCAAGTTCCAGATCAAGGCACAGCAGATCTATGCACTGGACAACCCGGGCAGCATCGCGCGCCGCTATGGCAATGCGCTGACCACCGGGTTGACCGTCGAGGACGTTCAGGAATGGCCCGACGTTCTGCAAGCGGTCACGGGCGAAGAGATTATCGCCGCCGCGAAAAAGGTCTTTGACCGCCGCCAGTCCGTCACCGGTTACGTGATGGGAGCCCAGAAACAGGACCGTCTTCAGGAGGTGACCCAATGATCCGCCGTTTTATCCTGACCGTCGGCCTTATCTGTGCCGGTTTCTCTGTTCACGCTGCGGCCGAAATCCAAGAGGTCGAAAGCCCCGGAGGTTTCAAGGCCTGGCTTGTCGAGGAACCTTCGATCCCCTTCGTTGCTCTGGAAATCCGGTTCCTTGGAGGTGCTTCGCTGGATGCGCCGGGTAAGCGCGGAGCCACCAACCTGATGGTCGGCCTGCTGGAAGAAGGGGCCGAAGATCTGGACGCCCGCGGGTTTGCCGAGGCGCGGGACGGGCTTGCCGCGCAGTTCCGCTATGACGTGGGCGACGACACGGTGCGGATTTCGGCCAAGTTCCTGACCGAAACGCGGGACGAGGCTGTCGATCTGTTGCGGGCCTCGCTGGTCTCGCCGCGTTTTGACGAGGCAGACATCGACCGGGTCCGGGCGCAGGTGATTTCCGCCATCCGCTCGGATGCAACCGATCCCGATGAGATCGTGGGGGATGCTTTCTATGGCCTTGTCTTTGGCGATCACCCCTATGGCACCAACCAGAATGGCACGCTGGACAGCGTGACCGCGTTGACCCGCGATGACATCGTCGCAGCCCACCGTGCGGCCTTGGCGCAGGATCGCGTCTATGTCGCCGCCGCCGGGGACATCAGCGCCGAAGAACTGGGCGTGCTTTTGGACAAACTGTTCCTTGGCCTGCCCGAAACAGGTGCGCCGCAGCCTGCCGATATCGAGGTTTCGACCACGTCCGGCGTGACCGTGGTTCCCTTTGACACGCCGCAGTCGGTGGCGATCTTCGGTCACAAGGGAATGAAGCGGGACGATCCCGATTTTTTTGCCGCCTATGTGCTGAACACGATTTTCGGCGGCGGCGGCTTCGAGGCGCGATTGATGAACGAGGTGCGCGAAAAACGCGGCCTGACCTATGGCGTCTATTCCTACCTCGCGCCGCGTGAACATGCAGAATTGATGCTGGGCCGCGTGGCTTCGGCCAACGACCGCATGGCCGAGACGATTCAGGTGATCCGCGACGAATGGGCAAAGATGGCCAGCGAAGGCGCCACACCCGAGGAACTGGAACGCGCCAAGACCTACCTGACCGGGGCCTATCCCCTGCGTTTTGACGGCAATGCTCCGATTGCCAAGATCCTTGTGGGGATGCAGTTGGATGGCCTGTCGCCGGACTATGTCTTTACTCGTAACGACAAGATCGAGGCGGTCACGCTGGAGGACGTCAAGCGCGTGGCAGGTGAGCTGATGAAACCCGAGGAGCTGCGGTTCGTGGTCGTCGGTCAGCCCGAGGGTATTGAATCCACCGTGGGCCAATAGGCCCGACCATATCGGCAGACATGAAAAAGGGCCGGATCCCGTTTGGGGTCCGGCCCTTGTCTTTAGGAGTGGGTGGGCGTGCTTTGGCCCGGCACCGGTCGTTTCTTCCTCAGCCGATCAGCCCAGCATGTGCCAGCGCCGCGTCCACTTTGGCCTTGGTGGCCTCGGTCAGCGGCACCAGCGGCAGGCGCACCTCTTCGGAACACAGGCCCAGTTTCGACATAGCGTATTTCGCGCCGCAAAGACCCGGCTCGGTGAAGATCGCGATATGCAGCGGCATCAGCTTGTCCTGAATTTCCAGCGCTTTGGCATAGTCGCCGGCAAGGCAGGCCTCTTGCAGCAGGGCGCAAAGCCGGGGGGCCACGTTCGCCGTGACCGAGATACAGCCAACGCCGCCCTGCGCGTTGAACCCATGCGCGGTGGCATCTTCGCCCGAGATTTGCAGAAAGTCCGTACCGCAGGTCAGGCGCTGTTGGCAGACACGGGCCAGATCGCCGGTGGCATCCTTGACGCCCACGATCCGCGGCAGCTTGGCCAGTTCGCCCATGGTCGCGGGCAACATGTCCACCACCGACCGGCCCGGGATGTTGTAGATCACGATCGGAATTTCGGCGCAGTCATGCACGGCGGTGAAATGCGCGATCATGCCCGCCTGTGTCGGCTTGTTGTAATAGGGCGTGACGACCAGCGCGCCATCGGCGCCGACCTTGGCGGCATATTCGGTGAAACGGATCGCTTCGTCGGTATTGTTCGAACCGGCCCCGGCGATGACCGGGATGCGGCCTGCAACGGCTTCGACCACGCAAGCAATGACCTCTTCGTGTTCACGATGGGTCAGCGTCGGGCTTTCGCCGGTGGTGCCCACCGGGACCAACCCGTGCGAACCTTCGGCGATGTGCCAGTCGACCAGCTTTTTGAGCGTGTCGAAATCCACGGCGCCGTCCTTGAACGGCGTGACCAGGGCAGGCATTGAACCTTTGAACATGACACGCTCCTTCTAATGTTCAGATCCGGTACGGCTTGCGGTGGAAACCCGCCGACCCCGCGACTATGTGAGTTGCACGAGCCCGCTCCGGACGTATCCTTTGCAAGAAGCGTCTATTCCTTTTCATCACGGAAAAAGCAAGTCGATGTCGCGTCTCCTTGCACTGTTGTTGCTGCTGATCACTACCCTTCCTGCCATGGCGCAGGAACGCGGGGCCGCATTGGCCAAGGCCATGGAGTCCATGCGCCAGGGAAACTGGGCTGCGGCCCGAATCGCCGCACGTGGCGACGGACAGGTGGCGGTGGACGTCATCCTTTGGCACGCGCTGCGCGCTGGGCGGGGCGATCACCGCGAGGTGTTGGATTTCCTGTCCCGCAATCCGGATTGGCCCGGCTTGCCCTATCTGCGCGAAAAAACCGAACCGGTGATGTCCGAGGCATCTCTGGAACAGATCCGCGGGTTCTTTGCCGACGATCTGCCACAAACCGGCAGCGGTGCGCTGTCGTTGGCGCGCGCGCATATGGCGGCGGGCAACGAAGGGGCTGCGCAGGCAGATATCGTTCTGGCGTGGCGCACGCTGACCATGACGTCGGACGAACGCCGCGCGTTTCTTGAAACATGGGGCGAGATCCTTGGCCCGCACCACGAGGCGCGGCTGGACATGGCCCTCTGGCAAGGCTGGAGCCGCGACGCAGGCCAGATGATGGGCCTTGTCGATGAAGGCTGGCAGGCACTCGCGCAGGCGCGCATCGCCCTGCGGACCTCGGCCCCCGGGGTCGACGCGCTGATCGCCAAAGTCCCCGAGGAATTGGCCGATCATCCCGGGCTTGCCTATGAACGGTTCCTTTGGCGTGTGCGCAAGCGACGGACAGAAGATGCGATTGCCCTTCTGCGGGAGCAATCGGCCAGCCCGTCGGGTCTGGGCGAACCCTGGGCCTGGGCACCCGAACGCATAGATCTGGCCCGTGACCGGATGCGCGACGGTGCCTATGCTGAGGCCTATGAAATCGCGGCCAATCATTGGCTGGTCGATGGCAGCGACTATGCCGAACTGGAATGGATCGCGGGCTTTCTGGCGCTGCGTTACCTCGACCGCGCCGATCTGGCCGTGGCGCATTTCGAAAACTTCCGCGAGGCCGTGTGGACACCGATTTCCGTCGGGCGCGGCGGCTATTGGCTGGGCCGCGCCTACGAGGCTGCTGGCGAGGCGGAAAAGGCGAAAGACGCCTATGCGCTGGGTGCCAAGTACCAGACTTCTTTCTACGGGTTGCTCGCCGCCGAAAAGGCGGGTCTGCCGCCCGACCCGACGCTTTCGGGCAAGGAGGCTTTCCCCGATTGGCGCGAGGCCCCCTTTACCAAGTCCAGCGTTTTCGAGGCCGGTATTCTCTTGCTGGCCGCAGGTGAGGTGCCGCTCGGCGAACGTTTCCTGACCCATCTGGCCGAAGGGCTGGACCGTGAAGGCATGGGCCGTCTGGGCGCCATGCTGATGGAAATGAACCGCCCGCACATTCAGGTCATGCTGGGCAAGCGCGCCGCGCAATTCGGCATCGAATTGCCCGGTCCCTATTACGCGCTGGACCCGCAGGTGACCGAAAGCGAATACCCGGTGCCCAAGGAACTGGTCCTGTCGATCGCGCGCCGCGAATCCGAATTCGACCCCGGCGTGATCTCGGGCGCGGGGGCACGCGGCTACATGCAGTTGATGCCGGGCACGGCCAAGCTGGTCTCGGGGCAGCTTGGCATCGAATACGACCTTGACCGCCTGCTGACCGACCCGGCCTATAACGCGCGGCTGGGATCGCGCTATCTGGCAGGTCTGGCGGATCGTTTCGACGGCAACGCGGTGATGATGGCAGCAGGGTACAACGCGGGGCCGGGACGGCCCATCGGTTGGATGGAACGGTTCGGTGACCCGCGCAAGGGCGACATCGACATCATCGACTGGATCGAGATGATCCCTTTTGACGAAACCCGCAACTACGTCATGCGTGTGACGGAAAGCCTGCCGGTTTACCGCGCGCGGCTGGGCAAGCCGCCGCATCCGGTGCCCTTCAGTCAGGAACTGACCGGCGGCACGCTGAAATCGACATTGCAGTAAGGGGGCTTAGCCTTCTTTCTGCCGTGCCCGCCACAGCGTGAACAGCCCTGCCGCCACGATCATGCCGGCGCCAAAGACCACGTTCCAGCGCAGCGTCTCGCCAAAGACGAACAGGCCCAGCGTGCTGGCAAAGACCAGTTGCAGGTAGGCAAAGGGCTGGACCGCGCTGGCCTCGGCCACCTCGTAGCAGCGGATCATCAGGTAATGCCCCGCCGCGCCGGTCAGGCACAAAAGCCCCATCCAGCCCCAATCCGTCAAAGTCATCGGCACCCAGAACCAGATGCCGATGGCTGTGGCGAGGATCACGCCCGACACCCCGGTGTAGAAAAACGAGGTGGCCGAGGAATCGCCCCGCGCGACGTAGCGCGTCAGCAGCGCGTAAAGCGCGAACATCAGGGCTGCCACCAACGGGATCGCCGCATAGGGGGAGAACACGCCTCCCGAAGGTTGCAGAATGATGATGACGCCCACAAAGCCCACGGCGATGGCGGTCCAGCGGCGCCAGCCCACGTGTTCGCCCAGAACCGGCCCGGAAAGCGCCGCCACCAACAGCGGATAGGCGGCAAAGACCGCGTGGCTTTCCACCAGCCCCAGGTAGACAAAGGCCAGAACCATCACGTTGATCTCGACCACCAGCAGCGCGCCGCGAAACACCTGCAACCAGGGAAAGGCGCTTTGCGCGGCGGCGCGCAGGCCTCCGGCCTTGCGGCCCGCGATGGTCAGGACAAAGGCCGCGAAGAACCAATAGCGGATCATGACCACCATCATGACGTTGTATTCCGCCGCAAGGTGACGCGAGATTCCGTCCTGCAAGGCAAAGACGAAGGTTGTGGCCACCATGAGCCAGATGCCGAGGCGCGTGTTCTGCGTTGCCATAGCTCTATGTCCGGGGTTTCGCCGCCTCGGGCGGCCCCGGCAAACGGGGTCAGCAGGAGGTCGGCGGTTTGAAGGCTGTCGTCATGTGACGCTTTCGGCCATATCCCGGCTGACGGGTGACCTCAAGCCCTGCGGCCTCCAGCGCGCGGCGCACATGGCCCGCTGCCGTATAGGTGGCCGCCGTGCCGCCGGGGGCCGTGTGGCGCGCGACCTCTGCCATCAGCGCCTCGTTCCACAGTTCGGGGTTCTTGGCCGGGGCAAAGCCATCAAGGAACCAGGCATCTGCCAGGCCCGGCCATTCGGGCAGGCGCTGGCGGGCGTCGCCCTCGATCATCTCGAACCGCAGGTCGGGCAAATCGAACCGCGCTGCCCCCCAATGCGGGGCCAGTTCCGCCGCAAGATCCGCGATTTCGGGGAACCCGCCCTGCGCGCGCACCATTTCCTCGGGCGTCAGGGGGTAGGCTTCGAAAGTGGTGAAATGCAGGACGCCGCTCTGCCCGCTGTCGCGCCATAGCCGCAGCGCCGCCAAAAGGTTCAGCCCGGTGCCGAACCCCAGTTCGGCAATGTGGAACCCGTCGCGGAACCGGGCCGGCAATCCGTTGCCGCTCAGGAACACATGGCCGGTTTCCGCCAGCCCGTTCTCAAGGCTGTAATAGGGGTCGTCAAACCGGGTCGAAACCGGGATCTCTCCCCGCCAGTCCAGGCCGTTGCTCTGGTCGCTCATGGCATTTGTCCTTATCAACGGGGGCGAGTTCTGACGAGGAGAGCGGCCAATGGCAAGCGTCGAGGTGACGGTACGCGGGGCAGGGATCTTTGGGTTGTCCGTGGCCTGGGCCTGCGTTCGGCGGGGCGCCAGGGTGCGCGTGGTCGATCCTTTCGGGCCGGGGGCCGGGTCTTCTGGCGGCGTGGTCGGCGCGCTGGCGCCTCATGTGCCCGAGAACTGGAACGACAAGAAAGCCTTTCAACTGGACAGCCTGCTGATGGCCGAAGCCTTCTGGGCCGAGGTCGAGTCCACTGGCGGCGTCAGCCCGGGCTATGCCCGCACCGGGCGGTTACAGCCCTTGGCGGATGAGAATGCCGTCGCGCTGGCACGGCAGCGGGCCAGCGGCGCGGCAGAGCTTTGGCAGGGCTGCGCAACATGGGAGGTGATCGCCTCTGAAGGGCTGCGGGGTCTTGCGCCGTCCAGCCCGACGGGTCTTTTGATCCGGGACACGCTGACCGCCCGCATGTGCCCGCGCCGCGCCTGTGCCGCGCTTGTCGCCGCGTTGGAGGTGTCGGGAGCACATGTCGTGCCCGAGGCCGAAGATCAGGGCGCGGTGGTCTGGGCAACCGGCTGGCGCGGCCTTCTGGACCTGACCGAGGCGCTGGGCCGCAAGGTTGGCGATGGCGTCAAGGGACAGGCGGTGCTGTTGCGCTACCCGGCGCAGGAAGACCCGCAACTGTTCGTCGATGGGCTGCACATCGTCCCGCATGCCGACGGGACGGTGGCGGTTGGGTCGACCTCGGAACGCGACTTCGACGACCCGACAGCCACGGATGACCAGTGTCAGGCGCTGATCGACCGCGCCTATGCGGCGGTGCCCGCCCTGCACGGCGCGACCGTGCTGGAACGCTGGGCCGGGGTGCGCCCGCGCGCGCGCTCCCGTGCGCCGCTGCTGGGCGCATGGCCGGGGCGCGAGGGGCATTTCGTTGCCAACGGCGGTTTCAAGATCGGCTTTGGCATGGCCCCCAAGGTGGGCGAGGTCATGGCCGACCTGATCCTTGACGGCCGCGACGGCATCCCCGCAGGCTTTTCCTTTGACGCGTTGCGCTGAAGGGGCGGATGTGAAAACGGCTGCCGAACCATTTGGTCGGGCAGCCGTCAGTCGTGAGGAAGATCGGGCGCACCGGCCCGCGAAACTCAGTCGAACTTGCGCGAGGGCGCCAGAACCTTGGCCTCGCCGATCAGCACCTTCTTGCCGTCCACCGCGCAATGGGTTTCCAGCGTCACGCGGCGCTTGGCATGGTCGATGTCGACCACTTTGACCTCGGCATAGACCACGTCGCCGGGGCGCACCGGCCCCAGAAACTTCAGCGTCTGGCCCATGTAGACCGTTCCATGCCCGGGCAACTGCTCGCCGATCACGGCCGAGATCAGCCCGGCGGTCAGCATCCCGTGGGCGATCCGCCCCTCAAAGATGGTGTCCTGGGCATAGTCATCGTCCAGATGCACCGGGTTCCGGTCGGTCGAGACCTCGGCAAACATCTCGATGTCCTGATCGGTTACCTGTTTGCGCAGGTAACGGGTCATCCCCATCTCGATGTCTTCGATGCAGATCGTGCCGCGGGGCATATTGTCCAACATCCGGCCCTCCATTTGCAAACCGCCCGGTAATAAATGCGCAGTCGACCTGCGCTTTCGGTAATTTTATTACTTTGCGGTTGCAGCAAAGGCAAGCGAAATCTGCCTTACCTCAGCGTCCCAATGGTGAATGTCGGATTGATCATTTCCTTTTGGACATAGGCGTTTAGCGCATCCGGCTCTGGTTGGTGCGTCGTTTTGGTCTCTTCGCGGGCCAATCCGCCACTGATGAAGAGGGAATCGAGATCCTCTCCCATGGCGCCATCGATATCCGTATGCGGCCCGTCCCCCACGGCCAGGATTCCCGCGTCCTGCACGCCTTTGCGGTGCTCGGCCAGGCGGCGGCGGGCAAGGTCGTAGATCGGCGGATGCGGTTTGCCGAAATACAGGCTTTCGCCGCCCATCTCGGTATAAAGCTTTGCCAGCGCACCGGCGCACCATTCGCGCCGCTCCCCCCGGTCGACGACGATATCGGGGTTGGCGCAGAGCAGTTTCATGCCTTTTTGCTTGGCGTAAAGGAACTGCGGGCGGTTCACCTCGGGGTCGGCGTGCGGGTCGAAGGGCCCGCAGCAGACGATGCCCTCGGCCTCGTCCAGTTCGACCTGTTCGATCTTGACTGGGTCGTCAATGATCTTGAGCGGTTCGAAAAAGCTCTGGTCGAAAGTCTGGCCCATGAACCAGACCTTGCGGCCCACCGCCCCGCGGAACATCGCGGACCGGGCGCTGTCGCCCGAGGTTGCGATATCGTCCCATGCGTCGGTGGGCACACCAAAACGGTCCAGCTGCTTGGCCACTTCGGACCGCGCCCGCGGCGCGTTGGTGACAAGGATCACGCAGCCGCCGCGCTGGCGATAGCCCTGCAACGCCTCGACAGCCGAGGGGATCGCCTGCACGCCATTGTGCACGCAGCCCCAGAGGTCGACGAACATGGCGTCGTAACGGTCGGAAATTTCGGAAAGGGCAGTGATGATCTGGGTCATGGGGCGGTCCTTGGCGCGCGAAAACTGCCCCGGTCATCCCACATAGACGGGCCGCTGGAAAGGCCCGCCACCTGCCAGTGCCGTGTCAGGCCTGCTGGTTCATCCGCTCGACATAGGCGCGCATTTCCTCTGCATCCGAACGCGCCTCGCGCAAGCCATCCATCGCAGCCGAAAGTTCGGCCTCTGTCTGGGCCAGTTGGCTGGTCAGCTCGGCCTCGCGTTGTTGCAGGTAGGTGATGGCCTGATCGCGGGTCTCTTCTGCCTCGTGGAGTTCCTGGCTCATCTTTTCCAGTTGGTCCATGTCCGCCTGGGCCACGCGTTTGAACCGATGCACCAGCCAATGCGCGAACCATCCCAGAAGGAAGGCCACGAAAAGGATGGCTGCCGTCGTCACGATGAATTCGGTTCTATTCATCTTCTGTCCTTCTGCCCGCCGGAGGCCGGATCTTGCCCAGTTCCGGATTCACAACCACGGGCGGCGTGTCCACCACCGGGGCGGCATCCGCAGCCGGGTCCGCGTCCGCAGGATCCGAATCGCCCGGGTCTTTCACTTCTTCGCCTTCTTCCGCCTCGGGTTTCAAGAGTTTGAATTCGATCCGGCGGTTGGCTTCGCGTCCGACCTCGGTGCCGTTGTCGGCGATCGGAAGTGTCTCGCCATAGCCTTTGGCGGTGTACGAGCGTGTCGGCACGCGCCGCATCCGCAGCGCGTCCAGAACCGCCTGCGCACGGTCACGGCTCAGTTCCTGATTCATGATCTCGCGGCCCTGGCTGTCGGTGTGACCGCCGATTTCCAGCGCGATGTCGCCGCATTGTTTCAGCAGGTCGGCCAGTTCGTCCATGATGTCGACCGCCGAGGCATCCAGCCGGGCAGAGCCGGGTTCAAAGGTGATCTTGCGGTCGCCAATGACCTCGACAATCATCGCCTCACATTCCTCGGGGGTGGGCAGGGCGGCAATCGGGTCCAGCGCTTCGACATATTCCACGTCGATGTCAAAGGCTGCGGCCTCTCCAAGTTTCGCAACCAGCAGGTCGGCGATTTGCGTGCTAGCGTCGGGGTTGCCGGTTTTGCCCGCAATGACCACACGGTCCGGTGTCACGGTCGCGGCGCCATTGGCCAGCATCGCCAGCGCATCAAGGCTGGCCAGAACCCGAACCGTCCAGTCCGCAGGCAGGCCCTCGGTCACGCGGGCGGCGGTATAGACGGTTTCCGAACTGAACAACGCGCGGGCAAAGCTGTCGGCCGTGACGCGTGCCTGTTCCGATCCCAGCCGCCCGCGCAGTTGCACCGCGCCTTCGGGGCTGAGCGTCGCGACGAAATCCGGGATGCCTTCGGGTTGGGCTTCGGGCGGTTTGGGAAGGTCGGCGTTCAGCGCGAACAGATCCGGCAGCGCAGCCTCCAGTTCGCCCACGATCCGATCAAACCGGGCCTGATTGGTGCCCTGCGCGGCAACAAGGGAAATATCGGCGTTGGAAAAGGTCAGCGTGCCCTGGCCCAGTTCCGCCAGCTTGGAGATGGAAATTTCCACCGCATCTGCCCAGCGGCGCGAGGGCACGCCCAGCCCAAGGCGGCAGGTGGCCTTGCCTTCGACACCGGCCTTGGCCGCGGCCGACAGGATGCGGGCGCGGGCTTCTTCGGTGTCCGCCGAACAGGCGGCAAAGCGTGCGCCCGCATCATCGATGGTGAATCGCAAGGTAAACGGCGAGATGACCGGACGCGGGGCCGACAATTCCAGCGCAAGGCGCAGTGTTTCGGGTTTGCGCCGGGTCAGCGCGGTTTCCAGCCGGCTGCGGGCCTCTGCGCTTTCGGTCATCGCCTTGATCGACACTTCGCTTGCCGAGACCGAGATCTTGGATCGTGGCAGGTCTTTCAGGGCGGCAGAGGCAAAAAGCAGCGCATCGGCCCAGCCTTCGGGGGCGGGATAGTCAGCGGTTTCCAGCAGGTCCATGACCTCGGTCTCGCCTGCGGTCTTGCGCAGATCCTCGATCAGCGCCTTGCGCTTGGTGCTGGCGGGGACAAGCCCGATCACCGAAATGCCCGCGTCGTTGCGCAGGATCTCGACCGAGAAGCTGGGTGCCGCGATTTCCTCGGGTTCCTCGACCAGCATCTGGTCAATCACACGGCTGGTGTCCACAACCCGGCCAGCGGCGCTAAGGGCCTGAAACCGCGCGGCTTCGTCTGGGGCGGTCCCGAAAAGGAACACCTGCAAACCGTTGGTGTCGACCTCGGCCCATGTCAGGCCCTCGGCGTCCAGTTCTGACAGAACCCCGGTGAGTGAGGCGCGTTCAACCGCGCTGCCGGCGAAATTTGCAGTGACGAGGCTGAGGGCGCCTGCCGCGGCAAAGATGCCGCCTGTGATGAAGAACGAGGAGAGGCGCATGGGCGCGTGTTTTTCCTTGTTGTTTTCAAGACAGATACGCAAGCCCGCCGGACGGTGCAATCAGGCGATCAGCGCAACGGCGAAAAACAGCACGGGCAGCAATCCGGCGTCGCGGTTGGATCGGAACAGCATCAGCAGTGTATCGGCATCGTCCATCTTCAACCGCCGCATCTGCCAGACCATGTGCCAGCCCATCGCCCAAGGCCCCGCAATCATCAGGATCAGTGCCAGCAGGTTGCCGTCCGGCGCGGCCGCCACGATGGCCAGCCCCATCAGCACGACAGAGGCCACTAGGAAACGGCGCAGCCACTTCGGCGTGTCGTCACCAAACAGCCGGGCAGTGGATTTCACCCCGATCAGCGCGTCGTCTTCCTTGTCCTGATGGGCATAGATCGTGTCATAGAACAGCGTCCACGCCATCCCGGCCAGATACAGCAGCACGGCCGGCAGCTCCAGTTTGCCGCTATGTGCCGTCCACGCCAGCAATGCACCCCAGTTGAAGGCGATGCCCAGAAAGATCTGCGGCCACCAGGTGAACCGCTTGGCAAAAGGATAGATCGCTACGGGCACCAGCGACACCACACCCAGCAGGATGGCCATGGGAGGAAAGGTGACAAGGATCAGGCACCCCAGCAGGGATTGCAGCACCGCCCAGGCCAGCGCCTGTTTCGCGCTTACCTGTCCCGAAGGGATCGGACGCGAGGCCGTCCGCGCGACAGAGCCGTCGAAATCGCGGTCGGTGATGTCGTTCCAGGTACAGCCCGCGCCGCGCATCAGCACCGCGCCGATGCCGCAGCCGGCAAAGATCCACAGGTCGAACCACCGCGCCTGCCCGTCGTGCAGGATCGACAGCAAAAGCCCCCACCAACAGGGCAGCAACAAAAGCCAAGTGCCGATTGGCCGGTCGGCCCGGCTTAGCCGCAGGTAGGGACGCGTCCATGCCGGGGCGTGGCGGTCGACCCAATTGCCGCTTACGGCGTCGCGGACCTGTCCATCGGCCTCTGGTCTCTGATGCGTCTCGGACATATGGTCCCCTCCATGACGGTGACACCGAAAATCCGGCTCTTTGTAGAGCACCCCCTCGGCGAGGGACAACAGGTGACCCTGTCGCGGGAACAGGCGCATTACCTCTTTGGCGTGATGCGGCTGACGACCGGCGCGCAGGTTACACTTTTCAATGGCCAGAGCGGGGCATGGCGCGCCGAGGTGGTCGAGGCAGGCAAGCGTGGCGGCACCCTGTCATGCCTTGAACAGACGGCCCCGCAGAGGCAGCCGCCCGATCTCTGGCTGATGTTCGCGCCGATCAAGAAGGCCCGCACCGATTTCATCGTCGAAAAATCGGTCGAGATGGGCGCGCGCCGCATCCTGCCCGTGCAGACCGAATACACCAACTCCGAACGCATCCGGCAGGATCGGCTTCAAGCTCACGCAACCGAGGCCGCGGAACAATGCGGCGCTACTTTTGTCCCCGAAGTTACCGACCTGCATCGGCTTGACCGCCTGCTGGCCGACTGGCCGCAGGACCGTCACCTGATGTTCTGCGACGAATCCCGCGCCGGGAAGCCAGCCACCCTGCCGGCCACGCCCGGCCCATGGGCGATTCTCATCGGGCCCGAGGGCGGCTTTTCCGAAATCGAACGCAACCGGCTGCATGCACTGCCCTTTGCCCACCCGGTCGCGCTTGGCCCGCGCATTCTGCGCGCCGATACCGCCGCCGTGGCGGCGCTGACCCTCTGGCAGGACAAACTTGGAGACTGGCGATGATCCGCAAGGCCACATCCGCCGACATAGGACCAATGGTTGCCTTCCTCGAAACCCACGTGGAAACCTCGATGTTCCTGCTGGGCAACCTCGAATCCCACGGCACCGACAACGCCACGCATCCGCATGGCACCGCCTTTTTCCTGCGCGAAACCGGCGACGGCATCACGGGGATCTTCGGCTGCACCAATGGCGGATTCCTGATGTGCCAACTGCCCGGCCTGACCGTGACAGAAGCGCAGACCTACGCCCATCTGCTCAAAGGCTACACGCTGCGCGGTATGACCGGCGACGCGCCGCAGGTTCAGACGGTTCTGGATGCGCTGCCGGTGGCCGAGGATGCATGGCAGATCAACCGGGTGGAGCCGCTTTACCGGATGGCGTTGGCCGGGTTGGAAAGCGCGTCGGATATCCGCGCGCCACAAGAGGACGACACACCGCTGCTGGCCGAGTGGTTTGCCGCCTACATGCAGGAAACCGGTACCGCGCCCCCGGGCGATCTTGCCTCTGCTGCGGAAACCCGGGCGCGGGCATCGGTCGGGTCCTCGCGGGTGCGGGTGATGACCGAAGAGGGCCAGCCGGTGGCCATGGCCGCGATCAATGCGCGGGCAGGTCAGGCAGTGCAGGTGGGCGGTGTCTATGTCCCGTCCGATTTGCGCCGCAAGGGCCGGGGCGGGCGTGTGGTGCGGGCATTGTTGGCCGAAGTCGCCGGTCAGGGCATTGAAACCGCGATCCTTTTTGCGGCCTCCCCACAGGCGGCCCGCAGTTATGAAAACATCGGGTTCACCCGGGTTGGCGACTACCGCATCGCGATGCTGAACAGGCCCGTCACTCTGGGAGACCCCAGATGATCCGCCCCGAAGCGGCCAAGGCGCTGCGCCGCTGGCAAGAGGCGCTGATCGGTTTGGTCACGGTTTTCCTGGGCCTTTACTGGGGCTTTTTCACCGGTGGCGGGCTGCTGCACTGGATCGGCTATCTCGTCATCATCCTCGGCGTGGCGCTGACTGTGACCGGCATTCAGCGCGCCCGCTTTCGTCAGGGTGATGGCGGCCCCGGCGTGGTGCAGGTTGTCGAACGGCGCGTCAGCTATTTCGGCCCGCTGTCGGGGGGGATTGTCGACCTTGATGCCTTGCAGGCACTTAGCCTTGACCCGACCTCGGAGCCGCCGGTCTGGCTCTTGATGGCGCCGGGCCAGCCGCGCCTTGAAATCCCGCTGACCGCCAAGGGTGCGGACCAGCTATTTGACGCCTTCGCCACCCTGCCGGGCATCCGCACCGAACACATGCTGCGCCAGATGCAAGAGGGGGCGGCTCACCCGGTTGTCATCTGGCGCGCGCCCTCTGTGCGCGATGCGGCGCGCCGGTTGCATTGACACTCTGGCGGATAAGCGACAACAGGTTAAGTTCAAACGCGCGAGTGCAGACCGGGAGCCTTCGATGTCCATTCCCCAATCCGGCGGCGGGCCGATCACGTCCATGGCCCAGCTGGCCGAATACCTCGCCTCCGGCTGCAAGCCGCGCGAGGACTGGCGCATCGGCACCGAGCACGAGAAATTCGGCTATTGCAAGGACACGCTGAAACCGCTGCCCTATGATGGCGAGCGGTCGATCCGCGCCGTGCTCGAAGGCCTGCGTGACCGCCACGGCTGGGATCCGGTCAGTGAAGGCGGCCATATCATCGGCCTGACCAAAGACGGGGCCAACGTCAGTCTCGAACCGGGCGGCGCGCTGGAACTCTCGGGTGCGCCTTTGGAAACCATCCACCAGACCTGTGACGAAGTGAATGAACACCTGCGGCAGGTCAAGGACATCGCCGACGAGATCGGCGTGGGTTTCATCGGGCTGGGCGCGGCGCCGATCTGGACGCATGAGGAAATGCCCCTCATGCCCAAGGGCCGCTACAAGCTCATGGATGCCTACATGGACAAGGTGGGCACCACCGGCAAACAGATGATGCGGCGCACCTGCACCGTGCAGGTGAACCTTGATTTCGCCTCCGAGGCCGACATGGTGCAGAAGATGCGCGTGGCGCTGGCGCTGTCGCCCGTGGCCACCGCGCTATTCGCCAATTCGCCCTTCTTCGAGGGCAAGCCCGTTGGCGTGAAATCCAAGCGGATGCAGATCTGGGAAACGCTGGACGATTCGCGCACCGGCATGTTGCCTTTTGTTTTCGAAGAAGGTTTCGGTTTTGAACGCTGGGTCGACTACGCGCTCGATGTGCCGATGTATTTCGTCTACCGCGATGGCGTCTACGTCGATGCGCTGGGCATGTCCTTCCGCGATTTCCTTGACGGCAAATTGCCGGCGCTGCCGGGTGAGACACCGACGTTGTCGGACTGGGCCGACCACCTGACAACCGCGTTCCCCGACGCGCGGATGAAGAAATACATCGAAATGCGCGGCGCCGATGGCGGCCCGTGGCGGCGGCTTTGCGCGCTGCCCGCGCTCTGGGTTGGCCTGATGTACGACCAATCGGCGCTGGACGCGGCATGGGATCTGGCCAAGGGCTGGGACGCCGAAACCCGCGAGGCGCTGCGCCTTGCCGCCACCCGCGACGGGCTTCAGGCGCAGGTGGGGGACATCAACATGCACGATCTCGCGCGGCAGGTGCTGGAAATCGCCGAAGCCGGGCTGGTGGCCCGTGGCCGCGAAGGGGCAGGGGGGCTTGTCCCGGACGAGACCCATTTCCTCAACGCGCTCAAGGAAAGCGTCGAGTCGGGCAAGGTGCCCTCGGACGAGTTGCTGGAGCATTACCATGGCGACTGGAACGGCGATCTCAGCAAGATCTACGCCCAGTATTCCTACTGAGACCGGAGTGTTTGGTGCGCGTTCGTTGCGCACCATTCGCTGATTGGGCTTCTAGAGGTCTGCAGGGCCGTTCCCCGGCCCTTTGATCCTGCCATCTTCCGCAAGCCGTCCACGCGTAGGGCAGCCCGGATCAATAGCCGATTGCGCAGCCATCCTTGCGCGGGTCCGAGGCGCCCTCCAGCACGCCATTTTCATGGATCATGATCGCCTGCGCGCCACCGATCGGGGCGCTGGGCACCTCAATGTCATGGCCCAACTCGGCCAGCGCGGCAAAGACCTCTTCATCATAGCCGCGCTCCAGCTTCAGTTTGCCATTCTCGGTAAAGCTGCGCGGCGCATCCAGCGCCGCCTGCGGGTCCATGCCGAAATCGATCATGTTGGTCAGCACCCGCGCGTGGCCATTGGGCTGATACTGCCCGCCCATGACCCCGAAAGGCATGGTGACGCGGCCCTGTTCCATCAGGATCGCAGGAATGATCGTGTGCATCGGTCGTTTGCCGCCCGCCAGTTCGTTCGGATGCCCTTCTTGCAGGCTGAAACCCGCGCCCCGGTTCTGGAACAGGATGCCGAATTTCTCCGAGGCGATGCCCGAGCCAAAGCTGTTGAAGATCGAATAGATCAGCGACACCGCCATGCGATCCCGATCCACCACGGTAATATAAATCGTCTCGCGGTGAACTTCTTCGGACAGCTTTTCGGGCGAAACCATTGCCCGCGCCGGATTGATCAGTTCTGCCAGTCGCGCCGCGGTCTCGGGGCTTTGCAGGTGCTCCAGCCGGGTCATGTGATCGGGATCGGCAAGGAAGCGGTTGCGCGCGTCATAGGCCAGCTTGGCTGCCTCGGCCTCGATATGCGCACGCTGGGCTCCGAAAGGATCCATCGAGGCAAGGTCGAAATGCGACAGGATGTTCAGCAGCAGATGCGCGGTAACACCTTGGCCGTTGGGCGGATGTTCCAGCAGGTCGCGGCCCTTGTAGCTGCCAGAGATCGGGTCGCCGATGGTGCAGGCGGTAGCCGCGAAATCCTCCAACCGGTGCACGCCTCCGGCGGCCGTAAGCGCGGTGCACATGTCCTCTGCCACTTCGCCGCCGTAGAACCCGTCGCGCCCCTGCGCCGCGATGCGCCGCAGTACTTCGGCATTGCCAGGCAGCCGAAAGACATCGCCGGTCCGAGGCACAGCACCCTTGTTGAGGTAATGCGACCGGGCCGCGCCTTGCAGCCGGTCCTGGGCTTCGGCCCAGTCAAAGGCCACGCGCGGGGCCACGGGTATCCCGTCTTCCATCAGCCGGATCGCCGGTGCCAGGCTGTCTGCAAGGCCCAGCCGTCCCCAACGTTCCGACATGGTGCAAAAGGCATCGACAGCGCCGGGAATCGTCACCGCGCTGGCAGCAGCGACAGGAACGCTGTCATGCCCTTCGGTCCGCAAGGCTGCGGCGCTGGCCGCCGCGGGGGCCCGCCCCGAACCGTTCACCGCGATCACGTCGTCCCCGCCGGCGGGCGAGACCAGAGCAAAGCAATCGCCGCCAAGGCCAGTCATCGCGGGTTCGGCCGCGCCCAGAAGCACGGCGCCGGCCAATGCAGCATCCATCGCATTGCCGCCACGCTGGAGGATGTCGATCGCCGCCTGCGCGGCCAGCGGATGCGAGGTCGCGCAAA
Organism: Antarctobacter sediminis; assembly: GCF_019218285.1. GTDB lineage: Bacteria > Pseudomonadota > Alphaproteobacteria > Rhodobacterales > Rhodobacteraceae > Antarctobacter > Antarctobacter sediminis. The sequence continues at coordinate 647,532 of NZ_JAHUZG010000003.1, forward strand.
GGCCGTTCAGGGCCATAACGGCGGATCGCCCGGGTTTATGGAAATCGCGCATTGCTGTCTTGCCTCCCTCTCTTCCGGACCGAGCATAGTGTGGTGCGGTGCAGCGTCAATCGGGGGGGAAGTCCTCGACGCCACGCACTGGGTGGGGGCTGAAATCGCGCGGCGCCGAGGGAAGCCATATGCAGCTACCCTTGCAATATCCCGCGCAATCGGGGCGGAAATAAGGTGCCGGGCAGGTCATATCATGACGTGGTTTCCGCCTGGGTAACCTTGGGCCTTGCGCAAATTGTCCGGGAAAACTGGGCCTCGGCGTCGCACACTGGGTGGGGGCTGAAAACATGCGACGCCGAGGGAAGCCATATGCAGCTACCCTTTCTCTTTGCCCGGCAACCGGGGCGTAAATAGGGAAGGAAACAGGTGATCCCGGGGCGGTTTGATGGCACCTCGAATTGCCGCGCTGAAGGTGGTGCGGATAGCACAAAGGGCGGCGCATGGTGCGCCGCCCTTTGCCGGTCAGGATCATGGGTAAGACCGTCAGCCCAATGGTATGGTCAGTGTCAGGCGATTGCGGTCGCCATCATGGCTGTAGGCAAGGTTTTCCGAAAGCGACCGGATCAGGAACCAACCAAAGCCGCCTTCGGGTAGATCCTCGACCGCCACATCCAGATCCGCGGGCGCGCCTTCGGGGGTAGCCCCGTTCGGCATCGGGCGTCCGAAGTCGGTGAACTCGACCGCGAGCCGTTTCGGCGCAAAAGTGAGCTTGAGCAGGATATCCCCGCCCGCGCGGTCCTCGTAGGCGTGTTCGACGATGTTGTTCAGCACTTCGGCAACGACAAGCTCCCAATTGCTGTCTGCCGCAGGGCTGCTGACCTCATCCTTCAGCAGTCCATTGATCGCCTCCAAGGTCTTGCGCACGTCTTCCGGGGTGCTGTCCATCTGGCAGGAAATCAGAAATGTGCCATCCTCCAGCCGCTCCGCTCGCATCGTCAGTCGCTCCGCTCCGGGCTCAGGCGCTGGCCGCGGCTTCGACGGACGGGTGGATGGCAAAGATCGAATCCATCCGGGTCATGCGAAACACCTTGTCGACGGCGGGGCTCAGTCCGGCCAGTTCCAGTTTGCCGTCCTTGGGCATCAGTTTCATCGCGGCGACGATGGCGCCAAGGCCGCTGGAATCGATGAACTCGACCTGATGCAGGTCCAGCACGTACCGGGGTTTCTCGTTTCCGAGCACCTCGCGCATGCGATCCTTGAACTGGATGGCCACCGCGGCGTCGATCCTGTTGGCGTCGACGGTGATGATATCCACTCCGGCCTGGTGATGCGTGGTCAATTGCATGGCGTCCTCATAGTCATGGGTTGCAAGGACCCTAGACGCCAATCCTTACCATTCGGTATGCAAGTCCCGACAAAGGGAGGGATTCACATGGAATCTGTGGTGATCACCGGCGCGGCCCGGACACCGATGGGCGGCTTTCAGGGCGTATTTTCCGAGCAAAGCGCCAGCGCGCTGGGCGGGGCGGCGATCCGCGCCGCGCTGGCACAGGCCAATGGCCCGGCGGTCGACGAATTGCTGATGGGCTGCGTCTTGCCAGCGGGGCAGGGGCAGGCACCCGCACGTCAGGCCGGATTCGCCGCCGGGCTGGGCGAAGAGGTCCCCGCAACCACGCTGAACAAGATGTGCGGATCGGGCATGAAAGCCGCGATGGCCGCATGGGATCGGCTGGCGCTCGGCGATGCCGCAACCATCGTAGCGGGTGGCATGGAATCGATGACGCAGGCACCGTACATGCTGCCCAAGATGCGCGGCGGCGCCCGCATCGGCCACGGTCAGGTTGTCGATCACATGTTCCTCGACGGGCTTGAGGATGCTTATGACAAGGGCCGCCTGATGGGCACCTTCGCCGAGGATTGCGCCGAGGCGTTCCAGTTCACCCGCGAAGCTCAGGACCAATACGCGCTGGCCTCGTTGTCCAATGCGCTGGACGCGGAACGCTCGGGGGCGTTCGACGGCGAAATCACGCCCGTCACCCTGCACATGCGCCACGGTGAAGAGGTCATCACCACCGATGAGCAGCCCGGCAAGGCGCGTCCGGAAAAGATTCCCATGCTCAAACCGGCCTTCCGCAAGGACGGCACGGTCACACCCGCCAATTCCTCGTCGATCTCCGATGGCGCAGCCGCTTTGGTCCTGTCCACGCTCAGCGCCGCCGAAGCCTCCGGGACCACGCCGCGCGCGCGGATCCTTGGCCACGCCAGCCACGCGCAGGCGCCCTCGCTCTTCCCTACCGCACCCATCCCGGCGGCACAAAAGCTGCTCGACCGGATCGGCTGGAAAAAGGGCGATGTCGACCTCTGGGAAGTCAATGAGGCTTTCGCCGTTGTCCCCATGGCCTTCATGAAGGAAATGGGCCTGCCGCGCGACATCGTGAACGTCAACGGCGGTGCGTGCGCGCTGGGCCACCCGATTGGCGCTTCGGGCGCGCGGATCATCGTCACCCTGTTGAACGCACTGGAAAAACGCGGCCTCAAACGCGGCATCGCGGCGATCTGCATCGGCGGCGGCGAGGGTACGGCCATCGCCATCGAGCGCATGTAGCGCCCGGCCCTTCTTCTGTCTGAAAATATCCCGGGGGTCCGGGGGCAGCGCCCCCGGTCCTGTCCTTTCAGGAAAGCGTAACATGCCGATTGACTACCCGACCCTCGCCAAGACCATTGCCTCCCTGACCGAGGGCGAAACAGACGCTGTCGCGCTCATGGCCACCATTGCCTGCGAGGTGCACCATGCGGACGACCGGTTCGACTGGACCGGGTTCTACCGGGTCGTGGGGCCGGAACTGCTCAAGATCGGACCGTATCAGGGCGGGCACGGCTGTCTTGTCATTCCCTTTTCGCGCGGTGTCTGTGGTGCCTGCGCCCGCAGCGGGCAAGTGCAGCTTGTCGCCGATGTCGATGCTTTTCCCGGCCATATCGCCTGTGCCTCCTCCACGCGGTCGGAAATCGTCCTGCCCGTGCGCGACGGCAAGGGCCGCCTGATCGCCGTCTTCGACATCGACAGCGACCGTCCGGACGCTTTCACCGAAGAGGATGCGCAGCAGTTGCAAGCCATCCTCGATGCAAGCTTTCGCGACGCCCTCTAGGCCCGTCCGAAAAACTTTCCAAACACCGTGAAAAAATGCTTTGAAATTTCACGCGCGCATGGCAGCGTGAAATTAGAACGCAATTTTTCACGACTCGTCTCATGTCGCATCCGCAACCCATGCCCAAGACGCTCGGCGCCGATCTGCGTGCGCTGCGCCGAACGCGCGGGCTGACGCTGCAACAGCTGGCAGATCGGCTGGGCCGCTCGGTGGGCTGGCTCAGTCAGGTGGAACGCGACCTTTCCGATCCTTCGATCACCGATCTGCGCCACATGGCCGAGGCGCTTGATGTCTCGGTCTCCATGCTGGCCCGCCACGGCACGACCGCCGGGCCAGAGGCCGGTCGCATCGTCCGCAGGGATGCCCGTCGTCCGATCGGCGCCCGCATTCCCGGGTTGGCCGAGGAACTGCTCTCGCCCGATCTCACCGATGATTTCGAAATGGTCCATTCCACCTTCGATCCCCATTCCGAGATCTCCGAACCTGTCAGCCGCCCGACGCAAGAGGTGGGCTATGTCATCTCGGGACGGCTTGACCTGATCCTGGACGAGGACCGTTTCACCATCCATCCCGGCGACAGTTTCCGCATCCGGGGCGAGCCGTTCCGCTGGGCAAACCCCTATGACGAACCCGCAGTGGCGATCTGGGTGATCGCCCCGCCGGTCTATTGACGGATAACTGCATGACCAAGGGCCACTGCCTCTGCGGCGCCGTAACCTTCCAGACCGATGCCCGGCCACAAGGCCCCAGCATCTGCCATTGCGGCCAGTGCCGCCGCCAATCCGGCCACCTCTGGGCCTCGGCCTATGTCGCCAAGGACGCGCTGACCATCACCGGTCCGGTCCGCTGGTTTGACAGCAGCCCCGAGGCCCAGCGCGGCTTTTGTCCCACCTGCGGCAGCTTTCTTTTTTGGCACGCCCATGCCGAGGGCACCATCAGCTTTGCCCTCGGCGCGCTCGACACGCCCACGGGCATCACGCTCGAAAAGCACATCTTCACCGCCGACAAGGGCGATTACTACGACATCGCGGATGATATTCCGCAACAGGATTGAGGGAGGCGAACATGTCTGATTTTCCCACACAGGCCCGCGTGGTCATCATCGGCGGCGGTGTCGTCGGCACTTCGTCGCTCTATCACCTTGCCAAGAAGGGCTGGACCGATTGCGTCCTGCTGGAAAAGAACGAACTGACCGCAGGTTCAACCTGGCACGCCGCTGGCAACGTGCCGACCTTCTCGACCTCCTGGTCGATCATGAACATGCAGCGTTATTCGACCGAGCTTTATGCCCGCCTTGGTGATGAGGTCGACTACCCGATGAACTACCACCAGTCCGGGTCGATCCGGCTGGCCCACAGCAAAGAGCGGATGCAGGAGTTTCAGCGCGCCTATTCCATGGGCCGCTACCAAGGCATCGAAATGGAGATCTGGACCCCGGAAGAGGCCAAGGACCGCTATCCGTTCCTTGAAATCCATGACCTCGAAGGCGTGCTTTACGATCCCACCGACGGCGACATCGACCCGGCTCAGCTAACGCAGGCGCTGGCCAAGGGCGCGCGCGACATGGGACAAAAGATCCTGCGTTTTACCCCCGCCACCGGCGTCACCCAGACCGAAGACGGCTGGATCGTACACACCGAAAAGGGCGACATCGCCTGTGACTACGTGGTGAACGCCGCTGGCTACTATGCGCAGCGTGTCGGCGAATGGTTCAAACCTTATGGTGGCCGGACCGTCCCGATGATGGTCATGTCTCACCAGTATCTCCTAACCGAAGAAATCCCCGAGATCGAAGCCTGGTCCAAGGAACACGGCGGCAAGCTGCCGCTGCTGCGCGACGTGGACGTGTCCTATTACCTCCGGCAGGAAAAGCACGGCTTCAACCTCGGCCCGTACGAGCCCAACTGCAAGGGCCACTGGATGACCGAGGATGACCAGATGCCCGAGGATTTCTCCTTCCAGCTCTGGAACGACGATCTTGACCGGATCGAGGATATCGTGGCCGACGCGATGGAACGCGTGCCGCTCATGGGAACCTCCGGCGTGGGCCGCGTCATAAACGGTCCCATCCCCTATGCCCCAGACGGCCTGCCCCTGATCGGCCCCATGCCCGGCGTGAAAAACGCTTTTGAGGCCTGCGTCTTTACCTTCGGCATCGCGCAGGGCGGCGGCGCGGGCAAGGTGCTGGCCGAATGGATCGTGGACGGCCAGACCGAATGGGACATGTGGGCCGTCGATCCCCGCCGCTACACCGATTACACCGATCAGGACTACTGCAATTTGAAAGGGATGGAGATCTACGGCAACGAATACGCCATGCACTTCCCCCACCACGAATGGCCCGCCGCCCGCGACAAGAAACTGTCCCCGGTGCACGACCGGGTCAAGGCGCTGGGCGGCGTCATGGGCGCCTATAACGGCTGGGAGCGCGCCAACTGGTACGCCCGGCCCGGCGATGACACCTCGTTGGAGGCCACGCATACCTGGGGGCGCTCCGGCCCGTGGGAGCCGCGCCTGCGCGAGGAATGCGAGGCCGTGCGCGACGCCGCCGGCATCCTCGACCTGCCGGGTTTCTCCCGCTACCGCCTGCGGGGCGCGGGTGCAGCGGAATTCCTGCGCGGCCTCTGCACCGGCGGTATCCCCAAGGTGGGCCGCATCGGCCTGCTCTATTTCGCCGATGACCGGGGCCGCATCGTGACGGAAATGTCCGCCATGCGTCTGGGCGAGGATGATTTCTTCCTCATCACCGCCGCCACCGCGCAATGGCATGATTTCGAATGGCTCCAGCGCCACCTGCCAAAGGACGCGGGCTTTACCCTCGTGGACATGACGCTCGATTTCTCCTGCCAGATCCTCACCGGCCCGAAATCGCGCGAGATCCTCGCCGCCGTCACCGATGCCGACCTGAGCCAGCCTTGGCTGAGCCATCAATCCGCGCAGATCGCGGGCCATTGGGTGCAACTGGTCCGGGTCTCCTTCGCAGGCGAACTGGGCTGGGAGGTGCATTCCAAGGTTGCCGAAACCGCCAAGGTCTATGACGCGCTGATGGCGGCGGGCGCGGATCATGGCCTCAAACCCTTTGGCATGTACGCGCTGAACAGCCTGCGGATCGAAAAGGGCTATCGCGCTTGGAAAGGTGATCTGTCGACCGACTACACCCTCTTCGAAGGCGGTCTGGATCGTTTCGTGAAGCTCGACAAACCGCAGGACTTCCCCGGCAAAGCCGCCCTGATGGCCGAGAAACAGCAAGGCGTGAAAAAACGTTTCGTGACCCTGATCGTTGACGCGGGCGAGGCCGACGCGCCCTATATGTCCACGCTGTCGCATGACGGGCAGGTCGTGGGTGAAACCACCTCCGGTGCATGGGGCTACCGCGTGAATGCCTCCATCGCGCTGGGCATGGTGCGCGCCGATCTTGCCGAACCTGGAACAGAACTGGAAATAGACATCTACGGCGAAAAATGCCGCGCGGTGGTGCAGCCGGATCAACCGCTTTGGGATCCGCAAAACGAAAGGTTGAAAGCATGACTGAGGTCACCCTGATGGACGGCGGCATGGGGCAATTGCTCCAGCACCGTTCCAAGCTGCCCGCGTCCAACATGTGGTCGGCCAAATCCATGCTGGAAGAGCCGGAACTGGTGCAGGATCTGCACGCGGAATATATCGCGGCGGGGGCCCAGACGATCACCATCAACGCCTATGCCGCGACACCCGAACGGCTCGAAGAGCGCGGCTTCGGCGATCAGTTCATTCCCCTGCAACAGGCTGCCATCGCTGCCGCCAAACGCGCGGTCGAGGCCTCGGGCCGCGATGTCAAGATCACCGGCTGCCTGCCGCCGCTCTTCAACTCCTACAATCCCGACCTCAACAAGGACGAGGCCTTCGCCCGCGACGTCTACAAACGCGTCGTCAAGGCGCAGGCCGAGGTTGATATTCACCTCGCCGAAACGCTGGGATCGCTGCTTGAGGTGCGCGCGGTGCTGGCCGCCTTCGAAGGTGAGGACAAACCCTGCTGGATCAGCGTCACCCTCGATGACCGGGCGGACCCGCCCGCCCTGCGGTCGGGCGAACCGCTGTCCGAGGCCATAGCCCTGGCAAAAGCGGCGGGGGTCGACGCTTTCCTCGTCAATTGCTCCATGCCAGAGGTGCTCAGCAAGGCCATGCCACTGCTCAAGGCCTCCGGCCTGAAATTTGGCGCCTATGCCAACGGTTTCCACAGCGTGATCCCGCTGACCAACGACAACGTGGTCATCGACACGCTCACCGCGCGCGAGGATCTTGGCCCGCAGGCCTATGCGGATTTCGTCGAAGGCTGGATCGCCGAGGGGGCAACCATCGTCGGCGGCTGCTGCGAAACCGGGCCGGAACATATCGCGGAACTGTCGCGCCGGTTGCACCCGGGCTGACAGGTCCATCGCAAAGCCCCTCTTGGGCTTCTTCTTGGTCCAAATACTCACTTTTCCGCGCCGCCGCGCGCGCCTCGGCAGGAGGTTCCAGAATGCCCCTTCCCACCAAAGCCCGCGCCGTCATCATCGGCGGCGGTGTCATCGGCTGTTCCGTCGCCTATCATTTGACGAAACTCGGCTGGACCGATGTTGTTCTGCTGGAACGCAAGCAACTGACCTCAGGCACCACGTGGCATGCCGCCGGGCTGATCGCCCAGCTGCGCGCCACGGCGAACATGACCAAACTGGCGAAATACAGCCAAGAGCTCTATGGCAACCTCGAGGCGGAAACAGGCGTCGCCACCGGGTTCAAGCGCGTCGGCTCGATCACCGTGGCGCTGACCGGGGAACGGCATGAGGAATTGCGCCGGCAGGCTGCCATGGCCCGCGCCTTCGGGGTCGAGATCGACGAGATCGACCTCTCCGAGATCAAGGCGAAATATTCCCATCTCAACACGGATGGCGTGGTCGGCGGCGTCTACCTGCCCAAGGACGGGCAGGGCGATCCGGCCAATATCGCGCTGGCCATGGCCAAGGGCGCGCGCATGGGCGGCGCCACGGTCGCCGAACGCACCAAAGCCACCGGCGTCACCACGAAGGGCGCGCGCATCACCCAGGTGCATTGGCAGGCCGAGGACGGCACATCCGGCACCATCGAGGCCGATCACGTGGTCAACTGCGCGGGCATGTGGGGCCGCGAGGTGGGCCGGATGCTGGGCACCGACGTGCCGTTGCAGGCCTGCGAACACTTCTACATCGTGTCCGAGCCCATCGCGGGTTTGACCCAACTGCCCGTCCTGCGGGTGCCCGATGAATGCGCCTATTACAAGGAAGACGCGGGCAAGATGATGCTGGGTGCGTTTGAGCCGGGCGCAAAACCCTGGGCGCTGAATGGCATCCCCAAGGATTTCGAGTTCGACCAACTGCCCGAGGATTTCGACCATTTCGAGCCGATCCTCGAAAAGGCCGTCAACCGGATGCCCATGCTGGGCGAGGCGGGCATTCACACTTTCTTCAACGGCCCGGAAAGTTTCACCCCCGACAATGCCTATTACATGGGCCTCTGTCCTGGGCGCGAAAACGTCTGGGTCGCGGCGGGTTTCAACTCCATCGGCATCCAGTCGGCGGGCGGCGCGGGCATGGCGCTCGCGCAATGGATGAACGACGGCGAAAAACCCTTTGATCTGGGGGATGTGGACATTGCCCGCGCGCAGGGGTTCCAGACCAACACCAGCTACCTCGCCTCGCGCGTGTCCGAAACGCTGGGCCTGCTCTATGACGACCATTTCCCCTACAAACAAAAGGTCACCGCCCGCGGTCTGCGCCGTTCGCCCTTCCATGACCGCTTGGCGGATCGTGGCGCGGTCTTTGGCGAACTGGCGGGCTGGGAGCGTGCGAACTGGTACGCGCGTGACGGACAGGAACGCGACTACCGCTATTCCTGGGGCCGCCAGAACTGGTTCGAAAACTCGGCCCAGGAACACCGTGCCATCCGTGAAAACGTCGGCATGTACGACATGTCCTCCTTCGGCAAGCTGCGGGTCGAAGGCCGCGACGCGGAGGCTTTTCTGAACCATGTCTGCGGCGCCGACATGTCCGTGCCCGTGGGCAAGATCGTCTACACCCAGTTCCTGAACCCGCGCGGCGGGATCGAGGCTGATGTGACCGTCACCCGCCTGTCGGACACAGCCTATCTGGTCGTGACCCCCGCCGCGACGCGCCGTGCCGATGAAACCTGGCTGCGCCGTCATCTTGGCGACCGCAACGTGGTCATCACCGATGTGACGGCGGGTGAGGGCGTGCTGGCGGTCATGGGACCCAAGGCGCGCGAACTGCTGCAAGCGGTTTCGCCCAATGATTTCTCCAACGCCGTGAACCCATTTGGCACCGCGCAAGAGATCGAGATCGGCATGGGCCGTGCCCGCGTCCATCGCGTCACCTACGTCGGTGAGCTGGGCTGGGAGGTCTATGTCAGCGCCGATATGGCAGGCCATGTCTTTGACACGCTCTGGCAGGCCGGGCAGGCGCATGGGCTGAAACTGGCGGGCATGCATGTCATGGACAGTTGCCGCGCCGAAAAGGCGTTCCGCCATTTCGGCCATGACATCACCTGCGAGGATCACGTGCTGGAGGCGGGGTTGGGCTTTGCGGTCAAGACTGCCAAGCCTCAGTTCATCGGCCGCGACGCGGTGCTGGCCAAGAAAGAGGCCGGGCTGGACAAACGCCTTGTGCAATTCCTGCTGAACGACCCGGAACCGCTGGTCTATCATAACGAGCCGATCCTGCGGGATGGGCAAATCGTCGGCTACCTGTCTTCGGGGGCCTATGGTCACACGCTGGGCGGGGCCGTGGGCCTTGGCTATGTGCCCTGTAAGGGCGAAAGCGCGGCGGATGTGCTTGCCTCAAGCTATGAGATCGACGTGGCCGGAACGCGGGTCAGGGCGACCCCCTCGCTGAAGCCGCTCTACGATCCGAAATCGGAACGGGTAAAGCTGTAGCCGGTTTGATCGGCACGGCCCCACCCGCCCACCCCTGCCGAGCCGATCAAACCGGCGGGGTTGCGTCCGTGGGCCTCTCTTGCCAAAGGGGGCGGCATGGCCTCTGACTATGATCCCCCCACCGGCGAGATCCCGGTACTGCATGAAGACAGCGACCTGTTGGTGGTCGACAAGCCCGCAGGGCTGCTGTCGGTGCCCGGCAAGGGGCCGGACCTTGCCGATTGCCTGATTGCCCGGTTGGAACGGGCCTTTCCCACCGTGCGGTTGGTGCACAGGCTGGACCGCGACACCAGCGGTGTCATGGTCTTTGCCCTGACGCCCCATGCGCAGCGCCACCTTGGCAACCAGTTCGAAACCCGCAAGACCAAAAAAACCTACCTCGCCCGACTGCACGGGCGGCTGACCCCCGCCACCGGCGAGGTGGACCTGCCGCTGATCGTCGACTGGCCCAATCGTCCGCGTCAAAAGGTCTGTCATGAAACCGGCAAACCGGCGCTGACCGGCTGGAAGGTGCTGTCGGCGGATGACGATGAAACCCGAGTGCGCCTTTTCCCGCACACTGGCCGCAGCCACCAGTTGCGCGTGCACACCTTGTCGCTTGGCCATCCGATCCTTGGCGATCCGCTATATGCGCCGGAAACGGCGGACCAGTATCCGCGCATGATGCTGCACGCCGAGGAACTGCGCCTCAACCATCCCGAGAATGGCAAAGGCATGAAATTCCGTGCGCCCGCGCCGTTTTAGGGGCGGGTACCGGATTTTCTGGACGCAAGCGCCGCCGCGTTGAGCGCCTGAAATCGAGGTCCTGCTGCAGTCGACGGTGCAGCCGAGGCGCTTTCGATTTGACGCGGAAGGCTCGGCGGCAACTTCGGCTTAGAGCCCAAAACAACCGCGCGGGTCGTACGACGTTTCGCAGTCGCAGCACGGGCGCGCCTGTCGTGGTTCGGCCCTGAGCTGCCGTTCGTGGACACCACAGCACAGGACCGGTGTCAGCCCATAGAGCTGACCTTGAATCGGTGGCTGACCGCTACGGCGCAGCGCTTCCCAGAGAGGACATTCGTCCATTGCTCAATATGATCAGATGGCTGAAGGTTGGCGGTGCGGATTCAGAAACCGCGCGGGGGAATGGTAATGTTTTCAATAATTCTTCGGAAGCTACGTGAACGACGGCTTGCTGGAAAGGTCATCGGCTGTTCAAAGTGCTTCGATGATATCGGGTTACGTAAAGTTGCGGAAGACTTTGGAGATAGTGCGTCCGGGTCTTGTCCGAACTGTGGTCTGTTGGACGGGGCTAAGCTTACTCGCAATGCTCTGGAACTTACTTGCAATGAATTTTTTGTTCGCGGTTCAGTATTTTCGGGCACAGGCTGGTTTGCGCCAATGCTCCAATTTAATTATTCTGATAGGCCAATTGATGAGGTCGGGAGAGAAGCTCTACGAAAAGATATCAGGCTATTGTCTGAGGCCTTCGGGCTGAACATTTTCCTTTACGGCCCTCCGTTGTGGATGTTTGGAAAGCCCGCTGAGGAAGATGGAAAGCAGCGTTGGGAAGCTTCTGACTACCAAAAAATCTGCGACTATCACGAAAAGCTCGAACTTGACAGCAATGCCACATTCTTTCGAGTCCAACGGAACATAGAATTCACGCCGGAGGATACACGATTTTGTTCTCCGCCAGAGAAGTTTAGGACGGTAAACGGACGATTTGACTCTCCCAAGCTACCTGTCTTGTATTGTTCCTTTGACGTTGAGACTTGCCTTCATGAAAGCAGAGTCAGCCTTGAGGACGACATTTTTGTTGCAACGATGCAACCGACAAAAACGCTACGCCTCTTGGACCTCACTTCGCCAAAGGTGGATTTTTATATCTCTCCCTTCGATGATCCTCGAATTTGGCTGAAAAGTCTGATCTACGATCATGACAGCTATGATTGTTGTCAACATTTGGCTTTGCACATTAGGTCGCTCGGATACGATGGTTTCGTTATTGAAAGCTATTTTCAGCAGGCCGCTCGCGCAAAGCACGCGAACCTATGCCTCTTTGACCGCCCGGTGGTTTCCGGGTCGGTTAGAGTCTTGGGGGTCAACAAAGTGATTCTTCACAACGTTTCGTATGAATTCGGTTTCGGCCCGGCCGTTTTCAGCAACGAACTTTTTGTTGACGAGGAGCAGTTGCTCACAGGCGACGAGATATCTCCAGCTGTTGAAACAGGATGATTGGTAAGAGTGATTGTGAAATCTGGTGAGCGTCAGCCTTTGCCACGATAAATCGTGCCAGTAGCGTCGAACTGATCCGCGCCAGGTGCCGGACAGATCAATCCAGCTTTTGCGGTGTCTGCTTTCTGCGCTTAGCTGACGTTCTCGTAGTTCGCAGCGAACGACCGCTTCCCGCCTTCCTGCGAGACGCGTGGACGGGTGCAGCGAACACTGAGCAGGCGTGGCGACCGACAGCAAAGTCCCGCACAGCCGTCATTCCGGACACACCAGTCCAGAAGCCATTTTGACAAGGCCACGTCAGATCAGTGTCGTTTCACGAATGTCTTGCCACTCAGCAGCTCCATGAAATGCCAAAAAACGGGCCGCTTTCGAGGCCCGTTTCTTAAGCGTCGGTTAAAACGCCCCTGTAACCCGTTGATCTGGCATTCCCCCAAGCTGTCCGCGCGTGGACAAGGGGGGGGCTGGATCACTCCGCGGCCCAGCCCGAAACGGCCTTGACCTCGACAAAGTCATGGATGCCCCAGCTGCCGCCCTCGCGGCCATTGCCGGACATCTTCATGCCGCCAAAAGGCGAGCCCGCGCCACGCCCTTCGCCGTTCATTTCCACCATGCCCGAGCGCAGCACCCGCGCCAGACGGTTGCGCCGCGCCCCGTCCTGGCTCTGAACGTAATTGGTCAGACCATAGGGCGTGTCATTCGCGATCTGAATGGCCTCTTCCTCGGTTTCGAACTTGAGGATCGACAGCACCGGGCCAAAAATTTCTTCCTGCGCGATGGTCATGTCATTGGTGACGTCGGCAAAGACCGTGGGCCGCACGAAGAACCCCTTGTTGAACCCCTCGGGACGGCCGGGACCGCCCGCAACCAGCCGCGCGCCTTCCTCGATCCCCTTTTCGATCAGCCCCTGGATCTTTTCCCACTGGCTGCCGTTCACCACGGGGCCGATGTGGCGGCCTTCTTCCGAGGCCGGGCCGACGGTGACCTTGTCGGCCATGGCGGCGGCCTCTTCGACCACGCGGTCATAGACCGAGGCCTCGACCAGCATCCTGCTGGGGGCGTTACAGCTTTGTCCGGTGTTCTGCATCATGTGCAACACGCCGCGCTTGACCGCCTTTTCGTCCGCATCGGCAAAAACCAGGTTGGCGCCCTTGCCACCCAGTTCCAGATGCACGCGCTTGAGCGTATCCGCCGCCGCAATCGAGATCAGGCGCCCGGCGCGGGTCGAGCCGGTAAAGCTGACCATGTCCACGTCCGGATGCGAAGAAAGCTGCGAGCCGACGCCCGCACCGTCACCATTCACAAGGTTGAAAACACCCGGCGGCAGGTCGGCGGCTTCCATGATCTCGGCAAAGATCATCGCGTCCAGAGGGCTTTCCTCGGAGGGTTTCAGGACCATCGTGTTGCCCGCCACCAGCGCCGCGCCCACCTTGAGCGTGATCTGGTTCATCGGCCAGTTCCACGGCGTGATCAGCGCGCAGACGCCCACCGCCTCGTGGATGATCCGGTCATTGGGGGCGTGATCGCCCAGCGGTGCCTCCCATGGGAAATCCTTGGCGGCCTTGATAAAGTTCTTGAGGTGCCAGATCCCGGCACCCACCTGGCTGGACCGTGACATGTCGATGGGCGCGCCCATTTCCATGCTCATGGCCTGTGCCAGATCCTCGCCCCGGGCCTTGTAGGCGGCATAGATACGCTCCAGCGCGGCGATGCGATCCTCGACCGGAGTGGCCATCCAGCCGGGCAGAGCAGCCTTGGCTGCGGCCACGGCGGCATTTGTGTCTTCCTCGCCGCCCAGCGAGATCACGGCGCAGGCTTCTTCGGTCGACGGGTCGATCACCTCATGGGCCTTGCCGGCCAGCGGAGCCACCCATGCACCATTGATGTAAAACTGGCGTTTCTCGATCATTGCACTCTCCTCGTTGTGCTGGCGCGCCGGGGTGTGTCGCACAGTTACCCGGCTGGCCGGTCGGGAATTTTGCGGCACTCTGTCACCCCCTCGGGCAAGGCGCAAGGCGAGGCTTTACATCCATAGTTTAGAATGTATCTAAACAGGCATCGGTCAAATCCGAGTTTTTCGGACAGGAAAGGATTTTTTCATGGCCCTGCGTATCAACGACGAGCTTCCCAACCTCACCGTCACCACCGACCTTGGCGAAGTGACTCTGCATGACTGGATCGGCGACAGCTGGGCGATCCTCTTTTCGCACCCCAAGGATTTCACCCCGGTCTGCACGACCGAATTCGGCGCCGTCGCACAACTGGCGGCCGAATGGGAAAAGCGCGGCACCAAGGTGATGGGTATTTCCGTCGATGGTGTCGACGAGCACAAACAGTGGAAGGGCGACATCGAAAAGACCGCAGGTTGCCCGGCGACTTTCCCGATCATCGCGGATGAGGATCTGACCGTTTCCAAGGCGCTGGACATGCTGCCTGCCGAGGCATACCTGCCCGATGGTCGCACCGCCGCCGACAGCGCTTCGGTGCGTTCGGTCTTTATCATTGCGCCGAACAAGAAGGTGCAGCTGATGATGACCTACCCGATGTCGGTGGGCCGCAACTTTGCCGAGATCCTGCGCGCTCTGGACGGTCTGCAAGCCACTTATGGAACGCCGATCGCAACCCCGGCCAACTGGACCGTGGGCGAAGACGTGATCGTGGCGCTTTCGCTGAACGACGAACAGGCCAAGGAGAAATTCGGCGAAGTGAACGCCGTGCTGCCCTACCTGCGCACCACCAAGATGCCGGCCTGATCCGCCACCCTTGTTGATTTTCGCGGGCGTCCCAACCGGGGCGCCCGTTTCGTTTTGCAAGGGACGCTTGCCTGATCGCCCGCGGGGGCCTAATGGCGAAGGATCAGGAGGCGCGTTGATGCGAGAGCCCTTTATCCTTGGCGGCCAAAGCGTCGCCCCCGGTACACGGCGAACGGTGGATCTGCCGGTGTCGGTTTTGTCCGATCACACTCCGGTAACGCTTTCGGCCCATGTGGTGCATGGACGGCGGCCCGGGCCGGTGATGTTCGTGTCGGCGGCCGTCCACGGGGACGAGGTCATCGGGGTCGAGATCGTGCGCCGCCTGCTGCGCGCCGCGCCCCTGTCGCGCATGTCAGGCACGCTGGTGGCGGTTCCTATCGTCAACTCTTTCGGCTTTATCAACCGGTCACGTTATTTGCCGGACCGGCGGGACCTGAACCGCTGTTTCCCGGGATCGCCCGCAGGATCCCTGGCCGCGCGGCTGGCACATCTGTTCCTGACGGAAATCGTGATGCGCTGCGACGTGGGGATCGACCTGCATTCGGCGGCCGTGGGCCGCACCAACCTGCCGCAGATCCGTCTGACGGCTGGCAACGCGCGGTTGCGCGAACTGGGGGCGGCCTTTGCCGCGCCGGTCACGATGATGTCCAAGACGCGCGAGAACTCGCTGCGGCTGGTCGCGCAGAACGCCGGGGTCGACGTTTTGCTTTACGAGGCGGGCGAGGGGCTGCGATTCGACGAACATGCCGCCCGGGCCGGTGTTGCCGGTATCCTGCGTGTCATGGCGCGGCTGGGCATGATCGCCGAACGCGGCGTTCCGCGTGCCCGGGTCGCCTCGGTGATTTGCGAGAAATCGTCTTGGGTGCGGGCCCCGTCGGGTGGTTTGTTGCGCACGCTGAAACGGCGTGGCGATTTTGTCGAGGCGGGGCAGGTGCTGGGTGTGGTGTCGGATCCCTTCGGTCAGCGCGAGGCCGAAGTTCTGGCCGAGGAAACCGGGATCCTTGTCGGGCGTTCGGACCTGCCAGTGGTCAACGAAGGGGACGCGCTGTTCCATATTGCCCAGCCGCTGGAGCCGAAAAAGGCCGAAGCCGCCGCCGAGCGGTTCGATGCCGAGCTGGATGCGCCGCCACTGTTTGATGAAGACGAGATTATCTGATTGATATAGCGCGATTTTCATCCCGAAAATCGCCGCCTTTAAACCCGGTTGCGCGCAGGCCCCCGGCTTGGCAGTCTCGCCGGACCTGAAACCGGAGTCGCTCATGCCCTTTACGCTCGCCACCTGGAACATCAACTCGGTCCGGCTGCGGGCGGGGCTGGTCGAGAAACTGCTGACCGAAGAGGCGCCCGATGTGCTGTGCTTGCAGGAATGCAAGTCGCCGGTCGCCAAGATCCCGCACGAGGTCTTTGCCGCGCTGGGCTATACCCACATGGTTGCCCGGGGCGAAAAGGGATACAACGGCGTTGCGATCCTGTCCAAGCTGCCGATCGAAGACGCAGGTGACAAGGATTTCGCTGACCTCGGGCATGCCCGCCATGTGGCGGGGCGGCTGGAAAACGGCGTGACCATCCATAATTTCTATGTGCCAGCCGGCGGCGACGTGCCGGACCGCGAGAAAAACATCAAGTTCGGGCAAAAGCTGGATTACGTGGCCGGGATGCGCGATTGGTTCGCCTCGGAAAAGCCGCAGAAATCCGTGCTGGTCGGCGATCTGAACATCGCGCCGCTGGAAGATGACGTCTGGGACCACAAGAAGATGCTCAAGGTCATCTCGCACACCCCGGTCGAGGTCGAGGCGCTGGGCGCGGCGCAGGAAGCAGGCGATTGGGTCGATGTGACCCGCAAGGACCTGCCGGTGGGCAAGCTGTACAGCTGGTGGTCCTACCGCGCGCGCGATTGGGACGCCGCCGACAAGGGACGGCGGCTGGATCACGTCTGGGCGACACCGGACATTGCCAATGCGACCCATTCCAGCCGCATCCTGCGCGCGGCGCGCGGTTGGGAAAAACCGTCGGACCACGCGCCGGTCTTTGCGACCTTCGATCTCTGAGGCTGACGGGGCCGGGAACGGCCCGACAATAGGGCGATGATGGGGGATGCGCGGTGCGCTCCCCTTGCATCATGAGGCTTGCTGCGCCATCTACGCCCAAAGACATATTCAACCGCATGAGGGTGAGATGCTGGAACTGGGCACCGGCCAACCGGCCGCAGAGAATTTGGTCAAGGACATCTCGGAAGCCGAGTTCATGGCCGAGGTCGTGGACGGATCCGCCGAGGTTCCCGTAATCGTCGATTTCTGGGCGCCGTGGTGCGGCCCCTGCAAGACGCTTGGCCCGATGCTCGAAGACGCCGTGAAGGCCGCCAAGGGCGCGGTGCGCATGGTCAAGGTCAACGTCGACGAGGCGCAGAACATCGCCGGCCAGTTGCGGATTCAGTCGATCCCGACGGTCTACGCCTTCTACAAGGGGCAGCCGCTGGACGGCTTCCAGGGCGCGCTTCCACAGTCCGAGCTGAATGCCTTTATCGACCGGGTCGTGCAGGCTTCGGGCGGGGATGCCTCGGGCGGGCTGGATGACGCCGTGGCCGCCGCAGAAGAGATGCTGGAGCAGGGCGCAGCCGTCGATGCGGCACAAACCTTTGCCGCGATCCTTGAAGAAGAGCCGAACCACGCAGCTGCCTACGGCGGCCTTGTGCGGGCGCATATTGCCATGGACGATCTGGATCAGGCCGAGGCCATCCTGAACGGTGCCCCTGCCGAAATTTCCAGCGCGCCCGAACTGGAAGCGGCCCACGCACAGCTGCAACTGGCGCGGCAGGCCGCCGATGCCGGTCCGATTGCTGAGCTGACAGCAGCGGTCGAGTCCGATCCCGCGAACAATCAGGCGCGTTTCGATCTGGCGCAGGCCATCTACGCGGCAGGTGATGCCGAAGGCGCGGTGGATCAGCTATTGGAAATCTTCCGCCGTGACCGCGAGTGGAATGACGGTGCCGCCAAGGCCCAGCTTTTCACCATCTTCGAGGCGCTCAAACCCAACGATCCGGTGGCCCTGAACGGGCGTCGAAAACTGAGCTCGATGATATTTGCCTGACGGTCGGGGCAATCTACCTTGTCCGGTATGACACGGCTCAAAGATCTGCCGGGCAAGATCCCGGTCTTTCCCTTGCCGGGGGCGCTGCTGCTTCCACGGGCGCGCCTCCCGCTTCACATATTCGAGCCGCGTTACCTCGCGATGCTTGATGATTGCCTCAAGACCGATACGCGGCTGATCGGCATGGTGCAGCCGCATCATGTGCCCGGGCGCGAGGAAAAGGGGCTGCACCGGATCGGTTGCGCCGGACGGGTCACGCAGTTCTCGGAAACCGAGGACGGGCGTTACATGATCACGCTGACCGGGATCTCGCGCTTCCGCATCACATCCGAGGTCGAAGGGTTTACACCCTACCGCCGCTGCGAGGTCAGTTGGGACGGGTTCGAACGCGATCAGCAAGGCGCGGAAAGCGATCCCACCTTTGACCGGGCGCAGTTCATGGCGCTGCTGGACCGTTTTTTCACGTCGAAAGAGCTGTCCGCAGATTGGGACACGCTGCAACAGGCGGATGATGAGTTGTTGCTCAATTCTCTGTCCATGCTGTTGGAGTTCAACCCGGAGGACAAGCAGGCGCTGCTGGAGGCCCCGTCGCTGAGCACGCGGCGCGAAACGCTTGTCACCCTGATCGAATACGCGCTGCGCGGCGGCGAAGAGGACCTGATACAATGAGCAACGAGATTGACCGGCGGATGCTTGAGGCGCTGATTTGCCCGGTAACGCAGACCGGCCTGCGCTATGACTCGGACCGGCAGGAACTGGTCAGCAAGGCGGCCGGTCTGGCCTATCCGATCCGGGATGGCATCCCTGTCATGTTGCAGGACGAAGCGCGGCGGCTGGACTGAACCGTCCCCTAGGGCAAGAGCCGGCGCATGGCGTCCTGAGTGCTTGCCCCGATCCGTCCGTTCGCCGGGCCGCTGTAGATACCGCTTTCCGACAGCTTGCGTTGCAGAGCCTTGGCCGTTTCGGATGACCATTCCGCGGGTGGGCGCGTAACAGGCCAATCGTTGCCCGCGCGCAGCGATTGGACATAGAGGTCCGCCGCTTTTTCAGGCGCTCGGTCCACGCCTCGGCCCGCCTCGTGCATCCAGGCGAGATTACCCATCGAGACAGCATCGCCAAGGTTCGCAGCCTTCTGGAACCAGAGCGCCGCCTCGTCATCGGCCTGCTCAGCACCGATGCCATGGAAGAACAGGCTACCCATGAGGCGCGTGGCCTCCGGGTGGTCATTGTCTGCGGCGGCACGGGCCCAGCGGATCGCCTGTTGGCTATCGCGCGGCAGGTCTTGGCCATCCACAAGCAGCAGGGCCAATTGGTATTGGGCTTCGCGGTTGCCCTGATGGGCTGCTTTTTCGAACCACGCGGCGGCGGCCCGTTCGGATTTTTCGACAAGGCGCCCTTCGAGATAGAGTTCGCCCAGTTGTTCCTGTGCGCCGTGATAGCCAGAATTCGCGGCCTCGGTATACAGGCTCAACGCACGGGCGGGATCGGCTGTGGCCCCACGGCCCAGGTCATAGATAACGGCCAGACCGGTCTGGGCGATCGGATGTCCCTGCGCTGCGGCCTTTTCCAACCAGCGGCGCGCTTCGCTGGGATCGGCCTCGGTTCCCAGACCCCACAGCAGCGCCACGCCAAGGCCCGCTTGCCCGACTGCGTCGCCGGCATTGGCGGCGTTGCGATAGGCGGCCAACGCCTCGTCATAGCGTTCCGCCGCCGACAACGCCTCGGCCAGGAACGCGGTCAGGCGGGGGTGATCGGGAAAGCTCTCCAACGCGGTCATGCAGGCGGCTATGGCGGTTTCGGGCACGATGTCCTCAAAGACGATGCCCGGCGCAATCATCGCTCCGGTGGCGCGATCAGGGTGGAACCGATCTCCGGCCAGACGGTCGCAGGCCTGCACATCGCCGTCACCTGCCATGCGCTGACCGAGCGTCGGTTCAGGGACGGGCGGCGGGGCGACCGGCTGCAAGGCCGCCAATAGGCGGGCCGCCGTGCGGGCGGCTGATGTCTCCGGTGCTTCGGCCACAAGGGTTTCCAGCGCAAGGCGGCGGGCGCCGTTGTCTTCGATCAGCAAGGCGTCTGACAGGCGCATCAGGGCGCGGCCCTCGTCGTCCGACAGGCCATCGTCGCGCTTGGCGGGCGACAGAACGGACGAGGCCGCGAGAATTGCGGCCATGGGAATGGCGTAGTTGACGCTGTTGTTGGCGGATCCGGCGTGGTGCAGCCCGACAACTTGCCGCGTTCCCGCATCGATCACCGGCGAGCCTGAGTTTCCCGGCATGGTGTCACAGGTATGCAAAAGCTTGTTGTCTGACAGGGCAGGCGCATTTGCGCGGCATTGTTCGCGGCTGATGCGCTGCGCTTCGCCCATCGGGTGGCCGATGATCCAGTAGGGATCGTTGTCCTGCGGTGTGACAGCGGCCAGTTGCAGCGTGCCGAACGCGCGCCCCGGCATATCGCCAAGGATTCGTAGCAGCGTATAGTCCAGCGGCTTGGAGGTTTCGACCGGCACGGGATCGACGAGGAAGGAACTGGTGCCTTCTGTGACGCCCTCGCGGGTGTAGCCCATAACGAAACGGACCCCGACGATGGAACTCGCCTCGGCCCGCGGATCGTCGAGAATGCCGGGCACACAATGGTTGTTGGTCATCAGCAGGTCATCGTCGACAAGGAACGCGGTGCAGGGAAAAACACCCTTGTCCGTCGCCACGTCCAGCCGCCCGACAGAGCGCCCGATCCGGGCAAAGACGGACTGGCTCGAATAGGCAGAGATGAACTCGTTGTTATAGGCGCCAAAGGCGGCTTCGGGGACGGCATCGCTGGCGAACTGTTTGCGCGACAGCACCGTCTTGCCAAAGCTGTCCAGATCGAATCCCAGCAGATGCTGCTCTGCCGTGGCGGGCAGGGCGGACAGGGTCAGGGCGGCAAATAAGGCAACCGGGCGGCGCATGGCGTTCTCCCTTGGGCGGGTGGTGCCATAAGCATATCAGGTTGACGTTGCGTTCGCCCCTGCGGTTTTCCCGACCCGGAGCCCGTCAGTCGATCGTAGAAACCGCCCGCGCCAGCACGGCGCTGTCGAGGTTCCCGCCCGAGATGGTGCAGATCACGGCGTCACCCGAAATCTCGTCTCCGTGGAACAGGGCCGCCGCCAGCGCCACGGCACCGCCCGGTTCCGCCACCACCTTGAGATGGCGGAGTGCCAGCGCCATGGCCTTCAGGACTTCGTCGTCGCTGATAACGATGCCGGGGCCGCACAGCCGCGAGACGATGGGAAAGGTAAGTTCGCCCGGGGTGGGGGTCAGGATGGCGTCGCAAAGGCCTCCGGCTTCGGCCGGATTGCTTTCGCGCTGGCCGGACCGCAGCGACCGGGCCGTGTCGTCGAACCCTTCTGGCTCGGCGGGGCGGACACGCAGACCGGGGGCCTTGGACTCGAGCGCCAGCGCGATCCCGGCGGTCAACCCGCCGCCGCCGCAGCACACCAGCACATCCGCCGTTGTCACTCCTTGTTCGGCGGCCTGTTCCGCGATCTCCAGCCCACAGGTGCCTTGACCGGCGATGACCTGAGGTTCGTCATAGGGTTTCACAAGGGTCAGACCGCGGTCCTGAGCCAGCCTTGCGCCAATTTCTTCGCGGCTTTCGCGCCCGCGGTCATACAAGACAACCTCGACACCGTAGCTGCGGGTGCCCTCGATCTTGGCCGCAGGCGCGTCGGATGGCATCAGGATCACCGCCGGCACTCCAAGACGTTGCGCGGCCAGAGCGACTCCCTGCGCATGATTGCCCGAGGAGAAGGCGATCACGCCCTTGGCGCGCTGTTTCTCTGGCATCGCGGTCAGTGCAGACCATGCGCCGCGAAACTTGAAGCTGCCGGTGTGTTGCAAACATTCCGGTTTCACAAGGACACGGCGTCCCGCAAGCGCATCCAACGCGGGCGAAGACAGCAGGGGCGTGCGGCGGGTGACGCCACGGGCGCGGTCGGCTGCGGCTTGGATCATGTCGATGTTCATGGGCGGGCTCCGTTTGTCGGGCGCAGGGGGCCGCAGGCCAGGCGGAATGTCAATCGCCCTTGAACCCCGGACAGGTGCGTTGCAGCTTGGCGCCATGATCGAACGACATGCGGAAAAAGACGGAGAACGTAGTACGGCGTGGTATTCGCCCTGCGAAACCTACCGTTACGGGCTGCGCCGTGTTTGGGACGGGGACGCGGGCGAATTGCTGTTTGTCATGCTGAACCCGTCGACCGCCAGCGAGTTTCAGAACGACCCGACCATCGAACGCTGCCAGCGCCGGACCAAGGCGCTGGGATTTGGCGGGATGCGGATTGCCAACCTCTTTGCCTTTCGAGCCACGCGGCCAGAGGATTTGCGCCGGGCCGAAGATCCCGAAGGGCCGGAAAACGCCGATCTGCTGCGCGACTGGTCAACCAAGGCAGAGATGACGCTTGCTGCATGGGGCGTTCATGGTGACCTGCACGATGCAGGGCCGCGCCTTGCGCCGCTGCTGGCAGGCCGGGTGTGTCACTTGGGCTTGACCAAGGCAGGCCATCCGCGCCATCCGCTGTACGTGGCCTATTCGGTCCGTCCCGAACCCTGGCCAGTGGAGTTGCGCTATGCCGCCTGAGACCGACAGCGAAGCCTTGCGCCAGGAGCTTGCCCGACTGGCCGAAGAGGTCGAGACCCTCAACCAGCATCGTTTTGTCCGCGTGCACAACAGCATCTGGCGGCTGGCCCTGTGGCAGTTCATTCGCGGGCTGGCTCTGGGTCTTGGGACGGCGGTCGGGGCGACGGCGCTGGTGTCCGCCCTTGTGATCCTCCTCAGCCAGATAGAGTTCGTTCCAATCCTTGGCGACCTTGCCACCGCGATCATTGAAGAGATCGACAACAAGGTCAGCGAGAAGGTCGAGGAAATCGAAACGCGCGATCCCGCGGAGTAAGCCGGCCTTAACTTGGCGCATCGTAAGACTCTGGCGGTTCCGGGGGGCGGGGCATCCTGCTGCGGGGTGCTTGGTGGGGCTGCAAACAGGGCTTTGCCGATGTATTTACTGGCTGGACTGATGGGGCTGATGGCGCTGGGGTCGGTTGCGATCGTCAGTATCGGTGAGGATGAGGATCCGTTGCCGGAGGGCGCAAACGATGAGGGGGATGACATGTCGCCCGCATCGCTGGCCGATTTCCAATTTAGGATGGATGTGGATTGGGACGGCGACGCCGGGGTGCTGCCCGATGACGAGGTTCTGGAAGAGGGGCGCTCGTTGTTTGCCCGCATGGGATTGATCAATATGCCGGGGCTGGAACCCGTGGCCGAGCCGGATCCGATTGGACTGGCCCCCGGGGCCGATCTGCTGGATCTGGACGCCTTTCGGGTGTCGGCCCAGACGGAGGAGGGGGGTGGCGGGCATACCAGTGCACCGCTGGACTTCGATGCGTCCGAGGATCAGCTGGTGATTGTCTACGACGACAGTCTGGACGCCCCCGAACCGGAACTGGATATGGCTCCCCGTCCGGACAATCCCGAGATGACGGACATCCGGCTTGGCGGCACGGTTCTGGCCAGTCTGCCCACGGCCGAGGCTCCACCGCTGGAGTCTATCGTGCTGGTGGGCGAAAGCGATGCGGCGGCGCTGGATCTGGCGGGCTGATGCGGCTTTGCCTTGCCAAGCAAAGCGGAATCGCGTAACTGCGCGCATCCGCTGCGGCGGATTTCTCCACGGGCCTTGCTGGACGACATCCCGGCTTGTGCCATAACCCTTTGTAATCGAAAGGAGACCCCGATGTCGATCACCGCGGAAGAAAAGAACCGTCTGATGAAGGAATATGCCACCAAAGAAGGCGACACCGGTTCGCCCGAAGTGCAGGTGGCCATCCTGACCTCGCGTATCACCACGCTGACCGAACACTTCAAGACCCACAAGAAGGACAACCACTCGCGTCGTGGCCTTCTGAAGCTGGTTGCTCAGCGCCGTAAGCTGCTGGACTACCTCAAGGGCAAAGAGGAAGCGCGCTACAAGACGCTGATCGGCCGTCTGGGCATCCGCCGCTAAGGCAGACAGCCCCGATCGAGGGACAGGCGCCCGTCTCCGCAAGGAGGCGGGCGTTTTCCGTTTCTGGGGGCAGGGTGGTTATGGCCATGTCGAGATTTGTAATGTTATAACATAGCAATCTTGTCGTCAGGAGATCTCGCCCATGCTTGCATTTGCGTCGCGCGGCTTTGACAGCCGCCCTGTTCCAACCCGGCTTTGCCTAGGTCGGGCCACGTGGGGATTGGCCTGATGTCGGGACGGAAGCGGAACGGAAATCTTGGGGCGGTGTCCCTGCGCAGACGCAACCGCAACCGGGACGCGATGCAGGCCTATGATGCATTGCCAGTGCACCTGCGTCGCTGGATGGCCGAGGCCGCGCTGCCGTGGTCGCCTGAATCCTGCCTCGCGATCTGGAACCGAGCCCGGGCACCGGAAGAGGCATTGGCCCGGTTGAACCGGGCCGAACGCGCCATGCTGGACAAGGTCTGACGCCGGTCAGACCAGATCCGGTTCCCGCCCGACGCGATTGGCCAGCCGCCCGATGGTCAGCCCCTGCACGATGATCGAAAACACCACGATCACATAGGTCACCGTCAGGATCAGCGGCTTCCATTCGCTGTCCGGCAGAGACAGGGCCAGCGCGACGGAAATGCCGCCCTTCAGGCCGCCCCATGTCATGATTGGCATGACCCCCGGCGCAAAGCTGCGGAAGGGTTTCAGTATCATGATCGGCACGACAACCGCCGCCAGACGTCCGGTCAGCGCCAGCGCGATGCAAAGCACCCCGGTCACAAGCATGTCGGTTTCCAGTTGCACGGCAAAGATTTCAACCCCGATCAGCATGAACAGAACCGCGTTCAGGATCTCGTCCACCAGCACCCAGAACTTCTCGACATATTCGCGGGTCAGTTCGGACATGCCGTGTTTCGCCCCGATGTCTCCGATTAGCAGACCGGCGCAGACCGCGGCGATGGGTGCAGAGACATGCAGCGAGATGGCCAGTTCATAGCCGCCAAAGGCCAGCGCGAGCGTGATCAGCACCTCCAGCGCGTAGTCGTCGATGTGGCGCATGACCCGGAAGGTAAGCCAGCCCAGCACCAGCCCCAGGGCCGCGCCACCCAGCGCTTCTTGTGCAAATAATTGCAGCGCGTCCATCGCAGGGCTGGCATGTGCCGCATCACCATGTCCGTGTGACAGGGCCGGAAACGCCAGTCCGACCAGAACCAAAAAGACAACATAGCCCACGCCATCGTTGAACAGGCTTTCGCCCGCAACCTGCGTTTCCAGTGATTTGCGCAGCTTGGCCTCTTTCAGAACGCCCATGACCGCCACGGGGTCAGTGGGAGAGATCAGCGCGCCAAACACCAGGGCGATCAGCAGCGGCGCTCCCGTCAACCAGTGAAAGCCCAAACCGATAACGGCGGTGGACAGGGCCACGCCGATTGTCGCCATCAACAGAACCGTGGGCCAGACCGCGCGCAGGTCAGACAGCTTGACGTGAAGCGCCCCCGCGAACAGCAGCAGCCCCAGCATGCCTTCCAGCAGCGCATCAGAGAAATCGATGCCGGTGACGATGCCTCGCAGGTCTTCGGCCAGTGTCAACGAGGGCACCAACCGGTCCAGTCCCAGCGCGGCCATCGACGCCACCAGCGCCACCACGAGAATGCCAATGGCCGAGGGCAGTTTGAGCACGAAGTAGTTGATCGCGCCAAAGACGGCGGCCAGCACGATGAGGAGAGAAGCAATTTGCAGAAGGGTCATGAGCATGTCTTTTCGAAATCAATGCCACCCTGTAGCACGCCGCCCGGTTCCGGCAAACGGCATGTGGGGCCGTGTTGCGGGCGATACGCGCCGGATATCGCCTGATTCTACTGCAATCGGGTGGCGCGGGACGCGGGTTTTTCTTTTCATTTCGGGGGAAACGCTGTATTGCGCGCGCATCTGAGACGTGACGCTTTGACCCCGGCGCATGGGATGATGAAGGGGTCGGCGGCAATGGGGCCGCCAGTCAAACGGAGGACCCGAGAGGGCTCGGGAGCGCCTCCAAGAGGATAACTGATGTTCAACGAAGTTAAGAAGACGATGCAGTGGGGCGAGGAAACGCTCACACTGGAAACCGGCAAGGTTGCCCGCCAGGCGGATGGCACCGTGATTGCCACGCTGGGCGAAACCAGCGTCATGGCCAACGTGACCTTTGCCAAGCAGGCGAAGGAAGGCCAGGACTTCTTTCCCCTGACCGTCCACTACCAGGAAAAATACTACGCGGCGGGCAAGGTCCCGGGCGGTTTCTTCAAGCGTGAGGCGCGCCCCACCGAAAAAGAAACGCTGACCGCGCGCCTGATCGACCGCCCGATCCGTCCGTTGTTCGTGCCCGGCTTCAAAAACGAAGTTCTGGTGATGTGCACCGTGCTGTCGCACGATCTGGTCAACGATCCCGACATCGTGGCGATGATCGCCGCCTCAGCCGCGCTGACCATCTCCGGCGCCCCCTTCCGCGGACCGATCGCCGGTGCCCGCGTCGGTTTCGAGGATGGCGAATACGTCCTGAACCCGACTGTCGAAGACATGGACCAGCTGCGCAACAATCCCGAGCAGCGTCTGGACCTTGTCGTCGCCGGCACCAAGGACGCCGTGATGATGGTGGAATCGGAAGCTTACGAGCTGACCGAGGATGAGATGCTGGGCGCGGTTCTGTTCGCACATGAGCAGATCCAGCCGGTGATCGACCTGATCATCTCGCTGGCCGAAGACGCCGCGAAAGAGCCGTTCGACTTTACCCCGCCGGATTACTCCGAGCTGTTCGAAGTTGTCCGCGCCGCTGGCGAAGAAAAGATGAAGGCGGCTTACGCCATCTCGGACAAGCAAGAGCGTGTCGCAACCGTTGCCGCGGTCAAGGAAGAGATCAAGGCAGGCCTTACCGAAGAGCAACTGGCTGACGCCAACCTCGGCTCGGCGCTGAAAAAGCTGGAAAGCCAGGTGCTGCGCTCGGATGTGGTCAAGAACAAGCGCCGCATCGACGGCCGTGCGTTGGACCAGGTGCGTTCGATCGTGTCGGAAACCTCGGTTCTGCCCCGGACCCACGGTTCGGCCCTGTTCACCCGTGGTGAAACGCAGGCGCTGGTCGTGACCACGCTGGGCACCGGCGACGATGAGCAGATCATCGACGCGCTGCACGGCAACTACCGTTCGAACTTCCTGTTGCATTACAACTTCCCGCCGTATTCGGTTGGCGAGGTTGGCCGCGTGGGTTCGCCCGGCCGTCGTGAAATCGGTCACGGCAAGCTGGCATGGCGCGCGCTTCAGGCCGTTCTGCCCGCCGCAACCGATTTCCCCTATACCATCCGCGTGGTCTCCGAGATCACCGAATCCAACGGTTCGTCCTCCATGGCTTCGGTCTGTGGCGGCTCGTTGTCGATGATGGATGCAGGTGTTCCGCTCAAGGCGCCGGTGGCCGGTGTGGCCATGGGCCTCGTGCTGGAAGAAGACGGTTCCTACGGCATCCTGACCGACATCCTTGGCGACGAGGATCACCTCGGCGACATGGACTTCAAAGTGGCAGGCACCGAGAACGGCATCACCTCGTTGCAGATGGACATCAAGGTCGCAGGCATCACGCCCGAGATCATGAAAACCGCCCTGGCTCAGGCCAAGGAAGGCCGGATGCACATCCTCGGCGAGATGTCCAAGGCCATCACCACCGCAGGTGAGTTCAGCGTCCACGCGCCGCGCATCGAAACCATGCAGATCCCGACGGACAAGATCCGCGAAGTGATCGGTTCGGGCGGCAAGGTCATCCGCGAGATCGTGGAAACCTCGGGTGCCAAGGTCGACATCAACGACGACGGCATCATCAAGATCGCCTCGCCGGACGGTGAGTCCATCCAGAAGGCCTATGACATGATCTATTCGATCGTGGCAGAGCCGGAAGAGGGCAAAATCTACAAGGGCAAGGTCGTGAAGATCGTCGATTTCGGCGCCTTCGTGAACTTCTTTGGCAAGCGTGACGGCCTTGTGCACGTCTCGCAGATTGAAAACCGCCGCCTGAACCATCCTTCGGACGTTCTGAAGGAAGGCCAGGAAGTTTACGTCAAGCTGCTGGGCTTCGACGATCGCGGCAAGGTCCGTCTGGCCATGAAGATGGTCGACCAGGAGACCGGCGAAGAAGTCGTCAAGCAAAAGGAAGAAGCGGAGGAGTAATCCGCATCTGTTCCTGACAGTCGAAAGGGCGCCTTTTGGGGCGCCCTTTTTTGTGCCGCATCGGCCTAATGCTGGACGCTGGCACGGGCAGCGCGTAGGACCGGCAGCACCATGCTGATCCTCGAAAACATCATCTCTGACCGCGGGTCGAAATACGCCGTGTCCGGTGGACCCTGCCGTTCTCCGGACGAGGCTGCGGCCTTTCTGAAAGAGCTCAAGCGGAACAAAAAGTTCGCCAAGGCCACGCATAACACTTGGGGCTGCCTGACGCAGGATGGCCCGATCAAGAACGACGACGGTGAAAGCGGGGCGGGCATGGTGATCCTGCGTATGCTAGAGCGCGAGGATCTGCGCGACACGATTGTCGTGGTGACGCGCTGGTACGGTGGCAAGCACCTTGGGGGCGACCGCTTCCGCCATGTGCAGGAAGCGGTGCGCCAGTTCATCGAGGCGCGTGAGGGCTGACCTCTCCGCGCCGCAAGGCTCAGACGATTTCGGTTTCCACGTCGATATTGCCCTTGGTCGCGTTCGAATAGGGGCAGATGAAATGGCCGCGCTCGGCGATCTTTTCAGCCACGTCACGTTCGACACCCGGCATCGACACCGCCAGTTTCACCTTGAGGCCAAAACCACCGTCGCTGCGCGGGCCGATGCCCACATGCGCGGTCACCTTGGCGTCATCGGGCACGCTGCCCAGCTTTTCGCTCTGCGCGGCAAAGCGCATCGCGCCAAGGTAGCAGGCGGCGTAACCGGTCGCGAACAGCTCTTCGGGGTTGTGCCCCTTGCCCGAGCCACCCAGTTCAGTGGGGCTGGTCATGGTCACGGTCAGCATCCCCGAGGCCAGCCCGGCGCTGCCGTTGCGGCCACCGCCGGTTGCCCAGGCTTCGGTCCAGTATTTTGCGTCGACGCTCATGAGTTTCTCCTTTCGCGCAGGAATTGTTCCTGTGCGAAATATCTGGATCGCACACCCGGATGTCAACGCTTGCGAATTATTCCTGCACGATTTATTCCTGCGTCATGACCAAGACCCTGTCCCCTTCGGAAATGCTCTGCTTTGCGCTGTATTCGGCGGGACACGCCATGCAGCAGGCATATAAACCCTTGCTGGACCCGATGGGCCTGACCTATCCGCAATATCTTGTGCTGTCCGCGCTGTGGTCCGAAGATGACCGGACGCTGGGATCCCTTGCGGTGCAGATGCAACTGGCCTCGAACACGCTGACGCCGCTGGTCAAGCGACTGGAGGCCAAGGGCCTGCTGACGCGGTTGCGCGATCCGCTGGACGAACGGCAGGTGCGGATCCGCCTGACGGAAGAGGGCAATCGCCTTCGCGAGGCCAGCGAAGATGTGGCGCGCTGTTTTCTGGAGAGGTCCGGGCTGACCATGTCCGAGGCCGCGCGCCTGCGCGACGAAGTCATGACCCTGCGGGACAACCTGCGTGACGAGGCGGAGCTGCCCGGGGCCTGAGTGTCGACCCTTTTGACCAGCCAAAAAAAAGAGGCCGGGCAAAGTGCCCGGCCAGGTCCAACAGGGAGGTGCATGTGATGACCCGCACATGCAACGGGATCTCTTGAGCTTACCCTAAAAGCTGCCAACGGCATAAAACTTTGATCTGGGTCAAGCTCTGCTATGGGCAGTCCTAGCGCGGGCTGCCCGATTTCCGCAATTCTACTTAAGTGCGGCGTGGTCAGCTTACCAGTCTGTAGCCGCCAGATTCCGTCACAAGAAGTCGTGCATTCGACGGATCGGGTTCGATCTTTTGGCGCAGGCGGTAGATGTGGGTTTCCAGCGTGTGCGTTGTCACCCCGGCGTTGTAGCCCCAGACCTCGTGCAGCAGCGTGTCGCGTGGCACCACCCCCTCGGTCGAGCGGTAGAGGAACTTGAGAATATTTGTCTCTTTCTCGGTCAGGCGGATCTTGCGGTCATCTTCCGTCACCAGCATCTTCATCGCCGGTTTGAAGGTGTAGGGGCCAACAGAGAACACGGCATCCTCGGATTGTTCGTGCTGGCGCAATTGGGCACGAATCCGGGCGAGCAGGACGGGAAACTTGAAAGGCTTGGTGACATAATCGTTGGCACCTGCGTCCAGACCAAGGATCGTGTCGGCATCGCTGTCGTGGCCGGTCAGCATGATGATTGGCGATTTGACGCCCTGCTTGCGCATCAGTCGGCACAGTTCGCGGCCGTCGGTATCTGGCAGGCCGACATCAAGGATGATCAGGTCATAGATCTGTTCCTTGATCCGCGCCATGGCGCTGGCACCTGCGTCTGCTTCGAACACTTCGAAGTCTTCCGTCATGACCAATTGTTCGGCCAGCGCTTCTCGCAGGTCTTCCTCGTCATCGACAAGAAGAATGTTTCGCAGTTGCGCCATGAGCCCGGTCCTCCGTGTTGCCTTTCCTGCCAGATGTGGACAGAGTGCGCCTCCGGCAAGATTTGCTGCAACGCGTTCACGTCCTCGTGTGCTGAGGCTTGAAATGTTACAGAAAGCCGGGGAGTTGACCAGCCGGAGAACAGATTTGTGGGACTGAGACCGGACCTAGTTGAAATACTTGCGCGGGCACGGGCGGACCTGCGTATGGGGGTTCCCGTCGGTTTGTGTATCGATGGCGGGCATGTGCTGGTGGCCTCTGCCGAAACCCTCTCCGAGGACCGGTTGCGCGCGCTTCAGGCTCTGGGGCCGATGGATCTGGCGCTGACGGACCGCCGGTCGGCAACGCTCAAGGCGAGGGCCTATGACGGCGACGTGGCCCGGATCATTGTCCCCGCGGATGCACGACTATCCTGGGTGCAGGATCTGTCTGACCCGGCCGATGATCTTGCCAATCCGATGAAGGGGCCATTGCAGACCCGGCGTGAAGGATCTGCGGCGGCGCATCGCCTTGCCCTGCAATTGTGCAAGGGCGCGCGGCTGTTGCCTGCGGCGCTTGTGGTCCCGGTTGCCCCGGGGATGGCCGTGTCCCAAGGCTTGCTGGAGGTCGAGGGCGCCGAAGCGGCGCCGTTATTGCAGGCCCTGCCGGATCTGTCGCACGTGGTGTCGGCCCGTGTTCCCCTGCGGGCCGCCGAAAATGCCCGCCTGCATATCTTTCGCCCGGCGGACGGTTCGGAAGAGCATTACGCCATCGAGATCGGGCGCCCGGATCGGGCGCGGCCCGTGTTGTCGCGCCTGCATTCTGCCTGTTTCACCGGTGACTTGCTGGGGTCGCTGAAATGCGATTGCGGGCCACAACTGAACGCTGCGCTGACCCAGATGGGTCAAGAGGGCGCGGGCGTGCTGTTGTACCTTCAACAAGAAGGGCGTGGCATCGGCCTTGCCAACAAGATGCGTGCCTATGCCTTGCAGGATCAGGGGTTCGACACGGTCGAGGCCAACCACCGGCTGGGCTTTGAGGATGACGAACGGGATTTTCGTCTGGGTGCGGCGATCCTTGGCAAGCTGGGTTTTGACACGGTGCGCCTGATGACGAACAATCCGGCCAAGATGCGGATGATGGAAAGCTGTGGCATCGGTGTGTCCGAACGTGTCCCGCTCAAGGTTGGTGAAACTCCGTTCAACAGCCGCTATCTGGCTGTCAAAGCAGAGAAATCAGGGCATTTGCTGTAACGGTCATACCGGCCACTCGGCTGACGTAGGGGGTGGCGCCGTTGTCAGGGCTGCCATGGGTTCCTAGCTAGGTGTCAAAGGAGAATGCCTGATGCGTTATTCGCTGCTTGACCTGTCCCCCGTGCCCGAAGGCTCGACCGCTGCCGATGCGCTGCGCAACACCGGCGCGCTTGCCCGCCATGCCGAAGATTGGGGCTATCACCGGTATTGGATGGCGGAACACCACAACATGCCGGGGATCGCCTCTGCGGCGACCGCGGTTTTGATCGGCCATGTGGCGGGCCTGACCCGTCATATGCGCGTCGGGGCCGGGGGCATCATGCTGCCCAACCATGCGCCGCTGGCCGTGGCCGAGGCGTTTGGCACGCTGGCCACATTGTATCCCGACCGGATCGACCTTGGGCTTGGCCGGGCGCCGGGCGGTGACCATGCGGTCATGCGGGCGCTGGGTGTTCAGCACGCGCGTGCCGAACGTTTCCACGAAGAAGTGGCAGAATTGCGCGATCTCATGGGGCCACCAGACGAAAACCGCGCCGTTCGGGCCTTGCCCGGAGAGGGAACGGAGGTGCCGATCTGGATCCTCGGGTCGTCGCTGCACGGTGCGCAGGTGGCGGCGATGCTGGGTCTGCCTTATGCCTTTGCCTCGCATTTCGCGCCGGCCATGCTGGGGCAGGCGTTGGAGGTCTACCGCCGCTATTTCAAACCTTCGGCCACGTTGAAACGTCCGCATGCCATGGTCGCGGTCAATGTCTTTGCCGCCGAGACGGAGGCAGAGGCGCGCCGACTGCGGACCACCATGCAGCAGGCGTTTTATCGGCTGCGCACGGGCGCTCCGGGCAAGCTGCCTGCGCCTGTCGATGATCTGTCGACAGTGGTGCCTGCCGGGGCGATGCCTGCGCTGGATGAGGCGTTGCGGATCAGTGCGGTTGGCGATGCCGCTCAGGTCGAGACACAGATGCGCGAGATCATCGCCACCTATGCGCCGGACGAGGTGATCCTGACCGGGCAGATCCATGATCACGGTGCCCGGTTGCGGTCCTTCGAAATTGCCGCCGATGTGATGCAGCGCATCCAGCGCGCCGAAGCGGCCTGAAAATGCCAGCGCCGCGCGCCTCTGACCTCGTATTGACACGGCTTGGGGTCCGGTTTGGCGGGCGGCTCTGGCCCTGTACGCTGGGTCGGGGCGGCGTGTCCACTGACAAGCGGGAAGGCGACGGTGCGACCCCTGCGGGGGTGCACCGTATCACCGGAATGCTGTACCGTCCCGACAGGATC
This sequence comes from Antarctobacter sediminis, assembly GCF_019218285.1. GTDB lineage: Bacteria > Pseudomonadota > Alphaproteobacteria > Rhodobacterales > Rhodobacteraceae > Antarctobacter > Antarctobacter sediminis. The sequence continues at coordinate 680,758 of NZ_JAHUZG010000003.1, forward strand.
GCGCCGCCGACACACTGGGCCGTGCCCATCGGTCCGTCTGACCTGTGGTCCGACGATCCGCGGCACGAAGATTATAACCTGATGGTCCGCGCGCCCTATGCGTGGAGCCATGAACGCCTGCGCCGTGCCGACCGACTGTATGATCTGGTCCTGTTGACCGACTGGAACTGGCCTCGCGCGGAAAGGGGGCGGGGCTCTGCAATTTTCCTGCATCGCTGGCGTCGCGCCGGTTATCCGACCGAAGGGTGCATCGGTTTCCGTCCTGATCACCTTCAGAGGATCGCGGCAGCGATCACGCCGGAAACACGCCTGATCGTGCCCGATAATCTCGCCTAAGGGTTGCGCTAACAGCGCTGAAACCCTCTGATAACGTGAATCTTTTTGGCCGCTTTCACCTGTCTTGGGCCGTCCGCCTTCTGACGCGTTGCAGTCGGACGGCCCGAATCGTGCCAAATCACCGGCCATTTGCCCTGCAAGTCGCTGTTTTTCTGACCGTAAGTCACTGATTTGCGCATTGGTTACGCAGATTCCAGCGATTTGCTTGCAAGTATCGGGCGCACAGGCTTTAGTCTGGGGTCAACACAGCGGGAAAATCCGCGGAATACATAACAGACAGGGAGTCTGACGTGGCTGATGGAGCAAGTGGCGACGCTTTCGTCGCCTTTGAGCGCGTGCAGAAGAGCTATGACGGCGAAACGCTTGTCGTCAAAGATCTGAACCTCAGCATGCCTAAAGGCGAGTTTCTGACGATGCTTGGGCCATCGGGGTCGGGCAAGACAACGTGCCTGATGATGTTGGCGGGCTTTGAGACCGCCACCCATGGCGAAATCAAGCTGGACGGCGTCAGCATCAACAACATTCCGCCGCACAAGCGCGGCATCGGCATGGTGTTCCAGAACTACGCGCTGTTCCCGCACATGACCGTCGCGGAAAACCTCAGCTTCCCGCTGGAGGTGCGCAAGCTGGGCAAGTCTGACCGCGAGGCCAAGGTCAAGCGCGCGCTGGACATGGTGCAGATGGGCGCATTTGGCGGGCGTCGTCCCGCGCAGCTTTCAGGCGGTCAGCAGCAGCGGATCGCCCTGGCCCGCGCCTTGGTCTTTGAACCGGAACTGGTGCTGATGGACGAACCGCTTGGCGCGCTGGACAAGCAGCTGCGTGAACACATGCAGTTCGAGATCACCAACCTCGCGCACAGCCTTGGTATCACCGTTGTCTACGTGACCCACGACCAGACCGAGGCGCTGACCATGTCGGACCGTGTTGCGGTGTTCAACGATGGCCGCATTCAGCAGCTGGCCCCGCCGGATGAACTGTACGAAAAGCCGCAGAACAGTTTTGTCGCCCAGTTCATTGGCGAGAACAACACGCTGGAGGGCGTGGTCAAAGAGATCAAGGGCGACGCCTGCGTTGTGCAGCTTGACGATGGCGAGGTGCTGGACGCCACGCCGGTCAATGTCAGCGCCGTTGGCGAACGCACCCGCGTGTCCATCCGGCCCGAGCGGGTGGAGTTCAACAAGGGCCGCCTGAAACCCGGTGCCCATACGCTCAAGGCCGAGGTGCTGGAATTCATCTACATGGGCGATATCTTTCGAACCAGGCTCCGCGTGGCGGGCAATGACAACTTTGTCATCAAGACCCGGAACGCACCGGATCAGGTCCGGCTGGAGCCCGGCAGCCAGATCGAAATCGGCTGGCTGCCCGAAGATTGCCGGGCGCTGGACGCCGGGTGATCTGAATGCCGCTTGCCGCGTGGGGGTGTTTCACGGGGCAGGCGACCATGGGGCGAGGTTCGTACCCGTAACATCGCCTCGATCAAGATAACGGGTGTTTTTAGGGAGTATGACATGAAACTCACCAAGACTCTGCTGGCGACATCGGCCCTGACCGTTGCGGCAGCCGGTGCCTTTGCCGAAAGCCATGCCGACATGGCGATGGACATGACGCTGGTCAGCTGGGGCGGTGCCTATCAGGCGTCGCAGCAGAAGGCCTATGTCGAACCGTATCTGGCGATGAATTCGGGCGTGTCCGCAACCTGGGACGAAAGCTCGTCCGAGGCCGTCGCCAAGCTGCGCGCGATGAACGAAGCCAAGAACATCACCTGGGATCTGGTCGACGTCGAGGCAGCAGACGCCATCCGCCTGTGCGACGAAGGTCTGGCGATGGAAGTCGACCATGACGAGATCCTTGCCCCGGGTCCCGATGGCATGGACGCCTCGGATGACTTCGGCGACATGATCGTGTCCGATTGCTTTATCCCGCAGATCGTCTTCTCGACGACCTTTGGCTATCGCACCGATATGGTGCCCGAAGGCGTCGAACCGCCGACCGGTGCCTGCGACGTCTTTGACATGGAAAAATATCCGGGCAAGCGCGCGCTGAACAAGCAGCCGATCGCCAACATGGAATGGGCGCTGCTGTGTGACGGCGTGGCCTACGCAGACGTCTACGACGTGCTGGAAACCGAAGAAGGTCAGGAACGCGCGCTGGCGAAGCTGGACACCATCAAGGATCAGACGATCTGGTGGTCCTCCTCCTCCGAGCCGCCGCAGCTGCTGGCGGATGGCGAAGTCTTCATGGCATCGGCCTACAACGGTCGCCTGTTCTCGGCCATCGTCGAGCAGGGTCAGCCGATCGGCATGGCTTGGGACTGGCAGATGTTTGACCTTGACGGCTGGGTGATCCCCGAGGGCCTGCCCGAGGACCGTCTGGCGCGGGTTCTGGACTTTGTGAAGTTCGCCACCGACACCCAGCGTCTGGCCGATCAGGCCAAGTACATCTCTTACGGTCCGGCGCGTGAAAGCTCGGCCCCGCTGGTGTCGACCCATGCCGAACTGGGCATCGAAATGGCGCCGCACATGCCGACCGATCCCAACAACGCGAAGAACACCTTTGTGAACAACTACAACTGGTGGGCTGACTACCGCGACGATCTGGACGCCAAGTTCCAGGCGTGGCTGGCGCAGTAATGCCGGTCAGGGGCGCGGGGCCAGCCCCGCGTCCGTGATGCGAAAAATCGTCCGTGGCGGGCACTGCTTGCCCGCCACGGACCAACAAAGACTGGGGACGGGGACAGCACGACATGCCCAAGGGCTATATCATCGGCCATATCACGGTGAACGATCCGGAGGCCTACAAGGAGTATGTCGAGAAGGACACGCCGATCCTTCTGGGAATGGGCGCACGGCCCATCGTGCGCGGCGGACAGGCCGAGGTCGTCGAAGGCGAGGCCGAAGACCGCCATGTCGTCTTTGAGTTCGACAGCTACGAAAAGGCACTGGCCGCCTATCACGACCCCGATTACCAGGAGGTTGCCAAGATCCGCCATGCCTCTGCCACCAGCACGATCATGGTGGTCGAAGGCAATGACGAGGATTTGCCCGATCCGGCGGGTGACGCACCAAGGGGCTTTCTGATCGCCCATGTCACCGTCAAGGATGCCGAGGCCTATCGTCCTTATGTCGAAGGCAATACGCCGATCATGCGCGGCTATGGCGCGCGCTATATCGCGCGGGGCGGGCCCGCCGAGGTCATGGAAGGCATTACGGGCGCGCGGCACGTCGTGATTGCCTATCCCAGCTACGAGGCGGCACGGGCTGCCTATTTCGATCCGGCCTATCAGGAACTGGTCAAGATCCGGCAGGCCCATTCCGACGGCACGATCATCATTGTGGAGGGCGCAGCATGAGCGACACGACACAAACCGGGCCGATGCTGGCCGCTGACGGAACACCGCTGAAGCGCAGCCTTGCGCGGGCCCTGCGGGCCCAGAAGATGCGGGCGCTTGCGCTGATTGCGCCGCTGCTGCTCTTTGTGCTGCTGACCTTTATCGCGCCAATCGCGGATATGCTGTTCCGCTCGGTCGACGACAGCCAGCCGGGCACGGTACACGGAACGCTGCCGCTGACGGCGGAGGCACTCAAGGACTGGGACGGCGCCAGCGGCGAATTGCCCGGCGACGCGGTTTTCGATGCGGCCTACACCGACCTTTTCGTCGCGGCCGAGAACAAGATGCACACGCGTGTCGGCTCGCGTCTGAATTATGAAAAGACCGGCAGTTCCTCGCTGTTCCGCAAATCCGGCCGGGGGCTGGACGACATCGGCGAGGTCTACCTCGACCAGTTCGAGGATCTCGACAAGGCTTGGGACAAAGGCGACCACTGGGCCGCCATGATGGGCTCTGATGCCTGGCTGGCCAGCATGGAAGGCTGGAAAAAGGGCGATCCGCTGCCTGCCTTCGAACTGCGCGACGGGATTGCCGATCTGTTGCCGCGTACCGCGGCGATCTATTCGACCTTTGCGGATTTCATCATCGTCGAGGATGAAAAGAGCCTGCTCAAGGAAGAACCGTGGAGCATCGTGCACACGCGGCTTTACGAAGATCTGCGCGATGGCGACGTTTCGGGCTATGGCGGTCCGGGGGCCGACCTTCTCAAGGCAGCCGACGAACTGGTGGCCAGCCCGGACTTCGAAACCGTCAGCATCCGGGACGGCTTTGCGGATATCGACGACGACTGGATGGATATCGAAGTCTGGCAGACGATCAAGAGCTACAGCACGCCCTACACGCCCGGCTATTTCCTGAACGCCGTCGACATGCAGAAAACCCCCGAGGGTCTAGCCCTGCGGGATGAGAACGAGCGCATCTACGGCCTGCTGTTCAAGCGGACCATGTTCATGAGCCTTGCCATCACCTTCAGCTGTATCCTGCTGGCTTACCCGGTGGCCTACCTGCTGTCGAACCTGCCGATGCGCACGGCCAACCTCTTGATGATCCTCGTGCTCTTGCCGTTCTGGACCTCGCTGTTGGTCCGGACATCAGCATGGAAGGTCATGTTGCAGCAACAGGGGGTTATCAACGATACGCTGGTCTGGCTGGGTCTGGTGGCCGATGACGCGCGGCTGGTGATGATCAACAACCAACTGGGTACGATCATTGCCATGACGCATATCCTTCTGCCCTTCATGATCCTGCCGATGTATTCGGTCATGTCGACGATCCCGCCTTACTATGTGCGGGCGGCGAAATCGCTGGGGGCGACCAACTGGACGGCTTTCTGGCGGGTCTATTTCCCGCAGTCGGTGCCGGGTATCGGAGCCGGGTCGATCCTCGTCTTTATCCTTGCCATCGGTTACTACATCACGCCCGAGATCGTGGGCGGCAACACCGGCACGTTTATCTCGAACCGGATTGCCTATCACATCTCATCCTCGTTGAACTGGGGTCTTGCGGCGGCGCTGGGCACGATCCTTCTGGCGGTCGTTCTGATCCTTTACTGGGTCTATGACCGGATCGTCGGCATCGACAACGTCAAGCTCGGGGGCTGAGAATGATTGGTGTTTCATTGTCCCGTGCCGGAATGGCTGGCCGCATTCACGAAAACAGCGATCCCTGCCTGCACGTGTTGCCGGTGGTGATCGACAGAACGCAGGAGAGCTGATCCATGGCCGTCGAGACACAAGCCGTAAAACAGCCGATCCAGTTCGCCGCGCCCGTGGTGGGGGCCGCGGGTGCATTCGCCGGCGTTTTTGTGGGGGCCGCCAATGGGTCGGTCCTGCTGGGCATCGCCGGGGGGCTGGTGATCCTTGCGGCGCTGGCCTTTGTCATCCTCGAAGTGCTGGACCCCAAGCTTGAGAAGGCCGTCAAATGGGCCATGGTGCTGGGCTTTGCCATCGCCGGGTTCCTCTTTGCGCAACTTCCCGGGCTGGTTGTCGGGGCGCTCTTTGGTTGGTTCTTTGGCTGGTTCACCTACTGGATCGGGATGGGGCGTTACCGCGTGCCCTTGCCGCCTTACCTGACGTCCGGTCAGGTTCTTTGGCACTACGCTTTCCGGGTGTTGTGCGGGGCAATCTTTGTCTTTCTCATCACGCCGATCCTCGTGGTGATGCCGCTTTCCTTCAACGCGCAGGACTTCTTTACCTTCACGCCGGAAATGCTGCGGTTCGAGGCCGAGGGCTACAGCCTCAAGCATTACCGCGATTTCTTTACCTCGACGGAATGGCAGCAGGCGCTGCGTAACTCGCTGATCATCGCGCCGCTGGCCACGCTTCTGTCGGTCAGCTTTGGTACGCTGGCGGCGATCGGCCTGTCCTCGGAACATGTCCCCTTCCGCCGGGCGATCATGGCGATCCTGATTTCGCCCATGATCGTTCCGCTGATCATCTCGGCTGCGGGCATGTATTTTTTCTACAGCCGGATCGGTTTGCAGGGCACGTTGCTGGGGGTCGTACTGGCCCATGCGGCGCTGGGCATTCCCTTTGTCATCATCACGGTGACCGCGACCTTGGTCGGCTTTGACCGCTCGCTGACGCGGGCGGCGGCGAACATGGGGGCCAACCCGGTCACGACCTTCTTCCGTGTGCAGATGCCGCTGATCCTGCCGGGGGTTATCTCGGGCGGGCTTTTTGCCTTCATCACTTCCTTCGACGAGGTGGTCGTGGTGATCTTTGTTGGTTCGGCCCGCCAGCAGACGCTGCCTTGGCAGATGTTCACCGGGTTGCGCGAGCAGATCAGCCCGACGATCCTGGCTGTGGCGACGATCCTCGTGACCATCTCGATCCTGCTTCTGACCACGGTCGAACTCTTGCGACGTAGGTCCGAAAAGATGCGTGGCATGAGCCCGGGCTAAAGGTAAAATCCTTCGGAAATCCAACAGGCGGCGCTTATGTGCCGCCTGTTTGCGTTTAGGGTTCGCAAAGGGTTTACGCCCTAGTGTCGCGCCAAACGCAGGAGGCGCGCCATGTCCGAACTTGATCCCGCATTCCCATCCGCGGTCTCCCATTCTGAGGCCAAGTTTCAACTGTCCGAGGTGTTTTATTCCCGCACCGACAAACGCGGGGTGATTCAGGCGGGGAACGAGGTGTTCCAACGGGTTGCTGGCCACGATTGGGGCAAATTGATCGGGGCTCCGCACAAGATCATTCGCCACCCGGATATGCCGCGCGGCGTGTTTCATTTCCTTTGGGAACGGTTGAAAGAGGGCAAGCCCACCGGCGCATACGTCAAGAATCGGCGTATCTGCGGGCGCTACTACTGGGTTTTCGCGCTGGTTGCGCCCACGGGCGACGGGTTCATCTCTACCCGGATCAAGCCGACCTCGCCCCTAAGGGCCGAGGTCGAGGCGTTCTATGCCCAGATGCTGCAACAGGAACGCGACGGGATGAGCCCCGCCGAAAGCGCGGATAACCTGCGCGACTGGGTGCAGGGCAAGGGGTTTGCCACATACGACAGTTTCCAAAGCCACGCCTTGGCCACCGAGTTCGAGGCGCGTTCGCGCCAGATGGGGCGACCGTTGGATCCAATGTTGCAGCGCTTCGTCGACATGTCGCGCGCCATTTCAGACGTCTGGGACGAGGCGGACCGGATGACCGAAGCGTTCAAGGCGATCCGCACAGTGCCGATGAACATGCGAATTATCGCCTCGCGTCTGGAAAACGCGGGCGGGCCGATCAGCGCGATTTCGGTCAACTACAGCCAGATGCTGGAAGAAATGTCGGCATGGGTGAAAACCTTTGTGGAAGGGGACGACTGTGTCTTTGCCCACATCCGGAACGCGATCCTGATGGGACAGTTCCTTGCTTTTGCCTCGGCCGTCGAACGCGAGATGATTGCCGGCTTCGGCACGACAAGGGATGCCTATCCCGACACGCTGGACATCGCGCGAGAGATTGCGGAACTGACCGAGCATGAAAAGCGGTTTATGGATCAGACGATTGACAAGCTTGGCTCTGTCGAACGTGAGGCGCGCCGCTTTGCACATAGCGTTCTGGACATGAAACGCTTTGTCACCGGGCTCAGCTCGACCCGGATGATGTGCAAGATCGAAAGCGCCAGCCTGTCGGAGTCGGGCACTGCGCTGACCGGCATCGTCGAACAGTTGGACAGTTGCCAGGAAGAGATCGAGGAACGGCTGGCTCGGGTGATGGACCTGAACTCGGTCATCCAGAACAATACCGCCATGCTGCGGTCGATGATTTGACGTGGGTGGTTGACGGGCCTGTCTTCACCGTTTCGAAAGCCTTGGCGGAGATGATCTGCGCCACCACAAATCGCTTCAGGATGTCACGATGACGGAACACACGCCTCAATTCACCGCCGACTCCAGTTTTTCGGCCTCGGAGGCGCAGTTCCACCTGACGGAACTGTTTTATTCCCGCACCGATGCGCGTGGGGTCATCAAGGCGGGGAATTGCGTGTTTCAACGCGTCGCCGCCTATGAGTGGGACGATCTGCTGGGCGCGCCGCACAAGATCATTCGCCATCCGGACATGCCAAAGGGTGTGTTTCAACTGCTGTGGGATCGGATCAAGGCCGGGCAACCCACGGGGGCTTACGTCAAGAACCGCTGTAAATCGGGGCGCTACTACTGGGTCTTCGCGCTCGTCTCACCGACAGAGGGGGGATATATCTCGACCCGGTTGAAACCCAGTTCGGACCTTTTCACCGTCGTATCGGGCCTTTATGCAGATCTGCTGAAACGCGAAAAGGAAGAGGGCCTGAACCCGCGGGACAGCGCGGAAATCCTGCTTGATGTCATCAAGGCCAAGGGGTTTTCCAACTACGACAGTTTCCAGAGCCATGCGCTGGCCACTGAATTTGACGCCCGTGCGCGCGGGATCGGCCGGGAGGTGGATCCGTTGCAACGGCGTTTCCTCGACATGTCCCGTGCGATCGAACAGGTTGGCGTTGAAACCAGCGACCTGACAGAGGCGTTCAAGGCGATCCGCACGGTGCCGATGAACATGCGTATTATCGCCTCGCGTCTGGAAAACGCGGGTGGGCCGATCAGCGCGATTTCGGTTAACTACAGCCAGATGCTCGAAGAGATGTCGACCTGGGTGAAAACCTTTGTCGATGGTGAGACCTGCGTGTTTGCCCGCATCCGTGATGCGATCCTGCGGGGGCAGTTCCTCAGTTTTGCCACCGCCGTCGAGCAGGAGATGATCGACGGCTTTGGTGTCAACGCTGCTGTATACCCGGAGACCGTAGACATTCAGGCCGAAATCACCGAGGTCGGCGCGCATCGAAAGAGGTTTCTGGAAGACACGGTGGCCTCGCTCGACAGTGTCGAGGCGGAGGCCAAGCGCTTTGCCCGCAGCGTGCTGGATATGAAACGGTATGTCACCGGGCTCAGCTCGACCCGCATGATGTGCAAGATCGAAAGCGCCAGCCTGTCGGATTCCGGCTCTTCCCTCGTGGGGATCGTCGAGCAGTTGGACGCCTGCCAGAAAGAAATCGAACAGCGTCTTGCCCGAATGACCGAACTGAATTCGGTCATTCAGGCGAATACCGGCATGTTGCGGTCGATGCTGTGATCAAAAGGGGAGGGCCGCGGCGCGGCCCGGCCCCTGTCAGGCGCGCTTGTCCAGAACTGCCGCGCCCAGCACTTCAAGCACCTTGGCCTCGATATCCGAGGCGTTCAGCTTCGCCACCGAATACATGTCTTCGGGGCTGGCCTGATCGATGAAGATGTCGGGCAAGACCATCGAGCGGAATCTCAGCCCGCGGTCAAAGACCGCCTCATCGGCCAAAAGCTGAGCCACATGGCTTCCAAAGCCGCCCACGGCCCCCTCTTCGATGGTGATCAGCGCATCATGGTCGCGGGCCAGCCCAAGGATCAACTCGCGGTCCAGCGGCTTGGCAAAGCGGGCATCCGCCACGGTTGGCGTGATGCCGCGCGCTTCCAGCGACTCGCAGGCTTTCAGCACTTCCTTCAGGCGTGTGCCAAACGACAGGATCGCAACGCCCTTGCCCTCGCGGATCATGCGCCCCTTGCCGATCTCCAACACCTCGCCCTTTTCGGGCATCTCGACCCCCACGCCTTCGCCGCGCGGATAGCGGAAGGCAATCGGCCCCTCATCATGCGCGGCCGCCGTGGCCACCATGTGTTTCAGTTCAGCCTCATCGGCTGCCGCCATGACCACGAAGCCCGGCAGATTGGTCAGATATGCCACGTCATAGGATCCCGCGTGGGTCGCCCCGTCAGCCCCCACCAGTCCGGCGCGGTCGATGGCAAATCGCACCGGCAGGCGCTGGATCGCAACGTCATGCACCACTTGGTCATAACCACGTTGCAGAAAGGTCGAATACATCGCGCAGAATGGCCGCATGCCGCCCGCTGCCAGTCCGGCGGCAAAGGTCACGCCGTGCTGTTCGGCAATGCCCACGTCGAAACAGCGGCTTGGATAGCGTTCGGCGAACAGGTCCAGCCCCGTGCCATCGGGCATCGCGGCCGTCACCGCGCAGACGCGCGGATCCTGGGCGGCGTGCTGCAACAGCGCCTGGGCAAAAACCTTGGTGTAAGAGGGTGCGTTCGACGGCGCCTTTTTCTGCTTGCCGGTGACGACATCGAATTTTGCCCGCGCATGGCCTTTGTCGGGCGCATGTTCCGCGTGGCTATACCCCTTGCCTTTTTTTGTCAGCACATGCAGCAGGATCGGGCCGGTCGCCCGCTGGCGCACTGTGCGCAGCACCGGCAAAAGCTGATGCAGGTCATGCCCGTCCAACGGGCCGAGGTAAGAAAAGCCCAGCTCTTCGAACAGCGTGCCGCCGACGGTCATGCCTTTCAGCATTTCCTTGGCCCGTTTGGCTCCTTCACGGAACGGTTCCGGAAGGAGCGAAACCGCCCCCTTGGCTGCCGCCTTGAGATCCTGAAACGGTTCTTCGGCATATAGGCGGCTGAGATAACTGGAGAGCGCGCCGGTGGGCGGGGCGATGCTCATCTCGTTGTCGTTGAGGATGACGATCAGGCGTTTGCCCAGATGGCCGGCATTGTTCAGGGCCTCAAATGCCATGCCCGCACTCATTGCGCCATCGCCGATCACGGCAATCGCGTCGCCATGTCCGGTGTCACAAACGCCACCGAGGTCGCGCGCCACGGCAAAGCCAAGCGCGGCGGAAATCGAGGTGCTGGAATGCGCAGCCCCAAAGGGGTCGTAAGGGGATTCCGAGCGTTTGGTGAACCCCGACAGGCCGTCCTTCTGTCGCAGGGTGCGGATGCGATCACGCCGCCCGGTCAGGATCTTGTGCGGGTAACACTGGTGGCTGACATCCCAGATGACCTTGTCGCGGGGCGTGTCGAACACCGCGTGCAGCGCAACGGTCAGTTCGACCACGCCCAGCCCGGCACCAAGATGGCCGCCGGTTTCGGACACCGCCGAAATCGTTTCAGCGCGCAGTTCCTCGGCCAGCTGTTCCAGCTGGGCATCAGAGAAATGCTTGAGGTCCGCCGGGCTTTGAACCCGGTTCAGCAAAGGGGTGTTGGGCAGGTCACTCATGCGGCGCCCTCCATCTGGTCAGGTGCGGCGCGAAATAACGAAGCGCGCGGCCTCCTGCAAGTTTCTAGCCTCGGCTCCATATACAGATAGGCAATCACAGGCCTCGGTCACCAACCTTTCGGCGCGGCGTTTCGCCCCGTCCAGCCCCAGCAGGCTGACAAAGGTCGCCTTGCCTCGGTCGGCATCCTTGCCCACGGCCTTGCCCATCTGCGCGGCATCGCCTTCGATATCCAGAACGTCGTCAGCGATCTGAAAGGCCAGCCCCAGCGCGCGGGCATAGCCGGTCAGCGGCACAATATCGGCCTGAGCCATGCGAGCGCCAGCCTCGGCGGACCATTCGAACAGCGCGCCCGTCTTGCCCGCCTGCAAATCGGTGATCTGGTCCAACGTAAGGGGGGTGGTTGCCTGCTCGGCGGCCATGTCGAGCGCCTGCCCCAGCACCATACCCCGCGCACCTGCCGCCTGCGCCAGCGACAGCGCCAGGTCGGCACGCACAACCGCGTTGTCATGGCATTCCGAGCGCGAGACCATCTCGAACCCCAGCGTCTGCAAGGCATCCCCGGCCAGAACCGCCGTCGCCTCGTCCCATTTGCGGTGGACGGTCGGCAAGCCCCGGCGCAGGTCGTCATCATCCATGCAGGGCAGGTCATCGTGGACAAGGCTGTAGGCGTGGATCGCCTCGATCGCGCAGGCCGGCCAGATGGCGCGGTCCGGCCCGATGCCGTGGATCCGCGCGCCTTCCAGCGCAAGATACCCGCGCAGTCGCTTGCCACCGCCCACGGCATAGCCCATGGCCTCGACCACGGGCAGGTTGCTGTCGAACTCAGACAGCACAAGGCGCAGATGCGCCTCGATCTTGCGGGCGGCCTCGGCCAGCCCGTCCGAGAATCCCATCAGAGACCCTCGACCGGCTTCGTCCCGACCGGGTTGCCATCGCCATCCAGCGTGATGGCGGCCACCTTTTCCTCGGCTTCTTTCAGCTTGGTTTCGCAGCGCTTTTTCAGTTTGGCACCGCGTTCGTACAGCGTGATCGATTCCTCTAGCGCGACGTCGCCGCGTTCGAGCATCCCCACGACCTTTTCCAACTCGGCCATGGCCTGCTCAAAGCTCATGTCCTCAACCGGGGTCTCGCTCATTGGCCTGCCTCCATCAATACTTCTACATGCGCCTTGCCGCTGGCGCTGAGTGCGGCAAGGTCATACCCGCCTTCGAGGCAGGACACCACACGCCCGCCGCAGGTATCCGCCGCCAGATCGCAAAGTGCGCGTGTGATCCAGCGGAAATCGTCAACGCTCCATTCCAGCTGTGCCAGTGGATCGTCCTGATGTGCGTCGAACCCGGCCGAGATGATCAGCAAGTCGGGATTATAGGCCCGCAGCCGCGTGAGGGCAGGGCCCCATGCGGCCCGCATCTCGGCCCCGCCAGAGCCGGGCGGCAACGGCAGGTTCTGGACATTGTCATGCGCGCCGCGTTCATCCGCATTGCCCGTGCCGGGCCAAAGCGGCATCTGGTGCGACCCGATGAAGAACGTGCGGGATTCGTTCCACAGCAAGTCCTGCGTGCCATTGCCGTGGTGAACGTCGAAATCCACGACAGCCACCCGTTCGGCACCATGTGCGTTCAGCGCGTGCTTTGCCGCAATCGCCACATTGCCGAACAGACAAAAGCCCATCGGCGTTTCGGTTTCTGCATGGTGGCCGGGCGGACGCATGGCGCAAAATGCATTGGCCACCTCGCCATCCATCACCGCATCCACCGCCGCAACGGCGGCCCCGGCCGCACGTGACGCGGCCCGGAAGGACCCGGGCGACAACCATGTGTCGGCGTCCAGCTGATGTTGGCCGCTTGCCGGGATGCCAGCGCGGATCCGGTCAATGTAGCGCTGCGGGTGGCACAGACGCAGGTGGGCCTCGTCCGCTTCCGGGGCGCTGCGCCGGTCAATCTCCAGACCGGCCAGCGCATGCAGCAGGTGTTCGATGCGCGCCACGCGCTCGGGGTGGCCCTCGGGTGTCACGTGGTCGAGCGCATCCGCATGGGTAAAGAGTGCCGTGGTCATCCTGCCCCCTCTGTTTTGGTGGTGAAACTACCGACCGTCACGCCCGGCACGGGCGTCACGGCCCGACCAAACCGTGAAAAGGCCGCCGCCGCAAGCGATCAGTCGGGGGCCAGCATGTATCCGGCACCCCGCACCGTTTGCAGGTAGCGCGGCTGTTTCGGATCGACTTCCAGCTTGCGGCGAAGGCGGGTGATCTGAACGTCCACCGCGCGTTCCTGCGCCTGTCCCTTGTCACGGCCCAGTTCCTCGACCAGCTTGGCGCGGCTCAGGGCTTCGCCCGGGCGGGCGGAAAAGATGCGCATCAGCTGGCTTTCGGTGGCGGTCAGGCGGATCATCTCTTCGCCGCGCCACAGTTCGCCGCGTTCGATGTCATAGCGGAATTCGCCCAGTGTCAGCAGTTTCGGGGCGCTGTCGCCGGCGCTGGGTTCCGGCATCCGGCGCAGGATGGCATTGATCCGCAGCAACAGCTCTTTCGGTTCGAACGGCTTGGCAAGGTAATCGTCGGCCCCGGCTTCCAACCCTTTGATGCGGTCTTCGGTTTCCGACCGGGCGGTCAGCAACAGGATCGGCGTCTGCGAGGTTTCGCGGATACCGCTGGTCAGGCTGACACCATCTTCGCCCGGCATCATCACGTCCAGCACGATCATGTCGAAATCCAGCCCCGACAACAGCCGCCGCGCATGGGCCGCGTCGCGCGCCGCCGTCACCAAAAAGCCGTTGCGCATCAGAAACTTTTGCAAAAGCCCCCGGATCCGTTCGTCATCGTCCACGATCAGCAGATGCGCATCATGTTCGCTCATCCACGGGTCCCCCTCAAATTCTGGTACTGCCGCCGCAGCTCTGGATCCATCATCGCCTCCAGCACCCGGCGGAAACCGGCGACGGCCTCGGGGCCGGCATCGCGAAAGGCGGCACGCATGCGCGCACGCTGCGCGTCTGACAGCTCTCTTTCAAGGGCTTCCCCTGCTTCGGTCAGGTAAAGATGTCGTTCCCGCTTGTCAGCGCGCCCGACACGGCTTTCGACCAGACCGTCCTCGATCAGGGTCCGCAGCACGCGGTTCAGCGATTGTTTGGTTACGCCGAGGATGGTCAACAGGTTGTTGACCGTGGTGCCGGGGGCGGTGTGGATGAAGTGCAGTGCGCGGTGATGCGCCCGCCCGTAACTGAGCCCGTCGAGGATCCGGTCAGGATCGGCGGTAAAGCCCCGGTAGGCAAAGAACATGGCCTCCGCCCCCTGACGGAGTTGTTCGTCGGTAAGGAAAAGCAGGGTCTCGCCCTGCGGGCTGCGCCCCTCTGACATCGCGGTTTCTGCCCCTGTTGGTTTTTGGGCATTTTAAGTCAGCCTTGTTGACATTCCAATAGTCAACTGGTAGCGAGTCGCAGATTTGACGCAACTTTATGTCCGCATCGGACGCAATTGGCGCAACAATCGAAAAATTCACATCCGCTGCACGTAGGAGAGATGAGATGGCAGATGGAGCATATGACGATCGCGACGGCAAGATCTGGCTGGATGGTCAGCTGGTAGACTGGCGGGCGGCCAATGTGCACGTACTGACCCACGGGCTGCATTATGCCAGCTCGGTCTTCGAAGGCGAGCGGTGCTACAACGGCAAGATCTTTCTCTCGCGCAAGCACTCGGAACGGTTGCATTTCTCGGCGCGCGAGCTGGACTTTGAAATCCCCTACACCGTGGACGAGATCGAGGCCGCCAAGGTTGCGGTTCTGGCGGCCAATGGTCTTACCGACGCATATGTGCGCGCGGTGGCATGGCGCGGTGCCGGTCCGGACATGGGGGTTGCCTCGGCGCGCAATCCCGTCCGTCTGGCCATCGCGGCCTGGTCTTGGGGCAACTACTATGGCGACGCCAAGATGAAGGGCGCAAAGCTGGACATCTCCAAGTGGAAACGTCCTTCGCCGGAAACCATCCCGGTTCACGCCAAGGCGGCGGGGCTGTACATGATCTGCACCACGTCGAAACACGCGGCCGAGGCGAAAGGCTGTTCCGACGCGCTGTTCATGGACTACCGCGGCTACGTGGCCGAGGCGACCGGTGCCAACATCTTTTTCGTCAAGGACGGCGAAGTTCACACGCCCAAGCCTGACTGTTTCCTGAACGGTCTGACCCGCCAGACGGTCATTAGCATGTTGCAGGATCGTCAGATCAAGGTGCATGAGCGTCACATCATGCCCGAAGAGATGGAAGGTTTCGAACAGTGCTGGCTGACCGGCACCGCGGCAGAGGTCACGCCCGTCGGCCAGATCGGCGACTTCAACTTCGAAGTCGGCGCGCTGACGCGCGAGATCTCGGACAGCTATGAAAAGCTGGTGCGCAGCTAAGCGTTTTGGCGGCCCCGCCGTTACGAACCATGAACGGCGTCCCGAAAGGGGCGCCGTTTTCCGTTCAGATCAGGCCTGACCAGATCGAGAACAGGATCAGGACCAGAACACCCGCCTGCACGTAGCCGGCCAGCAGGTAAATACCGTCACGAGTCATGACGCCGAACATCATCATGGCCACGGCACCCGCAAAGAACGACGTCACGAAGGGCAACAGTTCCAGCACTGGCCACGACAGCGCGATCAGCGTCACCGCAGCAAAGGCAAAGGGCCGGATGGGCCGCGAGCTCAGCAGCTTGAGCCGCCCGCTGCTGTGCCTGTCCATCCAGGCCGCCGGTTTGCTGAGCCAGTCGATCCCGCGGGTCATCTTTTTCGCGCTGATGCTGCGTCGGCAAAGGAAGCCGGGCAACCAAAGATGACGCCGCCCCAAAAGCGCTTGTACGGACACAAGGATCGTAATCAGCGCGCCGAATGTCGGGGTTCCCGGAATGCCGGAAATGGGCGAAACCAGAACGATGGCAACCACAAGGATCACGGCGGCAAAGGACTGGTCGCCGACGCGGCTCATCACGTCGCCGACCGAGACACGTTCGGCCCCCGGTTTCGGCCGCATGGCGTCCAGCAATTCGCCAAGGCTTTGCGGATTGCGCAGGGGGCCGGCCTCTGCCGCTTGTGGAACGTCGCTCATGCCCCGGCGGCCTGTTCGGCGTCGAGAATCGCTCGCAACGCGCTTTGATAGTCGGGATAGCGCAGGGTCACGCCCAGTTCCTCCTTGATGCGCCGGTTCGAGACGCGCTTGCTTTCGCCGTAGAAACTGCGCGCCATGGGGCTGAGTTCCGCCCTGTCGAACGGGATTTCCGGAGGAATTGGCATATCCAGCATCTTGGCCGCGCAGGCAATCACGTCCTGCGGCGGTGCCGGGGTGTCGTCACAGAGGTTGTAGGCCGCGCCGGGGTTCGGCTGCCGGATCGACGCCAGCAGCACCTGCGCAATGTCCTCGACATGGATGCGGGAAAAGACCTGGTTCGGCTTGATGATCCTGCGGGCCGTGCCATTGCGCAACTTGGCAAAGGGGCCGCGCCCGGGGCCATAAATGCCGGCCAGCCGAAAGATATGCAGCGGCAAGCCGGACACTTTGGACCAGGCCAGTTCCGCATCGACGCGCAACTGGCCGCGCCGGGTGGCAGGGGTCAGCGGGGTATCTTCGTAAACCCATCCGCCCCGATGGTCGCCGTAGACGCCGGTCGTCGACAGATAGCCCGCCCAGTCCAGCATGGGGGCACGGTCCTGAATCGCGTCGCCCACCAGCCGCAAAGCCGGGTCGCCCTCGGCGTCCGGGGCGGCAGACATCAGGACATGTGTGGCCTTCGACAGCGCATCGGCGACACTCGCTTGCTCCCATAGAATGGGGGTGATTCCGGTGGCGCGCAGCGGCTCCAGCTTGGCGGGGTCGCGGGTCGTGCCGATTACGTCCCATCCCTCGGCCAGCAAAAGAGGGGCCAGGGCGCGTGCCGAGAATCCATGGCCAAGTGAAAGCAGGGTCTTTGTCATTTGCATTAGGTGGCGCTACGCGCGTCAAGATGCAAGCCTTGTCGCGGGCGGGCGTGTCGCGACGGCTGGCGGTTGCGCGCCGGGACAGGGGGGCACTCTGGCAGGGTTTCGCCGACCTGTTGACGCAGGACTCGCCTGCGGAAAGGCTGCGGGCTAGGGGATTGCCAGATTTGTCCCGGAGAGTGCCATGCTGGCTCGTCGTCTTTTCCTGATTTCGGCTGTTGCGCTTGTTGCGGCCTGTTCCACCGGACCGCGTGACCCGGTTGCCGCCGAACCTGTACACCGGGCGATCCCGCTGCACCCCAATGAAACGCCTGAACTGCGCTCAAAGATCAACAAATGGGCTGATCACTATGACCTGCCGCGTGGTCTGGTGCATCGTCTGGCGATCCGGGAGAGCACCCATAATCCGGCTGCGCGGGCCGGTCCTTATTGGGGGCTGCTGCAAATCCTGCCGCAAACCGCGCGCACCATGGGGTTCCAGGGCCAGAACAGCGATTTGCTGGATGCAGATACAAACCTCAAATACGGGCTGAAGTACCTCAAGGGTGCCTATATCGTGGCCGATGGCGATTGGGACAATTCGATAAAATGGTACGCGCGCGGCTATTATTACGAGGCCAAGCGCAAGGGCCTGCTGTACGAAACCGGGCTGCGCACGCGCTGATCCGGCGCGGCTTGGGAAAAACCGTTTGCGTGCAGGTGAACCGCCGCTAGGCTTTGGCCCATGCAGAATGATCCCGATCTGGAAACCGCCTACGGGCTGGAAACCCCCGACGACAATCGCAGGCTCTATGCGCATTGGGCCAAAAGTTATGATGATGCCTTTGCGGCTGACCTTGACTACATGCTGCCCTTGCACGTGGCCGAGGCCTATGCCGCCGTCGCAGGACAGGGGCCTGTGATCGACCTTGGTGCCGGAACCGGGTTGTTGGGCGCGGCGCTGAAGACCTGCGGGATCGGCCCTGTCGACGCGACCGACCTGTCGGAGGAAATGCTGGAGGTCGCAGCGTCCAAGGCGCTGTACCGGCGGTTGTTTCAGGGCAACTTGCTGGAACGCCTGCCAGTCGCGGATGAAACCTATGCCGGGGCGGTGAGTTCGGGCACCTTCACCCATGGGCATGTCGGCCCAGAGGCGCTGGACGAGGTGCTGCGCATCGTGCGTCCGGGGGGCGTGGTGGCCTTGTCGATCAATGCCAAACATTGGACCGCCAAGGGATTTTCTGCCCGGTTCGACGCGTTGGGCGACCGGATTTCCGGTCTTACCCTGCGCGAGGTGCGGATCTACGGGCCGGAAACGACCGGCCCGCATGCCAATGACCTCAGTCAGGTGGTGAGCTTTATCCGAACCTGATCATCAAGAGGCGTAGTCCGATCCTTCCGCATCGAGGATCTTTTTCAGTTCGTCGAGGTGGTGATGGTCACCGCCCGGATATTCCTCGATTTCGCGCGCGGTCTTTTCGGCCACTTCGTCCGACAGGATGTCCAGCGGCAACCCGGTTTGAAGTGCGGTGATATAGATCTGGGCGGCACGTTCGAAGAGGTACAGCCGGTTAAAGGTTTCGGCCACCGTGTCGCCGATCACCATGACGCCGTGATTGCCCATGATCAGTGTCTTGACCTTGGGATCGGACAAGAGATGCGCACAGCGTTCCCCTTCGTCCTCGAAGGCCAGACCGCCGTATTGGTCGTCTACCGCCTGCCGGTTGAAGAACATCGCCGCGTTCTGATCCAGCGGGGGCAGGCGCTTGTCCTTGAGACAGGCCAGCACCGTGGCGTGGATCGAATGCACATGCATGGCGCAACGCGCGTGCGGGCAATGCCGGTGCAACCCGCCGTGCAGGCCCCATGCCGTCGGGTCCGGCGCGCCGGGGCGGTTCAGCGTTTCGGGGTCATTGGCATCCACCACCAGCAGGTCCGAGGCCCGCACCCGCGAGAAATGCACCCGGTCCGGGTTCATCAGGAACTTGGTGCCGTCGTCGTTGATCGACAGGCTGAAATGATTGGCCACCGCCTCGTGCATATCCAGCCGCACGGTCCAGCGAAAGGCTGCGGCAAGGTCGACACGTTCCTGCCAATGGTCGATATTCGCAATGTTCTGCGGTGCGTTCATGATGCTCCCCGGGTTTCGTGATTGGGCAAAGCCTATCAGGAGCCGCAGCGGCCCCGCAACGTGTCAAAGGCCTCGCGCCCGCCATCGGTGTCCCATGCACCGGTCAGCATCCGGGTTTCGCCATGGTCGATTATCCGGAAACCATAGCCGATCCTCGGGCTGTCCAACACGGCATCAAGGAAGAGTTCGGGCGACTCGTGTTTGGTCCAGGCCCAGACGCCCTGCGACAGGAACAGCACCTCGCGGCGGCCCAGTGTCAGGACGTGATCAGCGCTGTCATCAAAGGTCACACCGCCTTCCATGTCTAGGAAGATGGCGGCGCTGCCTTCCAGATCGACAGTCATGACCAGACGCTGACGCCCGGGCAGACGCGCAATGCTGGCGATCCAGCAATAACCGTCATCGTTGAAAAGCGCCCAGTTCCGGACGGTGTCGAAACGATGGATCTCATCCTCGGCATGGGCGGGCAGGGCAGGCAGGATGGTCAGAAAACAAAGTGCAAGACTGCGGGTCAAAAGGCCGGGCATCGGAAAAGCTCCGTGAAATCTGCTGTGACGATGCAGCCATGCTAGCTGCCACCGGCCCGTGCCGAAAGCCTTACAGAGGTCGCGACGGCACCCAGGCATAGCCGTCCGGGCAGATCAGGTAACATTCGCGCAGCCCATGCGGTTTATCGCCTGGCGGCTGAAGGATGGTCATACCCTGCGCCGTGGCACGGTTGGCGGCAAGGTCCGGGTCGCTGTCATACAGTCTCAGTTCTGCCCCGGCACCGCGCGGCCCGGCCTCTGGCAGGAACGAAAGGTAGGGATTGGCGTGATAGGTCCCGTCCGAATGCAGCTGGAACACCGCGGTGCCATAGCGGACAATGGCGAAATCCGCGCTGATCCTGTGCGCGGTCATGTCAAAGACCGCCTCAAGCATCTGGCAATACGCAGGGACATCGCGCACCAAGAGGTTCAGCCCGAGGCCGCGCAGGCTCTTGCCGAAGGCCTCGGCAGAGACAGTTTCAAGATCCATGTCAGCACCTCTGACCTTTTCGGCAGCTTGAACCTCCCGCCGCAGCCTGTCAACGTCGCCGCGAAACAGGAGGCGGTCATGCAGGACACGGCACGGAATCTTGAAATCGTCACCCCGGATGTGTCCGGGCCGGAAAGTTTCGCGGATGCGGAACAGGCCGTCGCACGGCTTTGCGAATTGTATGACGCGGCGGCGGTCTTTCTGCGCGACGGTTTTCTCAAGGCGATGGCCGAGGGTCACCCGGGCGTGCGCCTGCGAGCCTTCTACCCCGAGATCCGGCTGACCACGACGCGCTTTGACAAGATCGACAGCCGTCTGAGCTTTGGCCACGTTACGCAGCCCGGAACCTATGCCACCAGCGTCACGCGCCCGCATCTGTTCCGTAATTACCTGACCCAGCAGATCGGCCTTTTGCTGGGCAACCATGGGGTCAAGATCCGCATCGGCTTGTCGGATACGCCGATGCCGGTGCATTTCGCCGTCGCCAACTTTCCCAATGTGACTGTCCCGCAGGAAGGTGCGGCCAGTTTCGCGCTGCGTGATGTCTTTGACGTGCCGGACCTGACCACCACCAATGACGACATCGTCAACGGCGAAGCTGTGCCCGCCCCGGACGGTGCCTTGCCGCTGGCCCCCTTCAGCGCGCAGCGGGTGGACTATTCGCTGGCCCGCCTGTCGCATTATACGGCGACCGACCCCGAGCATTTCCAGAACCACGTTCTGTTCACCAACTACCAGTTCTATGTCAGCGAATTCGAGGCCTATGCCCGCGCCATGCTGGCGGATCCGGACAGCGGTTACACCAGCTTTGTCAGCACCGGCAACGTCGAGATCACCGATCCCGACGCGCCGATCCCGCACCCCGAGCGGATGCCGCAGATGCCGACCTATCACCTCAAGCGGGGCAAGCAGGGCGGCATCACGCTGGTCAACATCGGCGTGGGGCCGTCGAACGCCAAGACGGCGACAGATCATATCGCCGTCCTGCGCCCGCACGCATGGCTGATGGTCGGGCATTGCGCTGGGTTGCGGAACTCTCAATCGCTTGGGGACTTTGTCCTTGCCCATGCCTACCTGCGCGAAGACAAGGTGCTGGACGATGATCTGCCGCTTTGGGTGCCGATCCCGGCGCTGGCCGAGATCCAGATCGCGCTGGAAGACGCGGTCGAGGCCGAAACCCAACTTGGCGGGTTCGACCTGAAACGGGTGATGCGGACGGGCACTGTTGCCTCGCTGGATAACCGCAACTGGGAATTGCGCGAACAGGACGGGCCGATCAAACGCCTCAGCCAGTCACGCGCCATCGCGCTTGACATGGAAAGCGCCACGATCGCCGCCAACGGTTTCCGGTTCCGGGTGCCCTACGGGACCTTGCTGTGTGTGTCGGATCGGCCTTTGCATGGTGAGCTGAAGCTGCCCGGGATGGCCTCGGATTTCTATCGCACACAAGTCAGCCGACACCTGCGCATAGGGATTCGCGCCATGGAGGCACTGCGGGAAATGCCGCTGGAACGCATCCACAGTCGGAAGTTGCGCAGTTTCGAGGAGACAGCCTTCCTCTGACGCAGCGGAAACCGGCCCAAAATGCATAATACACAGGGCTTTTGTGCCGCTAATCGTTGTGTTTTGCCCCCACATCCGGTTTTATGCCGGTCCAGAGGCCCAAATTAGAGACGGGCGGTGAAGGAGACCATGAAATGGCGAAACCGATGACCAAAACTCAGCTGGTGGCGGCACTGGCGGAAAAGATGGATGCGGACAAGAAGATTGCCGGCGCGGCACTGGACGCGATTGGTGAAATCATCACGTCCGAAGTTGCTGCTGGCGGTGCCGTGACGCTGCCGGGTGTTGGCAAGATCTATTGCCGCGAGCGTCCCGAGCGCATGGTGCGTAACCCCGCGACCGGCGAGCAGTTCAAGAAAGAGGCCGACAAGCAGGTCAAGGTGACCATCGCCAAGGCGCTCAAGGACAGCGTGAACGCCTGATCCCGAAGGGCCCGCAACGCGCGGGTCGGGACAAGGTCCAGAGGGTCGCTTCGGCGGCCCTTTTCTTTTGCGCCGGGGCCATGGTCAGAACCCGGTCGAAACCTGCCCGCGCTCTTTCCATTCGAACTTGTTGCCGCCTGTATCCTCGACGGGAAGGTCCAGCATGGTGGCCCGTTCATAGACCACCTGAGTGGGCACGTTCAGCGTATCGGCGACAAGGTTGGCGCGCCCCTCGTACCAGAGGCTACAGAACTCGTCGCGGGGCATCAGCAGGATACGGGCAAAGCGTACGGCCTCGCGCTGGGCAGCGCGGCTGGCGGGCTGGTGCAGGGCCTGTATCCCGCAGCGGGGATGCGCCTCACGCGTGGAGGGCACATGCAGGATCCAGTGGCCCACGCCCATCGCTGCCATGAACCGGTCCTGACGAGGTTTGCCCCGCTTGGGCAACCAGATGCAGGCCTTGCGGTTCAGCGGCACATCCAGAAGGATTTCATGCGGCGGGCCAGAGTATTCCAGATCGACGTTCAGCGCTCGGCAGATCGGGTCCAGCGACTCGCCATGTGGCAGGCTCAGCCCCGGGGACTGCGCGATCATGTCGTTGATGACATCCTCGATCTCGACATCGGATACACCGGTCGCCAGTGGCTCCACATAGGGGTAGGACGGATATCTGGGCGGCATGTCAGGCTCCGCTTCGGGGGATGCGCCGGGTTTCGACCAGCCAATTTGCAGAGTTTGATGCCCTGCAAATGGTTTCATCTCTCTGAATCGGCGGCGATACAGATAGAATTGCGGATGTTTTCCTAGCCCCGCGCAGAGCCGATGAGGACGCTCAACGTCTGGCGTTGTGTTCCGTTTTCATCGAAATTGCCGGCCGACAGCCAAGCTTGGAACCCTTGGCGCAGCGCTGGCCATTCACCGTCGAGAATCGAAAACCACGCCGTGTCGCGGTTGCGACCCTTGTAGACCAAGGCCTGCCGAAAGATACCCTCGAAGGAAAAGCCCAGCCGCAAAGCCGCCCGCCGTGACGGGGCGTTCAGGGCGTCACATTTCCATTCGTAGCGACGATACCCCAGATCGTCGAAGACATGCCTCATCAGAAGGAATTGCACCTCGGTCGCGGCGCGCGTGCCCTGCAAGGCGGGCGAGAAATGGATGAACCCAACCTCGATCGAGGCCGCCTTTGGATTGATCCGCAAGAGCGACAGGAACCCGACAGGGCGTTCGTCCACCAGCACGGTGTAAAACAACGGGTCGCGGCTGGGGGCCTTGGCGGCTGTCCATGCGCGCGCCTGTTCCAGATCCTGAAAGGGCTGTTCCTCGCCAAGATAGGTCCAGCCCGCCGGATCGGTGAAACTGTTGAAAAAGGCCTCTGCGTGCTCCACCGACATGGGCACAAGCGTGGTGTAGGCGCCGCGCAGCACGTCATGTGGTGGTACGGGGCGGGGCAGGGCAATGTCGACGGGCAACCCGATGGGCTGCCCGTATTCGTTCAGACGATGGTCCATTCAGCCAAAAACGCGGCCAAGCGCGCCATCCACGGCGGTCACGATCTGGTCGATGTCATCTTTCGTGGCGATCAGCGCCGGTGAGAAGCACAAGGTGTTGTTCTTGCCCGGAACCGAACGGTTGGTGGCACCGATGATGACCCCCTGTGCCATGCAGTCACCCACCACGGCCTGCACCTGCGCTTCGGGCACGACCTCCTTGGTGGTGCGGTCGCTGACCAGTTCGGCACCAAGGAACAGGCCCTTGCCACGCACGTCTCCGATCACCGCATGGCGATCTGCCAGCGCGCCGAGCTGGTCCAGCATATAGTCGCCCATGGCCGTTGTGTTGGCCAGCAGGCCTTCGTCCTCGATGATCGCCATGTTCTCGATCGCGGCGGCCGGCCCGGCGGTGCAGCCGCCAAAGGTCGAGATGTCGCGGAAATAGTTCATCGGGTCGCTGGCATCGTCCTTGAACATCTCGAAGACACGTTCAGAAGTCACGCAGCAGGCAATCGCCGCATAGCCCGAGGCAACGCCCTTGGCCATGGTCACGAAATCGGGTTCGATCCCGTAGTGCTGATAGCCGAACCATGTGCCCGTCCGGCCCACGCCGCAAACAACCTCGTCGATGTGCAGCAGGATGTCGTACTTGCGGCAGATTTCCTGAACCTTCTGCCAATAGCCTTCGGGCGCGGGGATCACGCCGCCGCCTGCCGTCACCGGTTCAAGGCACAGCGCGCCGACCGTGTCCGGCCCTTCGGCAAGGATCACCTTTTCGATCTGATCAGCGGCCCATTCGCCATAGTTGGCTTCGGGCGCGCCCTCCTGTTCGTGGCGGCGGTATTCAAGGCAATGCGGCACGCGGACGAAACCGGGGGTGAACGGTCCGTATTGCGCGTTGCGTTCATCCTGGCCACCGGCGGAAAGGCAGGCGATGGTCGTGCCGTGGTAGTCGCGGTCGCGGTACAGGATCTTGTGCTTTTTGCCGCCATACCGCTTGTGCGCGATCTGACGGACCATCTTGAACGCCTTTTCGTTCGCCTCGGAGCCCGAGTTGCAATAGTAGACCCGCGTCAGACCCGGCATCTTTTCGATCAGCTTTTCGGCAAACAGCGCGCCGGGCACCGAGCCGGCCGCGCCCGCGAAATAATTGACGCGCATCAGCTGGTCATAAACGGCCTTGGCGATCCGTTCGCGGCCATAGCCCACGTTCACCGTCCAGACACCGCCGGACACGGCATCAAGGTGCTCCTTGCCCGCCTGATTCCAGACGCGCATGCCCTTGCCTTCGATGATGATATTCGGGTCCTTGCTGTCGAATGCCTTGTGCTGGACAAGGTGATGCCAGACGTGGGCTTTGTCAGCCTCGACAACATGGCTGAGGTCGTTTTGCGAATAGGTGCCGTCCATTCCTGTGCCCTCCTTGGGTCATCGCGCCGCTCTGCGTGGATTGCTAGCACATGAGCCAGATTAATGGGCAGCCGTTAGGGCCAGAAATTCGGCGCGTATAAGGCCAGAATGGGCGGAAAACTTTGGCCTCAACAGGCAGTTTTCCCCGAATGTTGCGTGTTTTCATGGGGATGACCCGATTTCCCTTTTTCGAATGTTGCCTGTGATCTGCTCAAATCGGGGTCGGTCTCTGGAAAAACCGTTGATCCGTTGCCCGTTTTCCGTTCCGATTTGACCCGAGCGCCCGGCACGAGGCGCCGCCGGATGCCCCGATGCGTCCGTGACGAAGAGCCCGCCCAAGGCGGCGGGCGCACAACACGGGAGAATGATGATGACACTGAAAACCACCCTAAAGGGCGCTGCGGCCGCGCTGGCCGTTCTGGCCGGAACCTCCGCCGTCTCGGCCGAAGAGATCACCGTCGGCTATTTCCTCGAATGGCCGATGCCCTTCCAGTACGCCAAAGCAACCGGCATGTATGACGAGGCCATGGGCGTGACCATCAACTGGGTCAGCTTTGACACCGGCACCGCAATGTCGGCGGCCATGGCCTCGGGCGACGTGCAGCTTTCTGTCAGCCAAGGGGTGCCGCCCTTCGTCGTGGCCACCTCGGCCGGGCAGGATCTTCAGATCCTCGATGTCGCGGTCAGCTATGCGGACAACGACAACTGTGTCGTGCTTGAAGCGCTGGAAATCGACAAGGATTCCGCCAAGGAGCTGGAAGGCAAGAAAGTCGCCGTGCCGTTGGGCACCGCCGCGCATTATGGCTTCCTTAAACAGATGGGTCACTTTGGCGTGGACATTTCGACGATGGAAATCGTCGACATGGCGCCGCCGGATGGCGCGGCCGCACTTGCCCAAGGATCGGTCGACATGGCCTGTGGCTGGGGCGGTTCGCTGCGCCGGATGATGGAACATGGCAACATCCTGCTGACCGGCGATGAAAAGACCGAACTGGGCATTCTTGTCTTTGACGTGACCTCCGGCCCGGCGGGTTGGGTGGCCGAGAATTCGGACACCGTATCGGCCTTCCTTTCGGTGACTGCCAAGGCAAATGCCATGTGGGCCGACGACGCCAACAAGGACATGATGCTGCCGGTGATTGCCAAGGACGCGGGCATGGATCCCGACGCCACGCTGGCGACCATCTCGACCTTCACCTTCCCCACTGTCGAGGATCAGCTTTCGGCCAAGTGGCTGGGCGGCAACGCGCAAACCTTCATGAAGGGCGTGGCGGATGTCTTTGTCGACGCCGGGTCCATCGACGCGGCGCTGGACAGCTATGACGCCAACGTCAACACCGGCCCGCTGAGCGCGGCTTCGGACATGTGATCCGGAACGGGCATCGCCGGTCTCGTCCGGCGGTGCCCCTTTTGTGAAACGGTCTTTCGGGAAAGGACTGTTTCCCCCTCCGCCCCCCGTCAAGAATCAAAAGGAAGGCAGGCATGAGCGGACTGTCTATCGAAAATATTTCCATGCGCTTTGATCTGCCCAACGGCACGTCGGTGCAGGCCTTGAAGGATGTCTCGCTAACCCTTGCCGAGGGGGAATTGCTGAGCGTCCTTGGCCCTTCGGGCTGTGGCAAGACCACGCTGCTGAACATCGTCGCGGGGTTCCTTGCGCCGACATCCGGGCAGATCACCCTGAACGGTCACAAGGTCAAAGGCCCCGATGCGGAACGCGGCATGGTGTTCCAGCAAGGCGCGTTGTTCGAGTGGATGAGCGTGCGTGAAAACGTCAGTTTTGGCCCCCGCATGGCAGGCAAACGCGAACGGGAATGGGCCGAACATGTGGACCATCTGCTGGATGTCGTCGGCCTGCGCGATTTCAAGGAAAAAGCCGTCTATGAACTGTCGGGCGGGATGCAACAGCGCGTGGCGCTGGCCCGTTGCCTTGCAAATGATCCCGACGTGATCCTGATGGACGAACCGCTGGGCGCCCTGGACGCGCTTACGCGGGAAAAGATGCAGGGGCTGGTGCTGAAGCTCTGGAAGGAAACCGGCAAGACCATCATCCTCATCACCCACTCGGTCGAAGAAGCCCTGTTGCTGGGGGAACGCCTGTTGGTCATGGCGCCGCGTCCGGGACGCATCCATCGCGAATACCGTTTGCCCTTTGCCGACATGGGGGTGAACGCCGACCTGCGCGAGGTCAAGAAACACCCTGATTTCGGCGCGAAACGCGAAGAGATCCTGGGCATGATCTGGGACATGGAGGAAGAAATCATGGGCCGTGCGGAGGAAAGCGCATGATCGTCTTCGCCATCTACATCGCGATTTTTATCGCCTCTTTCGTGATCGTGAAATTTGTCGTCCACAAGACGGTGACGGATTACACCTCGCTCAAGACGGTAACCTTCGGCGACGAAAGCGCGGTGACCCCCAACCGCATCGCCAGCGTCATCTCGGTGTTGTCTATATTCCTGCTCTGGGGGGCCTTCACCGGGTCATCCTATGTGCCCCGTTTCCTGCACGCGCCGGGGCCCTTCATTGGCGACGCGACCTTTACCTACACCGCCGAGGCCGAGGGACAGGCGCCGGACGATGCCACCGTGACAGTGCGGGTTTTCGAGGTGGGCACAGATGTGGAAGATCCCGAGGTCGAGCCCGGCGAGGGATGGGCCAAGAATGACGTGGACACCGTCGGCGCCTGGCGGTCCGGGTTGATCCGCGTCGACCGCAACGATGAATTTGGCCGCGATGACGGCCACAAGGTCGTGGCCGTGAACGGCCAGCCCATCGGGCCGGGGCAATCGGTGCAGACAGAGTACGGCCGCGTCGGAATGTCCCAAAAGGGTACGCTGAACTTCGAACCGGCAAAAGGCTGGCAGATGGAACCGATCTGGCTGCCGCCACCCGAAGCCGTGCTGTCCCGCCTTGGCGATATCGCCAGCGAGGGCTATCGCGACAGTACCCTTTGGGAACACCTTGGCTATTCGCTGTTCCGTGTCGTGGTCGGTTTCTTCTTTGGCGCGCTGGTGGGGATCCCGCTGGGCTACGCGATGGGTCTCAGCAACTGGTTCCGGGGCTGGTTTGATCCGATCGTCGAATTCATGCGCCCGGTGCCGCCCTTGGCGCTGATTCCGCTGGTCATCATCTGGGCGGGGATCGGGGAAGTCGGCAAGATCATCCTGCTGTTCCTTGCGGCACTGTGGATCATGGCCATCGCGGCGCGCGCGGGTGTGTCCGGCGTGGCGATTTCGAAAGTGCATGCGGCCTATTCGCTGGGGGCCAGCAAGTTCCAGATCATGCGGCACGTGATCGTTCCGAACTCGTTGCCGGAAATCTTCACCGGTGCACGGGTGGCTATGGGCGTCTGCTGGGGAACTGTCGTGGCGGCCGAGCTGGTGGCGGCGGAAAAGGGCGCGGGCATGATGATCATGGTGGCGTCGAAGTTCCAGCTGACCGACATCGTCATCATGGGGATCATCCTGATCGGCGTCATCGGCTTTGGCATCGATATCCTGATGCGCATGGCCGAAAAGGCGCTGGTGCCCTGGAAAGGGCGGGTCTGAGGCAAGGGCGGGACGGGCACGGCGCTCGTCCCGGCCTTTGGCCGGAACATCGCCCCGCCCACCGTCCCGTCAGACGGCGCCTTCGGGCGCCGTTTTCGCGTTTGGAGCGTGGATCAGTTGTCCGAAGCAGGAGGCGTTGCCGGTTCGGCGGCCTCGGAACTCATCTGGTCGAGTTTCACCAGAAGATCGGTCACCTGCGCATCAAGCCAGCGCCGCCCTTTGTTCACGTTGTCGACATAGGCGTCCAGAAACGGTGCCGCCTTGGGCACCTGTTGGGACAGGCGCGGTGTGGCGACATAAAGACCGACGCCAAGCGTTGCCAGCATCACCACAACCATAAAGCCGCGGGCAAAGGGGCTGCCCTTTTGGCGAGGTGCCGTGTCCGAGGGGCGCCCGGCGTCCCGATCCACCACCCGCGGTTCCGATGTCGATCGCAGCGTCTGGTTGATCTCTTCCACATCGGGCAGGAGATCGCGCCGCGATGCGGCCGCCGCGGCGGCGGCCGCCGCGTGCAGGTCCGCGTCATCGCGCGCGCCGCCATCCGGTTCCGGCTCCGGACGCTTTGGCGCATCCGCGATGTCCTCTCCCTTGAGGCGGGCCATCCGCTCGCGGCTCTCTCGGGCGCGGCGGGCCTGCTCATCCTCGGCGGGCGGTTCAAGACCGAGGTCGGGTTGGGTTTCCAGCGCTTCGGCCTGACGTTGACGTGCTTCGAACTCGCGCTCTTCGCGGAACAGCTCGGCCATTTCCGGGTCAATGCTGTTGCGCGGCGCGGGCTGTGGTGCCTCGGGGGCGGGTTCGGGCAGAGGGTCCGGTGTCTCTGTCGCTTCCGGCGCTGGCACCGGTTGTGTCACACGGGCGTCGGGTGTCTGGGCAAGGCGTTTCTGAAACCACGTATGCCCACAGTTCGAACACTGCACATCACGGCCTGCCTCGGGGATCACCTCGAGAGGCACGTCGTATTGAGCGCCACAATTTGGGCAAACCAGCCGCATTCCGTCTTGATCCCCGTTACTTGTCCCTAGCAGTGGCTTGCCACCCCGCCCGAACCTTAAGCTGCCCGTATCGGCGGGAAAAGTCCAATTCTGCGCTGGCCGCGTTGCAACGGCCCTGTGCCTCGGGCAAAACTGCGCGCGGACCAAGAATGACAGAGGCAGAGCCGCCCGTGATCGAGCTGGACAACGTGGCCTATTCCTACAGCGGTGCGGCGCTATTGTCCGGGGTAAGCCTGGACCTTGCGCCGGGATCGTTCCATTTCCTGACCGGCCCGTCCGGATCGGGCAAAACGACATTCCTGAAGCTTTGCTACGGGGCGCTGCACCCGACAGAAGGCAGGGTGACCTTTCAGGGCGACGACCTTGCCGCCATGGACCGCGATGCCGTGGCCATGGCGCGGCGGCGCATCGGCGTGGTGCATCAGGATTGCCAGTTTCTCGACCACCTGCCAGTAGCGGAAAACGTCGCCTTGCCGCTGACGGTTTCGGGGCAGGCCAGCCCCGATCAGGCGGACAACCTGCGCGAACTGATGACCTGGGTCGGGTTGACTGAGAAATTTCAGGCGCTGCCGCCGGAACTGTCGGGGGGCGAACGTCAGCGTGCCGCGCTGGCCCGCGCGCTGATCCTGTCGCCCGACGTGATCCTTGCGGATGAACCCACGGGGAACGTCGACTGGGACATGTCGCAGCGTCTGTTGCGCCTGCTGGTAGAGTTGAACCGGATGGGCAAGACCGTGATGATCGCCACCCATGACCTGATGTTGATCCGCGCCGCCAAAAGCATGGTACAGGCGCGTATCCTGCGCATCGCGGGCGGCAACTTGCAGGCAGCGGGGGCAGAGCTGTGAGCGCGCTGGATCGCTTCAAGGGGCTGATTACCCGGGATGCCGGGGCCGACCGCGTGGTGCCGCCCTCTGGGTTTACCGTTCGGCTGACCCTGTTCACCGCCGGAGCGATGGCCTTTCTGACGGTCTTTGCGCTGGCGTTGTCACTAGCGGCAGGCCGGCTTGCCACCAGTTGGGGCGAAGATCTGGCCCGCGCATCGACCATTCGCATCACCGCCCCCGAAGGCCAACTGGCGGCGCAGACCGCCGCCGTCCTGAAATTGCTGGAACAAACACCCGGTGTCGGAACGGTCCGTGCCTTCAGCGACGCCGAACAGCGCGCCTTGCTGGAACCGTGGTTCGGCCCCGACCTGCCGGTCGAGTCGCTGCCGATGCCGCAATTGATCGAAGTGCGGGAAACCGGCGATGGCTATGATGCGGACGGGTTGCGCCTGCGGCTTCAGGCCGAGGCACCGGGCGCGGTTCTGGACGAACACAGCCGCTGGCGGCGTCCGCTGGTCACGGCAGCAAGCCGTCTGCGGCTCTTGGGTTGGGTGGCGATCCTGCTGATTGGCGCGGCGACCGGGGCCATGGTGACACTGGCGGCCAATGCGGCGCTTGCAGCCAACGCACAAGTCATCGCCGTTCTGCGCCTTGTAGGAGCCACCGACAGCTATATCGCCGGGGCCTTCGTGCGGCGCTTTACCCTGCGGACGATGACCGGGGCGGCGGCGGGCACACTGGCCGGAATGATCGCCTTGCTGCTGATGCCATCGGGCGATGACACCGGAGGCATCCTCACCGGGCTGCGCTTTGCCGGGCTGCAATGGCTCTGGCCGCTGTTCGTGCCGCCTTTGGCTGCGGTCGTGGCCTTCTTTGCAACCGAACTGGCCGCGCGCCGTGTCCTTGGAGAACTGGCCTGATGCGCTGGGTGATGTCATTCCTGTTTGTAGTCCAGATGTACGCCATGATGGCGATCATGGGGATCGTCTTTCTGCCATGGGCGTTGGTCTCGCGCCATGGTGCGCGCGTGGCCTGCCGCAGCTATTGCCGCTGGGTGCGCCTGACAGCGCGCCTGATGGTCGGTTTGCGGACCGAGGTGCGCGGCCCCGTACCCACAGACGAAGTGCTGATTGCCGCCAAACACCAGAGCTTTCTCGACATCATCCTGATCTTCGGCGCGGTCCCGGCGGGCAAGTTCATCATGAAGCGCGAGTTGATGTATTTCCCGGTAATCGGGCAATATGCGCTGCGCATCGGTTGTGTCCCGGTTGCCCGCGGCAAACGTGGTCAGGCCATCGCCCGCATGGTCAAGGACGTGGAACGCGGCGCTGCAGATCCGGGCCAGCTGATCATCTACCCGCAAGGCACGCGTATCGCCCCGGGCGTCAAGGCCCCGTTCAAGGTCGGCACCGCCGTGCTGTATCAACAGACCGGCCAACCCTGCGTGCCGGCGGCCACCAATGTCGGCCTGTTCTGGCCGCGCAAGGGCATCTATCGCAAACCGGGCCTGGCCGTGGTTGAATTCCTGCCCGAAATCGAACCGGGGCTGGACAAGAACAGCTTCCTCTCCAGACTGGAGCTTGAGGTCGAAACAGCCTCGAACGCACTGATGAAAGAGGCCGGCTTCGATGCGGAAAATCACCACGCTTGACGCGCTGCACGCGCTTTATGATGATCCTGTCCCGGCTGCGCTTGTCAAGGTCGCCCCGGAACTGACACCGCTCTACCGGCGCTGGATCGAAGGCGCGCGCTTCGCCATCCTCTCTACCGTTGGCCCCGATGGCGTACATGGCAGCCCAAGGGGCGATGACGGCCCCGTGGTCCGCGTGCAGGATGCAAACAGCCTGCTGATGCCGGACTGGCGCGGCAACAACCGCCTCGATTGCCTGCGCGACATCGTACTGGACGGGCGCGCAGCCCTCCTCTTTCTGGTGCCGGGCACCAACACCACCGTCCGCGTCAACGGCCGGGCCGCGCTGACCGACGACCCCTCCCTGCGCCGAAGTTTTGCCAAGGGCGACCGTTTGCCTACGACGGTCATCCGGTTCGAAATTGCCCAAGTCTACACCCAATGCGCCAAGGCATTGCTGCGGTCGGGTCTGTGGAGCTGTGGCGACATCTCGCAAGACCTGCCGACCACCGGCGAAATTCTCGCTGACATATCGAACGGCGAACATGGCGGCAAAGACTACGACCGCACCTATCCGGCCTATGCCAAGCCACGCATGTGGTAGCATCTGAACGGAAACAGGGGCGCCCTGTGCGGACCGCCCCTGCTTCTTCTTGGCAAAAATACCTCCACGGGGGTGCGGGGGTGTGAACCCCCCGCTGCAACCGCGCCGCCGACGGACGGGTCACATGTGGATCGGGCCGTCGCCACAGGCCATGGCCGCTTCGCGAACCGCTTCCGAAAAGGTCGGATGCGCGTGGCAGGTCAGCGCCACATCCTCGGCCGAGGCTCCGAATTCCATCGCAACGCAGATCTCGTGGATCAGGTCGCCGGCACCGGGGCCGATGATATGGCAGCCCAGCACCCGGTCGGTTTCCTTGTCCGCCAGCATCTTGACGAACCCTTCGCCCTGGAAGACTGCCTTGGCGCGGGCATTCCCCATGAAAGAAAACTTGCCCACCTTATAGGCGCGGCCCTCTTCCTTAAGCTGCTGTTCCGTCTTGCCGACCGAGGCCACCTCGGGCGCTGTGTAGATCACGCCGGGGATCACGTCATAATTCACATGGCCATGTTTGCCGGCGATGACTTCGGCACAGGCCACGCCTTCGTCCTCGGCCTTGTGCGCCAGCATCGGCCCGTCGATCACGTCGCCGATGGCATAGATGCCGGGAACATTGGTGCGCCACTGGCTGTCGGTCTTGATCTGTCCGCGCTGGCTCATTTCGACGCCAAGCGCCTCCAGCCCCAGACCGTCGACATAGGGCCGACGGCCAGTGGCGCACAGCACCACATCCGCGTCCACGCTATGTTCGCTGTCGTCCTTACGCAGCTTGTAGCTGACCTTGGCCTTGGTCTTGGTGGCTTCGACCTTGGACACGGCGGCCCCCATCACAAAGCTCAGGCCCTGTTTTTCCAGCAGGCGCTTGAACTGGCGCTGGACCTCGGAATCCATGCCGGGGGTGATGGCGTCGAGGAATTCGATCACCTGCACCTCGGTCCCAAGGCGCGCATAGACCGACCCCAGTTCCAAGCCGATTACGCCCGCGCCGATGACGACCATCTTCTTGGGGATCTTGCCCAGTTCCAGCGCACCGGTGGAGGTCACGACAACCTTTTCATCCACGGTCACATCCGCGCCGGGCACGGGCGAGGCCTCCGAGCCGGAAGCGATGATGATGTTCTTGGCCTCGTGGATCTCGTCACCGACCTTGACCTTGCCGGCTTCGGGGATCGATCCCCAGCCCTTGAGCCAGTCGATCTTGTTTTTCTTGAACAGGAACTCGATGCCCTTGGTGTTCTGGCCGACCACGTCGGACTTGTACTCCAGCATCTGTTTCCAGTCGACAGAGGGCGCCTTGCCCTTCAGACCCATCTTGGCAAAGTTGTGCTCGGCCTCGTGCAACTGGTGGCTGGCATGCAGCAGTGCCTTCGAGGGGATGCAGCCGATGTTCAGGCAGGTCCCGCCAAGGGTTTCGCGGCCTTCGACGCAGGCGGTCTTGAGGCCAAGCTGCGCCGCGCGGATCGCGGCCACATAGCCGCCGGGACCGGATCCGATGACGATGACGTCATATTGTGCCATGGTGTCTTCCTTTCGTTTTGGGCCGGAACAGGGCCAGCGGCCCCCGCCTGCCCGCGGCAGGCTGTCCCGGGGTATTTCCAGCCCGCTGGGGGGCAGGGGTTATGCGGGTGAAACGGGTCAAATCAGGGCGCTCAGCAGCATCAGGACCGTAGCCCCAAAGCCAGCCATCCAGATCAGCGACCTCCAGGGGGTCCAGGCAAAGTAATAGGCCGGCACATAGAGGATACGCGCCAACAGGTAGAGCAGCGACAAACCAGCCGTCAGACCGTTGCCCTGATCGGAAAAGGTGATGACGAAGACGGCGATCGAAAACAGGATCAACCCTTCGAAATGATTGTCCAGTGCGCGCTTCAGCCGGGCGGTTTTCACCGAAAGCTGATCTTCCAAGGATCCGCCCAGCCGGTCTCGATCCCGCGGACCCAGCGTCTTGCCGGTGCCTAGTTCGCGGTTCGCGGGCACCGACATCAGGACAAATTGCACAACCTGCAACAGCGCGGCGAGGGTCAGGGCGGTCAGTTCGGGGGTCATTGCGCATCCCCGTCCCGGACTTGATCCGGGACCTCTTTCAATCCGGTCCTGTCATGGCCGGGGCCCGACACCTTTCTCCGTGTCCATATGGCGCGATTTTCCGGCGTCAGAGCGCCTGCGCGCGTATCAAGGAACCACGCCTTGCAAGCCTCTTCAGCCTGCGCGACAGCCGGGTCGCGACGCCAGTCCGCGATTCTAGCACGCAAGGCAGGCGCACGGTCGGCCAGATGGCGTTCCTCGACCTCGTTCCGGTTGGCGGCGCGGTGCCATGGGCTGCCCAGGTGATATTTGCCTTCGCCGGCTTTGCCCTGCCCATCGCCGCGAATGTTCTTCATCAGGAAACAGTCCTCGGATCGTATCGCATAGTGAAACAGTTGCGCGGTCTTTGGACGCGCCGCGACATAGTGCGGGCGAAAGCGGGCGCTTTTGGGATTGTAGAGCGTCCGGTTGTCCAGCATTTCGCCATCAGGGGTCATCACAACGGGGTCCGGCACTTGCGGATCCAGCGGATTGTGATCCGTGGCACGGGCAAAACTGGCCACCCGGAACAGGCATTTCGTCTTGGTCTGGCGCGGTTCGGGTCGTGGTTCGGCGCGAACATTGCGCAGGGTCACAAGGTCGCCGGGTGTCCAATCAGCCACGCCGCTGTCCCCAAAGGCGCGCCAGGGA
Source organism: Antarctobacter sediminis (assembly GCF_019218285.1). Classification (GTDB taxonomy): domain Bacteria; phylum Pseudomonadota; class Alphaproteobacteria; order Rhodobacterales; family Rhodobacteraceae; genus Antarctobacter; species Antarctobacter sediminis. Next base: position 716,310 of record NZ_JAHUZG010000003.1, read on the forward strand.
AAAGCCACCACGTCCGCCTGTTCCGTGCGGGTCAAGAGATCCTCCAGCGTGCCGTCCAAAAGGGCAAGAAATTCGTCGCTATCGATGTGCAGGATATGGGTAATCCCCTCGGTGCGGGCAAGGGACAGGACAAGGTCCATCCCGCTGTCCTGAGGTGAGACGCCAGCGGGCAGCTTTTGCCGAAGATGCGTCACCAATCCGCGGTCCGCCAAGGCATCCAACAGCAGGTCCGAGCCATCAGTGACATCATTTGTCACCACGATGACCCGCTCGAACCCAAGAGCCCGATGATGGGCCAGCCATTCCAGCAAGAATACGCCTTCGTTGCGCATACAAGAGGCGAGGGCGATGCGGGCCGATGTCATGCGACCCTCGTCGTGGGACGGAGGCTGACCAGCAGCAGAATTGCTCCGGGAGCGAGCATTGCGAGCGGGACAATCCAGTAAGCGTTCTCAGATAGCCAGCGCTGGATTGCGTGCTGAATTTTTGGAAATTTTTCAATCCAGAACCAAAGGAAAAGAATGAACAAAACGATGTCTACCAGGCGTGCAAAGCGCCGTCTTGGCTTTACGGGACCGCTATCTCGTCCCTGCCCAAGTGCCACGAAACCAAAAATCAAAGGCAACAGGTACAAGGATAACAGCGCAATCCCTTGAAAACCCGTCTTGTGAACTGGCTCATCCCACAAAAGCAGAAAGACACCCGCAACGATGGAAACGAGTCCGGACCAGAAGGTGATCTTCCGGACGTGTGACAACGATGTGGGAAAAGGGTTCAGCATGACCGGGGCCTGGGAATAGGCGGGGTTTCCCCCGCCCATCCAGTTACAGATCCATCAACAGGCGGCGCGGGTCTTCCAGTGCCTCCTTGACGCGGACAAGGAAGGTCACCGCGCCTTTGCCGTCGACGATGCGGTGATCGTAGGACAGCGCAAGGTACATCATCGGGCGGATCTTGATCTCGCCGTTGATGACCATCGGACGGTCCTGGATCTTGTGCATGCCAAGGATGCCGGACTGCGGGGGGTTGAGGATCGGCGAGGACATGAGCGAGCCATAGACACCACCGTTCGAGATGGTGAAGGTGCCGCCCTGCATTTCCGCCATCGACAGCTTGCCATCACGGGCGCGCTTGCCCTTCTCGGCAATCGCCTTTTCGATCTCGGCAAAGCTCATCTGGTCGGCGTCGCGGATGACCGGAACCACCAGACCCTGGGGCGTGCCCGCGGCGATGCCCATGTGCACGAAGTTCTTGTACACGATGTCGGTGCCGTCGATCTCGGCGTTGACCTCGGGGACCTCCTTCAGCGCGTGGCAACAGGCCTTGGTAAAGAAGGACATAAAGCCAAGGCGGGTGCCGTGCTTCTTCTCGAAGAGATCCTTGTATTCCTTCCGCAGGGCCATTGTCTCGGTCATGTCCACCTCGTTGTAGGTGGTCAGGATCGCGGCGGTGTTCTGCGCGTCCTTGAGGCGGCGGGCGATGGTCTGGCGCAGGCGGGTCATCTTGACCCGTTCCTCGCGGCCCGCGTCTTCGGCCGGAACCGGCGCGCGCGGAGCGGAGGCAGGCGCAGCGGCCTTGGGCGCGCTGGTCGCGGCGGCCACGGCAGCGGCAACATCGGCCTTGGTGGCGCGGCCATCGCGGCCCGTGCCCTGTACCGCTTCACGCGAAATGCCAGCCTCGGCCATGGCTTTCTCGGCGGCGGGGCCGTCCTTGATGTCCTTGCCGGGGCCCGCGTCACCGGCGGGCGGCGTGGTGTATTGCGCACCGCCAGCGGCTTCGGACTTGGCGGCGGGGGCTGCGGCGCCCGCACCGGAGGAAAGGACCGCAAGCTTGCCATCGGCCTGCACCGTGGTGCCCTCGGGGGCGACGATCTCGGTCAGGGTGCCTGCGGCGGGGGCGGGCACCTCGACAGAGACCTTGTCGGTCTCCAGTTCGCACAGCATCTCGTCCTGAGCGACGCTGTCACCGACCTTTTTGAACCATGTCGAAACGGTCGCCTCGGTCACGGATTCGCCCAGCGTGGGCACCATGACGTCGATGCTGTCGCCGCCACCCTTGACCTCTTCGACATACTCGGCGTCCTGCTCGACCTTGGCCGTGGCGGCATTCTCCGACGCGCCCGCGCCTTCGGAGATATTGGCCAGCAGCGCATCGACACCGACGGTATCACCCTCTGCCGCGACGATGTCGGACAGGGTTCCGGCAACGGGCGAGGGAACCTCGACCGTGACCTTGTCGGTTTCGAGTTCACAGAGCATTTCGTCCACGGCCACGGCATCGCCGGGCTTTTTGAACCAGGTGGCAACCGTGGCTTCGGTCACCGATTCCCCAAGCGTGGGAACACGCACTTCGGTCATGGTCTTACTTTCCTTCCACTGTCAGCGCTTCGTCTACAAGCGCCTCTTGCTGTGCTTTGTGCTGGCTGGCCAGGCCGGTTGCCGGGCTGGCCGAGGTGGCGCGACCCACGTAACGCGGCCGCGAGTGGGTGGCGCCGATGCGGCCCAGCACCCATTCGATATTGGGTTCGATAAAGGACCAGGCGCCCTGGTTCTTGGGCTCTTCCTGGCACCAGATCATCTCGGCCCCTTTGAAGCGTTCCAGTTCCTTGACAAGGCTGATCGCCGGGAACGGATAGAATTGTTCGATCCGCAGCAGGTAGATGTCGTCGATCCCGCGTGCGTCGCGTTCCTCAAGCAGGTCGTAGTAGACCTTGCCCGAACACATCACGACGCGCTTGATCTTGTCATCCGCCACCAGCTTGGTGTCGCTCTCGCCGGATTCCGCGCTGTCCCAGAGAACCCGGTGGAACGAGGAATTGGTGGTGAACATGTCGGCGCTCGACACACAGAGTTTGTGCCGCAGCAGCGATTTCGGCGTCATCAGGATCAGCGGCTTGCGGAAAGTCCGGTGTAGCTGACGGCGAAGGATGTGGAAATAGTTCGCCGGGGTCGAGCAGTTGGCGACGATCCAGTTGTCCTGACCGCACATTTGCAGGAACCGTTCGAGGCGGGCGGAAGAGTGTTCTGGTCCCTGACCTTCGAACCCATGCGGCAGCAGGCAGACAAGCCCCGACATCCGCAGCCATTTCGACTCACCGGAACTGATGAACTGGTCGAACATGATCTGCGCGCCGTTGGCAAAGTCACCGAACTGCGCTTCCCACAGGGTCAGCGCGTTGGGTTCCGCCAGCGAATAGCCGTATTCGAACCCAAGCACCGCGTATTCCGACAGCGCCGAGTCGATCACCTCGTAACGGGCCTGACCTTCGCGGATGTTGTTGAGCGGATAGTACCGCTCTTCGGTTTCCTGATTCACGATGCCGGAATGGCGCTGCGAGAATGTCCCGCGGGTCGAGTCCTGCCCGGCAAGTCGCACAGGATAGCCTTCGAGTTGCAGCGAACCAAAGGCCAGTGCCTCGGCGGTGGCCCAGTCAAAGCCCTGCCCGGATTCGAACATTTTGGACCGGCTGTCCAGAAGGCGGCCAACCGTCTTGTGAACGGCAAAGCCTTCGGGAAGGGTGGTCAGCGCGCTGCCGATATCGGCCAGCGCCTTGTCCGAGATCGAGGTTTTGCCGCGCTGGTACTTGCCCTCTTTCTGCTTGTCGAGGTGGCTCCACCGGCCGTCCAGCCAGTCCGCCTTGTTCGGGCGATAGACCTTGCCAGCTTCGAATTCCTCGTTCAGCTGCGCCTGAAAGGCGGCTTTCATATCCTCGATTTCGCCTTCCGGAATCAGGCCGTCTTTGACCAGCCGTTCGGTGTACAGCGTCAGCGTGGTCTTCTGCTTCTTGATCTTGTTGTACATGATCGGGTTGGTGAACATGGGCTCATCGCCCTCGTTGTGACCGAACCGGCGATAGCAGAACATGTCGATGACCACGTCTTTGCCGAACTTCTGGCGGAACTCGGTCGCCACCTTGGCGGCGTGAACAACAGCCTCCGGGTCGTCGCCATTGACGTGGAAGATCGGCGCCTCGACCACCAGCGCGTTGTCGGTGGGGTAGGGCGAGGACCGCGAAAAATGCGGGGCCGTGGTAAAGCCGATCTGGTTGTTCACAACGATATGGATCGTGCCGCCGGTGCGGTGACCACGCAGACCGGACAGGGCGAAACATTCCGCCACGACACCCTGACCGGCAAAGGCCGCGTCACCGTGCAGCAGGATCGGCATCACGGCCGTGCGGCTGCTGTCGTTGTACTGGTCCTGCTTGGCACGGACCTTGCCCAGAACCACCGGGTTCACCGCCTCGAGGTGCGAGGGGTTGGCAGTCAGCGACAGGTGCACCGGGTGGCCATCGAACGTCCGGTCAGAGGACGCGCCGAGGTGATATTTCACATCGCCCGAGCCATCCACGTCTTCGGGTTTGAACGACCCGCCCTGGAATTCGTTGAAGATTGCCTTGTAGGGCTTCTGCATCACGTTGGCGAGCACCGACAGGCGACCGCGGTGCGGCATCCCGATGACGATTTCCTTGACGCCCAGATTGCCACCGCGCTTGATGATCTGTTCCATCGCGGGGATCAGGCTTTCGCCGCCGTCCAGACCGAACCGCTTGGTGCCCATGTATTTGACGTGCAGGAATTTTTCAAAGCCCTCGGCTTCAACCATCTTGTTCAGGATGGCTTTGCGGCCTTCACGGGTAAAGGCGATTTCCTTGCCATAACCCTCGATCCGCTCTTTCAGCCAGCTGGCCTGCTCGGGGTCCGAGATGTGCATGTATTGCAGCGCGAAGGTGCCGCAGTAGGTGCGCTTGATGATCGACAGGATCTCGCGCAGCGAAGCAATTTGCAGCCCCAGAACATTGTCGATGAAGATCGGGCGATCCATGTCGGCATCGGTAAAGCCGTAGGATTTCGGATCAAGCTCGGGGTGGTTCGACGTATCGCGCAGACCAAGTGGATCCAGATCGGCGGCAAGGTGGCCACGGATCCGGTAGGCGCGGATGATCATCAGCGCGCGGATCGAATCCAGCACGGCACGCTGGATCGCCTCGTCCGAAACGGTGACGCCCTTTTCTTCGGCCTTTTCCTTGATCTTCTTGCCAGCGCCCTTGGCCTCGGCCGGAACGGCGGGCATCGGCCATTCGCCGGTCAGCGCCCCGGTCAGGTCGTCTTCGGGGGCGGGCGGCCAGTCGCTGCGCGCCCAGGACGGGCCGGCGGCCTCTTTCTGCACGTCCATTTCGGCATCGCCCAACTGGCGGAAAAACTCGGCCCAGGCGTCATCCACGGCGTTCGGATCGGCGGCATAGCGGGCGTACATCTGTTCGAGGTACTCCGCATTGTGCCCCTGCATAAAGCTGGAGGCATGAAACAGGTCGTTGGGGCTTTGGTCAGTCATGGTTCACTCCGTCGACTGGTGCCCGAGGCTGCGAAAAACATCGGGAAGGGGCTTGAGGTGGTCGTCTGTGACAATCGCGGACGGGTTCGTTCCGGGGTGCGGGGCCATCGCGCCCGGAGGAAGGTTGCAGGCCGGTGGGCAGGTCCGGGCGCTCATTGCGTGCCTCCAGCGGGGGCAGGGGCAAAGGCTGTCAACGTCTGGCGTACGCTGTCCGTTCCGGCCAACTGCAAAAGACAAAAACCCAGCAGCAACGCGCCGGTGGTCAGATTGGCCCGTCGCCAGTAGCGGTTGGCGCGGTCTGGCAGGGTCTTGCAGGTCTCGGTCATTGCAATCTCTCCAGTCCCCAATATGGCCCTTTGCTGCCCGAGGAGAAGGCGGGCCCGGTCTGACTGGTGTCATGGGCCAAGGGAAAACGGTGAAGGATGACGGGCGCGGCGGCACCTTGGCGATTGATTGTGCAAAGGAGGACAGCCGTTTTGGTCTGCGCCGTATCCGGCCGGGTCAGCACAAGACCGCCCAGCGGCAGACCGGTCAGCCGATTTGCCGACAGCCCTGCGCGGATCATCGCGGCGCTGTTGCCGCGCATCTTCGCCATCCGCTGTTTCGTGACACCGCGTGCCATCGTTCTCTCCATGCCCCGCTGGTTCCGGGGCGCTTGGCTGTGCTGCACGGGCCCGGGCGATCCGGGCCGGACAGAAGGGGCGAGACGCTCGCCCCAACCAGTGACTATCCTCCCCGAGGTCGGGAAGGGGCCGGGCAGGGTGCCCGGCGCCGCGTTCAGCCGATGGCCTTCAGCACGGCTTCGCCCAGGGTCGCGGGGCTGTCGGCCACCACGATGCCCGCGGCTTTCATGGCTTCGATCTTGTCTTCGGCGCCGCCCTTGCCACCGGCGACAATCGCGCCCGCGTGGCCCATGCGGCGGCCCGGAGGCGCGGTGCGGCCGGCGATGAACCCGGCGGTCGGCTTCATACGGCCCTTCTTGGCCTCGTCGGCGAGGAACTGTGCCGCTTCTTCTTCGGCGGAGCCGCCGATTTCGCCGATCATGATGATCGCCTCGGTTTCGTCATCCGCGAGGAACCATTCCAGCACGTCGATGTGCTCGGTTCCTTTGATCGGGTCGCCGCCGATGCCTACGCAGGTCGACTGACCCAGGCCCACGTCGGTGGTCTGCTTGACCGCCTCGTAGGTCAGCGTACCCGACCGCGAGACCACGCCCACTTTGCCGCGTTTGTGGATATGGCCGGGCATGATGCCGATTTTGCAGGCGTCCGGCGTGATGACACCGGGGCAGTTCGGGCCGATCAGCTTGGACGAGGAATTCTCCAGCGCGCGCTTGACCTTCATCATGTCCAGCACCGGGATGCCCTCGGTGATGCAGACGATCAGTTCCATCTCGGCGTCGATGGCTTCGAGGATAGAATCCGCGGCGAAGGGCGGCGGTACGTAGATCACCGAGGCGTTGGCTTCGGTCACGTGTTTGGCCTCGTGGACCGAGTTGAAAACCGGCAGGTCAAGATGGGTCTGGCCACCTTTGCCCGGGGTCACGCCGCCTACCATCTTGGTGCCGTAGGCAATGGCCTGTTCGGTGTGGAAGGTGCCTTGCGAGCCGGTGAGGCCCTGGCAGATCACTTTGGTGTTTTCATCGATAAGGACGGCCATGTGCTTTCCTGTCTTTGGTGAAGATCATGCTGCGCTGCTGCGCGGCGTCTGGTGAAGCCTGCAAGCAGGCAAAATAGGGTGGGCAGCGAGCGGCCCGGCGGGTGTCCGTTGCATCCTGACTCCTATCCTGCGGCCCACGACCGGAAACTGTCCCGGTGATCGGCGAAATAGGTGTCTTCGATCCAGTCCATCGCTTCGGCGTTCCGGTGCCGGATAGAGGCACGGAGTTCGTCGGTCAGGCTGGGACGTTTCGGACCGCGCGACAGCGGGGATAGCCCGCGCAACCCGTCCCGGAACGAGGTGTTCAACCGTCGCGCCCGCGTCTGGATCCGTCCGTCGGGCAAGCCCAGAACGGTCGAGAAATCCTCAACCAGACCCGCGCCTTTCAGCCAGTCCTCGCGGAACAGGCGGACATCCAGCGCATCGCGGCCCACGGCGTTTTCCCACTTTCGCAGGATCGGGGCGAAAGGCACTGCCTTGACCCGCGTGGCGAAGTCGGACAGCGTTTCATTCCCGCCGTGGCGGCGGCCGGCGTGGCCGTAAAGGCTGACCAGCCATGCATCCGGTCGCCGTATGTAGGCCACGACACGCATCCGACCGAACAGCGACGACAGCCAGTTGGCCAATGCCGTGATCGCCCCCTGCGACATGTTCCGCGAAACCAGCGCCTCGCTTGAACCGACCCAGGTCGAGAAACCGCCCTTGGCAACGCGGGCCTCGAAGTCCTGCCGGAATGTCTGGGCCACGCGGTCCTGACTGGTGCGATCGGTGATGCCCAGCACGGCGTTCATCGGGCGCGCGGGCACCTCCTCATCGGCAAGGCTGCACGCCAGCACCTGCAAATGCGGATTGGTGCAGGTCACGCTCTCGCGTGGGTCCATGCGCTGATACCAGATCCCCTGATCGGCCAACGCGCCGCTTTGATCGCCCAGCCATTGCTGCAGGGCGGTCGAGCCGCATTTGTTGAAACCGATATGAAGGATGGCGTCTGGCATATGGAATGCTGTCCCGCAAAGGGTGAGGGGGGCAGGCGCGGGGCCCGCCCCGCAAGATCAGCCCTTGACCGCTTTCACGATCTTTTCGGCGCCGTCCTTGAGGTCATCCGCGGCAATCACGTCCAGACCGGAGGTCGAGATGATCTCCTTGCCTTTTTCGACGTTTGTGCCTTCCAGGCGCACGACCAGCGGAACCTTCAGGCCCACTTCCTTGACCGCGGCGATCACACCTTCGGCGATCACGTCACAGCGCATGATGCCGCCGAAGATGTTGACAAGGATGCCCTTCACGTTCGGGTCGCTGGTGATGATCTTGAACGCTTCGGTGACTTTTTCCTTGGTCGCGCCGCCGCCCACGTCAAGGAAGTTGGCCGGCTCGGCACCGTACAGCTTGATGATGTCCATGGTCGCCATGGCAAGGCCCGCGCCGTTCACCATGCAGCCGATTTCACCGTCGAGCGCGATGTAGTTCAGGTCGTATTTCGAGGCTTCCAGTTCCTTGGGATCTTCCTCGGTGGTGTCGCGCAGTTCGGCAATGTCCGCATGGCGGTAGACCGCGTTGCCGTCAAAGCCCATCTTGGCGTCGAGGCATTTCAGGTCGCCAGCGTCTGTCACGATCAGCGGGTTGATCTCCAGCATCTCCATGTCTTTCTCGACAAAGAGCTTGTAGAGCGTTCCCATCAGCGCGACGCATTGTTTCACCTGCTTGCCCTCAAGGCCCAGGTTGAAGGCAATGCGACGGCCGTGGAAGGCTTGGTAGCCGGTCGCCGGGTCCACGCTGAACGACAGGATCTTTTCCGGGGTGCTTTCGGCAACTTCCTCGATGTCCATGCCGCCCTCGGTCGAGGCGACGAAGGAAATGCGCGAGGTCTGACGGTCGACCAGAAGGGCAAGGTACATCTCTGTCTGGATGCCCGAGCCGTCCTCGATGTAGATGCGGTTGACCTGTTTGCCGGCGTCGCCGGTCTGTTTGGTCACCAGCGTCCGGCCAAGCATCCGCTTGGCTTCCATTTCCGCCTCTTCCACGGATTTGGCCAGGCGCACGCCGCCCTTCTCACCTGCATCGGCTTCCTTGAAGGTGCCCTTGCCGCGGCCACCTGCGTGGATCTGTGCCTTGACGACCCAGAGCGGCCCGTCCAGCGCGCCGGCTGCGGTCTTGGCTTCTTCGGCTTTCAGAACGACGCGGCCGTCCGAGACAGGCGCCCCGTAGCTGCGCAGAAGGGCTTTGGCCTGGTATTCGTGGATGTTCATGGGTCGACTGTCCCCGTTTTGCTGCGGATTTCCACTAACTAGGCAGGGTCGGGCGGCGGTTTGAACCAAAATCTTGCCGCAAGTGCGAGATTGCGTGTGTTTTCCCGCGTTTGTGATCACACCCTTGAAAGCTGTGATCACATATTCAGAAACGCTTGTAGGAACAGTGATTCGGGGTGAGCGCTATCACTCCGGTCCCGTTGCGATGCCGGTCCGCGAAAGCGCGCATCGCCAATAAAAAAGGGCCCGGCAAGGCGGGCCCTTTCGAAACGTTGCCGCTGAGGCTCAGGCCAGCGAACCGTCGATACCTTTGCAGGCTTCGACGAGGCCCTGAACAGCCTTGACCGAAACGTCGAACATGTCTTGCTCTTCCTTGTTGAGCTTGATGTTGACGATCTTCTCGATGCCGCCAGCACCGATCACGGTGGGCACACCAACATACATGCCGTCGAGGCCGAATTCGCCGTCGCAATATGCGGCGCAGGGCAGAACGCGCTTTTGGTCCTTGAGGTACGCTTCGGCCATTTCGATGGCCGAGGTGGCCGGAGCGTAGAAGGCCGAACCGGTCTTAAGCAGGCCAACGATCTCGGCGCCGCCGTCACGGGTGCGCTGAACGATCGCGTCCATCTTTTCCTGCGTGGTCCACCCCATTTCGACCAGATCGGGCAGGGGGATGCCTGCAACGGTCGAATAGCGCACCGAAGGAACCATCGTGTCGCCGTGGCCTCCCAGCACAAAGGCGGTGACGTCTTTCATCGAAACGTTGAATTCCTCGGCAAGGAAGTGGCGGAAGCGGGCCGAGTCCAGCACGCCTGCCATGCCGCAGACCTTGTTCGCGGGCAGGCCCGAGAATTTCTGCAACGCCCAGACCATCGCGTCCAGCGGGTTGGTGATGCAGATCACAAAGGCGTTGGGGGCATGTTCGCCGATGCCTTCACCGACCGATTTCATCACCTTCAGGTTGATGCCCAGCAGGTCATCGCGCGACATGCCCGGCTTGCGCGGCACACCTGCGGTCACGATGCAGACGTCTGCGCCGGCGATGTCGGCATAGTCCTGCGTGCCCTTCAGTTTGGCGTCGAAGCCTTCCGAGGGGCCGGATTCCGCGATGTCGAGCGCCTTGCCCTCGGGGATGCCCTCGGCGATGTCGAACAGGACGACGTCGCCCAGTTCCTTCATTGCTGCGAGGTGGGCAAGCGTGCCACCGATCTGTCCCGCGCCGATGAGGGCAATCTTGGGTCTGGCCATGGATTTGATCTCCGCCTAGCGTGAATTTGCCGCTTTGCGTACGCGCAGACGCGCGGTCGTGCAAGAGCGCTGCGCTGCGGCGCATGGTCCGGACGCCTTGTAGATAGCGCTAAAGGCGGGATAAGAACCTGTCACGGGGGAAATTTTCGCGGAGGCGCCCATGGAACTGTTCACAGCCTCCGTCTTTGCGGTGACCATTCCGGCGGTGATTTTTGCCGGTATTTCCAAGGGCGGTTTCGGGTCCGGGGTGGCCTTTGCCAGCGCGTCGATTCTGGCCATCGTGCTGGAACCGGGCATAGCGCTGGGGCTGATGTTGCCGCTCTTGATGCTGATCGACGTGGCCAGTCTGCCCGCGTATTGGCGCAAGTGGGACTGGTCGGCAGCGCGGGTGCTTCTGATCGGGTCGATCCCGGGCACGGTTCTGGGGGCCTTGTTCTATGCTTGGACAAACCCGGACGCGATCCGCCTTTTGATCGGGCTGGTCGCTTTGTTGTTCGTTGCGTGGCAATTGGCACAGGCGCGCGGCCTGATCCGCGTGGGCGGCGTGCGTTTCGGACCGAAGGTCGGGCTTTTTGCCGGGGTCGTGCTGGGGTTCACCAGTTTCGTCAGCCATGCCGGAGGCCCTGCGGCGGCGGTCTATTTGCTGGGGCAGGGCCTGAGCAAGACGGTGTTTCAGGCGACCACGGTGCTGATCTTCTGGGCGGTGAACCTGTCGAAATCAGGGATCTACGCAGGCATGGGGATCTTTACCCGCGAAACGCTGTTGTTGGATCTGGCGCTGGTGCCCTTTGCGCTTTTGGGGACATGGCTGGGGATCAAGGCGCATCATCTGGTGCCGGAAAAGCTGTTTTTTGGCATCACCTACGTGGCGTTGACGCTGACGGGAACCAAGCTGGTTTGGGATGCGCTGACATGAGCCTGCGGGCCCTGATCGCGGCGGACTGGCCGCAGGCGCAGGCCCTGTATCTGGCGTTGACCGCAAGTGATGCCATCGGCAACGCAGGTGATTTCGACAGGGTGTTAAGCCATCCCGGAACGCAGGTGATTGGCCGGTTCGAAGGGGAGGCCCTGCTGGCCATGGCGACGCTGCACGTTTTGCCGAACCTGACCTATGGCGGCCAGCCCTACGCGTTGGTGGAAAATGTCGTGACCGCCCCCGAACATCGGGGGCGTGGTCATGGGCGCGCGGTCCTTGAACACCTCCTCACGCAAGCGCGTGAGGCAGGCTGTTACAAGGTCATGCTGCTGACCGGGCAAGGCCGGACCGCGCGCGGATTTTATGAGGCGATCGGTTTCTCCGCCAAAGAGAAATGGGGCATGATCCTCCGCTATTGAAGCGGCGTGTCACGCATCGTCCCCCTTGGGCGGCAACGCCTCGGCCAGTTCTTCGAATGCCTGACCGCTGGCCACAAGGCAGGTGATTCCGTTGGCCATGGTCACAGTGATGGTCCACGACCCCGACTCGGACGAGGCAAAAAGCTCCATCACCGCGTTATTTGCGCCCAGCCCCATGCTTTGCCGGGTTTCACCGAATTTCGTGGCCAGCCTGTCGACCACCTGGTCGCGCGGAGCGCAATGGCGCAGTTCCTGCGCCTCGACCAAAGAGGCAGCGCCCAGCAGGAGTCCGGCCGAGAGCATCGCGATCTTGATGTATTTCTCAGTCATAGTGTCACCTTTCGGCTGCGTGCCGGGCGGTGACGCGGCTTTGCCGCGTGCCCGGCACAGGGTAGGTCCCCTCATCCCGGGGTGCCATCGCCATCCCTGTGGCCCGTCGCCCCGTGCCGCTTTCACGACATGACCATATCGTCCGTCCGAGGCCGCTTAAATCAGGTTAACGGAGCGTGCGTTGCGTCGAATCCGCCGGTGTTTCACTGTCATTGTGCACAAAAATATACCGAATTGCTGCAATGCGGCGACTTCGGTCTTGAACTATCCGGCAAAAAATGCGCATGTCTGCGCAACAATATTGCTTGAGGAGACTCGGATGGACCTGCGTGCACGCCCCTATCGTTCCGTTCTGTATATTCCCGCCTCAAAAGAGCGGGCGCTGGAAAAGGCGCGTGCCCTGCCCATCGATGCGATCATCTTTGACCTCGAAGACGCGGTTGCCCCGGCAGAAAAAACTGCCGCGCGCAACACGCTGGCCGAGGCCCTGACCCGGCCCTATGGAAACCGCACCCGCATCGTGCGGATCAACGGTTTTGACACCGAATGGGGCATGGACGACGCCAAAGCCGCCGCCGGGATGGATTGTGACGCGATCCTTTTGCCCAAAGTCGAAAGCGCCGCGCAACTGGATGCGCTTGCCGCGCTCACGGACAAGCCCCTTTGGGCGATGATGGAAACGCCGGCGGGCATGTTGGCCGCCAATGAAATCGCAGCACACCCCCGTCTAGGGGGGATGGTCATGGGCACCAATGACCTCGCCAAGGAACTGAATTCGCGCTTTCGCGCGGACCGCCTGCCGATGTTGACGGGCATCGGGCTTTGCGTTCTGGCGGCCAAGGCGAATGGCGTGACCATCGTTGATGGCGTCTACAATGCATTCAAGGATGACGACGGGCTGCGGGACGAATGTACCCAAGGCCGCGACATGGGTATGGACGGCAAAACATTGATCCATCCCGCTCAGGTCGAAATCGCCAATGCTGCCTTCGCGCCGGATGCTTCGGAAATCGACCTTGCCCGCCGCCAGATCGACGCTTTCGAAGAGGCCGAGAAAGCCGGCCAGGGCGTGGCTGTCGTCGATGGCAAGATCGTCGAAAACCTGCATGTGGAAACCGCCCGCAAGACACTTGCCAAAGCCGAGGCCATTGCGGCTCTGGCCGAATAACCCCACTTTCGCGCCGAAACCTTGGAGGCTGTCATGCTGCTATTGATTCTCGGCGTCGCGCTTTGGTGGGCTGCGCATCTCTTCAAACGGGTTGCACCGGGCGTCCGCGATCCGATGGGCGACAAGGGCAAGGGCGTCGTCGCGCTTGCCTTGCTGGTCAGCGTTGTCCTGATGATTTTCGGCTATCGCATGGCCGATGGTGCGTTTTTCTGGGGTCGTCACCCGGCCACGGTCGGCATCAACAACCTGTTGATGATTGTGGCGCTGTACCTGACCTCGCCCGGACCGTCGAAAGGCGCGCTGTTCTACAAGATGCGCCACCCGATGCTGACCGGCTTCCTTGTCTGGACGCTGGCACACCTGTTGGTGAACGGGGACGTGCCCAGCTTTATCCTGTTTGGCGGTCTCGGTCTCTGGGCCATTGTCGAGATGATCGTCATCAACCGGGCCGAGCCGAATTGGACCCCACCGGCCAAAGGCGCGATCCGCAAGGATGCGATCTTTCTTGCCGCCTCTGTCGTCCTGTTGATCGTGATCGGTTATGTCCACGGCCTGACCGGCTACCCTGCATTCGGATAAGCTCATGAAACTCTATCGCTTTCTTTCCGAGGACGACACCTCGGCCTTCTGCCACAAGGTGACCGCCGCCCTGAACAAGGGCTGGGAACTGCATGGCGCGCCGACCTATGCCTTTGATGCCGCGAATGGCGTCATGCGCTGCGGTCAGGCGGTCGTGAAAGAGGTCGAAGGCACCTACACCCCCGACACCAAGCTGGGAGAGCATTAAGACATGGCCAAGACCAATCCGGGCCGCTTCTTCGAAGATTACACCGTGGGCGAGGTCATCGACCACGCCGTGCCGCGCACCGTCTCGGGCGGTGAGCGGGCGCTGTACCACGCGCTCTACCCGATGCGCCACGCGCTCTATTCGTCGGATGAATTCGCGCGCGGTTGCGGTTTGCCCGCCTCGCCGATCGACGATTTGGCGGCATTCCACATCGTGTTTGGCAAGACGGTTCCGGATGTTTCTCTGAACGCCGTTGCCAACCTTGGCTATGCCGAGGGGCGCTGGCTGAAACAGGTCTGGCCCGGCGATACCATCCGCTCGCAATCCGAAGTGATTGGCCTCAAGCAGAATTCCAACGGGCGAACCGGCGTGGTCTATGTCCGCTCGCGTGGGTTGAACCAGCGCGACGAGGTGGTGATGGAATACGCCCGCTGGGTCATGCTGCGCAAACGCGATGTTGAGGCGCCCGCTCCCGATGCGGTGATCCCCGAGTTGAAGACATCCTTGGCCGCCGAGGATCTGGTGATTCCCGAGGGGCTGGATTTCTCGAACTACGATTTCACGCTGGCCGGAGAAAAGCATCGCTTGTCCGACTACGAGATCGGCGAAACCATCGATCATGTCGACGGCGTGACCATCGAGGAAGCCGAACACATGATGGCCACGCGCCTGTGGCAGAACACATCCAAGGTACATTTCGACGTCACCGCACGCCCGGACCAGCGGTTGATCTATGGCGGTCACGTGATTTCCATGGCGCGGGCGCTGTCTTTCAACGGGCTGGCCAACGCGCAGATCATCGTGGGGCTAAACGGGGGTGCCCATGCCAACCCATGTCTGGCGGGCAACACGGTCAAGGCCTGGTCCGAGGTTCTGGACAAGGCCGAAACGTCGGCCCCCGGAGTGGGCGCAATCCGCCTGCGGTTGGTGGCGACCAAGGGAGGCGTGCCCTTCGAACTGAAGGGACCGGATGGCAAATACCTGCCGGATGTCTTGCTGGATCTGGACTATTGGGCGCTGATGCCTCTCTAGGCAAGTCGCTGAAAACGATATGCCAATCATATCATGCCGCATCCGCATGGCGGGTGCGGTCATTTTGCATTTGGGGAAGGGGTAACTGCTGCGTTACGTTCTTGCCGTCTGGCGGGGCGACTCACCCCGCAAGCCGGGGGATGGAACATGACCACACCAAAGCTGCCGCAGGCGTCTCAGGACATTCTGGGCATTCCCGAAGACAAGATGCCGGGCGTCCTGTTGCAACTGATAGACAACCGCGCGCTGACCGGTCTGGTGCAAGAAGTGCATCGGGAAATGGTTTCTCCCAACCCCGACTTGCGTAAGAAGGCCGCGCTTGCCCTGCGGCACATGGGGTTTGTCGACTAGGCGTCACTTTCACGTGACTTGCGTGCGAACCGGCGAAGGGGTCTGATCGCCCCATGCGGTTTGTCCTTTTGCTATGGTTCGGGTTCTGGCCTTTGCGGGTGCATGCCTGCGAGGTTGCCTTGGTTCTGGCCGTCGATGTGTCCGGGTCCGTGGACGCGCAGGAATACGACATCCAGATGCAGGGGCTGGCACATGCGCTCCGCGACAGCGCCGTATCCGAGGCGCTGGTGCGCGGCAAGGCGCGGCTGGCGCTTGTTCAGTGGACCGGCAGTTCGCGCCAGCAGGTCACGCTGGACTGGCAAGAGATCCGCAGTTTTGCCGACACCGATGCCTTTGCCGACCGCGTCGCGACCGCGCCGCGCGCATGGCGGCACTATTCCACCGCAATCGGCGAGGCGCTGAGAGCCTCGGCAGGACTTTTCGAAGGGGCGCAAGCCTGCCGCCGACGGGTGATCGACATCTCTGGCGACGGCACCTCGAACGAAGGTCCGGAACCCGCGATGCTCAAGCCGCAACTGGCCGCGCTGGGCATTACGGTCAACGCGCTGGTCATCGAGGGGGCCGAGGACAAGGACCTGACCGGCTACTTCTATGAGAATGTGATCACCGGACCCGGGGCCTTTGTCGCGACGGCCACCGGTTACGCCGACTATCCCGACCGAATCCGTCAAAAACTCTTGCGGGAATTGACGCGCCAGACCGCGACGCGGGAAAACGGGCGTTAGCGCCACATTCGTGATCACACACTCCAAATGTGTGATCACAAATGCAACAAATCCGACCGATTGCGCCAAAAAACCGCAGAATTGCCCGGAGCAACCCCGTGACACGCGCAACGAAAGCAGTAGAACAAGAGGCAACGGAACCGAAAGGACACCATCCATGGCCGACGTGAACCGGGGCAATCGCCCGCTCTCACCGCACCTGCAGGTCTACCGCCCACAGCTGACCTCGATCACTTCGATCCTTACCCGCATCACCGGCAACGCTTTGTTGCTTGGCGCTTTGCTTGTCGTTTGGTGGTTCCTCGCCGCCGCCACGTCCGAGGCCTATTTTGCCACCGCCAACGCGGTTCTGACCTCGTGGTTCGGCGATCTGGTCTTTCTGGGATCGACATGGGCAATCTGGTATCACCTTCTGGCCGGTGTCCGTCACATGATCTGGGACGAGGCCAAGATGATGCAGATGGAGCAGGCGGAAATGCTTGGCTGGGCCTGCATCATCGGTTCGGTCGTCATGACCCTTTTCACCATCATCGTCGTCTGAGGAGACCCGAAATGGCATTTCTGACCGACCGCAAGCGGGCCGTGGGCTGGGGCGCCGCCAAGACCGGGACCGAACATCACTGGGCGATGAAAAAAAGCTCGGTGGCGTTGCTGATCCTCGTGCCGCTGTTCATCTTTACGTTCGGCGGTGCGCTGGGCGGAACCTACGAAGAGGTCGTCGCCTATTACGGCCGACCTTTCCCGGCGATCATCGCCGCACTGACCATCGCCGTGGGTTTTCACCATTTCAATCTGGGTGTGCAGGTCCTGATCGAGGACTATGTTCATGGCCCGATGGAAAAGGTGCTGATCCTGCTGATGACTTGCCTCAGCTATGGCGCCGCGGCCGTGGGCATTTTTGCCATCGCCCGGCTGGCACTCTGACGCCCGTCGCCGACACAATCGCCAGCGACGGCCCGATGTAAAAGGGCCGTCCCCCGCACAAGATCGATAGGTAAACACCAATGGCAGCATACGAATACGAGACGCATGACTATGACGTCGTGGTCGTCGGGGCTGGCGGCGCGGGCCTGCGCGCGACCCTCGGCATGGCCGAGCAGGGGCTTCGCACCGCCTGCGTGACCAAGGTCTTCCCGACCCGGTCGCATACCGTCGCGGCGCAGGGGGGCATTGCGGCCTCGCTGTCCAACATGGGTCCCGACAACTGGCAGTGGCACATGTATGACACCGTCAAGGGGTCGGACTGGCTGGGTGACACCGATGCCATGGAGTACCTCGCCCGCGAGGCGCCCAAGGCGGTCTATGAACTGGAACATTACGGTGTGCCCTTCAGCCGCACCGAAGAAGGCAAGATCTACCAGCGTCCCTTTGGCGGCCACACCACCGAATTTGGCGAAGGCCCGCCGGTGCAGCGCACCTGCGCCGCCGCCGACCGCACCGGCCACGCCATCCTGCACACGTTGTATGGCCAGTCGCTGAAGAACAACGCCGAATTCTACATCGAATATTTCGCCATCGACCTGCTGATGGAAAATGGCGAGTGCAAGGGCGTCCTTTGCTGGAAGCTCGACGACGGCACCTTCCACGTCTTCAACGCCAAGATGGTCGTGCTGGCGACTGGCGGTTACGGCCGGGCCTATTTCAGCGCCACTTCCGCCCACACCTGCACCGGTGACGGTGGCGGCATGGTGGCCCGCGCGGGCCTGCCGCTTCAGGATATGGAATTCGTGCAGTTCCACCCCACCGGCATCTACGGCTCCGGCTGCCTCATCACCGAAGGCGCGCGGGGCGAAGGCGGCTACCTCACCAACTCCGAAGGTGAGCGTTTCATGGAACGCTACGCGCCGACCTATAAGGACCTCGCACCGCGCGATTACGTCAGCCGCTCCATGACCATGGAGATCCGCGAAGGCCGTGGCGTGGGTGCCGAGGGTGACCACATTCACCTGAATCTCAGCCACCTGCCGGCAGAGGCGCTGGCCGAACGCCTGCCGGGCATCTCGGAAAGCGCCAAGATCTTTGCCGGTGTTGACGTGACCAAGGAACCGATCCCGGTTCTGCCCACCGTTCACTACAACATGGGCGGCATTCCGACGAACTACTGGGGTGAGGTGCTGAACCCCACCGCAGAGGATCCGACCGCCGTCGTTCCCGGCCTGATGGCCGTGGGTGAGGCGGGCTGTGCCTCGGTTCACGGTGCCAACCGCCTTGGCTCCAACTCGTTGATCGACCTCGTGGTCTTTGGCCGTGCCGCCGCGATCCGCGCAGGCAAGGTCGTGAACCCGGAAAGCGCCGTTCCCTCTGCGCCGGTCTCGGAAATCGACAAAGCCTTCGATCGGTTCGACGGTATCCGCAACGCCTCGGGCAATATCGCCACCGCCGAACTGCGGCTGGAGATGCAGAAGACGATGCAGCGCGACGCCGCCGTCTTCCGTACCGCCAAGACGATGGCCGAAGGTGTCGAGGCGATGACCGCCATCGCCGCCAAGATGGACGACCTCAAGGTCACCGACCGCAGCCTCGTCTGGAACTCGGACCTGATGGAAAGCCTTGAACTGACCAACCTGATGCCCAACGCGCTGGCGACCATCGTCGGGGCCGAGGCGCGCAAGGAATCCCGCGGCGCCCATGCGCATGAGGATTTTACCTCGCGGGACGACGAAAACTGGCGCGTCCACAGCGTTGCGCGGGTCGATGGCAACAAGGTCGACCTCAGCTATCGTCCGGTCATCACCGATCCGCTGACCACCGAGGACGAAGGCGGCATCAGCCTCAAGAAGATCGCCCCCAAGGCGCGGACTTTCTGATGCGGCGCGCGCTGCCAGCTTTCGCCCTTTTTGCCACGGGTCTCGTGGGGTCGGTCGCTATGGCCAACCAGAGCGAGGCGTGGCAGGTCTGCCAGCCCCAGGCGGAACGATATGCCGCCACGGGCGGGAAATACGGCTATGCGGTGCGCTATGATCAGGCGCTGGATGCCTGCATGACGCGCTATCGCCCCGCTCGGCACGCGGCCCGATTGCCGGGTATAGGCACGTTGGAACCGGTCCCGGCCGTTGGCTGTTACGCCGGCGCGCCGACCATGTATCGGGGCACGCTCTATTGCGTGGACTGAGCGCGCATATCGCCATCATTGGGTCTTTGGCGGGGGCGCTGGCCGCCTGTTCGCCGGAGGCGCAGGATGACATCGCCCGCAACGCGGCGCGTTCGGCTCTGGCTCCGGTGGTCTCTGACCGTTTTCCCGGTGTGCCGCTTCAGCCCGCGCTGGATTGCCTGATCGACAACGCCAATGCGCAGCAGATCCGCGCGCTGGCTGCGGACGCGGTGCTCGGCCCGACCGAGAATACCGTCCAGATTGCCAAGGACATCGCGTCCAAACCCGAAACCCTCCGCTGCCTGGCCGCCAATGGCCTGCCAGCCCTGCTTCGCTAAGGAGAGAGAGATGGTCCAATTCACGCTCCCCAAGAACTCGCAGATCAAGACCGGCAAGACGTGGCCCAAGCCCGAGGGCGCCAAGAATGTCCGCAAGTTCCAGATTTACCGCTGGAACCCGGATGACGGGAAGAACCCGCAGGTCGATACCTATTTCCTCGACATGGATGCCTGCGGCCCGATGGTTCTGGACGCGCTGATCAAGATCAAAAACGAGATCGACCCAACGCTGACCTTCCGCCGGTCCTGCCGCGAAGGGATCTGCGGCTCCTGCGCGATGAACATCGACGGGATCAATACGCTGGCCTGCATCTATGGGCTGGACGAAATCGACGGCGACGTGAAAATCTATCCGCTGCCGCACATGCCGGTGGTCAAGGACCTGATCCCGGACCTGACGCATTTCTATGCCCAGCACGCCTCGATCATGCCGTGGCTGGAAACCAAGACCAATCGCCCGGCCAAAGAGTGGAAGCAGTCCATCGAAGACCGCAAGAAGCTTGACGGCCTGTATGAATGCGTCATGTGCGCCTCCTGCTCGACCTCTTGCCCGTCCTACTGGTGGAACGGAGATCGTTACCTTGGACCGGCAGCACTTTTGCACGCCTATCGCTGGATCATCGACAGCCGTGATGAAGCAACCGGCGAACGGCTGGACCAGCTTGAAGATCCGTTCAAGCTGTATCGCTGCCACACCATCATGAACTGCGCCAAGACCTGCCCCAAGGGCCTGAACCCGGCGCTGGCCATTGCCGAGATCAAAAAGATGATGGTCGAGCGCACGGTCTGAAGCGCCACCCATATCTGAAATGGAAACCCCGGCAATCTGTGGATCGCCGGGGTTTTCGCTTGATGCTGACGCGGGGTCCGTTGCGCCTCATGCAAGGCGCCTTTGCGCCATTGTCGGATGCCGTGGTGAGCCCACGGAACTATGTACCGATGCAGGGAGGGGATTTGTCGCAATCGAAAGGCAACCCCGATGCAAGAGCAGTCGAAAACCAAAGCCCAGGAAGCCCTCGAAGCACTGGACCAGGCATGGGCCTACTTCACCCCCGAAAAGCGGATTGAAAGCCAAGCGCCGGTCTACGAAGAGCTGCCGCTGGCAGCTTGATCCTGCCATTTGCCGGATGCACAAACGCCCGACCATCAGGCCGGGCGTTTCGCGTTTTGGCGTAGGGCGGGGTCGTTCCGGCCGCCCTGATCTCAGATCACCACCACGTCCAGCGGCGGGAAGCCGTTAAAGCCGACCGATGCATAGGTCGAGGTATATGCACCGCAGTTGCGGATCACGATACGATCACCGGCGGCCAAGCCGACGGGCAATTGCACCGGCTGCTTTTCGTACAGAACGTCCGCGCTGTCACAGCTGGGGCCGGCAAGGATGCACGGGCCGGTCGGCTCGAAATCCTTCTCGGTGATGAACTGGTAACGGATCGCCTCGTCCATGGTTTCCGCAAGGCCCGAGAACTTGCCGATGTCCAGATAGACCCAGCGGTGCAGGTCCGCGTCAGATTTGCGCGACACCAGCAGAACTTCGGCACCGATGGCTCCTGCCGAGGCCACCATGCCACGGCCCGGCTCTGCCATGATGCGCTCGACGTCACCGAAACGCTCCCGCACCAGCCCCATGACTTCGGCGGCATAGGCCGACGGAGCCTGAACCGACTGACCGTAGTAAGCGGGGAAACCACCGCCGATATTCAGCAGGTTCAGCGCGAAACCGGCCTCTTGTGCGGCGTTCCAAACCTCTGCCACGGTGTCCAGTACCGGCGCCCACATCGCGGCGCGGCGGGTCTGAGACCCCACGTGGAAGGACACGCCGACCGGGGTCAGGCCCAGCATCCGCGCGCGGCCCATCAGGGTCAGGGCCATGTCCGGCGCACAGCCGAACTTGCGCGACAGCGGCCAGTCGGCTTCGGTCGACAGGACGAGCAGGCGGGTATAAACCTCGGCGCCGGGGGCGTGGCGGGCGATTTTGACCAGCTCTTCCTCGGCATCTGCGGCGAAAAGGGTGATACCGTTCTCATGCGCCCAGACGATGTCGGACACTTTCTTGACGGTGTTGCCAAAGCTGATGTCTTCCGGCTGCGCGCCAGCGGCCAGACACATTTCGATTTCGGCGCGGCTGGCGGCATCGAAACGCGAACCTGCGTCGACAAGGGTCGACAGGATTTCCGGTGCCGGGTTGGCTTTTACGGCATAGTGAATGCGGGCGCGACCCAGACCCTGAGCAAGCGCGGCATAGTTACGTGCAACGACCTCGGTATCCAGAACCAGCGTCGGACGATCAAAATTGTGTGCAAGGACAAAGCGCTCGGCACGGGACAGGGTTTCGCGGGCAGCAAGCCCGGCGGCAAAAGCGTTCATGGTCATCTCCAATCAGACCCGGCCATTCCGGTTTCCCGGCGCAGACCGCTCAGTTCCAAGGGAGACGTTACCGTCGCTACTTAACCGCGTGGGTGCTTTTGCCCACCTCGCCAGAGGTGCGTGCGTTGGCGTCTATGAGCGCGCATATGGGGCAGAGCATCGAGTCGTGCAAGGAAAAATTTGGGCCGCCGCAAAAATTTTTGAAGCATCGGATCTGATTGCAAAATTGCCCGCAAATCGTGACCGGCGCAAAGCTGCGGCGGGGGCTTTCGCATGGGTCCCCGCGGCGCTAAACCCGGCCCATGCTTATCGTCGTCGGGCTTGTCATCGCTTTCATTCTGGTGGCCGTATTCTCCAACCGATCCACGCGCTTTTGCCGCTGGCGAGAGAGGCGCGGGCCGGAAAACAGCACTTGGACCTGCATCCACTGCGGTGCACAAACGACAGGTGTTCAGGGTCAGGCCCCGTCCGCATGTCTTCGCACCGACGCGCGATGAACGGGCTGCGCGCGGGACTTGTCAATTGTTCGGTGTCAGGCTTCACTCCGCCAAGAACAGGAGCCGCGCCATGACAAATGCCCCCGCAGACGCAGACGCCCGCCGCGCCATTGCCCCGGTGATCTGCTATCCGAACGAAACCCTGCCGCAGCCCGACCTGCCGCTGTACCGGGCGGCCCTCGAAACGGCCAAAGTCACGGATACGGTATTGGCGCCCCCGCGCGAGGCCTGTGCATTTTCCGTGCCGGCGGGGCATTTCTTCCGGATCACATCTGTCGAGGGGCCGCAGGTCGGTGACCTGAACCTGTGGAACGCCCACGACCTCACCGAACGTTTCTACTCAGGAAAGACGCGCGCACTGCATGGCACACATGTGACGACGGGCGAAAGACTGTGGTCCAGTTTCCCGGCCTTGCGGCCCATGGCAACCATTGTCGAGGACACGCTGGACTGGTACGGGATCGACGAATTTGGCGGTTCGGTGCACGATGTGATCGGCACGCGCTGTGATCCTTATAGCGGCAACCTTCTGTCGGGGTCGCATTACCACCATTGCTGCCATTCCAACCTGATCCGTGCCTTGGCCAAGGCGCGTAACCTGACTCCGCAAGAGGCCGAGAAACACGTGCATGACGTGCTGAATGTCTTCATGTGCACGGGGTTCACCCGCGACACCGGTCAGTACTTCATGAAGGCCAGTCCGGTCCGGCCCGGGGACCACCTGACGTTCTTCGCCGAAATCGACCTGCTGGGCGCGCTCAGCGCCTGTCCCGGCGGCGATTGCTCTTCCGAACACAGTTCGGACAGCGCCGCCTGCCACCCTCTCAAGGTCGATGTGCTGGTTCCGGCCAACGGCGCACTCGGCTCATGGCAAAGCCCGCCGCTCAACGGATATGACCGTACGCACGGCCTGGGTTAACACTGCGGCTTGTTTCTTCTGTCCGGAAATATCCCGGGGAGCGCGAGGGGCTGGCCCCTCGCTTCCGTGTGTGCAAACGTACCTCACGCCTCGGCGAAGGCGGCGTCCAGTGCGATTTCGACCATTTCGGCGAAAGAATTCTCCCGGTCTTCGGAAGAAAGGGCCGCTCCTGTCGGCAGGTGGTCCGATACGGTCAGCACAGCGAGGGCGCGTGCGTTGAACCGGGCGGCGACTGTATATAGCTCCGCCGCTTCCATTTCGACGGCCAATACGCCGTGCCGCACCATCTGGTCGTTCAGGTCGGGCCGTTCGTCGTAGAAGACATCCGAAGAATAGATGCCGCCGACATGGGTTCGCACGTTCCGCTTGCGAGATGCGGCCACCGCCGCCTCCAGCAATCCGTAATCCGCACAAGGCGCATAGTTCAATTCGCGAAAAAAGCCTTTCGACGGTGTCGCAAGCGTTGTCGATGTCATGGCAATGACGATATCGCGCAACCCTACGTGATCCTGCATTCCACCGCAGGAACCGATGCGGATCAAGGTTTTGGCCCCGTAATCCCGCAGCAGTTCATTCGCATAGATCGACAGGCTTGGCATTCCCATGCCCGACCCTTGAATCGTAACGCGATTGCCGCGCCAAGTGCCTGTAAAACCCAGCATTCCGCGGGTTTCATTGACACAGACGACATCATCAAGAAAACGTTCCGCCGCCCATTTCGCCCGTCGCGGATCGCCGGGCATCAGCACGGTTTCCGCTATTTCTCCGGGCGCTGCCCCAATATGAATCGTCATCTCAGATTGCGAGATCTTCAAGCGACTTGCCGTCTTCGAGCGCGGCGATCACCCAATTGGGTTTGCGCCCGCGACCTGTCCAGGTTTGCTCGGGGGCCGAAGGATTGGCGTATTTGGGCGTGCCTTTGCTGCCTTTCGGTCCGGCAGTGATCACCTCTTCGAGGGAGAAGCCGAATTCCTTTGCAGCTTTTTCAGCGGCGCGTTTCGCCTCGGCCCGGCGGCGGGCATCGACGGTTTTCAGTGCTTTCTGGGCATCGGAAATCAATTGCTGAAGCTCATCGCTCGAGAGCGTTTCCAGATCGATATCCATGTCTTATTCTCCGATTTTTTTGACGCAGGGTTTTTCGAAGTCTTTCATGCATGTTTCAACACTTATTTTGTGTCACATTGCCGGCAGTGGCGGGAATTTGCGCCCTTTCCCGCAGAATACTGCGGAGCGAAACTCTCTGATCGCTTTAGGTGATTAAATTTTAATCTGACGCTAATTGGCGGCAGGTATTAAAAAAGGGCCGTGCCTTTTCAGCACGGCCCTTTCTTTTTGGGAAACAAAAATTCCCCAGGGTTACTCTGCTGCCACCGATGCGGGATCTGCCAAGGTGACGATGTCGCGCATGATTGCGTTCAATTCAAAGTCCTTGGGGGTATAGACTTGGGCCACGCCCATGGCTTTCAACCGCCGCGCGTCTTCGTCAGGAATGATGCCGCCAACGATCACGGGAACATGGCCAAGGCCTTCGCTGCGCATACGGTTCATCAGATCCTCGACCAGCGGGATATGGCTGCCCGAAAGGATCGACAGACCGACAACATGAGCGCCATCGCGCGCGGCTTCGACGATCTGTTCCGGGGTCAGGCGGATGCCTTCATAGTCGATCTCCATCCCGCAATCGCGCGCGCGAAAGGCGATCTGCTCGGCTCCGTTGGAATGCCCGTCGAGACCGGGTTTGCCCACCAGAAAGCGCAGGCGTTTGCCCAGCTTGTCGCTGACCGCATCCACCGCTTCGCGCAGGTCGTCCAGTCCTTCGGTTTTGTTCGACACCGAACGCGATACCCCGGTCGGGCCGCGATATTCGCCAAAGACTGCACGCATCTGCGCCGCCCATTCGCCGGTTGTGACCCCGGCCTTGGCGCAGGCGATCGAGGCGGGCATGACGTTCTTGCCGTCCGCAGCCGCCGCCCGGAGGTCAGCCAATGCCGCGCGTACCTCTCCATCGTTGCGGTCATCCCGCCACGCGTTCAGCCGGTCGATCTGTTCCTGTTCCACTGCCGGGTCGACCGTCATGATGCCGCCATCTTCGGACATCAACGGGCTGGGTTCGCCATGAGTGAACTTGTTGACGCCAACCACGATGGTTTCACCGCGCTCGATACGGTTCAGGCGTTCCGCGTTGCTGTCGACAAGCCGGCCCTTCATGTATTCGATCGCCTCGACCGCGCCGCCCATGCTGTCGATATTTGCCAGTTCGTGCCGCGCGCCGTCTTTCAGTGCTTCGACCTTGGCGTCTACCGCCGGGTTGCCATCGAACAGGTCGTCGAATTCCAGAAGGTCTGTTTCATAGGCCATGATCTGCTGCATCCGCATCGACCATTGCTGATCCCACGGGCGGGGCAGGCCAAGCGCCTCGTTCCATGCGGGCAGCTGGACGGCACGGGCGCGGGCCTTTTTCGACAGGGTCACGGCCAGCATTTCGATCAGGATGCGGTAGACATTGTTTTCCGGTTGCTGTTCGGTCAGGCCAAGGCTGTTCACCTGCACGCCATAGCGGAAGCGCCGCGCCTTGGCGTCGGTCACACCATAACGCTCTTGCAGGATCTCATCCCAAAGATCGACGAAGGCGCGCATCTTGCACATCTCGGTCACGAACCGGATGCCCGCGTTCACGAAGAAGGAGATGCGCCCGCAGAGTGTCGGGAAATCCTCCGCCGGGACGCGGGTCTTGAGTTCGTCCAGTACGGCGATGGCCGTGGCCAGCGCAAAGGCCAGTTCCTGCTCTGGCGTCGCCCCCGCCTCTTGCAGGTGGTAGGAACAGACGTTCATCGGGTTCCACTTGGGCACATTGGTATAGCAATATTCGGCCACGTCACCGATTAGCTTGAGGCTGGGTTTCGGCGGGCAGATGTAGGTGCCGCGCGACAGGTATTCCTTGATGAGGTCGTTCTGCACGGTGCCTTGCAGCTTGGACACGTCGGCGCCCTGTTCCTCGGCCACCGCGATATACAGCGCCAGCAGCCAGGGGGCCGTGGCATTGATCGTCATCGAGGTGTTCATCTGTTCCAGAGGGATCTCGTCGAACAGGGTCCGCATGTCACCAAGATGGCAGACCGGCACACCGACCTTGCCCACTTCGCCGCGGGCCAGCACGTGATCGCTGTCATAGCCGGTTTGTGTCGGCAGGTCGAAAGCCACGGACAGGCCGGTTTGGCCCTTGGCGAGGTTCCCGCGGTACAAGGCATTCGACGCCTTGGCCGTGGAATGGCCTGCATATGTGCGGATAAGCCATGGGCGGTCACGGGTGGTTTCGGTCATCGGGGCCTCCGTCGGCATGAATCGGTCTGGGCAATCTTGTTGCGCTTTGGAAGGATTAAGCGAAAGATTATGTCGCTGTCAATTCGCCGCGTTGCAGCGCGTGCAGGTGCAGCATAGGCCGGCGCGTCCGCATGGTAAAAGCGTCACTGTGCCGGGGTGGCCTTTCCTGCGTCCGAATAGACTGTCCGGCCGACGGGGGAAGGGGCGTGTGGAACGTTGCGGAAAGGGGCGGCACCTCTTGCCGCCCGACACGGCCCCTGCAAAACTCGCGCGATGACTGCGCCCGTGACCCTGCCGTTTTGGCTGTTTGCCCTGATCCTAGCCTTCGCGGTGATCAGTTTCACGACGCATTTCCTGTTCCCCTCGGTGCGTTGGTTTCTGCGCCGACGGCTTGAAAAGGCGGTGGCCCGGCTGAACCAGCGCCTTGAGCGCCCGATCGAACCGTTCCGGTTGTTGCGCCGCTATGACCTGATCCAGCGGTTGTTGTATCATCCCGAAGTGACACAGGCGATCGTGGAACATGCCGAGGAAACCGGGGTCCGCGAAGACGTGGCCTTTCAACAAGCGCGCCGCTATGCCCGCGAAATTGTCCCTTCGTTTTCGGCATTTGCCTATTTCGGGCTTGGATTGCGCGGGGCACGTTGGCTGTCGAACACGCTGTACCGGGTGCGGCTGGGCCATCACGACGCCGACGCGTTGCGCGGCATCGACCACGAAGCCACAGTGGTTTTCGTCATGAACCACCGGTCGAACATGGATTACGTGCTGGTGACGCATCTTGCGGCCAACCGGTCGGCCTTGTCTTACGCGGTGGGCGAATGGGCGCAGGTCTGGCCCCTGTCACAGTTGATCAGGGCAATGGGGGCCTATTTCATCCGTCGCACCGCGCGCGACGGCCTCTATCGCAAGGTTTTGCGGCGCTATGTGCAGATGGCGACCCACGGGGGCGTCACGCAGGCGATCTTTCCCGAAGGCGGGCTTAGCCTTGATGGCGCTCTGGCGCAGCCAAAGCTGGGCCTATTGTCTTATATGCTGGATGATCTGGACCTGACGGGGCGGGATGTCGTCTTTGTACCGGTCGGGCTGAACTATGACCGCGTGCTGGAGGATAAGGTTCTGGTTGCTGCGGGTCACGCGGGCACACGGCGCTTCGACACTTCTGTGACGCGGGTCATTCGTTCGGTACTGCGGCAGGTCTGGCTGCGCCTCACAGGTCGGTTTCATAGGTTCGGCTATGCTGCGGTCAGTTTCGGCGCGCCACTGTCCTTGCGGGACAATCACGATCTGGCAACCGATCCCAAGCGGCTGGCACAGGAGTTGATGGACCGTATCGCCGGGATCATCCCGGTGTTGCCCGTGCCTTTGGTGGCGCATCTGTTGTTGCAGGGGCCAAAGGATCGGGCGGCGCTGGAGCGCGGGTTTTCCGCCTTGTTGGACAAGTTGCCAGAGGCGCATGTGCACCTGCCGCGCAACAATCGTGATTACGCGGTCGAAGTCGGTCTGCGCACGCTTGTCGAGCGTGACATCGCGCGCGAGGACGGCGGCGTGTTCAGTTTGAACCCAGAGGCCGCGTCTCTGGCGTCATATTACGCGCGCTCGATCTCTCATCTTCTTTGATCTCCTCCAAGCCGACGCTCCCGCGCCGTGCAGCCCAGTATTCCTGGGCTGTGCCGGGTGTTGCCAAACGCTTGTCATGCTGCAAGTGCAGAGGAAATGCTGCATCCGCTGGGTCATAAAATTACAAAATTGACGCAAATGATGTTGCAATGTTGCGTGATGCCGAATATTCCGGGTGTCAGCCCCGCGATTCTGCGCCGCAGAACCGGACCAATGACAACTCTGGCTCAACAGGAGGCCGCCATGGCTCTGGACACGCAAACAGGCATCGCCCAGTACGATGCACCGGAAAAAGACCTCTACGAAGTCGGCGAAATGCCCCCGATGGGTTATGTCCCGAAAAAGATGTACGCTTGGGCGATCCGCCGTGACCGTCACGGGGATCCCGAGCAGAGCTTTCAGCAGGAGGTCGTCGATGTCTGGGATATCGACAGCCACGAGGTGCTGGTTCTGGTGATGGCGGCGGGCGTCAACTACAACGGCGTCTGGGCCGGCAAGGGCGTTCCGATTTCGCCCTTCGACGTGCATGGTCAGGACTATCACATCGCCGGTTCCGATGCTTCGGGCATCGTCTGGAAAGTCGGTGACAAGGTGAAGAACTGGAAAGTCGGGGATGAAGTCGTCATCCACTGTAACCAGGACGATGGGGACGACGAAGAGTGCAATGGCGGCGACCCGATGTTCTCGCCCACCCAGCGGATCTGGGGGTACGAGACAGGCGACGGCTCTTTTGCCCAGTTCACCAAGGTGCAGGCCCAGCAGCTGATGCCGCGCCCCAAGCACCTGACCTGGGAAGAGTCGGCCTGCTATACGCTGACGCTGGCAACCGCTTACCGGATGCTTTTTGGCCACCATCCGCATGAACTGCGTCCGGGCCAGAACGTTCTGGTCTGGGGCGCGTCGGGTGGCCTTGGCTCCTACGCGATCCAGTTGGCCAACACTGCGGGCGCCAATGCGATCGGCGTCATCTCGGATGAAAGCAAGCGCCAGTTCGTCATGGATCAGGGCGCCAAGGGTGTCATCAACCGCAAGGACTTCAACTGCTGGGGTCAGCTGCCGACGGTCAATTCGCCCGAATATAATGCGTGGCTGAAAGAGGCCCGCAAGTTCGGCAAGGCGATCTGGGACATCACCGGCAAGGGTGTGAACGTCGACATGGTGTTCGAACACCCGGGTGAGGCCACCTTCCCGGTGTCCACGCTGGTGGTGAAAAAGGGCGGCATGGTCGTGATCTGCGCCGGCACCTCGGGTTTCAACACCACCTTCGACGTGCGTTACATGTGGATGCACCAGAAGCGCCTCCAAGGCTCGCACTTTGCGCATCTCAAGCAGGCCGCCGCGGCCAACCGCCTGATGTGCGAGCGTCGTCTTGATCCCTGCATGTCCGAGGTCTTCCCCTGGCAAGAGATCCCGGCCGCGCACACCAAGATGATGAACAACGAGCACAAGCCCGGCAACATGTCGGTGCTGGTTCAGGCGCCCAAGACCGGCCTGCGCACGCTTGAGGATTGCCTCGACGCCCGCAAGTAAACCTTTTGCCCAAAATGGGCCGGTTCAACCGGTCCACCAACGCCCGCGAATCGCCCCCCGGCATCGCGGGCGTTTTGCGTTGTGGGGGCGGTCTCAAGGGTTTCAGTCACTTGGCGTTTCGCCCCCTCGCTATTTTTGGGGAGTAAGATTCCGTGAATTTCGGGGCGAGTGGCCGCATGCTAAAGTTGCATTAATGAAGCGTTAACCATCTATGCACGAGGCTGACCATGGGACATGATTGGATTTTGGACGTACTCACTGACCTGAAGACATTCGCTCGGGCCAACGGCATGCCGTCTTTGGCTGCGCAGCTGGATGATGCCTCTTTCGTGGCTCAGGCAGAGATCGCGTCCCAGGCCGAGGGTAATGGCATTGGGCTTTTTGGCAGGCAGCGCGCCGCGTCTGGACGGGCTGATCGAACGGCTCGAGTCCGCTGAGGGACTCGACGATCTTCAGCATGAAATCGAGGCACTGAGAGATCGTTACGGCCTTGATCACCTTGTCTATCACTGGGTCAACAGCAATGGCGAACAATACGGATGCGGGACATATGACCTTGAGTGGGTCAATCGCTACGTCGCAAAGGGCTATCTGCGCATCGACCCGGTCATACAGGGCTGTTACCAGCGCTTTCACCCGGTCAACTGGAAGCGTCTGGACTGGTCCAGCAAATCGGCCCGCGCCTTCTATGATGACGCCATCAAACATGGCGTCGGCAACCAGGGCTATTCGATTCCGATCCGCGGACCGAACGGCCAGTTCGCCCATTTCACGCTGAATCACAGTTGTTCTGACGAAGAATGGGAGGATTTCACCACAACTCACCGACGTGATCTGATCCTGGTCGCGCATTACTTCAACTCTAAGGCGTTGGAGTTCGAGCCAGGTCGCACACCGGACCCCGCGCAACCCTTGTCCCCTCGGGAAATCGAGGCGCTGACGCTCCTGGCAGTTGGATACAACCGGGCGCAAGCCGCTGATACCCTTTCGATTTCCGAACATACGCTGCGGGTGTACGTCGAAAGTGCCCGACATAAATTGGGCGCCTTGAATACCACTCATGCAGTGGCGCGGGCGCTGAGTCGGGGTGTGATCGTGGTGTAAGGACGCGCTTGGGTAAAGCGCGCCTTGTGCCGGCGCGCGCTCAGGTTGAAATCCGTTAACATTGTCAGCGGCAATCTTTCCCCATCGAACATGCATTCCGAGGGGAAAACACAATGATCCGCTACGTTTACGGCACCGACCTGCACAAGTTTCCGAAGCTCTCGCGGACCATGTTCCGTGACCGTGCGGCACAGTTCAAGACACGTCACAACTGGGAAGTGACCGTTGATGAGGACGGTTATGAGCGCGATCAATACGACGCCCTTAACCCCCTGTACATCATTTGGGAAAACAGCGACGGCACTCATGGTGGGTCCCTGCGGTTGATGCCGACCCTGGGCCGTACCATGCTGAACGAACATTTCACCCATCTGACCGATGGCGTGACGATCCAGAGCCCTGTCATCTGGGAATGCACCCGCTTTTGCCTTGCGCCGGGCGCCAAGGCCGGTGTGGCTGCGGCTCTCATGCTGGCGGGCGGTGAGGTCATGCGTGAGTTCGGGGTGGAACATTTCGTCGGCGTGATCTTTGCCCATATGACGCGCGTCTTCCGCCGCATCGGGTCGGAGCCTGAAGTTCTGGGCACGCAGGGCGAAGGTCGCGATGCCATCAGCGTGGCGCTGTGGGAATCCACTCCGGCGACACAGGCCGCCGTTGCCAAAAGCGCCGGCGTGACGCAGGAAATGTCGCGCCGCTGGTTCGAGCTGTCCTTTGGCAACATCGTTGTCCCCAGCCAGTTGGAAGCGGCCTGACACAGGACAGGCTGCAACCGCCGACAGATTAAATGCGCGTGGGCCCGGCCCGCGCGCTTTTGCGTTTCGGGAATGGAAAGGGATTTCCCGGAATTGGATCGGCCAAAGCGTCAATGGGTTCTGGTGGCCCCCGTGTGCGCAGGATACTGTGCGGCGCATGACCGTTCCCGCGCTTGTTTTTTCCGACGACCAGGCCGCTGCCTTTGACAGCGTGACAGAGATGCTGCGCGATGCGGGCGTCGATCTGGATGAGGGCCTGTGCCTGCCCGCCAACGAAGGGCGTTCGCGCGTCATGGCCCTGATGGGAAAGGCGGGCAGCGGCAAGACCCTGCTTTTGTCCGAGCTGGTCAAAGCTCTGGAGGCGGTCGGCGTCGAAACCGTCTCGGGCGATTACGAAAGCCGCCGTTCGCGCGAAAAACGGACCCTCGCGGTCCTGGCCCCGACCAACAAGGCGGCAAGCGTTTTGCGGATGCGCGGCGTTCCGGCCACCACCATTCATCGCATCATTTATACCCCGGTTTATGACCCGGAGTACGAGAAGGTCGCAGAATGGCTGATGGGCAACGAGGACGAAGCGCCAGAGATCGAGGGCGTCACACAAGAGGCGCTGGCCCGCGCGCAGGCGACCTATGAACAGCACAAATCGATTCCCGCCGCACTTGCCGCGGCGGGCCTGCGCGGCAGTGATTTCATCACCGGGTGGAAACGACGCGAAGAGCCGTTGGACATCGGTTTTGTCGATGAATCCTCGATGCTGGACGAGCGGCAGTTCGAGGATCTGTGCGAGATCTTCCCCAATCTGGTTCTGTTTGGCGATCCGGCACAGCTGGCCCCGGTCAATCAATCGGGAAAGATGGTCTTTGACGGGCTGAAGGACAGCCAGAAACGGGAATTGCACCGCATTCACCGCCAGCAGGCGGATAACCCGATTCTCGATCTGGCCCATGCGCTGGCCGATCCGGCGCTGGGGTTCGAGGATTTCGAACGTCTGGTCGAAGAGGCGGCCCGCAAGGATGACCGTGTCGTCTATGGCCAAAGGGTCGAGGTCGACCTAATGGCCCGCTCGCCTGTGCTGGTCTGGCGAAATGCCACCCGGATCCGCCTGATCAACGCCTTTCGTCGGGTCCACGATGCCCCCGAGGACAGCCTTCTGCCCGGTGAACCGCTGGTCTGTGACGGCATCGAACTGCCGCTGAAGCACCGCAAGAAACGGTTGGATCTGGAGGCGCGCGGCCTGATCAAGGGCGCGCAGGTCATCTATCTGGGGCCGGGCAAAAAGCCGGGATTTTCGCGCCTCCACGTGGTGGGCGCGCCAGAACCGCAGGTCTCGGCCGCGTCGATCGTCAAGATCGAGAAGCCCGAGGAAGAAGAGCCTTTCATCCCCTATGCGGCCCGCATGGGGGCGACATTCCTGCACGGCGCGGCGGTGACGATCCACAAGGCGCAGGGGTCTCAATGGGATGCGGTTCAGGTCTTTGCCCCTGATCTGTATGCTGCGGCGCGCGCCGGACGGAACGAAGCAGGACAGCCCTTGTGGAAACGTCTCGCCTATGTGGCGATCACCCGCGCGCAGTCGCGCCTGCATTGGGTCGTGCGCAACCGTCTCGCCCGGCCTTCGGGGCCATTGCGGGTGGATGATCTGAGCGGCACGCCTGCGCCCCTTGCGCTGGAGACCGAGGTGGACGGGCCGGCAGCCTGACAAGGCGCCGGCCTCATCGTTCAATCGGCGAGTTTGACGATCTGCTTGCCGGTGTTTCCGCCTTGCAGCATCGAGATGAACGCCCCGGGTGCGTTTTCTAGCCCTTCGGCCACGTCTTCGAGAAAGGCAAAATCGCCTGCGGCGACCCGAGGTGTCATTTCGGCAAGGAACTCGGGGAAACGATCCCAGTGGTCGAAAATGATGAACCCGTTGACCGACAGGCGCTTTACAAGGATCGAACGCCAGACCAGCGGCAGGCGGTCCTCGGTCGCGTCGGCGCCGCCATACCAGGCAATCGTGCCGCACAGCGGCACCCGGCCATGGGTGTTCATCAGCGGCACCACCGCCTCCAGCACCTTGCCGCCGACATTTTCCCAGTAGATGTCGATCCCGTCGGGGGTCTCGGCGGCAATAGCCTCGCGCAGCGCCAGCGCACCGGCGAATGCGCGATGATCCACCGCGGCGTCAAAGCCGAAAGTCTCGACCGCAAGTTGACATTTCTCCGCGCCGCCGGCCACGGCCACCGTGCGCAATCCGGCTGCCTTTGCCAACTGCCCCACAAGCGAACCGACCGGCCCCGTCGCGGCCGCCACAACCAGCGTTTCACCCGCTTGGGGGCGGCCAAATTCGCGCAGTCCCGTCCATGCCGTAAAGCCGGGCATCCCCAGAACGCCAAGCGCCGTTGACGGAGGCAGGGTGTTGTCCAGCTTGCGCAGGTCCTGTGCAGGCAGCAGGGCGTGGCTGGCCCATCCGGTCATGCCGGTGACCAGATCACCCTCGGCAAAGCCGTCTGCCGCCGAGCGCAGCACCCGCCCGACGCCCTGCCCAACCATGGTGCCGCCCAGATCGACCGAGGCGGCATAGCCGCCGACCGCCTCCATCCGGCCCCGCATGTAGGGATCCAGCGACAGATGTGTGACTTCGACCAGCACGTTGCCCGGTGCCATTTCGGGCATCGGCGCGGTCTCAAGTGAAAAATCCTCGGGCACGGGCATCCCCTTGGGGCGGCGGGCGAGGGCGATGCGGCGCATCTGGTCGGTCATGGGAACTCCTTGCAGGATTCTGCGGGAAAATGGGTTGCACGCGGGTGTCTGTCGCGCGCAGTCTAGCGGCACGCAGGCAGACGGCAAGGGAGGGCCAGATGCAGGGCATGATGATGCATATGCCACTGAGGATCATCGAGATTCTCGACTACGCGGCGCAGGCGCACCCGGGAGGAGAGATCGTTTCCGTGCGCACCGAGGGCGATATTCACCGCGAAACCTATGCACAGGCCTATGCGCGCACAGCGCAACTGGCGCATGGGCTTGCGGCGCTTGGGGTGGGGCAGGGGGACAGGGTCGCGACCCTTGCCTGGAACGGCTATCGCCATTTTGAACTGTACTACGCGATCAGCGGAATGGGGGCGGTCTGTCACACGATCAACCCGCGGCTGTCTGCCGAACAGATGCTGTATATCATCGGCCATGCCGAGGACAGCGTGCTGTGCATTGACCTGACCTTTGTCCCGATCGTCGAGGCGCTGGCCGAACATCTGCCGGCGGGATTGAAGCTGGTGGTCCTGACCGATCGGGCGCATATGCCCGACAGCAAGCTGGACCTGCTGTGCTACGAAGAACTGCTGGATGGCCAGCCCGAGACCTATGATTGGCCGATCCTGCCCGAGGACAGCGCCGCCGGGCTGTGTTATACCTCTGGCACCACCGGCAATCCCAAGGGCGCGTTGTACAGCCATCGTTCAACCGTTCTGCACGCGCTGTATCTTGCGGTGACGGTGCCGCGATCCTTGCACGAAGGCGCGCGGATCCTGCCGGTTGTGCCGATGTTCCACGTCAATTCATGGGGGCTGCCCTATGCTGCGCCGCTGGTTGGTGCGTCACTGGTGATGCCGGGGGGCAAACTGGACGGGGCTTCTGTTTTTGACCTGATGGAAGCCGAGAGCGTCACTGCTTCGTGGGGCGTGCCAACAGTCTGGCTTGGCCTGCGGGCCGAGGTGGAACAGCGCGATGCGGTGCCCTCGGCGCTGGATCAGCTTGTGATCGGCGGGTCGGCTGCACCGCGCGCCATGATCGAGTTTTTCGAGAAACGCGGCG
The DNA here is from genome assembly GCF_019218285.1 of Antarctobacter sediminis. Taxonomy (GTDB): domain Bacteria; phylum Pseudomonadota; class Alphaproteobacteria; order Rhodobacterales; family Rhodobacteraceae; genus Antarctobacter; species Antarctobacter sediminis. The sequence goes on from NZ_JAHUZG010000003.1 coordinate 751,853, forward strand.
TCGATGTCTGCCACGCATGGGGGATGACAGAGATGAGCCCGGTGGGCACCACCGGCCAGTTGACTGGCGCGATGAAGGATCTGCCTTTCGAGGACCGTATGGCGCTGAAGGCGAAACAGGGGCGCAGGGTCTTTGGTGTCGAAATGCGCGTGGATGGCGAAGATGGTCGCCCGGTGCCCAATGACGGCCAGACCGCGGGCGAATTGCATGTGCGCGGCAACACCGTGATTGCGGGTTATTTCCGAAACGAAGAGGCCTCGGCCAATTCTTTTGACGCGGATGGCTGGTTCGGGACGGGCGATGTATCCGTGATCGACGAACACGGTTTCCTGACGATTCAGGACCGCAGCAAGGATTTGATCAAGTCGGGTGGCGAATGGATCAGTTCGCTTGACCTTGAAAACATCGCCATGGCGCACCCAAAGGTGGCCAATTGCGCGGTGATCGCGGTGCCCCATCCTAAATGGGAAGAACGGCCCCTGTTGGTGGTTGTGCCACGTGACGCCGGGGACCCGCCCCAGCTGGACGAAATCCATGCGATGATGTTGGACCATATCGCCAAGTGGCAGTTGCCCGATGCGATGGAATGTGTCGAGGACCTGCCACTGACAGCCACGGGGAAGGTGTCCAAGCTGACCCTGCGCAAGCGTTTTGGCGACTACGTGCTGCCCGATGCTGGCTGACGATCTGAGGGACATGGCGCCGCGCGCCACCGAGTGGATCGAGATGGACGCAGGGCGGGTGAGCGCCTTTGCCGATGCGACTGCGGATTGGCAGTTCATCCACCTCGACGAGGCGCGCGCCGCGGCGGAAACGCCTTTTGGTGGCTGCGTCGCGCATGGGTTCCTCACGCTGTCGATGCTTTCGGCCATGTCGAACGATGTGATGTCGGGACTGTCGGGCATCACCTCACGCGTGAATTATGGTTTTGACCGCATCCGCTTTATTTCGCCCGTTCGGGTGGGCAAGCGGATCCGTGGCCGCTTTACCGTGGCCAGCGTGGACGAGGGCGAAGGCTGGCTTGATGTCCACTGGGACGTGGAGGTCGAGATCGAGGGGGCGGAACGACCGGCCCTTGCGGCCAACTGGATCACGCGGTTGTATCTGCATCAATAGCACCGCCCGCGCCCGGACCGGCGCGGCGCCCACCCGCCCAACCCGCGCGCCGATCCGGGCGCGGGCGGCGCGGAACTGTCGAGAGGAGAGAGCATGGACCTGGGGATGACGGAGCGGGTGAAACCGCTGGTGGCGCAGGTGCGCCGGATGATCGAAGAAGAGATCGCGCCGCTGGACGCCGAGTTTCACGCACTGGTAGGGACGCATCCTACCGGGGACCGCTTCAAACATGTGCCGCGCCAGTTGGAGATCCTCGACGGGCTGAAGGACATGGCGAAGGCGCGCGGGCTGTGGAACTTCTGGCTGACGGATTCCGAACGCGGCTATGGCCTGACCACCGTGGAATACGCTTATCTGGCCGAGGAAATGGGCAAGGTCGGCATCGCCGCCGAGGTCTTCAATTGCAATGCGCCCGACACCGGCAACATGGAAGTGCTGGAACGTTACGGCGAGGACTGGATGAAGGAACGTTGGCTGGCCCCCTTGCTGGAGGGAGAGATCCGGTCGGCCTATGTCATGACCGAGCCGGGCGTGGCCTCCTCAGACGCGGCACAGTTGGCCTTTGAGGCGCGGCGGGACGGGGATGATTTTGTCCTGAACGGTGAAAAATGGTGGATCAGCGGGGCGGGGGATCCGCGCTGTGGCCTGTATATCCTGATGGCCTGCACCGCGCCGGATGCTCCCAAACATGAACGGCATACGATGTTCGTCATGGACCCGGACATGCCCGGCATCGAGATTCTCCGTCCGATGCAGGTCTTTGGGCAGGATGACGCGCCGCACGGGCATATGCATATCCGGTTCACCGATGTGCGCGTTCCGGCGCGCAACATCGTGCTGGGCGAAGGGCGCGGGTTCGAGGTGGCGCAGGGGCGGCTTGGTCCCGGCCGCATCCACCATTGCATGCGGGCAATCGGGCAGGCCGAGAAGGCGCTGGAGATGATGTGCAAGCGCGGCCTGTCGCGCGAGGCCTTTGGCAAGCGCATCGCCGATCTTGGCGCGAATTACGACATCATCGCCAACGCGCGGATGGAGATCGAAATGGCGCGTCTGCTGTGCCTCAAGGCGGCATGGATGATGGACACCGCCGGGGTCCGCGCGGCGCAGCCATGGATTTCCCAGATCAAGGTGGTCGCGCCGCTGATGGCGGGCAAGGTGGTGGACGAGGCAATGCAGATGCATGGCGCGGGCGGGATCAGCCAGGATCACGATCTTGCGTCGATGTGGACCCATATCCGCACGCTGCGTTTTGCCGATGGGCCAGACGCGGTGCACCGCCGGCAGGTGGCGCGGGCGGAACTGCGCAAATACGCCAACGAAAAGATCTGACGGCCACCGTTGGTGATGGATATTTTCAGACAGAAGAAGCAGGGGACGGCATGGAAGCGGATGACCTGACGCGCGTGGCGACCTGGATGGAGGCACATGTCGAGGGGTTCCAAGGACCTTTGCGGGCCGAAAAGTTCATGGTGGGTCAGTCCAATCCGACCTTCCGCCTTGAAAGCGCCTCGGGTGCCTACGTCCTGCGGCGCAAGCCGCCGGGCGTTCTGCTGAAGTCGGCCCATGCCGTCGACCGGGAATTCCGGGTTCAGCGCGCGTTGGCGGGGACCGCTGTGCCCGTGCCCCGCATGTATGCGTTCTGCGAGGACGAGGCCGTTCTGGGCTCGGTTTTTTATGTCATGGAGCATGTGGTCGGCCGCAACCTGATCGAGCCGACCCTGCCCGCCGAGACACCGGCGGGGCGTGCGGCCATCATGGACGAAATGAACCGCGTTCTGGCGGCGATCCATGACCTTGATCTTGCCGCTTGCGGGTTGGAGGATTACGGCGCGCCGGGCAATTACTATGAACGGCAACTGGGACGCTGGACAAAGCAATATCGCGCGTCCGAGACCGAGCCGCAGCCCGACATGGAGCGTCTGATGAACTGGCTGGAGGGCGCCTTGCCGCCTGACGACGGCCAGCGCACGCTGGTCCATGGAGATTACCGGATCGACAACCTGTTGTTTGCCCCCGAAGGGCCCGCCTGTCTTGCCGTGCTGGATTGGGAGCTGTCGACGCTGGGCCACCCCTATGCCGATCTTGCGGGGGTCTTGATGCAGTGGCAACTGCCGCCGGGCGTCGAGGGGCGCGGGCTGGCCGGGGTGGACCGGGGCAGTCTGGGTCTGCCGTCGGACGCGGACTTTGTCGCGGCATATTGCGCGCGGCGGGGCATCGACGGGATCGAGGGGCTGGGCTTTTACGTGGCTTTCGCCTTTTTCCGCATGGCCGCGATCCTTCAGGGTGTCAAGAAACGGGCGCTGGACGGCAATGCCGCGAACCCGGAAAAGGCATTGAAACTGGGCGCTTTTGTCCCGCAATTTGCGCATCTTGGGTTGGAGGCCCGGCAGACCTATGGATGAGGCCTTTCGCGAAGACCCCTATCCCTTTGCAACCCATATCGGCATGCGGATGCTGGATTGGCGCGAAGGCTATGCCGCTTTCGAAATCCCGCTGGAGATGTTCCTGATGAACCGGCACGGCAACCCGCATGGCGGGGTGCATGCCTCATTGCTGGATACGGTCATGGGGTATGCGGGCTGCTGGACCGGGGACCCGGATCGCCGCCAGATGTGTCTGACGCTGAACCTGAACGTTCAATACCTGTCGCGTCCGCGAGGGCAGGTTCTGAAGGGCGAAGGCTGGAAAACCGGCGGCGGGCGGTCGAGTTTCTTTGCCGAGGCGCAGATCGCCGATGAGACCGGTGAAATGATCGCCAAGGGGACAGGGGTGTTCAAATACCGGTCGTCGGGGCAGGCCTAGGGCAGCCCTGCGACCAGTTGCGGAAGACGGGAAAAATCCGAAAAGGCCGCGGTATGCGGCAAGTCGGCGACCGCGGTTTTGCGGTAGCCTTCGGTAAACAGCAGGAAGGGCACACGCGCATTCTGCGCCGTTTCCACGTCCGTTTCGCTGTCTCCCACGAAAAGCGGATGTTCTGCCCCGTCCAGCGCGGCCAGAAGCATGGCAGGATCGGGTTTGCGGGTGGGCAGGCTGTCTCCGCCGATGACATGGTCAAAGAACTCGGCCAGCCCGGTATCGCGCAGCGCGGCCTGCGTTGCCTCGAAAGGTTTGTTGGTGCAGAGCGTCAGGCGATGACCGGCCAACCGCAGCGCATCCAGCGCGTCGGCGGCCCCCGGATAGACCGAGGCCGGATCGCTGGGCGTGTTCACGTAGTGGAACATGGTGCGGGTCGAAAGATCGGCGTGGTGATCCTGTGACTGGCCGAGGTGATCCAACACACGTTGCAGCAGGATCGGCAGGCCGCGCCCGACAAAACCCTGCGTGTCGTCGCGGCTGATGCCCGGCAGGCCCATTTCGGCCAGCGCGCGGGACACCCCGTCATGGATGTGGCCCACGCTGTCGATCAGCGTGCCGTCAAGATCGAAGGCGATCGTGCGTGTCATCCGCCAAAAGAGGCACGGATGGCGCGCATGTTTTCGCCGTAGGGGGCCGGGTTCTGAACCGAGCCGCCCTTGAAGACCGCCGATCCGGCAACCAGAACATCGGCCCCGGCCTCGACCACCAGCGGGGCGGTCTCCGGCGTCACGCCGCCGTCAATTTCGATATGTACCGGGCGGTCGCCGATCATGGCGCGCAGGGAACGGACCTTGTCCGTCATGTCGATGAATTTCTGCCCGCCGAAACCGGGGTTCACCGTCATGACACAAACCAGGTCGGTCAGGTCCAACAGGTGTTCGACGGCCTGCGCCGGCGTGCCCGGGTTCAGCGCCACGCCCGCCTTCATCCCCGCGGCGCGGATCGCTTGCAAGGTGCGGTGGATGTGGGGACCGGCCTCGACATGGGCGGTCAGGATATCGGTGCCCGCATCGGCGAAAGCATCGATATACGGATCGACCGGGGCGATCATCAGGTGCACGTCCATCACGGTCTTGACGTGTTTGCGGAAGGCTTTGACAGCGGGCGGGCCAAAGGTGAGGTTCGGCACAAAGTGCCCGTCCATCACATCGACATGAATCCAGTCGGCGCCCTGCGCTTCGACGGCCTGGATCTCTTGTCCGAAGTTGGCAAAATCGGCGGAAAGGATCGACGGGGCGATCTTGACGGAACGGTCAAAGCTCATGAGCGGCATCCTCGGGCTGGCCTGCCCCGGACGGCGTGCGGGGCAGGAGGCTTGTGGCGGTTGACGGGGCCGGGGTCAATACCCGGCGCTGCGGTCGACCTGATGCAACAGCGGTTCGCCCGCCTCTGCCCGGCGGATATTGTCGGCGATGACCTGCGCGGCGGTATCCGGTCGGGTGGTCGAGGCGATATGCGGAGTGACCGTGACGCCCGGATGGCTCCAGAAAGGGTGGTCCTGCGGAAGCGGTTCGATGCGAAAGACATCCAGCGTGGCATGGGCGATCTGGCCGCTGTCCAGCGCGGCAATCAGCGCGTCATCGTCGATCAACGGTCCGCGGCCCGGGTTGATGAGGAACGCGCCGGGGGCGGTCATTGCCAGCGCCTCGGCGTCGATCAGGTTCTGCGTGGCAGGTGTGTCGGGCAGCAGCAGGATCACGATCTGCGCACCGTTCAGGGCCTCGCGCATTCCGTTTTCGCCGGACAGGCAGGTGACGCCGGGCAGGGACTTGGGTGACCGGCTCCACCCGGTTACGGGGAACCCCAGCGCGGTCAGTGCATTGGCACAGGCCTGACCCAATGCGCCCATGCCAAGGATCGTCACCGGACGGTCCGCAGACAGCGGCGGCGGGGTCGGATCCCATGTGCGGTTGGGGTTCACGATATGCTCGTCCATCCGCAGATGATGGCGCAGCGTGTGGCCCGTGACCCATTCCACCATGCCTTGGGTCAGGCCGGCTTCGTCCACCATGCGCGTCAGCGGCACGGTCAAGGTCTTGTTTCCGGTGATCCCCTCGACCCCGGCCCAGAGGTTCAGGACCGCCTTGAGCCGGGTGTAGGGGGCAAAGTCCTGCACCTCTGAATTGGGTGCATAGACCATGTAATCCACCTCTTCCGGCGGCAGTTCGGTGGCCAGAGTATAGCCCATCCCGGTCGCGTCCAGCGCGGTGCGCAACGGGGTTTCATATTCGTCCCAGCGTTCGGTGCGGGCGGCGAAAAGGATGTTGGGCATGGACGGGGCTCCGCTGTTGACTGCGGCCCCTTAGATCACGGCCAATAGCCAAGGGAAAGCCGACCACGCGGGGCGGCTTTGACCGTCATCTTGGCCGGTGGATATGCGCGCTTTGCACCAGTCCGAAGGCCAACAACAGCACCAGCATGGCCGAACCGCCATAGCTGACCATCGGCAGGGGCACGCCAACCACAGGTGCCAGCCCCATGACCATCGACATGTTCACGGCAAAGAACAGGAAAAAGGTCAGACCGATACCAAGGATCAGCAGAGACGAAAACCTGTCGCGGTTCTGGATCGCGGCGGCCACGCAGAACAGCAGGATCAGCACGTAGAGCGCCAGCAGCGAAACCCCGCCAATAAAGCCGAACTCTTCGGCCAATGTGTTGAAGATGAAGTCCGTATGCTTTTCCGGCAGAAAGTTCAGCCGCGATTGGGTGCCTTGCATAAAGCCCCGGCCCGTCCAGCCGCCCGAGCCCATGGCGATCTTGGCCTGAGTGATGTGATACCCCGCGCCCAGCGGATCGGACGAAGGGTCAAGGAAGGTGTCAATGCGGCGAAACTGGTAGTCCTGAAGCAATTGCCAGTCGGTGCCCCGGCTTTGGAAGACCGCCCAGATCGTTCCAACGCCCGCGCCGATGACAGTGGCGAAATACAGCCAGTGCACCCCTGCGAGGAACATCATCAACCCCCCAGCCGTCATCAGAAGGATGGCGGTGCCAAGGTCCGGCTGGGTCAACACCAACCCGGTGGGCAAGAGAATGATGATGATCGGCACCAGCACCCACAAGGGCCGCGATGTCCGGTTTAGCGGCAAGCGGTCGTAATAGGCCGCCAGCAGCATGACCATCGAGATCTTCATCAGTTCCGAGGGCTGCAACCGCATGAACCCCAGATCGATCCAGCGCTGGGCGCCCATGCCGACTGCGCCGAAGAATTCCACCATGACCAGCAGGCCCAGTGAGCCAAGGTAGGCGACCAGCGCCATGTTCCGCCAGATGTAGATGGGCACAAGCGCCACGGCGAACATCAGCGCTATGCCAAGGCCAAAGCGTTTCATCTGCGGTTCGGCCCATGGGCTGAAAGATCCACCCGCGACCGAATAGAGCATCAGGAAACCGATGCAGGCCACGGCTGTCAGCAACAGGACGAGCGGCCAGTTCAGGTACAGGATCTTGCGCCAGCCGGTCGGGACCGTTTTGACGTTGTACTCAAGATAGGTCACGCGCTGTCGCTCCCCGCAGCGCGGCGTTCGGCGCGTTCACGTGCCAGCCGTTCCTGTTGCGCCTTGATGCGCCGACGATCCGCCGAGGGATAGGCCTCGAGCGGGGGATCGCCCTTGTAGAGCGCCTGCAAGGTCACGTCTCGGGCGATCGGCGCCGCCGCGGTGCTGCCGCCGCCGCCGTGTTCGACCACGACCGACACCGCGATTTGCGGGGTCTCGGCAGGGGCAAAGTTCACGAATAGCGCGTGATCGCGCCGTTCCCACGGCAGGTCGTCGTTCGAGGTCACACCGCGCGCGCGTTCAGCGGCGGTGATGTTGCGCACCTGGCTGGTGCCGGTCTTGCTGGCCATGCGCATCTCGTCCGCGGCGATGCGCGACCGGTAGGCCGTGCCGTGCCGATGGTTCGACACTGCGAACATCGCCTTGCGCACCTGTCGCAGGTGATTGGGGTTGATGCCAAGGTCCGCGCCTTCCAGGTGGACCGTTTCGATCCCGTCGATGCTTTTGACCAGACGCGGCGTCACCGCCTTGCCGGTGGCGATCCGCGCGGTCATCACCGCCAGTTGCAGCGGCGAGGCCAGCACGAAACCCTGTCCGATCGAAGCGTTGACCGAATCCCCGATCACCCATTCCGCGCCGCGTTCGCGCAGCTTCCACGCCTTGTCCGGGATCAGGCCACTGGTGACGGCGGACATGGGAATGCCATGTGCCTCGCCCAACCCCAGTCGGCGGGCCATATCGGCAATCCGTTCGATGCCCACCTTCAGCGCAAGCTCGTAGTAATATACGTCACAGCTTTCGCGCAGGCTCTGTTCCAGATTCATGTGGCCATGGCCCACACGTTTCCAGCAGTGGAACTTGCGCCCGCCGACCTCAAGGTGGCCGGGGCACCAAACCGTGTCATCGGGCGTCATCAGCCCGGCGTCCATCGCCGCCAGTGCCGTCACCATCTTGAAGGTCGAGCCGGGTGGATAGGCATCCTGCACCGTCTTGGAGGCCAGCGGGCGGTGATCGTTTTCCCGCAACTCTCCATAGTCCTTGACGGAAATCCCGCGCACGAACTTGTTGGGATCGTAAGACGGCGCCGAAGCGATGGCCAGAAGGTCGCCCCGGTTCACATCCATCACGACGACAGAGGCACTTTCCGATCCCAGTCGCGCCTGCACGTATTCCTGCAAGGCCGTGTCCACGGTCAGTTGGAGATCGGCGCCGGCCTCACCTTCGCGACGGTCAAGTTCGCGCATGACACGACCGACGGCGTTGACCTCGACTCGCTTGGCCCCGGCGTTGCCGCGCAGCTTTTCCTCGTATTTCGACTCGACTCCGACCTTGCCGATCTGAAAGCGCGGGATGCGCAGAACCGGCGGCGGATCTTCATAGCGGCTGAGGTCGCGTTCGGAGACCGGGCCGACATAGCCCGCCACATGGGCATACAGCTCACGGTTGGGATAGGTGCGCGACAGGCCGACCTCGGGCGTGACGCCGGGCAGGGCCGGGGCGTTGACCGCCACGCGGCTGATGTCATCCCAAGTGACGCGGTCAGCGATGGTGACCGGAAAGAAGGGCGCCGTGCGCTCCATCTCGGCCAATGCGCGGTTCAGGTCATCCTCGTCCAGTTCCACCAGCTGGCCCAGACGGTGAATAACCTTGGTCACATCGCCCGCGTCTTCGCGCGTGAGGGTGATGCGGTAGGTCTGTTCGTTCTCTGCGATTACCCGGCCTTCGCGGTCGAAAATCCGGCCCCGCGCGGGGGGAATCAGGCGGATGTTGATGCGGTTTTCCTCGGCCAGCAGGCGGAATTCATCCGCCTGATCGACCTGCATGTGTCGCATCCGCAGGGCAAGTACGCTGGCAAATCCCAGTTGCAGACCACCCAGAATCAGGCCGCGTCGCGTGATGCGACGGGCGCTTTCGGTGGTTTCGCGTGGGCTTCGTCTCATAGTGGGCGTCCCGTGTGATCGTATTCACCGGGCGTGCTGCGGCGCACGCCAAGGGCAAGGTAGCTGATCGCGGCCACCAGCGGATAGGCCGCCACCGTCATACCATATTGCATCACCCATAAGGAAAGCATTCCCGGGGTCACGATCAAGAGAGCAAGCGCAACGCGGTAGATGACGGTGATGACCAACAGCGCCGAGGCGGCGGTCAGCCATTCAGCGGCAAAGGTGTTTTCGCGGACGTGCCGTCCGCGCAGTTTCAGCCATTCCGAGGCCAGCAGGACCAGCAAGGCCCAAAGACCCGGCGGACGCTGGAACAGGAAATCCGCCAACAGCATGACGATGGCAATCGACAGCATCGGCACGTAATCGGGGCGGCGCAAGGCCCAGGCAAAGGTCAGTGCCGTCAGCAGGTCAGGCCCGGCGATCCCCGGCGGCACGATCCTCATCGGCAGCAGGTGGACAAAGAAGATCGCCAGCGCCAGCCCGCCATAAGCCGCGCGCAGGGACCAAAGCCGCGCCGGGCTGTTCTCAGCCATCGCCGGGCGCTCCTGTCCCGCCGGGAACCGGGGGCGCACCGGCGTCGGGCAGCGCCTCGGGCAGGATCAGCGATGAGGGCGCATCGACCTTGCGCGCGCCGTGGTCACGCAGCACGCGCAGGAACTCCAGTTGCTCGTAATCGGCGGCCAGCCGGACCCGCAGCCGCCCGCCCGGATCCTGCGCCACTTGTCCGATCAAAAGACCCGGGGGGAAAACCTCGCCGTCGCCAGTTGTCACGATCCGGTCGCCGGGACGGACCAGATCGGGGTTCTCCAGAAAGTCGATGGGCGGGGCCGAGCTGTTGTCGCCAGCGATGATTGCCCGCTGACCCGAGGGCTGGATTTCGGCGGGGATGCGGCTGGTCGCGTCGGTCAACAGGATCACGCGGCTGGTGTTGGCGCCCACACCCGACACACGGCCGACAAGGCCGATACCGTCCATGGTGGCCCAGCCGTCGACGATGCCATCGCGCGAGCCCACGTTGATCAGCACCGACTGGCGAAAAGGCGACCCGGAATCCGCCAGTACAACGGCGGTGATATAGGTCAGACGCGGATCCAGCCGCACGTTGTTGAGATCCCGCAGACGCGCGTTTTCCTGTTCCAGTTGCAGGGCCGCCTCGCGCCAGGCTGTCATCTTGCGCAACTCGCGGCGCAATTCCTCGTTCTGTTCATATAGGCGCTGATAGCTCTGGAAATCGCGGATCAGGCGCACCGAGGCCGTGACCGGCGACATGGCCCAGTCCATGCGCGGCACCACCGCATCGACCACCTGCGCGCGGAACCGTTCCACGCGTGGGCTGTCGATGCGCCAGAGAAGGAAGATCCCGAACAGTACCAGCGCAAGGACGACCAAAAGCAGCCGCTTGAGCGGGCCGGTAAAATCGTCAGATGCATTGCGGTCGCTGGCCAATGATCCCTCACGTCGGGTTTGCCGGATAATACTGAAGGCCCCGGCTCAGGTACAGCGGGCGCTTGGCGGGGCGCGCAAAGCGCCACCTGCCGTTGCCGGGTCTCAGCTGTCGTAGTCGATGGCGTGACGCAGCTGTTTTTCGTATTCCAGTGCCTTGCCCGTGCCAAGGGCCACGCAATTCAGCGACTCGTCTGCGATCGAAACGGCCAGCCCGGTCTGTTCGCGCAGGGCAAGGTCCAGATCCCCCAGCAGCGCACCACCCCCGGTCAGCATCACGCCACGGTCGACGATGTCGGCGGCAAGATCCGGCGGCGTCGCTTCCAGCGCGGTCATCACCGCTTCGCAGATCGCCTGCACCGGCTCGCTCAGTGCCTCGGCCACCTGGGCCTGGCTGATCTCGGTTTCCTTGGGCACGCCGTTCAGCAGGTCGCGACCGCGAATCTGCATCGACGAGCCGCGTCCGTCGTCGGGCATCCGCGCCGTGCCGATGGATGTCTTGATGCGCTCGGCGGTGGATTCGCCCACCAGAAGGTTCTGTTGGCGGCGCAGGTAGTTGATGATGGCTTCGTCCATACGGTCGCCGCCCACGCGCACCGAACGCGCATAGACGATGTCGCCCAGCGACAGCACAGCCACCTCGGTTGTGCCGCCGCCGATGTCGACGACCATGTTGCCGGTCGGATCGGTGATCGGCATGCCCGCACCGATGGCCGCCGCGATGGGTTCCGCGATCAGTCCGGCCTTGCGCGCACCGGCGGACAGAACCGACTGGCGGATCGCGCGTTTTTCAACCGGCGTCGCGCCATGCGGGACGCAGACGATGATCTTGGGTTTCGAAAATGTCGACCGGCGGTGAACCTTGCGGATGAATTCCTTGATCATCGCCTCGGCGGTGTCGAAATCCGCGATCACGCCTTCGCGCATCGGGCGGATCGCCTCGATGCTGCCGGGGGTCCGCCCCAGCATCAGCTTGGCGTCCTCGCCCACGGCCAGAACCTTCTTCTGGCCGTCCTTGATGTGATAGGCGACCACCGACGGCTCAGAGAGAACAACACCCTTGCCTTTCACATAGACCAGCGTGTTTGCGGTCCCCAGGTCGATGGCCATGTCCGAAGAGAACAGGCCCAGGATGCCATCCATGCCAAACATATTGTTCTTGCCCCATTGCCTCAAAGGCCCGCGACTCTGACAGTGCGGGCCGCTGGTCTTATACGGCTGGGCCACTGGATGCGGAAGGGGGGCCGCAGGGCAAATCAGCAAGGAATTGCCGGATGCCGTCCCGGCAGGCAGGCAAAATCCCCCATGTCCGCGGTTTCGCCGGTTGCCTGTCGCCGCGCGGGCAGGGACTAGCGGCGGAAAGGACGGGGTCGAAAAGGTTTGACAGGATGGACAGCTGGCGCGGAAACTGACTTTAGGTCACGTCCAAGCGAAAGGCTTCCCGATGAAGCGACTTTTCACCACGATCCTTGCCTGCCTTGTGGCAAGCCAGGCCATCGCGGATTCCTGCTGGGATCACAACGGATCCGTCATGCGTCTGACGGCGCAGGGCAACAACCGCTGGTTCTGGTATGAAACCACGCCGCACAACTGGCAGTACCCGGCAGGTGTCACGCCCGGTACGCTGTTGTTCAACGGCGCAAAAAGCGGCGAATGGTACAGCGGCACAGCGCGGCGTTTCTCGCGGTCCTGCCCGGGCAGCCCGCTGGAATACTATGTCGAAGGACCGGTGTTGCAGAATCCGCTGCGCGTTCAGATCACCGGACAGTATCAGGTGCACAACAACTGTAATCCAACCGGCCAGTGGCGCACGGATACGCTTGTTTTCACCTACATGTACAATTGCTGACCCATAGTCGCCGCGGTCTCGGGGGATAGTCTCTGCCGGGGCCCGGTGGCCCGGGCAGGAACCCAGAACAGGCCGCGCAACAGTCAATCTTTCGCCGGATTTGCCCGCTAGCCCAAAGGGCGACGGACAGGCGGAGGCAGATGATGCAAAGCGATCAGGAGATCTTGCGACAATTGCGCCCGGCGCGACCGCCGCGCCGACGCAACGGGGCGATACGCCTTGGAGTCTACCTCTGCGCCGCTTTGGGCGTGGCGGGGCTTGGCCTTGCGGCGCTGGTGAGCCTCGCGCCATCGGAGCGCGGGCAGCCGTCTCAACCTCTGCAACTGACCGCGCCTGCCGAGGACACAAGGGCGCCGGGTCTGTTGGCGCAATTGGCAGCGGTGGCTGGCGACGCACGCATCCCGGAGCCCGCAGGATATACGCCCGTCAATGCGCCGAACGCCAAACCGGCCAGAGTTCAGGTGCAATCCCCGGCACCGTCCGTGCATGTGCCGCGCTTTTCGACGCAAGGGATGGACCGCGATGACAAGCTGACCCTCGCCATGCAGCTTTCTGCACGCGGGTTGACGCCGAAAATGATGAAGCTGCACCATGACGGACTGTCGCCCGGCGCGCGGGAGGAATGGATCGCGATGCGGGACGGCAAATTGCCCGCTGATCACCCGGCCTATGCGCTGCGCCAGCAAGAAATTGCGCGGGATCTGAACCCGGGCAGTTGCCTGCAACTGGCGTCGCGGGACATTTATTGCGGCGACACCGCGGATCGCATCCGGGTCGCGCTGGACCTGCGCCGACAGGTGGTTGCCGGGCCTTCCGTCGACGAGACCGAAAAATTGCGCGCCAGACCCGTGGTGAACCGCCCCGGAGAGCCCCCTCAGGCGCACCGCCGCCACGGTTCGGAAACCTGCGGCGGCGTTGAGTTCTGCCGCGTCGTCGCGGATTGACACCGCCCCGGGGCAAGCCCGGCAAACTCCGTGAAATCGCTGATCGCGGGTACTTTGACCGCATGGCGTCATGCCCGTTTGTGCGCCTGACTGGCACGACGACGGTTTTGGCAAGGTGCGGCGTCGTTTTCCCCACATGACCGGTCGGGCGCGCGCGGCGCAACCCCGCCCGGCGCGCTATGCAGTCAGGAAAGTTCACGGAGAGTCGCGTCATGAAAACCCATGTCAAAGCCCTGGTCGTCGGTGGTGGCGCCGTCGGCACCTCGATTGCCTATCACCTGGCCAAGGCGGGCTGGGACGATGTCATGCTGATCGAACGCGACCAGCTGACCGCCGGGTCCACCTGGCATGCGGCGGGCCTGCTGCCGCTGTTCAACATGTCCTACGCGACAACCCATATCCACAAGTACTCGGTCGATTTCTACAAGACGCTGGAAGAGGAAACCGGCCTGAACGCCGGCTTTGCCGTCGTCGGCAACCTGCGCATGGCACAGACGCAGGAACGCATGGACGAATACATGCTCTATGCCTCGACCGCCGAAACCTGCGACGTGAAATACGAATGGCTGACGCCGGACCAGATCAAGGAACGCTGGCCGCTGATCGAAACCTCGGACCTGAAAGGGGCGATCTATCACACCGAGGACGGCTATATTAACCCCGCCGACGTGACGCAGGCGATGGCCAAGGGCGCGCGCCAGCGCGGCGTGGACATCGTGCAAAAGCTTCAGGCCGATGCGTTCAACTGGACCGGCACCCATTGGGAAGTCACCTGCACCAAGATGGTCGAGAAGGGCGGCAACCTCGTCGAAAGCGACGAACAGGTCGTCATCACCGCAGAACATGTCGTGACCGCATCGGGCAACCATGCGCAGCGCACCGCAAAGCTCTTGGGTATCAAGATGCCCGCGATCCCGGTGGAACACACCTTCATCGTCATGGACAAGGACCCTGAGCTGGTCAAATGGCGCGAGGCAGGCAACCCCGAACACCCGGTCGTCCGCGACGCCGACAAGGAATCCTACGCGCGTGAGGAACGCGGCGGCTGGATCCTTGGCATCTACGAACACGGTGCGCCTGCGCGGTTCGAATACGGCGTGCCGGACAGCTTCCGCGCCGACCTCTTCCCGCTGGATCTGGATCGCATCGCCGAACAATACATGGCCATGACCGAACGCGTGCCCTCCTGTGCCGAAAGCGGCCTCAAGGACGATTTCAACGGTCCGATCTGCTACACGCCGGACGGCAACCCGCTGGTCGGCCCGGCGCCGGGCCTGCGCAACATGTGGCTGGCAGAGGGCTTTTCCTTTGGCATCACCGCCGCGGGCGGCACCGGCTATTACCTCGCCCAGATGATGGTGAATGGCGAGGCCGAGATCGACATGGCCTCGCTGGACCCGAAACGCTACTCGTCCAACTGGATGACGACCGAGTTCGCGGCCCGCAAGAACGAGGAATGCTACGAACACGTCTACATCCTGCACCACCCGGACGAAGAACGCGAAGCCTGCCGCCCGCTGCGCACCGCCCCGGCTTATGACCGGCAAAAGGCGCGGGGAGCGCAGTTCGGTTTCGTCAACGGCTGGGAACGGCCCAACTATTACGGCCCGCTGGATGCCCCCGCCAATTTCGACCACGACGCGCGCAGCTTCCGGCGCGGCGGCTGGTGGCAATATGCTGTGGACGAGGCCAGGGCGATCCGCCAAGGCGTGGGCCTGATCGACGCCTCGGCCTTTACCAAACACATCGTCGAAGGTCCGGGGGCGACACGGTTCCTCGACTGGTTCACCTGCAACAAGCTGCCTAAGGTCGGCCGCATCAACCTGACCTACGCGCTGACCGTCAACGGCACCACGCGGACCGAATACACCATCGTCCGCCTGGCCGAGGACAAGTACTACCTCGTCTCCGCCGGGGCCTGGACCGAATATGACAGCGACTTCCTGCGCAAGGCGATCGAGGACAAGATCCCCGAGTTCGGCTGGATCTCCTGCCACGATGTCACGACCCAATGGGGTGTCTTCGCCATCGCGGGGCCGAAATCCCGCGACGTGCTCAAGGAAATCGTCAAGGACGCCGACCCGGAAACCGTGCTGGGCAACAAGCGTTTCCCATGGCTGTCGATGCGCAACATCGAACTGGGCATGGTGCCCACCATGGCGATCCGTGTGGCCTACACCGGCGAGCTTGGCTGGGAACTGCACCACCCGATCGAGATGCAGAACAACCTCTGGGATCAGCTCATGGTCGCGGGCGAAAAACACGGTATGAAACTGGTCGGCGCCCGGGCGCAGAACTGGCTGCGTCAGGAAAAATCCTACCGTGCCTTTGGCAACGAACTGGGCCGCGACGCCACCCCGCTCGAGGCCGATCTGCCGCGCTTTGTCGACCTGTCCAAGGATTTCCACGGCAAGGCCAGACTGGAAGAAACCGGCGTGCGCTCCAAATGCGTGACCCTGCTGATCGACGGCCCGTCGGATGCCGATCCCTGGGGGCGCGAGGTGCTCTACACGCAGGACGGCACCCGCGTCGGTCGCCTGACCTCCGGCGGCTACTCGGTCCATTTCGGAAAGTCCATCGGCATGGGCTATGTCACCCCCGAACGGGCGGTCGAAGGCACGGTTCTCAAGGTCAAGATGCTCGACCAACTCTGGGACGCGACCGTCACCTGCGACAGCCCCTACGACCCAAGGAACGAGGTCATCCGCGTGGACGGCTGAACCTCGGTTCAGGCCATACGACAGCCCGACCTCAAAACCAGACGGGGCGCCCCGATACGGCGCCCCTTTCACATGAACGCCCCCTTCTTTCCCTGCCGCTCTCACCTTGCGCCGAACGTAGGGCCAATTATGTTGACCTGAAACAGGGCGCAAACCGCGCCCTTTTTGATGTGAAGGAGCGGACATGGGACTGAACGTCTATCTCTCGGGAGAGATCCACACCGACTGGCGCGAACAGATCATCGAAGGCGCGCAGGGGCTGGACATCACCTTCAATGCGCCGGTGACGGACCATGCGGCCAGCGATGACTGCGGCGTGGCAATCCTCGGTGAAGAACCCAACAAATACTGGCATGACCACAAGGGCGCGATGGTCAACGCCATCCGGACCCGCAAGGGGATTGCCGATGCCGATGTCGTGGTGGTCCGCTTTGGCGACAAGTACAAACAGTGGAACGCCGCCTTTGACGCGGGTTATGCCAGCGCGCTGGGCAAGTCGCTGATCGTCCTGCAACCGCCCGAACATGACCACGCCCTGAAAGAGGTGGATGCCGCCGCGCTGGCCGTGGCCCGCACCCCGCAAGAGGTGGTGCAGGTGCTGCGTTACGTGCTGACCGGCGCGCTGCCGTCCTGAGCCGGCGCGGGGCGGGGGATACCCCGCCCTACGGTCCGATCCTTATCCCTCGCGCGACGGGACGATCATGCCGCGTTTGACGGCGGGACGGTCAAGGAACCGCTCCAGATAGGCAATCGTGCGCGGGAAATCGGACCAGCCGATGGTGTCACGCACACCGTAATACTCGGTCGCGTTCAGCCATGGCGCGATGGCGATGTCGGCGATGGAATAGTCGCCCGCGATCCAGTCGCGCTCTGCCAGTTGTCCTTCGATCACGTTCAACAGGCGGCGCGCCTCGTTGATATAGCGCTGCTTCGGGCGCGGATCTTCGATCTCGGACCCGGCAAACTTGTGGAAATAGCCCAATTGGCCCAGCATCGGGCCAAGCCCGCCCATCTGGAACATCAGCCACTGGGTGATCTGGTGCTTGTCATGGGCCGAATTGCCCAGCAGCTTGCCGGTTTTTTCGCCCAGATACAGCAGGATCGCGCCGGATTCGAACAGGGTCAGCGGCCTGCCATCCGGCCCGTTCGGGTCGATAATGGCCGGGATCTTGTTGTTGGGGTTCAGGCTCAGGAACTCGGCGCTTTTGACATCGGCGTCGTTCAGCGTCACCCGGTGGACCTCGTAGGGCAGGCCCGTTTCTTCCAGCATGATCGACACCTTGACGCCGTTGGGCGTGGGGAAGGAATACAGTTGCAGGTGGTCGGGGTGCAGCGCCGGCCAGCGGGCCGAGATCGGATGTGCGGCGAGATCGAACATGAAGGAGCCTTTCTTGGGTTCCGGGGAAAGCTGGGCATGTTTTTCCCTGTTTATAAGGGTGGCGCCTGTGCAATTGCGCAGGGATCGTGTGGACAGGGGCGCAGACCATGCCGGTCGGCGTCATCACAGGGGAGACAAGGGACATGATTCAGGAATTCAGGGACTTTATCGCCAAGGGCAATGTCATGGACATGGCCGTGGGCATCATCGTCGGCGCGGCTTTTACCGCGATCGTCAGCTCGCTGGTGGGCGACATCATCAACCCGATCATCGCGCTGTTCACCGGCGGGATCGATTTCTCGGGCTGGTTCTACGCGCTGGACGGAAACGAATACGCCTCGCTCGAGGCCGCGACCGAGGCTGGCGCCCCGGTCTTTGCCATCGGCAAATTCGTCATGGCCGTGATCAATTTCCTGATCATCGCTTTTGTCGTCTTCATGTTGGTGAAGATGGTCAACCGCATCAAGGATGCGGCCGCCAAGAAGGAACAAGAGGCCCCCAAGGAAGAGGCCCCCAAGGGTCCGACCGAGCTGGACCTGCTGGTCGAAATCCGCGACGTGCTGAAGGCGCGGGGCTGAAAAGGGTGCGCGCCGGTCAGACCTCCGGCGCGCGTTCGTTGGTCCAGCCCCGGGCGCGGATGCGCAGGGCGGCCTGGATCTGTTCGAACATGGCGATGGTCGGCGCATCCATTTCATTGCGCGGGCCCGCCACCTCGAAGACAAGGTTGACCGCGCGCAGCCGGTCGACGTCATCCTTCAGCAGCTTGGGCAGGGCGGCAACGGCCTCTTTGCCCGCCAGATCGACGATCATGGATTGTTCGTGGATCATGTGGTTGCGCATCTCTTCGGTCATCGACGAAAACGGTGCGCGCCCATGCAGCAGCGCGTTCGACCGTTCCAGCCTTTCGCGACGCACGCCGCCCCGGGCACGGGCCATCAACACCATCATGCGCACGATAGCCTCGGGATAGCCGCCGTCCTCGATGTGGCGCAGGACCTCGCGGACCTCCGGGAACCTGGTGATGTCGTGGCGCACCGGGTCGGATTTGCGCCGTGGGGCCAGTTGGCGCGCCCACGGGCTGGCGTATAGCGTGTGGAATGTCAGCTCCAGCATGGCGTCGCGGCTGTCGCGGTACAGGTCAAGGCTGCGTTCCATCGCATCGGCGGCGGCCATTTCCATAACCTTGAAAGGGTTGCCGCCGTCGACCGCGTGGCGCGTCTGGCGGACGGTTTGGGCATGATCCGACACCGCCGCCACCGCCGGGTTCTGCGAGGACCAACTGCGGGCCTGCAGCCGCATCGGGTGCATTTCGCGGGTGAGATGGCCTACCTGAGGCGGTAGCATTGCGCGGATCCATGGCCGCATGGCGATTTCGTAGCTTTTCACCGCCCAGTCCGACAACTCCGCCACGGCGGCGAATTCCTGTTCTACATCTTCGCCGTCCCCCATGGCGCGGATGTCGTCGATCTGGCGGCTGACAAGATCGATCTCGAACCCGTCCTCGTCTTTTTCGATCTTCATTTCATACAGGCCCGGGGCCAGCGCCTCGATCGTCTTGACGACCGAATTGATGTGGCGGTGCCGCGTGTTGGCAATCCGGGCCGAAACGAAGATGCCCAGATGCCCGACGCTGTCGTGCAGGGTGTAGACGATCACATGACCACGGGCGCGCAATTCTTCGGTGGTCTCGTAGAGATCCGCGATCCAGTGCAGCGCCTGCTGCGGCGGGGTGATATTGTCGCCATGGCTGGCAAAGACCACCACGGGCGCGGTGATCCGTGCCAGATCGACGGGCACGCCATTGTCCAGCACGGCCTGACCTGCGGTCAGCTTGTTGCCGATAAAGAGGTTTTCGACAATCCAACGGATCTCGGCCTCGGTCATGAAGTAGAAGCCGGTCCACCATTTTTCGAACTCAAGAAAGCGGTCGCCGCCGGTGTCCACATCGTTGAACAGGTCATAGTTCTTGCGGAACAGGTTGCGCCCGGGATTCAGCCCTTCGAAGTTCTGGACAAGGCTGGCACCGTCAAAGGTGCCGCCCCCAAGGTCCGAGGACAGCAGCGCCGGCACCGCGCCCCCGGCCAGCCCGCCGTAGTAGCGGAACGGGTTGTGGCCCACCTGACCCGCCCAATAGCTGAGCGGCGCGCCTGCGATCACCACCGGGCCGGTCAGATCCGTATGCGTGGCGGCAAGGATCATCGCGGCCCAACCGCCCTGACAATTGCCTGTGACCAGCGGCTTGGGGCTGCCGGGGTGGCGACGCATGACCTCGCGCAGGAACTCGGCCTCGGCCTCGCAGACATCGGCAAGGGTCTGGCCCGGTTCGGGGCGGGGGTAGAAGATGACGAAATAGACAGGATGACCGTCGGCCAGCGCCACGCCCACCTCGGATTCCGCCTTGAAGCCGCCAATCCCGGATCCATGGCCCGCGCGCGGGTCGATGATAACCCAGGGACGGCCATCCTCACGGGTGGCGGGAGAGCCTTGGGGCGGGGTGATCCGCACCAGCGCATAGTTGCAGGGGCGGGGCAACTGGCGACCGTCAAGAATGGTTTCATAGTCGAAGGCCAGCACGGGTTTCAGGCCTTCGGCTTCGCGCCGGGCCGAGGCATCGCCGCGTTCCCGCAGAATGTCGGTGAACAGCACGGCACGTTCCTGCATGTCTTTCAGGTAATCCGCCAGGTCGCGTCCCATGGTCAGCGGATCGACCTGCGCCAGCGCCGCCTGGGCCGCCGCCGCCGTGGCGGTCATGTGGTCGATGGTGCTGTTGACGATGGCCGAGCCATGGGACCGCGCCAGACCGGTCAGAAGGTCAGCCTGACCGCGAGCCTGATCCCAGGCGGCGCGGGTCTGTTCCAGTTGCGTGTCGGCGGGGGGCGTGGCGTTTTCTGCGGGGGCGGGCATTGGGCTGTCTCCGGTGGAGGTTCATCCCTTGCGCTACGCTCCCGACATGACAGGAGATTGACAGTTTGCCCCGGCAAGAACGGTTCCGCCGGGGCAGGCTGTCGCAGGTCAGCCCTTGATGACCAATTGCGGAGAGGTCACGTCGATCCCCTGCGCCTCGCCGACGGCGTAATAGGTCAGCTTGCCGGCATGGACGTTGAGACCGTTCATCAAGTGCGGATCGTCAGCGCAGGCTTGTTTCCAACCCTTGTCGGCCAGCGCCAGCATGTAGGGCATGGTGGCGTTGCCCAACGCGATGGTCGATGTCCGCGCCACGGCTCCGGGCATGTTGGCCACGCAGTAATGCATGATGCCGTCGACGTCATAGATCGGGTCCGCGTGGGTCGTCGGCTTGGAGGTCTCGAAACAGCCGCCCTGGTCGATGGCCACGTCCACCAGCGCCGCGCCGGGTTTCATCGTGGCGAAGTCGGCGCGTTTGACCAGCTTGGGTGCCTCGGCACCGGGGATCAGAACGGCCCCGATCACCATGTCGGCCAGTTCCAGGTGCTCGGCCAGAAGGCCCGCGCTGGAATAGCCGGTGCGGAAGGTGCCGCCAAACACATCGTCAAGGTAGCGCAGGCGCGGCAGGGAACGGTCCAGCACGGTCACATCCGCGCCCATGCCTGCCGCGATCCGTGCCGCATGGGTGCCGACGACGCCGCCGCCGATGACCAGCACGCGTGCCGGACCGACGCCGGGCACGCCGCCCATCAGCACGCCGCGCCCGCCATTGGCCTTTTGCAAAGTCCAGGCACCGACCTGTGGTGCCAGACGGCCCGCGACCTCGGACATCGGCGCCAGCAGCGGCAGGCCGCCGCGGTCGTCGGTGACGGTTTCATAGGCGATAGCGGTACAGCCAGAGGCCAGCAGATCCCTCGTCTGGTCCGGATCGGGGGCAAGGTGCAGATAGGTGTACAGCAACTGGCCTTCGCGCAGCATGGCGCGCTCTGCGGCCTGCGGCTCTTTCACCTTCACGATCATCTCGGCCTCGGAGAAGATCTCCTCGGCGGTATCCACCAGCCGCGCCCCTGCGGCGGTGTAGTCGGCGTCTGTGAAACCCGCGCCGGTTCCGGCGCCCGCCTGCACGATGACCTCATGACCGTGGGCCACGGCCTCGCGCGCGGCGTTGGGCGTCAGGCCGACGCGGAACTCTTGGGGTTTGATTTCTGTGGGGCAACCGATCTTCATGGCATCTCCTCCTGCCGTCATGTGCGACATTATGGCAGCGAAGCCTTGCAAAGCGCTCGCAAGCTTGCGCATTCTGCGTTACGGCCACGCACGATTATACGAAGAAACGGCACCAAAGGCGGAGGATCTTGCGCAAGTGAAGCTGGACGAGACGGACAGGCGCATTCTGAGGGTCCTGCAACGCAAGGGCCGCATTTCCAACGCCGACCTGTCCGAGGCGGTCCATCTGTCCCCATCAGCCTGTCATCGCCGGGTTCAACGGCTGGAGGCCGAGGGCTATGTGCGCGATTACGTGGCGCTTTTGGACGCGCGGCGCTTGGGGTTGCCGTCGACCGTATTTGTCGAGATTACCCTGACGGCGCAGGCGGATGAAGTGCTGGATGCCTTCGAAAAGGCAGTGGCGCGGGTGCCCGCCGTGCTGGAATGTCACCTTATGGCGGGAACGGCGGACTACATCCTGAAGGTCGTGGCCGAGGATACCGAGGATTTCGCCCGCATTCACCGGCAATACCTTAGCCGGCTGCCCGGAGTGGCACAGATGCAAAGCTCTTTTGCCTTGCGGACGGTGTTTCGGACCACCGCGCTGCCGGTCTGAGGCGGAAAGGGGCGTCAGGCCAGCGGCGCGCGCCCTCTTGGCCCCGTCTCAGTCCATCTTGGGGCGGTCGTCGTATTCGCCGGACAGGATTCGCTGAGCATCTCCTTCGGGGTCGTCATACTGGTTCGAACGCAGGGTAAAGACAAAAAACGCCAGACCTGCGCCGCCCAGCACCAGCGAAATCGGGATCAGGTAGGTCAGGACGTTCATCGGGGGCCTCTTATCGCAAGCGAAGCGCGTTCAGTGAAACGGTAATCGAACTGGTCGACATGGCCAATGCGGCAATCAGCGGCGAGCAGAGGCCCGCCACGGCCAGCGGTACGGCGATGATGTTGTACCACGTGGCAATGGAAAAGTTCTCGCGGATCCGCTTGGTCGCCTTTTGGGCGGTCCGGACCGCCTCGGGGATAGGGGCCAGCGAACCGCCCAGCAGCACGATGTCCGAGGCAACGCGCGCCGCGTCCAGCGCCGAGGCGGGCGAGATCGAAGCATGGGCCGCCGCCAATGCGGCTGTATCGTTCAAACCGTCACCGACCATGAGCACATGCGCGCCCTCGCGGCTAAGCATTTCGATCCGGGTGGATTTGTCCTGTGGCAGCGCCTCGGCCATCCAGTGCTGGATGCCCAGTCGGTTGGCAAGGGCCTCGACCGCCGGGGTCGTGTCGCCCGAAATCAGGATCACCTTCAACCCGGCGTCATGCAGGGCAGAGACGGCTTCTTGGGCACCGTCGCGCAGACGGTCGGTAAAAAGGAAGGCCTGCGCAGGCCCGTCGCCAACGCGCAGCCATGCGGCGGTCATTTCGGTCTGACTGCCGCCGACCCAGGTCGTGCGGCCCAGCCGGACCTCCTGGCCGCGCCATTGGCCGGTGGTGCCGTGGCCGGGGATCTCGGTGATGTTGGCAATCTCGGCGGGCTTGATGCCAGCTTCGCGCGCGGCGGCGGTGAGCGATTGCGACAGCGGATGGCTGGAGCCTTCTGCCAGGGCCAGAGCGATTTCAAGGTCGCGCCGGGTGAAATCTCCAAGGTTGGTCAGTTCCGGTGTGCCTGCCGTCAATGTGCCGGTCTTGTCAAAGACCACGGTATCCACCTGCGCCAGCCGCTCCAGCGCGGTGGCGTGTTTGATCAACAGGCCGCGTCGGAACAGCCGCCCCGAGGCGGCGGTCGTCACCGCGGGAACCGCAAGACCAAGCGCGCAGGGGCAGGTGATGATCAGCACGGCAGCGGCAATGTTCAACGCTACGCGCAGGTCGCCCGCGTAGGCAAGCCAGCCAAGAAAGGCGAGCGCCGAGAGAATATGCACGCCGGGCGCATAAAGTTTCGCAGCACGATCCGCCAGCGACGTATAGCGTGACCGGCCGGACTCGGCGATGGCAACCAGATCGGCCATGCGGTGCAGCGAGGTATCACGGCCCACGGCGCTGGCGCGGATCACCAGCGGGCCGGTCAGATTGACCTCACCGGCGCTGACGCTGCGGCCGGGTTCGGCAAAAACGGGCAGGGTTTCACCGGTCAGCAGCGAACGGTCCAGTTCGGATGTACCGGATATGATTTCGCCGTCGACAGGCATCCGGCCACCGGGGCGCACCCGAACCAGATCGCCCACGGCCAGATCGGCCACCGAAACCTGCGTTTCGCCCTCATCCGTGACTCGCCATGCGCGCGGCACCTCCAGCGCGGCCAGTTCCTCTGCCGCGGAGCGCGCGACGGAACGGGTGCGGTGATCAAGGTAGCGGCCCGTCAAAAGAAAGAAGGTCAGCGCAATGGCGGCGTCAAAATAGGCATGTTCGCCGGACAGCGAGGTTTCCCACAAGGAGGTGCCCACTGCCAGAAGGATCGCGAGCGAGATCGGCACGTCCATGTTCAGGCTGCGCGCAGAGAGCGCCATCCAGGCGTTGCGGAAGAAAGGCATGCCCGAAAAGGCCACGGCAGGCAGTACGATCGCGGCGGAGATCCAGTGAAACAGGTCGCGTGTCGGACCTTCGGCCCCGGACCAGACCGCGATGGACAGCAACATGACGTTCATGGCCGCAAAGCCGGCCACCGCAAGGCGCATCAGCAACTCGCGCCCGGCCTTGTCCGTTGCGGTGGCAGAAATCGCCGTGCTGTCCAACTCATGCGCTTCGTATCCGGCACCTTCGACCACCGGGATCACGTCGGCGGCGGTCAGGTCGGGATCGGCCTCGATGCTGACCCGTTTCAGGGTCAGGTTGACCCGCGCCGAACGGACCGCCGGCACGGCCCCAAGGGCCCGTTCGACCGAAGCCATGCAGGCGGCGCAATGGATCGTCGGCAGCGACAGGACGATATGCGCCTCTTTCACGGGGTCCTGTTCGGCAAGGGCCTGCGCGGCGGGGGCCGCGACACAGGCCGGACAGGCAGAGGGCGAAGGGCGCAGCGTCGCGGTCATCTCAGTTCGCCACCGTCATTTGCAGGCGTTGTTCGAACAGCGTGCCGTCAAGGGCGGTCGCCTTCAGCCAGACGTCCCAGTTGCCGGGCCGCAGTGTTTCATGCGCCACGTAGGCGCGGCCATTGAAGGCAAACTCGGGCGTCCGGTCTTCGCTGACATTGGTCGGACGACCGACCGTGGCCGTCAGGTCACGGGTGTGGATCGGACGCCCTTCGTCGTCGGTGATCGACAGGACCAGCATGTCCTGCTCGATCC
Source organism: Antarctobacter sediminis (assembly GCF_019218285.1). Classification (GTDB taxonomy): domain Bacteria; phylum Pseudomonadota; class Alphaproteobacteria; order Rhodobacterales; family Rhodobacteraceae; genus Antarctobacter; species Antarctobacter sediminis. The sequence goes on from NZ_JAHUZG010000003.1 coordinate 776,987, forward strand.
GCGCCTCGACGTTCCAGCCAAGCGCCTCTTGCGCGGCGCGGCGTTTGTCGAAAGTCTGGCTGGCCACATAGCTGTTGGCCACTTCGAGGCCGGGGAAGGTGCTGACGGCATTGACCGCAAGCGCCACGTTGACCCCGATGATGACGCTGAAGGCACCGCCGAAAATGCCCAGAACGTGCCAGCCGGTCAGCTTGAACTCTTTCTTTGTCATCAGTTCGCCGCTCCATTGAAGATCGTGTCGTTATAGGCCCGGTCTCCGTTGGTCAGATCCTCGACCCAGAACCGGAATTCCGTCCGTTCCGCCATTGCAGGACCCGACGAGGGCGGCGCAATAACATAGACCTTTTGCAGGTAGGTTTCATTGGCGGGCACGTCCACGGTTTCATAGGGCGTGCCTTCCAACTGGATCCGTAGGGTCGGATCGCCGTGCACGGTCAGCCGGAACGGGCGGTCCTCGCCATGTTTGTTCAGCAGGCGGACATCATAGGTATTGCGGATCGACCCATCGGAGAGCGTGACAAAGGTGGGGTTGCGGACCGGGGCAACCGTCATCTCGATTTCCGGGCGGATGAACAGCGCAAAGACCAATCCGATACCCACAAGCGACCAAAGCGCCGTGTACATGATCGTGCGCACACGGAACACGTGGTGCCAGATCGGGCGGGGTGTGTTGCCTTCGCGTTCCCGCGGTTCATCGGACAGCGCGAGATAGTCGATCAACCCGCGCGGTTTGCCGATCTTTGCCATGACGTCGTCGCAGGCGTCGATGCACAGCGCGCAGGTGATGCATTCCAGTTGCTGGCCGTCGCGGATGTCGATGCCCATTGGGCAGACGTTGACGCAGGCCATGCAATCGATGCAATCGCCCAGTTGCTCGGCCCCTTCGGACTTGCGGTGCTTGCCGCGCGGTTCGCCGCGCCATTCGCGATAACCGACAGTCAGCGTGTCCTCGTCCATCATGGCAGCCTGAATGCGGGGCCAAGGGCAGGCGTAGATGCAGATCTGTTCGCGCGCAAAGCCGCCAAAGAAAAAGGTCGTCGCGGTCAGGATCAGCATGGTCGTATAGGCGACGGGATGCGCCTGCCCGGTGACAAGATCGACCAGCAGGGTCGGCGCATCGGCAAAATAGAAAACCCATGCGCCGCCGGTGGCCAGACCGATCAGGAACCAAGCGACCCATTTTGTGACGCGCAGCCGGGCCTTGCGGAAATCCAGCTTTTTCTGGCGGTGCAGGCGGAGGCGGGCGTTGCGGTCGCCCTCGATCCAGCGTTCGACAAGGATGTAGAGATCCGTCCAGACGGTCTGGGGGCAGGCATAGCCGCACCAGACGCGCCCCAGCGCCGAGGTGAACAGGAACAATCCAAGCCCGGCCATGATCAACAGGCCCGCGACAAAATAGAACTCATGCGGCCAGATCTCGATCCAGAAGAAAAAGAACCGGCGGTTGGCAAGGTCGATCAGCACGGCCTGATCGGGCAGTTGCGGCCCGCGATCCCAGCGCAGCCAAGGCGTAATATAGTAGATCCCCAAGGTGACGATCATGATCACCCACTTGAGATTGCGGAATTTTCCGCTGACCCGACGTGGAAAGATCGGTTCGCGTGCTGCGTATAGGGAAGGGGCCGGTGAATTGCTGTCGGACACGGGGAATCGCTCCGTTGGGATCTGGATTTGGGGCCGGTTTTCCCAGAGCGCGGCTGCCGGAGCTTTGACCTGCATCAATTTTTGAATTTGTGACTCAGGTTTTCGCTGCTTCGCGGCGGAGCCAGGTCAGGAAGGCCTTGAGCGGCGGGCGCGGCACTCCGGGGCGCGTAACGATATGATACCCCTTTTCCAGCTTGTCCTCGAACAGTTTGCGCAGCCGTCCGGCCTGAATATCGGGTTCGACGAACACACCTGCGACAATGGCAACCCCCTGACCGGCGCGGGCCGCTTCCAGCATGTGGTTGCCGGGCAGGGCGGTATAGCCGCGCCCCGCGTCACGGTCGACGCCATGCTGGGCAAACCATTCGGTCGCTTCGTTGGTGCCAAGCTCTTGCAGCCAATGATAGTCGCGCAGGTCAGCGGGAGAGGTCACGGGCCTGTCCCCCACCAGATCCGGGGCGGCAACCACCACGATGGGAGAGCGGATCAGTAATTCCGAGTCCAGCCCGGGCCATTGTCCATCGCCATATCGCAGCGCCATGTCAAACCCGCCGGGTTCCATCGGTTGCACCCGTGCCGAGGGGTCGATCATCAGGTTGATGTCTGGGTGTATCTCACGAAAGCCGGGCAGGCGGGGCATAAGCCATGCGGCGGCAAAGGTGGGCGTGACCGAGATCTGCAACGGGCGCGAGGCATCCGCGCCGGTCAGCGCCTCCACGGTCAGGGCGATGGTGCCGAAACCCTCGATCAGGCAGCGGGCCAGGGTCTCTCCCTCGGCGGTCAGTTCCAGCTTGCGCCCGCGACGATCCAGCAGCGCAACGCCCATGTGGGCCTCCAGCGCGCGCATCTGTTGGCTGATGGCAGCATGGCTAACATTCAGCGCCGCACCGGCAGCGTTGACGGATCTCGTTTCGGCATATGCACAAAAGGCGCGCAAGGCGGACAGCGGTGGCAGGTTCGACCAGTTCATGTGTAAGCGTGAGTTACATGTTTGATTTATTCCTGAGTCGCATGGCAGGCCCCGAACCGTCAAGGTTGGGCATGACCTGAACATGCAAAGGAGGCCAGGATGTTCGGAATTCTTGCAAAGAGCTTTCTCACCGCCACGCGGAACATTTCGGGCGCACAGCGCCCGACGGCAGAGGATTTGCCAAAACTGGGCTGGCTGGATGAGGTCCTGCCGTTTCGCCACCACGCCGGCCACAGGAGCGGGCGCGATGATTGATCCTGTCGTCTACCGGCCCGATCTTTGGCGGGCGGCCCCGGGCCCCGGGCAAACGACCGGGCAAGCATCGGGGCAAACGCGCAAAGCGTACCGTTCCCCGGTGAAAGTGCAAATGCGGTAAGGGATGCAAAAGGGCGCTGGTGTCCCAGGAAACGCGCGAACAGGACAGGACACCAGCGCCATACCCAACCCCTTGAGGCCGGGAAAAGTGCGTCGGGATCTTGATCCCGACGACCTTGAGCAGAGAATAGCAGGACGGCCCGGCACGGCCTTGACCTGAGTCAAGTCGCCGGGCTGCGATGCCGGATTTTTTGACCTGCCGAGGTCAGTGCGCTGGTTTTCTGCATCGGTGTCGGCAGACCGGCGATCTTGCGGTTGCTGACCACGCGATTGCGACCGCCGTTCTTGGCGGAATAAAGCGCGATGTCCGCGCATTTCAGCCAATGGTCCTCACCATCCAGATCAGGGTCCAGCTCGGCCACGCCGAAACTCGCCGTCATCGGAGGCACTTCCGACGTGGGGGGCGGAGCGGCGGCGATGCGCATGCGCAGAGACTCGGCCAGAATTGCGGCGCTGTCGGCGCAGGTGCCGGGCAGGATCAGGCCGAACTCCTCGCCGCCGACACGGTAGAGCCGCACCTTATCCTGAAGGTTTTTGCGCACGCGCTGTACGATTTCGATCAGGGCGCGGTCGCCCATGTCATGCCCATAGCCGTCATTGATCGACTTGAAATGGTCGATGTCGAACAGGATCAGGCTGGCCGTGGCATCGTTGCGGCGCACGGTGCGGAACACCTCGGCCAGATCGTTTCGGAACTGGCGGGCACTGTTCGCTCCGGTCAGCCAATCTCGTTTGGCGGCGGTTTCCAGAGCTTGCATCGTAGCCGCGCTGGCCATTTGCTGCCCAAGCGCCGCGCTCAGCAGGCTGACCATCTCACGTTCCACGGGGGTGAAACCGGGGCGTTCGTCCGGCCCCTGAAAGCAAAGCGTGCCGATCCGTTCGCCGCCGACGGTAAGGGGCGTGCTGATGTGAGTCATCATCCGGTGCGGCCCCAAGGCAAAGCCCTGACCCGAAGGGCAAAGATGCAGGGCGACGGGGGTGCCGGCACAAAGGGTTTCGCCACAATCCTGCGCGGCGCGGCACAGGCGCAAACCGGGCGTGATGCCGGGGATCAGGGAACGGGCATGGCTAACGGTCAGGCCGCCGTTTTCAAGCCGCGTGGCCATGGCGACAGGCATGCGCAGATAGTCGCGCCCAAGCGCAAGGATCGCGTCGATCTTTTGCGCCGGGCATGTTGACTGGTCGGATAGGAGCGCCAACAAGTCGCCGCGCGCCATGGCGCCCCGATGGTCCTGTGTGACGTCGCGCAGCCTGACCACCCAGCACGATGGACCGTCGTTCGGTAGGCTGATCGACCATCGGGTGACCTGTGCGCGGATGCGGGTGCCGTCCATGTGGCGATAAAATTCGGTATCGCCCGAACCCGGCAGGTCCGATTCAGCGCGAAGATCGGCTTCGCTGCGGCCAAGCAGATTGGACGCGTCGACCCCGATCAACGCCGCGAAGGCGGACGACACCCAAAGGATGCGGTGCGATGAATCCGTGACCAGCACGGGATCCGGGCAGGCCGCGAAAAGCGGTTCGATCCATCCTGTGATGTCATCGGCTGCCATGGGCAAGCCGTGGGTCGATCCGGTCATGCGCGTATCCATACTTGGAGGTGCGCTCGGTGATCGGTGAATTTGTTTTAGATTGTGTGAACTTTTTGTGTCGAAAGCAAAGAAAAGCCCCCCGCGCCATGGCGCGAGGGGCGATCTCATGGTCCGTGCAGGGATCAGTCTTCGGAGGCTTCGCCGCCGCCCAGACCGTGGACATAGACCGCAACAGCGCGGATCTCTGCCTCGGTCAGGTCGGCACCGCCCATTGGGGGCATCATGCCGTAGCGCGAGTTCCAGACCGTTTCCTTGATGGTGTCGAAGTCACCACCGTAAAGCCAGATCGCATCGCTGAGGTTGGGCGCCCCCAGGGTGCGGTCGCCTTTTGCGTCATCGGCGTGACAGGAGGCGCAGTTGTCGAGGTAGACAGTCTCACCTTCGGCCACCAGCGAAGCGTCCTTTGGCTCGCCGGACAGGGACATCACGTAGTTGACTACCTGATCGATCTGTTCCGGCGGCAACAGTTCATCCCGCCCAAAGGCCGGCATTTCCGACTGACGCAGCCAATCGCCATCGGCGTCGGCCTGATCGCGGATGCCAACCGACACCGTGGTGTGAATCGCCTCGATCGAACCGCCCCAAAGCCAGTCGTCGTCCAGAAGGTTGGGATAGCCCTTTGCACCTGCGGCACCGGACCCGTGGCACTGGGCGCACCATGTCAAAAAGACCGCCGCGCCCGCGTTATTGGCATATTGCAGCAGTTCCGGGTCATCGGCGATGGCCGTAAGCTCTGCTGCCGCCAGCTTTGCGTTGATCGGCCCCAGCTCCGCCTCGTGGTCGGAGATGGCCTTTTCAACGTTTCCGCGGGTCGAATAGCCCAAAAGCCCGGGAGTTGCCCCCGAAATGCCCGGCCATGCGGGATAGGCGATGGTATAGCCGATCCCCCAGACGATGCAGGCGTAGAAGGTCCAGAGCCACCACTTGGGCAGCGGCTTGTTGTACTCTTCAATACCGTCCCACGAATGGCCTGTCGTCTCGTAGTCGAGATCGTCTTTTTTCTTGTCACTCATTGTCCCGGCCTCCTCAGTTTGCGGCGGGTGTGTCTGCGCCGTGGTCGGGCGCGGGTCGGTCATCGTGGCGGAACGGGATGTTGGCCGTATCCTCGTGGATCTTTCCCGATCCGGGCCGGAAGGCCCAGATCACGATCCCCACGAAGAAGCCGAACATCGCCAGCAGCCCCCAGCTGTCAGCCAGTTCACGAAGGAAGGAATAGGTTTCCATAGTGTCCTCCGCTTACCGGCTGGCGTCGGGCGTGAAGGTCGAGAAATCGACCAGCGTGCCCAGCATCTGGAGGTAGGCGATCAGCGCGTCCGCTTCGGAAATGCCGGGGGCACCGTCAAAGTTGCGGACGTTTACGCTTTCGCCGTAGCGCTCCAGCAGACCGTCGAAATCGCTGTCGGGATCGGCCTGAGCCTTGAAGTCCGCCTGCGCCGCTTCGATCATCTCGTCCGTGTAGGGAACGCCGACGATGCGGTTGGTCTTCATTAGGTCGGCGATGTAGGTGCCTTCGATCAGCTTGGCTTCGAGGAAACCGTATTTGGGCATGACCGATTCCGGCACAACTGACTGCGGGTCGCGCAGGTGGTCGACGTGCCATTCATCCGAATAGCGGCCACCGACACGGGCCAGATCGGGGCCGGTGCGCTTGGACCCCCACTGGAACGGGTGGTCGTATTTCGATTCCACCGCCAGCGAATAGTGACCGTAGCGTTCTACCTCGTCCCGCATGGGGCGGATCATCTGGCTGTGGCAGACGTAGCAACCCTCGCGCAGGTAGACCTCGCGCCCCGCCAGTTCCAGCGGCGTATAGGGGCGCATGCCTTCAACGTCCTCGATGGTGTTTTCGAGGTAGAACAGCGGCACGATCTGCACCAGCCCCCCGATGGTCACCACGAGAAAGGCAAAGATGGCCAACAGCGTGACGTTCTTTTCAAGGATGGCGTGTTTGTTGAGAATGCTCATGTCCGGTCCTCCTTATTCGGCCGGAGTGGCATGGGCCGTGGCGACATTGGCCTCGACGGCCGGTGCCCGCTTAACGGTCATCCACAGGTTGTAGCACATGATCACGCCACCCACGACGTAGAGCACACCGCCAAGGGCACGCACGACGTACATCGGGAACTTGGCGCCCACGGTGTCGGCGAAAGAGTTGACGAGGAAGCCGTTGGCATCCACTTCGCGCCACATCAGGCCTTCCATGATGCCTGTCACCCACATGGATGCCGCGTAGAGAACGATGCCGATCGTGGCGAGCCAGAAGTGCCAGGACACCATCGAAAGCGAATACAGACGCTCGCGGTTCCACAGTTTCGGCACAAGGTAGTAGAGCGCGCCAAAGGTGATCATGCCGTTCCAGCCAAGCGCGCCAGAATGCACGTGGCCAATCGTCCAGTCGGTATAGTGCGAAAGCGAGTTCACCGCACGGATCGACATCATCGGGCCTTCGAAGGTGGACATGCCGTAGAAGCCGACAGAGATCACCATCATGCGGATAACCGGGTCGGTGCGCAGCTTGTCCCACGCGCCCGAAAGCGTCATCAGGCCGTTGATCATGCCGCCCCAGCTGGGCATCCACAGCACGACCGAGAACACCATGCCAAGGGTCGAGGCCCAGTCAGGCAGGGCCGTATAGTGCAGGTGGTGCGGACCGGCCCAGATGTAGATGAAGATCAGCGCCCAGAAGTGGATGATCGACAGTTTGTACGAAAAGACGGGACGTTCGGCCTGTTTCGGGATGAAGTAATACATCATGCCCAGGAAACCCGCGGTCAGGAAAAAGCCCACGGCGTTGTGGCCGTACCACCACTGGGTCATCGCATCCTGCACACCCGAGAAGACCTGAACCGATTTGGATCCCCAGATCGACACCGGGATCGCCAGGTTGTTGAAAACGTGCAGCATGGCAACGGTCAGGATGAAAGACAGGTAGAACCAGTTCGCCACGTAGATGTGGGGCTCTTTGCGCTTGACCAGCGTGCCCACAAAAACGGCCAGATAGGCGACCCAGACGATCGTCAGCCACCAGTCGACATACCATTCCGGTTCGGCATATTCCTTGGCGTGGGTCGACCCCAGCACATAGCCGGTCGCCGCCAGCACGATGAACAGGTTGTAGCCCCAGAACACGAACCACGCGAGGTTGCCGCCCCACAGACGCGCCGCCGAGGTGCGCTGCACCACGTAAAAAGAGGTCGCGATCAGGGCGTTGCCACCAAAGGCAAAGATCACGGCGCTGGTGTGCAGCGGGCGCAGGCGGCCAAAGTTCAGGTAACCCTGTGCCCAGTCGAAGTTGAGCACCGGAAAAGCCAGCTGGGCGGCGATGAACGTCCCGGCAAGGAAGCCGATGACCCCCCAGAATGCGGTTGCGGTTACGCCGGCGCGCACGACGCCGTCCATGTATTCGTTTTGCGGAGCCGGGGTGGCCGGTTCGTCAGTGTGGCGAAGGACCCACAGGAACAGTCCGGCAGAGACTGCCAGAACGATGATCGCATGGACCATGTAAGCCACATCGCGTGCATAGTTGATCGCAACCATCGAGAAGATGGCGATCAATCCCAGCACGATGAGCTTGAGATAATTCAACATTTTTCGTCCCTTCGTCTTACCTCCGCGATTCGTTGGTCGCAGGGGCGGTTTTAGACTGGGGTCGTCCTAACGATGTTGGGTCAAAGGCATCCTTGATCTGCATCAATGGAACGCAACGCGGACATTGACACCTGTCAAAGTGCGACGAAAGGCGCGGGGTTAGCTTGGCCACATGCAGCGACGGAGACGCAAATGTCCTTCAAGTCTATCTTAACGGTCGCAACTGACCATGATCTTCTGCCCTCGACACTGGCCCATGCCGCCAGCGTGGCCGAGGCCTATGATGCCCATCTTGGCGCGCTCTGCTTTGGCGTCGATCGTACGCAGACCGGCTATTACTACGCCGGGGCCAATGCGATGGTGCTTCAGGAAACGCTTCAGCGCGCCACGGCCGAGGCGGAGGCGCTGGCCGAAGCCGCGCGCGCTGCGCTGGACAAGACCAACGCCGTCTGGAGCGTCGATCACGGGGTGGCGCAGCTTGCTGACATCGGACGGCACGTGGCATCGCGTGCACGGTTCACCGATCTGGTGGTGCTGCCGCAGCCCTATGGCGATGGCAAGGGGGTCGAACTGGAACCGGTGCTGGAAGGCGCACTGTTCGAAGGGCAGGTGCCCGTGATGGTGGTGCCCGATACCGTCGAACCGGCCACCAGCCCAAAGCGTATCGTCGTCGGCTGGAACGAAAGTAACGAGGCGCTGCGCGCCCTGCGCAGCGCGATGCCGTTGTTGGTTGAGGCCGATACCGTCCACGTGGTGGTGATCGACCCGCCGAAACACGGGCCGAACCGGTCGGATCCCGGTGGCATGGTGTCCGAGTTCCTTGCCCGTCATGGCGTGAAAACCGAAATCGACGTGCTGGCCAAGACGCTGCCGCGCGTATCGGACGTGATGCTGCGCCACGTCTCGGACATCAATGCCGACATGGTGGTCATGGGCGCCTACGGTCATTCGCGGTTTCGCGAGGCAATCCTTGGCGGTGCCACCCGCAACATGCTGGAGCAGGCGGGCGTCACGGTTTTTATGGCGCATTGAGCGCGGGAATTACCCTTGCGGAGGGCGGATGCGCCCTTCGCTGACCTGGACCGCCGATCCGCTGACGTGAATCGCTGCAAGCGCGCCGCCCTGCACCTTGATGCGCAGGCCGATCTGGCTGGGGCGGCCCATGTCGGCTCCCTGTTCCAGCATCAAGCGCGTCTCACCTTCGGTCAGGCCGCCCGATGCCAAAAGCTGTGCCGCCAGAATGGCCGAAGCCGATCCTGTGGCCGGATCTTCGGGAATCCCGTCGACGGGCGCGAACATGCGCGCCGTGAAATCCGCCCCCTGTCCGGGCGAATAGAGGTAATGCGAGGCAATGCCCGATGCGTTGCACAGCGCCTCCCATTCGGCGCCGTTGGGGCGCGCGGCGGACAGGGCCGCGCGGTCGCGTAGCGGGATATAGCCAAAGGTGGGGCCGCCTTGCCAGATCCCGGGGCGATGCGCGCCAAAGCCGATCTGTTCGGGCACCAGCCCAAGCGCCGCGGCAATCTGCACGGCATCTGGCATCTCGCCGCAATCGGCGGCAAAGGGCAGGACCGGCGCACGGAACTCTGCCCCGATGCGCCCGTCCTGGCGCCAAACTTCGACCGGAACCAGTCCGGCGATCTCTTCCAGTGTGATCGTCGTCCGGAATGCGCCCTGAGGCGCAGTTTTCAAGGCCAGGTGAATCGCACACCCGATGGTCGGGTGCCCGGCAAAGGGGATCTCTGCGGTCGGGAAGAAAATCCGCACACTTGCCGTATGGGCCGGATCCACAGGGCGGCGGATAAAAATGGTCTCGGACAGGTTGAACTCACGCGCGATGGTCTGCATCGCGGAATCGCTCAGACTGTCGGCGGCTTCGACGATGGCCAGTGGGTTCCCGGCATAAGCCGTATCGGTAAAGACGTCGCAGGTGACAAAGTGCAGGGGGTCAGACAAGCAGTCCACCATCAGCGTCGTCGCCTGCTTCATCCATCAGGCGGGACATGTCCGGCACGGTGACATGCCGCTTGCCTTCAAGTTCGATCACGCCGTCCTTTTTCAGGGCCGAGATCTGGCGGCTGACCGTTTCCAGTGTCAGACCAAGATAATCGGCCATGGCTTCGCGGGTCAGGGGCAGATCGAACACGATCGGGCCTTCGCCCGGGCCGCGCATGTTCAGCGTCGCATCCCGGCGGGCGATGATCGACAGAAGCGACGCGATCTTTTCGCGGGCAGTCTTGCGGCCCAGCACAAGCATCCATTCGCGCGCCGCGTCCAGTTCGTCCAGCGTCATTTCCAGCAGGCGCTGGGCAATATGCGGCGTGCGTTTCATAAGTTCTTCGAAGGGCGCGCGGCGAAAACAGCACATGACCACATCGGTCGTGGCCACCACGTCATAGGCGGCCATGTTGCGCCCCGGCCGGCCCACGAAATCGCTGGGCAGTAGCAGGCCGACCATCTGCGTGCGGCCGTCTTCCATCGCCTGGCTGAGCGTGGCGATCCCCGACACGACCGACCCAACGAAATCCATCCGGTCACCGGCCCAGATGATCGACTGGCCGGCTTCGAACTTGCGGTAATACTTGATCTGCTCGAGGCTCTCGAGTTCGTCGCTTTCGCAGCGGGCACAGACAGCACGGTGCCGGATCGGGCAGTCGCCGCATTCCGGGGCGACCGTCAAGCTACGTTCATTCAGCATTTCACCTGCCTCTTGTTGATCTGCGTCAAAGCCCTGCAAATCGCGGTGCCCTAACCGTACGTCCATGGCGAACCGAACTCAACTCGCGCGGCTTGGCCTCTTCGATGCCAAAGTGCCGCGATACACCTCATACCCGACTGCACCGCATTTCGACGGTGATGTCGGGCCGGCGCGATTCGAGGAATGGATCCGCTCTGTTCCTATAAATGGTAACATATCGCTTTACTTGCATGTACCTTTTTGCCGCAGGTTGTGCTGGTTTTGCGCATGCCGAACGCAGGGCACAGCGACTCTGGGGCCGGTTGAATCCTATGTGGGGGTTCTGGAACAGGAGTTGAAACTGCTTCGCGCGGCTTTGCCGCAGGGGGTGCGGCTGTCGCGGTTGCACTGGGGCGGCGGGACGCCGACGCTTTTGTCCCCTGAGTTGATGAAACGGCTGATCGCGGCCACCCGCGACGTGGCTGATTTTGCCGATGGATACGAGTTTTCGGTGGAAATCGACCCGAACGAGATCGACGAGGAACGGCTGGACACCTTGGCTGACGGCGGAATGAACCGGGCCTCGATCGGAGTGCAGGACTTCGATCCGCAGATCCAGGACGCCATTGGCCGCGAACAAGGGTATGACGTGACCCGTGCCGCGGTCGAGATGATCCGGGCGCGCGGGGTGCAAAGCCTGAATGCCGACATCCTGTTCGGCCTGCCGCATCAAAGCAAGGCACGGATCACCGAGACCGTGCAAAAGCTGCTTAGCTTCGCGCCGGATCGGGTGGCGCTTTATGGGTATGCGCATGTGCCGTGGATGGCCAAGCGGCAGCAGATGCTGCCGTCGGATGCGCTGCCTACGCCGCAAGAACGGTTGGACCTTTTCGATACCGCGCGCCGCCTGTTTGTCTGGGACGGCTACGACGAGATCGGGATCGACCATTTCGCGACCAAGGAAGACGGTCTGTCCGTGGCACAGCGGAACGGCAAGCTGCGGCGCAATTTCCAAGGCTACACCGACGATACCTCGGATTACCTGATCGGGCTGGGGGCGTCTTCGATCTCGAAGTTCCCGCAGGGGTTTGCGCAGAACGCGTCAAGCACGTCCAAATATATCGCTGCCGTCCGCGACGGACAGTTTTCGACCGCCCGCGGCCATTGCTTCAAGGGGGAGGACAAGTTGCGCAGCCGCCTGATCGAGGCCCTGATGTGCGACTTCCGCATCGACGCGCACGAGATTCAGCGGGATTTCAACGTCACGCGCGATGTGCTGTTCCGCATGTTCCGCGAAGCCAACAGCCGTTTCGAAAACATGCTGGAGGTAACAGAAGACGGGCTGTTCATCCCGCGTGAGGCACGGCCTCTGACGCGGATGATCGCACGTGGTTTTGACACCTACGATCTGTCAAAGGCAGGCCATTCCAGCGCGATCTGAGCTAGGGGCCGGGCGGTGAGCAAACCGCCCGGCCCTTGTCAGACCGGATCGAAAGCCGCCGCCAGCAAGGTTTGGGTATAATCCGTCTGCGGTGCCTCAAAGATCTCTTGCGCTGTGCCGTATTCCACCACGTCGCCCTGTTTCATCACGATAACCTTGTGGCTCATGGCGCGCACAACCTTGAGATCGTGGCTGATGAACAGGTAGGCGAGGTCGTACTTGCGCTGCAACTCGCGCAGGAGGTTCACGATCTGCACCTGAACGGTCATGTCCAGCGCCGAAGTCGGTTCGTCCAGCACCACCAACCGCGGTCGAAGGACCATGGCGCGCGCAATGGCGATGCGCTGGCGCTGGCCACCGGAAAACTCATGCGGGTAGCGGTGCATCATGCGCGGGTCCAGACCGACTTCGGCCATGACCTCCGCCACCAGCTCGCGGTGGGGGCGGCCATCCGGCGCCCCGTGCACCTCCAGCCCTTCGGCAATGATCTGTTCGCAGGTCATCCGGGGCGAGAGCGAGCCATAGGGATCCTGAAACACGATCTGCATTTCGGATCGCAGCTTGCGCAGCCGCTTGGTCGACCAGGCATTCACATCCTGCCCGCGATAGGTGATCCCGCCTTCGGACTTGATGAGCCGCATGATCGCCAGTGCCAGCGTCGTCTTTCCCGATCCGCTTTCGCCCACGATGCCTACGGTTTCCCCGGCCCGCACGGCGATGGTCGCGTCGTTGACAGCCTTTACATACCCCACTGTACGTTTCATCAGCCCGCGCTGGATCGGGAACCAGATCTTGAGATTGTCGGTCTTGGCGATCAACTCGGCCCCGTCATCCACCGGTTCGGGCGAACCTGTGCTTTCGGCTGACAGGAGCATCTGCGTATAGGGGTGTTTCGGTGCGTCAAAGATTTCGGAGGTCTTGCCCTGTTCGACGATCTCACCGTTCTTCATCACGCAGACCCGGTCGGCGATGCGGCGCACGATGCCAAGGTCGTGGGTGATGAACAATAGGCTCATGTCCTCGGCTTCCTTGAGCTTTGTCAGGAGTTCTAGGATTTGCGCCTGAATCGTCACGTCGAGCGCGGTGGTCGGTTCGTCCGCGATCAACAGGTCCGGCCCGTTGGCCAGCGCCATGGCGATCATGACACGCTGCCGTTGGCCGCCGGACAATTGGTGCGGATAGGATCCTAGCCGCGTTTCAGGGTCGCGGATGCCAACCTTGGTCAACAGGTCGATGATCCGTGTCCGCGCTGCGGACCCGGTCAATCCCTGGTGTAGCTCAAGGCTTTCACGGATCTGTTTTTCCAGCGTATGCAGCGGGTTGAGCGATGTCATCGGCTCTTGGAAGATAAAGCTGATGTCATTGCCCCGCACGTCGCGCAGGCGTTTTTCCGGCGCGCCGATCATTTCCGCCCCGTTGTAGAGAACTGAGCCTTCGACCTGCGCGGATTCACCCAAAAGGGATACGGTCGACAAGGCGGTGACGGATTTGCCCGAGCCGGATTCCCCGACCAGCGCCACGGTTTCCCCCTTCCTGACCTCGAAAGAGACGCCTTTGACCGCGGCAACGGCCTTGCCGTCCTGCCGAAAGCTGACCTTGAGGTCACGGACCTGAAGCAATGCGCTCATGAGAAGGTTTTCCTGGGGTCAAAGGCGTCGCGGACCCCTTCAAAGATGAAGACCAGCAGCGACAGCATGATCGCAAAGACCGAAAAGGCGGTGAAGGCCAGCCACGGCGCTTGCAGGTTCTGTTTCGCCTGCAAGGTCATTTCCCCCAGCGAGGGGGCCGAGGACGGCAGGCCAAAGCCGAGGAAATCGAGCCCCGCAAGGGTCGAGATCGTGCCGGTGACGATAAAAGGCATGAAGGTCAGCGTGGCCACCATGGCATTGGGCAGCATGTGGCGGAACATGATTTTCCAGTTGGACACGCCAAGCGCTTTGGCTGCCCGGACGTATTCAAGGTTGCGGGCGCGCAGGAATTCCGCCCGTACGACGCCCACCAGCGCTGTCCATCCAAAGAGGATCGTCAGGAAAACCAGCAGCCAGAAACTTCGCCCGAGGATCGCGAAGAGGATGATGATGATATATAGCGAAGGCGTCGCGCCCCAGATCTCGATCACGCGCTGAAAGATCAGGTCCAGCCAGCCGCCGAAATAACCCTGAAGCGCGCCGGCGACGATGCCGATGATCGAAGCACAGATCGTGACGATCAGTGTAAACAGGATCGACAGGCGGAAACCGTAGATCACGCGTGCCAGCAGATCGCGTTTGCCCTTGTCGGTTCCCAGCCAGTTTTCGCCATTGGGGGGCAGGGGCGCGGCGCCGCGCCGGTCGACCGGGGTGTCATAGCTGTAGGGGATCAGCGGCCAGAGGATCATGCCCTTCTGGAAATTGTCATCGTTCAGCGTACCGGCCTGCGCGTCTTCGATCAGGCCGTCGGGATCGTCGAAACAGGCGTCCAGCCCGCCCGTGATGATGAGACAGCGCACCTCGGGATCGCGGTAGGCGGCCTCTGTCTTGAAGTCGCCGCCAAATTGGGTTTCCGGATAGAAGTTGAAGATCGGGGTAAAGGTTTCGCCCCGGTAACGTACCATGATCGGCTTGTCGTTGGCGATGAACTCGGCAAACAGCGACAGGGTGAACAGCACCAGAAAGATCCACAGCGACCACAGGGCGCGACGGTTGCGTTTGAAGTTGTTCCAGCGGCGTTGGTTGAGGGGCGACAGCGTGAACAGGCCCTTTCTGGGCTCCGGCGGAACGGTGGCGGTGTCGGGGCGGGTGGTGTCACTCATGGCTCAGCCCTCCCGCTTTTCAAAGTCGATGCGCGGATCGACCACGACATACATCAGGTCCGAGATCAGCCCGACCACAAGCCCGATCATCGACGTGATGAAAAGCGTGCCAAAGATCACCGGGTAGTCGCGCGCGACAGCGGCCTCGAACCCAAGGCGGCCCAGCCCGTCGAGCGAAAAGATCGTCTCGATGATGATGGAACCGCCGAAAAAGACGCCGATAAACACACCGGGCAGGCCCGCGATCACGATCAGCATGGCGTTGCGGAAGACATGACCATATAGCACGCGATCCTCTGACAGGCCCTTGGCTCGGGCCGTCATGACGTATTGTTTCTTGATCTCGTCGAGGAAGCTGTTCTTGGTCAGCAGGGTCAACGTGGCAAAAGCCGAGATCGTCGAGGCGATGATCGGCAGCGCGATGTGCCAGAAGTAGTCGACAACTTTCATGAAGATGTTCAGGTCTTCCCAGTTGTCCGAGACAAGGCCGCGGATCGGGAAGATTTGCAGGTAAGAGCCGCCGGCAAAGAGCACCAGCAGCAGGATGGCAAACAGAAAGCCGGGGATCGCATAGGCAACGATGATGACGCCCGAGGTCCATGTGTCAAAGGACGACCCGTCCTTGACCGCCTTGCGGATGCCCAGCGGGATCGACACCAGATAGGCAATCAGCGTGGACCAAAGGCCCAACGAGATCGAAACCGGCATCTTTTCAAGCACAAGGTCGATCACGCCGATCGAGCGGAAATAGCTCTCGCCAAAATCCAGCCGCATGTAATTCCACATCATGTTGAGGAACCGTTCCAGCGGCGGTTTGTCGAAACCGAACTGCTTTTCGAGGTCGGCGATGAATTCGGGCGGCAGACCGCGGGCACCGGCATAGCTTTCGCTGCCCGGGGTCATTTCGGCGGGCTCCGGCGACTCCGAGCCCCCGGCAAACCCGCCAAAGACGTCGCCCTGGCCCTCGATCTGGGCGATGATCTGTTCGATCGGTCCGCCCGGCACGAATTGGACCAGCACGAAGTTGATGATCATGATCCCCAGCAGCGTGGGGATGATGAGCAGGAGTCGTCGGAGGATATAGGCGGCCATGTCAGTCCAGCTGACCTTCCGCCTTCAGGGCCGCGGCCTTGTCCGGGTTGATCCACCAGAAGCTGAGGTAGCCCAGCGAATAGGGCGGGATCGTTTCGGGATGTTCATACATGTCGTAATAGGCCACCCAGTGATCGGCGATGTAACCGGTGGGGATCACGAAGAATTCGTGCCGCAAGGCGCGGTCCAGTGCCATCAGCGCAACGTCGGTTTCAGCTTGGCTTTCGGCGACGAAACTGGCTTCGATGATCGCGTCCACCAGCGGGCTGGCAAGCCCGGCCGGGTTAAACAAGGAGAATTCCGCCTCGCGCGAGCCGTACATCTGCGACAGGCCGCCACCGGTCGACAGGAAGGCGCCGTAACGGGTGGAATAGAGGATGTCATAGTCGCGTTCGCGGCGGCGCAAAGTGTACTGCGAGGGATCAACCCGTTCGAAACTCGCATCCACGCCGACCTGTTGCAGGTTGCGGACAAAGCTTTCGTGCATCGCTTCGATCGACGGTTCGATGTTCGTCGGGATCAGCATGTTGACCTTGAGCGTCTGCCCAGCCGCATTTCGGCGCATGCCATCGTCGCCGACCTCCCATCCCGCGTCTGACAACAGCCGCGACGCGGCGCGCAGATTGCGGCGGTCCGGCAGGCGGGCGGCGTCGGATTCGTGCATTACGGCGACAGGCTCGTCAAAGATCTCGGCGGGCACTACGTCACCCAGCCCCTTGAGAAAGGCCAGTTCCGCGCCCTGCGGGACGTCCTTGGCCTCGACATGCGTGCCTTCGACGAAAGACGACCGCGGAGCATAGAGACCATAGAGAAGCGACTCGTTCGACCATTCAAAGTTGAACGCCAGCGCGATGGCCTCGCGCACGCGCTTGTCCTCGAACTGAGGCTTGGCAAGGTTGAAGACAAAGCCGGTGGGGTTCGGTGGGCTGCCATCGGGCAGTTCCTCGAGCTTGACGATCCCGTCCCGCGCCTTGGGGAAATCATAGGCCGTGGCCCACTGTTTCGGATCGCTTTCCACCTTGAAAGTGTAGGTGCCGGCCTTGAATGCCTCGAACGAGGCGGTCTGATCGGCGAAATATTCGATCCGCATGGCGTCGTAGTTGTAGCGGCCCACGTTGAAGGGCACGTCTTTGCCCCAGTAATCCGGGTCGCGCTTATAGACGATGCGGCGGTTGACTTCGTATTCATCCAGCCGATAGGGGCCCGATCCCATCGCGACCTCAAGCCGGGGCTCGTCAAGGCGGCGGTTTTCCGGGTCTGCCTCGAACCATGCTTTGGAAAAGACCGGAGTGGACCCCACGGTTTCGATCCGCGAGCGTTTCGACTCGGCCGGGTTGAAGGTGAATTTCACGGTGTAGGTGTCCAGCGCCTCGGCGCTGTCGACCATGCGGTCCACGGCCTGCGCGTAGGACGGCAGGCCCTGCGTGATGAACAAGGTGTGCGAATAAACCACGTCTTCGGCGGTGACGGGCGTGCCATCCCAGAAGGTGGCATCCTCGCGCATGTGAAAGATCACCCAGTCCCGGCTTTCGGGATATTCGATGCTGGTGCAGAGGATGCAGTAATACTGCCCTACCGAATCCTCGGTCGATTCGATCAGCTGGTCATACATGACCGAAGTCAGCGCCCCGGCCCGGCCTTTTGTCGAATAGGGGTTGAGGCTGTCGAAGGTTCCCGTGGCGCCGATCACCAGCTCGCCGCCCTTGGGCGCGTCCGGATTGACGAAATCGAAATGCGTGTAGTCCGCCGGGTAGTCGAGGTTCCCGAAGAAGGAATAACCGTGCGAGGTGATGACCGGGTCATCGCCGTCCTGCGCCAGCGCGGCGACCCCCAGCACGGCCAGCCCGATCGCCAGCGCACCTGTCGCGAACAATCGCAGGTCCGGGGCGGGGCGTGTTCGCGCCGCGCTGCGGGGTTGAGGACGTTTGGCCTGAATCGTCATGGTCATCTCCCTGTGAACCGGCAGTTCGGCCCGGCAATGTGGCGGACTTCTTTGTTAATTCTAAGCTAAGTTTTCCGCGCGGCCAGATTCAAGCCGAGATTACGGAAACGTCAACCGGTGCGGGGCCATGCGCCGCGAACCGGCGGTGCATTGCGTAGCAAGCCGGCACGAAAAAGGGCCGCCCCCAAGGACGGCCCTTTCGTATTCGGATTGGACGCGCGGATCAGTTGCCGGTGGTTTGCAGGTAGGCAATCAGGTTGACGCGGTCTTCGGCTTTTTTGAGTCCGGCAAAACCCATGGTGGTGCCGGGCGCAAAACCCTTGGGGTTTTCGAGGAAGGCAAAGAGGTTTTCCGGGGTCCAGACATCGGCGGCCTCGCTCAGCTTGCCCGAGTAGCCAAAGCCGGCAACCGAACCGACCGCACGTTCGACAACACCGTCGAGGTGCGGGCCGGTGCCGTCGGTGCCGTCCAGCTTGTGGCAGGCGCGGCATTTGCCCCAAACTTTTTCGCCCTTGCCCGCATCAGCAGCGGCCATCAGGGTTGCGAAATCGGGACCTTCTTCGGCCTCGGGGGCCGGGCCGTCGTCGACGAGGATGGCAAAGCCGGCGGCGTGCTCTTCGCCATGGCCGTGACCGGCGGGGTGATACAGGACCTCCGCGGCCCATTTGCCCATCAGGTAGATCAGCAGGGCGCCGCAGACGCCGCCGACGATCTTGGTAAAGGTCATGGTATCGAACATGGGAAGCCCTGTCTGCTTGTATCGCTGTCGGGCGGGTATCTATTGCTTTCCATCCTTTTGGGCAAGCGGTAGAAGGCGCGACCAATCGCCCGCATGTGGCGGGATACGCGACGGGGACCTCAGATGACACAGCGGATCGCATTCCAGGGAGAGCTTGGCGCCTACTCCCATCAAGCCTGTACAGAGGCGCGCCCGGGCGCAGATGTTCTGCCCTGCCGGACCTTCGAAGAGGTGATCGGCGCGGTGCGCGAGGGGCGGGCCGATCTGGCCATGTTGCCGGTGGAAAACACCACCTACGGTCGCGTGGCGGACATCCACCGCCTGCTGCCGGAATCGGGGCTGCGGATCGTGGACGAGGCTTTTGTTCGCGTGCATATCAGCCTGATGGCGCTGCCCGGCGTGCAGATCGAGGAACTGGAACGGGTGCGCGCGCATCTGGTCCTGCTGCCGCAGGCGCAGGCGTTTCTGTCGAAATACGGTATCAAGGGCGTCGCGGCGGCAGACAGCGCCGGTGCGGCGGCGGAACTGGCGCAGGCCGCCACCCGGAACGAAGGCGTGCTGGCCTCGGATCTTGCCGCCGAGATATACGGGCTGCACATCCTTGCACGCCATATCGAGGATCACGCTCACAACACCACGCGTTTCCTGTTGATGTCGCCCGAACCGGATACGACGCGGCGCGGCAGCCACGGCATGATGACCACCTTCATCTTTCAGGTCCGCAACATCCCTGCCGCGCTGTACAAGGCCATGGGCGGTTTCGCCACGAATGGCGTCAACATGACCAAGCTGGAAAGCTATATGGTCGGGGGATCCTTCACCGCGACGCAATTCTACGCCGACATCGAAGGCCACCCCGATGATCCCGGCGTCAAGCGGGCGCTGGAGGAACTGGATTATTTCACCGACACGCTGGAAATCCTTGGCGTTTACCCGCGCGACCCGCGCCGCGACTGAGCTCAGATCAGCAGGCCACCTGCCTTTTCATGGCGCAGTAAGGCGACCTTGGTTTCGACCCCGGTGCCGCCGGAAAAGCCGCCTAACCCGTTGGTGCCCAGAACGCGGTGGCAGGGGATGAACAGCGGGATGGGATTGCCTCCGCAGCCGCGCCCCACCGCTTGCGGCGGGGCGTTCAGGGTCTTGGCAATCTCGCCGTAGGTCGTTGTTTCGCCAAAGGGTATCGCGGCGATCTGTGCGCAGACCTGTTGCTGGAACGGGCTGGCTTCGACGCGGAAAGGCAGATCGAACTCTGTCAGGGTGCCGTCGAAATAGGCCGCAACCTGTGCCGCGGCGCGGTTGAGCAGGGGCGTGTCGTCGCGGGCGGCGCTGTCGGTCCAGGTGGCGCGGGTGATGGCGCCTTCGGTCTCGATGATCTCGAAGCGGCCGGTCGGTGTATCGATGCACAGCGCGGGCATCAGCGGCCCCACCATTCGGCGGGTTTTTTGCGGGGGCCATGCGCGCGAGCCAGCCAGAGCGCCAACCGCCGGAACCGCGACAGGGCCAACCGCCGCCAGAGGCGCGCGGGCCAGCGGTCATAGTCGCGGTTGAAGGGGCAGACGCGCAGGCAGATGGCACAGTCGGAGGCCAGCTTGGCCCAGAAGCCAAAGCATTTCTCGGCATCCGATGTCCATTTCCGCACCCCCTTGATGGCCGACCGGTTGGGGGCATTTGTCGAGGGCGGGCCATAGGGCAGGGCCTTGACCGGGCAGGCATCGGCGCAGCGCGTGCAGATGGTGCAGAACTCGGCCACGCCCAGCTTGCGCGGCGCGTCATGGGCCAGCGGCAGATCGGTGAAGATCTTGGAAAAGCGCAGGCGTGGCCCCAGGTCCGGTGTGATGACCATCTGGTTGCGCGCGTATTCACCCAGACCCGCCTTGACCGCGTAGGGGATGACCAGCGCCGTGT
The DNA here is from genome assembly GCF_019218285.1 of Antarctobacter sediminis. Taxonomy (GTDB): domain Bacteria; phylum Pseudomonadota; class Alphaproteobacteria; order Rhodobacterales; family Rhodobacteraceae; genus Antarctobacter; species Antarctobacter sediminis. Next base: position 797,743 of record NZ_JAHUZG010000003.1, read on the forward strand.
CATTCATAGAAGGCACGGCCTGGTAGCCGAGATTGCGGATAAATGCGGCCAGCTGCAGCACGACCGAGGCCTCGTGGCTGTAGGCCTTGCCGGTGGCGGCCCCGGCCAGCGCCGAAGGGTAGGTGGCGACCAGATCCTGATCCATCTCGTGGCCCAGTACGATCACCGAGGTCAGTCCCTCGGGCAGGTCATGGGCCGCCTCGCTCATGTCGCGGGTGTCGACCCGGGCGGCATAGAGCCAGCGTTGATCGAAATCGGTGATCCCGCACAGATGCGCGCCAAAGAACCGGGCCACGCGTTTGATCTCCTGCGCCATGGCGCCCGGATCGTCGATCGGGACGGTATCGGGGGAAACCGGCGTATCGGCGCTGAGCGGAGCCTGAAACCCTTCGCGTCGGCCCTGCGCGGCGTGGCGGTCGGTCATGATGTCGGAAATGAGCCATGCGGCATTGCGCAGGGCAAAATCGCGCTGGGTAAAGCCGTCCCCCCGCCGGGGTGCCGCCTCGATCCGGTAGGAGGCAAAGAAGGCATCGGTTTTCGGCGAGCGCAGGGTTTCGTCCCACATGGCGCGGGAGAAGATGTCGTCACGCTGGGAAAAAGGCACGAAATCCTCTGTCACCTCGATACCTGCGGCGGCATCTTGGGGGCGGGTCGCGCTGTTGGCGGGCCATGTCATGGCGCGAGGCTAGGCGGACCTTGCGTCAGGGGCAAGCCTGTGTCGCAAACGGCAAGGACGGGGCCTGCGGACTTTCGCATCCTGCCGAAAACAGGAGGGTGGTATGACCACGGGATTTATCGGATTGGGCGCGGTGGGCGCCAAGCTTGCGGGAAACCTGCACCGCAACGGGATCGCATTGCGGGTCTTTGACCTAGACCCGGACAAGATGGCGCCATTTGTCGAGGCGGGGGCGGAGGCCGGGCTATCGGCACTGGACGTGATGGAGCGCTGCGAGGTGGTCATTACCTCGCTGCCCAGCCCTGCGGCATCCGAGGCGGTGCTGGCCCAGATGCTACCCGCAATGAGGCCGGGCAAGACATGGGTCGAGATGTCGACCACAGACCCTGAGGTGATCGTGGCGCAGGCAGGTCAGGTGGCGGCGACCGGCGGCGTTGCGGTCGAAGCGCCGGTTTCGGGCGGCTGCCACCGGGCGGCCACGGGCAATATCTCGGTCTTTTGCGGCGCGCCAAGGGCAACATTCGAGGCGGTCTTGCCCCTGCTGACCATCCTTGGCCGTCAAGTCCTGCACACGGGCGAGGTCGGCACGGCGTCCAAGCTGAAGGTGATGACCAACTACCTGGCCACCGCCAACCTGCTGACCCTGTGCGAGGCGCTGACCACCATGCAGGCGGCGGGGCTGGATGCCGCAACAACCTATGAGGCGATCCGGATTTCCTCGGGCAACAGTTTCGTCCACGAGACCGAGAGCCAGTTGATCCTGTCGGGCAGCCGCGACGTGGATTTCACGCTGGATCTGGTGATGAAGGACGTGGGGCTGTTCCAGCAACTGGCCGAGGCGCATGACGTGCCGCTGGAACTGTCGCCGCAGATCATCGCCATGTTGCGTGACGGACAGGCGCGCTTCGGCAGCCGCGCGCAATCGGACCGGATGATCGAGAGGTTGGAAGAGCCGACAGGCCTGTCGGTACGGGCGCCGGGCTTTCCGCTGGAACTGGTAGATGAGGAACCACCGGCGCGGGGTGCCGAAGTGGTGGTGCGCCGCGGGGGGTGAAGGGGCGCACAAAGGAAGGGGGCGCTGCCCCCTCTTGGCCTGACGGCCAATTCACCCCCGGGATATTTGACGACAGAAGAAGCGGGCAGGGCTTTCCCCGGCAGCCGCCGCGCATTAGGAGTGCGGGGCGCAGTTTCGGGGGAAAGCGATGGCACAGGAAGAACTGGCACGGATCACGGCCTCGGCTCCGCGGCGGCTGATTGGCGTGGGCGCGATGATGGGCCTTGGCGGGCTGATGGTCTACATGGGGTTTGGCACGGATGAGATGGCCATGGGCTGGCGTGGCTTTCTGGTGCTGCTGGGGATTGCGGCGCTGTTTGTGGCACAGCTGATGTGGCAGGTCACCGGACATGCCTTGATCCTGACCGAGGAGGCGCTGACCGACAGTGACGGCACCGTGGTTGCGCGGCTGGACGAGATCGAGAAAGTGGATCGCGGCATGTTCGCGATGAAACCGTCCAACGGATTTCTGGTGATCCTGAAGCAGCCGGGGTCGCGTATCTGGCGGCCGGGTTTGTGGTGGCGCATGGGGCGGCGGGTGGCCATTGGCGGTGTCACCGCCGGATCGGCGACCAAGCCGGTGGCAGACATCATGATCCATCTGCTGTCGCAGCGGGAAGGCTGATCCCTTCTTCGGGCGAGATGCAAAGGAACAGGGGACGCGGCGCTGGCCTTGTCCCCTTTTTCCTGCCTGTTCAGGCCGCGTTCAGGCGGTGGTGTCAAAGACCAGTTGCGGCGCATAGCGCGGGCGGGTGAAGCTGTAGGTGCGGATGTCGAAGGCGGAGAGGCCAACGTTGAACACCGGGTCGAAGGCGTCCCAGGTTTCGACCATGACCAGCTCTTCGCCCTCTGTGCCGCTGGGAAGGCGGTCGGCATAGGCGGCAAGGTCGGCGGCGTTGAGTTCGGGGTAGTCGCCGCGGGCCTCGGACCATTTCAGTTGCCAGCCGCCCAGGTCCGAGTCGTATTTGACAACGGTGATGCGGATGTCGCTTTCCTGCATGCTTGTTTTGGTCAGGGTGCGCAGGAGGCGCCGCGCGTTGGTGATGTAGTTCGGGTTGAGCGGCTCTGTTTCACGCGAGATCATGTCGCTGATGACATAATTGGCCTTTTGATTGACCGCCTGTTGGCGGAAGGCATCGAAATAGGTCCAGCCGACACCGAAAAGGAACAGAAGCGCGGGAAAGACGATGACTGCTTCGACATTGACGAAGCCGCGGGTGTCACGGGCAAAACCCTTGAGGAAAGACAGGCGCATCGGGGGCACTCCTTAGCTGGGTTCGTAGACGAAGGCCGAGGTCGAGACGATCGCGGTGTATCCGTTTTCGTCCTTGGGCAGGCTGGCGTTCAGCGTCGAGGCGGGGGTCAGCGGGCGGAACTTGTAGCAGGCGCGCAGGATCATCAGCTGGCCGCCGACGCCATTGCGAAAGCTGCGCTGCGGCGTGGCTTCTTGGCCGATGTCGACGCAATCGGCCTTGGCGGCGGGTTCGACGTAGCTGCGCATGTTCAGCGGGATCATCTCTAGCTGAAGGTTCGCGTTGCAATCGGGCAGCACGGTGGTCTTGGCACAGATCGCGGTCTTGAGCGCGTCATGGGTATGCGGGCTGACGCCGATCTTGACCTCGCGGACTGTCTGGTCCAGCGCGCGCTCCAACTGGGTGTGGCGCACGGTGATGGTGCCGATTTCAACCGTCGAGACAATGATGGCCACGAACAACGGCACCCAGAGCGCGTAGGGGGCAATGGCATTGCCGTCTTCTTCGGACCAGAAACGGCGCAGGGCGGACAGGGGCGAGCGGGTCATTGGGTCAGCCTCAGTTGCGTGATGGTGTTGGCAATGGCGGCAAAGGTTTCTTCCAGATCCGCCCCTTGCACGTCGAAGAAATGGGCCGGGGAAGAGGCGCAGTTGCGCATGGCGTCCAGCCCGCGCTGTGGCGCTTCGAAGCCGATGGCGAAGACCACCACGCCCATGTCCTTGGCCGCGTCACAGATCGCGTCAAGCCGGCTGTCGGCCGGGTCGGCCCCCACGGTTGCCTGATAGGCGTAGTAGATGTCGGAATACTGGCTGTAGCTGACGAAACCGTCGTTGTATGGCTGGCTGTAGAACTTGCTGCCGACGGCGCGGGTGCCCCAGCGGGCAAAGACCTCGGCATTGGTCATGCGGCGGGCATTGCTGCCACCGTCCGGCGCGTTGCGATAACGGTAGCTGTAGGAATACGAACGGAACCGTTCGCGGTAGTAGACGTCTTCCGCCGTGCCTTCGCGATCGCGCACCAGCAGGGAAAAGCGGTCGTCGCCGGGGTATTCCGTGCCACGGTCATCGACCCAGATGTCGGACAGGCCGAATTTGTAGTGGGCCTTGAGGTCATATTGGGTGGTGTTTTCGCCGTCCGTCATGACCACGATGTATTTCGAAGTCTCCGGGTCCGTGTAGGCCGCCGGGCGACCCGCGAATTGTTGCGCCACCAGCCCGTCATAGGCCATTTCTGAAATGGCTGGCCTTGCGGCAGGGTCCAACAGGGCCGCGCCCCATTTCACGCCAAGGTCGATGGCCGTATTGCCGCCGGCATTCAGGCTGTCGATATGGGCCTTGAGCGTGGTCGCATCCGAACTGTGCGCCAGCACGGCGCTGGTATCGCCGGTCTTGCACCAGGGGTTCGGGATCGCGGTGGTGCTTGTATTGGTCGAATTCAGATCGAAATGCGCGAGGCGGCTCAGAACCTCCGAAGGAGAGATCGCCGTGGTGTCGAAATCGGCGGCATCGAAAGTCACGCAGTTGGAATAGTCATGCAGATCGTCCAGCGTGAAATAGCTGGCCGTGGTGGCCCCAAGGTTCACGGTGGCATTGTAAGGAATGATCGAGATCGTGGTCAGCGCCGTGCTGTCCGCCGGCATAAGGATATCGACGAACTCGCTTGCGGCGTTGCGCATGTTCACGATCTTGCTGTTCCAGCCCATCGAGCCGGAGACGTCCAGCACCATCGAAATCTCGACATTGGCGGTGGCGTGAACGGCAGTGGCAAGCCCGGTGGCGTCGAGCGTGTTTACCCCGATCAGAGACATGAAGTCCGAAGAAATCGCGGCCTCGCCCCGGGCGGTCACGCTTTTCGATGTGAGCGTCTGATCCACCTGAACCGAGGTCAGGGCATCCCCCAGACCCATGGCCGAGAGATAGTCGCGCACGACGATGTCCGGATCCTGCGCGTTTTCGATGTTGGCAGCGGCCAGAACGGCGCGGTCCAGCGTGTTTTGCACTTTGATGCGCTTGAGTTCGGCATGCATCATGTCGATGCCTACGCCGCCGAACACCATCATCACCAGGGACCCGACAATCGCGAGGTAGGACATGTTGCCCGAAGTATCGCTAGCGAACTGGGTCAGCCGGTTGCGCAGCGTGTCCCCGCAAGTCAGCAGGGCCGCGAGGCTCGTGGTAGATTTCAACATTCGAACACCTTTCAACCAGATCTCGGCGACAGCCCCAGAAGCCGCGATCCGTGCAGTTTGATGACAATTTTATGCCATTTCAAAATGGCCAAACTTGGGCAGTTCGAATTGGATTTGGTTAGAATTCTAGGCATTTGGCCGCACAGTCCATCGGGTCCTAAGAAGATTGTTTCAGGCTTTGTGACGATGGTGGGGCGGCGCGTCTCTGCCTTGCGGGGCGAGTCGGGGCAAACCGGGGGTTGGGATGCGCGGGCAGGCGGGCTAGGCTTGTCTGGCGGGCTCCCGGCAAGAGGAGCCATGCGCGCGGGGCGCGCGTGCCCCGTGCGGACACTGGAAAGGAAGGAAACCCATGTCCGTCGTAGCAACGCGGCCCGTCGTGCCGTCGAACGAACCCTCATTCAGACAGTCCGTGGACCTGATGTTCAACCGCGCCGTCGCGCTGATGGACCTGCCGCCGGGGCTGGAAGAAAAGATCCGGGTTTGCAACGCCACCTACACGGTGCGGTTCGGCGTGCGGCTGCGCGGCAAGATCCAGACCTTTACCGGGTACCGTTCGGTCCATTCCGAACATATGGAGCCGGTCAAGGGGGGCATCCGCTTTGCGCCCGAGGTCAATCAGGACGAGGTCGAGGCGCTGGCCGCGCTGATGACCTATAAATGCGCCTTGGTCGAGACGCCGTTTGGCGGCTCCAAAGGGGGGCTTTGCGTAGATCCCCGTCAATATGACGAACACGAGATGGAACAGATCACCCGGCGTTTTGCCTATGAACTGGCCAAACGCGACCTGATCCATCCCAGCCAGAACGTGCCCGCCCCCGACATGGGCACATCCGAGCGTGAAATGGCCTGGATCGCCGATCAGTACCGGCGGATGAATACCACGGACATCAATGCCAACGCCTGCGTCACCGGCAAGCCGACCAATGCCGGCGGGATTCAGGGCCGGACCGAGGCGACGGGCCGGGGCGTGCAATACGCCCTGCGCGAGTTCTTTCGCCATCCCGAGGACATGGCCAAGGCCGGGTTGGACGGTACGCTGGACGACAAGCGCGTCATCGTTCAGGGGCTGGGCAACGTGGGGTACCACGCGGCCAAGTTCCTGCAAGAAGAAGACGGGGCGCGGATCACCGGCATCATCGAACGTGACGGCGCATTGTTCAATCCTGACGGGCTGAACGTAGAGGCAGTGCGCGAATGGATCGTCCGCCACGGGGGCGTCACCGGATTCCCGGACGCCAACCACACCGCCGAAGGTGCAACCGTGCTGGAAGAAGACTGTGACATCCTCATTCCGGCGGCGCTTGAGGGGGTCATAAACCTGTCGAACGCCCATAACATCAAGGCTGCCTTGATTATCGAGGCCGCCAACGGGCCGATCACGGCGGGGGCGGATGACATCCTGCGCGAGAAAGGCACTGTTATCATCCCGGACATGTATGCCAACGCAGGCGGTGTGACCGTGTCCTATTTCGAGTGGGTCAAGAACCTCAGCCACATCCGTTTCGGCCGGATGCAACGCCGCCAAGAGGAGGCCCGGCACGAGCTGATCGTCAAGGAACTGGAGCGACTGGACCGCTACCTTGGCGATGCATGGAGCATGTCGCCGGACTTCAAGGCGCGGTATCTGAAAGGCGCGGACGAGTTGGAACTGGTGCGATCCGGTCTCGATGACACCATGCGCATCGCCTATCAGTCCATGCGACAGGTCTGGCACGAACGGGACGACGTTACCGATCTGCGCACGGCGGCCTTTATCGTGGCGATTGGGCGGGTCGCGGCCAGCTATCGCGCCAAGGGGTTGTAGCCACTGGCGCAACGGTAGCCCTCAAGATGCCAAGCGCCTCCGCAGGGACCTGCGGGGGCGTTCTTTGTGGTGCGGTGGGTATGGTATCAGCCTGAGTGGTCCTGCCCGCGCAACATCCGCCAGTTTCGGCAAAGACGGCCCTGTTCGCCTCGTCGTGACCGGTGCCAAACATTTCTTCGATATAGGCCACAGTGGCCACGTTCCGGTCATGCGCGCGGTTGCGGATATTGGTCAGGACGTTCGCGGCCCCGGTCAGGACGATCACCGGCTGGACAGACATTGGCAGGTGGTCCCTGCTGTCCCTGTCCTTATAGGGCGCGCCGATCAGTTCAGGGTTGGCGCCGGTGATCCCGCTCATCAAAAAAGCAGTGACGTTCAGCTTTTGCCATGTGGCAAGGTCGTCGCGTACGACGATGGCGATCTTGGTGTCGAACATGGTCAGTCCTTGATGCTGCTGCGCAGGGTCGCCGCCGGTCCGGGTTGGCGTTCGGGGTGCGCCGGGCACTCGCAATTCGGTGTGCGTTTGTGGAAAATCATCGCCTTTCGCCGCTCTTTCGCCACAATGGTGGCCCGAGGGTTGACCGAATCTTACCCGAAAAACGTCCCCGTTCCGCCGTAATCCTGACTGCGGCGCTACCGGAGACCCATGATGGCACGTTTTTCGCTTATTCACCGCCCGGCGCTGTTGCGCGCGTCCAGCGCCATTGGCCGTTTCAGCAAGGATGAGGCGGGGACGGTCACGATCTATTCGGTCTATATCGCCTTGCTTGCCATGACGATCATGGGGGCCTCTGTCGACCTGATGCGGCAAGAGGCCTCTCGCGCCCGGTTGCAAACCACGCTGGACCGGGCCGTTCTGGCTGCGGCCGATCTGGATCAGTTTCAGGACCCGACCTTCGTGGTCAATGATTACGTCGGCAAGGCCGGGTTGGATGCCTATGTCACCAGTGTCAACGTCACCCTTGGGCTGAACGAACGCACGGTCAGCGCCGATGCGGCGTCCAGCCTGTCCACATTGTTCCTGCGGATGTCAGGCAGGGACTACCTGCCGGCCAATGCGCTTGCCACCGCCGAGGAAAAGATCGCCAACGTCGAGATCAGCCTTGTTTTGGATATCTCGGGGTCGATGCGGTACAACGAACGGATCGACAACCTGAAGCCCGCGGCCAAGAGCTTTGTCGAAAAGGTCATGTCCGAGGGCAACGAAAGTGTCACCACGCTGAACCTGATCCCCTTTGCCGGGCAGGTGAATCCCGGTGACATCATGTTCGACTATTTCCTTGGCAAGCGCCCCAAGATCAAGGGCAACAACGGCTGGGGCAACGGGGATCAGGTCGCGCCGGGCGGGTCGCTGTGCAACAACCACGCCGAAAACTATGCCGAAGGTTTGGCTGATCCGGCCTGCGCCGACGGTGGCAATGTGAACGTGGCCAACGGGTTCTTTTCGCCTTGGCCGCAGGCGATTTCCAACATCGTGATCTATTTCGACACCGACGGCGACGACATTTATGACGTGGCCCACAAGATCGAAGATTTCCCGGAGAATGCGCCGCGCGATCTGGACGAGATCTTCAAGGGCGCGGTGGCCTATATGATGGCGCAGGACGGCGACCTGACGGATTACAGTCAGTTCCTGGGCATCTCGATCAAGGGGGGGACGGAAAAGAACCGCTATTTCCAGGTCAAGGGCAATCTCAACGGGGCCACCTCGGATCTGGGGCCGACCAAGAACAAGGGCAAGATTCCGGGCAATACCTATTCCTACGGCCAGATCGACTACGTGATGTGGGAAACCTCATACACCGGACCCGAGGCCGAAGAAGTCATCCCGGAAATCAACGTGAACATGCCGGGGTCCTGCGTCGAAATCGACAGTTTCGAATTTGGCAACTCGGCCCTGCCCCTTTCGGATGAATACGTGCCGATCTTTCACCACTGGGACATCGATACCGCCGTCATGGACTGGGGCTGGTGTCCGGGAGAGCAGACCGCCATCCAGTATTACTCATCCGATCCTGACCAACTGATGCAGTTCATCGACGACATTCGACTGCATGACGGCACCGGGGCACAGTTCGGCATGAAATATGCGCTGGCCCTGCTGGATCCGACGACGCGCGATGCGGTCAGCCACCTGATCGACGCGGGCGTGATCGAAAGCCGGTTCGAAGGCCGTCCGATTGCATGGGACGATCCGGAAACCGAGAAGTACATCGTGCTGATGACAGACGGACAGGTGACGGACCAGTTCCGCCCCAGCGACCCCGACGCGCCGATCAACGCCGAAGTAGAACTGCTGCAACAGGACGCAGGGGCCTATTATGTCCGCACGGGACGTTCCTCGAACCTCGACCACCTGTACCAGCAATGTGACCTTGCTCGGGAAATGGGGGTGACAGTCTTTACCATCGCCTTCGAGACCACCGCCCAGGCGGCCGAAGAGATGCGGCTGTGTGCCTCGTCCGACAGCCATTTCTTCCACGTACACGGCGATGAAATCATCGATGCCTTCGACAGCATCGCGCGCCAGATCAACAATCTGAGGCTGATCCAATGATGCGCGCAGCCAAGGGTTGTTCCCTGCTATTGTCTCTGAAATCCGGGCAAGCCTATCCGAAAGGCTATGAAAAACCGGCACAATTCTCTGAAAACCCAAGTATTGTACCGCTTTGCGCCGCAATTGGGACCAGATTGTTAACCATTCCTTCTCCTCGCCAGAGTGGCACCTTGCTTTGGGAGAGTGGACATGGAGAGCCAGAACGGAGCTCGCAAACGCGCCTTGCGCTTCATCGGTCAGCAAGACGGCAACGTGACGATCTTTTCGGTCTTCATGATGCTGCTGATCATCCTCATTTCGGGCGCTGCGGTGGATATCATGCGATTTGAATCCACCCGCGCGCAGATGCAGACCCAGATGGACCGCGCCGTGTTGGCAGCGGCCGATCTGGATCAGTATCTTTCGTCGGATGCGGTCGTACGCGACTATATGGACAAGGCCGGAATGGAACATGTCCTACTGGGCACGCAGATCGACTGGGGCTTTAACCACCGGACGGTCAAGGCTTGGGGCGAAACGACGATCCCGACCTACTTTTTGCGGATGAGCGGCTATGACGAACTGACGCCCCCGGCGATCAGCGTGGCCGAGGAAAAGATCGCCAACGTGGAAATCAGCCTTGTCCTCGATATTTCGGGGTCGATGCGTTTCAACGACCGTATCGACAAGCTCAAGCCAGCGGCCCAGAACTTTGTCTACAAGGTGATGACCGATGAGACCAACGGGATCACAACGCTCAACCTCGTGCCCTTCGCGGGGAGCGTGAACCCGGGCGACTCGTTCTTCGACTATTTGCGAGGCATCCGCCCGAAGCTGAACCAGAACAACGGCTGGGGCAACGGCGACCAGGATGCGCCCGGCTATTCGCTGTGCAACAACAATGCCGAAAACTATGACGAAGGCCTTGCAGATCCCTCCTGCGCCGATGGTGCCGACCCGGTAAAGGCCGACAACAACTTTTTCGAACCCTGGGGGCAGGCGATTTCCAACATCGTCTACTATTTCGACCTTGATGGTGACGGAATCTATGACGTCGCCCACAAGGTCGAGGATTTCCCCGAAACCGCCCCGCGTGATGCGGATGAATTCTACAAGGGAATGGTTGCCTGGTTGATGACCCAGGACGGCGATCTGGACAGCCCCAACTATTTCCTTGGCGCGTCGATAAAGGGGGGTAAGCAAAAGACCCGGTATTTCCAGGTCAAAGGCGACTCTACCGGGAATGCCTCGGACCTTGGGCCGACCAAGAACAACGGCAAGATTCCGGGCAACACCTATTCCTACAGCCAGATCGACTGGATGGCATGGGAGGCGTCCTACATCGCGCCGGAACCCAAATACGTCGACGATCCCTATTCGGACAACCCCGATGACAAGGTCGTTGGGCCGACAAATATCAACATGCCGTCCTCCTGTGTCGAGATCTACGATTCCGAGTTCGAAACCACGGCGATGCCGCAGTCCAAGGATTACATCCCGCACTTCCATTTCTGGCCTTTCGACGAGGCGACCATGGACTGGGGCTGGTGCCCCAGCGAAGAGGCGACGGTGCAGTACTATTCGGACAACAAGGATCAGTTGATCCAGTTCATCGGTGATCTGCGGCTGCATGATGGCACCGGGACGCAGTACGGGATGAAATACGGCCTGGCACTGCTGGATCCGGCCAGCCGGGACGAGGTCAGCTATCTGATCCAGGAAGGTCTGATCAATCCCCGCTTCGAAGGCCGTCCGATCGACTGGCACGACCCGGAAACCGAGAAATATATCGTGCTGATGACAGATGGTGTGACGACCGACCAGTTCCGCCCGACCAAGTCCAAGGCCGCGATCAACGGTGCGGTGGAATTGCAGGATCAAGGGGCCAGCGCCTACTACAACCTGTCGCCGCTTCAGACGAACGTTTCGAACCTGCAAAAGCAATGCGCCCTTGCCCGACAGCGCGGCGTGACGGTCTTTACCATCGCTTTCGAAACCGATCAGGCCGCGGCGGACGACATGCTCGCCTGTGCGTCGTCGGCCAGTCACTTCTTCCACGTCCAGGGTGAAGAGATCTACGACACCTTTGACACCATCGCCCGCCAGATCAACAACCTGAGGCTGATCCAATGACCCACCGTCTGATTGAAGTGCTCCACAGGTTCCGCCGTGACGAGGAGGGGTCCAGCACCGTTGAGTTTTCCGTCTACTTCACGGTTTTCTTCTTCATCCTCGCGGCAACGGTCGAGATGGGGTACATGAACCTGCGGCACGCGCTGCTGGAACGTGGCGTGGATCTGGCCACGCGGGAAATCCGCCTGAACACCGGCTCCATTCCCACTTACGAAGAAGTCCGGCAAAAGATCTGTGACGAAGCGGTGATCGTCAACAGTTGCACCGAGAACCTCCGGCTGGAGATGGTGCAGGTCGATCCCCGCAACTTTGCGGCCATCCCGCCCACCGCGGACTGTCTGAACGCCGAGGAAGAACCGCGCCCGCTGCGCAGCTTCAACCCGGGCACGGACAACCAACTGATGCTGTTGCGGGCCTGTCTCAAATACAAGCCGGCCATGCCGACCACCTCCTTCGGGCTGGCCTTGCCCAAGGATCCCGAAGGCTACGCCCAGCTTGTCGCCACGTCCGCCTTTGTTCAGGAACCGAGGTAACTGCAATGATCCGTTCCAAGATCCTTCTTCGCCACCTGCGCGGCTTTGCGCAGGATACCCGGGGCAACATGGCTCTTGAGGCCCTGATCTGGTTGCCTTTCGTGCTGTTCCTCCTTGCGGCGACCTTTTCGTTGCACGACGCCTTTCGCTACAAGGCTCTGAACACCAAGGCGGCTTACACGATCTCCGACGCCATCTCGCGCGAGACGGATCCGATCGACGCGTCCTATCTGGACGGCATGATCGAACTTCTGGATTTCCTTGTGCGTCCAGGGGCCGACTCTTCTTTGCGGGTGACATTGGTGCGCTACAACGGCACGACCGATAGCTACGAGGCAGAGTGGTCGCAGACCCGCGGCAGCCTGAGCGCCTTGCAGACGGCAGAGGTCAGCGACATGTACAACCAGCTGCCCACCATGCTGCACAATGAGCGCGTGATCGTGGTGGAAACCGAAACCTACTATGCGCCGCCCTTTGCGATCCCGGGACTGACCGGGGCGGGGTTGTTCTACAACTTCGGCTTTACCCGCCCGCGTTTCGCGCCCAAAATCGTCTGGAGCGACGGCTGACTGCAAAAGCAGCAGCAGGTGCAAAAAACGTCATGACCCGTCGCTTGGGGGAATTGTCCCCGGGCGGCGGGTCTGCTTTTCTGACCCCCGGTTCAGTTGGAGGGGGCGATGCGCTTCTCGGGTCTCAGAGTTCTGGCCGAAGGGCTGACAGGCAACCGCGGATGGCGGCCGCATTGGCGTGATCCGGCGCCCAAGGCCGAATATGACATCATTATCATCGGCGGTGGTGGGCACGGGCTGGCGACGGCCTTTTACCTTGCCAAGGAACATGGGCTGACCAATGTTGCGGTGCTGGAAAAGGGATACCTTGGCGGCGGCAACGTGGGGCGAAACACCACCATCGTCCGCGCGAACTATGGGCTGCCCGGCAACTCCGAGTTCTACTCCCACTCTCTGAAGCTGTGGGAGGGGATGGAACAGGAGCTGAATTTCAACACCATGATGAGCCAGCGCGGTGTGCTGAACCTGTGCCATTCCGACGGGCAGCGCGATGCCTTTGCCCGGCGCGGCAACGCCATGCGCAACCAGGGCGATGACGCGCAATTGCTGACACCCGAGCAGGTGCGCGAGAAGGTGCCCTACCTCGATTTCAACAATGGTCGTTTCCCGATTTACGGCGGGCTGTGGCATGGGCGCGGTGGCACGGCGCGGCACGATGCCGTGGCCTGGGGCTATGCGCGCGGCGCGGACCAGCGCGGCGTTGACCTGATCCAGAACTGCGAGGTCACGGGCATCGATGTCGAAGGCGGGCGCGTGACCGGCGTGCAAACCTCGCGCGGGGCGATCCGGGCGAGCAAGGTCGGCATTGTCGTGGCAGGGCGATCCGGGCAGGTGGCCGGAATGGCGGGCATGCGCCTGCCGATCGAAAGCCATGTGTTGCAGGCCTTTGTCACCGAGGGGCTGAAGCCCTGCATCGATCAGGTGGTGACCTTCGGGATGGGCCATTTCTACATCAGCCAGTCCGACAAGGGCGGCTTGGTCTTTGGCGGCGATCTGGATTTCTATGCTTCTTACGCGGCGCGCGGAAACCTTCCCATGCAAGAGCATGTGATGGAGGCGGCGATGACGCTGATGCCGATGATCGGCAAGGCGCGGGTGCTGCGCAGCTGGGGCGGGATCATGGACATGTCGCCGGACGGCTCTCCGATCATCGACAAATCCGGGATCGAGGGGCTCTATCTGAACTGCGGCTGGTGTTACGGCGGCTTCAAGGCGGTGCCGGGATCGGGGTTCAGCTTTGCGCATCTGATTGCGCGGGACCGCCCCCATGAACCGGCGGCGCAATTCCGACTGGACAGGTTCACCACTGGCCGCGGATTGATGGACGAAGAGGGAACGGGCGCGCAACACAATCTGCACTAGGCGCAAGCGGAGGGCCTTGAGATGAGTATTTTTGCCAAGAAGAAGCGGCGAGGCGCTGTGCTTGCGGGGGCTTTGGCGCTGGTTGCGGTGCCTGTTGTGGCCGAAGAGATCCGTCCCGGTTGCTACACGCGGTTCTATTCCGATGCCCATCTGCGGGATCATCCTGCGCAGGTGGTGCGGTCGGTGCGCATGTGGGTCGGGCCCTGGATGACAGAGGTGGCCCGCGAGGCGAAGATCGAGGTGGTGCCTGCGAACCAGGGCCATGCGCGGGGCGCGCCCTGGGTTGGCGCGCGGCTGCAACAATTCCTGATCTGCGGCACGGAAAGCGGTGCTGCATGGTGTCAGGTCGAATGCGACGGTGGCGGGATGGAAGTCACCCGGCAGGATGCGAACGGCATGGTGTTCCGCACGCGCTACATGGTGGTTGGCAATACATCGGAATGCGGTGGCGTCATGGATATGGCCGAAGTGCCGGGGGCCTTTACCAGCTATCGCCTGTACCGGGTCGACGACTCGAACTGTTCGGGAATGTGAGGGAAAGATGCGGCTGACCTGTCCGATCTGTGGCACGCGCGATCGGCGCGAGTTCTATTATCAGGGTGACGCGGTGATGCTGGACCGGCCCGCCGCGGATGCCGCGGCGCAGGTCTGGGCGGACTGGCTGCACCTGCGGGACAACCCGGCCGGGCGGACCCGGGAGCTGTGGTATCACGAGGCGGGCTGTACCTCGTGGCTGGTGGTCGAGCGCGATACCGTCACGCATGAGGTGTTTTCGGTCGAACTGGTGGAGGCCGCCGATGCGGATTGAGGGCAAGGGGCGCGTCGACCGCGCGCAGCCGCTGGATTTCACCTTTGATGGCAAGGCCTATACCGGTTTTGCGGGGGATACGCTGGCCTCGGCGCTATTGGCGGCGGACGTGCGGTTGATGGGGCGCAGTTTCAAGTATCACCGTCCGCGCGGACCTTTGACCGCCGGGTCCGAGGAGCCCAACGCGCTTGTGACGGTACGCACTGGCGCGCGGTCCGATCCGAATACCCGTGCGACGGTTCAGGAACTGTATCAGGGACTGGAAGCGAGCAGCCAGAACCGCTTTCCCTCGTTGGATTTCGACCTGCTGGGGGTGAACAACCTTGCGGCGCCTTTTTTTGGCGCGGGGTTCTATTACAAGACTTTCATGTGGCCCAAGAGCTTTTGGGAAAAGCTGTACGAGCCGATGATCCGCCGCGCCGCCGGATTGGGGGCGCTGTCCGGCGAGGCCAGTCCCGAGCGCTTTGAAAAGGCCTATGCCTTTTGCGATGTGCTGGTGATCGGCGGCGGGCCTGCCGGATTGATGGCGGCGTTGACGGCGGCCCGGACCGGGGCGCAGGTGATCCTTGCCACCGAAGATTGCTGTTTCGGCGGGCGTTTGCAGGGCGAGGATGAAACCGTCGACGGTGATCCGGGGTGTAGCTGGGCGACCGGGCTGGCGGCGGAGATGGCAACGATGGAAAACGTGCGCCTGATGCCGCGCACCACGATCACCGGCGCATATGACGGGGGCACCTTTGGCGCTCTGGAGCGGGTGACGCAGCATCTTGCCGATCCCGGCGATGCGCCGGTCGAATGTTTCTGGCGGATCGTGGCCAAGCGCGCCGTGCTTTGCGCCGGGGCGCTGGAGCGGCATATTGCCTTCCGCGACAACGACCGGCCCGGCGTCATGATGGCGGGGGCGCTGCGCAAGTACCTGAACCGCTGGGGCGTGGTGCCGGGACAGCGGGTCGCGGTCTTTGGCAACAATGACGACGCTCACCGGACGGCGCGGGACCTGCATCTGGCGGGCGTGGATGTGGTGGCTCTGGTGGACAGCCGGCATGACGCCGAAAACCGCGCTGGCGACGTGCCGTTCTATCCCGGTTGGCAGGTGGCGCGGGCGCATGGGGCCAAGGGGCTGGAGGCCATTGACCTGATCGGACCGCAGGGGGCGATCAAGCGGTTGCAGGCCGAGGCGCTGGGCGTTTCGGGCGGGTGGAATCCTTCGGTCCATTTGACCTGTCACCTGAACGGGCGTCCGGAATGGGATGACCGCATCGCAGCGTTTGTGCCTCGTGACGGGGCGGTTCCCGGAATGAGCGTGGCGGGGGCCGCGCGCGGGACATTCTCGACCGCTGGCTGTCTGCGCGAGGGGGCCGAGGCGGGCCGGGACGCGGCAGAGGCCCTTGGCTATCGTGGCGAGATGCCGGTGATCCCCGAGGCCAGCGACGAGCCCTATCGCATCCGCAGGCTTTGGGCGGTGCCGGGCAAGGGCCGTGCATGGCTGGATTTTCAGAACGACGTGACCGTCAAGGATGTCAAGCAGGCCGCGGTCGAGAATTACCGCAGCGTCGAGCATATGAAACGCTACACGACGCAGGGCATGGCCACCGATCAGGGCAAAAGTTCAAATGTTTCGGCGCTGGCAATCCTTGCCGATGCCACCGGGCGTGACATTCCGGAAACCGGCACCACCACCTTTCGGCCGCCCTATGTGCCCGTGTCGATTGCCGCCATGGGGGCAGGCGGAGAAGGCAAGGGGTTTGCGCCCGAACGTTTTACAACGTCCCATGCGGGCAGCGTCGCGCGGGGCGCTCCGATGATCGAGGCGGGGCTGTGGTATCGCCCGTCTTATTTCCCGCAGCCGGGTGAGACCACGTGGCGCGAGTCCTGTGATCGCGAAGTGAAGATGGTGCGGGAGAGCGTCGGCATCTGCGATGTCTCGACCCTTGGCAAGATCGAGCTTCAGGGCCGCGACGTAGGTGCCTTTCTTGATTTCGTCTATACAAACACATTCTCGACGCTGAAACCGGGGCGGGTGCGTTATGGTCTGATGCTGCGCGAGGACGGGCACGTCATGGACGATGGCACGACCGCGCGGCTGTCGGAGAACCGTTGGGTGATGACCACTACAACCGCCGGGGCCGGGCAGGTGATGAAACACCTTGACTGGGTTCGCCAGGCCTATTGCCCGGAGGTGGACGTGCGGTTCATTTCCGTGACCGAACAATGGGCGCAATTCGCCGTGGCCGGACCAAAGTCGCGAGAGGTGTTGAACGCGCTGCTGGATGAACCGATCGACGACGGCAGCTTTCCGTTTATGCAATGCGGGCCGGTCAGAATTGGCGGTGTTGCGGCGCGGCTGTTCCGGATCAGCTTTTCCGGGGAACATGCCTATGAGATCGCTGTCCCCGCGCGCTATGGTGCCAGCCTTTTCGAGGTGTTGCTGGGCCGGGCCGAGGCCATGGGCGGCGGTCCCTACGGGATGGAGGCGCTGAATGTCCTGCGGATCGAAAAAGGGCATATCACCCATGCCGAGATCCATGGCCGCACAACCGCGTTCGACATCGGTTTTGCCCGGATGGTCTCGGCCAAGAAAGACTGTATCGGCAAGGCTTTGGCGGCGCGGCCCGGGCTGGTTGACGCGGACCGTGAACAACTGGTCGGGCTGAAGCCTGTCACCGTGGGGCAGGAACTGACCGCTGGTGCGCATCTCTTCGACAAGGGGGCAGAGCCGGTTCGGGTCAACGATCAGGGCTATATCACCTCGGTCGGATTTTCGCCAACGCTGGGGACATGGCTGGGCCTTGGGTTCTTGCGAAACGGACGGGCGCGGATCGGCGAAGAGGTGCGGATCGTCGATCACCTGCGCGGGGTCGACCTGACCTGCCTTGTGACCGATCCGGTGGCCTTCGACACGGATGGAGGACGGTTGCGTGGTTGAACTGACGGCCTTGACGCCCTGTGAGGGGGTGTTGCCCGTTCGCAAGGGCAACGTGACGCTGAGCGAGGTGAACCCGGGGAGGATCACGGCCTTGATGCCGTACAAGGGCCGGCAGGCAGAGCTGTCAGAGGCTTTGCAGGCGGCCCATGGTGTCGGCTTTCCCTCGGCCGGTCGGCTGACCGGCGGGGGCGGGGCCACATGCCTGTGGACGGCGCGGGGGCAGGCCATGTTGCTGGGCCCGGAGCCAGATCCGTCGTTGCAGGATTTTGCCGCCGTGACCGAACAATCCGATGCATGGGCAGTTGTGCTGCTGGCGGGCGAGGATGCCGAAGCCGTTCTGGCGCGGCTGGTGCCCTTGGATCTGAGTGAGAGCGCCTTTCCCGAAGGTCATGCCGCGCGCACTTTGTGCCAGCACATGACCGTTTCGGTTTGCCGCGTACCCGAAGGGTTTCAGATCATGTGTTTCCGGTCGATGGCGCGGACTCTTGCGCATGAACTCTCCGAAGCCATGGCCTCGGTTGCCGCGCGGCAGGTGGCGGGCTAGAACCCACCTCAGTCTGCTATTGAGGAGCCACCATGCGAGTCTTGGGTTTCATTGCCGCGTTCGGAATTGCCGCCTCTGGCGCCATGGCGCAGGACGTGGATAAGTGCGAACAGACGGAAACCTGGTTCAACATGGCCGCGCAAGCCCGGCTGGACGGTGACAACAAGAACAAGGTCCGCCGCACCATGGCCAAGGAAATGGGCAAGGACGCGGCCGGGCAACTGGTCGATTTCATCTTTCTCGTGCCCGAAGCGCAACTGACCCCGGAACTGGGCAAGGCCGCCCGCGCCCAGTGCGAGGCGCTCTGAGCAGGGGTCTTGCCTCGGGGCCGCGCTGAGCGATATTGAGGGGCATGAGCCTCCCCCCCGGATTCCTTGATGAGTTGCGAAACCGCACCAGCCTGTCGCAGGTGGTGGGGCGCAAAGTTCTGTGGGACAACCGCAAGTCCAACCAAGGCAAGGGCGATCTTTGGGCGCCATGCCCCTTTCACCATGAAAAAACCGCGTCTTTTCATGTGGATGACCGCAAGGGCTATTACTATTGCTTTGGCTGTCACGCCAAGGGCGACGCAATTTCCTTTGTCCGTGAGACAGAGAACGTCAGCTTTATGGAAGCCATCGAGATTCTCGCACAGGAAGCGGGAATGGAGGTGCCCAAGCAGGATCCGCGTGCTCAGGAAAAGGCGGATCGACGGACACAACTGTCAGAGGTGATGGAACAGGCGGTGGGGTTCTTCCGTCTGCAACTCAAGACCGGGGCAGGGGCCGAGGCGCGGGCCTATCTGGCGCGCCGTGGTCTGGACGGGGCGGCGCTGGAACGTTGGGAGATCGGGTTTGCGCCGCCGGGGTGGGAGAACCTGCGCGAGGCGCTGACCGGGCGCGGCATCGAGATGGACCTGCTGCTGGGGGCCGGACTGGTGCGCGCCTCGGACAAGGGACGTGCGCCATATGATGTGTTTCGCAACCGGATCATGTTCCCGATCCGGGACGGTCGTGGCCGGGCCATCGCCTTTGGCGGTCGGGCGATGGACCCGAATGACAATGCCAAATATCTGAACTCGCCCGAAACGGAACTGTTCGACAAGTCCCGCAACCTGTTCAACCTCAAGCCCGCGCGCGAGGCGACCGGCCGGGGACAAAGGCTGATCGTGGGCGAAGGCTATATGGACGTGATCGCCCTGTCCGAGGCGGGTTTTGCCGCCGCTGTCGCGCCCCTTGGCACGGCGGTGACAGAACCGCAGTTGCAGATGATGTGGCGGATCTCGGATGAGCCGGTCTTTGCGCTGGATGGGGACAAGGCCGGTTTGAACGCTGCCTATCGCGTAATCGATCTGGCCCTGCCGCTGTTGGAGGCCGGCAAGGGCGTGCGATTTGCCATCATGCCTGAAGGCAAGGACCCGGATGACCTGCTGCGGGCCGAAGGGCCGGAGGCCGTCAAACAGGTGTTGGATAACGCGCTGCCCATGGTGCAACTGCTGTGGCGGCAGGAAACCGACGGGCTTGTGCTGGACAGTCCCGAACGGCGGGCGGCGCTGGACAAGGCTTTGCGCAGCCGCATCGCCAAAATCCAAGATCCCAGCCTGCGCCATCACTATGGCGAGGCGCTGAAAGAACTGCGTTATGAGGCGTTCCGTTCGTCGCGGCCTCAGCGCCCCAGGCCGGGCGGCGGATTCCAGGGAGCGGGTGGTTTTCAGCGGGGCAAGTTCCGGCCGGGTACTGCGCCTGCGGTGCCGACCCCGGGGGCCAAGTCGTCGCTGCTGGCCTCCGCCGGGGAGGATGCCGAGCAACGCCTGCGGCAAGAGGTGATCCTTGCGGCGGTGCTGTCAGCCCCGCAAATCGCAGAAGAATTCGAGGCGCAGCTGGAAGACATGGCCTGTAGCGACGATGAACTGTCCCTGCTGCGCGATGCAATCCTGCGCGGGATCGGCGATGCGGACAGGGTGCTGCGCGAAGTCGAGGCGAGCCTTGGTCCCGGAGCCCTTGAAAACCTTCGGTCCGGACGCCATGTGGCGGTGGTGCCCTGTATCCGAACCCCTGGAAACGCCGAGCTCGCGCGTATGACGGTGGCCGAGGAACTGGCCAAGCTGGCAGCCAAGGATGGCTGGCAGGCGGAACTGAAGGAAGCCGAAGAAGATCTGGAAGCGCGGGCTGACGAGGCGTTGACCTGGCGACTGGCAGAGGCCGCGCGGGTTCGGGCGCAGGCGGGCCGCCGCCGTGATGAGGATGACGCCGAATATGACGTTGGCCCGAACGGCGCGCCGATCGACCGGGAGGAACGCAACGCGTTCGATTCGCTTCTGTCGCAGATTCGCTTTGAGAAAGGCCGAAAATAATCGGCGAATTGGTGACGAACTGGTAAAGAAACAAGGTTAGACGGGTGTGCGAATCGCCGAATCACGCTATTGAGTCGTTTCAGCGAATCGCTCCCGTTTCCGAGCCCCCCATCAGGAGAGCCGCATGGCAGCCAAGGACAACGAAGACGTCAAGTCCGAAGACCAGGAAGAGGATGTAAGCCTCGACATGAGCCAGGCGGCGGTCAAGAAGATGATCGCCGAGGCCCGTGAACGTGGGTACATCACCTACGATCAACTCAACCAGGTGCTTCCCCCCGACCAGGTCTCGTCCGACCAGATCGAGGACGTGATGTCCATGTTGTCCGAAATGGGCATCCAGGTCACCGAGGAAGAAGAGCAGGAAGACGACGAAAACAAGGGATCGACCGATCTGGTCGAAACCAAGAAGGCTGGCGAAGTGACGCTGGCCTCCGGTGGTCAGGAAAAGCTGGACCGCACCGATGACCCCGTGCGCATGTACCTGCGCGAGATGGGCAGCGTCGAACTTCTGTCGCGCGAAGGCGAAATTGCCATCGCGAAACGCATCGAGGCCGGTCGCAACACGATGATCCTCGGGCTGTGTGAAAGCCCGCTGACCTTCCAGGCGATCACCATCTGGCGTGAGGAACTTCTGTCCGAGGACATCCTTCTGCGCGATGTGATCGACCTTGAGACGACCTTTTCGGGCCAGATGGGCGAGGATGGCGAGATCGACGAACCCGTGGTCGACACGGGCAATGTCGAGACCTCGGCCAAACCCAAGAGCGACGAGCCTGAATATGACGCCGATGGCAATCCGATTGCCAAGGAAGATGATGACGACGACGACGAGCAGGCCAACATGTCGCTGGCCGCGATGGAAACCGCGCTCAAGCCGCGTGTTCTGGAAACGCTCGACCGGATTGCGCAGGATTACGAAGCGCTTGCAGAAATGCAGGACAGCCGGATCTCGGCCACGCTGAACGAGGACGGTTCCTTCGACGAGCAGGACGAGGCGCTGTATCAAAAGCTGCGGTCCGAAATTGTCGAACTGGTGAACGGGCTTCACCTGCACAACAACCGGATCGAGGCCCTGATCGACCAGCTTTACGGCATCAACAAGCGTATCATGTCCATCGACAGCGCCATGGTAAAGCTGGCGGACCAGGCGCGGATCAACCGTAAGGAATTCATCGAAGAATACCGCAACCACGAACTGGATCCGAACTGGCTGGACCGTATGGGCGAAAAGTCCGGTCGCGGCTGGCAGATGTTCATCGAACGCTCGACGGACAAGGTCGAAGAGCTGCGCGCAGACATGGCGCAGGTCGGTCAGTACGTCGGTCTGGACATCTCGGAATTCCGCCGCATCGTGAACCAGGTGCAGAAGGGCGAAAAGGAAGCGCGTCAGGCGAAGAAGGAAATGGTCGAGGCCAACCTGCGCCTCGTGATTTCGATCGCCAAGAAATACACGAACCGTGGTTTGCAATTCCTTGACCTGATTCAGGAGGGCAACATCGGCCTGATGAAGGCCGTGGACAAGTTCGAGTATCGCCGCGGTTACAAGTTCTCGACCTATGCGACCTGGTGGATCCGTCAGGCGATCACCCGGTCCATTGCGGATCAGGCGCGCACGATCCGTATCCCGGTGCACATGATCGAAACGATCAACAAGCTGGTCCGGACCGGTCGCCAGATGCTGCATGAAATCGGTCGCGAACCGACGCCCGAGGAACTGGCCGAAAAGCTGCAAATGCCGCTGGAAAAGGTCCGCAAGGTGATGAAGATCGCCAAAGAGCCGATCTCTCTCGAAACGCCGATCGGCGACGAGGAAGACAGCCAGCTGGGCGATTTCATCGAGGACAAGAACGCGATCCTGCCGCTGGATTCCGCCATTCAGGAAAACCTGAAGGAAACCACGACCCGCGTGCTGTCGTCGCTGACGCCGCGTGAGGAGCGGGTCCTGCGGATGCGCTTTGGCATCGGCATGAACACCGACCACACACTGGAAGAAGTGGGTCAGCAGTTCAGCGTTACGCGCGAACGGATCCGCCAGATCGAGGCCAAGGCCCTGCGAAAGCTCAAGCATCCGTCGCGGTCGCGCAAGCTGCGCAGCTTCCTCGATCAGTAAGACGCCGCAGAAACGGCCAGGAAATCAAAAAAGGCACCGCGATATGCGGTGCCTTTTTCTTTGTCCAAGGTTCAGGGCGCGGAGTGGTCGCGCCCTCAGATTTCGGCGCGAAGCTCACGCCGCGCTGCCGGGGCCGTTTGCGGTTGACGATTGGCAAACCGTGGTTGGCGCCGGACGCGGGGGGCTTTGTCCGAATGGTCAAGTTGTTGCGCTGTGAGCGCGGGTTCCGCGGGGAAACGCACAATGGCTGCGATGTTGGCGGCTCTGGCTTCGGCCAAATCCGTGCTCTCTGGGCGTTTGGCGTGATCGGGTTTGTCCTGATTTGCCAGTTTTGCCGCGGGTAGCGGCGGAACAAGGCCCGCCGCCATGGTCACAAACAGACACAGGGAGCCAAAAACGACGCTGCCCCAGAACACAAACGGTGTCTGCCAGAAAGGTTTGGTATGGTAACAGGAACCGCAATGGTCATGTGCCACGCGCATCTTGTGACCGCAGGAACTGCAGTGGAAGAAACGTAGGGTCATGTACTGCCGGGATGCTTGTGCACCCGCCTCCGTATTGTTTTTTTTATGTCCCTCGGGGGGTGGAGGCAGAGTAGCGAAGCGAGGGCCCTGTGTTAATCCTCGTGGGGGGACCCTATCCTATCGAACAGGCCGTTGGTGTGTCCTGTGCAACACGGTTTTCGCCAGTTGCGAGTGAAATCTTATCTGTTTGAGTCCCGTGAGATAGCTGGCGAACTTCATGTGCCCTGTTGCGGGATCGCCTCTCCTGCTGGACGGTTTTGCAACAGCACGGAAACCGTGGCCGGGGCCTGCCCGGCCACGGCGGGCCCCTACTTCAGATGTTCGTTGAAAAAGGCGATCGTCCGTTCCCATGCCAGTTCGGCGGCAGCCTCGTCGTAGCGCGGGGTCGAGTCATTGTGAAACCCGTGGTTCACGCCGGGGTAGATATATGCGGTGTAGGTCTTGCCATGCTCCTTGAGCGCGGCCTCGTAGGCGGGCCAGCCTTCGTTGATGCGGCTGTCCAGTTCGGCATATTGCAGCAGCAAGGGTGCCTGAATGCGCGGCACGTCCTCGGCGCTGGCCTGACGGCCGTAGAAGGGAACCGAGGCACCCAGTTCCGGATAGGCCACGGCCAGCGCGTTGCAGACACCGCCGCCATAACAGAAACCGACGCAGCCGACTTTGCCCGTGGTGTCGTCGTGCCCGGCGAGGAACTCATAGGCGGCGAAAAAGTCGTTCATCAGTTTTTCGCCGTCGACGGTGCGTTGCAGATCGCGGCCGGCGGCGTCGTTGCCGGGGTAGCCTCCGACGCTGGACAAACCGTCCGGCGCCAGCGCGATAAAGCCCGCCTTGGCTACACGGCGCGCCACGTCTTCGATATAGGGGTTCAGCCCGCGGTTCTCATGCACCACGACGACCGCCGGAAGCGGTCCCGTGGCATTGGCCGGCTTGACCAGGTATCCGCGCACGGACCCATGCCCGTTGGGCGAAGGATATTCGATATATTCCGGGATGATGTCGGGGTCGGTAAAGTCGACCTGATGGGCCAGCGCGTAATCGGGCGACAGCATGTTCAAAAGCGCGGCGGCGGTCAGCCCCCCGACGGCGAATTTACCCGCCCGGTCGAGGAACTCGCGCTTGGTGATCCGCCCGTGGGCATAATAGTCGTAAAGGTCCAATAGTTCCTGGTCAAAATCGGCGGCCGTCATGCGGCGCGGCGGAGTCTGGTCGTTCATTGGAGGGCTCCCTGTGATCCGCGCCGGGCCGTTGCGGTTCCAACTGACGGATGCGATTACCCTAGTGCGAAATTTTCGGGAAAGATGCGTAATGCAATCACGTTTCTGTGTTCGGACCTCGGGCCCGGGTTTGTATGAAATCACCGGTGACGCGGCCCGTTGGGTGGCCGGGGCCGGGCGGCCAGAGGGGCTGTGCACACTGTTTTTGCGCCATACCTCGGCCAGCCTGCTGATCCAGGAAAATGCCGATCCGGATGTGCGCCGCGATCTGGATGCGTTTTTCCGTCGGCTTGTGCCGCATGCGGATGATCCCCGGATGGACTACCTGACACATCGTTGCGAAGGACCGGACGACATGCCCGCTCATATCAAGGCGGCGCTGTTGCCGGTCAGCCTTTCAATCCCGGTGGTGGACGGCCGGCTGGCCTTGGGAACCTGGCAGGGCATCTACCTGTTCGAGCATCGCGATACCCCGCATCACCGCGAAATCATTGCGCATTTGGGCGGGTGAGGTATTCCGCCATTGTTCCTGCATGCGCCGCTGGTAGACTGTAGCGCATAACTGCCACGTTTTTTCAGACCACATCCGGGATTGAACTCATGCAACGCAAGACAAAAGGTCGGGCGCTTTTTGCCGTTTGCCTCCTGCTTGTCGCGGGCGGAGCCGGTGCCGTGATCGGCGTGCCCGAGTATCTGGCCCGCCATGGTGCCGCCACGGCGGGTACCTGTCTGGAGGTCGAAAGCCGCGACCGCCTGTGCCGTTTTATCGGTGGGCCGCTTCAGATGTCCGGTGAACCCGTGTTCATCGAGAATTATCACCACGCTTTCCTGCCGACCAAGGCCAAGATCGACTTTATCGATGCCAGCGGCGACAAGTGGACCGCGCCGCCGCAGACGCTGACCGACGGGGCAACGATCCCGGTGATCTTTGCGCCGCTGATCGGGGACCGTCAAAGCCGCGAATACCTGATGGCCGCGGCCTTGCACGATGCCTATTGCGGTGTCGGGAACGAAACGCTGGAAACCTATCGCACCCGCACCTGGCGCGAGGTGCACCGCATGTTCTACGAGGCGCTGCTGGTCAATGGCACACCCGCCAAGAAGGCCAAGATCATGTACGCGGCGGTTTTCCTCGGCGGCCCTCGCTGGGACGAACCCGAAATGTCGCTGGCAGATGTGCCCGAGGCGAAGCTGTTGCAGGAAATGGAATGGTGCCTCGAATGGATCGAACTTGCGGATCCTTCGCCAGATGAAATCGAACAATGGATGGAGGACCGGACGCAAATTCTGCTGTCGGGCGGCCCCCAGACCATGCCAGACTACCTCAAAGAGGCGAGCGACCCGAGGAAATTTTGACATTGCATAACCAGACTGCTGACCGCTGGATGGATGACCACGCCGGGGATCTCTCGGCGTGGTGTTCGCAGATTTTCGACTTTGCCGAACCAGCCTGGCGCGAGTATCGCTCGGCCGAATGGTACGTGGCGCGGCTTCGGGCCGAGGGGTTCGAGGTCGAAGAAGGCTCGGGCGGCATGCCGACTGCCTTCTGTGCGCGGTGGTCGCAGGGCGATGGGCCGATGATCGGCATGTATGCCGAATATGACGCCGTGCCCGCCAACTGTCAGGCGCCCGTGCCCTATGAGGCCCCGCGTGAGGGGTTTGGCCCCTTGGCGGCGGGCCACACGGATCCACATTCGGCGCTGGGGATGGGGGCCTTGGCCGGGGTGCTGGCGACAAAGGCCGCGATGCAGGCGCATGGTATTCCCGGCGGTTTGCAGATCACAGGCGAGCCTGCGGAAAAGGTCCGCGGGTCAAAGCCGTTGCATGCGGCGGCGGGATATTACGATGGTCTGGCGGCGATGCTGTCTTGGCATCCGTTCTATATGCTGCCCCTGTGCAATACCGTCCGCTGGGATACCCATTGCGGTGCGGCCTATTCCTTTGTTTATCGTTTCCGCTGTGATGCGCCGCAGACATGGATGCAGGGGGGCGATGGCGTGCCCCCGATCCCGCAAAGTCATTCCGACGTGCGGGCACCGGGTGCCAATGACGCGCTGGTCACGATGTACCAGATGGGGCGCAGCCTGCGGGACTCGATGCTGCCCCATCGCGGCGGCTGGTCCCTGTCCGAGGCGATCCTGTCCACGGGGCAGGCGACGGCAGACAACCTGCCGGCGCGTCAGGCGGACCTGCAATATCTGATGCGCGTGCCGGACCTTCAGATGGCCGAGCAGATCACCGCGCAGTTGGACCGGCTGGCCCGCCACGTGGCCGAGATCACCGGCTGCACGGTTGAAAAGATCTGGGTCAGCAAATCGCGCCCTGGGCTGCCCAACCACGCCTTGGCAGAGATCGCTTGGCAGGCGTTGCAGCAGGTGGGCGCGCCGTCTTACGGGGCCGATGCGCTGGATCTGGCACGGCAGGTGCAATCGGCCTGCGGGTCCGAGCCAACAGAGGATCCACTGATCCCCGAATGTACCCGCCTGATCGCACCGCAAGAGGCCGAGACCATCCTGCGCCGCGATTTGCCGCCCAGCCAGTTGAACAGCACCTCGGACGACTACACCGACATGTGCTGGCACGCACCGACTGCGCGGATCTATATTGGCCGTCCGGCGTTGCGCGGGGGGCCTTATCCGCCTTGGGCGATGAACGCGCTGGGGGGGATTCCGCAACTGATCGACCCGACGGTTCAGGCGGCGGGCCGCGTGCTGGCGCGGACGGCGCTGCGCTTGCTGACGGATGACGGGGCGCGCCGGGCCACATGGTCGGAATTCGAAACCCGCCGCGCCGCAGGCCCGATCCCGCCCCTGGCCGATTACGCGCCGCCTGTCGATCTGCCCTGGCCGGAATATGTCACCACGGCCCGCGGTCGAAACTGGCATATTCCTGGTTGAGAAACCATTATCTAGCGGCGCGAATTCCCCTCTACCCAAATTCTGGAGGCTGACCTATAGTGGCTGTGGATAAATGGGGGCAAACCCCATGACCAGCGGCAGGAATAACAGGAATTACGAGGGGATGGGCCCATGCGCTGCCCGTTTTGCGGAAATATCGACACCCAGGTAAAGGACTCCCGTCCGGCGGAAGACCATGTTTCGATCCGGCGGCGCAGGTTCTGTCCGGCCTGCGGGGGGCGTTTCACCACCTATGAGCGGGTCCAGCTGCGCGATCTTGTCGTGATCAAGACCAATGGCAGGCGCGAGGATTTCGATCGTGACAAGCTGGAGCGGTCGATCCGCATCGCGCTGCAAAAACGCCCGATCGAACCGGAACGCATCGACCAGATGATCTCGGGGATCGTGCGGCGTCTGGAAAGCATGGGGGAAACGGATATCCCCTCCAAGATGATCGGCGAGATCGTCATGGAAACGTTGGCGCGGATCGACACGGTTGCCTACGTGCGCTTTGCCAGCGTTTACAAGAATTTCCAGGCGGCGGATGATTTCGACAAGTTCGTCAGCGAGTTGCGGCCAGAAACTCAGGCTGAAAAGTGACATCCGAAGATCGGCGCCACATGGCCCACGCGATGGCGTTGGGCCGGCGCGGCATGGGGCAGACGTGGCCAAACCCGGCGGTTGGCTGCGTGATCGTCCGGGATGGACGCATCGTCGGACGTGGTTGGACACAGCCGGGCGGCAGGCCGCATGCGGAACGGGTGGCGCTGGACATGGCCGGAGAGGCCGCGCGCGGTGCAACCGCCTATGTAACGCTGGAACCCTGCGCCCATCATGGCCAGACGCCGCCCTGTTGTATGGCGCTGGTTGAGGCCGGCATCGCGCGGGTGGTGGCACCGATTGCCGACAGTGACCCAAGGGTGGACGGTCAGGGCTTTGAATACCTCCGCAAACACGGGGTGGTCGTGACGACAGGCGTCGGTGCGGATCAGGCCCTGATGGATCACGCGGGCTTTTTCTTGCGTCTGTCGCAGGGGCGTCCCTGGGTCACGCTGAAGCTGGCAATGACAGTGGACGGGCGCATCGCGACGGCCACCGGCGAAAGCCAGTGGATCACCGGTCCCACGGCACGGCGCGCGGTGCATGCATTACGGGCCAGCCATGATGCGGTCATGGTCGGGGCTGGCACAGCCCGGGCCGATGATCCGCAACTGACCGTGCGCGGCTTTGGTGCGCGGAGGCAACCTGTTCGCGTGATCGTATCACGACTGATCGACGTGCCCTTGATGAGCCAGTTGGCGCAAAGCGCCCGCGAGGTGCCGCTGTGGCTGTGCCACGGTCCCGAGGCGCGCTCGGAACTGCGCTCGGCATGGGAAGGGATCGGCGCGCGGCTCTTGCCCTGCCAGATCGCGGGCGGGCGGATAGATCCGCTGGCGATGCTGCAAACCCTGGGTGCCGAAGGACTGACGCGCGTCTTTTGCGAAGGCGGCGGGCAGTTGGCGGGCTCTTTGCTGCTGCATGACCTTGTCGATGAGCTGCATGTCTTTACCGCAGGGATGGCGCTGGGGGCCGAAGGCCATCCCGGTATCGGCGCGTTGGGTGTCGCCCATCTGGATGAAGCCCCCCGTTTCGAGCTTGTGGATGTCACGCGGGAGGGTGGCGATATCCGCCATATCTGGCGTCGCAAGGGAAATGGTTAATAGGCGCGTTAACAAAAGGTTAACGGCACCCTAGGGTTGTTTACGATGCGTAAGCTGTCTGTGGATAAGTCTGAAAATAACTTTTTTTCAGGGCAATAAGTAAAGTTTGTGTAACAAAACCTTAACGACGCCACAGATCTGCATGGCTGGCCAGCGCACCCTGTAGCTTGGACAGCAGGCGATTGGCGGCTCCGGGCCTTGGAATGCGGCCCGTTTTCAGGCGTTTGACGGTGGTTTCTACCGGGCAGGGTGAACCTGTGACCGGATCGAAATACCGGGGGTAATCGATCAGGGTGGCGTGGACCAGTGCCTCGAGCGTCGGGCGAGGCCCGTGAAGACGGCGCGCCGGAACCGGGCCCAGGTCCCGGGTCAGGCCCCAACCGGCGTAGAACGGTGCGCCGAGTGTGACCACGCGGCAGCCACGCAGCAACGCCTCGAACCCGGTGAGCGATGTCATCGTCCAGACTGCATCGACCTCGCGCAGTACGGCCCCGATGTCGCAACGGTCCAGCACCATATCCGCCCAGCGTTCGGGAGATGCGACCGCCCCCCGGCGCAGACCGGCTTCGACATCGGGGTGGGGTTTCCACAGGATGACAGCGTCCGGGTTTTCCGTCCGCGCGCGCTCCAGCAGGGCGGCGTTGTTCTGTAGGCCGGGACTGCCTTTCAGCACCGATGCATCGTCTTCGACCTGTCCTGGCACAAGGATGCGGTAGCCGGGCGGCAGAGCAGGCAGGTCTCCGGATAGATTGTATTTGGACAAGCCTTCGCTCACCAGTGCATCAATAAGCCTGTGGGTACGTCGGATTTGGTCGGGTCGCATAGTGGCGGCGCGGCGCCGCACCCAGCTTTCCAGCGCCGATGGGCGTGTGGGATCGTAGTAAATCCCTTCGGAATCCAGCACCAGGGACAGCGGCGGCACCAATTCTGCGCCCAGTCCCCGCGATCTTAGAAAGCCATCCTCGACACGAACGGTTTTTCCCGCTGCCTTTCCGGCCCAACACATGTGCGGTCGCCCGTCGCGCTTGGCGATATCCCCAGCTTTTTCCACATCATCTTCGAAGGTCAGCGGCCCCTCTTGCCCGAAGAATTTCTTCAGAGGCGCTCTTTTCCACAGGCGCATGCCGGAGGCGACCCAGCCAAGGCGATCCTCACGCCATGCGCGGGCGCGGGCCTCCAGCGTGCCGAGCACATCTTCGATTTCGCACAGTCGGTCGTCGTGGGGATCGTACCAATGCGGGAACAGGATCAGGGCTGCCGCGCAAAGCTGTGCCCGCGTCAGTTGCCTGCGGCGGCGGGGGATTGGATCTTCGTCCTGAGTCAGGCCCCAGCCCGCGTAAAAGGGCGCGCCAAAGACGCGGGGACGATGGCCGGCGAGGATCGCCTCGAACCCCATCTGCGACGAAACAGTATAGACCGCAGTCGCGCCTTCGAGCAGCGACCAAGGCGATGCCGGGCCATCATAGAGCGTCACCTCGCCGCCGGTATCCTCGGTCCGGTAGTGCCCGGGCCGAAAGCCCGCTCCGGTTTCGGGGTGGGTCTTGAGGATGATGCGCGCACCGGGGTTTTCTTCGCGCGCGACAAAGAGCATCTCTAGAAACCGCGCGCGGTCCGCCCGGCTTGCCGTTACCGAGGCATCGCCGCTGGTCTGGTCGACCACCAGAACATAGCCGGGGGCGGGCAAATCGACGTCCAGACGGGTAGCGGAATACTTGCTCAGATGCGCCTCGGCCATGCGGGCCATGACACCGCGTGCCCGGTCCAGCAAGGCGGTGTCATCCAGCGGATGTGTGTTCAGCAACGTTTCAAGGTCTGAGGGCGCGCGCCCGTCAAAATGTACGCCGCTGTGGTCGACCAACAGACCAAGAGGCGGTTCTCCGGCGCGTCCGGGGTGAAGCGAGCGTAGAAAGGCATCTTCGATCCGGACCAGCGTGGCGCCGCTGCGTGCGGCCATGGCCTCGCCCCTGTGGGCGTAAGGCGACTGTCCCCAGACGCCGACAAGGTCGCCCGCACCGGGCGTTCCGGTCGTTACACGATAGCCGGCCAAACCGAGGATCCGCCGCAAGCGGCTTTGCCACAGGAAGCCGCCGTTGTAGACGAAAAGACGCCGGGGAAAGGTGTCCCCGGCGCCGGTCATGTCGTCAAAGCGCATCGCCCAACCCGGTCAGCCACCCGATCCGGTGATCGTATCGGCGGCGGTGGTCAGCGTCGTGACTGCGCCAAGCGTGCCGGTGAAGGCGGCGATCACCTTGTTCCACTGGGCGAAGGGCGCCTCGGTCACATAGACCGTGTCCTGATCGCGGATCACGAAGTCCCGCGCCATGAACAGGCCGTTCGGCTTGGTCAGGTCCAGTACGTAGATCATACGCTGGGCGCCGATCAGATCGTCGCGGCCCAGCACCTGATTGGCAACCTCAGCCGGTTCGTTGCGCATCACAAATACGCCGGTCGGATCGGCGGAGGTGGGCGTCAGGCCACCGACCTGTGCAATCGCCTCAACGGCCGAGATGACCTGGCTTTCGAAGGGCACGCGTGCCTGTGCACCTGTGGCACCCAAAGCGGTGAAGGTCCGGGTGTCTTCTTCGACAAGGATCCGGTCGCCGCCGCGCAGGGCAATGTCGAATTTCGGGTTCTCGTAAAGGTCCTGGAACCAGATCTTGCCCTTCTGGTCACCGCGCAGAACGGTGATCTGGGCGATTTCCGGTGCGATCGACACACCACCGGCACGGGCCAGCATGGCAGACAGCGTGCGTGTGGGCCGTTCGATGGCATAGACGCCCTGACCGCCGACGGCCCCGACAAGGCTGACGGTCGATCCGTCGCCGGCGACGCGGCGTACCTCGACCTGCGGGTCGGGGGTCTGGTCTTCCAGCCGGTCGGTGATGATCTGGCGGATACGCTCTGGCGTGTTGCCTGCCGCGCGGATGCGGCCTGCGTAGGGCACAAAGATAAAGCCCGCGCCGTCCACCTGCACCTCTTCGAGGATGGTGGCATTGGCGGTCTCAGCGGCCAGCAGGCCATCGTCCACGTTTTCCCAGATCGTCAGGCCCAGCGTATCGCCGGGCCGGATCGTGTCCGAGCCAAGGACGCCTGCGTTCTTGAATGCCTCGGAGAAGCCCAGGGCCGGGACAACAGCGGTGGCCCGGGTCACGCGGTCATTGACGGAAACGACAAAGGCATCGCCCTGTCGCTGGACAGAGCCGGCAAAGATCTCACGCTTGTTGGGACCAACGCGGGGCAGGCCGCAGGACGCCACAAGCGATACCGCGACCAGGAGCGCGACTCCACGCGCCCACCGGAAAGGGGGTTGTTTCACTGCTCGGTCTCCTCGACCTGTATTATTCTGCCTCAGGTTTTTTCGGTAACGTACCGGAGTGCGGCAAAAAAAGCCAGTCCGGCGTTCCGGGGCGCTCAGTGCACCACGCGCAACTGTTGCCGAGGGGCCGCGGTCCCGCGAGAAAGTGCATCATAGGGGTCGTCGGGCGATAACATCATGTCGACCACCTGCCGCAGCAATTGCCGCCGCCCACGAGCCGAATAGAACCCGCCGGGAAGCTGCGAGGTTTCCAGCAGATAGCGGCGATAGTCCTTGTAGGCCTTGTTGTCGGGCCGCGACGGCTGGGCAAAGAACTCAGGCAGCGGCTGGGTCGAGACGAACTCGGGCTTGGCATAGACCGCGTCGCCAAAGACCTTGAGCGGGATTCCGCGCCAGAGCACTTGTTGCGCGGCAGTGGAGTTCACCGTTACCGCCGAACGGGCATCGTTGAGCAGTTGCGCCAGCTTGCCTCCGCGCACGTAATGCACCCGATCAGAAACGCCGTGTTCGCGCGCGGATTGCGCGACGGCGCGGCGCACGCGGGCGCGATCATCCTCCAGCGGGTGGGCTTTGAAGACGAGGTGATGATGCCCCGGCGCCCCTTCGGCAAAGCCTTCGATCACGAGATCGACGAAATCGGGCATGGTGTCGAAGGGCGAATGTTTCTGAAAGCTCGAGTCATGTTCAAGCTGCATCAGCGCCAGATGATAAGGAAAGCCGCCCATCCGGATGCGGGTGGTGGCAATCACACGGTCCGCCCATGTGGCGGGCATCAACAGCAAGCGGCGCAGGTACAGCAGGAATTCCTGAAAAACGCTCAGCGACCGATGCGGTTGAAAGTTGCGATAGTCACCGTTCCGAAACATCACGAACCAATGGTAGAGCGCGCCGTAAAAGATATGCTGCCGCATGTCGCCCCAATGGGCCGGGGGCAGGGGAGCCTCCATGTCGGACAGTTCCAGCGCGCGGCGCATGTCCTCGACGGTCATCCGCATCAGGCGCGAATGACCGTTCGATCCGCCGCGTTCGTAGGTCACCCAGTAGGGCCGCATATAGCCTTCTTCGAAAACATGTACGGTCAGGCCGCGGTTGCGGGCCTCTTCGACGGCTTGGGCATGGATGGCGCGCACATCCCCGTAAAGCACGATATCGGTGACCTGCCGGTCCCGGATCAGGTCGCAGAACCAGCCGCGCCAATCTTCTGGCGTGCCGCGATAAGGGATATAGCTGCGGGGATGGAACCAGAAGGCACGGTCGCCCGCGTTGAAACCGACGCGCCAGACCTCGGCCCCGGTCTTGCGCAGCATCTTGCCCAGCCGGTGAAAGAACGGCCCATGCGGTCCCTGAAGGAACAGAAAGACTCGTTTCTCGCCAGTTGCCTTGACCATGGTGCCGCTTTATGTCCGATTGCCGAAAAGAAAGTTACCGCGCGAGTTCGGCGAAATTAAGGCTCGTGCCGCCGCGAGAGGATCAGGGCATGTTCACAGGTATTGTCACCGATTTGGGCACCGTTCGCACGCTGGAACATCGCGGCGACCTGCGCGCGCGGATTGCGACCGGCTATGACACCGATGGGATCGACATGGGCGCGTCGATCGCCTGCAACGGGGTTTGCCTGACGGTTGTCGGGCTGGGAGAGGATTGGTTCGATGTCGATATCTCTGCCGAAACCGTTTCCAAGACGAATGTTGGCGACTGGGCCGAAGGCAGCCGCCTGAACCTTGAGCGCGCGTTGAAGGTGGGTGACGAACTGGGCGGGCATATCGTGTCGGGTCACGTGGATGGCGTGGCCGAGGTGGTGGCGGTGCGCGATGAGGGCGACAGCACCCGCGTTACCTTTCGGGCGCCAGAGGCTCTGGCCAAATTCATCGCGCCCAAAGGTTCGGTGGCGCTGAACGGAACCTCCCTGACTGTGAACGAAGTCGAAGGCCGCGATTTCGGTGTGAACTTTATCCCGCACACCAAGGAAGTGACCACTTGGGGCGGTGTCGCGGTCGGCGACAGGATCAATCTCGAAATCGACACGCTGGCCCGCTATGTCGCGCGGTTACAGGAATGGGGCTGATCCGCGGGCCGATCAGGCCCCGTGGATCTCTTTGACGAAAAAGTGCATGTGCGGCCGCAACATGGGCTGATCCAGCCATGTGGTCGTTTCGACAGGGCCCGGCACTTCGTCGAACCCCAGCTTGGGGTAGAGACCGCGCATCTCGACATTTGGTGTCAGCGTATCCACGACCAGCCGTCGCAACCCCATGCGACGGGCCGCATCGACGCGGGCCTCGACCAGCCGGCGTCCGGCCCCGGTGCCCCGTGCGGCACTGGTTACGTATAGGCGTTTCAACTCGCCTGTCTCTGCATCGAGGCATTTCAGCATGCCGCAGCCGACAAGCTCTCCGCCATCGGTGTGTGCCAGCGCAAGGCAGCCTTTGGGCGGCAGGTAGTCATCCGCGTTCTGCCAGAATTCGCGCAGGGCGCTTTCCGGGGCCGACCTGTCGATTTCCAGTCCCATGTTGCGCATACGTTTGACGATCAGGTCGTAGTACTCCGCCAACAAAGCGTTGAGTTCGGCCTTGGGCGGCAGGCGGTCGCACAGTGTGATCTCGATGTTCATGGAGGTTCCGCGCCTTTCAGACATGGATCGTCCCATCAAAAGACGCTGCCAAAATCCGCGCTGTCAACTCTGGCGCGGTCGCTTTGCGGCCCTTGGCCATACGCATTCCGCGTTCGGAATGCTTT
This sequence comes from Antarctobacter sediminis, assembly GCF_019218285.1. Classification (GTDB taxonomy): domain Bacteria; phylum Pseudomonadota; class Alphaproteobacteria; order Rhodobacterales; family Rhodobacteraceae; genus Antarctobacter; species Antarctobacter sediminis. Next base: position 832,958 of record NZ_JAHUZG010000003.1, read on the forward strand.
GATGGAGATCATACCGGCCTCTTTCCCACGCGCGTAGTCTGGCAGGGCAGGTCACGGACTTGTCGCTCGGGAACGGGCTCATCCGATCCCGATGGCGGACTTCGGGAGGAGCAACATGAAACTCAAGATGATCTTGGCGACGGCAGTGCTTGTAATCGGTGCGCAGGGCGGACTCGCGGATGAGTCTGACCTGGTTCTGGGTAGATCCACCTACGGTGCGCTCTGTTCCGTCTGTCATGGGGCAGACGGCAAGGGCGGCGGCGAAATCGCCGCGCTGTTCAAGATCCCGCCGACGGATCTGACCAAGCTGTCAGAAACTGCCGGGGGCGATTTCCCTTTTGTCCGGGTGTACAACACGATCGCGCGCGGCATGGGCAAGGCTGGCCATGGCGAGGCAGAGATGCCTGTGTGGGGTGATTTCTTCATCGCTGACGAATTGGAAAATCGCGGCGTTCACAAGGGCGACGCGGTGGCCATTGCGGCCGGGCGCATCTTCACACTCGCGATCTATCTGGAATCGATCCAGGAATGATCCGCGCGTGACGCGGCAGCAAACGCTGTCGTGATGGGAGGGGAGGGGCCGCCGGGACGGGGCGCGCAAGCGTTCTGTCCCGGCGCGTTTCTATTGTCCCGATGTCACTCGGCGGGTTGAAAGCCGACGATCAACTGCCGCAGGCCAAAGGCCGCCCCGGCGAAAATGGCGGCAAACGTCACCGGTGCGGAAATCGCCAGCACGGAAAAGGCCGACAGGCCTTGACCGATGGAACAGCCAAGGGCAATGACCGCGCCGCCGCCCATCAGCGCGGCCCCCACGATCTGCCGGCGCAGTTCCCGCGGATCCTCACAGGCTTCCCAGCGGAAGTGGCCTTTGAACAGCGACCCGATAAAGGCACCGCCCCAGACGCCAGCGACCGATCCCACGGCAAAGCTCAGCGGGCGTGCCGACCCGGTCATCCACCAAAGGATCGTGTCCCCCAGCGGTGCGGCGAAGCTGTGTGAGACCACCGGCAGCGCCTCGAACCCGTCACGGGCCACCCATGAGGTCCCGGCCCATGCTCCGACCACGGCAAGGCCCACGGCGGCGGCCCAGGCTGCCTGTGCCGGCTTTTCCCAGACCGTGCGCGAGGCCGCGGACCCCGCAAGGATCAGTGCGCCGATCGCCATGCCCAGCAGGTTGACCGATAGGCCGCTGAGCGCCGCAAGCTGATGTGCGATGCCAGGCGGAACGTCGGTGGTCACGGCTTCTTGGGGAAAGAGCAGCGCGCGCAATGGTGCAAGCGGTCCGGAAAGCACCACGAAGGTTGCGACCCCCATGACCAGCACGATCACGAAACTGCGCAGATCCCCGCCGCCAAGGCGCGCAATCGCGCCATAGCCGCACATGCCCGACAGCGCCATGCCATAGCCAAAGACCAAGCCGCCAAGGATCGAGGCCAGCGGCATCCAGCGGATTGACAGGTAGTAGGTGGAATTGTCGGTCAGGAGCCCGCTGGCCATCAGGCCAAAGCTGCCCAGCACCGCCAGCCCGATTGCCATGCCCCACATGCGCAGACGCACGGTCGAACCGCCGTACAGCGCGTCTTCGATAGCGCCCAGCGTGCAAAAGCGCCCCAGTCGTGCGGCAAGGCCCAAGGGAATGCCCGTCAGCAGCCCGATCAGCGCGACGAGGTGGTATTCAGACAGGATTTCCATCATTCACGGGCCCTCCTCCTGACCCGCCAATCTTGGCCGCATCAGTATGCCGAGGGGGCCTGTATACTGCAAGCGTGGCGATGATCGGGATCAGTCGTCGCGGCAGAACAGGTCGTAGACGCATTCCAGCATCTTGCGCGGTCTGTCATCGGCCAGTCGATAATAGATCGCCTTGCCCTCGCGCCGCGGTACGACCAGCCCTTCCAGACGCAGGCGGGACAGTTGCTGGCTGACGGCGGCCTGCCGGGCGGACAGCAGCTCTTCGAGTTCGGTGACCGATTTTTCGCCGGTGACAAGGTGGCAAAGGATCATGAGCCGTCCTTCGTGGCTGATCGCCTTCAGGAACGACGAGGCTGCCGTGGCCTTGTCGACGATGGCATCCAGCTCTTCGTCACTCAGATCGTCATGCAGTACCGGAAGCGCCATGGGTCCCGCCCTACCTCATTCCATAGTCTCGGCAACGAAGGCCGTATGCTGTTCAAGTAGCTTCGCGTAAAGCGGCCAGAAGAAATCCTCGCCCACGTAGCCTTCCATCCGTGCGATTTCAGCACCATCTTCGACCAGAATGAAGGTCGGGGTAAAGTTCACGCGCCGGTCATAAGAAATCCCCGCCGGTGGCCCCATGTGCAGATCGGCCCGCACCAGCGGGGCGAACTTCCCTTCGGCAGTATGCGGATAGGCGTCGGAAATCTGGTCGTTCCAGGCTGCGCAATAGGCGCAGCCGGGCTGTTCGACCATGACAAGCTGATAGTCGCTGGCCGCGGCCCATGCCGCAGACAGAACCGAGGCGAACACCCCGACCAGAAGGAAAGTGAAAGAACGCATGGTGCACCGATTGACGCAGGTCTGACGGACAACTTAATCTGAATATGTGAATTGATCAAGGAAGGGCGCTTCCAGTGCTGGATATTTCGTTTGCGGGTGCGGCATTTGCCGGACTTTTGAGCTTTTTTACCCCGTGTATCCTGCCCATGGTGCCGTTCTACCTGTGTTACATGGCCGGAATTTCTATGTCGGAGCTGCGCGATGACGCGGGCATTTCGCCCGGTGCCCAGCGGCGTCTGATCCTGTCGTCGATCTTTTTTGCCGCCGGGGTGACGACGATCTTTGTCCTCCTTGGCATGGGGGCAACCGCCGTCGGACGGGCCTTTGCGGATTATCTGGATGCATTGAAATGGGTGGCCGTCATCATCCTGACGGTCTTTGGCCTGCATTTCCTTGGCGTTGTCCGCATTGGCCTGTTGTACCGCGAAGCCAAGCTGGAAAGCAGCGCCGAGCCGACAACCGTTTTTGGCGCCTATGTCATGGGGCTTGCCTTTGGTTTTGGCTGGACGCCCTGCGTCGGTCCTGCGCTGGCCTCGATCCTGATGATCGCTTCGGGCATGGGCGATATTGGTCGCGGGGGACTGCTGCTGCTGGTCTACGGGATAGGAATGACCGCGCCCTTTGTCGTCGCGGCGCTGTTTTCCGGCCCTTTCCTGCGCTGGACGGCGCGCCATCGGGCCAAGCTGCAATATGTCGAGAAACTGATGGGGGTCATGTTGATCCTCTTTGCGATTCTCATCGCGACCGATACGGTGAACATGATCGCCCAGTGGATGATCGAGACCTTTCCGTCCTGGACATCGCTGAGCTGACGCAAAGTTCCAATCGCCGCCGCCGGACAGCCCGGCGCGCCCCGCACCCCTGAAGGAGAAACCGATGAAAACCTTGATGTCTGCGGCGCTGGCCGTTGTCATGGCCCTTCCCGTGGCCGCGCAAGAAATGGGTGACGACGGGTTGTTCAAAAGCCCATGGATGCGGGACACGTTCAAGGATCTGCGCGAGGATCTGGACGAAGCAAACGCCGAAGGCAAACGGCTGGTTCTGTTCTTCGAGCAGCGTGGCTGCATCTATTGCCGCAAGATGCACGAAGAGGTGTTCACAGACGCCGAAGTTTCGGACTTCATCGACGCGAATTATTTCGTGGTGCAGCTGAACCTGCACGGCGACACCGAGGTGACGGATTTCGACGGTGAAGTGCTGAGCGAAAAGGACATGGCGCGCAAATGGCGGGTGCTGTTCACACCGAATATCGTCTTTCTCCCCGAAGAGGTCCCCGAAGGTCAAAGTGCCATCGAAGCGGCGGTCGCGGTGATGCCGGGGGCCTTTGCCAAGGGCACCTCGCTGGACATGTTCACCTGGGTGGCGGAGAAGCGTTACGAGATCCAGGATGAGACCGGCGAGGATTTTCAACGTTACCACGCGCGCCGCATCCAAGAGAGGAACAACGGCTCGTTCGACTGATTCGAGGAACTGTCGATTCGGCCATTGGTCGGGGTTGGTGACGGGACCATCCATGCCGTGGTGCCGTGGTTGGTCCCGGGGCGGGCGCGGCTTGCTTTGTACTGCGGATTTCAATCAACTCGCCGGGAGAACCGCTCTGAATTGCCGTGTAGCCGACCTGCGGGATGGTCTGAAAGCTGCGCCTGTCAGGAAAGTTGTGACTTTCTAACCGACTGACATCACGTTACAAAACGAAAGTGTGAACGGATAAGCTCCGACTGCGTTCGGGGCGGTTTGGACGCATTGGCTGCGGCGAAACGGAGCAATAATTCATATCCGTGAATTTGTTGTTGCGTGAGAGTAACCCCGTAGCCTACGGTATACCACAACAGCGATGAGCGAAGGTCTCCGTTCTACGGGGGCCGCAAGCCTAGGGAGGGAACATGAGGCTTAAAGCAATCACGGCGGCGGCGATTCTGGTGGCTGGTGCCGCTGTCGCGGACACCGTCGCCCCCGGCGACGTCCAGTATGGCGAATACGGCGAAGTGGCAGCGTCGTTGACCGGAGTCGACGGCGATGTCGACAATGGCCGCGTCGTGTTCTCGTCCAAGTCCAAAGGCAACTGCGTGGCCTGCCATGCGGTGGCCCAACTGCCTGACGTGCCCTTTCAGGGAGAGGTCGGCCCCGAGCTGACATGGACCGGTGAGGCGCGTTCGGCAGAGGAACTGCGCGGCATCCTTGCCAACGCCAAGATGACCTTCCCCGAAACGGTCATGCCCGCTTTCTACAAAACCTCCGGTTTCACGCGCCCCGGCGACGGGTACACCGGCAAGGCCGCACCGGCCGACCTGGCGCCGATCCTTTCGGCGCAGGAAATCGAAGACGTGGTCGCTTTCCTGCTGACGCTCAAGGACAGCTGACCAATCTCTAATCTTAGGAGAAACACGATGGACTTCACGAGACGTGATACCCTTGCGCTGGGTGCTGGCGCCGCCGCGATGGCCATGCTGCCGCTGCGGGCCATGGCCCAGGCTGACCCGAACGCCGAACTCGTCGGTTCGCCCGATGAGTTTCTGGCTGGCGCCGATGCCGGCACCGGCAGCCTGACGCTGACCGCGCCTGAAATCGCAGAGAACGGCAACACCGTTCCGATCGCCGTCGACGCGCCCGGCGCCGTCGAAGTGCGTGTCTACGCGCTTGGCAACCCGACACCGGGCGTTGCCACCTTCCGCTTTGGCCCGCTGGCCGGTTCGCAGGCCGCGTCGACCCGTATCCGCCTTGCCGGCACGCAGGACGTGCAGGCGATCGCCAAGATGGCGGACGGCAGCTATCAGACCGCGATGAAGACCGTGAAGGTCACCATCGGCGGCTGCGGCGGCTGATCCTGGCGGAAACCTAAAGGAGTTCTGAGAAATGGCATCTGGTGTCAAACCCCGCGTCAAGGCCCCCAAGAAGGCATCCGCCGGTGAGGTCGTGACCATCAAGACCCTGATTTCCCACAAGATGGAATCGGGTCAGCGCAAGGACAGTTCGGGCAACGTGATCCCGCGCTCGATCATCAACCGCTTTACCTGCGACTTCAACGGACAGAACGTGGTGGACATCGTTCTGGCCCCGGCGATCTCGACCAACCCTTACTTTGAATTCGACGCGACCATCCCGGAAGCGGGCGAGCTCAAGTTCACTTGGTACGATGACGACGGTGACGTCTACGAAGAGACCAAGCCGGTCGCCATCGGCTGACCGCACGAGCTATTCCTGTCCCGCGCGACGCGGTGCAGGATCGCCAATTGGGAGGGTAACCACATGAAATTCAAGGCAATGACGGCAATCGCCGCACTGCTGCTTGCGCCCGTGGCCTTTGCGGGCGGCGCCGATGACGACACGCTCGTCCTCAACGGCGATACCGACATGACCACCAAGGCTGCCGCTCCGGCGCATCTTGACGGTGCGCTGGACGAAGTCATTTCGGGCTGGCACTTCCGTTCGGATGAAACGCAGGCGCTTCAGATGGACGACTTCGAAAATCAGGGCATGATTTTTGTCGATCAGGCGCTGGACGTCTGGAACACCGCCGACGGCTCCGAAGGCAAGGCCTGCGCCGATTGCCACGACGACCCCGAGTCGTCGATGGTGGGCGTTGCGGCGACCTATCCGAAGTGGAACGAAGAGGCTGGCGAACTGCGCACCGTGCAGATGCAGGTCAATGATTGCCGCGTGAACCGCATGGGTGCCGACGCGTGGAAATACGACGCCGGTGGTGCCGTCGCGATGGAAGCGCTGATCAACTCCGTGTCGCGCGGAATGCCGGTCAATGTCGCAATCGACGGTCCCGCGGCCGAGTATTGGGAAAAGGGCAAAGAGATCTACTATACGCGGTATGGTCAACTCGAACTGGCCTGCGCCTCCTGCCACGAAGCCAACTATGGCAACTACATCCGTGCGGACCACCTCAGCCAGGGTCAGATCAACGGCTTCCCGGCCTACCGTCTGAAGAATGCCAAGCTGAATGGTGTGCATTCGCGCTTCAAGGGCTGCATCCGCGACACCCGTGCGGAAACCTTCTCGGCGGGTTCGGACGAATTCATCGCGCTTGAACTTTACGTCAAGTCGCGCGGCAACGGCCTTTCGGTCGAAGGCCCGTCCGTCCGTAACTAATCAACCGAACCCCGCGTCAGGCAACTGGTGCGGGGTTTCTTTTGGCAATCAAATTCACACATGCGCATGTGTGTCATGAGATAGAAAGTTCCCTCCCCATGATCTCAAGACGCGATTTCCTGCAGGTGTCCATGGCGGCCTCGGCGATGCTCGGGGCCTCTGGTTTTGGCAATTGGGCGCGACTGGCGGCCCAGCAGAAACTGACGCAGGACCAGCTGCTGCAATTCGACACTTTCGGCAATGTCAGCCTGATCCATGTTACCGACATCCATGCGCAGTTGAAGCCGATCTACTTCCGCGAACCCTCGGTCAACATCGGCGTCGGCGGCAACAAGGGCGCCGTGCCGCATGTCACCGGCGCTGATTTCCGCAAGCTCTATGGCATCGAGGATGGCTCGCCCTCCCATTACGCGCTGTCCTCCGGTGATTTCGCCGCGCTGGCGCAGGGCTATGGCAAGATCGGCGGCATGGACCGCGTCGCCACCGTGGTGAACGCGATCCGCGCCGACCGTCCCGATGCGCTGCTGCTGGATGGCGGCGACACGTGGCATGGCTCGTACACCTGCTTCCAATCGGAAGGGCAGGACATGGTCAACGTCATGAACGCGCTCAAGCCCGACGCGATGACCTTCCACTGGGAATTCACGCTGGGCACCGACCGCGTGACCGAACTGGTCGAAAGCCTGCCTTTCGCGGCGCTGGGCCAGAACATTTTTGACGCGGAATGGGACGAACCTTCGGAACTGTTCAAGCCCTACCAGTTCTTCGAACGCGGCGGCGTCAAGATCGCCGTGATCGGTCAGGCCTTCCCCTATATGCCCATCGCCAACCCACGGTGGATGTTCCCGGAATTCTCCTTTGGCATCCGGGACGAGAACATGCAGGCCATGGTGGACGAGGTGCGCGCCGAGGGTGCCGAACTGGTGGTCTGCCTCTCGCACAACGGCTTTGACGTGGACAAGAAGATGGCCAGCCGGGTCAAGGGCATCGACGTGATCCTGACCGGACACACCCATGACGCGCTGCCCGAGCCGGTGCTGGTGGGCGACACGATCCTGATCGCCTCAGGGTCCAACGGTAAATTTGTCAGCCGCGTGGATCTTGACGTACAGAACGGCCGCATGATGGGCTTCCGTCACAAGCTGATCCCGATCTTCTCGGACGTGATCACGCCGGATGCCGATATGGCCGCGCTGGTCGACGAGCAGCGCGCGCCTCACAAATCCGAACTGGAAGAGGTCATCGGCCAGACCGACTCGCTGCTTTATCGCCGGGGCAATTTCAACGGCACCTGGGACGACCTGATCTGCGACGCACTGCTGTCAGAGCGCGAGGCGGACATCGCAATGTCGCCGGGCGTCCGCTGGGGACCGTCGCTGATTCCGGGCGATGATATCACCCGCGAGGACATCTGGAACGTCACCTCCATGACCTATGGCGAGGCTTACCGGACCGAGATGACCGGCGAATTCATCAAGGTCATTCTCGAAGACGTGGGCGACAATATCTTCAATGCGGATCCCTACTATCAGCAGGGGGGTGACATGGTCCGCATCGGCGGGATGGGCTACCGCTGCGACGTGTCCAAACCGCAGGGTGAGCGGATTTCGAACATGACCCTGCTCAAGACCGGCGAACCCATCGACCCGGCCAAGTCCTACGTGGTCGCCGGTTGGGCCTCGGTCAACGAGGGCACCGAAGGGCCGCAGATCTGGGACGTGGTCGAAAGCCACATCCGCAAGCTGGGCACCGTTTCGGTCGAACCGCGCAACAATGTCGAGGTCGTGGGCGTCTGACCGCCCCGCCTTTCAGCTCCGGCGGGCCTTGGCCCGCCGATTTTTCCGCCAAATCATTCACATAGATGAATGAAATGATCCGTAAGGAGAACGCAATGAGCAAGGAAACCAACGGCCCCTCGCGCCGCAAGTTCCTGACCAGTGCCGCCGCGCTGGGGGCAGGGGCGGCGGCTGCCACCGGCGCCCGCGCCGCAGGCGATCCGCTGATCACCGAAGTGCAGGATTGGGCCAGCGGCTTTGGCCACGGCGTCGACGAGGTGCCCTATGGCCTGCCGATCCGTTTCGAGGATGACGTCATCCGCCGCAACGTGGAATGGCTGACCGCCGATACGATCTCTTCGATCAACTTTACGCCGATCCACGCGCTGGACGGTACGATCACCCCGCAGGGCTGTGCCTTTGAACGCCATCACTCGGGTGCCATCGAACTGTCGAAATCCGACTATCGACTGATGATCAACGGTCTGGTCGATCAGCCGCTGGTCTTTTCCTACGATGACCTCGAACGCTTTCCGCGCGAACAGCACGTCTATTTTTGCGAATGCGCGGCCAACACGGGCATGGAATGGGCGGGCGCGCAGCTGAACGGTGCGCAGTTCACCCATGGCATGATCCACAACATGGAATACACCGGCGTCCCGCTGCGCACCCTGCTGGCAGAGGCCGGTCTGGATGCGGCGGGCGACTTCAAGGACAAGTGGGTCTATGTCGAGGGCGCCGATGCCTCGTCCAACGGCCGTTCGATCCCGATGGAAAAAGCCATGGACGACGTGCTCGTTGCGTTCAAGGCCAATGGCGAGGCTTTGCGTAAGGAGCACGGGTATCCGGTGCGTCTCGTCGTGCCCGGTTGGGAAGGCAACATGTGGGTCAAGTGGTTGCGCCGCGTCGAGGTCATGGACGGCCCCGTGGAAAGCCGCGAAGAAACGTCGAAATACACCGACACGCTGGCCGATGGCACCTCGCGCAAGTGGACATGGGTCATGGACGCCAAATCGGTCGTCACCTCTCCCAGTCCGCAGGCGCCGATCAAGCACGGGCATGGCCCGGTGGTTATCACCGGCATGGCGTGGTCCGGCCATGGCAAGATCACCCGCGTCGATGTCTCCAAGGATGGCGGCATGACATGGGAAACCGCCCGCCTCGCGGCAGAAGGGCAGGACAAGGCGCTGACCCGCTTTTACCTCGACACCACATGGAACGGCGAGGAATGGCTGCTTCAGTCGCGCGCGGTCGATGAAACCGGCTATGTCCAGCCGACCAAGGCCCAGTTGCGCGACGTGCGCGGCCTGAACTCGATCTACCACAACAACTGCATCCAGACCTGGCACGTGAAAGCCAACGGGGAGGCCGAAAATGTCGAAGTCTCTTAACCTTTACATCGGCTCGGCGGCTGGCGTCGGCCTGATGCTTCTGGGAGCCTACAACTTCGCGGATCGCAATGTCGCGGACTACCCGGAACGGCCACAGATGCTGGGCGAATTGCCCGCGCCGATCCCGGAACCCGAGGCCCCGGTCGACGTGGCCAAGGCTCCGGCGGCGGATCCTGCGGCCACGGATGGCGGCCTTGTCGCGGCCGCGCATGCGGACAACGGCGACAGCAAGGGCCTGCGCTTTGGTCTGGGCCGCGCGGCCTTGCCCGAGGAAATCGCCGCGTGGGATCTGGACGTCAGCCCTGATGGCACCGGCCTTCCGGCGGGCACCGGCAATGCACTGGACGGAGAAGCGATCTTTGAGGACAACTGCGCCGCCTGCCACGGTTCTTTTGCCGAAGGCGTCGACAACTGGCCCAAACTGGCCGGGGGCGAGGGCACGCTGGCTGATGAGGACCCGCTGAAGACCGTGGGCAGCTATTGGCCCTATACTTCGACCGTCTGGGACTACGTGCACCGTTCGATGCCCTTCGGCAATGCGCAGTCGCTTTCGGTGGACGATACCTATGCGATCGTGGCCTATATCCTCTACTCGAACGACCTGATCGAAGATGACTTCGAGCTGAACCAGGAAACCCTGCCGCAGGTGGTTCTGCCCAATGCCGAAGGGTTCATCGTCGATGACCGGGCCGAGACCGAATATGCCAAATGGCGGACCGAACCCTGCATGGAAAACTGCAAGGACGCTCCGGCCCAGATCACCATGCGCGCCACGGTTCTGGACGTGACACCGGACGAAGGCGCCGAAGATCCGGCGCCCGCCGCCGCCGATCCGGCGCCCGAACCTGCCGCTGCCGTGGATCCGGCACCGGAACCCGAAGCCGCCGACCCCGCGCCGGAACCCGCCGCCGCCGCCGCCCCGGCGGAGGATGCGCTTGACCCGGAACTGGTTGCGGCCGGTAAAAAGGTCTTTGGCAAGTGCAAGGCGTGTCACCAGATCGGTGAAGGGGCCAAGAACCGTACCGGCCCACAGCTGAACGGTGTGGTTGGCCGGGCCATCGGTGGGGTCGACGGGTTCAAGTATTCCAACACCATGGCTGACATGGGCGGTGTCTGGGACGAAGAAACCCTCGCGGCTTTCCTTGCCAATCCGCGTGGTGCGGTCAAAGGCACCAAGATGGCCTTTGCCGGGCTGAAGAAGGATGCAGACGTGGCGGCGATGATCGCCTATCTTAAATCCTTCACTGAATAAGGAAAAAAGATGAAGAGGCTGATCTTAACGGCCCTCGTCATGCTGGCCCCCATCGTGGGGCCGGCACTTGCAGAGGAGGAGGCCCAGCTGATCGGGGATGCCGATCGCGGGGCGCAATTGTTCAAGCAATGTATCGGGTGCCACCAGATCGGCCCCGATGCCAAGAACCGCATTGGCCCGCATCTCAACGGTATTTTCGGACGCCGTGCGGGCAGCGTCGAGGGGTTCGACTATTCCAAATCGATGGAGCGCGCCTTTGGCGACGGGCTGACCTGGGATTACGAACACCTTGATGCCTATATCGAAAATCCCCGTGTTCTGATCTCGGGCACGCGCATGTCCTACCGGGGCATGAAGGACGATCAGGACCGGCACGATGTGCTGGCCTATCTGCGCGCCTTCACCGCCAGTCCACAGGATATTCCGGAATCCGCCCCGACCGCCATCGCGCGCGAGGTTGAACTGCCGCCGGAAATCCTCGCCATCGTCGGGGATGTGGCCTATGGCGAATACCTCGCCTCGGAATGCCTGACCTGTCACAAGCGGGACGGTGCGGACGAGGGCATTCCCTCGATCATTAAGTGGCCCGAAGAGGATTTCGTGATTGCCATGCACGCCTACAAACGCAAACTGCGGGTGCATCCGGTGATGCAGATGATGGCAGGGCGCCTCAGCGACGAAGAGATCGCCGCGCTGGCCGCCTATTTCGCCACCATCGAATGACGGAGGGTCGGGTATTCCACAGTTGAGGTTGCGTCTGACCGGGGTGAAAGTTGGTGTGCGGGGCAGGATGCCCCGCCGCGGTGGCGGCTTTTTGGTCACCGTGACCGATTTACGATCCGGGGTATTTTTCACCCGGTCTGGTTTGGATGGTTCTCATGCGGATTCCCTTTGCTCTTCGGATTGCCATGCTGGGTGCCTTTTTGGCGCTGGCGGCATTTGTCGGCCTTTTGCCGGCGTGACGTATTTGGGCCTTCGCGGCCTTTTCATTTTTCTTTCAAACGCTTCTCCCCGCGCGGCCTTGGGCCGGGCGGGGTTCTTCGTCTGAGAGAGAAAGCCGCGCGCATCCCCCGGGAGCCAGTGAGAAGGGGCGGCGCGTGGCAAGACGACCATTGTCCAGCAAGGAGGAGACGGACATGACATTGAACAGACGCGCGTTCCTGGGAACAGCGGCGGCGGCGGCCTCGCTGTCGGCCCCTATGGTGCAGGCGGCCAGCCACGGCAAGCCGCGTGCGGTGGTGATCGGGGGCGGGGCCGGCGGGGCAACCGCCGCGCGCTATATCGCCAAGGACAGCAACGGAGAGATCGACGTCACGCTGATCGAACCCACGCGCACCTATTACACCTGCTTCTTTTCCAACCTTTACATCGGCGGGTTCCGCGACCTGCAATCCATCGCCCATGACTACGGCAAACTGGCCACCGAATATGGCATCAACGTCGTGCATGACTGGGCCGTCGGGGTTGATCGCGACGCCAAGACCGTGTCGCTGGCAGGGGGCGGCAGCGTGCCCTATGACCGGCTGGTGATCTCGCCGGGGATCGACTTTGTCGAAGGTTCGGTGCCGGGCTGGGATCTTTCGACCCAAACCGCCATGCCCCATGCCTACAAGGCGGGCACCCAGACCGTGCTGCTCAAGGCGCAGATCGAGGCGATGCCCGAGGGCGGCACCTATGTCATGGTCGCCCCGCCGAACCCCTACCGCTGCCCGCCGGGACCCTACGAGCGTATCTCGATGGTGGCCCATGTGCTCAAGCAGACCAACCCGACGGCCAAGATCATCATCGCCGACCCAAAGGAGAAATTCTCCAAGCAGGCGCTGTTCGAGGAAGGCTGGCAAAAGCACTATGGCGGCATGATCGAACGCATCGGCCCGGACTTTGGCGGCGGCAATGTCTCGGTCAATGCCGACACGATGGAAGTCGACATCGACGGCGAAGTGGTCAAGGCGGATGTCTGCAATGTCATTCCGGCGCAAAAGGCGGGCATGATCTGTGCCGCCGCCGGTCTGACCGAGGGCAACTGGGCACCGGTGGACGGTCATTCCATGGTCTCGCGGCTGGATGAGAACATTCATATCCTCGGCGACGCCACCAACCAGGGCGACATGCCGAAATCCGGCTTCTCGGCCAATTCGCAGGCCAAGGTGGCGGCCATGGCGGTGCGCGGTGCGCTGACCGGCAGCCGTGTCTTCCCGGCCAAATACTCGAACACCTGCTGGTCGCTGATCTCGACGGACGACGGCATCAAGGTGGGCGCGGCCTATGAGGCGACCGACGAGAAAATCGCCAGCGTGTCGAGCTTTGTCAGCCAGACGGGTGAAGACGCGGCGCTGCGCAAGGCCACATACGAGGAAAGCGTTGGCTGGTACGCGGGCATCACCTCGGACATGTTCGGCTGACCGGGCAACAGGGTTTCGCCACGCCTTTCGCGCGGCGACCGACGGCGGCGGGCCATGCCCGCCGCCGTTTTGCGTCAAACGAGCACGCACCGCCGGATAGGCCCGTCCCGGCGGGTTGACCTTTGCACATGAAAGGCGCCTTTTCGGCCCATGCCTCACGGACACCATCATCATCACCATCATGTCGATCCCGAGGCTGGCGACGCCCGCATGGCGGCGGCTGTTGGCGTGAACCTATTGCTGACCGTGGCGCAGGTGATCGGCGGGATCTTTTCCGGCTCACTCGCGATGATCGCCGATGCGCTGCATAATTTCTCGGACGCGGCCAGCCTCGTGATCGCGGCATGGGCCCGGCGCATCGCGCGCCGCCCTGCGGATGCGGAAATGACCTTCGGTTACGGTCGGGCTGAGGTGGTGGCCGCGTTGATCAACCTGACCACACTGATCGTTGTGGGGCTGTACCTGATCTACGAGGCCATATTGCGGTTTTTCCAACCGCAAGAGGTCATCGGCTGGCTGATCATGGCCATTGCTGGGGCGGCTTTGGTCATCGACCTTGTCACCGCGGCGTTGACCTACAGGATGGCGCAGGACAGCGTGAACATCCGCGCGGCGTTTCTGCACAATCTTGCAGATGCCATGGGGTCGCTCGCGGTGATCGTTGCGGGTGCCGTGATCTGGGCCTTTGGCTGGACATGGGTCGACCCGGCCATCACCCTTTTGATCGCGGGCTATATCCTGTGGATGGCATGGTCCGAGATCGGCGGCGTGATCCGGATCCTGATGTTGGGCAGCCCCCCGCAACTGGCACCGGAAAACGTTCTGGCCACGGCAGAGGCGGTTGCGGGCGTGGCCGGACTGCACCATGCGCATCTGTGGCAGGTGGACGAACACCGCAGCGCCCTACAGGCGCATATGGTTATCGAACCGGGCGAATGGCATCGGGCCGATGACATCAAGGCGACCGTCAAGGCGCGTCTGGCCAAGATGCACGGCCTGTCGCATGTGACGCTGGAAATGGAATGCGCGGAACATGTCTGCCGACAGGTACCGCGAATCGGCCATTGATCAGGTGGCGTCGGGCCGCTGCACCTCGTTCAGGAAAGCCGGTATGTTCTGGCGGAACTTGAAAAAACCTGCCGTGGCATGCGGCCAGACCCGCGCATCATAGGGTCGAAGCATGCGCACCACGGGAACGCCCCGAACCCTGTTCAGCACATCGGCCACCGGGCCGACCGGGGCATGGGCGGTGACGATCTGTTCGGCGTCGACGGATTGCGCCATGCGCTGGATGTCGTCCGCGGTGCGCAGGTCCTCCAGCGCCGCGCCCAGTTGATGCTCCCATCGTCCGGCGGCCTCTTGCAGCGCGGCGGCGCGAAAAGTCATCACATGCGGCGCGGGTTTCAAAGGCGACAGGGCGCGACTGGCCATCAGCATCGCGGTGCCGACCGGAGTCACCCCGTTATCCAGAATCCAGCCGGGCGACATGTCCTCTTCGTGCAGGACAAAGAGCGTGCGTTTGCCGGGATCGGGCAAGGCGCCTTCGGGCGGCGGAGAGCAGGGCGGATGCGGCGGTCCGTCCAGCGGTTCGGCCCGGATGTTCAGCTCTGCCGGTTCGGGGCGAAACCGGCCGCCGGAAAAGCGGGCGATATTTTCGGGCGTGGCGAGGTAATGCTTGCCGCGGGTGTGCAGCCCCGCAACCCAACGCCAGCCCAGCGTGTTCGATGCCGGATCGCCGTCCAGCAGGTGCCGGAGAAAGAAATCGGCCCCCAGTTCCCACGGCAGCCCAAGGGTAAAGATCCAGATCGAGGCAAACCACATCCGTGCGTGATTATGCAGGTAACCGGTTTCCGCCAGTTCACGCGCCCAGGCGTCGAAACAGGCAATGCCAGTGCGCCCGCCGCAGGCCGCCGCCCAGCGTTCGCGCAGCCCGGCCTCGGTCTGCAAACGGTCGATGTCACGCAGAACCCGCGATTGGTAAAGCCGCCAGACCAGCGGCCGCATCTCCAGCCAGCCCTTGGAATAACTGCGCCAGAAAACCTCTTGGACAAAGCTCTTTGCGTCTTCGGCCGAATGGCGGGCCAGCACCGCACGCAGAACCTCTTTTTCGGTCACGATCCGGTGGCGAATATAGGGCGACAGCCGTGACACGGCCTCATGCGCACCGGGGCCCATGTCGAAATTGCGCCGCGCGGCATAGGCTTCGGCGGCGATGGGCACAAAACGGTCCAGCGCGCGCAGCGCCGCCGCTCGGCTGGGAGAAAAGGAGATCGCGTCGTTCATGGCTGCCGTCAT
The DNA here is from genome assembly GCF_019218285.1 of Antarctobacter sediminis. GTDB lineage: Bacteria > Pseudomonadota > Alphaproteobacteria > Rhodobacterales > Rhodobacteraceae > Antarctobacter > Antarctobacter sediminis. The sequence goes on from NZ_JAHUZG010000003.1 coordinate 848,688, forward strand.
AGGGGGAGTTGCCGGGCTTTCAAGACTGCGCACGGTGTCGCCCGCGAATTCAGTACCGCCCCTTGCAGGCCTCCAATGGCGATACTAAGACTCAGGTAACTTTAAAGCGTTACCACCAATCCCCGAAAACAGTTGCAGGCAGACCGATATGAAAGATCCGATCGAGACCTACATGAACCTCGTCCCCATGGTCGTCGAGCAGACCAGCCGCGGGGAACGCGCCTATGACATCTTCTCTCGCCTGCTGAAGGAACGCATCGTCTTCCTCAACGGGCCGGTGCATGACGGCATGTCCTCCCTCGTGGTGGCCCAGCTTCTTCACCTCGAGGCGGAAAACCCCTCGAAAGAGATCTCGATGTACATCAACTCGCCGGGCGGTGTCGTGACCTCCGGCCTGTCGATTTACGACACGATGCAGTACATCAAGCCGAAGGTGTCGACCCTTGTGATCGGTCAGGCGGCCTCGATGGGCTCGCTGCTGCTGACCGCCGGTGCGAAAGGGATGCGCTTCTCGCTCCCCAACAGCCGGATCATGGTCCACCAGCCCTCGGGCGGTTATCAGGGGCAGGCGACGGACATCATGATCCACGCCGAAGAGACGCTGAAACTCAAGCGGCGTTTGAACGAAATCTACGTCAAACACACCGGCCAAACCTACGAGGCGGTCGAAAACGCGCTGGAGCGCGATAACTTCATGGATGCCGAGAAAGCCAAGGAATGGGGCCTGATCGATGAGATCGTGACCTCGCGCGTGGCCGAAGGCGAAGACGGCGGCGACGCCTGATTAATCAACCCCACCTCGCGGTGCGGGGTGGGGCGAATTTTCGGATTGTCGCGCCCGACCACGTGGCCTAAGCTGACCGGACACTGGCGGCAGGCGGCGTTTGTGGGGCGCAAAGGCCGGTCGCCGGCGAAGCAGGAAACCGGGATACACCGGGAAAGGTGCGACTGATGGCAACTAATTCAGGCGGCGATAGCAAGAATACCCTCTACTGCAGCTTCTGCGGCAAGAGCCAGCACGAAGTGCGCAAACTGATCGCGGGCCCCACCGTATTCATCTGTGATGAATGTGTCGAACTTTGCATGGACATCATCCGCGAAGAGACAAAGGGGGCCGGGCTCAAGGCTTCGGATGGCGTGCCGACGCCGCGCGAAATCTGTGATGTGCTGGACGATTACGTGATCGGTCAGGCCACGGCCAAGCGTGTTCTTTCGGTCGCGGTTCACAACCATTACAAGCGTCTGAACCACGCGCAGAAATCGTCGGACATCGAACTGGCGAAATCCAACATCCTGCTGATCGGACCCACCGGCTGCGGCAAGACCCTGTTGGCGCAGACGCTGGCGCGCATCCTCGATGTGCCCTTCACAATGGCCGATGCCACCACGCTGACCGAGGCAGGTTACGTGGGCGAGGATGTGGAAAACATCATCCTCAAGCTGCTTCAGGCCAGCGAATACAACGTCGAACGGGCGCAGCGTGGCATCGTCTACATCGACGAAGTGGATAAGATCACCCGCAAGTCGGAAAACCCCTCGATCACCCGCGACGTGTCGGGCGAGGGTGTGCAGCAGGCGCTGCTGAAACTGATGGAAGGCACCGTGGCCTCCGTGCCGCCGCAAGGTGGGCGCAAACATCCGCAGCAGGAATTCCTGCAAGTGGACACCACGAACATCCTCTTCATCTGCGGCGGTGCCTTTGCCGGCCTGGACCGGATCATTGCCCAGCGGGGCAAGGGCTCGGCCATGGGCTTTGGGGCCGACGTGCGCGACAACGACGATCGCGGCGTGGGTGAGGTCTTCAAGGATCTCGAACCCGAAGATCTGCTGAAATTCGGTCTGATTCCGGAATTCGTTGGTCGTCTGCCGGTGATCGCCACGCTTGAGGATCTGGACGAGGATGCACTTGTCACCATCCTGACCCAGCCGAAGAACGCGCTTGTAAAACAATACCAGCGTCTCTTCGAGATGGAGGATACCAAGCTCGACTTCACCGACGACGCGCTCTCGGCCATCGCGAAGAAGGCCATCGAACGCAAGACCGGTGCGCGCGGCCTGCGCTCGATCCTCGAAGGCATCCTTCTGGACACGATGTTCGAACTGCCGGGCATGGATGAAGTGACAGAGGTTGTCGTGAACGAGGAATCGGTCACATCCGAGGCCAAGCCGCTGATGATCTACGCGGATCAGAAGAAAGAAGGCGCTTCTGCCGGCTGACCGGACTTTTTATAGCGAATGCGGGGCGGGGTTTTACCCCGCCTTTCTTTTGTCCAAGGAAAACAGGACCATGACCATCACACGTATCTCATCCGGCAGTCCGTTCGAGGAAAAGATCGGCTACAGCCGCGCCGTCGTCGCCGGCGGCTTTGTTCATGTCGCCGGCACCGTGGGGCAGGGCGACACTGTGCAGGATCAATGCCGCGCGGCGCTGGAAACCATCAAGACGGCGCTGGAAAAGGCCGGCAGCAGCCTCTCGGACGCGGTGCGCGTCACCTACTATCTGCCAGACCGGCATGAATTCGAACCCTGCTGGCCTATCCTGCAAGAGGCTTTTGGTGAAAACCCACCGGCGGCCACCATGGTGGAATGCAACCTGATCGATCCGAAATACCGGATCGAAATCGAAGTGACGACCCTCGCCCGCTGATTGGAAATGACGGATCCCGCTGCGCATCATCCGCGCATTGAGATCCTGTCGCGCGTCGCGGCCTATACGCGGCGCGCCCTTGTTTCTTCTGTCCTGAAATATCCCGGGGGAGTCGCCAAAGGCGACGGGGGCAGCGCCCCCTCCAAGCGGTCGATCTGCAAAGGGTGTCACCCGGCCAGACGGGGCTCGTCTTCCAAAAGCGTAAAACCGTCACCCAGTTCGGCCCGCATCGCGGCTTCTTCCGGCTGCTGCCAAACGGGCCCCGGCGCGACAAAGCCATTTTCGATCAGCGCCGCCTGCACGGCTGCGAAATCAGGCTCGCCCACGGCCAGCCGCTTGCGCACCTCTCCCTTGGGCATCCACGCCCGGCGCAGGGTCTCGATCCACAGCGGCGGGCGCCCGGAAAAGCTTTCTAGGTGCGCCGAGATATGTTTCGTGGCCCCCGAGCGTCGCCGCAGGATCATCGCCACCCGCTGATCGGGCCGCGCGACGAAAGCAAGAAAATGCAGTGCCGAACCTTCGGCGGCGACGATCTGTTTCGCGGCCTTGTAGCGGGCGACCTGTTCGGTCAGCGAATGCGCCTGTGGATGAAAGATCTCATAGCCTTGCTCGGCCAGCAACGCCTCTAGCCGCTCTTCTCCCAACAGCGAGCCGCGCCCGGCGCCCAGCCGGGACCGGCTGATGTACAGCTTCTCGGGGCCTTTCGGAGCCACCTGCTGTGCGAACCGCAGCGCGACGCTTTCGATGAACCGATCCGTACCGCGGCTGATTTCGCCCAGACCAAATCCCTGACCGGGAACGATCAATTCGTCCGGCACGCAGGGCGCGCGGGCCTCGTGAATGGGCAGGTCGCAGCCCATGAGGCGCAGGAACTCGGCATGGAAGGGCGGCAGCGGGTCGGTGTTCGTAGGGTTCTTGGGCGTAAAGAGGATGCCGTCGAACTGGTTGGCGTCGATATGTTCCAGCGCCCAGAGCCGTGTTACGCTTTCGGTGACGAAGTGCGGGAAATAGCGCCACAACACGCCGCCCCAAAGCCAGCGACCGGGCAGACGCTCTGCATCCTTGACCGGTTTCGGTGGCGGCGTCAGCAACCGTGCGTTGCGCCATGTGGTGGCGTGGGGGACAACCTGCCCGGCGGCGCTCAGCACCCCCGAAGGCTGAACATGTGACCGATGCGTGGGCGGCAGGACCTGCGGATGCTTCAGCCGGGCGATCTGGCAGGACCAGCCACCGGCCGGGCTGGGCGGTTCCAGCCGGATGATATTGCGCGAGCAGGTCCAGACAAAGCGGGTCGAGACGGTTTCGTCCTTCTGAAAGCCCATGGCGCGCAGGCGGTCCTTGCAGGTCTTGGCGCCCTGAGTGCCGTAAACGCCGGGATGGAACTCGATCACCACGGCGCGGATGCCGCGCAGTTCGGCCTGTTCAAGGAATTCCAGTTCGCCGCCTTCAATGTCCATGATCAGCACATCGGGGCGGAACTCGCGCAGCACATCGTCCAATGCGGCCGTGGGCACTTCAACTTCGCGGGTGTTGCGGTTTTCGGCATCCACAAGCGAAGATCCGAGAAAGGAGTTGCGCAGATAGAATCGTCGGGTTTCGGGCCGGTCCGGCCCGCTCATCAGGACCTGATTGCGCAGTTCGATCCGGTCCTCCAGCCCGTTCAGACGGTGCAGGATGCGGATATGAGGGATCAGGTCCGGGTTGGCCTCAAAGCTTAACATGGCGGCCGGATCGGCGTTCCGTGCGATGACGGCACCGACCACGCCCAGACCGGCACCCAGTTCCAGAACCCGGTCGCCGGGGCGCACCACGGACAGCGCGCCCGCGATTTCGTCACCTTCATAGCGGCCGGCTTCGATCCGGCGCTGGCGCGTTTCGGTCAGAAAGGGAGAGATGGGCACATCAACCCCCCGGCATCGCGCCGCCACTGTCACGTCCTGCATGTCTGCTCGCCCGTTTTTCATCTTATGGGTCATCGCCAACCTGCCGTGTCTTTGTGTTAACAATATGTTCACCAAGCCCGTCGGCCCAGCAAAAACGCGCCACGCGGTAAACGCGCGCCCTGCGTCATGCGGGGCACTGGACCCCGCCCGGCGAATTCGCCATAAGGGGCGACAAGGAACAGGAGTCGTCCATGGGCATTCTCAACACCCTTCTCCGCGCCGTGACCTGGTGGAATGGCGCTACGCTCAACACGCTCATCTACACCAGCCGCAAGGGTGTAAAAGTGGGTGAGGACGAGCAGGGCAACACCTTCTACCAGACACGCGACGGCAAACGCCGCTGGGTGATCTTCAACGGCGAAGCTGAGGCAAGCCGCGTCAGCCCCGACTGGCACGGTTGGCTGCACCACACCTTCAAGGAAGCGCCGACCGACCGGCCGCTTGCCCACAAGTCGTGGGAAAAGCCGCATAGCGAGAACCTCACCGGGACCGCGCTGGCCTATGCGCCGGCCGGGTCGATCCGCCGCGAAGCCCCGGCAGAGCGCCGCGATTACGAGGCCTGGTCGCCCGAATGACCCATTCTCTGGCCGAAGTGGCCGTGGGCGGCGCCGTGCTTGCGGCGGCGCTGGCTTTTGGGGCCTATACCGTGCAGAGCACCGGCTTTGCTCTGGGATCGCAGGGCTATGAGTTGACCGCCTCTTTCCGGTCGGTCGAAGGCGTCAGCGTTGGCACAGATGTCCGTTTGGCCGGGGTCAAGGTGGGCACCGTCACGGACATTGTCCTGAATCAGGAAACCTACCGGGTTGATACGACCGTGGTTTTGAACGACTTGGTCAAGATCCCCGACGACAGCGTAATCCTGATTGCCTCCGAAGGCCTGTTGGGCGGCAATTACGTGGAAATTTCGCCGGGCGGCTCGTTCGACTATTACGCGGCCGGACAAGAGATCCTTGATACGCAAGGCTCGGTCAGCCTGCTGAACCTGCTGCTGCGCTATATCGGCGGGAGCGAAGAGGAATGATCGGTGCCCGCGCGCTGGCGCTGGGCCTGCTGTGTCTGGCCGCGCCGCTTGCGGCGCAAGAGCGTACCGCCACGGGCACCGGTGCCGTGTTGCGCGGGCTGGACAAGCTGAACGCCAAGGTCAGCGACGTGACGCTGATGAACGGCGAAACCGCCGCCCTTGGGCTGATTGAGATCGTGTTGAAGGAATGCCGCTATCCCGAGGAAGATCCCTCGGGCGATGCCTATGCCTTTCTCACGGTGCGCGAGGCGGGCGTGGCGCAGCCGATCTTTTCCGGTTGGATGGTGGCCTCGGCGCCTGCGCTCAACCCGATGGATCACGCGCGTTACGATGTCTGGGTTCTGCGCTGCACGCAGGCCGAATAAGCCGGGCCCATAGGTTCATCACAGTGCATGGCCGGTGCCGCGCAACCGTGCGGCCACTTCGGCCCCCGAAGCGGCGAGTGGGGCGCTCAGGATCTCTGCCGGTTGCTTCAGTGCCGCAGCCAGCATGGTCCGATACTCGTGGCGGGTGATCTCTTTGCCGCCAAGGCTGGCCAGATGCGGCGTCAGGAACTGCGTGTCAAACAAGGTAAAGCCAGTGCGGTTCAGCAGGTCAACCAGCCAGCACAGCGCGATTTTCGACGCATCGGTGCGGCGTGAGAACATCGATTCGCCGCAATAGGCGGCACCGACAGCAACGCCATAGACTCCGCCGACCAGCTTGCCATCCATCCAGACCTCCAGCGAATGCGCGTGCCCCTGAGCATGCAGCGCGTGATAGAGATCGCGGATTTCCGCGTTGATCCAGGTTTCCTGCCGGTCGGCACAGCCGTCGATCACCCCCGAGAAATCGCTGTTCAGGGTGACGCTGTAATCCTGCCGTCGCAGGCGCTTTGCAAGGCTGCGGGACACGCGAAACCCGTCCAGCGGCAGGATGCCCCGCCGCCTTGGGTCGACCCAGAAGATATCCGGGTCGTCCTGCCGTTCGGCCATCGGAAAGATGCCGGTGCGATAAGCCTGTAACAGAAGATCGGGGGTGACGCTCATGCGGCGACAATATCCGGTTTGCCGATGAACGAAACCCGTCCCGGACCTGATCCGGGACCTCCCGGACCGCAAGGAGAGGCCCCGGCGCAAGGCCGGGGCGCGGTGTGGTGGATCACTCCAGCCCGCCCGCCTCCAGCCATTTCTCCAGCCAGTGAATGTTGTATTCACCGGTATGGATGTCCTTTTCGCGCAGCAGCGCGTGGAACAGGGGCACGGTGGTGTCGATCCCGTCGACGATCAGCTCGCCCAGAGCGCGGTTCAGGCGCGCCAGCGCGGCGGGCCTATCGGCGCCATGCACGATCAGCTTGCCGATCAGGCTGTCGTAGTAGGGCGGGATCCGATAGCCGTCATAAAGCGCGGAATCCATCCGCACACCCAGACCGCCGGGCGCGTGGAAATGGGTGATCGTCCCCGGCGAGGGGCGGAATTCCGGCAGTTTCTCGGCGTTGATCCGCACCTCGATGGCGTGGCCATTGATCTTGAGATCATCCTGAGTGAACGACAGTTTTTCGCCCGAGGCGACAAGGATCTGTTCCCGCACGAGGTCGACGCCAAAGATGCCTTCGGTCACGGGGTGTTCCACCTGCAAGCGGGTGTTCATCTCGATGAAGTAGAACTCGCCATCTTCGTAGAGGAACTCGATCGTCCCGGCGCCCTTGTAGCCCATCTTGGCCACGGCATTGGCGCAGACGCCGCCGATATAGGCGCGTTCCTCGGGCGTGATCGAGGGGCCGGGGGCCTCTTCAAATACCTTCTGGTGGCGACGTTGCAGCGAACAGTCCCGTTCGCCAAGGTGGACGCCGTTGCCCTGACCATCGCCAAAGACCTGAATCTCGATGTGGCGCGGGCGCTGAAGGTATTTCTCGATATAGACCTCGTCGTTGCCAAAGGCCGCCTTGGCCTCGGCCCGCGCGGTCTGGTAGGCGCGCTCCATCTCGGCTTCGTCGCGGGCCACCTTCATGCCGCGGCCACCGCCGCCGGCGGTTGCCTTGACGATCACCGGATAGCCGAAGGAGGCACCGATTTCCTTGGCCTCGGCCACGCTGTTCACGCCGCCTTCGGAACCGGGAACAACCGGGATGCCCAGTTCCTTGGCGGTTTCCTTGGCGGTGATCTTGTCACCCATGGTGCGGATATGTTCCGCCGAAGGGCCGATGAACGTGATGTCGTGGTCTTCGACGATCTGCACGAACCGGGCGTTTTCCGACAGAAAGCCATAGCCCGGGTGGATCATCGTCGCGCCGGTGACTTCGCAGGCCGAGATGATGGCCGGGATCGACAGATAGCTGTCGGGCGAAGGGGCGGGGCCGATGCAGATGGTTTCATCCGCCATGCGCACATGCATCGCATCCGCATCAGCGGTGGAATGCACGGCGACCGAGGGGATGCCCATTTCGCGGCAGGCGCGGATCACGCGCAGCGCGATCTCACCACGGTTTGCGATCAGGATCTTGTGGGTCATGCGCTTACTCGAGGATGACCAGCGGGGCGCCGTATTCGACCGGTGCGCCGTCCTCGACAAGGATGCGCTTGACCGTCCCGGCGCGGGGCGCGGGAATATGGTTCATGGTCTTCATCGCTTCGACGATCAGCAGCGTGTCGCCTTCCTTGACGGTGGCGCCAACGGCAATGAACGGGTCCGCACCCGGTTCTGCCTGCATATAGACCGTGCCCACCATGGGCGAGGTCACCGCACCGGGATGTGCGGCAGGATCCTCGGGCATGCTGTCCGCCGCGGCGGCGGGGGCTGCTGCGGCCACCGGGGCGGCCGGTGCGGCGACGGGGGCTGCGGCCACCGGGGCCGGGGCGGCAACGGTCACCGCGCGGCTGATGCGCACCTGAAGGCTGTCGTCATCGCCGTATTCGCGCATGACCTCCAGTTCGGTCAGCTCGTTTTTCTTCAGTACTTCCGCCAGCGCCTCGATAAAGGCAACGTCTGCCTCGGTCCTGTTCTCGCTCATGCCATCCTCGCCATGTCCAAATGGCCCGTTGCCGGTGGGACCGGCGGGCTCAGCGCAGCTTATAGGGTATGGCGCGACCGGTGAAAAGCGATGCCGGACAGGATGCGTGAGCGCTATCGCGCGACCCGGGCGAATCCGGGGCCAAACCGGGCTGTAACGGGCCATATTGCGGCTTGCGTCCGGCGCGCCTAGGGTCGCTTCGGGGAGGACACGACATGAATATTTCCACGTGGCTGGCCGCGACCGCACAGCTGTCACCGGACCGTCCGGCCTTGCACCTTGGAACAGAATGCGTTGCCACGTATGGGGATTTCCACGCCGAGGCCCTGCGTGTCGCGGGCGCGCTGGTGGCGCGGGGCATCGGGCCCGGGGACCGTGTGGCCCTCTTCATGAAGAACGTGCCCGATTACCTCGTGGCGCAATACGGCGCATGGCACGCCGGGGCCGCCGTTGTGCCGATCAATGCCAAGCTGCACCCGCGTGAGGCCGATTTCATCCTTGCCGACTCAGACGCGCAACTGGTCTTTGCCACGCCCGATCTTGCGTCCGGTCTGGCCGAGGTCGCTCAGGTTCCGGTGATCGACACCGGCACATGTGAATGGCAGGCCATGCGGGGGTTCGATCCGTTGCACGGCGTCCAGCCGCGCGCGCCCGGCGATCTGGCGTGGCTGTTTTATACCTCCGGCACAACCGGGCGCCCCAAGGGGGTGGTCATCACGCACCGGATGCTGATGGTCATGTCGCTGGGCTATCAGGCGGATTGTGATCTTGTCCGGGGCGAGGACGCGGCGCTGTACGCGGCCCCGCTCAGCCATGGCGCCGGGATTTACAACATGATGCAGACGCGTGCCGGGGCGCGGCATGTCTTTCCCGCGTCTGGCGGTTTTGACGAGTCCGAGGTGCTGGACCTCGCCGCGCATTTTGGCAGCACGCATATGTTCATGGCCCCCACAATGGTGCAGCGCCTGACCCGCCACGCCCGCGCGAAGGGGCGCAACGGCTCAGGCCTGCGAACCATCGTCTATGCCGGTGGCCCCATGTACAATGCCGATATCATCGAGGCCGTCGATCATTTCGGCCCGGTCTTCGTCCAGATCTACGGGCAGGGGGAATGCCCCATGGGTATCACCGCCCTGTCGCGCCAAGACGTGGCGGACCGCACCCATCCGCGCTGGCGCGAGCGGCTGGGGTCCGTTGGTCGGGCGCAATCCGCGGTCGAGGTCCGTATCGCTGGCGAGGACGGTCAGACGCTGCCACATGGCGAAGTGGGTGAAATCTGCGTGCGTGGGGATGTGGTGATGCCCGGATATTGGCAAAACCCCGAGGCCACCGCCAAGACGCTGCAAGACGGCTGGCTCTGGACCGGCGACATGGGGGCGATGGACCCCGAAGGTTATGTGACCATGAAAGACCGGTCCAAGGACCTGATCATCTCGGGCGGGACCAATATCTATCCCCGCGAAGTCGAAGAAGCCCTGCTGGAACATCCATCCGTGCAGGAGGTGGCCGTTGTCGGTCGCCCGCATTCGGAATGGGGCGAAGAGGTGGTGGCCTTCGTCGTATGCGACGGGGCGCTGGACAAGGCCGCGCTGGATGCGCATTGCCTTGATCGGATCGCCCGGTTCAAACGGCCAAAGGCCTATGTGGCGCGGGACTCGCTGCCCAAGAACAACTACGGCAAGGTGCTGAAAACAGAGCTGCGCGCGTCCTTTCCACCAGAGAGTTGATCCGGCGCGGTGCCGGCGGCCGTGTCGCCGCGGTTGTCCGGACTTTGTTCGTCCAGCATCTGGCTGATGGTAATCTGCATGATCGACGGCGGCGCGGCATGGGTCGCGGGGTCCGGTTCGCCATTGACGGCGCGCCAGAATTTTGTTGGCGCCTTGCCATCCTTCAGCCCTGCCTCGGGGTTGCGGCTGTCGGCGATGGGCGTGATCTTGGCCGGGTCGGCGTTGGGAGGCCGAACCTCGGGCAGACCCTGCGGATGGCCGCTGACCTGAGGGGCGGTGAGCAGCGGAGAGACTGTGAATTGCATTGGGCAGCTCCGTCCAGAGTGCCCCCACACAAGCAGAGTACCATGCGAAGAATTCCCGCGCAGCGGGTTCGGTCGAATTGTGGAGAGTTTCCGGCCAAATCATGGCGCCCTTGGTTCTGGGCAGATCTTTGCCGGTTTGACCTGTCTCCGGCATAATTTAGCAAAGATGCGCAGGCTTTCCGGTTTCGCGATTCATATAGTGATTTTAATATGTGAATGGAAGCGCGCCCCACATGGAATGATTAAAAAGAGATGGGCATGAAACAAGCAAAGCAGTTCGGGGCTGCCGGGTGGCAATTCGGGGCCAATCGTGATGCCGCAAAGGCTGCCGTTCCCGGGACGGACGAGGTCGCCGTGACCGATGTGACCTACAGCGATGAGGTCGTGGCCGAACTGATCTACATGATCGAAGAGGAAAAACTCGCCGGCGACATTTACGAAGCCTTCTATGAACTCTACGGCCTGAGGGTTTTCGCCAATATCGCAAGATCCGAGGACAGCCATTTCAACGCCCTCGTCAAACAGGCCGAGGCCATGGGGCTGGACACGGATCAGTTCGTTTACAACGAGGCGGGCCGTTTCGAGGATCCGGAATTGCAGGCGCTCTACGACGACCTGATCGCGACGGGCGCGCTGTCGCTGACCTCGGCGCTGGAGGTCGGGGCAGCGATCGAAAGCAAGGACATCACCGATATCGCCGCGGCCATCGAGACTGTCGAGGGGACGGCGCTGGAGGGGGTCTATGCGAACCTGCTGGCAGGCTCGGAAAGCCATTTGGCGGCCTTCGAAGGGGTGTTGGGCTGACCCTTGGACGGGTGAATGAAAACAGCCGCCGGGATGACCGGCGGCTGTTTCCGTCTGGCATGGGGCGTGGCCTTACGCCTTGTTCATTCTGTTTTGGATGAGGTCATCGACGACGGTCGGGTCTGCGAGTGTTGATGTGTCACCGAGGGATCCGTAGTCGTTTTCGGCGATCTTGCGCAGGATGCGGCGC
>NZ_JAHUZG010000004.1 GCF_019218285.1 Antarctobacter sediminis
TCAGATTGTTGCCTCGCAGAACCTTGGAGCATCGCCCCGCCGTCCCGTCCGGCGTCCCGTCAGCGCCTCAGCGCCGCCGGTGAAGGGGCTTTTACGGATACCAACATAAACCCGCAAGCGGTTTTTTTCATGGTTCCGTCATTTTTTCTTCAAGATACTGATTTCATGATGAATTTTTGGACATTTTGGCAACCGGGAACTGGCCTGCCTCCACTTCTGGACTCCGTTTCAGCGCCCTCCCCTGCCGGTTCGCACCGGTTTTCGGTGATTCAGGGTGCCGATTCAGGGCAAGTTCGGTGAGAATCCGGGGTTTGGGCCATGCGAGTCACCTCACCGGCCTCTCCCGGACGCCAATGAAACGCCATGTGGCACGGGTTTCCGAAGGATCTGTGTCCGATTGCCCGTGAATAAGCGCTCTGCGGGGAATCCCTGATCGACAAATGGTCAAACTTCACGCTACTTGTTCAAATATGGACACCCCTGCCCGAGAAGAATGCATGTCAGAGCAAGCCCCGTCGAAAACCAATCCCGACTACTCCGTGCCCCCCGTGGTGCGCGCGCTGGCCGTCCTGCGCCATATCGCGGCCGGCAATCGGTGTCGGAACACCAGCAAGACCGCCAAGGAGATTGGCATCAATCGAACCACCTTGATCCGCCTGCTGGCCACGCTGGAAGCAGAACGCATCATCGAGACCCTCCCGGACGACGGCGGTTATCGGCTTGGGACCGGGTTGATCGCCCTTGCCACCGAAGCGCTGAATGAACGCGGTTTGATCCCCACCGCACGTCCGATCCTGGGGAAACTGGTCGAGAGCCTCAATCTGTCGGCCCACCTCGGGATACGCGAAGGGCGCGAGATCATCTATCTTGCGCGTGAAACTCCGAATTCGCATCTGGCGAGCACCGTTCGGGAGGGCACACATCTACCGGCCCATGCCACGACCATCGGGCGGATCCTGCTTGCTGAACTGTCGGGGGCCGAGCTTCGGGCGCTTTACAGCACACACCCGCTGGAGGCGTTCACTGACAAGACGCGCACAAGCCTTGAAGAGCTGGAAAACCAACTGGCCGAGGATCGAGCGCGCGGCATGTCATGGAGCGTGGCAAATTTCGAACATGAAATCGGGTCTGCCGCCGTGGCCGTCTATGATCACCAAGGCAGCGCCGTGGCCGCCATCAATGTCACCGGTCATGTCAGCGCCTTTGCGCCTGACAGCCCGCTGGTCAACCGGATCGCAGCGGAGCTGAAAGCCGCAGCACGCGAAATTTCCGAAGCATTGGGCTATCGCGGCTGGGCTTCGGAACAGATGTAGGGGTCAGAGGTCAGAGGTAGGTATAGCCAAAGGCCATCCCGAAGTCGGAAGCGGTCAGCGCGGCATTGCCCTGCCGTGCTCCGCGCAGCCACAGGCGGCCATGGACCTGAGTCTCGGTCAGGTCTGCCCCGACAGGCAGGCGGGCATCCTGACACCACAAACCGCCCAGCCACTCACTGTTGTGGAAATCGGCCTTGTCCGCGATCTCCACCTGTTGAAGCGAGCAGTTACCATAACCCACCGCACCGGAAAACTCCGCACCACGCCGGAACTGCGCCGCATCAAAGCGACCGATGCCCCGAAACTCGCAGTCGCGAAAGCCGGCCCTGTCCTCGAAATCGCAGCCTTCAAAGCGGGCATCGTTCAGGAAGACCGCACCGGAGAAATCCACCGGCCCGCCGAACCGCGCCCCCAGGAACCAGCTGAGGCCAAGGAACCGGGCGCCGCGCGCATCCACGCCGTCCGGGAAATATGCCCCCGACAGGTCAAACCCCGCCACGTCGCATTCCCTGAGGTCCAGCCGTCCTTCGCAGGTGATGCCACGCAGATCCGCGTGCTGCCCATGTTGCCATGGGCGGTTCAGCCGGTCGCGCAGCGCCTCGGGCGTCATCAGGCCGCCTCGCCCAGCTTTTGCGACACTTCGGCGATCACGGCCTCGGCCCAGGGAAAGGCAAGGTCTTCGGCCAGATCGCTGCCCGACGCGTCATGCGCCACGCGCTCACCGACCTGATGCGCCCCATGGGCGATCATCAGTTCGGCCAGTTTCTTGGGCCCGTGGTTAAACGTCTCGTCATATTCGCTGTCACCCAATCCGAAGATCCCGAAATGGATGCCGGACAGGTTGGGCTTTGCCGTGGCGACCGCTTCGGCAAAAGGCTGTGCCGAGGCGGGCAGGTCCCCGTCACCGTAGGTTGAGCAGACCAACAGGTAAAACCGGTCCGCGCTGAAATCCTCGGGCGCGAAATCCGCAAGGTTGGCCAGATCGACCTCGTGGTCTGTCTCGACCTCGGACTGGATGTCTTCGGCCAGCATCTCGGCGTTGCCGGTTTCAGTGCCATAAAGAATGGTGATCAGCATGTCGTGGTCTCCCTTGTCACTGCGACCGCAAGCATCTCTGGCCGGGTCGCGATTTTCTTGCGGCAGCGCCCCTCTGGCGCGGAATCTGTTTCGGCTTTGTCAATGCGGCACCAGCCTGCGTAATCGACGATATTGTCCGCCGCGCCAAGAACCGCACGACCAGCGCGCACAGCGTCGGGGGACAGATCCGCAAGGATCACCTCGGCCAGCGCCTGCGCATCGGCCCGGTTCTCGGGGATCGTCCCGCGCGGACCGCGCCGGAACCAGCCCGTCGCGTACAGACCCGGTGCCAGCCGCCCGGCCCCGGCATCCAGCGCATCACCGATCAGAACATCGCGTGGCAGGCCCGGTGCGGCCTGAAAACCGATAGCCGTCAGCACCGAGGTGCAGGGGAGCACTTCTTCACCCGTGCCAGTATCGAACCGAACGGCGCGTGCCTTGCCGTCGCCTTCCACGGCCATAGGCTTCAGCCCGAACCGAAAGACAATGCGACGCGCGCCGGTCTCTTGCCCGGAAATCGTCGCCAGTGCCTCTAGTCTCTTGGCCTCCGCCGGTTCCGCGCTGTTTCCCGCGTTCACAACCTCAATCGCCACGTCGGACAACTTGGCCAGTTCCTTGACCATGACAGGATCGAACTTGGCCCGCGCCGCGGGCGAGCGCCCGGTGATCGTGATCGTTTCGATCCCGCTGCTTGCCAACCAGTGACCCGGCCCTTCCCCCAGATCGGACCCATCAAGCTCTGCCGGCGATTTGGCCAGAAGGCGCAACAGGTCGATGGCCACGTTGCCATTGCCGATGATGACCGGGTGCGCCCCCAGATCGGGCAGCGCCTCTGCCTCTGGGTGTTCGTACAATGCCCGCGTCAAACGGCCCGCGCCGTAAACGCCCGGCAGGTCATCGCCGGGCACTCCCAGCCTGCGGTCCGCCGACAGGCCCGCCGCCAGAACCACCACATCATACGCATCGCGCAGGGCATCCAAGCTGACGTCCTTGCCAATCGTGACATTGCCAAAAAACCGCGCGCCCTGCCGTTCAAAGACACGGGCAAACTGGCGGGCGACGGCCTTTGTGCCCTGATGGTCGGCGGCCACCCCATAGCGTACCAGCCCATAAGGCACCGGCAGTTGGTCGATCACATCAACCTCAAGGTCCGGCGCCTTTTTCAGCAAGGCCTGCGCAAGGTAGCAGCCCGACGGGCCTGCGCCCACGATTGCGATCTTGCCTGTCATGATACCTCCAGCGCGGCACCGGCCCAGGGATGGGGCGCGCCGCTCAGATCGGTGTAGATGCTTTTCTGGGTCATGTAGGCACGCAGGCCCTGACGCCCCTTTTCCCGCCCGATGCCGCTTTCGCCGTCACCGCCAAAGGGCGTCGAGATCGAGAACTGCTTGTAGGTGTTGTGCCAGACCGTCCCGGCCTTGATCGCCCTCCCGATGCGCCACGCGCGTGGAAAATCCCGGGTCCAGATTCCGCAGGCCAGCCCATAGTCGTTGTCATTCGACAGCGCGACAACGTCATCCTCGCCGTCAAAGGGCATAACCACCAGAACCGGGCCAAAGACCTCTTCGCGACAGATGCGGGCCGTGTTTGTCACACCGGCAAGGATCGTGGGCAGGTAGTAGCTGCCCTTGTCAAAATCCTCGCCTTCTGGCGCCTTGCCACCGCACAGCAACTCGGCCCCCTCGGCGATTGCGCGGTCCACGTGGTCGGCCACCTCGGCGCGGTGATCCATATGGACCAGCGGCGCAACCTGTGTCCCGGCCTCAAACGGGTGGCCCAGTTTCAGTGCGCGGGTAGCCGCGACCAGCCGCGCCACGAACCCGTCATAGATCGCCCGCTCGACAAACAAACGCGACCCCGCGATGCAGCTTTGCCCCGAGGACGAAAAGATGCCGAACAAAATCCCGGCGATGGCCTGATCCTGATCCGCATCGGCAAAGACGATGGTCGGTGATTTGCCGCCCAGTTCAAGGCTGACAGGCATCAGCTTTTCCGCCGCCTTGCGTGCCAGCGTGCGGCCCGTCGACGTACCTCCGGTAAAGCTAACCTTGGCAATGTCGGGATGTTCGACCAGCAAGTTGCCGATCTCGCGCCCGGACCCCGGCAGCACCGAAAGCAACCCTTTCGGCAAACCTGCCTCATCCACGATCCGCGCCAGTTCCAGCGCCGTCAGGGGCGACCATGATGCCGGCTTCAGGATCACCGCATTGCCAGCGGCCAGCGCCGGGGCCAGCTTCTGCGCATCCGAGGCGATGGGCGAATTCCACGGGGTTATCGCCGCGACCACGCCCAGCGGTTCATGCACCGACAGCGTCAGCGCACTGCCGCGTTGTGCGGTCATCTCCTCGTCCATGGTTTCGGCCACAGCGGCAAAATAGCGAAACGTCCCGGCGGCCGACGCCGCAAGCGCACCCGTTTCGGTCAGCGTCTTGCCGGTATCGCGCGACTGGATACGCGAGATGCGGGCGGCATTGGCCTCGATCCCGTCCGCGATGCGGTACAGAACCCGCGCCCGCTCAAAGGCTTTCAGCGCGCCCCAAGCCGGTTGTGCGGACTTGGCCCGCGCAATCGCCTCTTTGCCATCGTCGCTGGAAGCCCCGCGCAGCACCCGGTTCACCGAACCATCCGCCGGAAAGACCGAGGTGATCTCGGCTCCGCGCCCCTCGCGCCAGTCTCCGCCCAGATACAGCCGCCCGTCCGGCAGCACCGTGTCCATCATGTTCATCAGATCACCACCGGTGTCATGCGGTTCCGGATCTCTCGCAGGACCGAGTAGACCGTCGAAACGCTGGTTTTCACATTGTCTGCCGAGGGCAGGTTTTCGATCTGCATCGCGTAATTCGCCACCGGGGACCGCACGTCATATTCATGCAGGTTGCCCGGTGCGGCGGGATCGGCGATCAGCTCGACCTGCGTCGCCTCGAAGCCGGCCCCCGCAAGGGCCAGCGCCGCCGCCACATTGGCGTTTTTGGGAAAGGCACGCGCGGCTTCGCGGGCGCTGCCCCGAAAGAACACTTCGCGCGCAGCCAGTCCGTCGAGGTCCAGAACCTCCTCTGCAGGGCTTCCGGCCCAGGCCTTGGGCGGCTTGATCCCGCGATAGGTGACATGCAGGTCCCCCGCCGCCGACAGCGCCGACAGCAGGTCCAACCCGCCAACCGCGCCCGCCGGCAGGATCAGCCGGGCACCGCCCTCCTGTGCCGCGCCACGCAACTGCGCCTCCAGTCCGGCATCCGCCAAGGCCCCGACCGACACCTGAACCATATCGACCCCTGCGCGCAGCACTTTGGGGCCATGTTCGGCAACGGCAGAGTGACCACCGCATTCGATGACAAGATCCGGACGTTCGGCCAACAAGGCTTCGGCACTGGTCACGGCCACGACCTTGGCAGGCAAGGCGGCCTCACGGCCCGGGCGCACCAGCACGGCCAGATGCGCCGGGTGCAGGTCGGCGCGCGCCAGCAGCTCCAGCAGCGTTCGGCCTATGTTGCCAAAGCCGATCAGTCCCAGCCGCATGGCTCAGTCCTCTTTCTGTGCCGCACCGGCGGGCGGTCCGGCAAAGGCCTCGGCGAAGGGACCGATGGCGACCATGTCCACCTCGATCAATTGCGGACCGTCCGCCGCCAGCGCCGCATCCAATGCGGTCTCGAAGTCTTCGACCGCCGAAACCTTGCGATGCGGCAGGCCGATGGAGGCGCAGAAGGTGTCGAACTCGGGCACCCGCAGCGCCGAGTAATGGCGGCGGCTGTCATATTGCGCGTCCTGGATATTCTGGATCACGCCATAGGCCTGATCGTTCATCAGCACGTAGACCAGTGGCGCATTTTCATCGACCGCAGTGATGGCCTCGGCCAACCCCAGCATCGTGCCGCCATCGCCCAGTAACGTGATCGCCTTGCGCGCGCCGGTGCAGGCCAGCGCCGCGCCGATGCCCATGGACACGCCTTGCCCGATCCCGCCGCCCAGCGCATGAACGCCCTGGTTCGGTTCGCTCAACCGGACATAGCGGTTGCCGAAGGTCGAATTGGAAATCGTTACATCCCGCACCCATGCATGGCCGCCTTCGGTCACCTTTTGGCTGAGTACATCCGCCAAGGTGGAATAGCGTCCAAGCCGGTCACGCAGCGCGCCTTCGGCCTTGGCCCGCGCCTTGGCAAGGTCAAAGCCAAGATCCCGGTCACAGTCCAGTCTATCGGGGAGCACCGCCAGCAGCCGCGCCAGCGTATCCGCCGCATCCCCATGGGCAAACAACTCTACCGGGTAGTTGCGCCCACCCTGCGAAGCATCGGCATCGATCTGGATCAACGGGCGGGGCAAGGGCATTTCGTTGTTGCGGGTTTCGTTCCCCCGCAGGCGAGAGCCGACAACGATCATCAAATCGCAGCTCTCGTACAGCTCGACCGCTTCCGGCCCCATGTTGAACGCGCCCAGCGTTCCCGGCTCTTCCTCGGACACGATCCCGCGCCCATTGGTCGAAGACACGATGCCCACGCCGCGGCGCATCAATTCCGTGGCCTCGGCCACCGCACCGCGCGCGCCGCCGCCCAGCCACAACAGCGGGCGTTTCGCAGACCGCAGATAGCTGGCGATGTCCTCGATCACCGCGTCGGACACACGTGGCAGAACGGGCACCGGGGCGTGCCCCACCCCTTGCGGCGCGGCAAGGCTGCGCTGCACATCCACCGGGATCTCCAGCGACACCGGCCCGCTCGGCGCGGAAAGCGTCGCAGAAACCGCAGCCGTCAGCGCACCGATGGCACCGTTGGCATCCCACATGCGGTACACCGCCTTGGAAACCCCGCGCAGCATCTCGGGCTGGCGCGGCACGTCGTGGATCGCGGCGCGGTCGCGGTCGGCATAGGCAAGGTCCACCTGGCTGGTGATGTGCAGCACACGGCTGCCGGCTGTCAGCGCCTCGGCCTGGGCACCTGCCGCATTGCCTGCCGCCGTCCCGGTGGAGGTCAGGCAAACGCCCATTCCGCCGGAGACCCGCGCATAGGCATCGGCCATATTCATGGCCCCGGCCTCCCCCCGCGCGGGTACAAACCGGATCCGCCCCTGTCGCGCCACCGCGTCGAGAATCGGCATGTTGTGGATCGAGATCACGCCGAACATCACCGTAACACCGACATCGGCAAGGTAACGGGCAATAAAATCGCCGACCGTCTCGGTCTGCTGAATTGGTTGGTGTTTCATACCCATCTCCCTAGATGTGCCGTGCCAGCCCGCCCGAAACATCGAGCTGGGCGCCGGTGATGTAGCTGGCCGCCCGCGAGCCGAGGAAAGCAATCGCGTTTGCGGCCTCTTCCGGGTCGCCAAGGCGGCCCAGTGGAATGCCCTTCTTTTCGGCCAGCGCGCCGTACCAATCGGCGCGGCTGACGCTTTGGTCCTCGCGCGCGGCAAAGCGGCGGGTCCATTGGCCGGATTCGATCAGCCCCATGAGGACCGAGTTGACGCGCACCTCGGGGGCCAGTTCGACGCTGAGAGATTTCAGCATGTTCTGAACCCCCGCGCGGGCCGAAGAGGTGCAGACCATGTGCGGTTCGGGCTGGTAGGCCAGCAACGAATTGACCGCCACGATGGCCCCGTGCGCCTTGCGCAGCATCGGCAGGAAGGCACGGATCGGATGCACCTGGCTAAAGAGCTTTAGTTCGTATTCGTCGCGCCAGTCCTGATCGCTGGTCTCGGCGAAGGTCGATAGGCGCCCCTGCCCCGCGTTGTTCACCAACAGGTCGCAACGGCCAAAGACCTGCTGCACCTCCTCGGCAAAGGCGTTCACCTCGGGTGGCTCCAGCACCGAAAACGCCCGTGACAGCACGCGATCCTCGCCAAAATCGCGCCGCAGCACGCTGGCCACATCTTCCAGCCGCGAGGCATTGCGCGCGCACAGCGCGACCTTCGCGCCCGAACCCAACAACACCTTGACCGTGGCAAGGCCGATCCCCGAGGAACCGCCGGTGACCACCGCCACCGATCCATCGTAGCCGAAATTCATTCCGCCGCCCCCCGGCTGTTCAGCGCCAGCTCCGGCCAGCCCGGATCGGGCCGCCCCTGCATCACCGCGCGTTGCGCAGGTGTCGGCGGACCAGCGGTCATCCAGCGATCCATCAGTTCGGGGTTGTCGCGCGGCCAGACCTGCGCCTCATGCGTGGCCTCGTCGATCTGTTGCAGCTCGGAGGTAAATTCGATCACAAAACCCGAGGGAGAGACGAAATAGGCAAAGGGGTTGTTGCCCGGTCCGTGTCGGCCCGGCCCCCATGTCGGCACATGGCCCTTTTGTTTCATCCGCCCGATGGCGCGCATGAATTCGTCGATGGTGGGCAACTCGAATGCCACGTGGTTCACGCTGGGATAATGCGCGCGGACAAGCGCGATCGAATGGTGGTCGCTGTTGCAGCGCAGGAAAACCATCTGGTCCGCCGAATAATCCGAGGTGCGGAACCCCAGAACATCCTCGTACCAGCTCTGCACGCCTTCCATGTCGGGTGTGTTCAGCACCACATGGCTAACCTTTTTCGGCTTGGACCAATCCGGCTCCTCGGGCAGTTGCCGCGCTTCAGTGCGGAACCGCAGGCGGCGCCTATCGGGGTCAAGGATCTCGAACCCGTAGCCACCGGCCCAATCCTCAAAGTCGGCGGGCGCGGCCAGCACGTCTGCGCCCTTGGCAAGGCATTGCGCGTGCAGGGCATCGGTACTGGCACGGTCGGGCATGGCAAAATGCACATATTCGATGCCATAGACATCGCCCTCCATCAGCCCATAGAGAAAGGGCTCGGAGCCGGTGCCGCGCAGCAAGGCCACGCCGTCCTCGTCATGGGCCAGTTTCAGGCCCCACATGTCTTCGTAAAACGGCAGCGTCGCCGTCAGGCCCGGGCCGCGCATCATGATGCCGCGCAGGCTGCCGGTGCGGATCTGGGTCTCGCTCATCTGGATTCCTCCGTCGGGCCGCCGGTCAATCGGCGGTCATTGTCTGTGCGGCCAGCGCCGCGGCAAAGGCCGCAGGGGCCTGAAGGTAAAGCGCGTGCCCGGCACCGGGCACTTCTGTCATCTGTCCCTTCGCCTTGCGCCCCAGAGCGGCAAAAGCCCGTCGGGCGCTTTCGGGCGGGGTGATCACATCCTCGGCCCCGACGATCACGTCGGTCGGCACCAGCAGCCGTTCTGCATCGTCCAGCAACCGGCCCGAGGCCAGCATCCGGGCCGCCTGGCCGTAGCCCGGCAGGCTGACCTTTGACATTGCCGCCTGCACCTGCGCCACAAGCGCCGGGTTGGCCTCTGGCGCGTGGATCAGACGCGCGGCGCGCAATTCGGCAAATCGTGCGGCGCCAAGGCGTTCCAGATCGTCGATCCGTGCCTGCGCGGCAGAGCTCAGCCCCCCGCCCCGCGGCACTCCATGCCCCAGCGCCGGAGAAGCCAGCACAAGGCGACTGACCCGTCCCCGGTGCCGTGCCGCAAAGCTGGCTCCCATGAGCGTGCCAAGCGAATGGCCCACCAGCAGCATCCGGCCAATATCCAGCGCATCGCAGAACCCGGCGAAGGCGGCGGCATAGTCACTGGCCAGCGGCCAGTCCATCGCCAGCGGCGCGCTGCCACCATAGCCCGGCGCGTTCCATGCAATGACGCGGCGCGCCGGGTCGATCCATTCCAGCAAAGGGGCAAAGGAGGCGGCTTCGGACCCTATGCCATGCAACAAAACCAGCGGCTCCCCCGTACCGGGACGTTCAAGGTATGTGATCCCGCCGGTGGATTTTTCCTGCCAACCGGTCATTGGAACACAAAGCCGTTGTTGACGGGCAGAACCTGCCCGGTGAGCGTCAGCGCGCCTTTGCTGAGCAAAAAAGCCACCACGTCAGTGATTTCGCCCGGCGCTTGTGGTCCGGGCACGGCGCGCCCGTCCGAATACTGCCGGTGCCGCGCCTCGGGCACATATTCCGTGGACTCGGTGGTCAGGATGCCCGGCGCTACGGCAGTCACGCCCACGCGATCCGGCCCCAACTCGCGCGCAAGAGAACGGGTCATCGCCATGACGGCCCCCTTGCTGGCCACGTAGGACATCAGGTTCGGTGCGCCCCAAAGCGCCGTATCCGAGGCCACGTTGACCACCCGGCCGGTCCCGGACGCCCGCAGCAACGGGGCTGCCGCGCGGGTCATCAACCAAGTGCCGCGCACGTTCACCCGCTGGACAAGGTCCCAGCTGTCGATCTCGATCTCTTCGAAACCGATGCCGCCGATGCCGGTGGCGATTGCCCCGTTGTTGACCAGACCGTGCAACTGCCCGCCCGTGATCTCGGCCACGGAACCGGCCAGCGTTGTGATCGACGCCGGATCGCCCAGATCGACGGGCAGGAACCGCGCGCCAATGTTTTCGGCGGTGGCACGGCCTTCGTCCTGCGCAATATCGGCGAGGATCAGCTCGGCACCGTGACCCGCAAGGCTGCGGGCGATTTCCGCCCCCAGCCCGCGCGCCGCGCCGGTCAGCAGGATATGACGTCCTTGCAGCATCATCACTCTGCCGCCACGCTGTCCTGCTTGAGTTCCGCTTCGATCTGCGCCTTGGCGGCGCGGGTCAGGATCTGGCGGATGCGGCTGACACCAAGGTCATGCTGGTACAGCATCTCGCGCTTGCGGGCGTCGTCGGGCATGCCCTCCAGCATGACGCGGTCCTGTTCCAGAACGTCCCAATGGGTCTTTTCCATCTTGGCGCGATAGAGGAAACGCCAGCTTTCGCGGGCCATGCCTTCGACTTCGCGCATCCGCCAGAAAAACACCTTGGTCGTATGCTCATCCATCGGGGTCACGAAACCGACGATGCGGAACACCCCCCCCGGCCCCGCCGCGGGCGGATAGGGGATTTCAAGGAAACAGAACATGTCTCCGGGGTAGACCTCGAACTCGGTCCAGTCGAAGTTCTCACCCGTCTGGCCGACGCGTTCGATCCGAAAGCCGTTTTCCGTTTTGTCCAGCTTCATCAGGTCCTGCTTGGACCCATATGCCAAGGTAAAGCTTTCGGCGTGCAGGTAGCAGCCGTGCATCGGATCGGCCAGGTTGTCCAAAGCGTAGCGATAGTTCGACTCCCAGACCGAGGTGCAGAGAAAGCCGGACCATGCGTCATCGGTCATCACGCCGGGCATCACCAGCTCCGGCGCTTCCGGCCGGTCCGCGGATGGCACGTAGACGAAAACCGCATCGTTGGACTCGGTCACCTGATAGGAGGTCAGCGCCTTTCGGCCCTCCAATGCGCATTCCGGCATCGCGGGCACCCGCACCACCACGCCGTCGCCGTCCACGACCACCCCGTGATAGCGGCAGGCTACGTGGCCCTCGTGGACCTCGCCGTATGACAGCGGCGCGCCCCGGTGCGGACAGAAATCCTCGATACAGCGCAGTTTGCCCGAGCCGTCGCGCCACAGCACGATCTTGTCGCCAAGGAGCTTGGTGCCGTAGGGGCGCGAGGCTTTGACCTCGACCGATTTGCAAACCGGGTACCACTGGCCGCGCAGGCCCTCGTTCACGCGCTTTTCGATCAGCGCCTTCTTGTCGATGGCAGTCATTGTCATGTTCCCTTCGAATAGCAGCCGCGGCTCAGCCGTGGGCCTTGGGCAGATAGTGGAGAACGCGCTCTTCGATCTGGACGAGGACCGAGTAGAGCAGGAAGCCGATCACGGTCAGCAGGATGATCGCGTTAAAGACCATCGCCGCATTCGCCTGTCCGCCGCCGTAGGAAATCAGGAAACCAAGCCCAACGTTGCCGCCCACAAGTTCGCCAACGGTCACACCGATCACCGCAAGGGTCGAGGCGATGCGCAGGCCCGCCATCAGGTTCGGCACGGTCGAGGGCATCTCGATCTTCCAGAAGATGCCAAGGCGCGACAGGTTGTAGGCACGGGCCAGATTGATCAGGTCGCGGTCCACGGTGCGCATGGCCTGCAACACGTTGACCAGAACCGGAAAGAAAACGATCAGCACGGTCACCAAGAGCTTGGGCATCGAGTTATAGCCGAACCACATGATGAACAGCGGGGCAAAGGCCACTTTTGGCGCGATCTGAAGCGCGAGGATATAGGGCGACAGCACCTTTTCCCAAAAGGCCGACATCCCCAAAAGATAGCCCAGCACGGCCCCCAGCAGGCTGCCAATGGCAAAGCCCAGAACGGTATAAAGTGCGGTCGAAACGATATGCCCCCACAGCCCTTCGAAGGCCCACATACGCTTGAACTCGGCCAGACAGTCGCTGAGCGTCGGAATGATAAAGCGGGGCACCTCAAGCGCGGTCGGCAGGTATTCCCAGGCCAGCAGCACGAGGGCAAGCAGGGTCAGGCTGGCGATGGTCGTCAAGTGGCGCTGTGCCATGCGTGCTGTCCCGGATGATGTCGTCTTGGAAGAGGAGCGGGGTCCGCTGGCCGGGGCTTTTGCCACCCCGGCCTGGATCTGCGTTGCGTCGGTCATTTCACGAAGTCATTGGTATAGAGGTCTTCGATCGGCACGGCGTTCCGCACGATGCCATTGTCGACGTAGAAGGTCTGAACTGCCTTGATCCGCTCGGGGTTGAAGGTGCCCAGCGGCTGGTTCTCACCCTCGGGATAGATCAACGCCGCATAGGCCCGCATCACGCCCTCGACCATCTTTTCCTTGCCGCTGTGTTGCGGAACAAAGCTGACGTAATCCTTGGCGGCCTGTTCCGGGTCTTCCTGTATGTCGCGAATGCCCTTGAGCACGGCGTTGACGAACCCGGCCACAACCTCGGGGTTTTCGGCGATCATCTTGTCCGAGGCGATGATGGCCTGCGCCATCGCCGGAAACACGCTGTCGACCGGCATCTGGCCCATCTCGACGCCCGCGCCTTCGACAGCGGCAATCCATTCCGGCACACCAGAGAAGGCATGCAGTTTGCCCGCGATGGACAACTGGATGATGCCGCCCGGTCCGACCGCCTGTATATCGACGTCATTTTTGGTCAGCCCGGCCGAGGCCAGAACGCCCAGAAGGTTGTAATAGGTGGTGTCCTGGAACGACAGAACGCCGACCGACTTGCCTTTCAGGTCCGCAGGGCCGGTGATGCCACTGTCGGCACGCCACGCCAACTGGGTCAGCCCGCGCCCGCCCAAAAGAGCCACGCCGCGGATGTCCAGACCATTGGCGCGCACGATGATCGAAGTATCCCCGATCCCGCCGCCAAGATCCGCATTGCCCAGCGCCACCTGCGTCGCAACATCCGCGCCGCCCTTGCCGACGCGGAACGTCACGTCCAGGCCCGCCTCTTCGAAATAACCCTTGCCCTTGGCAAGCTGGAACGGCGCGAAGGCCGGAAGGAAATCCGGGGCGGGGAAGAGATAGGTCACCTTGTCGGCGGCCGTTGCCACCGTCGCCGAAAGCGCAAAGGCCGCGGCGGCGATTGTCTTGAATACCATCTGTTTCATTGTCTACGACTCCCTGTCGTCAGGCTGCTTTTTCTTCGAGCTTCAGTAGTTTGAAGAGTTGCGCGGCATAGTCTCCCACCTCGGGCAGCGTGCGGCGCTTGATCGGTTCATCCCGATGCGGCAGGTCCACCTTGATATCGGCGATCACCGTTCCGGGGCGTTCGCTGAGCACCAGAATGCGGTCGGACATCAACACGGCCTCAGACAGATCATGGGTGATCAACAGCGTGGTTTTGCGAGCTTCTGCGATTGTCTTGGCAAAAGAGTTCTGGAGCAGCAGCTTGGTCTGTGCGTCCAGCGCCGAAAACGGTTCGTCCAGCAGGATGATCTCGGGGTCGATGGCCAGTGTCCGCGCCAGCGCCGCGCGCTGCCGCATCCCGCCCGACAGCTGATAGGGGTACTGCTGGTCGAAACCTTCAAGGTGGCAATGCTTGAGTTCCTGCATGGCCCGTGCGCGGCGCAGATCCTTGGCCACGCCCCGCGCCTCCAGCCCGAACTCGATGTTCGAAATGATATTTCGCCAAGGCAGCAGCAGATCTTTTTGCAGCATGAACCCCACATGCGCATTCGGGCCGGTGACCGGTACGTCGCTGACCAGAACCTCACCGATGCTGGGCTGGTACAAACCCGCCGTCATCGACAGGATAGTGGATTTGCCACAGCCCGACGGGCCGACAGCAGAGACGAATTCGCCCTCTTCGACGCGAAAGCTCACATCCTTGACGGCGGTCAGATCGACGCCGGAATTGGTCGGGAAGATCTTGCTGACGTTCCGAAACTCAAGCGCCATAGCCCTGCACCTCATATGCTGCGTCAAGCTCTGCGTTGATCGCCTTGAGTTCCTCGCCCAGCAGGCTTTCGGTCCAGTCGGTACGACCGGATTTCGGCGCTGGCAGGGCGCGGGTGGTCAGCGCCTCGGCGACCTTGGCAAAGTCGTGCTCTCCGGTGCCGTAGATTTCCATCAGCGCCTCGGCCAATGCGATTTCCGCCGGCTCCAGGTCACGCCCGCGACACTGGTTGGCCAGGGCCGGACGGCTGGTGTCGTGCGCACGCTCCGAAAGCCTGTCTTTGAATGCGTCATGTCCACTCATGTGCCGGTCTCCCTCATCCATCGCGGCTGTCGATCCAGTGATGTGTTCATATTTAAACATCATGTTCAAATATAGACTGCCCGACGGGAGCTGCTTGTGTCAACGGATTTTCATCTTTCCGTCGTCTCAGCGTCGCATGGATTGACAGCTGCTCATTCGCCCGCCAATGTCTATATTTGAACATAACGTTATTTTATGAACACTTGCCGGACAGGAGACAGAGGATGCCCCCCCTGAAAATTGCCATTGCAGGCGGCGGAGTTGGCGGGATGACCGCCGCGATCGCCCTGCAATCACACGGCCACGCGGTCACGATCTACGAGCAGACCTCGGCCTTTGGGCGAATCGGTGCCGATGTGAACCTGACGCCCAACGCCGTTCACGCGCTGGATGGTCTGGGGGCGGGAATCGGCGCGCGCCTGCGCGAAACCGCCGCCCGGCCGGAATTCCGCATCAGCCGCATGTGGGACGACGGGCGCGAGACATCGCGCCTGCCAATGAGCGCCGCCGCCGAAGAGAAATACGGCGCGCCACAACTGACCATTCACCGCGCCGACCTGCTGTCCGCGCTACAAGAGGCGCTGACCCCCGGGACTATCCGGTTTGGCGCACCGGTGGCCGGTCTGGAACAAGGCGCCTCTGGTGCCACGTTGCTGCTGAAGGATGGCTCGGCACATCAGGCGGATGTGCTGATCGGCGCGGACGGTATTCATTCCGCCTTGCGCACATCGCTGTTTGGCAAGGACGATCCGCGGTTCACCGGGCTTGTCTCGTGGCGCGCGGTTGTGCCGCGCGCGCGCGTTCAGGATCTGCCCAACCTCGACAGTTTCACCAAATGGTGGGGGCCGGAACCGGAGCGGCAGATCGTGACTTTCCCGCTGACCGGTGGGCAAGAGATATTTGTCTTTGCCACCACCCCGCAGGAGGGTTGGACCGATGAAGGATGGACCCTGCCCGGCGACATGGAAGAATTACGCGCTGCCTATGCGGACTTCCACCCCGAGGCCCGCGCCCTGCTAGAGGCTTGCACCGAGGTCACGCGCTCGGCCCTGCATGTGCGCGAACCGATGCCGCGCTGGTCACAGGGGCGTGCGACCCTTCTGGGGGACGCCGCGCATCCGATGGTGCCTTTCATGGCGCAAGGGGCCTGCATGGCTATCGAAGATGCGGTGGTTCTGGCCCGCGCTTTGTGCGACGGGCCCGGCACCGTAGAGGCCGCGCTGACCGCCTACGAGGACGCCCGCCGCGACCGGACCGCCGCCATTCAACGCGGATCGCTGGCGAACGAATGGCTCAAGGAAGGCGGAAACGCTGACTGGGTCTATGGCTTTCACGCATGGCAGGCGTCACTGGGGGTTCCGGCCTGACGGGGCGACGCGAAATCAACAGGGGTGTTGGTGTCAGCGCCCCTGTTGCGACGATCTCGGTAAATGGCCAGACGGAGACCAGTCTCCAGCCACGACTGTCGAGCCGACGTGGACGCAGTTGATACATGGCGGATGGCAGATAGTGGGACATAGCGCCATTTCGCTGCGGCCACGCCAATGGCCACTTTCAACGAGAAGGCGAGCTTACAGTGCCCCTCCACACTGCCCGTCAGAAATCGCGTATGTCTCCAAGACATAGCGTCCTACCGCACCTCCCGAAACGATGCGTACCGCAATGAAGTTCGGATCTTCGATATCGGTTTGTTGCAACACAAATGGAATGACAGATGGAGCATAGTGCTTGCACAGTGCCAACATGAGATCCCCCAAGTTTTCGTTTGCAAACAGACCGTTGGGAACTGGATCAGGTTGGATGCGCATCTCTATTCCCTCGCCGTGTGTGGAGTGGGACAAGATTCCGGTATCAACCAATTGCCACTGTACATCTTGTGCCGATACAGGCAGCGCAACTGACAAAAAAAGGCCTGCGAGTATTGTGCAAATTTTCATTTCTTTGGACCCATCCGGTGTTGACTGCTGCGTATGTGCCGAAATTGGAGTAAGGTGCAACATCGGTCAATAAGGGCTCCAAGCCGC
Organism: Antarctobacter sediminis; assembly: GCF_019218285.1. Taxonomy (GTDB): domain Bacteria; phylum Pseudomonadota; class Alphaproteobacteria; order Rhodobacterales; family Rhodobacteraceae; genus Antarctobacter; species Antarctobacter sediminis. The sequence goes on from NZ_JAHUZG010000004.1 coordinate 16,917, forward strand.
CATTGTGGAGTTGTCTGCTCAGGGCCACCAGCCGCATTCGGCCAATGGCCGCCCCCGCAAAACCGAAAGCGGGGCACCCGAAGGCGCCCCGAAGTCCAAACAGTGAGTGATGGACGGCTCAGACCGCCTTGTAGACCACGCCATCCTCTTCGGCGGAGCCGATGACAGTCCAGACCGTGGCATGACCCGCCGAGGGGTTGCGGAACCAGTGTTTGCGGCCCGCCGGGGTCTTGACCAGATCGCGCGGTCCCAGTTCCACTTCGACGGTTTCGCCGTTCTCTTCCCAACCCACGATCAGTGCACCTTCAAGCACCATCATCGCGTCTTCGACCGGCCGGGTGAAAGCCTGCACGCCGGTACGGCTTGGCACGCCCCACATTTCCTTGCGGCAACTGTCGTTGGCGATCCCCCCCTCACCGACGTAAACCTTGCGGGTGAACCCGGCCTCTTCCCAGATCGTCGGCGCCTCGGTGTGTCGGATCACGTATTGGCCCATCAGTTGCTGCAACTCATGCGCCCCATTGCGATCAAAGCGCATGGTTTTGCCGGGCTGCGCGCCAAAGCTGCGGGCCAGTTCCGGTGCGTGTTCCTTGGGGTGATAGTGGTATTTCGGCGGCAGCGGTTTGCCCACATCGACCGAAATCGACATCAGCACCGGTTCGGGCCCGTCCACGCGAAACCCGTGGCCAACCTCGCGCGCGTTCAGGATCATGTCCTTGGGACCAAGGTTGACCTCGACCACCTCGCCGTCCTTTTCCCAGCCGACGATCAGCGCACCGTCGATGATGAGAAAGCTCTCTTCGATCTCGTGACTGTGGCAGGCGGCGTATTTGCCGTGCTCCTTGTAAATCAGCGACAGGGTGAAATGGTCAGGTTTCATCGTCGAGGTATCGCCCACCTTGGGCGATCCCCCTGCCCCGATATAGCGCATCTGCGCCCGCGCCAGATCCGGGAAACCGGCGTTCGAAGGAAAGGCGTTCCAGTCGAACTGTTTGTCGGTAAAGCGCCCGGTATGCGCCGAAAGCTCGGCCGCAAGAGTGGATTGGCTGTCGGTCTTGATGTTCATCTGTGCATCCTCATGTCGTGTCGCGCCGAAATTCGATGCCTGATGGCTAGCAAATTCGCGTTTTACATCCTATACAGCGTTTTATGGACAAAACACCCACAGCCAACACCCGCCTCGATCCGGCACAGGATCGCTATCTTGTGCCCGGCCTCATGCGCGGGTTGGAGGTGCTGACCGCCTTTACCCTCGAACGGCGGGAAATGTCCTTGTCCGAGATCGCGCGAGAGATCGGGCAAAGCCGTTCCGCCGCCTTTCGCAGCGTCTATACACTGGCTCAGATGGGGTATCTGCTGCATGACGAGGCACGAAAGACCTATGCCTTGGGGCCAGCGGTCATGCGGCTGGGCTTTGGCTATCTTGCCACGCGCGAACTGGTCGAAATCGCCCTGCCGGAACTGGAGCGGCTGCGCGATGAAACCGATTGGTCCACCCATCTTGGCGTGCGCGACGGGGCGCTGGTCCTGTACATGCTGCGGGTGCCCAGCCGGCTGGGCCTTGGCAGTATCGTCCACGTGGGCAGCCGCCTGCCCGCCGCCAGCACGACGATGGGGCGCGTTCTGCTGGCGGATCTGGACGAAGAGACGCTGATCGCGCTCTATCGGCATCAGGGCGAAAACCGCGCCAACCGTTACTCGGCCCCGAACATGCCGGACCTGATGGCACGCTGGCGTGCCGACCGGGCGAGCGGCACCGTCATCCAGATCGGCAGCTTCGAGGCCGGGATCACCTCGGCCGCCGCGCCCCTGCGCGATCTGTCCGGCAAAACCGTGGCCGCGATCAACGTCACCAGCGCTTCGGAGGACCGGCGCGAGGTGCCCGCAGAGGTCCGGCATGCGCTGGAAGACACGGCAGGCCGCATCTCTCGCCTGCTCGGGAACTAAAAACGCCGCCCGGAGAGCCTCCGGACGGCGCAAGACAACAACCGCGGGCGGGATCAGTCGCTGATCGCGCCTTCCTCGTCGCGGCGCTGGTGCATCTTGGCCTTGACCCGTGCCCCGATGATCAGCGGCAGGATAAAGCCGATGATCGCCACGGCCCACAGACCGATGGACAGCGGGCTGTCGATCAAAGTGGTCCAGTCGCCATTGTCGATGGTCACCGCGCGGCGCAGGTTGTTTTCCATCGAATTGCCCAGAAGCGTCCCAAGGATAATCGGCACCAGCGGCACGTCCAGCTTGCGCAGCACCCAGCCCATGACGCCAAAACCGATCATCACCAGCAGGTCGAAGGTCGATCCGGAAATGCCATAAATCCCGACAAAGCTGACCATCGCCACGATAGGCATCAGGATCCGGCTGGGGATCATCAGCACGCGGGTGAACAGGCCCACCATGGGGATGTTCATCGCCAGCAGCATGAAGTTCGCGATAAACAGCGCCGCGATCAGGCCCCAGACCACATCCGGGTTCTGTGTGAACAAAAGCGGCCCCGGCGTGATGTTTAGCGCCAGCAGAACCGCCAGCAGAACCGCCGTCGTACCGGACCCCGGCACACCCAGCGCCAGCATCGGCACCAAGGCCCCCCCGGCGGCGGCATTGTTGCCCGCCTCGGGCGCGGCCACGCCGCGCGGATCGCCAGTGCCAAAAGTGCCGTCCTTGTCCACCAGACGCTTTTCCATCGAATACGAGATGAACGACCCAAGTGAGGCCCCCGCCCCCGGCAACACCCCGGCGATGAAGCCAAGGAAAGAGGTGCGCAGCATGGTCGGCGTGGTTTCCTTGATCATCGACATCGGCGGATAAAGTTTGCCCACGGTGATCTTCTTGCCTTCGGCATCGGACCCGCCATGACGGTGCTCAAGAAAGATGAACACCTCGGACAGGGCAAACAGCCCGACGATGGCCACAAGGAAATCCAACCCGTCATACAGGTGCACTTCGCCAAAGGTGAAGCGCGGCACGCCGGTCTGGGTATCGACGCCGATGGTGGCAAGCCCAAGACCCAGGGCCGCGGCAAAGGCCGACTTTGCCTGATTGGTCGAGGACACGCCGCCCAGCGTCATGAAGGCCAGCGCGAACAGTGCGAAATATTCAGCCGGTCCGAACAGCAGTGCGATCTTGACCAGTTGCGGTGCCAGCAGGATCAGGCCCCATGTCGCAAGGAAAGCGCCCACAAAGGATGCGATCCCGGAGAGCGAAAGCGCCTCGCCCGCAAGGCCTTTTTTCGCCATCGGATGCCCGTCCAGACAGGTCATCATGGCCGGTTCGTCGCCGGGGATATTCAGCAGGATCGAACTGATCCGCCCGCCATACATGGCCCCGTAATAGACCGAGGTCAGCAGGATCAGCGAGGGTGTTGCCCCCAGCCCCATGGTAAAGGCCAGCGGGATCAGGATGGCCACGCCGTTCGACGGGCCCAGCCCCGGCAAGGCGCCCATGACGGTGCCAAGGAAACAGCCCAACAAGGCCAGCAGCAGGTTCTGCCAGGTCAGGGCGATGACGAAACCGTCACCAAGTGAAGACAGGAGTTCCATGGATGCGCCCTCAGAAACCCAGCGGACCCTTGGCCAGCGACAGGCCAAGAACCAGGTGGAAAATGACATAGATGCCGACGGAGGTGCCGACGCCCACGGCCACCGACTCCAGCGGCGAGGATCCCAGTCGCCACGCGAGGTAGGCCGCGGCAAAAGCCGTCGCAATGACGAAACCGGCAACCGACAGCATCTCGGCATAGAGGATCATGACGATCACGGCAGCGCCGACTTCGACCAGCCGGCCCAGTGCGGGCCATTGCGGTTCGGCGTCCGGGCGCAGAACGATGGCCAGACTCGACAGGCCGAGAATACCGGCGATGATCATGGGGAAGGCCTTTGGGCCGACGGCATCCGAAAGAAAGCTTTCCTCGATCGCAAGCGCAGCAAAGACATAGCCGATGGCGAGGATCATGCCGACGACGCCGAAGATACGATCGCTCATGGCGGATCTCCTATCTTGGGGGTCTGTTAAAGAGCGGGCGCCGCACGATCCGCGCGGCGCCCTTTGTCAGAAACGCACCCGGCGCTTACTTGATGATGCCGATATCGCGGGAGATCGACTGGATCTGCGCGACCGACCCGGCCACGAATTCCTGGAAGGCGGCACCTTGCAGGTCCAGCGGAGCCAGACCATTGGCGGCCATGACCTCTTTCCATTCGTCCGAGGCATAGAGATCGCCGATCTTCGAGACCCATGCGTCATAGGCTTCGTCGCTCATGCCACCGGGGGCGTAAAACCCGCGCCAGTTGGCACCGATGGCGTCAATGCCCTGTTCCTTGGCTGTCGGGAAATCGGCAAATTCACCGTCCAGACGCTCAGGCGACAGGATCGCGATGACCTTGATGTCGCCGCTGTCGACAAAGCCTTTGGCCTCGGAGATGTCGCCGGTAAAGGCCTGCACCGAACCAGCCAAAAGCTGGGTCACGGCCTCGCCGCCGCCGTCAAAAGCGATGTATTTGACCGACCGAACGTCGCTGATGCCATAGGCATTGGCAGCGATCAGCACCTTCAGGTGGTCCCAGCCGCCCACGGCCGAACCGCCAGCAACGGAAATCGAGGTCGGGTCAGCCTTGATTTGGTCCAGCAGCGCAGGCAGCGTGTCGATCTCGCTGTCGGCGGAAACTGCGATCACGCCGTAATCCGCGCCGATGGCGGCCAGCCAGCGCACCTGATCCATGGTGTTGCCCGGGTAGGCCCCCTGCGCAAGGCGGGTCGCCGTGGCGGACGATGCCGCAACGATCAGGTCGTTGTCATCGCCACGCTTGTTGACCACTTCGGCGAAGGCAACGCCGCCGCCGCCACCAGCGAGGTTCACGACCTGCATGGTCTTTTCGATCAGGCCAAGATCCTGAAGCGACTTGCCGACCTGACGGCAAGTAAAGTCCCAACCGCCGCCGGGGTTCGCCGGCGCGATGCATTCGGGGTTTTCCTGTGCCGAGGCCACGACGGTGGACAGCGACAGGATGACAGCGGCGACAGCGCCGCGGGTTGCGGTGAATTTCATGTAGTCCTCCAACTCTCTGGCCGGGCGCTCCTCCGCGCCCGCCCCCTCCCCGCAGGTCGGATGACTGCTGCACCCTTTTCCGCGAGTTGCGGATGTGTAACGAATGAAACTGTCATCAACCTGTCAGCCATTGGACGGAATGACAGCAAGGGAGGCCGCGGACCCATGCGCGTGCTCATGATCGAAGACACCGAAGACCTTGCCGAGGGCGTGATCCGCCAGTTGGCACGCGCCGGCGTGGTCTGTGACCTTGCACCCGACATCGAATCCGCGCGGGATTTCAACGCGGTGCAAAGCTATGATGCCCTGATCCTGGATATCAACCTGCCGGACGGGTCCGGTCTTGGCTATCTGCGGTCGATCCGCAGGGAAGGTGACAGGACACCGGTCCTGATGCTGACCGCTCTGGCCGATGTGGACGACCGGGTGACCGCGCTGGACGCCGGGGCGGATGACTATCTCAGCAAACCGTTCGATCAGCGCGAACTGGAAGCCCGCCTGCGCGCCCTTGTCCGCCGCGAGGCCGACCGCAAGGCGCAGGAAATCACACTGGGCGCACTGATCTACGCGCCCAGCGACCGCAGCGCGGCCCTGAACGGCAGACGGCTGGACCTGACACGGCGCGAAGCCGCGCTGCTGGACGCACTGATCCGCCATCAGGGGCAATACCTGTCCAAACAACGGCTCTACGACTCGCTCTATGGTTTCGATGACGCGGATGTGGGGGTGAACGCAATCGAGCTCTACATCGCGCGACTGCGCAAGAAATTCGCTGGCAGCGGCGTCGGCATCGCCACCCAGCGCGGTGTCGGCTACCGGATCGGTCTTGATGGCTGAGGCCCGGGTCAGGCGCAGCCTAGTCACCCGCGTGCTGGGGGCCGTCCTGTTGATCCTGCTGCTGGGCGGTTTGCTGGTCGCGGGATCAACATGGTGGAACGGACGCTCTGCCGCGCGGCAGGCCTATGACCGCATCCTGCTGGGCGCGGCCAGCGACATCGCGGAATCCATCCGCATCCAGAACGGCGCGCCGCTGGTGGACCTGCCGGTGTCCGCCTTTCAATTGCTGGCGCAGGCCCCCGATGACCGCATCCACTATGTCGTGCACGGGCCCGATGGCGGTTTCATCACCGGGCTGGACGAGACCACGACCATCGCGGCACCAGCACGCGACGGCATCACGCCGGATTACTTCGATGCACGGATGCAGGGAGAGCCCGCGCGTTTTGTCCGGGTGACACGCCTGTTCGCGGAAAGGGATTATTCCGGTGCGGTCGAGGTGATGGTGGGTCAGACGCTGCGTGCCCGCCGCGCCATGACACGGGAACTGATGCTGGACGCGCTGTGGCCCATGGGGCTGGCCGGTCTGGTCCTGCTGGTCATGTCATGGTTCGTGATCCGCTCGGCGCTGCGGCCACTCGAAGCCATTTCGGCAGATCTGGCGCGGCGCGACCCCAATGACCTTGTCCCGATCCCAACCGATCGCCTGCCCGGGGAATTGCAGGTGATGCTGGGTGCCATGAACCGGTTCATGGGACGGCTGGACCGGCAGGTGGAGTCCATGCGCAACCTTATTTCGGACACCGCGCACCAGTTGCGCACCCCGGTGGCGGCGATCCGGGTGCAGGCCGAGGCCGCGCTTTCCGAAGCCGGGGACCAAAGCCAAAGCGCGGCGCTGGACCGATTGCTGGCCCGCAGCCGGTCGCTGGGGCGGTTGCTGGATCAGCTCTTGTCCCGCGCCATGGTCATTCACCGCACCGACAGCGCGCCGCGCCGCCCGGTCGACCTGCGCGAGATCGCCTTGGAAATCATCGAGCGTGACGAACATCAGGCGCTTGCGCCCGGCGTCGAAGTTCGGCTGGACATCAGCGACGCGCCGGTGATCGTGATGGCCGACGCCTTTTCGCTGGGCGAGGCCGCAAAGAACCTGCTGGCCAATGCGCTGCGCCACGGGCGCCCCCCCATCACCATCGGGGCCGATCAGGACAAGGAACGCGCCGCAATCTGGGTCCGCGACAGCGGCGAAGGTCCGGCACCGGATGTCGCCGCGCGCATGGGGGACCGCTTCAACCGCGACCGCGCTTCGGGCGAAAGCGGCACCGGGCTGGGTCTCTCGATTGTCACCTCTGTGGCTTCGGCCTTTGACGGAACGGTCGAAATGCAGCGCGACGATCAGGGTTTTCGCGCGGCGTTGATCCTGCCCGCCGCCGCCACCGAGGTGGGGGCATGACGCGGCCCATATTCATCTGCGCCATTGTGCTGTGCCTGTCGCTGATTGCGGGCAGCGGCCACGCCCAAGAGGCGACCACCCGGATCGGCGACGGCCCGACCCGCATCCTGCTGCGGTCAACCACGGATATTGCGATCATCCGTCCGGTGATCCGCGCCTTTGCCGATCAGAACCCCGATCTGTCGGTCGCCTATGAGCAATGGGGATCAAACGCGCTGTTCGCGCAAAGCCGCGCCGCCTGCCGGGGCGAGGCTCTGCCCGCCGATGCGATCCTGTCCTCGGCGGTGCAACACATGGTCTGGCTGGTCAATGCCGCCTGCGCGCATCCCTATCAATCCACCGGAACGGCGGCCCTGCCCGGCGCCCGCCGGTGGCGCAATGAACTGTGGGGGATCACCACGGAACCGGCTGTGATCGTCTACAACAAGCAGGCCATCGCCGGTGCCGATGTGCCTCGCAGCCGGTTTGCCCTGCTTGACGCAATGCGGACACGTCCCGAAACACTGCAAGGGCGCATCGCAACCTATGACATCGGCGCCTCGGGGCTGGGCTATCTTTTTGCCTATGCCGACAGCCTTGAAGCCACCAGCTTTGGCGCGCTGCTCGAAGGGTTCTCGCGCGTTGGTGCCGTCGCCACCTGCTGTTCGGCCGAAATCATCCAGAGCGTCGCCGAGGGGCGGCACCTCATCGCCTACAACGTGTTGGGGTCCTATGTCCTCAGTGCGCAACGCCCCGAGATCGGCTTTATCCTGCCCGAGGATTACACCCTGCTGCTGTCGCGCGCCTTTATGATCCCGAAACAGGCCGCCCATCCGCAGGCGGCCGAACGTCTGCTGGATTTCCTCGTTTCCCCCGAGGGGCAAGACCGTCTGGCCGCTGTCGGCCTTGTCAGCCAGATCGACGATGCGGAAAACGGGCTTGCGCCCAGCGCGCGGCGGTTCATCCCCTTGTCGCCTGCCTTGCTGGTCGCGATGGATCGCAACCGGCGGGCCGCGCTGTTCACGATCTGGGACGACGCCTTTGACCGGGAAATCGGCCCCTAACGGGCGGCGGCGGACTGTGTCGGATAGGTGATCGTGACGCTGTCTTCGGCAAAATCGTCAAAAGATTTGCGCCATGCCACGTCGGGCCAAACCAGATCGACCTGACGCTGAAGGGGGCGATAGGCTGCCGTGTACAAGGTGCCGAACCCGCGGTCGAAGGCCAGAGAATACAGTGGTGGCTTGAGAAAGGCGCCGACGAATTTCTCTTGCGTTTCAGGGTGCAGCGACAGCCGTTGCAAGAGATAGCGTTCCCGCTCAACCGTCGCGGTCACGCGCGCATGGCTGCGCCATTCAACCCGTTCCTGATGGTTTGTCGCCACCGCCGCATGGGTCAGCAGCGGTGGACGGTCCGGGGCAAGATAAGCCGTCACAAAGTCCCGCTGGGCATCCAGAACGGTGACGTTATAGCTCATGTGGCAGGGCACGCGCTCAAGGATCTCGCGCGCCTCGGCGGTCGTCGTGCAGGTTTGCAGAATATAGCGCAGGATCAGAGGCACGCCGAACCCCTCTCCCGCGGCCAGCCGCCCGCCAAAGGTCAGCGAGGCCACAAGGCCGGCGTCATTCATGCCGTCCACCAACCCGAACAGCCCGTCCGATGTGCCGATCACCCTGCGGCCTTGCCACGCGGTCTTGAGCAGGATGGCATCCACCGCCCGCTGATCGTAATCGTAATTGCGCACCAACAGGGGGGCATCGCCGGACCAGATTGCCTGGCTGCACCCGGTCAGATAGCGTGGCGGGCAATAAACGCTGAGAAACCGCGCCTCCATATCGCCGCCACCGGCCAATTCGCACAGTTTGTCATAGATCGGCATCAGCTCGGGCATATGCGTCTGCAAGGCCTTGCGGCATTCCAGATAAGTTGGCCGCCCGGCCAGCCCCTCGCGCGCCCACCAGCGCAGGTAGGCATCCCGGTACTCGGCAAAAAGCGCGGCCCACTTGGGGCCCGGCTGGCTTTCCGAGATCGCTCTGAAGGTGATCATTCCGTCTTCTGCGCCGAAACGCACCCCGTGGCAAGAGCGCCCGCAGGACCGTTGCGCGCCGCGCCGATCACCACCAAACCCCGGATCAAACCGCCCTTGCGCACAGGCCCGGTCATGGTGGTGTCAACCGCCCGAACAGGCGGAACGAAACCTCTGGCGCCGTGACGGACAGGCTCCAGTGCGTGAAACTGTCCGCCATGACGCAGTGATTTCCTTCGCCTGACAGGATCAGTTCGCCCGTCGCGCCATCGGCGGCGGCAAAGGCCCCAGTGGCGGCAACAGGCAACACCAGCCGCCATTCATGCAGCAAGACCGGCATCACGCCGTCCGGGTCCGGGCGAGGATCGACCGCCCGCCGGTCCATAGAGGACGGCAAGGTCAGACGGAGTGTTCCGGTCGCCTCTGCCCCTTCAGCCTTCAGGTCCAGCGTCCAGAATGCCTCGCCCAGAGTGAACACCACGCCATAGGCCAACGCAGGGTCCTGAACGCCCTGCACACAATCGGCACCGCAGGCCGACATATACAGTCCAGCCCGCGCCGCCGGTTGCAACATGGCCAGTTCCTCGGCCTCGTAGGCCGAGATCGGACCGCTGCTGGTCAATCGGACGCCGGGATCGGTGCAACAGGCACAGGACCAAGCCTTGGTGGCGATCACGCCAACAAGACAGCCGATCAGCAACGGAACGCGAAGATTGGTCATGACACAGATGAAACCCGGAACGCGGGCGGACCGGCGGGCCAAGCCAACGCCCGGCCCGCCGCGACCCTTACATGATCTTGAACGCCGGGTCCTGAAAGCTCTGCGCCGAGGGCAGAGGCCGGGCGGAATAGGCCCCCTTGATCCCTGCGATCCATTGTTTCGCTTTCGAGGTCAGCTGGAAGCTCTTGGTCATCGAACGTCCGCGCGTGACAAGGATGCCAAGGTCGGCCCCTTCATAGCGATAATCGCCCACGTTCGAAATCCGCAAGAAAAACGCCTCGTCTTCGGTTTCGACCGCGCGGCGGTGATAATCGAAACGGTCAAAGACCACCCGCCCGTCGGGCAGCATTTTATAAATACCCGACTGCGGGGCCTGCGTGATGATGTCGACGTTATCTTCGGTGTGCTTGATGACCATCTGGCTCCACGAGTCGATCATGTCCGGATCGGCCCAACGCGCGTTCAGTTCATCCACATCCAGGTTGAAGGCCTTTTTCGAGAACTCCAGCAAGTGGAACAGGAACAGCGGCGCATCGGCATGGGCAAAGGCCGCATGGTTTGTCATGGACGACGCCCCGGTGATGCGCGGGTTCAGCTCGCCCAGCCAGATGTCGTCGTTTTTCTTGTCGATCAGGAAATCCAGTTCGAAGTAACCGCGATAGCCTTCCTTGCGGAGCTGTTCGCCAAACTGGAAGGTAAGTTCGCGGGCCTTCTGGCGTTGCTTGGGCGAAAAGGCGGTCGAAAAGATCTCGTTCCCGCACCAGCCGCCGCGATAGGGCGTCAGTTCCTTGAAGCCGACCAGTTCCGTCATCAGCGGCCCGACGATGGTGCCTTGCGAGGTCGCGCAGGCCTCGATCGCTGATCCGCGGCAGTCGATCCGCTTCATGATCTTGATCTCGCCCTCGCCCACGATCTCATGTTCATGTTTGCGGAAATCCGCCTCGGACTTGATGAAAAACGTGGTGTGACCACTGTCCCCAAAGGCCGATTGCAGCACCAGATCGTTGCCCAGGCCGGCCTTTTCGCACAGGTCTTGCAGGTGGGCGTAATCCTTGACCTCGGACAGGGTGTTGGGCACCGACGGCACGCCCGCCTTGTTGCCGACCCGCACGGTTTCGATCTTGTTGTCCATCGACTGGCGCAGCTTGGCCTTGGGGAACCAGACCTCTCCGCCCAGTTCCTTGGCCAGCTTCTCGGTCTTTTCGTCGAACATCAGGAAAACGAATTTCGGTTTCCCGCCACGCGATTTGACGTAGTCGACCACCTCCTTGTGTTGCAGGAGATAGTTGTTGATGTCCTCGATCGACTGGAATTCGTCATGGGGCAATTCCGACGGACACAGTACATTCGGATGCCGCCCGTCGAAACAGTCCATATAGCAGATATACTTGAAGTTCTTGACCCACTCATCCAGCCCGAGAAGGTTGAAGTTGGTCGCCGAAACGAAATAGATCGGATCCTGGTTGGTGTGAAAATACCTGCGGATCTCCGAGATATTTGCCAGTGTCTTCTTCGGCATGGTTCAACCCTCTCCCTTGGATTTCTTCATGAGCGCCTCAAGCGCTTCCTTGGTGAACACGCGCAGGCCAAGATCGTGGCGGTATCCGTGGATTTCGCTGACATCCAGCGCCTGCATGAAGGACATGATTTCCTTGCTGATGACCTGACCCGGCACAAGGATCGGGAACCCCGGCGGGTAGGGAATGATGAAACTGGAAGACACCAGTTCCTTGCCCTCTTTCAGTTGCGCCATCGTCTCGTCGAGCGAAAGATAGTCACAGTTGTTCTCGTCGTAGGACAGGAAAAAGGCAGACCGGATGTCCCCTTCGGGTGTTTCATCGCAGTGGCGAAAGGCATCGTGAAAGCGGCTGAAATCCGGCAGGGGCGGCACATGTTCGATCAGCGCGGACACGCGGTTTTCGAACGAGCGCTTTTCCATCCGCGATGCATCGTCCAACAGATCGTCCAATTCATTCGCGATTTCGACCAGTACCTCGATCAGATAAGCGACAGAGGATCGCGTGGTGCCGATGTTCGTCATGAACAGCACCGTATTGCGCGAGGTCTTGTTGATCTGGATCCCGTATTTATCCATCAGGATCTTGGTCTTGAACGTGTCGCCGTCCCAGCCGGTGCCGCCCACCGCAAGCGTGATCCGTGTCGGGTCCAGCACAAATTCGTCCTGGTTCCAGACGTTCCATTTGTCGACCCAGCCATGGTTGGGGTCGAAATAGCTTTCGATCCCGCTTTCACGGTAATCTTCGGGGATCATGTCCTTGGCGGTCAGAACCCGGAAATACTTTTGCAGCAACGGGTGTGAATGGATCGCCCGACGGATCGACATGGCGCTTTCCACCTGCCGTTGGACAAATTCGAACCCTTCCAGTTCGACCTGTCGCCGCCCCACGTCCAGCGAGGCGATGATCTGGTAGTTCGGGCTGGTCGAGGTATGGGTCATATAGGCTTCGTGAAAGCTCTGCTCGACCTCGCCTTTGAAATCCTGGTCATTGACGTGGATCATCGACCCCTGCCGCAACGAGGTCAGCGTCTTGTGCGTGGACTGCGTGGAATAGGCCCTGACCCGCGCATCGGGCGGCGGCACCAACCGGGTGTTCAGCCAGCTCTCTTCGTCCGCATCCGCCAGTTCCGCCTGTTGCTTTTCCCAAGCCGCCGCGGCCTCGGGGGTGCGCAGGCTTTCACGCAGAGTATTGGCAACCCCCATCGCCGTGCGCTGACGGTATGTCGGATTGAAGCGCGCAAAGGCGAACCATGCCTCATCCCATAGAAAGATCAGGTCTTTCTTGATCGCAAGGCATTCCTCCATCACGCGCTGGACGTTGTAGACCAACCCGTCGAAGGTACAATTCGTCAGCAGGACCATGCGCACACGGTCCAGCTTGCCCGCCTCTTTCAGTTTCAGCAGCGTATGTTTGATCTCGCGCAGCGGCACCGCGCCGTACATCGAGTATTCATGCAGCGGATAGCTGTCCATGTAGACGACATTCGCCCCGGCCAGCACCATGCCGTAGTGGTGGGATTTGTGACAATCTCGGTCGACCAGCACGATGTCCCCGGGCCGCACCAGCGATTGCACGACGATCTTGTTGCAGGTCGAGGTGCCATTGGTGGCAAAGAACGTGTGCTTCGAGCCAAAAGCCCGCGCCGCCATGTCCTGCGCTTCCTTGATCGGGCCGCGCGGTTCCAGCAGACTGTCCAGCCCGCCCGATGTGGCAGATGTTTCAGCCAGAAAGATGTTGGGGCCGTAAAAGGCACCCATGTCCTGAATCCAATGGGACCGGCTGATCGATTTGCCCCGGCTGATCGGCATGGCGTGAAAAACGCCGGTCGGCTGGCGAGAATACTCCTTGAGCGCGGTAAAGAAGGGCGTCTTGTAGCGCCGGGCGACGCCGCGCAGGATATTCAGGTGCAGTTCGAGAAAGTCCTCCTGATTGTAGAAAACCCGGCGGCACCGGCCCAGATCCAGCCCTGCGATGTCCTCTGCCGAACGGTCCGTGACAAGGTAGGCGTCCAGCTCGGGGCGGATCTTTTCGATCAGCCGACAGGCTTCGGGGCCGTATTCATGCGGCTCCAGCGCATCGACCTCTTCGTTATCGGCAACGCGCGTCAGGTACTGGTTCAGGATCGGCAGTTCATTGCGCGATTTCAGGGTCAGCCCCGGGCGGACCACCACCGCCTGAACGTTGTAGTTGAACAGGATGCCGATCAACGCATCCTCGACCGAGGGCACCACGACCGCTTCATATATGAAGGGGTCTTCGGTCCGGCGCATGCGCTGCAGGCTGTGGCGCAGGAAGCGTTCGTGCTGTTCGGCGGTATCGTCGACGATCAGCACCTCGAAATAAGGCCGCCCCAGCGCGCGCGCCTCGGGCGCCAGCGAGGCTTCGTCTTCGTAGTCCTCGTTGTCGATCTCATCCGCGCCCAGCGGGATGGTGCGCCGCCGGTATGCACCCGAGGCCAGCGCCCGCGCGACGCGGCGCACCGAAACGGACAGATCCTCGATATTGTCGTTGTGCAGCAGACGGCGCAGATGTTCGAAGTTATGCGCGCCGGGAAAGGCCCAGTAGCGTTCGATCGGCTCCAGCGCCTCGAACAGCATTTCGGCCGTAGCGCGCAGTTTCTTGCCCTGCGCGCCTGCTCCGCCGTGGCGGTGCAGACCTTCGGCTGCCTCGCGCAATGCGCTCCATCGATCCGCGCGCAACTGGGTTGCACTGTAATAGTCCCGGATCGACGGAAGGTTCCCTCCCGAAGATTGCACGTCCATTGTATCGCCTCCCTTCGGAACCGGGAACGTGCCCGGCCCCCTAGTTATTCAGTCGGCTCCCGTCTTGCCGTGGAAAACCGAGAAATTATGCGGCGCCATTTCGGGGCGTTCGACATAGCCGAGCGCCGTGCGCGGATCGACTTCGGCCCTGCCGCGCGTCGAACCCTTGGCGGGCATCTCTAGCGGGCCAAGCGTTTGCAGATAGGCATCGGCCCCGCTTTGCCGGTCATAGATGCTGAAATCCGCATCGCGGTCGCGGAAGCTCTTGAGCACCTGCCCCAGTCCCTTGATGCCGGTTTCACGCTGACGGCGGACCAGATCCATGTCGACCTCGATGGGGAACATGTCCTCTTGGCCCGCGGATTGATGCAGCACCGTGGCAGACGGATCCACCACGCAAGACCGCCCCACCCCACCGGCGGCCAGACCGTTGACGTCAAAGACGTAACACTGGAACTGCGCCGCCGTGGCCCGCGCGATGGCCAGTTCCGCGTCCCGGTCCGTGGTGCCGGTCAGAACCGGATGCAACAGTACCTCGACCCCTTGGCTGGTCAACTGTCGCGTGGTTTCCGGGAACCAGATGTCATAACAGATCGACAGGCCGAAGCGGCCCACTTCGGGAACGTCAAAGACGCAGAACTCGGTCCCCGCCGTGATGCCTGTTTCATACGGTCGGAACGGGAACATCTTGGAGTACTTGGCGACAATCTCGCCCTCAGGGTTGATGACCACCGAGGTGTTGCGGATCTTTCCATCTTCGGTCTTTTCAAACATCGATCCCGGGATCAGCCAGATACCATAGCGTTTGGCATCTTCCTGAAACTGGTACAGCGCGTCATTCGGGAAAGGCTGGGCATAGCGGTCCAGCGGGCCATAGGGGGCCAGTTCCGAAAACAGCACCATCTGCGTCCATGGAAACCGTGCCATAAGCACGTCGATCCTGTGGCGCATGGCCTCGACGTTGGAATGCAGGGCGGCGACGTGCATCTGCACGCCGGCAATCGCGAAAGGCGTCATTCTTTGTTCTCCGAATGCGCAGGATCGGACTGCCCGGCCAATCCCTGCGCGGGTTTTGACATGTTGTCCCGCGTGGCGGGATGCGCTGCTGGATCAGCGCACCACCATCACCGGCCGGTCGGCATGGCGCACGACACGGTCCGCGTTGGACCCCACGAGAAACGTCATCAGTTCGTCGGGCGGATGCGAGGCCATCACGATCACATCCGCATTCACATCGCGCCCGGCCTTGACGATTGTTTCGGGCACATGACCGTGCCCCACATGGGGCGCGGTATTGGTGCCGTCGGGCACGTTCTGGGCGATGAACGCCTCGATATCGGTTTCCATCTTCTGAAGCGCCTTTTCCTCGAAACCTGCCGGCAGGTAAGAGGCTATCGAGGCCGCACCAAGGTCATGCACGATACCCAGCACGTGCAAGCGCCCGCTTTCACCGCACAGGCGCAGCGCCATGGGCAACGCCTTTTCCCAGGATGCCGGGTGGTTCAGGTCGATTGGCAACAGGACATTCTTGAACATCTTGCCCTCCTTCAAGCCGTGGCCGGAGCCGGTTGGACCCGGCGCCGCTGCATGAACACCACCAGCGCCAGCAACAGGATGGCCGGGATGAACATCAGGTATTTCGACGGTTGCGGCGCGGGCGACAGGATCTCGACAACCTCCTGATCCCAGTCCAGCCCCGCCTCGGCGGCGGCACTGCCAAAGGCCACGTTGTCGATCATGATCTTGCCGCCGTTGTCGATGTACTCGATCCCTGTCGACAGCAGCCTGTCGGCCCCGCTGTCGCCTTCGGGCACCTTGAGCGGCGCGGTAAACGTGACCGGATCGCCGACGGCATTCAACCCGCTGACCGTAAGCCTGACCTCGGCCCCCGGATCGGCATCGCCAAAGGCCTGTTCGATCTGTGCCGGGGCCACGTTGTTGAACGGCGGCACGATCATGTCCATCCAGAAACCGGGACGGAAGAAGGTGAAGGCGATCAGCAGCAACAGCACGGTTTCGTGGATCATATTGCGTGCCAGGAACCAGCCCTGCGTCGCCGCCGCGAAGAGCAGCATCGCCAATGTCGCTGTTACGAAGACGAATATGCCGTGTATCCAATCCACGTTGATCAGCAACAGATCGGTGTTGAAGATGAACAGGAAAGGCAGCGCGGCGGTCCGCAGGCTGTAGAAGAAGGCCACGACACCGGTGCGGATCGGGTCACCGCCGGACACGGCGGCCGCCGCGAAGGAGGCAAGCCCCACCGGCGGGGTCACATCCGCCATGATGCCGAAGTAGAACACAAAGAGGTGCACGGCGATCAGGGGAACGATCAGACCGTTCTGCTGTCCCAGCGTCACGATCACCGGCGCCAGCAAGGCCGAGACCACGATGTAGTTGGCCGTGGTCGGCAGCCCCATGCCAAGGATCAGCGACAGGATCGCCGTAAGCACGAGAATGGCCATGATATTGCCACCCGAAAGCACCTCGACCACATCGGCCAGCGCCGAACCGACACCGGTCTGGCTGACCGCGCCCACGATGATACCGGCGGTCGCCGTGGCGATCCCGATGCCAATCATGTTCCGCGCCCCGGCTTCCAGCCCTTCGACCAGTTCGCGGAAGCCGTTGCCAACCGCGCCGCCGATGTTCCCCTCGCCCCGGAAGATCGCCTCAAGCGGGCGCTGGGTCACGAGGATAAAGATCATGAAGGCCGCCGCCCAAAAGGCCGAAAGGCCAGGGCTCAGACGGTCGATCATCAGCGCCCAGACCAGAACCACAACCGGCAGAAGGAAATGCAGGCCCGACCGGATCGTCGGCCCCGGCAGCGGCAGCTTGGACACCGGCGCGTTCGGGTCTTCCATCTTGAGCCGATCCTCGCGGCAGGACACCCACAGCAGACCGACATAGATCGCGGCGAGCAGGACAAAGACCACATACCCGGCCGCATCACCAAAGGCGGGGCGGATCCAGCCCATGCCATAATAGACCGCAAAGCTAAGCGCGCAGATCACCGCGATGGTGAAGGCCAGCGACATCAGCCAGGCAACCAGCGGCTTGGGCGCGACGGCGCGCGGCAGGCCCTGCATGTTCGCCTTCATCGCCTCGAGATGTACGATGTAGACCAGCGCGATGTAGGAAATCACCGCAGGCACAAAGGCGTGTTTGACCACGTCAAAATAGGCGATGCCCACGTATTCAACCATCAGGAAGGCCGCGGCCCCCATAACGGGCGGCATGATCTGGCCATTTACCGACGAAGCCACCTCGACCGCGCCAGCCTTTTCCGAAGAAAAGCCGACCCGCTTCATCAACGGGATGGTGAACGTACCGGTGGTGACGACGTTGGCGATGGACGACCCCGAGATCAGGCCCGTCATGGCCGAGGAAACCACCGCCGCCTTGGCCGGACCGCCCCGCATATGGCCCATCAGCGAGAAAGCCACCTGAATAAAATAGTTGCCCGCGCCCGCCTTATCCAAGAGCGACCCGAACAGAACAAAGAGAAAGACGAAAGAGGTCGACACCCCAAGCGCGATGCCAAACACACCCTCGGTGGTGATCCACTGGTGGTTGACGACCTCGGACAGCGAATTGCCCTTGTGGGCAATGATCGAAGGCATCAGCGGGCCAAGGAATGTATAGGCCAAAAAGACCGTCGACACGATCATTAGCGCCGGACCCAGCGCGCGGCGCGTGGCCTCCAGCAGGACCATCAGGCCGATGACGGCAAAGACGAAATCCTGCGAGATCGGCGCACCGACGCGGGTCGCGATGTCACGATAGAAGACAAACAGATACAGCGCCGTCACCGCCCCTGCGATGGCCAGCGCCCATTCCCATGGCGGGATCCGATCCTTGGGCGATCCAAGGACGATCGCGGCCACAACGGCAAGCCCCACAACCGGGATCCACCAAGTCGCGGTGCCTTCTTTGGCGCCGTACATGAAGAGGAAAGTCAAAAGCAGCGGAACGCCCACGCCCAGCGCCAGCTGGAACGGCGACCGCGCTGCCGGATAAGCCAGAAAGGCAAGGAACAACGCCAACGCCAGATGGATCGACCGCGTTTCCGTATCGTTGAGGATCATGGCGCTGCCAAGATCGCTGATGAAATCGATCTGGCTGCCGTTCATGATGAAGGGGATCGGCGAGGCGATCCAGAGCTGGAACAGGGACCAGAGGATAGCCACGATCATGATGAACTTGGCGATACCGGCCGAAGGCGCCCTGCCCCCGGTATCAGAAGACGCGACGAGTTCGTCGAGTTCTGCCTGGCTCAGCCCGCCCTTGCCGGACGCGGCGTTTTCGACGGCGGCCGCCTCGAATTGCTTGTCGTCGCTCATCTTGATCCCCCTGTTCGTTCCAAGGCCCGCAACTTTTTGTTTTTCGGGCGTACTGGCCATGGCCCCGCCGCGAAGTGCGGGGCCATGGGATGGTTTTTACGAAGCAGGGATCACTCGATCCAGCCGCGCTCGCGGTAGTACTTCTCGGCACCCGGGTGCAGCGGGGCGCTGAGACCGCCCGAGATCATTTCTTCCTCGGTCAGCGAAGCGAAGGCCGGGTGCAGACCCTTGAACCGGTCGAAGTTGTCAAAGACTGCCTTGACCACGGTGTAGACCACGTCATCCGGCACATCGGCCGAGGTGACAAAGGTGGCTTTCACGCCAAAGGTCGTGGTCGGATCGTCGTTGCCCTTGTACAGGCCGCCGGGGATGGTTGCCTTGGCGTAGTAGGGGTTGTCGGCGATCAACTTGTCGATGGCTTCACCGGTGACGTTGACCAGCTTGGCATCGATGGTCGAGGTCGCTTCCTGGATCGAACCGTTGGGGTGACCAACGGTGTAGATGATCGCATCAACCTTGTTGTCGCCCAGTGCGGCGGACTGTTCGGCCGGCTTCAGCTCGGATGCGAGCGCGAAGTCATCCGCCGACTTGCCCATGGCAGCCAGCACAACGTCCATGGTCGCACGCTGGCCGGAACCGGGGTTGCCGACGTTCACGCGCTTGCCGAAGAGGTCTTCGAAGTTGCTGATGCCGGAATCGGCACGGGCCACGACGGTGAAGGGTTCGCCATGCACCGAGAAGACGGCGCGCAGTTTGTCGAACTTTTCACCTTCGAACTGGGACGATCCGTTGTAGGCGTGGAACTGCCAGTCGGACTGGGCAACGCCCATGTCCATGTCGCCTGCCTTGATCGCGTTGATGTTCGCAATCGAGCCACCGGTCGAAGGCGCGGTGCATTTCAGGTTATGATCCGCAGTGCCACGGTTGACGAGACGGCAGATCGACTGCCCCACGACAAAGTAGACACCCGTCTGACCGCCGGTCCCGATCGTGATGAAGCGTTCCTGGGCGGTGGCAACGGTGGCCGACACCGCGAGCGTTGCAGCGATTACCGCTTTGGTGAACTTAGACATTTAAACTCCCTTTCTTGCGCTTTTATTTTCACTACAGGCAAAGCGCTGCCTTTAGTCAGGCTAACAAATTGCCTGCCGGTTTCAAGTTTCGCTCGAATTGACCTACGGGCAACTCTGCCAGAAGGCCGATGATTCTAGCCCGCAGTACGGACCATATCTTGCAGCCTGCTCAAAAGCTTGGCGGTGTACAGGCGCTAACCACTACACATCGCTTTTCGCCGACGTTCCTGAATCGGTGCGGCAGGCGACTGTCGAACAGGTACCCGTCCCCCGGATTGAGCACCCGGATGCTGTTTCCGACGGTGACTTCGACGATTCCCTCGATCACGACGCCTGCTTCCTCGCCGTCGTGTTTCAGCAGGTCAGGCCCGGTATCCGCCCCCGGCGGGTAGGTTTCAAACAACATCTGGAGCGAATGTTTCGACGCGTCCCCGACCTGCCGCAAAGACAACTGCGCGGCCCCTTCCCCAAGGCCAAGATCCTGCGGCGACAGTTCGATGAACTCGTCCCCGGTATAGAAATACTTGGGTTCGCCCTCTTCTTCGACCGCCGAGAAAAATTCGGACATGGTCATGGGAATGGCGTCCAGAAGGCTTTTCAGCGAGGCGACAGAGGGGCTCGACTTGTTCTGTTCAATCAGGGAAATGGCCGCGCTGGTCAGCCCCGCACGAGCCCCGAGATCGCGCTGCGACAGCCCTTTCGATTCCCTGATCGCCCTCAGCCGGCCACCGACATCCATCCACGATTCGCCTTTACGCTTGATAAGAAAAGTTGACAGCCTCGGCGTTCAACCGTCAAGCGAAAAACATCTTTCTGATTTTGCTGACATTTTGGGCGACTACGGCCTTCATTGACAAATAAAATAGTCGTGAGATAAATATATTTATCATCGTTTGCCGAGAGGAGACCGGCCATGACGACCACGACCACCCCCCGCAAGACTCGCAAGACCCCGACCGCCGCGCGCACCGCGAAACCCGCCCGCGGCAAGGCCCCTGCGCCGGTGGCAACCGGTTCGAACGCCGCGCTCTGGGCGCGTCGCGAGGCCGCCGTAGCCCGTGGCGTCGGTTCGGCTGCGCCGGTCTTTGCCGCGCAGGCCGACAATGCTGAACTGTGGGACGTCGAAGGCAAACGTTACATCGACTTTGCCGGCGGTATCGCGGTTCTGAACACCGGTCACCGGCATCCCGGTGTGATCGCCGCCGCCAAGGCACAGGAAGACCGCTATACGCACACCTCTTTTCAGGTCATCCCCTACGAGCCCTACGTGGCCCTGGCGGAAAAGCTGAACGCGCTGGCGCCGGGCGATTTCGCCAAGAAAAGCCTGCTGGTCACCACCGGTGCCGAAGCCGTTGAAAACGCGATCAAGATTGCGCGCGCCCACACCGGCCGTCCCGGCGTGATCGCCTTTAACAGCGCCTATCATGGCCGGACGCTTTTGACCCTTGGGATGACCGGCAAGGTCACCCCCTACAAGAAGGATGTCGGCCCCTTCCCGTCGGATATCTTCCGCGCGCCCTTCCCCGATGCCCGTCAGGGCGTCACCGTCGAGGATTCGCTGAAAGCGCTGGAAATGCTCTTTCTCACCGACGCCCAGCCCGAGCGCGTCGCCGCCATCATCCTTGAACCTGTGCTGGGCGAAGGTGGCTATCACCCGGTCCCGACCGAGATGTGGCAGGCCCTGCGCGCGATCTGCGACAAACATGGCATCCTGCTGATCTCGGACGAAATTCAGGCCGGGTTTGCCCGCACTGGCACATGGTTCGCCATTGAGCATTCCGGTGTCGCCCCTGACTTGATCACCTGTGCCAAGTCCATGGCGGGCGGCTACCCGGTTGCTGGCGTTATCGGCCGCGCCGAGGTCATGGACGCGCTGGCCCCCGGCGGCCTGGGGGGCACCTATGGCGGCAACCCGGTGGCCTGCGCCGCCGCCCTTGCCGCTATCGAAGCGATCGAATCCGAGGGGCTTCTGGCACGATCGACCGCGCTGGGAGAGCAGATGCGCGCGCGCTTTGCCGACATGGGCGCCCGCGTGGCCCCCTATCGGATGTGGGACATTCGCGGGCTTGGCGCCATGCTGGCCGTCGAATTCGTCACCGACTTCGAAACTGCCACACCGGACGCCGCGCTGACAAAATCGCTGATCGCCCATGCCTTGGAACGCGGGTTGATCCTGCTGGCCTGCGGCATGCATGGCAACGCGGTCCGGATCATGGTGCCGCTGACCGCCTCGGACGCGATCATCGAAGAAGGTCTGGCGATCTTCGAGGCCGCGCTGGCCGCCGCCATCGCCGACGAACATCGCCACGCGGCGGAATAATCTCGGAAACTGGCGAAAAATGACAGGCGGCGCAGGGCAACTTGCGCCACTTTTTGCGGAACGCTGCAAGGCTGATAGACTCACCTGCGGCAAACTGAATGTTCCGCGATCCTGGAGGCGCGTCATGTCCCATATTTTCCCCCGCCACACCCGTCAGCAACTGCCCGTCGCCGTGGGCGGCGAGGGATGCTACCTGTTCGATGCCACCGGCAAGAAATACCTTGATGCCTCGGGCGGGGCGGCGGTGTCCTGCCTTGGGCACAATGACAGCACCGTGGTGGACGCGATCAAGGCGCAGTTGGATCGCGTGGCTTTTGCGCATACCGGGTTCTTCACGTCGGACCCTGCCGAGGCGCTGGCCGATCTGTTGATCGCAAACGCGCCGGGTACGCTGGATCGCGTCTATCTTGTTTCAGGCGGGTCCGAGGCGACGGAAGCCGCCATCAAGCTGGCGCGGCAATACTGGGTCGAAAAGGGCGAACCGCAACGCACCAAGCTGATTGCCCGCAAGCAAAGCTATCACGGCAATACCATCGGCGCGCTTAGCGCTGGCGGCAACGAATGGCGCCGGGCGCAATTCGGGCCTTTGTTGCTGGACGTAAGCCATATCGACCCCTGCTATGAATACCGTCTGCGGCACGAGGGCGAGAGCCTTGAGGACTACGGATTGCGCGCCGCACAGGCACTGGAGGACGAAATCCTTCGCCTTGGGGCCGAGAACGTCATGGCCTTTATGGCCGAACCGGTTGTCGGCGCGACCGCCGGGGCGCTGGCCCCCGCGCCCGGCTATTTCAAACGCATCCGCGAGATCTGCGACACATACGGCGTGCTGCTGATCCTTGACGAGGTCATGTGTGGCATGGGGCGCACCGGGTCGCTGTTTGCCTGCGAACAGGATGACGTCGCACCGGACATCGCCTGTATCGCCAAGGGTCTGGGCGCGGGGTATCAACCCATCGGGGCGATGCTTTGCTCGGCCGAGATCTATCAGGCGATCGAACAGGGCTCGGGCTTTTTCCAGCACGGGCACACCTATATCGGCCACCCGACCGCCGCCGCCTGCGGTCTGGCCGTGGTGGGCAGCATTCTTGAGCGTGGCCTTGTGGCCCGCGTGCGCGAACAAGGCGACAAGCTTGCCGCGCGGCTGGAGGACAAGTTCGGCCAGCATCCCAATGTCGGTGACCTGCGCGGGCGCGGACTGTTCCGCGGGATCGAGCTGGTCGCGGATCGTGACACCAAGGCCGTCTTTGATCCGGCCCGTGGCGTGGCTGCCAAGATCAAGAAAGCCGCCTTTGCAGAAGGGCTGATCTGTTATCCGATGTCGGGCACGGTCGATGGCAAACATGGCGATCACATCCTGCTGGCCCCGCCTTTCATCATAGAGGACGCGCAACTGGACGAACTGGTCGACAAACTGGCGCGTTCCATCGCGTCCGTGATCTGACCAACCAGCCCGTTGGCCCAAAATCCGCGGAATGCCCTGCGCCTCGTCAAGAGTTCGCGGGCGTTCCGCCATTCCCATGCGATGAGTGACATGACTTCTTTTTCCGATTTCGCCCCCATCCCCGACAGCCACTGGCCCCAAGAGATCGCGGGAATGCGCGACGGCTTCGCAGGCGGGCTGAACGTCTACCGGGTGATGGCCCATCATCCCGCGCTGCTGCGGGCATGGGCGCCGCTGCGCGATCATATCGTCAACCAAACCGCTCTCGGCCCGCAGAACTCCGAGGTGGTGATCCTGCGGACGGGCCACCGCCTTGGCTCCAGCTATGAATGGAACCAGCATATCGACCGCGCCCGCAAACGTGGACTGACCGATGCCCGCATCGCCTCTATCGCCGGTCCGCTGGATGCCATGTCAACGGATGACGCCATGATCGCCCGCGCGGTGGACGAACTGATGGACACACACAGCCTGTCCCCGGGCAGCGTTCAGGCGATTTCCGCGCAACTGGGCAAACATGCGCTGATGGACCTGATCGCGACAGTCGGCTTCTATTCGGTTCTGGGCTACACGCTGAACAGCTTTGCCGTGCCCCTTGATGAAGACATCGCCGAGGCGCTGCGGCAGGCCCCGCTTGACCCCGAAGGCGGTTGACCTCTGCCCTCCCGCCTCATGCGTCTGATCGGGGACAATTTTCCGCCTCCGCGACAAGTTGCGCAACCCGGTTGGATCGGCAGGGCCGGAACGGGGTGGATACGGCACGCGGCATCAGGCATGGTCGGCAGGCAGGCTCGCTGCGCCGGGCCGCGTCCCATTGATCTGGACGGGAGGGGATCATGAGCGAAAATGCACCCAGCATCACCGAGCTGGCACAGCGCCAGCGCGAAACCGCGGAGAAATTGCAGGCCCTGACGGCCAGGCTGATCACGGCGGTGTCGCGGCGCAAGACGCCCAATCCCGCGATCGACGCCCCCGGCCCGGACCTCTACCTCAAGACCGCAGCGGCGTGGTGGTCCAATGTCCTGTCCAATCCCACGCGCGCAATGGAAAAGCAGGCCGAGTTCTGGCAGGAGTCGATGAAGGCCTATGCCGACGCCCTGCATACGAAACAGGACGGCGAGACAGACAGTTCGTCTGACAAGCGGTTCGCCGGTGAAGACTGGGCCGCAAACCCTTGGTTCAATTACCTGATGCGCCAGTATCAGGTGACCTCCGGTGCCATTCGCGACGCGGTCGAGCATCTGGACACCCTGCCCGACAAGGAAAAGCGCCGCCTGCGCTATTTCTCGGACCAGATCGTCAACCTGATGGCACCCAACAACTTCCTTGGGTCCAACCCCGAGGCACTGCGCCGCGCCTTGGAAACCGAGGGCGCAAGCCTGCTGCAAGGGCTGGAAAACCTCGTCTCGGATCTGGAGGCGAATGACGGTGATCTTCTGGTCAAGCTGGTCGATGACGGCGCGTTCGAGGTTGGCGGCAATCTTGCAACCTCTCCCGGCAAGGTGGTGCTGCGCACCAAGATGATGGAGTTGATCCAATACGCACCCGCGACCGACGAGGTGCACGAGATCCCGCTGTTGATCTTCCCGCCATGGATCAACAAGTTCTACATCCTCGACATGAAGCCGCAAAACAGCATGATCCGCTGGCTGACCGATCAGGGCTTTACCGTTTTCGTCGCCAGCTGGGTCAACCCCGATGCCGAATACGCGGATGTCGGGTTGGAGGATTACATCAAGGACGGTTATCTCTCAGCCATCGAGACCGTCAAGAAGATCAGCAAACAGGACAAGATCAACGTCGTCGGCTATTGCATCGCCGGAACGACGCTGGCCATGACGCTGTCCTACCTCAAGAAAAAGGGCGATGCTTCGGTCAATTCGGCGACTTTCTTCACCGCGCTGACCGATTTCTCCGAGCAAGGCGAATTTACCCCCTTCCTTCAGGACGATTTCATCGACGGAATCGAAATCGAGGTAAAGCGCCACGGTTTGCTGCCCGCACGGGTCATGTCGCGGACCATGTCCTTTTTGCGGTCGAACGATCTTGTCTATGGGCCGGCGATCCGGTCCTACATGATGGGCCAGACGCCGCCCGCCTTTGATCTGCTGTTCTGGAACGGCGACAGCACGAACCTGCCCGGCAAGATGACGATGCAGTACCTGCGCGGCCTTTGTCAGCGCAATGAATTCGCCGAAGGCCGCTTTGAGTTGATGGGCGAAACGCTAAACGTCGAGGACGTGGAGATACCGCTGATGGCGGTGACCGCTCAGACCGACCATATTGCCGCGTGGAAGGATTGCTATCGCGGTGTCCGCAAGATGAGCAGCGAAAACAAGACCTTCATCGTTTCGGAATCCGGGCATATCGCCGGCATCGTGAATCCGCCCAGCAAGAAGAAATACGGACACTATACCAATACCAACCTGCAAGCCGACGCCGACACCTGGCTGGAGGCGGCAGATTTCCACGAAGGATCGTGGTGGCCGCGTTGGAAGGATTGGCTGGCGGAACGGTCCGGTGGCATGGTTCCGGGTCGCGTTCCCGGCAAGGACGGCGGCAAGGATCTGGGCGCGGCCCCGGGCACCTACGTCAAGGTCAAGGCGCGCTGATACAACGGCCCGCAAGGGGGATCTCAGGCCGGTTTCGGGCCGGTTTCGGGCGGGTTTCGGCCAGCGCGGCCCGTCTTTCCCTTGGTTCGCCCGCCGCGCGATCAGAAACGGTTGACCCGGTAGGGGTGCAGGTCAAGCTCAGGGGGTTCACCGCTGATAAGCTGCCCCATCAACCGAGCCGTCGTGGCGGCGTAGGTCAGCCCGAGGTGGCCGTGCCCCGTGGCATAATACACCCCCGGCGTCCGCGCCGAAGCCGAGAGGACAGGCACCGTATCAGCCATGGCCGGGCGATGCCCCATCCACTCGCTGGCTTGTTCGACACGCAGGTTGGGCAGCGCGGTACGGGCATGTTTGACCGTGATCCGGGATCGCCGCCAATCCGGTGGGGCATCCAGCCCCGCCAATTCGATTGTCCCGCCGATGCGCAGCCCCCCGGCGGTGGGCGAAACCATAAAGGCCTTGGCCGGCCAGATCAGGGAATGCCTCAGCGTCACGTCTGGCTGCATGATCTGCGTGTGATAGCCGCGCTCGGTCTCAAGCGGGATCGGTTCGTCCAGCTCCCGCGCCATGCCCGCGGTAAAAGCGCCGGCGCAAAGCACCGCTTCGGCACATTCAATCCGCCGTCCGTCCGCCAAGAGAACCGCGGTGATGCGATCCAAGCGCTCAAATCCCCGCACCTCGGCTTTGACAACCTGCCCACCCATGGCGACGAAACGTTCGACCAGACGCAGGACAATCCGATAGGGATCGCGCACGGTGCGATTGTCCGGCAGCAACAGTGCCTTGGCAATAACGGGGGAAATCTCGGGCTCCAGTTCCGTCAGTTCGGACCGGCTCAGCACCCGGTGGGCAACGCCGAACCGGGCGAGCATGTCCAGCCGCTCTTGATCGGCGCGGAACTCGACCTCGTCGGCATAGATCGACAGGCACCCGGTGTCCGAAAGCTCCTCTGACAGGTCAAGGTCGGCCAGCATTGCCTGCGTGTCGGCCAGCGCCCGGCAGCACAGCGCCGCGCCCTGCGCTTCCAAGTCGCGCAACCGTGTGGGCCGCGACGCCAGCACAAAGCGCCAGAACCACGGCAGCAAGCGGGGCAAATGCGCGGGCCGGACGGAAACCGGGCCTTCGGGGTCAAGCAACCAGCCGGGGATCTTGCGCCAGACCGACGGGCGCGACACCGGCATGAACTCGGTCACGGCGATCGAGGCCATGTTTCCATAAGACGCCCCCCGCCCCGGCCCTTCCCGATCGACAAGGATCACCTGCCGCCCGCGCCGCTGCAATTCATGAGCGACCGCCGCACCAATCACCCCGGCGCCGATGACAAGCGTTGGCCCGCCCTGCGCCACCCGTCAGCGCCCGTAGCGTTCGGCGGTCAGCCCGTCCAGCGACACTTCGGGCGTTCGGCCCAGAACGGTATCTGCCACGATGCGGCCCGACCCGCAGGCCATCGTCCAACCCAGCGTCCCGTGCCCGGTGTTCAGGTACAGGTTGTCATAGCGCGACGGCCCAAGAACCGGCGTGCCGTCGGGCGTCATCGGACGCAGACCGGTCCATCCCTCGGCTTTGCTCAGGTCGCCCCCTTTGGGAAACAAATCCCCGATCACATGGCGCACGGTATCCGTGGCATGGGGCCCAAGCCGGTTCGAATAGCCGGCAATCTCGGCGGTGCCGGCCACGCGGATGCGGTCTCCCAACCGTGTGATGGCAACCTTGTGGGTTTCGTCCATGATCGTGGATTGGGGTGCATCGGCATCCTGCGTCACCGGCAGGGTCACCGAATAGCCCTTGACCGGATAGACCGGCAGACGCACCCCTATGGGCGTCAGCACCCGAGGCCCATAGCTGCCCAGTGCGCAAACATACTTGTCGCCGCTTATCCGCCCGGCCAGTTCGGTATCCACGCCCGCGACACGGTCGTTTTCCACCGCGATGCCCCGGATCGACTGGCCATATTGAAATTCCACCCCCATGTCCGCGCATTTCTCGGCCAGCGCCACGGTGAACATGCGGCAATCGCCGGTCCGGTCGGCGGTCAGGCGCAGGCCGCCGACAAACTTGCCACGCACCCCGGCAAGGGCCGGTTCGACCGCGATACATCCCTCGGGGTCCAGCACCTCGAAGGGCGAGTCGTATTCGGCCAGGATTTCCTGATCCGCCTTGGATCCCTTCAGCTGTTTTTCCGTGCGGAACAGTTGCAGCGTGCCCTGTTCGCGCCCGTCATATTCGATCCCGGTCTCGGAAATCAGATCGGGCATCACGTCGCGCGAATAGTTCGAAATCCGCACCATGCGGCTTTTGTTGACGCGATAGCTGTCCTCGTTGCAGTTGCGCAGCATCTGCGCGCCCCAAGCCCACATCGTGGGGCTGATCAGTGGCCAGATGAACAGCGGGCGGCGCTTCATGAACAGCCATTTCACCGCCTTTACCGGAATCCCCGGCGCCGCCCAGGGCGAGGTCATGCCGTAGGACAATTCGCCCGCGTTGGCATAGCTGGTTTCCAGCCCGGGCCCCAACTGGCGATCCAGAACCGTGACCTCGGCCCCCGCCTTGGCGAGGTAATAGGCCGTGGTCACGCCGATCACCCCGGCCCCCATCACGATGACTTTCATGGCTGCACTCCCGGCAGATTTCAGCAGGCCGCTGTGACGATGATTTCCACCTTCAGTTCCTTGCGGGCGAGCTTGGCCTCGCCGCAGGCGCGCGCCGGGGCATGGCCTTCGGGCACCCATGCATCCCAAACGGCGTTCATCTCGGCGAAATCGGCCATATCGGCCAGCCAGATCACCACCTGCAACATCTGCTCGGGCGAAGACCCGGCCTTGGCCAGCAGCGACTCGACGCGAGACAGGCAATCCTTGGTCTGCTCTGTGACGGTGGCGCCGTCGCCAACCTGTCCACACAGGTAAGCAACGCCATTGTGTTTGACGATGCGGCTCATCCGGGTGCCCACGTCTATCCGTTCGATCATGTCATGGTCCTTGGTGGTTCGGGGTCGTGAGAATATGCCGCCAACCGGGGAGTTCGCCGGCAGGCGGATTGCTGGACGCGGGGCCTTGGCCGGTCCACATCCGACACCGACAACCCCAACATGACCCGGATGGTGTCACCGCCCGCGAAACACTTCAATCCCGCCCAGGCACACCCGGGCGGGATTTTCACGATGTGCAGGCAACCCTGCGCCGAATATCCTGCTTTTCAGGCGTCGACGTAGCTGCGCAGGGCGGCTTCGACCCCCTCCGCCCAGATCAATCGCAGCCAGTGGGCAAAGGCCTCGGCAAAGCGCGGTTCATCCGCAAGTCCGCCGTAGAACTGACGCTGTTCCAACCATGCTTGCGGATCGTTTTGCGCCGCATTTCCCGCCGCGACCAGATCCGGCCAAACCGGATCATTGGGCGCGATTTCGGTGCCATTCTCGCGGACGCCGGAACACATGCGTGCCCAAAGCGCCTGGCTCAGCGCCAGTCCTTCGATCGGCGTACCCGCGGCGGCGGCCTCGCGGATCACCGGAAGAACGGCGCCGGTGTGCCGGTTCGACCCGTCAAAGGCCACGCGGCGAACGGTGTCCGCGATCTTGGGGTTGGAAAACCTTTCGTCGATCAGATCGACATAGGCGGCGGGCGTCATGCCCGGAACGTCATGCACATGTGGCGACATTTCCGTCAGCGCCACCTTGCGGAACAGCCCGCGGATCAGAGGATGCGCCATGGTCTGATGGATGGTGTCCAGCCCGAGGATCTCGGCCGGGGCTGCAATTATCTGATGCCCCCCGTTGAGGATGCGCAGTTTCATCGCCTCGTAGTCATGGACAAGCTCGGAAATCGTGGCCCCGACCTGCTCCCATGCGGGGCGACCGGCACAGAACTTGTCCTCGATCACCCATTGGCGAAAGTTCTCGTGAGTGACGGGTGCCATATCGTCGACGCCGAAACCGCGCACCAAGGACAATTCCTGTGGGCCGGTGGCAGGCACGATGCAATCGACCATGGAATTCGGAAAAGTCACTTCGGCCCTGATCCACTCGGCCAGCGCGGGATCGACCAGTCGCGCAAGGCCGGTCACAACCTCCTGCATCTTGGTGCCATTGCCGGGCAGGTTGTCACAGCTCTGGCAGGTGAACGGCCCTTGCCCCGCCTCACGGCGCAGCCGCAAAGCGGCGACAATCGCGCCAAAGGCCGTCCGCGGCGCATCCATGTTGGCGATGTCGTGCTGAATGTCCGGATGCGACGGATCGAACTTTTTGGTCGCCGGATCAAGATAGTAGCCACCTTCGGTCACGGTCATGGCGACGATGCGAATGGCGGGATCGGCCATCTGGGCAATCAGCGGGCCATTGCCCTCTTCGATCGGGACATAACCGATCATCGACCCTACGACCTCGGCTGAACTGCCTTTGGGGTCCAGTTCGATCAGGGTCGTCAGATAGTCCTGCGCCGCAAGCTTCTGGCGCTGGGCCTCGTCGTAGGCGCGCACGCCTGCCCCGATGATGGCCCAGTCCATCGCCTGTCCCGCCTGCATCAGCCGATGCAGATACCACGCCTGATGCGCCCGGTGGAAATTGCCCAGCCCGATATGCACGATGCCCGGCGTCAGCGCCGAACGGTCATAGGTCGGGCGCAGGATGCCCTGCGGCAGTTGGTCCAGGGTCGCGTTGGAAAGCGGGATCATGACCTTGTCTCACTTGGTTTGCGGTTCTGCGTCACCGGCCATGGCCGGTGATCGCGGGGGCGGACAGGCGTGCCGCCATCAGCTCATCCACTGGCCGCCGTCGACGTTATATGTCTGCGAAACGATGTAATCGGCTTCGGACGAGGCGAGGAAAACCGCCATGCCGGTCAGATCGTCAGGCTTGGCAAATCGGCCCGCCGGGACACCTGCCTCGACTTCGCGTTTCTTTTGCCCCGGCGCCTTGCCTTCAAGCTTGGCAAACATGGAATCCACGTGGACCCAGTGATCGCCATCCACCACGCCCGGTGCGATGGCATTGACGTTGATGCCATGCTTGATGAGGTTCAGCCCGGCGGACTGGGTCATCGAAATGACTGCCGCCTTGGTGGAACAATACACAAGCACGAGCGGCTCCCCCCTCCGCCCGGCTTGTGACGCCATGTTGATGATCTTGCCTCCGTGCCCCTGCGCAATCATCTGGCGTGCCGCTGCCTGCATGGTGAACAGGGTCCCCGCGACGTTGACGGCGTACAACCGGTCAAAGCTTTCGCGCGTGATGTCGACCGTTTCGGCGGCATCGAACAGCGCGGCATTGTTGATCAGGATGTCCAGTTTGCCAGCCCGAGCGACCACCTCTGCGATGGCCGCGTCAATGCTGTCTTGACGGGTGACGTCAAGATGGACCGCAAAGGCACCCTCACCCAGATCGGCGGCGGCAGCCTTGGCCGCGTCGAGGTTGATGTCCCCGATCGCAACCTTTGCGCCTTCGCGCAGATAAGCCTCGGCGAACCCTTTGCCGATGCCGCGCGCGGCACCGGTAATCAGGGCGGATTTCCCGCTCAGCCGTTTCATGCGATCCGCAGCCCCTGAGCGTCGAATTTATGGATCATATCCTCGCGCGGGGTCAGGTGGATGGTGTCGCCGTGGCTGAAATCCACCTCGCCGCTGGCACGGACGGTCAGCGGATCGGCCAGCCCCGTGTCATGGATGTGAAAGAAGGTATCCGAGCCAAGGTGTTCGGCCACGCCGACAACCCCTTTCCACGGTCCTTCGGTGCCGACTTCGATATGTTCGGGGCGGATGCCGATGGTATGCGCGCCATGTTTGGCAGCCTCGGCACCTTCGATGAAATTCATCTTGGGCGACCCGATGAACCCGGCCACGAACTTGTTGCGCGGCGCGCGATACAGCTCCAGCGGGCTGCCCACCTGTTCGATGATGCCAGCCTGAAGAACCACGATCTTGTCAGCCATGGTCATGGCTTCGACCTGGTCATGGGTGACGTAGATCATCGTGGTGTCCAGCCGCTTGTGCAGCTCCGAGATTTCCAGCCGCATCCCGACCCGCAAGGCCGCGTCGAGGTTCGACAATGGTTCGTCGAAAAGAAAGGCCGCCGGTTCGCGAACGATCGCCCGCCCGATGGCGACACGCTGGCGCTGACCGCCGGACAGTTGGCCCGGACGGCGGTCGAGGTAATCGGTCAGGTTGAGCGCCTTGGCCGCCGACTGGATCCGCCGCTCTTGTTCGGCCTGATCAATGCCCGCCATTTTCATCGGGAAGGCAATGTTCTTGCGCACCGTCATATGCGGATACAGAGCGTAGGACTGGAACACCATGGCAAGGCCGCGCTTGGCCGGTGGCAGCATGGTCGCGTCCTGCCCGTCGATGCTGATCATGCCAGAGGTAACGTCCTCCAGTCCGGCGATCAGGCGCAGCAGCGTGGACTTGCCACAGCCCGACGGCCCCACGAAGACGACAAATTCACCGTCATTGATTTCCAGATCCAGCGGCGGAATGACATTCACATCGCCGAAGCTCTTCGTCACCTGGTTGAGCGTAATGCTTCCCATTGGTCGTCCCCTTATTTCACCGCGCCGAAGGTCAGGCCGCGGACGAGTTGCTTCTGGCTGAACCAGCCCATGATCAGGATCGGCGCAATCGCCATGACAGAGGCCGCCGAAAGTTTCGCGTAGAACAGGCCCTCGGGGCTGGAGTAGCTGGCGATGAACGCCGTGAGCGGTGCGGCATTCGCAGCGGTCAGGTTCAGCGTCCAGAAGGCTTCGTTCCAGGCGAGGATGATGTTCAACAGGATGGTCGAGGCGATGCCCGGCACCGCCATGGGTGTCAGCACATAGATGATTTCCTCGCGCAGGCTGGCGCCGTCCATCCGGGCCGCTTCAAGGATCTCGCCGGGGATTTCCTTGAAATAGGTGTACAGCATCCAGACGATGATCGGCAGGTTGATCAGCATCAGCACGATCACCAACCCGATCCGCGTATCCAGCCACCCGAGCTGGATGAACAGCAAATAGATCGGATACAGCACGCCGACCGCCGGCAACATCTTGGTCGACAGCATCCACATCAGGATGTCCTTGGTCCGCCGCGAGGGGACGAATGCCATGGACCATGCCGCCGGCACTGCGATGATTGTGCCCAAAAGGGTCGACCCACCGGCGATGATGATCGAATTCCACAGGAACGCCATGTAGTTGGACCGTTCCTGCACGACCGCGTAGTTTTCCAGCGTCCAGTCGAAGAACAGAAAGACGGGCGGGTCGCTGATGGCCTGCGCCTCGGTCTTGAAGCTGGTCAGGATGGTCCACAGGATCGGGAAGAAGATCAGCAGTCCCACGGCCCATGCCGCGGCGGTGTTGATCGTCTTTCGTTGTGTCGTGACGGTACGCGCCATGTTCAGAGCCTCCCGTCCCGGCCTTGCGCCGGGACCTCTGCGGTTGAGGGGTGGCCCCGGGTCGCTCCCGGGGCACGGCGGACAATTTGATCAGGCATCAAGGTTCTTGCCGACGATGCGCATCAGGAAGAGCGCGACGATATTGGCGAGGATGATCGCGTAGACCCCTCCGGCCGATCCCAGCCCGACGTTCTGGCTTTCCAGCACACGCTGGAAGATCAGGTAGGTGAGCGTCTTGGTCCCGAAGGCACCGGCGGTGGTCACGAAGATCTCGGCAAAGATCGACAGCAGAAAGATTGTCTGGATCAGGATCACAATGGTGATCGCCCGGCTGAGGTGCGGCAGGATGATATGAAAGAACCGCGACAGGGGCGGGGCGCCATCCATTTCCGCCGCTTCCAGTTGTTCGCTGTCCAGTGACTGGATCGCCGTCAACAGGATCAGCGTCGCAAAGGGCAACCATTGCCACGACACGATCATGATCAGCGAGGGCATCGAGGCCTGGCTAAGCCATGACACGGGCTCGGCCCCGAAAAACCGCCACAGATGCGCGAAAAGCCCATTGGTCGGATCCATGAACATGTTTTTCCAGACCAGAGCCGAGACGGTGGGCATGACAAAGAAGGGTGCGATGACAAGGATGCGAACCACTCCCTGCCCCCACATCGGCTGATCCAGCAGGATCGCCAGCAACACGCCCAGAAAGACCGTGACGACCAGAACGCCGCCCACGATGATCAGCGTGGTCACCACGCTGGGCCAGAAGGCGCTGGACGTCACGAACCGCACGTAGTTGTCGAAACCCGCCCATCCCAGATCGCCGCCGCGCAGCGGCAGGTACTTGCGGAAGGAAAACCACAGGGTCATGGACAGCGGAACAAGCATCCAGACCAGAAGCAGAAAGACCGCCGGGGCCATCATCAGCCGGGCAGAGGACCTCGAATGCTGGGTCGCCATGGTGCATCTCCTCCCTTGGCGGCCTTTGGCCACCCAGGTCTAGTTTCGGTTTTCATTGGTTTGAAACGATGTACCGGAGGGCGGTTGCCCCCGCCCTCCGGCCGGGAGGATGCCTCAGTAACCCGCGGCTTCCATT
Source organism: Antarctobacter sediminis (assembly GCF_019218285.1). Taxonomy (GTDB): domain Bacteria; phylum Pseudomonadota; class Alphaproteobacteria; order Rhodobacterales; family Rhodobacteraceae; genus Antarctobacter; species Antarctobacter sediminis. The sequence continues at coordinate 51,438 of NZ_JAHUZG010000004.1, forward strand.
GCGTCGAGCGTCAGGGCCTGCGCCTTTTCAAGCGCTTCCGCGACAGTCTGCTGACCTGCGTAGACGGCCGAGAATTCCTGGCTCACATCGGTTGCGATGCCTGCGAATTCGGGGATCGCCACGAACTGGACGCCGACATAGGGAACCGGATCAACCGTGGGGTTGTTCGGATCCGCCGCAAGGATCGAGTCCAGCGTCATCTGTGCAAAGGGCACTTTCTGGTACTCGGGGTTCGCATACAGCGAGGTCCGCGCACCCGGGGGCACATTGGCCCAGCCTTCATTCGCCGCCACCAGTTCGATGTAGTCCTTCGAGGTTGCCCACTCGATGAACTGCTTGGCTGCGTCAGCCTTTTCCGTACCGGCGGGGATCGCCAGCGCCCATGCCCAAAGCCAGTTGGCGCGCTTTTCGACGCCGTCCTTGTTGGGGGCCAGGGCAAAGCCGACCTTGTCCGCGACAGTCGAGTCATTGGGGTTGGTCACGAAGGACGCCGCCACCGTTGCGTCGATCCACATGCCGCACTTGCCCTGCTGGAACAGCGACAGGTTCTCGTTGAACCCGTTGGTCGCGTAGCCCGGAGGACCGTAGTTGTTCATCATGTCGACGAAGAAGGTCAGCGCCTCTTCCCACTCGGGCTGGTCGAACTGGGGGGTCCAGTTCTCGTCGAACCAGCGCGCGCCAAAGGAGTTCGCGGTCACGGTGATAAAGGCACCGCCCTCACCCCAACCGGCCTTGCCGCGCAGGCAGATGCCGTTGATGTCGTTGTCGCGGTCGGTCATCGCCGCGGCGGCGTCGCGGATAAACTCCCACGTGGGGGCCGCAGGCATTTCCAGACCGGCCTTCTGCATCAGGTCGGTGCGGTACATGATCATCGAGCTTTCGCCGTAGAAGGGGGCCGCGTACAGCGTCCCGTCATGGCTCAGGCCGTTGCGCATCGCCGGCAGGATGTCATCCACATCATATTCCGCGGACAGGCCGTCCAGCGGAACCAGCCAGCCGTTCGCACCCCAGATCGGGGTTTCATACATGCCGATGGTCATGATGTCGAAGGCACCACCCTTGGTGGTGATGTCTGTGGTCACGCGCTGACGCAGGACGTTTTCCTCAAGCGTCACCCAGTTGACGGTATGCCCGGTCTTGTCGGTGAAATCCTGGGTCAGACCCTGCATGCGGATCATGTCGCCGTTGTTCACGGTGGCGATGGTCAGTTCCGCAGCGGTGGCCGAGGTTGCAACAACGGACACGAGGGCCGTCGCGGCAAGACATGCTGTCTTGAGTTTCATCAAAATCCTCCCTGGCTGATGAGTGCCGTAGGGACAGGTAGCGCATCACAGGGATTCGAGTCAACGTAAAACTTTACTCCCGTAAAGTTCTGCGCTGCAGCGAGGAAAGTTTTAGGCCGAGGACCGCAACACCAGCTTTCCTTCGAACAAGTATTCGGGCCGCTCTGCGCCCAACTCATCGCTTCGCCCCTCCAGCACGGCAAACAACGTCTGCAAGCTGTGCTCGGCGATGGATTTGTAATCCTGCGAAACCGTCGTCAGCGGCGGGCAGGTATAGCGCGACCATGGATGATCGTCGTGGCCAGCCACGCGCAGGGCGCACCCCTCTCCACGGCCGACACGCCAGCCGTTTTGATAGGCCGCCGTGATCAACCCGATGGCAAGACGATCATTCGTGCACAGCACCGTATTCGTGGGCAAGGCACGCTGAGAAATCAGCCGCGACCCCTCCTCAAGTCCGATCTGCTCAAAATCCCAGCCACCCCCTTTGGCCTGAACGATCATCGGCTCATGTCCAAACCGCTCCATCGCCTGAACATAGGCTTCGCGCCGCTTGTTTGCGTTTGGATTGACCGGCGGCATCTCAAAGAAACAAGGCGGCTCACCCGAGCGGCACAGATAATCGACAATCAGCGGAATACTTTGAAAATTGTTAGACCCGACAAAGGCTTTGCCAACTTTTACGTTGCTGTCAAAAACCACCGTCGGCACCTCATCCGCAAAGCGCCGCACCACATCCAGATCCGACCCGCGCCCAAGCGGAGCGATCAGCGCCCCTGCCGGGCGCAACGATTCCAGCGTCGCAAGCGCGTTGTTTTCCAACTCGCGATCCCCATGCGCGCTAAAGACGATCGGCCAATACCCCGCCTCGATGCACTTGCGCTCGATCAGACGCACCATTTCGGCAAAAAACGGATCCGCAAGGTAGGGCACCAGAATGCCAATGGTCTTGGTCAGCTTGCGGTTCTGGTTGATCGCAAAGATGTTCGGACGATAGTCGAATTGCTCCAGCGCGCTTTCCACCTTGGCGCGGGTCGTTTTCCGCACACTCTCCGGATCCTGGAAATACTTGGACAGCGTCGGACGCGAGATGCCGCTGACCTCGGCAAACTCTTCCATGTTCTTGATCCGCTTTCCCGCCATCAACCGCCCTCCTGCGTCTGCCCCGACAGGGCGGGGCATCAGAATACACCCCTTTTCTTTACGCGCGATATATTTCTTTCAAAGGTAGAGGCACATTCAATCAGCCGTCAAGCAGGGGGCCGCTTTTGCCCGACGCGGCAATGCGGCCCACCCGGATGTCAGGCAGCCTGTTCCCTTGTCCGCCCGGCCCCTCTATTCTGTCCCCTGCCCACAATCCAGTAGCCCCGCGAATGAACCTGACCCGCCCCTCCGCCGTCCCCGAGCAGCTGACCAAACGCGAAGTCGCTGAAATTGCGATCCGCAACGCCATTGAAACGGGCCTGTACAAGCCCGGGCAGGTCATCAGTCAGCGCCAGATCGCCGAAGACCTCGGCCTGAGCGTGACCCCGATCCGCGAGGCCGTGCTGGTCATGATGGGCAATGGCATTGTTGATCGGCACAAGCACCATTCGATCAAGGTCTGCGAGATCGACGAAAAGCGCCTGCGAGAGATCTTTTCGGTGCGCCGGATCCTTGAACAGCAGGCTGTGCGGCTGGCCGCTGCCAATATGACGCCCGAGATTATCGCCCGGCTCGACCGGTTGAACCGCATGCTGGACATCATGGAAGCCGGGGATGATCCCGCCACGATCAACCCGATCGACCGCGAGTTTCACCAGACGATCTTTGCCGCTGCCGGAAACGAGGCTCTGATCTGGACCATCGACAAGGTGAAGTCCTCCTTCCCGATGTACGCGCTTTGGGGCGAAAGCGGGCGGATCGGCAAATCCGTGGCCGAACACTGCGACCTGATCGAGGCATTGGGTGCCGGCGATGCCGAGGCAAGCGCCGAGGTTCAGGGCCGCCATCTGGCCAACGGGCTGGATGACTTGCTGATCTTTCTCGACCGCGAGAAGCAAGCACAGGCCTGATTCCCCCCTCTTCCAGCCTGAAAATCACCTGATTCGGGTCGCGCACGCCCCGAAACACCGCCCGTTTGCCTAAAATCCCGGCACAAGAGCAGACGCTTAGCGGCTGCCGTCACAAATTTGTTGCCAGCTTGCACATTATATATAATGGATAACGTAGCGTCGCCAACACGGCGACACCGATGCAAGGAAGTCGAAAGATGGGCATGAACAATCTCAAGTTTGCACGCAGGGCCGAAGTGCTCGGGAAATCGGTTTACGACCACGCCCCCGGCGTAATCATGCTGAGCGTGGGCTCGGCCTATCCGCCGGTCCTGCCCGACCTCTCACGCGAGGCGGCCTCCTCGGCGCAGAGCTACGTCAAGGAAGTGATGCAATACGGCCCGCTCATGGGTCTGCCGGAACTGCGCGAAGCGATTGCCAACTACGTGTCCGAAGACGGCGTGACCTGCACCGCCGACAACGTTCTGATCACCAATGGCGCGAAACACGCCACCGATCTGGCCTGCCGTGTGTTCACCGAGCCGGGCGACAAGATGATCGTCTGCGCGCCGACCTACATGACCACGCTGCAATGCCTGCGTCAGCACGGGCTGAACTTTGTCGCCATCCCGCAGGATGACGACGGAATGCGCACCGACATCCTTGAACAGCGCCTCAATACCATGCGCGAGAACGCGGAAACCCTGCCCAAGCTGCTGTTCGACGTGCCGGATTTCCACAATCCCACCGGCATCACCATGTCGCTGGAGCGCCGCAAGCACCTGCTGCGGCTGGCCGAGGAATACAACTTCATCATCCTCGAAGACGATCCCTATCGCCGCATCCGTTTCGAAGGCGAGGCCGTCGCGCCGATCAAGTCGATGGATGAAACCGGCCGGGTCATCGCCATCGGCACCGTGTCCAAGATCCTTGCCCCCGGTCTCCGCATCGGCTGGGCCGTCGGCGATCCCGAGATCATCCGCCGCATGGCGCTGCAGAAATCCGACGGCGGGTCCTGCCCCTTTACCCAGCGGCTGGTGATCGAGGCGATCCGCGCAAACAAGCTGCATGAACACATCGAAATCGTGACCAACACGATGCGCGAACACCGCGACGCGATGGTCGACGCGCTGGCCGAATACCTGCCGGACGCCAAGGTGCGCAAACCGCAGGGCGGCTATTTCCTCTGGGCCGAGCTGCCCGAGGATGTATCCGGTGACGAACTGGCCGCCAAGGCCGTGGAATTCGGTGTCGAAGTCGGCAGCGGGCGGCTCTGCTTCCCGGTCGAGGACCCGGGCAACTTCCTGCGCTTTTCCTATAGCTACGTGGATCCCGACACGATCCGCGAAGGCATCAGGCGCCTTGGCGAAGCCTATCGGGCATTGAAAGGCTGACCGCGCCGTGCGGAACTGAATATCCGGATCGGGCGCAGCCCAGAAGTTCACCAATGAACCGGCGTCCGATCCCCGCCCCTTACCAACCAGGAGACCAGACCATGAAGACGCTCTTCAAATCCACGCTTGCCGCGGCGGCGCTTGTTGCAGGTTCGATCCTGCCGGCCATGGCCGAAGACTGGGACATGCCGCTGCCTTGGCCGGACGGCAACTTCCACACCAAGAACGCACATACCTTTGCCGAGGAAGTGGCCAAGGTCACCGAGGGCCGCGTGACGATCACCGTGCATTCGGGCGGCTCGCTTGGCTTCAAGGGGCCAGAGATGCTGGGCGTGATCCGTGACGGTCTGGCGCCCATCGGTGACGTCTATCTCAGCCAGCAGGTGGGCGAAGAGCCGATCCTGGGTATCGAGTCCATCCCCTACCTTGTCAGCGGCTATGACGAGCTGCGCGAGCTGCACGCACATTTCCGCCCCGTGGTCGAAGAGGTTGCCGCGCGCCACAATCAAAAGGTTCTCTACATGGTGCCCTGGCCCGCGCCCGGCATCTATACCAAGAAAGAGGCCAAGACGCTGGAGGATCTCGCCGGGGTCAAGATCCGAACCTATTCCAAATCGACCACCGAACTGTTCGACGCCATCGGCATGACCGCGGTGCAGCTGCCCTGGGGCGAGGTCGTCCCCTCTCTGGCGGCCGGCACCATCGACGGTGTGACCACCTCCGCCAGCTCGGGTGTGGACGGCAAGTTCTGGGAATTTCTGACCCATTTCTACCCCACCGGGCACGTCTGGTCCTCGGATGCGATCACCGTCAACCTCGACGCGTGGAACGGGCTGAGCGAGGAAGACCGCGCCGCCATCGAGGACGCCGCCAAGCGGCTGGAGCCCGAGTTCTGGGAGGTCAGCCGTTCGGAAGACGCCGCCAAGATGCAAATTCTTGTCGAGAACGGCATGGTGATCGGCGAGGTCACCCCGGACATGCTGTCGGCGATGCGCGCCGCCACCGAAGACCAGAAGGCGGCCTTTCTGGCTGCAACCCCGGCCGCCAAGGCCGTGCTTGACGCCTTCGCTGGCAACTGAACGTCAGCTTCCCGCAACAGACCGTCCCCGCGCGCCATCCGCGCGGGGACCCCAGACAGGAAGCGCCTGACATGACACGACTTCTCGACATTCTTGACCGTATCAGCCGCCTCACGGCGATCCTTTCGGTCCTCCTCGTCTTTGGCATCGCGGTGCTTATCATCGCCGAAGTGGTGTCACGCTGGGCCTTCAACCACTCGCTCAGCTTTGCATGGGAATACAGCGCCTATTTCTTCGCGGTCGCGGTGTTCTGCGGCGCGGCCTACACGCTGCGGACCGGCGGGCATGTGCGCGTGGCCCTGCTGCGCGGCTTGCTTGGCCCGCGCGGCCAGCACTGGATGGAAATCTTTGCCACGCTGATCGGTGTCGGCATCACGCTTTTTGCTGCCAACGCCATGGTCGCCTTTGCATGGCGGTCCTTCCAGCGCGGCAGCGTTTCGCCCACGGTCGACGCCACACCTTTGGCGATCCCGCAGGGGGCCATCGCCTTTGGCCTTGTCCTGCTGGCCTTGCAGATGATCGCCCGGTTGCTGCGCCTCTTTCTGAACGAACCGCCCGAGGACGAGGACGCCCTCGAATCCTTCGGCGCCGAATGACACGCAGGGAACAGCCGCAATGATCGCCTTTATCGCACTTACCATCGTCTCCTTGCTGGTCCTCGCACTGGGCACCGGCGTCTGGGTGGGGCTTGCGCTCTACTTCGTCGGGATCGTCAGCCTGTCGATCTTCAAGGGGATGCCCGTGGACAAGCTGTTTGCGCAGCTCACGTGGAATGCCTCGACCACGCCGGAACTGATCGCCCTGCCGATGTTCATCCTGATGGCCGAGATCCTGTTCCGTTCCAAGCTCTCTTCATCGCTGTTTTCCGGGCTGACCCCCTGGACCACCCGCCTGCCCGGCCGCCTGCTGCATGTGAATGTCATGGGCTGCACCCTGTTCGCCGCCGTGTCGGGCTCCTCTGCCGCGACCACCGCCACCGTGGGCCGCATCACCATGACCGAGCTGTTCAAGCGCGGCTATGACAAGGATCTTGCCATGGGATCGCTGGCTGGCGCGGGCACGCTGGGCTTTCTCATCCCGCCGTCGATCATCATGATCATCTACGGCGTACTGGCCGAGGCCTCGATCCTCAAGCTGTTCATCGCCGGGATCGTGCCGGGGCTGCTGCTGGCGATCTGCTACATGGGCTACCTTGGCCTGCGCACGACCATCGACCCCACAAAAGTCCCGCAAGAGGACCTCAGCGCCACATGGCATGACCGGATCATTGCGCTGAAACACCTTGGACCGGTGCTGTTCCTGATCATCGTGGTGATCGGATCCATGTACGGTGGCTTTGCCAGCCCGTCCGAAGCCGCCGCCGTCGGTGTGCTGGGCGCCATCATCGTAAGCGGGCTGCAAGGCACGCTGACACGGGAAAGCATCATCCAGATCGCCTATGGATCGATCCGCACGATCTCGATGATCGGGCTGATCGTGGCAGCCGCCTCGTTCCTGTCCTCGTCGATGGGCTATCTTGGCGTGCCCCGCGCCGTGGCCACAATGATTTCCGAAATGGACCTGACGCCCTTCATGCTCATCATGTTGCTGCTGGTCTTTTACATCGGGCTGGGCTGCGTGCTGGAGGGCATGTCGACCATCGTTATGACCCTGCCGATCACCCTGCCCCTGATCGAGGCCGCCGGTTTCGACAAGATCTGGTTCGGCGTCTTCCTTGTGGTCGTGGTTGAAATGGCACAGATCACGCCCCCGGTCGGGTTCAACCTCTTTGTCATACAGGGCATGACCGGCGAAAAGATCAGCCGCATCGCCCGCGCCACCTTTCCTTTCTTCCTGATCATGATCGCGCTTGTCTTCCTGATCACGGTCTTCCCCGGAATCGTCACCTACCTGCCCGGTCAGGTGGAATTCCGCGGCTAACTTCGGAGGCTTCCAATATGCCCGTCATCGACCTCAACTCGGACCTCGGCGAAAGCTTTGGCGCCTACACCATCGGCCATGACGACCAGATGCTGGACATCATCAGCTCGGCCAATGTCGCCTGCGGCTTTCACGGCGGCGACCCGCTGGTGATGCATGACACGCTGGTGCGCGCAGGCAAGAACGGCGTTGGCATCGGCGCACACCCCGGTTTCAACGATCTCTGGGGGTTTGGCCGCCGCCAGATCAAGATGGATGTGGCCGAAGTCGAAAAGATGCTGATCTACCAGGTGGGCGCGATCCAGGGCATGGCCCGCGCCACCGGCACCGAGGTCACGCATTACAAGATCCACGGCGCACTGGGCAACATGGCCTGCGTCGACGCCGATCTGGCGATGGCCGCGGCGCGCGCGGTCAAGGCGGTGGCACCGGAACTGCTGTTTGTCGTCCTGCCGATGAGCGAACTGGAAAAGGCGGGCGAAAAGATGGGCTTGCGCATGGCGCGCGAGATCTTTGCCGACCGCGCCTATGACGACAACGCCATGCTGGTGCCGCGCGGCACACCCGGCGCAATGATCCATGATGCCGAAGTCGCCGGCCCCCGCATCCTGAAATTCATCGAGGACGGCGCCATCGAAAGCCTCTCGGGCAAGCGCATCCCGGTCCGGATCGACACCGTCTGCGTGCATGGCGACAGCCCCGCCGCAGTCGACATCGCCCGCAACCTGCGCGGCCAGTTCGAGGCTGCCGGCCTTGACATCGTGCCGATGCACAAGACGCTTGCCTGACCGACGATGCAGACCCGGTTCCTCCCCTGTGGCGATACCGGCCTGACGGTAGAATTCGACGGCACGGATCAGCGCGCCACCAATGCCCGCGCCCTGCAACTGCACGCGGCGCTGGCCGAGGATCGGCCCGAGGGGCTGATCGAAACGGTGCCCAGCTACCGCTCGCTGACCATCCACTACGATCCCTGCCGGACCAGCCAGGACCGGATCACCCAGTCCGTTCAGGCGGCCTTGGCACGGTTGAGCGAAAGCGATCTGGTCGCCGGGCGGCTCTGGCGCGTGCCGGTCTGTTTCGAAGGCGACTGTGCCCCGGATCTGCAAGAGGTCGCCGCACAGACCGGCCTGTCCCCGGACCGGATCGTCAAGACACTGACCGAGGTCGAACAATCGGTCTACATGCTGGGGTTCGCGCCGGGCCAGCCATATCTTGGCGACCTGCCCGAGGCGCTTTCGGTGCCGCGCCGCAAGAACCCGGTGCCGCATGTCCCGGCCGGATCGGTGCTGACCGCCACGGCGCGAACAGTGATCTATCCGGTCGACAACCCGACCGGCTGGTACGTGATCGGCCGCACGCCCCTGCCGCTGTTCCGCCCTGCCGCGCAGGATCCCGTCTGGCTGAAGCCCGGCGATCGGGTGCGCTTTGCCGCGATCCCCCTGCCCGAGTTCCGGGACATGTTCGCCCGCCGCGACAGCCTGACCGCCGAGGAGCTGCCAGCATGAGTGCCACGCTGAAAACCCTGCGCGCCGGGATGCGGACCACCTTGCAGGATCTTGGCCGGCCCGGGTTACAGGCCATTGGCCTGCCGGTGTCCGGTGCGCTTGACGTGATGTCGCTGCGGCTGGCCAATGCGCTGGTCGGGAATGCGCCCGGCACTGGCGCGCTGGAGATCCGCTTTTTCGGCCCGCGCCTTCAGGTGCAGGCGGATTCCGTTCGCGTGGCGCTTGCGGGCACGGACGGTTTCCTCAAGGTCGAAGGCGAAGGCTTTGGCCCCGTCCCCGCCGGGCAAAGCGTGACCCTGCCCCGTGGCACGATCTTTGGCGTCGAGGCGCTGCGCGACAGTGCGACGGCCTATCTTGCCGTCGCGGGCGGCTTTGACGTGGCGCATCCGTTCGGCAGTTGCGCCACCTATCTGCCCGCCGCGCTGGGTGGCTTTGACGGCCACCCGCTGACCGAGGGCGCGGAGCTGCCGCTTTGCCGGTCATCGGCCCCGGATGGCCCCGACCTTGGCACGCCGCAGCCTGTCATTTCCGGCACGGGGGATGTTCTTCGCGTGGTGCTGGGACCGCAAGAGGACTATTTCACCAAGGCCGGGATCGAAACGTTCCTGTCCACGCGCTATACCGTCACCCCGCAAAGCGACCGCATGGGGATGCGGCTGGACGGTGCGGCGGTGGAACATGGGCCGGCGGGGTTCAACATCCCTTCGGACGGAGTCGTGACCGGCGCAATTCAGGTGCCGGGGCATGGCCTGCCGATCGTCCTGCTGGCGGACCGGCAGACCACCGGCGGCTACCCCAAGATCGCCACCGTGATCTCGGCCGATCTGCCGCAACTGGCGCGCGCCCTGCCGGGCACCGCGCTGCGGTTTCGCCCTGTCACGCCTGCCGAGGCAGAAGAGCTCCGCCGCAGCGCCGAACGAAAGCTCCAGAGCGTTATCGACGACCTGCGCCCGGCAGGCGCGGCGGGCTTTTTGCAGAAACTGTACTCGGAAAACCTCATCAGCGGGGTGGTGGGCGGCGAAGGCCCGCTGCCTTCGACTTTGGTCGAATGAGCACAAGGCGCCATGGGGATCGGCCCGCCATGGCGCAAACCGCTATGAATACAAGATAAACCACGCCGCCTGACCGGTCGGCCACGGCATAGGCGCTTTTTTCGCGCGCCCCGAAATCCATGCTACACTTGGCGAACTTCGGCATCGCGAGGAGGAGCGGGATTTGTTGGAGCACGCCTTGTTGCTGGACACGGTGGGGGCACCCATTCGCCATGACGCCAAGACCCATTCAACCGACTGGGACGAGGTTCAGGCCTTTTGCAGGTCCGTCTACATGCCTTACCGCGTCAAACCGCTGGAGCGTTTTTCAAAGCCGGACGCCACGATGATTTCGGCCCATGCCGGACGCGTGACCATGACCCGGTTTTCCTATGGGACCGGCATCTACCTTGACCGGTTCGATCCCGACGCCGGGAATATCATCGTGCTCAACACATTGCGCGGCGCGCTGGATCACCAATGCGATGGCGGGTCGGTCAGCACCGGCGCGGGAGAAAGCTTTGTCGTCGACTGTTCCCGCACGGATTACTGGCTGAAGGGGGATCCCGATCACATGCAGCTGAACCTGACGATCTCGCATCGGGTCATGGCCGAAACCGCCGAACGCTGGTTCGGCTTTGTGCCGGATGACAGCCTGTGGTGCGCAAGGGTCAAGTTCGGCGGCCCAGACAGCGCGTGGCCTGCGCTGCTGGAATATGCCGCCCGCGCGCTGACACGGCCCGGACCTGTTCCCGCCGACGCGGCACTGGCGCGGCATCTAGAGGAAACGCTTTGCGTGGAATTGCTGCGCCAATGGGCCACCGCCGCAGGTCTCCGGCTGGAGGATGGCGCCCGCGCAGCGGCACCGGGCTATGTCCGTCGCGCCGAGGAAATCATCGAATCCGAAGCCCGCGAGGCCCCCACGATTGGCGACATTGCCCGGCGCGTCGGCGTTTCTGGCCGCACACTCTCGGGCGGGTTCCAGCGTTTCCGGGGCGTCTCTCCGCGGGAATTCCTGGCGGCCCGGCGGCTGGAAGGCTTGCGCGCCGAGCTTGAAACTGCGCCCGCCGACCTGACCGTGTCACAGATTGCCGCCGACTGGGGCTTTGCCAATTTCGGCTCGCTTGCGGGGCGTTATCGCGAACGGTTCGGCGAACTTCCCTCGCAGACACGGGCCCGCAGCGGCGGCGCGGTCCTGTCCTGACCGGCAGTTTGCTTCCGATCTCGGACAGCGGTTGCCGATCCCGGACAGCGGCAAATGTCGTCGACCGATAGCCTTCCTTGGATGCATCCAAGGGAGGACATCATGAAGGACATCACCACACAGGATCTGAAAGCCGCCTGTGACGCGGTTCTGGCACAGGTCACCACCGGCACGTCGCGGGTGCCCGGCGTCGTCGCAATGGTCACGGACCGCGAAGGCGACATCTATTCCGGGGCTGCGGGCGACCGTCGTCTGGGCGATGGCGCGATGACCGAGGACACGGTGCTTGCCATTTTCTCGACCACCAAGGCCATCGCGGGCACAACCGCGCTGCAATGTGTCGAAGACGGCTTGCTGGACCTTGACGCGCCCGCCAAAGACTATGCCCCAGCCATCGGCAAATTGCAGGTGATCGAAGGGTTCGACGCCGATGGCCAGCCGCGCCTGCGTGCGCCGAAATCCGATGTCACGACGCGGCAGCTGATGCTGCATACCGGCGGCTTCGGCTATGATTTCTTCAACGAAACCTATAAGCGTCTGGCCGAGGACCACGGCCAGCCCTCTGTTGTGTCTGGCACCCATGCCGCCATCGAAACGCCCCTGTTGTTCGATCCCGGCGAAAAATGGGAATACGGCAGCAACATCGACTGGGTCGGCCAGGTGGTCGAAGGCATCCGCGGCAAACGGCTGGGCGACGTGATGCGCGAGAGGGTCTTTGATCCGCTGGGTATGGACGAGATCGCCTTTACCCGGACCGATGCGATGAAGGCGCGTTCAGCCACGATCCACGCGCGCGGCGAAGATGGGAACCTGACACCGCTGGATGACTTTGCCCTGCCCGACAATCCCGAAGTCGACATGGGCGGGCACGGACTGTACGGCACTGTGCCCGAATACATGAAGTTCATTCGCATGTGGTTGAACGACGGCGACGGCCCGAATGGCCGCGTGTTGCGCCCCGATACCGTCGACTGGGCCGTCAAGGGCGCATTGGTTCCGCCGCAGAAGGTGACAATGCTGCCCGGGGTAATTCCCTCTTTGTCGAATGACGCCGAATTCTTCCCCGGTCTGGGCAAGGATTGGTCCTATACCTTCATGGTCAACACCGAAGCCGCCCCCACCGGCCGCCCGGCAGGGGCCATCGGCTGGGCCGGGTTGGCCAACAGCTTTTACTGGATCGACCGCGCGGGCGGCTTTGGCGGATACTGGGCCACCCAGATCCTGCCCTTTGGCGATCCCGTGTCCTTCCCCGGGTATCTCGATTTCGAGAGCGCCGTCTATCGCACCCTGTCCACCTGACGCGACCGGCTCCCGCCGCGTCGGGTTCACTGGGGGGCGGCGCACCGCCCCCCTCTTTCGTCACCGCTTTGGGAGGAGGAGCGATGAGCGAACCGATTTCATATGAAAAACTGCCGGAATGGGTGCCAGGTAAGGTGCTGTTGGCCAGTGACGGGTTGGGCTGGAAGAATGTCGCCCTGCGGTCTTACCACTACGAAGGTCAATCGGTGACGGTTCCGGGTATGCGGGACTTTATGCTGGTGGGATACCGGTCCGGTGTCACGCCGATGCAGCGCCGCTATGACGGGCGCTGGACTCGCAAGACGCTGGGACCGGGGGCGGCCTCATTGCTGACGCGGGCGCAGCAGGTGTCATGGAACTGGCGTGAATCGATCGACGTGACCCATGTCTATCTGTCCGGCGCGCTGGTGGCGGATGTGGCGGGCGAGATGCTGGACTGCGCCTCTGCGACGGTAGAGTTGCAAGACGTGTTGCGCACGGACGACCCGCTGATGGTTCAGGCCATGTCCCAGATCGAGGAAGAGGCCCGGACCGCCGGTCTTGGCGGCGCACTCTACGTCGACAGCGTGGCGCGCGGGCTTGTGGTGCATCTATTGCGGCGGTACGCCAGCATTCGGCGGCCCGCTGTTGGCGACGGCACCGGTCTGACCGAACGGCAACGCCGCCGTATCCTTGATTTCATCGACAGCCACCTTGATCAGGCGCTGGACTTGCGCGGTCTGGGCGATGCGCTGGATATGGCGCCCTGCCAGTTTGCGCGGCTTTTCCGGCGCAGCTTTGGTGTTCCGCCTTACGCCTTTGTAAAGGCGCAGCGCCTGGAACGAGCCCAGCGCCTGTTGGCGACAACGGCGCTGCCGATCAAGGCTATCGCGGCGGATTGCGGTTTTAGCGATCAGGCCCATCTGACCCGCTGCTTTTCGGCCACCTTCGGCAAGACGCCCGCCGTCTTTCGACGGCAGGCGCAATAGGTCACTCGGCGGCTTCGACGGCCTTGGCTCGCGTCATGGCAAAGCCTTCATAGCCGTTGTCGGCGATCTCCTGACATTTTGCGCGGTAGGTCCCGACACCACCGGTATAAGACAGCACGCGGCGGGGTTTGCCCGGCACGTTTGACCCGGTGTACCAGCTGTTCGTTTTGGCGATCAGGGTGGCATTGGCGGTTTCATCGTGATGAGCGACCCAGGCGTCCTCGCCTTCGGCGGTCGGTTCACAAACCGTTGCCCCCTGCGCGCGCATGGTGCGAATGCAATCGCTGATCCACTCGGTCTGCTGTTGCAGGCAGGTCGTCATGTTGCACAGCGCCGCCGAGGGAGCGAGCGGCGCACCGGTCATGAACAGATTGGGAAACCCGTATTTCTGGATCCCCAACGTTGTCCGGATATCCCGGGACCATTCATCACGCAGGGTCATGCCATCCCGCCCGGTAATGTCGATCCGCGCCAGCGCCCCCGACCCGGCATCGAACCCCACTGCCATGATGATCACGTCCAGTTCGTGGACCGTGCCGTCTTGCAGTTTGACACCCTCCGGGACGATCTCGGCAATGGGGTTGTCGCGCACCGGAACCGCGGTGACATTTTCCTGCAAATAGACCTCGAGATAATTCGTTTCCAATGGCACCCGATGGGTGCCAAAGCCATAATCCCCGGCCTTGGGCACCAGAATGTCGATCAAGGCCGGATCTTTGAGCCGTGCGGCCATCTTTTCGCGGACAAAACTGCTGATTTCTTCGCTGACCTGTTCGTCAAAGAACATCTCGGCGAAAGACGCCAGCCACAGCTTCAGCGAACCGTCGGCGTGGATCTCTTCGAGGATGGCGCGGCGCTGCTGCGGGGTACAGTCGGCCCATTTGTGTTCAAAATCGTATTCGAACCCCGTGAAAGTGACCGGCAGGTTGGCCTTGAGCTCTTCGAAACGTGCCTTGTAGCGCTTTTCCTCGTCAGGCCCGTACTTGGGGTTCTTCATCGGCAACACATATTGCGGCGTGCGGACAAAGACCTTCATCTCGCCGACGATGGGCGCGATGGTCTGGATCACCTGAATGCCGGTTGCACCGATGCCGATGACACCGACACGTTTGCCGTCAAGATCCAGTCTCCCCTTCGGGTAACGGCCGGTGTGTACAATGGTCCCCTGAAAACGATCCTGCCCCGGGAAACGATCGGTCAGCGGAGCGGACAGCATTCCGGTGCAACCGATCAGGAACTGCGTGTCATAGGTATCCCCGGTGTCAGTCTGCACGGTCCAGCGTCCGGTCGCCTCATCGAAATCGGCGCGGATCACCTTGGAGGAAAAGCTGATGTCCTTCCGCAGGTCCAGCCTGTCGGCGATATAGTGCATCCAGCGTTCGATTTCGGGCTGGCCGGGGAACCGTTCGGACCACGTCCAGTCTTTGTACAGGCTTTCATCAAAGAGATACTGGTAAATATAGCTTTCGCTGTCGAACTTGGCACCGGGATAGCGGTTCCAGTACCATGTCCCGCCGACGTCGGACCCGGCCTCGACCCCGTGTACGTCCAGCCCTTGCTGGCGCAGCTGATATAGCTGGTACAGCCCCGCGACCCCTGCACCGATCACCAGCGCATCAATCTTCCGCGTCATGTCTTCTCTCCCTTCGGATTGCTGTCACGCGGCAGATGCCCCGGTCTCCTCTCCAAGGCGCTGCCGCTGGATCAACAGGCTAGAGAGCGCGGACAAGGGACGTATTGAACGTTTCGGCCAGAGGTTTTGAACAAAACGCACACGTTCCGAAGGTGGAAAGGACCGCCAATTAGTGAACTGGATACATGAAAGAGGTGAAAAACGGGGCAATTATCGCAACGGGATACGGAGGCTAGGTTCGGCTCAACAAGATCCAACCCCTTACGGAGCCAAGCCATGACCCGCATCACTCTTCAGAATACGCCCGGCATCAAGGGCGTCACCTCGCGCGCCGTCAGCTTTGACAGCAACGGCAACAACCTGAAGGGCACATTGTACCTTCCCGAAAACGCCAAAGGGCCGTTGCCGGCGGTGATCGTCACTGGCGCATGGACCACGGTCAAGGAACAGATGGCCGGCACCTATGCCCGCGAACTGGCCGCCCGCGGACTTGTCGCGCTGGCCTTTGACTTCACCGGCTGGGGCGAAAGCCAGGGCGCGCCGCGCTATGTCGAAGACCCCGCCACCAAGACCGCCGACATCAAGGCCGCCGCACGGTTCCTTGCCACACAGGAAGCGGTCGACGCAGAACAGGTTTCGGGCCTCGGTGTCTGCGCCTCGTCCGGGTACATGGCCGCAGCGGTGGCCGACACGGATGACTTGCGGAAACTGGCGCTGGTCGCCCCGTGGCTGCATGACGCCGAAATGGCCGAAGGCATCTATGGCGGCCCAGACGTTGCCGCCAGCCTGATCGCTGCGGCCGAGGCCCCCGACGCGGCCGAAACCGTCCTGCCCGGCGCATCGGCCACCGATGAAAACGCCGTCATGTTCCAGGCCCCCTACTACACCGAGGAAGATCGCGGCCTGATCCCCGCCTATGACAACAAATTCTCGGTCGCATCTTGGAAGCCATGGTTGACCTATGATGCACAGGCCAGCGCGGATCGCCTGACAAAACCGATGCTCATGGTGGGGTCGCCCTCGATCGCGCTGCCTGCCGGGGCCAATGCCTACGAGTCCCGTACCAAGGCCCCGCTGGAACGCCTGTGGCTGGGCGAAGACGTCACCCAATTCGATTTCTACGACCGCAAGGACGTTGTGACCGCCGCCGCAGACGCCGTGGCCGATTTCCTGACCGCATGAGGCCCCAAATGACATTCGCCAAGACCCTCGCCCTAACCACAGCAATTCTGACAGGAGGCCCCCTGATGGCCGCATCCCCCGAAGACAACATAAAGATCGTACAGGATTTCTTTGCCGCCTATGGCGCCGGCGATCTGGACGGCATCGCAGCCGTCATGGACGAAAACATTCGCTGGCACATCCCGGGACGGCATCCGCTTTCGGGTACGAAACAGGGCCGTGACGAAGTGCTTGCCTTCTTCGCCCAGCTGGGGGCCGCCGATTTCAAGGCGCAGCCGATCTACTTCGGTGCCGACGAAACCCATGTGGTGGACATCCACCGCGGCTGGTCCAACGTCGCGGGCAAGCCCAATGTCGATACGACATGGGCGCTGGTCTACCGCATCGAAGACGGCAAGATCGTCGAGGCCACCAACCTCAGCGCCGATCAGGACGCGGCCAACAGCTTTTTCTGGTCGCAGTATGATCTGGCACCTGTGCCCGATCGGTTGGCGCGCTGACCTTTTGCATTCGTTTCCATCAAACAGCCGCGCCCCTGTGCGGCGCGGCCTCTACAACGGACAAATAACATGACGCAGGACATCGCCAATATCGTTCACAGCTTCTTTGCCGCCATCGATGCCCGTGATTGGACCCGGGCCGAGACCTTGATGACCAACCCCTTCCACCTTGATTATTCCAGCTTTGGTGCCGGTCCCGGCGCGGATCTGCCCCCGGGTGAGATCCTGACCGGCTGGAAGGCCATGTTGCCGGGCTTTGACAACACGCATCACCAGCTTGGCGCGCTGAGTATCGAAACAGAGGGCAACAGCGCCACTGTCCGCGCCAATGTCATCGCCACACATCAGATCAAAGAGGCCGATGGCGGCGATACATGGACCGTCTATGGTGACTACGTGTTGGTCCTGGTCAAGGACGGGTCGTGGCGGATCGCCTCGAACACCTTCAATCTGCACCTGCTGACCGGCAACAGCGAACTGCCCGCGCTTGCACAGGCAAGGGCCGCGTGATGCGCGGCTCTGTCTTGTGCGCCCTGCTGGTTGCTGCGCTGCCTGCGCAGGCCGACGTTCTGCCGCGGGCCATCGACTGTTACCAGACAGCCACCAGCCAAGAAGACATCAAAGCCTACATGGCCTGTTTCACCCAAGACGCCGTGATGATCGACGTATCCCGTCAGTTTTCGGGACAGCAGGCGATCCGCGCCTGGGCCCTGCGCGAGGTCATCCCTAACGGTAAAAGTTTTGCACATCGCAGGATCCTCGAGTCCGGCGAAGGCTTTGCCAGGACAGAAGTCAGCTGGCTGAGCTGGATTGTGCAGTATTCCTATTGGTGGGACGCCGACGGCAGGATCACACGCATGTCCCTGCAATATTCAGACTGAGGAGAAACCGATGAAACGCGCACTTGTGACCGGGGCCAACCGGGGCATCGGGCTGGCCATCGCCAAGGGTTTGGTGGCGCAGGGCCATCAGGTGCTGCTGGGTGCCCGCAACCTTGCCGAAGGCGAGAAAGCCGCGCGCCAGATCGGCGCGACGGCCCTGCATCTGGACGTGGCGGATGCCGACAGCATCGCCAAGGCTGCTCGTTCGGCCGGAGCGGTGGACGTTTTGATCAACAATGCCGGGGTGTTGGGATCGGGTCCGGTTCTGGACAATCCCGAGGATTTTGCCGCGTCGATGGCGATCATGGTCCACGGGCCATATCTGCTGATGCATCATCTGGTGCCCGGCATGGTGACGCGCAAGTTTGGCCGCGTGGTCAATGTTTCATCCGGTTGGGGTGCGTTTTCCGATGGCGTGGCAGGACCGGCCAGCTATGGCGTCGCCAAGGCGGCCCTGAACGCGCTGACGGTGGCTTCTGCCCGGACCCTGCCGCGCGAGGTCAAGGTCAACGCCATGTGCCCTGGTTGGGTGCGCACCCGCATGGGGGGCCGGACCGCCAGTCGATCACCCGAAGAAGGCGCAGACACCGCCCTTTGGCTGGCGACGCTGGATGCCTCCGGCCCGACGGGCGGCTTTTTCCGCGACCGGCAGCCGATCGACTGGTAGGCAGGCGCGCCGCCCTCGGCGCGCCAAGGCCGGCCTCAGGCCAGTTCGAAGGAAATATCCTGCGCGCCTTCCCACAACACGAGGTTGCCCAGCTTCATCAGGTTTTCTTGCCCGCTGATGATGGTGATGAAATGGTTGCCCGCCAGCTGGCCCATCTTGGACGAGAAATCGACCCCGCCATAGGCCAGAAGGATCTCTGTTTCGGAAATGCCACCGGGGTACAGGATGAAATGGCCCGGGGCCGGATGCGATGTATGGTTTTCGTATCCAACGCCATAGTCATGATCGCCCAGCGGGATCCAGACGCCCTCACCGCTCCAGCGGACATGGACCAGCTGGCTTTTATACGGCAGCGTCTTGCGAAAGGCCTCGCAGGTTTTCGGCGCGGCCTCTTCCTCCAGCACCGCGTCGAATTCATAGGGGCCGGCGTGAATCTTGAGCTTGGTCATCTTTGGTCCTTTCAAGCGTTGAATCTGTCGAATGAGAAATCGGCGAGGTCCTGTCGGGTCTGACCTGCCAGCGCCGCGCGGGCGGCTTCGCGCCCCATCAGAGGCCCGAGCGTATAGCCATTGGCCGTGGCGGCGACGGTGACACCCGGATGCCCGGGCATCGGTCCGATCAGGGGCGCCCCGTCGATGTCGATGTTCATGGCCGCCCAGCTGCGCAGCACACGCAGCCCGCCCACTAAAGGCACGGTTCGCGCGGCCACCCAGAGATTGCCTTCGAGGCTGGAGGGCAGCACCCGCGATTGTCCCGCCGGGCCGGTTTCGGCCGTCCATGCCCCGCCGATCAGGACGGTGCCGGCCATTGTCTGTTTCATCGTCAGGTGGCGGTCCGCGTGAGCCAGAAGGCAGGGCAGCACCGGTGCCGTGCGCTCTGTCACCACCATCTGCAAGGGTGCGCCCCTGACCGGCACCTTGGCCCCCAGCATCGCACCCAATTGCGCCGACCAGCCGCCCGCCGCGATCAGCACACGCGGCGCATTCAGCGTGCCGCGCGGCGTCTGCACCGCATAGCCGGTTCCGTCGCGCTGAATTCCTGTCACCGGGGTTTGATCTTCAAAGCGCGCGCCTTGCCGCCGGGCCTCGGCGATCAATGCAAGCGAGGCCGCAAGCGGATTGATCTTGCCTTCGCCCGGACACCAAGCCGCCGCCACCATTCGATCCGAAATACCCGGCGCGATCTGGCGAAGGCGGTCGGGACCAATCACTTCGGTCGTTATGCCGACGCGGGCCTCGGCCCGTGCCTTTTGTTCCAGAAAGGGGATCTGCGCCCCGGTTTCGGCGACCATCAGCCCGCCGGTTGTGGCCATCTCGAAATCTGCGCCCAGTTCGCGCTCCAATGTGCCCCACAACGCGATGGATTCTTGCTGCAAGGGCAGCGTGCGCAGTTGCAGATCGCCGCCGCCCACGGCCTTTTGGCCAAAATCCCAGGACAACAGTTGCAGATGCAGGCTTCCCGCATTGCCGCCCGAGGCCTCGGCGTTCAGCCAGCCACGTTCCAGAACTGTCACCCGCGCCCCGTCCCGCGCAGCAAAAAGCGCGGCGGAAATGCCGGTGATGCCCCCGCCGATGACGATCAAATCGGCGCGCTCCTGCGCCAAAGGCGCGATGGCCGGTTGCCCCGGACGCGCGGCCGGGGCGCTTTCGCGGTGGCCACCCCACTCGGGTTTCTCCATGCCCAGCGCAGAAACCGGAACCGGCTTGGCCGGGATCTGGGGCGCAAAATGCCGCTCCGCCTCAGCGGGTGTGCCGGACTCTGCCAGCATCCGAAGCGCAACCGGCAGGCAATAGCGCCCCTGACAGCGCCCCATCCCCATGCGCGTCGCCCGTTTGAGCGCCCCGGGGTCGCGCGCGCCCTCGGCTATGGCGGCACGGATCTGACCAGCCGTAACCGCCTCGCAACGGCACAGGGTTGCGCGATCCTCGGGCGGCGCGGGCTTCGGGGCCGCGAACAGCGACCAGAGCGCAGTTTGGAAACGTCGCGCCCGGCGCAAGGGGGCATCGGACGCGGCGCACGCGGTCAAACCAAGATGGGCCGCAATCGCCGCCCCTGCCATGGCCCCTTGCGCCTCGGCCGCGGGAGCCCCCCCCATGCCCCCGGCATCTCCGGCGATCCATAGCCCCGGAACAGATGTCGCGCCGCTCGCGTCGCGCTGAGGGACCGGCAACCCGCTGCGCGCATCAAGGTGCAGCTTTGCTCCCATCAGCCGCGCCAGTTCTGCCTGCGGGGCAAACCCGGCGCCGATGCAGACCGTCGCCGCCGCGATGGTCCGCGTCGCCTCTCCCGCCATGCTGCGCAGGGTGGCCCCCTGTGACGTGATCTCGGCCAGCTCCCAACCGGTCAGGACGGGCACACCGGCCCGGGCCAGCCGCAGCCGCTGACGCAGCCCGGTCCCGATCAGCCCCGGCGACAGGATCGCGGCACGCAACGCGTCGGCGGGTCGCCGCAGGTTGGACCGTTCAACCAGACCGGCCAGCTTTCCGCCCAAGCGCAGGATCTCATCGGCCAACTGCCACCCCAACGGCCCGTGCCCCGCCACCAGAACCGGCCCGGGCGGCAGCACCCCATAACGCCGGACCAATGTCTGCGCGCCCCCGATGCTCAACACGTTGGGCAGGGTCCAGCCGGGCACCACCGGCGGCAATTCATACCCTCCGGTCGCCAGCAGGACGCAACGCGCCGTCAGGCACAGCCCCCGGTGCGCGCCATGACTGCGCAACTGAAACTGGCCGTCATGGCGGGCGTGCCAGACGGTTTGCCCCTGTTCAATGCGAACCCCGGCATCAGACGCGGACCGCCGCAGCCTGTCACCGGCAAGGTGCTGGGCGTCCTTTGCCCCGGCACCGCGAAATCCGTCGCTGCGCGGTTTGTAAAATTGCCCGCCCGCGGCATCACGTTCGTCCAGTACCAGAACCTGCGCGCCCGCCACGGCAAGGCTCAGCGCAGCACGCAGCCCCGCCGGCCCGGCCCCGATCACCACCACGTCCAGATCTCTTGTTTCGGGGGTGTTGGCCTCACCCTCCCACGGGGTCGGCCGCGTGGTCAGGTCCTCTTGGGCGCGCACATCCATGCCCGGCGTGACCTTGGTCATGCAGGCCAGTTGACCGACTTGGCCATCGACCTGCACCGCACAGTCCTGACACACCCCCATACCGCAGAACATCGCACGGTCCTGGCCTTGGCAACCGCTGCCCAGCCTGCGCACCCCCGCCGCCGTAAGGGCAGCGGCGATACTGTCGCCGGGGCGGGCCTCGACCGGCGCGCCGTTCCAGGTAAAGCGCATGTGCTCAGGCCTCGGCGTGTTCCAGCAGGTCGACCGCCTTTAGTGCGGCCAGAAGTTCGGGCATCTCGGCCTCTGGCAGGGGCAGACGCGGACTACGTGGCGCGCCTGTGGGCAATCCCATCAGCTCCAGCGCCTTCTTGGTGGCCGAAACATAGCGATGCCCGCCTACAAGACGGATCACCGGCAGGATCTTGCGATAGATCTCGCGCGCGGCGTCATAATCCTGCGCGTCTGCGGTCAGGGAGAACAGCCGCGCGCAATCGCGCGGCAGGATGTTCGACCCCACCGCGACCCAGCCTTCGGCCCCGTTGACGAAGCTCTCAAAGCCCATGATGCCGCCAAAAACGGTCATCCGGTCACCGCAGAGGTCCAGAATGTCCCGCACGCGAGTGACGTCCATCGTGCTTTCCTTGATGTAATCCACCCGATCCAGCACCGACAGCCGTGCCACGATCGGAGGTGTCAGATCGACATTGGCGGTCGCCGGATTGTTGTACAGCATGATTGGCAGGCTGGTCGCTTCGCTGATGCGGGCATAATGGCGAAACAACTCGTCTTCCGTCGGCGTGGAATAGAACGGCGGAATGATCATCACCCCGTCCGCCCCCACGGCCTCGGCCATGCGGCAGTTCTCGATCACCTCTTCGGTGCTTTCAGCCCCGGCCCCGATCAGAACCGGGACACGCCCGGCGGTCGTGTCCACGACACAGCGCGCCACGGACTCACGTTCTTTCGTGCTGAGCGACAGAAACTCTCCGGTCGATCCCAAAGGGATCAGCCCGTGGATACCTTCGGTCACTTGCCAGTCGGTGTAGCGGGCCATGCGGGCAGCATCGAAGTTGCCCGCGTCGTCGTAGGCCGTGACCATCACGGAAAATGTGCCGCGAAACTGGGTCATTGCGGGATCTCCTTCACGTTCAGAAGTCTAAGAGGCGTATCGCGGATCAGCGCGTCGATCAGCGATTGCGGAAAGGCCAGCCGATGCATCAGCGCAGTCACGTTGCGCAGGATATGGCCATAGCCGTGCCCGCCCCATTGGCGCAGGCGTGTCTTGGTGCAGATGTCATGAGACACGGCGATCTGGCCGCCGAACCCGTGGTCCGCAAAGCTGCGGATCAGGCGAAGCCGGGCAAGATCGGTCGGCAGCTCAACCTCATCGGTCATCCAGTAATGTGAGGTCTCGACCCCGAAGAAGTCCCATTCCACCACAGCGCCCCGTTCCAGCAGAGGCAGGATGCCCGTGCCGTCCGGGTGCGTCCGATCCATATGGCAAAGGATCACCCGCGTCAGATCGGCCCCGTTGGCCGCAAGAATATCTAGGATCTGCGCGCAGGCCGTTTCATGGCGTCCGGGGTGTACACTGATGGCCGCACCCGTCCGGGCCTGCGCTTCGGCTGCGGCCTCAAGGGCGCGGGTCTCGAAAGCGGTCAAAGGCCATGAGCACCCCATTTCGCCAATCAAACCGGCGCGGATCGGCGTGCCATCGCAGCCCGTCGCCACCTCGGTCGTGAAACGGTCGGCAAGCGCGCCCGCCGACAGCGCGCGAACCGGTTCCGGCACGTAAGGCTCTACATAGGTGCCCGCACAGGCCACCACATGTATCCCGCTGGCCGCCGAAACCCGCGCCAGCCCGGCGGGATCCCTGGCAAGACCAAAGACCGACTGATCGACGATCAGCGCGCCCCCGTCCTGCGCATAGCGTGCCAGTTCGGCCGTGGCCGCCGCCTCATCCCTCTGCAAGGCATTCGCCGCGCATTCATTGGACCGATAATCCACCTGCCACCTGTCCGGGACCGCGATGTCGGCATGGCGATCCCCGGCTGCGCCCGGGGGTACGATGTCGAAGAGGACATGTTCGTGCAGAAGCGCAGGACCGACCGCATCCGCCGACACGTCGCCCAGTACCGTCCGGATCACGGCCCAGCTCCCTACAGGATCTTCGAGAGGAACAACTTGGTGTGTTCGCTCTGCGGGTTGGTAAAGAACTCTTCTGGCGGGGCTTCCTCGACGATACAGCCATCGGCCATCATCAGGACGCGATCTGCCGCCGCGCGGGCAAAGCCCATCTCGTGCGTGACGACGATCATCGTCATGCCCTGCCGGCTGAGGTCGATCATGACGTCCAGCACCTCCGAGATCATCTCGGGGTCCAGCGCCGAGGTCGGCTCGTCGAACAGCATCACCTGCGGGCGCATGGCAAGCGCGCGGGCGATGGCAACGCGCTGTTGCTGACCGCCCGACAACTGGCTGGGATAGGCGTCCGCCTTGTCCGGCAGTCCGACCCGCGCCAAAAGTTCATGGGCGTGGGCCGTTGCCTTGGCCGGGTCCTCCCCCATGATCTTGACCGGTGAAAGAGTGATGTTCTTCAACACGTTCAGGTGCGGGAACAGGTTGAAGGACTGAAAGACCATGCCCATGTTCCGCCGTTGCCTGGCGACCTTTCGGTCGCCGAGCTGCACACGTTTTCCGGCGCTGTCATCGCGATAGCCCATCAGTTCGCCACAAGCGCGGATCGACCCGCCCTCGATGGTTTCAAGATGGTCGATACAGCGCAGCAGGGTCGACTTGCCAGAGCCCGAGCGCCCGGCAATCACCACCACTTCGCCCGTGCGGACCGTCAGGCTGACATCCTTGAGCACCGTCACGCTGCCAAACCGTTTCTCGACCTTGTTGATCTCGACAATGGGCGGGCCAAGGTCGCGCGGACCGGCATTGGCCACGGGCAGGACTTCGGTTTCCATGTTGCTCATATCCTTGTCCTCCATCTCAGACCTGGGCTGCCTGACCGGTCAGGACCGGATCGGGCTTTTTCGCAGCGGCAGAAGTGGTGTCGGCCACCGGACCGAATGGTCGGTCGTAATGTGCCTCCAGACGCTTCTGGATCAGGCCCCAGACCGTGGTCATCAACAGATACCAGCACGCGGCGCACATGTAGGCTTCAAGCACCTTGAACTCGAGCTGAGCCAGCTGCTGCGTGCGGCGGAACAATTCCTCCATCGAGATGACTGACGCCAGCGACGTTGTCTTGATCATCAGGTTGAACTGGTTGCCAAGCGGCGGAATGATCACGCGGGTCGCCTGCGGGATGATGACGTAGCGCATGCGCTGCGGCCATGTCATGCCCAGTGCAAGGCTGGCGTCTTCCTGCCCTTTGTTGACCGACAGGATACCGGATCGGACGATTTCGGCGAAATAGGCGGCTTCATGCAGGGACAGCGCGATGATGGCGCTTTCGACCACCCCCAGCTTGATCCCGATCTTGGGCAGAACCGTGTAGATGATAACCATCTGCACCAGCAGCGGTGTGCCGCGCCAAACCCAGATGTAGGTGTTGGCAATCTGCCGAAAAATCCACGTCTTCGACATCTTCATGAAGGCCAGCATGACCCCCAGAGAACAACCGATCACCATGGCCACGATGGACAGCCAGATCGTCGTCCAGACCCCGTTCAGCATATAGGGGCTGAACAGGAATTGCATGAAATGGTCCCAACTCCAGGACATGAGGTCTCCCTTCGGGTTCGGGGCGGCCGCTCGGAGCCGCCCGCGTTTCAGTCAAATCCCCGAAGGATCACTCGCCGGTGAAGAAATAGGTGAACTCTCCCGGCCAGCGGTCCCAGACGTCGATCTTGGTGGTGCCGTAATCGTCCATCATCTTGTCATAGGTGCCGTCGGCCTTCATCGCGTTCAGCGCATCGGCAACGGCCTGCGCCAGTTCCGGTTCGTCAAAGGCAAAAGCGCCGGGGGTTCCGGGGAACAGGCCCGTAGCCGCTTTTGAGAACTGGCCGCGCTCTTGGTAGTACGAACCGATGGCATCACCGGCAAAGACCGCTGCGATCTGCCCACCGCCCAGCGCAAGGAAGGTTTCGCCGTAGGTGTTGAAGGCGCGAATATCCATCGGGGCCAGCCCATCGGCGATCTGCGCCTCGTTGATCTCACGCAGTTTCTTTTCCTCGAAGCCCGCGATCTCGACCCCGACAGGATAGCCGGCCAGATCCTTGGGGCCCGAGAAGCCCTCGGGGTTGCCTGCCGATGCGATCAGCGCCAGCGCATTGACCGAATAGGGCACCAATTGCATGAACGTCGCACGCTCATCGGTGAAGTAGAGCCCCGTATTGATCATGTCCCAGCGGTCGGCATCCAGCCCGGGGATCTGAACGGCGAAATCCACGTTGCGATACACCGGCTCAAGGCACAGCCGCTTGGCTATCTCGTCGCCCATGTCGCGGTGCAGACCTGCGATCTGGCCATTGGCGTCGATGTATTGCTTGGGCGGGATCGTGGCATTGATGGACATGGTCAGCTTGCCCGGCTCGACCAGCGGCAGATCCGCGGGGCAATCCTGCGCCAGCGCAGCACCCGCCGTGAAAGTCATGAAGGTGGCCAGCGCCGTGCCGGTCATGGTGATCGTTTTCATCGTGTCGTTCCTCTGTTGGATTGGGGTGTCGGGGTCGCTGATCGACCCTCTCGTTTGGTTGAAACTCAGGTTTTTGCGCCGCTGCACCAATCGGTGACGACCCGCGTGGTCACATCGACCATCTTCAGAAAGTCCTCGACGTCGATCCATTCGTCGCGCTGTTCGTTCTGGCTCAGATCGCCGCAAAGACAGCCGTAGGCGACACAGGGAATTCCAGCCTCGACCGGCGGGTTGCGAATATCCGACGAGGTGTGCATCACGTTGACATAAGGCGACTTTCCCGTGATGTCGCTGACCGCGCTGGCCGTGACCCGGTACAGGGGATGATCCTCGGGCACATGTGCGCCGGTCACGCCGGTCAGCCATTCGACCACCGGCGGGTTGGCGCGCAGCCAGTCGTCCGCATCGGCGGCACTTGCCACCGCGGCTTCGACCTCGGCCCGGATCTGGTCGAGCGTCTCTCCGGGCGGAAAGGACAACGCGCCGCCCATGATGCATTCATCGTGGATCCGCGCCAGCTTCTTCATTTCGCCGCATTGGATGCGAGAGATATGCAGGTTCGTGGCCCGCCCCACCCGCGCTTCGATCTGGGGCTGGCGAATGCGCCGGGCCCGGTCCTCGGCCAGTTCCATCAATGCGGCATAGACCTTGAAGGCCTTGTCCACCGGGTTTGCACCCAGATGGGAAAAGGCCGTCTGCCCCGGTTCGGTTGTGTCGGGCGCCTTGCCCTTGACCGTGATCCGAAATTCGACCTGACCCGAGGCCAGCGCCTTGATTTCCTGCATCCCCACGCCGCTCTCGGCCGGGTGCAGGTACAGCGCCGCATCCGCGCGCAAACCATCATGCAACAAGGCCGCAACGCCGCGCGCATAGCGTTTCGACGGGGTGGAGGCAAAGACCGCCCGCCCCATTGGCATACCGCTGGCTGCGGCCGCTTCGATTGCCAGCACGGCGGCGGCGCAACCGGCCAGATCATCTGCGACGCCCCAACCGTACAGGCGTCCGCCGTCGATCTCGCCGTCAAACGCATCGTGCCGCCATTGATCGGCATCGGTGACAGGTTCGCCGTCGGGATGGGCAAAGATCAGCAGGCTGGGCAAATCTGCCTGCCCATTCAGCGTTCCGACCACGGCACTGCGCCGTTCGGTGTTGCGCGAGGCATCGGCGGCGAATTCGCCCTTCACCGGCACCTCGGCCGGGTCATAATCGAAATGTCCGACTTCGCATCCGGCCTGCAAAAGCCGCGCGGCGATGGCGGATTGAACCGCACCCTCCCCCTTGGGCTGCGCTGCGATCAACTCTCGCAGAAATGCGATGGCACTGTCTGCCCGGCCTTCCGGGGCGGTGGCGTCATTCATGGTCACTCTCCTTCCGTCAGTGTCCCGACGGTATACAATCATCAAACATCAGTACACCGTGAGAACGCAATAGATTTCCGCCTGCATACATGAAATACTGGGACCAAGGCCTGTGGCGCGGCGGGAAACGCCTTGTTTTTCATCGCGCCGACAAGGGCTTGCCAAAAAACGGGCGAGTCCCAAGAAAAAGAGTGATACTATGACGAAACAGACCCCGCCGCTTGACGCGGATACAGAATCGGTTGCCACGGCCAAGCGCGGCACCCTGTCCGGGCGGGCCTATGATGCGATTTCGACGATGATCGAACAGCGACAACTGGCCTCTGGCAATGTGATCGTGGAACAGCAGCTTGCCGATCAACTGGGGATCTCGCGCACGCCGCTGCGGCAGGCGTTGCAACGGCTGGAGGCCGAAGGCGTTCTGGTGAAATCGGCCAACCGCTCTTTTCAGGTGCGCAAGGTCGAACTGCGTGAATACCTGCAAAGCCTAAAGGTGCGCGAATTGCTGGAAAGCGAAGCGGCATCGCTTTGCGTGGATCGGGTCAATCCGGAAGCGATCCAGACCGCCCGCGCCAACCTGCACGCGGTCAAATCGCGCAAGCCTTATGACATGCTGGCGCATTGGCGTTCGGACGACGAGGTCCACGGACTGTTCATCGAGAACTGCGGCAACCAGGTGATGACGGACATGATGCACGCGCTGCGCGCCAGCACCAAGATGTTCGAGATCGACCGCCTGTCCGAACGGCTGGAGCCGGACTCGCGCCAGCACGAGATGATCCTTGACGCGCTTGATAGCCGCGATGCGAAAGCCGCGAAAAAGGCCGTCGCCGCGCACATCCGCTCGCTCTTTCAGTTCGCGATCGAAACGGTATCCTGACCTCCGCCGGCCCTTTCTGCCGGACCGTGGAACGCCGGGAGGAACAGAACCATGCAGGGCAGAGGCGGCAAAACACCCAAGATCGACCTTAGGCTGCTGAATTACCTTCATGCCGTGGCCGAAACGGGCAATATCACCCGCGCCGCCGAGCGGTTGAACATCGCCCAGCCCACCCTGTCAAAGGCGCTGAGGATCCTTGAGCACCAACTTGGCGTGCCGCTGCTGGAACGTCATGCGCACGGCGTTACCCTGACCGTGGTCGGTGACCGGCTGTTTCAGCACGCCCGCGCGGTCAAAGCACAGGTGGCCCAGGCCGAGACCGAACTGGAACAGCGTCGCACGGGCACGATCGGCACCGTGCGGATCGGCGCCGGGCCCTCTTGGGTGCGGCGGCTTCTGCCCGAGGCCATCGCCCAGATCCTTGCCGAGGACACCCGTCTGCACATCGAGCTGGAAGGCGGCTACGACGCCAGCCTGCTGACCGGTCTGATGACGGGAGACCTGGATTTCGTGGTCGCCGAAATGCCGCTGGAACGCGATGGGGACTACCATTTCGAATACATGACCTCGGACAATCTGGTCGCCATCGCGCGACCCGAACACCCCCTGGCAGGCCGTCGCGACATCAGCGCCGAAGAGGCCCTGCGCCAAAGATGGGGGCTTGCCTCGCCCGAAACGCTGGCCCGGCGCAAACTGAACGGCAAGGCGATCGGGCTTGGCCTTGATCCACCCGATACGGTTGTGACCTCGACCTCGCACACCTTCCTGATGACGCTGGCCGGAATCAGTGACCTGCTGCTGTACACCACCCGCAGCCAGATGAAGGCGCCAGAAGGCGCGCATCTGGTGGAAATCGACGTGCCCGAACTGGTCACCAGCCGCGATGCGGGGCTGATCTGGCGCTCTGGCGCCCTGCCCTCACCTGCTGCCGCACGGGTGGCGAAGGCCTTGAAAACATGGTGCGAGGCCGATCCCGTCAACTAAAGCCATAGCCCAAAGCTATGGAGTTGGCCGTTTATATCATTATTCATGACAGCAGACCGGGGATATGTCTGAAGGCGGAGAAGCAAAACTGCCCCGACAACCCCAGGGAGGACCCAATGACTTTTCGTTTCCTGACAACCAGCGCCCTGTCGCTGACGCTGGCCGGCGCGCTGCCGATGGCTGCGTCGGCGCAATCGGTCGAACCGATCACCATCGTCATCAACCAGTCGCCATGGCTGCCCGGTTTTCAGGCCGTGGTCGAGCTTTACGAAGAAACCACCGGCAATACCGTTGATCTGGACGTGAACCCCTTTGCCGGGAGCCTTGAAAAGCAGCGGACCGCGGTGCGCGCGGACGAAAGCCCCTTTGACATTCTGATTATGAACGCCGGCTTCTTTACCGAGTTCTACTCGGGCGGGTTCATGCAGCCCCTGCAAGAAATCGACGCCAGCTTTGCCCTGTCCGAAGACATTTATACCTTTGACGACAGCGTATGCTGGAACGCCGAGGCCAAGACGATCACCTGCGATGGCGGTGCCCTCTTGACCGTGCCGGTCAACCCGAACGTTCTGATCATGCACTATCGTCAGGATCTTTATGACGAAGCCGGGCTGAAGGCCCCCGCCACCTGGGACGAACTCTACGAAAACGCCAAGGCATTGCAGACAAACCGGCGCTACGGGATCTCACAGCGCGGTCAGCGCGGTGCCTTTGACGTGACCTATGACGTCTTCCCCTACATCTGGTCGCATGGCGGCGGGATCGTCGACCAAAAGGACGACGGCAGCTTTGTCATCTCGATGAATGCACAGGGCACCTTTGACGGGATGCAGACCTACCTGAAACTGGCAAAAGAGGTCGGCCATCCTTCCACCGCGGGCCAGACGCAGACCAACGTGATCCAGAACATGGCCACCGGCCGCGCGGCGCATATCAATTCGGTGCCTGCACCTGGCCTGTTCGATGACCCGAACCAGTCGGCCGTTGTCGGCCTTGTCGCCTATGCCCCGCCGCCGGGAACCAAGGACCACCCCTCGACCACGCCGCTGGGTCACTGGCTGGCGGGCGTGCCGCGCAACATCGATCCCGAGCAGCAGAAAGCCGCGCTTGCCTTCCTTACATGGTTCCAGACCGACGAGGCCCAGCGCGCCTATGCGCAGGCCGGTTCGATGCCGGTCAGCCGCGCCGTGCTGGAGTCGGAAATGGCCGACATGCCCGAATACCGCTGGATGAAGGCCATGGCCCAGGCGCTGCCCAACGCGCGATTGACCTTCACCTTCCCCGAAGCTTCGCAAGTGCTGGCCATCACCGAATTGCGCCTGAACCAGGCCATCGGCGGCGAACTGGAACTGAACGAGGCGCTGAATATGGCGGCGTCGGAAATCGCCAAGGTCATGACCGACGCGGGACACGACTTCCAAAGCCTCGCCCCCCTGCCCTGATCCTCCCCGGCGGCCCGTTTCGGCGGGTCGCCACCTTTCTCCTCAAGACCGGATTGGAGCCCTCCATGCGCTCTGACGCATTCTGGCGGTATGCAACCCTGTTGCCCGCGATCCTCTTCTTTGTCCTGCTGACCTTTCTGCCGCTGGGCAATCTGGTGGCGCTCAGCTTTCACCACGTCGAATGGGCCAACAGCAAGGCCATCTGGGACTGGGTCGGGATGAAGAATTACACCGACCTGCCGCAAGATAACCTTTTGCGCGCCGGCATCCTGAACACGATCATCTTTGCCGTGGTCGCCGTGGCCCTGCAAATGATCATCGGCTTTTTCCTTGCTCTTTGGACAACCCGCGTCACCCGGGGCCGGGTGTTCTATCGGACCGTGTTTATCCTGCCCATCCTTGTGCCGGGCATCATCATCGGCGCGATCTGGAAACTGATGTATTCCTATGATTTCGGCGTCATCAACGCCGCCTTGGGTGTGTTCGGACTGGGCCCGGTCGACTGGCTCGGCAATCCCAACCTCGCGCTTTTGTCCGTCATCATCGTCGATGTCTGGCACTGGACACCGTTTTGCTTTCTGTTGCTCTTGGCCGGGCTGGAATCCTTGCCCAAGGACGTCTTCGAAGCCGCCCGCGTGGATGGCGCGAAAGACGGCCAGATCCTGCGCTACATCACCCTGCCGCTGATGCTGCCTACGCTGATCGTGACCTTCGTCTTCCGCATGATCCTGGCGTTCAAGGTCTTTGACGAGATCTACCTGCTGACCGGCGGCGGTCCCGGCACCTCGACCGAAGTCATCAGCTACACGATTTACCGCCGTTTCTTCACCGAAGATCAGACCGGCTATGGCGCGGCCATGTCGATCGCCGTCATCGTTCTGATTGCCGTCATGATCATCACCGCGACCCGCGCCACCACACGGAAAGGCGACACCGCATGAGCGACCTGACCCGCACCCGCCGCAGCGCGCTTGGGCAACATGCCTTGCTGCTGCTCTTTACCCTGATCGTGCTGTTCCCCTTTGCATGGATCATCCTGTCGGCTTTCAAGACCCAGATCGACCTGCTGATGGGGCGTGTCTTCTTCACGCCAAACCTTTTGGGGTTCGAAAACGTGATCTTCGACAAGACGTCGGACTTCGTGACCAATTTCACCAACTCGATGGTGATCGGGCTGGCCAGCACGGTGTTGGTGCTGATCGTGTCGACCCTTGCGGCCTTTTCGCTGTACCGGCTGCAATGGCCGTCCTGGGTGCTGCATTCGCTGCTGGGGTGGTCGGTGATCTTTCATATGGTGCCGCCGATCACGCTTGCCGGGGCATGGTTCACGATGTTCCGCTCGGTGGGACTGGACAACACCTATTCCGGGATCATCCTCGCCCATACCACGCTGCACCTGCCGATGGCACTGTGGATGATGGGGGTCTTTATCCGCGACGTGCCGCGTGAACTGGTCGATGCGGCGCTGATCGACGGCGCCAAGGTGCCGCAGACCCTGTGGTACGTGGTTCTGCCCATCATTCGCCCCGGGCTGGCCGCGACAGGCATTCTGACCTTCATCTTCAGCTGGAACGAATTTCCGGTGGCCCTTGTGCTGAGCCAGCGTCAGACGGCCACCGTGCCGCTGGGGATCGGGCGCTATGCCCAGGAAAACACCATTGCCTTCACCGAGATGGCCGCGGCCTCGACCCTGTCGATCCTGCCCGCCTTCGTGCTGTTGCTGATCGCCCAGCGGTTCATCGTCAGCGGTCTCACCTCTGGTGCCGTGAAATAAGGACGCCCGACATGAAAACCATCTTTGTCCTCTTCGACAGCCTGAACCGCCACATGCTGTCCCCCTATGGCGGCACCCGGATCCCGACGCCCAATTTCGACAGGCTCGCCGCGCGCTCTGCCACCTTTGACAAACACTATGTCGGCTCGATGCCCTGCATGCCGGCGCGCCGGGATCTGCTGACCGGGCGGCTCAGCTTTTTGCATCGCAGCTGGGGCCCGCTAGAGCCGTTCGACAATGCCTTCCCCGAAATCCTCGCCCGCGAGAAAGGGGTCTACAGCCATCTTGTGACCGATCACTTCCACTATTTCGAAGACGGAGGTGCCACCTACCACAACCGCTATGACAGCTTCGATTTTGTCCGCGGACAGGAAGGCGACCGCTGGAAGGCCATGGTTCAACCCCATTGGGATCGCCTGCGCGAAAAATACCACGACGCGCAATTCAGCGCCCAGCGCCGCGACTACAAGTCCCAGAACATGATCAATCGCGAATTCATCCGCGCCGAAGAAGACTTCCCCTCGGTACAGGTCTTTGACGCCGGGATGCGTTTCATCGACGCCAACAAGGACGCGGACAACTGGGTTCTGCAAATCGAAACCTTCGATCCGCATGAACCCTTCCATGCGCCAGAGCGGTTCAAGACCCCTTTCGACACCGGTTGGACCGGTGGCATCCGCGACTGGCCCCGCTATGGCCGCGTCGATGAACTGCCCGAGGAATGCGAGGAACTGCGCGCGAATTATTATGCAACCGTTGCGCTGTGCGATGATCTGCTGGGCCGGCTGCTGGACCAGATGGACCGCGAAGAGATGTGGGACGACACGATCCTGATCGTCACAACGGACCACGGCTTTCTCCTCGGCGAACATGACTTCTGGGCCAAGAACCGCATGAACATCTACGAGGAGATCGCGCATATCCCGCTGTTCATCCACGACCCGCGCCGCCCGGCGGCGGATGGCGCGCGTGTGGATGCCTTGACCCAGACCAGCGACATCGCGCCCACAATGCTGGACATCTACGGCGCGGAGGTTCCCAGCGAAGTCACCGCTCAATCGCTGCTGCCGCTGCTGGACGGCGGCACTTCGAGCTATGACGCGGTGCTGTTCGGGTACTTCGGCGGCGCGGTGAACATCACAGACGGGCGGCACAGCTATCACCGCTATCCACCAGACCTGCAAACGCAGGACATTTACCAGTACACGCTGATGCCGACCAACATCAACGAACTGTTCCCGGTGGCAGAATTGGCCGGGGCAGAGCTTTCCGGACCCTTTGCCTTTACCAAAGGCGCGCCGCTGTTGAAGGTGCCGGTGCGTCCCGGTTCGGCCATGTCGCGCAACTATGGCCCGGACTGCTTCATCGAAGATGACACCCGGCTTTACGATCTGATCGCCGATCCGGGCCAAGAGGCCCCGCTTGACGCGCCCGAAATCGAAACGCGGCTGGCTGCGCAGATGGCTCGGATGATGACAGATCTGGGCGCGCCCGACGAAGCCTTTGCCCGGCTGGGGCTGGACGCTGACGGGATCGTGGCATCGTGACCCCGCCCCTGCCCAAGTTCAATAGGACGCGGCTGCCCGGACTGGTGGGCGACATGCGGCAACTGGCCTCTGTCCGGCAAGTGATCCTTCAGGACGGGGCCGAGGCCGGGCAACGCGCCTTGGTGTTTTCCACCGGCGGCGGGCTGGATTTCTGGGTGCTGCAAGACCGCAGCATGGATGTTGGCCTGCTGCAATGGCGGGGTATGCCGGTGGCGTGGCTACACCCGGCCGGTTTCCGGGCTCCGTCGCTGCACAATCCGCATGACGCGGGGGGCACGGGGGTCGAAAACTCTCTGGGTGGGTTCATGGTGACATGCGGGCTGGACAATGTGCGCCAACCGCGTGACGGCATGCCCCTGCATGGCACCCTGCCCTATACCCCCGCCCGCCTGCTGTCCTGCGGCGAGGATTGGGGGGCATCGACGCCCTGCCTGTTTGCCGAGGCCGAGATGACCGCCGCCCACCTCGGTCGCCATGCGCTGCGCCTGACCCGCCGGATCGAGGCACCGATCGCGCAGGGCCGTCTGACCGTCACCGACCGGGTCGAAAACATCGGTCCCGCGCCTGCCGAGATGCGAATTCTGTACCATGTCAATTTCGGCTTTCCCGCCGTGGGCGACGGCACACGCGTTGCCCTGAACGGTCAGGGGCTGGAAATCCGCGAAGACGAACCGCGCGCCGTCTGCCATTCTTCGGGAACTTCGGCAGAATTCCGGGCAGAGCTGCACCGCCCGCCCGACGGCCCATGGCCCGGCTTTTCCGCGCGCATCAGCGGCGAAACCGCCGCCCTGCCCCATTTCCAGCTTTGGCGCGACGCACGTCCCCGACGCAACGTTCTGGCGTTGGAACCGGTCAACTGCGACCGCAATCCCGACGGCACCAGCGGCCCCGGCACGATGCTGGAACCGGGCCAGACCTGGGACAGCCGCCTGACCTTCGACTTCGATCCATCCCCCAAGCCCCAAAGCCACTGAGGAGCACGCCCATGGCCACCGTATCGCTGAAAGGCGTCAACAAATCCTTCGGCAACGTCGATGTCATCAAAGACATCGACCTGGAAATCGCCGAGGGTGAATTCGTCGTCCTGATCGGCCCGTCCGGCTGCGGCAAGTCCACCTTGCTGCGCATGATCGCAGGTCTGGAAACCATTTCCTCGGGCGAATTGCTGATCGACGGTCAGCGCATGAACGATGTCTCGCCCAGAGATCGCGGCATCTCGATGGTGTTTCAATCCTACGCGCTGTACCCGCATATGACCGTGGCGCAGAACATGGCCTTTTCGCTGAAACTGGCGGGCGCGCCCGAGCAGGAAAAAACGACAAAAGTCGCCCGCGCGGCAGAGGTTCTTGGGCTTGGTCCTTATCTGGACCGTTTCCCGCGCCAGCTGTCAGGCGGTCAGCGGCAGAGGGTTGCAATGGGACGGGCGCTGGTCCGCGAACCCAGCGCCTTTCTGTTCGACGAACCCTTGTCCAATCTCGACGCCAAACTGCGGGTCAAGATGCGGGCGGAACTGAAGGAACTGCATCAGACGCTGGGGACGACAACGATCTATGTCACCCACGACCAGATCGAAGCCATGACCCTTGCCGACCGCATCGTCGTGCTGCGGGATGGCCGGATCGAACAGGTTGGCACGCCGCTGGAACTTTATGACAACCCGGCCAATGCCTTTGTCGGAACCTTCCTTGGATCGCCGTCGATGAACCTGTTTGCCGCGGATGTCCTGCCAGAGGACCCTCGCTGCCTGCGTCTGGCCGATGGTGACCGGATCACACTGGCCGAACCGACCGCGCGGCGGGGCGCGGTATCGGTCGGCATTCGTCCCGAAAGCTTTCGCCTTGTCGATGCGGGGACGGAAAATGCCCTGGCGGCGGATGTGATCGTTGTCGAACCCACCGGCTCGATGACAGAAATCGTCCTGCGCAAGAACGGGCATGACTTCGTGGCCACCTTTCCCGACCGGGTCAACCTGCGGCCGGGACAGCCGGTGCATCTGTCAGTTGACCCGCAAAACCTGCGCGTGTTCGAGACCGGGCCAGCAAGCCAGGGCCGCCCGGACGGGGCCTGATCAGGGTTCCATGAGGCTCAGCGTGGCACCAATTGCACGCTGACCTCTCCGAACCCGTCGACCTTGGCCTGAACCGCTGCATCGCCCGGGAACCAAGGCAGGCCGCACAGCGATCCGGTGATGACATGCTGCCCCACTTGCAAACCACCGCAATGCTCGCCCAGGTGGTCCAGGCAAAGGCGCAGGTTGGCAAGTGCCGACCCGCCGCCGGGGACATCCGCGGCTCCGTCAAGGATGACCCGCCCTGCCCCTGTCATTCGGGCCTGCACGGTGCCGATATCGGCCCCGTCCCAACCGTCCAGAACCGGCCCAAGAACCAAACCGTCGCTCAACTGCATGTCGGCCAGCTTTTGCAACGGGTCCAGCGACTCGCCGGCAAAGCGCGTATCGACCAGTTCCATCACAAGGCGCGGACGGAACATCTCGGCCAGCGGGGCGTCGGCCAGCGGGCGCATCAATTCAAAGGCGATTTCCAGCTCGACACCGGCCTGCGCAAAGGACGGCACCTCTGCGCCGTTGCCATAGACACGGGACGCCGGGATCGGAGCCACGACAGGGGCACCCTCGGGAACCGGGCCAACTTTGAAACCGGCAACCGCCCCCAGATGGCGCTGAACCTCGGACTGGATGGCAAGCGCCTCTGCGTGGGTCGGCACCTCGGCCGGTGGCGCGACCTGCACGCCCTTGGCCCGAGCCGCTGTCAGGGTCCGGGA
The DNA here is from genome assembly GCF_019218285.1 of Antarctobacter sediminis. Classification (GTDB taxonomy): domain Bacteria; phylum Pseudomonadota; class Alphaproteobacteria; order Rhodobacterales; family Rhodobacteraceae; genus Antarctobacter; species Antarctobacter sediminis. Next base: position 88,489 of record NZ_JAHUZG010000004.1, read on the forward strand.
ATAGAGGTCAATCAGTTCAGAGCGCATGGCGAAGTCCTTTGCAGCGCGGAAAGAATGCCACCTCCTACCCCGCGACCGACCGCAGGTCGAGCGGCTGACGAATTGCGGAACCGGCTCTGGAAACACCGGAGGTCCCTTGACGCCCCCGCACAGGAATGCGACCCCTTGCGCGTTGCGACAGGGGCGCTCGGGCAACCGGGCTGAGACGAACCCTTAGAACCTGAACCGGATAATGCCGGCGGAGGGAGGCGCGCGAAATGTTCGGGCGCTGCCCCGCCGTTTCACGACTCTCCATCCTGCCCGCGTGCAAGAGGAGATTGCCGTGAACACCCCCGCAGACCATCTGGCCCGGATGCGCGAGACTGCGCCGCTGGTGCAGAACATCACCAATTACGTCGCCATGAACGTTATGGCCAACGTGCTGCTGGCTTCGGGTGCGTCGCCCGCCATGGTCCATACACGCGAAGAGGCAGCAGACTTCGCCGGGATCGCTTCGGCGCTGACCGTGAACATCGGCACACTGTCCCCGGATTGGGTCGTTTCGATGCAAGAGGCCGCGCAGGCGGCCAATGACGCGGGCAAGCCTTGGGTGCTGGACCCGGTGGCCGTCGGCGCGACAGCCTATCGAAGGGAAGTCGGTCCAACGCTTGTTGCGCTGCGGCCGACTGTGATCCGGGGCAACGCCTCGGAAATCCTTGCCCTCTCCGGGGTTGCCGCCGCGGGACGGGGTGCGGATGCCGCCGATACGGTCGACACTGCCGAAGCTGCGGCGCGCCACCTGGCATCGGCGCATGACGCCGTAGTTGCCGTGACCGGCGCCGTGGATTTCGTGACCGATGGCCAAAAGGAGGCGCGTGTCGCCAATGGTCATGCGCTGATGCCGCGTGTGACCGCGCTTGGTTGTTCGCTGACCGGAGTTGTTGGGGCTTTCGTCGCGGGCCAGGATCCTTTTGATGCCACGGTTGCGGCATTGGCTTATTACGGGATCGCCGGCGAAGTGGCCGCGCAAGAGGCCAGCGGACCGGGATCTTTCCAAGTGGCATTTCTGGACGCGTTGTACGCCCTGACGCCCCAAGACGTCAGGGCCAATGCCCGGATCACCACATGATCCCCTGCCTTTGTTTCATAACCGACGCCGGGGCGGATGCGCCCGTCGCCGAACAGGCCATCGCCGCGGCGCGGGGCGGCGCGGGCTGGATCCAGTTGCGGGACAAAACCATGCCGGACGCCGAATTCGCCGGCCTGGCACGCCAGTTGATGCCCGTGCTGCGCGCCGAGGGCGCGGAACTGGTCATCAATGACCGGGTCGAGGTGGCCATCGCGCTGAATGCCCCCGCCCTGCACATCGGGCAAGGGGACGGTAATCCCGCCGAGATCCGCAAGCGCCTGCCACCGGGCTGTATCCTCGGCCTTTCGGTGGAAAACGAAAGCCAGCTTGCACAGGTGCCGGAGGGTGTCGACTACCTTGGTGTCGGGCCACTGCGGGCGACCTCTTCGAAACCGGACCATGCGCCGCCCATCGGACTGGACGGCTTTGCCCGCATCGCGGGCCAAAGCCGCCTGCCCTGCCTCGCCATCGGCGGCCTTGCGGCGCGGGACGCATGGGCCGTCAAGGCGGCGGGCGGCGCGGGTCTGGCGGTGGTCTCTGCGATCTCGCGCAGCGCGGACATGACCGCTGCAACCCGGGACATCCTCAAGGCATGGAGCGACGCATGATCCCCAACATCCTCTCGATTGCCGGATCAGACAGTTCCGGCGGCGCAGGCATTCAGGCCGATATCAAGGCGATTTCGGCCAATGGCGGCTATGCGATGACAGCGATCACCGCGCTGACCGCGCAGAACACGCAGGGCGTGACGGCGGTGCATCTGTGTCCTCCGCAGATCCTGCGCGCGCAGATCGACGCCGTCCGTGCGGACCTGCGTATCGACGCGGTCAAGATCGGGATGCTGGGCGACGCGGATATCATCCGCTGCGTGGCCGAGGCCCTTTCCGGAGTGGCCTGCCCGATCGCGCTGGACCCGGTGATGGTGGCCAAGGGCGGCGACAGGCTTTTGGCCGCCGAGGCCGTGAGCGCATTGCGAACCGATCTGTTCCCGCTGGCCACGCTGATCACGCCCAACCTGCCCGAAGCCGCCGACCTGCTGGACGTTCCCGAGGCCCGTTCCCGGGAGCAGATGCTGGATCAGGCGCGCGCGCTGCTGGCGCTTGGGCCGCAGGCGGTGCTGCTGAAAGGCGGTCATCTGGACGGCGAAATCTGCCCCGATGTCCTGATCACGGCAGAGGGCGAACATTGGCTGACCGCGCCGCGCGTGGCCACGCGTAACACCCATGGGACCGGATGCACCCTGTCCTCTGCCGTCGCGACAGGGCTGGGCGCGGGCCTGTCGCTGCCCGAGGCCGTTGCTGCGGCCAAGGCCTATATCACCGCCGCGATCCGCGCCGCCGACCGGTTGGATGTCGGCACAGGCCACGGCCCCGTTCATCATTTTCACGCCCTCAAGGAAACCCGGACATGACTTTCACCACCGAACTCGCCAACAGGACGACCGACCTGCGCCGCCAGATCCACCAGATGCCGTTCAACCGCAGCCTCGCCGAAGGCAGCCTGCCCAAGCCGGTTTTTCAGGGCTATGTCATTCAGGATGCGCATTACCTCGAAGGTTTTGCGCGGGCGCTGTCGCTTGCCGCGGCCAAGGCACCGGACGCGGAATCTGTCGCGCAACTGGCGGGTTCCGCTGCCGGGGCCATCGCGGTCGAACGGGAATTGCATAGCCATTACATGGGCCTGTTCGGCATCAGCGCGGCACAGTTCGAAGCGGCCGAGGTCTCTGCCGCCTGCGATCACTATGTCTCGTTCCTGCTGCGGATGACCGGGCTGGGCGACTTTGGCGAAGCGATCGCCGCGCTGTTGCCCTGCTTCTGGATCTATCGCGACATCGGCAAGGAGATCGCTGCGCAGACGGACGCCGCCAATCCCTACATCGCATGGATCGACACCTATTCCAGCGATGCCTTCGACCACAGCGTGCAACGGATGCTGGACCTGACGGACCGTGTCGGCGCGCTGACGAACGAGGCCGGGCGGCAGCGCATGCACCGAGCGTTCGAACGCAGCTGCTGGCATGAATGGCACTTCTGGGACAGCGCGTGGCACCAGCGGCACTGGGCCATGCCGGGCACGGAAATCGGGGCAGAGCGCCGTGAAGCTTCTCAAGCGTAACGCCAAGTCGGGTCTTGTCATTCTCGCGGGCGTGCCAAAGACTGCCGCCACGACAGGACTGGATAAGTCACAAAAACACAGGGAACACACAATGAAGAAGACATTTGCTCTTTCCTTGATGGGTGCATTGCTGGCCACCACCATGCCGCTGGCCGCCGAGACGCTGCGCTGGGCGCGCGCCGGCGACGCGCTGACGCTGGACCCGCACGCCCAGAACGAAGGCCCGACCCACACCATCCGTCACCAGATGTACGAACCGCTGATCATCCGCGACGTGACCGGCGCTTTCGAGGCTGCGCTGGCCACCGAATGGGCTCCGAAAGAGGGCGATCCGAACGTCTGGGTGTTCAAGCTGCGCGAAGGCGTGAAATTCCATGACGGTGCGGATTTTACCGCCGAAGACGTGGTGTTTTCCTTCGAGCGCGCCAAACAGCCCAATTCGGACATGAAAGAGCTGATCGGCTCTATCACCGAGGTGCGTGCGGTCGATGACTATACCGTCGAAATGGTCACCGATGGCCCGAACCCGATCCTGCCGTCGAACCTGACCAACCTGTTCATCATTGACAAAGGCTGGACCGAGGCGAACGAGACCGTCAACGTGCAGGACTTTGAAGGCGGCGAGATCACCTACGCCACCACCAACGTCAACGGCACCGGCCCGTACAAGCTGCAAAGCCGCGAGCCCGACGTTAAGACCGTCATGGTGCGCAACGACGCCTACTGGGGCGCGGACATGTTCCCGCTGGAAGTGACGGAAATCGTCTATACACCGATCCAGAACGCCGCGACCCGGGTGGCGGCCATGCTGTCGGGCGAGGTGGACTTTCTTCAGGACATGCCGGTTCAGGATCTTCAGCGCGTCAATGGGGCCGATGGCCTTGTGGTCAAGCAGGCCCCGCAGAACCGCGTGATCTTTTTCGGCATGAACATGGGCGCCGAAGACATCGAAGCTGACAACATCGACGGAAAGAACCCGCTGGCCGATGTGCGCGTCCGCAAGGCCATGTCGATGGCGATCAACCGCGATGCGATCAAGCAGGTCGTGATGCGCGGCCAGTCGATCCCCGCCGGCATGATCGCCCCGCCCTTCGTCAACGGATGGACCGCCGAGATGGACGCGGAATCCAAAACCGACATCGAAGGCGCCAAGGCGCTGCTGGCCGAGGCAGGCTATGCCGATGGTTTCTCGATCCGGCTGGATTGCCCGAACGACCGCTACATCAACGACGAGGCGATCTGTCAGGCCGCTGTCGGCATGCTGGGCCAGATCGGCATCACGGTGAACCTCGACGCCAAACCCAAGGCGCAGCACTTCCCGCTGATCACCGACAGCAAGACCGATTTCTACATGCTGGGCTGGGGCGTTCCGACCTATGACTCGGAATACATCTTCAACTTCCTCGTGCATGGCCGCGAAAGCGATATCGGCACCTGGAACGGCACCGGCTATGACAACGACGAGATCGACGCCAAGATCAAGTCGCTGGCCTCGAACACCGATCTGGACGCGCGGAACGCGGACATCGCCGCCATCTGGCGCGTGGTGCAGGATGAACAGCTGTACATCCCGATCCACCACCAGGTGCTGAATTGGGGCATGGCCGAGAAATTCGGCATCGAGGTCGATCCCGAGGACCAGCCCAAGGTCAAATACTTCACGATCAACTGAATATGATCCGCGCGTCTTTCTGGCGCGCGGCAATTCATGCATTATTTACCCCGCGAACACCGCGCCGGTGCAAACCGGCGCGGCCTCAACGGGAAGGAAACCCCATGCGACACCTGATCCTGTCAGCGGCGCTGGCCGCGGCCTGTGGCTCTGTTGCCCAAGCAGAAGACTTCAAGTGGGCGGTCACGACCGATCCCCAGACAATGGACCCGCACGCGGTCAACTCGACCCCGGTGCTGGGCTTTCTGAACAATGTCTACGAAGGCCTTGTGCGCCGCGGCAAGGACATGAGCGTCGAGCCTGCGCTGGCCACGTCATGGGAACCGATCGGCGATGGCGAAGGCTGGCGGTTCAAGCTGCGCGAGGGGGTCACCTTTCACGACGGCAGCACCTTTGACGCGCAGGACGTTCTGTTTTCCTACCAGCGCGCCTCCAGCGAAGAAGCAGACACGCGCAGCTGGTTTGCTCCGATTTCCGACGTGATCGTCGTCGACGATTACACGGTCGATTTCATGACCACCTCGCCCAACCCGCTTTTCCCCTCGTCCATCGCAAACTGGATGATCTTGGACAGCGGATGGGCCGAGGCCAATTCTGCCACCCGCCCCGACAAGGAAAGCGGTAACTACGCCACGATCAACGCCAATGGCACTGGCGCCTTCCGTGTCACCGCGCGTGAGCCAGGCCTGCGCACCGTGCTGGAGCCGTTCGACGGCTGGTGGGACGAGGCCGAACACAATATCACCCGCGCCGAGTTGACCCCGATCCAGAACCCGGCCACCGCGCTGGCCGCGCTGTTGTCAGGCGATGTGGATTTCATCAACCCGGTGCCGATTCAGGATGTTGCCCGCCTGGCGCAAAACCCCGACGTGACGGTTGTGCAGGGGATCGAGGCGCGGGTCATCATGCTGGGCTTTCCGCATGAAGCCGAGGCGCTGAAATATTCCGCCGAAACCACGGACGCCAACCCCTTTGCCGATCCTCGTGTCCGGCAGGCTGCCGCCCATGCAATCAACGTTCCGGCGATCCTGCAAACCATCATGCGCGGCAATGCCCAACCGGTGAACCAGTTGGTCAGCGCAGCGATGAGCGGCTATTCCGAGGCGCTGCCCCCCGCCCCCGCATTTGATCAGGACAAGGCCCGCGCCCTGCTGGCCGAGGCCGGCTATCCGGACGGGTTCTCCTTTGGTCTGAAATGTCCGAACAATCGTTACCTGAACGACGAAGCCATCTGTCAGGCGATCACCGGGATGCTTGCGCAGGTCGGCATGCGCGCCACTCTGGACGCGATGCCTGTCAATAATTACTGGCCGGAACTGCGGGCCGACAATTACGACATGTACCTGCTTGGCTGGTCGCCGGGCACGCTGGACGCGGAACACCCGATCCGGTTCCTTGTGGCGACGCCGAACGAGGAAAAGAAGCTGGGCAGCTGGAACTTTGGCGGGTATTCCAACGCCCGCATCGACGAGCTGCTGCCCCAGATCCAGTCAGAAATCGACCCGGCCAAGCGGCAAGCGATGCTGGATGAGGTCGCCCAGATCATGACGGACGAACAGGCCTATGTGCCGCTTTACGTTCAGCCGCTGGTCTGGGGCACCCGAAGCAATATCGAACTGACACAGCGCCCGGACAACTTCTTCATCCTGCGCTGGGTGACCGTGAACTAACTTCAGGCAGGGGCCGCCCCGCGCGGCCCCCACCCAACAAAAACGGGGGCGTGATGCTCGCATTCATCATCCGGCGCGTGGGACAGTCGATCCTTGTCCTGCTGGTCGTGGGACTAGTCGCTTTTTCGATGTTCAATTTCGTCGGCGACCCGATCGACAACATGCTGGGACAGGAACGTACCGCCGAGGATATCGCCCGGCTGCGTGAACAGCTTGGTCTGGATCGGCCATTCGTCGTCCAGTACGTGAAATTCCTGCAAGAAGCGATCCAAGGCAATTTCGGGGTCAGTTACCGTCAGGGCCGTCCGGTGACGGACATCCTGCTGGAACGCGCGCCCGCCACGCTGGAACTGGCGCTGGTGTCCGGCGTTCTGGCGATCATCTTTGGCATCGCCCTTGGCGTTTTCACAGCGATCCGGCGCAATGGCGTTCTGGCCAATTTCATCATGTCCGCCTCGCTGATCGGAGTGTCGCTGCCGACCTTTCTGATCGGCATCCTGCTGATCTATGTCTTTTCGGTCGAACTGGGCTGGCTGCCCAGTTTCGGACGCGGCGAAGTGGTGGACCTTGGCGGTTGGAAAACCGGGTTCCTGACGGCAAGTGGGCTGAAGGCCCTGATCCTGCCCTCGATCACTCTCGGTCTCTACCAGATGACGCTGATCATGCGCCTCGTGCGGTCCGAGATGCTGGAGGTGCTGCGGCAGGATTACATCCGCTTTGCCCGCGCCCGGGGCCTGCGGAATCGCGCGGTCAACTTCCGCCACGCGCTCAAGAACACGATGGTGCCCGTCATCACCGTCATCGGCCTGCAACTGGGAGCCATCATCGCCTTTGCGATCATCACCGAAACGGTGTTTCAATGGCCCGGCGTCGGATTGCTGTTCATCAACGCGATCCAGTTCGTCGACATCCCCGTGATGGCCGCCTACCTGATGCTGATCTCTGTCATGTTCGTCGGGATCAACCTGCTGGTGGACATCCTTTATTTCTTCATCGATCCGCGCCTGCGCGCTGACCGCTCGGGAGGCCACTGATGAGCGATACCCCCCTCGCCCCCCCGCCCAAGTCGCGCCTGCGCCTCGCGCTGGAAAGCGACGTGTTCTACACTTTCCGCCGCTCGCCGGTGGCCGTGATCTCGGCACTGGTGGTTCTGGTGCTGGTGCTGTCGGCGCTCTTTGCGCCGCTGATCGCGCCGACCAATCCCTTTGACCCGGCCTCGCTGAACCTGATGAATGGTTTTACACCGCCGATGTCGCCAAATGCCTTTACCAGCGACACCTTCCTTATGGGCACCGACGATCAGGGGCGCGACGTCTTTTCAACCATTCTCTACGGGATGCGGATTTCGCTTTTCGTGGGGGTTTCGGCCGTGGCCTTTGCCATGATCCTTGGCATCACGCTGGGGCTGATTTCGGGCTATGTCGGCGGTTGGGTCGAAACGATCATCATGCGCACCGCCGACGTTCAGCTGACCTTTCCGTCGATCCTTGTTGCCATGCTGATTTTTGGCATCGCCAAGGGCGTCACCCCGGTGGAATACCGTGACCAGATGGCGATCTGGGTCCTGATCCTTGCCATCGGCCTGTCCGACTGGGTGCAATTCGCCCGGGTCGTCCGCGGCGCGACACTGGTGGAAAAGAACAAGGAATACGTGCAGGCGGCGCGCCTGATCGGGCGGCGGCCCGGGGCCATCATGCTGCGGCACATCCTGCCAAATGTGCTGTCGCCTGTACTGGTTATCGCCACGATCAGCCTTGCACTGGCAATCATCGCCGAGGCAACGCTCAGCTTTCTTGGCGTCGGGGCACCGCCCACGCAGCCTTCGCTGGGCACGCTGATCCGGATCGGTCAGGGTTTCCTGTTCTCGGGTGAGTGGTGGATCCTGTTCTTCCCCGCCTGCACGCTGCTTGCGCTGGCGCTTTCGGTCAACCTGCTGGGCGACTGGCTGCGTGACGCCCTGAACCCGAGGCTTCGCTGATGGCAAAAACCGTTCTTTCCATCCGCAATCTCTGCGTCGAGATTCCGACGCGCCATGGCATCCTGAAACCCGTGGACAACGTCAGCTATGACATTGCCGAGGGCGAGATCCTTGGTGTCGTGGGGGAATCCGGCGCCGGCAAATCCATGGCCGGCAACGCGGTGATCGATCTGCTGACGCCGCCCGCGCATATCGCCAGCGGCGAAATCTGGCTGAATGGCAAGCGCATCGACCAACTCAAGGGCGACGCGATGCGTCGCCTGCGCGGCAAGGAAATCGGCATGGTCTTTCAGGACCCGCTGACCTCTTTGAACCCGCTGCTCAGGATCGGCGATCAGCTGGTGGAAACCATGCTGACGCATCTGGACATCAGCGAGCGTGAGGCCCGCAGCCGCGCGGTCAAGGCGCTGGAAGAGGTGGGCATTCCCGGCGCGGCCGAACGTGTGAACAGCTATCCGCACGAGTTTTCCGGCGGGATGCGGCAGCGCGTCGTGATCGCGCTGGCACTTTGTGCCGAGCCAAGCCTGATCATCGCGGACGAGCCGACCACCGCGCTGGACGTGTCTGTGCAGGCGCAGATCATCGCACTGCTGAAACGGCTGTGCCATGAACGCGGCACGGCCGTCATGCTGATCACTCACGACATGGGCGTGATCGCCGAGGCGACGGACCGTGTGGCTGTGATGTATGCGGGCCGGTTGGCAGAGCTTGGCCCGGTGCGCAACGTGCTGACGCGCCCGCATCACCCCTATACCCACGGGCTGATGGCTTCCACGCCCCTGGCTTCGGCGGGCAAGGCACGGCTGCATCAGATCCCCGGCGCGATGCCGCGGCTGGATGCGGTACCGAACGGCTGCGCCTTTAACCCGCGCTGCCCGCGCGCCACTGACAAATGCCGCCAGCCTCCGCCGCCCAGGGTGGACGACGGCAAGGCGGCCTGCTGGCACCCCATGAACCATGATGTCGAAGAAGAGGCCCTGTAATGGCGCTGGTCAAAGTCGATAATCTCAGCCGCGTCTTCGATGTGTCCAAGCCCTGGCTGAACCGGGTGATCGAACGGCGCGAAAAGGCCTATCTGACCGCCGTCTCGGAAGTGGATTTCGAGGTAGAGCCGCAGACCACCTATGCGCTGGTGGGCGAATCCGGCTCTGGCAAATCAACCATCGGAAAGATGCTGGTAGGTCTGCTGCGCCCCAGTGATGGCGCGGTCGAAATCGAAGGCGTTGATCTGGCAAACGAGCAGGACGCCGCCAAGGTCGACAAGATCCGCGCCGACATTCAGATGATCTTTCAGGATCCCTTTGCCTCGCTCAATCCGCGCTGGCGGGTCAAGGACATCATCGTGGAACCGGTGGCCGCGCGTGGCGGCGAAACCGAAGGTCTGGCCGAGCGTCTGCTGGAACAGGTGGGTCTGTCGGTCAAGGACGCGGGCAAGTTCCCGCACGAGTTCTCTGGCGGTCAACGGCAGCGGATCTGCATCGCGCGGGCGCTGGCCTCGGATCCGCGATTGATCGTCTGTGACGAACCGACCTCGGCGCTGGATGTGTCGGTGCAGGCGCAGGTTTTGAACCTGATGAGCGACCTGAAAGACGAATTCGGTCTGACCTATGTCTTCATCAGCCACGACCTGACGGTTGTGCGCCACATGGCCGACCGGATCGGCGTGCTTTACCTTGGCCGACTGGTCGAAGAGGCCACCCCGGAGGAACTGTTCGAGACCCCCAAACATCCCTACACGCAGATGTTGCTGGAGGCAGCGCCGCGCATGGATGGCTTTGGGCGCGAGGTGACCCCTCCCGAGGGCGAAATACCGGACCCGATCAATCCGCCGCCCGGTTGCGCCTTTCACCCGCGTTGTCCGATAGCCGAGGCCCGGTGCAAGACGGAACGCCCCGAGATGCGCAAATTGGGCGGGGCGCGTGTGGCCTGCCACCTGGCTGGATGAACAGGGGCCTGCGCCGATCGCGGCGCAGGTCAAGGGTGTGGCAGTGTCCCGCGGAACCGTTCCCGCGTGCAGCCTTTCCTTTGCATAAGTGTCGCGGGGCGTATAGGAACGTTCCTATAAGATGAAACCGCCCTTTTCGGCGGCCTCATCCCCCTGACACATGGACAGGCGTCCTTTGCCCAAGACACTCGGAACATGACCAAGAACCGCAGACCGACCATCATCGACGTTGCCCGCGAAGCCGGCGTGTCCAAGTCCACGGTCAGCCTTGTCCTGCGCAACAGCGCCTCTGTCCGCAAGGAAACCCGGGATCAGGTGCGCGAGGCGATGGCCAGCCTTGGGTATGTCTACAACCGCAACGCCGCGCAGATGCGGACCTCGAATACGGGACTTGTCGGGTTGGTCATCAATGACCTGCGTAACCCGTTCTTCACCGAATTCGCGATCTCGCTGCAAATGGCGTTGGCGGAACAGGGCTATTCCACTGTGGTCGCAAACACCGATGAAACCCCGGACCTACAGGCGCAGGTCGTCGGCTCGATGATCGAACATGGTGTCTCGGCCTTTATCATCTGCCCGGCCTATGGCGACAATTGCGCCACGTTTGACCCGATTGCACGTGCCGACATTCCGGCGATGCAGGTTCTGCGCAAAGTCGACGACCGTCTGTCGCTGTTCCCCTTCCACGCGCCCGAATACCTCAAGGGCAGCCGCGAAGCGACACGCCACTTGCTGGACATGGGAGCGCGCAGGATCGCCTTTGCCGGCGGTCTGGAAGGCCGATCCGTTACCGAGGAGCGCAAGCGCGGCTATTTCGACGTCTTGCAAGACACCGGCATGACGCCGCTGGTTCTGACCGGGCGGTCGAGCCGTGATTTCGGGCGCGCACTGGCCCACCGGATCACACGGGATCACCCGGACGTGGACGCCGCGATCTGCTTTAACGATCTTGTCGCACTTGGCATGATCTCGGGCTTTCTGGAACTGGGCCGCGAGGTCGGCAAAGATTTCCGGCTGGTAGGGTTCGATGACATTCAGGATGCCGCGCAATCTTACCCGGCGCTGTCCTCGGTCCGCTGCGACATCGCCCGTATCGGCTCGGAAGTGGCGGAACTGGTGGTGCGCTGGCTGACCGACGGGCAAAAGCCAGCCGCAGAGATGCGGACGCCTGTCACCCTGTCGATCCGTCAATCCAGCACCGGCGTGAAACCCGCGTAACGCTCACGCGGAGCGACGACCGGGATCCTGATCATAGACTCCACCGGTCAGCCACGCCGGCCAATCGCGTTCAAAGACCGATTTCGCGGTTTCATCAAAGGAGCGGTTGGCACAGGACCGGACCAGCATTGCCTCTCCTGCCATGTTCAGCACGATCTGTTCGGCCTTGTCCTGATCGCGTTCAGCGCGGAAACGGTAGGCGTCCAGCGGCCCGCCACGGGACTGCGGCACGCCTTCGCCCGCCGGGTCACAGATGGCGCGCGCGCCACGGCTGCCGCCACCCGCTGAAACATAATGGTCCAAGGCGGTCAGGACCGCTTCGGACACCAGTGCCATGTGCCGCCATTGCAGGGCGCGGGCGACCTCGGCATCGCGGCCAAACCCGACACCTTTGTCGCGAATGCGAGCGTTCAGCGCTCGGGCTTCGGCCAGCGCCTGCGCGATCTCGTCCGGGGTACACAGGATGCCGGCATAGTCGCTCATCCGCGCCTGAACCTCGGCCCGGATGCTGCGGGGATCAAGCGCGCTGTCGGCGTTCAAGACGCCGGCGACCTGCTGAATAGCGCGGCGCAGCGCATCGGACTGATCGGCATGGTCCGCAGTCTCCGCGCGCCCGCTGGCGGCGATATGTTCTGCCGCCCGCGCGCCAAAGACTTGCCCCGCGTTCAGCGCAGACCCGCCCGGACGGGTCACGCCATGCGTGCCCGCGGCCTCTCCCACCGCGTAGACGCCCGCCAGAGACGAACGGCCCCAGCTATCTACACCGATACCGCCATTCATGTGCTGGTTGTTCACCGCGAATTCCAACGGCTCGGCGGCTATGTCCATCTTGTAGCGCCGATACAGTTCGATCGAGAGCGGGTTCATGTGGCGCAGCCGGTCGATGGGCATCACGTGATCCGCCTCGGCGTCACGCAGATAGGCCGCCACATCATCGTCCAGCCGATCCATGCTGAAATCCTGATCCCCGGGCACCGGCAGGGGATTGCGATTGAAATCCATAAACACACGCCGGCCAGCCTGCGTTTCGCGGAAGATTGCCAGATCCACAAGGCTGGAGCCGAAATCCAGCATCCGCGTCGCATGGAATGGCCATTGATAACCCTTGCGAAAGATATTCGACGCCAGCTCTTGCGTGGTGCGATAATAGTCCGCGAGGAAATGATGTTCCTGCCCCTCGGCATCGACCGAGTAAATATGCGGCATCGCCTGCACATAGGTGCCCGACAGGTTCCAGGGAAAGCCCTCGCGTCGCGTGCCAATGCCGAACTGGCTTTCGGTCAGATTGACCAGTTCGATCCCCGCATCCAGCGCCAGCCCGAGCGAGCCGAAACAACCGTTGGGAAAAACGCTGTCCCGGTACAGCTCCCCCGGTCCGCCTCCGGCCAGCACCACGGCCCCGCACAGATACAGCGCAAGCCCCAGGGGGTTGTCTGCACTGCGGTCCCGCGGGCGCACGGCCAGCACTCCGGTGGCGCGGCGGTCTGCCGCCTCGCCCTCGGTCAGGAGTTGCACGGCGGTCGTCTGGTTGAAAAATGGGATCTGAAGGCGGATCGCCTCTTGCGCCAGCACTTTGACCATCAGCCGGGAGGTGCGCGGCCCGCAACTTGTGGCGCGACCGGTTTCGTCGTGGTCGGTCTTGTACCGTAGGGTTGCGCCAAAGCGATCCTGCGGCAGAGGCAGCCCAAGGAATTGCAGCGAAGCCATGGCGCGGGGCGAACCGACGGCCTCGATATAGGCGGTATCCTCGTCCATCGCCCCGCCTGCCCGCAAGGCGCGGGCCATGGCCTGATAGTCATCGCCATGGTCAGCGGTGTTGGCAGTGTGCAGGGTCTGCTTGTCCGAACCGGAACAGGCCGAAGTCCCGCCCCACGCGCTTTGGCTGATGATCGTTACTTGCCCGCCCCGGCGCCGCAGTTCCACCGCCGCGCGCAGACCCGCCGCCCCACTGCCGACCACCACGCACCCCGTGCGATGCACCGGGATCACCTGCCCTTCCACGGTGACCGTTTCGGTCATTTCCGGTTCCGGGGACAAGCGCGGCATATCCACATCGGTCAGCGCGTCAAGGATCTCTTTCGGGATGGCATGTGTCACGGGCGGGTCTTTCGTCTTGTCAGGTGGACGCGCGCATCAGCGAACCAGCGCGGCGGGCAAGGTCGTGAGTTGGGGCACAAGGATCAGCAGGGCCAGAACCACCAGCATCACGCCAAAGATCTTGGCCATCTCGGCAAAGGCCTGATGCATCCCGATCTTGGCAATCGCCGAGGCAATCAGCAGGCACAGCCCATAGGGCGGCGTGACCAGTCCAAGCGACAGGCTGACACAGGCCACGATGCCGTATTGAACCGGATCAATGCCCGAAGCAGCGACCGCTGGCAGGAACAGCGGGCCGATGATGATGATGATGACCAACGCATCAAGGAACAGGCCCAGCACAAGGCAAACCAGCGCAATCCCGGTCAGCAAGACCAGCGGCGAATCCACACCCGTCAATGCCCCGGCGATTGCCTGCGGCACGCCGTAATAGGTCAACAGCCACGCGAACAGGCCAGCCGATCCAAGGCAGAACAGGGACAGGGACACCAGCTTGGCGCTGTTTATGAGTTCCGCCCAGAAGGCGCGCGGCGTCAGGTCCAGATAGACGAAAAAGCCGATGATCAGAGCATAGACCACCGCCAGGACAGAGGCCTCTGTCGGGGTGGCGATGCCGAACATGATGCCGCCGATCAGGATCAGGGGCAGCAACATGCCGGGCGCGGCTGCCAGAAAGGCGGCGCGCCGTTCGGCCTTGGGGGCCTTTTCATGCGCCCCGGACAGACCGTTGCGATGGCACCAGAACAGGATGTAGGCGACCTGAGACACGGCGATCAGGATGCCGGGTATGATGCCTGCGGCGAACAACTGGGCGACCGAGGTATTTGTCACCGCGCCCCAGACGACCAAGGTGATGCTGGGGGGAATGATGGTGCCCAGGACCGAGGACGCGGCCGTAATGGCCACGGAGAACGGTGCCGAAAACCCTTTGGACCGCATGGCCGGGATCAGTACGGATCCGACGCCGGCGGTATCGGCCGTGGACGACCCCGAGACACCGGCAAAAAGCATGCTGACAAAGACGTTCACATGGGCGATGCCGCCTCGGATATGACCGACGCGGGCATCGGCGTAACGGATCAGCCGCTCGGTCACGCCGGAGGCGTTCATCAGGTTGCCCGCCAGCAGGAAGAACGGCACCGCCAGCAGCACGAAACTGTCGAGCGAGTTGTAGATGCGCTGCGCCAAAAGGATCTCGGCCAGGCGCGGTTCCATCAGGATTGGCGGGATGGTGGCGAGGATCAGGCAGAAAGCGATCGGCACGCCAAGAAAAATTGTCACCGCAAACACGATGAACATCAGGAGAACGGGGTCCATGGATCAGTCCTCCTGGTCCGGGGAATTCGGGTCGGTGGCTTGGGCACCGGTCAACAGGTCCACCATGCGGGCCAAGGCGCCCAGCAGGATCAGAACCGCGCCGACCAACAGGGCCGAATAGACCCATGCGGCGGGCAGACCGGACACCTGACTGACACGGTTCATTCCGCGCGAAGCAAAGGGGATGGCCGAATACAGCAGGTAGGCCCCGCCAATCAGCATCCCGGTGGCGCCGATCCAGTCGAACAGGCGCCCAAGTGGTTTTTCGAGGACGGCCAACCGAAAGTGGGTGCCCTCGAAAGTGGCCCAGCCAGCGCCGAGCATCACAAGCCAGACAAGAAGACCGCGCGAGATCTCTTCGGTCCACAGGAGCGAAGGCAACGCGGGGAGGTATCGCGAGGCCGCCTGGTAGAACACCAGCATGCCCAGCACCAGAAGCAGGAGGGCGCAAAGCGTGCCCATCAGCTTCCGGAAGAGTTCAGACCAGAAACGCACGACGCGGCCCTCCTGCTGGCTTGAGATTATTCAGCGCGGATTTTTTCGACCATCTCGGTCAGGCCGAGCTTGGCAAGCACGCTTTCCGTTGCCGGGGCAACCTTGGCGACGATGGCGGCCTTGTCGACATCGACCAGCGTCATGCCGTGGGTTTCCGCCAGTTCGCGGCGGCTTTCGGCGTCGACGTCATGTTCCAGCTGGCGCTGATAGGCCGCCGCTTCGGCAATGGCCTGACGCAGGGCTTCCTGATGTTCGGGCGGGAAGCCTTCGAAGCGCATCTTGTTGAAGACCAGCGGGCGGGTGACGATTTCATGCTCGGTCAGGACATAGTTGGTGGCCTGCTCGTAGAACTTCATCCGCAGAACCCATTCCGGCTCGTTTTCCAGCGCGTCGAGAACGTTCAGCTGAAGGGCGTTGTAGATTTCGCCATAAGCGATGACCGTCGGGTTGGCACCGATCGCCTTCCAGGATTCCACCAGCAACGGGCTGGCGTGCAGGCGCATCTTCATGCCGCCAAGATCGGTGGCATCGGAAACCTCGGGTTTGGCCACGAGGTTGCGGACCGACCCACCGAAGTAATCCATGACCAGAACATCGCTGCGCGCGCTGGTCATTTCGGCCAGTTCCGTGCCAAGATCGCCGGTCAGCGACGCCTGCCAGTGGTCGAAATCGCGGAAGAGGAAAGGCACGGACAGCACCTGAACCTCGGGCACGAAATCCGCGATTACGCTGGGAACCGCCGGGTAGATGTCGATCTGGCCATTGGCGACCTGTTCGAACATTTCGACATTGCTGCCCAACTGGCCGTCCGGGTAGATCTTGACGGTCATTTCACCGTCGGTCAGCTCTTCCAGCCGCTTGGCGAAGAATTCAAAGCCACGCCCCTGTGCGGTTTCGATCGGGCCGACAAGGGCCGCGATGATTTCCTCGGCCGAGCTGGCCGCGGGAACAAGGGCCACGCCAAGCGCCATGGCGCTGGCAAAAAGATGTTTACAGAAAGTCATGTGATCTCCTCCTGAACCTTTTAGGGATCCTGCGCCTTGCGACGCCTGTGATTTCACCGGGTGTCCCGGTCCGCGGGCAGGGCAAACAGCCTGCCGCTTGAAATTCCGTTTTGCCCGCCGTGGCGCCCCTTGGGCGCCCTCTCCTCGACGGGGCTTTGCCTCCATCCCGTTCCGCCGGTCGCCCGCGGCCCCAAGGCCAGCGAGTCACCCTGTCGCGGAAACTTTGGAACGTTCCATGTCACCTATTTCAGCGGCCCCTCCCTGTCAACTGACCTGTGTTTACCGATGCGTGAGACCCGGTGAACCGCTAGGTGTCACCGTCATGCCGCAACGCCTTTCTTGAGCATTTCCCGGGTGATAATCATGCGTTGGACCTGATTGGTGCCTTCGTAGATCTGGCAGATCTTGGCGTCGCGATAGAGCCGTTCAACCTCGAATCCCCGGATGTAGCCGGAACCACCAAAGATCTGCACGGCATCTGCGGTCCGTTGTACGACCATGTCTCCGGCAAAACACTTGGCCATGGAACAGGCGCGGGTTGCGTCCTGCCCGTTGTCCAGCTTGTGCGCGGCGCTGTGGGTCAGCAGGCGGGCGGCCTCGATGTCCTTGGCCATGTCGGCCAGCATCCATTGCACGCCCTGAAACTCGACGACCGGCTGACCGAACTGCTTGCGCTGTGCAGCATATTCCAGCGAGGCTTCCAGCCCGGCCTGCGCGATGCCCACGGCCAGCGCCGCAATGCCAACGCGCCCCTTGTCCAGCACGCTCATCATCATGTGGAAACCGCGCCCTTCGGTGCCCAGAAGGGCCTCGGGCGGCAGCTTTACCTCGTTGAAGTCCAGCCCGCCGATCTGGCTCGCGCGCTGGCCCATCTTGTGTTCCTTCGGTCCCCGCGTCACCCCCGGCGCGTTCAGATCGACGATAAAGATCGACATGCCACGGTGCCCGGCCTCTGGGTCCGTGCGCGCCAGAACCAAGCCCATGTCAGCGATGGGCGCATTGTGAATCCACAGCTTGCCGCCGTTCAGAACCCAGCCATCCCCATCCCGGCGCGCCGTGGTTCGAAGGCTGGACAAATCGGACCCGGCCTCGGCCTCGGTCAGGCAATAGGCCACCCGTTTCCGGGCCGCCATGATGTCAGGCAACCAAGCCGCGCGCTGTTCGGCATCGCCATGTTGCGCCAATAGCGTGCAGATCAATTCCACCATGCCGCATTGGTCCGCCACGCTGGAATAGCCATGCGACAGTTCCTCCATGACCAGCGCATAGCCGGTCACGTCCAGACCGGTGCCCCCCATCTCATCGGGGACGCAGACACCGAAAAGCCCAAGCTCGGCCATCTGGTCAAAGATCTCGGCCGGGAACCGTTCATCGCGGTCCAGTTCCTCGGCCTTGGGGCGGATCACCTCGCGCGAGAATTGGCGGGTCATGTCGCGCACCTGGATGTGCATGTCGGTCAGATACATCGGTCGTCCTTGGTCCTGTCGGCGCGCTCAGCGACCGGGGAAGTGCGGCTTGCGCTTTTCGCGGAAGGCGGTGACGCCTTCGGCCCGATCGTCCGAGGCGGAAATCGCCGCGCTGCCCAGCGCTTCGATCATGGCACCGCGATCTTCGCCCTCGGCGGCGTTCAACATCCATTTGGTCACTTCGACAGCGCGGGGCGACAGGGTCAGCGCCCGGTCCAGCAGGCGTTCGGCCACGTTGCGGGGATCGGGATCGACCGCAGCGACAAAGCCATAAGCCAGGGCGCGATCCGCCTTGATGCGGTGCCCGAACAGCGCCATTTCGCGCACCACGGGTTCGGGCAACAATCGCAGCAAACGCTGGGTGCCCGACCATCCCGGCACGATGCCGATACCGGCTTCTGGCAGCGCCAGAGCACCGGTCGGGGCCATGACCCGAATATCGCAAGCGGTGGCCAGCTCTAATCCGCCTCCAAAGGCGTGGCCGTTCAGTACGGCAACAGTCGGCTTGGACATACGCGCCAACCGGTCAAAGATCCGGTGCCCGTCGCGGACCCAGTGACGCGCAAACTCGGCAGCGCCAAGATCCCCCCAACTGTTGATATCGGCCCCGGTGCAGAATGCACGATCGCCTTCTGCCGTCAGCATAACGGCGCGCAGGTCGGCGTCCCGTTCAATGGCGTCCAGATGAGAGGCAAGTTGCCCCAGCATCTCAGAGCTGAGCGCGTTCATCTTGTCCGGGTTGTCCAGACGCAGTTCGGCCACGGCACCGTTGCGGATCAGGTGAATGCGGTTCATGCGCCCCACCCCATCGGTTGCTCGGCCAAGAGCGACAGCGGCATAATCACCGCATCCGGCGCAACCTGTACCCGCCCCTGCGAGGCGTCGACGATGTCACGCTGCGCGTCGATGCCCGGCATGATCTCGGTCGCAACCAGTCCGGTTTCGCCCAGCCGCATGACACAGCGTTCGGTGATGTAAAGTACCTCTTGCCCCAGTTCACGCGCCCGCGTGCCCGAGAAGGTGACATGTTCGACCGCTTCGACCATCTTGGTGAACTTGCCCGGGGCGGCGACGCGCATCCCCTCTGGCGTCAGTTCAATCTGCGCCCCCGCCTCGAACCAGCCGGAAAAGACGATCTTGCGCGCGCCCGAGGTGATGTCGACAAAGCCACCGCACCCAGCCGTCAGGTAGGGTTTCTTGCCCAGCTTCGAGACATTCACGTTGCCTTCGACATCGACTTCGAGGAACGACAGGAACGACACGTCGAAACCACCACCCTGAAAATAGATGAATTGCTGCGGCGACGGCACAAAGGCGTCCGCGTTCGATGCGCATCCAAAGGCAAAGCCCGTCAGGGGCATCCCGCCCACAGCGCCTTGTTCGATGGCCCATGTCACGGCGTCGGGGTGGCCTTCCTCCAGCAGGATTCGCGGGACCATCGCGCTGATCCCAAAGCCAAGGTTGGCGGTCATGCCCGGGCGCAACTCCATCGCGGCACGGCGCGCGATGACCTTTTCGACGCCATGTTCAGCCAGCGCGAAACTGTCCCAAGGGCGCATGATCTGCCCCGAAATCGCAGGATCATAGGGCGTTTCGGTAGTCTGCTTCTGCTCGGGGTCGATCACGACCATATCGACGAAATGCCCCGGAACACGCACGTCATGCGGCCGCAAGGAACCGCGGCTTGTCACGCGGCTGACTTGCGCGATTACGATGCCACCGTGATTGCGCACGCAGATCGCCTGTTCCAGACCGCCAAGATAGGCACCTTCGTGTTCATAGGTCAGGTTGCCGAACTCGTCGGCGGTGGTGGCGCGCAGGATCGCGACGTTCGGCACGATATTGGGAAAATGTAGCCAGGTTTCGCCGTCGAATTCCACGCGGCGCACGATGGGAGCCTTGGCCCCCTTGTCGTTCATGGCACAGCCTTCGCGCAGCGGATCGGCAAAGGTATTCAGGCCAACCTTGGTCAATACACCGGGGCGCCGGGCAGCAGCCTCGCGCGTCATGTCAAACAGGATGCCCGACGGCACATTGTAGGCCGCGATACGGTTTTCGGTGACCATCTTCCAGATCTCGGGCATCGGTTTGGAGGATGGGCCCGAAGGATAGGACCCGCCGATGATCCGCGATAGAAGGCCATCCTTGGCGATATGGTCCACACCTTTGACGCCATACATATCACCCGCCGCGATGGGGTGAATGCTGGTCAGATTGCGCGGAGCACCGTCGACGTCAAAACGCGCGCCAATCGCCTCCAGCACCTTGTCCGGACACCCCAGCGCCGAAGAAGACGACACCGTCAACACAGCATCGTCGGGTATGCGGGCAGCGGCCTCTGCCGGGGTTACGATCTTTTTCACTGTAGTCCTCCTGCCAAGGCGCGATTGTCTGCGCCCGCCCCAGCGTCGCTTGAATCACGACGTTATGGAACGTTCCAAACAGATAATGGAACGTTCCACATCAAGTCAACACGAGATTTCCGAAGCCCCTCCGCAGACAGAGATCCCCGCACTCAAGGGGCGACCCATCTACATAGAAAAGGCCGCCCGCATTCAGCGAACGGCCCAATTGGCGATTGAACGGGATGGCGACTGCCGTTTGGGCCGGATGTCAGGCGCCCTGCACCTCATGGGTTTGCCCCTCGGGGAAATGACAAGACCACATCGCGTCGCCCGCATGGCTGGGACTTGGCGCCCGGTCCGAGCATTCAGGACGCGCAACGGGACAGCGCGGCGCAAAGGCACAACCGGTTGTTGTTGCAAAAGGATCCGCCGGTGTCGCGCCCAGTTGCGGCGGGTGCAGCCCCCGCGCGGGATCCGGCGCGAGCGTCGACGCCAGCAAGGCCCGGCTGTAGGGATGCCGGGGCGCGCGAAACAGGTCCTCGACCGGGGCCTCTTCGACCTTGCGCCCGAGGTACATCACCGCAACGCGATCAGCGAGATGCTCAACCACGGCAAGGTCATGGCTGACAAAGATCATGGACAGGTCCATTTCCGCCTTCAGGTCGATCAACAGGTTGATGACCTGCGCCTGTACGGAAACATCCAAGGCCGATGTCGGCTCGTCGCAGATCAGAACCTCGGGGCGCAGAATCAAGGCCCGCGCAATTGCCGCGCGCTGCCTTTGACCGCCTGAAAGCTCTCCCGGGTAGGCCAGTGCCAAACGGTCCGGCAGCCCGACAAGATCCATCATCTCGGCCACGGCGCGTTTTACGTCACCGCCCCCCAACAGCCGCAACGGCTGGCCGATCAGATCGCCGATGCGGCGCACCGGGTTCAAGGACGCATTCGGATTCTGGAACACCGGCTGGATCAGGCGGGCCCGTTCGGCGGCCGGAATGCGCGACAACTCGCGCCCGCCGACCACAACACGGCCATCGTTGGGTGCCATCAATCCCAGCATCATGCTGACAGCGGTGCTTTTGCCGCAACCCGATTCCCCGACAAGGCCCAGCGTTTCGCCCTTGGCCAGCCGTAGCGACAGGTCATCCACCGCCACAAGGTCTCGTGTCTGGCCAAACATCCCGGACTTGGTGCGGAACACCTTTCTAAGCGCGATAAGGTCAAGTGCAGGTCCGGTCATTGCGCGCCCTCCGAAACCCGGGCACCTGCCGGAACCAAATGGTGGCAGGTTCCCATGTGGTCTGGCGCGACCAGGCTTGCCGGGACGCTCCCTGTGGCGCAGGCCGGCATGACCCGGTCACAACGATCACGAAAGGCGCAACCGTCCAACTTGCCGATCAAGCCCGGCACACGTCCGGGGATCGCCGCCAGATGACTGCCGCGCGCGGTACGGCCCGGCACCGGGATCGCGGCCAGAAGGCCCTGCGTGTAAGGGTGCTGCGGGTTGCCATACAGGTTCGCGGCAGGGGCACGCTCGACGATCTGCCCGGCGTACATGACGGCCACCTCGGTTGCGATTGCCGCAACCACGCCAAGGTCATGGGTGATCATCAGCACCCCTAGATCAAGGTCCCGCTGCAATTCGCGGATCAGGTCAAGGATCTGCGCCTGAATGGTCACATCCAATGCAGTGGTCGGTTCGTCCGCGATCAACAGCCGTGGGCGCCCCATCAACGCCGCCGCGATCATGATCCTCTGTCGCTGCCCCCCCGAGAACTGGTGCGGGTATTGCGACAAACGGGCCTTGGCATGCGCAATCCCGACCCTCTCCAACAAGTCCACCGCCCGCTGGTTCGCAGCCGATTGGTCGATCCCTTCGCTGTGAACCACGCCTTCGGTCATCTGCCGACCCACGGTCAGCGTCGGGTTCAGTGAATTCATCGGATCCTGAAAGATCATCGCCAATTCCCGCCCCCGCAACCCGGACCACGCCCGCGCGGGCTTGCCGACATAGTCCTGCCCCATCAGGGCAAACCGGTCCGCGTCCTGCCGGGCGTGGCGCGGCAGAAGCCCCATCAGCGCCGTTGCAGTCAGCGACTTGCCACAGCCGGATTCTCCGACAAGGCAAAGGGTTTCACCGGTCCGCAAGCTGAGATCGACCCCGCGAACAGCGTTCAAGAGGCCCCGATCGGTCGGGATGGACACACGCAGGTTGCGAATATCAAGGATGGTTTCCGGGCTCATTTCTGTGTCCTTCATTTGCGCACCGCGCCGGTCAGGTCCCGCAGTCCATCGCCAAACAGGTTGACCGCCAGAACCAGCAGGCAAAGCGCGGTGCCCGGCAGGCTGATCAACCACGGATCAAAGAGAATGTTCTCGCGTCCTTCGGAGATCATCAGCCCCCATGACGGTGTCGGCGGGCGCACACCAAGGCCAAGAAAGGACAGCGCCGCTTCCAGCAGGATCACATTGGCCACCTCCAGCGTGGTGACCACGAGGATCGCGCTGCGCATGTTCGGCAGGATTTCAAGGAACAGGATCCGCGGCCACCCTGCCCCGATGGCATGCAGCCCCTGAATGAACTCCTGATTGCGCAGGCTTTGCGTCGCGGCGCGGGTAACGACGGCAAACCGGTCCCACAACAGCAGGCCCAACACCACGATCAGCGTGGTCAGGGATGCCCCGCCCACCACAACTGCCGCCAAGGCGACAAGGACAATCGGCAGCGAAAGGCGCGTGGTGATCACGAAGCTGATGACCATGTCGACCCAACCACCGAAATACCCGGCAAGCAGGCCAAGGGTGACCCCGATGGCACCGGAAACCAGCACCACACCGGCCCCGACCCCAAGCGAGACACGGGTGCCATAGATCAGGCGCGACAGGTAATCCCGGCCAAGGTGGTCGGTTCCCAGAATATGTTCCGGGACAGCGCGGTCATGCCAGAACGGCGGCAGCAAACGGTTCGACAGATCCTGTAGATACGGATCGTGCGGGGCGATCAGTGGCGCAAGAACGGCCACAAGAACCATCAGCAGCAAAACACCCCCGCCAAGGGCAACGCCGCTGTTTCTCAGCGCCTTCCGCCAGAGCGGGGTCGGACGCGGGGCGGACTCGGCGAGGGTCATTTCGAGGCTCCTCTCAGGCGGGGATCAAGCAGGGCATTGAGGATGTCGGCGCAGGTGGTCAGCGTCACATAGATCAGCGACAGGATCAGGATGATCGCCTGCACCACGGGCAAGTCGCTGCGCAGCAGGGACTCCCATGCAAGCCGCCCAAGGCCGTTGATGGCAAAGACGCTTTCGATCACGATCGACCCGGACAACAGAACGCCAAGCTGCACCGCCGCCAGCGAGACCAGCGGCAGGATCGCGTTCTTGAGCGCATGGCGCAGAAGAACGATGCGCACCGGCAGCCCACGGGCATAGGCGGTGCGGATATAGTCGGTGCCCAGCACGTCGATCATGCCGGACCGGGTGATCCGCATCAGGGCGGGAATAACCGAATAGGCCAGAACGATGACCGGCAGCAAATACCCCTGCCAGCGGTCCACGCCCGAAATCGGCACCCAGCCAAGCGTGACGCCAAACACGACGATCGCCATCAGGCCAAGCCAGAAACTGGGGATTGCCTGGCCGGTGACGGCCAGCAACAGCGCGAAACGATCCAACACACCGTTGGGTCGGAGCGCGGCCAGAACGCCCAGCGGCACCGCGATGACCAGAGCCAGAACAAAGGACAACAGGCCAAGCGTCAGCGTCACCGGCAGCCGGTTGCCGATGATCTCTGCCACGGGAATGTTGAAGTAGATGGATTGACCGAAATCCCCGACCAGCGCGCCCGAGATCCAGTCAAGGTATTGCACAACGAAGGGCCGGTCGAACCCATAGGCGATGCGGATTGCCTCGGCATCTTCGGCCCGGCCGCCCGATCCGGCGATGGCAATGGCGGGGTCCCCGGTCAGGAACATCAGTGCAAAGCTCAGCGCGGACACGGCGATAGCAACGCCAAGGGCAACGATCAGGCGCCGCAGCAGAAAGGTGGACATGGAAAACTCCCGGAACGGGGTTCAAAGGTGCCGGGGGTCCCGTTTCGCGGACCCCCGGCCAGATGGCAGGCAAGAAGGGAGGGGAGTGTTATTTCCAGCTTGCCAGCCACCAACGGGCGAACTCGTCCGGGTGCGGCGTAAAGGACAGGTCCGGCGACAAACCGTAGTTCACGTTGAAGTTGTACATCGGCATCCAATAGGCCTCGTCCGCGATCTTCTTGACCGCCTTGGCGTAGTTCTCTTCGCGCACCGCACGGTCGGTCGAGGTGTCTGCCGTTGTCAGCCACTTGGCCAGTTCGGGATCCTGCACCAGATCGTCCCCGCCACCGCCAAAGAAGTTCGACAGGATAAAGGCCACGTCGCCGATGCCATAGCTGCCCCAGTTCGAGAAGAACGCCGGCAAACTGCCCTGCCGCCATTGTCCGACACCGGCGGAATACTGTTGTTCGTTCAGCTTCAGCGTCACACCAACCTGCGCAAGGTCGGCTGCCACAGCCTCGGCCACCGGGCGAGGCATTGCGGAAAACACCATGTCCAGTTCGAACCCGTCGGCATAGCCGGCTTCGGCCAGAAGGGTCTTTGCCTTTTCAGGATCATAGCCATAGGCCGCGACATCCTGCGCGCAACCGAACTGTGCCGGGTTGCAGGGCGTGTTGAGCACTTTGGAACCACCACCGGCAAAAGCATCAACGATGGCCTCACGGTTGACCGCATGGATCAGGGCCTGCCGCACGTCACGATCAGCAACGGGCGTATCCCCGTCCATCGCCGTCGGGGCAAGGCCGACATAGGCGATGCGCATGATCGGGGCCGAAATGATCTGGACGCGGCGCTCCAGCTTGGCGGCCTGATCCGGCGGAATGCGCCAGATCCAGTCCAGCCCGCCGGACATCAACTCGGCATATTGCGTGTTCATCTCGGGAATGGTGCGGACGACGATCGTGTCAATGCTGGCACCGGCCTTGGGGCTGCCTTCGTAGTGGTCAGCGAAACGTTCGAACTCATAGCGGACGCCCGGCTCCTGCGACACAAGACGATATGGGCCGGTGCCAATCGGCGTGCGCGCCATCCCCTCAGAGCCGGTTTCCGCGAAATGGGCGTGCGGATAGATCGGCAGGGCATCGGCCAGCATCTCGACCGCGCCCGCAAAGGGCTTGGCCATGTTGATGCGAACCTTGTATTCGTCCAGCTTTTCGACGCTTTCGATCCAGTCGACGGAAATCGAGTAGCGCGTCCCGTATTCCGGCGTGATCACAGTGTTCAGCGTCTGTACCACATCATCGGCGGTAAAGGTGGACCCGTCGTGGAACGTCACCCCCTGCCGCAGCGTGAACTCCATCGTCAGATCATCGACGTATTCCCAGCTTTCCGCGAGGGCTGGCTTGATTTCGCCCGTGTCCAGATCCTTGTACAGCAGGCCGTCGTAGATATGACGAGCAAGGATCAGCCCCTGCCGACCCGCAATCTTGTAGGTGTCCAGCGGTTCCGGTTCGGCCGCGAAGGCCACGTTCAGCGTGTTGTCCGCCTTGCCTGCGTGGGCCGCGTCCGAAACGCCGATTGCGGCAAGCAGCGCAAGGGTGCTCGCCATTGTCTTGAGGGGGCTGAAAGGCATGTCCGTCTCCTGTTGAGCGCCCTTTCGAGGGGCGTTTCCATGGCGAGGAAAAGACGGCGGAACCCCGCTTCGGTCAAATAGCGCCGGGCTATGCTTGTGATAGCTGACCCGGCGCGAAAGCCCCGAAGACCGGGTCAGAGAGCCGCTACTGCGATCACTTCGACACGGTAATCGGGTGTTGCAAGACGGGATTCCCCGCAGGCCCGCGTCGGCGGATTCTGGGTATCGACCCAAGCGTCATAGACCGCGTTCATGGCGTCGAAATCGGCCATGTCGGCCAGCCAGACAGTGACCTGCAACAGCTTATCCTTGCTCGTACCGGCCTGTTCCATAAGGCTTTCCAGCGCCTTCAGGCAGTCCTCCGTCTGTGTGGCGACATCGGCGCCCGGCGTGCCGACCTGACCGGCAAAGTAAACGGTTTCGCCGTGGATCACGGCCTGGCTCATCCGGGGACCAACCCCGATGCGTTTGATGGTCATAGTGTCATTCCTTTCGCGATTTGCGCAGCATGTGCCTATCGCCACCCGGCTTTGCCCACCAGATAGGCAGAATGACGGCTTCCATAGGCAGTCCCTATGAAACGCCTAGGACATTGGCACAGAGATACATTATTGTGCGCCCAATCCACCGGAGGCGCATGATCGTGAGTGATGAAGACCTGAACTGGAACCTGCTGCGCACCTTTTACGTGATCGCACGGGAGCGCAGCATCACAGCCGCGTCCAAGCGGCTTGGTATTTCGCAACCTTCGGTCAGTGCCGCCCTCCAGAAACTGGAAACCCAGTTGGGATGTCAGTTGATCTTTCGCGACAGCCGGAACTTTGAGCTGACACTGGCGGGCGACAAGGTCTACGCCGAATGCCGCGAAATGTTCGTGGGGGCGGGACGCATCCGGCGCCTTGTCGAAGATACGCTGGACGATGAACGGGGCGAGGTGCGGCTTCAGATCATTTCCAACCTCGTCTCACCCATGGTGGATGAACTGATCCGCCTCTACCACCAGCGTCACCCCAACGTGCGGTTCCACATCGAGGTGAACAACAGCCACGAAATCGTGCGCAATATCATGAAAGGACACGTGGGCCTTGGCATCTGCCTTTTGAACCGGCCTGTCCTAAACCTGTCGTCCATGCGGCTGTTCCGCGAGGAGTTTTCGCTGTTCTGCGGTTGTGAACACCGCCTTTTCGGACGGGACACGGTCACCCTGCTCGAATTGCAGCAGGAACCTTTCATTTCGTTCACCTGCGCGACAGAGGGCATGGGTCTGGAACCCATGTCCGTCCTGCGCGCAAGTGCGGATCTGGGACGGCGCATCACCGGGATCAGCTCGAACCTGCGCGAAGTCCGCAGGATGATCGTGGCCGGGCTTGGCATCGGGCTGCTGCCGCCCGATGCCGTGCAGACCGACATTGCAGCCGGGAACCTATGGCCGCTCAAGCTGGCAGATCATCCGATCGGTGCCGATGTCTACCTTGTCCACGCGCCGGAAGAGGCCATGACCCCTGCCGACCGTCGTTTCATCTCACTCACGCAAGAGGTGTTGCCGCTGTTTCAGGATGGCTCCGAGCCGTCGCAAGCTGCGCAGCGGCAAGGTCCGTCAACGCCTGCCCGACTGACTTGAACACGGTGAAATCCTCGGCGTTTTCACGCCCGGGGTGGTCACGGCGACACAGTTCGGCAAGGTCGGCTTCGATATGTGTCGGGTCGAACAACCCCACCTCTGCCGGCTGGAACAGATCGCCCGAGCGCATCGCGCCGTCGCGCGTATCGACAAAGATGCGCGCCTGCGAAATCGCCCTGTCGTCGCTTTCACGCATGTCCTCGCGGAAGGCCCCGACAAGATCCAGATGGGTTCCGGGCCGCAACCACTGCCCGCGGATCAGCGGTTTGGTCGAGGCCGTGACCGTCGAGATCACATCGGCCGTTTCGCAAGCTGCCTGAAGATCCGTGACCGCGCTGGCGGGCAGGCCATCGGCCTGCAAGTCGCGCGCCACATGTTCGGCACTGTCGGCATTGCGCCCCCAGATCCAGATCGTGTCATAATCCCGCACAACGGAATGCGCCCGCGCCATTGCGCGCGACAACTGCCCCGTCCCGGCAATCACCAATCGGCGCGCATCGGGACGCGCCAGCCGCGACGCCGCCAGCGCCGAGGCTGCGGCCGTTCGGCGTTCGGTCAGCACATCCGCCTCCATGGCGGATTTCATCTGGCCGGTTTCACCGTCGAACAGCAGGTAGCCGGCATTGATCGTCGGCCTGCCCGCCTGAGCGTTCTCCGGCAGGAAGGTCACCACCTTGACGCCGATTGCGCTGCCCGGCACCCATGCCGGCATGATCAGCAGCGAGGCTTCGCTGCCATCCGGTTGTGGCATCCTCAGCACCTGCCGTTCAGGCGCCTGAACGGCACCTTCGACATACCAGCGGTGCAGTTCGTCGATCAGCACCTGCCAGTCCAGGGCCGCCTCGATCCGGGCCGCGTCCAACAACTCAGTCACGGTCCGCGCGCTCCACCACCGCATGCAGGAGGATGTTCAGCGCCGCATCGAAATCACCCGGTTCGCAGGATTCCTCGTTATTGTGGGTGATCCCGTTGAGACATGGGGTAAAGATCATCGCCGTCGGGCAATGCGTGGCCATGAAATAGGCGTCATGCCCGGCTTGGCTTTGAATGTCGCGCCAGTTGACGCCTAGACGGATCGCCTGTCGGCGCAGGCTGTCCACCAGATCCGCGTCAAAGATGTCGCCGCCCCATTCCCATTCATCCTCGATTTGCGCCGCGCACCCGGCCCGTGCCGCGCTCTCTGTCACCGCCCGGCGCATTTTCTCGGCCATGACGCGGGTTGTGATTGGATCCGGGTGACGCACGTCGCACACCGCTTCGGCAGTATCGGACAGGATACCGGGCTTGTTGGGCCATGCCGTCAAACGCGCCGCCGTCGCCTTTCCGTCGTGCACCGCATAGTCCCAGCCTATCTCGTCGACCGCCGTCAGCCAGCGCGCGCCCGCAACCAGCGCATTGTGGCGCAGATCCATGGGGGTCGGCCCGGTATGCGCGGTCTGGCCGGAAAACGTCACCCGCGCGCCCCGGACAGGGTAGCCCCCGGTGACGATCCCCACATCGCGCCCTTCGGCGTCAAGGATCGGCCCCTGTTCGATGTGCAGTTCGAAATAGGCGTCGATGTCACCGGCCTTGCAGGGCTTTGTTCCCTTGTATCCGATCCGTTCCAGTTCATCGCCAAAGCGCGCACCGTCATCGCTGATCAGATCGTGGACCCAGTCGACGCTGTATTTGCCAACGAAACAGCCCGAGGCCACCATGGGCGGCGAAAACCGTGCCCCCTCTTCGTTGGTCCAGTCCACGATAATGATCGGACGCCTCGTGACATGCCCCGCATCATTCAGGGTTCGCACCAGTTCCAGCCCCGCCAGAACGCCGGCGATGCCGTCAAACCGCCCGCCGTTGATCTGCGTGTCCAGATGGCTGCCGATCAGGATCGGCGGCAGGTCGGGCTCGCTGCCTTCGCGACGGCCAAAGATGGACCCGCATTCATCGACCTCGACAGTCAGCCCGGCCTCCTTGCACCACGTGACGAACAGATCACGCATCTCGCGGTCCGCATCCGAGAGCGTCAGCCGCGACAGACCGCCGGGGCGACCCTTTCCGATCTCTGCCGAGGCTTCGATCGTTGACCAGAACCGCGCCAGATCGGCACGGGTGTCTGCGGTAATGGACATCAGTCTTCCTTTCAAATCGGCCTGTCGCTCAGGAAAAAAGCGAGGACAGGCCCGTCACGAGTTGAGGCACGAGGATCAGCAGGATCAGCACGGCCAGCATCACGCCGAGAAACGGCACCAACTGCCGAAGCGCGCGCGACAGCGGGATATCTGCGACCCGGCAGGCCGCCATGAGATCAATCCCCAGCGGCGGAGTGTTGGCGCCGATGGCAAGGTTCACGGTCAGGAGAATGCCGAAATAGACCGGATCGATTCCGTATTGGCGCAGGATCGGCAGGAACACGGGCGCAAGGATCAGAATGATCGCGATGCTTTCCATGAAGGTGCCCAGCACGATCAGCACCAGCATCATCAGCAACAGCGCCACGGTCCGGCTTTCGGTTGCGCCAGAAATCGCATCCACCGCCATCTGCGGCACCTGCTCGGCGGCTAGAATCCAGCCAAAAACCGAAGCCGCGGCAATCACCAGCAGGATCGCACCGGTTCCCTCTGCGGTTTCACGCAACAGGCGGAACACGCTGGACGGGGTCAGACTGCGATAGACGAACAGACCGATGATCAACGCATAGGCCACACCGATGCCCGCCGCTTCGGTCGGGGTAAAGATCCCGGTGCGGATGCCGCCGACGATGATGACCGGAGCCAGAAGGGCAAGCCCCGCATCTTTGGCGGCCGCCCGCAGGCGGGCCGGATCATAGGGTTCACCCCCGCTCCATCCGTGGCGACGCGCCTGCCACCATGCCACGACCATCAGGCCGATGCCCAACAGAATGCCCGGGACGATCCCGCCCATGAACAGCTGCCCCACCGAAGAATTGGTCGCCGTTCCGTAGACGATCAAGACAATCGACGGCGGAATGACGGTGCCCAGCGATCCCGCACAGCCAAGGGCGGCGGCGCTGAACCCGGGATCATATCCACGTTCGCGCATGGCGGGCATCATCATGGTGCCAATCGCCACCACATCCGCAACTCCGGACCCGGACAGCGAACCGAAAAGCATGCAGGCGATGATCATGACAATGGCCATGCCACCGGTACGCTGGCCGACGATCGCCGCACAAAGCGCGATGATCCGAGGCGCGAGCCCCCCCTGCGCCATCAGCAACCCGGCCAGCAGGAACAGGGGGATTGCCAACAGCGTAAAGCTGTCGATCCCGGCCACCGCACGCTGCGCGACCACGATCATCGGCGCGGCATCCGCGATCAGAAGGTAGATCACCGAAGACAGGCCAAGCGCCACGGCAATCGGTGTGTCGATCAGAACCAGAACGGCAAAGACGACAAGAAGAAGAACAAGGGCAAGGCTCATTTTCGCCACCCTCCCAGCAAAAGCACGATCAGCGACAGCGCGCAGGTGACCGGCAGGGCGATGTGGAACAGGCCGACCGGCAAATCCAGCGCCGTCGTGCTGTGGGACCAGGTGATGCCCGCCAGCCGGGCACCGTTGACGCCAAGCACGATCAGGAATGCAGCGGTGGCCAGTGTCGCCAGCAACAGGACGCCCCGGCGCAGTGCCGGAGCCTTGAACACGAGGTCGGCCAGTCCGGCACGGAAATGCGTTCCGCGCCAAAACCCCGAAACCGCCCCTATGAAGGTCAGCCAGACAAGCAGGAGCCGCGGCAATTCCTCGGCCCAGCGCGGTGTGTGGTTCAAGGCATAGCGCGAGAACACCACATAGACGACGATGGTTGAGAAACCGAACAGCATCGCTGCGCCAATCCAGCGCACGCTGCGGTCGATTGCCTTGCCAAGGCGCGCGGCGGCCCCGTCAGTCATGGGCAAAGCTCCCGTTCGGGCCACGGCAGAGCATGCATTCGTCGCAATAGACCGCAACGACCACCCATTCGTCCGACAGGACTTCGACCTCATGGTCCAGTCCCGGCGGAAGGCGCAGCGCCGTGCCTTCGACCATCTCGAACTCTTCGCCACCGGCTCGCAGAACGGCGCGTCCCTTCAGCGTCAGCGTGACCTCGTCGCGAGGGTGGCTGTGCGGTTTCGACCGCGCGCCTTTCTTGCCCGTGGTCACCGTCAGCTTGAGAAAACCCTCGCCCCGCTCTGCCGGAGAGAACAGCACCTTCTGGCTGAAATCGTAGAGTTGCACCGGTTCCACCGATGCAACTTGTTTCACTTCCGGACGCAGCGGCTTCATTTCTGGTAAGAGCCGAGGATGGACATCAGGTCTTCGCCGAAGACATCCGCCTGAGTGTCCCAGACCGGCGCAACCGCTTCGACGAATGCCGCCTTGTCGACTTCGTTAAAGATCATGCCCTTGCCTTCCAGAACCGCGACCAGTTCAGCCTCGGCATCTGCTGCCATGACACGCTGCTTTTCGGCCCATTCCTGCGCGAGGTCACGCATGACGGCCTGATCCTCGTCCGAGATCTTGCCCCAGGTCGTGGCCGAAACCGCAAGGCTTGCCGCGCCGAAGATATGCTCGCTTTTCGAAACGTATTTCTGCACTTCGAAGAACGACGCCGCGTCGATGATCGACAGCGGGTTTTCCTGTGCGTCGAACAGCCCCTGCTGAAGCGCCGAGTACAGTTCGCCAAAGGCCAGAGGTGCCGGTTCCGCGCCCAGACCTTCAAAGGCCGCAAGCCGCACCTTGTCCGGAGTCACGCGGATCTTCAGACCAGCCAGATCAGCGGGCTTTTCGATCGGGCGGCTGTTGTTGGTGATGTTGCGAAAGCCGGTTTCCCACCACGACAGCACGACGATGCCCTTGGATTCCAACAACTCCTCCAGAGCGTCGCCCAGTTCGGCATCCAATGCGGTAAAGGCCTGCTCACGCGAGGTCCATGCATAGGGCATTTCGATGATACCAAGCTTGGGCTCGATGTTCTGGAAGGAACCGCTGCCGATGACGCCGGCCTGAACAGAGCCGAACTGAAGCCCTTCGATCACGTCCTTTTCCGATCCAAGCTGGCCAGAGGGGAACACGTTGATGGTGACACGACCTTCGGTCGCGTCGGCCACGTCGGCGGCAAAACCCGTTGCCGCTGCGTGCCAGCTGTGGCCTTCGGGCAGGACATGCCCAAGGCGGATTTCGACGTCGGCCCAGGCGGTCGTGCCAAGGGTGGCCGCCAAGACAGTGGCCAGACCGGTGGTTCTGAGGATCGAGGACATAGAGCGTTTCTCCAGGCTGATGCGATGGCCGCACCAAACAGCGGAAGCACGGCCGGCGCAAATAGCCGGAGCCTATGGAAGACAGAGCCGTCGACCGGGGTATCCGGGACACTGTGATATTCAGACTGACGTGCGCCGCTGGGGGCATACGATCAAAGCCACCTTAACCGACTGAATTTCAGATCACTTTTCCAAACGCACATCATCCACTGTGCCGCCAGATGGCCCGACCACGCCGCAAAATCCATCCATAGGCAAAGGCACAAGCAACGGCAGTCAAGTTTCCCCTCCCGTCGCCAGACAGGTTCAAATCACGGCCACGCCCGTGCGCAAGGAGACCGAGACTCGCCCCATCGCCCCGCCCAGCCAGGCTGACCACTCCAAAGGAAGCAGCCACGACAGGCCGGAGCGATGCAGCGATTACCCATTACTTACAGCATGCGAAAAAGAAATCATTCACAGCATCGCAGTTGCAATCAACTCCGCACCACGAAACGGTCCTACGCTGTTTGCCAATGAGAATGATGGCGGAGACGAAATCCGCCGAAGTATGGTCCGGCAGGGTCTAGAAGCGTCCACCGTTAACTATTTATATCAGATACTTACGCAATTTTTCGTCCAGATGGGTCTTGATAAATCCCCCTGCATCCGCCCATATTGCGTGGGTAGAGCATGGGTAGAGGATTAGCCCGATGGCAAAGAAGATCACGAAGCTTGAAGTTGACGCATTCGACAAACGCGGTCGGCTGTTGGTGTCCGAAGGGCTTTACCTGCAAGTGTCGAAGTGGGGCACGAAGTCTTGGGAATTTAGGTTCACGTTGGACGGTCGCACCCGCAGCATGGGGCTAGGCTCATACCCGAAAATTTCGCTGGCAGATGCACGCGCCAAGGTGAAGTTGCTAGCCGCCGACGTAGAAAACGGCATTGACCCCATAGAGGTCAAACAAGCCAAGCGGCGGGCGAAGGCCAAGGCCGAAAAGCCCATGACGTTCGCCGAAGCGGCTTCGGCCTACATAGACGCGAAAGTTGACGTAGACGAAGGCGGCTTCAAGAACCCCAAACACCGCCAGCAATGGCGCAACACGATTGAAACCTACGCCAACCCCATTATCGGCAACGTGCCAGTAGCCGACGTGAACACCGATCTTGTCTTGAAGGTGCTGCAACAGGAAACGAAGGCACGGGGCAAGGCCGGGCCACTGTGGAACACGAAGACCGAAACCGCGTCGCGCCTTCGTGGCCGCATTGAAAAGGTGCTTTCTTGGGCCGCATTTCGCGGTCTTCGGGCAAAGGGCGACAACCCGGCCCGCTGGAAAGGGCACTTGGAAACCGAACTTATCGCACGCAAAGACCTGCGAAAGCCGAAGCACCATGCGGCGTTGCCCTATGCCGAAGTCGGCGCATTCATGGACGACTTGCGCAAGCGCGAAGGCGTAGCAGCGCGGGCGCTGGAATTCAGCATTTTGACCGCCGCACGTTCCGGCGAAGTGCGCGGCGCGACTTGGGTCGAAATCGACCTTGAAGCGAAGGTTTGGACTATCGACGGTTCCCGCATGAAGGCGGGCAAGGAACACCGCGTAGCCCTATGCGACGAAGCCGTTGCATTGTTGAAAGCGTTGCCGCGCGAAGAAGGCAACCCGCTTGTGTTTGTCGGCACCGCGAAGACGGGCGGGCTTTCCGAAAACGCCATGAACAACGTGCTTGGCAGCATGGACCGCAGCGAACTCACGCAACACGGTTTCCGCTCTACCTTCCGCGATTGGGCTGGCGAAACGACCGCACACCCGCGCGAAGTGATTGAACACGCCCTTGCCCACAGCCTGAAAGACAAGGCGGAAGCCGCCTATGCGCGGGGAACGCTCATGGCGAAGCGGGCGCGGCTCATGGCCGATTGGGGCCGCTATTGCGGCATTGTGCAGCCCAAGAGCGGCGACGGCGACAACGTGGTTGCCATGCGTTCGGGGGCTGTGTGATGGCCCGCGCAGGATCAACTGAACGCCAAGCTGCTGTGCTGCTGCATGAGGCAACGACCGGGGCGCGGCCCGATGCGGCGGCGGGGCTGTTGGCCCTTGCTGCGGACTATTTGCGCAGCGGCGGCACAATGCCCGAAGCCTTGGCGATGTTTCTTGCCAATGCCCTAGACGAAGCCGCACGCGCCGAAGCACCGGAAAGAGGCAACGTCCTTGCCCGCGAACTTCGGATCAAACACAGCGCCAACGCGCCAACGAAGGGCCGCAAGTTTGACGTGTTCCTTGCGGTAGCCAAGCACGACGCTATGTCGCCGAAGCCATTGGAAAAGGAACTTGTATCCGAAGTCATGCAAGCCCTTAGCGTATCCGAGCGCACCGCGCGGCAACGCATTTCCGAAGCCCGCGTGGGCATGGCTAACGCCCCTATTCAGTCAAGCGAATAAGGCTGCAAATACCCCCTGACTTTCTGCATTTGGCTTTCGTTTCAATGCCCTGCGTGCTGCGGCATGGTCCTTTCCATACCGATCCATAGTGATCCTGAAAGGAACCCACCATGAACGCCCATACGACCCCCGAACCGTCCGACCCGAACGCCCTTGTGCGACTGCCCGGTGTGATCGCCCTAACGGGCATGGGCCGGGCCACCATCTACGACTTCATGCAGCGCGGCTTGTTCCCGCAGCCGATCAAGCTTGGCCCGAAGCTGGCGGCATGGCCCGCCGACGAAATTTCCAAGATCAACGCGGCGCGTATCGCCGGGAAGTCGCACGACGAAATCAAGGTGCTTGTGACCGCGCTCATGGATAGCCGCAAAGACCGGGCGTAGCCATTCGGCGGATCACTATTCCGCCTAAGCGTCGCAATAACTACACAATAACAGAGTGCTAGAGGTAACGCGCCAACGGGCGAACGTCTACCCACGCACCTACCCACAGGCACGGCCCGAAATGACAGCGTATCCGTTTAACAGCCCACCACCCGGCCTACTAGGCGAACTGGCGAACTTCATATTCAGCGCCGCCCGGCGTCCTGTGCCTGAAATCGCCGTCGCAGGCGCAATCGCATATCTGGCAGGCGTGACCGGGCGGGCGTTCAACGTGTCCGATACCGGGTTGAACCAATACGTTCTGTTGGTCGCAGGCACCGGGCGCGGGAAGGAAGGCGCACGCAGCGGCGTTCAACGGTTCATCGCGCACGCCTGTAGCGACGCATGGCACGACGGCGGCATTCCGAACCAATTGCCGACGCTAGACGACTACACCGGGCCAGCGGACATAGCGTCGGGGCAAGCCCTTATCCGACACGTAGGCGTGCAGCGCAGTTGTTCCGCATTCCTTGGCGAATTCGGCTTCACCATGCAGCGGCTAAGCGACCCAAGGGCTTCGGCAAGTGACCGAATGCTGTTGAAGGTGCTGTTGGACATATACCATTTGAGCGGCGAAACTGGCGCCCTTAACCCGACGATCTACAGCGAAAAGGACAAGAACACAGCCGCCGTAAAAAGCCCGGCTTTCAGCCTCTACGGCGAAACGTCGCCGGGCACGCTCTACGACGGCACAAGCGAACGTATGATCGTCAACGGGTTCTTGCCGCGCTTCCTGCCGATCTTTTACGAAGGGGCGCGGGTTCCGCATAACGCCGATGCCAAAGGCGCGGTGCCCACAGTTGACACCATGCGGCGATTTGCCGAACTGATAGGGCACTGTGCACACCTGAATTCGCACAACGAAGTCGTGCATGTCGCGGTGTCCGACGAAGCATGGCCCTTCATTGCCGAAGACGGCGAATTGACCGCCACGCCGACGCGATAATCAATGACGAAGGGTCGTCGCCCGTCACAAAGGAACTTTGGAACCGGGCGCAGTTGAAGGCTATCAAGCTTGCCGCCTTGGTCGCTGTGGGCAGGGATCATAAAGCCCCGGTTATCACCCTTGCCGACGCGCAATGGGCTTACGCGGTCGTCAAGCACGGTATCGTCACGCTTGCCGACAAGTTCGATAGCGGCGAAGTCGGTTCCACGACCGACGACGCAACCCAAAAGGAAGTATTAGCCGCAACCATCCGCCATTACCTGACAAGCGATTATCAGGCACTTGGCGAATATTGCCGCGCGTCGCGCCAAATGCACGCCGACCACATAATTCCGCTATCGTATATTCAACAGCGGCTTTTGCAGCACAGGGCTTTCAAGAACGACCGGACGAAGGCCAATGACGCACTTAAGCGCACGATCCAAAGCTTTATCGACGCGGGCGACCTGCAAGAGTTGGGGCGCGGCGACATGGAAAAATACGGGAAGCGCGGCAAGGCTTACGGAACAAGCAATGCAGCGGGCTTTGTCAAAATGGCGGAACCCGAACCCACCAACAAAGGCAAGGCCGCATTCTTCGACGCGCCGCCGTCGGGGTAAAGATGTGTAGTCCCTGTAGTGAAAGTGTAGTTCCGGTAAGTGTCTGAAATTGCATAGTAAAGTTTGTAGTGCCTGTAGTGCGCGAAATCACCCCGCCAGCCCCAAAATAAAAGAGAGGGAGATACCTACTACATACTACACTTACTTATTTGTTTTTATTTTCAATGACTTACTTCTAGTGCAGCTAGCCCCAACACCAACTACAACGAACGACCAACGCAGAAAGGAACGAACCCATGACGAATTACACGCCCTTTCACGACCCCATTGTGCATAGCCGATTGACCGAACTTTTCGACTTGGCGGAAGAAGAACTTGTGTCACAAGGCTTCTGCGCACCCGACGACGTAGAACAACACTTGTTCGACCGCTATATTGAAGCCGTAAACACCAATATGTCGGGTTGTTCGCAGTATCTATTGACCGAAGAACAATGCGCAGCCGAAAGCTTCATTATCGACCTGTGCGCTTTCGTGCAGAAACCCGGCCTTGCGGGGAAGGCATGGAAAATGGCGGCACAACTCATGTGCCAGCCAACAATCTATTTCAGGAACTACCTTCAAATGTTGACGACGGCGTATGTGAACACCCTACGCGAAGTCGAAGACGCGTTGGCCTTGCGGCATAGCGGCGTGTTCTTGTTGGCAGCGGCGGCGCTTCCCGGTTGGTATCACGACGCACGCCGCGAACTTCGACGCCGGGGCTACCGATTTGACCCAACGCTTGTGTCGGACGAACTTAGCGCACAGCGCGTTCGGGCGATTGAGGGGTTGCCGCCTGTGGGCAAGGGCAGAAAGCGCATTTCAAGGCGACCGCCGTAGCGTGTGGCGGAGCGTTTTTCCGCCGCGACATATTGATATTGCTTGGTATTTTTAGGTCTCAAGCATTCTACCCATGATCTACCCCTAATTTTCATCGCACTTGGCGTCCGAAGCGACCCGGCGAAGCAAGCCAAAGCGCCCTTTCTTCGCGTTGTGAATCAATAACTTATCCATATCAGTCTAATTTCAATTGACCGTCCGAATTCGTTTGACGGGCCGAAATCGACCCGGCTTAGCTGCCGATAACACGCCCATAACGGGCCGGAATTGACGGGTTCAGGTAATGGAAAACGCAGCACCTACAGCGGCATGGGGCAACACCCCCCACCCCCAAGAGGGGAAAGCCCGTCGTGTGCGCGTGAAGCTGGATAGCGTGACCGACGCCCGCAAGGAAATGGCAAAGCTTTACCGCGAAGCCCGCGCCGGGAAAATCGACGTGCAGGACGCAAGCCGCTTGGCAAATATCCTCATGCTTATCGGTCGCATGATTGAAGGAAGCGACTTTGAGCGCCGCCTAGAAGCCCTTGAAGCGGGGGAACGGTAATGGCCCGCCGCGCAATCGCCGCACGCCTGAAACGGCTGGAAACCCGCAACCGACCGCCCGTCCGCGTTCACGGGTCCGTCGCGCGGTTCACGCCGCAAGGCCAGCTTATCGGCACCATGCCGAAGGGGTCGTGCATGATCGTGACCGACCACGGGTCCGACGACGAATGGCAGGCCGCGCTTTTGGCGCAGCAAGCCCGACTTATCAACGAAGCAAGCGAAACAATCGCAGAAGAAGAAGGAAATAGGCACAATGCGTAGCGTCATGGGAAGCCCCGCAATCGGGCACGCGGAAGGGAATAGCGTTCATCTTGTTCCGTCGCGGGCAAACACGATCCAGAACTTGCGCACGAACACTTGGCTGCGCATCAAGCTTGGCGACCCGGAAAAGCTTCCGAGCGTGAAAAACGACCTTGAAGCCCTGTTTTCCAAGGTCACGGCGACGACCGAAAAGGCACAGAAGCTTGCGGGCGACCGGACGCGCAACAAGGCGCAACAGCACATGGCCGCGCACGAACTTGCCGTGCAGCTTTCCAGCGACCTGCGGCGGCACGCCCAAATCTTCGGGAAGAAGGCCAACGAACTCAAAGACGACGAGCAGGCCGTCGCCGACGAAATCCTTGGGCCGCGCGACAACTACGGCTACCTGCAATCCGAAATCCGGGGCTGGATCAGGGACCAAATCAAGACCCCGGAAGGGATGCAGAAGGTATCCAACGCCTACAAGGTGGGTTTGCAGGTCGCGTCTACCATCTATTCGTCGCCGTCGTTTCTCATGGATATGACCGACCAATTGCATTCGACCATGCGCCTGAAAGCCGTCGAACTTTTCGCGCCGACCGGCTTCAAGCTGTTGAATGAAGGCGTCGAACTTGCCGACAAGGTGCAGAACTACGAACGCGTCGTAGGCGACGTGCATTCGTCCTACTATTCGCACGAAGTCGTTGAAGCGGCACAGGCAAGCCGCGTCGAAGTATAATGACCGCCGCTACGGACATAACAAAGCTGGTCGCATGGATTGCGGCCAGTAGCCCGGCGAAGCGGCCCGCGCCTATGCATGGCTATGTGCAGGTGCCGCCCTATGCGTGCCTGTGGCCGGTTGACCCCGCCGTTGCGGCCTACCCCGATTGGAGCGGGCTAGGGGAGCGTCAGTTGCCCATGTGCTTGCCCACAGCCGGCCTAGCCGCCCCGGTGATGGATCAGCGCCTAGGTTGGTCCTGTGCGGCCCTGCCAGCCGTTTCCGAGCGCCTGCACCACATCTTGCACCATGTGCCGGAAAGCCGATGGGACGTGCCCGGCGTCCTTGCTGTGGGCATCGCTTCGCCTGCGACCACGATCAACGCCGCGTTGGCCGCCGAAGGCTTGTCCGTAGACCTGACCGAAAACGCCTTGCTCGCCGTCCCGCTCTACACCGTCACCGCGTCGGATCGTGCCCGCACACTAGAGGTTTGCCGCAGCACCTACGCCGTCGCCGCCTGACGCAAGTTCCCTTAAGTGCCAAGGGCAACTGACCCCGGTTTGCGTGCACCGACGCAAGCCGGGGTTTCTTTTAATAGAAAGTGAGCAATCTCAGCACTTTGTCGTCGGGCCGATATTCCAAAGCGGCCATAAGGCGAAATGGCTCTCCGTCTTCGTCCGGCACTTCAATGACTATGCTGAACTTGGTGACGTTGTGTTCTGCAAGATACGACATATTGTATATGTAGTTGGATCGCAGTTTCCCACGGATTATTTCCTGCAAATCTTGCGTCGAAACATCACTAAGACCGGCATGGTGAAGCGAACCTGCCTTAGCCGTTTTGATATATTCAAGCTTTGCATCTTCAACCTGAACGTCGAACCCATCTAAAGTTGAAGGCGAGGCATTAACCGAATTGATTGCCATTTCTCTGTCGGCTTCAAAGCCGTCGAATACAGGGCTTTCAATCTTATACGACAGCAACACGCCCTCCAAGTCTGAGCGAATGCTAATACACTCATAGCCGTTTTCTTCGAAGGGCATTCCCGACATGTTCACGTTGTCCGCGTCGTCGCGGTCGTCTTCGTGTCCTTGAATGATCTTTCTTCCAGCCTTCACGCAAAAATTGACCAGTTTCATTGAAAGTAGCGTCTTGAAAAAAGAGTGGTAGGTCGTGTTTGCACAACCCACATACGGTTCATAGTCTATCAGACCGTCCGCAAGCTTTTGGAACGCAGTGTCCGTCAAGTTGTTGATGTAGACCACGTAGAATTGGCTGCTATGCCGATAGTCAATGCGACGCACCGGGCAAACCGCCTCGCAGAAGGCTTCGTAAAGGGTCTCTTGTTGGCTGTTGCTTCCGATGTAGTCGCCAACCAAAATGCTGTTCTTGGTTCTTGGATCGAGCAACGGAATGATCCGTTCAAACACTTGGTAGCCATACCAGCTATCTTCAATCTGCATCGTGTCGAAGATCAAAGCTATCTCAAGCTTTTCGCGGTCGGGCACTAGCGCTGCACGCAGGTCGTCGTAGTTGACACCCTTAGACTTCAACGTCCGTGCAACTTGGGCACGCATCCCCTGTATCTCAAGCAGCATCCGATCCGGGGACAGCCCAAAGTAGTCGCGAATAACCTCTAGCATCCCGTTGCCACGTGCGTTCAGGGTATGGATCGGTAGAATTTTTGACGCCAAATTTTCACCTCTCTCCGCACATCTTACCCTGAAAATCGCATGGGTAGCTCATGGGTAGGATTGACTGATCGCCAATTTATCCAATAAAATCAATGGGTAATGGCGGAGACGAAGGGATTCGAACCCTCGAGACGGTTTCCCGCCTACTCCCTTAGCAGGGGAGCGCCTTCGACCACTCGGCCACGTCTCCGTCGCCCTGTCTATGCGCCAAGGCGCGGGCGAACAAGCCCTTTTTGTGACAGAGCCGCAAAATCGCGTAATCCCTTGTTATTGCAAACGTACCCCGGTTCCGCTTCGACTCTTTCAGCCACACTCGGCACCGCAATGTTAGCGTGTTCTCAGGATGTTCACCAGTTTCGACACGTGGCTGCAACGGGGCTTTCCCCGGAACTCTTACGCCCCTCTGCCTGTCCCTTCTTGCAGAAACCTCAGCGCTTCTGCCTCCATCCCTGCCAGGGTGGGCAGTTGGCGCGCGTCTCTTTCGACGCCCGGAAAGCTTGTTCCGAAATGCGAAGGTCGTGCATTCCAAAGATCGGAAATCCGCCAAAGGCCCTCAGCCCTGCGCAGGATGGCCACTGATGGGATCGGCGCGCCGACCAGTACTGCCCCCGTCACCATGCGGGTCTTATGTGCCGCCACGATCGTCTGGCCGTCGTAAAACCATCCCGAAACGCAATTGGCCAGATAGGTTTGCAGATCGAGGTGCAGCATTCTTTGCCGCACAGCTTCGAACACGGGACGCATGTGACAATCCCCAGGGATCAGGTGCACCGCATCGGTGCAGATCATTCGGAAAGGATACTGAAAACAGGCACAATACCCGGAGAAATCATCGGACATCAGCGCATCTTGCGCCGTCTTCAACAGGTCCTCATGAACCTGCATGGCGTCAGCGCGGCTTTGCCCGCCGCCGAGCTTTCCCAAGAAACCTTGTTTCGACACAACTATTTACCCGACCAAGCAACTTTCTTTCGTCCCGATCCTAGAACGAAAAAGTCACAAACCCGCGCCGCAATTCGTGCCACTAGGCGCACGGATCGCGCTTTTCTCTAGAATGGCAGTCGCCGGGCAACAAC
The DNA here is from genome assembly GCF_019218285.1 of Antarctobacter sediminis. Taxonomy (GTDB): domain Bacteria; phylum Pseudomonadota; class Alphaproteobacteria; order Rhodobacterales; family Rhodobacteraceae; genus Antarctobacter; species Antarctobacter sediminis. The sequence continues at coordinate 130,913 of NZ_JAHUZG010000004.1, forward strand.
CAATAGCCAAGTCCCGAAACAAGCCCTTGCATTGCCCGAAAAATGGGCGATGCCAAGGAAAGAGCCGCTGTTCCGGCTTCAATCAGGGCGGCAGATCTCTCCTCGGGTCATACCCAGACCGGTGCGCAGGACAAGGCCAAAAATGATCACAATCAAGGCCGCCAAGGCGCCTGTTCCCATCAATCCATGCAGATCGGTTTCGGCAAGAGAGGCGTAGCGAAAGCAAGAGATCGTCAGCGCCGCAACCGGAAAACTGAGCGCCCACCATGACAAGGCGAACGGCCCGCGCAACCGTTGCACCAGCTGCACCATGACGAGTGCGGAAAACACCCATGCGGAATTGAACAGAATGCGGGCGACCCCGTCCAGAACGCCCCCGTTCAGCGCGACATAGGACAGAAATGCCACCGCGGGCGGTGCGACCAGAATGGCCAGCGTCGGTTGCAGCTTGCCGGGCAACGGGGCTTCGGTGATCAGACGTTGCAACAGGATCGGCAACAGCGCTGCCCAAAAGACCATGCCCGCCGCAAAGAACAGCCACGACACGTCGACAAACCCAAGCGGCACCCCAGCGACTGGCACCACGACATTGCCAACAGCGGGGATGAACCACGCCGGGGTGACCTGCCCCAACCCAAAGCCGCGCGGCCCGATCCATGTCGAAATCACCGCCAAGGCCAAACCGGCCTGCAACAGTGCCCCTACCCCCCAAAGCACAAGGGCCGCCTGCCCCCACTCAAACCGCAGCCCGCTGGCCACCAGCATCAAGGAAATCGGGATAGCCGGAAAAAAGTTGAGCTTTACCGGATGCTGCCACTCTTCTGCGACGGCCCGCGGATAAAGCAGGGCCTTTACAAGGTAGAAACCTGCAATCGCCACCAGATCCATGACCGCGACGGCAAGGGCCACTCGGGGCGCGAATGCCCCCCAACCAAAATGACTTGCCGCCGCATGCATCGCCAAGGCCAAGCCTGACAGTCCCATCACGCTGGCGAACAGGGTGATCGGAAAATGCGCCAGCTTTTGTTGGGGCGCGAGCTGAGGCGAGGTATTGGTCAGATCGGTCATGGATGGCTCCGGATACATATATTCGCTTTGGAATATCTGGCGCCAGAGCGCGTTGACCTGAATCAAACAGGTCCAGCGCTAACCTTTTGTTCGCGGTTTTCTGGGAGCCTCCGCACGTCCAAGACGTGGGAGCACAACCATGCCCGATAAATTGCCCGTCGATACCTCTGCCACGGCCATGCAAATGGCCGACGCCATGTTCGGCAGCGGAATCCAGATCCAGTCGGCCAGTTATACCGGGGCGGATGTGGCCTCTGGCATCTATACCGACGGCGATGCCATTGCGCCGGACCTGACACCGACGGACAGCGGAGTGATCCTGTCAACTGGCAAGGCCACGGATGTCACCAGCGGCGGCAGCGACGTCAACACCTCTGCCGGAACGACCACCGTCAACCAGACCGCAGGGGACAGCGACCTGACGGCTGTCTCCGGGCAGGCAACCTATGATGCAGCGGTGCTGGAGGCGGAGTTCATCCCAGAGGGCAGCACATTGACGATGCAAATCGTCTTTTCCTCAGAGGAATACCTGGAATACGTCAACTCGGGCTTTAACGACGCGGTCGGGATCTGGGTCAACGGTGAGCCGGCCGAACTGACCGTCGGCACCGGCGACGTGACCATCAACAACATCAACGACCAGTCGAATTCCAACCTCTACGTCGACAACGCCCAGAACGCCGATACCTATAACACGCAGATGGATGGCTTCACCGTCACCCTGACGCTCAAGGCGCCGGTCAATCCGGGAGAGGTGAACACGATCAAGATCGGCATCGCCGATGGTGGCGACAGCGCCTATGACAGCAACCTTCTGATCGCCGGCGACAGCATCCAGACCGCCCTTGTGGCCGGGGACGATGAAATCGATGTGCAGCTTGGTCAGGGCGTCGAAATCGACCTTCTGGCAAACGATACCAGCGCGGCAGGCGGCGCGCTGACGATCACGCATATCAACGGTCAACCGGTGGAAATCGGCGATTCCGTGCAACTCTCAACCGGGGAGGTCGTCGAACTGACCGCGGATGGCCTGATTATGGCCTCTTCCGGCGCGGATATCGGCGCCAATATCTTTTCTTATACGGTGGCCGACGCAGAGGGGAACACCGACGTCGGCTTTGTCACCGTCAACACCACGGCCCCCTGCTTTACCGCGGGCACGTTGATTGAAACGCCGGACGGCCCCGTGCGGGTCGAGGACCTGTCGCCCGGGGACAAGGTGCTGACGCTGGATCACGGTGCGCAGCGGGTGAAATGGATCGGCAGATCGGAACGCCGCGCCGCTGGGCCGGACGCCCCCGTGGAAATCGCGGCAGGTGCTTTCGGGGCCACGCGCGCCACACGTGTTTCCCCACAGCATCGCTTGCTGGTGCGGGACCTGCGTGCCACGCTGCTTTTTGGCGGGGAAGAGGTTCTGGTTTGCGCGCGGGACCTTGTTGATGGCAAGGATCTGCGGCTTTGTGAGGACGGGACGCCTGTAACCTACATCCACCTGCTGTTCGACCGGCATGAGATCGTGACTGCCGATGGTGTACAAAGCGAAAGCTTTTTGCCGGGGCCGGAAACCCTGACCAGTTTCGACGCCGATCTGCTGGACGAGTTGCAACGCTTGCTGCGGCAGGACCGGCGTGCCGCGATGCGCGCCGCCCGGCCTTGTCTGCGCCGGCAAGAGGCGATTCTGCTAAAGGCGCTCCGGGCCAGAACCGCAGCCTGAGCGCCCCGCGGTCAGGTGTTGAAGAGAAAGTGCAGGACGTCGCCGTCCTTGACTTCATACCCCTTGCCCTCGGCCCGCATCTTGCCTGCATCCTTGGCCCCGGTCTCGCCGTTGCAGGTCAGGTAATCATCGTAGCCGATGGTTTCCGCGCGGATGAAACCACGTTCGAAATCGCCGTGGATCACGCCTGCCGCCTGCGGTGCCAACGTGCCCTTGCGGATGGTCCAGGCGCGCGCTTCCTTGGGGCCGACGGTGAAATAGGTCTGAAGACCCAACAGTTCGTAGCCCGCCTTGATCAACCGGTCCAGCCCGGCCTCTTGCAACCCCAGTTCGCCCAGGAACTCGGTTGCTTCCTCGGCGTCCAGCTGGCTGATCTCTTCCTCGATCTTGGCAGAGATCACCACATGCGCATTGCCCTGCGATGCGGCCATTTCGCCCACGCGGGCCGACAGGGCGTTGCCCTCTGCCGCGTCACCTTCGTCCACGTTGCAGACGTACAGCACCGGCTTGGAGGTCAGAAGTTGCAGCATCCGCCACGCCTTGAGATCCTCGCCGTCCACTTCGACCACGCGGGCGGGTTTGCCATCTTCAAGCGCGGCCAGCGCCATTTTCATCAGGCGCTCCTGCTGAATGGCTTCCTTGTCGCCGCCGCGCACCTTGCGGACGATGTTCTGCAACCGCTTTTCCAGCGATTCCATATCGGCGATGATCAGCTCGGTCTCGATGGTCTCGGCATCGGCCACGGGATCGACCCGCCCGTCAACATGGGTGACATCGTCATCCTCGAAGCAGCGCAGCACATGCGCGATGGCATCGACTTCGCGGATGTTGGCAAGGAACTGGTTGCCCAGCCCTTCGCCCTTCGAGGCCCCTTTGACCAGACCGGCGATGTCGACAAAGGTCATGCGCGTCGGAATGATCTGCTTGGACGCCGCGATTTCGGCCAGTTTGTCCAGCCGCGTGTCCGGCACCGCCACATCCCCCACGTTGGGTTCGATGGTGCAGAACGGGAAGTTCGCCGCCTGCGCCGCTGCCGTCTTGGTCAGCGCGTTGAACAGCGTCGACTTGCCCACGTTGGGCAGCCCCACGATTCCCATCCGAAAGCCCATTGGGCACCTCCATCTAGAATGACGGGCCGCTTCTAGTCGGGCACAGGCAAGGACGCAAGCGGGCAAAGGAAAACCCCTCTTCCGCCGCACGGGAAGAGGGGTCGATACGTGCCAGACGTGGCTGCGCGCGATCAGCCGAAACGGTTGGGGCCCGGGGTCGGCTTCTGCACGAAGAAATACAGCAGAACGAGGATCCCGATCAGCGGCACGAGGATGATCAGATACCACCAGCCCGATTTGTCGATGTCATGCAGGCGGCGCACACCGATGGCGATGCCCGGGATCAACGTGATCAGCGAAAACAGCGGGTTGACGATCGGCATGCCGATCATGGCGTCGATAACGCCGGTCACTAGGCCGATCAGCAGCAGGCCAAGCGCTGCCCACCAATATTCCCCCCGGTTCGAGCGGCCTTCGAAATTGATGTAATTGGAAAAGAAAAGCTTGATGGCTTCGCCCATGCCAACCTGACGGTTGTAACCGCCTGCTGCGGATGCGTCGGTCATAATCATGTCTCCTGAAACTGTCCTGTGGTCCCTGAGTGGTACGGACCGTGTCCCCGGTCCGTTGCCCAGAGTTAAAGCATCCGGCCGTTGACCTCTCAATGGTGGAATACCACCAGTGCCCAGAAACTTGGGTCGAACGTCAGGCCACTGCCGTCTGGCGCATCATGATCGCGCGACTTTGCGTCCAGAACCGATGCATCAACAGCGCCGCCGCCGCCGCCAACCCGACCACGAGACCGAACCAGATCCCTTCGCCGCCCCAGCCCAGCGCAAAGCCAAACACCCAAGCGCTTGGCATGCCGATGCCCCAATAGGCCAGCGCCGCCATCAGCATCGGCACCCGCGTGTCCTGCAAACCGCGCAGCAACCCGATATGGATGACCTGCGCCGCATCCACGATCTGGAACAGCGCTGCCATCGCCAATAGCCCCTTGCCCGCCGCAAGGATCGCGTCCCGCTGCGGTTCGGCCGGGTCGATAAACAGGCCCAAAAGCGTTTCCGGGATCGCGACGAACAGCACCACCGTCAGACCGGACGTAATCGCGCCCAGCACGGTCACGACGCGGGCGCCGCGCAGCAGATGCTCGCTATCGCCGCGGCCCAGCGCGTTGCCGGCACGGACGGTGGCCGCGTTGGACAGGCCAAGCTGAATCATGAAGGCCGCCGAGGCGATCTGAAGCGCAACGCCATGGGCCGCCAGCGGGATCGTTCCCAGCCAGCCCATCAAAACGGCCGATGCCGCGAAGAGCGCCACTTCGGCCAGCGTGGTCAGTCCGATCGGCCAGCCAAGGTGAAAGACCTGCGCGAACATTTCCCAGTCGGGGCGCCAGAACCGCACGAAAAGCGCATGTTCCGGCAAAATCCGCAGCGCGTAAATCGCGACCAGCACAAGCGACACGACCTGCGCCGAAACAGAAGCCAGCGCCGCCCCGGAAATACCCAGCTCGGGCGCGCCCCAGTTGCCAAAAATCAAGGTGTAATTCGCCAGCACATTGCCCAGCGCGGCCACCAGAGTAATCCAGAGCACCACCCGGGTATGTTCCAGACCGGCAAGATAGTTCTTGAGCACCATGACCCCAAGCGCGGGCAACAGGCCGATCCCGGCAAGCCGGAGATAGGTCTGCGCAAGGCCTGCGACCTCTTCGGTCTGGCCCATGCCGCGCAGGATCGGCCCCGAGAACCAGAACAATGGCAGGGTCAGGATGAAATAGAGAATGGACAGCCACAGCGCCATGCGTGTGGCCCGGCGCACCAGCACCTCGTCCTCTTGTGCCGCGTAGCGCGCAACCATGGGCATGATCGCCCATGCGAACCCCGATCCGAACAGGAAAACCGTAAAGAAAAATGACCCCGCGATGGTCAGGGCCGCCAGTTCAGGAACCCCGTACCAGCCGATCATGATCGTGTCTGTCAGGCCGATGGCAAATTGCGCGAGGTGACCGCCGATCAGCGGCAAGCCAAGGCGCAGAACAGCGCGCCGATGTTCGGAATAGGAAACCTGAATGCTCATAAGCCGGCTTTAGTCTCGGGGTCTGACACTGGCAAGGGTGCGGGTGCGCGATGCGCCGAGTTGTGATACCATGAAACAGCTAGCGAGCCCGGAGCATTCCCGATGGCCGACCCCGTTGATCCAAACCGCCTTTTGACCGACACCCGCGTCTTTCTGACAGAGCTTGCGGACAACAATGACCGCGCGTGGTTCCGAGAGAACAAATCCCGCTATGACAGCGAGTTGAAACGCCCGGCCGAAAAACTGTTGGCACAGATGGCGGGATGGCTGGCCGCGAAACGTGGCCCGGTGCCCCGGACCAAGCTGTTCCGCCCACATCGTGACGTGCGGTTTTCAGAGGACAAGACACCTTACCACACGCATCTGCACATGATGTGGTCCCTGCCGGACGGTCGGGCTTGGATGTTGGGGATCTCGACCGAGTATGCCACTGCTGGCGCGGGCCTGATGCATTTCGAAGCAGCACAGATGGACCGCTGGCGCGAGGCCATCGCCACGAACCGGGGCGAAAATCTGTCCCGAATGATCGAAGCGGCGGGCTGGCGCGTCGACCCGCCCGCGCTGAAACGGGTGCCGGCCCCCTACCCTGCCGATCACCCGCAAGAGGCGCTATTGCGCTGCAAAGGGTTTGTCGCCTGGCGCGACGGTCTCGATCAACCGCTGGCGGTCGATCCCGAAGAAACTCTGAAACAGGTCTTTACCGGGTTCGAACCGCTGATGGACTGGCTGGGCGAGATCGCCTGACCCGGCTCAGCCTCGACGTGTGTCGGGGTGCAGGGCCTTGCCAAGGATATGATCCGAACGGTGGATCACATGCCCGGCCCCGCCGACAATCAACGGATCGGGAAGCCGCGCGATCTTGGGGTCCTTGTCGGGATAGTCCAGCGTCGACAGGAAATGCCGCATGCAATTCAGACGCGCGCGCTTTTTGTCGTCGGACTTGATGACCGTCCAAGGCGCATCTGCCGTGTCGGTGTAAAAGAACATCGCCTCTTTCGCCTCGGTATAATCATCCCATTTGCCAAGGCTGGCCTTGTCGATGGGGGACAGCTTCCACTGTTTCAGAGGATCGGTCTCGCGGCTTTCGAAACGAGCCTTCTGTTCGGATTGAGTGACGGAGAACCAATATTTGTACAGGCGGATTCCGGACCGCACCAGCATCCGCTCCAGTTCGGGCGTCATGCGCATGAATTCAAGGTATTCGCTGGGCTGGCAAAAGCCCATGACCCGCTCGACACCGGCACGATTGTACCAGGACCGGTCATACAACACGATTTCACCCGAGGTCGGCAGATGCTGGATATAGCGCTGAAAATACCACTGGCCGCGTTCTTCCTCGGTCGGTTTGTTAAGCGCCACCACGCGGGCCGTTCGCGGGTTGAGATGTTCGGTGAACCGTTTGATGGTGCCGCCCTTGCCCGCCGCATCGCGCCCCTCGAACAACAGGACGAACTTCTGGCCGGTCTCCTGCGCCCACAACTGAACCTTGAGCAATTCGGCCTGAAGGCGCGCCTTGTCCCGTTCGTAGGCACGACGGGATACCTTGGTATCATAGGGATATTCGCCGGTTTCAAAGGCGCGGCGGATCTCATCCGGGGTCGGATGGTGCCGTTCGGCACGGACAGGTGCCGCAGGCGCTTCGCTTGCGGGCTGCGCGTCGGGCGCATCGGCCACGGCAGTCAGGGTGGCGTCCACCGAATTGGCAACGGTTTGTTCTTCGGCGGGGGCGGTCAGCACTGGGGGCATGGTGTCTCCTTCGTCCTTGAATGGCCTATGATCCCACGGATCGCGAGACACCGCCTTGCGGTACGTCAAAAAACCGTCACGAAGGCTTCATCTTTTTCCCTGTTCCGGGTGCCATTGATTTTCCTCCGCACATCCGGCAAGAGGCAAAAGCCTTGCAGGGAGTGAGCCATGACACGCATCGATTCCACCTTCGCCCGGTTGCAAGCCGAGGGACGGAAAGCCTTTGTCTCGTATATCATGGCGGGCGATCCGAACGTCGAAACCTCGTTGGCCGTGATGAAGGGCCTTCCGGGCGCTGGCGTTGACGTGATCGAACTGGGTCTGCCCTTCACCGATCCGATGGCGGATGGCCCGACGATCCAGTTGGCCGGTCAACGGGCGCTGGAGCATGGCATGACGCTTGACCGCACCCTGCAAATGGTGCGCGATTTCCGCCAAGGCAACAACGAGACACCGATCGTGCTGATGGGGTATTACAACCCGATCTATTCGCGCGGTGTCGACACGTTTCTGGCGCAGGCCAAGGAAGCCGGGATCGACGGGTTGATCATCGTCGATCTGCCGCCCGAAGAGGACGAGGAACTGTGCATTCCGGCGCAGAAGGCGGGCCTAAATTTCATTCGTCTTGCAACACCAACCACCGATGACAAGCGTCTTCCGAAGGTGCTGCAAAACACCTCTGGCTTTGTGTACTACGTGTCGATCACCGGGATCACTGGTGCGGCGGCGGCGCAATCGGCGGATGTCGGGCCGGAAGTGGCCCGCATCAAGGCCAAGACCGACCTGCCCGTGATCGTCGGGTTCGGCATCCGGACGCCGGACACCAGCAAGGCGATCGCCTCGGTGGCGGACGGCTGTGTTGTCGGCTCCGCCATCGTGGGCGAAATCGCAGCGGGCAAATCCGTGGATGAGGTTCTGTCCTTTGTGGCCGGTCTGGCCGAAGGTGCTCACTCGGCCTGAGGCGTCAGCAGACGCGCCATTACGGCCGCCAGCGCCTCGCGTTTGATCGGCTTGGCCACATGCGCGTCGATCCCGTTTCGGAGATAGCTGGACACCTGGTGCGTCATGGCATTGGCGGTCAGCGCAACGATGGGCACGCGGGGCAATTCGCGTGCGGCTTCGACCTCGCGGATCATCGCCGCAGCTTCAAGGCCATTCATTTCCGGCATGTTCACATCCATCAGGATCAGGTCGAATGGCGCCGAGCAATGCGCCTCGACCGCGGCGGCACCGTCGCCCACCACATCGATCCGGAACGGATAGCGACGCAACAACAGGCGCAGAACACGCTGGTTCGTTTCGCTGTCCTCCGCCACGAGGATACGCCATGGCCGCGCCATGAGGACCGCGTCGGCCTGATCTTGCGAGTCGCGGTCGGGCCCGTTGCGAGAGCGGGCGTCCTCTACCCGCAGCCGGGCTACGAAGACTGAACCGCCTTCGGGTGCGGGCTCATAGACCAGATCGCCGCCCAACAGCCGACAGATCCGCCGCGAGATGGTCAGACCCAGCCCCGTGCCGCCAAACTTGCGCGTGATCGAGGCATCGGTCTGGGTGAAAGCCTCGAACAGGCGGTCACGCTTGTCCGGGGGCACACCCGGTCCTGTGTCCCGCACCTGGATTTCCAGCACCTCCCCGATGCGCCGAATGGCGACATAAACGCCGCCCTTTGCGGTGAATTTCAGCGCGTTCGACACAAGATTGGTGATGACCTGGCGCAGGCGAGTGGGATCGCTGCGCAACCAGCCGCGCGCCGCCGCATCCTGCGTCACGTCCAGTTTCAGCCCCTTGCTTTCGGCCCGGGGTTCGTAAACCTGCAAGACTTCGTGGCATAAGCCGTCCAGATCAAAGTCGCGCTCTTCCATCTCCATCTTGTGGGCTTCGATCTTGGACAGATCCAGCAGATCATTCAGCAAGTCCAACAGGGAAATGCCGCAGGACTGGATGATCTCGGCCATTTCCTGCTGTTCGGGCGCCAGATCGCTTTCGACAAGGGTCGTCGCCATGCCCAACACGCCGTTTAACGGTGTCCGGATCTCATGGCTGATCATGGCAAGAAAGCCGCTCTTGGCGGCACTGGCACTTTCGGCGGCGGTCTTGGCGGTTTCCAGTTCGCGAGTCCGCTCTCGCACCGCTTCTTCAAGAACGGCGGCCTGCGCCTTCAGGGCGGCGTTTGCGTCGAACAGCGCGCGGCTCTTCTCCTCAAGCAGATGCTCGGCCTCTTTTCGCGCGGCTCTCTCACGTTCGTAGCGACGGCGCGAGACCCGGTCCGCGGCGGCGCTGGTCGCCGGGGCATTCATGTCTCACCCCACCAACCGCACGTCAAAGACGGCCTCCCCCTTGGACAACCGGTCCAGCCCGATTTCTGCCGGTTGCCCGAAATGCGCGACGCAGGCTTCGACCAGTCCATGACAAAACGCCACCAATGGACGTTCCGAATGATAGGTCATGCGCAGGTGATCCTCACCCAGCCATTCAGTTTCGAACCGCGGCAATTCGGCGTCGGGATACAGTTTGCGCACTTCGACATGCACCTCGCTTTCGATGGCGGCCAGCATGTCCAGCACGGTCGATTTATCCTCGAAGAACTGCGGATAGCTCTGGACAAAGCGCGCATGCATCCAACCGCCAAACTTGCGCTGCAACTCATCCCCCGGAATGCCGGTGAGATCGCTAACGGCACCGACGATCCGCATCAGTTCGGAACACGGATAGTTGCCCACCGCTGTATAGGCGGCATCGGACTCGAGTTCGAGTTGGTCCAGAATGTCATCCACCGCTTCCTCGCCAATGGCCTGCTCGGCCATTTCCAGCAATTCCGTGAAAACGATGCCCTTCATCGTGCCGTCCTCCAAGATCCCAGCTTCTGCGATACCGCAGAGCAGTGAAGACGGTCTTAAGAGTCGCATTGCGTGAACGACCCATTATTGGTAATTGATCCTTACCAATTTCAACGAAAGCGCCCTGCCCATGCCCGTCATCACCGAAATCGAGGACCTCAAGCGCATCTATCGCCGGCGTGTCCCGAAAATGTTCTACGACTATTGCGAATCCGGCAGCTGGACAGAGCAGACCTTTCGCGAGAACTCTTCGGATTTCGATGACATCTACCTGCGCCAGCGCGTAGCGGTGGATATGGCGGGCCGCTCGACACGGACGCAGCTGATCGGTCAGGATGCCTCGATGCCGGTGGCCCTGGCCCCCGTCGGCCTGACCGGGATGCAGCACGCCGATGGCGAGATCCACGCCGCCAAGGCAGCCGAGAAATTCGGCGTGCCCTACTGCCTGTCCACCATGTCGATCTGCTCGATCGAGGACGTGGCGTCGAATACCTCGAAACCGTTCTGGATGCAGGTTTACACGCTCAAGGACAACGAGTTCATGCAGAATCTGTTTGACCGGGCGAAAGAGGCGAAATGTTCGGCCGCCGTCATCACGGTTGACCTTCAATTGCTGGGTCAGCGCCACAAGGATCTGAAGAACGGTCTGTCCGCCCCGCCCAAGCTGACGCCGAAATCCGTCGCCAACATGATGACCAAGGTGGGCTGGGGCCTGAACATGCTTCAGACCAAGCGGCGCTTTTTCGGCAATATCGTCGGCCATGCCAAGGGTGTGACGGATGCCTCGTCGCTGACCACATGGACCGCCGAGAGCTTTGACCAATCGCTGGACTGGGATCGCATCCGCGAATTCCGCAAGATGTGGGACGGCCCGCTGATCATCAAGGGCATCATCGACCCGCGCGACGCGCTGGAGGCTTGCAATGTCGGCGCAGACGCCATCGTGGTCAGCAACCACGGCGGTCGCCAACTGGACGGGGCCCTGTCCTCGATCCGGGCGCTGGAACCCATCGTCGAGGCTGTCGGAGACAAGATCGAGGTCCACATGGACAGCGGCATACGCTCGGGTCAGGACGTATTGAAGGCACGCGCGCTGGGAGCCAAGGGGTGCTGGATCGGGCGCGCCTATGTCTATGGGTTGGGCGCTATGGGTGAGGCCGGCGTAACCAAAGCGCTGGAAGTCATGCACAAAGAGCTGGATGTCAGCATGGCGCTTTGCGGGCGAACCGACATCGAAGCCGTTGACCGGGACATCCTGATGGTGCCCAAGGGTTTCTCTGGCGAATGGGCCTGAAACGGCCGGCGCGGGTGACGGCCAGCCCCGTCCTCCTTGCCCGCGCCCCGAATCTCCTTGCCAAAAGGCAAGATCCGGTTTAACCGCACGGCTTCACGCGGGGTGACAGCCTTGGAGGCACCCCGCCCTAACTTATGGAGATACAATATGGCTGGTGAGATTCCTGATCTCAACGCCCAGGAACGGACGGGGACGGGCAAGGGCGCCGCTCGTCAGGCACGCCGTGATGGCATGGTTCCGGGCATCGTTTTCGGTGGTGACAAAGAGCCGCTTCCGATCCAACTGCCCTTCAACGTCCTCTTCAAAAAGCTGAAAGACGGTCGTTTCAAGTCGACCCTTTTCAACCTGAAGGTCGACGGGCACGAGGACGTTCGCGTGATCTGCCGCGACGTACAGCGTGACGTGGTCAAAGACCTGCCGACGCATGTCGATTTCATGCGCCTGCGCCGCACCTCGAAGGTCAACCTCTTCATCCCCGTGGAATTCGTGGGCGAAGAAACCGCACCGGGCATCAAGCGCGGCGGCGTGCTGACCGTGGTCCGCCCCGAAATCGAACTGATCGTGACCGCGGGTGACATCCCCGAGAAGGTCACCGTGGATCTGTCCAGCCTCAAGATCGGCGACATCGTGCACATCTCGGACGTGACCCTGCCGGAAGGCAGCAAGCCGACGATCGACCGCGACTTTGTGATCTGCAACATCTCGGCCCCCTCGGGTCTGGCGTCGCAGGATGCCGAAGAAGAAGGTGAAGAAGCTGCTGCGGAAGACGCAGAAGCCTGATCGCCTTAACACGATGACACGGAAAACCCCTGCGCCCGGCGCAGGGGTTTTTGTTTGTCCTGTCGCCTCAGGCCGTTAGAACCTGCACCGCCTCGAATATCTCAAGCTCGGGCGGCGCAAGATACATATGCTCCGATGATTTCGCCCCGCCATGGGCGGCACGAAACGCCTCTGACCGGGTCCAGCCGGTAAAGCTGGCTTCGTCCTGCCACAGCGTGTGCGAGGCATATAGGACATGATCCTCTTTCTCCGGCCCCTTCATCAGCGCAAAGCTGACGAAGCCCGGAACCGATTTCAGATGACTGTCCCGGTTCTTCCAAAGCTCCTCAAAGGCCGCTGCCTCTGATTTCACCACCTTGAACCGGTTCATGGTCAGGTACATTCCGCTCTCCCGTTGTGATCGGTGCCGCCTCTGTCCTACATAGGGCCAAGGCGGTCTCGGAGGGCACAGTGCAAATATTCGCAGGTCTCGGCAATCCCGGCACGAAATACGCGGGCAACCGGCACAACATCGGCTTCATGGCGCTGGACCGGATCGCCGAGGATCACGGATTTGGCCCGTGGAAGGCCAAATTCCAGGGCCAGGTGTCCGAAGGGCGGCTGGGTTCGGAAAAGGTGCTGTTGCTCAAGCCAGAGACCTTTATGAACCTCTCAGGCCAATCCGTGGGGGAGGCCATGCGGTTTTACAAACTGGCTCCGGGCGATGTGACCGTGTTCCACGATGAACTCGACCTTGCGCCGGGCAAGTGCAAGGTCAAGACCGGTGGCGGCCACGCCGGGCACAATGGCCTGCGTTCGATCCACGCACATATCGGCGAGGCCTACCGCCGCGTGCGACTGGGCATCGGGCACCCCGGTCGTAAGGAACTGGTGGCCGCCTATGTCTTGCATGACTTCCACAAGGCCGATCAGGACTGGCTGGACGATCTGATACGGGGCATTGCCGACGGTGCTCCACATCTGGCCGCGGGCGATGCGGGCAAGTTCATGAATGCCGTCGCTCTGCGCACCGCCCCGCCGCGATCCTCCAAGACACCGGACAAGCCGAAACAGGCCCCACAGGCCCAACCTGCCACGCCCGAAGAGGACAGTTCCGGCGAGGAAAGCCGCAATCCCCTGCAAAGGCTGGTGGACAAATTCAGATGACGAAACGGCGTCTAGCGGCTTTCGTTCTGATCCTGTTGGCCGCGCTGGCCGGGGCTGGCTTTGCTTTTCGCAATGAACTGACCCGCCTGCGCGCCACCATGACGCTCTTCGACGAAACCGAGATCGTCCATAATTTCAGCCATATGGACCAGCTTTTTGAAAGCGTCCCGATCCCGGTTCACAGCCGCGCCACGCCCCTGCCCCAAGGACGCCCGCTTGAGCCACCCGCCGATTGGCAAGCCTGGCTGGACCGGCGGGCCGTCACTGGCGCCATCGTGCTGCGCGACGGCAAGATCGTCCACGAAAGCTACCACCTTGGCACACAACCTGAGGACCTGCGCATTTCGTGGTCTGTGGCCAAGTCCTATTTGTCCGCGCTTTTCGGCATCTTGCTGGCGCAGGGTCATGTGGACAGCCTTGACGACCCCGTGGTGAAATACGCACCCCACCTGAAGGACAGCGCCTATGACCGGGCGACGATCCGCAATGTCCTGCAAATGTCGACCGGGGTGGTCTTTGACGAAGACTATCTGGATTTCTGGAGCGACATCAACAAGATGGGCCGCATCCTTGCCTTGGGCGGTTCGATGGACGGTTTCGCGGCTGGCCTGACGCAGACCGATCAGGCGCCCGGTCAACAATGGCGCTATGTCTCGATCGACACGCATGTCCTGTCGATGGTTGCACGGGGTGCCACCGGCAAACGCTTGCCCGACCTGCTGGCCGAAGATCTGCTGATGCCGATGGGGGTCTATGGCAAACCCTATTATCTGACAGACGGTTACGGCATTGCCTTCGCGCTTGGCGGGTTGAACCTCATGCTCCGGGACTATGCACGACTGGGCGACATGTTTCGCGACTACGGCCGCCTTCAGGGCAAGCAGATCGTTCCCGAGGATTGGGTGATCGAAAGCACGACGCCCTCGGCCCGGACAGCCCCGGGCAAATTGCAATATGGATACCAGTGGTGGATGCCCTCAGATGCCCGCGAAGGTGAATTCATGGCGCGTGGCATCTATGGCCAATACGTCTATGTTGATCGTCAGAGCGGAACCGTCGTGGCCATTACCGCGGCGGATCGCGCATTTCGAGAGGCCGGGGCATTCGATGACGCCTTGCAAATGTTCCGCCGCCTGTCCGGCCGTTAAGGGAGACACGCCATGCTGAAGAAAGATCCTTCGATCAACGTGTTGGGCGGCCCGCTTGAGTCCTGCTCTCAGGACCCGGTAACGGGTTTCTTCCGCGACGGGCATTGCAATACCTGCGCCGAAGACCAAGGCAGCCATACGGTCTGCGCGGTCATGACTGCCGAGTTTCTGGCCTATTCGAAATACGTTGGAAACGACCTTTCCACCCCGCGGCCAGAGTTCCGCTTTGCGGGGTTGAATGCCGGGGATCGCTGGTGCCTGTGTGCCGCGCGTTTCCTTCAGGCGCATGATGAGGGCTGCGCGCCGCAGGTCAAACTGGAATCCACGCACCAAGCCGCGCTGGACATAGTGCCACTGACCATTCTCGAACAGCACAAAGCGGATTAAGCCCTTACCCCGGAAACAGGCATTTTTTTACGCAGGTGAACGCTTTTGCCCACCGCAACCCAAGATTGTGCCTCTGCGTTAACCTGCAATTAACCCTTGCTGGATCACGATGAACTCACAGGGCAACGACCCTGAAAACTCCTGGTTGATTGTTCGAAGGTGATCTTTCCCCAAAAGCTCTCCAATTGGGGATAACTCCCGAGAGACTGCCGCTCCGGTTGCCCGGAGCGGCCTTTCTTTTGGCAGGTCAGTCCCGCAAACGCGCAATATCCTGCAAGAGCCCCTGCGTCCCGTTGTGGACGGTGAGGTGGTCGACCTTGGCCGCAATCGTTTCCAAGGCGTCAAGCTCCTTCAAGCGAAGCATCACGGGGTTGTCCTCCATGACCTTGGCCGTGTTGAGAAGCGACCGCATGGCGTTGGTCTCTTCGCGGCGCAAGATCACGTTGGCCTCGGCTTCTTTCTCGGCCTCGACCACACGGTTGAGGATCTCGCGGATTTCGCCCGGCAAGATCACGTCCTTGAGGGCGATCTCTTGCACGTCGATCCCGATGTTCGCCAAATCGGCCCGCAAGGTTTCCCCGGCCTCGACGTCGATGGCCCCCTTCCCGGCAAGAAGCTGATCAAGCGTCAAGACGCCAAGCCGCCGCCGAAAAAGAAGCTGCACCGCCCGGTGAAGCGCCTCTTCGAAATCCGTAACCGCCGTAACGGCCCGCTCCGGGTCTTTCACGCGAAAGATCGCGGTCAAGTTGACCCGGATCGTCACCCGATCCTTTGTGAGAATTTCCTGCCCGACGACCTCATGCGCGCGTTGGCGCATGTCCACGATCCTGACCGTGGCACGCGGACCCGCCGCCCAGAAGCTATGCACCCCGGGCGCCATCCGCCCGCTGAGCACCCCATCGAGAAAGAGCATCCCCACCTGCCCCTCTCCCACATGCAACGTGGTAAGGACACGGCCAAGGCCCGCACGCTCAAGCCGTCGCGCAAATTGCGGTTCGACGCGAGCATCAGTGGCAAGATCGAACCGCTCGACCGAGAAGGGCCCGGCATCGGTCCAAAAGACCACCCGGTCCTCGGGCATGAGCACTTCGATCGGGCGCCCATCACGCATGATCACGGCAATCTCGCCGCTGCCAGTACGAACCTCAGTCAAATGATCGGCAACAAGGTCCGGACGGCTGCGGAAAAGCGCCCGGTCAAAGCCCGAGATGAAACGGAGACCGTCGATGTTGTGGACCTCGCGCCTGCTGCCATCCCGCTGGACGAGATGTTCACCGGGGCCAAGCAATGCGTCAAAGCGGCCGTTCACAAGGACAAGCAAACGCTCGTTCTCGGAAAGCGTGACACGTTCTCGCCCGGCGAGGGCGTGGAATAATCTGGTAAGCACATTGGTCATCTAAAATCTCCTTTTCGTCTTGTGCCTATCGTCGTCGCAAAGCGATTTTCCTTTGATGCTGGAGGGTTGGAGGCGAAATGCCCCGCAGGTGTTGATAAGGCGGATCCGGAACGCCCCTCTGCCGCGACTGCGAGCGGGAGACCGGCGAGAGGGGCGCAGAGCCACGGCGCGCCAGGGCAGTACCCAAGGCAGACCGTAGCCCGGCGGAACCTTCATCCGTTGCTCCGGCCCGATGCCGGAGCAGGCAAGACCTTGCCGCGCCCCCAGCGCTGCCGCCGGGGATTGGCGTGGGACGTGCCTGCAAGCGACGCCCCGGATCCTTTGAATTTGGACCACTCACGTGGACCGGCACCCGAAGCCGGCGCCTTCCATGAAAGGCGTTTGGTCAAATGGCAGGAATCGAACCTGCTACACCTCGATTAGCAGTCGAGCGCTCTACCTATGAGCTACATTTGGAGACATTGGGAGGATTCGAACCTCCGCCTGACGAATGGCATTTCGCTGCTCTGTCCAGACTGAGCTACAATGTCGGTGCCGCCCTGCGAAAAGGCCCTGGCATACAGTCTCGGCAAAGCCGCCTGCACCGGGGGAGTGATCACCTCCACCCGCTAGGGTCCAATCCGCAATGACCGGGTCTGTTGGATAACCGCGGGTCGTGGATTCGCTCCAGTATCGAAAACAGGGGTAGAGCTCACCGTTGCG
This sequence comes from Antarctobacter sediminis, assembly GCF_019218285.1. GTDB lineage: Bacteria > Pseudomonadota > Alphaproteobacteria > Rhodobacterales > Rhodobacteraceae > Antarctobacter > Antarctobacter sediminis. The sequence goes on from NZ_JAHUZG010000004.1 coordinate 148,256, forward strand.
GCTGCGCAACAAAATTTCAACCTTGCGCAACATTTAGAAAGCCGCGAACCGGTCGCCGCTGTGAACGCACCGGCCAAAGCGCCTTGGGTTTGCGGGAAATGTCACGTGTTTTCGGGCAAAAGATCGCCCTGCGCCTCTCCGGCGATAAGATCGTCGATGAACAGGCTTAGCAACTGAGGTCGTCCGGTGACCTGTGCCTTGCGGTAAATCGCGTTGGTCTGGGCCTTGACCGTGCCCTCAGAGGTCTTGCGGACGGCAGCGATTTCCGCAGTCGACAGCCCCTTGATCGCCATCAGCGCCACGTCGCGTTCGGCTGGGGTCAGACTCCATTCAGCGAACCGTTCATCCAGAACATCCATGAAAGCCCCCCGCGCCAGCCGCAGGCTGTCTTCGGCCCGCGCCCGCGCCCGTAGGCTGCGCCCCAACAGCGTGGCTGTCACCGCAAGCCCGACGATCAACCCGATGGCCGCGCCGATCTGGATGAGTTCATACAAGGCCCAAGGGATCGGCACGCTGCGCATTCCCAACCGGGTCGACAGAATGTCGCTGAGGAAGAAACCGGCACAGCACAGCTGAAATGAAAACAGCGCGCCGATGCCGAAACGGGTTTTCACGCCTGCGGGCTCCATGGGCGGGGAGGCATGACCGTTGCCGGGAGCATGCCGATGTTCGGGGTTGGGATGTTCGAGCGTTTCACCGCCAGAATGCACTCGCAGCACGGGAACAGGCAAGGGCCACAAGTGGCGGGAAACCGCCGAACGGCGGTAAAGCGCTCTTGTCAGAAATCCCGACCGGACCGGTCCGCGCCGGGTTTGTCATCGGACTTGCCCGGAGGGTCGTCCTTGTCCGAGCGGCCGGGCGGCTCGTCCTTGTCGGACTGTCCCAGCGGATCGTCCTTGTCAGACTGTCCCGGCGGACCGTCGCGGTCCGGTGGTCCAGCAGGGTCCCCGGCGGGCGGAGAGGCGCCGTCAGGCTCGGCAGCAGGCAGGGCATCGCCGTCGGCAGGCGAACCAGAAACCGGCGGCGGGGTGGTGTCCTTGACCGCCGCAATCGGCGCGCTCCCGCCTCCGGGCTTGGTCGAGGAATACAGGTAGTCGCGCTTGACCGCCCCGGTCGACGGGTTGATGACCACTTCACGCCGGCCCGCAGGGCCTTCGGCGACGATCTGGTCGAACCCTAGCCAGGTGCGCCGCACGCGAAAATTGGTGAAACCCTCGCTCGCCAGTCGCTGAATCACGGCGTCACGATGCGACTGCGCCAGAACCGGAGAGGCGACAGACAGGGCAGCCAACAGGAGGAAACAGAGAACCGCGAACCGCATGGCGCACTCACACAGCCACGTGCCAGGCGCCCGTGCTGGTCTTGCGCTTTGAGGCGGCATCGTTCTGTTGACGCAGGCGTTTGTGCTTGGTCATGACCTTCAGCTTGGTCGTCGGGGTGACCAGCGTTGTCATCGTCATCATCAGGGTCGTTGTCGGGGTCATTGCCATGACGGTCTGTGTCCGGGTGATCTTGGTCTTCATCATGGCATTCCTTCCAACGCGGGTCATCCCCCCGCGCGAGAGTGAACAGGATATGCCGATCACCTGCCGCAACCGAGACACGGTGTGTGCCCTTCCGTGAGTGGGACCAGAGCCGGAACGGGGGAGAACCGGGTCTGTTTGGGCTGTAGGAGCCGTGCGGGACAGACGGCTGCGGCAGGTGACCGACACGTCGGCAACTGACCCGAAAATGCCGGGCGCACAACCGCAGAGGAATTGGATTTGGGTTTAATCGCGCCTCTCTAAACCGACGAAAGACGCCCATAAACCAAGGTTTATGGGCGTCAAACGTTTGAATTCAAAGATTTTCGCAAACGCCGGCCGGATTAGCCCGCGCTGCGGCCCTCGGTGCCGGACATGTCCACGCCAAGGTGCTTGGCCACGGTGAAGATGTCCTTATCGCCTCGGCCACACATGTTCATGCAGATGATGTGATCCTTGGGCAGCTCCGGCGCGATCTTGGCAACATGGGCCAGCGCGTGGCAGGGCTCCAGCGCGGGAATGATGCCTTCGGTTTCACACGACAGTTGGAAGGCGGCCAGCGCCTCTTTGTCGGTGATCGAGACATATTGCGCCCGACCCACGTCATGCAGCCAGCTGTGTTCCGGTCCGATCCCAGGATAGTCGAGACCCGCCGAGATCGAGAAACCTTCGAGGATCTGGCCGTCATCGTCCTGAAGCAGGTAAGTGCGGTTGCCATGCAGGACGCCCGGGCGCCCACCGGTCAGCGACGCGCAGTGCTGCATCTTTTCGTCGACGCCTTTGCCGCCGGCCTCGACCCCGATGATGTTCACTTCCTTGTCGTCGAGGAAGGGATAGAACAGGCCCATGGCGTTCGATCCCCCGCCGATGGCGGCGATGATCGTGTCCGGGTTGCGGCCCTCTGCCTCGTGCATCTGTTCCTTGGCTTCCTTGCCGATGATCGACTGGAAGTCACGGACCATGGCCGGATAGGGATGAGGACCGGCCACCGTGCCAATGCAATAGAAGGTGTCGCGCACATTGGTCACCCAGTCGCGCAGCGCATCGTTCATCGCGTCCTTCAGCGTGCCGCGACCAGAGGTGACGGGCACAACCTCGGCCCCCAACAGCTTCATGCGGAAGACATTGGGTTGCTGACGTTCCACGTCATGCGCGCCCATGTAGACCACGCATTTCAGGCCGAACTTGGCGCAGACCGTCGCCGTTGCAACGCCGTGCTGACCTGCGCCGGTCTCGGCGATGATCCGGGTCTTGCCCATGCGGCGGGCAAGGATGATCTGGCCCAGCACGTTGTTGATCTTGTGCGCGCCGGTATGGTTTAGCTCATCCCGCTTCATATAGACCTTGGCACCGCCCAGACGTTCGGTCAGGCGCTCGGCGAAATACAGCGGGCTGGGGCGGCCGACATAGTGTTTCCAGAGGAACTCCATCTCGTCCCAGAAACTCTGGTCGGTCTTGGCCTTTTCGTACTCGGCCTCAAGGTCGAGGATCAGCGGCATCAGCGTTTCGGACACGAAACGTCCGCCATGGATGCCAAAACGGCCCTTTTCGTCGGGCCCGGTCATGAAGCTGTTCACGAGATCGTCCATAACACTTCTCCTCTGTCTGGCCGTCTGAATAGGGCATATGGGGCGCGGCTGACCAGAGGCAAAAGGCATGAAAAAACGCCCCCGAAGCTGGTTCCGGGGGCGTTTTCATCTGGTCAGCGGCGGGTCAGGCGCGAAACATGACCTTGCCTTTCCGCCCCGGCGTCCGGGCGGCGCGGGCGGCCCCGGCCCCCTCGTCCAGCGAGAAGGTCTGATCGACGGTCAGCGGCAGCTTGCCTTGCGCGGCCAGTGTTACCAGTTCGGTCATCAGCCGGGTGCAGTCATCGGCGGGCATTTCCTCGATCACTTTCTTGCCCCAGAACCCCTTGAGCGTGATGTGCTTGAAGATGATCGGCCCGGTGTCCAGTTGCAACGGCGCGCCGGTTGCTGTGCCGAAGGTCACAAGCAATCCCTCGGTTCCCAAAAGCGTCACGAGGTCACCGCCCAGTTCTCCGCCAACCGAATCTACGGCGGCGCGGGCACCGTTGGGCCCAAGAATGTCTTGCGCAGCCTGCATCCATCCGTCCTGTTCGGTGGACAGGACATTGTCGATGCCCAGATCTGTCAGTTCGGCAATGGCGGCCTCGCGGCGCACGAGGCTGAGGATCTTGACGCCCCGTGCCTCGGCCAGCTTGGCAAGGATCTTGCCCACGGCACCATTTGCCGCCGTCTGCACAATCCAGTCCCCTTCGCGGACGTTCAGGAACTCCAGCAAAGCGATGGCCGAAAAGGGCATCGCGACCAGTTGCGCCGCAGCCTCATCCGCGATGGCGTCGGGCAGCGGAATGACACCGGCAGCAGGAGCCACGAAATATTCGGCCCATGTGCCCATCGCCCCGGCAGAGGTGACGCGCTTGCCTTTCAGGTCTTGCGGTACGCCCTCGCCCAGCGCCTCGATGACGCCGACAGCCTCGGTCCCGCCGGCGGTGGGCAGAGCAGGCTTGACGCCATAGGACCCATGCACGGTCCAGAGGTCGTGGTTATGGATCGGCGCAAGGATCGTGCGGATCAGAACCTGACCGGCAGCGGGTGTGGGTTTGTCAATCTCGGCGGTTTTCAGCACTTCGACGGGATCGCCAAAGGTTTCGTGGATCACGGCTTTCATCGGTTTGTCCTTTTGGAAGTCTTCAGACCCGCAAACGCGCGCGGGCCTCTTGGGTTGCATCGCGCAGGGCACTGTCGTCGCGCGAAATTCGGGTCAGGATCGCGGCCCCCAACAGCGTGGCATAAAGCCGCCGCGCCTCGGCCAGGGGGTCATCAAGAGAGCGCAGACTGCCGTCCTCGGCCCCCTGCGTCAGCAGGCCGGCCAAACGGGCAACGAACTGCGCCACGCCGCGATCCATCGCGACACGCATCGGTTCGGACAGGTCGGACACCTCGGCGCCCAGCTTGACCACAAGACAGCGTTCCGCCAGCCCCGCCTGCGCAGCATTCGTCAGCCATGCAGAAAAGAAGCGGTCCAGTTTGTCAGCGCCGGTTCCGGGCCCGGTCAACAGCACGTTCAGACGGTCAAGATAGCCCTCGGAATAGGCCTCGATCGCGGCGCGCCCAAAATCCTCTTTGGAGTCGAACCAATGATAAAAGGATCCCTTTGGGACACCCGCCGCCTTGAGCAATACCGACAGACCAAGCCCGGCAAAACCCGATGTCAGCATCAGCGCCTGCCCGCGTTCGAGGATCATGTCCCTGGTTGTCTGCGTCTCTGTCATGAGGCGCAGGTAAGAACGATTAGACCGGTCGTCTAGTGCATTTGCAGATATTTATCGCCTCAAGGCACCAGCGCTGCCCGTTCCAACGCCGGATACCGCAGCGCCAGAAGAACGGCGCGGGTGACATAGGCAATCATCAGCGCCGCCCACAGACCGTGCCCACCCCAAACGGGGATCAGCGCCGTGACCGCCACGAAATAGACCCCCGCAGACACCGCCATCATGTTGCGCATGTCCCGCGTCCGGGTCGCCCCGATAAAGATTCCGTCCAGCATCCAGCTGGGCAGCCCCAACAGGGGCGTCGCCACGATCCATGGCAGATACAGGCGCGCGACCTGCTGCACCTCGGGGTCTTTGGTCATCGCATCGATGATCGCACCGCCGAACAGGGCAAAGCCCAGCGCAAACAGAAGGTTGGACAGGAACCCCCAAAGGCTGGTCAGGCGGACCGCCCGCCGCAACTGACCCACGGCCTTGGCCCCAAAGGCCTGCCCCACCAACGACTCGGCGGCAAAGGCAAAGCCATCCAGCGCATAGGCCATGACTTCGATGAAATGCAGCAGCACCTGGCTCGCGGCCAGCGTCACAACACCGAAACCGGCGCTGTAGTAAAAGATGAAGGACAGCGTGATCGTCTGCAGCATCAGCGACCGCAGCAGGATGTCCGTATTGACCACGGCCATGTGACGCAGGCGTGCCCGGTCAAAGACCCGGGGCCAATCCCGCCAAGCCGGATTGCGGAACGCCTTGCGGCACAGCCAAAGGCCAAGGACCAGCCCCGTCCAGTCCGAGATCACCGTGGCTGTCGCCACGCCTTCGACGCCCCAGTCCAACCCGATGACGAAAAGCGCATTGAGGGCGATGTTCAGGCTGACAATCCATAGCTGCAGGATCAGCATCGACCGCGTGCGTTCAAGCGCGCCCAACCAGCCATTGATGCCATAGACCGCCACCGCCGCCGGCGCGGACAGGATCCGAATGTCCATATAGCCCGAGGCCAGCGATTTGACCTCTTCCGTTGCGGGAGAAACGGAAAAGCCGAGCACGGCAATCGGCCCCAGCAGCGGGATCATCAGCAGGCCGCCCGCTCCGCCGATCAACAAGGCACGGGTCAGCAAGGCGGCAACCTCGGCCCGGTTGCCCGCGCCCTGTGCCTGTGCCGTCATCCCGGCGGTGCCCATCCGGATAAACCCGAAAATCCAAAGCAGCGACGTGATCAGCGCCGCCCCCACCGCCACGGCGGCAATCGGTGTCGCATCCGGGATCTGGCCGATCACGGCAGTGTCGGCGATCCCCTGTAGGGGCACCGTCATATTGGAAATGACGATGGGCACGGCGATCCCGAGCACACGGGCATGGGTAATGGATTGGGAACTGGTCATGGCCTGAAGAACTTTGGAAAATCAAGGGGCACCCTGCCCCGCCGCCACGGGCGGCCCCTCGGGTGTAGGGATCACCCGAAAGCTCTGCAAGGGGTCAGGGAGCGGCGGAGGAGGCCCCCGCGCGGATCAGCCGTCTTTGCGCGGCATCAGGAAATGCGCGGTCGCCTGTGCGATGGGTCGGTTGTGATTGTCCTGCCATGCCTCGGCCTGCACGCTGGCATAGCGGCGGCCCGACCGGGTTACCCGTGCCCGTGCATAAGCATCGCGCGGCAGGCCCGACAAAAGATAGTCGACGGTAAAGTCGATTGTCTTGGGCAGGCGGGGCAACTCTCCCCGGGTCATCGTGTCAGGATCCAGCGCGCCGGATTCGATGTCCTTCCAAAGGTAGCTCCAGTTGAGCGTCACCATGGCGGTGATTTCCAGAAAGGCGGCAGTCACGCCGCCGTGGATCGCGGGCAGGAACGGGTTGCCGATCAGCTTTTCGTCAAACGGCAGAACAGCGGTCAACTCGTCACCACGGCGGTCGAATTCGACCCCGAGGTACTGGATATAGGGCACGCCATGCACCAGCGCCGAAAGCGCGGCATCGCGGCGCTGCTTGATGACCTGAACCGGTTCCGGAGCGGGACGGGGCATCACTTGCTCTCCACGGTAAAGGTGCCTGTGGCCGTGGCCACGGGGCGGTCGGTGTCGTCGTCGGTCGCTGTGGCACGGACAAAGGCCACCGACCGCGTGATGTGATGGCAGATCGCGCGCGCCGTGATCGTCTGGCCGGGCGTGGCCGGGCGCATGTAGTCGATCCGCAGGTCGATCGTGGCTGTCCCCGAGGGCGAACGCGGGTGGCTCATGACGGCGGCGCCGCCGCAAGTGTCCATCAGCGCCGAAACGGCTCCGCCGTGAATCACGCCGGTTTCCGGGTCTCCGATGAAACGTTCGTCATAGGGCATGCGGATCACGGCAAGCCCCTCCCCCAGTTCGGTGATCTGCATCCCCAACGCACGGCAATGCGGAATGGAATCGATGAACTGCCGGGCGATTTCGGCCTTGTCTGCACTCATGGGCGCCTCCTTGCGCAATCTTTATGGGCGCGCAATCCTTTGCCTGCAAGCGACGGATTGCGCGGGGGGCATGGCTGCGGGTTGTCTCGCAGGCGGGCTGCGCATAGGTTTCCGCAGCGAGCGACGGGGAGACGTGCGATGGCCGAGACGCAACTGACCTTCAAGGAAATGTGCGCGAAATTCGATGTGACGCCACGGACGTTGCGCTATTACGAATACATCGAGCTGCTGGCCCCTGAACGCGACGGGCGGGCAAGGCTGTATGGCCCACGAGAAGTGGCACGAATGACGCTGATCCTGCGCGGTCGCCGGTTTGGGTTTCAGCTTGAAGAAATCCGCCAGTGGCTGACCATCTACGAAGAACAGGGCACAGAGGCCCAGATGGAAGCATGGATCGAAATGGCCGACCGTCAGCTTGCACAACTTGCCGTCGAGCGCGTCCAGCTGGAGGAAGCGATGTCCGAATTGCAGGCGCTGCGCGATCAAACAGCCGAGTCGCTGGGCCAGAAGGCCTAGGCAATTCCGACAGACACTTGCCCCCGGGTCAGGAATCCCTTACCTCTGATTTTTGACCACTTGGTATAAAATTGCGTCGCGCTACGCTTGACCTTGCATGATCTTACGTCAAGCACGAAGTGACGCAGCGTATGAGTTACGTCAACCGATTTTCCCATTGTAAGAAAGAGGCGAAACCCGCACCTCGGCCCTCATGAAGGATTTGTGACGGACGGAGTGATGGGGATGCGAGACATGACAGACGACCAACTGATGACGATCCGGGAAATGTGCGATGCTTACGAGGTCACTCCTCGGACATTGCGGTTCTACGAGCAGAAGGAGCTGCTGTTCCCGATCCGTGAAGGCCAAAAGCGCCTGTTCACGCGGCGCGACCGCGCCCGGCTGAAACTGATCCTGCGCGGCAAGCGCTTTGGTTTCAGCCTCGAGGAAATCCGGCAATTGCTGGACCTCTACCACGTCGGCGACCGGCAACGGACACAGCTGGCTGCGGCCTATGACGTGGCGCAGGAACGGCTGGCGGACCTGATCCGGCAGCGGGACGAAATGAATACTGCAATTGATGAATTGCAGGAGCAGATGAAATGGGGCGAGCGTATGCTGGCCTCGATGGATCAGAAACGCGCGGCCGAGTGAACGCGGCCGCGGGCAGGATTTCAGGGAGAGAGACATGCCCAGCTACACGGCGCCCACCAAGGACCAGATGTTCGTTCTGAATGACGTGTTGCAAGTCAGCACGCAGGATGTCCCGGGATATGAGGACCTCGACCGCGAAACGCTCGAGGCCATCCTGGACGAGGCGGCCAAGGTCGCAGAGAATGTCACCGGTCCGCTGAACGTGGTGGGCGATCAGCAGGGCTGTACGCTTGAAAACGGTGTTGTCCGCACCCCGGACGGGTTCAAAGAGGCCTTCGATCAAGTGCGCGAAGGCGGCTGGACGGCGCTGGACTGTGATCCCGAATACGGTGGTCAGGGCCTACCCTATGTTCTGGCCACCGCCGTGGGCGAGCAATTCTCGGCCGCGAACATGGCTTTCAACATGTACCAGGGCCTGACCCACGGTGCCTATTCGGCCATCCACACTCACGGATCGGACGAACAGAAAGCCACCTACCTGCCCAAAATGGTCACCTGTGAATGGACCGGCACCATGAACCTGACCGAGCCGCATTGCGGCACGGACCTGGGCCTGATGCGCACCAAGGCGGTTCCGCAGGAGGACGGCAGCTACAAGATCACCGGCCAAAAGATCTTTATCTCGGCCGGTGATCACGACATGTCGGACAACGTGATCCACCTTGTGCTGGCCAAGATCCCGGGCGGCCCAGATGGCATCAAGGGCGTGTCCCTGTTCATCGTGCCCAAGTTCCTTGTCGACGCCGACGGCACCCCCGGCGAACGCAACGGTGTCTCGGTCGGCAAGATCGAGGAAAAGATGGGCATCCACGGCAACTCGACCTGCGTCATGAATTATGACGAAGCCACAGGTTACCTTCTGGGCGAAGAACACAAAGGCATGCGCGCCATGTTCACCATGATGAACGAGGCGCGGCTGGGTGTGGGCCTGCAAGGTTACGCCCAGGCCGAAGTCGCCTATCAGAACGCGTTGGCCTATGCCAAGGACCGTCTTCAGGGGCGCGATGTCACCGGGGTCAAGAACCCGGACGGCCCCGCCGATCCGCTGATCGTGCATCCCGACATCCGTCGCAACCTGATGGACCAGAAAAGTTTCGTCGAAGGCGCACGGGCCTTTGTCTACTGGGGGGCCTCGATGATCGACCGCGCCCACAAGACCGAGGACAAGGCCGCTGACGGCCTGATTTCCCTGCTGACACCGGTGATCAAGGGGTTCCTCACCGACAAGGGCTTTGACATGGCCACCGCCGCGCAGCAGGTCTATGGCGGCCACGGCTATATCGAGGAATGGGGCATGTCGCAGTTCGCCCGCGACGCGCGCATCGCCATGATCTACGAAGGCGCGAACGGCGTTCAGGCGCTGGATCTGGTGGGCCGCAAGCTTGCACAGGACGGCGGCAAACACGTCATGGCCTTCTTCGAAATGGTCAAGACCTTCGCCTCGGAGCACAAGGGGCAGGACGAGGACTTCGACAAGCATTTCCTCGAACCGCTCAAGGCCGCGTCGAAGGATCTTCAGGCGGCTGGCATGTTCTTCATGCAAAATGGCATGAAAAACCCCAACGCGGCGCTGGCCGGGTCTTATGACTTCATGCATCTCTTCGGCCATGTTTGCCTTGGCCTGATGTGGTGCAAGATGGGTTGGGCCGCCAAGGCCAAACTGGCCGCCGGCGAAGGCGACCATGACTTCTACGCCGCGAAACTGGCGACCGGCCGGTACTACATGGCGCGGCAACTGCCGATGACCACGACGCATCTGCGGCGCATCGAGTCCGGCGCGGACCCCGTCATGGCGCTTGAGGCAGAGGCGTTCTAAGGCAAAGGTGGACCGGCGGGGGGGACTCTCCCCGCCAGACCCACGTGACCCGGAGGAACCCATGCCCAAACGCTTTCGTCTGACGCGGCGTTTTCCTGTCGCCATGACCGAAGACGGTTATCGTAAACTCCGCAAGTTCGCGCATGACGCCGGGCTGGACGAGGGCGAGGCGCTGTCATTCCTCTTCGAGCACTTCGAAAGCGTGACCGACGGCGAGGCGCTTGCCCACAAGCTGCGGATTTTCAACGCCGAGCTGGACGAACGCAAACGATAAGGGAGGAAACATGCCGCGCGACTGGATGACCGACGAACATGAAATGCTGGCCGAGATGACGGCCCGTTTCATCGAGACGGAATGGGCGCCTCAGTTCGACCGCTGGCGCAAGCAAGGCATGATGGACCGCGAAACCTGGCAACAGGCCGGCGCGCTGGGGCTGCTCTGCCCCTCCATTCCCGAAGCCTATGGCGGCGCGGGCGGCGATTTCGGCCACGAGGCCGTCATCCTGATCGAAGCATCGCGGGCCAACCTTGCCAGCTGGGGCCAGGGGATCCATTCCGGGATCGTGGCGCATTACATCCTTGCTTATGGCACCGAAGACCAGAAAGCCCGCTGGTTGCCAAAGATGGTCACCGGAGAACTGGTCGGTGCGCTGGCAATGACCGAACCCTCGACCGGATCAGACGTTCAGGCGATCAAAACGCGCGCCCTGCGGGACGGCAACGCCTATCGGCTGAGCGGTCAAAAAACCTTCATCACCAATGGACAGCATGCCAATCTGATCGTCGTGGCCGCCAAGACCGACCCCTCCGAAGGCTCGAAGGGCGTGTCGCTGGTGGTCGTCGAAACCGACGGCGCCGAGGGCTTTGCCCGTGGACGCAACCTGGAAAAGATCGGCTGCCACGCCGCGGACACGTCCGAGCTTTTCTTCGACAATGTCATAATCCCGCCAGAAAACATCCTCGGGCAACAGGAAGGTCAGGGCTTTTACCAGCTGATGAACCAGTTGCCGCAGGAACGGCTGATCATCGCCTGCGGGGCCGTAGGCGCAATGGAAGGCGCGGTGGCGCGCACCGTCGAGTATTGCAAGACCCGCGAAGCTTTTGGCGGTCCGCTCACCCAATTCCAGAACACCCGGTTCAAACTGGCCGAATGCCAGACCAGAACGACAGTGGCACGTGCCTTCCTAGACGCCTGCATCGCCGAACACATTGCTGGTGACCTGAGCGTGGAAAAGGCCGCTATGGCGAAATACTGGCTGACAGACACCCAAGGGGACGTGCTGGACGACTGCCTGCAACTGCATGGCGGATACGGCTTCATGCAGGAATATGCGGTGGCCGAGATGTGGACCGACGCCCGCGTCCAAAGGATCTATGGCGGCACAAACGAGATCATGAAGGAACTGATTGCGCGCAGCTTGTGACGGCACGTCTGAGGTGAGGAGGGAATTTGAGTATTTGCACCAAGAAGAAACAGGAAGGTCGCACATCGGACCCGCACGTCCGGGCAGCAGTCGACCTTCCCGCCTTGCCCGCGCCTTTGGCTAGGTGCGGGGCTTCTCCTTGGGCGGTCATCGGCTCTCCAGCCTGTACCGCAAACCAAATTTAGGCGCGTTTACCTTAACGCGGGGTTACCCAAGGCAGAGCATCCTGCTTCTTCTTGGTGAAAATACCTCCACGGGGGTGCGGGGGTGTGAAACCCCCGCGGCGAAACAGAAGACATCCAGCGCAACGGGAGGCCCAGCGCGATGACCATGAAACTCTACTGCTTCGGCGAGTCCGGACATTCCTACAAGGCAGCGCTTGCGCTTGAACTGGCGGGGCTGGACTGGGAGGCAGTGCAGGTCGACTTTTTCAACGGCGAAACCCGGGGGGATCCTTACCGGTCTGACGTGAATGAAATGGGCGAGTGCCCGGTACTTGTTGATGGCGATATTCGCCTTAGCCAGTCGGGTGTGATCCAGCAATATCTCAGCGAGACCTACGGCCATTTCGGCGGCCGCACCAAGGAGGAAGAACGCGAGGTCATGCGCTGGGTCCTGTGGGACAATCACAAGCTCAGTTCTTTTGCGGGGATCACCCGGTTCCTGATGAACTTCCTGCCCGAGGACAAGCGCCCGGCCGAGACAATCGGCTTTATGCAGGATCGCCTGAAAGGCGCTTATGCCATCCTCGACAAGCACCTGGCCAACCGCGACTGGATCGTGGGCGCTGCCCCCACCAACGCGGACCTGACTTGCTGCGGCTACCTGTTTTACCCCGAGCCCTTCGGCTTTGACCGCGGCGACTGGCCCGCGATCGACCGTTGGCTTGCCAATATCGAGGGCCTTTCCGGTTGGAAAGCCCCCTATGACCTGATGCCCGGATCCCCAGCGGACCGGGCCTGACGAGAAGGACAGAAGATGACCGAAGCCTATATCTACGACGCGGTGCGCACGCCGCGCGGCAAGGGCCGCAAGGACGGTGCCTTGCACGAGGTGACCTCGCTGCGTCTGTCGGCGCAGGTGCTGAACGCCGTGAAGGAACGCAACAATCTCGACGGCCACGCGGTCGAGGACGTGATCTGGGGCAATGTCACCCAGGTGGGCGAACAGGGCGGCTGTCTTGCGCGGTCTGCCGTGCTTGCCTCGGACCTCGACGAGCGCATTCCCGGCCTTGCCGTAAACCGTTTCTGCGCCTCGGGGCTGGAGGCCGTGAACCTGGCCGCAAACCAGGTGAAGGGTGGCGCAGGTGACGCCTATATTGCCGGAGGTGTGGAGATGATGGGCCGCGTTGCCATGGGCAGCGACGGGGCGGCCATTGCCGTCGATCCCAGCCTTGCCATGGAAAGCTATTTCGTTCCGCAGGGCATCAGCGCCGATATCATCGCGACCGAATACGGGTTCAGCCGAGACGATGCCGATGCGCTGGCCGTGGAAAGCCAGAAACGGGCTGCCGCTGCGTGGGAAGACAAGCGGTTCGAAAAATCCATCGTCACCGTGCGCGACGTGAACGGCCTGCCGATCCTCGACCACGACGAATACATGCGCCCGGGCACTGACATGCAGGCGCTTGGCAGTCTCAAGCCTTCGTTCAAGGACATGGGCGAGGTCATGCCGGGCTTTGATACCGTGGCCTTGATGAAATATCCGCATCTGGAGCGGATCAACCATATTCACCACGCCGGGAATTCCTCGGGCATCGTTGACGGATCTGCCGCGCTTTTGATCGGCAACAAGGAATTCGGCGCGAAATATGGCCTGAAGCCCCGCGCCCGCATTCGGGCCACCGCCAAGATCGGCACCGACCCGACCATCATGCTGACCGGCCCGGTCCCAGCGACAGAAAAGATCCTGAAGGACAGCGGCATGTCGATTTCTGACATCGACCTGTTCGAAGTGAACGAGGCCTTTGCCTCGGTCGTGCTGCGCTTCATGCAGGCCTTTGACGTCGAAGACAGCAAGGTGAACGTGAACGGCGGCTCTATCGCCATGGGGCACCCGCTGGGCGCGACAGGCGCGATCATTCTGGGCACGCTGCTGGACGAGCTGGAGCGCACCGGCAAGGGCACCGGTCTTGCCACGCTGTGCATCGCGTCGGGCATGGGCGCCGCCACCATCATCGAGCGGATCTGAGCGGCGCGATGACGATGTCGCCGGATATCGCGCGCAAGGTGGCCTCTGGTTTTCTGGAGGCCACGGGCCAAGCGTTGTTGTCCGGCGATTTCGACCTGTTCCGGGATTGTTTCCGTCTGCCCCAGTCCATTGTGACGGTGGGCGGCACGCGACTGCTGGAAACCGAGACGGACTTGCGGCAGACCTTTGAAGAGGTACGCAGGCATTATGCCCGGATCGGCATGGAGCGGCTGGATCGCTGGATCGAGGTGGCGCTGTTCGACGGGCCCGATGTCATCCGCAGCTGTCATGTGACGCATATGCTGTCCCAAGATGGCAGGTTGTTGAACTCGCCCGTTCTGACACTGTCCCGGATCGTGCGCGCCGGCGACCGCTGGTGGATCGCTGGCACCCAGTATTCGGTGCCCGCCGACGGCCCTCACGGTCAGGCGTTGCTCAGCGCAAACCGGGACCGCGATCAGGCGGCACAGGGCGGTGGCGCGGCAGAGGCGATCTTTCAGCATCACCTTGACCGGGTGACACGCGCCTATGTCGAAGACAGGTTCGACCTGTTGAGCGAGGCAGTGCAATATCCGCTGTTCGTACAGGCCAGCGCGGGCACCATGGTGATCGCCGATCAAAAGGCGCTGGAGGAGGATTTCAACCGCCTGACGACGCAACTGCGCATCCATGCGGTAACCGACATCGTGCGGCGGGTTCAATCCGCCGAGATCATCGGAGACCGCAGGATTCACGGGGCCTATCGCACCCATATCCTCAGCGGCGAACGTCTGGTCATCCCCGCTTACAAAAGCGCGATGACCGTCGAACAAGGCGATGATCTGAACTGGCGCATGACCTCGGTTACGCATCCCATCGGGCATCCGACACTGCAGTCGCAGCCGGCCCCTAAACCGGGTTTCGGACAGGGGGGATATGCATGACCGGAGCAAGGGAGGGACACCGCTGATGCCAAGGATCAACACGGGAACAAGCTTGTTACGGCAACGTGCCATCGCCGTTCGGCCTCGGCTGGCACAGGAGTTGGCCACATGACCAGCCCCCGGTTCACCGACAGCGACTTTGCCGCTTTCATCGCCGATATCTCGGCCCCCTTCCTGTCCGGCGACGTCACCCGATGGCAAGCCCGCATGCGGCTGCCTTTCAGCATGGTAACGGCCGCCGGTCCGGTCACGCTGCGCACAGACGAAGACGTGCTGCGCAACTTCAATCTGTACCTCGACGCCGTGAAGGCCATGGGGCTGAACTTTGTCCACCGCGAACCCCTGACAATCGAGCATTGCGCCGACGGTACGGTGCTTGCCTCTTACCGGACCCACCTGATGCGAAACGGCAGCCGGGTGGCGGATCCCTATACCTCGACTGCGCTTTTGCACCCCGATCCCGAGGGTTGGCGCATGTCGGCCATCCTCAACGCCCGCGGCCACCACGCATGGACCGGGCGGCACCCGAATGACACTGGAGAATGACTATGACTGATTTCACGATGGATACCGGCGCTGATGGCGTCGCGGTCATCACCTGGGACGTGCCCGGCAAGTCCATGAACGTGATGACGCTCGAAGCCTGGGACGTGCTGGACGGTCTGATCGATCAGGCGCTGGCCGATGACGCGGTCAAGGGCGTGGTCATCACTTCGGGCAAGGACAGTTTTGCCGGTGGCATGGATCTGAACGTGATCGCCAAGATGAAGGAAATGGCGGGCGATGACCCGGCCAAGGGCCTGTTCGACGGGATCATGAATGCGCACCGCATCATGCGCAAGATCGAACGCGCCGGCATGGACCCCAAGACCAACAAGGGCGGCAAGCCGATTGCCACGGCGCTGACCGGCACCGCTCTGGGCATCGGTCTGGAAATCCCGCTGTCGACGCATCGCATTTTCTGCGCCGACAACCCCAAGGCCAAGATCGGCCTGCCCGAGATCATGGTCGGCATCTTCCCCGGGGCGGGCGGCACCACGCGGCTTGTGCGCAAGATGGGCGCGATGGCGGCCTCTCCGCTGCTGCTGGAAGGCAAGCTGAACGACCCGAAGAAAGCCAAGGCCGCGGGCGTGATCGACGAGGTGGTCGAAGATCCGCTGGCCGCGGCCAAGGAATGGGTGCTGAATGCCAAGGATGCCGACATCCTGAAACCATGGGACGCCAAGGGTTATAAAATGCCCGGCGGCGCGCCCTATCACCCCGCCGGTTTCATGACCTTCGTCGGTGCATCCGCGATGGTGAACGGCAAGACCAAAGGCGTCTATCCGGCCGCCAAGGCGCTGCTCTCTGCCGTCTACGAAGGCGCGCTGGTGCCCTTTGACACCGCGCTCAAGATCGAGGCGCGCTGGTTCACCAACGTTCTGATGAACCCGTCTTCTGGCAATATGATCCGCTCGCTGTTCATCAACAAGGAAGCGCTGGAAAAAGGCGCGGTGCGTCCGGCGGATGTGCCCGACCAGCGTGTCAAGAAGGTCGGCGTTCTGGGGGCGGGCATGATGGGCGCAGGCATCGCGCTGGTCAGCGCGCAGGCGGGCATCGAGGTTGTTCTGCTGGACCGTGATCAGGCCGCCGCCGACCGGGGCAAGGCCTATAGCGCCGACTACACGGCCAAGGGTGTCAGCCGCAAGAAGATTACCCAGGACAAGGCCGACGAGATGCTGGCGCGGATCTCCGCGACCACCTCTTACGACGATCTCAAGGGCTGTGACCTGATCGTCGAGGCGGTGTTTGAGGACCCCAAGATCAAGGCCGAAGTGACCAAGGCTGTGGACGCGGTAACCGGCGAGGACTGTATCTTTGCCACCAATACCTCGACCCTGCCGATCACCGAACTGGCCAAGGCGTCAAAGAACGCGGAACAGTTCATCGGCATCCACTTCTTTTCGCCGGTCGAAAAGATGATGCTGGTCGAGATCATCAAGGGCCGCGACACTGGTGACCGCGCCGTGGCCAAGGCGCTGGATTTCGTGCGCCAGATCCGCAAGACGCCGATCGTCGTGAACGATGCGCGTTTCTTCTACGCCAACCGCTGCATCATCCCTTACATCAACGAAGGCATACGCATGGTCAAAGAGGGCGTCGCGCCCGCCCTGATCGAAAATGCCGCCAAGATGGTCGGAATGCCCTTGGGTCCGCTGCAACTGGTCGATGAAACCTCGATCGACCTTGGCGCCAAGATCGCGCGGGCGACCAAGGCCGGGATGGGCGACGCCTACCCCGACGGCGAGGTCGACGAGGTGATTTTCTGGATGGAGGAACAGGGGCGTCTGGGCCGCAAGGCAAAGGCGGGCTTTTACGACTACGACGAAAAGGGCAAGCGCACCGGCCTGTCCGAAGTCGTCAAGTCGCAATACCCGCAGGTCGAGGACCAGCCTTCATTGACCGAAGTTCAGCACCGCCTGCTGTTCGTTCAGTGCCTCGAAGCCGTGCGCGCGCTGGAGGAAGGCGTGCTGATGGACATCCGCGAAGGCGATGTGGGCGCGATCCTTGGCTGGGGCTTTGCCCCGTGGTCGGGTGGCCCGCTGAGCTGGCTGGACATGATCGGCGCGCCCTATGCCGCCGAACGCTGCGACCAGCTGACCGAGGCTCATGGTGCGCGTTTTGCCTGCCCGGATCTGCTGCGGGACATGGCGGACAAGAACCAAAGCTTCTACGGTCGGTTCGGAACACAGGCCGCCACAGCGGCCTGACCCCGCACTGCATCAATCGCCCCACAAGGCGTTCAACGACAGGGCCGGTCCACATGGACCGGCCCTGTTTTTTTACGTCAGGCGGCACCAAACCCCGAGGGTCCTGCCCCGGCAGGACCCGAGACATCCTGTGCGCGCGTCAGCGCGCGCCGCTTGGCAATGGGATCAATCCAGATGCAGGGCCGCGAACCGGTCCATGCGATCTATCTGCGGCGCCATGGTGCACCAGCGGTCTTCGACGGCCACCCAGTGGGCTGACCGTTCCGTGGCATGGATCACGAAACGCCCGGGGCTGCTGTCGATCATTTGCGGCGTGAGCAGGTTCAGGAAAAGCGCAAGCGCTTCGGCAGTCAGGCACATGGGAGGACTCCTTCGCAGATGTGCGTTTGGTCTCCTCCCGGTCACATCCAAGCTTGCCACAAGCCCGACCTTGCTGTCGCCCCGGCGCCCAACGTGCCGCGGTGAGTCGTGCGACCTGCCGAAAAATGCGGCGCTCCGATCAGGATCGCCGAAAATCTAGACGAACCTAGGGGCGCCCGTCGCTGGCTACGACCGTCAATCCGGGCTTGCCCGCTCCTGTCGATCGCGCCTTGCCTGTGCAACGGCAAGTGCAACCGTCATCAAGAGAAAGACGCTGGCCCCAATAACGACAACGGTCAGGAAATCCTCCGCCCTTGCCGAAAGTGCCGGGGCTGCCTCGCTGCCTGCCACCCCGGCCAACCACACGGCAGCCGTGGTCACGGTCCAACCCGCCGCCACCATGCCTGCCGCCGCTGCCAGAACAGGAAGAAGAAATGGCAAGGTGACCTGACAAAAGACCCACCAGCGCGGCGCGCCATGGCCCAGCGCCATCTCTTCAAGCGCAACCGGCCGCTGGCGCAGTCGTGCAGCGATGACCGCTACGGGTACAGCTGCCACCAGTACTGCCTGCGCCGTCACAAGCGCGAGGTCGCTCGCCCCCCAAGCGATCAAGCCATAATAGGCGATCAGCGCTGCCGCCATCACAAGACCGGGCATCAGCATCGGCGCATGCACCACCGCTCCCGCCGCATGGCGCCTGCGCCGACGGTCGATCACATGCGCAGCGGCCCATCCCGCGCCAAAGGCAACAGGCATGCCGATAGCCGCCCCAAACCCCTTGTCCGCCGCATGATTGGCCGTTTCAACCTGCCCCATGTCCAGCGCAAGCAGCGCCAGCGGTGGCAGGATCATGAGCAACAGGCAAAGACCGGAGAAGATGTATAGCAATTGTTTCGATGTCATTCCGCGGCGAGACCCAATTCGTCACGGTCCCAATCGGCCTTGGGCAGCACCAAAGCAGCGTTTGCGGCAAAGCCGAGGCTGACCTTTCCACCCGGTTTCGGTGGGCCCGTCTTGTCCATTGCGCACCGCACCAGCAACCTTTGGCCTTTGGTCTCAAACGCAAGGATGCGTCCCGCGCCGCTGTCTTCCACCTGCTGCAACTCAGCCGATACCGCGTTGTCACGCGTGTTCACCTGCATTGCGTCCGGGCGGACAAACAAGAAGGCGGCGGCACCGGTGTCCAGTTGGGCCGGGTTTCGGGCACGGAACCTGCCGATCCCAGTCTCGATCATCGCCAGCCCCGCATCAGCGGACAGAACGCGCCCCGCCAAACGGTTTGTCGGTCCCAAGAACCCGGCCACAAAGGCGGTCTTTGGACGATCCAGCAAGACATCGCCACGGTCGATCTGTTCAATCCGCCCATAGCGCATTACCGCCACGCGGTCGGACAGATCCAGCGCCTCCCGGGGATCGCAACCGGCGTGGATCGCCGTGATTGCGAACCGTTGCTGAAGCGCTCGCAGGCTTGCGCCAAAGTTAGTGCGTTCGTCAGGGGAAAGCTCTGCAAGCGGATCGTCCAGCAGCAAAACCATTGGCCCGACCGCAAGCGCCCGAACAAGTGCGGCCTGCAATTTCTGAGCCTTGGTCAAGGCGGCCGGCAGTTGATCTGCGACTTCATCAAGGCCAAGGGACGTCATCAGATCCTGAATGCGGGCTGTACGATCCGCCTCTGCCCAGCGACGTTGCGCTGGTCCGAAGGACAGGTTTTCCCGTACCGTCCTGCGCGGAAAAAACGCCGGGTCACCGGGCACCAGAACCGCGTCACGCCGGTTCGGACCCAAACCGGACTGATCTTCATGCCCGATAAAGACGCGCCCCCGCGTCGGCTTCAGGAAGCCCGCGATTCCGCGCAGCAGTTCAGAGCTTCCGCAACCCGCCGGCCCGACAATTGACAGGAATTCTCCGGCTTCGACGTTGAATTCGCAAGGGGACACGACTTGCCGCCCCTTCGGTTCCTCGATTGCAACCCCTTCCAGGCGCACACTTATACCGTGCAAAATGACCCCCTCCTGCAATCCTGACGCATCGAATAGCGCGAAATTGTGACAAGCAGATGCAACCTGCCCGTTCAAATTCAGGGAGCCGACCCGCGGGACGTCTTTCGTCGCGCGCCGCCAACCGGATCGAAACGCCGGAATGCTGCCCGCCTACGCTGCCCCAAAGCGACCGAGAGCACGTGAGTCCCAATGCCTTGATCGGCCGGGGCATCGCCACCTAGGGCCAAAATTCAGGCAGGATCGGTTCAATTTTCGGTTTTCCGCAATGTCGCGAGGGAACGTTGCGCGACCAGGACGACCTTCCGAAAAATACATTCCGATCAATTCGTTGTCCGCTTCTCCACCAAAAACTGCCCGACGTGGAACTTTTGGCTGCACATCCGCTCCCCGCGCGGCAACAGAACGGAACCCTTTGTTAATGTCGCCTCCGTATTCCTGCCGACTGTCAGATGTGCCGTGTCAAGGCGCACACAGTGCCATGAAGGATGCATAACCGCGATGTCAGACATCAGTTTCCATGCCCTTGGCCCGGCCCGGGCCCGCTCCGGCGAAGACCCGCTTGTCGCCTTTTTGCTGAACGCCCGGCGCACGCCGGTCACGATTTCGGCGCGGGATGTCTCGCGGTTGGACTCACATCGGCTGCAACTTCTCCTGGTGGCAGAGAAACAATGGGCCGTGGACGGGCATTCCTTCGACATCTCCGACATGTCGCCAAGCTTTCGTGAGGGGCTCGAAAGGCTCGGTCTCTCTCCCGAACATTTCGACAAGGAACCGATGCAATGACGACCAAAGTTCTGGCGATCGACGACTCGCGAACGATCCGCAACCTTCTGCGCGTTTCTCTTGAGGGGGCGGGGTTCGAATTTCACTCTGCCTGCGACGGACAGGAAGGGGTCGAGATTTTCCCCGATGTTGATCCGGACGTGGTCATCACCGACATCAACATGCCCCGGATGGATGGTTTCGGCGTGATCGACACGCTGCGCGGCGGCCCGAACCGTACCAATGTTCCGATCCTCGTCCTGACCACCGAAAGCTCGGACGAGTTGAAGTCGCGGGCCCGCAACGCCGGTGCGACGGGCTGGATCGTAAAGCCGTTCGATGATGCCTCGCTGGTGTCGGTTTTGCGGCGTTTGACGGGGCATGTTGGCTGAGATGTCAGGAAATTCGATCAGAGATACTTTCTTCGAGGAATGTGAAGAACTGCTCGAAGCGCTTGTCGAAGGCCTTTCCCAGATGGAGGAAGCGCCCGAAGACATGGAAGTGGTGAACGCCGTCTTCCGGTCCGTGCACTCGATCAAGGGCGGCGCCGGGGCCTTTGCGCTCGACCGGCTGGTCTCCTTTGCTCACAGTTTCGAAACCGTGATGGACAAGGTACGCGATCGTGACCTGGCCGTGGATGAAAAGCTGATGGCCCTGTTCCACCGGGCAGGCGATCACCTTTCCGACCTCGTGGCTGCAGCCCGGGATGACAGCCATCTCGACGACGAAGGCGAAAACGGCCTTGTCGCGGAGTTGGAAAGCTATCTGGGCGACGAAACCGCCGCAGAAGAGTTCAGTTTCGAAGCGATCACGCTTGACATGGACGGCCCGGAAATCGACCTGCCGGAAACCGGCTCCGCCAACATGCAACGCTTGTTCGACATTTCGTTCAAACCGACGCGCGCGCTGTACGAAAACGGCCACGAACCGCTGCTAATCTTCGATGCGCTGGCTGAACTGGGCGAATTGAGCGTCAAGGCTGACCTGTCCCGTGTCCCGGATTTCGATGCCTTCGACCCATCCGACGCGGTTCTGTCATGGCATCTGACGCTGAACACCGGAGAGCCGGAAACCACGCTTCACGAAGTTTTCGAATTCGTCGAGGGTTTGTGCGAGCTAGAGATTTCGGTCGAGGAAACATCGCCCCCGGTGATCGACCTGCCCGACGCGAGTGCGGCGGAGATCGCCATGCCCGACCTTCCCGAGATTGTCGCGCCGGTGGACTTGTCTGCGCCAGTGGCCCCCGCGGAGTCCGATCCGGGAAAAAAGCCTGAAGCCGGTCCCTCGAAATCGCCTTCCACCGGCGCAAGCAAGGAATCACGCGGTCCCAAGCCGACCCTGCGCGTCGATCTGGACCGGGTGGACCGGCTGATCAATACCGTGGGTGAACTGATCATCAACCAGGCGATGATTTCGCAAAGGATCGAAGAGCTTGACCTGCCGACGGTCGCCCATCTGACCAACGAGCTGGAAGCCTACAAGCTATTGGCGCGCGACATTCAGGAAGGCGTGATGGCGATCCGCGCCCAGCCCGTAAAACCGCTGTTCCAGCGGATGTCCCGCATCGTGCGCGAAGCATCGGATGCCACCGGCAAAAAAGCCAAGATGGTCACGGTCGGTGATTCGACCGAAGTCGACAAGACCGTGATCGAACGCCTTGCCGATCCGCTGACCCATATGGTTCGCAACGCCGTAGACCATGGGCTGGAACAACCATCAGTGCGCGAAGACGTGGGCAAGGATGCCGTCGGCACGATCCGGCTGTCTGCCGCACATCGTTCCGGCAGCGTGTTCATCGAAATTTCGGACGACGGGGCCGGGTTGAACCGCGAACGCATCCTGGCAAAGGCCATCGAAAAAGGGTTGGTGCCGGCGGACGTGGAACTGTCCGATCCCGAGATCGACAACCTCCTGTTTCTGCCCGGGTTTTCGACCGCCGGACAGGTATCGGCGCTATCAGGTCGTGGTGTCGGCATGGATGTGGTCAAGAACGCCGTCCACGCCCTGGGCGGTCGCGTGTCCATCACATCCACACCTGGCAAGGGCACGACCTTTGCCATAGTCCTGCCACTGACCCTGGCGGTGATGGACGGCTTTGTGATCTCCGTCGCCGATCAGACCATGGTTATCCCGATTTCGTCGATCCTGGAAACGATCCGCCCAAACGCCCGCGACATCCACGTGGTCGGCACCGACAGCGAAGTTGTCAGCGTGCGCGGATCCTACGTGCCGATCGTCGATGTGGCGGAAAGTCTGGGTCTGGGCAAATCAGGCGACTCCAACGGCGCGGGCATCCTTCTGTTGGTCAGCACCGAAATGCAGGGACTGACCGCTTTGCGCGTGACATCGATTCACGACCAGCGGCAGGTGGTCATCAAGAGCCTGGAGAGCAATTATGCCGCGATCCCCGGCGTATCGGCAGCCACCATTTTGGGCGATGGCAAAATCGCCCTGATCCTCGACCCCGAAGAACTGATCAAACTCGCCCATGCCTCGGGCAACGACCTATTTGCACAGCACAGCAGAATGGAGCTTCGTCATGGCTGAGCCCGCAGAAGCACACGCGGACACGCAGTTCGAATTCATCACCTTCTCCGCCGGTGGGCAAAGCTATTGCCTTGAGATCACGCAGATCCGTGAAATCCGCCGATGGACGCCCGTCACCGCCCTGCCCCACACGCCCGCAGACGTGCTGGGCGTCATGAACCTGCGCGGGGCAGTGATCCCGATTTTCGACCTGTCCGCCCGCTTTGGTCTGGGCGCGACCCCTGCCAACGAACGCAACGTGGTGATCGTTGCCGCCGTCGACGGGGCCACCATCGGACTGTTGGTCGAATCCGTGTCCGAGATCCTGTCGGTGGAAAAAAGCGCCATTCAGGAAACCCCTGACATCAAGTCCGAAGCCACGCGAAACAGTATTCTTGGCATGATCTCTGTCGATGAAACCATGGTGCGCGTCGTCAATCTTGGCGCAGTTGTCGACAGCGGCAAGGGGCTGCCTGCATGAACTCGCTTTCGCCGGGCAGCTATAAACGCGACATCCCTTTCAGCGATGCGGACTTTCGCGCCATCGCAAAGCTCGCGCAGGACCGTTTTGGCCTAAGCCTCGCCGAGAGCAAGAAGCCGCTGGTCTATTCCCGCCTGTCCCGGCGTCTGAAACTCCGCCAGGTCCAGAACTTCTCTGACTATCTTTCCCTGCTGGACCGGGCCGAGGAAGAAGAAGAACGCCTTGAACTGATCTCTGCCCTGACGACCAATGTCACCAGTTTCTTCCGCGAAAAACACCATTTCGATACGCTGGAACAGGCGCTGGACGACGGGTTGAGCGACAGGATCAAGTCCGGCGGCCGAACCAGAATTTGGTCGGCCGGATGTTCCTCCGGGCAAGAGCCTTATTCCATTGCCATGACGGTGCTGGGCAAGGTGCCCGATGCTGCGCGCAAGGACATGCGGATCCTTGCGACAGATATCGATCCGAAAATCGTGCAAAAGGCGCGGCACGGCGTCTATTCCGCGGAAGAGGCCTCTGGCATCCCGGCCCCGCTCCGCGCAAAATGGCTGTCAGCTGCGGACGCTGACGGCAGGACATACGGTGTCTTGGAGGGGCTGAAATCGTTGATTACCTTCAACGAACTCAACCTCATGAACGAATGGCCCTTTCGCGGCCCCTTCGACGCCATTTTTTGCCGAAACGTGGCCATCTACTTTGACCCGGACACGCAGAAACGGTTGTGGCAGCGGTTCAGCGCCATGTTGAGCCCCGGGGGCCTGCTGTTCATCGGCCATTCCGAACGGGTCTCGGGCCCGGCCATGCAAGGGCTGACCGGCGTCGGAATCACAAGTTATCGCAAGGCGCGCAATGACGCGCAGCCCTCGCTGCAATAGGAGAGCAAGATGGGAATGAAGGACTCCCTCAGGGTCATGGTCGTCGATGATATGGCGACAAGCCGTGGCCTGATCACCCAGGCCCTCGATGACATCGGGGTCAAGAACTACGTCACGGAAAACGATGGGCGGGCTGCGTTGGAACGCATGGCGTCAAGCCCCGTCCATCTTGTGCTGTCGGACTACAACATGCCTGGGCTGGACGGGCTTGGCCTGCTCAAGGCCGTGCGCAGTCACCCAGGATTGAAGAAAATGGGCTTTATCCTTGTGACGGGGCGTCCGACCCCTGAGATCGTCGCCGAAGCCAAGCGTTTGGGCCTGAACAACATGATCAAGAAGCCGTTCACCTCGGCCTCGATGAAGCAATGCATTGAAAGCGTGGTCGGCCGTCTATGACCATGCGCACCGGGACCATGCTGCCGCTGAAAGTCGCGACCGGGCGCGCCTCGGCCGAACTCGAGGGACTGCACAGCCGCCTTGAACGTCTGGAGCACGGGCTCGACGCGGTGATCATGCATTCAACTGAGGCTTTCGACACGAAATCCATCGGCATGCTGCAGGAATTGGACATGTTGCGACAGTCGATTGGCGCACTCGCCGACTATCTTGACCAAATCTCTGCTGAAACGGACAGCCGCGGCATGGTCAATGTCAGCGAAGCACTGACGGCCATGCCCCTGCGCGACATGGCCAGCCGGTTGGGCGGTCAGGTCAAAATCGCCGCTTCGGGCGGGCACGCTGAATTATTCTGACCTCTCGCAACCGCCCCGGTTTTGTGGGGCGGGTGCGACACCGATGAAGGGCAGCCATGATGACAAAACATGTCGTGATCGCGACGCCCGACGCGGGGCAGAGGCGACATCTGGCAATGATCGTCGACCGCATGCGGGACTTCGATGTGATTGCCCAGACCGGTGATCTGATGAACACCTACAACGTCGTGGAGGAAAAGTTACCCAAGGCGGTCCTGATCGCCGATGTGCTTGCGGCTTTGCCAGAGTTCGAGGTCATGCGCGCCCTTTTTTCGACGTTGGACATCCGCTGGCTGGTGGTTACCCTGCCCAGCCGCAAAGGGCGGCTGATGGCAGCCCCGGCCGGAAAGCAGCCTCCGGGATCGGATCTGTTTTCCATCCCGGCCGATGCCCCCGACGACATTTATGCCCGCCAGTTGGCGGCCCTGACGCGGTTGGGTTCAAGCTCTCGCCCTGCCGCCAAGACACGCGGTGAGCCTCAAACGGCGCCAAGGCGGAACCGCCCACAGCCGGCACAGCCAGAGCCACCAAAACGTCCGGCGGATCGCAGTCCGGCAGATCCGATCCCGCGTCCGCAAGCCAGATCCCTGTCTTCGCATTCGGCGGCGGCGGTTTCCCCGTCTCAACCGCAAGGCATACGACCACCGGCGCGTCCGGCCCCGATTGAAGCCAGCGCAACCGATCGCGTCATCCTGATCGGTGCCAGCACCGGCGGGGTTGACGCCCTGCTCGGGGTGCTGACGCGGTTTCCGGCGGATTGTCCGCCGACGCTCGTTGTCCAGCACACGGGGACCGGTTTCGGCGAAAGCCTTGCCGGTCTGTTGGACCGGCAATGCCTGCCAACCGTCCAATTGGCCAATGGCACACATGCCCTGCGCCGCGGCCTAATCCTGATCGGCGCGGGCATCCGTGCCCACCTTGTTCTCGAAGGTCGCGCCGCCACCCGGGCGACCACGCAAGATGGCGCGCCGATGTCCGGGCATGTCCCTTCGGTCGACCGCCTGTTCGCCTCGGCTGTGCCGCTGGGATCAAAAGTATCCGCCGCCTTGCTGACCGGCATGGGGCGCGACGGGGCCGAAGGGCTGAAGGCTTTGCGCGACGCGGGGGCCTTTACCGTGGCGCAGGACGAGGCCAGTTGCGTGGTATACGGCATGCCCCGGGCCGCTGTGGAACTGCGCGCTGCGCAAAAGGTCCTGCCGCTCAATTCGATTGCAGAAGCGTTACTGGCAGAACGCCGGTCCCCCGCAAGCGCCGGCACGGAAGCACGAAAATGACCAAACATCCCGAAAAACTGATCAATGTCATTCAGGGCGATTTCGAGATCTCCGATGATCCGACGGTCGTCCTGACAACTGTGCTTGGCTCTTGCATCGCCGTTTGCATGTTCGATCCCGGTCACAAGATCGGCGGCCTGAACCATTTCCTGTTGCCCAATCGCGAAGGGGGCCATGGCGCAAACGTGCGATACGGCGCCTATGCGATGGAGTTGCTGATCAACGGATTGCTGCGTAAGGGCGCGGAACGGACCCGCTTGCAAGCCAAGATTTTCGGCGGAGCCAGCATGATGGGCAACCTGCGCGACATCGGCGCATCGAACGCCGCTTTCGCGCGCAAGTTTCTGGCCGACGAAGGTATCCCCTGCATCGCGGACAGTGTTGGCGGGACCTCGGCCCGGCGCATCCGCTTTTGGCCGACAAACGGTCTGGTGCGCCAGTTGATGGTCTCGGCCGATGCCGTGGCGCTGCCGGTGGAAAAACCCGCACCGATCCCGCGCCCGAAAGTGGACGAAATCACGCTTTTCTGACAAGCGGGACACCGGTATCCCCTGTTTCGACGCCATTTGCGCGCAGACACCAAGGGAGGCCGACTTGCAGCACATGCCCCACCCCGACACCCGTGATCTTGTGCTGATCGGCGGCGGGCACAGCCACGCGCTGTTGCTGCGGTCATGGGGGATGAAACCCTTGCCCGGTGCCCGGCTGACGTTGATCAATCCCGGCCCCACAGCCGCCTATTCCGGGATGCTGCCCGGCCATATCGCGGGCCACTACCCCAAGGCGGCGCTGGAAATCGATCTGGTTCGCTTGGCGCGGTTTGCCGGGGCGCGGCTGATCATCGGCGCAGCCCAGCAGATCGACCTTGCCCGTGGCCAGATCATCGTGCCGGGTCGCCCGCCTATCGGATTCGACGTCGCCAGCATCGACATTGGCATCACGACCGCCATGCCCGAAATCCCCGGCTTTGCCGAACACGCGGTGCCAGCCAAACCTTTGGAGGATTTCGCCCGGGCTTGGCAGGCCTTTCTGCATCAGGACGGTCCGGCAGAAGTCGCCATGATCGGCGGCGGGGTTGCAGGGGCGGAATTGATCCTTGCCATGGGCCATGCCCTGTCCAAGGCGGGGCGACCGGCGGATTTGCACCTTATGGAACGGGATCGCGTTCTGTCCGCGCTTCCTGCCGGGTCTGCCGCGCGTTTGCGCCGCGCCCTGAAAACAGCAGGCGTCACCCTTCACGAAGGGGCCGAGGTTCGTGAAATCGGGCCGGGCCGGATTTTGCTCGCGGATCAAGAGGTCGCGGCCGGTTTCATTTGCGGGGCGGCCGGTGCCCGCCCGCATTCGTGGCTTGCCGAAACCGGGCTGTCGTTGCGTGATGGCTTTGTCACGGTCGATCCCCGGCTGCAAACCTCGGACCCGCGCCTGTTTGCGGCCGGAGATTGCGCAGACATGGCTTTTGACCCGCGACCCAAGGCCGGTGTCTATGCGGTCAGGCAGGCACCGGTTCTGGCGCATAACCTGCGCATCGCCCTTGCCGGCACTGGTCAGATGCGCCGCTACCGCCCGCAAAAGGACTATCTGAAACTGGTCAGCATAGGCGGGAAATCGGCGCTGGGTGATCGCTTGGGCGTAAAATTCTCTGGCCGCTGGGTCTGGCGCTGGAAAGACCGGATCGACCGCAAGTTTATGGAAAAACTACAGGATCTGCCCCGGATGCAGCCCCCTGCCCTGCCCTCGCCCCGGGCCGCAGGGGCCGAGGAGCTGGGCACCAAGGTCCTTTGCGGAGGGTGCGGTGCCAAGTTGGGTCAAGGCGCATTGATGACCGCTCTTTGCGAACATCCCGGCGATACTGCCTTGCCCGGAGATGACGCTGCATCGGTGCGCGTCGGCGGGGGCGAGGCCATCCTCAGCACAGATCACCTGCGCGCCTTCGTGGCCGACCCGGTCGTGATGACCCGGATCGCCGCCCATCACGCGCTGGGTGACATCTGGGCCATGGGCGCCCGGCCCAAAGCCGTGTTGGCATCGCTTGTCCTGCCACGCATGGCACCCGCGCTTTCGGCCCGCACCTTGGCCGAGATCATGGCAACCGCGCGTCAGGTCGTCCGTGAGGCCGGGGCCGAGATCGTCGGAGGCCATAGCTCGCAGGGCTCGGAAATGACAATCGGCTTTACCGTCGCCGGCGAATGTGTCGGCGTGCCCATCGGGCTGTCCGGGGCCAAGCCGGGCGACGCACTGATCCTGACCAAGCCCATCGGATCCGGCGTCCTGATGGCGGCGGAAATGTCCGGCGATGCGTCGGGCGGCGATGTTGCCGCCGCCCTGGACCTGATGGTGCAATCACAGGCGGTGGCCTCGTCACTGTTGCGCAGCGCCCATGCGATGACCGATGTCACCGGGTTTGGCCTGCTTGGCCATTTGCGGAACATCTGCATGAACTCTGGCACTGGCGCGGAACTGGACCTTGATAGGGTGCCCCTGATGGCCGGCGCGCTGGAACTGTCTCGAAAGGGGATCCGGTCCAGCCTGTATCCGGACAATCGCGCCCCCTTCCCCGATCTTCAGGAAACGCCCCACCACGATCTGCTGATCGACCCGCAAACCTCCGGAGGATTGCTGGCGGCGGTTGGCGGCGACGGATCCGCCGAACTGGCCGCACTGCGCAAGGCCGGCTATCCAGCGGCCTGCATCGGAAGGATCACGGCAGAGACCGGTCAGATCCGGATCGCGTGAACCCGCGCCGCGATCCGGGCGGCCAACTCGTCCAACGCGCCCGCCTCCAGCGACGCGGCTTCTTCTCGGTGCAGGATCTGCGGTGCCTGCGCCCGCATCGAACTTCGGTAGGCCGGGTCATAATGGTCTTCGGCCAAGGCCCGGCACAAACCCAGCCGGTCGCCAGCGGAAATCATCGCGTCCCAGCGATCCACCACCTCATGCCCGCGATGATAGCGCAGCGGCGTCAACCGATCCTTCAGACGCGGTGCATCGGCCAGAATGTCCTCGTAGGCCTTGGCGAGATACTGCGCCCGTGCCTCGATCGGGGCCGCGA
Organism: Antarctobacter sediminis; assembly: GCF_019218285.1. Taxonomy (GTDB): domain Bacteria; phylum Pseudomonadota; class Alphaproteobacteria; order Rhodobacterales; family Rhodobacteraceae; genus Antarctobacter; species Antarctobacter sediminis. Next base: position 177,851 of record NZ_JAHUZG010000004.1, read on the forward strand.
CTTCGATCCAGGGCGCAACCTTCATCGCATCCCAAAGCGCAGGCGGCAGATTGATCTGGCCGATCTTGCTGCTTTCCGCCTCGACCACCACCGGTTTGGCCGGATCAAGCGCACAAAGCGCACGCGCCAGATCGGATTCGAACCCCTTCTGCGCCGGCTGGCCGCCCGGCATCTCGCCCAGCAGTGAGCCCCGGTGCCGCGCCAATCCTTCGAGGTCCAGCACCTGCACTCCCTGCGCCGCCAAACGCGAAAGCAGCGCGGTCTTGGCCGTTCCGGTGTAACCGCCCAGTTGGATCAGGCGATGCGGCAAAGGCGAATCGTAAAGGAACCCTGTGACAAGGCGACGATAGGTCCGATAGCCCCCTTGCAGGACCTCCGCCCGCCAGCCGATCTCGCGCAACATCCATGTGAACGAGCCGGACCGCTGCCCGCCCCGCCAGCAATAGACCAAAGGTCGCCAGCCACCTTCATGGTGCGAAAGCGACCGTTCCACGTGATTGGCCGCGTTGCGAAACACCAGTGCCGCGCCAAGTTTGCGCGCCTTGAACGGGCTTTCCTGCTTGTAAATCGTGCCTACGCGGGCCCGTTCCTCATTGTCCAGAACCGGCAGGTTGATCGCCCCGGGCACCCGATCCTCGGCATATTCGGCCGGACTCCGGACATCGATCACGCTGTCGAAGTCATGGGCAAAGAAGGTCGATAGACGGTCAGGGATCAAGGGCATGCCCAAGGATTTACCCCGCGATCATGGCCAATGAAAGGGACAGTTCAACCAAGTGAATTTTCTGTCGAAAACATGCTGGACACCGGCCCGGACCTCGGCTAAACCGCCTCCACCCGAAGCGAAGGCTTCACCCGTGCCCGGGTAGCTCAGGGGTAGAGCAGTGGATTGAAAATCCTCGTGTCGGTGGTTCGATTCCGCCCCCGGGCACCATTAAAACCAATTAAGATCAATAAGTTACGCACTTACAGGGTGTGTCAGCGTTGTTCCTTGGTACGTTTGGGTATCACTCGGGTAGCGACCTCGACCAGTCGTGCAATCATGCTTTTTCTTGGTTTTCTTCGAAGCACGATCAGACCAGCTGCGTTCAGGCCGAGGTTCCAAGACCGGTTTTGCCAGTACTGTCCCTTTAGTTCGGTCGCATCCCCGTTAACGTTCAGCACAGCAGATCCATAGAACTTCGGTTGATCCGTCACCGCGAGAGGCTGAGAGTTGTCTTGCTTGTTGGTCTGCTCGTAAACCCATGCAACCGACTTATTCCCATTCTCTGATTTAAAAAATTCCACTGAGATCGTTTCAGAACTTAGCAGTGGCGTTTTTTCATTTGGCAGAAAGGCCACGTCGGTCTGAAACCACGTCTGTTTGATTTTCACATCAAAAATCGCTTCCAGAAGACCGGGGCGCTCGTCGTTGACAGGATCAAACGTGATTTCGTTACTGGAGGCGGCGGTTTTCAAGCGTTCCACAATTGGCCAATTGGATTGGACCGTCACAACCCACTCGCCGTTCAAGTCGGGAAAATAGCGATTTGCGAACCATTGCCCCGCGAAAGGTAGCTTCCAAAGAAGACGCCAGCCTGGCGCGACGATGAACAGCGCAATGCTACCCCAGATGACCCCCGCGACAACTCTAGAAGTCAGAAGGTTGGCAACTGGCGATCCCAGAACAGGCAAGTTGGCGGCAAGCCAAGTCTCGATCCAGCCAACGGCAAGCGGTGATGCCAAAGCCAGATAGACCGCCAAGGTAATCCAGAACGAAAGGGAAACAAACTTTGCCACGATGCTCAACCTCTGGTATTGAAGACTCGGTCCGGTGCCCCCAAGTATATGGGCAAGCGGCGTCACCACCACAAGATAAGACCAGAAGAGGGACAGTTTAATGCCTGTTAACGCACATAAAGCCTTCGTGTCCCGGCCCTCGGGTTACAAGTTCGCATTGAACCTTTCGGAGGAACAGGAACGGACACTGCGGGACGCTCGGGATGAGATTCGCAGCGCAATCTCCGCGCAGTTTGGGTCATTTGCGAAAGCTCTGGGTGATCAGGTCTTGTTCGAAGATCAAGCGCCAGTACCTGTGCGTAGTTACCAGACCCCGAAGTTCAGGATGCAGGGCAGCTTCTCGTACCACACCTGCAACCAGCCCGCGCATGTGCCGCCTCAGGAGATTGACTTGGACGATGGGCTTTTCATGCCCGTCTCCTACTTTCAAAAGGGTGGAGACAGGTCGCCGGTTGTCCAAAGCGCCGCCTACTTTTTCATTATCGAGCGCATTCTAGCGCCACTTTGCGACAGAAAGGGTTGGCAACTCATTACGGATAAGCCTTCGTGCATTCGAGTGAAGATTGACGACACCATGCATACCGATCTCGCACTGTACTCGGTGCCGGATACGGATTTTCAGCGCATCGTGAAAGATGCCCAAAGTCGTGGTGTAGACTTCACAGCCGAACTAATGATGGAAGACACCGCGTATAGAATGTTGTCTCACGACGAGATGATGCTCGCGCACCGCAACGAGGGTTGGATGAAATCCGACCCGCGAAAACTCGAAGACTGGTTTGTCGATGCCGTGAAACAATACGGCGAGCAGGTCCGAACCGTCAGCCGCTATCTAAAGGGCTGGAAAGACTTCCAATGGCCCGAAGGAAGGTTGGCATCAATTGCACTCATGGCCGCAGTCGTGTCGGTCTTTGAGAAGGCGTCGGCAGCAATTGCCAGCGATAGAGACGATCTGGCGTTGTTGCGAGTCGCGGAAGACTTGCCCGACTTTCTGGCCAATGACATTCCAAACCCGGTCGTAGAAGGCGCACGGTTGGATCAGGGTTGGTCAGCTGAGGAACGCAGCGATTTCGTTGCGAAGGCCAGAGTGCTTGCTGAGCGCCTGAAAGACGCGCTGACACAGACGTCAGACCGCACGGCAGCTTTCGAAGCCCTACAAGACCAATTTGGCGGGCGTATCCCAGACGATCTCACCCTCTATGTGCCCGACGCTGGCCTTGAGACAAAGGCAAGCGAGTTGGCTGCACCTGCTGCCCTTACTTTGGGGATTGTGGAAAAGGTTGACGCTGAGCAAAGCAATGACCTCGCCGCTGTGAACAAGCACGGCGGAGGCCGCTACGGGTAGTCGGCATTGACTGGGCCGTCTGAACCTACCGATCTCATGATAGCTGAGTTATCCCGCTGGGTGCTCGCTCAATGTCCGAATGCGCGAGACCTCACGCAGGGCGAATTGTCTCGATACGAGGCCAAGGACCCAATCCACGGATGGGTTGTCCCGTTTCAACATCAAGCTGACCGCTTTGATCTGAAAGTGGTGCTCTTGCAGGATTTCCCGTGGACAAAGCCGCGCGTGTACTGCACCGAAAAATTTCGGTTTATGCAGTATCCGCACATCGAAAAAGACGGTGCATTTTGCCTTTACCCACCGGGGACAGAGCACAATCCTTTGAGCCCCAAAGGGTTAATATGGGACGCTATCAAAGAAGCCACTCGATTGATCGTCGCTTCATACGACGACGCGTTTATCCGTGATTTCGCGGACGAGTTCGATTCCTATTGGAGCAAAACTGATGGGGGCAAAAACATCGTCAGCCTCCTGCCGCCCGGCGGTCCCTCTCGTCGGGTGTCCCTGTGGTGCAGTACAGGTGACTACTATCTGGCAGATGACCACACGACCTTGGAGAGTTGGCTTCGCAACCGTTTTCCGGGGAACAAGAAGGACTACAAATTCAACACCGCGACACACATCGCCCTCAATAGGCCCATTCTGCCTTCGGAATACCCGAGGTCGGGTGCGGCGGTTCTACGCTTTTTGCGGGAGTTGGCACCCGAATCCGTAGAACTGCTGGGAGATGCGGCTGTAACCGCTGATGACAAGTTCACCGTTTCCTTCGAGGGGCGCACGGATGATGGACCGGTGTTTTTCGCCGTCGAAGTTATGCCCCCCGTCAAACAAGGTATGAAAGCCGGGCGACGCCCAGACATGGTGCAGAAGGGCTTTCGGCCTGGAAAGGTACCGACCCATATCCGAATGCAGCGGCTTTTCGGGGGGAACAAGGTTGAGCGCCACGAGACTATGCGCGCGGACCCATCGTGGATTCACGGGCGCGACACCCCTACAGTCGCCCCTTTGTTTGACAAGCGTGTTCTGATGATCGGCGCGGGATCATTGGGAAGCGAGGTTGCTCTGCTTCTGGCCAAGACGGGTGTTGGCACGATCTCATTGGTCGACCCGGAACTTCTGGAGTATCCCAATGTTGGGCGCCATACGCTCGGGGTCACGCAAGTCAGGACGTTCAAAGCGAAGTCACTGGCAGAAAAATTGGCTGCTGACTTCCCGCATATGCGCTCGATCAAGTACTTTTCCGAGGGCTGGCAATCGCTCTACGGCAAACGTCCTGAGGTGTTTCACAACACCGATTTGATCGTGTCCACGGTTGGCAGTTGGGTGGCTGAAGGCAGGCTTAACCAAGTGGCTAGGAGCGAAGCGGATTTCCCCCCTGTGATCTATGGGTGGGCAGAACCCTTTTCTGTTGCAGGACACGCCGTATTGATCGGCTCCAACGGCCCATGTTTTGCTTGCGGTATGGACCATTTCGGGAGGGCACGACGAACAGTGTGTGAGTGGGACACCGAGACGACGCGAGAACAGCCCCACTGCGGGGCCAGTTTTCAACCATATGGGCCAGTATCGTTGTCAGGCGTAGCGGCCTTAGTGGCGAAGACCTCAACGAAAGCACTGCTTGGTGAGGTGCACTCCGGGACAGAGGCCGTTTACTGGGCTTCGAAGGAAGAAATTGCCGAACAAGGAGGGCGCTTCACCCCGGACTTCCTAAATTGCTTTTCTAACGTTCCTGAGTTCGGCGGAACGAGGAGATTTGAGTGGAGGCAAAAGGGAGACTGTGCTTTTTGCGGAGAAGCATGAGTATTCGCTACCCCGTTGGGGAAAGTGGGCAATTTCTGACCCTAGAACAGGATGTTCTCGATCACCTTGCTAGATGGCGACAGTTGGACCCGAAAATGCCTGAAGCTGGTGGGCAGCTATTCGGCGCGGTCGAAGGTCAATGCATCCAAGTCAAGCTGGCAACCGGTCCGAGGCGGTCCGACCGACGAGGGCGCTTCTTCTTTGTCGCAGACCGTTTTGCGGAACGCCGGGAGATCAGCGCATTGCACAAATCTGGGCTGCACTATTTCGGAGATTGGCACACTCACCCGCAACCAATTCCCACCCCTTCTGGAACTGACATTTCATCAATGGCCGACCTGTTCGCTCGCTCAAAGCATGAGTTGAATGCATTCTTGATGGTGATTGTCGGCACAGCCGGGTTTCCAGATGGTCTGCATGTGTCACTTCATGAAGCCAATGCATGGTCGAAATTGCCGAGTGAATGAACTGGTGAAGGAATAGAAAAAACGGAGCGAACTACCCGCTCCGTTCATTTTCCTGATGGCCATTCAGCGAAGTCATCAGTCCTTTTTCGGCTGTAAGGCGCGGCGCGCCTCCTTCTCGGCTGCGGACCCCTTCACCCATTGCCACGGCGTGCGCGGCTTCCTCGCCTTTGCAAGTTCGGGGTTCGCCTTGGCATCGCTGGCGGCGGCGCGCAGGCGTTCGCGGGCCTCGCGCGGGTCGATTTTGAGTTCGTCGCAGATGGCCTTGAGCGTCACGATGTCGGTCATGTCGATCTCCTAAGTTGCTGATGCAGATCGATAAGACGCAAGGTCGGAGCGTGTCAGGGATAACCCTAGTTCGGCTTGAAGATTTCCGAGACGTCCACGCCGAGGGCCTTGGCGATGCGCTCGACCACCAAGATCGACGGGTTGCGTTTCCCGGTCTCGACGCCGCTCAGATAGGTTTGGTGAATGTCCGCGCAATGGGCGACCTCTTCTTGCGAAAGGTCCTTCTCCCTCTTGATCCGCTGGATATTTCTCGAAACGCGCGATTGAATTGACATGCGCGGCATGGCGCATGGCGGTCACGCCCTCAGCCATAGACTATAAGTCATATTCGACTAGGCTTACGGAAGACCCGAAGTCACTGGCGACATTCAGGAATGCAGAAAGAGGCAGGGGGACGCGCGCCCTATTGGTTGACTCATAGTCTATATGGCGAGGCGAGGTCCGTTCTGTCGCCCGAAGCCCTCCTGCTGCCTGATCATGTCTTGGATTTCATCGACCGGCACGTGGTCACGCACGGCGTCTACGGCTGGTGGTTCGACAACCGCCTGCCTTTGGTTCCAAGGGACGGTTGCATAGAGCGTGACGGGCGGCACCTGCTCTACATCGGCATAGCGCCCCCGAAAGATGGGCCAGTGCGCCGAGGTGGGCCGACGCCCATGAAAAGCCGCCTCTGGCGCAACCACCGACGCGGAACGGTGCGCACGTCGACCTTGCGCCTGTCGCTCGCAGCCCTTCTCGAACAGGAACTTGAACTGGCGTTCTGGCGCGACAAGCGAAATCGCGTGCGCATGGATCGCCACCACGAGGACAAGCTAACAGAATGGATCGCCAAGCACGCGGCAATCTCGGTCGTGCAGCATGACGAACCGTGGTCTCTTGAGGAAACGCTGGTCAGGAACGGGCCGCCCTTGCCCCTGAACCTGAGCATGTCCGGGCATCCGTTCAGATTGACGCTGAGCGACCTGCGCCGCGGGCTGGGGCGAAACTGACCGCGCCTACAATTAACCCCGAGGACCGAGAGCTAAACGCGCGCGGCAGCGTTGTATTGAGCCAGGAGCGCCGGGGCGTTCCTCGGGCATGATGATCCCGTAGCAATCCCGGCTGGCGCGCTGTGTGGCGCGCTCACGGTGGTTCTCCCGACATCCGCGCGGACGCGGCGCATCGGCATGACTACCTCTGTGGTCTCCATAGGCCGCGCGGGAATTACCCTGACGAGCGCTGGTCCCCGATCTTATTGCTCTGACATCGAAACCAGTCAGCGAGGAAATCGGCAATGACGATACGCGCGACATGGGCCTTCAACGGCAAGAAGAAAACCATCTTGGGCAACTGGCACCGCCTGTGGTGCCTGCTGTTCGGCCCATTCTACTACCTGTTCAAAGGTATGTTCCTGTCGGCGATCTTGTCGCTTATCACGGCCAATGGTCTGTGGGTCGGCTTCCCCCTGTGCAATCGCGCCATCGTGTTGCGCCACTACCATCGTAAGGGGTGGGTGCAGGGATGACCGCCAGCACCTCCGCCCAAGCAGTTTGCCACCCGAGTGGAACCCGGCGCGCCATGCCGAAACCCAGCGTGAATGCGGACCGCATGAAAAGGTTCGGCAATTTGGGTCCGGCTAACGCCCGACAGACTGATAGATAGTCAACGGGTCAGTCTGAGGCGTTCCGCGCGGTGCCCGATGCGGCGCTGTCACAAGGCGACCACAGGGGGAAGGAGGGAGGTGTTTTTTTAACGCCGCGCACCCTGCGGGCAGATGAGGGGTCATATCGACTGCCGAGATTTTCGGCCCTGAGCCGCTCGCTTCGTCATAGGTCATCCGCCAGTGGAGAATTGGGCGGAGGCCACCTCGGTTGACAGCCCCCGCCATGATTTTAGTTTCTCAAGCTGATCCATGGGTCAGTTCAATTTCTGCCCAACGACACATCCATATTCGGAAAGTTCTTCGTCGCTCATCATATCAAATGACATGTGGGCGTGTGCAATCTCAATCAAGATTTTCGCAATTTCCATACAGGTCAAATCGATCTGCAAGTTTTCCTGCCGCTCCAACTCGATCTCAATAGCGTCAAAAATTGCATCTCCTAGTTGGGTTAGGTGTTCTGCACGTTCGGGCATTTTGTCCTCTTTCTCTTCCAATTTGCACTCGTCGGAGCGCGGTTTTTTGTGGGGATGAACACTTGCTCAAAAATCCCACACGTGTGCGACTTCTGAGCAAGTGATGCTGGTGGCATGGTTCAGGGCAGCGCCCAGACGGAGGCCTTGCCCTCCTTCGACTTCACCACGCCCAGTGCTTCGCCCGCACGCCGGAGGGTCGGTAGAGATACCCCTTCCTCCTTGGCCCAGACGTCCAGCACCTTCTTCTTGACCGGCCCTTTGCGCAGAACGCTTTCCAGCCACGCGGTCGCTGTGTCGCGTTCTCGTGGCGGTCGGCCCCGCTCGGCCTCGGGCGGCGCGAGAAGTTCGCCCACCGTTAGCTCAGGCTCACAGGCATGCCATTTCACGCGGGGGTGCGAGCGCGGGCCAGTGCTCTGCATCTCGAACACGATTGTCGGCCCGGGTTCGGCATAGTTCGACTTGGCGTGGGCGACCGCGCGCAGGCGCGGGTCGTCTGGATGCGGCGCGAGGATCAGGCCCGAGCGCACACGCGCTGATATCGAGATCGATCCGATACCTTGGTGCATGGCATGGTCAGCCCGCGCTTTCCGTAGGTGCCGCACGATCAGGATGGCCGTGTCGAACTCGCGCGCCAACTGGTCGATCTGCACCATAAAGTGCATGGTCTCAGTGGCCTTGTTCCCGTCCGCACCCTCCTTCATGCAGGCGATGATCGGATCGATCACGACAAGGGCGGGCGTGTTTGCCGACAGTTCCTGCCGGAGCAACGCCAAGCCACGCTCGTCCAAGGAAAACGGCTCCTGCTGAAAGCGGACTTTCGAGACATCGGCCCCAGCCTGCATGAGGCGGGGTTTCAACACCCGCGACGGATCGTCCTCCGCAGACATGAAAAGGACTGAGCCTTTTTCTATGTTATCCACGAACGGCGGGGGCTTCCCTGTCGTCACGGCGGCCGCGATGGCGCAGGTGAATTTCCCTTGGCCCATGTTCCCGTCGAGGACAGTCAAGGCACCTTTCACGACATAGGGATACATCGAGAATTGCGGCGTGGATTCCTCGACGTCTCCGAGCCAGCCGAAAGCCTCTTCATGCCCAGTCTCGTATTTGCCGACGCTGGAGGCGATACGCTCGACCTCATCGGTATCGAGCGGCGGGCAACACGCCGCCGCGTTGATTGCCTGCAACGCGCCTGCGATTGCCGTTTCGGCCAACCCGCGAAACCTGAGCGATCCCGCAATCTTGGTCAGCTCATTGTTGCGGCTTCCGGCTTTGAAGGCACCAACTGTGTCGAAATTCGCTGTGCGGGCTTTGTCGCGCCTCAAAGAGCGCACGAATTCGGCAGGCAGCGCCGCCACGCGGTCCTCTCCGCGCTGCACGCGATACCGGCGACCGCATTTGTGCATACTGGGCGGACCGACGAGATATCCACTGGCATTGTCCTTGATGTCTATGCCAGCAAGCGGCGCTTTCCTCTTGGGTAGAGCTTCCGAGGCGCGGAAATAGTAGTGTGTCCCGCGACCTGTGCGGACCGACAGAGTGGGCGGGAGGTTCAGCTTCTTGAAGGTTTCGGCCCCCTCCGGGCCGTCAACATCGAGCACAACCACGCCCGGCGGAAGGATGACGCCAAAGTTGGCCTTGGGGTACTTCTTGAACGCTCGACGGATTTTAACCGCGCTGGTCGTGGCGCTATGCTGCCCGTTCGGAAACAAGTCTGCGATTGGGTGCTTGCCCGGACTCTTGCAATCGGCCTTGCCACACGTGCATTGGCCGTCATCATCAATGCCATGCAGGGCGACGATTTTGCCGCCATTCCGCGCCCAAGCGAGCGCGGCTTTGGCAACCGAGGACGACAACATGTCACCCTCGAAGCGAAATGCTTTTCGCATCTCAGTTCTCCTTGTCTGGGTGATCAGTAGTCGGCGTAGTGCGTGCGAGCGCGTTCTTCGGCGCGTTCAGCGAGCCAGTCCTCGATCTCGGACATGAACCACGTGACCGTTGTATCGCCGATTTTCGCCCTTCGGGGAAAGCGTCCGCGGGCTTCCCAGCGAAGCAAAGTCGTATTGCTTACGCGGATGCCAAAGCGCTTGAGGTCGTCGCGCGTTACAAGCAACGGTCTGTCTGTTTCATCCTTCATGGAATTTCCCTTTCGTCGGTTAGACAAAAGAGCCGGCTCCATGTTTGGACAACATATGACAGATTGAAACGCAGTGATATCAAAGGCGTAGCTAAAGCTGCGCTTTGGTTGCGCAGGTTTATCTCTTGCCTCGCAGTTTTGCGACTTCGTCCAAGACGTTTCCCGAAAACTTGAAACCGTTGCCGAAGACCTCTTGCGCGCAGTCGTTCAGGAATTCCTGATACTCACTGCTCGGGCCCGGAGTGCGATCATAGCCGCCTCGTGAATGACGAGCGTTTGGGAAGTGACGTTCAAACACGCCTGCGAGTGCGTTCCCGAAATCGATTTTGAACTCCTGAGACACCGACGAACCTTTCCGTTTTCGATCATCCAAGACTTCGACAAGATCGCGGGTTCGGTTCCTTAGTTTGGTAAGTTCTTCGATCAGTGTGTGCCGGTTCGGCGGGGGCGATGGCAACTCGTCAGGCCATTCAGAAAGAGCGGTCAGGTTCTCATCGGAAAGCACTTCGATCAACTGCTCGGCAGTACGCAAGACCGAACTCGTGATTGTTCGTTTTCTGGCGTCAGGCGTCTGTGACTCTGGCCCACCTTGAACGCCGAGAGGACTGGACATAGCCGCGACCCAAAAGACTTTAGCGATGGTTCGAAGATCATCAGCTAGGCGTATTCGGTCGGTTTCATCGTCCGCCCCACCAATGCGGCAAAGCCGGTCAATTGCTTTTTGCGTGAAGAATTCAGGCGCTTGTGGGAGTGGACGATCCAGCCACCCCAACTCGAGGTACTTCAGATAATACGGCTGATCTGGTGAATTTTTTGACATGACTATTCCAAAGCTCAAGCGCCTCGCGCTTTTCGTCGGCATATGAATAGACATTGTAGATAGCGGCCACGCCTGAGACCACACCCGTCTTGTGGTTGAGCAGCGCTTCGGTGACGGGCTGTGGGACGCCCAGCATCGCCATATTGGTGGACATTGTTCGGCGAAGGTCGTGGATGATCCACGGCTCCGTGCCTTCGGGCAATGCCTTATCGAGCCGATCTTTCAGGCGACCGAACCCTGAAATGGGAGTTTTCCCGGTGGTTGTGAACACGTAGTCCGAATTGAAGAACCTCGGTGTCTTGCGCAACACCTCAACCATAGCGTCTGTGAGCGGGACAGTGTGCTGCTTGCCGTTCTTGGCGCGCAGAGAAGGCAACGTCCAAAGGCGTTTTTGGATGTCGATTTCCGGCCAACGCATCTCAGCGACCTCGGCGCGTCTCTGGCCGCTGAGCATGAGGAACTTCATGCAATCCCCGAAAGGATAGCCTTCGTCTCCAAAGACCTCCCACAGCGCGCCCAGCTCATCGTCGGTCAGCACGCGCTCGCGGGACCGTTCTTTGGACAGCGGTTTCATCCCGGCGATGGGGGAGGCATCGATCATGCCACGCTCGACACACCAGCCCATCAGGTGCTTGAGGTGGGCCAGCGCGCGGTTCGCGCTGACCGGCGCGGATTTGTGGATCACGTCGCAGGCTTTCACGACATCGGCGCGCTTGATCTCGTCGATCCGTTTGCCGTGCAGGGTGGTGAACTTCGCCAGCAGGGCGTCCTTGCGCTTCCAGTCGCGGTTGTGAACCTTGGCGTACTTCTCGATGTAATCAGGGATCACGTCACCCAACGTCGGTTTCGTTTCGACCTCGACGCCGGTGCGCTCCTCGAACCGGCCCGACTCAATTTCGTAGAGCACCTGTTGCACCCGCTTCCGCGCATCAGCCAGCGAGATGATGGGAAACCGTCCAATGGTCAGTCGCCGCATTTTGCCCTTGATGCGCTTGTGCAGGCAAAACGTCTTGGTGCCTGACGTGCTGATGCGCAGGACAAGACCCGGCATCAACTCGTCCCGAAAATCGAGGCGCTTGGACGGATCAGGCTTTTGCCCTTCGATGAACTTGGTGGTGAGTTTGCGTTTCATAAGCCCATGATAAGATGGGCGGACGAGCCGCGTCAGGGACAACTCTAGATGGCTTGCAGGGTTTTGGATCGACTTGTGCCAGAACGAGATACCCGCGTGGTCTTTGGCGACTGTGGATCATCCTCGGATAGCAGTCGCAAAGATGCCGAATCCTTCAAATTTTCAGTTGCTAAGCACGCTGCAGGCTCCGACCTCATGGTTCAAGTGGCTGCGAAATTCCCTAAGATGAGCGAGGTCTTGACTCTGAGAGGAGTGTACATATTTTGGAATAGTTCACAGAAATTCGTGAGATTGTTATGTCAGAGAAAAGAGAGAAATTCGTAAAATTGGCTGAAGGGCGCACGCGCACGGCGCTGGATGCCATTCGCAAGATCGGCAATCTGTCAAACAAGCGTGCCTACGAGTACGATGAGCAGGACGTAAAAAAGATCGTTAGAGCGCTTCGGGAGGCCACCTCTGATCTGGAGCGGAAATTCAGCTCGTCGTCGGTAGGCGACTCCGAGACTTTTAAGCTTTGAGGAAGAAGTGATGAGTGCCGAACCGCTGCAAATCCATGATGATCGTTTCCTGATCAACCGCTTGATTGAACAAGCACCTACGCACACCTTGGTGCGTGAGTTCTTCATGAACGCGCAAGAGAATGCTGCTCTCGCGCCTGACGGCCGACGTGAGGTCAAAATCTATCCCACTATGGTCAATGGTGTCCGCAAGCTTACCTTCTGGAACACCGGCCCCGGTATGGATGATGCCGAACTCCGCACCGCAACAAACCTGTCGTCTTCGATCAACAAGCCAATGGCGTTGGATGGCAATTTCGGGATCGGCGCAAAGGTGTCCGGACTGACTGTGAATCCGGCAGGCATCCGATATCGGTCATGCAAGGATGGTGCAGTTCATGAGGTAACCATCGGCTACGACGAAGCGGAAATGACGTATGTCCGGTACCCCGTGATATTCGAAGACGGGACCGAGGACACGGTCTATGATGTCACAGAAGCTGCAGAAGCCGAAGGTCAGGACACCAGTTTCGATTGGACCGAGGTGGTTCTGTTCGGAGAGGACGATGATCACGATACCGTCGCCGAACCTATCGGCAAAGGCGTCGAGGTTGAGCGTAGTTATGTCACTTCACAGATTTTTCGCCGCTTCGCAGCCTTCCGACCGGGAGTCGAAGTTCGCATAGACGTGTCAATGACCAAAGGTGGGGGCAAGGATGAAACGGGACGCAATCGCACGCTCAAACCGCTTTCGTCCATCCTCTCCGAGTTGCCGAATGCGGAAGTAATGACGTGTCCGGAGACCGGAGTGCGTGTGCACTACATACACGATCCAAAACATCCGAGTTATAGTCACTCGATTAGCGCTCTCAAGAATCCCGCCACGCAGTCCACCACCTTCTGTGCTCTTGTCCACAAAGACGAGCGGTACGACATAAAGAATAGAAAGCGGTGGTCTGCGGCAGCGCCAAACTTCGGAATCCCGTTCGGCTCTACAGTTCTGACCGTAGAAATCATTCTGCCCGACACCATGGCTCTACCCAATCAGTATCGCGACGGACTGACGTCGCCGGGGGACCGCTCGCCGCTGACAGCCGAGCATTTTGCCGGAACGGTGCGGGAATTGATGCCTGAGTGGGTAAAAGAAGTCATCCGGAACGCCCACCCACCGACTGATGACAATCTCGACGACCTTCAGCAGGACCTTCAGAAGTTGCTCGATGAGTTCAAGGTGCCTACGGTCGCCTTCGCGCCTTCGAAAGCTTTGCCGGATCGGGTAGACAATGTTGATGAAGGTAACGACGAAAGCGAACAAACTGAGGGCGATCGTCTGGACGACGACGAAGAAGGCATCCTACGTTCGATCCGACACCAAACCCGACGCGCGACTAAGAAGCATGTGCGTAAAGCGCCGGAAGGCGCGAAGCTGTCCAAGGAGTCCAAGGCGCTCGAACGGGTGCCGACTATTGAAATCCTGACTTCGCCAGAGGAAATCGAGGCCAAGGGGATCAAAGGACGTGCTGGGAAGTTCTACAAGGAGGCTCAGACCCTTTTTGTGAATGGCAAATACTCCGCCGTTGACCGAATGGCCGCTGAACTGGAAGTTTCATTTGCCGGTCAAGGTGATCCAGAAGTCATTCGTTCTTTGGTTCTCAAAGCAGCGCAGCGGTTCACTGCTTTCCGGGTCGGAAAGGCTACGTGTTACGCCATCAGTAAGCGGTTGGCAGATGATTGGAGCATGGACGATCTCGACAGAGCCACGTCGCCGGAGTCACTTTCACTATCCGCAGACGACTATCGTCAGAGCATTAATGCGGCCCGCAAGTGGATTCGCACCGAATTGAAGGCGGGGGTCGTCGAGGAAGTCGAAACCGAAGCGCTTTGATCTTTTCGACGTGTATCGTCCTGCTCTTCGGGGGTCATGGCTATTTCTGCAGGCGGAGGTCTCAATACCAACTGACAAGCGATTATGACAACACCCCGATCGCATACCGGATTTCAGTAGGTAGGATTTTCTGTTCAAGCTGGGTTATAGTAAATTGCATCGAGCATGGCGACGCGACCGTCCCACAACTCTGCATCAACGCCGTTTGGCCTGGCGGAATTGAACCACGGGGATACCCTTATCGGCTCGACTACTCGCGCCCAGTAGTTTTCGAGATTGAGCGTTGACTTGGCAAATCCAAGTCCTGACGCGATGCCATCCAAATTAGGTCTACTGATACAAACGAAAACGTCTGGGCGTTTCATGGCAAGCAATCTTGTTGCAGTTGGATAGCTTCCAGTTCTCTGCGATTTTTTGAAGGCCAAAAGGAAGCTCTCGCAAAACCGGTCATATTGATTTTTGCTTACGTCACCATGGCGTGGAATGCCATCCAGTGCAGCGGCAAGGTGCGGGTCTTGCTCTGATACCCTATTTGCAAAGTCTCCCATGCCCTTCATGGAGCCAAACCATCCCCAATCATGGTCGTCGAGTCCTGCCGCCTCCCTCTGTCGTTTTCCGATGACCCCAGAGATCGCCTTCCACTCATTCGGGGAAAGGTCCCCGAACGAACTCACACCAGAGATCATTCGCTGACACGCTCGCAAGAGCGCCAATCGTTCCGACAAGTTGTGATACTTTCCAGATCGAACAGCCGTAGCGTAATCTGACCAGCTCATGTTTGCCAACGTGGACGCCAACTGCTTAGCTCTTGGACTTGATCCTGGAAGTACCGGGTTCTTGGGCTTTTTGAGTTTCTTTGCTGCGCCAAACTGAAGACGGTACCTATCTGCTAGATCTTTGGTGACAGGCTGCTGTAGTGCCGAAAAATTCTCGATGGTTTCACGTATTTCCTTGAATACAATCGCGCTCACTGGCCCCTTGATGTGCAAATTTGCTTCAATGTTCACGCCGAGACCGCCATTTGTGAAGTTCGAGCTTCCGACGACAGCCTCTGCTTCGTTCCCGGTGGAACAGTAGTAGAGCTTCGGGTGAAATGTCCCCTTGTCGCTCAGCGCGACAAAGCTATTGGCTACGCCAACCATTCGATCAACTAGGTCGGGGTCGGTCTGACAGAATGCCAACCCAAAAGTCACCGAGCGGAACTTGTGAGCCTGTTTGAACAGGCTATCAGCGACAGGCCCATTGGAACCCCATGCGCTAGCGACATAGATCTTATCGTGTCTTTTGAATAGCTTCGCGAGCAACTGGGACATCTGCCGTGCATCAACCAATTTCACAGACATAGCTGACCTCAAAAGGAAAGGGGCGCCACGGTTCAGGGCTTTGTTCTGGCGCAAAAGTCATACGTGCGTAGCCACTAGGCGCGCGTTCAGCAACTGGAGACTGAGGCCGCTGCTTGCGTTGGAACTAAGCAAAGCGCTGCCCTGAAGCCGTTTACTTGGGTGTCCGTGGGTATCACTGGGGTTGCAGGAGCGGTGAGCTTGAATGCTCTGGCGTGTGGCAGGTCAAGACAATCTGCCATTCGCAAAGAACAAGCTTTTCAATCGGCTACGTTGCAGGTTGAGCGATCCTGAAACAGCATGCGCGGATCACAAGCCTAATTGAAAATCCTCATGTCGGTGGTTCGATTCCGCCCCCGGGCACCATTAAAATATAATAGTTACAAGGCCTTGACTGCTGATCGTTGCCTAATCACGATCTTGGAATTTGGCTTGGGTATCATTCGGGTATCATAACACAGTCAAGCTCCAGCGATTGCATCAAGCGTCTAAGCGTATCCCTCCTAGGGAGTGTCAGACGGTTTCTCGGAGATGTCGCGCGAAACTGCGACCACCTTCTTACCGTCAACGAGGCCATCATTTACTTCGGCACACTTTTCTTCCACGAGCGCGACGAGTTCTTGAAAGTTGACCGCGTTGCCATCGACAAACTTTCGGAAGGCGCTTCTTTTGACCTTCTTGGTCTTCTTGTCTTTCTCGACCTTTCTTGGACGAGCTGCGTTCACAAGAACATAGATCCCTGTGTGGGACGAAGGCTCAAGCAAATATTGCTTGGAAAGCTGATCGCCCGGGGTGTTGACCAACTGATCTCCTTTCCAATGCGCCATGTCGGCGAGCTTGATCTCAACTGACACCTTCCCCAGTGCGTCTACTCTCGAATGCAGCCTGAGATCAGGCCGCTTCTCACCCGCGACTTCTTGCTCCCTGATGACCGTGTAGTAGCGCTCCCCCACGTCTCGCAGACGGGCGGCCAGCCAATTTCTTAAATCGCCTTCCTTCGCTTCTCCTCGCCGGAAGAATGCGCTTTCATCATCGTCTGAGGTGTGCAGCCGTTCGAGGAGGGTCGTTAGATGCGATTGGCAAAGCTTCCTGAACTCTTCCACATTCGCGGGTGCCTTGGACTGATCGTTGAGAAACCGAATTGCTTCATCAGGTGAAAACTCGGGCCTTCTTCCGGCCCCTCGCTTCATCAGCTCGATCTGGTACAAAAACGTATCCCGGTAGCCCGCAAGCGTCTTTGACTTGGCTAGCCTTTCAAATGCCTTGACAACATCGGGTGTTTGAAACGCAGCCAACATATTGGTGTAGTTTCTTCTGTTGCTCTCGGCGTGATCCTCTTTCCCCGGAGAATAGACACTTTCGTGCTTCACATCTTTCTCGGGAGGCCATGCCAAGTATGATGCCTGAACCAACCACTCTAGAAGAATTGGGTCTTGCTTATACTCACCTCGCACAGGGTCCGATCCTTCCTCAAGAGCAGGCTTGTTACCCTCGCGCCCCAAGTATTCAAAAAACAGCGCCCTCTGCCCTGCGCTGTGGAGATCACCAAAGGTAGAGATCAACACACTTCTAGCGGCGTTTGAGTTCGCATTCATGAGACCATCAAGCCAAACCCACGCCTCTCTGAAATCAAACCGGGTCAACGCCGCTCGATAGCCTGAGACAAGAAACCTAGAAAGGCAGTTCTGCTCGA
This sequence comes from Antarctobacter sediminis, assembly GCF_019218285.1. Classification (GTDB taxonomy): domain Bacteria; phylum Pseudomonadota; class Alphaproteobacteria; order Rhodobacterales; family Rhodobacteraceae; genus Antarctobacter; species Antarctobacter sediminis. Next base: position 195,143 of record NZ_JAHUZG010000004.1, read on the forward strand.
CAGCAGGGGCGCGTGCCACGATGTCTAGACAGAGCATTCTATCGCGGCGGTTCTTTGGAAGATCACGCATCATCATCCGCAGGAGCATCGGCGCCACTAGGCTTCTAGTACCGACATCAGAGTAGGCAATTTTACTCACGCAATCAGACACGTGGTGGTCATCGTCCCCTCGCTCAGTGTTGAAGTCTGCCAGCAACGCAGCTTTGATCTCAGAGCAAAATTGGCTTGGAAAATCTTGTGCTAGATCTCCAACCCATTCGGGAAAGCCATTCAACTCGTGAAACGCGTAGCGGAAAGCCTTGCGTGCAAGGTTTGCATCGCTGGGCATCTCTCCAATTGAGTAATCCAAATTGATGCCAGCCAGGCCGATGTGGCCGAGGTATGTTCGTCTTTCAGCGTAGCTTGTATCATTGGCCTTCCAGTATTGCCGCAGGCCATCTCTGAACAACTGGGCAATCCTAGGTCCGTATTCCTCTTGGACTGCGCGGATCGTCCCCGATCCAAGATCGTCTGGAGCCTTGTCGAAAAGCCAAACCGCATTGCTGTTGTCAAACTCACCTGCTGCAATACTTTTACGATTTTTCGAAAAAAATTTCCGATTCTTTCGGGCGGTTCGCCATAACTGAACGGCTTCCTTCCTTTTCCGGAACCACCTCTGAGCGTCATAGCGATATTGATGTTGAACGCGAGGTTTTTTTCGGAGATACCAGCCACGGACACCGAATTTCCACCGCTGATCGTCGTCCCCATACTTTCTCAAATATTTTCTAAACTCACCCACTGCATTCCTGTGCTCTTCCCCTCGAAGTTTGGCCAAAATGGCTTGTGATAGGTCAAGCAAGAACGCCCGCTCATTTTGATCGGAGGCCTTTGATGCGAGTTCGCAATAGTAGAACACATCGGACTGATCGAAGACGTCTCCATTTTCTTCCTTATCATCAAATTCTAAAGGGTAGAATACTCCGAACGGAACGCGATGCCGCTGAACGCGATCAGAAAATAGCATTAATCGTCGTTGAACGAGAGCGTACTTGACATCCGGTCGCGCCCGAAGGCCACTCGCGAGTTGCTTTGTTGGCGCTTTGCGGCCAAAGACGTCGATCCTGTGATCTTTGCCCATCGCCATCTCAATGGCATCGAGTAAGTCTTCATCGTCTGGCTGCAGCCCCTCATCACCTAACAAGTCAGAAGCCAAGTAGATAATGGCAGGCACAAACCTTCTATAGCGAGCCGAAGCTTCGGGCATTCGATAGCGGTTCTCGGATCGGCCAGTTAATGCAAAGCGCAGCAATATTAACAGCCACAAATGCTTCTGGAGTTTCGGCAGTTCGTCAAGTATTTCTATTAGATACTGAGATGTTGCGGACGAATAGTTGGAGCGTTCTCTGCAAATTCGTGAAAGAATGGCAATCCCGTCGAGCAAGGTGGCTTCGCCAAAGCTGTACTTCAATGCCTTCAACAGGAACATATTCCAGTTCGGAGCAGTATCCGTATCCTCAACGTCCGGCGGTGTAGTTGTCAGGGCTTCTGACAGCACATCAGCGCGAAATGACTCATCTCCTATTTCATCGAGGGCAGCACACGCCTCCGCTTTGCTGCGATAGCCAATTCCTGAATGCTTTACGTAGCCAGCCAATTTGGCAGCAAGCGGACGCATCTTTCCGAACCGAGCAACTTCAATTAGAAAGTCAGTCAATTCAGGAGAACTGGATTGGTCCAGAAGCTCGCCGACTACGGGCCACAAGTCAGGGTGAGTGAAGCGCTTTACATCATCATGATAGAACCACTCGCCTCTGTATCGAAGGTCATCATACAGACGAGCTTGACTGCGTAGTGCGACCTCCTTGTCGCCGGCAGAAAGTGACTTTGGGTCTCCAGTCTCGACAAGCAGCGCCGGTCTCACCCTCGCCACAAGCGCATTTGCTGCGCTATTCAAGGCCGCCAACCAGCCCATGACGTGCTCTGTTGACTGTGGGATCGACTGACGTCCAAGACCTTCGGCAAGAAGTGGCGCGATTGTTACTTCGGAATGCGCTCTTGCACGCAAGCTTTCGTCGAAATGCTCAGCAGCAAGGAAGTCCCGTATCTCCCGATGCGCAAACCTGATGCGACCCCCAACAGATGGCTGAAATAGCCCGCAGGCGAGCAGCTGGCGAACCTCTGTTGTGGTCCATGCTTCCACATCTGTAGACAGTATATTTGCTGCATTCATGGCATCACCTGCCGCCAACGGCTGGACAGAAAAATCCTGTTTACCCGACAAGACCACGAAGGCTGCGAGTTTTGCTGCGGCCCTGCGTGCCCGGTGAATGTCAATGTTCAAGCGATCCTTGTTTTCAGATCGTCCGAATAGCCGCCATCCTACCAAATCGCGCATGACTTGAAGTCTTGATTTGAAGACGTCATTGGGGGAGCGGCCTTCATCAATGGCCTTTTCCCAAACATCTAGGAATAGGTTCGCGTCCAACGGTTGCTGGATTAGGGCACTAGTAAGATGGGCGTTTACGGCGTGTATGAAGTCCGTGGGCTCCACGTTGCGAGAAACAGCAAGTTTCTCAATGTCCTCACTCGCCAGCGGTGCTAGCCGATAAATCTTGTGTGTCGGATCGTCTCTTCCCAAGTCCTGTTTGGCATCGCGTGTCTGCTTTATGAAACGAGTTAGACGTCTTACATCGCGCTCCCCAAGCCACTCGCTTGGGCGACTGGTGACTAGAACGTGCATGGCCCCCCGTCGTCGCCCAACTTCACGTGAGACAATGTCTAGGGCTTTTTCCAGCGCACTCTCATTGCGTGAAGACGGCAGGCGCGCCTCGTCGAGCGCGTCAAGAAACAGATACCCTCCCTTTTTTGATCGTTTCCATTTTTCAAATCGGTCGCGCTGGTCATCCAATTCGAAATCAAATGAGTCCGCCAAATTTCCATCTTGTAGCGCTTCCAAGCGCATCAGGAATGCGTCTTCCCCATCCTCAACGAGGCGCTTCACATGTTGACGAATTTCAGTTGTTTTGCCAGATCCGGCGGTGCCAAGGAGAACAGATATATCGTTCGTAAGAATTTCTTCCCACGTTTTTCCCGTTTCACGCGTTGCGAGAGAAGCCCAAATGCTATCCGGCTCATCGTCAAAGTCCACCGAATGAATTTCGACGAAACGCCGTGACAAAGAAACGTACTGGCCGCTGTTCACATTAGCCCCCTAAACACCTTGGGCGATAGTATCAGCGGTGTGGTTCATGCGCCATCTCGCTTGGCAGACACTCCATCAATTTCAGAAGGATAGAGCGTAGTTGCCGGCAAAGCATAGAATGTGTCACGCAGTGGCCTTTTCCGTCCCCACGGAGTATGAACCCCAACGCTCAAAAATGAAGAGCGCGATACGCGCTCCTCGGTCTTTGCTTTTTTGGTGAGCGGCCCTACGCAGGCTTATTGGGCCGCAAGGCTCTCCGCGCTTCTTTCTCGGCAGCGGACCCCTTCACCCACTGCCAAGGGTTGCGCGGCTTCCTTGCCTTCGCCAGTTCAGGGTTTGCCTTGGTGTCGGTGATGGCTGCTCGCAGGCGTTCGCGGGCCTCGCGCGGGTCGATCTTGAGTTCGTCGCACAGGGCTTTCAATGTGATGATGTCGGACATGTCGATCTCCTGAGTTTCCATTGCAGATCGATAAGATGAGGTCAGCAGGCTTGTCAGGGACAACCCTAGTTCGGCTTGAAGATTTCCGAGATGTCCACGCCGAGGGCCTTGGCGATGCGCTCGACCACCAAGATCGACGGGTTGCGCTTTCCGGTTTCGACGCTGCTCAGATAGTTCAGGTGAGTGTCCGCGCGATGGAATTGAGGTGCTCGCTGTGGCGTAAGGCGGCCATTCTTTCGGGCATAGGCTGTACGTCATATTCGACTTAGGCGAGCGGGGGGGCAAAGTTCGTTAGTGCACAGGGGCAGCAGTGCAAGTTCTGACTGAGGGGGTCACCAAGCCACCCACATCTTGGTCTCATCGGGACCATCAAACTCTTGGTCCCGGAACAGACTTTCCATGGTAGCCTGATACTTGGCTACCGGCACCGCGTCATAAATGTAGTGTATTGTGAAATGGTCACCCAATATCCTGTCACATTTCGGGCATCCACAGCTTAGGTAGCTTTCTTCCATGGTGCGCGAGTAGCGTTCCTTGACGTGCTCCCAACCGCCAAGCTGCTCTAAACCCTTCAGAAGCTTCTTTTTGGCGATGGGATAGCGACCTACCTCAGAGAGACTTATTCCGAGCTTCAGCGCCGTTGGGTCGGAGTACTTGGGATCGCCAATCGTGATCCCAAGCATAGGGATCATTTTGTAAATCTCGTCGCATTCCCGGTGCCAGCATTCCGCCTCCGCTTGCAGAACATATACGTTGATTGGGTCGCTTGATGAAAATCCGAACTTTAGGCTGCCGTTCAGTGCTGCTCTAACAAAGTCGCGAGCTGGCAGTGTCTGACCGGGATACCCCTCAAGAAAGACTTCGTAGCCACCTTCGGCTGTCTCATTTACGCGGCCCTCCATGACCTGAGCAGATGGCCTCAGTTTCTTCGTACGGTGCATCCATACAACCTCGACGCCTGAGGCGGAATATATGTCCTGACGCCTTGTGTAAGCTTCGTGAGACTGGGGCGACCATTGAACCTCCACAGCAACACGTCGACCGTCACGCTCGAGTAATACATCTGCGATCCACCGCTTGCCGGTCGGTGTTGTCTCAGAGGCCTCCAGAGTTGCTGTCCACCCTTCAGACTCTCCAACGGCAGCAGCAAGGTGCTTCAGCTCAAGATGTTGTTTGGTTTCAGCCATGATTCTCAATCGGCCTCCTCAGTACGAAAGGATGCTTGCCCGTGGTAGCAAAGTTCGTTCCACCGGTCACGTCCGATAAGCGGGTTGTATCCATGCAGGCAGCTCAGGTCGCCGATGTCCAAGTAGAGACGCGAGTTGGGCAGCGCCCGGTGCAGCGCCTCGAGACGAAACTGACCGAGCCTACAACTAACCCCGAGCTTGGAGAGCGAAATGCGCGCGCGGCGGCGTTTTATTGAGCCAGCAGCGCCGGGGCGTGCTTCGCGCATGGTGATCCCGTCGCAATCCCGGCTGGCGCGCTGTGCGCCGCGCTCACGGCGATCATCCCGGCACCTTCACGGACACGGCGCATCGGCACGGCTACTCCTGTGGTCTCCCTCGACGGCACAAGAATTACCCTGACGGGCGATGGCTTCCAATCTTATTGCGCTGGCATCGAAACCAGCCAGTGAGGAAATCGACAATGACGATACACGCGACATGGGCTTTCAACGGCCAGACGAAAATCATCTTGGGCAACTGGCACCGCCTGTGGTGTCTACTGTTCGGCCCGTTCTATTACCTGTTCAAGGGCATGTTCCTTTGGGCCATCTTGTCGTTCTTCACGTTGAATGGCCTGTGGGTCGGCTTCCCCCTGTTCAACCGCGCCATCGTGCTGCGCATTACCATCGCAAAGGATGGGTGCAAGAATGACCGCCCGAGCAGTTTGCCACCCGAGTGGAACCCGGCGCTCGATACCGAAACCCACCGCGAATGCGGACCGCATGAAAAGACTCGGCAATTTGGCTCCGGCTCGCATCCGACAGACTGATAGATAGTCACCGTGTCGCTCTAGAGGGTCCAACCCGGCACTCACGGAAGTGCTGGCGAAGGGTGACCACAGGGGGATGGGGGAGGCTTTTTTTGACGGCGCGCGTCTTCCGGGCAGACGAGGGGTCATATCCACCGCCAAAATTTTGGGTCGCTGGCCGCTACTTGAGAAACGCCAGACATAGTTGCTCAAGTTTCTCATCTTTCTCAGTATTTCGCTGACAAACATCACTTGCGATGATGATCACCAGTTTTGTGAGTACATTGATCAACTTGAGCATCTTCGAGGTCATGTTTCGTCAAGTCGCCATGTCCAGCCCTTCCCTTTCTTTTCTGACACCACGCCAGCTTCCGACTTGGCCCGGTTCAGGGTGGGGCGCGAGATACCCTCCTTGTCGGCTCGCTCGAATAAGTCGGCGGATGCCATAGGGCCGGTCGCCAACACCCTCTCCAGAAATTCGATGGCACGACTAAACTCGCTCCTGCCGTCTTGCCCTTGGCTCTCAAGGTCGTTGGCCGAATAGTCAGTTCGCCCGCGCCACTCGATCACCGGCAAGCCTTTCTCCTGCGGCACGATTTCATAGACAAAGCCTTGCGGCTTCGCGCCAATATTGTTTTTGACTTGGGCGAGAATGCGCAGTTTCTCATCGTCTGGGTGCGCCGCGACGGCAAGTGTGGTTCTGACAACACCGACGACATCAATGGCGCCCACGCCTCGATAGATCGCTTTCCCCTTTGACCCTTTCGTCCAGTGACGGATCACAACAACCGCCGGGCCAAACTCCTTGAACAACCGGTCCAGCTTGTGAAGCCCAGCGCGGATCGAAGTCGGTTTGCCGAGGTCCACCTTGTCCGACAGGAAGGAATATAGCGTGTCCACCACGACCAGATCGGGGGTGTGGTCTTCCATTTCGTCCCTGAGGCGTCGCAGGCCTTTGTCATCAAAGACAAGGAAGTCATCGAGGACGCGGACCCGGGCAAGGTCCGCCCCCATTTGCTCCATGCGTGGCCTGATTGTGTCGGCAGCGTCGTCCTCTGAGCTGATGTAGAGAACATTGCCTTTATCGACCCTTGTCCCATCGGGAAGTTTTCCGCCAGTGCTCACCAACGCTGCAATGTGCATACACAGATACGACTTACCTAGTTCGGGGTCGCCTTCGAGGATGGTGGTTTTCTCGTATGGGATCAGTGAAGGCCATAGCCAATCGATTTCCTTGGCTTCGATCTCGGCGAGCGTGCGGAATGTATCGTCCGTTGTCATTTGGTCACCTCCACCGTGTCGAGAATGCGGAAAACCTCCTCCTCCAGTTTTCCGAAGTCGTCACCGTGCTTTTCTCGAAAATACGGGCTGCCCCAGATCACAGCAGCAATCTCGTTGGGCGTAGCGCCTGCCTCACCGAGTCCAGCCACCATCGCGTAAATGCGATTGGAACGGTTCTCTGCCCTAACTTCTGTGTGCCTGATCAGCGACCGGGTGGACGTGCTCAGGTGCCGTCGATACTTTTTGAACACGGCCATCCGGTCCTGCAGATATGGATCAAGATCGGTGCGAGGAACCGTTGCGGCCTTTCGCCGGATACTCGATGCCAACAGCGTTGGCCGTTCAGAGATCAGACCAGATGCGAAATGCTGCATCGGAATGAACGGCTTCCCATACTCCGGTTTGTGGTTGAATGAACCGGGGAGGCGCAGGATCTTGTTGGCAGAGCTTCCCGCTTTGTCGCCGCCGTGCCGGTAGGCAAGCGCCTTGGAGAATGCCGAGGCCTCCGCGTAATCGTGAAAAGCGTCCCAGAACCAAATAGCCTGCGTTCGCCCCGGTGATGTCTGCCAGATCATTGAAGGATGCGGCTGGAAGGCATTTGGGTCAGCGCTGTCTACATCACACCAACCCAACCATGAGTCTGCGACGCTGACGAGGCGGCGGTCCCGACGCACGTATACATTGGGGCTGAAATACTGGTCAAAGTGGTGGCGGTCATATTTCCATAAGAGCGTTGATAACCGCATGTCCGGCTTCAGGGTTCGAAACTTCTGGATCATTTTTCGAGATCCGCGCTTTCGAAAAACGAGGTTCACGAAAAGCTCATCCGGGCATTCAAGATGGGGTTCCCAAAGGGCGAAGAGAAATTCCTCTTGGTCCTTGATGACAACGCGCTCCGGCCACCCATCTGTCCAAAGCGCGGGGGTTGCATAGTCGTCCAAGCAATAGTTCATTGGTATTTCCTCAAATAGGCATAGCGACACGAGGCGGAACAACCGCGTGTGGTGTCAGCTGGTTGGTTGGGGGTTGCCGGTCAGTATTCGGCGTAGTGCGTGCGGGCGCGCTCAGCGTCGCGCTCGGCGAGCCAGTCCTCGATCTCGGACATGAACCAGGCAACGCTGGTCCCGGCCATGCGGATACGCCTCGGAAAGCGCCCTCGCGCTTCCCACCGCAAAAGCGTGGTGCGGCTCACGTGGATGCCAAAGCGCTTCAGGTCGTCGCGCGTTGCCAAGGTCTTGCGACCGTCTTCGATTTTCATGTTGGTTTCCTTCAACTTGGGGTGAAGGAATGCGCATTCCGTCTTCTCAGCCGATGGTCAGAAGGTAGCGGATGCGGAGTCAGAAAAAAATTGGAAGGAAATCAGTTCATTTACCGATTGGATTCTTGCGCCGTCCTGCTTTTGCCAAGTCTTCACGCCCCGTTATCTCGATGGCGCGTTTGCGAGCTTCTTTGAATGCGTGGTCGGACAAGCGCGGGAACCGATTTTTGGCGTCACGCTTCAATGCTTCAAACGGAGGAATTGTTCTCTGAGGGTCCGAGAAAATTTCAACCAGCCAATCAAGGCACCGGTTCTTCGCCAACTGTGTTGGGGACGCCGGCTGAATTTCCATGCCGCGAACCCATCGCCTCAATTGTTCGATGTGAATGCTACAACGAACAGGTTCATTCATGCCGTGGTGAAAAACGAGGTCATCACGCAAGATAAACCGAAAGAACTCTTGGTCCGGATCCTGTGGTCGTAGGTCGCCGCTATGCTTGAAGTCGAGAGTGTGCCAGTGAGCGCTTACTTCCCCGGACCGCAGCGCATTTCGGAGGATAGCAAGTGTCTCTCGATGCTCCGGGCTTTTGGGGTCTTCGCTGAAATCATCACGCCACGCATTAATGAAAATTTCGCGCCCGACGACTTCGAACGCGCCTTTCGGGCCTTCAAATGGATTTGCGTTGGCGAGGTGCGATTTCGTCATCTTGCTTTTGAACCAATTCCATAACGTGCTGCGACCATGTAGCGAGGGCTTCGCGCTTTTCGTCGGCATATGAATAGACATTGTAGATAGCGGCCACGCCTGAGACCACACCCGTCTTGTGGTTGAGCAATGCTTCTGTGACAGGCTGTGGAACGCCCAGCATCGCCATGTTGGTGGACATCGTGCGGCGCAGGTCGTGGATGATCCATGGCTCCGTGCCCTCAGGCAATGCCTTGTCGAGCCGATCCTGCACACGACCAAAGCCCGACACGGGCGACTTGCCGGTGGTCGTGAACACATAGTCGGAATTGAAGAACCTCGGCGTCTTGCACAGCACCTCAAGCATCGCGTCAGTGATCGGCACCGAATGCTGCTTGCCGTTTTTTGCCCGCGACGAAGGCAGCGTCCAAAGGCGTTTTTCGAAGTCGAGTTCCGACCAGCGCATTTCAGCGACCTCGGCACGTCTCTGGCCGCTAAGCATCAACAGCTTCATGCAATCCCCAAATGGATAGCCCTCGTCGCCACAGACCGCCCACAGCGCGCCCAGTTCATTATCGGTTAGGACACGCTCGCGAGGTTTTTCCTTCGAAAGTGGCTTCATCCCCGCGATGGGATTGGCCTCCATCATTCCGCGCTCGACGCACCACCCCATCAAGTGCTTTAGGTGAGCCAAGGCACGGTTTGCGCTCGTTGGTGCGGTTTTGTGGATCACATCGCAGGCTTTCACGACATCGGCACGCTTGATCTGGTCGATCCGTTTGTTGTGCAGGGTGGCGAATTTCTCCAGCAACGCTTGCTTGCGCTTCCAGTCACGATTGTGAACCTTGGCGTACTTCTCAATGTAGTCGGGGATCATTTCGCCCAGCGTGGGTTTTGTTTCAACCTCGATGCCAGTTTGATCCTCAAAGCGGCCCGTCTCGATTTCGTAAAGAACTTGCCGCACTCGTTCACGCGCTTCTGCCAGCGACACGACGCCGAACCGTCCGATTGTCAGGCGCCGCATCTTGCCGTTGATGCGCTTGTGTAGGCAGAACGTCTTGGTGCCGGACGCGCTGATGCGCAGGACAAGACCCGGCATCAACTCGTCCCGAAAATCGAGACGTTTCGACGGATCGGGCTTCTGGCCCTCGATGAACTTGGTAGTGAGTTTGCGTTTCATAAGCCCATGATAAGATGGGGGGATGAGTTCCGTCAGGGACAATCCTGAACGGATCGTGACGGTCTAGAGTGGTCTGCAACACAGCATCTCGATGCGCCGCAATATCCTAGGACAAAAAAAAAACACCCTAGGATGACTAGACAATACCCTGGGGAGCGCATATCTCGGAGTTCATGGGCCTGACGGGCCATCCACCGACGCAACAAACGAGATCGATATGAGCCAAGATCATGACACGAAACGTGCAGTCACATCCCACGTGGAAAAGCTGCGTGAAGACCAGATCACCCAAATGATAAATGGAACGGGAACCGTTGCCGGGATGATGCAAGTCTGGCTACCAAACATTCAAGGAAGGTTCGATCAAGGCGGCAGGAACGCCAGTGCCCTGCTGGAGCTGGGAGAGTCCCTTTCCGAGATTTTTGCTGAAACAACTACCGCGGGAAGGTCACAATCGACGCTCTCCGCTGGCGGAAATGCGTGGGAAACACTTGTTTGCTACTACCTCAATCTCTGCCTGATTGGATCGAATTCGATTGTCATCAAGAAGCGTTCTCTCGTTCCCACGGTCGTTCAAAAAGCGTTGACGGTTTCCTACGGAAATACCGATGCCAATACTGAAAGCGATTTAGTGTGCATCAACTTCCCAGATGATCCGACGCTGTACACCGATTTGAGATCCCGTGAGAAGCTGACCGAGCGTTTGAACTCGGTTGCGGACTCGCACTGGAGGGATCTGTCTGTCTTGGTGGTCCAAACCAAGACCAATTGGAATGACAATGCTCAAATTCCCATGCTGTGGGACATGGTGTACCAAGGAGCCCCGCACTTTGGGGATGTTCAGGTTGGAACTGGAACAAAGTTTTTCGGAGATAAGAAGAGCGACGAAGCTTTCGCCCAGATTCGCTATGCCTTTGTTACGGTCCCTACGAACAAGTCTGTCTATAAGCCCACGAGCATGCCCGTTGAACGTGTGCGCAACCTCAGTGGTGGGAACTATTGGGGCAAGCCTTCCCAGAAGGGCATTGCCAAGTCTTTGGACCGCATTTTCGTCGGAGCAAGGCTTGGTTCGGGTGAGGGGGCACTTGTCAGCGACACCGTATCCCGTCAATTGTCTCAACTTTCCACGACGTACTCTTACTTTGGCCTCAAGTAAGACGTCTTACTTCAAAAGCACGACGTAACCGCTCAATCGGCTACGTCGCGCTTTCGATGATCTTCCTGAAATGCTTGCCAACCGCTTCGGCTAGCCCAACAGGCACCGCGTTACCGATCTGCGTGTACTTGGGAACTTCGCGGTCGAACAAGCCTTCGAGGGGGTTGCCTGCGCGTCGTAGGCCCCCGGTCGTGCGCTTCCCTGCAAACTGGTACCAGTCAGGGAAAAGCTGGAGGCGCGCCCACTCGCGCACCGTCAACGCGCGCGGCTGGCAGAAATGCACGTAGTCATCTGCGAGCGAAGTCGCCGTGATGTTCGGCTGGGTGTTTCCCCACCGGGCACGCAACACGCGCTGCGAGAATTTCTTGGTTTGGAACTGCTCCGGGATTTCCCCGTCGTTATCCAGCATGTGCTGGAACTTCGCGACGATATTCGGCTTGTGCTTGCTATACTCTTGCTCAGTTAGGGGCACGGTCTTGGAGTGGAACCACGAGGGCGCTGTCCTGAGCATGCGCTGTAGGTCGTTCTGCGGTGTCCTCGGATAGGCCTTCGTTACAAACGGACCTTTCGCGAAATTGCCACTTGCAAGGATTCCGGGGATACTTTCGTCGATCAGATCTCCGAGCAAGTCGATCAGGTCCGGGAAGCCCCCGGTTGGTTTAGGGAGGAAACCACATTTCACCGCGTCCTCGGGGTGGGCCGACGGGTCAAGTAAATCGCACGCCTCCAGAACGTCCTGTCGCACACCTACTAGCAGAACGCGGGGCCGGTTCTGCGGCACCCCGTAATCCTTGGCTTTCACGAGCGAGTACCGAACCGTGTAGCCCGGTATCGAGCGGAATTCCGCGAGAACGTCTGGGAAGATCTTGTCCGTACCGCCGCGCGTCCACTTGGCGTTCAGCAGCCCTTGAACGTTCTCGAAAAGGAAGATGCGGGGACGCAGACGCCGGATGACATGCGCCATGCGCACGAACAGGTGGTTCGACGGCAGGTCGGCCTTGTCCACGTCATACGAACGACGAATGCCGATACCCGAATAGCCTTGGCAGGGCGGACCACCGGCCAGCACGTCGAGGTTAGACCCGGCGCCTGCGCGTTCGGTCGCGCCCTTGTCGAACGACAGACCAAGCTCGGGCAGGTTCTTGAGGTCGGCAACCAACTGGTCCAGACGCTGGCCACGTAGCTCGTTCGCATCGTTGCACCGGAGGTCCTCGTTGGCAGAGAAGTGCATACCCCCGAGGACATGATGCCGGTTCTTGAGGTATGTCGCCATCGCATCCGGGTTCAGCTCGTTCACGAACACCGGCAGGAAGCCCGCGTTCTCGAACCCCATCGAAAGGCCACCACAGCCCGCGAACATGTCCACCATGTGCATCGGGCGACGGTTCGACCCCGTAATGTGCGCCGCGTCATCCGTTGCGAGGGCATGGGGTGTGGTGGCTGTTTCGAGCATATCCCAGAAGGTCAATTGTTGTGGTTTCAGGTGGAGCATATCTTGTTCGGGCGGCGGTGTGAACGACTAAACCTGCCCGATTGTCATGTTTCCTGACTAAGATAGCCTTAACGCGACAGGCAATAGCGAAAAGAACGAAAAAAGAACACGCGGCGATGCCCGAACATGAAAGCTCCCAAGCCCTGACGCCATCCGAGAAACGCAAGTTAGCGCGTCTGCGAGGTGTCTTGCTGTCGTGGTGGGGCGAGCATGGTGAAGCGTTCCCGTGGCGTCGATCCGACGTTAGCGTCTACGAGCGAGTCTGCGTGGAGGTTCTGCTGCAACGCACCCGGCGAGAAACCGTGTCGGCGATCTACGCTGACTTCTTCGAACGCTTCCCTGACTGGAGCGCCCTTGCTTCGTGTCCCGAGGAGGAGCTTGGCCAATACCTCCAACCCCTTGGCCTGTGGCGTCGAAGGGCAGCCTCGCTAGGCGCGCTTGCCCGGTATGCCGACGAGCATGGCGGCATTTTCCCAAGCACCGAGAAGGAACTCGCGAAGGTGCCCGCGGTGGGCCAGTATGTGGGCAATGCCATATTGTTATTCCAGCACGGCAAGCCTCGTCCACTGGTCGATGTGAACATGGCTCGTGTGGTCGAACGCGTCCTGAGACCACGCCGCCTCGCAGACATTCGGCATGATCCGTGGTTGCAAGCGGCCGCGGCTTGGCTAGTTCGGTCATCGCCGGTGGAAACCAATTGGGCCGTTCTGGATTTCGCGGCCAAGGTTTGTCGCGCGCGCAACCCCCGTTGCAACGAGTGTCCACTGGTGCGCCAGTGTTCGTTCGCCAAGGCCCTGAGGAAAGGTCAACGGGGGTCATGATGCCCCCATGGGTATCACTGGGGTAGCAGGAGCATCGTGCTTGAATGCTCCGGCACGAGATGGGGCGAGACGATCTGCCAAGCGCAAAGGTCAAGGTTTTCAATCGTCTACGTTACGGTTTGAGCAATCCTGAAACGGAGTGCGCGGATCACAAGGCTAATTGAAAATCCTCGTGTCGGTGGTTCGATTCCGCCCCCGGGCACCATTTTTCAAACGCACTCATGTTACGCGCGATGGCGCGATGAATGCGACCCGGTGGCTGTGCGCCGGGCCTTGGTCAGGGTTTGGCAAGGCCGCAGCGGACGAGGAAGAGTTGGATTGCCTCGTCTGCGATGCGGTCGGCATCCAGCGGATCGCCCTGCCCCGTGCCCATCAGCATGCGGGTCTGCGCTTCGTATTCGGCGTAGTGCTGCGCCACCGCCCACATGTTGATCTGGAACAGCAGCGGGTCGACCGGAGCGATCTTGCCATCGTCGATCCAGCTCTGGATCACCGCCGATGCCTCTTCGACCGCTGCTTTCAGTCCCGGCCAATGTTCCGTCATCTCGGGGGCGCCGCGCGCCATCTCCATGGCGAACAGCCGCGAAATGTCCGGATGTTCCAGCGCGTGCCGGACCTTGTTGCCCACATAGCTGCGGATCGCCGTTTCGGGATCGTCCCGGCTGGACGACACGAAAAAGATCTCGCGCCATTCGGACAGGATATAGCCCAGCACGTCCTGATAAAGCTCTTCCTTGCTGGCGATGTAGTAGTGCAATTGAGCCTTGGAAATTCCGGCGGCATCGGCGATGGCCTGTGTCGATGTCCCGACCAGCCCGTTGCGCGCAAACTCGCGAATGGCCGCATCGCGAATGGTGTCCCGCATCCGTGACCGTTTTGTCCGTGCGACATTCATGTGTTTTCGCCTCGCCTGTTGCGGATCAGATGCGCGCCAGTTTCCGTTCAACCCGGCCCAGGAACTTTTGCCGGTCCGTTTCTGTTCTGTGATTCATGCTGTGCAATTGCAACCATGACGTCCGGCAGTTTCGGTGAAACAGCACACGGAATCCGCGCATCATCAAGGACCGGTTGGGATCGCGGATAAGCCGCAACCACCACCATGGCGAACCGGAGGTGGTGACCACCGTAAATTGGCGGATGTTGCGCAGGTTGCCCGTTGCGCGTTTGCCCTTGCCGGACGGGATGCCAAAGGCCACGCCGGGCAGCCAGACCCGTTCCAGCCAGCCTTTCAACATTGCGGGCGGCCCGTACATCCACGTCGGATAGATCAGCAGCAGGCTTTCCGCCCATAACATTGCGTCCACGTGGTCCTGCAACTGCGCAACCAGCTGTTCCGGCTGGGTCGCGTAGCGGTTCCAGTCCTCTTCCGAAAGCACCGGGTCAAAGCCTTGGCGGTAGAGGTCTATGACGCGCAGGTCATGTCCCTGCGCGTCCAATGTCCTGCGGGCCGTTTCAAGGAGCGCGGCACCATAGCTTTCCGCACTGGGATGGGCAAAGACGATCAATGTCCGCATCGCACGCGCTCCTTTCTGGTGGTCAGTTGCCGGTCAGGGTGGCGCGAATGTCCAGCCCGTGGCCTTTGTTGACGAAACGCGTGTCAGCCACCTTGGACAGATCGACAGCCCCGTCTTCGATGATGCCCGACGACACGGCCAGTTCATGGAAGGCCCGAATGCGTTCGTCGGTCAGGGCACCGATGCCAAGCGTCGTTGCGTCGCCCACGTCGATGATCCCCAGCTTGTCGAACTGGGCCATTTCCTTGTCCAGCTTTTCAACGGTCATTTCAGGATTGGCTGCGATGATCGCGCCATAGGCCGCGCTGCGATCCCCGTAGAGA
This sequence comes from Antarctobacter sediminis, assembly GCF_019218285.1. Taxonomy (GTDB): domain Bacteria; phylum Pseudomonadota; class Alphaproteobacteria; order Rhodobacterales; family Rhodobacteraceae; genus Antarctobacter; species Antarctobacter sediminis. The sequence goes on from NZ_JAHUZG010000004.1 coordinate 210,450, forward strand.
AAGTTATACCAGCCTTCGATCGAGGCATTCAGGAACCGCTGAACAAGGTCGGGGTTCTCGTCGATCAGTTTCTGACGGGTCTCGATCGTCGTGGCGTAGGTGCTCCAGCCCTGATCGGCCAAAAGGAACGTATCCACGTCCGCGCCCTGATTGGCGGCATAGATCGGTTCAGCGGTGCCATAGGCCTGCTGAACCAGCGCTTCGTCGTTCAGGAACTGGGCAAGGTTGAAGCCATAGGGGCGCAACTGCTCATCCCGGAATCCATGCGCATCGACCAGCCATTGCCAAAAACTGAACTGCCCGTCCTTGGAGATCAGCACCGTCGACGCCTCGGCCAAAGCGGCGAAATCCGCGTAGGCACCGGAATGCGCCATCAACGCCTGCGGGTCTTTCTGGAAAAACGCCGCGACGACGGTGGTGGGAATGCCGTTGCGCACATTGTCGAAGGACAGCAGCAGGTTGCCCGCCATCAGGAAATCCAGCCGCCCGGCAGACAGCATCGGGCGGTTGTTCACCTGCGGGCCGCCCGGGCGGATTTCGACCTCGAGACCGTATTTTTCATAGGTGCCGTCGACTAGCGCCTGATAGAATCCGCCGTGCCCTCCCTGGGCCAGCCAGTTGGTTCCCAACACCACCTTGTCGTTGGCCCATGCGGCCCCCGCAAGCACGACGCCGCATATCGCCCCAAGGGCGGTTTTCAATCCCAGCATTCCGGTTCTCCTTGTTGGTCAGTCCTTGCGCGCCATGTCGGCGCTCCAGCCCCGGGTTTTGCCCGGGTTCATCAATCCATAGGGATCGGCCAGTTTCTTGAAGGCGATCTGCGTGTCGTCGATTTCCTTCATGCCGCCATCTTCGATGGTCACGACATGGGGATCAAAGATCGTGCAGCCGTCTGTGTCTTCCAATTCGCGGATCAGGCGATAGGTCTCGTCCTTGCCGCGGTAGCGCACCAATGGCAGGGCAAAGATCTGGATCTCGCCGTCCATGCGCGCCATTTCGTGATGCCAGAAGATTTCATCGCCATAGCGCGCCATCTGCTTCATCACCAGATCGGGGTCGAAGGGGCGCGGATAGGCCACCTGTAGATAGGTCCAGCCCTTGTCGACCTTCAGCGCCTGCAAGGTCGTGTGGTTCCAGCCGCATTCATAGGCCGGTTGCAGGCCGGCATCGCGGATTTCGGGCTTGGTCATGGCAAAAGAGATGCGCCCGCCCATACGTTCTGCCTCGGCCTTGAAGCGCTCCATCTCTTCCGGGGCGACCATGGCAAAGATCGCGTCGCGATCCTCGGGGAACAGATCCCCGAACTTGCGGTAATAGGGCGCAAAGCGCCGCTCCACCGCCGTCAGCAGATAACAATCCAATCCGTCGCTTTGGGCCTTGGTGGCAAACTCCAACGCCCGGTCATAACCGTCGAACAGCGCGGCGGTATGGATCCATTCGGTCGCCTGCGTCAGCGTCAGGCCCAGTTCGACGACAATGCCGTTTGTGCCATAGGCATGCTGAACCTTCTGGATCTCATCGCCGTGCAATTCGATGATCCGGGGTTCCGGTTCGACCGTCACGACCTTGACATGGGTGACATTTCCCGGGTCGCGCAACATCCCGTGGCGCAAAGAACCGATCCCGCCGGAACCGCCGGCAAGAAAGCCGCCGATGGTCGCCATCTGCCGTGTCGACGGATACATCAGCAATTCCTGCCCGGTCTCGCGCACCGCGTCATCCAGACGCGAAATGCGCGCGCCTGCCTCGACGGTCACATGACCCGGCGTGATCTCGATCACCTTGCTGAGGCGGGTGAGATCCATGATGACGCCCCCCTCCATCGGCACGCACTGGCCATAGTTGCCGGTGCCGCCTCCGCGCAGGGTCAGAGGCACCTTGTGGCGCGCCACAAGCGCGGCGACATGCATCACCTCTTCGACGGTCTGCGGCATGACTAGCAGCTCGCCGCGCAGGTCCTTGAGTTGTTCGTTCAGGATGGGGCTGTACCAGAAATAATCCTGCGACCGCGCGGCAAGATAGTTCTCGTCGTCGTGCACGCGGATGCCGTCAAGCGCAGCCGTAAAGGCGGCCTGATCCCAGTTGGTGGTCATGAAGTCTCTCCTTGAAATCCCGGCACCCGAGTGCCGTTGTGCCAGACGTCGCGCGGCGTTCCCGCCCGGCTCAGCGCATCGCCCGGCCCGGTTGCATCGAACCGGATGAATGAAGCCGGCCCGCCTTCGCGCAGGGTCAGATCCCGGCCCAGCCAGCGCGCCGGTGTGTCGCTGATGGCGTCCAGCCAATCGTCATGCGGCAGGTGCCCGTTCAGCACTGCCAGCCGGTAGACATCCCATAGGTCGTAATCGCCATAGGGGTAAAAGCCGTCGCGCACGTTGTCCGATCCGATCATGACCGGAACTCCGGCGGCGCGCGCCTCATGCATCGGAGCCAGTCCGCGCAGACGGGGCGTGCGGCCCGTGCCGCCGTCCTGAAGATAGCTGTTCGCCCCCGGCAGGACGGTCAGCCCGACACCGGCCGCAGCGGCCTGTTCCAGCACGCGGGCCACATCGTCAGGCGGACGCACCGACAGCGCGCACCCATGGCCGCACAGCACATGCCCGCCCATGCCGCGCCGGGCCGTTTCCGCGATGATCGCGTCAATGCCACGGGCCTCTGGCTCGACCCCTTCATCGACGTGGAAATCAAGATCGAGCCCGTAAGTTTCGGCAAGGTCAAAGACCCCGGCAACCTTACGTTCCAGATCGTCGTTTCGATAGACAAAGGCCCCCAGCACACCACCCGCCGCGCGGACGGCCTTTGCAACCGTGGGGCCAATCTCGGCAAGGTCATCCAGGGGCGAAAGCGAGGCCAACTGCAATGCGACGCGCCCCTGCCAGTGCTGCGCCAGTTCACACAGCACCGGCCACGCGGCGGGGGCCTCGGGGTGCAGCCAGTCAACATGGCTGCGCATCACAGCCGTGCCATGGGCAAAAGCCCGGGACAGCCCGCGCCCTGCCCTGCGCAACAGGTCATCGGCGGTCCAGCGCTGCGCGTCTTCGGACATCATGTCGATGGCGTCGAACAACGAGGTCGCCCGGCGCGGCATCCGGTCGATGGTAAAGGTCTTGTCCAGATGGACGTGGATGTCCGCCATGGGCGGCATCACAAATCCGCCGCCTGACTGTTGAGAGGGTTGCAGCGAAACGATCCGCCCCTCGCCCAGCGTCATATCCCATGTCCCCGACCGGCCAGCCAGCGCCAGCCCGGTCAGGGTTTCTGTTTGCCGTGTCGGTGCATTCATCGCCATCAGCCTTCGCGCTTGATCTCGCTCTCGTGCCAGTGGCCCAGCACGGCGCGCGACAGCCAGGAGGTGGCCAGGAAGATGATGATGCCCAATAGAGAAACCAGGAACAGCGCCGCGAACATGCGCGGAATCTCGTTCCGAAAGCTGGATTCAAGGATGCGCGAGGCAAGGCCCGTGTTCTGTCCGGCCGTGCCGGCAACAAATTCGGCAACCACGGCGCCGATCAGGGCCAGACCGCCGGCAATCTTGAGCGCGGCCATGAAATACGGCAGGGCCGAGGGGATCAGCAGATAGCGCAAACGCTGCCACGGCGTTGCCTGATACATACGAAACAGGTCGCGCAGGTTGTGGTCTGCGCTGCGCAGACCGATGGCCGTGTTCGACAGGATCGGGAAAAAGGCCACGATCCATGCGCAGATCAGCAAAGCCGCGAATGTATTGCTGACATAGATCAGGATCAGCGGCGCAATCGCCACGACCGGCGTCACCTGAAGGATGACCGCGAAGGGGAACAGGCTCATCTCGATCGGGCGCGACAGGGCAAAGACCATGCCCAGCGTCACTCCGCCGATGATGGCAAGCGCCAGCGACAGCAAGGTCAGCTTGACCGTGAAGGCCGCGCTTTGCATCAGCGAAGCCCAGTCGGTGACAAGCGTCTTGGCCACAAGGCTGGGCGCCGGGATCAGGTAATGCGGCACCTCGTTGTACCAGACCAGAAACTCCCACAGCCCGATGGCAAGACCCAGCGAAAGGATCGGCAGAAGGATACGCAGCCGCCGTTCGCGCCGTTCGCGCAGGATACGGGGATCGACGATGGGCTTGGCAGACATGACGGGGACCTCGGGATCAATGGTTGAGATCGACATTGTGCAGCGTCCCTTCCAAGGCGTTGCTGACCTGCTTGCAGGTCTCGGTGTATTCGGCGGACATGCGATATTCGGCGTTGCGCGGATGGCTTCCATTCAACGCGATGTCGTGCACCACGCGGCCCGGACGGGCGGCCATCACCACGACGCGGCTGGAAAGATATACGGACTCGAACACCGAATGGGTCACGAAAATCACCGTCAGCCCGTGCTTTTCCCAAAGCGCCAGAACCTCGTCGTTCAGCTTGGCCCGGGTCATCTCGTCCAGCGCGGCAAAGGGTTCGTCCATCAGCAAAAGCTTGGGCCGCGTTACCATCGCCCGCGCGATCGACACCCGCATCCGCATCCCGCCGGACAATTCCCGGGGATAGGAGGCGGCGAAATTCGCCAGCCCCACCATGGACAGCGCCTCTTCGACCCGCTCGCGCGCGTCGGATTTGCTCAGCCCGTGCAGCTTCAGCGGCAGATAGACATTGTCAAAGACATTGGCCCAGGGCATCAATGTCGCTTCCTGAAAGACAAAGCCGATGTCACTGCCATCGGTGCCCTGCCCGGCCGGGTGGCCGTTGACGGTGATGTCACCGCTGGAAACCGACAACAAACCGGCGATCATCTTCAGCGCCGTGCTTTTGCCGCAGCCGGACGGGCCAAGGAAGCTGACGAATTCGCCCTGCTTGATCCCCAACGTCATGTCGCGCACCGCCACGGTGCCATTGCCGAACGCCTTTTCCACGTCCTGCATGTCAATGAGGTTCGGCACCTCGGGCCGGTTCGATAGATCGGTCAACGTTCAGGTCTCCGGTTTGCGGTCCAGCCACGACAGCGGGATGCCGTCGATCTCGGCCATGGCTTCGACCAGACAGGTGACCGCATGGGTCAGCGTGGCCTCGCCTTTTTCGGCGGTGGCAAGATGCGCCTCACCGCAGGCGCCGGCGGTGTTCAGATCCTGCGTTTTCCAGCCCGGCTTGACCCCTCGGGCCAACCCGATGTGACGGGTCTGTTCAGCCAGATCCTGCCCGCGCGATCGGAAATCCCGGGCCAGGGTCATGTCCACATTGCCCGGATCAAGTGCCAGCATGACCGAGGTTTCCATATCACCGGCGTGGATGCCGTGCCGTTGCTCGGCCTCGGAATACAGCCCCTCGGGCAAGCCCAGACCGACCCAGTTGAGTGAAAACGTCATCATGTCATGCGCCACACGCAGATGCCGCGCCGCCTGATCCATCGCCGGGATATTGCCGCCGTGCCCGTTCAGGAAAACCAGCTTGCGCACCCCGGCCCGCGCCACGCTTGCGCCGATCTCGGTCAGCACCCGGCCAAAGGTTTCGCCCGTCAGCGTCAGCGTTCCGGGAAAATCAATGTGCTCATCGCTTTTGCACACCGATTGCGTTGGCAGGATCAGGACCGGACTGTCCGCTGGCAGCGCCTGGGCCAGCCGCCTGGCAAGGTTGTCCACGGTACAGGCGTCCACCGACATCGGCAGATGCGGCCCGTGCTGTTCGATCGCCCCGATGGGCTGAACGGCGATGATGCGGTCATGGTCCAGCTGCGCAAAGGCGTGGCGGGAGAGATCTGCCCAGTACCGCGTCATTCTGCGCGACCTGGGACGGGCGTCCGAAACTTGATCTGGGTCATTGTCATCCTTCCTTGACGCAACGCTAGGAAAAAACTTAGCAATCGGTCAAACTATTTGGTAAGATATTTTCAAGCGGCTGAAAGAATTTGTCTTTTGGCACGCCCAAGCGCCCAAATTTCCAGCGAATCATCGAAAATTTCAGCGGTCTGCGGTTTTGCCTCACCGCAAAACGCCCATGGCCGGATCGGTCACAGGGGGTCTGACGGACGGAAAGGCAGGGTCAGGTCAGGCGCGAGGTGCCACCCTTGACCCGGCGAATGGGGATCGAGCTTTCGATTGAGGACACCCCTTCGATCCGCGTCAGTCGCGCGGTCAGAAAGCGTTCGAACTCGTCCAGATCACGGACGGAAACCCGCAAGAGATAGTCCCGGTTGCCGGTCATGAGCCAGCAGTCCACCACCTCCGGGCAGTGTTCGATGGCGCGTTCGAAACTCATCAACCGGCTATCGATCTGGTGTGCCAGCTTGACCGAGACAAAGACATTCAGGGCAAAGCCCAGCTTTCGCTCATCAATGTGAACGCTGTAGCCGGTGATGACCCCCTTGCTTTCAAGGATGCGGATCCGGCGGGAACAGGGCGACGGGGACAGGCCGACCCGTTCACTCAGCACCTGATGCGAGATTCGGGCGTCTGCCTGCAACTCCCGCAGGATGCCCAGGTCGATGTCGTCCAGATCCTGCATGGCGCCACCTTGACGTTTCCCGCTACGTTTTTTCATTTTTTTGGCTGATCCAGCCAAATCCTTCATCCTGATTAGCGTATTTGGCGCATTACTCCAAGGGCGCGCTGCTAGCATCCGTGAAAACGCGGAGGAACCCATGTCCAGACTCGATGCCATCACACCACAGGATCCCGACCCCGAGGAAACGCGCGACTGGTTGGACTCGCTGGAATCCATGGCCAATGCGGATGGCCCCGAACGTGCGCAATACGTGTTGAACCGAGTTCAGGATCATGCCCGCCGATTGGGTGTGACCACCGCGGGCCTGCCATATTCTGCCTATCGCAATACGATTCCGCTGTCGCGTCAGCCCGCCTACCCCGGCGACTTGCAGATGGAGGAACGGCTGATCGCCATCATGCGCTGGAACGCACTGGCCATGGTTGTCCGCGCCAACAAGGCCTATGGCGAACTTGGCGGGCACATCGCCTCTTACGCCTCGGCGGCCGAAATCTTTGAAGTGGGGTTCAACCATTTCTTCCGCGCCAAGACGAAAGAGTTCGGCGGCGACCTTGTCTATTTTCAACCGCATTCCGCCCCGGGCATCTATGCCCGCGCCTATCTTGAGGGCCGTCTGGGCAAAGAGGACATCGCCAATTACAGGCAGGAAGTCCCCGGCAAGGGTCTTTGTTCCTATCCGCACCCTTGGCTGATGGATGAATTCTGGCAGTTGCCCACCGGGTCGATGGGCATCGGCCCGATGTCGGCAATCTATCAGGCGCGGTTCATGCGCTATCTTCAGGCACGCGGCCTTGCCGAAACGCAGGATCGCCATGTCTGGGGCGTCTTCGGCGATGGCGAGATGGACGAACCGGAATCCATCGGCGCGCTGACGCTTGCCGCGCGCGAAGGATTGGACAACCTGACTTTTGTCGTCAACTGCAACCTCCAGCGGCTGGACGGACCGGTGCGCGGCAACGGCCAGATCATCCAGGAACTGGAGTCGCTCTTCATCGGTGCGGGCTGGAATGTCATCAAGGTTCTTTGGGGGTCGGAATGGGACAACCTCTTTGCCCGTGACACCGAAAGCGTTCTACTGCGGCGCTTTGCCGAAACTGTGGACGGCGAATATCAGACGCTTGGCTCGCGCGATGGCGACTACAACCGAGCAAAATTCTTTGACGCGGATCCGGCCACGGCGGCGTTGGTCGCGCATATGTCCGATGACGAGATCCACAAACTGAAGCGCGGCGGGCATGACCTTCGGAAACTCTACGCGGCCTTTGCCTCGGCCAAGTCGCACAAGGGGCGGCCCACCGTCATCCTGACCAAGACAAAAAAGGGCTATGGCATGGGCGGCGCCGGAGAGTCGCGGATGATTGCCCATCAGGCCAAAAAGCTGGACGTCGCGGCGCTGCGCGCCTTCCGCGACCGGTTCGACCTGCCGCTGTCCGACACGTCGGTCGAGGCGCTGGAGTTCTACCACCCCGGCGACAACAGCCCCGAAATCGCCTACCTCAAGGACAGGCGCAACTCGCTTGGCGGCTATCTGCCCCGACGGCCCGGACACGCGGACGCACCTGCCCCGGCGCGGCCCGCGCTGGACAGTTATGCGAAATTTGCCACGCAGGCGGATGGCAAGGAAATGTCGACGACAATGGCGGCGGTTCGGATGATGAGCGGCCTGTTGCGCGACAAGGCCTTTGGCCCGCGCCTTGTGCCCATCGTGGCCGATGAGGCCCGCACCTTTGGCATGGATAACCTGTTCCGGCAGGTCGGCATCTATGCCCCGAACGGTCAGAAATACGAACCCGAAGATGCCGACTCGATGCTCTTTTACAAGGAAAGCGCCGACGGCCAGTTGCTGGAAGAAGGCATCACCGAAGCAGGCGCCATCAGTTCATGGACCGCAGCGGCAACCGCCTATTCGACCCACGGAACCGAAGTTTTGCCGATCTACATCTATTATTCGATGTTCGGCTTTCAGCGCGTCGGCGATCTGATCTGGGCCGCCGCAGACCAACGAGCGCGCGGTTTTCTGTTGGGGGCCACGGCGGGCCGCACCACCTTGTCGGGCGAAGGCCTGCAACATCAGGACGGTTCCAGCCACCTTTCGGCGGCGGCGATCCCGAACTGTCGCGCCTATGACCCCTGCTTTGCCTATGAACTGGCCGTCATCATGGACCACGGCATGACCCGAATGCTGGACGAAAAACGCGACGAGTTCTTCTACGTCACCGTGATGAACGAAAACTACGCCCAGCCAAGCCTGCCCGAGGGTGTGAAGGACGACATCATCAAAGGCATGTACCGACTGCACGGAACGGATGTGGACGGTCCGCGGGTACAGCTTTTGGGTTCGGGCACCATCCTGCGCGAGGTCATCGCGGCAGCGGAGATCCTGGCCGACCATGGCATCGGATGTGACGTCTTTTCGGTCACCTCTTTCAGTGAACTGGCCCGCGATGCCGCCGAGGCAGAACGGCAGGCCCGGATGGGCCGTCGCCGCGACGCCCAGCTTGATAGAATGTTGTCCGGCGATGCGCCGGTGATCGCGGCAAGCGATTACGTCCGCGCGGTGCCCGCGCAAATTGCACCCTACCTCGACCAGCGGATGACCATCCTTGGGACCGACGGGTTTGGCCGCTCTGCCAACCGCCCCTCGCTGCGCCGTTTCTTCGAGGTCGACCGCCAGCACATTGCGCTTGCTGCGATCGAATCCCTCGTGCGCCGGGGCGATCTGGATGCCGACGTCTTGACCCGGGCCATCGCCCGGCTTGGCGTCGATCCCGCTGCCGAAGCGCCGTGGCGCGTGTAAGGACGGCACGAATGAACTCAACGGTCGAAATTCACGTCCCGGACATTGGCGATTTCTCCGATGTCCCGATTATCGAGATTCCGGTGGCCGCAGGCCATACCGTCGCCAAAGACGATACGCTCCTTGTGCTCGAATCCGACAAGGCCACGCTGGACGTCCCCAGCCCGCGCACCGGCCGGATCCGCGAAATCAAGGTTGCCGAGGGCGACCGGGTAAGCCGTGGCAGCCTTATCCTGCTGATGGAAGCCGACGCCAAGGCGACAACGCCCGCCCCCGCGCCGCCGGAAAGGGTTGCAAGCCTTGCCGATGCGCCGCCCGCAACGGCCGCACCGCCCAGCCCCCCTCCGCCCGTATCGGCAGGCGGGAAACCTTCGCACGCCACGCCTTCGGTCCGCAAATTCGCGCGCGAGCTGGGTATCGCCGTCGATCAGGTCAAGGGCACCGGCAGGAATGGCCGCATCACCCGGGTCGATGTGGAAACCCACGTCAAGGCGCGGCTGTCGGAACCGCCCCGCCCCACCACGACTGGCGCGGCGGGGTTTGACCTGCCCGACTGGCCCAAACCCGATTTTGCCGCCTTTGGCCCTGTGGACCGCGAACCGCTGTCCCGGATCGCCCGCATCTCGGGGCCCGGTCTGACCCGCAACGCGATGCTGATCCCCCATGTCTGCAATTTCGACAAGGCAGATGTGACCGAGCTAGACGGCTTTCGGAAACAGCTCAACGCCGAAGCCGGACCAGAGGACGCGCGCCTGACCCTGCTGGCTTTCGCCGTCAAGGCGGTTGTCTCGGCGCTCAAGACCTTTCCAAGGTTCAATGCCTCGCTCGACGGTGAAGAGGTCGTTCTGAAACGCTACTGGAACATCGGCGTCGCTGCGGACACACCTGACGGCCTTGTGGTTCCCGTTGTGAAAGAAGCCGACCGCAAGGGCCTGCGCGACATAGCAACCGAGATGCAGTCGCTTGCCAGTCGGGCGCGACAGGGCAAGTTGCGCAGCGCCGACATGCAGGGCGCAACCTTTACCATCTCGTCGCTGGGCGGTGTGGGCGGAACCGGCTTTACCCCGATCATCAACGCGCCAGAGGTCGCCATCCTTGGCATGACCCGGGCGGACATCGCCCCGGTCTGGCAAGAGGACAGCTTTGCCCCGCGCCTGATCCAGCCGCTCAGCCTCAGCTGGGATCACCGTGTGGTCGACGGGGTGGCTGCGGCGAAATTCCTCCGCCACGTGGCCACGGTGTTGAGCGATTTTCGCAGGCTTTCTGTCTGATCACGCAAAGTCCGTCCTGCCCCACATGACTGCGGGCCGCCCGCCACCGACAGGCGGCCCGTCGGCCTAGGCCCCGCTGTCCGCGCCGATCCCGAAATAGGCAAGGTATTTGTCGATCGCATCGGCAATCACCTCGTCGGGATGCTCCGGTGCGGGCATTCCATAGATATGCGTCCGGATACCGATATAGACGATGCCTCCGTGCAGGTTCCAGATGTCTTCCATGATAGGTTCCCGCGCACCCACAGCCTGCACCGCCGTTTCCGACAGCATCGGCTTGAGAATCACCTGACCAAGATGGTCGAGGTAGCGCCGATTGAGCGCCGCCCCTGCCAACCCCGAGAACATGAAGATCCGCATCCATTCATGTTCAAAGATCAGGGCGCTGTATTCGGTGTAGAACGCCAGCAGCCGGGTCCGCAGCGGCACGCTGCGATCAGTCAGCCGGTCCGGCCAATCCGACGCAAGCCGCCCAAGGTAGACCTTTTCATAAACCGCTTCCAGCAGGTCCTCTTTGGTGGCGAAGTACTTGAAAAGAAGAGATTGCGTCACGCCCAAACGCTTGGCCAACTGGCGCGTGTTTCCCTCCAGCCCGACCTCGGCAAAAAAGCGCACCGCCTCGTTCACGATCTGCTCGCGCCGCTCTTGTGGCGGCAGCCTGCGACGTGTGCCCGCGTCCCGGTCCTGTTCGGTTTCGCTGTCCAATTCCATGTCCCCAAATCACCGCTCTCAGAGCCACTCTACAAATTTTACTTGAAAAGCGCAGCGATTTATAGATCATCTGCTCAACAAAGGTGAGCAAGTGATCACTAGTGCGATCAACACGCTCACGAAGGGAGGACATTACCATGAAGGCATCAGCGGGCGGTTACGCCCGGGCCGTCGACGTTCCGCATGCGCTGGAACTCATGGCCGGGGCAGATGGGGCCGGTCGGTTCCTTGCTGGGGGGCAAAGCCTGATCGCGGCAATGAACATGCGCCTGTCCGAGGGCGACATGCTGATCGACATTTCCCGCATCGCGGAACTGGGCGGTGTGCGCGAAGACGGCGAGCGGCTGTGGATCGGCGCGCTGACGCGACATGCCGAAATCGGGCGCAATCCGCTGATCCGCGCCCATGTGCCTCTGCTTGCCGATGCGGTGCGCCATGTCGCGCATGCGGCGATCCGGAACCGGGGCACCATCGGCGGCGCGCTGGCCCATGCGGACCCGGCGGCTGAATTCCCTGCCTGCATTCTGGCCCTTGGTGCCACGTTGCACACCCGCAGCACGGACGGCGACCGCGAAATCCCGGCCGAGGCATTCTTCGAAGACGTTTTCACCACTGCCCTGGAAGAAGGCGAGATGCTGACCGGCATCTCCATCCCCAAGGCCAAGCCCGGCGAGACGCAGATCATCGAAGAGGTCGCGCGTCGGTCCGGCGATTACGCGTTGACCGGGCTTTGTCTTGTCCGCCGCACCGAAGGTCACCGCCTGACCATCTTTTCCGCCGGTCCGGTGCCCATGCTGGCAAGGGGCGCGATGCAGGCGCTGGACGCAGGCGATGTCGACGCCGCGATCGAGGCGCTGCGCGCCGAAATAGACCCGCCGTCAGACACACAGGCCAGCGGCAGCTATCGCCGTCATCTGGCGGGCGTTCTCTTGCGCCGTGCCGTTTCACGTATCCAGGGAGAAAGCGCATGACACAGGCTTTCCGTGACAGGGTCGACGTCTCACTGACCGTCAATGGCGAACCCGTCGAGGCACGCGTGCCCGCAGGCCAGCACCTGATCGACTTCCTCCGCATCGAATTGGGGCTGACCGGTGCCCATGCCAGTTGTGAGCATGGCGTATGCGGTGCCTGCACCATCCGCGTCGACGGGCAAGCCGTCCGGGGGTGTCTGACGTTGGCCGCACAGCTCGACGGAGCAGAGGTCTGGACTGTCGAAGGGCTGACCGATCAGGGGTCGATTTCCGATCTGCAAGACGCGTTCGTCCTGCGCAACGCGCTGCAATGCGGGTTCTGCACGCCCGGAATGCTGGTCGCCGCCGAGGAGTTGCTGAGCGGCGGCGCCGTTCCCACCCGCGCCGAGATCCGAGAACACCTGTCGGGCAACTATTGCCGCTGCACGGGATACGAGGCCATCGTGGACGTGGTCGAAAACGTGGCAAAGGCCCGCGCCGGAAAGGCTCAGGCATGACCATCGCATTCGGAAACCCCGACCGCCCCAATTCCTACATCGGCAAGACGGTTCCCCGCCCGAACGCAGGCAAACTGGTTCAGGGGCGCGGGCGGTACGTCGATGACATCGTGCTGCCGCGCATGGTGCATGTGGCCTTTGTCCGGTCGCCTTTTGCCCACGCCCGGATCACCGGCGTCGACCTCGAAGAGGCAAGCCGGGTCAAGGGCGTCCTGCGGATCTTTACCGGCGCGGATCTGGCCAAGGTCTGCACGCCATGGGTTGGCGTTCTGGCGCATCTCAAGGGGCTGAAATCCGCCCCCCAACATGCGCTCGCCGTGGATCGCGCCGCATGGGTTGGCGAACCGGTGGTGGCCGTGGTGGCCAGCACGCGCGCCGCAGCCGAAGATGGTGCCGCGCTGGTCGAGGTTGACTACGATCCGCTGGAGGCCGTGACCGACACCATGACCGCGCTGGATGCGGACACTCCCGTCATCCACCCCGAACTGGGCGACAACCTCGCCTTTCAGCGCCTGCACGAAGAGGGCGATGTCGAGGCGGCGATGGCGTCGGCGTATAAGGTGGTTTCGGCCCGGTTCCGCACCGCGCGCCACACCGGCGTCACGCTGGAGCCGCGCTCGATCCTTGTCGACTGGAACCCCGCCGAAGGCCAGATGACCGCCTATCACGCGACCCAGGCTCCGCATATGATCCAGACGGTGCTGGCCAAGCATCTGGACCTGCCCGAGGGCCGGGTGCGGGTGATCTGCGGTGACGTGGGCGGATCTTACGGGATCAAGGTCCATGTCTACCCCGACGAGGTCGCGACGGCGGCAATTTCCAAGGTCATGGGCCGCCCGGTGAAATTCATCGCTGACAGGCTGGAAAGCTTTTCGACCGACATCCACGCCCGCGACCACGAGATCGAGGCGCGTATCGCGGTGGATGCCGAGGGCAGCATCCTTGCCATCGACGTGGACGACTGGACCGGAATCGGCCCCTATTCCGTCTATCCGCGCACTTCGGCCATCGAGGGCAATCAGGTCGTGAACCTCTGCGGCGGGCCTTATGATTTCGCCAACTACCGGGCCAAGACGACGGTGGTGTTCCAGAACAAGTCGCCAACCTGCCAGTACCGCGCCGTGGGCCACCCCATCGCCGTGGCAATCACTGAAGGATTGGTGGACATGGCCGCCGCCGCCATCGGCATGGATCCGGTCGAGATCCGACGCCGCAATATGTATGCCGACGACGCCTATCCGGTGACGTCACCGGCCAAGATGCGCTTTGAGGGGCTGTCGCACCATGCCTCGATGGACAAGCTGCTGGCGATGATGGATTACGACGCGCTGCGCGCCGATCAGGCCGAAGCCCGCAAGAAAGGCAAACATCGCGGCATTGGCATCGCCTCCTTCATCGAACTGACCAACCCGTCGCCTTTCATGTATGGCATTGGCGGTGCACGGATTTCCGCGCAAGACGGCTGTACCGTGCGCATGGATCCGGACGGGTCGATCGTCGCGCTTTCGGGTGTGACCGAACAGGGCCAAGGCACCGAAGCCATGCTCAGCCAGATCGTGGCCGAGGGCGTTGGGGTCAATCCCTCGACCGTGCGGATCATAACCGGCGATACGCAGGTCACGCCCTACGGCGGCGGGACTTGGGCCTCACGCGGGGCGGGCATCGGCGGCGAGGCCGCCTTGCAGGCGGCGCGCGCGCTGCGGCAGTCCATCCTCGAGGTCGCGGCAGCCATGTTGCAGGCCGACGCAGACGCGCTGGACATCCGCGACGGGCAGGTGGTGACGGCGGCAACAGGCGAAGACCGCCTGCCGCTGGAGGAACTGGGCCGCATCGTCTATTTCCGTGGCGATACCCTGCCCAAGGGCCTGCCCCGCGAACTCGTGCAGACCCGGCACTATATCACGATGGACTACCCCTTTGCCTTCACCAATGGCGTGCAGGCCTCATATGTCGAGGTCGACACCGACACCGGGGTGGTTTCGCTGTTGAAACACTGGTGCGTCGAAGATTGCGGGCGGGTCATCAATCCGCAGTTGGTCGACGAACAGATCCGCGGCGGCATCGTGCAGGGGCTGGGCGGCGCGCTGTTCGAGGAAATCCACTATGACAGCGAAGGCCAGTTGCTGAACGGCTCGATGGCGGATTACCTCGTGCCGATGGCGGCCGAGATGCCGGACATGCAAATCGGGCACGTCGAAACCCCCACTGCCGAAAGCGAACTGGGCGCCAAGGGCGCCGGAGAGGCAGGCACCGCCGGGGCCCCCGCCGCCGTGATGAACGCGATCAACGACGCGCTGCGCCCAATGGGGGCGCAGGTAACAGAGATGCCCTTTACCCCCGAACGCATCCTGCGTGCGCTTGGGACTTTGACAGACTGAACCACAAAGGGGCGCGACGGGAGCGCGCCCCGCTCAAGGGAGGAGAAACCAATGACTTTCACGAAACTGGCGACCACCAGCGCGATGGCGATCCTGATGGGCGGCGCAGCGCTTGCCCAGCAAAGCATCACCGTCAACATCGGATCATCGCACCCCGAGGCCAATATCTGGGTCTACGCGATGAAGAACACCTTTCAGCCCGAGGTGAACCGCATCCTCGCCGAAAATGGCGATGAATACACGGTCAACTGGGTCGAAAGCTATGCCGGCACGCTGTACAAATTCACCGACACCCGCGAGGCGGTGATGGATGGCATCGTCGATGTCGGCATGGTGGGTACGGTCTGGGAAGGGGCGAACATGCCGCTTCAGAACGTGACCTATTTCACCCCTTTCGCAACCGAAGACCACCGCATGATCATCGAGATCTTCGATGATCTGTCCCAGAACCTGCCCGAGTTGAAGGACAGTTGGGCCAAGAACGGCATGGTGCACCTGTCCTCGCTTATCACCGACAGCTATGACATCTACGGCACCTTCCCCGTCAACACGATGGCCGACCTGCAAAACCGCAAGCTCAATGCGCCCGGCACCTCGGCCAACTGGCTGCGCGATACAGGGGCAACACCGGTCGATGGCGCGCTGACCACCTATTACACCAACATCCAGACCGGCGTGACCGAAGGCACCCTGTCCTTTGCATCGGGCATCCTGCCGACCCGGGTTTACGAAGTGGCGCCGGAACTGACCCGTGTCGGTATCGGGTCGATGTATTTCGGCGGTATCGCGGCCAACAAGGATTTCTTCGACGGGCTGCCTGCCCCGGTGCAGGATGCTTTCCGTCAGGCGGCGCAGGCCACCTCAAAGGCGCATGGTGACTATGTCGCCGATCTTGCCGCCCGCGCGCTGGACGAAATGCAGGCCGCCGGCCTGACCATCCACCAGCTGTCCGACGAGGAAAAAGCCAAGTGGGTTGCCGGCCTGCCAAACATCATCGAACCTTGGCTGGAACAAACGGGCGACGCGGGCAAAGTTGTGCTCAAGGCCTATTTCGACGCCCTCGAAGAACGTGGCGCCAAGCCGCTGCGCAACTGGGCCGAAGGGCTCTGAGGCGCAGAGCGCGACAGGTTTGACCCCCGTCAGCCCGATCCATGCAGGTCGGGCTGACCCATATCGCAAGGGCAGCAATTCATGAGCGAAGACAGCACCGCCGCACCCGAAGACCAGTTCGTCCCGGCCTTTGCCGCCGCGCCTTTCGGGGCGGTTCTTGGCAGTGCCGCGGCGGCCATGTCGGCCATCGGCACCGCCGCCATCGGCGCGCTCATGCTGCTGATCGTGGCCGATGTCATTGGCCGCAACCTGCTGGACCTGCCGATCACCGGGGTGGCCGAAATCGCCGCCCGCACCGTGGTTGCCATCGTGTTCCTGCAAGTGCCCGCCGCCATTCTGCAACGGCGCCTGACGCGCGCCGATTTCCTTGTCAGGCGCATCGGCAAATCCTCTCCGGCGACGGTATCAATCCTCGAAGCGCTGTTCTGCCTTGCCGGGGCGGTGGTTTTTGCGCTGATCGTCTGGGCCTCGTGGCCCAAGCTCGTCTCGGCCTGGGGATCGTCGGAATTCTTCGGGGTACAGGGCATCTGGACCATCCCCACATGGCCCTTCCGCGGCATCACCGTGCTGGGCGCGGCCATTGCCGCGCTGGCCGCCCTGTACCGCGCGGGTCAGGAACTCAAAGCAATGAAGGATGAGAAATGACCACGCTTACCATAGGTTTCATCCTGATTGCCGTTCTGATCGCCCTTGTCCTTTTGGGGATGCAGATCGCCTATGCGCTGTTTTCCGTGGCCTTCGTGGGCATCTGGATCATCCGCGACAACATCGGGCTTGCCTTCCGGATGCTGGAGTTGACCGCCTATTCAGGTATTGCCGACTATCTCTTTGCCACCATCCCGCTCTTTGTGCTGATGGGGTTGTTGGTCAGCGTGTCAAACGTGGGGCGCGATACCTTTGCCGTGGCAGAGGAACTGCTGCGCCGCATGATCTGCGGGCTTGGCGTGGCCACCGTCGCGGCCAACACGATCTTTGCCGCCGTCACAGGGGTGTCCATCGCCTCCGCCGCCGTCTTTACCCGTGTTGCCGTGCCCGAGATGACGCGCCACGGCTATCGCCCCGCCTTTTCGGCGGGCACCGTGGCAGGGTCTTCGGTGCTGGGCATGTTGATCCCGCCCAGCCTGCTGCTGATCATCTACGGCGTTCTGGCAGAGGTTTCGATCGGCGGCATGTTTATTGCCGGCATCATTCCGGGCATGCTGCTGGCCGGCGGCTTTGTCGTCATGCTGATCGGCCTGACCATCGTCGCGCCCGGATTCGTCCTCAGCGATCCCGAAAGCACCCGCGCCCGGCGGCAGGACCGCGAATTCACGCCCATGCCGCTGGGCGAGATGATCCGCAAGCTGATCCCGATCATCGCGCTGGTGATCCTTGTGCTGGGCGGCCTTTACACTGGCTTTTTCACCCCGACCGAGGCCGGTGGCATCGGGGCCTTTGGCGCGCTGATGGTCGCCCTCTCGCGCCGCAGCCTTGACCGGCACAAGCTGTGGCAGGTGATGAAACAGACTGGCGTGATTTCGGTTTCGATCCTGCTGTTGCTGATCGCCGCGTCCTTTTATTCGCGCATGTTGGCCATCGCAGGCCTGCCCAACGCAATTTCGGGCCTGGTTCTGCAATCCGGTTTTGGCCCGCTGGGGTTCATGTTCTTCTATGCTGCCATCATCCTGCTGATGGGCATGATCCTCGACAGCACGTCGATCCTGCTGATCATGGTGCCCATCGCGGCCCCGATTGCGCAGGGCATGGGGATCGACCTGATGCACTTTGGCATCGTGACGGTGATCGCGGTGGAAATCGGCCTGTTGACACCGCCATTCGGGATCTCGGTCTTTACCGTCCACAACACGCTCAACGACCCGGATGTTTCCGTCGAACAAATCTTTGGTGCCACCCTGCCGTTTATCGCGGTGATGATGCTGGTGCTGATCACGGTCGCGCTGGTTCCGGCAACGGTGACCGTCTTTCTTTAGGCTTGTGGCGCGCGCGGCGCCCTGACTGGTTCCCTCGCAGGATTCCCTGCGTATACTGCGAGGGAGCCAACAAGAAAAACAGCCATGCAGGTCATTCTCCACACTGGTGCCCATTGCACCGACGAAGACCGCCTTCTGAAAGGTCTCTTGCGCAATGCCGAGGCCTGGCGGCACGAAGGCGTGGCCATTCCCGGCCCTTCCAAATACCGCAGCCTCCTGACGGAGGCCCTGAACAAGCTGCGCGGTGGCATGCCGGAACCGGGCACCCGTGACCTGCTTCTGGATGCGATCCTGCAAGAGGATTCCGAACAGACCTCACGGCTGGTCCTGTCGAACGACAATTTCTTTTCGGTGCCCCGCCTGATGTTCCAGAACGGCTATCTCTATCACCGGGCCGAAGAACGGCTAGCCACGCTGGTACGGGCCTTCGAGGGCGATGAAGTCCAGCTTTTCATGGGATTGCGCGATCCGGCCAGCTTTTTGCCCGCGGCCTATGCCGCCACGCCGCATGACGATTTCGCCGCCTTCATGGAGGGCGTGGACCCGATGCGCTTTCGCTGGTCCGACCTGATCCGCCGCATTCGTGGCGCGGTGCCCGACATGCCCATCGTGCTCTGGTGCAACGAGGATACGCCGTTTCTATGGGGGCAGATCCTGCGCGAAATGGCGGGGATCAAACTCAGCCGCAAGATCACCGGCGCCTTCGACCTTTATTCGCGCATCATCTCACGCGAGGGAATGATGCGCTTTCGCGCCTTTCTCAAGGAAAACCCCAACGTCAACGAAAGCCAGAAGCGCCGCGTGATGATGGCCTTCCTAGACAAATACGCGCTGGACGAGGCGATGGAAGAGGAACTGGACCTGCCCGGGTGGGACGGCCCCTATGTCGACATGCTGACCGAGCTTTACGAGGACGACCTTGAGGTGATCGCGGGCATTCCGCGGGTGCGCCTGCTGACGCCCTGAACCGATGCCCGCCCGGGCCCGCCTATTCCGGCAGGGGCGCGCCAAAGGCCGGCAGACTGTCCAGCGCCAGTTTCAACGCGTCGCTCCAGCCTTGGCTGATTGTCTGGAAATAGGGATCGTCCAGCTCGATCCGCCCGGTATCCCCCCGCACCAGACTGTCTGACCGGTAGAGGTGATAGTCGAACGGCGCGCCGACGGTCAGGTTGGCCTTGACCGTGCTGTCAAAGCTGACCAGCAACAGCTTGATCGCGTCGTTAAAGCTCAGGTCAGGGTCATAGGCGCGCACAAGGATCGGACGGCCGTATTTGATCTCGCCGATCTGGAAAAACGGCGTATCGGGACCGGCTTCGATGAAATTGCCCTCGGGGTAGATCAGGAACAGCCGTGGCGGTCCGCCGGCGATCTGCCCGCCCAGCAACAGCGTTGCGTTGAACACTGCATCGGCGCGCTGGCCGCTGTCGGCGTTGCGCGCGATCACGTCGCGCAGCGTATCCGCCACCAGGCAGGCAACCTGATACATCGACGCTGCCTCAAAGATCGACGGGTTCCGCTGCGCGTGAGCCTTGACGCGTTCGTCCAACTCGCTGACCACGGCCTGCGTGGTGGCAAGGTTGCCCGCGCTCAGCAGGGTGATGACGCGATCGCCCTCGGCCTCCCAGATCTTCATCTTTCCGAAGGTCGAGATATTGTCGAGACCGGCGTTGGTGCGGGTGTCGGACATAAAGACCAACCCCTTGTTCAACATCATCCCCACGCAATAGGTCATTCCGCGTCCCTTTCCCCGGAGTCACCGCGCCTTCTAGGGGCAGCAGAGGGTCTTGGGCAAGAGCCAGCCGCGCCGCTATTGCTGCGCCACCTCGATTTCCACGTCCAGCGTTTCCGTGGTGCCACCGTTGCGGGTGCCCCGGACCGGCGCGGCATCGTGGTAATCCATGCCCGTCGCCACGCGGACATAGCGTTGATCCGGCGAAATGCAGTTGGAACAGTCAAACCCGACCCAGCCCAGCCCCTGCACGTGCGCCTCGGCCCAGGCGTGCATGGCGTCCTGTTCGGTGGTGTGGTCCAGCATCAGGTATCCCGACACGTAGCGCGCCGGCATCCCCATCTCACGCGCGCAGGCGATAAAGACATGCGCATGATCCTGACAGACGCCGCGTCCCTCGGTCAGGGCGTCCTCGGCGGTCCAGTCGGGTTGCGACGACCCGACTTCGTAGCGCACCGCCTCGGCCACGGCCGCCATCAGCGCATGGGCGCGCTCCAGTTCGGTTTCGCCGCCAAGGCCACGGATCAGCGCGCGGACGCCCTGCCCCGCCTTGGTCTGTGGCGTCACCCGCCGGTACAGCCACAGCGGCACCGGCCCGACATGCCTGCCAAGGACGCCATGATTGTCGGCCACTTCAACCTCACCCTCGCAGGTGATGACCAGTTCCTGTGTCCCGCGCTCGATCTCGATCAGGTTGACGGTGTTCTGGTGGTGATCGGTATAGGTCAGGTCCAGCTTGCCGCCGGTCACCGTGGTGTCCCAGCGCAGCACGTTCTGGCCATAGCTGGATTTGGGCGTCTTGCGCAGTTGTTGCAGGCCAAAACTGACCGGGTCATCGAAACGATAGCGGGTGGTATGGCGGATGTTCAGGTTCATCGGGGCCTCGGGGCGGTCATTCATAGAACCGGTAGTCGATCTCGATCTGCTGGCCGAGATCCGACAACAGCAGCAACATCTTCTGGATGTACTCATGCAGCCCGTAGTCAAAGACCGCGTCGATGTCGAAGCTCAGGTAAGCGCGTTCGATATGGTCGATCTTGGCGTAAGAGGGCGCGCGATCCTTGTAGTCGGACCCAAGATAGCCAAGGTTGTCGCGCAGTTTATGCGCGCAGAACGCCAGCGAACGCGGCATCCGCCGGTTGAGGATCAGGAACTGCGCAATGTCGCGCGGTTCGGTCGAAGCGCCGTATTCCATCCGGTAGCCCCCAGTGCCCGAAACCGACCGCAGGATCGTTTCCCACTGCACGTTGTCAAGCGAGGTGCCCACCGCCGTGACCGAGGGCAGCAGCACGTAGTATTTCACGTCGATGATCCGGGCCGTGTTGTCGGCCCGTTCCAGAAAGGTGCCGATGCGGGCGAAATCATAGATGTCATTGCGCAGCATGGTGCCATGGGTCGCCCCGCGCACCAGCCCGGTGCGCTGGCGGATCATGCCCAGAACCTGCGGCAGGTCGCGTTCGCTGACCTTGCGCGCCAGCCCTTCCTTGACACGCATATAGGTGCCGTTCATCGCCTCCCAGACCTCGCCGGTCAGGGCGGTGCGCACCATGCGCGCGTTCAGGCGCGCCTGTTCCACGCAGGACAGCACCGAAGAGGCATTGTCCCGCGACCGCAGCATCCAGTCGATGGCCGCATCCTTGGTCACCGTGTCATGATGCGCCCGGTAGCCATCCAGCGCGCCGGCGGTCTGAAGCACCGAACACCATTCCTCGTCCGAGGATCGCAGCCGCGTCAGCGCGATACGCTGGCCGGTTTCGATCAGGCGGGCGGTGTTCTCGGCGCGCTCCAGCGCGCGGTACATCCAGAACAGCCCGTTTGCAGTCTTGCCCAGCATCGCCCGTCAGTCCTCCAGCACCCAGGTGTCCTTGGTGCCCCCGCCCTGCGAAGAGTTCACCACCAGTGATCCTTTCTTCAGCGCCACACGGGTCAACCCGCCCGGCGTGATGTTGATCCCCTTGGGGCTGACCATCACGAAAGGCCGCAGGTCCACGTGGCGCGGGCTTAGCCCTGCGCGGGTAAAAATCGGCACAGTCGACAGGCTCAGCGTTGGCTGGGCGATGTAGTTTCCGGGCTTCGCTTCCAGCTTTTTGCGGAATTCAGCGATGTCCTTGCGCGTCGCGGTCGGGCCGATCAACATGCCATAGCCACCGGAACCGTGCACCTCTTTGACGACCAGTTCGTGCAGGTTGTCCAGCACATAGGCCAGCGAGTCCTTGTCCGAACAGCGCCATGTCGGCACGTTTTCCAGCAACGGGCGTTCGCCGGTGTAGAACTCGACGATTTCCGGCATGTAGCTGTAAATCGCCTTGTCGTCGGCAATCCCGGTGCCCGGGGCATTGGCAATGGTCAGGCGGCCCGAGCGGTAGACATCCATGATCCCCGGCACGCCCAGCGCACTGTCGGGATTGAACGTCAGCGGATCGAGGTATTCATCATCCACCCGCCGATACAGCACGTCGATCGGCTGATAGCCCAGCGTCGTGCGCATGCACAGCCGCCCGTCCTGCACCCGCAGATCATGGCCCTCGACCAGTTCGATGCCCATTTCATCCGCAAGGAAGCTGTGTTCGAAATAGGCCGAGTTGTAGATGCCCGGCGTCAGGATGCCGACGGTGGGCTTGCGGCCCAGCCCTTCGGGCGCGCAGGCCGCCAGCGAATTATAGAGATCCGTGGGATAGGTCGAAACCGGCTGTACCCGGTTCTCCGAGAACAGTTCGGGGAACATCTGCAACATGGTTTCGCGGTTTTCCAGCATATAGCTGACACCGGAAGGCGTGCGGGCATTGTCTTCGAGCACATAGAATTCATCCGGCCCGGTCCGCACAAGGTCGATCCCGACGATATGGGTATAGACCCCGCCCGGCGGCCGCATACCGATCATTTCCGGCAGAAAGGCCACATTGCGCGAGATCATGTGCTCGGGCAGGCGGCCTGCCTTCACGATCTCCTGGCCGTGGTAGATGTCATAAAGAAAGGCGTTGATCGCCCGCACCCGCTGTTCGATGCCGCGCGACAGTTTCTGCCATTCGCGGCCCGAGATGATGCGCGGGATAATGTCGAAGGGGATCAGCCGTTCCTCGGCCTCGGCCCGGCCATAGACGTTGAAGGTGATCCCGGTCAGCCGGAACAGTTCCTCGGCTTCGCGCTGCTTGGCCCGCAGATGTTTGGGGTCTTCACCCTCGAACCACGAATTGAAAGGCTGATACGGTGCGCGAAGCGCGTCTCCGGTGCCCCACATCTCGTCGAAATAGACCTGATCGTTCATGCCCGCGCGATCCACCCCTCACTGCTTTGTAACAACCACGCTAACGGGCCGTGACGTGGCATGCAACGAATGTGAAAGCACGAAGCGATTGACTCGCAACCGGTTTGCCCAATTTTCGGGCAGGGGCGGACGGCAGGCCGTGCCGCCCCGGTCCGTCAGATGGTCAGCCCATGCCCAGCGCGGACTTGTACATCTCCAGCACCGCCTCTTCCTCGGCGATGTCGTCGGCGTCGCGCTTGCGCAGGGCGATCACCTTGCGCATGACCTTGGTGTCGTAACCGCGGCCCTTGGCCTCCGCCATGACTTCCTTGATCTGTTCGGCGACTTCCTTCTTTTCCTCTTCGAGCCGCTCGACGCGCTCTATAAACTGCTTCAACTCGCCCGCGGCGACGCCGTAGCTGTCGGATGATGTGTCCTGCATGTCTGCCTCTTCAACCTCGTGGCCGTTATCGCCCTTCGATACCCCAGGCCCGTGTCCGCCATCAAGAGCATGCAGGCGGGGGCTTGCGCGGGCAGGCAGGCTTGCGCTAGGCGCTGCCTCGGATGTTTTTCGGAGGAAGTAAGCGATGGCGGGACTGATCTGGGGCGGTGCGGCGGTCTCGATTGCGGGACTTCTTGGTCTGGTCTGGTGCATCGTCAAGGTCTGGCGCGCGCGCCGTGCCAACCTCAGCGATGAGGAATTGCGCGAGGTGGTGCGCAAAGTGGTGCCGCTCAACATGGGTGCCCTGTTCCTGTCGGTGATCGGCCTGATGACCGTCATTCTGGGCATCTTTCTGGCGGGCTGAACACCGCTCTGCCGCAGGCGCCCCCTCTCTGATCAAGAGGGCAAGGGGCGAACAGACGCCCCCCGGGATGACCTGCATAGCTCAGGCAACGCGCGTTGGTCTCAGCTTTCCTTTACCGATGGGTCGCAATCTGGCCCGCGATCGATCACTGAAAACCGGATCACATGGCCCCCGGGCCACCCGTGATGCGCGCAATGAGGGGGCAAAAGCCCCCGATGGGCCGGGGCCTGGCAATCCCGGAAATCCGATCCGTTTCGGCGGCCGCCGTTTTCAGCCCTTTTCACAGGGACAGCACCCTTCCCCGCCCGGCCCTGGTGGCCGCTGGCGGGCGTTGGTGCGTGCACTGCCCTACAGGGGCATATTACAGGGGCATATTGTCGAAACCGTCCTCGACCTCGTCGTCGTGATGCGCCTCGACCATTTCACGCGCCCATGCGGGCACCTCTTCGCCGACGCCGTCCAGACCCAGCACCGCCTGTTCGAGATGATCCAGCAATTCGGTGCGGGCGTCGCCGCTGGCGGTTTCCAATTCGTGGCGCAGGCTGTCCAGCCGCGCGTGCAGTTCCTTCGACATTCCCCGTCCTCCTGTTCAATGTGTCCCGCGCGGCGGCTCAGACTTCGGCCGCGCAATCCTTGCACAGCGGCGCTTCGGGCACCGTCTCCAGCCGCTTGGCGGAAATCTCTTGGCCGCAACGGGTGCAGATCCCGTATTCACCCCGCGCCATGCGCTTCAGCGCCGACTGGATGCGGGCGATCTCGGCCTGACCGCTTTCGCCCAGCCGTTCCAGCACCTCTTCGCCCTCGCGCTCGATTGCCTGATCTTCCCAATCTTTCGAATGTGGCGATTCCAGCGCCTCTTCGATTCCATCCAGCCGCAGCCCCAAGGCGCGCAGCCGTTCCAGCAAGACCCGTTTCTGAGCGTGATGCGACATGGCCATCCCCTTTTCGAAAGTTGCCCTACCCTGTCAAACCGTCGCAGCGGCGGCCTTGATGCAAGTCAACTGCACCTTCGCTCTTGAAACACATTCACGTTTATGTATATGATTTGGGAAATCTCTTGGAGGGAACCGTTATGAAACCCGAAGTGACCGCATTTTTCGACGATGCCACGAACACCATTTCCTACGTGGTGCGCGACCCGAACGGCACCTCCTGTGCCGTGATCGACAGCGTGCTGGACTTCGACTATGCGTCGGGCCGCACTGACACGAAATCCGCCGACGCCGTGATCGCCTTCGTCAAGGAGAAGGGCTATACCGTCGAGTGGCTGCTGGAAACCCATGTCCACGCCGACCACCTCTCGGCCGCGCCCTATATTCAGGAACGTCTTGGCGGAAAGATCGGCATCGGCGACCGTATCAAGATCGTGCAGGATACCTTTGGCAAGGTCTTTAACGAAGGCACCGAGTTCCAGCGCGACGGGTCGCAATTCGACCAGCTGTTTCAGGAAGGCGACTCGATCCACATCGGCCAGATGCGCGGTGACGTGCTGCACACGCCGGGCCATACACCCGCCTGCCTGACCTATGTCATCGGCGATGCGGCCTTTGTCGGCGACACGCTGTTCATGCCCGATTTCGGCACCGCGCGCTGTGACTTCCCCGGCGGTTCGTCCGAAACGCTGTTCGACTCGGTGCAAAAGATCCTTGCCCTCCCAGACGAAACCCGGATCTTTGTCGGCCATGACTACAAGGCACCGGGCCGCGATGAATATGCCTGGGAAACCACTGTTGGCGAACAGAAAACCAAGAACGTCCACGTGGGTGAAGGCAAGTCCAAAGAGCAGTTCGTCGAAATGCGCGACACCCGCGACGCGACTCTGGCCATGCCCAAGCTCATCATCCCCTCGTTGCAGGTGAACATGCGCGCCGGCCAGATGCCGCCCGCCGACGAAAAGGGCGATGTCTTTCTCAAGGTTCCGGTGAACAAGCTCTGATCTGACACATAACCCTGCGGGTCTGCCGATCCGCAGGGCCGAATTTCCGGCGAGAGATCTTCCCCTTGCGAACCGGGACTCGCCACGACCGAAAGGAAACACATTCATGCCTATCGACTGGATCTGGGGGCTGATCGGCGGGTTGCTGATTGGCACCGGAGGCGCCGTCTACCTTCTTGGGAACGGCCGCATCATGGGCGCCAGCGGGATCATCGGCGGACTTGTCGACGGGTCCGGCTGGTCCACCGCGATCGAGCGCATCGTCTTTCTTGCGGGCGTCGCCCTGTTGCCGATGCTGCTGATGCCCTTCTACCGCGAAGTGGACACCCATATTACCCAGAACTACGCCGTGCTGGCCGCAGCCGGAGTGTTGGTGGGTGTCGGCACCCGGCTGGCCAATGGCTGCACCTCCGGGCATGGCGTCTGCGGCATGTCCCGCCTGTCGGTGCGCGGCATCGTCGCCACGGTCTGCTATATCCTCGCCGGCGGCATTGGCGTGGTCATCTTCCGTCACCTGCTGGGAGTGATCTGACATGGCAAAACTTCTTGTCGCCTTTCTGGCAGGCGGCCTGTTTGGGGCCGGGCTGTTCATCTCGGGCATGACCGACACCACCAAGGTGCAGGGCTGGCTGGACGTGTTTGGCGCATGGGACCCGACGCTGGCCTTCGTGATGGGCGGGGCCATGATCCCCATGGCGATTGCCTGGCTGATCCGTCGCCGCCGGACCACCGCGCTGACCGGAGGGGCCTTGCCGCCCGCCCCGTCGACGGAAATCGACAGCAAGCTGATCGTCGGATCGGTCATGTTCGGCATTGGCTGGGGCCTTGTCGGGCTGTGCCCGGGGCCGTCGATCGCCTCGCTCAGCTATGGCGGGCCGTCGCTCTATGTCTTTCTGGCGACCATGATTGGCGGAATGTTGATCGCACCTGTGCTGCGCGCACGACTGGACAGGGCCGTTCCGGCGGAATAAAGGAACCGCATGACACCGCGCGAATTGACCGAACTGTATCACGTCTCTCCCCAGATCGACCCGCAGGATGCGGAGGCGATCAAGGAGGCAGGCTATGTCCTGGTGATCGACAACCGTCCCGATGCCGAGATTCCGCCCTCGCATCAGACCGAGGCCATGCGCGCCGCGATCGAAGCGCAGGGAGTCCGTTTTGAGGCGCTGCCGATCACGCACCAGACCATGACCGCCGAGAATATCCTGCGGCAGTCCGAGATGGTGGCCGGCGCAAACGGCAAGGTGCTTGCCTATTGCGCCTCGGGCACGCGCTGTTCGGTGATCTGGGCGCTGGGTCAGGCCGAAACGCTGGGTGCGGACGCGGTGATCGAGGCCGCGGGCAACGCGGGCTACAACCTTGCCGGCCTGCGCCCGACGCTGGAGACACTGGCCAAGCCCTGAGCACGGCCCTGCCAACGGGATGACACGGGCCATTGGCCCCAAGGCGCGGCGAATTCGTCGCGCCTTTGCGTTTGGGCCCTGTTGCCGCCGCGCGCTCGCCCTGCCCTATGTCTCGTCGAAGTCGAAATCCACCGCGCCGGGTTCGAAACCATCGCCGATGTCGATTTCGGGCAGCGCGGCCATGGGCTCGGCCCCATCTGCGTCTTCTCCGAGTCCGGAAAAGTCGAAATCCCCGCCATCGGCATCGAAGTCCATCGGCGGCAGATCGGGCAGGTCGTCATCTTCTGCGGCCGCCGGGTTCGGCAGGTCCGGCAAGACGGCGACCGAAGGCTCTGGCAAATCGGGCACCGGCGGCGCGGCCCCGAAACCGGCGGCGGCCTCCACCGGGGCGGCCGCAGCCGTGGCGGCCACCGGAGCGCCGCCGCCGGGCCAGTTCAGCCGCACGGCGCGCAGCCCGTTCAACTGCCCCAATCGGCCACGGGCCACCAGTTGGCCACGCCCGGCGGTGACTTCGACCTTGTCGAGCGCATCCGGCGGCAGGCTGAGCACATCACCGGGTTTCAGCGCCTCTGCCTTGCCAAGCGGCAGGGTGATCCGGGCCAGCTTGGCATCCAGCCGCGCGGGCACACGGCTTAGCCGTTCCTCATGCGGGCCTGCGGCCTCTGCCTCTTCGCGGTCGGGGGTTGCCAGTTTGCGTTCCGGCAGGAAAATCGTCATCCGCCCGCGCCGACGGCCCAGTGCCAGATCAATGTCGGCGCGGAAGGCACGATAGGCCGAGGCGTCCAGCAACAGGCTGGCGGTGCGCGGATCCTCCAGCATGGCGCCAAAACGGTAGCCCACCAGTTGCGGGTGCAGCGGCTGATCCACCATGGTATCGGCCAGCCGCCCCAGCGCCCCGTCGACAAGCGGCGCCAGCATCGCGGCATCAGTCTGGGTCAGCAGGCGATCCTCTTCGATCGGCATCTGCGTAACCTGCTGAATGGTCTGCACCTCGATCACGCCGGTCATCACCTGCCGGTCGACAGCGACGACGCCAACCGCGCCCTCTGGCCCGTCCAGCAGCAACAGCAGGTCGCGGGGGCCCAATGCCTCGACCACCTCATCCTGATCCAGCATGTCGACGGTGACGGATTGCGTCACCAATGCCAGATCCCAGAGCACGTCCGCCGTGCGCGACAGCGCCCGGCGCAGCGCCTTTGGCAGGGACATGCCGCGCGCTTCGAATGCGCGTTGCGCCGCGTGGGCCTTTTGGCCCAGGACATCCTTGGGTGCGCCATCAGCCATGCGAATTAGTGCCCATCGTCAACTGCCTCCACGGGAGGTTATGGGCGGATTTGGTTACCAACCGCTTTAACGATCAGGAATTTGTTCAGAAATTCCGATGCAAACGCGCGGCCTTATTGCGCGGCCAGAACCTGCCGCACGGGCAGCGACACGCGGAATGCCGCACCGCCACGATCAGGCAAATAAGAGATTTCCCCGCCAAGGCGCGCCACGATCTGCCGCGAAATCGCCAGCCCCAGCCCCGCGCCGCCGGCCTTTTGGTCGCTGACCCGGGCAAATTTCTCAAAGATCACGTCCTGCGCCTCGGGCGCCACGCCGGAACCGTTGTCGATGAAATCCACCAACAGCTGTCCATGCGCCTCGGTCACGAGGATTCGCAGTTCGGGCGATTCGGCGTCGCAGTACTTGCGGGCATTGGAAATCAGGTTGATGAAAACCTGGCTCAGTCGTTCCATATCGGTGGTCAGCAACACCTGCTCGTTGACCCGCCGCCGTATGACCCGCAGGCCCGATCCCGCCTCATCCGCCAAAGCCGCCGAAACCGCGCGATCCAGCACGTCACCCAGCCGGCCTTCGGTCAGGTTCAGGCTCACCTGCCCGTTTTCCAACACCGACAGATCCAGCAGATCGTCCAGCAGGCGGGTCAGGCGCATCGCCTCGTCATGAATGATCGAGGCATAGCGATTCTGCTCTGACCGGGTGAGCCCCTGCGTGTCGCGCAGGATCTCGGAGAAAGCACGGATCGAACTCATCGGCGTGCGCAGTTCATGGCTGATCTGGCTGAGGAAGGCGTCCTTTTGCACCGACAGCCGCGTGAGCTTGTCGTTGGCGCGGCGCAGCTGTGCCGCAGTCCGGCTAAGCTCCTGCGACTGCGCCTCAAGCCGGGCAGAGTATTCCATCATCTGCGCGGTTTCATCGGCCACGGCCATCAGATCCTCGACCGAAACCATGGCACCGCCGGTGATCTGGCCCACCATGGCATGTGCCGTCGCCGCACCCACGGATCCGGCCAGTTCGCGCTCCAGCACTTGCAGGAATTCCGGCGTTGGCGCGGGCAGTTCCCCTTCGACCCCTTGCGCGCGCGCCTCGCGGAAGAACAACGCCTGCGCCTCGTCCGCGCCAAGGATCCTCTGGGTCATCACCATGAGGTCCTCGCTTTCCGCCGTGCTTTGCAGCCAGCTGCGCGGTCCCGCCCCCGCTTGCCGGGCCGAAACGAACTGCGCGCCCTGAAGGCGCTCCAGCGGAGAGGCCGCGCTGAAGAAGGATCCGGCGGCAAAGGCCAGCGTGTTCATCAGCAGGCTCCAGAACACCGCGTGCAGCAGCGTGTCACCGAAATCGATCCCGAACAGCGCCTCGGGACGCAACGCCATGATGCCCAGCGGACCGGTGCCGAACCACTCTGCCGGCAGCACGGTGCCGGGCCCGAAACTTGGTAGAAACAGCGTATACAGCCAGATCGAGAACCCCGCCGTCAGCCCGGCCAGCGCGCCGACACGGGTCGCCCCGCGCCAGAAGATCCCGCCCAGCAGCGCGGGCAGCACCTGTGCCACACCGGTAAAGGAAATCAGCCCGATGGCCGCCAGTTCGGTGCGCCCGCCAGACAGCGCGTAATAGAGGTAGCCCAGCAAGAGCACACCGGCGATCGACAGCCGCCGCGACAAGAGCACCACGTGGCGCACATCGCCCGACACGCTGGCCGTGCCTTCGCGCAGCCGCAGCCAGATCGGCATCACGATATGGTTGGACACCATGGTCGACAGGGCAATGGCCGCGACGATCACCATGGAGGTGGCCGAGCTGAACCCGCCAAGGAAGACCAGCATGGCCAGCGCCTCCTTGCCCTGACTGAGCGGCAGCGTCAGCACGAAAAGATCCGGGTTCGATCCTTGCGGCAGCAGGTCCAGTCCGGTCACCGCGATGGGCACGACAAAAAGGCTCATCCCCATCAGGTACAGCGGAAAGGCCCATGCTGCCGTGCGCAGTTGCGCATCGTTGTCGTTTTCCACCACCAGCACCTGGAACATGCGGGGCAGGCAGAGGAAAGCCGCAGCCGACAACAGCATCACCCCCGCCCAGCGACCGTTATCGACCTGCCAGCTTCCAAGGTCCGAGGCATCGATCCGCGCCAGCGTTGACGCCACCCCGCCGGACAGGCCCCAGACCACGAAGCACCCCAACACCACCAGCGCGGTCAGCTTGACCACCGCTTCGACCGCGATGGCCATGACCACGCCGTGATGGCGTTCATTGGCATCAAGGTTGCGGGTGCCGAAGATCACGGTAAAGACCGCAAGTCCCGCCGCGACCCAGAACGCCGTCGTGCTTTTGTCGGCCTCGCTGACCGTACCGGCCTGTGAAAAGACTTCGACCGAAAGCGTCACCGACTGCAATTGCAGCGCGATATAGGGGGTTGTCCCGATCACCGCGAGAATGGTGACACCGATGCCCAATAGGTTGGACTTGCCATAGCGGGACGAAATCAGGTCGGCGATCGAGGTGATCCTCTGGTTGCGCCCGATGCGCACCAGCTTGCGCAGAATCCACCACCAGCCCAGCATGACAAGACTGGGACCAAGGTAGATGGTCAGATACTCAAACCCGCTGCGCGCGGCGCTGCCCACGGCACCGTAAAAGGTCCATGCGGTGCAATAGATCGACAGCGACAGGGTATAGACGATGGGCGCCCGCAGCCAGCTTCCCCGGCCGCGCTGCGCCGCGCGTTCGGCGAAAAAGGCCACGGCAAAAAGCAACGCCACATAGGCGATCGAAATCGCCGCCAGCAGGTTGAGCGTCGTCATGTCACGCCTCCGCCGGATCCGGTTCGCGGGCCTGAGGACGGACCAGAGACCGGGCCAGAAGCGGAGCCAGTGTCAGAGCCAGTGTCGGGACCAAAATCAGGGCCGGTTTCAGGATCCAGACCAGTGGCATGACTGCGGTCCAGCAGGCGCACCAGCCGCGCCGCCACAAGCGCCAGCCCGAACCAGATACCAAAAATATAAATCAGCACCTGCGAGGCAGGCACCGGCGTTTGAGCCTGATGCCACAGCAAGGGCAGCCACCACAGGATCCACCCAAGCAGCGGCAGCGCACAGGCGGCATCCACCAGCCTGCGGCGGCGATAGCTTTGCCGTTCGACATAGATCGGCACCGCACGCGCGGGCGGTTTGCCCGGCGGCCGCGGCGGCACGCCTCCGGGCGGGCGCGTCATTGCGCCGACAGGGCCCGCACGGCGTCGAGCACCTCGGCGTTGGAAAAGGGCTTGGTCATGAACCGGCTGGCACCGGCCCGTTCTGCCATCTCGCGGTCCTTGCTCTGGCCGCGTGCGGTCAGCATCAAAACCGGCAGATCCGCATGGGCCGGGTCCTCGCGCAATTCGCGCAGGATGTCATAGCCCGACCGTCCGGGCAGCATCACGTCAAGGATCACCACATCCGGCGCGCGTTCACGCACGATCTGCGCCGCGTCCGTGCCATTGGAATGCGTATGGACCATCCAGCCATCGCGGGACAGGATGAAGCGGATCGCCTCGATGATATTCGGCTCGTCCTCGATCAGCAGAACCTGTCCGCTCATGTCTTCCCCCCGCATCCCGCCTCCCAGGTCTTTTGCGCCTAACGTCAAGCAGGTGTCATGAACTTATGCGGGAATTGCGACCTGTGTCAAAAACCTGTTCACCTGCGAGCCAGCTTTTCTGCCCGGTGGGAAACGGCCATGCGGCAGCGGCAGGGCTGCGCGCGGCCCTTCACCGCCGCACCGAGGCAAGGATCGAGGGTTCGCGGCGGCCCTCGCAGGCCTCGCGCGGGCAGACCCGGCAGGCCACGCCCAGTTCCGGCAGGGTCATCGGCATCTCGGCCCCCGGCGGCAGCGGGCGCACCAGCATCTGCGCCTGATACAGCGGGTCGGCGTTGACCGCCGGACCGGACAGCGGTGTGGCCAACGCCTCGGCCCAGAGCACGACGCCGCCGCGCCCCGCCTGCATCACCGGACCGGACAGGATCACATGCGGGCGGCTGAGCGCGCGGTACAGCGGCCAAAGCGGACAGGCCGCCCCGAAGCGCGGCATCGGGAAGTCTGGCAGCGGCTTGCGATAGGTCAGAACGCCGGAACTGTCGCAGATCGCCAGCCCCACCGGCGTTGGCAGGACATCGGCGGGCAAGGCCGCCAAGCGCCGCATGATCCGCGCCGGATCGGCGCCCAGCGCCCTGGCCAGCGCCGCCGGTTCGGGTCCGTGGGTTTCGACCTGCGGCACCATGACCGACAAGGGCAGCGCCTCGGCATCCGTCGCGTATCGCTCCAGCCATGTCTTCAACAGGCCGCGCGCCGGGCCGGACAGCCCCTTGCCCAGCCGGGTCAACGCGCCGTCCACTCCTGCGGCCCCGTCACTTTCCAGTTCCGGCACCACATGACCCGCGCCCTCCAGCGCGGCCTCCAGTTCCTCTTGCGGCGCGCCGGTTTCAAGCGAGGAGGTCTCGTCCGCCTCAAGGTAGGTCACAAGACCGCGGCTGGTTTCGGCCAGCCGCGCGCTGTCTTCGTAGATATTGCGGTGAAACCGGGCCTGCCATTCGGCGTCCACCTCGCCCGGTTCCGCGAGGATCGACGCCGCCGAGCGGATCGCGGTCACGGTCGACAGCATCTCGTGCAGCGAAGCCGCCAGATGCGGGTCATGGGTCATACGGTCGTTCAGCGTTTCAAGGCTGCGTTCCAGTTGCGCCATGCGGGTGCGACTGTCGGCCAAAAGCTGGGCCCAGCCGGGAAAGCGCCCGGCAAATTCATCCACCCGGTCCAGTTCGGCACCGACTTCTGGCATATCCGCCGCCGCCTCGCGCAGCGACGCGATCAGCGCCGCGCCCGCGCCTTCGGTCAGCGCAGCCGGTTCCACCTCGAGGATCTCGGCAAGGGTCAACAGCAATTTGCCGCCGATTCTGCGCCGATTATGCTCGATCAGGTTGAGGTATGAGGCGGAAATACCCGCATCCCGCGCCAGATCCGCCTGCTTCATGCCGCGCAGGACCCGGCGTTCGCGGATACGCGACCCGGTCAGCGTATCGCGGGGCATAAGCGCTTTCCTTGCACTTTCAAGGGGTTTCTGCGGCGCAAAATAAACTCCTTTACAGAATACCGCTGTCTACTTTTCAGACGTTGACAAAAAAAGTGTTTCACGTAAAGCGCTTGTTGCGCAATTTTCGATCCCCCTGCCATACTGCTTTTGCACAGATGTGCGAACGTCCCGCGTACTGAGGAGAATGCCGGGACGGTTTTACCGAAACGGGAGGATTTCATGTCCAAACTCAATGTGACGCGCCGCGGCGTGATCAAGACCGGTGCGGCCGCCGGCGCGGGCCTCGCTCTGCCCACCTACCTGTCGGCAGCCAGCCATTCGGGCTTCACCAACGCGCCGACCGGCGGCACCGTGACCCTGGGTTTCAACGTTCCGCAGACCGGCCCCTATGCTGACGAGGGTGCAGACGAACTTCGCGCCTACGAACTGGCGGTCGAGCATCTGAACGGCGGCGGTGACGGCGGCATGCTGAACACCTTCTCGTCCAAGGTTCTGGACGGCACCGGCATCATGGGCAAGAAGGTCGAATACGTGACCGGCGACACCCAGACCAAGTCGGACGCCGCGCGCGCCTCGGCCAAGTCGATGATCGAAAAAGACGGCGCCATCATGATCACTGGCGGTTCGTCCTCGGGTGTGGCCATCGCCGTTCAGGGCCTGTGCCAAGAGGCCGGCGTCATCTTCATGGCGGGTCTGACCCACTCGAACGACACCACCGGCAAGGACAAGAAAGCCAACGGTTTCCGCCACTTCTTCAACGGTTACATGTCGGGTGCCGCACTGGCTCCGGTGCTGGCCAAGATGTATGGCAATGACCGCCGCGCCTATCACCTGACCGCCGACTACACCTGGGGCTGGACCCAGCAGGAATCCATCGCCGCCGCGACCGAGGCGCTGGGCTGGACCACCGTCAACAACGTGCTGACGCCGCTGGCGGCGACCGACTTCTCGTCCTACATCGCGCCGGTCCTGAACTCGGGCGCCGACGTTCTGGTCCTGAACCACTACGGCGGGAACATGGTGAACTCGCTGACCAACGCGGTTCAGTTCGGCCTGCGCGAAAAGGTCGTCAACGGCAAGGACTTCGAGATCGTCGTTCCGCTGTACTCGCGCCTGATGGCCAAGGGTGCCGGCGCCAACGTCAAGGGCATCTTCGGCTCCACCAACTGGCACTGGTCGCTACAGGACGAAGGGTCCAAGGCCTTCGTCAAGTCCTTTGGCACCAAATACGGCTTCCCGCCGAGCCAGGCCGCGCACACCTGCTATGTGCAGACCCTGCTGTATGCCGATGCGGTGCAGCGCGCCGGGTCGTTCAACCCCTGCGCCGTGGCCGAAGCCCTCGAAGGCTACGAGTTCGACGGTCTTGGCAACGGTCCGACCCTCTACCGCGCCGAAGACCACCAGTGCTTCAAGGACGTGCTGGTCGTGAAAGGGAAAGACAACCCGACCTCGGAATTCGACCTTCTCGAGATCGTCGAAGTCACCCCGCGCGCGCAGGTCGAATACGCACCGGATCACCCGATGTTCGCGGGCGGTTCGCTGGGCTCCTGCAACCCGGGCGCCTAATCACGCCGCGCCCCTCGCGGGCCGCGTGACGGGCAGGGCCAAGGTGCCCTGCCCACCCCCTGCTTCGCTCCCATTCGGCCCGTCTGACGGGCTCCGATTCTTTTCCGCACTCCGACCGCAAAGGGTGGGACAATGGACGCCATCATCCTTCAAGTTCTCAACGGGCTCGACAAGGGCTCGGCCTATGCGCTGATCGCGCTGGGTCTGACACTCATCTTCGGCACGCTTGGCGTGGTCAACTTCGCGCATGGCGCGTTGTTCATGATCGGCGCCTTCTGTTCGGTGACGCTGCAACGCATCCTGAACCTGTCGTTCGAAACCGTCGACCCGACCAAGACCGACTTTCTCGGCAACCCGCTGAAGGTCAAGACGCCATATGTCGAAAGCTGGTTCGGCCCCGAGGTGGGATCAAGCATCATCGACTGGTCCGTGCCACTGGCCATCCTCTTTGCCATCCCGATCATGATCGGCATCGGCTTCATCATGGAACGCGGTCTGATCAAGCATTTCTACAAGCGCCCCCATGCCGACCAGATCCTCGTGACCTTCGGTCTGGCGATCGTCTTGCAGGAAATCGTCAAATACTACTTTGGCGCAAACCCGATCCAGACCCCCGCCCCCGAAGCGCTGTCCGGCGTGGCGCAGCTGACCTCGACCATCGTCTATCCGGTCTGGCGGATCGTCTATTTCTGCTTTGCGCTGGCGATCATCGGCGCGGTCTTTGCCTTCCTGCAATTCACCACCTTCGGGATGGTGGTCCGCGCGGGCATGGCAGACCGTGAAACCGTCGGCCTGCTGGGCATCGACATCGACCGCAAGTTCACCATCATGTTTGGCATCGCCGCCGCGGTCGCGGGGCTTGCCGGTGTGATGTACGGGCCGATCAATGCCCCGAACTATCACATGGGCATGGATTTCCTCGTGCTGAGCTTTGTCGTCGTCGTGGTCGGCGGCATGGGGTCGCTGCCGGGCGCCGTGGCCGCCGGGTTCCTTCTGGGCATCCTGGAAAGTTTTGCCTCGATGAAAGAGGTCATCACGATCATCCCCGGCATCAACCAGATCATCATCTACCTTGTCGCCATTGTCATCCTTCTGACCCGTCCGCGCGGTCTGATGGGTCGCAAGGGCGTGATGGAGTAAGCCACCATGTTCGGACTCGACAAGAAAGACAGCACCCTGCTGATCATCGTGGCGCTGCTGACAATGTTCGCGCCCTTCATCCTCAACCCTTTCCCGACCGAAAGCGGGCTGGCGCAGTTCAACGCCGGATACCCCGACCTGATGCAGCGGTTCGTGATCTTCGGGATCTTTGCCATCGGCTTTAACATCCTCTTCGGCCTGACCGGCTACCTGTCCTTTGGCCACGCGGCCTTTCTGGGGGTCGGTTCCTATTCGGCGGTCTGGATGTTCAAGCTGCTGTCGATGAACATCGTACCGGCGATCCTGCTGTCAGTTGTCATCGCAGGCCTCTTTGCGCTGGTCATCGGCTTCGTGTCGCTGCGGCGGACGGGGATCTACTTCTCGATCCTGACGCTGGCATTCGCGCAAATGTCCTTTGCGC
Source organism: Antarctobacter sediminis (assembly GCF_019218285.1). Classification (GTDB taxonomy): domain Bacteria; phylum Pseudomonadota; class Alphaproteobacteria; order Rhodobacterales; family Rhodobacteraceae; genus Antarctobacter; species Antarctobacter sediminis. The sequence continues at coordinate 247,213 of NZ_JAHUZG010000004.1, forward strand.
TGGCCTACTCGGTGCTGACGCCACTGACCAACGGGGAAACCGGCCTGCAACTGACGCTGGACGACCCACGCATCCTTGGCGTTTCCGCGACCGAGGACGGGTCGATCCCGGTGACCAACCTCTTTGGTCTTGAAATGCGCTCGGCCTTTGACATGGTGGTGGGTCCGTGGAGCTTTACCTTCTCGGTCGGCTATTATGTCTGCGCGGTGGTGATGCTGCTGTCGTTCTACGTGGCGATCCGCATCTTCCGTTCGCCGTTTGGCATGATGCTGCGTGCGATCAAATCGAACCAGCAGCGCCTGAACTACACCGGGCTGAACCCCAAGCCCTACACGCTGGCGGCCTTCGTGATCTCGGGCATGTATGCCGGTCTTGCCGGCGGCCTTATGGCGGCAATGGACCCGCTGGCCGGCGCGGAGCGGATGCAGTGGACCGCCTCGGGCGAGGTGGTTCTGATGACCATCCTCGGCGGCGCGGGCACGCTGATCGGCCCGGTTCTGGGGGCCGGCATGATCAAGTACTTCGAAAACATCTTCTCGAAGATCAACGACAACGTGTTGCACACATGGTTCAGCTTTCTGCCGGACGGGATCGAGGATTTTGTCGTCTTCATCATCCACCCCTTCGTCGGCAAGGGCTGGCACCTGACGCTGGGCATCATCTTCATGCTTGTCGTCATCTTCCTGCCGGGTGGCCTTGTCGAAGGTGGCCAGCGCATTTCCCGGTTCTTCAACCGCAAGAAGGTGGACGATCCCAAGTCGGCCACCACCGAGCCCGCGGAATAAGGAGACAGACTGATGGGTATTCTTGAAGTCAAGGACGTGGGCAAGCGCTTCGGCGGTCTCAAGGCCCTCTCGGACGTCAACCTCAGCGTGGCAGAGAACACCTGCCACGCGATCATCGGGCCAAACGGCGCGGGCAAGTCGACGCTTCTGAACTGCCTCGTGGGCAAGCTGATCCCCGACACCGGATCGGTGATGTTCCAGGGCCAGTCCGTGCTGGGCCGCAGCCCGCACGAGATCAACCAGATGGGCATTTCCCGCGTTTTCCAGACCCCTGAAATCTTTGGCGATCTCACGGTGTTCGAAAACATGATGATCCCGCTGTTTGCCAAGCGCGACGGGGCCTACCGCCTGCATGCCATCGAGTCGGTGATGAATGAGAAATCGCTCATCGAAGAGGCCGAGAAGATGCTGGAAGAGGTCAACATGCTGGACAAGCGCCACATGCATTCGGCCTCGATGAGCCGCGGGGACAAGCGGCGGCTGGAGATGGCGATGTGCCTCGTGCAATCGCCCAAGCTCTTGTTGCTGGACGAACCCACCGCGGGGATGGCGCGCGCCGATACCAACAACACCATCGACCTGCTCAAGCAGATCAAGGAAGAGCGCGACATCACCATCGCCATCATCGAGCACGACATGCACGTGGTGTTCAGCCTCGCCGACCGGATCACGGTTCTGGCGCAGGGTACGCCGCTGGTCGAAGATGCGCCCGAAAACATCAAAGGCCATCCGAAGGTGCAAGAAGCCTATCTGGGCGAAGCGCATTGAGCGGGAGCCGGGCCAAGGCCCGGCCTACCCCGAACCCGTAGGCCGGGCGTTCCCCCGGCATCCCCTCAAGAAAGGACACGCACATGAACGTCCGTCCCGATTTCTCCAAGAACGCAAACGCGGCCGAAACCGCCCCGGCCTTTCTCTCGGTCTACGACATGCACTCTTACTATGGTGAGAGCTATATCGTGCAGGGCATCACCTTTAACGTCCACGAGGGTGAGATCCTTGCCCTGCTGGGGCGCAACGGCGCGGGCAAGACCACCACGCTGCGCTCCATCGCACGTCTGGACAACCCGCAGGTGAACCACGGCGAAATCTGGCTGGATCACCAGCCGCTGCACCTGATGAAATCGCATCAGGCCTCGGCCGCGGGGCTTGGCCTTGTGCCCGAGGATCGCCGCATCATCCCCGGCCTGACGGTCGAGGAAAACCTGCAACTGGCGCAGATCGCCCCGCCGATCGGCTGGTCGCTGGACCGGCTTTACGACCTCTTCCCGCGACTGGGCGAACGCCGCAAACAAGAAGGCGTCACCCTCTCGGGCGGCGAACAGCAGATGCTGGCCATTGCGCGGGCACTGGCGCGGGACATCAAGGTGCTGCTGCTGGACGAACCCTACGAGGGCCTTGCGCCGGTCATCGTGGACGAGATCGAAAAGACCCTGCGGCACGTCAAGGAACAGGGCATGACCACGATCATCGTCGAACAGAACGCCGTGCGGGCCCTGCAACTGGCCGACCGTGCGGTGATCCTCGACACCGGTTCCGTGGTCTTTGACGGCAGCGCCGCCGAAGTGCTGGAGAACGAGTCGCTGCGGGCCGAGTACCTCGCGATCTGATCCGCGCCCCGTACACGACCATTGAACCACTTGATTTCGGGGGCGGGGAGGTTTTCCCTGCCCCCAATTGTTTTCTGGAGGAGAGCCAAATGAGCACCACCTACCCCCCGTCCGCCGAAATGGCGCAGCAGTCGCATGTTGATGCGGAGCGTTACGAAGAGATGTATGCGCGTTCGGTTTCGGATCCCGAGGGGTTCTGGGCGGAGCAGGCGCAGCGTCTGGACTGGATGAAGGCCCCGAC
>NZ_JAHUZG010000005.1 GCF_019218285.1 Antarctobacter sediminis
ACGGTCTGGTCGCGGACCTCTTCACCGCCGTCCCGGAACTGACCGAGAAACTCTGAGCGCACCCAAAAGCGCGAAAAAACGAAAAGGCCCGCCATTCGGCGGGCCTTTGGTGTGTTAGCCAAGCGCAAAGGCAAAGACCAGCACCCAGACCGACAGAAGCACACCCAGAACGGCGACGAAAACTCCGTTCCAACGCAGGCCCACGTGCAGCGCGCTGACGTTGCCAAAGGATCCAATCAGCAGCGTCGTGGCGGTAAAGGGTGAACACAGGCCCGAAATTGCCCAGCCCGCCGCGATTGCCGCAACAACCGCCGCAGGGGCCACACCCAGCACCTCGGGGGCGGGAATGACCGGCGCAAACAACGTCACCGCAAGGATCGGGTTCATGCCCAATTGTCCCAGCACCGGAACCAGCCAGACAAGCCCGATCAGCACGACCCATGTCGGCAGCGCCGCAAGGTCGATCCCTGCCCCGGCCACCACCGGGCCCAGCAGAGGCCCGCCTACCGTACCGATGTAGCCCGCCATCATCAGCAGCGTGACCTCGCCGCGCGCACCGGGCAGTTCGACGGTCACATAACGGTGCAAACGGCTGCGCAGGCTGAAATCCAACCCGCCGCCGCGATGCTGGATCAACACCCAGCCCAGCGACAGCGCCGGCACCACCAGCATAACGATCCCGACAATCCGCAGGCCGGTTTCCTCGTGCAGCACGGCGACGGTCACGCCCAGCAAAACCAACAAAAGCAGCAAAGGACGCAACAGCCGCCACGACCCTTCCACCGGTCCCCTTGGTGGCGACGGCACGGTAAGGCGCGGTTTGAAAATCGTGTCCAGAGCCCAGCCCGACACGAGGATGATCGCCGAAGTCCCGACACCCGCCACCACGGACTCGGCCCAGCGCGCACCGGGGATCAGCGCATTGGTGATGGCCATGGAAAACCCCAGAGGCGACCACGGCAGGGACGAGATGAAGCCTCGCTGGATCGCCAGCAACATGCGCCGGATGCGATGGCGGCGAATCTCGGCGTTGGCTTCGCGTGCGGCACTGGTGGTGGCCAGCGCCCCTAAAAGCGAGATCGCACCGTAATTCAGCAGCAGTGCGAACAGATGGCTGCCCACTGTGAGCGCCGCGTACCGACGGCCCGGCGGTTGCTCGGCAAGGAAACTGCCCGCCGCGCGGATCGCAGGCGACGTCTCGGCCACGTTGCGCAGGGTGGTCAGCGCCGCAAAAAATGCGCCAATAAATGCCGCCGAGGCAAAGCCGCGCAGGATGGTTTCTTGCCAGCCCGGCAAGGTGGCCGCCGCGACAGCCGTCAGCAGCACCGCCGCAAGGATGAACCCCTGCCGCGACCGGGCGACCTTGCCCGCCATCAGCGCCACAAGAAGGACCACCAGCACCGGCAAGAGAAAGGACAGGCCCGTCAGCCGCCATTCGTCCAGCGTGACCAGAACGGTCAGCAGAACGAGCATGGCGCCTGTCGCCGCGTCCAGCCTGTCTGTGCCCTGTGATGAAATAACGACTCTCCCGGCATGGTCCGTCCAGTCCGGGACCAGTCCTACCGGTCAAAACCGCCGGGCGATAGTTCGAAACGATGCCCGCGCGTTTAGCGCTTTCAGACGCTGCGCGCGCCGGTCACGCGCCCAAAGATCGAGCTTAGTGCAAACAGCGCCGCCGAGGCGCAAACGATGCTGGGACCGGCCGGCGTGTCAAATGTCCATGCCGCCCAAAGTCCGCCCAGCGCCGAAACCACGCCCACAGTGGCGGTGCCCGCCAACATCTGTTCCGGGGTCGAAGACAGCGGTCGCGCCGCCGCCGCCGGGATGACCAGCAGCGCGCCGATCAGCAGCGCCCCCACGACCTTCAGCGCGACCGCGACAACAAGCGCCAGCGCCAGCATCAGGATCACCCGCTCTCGTTCCGGGTTCAATCCCGAGGCGGCGGCCAGATCCGGCGAAATGGTCGAGGTCAGCAAGGCCTGCCAGCGCCAGCCGATCAGCGCGGCAACCGCCGCCCCGCCCAGCCAGATCACCAAGAGGTCCATCCGGCTGACGGCGAGGATGTCGCCGAACAGATAAGCCTCCAGATTGAGGCGCGGGCCGTTCAACAGGCTGGCTGCCACAAGGCCAAGAGCAAGCGCCCCATGCGCTGCGACGCCCAGAACCATATCGGCGCCAAATCCACGCCCCGACAAGCGCGCCACGCCAAAGGCAACCACCAGCGCCACCGCCAGGGTGCCCGCGAAGACAGGCACCGACAAGGCCAGCGCCAGCGCCACGCCAAGGATCGCCGCATGCGAGGTTGCATCGCCGAAATAGGCCATCCGCCGCCAGACGACGAACACGCCCAACGGCGCCGAGGCCAGCGCCGCCCCGACAGCGGCCAGCGCTGCGCGGACAAGGAAATCATCCAGCATTGCAGGCCTCTCCCGGTGCGTGATCGTGGCTGTGTGTATGTTGGTGGCGATACAGCGCCAGCGCACCCTTGGTCCCAGTGCCGAAAAGCGCGCGATATTCCTCGGCCTGCGCCACCACCTCGGGGCGTCCCTCGCAGCAGACGTGACCGTTCAGGCAGATCACCCGGTCCGAGGCGCTCATGACCACGTGCAGTTCGTGGCTGACCATCAGCACGGCGCAGCCAAGCCTGTCCCGCAGGTCTTCGATCTGGCGGTAGAAACTGGCCTGCGCCGGCTGGTCCAGCCCGGTGGTCGGTTCATCAAGGATCAGGATCTGCGGATCGTTCAACAGCGCCCGCGCCAAAAGCACCCGCTGGAATTGCCCGCCTGACAGCGCGGCAAGCTGGCGTTGCGAAAGATCGCCCGCGCCCGAAGCTTCCAGCGCGGCTTGCCGGGCCTCTGCGCTGACACGCTGCAGCAGGTTCAGGAACCGCGCCACTGTCATCGGCAACGAACCATCCAGCCGCAACCCCTGCGGCACATACCCAAGGCGCAGGCCGCGGGCCCGCGTCACCTTGCCCCGAAGTGGTTTCATCGCTCCGATCAAGGCGCGCAGCAACGTCGACTTGCCAGAACCGTTCGGACCAACCACGGTCACGATCTCGCCGGGGGCAATCGCGAAATCCACATTGCGCAGCACGTCCAGCGTGCCGTGCCGCATGGTCAGGCCACGCGCCTCGATCAGGGATGTCACTGATCCGCCTCCGCGCATGAGGGGCACAGGCCCTCGGCTTCGATCGCCACGCGTTCCACCTTGAACCCCAATTCCGAAGCCGACTCTCGCAGCACCTGCGAGGCCCGCCGTCCCGGCGTTTCCGCCACCGAGGAACAACCGCGACAGATCAGGAAACAAGGGGCGTGCTGCTCTCCCGGAGAGCCGCAGGCGATAAAGGCGTTCAGCCGTTCGATCCGATGCGCAAACCCATTGGCCACAAGGAAATCCAGCGCCCGGTATGCCACCGGGGGCTGGGACCCCTTGCCCTCTTCCCGCAGCACGTCCAGCACCTCATAGGCCCCCATCGCGCGATGTTCGGCCAGAAGGATCTCCAACACGCGGCGCCGCACGGGCGTGAACTGCAATCCCTGCGCGCTACAGGTCTCTTCGACCGTACTAAGCGCGGTGGCAATGCAGTGATGGTGGTCGTGATGTTCGAACCCTTTGGCTTCCATGTCGCGACTCTCCTTCGGGTTTGGGGTTGATATGGTATAACGTTGTGCCGTACAAGCCCGCAGATGTTACATTGTAACACTCCAACGCTTTTCAAGATCCGAGGCCCCATGCTGCGCTCCCTTCTCCTTACCGCCTGCCTAGTCCTTCCGCGACCCTTGCTGGCAGATACCCCCCGCGTCGTGACCGATATCGGCCCGGTTGAAAGTCTTGCCACCATGGTTCTGGGGGATCTGGGCACCCCCGAACGGCTGCTGGCGCCCGGTGCCTCGCCGCATACGCTGGCGCTGCGCCCCAGCCAGGCGCGCGCCCTGTCGAACGCCGATCTGGTTGTCTGGGTCGGTCAGGGTCTTACGCCGCAGTTGGACGGCCAGATCGAGACGCTGGCAAGCTCTGCCCGTCACCTGCCGCTGGGCGAGGCAGAGGGCATTCTGCTGCTGGAATTCCGGGACAGCGGGTTGTTCGAACATGACCACGGCCACGACGAACATGATGAGCACGACGATCATGATCACGCTGACCATGACGATCATGACGATCACGATCACGGTGATCACGATGACGATCACCACGATGATCACGACGACCATGATCACGCAGAGGCCGGTCATGATGATCATGGCCACCACGGAGCGAATGATCCGCATCTTTGGCTGTCCCCCGAGAATGCGACAACCGCATTGACCCTGATTGCCGATGCCCTGTCCGATCTGGATCCCGAAAACGCGGCAACCTATGCCGCCAATGCCAAGACCGGAGCGGCCAGCATCGCCAAGGCCGAGGCCGAAGCCCGCGCGGCACTAACCTCGGTCGGGGATCGCCCGATTGCCGTGGCGCATGATGCCTATCAGTATTTCGAAGCGCATTTCGGCCTGACCGTAACCGGCGCCATCTCGGATGCCGAGGCCAATACCCCCGGGCCGGCGCGCCTTGCCGAACTGCGCGACGGGATCGCAGACGACCGACCGGCCTGTGTCCTGATCGAACCGGGCACTGACGCGCGCCTGCTGGAAACCGTCAAGGCCAGCGGCATCCCGACCGCGATCGTGGACCAACTGGGCGCTGATCTTCCCAGCGGTGCGGGGTTCTACCCGGCGCTGATCCTTGGCATGGCGGAGAAAATCGCCGATTGCGTCGGCAACTAAAGCGCGCCGGGGCCTATGCGGCCCCGCGCCGTCCCTCAAAACAGCGCACCCTGACGCCCGCGTCCTCCAGCGCAGACCGCACGGCACGGGCCATAGGCAGCGCTGTTGCCCCGTCGCCATGCAGACAGATCGTGTCGATGGCGGCGGGGATCGGCTCTCCCTCTTCGGGCAGGATCGCCCCGGCTTTCACCATCTCGACGATCCGCGGAGCCGCGGTCTGAGGATCATGCAGAACCGCCCCCGGCAGCTTGCGATCCACCAAAGTGGCATCGGCATTATAAGCCCGGTCGGCAAAGATCTCTCCGGCCCAGCGACAGCCCAGCCGTTCGACCACGCGCTGTTGCGCCGTCGCGGCCAGCACCATGACGATGATCTCGGGCGCGACCTCCAGCGCGGCACCGTAACAGGCCTCGGCCAGCCCCTCGTCTTCAGAGGTCATGTTGGACAGCGCGCCATGCAGTTTCAGGTGGCGCACCTCGGCACCGACCGCCCGCGCCATGCCCAGCGCCGCGCCAAGTTGGTACTGCACCATATGGCGCACGGATTTTTCCGGCAGGTGCATCCGGCGCCGTCCGAATCCCTGAAGATCGGCAAACCCCGGATGCGCTCCAATACCGACACCACGGGCCAACGCCGTCCCCATGGTCTCGGCCATCACATCCCAGTCACCGGCATGAAAGCCGCAGGCGACATTGGCGCTGGTCACCACGTCCAGCAGTTCGGCGTCCTGCCCCATAACCCAAGGGCCAAAGCTTTCGCCCATGTCGGCATTCAGATCGACAGTAGTCATGGCATCTCCTCCCCCGCGGTCACACCGCTGATGAATTCATAGGACAGCAGGTCCGGCATCTCGGCCGGGTTCCTCAGCAAGGGTCGCACGACCAGCCCCGCCAACAGGCGGCGATAACCGGCCTCGGCCTCCAGCGCCTCGGCCCGGGTGACAAACCGGAACCGCAGCGCGGCCCCCGGTGCAGCCTGCGCCACCTTTGGCAAATCGGCCGGAATAACGGTCCCGATACGCGGATAGCCCCCGGTCGTCTGGCATTCGTTCAACAGGACGTATGGCGCCCCATCGCCCGGAATCTGGATGTCACCGGCAGTGATCACCTCCGAGAGGATGCTCTGCCCGGCCGTCAGCCCATACCCCTCCCCCTCGGGCACAAGGCGGATCCCCATGCGGTTGCCCCGGCTGTCCCGGGTAAACCGCTCCTGCGTGAAACGATCCCGCATGTCTTTCGGGAAAAACGCGGTTTGCAGCGACGGCAACACCCGCAAATCGCCCCCCGAAAACCGCGCCATCGGGTCCAGAGTCAGTCCAATGGCACGCCCGGCGTCCCCGCTCAACAGCAGCCGATCCCCGGTCTGCAAAACCCGGCCAAGCCCCGCACTCAGATGGGCCGACCGCGCCCCCAGTTTCTCCGGCAGGTCCAATCCGCCACCAAGCGTGAGATAGCCATAGACGCCGGACAGGGCCCCGCCAATCTCCAGCACGGCCCCCGAGGGCAACATGTGACTGGCGTTCCACGCCAAGGGCACCCCGTCCACGGTGGCCCGCATCGGCGCGCCGGTCAGGGCGATCCGACGCGCGGCCTCAACCCGGAAACGCCCGCCAAACCCGGCCATTTCCAAGGCGACACCCGGCGCCTGCCGCAACAGCGCCGCCCCTTCGGCCAACGCCATGGGATCAGCCGCTCCACCCCGCGACAGGCCCAGAGCCATATAGCCCGGACGCCCGCCATCCTGCACACTCACCCCCGGTCCGGCCTGCAAGACCTCCAGCACGCTCATGTCAAAGGCTCCATCACGACGCCGCCGGCCGGATCCGCCGAAAGCCGGTCCCAGGCTCCGGCTTCCACCGCGTCGAACTGCACCTCGTCCCCGGGCCGCAAAAGAAACGGACGATCGCCCTCTGGCCGAAACAATGGCGCAGCCGTCCGGCCAACTTGCCGCCACCCGGTCGGAGCCGACACTGAGAACAGGACAAACTGCCGGATCGCCACGACAAGCGCCCCTTCGGGCACCTTCGGGGTCAATCCGCTCTGACGCGGGATGTCCCAGACCTCGGGCAAAGTGCCAAGATAAGGCTGCCCCGGCGCGAACCCGATGGCATTGACCCGAACCCTGGCCGTAGACAGCGCCTCCACCGCAGCCTTTGCGCTCAGCCCGGCCGCCTCTGCCGCCTCGTCCAGCTGTGGCCCGAAACTGCCGCCGTAAACCGTCGGGATCCGCAGGAAACGACGTCCATCGGGCATCGGCGCCGCGTACCAGTCTTCCCGCGCCAACCGTGCCTCCAGATCCGCCACCAGAGCCTCAAGCGTCAGCGCCATGGGATCGAACCGCAGATAGGTGGACACCAGCGACGTCGAACATTCCTCGACCCCGTCAGGAGGATCCCGCTCGATCGCAGCCCGAAAGGCCAGCGCCGCGCGGTTCGCGGCCTCCGACAATGCGCCGCCAAATTGCACGATCACCCCGTCCAGTCCGATGGGTTCAATGTGCGGAAACTCTCGTTCGGGCAACCCTGTCACCACCTGCGCTCCTTTTCGCACAGACCAGCATGCAGGCCGGCGGTTGTCCACCGCCGCGCCTTCCAGCACCCGGCCCGGGCTTCTTCTTGGCAAAAATACTCCGGGGGAGCCGAAGGCGGGGGCAGAGCCCCCAAATGCACGCCCTCAGCCGAGAATGCTGCGCATCGCAGTCAGGAACGCCCGCACTTCGTCCATCGAATTGTAATGCGCGAGCGAAACCCGCACGCAATCGGCCTGCCCCAAGGGCTGCAACACGTTGCCGGAATAGTGATCCGCCTTTCGCGTATGGGTCCGGATGCCCTGCGCGTTCAGGCCCGCGACAATCTCGGCCGAATCCCGGCCTTCGGCCCAGAAACTCACCAACCCTTCGCGCGCAGGATTGTCGGCACCGCCGACGATCTGAACACCCGGCAAATCCGTCAGCCCGGCGAGGTTGCCGGTGCCATGGATCATTGCCTTGCACAGGCCCGCCTCTTGCGCGTGGATGGCATCGCGCGCCGCCGCCAGCCGTCCGACCCGCGTCCCGGCATCGGACAACTGCCCGCCCAGCCAGTCGAAATACTCCACCACCTCCGAGAAGGTGGCATAGGCACCGGTGTCGCGTGTGCCCAGTTCCCAGTTGCCCGCCGGGCCGCCGATCAGCGCGTCATGCGCCAGCGCCGTCAGCCGGTCCGAAGCCCATGCAAGCCCATAACCGTGGCGCGAAAAGACCTTGTAAGGCGAGATGACATAGCCGTCGACACCCGCTCCGGCCACATCGATGTGGCCGTGGCAAGCGTGCTGGATGCCATCGACGATGATGAAACACTCGGGCGCGACCGCCCGGATCGCCGCCGCGATCCCCGCAAGGTCCATGCCCATGCCCGTCACCGGCGACGTATGCAGGATCGTGGCCACCGCCATATCCGGCGTGACATGTGCGGCATAGGCCTCGGGTGTGACCTGTCCCGTGGCGTCGTCATGCGGGATCAGCACATGTTTGCGCCCGGACACTTCGGCCCAGCGCGCCATGGCGCTGCGCGAGGCCGGATGTTCCACGGTCGACCCCAAGGCCTGTCCCGCCCCCGCGCCAAGGCAGGCGTCCCGGATCAGGCGGAACAATAGCTCGGTGCCGCTTTCGCCAACGATCACCGCGCCGCCTTCGGCACCGACAAAAGCCCGCAGATCCTCGCGCGCCTTCGCGATCACCTCGACCAAAGCCTTGGAGGCGGGGTTGTCCCGCCCCTGATTGTCGGGGATCGCGGCAAAACGCGCCGAGACCTCGACAACCGAATTCAGTGTCAGCGCCCCGCCCGCGTTTTCGAAGAAGACCCGCTTGCCGGTAAAGGGGCAGTCCTCGACATGGGCAAAGCGCCCGCGGATCTGGGTCAGCAGAGCATCGTCGAACATCAGTGGGGTTTCCGTTCTTCTTCGGCCACGGCCTGCGCGGCGTCTTCCATGTCCTGAGGGTCGTCCGAGGGGATGGCATAGCCTCCCCCCAGCCATTTCGCGAGATCGACATCCGCGCAGCGCTTTGAGCAAAACGGACGGTATGCCGCCTCGCTCGGCTTGGCACAAATCGGGCAGCTCATATCAGGTCCTTCAGGGCCACGCGGTCGCGCTTGCGCTGCAACTCCAGCAGGCCCAGCGTCGTCCATCCGGCCACGACGGTTTCAGTCGTTTCGGTTTTTAGCGCGGCCTTCAGCACGCTTTCGATCTGGCGACGGTCCTTTTTGACCATCGGGGCCGGGTCGATCACGATCTGCCCGCCAAGCCCCCGCAGGCGCAACTGGCGCGGCAATTCGCGGAAAGCGGCGATATTGGCCTTGAGCCCCGCCGCGGGCGATGTATCGCCGCCGGTGTTCACATCCACTGCGACCAAGGCCGAGGTCGGTTCGATGACCATGCTGCCCCCGGTCGGCAAACTGACCTTGGCGCGGCGCAGCGCCTCGACAGCGTCGCTTACGCCGTGGCGGTCAAAGGCACCTTCGCCCTCATCCACCTCGGCCGGTTCGGCCCATTCCCGCCATGCCAGCGCGTGGGGGCCATCGCCCTCGACCAGCAATTCGGCATCGCCTTCGGTGTCGGCCAGAACGGCCCGCGCCAGTCCGGACATGGCCAGCAAGTCATCCATGATCGCATCGGCTGCGTCAGGATGCGCCGAAGACCGCAGGATCACCCCCGCGCCCTCGGGCAGCGGGCTTTCGGCCACGGCCTCATGGGCGATTTCCAGCAACTCGTCGCGCAGTTCGTCATCCCGGATCTGCCGCGAGACATTGATCCCCGGCGCGCCCGGCGTGACGATGGCATAGCGCGATTTGAACAACAGCCGTGTCGTGACAGGGATCGCCTTGCCCGGTTCGGCATAGCCTGTCACCTGCACCAGCAGGCGGTCGCCGGGGCTCAGGCCCTTGACCTGTCGCAAAAAGGCATTGCCGTCCGGGGTGCGCAAGAACAGCCCGCCTTGCCCTTTCATCGGCCGTTCGACCACGCCACGATAAATTGACCCTGGACGCGGCAGATCCGCGTCGATCAACAGGTCTTCCAGCTGTCCGTCCACCAGCAGCGCGGCCGCCTCGCGGCCGTCCCACTGATCCAATGCGATTGTTCTGCCCTTCATGAGCGCGCTTTGTAGAGCGGATACCCCGCCGCTTGAAGCAGATTCGCGGTCTCGGCCAAGGGCAACCCCACAACCGCCGTGAAGGAACCGCTGATCCATGGGATCAACGCCCCTGCCGGCCCCTGAATGGCATAGCCTCCCGCCTTGCCGCGCCAGTCGCCGCTGGCGAGATAGGCGTTCAACTCTTCGTTCGACAGCATCTTCATCTTGACCTGCGTGACCACGTCGCGCTCCCACAGCTTGTCGCCCCGGCGCACCGCCACGGCGGTGATGACCCGATGGCGACGACCTGACAGCGCGGTCAGAAAACCCGCGGCTTCCTTCTCGTCCTCCGGCTTGCCAAGGATACGGCGCCCCAGCGCCACGGTCGTATCCGCCGACAGCACGACCTCTTCGGGGTCCGCCGGGATCGCCAGCGCCTTTTCGCGCGCCAGCCGCACGCAATAGGGGCGCGGCAACTCGCCCTTGCGCGGATCCTCGTCAATGTCGGGCGGGCGGATGTCATCAGCCGAGACTCCCAGTTGCGCCAGCAGCTCGCGCCGGCGCGGGCTGCCGGATCCCAGGATCAGGCGGGGCATATCGGACATGTGGAACTCCTTGCGACAGCAGCACAGGCTTCACCAGAGGTCCGCGCCGGATGCAAGCAAAAGCGGCAGACACCGCCCAAAGGAAAAGCGGCCCGAAAGGGCCGCTTGTCACGCGCGCCGAAGCGCGTTTCCCGTTGTTCAGACCCGCAAAGGCCCCGCTGCTTACTTGAAGCGATAGTTGATCCGACCCTTGGTCAGATCGTAGGGGGTCATTTCGACCTGAACCCGGTCGCCCGCGAGGACACGGATGCGGTTCTTGCGCATCTTCCCTGCCGTATGTGCGATGATCTCATGGCCGTTATCAAGCTCGACCCGGAACGTCGCGTTCGGCAGGAGTTCCTTCACGACACCGGGAAATTCGAGCGTATCTTCCTTGGCCATGGTCTCTCCTGAATCGAAAACCGCGCTCTCGGCGCGGCGCGCCATAATATGCGCTTCTGCAGCGCGGAATTCAAGCCAGAAGTTCCGGCGTATCCCCCGGGGCTGCCCGTGACAAAAGCGCCCTCAGCGCAGGCGCTCGACCTCGGGCGGGCCATCACGCCCCTCCTGATCCTGCCAGTGCAGGCGGTTCAGCACCACACCATTGCGCCGGACCTCGGCAATCGCGGCCATATCAACATCGGCATAGGTCCATCCCGGTACGTTCAGCGCGCCCTCGGCAAAGATGCCCGTCGCCGGAAAGCCCGTATCCGGCGGACCAAAGATCGCGCCGCGCCCGACACTGACATCGATTGCCTCGCTCCAGTCCGCCTCGCCCACGACAGAGGACATGACCGCGACGCATTGCGCCTCCAACGCGCGGGCCTGCGCGCCGATGCGCACACGTGAATGCCCGGTCAGCGCCTCGGTGACAGAGGGCACCAGCAGAATATCCACCTCGGACAGCGCCCGTCCCAGCAGGGGAAACTCACTGTCGTAGCAAATCAGGATTCCAATCCGCCCCAACACCGTGTCGAAGACCCGCAAAGGACCGCCCGGCGCGATATGCCATTCCTCACGCTCAAACCGGGTCATGATCTGCTTGTCCTGCACGCCCATCCCCCCTGTCGGGGTAAAGAGGCGCGCGCGGTTCACCGGGCGTTCCGCGACCGATGAATCGAACACGGGTGCCGAGGCTGCAAGGATATGCACGCCGAACCGTCCGGCCAGATCGGAATGCAGGGCATCCGCCGCCGGGATCCGCTCGGCCACGGCATGGATCGAGGCCTCGAGATCCAGCGCCGTTTCGCGGCCTTCCAGCGTCGACAACTCCATCGCACCATATTCCGGAAAGACCAGCAACTGCGCGCCCTCACCCGACGCCTCGCTCACCCATCGGGTGAGCTTGTCAACGTAAGCATCCCAGTTGTTTAGAAAATCCGCAGGATAGCTTGCTGTTGCCACCTTCATGTCATCACCTCACAAAGCCCGGATCCAGAACTGTAGCGGCTTTTCTGTTTCGGCGTCCTGATCAATGTCTTTCCAGCGGAACCGCGCGATCGCACCGTCCAACGGCGCATAGCCGCGCTTGCGCCAGAACGGATCGAGCGGCGCGTAATCCGCAGGCCGCAAAGGATGGTCCTTTGGCCGGACAACCCCGCAGAACGCGGCATGTTTCCGCCCCAACGCCCGCGCATGACCTTCCCGCAGATCAAAGAAACGATGCCCGACACCGCGCCCGCGATAGTCTGGCAACAGCACGGATTCGGCACAGTAAAAGACCTCGGACAGATCATACCCCGTGCCCGCGAAGGCGCCGCCGAAATCATCGGCGTGATCCTCCAGCGGCGTCCCCGTGGCCGCACCCACCAGCCGGTCACCGTCAAATGCCCCGACAAGCACCGCGTTTTCGCTGTCTCGATAGGTCTGGAGATAGCCGCGCTCATAGTCGAAGTCCCCATCGTAAAGATAAGGAAAGGCGCGAAAAACCGTAATCCGCAACTGCGCCACATCGTCCAGCGCCGCTTCCAGCGCGGCGCCGGTCAGCACCTCGACCCGCATCAGGAAACCTGCCGCACCCAGTCAGCAAGGTTGTAAAAGGTCACAACCCGCGTGATCTTGCCGTCCGCCAGCGAAAAGAAGGACCCCGCCGGAAGGCAGTAAGTCTGGCCTTTCGCCTCGGGCAGGCCCTCGTCGGTTTCCAGATATGTCCCGTTGACCACGAATTCGGCCGCGCCGCGCGTGCCGTCCTCATTGGCGAAAATCACCATGTCGGTCAGGTTTTCACGGTAGCAGCGGTTCATATGCTCGCAAAAAGACCGGAACAGGTCTTTGCCAACCCGAACCTGACCTTCGTTTACGTGATGCGCCACATCGTCGGACAAGCAATCCAGCATTCCTGCCACGTCACCCGCATTGAATGCCGCAAAATAGCGTGCCACCACATCCCGCGCCTGTTCCATGCGCAACTCCCTGTATCTTCTCTGTGAAATTTCCCGGAAAAGCGACGCTGCCGCTTAGTCCGCTTCCCATTGATCGCGCAGCCGTTTCACCAACTGGTCACGTGTCTGCCGGTAGGCATTCAGCTTTTGCTCACGCGTTTCGCCAATGCCTGTCGGATCCATCACCGGCCAGTAATCCACCGTCAGGTGGTAATACCGGGTCAGTTCCAGCGCGCGCCGCTGAGAGGCCGGGGACAGCGTGACGATCAGGTCGAAACCTGACAGCATCTCGCCCATCTGCTCCATTTCCTCGAAACTGCGCGACCGGTGCCGCTCCAGCTCTACCCCGATTTCGCGGCAGGCGGCGATGGCGAAACCGTCAATTTCCAGATCGTTCACGACACCGACCGATTGAACGTAAGTCTCTGTCCCGTAAAGCTTCTTCATGACGCCTTCGGCCATCGGAGACCGCACGGCGTTGTGGTCGCAGGCAAAAAGGATCGACTGCGGCAATTCAAGCACTTCAGCCCCCGAAATGCAGCACGCAGACAAGGGTGAACAACCGCCGGGCGGTGGCGTCATCAACCTCGACCTTGCCCTCCAGACGTTCCTGAAGGATGCGCGCACCTTCATTGTGAATCCCGCGACGCGCCATGTCGATGGTTTCGATCTGGCTGGGAGGCAGGGTCTTGACCGCGTCGAAATAGCTTTTGCAGATCTGGAAGTAGTCCTTCACCACCTGCCGAAACGGCGACAAAGACAGGTGAAATTCCGCTGCCTTTTCATGACCTTCCGTGGTGACGTCAAAGACAAGCCGCTTGTCCCGGATCGACAGGCCCACATTGTACGGTCCCGTCGGGACTTCGCGATCCTCGCGCCCGGGCAGAACAAAGGAGTTTTCTTCCATCAGGTCGAACATGGCGACACGGCGCTCTTGCTCGATCTCCGGCGTCGGCGGCGGAAGATTGGCGTCATCCAGTTCGATATGCGCGATGCGGGTCATGGGCGGCATCCTGAAAGCTTGCCTTGGCTTAGCGCGGCCCGCGCGCGGGGGCAATGGCACGAATTGGTCCATTGCCCTCGGGCGGGGCATCAAGCCGGCCTTCACCGTGCCCTTCATCGACAGGATCAGTCGGGACGACGGCCTTCGGCGTCCAGCACCATCCCGCCGTCCTCCTTGAACACCGGCCCGTCCGGCCAGCGTTCGATGATCTCCAGCACCGTTTCGGACGGGCGGCACAGGCGGACGCCTAGCGGAGTGCAGACGATGGGCCGGTTCACAAGAATGGGATGTTCCAGCATCGCGCCCAGCAACGCCTCGTCTGACACCTCGGGATCGGTCAGGCCCAGTTCCTCGGCCGGGCTGCGCCGGACGCGCAGCGCCTCTCGCGGGGTGAGATTCGCGGCAGCAAAAAGCGCAAGCAGTTGCGCGCGGGTCCACCCCTCTTCGAGATAAAGCACCACATGCGGATCATACCCCGCAAGACGCAGGAAATTCAGAACGTTCCGGGATGTCCCACAGTCGGGGTTGTGATGGATGACAACAGACATGAGGCCCCTCTTCTCATGCCAATGTAACCCTGTTGTGTCGCAGCCTCAGTCGCCCAGAAGTTCACCAACCAGTTCGGGCGGACGACACAGACGAACACCGCGCGGCGAACATACGATAGGCCGCTCCACCAATTCGGGATGCGCAACCATGGCGTCGAGGATCGCTTCCTCGCTCACACCCTCTTCCAACAAGCCCAATTCCTTGGCTTGACCGCGCGCAGTGCGCAGCACGTCCCGCGCGTCAAGGTCCGCCACGGCAAACAGGGCCTGCAACTGGGGCTTGGTCCAGCCGGTTTTCATGTAGGGCACGACAACCGGATCCTGGCCCGCGTCGCGGATCAGTTGCAGGGCAGCCCCCGACTTGGAACAATTCGGGTTGTGAAAGATGACGATCGCCATGTTCTGATCCTGTTTGGTTCGCCTTCCGGCGGTGTCGCGCGCCCCTTATCGGTTCAGCTTGTCCAGCCGCGCAGTCACGCTTAGCCCATGCGCTTCAAGGCTTTCGGACTGCGCCAGAACCTCTGCCGCCGGACCGATGGCCCGCAGGCTTTCCGGTGTCATGCGCGCCATGGTGGTCCGCTTCAGGAAATCCATCACCGAAAGCCCCGAGGAAAAACGCGCCGACCGCGCCGTCGGCAACACGTGGTTCGGGCCACCGACGTAGTCACCGATCGCTTCGGGCGTCCACTGACCAAGGAAGATCGCCCCGGCGTGGATGCATTTCGCGGCCAGCGACTCGGGGTCTGCAACGCAAAGCTCGAGGTGTTCCGGTGCAATACGATTCGACAGCACAGCCGCTTCGTCCAAGTCGCGCACCGTGATGACCGCGCCAAAGTCACGCCACGATGCGCCCGCGATGGCGCGACGTTCCAGTGTTTCCAAACGCTTGTCGATGGCCTCGGCCACGGCGCGGCCGAAATCCGCATCGGTCGTGATCAAAAGCGACTGCGCGCTTTCATCGTGTTCGGCCTGACTCATCAGGTCCAGCGCGATCCAGTCGGCATCGTTTTCGCCATCCGCGATCACCAGAATTTCCGACGGGCCAGCGATCATGTCGATGCCCACCTTGCCAAAAACCCGCCGCTTGGCAGCCGCGACAAAGGCATTTCCCGGCCCGGTGATCTTGTCGACAGGGGCGATGCTTTGCGTGCCATAGGCCAGTGCCGCCACAGCCTGAGCGCCGCCGATGCGATAGATCTCATCCACCCCGGCCAGCCGCGCGGCCAGCAGGACTAACGGGTTCACAACGCCATCCGGCGTCGGCACCGTGATTGCCAGCCGTTCGACCCCGGCAACCTTGGCCGGGATGGCATTCATCAGGACCGACGAAGGATAGGAGGCCAGCCCGCCGGGCACGTAAAGACCAGCCGCCGAAACCGCCGACCAACGCCAGCCCAATGTCGCCCCTTGGGCATCGGTCCAGCTTTGATCCTCTGGCATCTGGCGCAGGTGGTAGGCGCGGATCCGCTGCGCCGCCGTTTCCAGCGCCTGCCGTTCCGCTTCTCCGACCTTGCTGCAATGTTCTTCGATCTCGGCCTCGGAAAAGCGGAGGCGATCCGCGTTCAGGTCCAGCCGGTCAAACTTGGCGGTCAGTTCCAGCACCGCCTCATCGCCCCGGGCGCGCACATCGGCGATGATCCCGGCCACCACGGCATCCACGTCCGGGCTGTCTTCGCGTTTGGCACCCAGCAGCGCGGCAAAGGCGGTTTCGAAATCATCCTGACGGCTATCGAGAAAGACGGGCATGCAGACCTCCGCTATATCAAGCGCGTCTTAGCCCGCCCCCCCGTCAGCCTCAAGCACCTGCCGGGGCGGGCAGATGCGACCAATTCCTGCAACCTGCGATCAGGCGCCGTGATCGGGCACCTTGCCCGAGGGGGCGATATAGGGGCGCGTCACGTCTTTCAGCGATACTTCCAGGGCTTCGACCCGGGCCCGCAGCGCACCATCGCCAGCAAGCGTCAGCACCACGAACCCTTCGGCGTCTTCCCCTGCTTCGAAACCCAGGGACAGGACTTGCAGGATCATGTCCTTGTCCGAACGATCCACGCCCTGACTGGAAACGCCCAACACGTTGTCGATCACCAAAAGGGATTGCACCCGTTCGACAGGGCGGCCGCGCTGGCGCGCGGTTGCCACGTCTTCCCAGCGCAGACGGTTGACCAGAAGGCCCAGCCGACGCTGCGTGGCTTGCCAGCGGATCTCTGTCACCGGCAGCACGGCATCCTGCACGAGGCTGGAAATCACCTGCAAATCCTCGGCATCCAGCGCGCCAAGGTTCAGCGGGCGTTCGGCCCCATCTTCGAAACGGGCGTCTTCGGTCATGTGCCGCTGATCCTTTCGATCCGGGCGCCAACGGCAGAAAGTTTGCCTTCGACATCCTCATAGCCGCGATCAAGGTGGTAAACACGGCTGACCACGGTTTCCCCCTCGGCCGCCAATCCGGCAAGGATCAGCGAAACGCTGGCACGCAAATCGGTCGCCATGACCGGCGCGCCCCGCAAGCGTTCCACGCCAGTGACCTTTGCGGTGCCGCCATGGACGTCAATCTGCGCACCCATCCGCATCAGTTCCGGCGCGTGCATGAACCGGTTCTCAAAGATCTTTTCCTCAAGCACCGAAACGCCTTCTGCCGTGCAAAGAAGCGCCATCATCTGCGCCTGCAAATCCGTCGGGAATCCCGGGAAGGGTTCCGTGGTCACGTCCACCGCCGACACGCGTCCGTTGCGACGTGCCACTTTCAGGCCTTTCTCGGTCTCTTCGACCGAAATACCGGCTGCATCCAACCGCTCGCAAAATGCCGCGACCAGATCCATGCGCCCGCCAAGACAAGTGATTTCGCCACCGCAGACCGCCGGTGCCAGCATGTAAGTGCCCAATTCGATCCGGTCGGTCACCACCGCATGGGTCGCACCGCCCAGCCGGTCGACACCTTCGATGGTGATGGTCGAGCTGCCCTCGCCGTCGATCTGCGCGCCCATCTTGCGCAGGCATTGCACCAGATCCACGATCTCGGGTTCGCGCGCCGCGTTTTTCAGAACGGTTGTGCCCTTGGCCAGAACCGCCGCCAACAGCGCGTTTTCCGTGGCCCCGACGGAAACAAACGGAAAGTCCACGATCCCGCCCCTCAGGCCGCCCGCGGGCGCCTTGGCGTGGACATAACCATCCCGCAGGTCCATTTCCGCGCCCATGGCCTCCATCGCCTTGAGGTGGAGATCAACCGGGCGCGCGCCGATGGAACAGCCGCCCGGCAGCGATACTTCGGCATAGCCGAAGCGCGCCAGAAGTGGCCCCAGTACAAGGATCGAGGCGCGCATCTTGCGCACGATGTCATATTCCGCCCGCTGCGAGATCAATCCGTGTGAGGACATCGCCAGCACCTTGCCATCCGCAAGCGAGGACACCTCGGCCCCCAGCGATTGCAGAAGCAACGTCATGGTGCGGATGTCCGACAGACGCGGCGCATTTGTCAGCGTCAGCGGTTCTTCGCTGAGCAGCGTCGCGGGCATCAGCGTCAGGCAGGCGTTTTTTGCGCCCGCAATGGGAATCTCCCCGTTCAGCGGGCCGTTCCCGGTCACTACAATCGAATCCATGCCTGTCCTATTCCTCGCCCGGTGCCGCGCCATCGTCCTTCGGAGCGTTTTCGGCGGCATCCTGTCGTGCGCGCGCCTGTGCCTTTCGGCGCGCAAGATTGGCCTTCAGCGCCGCCTTCAGCCGCGCATCCCTGCCGTCCCCTGCGCCTTGTCCGCGCCCTTTGCCCTTTTGCTCCATGGCGCGGGTTTACCGCAGGCGCGATAGCGGGTCCAGACTGCGGCAGAGCGGCGACGGGCGGATCGGCGATTTTTTCCGATAGTTTTTCAAATGACCTCTTGCGGGGTCCGAAATTTGGGTCTATCAGGCCCGCCACACGCTGCTGTAGCTCAGAGGTAGAGCACTCCCTTGGTAAGGGAGAGGTCGAGAGTTCAATTCTCTCCAGCAGCACCATCCTCCTCAAATCGATGGTGTTAGGTGACCCGGAACCGGGTTTCTGAAAGCGCCGCCACATTTCACGCATCGCGCGAGGATGTTCTTGCAGTCCGCTGTTTTCAAAAAGAAAATACCTCCCCATCGAGCAAACATGCGCTGCCTTCCGGTTTCGGCGAAAACTCCTGAATCTTGGACCTATGGTTATCCACAGCAATAAACGCTGGCAAAGGCTGAGACTCGCGCGAGGAATGGGGTTCATCCCCTGCCGCCTCTGAACTGGGCAAATTGCCCGTCCGCGCGGCACGGCCTCCCAAGGGGCCGCTGCGCAGGGAAACGGGCAAAAAATCGCTTATAGACAACCTTCATGCGAAGTTGAGCCATTTGCGGGCCAAAATGATCGCATAAGGATAAGCCTTCGCGTCACATCTTGCCGCAACAGCATCGACATTGGATCCATGCGTTGAAACAAAGAGGCTGAAAACAAAAGCATTTTTCTTCGACCGCTTCTCGCCCTCCAAATCGTCAAAAACACATGGTTTCGCCGGTTTCGGCGCGCTGACGACCACCAACACCGCCGGGACTTGCCAAGCCGTGCCCCCGCAGCCTATCCGCTAGCAACGCCAGTCGGCCCGCCGGGATGGAACCTGATACACGTGCTACTTTACCGCCTGCTTCTCAGCCTTTTCGCCGCAGTCACCCTGACCAAAGCCCTCCGGCGCGGCGGACTGGCCTCGGCTCGCGCCCGGCTTGGGGTCGGATCTGCTCGGGGCGGCACGCATATCTGGCTGCACGGGGCATCGAACGGCGAGCTGGCCTCGGTCCGCCCCCTCTTGGAAAAACTGATCGAGGCGCGCCCCGATTTGGCTTGGCTGATCACGGCCAATACTGAAACAGGGGTGGCGCTTGTCGACGGTTGGCGGCTGCCTCGTGTCTCTGCGCTCCTCGCGCCACTTGATCTGGGCCGCCCAACCCGCCGACTGATGCGCGACTGGCAGGTTTGCGCCCATATCGCCCTGGAGGCCGAGCTTTGGCCCAATCGGTTCCGCCTTTGCCCCGGTCCGATCCTTCTGCTGGGCGCGAGGATGAGCGCCGGAACGGCACGCGGCTGGGCGCGACTGTCGGGGCTGGCGCGACGCATTCTGTCCCGGGTCAGTTTTGCCTCGGCTCAGGATGCTGGCAGCGCCGAACGTTTGCAGCAACTGGGCCTGCCCATGCAAGCACGCGGCCCGGTCATTGACCTCAAGGCATTTTATGCGCCCCCCGTCGTGCCGCCGGACGCAGAGCTCGACACCGCATTTGATCGCGGCTCGACGTGGCTGGCTGCCTCGACCCATGAAGGCGATGAAACCGTGGTTCTGGCGGCCCACCGGACCTGCCTCGAACAAACGCCCGGTCTGCGCCTCATCCTCGCCCCGCGCCACCCCCGTCGCGGCAACGAGATCCAGCAGGAAGCCGCAGCGCTAGGCCTAAACGTCGCACGGCGCAGCCTTGGCGATGCGCCCGGCACCGCGCAGGTCTATCTTGCCGACACGATGGGTGAAATGCCTCTGTGGTATGCGCGCGCGGGGCGCGTTTTTATCGGCGGCACGCTGAGTGATCGCGGCGGCCACACGCCCTATGAACCGGCAGCCTACGGCGCAGCACTTTTGCACGGGCCGGACATCCGCAATTTCGCCGCAGCTTTCGGGCGGCTGAAAGAAAACCACAGCGCGGTTGAAATCCGCGATGCACAAGGATTGGCCACCGGCTTGCAGACGCTGGCATCGCCAGAGGCCCAATTGACCGCGGGCACGGCCGCGCGCACCGCCTTGCAGCAAGACGCCGACATTGACGCGCTGGCAGAGTTGGTGTTGAAGCATCTGCCGCCGCCGCGGCAAACTTGATCCGCGGCACGATATCCTTATCTTTCGTACAGTTGCCATCCGGAGCCGGGAGATGATCCAGTACAGCCTGAAATGCACCGAAGGTCACCAGTTCGACAGCTGGTTCCAATCGGCTTCGGCCTTTGACAAGTTGCAGGCGGCGGGCCACGTGGCCTGTGCCATTTGTGGCTCGGCCAAGGTGGAAAAGGCACTGATGGCGCCGCGCGTTGGCCATGGCGAGACAGAGAAGCCGGCAAAGCCGCTGACACGGGAAAAGAACGCCGCCGAACAGGCACTTGCCGCATTGAAGGCACATGTCGAAGCAAATTCAGACTATGTGGGCAACCGATTTGCCCAGGAAGCCCGTGCAATGCACGCCGGAGAGGCCCCCGAACGTCCGATCTGGGGCGAAGCCAAAGGGCACGAGGCCAAGGCCCTGATCGAAGAAGGCATCAAGGTCGCGCCCCTGCCCTTTACACCGACCCGTAAAAGTAACTGATCGCCTGTCGCGACCAAGCCGGAGTATCCACATGCAAATCCTGATTACCGGCGCCAATCGCGGCATCGGCGCGGCGCTGGACAGCGTGCTGACCGCGCGCGGCGATACCGTTCTGGGCACCGCACGGTCCCATCCGGAATACCTGCCGCTGGAGGTCACCGACCCCGCCTCGCACCAAGCGCTCGCGGAGCGGATCGAGGGTCAGCCGATCGACGCGCTGGTCTGTAACGCCGGGGTCTATCTTGATAAGGGACAGAACCTTGCCGACGGCTATCCGGCGCAAATGTGGGCCGACAGTTTCGCCGTGAATGTCACCGGTGTCTTTCTGGCGGTGCAGTCGCTGTTGCCGAATCTGCAACTGTCCAAAGCCCCGCGGATCGCAATCATCTCGTCGCAGATGGCATCGCACACGCGCGCGCCGGGCGGCAGCTACATCTACCGCGCCTCCAAGGCGGCGGCGCTGAACCTCGGCCGCAACCTTGCCACGGACCTTGCGCCGCTGGGCATTGCCGTCGGCATCTATCACCCGGGCTGGGTGCAGACCGACATGGGCGGCGGCACGGCGGAAATCACACCCGAAGAGGCCGCACGCGGCCTTGTCGACCGCATCGACGGGCTGAACCTTGAGACCACCGGCTGTTTCGAGACCTGGGATGGCCGCGCCCATCCCTATTGATCCCGCACCCGAACCAGAGCGGTTCCCGGCCACCTTCGCCGCAGCATGGCACAGCCGGAGTGGTGCGGCGCTGGCCGAGCTTTTTACAGAAGACTCGGTTTTCGTGAACGTCACCGGCCTGTGCCTGCATGGGCGCGCCGAGATCGCCAAGCCTCATGACCGCCTGTTCAGGACCGCCTTTGCGGAAACCATCCTTGCCCCCAGCCGGACGGCCACCCGCAGGCTGTCGGACATCAATGCGCTGGTGCGCTGCCGGTTCACGCTGTCGCGCCATCGCACATATGACGGCAGCATTCGGCCAGATCGCCTGTGGATCACGAGTTTCGTGCTGGAAAAGCGGGCAACCGGCTGGCTGGCACTCAGCGCACAGTTCACCGGAGATACCTCCTCCCCCGAGGCATTGATCGCGGCCGGTCGAATGATCCCGGTTGACCACAGCACCCCGCGTGAAAGCTGAATCGCGGCGGTGCCGCCACAGCGCCCGTTCCTGCGGCCAAACCGCCCTTGCGTGCGCCCCAAACGCGGCGTAAAGGCCCTGCGATCTGAAGGGAAATGCCTATGCCCGTGCTCGTGATGAAATTCGGCGGCACCTCTGTCGCCACGCTGGACCGCATCCGCCGCGCCGCCAAGCGCGTTGGCGTCGAAGTGGCCAAGGGCTATGACGTGATCGTCATTGTCTCGGCCATGTCGGGCGAAACCAACAAGCTGGTCGGCTATGTCGAGGAAACTTCGCCGCTGTTCGATGCGCGCGAATATGACGCCGTCGTGTCGAGCGGGGAAAACGTCACCGCCGGTCTCATGGCGCTGACGCTTCAGGAAATGGACGTGCCGGCGCGCAGCTGGCAGGGCTGGCAGGTTCCGGTCAAGACGACCTCGGCCCATGCCTCGGCCCGGATCGAGGACATCCCGACCGACAATATCACTGCAAAGTTCGCCGAAGGCATGAAAGTGGCCGTCGTGGCCGGTTTCCAGGGCATTTCGCCCGAGGGCCGCATCACCACGCTGGGCCGCGGTGGATCGGACACCACCGCAGTCGCCTTTGCCGCGGCTTTTGGCGCCGAACGGTGCGACATCTATACCGATGTGGACGGGGTCTATACGACCGACCCGCGGATTTGCGAAAAAGCGCGCAAGCTGGACAAGATCGCATTCGAAGAAATGCTGGAAATGGCCAGCCTGGGCGCGAAGGTGCTTCAGACCCGGTCCGTGGAACTGGCCATGCGCTTCAAGGTGCCGCTGCGGGTGCTGTCGAGCTTCGAGGAAATGGATGACGCGGCGGGGACGCTGGTCTGCGACGAGGAAGAGATCATGGAAAGCAATGTTGTGGCCGGTGTGGCCCATTCCCGCGACGAAGCCAAGATGACGCTGGTCTCGGTCGCGGATCGTCCCGGGATCGCAGCGGCGATCTTTACCCCGTTGGCGGATGCCGGCGTCAACGTGGACATGATCGTGCAGAACATCTCGGAAGATGGCCGCACCGATATGACCTTCTCTTGCCCCACCAATCAGGTGGCCCGCGCCGAAAAGGCGATGGAAGACGCCAAGGCCAAAGGCGACATCAACTTTCATGGTATCGTCGCGGATACCAACGTGTCGAAAGTGTCGGTTGTCGGCATCGGAATGCGCTCGGCGGCGGGCGTTGCGGCCAAGTTCTTCCGCGTGCTGGCCGAAGAAGGCATCAACATTCAGGTCATCACCACGTCAGAGATCAAGATCTCTGTTCTGATCGAACGCAAGTACATGGAACTGGCGGTGCAGGCCCTGCATGACGCCTTTGACCTCGACAAGGCGGCCTGAGACAACCCCGCCACGCTTTGGAAAGGCCCCCGCGGGGGCCTTTTGCGTTTCCGCTCGGCCCTTCGGCTGAACGCAGCAACAAGTCAATTAATTGCACGAAATTCTTTCGTTCCCGGCGCAAATGCGTCGATTTTGCGCAAAGCCGAGGTCGCCTGACACCCGCATAACGGGTATTTTCACACCAAGACGGAGAAAAGCCGTTTCCCTTGGGCCCCTTAATGCTCTATTGATGCGGGTCGCATCCAACAGCGACGCGCGGGAAAAAATCCATGCCGACAAACACAGAATCGGAAAGCCGCAAGCTGCTGGGTCGGTTACGCGACACGATGGCCGAGGATGCCGCCGGTCAGGCCCGACTGGACAAGATCACTCACCTGACTGCCGACAGCATGGGGACAGAGGTCTGTTCGATCTACCTGTTCCGCGACCCGGAAACGCTGGAACTTTGCGCCACGCAGGGCCTCAAGCCCGAGGCAGTCCACCAGACCCGGATGAAACTGGGTGAAGGCCTTGTTGGCCGTGTCGCCCGCACCGGCAAGACGATCAACGCCGCTGATGCGCCATCTGAACGCGGGTTCCGCTACATGCCGGAAACCGGCGAAGAGATCTATTCCAGCTTTCTCGGCGTACCGATCCAGCGGCTTGGATCGAAACTGGGCGTTCTTGTCGTCCAGTCGAAACAGGCCCGCCAGTTCACCGCCGACGAGGTCTATGCGCTGGAAGTGGTCGCCATGGTGCTGGCCGAGATGACCGAACTGGGCGCCTTTGTCGGTGAGGGTGCCGCGCTCAAGGCGCGGCATTCGCAATCCATGCTGTTCCGTGGCGGCACCGGGCAGGAAGGCGCGGCCATGGGCCATGTCTGGCTGCACGAGGCGCGCGTGGTGGTGACCAACCCGGTGGCCGACGATCCCGACAAGGAATTGAAACGCCTGCACGACGCCGTGGACAAGCTGCGCGTCAGCGTCGACGAGATGCTGGCCGGGGCCTCTGCCGGATTGGCTGGCGACGGCGATCAGGTGCAGGTGCTGGAAGCCTACCGCATGTTCGCCAACTCAAAAGGTTGGATGCGGCGCATGGAAGAGGACATTGCCCGCGGGTTGTCCGCCGAGGCCGCGGTGGAAAAAGAGCAATCCACCGCCCGTGCCCGCATGTCACAGGTCAATGACGCCTATCTGCGCGAACGCCTGCATGATCTGGACGACCTGTCCAACCGCCTGCTGCGCATCCTGACCGGTCAAGGCCGTCAGACGGGCGCGGAGCTGCCGGAAAACCCAATCCTGATCGCGCGGAACATCGGCCCGGGCGAATTGCTGGAATACAATCGCAAACTCAAGGGCGTGGTGCTGGAAGAGGGCTCGGTCGGCAGCCATGCGGCCATCGTCGCCCGCGCGCTGGCGATCCCGCTGATCATCCACGCAGAACGCATCACCAACGAGGCGCTGAACGGCGATCTGATCCTTGTGGACGGCGATCAGGGTGTGGTCCATCTGCGCCCCGACGATAGCGTGGTCAGCGCCTTTCGCGACAAGATGGCAATGCAGGCCAAGGCGCAGGAACGGTATTCGTCGATCCGCGACACTCCCTGTGTGACCGCCGATGGTGTCCGCATCCAGTTGCACATGAACGCCGGGCTGATGGCCGACCTGCCCTCGCTGGACGGGTCCGGCGCCGAAGGTGTGGGGCTGTTCCGGACAGAACTGCAATTCCTTGTCCGCAACCAGATGCCCAAGCGGACCGAACTGGCCGAACTGTACAAGCGGGTTCTGGACGCGGCGCATGGCAAGCGCGTGATCTTTCGCACCCTGGACATCGGGTCGGACAAGGTGCTGCCCTACATGAAAACGCTGGACGAACCGAACCCGGCGCTTGGCTGGCGGGCGATCCGCGTTGCGCTGGACCGTCCCGGCGTCATGCGGATGCAGTTGCAGGCGCTGGTCCGAGCCGCCGCCGGGCGTCCTTTGTCACTGATGTTCCCCTTCATCGCCCAGTACGAGGAATACGCCCGCGCCCGCGACGAGGTGGAAAAGGTGCTGGCTCGCGAACGCCGCCTTGGTCATCCGGTTCCCGAAAAGCTGGAGGTCGGCACAATGCTGGAAACCCCCAGCCTCGCCTTTGCCTCGCGCCGCTTCTTCGAGGAGGTCGAGTTCCTGTCGATTGGCGGCAATGATCTGAAACAGTTCTTCTTTGCCGCCGACCGCGAAAACGAACTGGTGCGCCGCCGCTATGACACGCTGAACGTCTCCTTCCTCAGCTTCATCGAGGACATCGTGAAACGCTGTGAAAGCACCGGCACACCGCTGAGCTTTTGCGGCGAGGATGCGGGCCGCCCGGTCGAGGCTCTGGTGCTGGCGGCGATTGGCCTGCGGTCTTTGTCGATGCGTCCCGCCTCTGTCGGGCCGGTCAAATCGCTGCTGATGCGCTATTCGCTGAAAGAGGTGCGCGACGTGATCGAAGAAGCCAAGCTGCGCGGCGAACAATCGGTGCGGCAGGCGGTCATGGAGTACCTGCGCGACAATTCCTGACCTGTCCGCTCCTCACGGATAGTTTGGCGGCGGGTTGCTTGACAGGCGCGCCACCTGCCTAAACTCTTCGACAAACGGAGAAGAGAGAGACAGGGTTCGACATGCGCAAGACTTTTCTGACCGGCCTGCTGGTCGTCACAGGGGCCGCCGCCCTTGCCCATTCCGGTGTTCAAAATGCCGCCGTTCTGGCACGTATGGACAACATGAAAACCATCGGCGACACGATGAAACTGCTGGGCAGCATGGCCAAGGGGCAGACGAATTTTCAACCAGAAGTCGCCCAGGCCGCCGCCTTGCAGATCGCAAAACATGCCGGCCAGACGCCTGCCCTGTTCGAAGCCCCCGAAACCGACCCCAAGTCCGAGGCCAAGCCCGCGATCTGGGAGAATTTCGACGATTTCTCGGCCAAGTCGCTTGCTTTGGAAACCGCTGCGCTTGAGGTCGCACAGGCACTCAGCAGCAAGGACGCGCTTGTGCCATCGGTCCAGCGCCTTGGCGAGACCTGCAAGTCCTGCCACAGCCTGTATCGCGAGTGATGCCATGCCGCTGAACCGTCGTCGTTTCATCGGAACCGCCCTTGCCGCCACCACCCTGCCCGGCGTGTTGCGGGCGGCCCCGCATCCTTTGCGGGCGGAACCGGTCGTGGCGCAGATCCTCGATCCGGGCGAGGGCGCGACAGCGATGTTTGGTTTCAACGGCAGCACGCCCGGGCCGGAATTGCGCATGACCGAGGGGCAGCGCCTGACTGTGGCGTTCCAGAACGCCCTGCCCGAGCCGACCGCCGTGCATTGGCACGGGATCCGCATCGACAACGCAATGGACGGCGTGCCCGGGCTGACGCAACAGACAGTCCCGCCGGGGGGCGACCACATCTATGATTTCGTGACCCCGGACGCGGGAACCTACTGGTATCATTCGCACCACCAAAGCTGGGAACAGGTGGCGCGCGGGCTATACGGTCCGCTGATCGTCGAAGAAACCGCCCCGCCGGAGGTCGACCACGACATCACCGTGATCCTTGACGACTGGCGGCTGGAACAATCCGGCGAGATGGCGGGCGGCTTTGGAAATATGCATGACTTTGCCCACGCCGGGCGGCTGGGGAATTTTGCAAAGGCGATCCTGCCCAAGACCAAGGTCAACCGGGGCGAACGCCTGCGCCTGCGGATCATCAACACGGCTACGGCCCGGGTTTTTCCCTTGGTGCTGGAGGGGATAGAGGCGCAGGTCGTCGCATTGGACGGCCGCCCCCTGCCCGCGCCGCGCACCGCAGAACAAATGTTGTTGGCCCCGGCGCAGCGGATCGACGTGATCGGCGACGTGACTGATGTGGTCCGCTTTTTGTTTCCAACTCCGGACGAAGCCTTTGAGATGGGTAAACTGACGCTGGGGGACAGCCCCGCAACGCCCCGCGGCACGCAGGTCTTGCCCCTGCCGGCGGGATACCGGCCCCAGCCTTCGGATACGCCGCGCGACCTGACCATAACGATGGAAGGCGGCGCGATGGGGGGCCGCCATGCCGGAGATGACATCTGGGCCTTTAACGGTGTGTCAGGGCTTGCGGATGCGCCCTTTGCCCGGTTCGAACGCGGCGAGACCGCCCGCCTGCGCCTGATCAATGACACCGCTTTTCCGCACGGCATCCACCTGCATGGGCACCATTTCTTTGAATTGGATACCGAAGGCACGCCGGGCGATCTGCGCGACACCACCTTGCTGATGCGAGGAGAAACGCGCGACATTCTTTGCGTCTTCGACAACCCGGGAAAATGGCTGTTGCATTGTCATATGCTTGGGCATCAGGCCTCTGGAATGAAGACTTGGGTGGAAGTGACATGAAGCCGCTGATTTTTGCCCTGCTTGGGATAGCTGCCCTGCCTGCCATGGCCGCACATGAATTGGACGGGCGCGACATTGACGCGGGTGCGCGGCTTTATGCCGAGAATTGCGCTGCCTGCCATGGTGCCGGTCTTGAAGGTCAGCCCGACTGGCAAACCCCCGGCGCGGATGGCGTCATGCCTGCGCCACCACATGATGAAACCGGCCACACTTGGCATCACGGCAACGTCCAATTGTTCGACTACACCAAGCTGGGCGGCGCCGAGCTGGTCAAACGCATGGGGCTGAGCAGTTTTAACAGTGGCATGCCCGGCTTTGGCGACGTGCTCAGCGACGAAGAGATCTGGCAAATCCTCGCCTATATCCGGTCGACATGGCCAGAAGAGATCCGACAAATCCAAGCCGGACGCAATCCGCCGCACGACTGATGCGCATGATCGACGGGGCATGATGGGCGGAGCATGAAAAAACCCGGTCGCTGCCTTCGGCGGGCGACCGGGTTCCACGAGTTTTTCACGAGTTCGCCCCTACCGTTCTGGCCAGAGCGCCACCCGCGCTTTCTGCGCGGGAGGATCCCCTTTCCCCTTGTCTGCAATCTGCGGTCCTTCGCCAAAGCCGCATGTTTCGGGGGCGGGTGCTTCGTTCCGGTGCTTTCCGCTCCGGTACGACTCACTTACCCCGGTTAAGCCTAATTTCGCGTTAACCGAGGTGCCCACATCTCGGCTTTCAATTCGGCCACCAGATCTTCACGCGGGAGCCCGGATCGCTTGGCCAGTGCCAGCAGACCGAAATGCACATGGGCCATTTGCTGATAATAGCTGGTGTAGGCGTAATTCGTCGCGGCCCCGGCCACGGCCCCCAGAACGGGCACCGTTTGCGCGGCCAGCTTTTGCCCCATGGCGATGGACAGGCGCGGGGCGACGCGGGCAATCAGCCCGTGCAAGGCGGCCCCCGTCACTGTCACTCGGGCCGCCAAGAACCCCATTTCGCCGCCATCATCCTTTTCCAGCGGACCAGCGGCGGCAAAGACGCTTAGGCATTCGCGCGCGATTTCAGGATCTTCGGGATCAAAGCCATGTTCCGCAGCAATGCCTTGAATCGCCCGCAATAGCACGGTCACCGTCACGGGCAATTCCGCCAGCGCCGTGGGCAATCCGCCCGATCCGCCGACCGCCCCCATCGCCGTGGCGAGGGCCGTGTTCAGCCATCCCTTTTGGTCTGGAACCATGCCGCGTGACTGTTGCGCCGCCTGCAAAGACACGGTCAGGGCGCGCCTTGTCGCCTCTTCCAGCCGGTCTTTCGCCTTGTCGGGCAGCCGTTCCAGAAGGTTTTCCGCCTGTCCTCCGATCAACGACAGGACCTGCATCCCGATCGACCCTGCGTCACGATATCGCTTGGCAAGAGCAGCGATTTCCGCCTTGTGATGCACAACCGGCAAGTTCGTATCCGTCACGTTCGCGTCCTCCTCGGTCCCGTCAAAGATGGGTCCGAAGCGGTGCCGGATCAAGCTGCGCGGGTAACGGCGCCTGTCACGCCCTTCCATGCGCCGGGGATCAGGTCCAGCCCAAGGATGCGGTCCGGGTTGGTCGGCGGCGGCATGTCCACGCCCTCCAGCCGTTCGAACCCGAAGCGCCCATAATAGGGCGCATCCCCCACCAACAGCACCCGTGCAAAGCCCTGTTCCGCCGCCCGAGCCAGCGTATCGCGGATCAGCGCCGCCCCAAGGCCTTCGCCCTGAGCGATGGGGTGGACGGCCACCGGGCCCAATAGCAGACTCTCGGCCGCGCCCACGCGCACCGGCCAATAGCGGATCGCGCCGCCGATATTGCCGTCTTCGTCGCGCGCAATCCGGCACAGCCCGGCCACGGGCGCCACGTCATCGCGCAACCGGTATGAGGACAGCGCCGTGCGGCCCGGTGCAAAGGCCAGGTCGAAAAGCGCCTCGACGTCCCACCAGTCGGCGGTTGTTTCCTGTGCAAGCGTGAACACCCTGTCTCTGCTCCTGCCCCCGTGCAATTCGGCGCAAGGCCGCGTATCACGCGAGAAACCCACGCGCAAACAGGAGCGAGCCCTTGTTCTATCGTCCCGAAGACGGCCACGGCCTGCCGCACAACCCCTTCAATGCCATCGTGACCCCGCGCCCCATTGGCTGGATCTCGACCCGGGGCGAGGACGGGCATGACAATCTTGCCCCCTATTCTTTCTTCAACGCCGTGGCCTATGTGCCGCCGCAGGTGATGTTTGCCTCGACATCGGCCAAACCCGACCGGGCTGATACCAAGGACAGCGTGGCCCAGATCCGCGATACCGGCGTTTTCTGCGTGAACGTGGTGGAATACGCCATGCGGGACGCGATGAATGCCAGTTCTGCGGCCTTCGGCAAAGAGGTGGATGAGTTCGAGGCCGCCGGCATCGAAAAGATCGCCTGTGAAACCATCGACTGCGCTCGCGTCGCCGGGGCCCCGGCCAATCTGGAATGCAAGCTGACGCAGATTGTTCAATTGCCCGGCGAGGCGAATTTCGCCGTCTTCGGCGAAGTGACCGGCGTACACATCCGCGACAATTGCCTGAAGGATGGCATCTTTGACGTGCTCAGCTTTAACCCTCTCAGCCGTATGGGCTATCGCGACTACACGGTGGTGCGCGAAAAATTCTCGCTGAAGCGCCCGGGGGAGTGACAACACAACCGCGCGCTGGCCGCATCAGATGTCAGCGCGCGACAGCGCCGGGCAATCTGTGGACCTATGCAGAGAGCAAGCGCTTACCGGACGGGTCCGCTCTCGATTGGGGGCATCCGGCTTTGGCGCCGCGAGAGCCGGAAAAGAACGTGAGTTGCCTGATGCTGCAAGGGGTGCAAAAGCCCACTTAAATGTCGCGGTCGGTTGACCAAGTAGACAAGCCTCGCTACAAAATCCCCGTCATTCGAGGAGTGCTCTGTCAGTGATCAAATAATTTCCAAGTCAGTTGTAAGCCAAAACGGCTTCTCGGAAATTATTAGACAGGAGCAACTCATGCATCCCATCATTTATGACGTGGCAGTCTCATTGGACGGGTTTATCTCTGGTGCGTCCGGAGACATTTCAAAGTTCGCCCAAGAGGGCGCGATCATAGACGACTATTTTAAGCGCCTCAAGACCTACAAGACGGCAATCATGGGCCGGAAAACCTATGAGTTCGGATACGACTTTGGTCTTCAACCCGGCCAGAACCCCTATCCACACATGAAAACATTTGTTTTCTCCGACGCGCTAGAGGTGCCAGAACACGCTGAAGTAACGGTTTCCAGCCGCCCGACACCTGACGAAATACGCTCTTTGGCCCGTAGCGCCAATGGCCCCGTGTATCTGTGCGGCGGCGGCGATTTCGCAGGATGGATGCTGGAACAAGGATTGATTGACCGGCTCATTCTGAAGCGCGCCCCATGTGTGCTTGGGGGTGGCACGACCTTATTTGGCGCATGTACGCGACCCGTCTGCATGTCTCGGGTTCGGACAGAAACCTATGAAAACGGGTATCTTCTTGAAGAGTTCGAAGCCTGATCAACTTCGAGAAGCGGACAATGCCAATCCGATTGTCCGCTTCGTCCCTCTTATTGCCCGCCTCAAAAACCGGGCCCTGCGGCCCACTGTGGCGAACGGGTTCGTGAGGTCGTGGCTCTGCTTGGGCAGCAACCGTCAGCGCCGCATGCCCTCCATGCGGATCCGCATGGCCCAGCCACTCGTATTTCCGCGCCATACATGCTATCTCCACCCTGCAACGATGGAGGCACCGATGACCAAGACCCTTTGAACCCCTGACATTGACCAAGCGTTCAAAGGAGGCATCATGCCCGCATCCATCCTGCCCGCGGCCGATCTGGCCCATCCCATCACCCTGCCCGACGGGTCCACTCATCTTGGCACGGTTTACCTGAAAAACGTCATCGACCACCCGCGGGTCGAGGTTGGCGACTACACCTATGCCTCGGATTTCAATCCGCCCGAGGATTGGGCGACCCATCTGGCCCCCTATCTTTTCCCGTTCAGCCAGGAAAAGCTGACCATCGGAAAATACTGCCAGATCGCCCATGGCGTGCGTTTTGTCGGCAGTTCCGCCAATCACGCCATGGACGGCGTGACCACCTTTCCCTTTGCGGTCTTCGATCCCGACACCATGCTGGGTTATCAACCTGACAGCCGCGACATGACCATCGGGCATGATGTCTGGCTGGGCTACGGCGCGCTGGTGCTGCCGGGGGCGAGGATCGGCAATGGCGTGATCGTCGGCGCGGGGGCGGTCGTGCGTGGCACAATCCCTGATTATGCCATCGTCACCGGAAACCCTGCGCAGGTCGTGCGGATGCGGTTCACCGACGACGAGATCGAAAGGTTGAACCGCCTTGCGTGGTGGGACTGGCCGCCCGAAACCGTGGCCCGGGCGCGCGAGGCGCTGCTGGCCGGGGACGTGGCGGCGCTGGAACAATGCGCGCCGAACAGCAACGGATAAACAAAAAGGGCGCCCTTGCCGGGGCGCCCTTTTCCTGTGTTGATCCCGTATCCCGCGCGGCCTAGTGCCCGCCAAGGATCCCGGTGCGGACGTTGTAATCAACCGCCAGCTGGTAATCGGGGTCATCGTCGCTGTCGATCACAAGGTGCCCGGCCTTGGTCAGCAGGCGGTGGCAATCGCGGCTGAGATGGCGCAGCTGGATCTGCTTTCCGGCGGCTTCGTATTTTCCGGCCACCGCCTCGATCGCTTGCAGCGCCGATTGGTCGACAACACGGCTGTCGGCGAAATCGACGATTACGACCGCCGGGTCTTCGATAACCTGGAACATCTCGGAAAACCCTTCGGACGAGCCAAAGAACAGCGGGCCCTGGATCTGGTAGACCTTGGCCCCTTCGGGCGTGGTGTAGGTCTTGGCGTGGATCCGGCGCGCGTTGTTCCATGCATAGGCAAGGGCCGAGACGATGACGCCCACGACCACCGCGACGGCAAGGTCTTCCATCACCGTGACGACGGTCACCAGCAGGATGACAAAGGCATCCATCAGCGGGACCTTGGTCAGGATCCGCAGCGAGTTCCATGCGAAGGTACCGATCACCACCATGAACATCACGCCGACCAGCGCGGCCAGCGGGATCAGCTCGATCAGCGGCGCGGCAAAGAGAATAAAGATCAGCAGGAACAGCGCCGCCGCGATCCCCGCGATACGGGTGCGCGCGCCGGATTTCACGTTGATCATCGACTGGCCGATCATGGCACAGCCGCCCATCCCGCCAAAGAAACCGGTCAGGATGTTCGACGCGCCCTGTGCGATACATTCCTGGCTTGCGCCACCGCGTTTGCCCGTCATCTCGCCCACGAGGTTCAGCGTCAGCAGGGATTCGATCAGGCCGATGGCGGCAAGGATCACCGCGTAAGGCAGGATGATCTCCAGCGTTTCAAGGTTCAGCGGCACCATCGGGATGTGGAAGGCCGGCAGACCGCCCTGGATCGAGGCCATGTCACCCACGCGCGGCGTATCAAGGCCAAAGCCGATCACCAGCGCCGCCACAACGGCGATGCCGGCCAGCGGTGCGGGCACCACCCGGCTAATCTTTGGCATGATCCAGATAATCGCCATGGTCATCGCCGTCAGCCCCAGCATCAGGTACAGCGGCAATCCCGAAAGCCACTCGCCTCCGCCGACGCCGTGGCCCGAAGCCTCGGCCGTGCCCGGCACCTTGAACTGGCCCATCTGTGCCAGAAAGATCACGATGGCCAGTCCGTTGACAAAGCCCAGCATGACCGGATGCGGCACAAGGCGAATGAACTTCCCCCACTGCATCACCCCCGCAAAGACCTGAAGGATGCCCATAAGGACCACGGTCGCAAAGAGATATTCGACCCCGTGTTCCGCCACCAGCGCCACCATGACCACTGCAAGCGCGCCGGTCGCACCGGAAATCATGCCCGGACGCCCCCCGATCAGCGCCGTGACCAGCCCCACCAGAAAGGCCGCGTACAGCCCGACCAGCGGGTGAACGCCCGCCACAAAGGCAAAGGCCACGGCCTCGGGAACCAGCGCCAGCGCAACAGTCAGACCAGCCAATAGCTCAATCCGCAAACGTCCGGGCGTCAGCTTTTCTTCGGGCAAAAGCGAGAGGTCGGGCAAAGCAAGACGATTGGCGAAACTCGCCAGAATGCCTGGTTTCATCGGGGATCCTTTCCTTGGGCGATACCACGGGCGCACCCGTCACGCTGCAATGCAGCATGGCGCATCGATTCACCGCCCCATACCGCAATCACGGAAAAGATGCACGGTATTCTTGCGTATTCCGCTGCGCGGTGTTGCGGCGGCGAACAGAATATCCGCCAAAACTGCGGCGGGGGCTTTGCTCTCTTTCGCGCATCCGTCAAACTCGCGCCAAATCGAAAGGGGCAGCCTCACGGCGCCCGAAAAGACAGGACATGACCATGACGGACACGATGATCGCCGTGATCGGCGGATCGGGCATCTATGATATCGACGGGTTGCAGGAGGCCCGCTGGCAGGCGGTCGACAGCCCTTGGGGTACGCCGTCGGACGAGATCCTGACCGGCACGCTGGACGGCATTCCGATGGCCTTTCTGCCCCGTCACGGCCGTGGCCACGTGCATTCCCCGACCGAGGTGCCCTATCGCGCCAATATCGACGCGCTAAAGCGTCTGGGCGTAACGGATGTGATCTCGGTTTCGGCCTGCGGGTCGTTCCGCGAGGAATATGCGCCGGGCGATTTCGTCGTCGTGGACCAGTTCATCGACCGCACTTTCGCGCGCGAGAAATCCTTTTTCGGCACCGGTTGCGTCGCGCATGTAAGCGTTGCCCATCCCACCTGCCCACGTCTGGGCGAGGCCTGTTTTTCGGCGGCCCGCGATGCCGGGATCACGGTCCACAGGGGCGGCACCTATCTTGCGATGGAGGGGCCGCAGTTCTCGACCATGGCGGAATCCAGGATGTACCGCGACAGCTGGGGCGCGGATGTGATCGGCATGACCAACATGCCAGAGGCAAAGCTCGCCCGCGAGGCCGAGCTTTGTTACGCCTCGATCGCCATGGTCACCGATTACGATAGCTGGCACCCCGATCACGGCGCGGTCGACATCACCGAGATCATCAAGACACTGACAGGAAATGCCGACAAGGGCCGCGAGATGGTACGCCGCCTGCCCGCGCTGCTGGGCGCGGACCGCGCGCCCTGCCCGCATGGCTGTGACCGCGCGCTGGAATATGCCCTTCTCACCGCCCCGGAAAAGCGCGACCCGGCGCTGCTGGCCAAACTGGACGCCGTCGCCGGGCGCATGTTGGGCGGGAACTGAGGAACGAACAGCAATGCCCCGCGCCGCGAGCCTTTTCCTTGCCTTGACCCTGCCCTGCGCCGCAGTCGCAGCGGTGGACTACGTGGAAACCACGGGGCCACTCAGCGACGAGGATTTCTACCGGCTCGTGGCCTGCGCTGCCCCTCCGGGCGATGCCTGCCGCAAGGACATCGTTCGCTGGCCAACCGACAAGCCCTTGCGCGTGCAGATCACGCAGGTGGATCGCGCCTTTCTTGGCGGGCGACAGAAACGGGCCCGGGCCGCGCTGGTCCGGGCCATCCAGTACATCAACCGGGCCGGTGCGGGGATCACCCTGCGACAGGTTTCATCCGGGGACGAGGCAGACATCCGGATCCACCTGATCGACACCGATGGCACCGAACCGATCACGGGCACCGGGATCAAGGGCGTGGACGGAACAACCGTCACCGGCGCCCGGGTCATCGTCTGGTCGCGCAGTGACACCCATGTGATCCAGCGCGCCCGCATCGTCTTTGGCACCCGCCTGCACATTCGCCACTACGAATCCGCGATGATCGAGGAATTGACCCAGGCGCTTGGCCTTCTGACGGACATCCGCAATCCCGACTACCTCGGCAAGTCGATCTTTTCGCAGGATGACAATCAATCCAAGGATCTGGGCCCGCAAGACATCATGGCCCTGC
Organism: Antarctobacter sediminis; assembly: GCF_019218285.1. Classification (GTDB taxonomy): domain Bacteria; phylum Pseudomonadota; class Alphaproteobacteria; order Rhodobacterales; family Rhodobacteraceae; genus Antarctobacter; species Antarctobacter sediminis. The sequence continues at coordinate 35,538 of NZ_JAHUZG010000005.1, forward strand.
GCCGCCATTATCCCCCAACGGACTAATCACAATGGATTTCCAGATCTGGCTTGCCTTCGTCGCAGCCTCCACCGCTCTCCTCATGATCCCCGGCCCCACGGTATTGCTGGTCTTGTCCTACGCGCTGAGCAAGGGGCGTTCGGTGGCGCTGGCCTCGGCTGCTGGCGTCGCCACCGGAGATTTCCTTGCCATGAGCCTGTCGCTGGCAGGGTTGGGCGCGCTGGTCGCCGCCTCGGCCATGCTGTTCACCCTGCTGAAATGGCTCGGCGCCGCCTACCTCGTCTGGCTGGGGCTCAAGCTGATCCGGTCAGCCCCGCAAGACGGGCTGCCCTTGCCCGCAGCCGAGGTAACCCCGCAGGGCGTCTTTGCCCACAACCTCGCGGTCACAGCGCTGAACCCGAAAAGCATCGCGTTCTTCATTGCCTTCGTCCCCCAGTTCGTGACCGCAGACGCACCACTGCTGCCGCAATTCGCGATCCTCGTCACCACTTTCGTCACGCTGGCGGCCCTGAATGCGCTGGCCTATGCCCTCGCCGCTGATCGCCTGCGCCGGATGATCTCTCGGCCCTCGGTGCTGGGCTGGCTGACGCGCGCTGGCGGTGCAACGCTCATCGCGATGGGCGCGCTGACCGCAACCCTGCGCCGCAGCTGACCCACACCTATTCCGCGTGTTTGGCCAGAAAATCGCGAATGAACAAACGAATTTCGCGCGACGCGGAACTATCCAGCTCCTTGCAGAGTTCAATAAAGGCATCGCGGTCGGCGCGATCCATGCGCAGCACCAGCTGTGCATCCTTGCCGCCGCCCTTCTTTTTCTTTTCGTCCTTGCCCACGACGTCGCTTGATCCTTGATTTTTCCGCTATACGTTGTATATACAAAATACAGCATAACCTGGTAACGAAAGGTATAGGTCATGACCCTGAACAATGCCAAGACCGTGTTCCTGCGGGAACGGCTCGACTGGAACCGCCCGCATCTCAACTGGGTCCAGAACATCTACTATTCGGCCCGGCGCCGCCTGTCCTGACAACCCGCCCGCCGACACCGCAGGGTCAAGCCTTGCATTCTGCGCCGCTCCCGCGATAACCGCTGGGGCGGCGTTGTCGTTCAGGAGGCCCCATGCCGCGCAAGACCGAAATCAAGGACTACATCCGGACCATCGTCGATTTCCCCCACGAGGGGATCATGTTCCGCGACGTGACCACCCTGTTCGCCGACCCGCGCGGGTTCAGAATGGCGATCGACCAGCTGCTGCATCCTTACGCCGGGGTGCGTTTCGACAAGGTCGTCGGCCTCGAAGCGCGCGGCTTCATCCTCGGCGGCGCCGTCGCACACCAACTCTCCGCAGGCTTTGTCCCGATCCGCAAGAAAGGCAAACTGCCCGGCGCGGTCATCTCCGAAGACTACCAGCTCGAATATGGCGAAGCTGTGGTCGAAATCCACGACGACGCGATCCAGAAGGGCGAAAAGGTCCTCTTGGTCGACGATCTTCTTGCAACCGGCGGCACGGCCGAGGCCGGGATCAAACTGGTGGAACGGCTCGGCGGCGAACTCATCGGCTGCGCTTTCGTGATCGACCTGCCCGAACTGGGCGGCCGAAAACGGCTCGAAGCGCTCGGCATGGATGTTCACGCCCTCTGCGCATTCGAAGGGCTTTGACGCCCCGCTTCTTCTTGGCTGCAATACTCCGGGGGAGCGCCGCAGGCGCGCGGGGGCAGCGCCCCCTGCCGGAGGACGGCGCAAAGCGCCAGTCCGACAAAAAAAGCGCGCGCCCGAAGGCGCGCACATCTGGATCAGCCCGGAACGCCCAAACTCACCGGTGATCTGCCAGTTTGACCGGCACCGCGGCCGGAGATTTCGGCAGATCCGAGTTGGCGTCAATGAAATCCAGCACCAGCGGGCGGATGTTGTTGCGCCAGCTTTTCCCGGCAAAGATGCCATAATGTCCGGCACCCGGCTCCAGATGGCTGGCCTTCTTCTCGTCCGGCAGACCGGTGCACAGATCCAATGCCGCGATGCACTGACCGGGGGCCGAAATGTCGTCCTTCGATCCTTCGACAGTCTTGACGGCAACCTTGGTGATCGCGCCCATGTCCACCTTGTGACCGGCGACGACAAACTCGTTCTTGGCGATTTCACGGTTCTTGAAGATCCGCTCGACCGTGGAAAGATAGAATTCCGCCGGCATGTCCATGACCGCAAGATATTCGTCGTAGAACCGGTTGTGTGCATCGTGATCCGACGCCTCGCCGCGGGCGACACGAATGATCTGGTCACGGAAGGCCGCCGAATGGCGGTCAGCGTTCATGGACATAAAAGAGGCCAGTTGCAGCAGGCCCGGATAGACCATCCGCCCGACGCCCTTGTACTTGAAACCGACGCGCTGGATCATCGTCTCTTCCAGCTGCCCCATGGTCACGCGGCGGCCAAAATCGGTCACATCGGTTGGGGTTGCATCCGGGTCGATCGGACCGCCGATCAGGGTCAGGGTGCGCGGCTGCGCATCCGGGTCAAGTTCCGCCAGATAGGCCGTGGCCGCAAGCGTCAGAGGTGCCGGCTGGCAGACGGCGATCACATGGGTATCCGGCCCGAGATGCCGCATGAAATCCATGAGATAGAGCGTGTAATCCTCGATATCGAACTTGCCGGCCGAAACCGGAATGTCGCGCGCGTTGTGCCAATCGGTGACATAGACTTCGCAATTCACGATCAGAGACTTGACCGTCGAGCGCAGCAGCGTGGCATAATGGCCCGACATGGGCGCGACCAGCAGGATCTTGCGCGGCTGTTCCTCGCGTCCGGAGACGTTGAAATGAACCAGGTTGCCAAAGGGCTTTTCCACCACCGTCGCAATGTCCACGAGATGGTCCTTGCCATCCTCGCAGGTAAAGGTGCGGATGCCCCAGTCCGGTTTGACCACCATCCGTTCAAAAGTACGTTCCGTCACCGCGCCCCAGGCCGCCATCCATTCCAGCCCCGGGTTCGGAAAAGCCGAGAAGGCCGGGTAAGATGCCAGGGTTCGCGCCGTCGCACCGAGCCACGCATTGGTGTTCCGAATGCTTTCCATCAGATCATAGGTCGCCATGTAGCGCACGACAGCCACTCCTTTTCGTTTCGCGGGGACTGCGCCATGCCGCGCACCCGACCAAGCCCGAGCCAATTCGTCGCTTTGCCCCCCGAAACCCACGACGGTAATTCTGCACCTGCGAAGGATAGGGGGATTTAATTCCGATGACAACAAACGAGGTTGCCGCAGGTGAAAGCCGCGCGCGGTTGGAGGAGAACCTTGAGCGCGTCGAAGAACTCAGCAAACGGCTCGTCTCGGCCCTTACCCGCCGCCATCCGACCCCGCCCGCGCTGAACGGCCCGGACCATGCGCTTTATGCCAAGGCCGCGCAGGCCTATCTTCAGGAATGGATGACCAATCCCGCGAAACTGATCGAACAACAGGTCAGCTTCTGGGGCAAGACCGTCACAACATTCGTCGAAGCTCAGCAACAACTGGCGCGGGGAAAGTTGCAGGCACCGGAAAACCCCGGCCCCAGCGACAAGCGTTTCCAGAACCCTCTGTGGGACAGCCACCCCTATTTCAACTACGTCAAACAGCAGTACCTCATAAATGCGGATGCGATCCGCAACGCCGTCGAGTCGATCGAAGACATGGACGAGACGGAAAAGCGCCGCCTGCGGTATTTCAGCCAGCAGATCGTGGACATGTTCGCGCCGACCAATTTTCTGGCCACCAACCCCGATGCCCTGATGAAAGCGGTCGAAACCGAGGGCGAGAGCCTGGTGCGCGGGCTGGAAAACCTGGTCAAGGATCTGGAGGCCAACAACGGCGAACTGGTCGTCCGGCTTGCCGATGACACGGCCTTTGAAATCGGTGAGAACATCGCGACCGCGCAAGGCGAGGTCATCTATCGCAACCGGATGATGGAGATCATCCAGTACAGCCCCACCACCGACCAGGTCTACGAAACGCCGATTGTCCTGTTCCCGCCGTGGATCAACAAGTTCTACATCCTCGATCTGAAACCTCAGAACAGCCTGATCCGCTGGGTCGTCGACCAAGGCTATACGCTGTTTGTCGTCAGCTGGATCAACCCGGATGGCAAGTATCGCGATGTGGGACTCGAGGAATATGTCGACGAAGGGTTCCTCAAGGCCATCGAGGTCGCCAAGGAGATCTGCCAGACGGACAAGGTGAACGCGGTCGGCTATTGCATCGCGGGCACAACTCTTAGCCTGACATTGTCCTTGATGAAGAAACGCGGCGACAAATCGGTGAAGTCCGCCACCTTTTTTACCGCGCTGACAGATTTCAGCGATCAGGGCGAATTCACTCCGTTCCTACAAGAAGATTTCGCCGACGGGATCGAACAGGAGATCAATCAGGAAGGCATCCTGCCCTCCTTCATCATGGCGCGCACCTTTTCCTTCCTGCGCTCGAACGACCTGATCTACGGCCCGGCGATCCGGTCCTACATGATGGGCGAAACGCCCCCGGCCTTTGACCTGCTCTACTGGAACGGCGACGGTGCGAACCTGCCCGGACGGATGTTCAGCCAGTACCTGCGCGGGTTGTGCCAACGGAATGAATTTGCCGAAGGCACATTTGAGCTGTTCGGCGAAACGCTCAGCGTCAAGGACGTGGATGTGCCGCTGATGTCCATCGCGGCCGAAACCGACCACATCGCCGCGGCGCGGGATGTCTTTCGGGGCGTGCAGATGATGGGGTCGCGCTCCAAGCAGTTCGTGCTTGGCCAGTCCGGCCATATCGCCGGCATCGTGAACCCGCCGTCCAAGGTGAAATACGGCCACTACGTCAACGACGATCTCAAGCTGGATTTCGACGCGTGGAAAGAGGCCGCAGATTACCGCGAAGGGTCATGGTGGCCGCATTGGGAAGCTTGGCTGAAAAAGCGGTCCGGCAAGAAAGTTGCCGCAAGGGCACCCGGTGATTCGGCCTATGAATCACTGGCCCCCGCGCCCGGAACCTATGTGAAGCTGAAGGCAGCTCAACAAAACCAGTGACTTGGCCACACATGCTGCGGCGCAGAAATTTTCCTTGAAATGCCGCGTCGCAGCATGCATATTCTAGGCAGCTGCTGGAACGGGGCGGGCCCGACGCAGCAACACACAAGGATTACTGAAATGGCACAGACCCAGGATTTCACCGCGATGATGAAAGACATGATGGGCGCATTCCCGGTCGACACCAAGGCCATGGAAGACGCGTTCAAGACCACCGCGACCATGAACGAAAAGCTGTCGGCCGTTGCGCTGGAAGCTGCCGACAAGTCGATCGAACTGTCGACCTCCTGGACCAAGGACACTCTGGCCAAGCTGGCCGACATGTCGAAAGCAAAGGCAGAGCCGGCTGACTACGCCAAGGCGATGACCGACTTCGCTTCGGCACAGGCAGAAGTTGCCGCCGAGAACATGGCCGCCTTCGCCGAGATCGCCAAGAAGGTCCAGATGGACACCGTCGAACTGCTGATGGCTGCTGGCAAGGACTTCTCCGAAGATGCCACCGCCGCCATGAAAAAGGCAACTGACGAGATGACCGCGACCGCCAAGAAGGCAACCGCCGCGGCCAAGTAATTCGGTTTCGACCGAAACGGGATTTGCGCCCTCTCCTCCCATTTTGGCGCAATGACCTGGGGCAGGATCTTCGGATCCTGCCCCTTTTTCTTTGCCTGCTGACAGGCCAATGCCTTGTCGTTTTAGCCTGCCACAGAAATTTTTTGCCGCAGCGCAGAAAAAATGTCTTGAAATGCTGCGCCGCAGCATACATCTTGAAGATCAGTTGACGAGGCCGGGCTTATCCCGGCGCACACCCAACAAAGGATTACGAAAATGGCACAGACCCAAGACTTCACCGCGATGCTGAAAGACATGATGGGCGCATTCCCCGTGGACACCAAAGCCATGGACGACGCCTTCAAGACCACCGCAACCCTGAGCGAAAAGCTTTCCGGCGTTGCGCTGGACGCTGCCAAGAAATCGACCGAGCTGTCGGCCTCCTGGACCAAGGACACCCTGTCCAAGCTGACCGACATGTCGAAGGCAAAGGCAGAACCGGCCGACTACGCCAAGGCGATGACCGAGTTCGCATCGGCTCAGGCCGAGATTGCAGCGCAGAACACCGCAGCTTTCGCCGAGATCGCCAAAAAGGTTCAGATGGATACCGTTGAACTGCTGATGGCCGCTGGCAAGGATTACTCCCAAGACGCCACCGCAGCCGTCAAGAAGGCGACCAATGACCTGACCGCGACCGCTCAGAAGGCAGCGGCTCCGGCGCGCAAGGCACCCGCCGCGAAATAATCCGGGTGTTCCCGGACGGGTTTTGCGCCCTCTCCTCCCAATCAGGCGCAACACTCAGGGGCAGGATCTTTGGATCCTGCCCTTTTTCTTTACCGAACCGGGAAAAAGGCGAGGAACAAGACAACCCAACTGCCCAGCAATCCGCCAGCCAAAAACACGGCGTTCATCGCAGCATAGGTGAAGTATGCCCCAACCACGCCGCACAGGAATGCTATGAGAAGGAACAGCGGGACGTAGAAGCTGAAGAGCAGAAGCGGAGCGAGTGCCCGCAGCAGATCTAAGGCGACCGGGACCCCGAGGGCCAAACTGATCGCGAAGGCAATCCATGCAAGCATGTGAACGAGAGTGAGCCAGTCCAGCAAGCTGGACCCTTCTGAAGGCTCGCCAAAATCGCCGCCCATTGCGCCTCCGTGGACCAAGCCGCCGCCCCGTCAGGCGGCGGCCCGGGATGTTCTTAGACGATGGTCGCCTGCGTTGCGGCGCGCAGCTCTTCTTCGGTCACGCCGTCGGCGGTTTCAACGATCTTCAGACCGCCTTCGACCACGTCCAGAACGCCAAGGTTGGTGATGATCCGGTCCACCACGCCCTTGCCGGTCAGCGGCAGGGTGCATTCCTTCAGCACCTTGCTGTCGCCGTGCTTGTTGGTGTGGTCCATGACCACGATGACCTTGCCGACACCGGCCACAAGATCCATCGCGCCGCCCATGCCCTTGACCAGCTTGCCCGGAATCATCCAGTTCGCAAGATCGCCATTTTCGGCCACTTCCATCGCGCCAAGGATCGCGGCCGCGATCTTGCCGCCACGGATCATGCCGAACGACGTCGCGCTGTCGAAATAGGACGTGCGCGCCAGTTCGGTGATGGTCTGCTTGCCGGCGTTGATCAGGTCCGGGTCCTCTTCACCCTCATAGGGGAACGGGCCCATGCCCAGCATGCCGTTTTCGGATTGCAGCGTGATGTCCTTGTCGCCCACGTAGTTGGCAACCAGCGTCGGGATACCGATCCCGAGGTTCACATACATCCCGTCTTCGAGTTCCTGTGCCGCGCGTGCGGCCATCTGGTTACGATCCCAGGGCATTACGCTTCCTCCCGCTTGCGCGTGGTGCGCTGTTCGATCCGTTTTTCATGTTCACCCTGAATGATCCGGTGCACATAGATGCCCGGCAGGTGGATGTGATCCGGGTCGATACTGCCGCGCGGGACGATTTCCTCGACCTCGACGACACAGACCTTGCCGCACATCGCGGCCGGCGGGTTGAAGTTGCGCGCGGTCTTGCGGAACACGAGGTTGCCGGTGTCGTCGGCCTTCCACGCCTTGACGATCGACAGGTCGGCAAAGATCCCCTCTTCGAGGATGTAATCCTGGCCGTTCCAGGACTTCACTTCCTTGCCTTCGGCAATCACGGTGCCGACGCCGGTCTTGGTGTAAAAGCCCGGGATGCCCGCACCACCGGCGCGCATACGTTCGGCCAGCGTGCCCTGCGGGTTGAATTCCAGCTCCAGCTCGCCCGAGAGGTACTGGCGCATGAATTCGGCGTTTTCGCCAACGTAGGACGACATCATCTTCTTGATCTGCTTCGTATCGAGCAGTTTGCCAAGACCGAACCCGTCAACACCCGCGTTGTTCGAAGCGACCGTCAGATCCTTGACGCCCGACTCGACGATGGCGTCGATCAGCAGTTCCGGAATGCCGCAGAGGCCAAACCCGCCCGACGCGATGAGCATGCCGTCGAACAGCAGCCCATCCAGCGCCTCGGCGGCTGTGCCGTAGACCTTTTTCATGGAAATCTCCCCTGATTTCTGGATCAGAGGAGTTGTCGCCGCCCCGCAGCAGGATGTCAACGCACCACGGGGCCTGCGAGCGCTCACATCAGATCAGGCGCACCTGCGTGCCGATCGGAGTGATTTCATACAGTTCGGCGATCTTCTCATTATAAAGTCCGATGCAGCCATCAGAGGACGGACGCCCGATCTTGCGCGTGTCATGGGTGCCGTGAATCAGATAGGCAGGCCAGTCCAGATACATGGCATGGGTGCCCAGAGGATTGTCCGGCGCACCGCCGGCAACCGGCTTCCAATCGGGGAACCGCTCCATCTGAGAGGCCGTCGGCGTCCACGAAGGCCCGACCTTTTTGCGCACGATCTTGGTATAGCCGCGCTTGGTCAGTTCATCGGTTTTGGGGACCGAGGTGGGATAGACGCGGTAGCCGCCGTCCGCCGACCAATAGTGCAGCGCGCGGCTGTCGGTGTCGCAGACGATACAGCCCTTGCCCAACTCGTCGAAATGGTCGCGCCAGTCCTGGCTGACAAAGCTGGAAATGTTGCGCCGCACCGGCACTGTTTCCGCCTTGGCCCGCGCCGGTACGATCATGGCCGCTCCGCCCGCGATAAGCAGGCCGCGGCGTGTCAGTCCACCAGTCATGATGGTCTCCTTGCCTGTCTGTTCAGGCAAAGAGGTATCCGTCACCACCGCGCGGTGCCAATCACATCCTGTTGACAGGATGTGTTCTGGCGATCATTCGCCGTCGGTGTCCTTTTTGACGGCGGGTTTCTTCGCGGGTGTCTTTTTCGCCACGGTTTTCTTGGCCGGAGCCTTTTTGGCCGCTGCCTTTTTCGGAGCGGCCTTTTTCTTGCCGCCCTTCTTGGCTTTCTCGGCGATCAGTTCCAGCGCCATTTCCATGGTGACCTTTTCCGGCTCCACGTCTTTGGGCAGGGTCGCGTTCACCTTTTCCCACTTCACGTAAGGACCATAACGGCCCTCCATGATCGAGATCTTGCCGCCATCGGGGTGATCGCCCATCTCGCGCAGCGCCTTGGCCGCCTGTCGTCCCCGACCCGGATTGGCCCGCTTATGCGCCAAGAGTTCGACCGCGTGGTTCATCCCGATCTCGAAAACCTCCTGAAACTCCTTGAGGTTGACGTAGACGGGTTTTTCCTCGTCCGGCAGTTGGTGCATGATGTAGGGGCCAAAACGGCCAAGATTGGCCGAGATCACACCGCCATCCGGATGCATCCCGATCTCACGCGGCATGGTCAGCAAGGTCAGCGCCTTTTCCAGCGTCATGTCCTTGGGATCCCAGCCCGGCAGGTATTCACGGTTCTTGCGTGGCAAAGAGGCGCGTGGCGGCTTTTTGTTTTCGGGGGTCGGTTCGCCGCGCTGGACATAGGGGCCGAACCGACCGGCCTTCAGCCAGATTTCGTCCCCGTTGTCCTCACCCAGCAGTTTTTCCTCACCCTCGGCGCCCTCACCCGCGATCGGACGGGTGTAGGTACATTCCGGGTAGTTGCCGCAGCCCACGAACCCGCCGGTGCGCGAGGTCTTGAGGTGCAGCCGCCCCTGCCCGCATTTCGGACAGATGCGCGGGTCGCTGCCGTCTTCACGCGGCGGATAAAGCTGCGGGGCCAGCGCCTCGTCCAGCACGTCCAGCACTTCGGAAATACGCAGATCCGAGGTCTCGGCAATGGCGGCGCTGAAGTCGCGCCAGAACTTGGCCAGCAGGTCCTTGTAGTCTTCTTCCCCGGCCGAAACCTGGTCCAGCTCGTTCTCCAACGCGGCGGTGAAATCATATTCCACGTAGCGTTTGAAGAAGTTCAGCAGGAAGATGGTGACGATCCGTCCCTTGTCCTCGGGGAACAGGCGGTTCTGTTCCTTGCGGACATATTCACGGTCCTGAATCGTGGTGATGACCGAGGCATAGGTCGAAGGTCGCCCGATGCCCAGCTCTTCCATCTTTTTGACCAGCGTCGCCTCAGTGTAGCGCGGCGGCGGCTGGGTAAAGCTTTGCGTGCCCAGCGTCGCCCCGTCCCCCGAAATCACAGCAGCAGGTTTTGCCGCGCCGTCCATCGCTTTGGCAAAGGCGGATTTCATCGCGCCACCGTCGAACCCGGCGCGCTCACCCTGCATGATCTGCGGCAGACGCTTGTCATCATCTTCGACCGGTTCGTCGCGGCCCTCTTCGTAGACCTTGAGGAAGCCGTCGAACAGGACAACCTGCCCCGTGGCGCGCAAACCGACCTGTCCGTCGTCGCAGCCGATTTCAACCGTGGTTCGTTCAAGACGCGCAGCCGACATCTGGCAGGCGAGTGTCCGCTTCCAGATCAGATCATACAGCTTGCGCTGATCGGGGTCGGACAGGCGCAGGGCTTCGGCATCCCGTGTCATATCCGTGGGACGGATACATTCGTGCGCTTCCTGTGCGTTCTTGGCCTTGTTCTTGTAGATCCGCGGGCTGTCGGGCACGTATTCCGCACCGTAACGGTCCTTGATCGCATCGCGCGCCGCGCTGACCGCCTCGGGCGCCATGTCGATCCCGTCGGTTCGCATATAGGTGATGTGCCCGGCCTCATACAGGCGCTGCGCCGCGTTCATGGTCTGGCGCGCGCCCATGCCGAACTTGCGGCTGGCCTCTTGTTGCAGGGTCGAGGTCATGAAAGGTGCCGAGGGGTTGCGGCTCGAGGGTTTGGCCTCGACGCTGACCACCTTGAGCGCCCGTTTGGCGATTGCCTCGACGGCCATCTCTGCCTGTGTGGCGTTTTCAAGATCGTAACGGTCCAGCTTTTTGCCGGCGAGGCTCACAAGGCGCGCCTCGTAGCTTTGGCCACGCGGTGTGGTCAGCTGGGCCTTCACCTGCCAGTATTCGCGCGGTTTGAACGCTTCGATCTCCATCTCGCGCTCGACGATCAGCCGCAGGCAGACCGATTGCACCCGCCCCGCGGACCGCGCGCCGGGCAGCTTGCGCCACAAGACAGGCGACAGGTTGAAGCCCACGAGGTAGTCCAGCGCGCGCCGTGCGAGATACGCCTCGACCAGCGGCGCGTCGATGTCGCGCGGGTTCTGCATCGCCTCGGTCACGGCGGCCTTGGTGATCGCGTTAAAGGTCACGCGCTCAACCTTGGTGGATTTCTTGATCGACCGCCGCTTGGTCAGCGCCTCTTTGAGATGCCAGCTGATGGCTTCCCCCTCGCGATCGGGGTCGGTTGCGAGGATCAGTTCGTCATCGGATTTCAGCGCCTCGGCGATGGCCGCAACGTGTTTTCGCGAATCGTTGGCGATCTCCCAGGTCATGGCAAACCCGTCGTCGGGGTCGACCGAACCGTCCTTGGGCGGCAGGTCACGCACATGTCCATAGGATGCCAGAACCGTGTAGTCGGAACCCAGATACTTGTTGATTGTCTTGGCCTTGGCCGGGGATTCGACGACGACGACGGGCATGGGAATCTGCTACCTCGCGAATTTTCTCTTTGGCCAGAAAGGGCCTTGTCTTGTGCCGCGTATGGCGGCGCAAAATGTGGTGTGCAAGGCCGATTTGTCAATCCGGGGCGCCGTGACGCCCCTTGGCAGGCTTCTCTCGGGGCGGGATCCGGCGTAAGTCTGGAACCATATCAAGGAGGTATTGTGATGTTCCGATTTACCCTTGCGGCCGCCGTTGCCGCCCTGTCTTTTGCCCCGCTCACCGCCACCGCCTGGGAAACGCCGGCCCGAGGCACAGCCGTGCGGGGCCAGTTGATGGATGCAATCCGCCCGCATGCCGAATGGACGCTTGGCGCGCCGGTGATCTTTGTCGTGTCGGACCTGCGCGTGCAGGGCGAAGTCGGGTTTGCCAGCCTTGATCCCGTGCGCCCCGGCGGACGCGAGATCACGCGCAACGAAATCCCGGTGCGTCCCGGCTGGGACAACCCTTTTGACTGGGGTGGCCCCTCGATTCAGGTCTTATACCAAAGATCGGGATCGACCTGGGTTGCCGTACACCATGCCATCGGTGCCACCGATGTCTGGTGGTCCGATCCCGAATTCTGCGCCACATGGTCGCCGGTCATCCCCGAGTTCTGCTGATCAATCAGTGCCGCGGCACAAGCGACAAAAGCCCGCCGGGCTGACGCTTGATCTGCCCGTCAAGTTCAAGGTCGGTCAACACCGGAGACACCTTGCCCGCAGGCGCGCCAAGGTCACGGATCAACTGATCCTCAGCCAGTGGCGACGGTCCAAGCCGGTCAAGGATCATGCGGTGCAGATTTGCCGCCTTGCGTAGTGTGCTATCATTCCGCGGGCGCTCCGAAGCGCTCACAACTGGCGCCTGCGGCTCTGGCAGATCCAGCCGGCCTTGGTCTGACGGGCGGGGCACGTCCAGCGGCGGCAATGCCTCGATGATGTCCTCGACATTTCGGATCAGGCTGGCGCCGTCGCGGATAAGGATATTGCAGCCACTGGCACGGGCATCCATCGGATGGCCGGGCACGGCCAGAACCTCGCGCCCTTGGTCAAGGGCTGTACGGGCCGTGATGAGTGAGCCTGATTTGGCCGCGGCCTCGACCACGACAACGCCCCTCGACAGGCCGGAAACGATGCGATTGCGCGCCGGAAAATGCCGGGCAATCGGTTGCAATCCCATGGGCTGCTCGCTGAGGCGACATCCCCCCTGACGGCAGATTTCTTCGGCCAGCTTGGCGTTTTCCGAGGGGTAAAGCACATCGACGCCCCCCGCCAGAACCGCCACGGTGCCCGTCTGTACCGCGCCGGCGTGTGCGACCGCATCGATCCCGCGCGCCAAACCTGAAACCACGACATATCCCGCCTCGCCCAACCCCTCGGCCAGACGGCGGGCCATGCGGATCCCCAGCGATGAGGCGCTGCGCGCACCTACAAGAGCAACCATCGGTCGCCGCAAAGCGGACTTGTCGCCAATTCCCCAAAGCACCGGTGGCGCATCCGACAGGTTCGCCAGATCGTCCGGGTAATCGGCGTCGCCGCGACAGATCAACCACGCCCCTGCCCGATGCCCCGCAGCCAGTTCGGCCTGCACCACTTGGGGCGGGCAGGCTTCGTAGTTTTCGACGCCAGCGGCGCGCGCGACCCCGGGCAGCGCGTCAATCGCGGCCTCCGCGCTGCCGTGTTCGTTCAGCAATCTCCAGAAAGTCGTCGCCCCCACACGACGTGAGCGCAAGAGACGGAGCCAGGCCACGCGATGATCTTCCGTGGTGGGTGGGAGTGGGGGGTGAGTGGAAGAGTAGCTTTCGTCGCGCATCCGAACCCCGTCATCTTGCATGACAATTTGTAGGCCCGGGCTGGTTAACCAGAGGTAAACCCAAGCGCCATTCGCGCAACCAATACGCGCAACCCTCTCATAACATGAAAAATTTGGTCAAATCCTAGCGGTCGGAATCGGCTGAGCGCCTCGAGTCGCCGGACCGGCGCAGGCCGCGAATGGCCAGCCACCGCAGACAAACCGCGTGCAGAACCGCAAGAATCGGCGCGATGAGAACCGGCAGCGGCCCACCGATCAGGGCGGAAAACAGGCCACCCAGCGCGACGCCGCCCAGAAGCACCGTCAACCAGCCGCCCAATCCATTGCGGAGAAAGACCTGCAACAGTACCGCGCCCGGCAGATGCCCAACCCAGCTGAGCATCACCGAAAACGCAAAGATCACCCCTGCTGCTGCCAGCGCTCCGCCAATGGCTTCGGACAGCGGGCGCAGCGCCAACCCAAGGAACCCGACAGCCAACCCCATCGTCACGGTCAGAACCATCGCCGCCGCGATTGCCGCCGCATGCGCCCCCAACCCAAGCCCGGCGGCCAACGCCGGGTCCGAGCGCAGGGGATGCAAGTGCGAGACAGGGCCGTCAGGTCTGTGCGCCGCCAACCGTCAAGCCCCCGATCATCACGGTCGGCTGACCGACCCCGACCGGCACCCATTGGCCCTGTTTGCCGCAATTGCCCATGCCCGGATCCAGCGCCATGTCATTGCCCAAGGCGCGGATCTGGTTCAGGGCGGTTGCCCCGTCACCGATCAGCGTGGCACCCTTGACCGGCGCGCCCACCTTGCCGTCCTTCACGCGGTAGGCTTCGGTGCAGGAAAAGACGAACTTGCCGTTAGTGATGTCCACCTGTCCGCCACCGAAACCGACCGCCCAGATCCCATCTTTCAGGTCGGCCACGATGTCCTTGGGGTCGCTGTCACCGCCCAGCATGTAGGTATTCGTCATGCGCGGCATGGGGATATGCGCAAAGCTTTGCCGCCGCCCGTTGCCCGTGGGCTCTACCCCCATCAGGCGGGCGTTCTGCCGGTCCTGCATAAAGCCGACCAGCACACCGTCCTCGATCAGCACATTCTTGGCCGATGGCGTTCCTTCGTCATCGACCGTGATCGAGCCTCTGCGGTCGGGAATCGTACCATCGTCCAGAACCGTCACCCCCTTGGCGGCAACCTGTTGACCCATCAACCCGGCAAAAGCCGAGCTGCCCTTGCGGTTGAAGTCCCCTTCCAGCCCGTGGCCCACGGCCTCGTGCAGCAGGATGCCCGGCCAGCCCGGGCCAAGAACGATGTCCATGACACCGGCAGGTGCCGGTTCTGCCTCCAGATTGACCAGCGCGATTCGAAGAGCCTCGCGGGCCTTGGCCTGCCAGTCCTGCGGCGCAAGCAGTCCGTCCAGCGATACCCGCCCACCTCCGCCCGCCGTGCCGGATTCGCGGCGGCCGTTTTCCTCGACGATGACCGAGACATTGACCCGCGTCATGGGCCGTGTGTCACTGACCAAAGTGCCGTCGGCCCGCAAGATCGTCACCTCTTGCAGCGAGGCGGCAATGGTCGCGGTCACCTGAACGACGCGCGAATCCAGTTCACGGGCGAACGCGTCGATCTCGCGCAGGGTGTCCAGCTTGACCGGAAAGCTGGCGCCCTCGATCGGGTCGGCGTCGGTGTAAAGCGTGCGATTGGTTCCCGCAGGTGGCGGCGCCATGATCCCGCCGCCGTCACCGATGGCCAGCCGGGCGGTCTGAACGGCGCGTTTCAGGGCGCTTTCGCTGATCTCGGTCGCATGGGCATAGCCCGCAACCTCGCCACGGACGGCGCGCAGGCCGAATCCTTCGGAGGAATCGTAACTGGCGGTCTTGACCCGCCCATCATCCAGAACAAGACTCTCGGACCGCGCTCTTTCAAGAAACAGCTCGCCGTCTTCGGCCCCTGTCAGCGCCTTACGCACCAGCGCGGTGGTGCCATCGAGGTCAAGATGGGTTTCGAAGGGGCGGAAGGGAGCGGCTGGCATGGGGACCTCCGGTTTGATCTGGATCAAGAAAAAGCGGCGGTTTGCCGCAAGGACCGAGCTTTCCCGGCATTCCAGAATATGATTTTAAACGAGCAGAACGCAATGGGAGGTGCGTGGACGGGCTATGCCGTCGCGCTGCGCCGTCCATACGACCACACTCGCAACCGATCAGGGTGAGACATGCAACGCAAAACGATGCTTTCGGGCCTACTCAGCGCCTTCATCGCCGCGCCGGCACTGGCGCAGGACCTTCCCGTGGTGGGCAAACCCCACGACGGCGGCATGGGCTTTCAGCCCGCCGCGACCGAACTGGCCGCGGACCTGCAGTGGCTGGATGGTCTGATCCTGGTGATCATTACCGCCATCACGCTGTTCGTGGTTGCGCTGCTGGCCTACTGCTACGTGCGCTTCAACCGCAAGGCCAACCCGACTCCGGGCACCTTCACGCACAATTCCCCGCTGGAAGTGGCGTGGACCATTGGTCCGATCGTGATCCTTGTCTTCATCGGCGCCTTCTCGCTGCCGGTTCTGTTCAAGCAGCAGGAAATCCCCGAAGGCGACATCACCATCAAGGTGACCGGCTACCAGTGGTACTGGGGCTATGAATACGTCGGCACCGACCTTGCCTACGACAGCTACATGATCGGTTCGCCCGCCACCGGTGGCGACAACCGCATGACCCCTGCCGTCGAAGAGCAACTGATCGCCGCTGGTTACGACAAGAGCGATTTTCTTCTGGCCACGGACACTTCGGTCGTCGTGCCCGTCGGCAAGACCATCGTGATGCAGGTCACCGGCGCAGACGTGATCCACTCGTGGACCATCCCCGCCTTTGGCGTGAAACAGGATGCCGTCCCGGGCCGCCTTGCGGAACTGTGGTTCACCGCCGAGAAAGAAGGCGTCTACTTCGGCCAGTGTTCGGAACTCTGCGGCATCGCGCATGCCTACATGCCGATCACCGTCAAGGTCGTCAGCGAAGAAGCCTACGAAGCCTGGTTGCAGCGTTCGATCGACGAAGGTGGCTACACCGACGTCCGCGCCGTTCTGACCAACTGATCAGTGGCGGGGTCATCCCCGCCCGACGCAAACCTCCTAGGGTGCGCCGTCCCGGCGCACCTTTTGCCAAGGGACCCACGATGAGCGACGCCAGCCTTCACGCAAGCACTCAGGAAAACGAGGCACAGTTCGGCGATTATTTCGCCCTGCTGAAGCCGCGGGTGATGACCCTTGTCGTGTTCACGGCTTTTGTCGGCCTTCTGGCCGCGCCCGCGGGTGTGCATCCCTTTATCGGCTTCTGTGCCGTGCTGTTCATTGCCGTGGGCGGCGGTGCCTCGGGCGCGCTGAACATGTGGTACGATTCCGACATCGACGCGGTGATGAAACGCACAGCCAAGCGCCCCATCCCCGCCGGCAAGGTGACCCGGGACGAGGCGCTGGCCATTGGCCTGACCCTGTCGGTCTTCGCCGTGGTCTTTCTTGGGCTTGCCACCAACTGGGTGGCCGCCGGCCTTCTGGCCTTTACCATTTTCTTCTACGTCGTGATCTACACGATGTGGCTCAAGCGACTGACGCCGCAGAACATCGTGATCGGCGGCGCCGCCGGGGCCTTTCCCCCGATGATCGGCTGGGCCGCGGCCACTGGCGAGATCTCGACCGCCTCGGTTCTGATGTTCTGCCTGACGTTCCTCTGGACACCGCCGCATTTCTGGGCGCTCGCCCTCTTTGTCCGCATGGACTATGACAATGCCACCGTGCCGATGCTGACCGTGACCCACGGCCGCCGCGCGACCCGCCGTCATATCCTTGCCTACACCGTCCTTCTGGCCGTTTTCGCGCTTGGTCTCGCCTTCACCGAAGTGGGCGGCCCGATCTACCTTGTGACCGCGCTGGTGCTGAACCTGCTGTTCATCAAGGGCGCGGTGCAGATCCTGCGCCGGGACGAGGCGCACGCCGAGGCTGACAGCTACAAGGTCGAAAAGAGCTTTTTCAAACTGTCCCTGCTGTACCTCTTCGCCCATTTCGGTTCGATTCTGGTCGACGCAGGGCTGGACCGCCTGGGGGTCTGGGCATGAGCCTTGTCAAGGAACACGAACTGCACAAGCGCCGCCGCGGCCGTAACATCGGCGTGGGTCTGGTGCTGGCGGCCTTCATAACGATAATATTCGGGCTGACTGTCGTGAAGGTCACCCGGGGGGACTTCCAGATGCAACCGCAGCAGGGAGTAACTGATGGCAATTGATGGCAAGGTTAAAACGGTCTTCCAGACCGTTGGCGTCGTCGTTCTGATGGGGGGGCTCGCATGGGCCTCGGTCCCGTTCTACGATTGGTTCTGCCGGGTAACCGGTTTTGGCGGTACGCCCAACGTGGCCAGCGCCGCAGGCGACGTGCTGGACAAGACGATCAAGGTCCGCTTCGACGCCTCCAAGGAACGCGGGATGCCGTGGGAGTTCAAACCCATGCAGACCGAAATGGTGATCCGCATCGGCGAAGAAGGTCTGGCCTTTTACGAGGCCTTCAACCCCACGGACCGACCGATCGCCGGGCAGGCGTCTTACAACGTCGCCCCCTACGAGGCCGGGGCATTCTTTTCCAAGATCGAATGCTTCTGCTTTACCGAACAGGTGCTGATGCCGGGTGAACGGGTGCAGATGCCCGTCAGCTTCTTTGTCGACCCCGACATCGTGAATGACCGTGACGCCAAGCACACCGGCCATATCACGCTCAGCTACACCTTCTACGAGATCGACCTGCCGGACGAAACGCAGGCCGCGCTCGACGCCCAAAAAGACGCGAAAGCGTCCGTGAACTAACGCCTAACGAGGGAACCGCAATGGCGCATGCAAAGAACCACGACTATCACATTCTGAACCCCTCTATCTGGCCCTTCCTCGGGTCCGTCGCCGCCTTCGTCATGCTGTTCGGAGCGGTCCTGTTGTTCCACGGAAACGGACCGTGGATGTTCCTGATCGGCTTTGTCGGCGTGCTTTACGTGATGTTCGGCTGGTGGTCGGACACGGTGACCGAAAACCAGGTGGGCGACCACACCCCGGTTGTGCTGATCGGGCTGCGCTATGGTTTCATCCTGTTCATCATGTCCGAGGTGATGTTCTTCTTCGCCTGGTTCTGGTCCTTCTTCAAACACGCCATGTACCCGATGGGCCCCGAAAGCCCGGCGGTGGACGGCGTGTGGCCGCCCGCGGGAATCGAAACCTTCGACCCCTGGCACCTGCCGCTGATCAACACCCTGATCCTGCTCTGCTCCGGGGCGGCTGCCACCTGGGCGCACCACGCTCTGGTGCACGAAGACAACCGTCAGGACGTCAAGTCGGGCCTGATCATCGCTGTGATCCTCGGCCTGATCTTCACGGTCTTCCAGGCCTATGAATATAGCCACGCGGCCTTTGGCTTTGGCGGTAACATCTACGGCGCCAACTTCTTCATGGCGACAGGGTTCCATGGCGCGCATGTGATCATCGGCACGATCTTCCTGTTCATCTGCCTGATCCGTGTCTACCGCGGCCATTTCACCCCCACCAACCACCTCGGTTTCGAGGCGGCAGCTTGGTACTGGCACTTCGTCGACGTGGTGTGGCTGTTCCTCTTCGCGGCTGTCTACATCTGGGGCGGCTGAGGATAGACGGGTTCGCCCGGTCCTGACGCCCCTGCGCGCAGGTTGGGACTTGAACCCAGAGCCTCAGAAGGTACACCAAGGCGCGCCCACCCGGGCGCGCCTTTTCCGTTTCGGAGCCGCTGTTGAAACGTTACATCGCCCCCCTGCTGATCGGTCTTCTTGGCGCCGCCATCCTGTTGTGGCTGGGAACCTGGCAAATTTCGCGGCTGGACTGGAAACGTGGAATCCTTGACGACATTGAAACCACCATCGCCAGCGATCCAAAACCCCTGCCCCGCCTGATCGACCCGGACGCCCAGCGCTATCAGCCGGTGGCCCTGAGGGGAGAGATCGGGGACGAGGCGCTGGCCGTTCTTGTTTCGGTCAAACAACGCGGTGCCGGATGGCGGCTGATCTCGGCCTTCCAGACCGACGACGGACGCCGCGTCCTGCTGGACCGCGGGTTCGCCCCGGTCGACCAGAAAGACGCTCCGCTCTATGCCGGACCTGCCGAAGTTACCGGCAATCTGCACTGGCCTGACGACCGCAATTCCTCAACCCCGGACAATGACCCGGCGGGCAACACATGGTTCGCCCGCGACCTAGCCCCGATGGCCGAGGTGCTGGACACCGAACCGCTTCTGGTCGTGGCGCGGCAAATGTCGCCCGCAGACAAGGGTGTGACGCCCCTGCCCGTCGACACCAGCGGCATCCCGAACGATCACTTGCAATACGCCATCACGTGGTATTCGCTCGCCGCGGTCTGGCTCATCATGACCGGCGCCTGGATCTGGCGCCTCAGGACAGGCAGGGAGGCCTGACATGCGATACATCTCCACCCGCGGACAGGCCCCGGCCCTGACCTTCGAAGAGGCGATGCTGTCGGGCCTTGCCCGTGACGGCGGTCTTTATGTGCCCGAAACCATCCCGCAGATGAGCGCCGATGACATTCGCGCCCTGCATGGTCTCAGCTACGAGGAAACCGCCTTTCGCGTGATGCGCCCCTACGTGGGCGACGGGTTCACGGATGAGGTCTTTGCCGACCTGATCGCCAAGGCCTATGCCGGGTTCGGCCACAACGCCCGCGCACCCATGGTGCAGCTGGCCCCCGGTCACTTCCTGCTCGAACTGTTCCACGGGCCGACGCTGGCCTTCAAGGACTTTGCCATGCAGCTGATCGGCCAGCTGTTCCAAGAGGCGCTGGAGCGCCGCGGCGAGCGTGTGACCATCGTCGGCGCAACCTCGGGTGATACTGGTTCGGCCGCGATCGAGGCCTTCAAGGGGCTCGACAACGTGGATGTCTTCATCCTCTTCCCGCATGGCCGCGTCTCCGAAGTGCAGCGCCGCCAGATGACCACGCCCGCCGAGGCCAACGTGCACGCCCTCGCGCTCGACGGCCATTTCGACGACTGCCAGGCGCGGCTCAAGGACATGTTCAACCACTTCGAGTTCCGCGACAGCGTGCGGCTGGCGGGTGTGAACTCGATCAACTGGGCGCGCGTGCTGGCGCAGGTCGTCTATTACTTCTCTGCCGCCGTCAGCCTCGGCGCTCCGGACCGCAAGGTCAGCTTTACCGTCCCCACCGGCAACTTCGGGGACATCTTTGCGGGCTATATCGCCAAGAAGATGGGCCTGCCCATCGACCGGCTGGTGGTGGCGACCAACCAGAACGACATTCTGCATCGCTGCCTGTCCTCGGGGGCCTACCAAACCTCCGAAGTACATCCTTCGATCAGCCCCTCGATGGACATTCAGGTCAGCAGCAACTTTGAACGCGCTCTGTTCGATGCCTATGGCCGTGACGGCGCGGCGGTGTCGCAGCTGATGGATGAACTCAAGGCGGGCGGTTTCAACGTCAGTCAGGGCGCGCTAGAGGCCCTGCGCGAACATTTCGACAGCGGTCGTGTCTCCGAGGACGAAACGCTGGAAACCATCCGCACCGCCAACACCACGATGGGAGAGCTGCTTTGCCCGCATTCGGCCATCGGTGTCCGCGTGGGCGAAACGATGCGCGATCCGGCCACGCCCATGGTCACTCTGGCCACGGCACACCCGGCCAAGTTCCCCGATGCGGTGGAAAAGGCCAGCGGCATTCGCCCCCCTCTTCCCAATCGCATGGCCGATCTGTATGAGCGTCCGGAACGGGTGACGCGGGTCGCGAATGACCTGACCGCCCTAGAAACCCTCATTCAGGAGCGTATTGCCAAGTGACCGTCCAGCTCGCCACCCTTTCCAACGGACTGCGCGTCGTGACCGAAAACATGCCCGGGCTGCAAAGCGCGGCTGTCGGGCTATGGGTCACGGCAGGGGGACGCCACGAAAGGGAAGAGCAGAACGGCATTGCCCATTTCCTCGAACACATGGCCTTTAAGGGGACAAAGACGCGCAGCGCGCTTCAGATCGCCGAGGCCATCGAGGATGTGGGCGGCTATATCAACGCCTATACCTCGCGCGAGGTGACGGCCTATTATGCCCGCGTTCTTCAGGCCGATGTCGGGCTGGCCGTGGACGTGATCGCCGACATCCTGCGCAACCCGGTTTTCGACCCCGCCGAAATCGAAGTCGAACGCCACGTGATCCTGCAAGAGATCGGACAGGCGCATGACACGCCGGACGACGTGATCTTTGACTGGTTGCAGGAACAGGCCTACCCCGACCAGCCCATCGGTCGCACCATCCTTGGCGAAGCCAACCGCGTCCAACTGTTCGGCCGCGACGATCTGGCCGGTTTCGTGCAGGAACACTACGGCCCCGATCAGATGATCCTGTCGGCTGCGGGTGCAGTGGATCACGACGCCCTTGTGCGGCAGGCCGAGGCATTGTTCGGCGACATGATCCCGCGCAGCGCCCTGTCGCCGGCGCCGGCCCGGTTCCGCGGAGGCGAAACGCGCAAGTCGAAGGACCTCGAACAAGCCCATCTGGCACTGGCCTTCGAAGGTCCGGGCTATCGCGATCCGGCCTTTTACACGGCGCAGATTTATTCTGTCGCTCTCGGCGGCGGTATGTCCTCGCGCCTGTTCCAGGAAATCCGCGAAAAGCGGGGCCTGTGCTATACAATCTTCGCTCAGAACGGGGCCTATGCCGACACCGGCATGACCACGATCTACGCGGGCACCTCGGGCGAGGAAATGCCGGAACTGATCAACCTGACCATCGACGAGATGAAGCGCGCCGCCGAGGACATGAGCCCGGCGGAAATCGAACGCGCCCGCGCCCAGATGAAGGCCGGCCTGCTTATGGGGCTGGAAAGCTCGTCTTCGCGGGCCGAACGCAGCGCCCGCATGGTACAGATCTGGGGCAAGGTTCCCGATATCGAACAGACGGTGGCAAAGATCGATGCCGTTACCCGCGAGGATGTTCTGGCCTTTGCGCAGGAACAGGCCGCGCAGGCGGCAGCTGCACTGGCACTATATGGTCCGGTCGCCGGAGCGCCTTCGCTGGCCGATCTACAGGCCCGCCGGGCGGCATGATGCTGGCCTTCAGGCGCAAGGTGAAGCTCGAAACCGAGCGGCTGACCCTGCGCCCGCCGGTCCATTCCGATTTCACGCCCTGGGCCAACCTGCGCCGCGAAAGCCGTGATTACCTCACCCCGTGGGAACCATCCTGGGCCGAGGATCACCTCACCCGCAAGGCCTTTACCAACCGTGTCTACTGGGCCTCACGTTCCATCGGCATGGGCAGCGCCCTGCCCCTCTTCCTGATCCGGCGCGACGATCAGGCCCTTCTGGGGGCGATCACGCTGGACAATATCCGACGCGGCCCGGCACAGGCCGGCACGCTGGGATATTGGATCGGCGAACGCTATACCCGGCGCGGCTACATGTCCGAGGCCATCGCCGCGATGGTGCACCAGTCCTTCGAGAAGATGGGCCTTAGCAGGCTCGAAGCCGCCTGCCTGCCGGAAAACGTCGCTTCGCGCGGGTTGCTGGAGCAATCCGGCTTCAAATACGAAGGCGTCGCGCAAAGCTATCTTCAGATCAACGGGCGCTGGCGGACCCATGTCCTGTATGCCGCCCTACGCTCGGACCGGCGCGGCCGGACCGAGGTCGGCTGACCGCTGTCAAACTGACAGCAAGCCGCCCGGAAACAAGGCACGACCCGGGAAACCACGGCGCCGCGTCGCATTTGTTAATTTGGCTGAACGCCCTGACGCGCTACCCTTTCGGAAACCCACCGGAACGGAGCGCCCCATGATCCGCCTTGCCGCCGTCCTTCTGTGCCTGCTGGCCACGGTCGCCAGCGCACAGGACCAACGCCGCCCCAGCCATTGCATCGCCATCGCCGACGCCGCCCCCGGCCTGCAATACCTGCACAAGGCCAGCTGGACCGCGCCGATCCCGGAATACACCGTCCGCATCCACTATATCGCCCATGCCTCTTTCCTGATCCAGACACGTGGCGGGCTGGAGGCCGTGACCGATTTCAACGGTTTTATCGGCAACACGCGGCTGATCCCAGATGTGGTCACCATGAATCACGCTCATGAAACGCACTGGACCCGAGCGATTGATCCGGCCATCCCGCATGTGCTGCGCGGTTGGGGCGAAGAGTTCGGCACCGGGATCGACCACTACCTTGATCTGGGCGAAATGCTGATCCGCAATGTTTCGACCGACATCCGCTCGGCGTTCGGCGGCGACGAACCCAAGGGCAATTCGATCTTCATCTTCGAGGTCGAAGGCCTGTGCATCGCCCATCTCGGCCATCTGCACCATGAACCCACTGATCGGCAATACGCTGCACTTGGACGCGCCGACATCCTGATGGTGCCGGTCGACGGCGGCATGACCATTCCCTTGTCCACGGTCGAACGCATCGTCGACCGGCTCAAAAGCTCTGTGGTCATCCCGATGCACTGGTTCTCGGGCTATGCGCTTGAACAATTCCTTGGCAATGTCAGCGATACCTTCGAAATCGACCTTCGGGACACCGCAACGCTGGAAATCTCGCTGCGCGACCTGCCGCGCCGCCCCACCGTCATCGTGCTGCAACCACGCTACCTCGAAGATCCGGACTGATCCGTCTGGCCTCACGCTCCGCCGCATGCCACAAACGGCCCAGCCCAGCGAATGAGGATGCCATGCCGCTTGTCCCCGCCGACGACAATTTCGCACAAACGCTCGCGGCGCTGCTGCCCCCGGATACCCTGCGCCGCGCCGAGCCGCGCTACCGCGAGGAACCGCGCGGACGCTGGACCAGCACCGCGGAATGGATCGCCCTTCCCCGCAACACCTCTGAGGTCGCCACGATCATCAGGGCCTGCGCCACCCATATCGTCGGTGTCCTCCCCTGGGGCGGCGGCACCGGCCTTGTCGGCGGCCAGTTGAAACCTGACGGCCCAGCGCCCCTGATCCTTGCCCTCGAACGCATGAACACGATCCGCGCCACGCACCCGCAGGAAAACGCCGCTGTGGTCGAAGCAGGCTGTATCCTGGCCGATGTTCAGGACGCGGCACAATCCGTCGACCGCCTGTTTCCCCTATCGCTTGCCTCCGAAGGCTCCGCCCGCATCGGCGGCCTGCTCTCGACCAACGCGGGCGGCATAAACACGCTGCGCTACGGCAATGCCCGCGACCAGGTTCTGGGGCTCGAAGCCGTGCTGCCCGACGGATCGGTCTGGAACGGGTTGAAACGGCTGCGCAAGGACAACACGGGCTATGACCTTCGGCACCTGCTGATCGGTGCCGAGGGCACGCTGGGCATCATCACCGCCGCCAGCCTGAAGCTCGCCCCGCGCCCAGCGTCAACCGGCACCGCGCTGCTGACCGTCCCCTCGCCAGAGGCCGCAATCAAGCTGCTGGCCCTCGCACGTGACCATGTCGGCGACAGCATCAGCGCCTTCGAACTCATGCATCGCACCGGTTTCGACTTTCTCGCCGAAACCCTTCCTGAACTGCGCCAACCCTGGGACAGCCCGCCGGACTGGTGCGTATTGATCGACCTCGGGCTTGGTCGTGGTGCCGATCCCGCCGCGGCATTGGAAACGCTCTTTGCCGACGCTTTCGAGGCCGGGCTGGCCACCGATGGCATCGTCGCGCAATCCCTCGGCCAGGCCCGCGACCTCTGGACCCTGCGCGAGCATATGTCCGAAGCCAACCGCCGCATCGGTGCCGTCTCCAGCCATGACATCTCGGTCCCGCTCGGCACCATCCCCGAGTTCATCTCCCGCGCCGGCCCGGCACTGGCCCGGCTTGGCGACTGGCGGATCAATTGTTTCGGCCACGCCGGCGACGGAAACCTGCACTACAACGTCTTTCCCGCCCCCGGCAAAACCCGCGCCGACCATGTCGACCAGCGCGACGCAATCAAGACCTGCGTGCATGATCTGGTGCATGACCTCGGCGGCTCGGTCAGCGCCGAACACGGCATCGGACGGCTCAAGGTCGATGACCTCGAACGCTACGGCGACCCGGCCAAGCTCGCCGCGATGCGCGCCATCAAATCCGCGCTGGATCCAAAGGGCATCATGAACCCCGGCGCCGTCCTGCGCGGCTGACCCCGCGACGCACAGCAACCTGCCCGCTTCTTCTGTCCTCAAATATCCCGGGGGTGAATTGGCCGTCAGGCCAAGAGGGGGCAGCGCCCCTTATTGCGTCATCACCCGGAATACACAGCCGTCCGAGATAAGCTCGGGCGGCGTCACGCATAGCCCGCGCGCCACGGAAAATGCAGCCAGAACCTTGGGAACATAATCCCGTGTCTCGGCATAGGGCGGCACGCCACCGTGGGTGCCGATCGAATTCTCGCCCGCGTTGTACCCGGCAAGGACAAGGATCGGATCCCCCTCGAACTTCTCCATCAGGAAATCAAGGAACGCAACGCCACCACGGATGTTCTGCGTCGGGTCAAAGGCATCCTTGACCCCGAACCGGGTCGCGGTGTCCGGCATCAATTGCATCAAACCCTGCGCACCGGCCTTGCTGCGGGCATGGGCCTGCCCGCCGGATTCCACCGCGATCACCGCCAGTGCAAGGGCTGGCGAGACCCGCGTGCCGACCGTTTCGCGCAAAAGGTCGATGCCATGCGCCGCCGCGATCTCTTGCAGGCCTTGCAGGCGGGGGGCGCCGACGCTTTGCCCTTCGGGGCCTTTTGCAAGCGTGGCAATCGCCGCAGGAAGACGCCCCGGTCCGGTCGCCGCTGCCTCTGGCGAAACCGCGCTCCAGAACCACGAATAACTGCCCAACGGCACCGAGGGCGCGCCGGCCAGAGCTGGCGAAACCGGCGCGGGGGCAACTGCCGCGGCCGCCTCTGGCGCAGCGGGGGCTTTCGGCAAGGGCGGTGCAACCGCTGGATTGGCCCGCGGCGCGATCTGCACGGTGATGCGTTTCTTGACGCCAGCCTTGGGCGGTTTGACCCGCTTGAAGGTGAAATCCTCGAAAGGCGCCGGCGCGCTGCCCGCGTCTTGCGCCAAGGCGGGCGGCATACATAGGCCAATAGACGCAATCGCGGCGCCGATCAGTGTTCTGACGACCATGGGGCTGCTCGATCCCTGTTGTCCGGTCTGACTTTTCCACAGTTTCGCACAATCCGCGCGAATTATCCATCAGTGTTGCGAAAAGCCGAACCCGACACACCCAAAGCGGGCATTCTTCGGTCAACATTAACCTTTGCACCACCATCAAGGACAAAAATTTCCGTTCAAAATCAGCTTGCTAACCTAATTTTCACATGTTTTTTGCCCGGCTGCAAAATCAATCCATTCGGGCCACACTCTCGCCCCAAACCAACTGCTTAATAAGCTCATACCGACGAGGGACAGGGCAAGGTGAGAGAGGCCCACAACGCCCAAGACGGTCACTGAAACAAACGCACTACACCTACGGAGAGAGAACCATGATCAACTTCATCAAGAACTTCCGCAAAGACGAAGACGGCGCCGTTACTGTTGACTGGGTCGTCCTGACCGCAGCCGTCGTCGGCCTGGCCGTCGCAGCCTATACCACCATCGAAGGCAACTCGCAGGCTCTGATCGACGCAGCCGCGGCACGTGTGGCTCTCGAAAACGACTTCTAAGTCGGGCGCGGCCTGAGCGCCGCGTAACCCACGGCGCGCGCCCGATGCGCGCGCCCTCCCTACAGTTCCCCGCGGCCAGGTTGGTCGCATGACATCACTGACCTGAGGGTCAACCGGAGAAAAACCATGATCAACTTCATCAAGAACTTCCGCAAAGACGAAGACGGCGCCGTTACTGTTGACTGGGTCGTCCTGACCGCAGCCGTCGTCGGCCTGGCCGTCGCAGCCTACACCACCATCGAAGGCAACTCGCAGGCTCTGATCGACGCAGCCGCGGCACGTGTGGCTCTCGAAAACGACTTCTAAGTCGCCTGATCGCATGACGATCACCTAAGACATCCAGGCGCGCGCCCGCCGCGGCGCGCGCCTTTTTCACACCCGCACCACATTGTTCGTGCGGGCAACCCGGAGAAACACGATGCGCAAGCTGTTCAGATCCTTCAAGGACAAGGAAGACGGTGCCGTAACTGTGGACTGGGTCATTCTGACGGCCGGCATCGTCGGTTTCTGTATCGCGGCCTATACCGCGGCCGAAAACGCGACGCTGGGTCTGCGAGACGGCGTAAGCGCCGAATTGACGCGCCAGAACGATTTCTAATCCTGCTGCCCCAAGACTTTCCGCGGACGGCCTGGGTATCCGGGCCGTCCGTCGACGTGTCGGGGCTCACCAACCGGATCAGTTCCGGGTCGCCAAGAAGCCCTGCATCCGTCCCGTTCTTGCCGCATTCGCGTGCGAGGCTGGCCCGAGCCGGTGAAAACCGGCCGAAACCAAGTTGTCCAAGTGAGGTGAAAAATGCGACTCGTATTCGGACTTGTGCTGATCGCCGGCCTCGCCCTGGCGGGCTTTGCCGTCTACATGGCGCAGAATTACATCGGGGCCTATGAAAACGCGCTGGCGCAAGAGCGCGCGAAGTCCGGAGCATCGGTGCCCGTGGCCAAGATCTATATCGCCAAACGTGCCATCAACTATGGCGAAGAGATCAAGGAAGAAGACGTGGCCCTTGCGCCATGGCCGAAAAAGACCCTCCCCGAAGACTACTTTGACGAAGAAAACCCCTTCTTCATCGACGGCGAAGGCCCGCGGCTTGCCATGCGACCGATCGAGAAATTCGAAGCGTTGATGAAGGTCAAAGTGTCCGAACCGGGCGGCGACGCCGGTCTGACGTCACGGCTGGATCGCGGGCAACGCGCCTTTGCAATCAAGGTCGACGTGGCCTCCGGCGTCTCGGGCTTTCTGCGTCCCGGTGACCGGGTCGATGTCTACTGGACGGGCCGCCTGCCCGGCGAAGTCGGGGAACGTGCGCAGGGCGAGGTCACCAAGCTGATCCAGACCGGCATCCGCCTGATCGCCATCGACCAGACCGCGAACACCGAATACAACACCGCCACCATCGCACGCACAGTGACCGTCGCCGCCAGCCCCCAGCAGGTTGCCGCGCTGGCACAGGCCCAGTCCACCGGCAAGCTGTCGCTGTCGCTGATGTCCCAGCTTGACGATACCGTGGCCGAGGCGATCGAGGTCGATCAGCGCTCGCTTCTGGGGATCGTGGCCGAGGAACGGGTGGAAAAGCAGGCCGCGAAATCCTGCACGACCCGTGTCCGTCGTGGCGCGGAAGTGATGGAGATCCCGATCCCCTGCACCAACTGAACGCGCAATTCAAACGGCGTTTTCAACCGCTTGAACAGGAACGACCCCCGCCTTGGCGGGGGTCTTTTGCTTGCCGGTCAGCCCTGTCTGTTGCGGGTTATCCACATAAGCCCCCCGGCTTAGGGCTTTGATTCTTGCAAAAAAACAGGGAATGCCGCATGGTTGCAAAAAAAATGCAGGCGTCAGACCTGCGTGTGAGCAGTGATCGAGAGGCAGGTCACATGAAAATTGACAGATTCCTGAAGACGGCCCTTCTGGGCCTGTCGCTTGCGGTTGCGCCGCTTGCGTCGCAAGTGCAGGCCGAAAACCTGCGCATCCTTCGCAATGGCACGCAACCGGTTTTGCAGGTGCCGATGAACCGTGCGCTGGTTGTCGAAAGCGACATTCCCTTTGCGGAACTGTCCATCGCCAACCCGGCCATCGCGGACATTTCTTCGCTGAACGACCGCAACATCTATGTTCTGGGCAAGGCTCCGGGAACGACGACGCTGACGATTCTCGATGCCGCAGGTGAGTTGATCACCAACGTCGATATCCGCGTCTCTCCCGATGTGTCCGAGTTCAAGGAACGCCTGCGCCAGATTCTGCCGCAAGAAAAGATCGAGGTGCGGACCGCCAATGACGGCATCGTGCTGTCCGGCACCGTATCGTCCACGGGTCGGATGCAACGCGCCCTGGATCTTGCCGAACGCTATGCACCGGACCGCGTATCCAACCTGATGAGCGTTGGCGGCGTCCAGCAGGTCATGCTGAAAGTCCGCTTTGCCGAGATGGAACGGACGGCGGCCAAGATGCTGCGCACCTCGCTTGCCACCGGCGGATCTGTTGCCGGCGGCGATCTGGGTGTGGAACTTGGCACACTGAACGCCGCATCGCGCGCTGCTGTCGATGCCGTGGCCGACAAGCTTGCGCCCGCGGGTCTGGACGTCGAAGGCGCTGTTCTCTTCGGTTTCAACGCCGGTGGGCTCGAAGTCGGCATCATGCTGGAGGCGCTGGAACGCAAGGGTGTTGTCCGGACGCTGGCGGAACCGAACCTGACCGCCCTTTCGGGGCAAGAAGCCAAGTTCCTGGCGGGCGGCGAATACCCGATCCCGGTCAGCCAGCAGAACAGCACGATCACCATCGAATACAAGCCCTTTGGTGTCGAACTGAACTTCATTCCGCGCGTCATCGACGGCGACCTGATCAACCTCGAACTCGAAGCGGCGGTGTCGGCCATCGACACCAACAACTCGATTGTGCTTTCGGACATCACGGTCAACGGCTTCCGCCGTCGCGAGGCTTCGACCACCGTGGAACTGCGTGATGGCGAAAGCTTTGCCATCGCCGGCCTGCTGATGGACGATTTCACCGACACCAACTCGCAATTGCCATGGCTGGGCGACGTTCCCGTGCTGGGCGCGCTCTTCCGCAGCGCGGAATACCAGCGTTCGCAATCCGAACTGGTCATCATCGTGACGCCGCATCTGGTCACCCCAACCCGGGGCGAATACCTCGCGCTGCCCACGGACCGCGTGGTGCCACCGACCGAACGTGACCTCTTTTTGCGTGGCAAGGTGGCCGGGCAGCCGAACAGGAACGCTCCGAAATCCGGTGCCGCGGGCGAAGTGGCCAAGCAGGACTTCACCGGGTCCTACGGATATGTGATGGACTGATGCAGAGGCGCAAGATGATCAGGCTCCCCCTTACCGCCGCACTGGCCATGGGCCTTGCGATCACCGGGTGCAGCAAGGCCCCTGTCGGTTTCGACCGAGAGGCGGGCGCGCTGATCGACACCGGGCATTTCGGCAATGCCACGATGAACAACCATCAGCTGATGACCGGTGAAAAGCAGATCATCTACGACCTGTCGCAACGCTTTGCCTCGGAGGTGATGACCACGGTCAACTTTGCCTTCAACAGCGCCGAGCTGGACCATGGCGCGCGCGACACCCTGCGCGAGCAGGCCCATTGGATCCGCCAGTTCCCTGAAATCCGCTTCCGCGTTTACGGCCACACCGACAAGGTCGGATCGGACGGGTACAACAAGGCTTTGGGCATGCAGCGCGCCCGCGCCGTGGTGAACTACCTCGTCAGTCAGGGCATCAGCCGATCACGGCTGGAGGCGGTTGTCTCCTACGGAGAAACGCAGCCGTTGATCGTGACCGAAGGCCGCGAACGGCGCAACCGACGCACAGTGACCGAAGTCTCGGGTTTCGTGTCCGGGCATCCCACGGTGATGGACGGAAAATACGCCGAAGTGATCTATCGCGAGTACATTCGCAGCGCCGAACCCAAGACAGGCCTGACCGGCCAGCAGGGGCAGGATTTCGCGATCACGCAATAAACTCCAGCGTGTTGCCGATGCAGAAAAGAGGGCCCCGGCCCTCTTTTTTCGTTTTGGACCACCTGCGTTTCCCGGCCCCCTTGATCGCGAAACCGCGACAATCCCCCACTATCGCAAAAATTGTTCGTCTGCTTCGCGGAACCACCAGAACGTCAGGTGCGCCGCGTTTCGGCCCGGTTTCGGTCGCCGATCACCGTACAATTTCGGTTTTTTGGCCCAAATGTTGCCTCCTTTGTGGGTGAACTTCGCCTTGGAGACCCAGTGCGTGCCGCAAGGCGAGTCGCGCATCGCGGGACCGGGGGACATTTTTCGCCACGTCCGACCGGTCCGGCAAAAGCAAAGGACGACAGGCATGACGAACGCGACATCACAGCAAACCGATCCAGCGCCGATCGTGGCCTGCACGATCAGCCGCGATGTCCAGAATTTCGATCTGCTCATCGACGATATGGAAGCCCTGCTTGGCGAAGGCTGGGGTGACCTCGGGTTCGACGAGGCCACCGCCTTCCTCAACCAGCCGGACGGCCGGTCGCTGGAGTTCGTCGCCATGGCGATCGACGCCATTGACGAACCGGACCTGCCGATGTTGTCCAGCGTTATCCGGGCCGCCAAGGAAAACGACGTCAAGGTGATCCTGATCGCCGAGGACGTAACGCCCGCCTCGTTGCACCAGCTATTGCGCGACGGCGCCGATGAATTTGTCCCCTACCCCCTGCCAGAGGGCGAACTGGCTGGCGCGCTGGAACGAATCCGCCGCCCCGCGCCCTCGGCGCCCGCGGTCGAAGCCCCCGGCACATCACCCGAAGGTGTCAAACTGTCGGGCGGCGGGGACGGCGTTCTGATTGCCGTTCACGGGTTGGCCGGAGGTGTCGGCACCACCACGGTGGCCGTGAACCTGGCCTATGAACTGGCCACCAGCGGTAAGGAAAAGAACCCCAAGGTCTGCCTGATCGACCTCGGCCTGCAATTCGGGTCAGTTGCCACCTACCTTGATCTGCCCCGACGCGAGGCCGTCTACGAAACCCTGTCCGACATCGAAGCCATGGACGGCGACAGTTTCGGGCAGGCATTGGTCAGCTTCGAAGACAAGCTTCAGGTCTTTACCGCGCCGTCGGACATCCTGCCGCTGGACATCATCGGCCCCGCCGAGGTCAAGCGCCTGCTCGACATCACGCGGGACCATTTCGACTATGTCATCGTCGACATGCCGTCGACTGTCGTTCAATGGACGGAAACTGTCCTGTCCGAGGCGCAGCTGTATTTCGCCCTGATCGAGTTGGACATGCGTTCGGCCCAGAACACCCTGCGGCTGAAACGGGCGCTGCAATCCGAGGATCTGCCATTCGACAAGATCCGCTTTGCGCTGAACCGCGCCCCCAAATTCACCGACCTGCAAGGCAAAAGCCGGGTCAAGCGTCTTGCCGACAGTCTTGGCATCTCGCTGGACGTGCAACTGCCAGATGGAGGCCGCACCGTGATGCAGGCCTGCGACCATGGCCTACCGCTGGCCAGCCACGCGGCCAAGAACCCGCTGCGCCGTGAAATCGTCAAGCTGGCACAACAGCTTAACGCAATCGGCGACAGCGACGCCGAAGCCGCCTGATCGAGGGGATTTAAATGTTTTCGCGTTACAAGAAGCCCTCCGCGCCGGGAACCCAGCCGGTCAAGGCCCCCGCGCCTGCCGCACCGGCCGCCACGCCGTCCCAACCCGCCGCCCAGCCAAGCGCCGTGCGCCGCAAGGTCGCCAAGTCCGCCGCTCAGGCCGGGCCGGTCGACAAGGAAAAGAAGCGCAAGGAGCGGCTGTCCGAGATCAAGCTCGAACTGCACCGCGCATTGCTGGAAAACCTGAACCTCGCGGCGCTCGACAAGGCCTCGG
Source organism: Antarctobacter sediminis (assembly GCF_019218285.1). Lineage (GTDB taxonomy): Bacteria > Pseudomonadota > Alphaproteobacteria > Rhodobacterales > Rhodobacteraceae > Antarctobacter > Antarctobacter sediminis. The sequence continues at coordinate 68,379 of NZ_JAHUZG010000005.1, forward strand.
AAGGTGAACTGCGCGAGGAAATCGGCGCTATCGCCAACGAGACCCTTCAGGAAAAGGGCGTGGTGCTGAACCGCGACGAACGCCGCACCATGATGGCCGACCTCTACGACGAGGTGAAAGGCCTTGGCCCGCTGGAGCCGCTGCTCAAGGACGAGACGATCTCGGACATCCTTGTTAACGGGCCGCACCAGATCTTTATCGAACAGAACGGCAAGCTGTCGCTCTCGGACGTGACCTTCAAGGATGAAAAGCACCTGATGCGGATCATCGACAAGATCGTGTCCGCCGTCGGCCGCCGTGTCGATGAATCGAACCCCTATGTCGACGCCCGTCTTCAGGACGGGTCACGTTTCAACGCCATGGTGCCACCCGTTGCCATCGACGGCAGCCTTGTTTCCATTCGTAAGTTCAAGAAGGACAAGCTGGGCATCGACGACTTGGTGAACTTCGGTGCCTTTACCGAAGAAATGGCCGTCTACCTTCAGGCCGCCGTGGCCACCCGGCTGAACGTCATCGTCTCGGGCGGGACCGGTTCCGGTAAGACCACCACGCTCAACGCGCTTTCGTCCTTCATCGACGACAGCGAGCGGATCCTGACCATCGAGGACACCGCCGAACTTCAGTTGCAACAGACCCACGTGGGCCGGATGGAAAGCCGCCCGCCCAACGTCGAAGGCAAGGGGGCCGTCACTCCGCGCGACTGTCTGAAAAACGCCCTGCGGATGCGCCCGGACCGGATCATCGTCGGTGAAACGCGGGGCGAGGAAGTCATCGACATGTTGCAGGCCATGAACACCGGCCACGACGGTTCGATGACCACGATCCACGCCAACTCGGCCCGCGATGGCGTTGCACGTCTGGAAAACATGATCGCCATGGCCGGGATCGAAATGCCGCTCAAGGCGATGCGCAGCCAGATCGCTTCGGCTGTGAACCTGATCGTGCAGGCCAGCCGCCTTCAGGACGGTTCGCGCCGCATGGTCTCGATCACCGAGATCACCGGCATGGAAGGCGATGTGATTTCAATGCAAGAGATCTTTCGCTTCCAGCGCGTGGGCCTGACGCCCGATAACAAGATCATCGGCCATTTCACGGCCACCGGTGTCCGTTCCGCCTTTGCCGAACGGTTCCGCATGTGGGGCTACGACGTTCCGGCCTCGATCTACGAACCCTTCAGAGCGGAGTAACGCCCATGCTCAGCGCAGAACCAATCATCTACGGGGGGATTTTCCTCGGCGTTCTGATCCTGGTCAACGGCGTCTACCTCGTGGCCTTTGGCCAGTCGATCAGCCTGACCCGCCGCGTCAACCGCCGCCTTGAAATGCTCGACAAGGGCGAAAGGCGCGAAGATGTGCTGGCCAAGCTCCGCAAGGAGATGGACCAGCACATGCAAAGCCGCTCGCTGCCCATCTATTCCATGCTGGCCAGCAAGGCGCAGAAGGCCGCTCTGGCCTTTTCGCCGCAACAGCTCATTATGGTCATGGTCGCGGCCTCTGTCTTTGCCTTCCTCGGCCTAAGCATCGGGACCGAGGCCACCGCGCCGGTACGCGCTGTCATGGCGGTCGGCATGGGGGTCGGTGGTGTCTACTTCTGGGTCAACCACCGCGCCAAAAAGCGCCTGAGCATGATCGAGGAACAATTGCCCGACGCGGTCGAACTGATGGTGCGCTCGCTGCGCGTGGGCCATCCGTTTTCCTCGGCCATTTCCATCGTCGCCAAGGAACTGAAAGACCCGCTTGCCACGGAATTCGGCATCATCGCCGATGAAAGCACCTATGGCCGCGACATAGGCGAGGCGCTGAAGCATATGGCCGAACGGCTGGATCTTCAGGATCTGCGCTTTCTTGCGGTGGCCGTCGCGATCCAGCAACAGGCCGGCGGCAACCTTGCTGAGATCCTCGAAGGGCTGGCCAAGGTGATCCGCGCCCGGTTCCGCCTGTTCCGAAGGGTCAAGGCCATCACCGCCGAAGCGCAGTGGTCGGGCAAATTCCTGTCCGGCTTCCCGGTCGCGGCACTGGTATTTATTCAGGTGGCCAAGCCCGACTACTACGATGAGGTGCTGGATCACCCGTGGTTCATTCCCGCCTGCTTCATCGTGGGCATCATGCTGGCCGCGAACATGATCGTCATGCGCTGGCTGGTGAACATCAAGGTCTGAGGAAAGCCCCATGCTCGACACGCTCAACACGATGATCACCGACATGCTGGGCCCGGCCGGTCCGCTGATCGTGGTCGCCGGTCTGGCGGGACTGCTGATCCTCGCCACGATCCCGATGCTTCTGAATGCCAAACCCGACCCGCTGGACAAGCTCAAGCAAGACGGTCAGAAACGTATGAACGCGGAAACCCGCGCCGTACTGCGGGAAAGAAGCAAGAACGAGAAGCTGAACAAATACGCGCAGTTTCTCGAACCGCAGGACGAAAAGGAATACTCGGAAATCCGCACCAAGATGATGCAGGCCGGCTATCGGTCCAAGGATGCGGTGCAGATGTATTACTTTGCCCAGTTCGCCCTTGGAGTGACACTGCTGGGTGCGGGGGTGGCATATTACTTGCTGATGATCGACCCGGCGACGGCCACGATGCAGACCAAACTGATGTATATCCTCGGCCCCGGTGTCTTTGGCTACATGGCGCCCAAGTACTGGATCAACAAACGTGTCGCAAAGCGGCAGGAACAGATCCAGCAGGGCTTTCCTGACAGTCTGGACATGATGCTGGTCTGCGTCGAGGCTGGCCAGTCGATGGAACAATCCATCGTCCGCGTCGCCAAGGAACTCCGGTCGTCCTTTCCGCCGCTGGCGGAGGAATACCAGATCATCAGCTACGAAATGAAGGCCGGCAAGGACAAGAGCCAGGTTCTGAACGATATGGCCGACCGCTGTGGCCTGCCCGATATTTCCTCTTTCGTGACGGTTCTGAACCAGGCCCAGACCTTTGGCACCTCGATTTCCGACGCCCTGCGGGTCTATGCAGGTGAAATGCGTGACAAAAGAGTCATGCGCGCGGAAGAAGCGGCAAACAAACTGCCGACAAAGATGACGCTGACCACTATGATGCTGACGGTGCCGCCGCTCCTGATCATCCTTGTGGGCCCGTCCGCGGTTGGCATTTCCGAGATGGGTTCGATCGCCGTAGGTAACTGACCGAATGAAGCAGGCTCTTTGGGCCGCCGTTCTGATCCTTCCGCTGGCCGCCTGCACCGCAGGCGGCCCGTTCGCGCGTGGCCCCTCCCCCGATGCGTCACCATTTGCTCCGGGGCTTGATCCGCGTGGTCAGGCGGTGGATGGCCTGACCGTCGGGCACCGCCTGATGGCCGCCGGCCAATATGAACTGGCGCTTGAGGCTTTTTCCCGCGCGGCGGCCGAGCAGGGCTTGACCGGTGAGATCCTGATGGCGTTGGGATCCGCCAATCTTGGTCTGGGGCGCCTGAATCAAGCTGAACCGCTGCTGCGCCGCGCCGTAGAGGCCGAACCGGAATGGGCCGAGGCCTGGAACAATCTGGGAATCGTTCTGATCGAATTGGGCGAAACCGCCGAGGCGTCTCAGATCTTTCGCCGGGCCTATGCGCTGGACAATGGCCAAAGTGACTCAATTCGCGACAATCTGCGCTTGGCGCTCGCAAAAATGGAAAATTCCGGTTATGGTTCGGAGTTAGAACAAGAATACAAGATCGTTCGCCGCGGGCATGGGGATTACCTGATCCGCCGCACCGGCGGTTGAGGGCGACGCGCCACACAGGTGGTGCATGGAAAGACCGGTCTCGCAACGACGGGACACAAGAACAACCGCCGCAAAGGCGGGTACGAGGCAGAGCAGCACAAGGACGCAGGCAAAATGCGCCACCCTATCATCGTTTCCCTCTGCGCGGCCGGCGTGGTCGCGCTTTCGGCCTGTGACAAGGGCGTCGACAGCGCCGAAATGGATCGTAAGTTCCAAGGCGTGAACGTCGTCGACGAAAGCGACCTGAACGAGGTCATGCTGACCGTGGGCGACCCGAACGAGGCCGTAACCTACTTTCAGCGCACCGCGCGCGACAATCCCGAACGGATCGACGTGCTGCGCGGTCTTGCGCAATCTCTGGTCCGGGCCAAGCGCATCCCCGAGGCCCGCGTCGCATGGGCCAAGGTCGTGGACCACAAGGACGCCACCGAAGAGGACAAGGTTCATCTGGCGGATGTGCTGATCCGCGCCGGCGAATGGGATCAGGCAGAAAAGGTGCTGGACGCCATTCCGCCGACCCATGAAACCTTCAAGCGCTACCGGCTGGAGGCAATGATCGCCGACGGCAACAAGGAATGGAAGAAGGCCGACAGTTTCTACGAAGTCGCGGTTGGCCTGACGACCAAGCCGGGGTCCGTGCTGAACAACTGGGGATATTCCAAGTTGACGCGCGGCGATTTCGAAGCTGCCGAAAAAATGTTCCTTGAGGCAATCCGCCATGACGACAAGCTGTACACCGCCAAGAACAACCTTGTGATGGCGCGCGGCGCGCAGGGCAAATACACCCTGCCGGTCATCCCCATGACACAGGTTGAACGGGCGGAGCTGCTGCACACGCTTGGTCTGGCCGCGATCAAGAGCGGTGACGTCAAGACCGGCAAGGCACTGCTGCGCGAGGCGCTGGAAACCCATCCGCAGCATTTCGAGGCCGCGGCCCGCGCGCTGGCGGCGCTGGACGAGGTCTAAGCGCGATGTCCCTGTCCGCCAGCGCCGCGATGTGGTTCCTGCCCTTCGTGCTGCCGATCTGCATCTACATCTGTTACACTGACATGAAGGGCATGCGCATCCCCAACCATGCGGTTGTCGCGCTATTCCTTGTCTATCTGTTCATCGGCGCCATTGCCTTGCCGCTGGATGCCTATTTCTGGCGTTACCTGCACCTGATCGTCGTGCTGGTGGCCGGGATCGCGCTGAACGCGGGCGGCGCTATGGGGGCAGGCGATGCAAAGTTCGCCGCCGCGGCGGCACCTCTGATCCATATCGGTGATCTGCGGTTTCTGATGGCGCTCTTTGCCGCCAATCTTCTGGCCGCCTTCGTGGCGCACCGGTTGGCGAAACGCTCGCCGCTTCGGCAATTGGCACCGCATTGGCACAGTTGGGAATCCGGGTCCAAGTTCCCCATGGGGCTGGCTCTTGGCGGTACGCTGGCGATCTATCTCGGGTTGGGCATTCTTTACGGTCAACCGGCCCCTTGAGCTGGGACCTTCGTACTCAGCCGAACTTGACGCCCTGCCCCCGCCCGTCGCTCATGTCACCGGCGACTGGCACCCCCTGACCATCGAAACCAAGACCCCGCAACGGACCATCTCTGAGCATCTGCCCGGGACCGACTGGACAGATCCCGCATGGGGCCTGTTGCAAGGCTCCGACTGGTCCATCGAATGCAAAATGGGAACCGAGCCCCGCACCATGTCGACCGCGCTCTACGTGCGCGGTGGAGAGGGCGAATGCCGGTTTTGCCGCCTTCCGCGCTTTCCGGGACAAAGCCCTGGCGCACCACCAACCTCCGCGCGGGCTGTTCAGCCGATTGCGCGATACCTTTGGGATTTAAGGTCCGCGTCTTTCCCAATCGCCGCCCCCCTGCCGCCACAATCAACTGACAGGTTTGCCCCCAAAAGCAGTCAAGGGCAGATCCGTCATGAACATGGAAACCGGCAACGTCATCGCCCCGCCACAGCCGCGGCGGATCGAGGAAATGCAGCTTCCTCTGGTGATGATGCGCGACATCATCCTCAAGACGATGTTCCGCAAGAATACCAATGTCGTGACGGATCTGGCCCGCACCGTCTGCTTGCCGGTCCCGGTTACGCAGGAATTGATCGACATGTGCCGTGGTCAGGGCCTGATGGAGGCCATGGGCACGCTGGGCGCAGCGGGCGAGGTTTCCTCCGAAATGCCCTACCAGTTGACCGACAGCGGCAAGGCCCGGGCGCTGGATGCGCTGGCCCAGTCCGAATATTTCGGCCCGATGCCCATCCCTCTGGATGTCTATTCCGAACAGGTCAAACGGCAGTCCATCCGCAACATCCAGATCACGCGCGAGCAATTGACCGGGGCCATGGGCCATCTTGTCCTGCCCAACGACCTGATTTCCAACCTTGGGCCGGCGGTGTCCTCTGGCCGGTCGATCCTGATGTATGGCCCGCCCGGGAACGGCAAATCCTCGATTTCGAACGGCATCCGCGACGCCATGGGCGACAAGATCTATGTCCCGCGCGCCATCGAATATTCCGGTCAGGTCATCACGGTGTACGACCCGATCGTGCATTCCAAGGCCGAAGGCGACGAGGAAAACCCCAATGCCCTGCGCCGCACAGCCCGGTTCGACCGGCGCTACGTGCTGTGCAAGCGGCCCACGGTCATCACCGGGGGCGAATTGTCGTTGAACATGCTGGATCTGGTCTACAACCCGACGGCACGCACCTATCAAGCACCGCTTCAGCTGAAGTCCACCGGCGGTATCTTTATCGTCGACGACCTTGGCCGGCAGGCGGAACCGCCGCAAAAGCTGGTCAACCGCTGGATCGTGCCGCTGGAGGAATCGAAAGACATCCTTGCCCTGCAATCAGGCGAAAAGTTCGAGGTGCCCTTCGACACGCTGGTGATCTTTTCAACCAACTTCCACCCGAATGAGATCTTCGACCAGGCCGCCCTGCGCCGGATCTTTTTCAAGATCAAGATCGACGGGCCGAACCAGCAGGATTTCCTCAAGATCTTCAGCCTCGTGGCGCGCAAGAAAAAGATGCAGCTGGACGAGGCAAGCCTCGTTCATCTGCTCAAGAACAAGTACCCGACCATCAACAATATCTATGCCAACTACCAGCCGGTCTTCCTGATCGACCAGATGATTTCCGTTTGCGATTTCGAGGGCATCCCCTATCGCATGACACCCGAACTGATCGACCGGGCGTGGAGCAACATGTTCGTCAAGGACGAACATATCGTCAAATAGGCCGGACTAGCGGGTTTGCCCCGAACCGACCCGATGCACCCATAGCGGCACGAGGAAAGTCAGGATCAACAGGCGCATCACGTGATGCGCTGCCACATAGGCCGGGTCCAGCCCCAGCGTCACGGCGATGGCCGCCATCGCCTCGACCCCGCCGGGGGCATAGGCCACGATCAGCACCGCAGGCGACATCCCCAGCAGCACCATGGCCACGGCCATGGCACCCAGAGCCGTGACCACATTCACCAGCGTCAGCCAGAGCCCTGCCAGAACCGAGCTGCGCAGCACGGCGGCGCTTTGCCCCGCGAACCGGGAACCGATCAGGGTGCCCATGATCAGGAAGGCGCCAAAGCCCAGTTCCCGCGATAACCGCCCCGGCGTCAGGTCCAGCACATGACCCAAGGCGCTAACCGTCATCCCTGCCATCAAAAAGGCCGCCGGGACGCGCAGCCAGCCATAGGCATAGCCCAGCGCCAGCGCTGCAACCGCCAGCACAACCAGTGACAGCACCGTCATGTCCGCTACCGGCAATAGATCCGCTCCGCTTGCGCCAAAGACCGAGCTGACCAGCAATGGCACGCAGAGCGTGAGAAACAGCACCCGGATGCTTTGGATTACGGCGATGCGGGCGGTGTCGCCCCCCTGCTCCAAGGACATGCTCAGCACATAGCTCAGATGTCCGGGGGCCGAGGCCAGCACCGCATCGCGGCGGTCAAAGCCCATCCAGCGGACCATTCCCGCCTGCGACACCGCCATCCCGATTGGCAGGCTGGCCGCCAGCACGGCGATGCTCAGCGGCCAGTTGGCCGCCGCCTGCAAGGTTTCCGGCGTGACCCCGGTGCCGATGTTGATGCCCAGCACCACAAAAGCCCCGTTGCGCATCCAGACCGGCAGATCAAAACGCAGCCCGGCCAGCCCCGCCAAGGTGACACCGACCGCCGATCCCGTCAGCGCCGCTGCGGGAAAGCCGATCAGGGCAAAGGTCAATGCGCCCAAGGCCCCGGCACAAAAGGCCAGAAAGATCCCGATGACATGAGACATGTGGCCACGTTTATCGCTCTGTTCGGGCAACGACCAGCCCCACGGGGGCGGCATCGACCGGCACAAAACAAGAAGACGCCGATCCATGTAATTTTGCGCTTGACGGCAGGGCGCAGCTTCCGTATCCGACCCCCCACACTGCTTGGCGCGGTAGCTCAGTTGGTTAGAGCGAACGACTCATAATCGTTAGGTCGGGGGTTCGAGTCCCCCCCACGCCACCACTTCCCCCTCATGGAATCTGCCAGTGACCGCGCATTGCCGCGTGAAGTCATGCGCCGTCCAGAGTCCTACCTGACGGCCACAAAAAAGGGGGGAGGCAGTGCTGCCTCCCCCCCGTGGACCAGTGATCGATCCTGAAATCAGGCGGACAGGTCCATGCCGTCCACTTCGGCCCAGATGTCGCCCCAGACGGCGCGCGCCTTGCCGCGGTGGGTGACAGCCTTTGCCGCTTCGAGGTTGTCCATCATGCCTTCGCCCTTGACGACGATCAGGCCCACCATGCCGATCGCGTAGTGCGGCTGGCACTGGTAGCCGTAGAAACCCGGCTTGTCGAAGGTGACTTCGATCTCTTCGTTGATCTTGCCTTTGAAGTCTTCGGTGCCCTCGGGGGTCATGTCCTTGGACGACTGGGCGTTGTGGCCCTTGTCGGTGGCAAGGAACTTCACGCTGTCGCCGGGTTCGATCACGACGATGCGCGGGAAAAAGACCTGCCGCAGCTTGCGGTCCTCGGGGTGCACGTTGAGCATCTGCACTTCGTGGGTGGTGGCCGCCAGAACGCGGCTGGGCAGCGTCAGGGCCAGCGAAGCAGAGGCCGCTGCGGACAGCAGGGCGGTGCGGCGGGTGATGAATTGAGTCACGATATTCTCCATCAGGTTTGCGATCCGGCAGTCTTGCCAGGCCTAGGCGGGACGCAATCAGCGTGCGGTATCAACAGCCGACTTGTCCAGCGCGTGCCCGGCCCGAAGGCCGATTTCCGCCTTGCCATTTAGTAGCGGTTTAGCGCTAAACACGCCCCAAAGCGTCAATCTGCGTCGCTTTGTCCTGCTCTCAGCCAAGACCCGGCAAACGCCGGCCCAGCCGCCACAGGCCCAGCCCCGCCAACAGCCCGATCACTGCCGTCGCGCCCATCAGCCAGCCTTGCCGGCGCGGGGCCGTCGCGGGCACATTCAGCGCCTCCCCCGGAGCCAGCCACACGTCTTGCCGCGTCACGCCGCCGTCGGTCCCATAAACCGTCAGAGCCACCTCCAGCCCCTGCCCAGAAATGCCCGGAATGGCAAATTCCAGTCCGCCGCGCGGGTCGGGCGGATAGGCCACAAAACCGGAATAGAGGTACAGGTCGTTCAGGCGGGGCGGCACATCAGGCGCTGTCACCCCGCAAACGGAAATCGCGGTCAGCCCGTCCAGCGGAGTTTGGAACGGCAGGCGTTGGTCTTGCAGGTGGACCATCAAAGAGGTGGCTTCGAACCGCGCCGCCTGCCCGCCGATCCGTGTTTCGACGGCTTGCAGCAGGGCGTCGCCCAAGTCCCATGTGCCTTGCCGGAAATCCTCGAAATGGACTTCGCCCTCTGCGTCCGTCAGCAGGCCGGGGGCCATGCCAAAGGCACTGACCGCTGTCTGCGCAGGCATGCCGAAAAAGACCTCGACCGCCGAGGCGCTGCGATCCACGATCAGTTCGACCTGCGCCGCCAACGCCGGACGCAGGCCCAGGACCAACAGCAGCGCCGCAGCCCTGATCGACCCTGTCGCCATCTGTCCCAGCGTGCGCATCACTTTCAATCTCCGGCCGTTTGAGCCGGATTTAACCAGCTTTTGAGCCTGATCAATGCGTGACAGCGCCGCGTCGCGGATTAGTCATAGCCCGTCATCTCAAGATAGCCGCGCCCGCCGTGGCTCCCCCTGACAAGCACCGGGCCCTCCCAATAGGGGATGGACAGCGCCATCCATGCTTGTGGGTTCAACGCCTCGACGGTGACATCGACCTCGCGATCCGCCAATTTGAGCTGCCACGCCACGGGCACTGTTCGTCCGGCCACCTGCGCGCTGTCCAGCGGTTCGGCGGCAAAAGCGCCGTCGGGATAGGCCCGCGTGCCCCCGTCCCGCCCGATCCATGTGGCCGAAGTATAGTGGCTGCCATCGGTCTGGCGCAGGCGGAACCCCATCAACTTGTCCCCGCTGTCGAAGGACAGCGAAAACCAGTCCCACCCCGACTGGTTTTCGCTCAGTGGTTGCGAGGAATACTCACGGTCCAGCCAAGCCTCTCCCGTGACTGGCACATCCCCTTGCGGCAGGTGCAGCACACCTTCAACCCGGTAGAAGGGTTGCGAATAGTAATAGCTGGCCTGCCCTTCGGCGGATTTCACCGAAAAGCCGCCCTGCCCGTGAAAGACAAGCGGCCCCTCGACGGTCAACTGCAAATCATAGCGGAATTCTGAACCGCTGGCCCGCAGCGACACCTGGTCCAGAGTGTCCCCTGACATCTGCCAATCGTCGATCCATGCGCGAAAAGGCTGAGCCACGACATCGGCCTGACCGATCCCCCCACGGGCAAAGCGTTCCGCCACATGGTGCTCCGTTGGCGTGGTGACGGCGGCATGGGCAAACCAGACCTGCGGCGAGCGCCAGCCCTCGCCTTCCCCCGGGGCCAGCGCCGAACGGAACAACGTCCACTGGATCCCGTAGTCCGTGCCGTCCGGTCCGGTCAGGTTGGCGGTCAGATACCACCATTCGATGCGATAGTCCGGGTGCGGCCCATGATCGGCGGGAAAATCGAAATCGACACCGGCGCGCGGCACGGCAAAGCCTTCGGCATCCGTACCCAGCCCGGCAAACCCCTGCGACAAGGCCGCAACAGGCCAGAACAGCAGAATGACCAGCAACCTAACGCTCATTGGCAAAGACCCTCAGCAAATGGGACACCGGCACCCGTGCCATACGCAACGCGGGCCAGAGCGCAGCCAGCCCCGCCGCCAACAGCGTCAACAGCCCCAGCCGCGCATAGTCCAGCGGGAACAGATACATCGGCAGACTCCAGCCAAAAGCCTGAACATTGACCATCGCCAGCAGGACCCAAGCCAACGCCAGCCCAAGCGGCAGGGCCAAAAGCGCGGTCAACACGGCAAGAACCAGCGCGCGGATCAGTTCCACCCGGGCCAGCGTGCCCCGAGTCAGCCCCATGGCCCAGACCGGCGCCAACTGTGGCAAGCGGATCGCGGACAGTGTCAAAAGGCTCATCAGGATGGCAAAGCCCGCCACCGCCAGTGTCAGGACATTCAGCGCCGCCGTCACGGTAAACGTCCGCTCAAAGACCGCCAGCGAAAAGGCCTTGACCGCGGCTTGGTCGGAGACGCTGGTGCGCGGTACGCCGAACGCCTCGCCCAGTGCGTCGCGCAGCTCTTCGGCTCCGGCTCCCAAGACCCCGAATTGCTGCGGTCGCTCCTCGGGAAAGCGAGCGGCAAAGCGCGTCTCGGACAGGATCGCCTGCCCCAGAGGGTTGCCATAATCCCCATAGACCCCAACCACCGGCAGGCTCAGCCCCTCGCCCAGTTCCAGCCCGTCGCCCAGCCAAAGGCCAGCCCGTCGCGCCAGTTGTTCGTTCACGATCACCGCTTGTCCGGCGGCCACCCGATCCCATGCGTTTGGCTGTGCATCGACAAACGCCCAGTTGGCGCGATAGGCCGGGCCGACCCGCGCGCCCATCAGTTCGGAAGGGACGCCGGCCAGCCGGGTTTCGACCCGCAACAGGGGCAGCACTGTCAGCCCCTGATCCTGCAAATAGACCTCGATCTCGGCCATGCGGTCACCGTCGATGCCCCGCACATAGGCCTCGGCAAACAGGCGCTGGTCGAGGAAATCGACAAAAGTCAGCCGAAAGCTGGACACCATGGTCGACACGCCCACGTTGGCCGCCATCGCCAACAGCAGCGCCATCAGCGCAAGACTGAGGCCCGGCAATTGCTGGCGCGTATCCGCCCAGAACCAGCCGCCGATCACCCCTTTGGCGCGCGCCTGTCCAAAAGCCAGCACCGCCCCAAGCACCATCGGCAGCGCCAAGGCTGCACCGATCAGCAAACAGGCCAGCAAGGCAAAACTGGCCAAAAGACCCGCATCTGCAAGGGCAAGGCCGCCCGCCCCCATCAGCAAGAGCAGCGACACAGCCGCCTGAATCCAACGCCCGCGCCCCGCAGCCATGGCCCAGGCCCTTGGCCGGGCGCTGGCAAGGATTGGCATCCGCACGATCTTCCACAAGGCGCCGCCACCGGCGACACAGGCCCCAAGCACCGCGATCCCCAGCCCCGACAGCCACCAGACCGGGCGCAATTGCAACCCGCCCGACACCTGCGCGCCATAAAGGCCCTCCAGCGTGGCGGCCACGTCGGGCAACAGCAGCGCCGCCACCACATAGCCCAGCACAACACCGATCGCGCCCGCCAGCACCGCAAGAACCAAAAGTTCCAGCGCCATCAACAGAACCAGCCTGCGCAGCGGCACACCCAACGTCCGCAGGGTGCGGACCATGCCGCGCCGCTGTTCGAACACCAGCCCGATTGTGCCATGCACGATAAAGATCCCGACAGCAAAGCTCAGCAGGCCAAAAGCCGTCAGGTTCAGGTGGAAACTGTCCGTCAGCTGCCCCACGTCGCTGCCCGATTGCGCCGCAACGCGAGTCACTCCGGGAGCGACCTGTTCAAGGGGCGGCAAGCCCATCGGCTGTTGCGGGGCCACGATCAACCGGCTGAGCCGTCCGGGCCTGTCCAGCAAACGCTGTGCCACCCCCACATCGGTCAACACCGTATCCGGCGCGACAGAGGCATCGACAACCACCTTTTGTGGCAGTTCCCCCAGACGCGCCGCCGTTTCGGCATCGGCAAACAACACACCGACCGTAAGAAAGGCCTGCAAGTCGATGTCGCCGTCGCCTTCGACCGGGCTTAGCGCGCCGGGTGTGGTCAGCGGGTCCAGCCCCACCAGCCGCAGGCTGCCATCTGTCAGGCGCAGGCGCCCCTCGACCACGGGGGAAACCTGCCAGCCTGCGCGCCGCAGCGCGATATAGGTGTCTTGTGCAAGTTCATCGCCCGCCCGCGGCACCAGCTGATCAAAGCGCCCCTCGCCCAAAGTGGCGGCAGCGGCGTCATAACTCGCCCGCGCCTCGGCGTTGATCGCCTGCACGCCGGACCACAGCGCAGTGGCCAGCGCCAGCCCCGCCAGAAAGGTAAAGAACTGAAGCGGGCTGCGCCGCCAGTGAGAGATCAGCGCCTGAAGGACCGCGCCGGTCATGCCAGCCGCCCCCCCGCAAGATGCAATTGGCGGTCCATCCGGGCGGCCACTGCGGGCGAATGCGTCACCACCATCAACCCCGCGCCGGTTTTGCCCACCAGCGCCAGCATCTCTTCCAGCACTTCGCCGGCGGTGGCCTCGTCAAGGTTGCCGGTCGGCTCATCCGCCAGGATCAGCCGCGGACGCGCCGCAAGCGCACGGGCAATCGCAACCCGCTGTTGCTGTCCGCCGGACAACTGCTCGGGGTATTTGTGGCGGTGGCTCGCCAGACCCATGGCGCGCAATAGCTGTTCCGCCTGCCCCGCATCCGCGCGCCCTGACAGCCGCGCCTGAAACCGGATGTTATCCCAGACGTCCAGCGAGGGGATCAGGTTGAACTGTTGAAAGATCACCGCCACGTCCGAACGCCGCAGCGCGGCGCGGCCCGCTTCGTCCAGCGTGGCGATATCGCGACCGTCGAACAGGACCTGCCCGGAATCCACCGTATCCAGACCGCCGACGATATGCAGCAAAGTGCTTTTGCCGGACCCGGATTCGCCTTGCAGGGACATGGTCTGTCCCATGTCCAGCCTCAGATCCACACCAGCCAGAACCGGCACGGGCCCTTCGGCCCCGGCGAATGTCTTGGTCACGCCTTTGACATCAAGCAGCATGGCAATCCTCCGTCGGGGAGACATAGCCCCCCTGCCCGCTTAGCAAACCCGCAAGACCGGCAACAGCGCCGGCAGCACCCTGTTTTCCGCTCTCGACCTTGGTTCGCGCATTTGTCACACCCGGGGCATCCTGCGATGCTATGCTCAAGGATCCGAACGGAACGCCCTCATGCCCCGCACCACCTGGACCACGATCAAAGATGCGCTGGAACGCGACATTGCCGAGGGACGCCTGTGCCCCGGCGACCGGCTGCCGACGGAACCCGATCTGGCCCAGCGTTTCGAGGCCGGGCGGCATTCGGTGCGCCGCGCCGTGGCCGCGTTGGCAAAAGAAGGCAAACTGAGCATCGAACAGGGACGCGGCACCTTTGTCGAAAGCACGCCGCTGCTGACCTATGCGATTTCCCGCCGGACGCGGCTGCGGCGGAACCTTGCGCCACAGGGGCTGGAGGTCAGCGGTGACCTTCTGAACGCCGAGGTGATCGAGGCCACGGCCCCTGTGCGGCTGGCGCTGCGTCTGAACAAGGGGGCCAAGGTCATTGCAAGCCGCCGTATCACCTACGCGGACAAGATGCCGATCTCTGTCGGGGTCTCCTATCATTCGGCGGACCGGTTCCCCGACTACCTCGAACGGCGGCGGGTGACAGCCTCGGTGACGGAAACCTACAAATCCTACGGGATCGACGACTACCTGCGCGGCGAAACCCAGTTGCACGCCCGGCAGGCGGACCCGGACGAGGCCAAGCTGCTGCGTCAGCATCCCGATCTGCCGGTGATCGTGGTGCGTGCCATCGATACTCTTCCCGATGGCACGCCCATAGCGTTCAAAGAGGTGATCTGGTCGGCCGCGCGTGTACAGTTCACCATGACCGGGGGCGAGGACTGAGCCCGCTCAGACCGCCAATCCCAAAGCCTTGAGATAGGCAAAGCCTTTCGGGATCTCGCCCTTGTCCCTCAGTTCCAGCACAAGATGCGGCGCGCTTTCGCAATCCGCCAAGGCACGGAAAACCGCGGCCCATTCGATCTCGCCCTCCCCCGGAGCCCAGTGCCGGTCGGCATGGCCGTCCACATCCTGAAGATGTACGTGGCGCAGCAGGCTGCCCGCGTCGCGCACGAAGTAATCTACCGGCGGGGCACCCGACATGCGGCGCGCCAGTTGCGCGTGACCCGTGTCGATGGACAGGGCAATCGCCTCGGAATCGAAGCTTGCGACCATCTCGCGGCGGGTGGCGGGGTCGACGTCCTGAATGTTCTCGATCACCAGTTGGATGCCCATTTCTCCTGCGGAGGCGACAACCGGCGACAAAACCTCGTGGATGCGCGCCAGTTTCTGTGCGGCATAGCCCGGCTGGCACAGCAGGTTGTTGCGATACCACAGTGTATAGGGCGAATGCAGCACCACTTGCCGCGCACCGATCCGGTCTGCTGCCTCCAGAGCGCGCAGCATCCGCGCGGTTATCAGCGGGCGCAGTTCAGGATCCTTGTTGTCCAGATCCAGCCCCTCAAACGGGCCATGGATACCCAGCCGCCCCTCGAACCCTTGCAAGACGGCCTGCGCCGCGGAAACCAGATCATCCAGTTCCGTCGTCAGGGCGGCGTGACTCATGAAATCCTGCAATTCAAGGTCGCGCGCACTGTCGAACAGCCAATCACGATGTTCATAGACCTGCGTGATCTTCAGGCAGGCCCCGATCTTCAAGGGGGTCATGGTATTGTCTCCTGCCCCGGCGGCGTGCGGGGGCCTTGGGCAGGGCTATCGGCAATCCCGGTGTCAGCGGCGTGACGGGCGGGCGACAGAAATGTAACGGGTGGGCGCGCCGGGTTCGCAGGCGCGCCCCAAGGGGATCAGCCCAGCACTTCGGCCACCGCCTGCGCCGTCTTGCCGGCGACCTCTTCGGCCTCGGCCCGCGTCAGGCTGAAGGGCGGCGCAAAGCCGAGGATGTCGCCCTGCGGCATGGCACGCCCGATTACGCCGCGCTTCAACAGAGCAGCCGCGATCGACGGCCCCACCTTTTGCGACGGGTCGAAAAAGCTGCGGCTGTCGCGGTCGGCCACGAATTCCACCGCCGCCATCATGCCTTCGCCACGCACCTCGCCGACATTCGCGTGATCGCCCAGCGCGTCCCGCAAAGCGGCATTGAAATGCCCACCGACCTCGCCCGCGTTCTGCACAAGGTTCAGCGCGTCCAGAAGTTTCAGGTTCGCCACGCCGGCCGCCGCGCCGATAGGATGGGCCGAATAGGTCCAGCCGTGGCCGATGGGGCCGTTTTCATCGGTGCCCTGTTCCAGCACTTTCCACATGCGGTCGCCCACGATGGACCCGGACAGCGGCGCATAGGCCGAGGTCAGCCCCTTGGCGATGGTGATCAGGTCCGGTTTCAACCCGTAGTGGTCCGACCCCATCATCGTGCCCAGACGGCCAAAGCCCGTCACCACTTCATCCGCGATCAGCAGGATATCATGTTTGCGCAGCACCTCCTGGATCGCCGCCCAATAGCCCGGCGGCGGCGGCACGATGCCGCCTGTGCCCAGCACCGGCTCTCCGATGAAGGCGGCGATGGTATCCGCGCCCTCGCGGTCGATCAGCGACTCCAGTTCGGCCACGCAATGCGCGGTGAACTGCTCCGGCGTCAGGTCAAGGTTGTCGCGGCGGTAGTAATACGGTGCCTCGGTGTGGATCACCTGTGCCAGCGGCAGATCGAATTTCTTGTGGAACAGCTCCAGCCCGGTCAGCGAGCCGGTCATCAGCCCCGAGCCGTGATAGCCACGCCAGCGCGAGATGATCTTCTTTTTCTCGGGGCGGCCAAGGATGTTATTGTAATACCAGACCAGCTTGATGTTGGTCTCATTCGCGTCCGAGCCGCTGAGGCCGAAATAGACCTTGGACATGCCTTCGGGCGCGCGGTCGAGGATCATCTTGGACAGGGTGATGCTGGCCTCGGTGCCATGGCCGACATAGGCGTGGTAATAGGCCAGTTCCCGAGCCTGCTCGGCAATCGCCTCTGCGATCTCGGGGCGGCCATAGCCCACGTTCACACAATAGAGCCCGGCAAAAGCGTCCAGCAGGCGGTTGCCATCGCGATCCTCGATATGGCAGCCCTGTCCGCCGGTCACCACGCGGTTCGGCAGGTTGCCGCGCGCAAATTCCGCCAGATGGGTGGAGGGGTGAAAGAAATTCTCCCGGTCCCAAGCGTCAAGTTGATCGTTTTTCAGCATGTCAGGCTCCTCTTGCGCGGCAGCGCGCCGCTGGCTGTTAAATCAAGGAAGCCCCGTGTCGCACGCATCGGGCGCCAGAGGCTCCACGATCCCCGGCAGCAGCGCGCAATGCCTTTATTGCGGGGGATGCCACATGGCTATCCGATTCACCGCGCCCTGACCAGCCTGTCGGACGCCCTGCCCAATTTCTCCTTGCAGAACCGCCGCATGAGACAGCAAATGTCAGGATCACCCCAACAAAAAGGCCCGCCATGTCCGCCCCCAACCTGCCCTTTTCCCAGTCCGAATACGACCGGCGCCTGCGGCTGGTCGAGAAACGTATGGAACGGCTTGGGCTTGATGCATTGTTTGTCGAGGACCCCTCGAACATGGCTTGGCTGACCGGCTATGATGGCTGGTCCTTTTACGTCCATCAGGGCGTTCTGGTCATCCCCGGCGAGCCGCCACTGTGGTGGGGCCGTGCGATGGATGCCTATGGCGCGCTGCGCACCGTCTGGATGAAGCCGGAACGCATCCTCGGCTATGCCGACGATTACGTGCAGGCCACCGACCGCCACCCGATGCAGGACCTTGCCAGCCACATCCGCGCGCGCGGGTTGGACGCGGGCCGCATCGGGGTCGAGATGGAAAACTACTACTATTCCGCCAAGGCGCATCTGACGCTGCTGGCCGAACTGCCCGAGGCCGAACTCGTCGATGCCACCGCGCTGGTGAACTGGCAGCGCACCATCAAGTCCGACGAGGAAATCACCTTTATCCGGCGGGCTGCGCGCATCTCGGAAAAGCTGGTGGACGGCATCCTTGAACGCGTCGAACCCGGCCTGCCCAAGAACGAACTGGTGGCCGAGATCTATGCCGATGCGATCCGAGGGGCCGATGGCCATTGGGGCGATTATGCCGCCATCGTGCCGCTGCTGCCCTCGGGCCTTGATGCCTCTGCCGCGCATCTGACATGGGACGGGCGCCCCTTCGCCAAAGGTGAGGCAACCTTCTTTGAACTCGCCGGGTGTTACCGCCGCTACCATGCGCCTTTTTGCCGGACGGTCTTTCTTGGCAAGCCGCCGCAGCACATGCTGGACGCGGAAAAGGCGCTGGTCGAGGGGCTGGAAATGGGGCTGGAGGCCGCGCGCGCTGGCAATACCGCCGGCGACATCGCCCGCGCGCTCTATGCCGCGCTGGCCAAGGGCGGCATCCAGCGCACCGGGCGCTGCGGCTATCCCATAGGCCTCAGCTATCCGCCCGATTGGGGCGAACGCACCATTTCCATCCGCACCAGCGATGAAACCGTCCTGCAACCGGGCATGACCTTCCACTTCATGCCCGGCCTCTGGATGGAAGACTGGGGGCTGGAAATCACCGAATCCATTCTGATCCGCGAGGACGGCCCGGCGGAATGCCTTTGCGACCGGCCGCGCCAACTGTTTGTGAAAGACTAAGATGGAACTCCTGCACCGGACAGAGGGCCTGCTGGGCGAATTGATCGGCTTTCCGACCGTCTCGGCAGACAGCAACCTCGACCTGATCGGCTGGGCTTCGAACTACCTCAAGGGGCTGGGGGCGGTCTGTGACATCTCGCTGGACGAAAGCGGTCACAAGGCCAACCTCTTTGCCACATTCGGCCCCGAGGGTGACGGCGGGCTGGTCCTGTCCGGGCATTCCGACGTGGTGCCGGTGGCCGATCAGGATTGGTCCAGCGATCCCTTCGTGATGAAGGCCCGCGAGGGTCGGCTATTCGGGCGCGGCGCCTGTGACATGAAAGGATTCATCGCCTGCGTGCTGGCGCTGGCACCGCGGATCGCCCAATGGCGGTTGACCCGTCCGGTGCATATCGTTCTGACATATGACGAAGAGGTCGGCTGTTTCGGGGCCCGCGCGCTGGTCGAGGAACTGCGCGACCGCGGGCTGCGCCCGGCCACCGCCATTCTGGGCGAACCGACCATGATGCGGGTGATCGACGGTCACAAGGGGTGCTACGAATATACCACGCGGATTACCGGCTGCGCCGGGCATGGCTCGGCCCCCGATCTGGGCGTGAATGCCGCGGTTTGCGCCACGCGCTACGCCGCCCGCCTGATGGAACTGGAAACCGACCTGCGCCAACGCGCCCCGCAGGGCAGCCCATTTTCGCCGCCATGGACCACGCTGAACATCGGTCGGATTCACTCTGGCCATGCCCATAACGTCATCCCCGACCACGCGGAAATCGACTGGGAGATGCGGCCCGTGCAACGGTCCGACGCCGATCACGTGTTGGCCCAGATCGACCGCTTTGCCGATAGCCTGCTGCCCGCCATGCGCGCCATCCACCCGGAGGCCACCATCACGCGCGAGGTCATTGGCGAGGTCGCGGGATTGGAGCCTGTGCCGGGCAATGCCATCGCCGGGATCGTTTCGGCCCTGACCGGATCAAACGGTACGGATGTGGTCAGCTTTGGCACCGAAGCCGGGCTTTTCCAGTCTCTCGGCATGGATTGCGTCGTCTGCGGGCCGGGGTCGATCGAACAGGCGCACAAGCCCGACGAATACGTCAGCCGCGACCAATTGGCCGCCTGTCTGTCCATGCTGCAAGGGTTGGAAAAACACCTGTCCTGACGGGTCTCGACAAGCCTTCCTGCCGGTCTCATCATGGCCGCCAATCTCGGGGAGGAGACCGACATGAAAACCATCGTCGCGCACGGCGCTCATGACCTCAGGATCGAAGAACGCGAGATGCCCTCGCCCGGTCCCGGACAGGTGCTGATCCGCCTCGAAACCGGCGGGATCTGCGGATCGGACCTGCATTATTATCACCACGGCGGCTTTGGCCCCGTCCGGCTGAAGGAACCGATGATCCTGGGCCATGAGGTTGCCGGGATCGTCGAGTCGCTCGGCCCCGAGGCACAGGCGCTGCACAGGGGTCAACGTGTGGCGGTTTCACCCTCGCGCCCCTGTCGGGCCTGCCGGTTCTGCCACGCCGGTCAACCGAACCAATGCCTGAACATGCGGTTTTATGGCTCCGCCATGCCTTTCCCGCATATTCAGGGGGCCTTTCGCGAATATCTCGTGGCCGACGTGGCCCAATGCGCCCCGGCCGAGGGGCTGACCGCGGGAGAGGCCGCCATGGCCGAACCCCTATCCGTGGTGCTGCATGCCGCCAACCGTGCAGGCGTCCTGTTGGGCAAGCGTGTGCTGGTGACGGGCTGCGGCCCGATCGGGGCGCTGGCCGTTCTGGTGGCCCGCGCGGCGGGCGCGGCTGAAATCATCGCAACGGACCTGACCGACTTCACCCTGAACATGGCACTGAAGCTGGGGGCCGACCGCGCGATCAACATGGGGCAGGAACCCGATGGGCTGGCCCCCTACGCCAGTGACAAGGGGCAGGTGGACGTCCTATTCGAATGCTCTGGTGCGGCACCCGCGCTGGTGGGTGCCATTCCCGCCATGCGCCCCGGCGGTATCATCATGCAACTTGGTCTTGGCGGGGACATGACCCTGCCCATGCAGGCCATCACCGCGAAAGAGCTGCAAATGCGCGGCTCTTTCCGCTTTCATGAGGAATTCTTTACGGCCGTGCGGCTGATGCAATCCGGCCGTATCGACGTCAAGCCGCTGATCACCCATGAAGTCGCGCTGGACAAGGCCGAGGAAGGTTTCAAGCTTGCCTCGGACCGGGCGCAGGCGATGAAGGCGCAGATCCGCTTTTCCTAGGGCCACGGCGCATTCGGTGCGCAACTCTTGCGCATCCGATGCCGGATCAGATCTTCATTTTCTTGAAGATCGGTTCCGGGATATTGCGAATGATCGCCATGACCAGCCACCAGATACTGCGCACGTAGATCACGTTGCGCCGTTTCGCGACCGCCTTCACCACCGCCGCGCCGACCTCGGACGGATCCGCGGTCAGCTTGTCGGGCAGGTCCATCCCTTCGGTCATGGCGGTGCGCACGAATCCGGGCAGAACCGTCACCACATGCACCCCCTTGGGGGCCAGCCGGTTACGCAGCCCCGACAGGAACGCCGTGAACCCGGCCTTGGCCGAACCGTAGACATAGTTCGTGGCGCGCCCACGGTCCCCGGCAACCGAACTGACCCCGACCAGCGTGCCGCTACCGCGGGCCTCGAACCGGTTGGCGAGCAAGGCAAGGATGCTGGCGGGGCCTTCGAAATTGCTGCGCAGGACCAGCGCCGCCTGTGCAAGATCCTGTTCGTTCTCAGCCTGTTCGCCCATATAGCCGACCACGCAGACCGCAACGCCCGGCAGATCTGGCAGACCGTCGATGAACGCGGCGAAACCGTCCCGATCCAGCACGTCGAACTCGTGACAGCTCACATCGACCCCGTGGCGCAGCGACAGGTCGGTGCGCTGGGTTTCCAGCCGCCCCGCATCGCGTGCCGCAAGCTGCACCGGGTGCCCCTTGGCCGCAAAGGCATGGGCAATGGCCTGTCCCATATCGGACCGGGCACCAAGGATCAGGACGGGGGCAAGAGTCACAACGATAGCCTTTCGGATTGGGATGAGGCGAACCGCGCCTTGAGGCCCTGCGCATGGCGCAGGGTTTCGAATTCGGCAACCCGAGGATCAGCCTTGCGCAGGGTCTCGGCCCGCATCCGGCTGTCCTTGGCAAGGTAGAACCGCCCGCCATGGGACAGCGCGATGGCATCCAGCCGTTCCAGCAAGTCCAGCGTGTGCGCCTTCATCGGGAAATCCAACGCCAGCGTGTATCCTTCCATCGGGAAGGAAAAGGCGCTGTCCTGTGGGCCGAACCGTTTCAGCACCGCAAGAAATGACCCGGCCCCCGCGTCCGAGATCGCCCCCAGCAATTCGGTCAGGCCCTCACGTGACGTGGCCAGCGGGATCACGCATTGGAATTGGGCAAAGCCCTTGCGCCCGTAGATGCGGTTCCATTTCAACACCGAGTCCAGCGGGTAGAAATAGGTATCCCAATCGACAAGCGCCTGCCCGGATTTCCAGACGCCCATGCGATAATAAAGCTCGTTGAAGGCGCGGACGGTCCATCGGTTCAGCGCAAATCCCGGAAAGTCCATCGGCACCGACAAGGCGCCCTTGTGGCCGGCATCCAGCGGGTTCGCTGCCTTTTTTTCATCCAGTTCGGACAGGGTTGCGTGCTCTCCCAGCATCACAAGAGACCGGCCCAACGTCCGGTCGTGGCCCATGCAATCAATCCAGGCGACGGAATATGTATCCTGCCCATGTTCCTCGAACAGATCCATGGCGGCGGCAAGGTTCGGTGCCGGGATCGTTTTTTGCCGGATCCATGCGGTTTCGACAGAGCGCAGGCGGATCGCAGCCCGCAGGATGACCCCGGTCAGCCCCATGCCCCCCAGAGTGTAGCGAAAAAGGTCAGCATTCTCACGGCGTGAGGCGCGCCGGACCTGTCCGTCCGGCCCCATGATCTCGATCCAGTCGACCGAGGAGCCAAAACTGCCGTCAACGTGATGGTTCTTGCCATGCACATCCGCCGCGATGGCCCCGCCAAGGGTGATCAGCTTGGTCCCCGGCGTGACCAGCGGAAACCAGCCGCGCGGTAAAAACGCCTCGATCACATCGCCAAGCAGCACCCCCGCCTCGGCAACCAGTTGCCCGGTTTCCGCGTCGAAGCTCAGCATGTGGTTGAAATGGCGCATATCCAGCGTCAGGCCCGCGCCCACGGCGCTGTCCCCGTAGGACCGGCCATTGCCCCGCGCGATGACCGGCCTGTCCCCTGTGACGCAATCGCCCAGCGCCGTCAGGTCACGCGGCGCACAGACCTCGGTTTCGACCTGTGGAAATCGTCCCCACCCGGAAAGTTTCATGACATCGCTCCCAACCGCGCATCCGTGAAAACAAAGCGCCGGTCGAGATTGTACTTGATGACATAGCCGATGGTGAGCCCGATGACTGCGCCCAATTCGCGCATCATATCGCTTTTCCAGAATATCCAGAAAGCGCTTTCCGTCCCCCAGAATATCGCCGTCGTGACAAGGCCCATGGCGGTATACAGCGTGAACTTGCGCCCATGCGCCGCCAGCCCCTTGGCGTCGTCGTAAAAGATCCAGCGCTTGTCGAGAACGTATTTCACCACAAGCCCGGCCAGCGTGCCCGCCGCCATCGCCATCAGAAAGGCCGCACCGCTGTCGCCCGCCAGCAGGATCAGCCGCTGAACGGCCAAATTCGCTATTGTCGCGATCACGGCAAATCCGGCGTAACGCAGGACCAGTGTCTTGCGGGTCATTCTACAACGCCCCCGCCACGGCAAAGCCGAGGCACAGGATCATGCAGATCTGGCTGACGCGGTCGCGGGCGGCATAGACCAGCGGATCGTCATGCATATGACCGCGATGCGCGATCATCACCGTCCGCGTGAGCCAGAACAGCAGCACGCCGCCGATGCCCCACAGCATGCTGGGTTCCTTGTACAGCGTGCTGACATCCGGCGAGTCCACGTAAAGCACCAGAACCAGCACCGAAACATAGCCGGCCGCAATCGCGATCATCGTGATGATCGGCAGATCGCCCACGTTATAGCCACGTCCCCGCGCCCGCAGCGTTCCGCGTTTGGCGCTGTCGACCAGTTCGGCCTGCCGTTTCACAGCGGCCAGCGCGAGGAAGAAAAAGATCGCAAAGGCCAAAAGCCAGACCGACAGGGGAATCCCGGTGGCCACCGCCCCCGCAACGATCCGCATGCTGTACAGCCCCGCCAGTGTACAAATGTCGATCACCATCCGACGCTTGAGGTTCAGAGAATAGGCCGTCGTCAGCACAAAATACCCGCAGACCACCGCCAGAAAGGCCGGTCCGACGGCCAGTGATATCCCCGCCCCCGCAAGGAACAGCAGCGGCGCCATCAACATCCCGTGTGACAGCGGCACCGCACCAGAGGCAAAGGGCCGGCGCTTTTTTCGGGGGTGCGCGCGATCCGCGTTCAGGTCGGTCATGTCATTGACCACGTAAACGCTGGACGCCACGAGGCTGTAGGCCACAAAGGCGGCGACCGCCAGAACCACGGTCCGCGCGTCGATCTGGTGACCGGCCAGCATCGGCAGGAACACGAGGATGTTCTTGAGCCATTGGTGCGGACGCAAAGCCTTGAGATACGGCCGGACAGAATTCGGCACCGTGGTCAGATGTTCGACGTCATGTGCAACGGATTCGGCCTCGGCGCGTAGGCGGGCCGAGGCATTCACCGTGACCGCCTTGGCGGCAAGGCTCCAGACAGGCAGATCGGCGGGGCTGTCTCCCATGTAGACAAATCGCCCCTGTCCGAAACGTTCGGCCAGAAAGGCCGCCTTGGCCTGTCCCTTGAGGTTGCGGCTGTCGTCCGAGCCATGCACCTCGTCGAACAGATCCAGATGCGCGGCGATCGGGTCGGCCAGCGCCTGGTTCGACGCGGTGACAAGCGCGGTGCGCCCCCCGTTTGCACGCCACGCGCGCACGTAGTCCAGCACCTCCTTGTCATAGGGCAAGGTCGCCGGTTCCAAACGCGCAGTTTCCGCCAGCGCAGCCTTCAACGCCGCACGTCCCTGAACCAGCCCGCGCATCGCCGTCAGCGCCACGGTCCAGTCGCGTCCAAAAGCGGTCCAGAAACTTTCGTACAGCATATCGCTGCGCAAGAGCGTCCCGTCGAGGTCAACGACCAGGGTCAGGCTGGTCTGGTCCTGTACCGGTCCCTCCCCTGCCCCTCCGGACAGGCCATCGGGGCCGCGTGCTGGCTCTTGCGGGTACATTTCTTTGCCTGTTCAGGTGCTTGCTCCGGGAGATACCCTAGGCGGGCGGCTGCGTCACGTCGAGACCGGAAAACAGAGGCTGCAACCTGTGTCCGGGCGGACACAAACCTGTGGCTTCAACCCCTGCGCGCATCCGCCAACCAGCCCAGACTATCCTCGGTGGCGCCTGCGGGGCGATATTCGGCACCAATCGGTCGGTCCCAGCCGAGTTGATCGAACAAGGCAAAGAGCGGCGGGTAATCAACCTCTCCATGGTCGGGCGCGCCACGGTCCGGCACCGCCGCAAACTGGACATGGCCAATGCGCGGCAACAGCGCCCGAAAGCGCCCTGCCACGTCGCCCTCGGTACGACCGACATGGTAACAATCAAACATCAGGCGCGCATTCGCTGTATCCAGTTCGGCCAGAATCCTTTCGGCCTGCGCCGTGTCCCGCAAAAAATAGTCGGGGGCATCATGCGCGTTGAGGGGTTCGATCAGGATCATGCGATCCGTCTGGGCACAGGCATAGGAAAGCGTTTCAAGAAACGCCTCATGCGCCGCGGGCCCCTTGGAATTTCCTGCCATGACGTGGATTGCCTGCGCGTCAAAAGCCTCGGCCAGCGCAATCGCTTCGTCCACGGCGGCGCGGGCCTCTGCCGCGCGCCCCGGAAGCGCCGACAGCCCAAAATCCCCTGCCGGTCCGCGCGAGGTGTTCAGCCCCAGCAAGCTCAGCCCGGTCTCATTCAATGCCGCGCGCACGTCACCTTTGGGCTCGGCAGCCGGCCAGTGGCATTCCACCGCGTCAAAACCGGCCCGTGCCGCCGCCCGGATCGCCTGAGCCAACGGCATGTCCGCCCAGAGAAAGCCAAGGTTGGCAGAAAATTTCGGCATCGGATCCCCCCAGTCGTCCTGCCCCACGGTGCAGGGATTAAGACATGAATGCCCGCCGATGAACAGAACCTCAGGTTGACCCTGGGGCACCCCATGCAGTTCCCGCCTTGGCCTTGACGGGACAACCAAGCCGCCGCCACACTCTGCGCGAACAGAGCCTTGGGAGGGGCCGCAAATGATCAGCCAGGAACTCAACGATCGCCTGACACGGGTGGGACCGGGCCAACCGGCAGGCGAAGTCCTGCGCCGGTATTGGCAGCCGGCGGCGCTGAGCGACGAGCTGAAGGGCGCGCGTCCGGTGGTGCCCGTCACGCTACTCGGCGAACGATTGGTCCTGTTCCGCGACAACGAGGGCGAACTGGGTTTGATCGGGCGTCACTGCCCGCACCGCGGGGCCGATCTTTGCTACGGACGGCGCGAGGACAACGGCCTGCGCTGTCCTTTTCACGGCTGGCATTTCGACCGCAGCGGGCAATGCGTCGAAACCCCTGGCGAGCCGGAAGACTCGCGGATGCACGAGCAGATCCGCACCCCCGCCTACCCGGTGATCGAACGCAACGGTATCGTTTTTGCCTACCTCGGCCCCGGCGACCCGCCGCCGCTGCCCAATTTCGACTGTTTTCGCGCGCCGGACAGCCATGTCTTTGCCTTCAAGGGCCTGTGGGAATGCAACTGGCTTCAGGCGCTGGAGGTCGGGATCGACCCGGCCCATGCCTCGTTCCTGCACCGTTTTCTGGAGGATGAGGATCCCAAGGACAGCTATGGCAAGCAATTCCGCGACAGCGCCGCTGACACCAACATCCCGATGACCAAGCTGCTGCGCGACTACCCCCGCCCCGAAATCCGGGTGGAAGAAACCGATTTCGGGCTGAAGCTGACCGCGCTGCGCCACATGGAAAACGGGCTGACCCATGTCCGCGTCACAAACCAGATCTTCCCCGAGGCGATCTGCATCCCCATGAGCCGCGAGATGACGATCACCCAATGGCATGTGCCGATCGATGATCAGACTTGCTATTGGTATTCCATGTTCACCAGTTTCGACAAACCGGTGAACAAGGAACTGATGCGGGAACAGCGGCTGAAGGAACACCGCCTGCCCGACTATGCGCCGCTAAAGAACAGGCGCAACGACTATGGCTATGATCCTGAGGAACAGGCGCGCGAGACCTATACCGGCATGGGGCTGGACATCAACGTTCACGACCAGTGGGCCGTGGAAAGCATGGGCGCGATACAGGATCGCACACAGGAACACCTTGGGCGCACGGACGTGGGCATCATCCGCTATCGCAGGATGCTGCGTGCCGCGATGGATGCGCTCGACGCTGGCGTAGAATCGGCCCTGCCGATGCGGGGGACCGTCGATCCCTCTACGATCAGGGGGCCACTGTCCAATGACGCCATTGCCGACAGCTCTGACTGGAACGGTGCCAGCCTGCGCGCCGACGCCGACCGCAGGGCGGCCTGCCCATGGGACGCAGAACTTTGATGCAAGAACGGCTGGCGCAGGGGCGGCTTTGCCGGGAGGGCCTGCTGTCAGCCGAGGCCGCCGCCGACCTGTGGGCACGGGTCGAGGCCGAGGGGATCGAAACCGTCCGCATGGTCTTTGCCGATGCGCATGGCATCCTGCGCGGCAAGACCCTGACCCTGCGAGGGTTGGCAGGCGCGCTGACGAACGGGATGCGGGTGCCGTCGACCCTGCTGCTGAAAGACCTGTCCCATCGGACCGTCTTTCCCATCTGGACAGAAGAAGGAGGCACCCCGATGGCCGGGGCCAGCGACCTGATGCTGGTGCCACGGCCCGAGACGTTCGCCCCTTTGCCCTATTCGCCACATTCGGCCCTTGTGCTGTGTGAACCAAGGTATCCTGACGGCCGAACGATCCCCTTTTCATCGCACAGTTTGCTGCAAGGCGCGGTTGACCGCATGAGCGGACGGGGATTGCGGGCGGTCATGGGGCTGGAGGTCGAATTTCAGGTCTTCGAGGTGACAGACCCTGCGCTGGACCATGCCGACGCCACAATGCCGTCCCGCCCGCCCGCAACACGCGGCCTGAACCAAGGATGGCAGTACCTGACCGAAACCCGCTATGACGCCGTGGAACCGCTGATGGACAAACTGCGCCGCACGGCCGAGGCAATAGGCCTGCCCGTGCTGTCCGTCGAGGTGGAAATGGGGCCCAGCCAGTTCGAATTTACCTTTGACGCAAGCGACCCGGTGACGATTGCGGATCGAGCGGTTTTGTTCCGGACCCTGGTCAAGGAGGTCTGCGCGCGCGACGGACTATTGGCATCGTTCATGGCCAAGCCGCGGGTGGAAAACGCCGCCGCCAACGGTTGGCACATCCATCAGAGCGTGACCGACTCGGCCGGCACAAACCTTTTTGCACCGGACGACACCGGGCAGCTGACTCCGACTGCATCGGGGTGGATTGCCGGGCTGTTGGAACATGCGCGGGCCTCTTGTATCGCGACCACGCCCACTGTGAACGGGTACAAGCGCTATACGCCTTTCCAACTTGCCCCCAACCGCATCGGCTGGGGCAAGGACAACCGCGGCGCCATGCTGCGAGCCTTGATGGCCCCCGGCGACCGCGCCAGCAGGGTCGAGAACCGGGTGGCCGACAGCACTGCCAATCCCTACTTCGCGCTGGCGTTCCAGATCCTTTCGGGGTTGGACGGCATTGCCGAGGCCCGCACAGCGCCCGCGCCGCTTGGAAATCCCTATGACGAGGGGGCTGAACGGTTGCCCGCAACACTGGGCGAGGCCATTGCCGCATTTGAGACCTGCCAGATGTACCGCAAGACCCTCGGGGATGAGACCCTGGCCTATCTGGCCACGTTGAAACGGGCCGAATGGGATCGGTATCTGTCCAGCATTTCAGAATGGGAACAGGCGGAATATTTCACCGCCTTCTAGCGAAACTTGAGCGGTTCATCGTTGTCGAACAGATGCGAGCCGTTCCAGTTTTCCGGTTCGGTAAAGCCGCGCGCGGTCAACATGTCCACAATACGCTTGTCGATCGTATCGACGAAGCGCCCGAATTCCATCTCTTCGCGGATGACCTTGGCCACGTCCTGCGCGATCTGCACCCTTTGTTGCGCCAGAAGTTCACCGATCCAGTGGCGAGAAGCCTCTGCAAAGACCTTGGCCGAGGCAATCATCAGGTCGCGCAGCTTGTCCGTGCTCAGCGCATCCTTGTCGAGACAGTCAAGCGACCCTTTCTTCATCGACGCCACCGCAACATCGGTCCGCATCTCGGACGAGATCATGACAATGGCAGCCCCGAAATTCATCGCGTGGTTCTGCACGATCCGTTGCGCATGCAGTCCGTTCCCATGCGGCAGCAGGTAATCGACAAAGATCACGTCATAGGTCCGTTCATCAAGCGCCTGTTCGAATTCTGACAGGTCCGAGGCCGTCCATGCACGAACCGGCAGGCCGGTTTTCTGGCAATCGCGGATGATCCGGTTCTGATCGAAACGGCTGTCATCCAAAATCAGGATATCGAATCCGCTGTTGCGCTGAAAGGCGGTAGAGGCCTCATGATAGCTTGCCTCGATCGCCGACAGGTCGCGCGCTGCCGTATGGTCCGACGATACGGGGTGCATGGCGTAAACTCCGGGTTAATTCCTATTTCACGTCCACGTTATTTCACCGCGCCCTAACGGCACATTTAGAGAACATCGCAAACTGCCTTCAATTCAGCGAAAAACAAATATGCTATAAAATTGTCCGAACAACGAATTCCTGTTATTCCTCGACACCATAACAAGAGCAGTCTTCACGGGATCCAGCCTGATGGACGGAAACGCGGCCTCTTCGCGGGAATTCGAATCGTATCTTTATGCGATAACACATGACCTCAAGAGCTATTCGCGTGCCATGCGGGTGATCCCGGACTGGATTGTCGAAGATCTGGGAAAGTCCAACGCCACCTTGCCCAGCGAAGTCGCGGATCACCTTTCGATGCTTCAGCACTATGCCCGCGGAATGGACAGGATGCTGGATGGTCTGACCGATCTGTCTCGTGTTGGTCGCCTGGCCGATACCCCGACAAAGTTGGACCTGCGCCCCGCCCTGTGCCACGCGTGGGACACGATCCCCGATACGCAGGGTTTTGTCGCCAATTTCGACGGTGCTGCGCTGGCTGTCATAGCGCCTGAGAACGACCTTCAAAGGCTCTTGCGAGCCTTGCTGGACAACTGCGTGCGACACCATGACCGGCAAGTGGGCCGCATCGCCGCCTTTGCCACCAGACAAGGGGACAGGGTCATCTTGCAAATGGCCGACGATGGCCCCGGCATCGAGGCCCCCTATCGTGAAAAAGTGTTTGAGCCGCTGCACACGCTTTTCCCCAAGGATGACACCGGCTTTTCCGGGTTGGGACTGACGATTTCCCGCAAGGTCGTGAGCACCCTCGGCGGCGTGATCCGCATCATCGACGGTCCCGCCCAGTTCGGACGCGGTTGTCTGGTGGAATGTGATCTGCCTGCCGCCTGATCGGGTCAAAGCGCTCGGGCGCTCAACATCCTGTCCATTTCTTCCAGATGCGCCATGTCCAACGGCTTTTGAATGTAGTCTCTGACCACATCATACCCCGAAGCGCGTTTGCGATCCTCATCCGAAATTGAGGTCGTAAGCATGATGACCGCCGCCTTGACGAAATCAGGGCCAAAGGCGGCCACAGCAGCATCGAGGAATTCAAACCCGTTCATCCGTGGCATATTGATGTCCAGCAATATAATGTCGATGTCTGGCCGTTTGGGGGAGGCAAGAAACTCCATCGCATCCGTCGCCATCAGAAAACAATGCAAGTCTTTCACCAATCCGCTTTTCCGAATGATCCGCGAATAGAGCTTTTGATCCACCGCATTGTCATCAATGATCATCAAGGATCCGATCATGGTATTTCCTTTCTGAGAAAAACGGTAAATGTGCTTCCCTGCCCCGGAGTTGACGCCACGGAAATCCGCCCGCCGTGATTCAGGGCAATTCGCTGGCAAATCGCCAGCCCCAGTCCGTTCCCACCGAAATCAGTGGTCGAGTTCAGTCTTTGAAACAATTGAAAGATACGATCCCGATGCGCAGCGTCGATACCGATGCCATTGTCCGTCACCGCAAGTCCTACGAACCCCTCTGGCGCGGCGGCGGGACCGATGGCAACGACGGGTGTACGGCCCCGTGCACAGAACTTGATCGCGTTGTCTATGAGGTTGGCCAAAAGGATGCGCAACTGGCCGGGCGACCCGCGCATGCGGTCCAGAGGCGCCAAAGTGACATCGGCCCCGCTGCGGCGTACCCTGTCCGACACAGAAAGGATGGCAGCACGCGCTGTTTCTTCCAGATCCAGATCTTCGTTCGCCACGTTTGGACCGATGGCATTTGTGTAGCTCTGCACGTCGTCGATCAGCCCGGACATGTCGACCAACGTCTTGCGCAAATCTGACAGCAACTCCTCATCCTCGGCACAGAGTTTGCCTTCCAACTCTTCTGACAGCGCAGCCGCGATCATGATCGCGGTATTGGTCGGCGATTTCAGGTCATGAGAGGTCGCGTAAGCAAAGGCGCGCAGGTCCTCCGTGGCCGCACGGGCAAGGCGGATCTGGTCCTGCAAATCCTCGTTCAGCATCTGGATCTGGCGCAACCGCGCCCGTTCTTCGGTAACATCCTGCCGCAGCAAAAGCGTTTCTCCGCCACGCAACAGTTTGGTTGTGCGGACAAAGATCGGCCCGCTCGCAACCTGCACCTCACGGATGCAACCATCGGTTCGGATGTCTTTGATCTGCTGGTCGATCCATTGATCCCGCGACATGCCAGCCAGATCGGCGCGTCCCGCGTCCACAAGATCGCGCACCGCATCGACATAGCATCGGCCCACGGACAACATTCCGCTGGTCGAGGCCCGGGTCGAGGCGGTGACCTCGTTCACGTATTTGATCCGGCCATCCCGGCCCAGAAGGATCAGCCCCAAAGGAATCTTGTCGATCAGGTCTTCGGCAATGTCGCGCCGCGCCTCGGACAAGCGCCGCTGGTAACGTTGCCACCCCATCCCGGCCACGAACAGCACCATCGCCGCCCCGGTCGCGCCAAGATAGCTGGACAACCCCGCAACCGCCCAATGCGGCCTTTCGTGCAACCACGCGATCTTGAGATCAACATACCGGGGCGAGGCCAGATAGCCGGGAACCGCCGCATCCATCCGCTCGACCACCGGCTGAAGCCCCGCGCGATAGCCAATGGCATGTTCCACATCGAAAACGTCCGGCGACCATTCCACGATCCGAGCATCCAACCCCCTGCCCGACAAGGTGCGCCGCATACTATGAGCTTCGTGCAGGACAGCATCGATCCGACCGGTCAAAAGGGCAAAAATCATCGTTTGTCGGCTGCCGAAGGGTATG
Source organism: Antarctobacter sediminis (assembly GCF_019218285.1). Lineage (GTDB taxonomy): Bacteria > Pseudomonadota > Alphaproteobacteria > Rhodobacterales > Rhodobacteraceae > Antarctobacter > Antarctobacter sediminis. Next base: position 100,498 of record NZ_JAHUZG010000005.1, read on the forward strand.
GCGCGCGCCTCTGCCAGCTTGCCCCGTCGCGCCAGCGACATCTCAGTGGACAGGACGCCAAGCCGCACACCGGACCAGTCCACCGAGCCGCTGTTGCCCGCCTCCCTGCGCAAGCTAAAGACCGAATAGGATGTTGTCAGGATCGGCAGACCATAGCCGGTCTTGCCTGACCGTTCGCTGGTGATCGGCACCAGAGACATCAGATCATAGCCCTCTGGGGATGGCCCCTCGCGCCAATCCATCGGCGCAATCCTCTGGAACGTCAGGCTGAGACCGGACAGTTCCGCAAGATCGCGCATGACCTCGACCGAAAACCCGGTCAGTTCACCCGTCTCTGTCAGGACCACGAAAGGCGGGTCCAACAGCATACCCACGGTCAGTGATTGCGGTTGCGGCTGGGGCGGTGCCATGCCCCAACGTTCGCGGATCTTGTCCAGCTTGCCGGATGTCTCAAGCGTCACGACGGCTGCGTCGATCCGGCTGCGCAGTTCGGTCCGGCCATGGTGGAGCGCCACGACCCGTGGCGACACCTGGATCGGTTCCGGGATTTCCTCGTATGCATCCGATAGGTTGCGAGCCTCAAGCACCCATAGAAATGCATCCCCCGGCCCCACGAACGCGTCGATACTCCCGTCATCAAGGGCATGGAACAGCGCGTCCAGCGTGGAAAAGGTGGTCAATTCGTTGCGCAGCAACACCCCGACCAGTTCAGACCCGCTGGCCCCGCGCATGGCACCAAAGCGCAGCCCGCTCGCGGTGTCTGGGTCGATATCCGGCCCGCGGGTGCGGTGGCGGAAAATCGAAACGCGCGTCTGTGCAAGGGGATCCGAATAATGCGATGTCGCCCGCAAAGACGGCAGATCGACCACCCCGGCCAGCATTTCGGACCGCCCCATGGCCTGCGCAGCCAGTAAATCCGGGACGGTTTCGTAACGTTCAAGCCGCAGGTCCAATTGCGCCTCTGCCGTCAGCGCGCGCGCAAGGTCGATCATGAACCCGCCGAGCCGCCCATCGGGCATTTCCTGCATCAGACCCGGCACCGGCGTCCAGCCCACAGTGATCTGTTCGGCGCCGACCTTGACGGGCAGAACAGAACTCAGCAGGCCCAGCATGACAACGCAAGACAGCGCGCCCCGCAGGTGCCCCCATATGGACAGCCCCATGGCCATTTCCGGGATGGTCTCCGACCGATGATGTCCCCCGAAACTTGGCTAGGACATGCAGGTTTAGAGGCCGTTAAACCGCGCGCTCTGCATCGGTCAAATTTGCACGAGCCAGATGGCTCACAGCCCCAGTTCGGCGGCCAGCGCAGCAGGTGTCAGGGTTCCTGCCGCCTTGCCTTCACGGGCCAGCCGCGTGGCCAGAGCTGTCACACGACCGTTCAGCGGCGCATCAAGCCCGTGCCGCCGCGCGATCATCGCGACCTCGCCATTCAGATAATCCGTCTCGACCGAACCTGCGCCGCGCAAAAGACTCTGCGTCGTGGAGTTGCCCTTTCGGTCTGCCCCCGGCAATGCCGCAAACTCCATCAGCGTCCCGCGCCTCGGGTCGCCTTCGCCCATGTCCAGCCAGTCCACGCCGACCTTGGCAAAGATCCCCATGGCCTCTTGCCGCAGTGCCTGCGTGATCTTCGGCTCCATGGCGTCACGGCCCAGCGCAGCCTCGACGATATTACCAAGGTTGACCAACAGTTTGCCGTATTTGTTCCGCATCACGGTTTCGGTGACGAATGTCGGAATGCCCGCCTTGGTCAGAATCCGCGCCAGCCTGTCATCGGCGGCGTCACTCCCTTCTGGATAGCGGCCGATGTCGAAAATGCCAAAGTTCGGCCTGCCGAAACAGACCGCCTCGTCCGGTGCCAGATATTCCGCTGGCAACATCACATTGATCCCGTGGACATTGGCAAAGAACCGCAGGGCAAGGTCTTCGTTCGCCACACCGTTCTGCATGCAAAAGACCGGTTGCCGGGCGTATCCTGCCGCCCGCAGATCCCCCAGCGCTGCCGCGCTGTCCTGGCTTTTGGTTGCCAGCAGGATCACATCCTCGGGACGGGGCAGCAGGTCGGTGGCCCGCGCCACCAAGGCCAGCGGCAGTCGGTGTTCGCCGCGATGACTGCGCAGCAAGAGCCCACGGTCACGGATCGCGGCAAGGCGGGCTCCGCGCGCCACACCCACGACCTCTACCCCCTCCAAGGCCAAGGCGGCGGCGACGACGCCACCTACCGCGCCCACACCGAAAATGATGACCCGCATCCCCTGTCCCCCGGCTTCTGTCCGCCCCTGACCTGTATCTCAATCACCATGCGTCCGGGCGCAGACATCCACAAGCCGCGCCCACTGTCTCCCTTCTGGAAACGCAGCTTCCTTGTTTCAGGTGCTAATTTCTACCTTAGCGAAAGTACGAGACGTGCTAGCATGCCGGCAGACATAGGTACGAGTGTCGGCCCGAGGCCGCATTGTTGACGCGATTTCATCTGCCCGTTGACCAATGGCAGCCCCAAGGCGGCAAATCCTCCGCCCTTTGCGCAACATTGGTTCCGGGCCCGGGCCTTTTTCGGCCGCATTTGGGGGATGGGTCATGCCACCGCTTGAAATTACCGGACCTCTTGACGAGATCGAGGATGTCACCGGCCCATTCGAGATCGAGGTCATTGCAAGGTTTGACGATCTCGCCTCCGGCTATTGGCAAAGGGTGTTCGATTTCGGCGATGGACCAAACAGCAACAATATCCTGCTGACACAGTATGAGAACACGAATGCGCTGATGTTCGTCCTGTACCAGGATGGCGAGGCCCATCGCGTGGTCGCCCCCGAGGCCATCGTCGAGGGAGAAACCGCCACCTGGACCGTGGGGATCGACGCCGACGGGACCATGTGGATCGACAAAAACGGCCTGCGCCTGGCCGAGGGGCCGGCAGCCGTCCCTGTGGACACCATCCGTTTGAACGAACTGTTGGGCGAATCCAACTGGGCCGAGGATTCGCCGCTTGACGGTGCGATCCTGGGGATCGACGTCACACATGACGGAGAGACCCCGGATGGGGGCCGCCTGAACGCCCCTTCGCAGATCGACGGTGCCTTTCAACTGGATGTGGTCACCCGCTTTGACGATCTTGACGCATCGGCCAACCAGACGGTCTTTGATTTTGGCGGGGCCGGTGCAGCGGACGCCCTGCGCCTGCATCAGGTCGGCACCTCGGACGACCTGCGGTTTACCCTTGTGCAAGATGGCATCACTTACAGCGTAACCGCGGCGGACGCGCTGGTCGAAGGCGAATACGCGGTCTGGTCTGTCGGGATCGACGCGGACGGGCGCATGTGGCTGGAAAAGGACGGCACGTTGCTGGCCGACGGTCAAGGTGTGGTGCCCGACGTCGTGGATCGAGGTCCCCTGCTGGTCGGGGACTCCGGGGTTCCGGGCGAAGGGGCCTTGGACGGCGTGGTGTTGGACCTGACGATAACGCAGGGCACAACTGAACCAGTCGATCCTGTGGAGCCTACGGACCCTGTTGACCCAACGGACCCGGTGGAGCCGACCGACCCGGTGGAGCCGACTGATCCGACCGCACCCGCCGACCCGGTTGCCGGCCCGCAACAGATCGACGGGGCCTTTGTGATCGACGTCACCGTACGCTTTGACGACGTAGAGGGCGGCTATTGGCAGCGGGTGATCGACTTTGGCGACGGTCCTGCCACCAACAACATCCTGTTTACGCAGATCGAAAACACCTCGGGCGTCATGCTGGAACTCTGGCAGGACGGAGAAATCCACCGCGTGGTGGCCGAAGGTGCGATCGTCGAGGGAGAAACCGCGGACTGGAGCTTTGGCATCGACGAAACCGGGCTGATGTGGATCGACAAGGACGGTGTCCGGCTGGCCGAGGAACAGGGGGCTGTCCCTGCCGATGTTCCGCGTGCGAACCTGCTGGTCGGCACATCCAACTGGGCGGGGGATACCCCCTTGATCGGAGAGATCACCGATCTCTACGTCACCGAAGGCGCTGCCCCTACCGATCCGACGGACCCAATAGATCCGGTCGACCCCGTCGATCCGGTGGATCCAACCGATCCAACCGACCCGACGGAGCCAACCGATCCCGGCCCGCCGATTGTCGGACAAGGCGACATGGTGATCGTCGCCCATCAGGACGATGATCTGTTGTTCATGAACCCTACGCTGGACACGCTGATTGACGGCGACGAGCCGGTAACGACGATCTACCTCACGGCTGGCGACGCTGGCCGCGGTGAGGAATACTGGGCCGGGCGCGAGGCCGGCGAAAAAGCAGCTTATGGCTATATGGCCGGGTCCGGGGATTGGGTCGACGAAACGGTCAGCGTGACAGTCGGGGATACAACCTACGAATTGGCCAGTTCCTATCTGGCCAGCGATCCGGGCGTGCGCTTGTACTTTCTGCGGCTGCCCGACGGGTTCGGCGATGGCAGCGGCTCGGCCACATACGGGTTTCAAAGCCTTGAACAACTGGCCGAGGGGGAAATCCCGACGATTACGGCCGTGGATGGCAGCGCGACCTACACGTCGGAGGATCTGACAGGCCTGCTGACCGCGCTGATGGAAATGCACACCCCGGATCACATCCACATTCAGGACCACACCAGCGAACACGCGGGGATCGAACATTCCGATCATCTGAGCACGGCCAGTTTCGCCACGGACGCGGTGGGCGACTACAACGCCGACCTCACCGTAACCAGCTATGTGGGCTATGCGTCCTGGGGGATGGAAGAGAACCTCACACCTGACGAACTGATGGTGTCGACCACCACCTTCGACATCTACGCAGGCCACGATCCGCTGGTCTTTGGCAGCGACGGGATGTTGATCGGGTCCTACGTGGATTGGGTTCAGCGTGAATATGTGGCGGACGAATACACGCTAACAGCGACCGAACCGGACAACGCCGCGCTTTATGCCTCGGTGATGCTGCCGCCGGAAGATCCCGCAGCCGAAGAAGACCCCGCCGCGCAGGACGCCGGGGCCGAATTGCTTGTCTGACCGTCAGGCGGTGATTGCAGCCACGGCGCGCGCAATGGCCTGTTCGGTCAGTTCCATGTCCGCCTCCGTCAGCGCCAAAGACGGATAGAGCTTGCCCGGAGACTTGAAAACGCCGGCTTGGCGGAGCGCCGCGTTCCAGGCCTCGTTCACCTTGGGGTCACGGTGCTTGGCGGTGCGGTAATCGACGCACTCCGCATCGGTGAAGTAGATATCAAACAGCGTGGTATCGCCACAAATCCGATGCGCGACGCCCGCCTCTGTCAGGGCGCCGGACATCATGTCCTGCAAACGCTGACCCAACGCACGCAGCTGATCGTATTGGCCGTCACGGCGCAGCACTTCCATGGTTTTCAGACCCGCCGCAGAGGCGACCGGGTTGCCCGACAGCGTCCCCAGTTGCATCAGCCACTTGTCTGGCCCGACAACGGATTTGTCGAAATGAGACATGATCTCGGCGCTGGCGCCCAGCGCGGCCAGAGGAAAACCGCCGCCGATGATCTTGCCCATGGTGCAGATGTCCGGCGTCACACGGTACCGTTCCTGCGCACCGCCATAGGCAAGCCGGAACCCGGTCACGATCTCGTCGAAGACCAGCAAGACGCCATGCTTCGTGCAAAGATCCCGAAGCCCCTGAAGAAAGCCGGGTTGCGGCGGAATGATCCGCTGCAAAGGTTCGACGATCAGCGCGGCAATATCGTCATGTTCGGCCATCAGCGAAGCCACGGCCTCCAGATCGTTGTAAGGCGCGATCAACATCTGATCGGCCACGCCCTGCGGAATGCCCGCACTGTCGGGAACGGCGGTTGGAAAATTCACCTGCTTCGTCGGCGCAAGGCTCATCTGCGCCTCGGCGCTCATCCCGTGATAGCCGCCTTCGAACTTCAGGATCTTGGTCTTGCCGGTATAGGCCCGCGCCAGCCGCAGCGCGTACATGTCGGCCTCGCCGCCCGAGGCGACGAACCGCACCTGTTCGCAACATGGCACGGCGTCCACGATCGCCTCGGCCAGTTCGATGCCGCGCGCGTTGTTGGCGAAAAAGGTCATACCCAAAGGCAACTGTTCCAGCACAGCTTCCATAACCTCGGGGTGGCCATGGCCCAGCAGCATGGGACCGGACCCGATCAGGTAGTCGACATATTCATTGCCATTTTCGTCCCAGACCCGGCTGCCGTCACCGCGCGCGATGACGATCCCGGACTCGAAGTTGCCGAAACCGCCAGCGGGCAGCACCTCGCGGGCGCGGGCGATCCATTCGTCTTGGCTGTGCAGTCTGTTCATGTGTCTAGTCCAGAATTAGGTCGGGCGTACCAAGGCACGCGGTATCAACGGTGATGCCAAGGCCGGGGCCCTTGGGCGGGGCGATACGGCCGTTTTGACGGGCGGGTGCATCGGGGGCAAGGCGCGGCGCGACATAGCCAGACAGGTCACAGACGTTCAGAACGCGCCCCGGTTCGGTCGCCGCACCAAGATGCAGCAGCGCGGCGGTGGTGATATCGCTGCCCCATGTGTCCTCGATGCACATGCGTGCGCCAAGGTGCAGGCACAGATCGCGCGCCCGACGTGTGGCGGACAACCCGCCGAACTTGGACAGTTTCAACGCCACCGCGTCCATGACCCCCAATTCATGCGCCCGCAACAGCGAGGCGGTGTCATGGGCCAGTTCGTCCAGCTTCATCGGCAGGCCTGTGGCGGCCCGCACGCGGGCGCAATCCTCCAGCGTGGCGCAGGGCTGTTCCAGCATCACGTCCAGATGAGCCACCGCGCGTCCCACGCGCGTTGCCTCCAGCGAGGCCGCGCCACAGTTCCAGTCCCCATAGACCAGCGGACCGGGGCCAACGGCCTCGCGCACTTTGGTCAGCCGTTCGACATCGGTCTGCCAATCTCCCGAGGCACCAAGCTTTGCCTGAAACTGGGTGATCCCCTGGCCCTGCGCCTCGCGCGCGATGCGGGCCATTTCATCGGGTTCGACGCAGGTGATCGAATGATAAAGCGGCATGTCCGCCTGCCGCTGGCCACCCAGAAGGGCATGCAGGGGCAGGCCCGCCACCTGACCGGTGATGTCCCACAGCGCGATGTCCAGCGCGGACTTGGCATAGACATGCCCTTGAAGATAGGCGTCGGCCTTGGCCATCAACGCGCCTACGCCGACAGGGTCGCCGCCGATCAGCACTGGCGCCAGTTCCTGCAAGGCCGGCCCCACGCCGCGCGCATAGGCAGGCAGGTAATGCGGGATCGGGCAGACCTCGCCCCAGCCAGTCAGACCGTCATCAGTCTCAACCGCGATCACGGCGGTTTCCACCGTGTCACAGGTCTTGCCATCGGCCATATAATAGGCGGTATGGCTGGTCAGAGCCACATGCCAAAGCGACAGGCGCGTGATCTTCATGCGTAGACTCCCACAGGATCACCCAAGGTGGTTTCATCAGGGTGGACGCCCAGACCGGGCGTTTCAGGCAAATGCAGGTGGCCGTCGACATTCCGCGGGCCACGGCCCCCGGCAATGTCCAGCGTGATCATGTCCTGACAGGCCCAGACCGCGCGGCAATTGGCATCCGGAACGGTGGCCGCAAGGTGTAGCGCCTCGGTATCGGCCAGAACGCTGCCGCCGGTGGCCATGACGAAAATGTCGATGCCATGGGCAAGGGCAATATCGCGCATCCGCGCCGCCTTGGTCAGGCCGCCCACCCGGTTCAGCTTGATGCCAAAAACCTCGGCCAGCCCGTCCCGCGCGATGCGGGCGGCGTCCTGAAGCGTGACAAGGCTTTCGTCGACGGACACCGGCGCCGCGTGCTTGCCCGCGATCGCGGCAATGTCGTCAAGGCTTTCACAGGGCTGTTCGAAGGTCACGCAGAGCGGTTCGGTCGCGCGCATGACCTGCAAGGCCTGCGCGCGGGTCCAGCCCCGGTTGACGTCGTAGAGAACGATTTCGTTGGGGGCGCGATGCGCCTCGACGTCACGGATACGGGCAATATCGCGGTCAACGTCACCGCCGATCTTGACCGAATGGGCAATGTAGCCACGCGCGCGATATCGATCCATGACCTCGCGGGTTTCCTCGACCGTCTTGGCCCCGACGGACGAGGCAATGGGGCGCGGCGTGCGAGAGCCGCCGCCCATCAGGTCCGCGATCGGCACCCCCGCCGCCTGCCCCGCGATGTCCCAGCAGGCCATGTCGATGGGCGACTTGGCATAAAGATGCCCGGGCAAGGCGAGGTCCATCGCCCGCTCGACCTCCAGCACCCGGCGCGGGTCGAGGCCCAGAATGAAAGGCGCCATGGTCTGGATGCCCGCGCGGATACCGGGCCCGTGGGCGGGAACATAGGTATGCCCCCAAGGTGTCCCTTCCCCCCAACCGGTAATCCCGGCGTCGGTTTCGATCTTGACCAGCGTCGCGTCGAGGACCTCGAACTTCAACCGGCCACCGGACAGCCAGTAGGGGTGTTCCAACGGCAGATCGACGTGGAACACTGTGATACGGGTGATCTTCATGCGCGAAACTCCGCGATTGGGGGGCCAAGGCTGTCGAAATCCGGCGTCACGCCCAGGCCGGGCGTGTCGCTGGCAAAAAGCTTGCCGTCCCGCGCAACCGGCCCGCCGAGTCCGGTGGACCGCGTGTTGTAGTTCATCAGGTCGGTCGTGTTCTGAAGATAGTCCTCGGGCGTCGAGGCCGCGAAATGGGCCACGACGGCGCTGGTGATCTCACCGCCCCAGGAATCCTCGCTGACCACGGGAATACGGTTGTCGACGAGGAAATCCCGCACCCGGCGCGCCTTGGACAGCCCGCCAAGGTTAGAGATCTTCAGGCAACAGATCTCGGCCCCATGATCAGCCACGACGCGCTGCGCCATGGCCATGCCGGTCACGCATTCATCCAGCTTCATCGGCTGTTCGGCCACGCGGCGGACCTGCTGGCATTCCTCGTAGGTGCGACAGGGCTGTTCAAGGATGAAATCAAGATCGCGGGTTGCCCGGGCCACGCGGATGGCATTGTCGACGCGCCAGCCCTGGTTGGCGTCGGCCATGGCCTTTTCGCCAGGTTGCAGCAACGCGACACCGGCATGGATGCGGTCGATGTCACTGGCCCAGTCGCCGCCGACCTTGATCTGGAACTGGCGATAACCGGCCTCGCGATAGCGCTGCATTTCGGCCAGTGTCTCCTCCGTCGCCTTCTGGGGCGCGACGCGATACATCGGTGCCCCGTCCGTCAGTTTGCCGCCAAGCAGCATCCAGACCGGCTGATCGCAGGATTGCCCCAGAATGTCCCAACAGGCGGCATCGAACGGCGCCTTGGCATAGCCGTGCCTCTGAACCGCGTGGTCCATGATCCGTTCGATCCGGGCCACCTGTCGCGGGTCTTCGCCCAGCAGGCGGGGCGCGACCAGTCGGGCCAGCGCAGGGACGCCTTCGGAATGGGCAACCATGTAGTTTTCGCCGCAGGGCGTGAATTCACCACAGCCCGACAGGCCCGCGTCTGTGTCGATCACCACGACGCTTGCCTGCGCGACGGTGATCGCGTTCCCCGCGCCCCACCCGTAAGAGCCGCCCACGTAGGGCAAGCCCGTCTGGTAGACACGAATGCGGGTGATCTTCATCCCGGGCGCTCCTCCGCTTGGATGCTGACTAGGCGGTGCCCATGCGTGGCACCCCGGCCAGCCCTGCCCCGCGCCAAAGCGCCAGCGCCAGAACCGGGCTGTCGGTCGTCGTCATTGCATGGGGTTGGTTCGAACTGTGGACACGGATGTCACCCGGGCCAAGCACCTGAGAAGGCATACCTTCGGCCTCGAACAGGGCTTGGCCGGCGATGATGTAGTACAGTTCTTCGGCCTCGTGGACGTGCCACGGGTAATAGAGGTTTTCCCCCCAGTAGGCGATGTAGGCGCGCACCTCGTTCGAATGGAAATGCCCCTTGGGACCGACCAGCTCGAACCATCCGTAACGATTCAGGAAATCCGCCCCGACCTCGTCTTCGGAATAGGTCTGGCGCCAGTCGGCAAGATCCGCGATTTCACGGACAGCCTCATGCAGTTCCGCCGTGGTGGCGGTGTTTCCCTCGGTCCAGCCGCGCACGAACTGCACGGCCGGAACGCTGGTCTGCGGCAGGGTCTGCGCCCGCGCAAGGGGCCAGCCCGCAAACCCCACGAGCTGCGGATTGGCGGCTATCAGCAGGGTCAGTGCGTGATAAGCCCGTGCAAAAGCCTCGTCTGTCATGGCGTGACCACGATGTTACCGGTGTGGTTCTTGGCGATGAAGGCGGTCTGCGCTTCGCGCAGTTGCTCCAGCGGATAGGTGGCGGCCAGCGCGGGCTTGATCTCGCCGGCTTCGATGTAGCGCACGAGGTTCGGCATGACCTCCGGGTCAATCACGGTGGAGCCGGTAAAGGTCAGATCCCGCAGGTAGAACGTGCGCAGATCGAATTCCACCATCGGGCCGGCGATTGCACCCGAACAGGTGTAGCGACCGCCACGTTCCAGAATGTCGATCAATTTCGGCCAATAGGGCCCGCCAACCACATCTGCGACAACGGTGATCTTTTCGTCACCCAGCGCAGCGCGCAGGTTCTCCGGTGCCCGGGGCAGGATCACGTCCGGTCCAAGGGCGGCCACCGCATCGTGCTTGGCCTCCGAGGCCATGGCGATCACGCGGGCGCCACGGCGCTTGGCCAGCTGCACCACCGCGCCGCCAACCCCGCCCGAAGCCCCCGGCACCAGCACCGTGTCAGCGGCGGTGACATTGGCGCGGGTCAGCATCCCCTCACCCGTGGAATAAGAACAAGAGAAGGTCGCCAGTTCCGCGTCGGACAGCGAACAATTCACCGCCAGCGCGTTGCGGGCGGGCATCGTGGCGTATTCGGCAAAGCCGCCGTCTCGTTCAGAGCCAAAGTAGCCGGTCTTGTTCTTGTCCATAGGGTCTGCCGGGTCACGCAGCCAGCAATCGACGATGATGCGCTCGCCGATGCGGCCCGGATCAACGCCCTCGCCAACGGCAACGATCTTGCCCGCAACGTCAGCGCCCTGAATACGCGGAAAGACGATCGGGGCGCCGCCCCATGACGGGTCTTCCTCGCCCACTTCCTGATAGGCCCCGCCGGTCGTCGCCTCGGTCACGGTCTTGGAATACCAGCCGCTGCGCGTGTTCACGTCAGTGTTGTTCAGCCCACAGGCCCCGACCTGTACCAACACCTCCCCCGGAGCCGGGTCAGGCCGCTTCCATGTTTCATGCAGGACAATCTGGTCGATATCGCCGTGGCCCATGGTGACCATGGCGCGCATCGTGTCGGGAAGGGTCATTGCATTTCTCCTGTCGCTATCCGATTCGCAGCCAGTCTATTGCGCCGGAACTGCCGCCGCATCGGTACGCGGAAGCATGCTTTGCGGATCATAGGCAGGTTCGCCCAGAACCCGGGCGGCGCGGGTTTCGCCGTGGATGATGGCCTGCAACTGGGTGCCCGGTTCGGCGGCTTCGGGTTTCACATATGCAAAGGCAAGGATCTTGCCGACCGTGTGCCCATAGGCCACCGAAGCGGTGGATCCCACAACACGGCCGTCCAGCAGGATCGCCTCGCCGCCGTGGCCGTCGACGACCCCATCGGGTTCGATTTCAAGATAGGCACAGACCCAGGGCCGCTCTTCGTTCAGCGTCAGGTCGCGGCCAAGGTAATCCTTGTCCTTGCGGGCAAACCGCAGCACGTCCGCCTCGGCCAGAGTGACTTCGTTGGTCAGCTCGCCCGCCCCTTTAAAGCCCTTTTCCATTCGCATGACGTTCATGGCAAAGCTGCCGTAATCGGCGATGCCGTGCGCCTCACCCGCGGACCAAAGCGCGTCGTAGACATCCTTGACCGCGGCAAAGGGCATGTGCAGTTCCCAGCCCAATTCGCCCGCATAGGACATGCGGAAGGCCCAGACCTGATGGCCTGCCACGGTGATTTCCTGCGCCGACAGCCAGCGGAACGAAGCATTGTCCAGCGGCGCATCCGTGGTGGCCGCCAGCACGTCACGTGCGCGCGGCCCGTTCAGGGACAAGGCCCCCCAACTGTCGGACAGCGCGGAAACCGTTACCGCCGCGTCGCCGCGATATGTGTCGAGGTGATCCAGCAAACGCTGTTCGAAGAAGGCCGCGCAAACCAGATAGAACTTGTCTTCGGCCATGCGCACGATGGTGGTTTCCAGCTCGATCCTGCCACGACGGTTCAGCATGTGGGTCAGCGTGATCGACCCGGTCTTTTGCGGCATCCGGTTGGCGGTCAGCCGGTCCAGCAGCGCATAGGCATCCGGCCCCTCTACCATGACCTTGGTAAAGGCGGTCACGTCCATCACGCCCACCCGTTCACGCACGGCCCGGACCTCCTGGCCAACCATGTCGTGCACTTCGTTGCGCCGGAAGGAATAGTGATCCTCTTGCGCGACACCGTCCTTGGCGAACCAACGGGGACGTTCAAAGCCATAAACCTCTTCGTAAACCGCCCCCTTGTTCTTGAGGGTTTCATACAGCGGCGAGGGTTTGATCGGGCGGCCGGCAAGCCGGTTGAAATGCGGGAACGGAATCTCGTGGCGCAGGCAATAGTCCTCTTCCGCCTTGGTCACCTGCCATTCCTTGGTGGCGTAGCTGCCAAAGCGGCGCGGATCGTAGTCGCGCATGGAGATATCCGCCGCGCCGTGAACCATCCATCGGGCCAGTTCGCGCGTCAGGCCGGGGCCCCAGCCGATGCCGATCTGCGTGCCGCAGCAGCACCAGTAGTTGCGCACGCCCGGTGCCGGGCCGATCAGCGGGTTGCCATCCGGCGGATGGCTGATTGCGCCATGCACATCGCGGGTGATCCCCAATTCGGCAAAGATCGGCATCCGGTTCAGGCTCTCTTCGAGCCAGGGCATGACCCGGTCGTAATCCGCATCGAACAGCCAGTTTTCGTATTCCCACGGGCATTCATCATGCCAGACCGAGTTGGGATTGGCCTTTTCGTAGATCCCGATCAGCCCCTTTTTCTGTTCCATCCGGATATACCCGGAAACCTTGCGGTCATCGCGGATCACCGGCAATTCGCGGTCCAGGTTCTGGAACTCGGGCACCTCGTCGGTCACGAAGTAATGGTGCGTCATGGACGTCATGGGCAGTTGCAGGCCCGACCATTCGCCCATCTGGCGGGCATAGGTGCCGCCGGCGTTCACGACATGCTCGCAGCGGATTGTGCCCTGTTCGGTTTCGACCACCCATTCGCCGTTCTCGGCCTGGGTGATGTTGGTTGCGCGGCACCGGCGCACGATGCGGACGCCCTTGGCCCGCGCGCCCGCCGCAAGCGCCATGGTGACGTTGGTCGGGTCCACGTGGCCGTCATCCGGCGTGTGCAGCGCGCCCAGCACGCCGTCGAGATTGTAGAACGGGTGGAGTTCGGCAACCTTCTCTGGCCCGACCAGTTCGATGTTGAACCCCAACGTCCGGCCCACCGACAACGTGTGGCGCAGCCAGTCCATCTCGTCCTCGGTATAGGCAAGGCGGAAAGACCCGCAGCCGTGCCAGGTAACGGCCTGCCCGGTCTCTTTTTCCAGCGCACCGGAATACAGGCCAATGTTGTAATCGACACATTTGCCAAGGCTGAAGGACGAGGTCGAATGGGTGATCTGCCCCGCCGCATGCCATGTGCTGCCGCTGGTCAGTTCCGCCTTTTCCAAAAGGACCGTCTCTGGCCCCCAGCCTTCGTGGCCAAGGTGATAGGCAAGACCCACCCCCATGACACCGCCACCAACAATCACCACGCGCGCCGTTTCGGGCAGGGCTTTCTCACTCATCTCGTCTCCACCTGTTCGAGAGTCGCAATTCAATCCCGTCAGGGCGGGAAACTGCTCGACAGGCTAAGTGGACATGTGTACCAATGTCAATCATGATTGGCACAAATGTTTCATCAACCATCCTCGACCGGCTTCGCGCCGAATGGGACGCGCTGACACCAGAAGCGCAGAAAGCCGCGCGTTACGTGCTGGAACACCCGCAGGACGTGGGCGTTTCCACCGTGCGCGAGATCGCGGAGGCCGCGAAGGTCAAGCCCAACACCTTTGTCCGCATGGCGCGACAAGTGGGTTTCGAGGGCTACGAAGACTTTCGCGCACCTTTCCGCGAAGCAATCCGCAACGGCACGGCCAGCTTTCCCGACCGCGCGCGCTGGTTGCAGGACATTCGCAAATCCGGCGACCTCGGCGGGCTTTATGCAGACATGGCCGAAGCCGCGATGCGCAACGTCGAGGAAACACTTGCCGGAATCGATGCTGAACGGCTAAAGGCCGCGGCCGAGGCGATTTGGGCCAGTGGCCAAGTCTACACGCTGGGTGTTGGCGTGAATAACGCCAACGCACGCAACTTCACCTACCTTGCCTCGACCGGAATGCGTCAGTTCCACGCCATTCCGCGTCCCGGATCCACCGCCATCGACGATCTGGCATGGGCCGGGCCGGACGATGTGCTAATTGCCATGACCTGCCGCCCCTACCGGACCGAGGTCATCGAGGCGCTGAACATCGCCCGTGAACAAGGCACAACCATCATCGGCATTTCCGACAGCCCCGCCAGCCCGGTCATCCGTGGCGCGGATCACGGCTTTGTCGTTGCAGCCGATACACCGCAATTCTTCCCCTCTTCCGTTTCGACCATCGTGCTGCTGGAAACCCTGCTGAGTTTCGTGATCGCTGTGGCCTCGGACGAAATCGTTGAACGGGTCGATAAATTCCATCACCGCCGCCACCAGCTTGGCCTTTACCTGGAGGAGCCAGAATGAACCTTCACGTCGAGCCGGTCCGCTCTCTTGCGGCCCGCTACTATACCGATCCAGCGATCTTCGAGGTCGAAAAGGTTGGCCTGTTGGCCAAGACATGGCAGTTTGCCGGTCACGCCAGCCAACTGGAAAATCCCGGCGATTACTTCGCCTTTGAACTGGCCGACCAGAGCCTGTTCAGCATCAAGGGCCGTGATGGCGTCATCCGCACCTTCTACAACGTCTGCCAGCACCGGGCGCACCAGCTTGTCAGCGGCGAAGGATCGACCCGTGTGGTGGTCTGCCCCTACCATGCATGGACCTATGAGCTGACCGGCGGTCTGCGCGCGGCCCCCAACGCCAAGACCGTGCCCGGTTTCGACAAGTCCAAGATCTGCCTGACCGAAGTGCGCACGGAGGTCTTCCTCGGCTTTATCTTCGTCAACCTCGACAACGAGGCCAAGCCGATGGACGAATGGTTCCCCGGCGCGCGGGCGGAACTGGAATCCTTCGTACCCAACTGGGCCGAACTGAAACCGCTGGAATGGGTCGAGATCCCGGAAAACTGCAACTGGAAGGTCTCGGTCGAGAACTATTCCGAGTGCTACCACTGCTCGCTGAACCACCCGACCTTTTCGACCGGCGTCATCAAGCCGGAAACCTACGACATCCAGCCCCAGGGCTATTGCCTGCGTCACACGACCGAATGCAACAGCCTTGACCAGATGACCTATGACATCAACAGCGGGTTCGAGAACAACGAGAAATATTCGTCGTGGTTCCTCTGGCCGATGTTCTCGTTCCAGGTTTACCCGGGCAACCTGCTGAACACTTACCACTGGCGGGCAATCGATGCCGATCACGTTGTGGTCTGGCGCGGCTGGTATTCCATCGGCGGCTACGATAATGAAACCGTCCGGCGCATGGCCCAGCAGGACCGGGCCACCACGGTCGAAGAGGACATCCACCTTGTCGAATCCGTGCAGCGCGGGCTGAAATCGCGTGGCTACGTGCCCGGCCCTCTGGTGGTCGATCCCGGCTGCGGCGTGAACTCGGAACATTCGATCCTGCACCTGCAACGCTGGATGCGCGAGGCCGTGGATGGCTGAGATCACGGGGCGTTGCCTGTGCGGTCACATCCGCTATCGCGCGGCAACCGCCCCGGTCTGGACGGCGCTTTGCCATTGCGACAGCTGCCGCCGGGCCTGTTCGGCTCCGGTGGTGGCCTGGATGGGCTTTGCCACCGGTGACGTGACATGGACCGGCACGTGCAAATTCTATCAATCTTCCCGGATCGCCACGCGCGGCTTTTGTCCCGAATGCGGAACGCAGATGAGCTTTGAAAGCACACGCTGGCCGGGCGAAATCCATCTTTACGGTGTTTCGCGCGACGATCCACAGGCCTATGCCCCGGACCTGCACTGCCACCACGCCGAAAGGCTGGACTGGCTGACCCTCACGGACGACCTGCGCAAGTGCGAAGGCTCTGCCGAACTGAACTGACCCGTCGCGCACCGACGCGACAAGCAAGAGACGGACCCCATGCAGATTGCCCCCTATTGGAAAAACTACATCGACGGCGTTTGGGTTGATGGCGGCGCGGGCCGCATCGACGTGACCAACCCTGCCACGGGCGAAAAACTGGCCGAACATGCGCTGGCCGATGCGGGCGACGTGGATCGCGCGGTGCAGGCAGCGCGGCGCGTGCACCTGTCCGGCGCCCTGCGGGACATGCGCCCGATCGAACGCGGCCGCCTTGTTCAGGCCATGGGCCGCTACCTTCTGGACCACATCGACGAGATCGCCGAGGTACTGACGCTGGAACAGGGCAAGCCGCTGTGGGAATCCCACATCGAGGTTCAGGGCGCGGCGCTCTATTTCGAATACTACGGCAATCAGGCCTCGACCGTCGAAGGCCGGTCGATCCCCTTGGGCGGCGGCTATTTCGACTGGACGGAAAATGAACCCTATGGCGTTTCGGCCCAGATCATCCCGTGGAACTACCCGGTGGAAATGACCGCGCGCTCGCTGTCGGCGGCGCTGGCCACCGGCAACACCTGTGTCATCAAGACACCCGAGATGACGCCCCTGTCCAACGCGTGGTTCGCCCATGCGGCCGAGGCTGTGGGCCTGCCCAAAGGTGCGGTCAACCTGCTCTGCGGTTTGGGTCAGGACGCGGGCGCGGCGCTGTCGTCGCATCCGCAGGTCAATCAGATCGTCTTTACCGGCTCGGTTCCGACCGGCATCGCCATCGCCACGGCGGCGGCCCGAAACGTGGTGCCCTGCGTGCTGGAACTGGGCGGCAAATCGGCGGCTATCGTACATGACGACGCCGATCTGGAAGCTTTCGAGAACGACCTGCGCTGGGGCATTTATTTCAACGCCGGTCAGGTCTGTTCTGCCATGTCTCGGGTCATCGTGCATGAAAGCCGCGCGGAGGAACTGGTCGAACGCGCGGCCAAGGTGGCCTCGTCGCTTTCGGTTGGCCCCGGCATCGACCGCACAGAGGGCGGCGCCAACATGGGGGCCATGGTGTCCGAAGCTCAGCGCGACCGCGCCGAAAGCATGGTGATCCGGGCCGAAGAACAGGGTGCGCGCACCGCAACCGGCGGGCGCCGCCTGAACCGGCCCGGCGCTTTCCTTGAACCAACCGTTCTGGCCGGTGTCACACCGGACATGGAGATCGCCCGGCAAGAGGTTTTTGGTCCGGTGCTTTCGGTCTTGTCCTTCAGCGATGACGCGCAGGCCATCGAGATCGCCAATGGCACCGAATACGGGCTGGTCGCCGGTGTCTTTACCGGCAACCTCGATCGGGCGACGCAGGCCGCACGGCACCTGCGGGCGGGTCAGGTCTTTGTCAACGAATGGTTCGCGGGCGGCGTGGAAACGCCCTTTGGCGGCTTTGGCAAATCCGGCTACGGGCGCGAAAAGGGCCGCGAGGCGCTCTGGAACTACGTCCAGACAAAGAACGTCGCGATCAAACTAAAATAACGCCGCCACGAAGCGGCCAAACCAGACGCAACAGGGAGGGACCAAACTTGTCCATAGAACCACCACTGACAGATCTGCCCATTCGCACAGCCCAACGCGGGTTCTACCGCGGCTTTACCAAGGATGTGACGATCACCGCAAAAATCATCGTCGCTGGCCTGATCCTCTGGGCCGTGGCCTTTCCGGAACAGGCCAGCGCGGCGCTGGGGGCCATGAACAGCTTTATTCTGGCCTCGTTCAATTTCTGGTACGTCTACGTGATGGCCTTTTTCGTCCTGCTTTGCTTTGCGCTGGCGCTTTGGCCCAAGGCCGGACGGATGAAGCTGGGCCACCACGACGACGAACCGGAGTTTTCCAATTTCTCGTGGTTCTCGATGATGTTCGGCGCGGGTATCGGCATCGGGATGCTGACCTTCGCCACCGCCGAACCGATGTATCACTGGGCTTCGAACCCGGATACGATCCGGGGGCTGTCCGAAGGGTCCACCGCCGATAATGTGCGTTCGGCCTATGTCTGGTCCTTCACGCACTGGGGGCTTGCCGCTTGGGCGTCATATGCGATTGTCGGACTGTCGCTGGCCTTTTTCGCCTATCGACGCAACCTGCCGCTGACCATCCGGTCGGCGCTGGCACCGATTTTTGGCGAAAAGCTCTCGGGGCCGATCGGGCACCTTGTCGACATCGTTGCCGTCGTGGCCACGGTTCTGGGCGTGGCCCAGACGCTGGGCTTTGGCGTCGAACAATTCGTGGCTGGCCTTTCGCGCATCGGCTTTGGCGACTGGCTGTACACCGCTACCGAAGATGGCGGACAAAAGACCTCGACCGCGGCGATCATTCTGGCGCTGCTGGTGATCATGGGCGCCTCGACCCTGTCGGCCCTGTCCGGGGTCGGCAAAGGCATCAAGTGGCTGTCCAACATCAATATGGGGCTCAGCTTTTTCCTGCTGCTGTTCTTCGTGGCCTTCGGTTCGACCTTCTTTGGCCTTCAGGCGCTGTTCGTCGGCATCTTTGACTATGTTCTGTCGATCCCGACCAGCATCTTTACGGTCTGGGTCTCGGACGGCGTCGATGGCTCTGAAGCGTCACAGCTTGCCGGGTGGCAAGGGGCCTGGACGATCTTCTACTGGGCGTGGTGGATTGCCTTTGCGCCGTTCGTCGGTGTCTTTCTGGCGCGGATTTCCAAGGGTCGGACAATCCGGGAATATGTGCTGGGCGCACTGATCATCCCGTCGCTGATGTGCTTTGTCTGGTTTGCCATTGTCGGCGGCACCGCCATCAACCTTGAACTGACCGGAGAAGCGGCCGGGGCCATCACCGGTGCGGGTGCATCGGATCAGCTCTTTGCCACGCTGGCGGTGATCCTCAGCGAGAACCTCGCCTGGATCATGTCCCTTGTCGTCGTGGTCCTGCTGCTGACGTATCTGGTGACTTCGGCGGACTCGGCCGTGTTGATCATCAACACGATCAACGCCGCGGGTGACGAAGGCCCAAAGGCCCGCCCGCACATCCTGTTCTGGGGCGCGGCGCTTGCGCTGGTCGTGGGGGCGCTGATCATCGCCGGCGGGCTCAGCGCAATCCAGACCGCCATGGTGATCGGGGCCCTGCCCTTCAGCCTTGTGATGGTTCTCATGGGGCTGTCGCTGGTCAAGGCGATCTGGCGGGACGTCAAGCGCGAGGCGCTTGGTCTGCCCACTACCCATGACGACGACGGTCCGGTCGCGGCACCGCAACCGGCCGAATAATCGGCACGCTTGTCAACCGGGGCCGGGGCATCCATGTGCCCCGGCCCTCCCTTGTGAAAGACTGGAGACGATACCATGGATCAGGATCTTTTCGAAAAAGGCCTGGAACAGCGCAAATCCACGCTGGGCGCGGAATACGTGGAAAAGAACCTTGCCGCGGCAGATGATTTCACTCGCCCTTTTCAGGAGGCGATGACCGCATGGTGCTGGGGCTTTGGCTGGGGTGATGACACGATCGACCCCAAGACCCGGTCGATGATGAACCTCGCCATGATCGGGGCGCTGGGCAAGATGCACGAATGGGAAACCCATTGCCGCGGCGCGGTGAACAACGGCGTAAGCAAGGAAGAAATCCGCGCCATCATCCATGTGATCGGCATTTACTGTGGTGTGCCGCAGGCGCTGGAGTGCTTCCGCGTGGCCCGCAAGGTGCTGGACGCCGAAGGCTGATCCCCACCGCCAAGACGATTGACGAAAAGGGGGCCCTGCGTGCCCCCTTTTTTCACATCCGAAACGTCTTGGCGGTTTGACAGGGGGGCGGAAATCGCATGCAGTCGGCCCGTACAGGGAGACCATGCATCCGATGACTGCTGACCAGACCATCCTCTTTGCGCTGTTCGGCGCGGTCTTTGCCCTGCTGCTGTGGGGCCGCATCCGCTATGATCTGATCGCCTTTTCGGCGTTGCTGGCGGCGGTCTTGCTGCATGTTATCCCGGCTGAACGCGCCTTTGCCGGGTTCGGGCATCCGGCCACCGTCGTGGTGGCGCTGGTGCTGGTGGTATCCGCCGGGCTGGTCCGGTCAGGCGCAGTGTTTCTGATCACCCGAACCCTGATCGACGCCTCGCGCAGCCTTGGCGGGCACATTGCCTTTATCGGCGGCATCGGGGCGGTGCTGTCGGCCTTCATGAACAATGTCGCGGCGCTGGCCCTGCTGATGCCGGTCGACATCCAGACCGCCCGCAAGGCCGGGCGCCCTGCCCGGCTGTCGCTGATGCCGCTGTCGTTCTGCACGATTCTGGGCGGTATGGTCACGCTGGTCGGAACCCCGCCCAATATCGTCATTGCCGAAATCCGGCGCGACCAGCTGGGAGAAAGCTTTCGGATGTTCGACTTTGCGCCCGTCGGCGGGGTGATTGCCCTGGTCGGGATCGCCTTTGTCGCCTTGCTGGGGTGGCGTCTGGTGCCCAAGGCCAAGGGCGAAGGCGCGCTGGCCGAGGTGCGCGAACGCGCCAAGGACTATGTTGCCGAACTCAAGGTGCCGACCGGATCGGCGTTGGCAGGCAGGCGCCTGTTCGAGATTTACGACACCGCCGAACAGAACGACGTGGCGATCCTTGGGCTCGCCCGGGACGGCACGCGCCGCTACGGGTTGCAGCGCAACACCATGATGGAAGAAGGCGACGCCATCGTCATCGAGGCCAGCCCCGAGGCCCTGGACGAATTTCGCGCCGCGCTTTCGCTGGACTTTACCGACGACGATGAGAAACAGCGGCTTGGCATCGCCGGAGAGGGCCTGTCGATCATCGAGGCGGTCGTGCCTGAGAATGCGCGCATCGCCGGCCGGACCGCCCGCCAACTTGGGCTGGCCAAGCGGCAGCGGACCGTGCTTTTGGGCATCTCGCGCGAAGGGCGCCGGATCAGCAAAGAGGTGCGCCGCACGATTGTCCGTCCTGGTGACATCCTGCTGTTGCTGGGCCCCGAAGGCGACGAGACCAGCTTGACCGACTGGCTGGGGGTTCTGCCCCTTGCGGATCGCGGTCTTGTTGTAACCGATTTCACCAAGGTCTGGCTGGCGATCGGCATCTTTGCCCTGGCCGTCACGATGGCGGCGATTGGCTGGGTCTATCTTCCGGTAGCCCTTGGCGTGGTGGTTGTGGCCTATGTCCTGACCGGCGTCTTGTCTATCTCGGACCTTTACGACCATATCGAATGGCCCGTGGTGGTTCTGTTGGGGTCGATGATCCCACTGGGTGCGGCGCTTGACGAGGCAGGCGGAACGGCCCTGATCGCACAGGCTTTGGTGGACCTTGGCTCGGGCTGGCCGGCATGGGTGCTTCTGACGCTGTTGATGATCGTCACGATGACCCTGTCCGACGTGTTGAACAACACGGCCACGGCGGTTGTGGCGGCCCCTGTGGGCATACAGATGGCCAACAGTCTTGGCGTCAGCCCCGACCCGTTCCTGATGGCCGTAGCGGTGGCCGCCTCCTGCGCTTTTCTGACGCCAATCGGGCACAAGAACAACACGCTGATCCTTGGCCCCGGCGGGTACACCTTTGGCGACTACTGGCGCATGGGTCTTCCGCTTGAGATCCTCGTGGTGGCCGTGGCCATCCCGATGATCCTGCTGGTCTGGCCCTTCTAGATCTTTTTCCATTTCTGCTTTGCTTCGGCGGCACGGACCGGTGCCGGGCTTTGTGTTGACGTGATCGGATTTTTGGTACATTTTTTGAATCAAAATTACAGGTGCCGATATGCGTCGCAACGAACTGTCAGAAGAATACTGCTCGATCGCACGGGCGGGGGCCGACATTGCTGACGCATGGACCTTTCTGATCCTGAGGGAACTGTTCCTGTCCAACCGCTCGTTCGAGGGGCTGCGCCGCCAGACCGGCATGGCACCGGGATCGCTGACCCAAAGGCTGACGTCACTCGAAGAGGCGGGCATCCTTCGGCGCAACGCCCCCGAGGACAAACCCCGCAAGGCACAATACGTGCTGACCGAAAAGGGGCTGGACCTCTGGCCCGTAGTGATCGCGCTCAAACAATGGGGCGACAAGTGGTTCGGCCCATGGCCGGGCGGCCTGCCCCCGGTCAGCCTTGAACATCGCGGACGCGACCATCCGCTGATCGTGCAAACCGTCTGTGCCTGCTGCGGCGAACCGGTCACGGCGATGGACTCGACCCCCGTCATAAACCCCGTCTTTGGCCGCAACCGCGACCAGCGCGAAGACATGGGCAAACGTGCCCGCAGAAAGGAAACCAAGGGATGACCACGCGACGTGTATTGTGCTCGGGATGCGACATCTATTGCCAGGTAGAGGCCGAAGTTCCCGACAGCGGTCTTGTCGCGGACGTACGGGTCAAGGCGATTGATCCGCGCCCGCTGCGCGCCAACATCTGCATGAAGGGCGTTCACGCGCCCGAAGGTTTTGCCCACCCCAACCGCCTGCTGTACCCGCTGCGCCGGGCCGGAGCGCGGGGCGACGGCAAATGGCAACAGGTCAGTTGGGACGAGGCGCTGGACGATATCGCGGCGCGGCTGGGCGCCATCGTCAACCGGCACGGCCCCGAGGCCTTCGCCGTATCGACCTCGCAATGGAACACCCAGACCGACAACGGGATGGCACGCCGCTTTATGAACCTGCTGGGGTCGCCCAACTGGATCAGCGGCGTGGCGATGTGCGCCGGGAACACCGCCGCGATCAATCGACTCGTCTACGGCTGGTATCCCTACCCCGACTACCCCAACACGCAATGCGTGGTCCTGTTCGGACACAACCCCAAGGCGCATTCATGGACACCGGTCCACAATGCCATCCGACGGGCGCAGGAGCGCGGGGCCAAGGTGATCGTGCTGGACCCACGGCGCAGCGAAAATGCCGAACTGGCCGATCTGTGGTTGCCGCTGAAACCCGGAACCGATGCCGCCATGTGCCTTGGTTGGCTGAAAGTCATTCTGGACGAAGGCCTGTACGACGCCGATTTCGTTGCGCAGTGGACCGTGGGCTTTGACAGCTTCCGTAAACGTATCGACGCGTATCCGCTGGATCGGGTGGCCCGGATCACCGGTGTCGATGCGCATCTGATTGCACAGGCCGCTCGCATCTACGCCACCTCAACCCCTGCCGTGATCCCATGGACACCGATCACCGACCAGCAGCGCAACAGCACCAGCGCCATCCGGCTGATGTGCATCCTGCGCGCGATCTGCGGCAATCTCGACGTCAAGGGCGGAGAGATCCTGCACGGGTTTCACCCGGATTTCATCAGCGAAACCGAACTGGAACGGCATGACGCCCTGTCCGATGCGCAACGCGCCAAGCAGCTTGGTTCGGAGGATCATCCCGCCTTTACCTACCGCGCGGCGGATATGCTGAAAGAGCCCGCGCGCCGCGTCTGGGGGCATGACTATCCCAACCTCGTGAACGGCAGTTGCATGGCGGTGCCTTCGGCGGTGTTCCGCGCCATGGCGGACGGCGATCCCTATCCGGTCAAAGCGTTCTTTACCCTCGGGAACAACACGCTGCTGAGTTATGCCAATATGCAGCTGATCCACCGGGCCTTGATGGCGCAGGACCTCGTGGTGGCGGTTGAACACTTCAAGACGCCCACCGCGCAACTGGCGGACTACATCCTGCCCGGCGACGCGTGGCTGGAACGCAATGCGATCAGCGACAGCTTTGCCTGGACCGCGATCTATCGCACCAGCCAGAAAACGGTCGAGGCACCGGGCGAATGCCGACCGGTCTATGATTTCTGGCACGGTCTGGCGCATCGGATGGGATTGGGGGACGCGTTCCCCTGGCCCACGCAGGACGCCCTGCTGGACCACCGGGTGCAAAAGCTTGCGCCGGATTTCGCCAGCTTTGCAGAGAACCACGCCTATCACATGCCCCGCATGGCCTATCGAAAATACGAACGGACCGGCTTTGCGACGCCCTCGGGCAAGGTCGAACTGGCCTCCGGCATCCTTGACGAACTGGGATTTGATCCCCTGCCCGGCTGGCGGCCCGATCCGCCAGCCGACCCGGACTGGCCGCTGACCCTGTTCACCGGCGTGCGCGAGGATGCCTTTTTTCAGACCGGACACCGGCACATCGCCTCTTTGCGCAAACGTCAACCAGAACCGCAGGCCTTTGTCTCGGTCGAGGATGCCCGCGCGCTTGGCATCGCGGCGGGTGACGATCTGGAGGTCGCAACCCGGCAGGGCCGCGTCCTGCTGAAGGCCGCAGTGCGCGATGACATGCCCATCGGTGTGGTGCGGGTGCCGCATGGCTGGTGGCTTCCCGAACGCCCGGAAGGCGATGGCAGCCTGTCAGGCGCATGGGACCATGCCGATGCACAGATCTGCCCGGATGATCCCGATCACGTCGACCGCGAACAGGGCATCCCGCATCTCAAGGGCATCGCCTGCCGGGTCACACGGCTGTCCTGACGGACAGCCGGGCGCTCAGGTCAGCCCATAGACCTGCCTTGCGGTGCCCTGCCCGATGGCGATTGCCTCATCTTCGGACAGAGAGGTCAGCAAGACGCGCGTGACTGCCAGCCAATCGGGCAGGCCCATGGCCATGTCGACCACGGGCCAGTCGCTGCCCCAGACCATGCGGGCCGGGCCGAACACCTCCAGCACGTGATCGACATAGGGCTGGATGGCGGCTTGGCTGGCCTGCCCCGGTGCGCAATAAGCCAGAACACCGGACAGCTTGCAGACCACGTTCGGCTGCGCCGCCAGCGCCGCCAAATCGGCACGCCACGGATCCATCCCCCCGCCGGAAATGTCGGGCACCCCGCAGTGGTTCAGGACAAATTGCGTGTCCGGGCAGGCCTGCACGAGGTCAAGCCCCAGCGGCAATTGCCGCGCCAGTAGGCACAAGTCAAAGGGTTTGCCCCGCGCCCCAAGCTTGCGCAGGTTCGCCCGGAACCGATCTGTGCCTGACAGATCGTCCGGCATGACGTGCAGGATCCGGCGAAAACCAACGACCCTCAGATCCCCGCATTCGTCCAGCCAGCCTTCGAACCCGTCCTCTTCGGGACGACACGAGGCAATCAGCCCGAGGAGTCCGCTGCCCTCTTGCCGCATCAGCCCGGCCACAAAACGCGCCTCGGCCCTGTAGTCGGCATCATCGACGCCGGTTTCCATGAACAGGCTGCCCGATACGCCCTGACCTGCGGTCAGTTCCTTGTAGCGCTCCAAGGGAAAGGCCTTGTTCGCCAGTACCGGAATCTCCTTGGTCCAGCCATAGCCGGCCGCCTCGGGATAGATCAGGTGCTGGTGGGTGTCGATCAAACCGACCATTGCCGCCTCCTATTCCGGGTCCGCGATGGCGGTCTGCCGCTGCTGGCCCAGGCCTTCGATGCCTAGTTCGACCACATCGCCGGGTCGCAGGTACTGCTGCGGCGTCTGCCCCATGCCAACCCCCGGAGGTGTCCCCGTCGAAATCACGTCACCGGGCTGCAACGACATGAACTGGCTGAGGTAACTGACCAGATGCGCCACGCCATAAACCATCGTGGCGGTCGATCCGTCCTGTTTGGTCTCGCCGTTCACGGTCAGCCACATCCGCAGGTTCTGCGGGTCCGCGACCTCGTCCCGCGTCACCAGCCAAGGCCCGATCTGGCCATAGTTGTCGCAGCTTTTGCCCTTGGTCCACTGCCCCGAACGTTCAATCTGGAACGCGCGTTCCGATACGTCATTGGTCACGGCATAGCCCGCGACATAGTCCATCGCCTCCGCCTCGGAGACGTATTTGGCGCGTTTGCCGATGATGACGGCCAGTTCGACCTCCCAATCGGTCTTTTCCGATCCGCGCGGAATGATGATCGGATCATTCGGGCCACAAATCGCGCTGGTCGCTTTCATGAACATGACAGGTTCGGGTGGCACGTCCAGCCCGCTTTCGGCGGCGTGATCGGCGTAGTTCAGCCCGATGCAGATGAATTTGCCGGTGCCTGCCACACAAGGGCCAAGCCGCGTTTCGGCAGGCACTGCGGGCAATTGCGACAGGTCGGTCGCCGCGATCTGCGCGAGGCCGGCCGCGGACAGGGTGTCCCCCGCAATATCATGAACCACGCCAGACAGGTCGCGGATCACGCCCTCGCCGTCAAGAATACCTGGTTTCTCGGCGCCGTCGGGGCCAAATCTGAGAAGTTTCATAGCGTTATTCCCTTATGTATTGGCCCAGCCGCCGTCGATGACATGCGCCTGTCCGGTGGTGTATCCGCATTCGTCCGATGCAAGGTAGGCGGCCAGCGCGGCGATCTCTTCGGCCTTTCCGATCCGACCGATCGGCTGGCGCGCGATAAAGGCTGTTCGGGCGGCTTCATAGTCGCCGGTGTCGCGCAGACGCTGTTCCAGAGAAGGGCTTTCCACCGTACCGGGACAGATCGCGTTGCAACGCACGCCTTGCGTGATGAAATCGGCAGCGATGGATTTCGTCAGGCCGATCACCGCCGCCTTGGTCGCACCATAGGCAAAGCGGTTCGGGGCCGCGATGATCGACGAGGCAACCGAGGCCACATTTATGATCGACCCGCCGCCACGTTCCAGCATCGCGGGCAGAAAGGCACGGCACATCCGGTACATCGACGTGACGTTGAGATCGCAGGAAAAGGCCCATTGATCCTCGTCGCAATCAAGGATGGTGCCATTGGCCACGAAACCCGCGCAGTTGAACAACACGTCCACACCGTCCGTTGCTTCCAGTGCAGCAGCGATCGAGACCGGGTCCAGCACGTCCAGATGCAGGGTTTCCAGACCAAGCCCGGCCAGTTCCACCAGCGCATCGCGGTTCACGTCGCTGGCAAAGACCCTGCCGCCCTCCTCATGCATCCGCAGCGCGCTGGCGCGCCCGATACCCTGCCCCGCTGCCGTCACAAGGCAGGTTTTTCCGGTCAGTCGTTTCATGTGGTGTTCCCGTTCAGATTGGCAGGCAAGCCGGCCCGATGGGCTCAAAGCTCTTGTAGGTCAGGATGAATTCCGCGTGGCCCAGCGCCTCGGACTTGGTCGGCGCGCCGGCGGCAACGCGCGTGATCTGGTCCACGATTTCGGCGCCGATCTCGTCCAGCCCGGCCTCTCCGCGGATGATGCGCCCCGCATTCACGTCCATATCTTCGTGCAGGCGCTCATACATGTCCGGGTTCGCCGCCACCTTGATGACCGGTGCAAGCGCCGATCCCACGACCGATCCGCGCCCGGTCACAAAGACAGTCATATGCGCACCCGAGGCCATCATCTCGACGATCTCGGCATTGTCCGAGATGTTGGGAAACCCAAAACGCACCGGCCCGTCCGGCACCACGTCCATCAGGTAGAGGCCCGGCCTGGGCGGAATGTCCCCCGGCTTGATGAGCCCGGAAATGGGCGATGCGCCCGATTTCGCATAGGCCCCCATGGATTTCTCCTCGATGGTGGACAGTCCGCCATCCGCGTTGCCCGAGGCAAAGCTGCCATATCCCAACTCGGCATAGTAGCGGGCGGCCTTTTCGACCGATGCCCGCAGTTCCACCGCCAGTTCCGGCGTTGCAGCACGGGCGGACATGATGTCTTCGCAGCCGATCAGTTCGCCCGTTTCCTCAAAAATGCAGGTGGCACCGGCCTTGACCAATGTGTCAAAGGCGCGGCCGGTGGCCGGGTTGCCCGAGATGCCGCTGGTCCCGTCCGACCCGCCACAGACCGTGCCGATCACAAGGTCGCCCACATCCATCGGCACGCGCGGCGTCTGGTCCAGCTCCTCTATGGCGGCGCGCACAAATCGCTGCCCCGCCTCGATGGCGCTTTTCGTACCGCCGACCTTCTGAATCACCAGCGTTTCCACCGGGCGCCCGCTGTCGCGGACGACCTGTTCCAACTGCATGCGGTTAAAGCTTTCGCAGCCAAGCGAGACCAACAGGACCGCGCCCACATTGGGATGGCTGCACAGACGTTCCATCATCATCTGGGCGTATTCATTGGGAAAGCACCCCGGAAAGCCGATCACATGGGCCTGATCCCGATAGGGCAGCGCGATTTCGCGGGCGACGTGGTGGGCACATTCCACCAGATAGGCCACGGCGACATAATTGCGGATGCCCTTACGGCCATCCTTGCGAAGGTACCCTTGCAGGTTCATGCGATCTTTCCGTCTTCTGTCAGGGCGTAGGTGGGGGTGTAGTCGCTTTTCATGTTGTGCAGATGCACGTGATCACCGACCGCGATGGACGTGGTCGCCGATCCGATGGGCACGCCGTATTTCAGGACTTTTCCCCCGGGAGACATGGCCCGGCACGCCAGTTTGTGCCCCAGCGTCACAGCGCGGTCCAAGGTGATCTGAACACCGCCAAGCCACAGCGTTTCACCCGCGGCGATGGCACAGCGCGCCACCACCACCGTGTCGGCCGGATTCAACAAAAGCAGCCTGTCATCGGTTTGGGTCATGTCAAAGTTCCTCTATCGTGCAGCGGTCGATGAACTCCCAATCCAGCGCGGCGCCCAAGCCCGGCGCATCGCCAAGCCGCGCCATGCCCTGATGGATCGGAAGCCCGCCGGCCAAACCAAAGTCGAACCGGTCCAAAGGCCAGAGGACCTCGAAGAAACTGCAATTCGACATGGCCCCTGCCAGATGCAGATTGGCCATTTCCAGCGGGTGAAAGATCGTCGTGTGCAGTTCACAGTTCACGTGAAAAGCCTCGGCCAGACGGGCGGTCTTTAAGGCCCCGGTCACACCGCCGGACCAGCTGACATCGGCGCGCACCGCATCGACCACCCGGTCGGCGATACATTCGGCCACGGAATAGGGATGACGGGTCAGCACCTCGGTGCCGACGACCGGAATGTCGAGAACGCGTGCAAGCTCTTTGAGCGCGCCGAAATGCTCATCCGGCAAGGGTTCTTCGAGCCAGAGGTAATCCAGCCGTTCCAGCACCCGGCCAAGGCGGACCGCCTCTTCCAACGTGTAGCAGGCCACCGGGTCGGACATCAGCGGAAACTCCGGGCCGACCGCATCGCGCACGGCTTCGTGGATCTCGATGTCCTCGCCCAGCGACTGCCCGGGCGGGTGGATCTTGTACCCCCGCAATCCCGCGTCCTGCACGGCCCGCGCCTCGTCGGCATAGGCCTGCGCGTCTGGCAGAACCAGCGAGGACGCATAGACCGGCACCTCACGCCGCGCGCCGCCGATATAGCGCCACAGCGGTTGCCCCGCTGCCTGCGCCCCCACCAGCCACAGGCAGGTGTCCAAGGGGCCATACAGGTAGAACGGCAGGTGATGCCACCATCGGTCGGCCACGCGCCAATCCTGCCAGATCGCCTCGCGGTCCAATGCGTTGCGCCCGATCAGGAACGGGCGCAGAGACGCCGCCGCCATGTGCCCTGCCCCGCGCGCCGAACGCCCGGCAAAGCCGAACATCGACGCGCTGGCGCCATCGGCGCAGTGCAGTGTGTAGACAAGAAATTCCAACCCGTCGTCGCCATCACCCTTGCGCAGGGCATCCGGCGCCAAGGCGCCCGGTGCCCGACAACAGCGTATGTCCAACGCCGTGATCTGCATCTCAGAACTTGCCATACTTGAGGTAGGCCTCTTGCGGATCCGTTCCGGCAAGGATGGCCGTGCGGACCATGTTTTCGGTCTGCATGGCGGTCAGCGATTTCTCGATCACCTCGTCAAGGATCTCGACCGGGATACAGACCATCCCGTCGCGGTCGCCATGCAGCCAGTCACCGGGGCGGATCAGCACCTCGCCAATCATGATGTCGATCTCGCTTGCGGTGGGCATCCAGAACCCCACCACGTCGCGCGGCGTATGGTGGGTCCGCCAGCAGGGCAGCCCCAGTTCAAGGATGAAATTCGCATCCCGCAGCGCACCGTCCAGCACGCAGCCCAGCACCCCCTTGGCCTCCAGCGTTTCGGCCGACAATTCGCCCATCTGCGCGATCTGGTAAGTATTGGGCTGGGCCGTCCAGATATGGCCCGGCTTGGCCTTGGACAGCAGCCCGGTCCAGGCCAGCAAGGTTTCATGCGGGTCGGCGGCCTCGTCGACACGGCCTTCGACGGTCCAGGCAGGACCGCACAGCGTCATTTCCGGCTGCAAGGGCGTAATACGTGGCGGCAGCGTGAAATTGCGCTGCCCCATGGCCCGCAGCACGTCGTGGATCACGCCGGTATAGCAGCCCTGCAATTGGGGCAGGCGATTGTCAGTCATGGTGAAAAACCTCTTCCATCATTGCCCACCACTCGCCCTCGGCGCGGGTGTTCAGCGGAGCCTGCATGGGCATGCAGATCGCCCACCACTCCTGCGTTTTGGGGTCCGCCGCCATCTTGGCCGCATCAGCGGCGAAATCGGTTCCGTGGTATTCCCAGTAACCGAACAGAAGGTTTTCCGGCTCGCGCAGGAAGATCGAGTAGTTGCGGATATTGCAGTCCGAAATCTGTTGCAGGATCTCGGGCCATGTCTCGGCGTGCAGCCGTTTGTATTCGGGGATTTTCTCGGGTTTGATCCCAATGACCATCGCCATTCGTTCCATGACCTAGCCCCCGATCTGCGCGCTGAGGCCCGCGACCGCACGGCCATTGATCGCGTCCCAGTTCCAGTCGATACCCAGCCCCGGAGCGTCCGGCGCATGTGCCCGCCCGTCCCGGATGTCCAGCCGCGAATGGGCGATCTCGTCCAGTTGCGGGATGTATTCCAGCATCGGCGCATTGGGCACGGCACAGGTCAGGCTCACGTGCAATTCCATCAGGAAATGCGGGCAGATCGAGACATTGAAGGCCTCGGCCATATGCGCCACTTTCAGCCATGGCGTGATGCCGCCGATGCGGGCCACATCGGCCTGCACGATGCTGCACGCGCCCATCGCAAGATAATCCTTGAACTGGCTCAGCGAATACATGCTTTCGCCCACCGCAATCGGGACCGGCGAACCGGCCGCAAGCACCGCATGGGCGCCAACGTCATCGGCCGGCATCGGCTCTTCGAACCAACCGATGTCGAACTCGGCCAGCATGTCGGCGCGGCGGCGGGCTTCGGACAGGGTAAAGGACTGGTTGGCGTCAACCAGCACCGAATAGTCATCGCCCACCGCGGCCCGGACCGCCGCAAGCCGTTCGCGATCCGCCGCCAGCGTGGGTTTGCCGATCTTGATCTTGGACCCGGCAAAGCCGCGCGCCTTCATGTCCAGCGCATCCGCCACAAGCGCCTCTGTTTCGATGTGCAGCCAGCCGCCTTCGGTCGAATACAGCGGGACGCTGGGCTTGGCCCCGCCCGCCATGCGCCAAAGCGGTTGCCGCGCCCGCAGGCAGCGCAGGTCCCACAGGGCCGTGTCGACCGTCGCCAGCGCCAGCGATGTGATCGCGCCAACCGCGGTGGCATGGGTCGCCAACAACAGGTCGCGCCAGAGAGACTCGATCTCTTCGGCCTCGCGTCCGATGACACGCGGCAGCAAGGTGTCGCGCAGCAGGCTGATGACGGCGGGGCCACCGGTGCCGATGGTGTAGGAATAGCCCGTCCCAACCACGCCATCCGCATCGGTCAGACGGACAAAGGGCGTTTCCTGACTGACGAAGGATTGGATCGCGTCCGTGCGAACGACCTGGGGCTGAAGGTCGACCATCAGCACCTCTGCCTTGACGATACGTGCCATCAGTCCAACCTCACCGATTTGCCGGTGGCCGCATCGAACAGATGCGCCTTTTCCAAAGCCACGTCGAATTCCAGCACCTCACCCGGTTGCACATCACGCGGACCGAACATCTTGCCCTGCGCCTCTTGCCCCGAAATCGAGGTGTACAGGATGGTTTCCGTGCCCAACGGTTCGGACAGGGCCACCTCCAGCGTCATGCGGGCCCGCTCACCGGTTTCGGCAATCCCATGCCCCACCGGCGTCAGGTCGTCGGGCCGCAGACCAAAGATGACCTCCTGCCCCTCCTGCACCCGCGCGGCCAGACGAGCCGGCACCGGCAGCGCCTTGCCGTCCTTGAACTCGACGGCCCCGTTCCGGATGGTGGCCGGCAAGAGGTTCATCGGCGGCGAGCCGATAAAGCTGGCCACGAAGGTGTTGACCGGATGATTGAACACCTCCATCGGTGTGCCGACTTGTTCGATATAGCCGCCGCGCATCACGACGATCCGATCCGCAAGGGTCATTGCCTCGACCTGATCGTGGGTGACGTAGACCACGGTCGTCTTGACCTTCTGGTGCAACTTCTTGATCTCGGTGCGCATCTGAACGCGCAACTTGGCGTCTAGGTTCGACAGGGGTTCGTCGAACAAAAAGGCCTCGGGGTGGCGGACGATGGCGCGCCCCATGGCGACCCGCTGCCGCTGCCCGCCCGACAGTTCGGCCGGGGTGCGTTCCATCAACTCGTCCAGACCGAGGATCTCGGCGGCCTCGTCCACGCGCTCGGTGATGGTGGCCGCATCCTGCTTGGCGATCTTCAGGCCAAAGCCAAGGTTCTCACGCACCGACATATGCGGATAAAGCGCGTAGTTCTGGAACACCATCGAGATGTTGCGCTTGCGGGGGGGCAGGTCGTTCACCACCTCCGACCCGATCGAAACCGAGCCGTCCGAGATGTCCTCGAGCCCCGCGATCATGCGCAGCGTGGTGGATTTGCCGCAGCCCGATGGACCGACCAGCACGACGAATTCATTGTGGGCGATGTCGAGGTTGATGCCATGCACCACCTTGACCTTGCCGTAGCTCTTGACGACGTCCCTGAGGGTGATTTCAGCCATGATTTATCCTTTGACCCCGCCGAACGTCAGGCCGGCGATCAGGTGTTTCTGCACGAGGAAGGTGAGGATCAGCGCCGGGACGATGATGATCACCGCCATGGCGGACATGCCTGCCCAGTCGATTGTGAACTGCGCCGTGAAATCCATCAGACCCACGGGCAGGGTCTTGCTGTCGGTCGACCGCGTGAGGTTCGACGCCAGCGCGTATTCGTTCCAGCTTGTCAGGAAGGCAAAGATGCCCGCGCTGGCGATGCCGGACTTGGCCAGCGGAAACTCGATTTTCCAGAAGGCCTGCCAGCGGGTACAGCCGTCGATCTGCGCGGCCTCGGACATTTCCTTGGGGATCTGCCGAAAGAACCCGTCGATCAGCCAGATGGTGAAGGGCACGTTCATTGCCACGTAGACGATGATCAGGCCCATCTTGGCGTCGATCAGGCCGATGCGGCTCCAGATCATGAAGACCGGCAGCGACAGGGCGATGCCGGGCACGGTGCGCGACAGCATCAGGCCAAGGAACAGGCCGTTCTTGAACTTGAACCGATAGCGGGCAAAGGCATAGCCGCCCGACATGCCGATCAACAGGGCGATGGCCGTCGAGGTCAGCG
Organism: Antarctobacter sediminis; assembly: GCF_019218285.1. GTDB lineage: Bacteria > Pseudomonadota > Alphaproteobacteria > Rhodobacterales > Rhodobacteraceae > Antarctobacter > Antarctobacter sediminis. The sequence continues at coordinate 134,019 of NZ_JAHUZG010000005.1, forward strand.
CGATGATGATCGAATTCGCGAAATAGGCTGGCACGGGGATCGCCACCTGATCGGCGCCGAACCCGAAAATCTTGGCGAAATTGTCCAGCCCGGGGTTCTGCGGGATCCAGACCGGCGGCTTGGCCAGCACTTCGCCGTTGGGGCGAAAGGCCGTCAAGACCACCCAAAGGCCCGGCACACACATGATGACCATCAGGACAAAGGTCAGGACCCAAAGGGCGGCGGCGCCCATGCGTTTCTTCAAGGCACTGCTCATCACTCTGCCCCTCCCATGTATTTCCGGGCCGCGATCAGCTTGGTGAAGAAGTAGTAGGTGAAGGCGATGGACAGCAGGATCGAGACATAGGCCATGGCATTGGCCTGCCCCATCCGGGCGTTGTCATAGCCGGTGCGGGCGATCAGCGTCCAAAGCAGCTCGGTCCGGCCTGCGGGGCCGCCCCCGGTCATCACGTCCACGATGTCATAGGCCCGCGCCACGTCCAGCGACCGGATGGTCATGGCGATAAAGACGAAAGGCATCAGAAACGGCAGCGTGATATGGCGGAACACCTGGAAAGGTGTGCAACCGTCCACCTTGGCGGCCTCCAGCGGATCCCGCGGCATCGCAAACAGGCCCGCAAGCAGGAGAATGGCAAAGACCGAGGTGCTCATCCAGACTTCGGCAAAGATGATCGCGAAATTGGCAAGGTATTTGTCAACCAGCCAGGCAATCGCCCCGTCGCTGAGCCCAAGCGCCTGCAAGGCGTTGTTCAGAATGCCGATATTGTCGTTGAAGACGAATTTGAACTGATAGCCCACAAGGATGGGCGAAAACATCATCGGGAACATCATGATCGTGCGCAGAGTGCGCTGCCCCCATGTGATCTTGTTGATCAGCAGAGCAATCCCAAGGCCCAGCAGGAACTCGAGGTTCAGGGCAATGGTCAAGAAGATGATCGTCCGCCCGAAGGCAATCCAGAAGTCCTCGTCCCCGAAGATCCGTTCGTAGTTCCGGAAGCCGACCCATTGGTACAGGCTGTCCGGCCGGATCAGGCGGTAGCCGGTAAAACTGGTATAGAGCGAGAAAAGCAGCGGCAGCAGGACGACGAACAAAAGCGTCAGCACAGCCGGCAGCAACAATAGGTATGGCGTATATTTCTCCCGCTGCCAGAACGGGGGAGCTTTGCGCGTCATGGTAAGATCGCCGTGATGTTTCGAGACAGGTCAGAACGGATGCGGACCGGACAGGCCCGCACCCCGGGCCGCGATGCCCGCTTAGAGATATCCCGCGTCTTCCATGACAATCCGGGCGTCTTCGGCGGCTTCGTCCAGCGCCTCCTGCGGGGTCATTTCCCCAAGGATGGCGGCCTGAAGACGCGGCCAGATCTCGTTCGAGACCTCGATCCAAGGCGCGATCAGCGGCGGGGTAAAGGCATCCTCGGCCATGGATTGCGCGTAGGTTTCAAAGACCTCGACAAGGAAATCATTGCCATCGGCGGCAAACTTGGCCTTGGCATCTCCCCAGACCGCTGCCCGTGTTGGCAGCAGCCCAGCGGTGGCTTCGATCATCTGGCTGTCGTGATTGGTCAGGAAGGTGACGAAAGACGCCGCCGCATCGACATTGTCACAGCTCGAAGTGATCGAGAAGGAATGGCTGCCAGACCATCCCGACCGCACACCGCCGTCGCCCTTGGGCGCACGGACAAGGCCGATGTCCCCGGCCACCTTGGAATTCGCCGGATCGTTGAAGAACGACGCCCAACCGGCCCAGTCGAGGTTCAGCGCCACAGTGCCCGAAGCAAAACCAAGCCCGGTGTCGTCCCAAAGGTAATTCAGCGAGCCGGCCGGCACAGCCTGTGCGTCATACAGTTCCTTGAACCATTCCACGGCCTTCACGCCTTCGGGCGAATTGAATGTCGGGTTCCAGTCCTCGTCGAACAACTGCCCGCCGTTGGCCACAAGCATTTCGTAGAAACGGCCCGTGATCGCCTCGTCCTTTCCGACGAATTGCGTACCGTAGAAATTCGGCGCATCCGCAAAAAAGATCGCCTGATCCTTCATCTGATCAAAGGTTTCCGGCGGTGCCAGATCGTAACCGTATTCAGCCTTGAAGGCGGCCTTGTTTTCCTCGTTCTCGAAGACGGATTTCTTGTAGAAAAGGTTGGAAATGTCGGAATGGCGCGGCAATTGCACCAGCCGGCCATCCACGGTCGAGTTTTTCAGCGCCAGTTCCTGAAACTCGGCTAGGGTCGCTTCACCGATGACGCCGTTCAGGTCGATGTAGATGCTGCCGTACTGGGGCGCGAAACTGGTGTGGTTCGATCCCACGCACCAATCCAGTGTTCCGGCGGCAATGTCCTGTTTGATCTCGCGGTCCAGTTCAAAGTGGTTCTTGCGCGACAGCACGTCCACCTTGGCGCCGGTCATTGCCTCCCATTCCGCGATGCGCGCATACAGCGGTTCGTACTGGGCGCCGCCGATCAGCTTGACCCGCAGGGTATAGCCCTCGAAACTGCCGTAATCCACGTCCTCGGCAATGGCTGCGGTGGCGGCGATGCCGCTTAGCGCCGTAGCGGTCAGCAGCTTTCTGAAAGTCATTCTGGTCATTTGGTCCTCCCTGGAAAATTGACCGTTATTCTGTCGCATCCTCCGTGCGGTGCCGGTCCAGCACCGCCTGCGTGTCTTGCCCAAGCTCGGGCGCCGCGCGATCCGATTTCAGCGTCGCGCCGTTCATCCGGATCGGCGAGCGCAGCGTCTCCAGCCGGACCGAGCCGTTGCGGATGATCGTCTGTTCCAGATCCAGCAGGCGGTAGGCCTCGGTCTGGCGCAGGTCGGCCCAGTCCAGCACCTCGGAACACCAGATGTCCGCCGGTTGGAGCACCGCCAGCCAGTCGGCGGTGTCGCGGGTCCGCAGTTGTGCCGCAAGGATCGCCTTGATGGTATCGCGGTCGGCCATTGCGGCCTTGGGATCGTCGTACCAGTGGTCCAGTCCCGAAACCTGCAACAGGTCGGCCAGCACCTTCAGCGACGGCGTCATGGCCAGCGCGATAAACCCGTCCCGCGTTTGGTAGACGCCGTAAGGCGCGCCAAGATAGGCATGCGCCCCGTTCACGGCACTGCGCTGCGGCAGGCGATGGCCATCGTTCAAATGGGTCGAAAGCACTTCGAATTGAAAGTCGATCATCGCCTCCAGAAGGCTGGTCTGCACATGCGCCCCCCGCCCGTGGATGCCGCGCCCGACCAGCGCCGCCAGAATGCCCTGCGCCAGCGCGTTGCCCGCCAGCATATCGGCCACCGCAAGCCCCATCGGCATAGGCGCGTGATCGGCGCTGCCGGTCAGCCACAGCAGCCCCGACCGGGCCTGCGCCAACAGATCCTGCCCCGGCAAATCCTTCCACGGTCCTTCCTCGCCGTAGCCGGAAATCGAGCCGTAGATGATGCGCGGATTGATTTCGCGCACCGTCTCATAGCCAAAGCCTTGCCGTTCGATCACACCGGGACGAAAGTTCTGGATCATCACGTCCGCCCCCCGGATCAGAGCCGTCAGTGCGGCGCGGTCCTTGGGGTCACGCAGGTCGGCGGTGATGCTTTCCTTGTTGCGGTTGATCGCGTGAAACAGGGAATTGTCGCCGTCGATATCCGTGTCCGACAAATAGAGATTGCGGCAAAGATCGCCTACGCCGGGGCGTTCGACCTTGATGACACGCGCCCCAAGGTCGGCCAGTTTCAGACCGCAAAGCGGCCCGGACAGGAACTGGCTGAAATCGACAACGACCAGCCCGTCCAGCGGCCTTTCGGATTGCGGCAGCACCTTCATGCCCGGCTCTCGCGATACGCGGCGTCAAGGGCATCCAGCGTTTGCGACGCATCGGTTTCCCCCCGCAGGCAAGCGTGCAGGATGTCCCCGCCCCGGTCCTGAAACCCCATGTAGCCGTCATAGCGCGGCCGGAGCCAAGCGGTGTCCAAGGTCCGCCGCGTGTTGCGAAAGAAATTGCGCGAGGCCGCATTTGTGCGCTCTGCCTCCCAGGCCAGTGCGTTGCCCGGTTGACCGCCTGCATCAAAAAACAGACCTGACTGGCATTCGGCCCCGGCGATCCAAAAGGCATAATCGGCCGCCACGTCGATGTGCCTGCATTGGCTGGAAATCGCGATGCCGGTGCCACCGATCACGGTGCCGCGCGGACCATTTCCACCCACGCCCGGCGCATCGGCAAAAACAATGGGAAAACGGCAATATCCGTCGCGGCTGTAATTCGTATAGTTATAGCCAAAGGGGCAATAGGCGGGTGCATCCGCGGTGCGCCCCATCCATTCCAGCACCCCGATCGGATCCAGTTTCAGGCATCGCGGATCGACCTTGGCGGCCAGTTCGCGCAGCATGTCCAGCACTTGTCGCGCCGCCGTCCGGTCCATCAGGCGGTCCGCTGTCTCGGCCACGGGCATGTCCTGATTCCGGGCCAGCCCGAAAAAGGTCATCAAAGTGTTGATCGGGATCAGCGCCAGCGCCACCTTGCCCTGACCGGCCAGCATCATGACATCGTCCCAGCGGGCCGGAGCCTCTTCGATCAGGTCCGGGCGGAACGAAGCAACCGGCGTGGCCGCGTCGATGGCAAGCCCCCATTGGTGGCCGTCAAATTGGTAAGACGAATGGGACACACCCAAGGATTGAGCGGCCAGCTGTGCCAGATCAGCGTCCCGCCCCAGCGTATCGAGCGCCACAAGATACCCCGCCCCGGCGACCTCGCCCACGTGGGGATGGTCGATCACCATCAGGTCGTAACTGCGCGCCATCTCGGCGATCGGACGGTCGGCAAAAGCCTGAAGCGACCGCTTTTCCCACAGGATTTCTACGCCGGGATGAGCCTTGGCAAATTCCGCCGACGTAGCCAGCATCGGATCGACGCCCCGGCTGTGATCCCATGTCATGCCACGCAGGGTGATCTTGTCAGGCATCCTGCGCCTCCTTCGCCGTGCGATAGAGCGCCGTCATCAGGTGCTCGCAATAAAGCACCAGTTCACCTTTGCCCTTGTAGACCGAATAGCTGACCCGCACCTTGCCCATGCGGTCATCCTTGCGTTCTTTCGCGAGGTTCTCGCGGATCGTGTAGATCGTGTCTCCGATGAAGACCGGCTTGATGAACCGCAGGCGATCATAGCCGTAGGAAAAAGAATTCAGGCAGTTGGTCGCCGCCAATCCCAACCCGTAGGAAAACACCATGGCCCCGGCGACCAGCCGCTTGCCAAAGACGCCCTCCTGCGCGGCGAACTCCTGATCGCTGACATAGGGATGGTGATCCATCACGAGACTGTTGAACAGCATCGACTCGCCTTCCGAGATCGTGCGGCGGATCGAACGGATGCGGTCGCCCACCTCGAAATCCTCGAAAAACCAGTTCTCGGAATTCCAGACGGGGATCTGGGCATGTGCCTCCGGCACCCCCGGCACCCCGCGTGCATGAACCCCGATCTCTGCCATGTTTGCCCTCCTCCGGCTGATGGCCCAAGTCGTAGCATTAGCACTTTTCATATGTAAAGTAGTTTTGTACATATAAAATAAATTGGCCGACCAAGGAAGCAAGCTATGGAAAAAGAACAGTTTTTTCAGGACTACACTCAGGGGGAGCAGCGAAAGACGCTGGCCAGAACGATCACGGAAACGGATTTTGTTGTGCATGCCGGGCACACCGGAGACTTTTTTCCGCACCACATGGATGCCGAATGGTGCGCGACGCAGCCCTTTGGTCAGCGCATCGCGCATGGCACCATGACCTTCGCCATCGGCGTCGGTCTGACCGCCACGCAGATCAATCCGCGGGCCTTCACCTATGGCTATGAAAAGCTGCGCTTTCCTACGCCGGTTCACATCGGCGACACGATCCACACGGTTGTTACAATCGGCGAGATGACACCGGATGCCAAACGCAAGGGCTTTGGCAAGGTGGTCGAGATCACCGAAACCCGAAAGCAGGACGGCAGCACCGTAATGTACTGCGAACACATCCTGATGGTCGAAATGAAGGGGAACACGGCATGATTCGGGACATTTCGCAAAGCTGGCCAGCTCCCAGAGCGCCCCGCCCCATTGTCATCATAGGTGCCGGCGGCATTGTTCGAGACGCCCATTTGCCCGCCTATGCCAAGGCCGGATTGACAGTTTCAGGCGTCACGGATCTGCAAGCCGAGCGCGCCGAAAGCCTTGCCCGCGACTATGGGATCGCCGCGGTACATGGCAGCGTGGCAGAGGTCGTTGCGACCTGTGGGACCGATGTCGTCTATGATATTGCTGTGCCGCCGCAGGCCATCGCCGGGATCCTGGAACAAATGCCCGACGGCGCAGCCACGCTGATCCAGAAACCCATGGGCGCGGACCTGCAACAGGCACGCGCCATCCGTCAGATCTGCCGGGACAAAAAGCTCAAGGCAGCGATCAATTTCCAACTGCGCTATTCACCGATGATGATGGCCGCCCGGCAGGCCATTGCACAGGGGCTGATCGGTGACCTTTTGGAGATCGAGGTTCACCTCAACATCTTCACCCCATGGACCCTTTTCCCCTTTCTCATCCCCATGGACCGGGTCGAGATCGCGGTGCATTCGATCCACTATCTCGACACGATCCGCGCGCTTGCCGGTAATCCGGACGCAGTGTTTGCCCGATCGCTTCGCGACCCGCGCGCCGAAGAATTCGCGCAGACCCGCACCACGGTTATCATGGATTACGGGGACCGGCTGCGCGGTGTGATGTCGATCAACCATAACCACCAGTCCGGGCGGAAATTTCAATCCGCGTGGTTCCGGCTGGAAGGCACCGAAGGCGCGATGATGGTCAAGCTGGGGGTCTGTTTCGACTATCCCAACGGCGAGGCGGACGAATTGTGGTTCTGCCGAAACGGAGGCGACTGGGAGCAAGTGCCGCTGGACGGCAGTTGGTTTATCGAAAGTTTCATGGGGCCGATGCGTAACGTCCAGCGCTTTGCCGCCGGTGAGGACGACCACCTGTTTTCCGGGATCGAGGATGCTTATCAGACCATGGCCTTGGTCGAAGCCTGTTTCGACAGCATGAAAACGCCTGCAACGCCACTGGACCTCAGCTAACCTCCGGCGGTTGCCCTCCCAGCGTCTTGCTCAAGAGGGCCGCCGTCGCCGCCAGTTCGCTTTTACAGGTCTCAAAACTGATCGGTTCGCCATAGCGTTCGATATGGGGAATGGTGAGCGCGGCCACCGCCTGTCCCGAATGGTCGATGATCGGGACCGAGATATTGACCACCCCGCGCACAACAAAACTGTCCCGGACTTCAAGCCCCCCTGCCCGGATTTGGGCCAGCTCCTCAAGGATCTGTTCCGCGCTGCTGTCCTTGGGGATCGGAACCTCTTTCATCAGGCGCCGCACCTCTTCCTTGGGCTGATACGCAAGGATCACCCGCCCCGACGAGGCGCGCCAAAGGTCGATCTGCGCCCCCAGACGCACCGCCATCACGTTGTTGCCCGGTGAATTGGTCTGACCGATCACAAGGACACCGGTGCCGCTGAGGATCGACAGATGCGCCGATTGGTTGATCTTGGCAGACAATTCGCGCATCGGCGGACCCGCCGCCGCCGTCAGACGGCCAACCACCGGAATACGGTGGGCGATTTCAAAGATATATGTGGTCAGGGAATAGCGATCCGACAGCGGATCCTGAGCCACGAACCCACGGTCCTGCAAGACGATCAGCATGCGAAAGATCTCGCCGACGGAACGGCCAAGGCCGCGGGCGATTTCGGATTGGGTCAAGCCGGTTTCCTGCGCCGAAAGCAGTTCGATGATGTCCAGCCCCTTTTCAAGCGCCGGCGCGGAATAGTTCGGATTCGACTTGCTGCTCACTGGTTTGCCCGGATGTCCTCGAATGATCCGCACAAGATTATGTGCGCACCGGCTGAATTTCCATTCCCCCGAGGAAAATCAACGCCACCTGTGACGATAAATGCTCCGAAAAGACGCAAGGGACGCGGATGCGCCCGGCCCCGAGGGGAACCGGGCACGCCCATACCCTCAGGCCGAAACCAGTTCTGCCCGCAACCGGCGGGACGGCGTGCCGGGCACCGGGGCCATAGGCGCCAGCAGGCGATAAAGTACCGGCGTCAGGAACAGGGTAAACACGGTCGCAAAGCCCAGTCCGCCCACCATGACCCAGCCCACCGCGATCCGCGCCTCGGCCCCGGCCCCGCTGGCAATCACAAGTGGCACGCCCCCCAGAACGGTCGAAACCATGGTCATCATCACCGGCCGCAACCGCAGCCGCATCGCCGTTCGGATCGCCTGCGGCACCGCAACGCCCGTTTCGCGCAGCTGGTTGGCAAACTCGACGATCAGAATGCCGTTCTTGGCCATGATACCAATCAGCAAAACCAGCCCGATCTGGCTGTAATAGTTCAGGCTGCCCCCGGTCAGCGCAATGGCCATCAAGGCCGCCCCCAGCCCGAAAGGCACCGCCAGCATGATAACCGCTGCCGAAACAAGGCTTTCGAACTGGGCCGAAAGGACCAGCAAGACCACAAGAAAGGCGATGGCGAAGACCATGTAGGTCCCGGCCTCCGAGCTTTCCAGGCTTGACGCCTCGCCGGTGAAGACCAGGCGCACCTCGTCGTCCAGCACCTCGCGCGCCAGTGATTGCAGCGCCTCGGCGGCCTCGCCCAGATCGACACCCGCAGGCAAGATCGCCCGAATGGCCACCGCACGGTTGCCGCCTTCGCGGCTGACGCGAGACAGACCTGCGACCTGATCCAATTGCGCAACGCTGGACAAAGGCAGGAAACTGCCCGAGGCACTACGTAGCGAAATCCGGTTGAGATCGTTGGGATCATTGATCGGTCGCCCGCCCGGTTCGACCCGGACGGTGATTTCCTCGCCGTCCAGAAAGACCTCCGCCGGCTCAAGACCGCTGGTCATCGCGCTGATGGTGGCGTCGATCTCGGCGGTGGTCAGGCCGTGTTCCCGGGCAAGGTCCGCGTCGATGGTGACCCGGATTTCCGGGACATAGGATTCTTCGCTCAACTGCGGAGCGCCAAAGATCTTGGGCTGCGCCTGCATGGCCGCCACCAGCTTTTCGGCCTCTGCCACCAGCAGATCGGGATCGGTGCCCGTGACCGCAGCGGTCAGGCCCGACCCCGCGCCGCGAATGCCAAGGCTGTTGGGCGACCGGGCAAAGACAGTCAACCCGGTGATCCCGTTCAGACGCGGGGTGAGTTCGGCCATGATCTCTTGCTGGCTGCGGTCCCTTTCGGCCCAGTCGGCCAGACGAACGATCACGAAGGCCGAGGTGCCTCCGCCAAAGCCGACGATGGATTGCACAGCCGCGACTTCGCCGCTGTCGACATAGGGCGCGACCAGCGCCTCGATCTTCTGCACTTGTTGATCGGTAAAGCTTGACGATGCCCCCGAAGGCGCGCGGGCGGCGATCATGAAAGCACCCCGATCCTCGTTCGGTGTCAGAGAGGTGCTGAGCGATCCGTAAATCGCAAAGGAAAACAGTCCGAAACTGATCGCCAGCGCCAGCACAAGCACCGGAAAGGCCAGCGCCCGGTCGACCAGCCACAACAAGCCGCGTGCCGCCCAGCCCGGGCGCGGCTCCCCTGCCGGGGGCGGGGTCGTGCCGGACTTGCCCGGATCCAGCGTGGCCGCCAGCATCGGAACCAATGTCAGGGCGACGAAAGATGACACCAAAACGCAAAACGCCAGAACAAAGCCGAATTCCAGAAAGATGCCCCCGGCCTGCCCCGGCAGGAATGAAATCGGAATAAAGACCGCAGCAAGGGTGGCCGTGGTCGAAATCACGGCAAAGAACACTTCGTTCGCGCCCTCTGCGGCGGCGGCAAACCGGCCCAGCCCCTCTTGGCGTTTGCGGACGACGTTTTCCACGACGACGATGGCATCATCCACCACCATGCCCGTCGCCAGAACAAGGGCCAGCAAGGTGATGGTGTTGACCGAAAAACCTGCCAGCCAGATTGCCGCCAGCGTGCCGATCAGGGCAACCGGGATCGTCAGTGCCGGGATCAAGGTCGCCCGCCACGACCGCAGAAAGGCATAAAGAACAAGGACGACGATCACGACCGCCAGCAGGATCGAGGTCAGCACCTCCTGCAATGCCCGTTCGACATAGACGCCGTCGTCGGCGGTAATGACCAGCTGCACCCCCTCTGGCAGTTCCTTTTGCAGTTCGGCCACGGCATCGCGAACCTCTTGGCTGATGCTCAGCGTATTGGCCACGGATTGCCGGATGATATTTACCGACACGGCCGTTTCGCCGTTCACACGGGAAAACACGGTCCGGTCGACCGCTGTCAGTTGAACCAGCGCAACGTCGCCCAACCGGGTGTACTGGTCGATACGCAGCCCCGCGATGTCCTCGACCAGCACATCCTCGGTCGATAGTTTCAGGGTCAGTTGCTGGTCGTTGCTTTCCAGCGTGCCCAGCGCGGCGCTGCTGTCCAGTGTGGCCAGCGCCTGTGACACATCCTGTATCGTCAACCCGCGCCCGGTCAGCGCGGTCATATTGACCCGTACGAGGTATTCATTCACCTGCGCCCCGGCGACTTCCAGCGAAGCGATACCATCGATACGTTCCAGCCGGTCCGTAATGCGCCCCTCGGCAAGGATCGACAGATCCTCAAGACTGGCCGCGCCGAACAGCGCCAACCGGATGATCGGATCGGCGTCGGAGTCATTCTTGCTGACCTCCGGATCGACGTCTTCGGGCAGATCCCGGCCAAGGCCCGACACGATTTCGCGCGCTTCGTTCGCGGCGGTGTTGATGTCGACGGAAGACGACAGTTCCAGCGTGATCCGAGAACTGCCGAAACTCGACTGAGAGGAGATCGCCACCACGCCTTCCAGCGCGCTCAAGGCATCTTCCAGAACGGCTGTCACCTCGGCATCGACGGTTTCGGGCGCGGCATTGTCGAAACTGCTGCGCACGGAGAGCACCGGCTGATCCACATCCGGCATCTCGCGGATGTCAACGCCAAGAAGGGCCGCCGCACCAGCGATAATGATAAGGAGGTTCAGCACCACGGCAAGAACCGGCCGGGCGACGAACAGGCCCGAAAGACCCGATGTGCGTCTGAACTCAGTCATTGTCCGCGCCCTCCGACCGGGCTGGACGCGCCTGTGCCGTCTGCACCTGACCGCCTTCGCGCACCTTCTGCACCCCCTCGACAACGATCCGGTCGCCGTCGCCCAGTTCCCCGCGGACCCAGACACGATCATCCAGCCGATGCCGGATTGTCACCGGCACACGCCTTGCGCCACCGTCCTCGACAACAAAGACCGAAGCCCCTTCGCGGCTCCATGCAATCGACAAGGCCGGGACCGCGGGCAGCGGCGGCTGCTCCTGCGCCAGAACCACATTGGCGATCATGCCGTGACGAAGCCCCGAAATGTCGCCTTGCAGGCGGGCCTCGACATCGATCAGGCGCGTGTCGGGATCAATTTCCGTGTCGATGGCCGAAACCGTGGCTGCAAAGGCCTGCCCGATACGGGAAGGCAGATAGACATCCACCGCAAGACCCGGCTCAAGGATCGCCACCGCGCTTTCCGGCAGGGCAAAGCCAACCTTCAGCGCGTCCAGCTTGCTGACCGTCGCGATCTCGATCCCGGTTGACAGGTAGTCGCCCTTGTTGGCTTTGATCAGGCCCACAGCGCCGGTGATCGGCGATTTGACAACGCGCTGGTCCAGCTCGAACTCGGCGATTTCAACGGCCACCTCGGCCAGTTTCACCGCGGTCTGCGCCTCTTTGACCTGAACCGACGTGACCGCCACGGACCCGGAGGCGCTGAGTTGCTGCAATCGGTCCAGCGTATCGGCGGCTTCGGCCAGCTGGGCGCGGGCGGTCGCAAGGTCCAGCTCTTGCGCCCTCTGATCCAGCCGCAACATCGGTTGCCCTGCCGTGACCTGATCGCCCGGCGCGACCAGAACCTCGTCCACGCGCCCGCTTGCCTCCGAGACGATGGCAACGCGCGATACCGCCTCGACCGTGCCCACGGCCTCGAACACAAGCGAGTAGGGTTCGGCCTTCACGGTTTCCAGCGTGACGGTGGCCGAACGGCTGCCGCGTCCCGGAGCCCCGCTGGTGGCAGGGGCCGGTCCCGTTGTGACCGACGCCGCCCCTTCGCCGACAATGGCAGGCAAGAGGCTGTCGCCAAAAATCCAGTAGGTGGCCGAGGCAAGGACAGCCAAGGCCACCAATAGTTCCGTAATCCGTTTCATAATCGCGCGCGTCCCGGTCCCGTGTCACATTGGTGTCCGGGTGATACGCAGCATCTCAGGCGTTCCGTCGCGCCTTCACGAAAAGGTGTGGTTCTCTAGGCCCTCAGCGCCTCGGGCAGATCAAGGATACGTCCGCCGTTGCCCAGATCGACAGCCGCTTGCCAGACTACGCGCGCCCGCATCAGCGGAGTGTCTCGCAACGTGACCGATTCATCGGGGGTCAGCGCGACGTCCCAAGCCGCGTCGCTCAGATCACGCCATTCCACGTCCAGATGCACTGCCGCATGGTGGATCAGACTGCGCAACGCCCGCGCGGGCAATGTCGCGCCCAGTGCGATCTCTGCCTCGGTCGCGCCGCCCAGAGCGTCCAGTTTCACCGGCTTGCCCGAATGCGCCGCCGCCAGACATTCGGCCATGGCCCGCGCATGATATCCGGTCTCGGCAATCAACGCCGCACGCGACATGCCCGGCCGCAAGCTTGGCCCCGTCAGGTCAGCGTCGGGCAATTCCGTCAGCTTGCGGGCGAAATAGGCCGTACCGCGACGGGCCAGCAACAGCGCCTCCGCCGGAGCCGAGGGCGCGTCATAGCGCGCCCCTGCCCCTTGCCGAGCACGCAGGGCCTCCCGCGCGGCGGCCTCTTGTTCGGTCAGGTTCATTGCCCGTCGACCATGGTCCGCATGAAATTCAGCCGCTCCATGATTGGTGCGTCCGAAAAGCGGAACAGGTCGAATTGCGTTTCCGCCTGCAAGGACCAAGGCACCCAAGACGGGATCACGAACATGTCGCCTTTCTCAAGCTTGTGCGTCTCGCCCCCCATGACCGCAGCACCGCGCCCCTCAAAGACTTGGAACACGGTGGAGCCGACCTCGCGCCGTTCGGGCGTTTCGGCCCCGGCCCGCAAGCGATGGAATTCGCAGCGGATCGTCGGCATCACGTCGCCGCCCGTAGTCGGGTTCACATAGCGGATCGCCGCGTGGCCCTGTTCGACAGTGGCAGGGTTGCCTTCATCTTCCAGCAGCAACTGCTGGGTCAGCGCCTGGTCGGTGAACTCCCACCGATAGGCCCCGATGGGCGAGGACACGGTATCCTGCAACTGCGACAGCGGGCGCAGTCCCGGATGGCACCACAGGCGTTCCCCCTGCGAGTAGTTGGGCGTGGCATTGTCGGTCACGCGCTCGGCCCCGAACTCGAAGAACCCAACGTCCATCTGTTGGCTGAACGGAATGTCCAGCCCGTCGATCCAGGCCATCGGCTCGGTCGCAACGTTGTGGTGGCCGTGGAAATTCCAGCCCGGCGTCAGCAGCAGGTCGCCGCGCGACATGCGCACCGGGTCGCCGTTCACCACGGTCCAGACCCCCTCGCCTTCGACCACAAAGCGGAAGGCATTTTGCGAATGGCGGTGTTCCGGCGCGTTCTCACCGGGGCACAGGTACTGGATCGCGCACCAGAGCGTCGGGCTGACATAGGCGCGGCCACCAAGACCCGGATTGGCCAGCCCGATGGCGCGACGCTCGCCGCCCCGGCCCACCGGCACCAACTCGCCCGACCGTTCCGCCAGAGGCAGCAGATCCGCCCAACGCCAGACATGCGGCACCGCCTTGGGCCTGGGGTGAAGGGGCATCAGGTCGCCGGTCTGCGTCCAGAGCGGGTTCAAGTGGTTGTCTTCGAACCCCTTGTACAACTCGCGCAGTTCCGGCGTGTCCTCCGGTTGCATTGCGTTGTCCATTTCTCTCCTCCTTGGAAATACCGGTCAGGCCGCGTCGGGCTGGTTGGGCGGGGCCGCGTTGCGGAAGGCAGGCAGCGCATCCAGCGCCTCGAAGATGCGCGCGATGGTCGGCCAGTCTTCGACCGGCACCTCGAACCGCTTGTTGTTCCAGACCTGCGCGTAAAGGCAAAGGTCGGCCAACCCCGGCGTATCGCCATGGCAATAGGTGCCGGTGGCCGGATCCTGCAACGCCTGTTCCAGCGCGTCAAAGGTCGTGCGCACCCAATGGGTGAACCAAGCCCTCTGCCACTCTTCATCGGCACCGAACTGGTCGCGGAGCCGGAACAGCACCCGCAGGTTGTTCAGCGGGTGGATCTCGCAGGCGATCATATAGGCCAGCCCGCGCACCCGCGCCCGCCCCAGCGGATCGGCGGGCAACAGCGCGGGGTCTGGGTGGGTCTCCTCCAGCCATTCGATGATCGCCAGCGACTGGATCAGAGTCGTGCCGTCTTCCAATTCCAGCGAGGGCACCAGCCCTTGCGGGTTCTTTGCCAGATAGTCCGGCGTCCGCGTCTCGCCATTGCGCAGGACATAGGCCACATAGTCGTAATCCAACCCCTTGAGGTTCAACGCGGCACGCAGCCGGGTCGAGGTCGAGGAGCGAAAGAAATTGTGCAGTTTCAGGCTCATGCGCGCGACCCGATGATCGTGGTGCAGGTGCCCAGCCCTTCGATTTCGACCACGCAGGTATCCCCCTCTTGCAGCGGGCCAACACCGGCAGGCGTGCCGGTCATGATGATATCGCCGGGCTTCAGCTCGAAAGAGTGCGACAGGATCGAGATCATCTCGGGCACCGACCAGATCAGCTCGGCCAGATCCGCATCCTGCTTGACCTCACCGTTCACCATCAGCTTGATCGAACCCTTGGACGGATGCCCCACCTTGGCGACCGGATGCACCGGCGCGATGGGTGCCGACCGGTCAAAACCCTTGCCCAGATCCCAGGGGCGGCCCTGTTCGCGGGCCTTCAGCTGCAGGTCGCGGCGCGTCAGGTCATTGCCCACGGCATAACCCCAGACATGGTCCAGCGCCTTTTCCTCGGGGATGTCCACGCCACCGGTGCCGATCACCGCCACCAGCTCGGCCTCGTAGTGGAAATTCTCGGTCTGCGGCGGATAGGGCACCGTCGCGCCGTCCTCGACCACTGCATCGGCGGGCTTGAGGAAAAAGAACGGCGGATCACGGTCCGGGTCCTTACCCATCTCGCGGGCATGGGCGGCATAGTTGCGCCCGATGCAAAAGATGCGCCGCACCGGGATGCGGTCGTCACTTCCGGCGACGGCAACGGTAGGTGCTGGTTGAGGGGCGAATACAAGTGCCATGTGTCTTTTCCTTGCGTCAGACAGGCGCGCGACCTGCTGCTTCTTCTTGGTAAAAATACTCTAAAACCGCGCGGCGGTTCAGCTTTCGAGCCCGTTCGAGCCGTAGAGCCAGTTCAGCTGATTGTACCAATCCTCGGCGCTCATCGACCGCATCACGCTATTGCGCACGGCGGCCTTTGCGTCGTCGGGGTGGTAGATGTACTCTCCGATCAGGCGAGAGTTCATTTGCACGCGGGCCGTGCGGACGCGGCGCATGTCCTGATAGCGCTGAAGCATCGTCTCGACGTCTGCGCCTGCCTGTTCGACGCAATGTGACAGCGCCACGGCGTCTTCCATCGCCATGCAGGCGCCCTGCGCAAAGTATTGCAGCATCGGATGCGCCGCATCCCCCAAAAGCGCTACGCGCCCGTCGACCCAGTTGGAAATCGGGTCGCGGTCACAAAGCACCCAAAGTTTCCAGTTGTCGCCATGTTCGATGACCTGCCGTGCCTTGGGGTGGATATGTTCGAACCCCTGCGCCACTTCTTCCTTGCTGACAGGCTTTCCGGCAATCGCCTCCTGCACGTCGCGGTGATAGGTGACGACGAGGTTGAATACCGATCCGCCTTTCAGCGGGTAGTGCACGATATGGCATTTGGGCCCGGCCCAAAGCGTCGCCGCGTTCCAACGCAGATCCTCGGGCATCTGGTCCGTGGGGATGACCGAACGATAGGTCGTGTGCCCGGAAATCCGCGGCTCGCCATCGCCGATCATCTGCGCCCGGATCGGCGACCGCAACCCCTCGGCCCCGATCAGGAAACGCCCCTTAATCGGGTCGCGCCCGTCCAGCAGCAGCGAAACGCTTGTGCCGTCCTGTTCATAGCCCAGCACCTTGTGATCGGTACGCAGGTCGATCAGAGGGCTGTCCTCACAATATTTCAGCAGGACGCCATGCAGGTCGGCACGATGCACCACCGCGTAGGGATTGCCGTAGAACTTGCGAAACGGCTCATCCAGCGGGATCGAGGTAATGTCCTCGGCGGTTTGCGCATCCATCAGGCGCAGCTTGTCGATGTAGACGGCCTTGGACCGCGCCTCGTCGCCCACGCCAAGATAATCAAAACAGTGAAAGGCATTCGGGCCGATCTGGATACCGGCCCCGATTTCCCCCAGTTGCGCCGCCTGTTCGACAACGATGCTGCGTTGCCCCTTGCGCGCCAGCCCGCAGGCCGCCGCAAGACCGCCGATTCCGCCGCCTGCGATGATGATGGGCAAATCGCTCATGGCTTGGTTCCTCTCTCCTCCGCCGCGGTCGCCTGTCCGGTCGCACCGCCCCCTTTGGGCCTGCCAGCCGGACAACTGTTATTACACAGCCCGGGTCGCGCCCCTCTCCCCTGCTGCCTGACGGGCAGTCATTTAATATGTAGACATATGATTTGCACACACATGATTGCCCGTCAAGAAAAAGATGCGTACACTTACCAAAACGAAAAATTTCAGCAGGCCCGACTTTTGGCACATCCCAACGAAATCACGCTCGCACAACACGCGGACAATGCAGATGCGTCTGACCTCGAAAACCTGGCAGGCCATCTGATCCGCAGGCTGCATCAGTCCGCGACCAGCGTGTTTCATACCCGGATCCGCGAAACCGGGCTGGATCTCACCCCGGTCCAGTTCGCCGCAATGCGGGAACTGCGTGCCGCGCCCGGGCAGGACCAGGCAGGGATCGCCGCGCGGATCGCCTATGACCGCGCCACCATCGGGGGCGTGATCGAACGGCTGGAGCAAAAGGGCTGGGTGACACGGTCAGTCAGCCCGCGTGACAGGCGCGCCCGCGTGGTGGCGCTGACCAGACAAGGTCAGCAGGTTCTTGACCGCGCCATGCCTGTCATCCGGGCCTTGCAGGCCGAAATTTTGCCGGGGTTGAGCGCCGAGGAAACGGCGTTGTTTCTGCATCTGGCCCGCAAGGCCTCCGGCTGAGGCACGTTCCGGAATCCCGGACTGGGGGTCGGCCCAGCGCAATGATATGTCTTGAGAATATTTTCGCCCAGCCACCCCGGGCTCCCCGCCAATTAACGGCTCGTTAAGAGGAAAGTGTCATTTTGATGGAAAAAATCGAGCGGTAAGGAAGCAAAAAATGTACCCAGAGGAACTGATCGAACGCGCTGTAGAATCCGCCACGCAATGCGAGGCGCAAGGCTTTTACGAAACAGCGAAATCCCTGCGTGCGCTTGCACAGGACATGCGCGCCTCTGCCCTGCCGACGGCGGGGTTCCACGGGTTTGCCGAACCGGCAGCACCCGCGCCTTTCATCCGGTCTTAACCCGGTGTTTACACGGTAAGCCCATAGCTGGCACGGGCGAGCCACGGGGGGCACGGATGGACGACTTATACGACGAAGTGATGGCCTTGTTGCACGACACCGGGGCCTTTGCCGAATGGCAACAGGATGCCGGCGTTGCGCGCAGCGTCGACGCTGTGCGCAACGCCGCGCACAAGGAAATACCACCCCTTGCGATGGCCCAGTTTCTGCGCAAGCGTTCAACCGATCCGATGCCCAGCACCTGACGACGCTCAGCTTTCTTCGGCTGCCGCAAACAGTTCCAACGCCTTGCGGCTGCCGCGCCCGATGTCACCGTCGATCGCACCGGAATAGAACTCCTGCGCTTTCAACTGACGCTGCATTTCCTTTCGGAATTCAAGGTCAAAGGCCATGGCGCGGCCGTCGACCAGCAAGAGCCGCGCGTCCTCGTCCCCCGCCCGCAGACGCGCCAGCAGGGTCTTGACCTGTTCATCCAGCGGCAAATCCGCAGGCGCGAAATCAGGCAACCCGTCACGCAGAACCTGCGCCGCGGGAAGAAAGCTGCCATCGGGAAGACGAACGACCACGCGCTCCAGCAAAGCAGGGTCGGAAAGGAACAGTGTCGCATCGACCTGCGCCACCGTCCCGTCCGGCCAGTTTGCCAAGCGCGCCTTGACTTGCCCGTTGATCATGTCCCACAGCACGGCACCGCCGGGCGCAAGGCCCGCCGCAATCCGCAGCCCGTCCGGTGCAAAGGCAAGGGCGCGCACCTCTGCCCCGCCGGTGGGCAACCGCCACAGAAACCGCCCCACCGACAGATCCCATAGCAGGACATCCGGCGAACCATGCTGCGCCACGGCGGCAAAGCGTCCGTCGTGGCTGATCGCCATGGCGCTGGGGGCGGTCTCGATACCGCCAAACCGGCGGAGCAACGTCCCATCCTCAGCGTTCCAGACGGCCAACACCCAGGCAGCGCTGGCCCCTTTGGTGTAGGCCACCCCGACCACCTCTGCCTCTGGTCCGCGAAAGGCTATTGGACCAATGGTCGAAAATGGCAACTGTAGCTGGACCACCCCCGCGCCGCTTTCCATTTCTGACAGCGTGACCGCTGCCTCTGCGCCATTGCGCGCGACCGCCAAAAGCTTGGCATCGCGGGAAAAGGCGGCGAAATCTCCCGGCAAGGCGCGGACCACCTGCCCGGTCGCCGCTTCCAGAATGGACACCTTTCCAGCAGCATCGGTCCGGACAAGGAAACGGCCATCATCGCTGTAGCTCAGCGCGCGCGGATCCGCCGCCCCGGACAAGCTGCGCGGCAGATTTTCGAAATCATCAACCAGTAGGGCACCGGCCATTGCCTGCGACGCAAGCCCGGAGCCCGATGGCGACCACGCCAGAACCTGCGGGACCGCCCCGTCGGCGCGGGTAAATGTGACAAACCCCTCTTGCCAGGCCCAGACTTGAAGAGGCACCCCGGCACCGCTGATCGCCAGCCGCGTGCTGTCCGGGCTAAAGGCCAAAGCCCTCGCCTCATCCGGTTGCCGGGGCAAAAAGCCTATCCGGTCGCCACTTTGCGGATCGAACCGCGCCAGCCCCGGCGCGTCACCCGTCACATGCCCCGGCACCGGCACGCCCTCGGGCGCGGGGACCGCATGATCCAAGCCCCCGTCAGGCGCACCAACCGAGGACAACACGCCATCCAGACCGTCGCCCCCCTGCACAAACTTGCCGGTTTCAAACTCAAGCTGAGAAAGGCGAACAGGATCGCCACTTGCCAACACAAGGCCGGCGCCATCCACGGTATAGGTCAGCGCGGAAACCGGGCCTGTGGGCAGGTCGATCCGGTTGACCTGCTCCAGTGCGGGCACCTCCAAAACCTCGACCCATCGCGCCTGACCGTCGTGCCGGGCCAGCGCCAGTGTCGCCCCGTCGGTCGACAGGGCCAAGGCCTCGATCCCGAGGGGCAGGAATTTTCGGGCCAGCAAGGTACCATCCGCTGACCGCCAGAGAGAAAGGACCGTAAACCGCGCCTCCAGCCGTGTCAGGCTGGCGGCCAGACCGGCCCCGGAAACCGCCGTCTTGGCATCCGGCCCGGAAAGATCGCCCAATGGCCCCGTAACCAGCTCCACACCGGTGCCCGGCGGCAGATAAGGCAAGGCAACCCCGTAAACCGCAGGGCCGTCGCCATGGACGCCAACGGGAAAGGCCACTGTTGGCGCTTCTGCGTCCGGATCCGGCGGCATGTCCGCCTCCCCTTCCTTGGCCGGGGCCAATTCAGGTACAACGCCGCTTTCGGCCAGTTCTACGGTCTGTGGCGCTGGTGCCGCGTCCCACTGCGCGGGAAACACCACGCCGCGCCCCTTTGGCTGGTGCTTCAGGTGCAGGCCGATCAGGTGCCCCTTGTCGTCGAGGATGGGGGCACCGGCCATGCCCGGCAAAGTGGCGCAACCGTGCAGAATCTGCCCGTCCTGCGTCACCGCTTCGCGGAGCGTGCAGCCGCGTCGCAGCACCTGCTTGGCCGCGCCCAGCGGATGCCCCACAAGGGTCAGCGGCGCCCCCTTGGGCGGCGCGGTTTCGGCCCGAACCAGCGGTGCCACCGTCAGGTCCGTATCCATCTTTACGCTCAGGACCGCATAGCCCAACTCCCTATCCGCCGCGACCGGCACGATCGACAGGGCGTGGCGTTGCCCAAGGTTACCATCCACCAGCGCGTCGAAATCCGTGACAAAGACCGCACGCAGCACCGCCGTCGCGCCCTTGGCCGAAAGGTTCGGATCGGCCAGCACACCGGGCAGACAGCGATAGGCCGTCAGAACCAGACCTTGGCCGATCAGGCTGCCCGTGCAGGCGACAACGACCGGGCCATTCGGTGTTTGCAGTTCGACCCGGATCTGCCCCACGGCGCGACCTGCCCGGCGGATCGCGGTCGGCGCGGTATATCTCAGGATACTGCGGGATCCGGTGGCCTTGATCCGGTCCAATGCAATTGCGGCGGCAGCTTCGCTTGCCGCCATTTCCATCCGGTCAAAAGCCCCTGCCTCGAATAGCGGCAGGCCCTGCGCCCGGGCCAGCGGGGTCAGCCCCACGGCCATGACAAGCCCCAAGACCAGACGGCATCGGACCTGCGCCATGGTCGACCCCCTCTCAAAGTATTGAAACAATCGCTCTGATCATGAGCCTAGAGCAAAGCCCCGCGCCGGTCGACCCACCGCTTCAGGTTGTGCGCAGCAACCCCTTCCCTTGCCAGCGGTCGAACACCTCCAGCGCGGCCTCGGCGAATTCCGGGTCGTTGATATGGGCGTCCAGTTCCACCAGCGTCACGTTCTCCGGGCAGCAGGCCCGCATCTCGGCAACAAAGGCGGCCTGTGCCTCGGGATCGCAAAGCGGACCGCCCGGCCGGTCCCATTCGTTCCCCCCCTTCAGCGGCAACAGGAACACCGTCGGTGCCTTGGCCCGGGCCAGTTTGGCGCAAAGCTCGCGTGCCATTTCGCGGCGCTGATCGCCGGTCATCATGACCGAGGACAGCAACCGGTTATGGGCATGCACATCCTGGCCGTCCAGCTTGGGCGGCACCCCCTGCCAGCCGACAAAATCGACCAGATCGTAACAACCGATCGACAGGATCTGAGGCGTGCCGCTCTGGCCCGCGTTGGTCATCCGGTCAGCCCCCGCGCTGATGGTCGACCCCATCAGGTGATTGCCCACCTCCTGCGGCGCGAAATCCATCACAGCGGCAAAAGCCCCTTCGGCGGCAAGGCTTTCGAAGGCGCGCCCGCCCATGCCCGTGGCGTGAAACACCGCCACCTCGAAGCCGCGTTCCTCCAACGCCGGTTTCAGCACCACCATGTAGCGCAGAACTGTTTTGCCAAAGCTGGTCATGCCGATCAGCGGGCGCGTCCGGTCGGACCGTTCCACCGCTCGCGCCGCGCCCAGCACGGCCCCCGCCGCCTGACTGAGAGACGCCTTGCAGACCGAGTTCAACCCGTAAAGGCCACCCGCCCACAGGATCATCTGAACATCGGCCGCCAACCGCTCGGGCGGGATCAGCGGCGAGAAGGACACCGTCGAGACGATGTATTTCGGCACCCCCAGCGGCAGCGCCGAACAAACGTCCAGCGCAAGGTCGGTGCCCATGGTTCCGCCCAGCACGATCACCCCGTCGATGCAGCCCTCGGCCTGCAACCGCGCCGCCAGCAAAGCGGCCCCCTTGGCCATGATCTGCATGGCGCAGTTTTCGTCCCCACCCTCGATGGCAGCGCGGATGCTGCTGCCACCTGCCTCGGCCACCTCATGTTTCGAAACATCGCAAGGCGTCGAAGGATCGCCCAGCACGCTGACATCCATCGTCAACACGCCACCACCCTGCCCCCGGATCACCTCGGCCAGATAGGTCAGTTCGTCGTCCTTTGTGTCATAGGTGCCGACGATCAGGATGGTCCGGTCGCTCATAGCTTGATCCACGCGGTCTTGAGGTCGAGGTACTTGTCGAAGGCATGCAGGGACTTGTCATGCCCGTTGCCGGATTGTTTCACACCGCCCAGCGGCACGGTCATGTCCGATCCGCCATAGGTGTTCACATGTACCACGCCCGCCCGGACCTGCCGGATCATGCGATGCGCCCGGCCAAGGTTCGAGGTCCAGACCGCCGCCGCCAGCCCGTAATCGGTGCCATTGGCGATGGCCACGGCCTCTTCCTCGGTGTCGAAGGGGATCACCGCCAGCACCGGGCCAAAGACCTCTTCGCGTGCCAAGCGGTCGGTCGGCTCGACCCCGGTGACGATGGTCGGCTGCATGAAATAGCCGCCGGTCTCTTCCAGCATCCGCGCCCCGCCGGTGACGATCTTGCGCCCCGCGGCGCGGGCCTCTTCGACAAAGCCAAGGTTCTGTTTCAACTGCCGCAGGCTGTTGACCGCGCCCGCCGCCGTCGCCGGGTCCAGCGGATCGCCGACCTTCATGCCTGCGGTGAACTCGGCCAAACGGGCGACAAAATCATCGTGGATGGATCTTTCGACCAACAGGCGCGACCCCGCGACACAGACCTGCCCGGCATTGCGAAAGATGCCGTTGGCAGACACCTTGACCGCCTCACCCAGATCCGGCGCATCTGCAAAGACGATGTTGGGGGATTTCCCGCCAAGCTCCAGGTAGACCCGTTTCAGGTTCGACCGGGCCGAGGCCTCCAACAGGCGCCGCCCGGTGGGACCAGAGCCGGTAAAGACCAGCACATCCACATCCATCGACTCGGCGATGGCCGCGCCGACCACCGCACCTTCGCCCGTCACCACGTTCAGAACGCCTGCGGGCAGACCTGCCTCCATCGCCAGTTCGGCAATGCGCAACAGGGAAAGCGACGCGGTTTCCGCCGGTTTCAGAACCACGGAACAGCCCGCCGCCAAGGCCGGGCCCAGCTTCCATGCGCCGATCATCAGCGGAAAGTTCCACGGCACGATGGCGCCCACCACGCCCACGGGTTCGCGGTGGACAAGGCCCAGCGCACCGGGCGCCGTCGGGGCGATTTCGCCGTACAGCTTGTCGATCGCCTCGGCGTAATAGCGGATGGTCTGCGCTGCCGACATGGGCTCTGCCTTCAGCGCCATGCCGATTTCGGTGCCATTGTCGCGCACACCCAGCACCGCAAGCTCCAGCGCGTTTTGCTCGATCAGCGCAGCCCATTTCAACATGACCGCCTTGCGCGCCGCCGGGGCCAGCCCGGTCCAGCGCCCGTCGTCAAAGGACCGCCGCGCCGCCGCCACGGCAGCTTCGGCATCGGCCTGTGTGCCCCGCGCCATCATGGTCAGCCGTCGTCCGTCAAGTGGCGAGATCACCTCCATCTCACCCCCGTCCGAGGCCGGCACAAAGGCCCCGTCGATCAGGTGGCGGGCGGGAGGCACATCGGCGTGGCGCAGCTCTTCAATCCGGGACAGGTCCAGCATCTCAGTTCCCTTGCGTGTCGTGCATGTCGTGATCGTGTTCGAATTCCTTCAGCCCCGCCCGGCGCTCCCGGATCACCCCCCAGATGTGCAGGACCACCAGGGCAAGGATCGCGCAGGCGATGAAGGCGGCGATGGGCCGATCGACGAAATCCAGCGGCGTCTTGACCCGCGCCATGGCGCTGCGCAGCTTGACCTCCATGATGCCGCCCAGAACCATGCCAAGGATGATCGGCACCACCGGCAGGTTCTGCCGCTTCAGGATCAGCCCGAACAGGCCAAAGCCCGCGGCAATCGCGCAATCGGTCATCGAATTGCGCAGACTGTAGACGCCCACAAAGCTGAGGATCAGGATCGACAGGCCAAGGAACCGTGTCGGGATGCGGATAATCCGAAGCAGCAGGTTCGATGAGAAGCACATAAAGACGACGACGATCACGTTCAGCAGGATCATCGCAATATACAGCGCATAGACGAAATCCAGCTGGTTCTGGAACAACCCCGGCCCGGGCGTCACGTTGTGCACATAGAACACCGACAGCATCATGGCCGTCAGCGCCTCACCCGGGATGCCCAGCGCCAGCAGCGGGATCATCGCGGCGGCGGGCACGGCGTTGTTGGCCGCCTCAGAGGCCACCAGCCCCTCGGGGGATCCCTTGCCAAAGGCCTCCGGGGCCTTCGACGTCTTCTGCGCGTAGGTATAGCTGAGGAATTGCGCCGTGAACTCGCCCACGCCGGGGATCATACCCATCAGCACGCCAAAGCCCGAACCGACCGCCGCCAGCCTCTTGAAGCGAAAGACCTCGCCAATGGCGCGGAACATCGACCCTTTGATCGGCTGCGCGTCCGGCGCGCTGTCCTCTCCGCTGAGCAGTTGAAACGCCTGCGACAGGGCAAACAGCCCCAGCACCACGACGATCAGGTCAAAACCGCCGACCAGCCAGTCCTGCCCGAAAGTGTAGCGCTGGGTGTATTTTACCGGCTCCAGCCCGACAGTGCCCAGAAAGATGCCAAGGGCGGCCAGCATCCCGGCGGCAAAGGTCTGCCCCCGGTGGGCAAGGATCACGAGAACGATGCCCAGAAGCGCCGCGAGGAAAATCTCGCGCGAGCCGAACATGGGCGCAATCTTGGCCAACAGCGGCGCAAACAGGATCAGCGCAAGGATCGACAGGATGCCCGATACGAAAGACGCGCCATAGGCCAGTCCCAGCGCCCGCAGCGCCTCGCCTCTTTGGGTCATCGGGTGCCCGTCATAGGTGGTCAGCGCATTGACCGCCGTGCCGGGTGTATTGATCAGGATCGCGGGCAGCGCGCCGCCAAACATCGAAGACCCATAGATGCCCAGCAGCATGACCAGCCCCACCAGCGGGTCCAGCGCAAAGGTCGCGGGCAAGAGGATCGCAATGGCAACCGGCGGTCCGACACCGGGGATTGCCCCGATGATCACCCCCCCGATGGAGCCGATCAACAAGGCCAGCGCCACGTCGAACCGCGCCAGCATTTCCAGTCCGGACAACAAGGCGTCCATGCTTGGCCCCTTTCAGAGGTAGGTCATCATGAAGGTTCGGAAGGCCCCCGAGGGCAGCAGCTCATAGACCATGCCCGCCGGGATCTTGACCTGTAGCAGCCCTTTAAAGACCACCACGACCGCCACCGCGAACAATACCGCCGCGCCCTGCCAGCGGGCCGACCGATAGCCCAGCCGAAAGGCCAGCACGCAGGCAAAAAGGATCGAGGCGGCAAGGTAGCCAATCACCGGTACAAGCGCGACATAGGCCATGAACCACAGCGCGTATTCCACCGACTTCAGCCAGGCCAGCACCTCGGCGCCGCGCCCCGGGATCCTTTCGGACACCAGCGCGCCCAACAGGTGCAGCACACCGAACAGCGCCATCGCGCCGACCGAGACCGCCGGCCAGAAAGCCGGTTGCGCGAACAGCTTGGTCCGCTTCACCCACTGTGTCTCGTAAGGCAGCATCGCCAGCAGAAAGACCGCGAACAGGCAGAACAGGCTGGCAAAGACCAGATCTCCGGGCCGCCTGTAGCGTTTGAACAAGTCCTGAAAGGTCTGGAACCGACCCATGCTGCCCCTCCAAAGTAAAGGGGCGCCCCATCATGGGACGCCCGCAAGGATCAGTCGCCGATCAGCTCGGCCACGGTGCCCAGCGTCACCGCATCCTTCTCGATCTGCGCGGCAGAGGCGGCGGCGTCCTGCCAGTAGATCAGCGCGCCGGTCTCGGCCGCCAGCTTCTGCGCTGCGTCGGACATGACGACCTCGGCCGCCACGGCGGCGATCTTTTCGCGCACATCGGCGGGTGTGTCCTTGTGCACGAACAGACCGTTCCACAATGAGATGTCCAGCGACGGTGCAATTTCACCCACGGTGCGCGCGTCCGGCGTCAGGGCCGTCCGCTCGGCCCCGATCGAGGCCAGCACCGTCAGATCGTCGAGGCATGGCTTGATGAGCTGCAGCGTGGTGTTGATCACATCCACGTCGCCCGAGGCCAGCGTGTTGCAATCCAGCGCGTCAAAGGCCGCTTCGGCGGCATAGTCAAAGCCCATCTCGGCGGCCAGCGCAAAGGTCACCTGCGTCGGGATCAGGAACGATCCGAAATGACCCAGCGCCACGTCGTTGTCCTGCGCGTGGTCCTTCAACTCTTCCATGGTCTTGAACGGCGCATCCCCCGAGGCCGCGATGACAAAGGGATAGGTCAGGAAGATGCCCACCGGCTCGAACGGGTTGGGGTTCAGGGCGGGGATGCCGGTTTCCGGCCCGACCAGCGGTACGCCGATCACGAAAGACCCGACGGTATAGCCATCGGCCGGCGCCTGCGCGACCTCGACCGCACCTGGGAACGGACCACCGCCGCCGCCGGGCTTGTTCACCACCGCCGCGGGCACGCCATAGGTCTGCTGGAACTGCTCGGCGATCATCCGGGTCAGGACGTCTTCAAGGTCTCCCGGGGGCCATGGCACCACGAATTCGACCGGCTTTTCGGGATATTCGGCCTGCGCCGCCAGTGGCAGGGCAAGCGCCAGCAGGGCCGTTCCGGCCTTGAGAAAAGTCTTCATACCACGCTCCTGTTGGTTGGTTCATTATTTAAACCATTGGTGCATTTATTGTTGCCCTTGCAATGAAACTCTGTCAACATTTCTTTCGCAGCCGCCGCGAAACTCTGCTGAAAGGCCCTTGGACAGTCATGGGAACGATCACCAAAGCCCTTGAACTTCTTAACTATTTTTCCCGCACCAAGCGGGAAATCGGGCTGGTCGAATTTGCGCGCCTGTCGCAGCGCGACAAAGCGACAGTGCATCGCCACCTCGTCGAACTGGAGGCAAATGGATTCGTGGAACAACATCCGCAGACCCGCGCCTATCGGCTGGGACCGGCGATCCTGCGCTTGACGGCGGTGCGCGAGGCAACGCATCCGATCCGGCGCATCCTGCGCCCCATTGTCGACGGGCTGGCACAGGAGGTGGGCGAACTGTGTCACACTTCGCTGTTGCAAGGGGATATGCTGTCGCCGGTCTATCACGCCGACCCGATGATCCACGGCACCCAGGTCCATTTCGACGAGGGTGAGATGCTGCCGCTGCATGCCACTTCCTCGGGGCTTGCGGTGCTGGCCTTTTCACCACCCGAACTTGCGGATCAGGTTCTGTCCAGACCGCTGAAGGCCTATACCGACCAAACCCTGACCGACCCGGCCTTTTTGCGGTCGATTCTGGAAGACGTGCGCCGGTGCGGATTGTGCAGTCTGGATCAGGCCTTTGACAGCGAGGTCTGCTCGGTCGGCGGGCCGCTTTTCGGTGCTGACGGGCTGCCCGCCGGTGCCATTTCCGTTGCGGTGCCAGCCGTCCGCGCACAGCGCGACAAGATGGACCAGATCCGCGGCGCGCTGCGTAGCGCGATCCATAAGGCCACGATTTCGACCGGGGGCATGTTGCCGCGTCAGGGCGCCGCGCTCTGGACCGACACCCCCGTCCCGACACCCCCAGCCCAATGAGGTCTGACATGAAGGATTCGAACTTCCTGATCGAAAACAACGCCCGCCACCTTTGGCACCCGATGGCGCATCCGGCAGACAGCCTTGCCAATCCGCCTGACATCATCGTCGGCGGTGACGGGGTCGAGATCACGGATGTGAACGGGCACCGCATGGTCGATGCCGTGGGCGGGCTGTGGAACGTCAACCTTGGCTATTCCTGCGCGCCGGTGAAGGCGGCAATTGCCGAGCAACTGGATCGGCTGCCCTACTATTCGATTTTCCGGGGCACCACGAATGACAATGTCATCGAACTCTCGGAAATGCTGGCCGAGTTCTTTGCCCCCGACGGGCTGACCCGTGCCTTTTACACTTCGGGCGGATCGGACAGTGTCGAGGTCGCCCTGCGGCTGGCCCGCCAGTACCACAAGATCCGGGGCGAGGCCGGGCGGGTGAAATACCTCTCGTTGAAAAAGGGCTATCACGGCACCCATACGCTGGGCGCCAGCGTGAACGGCAATGCCAATTTCCGTACCCAGTACGAACCGTTGATGTCGGGCTGTTTCCACATCCCGGCCCCCTACCCCTATCGCAACCCTTTCAATGAAACCGACCCGGAAAAGCTGGCGCAGCTCTGCCTTGCCGCCCTTGAGGATGAGATCGCCTTTCAGGGGGCAGGCACCATCGCCGCCTTCATCATGGAGCCGATCCTTGGGGCGGGCGGGGTGATCCCACCGCACGAAAGCTTTATGCCCGGCGTGCGCGAGATCTGTTCCCGGCATGGCATCCTGCTGATCGCGGATGAGGTCATCACCGCCTTTGGCCGTACCGGAAGCTGGTCCGGCTCGCGCCACTGGGGCGTGCAGCCCGACCTGATGTGCACCGCCAAGGCCATTACAAACGGTTATTTCCCCTTTGGCGCGGTGATGATCTCCGGCGGCGTGGCCGAGGTCTTTGAAAGCGACACCTCGGGCAAGGCCGCCATCGGGTCCGGCTACACCTATTCCGGCCACCCGGTCGGCGCGGCCGCCGCCATCGCCTGCCTGAAGGAAACCGAGCGACTGCGGGTCAAGGACAATGCCGCCGCCCGCGGCACGCAGATGTGGCAGGGCCTCTTGGCGCTGAAGGAGAAACACGCGCTGATCGGCGATGTGCGCGGCGGACACGGGCTGATGTCGGCGCTGGAGCTGGTCTCGGACCGCGCGACCAAGGCCCCCATCGACAAAAAGACCACCGGCACCGTGCATCGCGTGGCCTACGAACACGGCGCGATGCTGCGCGTTTCGGGGCCGAATATCATCCTCTCGCCGCCGCTGGTCCTGACCCAAGACCACGTGAACAGGATTCTGTCCGCGCTGGATGCCGGTCTGACCGAGGCAGGTTGACCTCTGGCCCCAAGACAAGAGGCCCGGCCGCGCTACTTCGGGGTGCGGTCGGGATGGGCAGCGGCAAAAGCCGGAATCTCGGCCAATGCCGCCTCGACCCGCCGGATCTTTGGCAGCGGTGACAGATCCACGCCCCAACGGTGCGCGTTATAAAGCTGCGGCAACAGGCAGATATCGGCCAGCGTCACGCCCGCCCCATAGCAACGGTCGCCGCCCTCCAGCATCTGTTCGACCGCCTGCAAGCCCGGCCCGATAAAGGCCCGCATCCAGCCCTCCATCGTGATTGCGCCGTCCGACTCCGTCACCGCGTGGCGCGCCACGCGGAGATTGCAGACCGGATGGATTTCCATCGCGATTGCCTGCGCCAGCGCCCGAACTTTTGCCCGCTCTCCGGCATCAACGGGCAACAGACCCAGTTCCCTCGTTTCATCAAGATATTCAACGATGGCCAGCGATTGCGTCAGCCGCAAACCGTCAATTTCCAGAACCGGCACCAAGCCTTGCGGATTGCGGTCCAGATGCTCGGTTGACCGCTGGACACCGTCCACAAGATTGACCGGCACGCTGTCCCATTCCAACCCCGCAAGCCCCAGCGCAATGCGCACCCTGTAGCTGGCGGTCGAACGCCAGTAGTCGAACAGACGGATCATCAGGTCCCCTCCCCTTCGGACATGTCCGGCACAGGCAAGCCTCTGCCAGATTTGTATCACTCGCAACGATTAACTTGACTTCATTGCAGTTGCAACGAATATAGGGCGCAAGATCGAATCCGGCTCTCACCGCCACAGGGAGGAACGACATGACCCGCCACGAACTGCCGCAAGGTATGATCCGCGCCACCGGCACCACCGGTCCGCACGAAGGCTATATGCCCGGTTGGGCCAATGATTTCGAAACCGAGGCGCTGCCCGACGCGCTGCCGCAGGGCATGAACAGCCCGCAGAAATGCAACTATGGGCTTTACGGCGAGCAACTCTCTGGCACCGCCTTTACTGCCAACCCGCCGGAACGCACCTGGACCTATCGCATCCGCCCTTCGGTCAAGCATTCCGCGCGCTATACCAAGATCGACCTGCCCTACTGGAAATCCGCGCCGCATGTGAACCCGGACGTTATCAGCCTTGGCCAATATCGCTGGGATCCGGTGCCGCACACGGATGAAGGCCTGACATGGCTGACCGGCATGCGCACAATGACCACCGCCGGCGATGTGAACACGCAGGTCGGCATGGCCAGCCATATCTACCTTGTCACCGAGTCGATGAAGGATGCCTATTTCTTCTCTGCCGACAGCGAATTGCTGGTCGTCCCACAAGAAGGCCGCCTGCGTTTCTGCACCGAACTGGGCATCATCGACCTTGAGCCCAAGGAAATCGCCATCATCCCGCGTGGCCTTGTCTATCGTGTCGAAGTGCTCGAAGGCCCTTGCCGTGGGTTCGTCTGTGAAAACTACGGTCAGAAATTCGAGCTGCCGGGCCGCGGTCCCATCGGCGCGAACTGCATGGCCAACCCGCGCGATTTCAAGGCGCCGGTGGCCGCCTTCGAAGACCGCGAGGTGCCCTCGACGCTGACAATCAAATGGTGCGGGCAGTTCCACGAAACCCAGATTGCGCAAAGCCCTCTGGACGTGGTCGCATGGCATGGCAACTACGCACCTTACAAATATGACCTGCGGACCTATTGCCCGGTCGGCGCGATCCTTTTCGACCACCCGGACCCGTCGATCTTTACCGTGCTGACGGCGCCTTCGGGGGTGCCCGGCACCGCGAACATCGACTTTGTCCTGTTCCGCGAACGCTGGATGGTGGCCGAAAACACTTTCCGCCCGCCGTGGTATCACAAGAACATCATGTCCGAACTGATGGGCAACATCTACGGCCAGTATGATGCCAAGCCGCAAGGCTTTGTCCCCGGCGGGATGAGCCTGCACAACATGATGATCCCCCACGGGCCGGACCGGAACGCCTTTGAGGGCGCGTCGAATTCCAACCTCGGGCCGGAGAAGCTGGACAACACCATGTCCTTCATGTTCGAAACCCGTTTCCCGCAGCACCTGACCGGGTTCGCCGCCGATGAGGCGCCGCTTCAGGACGATTACATCGACTGCTGGGACACGCTCGAAAAGAAATTCGACGGCACTCCGGGCAAGAAGTAAGGGTAAGGGGGCACCGCCCCCTGTGCCGGGGCCAATGCCCCCGCAAAAGACGACACGCAAGGTCGGCGCAAACGGGAACGCGACGCCCCGCGCCGACCAACCAGACAGAACAGGACACCACATGCCCCTGAAACGCTCCTGGGTGGAGTCAGCGAACTCTCCCGACACGGATTTCCCCCTGAACAACCTGCCCTACGGCGCCTTCCGCGCAGAGGACGGCGAGCCGCATTGCGGCGTGGCCATCGGCGACATGATCCTTGACGTGACCGCGCTGGAGGCCGACGGGCTGATCCAGATGGGCGACGAGGAAGAGATCTTTTTCTTTGGCGACTGGACCGAATTCATGGCCCTTGGCCCCGAAGCATGGGACGCCTTCCGAGACACGGCAACCGGTATGCTGGCCGAGGGAGCCCCGGACGCCGACGGACTGGCCCGCTATCTGGTCGCGCAGGCAGACGTTCAGATGCTGATGCCCTTCGCGGTCAGCGAATACACCGATTTCTATGCCTCCAAGAACCATGCCACCAATGTCGGCACCATGTTCCGCGGACCGGAAAACGCGTTGCCGCCAAACTGGCTGTCGATCCCTATCGGCTATAACGGACGCGCGTCTTCCGTGGTCGTGTCCGGGACCGACGTGCGCCGCCCCTGGGGCCAGTTGAAAGGCCCCAACGACGACTTGCCGCGCTTTGCCCCCTGCGCGCGTTTCGATCTGGAACTGGAGATGGGGGCCATCGTCGGTCAGGATTCCGAAGGCCCGGTGACGGTTGGCGAAGCAGACGAGATGATCTTTGGTTACGTGCTGCTGAACGACTGGTCGGCGCGCGATATTCAGGCATGGGAATACCAGCCGCTTGGGCCGTTCCAGGCCAAGGCGACGGCGACCTCGATCAGCCCGTGGATCGTGCCCAAGGCCGCGCTGGAGCCGTTCCGCACCTCGACGCCCGAACGTGAACGCCCGCTGCTGGACTATCTCAAGGAACCCGGGCCGATGCTGTATGACATCGCGCTGGAGGTCGGTCTGGCCCCCGAGGGCAAGGCGGAAACCGTGATCGCCCGCACCAACTATGCCGAGATGTATTATTCATCGGCGCAGCAACTGGCGCATCACACCACGTCGGGTTGCCCGATGTCGGTGGGCGACCTGCTGGGCTCCGGCACGATCTCTGGCCCGGAAAAGGACCAGCGCGGCGCGCTTCTGGAACTGGCATGGGGCGGCAAGGAACCGGTGACGCTGGACACCGGTGAAACGCGGAGCTTCCTTGAGGACGGCGATACGCTGACCCTGCGCGGCGCGGCGCTGGGCGACGGGTATCGTGTGGGCTTTGGCGAATGTACCGGCAAGGTGCTGCCGGCGCTTGACGATCCTTTCGGGGGTCGTGGCTGATGTCAGACGCCCTGCTGCCACTGAAGGACGGACTCGACCGGCCAAAAGAGCATCAGGACGTTCAGCACCAGGCCATCGCGGATCAGGAAGGCGGTCAGCACCTCCAGCCCGATCACGATGGCCAGGCTGGCCCAGACCGGAATCCAGCGCGCAAGGTAAAAGCCGACCACCATCGCAACAAGGTCGAAGACCGAGTTTATGACGCTGTCGCCGTTGTAATCCACGCTGATCGTCACCGCGCGATAATGGTTGATGACCATGGGCGTGTTTTCGAGGATCTCCCAACCGGCCTCGACGATCAGCGCAATGGCAAGCCGCAGGTTCAGGTCCAGCCGCCGCGCCAACAGAACAAGCGCGCCGTAAAAGGCGATGCCGTGGATCAGGTGGCTGGGCGAATAAAGGTCCAGCAGGTGCTGACTGCCTTCGATGGCGGGCGCACCGGGACCGGCCCAGAAATCGACGCGGCCACAGGGGCAGATCCAGTCGCGCCCCATCAGGACAAGGATGATCGCCAGAACGATGGCGCTCACGGCAAAAATCAGGGCGGGTTTCAGCACGTTGCTCATGACCCGCGATGGAATCACAAAGACGCGTTTGCGTCCATAGACTTGAAAGGTGCCCAATGACCAAGGCCTTTGCATCCGCCGGAGACATGGAAGAAAAGAAGACCTCGTTCACGCAGGTGGGCGACGGGCTCTATGCCTTTACCGCCGAGGGCGATCCCAACACCGGCGTCATCATCGGCGACGACAGCGTGATGATCGTCGAGGCGCAAGCCACGCCGCGCCTTGCCCGCAAGGTGATCGAACACGTTCGGTCCGTCACCGACAAGCCGATCAGCCACCTTGTTCTGACCCATTACCACGCGGTCCGCGTGCTGGGCGCCTCGGCCTATGGCGCGCGTGAGATCATCATGTCCGATGTGGCGCGGTCCATGGTGGCCGAACGCGGGCAGGAAGACTGGGACAGCGAGTTCGACCGCTTCCCGCGCCTGTTTCAGGGGCATGAGGAAATCCCCGGCCTGACCTGGCCCACCACCACGTTCAGCGACTCGATGACCGTCTACCTCGGCAACCGCCGCGTTGACATCATGCATCTGGGCCGGGCCCATACCGCCGGTGACGCGGTGATCTGGGTGCCCGATCAAGAGGTCATGTTCACCGGCGACATCGTCGAATACCACTCGGCCTGCTATTGCGGCGACGGGCATTTCGGCGACTGGGAAGACACTTTGGCCAATATCGCGGCCTTCGAACCAAAGTCGATCGCGCCGGGCCGGGGCGACGCACTGGTGGGCGAAGAGATGGTCGCCAAGGCGATTGCCGCCACCGCCGATTTTGTCCGCTCAACCTACAAGCCGGTGGAAAAGGTCGTGGGCCGTGGCGGCTCGCTGAAAGAGGCCTGGGACGCGGTGCGCGCCGAATGCGACCCCAAGTTCAAGGACTACGCGATCTACGAACACTGCCTGCCCTTCAACGTCGCCCGCGCCTATGACGAGGCCCGCGGCATCGACACGCCCCGCGTCTGGACGGCGGAACGCGACAAGGAGATGTGGGCAAGCTTGCAGGGGTGAGGCGCGCGTCGGCCCGGCCCGACACATCCCGCCCTAGGGTGCGCAAGGACTGCGCACCCGACACGGCACGCGCCCTGCGCGCACCGTTTCAGGAATGCACGGCGGGCCTTGCCCCCGGTCGGACAAGGAGGAACCGACATGATCCACGACCGCTATCAACTCGCCTTCAAGCTCTACCCCTACGAACGCTCCACCGATCAGGACGCGGAAACGCCGGTCCGTCATCCGGTGGTCGTCATGGGCGGCGGTCCCATCGGGGTCGCCACGGCGCTGGACCTTGGCCTGCAGGGCATCCCGGTCGTCGTTCTGGACGACCACGAGGGCATCGGCATGGGCAGCCGGGCGATCTGTTTCGCCAAGCGGTGCCTTGAGATCGCCGATCGCTATGGATGCGGGCAGCCGATGCTGGACAAGGGCGTGGTCTGGAACCTTGGCAAGGTGTTCCACGATGACCGCAAGGTCTATGAATTCAACCTGTTGCCCGAAGACGGGCACAAGTTTCCCGCCTTCATCAACCTGCAACAGCCCTATTTCGAGAAATTCATCGTCGAACGGGTGCGCGAGGCGCAGGCGGCCGGTGCCCCCATCGAGCTGCGCGGCAAAAACCGCGTCGACAATGTCACCGTGCATGACGATCATGTCACGCTAGAGATCACCACCCCAGATGGCCCCTATACCATAGAGGCCGACTGGCTGATCGGCTGTGACGGTGCGTCGTCCCCGCTGCGCGGCATGATGGGGCTGGATTTCGAGGGCCGCGTCTTCGAGGACAGCTTCCTGATCGCCGACATCCGCATGGTGAACGATGATTTCCCGACCGAGCGTTGGTTCTGGTTCGAACCGCATTTCAAATCCGGCGCATCGACCCTGTTGCACAAGCAGCCCGATGGCGTCTGGCGGGTGGATTTCCAGATCGGTTGGGATGTGGACCGCAAGAAGGAACTGCAAGAGGAAAACGTGCGCGCCCGGCTGGACGCCATGCTGGGCGACGTCGAATACGACATCGTCTGGACCTCGATCTATACGTTCCAATGCCGCCGTATGAAAAAATTCCGCCACGGTCGCGTGCTGTTCGCGGGTGATGCTGCGCATCAGGTTTCGCCCTTCGGCGCACGCGGCGCCAATTCGGGCATGCAGGACGTCGACAACCTTGGCTGGAAGCTGGGGCTGGTGATCGAGGGAAAGGCCCCCGAAAGCCTCTTGGACAGCTATGATGCCGAACGGGTCTACGGCGCGGACGAGAACATTCTGAACTCCACCCGTTCGACCGATTTCATCACGCCCAAGTCCAAGATCAGCCATATCTTCCGCAACGCGGTGCTGGATCTGGCTGAACATCACGCTTTTGCCCGGCCACTGGTCAACTCGGGTCGGTTGTCGGTGCCCTGCACCTATGACGGCGGACCTCTGAACGGTGCGGATTCCCTGCCCGGAGGCCCTGACCGCACGCGGGTCGGCAGCCCCTGCCCCGATGCGCCTTTGGCCGATGGTTTTCTGCTGAACCAGCTTGGCGGCGGCTTTACCCTGCTGGCCATCAATGCCGAAGTACCGGAAACTCTGGAGGAGGCCGGCATCCCGATCCGCCGCCTGTCTGTGGCGGCAAGCGACGATGCGACCGGCGCGCTGGCAGCCCGCTACCTTGGCGATGCGAAATCCGCCATCTACCTCGTGCGCCCGGACCAGCATGTTGCCGCCCGCTGGGAGAGTTTCGATGAAACCGCCACCCGCGCCGCGCTGCGCCGCGCAATCGGACTGGAGTGAGACATGACCGACCTGACGCTGACACCGAACCTCGACCGTCCCGACGATTTCTACGCGGCGCTGATCGCGGCGCATGACGGATTGTCGGACGATGAAAGTTCGGCCCTGAATGCGCGGCTGATCCTGATCCTTGCGAACCAGATCGGTGATCACGCTGTTCTGACCGCCGCCCTGCGCACAGCCAGAACACCGGCCGGAGAGGACGCCGCCGCATGACCGGCCCTGCGCCGGAACCGAGAGAAGACGCCGCCGCGCCGCTCCCGTCTCGGGCGGCGGCGCAGTTGGAAACCTTCTTTCCCTACCGGCTGGCCATCGCCGCCGAAGCCTTCTCCCGCAGTCTTGCCGCGGTCTACGGGCGCCACTACGGGCTCAGCCGCGAGGAATGGCGCCTGCTGTTTCTGCTGGCCGAGGAACCCGAAGTCACCTCTCTGGAACTCAGTCGCCGTTCGACGCTGGACAAGGTACAGGTCAGCCGTGCCTCGCAACGACTGGAGGACAAGGGGCTGATCACGCGGGCCATCGCCCCGGATGACAGGCGTCTGCGGCTTTATGCCTGCACGGACAAGGGCCGCGCGCTCTTTGCAGAGGCGCTGCCGCAGGTCGAAGCCCGTTCCGCCGAGATCCTGAAGGCGATCTCGGCCAGCGATCTTGCCGCGCTGGAACAGGGGCTGGCGGCCCTCAAACAGGCCCTTGATCGGGACCCACCGACCGGCGGGATCTAGTACGGGTTCTTGGCCCCGCGATCCTCGGACAGCGATTGCTGCCCCCGTTCCACGATCAGTTCGATGGCATCGGCAAGATGCTCCCGGTCGATGTGGTGATCGCCACGCGCCACGCGAATGCGATGCGCCTCGATCATGACCTCGGCGTGGCGCACGCCTTCGGGCGGTTCGAACCGATAGCTGGCCAGTTCGATCAGGAACCCCATCGGATCCTTGAAATAGATCGAATCCATGAAACCCCGGTCTTTGGGGCCGGAATGTTTGATCCCCCGCGCTTCCAGCCGTTTGGCCGCCTGCCAAAAGCTGGCCTGACTGACATTCAGCGCAAGGTGATGGACACAGCCGGGATCTGTCGGCGTGCGTTCAGGGTCAGGCGTGCGGGTTTCATTGGTAAAGATCGTGATCAGCCGACCGTCGCCGGGATCGAAGTAAAGATGCCCCTCGTCAGGATTGTCGAGGTTGGGCTGATCGAAAATGAAAGGCATGCCCAGCACCCCTTCCCAGAAATCGATCGACGTCTGCCGGTCCGCGCCGACCAGCGTGATGTGATGCACGCCCTGCGACTGGATCTTGCGAAGTGGTTCTGGCTGGCTCATGACCTCTCCCCTTGCCGTGAGGCGCATCAGACCGCGCCCATGACAGGGAGGATGGCCCAAGATCGCCGCGTTTCAAACCCCACACCGGCGCGCGGGGTCTGTGCGGGGCGATCAGAGACTGCGGGATTTAAGCGCGGCCTCGCGCATTTGCGTCAGGGAAACACGTGGGGTCAGGGCCTCGGGCGAGATATTCAGATCCAGTACGGCCCCCGTAGGCGAGGCCAGCGCCCGCTCGAAAGCGGCGGCGAATTCCTCGGTGCGCTCGACCCGCTCAGCGTGAAAGCCATAGGCCTTGGCAAGCGCCGTAAAGTCCGGGTTCACCGTCATGTCGGTACCCGACACCCGAGTGGGATAGTTGCGTTCCTGATGGGCGCGGATGGTCCCATAAATACCGTTGTTCAGGATCAGGATGATCGGCTGCGCACCATATTGCGCGGCTGTCGCCAACTCCTGACAGTTCATCTGGAAATCGCCATCCCCGGCGAAACAAACCACTCTGCGCGACGGATCCGCGATCCGGGCCGAGATTGCCGCCGGCACACCATAGCCCATGGCCCCCGATTGCGGCGCCAGCAGGCGGGCCTTGGGGCCATATTTGAAGAACTTGTTGGGCCAGACGGTAAAATTCCCGGCACCATTGGTCAGCACGACATCGTCGGGCAGCACCTGTTGCAGATGCGCTGTGACCTTGCCCATGTCGACCGGGCTGGGCAGGTCGCCAAGGTCGAAACCTGCTTCCCATGTGGCCCGCGCCTCGGCCCGCCACGCGGCCCAGTCGCCGGCGACCGGTGCTTGGGCCATGGCCTCGGCAAAGGCATTGGGGCCGCAATGCACGCCCAGTTCCGGCTGATAAACCTTGCCCAGTTCCAGATCCGATCCATGCACATGGATCAACCGTTGATCCGGCACAGGCACCTTGAGCAGGGTCCAGGCTTCGGTCGAGTTCTCGCCAAAGCGGTTGTTGACCGCAAGGATCACGTCCGCCTCTGTCATCAGCTTCCGCACGCCCGGCGTCATGCCAACTCCGGCCTCGCCGCAAAAACAGGGCGAGAAGTTGTCGAACATATCCTGATAGCGAAAGACCGAAACCACAGGAATGTCAGAGGCTTCGGCAAAGCTCTGCAAGGCCTGCGAGCCTGCCTCGGTCCAGTTGCAGCCACCATACAGGATCAGCGGGCGGCGGGCCTGTGCGAGGGTTTCGCGCACCCGCGCAACAACCGCCGGGGCCGGAACCGGCTCGGGATAGTCGGCCGGACCGGGCAACGGTGCGGTGTCGGTCTGGCGTGTCAGCATGTCCTCGGGCAGCGCGATGACCACCGGACCGGGCCGCCCCGTTGTTGCGGTTTTCCACGCGCGGGCAAGGATTTCCGGGATGCGGTCGATATCGTCGATCTCGACCGCCCATTTCACCATCGTCCCATAAACGGCCCGATAGTCGATTTCCTGAAAGGCCTCGCGGCCCCGCATGTCGGTGCCGATCTGCCCCACCAGAAGGATCATCGGCGCGCTGTCCTGCATGGCGGTATGAATACCGATCGAGGCGTTCGTCACCCCCGGTCCCCGCGTCACCATGCAGATCCCCGGCGCGCCCGTCAGCTTGCCCCATGCCGCCGCCATGAACGCGGCCCCGCCTTCGTTCCGGCAGTTCACGAAATCCAGCCGCCCGCCGGTGTCGTGCAGCGCGTCCAGCACGGCAAGATAGCTTTCCCCGGGGACGCCGAACGCTTTTTGCGCCCCAAGCGCCACGAGGCTGTCCACCAGCAACTGCCCGCCATGTCGTGTCATCGGAAATCCCTCTTGTGCCCTGCGCAATCCCGGGCACGGAACCCCGAAGATCGCAAATGTCCGTCCGGGTGACCTGCCCCGATTGGGCCGTCCGCACCGTCAGGCACAAGGACTGTCAGACCTGCCCGGGTTGTCAATCGGTTTGGCACCGATTGACACGCCCCAGCGGGTCACGATCCGGATCAAAGGGCTGACCAAAGGGTCAGATGTAGTCAAAGGCCCATTCGTTATAGCCCTGCTCACCCCGGTACCAGATCACCTGATCCTTGCCGCTTTCACCGTGGTTCCAGCGCTGTTTTTCCCCCTCGGCCATGGCGCGGCGGACGATGGCGCGGCGTTTCTGGCTTAGCAGAATGTCGCGCGTCAACGCCTCTTCATCCCACTTTTCAGAGACCTCCTTGCGGAAAGCCTCTGCCACCGAAGCGTGATCGGCATCCTGCGCCAGATTGACCCGCTCATCGGGATCGTTGTCGAGATCGAACAGCATTTCGCCGTCCTGCGACGACGAAATGAACTTGAACTGCCCGCGACGGATCATGAAGATCGGTGCGGGCGTCGCCTCGGCCAGATACTCGGCATAGACGGCGCGTTGAGGTTCGGGATCGTCCTTGTCGGTCAGGCTCAGCAGGTCGACACCCTCCAGCGGTTCGCTCACCTCCTCGACGCCTGCGATCGCGTTGAAGGTGGGCACCAGATCCACCAGCGAGGTCAGCTCGCGCACCCGTTGAGGTTCCAGCCCCGGGGCGGTGACGATCAGCGGCACGCGCAGCGATTTCTCGAAAAAGTGTTTCTTGAACCACATTCCGCGTTCGCCCAGCATCTCGCCGTGGTCCGAGGTGAACAGGATCACCGTGTTCTGATCCGCGCCGGTCGCCTTCAGCGCGTCCAGCACACGTTTCACGAGGCTGTCGATATAGCTGATCGAGCCGTAATAGGCGCGGATCGCGCGGCGCACATCCTCGTCACTGAACTGGATGCCCAACATGCCGAAATCCTTGAGCAGACGCGCGGAATGCGGATCATGTTCCTCTTCCGGCAAGGCCCCGACGCGCGGCATCGGAATGTCCGCATCCTCGTAGAGATCCCAGAACTCCTTGCGGCACAGATAGGGTTCATGCGGATGGGTGTAGGAAACCTGCAAGAAGAACGGTCGGCCATCCTCTGATCGCGCCATGTCAAAGATGTGCTGCACCGCTTTGAAGGTGACCTCTTCGTCATAGTCGATCTGGACGGTCCTTTCGCAGACCCCGGCGATGCGGACGGCGCGCGGGTCATTGGTGTCGCGCTTGCCCTCGTTGTTCCAGTTCGGCACCCAGGCGAAATCCGCCGGGTACAGATCGGCGGTCAAACGCTTTTCAAAGCCGTGAAACTGGTCCGGTCCGATAAAGTGCATCTTGCCCGACAGCGCGGTCTGATAGCCCGCCGCGCGCAGGTAATGCGCATAGGTCGGCACCTCGGCCGAGAACTCTGCCGCGTTGTCATAGGCCCCGACCTTGCCCGCCAGATGGCCCGTCGCCATGGAAAACCGCGAGGGCGCGCAAAGCGGGTAATTGCAATAGGCGTTTTCGAACACCGCACCGGCATTGGCCAGCGCGTCCAGCGTGGGGGCGTGACAGATCCGGTCGCCATAGGCGCGCAGGGCACCCGCCGTCAGCTGATCGACCTGAATGAATAGAATGTTTGGACGGTCAGACATGAGTTATCCTTTGTTGACCAGCGCGCGCAGGGCGCCGACCGGTCCGGTTTCGTACCATTTGCGGTGGTTTCGGTCGCGGGCCGAGATGCCAAAGCTTTGCGAGGTGCGGTCAATGACGATGGCCAGAAGGACGATGCCCAGACCGCCGACAGTGGCCAGCCCCATGTCCAGCCGTCCGATCCCGCGAAGCACCATCTGGCCCAGCCCGGTGACAGAGATCATCGACGAAACGACGACCATTGACAGCGCCATCATAATGGTCTGGTTTACCCCAGCCATGATCGTTGGCATCGCCAGCGGCAGTTCGACCTTGAACAGCGTCTGCCGTTTCGAGGCACCAAAGGCCCGCGCCGCCTCGACCATATCGGCCCGCACCTGCCGGATCCCAAGATTGGTCAGGCGCACCACCGGCGGCAAGGCATAGATGAAGGTCACGATCACGCCCGAGACATTGCCGATGGAGAACAGCATCACGATGGGCACGAGGTAGACAAACGAAGGGATCGTCTGCATCAGGTCAAGGCAGGGTTGCAGCACCATCCAGAAGCGGTCGTTCTTGGCCGCGAACACGCCCAGCGGGATGCCGATCAGCGAACAGAAGACCACGCAGGTCAGCACGATCGACAGGGTGGTCATGCTTTCTTCCCACGCGCCCATCAGCCCGATGCCCAACATACAGGCCAGCGAGATCAGGCCCAGCTTGCGCCCCCCCGCCTGCCAGGCAATCAGCACGATCAACGTCAGGATCAGCAGGTCCGGTGCCTCGGTCAGCCCGTCCTCAAGCCCGGTCAGAACGATGTCGAAGGGCACCTTGATCGCCTGAAAGATGAACCGGAAATTGGCCACGACCCATTGCAGGGCGTTTTCGACCCAGACGCCGACCGGCACCCATTCCTCGTCAAAGATGTTCCACAGGTCCATATCGTCCCCCTCTATCCGCGCAGAGCCGTCAGCGCGGCCTTGATGGTGATCTGCCCCACCGGCGGCCCATCCGGGCTGACCACGGTGACGGGGTCCTGATCTTCCATGAAAAATTCGATGATCTCGCCCAGTTCGGCGTTCAGCCCGACCTGCTTGGCCGTCGGCGCGCGACCGTCCAGCCGGTCCATGATGGTTTCGGCCCGCACCAGACCCACGCGGCTGATGCCCTTGACGAATTCGGCCACGTAGTCATCCGTGGGCTTGGTCACGATTTCCTCGGGCGTGCCGATTTGCACGATCTCGCCATCGTTCATGATCGCGATGTGGTCGCCCATGCGGATGGCTTCGTCCAGGTCATGGGTGATGAACAGCGTGGTCTTGTCCATATGGGCAGAGAGGTTCAGGAACTGGTCCTGCAACTGCCGGCGGATCAGCGGATCCAGCGCCGAGAACGGTTCGTCCATCAACAGGATTTCCGGGTCCGCCGCCAGCGCGCGGGCAAGGCCCACCCGCTGTTGCATCCCGCCCGAAAGCTGGTCGGGATAGTGGTCGATCCAGCCGCCCAGATCCATCGCCTCCAGCGCCTTTTCAGCGGCCGCGCGCCGCTCGGCTGCGCCGATGCCGCGCACCTCAAGCCCAAAGCCCACGTTGTCACCCAGCGTCCGGTGCGGCCACAGCGCCATGTGCTGGAACACCATGCCGATGGTCCGCGACCGCAGGTCCAGCAGTTCGGCCTCGCCCATGGTGTCCACGCGCTGCCCCGCGACGTGGATCTCGCCCGAGGTCGGGTCGATCAGGCGGTTGACGTGGCGCACCAGCGTCGATTTGCCGGATCCCGACAGGCCCATGATGCAAAAGATTTCGCCCTTGCGGACGCTGAAGCTGGCGTTGCGGACGCCCAGAACACAGTTGAACCGGTCGCGCACCTCTTCCTTGCTCAGCCCCTCGGCCAGCACGGCTTTCATCGCCTCGTCCGCCCGTCGCCCGTAGATCTTCCACAGGTCACGGCATTCGATTTGCGCATCACTCACGGCGCATTCCTTTCGGGAAAAAAAGGGCGCGACAATGGCCGCGCCCGCCAGTTGGGGGGAGTGAATCAGTTGGCGGTTTTGGCTTCGGCAATCCAGCCGTCGAACTGCGCCTGATTGGCGGCGATCCAGTCCGCGGCATGGCGGCGGAAATCGTCCACCGTGTTTTCGCCATCGCGCAGTTTGACCTGTGCGGCGTTCACGGCGGAAATCGGAATATCCACCAGCTCGAAAAGCTTGGCAGCGGCGGGATTGTCTTCGAGGAACTCGTTGTTGGCGACGATATAGACATCGTTCACCGCAAAGCCCGCGTCGAAACCGTCATCGCTGGGTACACCGATCTGCACCACGTCGCTGCCCGGCACCAGCACATCGCTGATCCAGTTGGGCGTCCAGGTGTAATACAGGATCGCCCCGCCTTCGTTGTAGCGCGTGATCGTGTCGGCCATGATCGCGAAATAGCTGCCCTGATCGTGCTGGACGGTGTCGCGCAGGTCGAAATCATCCAGATGGGTTTCGATGGCCAGTTCACAGCCCCAGCCCGGGTTACAGCCGGACAGGTTGGCGCGCCCGTCCCCATCGCTGTCAAAGATCGCTGCCAGCGCCGGGTCGGCCAGTTGCCCGATATGGGTGATACCGTGCGCCTCGGCGGTTTTCTTGTCGATGTAGTATCCCTGCCCCGCGCCCTTGATGGCAGCGTTGACGCGGGTCATCACCGCCTCGCCACCCGACTTGTCAAAGAACCCGTTGTGCAGCGGCATCCAGTGGTTGAACGTGTAATCCGCGTCGCCAGAGGCCACGGCAAGGTGCAACGCGGGGAAATCCGCCTCCAGCGTTTCCTCAACCTCGTAGCCCAGTGCCTCTAGCCCCAGTTGCAGCACCATGTGTTGGAACCAGGCATTGGCAGGTGATCCTTTGATCGGCGAAACGGTCACGCCCGCGCCGGGAAGGTCCTCGGCAATGACCGGGTTTGCGGCGAAGGCCGACACGGCCAGCGGCAAGACGATCCTGGAAAGAAGTTTCATGTTCGTGCTCCCTTTATGGCAGCCCGTTTTGGCTGCGCTTGTTGTCCTGTTTCCATGATTTGGGTTGATGCCCGGTCTGTGAAGTTCAAAAATCCGGAACATCATGTTAACCGTGACGTTATGGGAAATCTTCGCAATACACTTACCAGACTGCCTCATTTGATTACGTTCGAGGCCGCTTCCCGAAAGGGGAACTTTACACGTGCGGCCGAAGAGCTGGGGGTGACGCGTGTCTCTGTCAGTCGCCAGATTGGCGAGTTGGAAGAGACACTTGGCACCCCTCTTTTTCATCGCGAACACCGCAAGGTGACGCTGACCCAAGCCGGCCGCGCCTTGGCGGCCGAGGTCTCTCCCGCGCTGAACCAGATCGCCTCGGCGCTGCAAAGCGTGGCGGCACGGGCCGGAGACAACCGCCTGACGGTGACGACCACCTCGGCGTTTGCGACCTACTGGCTGATGCCACGGCTGGTCGGGTTCAGCAACCTGCACCCGGAAATCGAATTGAACCTCGTGGTGTCCGACCGGAAGCTGGACCTTGAAACCGAAGGCGTCGATGTCGCGATCCGCTATTCTGCGGAACCGCCGGCCTTTCGGAAGGTCACGCCACTTTTGCGCGAAAGGGTTTTTCCGGTGGTCAGTCCCAAATATCGCGCCCGGACAGCATTGCAGCATCCCAAGGACCTGCTGAACGAAACGCTGCTGCACCTGTCGGGCATCTACCGACCCGGCGCGCGTTGGCCGAACTGGTTTCGCAAGAACGACCTCACCCCGCCGTCCGAAGCCAGCGGCGTGGTCATGAACACCTATATCAACATGTTGCAGGCGGCGATTGCCGGACATGGGGTCGCGCTTGCAGGCAACCCTCTGGTCGACCCTTATCTGGCGGACGGTTCCCTGCGTCGGCTGGACGGCTTCCGCGAGATCGAGCGGGACCACTTTTACCTGATCGACACCACCGATGACCGCAGGGATGCCGCGGTTTTTTGCGCATGGTTGACCGACCAGGCCCAGGGAGCGCCTACGTCAGACGCCCCCTAGCGGGCGGGCATCCCCTTGACCTCGGTCAGACGTTTCTGCGCGGCGATCCTGAAGGGCGCATTCGGCGCGCCATAGCCGTCGTATCCGTTCAGCCGCTGCACCACCTCGAAGAACAAACCGCCGCTGAAGGGCCGCGAATAGAACTGGAAAAAGCGCCCCTCGGCATCCTCGTCATAAAGAATGTGATGCGCCTTCAGGGCGGCTTGCGTCGGCTCGTCCAGATCGAAACGCGCCGCCAGATCCCGGT
The DNA here is from genome assembly GCF_019218285.1 of Antarctobacter sediminis. Classification (GTDB taxonomy): domain Bacteria; phylum Pseudomonadota; class Alphaproteobacteria; order Rhodobacterales; family Rhodobacteraceae; genus Antarctobacter; species Antarctobacter sediminis. Next base: position 178,849 of record NZ_JAHUZG010000005.1, read on the forward strand.
AGTAGTTCTCGGTCATTGGCAGCGGCTCGAAACCGCGTTCTGCCATCGAGCGCGCGGCGGCAAAGATGTCGCCGGTGGCAAAGGCTACGTGCTGCACCGCACCGCCAAAGCTTTCCGCCAGAAACGCCCCCGCCAACGTCCGATGCGTTTCCGCCCCGTTGAGCGTGATCCGCGCGCCGCCGTCGGGCGTGCGAATGGCCTGACTGCGGACCAGCCCGTCCGGGTCGATCACATCGTTCATTGGCGACGGGGCCATATCGAACAGCGAGGTGTAGAACAGCGACCAACTGAGCATCTCGTCATAGCTCATGGTTTCGGCAAGGTGGTCGATCCGTTGCAATCCCGCCCCTTCGCCGGGCGGATCAGTCTGGGTGAACTCCACCTGCCAGACATCGGACAGGCCGCTTGCCTCGTCGATGAAATGCATCACGCTGCCGCCAACACTGCGGATGGCGGGAATGTCCAGCTCACGCGGGCCAAGTGGCTGACGGAACAGGCTGGCACCCAGCGCATGAGCCCGCGTAACCGTGTCCCCGGCGCTGGCCACTTGCAGTCCCACATCGCAGACGCCAGTGCCGCGCGCCGACCAAACGTGATCGGCAAAACCGGTCGTTTCCTCGTTCAGGACGATGCGGATGTCCCCCTGTTGCCACAGCGTGACCTTCTTGGCGATATGCCGGCCCGCCTCTGAAAACCCCATGGACCGCAGCAGGCCCCTCAGGGTCTCGGCCTCGGCCCCGCGGGTGGCAAACTCGATGAACGACACGCCGTCGACGGCAATGCGCGCCGGGATGTCCGGCGGGCCCTGCTTCAGGTCCGGTTCCTGCCTGCGCACGTCATCCATGACCGCGACCAATGACCTGTGCCCGTCGCGCGCCAGCCCCTCGGGGCGGCCACCGCGGAACTGGTCGTTGAAAATTTCAAGGCTGATCCAGTCGTCATACCCCGTGGCGGCGACAGCCCGCATAAAATCGGTCACGGCAAGATCGCCCTCGCCGGGCATATTGCGGAAATGACGAGACCAATACAGCAGGTCCATCTCGATCTGCGGAGCGTCGGCCAGTTGAACAAAGGTGATCTTGTCGCCGGGAATGCGCCGAATGGTGTTGGGGTCGATCTTGCGAGCCAGCGTGTGAAAACTGTCAAGGATGATCCCCACGTTGGGGTGATCCGCCCTGCGAACGATTTCCCAGGCGTCCCGGTGATCGTTCACGTGCCGGCCCCAGGCCAGCGCCTCGAACCCGACCTGAATGCCGTAGTCTGCCGCGATCCCGCCCAGTTCGGAAAAATCGTCCGCCGCCCGGTCGATGCCGCCCAGCGCCTTTGGATGGCAGGAGGAACAAACGAGGATGCGATGCGCCCCCAGTTCGGCCATGGTGTCGAATTTATAGCGCGCCCTATCAAAGGCGCGGCGGCGCAGATCGCCGGTCAACCCCTCGAAATCGCGGAACGGCTGGAACAGCGTGATGTCCAGACCGTGCGCGCGGATCATCTCGCCAATATCGCGGGCGCTGCCCTCGTCGGCGATGAAATCCTGTTCGAAAATCTCGATCCCGTCGAAACCGGCCTTGGCGATGGCGCTCAGCTTTTCGCGCAGCGTGCCGGAAATCGAAACGGTGGCGATAGAGGTCTTCATGACTGCGTCTCATCAGCAAGGCTCTGGCGCAGCGCAGCCTGATCCAGAGGCATGCCCGAAAAATGTGCCCAGGCGTGGACACCCTGCCAGAAAAACAATTCATAGCCCGAGATGATGACCAGCCCGGCGGACTCTGCATCGGTCAGGAACTGCGTGTCGACAGGCGTGTAAACGGCGTCAAAGGCCCATTCCGCACCCGCCATCGCCCCGGCTGGCAAAGGCGTGCCTTCGTAACCGACCATACCGACCGGCGTGCCGTTCAGCAGGCCCTGCGCCCCGTCGGCAGCTGTAGATGCTTCGGTAAAACAGCGGATGCGCGTGGGTTTTCCAGCGGCCCGCAGGTCGGCCGCCAACGCCTCGGCCTTGGCGGCGTCGCGATCCACCAGCCGGATATCTTCGGCCTCCAGCGCCAGCAGGCCAAAGGCCAGCGCCCGGCCCACACCTCCCGTTCCGATCAGGCAGCAGATGCCCGGGGCAACCCTGCGCGCCGCGCGATAGGCGGCGACAAAGCCGGAATAGTCGGTGTTTTGCCCCTTGGGCCCGTCCGGTTCGAACAGCACAGTATTCACTGCGCCGATGGCGGCCACCAGTGGATCGCCTATGGCCACCTTCCTGGCCGCGCGTTCCTTGTAGGGATAGGTGACGTTGATCCCGCGATAGCCCCGCTCTGCACAACGATCAAAAACCATGTCGAACGGCTCGCCCATTTCATGCGGGATCAGCCGGTCATACTGTACCGCGAGGCCGTTTTGCGCCCCGGCCAGACGATGCAGCGAAGGCGCTCGCGAACGGGCGATATTGTCGCCGATCAGGCCCAGCTTGAGGTCCGGTTTGGTCATCGTCATGCCTCCTTCAACAGTTTGGACTTGCCCCAGCGCCAGACCGGGGTCTGCGACACAAACACGAGGATCACCGAGACAAACAGGATCAGCGACAGCGGGCTGGTGACGATCCCCTCGAAAAAGCGGCCCAGATCCTCGCGTTCCGAGATGATGGCCCGGCGCCAGTTGTCATCCAGCAGGCGCGACAGGATCACGCCAAGGATCACAGGACCCAGCGGATAGCCGTAGTGGCGCATGAAATAACCAAAGACGCCAAAGCCAAGCATCCAGTAGACATCCGCGATCGAATTGTTCACCGCAAAGGCTCCCACGATGGACAAGAGCATGATCAGCGGGATCAGCACGCTGCGCGGCATCTCGACGATCTTGGTGAACAGGCGGATTCCGGTCAGGCCGAACAGCAGCATGAAACAATTGGCCGTTACAAGGCAGCCGACGATGAACCAGAACATGTCTGGCTGGTCGATCATCAACATCGGTCCCGGGTTCAGCCCGTGAATGAACAGCGCGCCGATCATGATCGCCGTCACCGCGTCCCCGGGGATGCCCAAAGTCATCATCGGGATAAAGGCCCCGCCCACGGCGGCGTTGTTGGCGGTCTCCGGGGCCACCAGCCCCTCCATCGCGCCATCGCCGAACGCTCTCTCCGGGTTCTTGGTTACCCGTTTGGCATGGTCATAGGCCATGAGCGCGGCGATATCGCCGCCCGTGCCCGGCAAGGCCCCAATGGTTACGCCGATGGTCGAGGTCTGCAACGACAACGGCAGATGTTTGCGGACCGTCGCCAGCGACGGCACGATGCGGCTGATCTTTTGACGGACCGCGTCCTTGTTCACATGGTGCAGTTGCAACAGCGCTTCGGATACGCCGAACATGCCGATCATGACGGCAATGAAGGAAATTCCGCCCTCCATCAGCTTGAGATCAAAGGTAAACCGCTCGGTAAAGGTCAGCGGGTCACGGCCCACGGCACCGATGGCAATGCCCAGCGCACCGGCAAAGATCCCCTTGACCAGCGACCCTTGCGACAACGACCCCACCAGCAGGATGCCAAGGATGGCCAGCAGCATGTAGTCGCGCGGCTGAAACTTCAGCGCGAAATCGGACACCAGCGGCGCGGCCACGGCAAGGATACCGATGCCAACGAAACCGCCGATGAAACTCATGACCGTGGTGACGCCGATGGCGGTGCCCGCTTCGCCGCGCTGCGCCATGGGATAGCCGTCCAGCGCGGTTGCGATGGCCGAAGGCGCGCCGGGAATGTTCAGCAGGATCGCCGTGCGCGATCCGCCATAGACACCGCCCATGTAGATCCCGATCATCAGCGAAATGGCCGGGTAGACGTCCCATGAAAAGGTGAAAGAGATCAGGATCGACACCGCCATAGTGACCGACAGGCCCGGGATTGCGCCGACGTAGACGCCTGCAAACGTGCCAAGGCCGACCAACAACAGCAGTTGCGGTTGCGAAAAGACCAGAAGGAAATCCATCAGTGCGCTCATGCCCCGCCCCCTCCGGTCAAGCCGCGAAAGAACTGGATCAGTTCACCTTCGGGGACGATGCCCGCAGGCATCAGCACGGAAAACACGATGCGGAAGATCAGCCAGATCACCAACAGCGACATCAGCGCAACCGCCAGCGTCCAACCCCAACCGCGCCGGGCAAGCACCTTGATCGCCACCACAAGGAACACCGCTGAAACAGGTAGAAAGCCCACCGTTTTCAGCAGCGCGCCATAGGCCGCCAAGAGGCCCGCAAACAGGATCACCGTCCAGGGCAGGATGTCACGCATCAGCGTTTCGCCACGGTCCAGCGGCAGACGCGCCGTCTTGAACAGGACGATCGCGGCGCTGACGACCATAGCGCATGTCGTCGCCAGAGGGATCGAACGCGGCGAGGACAGCCCGTTGGGACCAAAGGCATTCTCGATGCCCCATGCGTCCCGCAGCAAGTAGAGGCTGGCCAGGCAAAGAAAGGCGGCAAAGGCCAACTCTCCCGGTCGCCGCTTGTCCGCCTCGCCCCCCGGCGTGGCATCGGACGTGCCGTCATGGTGTTCCGGTTCAATCCTCATGGGGCCCTCCTCCCGGTGGATGTCGAATGAAACAGGCGCCGCACTTCGCCTTTGGAAATGCGGCGCCTGCCGTGCCTTGGATCGGGTGATCCAATGCCGGGTCGGGTCGTCCCGCTTCCGGCCTTGCGCTGTCCCGGGTTATTCGCCGGGACGCGCGATGCCGAACTCTTCGGGCGAGGCCTTGGTCAGACCCGCATCATGCAGCAGCCACGCGGTTCCCTGCTGCCATTTGGCAAGGAATTCCTCGGCCTCGGCACCGGAAATCCCCATCAGGGTGAACCCGCGTCCTTCCATCAGCGAAACGAAATCCGCGTTTTCAGCGGCTTCGGCATAGGCAGCCGACAACTTGGCCACCACATCGTCCGGCGTGCCCTTCTTGGCAAAGACACCAAAGAACGGGCCCCACGGCAGATAGGTGTTGTAATCGGCATTGATCGCGGCAACGGCCTCGACCCCCGGCAGCTTGTCGTTCTCGGCCACGTCGACGACGGCCAGCGCCTTCATCTTTCCGGCCCGGATGCCTTCGATGGCGGCCCCCAGAACGGCGGGCATGACGTCGATCGCGCCCCCCTGGAGACCGGTCAGCGCGGGGCCGTCACCGTCATAGGGCACATAGATCACATCCAGTTCACCCTCGACCGCATTGACCATGGCGGTCACCACCGACGGCAGGCCACCCGGCCCCGTCGAACCGAAACGCACCTCGCCCGGATGGTCCTTCACATAGGCGATCATCTCGGCGTAGCTGTCGAAAGGCGCGTCGTTGTTGGCAACCAAAAGCGGTGTGCCACGGGCCAGGATGTTGACCGGAATGAATTCTCCGTAGTCCTTCGTACCCAGCCCCATGATCTTGTAAAGCATCGGGTTTTCGGCGCCCATCAACAGCGTGTAACCGTCGGCATCCGCGTCGGCCACGTAGTTCAGCGCAATCGCGCCAACCGCGCCGGTCATGTTCTGCATGACCACCGTACCGCCCAAAGCAGCCTCGGCGTGCGGGGTCACGGAACGCATGACCGTATCGGTCGAGCCACCGGCCCCCCATTGGATGATGCCCTGAATTTCCTTTTCCGGGTATTCCGCTGCGGCCATTCCGGTGGCCAAGGCAAGCGCCGCAACGGCGCCAAGCATGATGCGCTTCATGGTTTCCTCCCTGAGCGTCGTGTTGATGACCCAATCCGGCACCCCCGGATGGACGACACGCAGAAGATTGCCGCGCAGATGCCTTAACGTCAAATACCCAGATCGCGACCACATTAACATGATGTTATGGTCGCGGCTTGGCCGAGCCTTTGCCACTGCGCAACCAGGGGCCGTCTTCGACCGCCTTGGCAAGCTCGCGCCGGAACTGCTGGATCGCGTATTCGGCAAAGCCGGACAGAACGCGCCCTTTCTTGCGCACGACATAGATGGCGATGCTGGTATCTTCTTTCAGGGGGCGGCGCGTGACCCCGGGCATATAGACTTCGGCAACGGAAAATTCGTCGATCACCGCAACGCCCAGTCCATGCCGAACAAGGCTGACCAGCGTCTGCGCAAACCGGCCGCGCATGGCATGGCGCACCGGCAGGCCTTCGCGCTCCATCGGTTGCGCCAGAAGCCGCCCGTAAGGATCAGACGGCTCGATCCCGATCAGCGCTTCCTGCGCCAGATCATGCACGGAAACCTCTTCGCGTGCGGCCAGCGGATGGCCGTCGGGCATGATGGCCACCAGTCGTCCCTCGGCAATCCTCTCGTTCTCGACCGCGGCGTTCTGCACCGGTGAACTCATGATGACAAACTCGCCGCGTTCCAGCAGCAGGTAATCGACGGTCTCCTCGATCTTGAGGATATTGAGGTCGATAAACAGGTCTGCATAGCGCGCCCGGACCCGCTGCATCACCCGCGCGGCGATGAATTGCGCCACCGATGGCGCCGAGGCAAAGGCCAGCCGCACGTCCTCGCCCTGTTGCAAGGCCCCGACGGCACGTTGCAGGTTCTCGACCCCCTTGTAGACCTCCCGCACCTGATCAAAGACCTTAGAGGCCTCCATCGAGGGCACGAACAGCCCTGCCTTGCGTTCGAACAAACGGATCCCCAGCGACTCTTCGGTGTGTTTGACCAACCGGCTGATCCCGGGCGCCGAGACATTCAGCATCTGCGCCGCGCCGTTGATCGTGCCGGTCATCATCACGGCGCGGATCACCTCGATCTGCCGCAGGGTCATTTCCGCCATGATCTGCCCTCCACGGATTAACACTACGTTACGCATGGCGAAAAACAAGCATTTGACGTTACCCCCTTGCGCGTGAACCCTGATACAAAGTGGAGGGTTACCATGCGCAGGGAGGAGGTCGACCTCTTGGTCATCGGGTCGGGCGCTGCCGGGCTGGCGGCGGCAGTGACGGCGGCGCATGGCGGACTTCGGGTCATCCTTGCCGAAAAATCCCGCACGATTGGGGGCACCACGGCATGGTCCGGCGGCTGGATCTGGGCGCCCTGCAACCCGGTCGCGCATCGGCACGGCATTCACGAAGATCCGGCAGAGCCGCGACGCTATCTTGCCGCCGTTCTTGGCAATGATTTCAACGCCGAACTGGTGGATGCCTTTCTGACTGCCGCACCTCAGATGGTCGGCTTTTTCGAACGGAACACCGCGCTTCAATTCGAGTGCGGGGCAAAGATACCCGACACCTACAGCCACCTGCCCGGTGCCGGTATGGGAGGTCGGTCGGTGATCGCGCGCCCCTACGAAGCAGACGACCTTGGCCAAGACCTGCCCTTGCTGCGCAAACCCATGCGCGAAACCACCTTTTGCGGAATGACGATTCAGGCTGGGCCGGACCTGCGTGCCTTTCTGACGGCCACGCGGTCATTGCCCTCGGCGCTGCATGTGGCGCGCCGTCTTGGCCGCCATTTTTGGGACCTCGCGCGACATGGACGCGGCATGCAGGTGCGCAATGGAAACGCGCTGGTGGCGCGGCTCTTGCGCTCGGCGCTGGATGCGGGTGTCGAGATCATGATACGACACGAGGCAACCGCGCTGCTGAGTGACAAGAATGCAATCGCCGGCGCAAGGCTCGACAGCCCAGACGGGCCGGTCCAGATCCGGGCGCGCAAGGGGGTTGTTCTGGCCGCGGGTGGCTATCCGCACGACATCGCCCGCCGCAGTGACAGTTTTCCGCGCCCGGAAAGCCATGTGTCTCTGGCCCTGCCCATGGCCACCGGCGACGGGCTGCGGCTGGGAGAGACCGCGGGCGGGCGGCAGGCCCAAGAGCTTGCCGCCCCCGGGGCATGGTGTCCGGTGTCCCTTGTGCCGTTCGGCAAGGACCGCACCGGGTGTTTTCCCCATATCATCGACCGGGGCAAACCCGGTGTGATCGGCGTGCTGTCCAATGGTCAGAGGTTCTGCAACGAAGGGCTGGGCTATCACGACTATGTCCGCGACATGCTGGAGGCCCTGCCCGCCGGGGCCACGGCCCAAAGCTGGTTGATCTGCGACCACCGGTTCATTCGGCGTTACGGGCTGGGTATCGTCCGCCCGGCCCCGGTGCCGCTGGGCGGTTGGGTGCGCAACGGATACCTAATGCGCGCCGCTTCTCCCAAGGCGCTGGCGCGTGCCTGCGGCATCGACCCCGAGGGGCTATGCGCGACACTGGACCAATACAACAAACACGCCATCAAAGGCGAAGACCCGGACTTTCACCGGGGCACAACACCCTACATGCGCCTTCAGGGCGACCCGGATCAAACGCCTAATCCCTGCGTCGCCCCGATCCTGCGTCCGCCCTATTACGCGGTCAAAGTGGTGCCCGGCAGCTTTGGCACTTTTGCCGGCTTGCAGACCGATGGTTCAGCCCGCGTGCTGGGCGCCGCAAACCGCCCCATTCGCGGCCTCTATGCGGCTGGCGCGGACATGGCCAGTGTCATGGGGGGACATTATCCGGCGGGCGGCATCAACCTTGGCCCCGCCCTCACCTTCGGCTTTGTCGCCGGACGCCATGCCGCAAAGGAAACCTGATGCGCTCGTTGTCCCTTGCCCATCTGACCGCCATCGACTTGCCGCCGCCCGAGTTGATCCAAACGGCCGCCACTGCCGGGTTCGATGCCGTTGGCCTGCGATTGTTACAGGTTACGCCGACCAGCCCCGGGTATCCGTTGATGCAGGATCCTGCGCTGATGCGGGCCACGCGGACCGCCCTGCGCGACACGGGCCTGAAAGTGCATGATATCGAGTTCGTCAGGATCACCCCTGAAACCCGCCCCTCGGACCTGATCCCTTTTCTGGATGCAGGCGCGAGCCTAGGGGCAGCCGAGGTGATCTGTGCCCCCTATGACCCGGATCTGACACGCCTTGCCGATACGCTTGGCGCGCTGTCGGACGTGGCGCAGGCGCGCGGACTGGGCATGTCGCTGGAGTTCTTTCCATGGACCAACGTACCAACGCTGGAGTCCGCCGTAACGCTGGCACAAGCGGCAGGCCTCAAGGTTGGCGTGCTGCCGGACAGTCTGCATTTTGATCGTTCCCACAGCCGGCCCGAAACGCTTGCCGCGCTTCCGCCGGAACGTCTGCGGTTCGCCCATCTCTGCGACGCACCCGTTCAGCCGGAATATACCACCGAAGATCTGCTGTTTACCGCACGCGAGGAACGCCTGCCCCCCGGGCGGGGACAGATTGACCTGGCCCGTTTTCTTCGCGCCCTGCCTCCCGATCTGCCGCTTGGAATCGAGGTGCCGCAGACGGCACTGATGCGGGAGGAGACTGCGGCCAAGGTGATCGCCGATTGTTACACCGCCACGCACAGCCTGTTGCAGGAACTGGACCTGCGCTAGACTGTACGGGAAACCCGTCAGGCCCCCTCGTCTTAGTCCGGCAACTCCGAGCGCAGGACCCGCGCCAGTTCCGACGGCGGAAAGGGTTTCTGCAAAACCGCGCCTTCGACCGTACATTCAGCCTCTTGTCCGATGCCGGTATAGCCTGACATGTAGACAACCGGAATCGCGGGGAACCGTTTGCGCACCTCCTCGGCCAGTTTGAACCCGCCCGTCCCGCCCGGCATGATCACATCCGTCAGCAAAAGATCGACCCATTCGCCTTTGTCCAGCAGGTCCAGCGCCTCTTCCGCCGACCGCGCCTTGACGCAATCGTAGTTCAGGCCGGCAACAGCCAGCGACACCAGTTCCAGAAGTTCCGGTTCGTCATCGACCACCAGAATGCGCTGCCCCTCACCTTCGACCACGTCGGGCCGCGTCTGCCGGGCCTCGCGCCCGCCTGCATCGGCGCCCCGGGGCAGGATCATACGGACGGTGGTCCCATGCCCCGTTTCCGAATAAAGCCGCATTTCGCCGTCGCTGCGCTGGACAAAGCCATAGACCATGGACAGACCCAACCCTGTCCCGCCCGCATCCTGTTTCGTTGTAAAGAACGGATCGGTTGCGCGACGTTTGACGTCCTCGCTCATCCCCGGGCCGTTATCCGTCACCGAAAATTCAACATAGCGATAGATCTTTTCCTCATCCTGCGCGGTGTCGTCGCCCGGCCCCGGAACACCGGGACGTTCGGCCAACCCGCGGACACTGACGATGATACGGTTGCCCTTGCCCGTCTCCTTGATCGCATCGCGCCCGTTGATCACAAGATTCAGCAGCGCGTTTTCCAATTGGCCAATGTCGCAATAAACGCGCAGGCCCGTTTCTTCGATCTGGTAGTCCAGAGACACAGAGGGTCCGATCGTCAGGTCGGCCAGCTTGCGGAATTCGGCCATGAAATCATCGACCGAGGCAGAAACCTCTGCCCCGTTCCTGCGGCTTGCAAAGGTCAGCAAGCGGCCGGTCAGTTCGGATCCCCGCCTGACCGTGTTCAGGATCGACGCAAGATAGTCGCGAGGCTTGCCCGTTATCTGATCCTGCGCCAGCGTGGCGGCGAATTCGATGGTTGCAAGCATATTGTTGAAATCATGCGCAATCCCGCCGGTCATGCGCCCCAGTGCATCCAGCCGGCCAGCACGTTCCACGGCTTGCCTGTTCTTTTCCTGCTCGGTGATGTCGTCAAGGATCAGCACGGTCGAAATGTCACCGATCGGCGCGCCGTGGACCGGCGAACTGGAGACATTGACATAGCGGATCGACGACTCGTCCCCGCCCTTTTGCATCACCGACAACTCGCCGGTCAGCGTGGCCCCGGTCAGCGACCTGCTGATCGGATCGCGCTTGTGATCGAGCGGCTTCAGCGTTTCGGGATCGACAAAGGCTACGTCCTCGGGCCAGTTGCAGCGCCCTTCGGTCACAGGCAAACCAACCAATTGCCGCGCGCCAGTGTTGGCGATTGCGATTTCGCCCGAAGGATTGAAACCGAGGATGCCGCTGCGAGCCGTGTTCAGAATGGTGGCAAGCCGGTTGGACAGGCTTTCCATCGCCTCTGCATGGCGCAAGGCGCGCCGCCGCCCGCGCAGGATCAATGCAAGGATGGCGACCCCCACCGCCGCGATCACGGCAATGACCAGGGTCCAGGCACGCCGGATGCGTTCTTCGGTCCAGAAAGGTGGCTCATCGAACCAGCGCGAGGCCATGGCGCGGTATTGTGCCGTTCCGATAAAGCCTTGGATGACCACGTCAAAATGATCGCGCACAGGTCCAAGGTCGGGCCGCATGGCGATGGACAGATCATTGCGGAACACAGGCGATGGCAACCGGGCGTAGGCCGCGCTTTCCCCCTGCGCCGCAACGAACCGTTCAAAGTTGCTGCGCGGATAGATCAGGACATCGACCCGGCTTTCCCGCAGCGCTGCGACGCTGGCTTCCGTGTCCGGCAGGGGGACCAATTGCGTGCCCAGCGCGCGCGCGATTTCATCACGCAGGGGCGAGGTCGCGAGAATGCCGATTCTGTCCCCGGTTTCGGGCAAGGGCTTGCCTGCGTCCTCGGCCCGCACGAAGGCAACATAGTCGATGGTCTGGATCGGAGCCGTGAACTGCAACAGTTCCTGTTCCACCGCGGTCACGCTGCGCGCCGGCAAGAGGTCAAACGCGCCAAGCCGCGGCCCCGCGCCCCATTCCTGCTGCGAAATCACCTCATAGCGCAGGTCAAGTCCGGCGCGCGACGCCAGCTCGCCCAGAACCTCGACGGCAAAGCCGCTGATCGCGCCATCATCGCCAACAATGCTATAGGGCGGGAAGTGCGTGATGCCGACTTTGAGCACATCGGGGATCGGCGCGGGCGGCACCATGAACCAGCGGTTGCGGAGCGCGTCCAGCGACCCGTCTTCTTCCAGTTTTGCCAGCGCAGTTTCGATCCGGGGCAATAAATGGGCGTGCTCATGCCTCAATACGACGAAATGCTGGGTCTCGCGGATCGCCGGGAAGCTGGGGCGGATCAGCGTATCAAGGCCCGTGCGGCCCAATGTGCGCAGCCCCAAGGGGGACAGGGCGATCACCCCGTCAACCTCGCCCCCCAGCAGTTTGCCAAAGGCAATGACCTGATCCTCGTAGCCTATGACCTCGACGCCTTCGGGTGGCGGGATGCGACTGGCCGGCGAGCGCCGCAAGACGCCGATGCGGTCGCCGTCGAAGGTGTCAAAGGACATGTCCAAAGGTGCGTCCCGGCGAACAAACAAAAGGAACTGCGTCTGCGCCACGGGACCCGCCCGAACAACGATGTCATCGGAAAAGGACATGCGCCCGGCACCGGCCAACATATCGGTTTCGCCATCGCGGATCGATTGGCTCGCCTCCGGGGGCGAAGGGTATTCGACAAGCTGAATGTCAAAACCGGCCTCTTCGGCGACCATATGCGCGAGGTCGATGAAAAAGCTGCGCGGCGCGCCATCCGGATCGACAAAGCCAAATCCAGCGCTGCCCGCCCATGGCACCCGGATCACCGGGCGCCCTGCCTCTTGGGCCGGGGATGGCTGCCCCCAGTTCAACCATAAAGTGAGGGCAACCAGCGTGACGAACCGGATCTTGACACTGCCACGATACAAAATGAGCATACCCTTTCGCCCCAAAACAGCAGGCAATACACCCAGCAGTGAAGCAAATAGACAGGCTCATGGGAAGCAGGCTTTTGATCGAATGCTCTGCGCATGTGGTTAAGAGCGCACAGACTAGTTACACTCCAAGGTTGATTGCGCCGCTGACCGGTTACGATGCGTAGGCCTGGCTGCCATGCTCTCCCAACAGGCTATCGGCCAGTTGCCAGATCTCATCCAGCGACAGTTCGGCACCCGTATGCGGATCCAGCGCCAGCGCGCGGCGCAACATCTGCGGATCGTTCTGAACGATCGCCTCGACAGCGCAGATCTGCGGCGCGACATTGGTCAACATCAGCGCCGCCAGATGGGCGGGCAACGGGCCCGAGCGCACCGGTTGCACCCCGTTTGCATCCACAAGGCACGGCACCTCGACACAGCATCCTTCGGGCAGATTGGGGATCAGCCCCGTATTGGGGACATTGCCGTGGATCAGACACGGACGATCCAACACCTGTGCTTCGATGATTTCCGAGGCGTATTCGTCGCTGCGGACCACCTCGAAGGTCTGCGCCGAGGCGATCTCGGTTGCCATCTGATCCCACCGGGCGATCTGCTCTTCGCAGCGGCGCGGGTATTCGTTCAGAGGAATGGCAAAAGTCTCGATCAGGTCCTCGCGGCCTGCCTTGATGAACCAGGGCACGTATTCCGAGAAATGTTCGGATGACTCGGTCACAAAATAGCCAAAGCGCTTGAGAATGTCATAGCGCACGCGCTCTTCCATCGGCGGGGTGACGCGGTTCAGGCGCGGATAAAGATCCTCGACCCCGCCGGGACCGTGTTTTTCGAACCGCGTGAAAAAGGCCATGTGATTGATGCCCGAACATTCATAGCGGATGTCAGCAAGGGGTTCCCCCAAATGATCGGCCAGCATCTGCGCCGTGTTGCGCACCGAATGGCACAGACCGACAACCCTGAGCCCCGGCACCATGCGCTGCAGGGCCCAACAGTTGATCGCCATCGGGTTGACGTATTGCAGCATCAGCGCATCCGGGCAAAGCCGCATCATGTCCCGCCCGATGTCGACAAGAACCGGAGCGGTGCGGAACCCCCGCAGGATCCCGCCCGCGCCCAGCGTGTCGCCGATGGTCTGGCGCAGCCCCATGTTCTGCGGAACCTCGAAATCGATGACCGTTGCCGGGCGATAGCCGCCCACCTGAATCAGGACGATGACAAAATCCGCACCGTCCAGCGCCGCGCTGCGATCGGTCGTTGCGCGGATCTGCGCGGCCCGACCGGTCGACCGGGCCAGTGTCCGGGCCATCCCTTCGGAGGTGTCCAGCCGGGCCGGGTCAATGTCCATCAGCCGGATGTCCAGCGCACCGGGTATCTCTGACAAAAAGATGTCGCCCAGCAATTTCTTGACGAACACGGTGCTGCCCGCGCCGATGATCGAGATGGTCGTCATGTCTTGAGACTTTCTTACTTGGAAAATTGGTCCATGACCCGATCGCGATGATGGATCAGATTGCGGATCTGTTGATCGAGATAGCGGCGCTCGACTGCTGCATAAGCCGGGTCAGCCGCCACGTTGCCGAATTCCTGCGGGTCCTTTTCAAGGTCGATCAGGACCGGTGGCAGACCGGGCATGTAGACATGTTTGAACCGGTGATCGCGCAGGACGGACATCATGCAATCCCGAGGGGCAAGCCCCTGTTTCCGCGCCCATTCGGTGTCCGCCTCGTGACGAAAGTGGAACTCCCACCGGATGCTGTCCCGCCAGTCCCCCGGCGTCTGCCCCCGCAGGAAAGGCATCAGCGACCGACCATCCAGATGCCCGGGCACCTCGGCCCCCAGCCAGTCAAGAAGGGTCGGCATCAGGTCGATGGAACCGGTGAACGACGCCACCGATGTTCCATCCTGCGCCCGCGCGCCCGGCTCGGGCAGACGCAGGATCAGGGGCACATGCGCACATTGGTCGTACCACGCCGCCTGGTTGCACATGTACTGATCGAACATCATCTCGCCGTGGTCCGAGGAAAAGACGACCAACGTGTCGTCCCACTGGCCGCTGTCCTTCAGCCGTTTGATGACGCGACCCACATGGGCGTCCAGTTCAGCCATCAACGCAAGGTGGATCGCCCGGATCGACCGCCAATCCTTTTCGCCGACATCCGCGATGCGGCCAGTCAGCCCGGGCGGGCATTGCCTGCTGGCGTCCCCCTGCGAGATCTGTCCTTCGAGATAGGGATGCAGCCCCGCAGTCCGGTCCGGGCTGTCATGCCGCACAGGCGGTTGCAGATCGGCAGGGTCAACATGGGCGTTCCAAGGTTCGGGTGCGATCGTCGGGTTGTGAGGCCGCAGGTAGCACAGCAAGGCGCACCATCCCGGCTCCTGCACCGAATGCCAATCCAGCAGCCGGTCAGTCAGAAAGGCCGTATCGCTGTCTTCGGCCGCAAATCGGGCCGGGTGCCCTGCAACGCCGCCGGTGGCATTCGGGCGCGACGTATCCGGCGCATAGCACTCATCGCGCGAGGCAAAGCTCAGCCCCCTGCCCCTGAGGTGGGCCATCCACTCCAGCGGCGCATCGTCCGGCTGATGGCATCCGACCTCGCAACCGGGCATGACCTGATACTTGGCCACGCGACGGGGGTCGCCCGGATCGAACTGGCGCGGGTCCAGCCGGGTGTCGGTATAGCCGAACAACGTCGGCGCATAGCCAAACCGGCGCAACTCCTGCGCAACCGTTCTGTGCCGGGTATCCAGCGGAACGTTATTGGCAAAGACACCGTGGTTTTGCGGGCAAAGCCCGGTAAACACGCTGGCGCGGGCCGGGGAACAGGGGATCGCCTGCGTATAGTGATTTTCAAAGTGCACCGCTTCACGCGCCAATGCGTCAAGGTTCGGCGTATAGGACCGCGCGGCTCCGAACTGGTCGTGTCGCCACTGGTCAGCAAATATCATCAGGATGTTCTTGCGGGTCATCACGCGGCCTCCGGCGGATCAAGAGTTGGGACCGCAGCCAAAAGCTGAGCGGTATAAGGATCCTGTGGCGCGGCAAAAACCTGCGCCGTCGGTCCGGTCTCGACGATCTCGCCCCGGCGCATCACGGTGATCCGGTCACAAAGCTGGCTGGCCGCGGCAAGGTCATGGGTGATGATCAGGAAGGTCAGCCCCAGCCGGTCGCGCAGATCCCGCAACAGGTCGGCGATGCGGGCCTGTGTCGTCACGTCCAGCGCCGACATCGGTTCATCGCAGATCACCAGTTCAGGGCCGGTCACCAGCGCCCGTGCGATGGCGATCCGCTGTCTCTGGCCACCGCTGAAACTGTGAGGAAACCGCGAAAGGCAATCGGCCTCCAACCCGCAGCTGCGCAGGGTCTCTGCGGCCCGGGCGCGGACCTCGTCCCGGCCACAGATCCGGTGGTTCAGCAAGGGTTCGGTCAGGATCTGCTCGACGCTGAGCCACGGGTTGAGCGAGGCATAAGGGTTCTGGAAAACCATCTGCACCCGCCGCCAATAGGTCTTGCGGGCGGCGGGCCGCATGGCCTGTGGGTGCACCTGCACCCCGTCGCGCGGAAGAAAAGAAATGCGCCCCGACTGCACCGATGACAGCCCAAGCACGGCCCGCGCCAGAGTGGTCTTGCCCGAGCCGCTTTCCCCGACCAGCCCCATGATACTGCCGCGTTCCACCGCAAAAGAGATGTCCTTCAAGACCGGCCTGGCGGGCTTGGGTCGACCAAACAGTGGCTGCGTGCAGGCATAGGACAGTGCCACATTCTGCATCGTCAGGATCGGATCGTCCGAGACCGACCGGCCAGCGACCGGTTGCAAGCGCGGCACCGCCTGCATCAGGGCGCGGGTATAGGGCTGACGCGGCGCGCCAAGGACCCGGGCAGTGGCGCCTTCCTCGATCAGTCGACCCTGCCGCATGACCACCACCCGGTCGGCCACCTGCCGCGCCACCGCAAGGTCATGGGTAATGAACAACATCGCCGATCCCGCCTTGTTCTGCACCCGTTTCAACAGGGCAAGAACCTGCGCCTGTACGGTCACGTCCAGCGCCGTTGTCGGTTCATCCGCGATGATGACGTCAGGCTCGCAGGCGATGGCCCGTGCGATCATGGCGCGCTGCAACATGCCACCCGAAAATTCGAAGGAATAGCGGTTCACAACTTCGTCCGCCTGAGGCACATCAAGCTCTGCAAGAAGCTCGGCCGCCCGCGCACGGGCGGACCTGCGCGAAAGGCCCGCGTGACGCACCAGCGGCTCGCCGATCTGGTCCCCCACGGTCCGCACCTGCGAAAAGGCGCTCATCGGTTCCTGGAACACTATGCCGATGCGCCGCCCGCGTATGTCCTGCCACGCGCGTTCGGCCACGGGCGACAAGTCAGCCCCGCGCAAGCGCACCTCCCCGCTTGTCTGGCGCAGCACCGTGGGCAGCAGGCCTATGGAGGCAAGCGCCGTCAGGCTCTTGCCGGATCCGCTTTCGCCGACAATGGCCAGCGTTTCGCCCGGCTGAACCGCAAGCGAGACCCCGTCGACAAGACAGCGGGTCCTGTCTTGGGTTTCGATCCGAAGATCGGAGATGGAAAGAACTGAAGACATGGGTGCTCAGTAGGACTGTGGGTCGGCGGCATCGCGGATACCGTCACCGACGAAGTTGAGAAGAAGCACGATCAGCACGACAAAGAGCCCGGGGATCAGATACCATGGCGTCAGGATGATCGCGGCGATGGACTGTGCCGGCAAAAGGATCACACCCAGCGACACCACCGGCTCTCGCAGTCCCAGCCCAAGAAAGCTGAGCGATGTTTCCGCGATCACGATGGTCGAAAAGGCAAGCGTCAGATCGACGATCAGATAGCCCGTAAAGGCCGGCAGCATGTGGCGCAGGAAGACCCGGACCGGAGAGGCCCCGGACAGCCGCGCCGCCAATACATGTTCGTCATTGTGCATGGCGATGATGCGCGACCTTACCCGGCGCGCAAGGGCCGTCCAGCCGATCAGCGCGAGGATCACCGTCATCACCAGATAGCTTTGCAATGCCGACCACTCTCGCGGTACGGCGGCGGCCACGGTCAGCCATAGCGGCAGCGTCGGAATGGATTGCAGGAACTCGATCACGCGCATGGCCGCCGTGTCAAAGACCCCCCTGAGGTAACCTGCAAGCCCGCCAATGGTGATGCCCAGCACAAAGGCCACAAGGACCGAAACCGCGCCGATGGACATGGAAGTTCGGAATGCAAAAAGCGTCCGCGAAAAGAGGTCTCGGCCCAGCCGGTCTGTCCCGAAGAGATGCAGATACCCCTCCGGCACGCCAAAGAAATGCAGATCGCTTTCGAACAGGCCAAACCAGGGATACGAGGCGCCCCGCACGAAGAACTCCACCGGCCAGACCGCGTTGCTGTCGATCGTCGTGACCTTGCGCAGCGTCACAGGATCGCGGTTGCTGACACGGGCCTGCACCCCGGGACGCGGCCACGGACCATCGGCAAACAGGACCACCCCCATGGGAGCGCCATCCGCATAGTCGCGGTTGCGGTCCTGCGCGCTGTAGGGGGCAAAGAATTCGGCAAAGACCGAGATCACGACCAGGCAAACCAAGAGCCAGAGACTGAAACGCGCCAGGCGATTTGCGCGAAAGGCGCGCAGGGCCAATTGCCTGCGGGAAAGTTGCAGCGTGGCGGTCATGTCCGGGTCTCCGTTCGGATGCGGGGATCCAGCCAGAACAGCAGGATGTCGGAAATCAACGTGCCCACGACCACCAATAGGTAGTAGATCAGCAGGATCGCACCGGCGAGCGGCATGTCCTGACTGATAAGGGCCTGCAAAAAGACCGGCCCCATTTCGGGCAACGACAGAACGATACCGACGATGGGCGCGCCCGAGATCACCGTCGTGATCTCCCAGCCGAGTGTGGCGGCAATGGGCACCACCGCCACGCGTGCCGGATAACGCCAGATCGTCTTCCAGAACGGCAGGCCACTGGCACGGGCGGCGGTGACATAGGGTTTGCCCAGTTCGTCCAGCATGGTCGCCCGCATGGTACGGACCTGCGCCGCCGTCCCCGCCGTCCCCAACACCACAACCGGGATCACCATATGGGACAAGAAATCCCGCATGGCGGCCCAGCTCCATGGCTGACCGACAAATTCAGGTGACAGCACCCCGCCAGCGGACAGGCCGAACCACTTGTACCCAAGGTAGACCAGCAACAGCGCCAGCAGAAAGTTCGGCGTCGCAAGCCCGATATAGCCGACGAACGTTGCCGTGTAGTCTCCGATGGAATGCCGTCGTACCGCCGAATACAGGCCCAGCGGCACGCCGACGAGGTAGACGATCGCCAGCGCTGCAAAGGCCATGGCCAGCGTCAAAGGCAGACGCTCTCTCAGCACATGGGCCACCGGTTTGCGGTATTCATAGGAAAACCCCAGATCCCCCTGAAGAACGCCGCCGAACCATCGCAGGTACTGCAAGGGAAACGGATCGTTCAGGCGATAGTTTTCGCGAAAATTCGCCACGTCCGCAGGGGTTACACGGTCGCCGTCCGCCGCCTTGGCCGCGGCCCATGCATCGGCGAAATCGCCCGGCGGCAACTGGATCAGGAAAAAGACCACAACCGAAAAGGCCAGCAGCACAAGGGCCGCCGCCACCATTCGCTTGATCAGGAAAGAGGCCACGGCGGTCTCCGTTCTTTGAAAATGGGGCGCGCACCGAACCGCGCACGCCCGCCTGTCTTGGTTGGTCAGGTCAGCGCGCGGGGTAGTACCACTGATCGACGCCGTAAGGCTGAAGGTAGCCAAAGGTGGCCGTCCCCCCGATGGCCGTGATGTCAGGCACATTTCGCAGCGATTTGTTCACCACCGAAAGGCGCGGCAATTCCGAGAAGATACCGATCGCAACAAGCTGTTCGCGGTGAATATCGGTCATCTCGGCCAGCGCTGCATTCCAGTCCTCGGATCCCGGCAGCGTTGCGCTCATGGTGGCGCCCAGCGACCACAGCTCTTTGGCCCAGTCGGGGGCTTCCTCGCCGATGGCTCCGTTACTGTCGCGGTACTGAACCCAAGGCAGCCCCGTCAGCGGGTCGTTGACATGGAACGGCGGCATCAGCGGTTCCGCTCCTGCGGCCAGCACCGGATAGATCGGCTGATCATAGATCATGTGGATGTCCAGCGCGTTGTCGCGCCCCTTGTCCCCCATGGTGACAGAATCCACCTCTCGCAGTTGAACGTCGATCCCCACAGCGCGCCACATCTCGGCCACAAGGACCGGGAACTCGGGCGAGCCGGTAAACTGTGTCGAATACTCCCAGATGATCGAAAAGGCCTCTCCATCGGGTCTGCGGCGCATACCGTCTGCGGCTTTCGTCATGCCCAGTTCGTCCAGCATGGCATTGGCCAGTTCGGGATCGAATTGCGCGAAGTGATCGATGTCGCCAGCCTGCTGGGTGGGTACGCCATAGGGCAAGGCCGAGCCAACCTTGGCCACGCCAAGGAACAGGGTCTCGTTGATCTCTTCGCGATCAATGGCAACAGACATGGCCTTGCGGAAATTGGCGTCGGCGTAGATCTCCCGCACTGCCGGATCCTTGTGGGTCTGGTTGAAAAGGATGAACGGCCCTTTGTTCCCCGACGGCAGGATCACGCGGAAATTGCCCTCTGCCTCGGCCTCTTTCAGCGCCGGAAAGGCGTCAAGCTGACCGGGCGATTTCTGATCCACGTTGCCATTCAGGATCTCGACCACGTAAAGCGACGGATCAATGAACCGTTCCTTGTGCTCTGCAATATAGGGCAACTGCTGCCCCGAGCTGTCGACCCGGTGGTAATAGGGGTTGGGCACAAAATCGCGAAAGGTCTCGTCCGGGGCCTTGACCATGATGTGGCTTTCAAGGGTCGGGACCTCCAGCCCCAGCGCTGAATGCGTGGTGCGGTCCATCCAATGGCCCCAGCGCACCCGGAACCAGTCGGCCCACCCATCGTAACCGGCGGCCTTTGCAAGGTCATCCGCATCCTCTGCGTAGTCGCCGTGAAACGGGGCAAGGGCGTGTTTCGGCGCAAAGGCGGCAAAGAAATGCCCTTGCGAGGCAAGATGGTTCAACAAGCCCGGCAGCGGCTGGTCAAAGATGAACCGAACAGTCGTTTCATCAATCACCTCGGCACGCGCGCCGACGTTCCATGGCGCGCGGGTGGCGCTGTACAAGTCCTTGTTCATGATGAGATCGTTCAGCCAAAACGCTACGTCCTCAGCCGTAAACGGTGCGCCATCCGACCATTTGTGCCCCTTGCGCAGGGAAAAGGTGATCTCGGTGTAATCGGCGTTCCATTCCCAGGATTTCGCCACGTCCGGTTTGATCGTCCGCAGGTCATCGTCAAGGCGCACCAGTTGCACTTGCCGCCAGCTCAGCCCTTCGGAGGTGTTGGATTCCAACGCACGCGCGACATAGCGCATCTGGCCGCCATACACGCCGCAAGCCTCATAGGGCAGGACAACCAGCGGCTCTTGCGGCAAACGGTCGGCAACTGGCGGCAGACCGTCCCGCCCGGTCAGCGCCACCAGCTCAGGATTGTCGGAAAAGGTCATGTCGCGACCCGTTTGCGCCACGAACTCGGCCAGTTCCATTTGCTCCAGCCCGCCATGCCGCAACCCCAACGGGTCCGTAACGGTGGCACAGGTCTGGGCAAGGGCCGAGGTCGACGAAAGCAGGCCAATGGCCGCCAGTGTCTTGAATTGCAGGGTCATGTTTGTCTCCGGGCTGGTTCGGTGCTGCGGGTGCGTTGACGGAGAGGTGAATATCCTGCCAATAGGTCAGGTACACTGCACCTGCTGGCCTGCCGAACTGCGGAAAGGTCAGGTTTTGTCTTATAGTTTTGTAACAGCCGCGATAGGTCTGCCGCATTGGAACTGTCCAGATTCGACACCACCGGGAATTACCGCTCCCTGTCCCGCTTTCCCGAGATCATGGAAAGCGCGCATTGGCACATGCATCTTGAGCTGGTCTATTGCAGCGGAACCCGGGTAGATTACGTTCTTGGCACTGAATACGTGACGCTGGACCGGGGGGACCTTTGCCTGTTCTGGGCCGCTATTCCGCACCGGGTCAGCGGCAACTCTGATGATGCACATGTCTATGTGATCAACCTGCCGATGGAGGCGCTGCTGTCCGCCCCGCTGCCCGACGGTTTCAAATCACATGTGATCGGCGGCCAGCCGATCGTGACGCAGCCGCCACCGCGATTTCGCGAAGATGCCTTTGAAAGCTGGAACGATGATCTGTCATCGGGCGACACGATGCGTGCGCATTTGGCTCAACGGGAAATCGCCTGTCTGGTCGAGCGCATGGCGTGGCGCAAACAGGACAGTTCTGGCGATGCCTTCCGCCTGCGCCCCGGCGCACATCAGCCCAAGACACAGCAGATGCTCAGCCGGGTGATCGACCACGTGGCGCGCAACTGTTCTGCGACCTTGACTGTTGCGGGGATCGCCGAGGAACTGGGCTATAACAAGCGCTACCTGACCACCCGATTCCGTGAATTGTCAGGCGTGCCGCTGCAAACCTACATTCGCCACATGAAGGTCAGCCGCGGGCAGGCCCTGCTGACGGGAACGAACCTCAGCATCGAGGAAATCGCTTGGGAGGCGGGCTTCGGCTCGGTCCGGCAGTTCTATGATGTGATCAAATCCGAAACCGGCATGACACCCAAGCAAGTCCGCCACCGAGAGCTGCGGGACACCTAGGGTGGACGAGCGGGGTTGATCCCCGCGCCCCGTCGCCTCAGACGAAATCCGCCGCGGTCACGTCGCCGGGGTTCAGCCCTTCGAGCGTGATGAAGACCGACGGATCCGAGGTCAGCGCGATCCGTTCGCCGCCCGCCACCGTGGTGATCGTCAGATCCGCGAAGGTCAGCCCGCC
>NZ_JAHUZG010000006.1 GCF_019218285.1 Antarctobacter sediminis
CGCCCACCCACCCCGCGCCCGCAAGCGCGCTGTCTGGGACGGGGGGTGAGGGGGCGTCCGGCAGGCCATCGGGGGTGAAAGATGGAAGCGGATTACGTGATCGTAGGGGCCGGTTCGGGCGGCTGTGCCGTTGCCGGCCGTCTGACCGAGGCGGGCAAGTCGGTGATTGTCATCGAACATGGCGGCAGCGACTGGGGGCCCCTGATCAACATGCCGGGGGCGCTGAGCTACCCGATGAACATGGCGCGCTATGACTGGGGCTACCAGACAGAGCCGGAACCGCATCTTGGCGGTCGCCGGCTGGTCTGTCCGCGTGGCAAGGTGATCGGCGGATCCTCCAGCATCAACGGGATGATCTATGTCCGCGGCCACGCGATGGACTATGACCATTGGCGTGACGAGGGCTGTGACGGCTGGGGCTATGCCGACGTGCTGCCCTATTTCAAGCGCATGGAAGACTGGCACGATGGCGGCCACGGCGGCGATGCAAGCTGGCGCGGGCAGGGCGGGCCGCTGCATGTGACCCGGGGCAAGCGGGACAACCCGCTGGTGCAGGCCTTTGTCGAGGCGGGGCGGCAGGCAGGCTATCCGGTGACCGGCGATTACAACGGCCAGCAGCAGGAGGGCTTTGGTGCCTTCGACATGACGGTGTGGCAGGGCGAAAGGTGGTCCGCGGCCAAGGCCTATCTGCGCCCGGCGCAAAAGCAGGGCGCGGAACTGCTGCGGGCCTTTGCCCGGCGGGTCGTGTTCGAAGAGGGGCGGGCCGTGGGGGTCGAGGTCAAGCGCGGCGGCACGGTCGAAGTGATCCGGGCACGTCACGAGGTGATCCTTGCGGCCAGCGCGATCAATTCGCCGAAGCTGCTGATGCTGTCGGGGATCGGCGCTGGCGCGCATCTGGCCGAACACGGGATCGATGTGCTGGCAGACCGGCCCGGCGTGGGACAGAACCTTCAGGACCACTTGGAGCTGTATATCCAGATGGCGGCGACCCAGCCGGTCAGCCTTGCCAAATACTGGAACCTGTTCGGCAAGGCATGGGTCGGTCTGCAATGGTTGCTGGCGCGGCAGGGGCCGGGGGCTTCGAACCAGTTCGAAAGCTGCGGTTTCATCCGGTCGCGCGCCGGGGTGCCCTATCCCGACCTGCAATACCACTTCCTGCCCATCGCGGTGCGCTATGACGGGCAAGTGGCCCCCGAGGGCCACGGCTTTCAGGCGCATGTGGGGCCGATGCGGTCACCGTCGCGCGGCGAAGTCACGCTGAAATCCAGCGATCCGGCCAAGGATCCGCGCATCTTCTTCAACTACATGAGCACGGAACAGGATTGGCAGGACTTCCGCCAGGGCATCCGCCTGACGCGCGAGATCTTTGCGCAAGAGGCCTTTGCCCCTTATCGCGGCCATGAAATCCAGCCGGGGGATCAGGCCCGGACGGATGACGAACTGGACGAGGTGATCCGCGAACATGCCGAAAGCGCCTATCACCCCTGCGGCACCTGCCGAATGGGGCGCGCGGACGATCCGGGCGCTGTGGTCGATCCCGAAGGACGGGTGATCGGGGTGGAGCGCCTGCGTGTCGCGGACAGTTCGATCTTTCCGCGCATCACCAATGGCAACCTCAACGCGCCGTCAATCATGGTGGGCGAAAAGATCGCCGATCACGTTCTGGGGCGGCGACTGGCGGCGGAAAACGTCGATCCTTGGGTGCATCCGACCTGGGAGACTGTGCAACGTTAACATCCGTTAACCAACCTCTGCCAGATTAACCTTTCGTTAAGAAATGCCTTGAAGCAGGCTCTTGGTGTGCCGATATTTACGGTATGTTAAGAATTTGTTTCACTCTTGTTCTTCTGTTGCTGGGCGGCGCGGCCTCTGCGGATTTGCGCGGCCCGCTGCGGGTTATCGACGGCGACACCTTTGCCATCGGAGACATGCGAATCCGCCTGCACGGGATCGACGCACCGGAAACCGCCCAGATGTGCGGCGGCCAAAATGGATATGTCTGGCCCTGTGGTTCCTGGGTGACCGGCGAGGTCCGCGCCCGGTTCGAAGGGCGTCCGGCCTCTTGTGTGGCATTGGACGTGGATCGCTATGACCGCATCGTGGCGCGATGCGAAGTCGATGGCGTGAACTTGGGTGAAACGCTGGTGGAAAGCGGCCTTGCCTTTGCCTATCGCAAGTATTCCGAGGCCTATGTGCCGCAGGAAGAACTGGCTGCGCGCCGCAGGGCGGGGCTGCATGCGACCGGCGTTCCCTCGCCAGCGGCCTTTCGTGCCTTTCAGCGCCAGATGCGCGAAACACGGTTCATGGCGGCGGCACCTGCGGGCTGTGTGATCAAGGGGAATGTGTCCTCTCGCAGCGGCGAGCGGATCTACCACCTGCCGGGGCAGTCTTGGTACGCGGCCACCAAGATCAATCCCAACAAGGGCGAACGATGGTTCTGCTCCGAGCGGGACGCGCGCGACGCGGGGTGGCGCCGGGCACAGCGCTAGGGCGAATTGGCCGAAGAAATTCAACATCGTAACCTCGGTTTGATCCGCGTCAAAGTTTGCGGCCAATGGCTGTGCAAATTGGAGATCGGACAAATCGAAGGAGACGCCAAATGTCCCATACGCCGCATGAACTGGCCGAGGAATTTCCGGAATTCGCAGACAAGATGCACGAGCTGAAGCAATCGGACGCGCATTTCACGAAGCTTGCGGATGAATACCACGAGATCAACCGGCAGGTGCACCGGGCCGAGACCAACGTCGAGCCGATGGAGCAACTGGCCGAAGACCAACTGCGCAAGCAGCGCGCCGTCCTGAAGGACGAGATCTACGCCATCCTGCGCGGCTAAGCGCTGGCTCATCACGAAGTGGAACGCCCCGGCACGAACCGGGGCGTTTTTCATTTCAAGGCGTCTTCGACCGCCCGGATCATCTTGCCCGAAAGGGGCCGTGTGGTGGCTCCAAAGGTCGCCAGAACACGCCCGTCGGATCCGACCAGAACCTTGTTGAAATTCCAGCTGGGCTCAAAGCCTGTTTGCTCGGCCACCCATAGATAAAAGGGATGTGCCCCGGTGCCGCGCACATGGGTGATGTCCGTCATGGGCAGGGTCAGGCCATAGTTCACTTCGCAGAAATCCTTGACCTTTTCTGCCGAGGACAGCTCTTGACGGAAGTCATCCGAGGGGACGGCCAGCACCACCAGCCCTTGATCCCGATACCGGTCGTACAGCGCTTGCAACCCATCGTATTGCGGTGTGAAACCACAGCGCGACGCGGTGTTGACCACCAGCACCGGCTTACCCTTCCAATCGTCAAGCGACAGCGTTCCGCCGTCGATATTGTCAAAGGTGAACGCCTGCGCCGCCCAGCCGGGCAGGGTCAACAGAACGGCGAAAAGCGGGCGCAGGATACGGGTCAGACGGGGCATCGGAAAACTCCTGTGTGTGCCCCAACAGTTAGCGCGGCTTGGCCGGGATCAAGGGAGACCGGCATTGCGGCACAGGTGGTCGACCGCGCTCAGCAGGGTTGGAATGCGATGTGCCCCGTGCATCTCAGCCACATGCGCCTTTGCCCGATCCAGCGGCAGGCCGGCCGCGCTGATGTACAGCGGCGTCTTGCCAGAGCCGCGCAGCAGGGCGCATTCAGGCGGTGTGCCCCGGAAGGGCGACTTGGCCACGCCGATCACGCTCGCCTTTTTGTTCAGGGCGGCAAACAGGCGGGCACCAAGACCCGGGCGCGCCTCTGCCCCAAGCGTGACGAAACCGTCAATCACGATGACGTCAGGCTGTTTGGGGACGATGTCCAGCAGAGCGAGAAGGCAGGGCAGCTCGCGCTTGTAAAAAGCGCCGGGTTCATAGGGGGCGATTGTCGCGACTCGTGTGACGTAATCGGCCTGCGCCCTGGCCGCGGCCCAATGGTCAAAGGCAACCCCGGCCGCGACGGCGGATAAGTCCTTGTTGTAATGCACGTCGCAGGCAAGGATCATCGCGGCCCCCGCTTGCACAGGTGGCGGCGGATGTGCTGCACTGGGTGCCTCACATACGACGGAGGTGTGACATGGCAGGTGGTTGGAGCCGGGACGGCGCGGTCAGCGAACAGATCGAGGCCAGCATTGCCGAGGAACTGGAACGGATGAAGCTGCGCCGCGCACCGGTTGGTGAGAGCCTGATGGAATGTGCCGATTGCGGCGAAGAGATCCCGGAAAAGCGCAGGCTGGCCATCCCCGGTGTGAAACTGTGTATCGACTGTGCCAGCGAACGGGACGGGCGCGCCGAGGCGCGTGGCGGGATCAACCGGCGCGGCTCCAAGGACAGCCAATTGAAGTGACCCTTGGTGGTGCGGGCTGATCATCGCCACGTGCGGTCAAGGCAGGCCAACCAGTTGTCGCGCGCCAGTTTCGCCAGCAGCGCAACGTCATAACCGTGCCGTGCCATGGCCGCCAAAAGGGCCGGTACGCCGGTCACGTCGCCGATCAGGTCCGGCAGCACGCAGCCGTCGAAATCCGATCCAAGACCCACGTGATCTTCGCCCAAAGTCTCGATCAGATGATCCATGTGCCGCAGCATCACGTCCCAGCCGGTGCCGGGATCGGCGGATCCATCGGCGTTCAGATAGAAACTGGCAAAGTTCAGACCCACCATGCCACCTGTGTCGCGGATCGCATGCAGTTGCCTGTCCGTCAGGTTGCGCGGCGATGGGCAGAGAGCGTGCGCGTTGGAGTGGGTCGCCACCAGAGGAGCATCCGACAGAGTCGCCACATCGTTGAACCCGGCTTCGTTCATGTGGGACAGGTCGATCAGGATGCCCAGTTCATTGCATAGCCGCACCAGCGCGCGGCCCCTGTCCGTCAGACCCGGCCCCGTGTCCGGTGTGCCGGGGAAGGCCATCGGCACGCCATGGCCAAACAGGGTCGGGCGGCTCCAGACTGGACCGAGCGAGCGCAAACCCATGTCATGAAACAGGTAGAGCGCATCCAGATCCGGGCCGATCGCCTCGGCACCCTCCATGTGCATGACACCGGCGATGCGTCCGGCCTCCATGGCGGCACGGATCTGCGCCGTGTCGCGGCATAGCGCAAAATCCTCCGGTGCGGCCCGCGCCATCCAGTGCAGCAAACCCGCCATTTCCAGAGCGGTGGGCTGAGCGTTGGCGCAACCCATCTGCGGCGGCAGGGGCAGGTGGTACGGTGGGTCTGCCATCAGGGTCTTGAAATCAGGCGGCGGCCCGTCCGAAACCGGGGGCACGAAAATTGCGAACAATCCTCCGGCAAAGCCCGCCTCTTTCATGCGCGCCAGATCCATATGGCCGGGCGAACTACCCAGCCATGTCTCTTGGCGTGTGGCAGCGGATTTCATCAGCCGTAGCAGGAAATCATTGTGGCCGTCGAAAAACGGAAGCGGGGCGCTCAAAGGAGTCTCCTTGCGGTTAGCGGGTGTCCTATCAGAGCGCGGCGACCGGCGAACTTGCAAGCGTGGCGTCAACGCTCAAGCGGCAGGCGCAGGATGTGTTGCGGCCCATACCCGCCATCATGGTAGAATTGCAGCGTGTCGATGAAACCGCCCGCCAGATAGGCACTGCGCGCGGCGGGGTTCTTGGCGTTCACGGTCAGCCAGCATTCCATGGCGTCATAATGGCGGGGCAGATAGCTGGCCAGTTGCCGACAGGCGGCTTTCGCCACGCCTTTGCCCTGATGCGCCATATCGACAAGGAACATGCGCAGGCCAATGACGCCTTGGGGGGCAAAGTCATGGGTGTCGGCATAGTCGCGGTCGATTGCGAAAAATCCGGCAGGGATGTCATCTTGCAGGATCAGGTGGCCGTCACGGGCCGCACCTTTTTGCATCGAAACAAGGGGAAGATCGGCAAAGGGGGCCTGATCGGGCGGCAAGACAAAGCCCGAGGTCAGGTCCAGTTCGGCGCGGGGCAGGGGGCGGATGGTCACTGTCATGGCCCGCGCATCAGGACCCCGGCTTGCGGTCAGGGTCAACCCGCTGATCTCGGGGCCTTGGCGCAGGGCTATCGCATCGGTAGAGTTCGCTCAGGCGAGGCAAGGAACATGCAATGATGGGTGACGACGACAGGGTGGACGGCAGACTGCACGGGGAACAACCCGAGGTCGATCCCGACAGTATGGCAATGCGTTTGCTGCACATGCTGCTGATCTGGGTGATGCTGAGCCTTGCGCAGACTGTCCTGACGGTGACGACATTGGTGCAACTTGTCGTCATGCTGGTCAACAACCGCGAACCCAACGAAAGACTGGCGGATTTCGGCACGGATCTGGGCATCTGGATGGCCAAGGCCGCGCGGTTCCAGACCGGCGCCAGCGAGGTGAAGCCTTGGCCGTGGACCGAACTGGACTGAGCCTATGGCCAAGGCACAGCCAATGATGACGGGTTGATCGGCTGTTCAAGGTAAAGGATTTTAGGATGGCAGGTTTGTTCAGGATATTTCTGGTCGCAACGGCGGCAATGGTTGCGATGGTCGGGATCAGCCGGGCCGATGAAGGCTGCAAGATCTATCCCACCGGCAGCGTGATCGAATGGCATTATGATCTGATCGGTGCCGAGGCCTGCGCCGCCTCTTGTGTCGAAACCGAAGGGTGCCAAGCCTGGTCCTATGCGCCGCATAACTTCAACCCGAAATCCGCGCCCGGTGAATGCCGGCTTTTGCCAGACAGCGGAACCCGTGAAGAGCATGCGCGGGATTTCTGTGGACTGCGAGCCGAGTGATCCGGTGACCGGGACGGCCTTTGGGACACAAGAATAAAGGGGGCGCAGAGCGCCCCCTTTGCGTTCTGGCCCCGAAAGGCCGGTGACAGCAAGTGGTCACATTTCGCCGCAATAGACCTTGGCAGAGTCTTCTTTCTTGAAGACGCCTTTGATCAGCTTGCACTGGCCGGGCATCGACGAGTCAAAGCTATGCGGCTGAAAGGTCCAGCTGTCGCAACCGGCGGTCTGCTTGCAGGCTTCGACGCAATCCTCGGGTGAGGTGAATGTGTCGATGAAACCGACCTGGTCGACCGGGGTGATAAAGCATTTCTGCAACTCTTCCGCCTGGGCACTGGCAACAAGGGAAACCGAAAATACGGCAGCGGATGCGAAAAGCGATTTGAATGTCATGAATGGCCTCGTGAAAAATGCTTTGAGTGTCTTTGACTGTACCAGAGGTTTCCCTAGCGGAACGGGGAAACGGCGCTGGCCTTTCCCATGACAAAAAAGGCCGCGCCCGGTATCGCGGGCGCGGCCGTTTCGTCCTGTGATTCCGCCGATCGCCGGCGGGTGCGGCGGGGTTTAGTCCTCCATCGCCTCAAGCTGATCGATGAAACCTTCGATCATCGACAGGCCCTTGTCCCAGAAGGTCGGGTCCGTGGCGTCAAGGCCGAAGGGGGCCAGCAGATCCTTGTGGTGTTTCGAACCGCCCGCCTTGAGCATGTCGAAATACTTGTCCTGAAAGCCTTCGGGGGCCTCTTCGTAGGCGGCGTAAAGCGCGTTCACCAACCCGTCGCCAAAGGCATAGGCATAGACGTAGAAGGGCGAGTGCACGAAATGCGGAATGTAGCACCAGAAGGTTTCGTAACCTTCCATGAACTCAAACGCGCCGCCCAGCGATTCCGCCTGCACCGACATCCAGAGCGCGTTGATGTCATCGGGGGTCAGCTCACCCGCGCGGCGCGCCTCGTGCAGTTTGCATTCGAAGTCGTAAAAGGCGATCTGGCGCACGACCGTGTTGATCATGTCCTCGACCTTGCCGGCCAGCAGAACCTTGCGCTCGGCGTCGTCCTTGGCGTTCTCCAGCATCTTGCGGAAGGTCAGCATCTCGCCAAAGACCGAAGCGGTCTCGGCCAGCGTCAGCGGGGTCGATGACAGCATTTCGCCCTGTCCGGCGGCCAGAACCTGATGCACGCCGTGGCCCAGTTCATGTGCAAGCGTCATGACATCCCGCGGTTTGCCGAGGTAGTTCAGCATGACGTAGGGATGCACGTCGGTGACGGTGGGATGGGCAAAGGCACCGGGGGCTTTGCCGGGTTTCACACCCGCGTCGATCCAGCCCTTGTCGAAGAAGGGCGTCGCAATCTCTCCCATGCGGGGATCGAAGGCGTTGTAGGCGTCCATGACCATGGTCCGCGCCTCGTCCCAGCCGACCACGCGTTCGCTTTCCATCGGCAGGGGGGCGTTGCGGTCCCAGACCTGCATCACGTCAAGGCCCAGCCACTTGCGCTTCAATTCGTAATAGCGGTGCGACAGGCGCGGGTAGGCGTTGACGACCGCATTGCGCAGCGCCTCGACCACCTCGGGTTCGACGCCGTTCGACAGGTGGCGCCCGGTCTGGGCGGTGGGCATGCCGCGCCAGCGGTCAAGCACCTCTTTTTCCTTGGTCTGCGTATTGTGGACGCGGGCGAAGGTCTTGATGTTCTCGGCAAAGACGCTGGCCAATTCGCGGGCTGCGGCCTCGCGCTTGTCACGGTTCCGGTCGGTCAGCAGGTTTAGCGTGCCTTCGATGTTCAGCTCATCGCCGTCCACCTCGAAGGTCAGCCCGGCGATGGTTTCGTCGAACAACCGCTCCCATGCGTCACCCACCACGCCGAGGTCGTGGAGGAACTTTTCCAGTTCGTCGGAAAGCTGGTAGGGCTTCATCGCGCGCATCCGGTCAAAGGCGCGCTTATAGCGGTTCAGGTCGGCGTTTTCGGCAAAGAGCTTTTCGTAGTGCTCATCGCCCAGCCGGTTGGCCTCGAGCGAGAAGAAGACCAGCGGCGTGGTGTAGTTGGTGATCTTTTCCTGGCAGTCGGACAGGAACTTGGCACGCTCGGCATCGGTGGTCAGCTGATAGTAACGCAGACCGGCGAAGGACATGATGCGGCCCGCCACGGACGAGATCTTTTCGTTGCGCTGTACCAGCGTCAGAAATTCGTCTGAGGTCAGCGTGTCCAGCTTGCCTTCGTAGTCTTCGGCAAAGCTGCGGCAGGCCTCTTCGAGCCAGTCGAGATCCCGTTTCAGTTCCGGCGCATCGGGCGAGGCATAGAGATCGGTCAGGTCCCATTCGGGCAGATCGCCCAGATCCTTGCCCCCGGCGCTGGCGTTGGCATCAAAGACGGGTCGCAGGGTCATGGGGTGTCTCCTTTGTCTGTTTGGTCATCAGCTAAGGCGCGCGTTGCGGCGCTTCAACTGTCGAAACGGTAGAGGCGGGCCGGATTCTCGGTGAAAATCCGGTTTTGCGTGGCGGTATCGGGCAGCGCGTCCAGCAGGGTGTTCAGCTCGGTGCCCGCATCGGGCATGGAGGCGGCACCCAGCATCAGGTGCGGCCAGTCCGATCCCCACAGCAGGCGTTCGGGGTTGGCCTCGGCCAGTCTGCGGAACAGGGTGCCCGGCTCTGGCGTGTGGCGATAGGCAGCGGAAAGCTTGGTCCAGGCCTGACCCTCGGCCAGCAGGCGTTCCAGCGCCTTTTGCCCATCGGTCACGCCAAGCGCGGGGTCGGGCCAGGCGGCATGGTCAAAGACCACCTCGACCGGAAGGTCGGCGACCTGTGGGGCCAGTTCCGAGAGGTGAAGGTGGGAATGGGCCAGCATCTCGACATGCAGGCCATGGGCGGCCAGCATGGGCGCCATGGATCTCATGCCCTCCCAACTGAGCAATCCGCCGTGGACATAATTCAGCCGGACGGCGCGGGCGCCCGCCTGCGCCAGCGCGGCGATCTCATCCTCGGTGGCACCATCGCGGACAAGCACCACGGCGACATGGCCGGGGCCCATACGGCGGACGGCCTCCAGTGTGATCGCATTGTCGGGGCCATAGAGGATCGAATGCACCATGACGGCGCGGGTGCAGCCAAGTGCGGATTGATGACTGCGAAACCGGTCCAGCCAAACGTCCAGCGTACCGGGCTGGGGCCGTTCGACAGCCTTGTCCCACAGCGGGAAATCATCGCCCACCGGATGCACATGCGCGTTGACCGCATCGGCGGGCAAGGCGGTGCGCAGCGGGGTCAGCGTTTCGGGCGGCGGGGCGGAAAGCGGCAGAGTCATGCGGCGCAAGCTGCCACGTCGCGCGCCGGGGCGCCAGTCAGAAGCGGTGTTCCAGCGTGAGGTGAAAGGCGCTCCCCGCCGCGCCATCGGTGGCAGCGAAAAGCACGCTGGTCTCGGGCCGCAGTTTGTAATCCAGCGCGATGCCATAGGCGTCATCCCTGGCGCCTTCGGCGAATTCGCCAAAGACCATCATGTCCAGCTTGGTCGTGACGGGAAAGACCACGTCCAGCGCCAGCGCATCAGGGCGATCATTGACCTCGGGGTGCAGCCAGGCGATGCCCACATCCAATTGCCCAAGGTCGAAACGCCCGCCGATCTTGGCATTGATGCCGTCGTGTTTCATGTCGCGGGACGACACGGTTTCGACGGCCGCCGCCAGTTGCCAGCCCTCGCCATTGTAGGCGACGGCAAAAGAGGCCGAGCGGAAACTGCCCTTGACCGCGTCATGCAGCGAAACCGCCACATCGGTCCGGCCATAGCTTTGCTGGTAGGACAGCCCCCAAGGGACGGCAGTGCGGCGCATGGCCTCGACCGTGGTGTGGGCGCGGGCGTATTCGGCGCGTTCATAGGCAAGATAGGGAGCCGCGCGGGTAAAGACCGAGGGCAGGACCTGATCATAGGCCGGGCGCACGACGCCGATCCGCCATGTGTCATCCCAGGCCAGCGCGGCATAGGTCTCATGCGGGCGTTTGCCATCAAGCCCAAACAGGACCGTCCCCAGCTCAAGGCTCAGCGGGTAGCGCCGGGTGATCGGGATCGTCGCCGTTGCGTCGATATAGCCGATACCGCTGCCGCCATCGACATCATGGGCGCTGATGCTGACCGCGCCGTCAAAGCTGAAGGACTGGGCAAAGGCGGCAGCGGGGCAAAGCAGCCCGAGCGAGAGCAGTAGGGGGCGAAACATGGGCAGCAGAATCCCGCGGTTAAGACCGTGCAATGAATCCACAACGGTCCGACAGCCGCCAGTCGGGAAAACCGGACAGGGGGGCTGTGTGGCTTTCCCGTCAGCCGTAGACGGCCAGCATCTCGCGCAGATGGTCCAGTGTGTTGGCCTCTTGCGGGGTCTTGTCATGGCGCCAGCGGGCCATGCGCGGGAACCGCAGGGCGATGCCCGACTTGTGGCGCGGGCTTTCCTGAATACCCTCGAAAGCGATCTCAAACACATGTTCCGGGCGCACCTGCCGAACCGGACCAAAACGTTGCAGCGTGTTCTTGCGGACCCATTTGGTGATCTCGTCGAATTCGGCATCGGTCAGGCCGGAATAGGCCTTGGTAAAGGGGATCAACTGGTTCCCCTGCCAGACCGCAAAGGTGAAATCGGTGAAAAGATTGGCGCGTCGGCCATGGCCCTGCTGGGCATAGATCATCACCGCGTCCACGGTCAGCGGGTCCAGCTTCCATTTCCACCAGTCACCCTTCCTGCGGCCCGACAGGTAGGGGCTGTTGCGCCGCTTCAGCATCACGCCTTCGGCGCGTTCCTCGCGGGCAGTGGCGCGGATCCCGGCCAGCGTTGCCCAATCGTCAAAGGCAATGCGGGGAGAGGCACGGACAGCGGTCTCGGGCGGGAGGCCTGTCAACAACTGGTCCAGCCGGTCACGGCGCTGCGCCAGAGGTTGGTCCCGCAGGTCTTGGCCCGCGTCCTCCAGCAGGTCATAGGCCAACATGATGACGGGGGCCTCTTTCAGCAGTTTCCGGGGCACGGTCTTGCGCCCGATGCGCGGTTGCAGCGTGTTGAAGGGCATGGGCTGTTGGCCGTCCCAGGTTACGATTTCGCCGTCCAGAACGGTGCCGGGCGGCAGGAAATCGGCGGCGCGGGCAAATTCCGGAAACCGGTCGGTCATGAGGTCTTCGCCCCGCGACCAGACGTGATGCGCCGCGTCGCGCAGGATCAACTGGCCCCGGATGCCAT
Source organism: Antarctobacter sediminis (assembly GCF_019218285.1). Taxonomy (GTDB): domain Bacteria; phylum Pseudomonadota; class Alphaproteobacteria; order Rhodobacterales; family Rhodobacteraceae; genus Antarctobacter; species Antarctobacter sediminis. The sequence goes on from NZ_JAHUZG010000006.1 coordinate 11,918, forward strand.
CCCATTTCCATTCCGCCTGCCAGTCCTGCGGGTCGCCAAGCGCCTCGGGCGGGCCATCCAACTGATGGGCAAGGTAAAACGGATAGGGGCGGCTTTGGTCGGCGGTAGGGTCTTCGGCCTCGATCAGGGCGTGATAGCTGGTGGTTTCGGGGGTCCAACTGCCCATCAGTTTGTGCGCCAGAACGGCTTCGTCCTGACCGGTGGCCTGCGCCAGAGCGCGAGTCATCAGTTTGCGGCTGACACCGATCCGAAATCCGCCGGTGATCAGTTTGTTGAACAAAAAGCGCTCGGTCGGATCCAGCTGGGTCCAGGCGTCCAGAATAGGGTGTTTCCGATCCTCGGCAGGCAGGTCATGAAGGTCGCGCAACAGGTTGATCCAATGCGATAATCCGTAATCGGTGACTGCGGTCGACGGCGGCAGGATCAGCGCGATGGTTTCGGCAAGGTCGCCGACGATCGGATAGGCTTCTTCAAACAGCCACAGTGGGATGCCCGCCTGTTCGGCCGCCCAACTGCGCAACTCGGTTGTGGTGACGGCGCGTTTCGGCCTTCGCCCGGAAAACAGCGCGATGCACCACAGCCTGTCTTCCTCTGGAGCCCGCGTGAAATACTCGGCCAAGGCCTTTGTTTTCACGGTGGTTTTCGTCGTTTGGTCGATCTCGTCAAAGAGCGCGGCAAATTGTTTCATGACGGGTTGTCGCCCTCCGCATCCTCCTCGCCGCCGAATTCGGTCGGGACAATGGCCGCGTCATAGCCTGCCTCTTTCAACCAGCGAGAGAAGATTTCGGTGTAACCATGTGTGACAAATACCTTTTCTGCGCCTGTCGCTTTGATGGCGTCTTGCAGCCCGGGCCAGTCTGCATGGTCAGAAATGACAAACCCCCGGTCCATGGCGCGCCGCCGCCGAATGCCGCGCAGCCGCATCCAGCCCGAGGCGAACCCGGTGGAGGCGGGGCCGAACTTGCGGGCCCATGTGCTGCCAAGCGCCGAGGGCGGCGCCAGCACCAGCGCGCCCTTGTGGTCCTTGACTTTGGTTTCCGGCGTGACGGGAATGGTGTCCGGCAAGGCGTATCCTTGCGCGCGCAGCACGGCATTGGTGGCCTCGACCGCGCCATGTGTCAGGATCGGGCCTTGGGGGGACAGCAGAGACAGCAGGCGCTGTGCCTTTCCCAACGAATAGGCCCCCAACATCGTGACGCGGCCCGCCGCGGCATTGGCCGCCCACCATGTGTTGATTTCTTCTGCGACCTCGTCCTGCGAGGGCCAGGTAAAGACAGGCAAACCAAATGTGCATTCGCTGATGAAGGCATGGCAGCGAACCGGTTCGAAAGGTTCGGACAGTCCGTCCTGAGTTACCTTGTAGTCGCCCGACACCACCCAGACCTCGCCGCCGACCTCGACCCGGATTTGCGCAGAGCCGGGCAGGTGGCCCGCCGGGTGAAAGGACACGGTTGCGCCGCCGATGCGGCGCGGCTGACCATAGGGGATGGCCTCTGCCGTGATCGCGCCCAACCGGTGCCGGATCACCGGCAGCGCGCCGGTGGTGGCCAGATAGCTGCCATGGCCGGGCCGGGCATGGTCCGCATGGCCATGGGTGATCAGCGCCCGCTTGACCGGGCGCCACGGGTCGATGTGGAAATCCCCCGCCGGACAATAGATGCCGCGGTCCGTGAAGGTCAGAACGGGTTGGCTCATGCGGCCAAGATAGGCGAGAATTCCCGCTGTGCCAGCCTGTGCGGGTCTTGCGCTTTGGCTGGTGTGCTGTGCAGATGGCGCCGGAAAAGGAGAGCTTCATGGGACATGCTGATTTCAGGAAACGGGTCCGCGAAGGCGCGCCGCTGGCCGGAACTTTCGTCAAGACCCCCGCCGTGTCGGTGATCGAGGTGCTGGCGCAGTCGGGGCTGGATTTCCTGTGCCTTGACGCGGAACACGCGCCGTTTGACCGGGCCTCGCTGGATGCCTGCATGGCCGTGGCGCGGGCGCTGGATTTCCCGGTGCTGGTGCGCGTGGGCGACAGCAGCCCGCGCGAGATCCTGCAAGCGCTGGACTACGGCGCGGTCGGTGTCGTGGTGCCGCATGTGGAAACCGTCGAACAGGCCAAGTCGGTGGCACGCGCCGCGCATTTCGGCCTGCATGGGCGCGGTTTCGCCGGATCGACCCGCTGGGCTGGCTATGCCACCCGCCCGATGAACGAGGTGCTGGCGCAGGGGCGTGAGGAAACCGTGGTGCTGGCGCAGATCGAAGAACCGGGCGCCGTGGATATCTGCGAAGAGATCGCCGCCGTCGAAGGTGTGGACGGGCTGTTTGTCGGGCCGGTGGACCTGTCGGTGGGCTACGGCTACGAAACCGCCGACAATGACGAGGTCAAGGCGGCGCTGACCCGCGTTGGCGCGGCTTGCAAGGCTGCGGGCAAGGGCTATGCCAGCTTTGTGGGCACCGGCGGATTGGCGCAGGACTGGGCCAAGGCCTATGGCGTGAACATCTTTTGCATTGCTTCGGAACACGCGTGGATGCGGGCCGGTGCAGCCGAGGCCGCGCGCGCTGTTCACGAGATCGGATCTGACTGACAAGTGCAGGCAGGGGGCGCAACCCCTGCCAAACCCTCAGGCGCGCAGCGCGGTCGTGCCTTCGCTGGCGGCGTCGAAATGGGCGGCGATCTCGGACAGGACGCGGTCGCGGATATGCGGGCTTTCCATCAGGATCTCATGCTCGCCGCCATCGACCATATCCAGCCGCCCGTTACGCCAGCGCGCCATGCGCGAGCGGATGCGGTCGATGTCGACGATCCGTTCGTTGGTGCCGCAGTAACAGATGCAGGGTTGCACCGGTGAGGGGCGTCGCGACAGGCGGCGGGTTTCGGCCAGCGCCTCATGCAGCCAGTGCAGCGAAGGCCCGCCCAGTTGCAATTCGGGGATGGCAAGCACCTGACGGCGCATGAAATCCCAGTGTTCTGTGTCGGTGGTCAGCAGGTTGTTGTCAAAGGCGCTGGAGGCCACGTAGCTGTCGACCCCGGTGCCGGGGGCAAAATGATGGCTCAGCCCCATGGTCTTGGAGATGCGAGAGATCGCCCATGCGGCAGGGCGAACGGGGTCGGCGATGCGGATGCCCCACATCGGGCCGGTAAAGACACAAGAGGCCACGTCCAGCCCGTCATAGACCGCGCGCAACCCAATGCAGCCGCCCATCGAATGTCCGATCAGATGGCGGGGGCCGGGCAGGCCAAGGTCATCGGCCAGTTGCACCATCGTGGCGACATCGCGCTGATAGTCTTCGAACACGGCGACATGGCCGGTGCGCGGTTCATCCAGCATCCGGTCGGCAAGCCCCTGGCCGCGCCAGTCGATGGCAAGGACGTGATACCCGGCATCTGACAGGAAACGGCCGACGCGGCCATATTTTTCAACATATTCCGTGCGGCCGGGAAACATGAAAACCGTGCCCCGCGCCCCTTTGCTTGCATAATGCGCGATGCGCACGCGCAACCCGTCCGAGGCGGTCATCCACCAGGCGCGGGAATCTGCCGGACCTTCGGCAAGGTCGGCGTGGAAGGGCGCGGGGACGGCCGTCATCAGGCCAGTACCTGCGCCAGGCGCATCGCGGCAGACATATCGCCATCAATGGCGAGTTTGCCGGACATGAATGCGGAGGTGGGATCCAGTTCGCCTTCGACGATGGCGAGGAAGGTTTCGGCGTTTGCGGTCAGGGTCACGTCGGCCTCTTCATCACCGGCATGGGCGCCGTTTTCGTCGATGATCAGGCTGCCTTCGTCCTCAATGGTCATTTTCGCGGTTCCGTCGAATCCGTTTCCGCCCATTTTTTCATTCAGGGCGGTGACGGCCGCGTTAACAGTGTCGCTCATTTTCGCTCCTCAAGCTTGCTCTCATAATCGTGCGCTGGCCAACTGGCGTTCAGACGCTACACTCGGCACATGTTATGAGGACGGCACTTATGGATTACAAACGTATCCTCGCGGCATTACTGGCCCTAGTCATGATTTCCCTACCCGTCGCCGGGAGGGCGGAAAATCGCGTGGCGGACCTGCTGGCGGAACTGCGCGAGGCCGAGACGGAAACCGCCGCGCTCCGGCTGGAAAACCAGATCGTGGCCGAGTGGTCCAAGTCGGGTTCGGCCAGCATGGACCTGTTGCTAAAGCGCGGACGCGACGCGCTGGAGGTGCAGAATTTCACCGCCGCGGTTGAGCATTTCCGAGCCCTGACCGATCATGCGCCAGAGTTTGCCGAAGGCTGGCACGGGCTGGCGCTTGCCTATTTCGGGGCCGAACGCTTTGGTCCGGCGATGGATGCGCTGGAGCGAGTTCTGGCGCTGAACCCCGATCACTTTCCGGCGCTGCGTGGCGTTGGCGCGATCAACGAACGGGTGGGAAATCCGACCCTTGCCTACCGCGCCTTCGAGAAGGTACTTGAACTCAGGCCGCATGATCCCGACGTCCAACAGGCGATGGATCGGCTTGAGCGCGAAGCCATCGGCATCACGCTTTGACGAGGCAGGGGGCGCGGCGCTGACGATTGTCGGGGCACGCCCGGGACAATAGGCGGCCCCAATGGCCCAGAGATCGCGGATCGCGGCCGTTCTCGGCCCGACCAACACAGGCAAGACACACTACGCCATTGAGCGGATGCTGGGCTATCGGACCGGGGTGATCGGTCTGCCGCTGCGTCTTTTGGCGCGCGAGGTCTTTGACAAGATCGTTGCCATTCGCGGACCGTCGGTTGTGGCTTTGGTCACGGGCGAAGAGCGGATCGTGCCGCCGCGTGCGCAGTACTGGGTCTGCACGGTCGAGGCCATGCCCGAAGGCATGGGGGCCGATTTCGTGGCCATCGACGAGATCCAGCTTTGCGCAGACCCCGAGCGCGGCCATGTCTTTACCGACCGGTTGCTGCGGATGCGCGGGACGCAGGAAACGCTGTTCCTTGGATCGGACACCATGCGGGGGCCGATTGGCGCCTTGGTTCCGGGCGTCGAATACGTCCGGCGCGAGCGGATGAGCCAGCTTGTCTACACAGGTTCGAAAAAGATCAGCCGCCTGCCGGCGCGGACGGCCATCGTCGGCTTCAGCGTCGACAACGTTTATGCCATCGCCGAGCTGCTGAAACGGCAAAAGGGCGGGGCGGCCGTGGTCATGGGCGCGCTTAGCCCCCGGACGCGGAACGCGCAGGTGGATCTGTATCAGAATCGCGAAGTTGATTACCTGGTGGCCACCGATGCCATCGGCATGGGGCTGAATCTCGATATCGACCACGTGGCCTTTTCGTCGCTGGTGAAATTCGACGGCCGTCGGATGCGCCCGCTGCAACCCAACGAACTGGCCCAGATCGCGGGCCGGGCAGGGCGCGGCATGTCGAACGGCACCTTTGGCGTGACGGGCGAGGCATCGCCGATTCCCGACGACTGGGCCGAGGCAATCTGCAACCATCAGTTCACGCCGCTGAAAAAACTTCAGTGGCGGTCGGCGGATCTTCGCTTTGGGTCGATCGACGCTCTGGAGCGCAGTCTGGACGGCAGTCCGAACCACGAGGTTCTGACCAAGGCGCGCGAGGCGGATGACTTGCGGGCGCTGCGCGCGCTGGCCTCCGAGGCCGAGGTGCGGGCACGGGCGTCGGACGGCGCATCCGTGCAACTTTTGTGGGATGTGTGCCGAATCCCCGATTTCAGGGGCATTTCGCCGGCGGAACATGCGGGCCTTTTGGGCGTTATCTTTGGGCATCTGCACGAAAGAGGCCGCGTTCCCGATGATTTCCTTGGCCGTCAGGTCAACCGGATCGACAGGACCGATGGCGACATTGACACATTGTCGAAACGACTGGCCTATATCCGCACGTGGACATATGTCGCGCAACGCAAGGGCTGGGTCGCGGACGAAGACCATTGGCGCGGGCGGACTCGCGCTGTAGAAGACGCCCTGTCAGACGCGCTGCACGAGCGTCTGACTCAGAGATTTGTAGACCGCCGCACCAGTGTGCTTTTGCGGCGGTTGAAACAGAAGGAGGCCCTTTTGGCCGAAGTGAACGATCAGGGTGAAGTCACCGTCGAGGGCCATCTCGTCGGGCGGCTTGAGGGGTTCCGGTTCCGTCAGGACAAGGACGCGACCGGTCAGGAAGCCAAGACGCTGCGGCAGGCCTCCTTGCAGGCGCTGGCGCCGCATTTCCATTTGCGTGCGGACCGTTTTTATAACGCGCCGGACACCGAGATCGACTTTACCGAACAGGGTGGGTTGATGTGGGGCGACCAGGCGGTCGGCAAGCTGGTCAAAGGCGACGATCCGCTGAAGCCGCGCGTTGTGGCCTTTGTCGATGACGAGGCCGGGGCCGATGTGGCCGCCAAGGTGGAACGCCGGCTGCAACATTTCATGGACCGCAAGATCGCGGCGCTGTTCGAACCGCTGCTGAAAATGCAGAACGACGAGGCACTGACCGGTCTGGCGCGGGGCTTTGCCTTCCAGATGGTCGAGGCGATGGGCGTGCTGCCGCGCGCGCAGGTGGCCGACGACGTCAAATCGCTGGATCAGGACGCGCGGGGCAGCCTGCGTAAACATGGCGTGCGCTTTGGCCAGTACACGATCTTCATGCCGCTGCTGCTGAAACCTGCGCCGACCCGTCTGCGTTTGGTGCTGTGGTCGCTGGCTGGCGGGCTGGATGAATTCCCAGAGGCACCGCCGCCGGGTCTGGTCACTGTACCGAACATCGAAGAGGTCCCGGCACAGCATTATACGCTGGCAGGCTACCGCAAGGCGGGCGCGCGTGCGATCCGCATCGACATGCTGGAGCGTCTGGCCGACATGCTGCGCGCCGAGGACAGCCGCGGCGGATTCGAGGCCAAGGCCGACATGCTGTCGATCACCGGCATGACGCTGGAACAGTTCGCCGACCTGATGCAGGGGCTGGGCTATCGCGCAGAAAAGGGCGAACGCGAAAAGGTGAAACCCGTGGACGCGGTTGTCGCGACCGAGGCGGGCGCCCCGGCCGAGGACAAGCCCGTGATGGATGCCGCGGCCGAAGAACCTGCCGGTGTCACCCCGGATGCGGCCGAAACGCCCGCGCCGGCAGACGTGGCCGAACCGGTCGCCAAGCTGGAAGATCAGGGCGAAGCACCGGTTTCCGAAGAACCTGCCGAACCGGTTGCCGAAACACCGGTGCCGGATGCGCCCGAAGAGGAACTGGTTCCCGGAACCGCGCCGGATGAGGCGCTGGCCGGGCCCGAGCTTGAAGTCTTCTTTACCTTCACTTGGGGCGGCAATCGCGGCAACCAACGTCGTGGCGGCGGCAAGCCCCGTCGCGAGGCGCGTGGCGGCGATGCGCCGCGGGGCGACCGTGGTGGCCGTCCGCAGCGCGGCGACCGTAACGACAAGGGTGGCGAACGCGGCGACAAACCGCGCGGCAAGGGCGGCAAGCCCCGTGGCAAAGGCGGCAAGCCGCCCCGCGACGGTGGTGGCGGCAAAACCTACGAGGCACGTCCGCCCCGCAAGGAAAAGCAGATCGACCCGGACAACCCCTTTGCCGCGGCACTCATGGGGCTGAAGGACAAGACCTGAGTTGTCAGAGGCTCCCGCCAGCAAGATCCGCATCGACAAATGGCTGTGGCAGGCGCGTTTCTTCAAGACGCGCTCGCTGTCGGCCAAGGTCGTGTCCGGCGGGAGTTGCAGGGTGAACGGAACCCCGGTGGCCAAACCGGCCTTCATGGTGGCCCCGGGGGATGTTCTGACCTTTTCAAAGGAACGTGAGGTGCGCGTGATCAAGGTGCTCGCCTTGGGCGAACGCCGGGGTCCAGCCCCCGAAGCGCAGGCGTTATACGAGGATTTGTCCCCTCCGGAACCCAAATCGGGGGAGGACGTTCCACCGATCCGCCGCCTTGAAGGCAACGCGCGTCCGACCAAGCGGGACCGCAGGAAACTCGATCTTGATCGTCGCAGGGAGGTTGAATGATTCCGCGCGCTGATCTAGCTAGGCAAAAAAGCCGAGAGTGACCCATGACCTACGTCGTCATCGACAACTGCATCGCCTGCAAATACACCGACTGCGTCGAAGTCTGTCCGGTGGATTGTTTCTACGAAGGCGAGAACGCGCTGGTGATTCACCCCGATGAATGCATCGATTGCGGCGTCTGCGAACCGGAATGCCCCGCCGATGCCATCCGCCCGGACACCGAGCCGGACATGGAAAAATGGGTGGAGTTCAACCGCAAGTACGCCGAACTTTGGCCGGTCATCATCACCAAGAAAGATCCGCTGCCCGAGGCAGAGGAGCGCGACGGCGAGACCGGCAAGCTGGATAAATACTTCTCCGAGGCGCCGGGCGAGGGCGGCTGAGTCGATTCGCCGGAAGGGCGGCAGGGAAACGGTTGGATTTTCGATTAAATATCTGAAATCCAAAGCCTAAACCGTGTTCTTCGACTGTGCTAGGATGCCTATGCATTCTATGCTATACATGTGCTTCACATGATGACTGCACGCGCGGGGCGTATCGCCCGACGGCCTTTCGGGGCATAACCAGACTGTATGACATGAGATGAACGGGAATCCTGTGGTCCCCGCTCGTCTTTTTTGTCGCCTGTCAACTGATGAGTTGCGAGGAACGACTTACATGACCAAGACCAAAAAAGCTGACTTCCGTCCGAATGACTATGTGGTTTACCCGGCGCATGGCGTCGGTCAGATCGTGTCGATCGAAAAGCAAGAGATCGCCGGCATCAGCCTCGAACTCTTCGTGATCTCCTTCGAAAAGGACAAGATGACCCTGCGCGTTCCGACGCACAAGGCCACCGAGGTTGGTATGCGGTCCCTGTCGTCGCCGGACGTTGTTAACGAGGCGATGAAGACGCTGAAGGGCAAGGCCAAGGTCAAGCGCGCGATGTGGTCGCGCCGCGCCCAGGAGTACGAGCAAAAAATCAACTCGGGTGACCTGATTGCCATCGCCGAAGTGGTGCGCGACCTGCACCGCGCCGACGACCAGCGCGAACAGTCCTATTCCGAGCGTCAGCTCTACGAAGCCGCGCTGGAGCGCCTGACCCGCGAAATCGCCGCCGTGTCCGGCGACGAGGCCGCCGCCGCCAAGCAGGTGGACGAAGTGTTGGGCCTGCGTGCGGCCTAAGCGACCCGCGAAACGGAAATGAACTGACCGCGTCCCCCGGGGCGCGGTTTTTTCATGTGTGGATACCGGAAGGGCGGATCGATGATCCGTCAGGCCGCGTCTTGTTTGCCGCGTTCGATCAGGGCGGTGTACAGCTCTGCTTCCAGTTCGCGCTCCAACTCCTTGGAACGGGCGATATAGGCCGCGTTTTCTCCCGGCGGCACCGAAGGATCCCACAACTGCGCCAGTTCCTGGATGGTCTTGCGGTCGTGGTGGTAAAAGGTCTCTTCGGCAATCGCCGCCTCGAACTCACTCATCCCGACGTTCTCCAGCACATAGCGCCCGGCCCTCAGGCTGGAGTCAAACATCTCGCGCACGATGTCATTGGCCCCGGCCTGGTACAGTGCATAGACGTGGGTACGGTCCCGCGCACGGGCAACGATATGGATGTCGGGCCGGATTCGGCGGGCATAGGCCACCAGTTTCGTCGTAGCCTTGGGATCATCCAGCGCCGCCACCAGAACGCGCGCGCTTTCGATCCCGGCGGCATGCAGCAGTTCCGGCCGAGTGGGATCGCCGAAAAAGCCTTTGACCCCGAAACGGCGCATAAGCTGAATTGTCTTGATGTCATGGTCCAGCACCACGGTGCGATGTCCGGCCGAGCGCACAAGCCGATTCACGATCTGGCCAAAGCGGCCGATGCCGGCAATCAGCACCGGGCCTTCTTCGTCGATCGTGTCCTCGGGTTCGGCCCCTTCGGCCACGCGGCTGAAACCCTTGTTGAGATAGTCGAAGAAAAGGAACAACAGCGGAGTGATCAGCATGGTCATGGCGATGACCAACAACATCCGGCCTCCCAGCGCTTCCGGAAAGACATTCTGCTGTTGCCCGAAGGAGACCAGCACAAATCCGAACTCCCCGGCCTGTGCCAATCCAAGCGTGAACAGCCACAGCCCCCGCTTGCGCAGGCCAAAGGCGCGGCCCAGCCCGTAGAGGATCACGCCCTTGATTAGGATCACGGCCAGCGCCAGACCAAGGATGACGAAGGGTTCCGCCAAAAGCGAGTCGATGTCGATGCCTGCTCCGACCGTGATGAAGAACAACCCCAGCAGCAATCCCTTGAAGGGTTCCACGTCCGATTCCAGTTCGTGCCGGAACTCAGAGTTGGCCAGCACCACGCCCGCCAGAAAGGTTCCCAGCGCGGGCGACAGGCCCACCAGCATCATCAGGAACGCGATGCCGATCACGATCAGCAGGGCAACGGCGGTGAACATCTCGGGCAGGCGCGCGGCGTGGATATAGCGGAACAGGGGGCGCGCGCCATAAACCCCGGCCAGAATGATCGCGGCAATCACGCCCAGCGTCACCAGCGCCGCGGCCCAGCCCGGCAGACCCTCGACCAGCGACATGGTGGCGTGATGGGCATCCGCGGCATGGCTGTCACCTTGTTTGGCAAGGAAATCGGCCGGGCTGACGAACAGCGTGACAGACAGAAGCGGAAAAATCACCAGCATCGGGATGACAGCGATGTCCTGCGTCAGCAGAACGGAAAAGGCGGATCGCCCGCCATTGGTCTGCATCAGGTTCTTTTCGTTCAGCGTTTGCAGCACGATGGCGGTCGAGGACAGGGCCAGCGCAAGCCCCACTGCCAGCGCCGTCTGCCATGCCAGCCCCAACGCCAGCCCGCCGGCAAGGATCGCGCTGGTGGTCAGCAGGATCTGTAACCCGCCCAGCCCGATCAGACGGTGCCGCATGTCCCACAGCGCGCGGGGTTCCAGCTCCAGCCCGATGATGAACAGCATCATGACCACGCCGAATTCGGCAAAATGCTGAATGTCAGCGGTGTCCACCACCAGCCCAAGCCCCGGTCCGATGACCAGCCCGGCCAGCAGGTAGCCCAGCACCGAGCCAAGCCCCAGACGCGCCGCAAGTGGCACCGCGATCACCGCGGCAAGCAGAAAGACGGAGCCTTGAAATAGAAACGAGTCCACGGGCGTCTCCGCTGTTTGGCCGATACCCTATATTGTGCCGGGGAGGGCCAAAGTGGCAACAGGTGACATGGATCCGGGGCTTGTTCCTTGCCGAAGTTTTTCGTGGGGCTGTCCGCTATTCCGCCGGCAATAGAGGGGGCTGGGGCCGCGGCAGGCGTGGACGCAGACGTGACCAGCGCGGCGCGGATCTGGCAGGCAGCAGCGCCCGCAGCCGATCCAGCGACATCTCGCCGCTCAGCACGGCGCGGTACAGGGGAAAGACCCCGGCGCGCAGGTAGGGCGACCAGTGACAGATCAACCGGTCCGGCGCTTCGATGGGAAAGCCGGCACTGCGCAGGGCCGCAAGGCTGCGCGAATCATCCAGTTGCAAAGTAACCATCCGCGGCAGGCGCAGGCCGCCGTGCCCCAACATCCGGTCGCCGCGACGTGCGGGTGGGATCAGGCATTCCAGCAGGAAATCATAGAGGTCATTTTCGCGGCTCGTGACGTTCAGCACCTCGGTGTGGCGGCCCGTCTCACCTTCAAGAATGTGACGCGCGGTATCGGCATATTCGGCCGCCGCCAAAAGCACCGCCCGATTGATCGACCCCGGCGCCCCGGCACCGATTGCGGCCAGCGCCACGCGCGCGCCCAGCGAATGCGCGATCAGGTTGACGGGACGTCCGGGCGCAAAGCGGCGGATATCGCGCACCAGCGCGGCCAGCGCCTGTCCTGCGGTCTGCGCCCGCCGGTGGGCCGCCCAGATCGAACCGCGCGCCTTCCAGCCAAAAGAGATCGCCACGCCGGTGCCGCGCTGCCCGTGCAGACCCAGTTGGGACGGCCAGCTGACGATTTTCCAGTCGTCCTTTGCGGGATCGGGCGACATGAGCGAGCCATGAGGGCAGTGGATGGGGTGGCCGGGCAGGTATTTGTACCCATGCACCATGATGGTGACCGGCCCCTTGTCGGCGGCAAGCGCGGCGACAAGCGCGGGTTGCAAGGGAACGTCCCCGCCATGCAGGCGCGGTTCGGAATCTGTAACAGTGATGCGTAGCATTGGCATGGCAGCGTCCCACTACATCTAGTGCGTGGCCCTAAGCCAAGGCTGCGACGTTTCCGTGAAGCTCCGGTTACATTGCCGTGACGCTCTTGCAATGTGTTGTTAACGACTCTATGCCAGCGCTCGTGGCGATTTGTTACCGGATTGCGGGCCACGGGGGGCAGGGACCCTTCATAAACCGCTAAAGAGGTCAGACGGAAGGCTCCTTTCGCTTGACCGCGATCGGGGCTTTTTTGTTGGGAGTGGATCCATGACAACGAACGACAGCCCATCAAGGGCAAAGGCAACCAATCTCGTCCATGGCGGCACCAAGCGCAGCCAGTGGGGAGAAGTCAGCGAAGCGATTTTCCTCACGCAGGGCTTTGTCTATGACACCGCCGAGGCAGCAGAGGCACGCTTTCTCAAGGCTGGCGAAGACGAATTCATCTATGCACGGTACGGCAACCCGACGGTGGCCATGTTCGAAGAGCGCATGGCTTTGCTGGAAGGGGCCGAAGACGGCTTTGCCTGTGCCAGCGGCATGGCGGCGGTCAGCGGCGCGCTGACCTCGATGCTGAAGGCGGGGGATCACGTGGTGTCTGCCCGTGCTCTGTTCGGGTCCTGCCTTTATGTGCTCGAGGATGTTCTGACGCGATTTGGGGTCGAGGTGACCTTTGTCGACGGAGAAGACCTGTCGCAATGGGAGGCCGCGATCCGGCCTGACACCAAGGCGGTGTTTTTCGAAAGCATGTCGAATCCCACGCTGCAACTGGTCGACATCGCCGGGGTTGCGGCGCTTGCGCACAAGGTCGGGGCCACCGTTATCGTGGACAATGTCTTTTCCACTCCGGTCTATTCCAAGGCCATCGAGCAGGGCGCCGATCTGGTTGTTTATTCCACCACGAAACACGTGGACGGACAGGGACGCTGCCTTGGTGGTGTGATCCTCGGCACACGCGAGCATATTCGCGGTGTCGTGGAACCCTACATGAAACATACCGGCGGTTCGATGAGCCCGTTCAACGCCTGGGTGATGCTGAAAGGTCTGGAAACCGTTGGCCTTCGTGTACGCGCCCAGACCGAAGGCGCGGTGGCCGTGGCCGAGGCGCTGACAGATCACCCCAAGATCGCGCGCATGATCTATCCGGGCCATGCCAGCCACCCCCAGCATGCGCTTGCCCAACGCCAGCTTGGCGCGGGGGGAACGCTGGTTTCCTTCGAGATCGCAGGCGGCAAGGAAGCGGCTTTCAGGTTCCTCAACGCATTGGAAATCATCATTATTTCCAATAACCTGGGGGATGCGAAATCCATTGCCACGCATCCGGCGACAACAACCCACCAGCGGTTGAAGCCGGAACAGCGCGCGGCCTTGGGAATCGGTGATGGCATGATTCGCTTGTCCGTTGGAATCGAGGATGCGCAAGACCTCGTGCGGGACATCCAACAGGCGCTGGACGCGGTTTGACCGAAAATCGCCGCCCGCGACTGATCCGGATAGGCTATCCTGTCGTATGAATTAGCGATTGGAATTGCTGCAAACAGTTCCTAGGTTTTGCGCTACAGGATACGCTCGAAAGGGGTGGTGATGAATATCCACACACCGGAACTCGACAAGAAGCCCAGCCAGCAAGAGGCCGCCGAAGCGCTGGCGCTCTTGCGGCGATGGGCGTCGAAGGCTCAGGACGCCGAGATCGAGGCGCTGGACCCAGTGGTCGCGCGGCTCGCACCCGGTGCCGCGCCCGAGTCGTACCCCCTGCTATCCCGCAGCTATCCCGAGGGTTTCACTGTCGACGGTGATTACAAGGCTGGCCTGCCGGATCTGCAAAACGGCCCGTCGTCGTTGATCCGTGGGGCCAACCGGGCGATTCAGCACGTGGGCATCTCGAATTTTCGCCTGCCGATCCGTTACCAGACCCGCGACAGCGGCGACCTGCATCTGGAGACCAGCGTGACCGGCACCGTCAGCCTTGAGGCGGACAAGAAGGGCATCAACATGAGCCGCATCATGCGGTCCTTCTATGCCCACGCGGAAAAAACGTTTAGCTCAAAGGTGATCGAGGCGGCTCTGGATGACTACAAGTCCGATCTCGAAAGCTTTGACGCCCGCATCAACATGCGTTTCTCCTTCCCGATGAAGGTGAACAGCCTCCGCTCGGGGCTGTCGGGATATCAGTATTACGACATCGCGCTGGAGTTGGTCGAAACCGACGGTGTCCGGCGCGAGGTCATGCACCTCGATTACGTCTATTCCTCGACCTGCCCCTGTTCGCTGGAACTTTCGGAACACGCGCGGCGCGAACGTGGCCAATTGGCGACGCCACATTCGCAACGCTCGGTTGCGCGTATCTCGGCCGAGGTCAAGCCGGGCAAGCGGTTGTGGTTTGAGGATCTAATCGACATGTGCCGCCGCGCCGTGCCGACCGAAACGCAGGTAATGGTCAAACGCGAGGATGAGCAGGCCTTTGCCGAGCTGAATGCGGCGAACCCGATCTTCGTCGAAGACGCGGCCCGGCTGTTTGCCGAGCAATTGCAGGCCGATCCGCGGGTTGGCGACTATCGTGTGGTGGCCAGCCATCAGGAAAGCCTGCACAGCCATGATGCGGTTTCGGTGCTGACCGAGGGCGACCTTTTTGCCGCTGAAAGCATCGACCCCAAGCTATTCTCGACGCTCTTCCACGTGGGCTAAAGAATTGGGCGGCACCGCAGGACGGCTGCTGCCCTTTTGATCGACCGCCTGCCGCGGCAGAAATGTCATGTCCCGTTCATGGCTTGGTCACGCCTGATGTGACAAGCTTGCCGAAGGGAGGAAACCGATTTCAGGCATGAAAGGTTTCCGGCGATGACACGCGACAATGTACAGATCGGGATGGGCCACAGGTCCCTGAACGCACGCATAGATGTTTTCCTGACCGAAGTCGGCTTTGGCATGAACCCGGGCCAGTTGCGCCGCGCCCGCCTGCGCCAGATCATCGCTTTGGAAAGCGCCAGTGATGCCGAACTTGCACGGCTTGGCATCGGACGCGACGACATTCTGCCCTTTGTTTTTCGCGATCTTCTGGCCGCCTGACAGGGGGCCGACGGTTTTATAGCAACGGGGCATTGGCACAGATCCCCTTCACGTCATGACGGCGCCTGCTTGACAGTCCGGTTCCGGCGGGCCAACGCTCCATCCCATGTTGGATGTCCGCCCTGTCGCTTACGTGATTGGCCTGCTGGTCGCCTGTCTTGGCGGCTGCATGTTGTTGCCGCTTGTGGTCGATCTGGCCGAGGGGCGGGGTGAATGGCCCGTCTTTCTGGAAAGCGCCGCGATCACCATTCTCGCCGGAGGGCTGACCGCGCTGTCCTGCGCCAATGCGGTCAAAGAGGGGCTGTCGTTGCAGCAGACTTTTTTGCTGACGACGGGCGTTTGGGCGGTGCTGCCGATCTTTGGGGCGTTGCCTTTCATGCTGGGCGCGACGGACGCCAGCCTGACAGATGCCTATTTCGAGGCCATGTCGGGCATGACCACCACCGGATCGACGGTCTTTACCGGTTTGGACGACCTGCCCAAGGGGCTGTTGCTATGGCGCGGGTTGTTGCAATGGCTGGGTGGCATCGGGATCATCGTCGTTGCCATGGTCTTTCTCCCGGAATTGCGGGTTGGCGGGATGCAGATATTTCGCTCCGAGGCCTTTGATACCATGGGCAAGATCCTGCCCCGCGCGACGCAGATTTCGGCCTCGATCTCGTCGATTTACATCACGCTCACGCTGGTCTGTACCATCTGCTATCTTTTGACCGGCATGAATGCCTTTGACGCGACGGTTCACGCCATGACGACGGTCTCGACAGGGGGCTTCGCCAATTACGATGCCTCGTTCGGCACGTTCTCGGGGCCCGCGGAATACGTGGCCTCGGTTTTCATGGTGTTGGCCGCGCTGCCTTTCGTGCGCTACGTCCAGATGGTGGCCGGGGCGCGCTATGTGCTGTTCTCGGACAGTCAGGTGATCGCCTTTGTCGGGATCATCGGCATCCTTGCCGTTGTGACGTCATTTACCTTGCTGTCGATCTTTCCACACCACCCGGAACAGGCGGTGCGCGAGGCGCTGTTCAACATCACGTCGATCATGACCGGCACAGGATATGCCAGCGTCGATTACATGTCCTGGGGGCCGTTCCTGATCGCCATGTTCTTTTTCATCGGGCTGATCGGTGGTTGCGCCGGATCTACCGCCTGTTCGGTCAAGATCTTCCGCTATCAACTGCTGATCGCGTCGATCCGGGTTCAGTTGCGTCGCATCCGCTCGCCGCATGGCGTGTTCGTGCCACGCTATCAGGGGCGTCCGGTCGGGCCGGATGTCATGAGCTCGGTCATGAGCTTCTTCGTTTTCTTCGTGGTGTCGCTTGGGGTGCTGTCGGTCGGGCTGAGCCTGACGGGGCTGGATTTCATCACTTCGGTGTCCGGTGCGGCGACGGCGATTGCCAACATCGGTCCGGGGCTGGGGGACACTATCGGCCCGGCGGGCAATTTTGCCACGCTCAGCGATACCGCCAAATGGATGCTGAGTTTCGCCATGCTTGCCGGACGGCTTGAGCTTTTGGTTGTCTTTGCCCTGTTCACTGTCGGCTTCTGGAGGGCCTGATGCAAAAACCCCTTGGTGCAGAAATCAGCCATGCGCTCAAGGCGCGCGGAGTCGAGGTGATTTTCGGCATTCCCGGTGTCCACAATATCGAGATGTATCGAGGCATCGAAGAGGCCGGCATCACGCATGTGCTGGCGCGCCACGAACAGGGCGCGGGCTTTATGGCCGATGGCTATGCGCGGGCCACCGGGCGGCCCGGCGTCTGCTATCTGATCACAGGGCCGGGCTTCGTCAACGCGATGACGGCGCTGGGGCAGGCCTATTCTGACAGTGTGCCGGTGCTGGCGCTGGCCTCCTGCCTTGACGAAACCTCGGCGCGCCGGGGGCAATTGCATCAGATGCGGGACCAGAAATTGGCGGGGGCGACGGTCTGTGACTGGTCGGAACAAGCCTCGGATCCGGCTGCGGTCTATCGTTTGATCGACCGGGCCTTGGGCGAATTCGCCTCGTCGCGACCACGGCCCAAGGCGCTGCATGTGCCGATCGCGGCGCTGGGGGCGTTGGCCGATCCCGCACCGGCGGTTCCTCCGCGCCCCGAACGCGCCCATCTGACCCATTACCAGATCTACGCCGTGATCGACGCGCTGTCCGAGGCGGAAAAGCCGCTGTTCGTTTTTGGAGGCGGGGCCGTGGCCGGCGCCGCCGATGTACCCGCTCTGTTGCAGCAGACAGGGGCGGCCTGTTTCACGACCTATGCCGGGCGCGGGATCGTTCCTCCCGGCCATCCCTGGTCCTTTGGCAGCTTCCTTGCCCGGCCCGACAGCGCGCGGGTGGCCGCAGAAGCTGACCTTGTGGTCGCCTTGGGCACCGAATTGTCCGAGGTCGACCTCTGGCGCGATGAACTTGGCCACCAAGGGCGCATGATCCGCGTCGATCTGGACCCCGAGGTGCTGTCGGGCCTGCGCGCCGGGGATTTGGGGCTGATCGGTGATGCGGCAGCGCTGATCCGGGCGATGACGATTGCGATACCGGCACGCAATGACGATCGCCCGCCGTGTTGGGACGCTGAGATGGTCGCCGCCACGCGGGCACGCTGGCGGGCCGAGGTCATGGCGGAACGTCCAGGCATCGTCGAAGTGGCCGAGGCGCTACGCGACGTCATGCCTGCCGAGGCGATGATTTATTCCGACATGACCCAGTTCGCCTATGGCGCCAAAGAGATCTGGGACATGCCGCGGGCGGGGCATTGGCACCATCCCTGCGGCTATGGCACCTTGGGCTATGCCTTGCCCGCCGCGATTGGCGGAGCCGTGGCGCGGCCGGGCCTGCCAACCTGCGCGATCCTTGGCGACTATGGTCTGCAATACACGCTGCCCGAATTGGGCACGGCGGTCGAACTGGGGCTGCCGCTGCCGATTCTTGTCTGGGACAATGGTTCGTTGGGAGAGATACGTGACTCGATGGTGGGTGCTCAAATCGCGCCCAATGCCGTGGTTGCCCGCAATCCCGATTTCCTCGCGCTGGCGCGGGCCTATGGGGCCGGGGCGGTGGAACCGGCGAGCCTTGCCGGGCTGCAACGGGCGCTGCTGGAGGCTTTTGAGGCCGACGGGCCGACCTTGATCCGGATGACCCCGGCCTTGATCTGACCGTGGCCCCATGGGCGGCCACGCCATACCGCACCAACAAAAAGGCCGGGCAGGGTGCCCGGCCTTTGCTGTTTCAGGATGCCGCGTCAGCCGATCTCGGCCAGACGGGCCAGCGCTTCTTTCAGCTTGGCCTCTTCGCCTTCGCGGGCGGCAAGGTTTTCCTTGGCCTCCTCGACCACCTCGGCGGGGGCGCTTTCGGCGAACTTGGGATTGTTCAGGCGACCGCGCAGGCCGCCGATTTCCTTGGCCAGTTTGCCCAGCGTCTTTTCAAGCCGGGCCTTTTCCTCACCCACGTCGATGATGTCAGCCAGCGGCAGGCCAAAGGTGGCCTGGCCCACGGGGACGGTGACGCAGCCCTTGGGGAAGTCTTCGACCGTGGTCAGGCCCTCGATCCGCGCCAGCTTGAGGATCAGCGCCTGATTGCGGTCCCAGGCGGCCTGTTCCTCGGGCGTGATGCCCTTGACCAGCATCGGCACATACAGACCGGCCGGAACGTGCATCTGTGACCGGGCCGAACGCACGCCTTCGATCAGCGAGATGACCCAGGACATTTCCGTATCCGCCGAAGGATCGGCCAGATCGGCGGCGGCATAGGTCGGCCAATCGGTGTGGACCAGCATTTCCGACCGCGCGCCCAGCGTGTCCCAGAGCTCTTCGGTGATGAAGGGCATGATCGGGTGCAGCATGATCAGGCATTGGTCCAGCACCCATGCCATTGTGGCGCGGGTTTCATTGACCACCTGACCGTCCTCGGAGCCGAACAGCGGTTTGGAGAATTCCACGTACCAATCGCAGACCTTGCCCCAGACAAAGGCATAAAGCGCGTTTGCCGCGTCGTTGAACCGGTATTCGGTCAGCGCGGCATCAACGGTTTCCCGCACGCGGGCGGTTTCGCCGATGATCCAGCGGTTGACGGTCTGTTCGGCCTTGGGGGCAAAGCCGGGGTCCAGCACCATTTCATGCGCGTCGAAGACATTGTTCATCTCGGCAAAGCGGCAGGCGTTCCACAGCTTGGTGCCAAAGTTGCGATATCCGGCGATACGGTCCACCGACAGTTTCAGCACGCCCCCGATGGAGGCCATCGAAGCATTGGTGAAGCGCAGCGCATCGGCACCGTATTCATCGACGATTTCCAGCGGGTCGATGACGTTGCCGGTGGTCTTGGACATCTTCTTGCCCTTCTCGTCGCGGACGAGCTGGTGCAGATAGACCGTGTGGAAGGGTTTTTCCCCCACGACAGCAAGCTGCATCATGATCATCCGGGCCACCCAGAAGAACAGGATGTCAAAGCCGGTGATCAGCACCGAGGTCGGGAAGAAACGCTTCATCTCGTCGGTGTCGGCAGGCCAGCCCAGCGTGCCGATGGGCCAGAGGCCCGAGCTGAACCATGTGTCCAGCACATCGGATTCACGCCATGTCGGATAGACCAGTTTGGTCGGATCCTGCGTGGCCTCGTACTGTGCCAGCCCTTCGGCGAAGCGCTGAACGGCTGTGGCGCGGTCCGCGACCTCGATCACGCGGGCGTGGTTCAGCGGCGTGGGAAGGCCCGAGAGCACGTCTTCGAACTGCGATTTGACGGCATCGAAGTCATGCGCGGCGTGGTGGTGTTCCTCGCCGATCAAGAGGCGCTGGTCGTCCAGCAATTCGCGCATCTCGACAAGGTCGAGCGCGCCGTCCTGTTCCTGATCGTATTGCTTGCCACGCTTGGCCGAAAGGTCCAGCCCGTACCAGACGGGGATCTGGTGACCCCACCACAGCTGGCGCGAGATGCACCAGGGCTCGATGTTTTCAAGCCAGTGGTAATAGGTCTTTTCGCCGCTTTCCGGCATGATCTTGATGTCGCCATTGCGCACGGCGTCCAGCGCGGGGCCGACGACCTTTTCGGCATCGACGAACCACTGGTCGGTCAGCATCGGTTCGATGACCACCTTGGAGCGGTCCCCGAAAGGCTGCATGATCGGCTTGGCCTCGACCAGCGGGACCTCGGTCACGGGCGGTTCTTCCTCGCCCTTCTTGAGTTTTTTCTTCGGACCAAGGCGCGGGTCATCCGAGGTGGTCATGACGGCCAGCCCCTCGGCGGTGATTTCGGCCACCACCTTTTCACGCGCCTCGAAACGGTCCAGCCCGCGCAGATGGTCGGGGACGAGGTTGATGCTGTCGGCCTCGGCCTCGGTCAGGGTGCGGTCGCCTTCGGCCACCTGCATGGCGATTTCGGCAGCCTCGGCATAGGCATTGCCATCGGTGCGCATATGGCCGCGCATATCCATCAGGCGGTACATCGGAATGCCGCCGCGCTTGGCCACCTGGTAGTCGTTGAAGTCATGCGCGCCGGTGATCTTGACCGCGCCCGAGCCGAAGGTCGGATCGGGGTATTCATCGGTGATGATCGGGATCAGGCGGCGATGTTCCTTCGGGCCGACGGGGATCTCGCAAAGCTTGCCGACGATCGAGGCATAGCGTTCGTCCTTGGGGTGGACGGCCACGGCGCCGTCACCCAGCATTGTTTCGGGGCGCGTGGTGGCGATCGAGATATAGTCGCGCGTTTCGCGCAGGGTGACGTTCCCGTCCTCGTCCTTTTCCACGTATTCATAGGTGGCACCACCCGCCAGCGGGTACTTGAAGTGCCACATGTGGCCGGCAACCTCGATGTTCTCGACTTCGAGGTCGGAAATCGCGGTTTCGAAATGCGGGTCCCAGTTGACCAGCCGCTTGCCGCGGTAGATCAGACCCTTTTCGTACATGTCGACAAAGACCTTGATGACCGCGTCATGGAAGTTGGGCGAGTTTTCGTGGCCCGTGCGCGGGTCGCCCGGCGCGCCCGCCATGGTAAAGGCGTTGCGGTCCCAGTCGCAGGAACAACCCAGCCGCTGAAGCTGGTTGACGATGGTGCCGCCGTACTGGCCTTTCCATTCCCAGACCTTGTCGAGAAACTCCTGCCGCGTCAGGTCTGTCCGGCGCAGGTTGCTTTCGGCCTTGAGCTTTTTCTCGACCTGTAGCTGGGTCGCGATGCCCGCATGGTCCTGACCGGGTTGCCAGAGCGTGTCGAACCCGCGCATCCGGTGCCAGCGGATCAGGATGTCCTGCAACGTGTTGTTGAAGGCATGACCCACGTGCAGCGCGCCCGTCACGTTGGGCGGTGGGATCATGATGGTAAAGCTTTCGTCGCGGCTTTTGTTGGCGCCGGCGCGGAAGGCACCCGTCTTGAGCCATTTCTCGGTCAGGCGGGGTTCGGCCTCGGCGGCGTTGAAGCTTTTTTCCAGGGGCATCGGTCTTGTCCTCGTCGGGTGTTGGCGGAGGGTCTACGCCAAGGGGGCGCGAAGGGGAAGGGGGCCGGAGGGCGGGCTTGCCTTCGGCAAGACGCTCCTGCTGCGCAGATCGCCCCACCCACCGTCCCTTATGGCACCAAGCGCCGGGCTTTGCCGGGACGGATGCCCGAAAGAAAAGGGGGGCGCAAACCGTGTCGGTCCGCTATGCGGACGAAGGGTGAATACGCAGCGACTACGCAGATGGCGGCTTTCCGGCGCGAGCCTCACCGGAAATCTGGGTATGGAACGCGAAGATCAACGTCGGTAAGAAACTTCATGTAGCCGCGCACAGCATCTCTAAACTCAGTTACGTTGCCCAGCTCACGATCCTTGTAAGCGTGAATCGCGTTTCGACGGTTTTGCACAAGTTGAAACATTACTAGATGTGCCTCTGCGAAGAGATTTTTGTGAATGCTGTATCTACGCAGGACCTCGAGTGTTAGCCCGTCAGGCTCCTTGTGGGTATTCTTCTTGTAGTCGTAAGCATTCGCCTTCTTGAGCGCTTCAGTGTCCGTCTGAAAATCCGAATAGTAGACTGAAAAGAAGAGCTTCAGAGTACCTTCAAGTAACGCACCCAGATTAGCCCAAGCCAAGATCAATTCCCCGTCGGTCATTGAGTTTCGATCGATCCAAAAATAGAGCGTTTTTGAAAGTGAAACCTGCCAGTCTAAGCGTGATTTGGAGAGCAATTTGGCCGCATCTTCGGGCGCCCAGCCATGAGCGGAGGCCCAAAAAGCGGATAGTTTAGCATTTAGTGATATAATCCTGTCTACTACTTCAGCAATATTTTCAGACAACGCTTCGGCATCAACATTTCCCATCTTGCGATGACCTCCATAGCAACCGCGTAGTACCTGTAAATCACGCTTCACTCCTCAATGCAGCCATTCAATCGCCGCGCAGCATCGGTGCGTTTGGGCTCGAACCAGACCTCTGCGCGGCGCCTGTTCGAAACGCGGAAGCGCACCAACACCCTGTGCGGATACCCCCAAAGAAAAAAGCCCGCGATGACGGACATCGCGGGCTAAGTCACGAAACCCCAGGGAGGAGGAGAGGGGCCTCGAAACCGAATTCTGGTGCGGCGGTGCCAGGGAGGAGGAGAGGCACCGCCGCTTATGCAAGACCCCAGGGAGGAGGAGAGGGGCCCGACATCTGGTTGAGGCCATCGGGGCCCCGGAATTTGGTGCGGCGACACCAGGGAGGAGGAGAGGTGCCGCCGCTTATGTGAGACCCCAGGGAGGAGGAGAGGGGCCCGACATCTGGTTGGGGCCATCGGGGCCCCGGAATTCTGGTGCGGCGGTGCCAGGGAGGAGGAGAGGCACCGCCGCTTATGCAAGACCCCAGGGAGGAGGAGAGGGGCCCGACATTTCGATGAGGCCACCTTGGCCCCGGAATTTGGTGCGGCGACACCAGGGAGGAGGAGAGGTGCCGCCGCTCTGTCTGCAGGCCGATTTGGGAGGAGAGGCCCGCGGATACAAGGGGTCATCGACCCCGGAATTTGGGACGCCGGCTCCAAGGGAGGAGAGAGAAGCCGGCGTCAGACCAGACGGGACTGGGAGGAGAAGCGTCCCGCCTGAAAACTCAGTTCTCGTTCGCGGCCTGCCATGCGATGCGAGAGATCTCGCTGCGGGCCAGGCCAAGGTCGGCCAGATCGCGGTTGCTCAGAGCCGCCAGCTCTGCGTAGGTCTGCTTGTAGACCTTGCGGCGGGCGTGGCGTGCCTGGAGCATCTCGACAAAGCCGGCAAAACGTGCGCCGAAACCGCTGTGGGCTTTGGAAGAAATCGCCGTTGCATGTGCCATTGTTCAGTGCCTCAGTAAAAGCTGTGTTCGTTTGGTTGCGCTAAAGATGGTCGAAATGCTGCGGGTGCACAATGGCCGGAGAGGCAATGCCGCTATGCAGAAAGTGCATGGGGAATTTGTTCAATTCTTGGGGGTTACGCCCGATCTTTGGGCAATCGCGCGACCGTGGGTTGCGCTAACGCGAGGTCAGCGCCACTGATGGGGCGCGCGTCAGAAGGAAGAGGCATGTCAGATAAAACAAACGTGATCGAGGCGGCGCTGGAGAGAGTCGAACTGCCCGACGGTGGAAACCTGATTTCCAGAGATATGATTCGAGCTTTGCGGGTCGACGAGGGTGTCGTGCGCTTTGTGATCGAGGCACCCAGCGCCGAACTGGCCCGCCAGATGGAGCCGTTGCGCCAGATGGCGCAACGCGCGGTCGAGGCGGTGCCCGGTGTCACCTCGGCGAGCGTGGTGCTGAGCGCCCCGACGGCCGCCAAGGCGCCGCCGCAGTTGAAAATGGGGGGGCACCCGAAACCGCAGGAGGGCGTGATGAAGCCCGCAGGCGTCAAGACGATCCTTGCCGTGGGATCGGGAAAGGGCGGCGTGGGCAAATCGACCGTATCCGCCAACCTTGCCGTGGCGCTGGCGCGGGCCGGAAAATCGGTGGGGCTGCTGGATGCGGATATTCATGGCCCCTCGCAGCCGCGCATGTTCGGCTTGACGGACAGACCCGCCAGCCCGGACGGCAAGACGATCATCCCGCTCACGGCGCATGGCGTCACGGTGATGTCGATCGGGTCGATGCTGGCCGAGGACAAGGCGGTGGTCTGGCGCGGTCCGATGTTGATGGGGGCCTTGCAGCAGATGCTGATGCAGGTCGACTGGGGCACCAAGGACGTGTTGATCGTCGATCTGCCGCCGGGCACGGGCGATGTGCAACTGTCTCTGGCCCAGAAATCCGAAGTGGCGGGTGCGATCGTGGTCTCGACCCCGCAGGACGTGGCGCTGATCGACGCGCGCAAGGCGCTGGACGCTTTTGCGACACTGAAAGTGCCGGTGCTGGGGCTGATCGAGAACATGGCGGTTTTCACCTGCCCGCATTGCGGCAAGGACAGCCATATCTTCGGGCACGGCGGCGTGGTGTCCGAGGCGGAGAAGATCGGGGTGCCCTTGCTGGCACAGTTGCCGATCGACCTTGATACCCGGCTGGGCGGTGACGGGGGCATGCCGGTGGCTCTGGGCGACAGCGCCATGGCCACGGCCTATGCTCAGTTGGCGGATCGATTGATCAAAGGCGGGATCGTCTGAGGTAAATGCGGCTGCGCCTTCGGCGCGTTTGAGTATTTGGGCCAAGAAGAAGCAGGGGCCTGCGCTGCCGGAGGCGTGTTGGGCGCATATATATGTGTCGTTCGGCGCAACGGTGGCGCGGGGCGGGCCCGGCAAAAGGCGTGCCTGGGAAGGAGCGTGCCCGGGGCCTTACAGGGCCTTTTGCAGTTGCAGGAAAAGATCTGTGACGAGGGCGCCCGCGTCGATATTGACGGCGCGGGCGTGGCGGGCGCGGTCACCTGCTTCTTGAGAGATCTCGGCCCAGCGGCGGCCAGACGCCGGATCGGGCGCGAGGCGGGAAAGGATTTCCGCCTCGCCTTGCAGGACTTCGGGCGGCGGCGTTCCGGTTACGCCTGCGCGGGCCAGCCGCGCGGCGATCTGGTCGGTCAGGGTCAGCAATAGGTCCAGCCGCGCTTCTTTGCCCTTGCCGGCGCAACTGTCGGAAAGCGCCAGCAGGCCGGCGCGGTCGAGCGCGGGCATGCTGCCCAGAAGGCGCAGGAGGTTGCCATACAAGGTCAGCCCGTCCAGTGTCAGCAATCGCATCGCCGCGCCCACGGACCCTTCGGCCAGGGTGGTCAGCGGTGCGATCTGATCCTCGGCCACATCCGCCCCGGCCTGAGAGAGGGCCTGTGCCATGTCTGAAGCCCCAAGCGGTGCAAGCCGCAGCGTCCGGCACCGGGAGCGGATCGTGGGCAGGAGGCGCGCAGGTTGGTGGCTGAGCAGCAGCAGAGTGGCATTGGCGGGCGGCTCTTCCAGCATTTTCAACAGTGCGTTGGCGGCGGGGGTATTCAACTCGTCCGCGCTGTCGACGATGACGACCCGGCGGCCTCCGTCGGCAGAGCTGAGGCCAAAGAAGCTGTGCAGCTTGCGGATTTCATCGACGCGGATCACGTCGGAGAAACGCCCGTCTTTCAGGGCTTTCTCACGCTCGCTGTCCGAACTGCCGGCGCCGCCCCGACGCAGCAGGAAAAGACCCGGTTCGGAAAGGGCCCGCATGCGGTGCGCAACGGGGTGGTCCGGGTCGATGTGCAATGTGTCGGGGGGCGGAGGGGCACCGATCAGCCCGTCCTGATCTGTCGGCGGGGTGGCCAGAAGAAAGCGGGCGATTTGCCAGGCAAGCGTGGCCTTGCCCAGCCCGCGCGGACCGGTCAACAGCCAACCATGGTGCAGGCGGCCAGAGTTATAGGCGGTGAGGAAGGCTTGCTCGGCCTTGTCCTGGCCGATGACGCGCGGGGTCTCGCGCGGATGCGGCGCACCGTCGAGCCGGTCCGGTTCTGGCAGGTCGACAGGGTCGTTCATGCAGGCGCCTTAGGCAGATGAGGTGCAATGACGGCGCGAATGTCGGCGGCCACGGCATCGATATCGCGATTGCCGTCAATCACCCGGAAGCGCTCGGGATCTTCATGCGCCAGAGCGAGGAAGCCGTCGCGCATCTGTTGTTGGAGCGACAAGCCGAAATCCTCGAACCGTTCTTCGGCGGTGGCGCGCGCCTTGGCCCGCGACAGCCCGGCCTCGGCCGGCATGTCGACCAGCAGCGTCAGGTCCGGTTCGACCCCGATCATCAGTCTGTGCAGGGCGTCCACCTTGGCCCGCAGGCCGCCGCGTCCTTGATACATCCGGGTGCTGTCAGCGAAACGGTCACAGATGACAATACGGCCAGCTTCCAAGGCGGGCAGGATCACCCGTTCAAGATGGTCGCGGCGTGCGGCGGTGAACAACAGAAGTTCGGTTTCCGCCGACCAGCGATCCGGGTCGCCTTGCAGGACAAGCGCGCGGATCTCCTCGGCCCCCGGGCTGCCGCCCGGTTCCCGGGTCAGCACCGGATCCAGCCCCTTGGCGCGCAGGCTGTCGCACAGGCCGCGCGCCTGTGTGGATTTGCCGGACCCGTCGATGCCTTCGAAACTGATGAACAGGCCGGGCCAGGGGCGGTGTGTCGTCGTCACATGGCCTCCTCGGCGTCCTCGGCAAAACGTTTGATCAGCAGGCTGCTGACCGTCATCATCCGATCAAGGAAACCGCCGGCGTCCACCTTTTCGGCGGCGAACAGAGGGACGCGGGTTTCCGGCAGGCCATCGGGCTGGATGATGAGTTCCGCCAGCTTTTGCCCCTTGGACACCGGGGCCTGAATCGGGCCGGTATAGACAACTTCGGCTTTGATACCCTCGGCGCTCATGGTGGGCAGCAGCAGCGTCACGTCCTTGTCAGAAACAAGATCAACATGTTCGGCAGATCCCATCCAGACCTCGGCCCTGGCAATGCTGGCGCCCTTTGTCACCACGGTCTGTTCCGCGAACTGGCGGAAGGCCCAGTTGACGATGGCCTCGGATTCCTCGGCGCGGGCGCGGGTGCTGTCCAGTCCGGTGATCGCAAAGACAACGCGGCGCTCGCCGTTCTTGGCCGATCCGACCAGCCCATAGCCTGCCTCGGCGGTGTGACCGGTCTTGAGACCGTCAGCCCCGTTCACCAGACCCAAAAGCGGGTTGCGGTTGTTCACGTTCGACGGCGCGCGCCCGTCGAATTCGAATTTGCGCTCTGAGAACATCGGGTAGAATTCCGGGAAATCACCGATGATCCGCGTGGCCAGCAGCGTCAGGTCGCGCATGGACATGACATGGCCCTGCGCGGGCCAGCCTGAGGCGTTCTTGAACGTCGAAGAGGTCATGCCAAGCTGCTGCGCGCGCTGCGTCATCAGGCGGGCAAAACCTGCTTCGGTGCCATCTGGGCTGAGCGCTTCGGCCAGAACGACGCAGGCGTCGTTGCCGGACAGGACGATCACGCCGCGCAGCAGATCCTCGACCTTGACGCGGTCGGTGGTGTCCAGAAACATCGTCGACCCGCCAAAAGACATGGCGTGGGCCGACACCGGCAGCCGTTCATCCAGTTGCAGGCGACCGTCGCGAATGGCCTCGAAAGCGATGTACAGCGTCATGAGCTTGGACATCGACGCGGGCGGCAGCGCAAGGTCGGCGTCCTTGGCCAACAGCACGGTTCCGGTGGTTTGATCCATCACGAAGGCGGCCCGGGCGCGGGTGTCGAACGCCATGGCGGCGCTGGAAAGGGTCAAGGCCAGCGCAGTGCCGGTCACAAGGCTGCGGAACATCAGGCTCATCTATTTCCTCCGAGTCGCGGATGGGGATCGACACAGGGCAGTTATCGCCCAAGCCGGACCGGCTGTCATCCCGATGGGCAGTCCCGCGCGCAGCGGACCGCCGATTCAGGGGGACGCCACGCCGGGCGCAGATCCATCAGGTCAGTCCGTAACTGCGTAAGCGTCGGTGAAGCCGGTCTTTTTGATCGTCTGGATCAGGGTGGCCAGTTCATCCTTGGACTGTGCCGGGCCGACAACCACACGCCAGAAGGTCTTGCCCTTCGAGGTGAAGGTCTTGACCGTCGGCACCATGCCGGCCTGCCGCATGGCAGTGGCGGTGTTCTTGGCGTTCTGCTCGACGCTGAAAATGCCGATCTGGATAAAGGGTTTCGCCAGCTTCGATGTGCTTGCCACAGCGGCGGGTTTGGGTGCCGGCGCAACCGGGCGCGCCTTGGGCGGAGTGGGGGCGGATCCGTCGATGGCCGCGGCAGCACCGCCGATCACCGGATCCAGCGGCATAGCGTCCACGCCCGGAGCCGCGGGAACGGCCCCCGCGGCAGGGGCGGCGGCCAACAGCGGATCATCCAGCGGTGCCTCAGGGTCCGCCTGCGGTTCGGGCGCTTCCTCGCGGCGCAGGGCCACCACGTCAAGGTTGGTCGGTTGTCCCGCCAGCATGCCCAGTGCGGCAGCTGCGTCAGACGACACCTGAAGCCGGGGGCCGGGCGTTTCGCGTTCCTTGCGGAACAGCGCTCCGATCACGAACTTGCCGTTCTGCTGGTTGCGGATGATGACCCGCTCGGGGTCCTTGGCGTCGGGATGCGCGACCCAGACGCCGCCCAGCGAGGGGCGGCCATCCCAGAGACCGGCTTCTTTCGCCTCAAAGATCTCGGGCGCTTCGACGTCACGCGGGGTGCCGCGCGGCTCGGCGGTACTGGCGCGGGCGACCACGTCACCGTCGCCGCCGTCCTTGGATTTCAGAAAGCCCGGCATCTGACCATCGGCGCAGGCTGCGACCAGAAAAAGAGCCGTGCCTGCGGTGGACAGACGAAGAGTCCGGGAAAGATTGGATAGGATGCCGCTCATGTCTTGCCTCTTGCCCTTGTGGTGCCGCGGGGTTTCCCGGGCGAGCGCCGGGTTTTCCCGGTCGCACACTGCCTTGACGGGCTCTGACGGCCCTGTTTGGCACAAGGATAACTTGTCAAGGCCCACATGGAAAGCCTGCAAAATTCGGCTGCGCGGATTTTCGGCTAGGTGCTTTCAGAATCGGGAAACACCGATTATCGCTGTCCGGACCGGAGGTTTGGCAGAGTGGTCGAATGCGGCGGTCTTGAAAACCGTTGGGCGTGAGAGCGTCCCCAGGGTTCGAATCCCTGAGCCTCCGCCATGATCGTCAAGCAAATAGGCGATTTTTACTGGATCTTTTTGAACGAAGAAAGCCGCAGATACACTTGCAGATACACTTCGTGTTTAGCGTTTTGGCTTAGGTAGGTTAAGCTGTATCGCCCATACAGTTGCTCTCTTCGTGTTGATTAACTGGGGTTCCTGCCGGATCCAGCTTCGATCTATGATACTCTGCATCCGCTCAGGTGACTCGAATGGCTCTGCCCCTCATCGCGGAGGAAAATCGATTTGACTGACAAGCCGCAGACAACAAGCTGGGGCTGGGAGCCCCTCATTGAAACCGCGTTCTGGGACGATGTGGATGAATGGTGGCGAGACCATCTGCGACTTGCCCCGGATGACAAGGCGCCACTCCTTGCATTGCTGCGCAGGCTGGAGGAGATCGTACCGACGGTTCGCGTCGAGAACGGCGAAGAGGCTAATGTCCGGCTTATCCGGCAATCTGACTCAGCAGGCCATTGGAAACATCGGGAGCACTTGCGGGGCGCGGCTATTATCCTTGAACTTGGAGAGCTGGCAGCCGCCGCAGAAGGGCCCCCGCCGATTGCCAGTGTCGGCTGGGCGGAGCATCGGGAGGAAGTGGAAGCATGCCTTGGCGACCTCATTGTGTGGCCCGAGGTTACAGCGGGAGTCGACGAGTTGTCACGCCGCGCGCATGTCGACGCCGCACTGGAGTTGTTGGAGAGCCTCGATTTCACGACGTCTTTGGTGACGGAGCAAATGGACACGGAAGAAGACCGCACATGGCTCTCTGAGATCATTGCCGAGGTCGCCTTTGCAAGCTTCACAGCCGGACGCCATGTTCAAGCCGCCTGGGGCAAAGAGCTTGAACAGTTTGTGCCAACCGGTCGAAAGGTTCGGCAGGCCCAAACGCGCGGTGGCGATGCGCGCAGGGGGCAGACGAAAGAGCAGTCCCAAGCTGTTCTGAAGGAAATACAGCGCCTTGTTTCCGAAGGGCACCCGGCGAAACGTGCTGCTGAACTCGCCGCGCAAAAAGGGATCGGCACCTCCGCCAGCGCCAATAGACAGTTGCACTATAGGGACCAAAAACGGCGAAGAAGCGGGCCGGGAACAGCTTGAGGACGGCCATCGGCAGCCTTCCGCGAATCTGTTGCAATCGTCGATCCGGAGGCGGCCTCTGACGCGACGCAATGAGGCCCGCTCCCCGAAGGACTCATTGCCTCTCCCCGCACCTGTCCTTCATTCGAAGCAGCCGCGAGGCTGCGGCGCTGGGCGAGAAGCATTACATCAGCGTTTAGCGCGCCATTGTATTGCTTGCGGATGGCGGCCTGATCGTCCGTCCTCAAATTGAGGAAATACCCACGGCGGGCCTCCTGTGACGGCCTATCTGCTCGAATGGCGCGCCTCCCAGACTGCGATTGTTGCGCATCTGTCGCCCAAGTTCACGACCCGCCTCGCGGATCGCCCGCAGGACCACTAACTGGGCGCCGCCGCACCTCTCAGTTCCGTCAACGTCACTGCAGTCGTTCCAATGTGATTTGCGCTCCGCAACAAGGCAATTCTGTTGCGTGACGCAATGCGCGCGAGCGATCCCGGCACTACGAGCCTTACATGCTGCCATGTGGGTACCAAAAGTTGTGACACATCAGACCACTGTCACACGGTGAAATCTCTATGTCTCAGCTCAACGCATGACGACGCGTCACGACGCAAGATAGGCGAGGCTGAGCAGTGAACAAGAACTTTGCAATCGACACGACGGCGACAGCCTTCGCGCAAGCGGAAATTGACCCTTTCGCCACCGGGAACTCGGTTGCCGGCATTGTCGAACGCCTGATCCGCGACACGGAAGGCGCAGCCCTTCTCTCTTGCTCCAAGGCGACCTGGTGGCGCCGGGTCGCTGACGGCACGATGCCGCAGCCGGTTCGTATCGGATCGATGACCCGCTGGAAGCTGTCCGAAGTCCTCGCGGCCATCGAGCGCCTGAGCGCGCCGCAAGCTCCCGAGCGCTAAGGTGATGGCCCTCGGAATGTCCCTCATACCGGCCTTCGACTGCCCCATAGGCGCTCATGGCCTTGCCATTTGCGAGGACCGGCGCGCCATGCCACAGGGGACGCCCATCATTCTGTGCTCCGTGCAGTACCGGCCGGTCGTGGGCAACGGCGTCTACATGACCTGCCGGGCCAAGGACCAGCGGTCCTCGGAGCCCGTGGCATGAACAAGAACCGCCTCCCCTATTACAAAGCCTATCCCCGGGATTTCATCGAGGGAACCGTTGGCATGGAGGCTGATCTCAAGGGCGCTTATCGCCTCGTGCTCGACCTCATCTACATGCATAGCGGGCGCCTCCCGGATGATCCTGGGTACATCTGCGGAATCCTCGGAACATCGAAGCGCAAGTGGGGCACACAGCGCAACCGTCTCATCGAAATGGGCAAACTGTTCGTTGACGGCGAGTTTCTGGGCAATTTTCGCGCCGATATCGAGCTCGAAAAACTCGGAAAATTTCAGAATACACAGCGCCAAAACAGCCTCGGGCAGAACAAAAACAATGGCTTGGGAACTCCACGGCCTGACCAACCAGAACCAGAACCAGATTCAGAACCAGAGAAGAGAGAAACTTCTGTTTCCGTCTCTCCTCGCGATGATCAGGCTGAGCTGGACAGCGATCTCGAGACGGCAGTGACCATCTTCAACGCCGCCGCCGATCAGGCCGACTGGCCGAAGGTTCAGAAACTGACCGACGCCCGCCGCAAACAGCTGAACGCCCGCCTGAACGATTGCGGTGGGCTGGAAGGCTGGAAGATCGCGGTCGGCAAGGCCCAGGAGAGCGACTTTTGCCGTGGTCGCACGTCAAGGCCTTGGACCGGTTTTGGCTTTGACTGGCTCATCAAAGCTTCGAATTTCACCAAAGTCATGGAGGGAAACTATGACAACCGCAGTCGCCTATCCGAACCTTCCCACCTGCCCGGACACCGGTCAGATCCTGCCATTGAGCAAATCGCTCGACTCACAGGGCATTAAAGAGCATCGCGCCCTGCTGGCGGTGGAACTGGAGGTGATGGCGAAGAAGATGGACCGATTTGGCTGGGAGCCTGAACGCGGCACCGCCGCGCATGATCGCCTAATGACGGATTGGATGGATGCGCTTCAGGACTTCACTCTGGAAGAGGTCAAATCGGCTTGCAAGAAATGGGTTCGAAACAATCCGCGGAAAATGCCCAACGAGGGCGACATTCTCAACTTGATCGGCATCCAGAGACAGGAAGAGATTGCCGAATACAAGGCGAAAAATCCGCCCCCCGAAGAGCCAAGGAAGGAAAGGGTCAGCCCTGAGAGGGCAAAACAAATCCTGGAAGAGATCGGTTTCCGGCCCCAAAGGTTCGGAAGCACCGCCACTGAATCGTAGTCCCCCACTTCCAAAGCCAGTCTTGCTCAGGGTTTCTTGGCACTGGCCGGAGGCCCGATGCAACTAGCCAATTGAAGCCAGCCATGTAGGATTCAACCATGTCCACCCTCAAGAACACGCGCCACGAAGCCTTCGCCCAAGCTCGGGTTGCGGGCATGACCATCGACACGGCCTACGTCGAAGCCGGCTACAAGGCGAACCGCTCCAATGCCGCTCGGATGAACGCAAATGAACACATCGGGCAGCGTATTCGAGAGTTGCAGGACGCTGCCGCCGAACAGGCTGAAATGACGGCGGCGCAGGTGCTGGAAGAGATCGGACAGATCGCCTTCAGCGACATCCGCGAGCTCTTCGATAAGGACGGTCGCCTCCTGCCCGTCGACGCCCTGTCCGAGAACGCCGCCAGGGCCATCCAGTCGATCAAGGTCACCTCGAAAGTCGCCCCCGGCTCCGGCGAAGGCGAAATGGTGTTCACAACCGAGATCAAGTTCTGGGACAAGAACGCGGCACTGGAGAAGCTCTTTAAGCATTTCAACCTGTATGAGCAAAAGCCAAAGGGCGATCCCATGGCCGCTTTCGCACATGCTTTGATGGGGAAGGCCAAGCCGTTGCCGGTAGCGACCGCCCTTCGTTCCGACACCTAGGCTCAGCCCCCATTGATTTCCTCTGGGTGGCGTGATTCACCGTTTGAAAAACGAGCGGTGACATGTCTGATCTTTTCTAGCTGAGCGACGCGGAGATGGCGCGTCTGAACCCCTACTTCCCGAAGTCCCACGGTCAGTCACGTGTCGATGATCGGCGTATTCTGAGTGGGATTATCTTCATCAACCCCAATGGTTTAGGGGGGTGCGATGCGCCTGCGGAGTAGGGGCCGCACAAGACTTTGTACAACCGTTGGAAGGGGTGGAGCGACAAACGTGTGTTCGCTAGGATGACGGCGGGCTTGGCTGCCGAACCGAGCGAAGAGAAGACTGTGATGATTGACGCCACCTACCTAGAGGGCCACCGCACAGCGACCAGTTTGGGCGTCAAAATGGGGGACGTGGACGCCTGATTGGGCGCACCAAAGGCGGCATGAACACCATGCTGCACGCCATCTGCAACAGCGAAGGCCGGCTCCTGAACCTGTTCGCCACAGCCGGACAGGTCAGCGATTACATTGGCGCACGAGCATTGCTGATTAGCTTGCCGGATGTCGACTGGCTGCTCGGGGACCCCGGATATGGTGCCGGCTGATTTCGAGAAGCGTTAAAAGACAAAGGGATACGCGCCTGCATCCCTTGTAGGAAGCAACGGAAAAACCGTCAAATACGACAAGCGCCGCTACAGACGCCGTAACCGCCCCTCTCGTGACATTGCTTTGCAATGCACTGCCGGGCAGTGATCCGAGATCATGTTCGACAGGCTCAAGGCCTGGCTGCGTGTGGCAACCAGATACGACCGCTGTCCGAAGGTCTTTCTCTCAGCCATCGCTCTCGAGGCAACTGTCATCTATTGGCTATGAGCCATCGGGTAATTTGTGGCTGCTTCTCTCGGGGCTGAAAGAGAACTCACACTTCTGGCTGTCGAAGCAGAAGGAAAGAATCAACCATGAAACGCTATGCCGGACTGGACCTGTCGATGGACAGCACGCTGGTTTGCATCGACGCACGGCAGGCGCATCAGAGGCTGAAAGCATTGAAGGCGAACAAGACTGACCCGCATGACGCAGCCGGGCTCGCGCAGCTTGCCAGGACCGGCTTCTATAAGGAGGTGCATGTCAATTCAGCTGCCGCCCAAAGTGTGCGGAGCGTCATCGCGACGCGCATCCATCTCGTTGAAGCCCGGGTGCGGCTCGACAACATGATTCGAGGTATTTGTGCAACCTTCGGGTTCAAGCCCAGTCCCGGTCAGAGCAAGGGTTCATCGACTGGGTGATGACTGCTGCCGATGTACCGGTCGTTGGCCAGAGAAACTTGGCGATGGTCGCCGCCAAAGCCGGTTTGGTGGAACAGATCAGGCAACTGGATCGTGTCTTGCGTGAGTCCGCTCACCAATCATCGGCCTGCAGGCAGCTCATGGGCAGCCGAGTACGCTTACCAGAGAATTCTAGCTTCAAATGATCCAGTTATCAGAGGTAGTGCACCGGAAAGGAGGCGCGGGATCGGTACAATGGCCGGTCCCGCAGCATATCCGGTCGCAAAACTGAAAACGAACGCGCCGCGGATCAACGCTGGCGGACAACTTGATGCTGTTCGCCCAGCCGCTCTATCTGCAACCGCATTTCGTCGCCGGGTTTCAGGAACCGTTGGGGCGTCATCCCGAGGCCCACGCCCGGCGGCGTGCCTGTTGAGATTATGTCACCTGGTTGAAGGGACATGTAGCGAGAGAGATAGGAAACGACTTTTGCGACACCGAAAATCATCGTCCGGGTCGATCCGTTCTGAACCCGTTCGCCATTCAATTCCAGCCACATTTCAAGGTTGGTGGGGTCTGGCACCTCGTCCCGGGTCACGAGCCACGGTCCGATCGGGCCGAATGTGTCGGCGGATTTGCCTTTGACCCATTGCCCGCCGTGTTCCAGCTGAAAGGCTCGTTCCGAGACATCGTTGACGACGCAGTAGCCAGCGACATGATCGAATGCCTCGGTCTCGGAGACATCTTTGGCCTCCTTGCCGATGACCACGCCCAGTTCGACTTCCCAGTCACCCTTTTCCGCCCCTTGTGGCAGGATCACGTTGTCGTTGGCGCCGCAGATCGAAGATGTCGCTTTCATGAAGATGACAGGTTCTTCCGGGACCGGCATACCGCTTTCCTCTGCGTGGTCAGCGTAGTTGAGGCCGATGCAGATGAACTTGCCCACCTGGCCGACGCAGGGGCCGATCCGGGTATCGTTCGACACGACGGGTAGGGTCTCCGGATCGAGGGTGCGCAACTTGTCCAGACCATCGGGCAGCAGGGTGTCTCCGGCAATATCGGGGACCACCGACGATAGGTCACGCAGCGTTCCGTCCTTGTGCAGCAGGGCCGGGCCTTCCTTGCCCTTCGGTCCGACGCGAAGAAGTTTCATGCGATTTCCTTTTCAGTGAGTTTCGTTGTCTTGATCCGCGTCAGCAAACGCGCCAGTTCACTGCGGGTTATGGCCTCCGGCAGCGCGGTTGGCGGACGCACGTGGGCATGGCGGAAGATGCCTGCCTGGCACAGCAGTGCCTTGTGGACGTGGTAGAACATGTCCCCTGACTGAAAGCCGAGCCGGCTGACAGGCAGGATCTCGGTCTCGATCAGGGCTGCCGCCTGCCCCTCATCCCCGGTTTCCAGCGCGGTCCACACCTGCATGAACAAGGCTGCCTGGCTGGCAAAGGGCATGGTGCCGCGTGCGCCGCGCCTGTATTCCTCGACCAGCGTGCCGCCGCCTGCGCCGCCCAGCACGGTCAGTTTCCCGTCGACCGCCGCTACCATCGCGCCGACCTGCGCCACGGTCGGATTGGTTTCAACCTTGATCGTGTCCACCAGCGGCACCGCCTCGGCGATGCGCAGGGCAAGGGCGGGGGAGATGGGTGCCTGCGGCACGTCCTGCAGAATGATCGGCAGGCCTGCGGCCTCGGCGATGCGGGACAGGTGTTCGACCACGGCATCGGGGCCAAGTGCAAAGAAATCCGGTGGCCAGATCATCAGCCGTGATGCGCCTGCCTCGGCCGCCTCGACGGCCAGTTCCACCGCGGGCGCGGTGCCGGGGGCAGAGGTGTTCATGATGACCGGCACACGACCATCAACCTGGTCGACCACGGCGCGCAGCATCTGGCGGCGTTCGCTTGGCGTCAGCTTGAAGATCTCGCTGCCGATGGCGATGCCGATACCATGCACGCCGGTATCAAGGGTTGCGTCGACTTCCAGCCGCAGACTGCCGTAGTCGATCGTCAGGTCGTCGTGGAAGGGCGTCAGCAGGATGGGTACAATACCTTCGATCCCGGTCATGTTTCGGTCTCCGATGTGGTGTCGAGCGCGAAGACCTCGCGCAGGGTATGATGGACGGGCCGGTGGTTGGCGCCTTCGGTCACCATCAAGGGCGCCATCGTGCGCCACCAGCGGACGGTGACATCGCTGGGCGGGACCGTGGTGGGGCCAAAGGGCTGGTCGCGTTCCTGGAAGGCAAAGATGGTACGGCCCGAACGGTAAAGGAAAAAGCGCACGATGCCGCTGGCCGTCATCTGGGCCTTCAGTTCGGGCCAGATCGCAGCATGGGCGTCGTCATAGGCGGCTTCGGCCCCCTCGCGCAGCTGCATCGTCCAGGCGCGGCGGTACAGGGTCATGCCGCGATCCTGTTGTCTTCGATGTGATCCCAGACGATGTCATAACCAAGGCCCGGCGATTGGGGCAGGGCGACATAGCCTTCGGCGTCCATTGGATCGCAGTTCCGCTTCAGGTAGGGATGCGGCGCGTCATAGTCGACGCCGGGCGCAAGCAGCCCCTTTTCGTACCACTCGCTGGTGTCTTCGCTGGTCGCCCCCATGACCTGCAGGTTGCCCCAGCCCGCCATGTGGATTTCGCAGCGCTGGCCGAAGGCCTCGCAGACCACGGCCGTCTTGCGGCAGCCGGTCACGCCGCCCCGGCGGATGTCCATGCGGCTCATGTCCGAGGCCCCCTGCAGAATCCATTCCGCACGGGTGAACACGCCCCCGGCGGCAATCTCGGGCGCTAGGATCGGGATCGACAGTTCGCGGCAGAGACGCCGATAGCTTTCGACCCGGTATTCCGGCATCGGATGTTCAAACCAGTAGTAGTCGTTGCGCTCCAGCTCGCGGCCAACCTTTATGGTTTCCTCGATGGTGTGATAGGTGCCCCAGACATCGTACATCAGCACCATGTCCGGCCCGACCGCCTCACGGACGAGGTTGATCGTCTCGATATCGGCCCGAATGTTCGAGGGGCGGCCATTGGTGGGCAGTTCGGTGTCCGGGTTCCAGAAGTAGTGCGGGTGGATCTTGTAGGCCTTGTACCCCTCGGCCTGGCAGGCCAGCGCGTGTTCGGCGTAGACCTGCGGTTGGCCGATGTTGGGATAGGTCGAGGCATAGGCGGGCACTTTGTCCCGCGCGCCACCCATCAGCTTGTACAGCGGCAGGCCGGCATGCCGCCCCGCCAGATCCCAGAGCGCGCAGTCGATGACGCTTTGCGCCACCTCGGGGATGTTGCGGACCCACATCCATTTCCAGATCAGCTCGCGGTCGAACGGATCGGCGCCCAGGATCATGTCGCGGACCTGGCCTTCGATCAGGCGCTGTTCGTCCGGGGTCATGCCGTCTTGATCGCCGTGTTTGCCACCGCCAAGGAAGTATCCGGTCAGCCCCTCGTCGGTGTCGATGCAGGTGATGGTCTGATGCACTTCGGCCTTGGGTTTCAGCCGCGCGTGGCCGATATCCCAACGGTCCGCATGGGTGCGG
This sequence comes from Antarctobacter sediminis, assembly GCF_019218285.1. Lineage (GTDB taxonomy): Bacteria > Pseudomonadota > Alphaproteobacteria > Rhodobacterales > Rhodobacteraceae > Antarctobacter > Antarctobacter sediminis. Next base: position 49,907 of record NZ_JAHUZG010000006.1, read on the forward strand.
AACCTTATCACCCTGACGTCGGTGATCTTCATTGCAGGCGATCCCGCGTGGCAAGGGTCTGCTCGGTTTCCGCGTCGAAGCAATGCAGCTTGCCGGGGGAAATGGTGAAATGCACCTGATCGCCGACTGACTGGGCGATGCGGTCACGGGTCGTCATGATGATCGAGGCATCCTGCGTACGCAGGGTCAGCTGCGTTTCCGCGCCGGTCGGTTCGATCAGCGCGACCTTGGCCGCGATGCCGGTGTCGGACAGCTTGATATCCTCCGGTCGGAAACCGGCGATCACGTCCCGGCCCGCCGCGACATGGGCGGCAACCTGTCCAAGGGGTTCACCCGACGGGGTCTGCAAGCCGTTGGCCGCGGCCCGTGCGGGAACAAAGTTCATGGCCGGCGACCCGATGAAGCCCGCCACGAAGACGCTGGCCGGATGGTCGTACAGCTCCAGCGGAGAGCCGATCTGCTCCACGTGCCCGCCGCGCATGACCACGATCTTGTCCGCCATGGTCATGGCTTCGATCTGGTCATGGGTGACGTAGATCGTGGTCGTCTTCAGCCGCTGGTGCAGTTCCTTGATCTCGGATCGCATCTGCACGCGCAGCTTGGCATCCAGGTTCGACAGCGGCTCGTCGAACAGGAACACCTTGGGGTCCCTAACGATGGCGCGGCCCATGGCGACGCGTTGCCGCTGACCACCCGAAAGCTGGCGCGGATAGCGGTCGAGCAGGGCGGTCAGGTCCAGGATCTCGGCCGCGGCGCGCACCTTGCGGTCGATCTCGGCCTGCGGTTCCTTGGACAGGCGCAGCGAAAAGCCCATGTTTTTGGCCACGCTCATATGCGGGTAAAGGGCGTAGTTCTGGAACACCATCGCGATGTCGCGTTCCTTGGGGACCAGCGTGTTGATGACGGTGTTGTCGATGCTGATATCGCCGCCGCTGATGGTTTCCAGCCCGGCGATCGAGCGCAGCAGGGTGGATTTTCCACAGCCCGAGGGGCCGACAAGCACGGTGAATTCTCCGTCCTGAATATCAAGGTCGATGCCGTGCAGCACCTCGACGGCGCCGTAGGATTTGCGGATGTTTCTCAGTGCGACAGAGCCCATGTTTCAGCCTCCTTCAAGTTGGGTTCAGCCGCATCGAAGGCGGCCATGACAGTCTGGGGTGGACGGTTTCCCGCCGGATCGCGCGGAACGGCGACATGGCCATCCGCAAAGCGGGGGCGGGCCCCCATCAGTTCGTAAAGCGCAGAGGATTCGCCCCGGTCGACGCATTCGACCAAGGGGTTCTCCTGCCGCGCAGCGGCCAGCGCCAGCGCCCAGGGCTGTTCGCAGGTATTGTGCAGGATGACCGGCACCTGCGCGGCCTCGGCCATGTTCAGGATGTGCAGCGCCTCGGTGATGCCGCCCGCCCATGCGACGTCCGGTTGCAGGACGCCCACAACGCCGGTGCGCAGCAGGTCCGCGCAATCCGCACGGGAAAAGGCAAAGTTGCCAAGCGCGAGCGAAATGTCGGGATCCATCTCCTGGCGTATCTTCTGCAGGCCCGCGACATCTTGCGGATGGATCGGATCCTCGATCCAGGCGACGGGCAGATCGGACACGGCCTCGGCAAAGCGCAGGGTGTAATCCGCGTCCCACGACAGGAAGGCGTCGATCATGATCGGCACGTCCGGGCCTGCCGCCTCGGCGAAGCGGCGCATCAGGGTGACATTGGCCTGCAGGCCGTCGCCCCCGGATTTCGGGCCATAGGGCGCGGCGGCCTTCAGGCCGCGCCATGCTCCGCCAACAAAAGCCTCGGGGCGCGGGGTGGTCATGTAGACCGGGAGGGTGTCTACCCCCGCGCCGCCGAGGAGGTCCACCAAGGGCCGGGCCTGGGTCTTGGCGGTCAAATCCCACAGGGCGATGTCCACACCGGCGACCGCCATCATGGCAAAGCCGGACCGGTCATTGGGCAAGAGCGACGCCGCCATCTGATCGTTGAGGAGGGACAGGTCGGCCAGGTCCTCACCCACCAACAGGCGGCCAAGATGGTCGTTCACGATCATCTCGACGATTTCGCCGCCGTTGGTGCAGCCCCAGCCGGTGCTGCCGTCTTCGCCCGTCACCCGGACGAAGACCTTTTTCGTGGGCCACATCCAGCTTGCGCGCTGTTCGGCAAAGCGCGGAAAGCGGGACATGGGGGACGCCACTCGGCTGGTCTGCAGCTTTTGGCTGTTGAAGCCGCAGTCCACCGCGCGGGCCGTGATCGAGGTGATCCTCATCCCTTGACCGCCCCGGCCAGCAGGCCGCGGGTAAAGTACCGCTGCCCGAAGAAGAAGACCAACATGATCGGCAGGGCAACGATGGTCGCGGCGGCACCGACATACTGGAACTCCAGGGTGAAAAGCTCGACAAAGCTGGCAAGGCCGATGGTGACGGTCTTGTTGTCGTTCGATTCCAGCAGGATCGAGGCAAAGGCGAACTCGGACCAGGCGCCGACGAAGTGCCACATGGATGCCGTGATCAGCGCAGGCGTGGCCAGCGGCAGAATCACCAGGACCATGCTTTGCAGGCGGCTGGCCCCGTCCATCATGGCGCTTTCTTCCAGCTCTTTCGGGATTTCACGCAGGGAGGACGCTATGATCCAGGTCGCAAACGGCAGGCCGAAGGCGGAGTAGAGCAGCACCAGGCCGATCAGGCTGTCCTGCAGGCCGATCATCGACATCAGCCGATAGGTCGGCAGCAGCAGCGCCGCGCCCTGAAACATCCGGCTGATCAGCAGACCACCAAGGATGAGATCGCGACCGGGGAAGTTCAGCCGGGCAAAGGCGTAGCCCGCCAGCGTCCCAAAGATCAGCACGATCACGGTGGAACTGATCGCGATGAAAAAGCTGTTGCCGATCAATTGCGGCCAATCCAGCAGCTGCCCCTTCTGGTGGGTGGGTGAGAACAGCGCCTTGTAGGCGTCCAGCGTCGGCGCCTGCGGCCAGAAGGTGACCGGCAATTGCGCCAGCTCTGCCTGCGTCTTGAAGGAAGCGAGGAACAGCCAGAAGACCGGGAACAGCACGTAGATCGAGATCACGAGGCCGACGAAGCCAAGGAACATCCAATACAGGGTGCGCGGTTGTTCGTTCATTTCGAACCCTCCGAAGCCCAGGAGCGACGATTGACGTAAAGGTACAGTGCGACGATCGAGGCCAGCATGACGAGGTTGATCACCGACATGGCCGAGGCGACGCCCCAGTTGAAGAATTCGAAGCTCTGCTGGTAGATGTACGTCGCCATGATCTGGCTGGCATTGGCGGGGCCGCCGCCGGTCATGATCCAGGGCAGGGCGAATTCGGCCGTGATCCAGATCATCGAGATCACCGTCACAGCCGTCAGCGAAAAGGCGATGTTCGGCAGGGTGACGAAGCGGAACCGCTGGATGGCATTGGCCCCGTCCATGCGTGCGGCCTCGACCTGATCATCGGGAACGGCGCGGATCGCGGCACATAGGATCAGCGCCACCAGCGGCATCTTGCGCCAGATCAGCACCACCACCAGCACCCACATAACCAGGTTCGGATCACCGAGGAACGAAACGGTGCCCTCGGTCAGGCCGGAGGATTGCAGCGTCTGGCCGATGATGCCCACCTGACCGTGCAACATCCATTTCCACGCCATGGCGGTCACCACGTCGGGCAGCACCCAGGGCAGCAGGATCAGCGCCCTCAACCAGCCGGTCATCCGGCTGTCGATGGCAAGGAACGTGCCGACGCCCAGACCCACGGCGACACAAAGAAACGTGCCGCCGAGGATCCAGATGGCGGTATTCTTCAAAACCAGTCCAAAGACCGGATCCGCCGCCAGTGCCTCGAAATTTCCAAGCGTTCCGAAACCACGCTCCATCCCCATGACCACCTTGGTCAGGCTGAGCGTGGCCACGTTGTAAGTGGGCCCGACGACAAAGGCCACAACGGCGGCCACCACGGGCAAGATCAAGGCATATGCCAGAAAACGATCGCTTCGCAGCATCGTCAGGCCCTCCTTCAGTTCTGTCTTTTCAGGTGTCTGGCGATCAGCCGCGGATCAGGTCGATCTGGCCTTGCGCGGCAACGGTGGCCTCGTCCAAGGCCTCTTGCGGCGTTTTCTGGCCCAGAACGGCTTGCTGGATCGCGGTGCCAAGCGCGGATTCAATGGCCGAGACGCCAATGAAGCGCGGCATCGGGGCGCCGCCTTCGAACAACGTGCCCGCGTCATAGGCCTTGACCCAGTTCGGCCACGCCTCTTTCAACTCGGCATTGTCCCATGCAGCCTTGCCCGCCGGGATCCGCGCGATTTCAGGTTGGCCACCCCAGGTTTCGAGCTGCTCATCCTGCGACCAGAAATCCACATATTCCAGCGCGGCTTCCGGGTTCTTCGACCGCGAGGACACCATCAGCATTGCCGTACCATCCATGATTGCGTTGACCGGCTCATAGCTGCCGGTGGGCGCTTCGGGTTTGGGCATCGGCACGCCGGTCCAGCGGATGTTTTCGTTCACACCCCACGGGGTGTTCAGCCATGACAGTCCGATCCACATGGCCGAGCGGCCCTGACCGAACAGTTGCGCCGTGTCGCGGAAGAAGGTTTCGGTCAGTGATGTGGCCGCGGGTGTCGAGCCGTCCTTGATCAGATCGACGTAGAATTGCAACGCATCTACAACGCCCGGATCGTTCAGAGTGACCTTGCCGGTGTCCTCGTCAAAGATGCGGCCGCCATTGGCATAGGCGAGGCCCTCGAAAATGTTGATGTCGACCGGTGCCGTGGTGGCGGGGAAAGCGATGCCGGGGCGGTCCGGCTTGGTCATCGCCTTGGCGTATTCGCGCAGTTCGTCCCAGGTTTCCGGCGGCCGGTCAAAGCCCGCTTCTTCCAGCGCATCAAGGTTGATCGCGAGGAAGCTGGCCATGTCGACATAAGTGGGCAGGGCATAGAGCTTGCCGTCGTGCATGCCCGATTCGAAGACCTCGGGAACGATGCGGTCCTTCCAGCCCTGAACCCGGTCGGGTGCGATCTCGTCCAGAGGCTGGATCATGCCGAAACCGGCGAATTCCGGGATGTCCTGACCGAAGGCGATGATCACGTCCGCCAGGCGGTTGGTCTGGAAACCGGCAAGGATTTTCTGCCGGCGGATCTGCCCGTTGAAGTAGGAGTAGTTCAGGTCGATGTCGGGCTGAGCAGCGGAAAAGGCGTCATTGCGCGCGGCCCAGACTTCGACCTCCTGCGGGGTGCCCCCGAATTTCCAGACCGAGATTTCGCCGCTGGCGGCGCGGGCCGGTTGTGCGGGCAGAAGTGCTGCGGCGCCCACGGCGGCGGTGGTGCCCAGGAACCTGCGGCGGCTGATTGAATTCGACATGTAGTCCTCCCTTTTTTGCCCTGACTGGCGATCCGCGTGATGCGGGGAATCTGGATGATATACGAGTGTCATTCCATGTTGACGGACGTTATGGGCAATGATACTCGTATGTCAATCGCGATTTTGCGACATGATCTTTCCACCGCCGGTGCCAGGCCGGCGGGGCTGGAAAGTGTCGAAAGGGGGCCGGAATGGCGCGAGGTGAAAACAAGAAGGTGACGCTGAAGGACGTTTCAAAGGCGTCCGGCCTGTCGCTTATCACCGTGTCGCGCGCGCTGCGGCAGCCAGAGACCGTACATGCGGACACACGGGCCAAGATCCAGCGCACGATCGAGGAGATCGGCTATATTCCGAATCTGACGGCACGCTCGCTGGTGTCGCAACGTTCGGACATGATCGGGGTCGTCGTGCCGATCCTTGCAAGCTCGCTCTTCGCGGATTTCGCTCAGGGCATCAGCCACGTGCTGGAGCCGAAGAAGCAGCAAATGTTGTTGGCGGTCAGTGACTGGTCGCCGGCAAAAGAAGAAGAAGCGGTGCGCACCTTTGTAGCGCGTCAGGCGGATGCGATCATCGTCACCGGCTTTTCGCATACGGAGACCACGCGCAAGCTGCTGGACAAGTTCTCCGGCCCCGTGGTCGAGGCCTGGAACCTGCGGGACGGGGTGATCGACAGCACCGTCGGGTTCGACAACTACGCGGCCTCCGTGGACATGACGCGTTACCTGATCGGGCGCGGGTATCAGAACATCGTGATGGTCGGCGGATCGTCCCGGTACAACGACCAGGCCGAAGACCGGACGCGCGGCTTTGTCGACACCATGCGCGAGGCGGGGCGGAGCGTGACCGATGACGTGATCGTCGAATTCGACAACCCTGCCACCATCGAAGGTGGGGTGGCGCTGATCCAGACGCTGATGGCCCGCAAGCAAAAGCCGGATGCGATCTTCTTCCTCGCGGAACTTCCGGCGCATGGCGCCATGTTGTGGTGCATGTCCAACGGCGTCAGCGTCCCGGATGACGTGGCCATCGCCGGTTTCGGCGATCTCAGCCTGTCGGCGCTGTTGCCGGTGCCGATGACCACCGTTCAGATCAAGGGCCGCGCCATTGGCGAGTGTTCGGCCAATCTGGTGATGGACCGGTTGGAGGGCAGGGGGCACAGCGCCTCTCCCCATGACATCGGTTATCACCTTCAAATCAGGAAAAGCACATGACCAAGTCAAACGGCCCGATCCGGGCCGCGATCATCGGCGCCGGGCATTTTGCCTATCGGATGCACATACCCATTCTTGCCCAGCGTGAAGAGGTGGTGCTGGATTCCGTCTGTCGCCTTGGGCGCAAGGAACTGGACCTGATCGCCGATGAATTCGGTTTCGCTTTCGCGACCGAGGATTGGCGCGAGATGCTGTCGCGGGACATCGACATTGCCGTGATCGCTTCGCCGCACAACCTGCATTATGAGCAGGCCAAGGCCTTCCTTGAAAAGGGCTGTCACGTGCTGGTGGAAAAACCGATGTGCCTTGACCCGGATCAGGCATGGGATCTTGTGCACGTGGCGCAGGCGACCGGGCGTGAACTCTTGGTGGCTTACGGCTGGAACTACAAACCCGGCCTCGACGCCATGCGCGACATGGTGGCCGAAATAGGTGAGATCGAACACGTCGTCTGCCACATGGCGTCCTTCACGCGTGGTATCTTTTCCGGCGGCGGAATGGAGCGTTGGGCCCATATCGCCATTCAGCCGGATCGCAGCACGTGGGAGGCGCCCGATCAGGGCGGCGGTTATGCCTATGGCCAACTCTCGCACGCGCTGGGCATACTTTACTGGCTGACCGATTTGCGCTGCGCTTCTGTCCGCTCGACATTGTTTCAGGCCCCGTCGACGATCGACCTGCACGACGCCGCAACCGTTCGTTTCCAGAACGGCGCGACAGGCGTTCTGTCCGGCAGTTGCGGCGTGCCGAACGGCCACGGATTCGAGGTGGATCTGCGGATCTACGGCACCAAGGGGTCTGTGTTGCTGGACATCGAGACCGAGCGCCTTGTGCTGAAACTGCCCGGTGGCGAAACCCGTGTGGCCAAGGTGCCGCAAGGTGCGTGGACCTACAGCTGTGAAGGCCCGGCAAACCGGCTGGTCGATATCGCGCTGGGCCTTGGCCGCAACGAAAGCCCCGGAGAGGTCGGCGCGCGCGCCGTGGAAACGCTTCATGCCATCGTCGCCTCGGGGCAGGCGAACGGGGCCGAACAGATCATCAACCAGACGCAGAAGGCTGCCGCAGAATGAATGACTTCGTTGATCAAACCGCCATCGTGACCGGTGGTGCCCAGGGTATCGGCCGTGCCGTCGCCAATCGTCTCGCCGCGGGCGGTGCCCGCGTCGCGATCTGGGACCGGGACAAGGCTCTGGCGGATCAGGCCGCCGCAGAGATCGGTGGCGGGGCCTTTGCCTGCGCCGTCGACGTGTCCGACTGGGCCAGCGTCGAAGCGGCGATGAAGACGACGTTGGAGGCAACCGGCCGCGCCGACATAATGGTCAATTCCGCCGGTGTTGCCGGGTCAAACGGCCCGCTGGCGGACTATCCGGTGGAGGAATTCCGGCAAATCACGGAAATCAACCTGCTGGGTACCTTTCACGTCAACCGCGCCGTTGTCCCCGCGATGACGGCCCAGGGCTATGGCCGCATCGTCAATATCGCCTCTGTCGCGGGGAAAGAGGGCAACCCCAATGCCAGCGCCTATTCGGCCTCCAAGGCCGGGGTGATCGGGTTGACCAAGTCGCTTGGCAAGGAACTGGCCGACAAGGACATCGCGGTGAATTGCGTGACGCCCGCGGCCGCGCGGACCCGGATCTTTGACCAGATGAAGCAGGAGCATATCGACTACATGCTGTCGAAAATCCCGCGGGGCCGGTTCCTTGAACTGGACGAGGCGGCGGCGATGATCACATGGCTCTGCACCAAGGAAAACAGCTTTACCACCGCGTCGGTGTTCGACCTGTCCGGCGGCCGGGCCACCTATTGATCATGGCGCATTGGCTGGACGGGATTTCACTGGTCGACGGGCATCATCATTTCTGGGAGCTTGACCGCTTCCCCTATCGCTGGCTGGCGCCCGATGCACCGCCCGCCCGCTTTGGCGACAAGTCCACGATCCGCCGCGACTATCTGCCGGCGGATCACATGGCCGCTTTTGGTGATCTGCCGCTTTGTGCAAGCGTACATGTGCAGGCCAATTGCGGTGCCGCCGATCCGGTCGACGAAACCCGCTGGTTACAACATCTGTCGGACAGCACGGGTTGGCCCAATGCAATCATCGCCGAGGTCGACCTGTGCCATCCCGACGCCGCGGCGCAGATTGCGGGTCATCTGACCTGCCCGGCTCTGCGCGGCATTCGGACGCCGGTTGCATGGGATGAGGCGGGTCGTTGGCGCGTTGCGTCGAAACCCGGCGTCCCGCGTGATCCGGGGTTTCGGCGGTCCCTGGCGGTGCTGGAGGCAATGGATCTCTGCCTTGAATGCGTGGTCGTGCCACAGCAACTGATCGAAATCGCCGAACTGGCCCGGGACCACCCTGCGCTGAAGATCGTCATCAATCACTTCGGCACACTGGAACCCGCCATTCCCGGCAACGCGCAGCAGTGGCGTGAAGGGATCGTTGCGCTGGCGTCCGCACCAAACGTCTACATGAAGCTGTCCGGTCTGTGGACCGTCGACAAGGGCTGGCAGGCTGACGCGCTGAAACCCCATGTCCTGCATCTGCTTTCGTCGTTCGGGGCAGAGCGTGTCCTCTATGGATCGAACCTGCCCGTCGAAGGCGTGAACTGCCCGCTGCAGCGCCAGTTCCAGCAACTGGAGATCGTGCTGAGGGGCCAGCCAAAACCAGTCCTGAACGCGATATTTTCGGAAACCGCGCGCAGGGTCTATCGGCTGTGACGGTCAGTGCCAAACGGTCTCAAGCTGGTCGAACAAGGCCGCGATGACAGGTGCCTCTTTTCGCGCATCCAAGGCCAGCATCACGAGGCAGGCGGGCACACGCAGGTTTTCGCACATGCTCAGGCCAAAAGACTGTCGTTGGTCAAGCGCGATGGACTCTCGGCAGAGGCTGAGACCTACGCCTGAGCGCACCATTTCCAGCATCGAGGCCTCGTGATCGACAAGCGCGACGGTGTTCTGCGTGCAGCCGCGTTCGGCAAAGATCCGGCTCAGCAGGCGGTTGTGCACGGAAACAGAGGTTGTCCCGATCCAGGGGAGAGGGGCCAGTTCCTCCCAAGCCGCAGACCCCACCCGGGCTTCCCAGCCCGCAGGTGCGATGACGCAGTAATTGAACTTGGCCAGGACCCGGACATGGACCGCCTCTTCGGAGGGAATGTTGTCGACCTCTTCGGGGGCCGTCAGGTAGTAGCCCGCGTCGATCTGGCGCCGCTTCAGCCGTTCGAGGATCTCGCCGCTGATGCCATGAACAAGTTCCGTGGTGATGCCCGGATGCGCGTCGCCAAGACGGCTGAGCAATCGACCCAGACGGATGAATTCGGGGTCGACAATCGTGCCGATCCTGAGCGTCCCGGACACTAGTCCGGCCTGCCTGTTTGCGCTCTGGCGGAATTCGATCATGGCGTTCAATACGTGTTCCGCCTTGGGCAGCAGTGCCTTTCCGTCGGGTGTCAGGTCAAGCCCGTGCGGTGTGCGCCGGAACAGGGTGATCTCGGTCTCTTCGCTCAGCCGCCGGATCTGATGGCTGATGGCTGGCTGCGTCAGGTTCAAAACCTCGGCCGCGCGCGAGACATTGCCTTCACGCGCCACCGTCACGAAGGCCAATATGCTATTCGGGTTTGAGAATCTTTGCATATTACGGATTTTAATATCAGGCAAAGACATATGTCATTGGAATTGCGCAGCGGGCCTTTCTAAACCCCGATCAGTTGGTGCCGGGAGGAGCATCGACCGTTGTGACCGACCTTATCCCGCTCTCGGGACGGGGGGGGCCAACGGAGCCTCCGGGACCGCGGATCATCTGAGGGGAAAGGCAATGCCGGGCACGGAAACGGTTTTCGATTTTATCGTCATTGGCGGCGGGTCGGCGGGTTGCCTATTGGCCAATCGGTTGAGTGCGGACCCCTCCAAAAACGTGTTGCTGCTGGAAGCAGGCAAGCCGGACACCTATCCGTGGATCCACATTCCCGTCGGCTATCTGTATTGTATCGGCAACCCGCGCACGGACTGGATGTACAACATCGAGGCCGACAAGGGGCTGAACGGGCGCACGCTCGGCTATCCGCGCGGCAAGACACTGGGCGGGTGTTCGTCCATCAACGGCATGATCTACATGCGCGGGCAGGCGCGGGATTACGACAACTGGGCGGCCCTGAGTGGCGAGGACGAATGGTCATGGGACGGAGCGTTGAAGGATTTCAAGGCGCATGAGGACCACTACAAGCTGGATAACGGCTCCGATCCCGAAACCGGAGACAATGAGCGCTTTTCCGACATGCACGGCCACGGTGGCGAATGGCGCGTCGAAAAACAGCGCCTGCGGTGGGATGTGCTGGACAGCTTTGCCGAGGCGGCGGTTCAGGCGGGTATCGACAAGACCGATGATTTCAACAGTGGCGACAACGCGGGGGTCGGCTATTTCGATGTCAACCAGCGGTCCGGTTGGCGCTGGAACACCTCCAAGGCCTTTTTGAAAACGGTCCGCTCGCGGCCCAACCTGACGGTCTGGACCGAGGCTCAGGTTGAAAAGCTGACCTTTGAAGCGGACGCCAATGGCGCGCCGCGCTGCACGGGCGCGCGTGTACTGCGCCGGGGGCAGATGACGACTGTCTCTGCAAGGCGTGAAACGCTTCTGTCCGCCGGTGCGATCAATTCGCCCCAGATCCTGCAACTTTCGGGGATCGGACCCGCGGACCTGTTGAAATCGCATGGAATCGAGGTGCTGCGTGATGCGCCCGTGGGGGAAAACCTGCAGGATCACCTGCAGATCAGGGCCGTCTACAAGGTCAACGGAACGCAGACGCTGAACACGCTGGCGAACAGCCTGCTTGGCAAAGTGAAGATCGGTGCGGAATACATGCTGAAGCGTTCCGGTCCAATGAGCATGTCGCCCAGCCAGTTGGGCGCGTTCACAAGGTCCGATCCGGGCCGCCCCCATGCCAATATCGAATACCACGTGCAGCCCCTGAGCCTAGAGGCCTTCGGCGATCCATTGCACGACTTCCCGGCCATGACAGTCAGCGTCTGCAACCTGAACCCGTCAAGCCGGGGCACGGTCCAGATCCGGTCCGCCGATTTTCGGGACGCGCCGATGATTTCGCCGAACTACCTGTCGACGGAAGACGACCGAAAAGTTGCAGCGGACAGCCTGCGGCAAGTGCGGCAGATCATGTCCCGCCCCGCGATGGCGCGCTACGCGCCCGAGGAGTACAAGCCCGGACCGCAATACCAGAGCGACGAAGACCTCGCCAAGCTGGCCGGTGACATCGCCAACACGATCTTTCATCCGGTCGGCACCGTCAAAATGGGCCGTGTCGACGATGACAGCGCCGTTCTGGACCCGCACCTACGGGTGAAGGGGGTGACCGGCCTGCGCGTCGTCGACGCCAGCATCATGCCTGAAATCACCAGCGGCAACACCAACTCGCCGACATTGATGATCGCGGAAAAGGCGGCCCGTTGGGTCCTTGCCGGCAATTAACCAAACGTTCGTGCTGGGAGGAACCATGCGCACTTCGTTTTCCAATCTGCCCCTGACAGGGGTCAAAGTGGTCGATTTCGGACAGTACATCGCCGGGCCTGCCGTGGCGATGTTGCTGGGGGACCTGGGCGCGACGGTCGTGCATATCGATCCGCCGGACGGGCCGATGTGGGATAGCCCCGCCAACGCGACCCTGATGCGCAACAAGCTGATCCTGAACCTTGACCTGAAGTCCGAGGACGGCCTGGTCAAGGCCCGGGCGCTCTGTGCAGAGGCCGACATCATCGTCGAGAATTTCCGCCCCGGCAAACTGGCCGCGCTGGGCATCGACTTTGCCGCCATGCGAAAGGAGCGTCCCGAACTCATCACTATATCTATCCCGGGCTTTGCCTCGAACGACATGGAGCGCCGCGAGCAGCGGGCCTTTGAAAGCGTGGTCGCCGCGAGTTCCGGTGTCTTCACTGACATGGGGCTGAACCGGGTGCTGATGGGCTTGAACCCGTCGTTCTCGCCACTGCCGCTGTCGTCGGCCTATGCCTCGCAGATCGCGGCCTCCGCCACGGTACTTGCTTTGCAGTCGCGGCAGTTGACGGGCCTGGGTGACCAGATCGAGGTGCCGCTGGCTGCGGCGGTGATGGAGGGGCTGTGCTACAACTCCATCAAGGTGTCGGACATGCCGGAACGCTACCTGACCCAGCGGGAGCTGGAGATCGAGCGTCGCCGGATCGAAGGGCTGCCGATGAACGTGTCCTACGAGGACCTGCAAGAACTGCTCGACCCGTTCTTCCGCAGCTACATGTGCAAGGACGGGCGTATGTTCTACGTCGTCTGCCCCAGCCACAAACACCACGCGCGCCGCTGTCTGGAGGTTCTGGGGCTCTATGATGAGATGATCGATGAGGGGTTGCGGGAAGAGGACGACACCTACAAGCCGCAGTCGGAATGGGTATCCGATACCTCGCTGGGCGTCTATCCTATGCCGAAGTTCTGGGCCGACAAGATCGCCGCGCGGATGAAAGAGGTGTTCATGACCCGCACCTCGCATGAATGGAAGCGCATGTTCGGACGGGCGGGCATTCCTGGCGCGCCGCAACGCTGGTTGCAGGAATGGATCAACGATGAATACGCCGAGACATCCGGCCTGATGATTGACGTTTGGGATCCGGAGTTCGGGGAAATGACCCAACCCGGCCCCGTTGTCTGGATGGAGGAAAGTGGAGAAGAGGCACTGAACCCGACCCCGCGCCGCTGGGTCGAGTTCGAGGAGGCGCTGAAGGTGCTGCGCAAGCTGCGCACCGACGTTCCCGACCCGGAAGAAGGCATCGCGCAAGAGGGATGGCTGTCCGGTGTCCGCGTCTTGGACATGTGCAACGTGATCGCCGGCCCGCATTCGGCCAGCTATCTGGCGCGTTTCGGGGCCGAGGTCATCAAGCTGGACCCTGCCACGCCGTTGTATGACAGCTGGAACACCGTGATCTACGGGCTGAGCCAAGGACGGGGCAAGAAATCCATTCTGGCCGACATCAAGTCGGAACATGGGCGAAAGGTCTTTGAAGACCTTGTAAAGTCGGTCGATGTCATCTTTTGGAACGCGCCGGACAGCCAGATTCGTCGGATGGGATTGGACGCCGAAAGCCTCCGCAAGCTGAACCCCGAGGCGATTTTCTGCAAGCTCGACTGTTTCAGCGGTGTCCGTCGCGGAACACGCACCGATTACATCGGCTATGACGACCTTGTGCAGGCCACAACCGGCATCATGCTGCGGTTTGGCGGTGCCATGGATCGTCCCGAAGAACATGCGCATGTGGGTACGATCGACGTGATGTGTGGCTTTGGCGGCGCTTTGGCCGTGGCCTCCGCCCTGTATCAGAAGCATCGCTTTGGGCGGATCGGGCGCGGGCGCACCTCGCTGTCGGCCAACAGTGGGTTGTTGCAGGTGCCTTTTGCCTATGACTATCGCGGGCGCGGCCTGTTCGATGAGCCGTCAGGGCCAGAAGTCAACGGATATGACTCGCTCAGCCGCTTCTACAGCACGGCATCTGGCGTCTACATCCTGCTCAGCGCCTACGACACCGACCTGCCGCGTTTCCGAAATGTCGAGGGGTTGGAAGATCTGCCCGATATCCCCGAAGAAGAGCGCGCAGCCTATCTTGCTGGTGCGTTCCAGTTACACCCGGCGACCGAGTGGATCGATCGACTGCGCGCGGCGGATATCGGTTGTGCGATCTGTAACAACATCGACGCCCTGCGGTCCGAGAACATGCGCGAACCCGATGGCACCCCCGGCACGGACCGGGGCAGCTATTCCTTCTCGCACTACTCCGACCATCCCAGCGGGCATGAGGTGATCCAGCTGGATCCCTATGCGGTCCGCCCGACACGGGGAAAGGTCTATGCGCTGCCGCCGACGGAAAAGTTCGGCAGCTCCACACGCGTCATCCTGAGCGATCTCGGCTATTCCGAGGCCGCAATCGAACGGATGCTGAAATCCGGACACCTCAGCGAAAGCTGGAGTGCCGAGTACTTGCCCAGCTGAGGGTAAGGCGGGGTCTGTCCCATCCGGGGCGGACCCAGATCCTTTTGCGGCGTCCTGGAAGACCCGTCGCATCCCAAAACGGATTGGACCGGCTATGTCGAACGTTTCCGTTCGGCAAACGGAGGAAGCTGTCCAACCCGTCATTCAACAATAAACGGAGGAGACATGCCTAACAAACCGCCTTTGATGGACCTGCACATTCCGACCGCGGATCGCGGCTTTTATTCCGGCTTTGCCAAGAGCGTCGCCATTCCATCGAAAATCCTTGTCAGCGCTTTGATCGTCTGGGCGATCACGGTGCCTGAAAATGCCGCTGCCGTTCTCAACGCCTTGAACGGCGCCATGCTGAAAAGCTTTGCCAGTTGGTACATCTGGGTCGTGGCCCTGTTCCTGATCTTGTGCGTTGTCTTGGCACTGGTGCCTTCCACCGGTCGGCTGAAGCTGGGCCTGCCGGACGACAGGCCGGAGTTCTCGCGCTTTTCATGGTTCTCGATGATGTTCGGCGCGGGCATCGGGATTGGCATGCTGACCTTTGCAACAGCAGAGCCGATGTATCACTTCGCGACAAATCCCAATGTCATCATGGGCCAGACCAGCGGATCGGCGGCAGATAATGTGACGGCCGCCTATGTCTGGTCTTTCTTGCACTGGGGCTTTTCGGCCTGGGCCTGCTACGCGCTTGTCGGACTGTCGCTGGCCTACTTTTCCTATCGCCGCAATCTGCCGTTGACTGTGCGGTCCGCGCTGACGCCGCTGTTCGGTGCGCGGCTGTCGGGGCCGGTTGGGCATGTGGTCGACATCGTAGCGGTGGTCGCCACGATCCTTGGTGTGGCGCAGACGTTGGGTTTCGGGGTCGAGCAATTCGTGGCGGGCCTCAATCGCGTCGGCTTTGGCGACTGGATTCTCATGGATGATGGCAAGCCCAGTTCGGCGGGGGTCGTGGTGGCGCTTGTCGTGATCCTTGGCGCTTCGACCCTGTCGGCGCTGTCAGGCGTGGGAAAGGGGATCAAGTGGTTGTCCAACCTCAACATGGGTCTCAGCTTCTTCCTGCTGGCCTTCTTCGTACTGTTCGGGTCCACATTCTTTGGTCTCGGGGCGCTGTTCTCTGGTTTAATGGCCTATCTGCTGGAACTGCCCCAACTCCTGTTCACTGTCTGGCATGCCGACGGGACTGAGACCGGCGATGCCTTGGCCGCGTGGCAGGGGGGCTGGTCGGTGTTCTACTGGGCGTGGTGGATCGCGTTTGCGCCCTTCGTCGGTGTTTTCCTCGCGCGGATCTCGCGCGGGCGCAGCATTCGCGAATACGTGCTGGGCGCGATCATCGTCCCGTCGCTGATGTGTTTCGTCTGGTTCACGCTGGTTGGCGGCACGGCCATCGACATGACCCTGAATGGCACCGCTGGGGACGCGATTTCCGGGGCCGGTCAGGAAAGCCAGCTGTTCGTCATGCTGGACCTGATGCTGAGCGACGGGTTTGCCGTGGCGATGGCGGCAATCGTGGTTGTCTTGTTGCTGACCTATCTGGTGACAACGGCGGATTCAGCGATCCTGATCGTCAACACGATCAACGCTGCTGGAGAGGAAAGCCCGAAGGGCCGCGCCCATATCATCTTTTGGGGTGTCGCGCTCAGCCTCGTGGTCGGAGGCTTGCTGCTTGTCGGCGGGCTGGACGCCATCAAGACGGCCATGGTGATCGGTGCGCTGCCATTCAGCCTTGTGATGTTCCTGATGTGTGTCGCGCTGACCAAGGCGGTGATCAAGGACGCGATCCGCGAACGCAACGGCGTGCAAAGCCTGCACGTGAAAACCTGAGTTTGCACATTCGCGGGGCAGGGTGGACCTTGCCCCGCGATGTTCGGCCGGCTTCACTCGCAGATCACCCGAGATAGACCTGCCCTTCCGGATAGCGCAGACGGGGCGCCGTTCTGGTGGCAAGAAAAAAGCCAAGTGTCAAAGGCCCGACCCGGCCGATGAACATGATCGCCATAATCACCGCACGCCCGAAATCCGAAAGCTCCCCGGTAAAGCCGCGCGACAGGCCAACGGTGCCAAAGGCACTAGCGACCTCGAAACTCACGTCAAGGAAATGTCCTTCGTGTGAGGCGACGATCAGGAACACCCCGACAAACACAAGGATGACGCTGATCGCGGTCAGCGCCATGACCTTGAGCACCTGGTCCAGAGCAATGGACCGACCAAAGGCGTGCAACTGTTGCTGGCGGCGGAAAAAGGCGACCGTTGCAATCATCATCACGATGAACGTCGTCACCTTGATGCCCCCGGCGGTCGAGGTCGGCCCTCCACCAATTAGCATCAGGGAAATGAACATCATCGAGGTGCTTTCATGCAAGGCACCGATGTCGGTTGTGTTAAAACCGGCTGTCCGTGTCGTGACCCCCTGAAACCAACTGACGACCAGTCGGGCACCGGCGCTGTCGAGTTGCCCAAGCGTTTCAGGGTTTGACCATTCCAGCAAGGCGAACATGCCCACGGACCATTGGATCAGGATGGCTGTTCCAATCAGCATCAGCTTGCTGTGCAGAGAGAATTTCCGCCAGGATTGTTTGCTGAAGACGTCGTGCAGGACGACATAGCCGATGCCTCCGACGATGAAGAGTGCCGGGATGACGACATTCACGACCGGGTCCGTGGCGTAAGAGACAAGCCCGTCGGCAAAGGTCGAGAAGCCCGCGTTGTTGAACGCCGAAATCGAATGAAAGACCGCCGTCCAGAGGCCTTTGGCCGGCCCCAAATCCGGCGCGAACACCATGAGGAGCAACAGCGCGCCGATACCTTCGCACAGCAGAACGACCTTGAGGATCGTGCTGACCAACGCCCGCAACTGATGCATCGACGTCTGGTTCAGGTCCTCGCGCAGGTATTGGTGGCCGGTGATCCCGACGGGCAATCCAAGGGCGCCAAGGATCAGGACCGCAAAGGTCATCAGGCCCAAACCGCCCATCTGGATCAGGAATGCCAGCACCGCCTGACCGAAAACCGTAAGATCCTGCCCGGTGTCCAGCACCACCAGCCCGGTCACGGTCACCGCCGACGTCGAGGTGAACAGCGCGTCAGACCAGGTGACCGGGACCGTGTGCGCAACTGGCAGCAATAGCAGGGCGGCGCCAAGCAGAATCAGCAAAGCGTATAGCAGCGCCAGGATCAGCGGCGGTGGCAAGGCGGCAAATTCACGGTAGAAAG
Source organism: Antarctobacter sediminis (assembly GCF_019218285.1). Lineage (GTDB taxonomy): Bacteria > Pseudomonadota > Alphaproteobacteria > Rhodobacterales > Rhodobacteraceae > Antarctobacter > Antarctobacter sediminis. The sequence goes on from NZ_JAHUZG010000006.1 coordinate 67,682, forward strand.
TACGTGTCATGGATTTTCACTCAGGCGTCAGAGACCGTCGCCGAACCGGCGCAAGTCTGGGCGTTTTCCAAGTACGATAAGCTTGTCGTCCTGTTCGAGTGTCGGTGTATCGCTGCCGTCGGTGCCATGAAACTGGGTGCCGCGCATCAGCCCCAGCAGTCGCAAATCATACTTGGTTCCGATCCCCAGGTCGGAAACGGCGCGGCCTGACAGCGCCTCGGGCACGACGATATTCACCACGCTGAAACCGTTGCCAAGGCTGACATAGTCCTGAACGACGGGATTGTTGAGCATCTGGGCAATGTGTCGGCCCATTTCCTGCTCGGGCAGGATCACGCGGTTAGCGCCCAGTTTCGAAAGGATCCGGTGGTGTGTCTTGCTCGATGCCTTGGCCCAGATGTTCTCGACCCCCAGCAGCTTCAGGTTCATGACGGTTAGAATGCTGGCCTCGACTTCCCGCCCGATCGCAACAAGAGCCACGTCGTACTGGTCTATCCCGGCTTCTCGCAGCGCCATTTCATCGGTTCCGTTCAGGATGACCGCCGAATGCAGCTGCGTGGACACCTGCGCAACCCGTCTCTCGTCCAGATCTATGCCGATCACGCGATTGCCGAAGCGTGCCAGTTCCAGCGCGACGGTGCTGCCAAAAACGCCAAGCCCGATGATGGCAAAAGACGTGCGCTTCTTTACCATGCCGTTTGCTCCTTGAGCACTCCAAGAGCACAAGCGTTATTGCGACGGATCGGAACAGTCAACGGCGGCCAGGGCCTGGCGCCAGGCATCGTGATAGGCGGTCATTGCCCCGGTCAGATTGTCCGCTGCCGCGTGTGGCGCGGGCGTTCTGAAATGCGACTTGTCTGCGCCTTCCAGCAGCAGCGCAGCGCCTTGACTGGTCCCGGTTGCGCTTGTCATCGCCGAAACCGTGCTGACCGTGATGGCGCGCAGCATCCGCTGATAAGTCACGTTGCGAGCGAAGGGCCCTTCGACCACGATCTCGCCGCGATGGCCGATCAACTCCAGACAGCGCGCCGTCAGCATCGCGAGGTAGAGCGCAACGGCAGCGCCGCGCTGCCCCGTGCCCTTGGCGGGTTTACCTCCACTCCACTGTGCGGACCGGCCGCGAAACGGACCCGCTGTCGGCACGACAGCGGGCAGCAACATGACCCCCGTTTCCAGCACCTCGCAAAGCTCTGCCTCTGTCGACTCTACGTTCTGGCCGCCCAGGGCAATGTCATGTTCCCGCCCGCCCATGAAGCGCGCAGAGGGGACAGGGTCACCAAGCGCGTTGACGTTCACCAGAACGTCCTTGGTTTGATCAAGATGGCAAGGCGCGCCGCCGACTGACATGCAAATCGTCCAAGTCCCGCTGGAAACGACCGAATAGGGCGGGGTGCGGGACAGGATATGGGGCAGGAGTGAGGCGTTGCTGTCATGGATGCCGCAGTACACCCGCGTGTCCGGCCGCAGCCCGGTGTGCGCGGCCACTTTGGGCAGTATGGTGCCCAATACCTCGGCCGAGCGTCTGGCGGGTGCGATCTTGTCCGTGATCTGCAAGCGGTCGACCAGGCTGGAAAAACAACCCTTCCGCGGGTTCCACAGGTCCGTATGACAGCCCAGCGATGTCACGTCACTGGCGGCAACGCCGGTCAGGCGGTGCCCCCAATATTGCGGGTAGGTCACGATGGTTCGGGTACGTTCGCGCAGTCCGCGGTCCATCTCGAAAAGCCAGTGCAGTTGCGCGCCGACATTCAGCCCGCCTGCAAGCTTCGGCGACCCTGTCTCATCGAATGACGGGCGGATTGTGTCATAGTCCGCCGCAACATCGTCGGGCCCCTCGAACTCGTAGTCGAGGATCGGCGTCGCCAGATTGCCCTGTTTGTCGAGCAGCGCGGCACAGGCGCCATGCGTGGTGATCGATATCGCATCGATCCCGTGATCGGTGTGAAACCGCGCCAAGGCATCCAACAGGAAGGCCCAGTGCCCGTCGACATCGAAATGCGGGTAGGGCGGGCCGGGCAACACCGTGTTGGGCCGGGTGACGACAGCGATTTCGGACAGGTCCGCAAGGTTGACCAAGGCAAGCTTGGCATTGGTCTTGCCGATGTCGATGACCGCAACGTGACGCCTGCTCATGGCATGTGGAACATCGGGAGCAGGTCCACGACAACCGGTTCGTTGTCGGGCTTCGTCTCCATGATGTCAGCCATATGCGCCCACCATTTCTGCATGATCGGCAGTTCCGGCAGCGCGGCCATGCCATGATCCGCCTTTCGCCAGAGCACGCCGAACAGCAGCCCGGTCTCCTGGTCGAGGTGAATGGAGTAATCCGATACCCCGGCCTCCTTGAGCGCCGTCACCAACTCCGGCCAGATCGCATCGTGGCGTTTGCGGTACTCATCCTCGCAGCCCGGATCCAGCCGCATTCTGAAGGCGTATTTTTCCATCACCGGTCCCGCCACATCTTCCAGAGGCGCGGCAGGGCGATCACGCCGATCAACAGTGCGCCGATGACGATGGACATCACGATACCCGGCACGTTCAACAGCCCCAGCCCAAATGTCACCAGCCCCATCACGAAGGCCGCGATCACCACTCCCGGGATCGTGCCCGATCCGCCGAGGATGTTGACGCCACCCAGAACCACCATGGTCACGATCTCCAGCTCCCAGCCAAAGGCAATGGAAGGGCGGGTCGAGCCCAGTCGCGAGGTCAGGCAGATGGCCGCAATGCCGGACATCAGGCCCGTCAGCAGGAACAGGAGGAACTTTACCCGCCCGACACGAATGCCGGAAAACAGCGAGGCGGTCGGATTGTTGCCGATGGCATAGACGGCGCGGCCGAAATTCGTCTTGTGCAGCAGCACGCCGTAGATAACCGCCAGCAGCGCGAACAACACCAGTTCGAAGGTGATGACCCAGTACACGTAGCCCTGACCGAAAAAGGCAAAGTCGCGGGGGTAGTTGTTGTAGACCTGATCGCCCAGCACGATGTAGCTGATGCCACGGAACAGGCTCATGGTGCCGATGGTGACGACGATCGACGGCAGGCCCATGCCGGTCACCAGGAACCCGTTGATCGCGCCGCAGATCAGGCCGGTGCCAAGGCCGATTAGGACCAGTACGGGCGTGCCCAACCCGACTTCGGCCGCCGCGCCCATGGCGGTCGAGGCCAGCGCGATGATGGCGGCGACGGAGAGGTCGATCTCTCCCGATATGATCAGCAGCGCCATGGCAAAGGCGACCATCGCCTTTTCGGTAAAGTTGAAGGACGCGTCGCTGAGGTTCCAGGCATCCAGGAAATAGGGCGAGGCAAAGCTGTTGGCGACGAAGATGGCGATGGCCACCAGCATCAGCAGGCTTTCCCAGCTTTTCAGCGTTCGATCCAGCGGGGACCGCAGCCTGTCGGGGATGTCCCGGCCCAATGTGACTTGGTCTGTGCTTGTCATACCGCGTGCTCCGCTGACTTGAGAATGATCCGCCCCTTGGTGCGCGAGGCACGGGAGTTGACCGCAACCGCGATGATGATCGCCGCGCCCGAGATGGCCAGTTGCCAGAAGGGAGAGACATCGATCACCGGCAGTGCATTCTTGATGACGCCCAGGAACAGCGCGCCCAATAGTGCGCCGCCCACCGTCCCGATGCCGCCCGCGATCGAGATGCCCCCGATCACGCAGGCGGCCACCACGTCCAGTTCAAACCCGCTGGCAATGTCCACGTATGAGACTGCGTAGCGCGACACCCAGAGATAGCCCGTCAACCCGGCCAGCGCACCGGACAGGGTAAAGGCCCAGAACTGCGTCCGGCCGACGCTGATCCCGGTGTAGGTGGCCGCATGGGGGTTGCCGCCCACCGCATAAGCCGCCCGGCCCAGAGAGGTACGCGTCATCACGATGGAAAAGACGACCACAGCAAGGATCGCTATCCAGCTCAGCACCGGAAGTCCCAGGATTTCGGCCCGGGGAAAGGCCTTGAAAGCCTCGCTCATCTCGTGGCTGTTGACCCATTTGCCGTCTGAAATCAGGAAGATGATGCCGCGAAAGATGGTCATGGTGCCCAGCGTAACAACGATGGGCGGGATGCCCAGTTTCCACACCAGTACACCGTTGGTCATGCCCATCACCGCGCCCAGGGAGATGGCGATGACCAGGATCACCACGACCGGGACTCCAGGAAAGGCGACGTTGATCATGGCGACTACCATCCCGGTCAGCGCAAGATTCGCTGCTACCGACAGGTCGATACACTTAGTCAGGATGACCACCATCTGCCCGATGGCCAGCAGGATCAGGGGCGAGGTGTCGTTGAACACGTCGGCCAGATTCTGCGGGGCGATGAACCCGTGAAAGCGCGAGGCAATGGCCGCCAGCAGCGCGGCGATGGCCACCAGAAGCAGGGTTTCGCGCGAGGAAAGAAGTCTTTGCAGCATAACTGGTCCTCAGATTCCGGCCGCGTGGCGGACGAGTGTTTCGGGGGTCAGGTCATCGCCTGCCAGTTCGGCGGCGATCCGGCCTTCGCGCATGACGATCACCCGATCCGACATGCCGAGGATCTCGGGGATTTCCGAGCTGACCATGATCACGGCAAGCCCCTGCGCGGCCAGTTCGGCCATGAACTCATGCACCGCCGCCTTTGACCCGATATCGATGCCCTTTGTCGGCTCATCGAGGATGATCACCTTGGGCTGGGTCGCCAGCCACTTGGCAATCACCACCTTTTGCTGGTTGCCGCCGGACAGGTTGCCGACCTCGGTGTCCAGCGACGCAGCCCGCAGGTCGAGCCGCCGGGTATACTCCCGCGCCAGTTTGAACTCCTCGGCCATCCTCAGAAAGCCCTTGTTCGACGTACGCCCCAGCGAGGGCAGGGTGACATTCTGAAAGATGGGCAGGGCAGTGATCGCCCCCTGTTTGCCCCGGTCCTCGGGGACATAGACGACGCCGTTGCCGATGGCATCGGCGGGCGAACGGATCACCTTGATCGCGCCGTCGATCTTGGTCACGCCCTTGGACGGCTTGGTGATGCCGAACAGCGCCTGCATGAATTCGGATCGGCCTGCGCCGACCAGCCCGTAGAAGCCAAGGATCTCGCCCCGCCGCAGGGTGAACCCGATGTCGGCAAATTCGGTGGGGTGGTCATAGCCGACAACCTGCAGCACCTCGTCGCCCAGATGGCTTTGGCGCTGCGGAAACACCTGGGACACATCGCGCCCGACCATCATCTTGACCAGTTCGGCCTCTGACACGTCCGAAATCAGGCCGTCGCCGACGAATTGCCCGTCTCGAAAAACGGTGTAACGGTCTGCGATACGAAAAATCTCATCGAACTTGTGGCTGATGAACAGGATCGCCTTGCCCTGCGCCTTCAGCTTTTCGACCAGTTCATAAAGCTCCTGGATTTCCTTGTGCGACAGCGCCGCGGTGGGTTCATCCATGATGACCACGCGCGCGTCGATGGACAGGGCGCGGGCGATGGCAACAAGGTGCTTGTTTGCGATGCCCAGATCGCGCAACCGATGGGTCGGGTCGATCTCGGCGCCGATGCTGGTCAGGATCTCGGTCGCCCGCCGCTGCATCGTCTTCCAGTCGATCAGGCCGAACTTGCCGCGCGGCGCATGCCCCAGAAAGATGTTCTCGGCCACCGACAACTCATCGAACAGAACTGTTTCCTGGTGGATCGCGGTGATCCCGGCGTCTGCGGCGTGCTGAGCGGTGGGAAACGTGGTCGGAACCCCGTCCACCAGGATAGCGCCGCCATCCGGCTGGTAGATGCCGGTCAGCGTCTTCACGACCGTCGACTTGCCGGCCCCGTTTTCACCGACAAGAGCGGTGACCTGTCCGGGAAAGAGACGAAGCGATACCCCGTCCAGTGCCTTGACCCCCGGAAAGGTCTTGGTGATCCCGTCGAGCGCAAGGATGGGAGCCGTCTGGGCGACAGCTTCTTTCTGGATTTGCATGAGCATGTCGGCAATCTGTTTGGGGCCTCCGGCGCGCATGGCACGCCGGAGGCGGGTGGGGCAGACGGACGATCAGAAGATCGACTTGAAATCGTCGATGTTCGAGCTGTCGTAGACGAAGGGATCGGCCATCGCGCCTTCGTTGTTGTCATCCAGCGTCACGCTGCCCATGCGGCCCATGGAAATCTCGGCGCCCGGTTCGGCCGTGGCCTCTCCCGATGCCAGCGCGTGCGCGATCATTGTCGCCGAATAGCCAAGGTCGATCGGGTTCCAGATGGCAAAGCTCTTGGAGGCGCCGCTGTCGATGGCGCCGGCCATCTCGGACGGCAGGCCAAGACCGGTCACGTTGACCTGTCCCACCTTGCCGGCGTCCACGACGGCCTGTGCCGCGGCCACAATCCCCACGCTGGTCGGCGCGATGATGGCGTCAAGGTCCGGGTATTTCTGCATCAGGCCCTGCGCTTCGCGATAGGACTTGTCAGCCAGGTCGTCCCCGTAGACGGTCGCCACCACTTCGATCCCGGGATAGTTGCCCATGACCTTTTCCATCTCGGAAATCCAGATGTTCTGGTTGGTCGAGGTGGTGGTGGCCGACAGCAGCGCAACCTGACCGCCATCCGGCAGGTGGTCGGCCGCCAGCTTGATGATCATGTTGCCGATCAGCGGGTTCGAAGACGGGTTGAGGTGCATCTGCCGCCCCTCGGGTGCAACGCCGGAGTCCCAGGAAATCACGGTGATGCCGCGCTGCATGGCCTTTTTCAGCGCCGGAACCAGCGCGTCGGTGTCATTGGCCGACACGGCAATCGCATCAACGCGCTGCGCGATCAGCGAGTTGATGACCTCGATCTGTTCTTCGGCGGTTGTGCCGGTGGGGCCGGTATAGATGATCTCGACACCGCCCAGTTCTGCGGCGGCCTCTTCGGCGCCCTTGTGTGCGGCTTCGAAAAAGCCGATGCCAAGCGCCTTGACCACCAGCGCGATGCGCATGTCGTCCTGTGCCATGGCCGATGTGCCCATGAGCGATGCGCCAAGGCTGAGGCCGAGGGCGAGTTTGGTGAAGTTGCGACGGAACATGTGGTTTCCTCCCTGATTGTCACAATGGTTTGTCGTTTGGTTACGAGGCCGCTTCGTCCCCGTCCTGCGCCGCGCTCGATTGCGCGACGATCAGCTTGACGTCGGCGGCTTCGAGCATGGCGGCGGCCTTGTCCGGGATCCCTTCGTCGGTGATCACGGTGTCGATGCGGTTGAGCGGGCAGAGCACGAGGCTGGAGCGGTTCTTGAACTTCGTGCTGTCGACCAGAACGACCAGTTCATCTGCCTGACCGATCAGCTTCTGTTCCGCCTGGATCAATAGCGGGTCGGCTTCCATCAGGCCGATGGGGCCAAGGCCCTGCGCCCCCATGAACATCCGCTTTGCGTAGAAATTGCGGGTCACGTCGTTGTCGAAGGGCGACAGGATGATGTTCTGTTCTCGATAGATCGCGCCGCCGGACAGCATGATGGTGTTCTTGGAGTGCTTCAGCAGGTGTTCGGCGATCGGAAAGCTGTTGGTGAAAACCTGGCAGCGTCGGCTGGCCAGCGGGTGCACCATCTGGAACGTGGTCGTTCCGCCGTTGATGATGATCGAGTCGCCATCCTCGCAAAGCTCGACGGCCGCGCGGGCAATCGCCTGCTTCTGTTTGCCCTGCATCGTCTGGTTGACCGAAAAGGGCCGCCCGGCCAGTCCCACGAACTGCGGCGGGCTGATCGCCTCGGCGCCGCCGCGCACCCGGCGCAGTTTCTTCTGCATGTGCAGGGCGGCGATGTCGCGGCGGATGGTGGCCTCTGACGCCTCTGTCAGGTTGCATAGGTCCGCCACGGTGACGACCGGGCGATCCTGGACAGCAGATAGAATGATCCTGTGGCGTTCCGTTTCGTGCATCTGGGCCTCCCTTGGTCCGTCACATTCCGCGACTCTCCCTCTTCTGTCAATCAAAAATAATCACAAACAATCATCCTGCGCCGCAGCATGATCGATTCTGATCGAAAGTGATTGACACTGGCGGGGCCAAGTCGCAGTGTCAGACCCAAGCCATGACACGGGGCGCGTTGCGCCATTTGGGAGGACAGGATGCTGAAAACCGTTGAAACGCAGTTGCTTGAGAATCGCTGGGACGAGGCCGAAGCCGCAGGAAAGAGCGAATCGGAACTGTTGCTTTATCGCTCGAACATCCTTGGTGCGGACAAGCGTGTAACCAATTATGGCGGGGGCAATACATCCGCCAAGGTCATGGAAACCGATCCTCTCACCGGCGAAGAGGTCGAGGTTCTCTGGGTCAAGGGATCGGGCGGTGACATCGGCTCGATCAGGATGGACGGTTTCGCGACCCTTTACATGGACAAGCTCGAGGCCCTGAAGGGCCTGTATCGCGGGGTCGAATTCGAAGATGAGATGGTCGGCTACCTGCCGCATTGCACCTTCAAACTGAACCCCCGCGCGGCCTCCATCGACACGCCGCTGCACGCCTATGTTCCGCGCAAGCATGTGGATCACGTCCACGCGGATGCCATCATCGCGATTGCCGCCTCGAAAAACTCCAAGGAGCTGACGCAGGAGATCTTTGGCGACAAGATCGGCTGGCTGCCCTGGAAAAAGCCGGGATATGAGCTGGGCCTCTGGTTGGGCAAGTTCTGCGAGGAAAACCCCGAGGCAGACGGTGTTGTCCTGGAAAGCCACGGGCTGTTCACCTGGGGAGACACGGCCAAGGCCTGCTATGACAAGACCATCGAGGTGATCAACACCGCGACCAAATGGCTGAGCGAGAGGACCGAGGGCGTCGCGGCATTCGGTGGCGCCAAGCACCAGAGCCTGTCACAGGCGGATCGCCGCGCCATTGCCGCGCGCCTGATGCCGGCCATCCGCGGCTTTGTGTCCGGTAACCAGCACATGGTTGGCCATTTCAACGACAGCGAGGCAGTGCTGGAATTCGTCAATTCCAAGGATATGGAACCCCTGGCGGCGCTGGGCACCTCCTGCCCGGATCATTTCCTGCGCACCAAGATCCGTCCGCTGGTGGTGAATTTCGACCCGGCCAAGGGCAACATCGACGAGGTCATGGCAGGCCTGCCCGAGCAGATCGCGGCCTACCGCGAGGAGTACAAGGCCTATTACGAGCGCTGCAAACATGGTGACAGCCCGGCCCTGCGCGATCCCAACGCCGTCGTCTACCTTGTGCCCGGCGTTGGCATGATCACCTTTGCCAAGGACAAGGCGACGGCGCGGATTTCCGGCGAATTCTACGTCAACGCAATCAACGTGATGCGCGGCGCTTCGTCGGTGTCGGAATATGTCGGCCTGCCAGAGCAGGAGGCCTTTGACATCGAGTACTGGCTTCTGGAAGAGGCAAAGCTGCAGCGCATGCCGAAACCGAAGTCCCTGGCCGGTCGCGTGGCCCTGGTCACCGGCGGGGCAGGGGGCATCGGGTCGGCCACGGCGGAACGATACCTGCGCGAAGGGGCCTGCGTGATGCTGGCCGATATCAACGACGAGGCATTGGCGGCGACTTCCGAAAACCTGACCGGTCGGTTCGGCAAGGACGTTGTGCGCGCCGTCAACATGAATGTCACCGATGAGGCGGCCGTTGCCGCAGCCTTTGCCGAAACGGCGGTCGAGTTCGGCGGGATCGACATCCTTGTGTCTAACGCGGGCATCGCCTCATCCGCTCCGATCGAGGAGACCAGCCTTGCCCTGTGGAACAAGAACATGGACATCCTGTCCACCGGCTATTTCCTTGTCTCGCGCGAAGCGTTCAAGCTGATGCGCGTGCAGGACATGGGCGGGGCGGTTGTCTTTGTCGCCTCCAAGAACGGCCTCGCGGCCAGCCCGAATGCGGCGGCCTATTGCACGGCAAAGGCCTCCGAAATCCACCTCGCCCGCTGCCTTGCGCTGGAGGGGGCCGAGGCCGGCATTCGCGTCAACGTGGTCAACCCGGATGCCGTTCTGCGCGGGTCGAAGATCTGGGAAGGCGATTGGCTGGAGCAGCGTGCGGGCACCTACGGCACCGACAAGGAAGGGCTGGAGGAAATGTACCGCCAGCGGTCCATGCTCAAGCGGTCCGTCCTGCCCGAGGATATCGCTGAGGCGGCCTATTTTCTTGCCTCCGATCTATCCGCGAAATCGACGGGCAACATTTTGAATGTGGATGCCGGCAACGTTCAGGCGTTCACGCGCTGAGCGGATCGGGGGAGGAGTAGACATGGGTGATTTTGACAGCGCCAAGGCGCAATTCGCCGACTGGGGGATCGACGCCGAGGCCGCGTTGGCCCGGCTGCAAACCATCCCGATTTCAATGCACTGCTGGCAGGGTGATGACGTCGTCGGGTTTGAGAACCGCAGCGCCTCTTCTGGGGGCGGCATTCAAGCGACCGGGAACTATCCCGGTCGCGCCCGCACGCCAGACGAATTGCGGGCGGATCTGGAATTTGCCTATGGGCAGATCCCAGGTTCGCACCGGTTGAATCTGCACGCGATGTACCTTGATACCGACGAGACGCCCGACCGCGACGAAATCGAGTACAAGCATTTCGCGCCCTGGGTCGACTGGGCCAAGGCACAGGGGCTTGGTCTTGACTTCAATCCGACCTTCTTTGCCCACGAGAACGCTGACGACAACCTGACGCTGGCGCATCCCGAAGAAGGCATCCGAGACTTCTGGATCGAGCACGGCAAACGCTCCCGTGAAATCGCCGCGCGGATGGGGGCGGAGCTGCGCAGTGCCTGCGTAAACAACATCTGGGTACCGGACGGTTTCAAGGACGTTCCCGTCGATCGGATGATGGCGCGCCAGCGTCTTGAGACCTCCATCGACGCCATGCTGGCAGACCCGCAGGACAGGGCGCACATGCTGGACGCCGTCGAAAGCAAGCTTTTCGGAATCGGGGTCGAGGCCTGCACCGTTGGCAGCCACGAGTTCTACATGGGATATGCCATCCGAAACGGCACATTGCTGTGCCTCGACATGGGGCACTTCCATCCGACCGAGAGCATTGCAGACAAGCTGTCTGCGGTAGCCCTGTCGGTTGACGAAGTCCTGCTACACGTGTCGCGCCCAATGCGCTGGGACAGCGACCACGTCATTCTGCTGAACGACGACGTGCAGGCTGTGGCCAACGAACTTGTCGCTAGTGACTTGCTGGGTCGCACGCACATCGGTCTCGACTTTTTTGATGCCACGATTAGCCGGACCGCGGCTTGGGTGATTGGAACCCGGAACATGCAAAAGGCGTTGTTAAGGGCATTGCTCATGCCGTTTGATCAGTTGCGTGCGGCAGAAGACAGATTTGATTATTTGAGCCGTTTTATGCTGACTGAGGAGTTCAAGGATCTGCCCTTTGGTCAAATATGGGCAGAGTTCTGTGCAAGGAATGAGGTCCTGTCAGGTCGTACGCTCATCAAGGAGTTGGATGCGTACCAAGCGTCACTTGCTCGCTAACTGTGGCAGGTTTTGACAGAGGTCGGGACCAGTCACATCGAACGCGTTGTGCCCCAGGCTGTATCGTGCATCTGGATGGCTCGGATGGTCCGCCAAGAAAGAGGGGCGTGCGTCAAATGAAGACACGGGGCTTGTTCGACGTCCTGCAGGAGCGCGCGACTGGGGCGGTCGACGCAGGGGGAGGCGGTTCGGCTGGTTCCGACCGGTGCGCGCCGGAGTCAGCAATGAAAGACCTGGGCTCGGGCAGCTTATACTGACACGTAAGTTTGGTGGGTCACGCGGCAGGCGGCCAGCTTCCGACAATCACGAAAGCGCCGGGTCAAGCAGCAGGCCGGAGACCTTCAACGCACGCCAGTAGCAGAAGTCCGCGTGGTGAACGAGAGTGCATTCAAGAGAGCGTTGCACGTGCTCGCCTTCATGTGAGTGCGCGCCAGCGATATGGGCGACCTCGATAGGCAATCCCGCCATTAGGCAGATGTGCCAGCCGTGGGCTGGGTGGCGCATCGAGGGAAATCCGCACGCTGAGGGCCGCTCGGTCCATGCCATGCGCTTGTCGGGGTTGAATTCGAACGGTTTTCCCACGTCGTGCAGCAGGCCTCCGGCGATAAGCACGTCCAAATCAAGCGGTAAGTCGGGCGCAGACGCTTTTAGTGCTTCGCCGCTCGCGCGTGCCATGTTTGTCACGGCGCGGATATGGGTCAGCTGTGTGCCGCTGCGTAGTTGCAACCGGCCAGGTGAGCCACAGCCTTCCATGTTGGAAATGCGGCTCAATCCTTCTTGTGATAAAGACATGCTCCAGGCGGCGACTACCTTATCGCGCAGATCCTTGTCCTGGATGTCTTCCAGTTCCGGAAGTTCATTGCGGACATTGGCGGCAATATCTTTGGATTTCGACTGCATCAGGCCGACCTCTTGTAGGGGCTTGCGGGGTGTAACGTGCTTTCGGGAACTTCGACCTCTTCGGCCAAAAGGCGGAACGAAAGCGTCTTGCCGTGGCCATCCAAGTTGAGCGATGAGTTGACCCCTCCTTCAAGCACATTGTCGATCACGAAATTGAAGCTGGCCAATTTCGGCAGGTCATAGCGCTGAACCTTGGTCGTTCCCCGATAGCGAAAGACCTCATGCACGCGTTCTGCTGTCATTTGTTTGGCGATATATGTGTAAGCGGCTTCGTTGTAGGGGATAACGCTGATGTTTAGTCGGTTGCCTTTGTCGCCAGCCCGTCCGTGCGCCACCTCGTGCAACGGAACTTTGACGATCGGGTCGTTTTCAGTCATAGCAGGTCCTCGCTTGTAATACATAGGGACTGGGTTGTGATTGCCGTTCGATCGGCCAGGTAGGATCGCGTGACGACCCTGCGGGTGACGCGCCATCTTGCGCCGCCGGTACCGGCCGTCCCGCAACACAGAAGGGCCAAGACCTCGCGTGCTGACTGCTCGACGTCGTTCTTGTCGGCCCCTGCGGCTGCCAGTCGAATGCGAATGTCGCCTGGGTCAGGCCCGAGGTCTTGCTGGCTGAGTGCACCATCAGCGGAATCATGGACGCTGGAGACGCCGATCAGGTCAAACCGCGCGGTGACATCAAGCCCTCGGAACTTCAGCCTATCTCGTAGAACTTGCCGGGTCGCTTGGGCGCGGGCGAGGGCATTCGGCCCAGCCACGGACACTTCGCCTTCTCCGAGGTAGCTGCCGCCGAAACACGCGGTGACTTTTAGCTTTTTCGGGCGCGAACTGCCTGTAACGCCGAGGATCTGAACCCTGTCTTCGCCTATTCGGCTCAAAGTCACATCGGACAGGTCGACGGTCACATCCGGGGTAATGTAATTTGACGGGTCGTGGATCTCGTACAGGAGTTGTTCCTTGATGGTCCGTTCATCCACGACCCCTCCGGTCCCGGCCGCTTTGCCGACAACGATGCTGCCAGCAGCGCTGACTTCGGCAATCGGAAAGCCGATATTTTCGGGGTTGGGGATTTCCTTGTAACCGGGTTCGAAGAAGACCCCGCCGCATACCTGCGACCCGCATTCCAGTAGATGCCCCGCAGTGGCGCCGGCGGCCAGCAGATCCCAGTCATCCGCAGACCAGCCGAAATGGTGGATCAGGGGGGCAAGGGCCAGCGAAGGATCGCCCGTCCGGCCACAGATCACCACGTCTGCACCCTTAGCGAGCGCCTCGACTAGTGGCTGAGCGTCCAGGTACGCATTGGCGGACACCAGTGTCCCATCGTGTACGTCGATGTCTTCGTCTGCCTCGTAGACTTCCAGTTCGTCCAGCGAAACCTGTTCGCGGATGTCGTCGCCGAGCACCACGCCGATGCGCATACCCTTGAGGTTCAGGGATTTCGCCAGCCGGCTAATGCAGCGGGCGGCTCCCATCGGGTTGGCGCCGCCAAAATTCCCGATGATCTTGATACCATTCTCGAAGCAGTCTTTCAGAATGGGGCTGAGGAGCGGTTCGAGCATTGGCTCGTAGCCGCTATCGTTGGACGTCGAGCGCTCAAGTTGGGCGAGAGCCACGGTGCGCTCTCCCAGAACCTCGAAAAAGATCGCGGATGGCCGTCCGTCCGCAACAAGTGTCCTGACCACCGGAATCGGCGCGTCGATCCGGTCGCCGGAGAAGCCGGAGCCGTTACCTATCAAGAAACTGTCAGCCATTTCTGCATCCCATTTTGCACACGCGTTCAGTATCTGTAGATATCATGGGAGTGCAATCAGAATCTTTGGCTCATCACGAGATTAAGAATTTAACGATTAATATCATATGATTGCAGCGCTCCGCCCTTTGGGGTGGCGTCTTCTCGGTGCTTGGGCGCCAAGTGAGTTATTGCACGCGTATCCAAAATGTTCATACTGGGTATTGAGGGGAAGCGAATCGGAGGAGATGCGCATGACATGCATTGGAAAACTGAAAACACCTGCGGCTTTACTTGCAGGCGCAATTACGCTTGCTGCAGCCACGGCGGCGAATGCGCAGGATGTCCGGTGGCAGGCGTCGACATGGGGTACGCCGCGCGCTGCCACGGCGGGTGCCGAAGCCTGGGCTGAGGAAATCTCGCGACGCACGGATGGCGCGTTCCAGATCGCCATCCACTACGGTGGAGAGCTGTCAGCGCCGCGGAACAATCTCGACAACCTGCAGTTGGGTGCTTTCGAGGTTGCGAACTACTGCGGTGGCTTCCACCCCGGCAAGCATCCGGCGTCCATGGTCGTCGAGCTGCCCTTCCTTCCGTTCGAGGATCCCGCCGACCAGCGCGCCGCACATGAAGCGGTGTATTCGCATCCTGTCGTCGAGAAGGAGCTTGCGCGCTGGAATGCCAAGTGGATGCTGTCCTCGGTCCTGCCGCAGATGGAGTTGATCGGACGGGGCGACGCGGTGGAAACCGTGGCTGGAATCGAAGGTCTGCGTGTCCGCGCCTTGGGGCCTTTGGGGGCTGCCTATGAAAAGGCTGGTGCTGTCCCGATGTCGCTGTCGGCGCCAGAAACCTACCAGGCGCTGTCGCAGGGAGTGCTGGATTCCGTGGCCATTGCGCATTACGCCATGGCCTCTTACCGGCTGTACGAGCCTTCGGACTGGGTGACCGAAAACCTTGCCCCCGGAACCGTGAACTGCCCCTGGGTTGTCAGCCTTGATGCGTGGAACGCGTTGCCGCAGGAATACCGCGATATCGCGCTCGAGGCGCGAGACGTGGCCTATGCTGCCTTCGCCGAAGCCTATGGCGCGGCGGTTACCGATGCGATGCAGGCCTTCCGCGATGACGGCCTGATCATCGTGACAATCCCGGAGGCTGAACGCGAAAAGTTCCGCGAGCTGGCAGGTGTGCCGCTGTGGCGGGAGTGGATCGCAGACGCCGAGGCAAAGGGCCTGCCCGGTCAGGAATTGTTCGATCGCATGATGGCGGCGGTTTCGTCCGAAAAATAACCGCCCCGGCGGTTCTTGGCGGTCGAAGGAGGCCATTTAGCATGAGCAAAGAACAAGGTGGGCAGCGGCGATTTCAAAATCGCCCGCCCGGGTCGAATTGGGGCGATTTCGGAGATGATGACTGCTTGGGTCGGCTCAATCTGATCACGCCGGAACGGCGTCGGAAGGCGGCCGAGGAGATCCGCGAGGGCCTCACCTTCTGTCTCAGCCTGCCGCTGGATATTCCGGGGCGCAACGTGCTGAACCCCAACCGCAAATCGCCAAAGCTGAAACCTACGGTCCGGCGTCACGGAGAGGCCTATCACTACCGGGTCGAGCAGGAGCACGCGGGCGTCGTCGATGTCTCTTGCGACGATGTCATCACGATCTACAGCCAGTATTCCACCCAGTGGGATTCTCTGGCCCATAACGGCGCGCTCTTCGATGCGGATGGAGACGGGGTCGCGGAAGAGGTCTACTACAACGGCTATCGGGCGCGCGTCGACGTGATCGCGCCGGACGCCGAAAGCGGCCGCGGCGGATCCAACCCGCTGGGCATTGATCGGCTTGCCGAAAGCTGTGTGCAGGGCAGGGGTGTGCTGGTCGACCTAGAAAAGGTCTTTGGCCCCGAGCGCCGATTGATCGGCTTGCCGGAACTGAACCATGCAATGGATGTACTTGGCCTTGAGATCGAGGTGGGCGATGTACTGTGCCTGCACACCGGTTTCGCGCGCGAACTGTGGAAGATGGGGGATACCCCGGATGCCAAGACACTGGCCTGTGTCGGGGCTGAACTGGATGGCGCGGATCGCAGCCTACTGGACTGGATATCGGGGTCCGGCATCGCGGCCTTGGTTGCCGACAATGCGGTGGTCGAGCACCGTCCAGCGGCACCGCGCACCGACGGTGTCTTGCTGCCGCTGCACAACCACTGTCTGTTCAAGCTGGGGCTGCCGCTGGGCGAACTCTGGCACCTGTCAGACCTGGCGAGGTGGCTGAACCGGGCTGGACGAACACGGTTTTTCCTCAGCGCTCCGCCGCTGCGCCTGCCCGGCGCGGTCGGCTCACCCGTCACTCCTGTTGCGACCGTTTGAAACCACAGCTTCGCATGGGGAATATTATGAAGAAATCCGACAAGATCCTGGCGGCGCTGAACCGGGCGGTCAGCGCGGTGGAGAACCTTGGCGCCGCCATTGGGGCCTGGGTCATTTTCGGCCTCTTGTGGCTGAGTGTAGCGGAAATCCTGTCACGCAACCTGCTGAGCGCGCCCCTGCGCGGGCAGTTCGACGTTTTGGTCCTGGTGGGGCCACTGTATGGCTTGCTGGGCCTGTCCTATTGCTACCGCAAGGCCGGTCACGTCCGCATGGACCTGGTCAACCGCAAACTCACGGGGCGCAGCGCCCATGTAACCGAAATCCTCATCGCCGGCTGCGCCCTGCTGATCACGGTGCAATTGTTCCAAGGGTCGCTGTCGCACTTCAGCCGGTCCTACATGATCGGCGACACTACCATTGCTATGAACTGGCCGACCTGGCCGTCAAAGCTGATGGCGCCGCTGTCTTTCGCCATCCTCGCGGCGCGGCTGGTCCTGACCATCTGGGCGCACGGACGTTTGCTCATGGATCCGGCACGATCGGCAATCGCCATTCCGGTTCCGCCGGACCCCGTCAACGAAGCCGTCGACTGAACGACCCCTTCCAGACTTGATCAAAGGATAGAGACATGGACCCTATCACCGTGGGACTCATCGGCGTTGCCGGATTGTTCGTCCTCATCCTCGTTGGTTTTCCCATCGTGTTCGCCGCGGCGATCACCGGCTTCCTGGGGTTGAGCTACCTCAAGGGCTTTGGCGTAGCCACCAACATATCGGGGCTGATCCCCTATGACAGCACAGCGCGCTACGAATTGTCCGTTCTGCCGCTGTTCATCCTGATCGGCTTTCTGGCCAACTCGGCGGGCATGATCAACGGGGCCTACAGGTTCGCCCGGGCCTGGCTGGGATGGATGCCGGGCGGGGTTGGAGTGGCCACGATCTTTGCCAGCGCCGGTTTCGGCGCCGTTTCCGGGGCAAGCACGGCAACAGCCGCAGTCTTTGCCCGGGTCGCGATCCCGGAACTGTCCAAGAGTGGCTACTCGTTGAAGAACTCTGCGGCGCTGGTTGCGGCTAGTGGCACGCTTGCCTCGCTGATCCCGCCCAGCACGATCCTCGTGGTCTACGGCATCATCGTTGAGGAATCGATTGGCAAGCTGCTGCTGGCAGGCTTCATTCCGGGGTTCTTTTCTGCGTTGGTCTATGCGGCCTATATCGTCTTTGCCGCCAAGACCGGGGCAGGCGACGGGCCGCAGATCATCCGAGAAAGCTGGCGCGTGCGCTTGGCCGAGGTGCCGCGGGTGCTGCCGATTATTGCCGTGATCCTGGTGATCATCATCGGCATGTCCTCGGGCTGGTCAACGCCTACTGAGGCTGGGGCCGTGGGCGCCGGGATCGTTTTTCTGATGTTCCTGGCTTCCGGGAAATTCTCGATTCGAGAGCTGCATTCCTGCCTAATGGATTCGATCCGCCTGACCGTGATGATCTTTGCCACCATCTGGGGCGTGCTGATCCTCGCGCGGTTCTTGGCCTTCAGCGGCTTGCCGGGCGCGGTGGCTAACTGGATCGTGTCCCTCGACATGCATGCCTCGGTGATCCTGAGCGTCATTCTATTGGCCTATGTCGTGCTTGGCATGTTCATGAATGCCATCGGTATGCTGCTTCTCACCCTGCCGATCATTTTTCCTGCCATAGTCGGACTGGGTTTTGACCCGATCTGGTTTGGGATACTCGTGGTCAAGGTGGTTGAGATCGGGCTGATCACGCCGCCCGTGGGGCTAAACTGCTTCGTTGTGGCCGGTGTGCGCCCCGACATCCCGCTGGGATCCATATTCAAAGGTGTCTTACCGTTTCTCGCGATGGACATCGTGACAATTGCAATCCTGTTCTCGTTTCCGGCCATCGTTTTGTGGCTGCCCAACCTAGTGTGATCGCAGTTTGTGCGGGGCAATGGCTTCCGATAGCGTAGCTCGGAGTAATCTAGAAAAAAGAAGGAATGAAAGCGGCGCGATGGGCAAAAAGATATCCGCAAGCCGGGTGACCGCCGATGATGTTGCGCGCGCAGCAGGGGTATCCCGATCAGTCGTGTCTCGCACCTTCACAAAGGGGGCATCTGTTTCAGCTAAACGGCGCAAGCTGGTGTTGGAGGCGGCAGAAAAACTGGGCTACGAGCCAAATATTGCGGCTCGTGTGCTGGCCGGAAAGGCTAGCAACGTGGTGGGCATACTCACTGGTCCGCTGCTCAACCCCTTTCTTGCCGATTTGCTGGACAAGCTGTCAGACGGGTTGCGAGAGGCGGGGTTCCTGCCAACTCTGTTCAAGGTCGATACCGCAAGCGATGCCAAGAGCATCCTGCCACTCATCGCTCAATATCACATGGTGTCGACCATCGTCATGGGTATCTCACCCTCGGCGCAGATTTCCAAGTTCTTCTCCGGTCAGTCACAGATGCCGATCATTCTGAATCTTGGCGTGTTGCGGGATGTCGAAGCGGCCAACATCTCGACCGATCATTTCAAGGGCGGCATGCTTGCCGCGCAAGCGCTGCTTGATGGCGGAGCCCGCAATCCTGCGGTGGTGACGCGTCAGATCGAAGCCGGTATCTATGAAGAGCGCGCGGCAGGGTTTCGATACGTGCTCGACCAGGCAGGAGTGCAGTGCACGTCACTTCAAGTGACGGAAGGGTCTTACCAAGCCGGACATGAGGCTATGCTGCGGCTTTCCAAAAGTGAAAAGCATCCGGATGCGATATTCTTCGGCAACGATGTCATGGCGCTTGGGGGGCTTGATGCATTGAGGATCGACCTTGGCCTTTCGGTTCCGGGGGATGTCGCCGTGGTGGGATACGACGACATTCCTAGCGCGGCACTGGGAGCGTACAGGATCAGTACTATACGGCAGCCGGTTCGAAAGCTGGCCTCAATGGCGGTCGCTGCGATTGTCGACTTCGAAAATAGTGGTGCTGCTGATCTGACAACATCTATGATTGCGCCCGCCTACGTCCCACGCGACACGATCTGATGCCTTGGACTGCCGGAAGCCTTGCGTGTCGGCGTGCGCGGTGGCGGTGGGCTGCGTGTCCAATGGTAATTGCAGATCGCTGCGCTGATGGCTGTTCTATTCTTACCTGACGTTGCCCCGCGGTGGCCCCGGTGGGCGAAAGGAAACTGAAATGACAAACAATAGCAAAAACGTGGCTGTAGTCGGGTTGGGCGCGATGAGCTACGGCATTGCCGTCTCCGCGCTTCGCGGTGGCCACAGGGTCTGGGGGGCGGACATCAGCTCCGATCATGTTGCCCGGTTCCAGGCAGAGGGCGGGCAGGGCGGTGCCCTGACCAACGCCGCCGGTGATCTGGATGCCGTTGCGATTGTTGTTCTGAACACAGCCCAAACCAATAGCGTGATTTTCGGCGTGGATGGTATCGTCGCCCGGTTGCGGTCCGGAGCGGTGGTCGTAGCCTGTGCCACCGCGCCCTCGGCCTTTGAAAGGGAGATGTCGGTGCGCTGCGCCGCGGACGGGATTCTCTATCTCGACGCACCGATTTCGGGCGGAGCCGCGAAGGCCGCCAGCGGGAAATTGTCGATTGTGGCCTCGGGCACGCCCGATGCCTTGACCGTTTCCCAGCCGTTCTTGGATAGCATCGCCGAGATAGTGTTCGAGCTCGGGGGCGAAGCCGGGACAGGCAGCGCTATGAAGGCGGTCAACCTGCTTTTGGCTGGAGTGAATATTGCCACCATGGCCGAGGCGCTGACCTTTGGCATGACCCAGGGTTTGGCCCCCGAGAAGTTCGTCGAGGTGATCAGCAAATGCGCCAGCACCAGCTGGATGATGGAAAACCGTACACCACATATCGTACTTGGGGACTGCACGCTGCTGAATTCGGTCATTATTTGGCCCAAGGATCTGGGCATCGTGCTGAACATCGCGAGGTCAGCGCGGTTCAGTCCCCCGATCACTGCCCTTGCGATGAGGCAGTTCCTCGCCGCCGTAGGGATGGGGCTTGGTCAGGAGGATGATGCTGCAGTGGCCAAGGTCTATACCCGTAGCGCGCGTCTGGCATTGGCGGGAGAGGACAAATGACGACCGTTCTTGGCTGTATTGCCGATGACTTCACCGGTGCAACGGACCTTGCCGGGCTCCTTGCCCGCAGCGGGGTTCGGGTTTCCCTTAGGATTGGTGTCCCCGAACAACCGCCGTCGGATCCTGCCGCTTTCGAGGTGATCGCGCTGAAATCACGAACCGCTCCCGTGTGTGAAGCCGTTGCCGAGACACTCGCTGCGCTGAAATGGCTGCAGGCGGCGGGGGCGCGGCGCTTCTTTTGGAAGTATTGCTCGACTTTCGACAGCACGGCAGAAGGCAATATCGGCCCCGTGGCCGAAGCGCTGATGGCGGATTTGGGCACGGATCAGACGATCTATTGCCCGGCCTTCCCGGAAAACGGGCGCTCCATCTTCATGGGCAATCTGTTTGTCGGGCGTCAGCCGCTGGCGGAGAGCCCGATGAGGGATCACCCGCTGACCCCCATGCGCGACAGCAATCTGATGCGCCTGCTGAAACCGCAGGTGACGCTCCCCGTGGGGCTGGCGGACAGGTTGACGGTGGCGCAGGGGCCGCAGGCGCTGCGGGCGGAGCTGGACGCGCTGAAGACGCAGGGCGTGGCTCACGTGGTGGTCGATGCCGTGGCAAACGAGGACCTGTCAGTGATCGCCGAAGCCTGCCGCGGCATGCCGCTGATGACTGGCGGCAGCGCCGTGGCCATGCCGCTGCCCGCGCTTTACCTGGCCGATGGCACGCTTTCGCCTGATGCGCCCAAGGCAAAGGCGCCGACGCTTGGCAGAGGCACCATCGTGCTATCGGGCAGCTGCTCTGCCCTGACCAACAAGCAGGTGGCGGATTATATCAACCGCGGCGCCACGGCCTTCCAGCTGGACCCGCTGGCACTGGCGGAGGACGGACCGCAGAAGGCGCTGGACTGGTTGGCGGGACAGAATCTGGAGGCGGCTCCGTTGATCTACGCCACGGCCAATCCAGAAAGCGTACGCGCGGCGCAGGACAGGCTGGGCGTGGCTGGCGCAGGCGAGATCGTCGAAGCCGCGCTGTCGGCCTGCGCGGTCGCGGCGCGCGACAGGGGCGCGCGCCGCGTGATCGTTGCGGGCGGAGAAACCTCTGGCGCGGTCACCAAGGCGTTGGGTGTCGCCCAGTTGGACATCGGGACAGAGATCGCGCCCGGTGTGCCCTGGACCTATTGCCACTCTGGCGGTCTCCAGATCGCGCTTACCCTGAAATCCGGCAATTTCGGCCGCGAGACGTTCTTTACCGACGCGCAGGAAAGGCTGACGTCATGACCGCAGAGGCGCGCTTGCGCGAACAGATCTGTCTCTTGGCCAAATCGATGTTCGACCGTGGCCTTACCAGCGGCAGTACCGGCAATATCTCGGCCAAGACCGAGGATGGCGGCCTGTTGGTTTCGCCGACCGGCACCAGCTTTGGCCGGCTCGATCCCGCCCGGCTCAGCCGCTTCGACGCTGATGGCAACCACGTCGAAGGCGACAAACCGACCAAGGAAATGCCGCTGCATTCCGCGTTCTACGACACCCGCAGCACGGCGGGCGCGGTGGTGCATCTGCATTCCTGTCATTCCGTCGCGCTTTCCATGATGCCGGACGTGGACGAAGACAACTTCCTGCCGCCGCTCACGCCCTACGGGATCATGAAGCTGGGCCGGGTCAAGCTGTTGCCCTTCTTCCTGCCGGGCGACCCGGCGATGGGTGAGGCGGTGCGCGGGCTTGCCGGCAAACGCAGCGCGGTGATGCTGGCCAATCACGGCCCCGTCGTGGCCGGCAAGGATGTCGAGGCCGCCTGCAACGCTATCGAGGAGCTCGAAGACACCGCGCGCCTGGCGATGCTGACGCGGAGCGTGCACCCGCGCGGCCTAACTGAGGCCGAGGTTCGGGCGCTGATCACCAAATTCGATGTGGAGTGGGACGGATGAGATTTTCTGCCAACCTCGGTTTCCTGTGGGCCGACCGACCGCTGCCCGAAGCCATCCGGGCCGCCAAGGCGTCGGGGTTCGACGCCGTCGAATGCCACTGGCCCTATGACATTCCCACCGACGCGGTGAAGGCCGCTCTGGATGAGACCGGTCTGCAGATGCTGGGCCTGAACACCCGGCGTGGCGCTGTCGCCGCCGGTGACAATGGACTGTCGGCCATCCCCGGCCGCGAAGCCGAAGCGCGTTCGGCCATCGACGAGGGCATCGCCTATGCTGCCGCCATCGGAACACCGAACATCCATGTCATGGCCGGGTTTGCCGCTGGGTACGCGGCCCGCAACACCTTTGTCTCGAACCTGAAATACGCCTGCGCGCAATCCGCCCCCCACGGCATCACCATCCTGATCGAACCGCTGAACAAATACGACGCGCCGGGCTATTTCCTGACGACGACCGACCAGGCGCTGGCGATCATCGAGGCGGTGGGGATGTCAAACCTGAAACTGATGTTCGACTGCTACCATGTGCAACTGATGGAGGGCGATCTGTCTCACAGGATCGAGACGCTCCTGCCGTCGATTGGGCACATCCAGTTCGCTTCTGTCCCGGGTCGCGGCTCCCCGGATCATGGAGAGATCAACTATGACCACGTGTTCCGGGTCATTTCCGATCTGGGCTATGGCCGTCCGCTAGGCGCGGAATACAAACCCGACGGTAGCACCGACGACACGCTTGGCTGGCTGAACGACCGGGTTGCCAAGCGGGTGTAGGCGTCCGAAATGCAGAGAGATCTACTATTCCTACCCGATAACTACTTTTTGACATTTTTCCCTGTTATCCACGAGAAAAGCAGCAGCCGTAGAGGCTCGCAATTGGCAGTCTTGCGCACCAAGCTTACTTCCATCAAGCCTGCAAAAATGTCCGCTACAAGTAGTGTTCGAAGCTATTTTCAGACAGAGGTCAATCGCATCTCGCTTCGAGTAGCCGCTCAGTGGCCAGTTTTATTTGATTCAAGTAGCGTTCATGCCCATCTACAAGAGACATTGCGAGGTCCGGTGAACCTGTTGTTCCCGCAAGTTCGATCTGTGTGCAGAACCAATTGAGGACCGCGCCACGCGGCAAAGTGTCGGCGGGCGGGAAATTTTGTTCAACAGCAGGTGCTTTGGCGATTTCGCCGCTGAGCAATTTGGCGGCGAAACCTGGATCAGCGACAAAGGGGCGGCCTATCCCGATCAAGTCGGTTTTGCCGCGTGAAATGGCGTCGTTCATGACGCAGGAAGATCGAAAACCTCCGGTGACCATCAGGGGAATGGTCAGTGCCACCTTGATCGCGGCGGCGTAGTCGAGAAAGTAAGCTTCGCGTATCTGCGTCGAACCACTTTTCGAAACGTGTTGATATGCCGTCGGTTTTTCGAAATTGCCGCCGGAGATTTCGATGAAATCTATTCCCTCGGCTTCCAGCATCACGGCTACCTGAACAGCCTCGGCGTGGTCGAAGCCGCCTTTCTGGAAGTCGGATGAGTTCAGTTTGACGGCAACAATAAAATATGGATTCACGGCGCTCCGAACCGCTTTGACCACCTCAATCACTAGCCGTGCCCGGTTTCCCAATGAACCGCCCCAACGGTCGGTGCGGGTGTTGATCCGGGACGACAAGGCGGAACTCAGCAGGTAGCCATGTGCGGCGTGAATCTCAACGCCATCAAAACCAACCTCTTGAGCGATTCTGGCGGACCGGACAAACTTTGCAATGATCTCTTCGAAATCGGACTCGCTTGCCGGGGTCGGCTTGCCGTAGCCCGGTAAATCCAATTGGAGGTCTGAAACAGATGTTGGGGAGGCATTGATCGCTTCGGGGGTTTGCCGACCGGCGTGAGCGAGTTGCACGAGGGTTTTGGCGTCACCGCTTTTACCTGCCGCGGCCAGTGCTGAGGCGCTCTTCATATCCGTATCGGGGTCCAGAACGAAGTTTCCCGCGTGTTCGAGGTGCATTCTATCCACAGGTGTGTTTCCGGTGATCAGCAATGCCGCGCCCCCCGAGCTCCATCGCGCGAAGAGGTCGATAAGGGCGTGTGTTGGATTGTTGTCCGCGTCCGCAAGCGCCTCTGACATCGCGGATTTCACGATGCGGTTTTTGAGTGTGACGCCATTTGGCAGGATGAGAGGGTCGTTGATGGTCATGGCTACACTTCCTCTTGCAGCGTTTTCAGCATCGCCGCGATGGCTTCTTCATTCCGGCTGTAGAAAGTCCATTGGCCATGTCGTTCCGAGGTCACGAGGTTCGCATCCTTGAGCAGGCGCATGTAAGTCGACACTGTCGATTGAGAGAGGTTGGCCCTTTCCTGAATGTAGCCGACGCATACACCGGTCAGATCAGCGTGTTCCGGCAAGGCTGGCGGGAAGTTGGAACGGTCCTTGAGCCACGCAAGTATCTGGCGGCGGATCGGGTTGTTAAGAGCTGAGAGAGCTTTATCTATGTTCATATATCGATTTATCTCGATATTATGAATTTAAGTCAAGCCGCCCAACACCAGCAGGGGGCAGGTCAAGTGGTGTCTTCATTTTCCAGCGATGAACTCATAGAGGCGCCTTGAAAGGTCGGCCCGCTCGCCAGAAGTGTCAATTCTGCGGTAGCTTGCATCCAGCCCCTTCAAACTGTGATCGCAAAAGGCGTCCGCAATGTGGTCGGGGACGGGCGGCGAGGCTCGGCGACAGTATTCCTTGATCGCATTCCGGAAGCCGTGATTGGTCAAACTGGTATCGTATCGCTTGAGGATCTTCAGGAGCGCATTCGGCGAGACATGGCCTCGCGTCGTCGGGCTCTCGAAGGCGAACTCAGCAGAGGGATTTGCGGCCTTGAGCGCGACCAGTTGAGCCAGGAGGCCATCCGGTATCCGCAGGGAATACTCGCGGCCCGATTTCATGTGACCAGTATCCTCCTTGCTGCTGCGCGCAGGGACGGTCCAAACACCTGTGTCGAGATCGATATGATCCCACCTCGCCTGGACGACCACGCCCACGCGGTGCCCTGTCACCATGGCGACAAGGATCGCGAGTTTGGTGGACGGGCTGGCGTTGGTCGCCTGAACAGCTTGCCACAGCCGCGGCATATCCTCGGCCGGCAACGTTCCGTGATGGCGTTTCGGCGTGCTCCTCTTGGGGAATTGCGACCTTGGCGGCGTGGGGTTTTCCTCGCGAAACTCGCGCGTGATCGCCAGTTCAAAGACCTTGTCGATGTGCCCCAGAGCATGCCCTGCCGTGACCGGAATCTTGCGGAAGAGCGGCAGCAAGAGGTCATGGATTTCTCGACGTCGGATCTCGTTGATTGGGCGTTTGCCGATCACGGGGCTGATGTGCTGCTCATGGATCGCACGTGGGCGGCGACGGCTTGGACCGGCTTGCAGATGCGGTTCGACATCCGCGAACCAGTCTTGCCAGAGATCATCATAGGTGGGCACCCGATGGTCGTGTTGATCCGAAAGACCGCCCAGCACCGCACCTCGGACAACCTTCTCAAAGGTGGCCGCATCGTTCGAGTTGGCCAGCCCCTTCTTGAGCGCCTCGATCCCGAACCCTTCGCCGCGCAGGCGCTTGGCGGTCAGCGCAATTTCACGCGCCGTCGCCAGCTTGACTTCCGGATAGTCACCGACCTTCAGCCAAGTCTTGGGCCGGAGATAAAACGCCTTGCTTCCGGAAGGCCAGCCACGAACGTAGAGCCCGTCTCGCCCACCAACACTGCGGGCTTCGCCCGGCTTCTCGGGCTTCCATTTGCGGATGGCTACATCAGTGGACATTGGACTGGGCAAGAGAGACACTCCGGATACACTTTATCTCTGACATTCGGCGACATGCGATGAGATCAGATGACACGAGAATCGCCATATTATTCTGAAAATTTACATTTTTTAC
This sequence comes from Antarctobacter sediminis, assembly GCF_019218285.1. Lineage (GTDB taxonomy): Bacteria > Pseudomonadota > Alphaproteobacteria > Rhodobacterales > Rhodobacteraceae > Antarctobacter > Antarctobacter sediminis. The sequence goes on from NZ_JAHUZG010000006.1 coordinate 93,990, forward strand.
CAGTAAGCGCCACGGAAATCGCGCACTGTATCGCTCCCTGAGCCTCCGCCACCGCCGCCTTTGTTGCCTGTTTTCCAGCTTGCCTGAGATGCCTTGGTGAGCTGAGAGTTGGGGCGTTTCCTGTTCCGATCAGTTTCATTGGCTTTCATCCGTCTCCGACCGTTTGCGCAATCGCTTGTGAAAACATCCGCGAGGGGTGTCCGCCGATCGCGTGGGACACGGCATCGGCCTCTTGCCATAGCGATGTTACAATTTGTTGGCGGAGACTGTCCGTCATCCTGTGGCACGGTGTGGCCACGGCGAGCGCACCCCGAGCCATTCCGCTTTGGTCGAAGAAGGGAACCGCAATGCCATAGACGTCCTCTTCGTTTTCTTCTTCGGACGTTGCATATCCCTGCCGCTGCACAATCGCGATGCTTTCGCGGACTTCTTCCGGATCGGTCATGGTGTAGATCGTCTGGGATTTCAGCGGCAAAACCAATGTCCGGTCTCGTAGCGCTTGGGAGCCAAATGCCAACACCGCGACACCGGATGCGGTGCTGTGAAGCGGCAGTATCTCGCCCGCGATCAGGGACACCCGCGTGCTGCGCGTGCTTTCGCAAATTCCGATTGTCGCAAGAGCTGGCCCTGAGATGATCGAGGCATGTGCCGTTTCACCGAGGTTATTTGCCAACTGTTCCAGTGCCGGGCTCACAATCGAAGCAATGGGTGAGGTCGCCTCGCGGATCTGCGCCAGCCTCAAGACCCCCGCACCCAGAGAATATGCGCGCGTCCCTTCCTTTTGCTCCAGAAGTCCGGCGTCGGTCAGGCTGGTCAACAGGCGATAGACCGAGGCCTTGTTGATCCCGGCGCGTCTGGTCAGTTCGGAAAGGCCCAGTTCGGGCTCTTCCTCGGAGAAATACTCCAGAAGAGACAAGGCTTTGGCAACTGTGGACGACATTGCGCTTCTCCGTTTCGATGAGGCTCCGGAACGACCTGTAGCCTTCGGTCATTGACGCTGAAAATCCGGGGGTTTAAATTATCAACCAGCGGTTACAATATAGAACCATCTTTGAAAGTCAACAACCCGTGGCGCTGCGCGGTGGTGTGAAAGGAGACTGGCGATGTCGGGAATAGTTGAACGCAGGCGCGCTCTGCTTGGGCCGAATGTTTCGACCTTCTACGACGACCCGGTGCATATCGTCCGGGGGGAGGGCGTCTGGTTGTGGGACGCAAGCGGCAGCCGGTATCTGGACTGCTACAACAACGTGCCGCACGTGGGGCATTGCAATCCGCGGGTTGTGGATGCGATCTGCCAACAGGCTGGCAGGCTGAACACCCACACCCGTTACCTGCATACTGGAATTCTGGACTACACCGAGGCGCTTGTAGATACCTTCGACGGCGATCTTCGAACCGCGATACTGACCTGCTCGGGGTCCGAGGCCAACGACATCGCGTTGCGTATGGCCGAAGCAATGACAGGCAAGCGTGGCATCATCGCGACGGATGCAACCTATCACGGCAATACCGCGCTGGTCAGTCACCTGTCCAAAAGCAACATCCCCGAAGTGGGATTTGGACTGGGGCAGTATCTACGCCATGTGCATGCGCCCGACAGCTATCGGATCGACGATCCTGATGGGCAACGCTTTGCCGCGCAGGTGCGGGAACAGATCGACGCGCTGGAGGAGGCGGGCATCGGGTTTGCCGCGCTGATCGTCTGTCCGCTCTTTCTGAACGAGGGCTTCCCGACCCAAGCTGAAGGCTGGCTGAAGCCCGCGGCAGAGGCGGTGCGCAAGGCTGGCGGGCTATTGATCTGTGACGAGGTGCAATCCGGCTTTGGTCGCTCGGGAAGCCATTTCTGGGCGCATCAGAAACAGGGCGTGATCCCGGATGTCGTGACCATGGGAAAGCCGATGGGCAATGGTCATCCCGTCGCCGGTCTGGTGACAACGCCCGAGATCATGGCGCGATTTCGTCACGCGTTCCGATATTTCAACACATTCGGAGGCAACCCGGTCTCCTGCGCCGCGGCCATGGCGGTGTTGCGCGAGTTACAGGACCGTAACCTGCAAGCTCATGCCGCCCGGATCGGGCGACTGGCACAAGAGCGGCTGACCGAATTGGCGAAGAAATACGAGGTCATTGGTGATGTGCGCCAAAGCGGCATGGTTTTTGGTGCAGAGTTTGTTCTTGACCGGGGCACCAAGGATCCAGCCAGCACGTATGCTGACCGAGTGGTCAACGCGATGCGGAACCGGGGCATCCTGCTGTCAAAGCTGGGGCGGCACAAGAACACGCTCAAGATCCGTCCTCCGATGCCCTTCGCCGAAGAGCATCTTGATCTGCTGATTGACACGCTCGACGCGGTCATGGCCGAAACTCCGGTCGCCCCGTGACTGAGGCCGTACAACAGGCACTTACCCTTTGGGGCTTTGCCGGGGCCCGATGCGACTTTGTCGCGGGTCGTGAAAACCGTGTCTACCGAGTTCACACAAACGAGGGAGATTTCGCCCTGCGCCTGAAGCGTCCGGGCTATCGCAGCGAGGCGGAACTGTGGTCCGAATTGCAATGGCTGGATGCGATTGACCGCGCGGGATTGCACGTGCCGCGGCCCCGCCGGTCGCTTTCCGGGAAGCTTTTGGAACAAGTGGGGGGCGGTTTCGCCGACCTGATCGGCTGGATGCATGGTACGCCGCTTGGCGAAGGCCAAGCCCCTCTCGCGCTGGCTGATGGGCCGCTGGTATTTCGGCGGCTGGGGCAGATTCTGGCGCGGCTGCACGAAGCCAGTGATGCCTGGACGTACCCGCCGGGCTTCACCCGCTGCTCTTGGGATGCGGACGGGTTGTTGGGGGAAGACCCGGTCTGGGGGTGTTTCTGGGAGAACCCGACCCTCGATCCCGAAGCACGCGCCTTGTTGGAGCGGTTCCGGGTTCAGGCGAGGCAAGCACTGAAGCGATACGCAGATCGGCTGGACTACGGTCTGATCCATGCTGATCCGTTGCGTGAGAACGTGCTTGTCGATGGGGAAGAAATCAAACTTCTTGATTTCGACGACGGCGGGTTCGGCTTTCGTCTGTTCGACATTGCCACCGCGCTGCTGCGCAACATGGATGAGCCGGACTATCCCACGCTGAAAGCCGCGCTGTTGGAAGGGTATCGCGAGGTTCGGCCGCTGGATGACCGGCTGCTGGATTTGTTTCTTGCCCTGCGCGCGGTCACCTACGTGGGCTGGATCGTTCCGCGCATGGGGGAGGCCGGGGCCGAGGAGCGGAACGCGCGATTCAATGCGCGCGCAAGTAGGCTTTGCGCGTCCTTTCTGGGGGAAACCCATTCAGTCTGAGGGGGAGGCTGACATGACCAAGACGATATTGGTGATCGGTACTTTTGACACCAAGGCAAACGAACTGGATTACCTGATTGGTCGGATCCGCGACGAGGGTGGCAGTGTCCTGACTATGGACGTGAGCGTTCTGGGCGACCCGCCGCAACCGGTCGATATCACCAAGCATGACGTCGCGGCGGCAGCGGACTGCACCATCGACATGCTGATTGCCTTGGGTGAGGAGGGAGAGGCATTCGAGAAGATGAGCGCCGGTGCGGCGGCAACCACGCGGCGGCTCTACGATGAAGGGCGGTTCGATGGAATGATCGCCCTTGGCGGCACCATGGGCACCGACTTGGCGCTGGATTGTGCGCAGGCGCTGCCCATCGGGGTGCCGAAATACATCGTTTCCACCGTCGCAGGATCCCCGTTGATCGCAGCCGAGCGGATGGCGGCGGATGTTCAATTCATCCTCTGGGCTGGAGGGCTCTACGGGCTGAACCCGCTCTGCAAGTCCTCTTTGTCACAGGCCGCGGGCGCGGTGTTGGGCGCAACACGCGCCGTCGAACCACCCGCCTTTCGCCGTCCCATGATCGGGATGACGTCATTGGGCTCATCGTGCCTGAAATACATGAAGCGTCTGCATCCGGAGCTGGTGGCGCGCGGCTATGACGTGGCGGTGTTTCACACCACCGGCATGGGCGGCATGGCATTTGAGAAGCTGGCGACCCAGGGTGCCTTTGCCTGCGTGATGGATTTCTCGCTGCAAGAGTTCGTCAACATGCTGTCAGGGTCGCTCGTCAGTGCAGGCGCAGACCGGCTGACCGGTGCGGGTCGCAGCGGGACACCACAGATGGTCTCCCCGGGGGCCAGTGACATTCTGGACCTCGCCGGGTGGCAAGACATCCCCGACCGTTTCAAGGGCCGCCCCTTTCATCAGCACAACCGGCTGATCAAGAACGTCGCCTTCAACGCAAGTGAGCGCCGGCATATTGCGCGCGAAATGGCGGCGCGACTTGCCGAGGCCACCGGGCCGACCCATGTCTTTCTGCCCGCCCATGGAATTGAAGAATGGGACCGACCGGGGGCGCCGGCCCATGATCCCGAAGGGCTTGCCGCCTTCATCGCAGAGGCGGAAGCCGCGCTTTCAGGTCGTATCCCGACGACCGTGCTCGATTGCCACATCAATGATGAAGCTTTCTGCGAAGCTGTCCTGGCTCGGCTGGATTCCTGGATTGCAGAAGGCGTGGTCCCGACCGGCGTGCCCTTGGCATAAGGATGTACGCCGCGCTTGCGGGTCTCGTCATCTATTGGTTGTGAACCCTGACCCGGGTTCAGCCGGTCGATCTTTCCTTCCGCTCTAACCTGCCGCCAATCCCGTGCTGGAAAGGCGGCACGGAGTTATTCGGCGCAAGCAAGCTTTCACGCGACGGTGCGCGCAGGACCCGGGGAATTTTCCGGGGTCACTTCTGCCGCCAGTGCCGCCGCAAGCTGGATGCTTTCGGGCTTGGTCCGGAAACCCGAGCGACGCTCATGAAGCGGATACTTTGCGCTGCCACGCCAAGAGCTCTGGCCGGAGTGGTGCTGGATTTTCGGCCCCTTGGTCTGGGGTTTGAGCGCCCCCGAAAACCTAAAGTTGTTATTATAAGTAGGTATTTGCCTCAAAATATCGGTGAAAATCGGCGATAGATTGACAAATTACCCGCCCATTCATTACAAATATTGACAAATTAACATCCAAACGTGTACCTACGGGAAAACCGTTTTGGGGGAGATTCTGGCTGCACCTGGCCGAAGGTCCGGGGAGCCGCGCGATACTGTCGGACCGGACCGGGCGACAGCTCGCCACAGAATGCACCTCCCAAAGCTGTCAGACGTCACACCATAGGAAGAGACCATGAAAGACTACATCCTGTCCGATCAGACGCGTGACAAGTTGCGCAAGGTGTCCACGGCTTCCGTGGCCACAGCGCTTTACAAACGCGGGTTGCGCAACCAGTTCGTGCAGGGCGTTACACCGGTCGAGCGCAAGCCAGTGACCATGGTCGGCCAGGCCTTCACGCTGCGCTACATTCCGGCGCGCGAAGATCGCAATCCGATCACCGTGTTTCGCGATCGCGATCACAAGCAGCGCGTCGCGGTCGAAACCTGCCCCAAGGGCCATGTGCTTGTGATGGATGCACGCAAGGACTGCCGTGCCGCAACCGCAGGGTCGATTCTGGTCAGCCGGCTGCAAAACCGCGGCGTGGCGGGCGTGGTCTCGGATGGAGGGGTGCGTGACGCCGCCGGCATCGGTGCGCTCGACATGCCGGCCTATTTCGCCCGCCCCTCGGCGCCCACCAACCTGACGCTTCATGAGGCGATCGACATCAACGTCCCGATCTCTTGTGGCGATGCACCGGTTTTCCCCGGCGACGTGATGCTGGGCGACGGCGACGGCGTCATGGTGATCCCGGCGCATTTGGTCGAGGAGATCGCAGCGGAATGCACCGAGATGGAATCCTACGAGGACTTTGTGCTCGAGCAGGTCAACGGTGGGGCAGGGATCATCGGACTCTATCCGGGGACCGACGATGAAAGCCTCGAGAAATTCAGCAAATGGCGCGCAAAAACAGGACGCTAATATGACATTCATGCCCCATGGCGATCACCTGATCGCCGGAAAACGTGTCGGGACAGACACCAAGTTTGCCTCTGCACCTTCCAGCGGCCACGGCTTTGACTTTTCGGTCGGCACGCCCGCGCTGGTGGACGAAGCCTGCGCCGCAGCGCAAGCGGCTTTTCCCGGCTTTGCCGCCACCTCGCGCGAAGAGCGTGCCGTGTTACTGGAAACCATAGCTGACGAGATCGACGCCCGCGGCGACCAGATTACCGAGATCGGCACCGCCGAGACCGGTCTGCCCGCAGCGCGTCTTGAAGGGGAGCGCGGTCGCACCACCGGCCAGCTCAGGTTGTTTGCTTCCCATATCCGCGACGGCAGCTATCTTGACCGGCGCCATGACGGGGCCTTGCCTGACCGGCAGCCGCTGCCACGTCCCGATCTGCGGATGATGCAGCGTCCTGTCGGTCCGGTTGCCGTGTTCGGTGCCTCGAACTTCCCGTTGGCCTTTTCCACTGCCGGGGGCGATACCGCCGCAGCGCTGGCGGCAGGCTGTCCTGTGGTGGTCAAGGGTCACGGCGCGCACCCCGGCACCGGTGAGATCGTCGCCGACGCCATCGTTGCCGCGCTGGACAAGCTTGGCATGGATGGTGGCATTTTCGGCTTCGTGCAGGGCGGTTCCCGCGCGGTGGGCGAGGCGCTGGTCACCGATCCGCGGATCAAGGCGGTGGGTTTCACAGGCTCGCTGGGTGGGGGGCGCGCATTGTTCGACCTCTGCGCCCAGCGAGACGAGCCGATCCCCTTTTTCGGCGAGCTGGGGTCGGTGAACCCGATGTTCGTGCTGCCCTGTGCCGCCACGGCGCGCGGTGCCGAACTGGGCACCGGCTGGGCCGGCAGCCTGACCATGGGGGTGGGCCAGTTCTGCACCAACCCTGGCATCGCCATCGTGGTCGACGGGTCGGAGGCGGATGCCTTCGTTACCGCCGCAACCGGAGCGCTAAATGCGGTCGCAGCGCAGACGATGCTGACCGATGGCATGGCCGACGCCTATCGCAACGGCGCGCGCCGGATGGCAGAGGGCGCCGGGGTGAAATCGCTGCTGAGCAGTTCCTGCGAGGGGCGTTCGGCGGCGCCCTATCTGTTCGAGGTCTCGGGCGAAGACTGGATGTCCAACGAAGGGCTCTCGGAAGAGGTCTTTGGCCCGCTGGGGCTTGTGGTTCGGGTCAGGGACGCGGCGCAGATGCAAGCCGTGGCCAAGAGCTTCAAGGGCCAGTTGACCGCGACGTTGCAGATGGACGATGGCGACATCGGCTTGGCCCGCGATCTTCTGCCGGTGCTGGAGCGGATGGCGGGGCGGGTGCTGGCAAATGGCTTTCCCACCGGTGTCGAGGTCTGTGACGCGATGGTTCATGGCGGGCCGTATCCGGCCTCGACAAACTTTGGCGCGACCTCGGTTGGCACCCTGTCGATCCGCCGCTTCTTGCGGCCGGTGTGCTATCAGAACCTTCCTGCCGCACTGTTGCCGGCGGACATCGCGTAAGTTTGACGTTTTTCATGGGTCCGTCGGCACGTGATGCCGGCGGACCTCCATCACAGATCCGGCGCGTGAGAGGGAATTTACAAATTATTCCATATGCGCGCCAGAAGCCGTGAGGTTGGCGCTGAGAGGGTCAAATTTGTTCCATAAGTGAACAAAAATGGCTAGTTATCCACAGAAATTGCCTGCAATTAGTAAAAATTTGTGTAGACTTGTAAGGGTGGTTTCTGTAATTTGACCAGGTGATCCGGGGGAGCCGGTCACAAATGCGGCGATTTGCGGGGCCATCGGCCCGGCATCAAACGGGAGGGTGTTGTCAGTCGCACAGAAAGCGCCGGTCTGCGTGCTTCGTCGCGCGCAAGAAGTCTGATCTGAGGGGCGCGGGATGTATCCATAGGTCTGTGCCGCCAGTGACGTCGAAGACCCGGTTTCCCGGCTTTGCACCATTCTGAAACACACAATCAACCGCTCTGGCGCGGACCCGATGACCGGGCCCGCCAGCGCATTCAACGTGCCAGGCTTGCCTGGAGGACACTACTGTTTGGGAGGAACATGTCCATGATTTCTAAAGTCTTCAAAACAACACTTGGCGCGGCGCTCGGCGCTGTTGTTCTCGCCACGTCGGTGGCTGCGGCGGATTTTCCGACCCGCGACATCCGCCTGATCGTACCGTGGCCGGCCGGTGGCGGCGCTGATGCGATTTCGCGCAAGATCAGCAACATCGCTGAGCAGGCACTGCCGAAATCGATCTATGTTGAAAACATTGCCGGTGCAGTCACCGCCACGGGTCTGATCCAGATGACCAGCGCGCGGCCCGATGGCCACACTGTTGCCGTGCTGACCTATGACAGCATCATCACCCTGCCGCGCGGCCAGATGGTGCCGGGTTATTCGCTCGACAACATGAAACCGATCGCGCGGATCACCTCCGAGGCCGACGCCATTGTCGTTTCCAAGCATTCGGGCATCGAAAGTTTTGAGGATCTGGTCGCCCGCGCCAAGGAGAACCCCGGTACAGTGCGTATCGGCGTGGCCCCCAAAGGCTCTGGCCCCTACCTCTCGGTGATGCAGCTCGAAAAACTGCTCGACGTGGATTTCAACGTTATCACCTATGCCGGATCGTCCAGCGCCGAAGCCGAAGCGTTACTCTCGGGCGAACTGGACGCGGCGATCTCTTCCCTGGGCGACTTCAGCGGCCTGCTGGCGTCGGGTGATGCCAAGGGAGTGGTCGAGCTGACCGCGGTGCAGAACGCGACTTACACCGACGTGCCGACGCTGAAATCCAAGGGTTATGACCTGCAAACCGGCAGCTTCATTGTGCTCGCCGCTCCGGCCAACACGCCGGATGACGTGGTCGACACGCTGGAGGCCACGTTCAAGGCAGCCTATGACAGCGCCGAATTTCAGGATTGGCTGGCGCAAATCGGCGTGACCGCCGACTGGCTGGGCTCCGATGATGTTGTGACCTGGATCGACGAGTTGCAGACCAAGACCTTCGCGGTCATGGACGAACTGGATCTGTAAACTCTCCCGACCGCTTGGCTCCCGGTCTTCGGATCGGGGGCTTGCACCGGTACAAGTACCGGTCAGGGGCCGGAGACGTCTGCGACGCCCGGTCCCTTCCTTCTATCTCCGATCCTGCCTTGGTCCCAAAAGGCGACACGCCCCGAGGTACGGCGCAGCGACAGCATTTCGCTGCAAACCCCACCACCCCCAGCCCGGGAGAAGGCGATGCTCTTGAACAGGCAACTGGTATTTCTTTACGTTACACTGGCCGTGTCCATCGGTTATCTCGTGTCCGCACTCAGCTTGGGTGCCCCCGTTGTTGATGACGGCCTGACGCCGGCGTTCTTTCCTATGCTCGTGGGCTGTGCGGCAATCCTCTTTTGCAGCATCCTGATCCTGCAAAAAGCGCGCGACTTGCGCGATGATCCCCCCAACAAGGCACCGCGCACCTTCACCCATCTCTGGGTCGTGGTGGCGATCTTTTTCTACATCGTGGCGTTCAAGCCGCTGGGGTACTTCCTGTCGTCGGGGCTCTTTGTCTTTGCGCTGATCGTGCTGTTCTCGTCCTTCGAGAAACTTGTCATCAAGGCGGTGATTGCAGCCGTGGTCACCGGCGTCGCCTATCTCATGTTCCAGCAATTGTTCGGGGTCCGTCTCCCGATGCTTTGGGTATAGACCATGGACTTCATCATCCAAGTTTTCAGCAGCTTTTCCCTGCTGCTTGATCCGTTCAACCTGACCTATGTGATCATGGGTTTCATTATCGGCACTGTCTTTGCGGCTATCCCGGGCCTGACCGCGACGCTGGCGATGGCGCTTTTGTTGCCGTTGACATACACGCTGAATGTCGAGACCGCGCTGATGGCCTGCGCCAGCATATACATGGCCGGTATGACCGGCGGTTCGATCACCGCCACAACCATCAACATCCCCGGCGCGCCATCCTCTATGATGACCGCCCTTGACGGTTACCCGATGCAGCAACAGGGCAAGGGCGCACTGGCGCTGGGCCATGCGGCGCTCGGTTCGATGTTCGGCGGCGCGGTGGGCGCGCTGCTTTTGATCGCTGTCGCGCCCTTTGTGGCCGAGTTGTCGCTGCTGGTGAAAACCACGGGCAAGTTCTCGCTTTTGGCATTTGCGATCATCGTGGTGGTCATTGCCCAGCGGGGCCGAATTCCGCAGGCCGGGCTGGCCGCGTGTATCGGGCTGATGCTGGCAACGGTCGGGCTTGACGCGATGGAGCCGGTGACACGCTTTACTTACGGCTATTCCAACCTGACTGCCGGGATCGACCTGATGCCGGTGATCATCGGCACCTTCGCCATCGCCGAGGTGTTGAGTCAGGCTTACTCTCACACCGATACCGACGCCGCTGCCAAGGCTGCTGAAAAGGTCAGGATCCGGCGCCGCGATTTCATGCCGCCGCTGTCGGACATCCGCAAGATCGGCTTTGGCGTCTACTTCAAATCCTGCCTGATCGGCTATTTCGTCGGCACCTTGCCGGGTGCGGGGGGGTCGATGGGATCGTTCCTCGCCTACACTGAAACGGTGCGCACCTCAAAAGAGCCTGAAACCTTCGGCAAAGGTAACCCGCAGGGCATCGCCGCATCCGAAAGCGCCAACAACGCAGTCTGCGGCGGGGCCATGGTGCCGATGCTGACCTTCGGCATTCCGGGCGATCCGATCACCGCGATCATGCTGGGCGTTCTGGTCATCAATGGCATTCAGCCGGGGCCGCAATTGATGGCCGACCAGGCCGGACTGATTGCGCCGATGCTGGCTGCGCTCTTGTTCAGTGCGCTCGTGCTCATCCCGCTGACGCTCTGGCTGCTGGGGCCGTATTTCATCAAGATCGTCTCGATGCGCAAGGATGTGCTATATGCGGTGATCGCGCTTCTGGCGGTGGTGGGCAGCTATGTGGCGACCTATTCGACCTTCCAGATGTTCATGGCGCTTGCCATGGGTGTTCTGGCCTTCTACCTGCGGCGCAATGGTTTCCCGGTGATCACCATGTTGCTGGGCTATATCCTCGGGCCAAACCTTGAAGAGTTCCTGCGGCGCTCGCTGGCGCTGTCGAACGGGGATCCGACAACCTTCCTCACCAATCCCGACAGCCTGTTCTTTGTGGCATTGACGCTGGTCTTCTTCTACTTTCTGGTGATCCGCAAACCGGCCGAGTTGCCCGCAGCGTCCAAAGCGAAAGAGTAGTCCGGCAATCTCGGGACCTCCGGACGCGCCAGTTGGTCAGACCTTCTGATCTCATGCGGGTCGGTGGCTGTATTCCAGGCATTTGCGGTATACAAAGGCACCACAGGCGCGTTCGGACCAAAAACAAGGAGAGCAAGGTTGTCAGAGGCAAGACGCCCTTCGCTGGCAGATCAGGTTTACGACCAACTGCTGGCCAAGATCATCGAGGAGGAGTACCCGGTGCACAGCCGGTTGCCCACCGAAGAGGCGTTGGCACAGAGTTTTGGCGTCTCGCGGCCCATCGTGCGCGGGGCGCTGTCACGGCTGCGTGACGACGGTATCGTGCAATCGCGGCGCGGTTCGGGCAGCTATGTGTTGCGCCGTCCTGACCGCCAACTGATCAGTTTCGTGCCACTGGACTCGGTGTCGGACGTCCAGCGCTGCTACGAGTTCCGTATCGATGTCGAAGGCGCGGCTGCCGCCTGGGCCGCACGGCGGCGCGACGATGACGACCTGGCCGCGATGGATGAAGCCTATCGGCTGATGGAGCAGACCTACCAGCAGAACGCGCTTGGCGTTGATGCCGATCAGCAACTGCATCTGGCGGTGGCGCGTGCGTCGAAAAACCCGTTCTTTTCCTCGGTTCTGGAATCGCTGAGCGAGCAAATCGCCTTTGGGGTCAAGCTGTCGCGGTCGCTGACCCTGCTCGATACGCCCGATCGACAGGAACTGGTGCTGGCAGAGCACCGGGCGGTCCTTGACGCGATCCGTTTGAAGCAACCCGAGGTCGCAAAAGCCACGATGCGCCACCACATCACAGCGGCAAAGGACCGGATGTTCGTAGGCACGCAGGAGAGCTGATGCCCGCGCGCGTCACCTGATCAAGGTGAATGCGGTGTTTTTGTACCGCGGGCCAAGCGGAGATCGGCACGCTTTGCGTGTATGCATCCCTTGGTCTGCCGCCGATTAACGTTGCTCCGTCAGGCCCTGAGGATGCCGCATAGCGTTTCGTACAAGCGCATTTGGCATGGTGGGCACCTTGGCGGGCACGTTCACGGAAACCGAATTTGAAAACTCATAGTCAATAGTTGCTGGCGGATGTGATGCCGGCGCATAGGTCGATTTGGTCGGCAAGCTGGGCAGGGTCGAGGAGCAGCGCATTCATCGCCACCGGTTTGAAAGCGATCAGCGCGCGATGCGCGTCTCCGGTGGCTGGACCATGGTGCTGGCGCGCAGGCGGGTGGCGGCATGAAAGGCCGCGTCAGGCTCGATGGATTGGCGCAGTTCCATCATGTTCAACAGGCGCTCATCCTCGATGGTCGGTTCCGGTTCCTGATCCGCGTGGTCGACGCATTCGCACCAAGGAAGGCGCGGGGGGCGAAGGGGGGGGCCCTAAAAAAGGATGCCAATACGCGACGCGTTGCGCCCCTGCGACGGCTTTGTGCCACCAGATGAAGCCGCCTGCCAAACGGATCGGCGGGCTCCATGTTTTGTGCCATTTCGCTAGCGAGGTTTGACGGGATTGTTCTCAACGCAGGCCGCCCATCCAGCGGAGGGCGTCAGGGTAGTGGACGGCGGTATTTAGTCGAGATGATGCGACGTAGCGGGTCATGGTGCCTGTCATATCTGTTCCCTACCAGGGCTGGTTCCGATGATTTGGCCGCGGGCTGGTCGTGGTTCGGACCAGCCCGCAATTACTTTGTTTCCATTCCCGTCGCAGGGCTTGATGCCAGAATTCAGTTCATGGTCCATGGCTGGGCAGCTCAAAAGTTGGACCAAGCCGTGTCGTTGGCGGCAAGGCGCCCCTCTGCCGGAGCTGTCCAATCCGTATTGTCATGCTCTGCGGGCAGGCTGGCCCAGGAACCGGCAGGCTCGTGGTCTTCTGCCTTGCCAGAATGGGCCGTTGCACGCTGCGCGTGAGTTCCGGGCGTCGACTTGTCGTTTGCGGGACGCGGTCCGCCAAGGAATGCCGAAATCAGGTCCGAGGCGCGGTCGGTCTGGATGGTCAGCTTTTCACAGGTTGCGTTGATCTCAACCACCATGGCGGCGTTTTGCTGTGTCACGGTATCAAGCTCGGAAACGCCGGTGTTGATTTCCTGAACGCCGGTCGCCTGTTCCTGCGCTGCGGTCGCGATTTCCGAAACAAGGTCTGCCGTCTTGCCAGAGCTTTCCACGATCGAATTGAACGTTCCGTTTGTTTCCTCCATCAGGCGCGAGCCTTGTTCGACCTGTTCGGCGCTTCGGGTGACCAGCTCCTTGATTTCGCGAGCGGATTCGGATGCGCGTTGGGCCAGTGTCCGCACCTCGGAGGCGACGACGGCAAAGCCTTTGCCAGCTTCACCTGCGCGCGCGGCCTCGACCCCTGCGTTCAGCGCCAGCAGGTTGGTCTGAAAGGCGATGTCGTCGATCACCGAGATGATGCTGCTGATCTCGTCCGAAGACGAGGTGATGCTGGACATGGCCTCCATCGCGCGCTGCATCACGCCCGAGCCGGTTTCTGCGCGGTGCCGCCCGTCGATGGCCATTTCGCTTGCGGTCTTTGCACGTTCAGCGGCCATTTTGACCGAGTTCGAGATCTCTTCGAGCGCGGCGGCGCTTTCCTCAAGGGTCGCGGCCTGATTTTCGGCCCGGCGAGACATGTCACCGGACATGGCCTGCAAATCCATCGCGCCTTCCCGGACGGCTGCCACGCTGGCTTTGACCTGTCCTGTCAATTCATCGAAGGCATGGGCCAGCTCGTTGAAATTCTCGCACAGATTGGTGGCGCCGTCGCCCAGTTCGGACCATGCGTTCGTCTCCATTCGGGTCTGAACATTCCCCTGTTTCAAGGCGTCCATCGACTTTCGCATCGCTTCGAACAGCGACTGACGTTCGCGGTCCAGCCGTTCGGCGGCTTCCTGTTCCGCCTTGTTTTCGATCAGCTGCGTGCGGAAGGCATCGACGCTGCGTGCGACGGCACCGATCCCATCCGGGCGGTCCGTGTGCGGGACAAGCGTGTTGTACTCTCCTTCGCGAATTGACCGAACCGCCCCGGACAGCCCGCCGATGGGCGCAAGCATGAAACGCAAGGCAAAGATCGTCATCGCCAGAAAGCCGGCAAGGCTGAGCGCGGCAATCGACAGGCCGGACCAAAGCATTCCGCTGATAGAGGCGCTTAGCGCGGCTTCGGACACGCCGACATACAGGATGCCAAGCGGTGCGCCCGAAGTGTTCTGTACGGGGACGTAGATCGTCAGGTAGTCCTTGCCAAGGATCGTCGCCTTGCCGCGATAGACCTCGGCGCGCATCATGTATTGGTACACCGGGTTTTCGCGCCCAAGCACCGTGCCAACGGCGCGTGCCCCGTCTGGCTTGATGATGTTGGTGCTGCGCCGCACATAGTCTTTCTGGGTTTCATCCCAAACGAAAACGGTGGCGGTTTCGCCGGAAATCTCTCCGACCGTGTCGATCAGGCTGTGGTCATCGAAGGCGGCAATGGCGGGTGCCGTCGCGCCGAGAATCTGGCCATCTGGCGCCTTCTTGACCACGATTTCCTGTTTCGTGGCCATCTCATTGGCCAGAATGTTGATCGACATGTTCTGCTTGTTGGCCGCAGCCTCCAGCAGGGCGCTTTTGCTTTGATTGAACAGCGGTACAAACAGCGCCGCCGTCAGCAGGCACAGCATAACGGATACGCCGAATCCAATCTGGAACCCCAAGCGGCTGAAGAGCTTTCGCACGGTCATCTCCCATGTTGCGTCTTCGCCGAAATTTGCCCACGCGGGTAAACCAACTTTTAATTTCAGCGGCCTAGGTCATTCAAAGTATCGAAAATTGACCGGTCCGGGATTTGCGGCACCTGTGACAAGGGGGCGCCGTGCCGCTCAGGGGGCGTTGCCTGTTGGCACCCCTTGGGTCAGCCCGCCAAGGCCGCTGGTGGCCTGAAGGACGATCTGCGTCAGCTTCCTGCGGCTTACGAAGCTGGGGATGCTCTTGCAGCAGAGCGAAAGGTTGCTGGCGGGCAGGTCGATGCCTGTTTCGATCTCTTCCAGGGCGGCAAGCGCGGGGTCTATCCAGCTTGGATAAACGTAGAGGGTGCCTATGGTCGCGGGCATTTCCAATGCGCCAAGGATGGCCTCGCGGTTGTCGGTTACGATCATGTCCACTGGCCATGCACGCCGCCCGCGCAGGTGCTTTTCGACCGATTTGTAGACATCGGACCATTTCCGAAAGGTGACCAGAGTATAGGTGTTCAGCTGTTTCTCGGTCACCTTCCGCCCGTCGACCACGCCCTTTTGTGCGAACCAGCGTGGCGTCAGGTCGACAAGGGGCACGACGTAGATATCGCTTTCGGTGCTGCCCAGAGACATGATGCAGAAATCCAGCGCGCCGCGGTTCATCTTGTCCAGCAGGGCCGGGCTTGGCCCGATTTCAAAGTCGATCTGAACGTTCGAGAATTCCTTTTTCAACTCGGCCGAGATGCGCGGAATGATGGCCGAGGCACAGCTGCTGTGGGTGCCGATGCGAAAGACGTGCTGCACGCCCCTGCGAACTGTCGACCGGGTGTCTGAAATCTGCCCGGAGGCTTCCACGATCTGTTCGGCGAAGGGGAGGATCTCGATCGCCCGCTGCGTCAGGCGCAGCGGTTGCCGCGTCCGCAGCAACAGCTTGCTGCCGACCTCTTTTTCCAGCGCGGCGACCCGGGCCGATACGGTCGGTTGGGAGATGTTCAACTGACGGGCCGCCGCGCTGAAGCTGCCAAGGGCGGCGGTTGCAATGAATGCCTCTAAGTGAATGATATTCAATGTTTATCTCCCCTGTTAAAGGGAACGTTAAACTCAGTATGAAGATTTCTCAATGCCGCTTGCACGGTCTGTGGCCTACAGATGGCTCTTACAAGCCCACGACAGTCGAAAAGAGGTTACCGATGGCACAGATCAATATGTCCCAGCGGGGCGGGGTGCGGATCATCGAGATCGACAACCCTCAAAAGCGTAATGCTGTCACACATGTCATGGCGCGTGACCTGTTGCGAAAACTCAAGGATGCGGATGCCGATCCGGCCACACGCGCCGTGGTTGTCACCGGGAAAGGCGGTCTGGCGTTCAGCAGCGGTCACGACCTGAACGAGGCGTCAATGTTCGACGAAGAAGGGGACGGGGATCTGGCCTTTGACCATCCCGAAAGGATGAAAACGCCTGTCATAGCGGCAATTTCCGGTCATTGCCACGCCGCCGGCCTGATGTTGGCGCTGTCGTGCGATATCCGCATCGCTGATCCATCGGCGCGGTTTCGGCAACCCGGCGCGGCCTTTGGAATGATCCCGCTGGGCGGGCAGGTGGCAAAGCTGTCGCGGATGCTGCCACCCGGGCGGGCCAAGATCTTTTTGCTGGCGACGCCGCTGATCGACGGAGAGACGGCGACCAGATGGGGAATGGTCGATGAACTGGTCGAAGGCGGCGGTTATCTGGACCGTGCGCTGCAAGTGGCCGAAGCGATTGCGGCGAACTCTCCTCGATCCATTGCCTGTCTCAAGGAAGGAATCGACAGCCTGCCTTTCATGGACGCACAGGCGCAGGTCAGTTGGGAGCAGGAGACCTCGGATTTTCTGCTGACCCTGCCGGATGCCAAAGAGGGAGCGGCTGCCGCGCGGGAAAAGCGTAAACCCGAATTTCCCGATCTGTAGGGCCGTTTGGACAATGGGTGCGTTAAGCGTATAGCTACTAAGCTTATGTAAAAAAACATGAAAAACGACAATCATGAGGTTTTTCAATGAGTATATTTAAATAATCAAGTGGTCAGGTGCCGGCAGTATTGGCTACCCATTTCTCAAGGAAACAAATGAAAACAGGGTGAGTTGATGGCTGCTCAAGCGTTACGAGATCTGAAGATTCTGGATCTGACCCGTGTCATTGCCGGAGCGTCGGGAACACAGTTCCTGTCCGATTTCGGCGCGACGGTCTGGAAGGTCGAAGACCGCGCCGGGGATGAAACCCGCACCTACCGCAAGGACGGCGCAGCGATGTTCAATCGCAGCAAGCAGGCGCTTGTGGTGGACTACTCGGATCCTCGGGGACAGGCGATCATCAAGGGGCTGGCCGCACGGGCCGACATCGCGGCGGAAAACAGCCGCCCCGGCGGTTTGAAGAAGCACAACCTGCATTTCGGCGACCTTGTGGAAGAGTTCCCACGGTTGATCGCGGTGTCGGTATCGGGCTTTGGTCAGACGGGTCCCTGGGCGGATGCCCTTGGATATGACATGGTGGTGCAGGCCACCACGGGGCAGATGTATACCAGCGGTGTGCCGGGCGATCCGCCCATCCGCCTTGGTGTGTTTATCAATGATCTGATGGCGGGCATGGGGGCGGCCACCGCCATCATGATCGCCCTGCACGAACGGCAATTGTCCGGTCGGGGCCAGTGGATCGACCTGTCTCTCTATGATTTCGGCCTGTATTCGCTGGCGACAACGGCGGATGAGTTCATGAATTTCGGAGTTCCGGTCATTCGCGGCGGGGCCGGGCATCCCTTCAAGGTTCCGGTACAACCCTTCGACGCACAGGACGGGCCGATCATGATCGCGGTTGGAAACGATGGCCAGTTTCAGCGTATGTGCAAGGCGATGGAGCTGCACGATCTCGCCAAGGACGGACGGTTCATCAAGAATGACGACCGCCGGGCCAACCTTGCCGAGTTGGAAAAGATCCTGTCCGCCGAATTCATCAAGAAGCCGGTGCAATACTGGATGGATCTGTTCATCCCCAGCAAGGTGCCTGCCGGTCCGCTGAATGACGTGGGCGGGATGATGACCAATGCCCAGACCCGCGCGCGGGCCATGGTCGTGGATACCGAGACCGAGTTCGGGTCCACCACCAAGGTCATGGGAAATCCGTTGCAACATTTCAGCCGCACACCACCCCAGATGAAGCGTCCGCCGCGCCACGGGGAACACACCCGGCAGATCCTGCGCGAGGAACTGGCGATGCTGGATGGTGACATCGACGCCCTGATCGCCGCTGACGTGATCATGGCAGAGGATACACGGCAGATGGCTGTGGGCGCCGAATAGCCGCAGGGGGTCTGACGGCTTGCGTCGGTGAAACAAGAACAAAGACAGCAAAGCTCAACCAACAGGGAAGAGATCATGGCACATCACGATGACGAGACGACCGACGCTGTAAACTGGAAAACGATCAACCAGCATGACCGAGACATGGTGCAGGTTGCGTTGAAAACCGGGGCCAACCGACGGCAGGTCATGGGATGGCTGATGGCCGCGGGCATGACGGTCGGTGCGGCGGGGGCGGTTGTCGGGTCGGCGCAGCGCGTGTTGGCGGATACCCCCAAACGCGGCGGCACCTTGCGCTTTGCATGGGATGTCCATGGCCCCGGTGACACGCTGGACCCGAATGCGATGTTTACCTCGCTGGACTTTGCCCGGGGACGCATGACCTACAATAACCTTGTGCGCATGCAAGAAGACCTGACCGTCGGACCTGAGCTTGCGACGGAATGGGCGCCCAACAAGGATGCAACCGAATGGACATTCAAGCTGCGTCAGGGGGTCGAGTTTCACGACGGATCGCTGATGACGGCGGATGATGTAATCTATTCGATGAACCGGCATCTAGGCCAAGACACCACGTCGCGAGCGAAATCTCAGGTTTCGGACGTCAAGGAGTGGGTCAAGGTCGACAATGAAACCGTCAAGGCCGTGTTGACCGGCCCGAACGCAGAATTGCCGATCATCCTTGGCATGTTCCATTTCAAGGTCATCAAGGACGGCACCACAGAGTTCCAGACAGCCATCGGCACGGGGCCCTACCAGCTTCGGGAATTCAGCCCGGGCGTTCGCGCGATCCATGTGCGCAACGACAACTACTGGAATTCGGATGTCTCCGGTCCCTACATGGATCGGATCGAGTCCTTTGCCATCACGGATGCCGTGGCAAGAACCAATGCGCTGATTGCCGGCGATATTCACATGATGGGCAGCCTCAACGCCAACGCGATCGGCCAGATCGAGGCTTCGGGCAATGCCTCGGTCTTTACGGTGCCCTCGGGCAAGCTGCCCGAAATCTGCATCGCAACCGACCGAGACCCCGGCAACAACCCTGATTTCGTGATGGGGATGAAGCTGTTGCAGCGGCGCGACCGGGTGCTGAACGTGGTTCAGAAGGGGATCGGCACGCTTGCCAACGACCAGCCCATCGGGCCGGCTTATGGCGAAGGCTGGTGCAGCGAGGTCAATGATCCGGCCCGCGACTATGATCCGGAACAGGCCAGGTTCTACCTTGACCGCTCTGGCGTAACGGGCGCGGAATTGCATGTCGCCGAGGTGGTGACAGGCATTTCCGACATATCTTTGATCCTGCAACGCGAAGCGCAGAAGATCGGTTTTGACCTGCGGATCAAGAAGGTGCCCAACGACGGCTATTGGGGCGCGGTCTGGGGCAAGACGCCGATGTTTGTTTCGGGCTGGAACATGCGCCCGTCGGCCAGCATCCAACTGGGCCTGTCCCACCATTCCGCCGGTTGGAACCCGACCAAGTTCAAGAACGAGCGTTTCGACTCGTTGCTGGACATGGTGCGCGGCGAGGTCGACGCGAGCAAACGCAAGGAGATGCTTTGCGAGGCGCAAAAGCTGGTCGCGGAAGAGGCGGGATCGCTGATCCCCACGCATGTGGCCTATCTGGATGCGCTGGCCTCCGACCTGCGTGGCCTGCCGCGCGTCCCGCTTGCAGGGTTTGGCGGCATGGAATGGCCAGAGTTTATCTGGCGCGACGCCTAGGCGCTGCTGCTGCGAGACGGGTAAACCGGATATGGTCCAATCTCCCCGTGGTCCATACCCAAGGCTCTGGGACCGGCTCCTCTTCTCAGGCGGGTCCCAGAGCCCCAAGATGAAAAGGGACGCCAAAAAATGATAGCCAGTATGATCCTGAAGCGCTTTCTGGGCGGCGTCCTGATGATTTTTGTCATCTCCATCCTGATATTCGTATTGACCCAGATCCTGCCCGGCGATGCAGCTGAAATCCGGCTGGGCCAGAATGCAACGCCTGACTCCCTTCAGGCCCTGCGCGAGGAACTGGGGCTGGACCGTCCTCTGCTGTCCCAATACGTCGCCTGGCTGGGCAACCTGCTGACAGGCGATCTGGGCGTGTCCAACGCAGGTGGGGCGACCATCACGCAACTGATTGGTGACCGTCTGGGCAATACGCTTTTTCTGGCCACGATCGTCACGCTGATCGCCGTTCCCCTGTCCCTTGTTCTGGGGTTTGTCGCGGCGATATACGCGGGGCAGGCAACGGATCGGGTAATCACCTTTACAACGCTGTGCCTGATTTCGGTGCCTGACTTCTTTGTCGCGGTGATCCTGATCCTGCTGCTGGCGGTCTGGCTGGGTCTGGTGCCCGCGGTGTCCTTCCTCAGTGGCAGCGAAGGGTTCTGGGAAACGCTGCATGTTCTGGCCCTGCCCATCGGGACTCTGGTGGCGCTGATCTCGGCGCAGATGATCCGGATGACGCGGGCCGGGATCCTGAACGTGATGAACTCACCCTACATCGAGATGGCGATCCTCAAGGGCATCCCGCGTCGGCGTATCGTCATGCGGCATGCCTTTTTGAACGCCGTCGGTCCGGTGGCCAATATCATCGCGCTGAACCTGTCCTACCTGATCGGCGGCATCGTGATCGTCGAGACGATCTTTGCCTATCCGGGGCTGGCCAAGCTGATGGTTGACGGGGTGCGCACCCGCGACATTCCCTTGGTGCAAGCCTGCGCCATGATCTTTTGCACCAGCTACGTCTTGCTGATCCTTGCTGCCGACATCATCGCAATTCTCAACAACCCGCGTCTGAGGTTCCCGAAATGAACGTGTCCACCCCGAACAACGACGCGTTTGACGCCACGGGCGAGCTTCCGCAAATTCCCCCGAGACGGCGGTTGGAGCTGTCATGGATCGGCTGGGTGGCCACGGCCATTGTCGGGATCTGGATCGTGCTGGCGCTGGTCGGTCCTTGGATCGCGCCGTGGCATCAGGCCGATTTCATCGAGTATGACCAGAACGGGGAGGACATCCTCGACCCAAGCTTCATGCTGCCGAATGTGGCGATCCGGTCCTATCTTGGCACGGATTACCTTGGGCGGGATGTGCTGTCGCGCATTGTCTGGGGCGCGCGCACGACGATCGGGATTTCCTTTGCTGCCACCTTGCTGGCCTATGCCGTGGGGGTCACGCTTGGGATCGCGGCGGCTGTCTCGGGGCGATACGTGGACATGGCGCTAAGCCGCTTTTTTGACGCGGTTCTGGCCTTTCCGAACATCATGCTTGGCCTGATCGTGATCGCGGCATTTCAGTCTTCGATCCCGCTGCTGATCTTTTTGGGGGGATTTGTCTACTCGGCCTCGGTTTTCCGGATAGCGCGCGCCCTTGGGCAAGACATCATGGTGCAGGATTATGTCGAAGCCGCGCGCGCCCGTGGCGAAGGCCCTTGGTGGATCATCACGCGCGAAATCCTGCCAAATGCGATCATGCCCCTTGCCACGGATTTCGGTCTGCGGCTGGTTTATGTGATCCTCTTTGTGTCCAGTCTGAGTTTTCTTGGCCTCGGGGTGCAACCGCCCGACGCCGATTGGGGCAGCATGGTGCGTGAGAACATGCAGGGCCTGTCGCTTGGGATGGGAGGCGGTGCGCTTGCCTGTGTCGCACCCGCGCTGGCCATCGCCTCTCTGGCGATTTCCATCAACCTGATCGTGGACGATATCTCGGCGGCCTCGGGCGGGCGCCTGTCGGAGCGGATGAAATGACAACTGACAAGATCCTTGAAATCCGCGACCTTGCGATTGAAAGCCGCCCACGCAAGGGGGCTCCCGTCACGATCGTCCGGGACATCAATGTCGATGTGCGGCCCGGCGAGGTTGTCGCCCTTATCGGGGAATCCGGGTCGGGCAAGACGACGGTTGCCTTGTCTGCGCTGGGCTACACGCGCCCCGGGCTTCATTTCGCCAAGGGCCATGTCAAACTGCGCGGTCAGGACCTTGTCACCGCCAGCAACGAAGACCGCCGGATGCTGCGCGGAACCAACGTAGCCTATCTTGCGCAAAGCGCGGCGGCCACTTTCAATCCCGCGCTTAAGATCGGCGAACAGATCACCGAGACCGCCGTCCTGCATGGCACCATGACCCAGAACGAAGCGACCGCACGCGCCAATCATCTGTTCCGGGTCTTGGGCCTGCCGGATGCGGAGCGGATCGGCGAACGCTATCTGCACCAGTTTTCCGGCGGTCAGTTGCAAAGGTTGATGGCGGCAATGTCGATGGTGTCGCGGCCCTCGCTTCTGGTGCTGGATGAACCGACCACTGCTCTGGACGTGACCACGCAGATCGAAGTGCTGAAGGCGTTCAAGGACCTGATCCGCACCGAAAAGGCAGCGGCGCTATACGTGACCCATGACCTGTCGGTTGTGGCCCAGATCGCAGACCACATTGTTGTGATGTATCGCGGCCAGATCATGGAGCAGGGGCCGGTCAGCCAAATCATCAAGGCACCGGCACACAGCTATACAAAACGGCTTATGGCGGCGGTCGCTCCGGGTGTGGCCGGGGGGCACACCGCCCGCCCCACAACCAGCGCCGCGCCCGTTGTCGACGTGCGCAAAGTCAATGCCGGGTATGGCAGGGTCACTGACGGGACTCCGGCGGTTCCGGTCCTGAGCGATGTCAGCCTTTCGGTCGATCCGGGCCGTGGGATTGGCGTGATCGGTGAATCCGGATGCGGGAAATCGACGCTTGCACGTGTCATCGCCGGACTTCTTCCCTCGGCAAGCGGCGATGTCTGCCTTGATGGCGACCGGGTACAGCCGGGACTGGAACAGCGCAGCCGCCGCGATCTTCAGCGGGTGCAATTCGTCTTTCAGATGGCGGACACCGCGCTGAACCCAAGGCAAACCATTGGAGAGATCATCGGGCGGCCGCTTGGTTTTTTCCGCAATCTTAGCGGCAAGGCGCGCCGGGACGAGGTGGCGCGCATCCTCGAACTGGTCGAACTGCCAGCCGGTTTCGCCAATCGGTTGCCCGGCGAATTGTCCGGCGGGCAAAAGCAGCGCGTCAACCTTGCCCGCGCGCTGGCCGCAGAGCCGGAGGTCTTGATTTGCGACGAGGTCACAAGCGCCCTTGATGCGATTGTCGGCGACAATGTGGTGTCGTTGTTGAAGGCATTGCAGGAAAAGACCGGCGTTGCGATCATCTTCATCAGCCATGATCTGTCGACGGTCTCGTCCTTTGCCGATGACATCGTGGTGCTTTATGCCGGTCGCGTGGTGGAAAGGGGGTCGACGGCGCAGGTTCTGGCGGAGCCGAAACATCCCTACACGCAGCTTCTGATCGCGTCAGTGCCGGAAATGCGGATTGGATGGTTGGAAGAAACGATCCGGAACCAGACCGATGCCTCGGTTGGGGGTGCCGTCCAAATCGCGCAACAAGGCTGTTCTTTCTTTGCGCGGTGCAAGATTGCCGAAGCGGGACTTTGCGACCGGATCGCCCCAAAGCTGCAACCCGTCGAGCCAGGGCGTTTCGTGGAATGCCACAAGGTACAGGCGCCACAGGTGGCCGGTGGCTACAATCCCGCCAAGGGTCAAGCCTTGGGTGTCGCACCCTGACAGGATGCGTGGGTTGACAGCCAAGTGCAGAGCCGGACAGTCACGGGTGGCGCATGCGCCACCCGCACTGGACGTTCAGCGTCAGGCTGAAAACTCGAAGAAAACCGGCTGATGGTCCGAGCCTTGCGCCTCGGTATCGACCCATGCCTTGGAAACGCGCGCGGCAAGATCCCGGGTGACAAAGCAATAGTCGATGCGTTCGGCATAGGTGTCAAAGAAGATGGTCGGGCCTTCGTCTTCGGCGTGACCGGCGGCGACCCAGGCATCTGCAAATCCATGCGCTTCGTGCACCCGGCCAAACAGGCGCGACTGACCACCGACCATCAGGTCGTATTCGGCGCTGTCCGGGGCAAAGTTGCAATCCCCCATCAGGATGACCGGCGCGGGCATCGGCGGTTCAGGTCGTTCGAACCAGCCAGCGTCGAAAGGTCCACCCCAGCTTGCGCCGGCGCGCGGGCCGTCCAGCAGGATCTCTTTCGCAAGGGCGATTTGCGGCAGGCGGGTTGACGGACCGATGTGGTCAAAATGAACCGAGGCGCAGCGCAGCGCGCCCAGCGGGGTTTCGATCACCGCTTCGATCATGGCGCGGCGCGAATGCACCAGCCCGTGCAGCGCCACCTTTGGCAGGGGATGATTGGTCACGGACAGAAGGGGCCAGCGCGACAGGATCATGTTGCCGAACTGCCGGCGTTTGTTGATCACCCGCCCGTTCTGGACGACCGATACATCCGCGTCGATCCCCGGTCCGTAGGACCAGTACATATGCGGCATCCGTTCGGCGAGTTCCCTTGCCTGATCCAGATCACCGCTGCGTTCAACATGGGTTTCCACTTCTTGCAGGGCGATAAGGTCGGCGTCGCCCAGCTCGGCCACGATACGATCCAGATCGTAGCGGCCGTCTTTGCCCTTGGCATATTGGATGTTGTAGCTTGCACAGAGCATGAAAGCGTCCTTTTGATCAGTGGCTTGCGTGGTCAAGGCGGTCGCGCAGGCTGTCTCCGAGCAGGCTGATCGCGAGTGCGGTGAGGAAAATGGCCAAGGCGGGCAGGGCGGCAAGCCACCAGTGCAGCACCATGTGGCCACGGGATTCATTGAGCATCAGCCCCAAAGAGGTCATGGGCGGCTGGATGCCAAGCCCGACAAAGCTCAGCCCGGCTTCCAGCAAAATGGTCTCGGGCAGGTTGATGGTGAATTGCACCAAGATGGCCCCGGCGATGTTCGGCGCGAGGTGGATCAACGTCACCCGCCATTCGGCCAAACCCATGGCGCGGGCCGCCCGGGCGTATCCCCTTGTATTGGCGTCCAGGACCAGCCCCCGTGCCAGGCGGGCGTATCGCTCCCAGCCCTGAAACCCCAGCAGCAGGATGAACAGCGCAAGATTGTTGCCGAAAAAGGCGATGATCAGCAGCGCGAAAATCAGGAAGGGCAAAGCGGATTGCGCATCGACCAACGCCATCACGGCTTCTTCAAAGAGGCCGCCCCATTGCGCGGCAAGCACCCCAAGCAGCGTGCCCAGAACGGCCCCGATGACCGTGCCGGCCAGTGCGACAATGGCCGAGATGCGGATGGCATAGATCAGGCGCGACAGGACGTCCCGGCCAAGATGATCGGCGCCCAGCAGGTGATCGGAACTGCCGCCAAGGAAAACCGGGGGGGCGAGCCGGGACAAAAGATCCTGTTCTTCGTAGCCATAGGGGGCCAGCACCGGCGCAAACAGGGCCACCAGGCACATCGCGGCCAGCCAGCCAGTGGCCAGTTTCAGGCCAAACGGCCAGCGGCGCCTAGCGGCGGGAGAGGCGAAGCTGGGGGTTGAGGAGAACATATGTCAAATCCACGATAAAGTTGGCGGCGATCATGGTGCCCGCAAACAGCAGGACCAAAGCTTGCACCACGGCAAGATCCCGCGCCGTGATCGCATCAATCAGAAGTCGCCCGATCCCGGGCCATGCAAAGATCCATTCGACGATGATGGACCCGCCGACGAGGCCACCGGCGATAAAGCCCATGACCGTCACCAGCGGGATCGCGGCATTTGGCAGGATGTCGCGCAGGATCACCTGTCGCATCGGCCATCCCTGTGCCCGTGCGGCCAGAACATGCGGCAGCCCCATGACTTCCAGCGTGGCGGCGCGGGCATAGCGGGCCACGATCGCCGCATTGGCCGTGGCCAGTGTCAGCAGCGGCAGAACCAGATGCGCAGGGGTGCCATGCCCCGAGCTTGGCAAAAGGCGGTATTCCACCGCAAAGACCCAGATCAGCCCGACGCCCAGCACATAAGAGGGCATCGCATAGCTGGCCACGGCCAGCGACATGACCAGACGGTCCAGCCATTTCCCCTGCCGGAACGCGGCAAAGACACCGGCAGGCAGGCCGAACACCAGCATGAAGAGAAAGCTCAGCCCCATCAGCAGCAGCGTGTTGGGCAACCTTTCCGCGATGATCCCGGCCACGGGCCGACCGTCCGAATAGGAGGTGCCAAGCCGTCCGTGCAACAGCCCGTCGATATAGATGGCGTATTGCGACCACAGCGCCTGATCCAACCCCCAGAGCTTGCGGTAATAGTCGATGATCTCGGGCGGGGTCGTTTCCGGCGAGAACTGCGACAGGACCGGATCGCCGGTGATGCGCAGCACAAAGAACGTGACGGTGACAACGATCCACGCGGTGATGAGTGCGCGGATCAGACGGGTGATCAGCATCCGGGTCATTGTGCCATCACCTTGGCCCGGGCCGCTTGCGGCGTTGAGGGCAGAACGCCGGTCTGGTCGTGATGGCAGGCCACTTGCCGACCGTCCCGGGCGCGCGTCAGAACCGGCGGAGCCTCGCGGCACAGTTGTGTCGCGCGCGGGCAACGCGGGTGAAAACGGCAGCCCGAAGGCGGGGCCGAAATGTCGGGCGGCCCGCCGACAAGCGCCTTGCGGCGGCGGGGGGCGCCCGGATCGGGGCTGAGAAGCGCGCCGATCAATGCTTGGGAATAGGGATGGCGCGGATCGTGAAACACCTCGTCCGCCGTGCCCAGTTCCACGATCTGGCCAAGGTACATGACGGCGATCCGGTCGCTGATATAGCGCACCACCCGCAGGTCATGCGAAATAAAGACCCCGGTCAGCCCCAGTTGCCGCCGAAGGTCCGCCAGCAGGTTCAGCACCTGTGCCTGCACAGAAACATCGAGGGCGGAAACCGGCTCGTCAAAGACGGTAAAGACGGGTTCGACCGCCAGCGCCCGTGCCATCACCGCCCGTTGCCGCTGCCCACCGGACAATTGATGCGGATAGCGCTCTGCGTGATCGCGGCCAAGGCCCACGCGGGACAGCCATTCCCGGGCCTTCGCCTGCGGATCATCAGCCACACGATGTGTGCGGATGCCCTCGGCCACCTGATAGCCGATCGTCAGGCGTGGGTTCAGCGCTGACATGGGATCCTGAAACACGTATTGCAGCCGCGACCGTGACTTGCGGTAGGCCAACCGGTTGCGCGGCGCGGGATCGGTGCCGGCAACGGTGATCCGGCCTGCGCTGGGCCGGTCAAGCCCCGCCAGAAGCCGCGCCAGGGTGGACTTTCCGCAACCGGACTCTCCGACGATGCCCAGCATCTCGCCCTCGCTGACGCGGAACGAAAGGTCACTGAGGATCCGCAGCGGCGGCCGCCGGAACATCCATCCGCCGGCCGGAACCGACTGCGACAGATCCGCGACCTCGATCAGGGGCGGGGGCAAAAGGCGCATGGTCATGCAAACCCCATGTGGCAGAACACGTCATGAGCGCCGCGCCGATGTGGTTTGGGGCGCATCTGGCGGCAGGTTTCGGTAGTATGGGCGCAGCGGTCGGCCAGCGCGCAGGCGTTCCGCCCGGCGACGGCAAAGGCGGGGGCCTGCCCGGGCAGCGGGGCAAGCAGGGCCGCGCCATGTTCCGGCGGGATCGATCCCAGCAAAGCGCGGGTGTAAG
Organism: Antarctobacter sediminis; assembly: GCF_019218285.1. Classification (GTDB taxonomy): domain Bacteria; phylum Pseudomonadota; class Alphaproteobacteria; order Rhodobacterales; family Rhodobacteraceae; genus Antarctobacter; species Antarctobacter sediminis. The sequence goes on from NZ_JAHUZG010000006.1 coordinate 121,705, forward strand.
GATGGGCGGGGGCTGCGAACAACTGTGCCACCGGGGCGCGTTCGACAATGCGGCCAGCGTACATGACGGCAACATCCTGCGCGGTTTCGGCGATCACCCCGAAATCATGGCTGACAATCAACAGGCCCATGTCCTGTTCCCGGCACAGGGACTTCAACAGGTCGAGGATGTCGGACTGGGTCGTTACGTCCAATGCTGTGGTTGGCTCGTCCGCGATCAGCAACGATGGCCGCCCGGCAAGCGCCCCCGCAATCAGCACCCGCTGGTTCTGGCCACCGGACAATTCATGCGGATAGCTCTTCATCCGGCGGGCGGCGCCGGGGATGCCCATGGCGTCCAGCAGGCGGATCGCCTCGGCTTCGGCAGCGCGGCCTGTCAGTCCGCGATGCAAGCGCAGAAGATCGGTCAGGAACCTCCCGACCCGGCGCATCGGGTTCAGCGCGGCAAACGGATCCTGAAACACCATGGCCGCATGTTTTCCGCGTGCGGCGGCGATTGCGTCTTGCTGCCCCTTGAAACGGACGCTGCCCGAAGTCCGGCACAGCGCGGGCGGCAAAAGGTCAAGTATGGCAAGGCAGGTCAGGCTTTTGCCGGACCCGCTTTCGCCCACGATGCCCATTGTCTGCCCCGGCATCAGCCGCAGCGACACGTCCGAAACCAGCGGCGGCTGATCGGCCCCCCTGGGTCCGATGGCCAGATCCGAGACCTCCAGCAACGGGGAAGAGGAGGCGGAGACCGCCTCCTCGATGTGCATGGACCCGGTCATCCAAAGCTCAGGTTGTTGGGGCGCAGTTCCATCCATTCGAAGGTCACGGGGCGCCAGTTGATGTCGGCCCGCACGCCATACAGTTCGTAGGGGCGATACAGCGGGAAACCCGGAGCTTCGTCGTCGAAAATGTCGAGCGCGCGCTGGAAGGCTGCCGTCCGCTCGGGACTGTCGGGCGATACCTTGATGGTTTCCAGAAGGCTGTTGAACTCTTCCGGTGCTTTCCAGCCATAGTTGGCCTGCACGTTCGAGGTCGGGCCCCAGTCGGTGGTCAGCGGGGCGACAGGATCGGGCAGCGGGAAGCCGTTCGACCAGTTGCGGCTCATCAGGCCTTCGCCCGTGACCTGTCCCCAGTTTTCCATGATGACCAGTTCGACGTTCAGCCCGGCCTCTTGCCACCACTGCTGCATGACCTGCGCGGCGGCGACAGAGTTCACGTAGTAATCGTTGAGCGTGCGGAAGGTGATCGTTTCACCGGTATAGCCCGCCTCGGACAGCAGTTGTTTCGCGGTTTCGATATGCTGGCCATAGGCCGGGCGGTTCGCGTCATAGGCCATCCCCTGCGAAGGGATCTGGAACCCGTTGGTGACGCCGGCCATTCCTTTCCACAAGGCGGTGTTCAGGGCGTCGCGGTCGACGCAGAGCGACATTGCCTTTCGGATACGCTTGTCCGCCAGGATGTTGTCGACCTGATTGTGAACGATCAGATGGGTGTTCTCGATGGTGGCGCCGCGCGCGTCGACGTTGTCATAGCGGTCCAACAGGGCAATATCGTCCGGCGACAGCGCGCAGGCGAAATCATATTCGCCCGAAATCAGGCCGGCCGCGCGGGTCGACGCTTCGGGAACGACCACGAAGGTAATGGTGCGGGCGGTGGGGCGACCACGGTAGTAGTCATCGTTGGCTTCCAGAACGATCCGGTCTCCGCGGATGAATTCCTTCAGCTTGTAAGGGCCGGTGCCGATGGGGGCCGCGCCGAACCCGTCCAGACCCATGTCGCGGAATGGACCTTCGGGAACGACCCAGCCAATCCACGAGGCAAGGCGCTTTTCCAGCGCATAGTCGGGACCGGCGGTGACGAAATCGACGGTGCGGTCGTCGCGGGCCGTGACCTCGACCAGATCGGGACGGAAATAGGCCGCCCGCGGGGTCATCGGTTCGGCGCCGAACATGCGGTCTTCGCCAAACGAGAACGCCACGTCCCGGGCGGTCAGGCGTTCGCCGTTGTGAAACAGAACGTCGTCGCGGATGGTGGCGCGCACGCGGTTCGGGCCCAGACGCTCGATCCCGGTGGCGATGGCGGGCTGGATCTGGGTGCCGCTGCCGTCTGCGTTGCCAAGATAGTCACGGTACATCAGCGTGTCGAACATGGCGTTGACGACGCGCAGGCCAACGTTCGAAATCGCCTGGATCGGTTCGAAATTGTCGACAAGGGCCTGAACGGCGATGGTCACATCGGGGCGGCCTGATTGTGCCAGGGCGGGCATTCCAAGCGATGCGCTGGCGGCAAGGGCGGTGCCGCCGGCCAGAAACTGGCGGCGGTTGGGAAGCAGAAGGCGGGTCATCGGGGTCTCCGGTTGCGGCAAGGGCCCGAGCAGGCAGCAAGCGCGCGAAGGAGTTTCGCGGCACCGGGCCTGTTCGTGCCGCCGAGATGCACCGCCGTTCATGACAATTGGATAACATCTGTGGCCGGGTGGACCGGGGTTAATGAAAGCTTCACTCACAGTCACTAACTGTGCGGTAGTGTGAGGACGCAGGAGCAGGATTTGTCAGACGATCCCGATGGGTTTGCCGCCGCCTCCCGGCTCAGGCGGATGTCGTGGCGCGATTGCCTTGGCCATTTCCGGCAGGAGATTCGCGAGGGGCGCGTCGCCCCGGGCAGTCGTTTGCCCTCGCTGGCCGAAATCGAAACACAGTTCGGGCTGACACGGTTCGGTGCCCGCCGCGTCGTCGAAGCCCTGCGCGCCGAGGGACTGGCCCACAGTTGGCACGGGCGTGGAACCTATGTGGCCGATCGCCCGATGCGTTTTCGGGTCGGGCCGACAACCCGGTTCAGCACGAATGTCAGCCGTGATGGCCGTTCCGGGCGGGTCGACATCCTTGATCACGGTATTCGCCGCGCACCGGGTGAAGTTGCGGCGCGCCTGGGGATCGCGGTCGGTACAGCCGTGCCATTTGCGTTGTTGCTGGGCCATATCGAGGATCGCCCGGCGGTTCTGGGACAGCATAGCTTTGCCCCTGATCTGCCGGACACCTTGTTGGATGCCTTGGTCCGAAGCGGAGGCAGCGTCAGTCAAGCTCTTGCCGACGCCGGGTTTTCCGGTTTTCACCGTCAGAATACACTGTTCGAGGCACGGCTGCCCACCCGGCATGAGGCTCTGACACTGGATATTCCGCCGTCACAGCCGGTCATGGTGACCACGGCGCTGAACGTCAGCAGCGAGGACGGGCGCATCCTTGAATTGTCGCGTGCTGTGGCCCGTGCCGATCTTGTCGCCTTCGAGGTGCCGACAGCGGCGGCGTGACCGGTCGCAACAACGGCCCGGCTTGTGCAGCCGTCAGTCCGCGTGGCGATACATGTCCGCCGAGCGTTCAAGGTGGCGTTGCATGGCCTGTTTGGCCCGCTCGGGGTCGCGGGCCTCGATGGCGTCAATGATATCCTGATGTTCGCGCAGGGTGGTCTCTTCGTTGCCGGTCCAGCGCAAAAGGTGTCTGTGATAGGCCGAGAGCCAGTTCAGCATGGCTTCGCTCAACGCGACATAGATCGGATTGCCCGAGATTTCCGCGATCTGGATGTGAAAATCTATGTCGGCATAGATAAAGGCCTGCGCGTCGTCGCCGCCCAGCTTTCCCCGCTGAAAGGCCACCGACTCGCGCAGGGCGGCGATATCCGTTTCGGTGGCCCTGCGGGCGGCGGTTTCCACCATGCCGATTTCGAACCGGGTGCGCGCCTCCTTGAGGTGTTCAAGATATTCGGGCGAACCCGAGATCAGCAGGCGCGCGACCGTATCCATGCTGCGCACGGCGGTTTCGGCAGCGATTTCATTGATCCGCGCGCGTCCGCCTTGTGACACAGAGATCAGACCGGCGTCGTTCAGGCGTTGCATGGCCTCGCGCACCGCAGGGCGCCCGACGCCGAATTCCGCCATCAACTCGCGTTCCGACGGCATCTGCGATCCCGGTGCCAGCACGCCCGAGGCGATACGCTCTTGCAGCCGTTCCAGCACCTGGTCCGACAGTTTCTGGCGAACGATCTTGTCCTGCGCTTGGGCCGGTCGTGCGGGCGTGTCCATCAAGGTCCCCTGATTCAGGTGATGCGGCGAATGCTCTCGGCGATTTCGTCGGGTTCGAACACCTTTAGCCAATCTTCCCGCAGGATGCGAGGATAGCCGTTCACGATGGCCTTGTTGCAGGCATCCGAAAAGACGCCGTCGATTTCTTCCATGATGACTGCGCCGAGGATGGTCATATGTCCCATCAGAAAGTCCCGCGCCGCAACCTTGTCGACGCCCCGGCGGACAACCTCGTCCATGGCGTCCTTCATCGCGACCAGAAGGGTGGCGCAGACGGTTTCCGACAATCCGGGTTCCAGCAGGGCCATCTGTTCGACGGTCACCCGATGCGACCGCAGGATCGGCTGGTAGATCGTTTTGGCAATGTCCTCGCCAAGGGCGAAATGCTCTTCGGGGCCTTGCATCAGCGCACTGACGATGGATTGCCGCGCGGCGATACCCCCGAAATAGTCGCGACGGGCGGCCTCTTCGGTTTCATCGTTGAAGATCGGCGGGTGGCAGGGGTGTGTGACAAAATAGCTGATGTCGGCCCGGTCGGGCAGATGCCCGGCGGCGGGCGCCGCAGCGTCAAGGATCACCACGACGGTCCCCGGTGCAAGGTCCCCGATCAGGCCGCTGGCGACTTTGCCGATCAGGGTATCGGGCACCGCAAGGATCACGGCCTGCGCACCGTCCAGGGCGCGGGCCTGATCCACACAGTCGACGCCGACCGCCTCCTTCAGGCGCGCGCGTCCGGCTTCGCTGACTTCGACATGGGCTACGTCGTAATCCGATTTGGCAAGGTTGAGCGACAGCCGAACCCCCATTTTGCCGCCAGCGCCGATCAATGCGATTTTCATGGTCCGTCTCCGCCAAGGAAAGGTTGATTTCCGCCTCAATATCACCTTATCAACTTGTATGACAAGATGATAAGTTTTGAGGGGCACATGGTGCGCATCACTGCCGATTATGAAGTCGAAAGCCCGGTCCCGCTGGAACAGGTCGCAGCGGTCATCGCCGGAGAGCAATCTTCGGGCACGTTCCTGCGCCTGCCGGGTGAGACCGACGACCTGCGCGCACGATCCGGCGCCATCGTCGAAAGCGTGATCCTTGACGAGGTGCGGGCAGATCCGTCCTTGCCCTGCCGCCTGTCAAGCGAGCGGTTCGAACGCGGCCGCATCCGGCTGTCATGGCCAATCGAGACCATGGGGCCGTCTTTGCCAAACCTCTTGGCGACGGTCGCGGGCAACCTTTTTGAGCTGGCCGAAGTGTCCGGGCTGCGGCTGCTGGATCTCGGGTTGCCTCCTGCCTTTGCCAAGGCGAACCCCGGTCCGGCTTTTGGTGCCGCCGGAACACTGCGCCTGTGTGGCCGCGACAGCGGTCCGTTGATCGGCACCATTATCAAGCCCAGCGTCGGGCTTTCGCCGGGGCAGACCGCCGATCTTGTGGCCGAACTGGCCGACGGGGGAATCGACTTTATCAAGGATGACGAGTTGCAGGCGAACGGTCCGGCCTGTCCGCTGAAAGACCGCGTGACAGAGGTCATGCGGGTGGTCAACGCCCATGCGGACCGAACCGGGCGCAAAGTCATGGTGGCTTTCAACATTACGGGGGACATGGACGAAATGCGTTGGGGCCATGACCTGGTCCGCGATGCCGGGGGCACCTGTGTCATGGTCTCGATGCACTGCATCGGACTGGCCGGGATGTTGGCGTTGCGCCGCCACAGCGAGTTGCCAATCCATGCCCATCGGGCGGGATGGGGGCTGTTCGGGCGCTCGCCCGACATCGGCATCAGCTATACGGCTTGGCAAAAGATCTGGCGGCTGGCGGGGGCCGACCATCTGCACGTGAACGGGCTGAGCAACAAGTTTTCCGAAAGCGACGAGAGCGTCACCGCCTCGGCCCGCGCGGTGCGGGCCCCGTTGTTCGATGACGGACCGGCGATGCAGGCAATGCCGGTGTTTTCCTCCGGCCAGACCGCGCTACAGGTGCCGGCTACGCTTGCGGCGGCTGGAACGGATGAGGTGCTTATCTGCGCCGGGGGCGGCATCATCGGGCATCCAGGCGGCGTGGGCGGTGGCGTGGACAGCATGCGCCAAGCGGCAGAGGCGGCCGCGCAAGGCATCCCGCTGACCGATTTCGCCCGGGATCACCAGGCGTTGGCTGGCGCACTGGATGCGTTTGGCGGGCGGATCGCCTGATGCCAGAGCTCAGCTACTACGGTGACGATTTCACCGGATCGACTGACGTGATGGAGGCGCTGACCGGCAACGGTGTCCCGACCGTCCTGTTCACGCGCCTGCCGTCCACGGCGCAGCGCGCCCGCTTTCCCGAGACGCGCGCCATCGGCCTTGCGGGGGAAAGCCGCAGCCGTTCGCCCGACTGGATGGACCGCCACCTGCCGCAGGTCTTTGACTGGCTGCAATCGCTGGGCGCGCGCCATTGCCACTACAAGACCTGTTCCACCTTTGACAGCGGGCCGGGGATCGGCTCGATCGGGCGGGCGGCAGAGATCGGGTTGCGCGCCTTTGGACAACGGCACGCGCATGTGGTTGTGGGGGCACCGCAATTGCGCCGCTACACGATGTTCGGGACACTGTTTGCCAGTTTTCAGGAGGAGGTTCACCGCATCGACCGGCATCCGGTCATGGCGCGGCACCCGGCAACCCCGATGGCCGAGGCCGACCTGCGCCGCCATCTGGCGGGGCAGACGGATCTCCCGATGGGTGTCATCGGCCCCGAGATCGAACGCCAGCCCTCCGGGATCGCGGCGCTGCGCCGGTCGCGGGCGGCCGGGGATCGGCTGACGCTTCTGGATGTGTATGACGCCGCCGCGCAGGCGCGGGTCGGGGCCTTGATCGAAGAGGCGCTGGCGGAAACCGGCCCTTTCATCATTGGATCGTCGGGTGTGGAATATGCACTGATCCGGGCGTGGCAGGCGGCGGGCCAAATCCCGGAACCGGAAGGAACCCGGCCATTGGAGCGCCAAGAGGTGATCGCCGTTGTGTCAGGCAGTTGTTCACCGACCACCGAAAGGCAAATCCGTCACGCCTGTCTGGCCGGTTTTCGCGGCATCGCCGTGGATTATGCCGCGCTGGCCTATGGGCAGGGTGCAGAGGCCGCGTTGGATGCGGCCTTTGACAGTGCGTCGCAGGCCCTGCGCAACGGGCAAAGCCCGATCATGTACACCGCGCTGGGCGCACCCGACGCAAACGCACCCGAAGCGGCGAATAATCGGGTGGGGCAGGGGCTTGGCAGGTTGCTGGACAGGGTGATGACAGACTTTGAACTGCCGCGGGTCGGTGTGGCGGGGGGCGATACCTCCAGCCACGCGCTGTCGATCCTTGACACATACGCCCTTACGCTCAGGCGGCCATTGCCGGATACGCCGGGGTCGCCTGTCTGTCTTGCCCATCGCGAAGGAAAGCCCGGTTTCGAGATCGCCCTGAAGGGCGGGCAGGTCGGGGCCGACGCCTATTTCGTCACCCTGCGCGACGGGCTGTGACACCGCAAAAAGCGGGCCGGAGTGGACCCGGCCCGCCCTTGCCTCAGCCGAGGTGATGTACCTCTTGCAAGCCGTAGACCGGGGTCGGCAGACCCTCCATCCGGGCCTTGATCTGCAAGGAGAGATACTGTGAATAATGCCGCGACTGGTGCAGGTTGCCGCCGTGGAACCACAGAGCCTCTTGCTGGGTCGGCTTCCACATGTTGCGCTGTTCTCCTTCCCACGGACCCGGATCCTTGGTCGTGTCCGAGCCAAGCCCCCAGCATTTTCCGACGCGGTCGGCCATCTCTTGCCCGGCAAGGTCCGCGATCCACCCGTTCATCGAGTTGTAGCCCGTCGCATATACGATCAGGTCGGCGTCCAGATGGGTGCCATCGTCGAGGTTGACGCCGGTTTCATCGACGCTGACCACCTGACCACGCTTCAGCTTGATCTCGCCGTCGATGATCAGCTGGCTGGCACCGATGTCGATGTAATACCCCGATCCGCGCCGCAGGTATTTCATGAACAGGCCCGATCCGTCGTCGCCCCAGTCCAGCCAGAAGCCCGCTTTTTCCAGCCCCTCGTAAAAGGCCGCATCGCGTTTCTTCATCTCTTCATAGGCCGGGATCTGGAATTCATGCAGGATCCGGTAGGGCAGCGAGGCAAAGATCAGGTCCGCCTTTTCTGTGGTCACGCCATTGGCGACCGCCTCTTCGGAGTAGAGCGCGCCCAGCCCCACCTCCATCAGCGTGTCCGAGCGCACGATATGTGTCGAGGACCGCTGCACCATGGTTACGTCTGCGTCATGTTCCCAAAGCGCGGCACAGATGTCATGCGCCGAGTTGTTGGATCCGACGACGACCACCTTCTTGCCGGTCCATTGATCCGGGCCTTCATGTTCCGAGGAATGCTGTTGCACGCCCTTGAACTTGTCCATACCGGGGAAGTCCGGCATCCGTTTCTTGCCGGACATGCCCGTGGCCATGATCAGCTGTTTCGGCTTCAGCACCACTTCTTCGCCGTCGCGATCCACGACAACCGTCCATTCCTTGGCCGCGTCGTCCCAGGTGGCGGATTTCGCCGTGGTGCGGGACCAGTAGTTCAGCTCCATCACCTTGGTGTACATTTCCAACCAGTCGCCGATCTTGTCCTTGGGGGCAAAGACGGGCCAGTTTTCGGGGAACTTGATGTAGGGCAGGTGATCGTACCACACCGGGTCATGCAGGCAGAGCGACTTGTACCGCTTGCGCCAGCTGTCGCCGGGGCGATCGTTGCGTTCCACGATGATGGTCGGCACGCCCAGTTGCCGCAGGCGCGCGCCCATGGCGATGCCGCCCTGTCCGCCACCGATGATCAGGCAATAGGGCTGGGTCGCATAGCCCAGCTCGGCCTCTTCCTTCTCGCGTTCTTCCTTCCATGTGGTGCGGTTCTTGCCCGCGCCATGTTTCGCGCCCAAAGGCCGGTTAAAGCCCTTGGGCTCTTCATGGCCCTTCAGTTCGACCATGGTCGTCAGCAGCGTCCAGATCTTGCCCTCTTTCAGGCGGATCAATCCATAGCCCCGGGCCAGTTCGGTTTCGAATTCGATCCATGCGGTGGTCACGCCGCCGTCTTCGGTTGGCAGTTCCCCCTCGGCGATCTTCCAGCCGAACGGCTTGGTGGTGGCCAGTTGATGACGCAACATGTCGGCCACCTGATCCTTGCCTTCGACCGTCTTGAGGTTCCAGGTAAAGGTCACGAGGTCGCGCCAATAACAATCGTCCTGAAACAGCGCGGTGGCGGCTTCGATGTCGCCGTGTTCCAGTGCCGCGCCGAAACTGTCCAGAAAGGTCTGGGTCTGGTTCGCGATGGTTGTGTCGAGCATAGTTCTCCTCCCATTGCCCAAAGTGATTGCAGCAGTCTGGGAGAGAGTGGGCCGTTCGATCCAGTTCCGGCGTGTGGATTTCGGGGGCAGGGCGCATTTTCGGCCCGGTCCCGTTGCGTGCGCAACGCCGCGCAACATCCGCGTTGCAGCGCCGGTCTAGCAGGGCGGGGTCAAGCCCGACTTTCGGACCCTGCGCAGGATGGTTGACCGGTTGACGCCCAGCCGGCGGGCCGCCTGCGCCATGTTCCAGCCGCAGGCATCCAGAATCGCCTCGAGGTCTTCCGCAGGGGCTTTGGGTTCGATCCGGGCCGGCAGATCGGGCAGGTCGACAACCTGTCCGTCGCAAAGCGAGGCGGCCATATCCAGTGCCGATTGCAACTCGCGGATGTTGCCGGGCCAGTCGCGCCCGCCAAGTTCCGCCCGTGCCGATGGCGATAATTGCAGCGCCCCGGCGGTGCGCCGCCGCAACAGCCGATCCAGCAGCCAGTCCATGTCCTGCCGCAAGCGCAGCGGCGGCAGGTCCAGCACCGCGCCCACGATGCGAAAGAACAGGTCTTCGCGCAGGGGCGAGGATGCGGGTGCGGCCACGCCCGGATCGCGGGCCGATCCGATGATCCGCAGATCCTCGCGCCGGTCCAGAACTGCCAGCAGCGCGGCCTGTGCCTCTGGATCAAGGTCCTCGACGCCTTTCAGGAACAAGGTCCCGGGCTTGGCCTCGTCCAGTGGCGCGATCCCCTCGGGTGTCAGCCCGGCGCAGCGCAACAGGTGAAAACCGCGCGGCGCGCCGCCCGCCACATGGATCGCGCGGGCCAGCGTTTCCTTGCCGGTGCCCGTTTCGCCCAGCAACACGATCGGCACCTTGCTGGAGGCCAGCCGCGCTGCCTTGCGCAGCAGCGTCTGCATCCGGGGATCGGCCCCGGCCAGCGCGGCAAACCCTTCGGGCACGTCACGCGGTTCGGCGCGCCACGGGCGGCGGATCGTCTGGGGGGCGATGGCATGGCCGAACAGGCCGCGCCCGTCGCGATGGTGCAGCACGCGGTCCTCGGTCGGGCGGCCACGCATCAGGTCGGGTAAATCGTCCACCGAGATGTTCAGCAGGTGGTCGATCCGTTTGCCGATCAGGCTGTCGCCGTCGCCCGGCGACAGACACCGTTCCGCCCCGTGGGTCAGGCCGACGATATGGCCCGATCCGTCCAGCGCCACGGCGGCCTCCGGGTCGACCTCTAGAAACTCGGGTGAGGTCGAAAACCGCAACACCCAGTTGCTGCGCGTCATGGCCATGAGGTTCGCCATCTCGACCCGGCGTGCCGAGGCGGTCACAAGGCTCATGGCCAGGTTCTGCGAGGCTTTGGACGATGGCGACCGCAGCAGCGAAATATCCAGAACCGCCGACAACTCGCCCTTGGTGTCAAAGATTGGTGCGGCGGTGCAGGACAGCGGTGTATGCGTCATCCCAAAATGATCGCTTTGGTGGATCGTCACCGCTTCGCCGGTCACAAGACAGGAGCCCACGCCGCAGGTGCCGGCAAGGTCTTCGGTCCAGTTATAGCCAAGGTGCAGACCGGCGCGGCGCAGGTCGTCCTCGAAACTGGGATCGCCAAAGAAATCCACGCAGACGCCTTTGGCATCGGCCAAAAGCAGCACATAGTTCTGCCCCGCGACCTGCCGGAACAACGCCTGAAGTCCCGAGCGCGCCGTGGCGATCAACCGCTCTGACTGCTCCCGGTGTTCGCGCAATTCGCTTTCGGACACGATATGTGCCGGGTCGCGGCGGGTCGGGTCCATGCCGTAGGTTTCGACACAGCGCCGCCAGCTGTCCGCCACCAGTTGATCGCGCCCGGTTTCCTGCCCGCGCAACACACGGTCGATTTCGGTCACATGGTCCAGATCGCTCATGCCGCCCCTCCCCAGTGGCTGCGCGACAGCTTACCCGCAAAAGGGCGTCCGGCCAGAAATTTCGGCACTGGCCTTTTGGACCGGTTGACAGCGGCGGTCAGAACCCGACCTGATCGGCGCCTTTCAGATCCAGCATGTCGCGCGCTTCGTCCGGGGTGGCGGGTTCCAGCCCCAGCCCCTCGATGATCTGGCGCGCCTTCATGACCTGTTCGGCGTTTGTCTTGGCCAGTTGCCCGGGGCCAAGCCAGAGCGAGTCCTCCAGCCCGACGCGCAGGTTGCCGCCCATGGCGGCGGCCATCGCGGCGATGGGCAGCTGGTTCTTGCCCGCGCCAAGAACCGACCAGCGGTATTGATCCCCGAACAGCCGGTCGGCGGTGCGCTTCATGTGCAGCACGTCGTCGGGATGCGCGCCGATGCCGCCCATCAGGCCGAACACCGTCTGGATGAACAGCGGCGGTTTCACCAACCCTTCGTCAAGGAAATGCCGCAGGTTATACAGATGCGAGGTGTCGTAGCATTCGAACTCGAACCGCGTGCCCGAAGCGCCCAGCGTGGTCAGGATGTATTCGATCTGACCAAAGCTGTTGTTGAAGATGATGTTCTTGTTTCCGACGTAGTCGCGCTCCCACTGGTGTTGCAGGTCCGGGAACCGTTTGAGCATCGGGAACAGGCCGAAATTCATGCTGCCCATGTTCAGCGAGGCGACCTCGGGGCGGTGGGTTTCGGCGGGGCGGACACGTTCCTCGACCGTCATCGTGGGCGCGCCACCGGTGGTGATGTTCACAACGCAGTCAGAGGCCTGCTTGATGATGCCAAGGAAAGGGGCAAAGGCCTCGGGCGTCTGATCGGGGCGGCCGTCCTGCGGATCGCGTGCGTGCAAGTGAACAATGGCGGCACCTGCCTTGGCCGCGCCAATGGCGGCCTCGGCGATTTCCGAGGCGGTCACCGGCAGATGTTCCGACATCGACGGCGTGTGGATGGCGCCGGTGACGGCGCAGGTGATGATCACCTTGCGGGGTTTGGCCATTGATAGCTCCTTGGGTCAAAGGGTGTCCGAGGCAAGATGGCGGCGCAGCGCGGCAAGCCGCTTGTCGCGCCGGTCCTGCCGTGCCCGGATGGCGGCGGGGCTGCGATCCTGTTCCCAGCCTTCGGCGATCTTTTCGGCAGTCTCGACCGAAAACACATCCGGCCCCGCCGGTTCTTGCGCCAGCCGGGCATAAAAGCCGCCGTACCGGGCGGCGTAGTCGGTGATCCCGCCGGGGGCGTTCAGGTCGACGGTTTCGATCGGCCCCATCAAGGCCCAACGCAGCCCAAGCCCGTGTTTGATGGTGGCGTCCAGCCCCTCGACGTCGACCACGCCTTCGCCCAGTAGCCGCAGCGCCTCGGCCAACAGCGCGCCTTGCAGCCGGTTGAGGACAAACCCGTCGCGTTCGCGGGTCATGCGCACGGGCACCTGGCCAATGCGGCGATAGAGCGCTTCGGCCCGGTCCAGCGCGTCCGCCGATGTCCATGGCGCGGGGCACATTTCAACAACCGGGACAAGGTGCGGCGGGTTCACCGGATGGCCGACAAGACAGCGGGCGCGATGCGCAAGATCCTCTGTGAACCGCGAGGCGACGATGGCGGATGTCGATGATGCAAGGACCGCCGCGGGATCTGCTGCCCGGTCCAATTGCGCAAATAGCGCCTGTTTGACCTCCAGTTGTTCCGGGCCGTTTTCCTGCACGAAACCGGCACCATCTACCGCCTCGTCCAGCGTGGTGCAGGTGCTTATGCGGGCCAGCGTGCCGCCGCGGTCGTCTAGCAGGCCCTCGGCTGTCAGCGTGTCGCAAAGCGTGGCAACCTCTGCACCAAAGCTGGTCAAGGCGTCGGGGCTGGCGTCCCAGACGCGCACCTTCAGGCCCGCACGGGCAAAGAGCGCAGCCCAGGACCGGCCGATCAATCCGGCCCCGACGATTGCCACGGTTTCGGTCATGGCCGTTTGTCCTCTCCCTGTTTGTCCCGACGATAGGCCGAGCCCGCGCGCCCCGGCAAGCGTCGTGGTATCGGGCCGCCTGCGACGGGCCTGCTCCCCGGAGACAAGGAATTTTGCTAGGATGGGGTGTCAGATCAGGGGGGACTGTCATGACAGAGTATTACAACCTCGGCGACTATGGCCGCAGCGCCAGCGCCGTTCCGGAGGCGCAGACATGGTTCGACAGGGGGCTGGTCTGGCTGTTCGCCTACAATCACGAAGAGGCAATCGTCTGTTTCGAACGGGCGCTTGCGGCGGACCCGTCCTGTGCGCTGGCCCATTGGGGCATCGCCTATGCCATCGGGCCGAATTACAACAAGCCATGGGAAGTGTTCACCCCCGAGGAAAAGGCCCCGTCGCTCAGTCGCGCCCATGCGGCGCTGGCCTCGGGACTGGCTTTGGAAGGGGCCGCGCCGGTAGAAAAGGCCCTGCTTGCCGCGCTGGCGGAACGCTATCCGCAAGACCCCGGGATCGAGGACTACCAGCCTTTCAACGACGGGTTCGCTGCGGCGATGAAACCGGTCTACGAGGCTTTCCCCGACGATCTGGACGTGAACTTTGTCTATGCCGAGGCGATGATGAATCGCACGCCATGGCAGTTGTGGGATTTCCATCGCGGGCTGCCCAACCCCGAGGCCTCGACATCCGAGGCAATGGCGGTTCTGGAGCGTGCCTTTGAACAGCTTGAGGGTGCCTGGGACCATCCCGGTTTGCTGCATATGTACATCCACCTGATGGAGATGTCGCCCCATCCCGAACGCGCCTTGCGCCACGGCGACCGGCTGACGGGACTGGTGCCCGATGCGGGGCATCTTGTGCATATGGCGACGCATATCGACGTTCTCTGCGGCGATTACCAGAATGTGCTGGCACGAAACCTCGCGGCGGCGAAGGTGGACGAAGTCTTCAAGCAGAGGGCAGGGGCCGCGAATTTCTATGCGCTTTACCGCATCCACAACCTGCATTTTGCGCTGTACGGGGCCATGTTTCTGGGACAGCGCGCCGCCGCGCTGGATGCGGCCCACCGGTTGCGGGACGAGGTGCCCGACGAGGTGGTCCGGGTCTACCCGGACCTGTTCGAAACCTTCGTGGCCGCGCTGCCGCATGTCTATATCCGGTTCGGGATGTGGTCCGAGGTCTTGGACCTCGAATTGCCGGAAGACACGCAACTTTACACTACGACCAACGCATTGATCCTGTATGCGCGCGCAATTGCGCTGGCCAACCTTGGACGCCATGACGAGGCAGAGATCGCGGGTCGAGATTTCATGGCCGCCTACGCGGTGGTGCCGGAAGAGCGGATGCTGTTCAACAACACCGCGCGCGACGTGCTGGCCGTGGCCGAACGGATGATGTGGGGGGAGATCGCCTACAAGGCCGGGCGCCGCGAAGAGGGGCTGGCCTGTTTGCGGCAGGCGGTCGCCCTTGATGACGGGTTACAATACGAGGAACCATGGTCATGGCCTCAACCCACGCGGCACGCGCTGGGCGCGCTGCTGATGGATGCCGGACAGCATGACGAGGCAGAGGCCGTCTATCGCGCCGATCTTGGGCTGGACGGATCGCTGCCACGGCCAAGCCAGCACCCGCGAAATGTATGGGCGCTGCACGGGTTGAACGAATGCCTTGTTCGTCGGGGCGAGCTGGTGGAACGCCCGCATATCGCCGGACTGTTGGATCAGGCGCTGGCCCGCGCCGATGTGCCGATCCGGGCCAGTTGCCTGTGCCGGTCGCGGGTGGCCGCCTGACGCGGGGCAAGCGAACCCGTATTGCTGTTGCTTTCTTTGGCGGTTTTGCCGGACTGCCCGCTTTTTAAGCGCTTGACGGCAAAGCTCTGATTTGGGGCGGCTGGGGTATATCCTTACCTGTTTCAACGCGGATTTGGCGGTATGATACCCTAAGTCAACCCGGGCCATGCAAGGAGTGCGCCACGTGACAGCAACACAGACCGCCAGCCAGACAAAGCAAAGCGGACCGGGGCTGCCGCGTCGCGCCATTCTTGGGGCGGTGTTGGTTTCGGCCTCGCTTGGGGTGGCGGCGGCGCTTGGGATTGCCGGGGCGGCCCTGTCCCCCTCCAGCGCGGACTTCGCCTTTAGCCGGGGCACGGCTTTTGCCAATGGCGAAGAGGCGCGGCTAAGGGCACAGGCGGCCCGTCTGGCCGCCGACGACCGGATCGTTTTGCGCATCACCGGTCATAGCGGCACACAGGGGGACGAGGCTGCAAACCTCACGCTGTCCGAGGAACGTGCCGAAACCGCGCGCCAGATCGTTCTGGATGCGGGATTTCCCCTGCGCCGGATCGACTGGGCAGGCGGGGTGGGCGGCGGCGACCCGCTGCCACGTGACAGCGACGTCAGTGATCGCGCCTTCCAGTCCAGCCTCGCACGGGTGACACTGTCATGGCAGGTGCGGCCATGAGTGTTTACGACCGCGCGGCCAGTGGCGGGCGGCTGTCGTCGCGCGCACCGGTTCTGCCCATGTTGCTGGTGCTGGGCGCGGTCCTTGTTGCGGGGCTTGCCTATCTGGCCTTCGTGCGCCTGCCCATGCCTTTTCCCGGCGCCCATGTGGCGGTGGCCGTGGTGCTGGGGCTGGCGTTGTCCCTTGGGGGCCTGATGTTGCTGCCGGCACGCGCGCTGCATTCCGAAGCGGCGCTGCTGGCCCATGCCTTCGACGCGCTGCACGGGGCGCAGGCCGGTCGCCATGCCACCGCGCTGGCCACGGTGATCGACACCCATGACCGCGCGCGGCGGATCCGGCGCATCGTCCCGGGCACGCAACAGGATATTGCCGAACTGCTGACACGCACCGCCGACCGTTTTGATGCTCTGGCGCGCAGCCTGTTCTATGCGCCGCGCGAACTGCCAAAGGTGCAGGCGGTTCTGGCCCGGTCCGACCTCGTGGTCGAGGCGATTGAAACCCATGGTGCCCTGCGCGCCCGCGCGGGCGGCGAAGGCAAGGATGTCGAGGCCAGCCGGGCGCATCTGCGGTCCAGCATAGAAAGCCTGCACGCCGCGCTTGACGGCCTTGAGGCGCGGGCGATCACATCCTTGCTGGAAAAGGTCGAAGTGGCCTCATCCACGGCAGAGACGCTGCTGAGACGCTGAGACCAGTCTGAATTCTACGGGGCGGGGGCCCCGACAACGACAAAGGACAAGTTATGCAGAAACTCATTCGATCCCTTTGCGTGGCCCTTGCGATGGGGGCGATGGCCTTGCCCGTTGCGGCGGAAACCGGCGATCCGCTGGCCGAGGTCATTACCAGCCCTGTCCGCGACTGTTCCGGCGGCACGACACAAAAGATGCCGCTGATTGCCTGGGGCGCGGATGGCGTTGTCGTTCATGCCAATGGCAAGTCGATGTCGCCCCGGCCCGGATTGTTGCAGGACGCGGGATGGGACCTGTCGCTGAGCGTCAAGGACAAGTTCGCCGCGCAGGTCGAGGACTATCTTGCCTGCGACACGCCGTTCCTGCGCGGCACCTTGGGCATGCTGATGGCCGCCGCTCCGGTGACAGAGGCGGATCCGCGCACCGAACAGATCGTGTTCTTCAAACATAGCTGGTCGGCCGGGGACGGGATCGTGGCCGCCGATGGCATCCGCCGCCCCTCTGACCTCAAGGGCAAGCGTATCGCGATTCAGGCCTATGGCCCCCATGTGGATTTCGTGGGCCGGGTGCTGTCGGACGCAGGCCTCAGCTTTGACGATGTGACTGTTGTCTGGGCCGAGGCGCTGACCGGCGATGGCGACACGCCCGCCAATCTCTTTGCCGATGGCAAGGCCGACGCCGCCGCCGTCATCCTGCCGGACGCCCGTTTCCTGACCTCGGGCGGTGCGGTGGGGACCGGTGCCGAAGGATCGGTGAAAGGTTCCACGATCCTGATCTCGACGCTGGAGGCGACCTCGGTCGTGGCGGATTATATCGCGGTGCGGGCGGATTACTTTGATGCCCACCGCGACGAGATCGCCAGAATGGTCAACGTGCTGTTCCGGGCCGAAGAGGAAATGCGCGCCTTCATGACCGAAGAGGGGAATCCCGACCGTGCCGCCATGGCCCGGATCATGGCCAATGATTTCCTTGGCGGCCTGCCCGAGGAAGAGGGGGTCTTTCTCTGGATGGATGCGATCACCGACGGCTGGTCCGGCAATGCCCGCCATTTCGCCGATCCGTCAGACCTGCGCCGTTTCGACGTGCTCAGCACCGAGGTCGCCACCGCCCTGCGCGGCGCGGGCATGATCGATTTCCCGCATGAACTGGCCACGGCGGAATGGGATTACACCACGCTGACCGACGGCCTGAAGAACCTCGACGATCGTCAGGTTGCCGCCTTCAACCCCGAAAAGGCCGCGCAGGCCGTCAACCGGTTGCGCCGCACCGGGCAGTTGGACGCCAATACCAAGATCGATTTCCAAGTCTATTTCGAACCGGATACCCCGGACTTCCCGATGCAGCTTTACGCCGAGGATTTCGCCGAGATCCTGCGCCTTGCCTCGACCTATTCCGGCGCGATCATCACCGTCGAAGGCCATGCTGACCCGTTGCATTTTCTGCGTCGGCAGAAGGACGGGGCGTCGAAGTCCGAGCTGCGCGGCATCCGCACGTCGACGCAGAACCTGTCGCTGCAACGGGCCATCGCCGTCGTCGATGCGCTGGAGCAATACGCCGAGGAAAACGGCATCCGCCTGATCCGCGATCAGTTCATCGTCGATGGCGTCGGCATTTCCAGCCCGGCCTTCAACCCGCCCACAACCGAGGCGGAATGGCGCCAGAACATGCGCGTCGTCTTTCGCGTGCTGACGGCTCAGGCCGAAGCAACCACCTTTGACCCGCTGTAACGGAGGCTGCCATGAGCAAGGCGAAAAATGCAGTCATAGCCGTGGCGGGCTTGGTGGTCGTGGGGGCCTTCATGGTCTACAACACCGCCGTCCGTGACGCGCCCTACGAACCTCAGGTTGACATGGGCACGGTGGACTGGGCCGCGGTCGCGGCATGGCCGCCCCTGATCGAAGTGTCAGATGTCGAAAGCGTCCCGGATCCGGACCGTATCTTTACCATGATCGTGCTGGACGACTCGGGTTCCATGGGATCGGATCTGGATCAGGCCAAGGCCGCCGTGCTGGAGGCGGTGCGCATGATGAAACCCACGGACCGGGTCGGGGTTCTGGCGCTGAATGCCGGTCTGGTGCTGCCGATCACCACGGTCGAGGACGCCAGTCTGACCCTGCAAGGCAAACTGGCCCCGCTGAGTTCCACCGGTTCCACGCCGCTTGGCCCGGCGCTGTCGGCGGCGCGTGACCTGCTGTCCGAAGAGGCGGCGCGCTCGCGGTCCTTCGGGACTTACCGGATTATCGTGACGACGGATGGCGCGGCAGACGATGCCGACCGGCTGGTGGCCGAGGTCAAGGAGACGGT
Source organism: Antarctobacter sediminis (assembly GCF_019218285.1). Taxonomy (GTDB): domain Bacteria; phylum Pseudomonadota; class Alphaproteobacteria; order Rhodobacterales; family Rhodobacteraceae; genus Antarctobacter; species Antarctobacter sediminis. The sequence goes on from NZ_JAHUZG010000006.1 coordinate 140,412, forward strand.
GAACATGACACCGGTTCAGGTTGCCACCATCGGCATCGGCATCGGGCGGCGGCATGTGCTGAATGCCGAGGGTCAGACCAGCTATGTTGCGGTCGATGACGTCAGCAAGCTGAAGGATGCGCTACAGGCCGCGGTGGCCGAAAACGCCAGCTTTGACCCGATCACCGCCTTTGACGGGGACAAGTGACCGATGGGCCGCGCGCTTTTGCAATGGGATGAATGGAATCCGGGGCTGGACACGGATGACATGACATTGGCTGAGGTGCTGGCCACCTTGCCCGCCGCCGAGGCCGAGGATGTCCCCGAGATCATCCGCAAATACGAAAACCCCGAAAGCCCGGACGCGCTGCCCGGTGCGATCAGCCTTGCGCGGCACGATTGCATCCATGTGTTGTTGGGGAGGGGCCTGCATGTGCAGGACGAAGCCTTTGTGATCGGGGCGACCATGGGCGCGGCCTCGGACATTTCCGAGGCGGCGGTGGATACCTTCATACATGTGTCGACGACGCTCTATCCCGAAGTCTGGCAATTCAAGCCCGAGCATATCCCCAGCTACCGGTTGGGGGTGGGGTTTTCGATCGACAACCTGCCGGGGGCGGACCTGCACCTGATCCCGCTGGAACAAGAGCCTTGGCAGTCCATGACCGTGCGCGCCTTGCGCAAGCATTTCGGCATCTTCAAGGAGGAGCTGCGCGCCTATTTCCGCAAGGCGGAACTCTTGGTGCCGGGGACGCGGGCCTCGCGGCGGCTGGATACTTCGGCGCATCGGCGTGACCAGTCGCTGACACCGCGCGGGGGCGATGACGCCTAGCAGGCCGCCAGCAGCCGGTAAGGGCCAGCAGGACGCAGGCCTTTGCCGGTCACGCGTGCCATGGCCCATGCCAGCGCAAGGTTGCTGCCAAAGACCGGAAGGTCCAGTTCCCGTTCCAGATCTTCGATCACGTCCAGCGTTGGCAGGTTGGTGCAGGACAGAAAGACTCCGTCGATCCCGCCGTCGCGGGCCACGGCGCGGGCGGCTTCGATCACGCTGGCCTTGGAAATTCGCGCGACGTTGGCCTCTGCTGCCTCGCCGAAATGCACCGCGCGGACGACCTTGGTTGCGCCGTGTGTAAGGGCATCGCTGACCGGCTGCGCCACATCGGCCCGATAGGGCGATACCAGCCCCAGACGGCCAAGACCCAGCGCGCGACAGGCTTCTCGCGCGGCAGACAGGGGGTTGCAGACAGCGCGCGTCGTGCAGCCAGAGGAGATCAGTTCTGCCACACGCTCGACCCCGATCATCGTCGTGCCGGAGGTGCAGCCATAGGCCACCGCGTCGTATTCGGCCGAGGGCGGCAATAGTTCGACCGCACGGGGCAGGTCGATTTCCATGCGCGCCAGCGTTTCGGGTGTGACCTCGGCCCCGGCGGGCACACGGGTCACGTGGAACGAAGCAGACGATGCCGGAAACAGGCGGCGAAAGTCATTTTCCACGGTTTCATCCGTGTGCAGGGCAATCAGCGCCAGCGTGGGGCGATCCAGCGGGACAAGCTGGTAGGGAAAGCTGGTCATATGTCGATCTCCGGCAGGTCCGCAGGGGCGCGGGGGGAGAGCAATTCTGGACCATCCGCGCGCAACACGATGTTTTCTTCATGGACAAGGATGCGGCCCGGCGCGATCTCGACCGAAGGTTCCAGCGTCAGCACCATGTTTTCTTGCAGCGGCGTGTCGTCCTTGTCGGTGAATGAAGGCCATTCGGTCAGCGTGATGCCCAACCCATGACCCAGCCGCCCCCCGCCGGGCGTTGCGCCCCGCGTGGTCAATCCGTCGCACAGCACCCGATGGGCGTCCCTTGCGGTCATTCCGGGGCGCAGGCTGTCCAGAGCTTGCTCTGTCGCCCGGTACAACGCGTCCTGCGCGCGCCGCACCGTTTCAGACGGCGGTCCGATGGCATAGTTGCGGTCGAAATCGCAGAAATAACCGTCCTTGACCGCACCTGTGTCCAGCATCAGCACATCGCCCGGCCGGACCGGCACCGCCGCGGCTGGAGAGATCACATCGCCATAACCGCCTTGTCCCGCGCCACCCGCAGTGTAGCTGACCCAATCGGCCCCCGCCTCCAGCAGGGCGCATTGGAACTGGCGAAAGATCGCGTCAAGGTTGCGATGCCGGGCAACGATGCCGGGCACCCGGTCAAAGGCCTTGGCCGCGATGGCGCAGGTTCTGCGGATGGCCTCGATCTCGGGTTCGGATTTCACCTCGCGCACGCGCTGCACCGTGGCCGTGGCATCCACAAAGACACGGGGCGCCAGCGCCGCGGTCAGGCGGTGATACTCCGCCAAGGGCATCCGCAGGCTGGTTTCCAACCCCATGGGCAGGCCGATGCATCCCTTTTCCGGCACCAGCCCCGCCAGCGTTTCGGTCAGCAGCCCGATGCCGTCATCGTTCGGATCGGGGGCCGGCCAAGTGCGGATCTCGCCGGTGTGGCAGCTGGCCATCAGATGTGCGCCGATTTCGGGGATCACCGCGACGGGCGCGCCCTTGGCGGGCAGGATCACGAACCATGGCCGCGCCGGGCTTTCCCAAAAGCGGGTCAGGAACCCGGTGAGGTAAAAGACATCCGCCGGACTGGTCAGCAATAGCGCGTCTTGTCCGGCAACCGCCATCCGTGCCTGTAGCGCAGCCCAGCGGCGCGCGTATTCCGCCGCGCCAAAGCCCTGCGCGGCGTCAGCCATCCTCGGGTCCTTCGCTGAGGACGGTCAGCACCCGGGCCTCGGGACCGATGCCAGACAGGCCCGCGATCAGCGCGGCCAGACCGGCCCCGCCCGAAGGGGTGGTGGCCAGTCCATGTTGTCCCAGCAAGTCGACGCCCTGTTGGGCCTCGTCCTCGGTGATGGTCACAAAGGTATCGGCGTCCCGCGACAGCCCCGCAAGGGCGATCATCGACGGTGTCTTGCAGTCCAGTCGACCCATTGACGAAACCGGCCCGGTCGTCGTGACTGCCTTGCCCGCCTGAATGCTTGCAAAAAGCGCAGGGGCCGCGTCAGGTTCGACCACAAGGATCCGGGGCCCGTCCCCCCATGCCTTGCGAAAATGTGCCGCCAAGGCGGCGGCCATGCCACCGACACCGGCCTGCAACAGGATGTGGCTGGGCGCGGCGGGCATCTGGGCGACCGCCTCGGATGCCAGTTGCAAATAGCCTTCCATGACGGCCAGCGGCGGATCGGTGTACCCGTCCCAGGAACTGTCCGACAGCAGGGTCCAGCCCTTGTCGGCGGCGGCCTGTTCGGCGGCGGCCATGCTGTCTTCGTAGGTGGCGCCGGCGCGGACAACCTCGGCGCCCTTGGCGCGCAACCGGTCGGCAAAGGCCTCGGGCACGGTTTCGGCAAGGTAAATCACTGCTCGCGCGCCAAATACCGCCGCCCCGGCGGCCACGGACAGCCCGTGGTTGCCCGCGCTGGCGGCAACATAGGTGCGTCCGTCAGCCGAGGGCGGATCGCCCCCCGCGTCACAGGCGTCGCGGGCGATGGCATAGGCCGCACCAAGCGCCTTGAAACTGCCCAGTCCCATGCGGCTGCTTTCGTCCTTGATGAACAGCGCCCCGACGCCGCAGGCCCCGGCCAGCCCCGCCGCGTCATGCAGCCGGGTCTGAGCATGTTTCGGACAGCGCGCCAGCAGGGCCGAGACCGGCGCCGCGTCATCCGCCGGTTGCGGCCAGTCTTGCAGGATGCCGCTGCCGCGATGGGGGTTCTTCAGGATCTGGGGCAAGTCGAGGCTCCGGCGCTGTGGGATTTCGGGGGAGCCTAGGCACAATCCCCGCACCGCGCAATCGCCCTTGCCGGTCGGGATCACCCGGAGGCGATGTGGTCCGAAAAATGATCCGGGTAGGTCGCGCGCAGCACGTCCAGTCGGCTGATCGTGCCCGACAGATGGCTGCGCATGGCCTCGGCGGCGGTTTCGGGTTCGGCGGCGGCGATGCCGTCAAGGATACGGCGATGGTGATCGACGATATCCGCCATCTTGCCTTCCGAAGGCAGGTCCAGCCGCTGGCACCGCAAAAGGTGGCCCATCCGGCGCAACAGCATCTTTTGCAGGTTGGCCATGCCGACCCCTGCAAAAAGCGTCCGGTGAAAGGCGCGGTCCAGTTCGTTGAACATGCCGATCTGTTCGGTATCGCCCAACAAGGCCTCTTGCATGCGGAGGATGGCGCGGGCGCGGGCGACGGTCTCGGCATGGTCGCCGGTGGCCAGACGGCGTACCACTTCGGTTTCCACGGCCACGCGCAGGAACTGCGTTTCCCATAGCTGATCGACGTCGATCCGGTTCACGACGGTTCCCGACTGGGGCATGATCCGCAACAGCCCGTCTTCTTCGAGTCGCTGCATCGCTTCGCGCACGGGGGTCAGGCTGACGCCGAATTCCTTGGCCAGCGCATTACGCGACAAAGAGGTTCCGGGCGGAAACTCCAGCGACAGGATCTTGCCACGCAGTGCGTCATACACCGTGCCCGCCGCCGATGGCATGGCGGGTTTTGTCGTGTCTCCAAGGCTTTGGTCGATAGAAGACATGGTCGCGAAACTCCTGGATCCGTGCGCCGTTGGCGTGGCCTGTCAGATGCACGGACATGGGCATTCAATCAAGATTGACCGAGCTGATCAACTAATATATTAATTTAGTCAGTCGCTGAGGCAACCGCGTGGAGGAGTGCGGCGCGCAGCGCAATTTGGGAGGAAATAATGAAATTCGATAAGCTCAAGACCCTGTCGCGGGCAGGGGCGCTGGCGCTTGCGGCCATGGCTGCGGCCTCTGCCGCCACGGCCGCGGATCGCGTTCTGAAAATCCAGACCTCGTCCAATGCCAGCCACGCCTCGTTGGCCTATCTGAACGACGTCTGGGTGCCCAAGCTGGAGGCCATGACCGGCGGATCGCTGACCGTCGAACTGCTTCCGGTGGACGCTGTTGTGCCGCGCCGGGAAACCGCCGAGGCGATTTCGGTCGGCATTCTCGACGGCGACCTGACGTCGATCAACTATTTCGCGGGCATCGACCCGGCCTTTGCGCTGATGGGGGACCTGATCGCCGGCTATGACTCGGCCGACCAGATTCAGGCTTTCTGCGCGCAGGGTGGCGGCAAGGAAATGCTGCAAAAGCTGTATGACGCCCATTTCGAAGGGGTGCATGTGGTCGGTTGCGGGGCCTACGCCCGCGAAGCCTTTGTGTCCAAGGTGCCGGTGCGCGGTGTCGACGATCTAAAAGGGCTGAAGATCCGTTCGCCCGAAGGGCTGGCCGCAGATGTGTTCAAACGCGCAGGCGCGGCGCCTGTGTCCATGTCGGGTTCGGAAACCTATGGTGCGCTGGAAAAAGGCGTGATCGATGCGGCGGACAACTCGGCCTATGCCAACAACGATGCCAATGGCATGCACAAGATCGCCAAATATCCGATCTTCCCGGGCATCCACTCTACCCCGATCCTGCAATTCACCGTCTCCGAAGCGGTCTGGGAAGAACTGACCCCGGCCGAGCAGGTCGCCTTGGAAACCTGGTATCTTGCGGCCTACAACGGTCTTCGTCAGCATTTCGACCGTCTGGACCGACAGCTGGTGGCGCGTGACAAGGCGGCGGGCGAGCTGGAGATCATCGACTGGCCGCAGTCTGAGCGCGACAAGTTCCGCATGATCGCGCAGGAAGCGTGGAAGGATTTCGCCGCGGGTTCCGATCTCGCGAAAGAGGTCTATGACGCGCATATCTCCTTCATGAAGCAGGCCGGCCTGCTCTGATCCCAAGGGTCACTCCCGGGGTGCCCGACAGGGTTTCCCCAGACAGACGCGGCGCGTCCTGCGCGCCGCGTCGCAGGATGGCGGAGGCCCATGCCGCCTCGCCAGCAGACTGACATTTTCACGCAGACGTCAGCCAGACGCAGGAGACCCCCCGCGATGACGCAGGACATCGACAAGGCGATTGCGGCCACCGACATCGAGATCGCCGCGCAGGATCCGCTTCACGAGGATCTGGACATCGGGTTCGAAGACTATACGCCGGTCGACCATTTCAGCCACGTGGTGGGCATCGGAATTTCGGGGTTCTACCTCGTTGCCGCGCTGGCCACGCTGTACGAGGTCTTTTCGCGCTACGTGCTGCATGCGCCGACCTTTTGGGCCTTTGAAACCGTGATGGTCACGGTTGCCGCGGCATGGATGTTGTCGGCAGGCTATGTCACGCTCAAGAAACGTCATATTGCGATCACGGTGATCCACGGGCTGACCACGCGCCGTCAGCAATGGTGGCTGGACCTGTTTGCCATGCTGGTGGGTATCTTTGCGTTGTACATGCTGCTGACCGATGCGCCGATCCGCGCCTATGTCTCGGTCGAACGGGTCGAAAAATCCGGCTCTGCCTTCAACTCGCCGCTGCCCCTGATGATGAAGTCGCTGATGGTCATCGGGGCCTTCATGTACCTCGCGCAGTTGATGGTGAACCTGCACCGGCATCTGTCTTCCGGCTGGGCGAAATGGCTGGTCAAGATCGTTGCCGCCTATTTCGTGCTCTATTTTGTCTCGGCCTTCCTGTCCGAGGTTCTGGATTGGTCGGTGGCCAATGCCTTTTCCGGCTTCATCACCGATATCGGCAAGGCGCTGGACCCGTCCAAGGCCTTGCAGATGCGCAAGATGGACCTTGGCACCGTTTCGCTGATCATGGTCATCATGCTGGTGGCCCTGATGATGACGGGCATGCCGCTGGGCATCGTGACGCTGATCGTCTCGGTCATCATGGCGATCGGGTTCTTTGGGCCGCGGGGCCTGTTCCTTGTGTCGTCGAACGCCGTGGGGCTGCTGGAACATTACAGCCTTGTAGCGGTTCCGTTCTTTGTCCTCATGGCATCGATCCTTGAACGGGCGGGCATTGCCGAGGATCTGTTCGACGCAATGTCGATCTTTGCCGGTAACCTGCGTGGCGGCGTGGCGGTGCAGACGACCGTCGTCGCGGTGATCCTTGCCGCTATGTCCGGTGTCATGGGCGGCGAGATCGTGATGTTGGGGCTTGTCGCCCTGCCGCAGATGTTCCGCCTTGGCTATGACCGCAAGATCACCATCGGACTGATCTGTGCCGCAGGGGCTTTGGCCACGCTGATCCCGCCGTCGATCATCATGATCGTCTATGGCCTGTCGGCCGAGGTTGGTATCGGGGACCTGTTCATGGCCGGAGCGATCCCGGGGATCATGCTGGCGGTGTTTTATGCCAGCTATGTTCTGATCCGCGTCAACCTGAACCCGGCGCTGGCCCCGACAGCCGCCGAGGTGGCACAGATGACCGGCAAGGACCAGAAGCTGTCCCGTGAGCGCCTGACCGCGGTTCTGTTGTGTATCCTGCTGATAGGGGCTGTCATGGGGTCGATCTATGGCGGGATCGCCTCGGTGACCGAGGCCGCCGCCGTGGGCTGTATCGGCGCCATGTTCGTGGCCGCTGTTCGCAACCAGTTCAAATGGGACGTGGTCAGCGCCGCGTTGATGGGCACCATGACCACCGTCGGCACCATCATCTGGCTGGTGCTGGGCGCGGTCAGCTTTGTCGGCATCTTCAACCTTGTCGGCGGCGGAGAGTTCATGCGCTCGCTGTTTCTTGACCTCGGGCTGTCGGCGCTGGGCACGGTACTGGTCATGATGCTGATCCTGATGGTGCTGGGCACCTTCATGGAATGGATCGCCATCGTTCTGATCACCGTGCCGGTCTTTGCCCCGGTGGTGATGACGCTGGCGCCCGACCTTGGCCTGACCGAGGATCAGGCCAAGATCTGGTTCGGTATCCTGTTCGTCATGAACATCCAGATCTATTTCCTGTCGCCGCCCTTTGGCCCGGCCTGTTTCTGGCTGAAGTCGGTTGCGCCCAAGGATGTGACCCTGCAAGAAATCTTTCTGTCGGTGCTGCCTTTCATCGGCCTGCAGATCGTTGGTCTGCTGCTGGTGATGTTCTTCCCGCAGATCGCTCTGTGGCTTCCCGAATTGCTGAATTGAGGTGATGACATGATTGGTAGAGACTCGCGCCAAGACATTGACGGTTACGGTATCTGGCCATGGCTGCTGGGTGTTGTCATGGTCGGGGCGCTCATCGGCATCATGTTCGCCTTTGCTTCCCCCATTTCCTGAGAGACGACCCAATGGCCAAGAAACCCGAAGACCTCCGCTCCGCCCGCTGGTTCGCGCCAGATGACCTGCGGTCCATGGGGCACCGTTCCCGCGCCATGCAGATGGGGCTGGATGGCGAAGACTGGGAAGGCAAACCCGTCATCGCCATCATCAACACCTGGTCGGACCTGTCGCCCTGCCATCACCACCTGCGCGACCGTGCGGAGTTCGTGAAGAAAGGTGTCTATCAGGCGGGTGGGATGCCGGTGGAAATGCCGGTGCATTCCTTCAGCGAACAGTTCCTGAAACCCACCTCGATGCTGTATCGCAACATGGGGGCGCTGGAGGTCGAAGAGACCCTGCGCAGCCACCCGATCGACGGCGCGGTCCTGCTGGGCGGCTGTGACAAGTCCACGCCGGCGCTGGTCATGGGGGCGGTCAGCATGGGGCTGCCGTTCATCTTCATGCCGGCAGGCGCGATGCTGCGCGGCAATTATGCCGGGCAAAAGCTGGGATCCGGCACGGATGTCTGGAAATACTGGGACGAACGCCGCGCCGGCAATATCACCAAGGATCAATGGGACGGCGTGCAGGGCGGTATCGCCCGCAGCTATGGCACCTGCATGACCATGGGCACGGCCTCGACCATGATGAGCATCGCTGATGGCTGGGGCCTGACCCTGCCGGGCGCCTCGTCGATCCCGGCGCCGGATGCGGGGCACAAGCGCATGGCCGCGGCCTGTGGCCGCCGCGCGGTGGAAATGGTCTGGGAGGATCTGACGCCGGACAAGATCATGACGCCGGCAAGCACCCGCAACGCGGTGACCGTGGCCATGGCCACCGGCTGTTCGACCAATGCAATCATTCACCTGATTGCCATGGCACGTCGCGCGGGCGTGCCGCTGACGCTGGAGGATCTTGACGAGATCGGCCACAGCACGCCGGTCATCGCCAATATCCGGCCCTCGGGCAAAGACTACCTGATGGAGGATTTCTTTTACGCGGGTGGTCTGCCTGCCCTGATGAAGGAACTGGGCGACAAGCTGGATCTTTCGGTGACAACGGTGAACGGCCGCACGATGGGCGAGAACATCGCCGATGCGGTAAACTACAATGATGACGTGATCCGCCCGCTGTCGAACCCGGTCTACCACGAAGGCTCGCTTGCGGTGCTCAGGGGCAACCTTGCGCCTGACGGCGCGGTGATCAAACCCGCGGCGATGGATCCTAAGTTCCAGAAACACGCGGGCCCGGCCATTGTCGCCGATAGCTATGCCGAGCTGAAAGAGATCATCAACGACGAAGACTATCCGATGACGCCCGACAGCGTTCTGGTGCTGCGCAACGCGGGGCCGCAGGGGGGGCCGGGAATGCCGGAGTGGGGCATGATCCCCATGCCCAAGGCGCTGTTGAAACAGGGACACCGCGATATGCTGCGCCTTAGCGACGCGCGGATGTCAGGTACGTCCTACGGGGCCTGTATCCTGCATGTGGCCCCCGAGGCCTTTATCGGCGGGCCGCTGGCGCTGATCCGGACCGGCGACGTGATCGAGATCGACGTGCCCGGCCGCAGGTTGAACGTGCGCCTGACGGACGAGGAACTAGCGCAGCGGCGTGAGGGCTGGACCGCGCCGGAACCGCGTTTCGAGCGCGGTTGGGGATGGATGTACAGCAAGCACATCGAGCAGGCCGACAAGGGCTGTGACTTTGATTTCCTGCGCACCGAATTTGGCGCGCCGGTTCCCGAACCGGAGATCAACTGATGACAGCGCGCGCAATTGTCCCGGGCTTGCCCCGGGACCTCCTTGTTGTCGGGGCAGAGGCCCCGGATCAAGTCCGGGGCGCGGGGATGCTGTCATGACCGATCTTGCCAAGGCCCTGCGGGGCGTGTCGGGCATTCTGGTGACCCCCTTCGACGCAGAGGGCCAGATTGCACCGGAGTTGCAAATTCCCGTGGTCGACCGCGCCATTGCCGCCGGGGTTCACGTGCTGACCGCCAATGGCAACACGGGCGAGTTCTATGGACTGACCGTCGAGGAGGCCTGCACCATGGTGTCTGCCGCCGGGGCACATATCGCGGGCCGGGTGCCGATGGTGGCTGGTGTCGGGCGCGGTATCCGCGATGCGGAACGTCTGGCCGAAGCCTCGTACCGGGCGGGGGCCGCGGCGCTGATGATCCATCAACCGCCCGATCCCTTTGTCGCACCGCGCGGGCTGGTTGATTACGTGCGTGCGGTGCGGGTGGCAGGGCAGGGCTTGCCCATCGTGCTTTACCTGCGCAACGACATGATCGGCACGGATGCCATTGCCGCGCTCTGCAAGGTCGAGGGCGTCATCGGGGTGAAATGGGCCACGCCCAACCCGATGAAGCTTAAGGCGGCGATGGAGGCCGCGCCCGATCATATCGTCTGGACCGGCGGGCTGGCCGAAGTCTGGGCGCCGACCTTTTACGCGGTAGGCGCGCGAGGATTCACCAGTGGGCTGATCAATGTCTGGCCCGAGCGATCCGTCGCGATCAACGCCGCGCTTGAAGCGGGCGATTTCGCCAAGGCGCGCCAGTTGATTGCCGAGATGCAGGTGTTCGAAGACATCCGTGCCGATGAACAGGGCGGTGCCAATGTGCCCGGGGTCAAGGCGGCCTTGCGGTTGATGGGCGAGGATTGCGGCGCGGCCCGTCCGCCCGCGGCATGGCCGCTGAGCGATGAGCAGACGGCGCGGCTGCGCGCCTTTATGACAAAGAATGGCCTGATCTGAGGACCCAAGACATGACCGATGCACCGATGAACCCCGAAACCAAGGCCAAGCTGGAGCAGGTCTCTGTCGCGACGCTGGCGACCGCCCTGTTCAAGCGCGGGCTGCGCCATCAGGTGATTCAGGATGTGCGCCCCCTGAGCCGGAAGGGCAAGAACATGGTGGGGCCGGCCTTTACCCTGCGCTACATGCCCGCCCGCGAAGACCGCAACCAGCTGGTCGAGTTCCGCAATCCCGACCACCCGCAGCGCAAGGCGATCGAAACCTGCCCTCCGGGACACGTCATGGTCATGGACAGCCGCAAATCGGCCTATGCGGCCAGCGCCGGTGACATCCTCATCACCCGGCTGATGGTGCGCGGCGGTGCCGGTGTGGTCACGGATGGAGGATTTCGCGACGCCATGAACATCGCGGAACTGGACATGCCCGCCTATCATTCGCGCCCGTCCAGCCCCACCAACCTGACCACCAATGAGGCCATCGACATCAATGTGCCCATCGGCTGTGGCGATGCGCCCGTCTTTCCCGGGGATATCGTTGTTGGCGATGACGACAGTGTCATCATCATCCCGGCGCATCTGGCCGAGGAAATTGCGGAAGAGGCGGTCGAGATGACCGCTTACGAGGATTTCGCGCTGGAACAGGTGCAAAACGGAGCGACGATTATTGGCCTGTACCCGGCGACCAAGGAGGAGAACCTCGAAAAATTCGCCGAGTGGCGCAAAAAGACCGGGCGCTGAGCCTCTGTCATGTGTGACGGCCGCTCTCTGGTGATCCGCCTTGATGCGCGCGACAATGTCGTCGTTGCGCGCACCGATATTGCCGCGGGGACGCATGTGCCCGAGATTGGGGCGGTGGCGCGACAGGATGTGCCCGCGGGGCACAAGCTGGCGGCCGTGGCGATCTCCAGCGGGGCGCCGGTTCTGAAATATGCGACCGTGATCGGCTATGCCGGCGATGACATCGCCCCGGGCACATGGATGCATGCGCACAACGTTCTTATGGACGAGATTCAGAAGGACTATCGATTTGGCAAGGATTACGCGTCGGCCGACCTGCTGCCCGTGCAGGAGCGCGCGCGCTTCATGGGGATCGCGCGACCGGATGGGCGGGTCGGGACGCGCAACTACATCGGCGTCTTCATTACCGTAAACTGTGCTGCCACGGTGGCCCGCAAGATCGCGGCATATTTCGACGAAGAGCGGCTGGCCGCCTTTCCGAACGTCGACGGTGTTGTGCCCTTCATCCATCAGCAAGGCTGCGGGATGGAGGCCACAGGCGAACCGATGGATCTGCTGCATCGCACCCTGGCGGGCTATGTCCGTCACCCGAACCTTGCCGGGGCACTGGTCTGTTCGCTGGGATGCGAACGCAATTCGCTGGAGCGTTTCCTTGCCGATACGGCGCTGGAAACCGGGCAGATGCTGCGCACGATCCGAATGCAGGACATCGGGGGCACAGCGGCGGCCATCGCGGCCGGCAAAGAGGCCATACGTGCGATGTTGCCCGAGGCGAACAAGGCCCTGCGCAGCCCGCAATCTGCGGAACACATCCGCATCGGTCTGCAATGCGGCGGGTCGGACGGGTTTTCGGGCCTGTCCGCCAATCCGGCTTTGGGCAAGGCCGTGGATCGGCTGGCACGGCATGGCGGCACAGCCATACTGTCCGAGACACCGGAACTTTACGGCATTGAACACACGCTGACCGCCCGCGCCCGGGACGAGGCCACGGGCCGCGCCCTGTTGGAGCGGATCCGCTGGTGGCTGGAATATACCGACGGGCGCGATGTGCAGATGCAGGGCATCGTGGGACCGGGCAATCAGGCTGGCGGGTTGGCCAATGTGATCGAGAAATCGCTGGGCGGTGCCAAGAAAGGCGGGTCAACCGGGATCGAGGCGGTCTATCGTTATGCCGAACAGGTCACGGCGCGGGGTCTGGTCTACATGGACACGCCGGGCTATGACCCGGTAGCGGCCACGGGCCAAATTGCGGGCGGCGCCAATCTCATCTGTTTCACCACCGGGCGTGGCAGTTGCTTTGGCTCTTTCCCGGCGCCCACGATCAAGCTGGCCAGCAATACACCGATGTTCACACGGATGTCAGGGGACATGGATATCAACTGCGGCACCGTGATCGACGGAGAGCGGACGCTGGACCAGATGGGGCAGGAAATCTTTGCCCGCATTCTGGCGGTGGCCTCGGGCGAGAAATCGAAAAGCGAGGCGCTGGGCATAGGCGCCGAGGAATTTGCACCCTGGCCCATCGGGGTCACAGGTTAGAAAGGACAGGACATGCAGGACACATCGAGCTTTAGGCCGCACGGGCGGCACCTGATCGCCGGCGAGTGGGTCGACGGCGAAACCCGCTTTGCCTCGGAACCGGCGCATGGCCCGGCGCATGACTTCAGCGTGGGCACGCCCGCGCTGGTAGATCGGGCCTGTGCCGCCGCCGAAGAGGCGTTTTGGTCCTATGGCTATTCCTCCCGCGAAACCCGCGCGGCCTTTCTGAACGCCATCGCGGATGAAATCGAGGCGCGGGCCGAGGCCATCACCGAGATCGGCACGCAGGAGACCGGCCTGCCCGAGGCGCGGTTGCAGGGAGAACGCGGACGCACCACCGGCCAATTGCGCCTGTTCGCCAGCCATATTCTTGACGGTGCCTACCTTGATCGCCGCCATGACGCGGCCTTGCCCGATCGCCAACCGCTGCCGCGCCCGGACCTCAAGATGGTGCAACGCCCCATTGGCCCCGTTGCGGTTTTTGGCGCGTCGAACTTTCCCTTGGCCTTTTCCACCGCGGGCGGTGACACGGCCAGCGCGCTGGCGGCAGGCTGCCCCGTTGTGGTCAAGGGCCATTCGGCCCACCCCGGCACCGGCGAGATCGTGGCCGAGGCCATTCATGCGGCGATCCAGAAAACCGGCGTGCACCCCGGCACCTTCAGCCTGATCCAGGGCGGCAAGCGGGACGTGGGCACGGCGCTGGTGCAGCACCCGCTGATCCGCGCGGTCGGGTTTACCGGCTCGCTGGGGGGCGGTCGCGCGCTCTTCGATCTTTGCGCTGCACGGCCCGAGCCGATCCCCTTTTTCGGCGAACTTGGCAGCGTGAATCCGATGTTCCTGTTGCCGCAAGCAACCGAGGCGCGCGGTGCCGAGATCGGGGCTGGCTGGGCGGCCTCGCTGACCATGGGCGCGGGACAGTTCTGTACCAACCCCGGCATTGCCGTGGTCGAGATGGGAGAGGCGGGCGATGCTTTTGTCAGCGCCGCAGCCGAGGCGCTGAAAGGCGTGACGACGCAATGCATGCTGACCGACGGGATCGCCGAGGCCTACAAGAGCGGCAAACAGCGCTTTGACACGCGCAACCCGGTGCGGCCCGTTCTGACCACCGACAGCGAGGGCCGCAATGCCTCGCCCAATCTGTATGAAACCGATGCCGAGCACTATCTTCAGGATCACGCGCTGGGCGAAGAGGTCTTTGGTCCGCTGGGTCTGGTAGTGCGGGTTTCCGGCGCCGACGAGATGGAAACACTGGCGCGTGGCTTCGAAGGACAACTGACCTGCACGCTGCACATGGACGCGGGCGACACCGATCTGGCGCAGCGTCTGATGCCGGTGCTGGAACGCAAAGCCGGCCGCATCCTTGTCAACGGGTTCCCGACCGGGGTCGAAGTGGCGGATTCCATGGTTCATGGCGGGCCTTACCCCGCCTCGACGAACTTTGGCGCGACTTCGGTGGGCACTCTGGCGATCCGGCGTTTCCTGCGGCCGGTCTGTTATCAGAACCTGCCTGACGCCCTGCTGCCCGAAGACCTGCGCTAACCGGGGGCACGGATTGAAAGGCGGGTCGCCGTCAGGCGGCCCGTTTTCCGTTGAAGGACGCGGGTGCGGGCGCATAGGCTTTGATCATGACCCAGAAGCACATCGTCTATCACATCCCCGTCTGCCCGTTTTCACAGCGGTTGGAAATCCTGCTGGCCCTGCGCGGCCTGACCGACGCGGTGGAGTTCCGCGTCGTCGACATTACCAAGCCCCGCGACCCGGAATTGCTGGCCAAGACACGCGGCACCACGGCGCTGCCGGTTCTGGAAACCGCAGAGGGGCGCATCCTCAAGGAAAGCCTTGTCATTCTGCGCTACCTCGACGAGGTCCTGCCCGGCGGACCGTTGCGGCGCAGCGATCCCTTTGAACATGCGGTGGAGTCCATGCTGGTGGCGCGTGAGGGGGCCTTTACCATGGCGGGCTATCTCTACGTGATGAATCAGGACCCGCAAAAACGCGATCAGCACCGCGACAAGATGTTGGGCCTGTATCGCGACATCGACGGTTTCCTGATGGAACATGCGCCCGAGAGGACCTTTCTTTTCGAGGACTTCGGACTGGCCGAGGCGGTGTTCACGCCGATGTTCAAACGGTTCTGGTTCCTTGATTACTACGAGGAGTTCGACCTGCCCGAGGGGCCGGACTATGACCGCGTGCGCAAGTGGCGCGCGGCCTGCATGGACCACCCGGCCACCACGCAGGTCAGCGAGGAAGAGATCGTCAAGCTGTACTACGATTACGCGCTGGGGGCGGGGAACGGCGCGCTGGTCGCGGGGCGGACGCGGTCCAGTTTTGTCTTTGAACCGCATTGGCGAGACAGGCCGATGCCGCCGCGCGACAAATATGCCGGAACGGCCACCGACGCTGAACTGGGGTTGGTCTGAGCCGGCTCAGGCCGGTTTCACGGCAATTGCGCTGGCAAAGAGAATGGCACCGTAAAAAGAGCCATCCGCCACGCGGCGGGCGGCTTCGGCCTCGAATGCGGTGGAAAGTTCCACGCCACATTCCCCGGCCTTGGTGGCGGCGGTCACACCGCGCGCCATGAGCGAAAGGATGTAATCGGGCTGCTGTGTCTGGACAAAGCCATGGGCGGCGGTGCGCGGGGCGTCAAACCCTGCCTCGACCATCATCCGGGGCAACTTGCGCATGATATAGGGATCGTGGATGAGGTTGCGCAGGGTGGCGGTCATGGCGGCCTGCAAAGGATCGCCCTCGAAAAGAGCCACGGTATTGGTGGCATAGTCGCCGTCGAATACCGCCAGCGTGCCGCCGGGTTTCAGCACGCGAAAGGACTCTGCCAGCGCGGCGCGGGGATCGGACAGATGCGAATAGACCGTATGGGCCACCACCACGTCGAAGGCACTGTCGGGCTGGCCGGTGTTGACCGCATCGCCGGGCGCAAAACGGATGCTGTCCTGACCGGCAAAGCGGCGGCGCGCGCGGTCAAGCAGACCTTCGGCCGGATCGACACAGGTCAGTTGCCCGGGCGAGGCGGCATCGACCAGCATGGCGGTGCTGGCACCATTTCCGCAGCCGATTTCAAGGATCGTGGCGCCGGGACCGGGCAGGCGGCCCATGTAACTGGCGCAGATCTCCTGCATTTCCGGGTCGCGCGCCCGGTCGTCCATGGAGTTTGCGATGGCTTCGAGCACCGCGTCGGGTTGGTCGGATATGCTGAGATACAGATCGGGCATCAGGGTCCTCCGAGGGGGAAGGATAACCTGACTCTGGCATTCAGCATAGTTTGACGGCGGATCGGCCTCAGGCGGGGACGGTATTGTCCTCCAGCAGGCAGGCCACTTGACGTCCCCTGCGGTGGATCAGCTCGGGCCGCTGTCGGGCGCAGGCGTCGATCCGTTTCGGGCAGCGGGTCTGGAACAGGCAGCCCTGTGGCAGGTTCAGCGGGCTGGGCAGATCGCCGGTCAGGATCTGCGGTTCCGGTTTGACACGCGGGTCCGGCACCGGCACCGCCGACAAGAGCGCTTGCGTGTAAGGGTGGCGCGGATTGGCCACCAGATCGCGCGAGGGCGCCATTTCCATCATGCCGCCCATATACATCACAAGGATGTCGTCCGAGATGTGCCGCACCACGCCAAGGTCATGCGCGACAAAGATCAGTGTCAGCCCCATGTCCGCCTGCAAATCCTTGAGCAGGTTGATGACCTGCGCCTGAATCGAGACGTCCAGCGCCGAGACGGGTTCATCGCAGAGCAGGATCTGCGGGCGCGCGATCAGCGCGCGGGCAATGCCGATCCGCTGACATTGGCCACCGGAAAATTCGTGCGGAAAGCGGTTCATGTTGCGCTGTGCGATGCCGACCCGGTCCAGCATCTCGATCACCGATGTGCGGCGCTGGTCGGCGGATTGGTCGGGCTGGAAATAGCGCAGCGGTTCGGCCACGATCTCGCGCACGGTCATGCGCGGGTTGAGCGAGGCCATCGGATCCTGAAAGATCATCTGGACACGACGGCGCAGGCGGTTCAGGTCGGCGCGCCGGGCATAGTCGACGGTCTTGCCTTCCAGCGTGACGGTGCCGCTTTCGCGCGGGCCAAGCCCGGCGATGGCGCGGATCAGGGTGGACTTGCCGCAGCCGGATTCGCCCACGACGCCAAGGACGCGCCCCGGCTGGATGTCAAAGCTGACACCGTTGACCGCGTGCAGGTGGCGCGGCGGTGACCAGGGAAAGCGCTTGCCCTGATGCGAGGCAAAGGAAACGTGCAGGTCGCGGACGGACAGGATCGGATCGGTCATGTGAGGTCTTCCACGGGGCGGATGCAGGCGCGCCCGTTTTCGAAGGCGGGCAGGGTCTGATGACAGGCCGCGATGGCATCGGCACAACGCGGCGCAAAGGGGCAGGCGGTGGGCGCCGCCGTCTGGTTTGGCGGGCTGCCGGGAATGGCAGACAGCGGTTCATCGCCTTCGGTGATACGCGGCACCGCGCGCAACAGGCCCCGGGTGTAGGGATGGCCGGGGGCGTCAAAGATCGCCGGCGTCGGCGCAGCCTCCATCACGCGGCCGCCGTAAAGGACCATGGTTTCGTCGCAGAACCCCGCCACCACGCCAAGATCATGGGTGATCAGCAAGACGGCGGTGCCCATGTCGCGCTGGATTTCATCCAGCAGGGCCATGATCTGCGCCTGCACGGTTACGTCCAGCGCGGTTGTGGGTTCATCGGCAAGGATCAGGCGCGGCTTGCAGATCAGCGCCATGGCGATGACGATCCGCTGCCGCATCCCGCCAGAAAATTCATGCGGGTAGGCGCGCAAGCGGTTCTTGGCGTCGGGGATGCGCACGGCATCCATGACTTCCAGCGCACGTTTGCGGGCCTCGGCGCGGCTGGCGCCCTCGTGCAGTTCGACGATCTCGCCCAGCTGACGTTCGATGGTCATGTAGGGGTTGAGCGAGCTCATCGGGTCCTGAAAGATCAGCGCGATCTCGGCGGCACGGATGCGGTTCAGTTCCGATACCGGCAGTCCGATCAGGTTGCGCCCGCCGTATTGGATCTGGCCCTCGGTCATGGCGTTCTTGGCCAGCAGCCCCATGATCGCCAGCGCGATCTGGCTTTTGCCCGAGCCGCTTTCCCCGACGAGGGCCAGTTTCTGCCCCTCGGCCATGTCAAAGCAGACATCGTTGACCGCGTGGACCAGACCGTCGCCGGTACGAAAGCGGATTTTCAGGTTCTGAACGGACAGCAGGCTCATCGGCGATCCTTGGGGTCGAGGGCGTCGCGCAGACCGTCGCCGATGTAGTAAAGCGAGACCTGCGCAATGACGAAGAAGGCGGCCGGAAAGGCCAGTTGCCAGAGCGTGCCGAATGTCATGGTGCGGGCGCCTTCGGAAATCAGGGCGCCCCAGCTGGTGTTCGGTTCCTGAATGCCGACGCCAAGGAAGGAGACAAGGCTTTCGGCCATGATGACCTCGGGGATGACGATCGAGGTATAGATCACGATCACCCAGAGGATGTTCGGCGCCAGGTGTTTGAAGATGATGGCGATGTCGGACATGCCCAGCATCCGCGCGGCGTCGACGAATTCGCGGTGTTTCAGCATCATGACCTGCCCGCGCACGATCAACAGACCGGCGGTCCAGTTCACGATGATGATGACGATGATCATCTGCGTCAGCGAACGGCCAAAGAAGGCCTGCCAGACCACAAAGAAGATGATGTAGGGGATCGAGATCCAGATGGTGTAAAGCCCGGTGATGATCTGGTCGACCCGGCCGCCGAAGTAACCTGCCAGCGCGCCCAGAGTGGCCCCCAGCAGAACCGCAAGCGGCCCGGCGACAAAGCCCACCATCAGCGAGGTACGCGAGCCCTGCACGACGCGCGCATAGAGGTCACGGCCCAGTTCATCGACCCCGAACCAATGGCCGTTCTCCAGACTTGGCGCGCCTTCGGTCTTGATCTGGCCCAGCACGTTCCAGTCGATTTCTTCAAAGCTCCAGCGCGCGATATGGTGGCCGAAGAGGGCAAACAGCACCAGCGCCAGCAGCATGAAGACAGAGAAAACCGCCAGACGGTGGCCCAGAAAGCGCCGTCTTGCATCGGCCCAGAAGGACCGTGAGACCACCATTTCCTCGGCGACGGTGTCGGCGAACTCACGCGAGTTCAATCGTTTCTTGGCGTCGGTCACAGGCTGCTCCGCACCTTGGGGTCGATCCAGGCATACAGCAGGTCGAGCATGAGATTCAGGGTGAAGGTCAGAAGGCTGTATAGGATGGCAAGACCCAGAAGCATGGCGTAATCGCGGCTATAGGCACCGTCGATGAAATCCTGCCCGATCCCCCCGGTGGAAAAGAACACGTCGATAAAGACCGATCCGGTGATCATGTAGACAAAGACCGGTCCCATATAGGTCAGCGTCGGCAAAAGGGCCGGTTTCAGCGCGTGACGCCAGATGATCGTGCGTTCCGGCAGACCCTTGGCACGGGCGGTCTGGATGAAGGGCGCATTCAGCACTTCAAGCATGGATCCGCGTGTCAGGCGGGCCACCCCGGCCATGTAGGAGGTTCCCAGCGCAATGGCGGGCATAACGATGTATTGCCACTGGCCGCCGTTCCAGCCACCGCCGGGCAAAAGGCCCCAGGACAGGGTGAACAGCAGCACCAGGATCGGCGCGAGCACGAAATTCGGAAAGATCTGGGAAAAGATGGCGAGACCCGTCATCGTGTAATCCCAGATGCTGTTGTGGCGCAGCGCCGCCACGATGCCCAGCGGGATCCCCAGCACCAGCACAAAGACCGCCGACCAGAATCCATAGGTCAGCGTGACAGGGAAACCCTGCGCGATCACATCGTTTACCGTGCGGTCCTTCTGGGCGAAGCTGGGGCCGAAATCGAAGTGAAAGACGATGTTCTTGATGTAGGTCCAGAGCTGCACATACAGCGGCTGATCCATACCGTAGCGTTCAAGAACGTTCTGCATGACGGCGGGGGGCAACGGCTTTTCCGAGGTGAAAGGCCCGCCCGGGGCCAGCCGCATCAGGTAGAAGGAAAAGACGATCAGCACCAGCAACGTCGGAACGATCGTCAGCAGGCGGCGCAGGGTATAGTTGAACATGATGGAACGGTTTCGTGCCTGAATGATCGGGGGGCACGGCGGTGGCCCCGTCCCGGGCCTGACCCGGGACCTCGCGCCGGGGGGACCGGGCGGAGGCCCCGGATCAAGTCCGGGGCGGGGGCGCCAGATGCGCGGTTGAGCTTACTCGGCGACCTTGTAGAGGTCTTTCGAATACCAGGTCTGCTCGACGTTGTTGACCGGCCAGCCCTTGATAGACCCGTCCAGCATCATGTTGGTCGAGTAGTGGTAGATCGGGATCACCGGCATTTCTTCGGCAAGGATGGCCTCGACCTCGAAATACAGCGGGTTGGTATCCTGCGACGACTTCGCCTGCGCCATCAGTTCGTCGACGCGCGCGTTCGAGAACTTGCCGTCGTTATAGCCCGACTGCGATGTCAGCAGGTCGAGGAAGGTGGAGGCTTCGTTGTAGTCGCCGCACCATGCGCCGCGCGCCAGTTCAAAGTTCTGGTTGCCGCGCGTTTCGAGGAAGACCTTCCATTCCTGATTTTCCAGCGTCACCTCGACACCCAGCTTTTGCTTCCACATCTGGCTGGCGATGATGGCGATCTGCTGATGGCTTTCCGACGTATTGTAGAGATAGGTGAAAGACAGCTTGTCGCCATCCGGACCATAGCCTGCCTCGGCCAGCAGTTCGCGGGCTTTCTCGTCCCGCTCGGCCTGGGTCATGTTGGCGTAGTCCACCTCGGGGATCTCGAAACCGTCGGTCGCGCCGGGTGTGAAGGTATAGGCCGGGAACTGGCCCCCTTGCAGCACGCGTTCGACGATCAGGCTTCGATCCAGCGCGTAAGACAGCGCCTGACGCACACGCACGTCCTGGAAGGCGTCGGGGCCGTCCTTGAGATTGAAGGTCATGTAATAATTGCACAGGCGCGGCAGGGCATAGGCCTCTTCCGGGAACTCGTCCTTCAGCGCCGGGTACTGGCCCGAGGGGATGTCGGTCTTGTCGACTTCGCCAGCGCGCCAGCGGGTCAGGCCCTGCGCCTCGTCGCCGATGACAAGGGTGACGACCTTGTCCAGCACGGTCTTGTCATTGTCCCAGTACATTTCGTTGCGTTCACGCACCGAACGTTCCTTGGACACATGTTCGGTCAGGACATAGGCGCCGTTCGACACGAGGTTCCCCGGGCGGGTCCATTCCTTGCCGTGTTCCTCGATCGCCCATTTCGGTGCCGGGAAGGTGGTGGCGTGGCTGACCATCTTGGCGAAATAGGGCAGCGGCTGCGACAGTTGCACCACCAGCGTGTGATCGTCGGGGGCGGAAACGCCCAGATCGGTGATCGGCTTTTCACCCGCGATGATGGCGGCGCCGTTCTGGATCGACATCAGTTCCATGTACCACGCATAGGGCGAGGCGGTGGCCGGATCGACCGCACGCTGCCATGCATAGACGAAATCGCCCGCGGTCACGGGCTTGCCGTCCGACCACTTGGCGTCCTGCCGCAGCGTGAAGGTATAGGTCATGTTGTCTTCGCTGACCGTGTGGCTCAGCGCGACGCCGGGAACGATCTCGCCATCGGCGTTCTGGTTGTACAGCCCTTCGAACAGGTCGCGCACGACCTCGGAGCCGTTCACATCCTCGACAATCTGCGGGTCGAAGGAGGAGAATTCGTCAAGCACCCGGTAGGTGAAGGTCTGTTCAGGTGCAAGCGTGGTGCCTTCGGGCACATCCGCGGCAAAAGCCGCCGTCATCAACGTGGTCGACAACAGGATTGGAACAATCGTGGACCGATATTTCATGGTTCTCCCCTTGGTTGGATGCTTTTGACGCGGAGCGTGCCCGAGTTGTCGAGCCCTTGCAAAGGCTTTTCTCGGCGGGCGCAAGGCCGCCGTAGGGTCAACTTGGGGTCGCAGAGCAGAGAGATCGAGTGCCTTGCGCCGAGGTCTTGTCCGGGGGCGCGGTGCCGTCCGCTGTTCAGGGTCCGGAGGCGATCGGGACATGCGGCAGGCTGGCCCAGAAAGCGGCGACCTCTGCCATGGCTTCGGACTCGATCACCAGCGCGGCGGGGCCTTTGTCGGTTCGGGTCAAACCGATGGACAGCGTCTGATCGCCAGCCATGCGAAAGAAAAGGAAATCGTTTTTTGTCAGCGTGTTGTGGAGATATTTGGATGCGGTCAACATCGCCTCGACCCGCGTCGCCATTGCCTGAGACAAAGGGGTATCCGGGCGCATAGTCAAGATCCGCGGGCCGGGACGAATGACCGCCAATAGCACGTCCTGCGCGGCGTCGATCAGGTAGGACAGCGGGTCTGAAATCACCGCGTGAGGCAGGGCAAGACCCATTTGACGGCGCAGGGCGTCGGCGCTCAGGACGCCCTGCGCGGGGTCCGGTGCAACGGGTGGCAGGGCGGTTTCCACGGTCAGGTTCTGGTCGCCCGGAAAGGCGGCCAGCAGGGCTTTTGCGACGGGTTCAAGGTCATCGGCGTGCAACGCGCGACTCGTTGATCCGACAACCTCCGGCTGTGCAAAGGCGGGGCATTCCAGCAGCTGTGACAGGCCGCCGGAGTGCGCTTCGGCACGCAAAATCGGGCCGTCGGGACCGATGATTGTCAGCAACCGGGGTGCCACGCAGGCGGCGATGGCGTCGAGGAGAATGCCAAGCGCCTCTTCCCCGGTTTCGGCCCGCAGATGGCGCGGACCGGCGCCGAAGGCAGCGGCCCGAGCGAGGATGGCGGTCAGCGCGGGATCACCGGTCATGGCGTCCCCCGGGTCAGCAGTTCCTGCGCCGCGTCGAGAAGGCCGGGCAGATCGGCCCGAGGCCCGGCCACGAGGCAGATCACCTCTGCCGGGTCGGCGGAGGATTGCAGGAACAGGCGACTGCCCAGCGGACCGCTTTGAATAGCGCATCCTTCGACGGGCAGGTCGCCGCGGAACAGGGCAATGGCCATGTCGCAGAGGGTATCCAGCCGTTCCTGCCCTTGCGGTATCGCCGCATCCGATGCCAGAACCGTGCGCGCCGAAGTATCGGCGAGCATGACCAGTTCGCATTCGGCGAAACCGGCACGGAACCTTGCAAGATCATCACGGGTCATCGGGCAGCCTTTGCTGTCCTGTCATGCCCTGTGAGCAGTTAATTCCGCCTTACTTTCGATCGCCGGGGCCTGTGAATGGCAAGACCTCAGGCCGGGCGGTGTTCAGGCCGCGCACGTGGGGATTTGCTGCGGGTGATGCGGCGCGGCACGATCCGGTTTGCCCTTGCGGGCTGGCTTTCAGAAATGGGCTGCGGGGCGGCAACCTGCGGGCCGGGCTTTGCGGGGGGCGGGCAGGCCTGTTCCAACCCTTCCAGCGCATTGCACAGGAACCGGACGAGGGCCGCCGCGCCCGTTGCCTCCAGCACATCCTCGTTGTCACGACCGGCCAGTGCCTGCGTCAGCGAAATCGGCAGCACCTCGCGGAACAGCCCGCCAGCCTCGGCCCGGACGCGCGCCAGAACGCGGGCACGGTCTCTTTCGGTCTGCATCTTGTCCATTCGGGTGATGAGAAGCAGGCTTTTGGTCCAAAGCACCGGTGGCACCTGTTCCCAAAGCGCGGCCTCGGATTGTCGCCAAGCCTGGTTCGCCGGGGTACACCAGATCGCAAGGTCCACCTTGGGCAGAAACGCCTGCCAGAAATCCGGTGCCATGTTGGGGTCAGAAGTGCCGGGCAGGTCGATCAGGTCGCAGGCATGCAGCACATCCGCCTCGCGCCAGGCCGAAATCATGCTTGTGTCCTCCGGGGTGACTCCCGACCAATCGTCCGAAGGCAGCGGGGTGGCCTGATCGTCGGTGCCAATCCGTTCAGCGCGGGGCGCGCCCAGCTGATACCAGACGGGGGGCAGTTGCGTGGCCGTCACCTGCACCGGGGAACTGTCCAAGCCCAGCAACAGGTTGGCAAGCGTGCTTTTGCCTGCGCTGAACTCTCCCATCAAGGCGACACGGGGCTTTTGCGGGTCAGCGGCGGTTCGGGGGTCGGTCATGAGGCGGGCCTTTGCAGTCGGGTCATCGAAAGGGGGGCATCCGGTCGGGGCGAGGCGGCGGCGGCTGGTTCACTGGCGGCAAGTCCGGACAGGATTGCGCGCTGGTCCTCGATGAACCGGGCCAAACTGTCGCGCACGGCCTGCGCATAGGGCGCGGCGCATTGCTGTTGCAGGGTGTCCACCACAGGGCGTGTTTCTTCATGGATCAATCGGGCGAAATCCTCGGAAAAGGCCTCATAGCCGCGATGACGACGCCAGAACCGGGCCCACCAACTGCCGCGCAGGTCCAGCGCGATGGTCTGGCCAAGTCCGACGGGGGCCGGGGCTTCGGGCAGGGGGGGCGGTTGAATGCGCGGGCCGTCGCCCTCGGCGGCAAAGGCGGTCTGGTACAGCGCGCTGATGTCCTGTGCGGCGCCGGTCAGAACCTCGTTGCCCGCCTTTGCCGTGCCCTGGGCAAATACCTTGTAGGCGCTGCGCAACAGCATCCGCAGGCCGGACGGATCGTAGGTCCAGACTTCGCCTTCGCCAAACTGTTCGAGATGGCGGACAAGCGACCCGGTCGCGCGCCCCAGAAAAGCGCGCCGCGCATTGTCGGCGCGACCGGCAAAGCCTTCGGACAGCTTGTTCAGGCGCGCCTCCAGCGCGGCGCAGGCGCGGTCCTCGATCTGTTCCATCCGCTGCGCGATCTCTTGCGGCGACATCTCAAGGCGGCGCGGCTGGAAACCACTGTCCTCGCCCTGTGGCGCGGCAGCGGTCAACCCGGTCTGCAAATTGGCCAGCGCCACTTCCAGCGCCTGTTCCAACCGCTGACCGGCGCCATCTTCGATGCGTTCGGCAATTGCCGCCCCAAGCGCGGGAAGCCCGGAAAGATGCCAGATGATCTCTTGTGGCGGCAAGTGCGCCAATGTCCCGTCCACATGGGCCTCGGCCCAAGAGACAAGCGCCTGCGCGCTGTCCTCGCCCAGATCGTCAAGGCTGTGGGCCACGGCGTGATGCCCCCAATAGCCGGACCCGAAAAGGATCCGTGCCTCTTGCGGGCCGTCGAATTTCTTGAGCGTGGCAAGGATACTGGCGTGGATTTCCGGCACCTCGTCCACCGGGTTTGCCAGTTCGTCGATGCGGTTCACGAAGATGATGACATCGCGCGCCTTGACGTTGGAAATCAGCCGGATCAGCCCAAGATCGACCGAGGACAGGGCCTGTTGCGCCGACAGGACCATGACGCAAAGCCGGCTGCCGCGCAGCGCGTTGATGGTGATCTGTTCGCGGATCATGAAGGTGTCGTTCACGCCCGGCGTGTCGCGGATGCACAGGCCCAAGGGCAGGTCCGGCCCTTTGAACCACAGGTCGGCGGATTTGGTGATATCAGCAAAACGGCCCTGATCCGGGCTGCCGTCAGCCTCTTCCCAGAAATCGTCGCCCAGACAGACATAGCGTTGGATCAGCGTCTCGTCGAAGGTTTCGTAATCATGGGTTTGCCCCAGCAACATCTGGAACTTGCGCCCCAGCCGCGCCTTGGATTTCTCGCGCATCGTGTCCAGCTGCGCGCGAACCTTCTCCAATTCATCCTCGGCGCCGGCGCGCGCGGCGATCTCTCCGACGCGGCCGCCCTGACGGATCAGGTGGTCCCATTCCTCGTTGGTGAAAAATCGAAAGGCCGCGCGGCGGTCACCCGGTTTCATCTGCGGCTGCATGTGCAGAGAGGTCACGACCGAGGTCCACGGGTTCACATCGGCGGGCAGCAGATCTGGCCATCCGGTCAGAGCATTGACCAGCGTGGTCTTGCCCGCCTTGACCTGTCCGATAAAGGTCACCGAAGGGTCAAAGCCGCGGATCTGGCGGCGGTATTCCCGGGCCTGATGCGCGATGGAGCTTTGCTGGACTTGACCGAGATCGGCGAAGGCCTTGTCCAGCTTGGACAACCGCCGCGCCAGCCCGCTCAGCCCGTCAAAGGCGCAGAGCGCCGGTGCGCCGGACGGCTCCGCCTGTTGTCTCTCTGCTGTCATCTGCCTTGCCTCACGTGGTTGGTCTCGCCTCTGTCAGGCGGCGAGTTCCTGTTGAATGTCGTTGCGGACCTGCACCAACAGATGCGCGGCATCCGCAACCTGCTCTGGTCCGCCTTCGATCCGCAGGAGGAGGGCCAGATCATGCGCTTCGGTGATCTGGGTGGTCAGGTCGGGACAGCTGTCGTTCAGGTCGTCATTGTCGCTGACCCGCTCGGCGAGGGTGGCAAAAAGCTCTTCGAACTCGGCAAGCAGGTCTTCGGGCGCGGTTGCGCCGCGTTCCATCAGGCCCGAGGCTGAATCGCGGACCGTCTGGAACAGGCGGGTCAGGTCGCCTCGGACGGCATCGGGCAGGCGCGCGGGCGAAGGTTGCGCCGTCGGTTGTGCCGCGGGCGCGATGGGCTGTGCCGCGGGCGGGGTGCTGCGCGGGCGCGGAGCATGGCCATAGCGGCGCAGGAACAGTTGCGCGGCATGGATATCCTCCAGCCGGGCGTCCTCGATCACGCGGTCGATATGGCGCGTCAGCGCCGGCATGGGGTCTTGCTCCCCGGTTGTACGCGACAGATCGAACACCCGGTCGAACCCCTCGGCCGGGGCTGCGCGGGTATCGCCGGTCAGGATCAGAAAGGCATGATTGCGCAGGCTGTCCGGCGCGGCCTGCCAGATGCGGTGCTCGTCATCGGACCAACTGCGGCTGCACCACAGCGCAAGGTCGATCCGGGTAGCTGCCCATGCCAAGCCAGCCAGCATATCGCGGGCGCTGGGGTCCGAAGCGACCAGCAGCAGGCGACGACCGGTCAGCCGCTGGGCCGGAGAGGTCACTTGCAGGAAAACGGGCTGTTGCCGCAAGATGGCATGGTCCGGATAGCCGGGGGCCTCAAGCCGGCTGCCATCGGACAGCACCGCACGGGTCAAAGGATTGTTCCCGCCTGCCAGTTCCAGCGTCGGCAGATCCTGCGCCGCAAGCGGCGCCGGCACATCCCCAAGGGCCGAAAAAAGATCCCGTTTGCCGCTGCCGGGCAGGCCCAGCAGGCCAATGCGTACGGGGGCTTGCAGCTTGAGGATCAGCGCGCCGCAACCGGCAACCGCCTTGGCCGAAAGCCCGCCGGCCTGTTGCAGGTCTTCCAGCGCGGCCAACGTATCCACCTGCGCCTCTGTGCGCGCGATCATGGGCCCGCTCTCCGGTTGGCGGTGCGCAGACCGGGCAGGGGAAAGCTGCGCAACCGGTGCCGCAATGCGGCGATCACGGGCTGCACGGCGGGCAGGGCGCGGGCCTGCACCCTGCAGCGGGCCGGTGTCAGGCGGATCACCACCAGCGAGGTGTTGTCCTGTCGCGGGGCTTGCTTGTCCCGCACGGCAGCCAGCAACGCCCGCGTGACAGCGGTGCTGCCCTCGGGGGCGTGCCGGGCCAAAAGATCCGCGATCCGTTCATCAGGCAGGACATTCAGACCGTCACTTGCCAAAATCAACAAATCGTCCGGTTGCAATGGCAGCGCGGCGTCGGGACAGTCGATCCGGGGCACCGCCTGTCCTGTGACCGCCGAGGTCAGGCAATGGCGGTGGGGGTGGTCGCGCGCGGCCTCCAGTTCCATCGCGCCTTGGCTGACCAGCAGGTCAAGCTGTGCGGCCATGGAATGCAGGTCGTTCAAACGCTGCAAGATGCCGTCGCGGAAGAGGTACAGCGGGCTGTCCCCGACCGACAGCCAGCGTAGGCCGTCCTTTGCGATGCGCACCGCCAACAATGTGCCGCCGGTGTCACCGCTGATGCAACCGGCCTTGATATGCTGGTTCAGCCGCGCATTGGCGCTGTCGAGTGCGGCGCGAAACCCGGTGGAGGTGTCCTTGCCCTGCGGACGGGCGGCCGCGAGATAGAGTTCGGCGAACATCTCGCTTACGAGGATGCGGCTGGCCAGATCGCCGTCGTCATGCCCGCCCATGCCGTCAGACAGGATCGCCAGACCGAGTTGATCGCCTTCGGGGAATTGCGTGACCAGCGCGTCCTCTTGCCGCTTGCGGTCTCCGATCAACTGGCCCGAGGCGACATCGCTGAGCAGGTCAGACATGGTCCGGGTCCGGCGCATCCGCATCGGCCCAGGAAAAGCCGTCATCGCAGAAACCGACAAAGCGCAGCACCGTCTTGCCGATGCGAATGCTGTCACCGTGTTGCAGTTCTTCGGTGCTGAGCAGGGGCTTGTCGTTCAGGCGCACGATGTTCGCCTTGCCGCCGTGCCCGACATAGGTGCGGTTGTCTTCCTCGTCATAGGCGATGGCTACATGTCGTTCGCGGGAAATGGCGGTATCGCCGAAATCTAGCGTAACCGTCTGATCCGCATCACGCCCGATGGTAGAAAGTCCCGCCGTGAGCGTGAAACAGGCACCACGCCCGGGGCCATCGATGACAACGATCCAGCCGATGGGAAAGCGCGGTGCGTCTTGCGTAGGTTGCGCCGCCGGAGCGGCCAGCGGGTCCTGGCCCGTGGGGTCCGAATTGAACCCCAACAACCGCGTCTTGACCCGTTCCGAGGCCGGGCGCGCCGGTTTTGTTGTGTTAGGCACCAGTTGCGCGGCGCTGAGTGCAAGGGCGCTGTCCGATGCGGCGGATGCCTTCATGGCGGGCGGCGCGTCGGTATCCTCGGGCGGCAGGTCCCAGATCTTGGGTTTGCTGGCGGGCGGCGTGGTCAATGCCTCCTGTACCGCGGTGAGGTCGGGCGCATCGGTCGGACCCACGGGACGCGACATCCACTCACGCCGGGGCGAAGGCTGTGGGCGTTCGGGCCGGGGCACGTGGTTGCGGGCCGCGCGGGCACTGTCGATGTCGCAGCTGCGGGGGTCGTCGGCGGCCACCTGTTCTTGCAGGCTGTCCCACGGATCGCGCTGCGGTTCCGGTTCGGCGGGGGCGGCGCTTGTGGCATCGGACACCGGGCGGCGCCGCGCAATAAGGTTCTTGATGCCTTGCATGGTCCTTTCCCCTTTCGTCATGCGTTTGTTTCAATGCCAGCGCGCTGGGCGCGACCGCCCCATGGCAAAAGCGCCGACAGGGAAAACCGCTTGCGGCGCCGGGCTGGCGGTTGCGGCGTCGGTTCCTGCAAGGTGTCCTCGGCGCTTTCCACGACGGTTTCCCGGACCCAGTCGGCCGGGTCCTCGTTCAGAATGGCCCAGTATTCGCGTTCCGCCGCGCGCTTGGCCTCTTCCGGATCGGGGGCTTGCGTTTGCTTGGGAGTGTCCTGTTGCCGCGCGCTGTCCCGGGCAATGACAGCGTGGTTCTGTGCCACCATTTCGGCGATGGCGCTTTCGGTTTCATGATCGACCGGGGCAGCGGGCAGCACCGCGACCTCCGGTTCGGCCAGCGCAGCGATCAGTGTCGGGCGGCGACCGGACAGCGCATCCAGCCAGTCGTCCGCGCTTTGGATGCGATCCTTGGCAAAGAGGTGCAGGCTGCGGTCTATGGTGGCCAACAGCCGCGCGTCATGTGTCGGAAAGCGGCCCGACAGCGGCTGGAAGGGATCGGGTTTCTGTTCGGCCACCGCAGCAAGGCGCAGGCTGCTGTTCGGGGGCGGTGCGCCGGTGATCAGGTGCACGAAGGTGGCCGCGAGGGCATAAAGATCGCTGGACCGCGATTGCGGGCTGCCGGCGATATAGAATTCCTGCGGCGAATACCCGTCCTTGACCGTATGAACCCGCGACAGGATGCGGCTGGCCTGTGTCGCGCTTTGCCGGGCGGCGCCGAAATCAATCAGGACGGGTGTGCCCATCGTGTCCAGCAGGATGTTGTCTGGTGAAATGTCGCGGTGCAGGATGCCGTTGCGATGCACGTAGGACAGGGCCTGCAACAGGATCACCGCCAGTTCATGCACCGCCTCGGGCGTCAGGGCATCGGGGTGCTGGTCCAGCAGGTCGAACAGATCGGTGCCTTCGACGAAATCCAGCGCCATGTAGGCTGTGCCATTGGCCTGAAAGATCTGGTGCACACCGACGATATTGGGGTGCTGCAACTGGGCCAGCGCGCGGGCTTCTTTCTGAAAGAGTTCGACCGCGCGGGTAAAATCCATGTCGAAATTCTGCGAGCGCAGACGGACGGTTTCGCCGTTGCGGCAGCAGATCGCATTGGGGAAACATTCCTTGATCACCACCCGGCGACCAAGGCTGTCACGGGCCAGGTAAGTGATGCCGAACCCGCCGGAATTGAGGTATTTGTCGACCGTGTACTGCCCGTTGCACAGCGTGGTTCCGGGCGGAAGCCCGTCACCAAGCGGCTCTGCCGGGTCTGCTACCGGGATCTGCGACTGATAGGTCATACCTCGATACTCCTGTTCGAACCGGACAGGCTGCGGGCGGGGATGCAGTTGTGCCTTTGGGTCGTCAATGGGATCGAAATCACCAGCCAATGCAGGCCGACCGGTGTTTGAATTGGGGCGAAAACGCGCCGCTTGGATCGAAGAAAGTTTAATATTTACAGGTATTTGATTGGGTGAAATTCGACTAAATTTCGCACCCCTGCCGATCTGCTTGCCAAGACGGTGTTTTCTGGCAAAGACTGGCGCCGAAATGAGCACACCCACCGATCAAGATCCCGCCGCCCCCTTCGACCCGTCCAAGGACGGGGCCAAGATGGGCTTTGCCGATGCCATGTCCTATGGCGACTACCTGCGTATCGAGACCCTGCTGGCACAGCAGCATTGTCAAAGCGATGCGCATGACGAGTTGCTGTTCATCATCCAGCACCAGACCTCGGAGCTGTGGATGAAACTGGCCATTCACGAACTGGGTGCTGCGCGCGATGCACTGTTGTCGGGGGACACGGCGACCATGTTCAAGATGCTGGCCCGGGTCAGCCGGATCTTTGAACAGTTGAACAACCAGTGGGACGTGCTGCGCACGATGACGCCCGCCGATTACACGCGGTTCCGCGAGGCGCTGGGCCCGTCGTCGGGGTTCCAGTCGCATCAATACCGGATGATCGAATACATCCTCGGCAACCGGAACACCCACATGATGAAGCCGCATGAGCATCTGCCAGAACTGCGCGGCGCGCTGGAGGCGGAACTGGCCCGGCCCAGTTTCTACGACGAGGTCGTGGCGCTGCTGTTTCGTAAGGTCGACGGGTCGACCGATGCGATGCCCGCGCCGCAACTGGACAGCCCCCATGCCGCGCAGGCCGAGATTCAGGCGCGCTGGAAGGTGGTGTACGAGGATATCGACCGGTACTGGACGCTGTATGAACTGGGCGAAAAGCTGGTCGATCTGGAAGATTACTTTCGCCGTTGGCGGTTCAACCATGTCACCACGGTGGAACGGGTCATCGGCTTCAAACGCGGGACGGGGGGCACCTCTGGCGTGGCCTATCTGCGGCGGATGCTGAGCGTCGAGCTGTTCCCGGAACTTTGGCACCTGAGGGGAGACCTATGACCGATCTGCCGCGCAAGCACCTGTTCGACCTGCCGGAAGGCGTGATCTATCTGGATGGCAACTCGCTGGGGCCGCTGCCCCGGGGGGCGGCGGAACGGGTGCAACAGGTCATGACCCTCGAATGGGGGCAGGATCTGATCCGAGCGTGGAACACCGCCGAATGGATGGCGCTGCCCGCCAAAGTGGGCGACCGGATTGCCGGGCTGATCGGTGCGCCGGCGGGATCGGTGGCCACGGGCGATACCCTGTCGATCAAGGTGTACCAGGCCTTGGCGGCGGCGCTGAAGATGAACCCGGACCGGCGCGTGATCCTGTCGGACGCGGGCAATTTCCCCAGCGATCTGTACATGGCGCAGGGGCTGATCGGGACCATCGACAAAGGGTACGAGCTGCGCACCCCCGCGCCCGAGGACGTGGCCGGGGCGATCACCGATGAGGTCGCCGTGGTCATGCTGACACAGGTGGATTACCGCTCGGGGCGGATGCACGACATGAAGGCGATCACCGAAAAGGCCCATGCGGCAGGGGCGGTGATGATCTGGGATCTGGCCCACAGCGCTGGGGCGGTGCCCGTCGACATGGCAGGCTGCAACGCGGAATTCGCGGTCGGGTGCAGCTATAAATACCTTAATGGCGGACCGGGCGCGCCAGCCTTTATCTATGCACGGCCCGATCTGGTCGGACAGATCCAGCCTGCGCTGGCCGGCTGGCTGGGCCATGCCGCACCTTTCGCGATGGAGCCGGATTATCGCCCGGCCATGTCCACCGAACGGCTGCGCGTGGGCACCCCGCCGATCCTGCAACTGGCGGCGTTGGACGCGGCGCTGGATGCTTGGGAAGGCGTCGACATGGCGGCCCTGCGCACGGCCTCGGTTGCCCTGTGCGAAAAGTTCATCACCGAGGTCGAGGCGCGGTGCCCGATGCTGACGCTTGCCTCTCCGCGCGATGGGGCGGGGCGTGGATCGCAGGTGTCCTTTGCGTTCGAGCATGGCTATGCGGCGATGCAGGCGTTGATCGACCGGGGCGTGATCGGCGATTTCCGCGCGCCCGACATCATGCGTTTCGGCTTTACCCCGCTGTACATCGACGAAGCGGATGTGGTCGCCGCCGTGGACGTGATGGAAGAGGTCCTGCGGGATGAGATCTGGCGCGACGCCAAATACCAGGTGAAATCGCGCGTGACCTGAGCCGGATCAATGCCGGCTGTGCCCGGCATTGCCCAATAGCGTCTTCAGCAGTCGCCGGGCGATCATCGGGCGGGCTTGTGGCATCAGGCCGGGCCCGTTGCCGGACCGGGGGCGCAGGCTTTCGGACCATGCGCCATCCGTCATCAGCACCTCGTGCCGGTCGAACAGCAATTGGACGAAACTGGCAGCTTGCCCCGTGGGACGCGCGATGCCGGGCAGGGCGCAAAGGTGTTGCGCACAGGCCAGAACTTCGGGATGGCCGGTCAGGGCGCGCACCTGTGCGCCGCCCAGCAACAGGCGCTGGCCCGGTGCCACCCGCAAGGCGCGATCCGGTGCATTACGCCCCAGTGCCCCCTTGCGAATTCGCACCGGCCCTATGGGGGCCATTGCCGAACCGGGCCGGATCAGCCCGGTCCAGCGCAGCACCTGATAGCCGTTGTCACGGGTCAGCACACGGTCGCCGGGACGCAGGTCCTGTACCGGGACTTCGCCCCGCAGAGTCTTGACCCGAGTCCGCCCCAACAACCCCGACACCGGGGCAGGCTGCTGCACATCGGATATGGTTGTGGTGTCAACCACATCCTGATCAAAGATCCTGTCGCCTGCTCGAAAGGCGCTGCGTTCCATGTCTTGCCCACCCGGTGCTTGCCCGCATCGCGCAGGTTCGGTCCCTTGGGTGGAGAAAAGGCAAACGGGCAGGCAGGAAACTCGCGGCATTTTAGGCGAAACGCTTTGGTTCAGACCCGCTGCACGCCGCCCGACAGGTCCGTGATCTCTTGCGCGGCGTCGGCCACTCGGCGGCCAAGGTCGGCAATGCGTTCGCCGTCAAAGCGGGCGGTGGGACCGGACACCGAGATGCCGGCACAGGGTTCGCCCTGATCGTTCAGGATCGCGGCGGCGATGCAGGACATGCCCGCATGGCGTTCTTCACGGTCATGGGACCAACCGCGCGCGGCAATGGCGTGCAGATCGGCGGTCAGACCGGAAAGGGTGACATGGGTGCTGGCGGTGAAGGGCGTCAGATCCATGTCCTCGACCAGCCTTTGCTGGGACTGTGGGCGCATGGCCGCAAGGATCGCCTTGCCGATGCCGGAAACATGCATAGAGGTCCGCGTTCCCGGCGGAAAGAAGGCGCGGATCGGATTCGGGGTTTCCACCTGGCCCACGAAAACCACCTCTGTTCCGTCCGGGACGGCAAGGTTGGCGGTCTCGCCGGTTTCCAGCATCAGGCGCCGCATCACCGGGCGGCCCACCTCGACGACGCTGTTGCGTTTCAGAAAAGCGGTGCCTGTGCGCCATGCCTCGATCCCCACGGCCCATTCCTGCCGTTCCTCGTCGAAACTGACGAAGCGGTGGTTTTCCAGCGTCGTCAGGATGCGGTGCGTTGTGGCGGTGGGAATGTCGATCTCGCGCGACAGATCGCTGAGCGTTGTGCCTTCTTCCCGAGCCAGCGCCACCAGCACGCCAAGCGCCCGGTCCAGCGCCTGAAGCGTTCCGGCAGAGCTTTCCTTGAAGGCAGATTTGGGGCGGCCACGGGGGCGCTTGGCGGTGGTCATCGGAAATATCCTTTCGAAAAAGTTTTTCGCTGCGGCTGCGAGATTGTGAAATGAGAAACTGAAATATTATCAGTTTCAGGTTCTTGTGCCCAGTTTTGCCAAAATGAAAAGGTTTTTCAAGAAAATTGCGTTGCGGCATGGACTGGCGGATATTGGTCGCCAAGAAGGAGAGTTTGCCATGACTGACCAGAATCCGGTTTTCATTCCCGGGCCGACCAATATGCCCGACCGCCTGCGTCGCGCCCTGCAAGTGCAGACGCAGGACCACCGCGCCCCCGATTTCGTGGATGTTTTTGCTCCGGTGATGGCGGATACGAAAAAGGTCTTTGGTTCGACCGATGGCAAGATCGTCACCTTCCCGGCCAGCGGCACGGGCGGATGGGAGGCGGCGGTCTGCAACACGCTCAGCCCCGGCGACAAGGTCCTTGTGGCGCGCTACGGCGTCTTTAGCCACAAGTGGATCGACTTGTGCCAGCGGCACGGGCTGGAGGTTGAGATCGTCGAAACCCCGTGGGGCGAAGGCGTGCCGGTCGCGCGTTTTGCCGAGATCCTGACCGCGGACACGGGCCATGCGATCAAGGCCGTCCTGACCACGCACAATGAAACCGCAACCGGTGTCCGGTCCGACATTGCCGCCGTCCGCCGCGCACTGGACGGGGCCGATCACCCGGCGCTGCTGTTCGTGGATTGCGTCAGTTCGCTGGCCTCAATGCCTTTTGACTTTGACGGATGGGGTGTCGACATCGCGGTCAGCGGCTCGCAAAAGGGGTTCATGCTGCCGACTGGCATGGCGATCCTCTGCGTTTCCCCCAAGGCTCTGGACGCGATGGAGCGCGCGAAACTGCCGCGCACCTTCTTTGATTTCCGCGACATGATGAAGGCGAATGCCACTGGCGGTTTTCCCTATACACCGCCGCTGCAACTGATCCACGGGATGCGCGAAAGCCTGAACATGTTGTTCGAGGAAGGCCTGGACAATGTCTATGCGCGCCATTTCCGGCTGGCCGAAGGTGTGCGCCGCGCGGTCGCTGCTTGGGGGCTGTCGTTGGTTGCCAAGTCGCCCGAGCTGTATTCCGACACGGTCAGCGCGGTCTATGTCCCTGAAGGTTTTGACAGCAATGCGCTGACGGATCACGCCTATCGCGCCTACAAGGTGTCCTTTGGCGTGGGTCTTGGGCAACTGGACGGCAAGGCCTTTCGCATCGGCCACCTTGGCAGCCTGACGGATGTCATGGTCTTGTCGGGCCTGGCCACGGTCGAAATGGCCATGGCGGATCTAAACTATCCGATCACGCTGGGCAGTGGCGTTGCCGCGGCGCAGGAATACTACCGGACCAGCCGGGCGACTACGTTGAAATCCGCAGCCTGAGGAGAGCAAGATGCTTGATGCACTGACCTTGGCCGAGGCGCTGACCCTTGAGGACATGCGCGCCGCGCAGGAGCGTATCCGGCCGCATATCAACCGCACGCCGGTTCTGCGGTCGCAGTACCTTGACGATCTGACAGGCGCGCAGCTGTTTTTCAAATGCGAGAACTTTCAGGAGGCCGGCGCCTTCAAGGTGCGCGGAGCCTGCAACGCGGTCTTTGGACTGTCGGAAGAGGCGGCGCGGCGCGGCGTCTGCACCCACAGTTCGGGCAACCACGCGCTGTCGTTGTCCTATGCGGCAGGGCGCAGGGGCATTCCCTGCAACGTGGTCATGCCGCGCACGGCTCCGCAGGCCAAGAAGGACGCCGTGCGGCGCTATGGCGGAACGATCACCGAATGCGAACCTTCGACCAGCAGCCGCGAGGCGGTCTTTGCCGCGGTGCAGGCTGAAACCGGCGGCGAATTCGTGCATCCCTACAACGATCCCCGGGTAATCTGCGGTCAGGCGACCTGTTCCGCCGAAATGCTGGAACAGACCGGTGGCGTGGATGCGGTTGTGGCCCCGATTGGCGGAGGCGGCATGATTTCGGGCACGTGCCTGACGCTGTCGAACCTTGCCCCCGAGGTGAAAATCTATGCCGCCGAGCCGGAACAGGCAGACGACGCGGCGCGCAGCTTCAAGGCCGGGCATATCATCGCCGACGACGCGCCGGAAACGGTGGCAGACGGTCTCAAGGTGCCGCTGAAGGAAAACACATGGCACTTTGTCCGCAACTTTGTGACCGACGTGCCCACCGCCAGCGAGCAAGAGATCGTCGACGCGATGAAGCTGACATGGAAATACCTGCGCGTGGTCATGGAGCCGTCCAGCGCGGTGCCGCTGGCGGTCATTCTGAAGAACCCCGAGATCTTTCGGGGCCAGCGCGTGGGCGTGATCATCACAGGCGGGAATGTGGATCTTGACCGGTTGCCATGGATCGGCGCGCCGTAAAGGCACCGCCTGCGCAGGACATCAGGGCGCGCCCGGCGCGCGCCATTGCCAAGACATGAGGGAGTAGCCCAATGAAAGACGTGACCAATCTTGACGATCTCGAAGTCGGTTTTGACGTTCCCGCCCTGCCGGGGATGGACGAGGCCGACATCCAGACGCCGTGCCTGATCCTCGATCTTGACGCGCTGGAGCGTAACATCAAGAAAATGGGCGATTATGCCAAGGCGCATGGCATGCGCCACCGCGTGCACGGCAAGATGCACAAATCCGTCGATGTGGCCAAGCTGCAAGAGGAACTGGGCGGGGCAGTGGGTGTCTGCTGTCAGAAGGTGTCCGAGGCAGAGGTCTTTGCCCGGGGGGGCATCAAGGACGTGCTGGTCTCAAACCAGGTGCGCGACCCACGCAAGATCGACCGGCTGGCACAACTGCCCAAGCTGGGCGCGCGGACCATCGTCTGTGTCGATGATGTCGACAATGTTGCCGAGCTTTCGGCGGCGGCTCAGAAGCATGACACACAGATCGAATGTTTCGTCGAAATAGATTGTGGTGCCGGGCGCTGTGGTGTGACCACGACCGGGGATGTTGTTGCCATCGCCAAGGCCATCGAAACCGCGCCGGGGCTGAAGTTTACCGGCATTCAGGCCTATCAGGGCGCCATGCAGCATCTCGACAGCTACGAAGCCCGCAAGCAAAAGCTCGACGTGGCCATCGCCATGGTCAGGGATGCGGTCGAGGGTCTGAAGGCCGAAGGCATCGACTGCGAGCTGGTCTCGGGCGGCGGCACAGGATCGTATTACTTCGAGTCGACCTCGGGCGTTTACAACGAGTTGCAATGTGGATCTTACGCCTTCATGGACGCGGATTATGGTCGCATCCTTGACAAGGATGGCAACCGGATCGACCAGGGCGAATGGGAGAATGCCTTTTTCATCCTGACCCAGGTCATGAGCCACGCCAAGGCGGACAAGGCGATCTGTGACGCCGGGCTCAAGGCGCAATCGGTCGACAGTGGCCTGCCGGTGATCTTTGGCCGCGATGACGTTGAATATGTCAAATGTTCGGACGAACACGGCGTGATCGCTGATCCGCTGGGAGTGCTGAGCGTCGGTGACAAGCTGAAGCTGGTTCCGGGACACTGTGATCCCACCGCCAATGTGCATGACTGGTACGTGGGCGTCCGCAACGGCAAGGTCGAAACGCTGTGGCCGGTGTCGGCGCGTGGCAAGGCCTACTGACCGCGCAGCCTGCGCTGATCCGTCGATCCCGGGGCAGGCCGGGCTTTGTTGCCCGGCACGTCCCGATCCGTTTTCCGACAAAGGACGAGAAAGATGAAGGACATGCCCGAATCCAAGGGGCTCACCATCGTGGGCGAGGCAGAATGCGAACGGCTGGTGGGGCGGGCCGAGGCCTTTGAGGCGGTTCAGGACGTTTTTGCCGCCATGGCCCGTGGCGACGCCCGCAACTTTCCGGTGGTGCGCGAGGCGCTGGGCCACGCGGATGCGCTGTATGGGTTCAAATCCGGTTTCGACAAGGCAGGCATGGTGCTGGGTGTCAAATCCGGTGGATATTGGCCCGGCAATATGGCCAAGGGTCTGACCAACCACCAGTCGACGGTGTTTCTGTTCGATCCTGACACCGGGCAGCTTTCGGCGCTTGTGGGGGGGAACTATCTGACGGCAGTGCGCACGGCGGCCTCTTCTGCGGTGTCGATCGCGCATCTGGCGCGAAAGGACGCCAAGGTGCTGGGCATGGTGGGTGCGGGGCACCAATCCGCGTTTCAGTTGCGGGCGGCCGTGGAACAGCGCGATTTCGAAAAGGTCGTCGCCTGGAACCCGCACCCCGAGATGCTGCCGAAACTGGCCGCGGTGGCCGAAGAGCTGGGCCTGCCATTCGAAGCGGTCGACCGCGAGGCATTGGGCGCAGAGGCGGATGTGATCATCACCATCACCTCGGCCTTCGAGCCGCTGCTGATGAAGGACTGGATCAAGCCGGGCACTCATATCGCCTGCATGGGCACGGATACCAAGGGCAAGCAAGAGGTCGACGCCGCACTGGTGGCTTCTGCCACGGTGTTCACCGACGAGGTGGCGCAATCCGTCAGCATCGGCGAGGCGCAGCATGCGGTGGCGGCGGGCACCTTGCCCGAGCGGGCGATCACCCCCATCGGGGCCGTTATCAACGGCGATCACCCGGGGCGGACCAGCGCCGAAGAAATCACGCTGTTCGACGGCACCGGTGTCGGGTTGCAGGATCTTGCGGTCGCTTCGGTGGCCGCGCGGCTGGCCGAGGCGGAGGGGTCGGCACAACGCGTCGTCCTGTGAGCCATCTCGGCCAAATCCCGCGTCCCCCTGTTCAAGCCGCCCGTCTTGGGGAATGATCCCTGCCAAGCCCTTGCCGCAAGGCTGACAGCCTAGTTGCGGGGGCAGGGCAACAAACAGCGGATGGGGAGGGGGCCATGGGGAGGACACTGGCGCAATTGATGGCGGCGCATCCCGAGGGAGCGCCGGCGATCGGCGCACCGGGGATGCACTGGCTGACCTACGGCGGGCTGCGGGCCCTGTCGGCCTCGGTCCGAAACCGGTTGCGCGAGGCGGGTGTCGGTCCGCGCGACCGGGTGGCCATCGTGCTGCCCAACGGGGCCAGCATGGCGACGGCCTTTGTCACCGTGGCCGGGGCGGCAGTGACCGCGCCGTTGAACCCTTCTTACCGCGAGGAGGAATTCGCCTTCTATCTTGAGGATCTTCAGGCCAAGGCGATCCTTCTTGGTGCCGGGGATGAGGGGCCCGCACGGGCGGCGGCCGAACGGTTCGGCCTGACGGTGCTGCGGCTGAGCGAGGACGACGAAACAGCGGGTCTGTTCACGCTGGCCTGTGAGGGCACGCCCGGACCAGCCGCCGAGGAAGGAACGCCCGGCGGTGACGATATCGCGCTGATCCTGCATACCTCGGGCACCACGTCGCGCCCCAAGATCGTGCCGCTGCTGCAATCCAATCTGGCGGCCTCTGCCGGGCATATCGCCGACTCCCTGCATCTGAAACCCGAGGACCGATGCCTGAATGTCATGCCGCTGTTTCATATACACGGGCTTGTGGCGGCGGTTTCGGCCTCTCTGGCGGCGGGCGGGTCGATCTTTTGCGCGCCCGGTTTCAACGCGCTGAGCTTTTTCGCCCAGATGCGCGAGGCGCGGCCCACGTGGTACACGGCGGTTCCGACCATGCATCAGGCGATCCTTGCGCGCGCTGACCGCAACGCCGATGTGATCGCCGAAGTGCCGCTGCGGTTCCTGCGCTCGTCCTCGGCCTCGCTGCCGGCGCAGGTTATGGCGCAACTGGGCGAGACATTCGGCGCGCCGGTGATCGAGGCCTATGGCATGACCGAAGCCGCCCATCAGATGTGCAGCAATCCCCTGACCCGGCAAAAGCCCGGCGCGGTAGGCGTGGCCGCCGGGCCAGAGGTGGCAATCGCGGATGAGGTCGAAAACCGCCTGGTCGATGGGTTGGGCGAGGTGGTCATTTCCGGCCCGAACGTCACGCCGGGGTATGAGGCCAACCCAGAGGCCAACGACAAGAGCTTCTTCGAGGCGGGCGGCAAACGATGGTTCCGTACCGGGGATCAGGGCGGTCTTGACGCGGAGGGGTTTCTGACCCTGACAGGGCGCCTGAAAGAGATCATCAACCGCGGCGGCGAAAAGATCTCGCCGCTGGAGGTGGATGGCGTGCTGATGGATCATCCGGCGGTGGCGCAATGTGTGGCCTTTGCCCTGCCACATCCGAAACTGGGCGAGGAAGTGGCCGCCGCCGTTGTCCTGCGCGAGGGGCAAGAGGCGGATGAGGCGGGCATCCGTGCCTTTGCCGCCGAACGTATGGCCGATTTCAAAGTGCCGCGCCGGGTGCTGATCCTGAACGAGATCCCCAAGGGGGCGACCGGCAAGATGCAGCGGATCGGTATGGCCGGGAAACTGGGACTGGTGGCCGGGGCCTGAGGCCCCGGATCCGGCGGGGGCGCCGGTGACGGCTGTCGGAGCCTCCGGCGGGAGGTATTTTTGCCAAGAAGAAACAGTTGGGGGCGCGCTGATCCGGCGCGGGAGGGGACATGAAGATCTGCATTTTCGGCGCCGGGGCGATTGGCGGCTATCTGGGGGGGAAACTAGCGCAGGCTGGGGCGGATGTGAGCCTTGTTGCGCGGGGGCCGCATCTGGCGGCGATGCAGACCAATGGATTGCGATTGATCGAGGCGGGCGGCGAAACCCGCGTGCGGGTGAGCGCCTCGGAGGATCCGGCGGAGCTTGGTGAGCAGGATTATGTCATCGTCACCTTGAAGGCGCATTCGGTGCCGGGCGTGGTGGCGCGGATAGCGCCATTGATCGGAGAGCGGACAACCATCGTCAGCGGTGTAAACGGTGTGCCGTGGTGGTATTTCCACCGCATCGGCGGGGCGCTGGAGGGCAGGCGGCTGACTTCGGTCGATCCGGGCAATGTGCAGTGGGACGGGTTTGGGCCGGACAATGTGCTGGGCTGCGTGGTTTACCCCGCGGCAGAGGTGGTGGAACCGGGGGTGATCCGGCATGTCGAGGGCAACCGGTTTTCGTTGGGCGAACCCTCGGGGGAAAAATCGGACCGGGCGGTGGCGCTGTCGAAGGTGCTGGGCGCGGCGGGGCTGAAGGCTCCGGTGCGGCCCAAGCTGCGGGACGAGATCTGGGTCAAGCTGTGGGGCAACCTGTCGTTCAATCCGATCTCGGCGCTGACGCATGCCACGCTGGACGTTCTGTGCACCGATCCCGGCACGCGGCACTTGGCGCGGGGCATGATGGTCGAGGCGCAGGAGATTGCCGAGCGGCTGGGGGTGAAGTTTCCCATCGACGTGGAGCGGCGGATCGACGGCGGCGCGGCGGTGGGGGCGCATCGGACCTCGATGTTGCAGGATCTGGACGCGGGGCGACCGATGGAGATCGACGCGCTGGTCCGGTCGGTTCAGGAACTGGGGCGGATCACCGGTGTCGAAACGCCCGTAATCGACACCGTGCTGGCGCTGGTCAGTCTGCGGGCGCGGGTGGCCGGATTGTATGAAGGATAGGACGATGAGCAAACCCAAGGTGCTGATTTCCCGGCGCTGGCCCGAAGCGGTCGAGGCGCGATTGGCGGAGCGTTTTGACGTGACATTGAACGAGGCGGACCGGCCGCTGTCCGCCGATGCCTTTCGCGCCGCGCTGGCGGAACATGACGCGGTTTTGCCGACCGTCACGGACCACCTGGGGGCGGAGGTTTTCGAGGCGGCACCGCGCGCCCGGCTCGTGGCCAATTACGGTGTGGGGTTCAGTCATATCGATACCGAGGCGGCCGCGCGGCAAGGGATCATGGTGACAAATACGCCGGACGTCTTGAGCGAATGCACCGCCGATATTGCCATGACATTGCTGTTGATGGCGGCGCGGCGGGCCGGCGAGGGAGAGCGCGAGATCCGCGCGGGTCAATGGACCGGATGGCGGCCGACACATCTGGTGGGGACCAAGGTTTCGGGCAAGGTTCTGGGCATCGTTGGATTTGGCCGGATCGGGCAGGAAATGGCACGGCGGGCGCATTTCGGGTTTGGCATGAAGGTGCTGGTACAGAACCGGTCTGCAGTGGCACCGGAGGTTCTGGCGCAATTCGCCGCTGAACAAGTTGCCGATCTGGAGAGCCTGCTGGGCGCCAGTGACTTTGTTTCCTTGCATTGTCCGGGTGGGGCGGCCAACCGGCACCTGATCGACGCGGGCCGCTTGGCCTGCATGCGACCGGGGGCGTTCCTCATCAACACGGCGCGCGGCGAGGTGGTGCATGATGCCGCACTGGCTCGCGCCCTGACCGAAGGAGGGATCGGCGGCGCGGGGCTGGATGTTTTCGAAGCGGAACCCGTCATTTCACCCGAGTTGATGGCGGCGCCCAACCTTGTGATGTTGCCGCATCTGGGCAGCGCCACACGGGAAACCCGAGAAGCCATGGGATTCCGGGTGGTTGCCAATCTCGAGGATTTCTTCGCCGGGCGCGAACCGCGCGACCGGGTGGCCTGAAACGCCGCAGGCGGGGGCGTGGACCTGTCCCGGCGGCTTGCCTAGAGTGGCACCAGAAAAGGAGTGCCCATGTTTGCCGTGACCGTCCGAATCCAGATCAAGCCCGGGGCCGAAGCGGCCTTTTTGGACCTTGTGCAGCAGAACGCCCGCGCCGC
This sequence comes from Antarctobacter sediminis, assembly GCF_019218285.1. Taxonomy (GTDB): domain Bacteria; phylum Pseudomonadota; class Alphaproteobacteria; order Rhodobacterales; family Rhodobacteraceae; genus Antarctobacter; species Antarctobacter sediminis. The sequence goes on from NZ_JAHUZG010000006.1 coordinate 183,323, forward strand.
GGTCCGCGATGAACCGGGGTGCCGTCTGTTCGATGTTTGCACCGATCCCGATCGCCCGGGCGAGGTCTTTCTTTTTGAACTGTACGAGGATCGGGCGGCCTTTGAGTCGCATCAGACGACTACACATTTCATCAGCTTCCGCGAAGCCAGCGCCCCACTGGTCGAAAGCCGCGAGATTGAGACTTTTGCCCAGGTTCATCGCTGATCCCGTCATGTGTGACATGTTTTGAAGGGCTGCTGACAGGTTCTGACTGGCCTCGCTTCACCGATGATAGAAAATCACGCATCGGCAGGGCCGCGCGCTTGATCGAACGCTGCACAGGGCTGCATATCGGGCCGTCCGCATGGCCGCTCTGGAAGGCGCCGTGGCGGCCCTGACAGGGAGAGAGACATGACACTTGGATTTGCAATTCTGGGCGCGGGCCGCATCGGTCAGGCCCATGCCCGCGCGATTTCGGCGACGCCGGGTGCGCGTTTCGTCGCGTTGGCCGAACCGTTCCAGCAGGCTGCCGAGGATATGGCCGCGCGCTATGGCTGTGACCTTCGCAGCATCGACGAAATCGCCAACAGCGACGATGTGCAGGCGGTTGCCATCTGCACACCCACGGACACCCATGCCGACCTGATCGAGAAATTCGCCAAGGCGGGCAAGGCAATCTTCTGCGAAAAACCGGTCGACCTGTCAGCAGAGCGGGTCAAGCAGGCACTGGCCACGGTGGAAGAGACCGGCGCCAAGCTGATGGTCGGCTTCAACCGCCGCTTTGACCCGGATTTCATGTCGGTCAAGGCCGCCATCGACGATGGCTCGATCGGCAAAGTGGAAATGGTGGTCATCACCTCGCGCGACCCCGGCCCGCCGCCGGCCTCTTACATCAAGGTCTCGGGCGGGATCTTTCGGGACATGACCATCCATGATTTCGACATGGCGCGTTGGCTGCTTGGAGAGGAACCGGTGACCGTTGTGGCGCAGGGCTCGGTCCTTGTGGACCCCGAAATCGGCGAACTTGGCGATTTCGACAGCGTCAACGTGATCCTCAAGACCGCCAGCGGCAAGCAATGCGTCATCACAAACTCGCGTCGCGCGACCTATGGCTATGACCAGCGGATCGAGGTGCACGGGTCCGAAGGTATGGCCGCCGCGGCCAACCGTCATGAAAGCACCGTCGAGGTGGCCAGCCTGACAAGCTACAAGCGTCCGCCGCTGCTGAACTTCTTCATGGACCGCTATGCCGCGGCATATGCCAATGAGATCGCCGCTTTCGTGAAGGCGGTGAACGAGGGCGGCGCGCTGCCGACCACAGGTCTGGACGGGCTCAAGGCGCTGGAACTGGCCGATGCCGCGCTGGAATCGGCGCAGACTGGCAAGGCAGTTTCGCTGGCCTGATTCTTGGGGCGCGCCCGGAGACCCCGGGCGCGCCCAACGCGCCGCAATTTCGCGAACCGGTCAGATTTCCTCTCCAGTTTCCCGGTTTCGCGCGGTTGTGAGCGCTCTCACCTCTCCAAAATTTGTTTCCTAGTGGAATAGTCTGGACAATTGGAACCGAAGCTGTTCCCTTGTTCCTGCGACGCTTGCGCTGTGGACACAGGCGGCTTGTCGTCGTAAACCGACCGCACGGGCGGGAAATGCATTGCGATATAATGCACCCCGTGCAAGATTGTGCATAACGTCCGAAATCACTCGGGCGCATTCTGAAGGGGAGGTCAGGATGAGGACGCGCAGAGGGGCCATTGGGGCCATTTTTGGAACTTTCCTTGCCGCCGGCATGGCCGCGCCCGTGGCCGCACAGGAGGAAACGCTGGTCCTGCACCAGTTCCTGCCCGCGCAGGCGAATGTGCCCCGGCTGATCCTTGATGTCTGGGCCGACAAGGTCGAAGCCGACAGCGATGGCCGCATCAAGATTGAACGCTATCCCGCGATGCAACTGGGCGGCACTCCGCCCGAACTGATCGATCAGGCCATAGACGGCGTTGCCGATATCGTCTGGGCGGTCAACGGGTTCACACCCGGACGGTTCCCGCACACCGAGGTCTTTGAACTGCCGTTCATGACCTATGATGCCGAGGCCGCCTCGTCAGCCTATTGGCAGATGTTCGAGACCCACATGGCCGACGCGGATTTCGCCGAGGTCAAGATCCTTGGCACATGGGTGCACGGGCCGGGGATGTTGCACACCTCTCGTCCCGTGGCCACACCCGGCGACCTTGCCGGTATGAAGATCCGCGGCGGGTCGCGCATGGTCAACCAGTTGCTGGAACTGCTGGGGGCTGAACCGATTGGCTTGCCGGTCACCGCCATCCCCGAGTCGCTTAGCAAAGGGGTGATCGACGGGACAACCATCCCGTGGGAAGTCACCTCGGCGCTGAAGGTGTCCGAGCTGGTGAACAACCATACCGAATTCGACGGACCGGCGATCTATAACCTGACCTTTGTGCTGGCGATGAACAAGGACCGGTACGAAAGCCTGCCGGAAGACCTGCAAAAGGTCATCGACGGCAATTCCGGGCTGGCGTTCTCGATCTTTGCCGGTGGCACCATGGCCGAGGCCGACGGTCCGGCCCGCCAGATCGCCGTGGACAATGGCAACAATATCATCACGATCAGTGCCGAGGATGCCGCCAAATGGGAGGAATTGGCGCGCCCGGTCTATGATGCCTGGATCGCCGATGTGGCGGAAAAGGGCATCGACGGTCAGGCGCTGATCGACGAGGCCAAAGGCCTCATGGACGCATACGGGAAGTAAATCGCGACCTCACAAGAGGCGCGGGGGTCATTCAGGGAGGAAAGACATGACCACACGCAGAACCGTTCTTGGCATCGCAGGGGCCGCTTTGGCCGCGTTGATGACGACCACCTCGGCCATGGCCGCGGACGTCACCCTGACGCTGCACCAGTTCCTGCCGCCGCAGGCGAACGTGCCGAAACAGGTGCTGGACGTCTGGGCCGACAAGGTCGAGGCGGATTCCAACGGCCGCATCGAAATCGAGCGTTACCCCTCGATGCAATTGGGTGGCACGCCGCCGGAACTGATGGATCAGGCCATTGACGGTATCGCCGACATCGTCTGGACCGTGGTCGGCTATACGCCGGGCCGCTATCCCTCGACCGAGGTTTTTGAACTGCCCTTCATGGTGTCTGATGCCCGCGCGGCCTCTTACGCCTATTGGAAGATGTTCGAAGAGCATATGGAAGACGGCGAATTCGCCGATCTCAAGATCCTGGGCACATGGGTGCACGGGCCGGGCATGTTCCACACCAACAAACCGGTCCGCGTGCCGGGCGACCTCGAAGGTCTGAAAATCCGTGGCGGATCACGCCTGGTGAACGACCTGCTGACCCGCGTCGGTGCCGAGCCGATCGGCATGCCGGTTCCGGCCGTCTCCGAGGCGCTGTCCAAGGGTGTTCTGGATGGAACCACCATTCCGTGGGAAGTCACTGCCGCGCTCAAGGTTCCGGAACTGGTCAAGAACCATACGGAATTCCAGGGGCCCGCACTGTACAATCTGACCTTCGTCCTTGCGATGAACAAGGACATGTACGAGTCGATGCCTGAGGATCTGCAAAAGGTGATCGACGACAATTCCGGTCTTGCCTTCTCGATCTTTGCAGGTGGCACGCAGGCGGATGCCGATGGCCCGGCGCGCCAGATCGCCGTCGACCTTGGCAACAACATCATCACCGTGACCGAAGATGAAGCCAAGGAATGGGATGCGCTGGTGAACCCGATCTATGACACATGGGTCGCCGACATGCAGGGCCGTGGCATCGACGGTCAGGCGCTGATCGACCAAGCCAAGGCGCTGATGGCCGAATACACCCCGGATATGGACAACTGGGGCAAGTAAGCCTTTGAACCTCGGGGCCGCGGGCGATCCCGCGGCCCCTCACCAAAGCAAGGGGGGACGTCTGCGATGGCCGGTCTGCACCGCATCGTATTGGGACTTGCACGCTTCATGGCGCTTTTGGGCGGGGTCGTCCTGACCGCGCTGATCCTGATCACCTGCATTTCGATCATTGGCCGCAGCGTCAACACGGCGCTTCACTGGGACCTGACCACGGCGATCATGCCCGGGCTGGCCGACTGGCTGATCAATGTTGCCGGCGTCGGAGCGATCCGGGGGTCCTATGAACTGGTCGAGGCGGGCATGGCCTTTTGCATCTTTGCCTTCCTGCCGTATTGCCAGGTCACAATGGGCCATGCCTCGGTGGATGTCTTTACCAATGCGCTGCCGCGCCCCGTCAACAAGGTGCTGGACGTGCTGATCGCGGTTCTTTTCGCGGTCGCGCTCGTGACCATCGCCATCCAGTTGAACGAAGGCATGCTGCGCAAGCTGAAGTCGGGCCAGACCTCGCTGCTACTCGAATTTCCGATCTGGTGGGCCTACGCGGCCAGCTTGTTCGGTGCCGTCCTTGCGGCGGTTGCCTCTGTCTATGTCGCCCTGGTGCGGGCCTTTGAACTTTTGACCGGGCGCGTGATCGTGCCGAATGCCGTGGGAGCGGATCATTGAGCAACCTCGAGATCGGGATCTACTCCTTTCCGGCCCTGCTTCTGCTGATTTTCCTGCGCGTGCCGATCGGGCTGGCCATGTTCGTCACAGGCTTTGTCGGCTATTACTTCGTCATGGGCAGCACACGGTTGCCGCTGGCACAGCTCAAGGACCTGGCCTATTCGACCTTCTCCAGCTACTCGCTGTCGATTGTGCCGATGTTCCTTTTGATGGGCTATTTCGCGACGCTGGGCGGCATGAGCCAGGCGCTGTTCAAAGCTGCCGAAAGCTGGCTGGGCCATCGCAAGGGCGGTGTCGCGATGGCCGCCATCGGTGCCTGCGCGGGGTTCGGAGCGATCTGCGGGTCCTCGCTGGCCACTGCCGCCACCATGAGCCGCGTCGCGCTGCCGGAACTCAAACGCTATGGGTACGAAGGCGGTTTTTCGACCGCCACGCTGGCCGCGGGCGGTACGCTGGGGATCCTGATCCCGCCCTCGGTCGTGCTGGTGATCTATGCCATCCTGACCGAACAGAACATCGCCAAACTGTTCCTTGCCGCCTTTGTGCCGGGCATCCTTGCAGCCATTGGCTACATGATCGCCGTGTCGATCTATGTCCGCGTCAATCCTGAATCCGCAGGTGTGCGCGACCCCGTGCCATTGTCCGAAAGGTTCCGCGCGATCCTTGATGTCTGGCCTGTGCTGCTGGTTTTTATCGCCGTGGTCGGCGGCATCTATGGCGGGTTCTTCACCCCGACAGAGGGCGCGGCCGTGGGGGCCTTGGGTACGGGGATCATCGCGCTGGTCAGCGGCGGTCTGACCTTCCGCACCCTGTTGGACAGCTTTACCGATACGGCACGGGCGTCGGCGATGATCTTTTTCATCGTCTTCGGGGCGGCCTTCTACAACCTGTTCCTTGCCCGGACGCGGGTGCCTCAGGAATTGTCGAACTGGGTTGTCGAACTGGGCATGTCCCCCATCGCGGTGCTGTCGATCATCCTCATCATCTACCTGCTGCTGGGCTGTTTCATGGACAGCCTGTCGATGATCCTGCTGACGATCCCGATTTTCTACCCGGTGATCTCGGCGCTGGATTTCGGCATGAGCCAGGAACATGTGGCGATCTGGTTCGGCATCCTCGTGCTGATCGTGGTCGAGGTCGGGTTGATTACGCCACCTGTGGGGATGAACCTCTTTGTCATCAACGCGATGGACCCGGAAACGCCGATGGTCCAGACCTATAAGGCGGTGCTGTACTATGTGGCGTCCGACCTCGTGCGCGTGGTGATCCTCGTGGCTTTCCCGGCGATCACCTTGTTCCTCATCCCGGGGTAGGGGCAGCGCCCCTCGCCGGGGCCCGCGCCCCGGCACCCCGATTTACCCTTACCCTTTGCAACCCGTTTGGCGGGAGGAGAAAGTTATGGACATCAAGGATCGTGTCGCGGTCGTTTCGGGCGGTGCCAGCGGATTGGGCGCGGCAACGGCGCGGCGGCTGGCAAGTGAGGGCGCGCGGGTCGGCATCCTCGACTTCGACGCAAAGCGTGGCGCCGCCGTCGCCGCCGAAATCGGCGGCCATGCCGTGCAGACCGACGTGGGCGACGAGGCCTCGGTCGCGGCGGCCATGGCAGAGATCACCGAAAAGCTGGGCGCGCCGCGGGTTGCGGTCAGCTGTGCGGGCATCGGTCTGGCGGCACGGATCGTCGGACGCGAAGGCAAGCTGTCCACCGACCTGTTCGAAAAGACCATCCGGGTGAACCTGATGGGTACCTATTTCGTCATGTCATACGCCGCGCGCGAAATGATGGCGCAAGAGCCGCTGGAAACCGGAGAGCGCGGCGTGATCGTCAACACAGCGTCCATCGCCTATCAGGACGGCCAGTTCGGACAGGCAGCCTATTCGGCCTCCAAGGGGGCCATCGCTGCCATGTGCCTGCCCGCCGCGCGCGAAATGGCCAAGCAGGGCGTGCGCGTCATGGCCATTGCGCCAGGCCTGTTCAACACGCCGATGATGGAAGGTCTGCCCGAGGACGTGACCGCCGGGATCGTCGCCAACATTCCCTTCCCGCACCGTTTGGGCGATCCCGCAGAATACGCTCAGATGGTTAGCCAGATCGTCGCCAATCCCTATCTGAACGGGACCACCATCCGCCTCGACGGTGCGGTGCGTCTGCCGCAGCGCTGAGGAGACACCGCCATGACAGAGTACCGCGCGCATTCCGTCACCCGTGAAGACAGGGATGACGGCACCATCATCCTGCGCTCTGGTTACCAGATGACCGAGCCGGCCCGCAAAACGGGCGATTGGCTGGATCACTGGGCCGAGGCAACACCCGAAGCGGTCTTTCTGGCCGAGCGGGACGGGGAAGGGTGGCGCGAGGTACGTTATGCCGAGGCGCGCGATGCGGTGCGCCGCATCGCCTCCAGCCTGCTGGACCGGGGCATGAATGCCGGGACACCGATCCTGATCATCTCGGGGAATGGCGTCGACCATGGGCTTTTGACGCTTGCGGCACAGTATGTCGGTGTTCCGACTGTGCCTCTGGCGGAACAATACGCGCTGATCCCGGGCGCGTGGCCGCAGTTGGAACACTGTGCGCAACTGGTCAAACCGACCATGGTCTTTGCCGATGATGGCGCGAAATTCGCCACTGCTCTGGCGCATGACCTGTTCAAGGACATGGAGATCGTCGTCTCGCGCAACCCTCAAGCTGGCGAGACCGAATTGGCATCTCTGCTGGGCGAGATCGACGGGCTGGCCGTTGCGGCGGCGGCGGGCGAGGTTGGGCCGGACACTGTGGCCAAGTATCTGATGACCTCGGGGTCAACCTCGCATCCCAAGGCGGTCATCACAACGCAGCGGATGATGTGCGCCAATCAGGCACAGATTGCCGATGCGCTGCCCTTCCTGCGGGACCGCCCGCCGCGCATCGTAGACTGGTTGCCTTGGAACCATGTCTTTGGCGGTTCGCACAATTTCAACATGATGCTGGCCAATGGCGGCGCACTGTATATCGACGGAGGCAAGCCGATCCCGGCCAAGATCGCCGAGACGGTGGAAAACAACCGCATGAAAAGCGGTACGCTGGCCTTTAATGTGCCGGTCGGGTTTTCCATGATGCGCAACGCGATGAAGGCCGATCCGGACCTGCGCAAGAGCTATTTCGAAGACCTCGACATGCTCTTTTACGCGGGCGCGTCGCTGCCGCAGGACGTCTGGAACGATCTTGAGGACATGGCGCGCGAAATGCGCGGTGAGGTTCCCTTGATGAACTCGTCCTGGGGGTTGACCGAAACCGGTCCGGCCTGCCTGATCCAGCATGAACCGACCCATATGTCGGGGATCATCGGGGTTCCGCTGACCGGGGTCGAGGTCAAGCTGATCCCGGACGAAGACATGCGCTGTGAAATCCGTGTGCGCGGACCGAACATCATGCCGGGCTATCTGGACGACGCGGAAAAGACCGCCGAAGCCTTTGACGAAGAAGGTTTCTTCAAGACCGGCGACGCGGTGAAATTCGTCGATGCCGACGATCTGAACAAGGGCATGCGGTTCGACGGTCGTATTTCCGAAGACTTCAAACTGCTGACCGGGACATGGGTGCGGGCGGCCACGCTGCGACTGGAACTGTTGCAGGAATACGGGCCGCTGGCGCAGGATATGGTCATCTGCGGTGCCGATAAATCTCAGGTCGGCCTGATGATCTTTCCCTCGGCCGAAGCCATCGCACTGGCCGGGGAAGGGGGGGGACAGGACGGGGCCCTGATGAGCGACGCCCTGCGCGCCGCACTGGCCGAAAAACTGGCGCTGCGGGCGGATCACGGGTCTGCGGCAAGGGTTAGCCGGGTGATGGTCCTGTCCGAACCGCCCTCGCTGGGGGATGGCGAGATCACCGCCAAGGGCAACCTGAATTACCGCAAGGTGCTGGCGCGCCGCGCGGCGCTGCTGGAGCGTCTTTATTCAGACGAAGACCCGGCGGTGGTCTGTCTGTGACCCCGCATTGGGCGGCGGTTTCCGCCGCCGTCCGCAGGTGGATTTGATCTGGGACAAAGAATCGCCTGCATTTGCTGTTAGCATCGGGTGTCGAACCTTCTGCCGCGAACAGAAAGAGATACCATGCAATCCGACCGACTGATCGGCCACGCCCCGCGAAGCCAGGCCTTTGGTGAGAAATTCTATGCCACCGGTGGCACTTGTATCGGGTGCAAGGGCTGTACCGGGCTGTGCCAGGCCTTGATCGAGGCGTTGGTGGTGCCCGATATGGTGCTTGGCCGGGAGGACTGATCCGGCCCGCCACGCCCCTCTTGTATACATGCTGTGATGACGTTGCGTCGCGTGCCTGTCACGCGCCGCTTTCGGGCGCCTGTTTTTTGGGCTATGCACTATAGTTCATAGATCAGGGCGCAAGGCAAAAGGGGACAGCGTGGCGGAACGGTCGGTTGCAACACAGGATGAGACCGAACACGGTGCCGTGGCACTGTTGCTGGAACGTGTCGGGCAGCGGGTGCGGCAGGCGCGGGAACAGCGCGGCATCTCGCGCCGGGTGCTTTCGGACAAATCCGGCGTCTCGCCGCGCTATCTTGCGCAACTCGAAAGCGGGGCGGGGAATATCTCGATCGGTTTGTTATGCCGTGTGGCCGAGGCGCTGGACCTGCGGATCGAATGGTTGGTGGGCGCGGATGATCCATGGACGTCGGACGTGCTGCACATGGCCGAGATGTACCGTCAGGCCGAGGCTCCGCTTCAGGCGCAGGTGCGCGACCTCTTGCTGGATGGTGCGCCGGGCGGACGGCGGGCACAGCGGGTTTGTCTGGTCGGTCTGCGCGGCGCGGGCAAATCCACCCTGGGCCGGATGGCGGGGGCCGCGCTGGACGTGCCTTTCGTGGAACTGAATCAGGAGATTGCGGACATCGGTGGCATGCCCGTGGCCGAGATCATGGCGCTTTATGGTCAAGAGGGCTATCGCAAGCTGGAGGCGGATGCGTTGGACCGCGTGGTCGCCACCCATGATCAGGTCATCCTAGCGGTTGGCGGTGGCATTGTGGCCGAACCGGCCACGTACAACCGCCTGCTGTCGCATTTCCACACGATCTGGCTCAAGGCCGCGCCCGAGGATCACATGGCGCGCGTGCGGGCACAGGGAGATGAACGCCCGATGGCCGGCCAGCCAGAAGCCATGGCTCAGCTAAAGTCGATCCTTCAGGCGCGCGAGGCGCTGTACGAACGCGCCCATGCCCATCTGGAAACATCCGGTGCCACGCTGCGAGAGACGCGGGACCGGTTGCTGGCGCTGATTGCGGCAGAGCATTTCCTTGGCTGACGCGGTTCTGGGCGAACGCCTGCGGATGGCGTTTCGCGACGCCGCCGAGGCGGTGTTCCTTTACGGGTCGACCCCGTGGGAAGTGGACGAGGCCCTAGAGGCCTTTGGCTTCGCGGCCGGACCTTTCGAGGTCGAGGACCGTGTCGGGCTGGATCTTGCATGGGCGCGCCAGAGCGCCGGGAAGGGGCCAAAGGGCCTGCCGATCCTGCCCCGGATGATGGAATTGGGCAAACTGGGGCGCAAGACCGGCGCGGGCTGGTATCGCTATCCCGGCGGCAATGGAAAGGTCGATGATCCGATCGTGGCGGATCTTGCGCTGGAAGAGGCGCATTTCCACCGTTTGAACCGGGTGGATTACAGCCCCGAAGAAATCCTCGACAGAATGTTGACCGCCCTTGTGGCCGCCGCGGCCGAGGCCCTTGCCGAAGGCATCGCTGCGCCTGCGATTGACGCGGCATCGGTCGAGGGGGCGGGCTTTCCCGCCGCCAGGGGCGGCATCCTGACATGGGCGCGTGGATTGGACCCGGCAGACCTGTCCCGGATGGTCCGCCTTGTGCGGGACGAGGGCAAGGTGCCCCTGCGCATGGTTGCAGGGCTGGAGCGTGGGCGGCTGCCCGGTGGCCCGGACTAATTCAGGTCTTCCAGCAGGCGACCATGTCGCCGGGTTTCTTCGATGACCGCGCCAAAGGTGGTCAGACCGCGCGCCTGAAGCATCGGCAGCATCCGCACCAGCACCTCTGCCGTGGCGCGCGCGTCGCCAAGCGCCGTGTGCCGCAGCGCTTCGGGAATCGTGACCCCCAGCCGCTGGCACAACGCATCCAGCGTATGCGTTTCGGACGCGCCGAACAGAACCGCCGAAAGCAGCACCGTATCAAGGATCGGATGATCCCAGACCACGCCCATGCGCGCCTTGTGCCGTTGCAGAAAGGCCATGTCGAACGGCGCATTATGGGCCACGATCACGGAATCCCGGGCAAACCCGTGAAACAGCCGGCCGGCACGGGCGATGTTCGGCTGACCGGCCACCATCGCGTCGGTGACCTTGTGCACCTTGGTCGAGGCGGGCGGGATCGGGCGGCCCGGATCGACCAGCTGATTGATTTGTTCACCTTCGATGATCCGCCCGTTGACCACGCGCACCGCGCCGATCTGTACGATCTCGTCCTTGTGCGGCAACAGCCCGGTGGTCTCGGTGTCGAAGACGGTAAAGGTCAGCGCCGACAGCGGCAGGTCGTCGATCCGGGAACCGCCGCGAGCCTGCAACAGGTCAAAGTCGTAGATCAGAGGGCGCGCGGCCTCGGGCGGGATCTCGATATGTGCGGCGTCGATGATCATCATATAGCCGCCGCCTTCGGTCGGCTTCAGTCGGGCCTCATAGCTTTGCTGCCCGTCCAGACCTTCCAGCGTGCGACTGATTTCCTTGCCGCATTTCATCAGCGCCGTCCGGGCGGCCGTCAGCCCCGCGGGGTCAAAGTAATCGCTGAGCGGCGCATTCAGACGCGGCACGGCCTGCTGAGCCAGCACCTCGGCCGCCTGCCCGTCATAAAGGACGATCTGGTCATGGGCATTGATCAACAGGGTCGCCACCGGGATTTCGGTCAGCAGCGCGGTCAGCCGTTCCTTTTCCGCCGCCAACCGCTCGGTTTCCGCGGCAATCCGTTCGGCGGTCGAAACCGTGCTTTCGGACAGCGCCGCTGTGATCGCACTGGCGGCGGGGGCCAGATCGCCAAGGTAGCGGGCCGCTTCGGTGTTCACTTCTGTGTTGATCCCCGCATGGGCGCGGGCGCGCAGTTGCGCCGACAGACGCTCGATCGGTTTGGCGACGTTTTCGTCGAACAGCAGCCATATCCCGGCGCAAAGGGCCACAAGGCCAAAGGTTGCAAGGATACCGGCAAAAAGGAAACCGTCCGCTGGCCCGGTCTGTAGTGCGCGGCCATGACCAACCCACAGCGCCGCCAGAACAATGACGGTGCCGCCAAGGGCGATCAGGCAGAAAAACAGGAAGATCCGCAGGCGCAGGCTAAGGTGGCTCATGGCTCAGACCTCGGCGCAGACGGTCTTGACGATGGGGTCTTTTGCACCGACATCGCGCCACAGCGGGGGCGAGCCATCGCCCAGCACCGGATCGGCGCGGCGCATGTCCTTGCAGTCGACCATGACCTGCACGATCTGGTTGGTGCGCCAGCGCCCGTAGAAATACAGGTTCACAAGGTAGAGGTTTTCCTGTTCGGCGTTCTTGAGCGGGCTGCCCGTGTCGGCGGCCACGAAACGATCCGTCAGCGGGTAAATATAGGTCCATGGACGCCAGGCCGCGCGGCTGTCGATTTTTTGCGCCACGGTCAGCCCGTCCGGCAGGTTCTGAACCGTGCGGTTGTACCAGCTGTATTCGCTGGCGATGCCCGCGATCAGCATCGCGGCCCCGGCGCCCAGCGGCACGATCCAGCGCGGCAGACGCCGTCCCGAAAGCCAGGACAGCAGCATCATCACACCCGCGCCCGCAAAGCCCGCCATGAAGACGGCGATCAGTTCCAGAAACATCTTTACTCCTCCTCACCGCTGGCCCGCGCCTTCCCCTTGGCGCTGGCACAACGGCCCTATGTCAACATGCCCTTGCCGTGACCCACGGCGGATTGCAGCGATTTGACCACGACAAAGGCGTCACGCAAATGACTCCGCTCAAAATCCGACAGATCGGCGGGGGCAAGGTAGTTGTCCGGCGCGCCGCCAGCCTTGATCCGGGCGGCCTGATGTTCCAGCCGGGTCTCGGCGATCAGGTCATAGGCGTCGATCAGGCTTTGGCCCCCGGACTGGCTCAGCACGCCTGCGGTCATCGCGGCCTCCAGCCGGGCGCGGGTGTTGACCTGGGCCAGTTGCCCCTGCAACGCATAGACGCGGCCTAGATCGACCACCGGCACGACGCCATTGTGTTTCATGTCCAGCTGGTTCTTGTGTTCGCCAGACCGAATGGTGGCAAACCCCCGCAACAGACCCAGCGGCGGCGTGTGTTTGAGTGAGTTCGAAATCATATGCGCCACGAAGATCGAATTCTTGGCGGCGCGCGCCAGCGTGTCTTCTTGCAGGTTCTCGAACAGGGCGGTTGTGCCGCCAATGGGGCGCAGGTCGAACATGACCGAGGCCAGCATCTGAGCCTCGTTGTCGGGTTTCGTGATCCAGCGGTCGAAATACTGCCGCCAGACCCGCAGCGGCTGACACCAGCGCGGGTTGGTGGCCATCATGTCGCCCGGGCAATAGACATAGCCGCAGGTGTTCAGCCCGTCGCAGACAAAGTTTGCCAGCGCCTCGAAATAGGGCATGTGCTCTTCTGTCACCTCGTCAGAGAGGATCAGCACATTGTCCTGATCGGATACGCCGGTCTGTTCCTGCCGTCCCTGGCTGCCGCAGGCGGCCCAGAGATAGGGTACCGGCGGCGCGCCAAGCTGGTCTTCGGCCAGCGCCAGAAGGCGACGGGTCGCCGTGTCGGCGATGTCGGTGATCAGCCGGGTGACGACCTCGTGCCGGTTGCCGCCTGCCACCAGTTGCACCAGCAGTTGCGGGATGCGGGCGGTGACGCGGGCCATGGCCTGTGCGTCCGGCGCGCGGGCAATCTCGGACACCAGTTCGGCCGAGGTCATCGCCTGAAAGCGGGTCAGATCCGTCTGCGTGACGATGCCGACCAGCTTGCCGCCCTCGGTGACGGGCACATGGCCGATGCGCCGTTCCATCATCATATGCAATACGTCCGACCCAATGGCGGACGGCGGCAAGGTCAGGGGATCGGCTGTCATGATTTCGGACAGGGGCGTGTCATAGGGCAGGGCGCCACCCACGACCTTGCCGGAAATGTCGCGGATCGTGGCAATGCCGCGCAGCACCTTGCCTTCGGTGATGCAGACCGAGGAGATATGCCGCGAATGCATCAACTGTGCCGCGAATTGCACCGGCGTGTCCGGCGGGCAGGTCAGCGGCGCCGGTGCCATCAGCGTTTCCACCCGGCTGGTGGCCAGATCGGCGCGTTTCGGTTTCGGCGCACGCTGGCGATCAAAGAATTTCTTGGCGGCGGGCTGGGTGTCCACCAGCCGCAGGAAGTCCGCCTTGGGCAACACCAGCAGCAGCGAGTCCTCGCGCGTGCGGGCGCTGGTCGCGGCCAGTCCGTCCCGCGTAAGACCGCGTTCGCCAAAGGAGTTGCGGGGCCCCAGAAGCGAGATCTGCGCTCCGTTCTGGTCACGCACCTCGACCGCGCCGCTGTGGATCAGGTACAGCCCTTCCAGCGGCTCGCCCAGCCTGTAGATCTCTTGGTCGGCGGCCATGGCCTGCGGGCGAAAGGCGGGCAACAGCGCCTCCAGCGTTTCGCGGTCCAGCGCGTCATAGGGATGGACGGCGGTCAGAAAGCGCAGAAGATCGGTGGGGGCAATGGGCATGGGTCAGTCCTCCGAAAGCGAAGGGGAAACGGAATAGCGCGTCAGCGCAAGGCCGGAAGGATAGCGCCGCACCCGTTCCAGCGTCAGACCGATGTCGGTTTTCAGGTCCATGTCGCCGAACAGGCGACGGCCCTTGCCGATCAGGACGGGCACTATGGTCAGTTCCATGTCGGCGATCAGGCCCGCCGCAAGGAAGGATCTGATCACCGATCCGCCATCCACATAAACCCTTTGCCATCCCTGCTGCGACAGCTCGGACATCAGTTCGGGCGGCGAGAGGCGGGACAGCCGCACGCGCCCCTTGAGGGGGTCGGGAATGTCGTCCTCGGTCATGCTGCGGCTGAGCACGATCACGGGTTTGCTGTAGGGCCATTCTCCGCCAAATCCCAGCACGGTGCGAAAGGTGCCGCTGCCCATGACCAGCCCGTCGACCGAGGCCATGAAGGCGTCAAATCCGTGATCTTCGTCCGGGGCGTGATAGGCCATCAGCCAGTCAAGGCTATCGTCCTCACGGGCAATGAACCCGTCAAGGCTCATGGCGATGAAGACATGTCCGGTGGTCATGAGAGGGCTCCGGCAAAGGGCTGAGGCAAAAAAGAAAGTCCCGCCCGGCATAGCGCCGGACGGGACCAAAGCGAAGGGGGCGGGCCGTCGCAGGGACGGCCGTGACCATCAGTGACCGTCCACGGCGGCACCGGCACCGCGCGGCACGCGTACCGATTCCACGAGGTCTTCGATCTCTTGCGGGATCGGCTGGGTCATCTTGGACACCGTGAAGGCAACCGCGAAGTTGATCATCGCACCCACGGCCCCGAAGGAGGTGGACTTGATGGTGCCCAGCAGCGGATCGGCGTCGGTGAAGCTGTTGGTGCCCGGCACAAAGAACCAGCCCTTGTGCAGGAAGATGTAGACCAGCGTCACGATCAGACCGGCCAGCATACCGGCCACGGCGCCCTTGTTGTTCACCTTGGTAAAGATGCCCATCATGAGAACCGGGAAGATCGAGGCTGCGGCAAGGCCAAAGGCCAGGGCCACGGTCTGCGCCGCAAAGCCCGGGGGGTTCAGACCCAGGTAAGTGGCGACGGCAATGGCGACGGCCATTGCGATCCGGGCCGACATCAGTTCGCCTTTTTCGCTGATGTTCGGGGTCAGCTGACCCTTCATCAGGTCGTGCGACACCGCCGAAGAGATGGCCAGCAGCAGACCGGCGGCGGTGGACAGCGCGGCGGCAAGACCGCCCGCAGCGACAAGGCCGATGACCCAACCGGGCAGGTTGGCGATTTCGGGGTTAGCCAGAACCAGGATGTCGCGGTTGAAGTTGGTCAGCTCGTTCGCGTCACCCCAACCGGCGGCCTGCATTTTGGCCAGCGTGTCGGCGTCCTTGTCGTTGAAATACGCGATCTTGCCGTCACCGTTCTTGTCTTCCCAGCCCAGAAGGCCGGTCTGTTGCCAGGTGGCCATCCAGTCATAGCGCGCGTCGCTTTCGATCATTTCAACCGAAACCGGTTCGCCCGATGCGCCGTTCGGCCACATCATGTCGGTGATGTTCAGGCGCGCCATGGCACCCACGGCCGGGGCCGTCAGGTAAAGCAGCGCGATAAAGACCAGCGCCCAGCCGGCGGACCAGCGTGCGTCGGCCACCTTGGGCACGGTGAAGAACCGCATGATGACGTGGGGCAGGCCCGCGGTGCCGATCATCAGCGACAGGGTGAAGAGCACCATGTTGAAGGTGTCGCCGTGGTGAACCGTGTACTCGTTGAAGCCAAGTTCGGCCACGATGGCGTCCAGCTTGGCCAGCAGCGGCTCGCCCGAGGCGGCATGGTCTCCGAACAGGCCGAGGGCCGGGATCGGGTTGCCGGTCAGTTGCAGCGAGATGAAGACGGCCGGGATGGTGTAGGCCATGATCAGCACGCAGTACTGGGCCACCTGCGTGTAGGTCACACCCTTCATGCCGCCAAAGACGGCATAGGCAAAGACCACACAGGCACCGATCAGCAGGCCGGTGGTGTTCGACACCTCGAGGAAGCGGCCAAAGGCCACGCCCACGCCGGTCATCTGGCCGATCACGTAGGTGACCGAGGCGACGATCAGGCAGATCACGGCCACAAGGCGCGCGGTCGGGCTGTAGAAACGGTCGCCGATGAATTCCGACACGGTGAACTTGCCGAACTTGCGCAGGTAGGGCGCAAGCAGCAGCGCCAGCAGCACGTAGCCACCGGTCCAGCCCATGAGGAAGGTCGAGTTGTCATAGCCGGTGAAAGCAATCAGGCCCGCCATCGAAATGAACGAGGCCGCCGACATCCAGTCCGCTGCCGTCGCCATGCCGTTGGTGACCGGGTGAACGCCGCGACCGGCGGCATAGAATTCCGAGGTGGACCCAGCGCGGGCCCAGATCGCGATGCCGATGTAAAGCGCAAAGGAGGCGCCCACGAACAGCAGGTTGATGGTAAACTGATCCATAACGTCTTACTCCTCCTCGACGCCGAATTCTTTGTCGAGCTTGTTCATCCGCCAGGCGTAGAAGAAGATCAGCGCCAGAAAGACGATGATCGAGCCTTGCTGCGCAAACCAGAAACCAAGGTCGGTGCCGCCCACGGCGATGCCGGACAACAGCGGGCGCAGCAGGATGCCAAAGCCGAACGACACCAGCGCCCAGATGATGAGGCTGATGACAATGATACGCACGTTGGCCGCCCAATAAGCCGCGTCGGACTTCTTGGTGGCGTCAACGCCTTGAGATGTTTGATCCGCCATGATGCGGGTCCTCCTCTTTCCTCCATTGACCCGCCGCACGTGGCCGGCGCGGCGGGTTGTCCTGTCTCGCGCCGCCGCCTCAGGCGGTGGCGGTCTTCACGATCGCCGAGAGCTTCCCGGCAATTTCGTTGATCTCACCCATGGCATCGATGCCGATCAGCGCGCCCTGGCCGGCGTAGTAGTCGATCAGCGGTGCGGTCTGGGCGTGATAGGCCTCAAGCCGTGCGGCGACGGTCTCGGCGTTGTCATCTGCGCGGCGTTTGAATTCGGTGCCGCCACATTTGTCGCAGGTGCCTTCGGTGGCGGGCTGCTTGAAGCTGTCGTGATAGCCCTCGCCGCAGCCGCCACAGGTGTAGCGGCCGGAAATCCGCGTCACCATGGCGGCGTCGTCCACCTCAAGGCTGACGGCGGCGTTGATCTTCTGACCGCTCTCGGCCAGCAGGCCGTCCAGCGCCTCGGCTTGCACCGTGGTGCGCGGGAATCCGTCCAGGATCACGCCCTTGGCGCAGTCCTCTTCGGCCAGCCGGTCGCGCAGGATGGCGATGACAATGTCGTCGCTGACCAGTTCGCCCGCTTCCATCACCGCCTTGGCGCGCTGTCCGGCTTCGGTGCCTGCCGCGACGGCAGCGCGCAGCAGGTCGCCTGTCGACAGCTGGACAAGTCCGAACTGTTCTTCAAGCATCCGGGCCTGCGTGCCCTTGCCGGCCCCCGGAGGGCCCAGCAGGATCAGAACGGGGGCGGTGGCGGGGGTGTTTGCTCCATCCATCATCGTCTTACGCCTTGTTCATTCTGTTTTGGATGAGGTCATCGACGACGGTCGGGTCTGCGAGTGTTGATGTGTCACCGAGGGATCCGTAGTCGTTTTCGGCGATCTTGCGCAGGATGCGGCGC
>NZ_JAHUZG010000007.1 GCF_019218285.1 Antarctobacter sediminis
TGTGGTCGGATTGGGGCCGCGAGGATTTCATCAAGGCGCTCCAACAACAGATGCGCGACGGCTTCCTCGCTCTGGCGCCCGCAAGCGCGCCTCAGAACGGCGCTTCCACGTCACCCATGCGTACAAAAACCGATTTCAACTGCGAGAAATGGTTGATCGCCGCCTTGGAATTTTCGCGCCCGACGCCGGACATCTTCATGCCGCCAAAGGGCAGTTCCACCGGCGCGTCATTGTACGAGTTGATAAAGCACGACCCAGCGTCCAAGGCCCCGATCACCCGGTGCGCCCGCGCCAGATCCCGGGTAAACACCCCGGCGGACAGGCCCATGGTGGTGTCATTGGCCCGTGCGATCACCTCGTCCTCGGTTTCGAAATCCAGCACCGACATCACCGGGCCAAAGATCTCTTCGCGGCAGATTGTCATGTCGTCGGTCACATCGGCAAAGACCGTCGGTGCGATGTAGAACCCGGGTCGCTCCAGCGCCGCGCCGCCACAGACCAGACGTGCGCCTTCGGCAATGCCTTTCTCGATATAGCCCAGCACGATCTCGCGCTGCCGCTGGCTGACCATTGGGCCAAAGGTCGTGGCCTCGTCCATCGGGTCACCGATCACCGCGCCTTGCAAGCGCGCCGCCATACGGTCGAGGAAGGCCTCCTTGATCCCTTTCTGCACAAAAACCCGCGTGCCGTTGGAACAGACCTGCCCCGAGGAATAGAAATTCCCTAGGATCGCCCCGCCCACGGCGTTTTCCAGATCCGCATCGCCAAAGATCACCAGCGGGGATTTCCCGCCCAACTCCATCGTCACATGTTTCATGCCATCGGCGGCGGCCGCATAGACCTTGCGCCCTGTCGGCACCGATCCGGTGAGCGAGACCTTGTCGACGCGCGGATCCCCCACCAGCGCCGCACCCACGGCGCCCATGCCCTGCACAACGTTGTACAGTCCGGCAGGCGCGCCCGCCTCCATCAGGATCTCAGCCACCTTGAGCGCACACAGCGGGGTCACTTCCGACGGCTTGAAGATCATCGCATTGCCGCAGGCCAGCGCAGGCGCGCCTTTCCAGCAGCTGATCTGCGTCGGGTAGTTCCACGCCCCGATCCCCACGCAAAGCCCCAGCGGTTCGCGCACGGTATAGCCCCAGTTGCCATCGGGCAGCTGCACATGTTCGCCGGTCAGGCTGCCTGCCAGACCGCCGAAATATTCCAGCGCATCCGCCGCGCTGGTCGCATCGACATAGAGCGTTTCGGACAGCGGTTTGCCGGTATCATAGCTTTCCAGCTCGGAAAGCTCCCGGTTGCGTTCGCGCATGATGTCGGCGGCGCGGCGCAGCACCCGTCCGCGCTCGGTGCCGCTCAGCTTGCCCCATTCGGCTTGCGCGCGACGGCCGCTTTCGATCGCGCGCTCGATCACGGCGGGCGTGGCGGCATGGACCTTGGCGATGACGTCGCCCGTGGCCGGATAGACCACCTCGATCACCTCGCCTGCACTGTCCTCAAGATATTGCCCGTCGACGAAATGCGACGCCTTGGGTTGCGTGTCGTAGCTCATCTCTTTGCTCCTCGGCCGGGTCAGCCCGGCGATGTCTGGTGCCGACCCGCCGGTTTTCCGGACGGGGGTGGGCGGGTGGGCCGTCCGGAAAACCGGCGGCCCGCTGTCATTCTCCGCGCGGAAAGCGTTGGTTTTCCTCGACCACGTTCAGGTCCATGTGATTGCGCATGTAGCGTTCGCTGGCCTTTTGCAGCGGTTGGAAATCCCATGGGAAATAGCCGCCCTGCCGCAGGGCCTCGTAAACCACCCAGCGCCGCGCCTGACTTTGCCGCACCTCGGCGTCGAACCGTTCAAGATCCCAGCGCGCCGCCGCCTTGATGCGAAACCGTTCCAATACCTCGGCGTGGCCCGGATCCTCGGCAAGGTTGGTCAGCTCATGCGGATCCGCCTCCAGATCGAAAAGCTGTTCCGGGTCCAGCGCGCAATTGGTGTATTTCCACCGGCCCTCGCGCAGGCAGACCAGCGGCGCATATGACGCCTCGGCCGCGTATTCCATTGCCACCGGCGCCACGCGTGGCCCGCCCCGCATTACGGGCGCCAGGCTTTCGCCCTCTGTCCAGGGCATGACCTCGGACATGTCCACGCCCGCCAGATCGCACAGCGTCGGGCACAGGTCGATGGTCGACACGGGCGCGTTGACCCGCCCACCGTCTTGCCCGGGGACAGAGATCATCAGCGGCACCCGCGCCGAGCCTTCGTAGAAGTTCATTTTGAACCACAGGCCACGTTCGCCCAGCATGTCGCCGTGATCGCTGACAAAAACCACCACGGCCTCTTGCCGGGTGTCGTCCAGCACCTTCAGCAACTGGCCGATCTTTTCGTCGAGATATGAGATATTGGCGAAATAGGCCCGGCGAGAACGGCGAATATCCTCTTCGGTGATATCGAATTTCCGCCAGTCGTTCGCATCGAAAATCCGCTGCGCGTGCGGGTCGTGATCCTCATAGGCCATGGCCGGGACTTCGGGCAGCAGATGCTCGCAATCCTCGTAAAGATCCCAGAACCGCTTGCGCGCCACGTAAGGATCATGCGGATGGGTGAAGCTGACGGTCAGGCACCATGGCCGGTCGTCATGGCCCCGGGCAAGGTCATATAGCTTGCGCTCGGCGTGATAGGCGACCTCGTCATCGTATTCCATCTGGTTGGAGATCTCGGCCACGCCCGCGCCGGTGACAGAGCCCATGTTGTGATACCACCAGTCGATGCGCTCGCCGGGCTTGCGGTAATCCGGGGTCCAACCGAAGTCGGCAGGGTAGATATCCGTGGTCAGCCGTTCCTCGAACCCATGCATCTGGTCGGGGCCGACAAAATGCATCTTTCCGCTGAGGCAGGTCTGGTAGCCCGCGCGGCGCAGGTGATGCGCATAGGTGGGAATGTCGCTCGCGAATTCGGCGGCATTGTCATAGACGCGCGTCATGCTGGGCAGTTGGCCGGACATGAAACTGGCCCGCCCCGGCGCGCAAAGCGGCGAGGCAGTATAGCTGTTGGCAAAGCGTGTCGACCGTTCGGCCAGTGCCCGCAGGTTGGGCACATGCAGCCAGTCCACAGGGCCATCCGGGAACAGCGTGCCGTTCAACTGGTCCACCATCAGGATCAGGATATTGGGCTGGGTCATGGCGTCCTCATCAGGGCATGGGCGGCTTGGGTGACCTGCGCAGCGGCGCCTGCGACACCGCCGCCGGACAGGGCTGCGCGCAGGTAAACCCCGTCGATCAGCGCGGCGATGGTTGTGGCCACCGCCTGCGGATCCTCGGCCCTGCCCCGCAGCGCGTGGACAAGGTTCGACTGCAACCGCCGCTGATAGATGTGCAACAGCCGCGCCGCCTCCGGTTCACGCCGCGCAAGAACATAGAAATTCAGCCACGCGGACACGGTTTCGGGTTGGAAACAGCTGTCGGCGAAATTTGCGGCGATCACCGCCTCCAACCGCCGATCGTTCGGTGCCTCGGCCAGCGCAGCGCGCACTTCGGCCCCGTATTCGCTGAGGATGTGGCGCATGGCGGCAAGAAAGATCTGCGACTTGCCGCCGTAGTAATGATGCGCCAGCGCGCTGGACATGCCGGCACGTTTGGCGATGCGCGACACGGTTACGTCGAGGCTCCCGACCTCGCCGATTTCGGCCACCGTAGCCTCCATGAGCGCCGCACGCCTGATGGGTTCCTGTCCGATCTTGGGCATGATCGCAGGATGGTTTTTATTGACTGGCGAGTCAATCAAGAAAAACACGCCAGTCCAGAACAGTCTGCCAAGGGCCTCGCCTTGGCGCAGGGTCAGTCTATGCGGCGATAGGTCAGGAAATTGCCGCGTCCGGGATTGATCAATTCCAGCCGGTCAGCGGTGATCTCGCCCAAATGCACGCAAAAGCTGTCCTGCGTTTCCAGTTCAGTCCGGGTCAGTCCGATGCCCTCGAACGGGGCGTCGGGACAGGTCTCGCCCAGTGTCATCCATTGGTGTCCGATGAACTCTCCGTCATAGTAATCATAGACATCGGCCCCCTGGATCGTCATCCGCGAGGCAGGATCGTCGACAGATTGCCAACTGCCCTGCAACAGCTGCCGTTCTTCGGAAAAGAAATCGCCGTCAAAGACTTCGGTCACGCGCGACAGGACCACCTCGACGGTGATGTCGCCGTAGTTCACCATGTCGCCTTCGATCTCGACGGCCAGCGGCATCGGCCAGTATTGCAGATCATCCAGCAAGGTATCGTCGCCACCGCCGCCGTAATATGCGTGATAGCGCCAGCCCTCGATCTCGAAACTGCAATAGTCCAGCCCGTCGATCAGTTCGCAGCCGGTAAAAATCCCCTGTTGGGTGAAGGGTTCGCCCAGACTGCCGCGTGCAAAAGGATAGGAAATCTCCAGCGGTCCGGCCTCGTCTCCATGGTCCGGATCGATTGGATCGGGCGCGCCGCCATCGGCCACCAAGGTCAGGGTGAAATCGGCGGCATTCCCGGTGTCCACCTTGCGAAACCGCGTGCTGTCATAGCCGCGCTCAGCGCAATCCGCATCGCCTTGAATTGTAAAGGCGTCCCCTGTGCTGCAAAATGAGAAAGGCCCATCAAAAGAGCCACCCTTCACCGTGGCGCGGTAGTAAAAATATCTCCGACCAAGCTCGCGCCCCATGACGATTTTGCATTCGCCCGGGTCCAGCCCCCACCAGCCTTCAGAGGTCCAGATCCCTCCGGGGGCCTCATAACCGATGGCCACGCTTTGGCGCAGATCCGTGTCGTTACAAACGCTCAGGCCCGCCACCGCGGCCACTGGCAGCATGCCCAGCGCAAGGCTCGCTGCTGCAGTCATCAATCCTGTCATGCCGATCCTCCCTTTGTCGGGGAACATCAGACACATCGGCCCGACGCGCTGTCGAGCCTTTTTGGCAAATTGTCAGACCTCGATCGTGCCAAGCACCGTATTCTGAGGCAAGCGCGCCACTTCGACGCCACGATCCGTCCGCCGCAGGTTGTATCCATAGCCGCGCATACGGAACCGCCATTCCGCCTCGGACAGGACCTTGCTGCGCTCACTCAACAAGAAGTCCTGAATCTCATCCATATTCTCGGTCAATTTTCCCTCCGCAAACATCCTTTCACTCCTCAAATGCTGCCGACGATAGCTTGCAGCATCGTTAAAAAATGGGGCGCAATCGCGCCCACGGCAGGGAAACTCTAAGAATTGTGAACAATCAGGAGGGCAGTCAGCCCTTTGTTTCCGGCACCAAGGGGGTAATGCGCCGCTTCAACACCGCCTCACGCCAGGTGATAAAGACGACCGCCGCCAGAATCAGTGACCCGCCTCCGACAACCCAGGGATCGACCGGTTCGCCAAAGGCCAGTGCGCCCAGCGACACGGCCCAGACCAGTTGCAGGAAGGTAACCGGCTGCGTCACGGTGACGGGGGCCGCGGCAAAGGCCAGCGTCATCGTATAATGACCCGCCGTGGCAAACAGTGCGACCCCCATCAGGATCGCCAGTTCGCCCCATGTCGGCCAGACCCAGACGGCAATGGCCAGCGGTGCCAGCCCGATGGTCACCCCCACCGACAACAGCGCCACGACCAGCGCCGCGCTGACCTCGCCCGACAGGATCTTGGCCAGCAGGTAGGACCCCGCAAACAACAGCGCAGTCGCCAGCATGGCGAAATGCCCGGGATCAAGCTCGCGGAACCCGGGTCGCAGGATCATGAAAGCGCCTACCAGCGCCGCGACGATGGCCATGACCCGGCGAAAGGCCAGTCTCTCGCCAAGGAAAAACACCGCCAGAACGGTGACGTAAACCGGGTTGAGGTAATTCATCGCCGTCACCTCGGCGAGCGGGATGCGCGTCATGGCAAAGAACCACAGCGCCACACCCACCGTGTGGAACACCGCACGCAACGAAAACAGCCCCCAAAGCCGCGGCGTCAGGCGCATCCGGACCAGTTTGGGAACCAGCGGAACAAAGAAGATGAGGCCAAGCACATAGCGGAGGAAGGCGGACTCGGCAGCGGGGATACGCGGCCCCAACATCTTGACCAAAGCTGTCACAGCGACAAAGCTAAGGCCTGTCACCACCATCCAGAATACGCCCCGCGCGGGGCTTTGCGCATGTTCCGCCATGGCACCGGCTTATCGGATTGACCGGCGGGCACAAGGCCCCGCCTACATCCAGATAAGCTTGGCCGCGATGGCCCACATGGTCAGGCCGACAAACAGATCCAGCACCTGCCATGCCCGGGGCCGCGCAAAAAGCGGAGCAAGTGCGCGCGCGCCGTAACCCAGCGAGAAGAAAAAGACGAAGGACGCAGTCATGGCGCCAACGGCAAAGGCCACACGGGCATCATATTGCGCCGAGATCGCCCCCAGCAGAACAACCGTATCAAGGTAGACATGCGGGTTGAGCCACGTCAGCGCAAGGCAAGTCAGCAGCGCCGCCCGCAGGTCCTGCGCCTCGGCCCCGGCTTGCAGCGCTTCGCCGCCTTTCCATGCCGAATACAAGGTCTTGGCCCCGTACCACAGAAGGAAAGCAGCGCCAAAGATGCGCATCCCCCATTCGAGCCCGGGGATTGCCGTCGCCAAGACCCCGAACCCGGCCACGCCGGCGGCGATCAACGCCGCGTCGGACAGCGCGCAGACCAGAACAACGGGCAGCACGTGCATTCGGCGCAACCCCTGACGCAAGACAAAGGCGTTCTGAGCCCCAATCGCAAGGATCAGGCTGAACCCAAGCGCAAACCCCGCCACCAAGGCTTCGAACATCTCCCTTACCTCCGACCGGAAAACCACCCGCAGCAACTGGCAAAGCTCTGCAACAGAGGCAAGGCAAAACCGATCAGGAGACATTGACCCGGAAGCGGAAATCCCGCCACTGTGGCCACAAGGAGCAAGTGCATGTGCTGGAATGAAACCGTCACCTATTCCATGGCCGGTCTGGGCGCCGCCGCAACCTTTGTGGCATGGCGGCGTGGCGAGCCAGCCGGAATCTGGGGCACAATCGGCTATTTCACCGCGATGGAAGGGTTGCAAGCCTGGGGTTACAACGTGGTGGACCAATGCGGTTCGCCCGGCAATCAGGCGGTAACGCTGCTGTCCTACTTGCACATCACGCTGCAACCCATCGTGGTGAACCTCTTTTGCATGGCGCTGGTCGGTTCTGCCATCACCCCGCGCATCAGGCGGCGGGTTCTCGCCATTTCGGCGCTGGCCTCGGCCATGTTGATGGCGCGCCTGATCCCCCTGCCCCAGTTCGGCATCTGCCCACCCGGAACACCGCTATGCGGCATCGGCCTGTGCACGATTTCCGGCAATTGGCACATCGGCTGGACAATCCCATTGAATGACCTTTTCAGCCTTGCACGGTGGGTCGGTCCCATCGGCCAGTTCCCCGATTACATGCTGGCCTGTCTGATCCTGCCCTGCTTTTACGGGGCGTGGCGCTTTGCCCTGCTCAATGCCTGCGCCGGGCCCATGCTGGCTTCGGTCCTGACCAAGAACCCCAGCGAAATGCCCGCCGTCTGGTGCCTGTTGTCGGTGGCGCTGGTTCTGATCGGCCTCAGCCCGTTCTTCCGGCGTCAGGTCTTTCCCCCCGGCGCACCGGCTTAGCGCGGGGTTCGTCCCGGCGGATGAAACAGGTATTCCGCCAACAGGCCAAGCTTGAACGGCAAGCGTCCCTTGCGCTCGACCAGTTGTTTCAACGTCATGCGCCGCCGCCGAACGATCTGGCGGGCGATGCGAAATTCCGTCCGACGTTTCCACTCCAGAAAACGCTCGGGCAGGAAACGGCGAATGAACTTCCACAGCCAGGCCAGTTGAAGAAAGGCCACCGCCTTGAAAACCATCTTTTCCAGGCTCTTCGAGGTCATCTTGATCGTCGCGCTGAGCGCCGCCACCAGCCACAACGGCAATTGCACCGAAAACAAAACCAGCCACAGGCCAAGCGATGTGACCGACAGTGCCAGTGTCGCAAAGAGGATCACCAACCAGGCCACCGCGCGTTCCATCCGGCTTAGCCCGTTGAACCATGCCATCAGCCGCGCATAGTGCCGCTGGATGATCGCCAGATACCCTTTCACCAACAACTGGATGCGGCGCAGGATGGCCTTTCCCAACATGATCGGCACCACCGTGGTGGTGATCCATTTCTTGATGATCTCGACGCGAAAGAACATCGCGCCCTGCGTCTTGAGCCACAGCAACACCGCGCCCAGTTCCACGCCGGCCAGCTTTTTCAACAGAATCTTGGCCTGCGTCAGGATCAGCCCCAGCGCGATCAGCACTTCGTGGCCAAAGTACCATGTCGCCGCGCCGGACAGCGCCACGAAAACCAACAGCAAGATAAGCGCCCGGATCAGCATGTACCCGGCTTAGGCGGTTTTGCAGGCATCCCGCAAGACTGGCCCGTCGTCCGCGATCCGGCGCAGGCTCGACAAGACCGGGGGCGCCTGTCACACTCTGCCTTGTCCCCGCGCGCTGTGGCGGGGGCCGACAGGATGGTACGGACCGATGGCAAACCTGCTTTGGATCGTCCTCCTTTGCCTGTCGCTGGGCTCTGCCTCTGCCGTCATGGCCGACGCCGAGATCCATGTTATCGCGGTCGGCAAAGGCCATGAAACGGACGACTATTACGCCCTGCCCGAAGCCCGTGTTCTTGTGGACCGGCCCGGACAGGAGGTCAGCCTTGTGCTGCTGGACGGCGGCGACCTGCGATGGAAGGTCGAGGCAACCCAAGGTACGTTCATCACGCAGATCCTGCTGGGTGGCCCCCGACCACAGGACAGCAAGGTCATGCTGTTCGGCACTCCGATGATGGGGGCTCAGACCGCCGGTCTGCCGCTTGTCTACCACCCGCATGGTCAAGAATTTCGCGCCTTGGTCAAGGACCTGACCGACCGGCTGTCCGCGCCGCGCCTGCACAGTTTTCAGGCCACCCACAAGGCCCGCGATGTGCCGCTGCGGATTGATGCCGTGGACACCATCACCCCACAACTTGCCCGCAATTATCTGTCGGACCTGCTACATGATTCTGGCGATCTGCCTTCCGCATTGCGGCGATGGATCAGCACCGGGGGCGCGTTTCAGACCCATTCCGTGCTGTTCGACGAAAGCGGTTTTACCCTGATCGGCCCAAACGAACGGCGGCATTTCCCCCGCCCGCCCGAAATGCCTGCGATCCTCTTGCCAGTGGGCGGGCTCTATTCCCCCGACCACCAGGAACTCTATGGCCTGAGTTATGGCGCCGAAGGCTATGTTTATGCGGTCGATACAGCAAGCGGGGCATGGCGCGTCATCACCAGCCTGCATGGCTATGACGCGGCGGCGATGCACTTTGATGCGGACAGCCGACAGGTGATCCTGACCGGCGCGTTTTCCCGTCCGGGGGATGTCAGGATCATCGGGCTGGACGGTTCGATCCATGCGTCCTTTGTCCCGGCCACCGGATTTCCCGGGCTTTCCGACCTTTCCGATTTTGGCAATGAACATGGGCCGCCGCTGGTCCCGCGGGCTTATTCCGAAGGATGGCTGTTGTTATCAGCCGAAGGTCAGGGCAATGCCCACCGGCTTTATGCGTTGAAACCGAAGACCGGCGAGGTCCGGCTGCTGCGCTATCACGACGACTGAGCCGGAACCGTCTGGCAAAGAAAAACCCCCGCCGAGGCGGGGGCGATCCTTGTCAAAGCGCATTGCGGGTCAGGCGTTTTCCAGCTGCGCCATGACCTCGTCGGAGGCTTCGAAATTGGTGGTGACGCGCTGTACATCGTCGTCATCCTCCAGCGCCTCGACCAGACGCATCAGCGACTGCATTCCGTCAAGGTCCAGTTCGGTCGTGGTGGTCGGCTTCCACACCAGCTTGGTCGATTCCGACTCGCCCAGTTCGGCCTCCAGCGCGGTCGACACCTCGTTCAGGTCAGTATCGGCGCAATAGATGATGTGACCGTCTTCCGAGCTTTCCACGTCTTCGGCCCCCGCCTCGATCGCGGCCATCATGACGTCATCCGCATCGCCCACCGACGCGCCGTAAACGATTTCGCCCTTACGTTCGAACATGAACCCGACAGAGCCGGTTTCACCAAGGTTGCCGCCGTTCTTGGTAAAGGTCGACCGCACGGTCGAGGCCGTCCGGTTGCGGTTGTCGGTCATCGCCTCGACGATCACAGCGACACCATTGGGGCCATAGCCCTCATAGCGGATTTCTTCGTAATCCTCGGCGTCGCCGCCAACCGCTTTCTTGATGGCGCGTTCGATATTGTCCTTGGGCATTGACTGGCCCTTGGCTTCCTTCACCGCCAAGCGCAGGCGCGGGTTCTTGTCAGGGTCGGGATCGCCCATCTTGGCGGCGATGGTGATTTCCTTCGACAGCTTGGAAAAGATCTTGGCCCGGATCTTGTCCTGACGGCCCTTGCGGTGCTGGATGTTTGCCCATTTGGAATGGCCGGCCATGGTCGGTGTGCCTCTTTATCGGGTGTCCTTGATATCCGCGCCTCTATATTCCAGCGCCGCCCCTCTTGCCAAGTCCGCGCGCGTGTCGCGTTGCGCGGCGGCTTTCCTTGCGCTAGCGCTGAAACATGAGCCGATTCCTCCTGCTTCAATTGCGCCCGGAAACCGAGGCCAGCGATTCCGAATTTCGCGCCGTGCTGGACAAGTCCGGGCTGGACGCATCGCGCCTGCACCGGATGCGCCTTGACCGTGAGGATCTGCCGCGCGACCTCGACCCGGGCGACTACGCCGGGGTGATCGTCGGCGGCGGGCCGGGATGTGTCAGCGACAAACCCGCCGAGAAGGACCCGGTCGAACGGCGCATCGAAGAGGCGATCCTGCGCCTGATGCCCCGGATCACCGCAGAGGACATCCCCTTCATGGGGTGCTGTTACGGCATCGGCATTCTTGCCCACCACCTTGGCGCCGAAGTGTCGAAAACCCGGTTTGGCGAACCGGTGGGGGCGGTGACCTGCTATATGACGGACGAGGGCGAAAAAGACCCGCTGACAGCCGGTCTGCCGCGCAGTTTCGACGCCTTTGTCGGCCACAAGGAGGCCGTGCAGCACCTGCCCAAGGGTGCCGTTCATCTGGTGTCATCGGGCCCCTGCCCTTACCAGATGATCCGCTATGGCCAGAACGTCTATGCCACGCAGTTCCACCCCGAGGCGGACGCGGCCGAGTTCGAGACAAGGATTCACATCTATCGCCATCGCGGCTATTTCGCCCCCGAAGAGGCCGACACGCTGATCCAGATGTGCCGCGCCGCAGATGTGACCGAACCGGCGCGCATCCTCGAAGGATTCGTGGAACGGTACGGCTAGGATTCAGGCCTTTGCAAGACTGCCACCCCGCCCAAGGGCCGAGGCAAACAGCGCAATCAGCAAGGCAATCCCGCCGACCATG
This sequence comes from Antarctobacter sediminis, assembly GCF_019218285.1. Taxonomy (GTDB): domain Bacteria; phylum Pseudomonadota; class Alphaproteobacteria; order Rhodobacterales; family Rhodobacteraceae; genus Antarctobacter; species Antarctobacter sediminis. Next base: position 11,405 of record NZ_JAHUZG010000007.1, read on the forward strand.
AGGAAGGACATCCGCAGCGAGGTCGCCTCGGCGATGAACCCGATGGCCGGCGGCCCCAGCAGCATCGCGCCATAGCCCAGCGTCGCGACCGAGGCGATGGCCTGCCCGGCGGGCACCTCCGGGTCATGCGCCGCGCGGGAAAAGGCCATCGGGATCACGGCGGCATAGCCCATGCCCATCAGAACGAACCCGACCAGCGCAATCGCCAGCACATCGGTGCCGACACACAGGAAATAACCGCCCGCCGCCAGCACGCCCGCCACCCGGGCGACCATTTGCGGGCCGAAACGGGTGATGATCCGGTCGACGCTCAGACGCATGATGACCATGGTGATGGAAAAGGCAGCATAGCCCAGCGTGGCCTGCGATTCGGGCGCGCCCAGCACGTCGCGCAGGTAGACCGCGCTCCAATCGACCGCCGCCCCTTCGCCCAGCCCCGCACCCAACGCGATGACGCCGACAAGGATCAACGGTCCGCGCGGGAAGGCGAACATCGGCGCTTTGCCCGGCGACAGGCGTATGCGCGAGGTCCAGGGCGCCCGCAGGAACGGCCAGGCCAATAGGCCCGAGATCACCGCCGCCGCAAGGAAATGCATGCCGGTGCCCGCGCCCATGCTGGTGGCAAGGAACCCGCCCGCCGCGCCAAGCCCGGCGCCAAGGCTCCACATCGCGTGGAAGGAGGACATGACCGACCGGCCCATGTGCTCTTCGACCTCGGTTGCCCAGCTGTTCATGGCCACGTCCATCGACCCGTGACACATGCCAAAGGCGAACAGCGCAAGTCCCAGCAGCGCCACGCTGCCCGCAAACCCCACACCGACAATCGACAACAGGTAGACCACCGCGATCCATCGCGTCACCCGCACGGCACCGTGGCGATCCGACAGGCTGCCGGCCAGCGGAAAAGAAATCAGCGCCCCGATTCCCATCAACAGCAACAGCACGCCCAGCGTGCTTTCCGACAGGTCGAGCGTGTCGACATAGGTGGGCACGCGCGAGGCCCAGCAGCCCAGCAGGACGCCGTTCAGGGCAAAGCCCGCAGCGACGCTGCGCCATGGGGTCAGGATCTTGGACATCGCACTTCTCCCTGCCGCTGCCGGGTCCCGGCACACCACCCGGACCCGCGCCAGTAATCAGGAGAAGCCTCGACACACAAGGCGTGTCGGGCGAACGCGCCGGAAAATGCCGGACATCGCAGCCCGGCCCCATCACCTCAGATGAACTGCGCGCGCTCTTCCGGCACCGGCTTGACGATCTCCAGCGCCTGTTCAAGGTCGATGCTTTTGTCGAACAGCGCCCGGCCCACGACGGCGCCCGCCAGGTGCGGCACGTATTTCATGCGCGACAGGTCATCCAGCGACCGGGTCAGCCCCCGGGCAATTACCGGGGTGCGGGTTTCCGACGACAGTTGCGTAACCAGTGCAAGGCTATCCTCGGCCTCATCCAGATCGGCGTCGATGTCGGTCACGATAAAGGCCGCCAGCGGGCTGTCCGCAAAAGCCTTGAGCACAGCAGAGGGCACCATGGCGCTTTGCTCGCGCCAGCCCTCGCCTGCGACGTGGCCTTTGTAAACATCGACCGACACGACGATCTGTTCGGGAAAGGCGCGCGCGGCCTCTTTCACAAGGTCCGGCTGCTGCACGGCCAGTGTACCAACGACGATGCGCCCCGCCCCGGCCTCGATCCATTCCTCGATCCGCTTGAGCGACCGGAACCCGCCGCCCAGCTGGACGGAGGCACCGGCGGTGCGGATGATCTCACGCACGGTGTCGGCATTGCGCTCGTCGCCCTGCAACGCGTCGAAATCGGTGATGTGAATCCATCCGGCCCCGGCCTTGGCAAATTCCGCCGCCTTGGCAACCGGGTCCACATGCCAGATCTGCGGTTCTTCCATGCGCCCACGGAACAGGCTGACACAGCGGCCTTCCAGAAGCTCGATCAGGGGGTAAAGGATCATGCGGGTCTCCCTTCCGGCACAAAGCTCTTTGCACCCTGTGGTAGGAGGATTCGCCCGCTGCCGCAGTACCGGTTACGACACTTCGCGGTCCGGCCAAGACAAGGCCGCACCACCCAAGGTTACAGGGGCCAAAACAGCGGAATCAACAGCGCGGCGACTGCCCCGATGCTAAGGTTCAGCGGCAGGCCCACCTTGAAGAAATCCGAGAACTTGTAACCGCCCGGCCCGTAGACCAGCGTATTGGTCTGATAGCCGATGGGCGTGGCAAAGCTGCACGAGGCGGCCACCATGACCGCCACCACCAGCGGGCGGGGATCGACACCAATGGCCGCCGCAAGGCTGATGGCAATGGGTGTGACGACCACGGCAACCGCGTTGTTGGACACGGTTTCTGTCAGAATGCTGGTCAGCAGGTAGACCGCCCAGATCATCAGCGGCGCGGGCAGTTGCGCCATGATCGGGGCAATGGCGCTGACGATCATCTCTACCGCGCCCGAGGCCTGCAAGGCCGCGCCGATGGCCAGCATGGCAAAGATCAGCGCCAGCAACTGCCCTTCGACAAAGGAAAACGCCTCATCGGCGTCGATGCAGCGGGTCAGCAGGACAAGGGCCACGGCGACCACCGCCAGCGACAGGATCGGCGCGATCCCCAGCGCCGACAGCACGACGATGCCCGCCAGCGCGCCCAGCGCCAGCGGCGCATGGCCGCGGCGGAAGGCCCGCGCCGAGGGACGCGCAACATCGACAAGGTCCATCTCGTCGGCCAGCCGCTTGATGTCTTCGGCATTGCCTTCCAGCAGCAGCGTGTCCCCAACGCGTACCACCAGGTCATCCAGCTGCCGCCCGATGTTCTGGTTCCGCCGATGCACCGCCAGCGGGTAGACCCCGAACCGCCGCCGCAGACGCAGCGCGCCAAGGCTGCGGCCCACCATCTTGCACCCGGGGGTAATCAGCACCTCGACCGTGGTGGTTTCCTTGGCCGAAACCTGATCGACACGCTTGAGTTCCTTGTTGGTCTGCAACGACAGCAACTCGGTCATCTGCGTCCGCAGAACCACCCGGTCGCCCACCTGCAATTCGACCCCTTGCAGGTTGCGCCGCAGCGATTCATCGCCTCGGATCACGTCGATCAAACGCACGCCGTCGCGTTTGAACAACTGCACGCCCAGCACCTCGCGCCCGATCAGGTTCGACTCAGGCGGGATCACCGCCTCGGTAAAGAACTTCATCCGCGAACGGTCAGACAGCATTCCCGCCATCGAGGTCCGGTCCGGCAAAAGGAAACGCCCGACAAGGAACAGGTAGGCCATGCCAAAGGCCACAAGGATCACCGCCAGCGGCGTCACCTCGAAAATGGTGAACGGTTCCAAGCCCTGCGTGCGCGCCACGCCATCGACCAGCAGGTTTGTCGAGGTACCGATCAACGTCAGAGTGCCGCCAAGGATTGCCGCGTAGCTCAGCGGGATCAAAAGCTTGGACGGTGCAATTCCCAGCGTCTTGGCGATCTGCACAAAGATCGGCAGCATCACCACCACAACCGGTGTATTGTTCATGAAAGCCGAGGCAACGACCACCACCAGCAGGATCCCGGCGATCGCCTGTTTTGGCCTTCGCACCACCTGATCCTGCGCAAATCCGGTGAAGGCATCCAGCGCCCCGGTGCGCACCAAGGCTCCCATCACCACGAACATCGCCGCGATGGTCCAGGGCGCGGGATTGGACAGCACGTCCAGCGCCGCCTCATAGGGCAGCACCCCCAGCAGCAGCAGAACCGCCACACCACCGATGGCCGTGACCTCTGTAGGATAGGTTTCGCGCACGAAGAGCACGAACATCGCCGCCACCACGGCGAGCGTCACCATCGCCTGTCCGGTCTGGCCCAGTTCGATCCCGATCATATTCCGTTCAGCTCACCGCCTGCTCTCAACCGGCCGCATTCTGACCTGCCACAGGGGCGGGCACAAGCGGTTTACGCTGCGGCTGCACAAGGATCATACCCGCCAACATCAGAGCCAGCGCCGTCCAGACCCATCCTGCATAGCTTTCCGACAGAAAGATCATGGCCCATGTGACCCCGAAAAGCGTCACCAGATAGCTCACCTGTGCAGCAAAAACGGCGCCCGTGCGCCCGACCAGCCAGACATAGGCGGCATAGGAAAAGGCGTGCAGACCGGCGCTGGCGATCACCGCCTTGTCCGGCGCGGTCAGCGGCAGCTTGGGCACGATGAACTGCCCGCTGGCCAGCGCCAGAGGCAGGCTTGTCAACGCGCCCACGACAGAGGCCCCCGCCAGAACCTGCACCGCGTCCAGCCCGCCGGTGCCCCATTTGCCCACCACATTGCCCTCGACCGCGTAGCAGGCCGACGCCAGAAGCGCGATCCCGATCCACACGACCTCGGTGCCTTGCGGCAGGCTGGTTTCGGGCAGCACCAACAGCGCCACGCCGCCAAGGCCCAGCATCAGCCCCAAAACCCGCCCCGGCGCAAGACGATCGGTGCCCAGAGCCAGCGCGATGGGCAGCGAAAACATGGGCACCGAACTCAGCAGGATCGACAAAACGCCCGACGGCAGATGCACCGCCGCCTGGTAGGACGCGATGCCCGGCGCAACCGTGCCCACAATCGCGATAAAGAGATAAAGCCGCAGTGCCCTCGGGTGGCAGGGCAGCCGTTTTCCCTTGAGCACCGTCAGCGCCCCCAGCAGAAGGCCCACCAGAACCGTCTGCCAGAAGATCAGCCCGAAATGCCGATAGCCTTCGGATACGGCGATCTTGGTCAGGGGCTGTGTCGCGCCCCAGGCGGCCCCCGTCACCACCAGGATGACAAAGGGCAAAAGCCGCGTCATGCGGGCCCGGATTGCGCCAGACGCCCGCCTTGCCGGACCATCTGCACGTTCACGGCCTTGCCGGTCAGATCGTCGGTTTCGACATAGACACCCGACAGCGTGGCCTCGCCCAGCGCCGGGCTGAACCGGCCCTTCGCCATGCCGTTGACAAAGCGGCGCAGCGGCTCCGCCGGCTCCATCCCGATGACCGAGTTGTAATCCCCGCACATGCCCGCGTCCGACTGGAACGCGGTGCCGCCCGGCAGGATCTGCGTGTCCGAGGTCGGCACATGGGTATGCGTGCCCACCACGAGGCTGGCCCGCCCGTCGCAGAAATGGCCCATACCCATCTTTTCCGAAGTTGCCTCGCAATGCATGTCCACCACGATGGCCTGCGCCTGCCCGCCCAGCGGGTGCCGTTTCAACACCTCGTCGATGGCCACGAAGGGGCTGTCATAGTTGCGGCTCATAAAAACCTGGCCCAGTGCCTGCGCCACCATCACCTTGCGCCCGCGCGCGTCCTTGTACAGGCCCACGCCGCGCCCCGGCGCCTGCCGGGCAAAGTTCAAGGGCCGCACGATGCGCGGCTCGGACTCGATGTGGGTCAGCATCTCTTTCTGGTCGAAAGCGTGATCGCCCAGCGTAATGACATCCGCCCCCGCATCAAAGATCGCCTTGGCATGATCCGCAGACAATCCGTGCCCGTTGGTCGCGTTTTCCGCGTTCACGATCACGAAATCCAACCGCCAGTCCTTGCGCAGCCCCGGCAGCCGGTCGGTTATTCCCTGCCGCCCCGCGCGGCCCATCACATCGCCAAAAAAAAGTATCTTCATGACCGATACGCCTACTGCGCCACCGTCGCCTTTGAAAGCCCCAATCGTCCCGGCCTGACACCCGGGCGCGTCTTCCCTCGCCCAATGTCGCCGGTCAGTCGCAGGCCAGCAGGGCTTCCGCCATCTCGGGGCTGTAAGGATCGCTGGCCCAACGCTCCAGCTTGCCGTCAAAGCGAACGATCATCAGGTGGCGCCAGTCGCCCGAGGGCAGGACCATTTCCGGCCCCTCGCCGCAGTCGCGCAGACCGCCGACGATATAGTCCCAGCCGATGCGGTGATTGGAAAACCCGGCAAGCGCCGCCACTTCGCTCAGGCCGCCGTCGCGATAGCGCCAGACGCGCAGCGTCTTGGCCAGATGCGGACGGTCGACATAGGCGATTTCAACATGCCCGTCGCCGTCCAGATCCGCCGCTCCGATCGGTGCGAGCCAGCGAAACCGCTGGCCAATAAACGGCGTTGCCGCCAGCGGCCGCAAATCTCCGTTCTCGACGGTCCAGATCGCCAACCGCGCGCCGCGCGCCTCGTGGCTTTCGACCGTCACGACCTCGGGACGCCCGTCGCCCGTCACGTCCCAAAGACGCGGCGCGATATCTTCAAAGACCAGCGGCGTCTCCCAGCGGCGGCGCAGGATGCGTCCGTCCGACAGGGTCACCGCCAGCGTGTCATATTCGATCTCGTCGCCCAGCACGCCATGCGGATAGCGCGTGGTTTCGCCCTCGTAGCGGGCGTCGACCGCCTGTTGCGCCGACGTCAGCGACGCCGGCAACAGGCACACCGTAACCAGTGCGCCGCGCAAAAGACGGCGCAAGGGGCACCACGGCAGACGCGGCGCCCGATCCGGCATCAGATCTGCTTCTCGGGCATCTGGACAATCAGCCCGTCCAGCGCGTCGCTGACCCGCAACTGGCAGGTCAGGCGCGAGCGCTTGGCGTCGGGCTCATAGGCAAAGTCCAGCATGTCCTCTTCCATGTCTTCCTTGGCGGGCAGCTTTTCGACCCAATCCTCGGCCACGTAGACATGGCAGGTCGAACAGGCGCAGGCGCCGCCGCAATCCGCCTCGATTCCGGGAATGTTATTGTCGCGTGCGCCTTCCATCACGGTCAGCCCATTTGCAACTTCGACGACATGCTCCGTGCCGTTGTGCTCGATATAGGTGATCTTTGCCATTTTCACCGCTCCAAACTTGATCCGACACCCTACCTAGAGGGGCTGCCCCCCGCCCGCCAGCCCCATTTGCGTCCCCACGGGAATTGATCTGCCGTTTTTGGTCTCTCGCACCGCGCCGGAACGGGGCCATGACGCGCTGTCGCTCCCAACGATTCGCAGATCGGACTTGGACTTTCGCCACAAATGTTCCATATTTGTTCGAATGAACTGGCCCCATCCTCCGTCCTGTCTGCCCGCCAACCGGCTGGCCGAACCGCCTAACGGCGCGCGCATCACCGTGGCCGGGCTGGTGATCCTGCGCCAGCGCCCCGGCACCGCCAAGGGCGTGATCTTCATCACACTGGAGGATGAGACCGGCGTGGTGAACGTGATCGTCTGGCGCAAGCTCTACGAAACCTACCGCCGTGCGGTGATCGCCGGACGGATGCTGCGCGTCACCGGGCGCGTCCAGCGCGAAAACGGCGTGACCCATGTGATCTCGGAACATATCGAGGATATCTCGCCCCTGCTCGACCGGCTGCTTGACACCCCCTGAGAGGATTGCGGCGGCGGAGTGCCGCCGCCCGTTCCGCCGCCCTAGGCAGCACAGGCCAAACCCGCTATCTTGCCCGCAAGAAAAGGCACATCAGAGGCCCGAGCAGAATGCCCATTTTCCTCCGGTTCCAGGCCATGCCCCTTGCCGCGCTGACCCTTCTGACCGCCTGCGGCACGCCGCAGACCGTTGCGCGTGACGTGCAGGACACCGCCCCGCCGCCGCAGGCAGAACACACAAAAGACGGCACCTGCCGGGCCCGCGACGTACGCCCGGCCGTCTACGAACATGTCATGGGCGAGGTGCAGGTCGTTCAGGCCGAAATCGCCGAGGATGGCACGATGATCCGCCCGCCCATCTATCGCAAGGCACCGGTGCCACGGGTTGTCCGCGAACGCGCCGAGATCACGTTCGAGGCGCCCTGCCCCGAAGAGATGACCGTGGAATTCATCTCCTCGGTTCAGCGGGCGCTGGCCGCGCGCGGCTATTTCAAGGCCGATGTCACCGGCAGGCTGGATGCCCCCACCTCTGACGCGATCCGCACCTATCAATCCGAACGCGGCTTGCAGAGTGCGCAGCTTTCGCTGGAAACCGCGCGCGCCTTGGGCTTGATTGCGGTAGAACGACCCGACGGCTGAGGCCGCAGGGAATTTGCCAAGCAATAGGGAGGCACGGGATGAGCACTGTCGGCATCATCGGAGGCTCGGGCATGTTGGGACGCGCCATCGCGCAGGCCTGGCTGGACAGCGGCACGGTCGCGGCGGGCGATCTGTGGATTGCCAATCGCAGCGGCGACCAAGGCGATTTCCCCCAAGCCGTGACAGTGACCGCTGATCCCGCAGCGCTTGTCGCCGCCTGTGACTCGATCCTGATCTGCATTCCCCCGGCACAGGTTCCCGCCCTGCGTCTGGATGCGCGGGACAAGCTGATCCTTTCGGTCATGGCGGCTGTGACCATCGACGACCTGTCGCAACTTAGCGGCAGCGCCCGGGTGATCCGCGCCATGTCCAGCCCCGCCGCCGCGCGCCGGCTGGCTTATTCGCCATGGGTCGCCGCCCCCGCCGCCACCGAGACCGACCGGGCCGAGGCCCGCCGCCTGCTGGGGGCCTGCGGCCAGGAAGACGCCCTGGAAGATGAGGCGCTGCTGGACCATTTCACCGCCCTGACAGGCCCGGTTCCGGGGTTCGTCGCATGGTTGGCCGCCGCAATGGCAGATCATGCCACGGCTCAGGGCGTTCCGGCCGAAATTGCTGACCGTGCCGTCCGTCAGTTGTTGCTGGCCAGCGGCGAGATGCTGGCCAAGGACCAGATGACGCCACAGGAGCATGTTCGCCAGATGATCGATTACGCGGGCACCACAGCCGCCGGATTGGTTCTGCTGGAACAAGGACCGGCGCGCAAACTGGTGTCCGAGGCGCTGAGTGCCTCGGCGCAGAAGGCGCGCGACATGCGTCCCTGACCTTTTCGCACCAAGAACGCAAAAGGGCGGCCCCGGGGCCGCCCTTTGTTGTTTCAGGGATGCGTCGTCGGGCCTCCGTCAGATCATTCTGCCGGCAGCGTCAGCGCGACAAACCGCGGGTCGCCATTGCTGCGCACCAACAGCAGGATCGACTTGCGGCCCTCGTCACGCGCCTCGGCGATGCGGGCATCCAGATCGTCCGTGCTGGTGATTGCCTGCTGGCTGGCCTCGGTCAGAACATCACCGGCACGCAGGCCCTTTTCATAGGCCTCCGACGTCGGATCCACATCCATGATCGCCAGACCGGTCATGCCTGCGGGCAGGTCCAGTTCCGAACGGATGTCGTCGGTCAGCGGGCTAAGCGTCAGTCCAAGCGTTTCCACCTCTGCCGGACCGGCGTCGGGCGTGCCCGGCGCAGCGGCCGGAACGGCACCGCGTGCCTCTTCGCGGCGGCCGAGGGTGACTTTCAGCGTCTGGGTTTCACCGTCACGGTTGACCACGACACGCACGGTCTTGCCCACCGGCGTATTGGCCACGACACGCACCAACTGGCGGGTATCGACCACCTCGACGCCGTCGAATGTCACGATCACGTCGCCCGCTTCCATGCCAGCTTCCTGGGCCGGACCCTCGGGCACGTCGGAAACCAGCGCGCCCTTGGCCTGTGCCAGACCCAGCGCATCGGCCACGTCGTCGCTGACATCCTGAATACGCACGCCCAGCCAGCCGCGCCGGGTTTCACCGAATTCCTTCAGTTGGTCGACCACGTTGACCACGACATTCGATGCCATCGAGAAACCGATGCCGATCGACCCACCGTTCGGTGACAGGATCGCCGTGTTCACACCGATCACCTCGCCGTTCATGTTAAACAGCGGGCCGCCCGAGTTGCCCCGGTTGATGGCTGCGTCGGTCTGGATGTAATCGTCATAGGTGCCGCTCAGGGCGCGATTGCGGGCCGAAACGATCCCGGCAGACACTGAGAAGCCCTGCCCCAGCGGGTTGCCCATCGCCATGACCCAGTCGCCCACACGCGCCGTGTTGCTGTCGCCGAAATTGACGAAGGTCAGCGGGCGTTCGGCATCAACCTTGAGCAGCGCGATATCGGTATTCGGATCCGTGCCAACCAGTTCGGCGGGCAGTTCGAACCCTTCGAAAAATTCGATGGTGATTTCATCGGCACCTTCGATCACGTGATTGTTGGTCACGATATATCCGTCGTCGGAGATAACGAAACCAGAGCCAAGGGCCGAAGACCGGCGCGGACGATCCGGACCGCCACGGTCCTGAAAGTCACGAAAGAAATCCTCAAAAGGCGACCCTTCGGGAACGATGCCGCGCGGACCGGACCGCCCCGCAACAGTGGTCGAGGTCGTAATATTGACCACGGCCGGGCTGATGCGTTCAGCAAGGTCGGCAAAGCTTTCGGGCGCGCCACGCGCCGAAGCCATCAGGGATTGCGATACAATAAGGAACATCGACAACGTCGCCAGCCAGAATAGCCTCAGCGGTGTCTTGTTTTCCTGCGTCAGAGCGAGGGATTGCGGTTTCAATGGGGTCTCCTTGTCTCTGCCAGTCAGCAGGCGCAAAAGCCTACGCACCGCCGCCTGCCTCCTATCTGTCAGTGTGACAAACATAGGTGCGCGCGCGCAACACCAAAGGGCAGAATCGCATGCTCACCGGGTTGTGAGGATGACCACACGGGCCGGATCGGCGTTTTTTCGCTCTCCGGCCATGTGGCCATCCCTTTTCCACAAGACGCAAGACCCGTGTCAGCCCCCAGATCGTCGGGTGCCCGCCATTGTTGGCGCGTCAGGCTCTCATCGGGGGAAGACCGGCAAGCCGCCGCCCCTCGTCGGACTTCAACGAAAAGTCAGTGCCCAGATAGGCGTCTGCCGCTGTTGTCGTCAGCCATTCTATGGCCTGCGCCACCCAGTCCGGCGGGATATGCGCTGACCAATCCAACTGACTGACCGGGTTAATTCCAGAAAAGCGGATCTGTTCCTGCATACGCGTCGCCACCGTTCCGGGACTCAGGCCGATGACGCGAACCCCGGTGCCGCGGTACTCCTTGTCTGCCACCCGGGTCAGCGACAGCACTGCCGCCTTGGTAGAACAATAGTGGCTCCACCCCTCCAAAGCCGAGGTCGCCGCGCCAGAGGATATGTTCACCACGGTGCCGCCACCCTGCGCGACCATCTCGGGAATGGCGTACCGCAGCCCGTGATAGACCCCTTTGAGGTTTACATCGACGACTTGCCCCCAGGCTTCCGGATCGCTTTCGCCCAAAGGCGCAATCGGATCGATCATCCCTGCATTGTTCACCAGCAGGTCAATCCGCCCGGTTTCGTCCACGGTCGCGTCGATCAGGGATTTTACCTGCGACGCGCTGGCAACATCCGTTTGCCATGCACAGGCTGACAGCCCCTTTGCGGTCAACTCCTCTGCGATGGCGGCGATCCGGCGGGCGTCGCGCGCCGCCAGAACCACATGGGCGCCAAGCGCCGCGAAATGGCGCGCTGTCGCTTCGCCGATGCCCCGACTGGCGCCGGTCACGACGACGGTTTTGCCTTTGAAGATCATGGGGCGCATCCCAGAAAAAACCTTTGCATCAAGGGCGTTCCGGCACTGGCGGTGTCGGACATGGGCACGTCGTCCGACACAGCAAGGGCGTCGTGGATCGACGGGATCGTCATCGCGATGAACCTAGACCCATCAGGCAAATTGGCCTTTCTGGGGTCCGGCGATCCGTCCCGGGCGGTTTCAGGGATGAGCAGTTGAATTTCGGGCATACGAAGCTCCTTGGTGAGAATTTCCGATGCAATCCGGTTTATCGCCTACAAATTTCGCGATAAATTTCGACATGGTCCCAACTCTCATGCAGAAAGCGCACGAATGAACATCAACGACCTTGCGCTGATCCAAGAAATTGCCCGGCTTGGCAGTTTTGCCGCCGTCGCCCGGCAGCGCGGCGTCGACCCGTCCTCGATCGGGCGGGGTGTTGCCGGGATCGAAGCGGAACTTGGCCTGCGGCTGTTCGCGCGCACGACGCGGCGCATGGAGTTGACAGAGGCCGGGGCGCTGTATCTAGCGCGGATTGCCCCGCTGACCGAAGAGTTGGATCGGGCGCGGGAAGAGGCGCGCGCAATCCAATCGGAACCGCGCGGCACGCTCCGCCTATCGGCCTCTGCCACCTTTGGTCAGAACTTTATCGTCCCGCGCCTTGCCGATTTCCGGGCGGCCAACCCCAACGTGGCCGTCGAAGGGCTGTTTTCGGACACCAATATCGATCTGGTGGCCGACCGGATCGACCTTGCCATCCGTCTGGCCCCCGAGGTCGAAGGCGACTATGTGGTCAGCAAGCTCATGGACACGCGCTATCACGTGGTGGCCGCGCCCGGCTATTTGGCCAAGGCCCCGCCGCTGCACAGCCCCGCGGACATGGCAAACCACCGTGCCATCCTCTTTGCCCTGCGCGATTTCCGGTCCCGGTGGATCTTTCGGAATCCTATGGGGGACGTGATCGAACAACCGGTCTCCGGCGATGTCCTCCTGTCCCCGGCTGGGGCGGTCCGCGACGCCGCGCTGGCGGGGCTTGGTCCGGCCATGTTGCCCGACTGGCTGATCCGGGAAGATCTTGAAACCGGTCGTCTTGTCACCTGCATCGCCGGTTGGGACGTGACGGCCACAACCTTTGACACGGCCGCATGGCTTGTCTTCCCAAGCCGAAGCTTCGTCCCCGGCAAGGTCCGTGCCATGATTGATTTCCTGAGAGGCGAAGGCACGCCCGCGCGCCCGTAGCAGGATCGGCCCGCTTGTCATCACCTGGCAGGTTGATCTTGTCCGCCAGATGCGATCATGGCTGGCAAATACCGCAGCGCAGGACCTGCCCTGCTGGGTCTGCGCGGCACCTTTCACATGTAATGCTTGTATCCATGCACGCGTGCGCAAGCTGCGAGGGGCAAGCGAAACAAAGGGGCACAGGACCGCCCAATCCATCAAGCCGTTCCGGATAGGCGATCACACCGGTCAGCCCGACCAAGAGCGCCTTAAAACAGCCCGCCCTTGGCCAGCCACAGCACGATCAGCCCGGTAACAAGGGTCAGTGCGCCCAGCAGGCGGCGTTGGTCGAGGGGGATTTGGCGCAGCGCCTCTAGCAGGCGCTCGACAAGATGAGGGGCCAGTACATAGACCAGCCCCTCGATCACGAGGACCATCCCGATCCCCAAGAGTATGTCGGACCCGCTCAATTGTCGGCGGGAGCCGTGTCGGCCTCTGGCGCCGCAGGCGCGGGGGCCGGATCCGCAGGGGCCGGTGCCGGGGTCGTCGGAGCCGGACCTTCGGGCGCGGGATCCTCAGCCGTCTCGGGAGCCGGCGCGTCCGGTGCCTTGGCACTGGCCGTTGGCGCGGGCAGCGTCAGCGTGCCCCCATCGGCCAGTTCGTTCTTGAAGTAGTTGAAGAACTGGCTGTCCGGCGTCATGACCATGGTCGAGTTTTCGCCCCGCAGCGCCGCGTCATAGGCCTGAAGCGAACGATAGAAGGCAAAGAACTCGGGGTCGGCGCCATAGGCATCGGCAAAGATCCGGTTGCGTTCGGCGTCAGCCTCACCACGGATCACGTTGGCGTCCCGGTCGGCTTCGGACAGGGTTTCCACGACGGTACGATCCGCAAGTGCGCGCACGCGCTGCGCCGCTTCGTTACCGCGTGCCCTTTCGTCGGCGGCTTCACGTTCCCGCTCGGCCCGCATCCGGTCAAAGGTCGCGTCAAGGTTCTGTGCCGGCAGGTTGGTCTGCTTCAGTCGCACGTCAACCACGTCAAGCCCCAGCGAGCGCGCCTCTTCGCGGGCTGCGTCACGAATCCGCACCATCAGCTCGCGCCGGTCTTCGGACAGGATCCGGTCCGAGGTGACAAGATCGGCACCCAGCACTTCGCGGATCTGCGCGTTCAGGATGCCGGAAAGGCGATCCTCGGCCACGCGGATTCCGCCGATCCCAACCGCCTGCCGGAATTGCACCACATTGGCGATCCGGTAACGGGCAAAGGCGTCGACCACCAGTCGGCGGTCATCCGAGGGGGTAACTTCGATGGTCTGCGTGTCCAGCGACAAGATGCGGTCGTCGTATTTTACCACTTCCTGAATCAACGGGATCTTGAAGGCCAGGCCCGGCTCTTCCTTGACGGCCTTGATCTGACCGAATTGAAGCACCAGCGCCTTTTCCCGCTCGTCCACAACAAAGATCGACGACAGGAAGACCACGATGGCGATCACGAGGACCGGCAAAAGATAGGTTGTCTTGCGCATCACTGGTCACCTCCGCTGCGGCGAAGTTCATTGAGCGGCAGGTAAGGAACGACACCGCCCCCGCCCGCGCCGCCACCGGCAACCGAATTGTCGAGGATCATCTTGTCGACATCGCCCAGCACGCGTTCCATCGTTTCGATGTACAGACGGCGACGGGTCACTTCGGGCGCCAGCGCGTATTCCTCCTGAACGCTGGTAAAGCGAGCCGCCTCACCCAGCGCCTGGTTGACGACCTGCGCGCGATAACCTTCGGCTTCTTCGCGGATCTGCGCCGCCTTGCCTCGGGCCTCGGCCACCACGCGGTTGGCATAGGCATCCGCCTGACGCTCCAGCCGGTCACGTTCCTGTTCCGCGGCCTGAACGGCGCGGAAGGCGTCGATCACCTCGCGTGGCGGGTCCGCGTTGTCGAGGTTGACCCGGACAATGCTGATGCCGCTGTCATATTCGTCCAGTGTCGCCTGAATCTGTTCACGCGCGCCGTCCGCGATCACACCACGGTCACGGTTGAGGATCGGTGCCAGGTTCGAGGCCGCGATGATCTCGCGCATCACCGATTCAGACACGGCCTGAACGGTCAACTGCGGGTCGCGGATATTGAACAGCAGTTTCGCCGGATCCGAGATGTTCCAGACCACCTGAAAGTCGATGTCGACGATATTCGCATCGGTGGTCAGCATCAGGCCGTCATTGCCACCACGGCCGCCGCCAATTGTCTCGGTCCGTTCCGAGGTCACATTGACGACCTCGTAGGTCACAAGCGGCCAGGGCGCAAAGTTCAGACCCGGATCGCCGGTGTCCGAATAACTGCCAAGGAAGAGTTCCACGGACTGCTCTTCGGGGCGCACGGTGTAGAAACTGCCAAACAGCCAGAGGCCGAACAGCACGACAACCCCCAGAGCCACGGTGCCCCGTGTCAGGCCGGGTCCGCCGGCACCGCCGCCGCCGCCCCCCGAACCATTGTTGCCAGAGCCATCACCGCGACCGCCCATCAGAACGCGCAGCCGCTCCTGCCCCTTCTTCATCAGTTCGTCGATTTCGGGCATCTGGTTGTCATCGGGGCGTCGGCCGCCGCCACCGCCGCCGCTGGGCGGACGATGACCGTTGCCGCCACCGCCTTGGTTGCCACCGCCGCCCCCCCAGGGGCCGCCGCTGTTGCCTGCCATGAACTTCGGTCCTTTTCGTCTCTCGTCTCGGGGTTCAAACTGGGCGCATCGTCGGCAAATTCAAGCCGTCCGGATCGGATTGCGCATGGTCACGATCTCTTCCGACATGGTCGGATGTACCGCAACCGTCCGGTCAAAGTCTTCCTTGGTCGCGCCCATCTTGATGGCGATGCCCGCCAACTGGATCATTTCGCCCGCGCCGGGTGCCACGATGTGACAACCCAGAACCTTGCGGGTCGCCTTGGACACGATCAGCTTCATCATCACACGATCCGGCTTGTCGGCAAAGGCCGTCTGCATCGGGCGGAAAGAGGTACAGTAAACTTCGATTTCTTCCTGATCGCGGGCCGCCTCTTCGCTGAGGCCGACAGTGCCCATTTCAGGCTGGGTAAACACGGCCGAGGGGATCAATTCGTGATCCACCGGGGTTGGGTTGCCCTTAAAGACCGTTTCGACAAAGGCCATGCCTTCGCGGATCGCGACGGGCGTCAGGTTCACCCGGTCGGTGACATCGCCAATGGCATAGACCGAGGGCACCTTGGTCTGGCTGTAGTCGTCCACCTGGATTGCGCCATTGCGGCCAAGCTCGATTCCCAGATCCTCTAGCCCCATGTCGTCGGTATTGGGTTTGCGGCCGGTTGCGAACAGCACGGCGTCGAAATCGCGGATCTTGCCATTGGTGGCCTTGACGCGGATCGGGCCCGACCCGGCGCTGTCTTCCTGCGCGGCGCCGAATTGCGTCGCTTCGACCGGGGCGGTGCCCATGCCCTCGGCCTCGGGGCTGTCAGCGCGGTGCATCTCGACGATGTTGGTGCCGGTGTGCAGCTCGATTCCGCGCTCTTTCATGGCGTCCGCGATCAGGCCGCGCGCCTCTTCGTCAAAGCCGCGCAGGATCTGCGCGCCGCGGTAATATTGCGTCACCTCGACACCCAGACCATGCAGGATGCAGGCAAATTCACAAGCGATATAGCCCCCGCCAACGATGAGGATGGATTTCGGCAGTTGGTCCATATGGAACAGGTCGTCCGACACCATCCCCAGATGCGCATTCGGCATCTCCGGGCGCACGGGACGCCCACCGGTGGCCACGAGGATATGCTTGGCCGTCTTGGTCTCGCCTGTCGACAATTCGACCGTATGCGCATCCTTCAGACGGGCACGCGCGTCAAAGGTTTCAACGCCCGACCCGGACAACAGTTTGCGATAGACGTTTTCAAGGCGATCAAGCTCGGTCTTGAGCTGGCCGTGAAAACGGGACCATTCAAAGGTGCCATCGGCCATGTCCCAGCCGTAGGCCCGCGCCTCGGCAGGCATACCGGCGTATTCGCTGGCAAAGACCATCAGTTTTTTGGGGACACAGCCCCGGATGACACAGGTGCCGCCATAACGGTCCTCTTCGGCAAGGGCCACCTTGGCCCCCGTTTCACCGGCCGCCACGCGCGCGGCCCGCACGCCACCAGAGCCGCCACCAATGACAAAAAGGTCGTAATCAAAGTCCATGAGATCTCATCCGGCGTTGTTTGAAGGAGGTATTTCACAACGCAAATAGGATTGCCAGTGCGGGCACCAAAGCCCCTGCCCCGCCGGAATGCCGCAGTTTCGCCAAGGGTCAACCGATCGTGAAGCCCGCGAGCCCCCGATCTCAGAGGTCCCGAAAGATGTTGTCGTCCTCGACGAAATCCAGCTGCGTTTCGCTGACGGTGCCGTCATTGATGTCGCGGATCTCGACCCGCCCATCGCCGTGGCCGATCAGCACCTTGTCGCAAATGTCGATGAACAGCCCGTTCTCGACCACGCCGGGGATCTGGTTTAGCACCATCGCCAGTTGCCGGGCATTGCCGATCCGGCCAAGGTGCAGATCGAGGATATGGTTGCCTTCATCCGTAAAGAAAGGCTGATCGCCGTTCATCCGCAGGGTCGTCTTGCGCCCCATCACGTCCATCGAGACCAGCGTTTCCTCGATCAGCGCCTGACTGGTCTGCCAGCCGAAGGGAATGACCTCGACGGGCAAGGGAAAGTTGCCCAGCCATTCCACCTCTTTGGCGGCATCGGCAATGACCACCATCTGATCGCTGGCCGTGGCGACGATCTTTTCCTGCAACAGGGCGCCACCGCCGCCCTTGATAAGGTTCAGGTCACCGTCAAATTCGTCCGCACCGTCGATGGTGATGTCCAGCCAACGCGCCTCGTCAAGCGAGATCACCTCGATGCCAACATCCCGCGCCAGCGCGGCGGTCCGACTGGAGGTTGGCACACCGCGAAAACGCAGCCCCTCTTCGCGCACCAGCTCGCCAAGACAGCGCACAAGCCAAGCGGCAGTCGAACCCGTACCCAGACCGACACGCATCCCCGACTCGACAAAGGACGCCGCCTGTTTGGCTGCCGCGAACTTGGCCTTGTCGATGGGAGACAGCTCTCCGGTCATGGTGGGTTCCTCGCGTGTTGGACGCTCCTGACAGCGAAATTATAGGCGCAGACGCCGACAGGAGCGAGGCCAAACTGGATACAGATCTATCAGAGCCGGACACGCACCGGGTCAAAACCCAGCAAGAACCGCTGTCCCGCCCCCGGATTGCGGCTCATCGGTTTGCAGCGCGCCTTGGCCTGACCAAGGTCGCTCTTGCGCGGAGCGCGGTTGAAAAAACTGAGATTGGTCATGACCTTTTTTTCACCAACCTTGACCCATCCCTTGCGGAAGGCCTTGCGAGTGTTGCTATGCGCAAAACTGGTAGAGGCGCTGGTCGCGCCACAAACATGCGTGACGCCGTTGATGTCCAGCACGGCCCAGACAAATTCAATCTGCCCCAGTGCAGTGTCCCAATTGATTTCTCCCTTGGCGAAGGCCTGGTTTACGGGGACCTCCAGCAGGGTCGCCTGCTGGGCGTTGGCCGCGAAGGCCGACAAACTCAATGCGGCGGCAAGAAATGACGACTTGACGGAAGGGAACATCCCGACCTCCTTGAAAACTAAGACAAGGCAAGGTGTTACGGAGGCAACCCAGGCTCCGCAAGTCCGCGCCGGAGTTGACGCCGAATTGCGTCACACGGGCGCAACAGGCCACGAATAGTTACTGCTGAGCCAGCACACCTTCGGCGCGTTGCGGTCCTGTTGGCACACCATCGGGCGCCCCGCCCAGAGGTTCTTCCGACACCATCAATCGCCCACCTTCGATCTGCCCCGCCAGCGCAGGCGGCAGGGCAACAAGCGTTTCCGTCCCACGCAAAAGCGCAAGCGAAACCGGTGTCCCGTCGTCAGGCATCAGCCACAGTTCCAGAACGCGCCCTTCGGCCACTGCCCCGTCGGTTCGGGCGACGGTCAGCACGGCAGAGGCCGGATCGAAACGCATGGACAAGCTCAGACCATCCTCCGCGCCGGTCATATCCCCACCGAGTGCGGGCCGCTGAGGCTCCAGAAACCCCGAGGCCAGAACCGCCCAAGCGACAAAGGCCCCCGTGACCGCCCCCACCAGATACGGCAAAAGCTGTTTCCGGATCGAGCGCCGCTCTGTCACGCCAAAGACCTGCGTTTCCACCCGCCGCAACAACTGTGGCGGCGGCGTTTCAGCCGGAATCAGATCGGTGAAACTGGCGAAATACTCGGTCCAGGCCGCGACATCCTGTTGCAGATCCCGGTCTGTGGCCAGCCGGTTTTCGAATTCAGCGATCTCACCCTTGGGCATCAGCCCCAGCGAATATTCTGCCGCGCCGGCCTCGTCTCCGCCGGGCAGATCGGGATTCAGTGGCGCGTTCATCGGCTGAGACACTCGCGCACCTGTACAAGATCGCCCCGCAAGGTCGCCCGAAGCGCCTCTTTGGACATGCCCGCGCCTTCGGCCAGATCGGCATAAGTCGCGCCATAGAGATAAGCATGGCGCAACATGTCGGCCCGTGCGCGCGGCAGTTCGCGCAGACAGATTTCCAATGCCCGCGCCTCTTCGCGCATGGATTCGATCACATCCGTGTCAGGCCTTGAGGCATAAAGGCGCTCGGTGATTTCCAGCGGGCCGGCCACCCGTCCCTCGGCGCGTTCGACGCCAAGCCGGGCAATGGAAGCGTCGCGGGTGATTGTTACCAACCACGTCACGGGCGAGGCAAAATCCCCGCGATATTGCGCCGCACTGTCCCAAAGACCGACGAAAACCTCTTCGATCACGTCTTGCGCCAACATCTCGTCGCGCAGAATTCGCAGGGCCAAACCATATAGCCGCGGCGCCGTCGCCGCATAGAGTTTGCGAAAGGCCGCGCGGTCGCCGCTGGCCACTTGTCCCAGCAGGGATTCGATTTCATCCAGCGGTGTCATGTGAAACGTCTCGCCACTTCCCCTTGCCCCTCCCAAAGATATGTTGCACGTAACGCGGAGCAAAGAGCTTCCGGGCATTGACAGAAGGACGCGGGCACCATGGCCGACGGCATGATCGATATCAACGCGAAACCGACCGAGGAAATCTCTGTTCGCGAGGTCTTTGGTATCGATACGGACATGATCGTACATGGTTTTCCCGATCGGACCGACCGTGTGCCGGATCTGGACTCAACCTACAAATTCGATCCGGACACGACGCTGGCGATCCTCGCGGGCTTCCGCAACAACCGCCGCGTGATGATCCAGGGCTACCACGGCACCGGCAAATCGACTCACATCGAACAGGTCGCGGCGCGCCTGAACTGGCCCGCCGTGCGTGTGAACCTTGACAGCCACATCAGCCGGATCGACCTGATCGGTAAGGATGCGATCAAACTGGTGGACGGCAAGCAGGTCACCCAGTTCCAGGAAGGAATCCTGCCCTGGGCGCTGCGCAACCCGACCGCCATCGTCTTTGACGAATACGACGCCGGCCGCGCCGACGTGATGTTCGTGATCCAGCGCGTGCTGGAAACCGACGGCAAGCTGACCCTTCTGGACCAGAACGAGGTCATCACCCCGCACAAGTATTTCCGCATCTTCGCGACCTCGAACACCGTGGGCCTTGGCGACACCACCGGCCTGTATCACGGCACCCAGCAGATCAACCAGGGCCAGATGGACCGCTGGTCACTGGTGGCCACGCTGAATTATCTGTCGATCGACGCGGAAACGAACATCGTTCTGTCCAAGGCACCCCACTACAACACGGAAAAGGGCCGCAAGACGATCCGCCAGATGGTCACCGTGGCGGATTTCACCCGCCGCGCGTTTATGAACGGCGAACTGTCCACCGTCATGTCGCCGCGGACCGTGATCGCATGGGCCACCAACGCCGAGATCTTCCGCAACGTGGGCTATGCCTTCCGCCTGTCCTTCCTCAACAAATGCGACGAACTGGAGCGCCAGACCGTGGCAGAGTTCTACCAGCGTTGCTTTGACGAGGAACTGCCGGAAAGCGCGGCAAGCCTAAGCCTCGTCTGACACGCATCTTTCGGGATCACAGCAAACGCCGCCCTGATGGGCGGCGTTTTCGTTTGGCAGATCCGGCTTGTGCCCCCTGTCGATGCGGGGAACACTGGCCGCAGTCCACTTGGGAGTGCAGCCATGCATCTTGGCCTGATCGGTGGCATCGGCGTTGCCGCAACCGTTGTCTACTACCAGCGTCTGACCGCCGCAGTTGGCGGCCCGTTTGATCTGACCATCGAACATGCCGATGTGCAGGCACTGATCCGAAACAACCTCGCCGATGACCGTAATACGCAGGCGCGCATCTATGCCCGCCACATCGACAGGTTGGCCCGGGCGGGCTGCGATGCCGTGGCGATCACCTCGCTGGGTGGTCATTTCTGCTTTGACGAGACCGAGGCGCTGTCTCCGGTGCCACTGATCTCTGCGGTGGAACCTTTGGATGCGTTTTTTGCGGCGCAGGGAATTGGCTGTGTCGGCCTGCTGGGAACGCGGGTCGTGATGCACACGCGACTTTATGGTCAGCTGACCCGCACGGGTTCCGTCGTTCTGGATGATGAGGCCGACCACCTTGGCCAGACCTATCAGAACATGGCCGTCGCAGGCCATTGCACAACGGATCAACGGGCGCTGTTCATAGACGCGGGTCGGCGGATGGTCCACGACCTTGGGGCCGAGGCGATCGTACTTGCCGGGACGGACCTGAACCTTGCCTTTGACGGGCAGGACCCCGGTTACCCGGTGATCGACGCATTGGACGTACACGTTGCCGAACTGGCCCGCCTGATCAAGGCGTGATCCACCGCATCCGCCATCCCGAACGCCGGCCCAAGCGGTTGTTAACCAATTTGGCCTAGCGTTCGACGGATGAACGGTTTGCGAAGAACTCTCGCAACGCTCCTCCTGACCTTCGGATCAGCGTCGCAGGCAGCGGATCCTGCCTCTCCCTCGGACGAGGTGCTGATGCTTGCGGCCTGCCAGGCGCGCTATACCGCGGTGCTTGAACACGCTTGGTTGATGCAGGGCGATACTGAGGCCGCCGCCATGCGGCGTGATTTCTTTGCCGCGATGCAATCCGCGCTGACCCGGAACATACCACATCGCCACGACATCGAGCGCCAGCTCCTGACCTTTCGGATCGCTCAGAAACATGCGGCAAGCGATTTGCTGACGACCGCCCGCTTTGGCAGTGATGCCCGCCGTGCCCGGATTGCGCTGTCGCTTGTGTCGCGCCAACTGGCAGAATGTGACCGGCTGGTGATCGGAGACATGCCGCCCGATGCCTGATCGCGCGGCCACGCCATCTCAAAAGTTTTCATATCGCCCTATTTTTTAGCGGATTTTTGGCGCAAAATCTGAAAACATGGGCGTTATGAAAACAATTCTGACTGTTTTCGCCCTTTGCACGGGCTTGGCCACTCCGGCGGTGGCGCTGACCGAAGGGCCCCGCGAGCGGGCGCAGGTCTTTGCCACATGCCTTGGGCGCGCTTCGGCAGAGATGGAGCATCGCTGGCTGATGGGCGGCGGGGCCGAAACTGAACAGCGACGCCGCGCCTTGTTCGAGGATCTGCTGACCGCCATTGCCCCGGCTTCGGGCCTGCCCGGTCGCGATATCCTTGACCTGCGCATACGCGCCAAGATGGCCCAGGCACAGCTTTTGCAGATCGCCACCTTTCACACGGACCCGGACAGGAAACGGCGCGCGACGGCAGCCGCCCGCAACGCCATGCGGCCCTGTGACTTGCTGGTGATTTCCTGAATCCGGCGCGTCAGAAGTAATCCGGGCACAGCCTGTCCGCCCCATCGGCCACACGCCGAAGCAATCCGGCCTGCGGACCATCGCGGGTCAGCGCGGTATAGTCCTCGATCCATGCCATCATCTCGGACCGCAAGCGGGCACGTTCATCGGCGTCTGTCGTGGCTGTCAAGGCGTTGGCCATCCCTGTTCTTGCCACGCCCATGCCAATCAATTGGCGCACAAAAGAATCCAGCTCGGCCCGACCGTCGGGTGCGATGACCTCGAATAAAGGGCCGGTCCCTTCGGTCAGCTGGTGGGCGAGGCAATCGAAATTGCGGCCCTGGCTGAGTTCAAAGACCGTGACGATGCCCAGCGCCAGTTCTGCCGCATCGGCATCCACGCGTGTATAGCTTGTCCGGGTATCAAAGAGGTCGCGCGTGACGGGATTGCGCTGTTGGCCGCGCAGGACCAGCACACCCTCGTGCAATGACAACAAGACGGGTAGTTCGAAATGGTTGATCTTTGATTTGACATGCAGATCGTATGAGCGTTCGAACTCCAGTTGCCGTGCGCCGTAGAGCACCGTTTCGCCCGCGTAGGGCGGACTGAACTTGCCGCCGCCGCGGGCTTCCAGTGTCAGTTCCGCCACCACGCCCAGGTATTCCCCCTGCTCGGACCACAGCGGCCGTGCCGGTTCGGGGGCCGCGGCCTTTATCCAGTATTGCGTGACTTTCACGGTGTCCGGCGTGCCGCCAGCCTCGATCAAAAGCAGCTCTTGCCCCGGAACCGTCACCCCCAGCAGGAAGGACAGCATGTCATCTCCCAGCCAAGCCCCGTGCAGCCGGGCCGGGTCGGTCACGGGCACCGCCACCTCTGCCGCGATCTGGTTGAACTGGAACAGTTGCAAGGCCGCCTGCGTACACCCCAGCGGGCCATCGGGATCCTCGGACGCCCCGGCGGGGGCTGGCACATGCAGCGCCGCCTGCATCTCGGCACAGGTCACATCGGCCCGGCACAGCGCCGGAACAAGGGTCAGCAAGACCGCAAGAATCAAGCGTGGCACGAAAAATTCCTTTCGGGACAAACACTCTTTGACACTGGGCCAAGCCTATCCCACGATCCCCCATGATCCAAGCCCGCGACCCCTTGCGGGCGCCTCTCAAAGGGCGGATAAAAGCGCCATGAGCAAGCCCAGCGATAACCCCGCCGATCCGTTCAAGAAGGCTCTGGCCGAGGCCACCAAGGTCATGGCAGACGATCCGGATCTGTCCGTAAGCTATTCGGTCGATCCGGCCGGGATCTCGGGCGAATCCATGCGCCTGCCGCAGGTCAGCCGCCGCATGACCCGGGACGAGGTGCTGCTGGCGCGCGGCACGGCCGACGCGCTGGCGCTGTACCACCGGTATCACGACGCGGGCACGCATTCGAAATACCTGCCGCAGGGCGATATGGCGCGCGAGCTTTACGAGGCGATGGAAACCGCCCGCTGCGAGGCGATGGGCGCCCGTGACATGCCCGGCACCGCCGGAAACATCGACGCCAAGATCGCTGCCGAGGCGACCCGCCGTGGCTATGGCCAGATCCGACAGGCGTCCGAGGCCCCGCTGCCGCAGGCCGCGAACTACCTGATCCGCCATCTTGCCACCGGACGTGACCTGCCTGCCGATGCCGCAAATGTCATGGAACTGTGGCGTGGCTTCATGGAGGATCACGCGGGCGAAACGCTGGACCGGCTGGACGACACGCTTGCCGATCAGGCCGCTTTTGCCAAATTCGCGCGCCAGATGATCACCGACCTTGGCTATGGCGACCAACTGGGCGACGACCCGGACAGTCTCGACGACGAGAACGAGGAAGACAGCGCCGAGGAAGGCCAAGAGGATCAGGAACCCGATTCCACCGGCAATGACGATGATCAGGGCGAAGAGGCCGAAGCCTCGCCCGAACAGTCGCAGGAAGAAACGCAGGATCCGTCGCAGGCACAGGTCACCATGGATGACATGGCCGACCAGGAGCTTGGCGAAGAGGCCGAAATGCCCGAAGGCGAAGCCCCGCTGGAGCCGCCTGCCCCGCAGCCGATTTCCGAGGCCGACCCCGATTACAAGGTCTATAGCACCGACCACGACGAAGAGATTTCAGCCGAGGAACTGGCCGAACCCGTCGAACTGGAACGCCTGCGCGCCTATCTGGACCAGCAGCTTGAACCGCTCAAGGGCGCGGTCTCGCGTCTGGCCAACAAGCTGCAACGCCGCCTTCAGGCGCAACAGAACCGCAGTTGGGAGTTCGACCGCGAGGAAGGAATCCTTGATGCGGGGCGGTTGGCCCGCGTGGTGGCCAACCCGACAACGCCGCTGTCGTTCAAGGTCGAAAAGGACATGGAGTTCCGCGACACGGTGGTGACCCTGCTGCTGGACAACTCTGGTTCGATGCGCGGGCGGCCGATCTCGATCGCCGCGATCTGTGCCGATGTTCTGGCGCGGACGCTGGAACGCTGCTCGGTCAAGGTGGAAATCCTCGGCTTTACCACCCGGGCGTGGAAAGGAGGCCTTGCACGTGAGGATTGGCTGAACGCGGGCCGTGAACAGCAACCCGGCCGCCTGAACGACCTGCGCCACATCATCTACAAACACGCCGACGCCCCTTGGCGGCGCACCCGCGACAACCTTGGCCTGATGATGAAAGAGGGCCTGCTGAAGGAAAACATCGATGGTGAGGCGCTGGAATGGGCGCACCGCCGGATGGCCGGTCGCCCCGAGGCGCGTAAGATCCTGATGGTGATCTCGGACGGTGCGCCGGTAGATGACTCCACTCTGTCGGTGAACCCGGCCAACTATCTTGAGAAACACCTGCGCGACGTGATCGCTATGGTTGAGCGCAAGAAGATGGTGGAACTGTTGGCCATCGGCATCGGCCACGACGTGACACGGTACTATGAACGCGCGGTGACGATCACCGACGTGGAACAGCTGGCGGGCGCCATGACCGAACAGCTTGCCGCGCTCTTTGACAGCGACCCGCGCGCACGCGCGCGGTTTGCCGGGATCAAGCGCGCGGGCTGATCGATTTGGGCACCGTGCGCTGGTGCGGCGCTGCCAAAAAGACCTGCGCCACAACGGCGCGCCATACGGCGCGCCGCCTTGCACACAACTGGTGGTTCGCGGTGCGGGTGGCTTGCCCGGCAGGCACGTGCCGGTTGGCGCGGTGGTACAGATGGGACGTGTCGAAAGGTGTGAACATGGGGCGCTCCGCTGGGTGAAACCCTGTCATCACGCCGCCCCTGCGACGGCGCGATAAGGTTGCATTTACCTAGCCGTCCCGTCCCCGCAGTTGCGATCCGAAGCCTGCGCAATGCGTGGCGGGATACGCTGTCCCGATGGCGGACCTTCCCTGCTTAGTTACCGTCGTATTTGCGCATCGCAGAGTTCAGAGGGTTGCGTCCGTCCACCGTGAATTGGGCAAAATGCACCTTCCAGCAATCCGGATGCCGATGCAGGACCGAAAATGCCTGATGCGGCTTGTCCGACAACTGCGTGCCATGATGAATATAGCGCGTCTCATGCGTGGCCCAGATCGTGTCTGTATCGCGAAACTCGGCATGGGTCACGCGGCGCACCATGTGGGTGATGCTTTGCTCATGCTGCCGGGCCATGATCGTCTCGAACAAGGCGCGCGTCTCGGCCTCGGTCTTCAGGACAAGTCTGCCTTCGAAGCTTTCGACCGTGTTGGGGATCGTGAACCAGCACAGCACGTTTTCCATGTCGCCGGCCAGCATGGCAGCGCCGCACCGATCCAGCATATCCTGAAAAATCTTCCTTGCCTGCGGGTCGTCGCGCACAGGGCCCGTCCTTTCGTTGCCATGGCAACCGTTTTATCATCTGACACACATGAAAAACCGGGAAAATTTGCCTTCCAAACACCCTGATCAGGCGGGCGGCCGCCGCAATCGGCGCAAGGTCGTATTGGCCGGGCTTTCCCCGGTGACGGCAAACTGCATCGAACTGATCCGCCAGCGATCTGGCCCGCGCCGCAGGACAACATATCCAGGATAGGGATCCTCGGCCCGCAGGTTCCCCTTGCGGACATAGCGTGTTTCATAGGTGGCACAGATGGTGTTCGCATCCTCGAACTCGGCCTCAAGGCAGCGGCGCACCATATGGGTGATCTGACCGTTCTTCAGATCCTCGACGAAGGCGACACAGATGGCGCGCATGCCTTCCGTTGTTGTGACCACGGTCCGCCCCCGCATGGTTTCCAGCGTCATCGGCAGATCGCACCACGCCAGAGTTTCATCAACATCCCCGGCCACGGTCGCATCGCCCTGCCGATCAAGGAAATCCTGCGCAATCCTGCGCGCGTCACCTGTTGTCACCGTTGCCCCGGCCCAAAAGATTCACTGACATTCATGAATCGGTATACATGCCAGAAATGTGTTCAGGCAATCCTAACGGCCCTGCCCCTTGCCACGCGCCCGGCAATGGATAGGCTGCGCCGACAAAGGAGACCCCGATGTTCCAGAGCTTTACCGAGACCGCTTCGCCCGATCAGGGGCCGCCGCGACTAGCCGCGCTGCGCGGACATCTGACCGCGCATGAACTGGATGGCTTTATCGTGCCGCGTGCCGATGCGCATCAGGGCGAATACGTGGCCCCCCGGGACGACCGGCTGGCATGGCTGACCGGGTTCACCGGTTCGGCCGGCTGGTGCGTGGCGCTCAGGGAACGGGCCGCGGTATTTGTCGACGGGCGTTATCGGGTGCAGGTCAAGGCACAGGTGGACGCCATCTTTGAAAAGGTCGACTGGCCGGAAAACTCGCTGGCGGACTGGATAGGTGCGGCGCTGCCTGCGGGCAGGATCGGGTTCGACCCGTGGCTGCTCAGCGTCGATCAGGAACGTGCCCTGTCGGACAAGTTGCCCGGCGTGACCCTGACGGCCAGCGACAATCTTGTCGATGCCATCTGGCCCGATCAGCCTGCGCCACCTCAGGGCAAGGTTTTTGCCCAGCCGCTGGAACTGGCAGGCGAAGCGCATGGGGACAAGATCGCGCGGCTGGCGAAAACGCTTAGGGCAGAGGCCGCCGTCATCACCCTGCCCGACAGCATTGCGTGGCTTCTGAACATCCGTGGCAGCGACATTCCCCGCAACCCGGTGCCGCATGGCTTTGCCGTCCTGCATGCGGATGCGCGTGTGACGCTCTACATGGACGCGGCCAAACTGACCGATCTGGGCGATCATCTTGGCCCGCAGGTCGAACAGCGGGCACCCGAGGATTTCCTGCCAGACCTGTCCGCGCTGGAAGGCCCCGTCCAGATCGATCCGGCCACCTGCCCCGTTGCCGTCTTCAAGGCGCTGCGAGACCCGCAAGAGGCCCCCGATCCCTGCCTGCTGCCCAAGGCCCGCAAGAACGCCGCCGAACTGGACGGAACCCGCGCCGCCCATCTGCGAGATGCACAGGCCATGGTGCGCTTTCTTGCATGGCTGGACGCCCAGCCGCATGGCAGCCTGACCGAGATCGCAGTGGTCAAGCAACTCGAAGAGGAACGCCGCGCGACCAATGCACTGCGCGATATTTCTTTCGAAACGATCTCGGGGGCCGGACCGAACGGCGCAATCGTCCACTACCGCGTGACAGAGGCCACAAACCGACCGGTGAATGCGGGCGAGTTGCTGTTGGTGGATTCGGGCGGGCAATATGTCGATGGCACCACCGACATCACGCGTACCATCGCCATCGGCGACCCCGGTGCCGAAGAGGTCGAGGCCTTTACCCGCGTGCTAAAGGGCATGATTGCCGTGTCACGGCTGCGCTTTCCCAAGGGGTTGGCGGGCCGGGATATCGATCCCTTTGCGCGCGCCGCGCTTTGGGAAGCGGGGCTGGACTATGGGCATGGCACCGGCCACGGCGTCGGCGCCTATCTTTCGGTTCACGAAGGTCCGCAACGCATTGCCCGCACCGGCACCGTACCGCTGGAACCGGGCATGATCCTGTCGAACGAGCCCGGCTTTTACCGCGAAGGCGCCTATGGCATCCGGATCGAGAACCTGATAGCCGTCGAGGAAGCGCCGAAACTCTATGGCCAGACCGTGGCCGAGATGTTGCAGTTCGAAACCCTGACATGGGTTCCCATCGACAGGCGGCTGATCGACGCCAACCTGCTGACGGACGCCGAACGCAACTGGCTGAACGACTATCATCGCCGGGTGCATGACATGCTGGCCCCGCATCTTGATGCGGCAACGGGTCAGTGGCTCTCGAACGCTTGTTCTGGCATCTGACATGACAACGTTACAAAGCCCGTGTCTGTGATACGGGGAAAAGACATGGGGGAAATCACATGAGCAAGATCACCATCACGCCGGCCGCCGGCACCTGGGTCGTGCGCGCCGGTGGCGCGGTCCTTGGCGAATCCGCCAATGCGCTGTCGCTGCAAGAGGACGGTTACGCCCCGGTTATCTATTTCCCGCGCGGCGACATTGCCATGGCTTTCCTCGACCGTACGGACCACAGCACCACCTGCCCGCACAAGGGGCAGGCCACCTATTTCTCGATCATGTCGAAATCCACGACCTATGAAAACGCAGCGTGGTCTTACGAAGACCCCAAGGCCGATGTCGCGCAGATCAAGGATCACCTTGCGTTTTACGGTCAGGACGGCGTGACCGTAGAACATCTCTGACAGATCTCACTGGCGGCGGGCGCTTGCCCGCCCCCGGTCACACGGACCTTTGCGGCCGCGCCGGTCCACGGCCCCCTCCAGACAATCGAGAGAAGACTTGCAGGGCTTGCCGCTGGCGCGTCAGCCCAACAATAATGCCTGTCCGCGGGGGATGTTGGTGCTGTATCCCGTGCATTGGTGGCTTTGACCGGGGTCGCAAAGGCATTTTCAGCGGTCCGGGGCAACAGGCCGACACCCACCATAAGCCATTGATAAATATATATGCTATCCACTATCAGCCCTCCGATATTGCCCCTCCGGGGGGAAATGGCCCAAGTCTGACCCATCGCTTCCGACAACAAAGGACGAACCCATGCTCAGATTGCTAACCTTTCTTTCGGCCCTTTTCCTCGCCACTGCGGCGGCGGCCTCGACCCTGTGGGTCGACGCGCCCCGCGATGGCTATCTCAACCTGCGCAGCGGTCCCTCGACCCAGCATCACGTGATTTCCAGAATGCCCCACGGCAGCAAGGTCGAACTGCTGCGCGCGCCCGGCAAATGGGTCAAGGTGCGGGATCGCTCTGGCTCGGTCGGCTGGGCGCACAGCCGCTTTCTTTCCAATCAGAAACCCAAGAAAGGCCATGGTGGACACGCGGATGACCAGCGCAAAGGCACCCTCTACTGGGTCGACGCGCCCCGTCGCGGCTATGCCTACCTGCGCAACGGCCCGTCCCGGAATGACCGCGTGATCGACACAATGAACCACGGCGACAAACTGCGCGTCTACGCTCAGGAGGGCGACTGGTATCGCGTCACCTATCGCGGAAAACATGGCTGGGTGAACAATCGCGTTCTGTCGCGCAACCAGGTCAACAAGGGCTACGGTCACGACCGCACACCGGATTATGGCGACAAACACGCGGGCACGACCTATTGGGTGCACGCGCCCGGCTATGGCGGGCTGAACATGCGCAGCGGCCCGGGTACATCCTACCCTGTCGTCATGACGATGAAACAGCGCGACAAGGTGACCGAGCTTGGCCGCAAGGGCAAATGGATCCTGCTGCGCCACGGTTCGGGCCATACGGGTTGGGCACATGGCGACTATCTGACCACGCGCAAGCCCGCTCCGGTTTCGCACAATGGCACGGACTACTCGGATGACCGGGACCATTGGCGCGACCGCGACGGCGACCGTCGCCGGGACCACCACCGTGAGCCGACGTATAATTCCTTTGGCGATGCAATTGCGGCCTGTGCCGGCCGCAGCGGGCAGGATCTTCAGTTCTGCGTCCTGAACAACCTGTCGCGGCTCAAGTAAGGCGCGCCGCAGGCAAGACCGGGAAAACACACGGGCGGTGCCTTTGGGCCCGCCCGTTTTGGTGCCGGTCTGGACGGTGGTGCGGGCCTTCTGGAATCACTGACCTGCCGCGACCTGCCAATTTGGCTATGTTGGGCACGTTCCGGAACTTTCGGGGGGCATGATGACCTTGACGACCCAATCGACCCGCATCGCCGTGCTGGCCCTTTTGGCCGGGCTATCCGGCAACGTGCCCGTACAGGCCGAAACCAAAGCCACGGCAATCGACCTTTGCCACCAGTTGGCAGCGAGCGACCTTGATACCGGTCTGCCCGCGCCCTTTCAGGGTGTGCCATTTGACCGGATCGACACCGAGGCCGCCATTCCTGCCTGTCGGCAAGCTGTGGCGGAACAACCGGACAACCCGCGGCTGGTCTATCAACTCGCCCGCGCGTTGGATCAGGCCAACAGGGATCTGCCCGAAGCGGCCGACCTATATGCCCGCGCAGGCAGGCTTGGGTCTCCGCTTGCGCTTAATAACCTTGCCGCGTTCTATGCAGAAGGCCGGGGCGTTCCAAAGGACAAAAGCCACGCCGTTGCCCTGTTTCAGCAGGCCGCCCAAACCGGCCTGCCGATGGCGCTGACCAACCTGGGGTTCCACCACTGGGACGGTGAGGGAGTGGCGCAGGACCGGACCCAGGCTGTCGCCCTTTTCCGCCAAGCTGCCAAGGCCGGCGATGCGCAGGCCATGTACTGGCTGGCACATGCGCTGGAAACCGGGCAAGGCACAGCCACCGACACCTCTGCTGCGCTGGACTGGTACAAGGCCGCAGCATTGGCCGGGGATCTGGACAGCGCGCTGGACGCTGCCCGCCTGCACCTGCGCGAGGATGCCAAACACAGCCCGGATTTCGAGGCCGCCGCCATACAATACCGCCTTGCCGCGAATGGCGGGCACCCCGGGGCCGCCGCATGGCTGGCCAAAGACATTCTGGCCGGCAAGGTCGCCCCCTTGGACCCGGACGAGCTGTTGCGGTTGCTGAGGCTGGCGGCCAGCACGGGCGAGGTGCAGGCGCTGCTGAACCTCTGGCAGGCCCAGCACAAGGCGGAACGTTACAGCGCTGCGCTGGTCACCGCCTATGACGCCTATGATCGCGCCCTTGCGGCATCGCTGAATGAGGGCAATGGATGGCCGGTCTATGCGCTGACAACCGCAAGGTCAGTCCAGCGCAGCCTGCAGGCATCGGAACTGCCCCCCCGCTCGGCCGACGAGTTGCGCATGTTTCAAGCCGATTTCCCGATCTCTTCGCTGCGCCAGTTTTCGCTGAACTTCGACTGCGGGGCGGATCAGACGAGCTATGACCTTTACCTGTGGGACTGGACGCGCGAGCATGACATGGTCACATCCCAGTTGGACTGGATCGAAACCGCCAAAGGCTGCGTCGTTCCGCCTGACATCCGCGCGGCCTTTACCGATGTCTGGACGCTCGCCAAGGCAACCGGGGCCAGCTATCCCGACCTGGCCGGGCAGGAAATTGACGACGACGGACGACGCTACGCCGCCCCGTGACCGTCGTCAGCTGTGTTCCTCTTCCGCCGTGGCGGCAAGCGCACGGTTATACGCCTTGAGCGCATCGACATGGAACAGCGCTCCCTGAAGGATCGGTTGATCTTCCTGCATCGTCACCACGGGCAGGAAGGCCACCCCGGACTTGTCGAACCGGGGCAAAGCGGTCTCCAGCGTCGCGCTGGCCTGCACGTACAACCCCTGTTCGATCATCCTCAGGCAGGCTTCTTCGTCGGCGGCATTCTCATCCGTGGGTTTGCGCATGACGCCCTGCACCCGGAACATGGCCAGAAGATAGGCCTGCGGCCCGGCGGCCAGACTGACATTACGCCGTTCCAGTTGCGTCAGGAAGAACGACCGGTCCACCAATCGGCTGGCCACCGCGGTCGACATGGAAATCGAAACCATCACCGCAAGCCCGGTCTGCCAGTCCCCGGTCAGTTCAAAGACGATCAGCGTCGTCGAGATCGGCGCGCCCAGAACCGCCGCCGCCACCGCCCCCATTCCCGCCAGCGCATATAGTGTAAAGGCCGAAGACACCTCGGGAAAGATGCCGGTGGCGATGTGGCCAAAGGTCAGCCCGGTCAACGCCCCCACCATCAACGAAGGGGAAAAGACACCGCCCCCCATCCGGCCCGCCATGGTGATCGACACGGCCACAACCTTGAGGACGGCAAAGACAAACGCCTCATGCAGAAGCAGCCCACCGGTAAGCGCGCGACTGGTCGTTTCATATCCGACGCCGATGATGTGCGGAAAGAAAATCGCGATTCCGCCCAGCAACAGCCCGGCCACAGCTGGGCGCATCCAGTGCGGCAATCCCAGCTTGCGCTGCAAACGGGTTTCCATGTCGTCGGCAAGAAAGATTGATTGCATCATGATGACGGCAACCAACCCGCAAACAAGCCCGAGAATAAAAAACGCGGGCAATTCGAGATAGAATTCCACCGTGGTCGTGCCCGGCAGTACGAATTCCGTGACATCGCCATAGACCAGCCGGTTGATCACCGTGCCCGCCGCGCTGGCCACCACGATGGGGGCAAAGGCATGCAGCGCAAAATGGCGCAGGATCACCTCGAGCGCGAACAAGGCCCCGGCAATCGGCGCGTTAAAGCTGGCCGACACCGCCGCGGCAACGGCACAGCCCAGCAGGTCGCGCCCGGTGATCCCGTCGACCTTCAGCGTATTGGCCACCCAGCTGGAACACATGGCCGCAATATGCACCACCGGCCCTTCCCGGCCCGTGCTGCCCCCGGTCGACAGGGTGATCCACGAACACAGCGCCGATGCGATCCCGGCCTTCTTTTCAACGCGCCCGTCGTTCAGCGCGGCTCCTTCGATCACATCCGCAACTGACCGCACCCGCCCGTCAGGGGTGGCCAGATGCAGGACGATTCCCACGACGATTCCTCCCAGTGCCGGCACCAGCAGCACCCAGAGCCAAGGGAGACGTTCCGCGAAGGAATGCAACGATTGCAAGTCCGGCGTTCCGTAGACAAGCGTTTGCAGGGATTCGATGGCAAACCGAAAGGCGATGGCGGCCAAACCCGAGGCAAGTCCAAGCCCCAGCGCGATGAACCAGAACTGAACCTGACCGGGACCGCGATGTCGCAGCATGTCCCAGCCCCGGCCACATCCGGCCTGAAACCTGTTGAGGTGATCGTGCAGCAGGTTCAGCAATCCGGCCTCCCTTGATCCGGTGACTTTCCCACGCCGCAGGCAAGGGTTAGTGTGGCCCGGTAAATGTGCCGGAGTATCCCATGCCCATCGCCCAGGCGATCGAAGAACTGACTACCCTCCTAGGCGAACGCGTCAGCCTGTCCAAGTCCGATCTCGAAGCGCATGGCGCCTCGGAGTCCTATTTTCCAAATACACCGCCACAGGCGGTCGCCTATCCGCGCCGGACCGAGGAGGTCCGCGATATTGTCAACATCTGCGCCCGCCACGGCGTGCCGGTGATTGGCTGGGGGGCCGGCACCTCGCTCGAAGGCCATGGTCAGGCTTTGCGCGGCGGCGTCACCGTGGATTTCCGGCTGATGAACAAGGTGCTGGAGATCCGCCCCGCCGACATGGACGTCACCGTGCAACCCGGCGTCACGCGTGAGGCCCTGAACGAGGAATTGCGCGCCACGGGGCTGTTTTTCCCGGTGGATCCCGGTGCCAATGCCTCGATCGGCGGGATGGCGATGACGCGCGCCTCGGGCACTACGACGGTGCGCTATGGGTCGATGCGCGACAATGTTCTGGGGACAGAGGTTGTGCTGGCCGATGGCCGTGTGGTGCGGACCGGGACCCGCGCGCGCAAATCCGCCGCGGGCTATGACCTGACCGCGCTTATGGTCGGGTCCGAAGGGACGCTGGGGCTTGTGACCGAACTGACCCTGCGCCTGCATGGTATCCCCGAAGCGGTCAGTGCCGGGATCTGTGCCTTTCCGGACATGCGCGCGGCCACCGCCTGCGTGATGGAAACCATCCAGATGGGCATCCCGATGGCCCGGATCGAATTTGCCTGTGCGCAGACCGCTCAGGCCTTCAATGCCTATGCGGGCATGGACATGATCGAGGCGCCGCACCTGATGGTGGAATTCCACGGCAGCCCGGACAGCACCGCCCAAGACGCCGAACGCTTTGCCGAGATTGTCGCCGATCACGGCGGCAGCGCCTTTCGCTGGTCCGCCCGCGAAGAGGAACGGCGCGCGCTCTGGGCGCTGCGCCACAACGGCTATTACGCCATTCTCGCCTCGCGTCCCGGTGCGCGCGCCGTGGTGACTGACATTTGCGTGCCGATCTCGCGTCTTGCCGAGGCGGTGGAAGCCACGCAAGAGGACATCGCCCAGAGCGGCATACCCGGCCCGATCCTCGGACATGTGGGGGATGGGAATTTCCATGCCATCCTGTTGATCGACCCCGATCAACCGGCGGAATTGCAAATCGCCAAGGATCTGGCCGCCCGCATGGCCCGTCGTGCGCAGGGGCTGGGCGGCACCTGCACCGGGGAACATGGCGTGGGCTATGGCAAACTGCCCTTCATGCAGGCCGAACATGGCGAAGGCTGGCAGATCATGGGAGCGATAAAGCGCGCACTGGATCCGCAGAACATCATGAACCCGGGCAAGCTGGTTCCGGGCAACTGACGCCGGGCTGCGGCTGGAGGGTGGGCCGCTGACGGGCGCAGCCCCGTCAGTCGGGGCGCCCGGAGGCCCGGCCCGTCACATGGGGGCAGAGTGTCCTGCCCGTGCCCTGTCGCGCATATCCCGCCGCGCCACCGCTTGATCCCGGCCGCCAATTCCGTCTCACGCCTGCAAGGCGTGCACTCCCCGTGCCGCGCGCGCCACCCGCGCCGCGCGGGCCTCTGGCCCGGGCGGCGCCATGGCCCCCGTGACCAACCGCAGTTGCCAATCGCCCACCAGCAGGTCTACCCATAAGGCCGCTGCCTCCTCTGCCGGTCCCTGCACCGTTCCCTCGGCCACGAGCCGGTCAAAAACCGTCCGCAGCCGCGGAAAGACCGTGCCGCGCCCGGCCTCGGCCAGCACCGCGCCCAAAGCATTGCTGGGTTCTGCCGCCGCCGCACGGTTCAGCGCCACCGCGCGCGGGCTCAGCAGCATGTCCAGCAGCGCCGCGCCAAGGCTCTCCAGCACCTCGTCCTGCGCATCGGGCAAATCCTCCAATCGCGCCGTGACCTGCGCCGCATTCCGCAGGATCAGCGCCCGGAACAGGCCGGTCTTGTCGCCGTACCAGCGATAGAGCGTTTCGTTCGAGGCTTTGGCCCGCTTGGCCACTGCCAGCATCGACAGGCCGGCAAAGCCCTTCTCCGCCAAAATCGCATAAGCCGCTTCGGCAATCTGCGCCTCGCGCGCTTCCCGTGCCTCAGGTGTCATTCCCCGCCTTTCGACAAACCTCTTGACGAAAAGCGTACATATGATTACGCCAAAGAGCAACCGTACACATAGTTACGCCTTTGGCGCAGAATATCCACGCAGGACCATAAGGAAAGGACATCCCATGCAATCCCCCACCCCGCGCCGCGCGGCACTGATGACCCTGTTCATTCTTCAGGCCGTGATGCTCGGCGCGCTCTACGCCGGCGTTGCCCCGCATCCGCCGCAGGCCATCCCGCTCTTTGCCATGGCGCCTTTCCTCGGCGCTGCGCTGGCCATTTGCGCCGCCGGTTTCATGCTTGCCGATCATCCACTTGCGGGTCCGGCGCTGGCCCTGCTCGCCGCGCTGACGGCTCTGGTCTCCTTCGGTCCGCAGAAATACCTCGATCCGGCCTTCCCGCAAATCTGGCCTGCGGTGCTGACCGCCCAGACCGCTTGCCTGACGCTCCTCGCAGGGCTGTTGCCCCGCCGCCGCGCGCACCCTTCGACACAGGCGGCCTGAGCGGGTTGCCCACGGTCCCCGTCGTCCAACGGGTCCTTCGCCCTCGGAAACAGGGGCCAAGGATCAGCGAAGGCAAGAGCCCTCTCTGCAAGTCTTTGACAAAAGGGTGAGCTTTGGCTGTCCGCACGGGGACAGCCAAGGCACGGTTCAGGCCTTCAACAGCGCCCGTGCCGCCGCGCGGGCCTCTTTCGTGACCGTATCGCCCGACAGCATCCGGGCAATTTCATCTTCGCGTTCATTCGCAGCAAGGGGCACCACTTCGGACAGCGTCATATCCCCGGCCACGCGCTTGGCCACCCGCCAGTGATGCCCGCCCAGCGCCGCTACCTGCGGCGAATGCGTCACCACCAGCACCTGCCCCCCTTCGGACAAGGCCTTGAGCCGGCGCCCGACGGCATCCGCCGTCGCCCCGCCGACGCCTCGGTCGATCTCGTCAAAGATCATCGTGGCACCCCGCCCCTGCGCCTGCGCCAGGCAAACCTTCAGCGCCAGCAGGAACCGCGACAGTTCCCCGCCCGAGGCGATCTTGTTCAGGGGGCCCGCCGGGGCGCCGGGGTTGGTCGCCACGGTAAAGGCCACCGCGTCGCGCCCCTCCGGCCCAGCGGGTGCCTCGGTGACAGCGGTGTGAAAAACCGCCCGCTCCATTTTCAGCGGCGCCAGTTCGCCCGCCACGGCCGCGTCCAGCTTTTCCGCCGCCGCGCGCCGCAATGCGCTTAGCGCCGTCGCCGCCCGGTCGTATTCCGCCTCGGCCGCGCGCACCGCCTTTTCAAGCCCGCCGATCCGGGCCTCGCCTGCATCCAGCGCCGCAAGTTTCTCCGCCAGTTCGGTGGCCAGCCCTGCCAATTCATCCGGTGCCACGTGATGCTTGCGCGCAAGCCCACGGATCGCAAACAACCGCTCTTCCGCCTCTTCCAGCTCCAGCGGATTGAACTCCAGCGCCTCAAGGCAATCGGCCACGCCGCGCGCCGCTTCGTCCAGTTCCGCCATGGCACGCGCCAGTGCCGCAATCGGCGCCTCCAACCGTCCTTCGGCCTTGTCCGAAGCCCCCTCTAGCCAGCGCAACGCGTTAGACATCGCCCCTTCGGCCCCGTCGTACCCCAAGGCGCTTGAAGCCTGCGCAATGTCGTCGCGAATCTTTTCCGCCGATTGCATCATCCGACGCCGCGCATCCAGTTCGGATTCCTCGCCCGGTTGCGGATCGAGCTTTTCCAGCTCCTCGACCGCATGGCGCAGGAATTCCTCTTCGGCCTTGACCGCCTCCAGCGCCGCCCGGGCGGCATCCAGTTCCTTGCGGGCCGCCCCCACGCCGCGCCAGCAGCGTCGCACTTCGCTCAGGGCCTCACCTGCCCCGGCATGCAGGTCCAGAATCGCGCGGTGCCCCTTGGGGTCCAGCAGGCCACGGTCATCATGCTGGCCGTGCAGTTCAACCAGCGTCTCGGACAGTCGCCGCAGAACCTCGCCCGATACGCGCCGGTCATTGACCCAGCCGGTCTTGCGTCCGTCCTTGCTGTTCACCCGCCGCAGGATCAATTCGTCCGAAACCGGCAACCCGGCCTCTTCAAGCACGGCCCGGGCCTCGTGGTCCTCCGGCAGATCGAACTCGGCCACCACCTCGCCCTGTTCGGCGCCGGCGCGGACCAATTCGGCACGCCCGCGCCACCCCAGCACAAAACCCAACGAATCCAGCAGGATCGACTTGCCCGCCCCGGTCTCGCCGGTCAACACGTTCAGACCCGGCTGGAACTCAAGCTCCAGCCGTTCAATGATCAACATGTCCCTGATTTCAAGCGCGCGCAGCATCGCTAGCCACCAATCCTGGCGTCTTTACAGCCACTCACCCTTGATCATCTGGCGATAGATCGCGGAGAGCCAGTTGTCGCCAAGCGCCGTCGGCTTCAGCCCCTGCTTTTGCAAAAGCTTGTAACCATCCTCGTACCAATCGGTCGACTGGTAGTTATAGCCAAGGATCGCCCCCGCCGTCTGCGCCTCGTTCAAAAGCCCAAGCGACAGGTAAGCCTCTATCAGGCGGAACAGCGCCTCAGGCGTGTGCGTCGTGGTCTGGAAATCTTCAACCACCACGCGGAACCGGCTGATCGCCGCGCCGTAATGCTGGCGCTTGAGGTAGTAGCGCCCAACTTCCATTTCCTTGGCCGCCAGATGGTCAAAGGCCAGGTCGAACTTCAGCACCGACGAACGCGCATATTCGCTATCGGGATAGCGTTCGATCACCGTCCGCAGCGCTTGCAGCGCCTGAAAAGTCAGCCCTTGGTCACGCCCCACCAGTTCGATCTGGTCGTAATAGGACAGCGCCAAAAGATA
This sequence comes from Antarctobacter sediminis, assembly GCF_019218285.1. Classification (GTDB taxonomy): domain Bacteria; phylum Pseudomonadota; class Alphaproteobacteria; order Rhodobacterales; family Rhodobacteraceae; genus Antarctobacter; species Antarctobacter sediminis. The sequence goes on from NZ_JAHUZG010000007.1 coordinate 49,968, forward strand.
CTGCGCATAGGCCGCGTCATCATCCGCCGGGTAGAAATCAATGAACCGCTGCGCGGCCGAGCGCGCGTTCTCATAGTCCTTGTTCTCATGATAGGCGTAGGCCTGCATGATCAGCGCACGCTTGGACCAGTCCGAATAAGGATAAAGCCGCTCGACCTCACCAAAGTAGAAGGCGGCGTCTTTCGGGTCATTCCGCGAAAGTTCGTATTCGCCCCGTTCAAAGATCTGCTTGGCCGTATAGGACTCCAGCGGAACGTTGCCCGGGCCCACCTCGCGCTTGCGAAGCGAATCACAGCCGGTGAGTACCAGCGAGGCAGCCAAAGCCACGATTACCAGTTTACGCGAACCGCCCCCAGACATGCCCGATCGTCCTCTGCTTTGTTCGGTGCCCCCTTTGAGGGCGACCCATTGCGAGGGGTCTAGCACAGAAAATTCCGGTGCAAAACGTCTTGAAGACGGATTAATGCCGACCTTGCCGCCCATGCAACAGGGCTCAGGCAACAGCCGGAATCTCATGCCTCTCGACCCCGGCGCCAGGAAGGCGTGCGGCCTGCGCGGGATCGCACAACACGACGCGATAGGCATCAGGTGTATCGAACAACTGCCGCAACAGGGCATTGGTCATGGCGTGCCCCGCCTTGTGGCCTTCGTAGTGACCAAGGATCGGCGCCCCGGCCAGCGCCAGATCGCCCAATGCGTCCAGCATCTTGTGGCGCACGGCCTCGTCCGAGTGGCGCAGACCGCCCGGGCTAAGCACCTTGTCGCCATCCACCACAACGGCGTTTTCATATGTCCCGCCCAGCGCCTTGCCCGCCGCGCGCATGGCTTCGACATCCGAGGCCCGGCAGAAGGTGCGGCTGTCACAAAGCTCGCGCACAAAGGCCCCATTGGCCAGGTTCAGCGTCTTGCTCTGCTCACCGATGGCAGCGTCGGAAAAGGCGATGTGGAACTGCATGGTCAGCCCCTGCCCCGGTTGGCCCGGCGAGAGGCGCGCCCAGCCCATGTCGGTACGGGCCTCGACCGGTGCCAAGATTTCGATGGCGCGGATCGGCGCAGACAGTTCACGCAACCCGCGAGAGAGGATGCCACGCACGAACGGAACCGAAGACCCGTCGAGGATTGGGGCCTCGGGTCCGTCGATTTCGATCAAGGCGTTGTGCACACCACATCCCGCCAGCGCCGCCATCACATGTTCCACCGTGGACACGGAGGCCCCGGCACGGTTGACGATCTGCGTACAAAGCGGTGAAGCCTCGACAGCATCCCAACGCGCCGGGATCATGGTGTCCCCAAGGCGGATGTCCGTCCGTTTGAACCAGATGCCGTAATCGGCGCTGGCGGGACGGATGGTCAGCCGAGCGGGACGGCCCGAATGAAGGCCAACACCGGAGAAACTGATCGAAGAGCGTAGCGTGGTTTGCACGAGGAGACCTCTGGGTTGCACACGTCCCCCCAACCCGGACGCGGCTTTGGGCATGGAGGTAACCAACCGGGGGCCACGTCTCAAATCAAAGATTGTAACCGTGTGAAACATGCTGCGGACCGGGTCGGCAAAACCCCGCCAACCGGATGAAACCCGACCAACAAGCATCTGAAAAGGCATAAAAATCACCACCGAAAAACACGACGCAAAAGGGCGGTCAATTGCCGCCTGCTTCAAGGGTTTTGGCCCAAGTGTTGCGGTTTGTGAACAGTTTATTACCGCCCGTTACAACGCAAAATCGCCCCCGGCGCAGGCCGGGGGCGATCTGTGAAACGGAACCCGCCGGGGCGGAAACCCGCCGCCCCCGCATTGTGCCGGACGCTTAGTTTGCCTGACGACGCAGGAAGGCAGGGATCTCGATGCGGTCGTCTTCCGCCTCGGGTTCCTGATCGTGAATCGGGGCCGGGCGGTGCGCCTGAACCGGCGGTTGCGCGCGGCGCGGCTGTTGCTGGGCGGCCGGTTCACTGTGGCCGGTCATGCGGCCGATCAGCGAATTGACGCTGAACCGCGACTTTTCCTCGGCCGGGGCAGGCTGCGGCGCAGGTGCCGGGCGGGGTTGTTCGTCACGGGTCTTGGCGGCGGCCGCCTTCAGGCGATCCATGGTTGCCGGGCTGGGTGTGCCGGGCGCCGCCGGACGCGGTGCCACGAAATCCTGCGGATCGGCTTCGATGGTGTCCGGCGCGGGGCGGAACTCTGCCACCTGCGGACGATAGGCCGGCGGAGGCAGGCCGTCATCGCCCTGCGCCTCTTCGATCACTTCGTCATAGTCGCGCGACAGAACCGGTTCGGACTGTTCCGGCTCATCCATCTGACCAAAGAGCGTGGGCTCCGGCTCGCGCTCGGCCACAACCGGCTGCGGCTGCTGCACTTCCGGCGCAGGGGCCGCAGCGGCTGCGGTGTTGCCCAGCGGTTTGGACAGCGGGCGGCGCGGCACCGGAATGTCGTGGACGTTTTCGGTGGCGTCGATGCCGGTGGCGACCACCGACACACGCATCAGGCCACCCATGCTTTCGTCCATGGTCGAACCGACGATGATGTTGGCATCTGCGTCCACTTCCTCGCGGATGCGGTTTGCCGCTTCGTCCAGTTCGAACAGCGTCAGATCGTTGCCGCCGGTGATGTTGATCAGGACACCTTTCGCGCCCTTGAGGCTGATCTCGTCCAGCAGCGGGTTGGCGATGGCCTTCTCGGCCGCCTGAATCGCGCGATCTTCGCCCTCACCTTCGCCGGTGCCCATCATGGCCTTGCCCATCTCGTCCATCACGGCGCGCACATCGGCAAAGTCGAGGTTGATCAGACCCGGACGAACCATCAGGTCGGTCACGCCCTTGACGCCTTGGTACAGGACATCGTCGGCCATCGAAAACGCCTCGGTAAAGGTCGTCTTTTCGTTGGCAAGGCGGAAAAGGTTCTGGTTCGGAATGATGATCAGCGTATCGACCACCTTTTGCAGGCTTTCGACGCCGGCCTCGGCCTGGCGCATCCGCTTGGCACCTTCGAACTGGAACGGTTTGGTCACGACACCGACGGTCAGAACCCCAAGTTCACGCGCGGCCTGTGCGATGATCGGTGCGGCCCCTGTCCCGGTCCCCCCGCCCATGCCCGCGGTGATGAAACACATATGTGCGCCGGCCAAATGGTCGACGATCTGCTCGATGCTTTCCTCGGCAGCGGCTGCGCCGACAGAGGCGCGCGCCCCGGCGCCCAGCCCTTCGGTCACCTTGACACCCAATTGAACGCGGCTTTGCGACATGCTTTGTGCCAGCGCCTGCGCATCGGTGTTGGCAACGACAAAGTCGACGCCTTCGAGCTGTTTCTCGATCATGTTGTTGACGGCGTTGCCGCCTGCCCCGCCGACGCCAAAGACCGTAATACGGGGCTTCAGTTCGTCCTGCCCGGGCATCGAAAGGTTCAGTGCCATGAGTGTGTCCGCCTGTCTTTTTATTCCGGTTTCAGGCCTATGCGCAGCCTGTTCCCTTGAATCCTACCGTTTGAGGCCCGGCACGTCACGCGAAAAACGCAAAAATGCCACCAAATATGGGCAAAAACATGACGTATTTCCGCCGATATCGAAGATATCCACATATCTGGTAGGGAGAGGAAAATTCGGCACAAGCAGCCGCTTTGCGCGCAGCGGCCCAAGCCACGCGAGACATTGAAATTCCAGAGCTGAACGGAAAGCCTGCCCGACCCTCCTGATGCCTCTTATCCACGGGCACCTGTGCATAATCTAAACCGACGCGCGGCCGCTGTCACCCGCGAAAACGCGCGCAAACGGGGCTGCGCGCGTCTTTTTTCCTATCCCCGAGGCGGCCCCCTCAGGGGGTCAGGTCCAACGCCTCGACCACCCGGTCATAGGGAAGCCCCGCCGCATCGTTCACCGCGCGCACATCCTCGGCCGAGCCGCCTTCGAAGAGGCACATGCAGCGCCCGTCCCCGGGGGCGAATGTGGTGCGGATATAGCGGACGCCTTCGGTCTGCGCCGATGTCGAGATTGCCGCCTTTTGCGCCGCGCCAAGATCCTCCATGCTGATCCCTTTCAGCGACCGTTCCACCATGAATACCGCCATCGTCCGTCTCCTTTGATCAATCTGCGCTCATATTGCAGCGCATTTCCGGCGGTTTCGGAAATGGCGGTTGATTATGCTTTCATAACCCACGGTTTCGGTTTCCCGCGCTATGATGCGACCAGGATCTGGAGGGACCGGCGATGGAAATGTCGCAGATACGTTATGTCCTTGCCGCGGCACGGCACCTGAATTTCACCAAGGCTGCGGGCGATTGCCATGTGTCGCAACCGGCGCTGACCAAGGGCATCAAGGTGCTCGAAGAAGAACTTGGCGCGCAATTGTTCCACCGCGAAGGTCGCCGTATTGTGCTCAGCGATTTCGGTCGGTCCATGTTGCCTCATCTTCAGCACATCCTTGACGAAGCGCTGGCCGCGCAGACGCTGGCACAGAATTTTCGCTTGCTGGAAAAGACACCGATCCGCCTTGGCGTGATGTCCACCATTGGTCACCTGCGCCTTGCCCGCTTCCTCGCGCATTTCGAAAAGACCCATCAGGGCATGGAGCTTTCGGTCCGCGAAGCACCACTGGACGATTTGCAGCAGCTTCTGGATCAGGATGAAATCGATCTTGCCGTTATGACCGGCATGGGCGACATCGGCGATCGCTTTCGCACGCTGCCGCTTTACTCCGAACGTTATGTCGTTGTCTTTCCGCCCGAACACCGGCTGGGCCGCATGAACGCGATCCGCCTGTCGGACCTGTCCGGCGAAAACTACGTCGACCGGCTGGCCTGTGAAATGCGCGAAACCGTCATGGGGATCTGCGAAACCGAAGGGATCTCGCTCTATGCCCGGTTTCGTTCGGAACGAGAGGACTGGGTGCAGGCCATGGTTCTGGCCGGGATCGGGTTTGCTTTCATGCCGGAATATTCCGTCACCCTGCCGGGCCTGATGCAACGCCCGCTGATCGACCCCGAGGTCGCGCGCGAGATCATGGCCGTCACCGTTCCCGGTCGCCGTCAACCGCCGGGGGTACAGTCGCTGATGCGCGCCGTTCAGGGCTTTGCCTGGCCCGGTTGACAATGGGCCAAGGGCCCCTTTCCTGCCGCCGGATGCGAAAAACGGCGCCAAAGGCGCCGCTTGACGGGACGGTGGGCGGGGCGATCCGTGGGCCGAAGGACCGCGGGAGCGCCGTCCCCGGCCCTACCAGTTGTCGCGGAACCACTGCACGGCCCGTTTCAAAGACCGTGCCGGAAGGCGATCCACCGGGATCTCGAAATCCCACCATTCGTCCTGCGGATGCGCCGCGAACAGGCACAGGCCAACGGCACTGGCAAATCCCGGCCCCGTCGCGGCCTGAGGCAGGCCATGTACACGCAGCGGACGCCCCAGCCGAACCTGTTGGCCAAGGATCTTGGACGCCAGCCCGTCAAGCCCCGGGATCTGGCTTGCCGCACCGGTCAGGACGATCTGCTGCGACGGCAGATGGTCGAACCCGGCCGCATCCAGCCGAATGCGCACCTCTTCGAGGATCTCTTCGACACGTGGCCGCATGATGCCGATCAATTCGGCCCGGCTGACAGTGCGCCGGTCATGTTCCCAATCGCCGGTGTCCCCGCCGATTTCGATCATCTCGCGGTCATCCATGCCTGTGGCCACCAGACCGCCGTAAAAGGTCTTGATCCGTTCCGCCGTGGCCATCGGGACTTTCAGCCCCTTCGAGATGTCGCGGGTTACGTGATCGCCGCCCATACGCACGCTGTCGGCATAGATCATGTGTTTCTTGATAAAGATCGACACGCCAGTGGCCCCGCCGCCCATGTCGATACAGGCCGCGCCCAGTTCCTGTTCGTCCTCGACCAGAGCAGAAATCCCGCTGACATAGGCCGATGATGCAAGCCCGGCCAGTTCCAGATCACAACGTTTGACGCAATGTGCGAGGTTCTGGATCGCCTGCGCATCGACCGTCAGCATGTGCATGTCGCAACCAAGTTCATTGCCGATCTGCCCGCGCGGGTCGATCAACCCCGAGCGATGGTCCAGCACAAAGTTCACCGGCTGCGCGTGCAGCACCTCGCGCCCGTGGCCGAAATCCGGCACGTCACACGCCGACAGCACCCGCGCCACATCCTGTTCGTCCACCGTAGAGCCCATGACCTCGGTTTTGCCGGCCAGCCCGTAGGACCGCGGTTCAGCCCCCGAAAATGCGGCGATGACATGATCCACCCGGATGCCCGCCATCTTTTGCGCCGCCTGCACCGCGGTGCGGATCGCCCGTTCGGTCGCGCCCATATCGTGGACTTCGCCAAAACGCACACCGCGCGACCGGGTGGTCGCCGCGCCGATCACCCGAAAACCCGACTGCCCGGCCAGCGAGCCGATGCCCTCGTCCGAGGGATCGGACCCGTCGAACCGCAGCACCAGACAAGCCACCTTGGAGCTGCCCACGTCCAGAATTGCCACCACACCACGCTGCATTGCAGCCCGGCGCATGTTCCTCATCGCCCTTTGAGACTCGTAAAGCTCGATCATCGCAACACTTCCTTACCCGCCTCGATCGCCTTGATGCGCCACATCTCTTGCGTGGCTGCATCCGTCATTCTTATTGTCGGCCGCCGTGGCAGCCGAAGATCCACCGCCACAAGATCGCGTGACAAAAGGTCGACACCTTCGGTCACCGCCATGGCAATCACCTGCTCAAGGGACCGTTCCGCTCCTTTCTCGGGCAGCATGATCCGCTGCCCCCGGTCAAGAACCACGTCCCAGCGCCGCGCGCCAACACGTTCGTAACCGCGCAGTCGTCCCCGGATCGGTCCGGTCAACGCATCCAGCCGCAGCGCCTCGTCCACGGCCGCCGCCAGCCGCAAACGTGCGGTCTCGGCCTGTTCCAACGTCTGCGGCGCCGCATTGCGCAGTTGCTCCACCGCCTCGGGGCCCGCCTGTTCCGCCTCGCGGACCAGTGCCAGCGCCTGCATCAGTTCGGCCCGCAGAATGTCACCCGCGATCACCGGCAGTTCGGCGTGATCGGCCCGCCGCCGTGCGGGCGCGACAAAGACACCGCCCTCGTCCAGCATCTGGATCCCCTGCACGGTCCGCCACAACACCACCGGCTGCCGCTCGACCACGTCGATTTGCAGAACGCCGCCTTGTCGTACGCGCACCTCGGCGGATTTCACCGCGTCCAGATTGACGACGCGGCGTTGCAGCGCCTCAAGGTCAAGGTCGAAGGAACTTAGCGGGAAATCGATCGGCAACTCGACGCGGATCGCATCCGCCAGCGCGCCATTCGCCCCGTCGATCGCCATCATCCGCACCTGAAATTCCGGTCGATCCTCAATCGCGGCGCGCACCTCTTCCAGCATCAGGTTGAAGGCCGTGCGGTTTTCCTCGACCGAAAACCACGCCGCGCCAGCGCCGAAACACAGGGCAAAGGGCAGCACCACCCGCAGCGAAAACCGCACCAATGGTGTCAGCATCAGCCGCTCAAGCCGGTATTTCAGCCGCGAGGCCCGCGGGTCCAGCCGCGCCATCTGCGGATCGTCACTGATGTAACTCTCTACCGGTCGCACGAGGCATCCTCCACCATCCATGCGCAGAATTGGCCAAAGCTCATGCCCGCAAGCGCACCATGTTCCGGCGACAGCGAGGTCGGCGTCATGCCCGGCTGCGTGTTGGTTTCCAGAAGGATCAGCCCGTCCAGCCCGCGCGCCTCGTCCCAGCGGAAATCGGTCCGCGTCACACCCCGGCAGCCCAAGGCCTCATGCGCGCGCAGGGCATAATCAAGGCAGGCGTCATAGATTTCCTTCGGCACCTCTGCGGGGCAGACATGGCGCGACCCGCCCGCCTTGTACTTGGCGTCGTAGTCGTACCAGCCATCGGTCACGATATCGGTCACGCCCAGCGCCCGGTCGCCCATGACCGTCGCCGTCAGTTCGCGCCCAGGAACAAAAGCCTCGACCATGACAACCTCGGGCATGGTCGGGTCCAGCACCGGCGGCCCGTTGGCATCCTCATGCACAAGGTAGACGCCGACCGAGGATCCTTCGTTGTAGGGTTTGACCACATAAGGCGGCGCCATGACATGCGCCGCCATGACGGCCTCACGCCGGGCCAGACGACTGTCGGCCACCGGCAGACCGGCGGCGCGATAGACCTCCTTGGTCTTTTCCTTGTCCATCGCCAGCGCCGAGGCCAGCACCCCGGAATGCGTATACGGAATGCGCAGCCATTCCAGCATGCCCTGGATACAGCCGTCCTCACCCCAACGTCCGTGCAATGCGTTGAACACCACGCCTGGCGCGATCTCTTGCAGGCGCGCGACCACATCAGGCCCCGCGTCCAGTTCGATCACCTCGTATCCTTCGCCCCTCAAGGCGGTGGCACATTCCCGGCCGGAAACCAGCGAAACCTCGCGCTCTGCCGAGGGCCCGCCTTTCAGAACCACCACCTTCGGGAGTGTCCTGCTCGACATCCCCAAACGCCTCAACTGCCCGGGGTCGATGCCCCTCGTTATCGCGCAGGGGTTGCGCCCCTGTCGCCTTTATCTGCGCGGGTCATCCCGCCATGAATTTGATGCAACCTGCCTGTGGTCGCCGGGCCCCTGCTCTTGTTTTGGTAAATCGGTGGCCCAAATCACCGCGCCGGTTCGCCGACCCGCATGATTTCCCAGTGTAGCTGTATTCCGCTGTGTTGGAAAACCTTTTTTCGGACCTCTTCACCCAGTCCCTCAAGGTCTGCTGCACTGGCATCGCCGGTATTAACCAAAAAGTTGGAATGCTTGGGCGACATCTGCGCCCCGCCCTGCGTTGCGCCGCGCATTCCGGCCTCGTCGATGACCTTCCAGGCTTTCAGCTCATGCGTGTCATCTTCGCGTCCGGTGGACGAAAACCCTGCCGGGTTGCGAAAGGTGCTGCCAGCCGTCCGGTCCTTGGTCGGCTGTGTCTCGTCGCGTTTCTTCAGCTGCGCTTCCATGCGTGCGGCCAGCGCCTCCGGCTCGCCCTCCGTCCCCTCGAACACCGCCTCAACCAGAACCCAGCCGTCGGGCAAAACGCTTTGCCGATAGGCCAGCTGCAAATCCGCCGCCGGCAACGTCACCAGCTCTCCGGCGCGGGTCACCGCCCGCACTTCGACCAGATGGTCGGCCACGTAGGAGCCATAGCAGCCCGCGTTCATCCGCACCGCGCCGCCGATGCTGCCGGGGATGGTGCGCAGGAATGTCAGGTCAACGCCCGCCTCGGCGGCACGTTTGGCCACATGGGCATCCAGCGCCGCCGCCCCGGCCGTCACCCGCGTTCCCTCGACGGTAATTCCGTTGAAACCGCGCCCAAGGCGCACCACCAGCGCCCGCAAGCCGCCGTCGCGCACGATCAGGTTCGACCCGACGCCCATGGGAAAAACAGTGACCTCCGCCGACAGCGCCGCAAGGAACTCACACAGATCGTCCAGATCCGCAGGCTGAAACAGCCAGTCCGCAGGCCCGCCCACGCGCAGCCAGGTCAGGTCGTTCAACGGGCGATCAGCCGTCAGGCGGCCACGAGGTGTCGGGATCTGTGTCATGACCGCTTGCTAGGCCGCGCCGCGCGCCGCCGCAAGGGGTCAGGCGGTCTTGGCTGGTGTCTCGGCCCGGATCCGCCGCCACCGTCCGATCAATGCCCCCACCGCCAACCCCGCCAAAGCAGGCAAAGCGCCCAGCATCAGGACAATGGCATAGCCTAATCCGTCCCAGCCCGGCGTGACCTCGGTCATGTAGAAAAGCCATCCCGCGGCAAGGCCCAGCGCCGCCGCAAGGCCGCAGGTCAGGGCATTCAGTCCATTGCGCACCAGCACCCAGCCGATGCCAAGCGACCCCAGCGCCACCGCTGCAAGAATGAAAACAGCCATGGGCACAATACCTCCTTGTCCGGCCCAAGTGTCGCCGGTCAGGGCGTCATGCGCCAGTCAGGAGCCCCTTACCTTGCGGCCTGCCGCACCCAGCGAAACAGGTAGCGAACCGGCCAACGCAACATGGACATGCCCGCGAACAACACGAACAGCCCCAGCCACGGCCCATTTTGGTAAGTTACGAACCCCACAAGAGGAATGCCCAGTGCGATCAGCACATAGGCCCGCGTCCAGTGATTGTCTCTGGACGGTATCATGGCCAGCACATTTGCCAGCACTGCCCAGGCACAGGCAAGGATCAGCGATAACGACATTGTCTGTCCTCCGTGCCCCCCAGAGGTGACAATAGATTGCGCCCTTTTCCGCGTCCGCACAACCCCTGCGCTAGATGCAATTGCATAAAAACCTGGCGTGGACCAAGGGGCGATGAACAAGAAAACGGCCCGCAAGGGGGCCGTTTCCGAATGTTTGCAGAATGCACCGACGGTGCGGGCCGGGTTCAGCCCTGAGCCGCCTCCAGCCGCTTGGGCAGCCCATTGGCCCAGGCCGAAATCGTACCCGCGCCAAGGCAGACCACCATGTCGCCCGGCATGGCCTGTTCCCGCACCAACCGCTCCAGATCGTCCTCATCGCGGATTGCGCGGGCATGACGGTGCCCATGGCGGACAAGCCCGGCCACAAGATCATCGCGGGTCGCGCCGGGGATCGGCTCCTCGCCGGCGGCAAAGACCTCGGCAATTGCCACAACGTCCGCTTCGTTGAAACACGAACAGAACTCTTCGAAGTGATGCGACAGACGCGAATAGCGGTGCGGCTGATGCACGGCAATCACGCGTCCCCCACAGGCCTGCCGCGCCGCCTTCAGCACGGCGGCGATTTCAACCGGGTGGTGGCCGTAATCGTCGATGATGGTGACTTCGTTCACCTCACCCACCTTGGTAAAGCGCCGGTTCACTCCGCCAAAGGCGGCCAGCGCCTCGCGGATTTCCTCGCCCGTCATGCCAAGGTGCCGCGCGACGGCGATGGCCGACAGCGCGTTAGAGACGTTGTGATCGCCCGGCATCGGCAGGGTCATGCCCTCGATCTTTTCGCCGCTCTGCTGGAACACCACGTCAAAATGCGCCACGCCCGCCTTGTAGGTCAGCCCCACGGCCCGCACATCCGCCTGCGCGTTGAAGCCATAGGTTACCACGCGCCGGTCGCTGACACGGCCTACAAGCGCCTGCACCTCGGGGTGATCGGTGCAGCAGACCGCAAGCCCGTAGAATGGAATGTTCGACACGAAGTCATAAAAGCCCTGCCGCAGGTTCTCGATCGAGCCCCAGTGTTCCATGTGCTCGGGATCGATATTGGTCACGATGGCGATGGTTGCAGGCAGCCGGTTGAAGGTGCCGTCGCTTTCGTCGGCCTCGACCACCATCCATTCGCCCTGCCCCATGCGCGCGTTCGAGCCATAGGCATGAATGATCCCGCCATTGACCACCGTCGGGTCGAACTTGCCCGCGTCCAGCAGCGTTGCAACCATGGTCGTCGTCGTGGTCTTGCCATGCGTTCCCGCCACGGCCACGTTGGATTTCAGGCGCATCAGTTCGGCCAGCATCTCTGCCCGGCGCACCACCGGCAGACCGCGGCGGCGTGCCTCATCCAGTTCGGGGTTGCCCGGCTTGATGGCAGATGAAATCACTACGACTTCGGCGGCGTCGAGGTTCTCGGCCCGCTGGCCTTCGAAGACATGCGCGCCCAGTTCTTCCAGCCGGCGGGTGATCTTGGAGGATTTCAGATCAGATCCCTGCACCTGGTAACCGTGGTTCAGCAAGACCTCGGCGATGCCGGACATCCCGATGCCACCGATGCCGACAAAGTGGATCGCGCCCACATCACCCGGCAGTTTCGTCGCCCCGGTCATGCAGGCGCTCCGCTCAATCCCCAAATCCTTCATCTGTCTTGCCCTCTTCTTCTTGTTGTTGTGCTTGTCCGGCAAGGTCTTCGACCAATGCCGCCAGATGTTCTGCCGCTTCCGGTTTGCCCACGGACAGCGCGCCCCGCATCATCTGGATCGCGCCCGCATCATCGCTGAGCACCGTGTAGATCACCTCGCTCAACGCCTCGACGGTCAGCTTGCTTTCCGGCATGCGAACCGCCGCGCCCGCATCCACCAGCGCCTGCGCATTGGCGACCTGATGGTCGCCGGTGGCATGAGGATAGGGGATCAGGATACTGGGTCGCCCGATCACGGCGATGTCGGCAACCGAGGACGCGCCCGATCGCGAAATCACCAGTTGCGCCTCGCTCATCCGTGCGGGGACGTCGTGAAAGAAGGGTTGAACATCGGCATCCAGACCGTGTTCCGCATAGTAGGTGGCCACCCGTTCCATATCTTCTTCGCGGGCCTGATGGCTGACGCGCAGATTGCCCACCATGTCCAGAGGCAGTGCCGCGATGGCGGGCGGTACAATGTCAGACAGCGCCCGCGCCCCCTGCGAGCCGCCGATCACAAGGATCGACATCGGGTAAGGCCCGGGTGCGATATACCCGGCCCCGGCCCGTTCACGGACCGCACCGCGCACAGGGTTCCCGGTATGGATGCCTTCAACCCCTTCGGGCAGCGCGGTCGGCCATGTGCCGCAGGCCATGACGTCGACCTTGTTGGCGAACCATGTGTTCACCTTGCCCAGAACGCCGTTCTGTTCATGGATCATGCGCGGCAATTTCAGCACCCAGGCGGCGGTCAGCGCCGGCACACTGGGATAACCGCCAAAGCCCACAACCACATCGGGACGATCACGGCGCATGCCGAAAATCGCCGAAATCACCCCGGTCGCAAGCCGGAAGGGCACGACGGCCTTGGCCAATATTCCGCCCCGGTCAAAAGTCGCCGAGGACACGGTTTCGATCTCGACCCCCTCGGGAAAAGCTCCGGTATAACGCGCGCCGCGTTCGTCGGTTGACAGCTTGACCCGCCAGCCGCGCGCCAGCATCAGTTCGGCAAGCGCCTGAGCGGGGAACATATGCCCCCCGGTCCCGCCTGCCGCCATCACCAGCAAAGGCCTGCGCTTGCCCATAATCCTGTCTCCGTCATCGATCCACGCGCGGATATATCATCCCGGCGCAGGCGTCCATGACAAGGGGAAGACAGGCGGGTTCCTGCCCATAAATGGCGTTCACCGCGCGCGTCCACGCAGGATGTCGCGGATTTCACCCTGTGGGCGCGTCCGGGTAAAGGCCAGCAACATGCCGACGGCAATGCCCCCGGCGATCAGCGACGACCCCCCGTAGCTGACAAAGGGCAAGGTCATTCCCTTGGCGGGAAGCAGACGCACCGCAACGCCCATGTTGATCATGGCCTGCACGCCAAACATGGCGGCCAGCCCGGTGCCCGCCAGCCGGATGAAAGGATCGCGTTCGCGCATCAGCCGGATCAGGCTGCGCATCACGATCGCCGCGTAAAGCGTGAGGATCGCAAGGACCAGAACAAGCCCGTATTCCTCGGCTGCGACGGCAATGATGAAATCGGTATGAGCGTCCGGAAGGCTCCACTTGACCTGCCCCTCGCCCACGCCGACACCAAAGAAACCGCCTTCGCGGATCGCATTCTCGGCGTAGCCCAATTGCGAGGTCGGATCGACTTCGGGATTCAGGAAGCCGTCAAAACGGCGCTGGAAGTGCTCCGAGTAGTTGTAGGCCACTGTGCCCGCCATGACGACCAGCCCGGCCAGACCCACCAGCAGCAACATCGGCGCGCCGCCGACGAACCACATGACACCCCAGCCAAAGAGGATCAGCGCCGCCTGACCAAAGTCCGGCTGAAAGGCCAGCATCAGCACGATGCTGACCATCAGCGCAAAGGAATAGGCGCGCCCCGGCGGGCCGCCCAGATCCTGCGCCGCCGCCATCAACCATGCCGATACAATCACAAACAGCGGCTTGAGAAACTCGGACGGTTGCAGCGAGGCAAAGCCAAGGCTGTACCAGCGCACTGCCCCCTTGCCGAAATCCGTGCCCAAGACCGGCAACAGCGCCAGCGCGACAAAGGCCACCAGAAAGCCCAGCACCGCAAAGCGGCGCACCGTGACCGGCCCCATCATCGAAACCAGCACCATGACCACCATGGCCAGACCGCCAAAGAAAGCCTGTTTCTGGACATAATAGAACGGCGGCAAACCAATCCGTTCGGCCAGCGGCGGTGAGGCCGCGAGGCCCAGCAAAAGGCCAACCCCGAACAGCATGAAAATGCAGGACAAGCTCCACTTGTCCACTGTCCGCCACCACTTCGGCAACACCGGTTCGCCGCCCTTAACGGGCACCGTTCCGAAAACCATCTCTGTCATCTGAGCACCGCCCGACTGCCTCAACTCGCCCGGTTTTCCGGGTCTGTTGACCAGTCTATCGCATTTCCCGGGCGCAAGCCAAAGGATTCCGGGGCGATGCGGGACCGGTGTGCCCGGGCCGCCACGCGGGCGGCAGTGACCTCTGGCGAATCCGTGCCGTTGCCCCTATTGCGCAGGCCATGCATGTCACGACCCTGATCCTTGGCGCCGGTGCCGCCGGCCTGATGGCCGCCGCCAATGCCGGTCCCTCCGTGCTGGTCGTGGACCATGCGAAGAAAGCCGGGGAAAAGATCCGCATCTCGGGCGGCGGGCGCTGCAATTTCACCAATATGTACTGTGCGCCCAATGCATTTCTCTCGGGCAACCCGCATTTCGTGAAATCCGCCTTGGCGCGCTACACCCAGTGGGATTTCTTGGATCTCGTATCCCGGCACGGCATCGCTTGGCACGAAAAGACGCTGGGCCAGTTGTTCTGCGACGGGAAATCGACGCAGATCGTCGATATGCTGCTGGACGAGATGCGCAAGGCCGGGGCCGAACTTTGGCTGGAAACCCGGATTTCATCGGTCCGCCACGCCGAAGGACGTTTCGTCACCACGGTCGAAAAAGACGGTCGACCGATCGACATAACCTCTGACAACCTGATCCTTGCAACGGGCGGCAAGTCCATCCCCAAGATGGGGGCCACGGGGCTGGCATATGAGATCGCCGCCCAGTTCGGCCACAAGATCACCGAGACCCGCCCTGCTTTGGTGCCCCTGACCTTTGGGGACCGCTTTGCCGGGATTTCGGGCGTGGCGACCCCCAGCGTTGTGTCCAATGCAGAGGCCCGCTTTGAAGAGGCGTTGCTGTTCACGCACCGCGGGCTGTCGGGACCGGCCATCCTGCAAATCTCCAGCTACTGGCACGAGGGCGAAGAGATTTCGGTCAACCTGCTTCCGACGGGGGGCTTCGGGGAAATGCTCCGCGGCAAGCGCCGCACCGAAGGCCGCCGCGCCCTGACCACGGAGCTCTCTGCGCATCTGCCTGCCCGGCTGGTCGATTTTCTGGGGCGGGAAATCGATCTGAAAGGCAATCTCGCCGATCTGTCGGACTCGCGGATCGCCGACCTCGAAGCCACCCTGACCGACTGGCGGCTAAAGCCTGCGGGATCCGAAGGCTATCGGACCGCCGAAGTCACGCTGGGCGGGGTTTGCACATCGGGGCTGGATTCCAAAACCCTGATGTCCCGGCATCTGCCCGGCCTTTATGTCATCGGCGAGGCCGTCGATGTCACCGGCTGGCTGGGCGGCTACAATTTCCAGTGGGCGTGGTCCTCGGCCATGGCAGCGGGCCGCAGCATCGCCGCGTAACCGCCTTCAGGACTTGGCCAATTCCGCCTCGACGCAATCAATGAAATGCGCCCCGCGTTTTTCAAAATTGTCGTACTGGTCAAAGCTTGCCGCTGCCGGGGCCAACAACACCACCTCGCCCGGTTCAGCATCCGCCGTGGCGCGGGCAACGGCCGTTGCCATGTCACCGCAGATTTCCGCATCGACATCAGGCAGTTGCAAGGCAAAGCTTTCAGGTTCGCGGCCGATCACATAGGCCTTGACCACATGCGACAGCCCGGGGATCAATGGCGCAAGTCCGCCTTCTTTCATCAAGCCACCGCAGACCCAGCGCACCTTGGGAAAGGCTTGTAGCGCCTTCAGCGCAGAGTCGACGTTTGTCGCCTTGGAGTCGTTGATGAAAACCACCCCGTCCCGTTCGCCCACCCGTTGGCTGCGATGTGGAAGCCCGGCAAAACTGCGCATCCCGGCCTCGATCTCGCGCGGGCCAAGCCCAAGGCTGCGGCAGGCGGCATAGGCGGCGCAGGCGTTCTGATGATTATGCGCCCCGGGCAGGCCCGTAATCTCGCGCAGGTCGATCGAGCCAACCTGCCGCCCCTTGCGCCATTCCGACAAAAAGCCCTTGCGCGCATAGACATACCACCCCGGCCCGGTCAGTTTGACACTGCTGGACACACGGATCACGCGATCATCCGCCCGGCCCTCGGACAACTGGCCGGCAAGATACTGACCCTCGACCTCATCGACGCCGATCACGGCCCGGTCCGGTCCTCCTTCGGCAAAGAGGCGGCGCTTGGCCGCGAAATAGCCGCCAAGCCCGGCATGGCGATCAAGGTGATCGGCGGAAAAATTTGTAAAGACAGCCACATCCGGCGTAAGGCTGCGTGCAAGGTCGGTCTGGTAGCTGGACAGTTCCAGCACCACAACGCCGCCGTCCTCGGGCGGGTCGATGTCCAGCACCCCGCGCCCGATATTGCCCGCCAGTTGGCTGTCACGGCCCGCGCTGTGCAGCACGTGATGGATCAGGGCCGAAGTGGTGGATTTGCCGTTGGACCCGGTGACCGCCACCACCTTGGGCGGTTGGTCGAAGCTGGCCCAGCCCTCGCCGAGGCTGCGAAAGAACAGGCCGATGTCGTTGTCCACCGGCACGCCGGCCTGCAAGGCCGCGGCAATGACAGCATTTGGCTGAGGGTAGAGATGCGGGATACCCGGCGAAGTCACAAGACAGGCCACATCATCAAAGCTTTCGACCCGATCCAGACGCCGCGCCTCGAAACCTTCGGCCTCGGCCCGTTCGCGGGCGGCCACGGTATCGTCCCAGACAACGACGCGCGCCCCACCCTCGCGCAGCGCACGCGCTGCCGACAGGCCGGACCGGCCAAGCCCCAGAACCGCGACAACGGCCCCGTCAAACCCGCGCACTGGGATCATCGCCCCTCTCCTGTTCTCAAGACTCGCGGCGCAACCGTCGGCGCCTGCCAGATCCGCGCCTTAGCGCACCTTCAGCGTGGCCAGCCCGATGATCGCGAGGATCAGCGAGATGATCCAGAACCGGATCACGATGGTCGGCTCGGCCCAGCCTTTTTTCTCATAGTGGTGATGGATCGGTGCCATCAGGAAGACACGCTTGCCCGTGCGCTTGAAGTAAAGCACCTGAATGATGACGGACAGCGCCTCGACCACGAACAACCCGCCGACGATGGCAAGAACGATCTCGTGCTTGGTCGCCACCGCGATGGCCCCCAGCGCCCCGCCCAGTGCCAGCGATCCGGTATCGCCCATGAAAACCGCAGCGGGCGGCGCGTTGTACCACAGAAAGCCAAGCCCCCCGCCAACAACCCCAGCCGCAAAGACAAGGATTTCGCCCGTGCCCGGTACATAGTGGACGTCAAGATATTCGGTGAAATCGACCCGGCCCACCGCATAGGCGATCACGCCCAGGGTCGAGGCCGCGATCATGACCGGCATGATGGCCAGCCCGTCAAGACCGTCGGTCAGGTTGACGGCATTGGCCGCGCCGACGATCACGATCATCGCGAAGGGAATGAAGAAAAAGCCGAGATACAGAAGCGTATCCTTGAAGATCGGGAAAGCCACCCGATAGCTGAGTGCATCGGGATGGTAGTGCGATGCCCAGAAACCGGCGATCCCCGCGATGATGAACCCCAGCAATAGCCGCACCTTGCCGGACAGTCCTGCGGTATTCTGCTTGCTGACCTTGGCATAGTCATCGGCAAACCCGATGGCCGCATAGGACATGGTGACAAACAGCACCATCCAGACAAAGGGGTTGTCCAGCCGCGCCCATAGCAGAGTCGACGTGATCAATGCCCCGATGATCAGCAGTCCGCCCATCGTCGGCGTGCCTGCCTTGACGAAGTGCCCCTCGGGGCCGTCATCGCGGATTGGCTGCCCCTTGCCCTGACGTTTGCGCAGGACGTTGATCAGCGGACGGCCAAAGAGAAAGCCAAAGATCAGCGCGGTCAAGAACGCGCCCCCGGCACGGAAGGTGATGTAGCGGAAAAGGTTGAAGGCGTCGCCGCCATCGCTGAACTCTGTCAGCCAGAAAAGCATGTTCCCAGTTCCCTTATCCGTCCAAGTCCGGTGTCGCTTGGCGCAATTTCCGAATGGCGTCAACCACGCGCCCCACGCCCATGGACAGCGACCCCTTGGCCAGAACCACATCGCCCGCGTCCAGATCGCGGGCCACACGTTCGGCCATCTTGTCGCTGGTTTCAGTCCAATGCCCCCGTTTGTCGGCAGGCAATTCACGCCACAGATGCTGCATCAAAGGGCCGATACAATGCACCATGTCGATCTGGTCCATTGAGGGGCTGTTGGCCACAGCGCGGTGTAGATCCACCTCACTGGCGCCCAGTTCCTTCATGTCGCCAAGATAGGCAATGCGTCGGCCCTTGGCCACGCGGCCCACGCCATGGCGGGGCTGCGCCGCGGCCAGCACCTCGAGCGAGGCGGCAAGCGAGGCCGGGTTCGCGTTATAGGCGTCGTCAATCAGCTCGACGCTGATCCGCGTATCGACCGGATCCAGCATGATCCGTTCACGCTGACCGCGCCCGGCCCCGGGATGCCATTGACCAAGCCCCATGACGGTCAGCGCCGGATCCAAACCCAGCGCCTCGCCCACGGCCAGAACGCCCATGGCGTTTACTGCGAAATGCCGCCCCGGGGCCATGACCTTGAACAGGCGCGACTCGATCCCCGAGCGGGCAATAGCCACCGTGCAGGCATCCTGAACGGACACGCGGTAGATGCGATACTGGTCCGAGGCTTTCTCGCCAAAGCTAACCGCCCAGCGGCGGCCCTCTTCGGCCTTTTCGCGCAGGATGCCGCTGACCGGCAGGTCGCCGTTGTAGATTGCGGTGCCATAAGGCTCCAGCCCATCAAAGATCGAGGCTTTTTCCCGGGCAATGCCTTCGATGTTCTCGAAGGCAGCCAGATGTGCGGGGGCAACGGTTGTGACCATGGCAACATGCGGCCGCGCCATGCGCGCCAAAGGGGCAATCTCGCCGGGGTGGTTCATACCGATCTCGATCACGGCGAAATCCACGTCGCGCGGCATCCGTGCCAGTGTCAGCGGCACACCCCAATGATTGTTATAACTTTTCTCGGCGGCGTGCACGGTGCCATGCACCGCCAGCATCGCGCGCAACATCTCTTTGGTCGAGGTCTTGCCGACCGAACCGGTCACGGCAACCACCTGCGCCCGTGTCCGGGCACGCGCCGCACGACCCAGCGCCTCCAGCCCGGACTGAACGTTATCGACGATCAATAGGGGCGCGTCAGGCGACACGCCATCCGGCACCCGGCTGACCAGTGCCGCACCTGCGCCCTTGTCCAGCGCCTGCTGCACGAAATCATGCCCGTCGCGCGCCGCAGTCAGCGCAACAAAGAGATCACCCGGTGCCAGCGTGCGCGTGTCGATCGACACACCGTGCACGGCCCAGTCGCACGGCGTTTCGCCGCCCGTGGCGGCAACCGCCTCGGTCGCGGTCCAGAGCGCGTCGCTCATAGCCCCCTCCCGTCCAGCGCGGCCACGGCCACGCTTGCCTGCTCCACATCGTCGAAGGGATAGACCGTATCGCCGACGATCTGGCCGGTCTCATGCCCCTTGCCGCAGATCAGCAGCGCATCGCCCGGCCCAAGGCCATCGACGCCGCGCAGGATCGCCTCGGCCCGGTCGGCCACCTCCAGCGCGCCGGGCGCTCCGGCCAGCACCTCGGCCCTAATCCGGGCCGGGTCTTCGGTGCGGGGGTTGTCATCGGTTACGATGACACTGTCGGCATGTTCGGTTGCCGCCATGCCCATCAAAGGACGCTTGCCCTTGTCCCGGTCACCGCCGGCCCCCACGATTGCCACCAGCCGCCCCATCACATGCGGGCGCAACGCCTGACAGGCGGTCGCCACGGCATCAGGCGTATGAGCATAATCGACAAAGACCGCCGCGCCGTTGTCCCGCGTCGCGGCAAGTTGCATGCGGCCACGTACCGTCCCCAACAGCGGCAAAACGTCGAAGACATCCGCCGGATCGCCACCGCAGGCAATAACGAGGCCTGCCGCAACAAGGATGTTTTCCGCCTGAAACCCGCCAATCAGGCCCAGCCGTTCCTGCCGGATCACACCCTCGAAACTCAGGCGGATTTCCTGCCCCGTGGCGTCAAAGCGCTGCGCCTCCAGGCAAAGGTCCGCCGCCTCGCGGCCCACGGTGATGACTTCCTGTCCGCGGGCGCGCGCAATGGCCAGCATGTCCACGCCGCGCGGATCGTCGATGTTGATGACCGCCACGCCATCTTCGGGCAGAACGCGGGCAAACAGCCCCGCCTTGGCCGCGAAATACTCGTCAAAGCTTTCGTGGTAATCCAGATGATCCTGGGTGAAATTGGTGAACCCCGCCGCGGCCAGTGTCACCCCGTCCAGACGCCGTTGCGCCAACCCGTGAGAAGAGGCCTCCATCGCGGCATGGGTCACGCCGGACTCGGCGGCCCCCGACAGCACACGATGCAGGGTGATGGGTTCCGGAGTGGTATGCTTTAGCGGCGTCTGCCAGTCGCCTTCAACACCGGTGGTGCCGATATTGACCGCGCGCAACCCCAGTTCCTGCCAGATCTGGCGGGTGAAGGTCGCCACCGAAGTTTTGCCATTGGTGCCCGTGACAGCAACCACCGTTTCCGGCTGGGCACCGAACCACAATGCCGACGTATAGGCCAACGCCTGCCGCGGATCTTCAGCGATCACCAGCGCCGCTTCCGAGGGTTCAAGCTCGGCCTGCGCGATCTGTGCGCCCGTCGCATCCGTCAGGATTGCGCTGGCCCCCATGCGCAGGGCGTATTGAATGAACTCGCCGCCGTGCACGCGAGTGCCCGGCAGGGCTGCGAACAGGAAACCCTCCTGCACCTCACGGCTGTCCACCGCAAGGCCGGTCACGGCCACGTCCCGTCCGCCGCGCGCCCGCAGGCCCAGCTGTGACAGGCTTTTCGACAGGATCTTGCGTTCCGACGCCATCTCTCGGTTGCCCCCAGGTCTTTTGTTGGTCCCGCGCGCCCGGCAGATCAGGAGCGCAGCAAAACGACCTCAGTCCGAGGCCGTCGTTGACGTTTTCACTTGCCCTTTATCATGCTCCGGAGGCAAGCCCAGAAGCGGCGCGATCCGCGTGATCATCTCGGCCGCGACCGGTACAGCCGTCCAGCCCGCGGTGCGCCGCGGCTTGCTGCCGGAGGTTTCAACAGGTTCATCCAGCATAACCACCAGCGCGTAACGCGGGGCGTCCGTGGGGAACAGGGCCGCGAAGGTCGCGATCACCTTGTCCTTGTGATAACCACCTGTCTTTTTGGGTTTTTCCGCCGTCCCTGTCTTGCCGCCGACCCGATAGCCCGGCACTTCGGCGAAGGACGCAGTGCCTTTCTTGTCGATCACAACACGGCGCAGCATGTCCAGCGCCGCCTCGGTGACATCATCGCTCAGCAACTTGTCGCCGACGCGCGGACGGTCGCGTTTCAACAGGGTCGGTTCAACCACGTGACCACCGTTGCCGATCATCGCATAGGCCGCAGCCAGATGCAGAGGAGAGACCGAGATTCCGTGACCGTAAGAAATCGTCACGGCAGACAGGTCAGTCCAGCGCGCCGGAACAAGTGGTTTGGCGCCCTTGGCCTCGACCAGTTCCAGTTGCGGCGGTTCGAACATGCCAAGGTTCTTGTAGAACTCCTGCTGGCGGCCACGGCCGATCATCATGACAATCTTGGCAGTGCCCCGGTTCGAACTGCGGGCGATCACGTCCGAGACGGTCAATTCGCCATAGTTCTTGCCCTGAAACTCGCCCACCTTGAAGCCCTGCACCTCGTAGGGCGGCTTGGTGTCGATCATGGTTTCGGGATGCACCAGCCCAAGTTGCAGCGCCTGCGCAACGGTCAGGATCTTGAAGGTCGACCCAAGTTCGTACAGCCCCTGCACCGCCCGGTTGAACAGCGGGCTGTCGTCAGGTTGCTCGCCCTGAATCGGCGGTCGCGGACGGTCATTCGGATCGAAATCCGGCAACGAGGCGATGGCGATCACCTCCCCGGTATAGACATCCATCAAGACGCTCGCCGCCCCCTTGGCATTGAGCAGCTTCATACCAGCGTCCAGCACCTCTTCGGTGGCAGCCTGAACCGACAGATCGATCGACAGCGCCAAAGGAGCGCCCTCGCGCGCCGGATCGCGCAGATCGTCGTCCAGAAATTTCTCGATCCCGGCGGTGCCCACGACCTCGGCCGAGGCAACGCCCTGCCGCCCGAAACGCGCACCGCCCAAAACGTGTGCCGCGATGGGGCCGTTGGGGTAAAGGCGCATCTCGCGCGGGCCGAACAACAGGCCCGGTTCTCCGATGTCATGCACCGCCTGCATCTGTTCTGGGCTGAGTTTCTGCTTGACCCAGAGGAACTTGCGCTTGGGATCGGTAAAGCGGCGGGCAAGATCCTCACCCTCCAGATCCGGGAATATCCGCGCCAGTTCCTGCGCCGCCCGCACCGGATCGACCATCTGCCGAGGATGCGCATAAAGGCTGTGGGTCGACATGTTCGTCGCCAGCAACCGGCCCTGCCGGTCCACGATGTCCGCCCGGCTGGCGATGATCGAAGCCCCGCTGGCTTGCGCCCGCGGCTCTTCGGGTTCCGAGGCCGACAGCATTCCCATACGTGCGCCGATCACCCCGTAGGCACAGACGAACATGATCGCCAGCACCAATAGCCGCCCCTCGGCCCGCAGGCGCAGGCGGTCATGCATTTCCTCGTGCCGCAGACGGCGGTTTTCGCGCTCGATTGCGTCGGGGTTCTCACCGTTCTGGCGGGCTTCGAGGATGCGGGCAAGCGGGCGAAGCGGTGTGCGGGTCATGGGTTCGTCGCCCCTGCCGAAGTCACGTCGACGGGCTGTGTCAGGTCCAGAATTTCGGACCGGGGATAAGAGACCTGATCGATCCGGCCGAATTGATCCGGAGTAAAGGGCAACAGCCCAAGGCGATCAAAGTTCAACTCCGCAAGATCCCGCAACCGGTCAGGACGGTTGAGATAGGCCCATTCCGCGCGCAGGATTGCGATCCGTTCCCGCGCGGCACCGATCTCGCGGCGCAGATCGTCCACGTGATCCAGCTCTGCCTTGGTTCGGTAATTCTCGTAATAGGCCCAGTAGCCGGAGCTGATGACGGCCGCAGCCGCGAGCAGGAACAGAAATCCGCGCATCTCATCTTCTCCTTGTGGTTGACGTCACCTGCGGCATCGACAATTCCGCCGCCTCGACGGGGCGCGCCGGCACATCTGTCCTGCGCCCCACCCGCAGTTTCGCCGAACGCGACCGAGGGTTGTCCTTGAGTTCCTGATCGTCCGGCCCGATCGCCTTGCGCGTCAGAACCTCGAACGGTTCGGTCGGCAGGGCAGTTTCGGTCGCGTAGCGGTTCACATGCGCTTTCTTGCCGCCATGCAACTGAAAGAACCGTTTGACCATCCGGTCCTCGACCGAATGGAACGTCACGACCGCCAGCCGTCCGCCGGGTTTCAGCACCCGCTCGGCCGCCATCAAACCCTGCCACAGCGCGTCATATTCCCCGTTCACGGCAATGCGCAGCGCCTGAAAACTGCGGGTGGCGGCATGGGCCTGTCCCGGCTTGGTCCGCCCGATGACCCGTTCGATCAGTTCGGCCAGCGGCAAAGTGCGGTCAAAGGGACGGTCCTGCACGATGGCCCGGGCAATGCGGCGCGATTGCCGCTCTTCACCGTAGATATAAAGAATATTGGCAAGCTCTGCCTCGTCGACAGAGTTCACGATATCCGCAGCCGACGGACCGTCCTGCCCCATCCGCATGTCCAGCGGACCGTCCTTCATGAAGGAAAATCCTCGCTCAGCCTGATCCAGCTGCATCGAGGACACGCCAAGATCCAGCACCACACCATCGACGCGGTCCGCGGCCTCGTCCATCTGGGCAAAGTTGCCCCGGACCAGTTCCAGCCGGTCACCGTAGGGCGCGCCCCAGTCGCGGGCCATCTGATGGGCAAGCGGGTCGCGGTCGATGCCGATCACCTTGTCGGCCCCGGCCTCCAGCAGTCCGCGGGTATACCCGCCCGCGCCAAGGGTGCCGTCGATCCAGACGCCATCAACCGGCGTCACCGCCTTCAACAGCGGACGCAACAGCACCGGGACATGAGGTGCGCCGCCATTTTGCGCCGCGGGATCGGACACTTATTCCTCCTCGGCCTCGTCGAGCCATTCCATAAGGTCTTCGGGCAGATCTTCGGGCATGTCGTCCTCTTCCAGCGAGTCCGTCGGGACATAACGCTCGGACGCCCAGATCTGAAACTTGTTCAGGTTGGCCACCGCATAGGCTTCGGCGCCGATGCCATAGCGCGCACGCAGCTTGGCCGGGATCACGATGCGGCCGGTATGGTCCACGGTGGTCGTGGTCGCCCCGGACGAATACACCTTGATCATGTATTTCTTGCGTTCACCGGATTTCATCCGGTCGATCCGCGCCTCGATCCTCTCCA
This sequence comes from Antarctobacter sediminis, assembly GCF_019218285.1. GTDB lineage: Bacteria > Pseudomonadota > Alphaproteobacteria > Rhodobacterales > Rhodobacteraceae > Antarctobacter > Antarctobacter sediminis. Next base: position 74,528 of record NZ_JAHUZG010000007.1, read on the forward strand.
TTTCCTCGACCGTGTAGCATTCAAGGAATGGATTGCGGGCATCGCCAAAGACCATGACCAGTTCGGGGTTCGCGTGATCCTTGCTTTCGGGATCCCATGCGGGGTCATTGGCTTCGAGGACACGGCGAAAGTCGGCCGGAATGGACATCCGACCCTTTGCATCGACCTTCAGTCGATGTTCGCCTCTGAACCTCAGCCTTCGGCTCACTGCCCTCGGCCCCTCATTGCCCCCGTTTCAAACGAAATACGGCGGGTTGATCAGCTGCCATTGATCAACCCGCCGCCTGACCCGCTAAGCGGGTGTCTCCGACTGCGCGCGCCACCTGGGGGGATGTCTGCTCGCCCGCGCGCCGGATCCTTGTGTTTCACGATGAGAGCGGACGCCTGTATGAAACCTGCTCTTATTGTTTTTGTGAGTTGGTGCCGGGTCTTGGATGCCCTTGCTTCCGTTCTCATCGTGTGAGTTATGGATGACATGGTACTGGATGGTAATCAATAGTTTTTTATGGCCCCATTTGGGCCAAACAGTAGCCAGACCGGCCCGATTGAGGCAAAATCGGGACAAACGGGCCAAGGCGGGCACAGACCTAGCAGAGCAATCAGATGCACCCACAAGATATAGACAGATCCAAATTCGAAAAAAAATTCCCATGCAGGACCGGGAAATCCCGCACATCCCATGGGTTTCCGTGGGTCGCCACGGGGATCCCAGCGTTTTCTGCCCGAAAACGGCCTTCGAATCACCCTCAAATCTGCGACGCCACCCCCGTTCGGCAGGGTTTTGCCCGCCGGGACCATGATTTCCCATAGACAGTGCCATCATTTCCCATCCCCGCCCCGCGCACCGCAGCTTGTGTGTAGCGTGTGTAGCGTGACGGAAATTTTTGCAGTGAATGACAGCAAGGTTTACAGCAACGCGGTTTTGGACCCGGCGCCCTACCCTGCAGCCCGACGCGATCTTTCCAGAGCCTCCTTGAAGAGCTCTTGAACGGCCATTCACGCCCCGGTGGCAGGGTGCCGCGATGCCATAGCGGTCCCCCAGGTAGGCCTCGACCGCTGCGAGCAGGGTTGCGTCCTGATGGAGCGCGACTGTGAAGATCATGATCTCGGCAATGTCGCCCCCTTCCATCTTCCGAAGGAGCCGCCAGCCGGCCCTGCTCCCCCGACGGTCAGGGTGGAATTCCCATTTGCTGTCGAGACACCTGCCATATCCGTGGTTTCGTATTCTCCACGGTTGATCCGCAACGCCATCTCGTCAGCCACCGGATTGTGGCTGCCCACGAAGATGTTTGGTCCGTCAGCGTAATACCAGCCCGGGGATGTGGCGTTGCGCCGATCGTTCGTAGGATACTCGATCTGGAACTTGGTGCTGCCGTTGCTGTTCGAATGCAGGATCAAGGTTCCTTCAGCCCCGGAGGCCACGGCCTCGCTGCCGACGAGGACGCCGTTGTTCCCTGCCCCGGCACGGCCCACAACCACGAAGGTCAGCGCACCGGACGTCGGCAAGGCGCCAACGACCGTCATCTGCCCATCGCCGATGTGAAGTAGGCGCGTTCGATCTGCAGCGGTGTCCAGTATGCGCCGAAGAGATCCCGCGCCAGAACATCGCCGAACATCTCGCCCATGCGACGGTATCCACGATTGTCCGGGTGGGATCCGTCGCCGCTGTCGGCCGTATAGTAGATCGGCCCCGCGCAGACGATATTGGGATCGCGCTGAGCGGCGCTCAGCGTTGCCAGCGGTGTCCGAAGATCCACGCCGATCTCTTCAGTCTGCGCGCGGTTCGCCTGACTGGCATAGGCCCGCAAACTATCGGTCTGCCCCGTGATCTTTCGGATGTCCTCTTCCAATGCGATACGCCACTGGCTCAGGGCGCGTTCGTATTCGGCCCGTGTCGTTCCCGTCGACGCTTTGTAGTCTTCCTCGCCATGGATGATGACAACCGCGGGCACGACCAACTGGCGACCAGCGGCCGCAGACGCCGCACGGCACTTGGCGACAACCTCAAGGCAACGGGAATAGGCCCGCGACCCCCGCTTCAGGCCACCGTTGGCAAGGCTCGCATCCCCATAGTATGCCTGCCCTCCCAATCCCTGCGCCGCAAAGACCAGCCGCTTCTTCGCGCCCAGGTGGGCAAGGAAACGACGCTCAATTGCGTCGGCCATAATCTAGAGCTTGCGTGATGGGAGCTCGCGAGCGCTTTCCGCATCCGACCAAGACACGGCACAGCCAATTTCGCCTCCCACTTACCGCGAAACTCCGGCAGGGCACGCGACCTTTCAGGTCTTTGTTTTTATGCCGATAATCGCCATCTGGGACGCTGATATCGAACTGGGCGCCAAGCGTCCCAGTTCCCGCTCCGCAAAACACGCCCTAAAAACAGAATCACAGCCCCAAAAGCACCGATTAAACCTGTATTGAAAGGGGTTTGCGCGCCATGACCAGCCGACGGGACAGTTCAAAGGCATGGTGCCAGATTCCGCTCGATCCCCCGTTATTCGGGCAGTACTGAAGAACTCCGACGTAGGGAGCTGGGCGTCGATCCCAACGGTTAAGCCCTTTATTTTATTGACCATCCGACTTCTGCCGCCTTAATCGACCGTCTTCCGCCTTCACTGAAAGAATAAGTGTCACCCAACATTCACTTCCGCAAAGCCTCGCGCGTAAAAAAACGCAGGGGTCGCCCCGCGAGGCGTTTCATGTGAACACTGACACAGGACGCACTGATCACGCCGGAAAGGCCTGCCCATGCCCACGCTGAGCACATTGACAGAGTTCCTCGACCGTGGTGGCCCCGCGCTTTGGGCCATTGCGGTCCTTTCTGTGCTGACGCTCACGCTGATCCTGTGGAAGCTCTGGCAGCTTTTGCGGTTGGGCACGTGGAAACGCGCAGGCGCGGAAACCGCGCTGCGCTTCTGGGGACAGGGACAGACGACGCTGGCGTTGAGCCATATCTCCTTTGATCCTGCCCCGCGTTCACGCGTGGCGCAGGCAGCGATGCAGGCGCGTTTGTCCATCCCCGAGGAAGACGCCCGCGAAGAGGCCGCCCGGCAGGCCCGCGCTGTGTTGAACGAGACACGGCTTGGTCTGCGGATGCTGGATCTCGTGGTGACCATTGCGCCGCTGATTGGCCTTCTGGGGACGGTGCTGGGCATGATCGACGCCTTTCAGGCCTTGCAAGACAGCGGCCAGCAAGCCGATCCGGCGGCGCTGGCTGGCGGCATCTGGCAAGCGCTGCTGACCACGGCCGCTGGCATGGCCGTGGCAATCCCGGCCAGCGTGATGCTTTCGGTCTTTGACGGTATGGCCGACCGGCTGGCCCATGATCTCGAAGACCTTGTCACCCGTGTCTTCACCACGCCGTGGGACTATGCAGAAGACGGCGAGGACGAGGCGGAGGCAAGCTGAACCATGCTGAACCTCCCCGTTTCTCCGCGCCGTCGCCGCCCCAGCCTGACACCGATGATCGACGTGGTGTTCCTGCTGCTGGTGTTCTTCATGCTGGTGGCGCGCTTTGGCGGGACCGAGGGCATTTCCCTGTTGCTTGCCCGCCCCGGCGAAAGCCCGACCTATATCGGACCGCCCCGGCTGATCACGGTTCACCCCGACAGGGTCGCGCTGAACGGCCTCACGGTGACCGACCTGCCCGCCGCTCTGGCCCCGTTGATGACCAACCCGCAGGATGTCATCGTCGTGCGGCCCGCGCCGGGCACGGGTGTAGACCGGCTGTTGCTGATCCTCGACCAACTGCGCAAGGCCGGAATGACGCAACTGGCCGTGGTGGAATAGGCAGATGTTTACCTCGCGCCTCACCTCTCCCCGCCGTTTCTGGCCCGGACCGCCAAAGCCCCGGGCCGAGCCGGTGGTGCCGATGATAAATATCGTCTTCCTGCTGCTCATCTTCTTTCTGCTGACGGCGCATTTCGCCGATCCCGGCAGCGCGGGGCGCAGCCAATTGGCCGTGGACGAGCCCCCGGATACGGCGCGGCCCCTACTGATCCTCGCGCCGTCCGGGCTTGTCACCTTTGGCACCCTGCGCGGCCCCGAGGCTATATCCGCCGCAGCCACCGCCGGCCCTGTCCGGCTGCTGACGGACCAAGCGACCGAGGCCCGCCATCTGGCGCGCGCGCTGACGCTTTTGGCGCAGGCCGGAGCGGGTCGGGTTGATCTGGTTACAACCGGGGGAACCACGGAATGACCAGCCGACCGGTCATCGAGTTGCTGCTGTGCCTATTGCTGGCGCTGGCCGTGCATGTTGCGGCCCTGCTGATGATCTCGGCCCCCGGAGACACGGCCCCTGACCCAGCGCTGGCGCTGGCGCCTGTCACGCCAGAATTGAGCGCGCTTGTCGCCGCATGGGATCGCCCCCCCGACGCGGATGTGCCCGACGCGCCCAAGGCTCCGACCGCGGGAGCCATGCCACGCCCCCCGCGCCCCGAAGTGCCAGCACCCGTTGCAGGGAACGCTCCTCCTGCTCCGCCGATGCCCGCCGCAGCGACCGCCCTGCCCGCACCCGAGGCCGCGTCGCGTCCGCGTCCCGTGCTTGGCGACGACGCTCCGGTGGCGCTGCGACTGCCTGCGCCCTTTTCCGCAACGGAATTGCAGAGCAGCCGCGCCGCACTGCGCGCCGGTCCTGCCGCCCCAAGAGCCGCGGGCCCGGGACTGACAGCGCCCCGGGCCGGGGCCTTGCCGCAGATCGATCTGGACCCGGGCGCGCCGCCGCCCCCCGCCCCCGTGACGGAAGCCGCCGAGCCGCGCGCCCTTGCCCCGGCGGTTCCGCCGGAAACCCGGCCCGATCCGCCCCCGGAGGAGCCACCGGTCACGCCGGATCCGCCGGCAACGCCGCCGCAACCGGAACCGGAAAAGATTGATCCCGAACTGGGGCCGCCCACCGCACAGGCCCCTGCCAGCACGCAACGGCCCGTGGCCCGGCCATTCGTCCGTCCGGCGCCTTTCCTCCTGCGGCCCGTGGCGCGGCCCGCTGGGCTGTTAACGCCCTGACGGACAGCACCCTGCCCGGCATCTGCGCAGCCGCGCGGACCGGAGCCGCCGCTCCGGATCATCGCGCCTCGCCACCTTGACCCTCCCGGCGGCATCCTAGATACCACCGTCAACCAAGGAGCCGTCATGACCGTTCCCGCCATTACCGACAGCCATTGTCACCTCGATTTCCCCGATTTCGCCGAGGAACGCCCCGAGGTGATTTCTCGCGCCCTGACCGCAGGTGTCCATCGCATGGTGACCATCTGCACCCGGTTGAAGAATGAACCGCAGGTTCGCGCCATCGCCGAGGCACATGACCCCGTGTTTTATGCCGCCGGCACGCATCCCATGTCTGCCGCCGAAGAGCCTTTGGCCTCGGTGGATGAACTGGTTGCGTTGGCCCAACACCCGAAATTCGTCGGCATCGGCGAAACCGGGCTGGATTATCACTATACCGCCGACAGCGCCGAGGTGCAGAAGCAAAGCCTGCGCATCCATATCGAGGCCGCGCAGGCCACCGGCCTGCCGCTGATCATCCATTCGCGCGATGCGGATGAGGATATGGCCCGCATTCTGGCCGAAGGCTACAAGGCGCAGGAATACACCTGTGTCATGCATTGCTTTTCCTCGACACCCGAACTGGCCCGCGCGGCGCTGGATCTTGGGTTTTACCTGTCGATGTCCGGCATCGCAGCTTTTCCGAAGTCCCAAGAACTGCGCGACATCTTTGCCGCCGCACCGCTGGACCGGATCCTTGTGGAAACCGACAGCCCCTACCTCGCGCCGCCGCCCCATCGCGGCAAGCGCAACGAACCGTCCTACGTGGCTCATACCGCGAAAAAGGGCGCCGAGGTCTTTGGCCTGCCCTACGAAGACTTCGCCGCCCGGACCGAGGCCAATTTCGACCGGCTGTTTTCCAAGGTCGCCCGCTGGCAGGCCGACCATCCCCCGGCCCGGCCGGAGGCCCATGCATGAGCGGTGAAATCCGGTTTACCATTCTGGGCTGCGGATCGTCCGGCGGGGTGCCGCGTCTTGGCGGCCACTGGGGCGCTTGCAATCCCGACAATCCCCGGAACCGCCGGCGCCGTTGTTCCCTGCTGGTCGAGCGTGAGACCCCTGAGGGCACGACCACCGTGCTGATCGACACCACGCCCGACATGCGCGAACAATTGCTGGACGCGGGCGTCGGGCGGCTTGACGCGGTGCTGTGGACCCATGCCCATGCCGACCATGTGCATGGGCTGGACGATCTGCGCCAGATCGTTTTCAACACGCGCGAGCGGCTGAACGTCTGGGCCGATGGTGACACGCAGGACGATCTGCTGTCGCGGTTTGCCTATGCTTTCGTGCAGCCCGAAGGCTCCCCCTACCCGCCGATCCTGAACCTGCACACGATCAAAGGGCCGGTGACCATCGAGGGCGCAGGCGGTCCGGTCACGCTGACCCCGTTCGAGGTCAACCACGGCAGCATCGACGCGCTGGGATTCCGGGTTGGCGATTTTGCTTATCTGCCGGATGTGGCGACCATCCCCGACGATGCCTGGCCCGCGCTGGAAGGCTTGGATTGCTGGGTGCTGGACGCGCTGCGCCGCACGCCGCACCCGACCCATGCGCATCTTGACCTTGCGCTGAAATGGATCGCCCGCGCCGCGCCGCGCCGGGCGGTTCTGACCAACATGCATATCGACCTGGATTATGCCGAGGTCGAGGCCGAGACCGCAGCCCATATCACCCCCGCCTATGACGGGATGGTCATTCGCTATGCGCTTTGACCCGGCGATGACGGCGGGGCGCTGAGATGCAGGCGCTGCTAGACGTCATCCTGCCGGTCTTTCTGGTCATCGGCGCGGGGTATCTGGCCGTCTGGAAAGGCTGGTTTTCGGAAAGCGGTGTCGACGGGTTGATGAGCTTTACCCAGAGTTTCGCCATTCCCTGCCTGCTGTTCCGCGCCATCTGGACGCTGGAACTTGGCCCTGATTTCAACCCCTGGCTGCTGGTCAGCTTTTATACCGGGTCGGCCACCGGGTTTACCGCCGGGCTGCTGGGCGCGCGATACCTGTTCAAGCGCGACTGGGAAGATGCCGTGGCCATCGGGTTTTGCTGCCTCTTTGCCAATTCGGTGATGATCGGGCTGGCGATCACCGAACGCGCTTATGGCAGCGATGCGCTTCAGGCGAACTACGTGATCGTCGCGATGCATTCGCCCTTTTGCTATGGCATCGGCATCACCGCGATGGAGATCGCCCGCGCCCGCGCCGCAGGGATTTCCAACCGGGCGTTGCCCGCCAAGGTGGGCCGCGCGATGTTCCGCAACGCGCTGGTGATCGGTATCGGACTGGGGCTGGTGGCCAATGTCACCGACCTGACGCTGCCGCGCGTCGCCACGGATGCGCTGGACATGCTGATCCGCACCGCGCTGCCGGTCGCGCTGTTCGGCATGGGCGGCGTGCTGTGCCGGTACAAGCCGCAGGGTGACGGACGGGTGATCGCCTATATCTGTGCGGTGTCACTGGTGCTGCATCCGACGATCACATGGACCCTTGGCAAGGCCACCGGCCTGTCGGTCGAGGCCTTCCGCTCAGCCGTTTTGACGGCTGCCATGGCGCCGGGGATCAACACCTATGTCTTTGCCAACATGTATGGCCGCGCACGGCGGGTGGCCGCCTCGGCGGTGCTGATCGCGACCGGTCTTTCGGTACTGACGGCCTGGATCTGGCTGACGCTACTGCCCTGAGCCCCTGAGGCAGACCGGGAGGGGGCCAGCCCCCGTCTCCCTCCGGTCGACTCCCCCGGAGTATTTTCGCCAAGAAGAAGCGGGGGTTCCGCTTTGACATTCGGTGGCGGCACGGGTCTTGTGGCGGCAGAATTTTTCCCGAGGCCGCTGATGACCACCCCTTCTGACCGCACCACGCTGGGCATTCTGTTCATGCTGGCCTTTTGCGCGCTGGCACCGATGATGGATGCGCTGGCCAAGGCGACGCCCGCCGAGGTGCCGGTGCCGCAGATCCTGGCCTTTCGCTTTGCGATCCAGGTTGTGATCCTTTTGCCGCTTGCGGCGGTGATGGGACATCTTGGCCGCGTGACTTTGCGTGATGCGGGTCTGCATCTGGCGCGGGCGGCGGCATTGCTGGTGGCGACGGGGATGTTCTTTACCGCGCTGCGGTACATGCCCATTGCGGATGCGATCTCGATCTTTTTTGTCGAGCCATTCATCCTGATCCTCATGGGGGCGGTTTTTCTGGGCGAGCCGGTGGGCTGGCGGCGGTTGAGCGCCTGCGTCGTGGGGTTTGGCGGCGCATTGCTGGTGATCCGGCCCAGTTTTTCCGATCTGGGGTCGGTGGCGCTTCTGCCGCTGGGGACGGCGGCGCTTTTCTCGGTCTATATGCTGATGACGCGCGCCATGGCGCGGCGGCTGCATCCGCTGGTCTTGCAGGGGCATACGGCGACGGCGGCGACCTTGTTGATCCTGCCGCCGCTGTTCCTGATGGAGGGGACAGGTCATGTATTGTTCGACCCGGTCTGGCCCTCTGCGTTCGGGATGTGGATGCTGGTTGGGGTCGGTGTCGTGGCGACGATCTCGCACCTGTTCCTGACCTTCGCGCTGCGCATGGCCCCGGCGGGGACCATCGCGCCACTGCAATATCTGGAGATCGTCGGTGCGACCGTGATCGGCTATCTGGCCTTTGGCGATTTCCCGACGCCGCTGACCTGGGTCGGCATTGCGGTGATCGTCGCCTCGGGGCTGTATGTGTTCGAGCGCGAGCGGCGTCTGGAACTGCGCGCAAAGGCCCCGCGCCCGCCGGTTTGACGGGCCTTTAGCGGCGCGGTGTGATGACCTCGGCCTCGGTCACGATCATGTCGAGCGGCTGGTCGGTTTCTTCCAGCGGCAGGTCGCTGTCCTCCTGCGCGCCGAAGGCAAAGCCCACCGCCAGCGTCGGGCGTTTGCTGCGCAAGAGTTCCAGCGTGCGGTCGTAGAACCCGCCGCCATACCCCAAGCGTCCCCCGTCACGGCTGAAGGCGACCAGGGGCACCACCAGCAGTTCCGGTTCGAAGAATTCTGGCCTTTCCGGGATCATCGCGCCAAAAGCGCCTTCGATCAGCGGCATCTCGGGTTCCCAACGGGCGAATTGCAGCGGCTGCCCCTTGGCCATGATGACCGGCACACCGACCGGCCCGTGGGCCGCGGCCTCGGCCATGGCGGGCACCGGGTCGATTTCCGTGCGGATCGGCAGGAAACCCGACAGGGGAACGCCGCGGTGACCTGCGAGGACTTCGCTCAGTTTGCCGGCGGCCCCGGGGGCCTGTGTGTCAAAGGCGGATTTCCGGCGGGCAAAAGCGGCCTTGCGCGCGGCTTTCTTGCGATCTTCCAAAGTTGTCATAGCAGCACCAATACAGCCAGCCCGAGAAAGGCAAAGAAACCCACGACATCGGTCACCGTGGTGACAAAAGCGCCGGAGGCCAGCGCCGGGTCCACCCCGGCCTTTTCCAGGATCACCGGAATCACGATCCCGGCCAGACCCGCCACCACGAGGTTGATAACCATGGCCGTGGCGATCACCCCGCCCAACTGGAAGGACCCGAACCAGAGGATGCCGACGATCCCCATGATGACGGCGAAGGCCAGACCATTGATCAGCCCCACGGCGACCTCGCGTCGGATCACCCGCCAGAGGTTGGCCCCGGTGAGGTCTTTGGTGGCCAGGGCACGCACCGCCACGGTCAGCGACTGGGTGCCCGCATTGCCCCCCATTGAGGCGACGATGGGCATCAGGACGGCCAGCGCCACGACCTGCGTGATGGCCTCCTCAAACTGCGAGATCACCAGCGAGGCCAGCACCGCGGTCACAAGGTTCACCGCCAGCCATGGAAAGCGCCGTTTCGTCGTGTCGATCACCTTGTCCGACAGGCGGCTTTCGCCGTCCACACCGGCGAGGCGCAGGATGTCTTCCTCGTTTTCCTCGTCCAGAACGGCCATGGCGTCATCTATGGTGATGACCCCCACCAGCCGGTCGTTGTCATCCACCACCGGCGCCGAGATCAGGTGATATTGGTTGAACGCATAGGCCACTTCGCCTTCGTCACGCGTGACTGGAATGGTGTGAAACGTGTCTTCGACGATCTTTTTCAGCAAAACGTCGCGGCGCGAGGACATGATCTTGCCCAGTGTCACATTGCCCACGGGACGCAGTTTCGGATCGACCAGGACCACGTGATAGAACTGTTCCGGCAACCGGTCGGAACTGCGCATGTAGTCGATGGCATCGCCCACGCTCCAGTGTTCGGGTGCCATGACCACCTCGCGCTGCATGAGGCGCCCGGCCGAGAACTCCGGATAGGTAAGCGATTGACGGACCGCCGCCGCGTCGCCCGCCTCGAGCGCGTCAAGGATCGCGTCCTGCTGTTCGGTTTCGAGATCCTCGACAAGGTCGACAACGTCGTCGGTGTCCAGTTCGCGGACCGCCTCGGCCAGCACCTGCGGTGTCAGGACCCCGATCACCTCTTCGCGCAGCGTCTCGTCCAGTTCGGACAGGATGTCGCCGTCGAATTCCTTGTCGTAGAGGCGGATCAGCCGCCCCCGGTCGTAGGGGTTCACCTGTTCCAGAAGGTCGGCGATATCAGCCGCGTGCAGCGGCTCCATCAGCGCGATCAACTGTTCGCGGTCATCCACATCCACGGCGTAAAGGATTGCCGCCACGGCCTTGCGGTCCAGCGCATAGGCGTCTTCGCGCTCCATTTCGGGCGCTTCGAGTTCGATCTCTTCGGCCATGACCTGCCCTCCGCCTGATTTGCCCCGACACTATGACATGCAACTGGCGGACAACAGGGGCGAGCGCGCATTTACCTTTGCAATCGGGCCGCATAGATTTTGCTGCATGAACAAACGTCACCTGCATCTGGGCCAGACCCTGACATTCACCGCCGACCCCATGGCAGAGGGGCCAGAGTCCGCCCGGCATCAGGCGCAGGGCGCACTGGTTGTCGAGGACGGGCGGATCGCGGACATCGGCCCCGCAAGCGCATTGCGGCAGGGTGAGTTTGCCTCGGTGACAGACCACGGGCAGGCCCTGTTGCTGCCCGGTTTCATCGACGCACATGCGCATTACCCGCAGACCGCCATGATCGCCAGTTGGGGCAAACGTCTGATCGACTGGCTGAACACCTATACTTTCCCCGAGGAAATGCGCTTTGCCGATCCGGCCTATGCGGCCGAGATCGCCGGGCGGTATCTGGACCTGCTGCTCGCGCAGGGCACCACGACGGTTTGCAGCTATTGCACGATCCATTCCGCCTCGGTCGAGGCCTTCTTTGCCGCAGCCGAAGCGCGCGGAATGCGTGTGCTGGCAGGCAAGACCTGCATGGACCGCAACGCACCCGAAAACCTGCGTGACAGCGCGCAAAGCGCCTATGACGACAGCAAGGCACTGCTGAACCGCTGGCATGGAAAGGGGCGCGCCTCTTATGTGATCACGCCACGGTTTTCGCCCACCTCGACGCCAGAGCAATTACAGGCGCTTGGCGCGCTTTGGGCCGAACACCCCGATTGCCTGATGCAGACACATCTCAGCGAACAGACGGATGAGATCGACTGGGTGAAATCGTTGTTTCCGCAGGCGCGCGACTATCTCGACACCTATGAATCCTTTGGCCTTCTGGGCGCAAACGGGCTGTATGGCCATGCCATCCACCTGGAGGCACGCGAAAAGGACCGGCTGCGAGAGGTGGGCGCGGCCCTGATCCATTGCCCGACCTCCAACACTTTTATCGGGTCCGGCCTGTTCGACATGGACGGGCTGACCAAGGCCGGGCTGCGCGTTGGGCTGGCCACCGACACCGGCGGAGGGTCATCCTTTTCGATGCTTCGCAGCATGGCGGCGGCCTATGAAATCGGGCAACTGCGCGGGCGCGCCCTGCACCCGGCCGAACTGATCTGGCTGGCGACGGCAGGTTCGGCCCGGGCCTTGCGGCTGGATGACCGGATCGGCAGCCTCGCCCCGGGGATGGAGGCGGATTTCATCGCGCTCGACCTCGGCTCGACCCCGGCCATCGCGCAGCGCAGCGCAAGGGCCAATGACATCTGGGAGGCCCTCTTTCCCACCATCATGATGGGGGACGACCGCGCCATCGCGGCGACCTACGTGGCGGGCCAGCGCGTCTAGTCGTCAATCGATCCGCACCGGTTCGCCATGCGGGGTCGACAGATAAGCCGCCTCCCAGGCTTGACGCAGATGCGACAGATCCTTGGCCCCGGCGATGCCCCTCGCGGCGCAAATCCGTTCCAGCGCCGCGATCCATGCGTTGAAATAATCATCGCCGCCGTTCAATTCCTTGTCCGCGCCGTGTTCGGCCAGCACGGCGCCAAAGGTTTCTGTCCAGTCGGGCCATGTGAACGCGCCGCGCGCCTCCAGCGAGACCGCAATGGCAAAGGCCTGCGCGTGCCAAGGCGCTTCGAAAACAGGGGGTTCAGTCACGCCACCAGCTCCAGGTAGCTTTCCCAGAGATCGCAGCTGACCATATCGCCGGGGGCCTCTGCCTCGCCCCAGACCTCGTTCGCGTCAAAGACCACCGTGTACAGCGGCTCGGCGCATTCCCCCAGACCATGTGCATTGCTGTCGGGAAAGACATGGCAGCCGTGGCTGCGTTCGATCACCCCGACAAACCCCGCCGCGTAACCCGGCAAGCGGGTGTGGCCGCCAGACACCATGAGGTTTCGGGCCGGGTGACGGGTGCGGACCTTCTGACCCACGGCGAACTGTGGGGCGGGGCCTTGCCGTGTGACCGGACCGCCACGCGACAAGGCTGCGGCAACCTTCGCGGCGGGCATCCGCCGCTCCGCCAATGCTGAGGGCTGCGGCGTGGCGCCGGTCAATTCCTCGCGGCTGATGACACCCTGCGCCACCAGGAGATCCGCCAAACCGGCCAGCCATTTCTCATAGTAGGAAAAGGCCAGATAGTCGGCAGGCGACAGGCTTTCGCGCGCAAAGCGCGACCGGTCCAAAGTCCATTGACCCAAAGCCCCCGCCGCCAATGTCAGCGCCAGCGCGCGCCCGTGCCACTTTTCGGCGAATACAGGGGCATCCTCGGGGTCCGGCACCACGCTGCCGTCACCATGCCGGCCACCCATATCGTGAACCCGGCTCATTGCGGCGGCTCCACCAAGGCGGTGCCGATCATCGAATCCCGGCTGACCAGCGCCGCCAGCCCCGCCTCGTCCAGCCCATCCGTGCCCTGCGGCCGCATCGGGATCACGAGGTAGCGCACCTCGGCGGTCGAATCCCAGACGCGCACCCTCTGCCCCTCTGGCAGGGTCACGCCGAACTCGGACAGCACCTTGCGCGGTTCCCGCACCGCCCGCGCACGATAGGCATCGGATTTGTACCAACCCGGCGGAATGCCCAGCAAGGGCCACGGGTAGCAGGAGCAGAGCGTGCAGACGACCATGTTGTGCTGCTCCGGCGTATTCTCCACCGCGACGATATGTTCGCCCTGTCGTCCGGTGAATCCCAACTCGGCCACCGCGCCCGATGCATCCTCCAACAGACGCGCACGAAAGGCCGGATCGCACCATGCCCGCGCCACCACCGCGGCCCCGTTGCGTGGCCCGACCTTGTGGGCATAAGTCTCGATGATTTCATCCAGCGCGGCAGGGTCGATCAGCCCCTTGGCGGTCAACAGCGATTCCAGTGCCTTGACCCGCAAGGCAGGTTCAGGCGGCAACAGGCTATGCGGCGGGGCGTCATCGGCGTGATCATGAGGCATGGCCTTACCATGCCCAAAGCCCGCCCGTTCGGCAATTGCCTTGGCTGCGCCAAACATGGCCGGCATCGCCCCTGCCCGCACACATCGCTTGCACCCAGTGGCTGCTTCGCCTACATGACCCCGAAACCGACCGAACAGACGCAGGCCCCATGGAAAACGTCATCCTCATCGTCCATCTTCTTCTGGCTCTTGGCCTGATCGGCGTCGTGCTTCTGCAACGCAGTGAGGGCGGCGGCCTGGGGATTGGCGGCGGCGGTGCCATGAGCCAGCGTGCGCCCCTGACGGCGCTTGGCAAACTGACGTGGATCCTTGCGGCCAGCTTTATTGTGACCTCGATCACGCTGACCATCATCGCAGCCCAGAACGCCTCGGGCAGCTCGATCCTTGACCGTCTCGGCGCTCCGGGCCCGGAAGAGACCCAGCCCGCACCGGCTCCGGGTCTTGGCGGTATCGATCCCAATTCGCTGATTCCGCCGCCTTCGGCGGACGGCGCGGACCCTGATGCGCCGCTGGTGCCCAAGGCCGACTGATCTCCCTACTAGGGTTTGAACGCAGATAACCAACCGCAACAGCATCTTGCGGTTGGCTGGACAAATCTTTGCGAATCCGCTATCGCTTTAATCCCGTGATGCTGCTGTCCCGTGGGACAGCGGGATGGCAAGAATTGGGTCTTTGACGGGCCCGCTCACACGCAGAATTCACGGGGTCGCCCTCATGGCACGCTTCATCTTCATCACCGGTGGTGTGGTCTCTTCGCTTGGCAAGGGGCTGGCATCGGCCGCCCTTGGCGCATTGCTTCAGGCGCGCGGCTTTTCAGTCCGCCTGCGCAAGCTTGACCCCTATCTGAACGTCGATCCCGGCACCATGTCGCCCTTTGAACATGGTGAGGTCTTTGTCACCGACGATGGCGCGGAAACCGATCTGGACCTTGGGCATTATGAACGCTTTACCGGCGTTCCGGCACGCAAAACCGATTCCGTTTCATCCGGCCGCATCTATACCAACGTGCTGGAGAAAGAGCGCCGCGGCGACTACCTTGGCAAGACGATCCAGGTGATCCCCCACGTCACCAACGAGATCAAGGATTTCATCTCGATCGGTGAGGATGAGGTCGACTTCATGCTCTGCGAGATCGGCGGCACGGTCGGCGACATCGAGGGCCTGCCCTTCTTCGAGGCGATCCGCCAGTTCAGTCAGGACAAGCCGCGCGGCCAGTGTATCTTCATGCACCTGACCCTGCTGCCCTACATCAAGGCCAGCGGCGAGCTGAAGACCAAGCCGACCCAGCACTCGGTCAAGGAACTCCGCTCCATCGGTCTGGCGCCCGACATCCTTGTCTGCCGCTCCGAGGGCCCGATTCCCCAGAAGGAACGCGAAAAGCTGGCGCTTTTCTGCAACGTCCGCCCCGACAGCGTGATTGCCGCGCAGGATCTTTCGTCGATCTACGATGCGCCGCTGGCCTATCACCGCGAAGGGCTGGACCAGGCGGTTCTGGATGCCTTCCAGATCAGCCCCGCGCCCAAGCCTGACCTGACCAAATGGGAAGACGTCAGCGACCGCATCCACAACCCCGAGGGTGAAGTCACCGTCGCCATCGTCGGCAAATACGTGCAGCTTGAGGACGCCTATAAATCCATCGCCGAGGCGTTGACCCACGGTGGCATGGCGAACCGGGTCAAGGTCAATGTCGAATGGGTCGATGCCGAGACATTCGAAGGCGAAGACCCCGCCCCACATCTGGAAAAATACGATGCGATCCTCGTGCCCGGCGGCTTTGGCGAACGCGGCACCGAGGGCAAGATCAAGGCGGCGCAATTCGCCCGCGAACACAAGGTGCCCTACCTCGGCATCTGCCTTGGTATGCAGATGGCCGTCATCGAGGCCGCGCGCAACGTGGCCGGCGTGGCCAAGGCCGGGTCCGAGGAATTCGACCATGAGGCCGGCGAAAAACGGTTCGAACCGGTGGTCTACCACCTCAAGGAATGGGTGCAGGGCAACGAAAAGGTCAACCGCCGCCCCGACGATGCCAAAGGCGGCACCATGCGGCTGGGTGCCTATGACGCGGTGCTCAGCGAAGGCTCCAAGGTGGCCAAGGTCTATGGCACCAACGCCATCGACGAACGCCACCGCCACCGCTACGAGGTGGACATCGCCTACAAGGACCAACTGGAAACCTGCGGCCTTGTCTTCTCCGGCATGTCGCCCGACGGTCGCCTGCCCGAGATCGTGGAATGGCCCGACCACCCCTGGTTCATCGGCGTACAATTCCACCCGGAATTGAAGTCGAAACCCTTTGACCCGCACCCCCTGTTCCGCGATTTTGTGCGGGCGGCGAAAGAGGTGTCGCGGTTGGTCTAGGACGGACTGACCGCCCATTTGGCCCCACTCCTCACCGCGCGCGACATTTGCCTTCGTTTCGGTAAAAAGTAAGGCGGAAAACATGCGCCTGCCGGACGGCTTCCGGCACGCTTGCCCCGGTCCAAGCCGTCGGCTGCGCATTCATGGCGCACCACTAAGAATGCCGGGCACGCCTATCCCAAGACCAAGCTAAAGATACAGCCCCAGCCGGTCTGGGCCGTGCCCGGCGCACAAAAGCCCACCCCGATGCGGCCCACGAACATGTAGACGAAGCCAAGAAAGGCAAAGCCGTGGGTAAAGCGCACCAGCCGGGGCCGGTTGTCATGGGCCGTCCTGGTCAGCGCGCCGTTGATGTCCGGGAAGGATCGGTTCAGGCGGCGGAACTCGCGGCTCATGGTGATGGCGATGTCATAGTGCTGCCGCAGGGCCTGGGCGTTGACATAGGTAAAGACCGCGATGGCCAGCGCAAAGAGGCCGGCAAAGGACATCCCGATCTCTCCCTGATAGAAATGCAGGAAGCCGAAAAGCGGGATGTAGGATGTGATGAACATCCCCCAGATGAAGTCGATCTTTTGCCAGATCATCACGTAGACGCGAAGGTACTCCAGCAGTTCCTTTTCCCGCGCCTCGCGGTCGACAACGCCCTGCACGCCCGCCTGCCCCATCAAATCATCCATAAAAAACCGGTTTTCACCGGTGCCATGGTCCTTGGTGATAGCGGACCTTGACGAATGCGCAAGCCGGCATGCGTCGCGGCAAGCCCCTTGCCTGCCCCGCTGCTTGGGATTAGGGCGCTTGCATGCTGTCCTATCAACATGCCTATCACGCGGGAAACATGGCCGATGTGCACAAGCACGCGGCGCTTGCTTGGGTGGTCGACTATCTCACGCGCAAACCCAAACCGCTCAGCTATCTCGAAACCCATACGGGTCGGGGGCTGTACGACCTCTCGGGCGCGGCGGCCCGCAAGACCGGCGAGGCGGCCAAGGGGATCGCCCTTGCGCAGTCGTGGTTTGACGAAGATCATCCCTATGCCCGCGCCATGGCGCAGGTGCGCGCAGATCATGGGCCAGATGCCTATCCCGGCTCTCCACTGATCGCCCGGACCCTGCTGCGAGAGGCGGACCGCCTGCATCTGGCCGAACTGCACCCACAGGAAAACGCGGCGCTGACCGCCGCACTCAGGGCACCCAATACCCGGATCTACCAACAAGACGGGTTTGACATGGCACAAAGCCTTTGCCCGCCGGATCCTCGCCGAGGGCTGATGCTGATCGACCCCAGTTGGGAGGTGAAGGCAGATTACGCCAAGCTGCCCGGCTGGATGGCCTCGATCGCCAGAAAATGGAACGTCGGCATCCAGATCCTTTGGTATCCGATCCTTACGGACGGGGCGCATGTGCCCATGTTGCGCCAGCTGGAACAGTCTTTTCCGGATGGGCTGCGGCACGAAGTGGGCTTTCCCCCGGCGCGCGACGGACACCGGATGGTGGGATCGGGTCTTTTTGTGGTGAACCCGCCTTGGGGGCTGGATGAGGCACTGGCGACACTGGGCAAGCAATTCGGAACAATCGCCCGTCGCAAGAGGTGACGCCCACGCGCACCCTGTGCTAACCAGCGGAAAACACTCACCGGGATCCGGTCATGTTCGAGCGACTCAAAGCCTTTTTCCACAGCAGCCCACGGCAACCCAAACCGCTACCCGAACCCGATGCCAAGCTGGCGCTTGGAACATTGCTGGTCCGCGTGGCGCAGGCGGACAAGACCTATCTCTTCGAAGAAATCAGCCAGATCGACCGCACGCTGTCCAAGGCCTTTGGTCTGAACCCGGTCGAGGCGGCCAAGATGCGCGCGACCTGTGAACGGCTGGCCCATGAGATCACCGACGACGCCCGCATGACGGCTCTGATCCGCGAAAATGTCGATTATGCGCACCGGGTCGAAACAGTGCAGGCCCTGTGGCAGGTGGCATGGGCCGATGGCATCACCGATGCGCGCGAAGCGGCGCTGGTGCAACTGGTCGAAGAACAGCTTGGCGTGGCAAGCCACGACAACGAAGCCGCCCGCAGCGCAGCCGTGATCCCCTGACCATTTGTGCCCGCCCTGTCGCAGGCCTATATCGCAAAACATGTTTGCAGATTTCCTCAAACGCCTGACGGCGCCCGACCCCGCCCCGCTTCCCGATGCGGACGCCCGCCTTGCGCTGACTGCTTTGCTTGTGCGCGTCGCCCGTTCGGATGGCACCTTTGATGACAGCGAGCGGGACCGGATCGACCGAATTCTGGCCGCCCGCTATGGCCTGTCGCCCTTCGAGTCGGCGCGCCTGCGCAGCGAGGGCGAGGCGCTGGAGGCAGAAGCCCCCGACACCGTGCGCTTTACCCGCGCGATCAAGGATGCCGTGCCCTACGATGACCGGATCGGCGTGATCGAGGCACTGTGGCAGGTGGTTCTGGCCGACGGCGTGCGCGACGCCGAAGAAGACGCCCTGTTGCGGCTGGTCTCGAACCTGCTGGGGATCCGCGACATCGACAGTGCGCGCGCCCGTCAAAGAGTGGAGAAACAATCGTGACCGCAAGCCTTCCGATGTATTGGTGGCCGGAAAATGCCGCGGCCTGGACCCGGTTTTGGCAAGAGTTGCGGTCGCTCATGCCCGAATTGCCCCCGATCACCGCCCCCGAGGACCTGCCTTCGGACTGGTATCTGCATTGGGGCGCGCCGGACCTGAAACTGTCGCATGTCTGCGGCCTGCCCTTTGCCAGCCATTTCCTTGATCAGGTGACCTATGTCGCCTCATTCGACTTTGACCTGCCGGACACGCCCGCCGGGTGGTATCATTCGGTGGTCGTGACCCGACGCGGCGAAACCCGCCCGCGTGAGGAATTGCGTCTGGCCTATAATTCAGCCGACAGCCAGTCGGGCTGGGGCTCGACCCGCGGACATCCATTTGCGGGCTATCTGGCAACCGGCGCGCATCGCGAATCCGCTGCTGCCGTGGCTGATGGGCGTGCTGACGTGGCCTATATCGACGCCGTTAGCTGGCGCATCCTGTCCCGCATGTGCCCCGCCATGGCAGAACCGTTGGAGGCGGTTGCTCGCACCACGCCGACCCCGGGCCTCGCATTGATCGCCGCAAGGGGGATTGACCCAGACCCCTTGCGCGCGGCGCTTGGGACCGCGCTGGAACGGTTGGGCGAAGAGGATCGCTTTGCCATGGGCGGGCCGGTTGGTTTGGCCGTTCTGCCGACGGATTCCTACCGCGCCCTGCCGATCCCGGCACCAGTCCCGGCCTGACCCAAGGTCACAAGGGCCTTTTTGGCCCTCCACCCCTTGCAAAACAGGGCGGTTTGCGGATTGATACCCGGCAATCTGACGCAGATGTGAGTGATCACTTGTCCGAAACACCCGTTATCGAGATCCGCAACCTTCACAAGGCCTATGGGTCGCTCGAAGTGCTGAAAGGCGTCGACATCCGGGCCGACAAGGGCTGTGTGATTTCGCTGATCGGATCTTCGGGGTCAGGCAAGTCCACTCTGCTGCGATGCTGCAACCTGCTGGAAGACAGCCAACAAGGTGAAATCCTGTTCAAGGGCGAACCGGTCCACTGGAAGGGTCAGGGGCACGACCGCCGCCCCGGCGACCCCAAGCAGGTGCTGCGAATTCGCACCAATCTTTCCATGGTGTTCCAGCAGTTCAATCTGTGGGCCCATATGACCATCCTGCAAAACGTGATGGAGGCACCGGTTACCGTGCTGGGCCGTGATCGCGCGCAGGTTGAACAGGCGGCACGGGGCTATCTGGAAAAAGTCGGGATCGGCGACAAATGCGATGCCTATCCGGCCCAGCTGTCCGGCGGCCAGCAACAGCGCGCCGCCATTGCGCGTGCGCTGTGCATGGAACCCGAGGCGCTGTTGTTTGACGAGCCGACATCGGCGCTGGACCCTGAACTGGAACAGGAAGTTGTCCGCGTCATCAAATCGCTGGCACAGGAAGGGCGCACGATGATCATCGTGACCCACGACATGAAGATGGCCTCGGATGTAAGCGACCACGTGGTCTTTTTGCATCAGGGCCTGATCGAGGAACAGGGCCCGCCGGAAACGCTGTTCGGCGCGCCCAAGTCGGAGCGGCTGAGGGGCTTCCTCAAGTCGACCGTCCACGCCTAGACCGTTTTTCGCGGTCCACATTCTGCAACCGGGGCATCGCCACCGGAGAACAACCAGGGAGACACCAATGAAAAAACTGATGATCGGAACCGCCGCACTGGCGATGCTGGCAGGCGCTGCCTTTGCCGAAAGCCATTCCGTCGTGCGCATGGGCACCGAGGGCGCTTATGCCCCCTACAACTTCATCAACGACGCGGGCGAAGTGGACGGTTTCGAGCGTGAACTGGGCGACGAACTGTGCAAACGCGCCGAACTGACCTGCGAATGGGTCACCAACGAGTGGGATTCGATCATCCCGAACCTCGTGTCCGGCAACTACGATACCATCATCGCGGGCATGTCGATCACCGACGAACGTGACGAGGTCATCGACTTTACCCAGAACTACACCCAGCCCGACCCGTCGGCCTTCCTTGCACCCGTTGGCGCAGAACTGGACCTGGAAGGCGGCGTCTTTGCCGCGCAGGCAGGCACCATTCAGGCGTCCTACGTGGCTGAAATGGGTGCGACCCTGGTCGAATTCGCCACCCCCGACGAAACCATCGCCGCTGTTCGCAACGGCGAGGCAGACGCAGTGCTGGCCGACAAGGCCTTTCTTGCGCCCATCGCCGAGGAAGACAGCGAACTGGCCTTTGTGGGCGACGACGTGCTGATCGGCGGCGGCATCGGCATGGGCTTCCGCGAAAGCGACGGTGAACTGCGTGCCAAGTTCGATGCGGCCATCCAGTCCATGAAGGACGACGGCACGCTGAACGCGCTGATCGAAAAATGGGAAGTCGGCGAAACCTTCTGATCCGGTATCGGGGCCGCGGAGGCAATTCCGCGGTCCCGTTTCCTTAGCCGAACGACGGGTCTTCGAACGCCGGAGGCAGAAAGCCAAAGGACGGATCCTCGAAGACCGGCGGGGCCTTCTTGCCAAAGCTGGGATCCTCGAAGGCGACGGGCACCAGAGAGCCCGTGTCAGCATAGTCATAGGACACCACGCCGGGCAGCTTCTTGCCAAAGGACGGGTCCTCGAAGGCAGGCATCGGCGGCTGGAACATCCCGGACCCATTGTCGACAACGGCGGCAATCGGCTTTTTGAAAACAAACGTGTCGGTCATGGCAATTTCCTTTTTCTGGTGAAATTCACCCCGCAAGCCTAACATGATGACGCAACGTCATCGCGCGGGGAATTTTCTGAGAAACGGCGCATGACCGCACATGAAGAACAACAGATGAAAGTGGGCGGGCATGTTCAGCTTCTGCGCTGATCCGGACACCCTTGAAAACTTGGCATGGATGGCCTGCTACCTGACCACGGGCAAGCATATGGCCATCTATTGGTCGGTGGGCACTGTCCTGTTGTTGCTGGCAATCACGGCACCTGTCGCGCTGGCCTTTGGCTTTGCGGGTGCGTCGGCGGCACGGTCACAGTTCCTGCCGGTCAGCCTGCTGGGCCGGGCCTATATCGCCATCGTGCGCGGCGTGCCCGACATTGCCTTTTTCCTGTTCTTCGTCATTGCGCTGGACCAGTTCTTTGAATGGATCCGGCACGAGGTAAAGTGCCCCGACTGGGAACAGTCCATCCGGCAGGGCAATGATTTCGTCGTCTGCCCCGAGGCCAAGCTGCCGTTGGGCAACGCCGCGCAATGGGTGCACGAGACCTATGGCTTTTTCCTTGCCGTGCTGACTTTTGCCATTGTTTTCGGAGCCTTCGCGGCGAATGTCCTGTATGGGGCCATGCGGGCCGTGCCCCGCGCGCAAATGGAAACCGCCGAAGCCTATGGCATGAGCCAGCGGCAGTGTTTCTGGCGCATCCTTGTGCCGCAAATGTGGGTCTATGCCCTGCCCGGCCTGTCGAACCTCTGGATGGTTTTGATCAAGGCGACTCCGCTGCTGTTCCTGCTGGGGGTCGAGGATATCGTTTATTGGGCACGCGAACTTGGCGGGTCCAAAGCGGCGCGCTTTACCGACTATCCGCATGGCGACTGGCGCATGTGGTATTTCCTGGCCTTGCTCATCTTCTACCTCGCTTTTACCCGCGTTTCGGAAATTGTTCTTGACCGGATCATGAAACGCCTCACCCACGGACAGGCCACCATGGGCGGCGAAGCGCAGAGGAAAGCAGCATGAGTTGCTGGGAAACCATCGCCGACTATGGCCTGCGGTCGCTGGGGATTGGCGAACGCCTGTTGCCCCGGGACAACTTCACGCTTTGTCAGCAGGTCACGCTGATCGGGTCGGGGATGATCTGGAACGTCTATTTCGGTGTCATCGCGCTGATCTCCGGGTTCTTTCTTGCGACAGCGGTGGCGCTTGGCAAGGCGGCGTCGAACCCTGTGGCGCGCAAGGCAAGCGAATGGTTCATCTTTGTCTTTCGCGGCAGCCCGCTGTTCATCCAGTTCTTCTTTGCCTATTTTGCCTTCCTCAGCCTCAAATCGGTCTCGCCGATCTTTGACCCGCTGACCTCGGCATGGCTGGGGGCGGCCATCGTGCTGTTCCTGAACACTGCCGCCTATTCCGGAGAGATCTTCTACGGAGCGCTTCTGTCGATCCCCAAGGGCGATATGGAGGCAGCGGATGCCTACGGGTTTTCCGGCTGGACCAAGTTCCGCAAGATCACCTGGCCCACCATGTTGCGGCTGGCCTGGCCCGCCTACACGAACGAGGCGATCTTTCTGTTCCATGCCACGACGCTGGTCTTCTTCTCGGGGTTCCCGGCATGGCGACAAAAGGGCGACGCGCTGTATTACGCCAACTACTTCGCGGACAAGACCTTTAACCCCTTTGTCCCCTATCCGATCCTTGCAGGGTATTTCATCTTTGTGACCTTGATCATCATCACCCTCTTTGGCGTGATGAACCGGCGTCTGAACCGGCACTTGCCGCAGGCGTCGCGCGGGCGGATCAAGCTGCGGATGAACCTTCTGCGCTAACCTCTGGTTACTTTGCGATGCGCAAGAACAGCGCGGCATTGCGCTGCGCGGCGGCTCGTTTGAACGCCCCTCTTGCCGAATGTCGCGGGCTCGCCTATCAATTTGATCAAATTTCAAACACACGAGTCTTCCAATGACCGCCCCCAGCGCAGACTGGCTGCATGACCGCCCGCAAATCCGCACCATCCGAGCCGCCGCTTGTGACGTAAACGGCGTCGCCCGTGGCAAACGCATGCCGATCCCCAGCGCCATCAAGATGCTCAAGGACGGCACGCGCTTTCCCTTTTCGGCGCTGAACGTGGATATTTGGGGCGAGGATATTGCCGACAGCCCGCTGGTCTTTGACAGCGGCGACCGTGACGCGATCCTCTTCCCGACCGAACGCGGCTTTGTGCCCATGCCATGGCTGGAAGCCCCCAGCGCGCTGATCCCGATCTGGATGTTCCACGAGGATGGCCGCCCCTACGAGGGCGACCCGCGCCACGCGCTGTCCTTCGTCCAGAACCGATTTGCCGAAAAAGGTCTGACGCCGGTCGTGGCTGTGGAACTGGAATTCTACCTGATCGACGACAGCCGCCGGCAGTTGCAGGTGCCGGTCAGCCCGCGTTCGGGCAAGCGCCGCGATGCCGCCGAAGTGCTGTCGATCCGGGCGCTGGACGCCTTCGACACGTTCTTTACCGACCTCTACGAAGCCTGCGAGGTTATGGACATCCCTGCCGATACGTTGATTTCCGAGGCCGGGATCGGCCAGTTCGAAGTCAACCTGATGCACCAGCCCGACCCGCTGAAAGCGGCGGATGATGCCTGGCTGTTCAAAATGCTGGTCAAAGGTCTGGCGCGGAAACACGGCTTTGCCGCCAGCTTTATGGCGAAACCCTACGAGGATTATTCCGGCAACGGGATGCACGCGCATTTCAGCGTATTGGACAAGGACGGCAAGAATATCTTCGACAACGGCGGGGCCGAAGGAACGGATGCGCTGCGCCATGCCATTGGCGGCTGTCTTGCCGCGCTGGCGGACAGCACACTGATCTACGCGCCGCATCTGAACAGCTTTGAGCGTCTGGTGCCGGACGCCCATGCGCCCTCGGCGATCTGCTGGGCCTATGACAACCGCACGGCGGCGGTGCGGGTGCCGTCGGGTGCGCCGGTCGCGCGGCGGATCGAACACCGTGTCGCCGGCGGCGACGTGAACCCCTACCTGGCGCTGGCCGCCATCCTTGGTGCTGCGTTGACCGGGCTGGAAGACGGGATCGAACCGCCCGCGCAGATCACCGGAAACGCCTATGATCAGGATCTGCCGCAGATGCCTTCGGACTGGGGCAGCGCCATTGACGCCTTCGACAACAGCACGATCATGCGCCGGATCTTTCCGCAGGAACTGATCCGAAACTTCGTCATGACCAAGCGTCAGGAACTGCGCGACATGGACGAACTGACCAAACATGAACAGATGGAGCTCTACCTCGACACGGTATGAGCTTGCGGCAGGGGATCCCCCTTGCGCCCTTTCGATGATGGATACGTGATGAAAATCGGCATTTTGCAGACCGGTATCGTGGTGCCCGAACTGGCCGAGGAACACGGCCAGTACCCGGATATGTTCATCAAGGTCCTGAAACACGCCGGGTTCGAGTTTCAGGTCTGGGCCGTGGTGAACGGAGAGTTTCCGCCGGGACCAGAGGCCGCCGATGGCTGGCTTGTCACCGGCTCACGGCACGGCGTTTACGAAGATCATGACTGGATCGCGCCGCTGGAGGCGTTCATTCGCCAGATCGTCGCCGCCGGTCGTCCCCTTGTGGGCATCTGTTTCGGCCACCAGGTGATCGCGCAGGCGCTTGGCGGCAAGGTGGTGAAATTCGACGGCGGCTGGTCGATTGGCCCGCAGGTCTATGACTTTGCCGGGCGCGGCCCCAAGACCGTTATGGCTTGGCATCAGGATCAGGTGATCACGCCGCCCGAAGGCGCCGAAACGCTGGCCAGCAATGATTTCTGCGCCCATGCCGCGCTGCTTTATCCCGGTCAGGCCTATACTGTGCAGCCGCACCCCGAATTCGACGGCGGCTTTATCGGCGGATTGATCGAGAGCCGCGGCCCGGGTGTTGTCCCGGACCCGCTATTGCAGGCGGCGCGTGCCGCCAATGACACCCCGCTCGACAGCCCCGAGTTGATCGAGGACCTGATACACTTCCTGAAACACAAGCGGTTGCCGGAGCGCGCCGCCTGAAACACAAAGGACATCCCGTGGATCCGACTTCCCAGAGTGACTGGACCGAAAGCCTTCCCGAAGCTGCCCGCGCCTACCTGGAGGGGCGCAAGCTGGACGAGGTGGAATGCATTGTCTCGGACCTGCCGGGGATCGCCCGCGGAAAGGCCGTGCCCGCGTCGAAATTTGCCCGGCAGGGCTATTTCCACCTGCCGGATTCGATTTTTTATCAAACCATCACTGGCGACTGGGGCGAAGCCGCGGGCGATGACGGGTTCATCGAACGGGACATGATCCTGAAGCCGGACATGAGCACCGCCACCGCCGCGCCCTGGACAGGCGACTGGACCTTGCAGGTGATCCACGACGCTTTTGACCGGCATGACGAGCCGGTGCCTTTCAGCCCGCGCAACGTGCTGAAACGGGTGGTCGCGCTGTACGAAGCGCAGGGTTGGAAACCGGTTGTCGCCCCGGAGATGGAATTCTTTCTCGTGGCGCGCAACCTGGACCCGGCCACGGACATCAAGCCGATGATGGGGCGCTCGGGGCGTCCGGCGGCGGCCCGGCAGGCCTATTCGATGACTGCGGTGGACGAATTTGGCCCGGTGATCGACGACATCTATGATTTCGCCGAGGCACAGGGCTTTGAGATCGACGGCATCACGCAGGAAGGCGGCGCCGGGCAGCTGGAGATCAACCTGCGGCACGGCAGCCCGGTCAAGCTGGCGGACGAGGTGTTCTTTTTCAAACGGCTGATCCGCGAGGCGGCGCTGCGGCACGATTGTTTTGCCACCTTCATGGCCAAGCCGATCGCCGACGAACCCGGCAGCGCCATGCATATCCACCACTCGATCCTCGACATGGAAACCGGGCAGAACCTGTTTTCCGGTCCCCAGGGCGGTGAAACGGACGCTTTCTACCAGTTCATTGGCGGTTTGCAGGCGCATATGCCGGCGGCCATCGCGGTGCTGGCCCCCTATGTGAACAGCTATCGCCGCTACGTGAAAGACCACGCCGCGCCAATCAACCTTGAATGGGGGCGCGACAACCGCACCACCGGTATCCGCATCCCGCTGTCGGGACCCGCCGCGCGACGGGTGGAAAACCGGCTGGCGGGGATGGATTGCAACCCTTACCTCGGGATCGCGGCCTCGCTGGCCTGCGGCTATCTTGGCCTGATGGAAGAACGCCGCCCCTCAAAGCAGTTCCGGGGGGATGCCTATGAGGGCGACGGGGATATTCCGCGCGTGCTGGGACAGGCGCTGGACCTGTTTGACGAGGCGACCGCGCTGCACGAGGTGCTGGGGCCGGAATTCGCCCGGGTCTATTCCATCGTGAAACGCGCCGAATACGAGGAGTTCCTACAGGTGATCTCTCCCTGGGAGCGGGAGCACCTGTTGTTGAACGTGTGATCCGGCGGTGCGCGCTGACGCGCGCGCGGGTTTATCCGGGCGGGGGGCGCTGCCCCCCGGGCTCTGGCGAGCCTCCCCCCGGGATATTTTCGGACAGAAGAAATGACGAGGCCTCTCATGGACCTGCTATTCAGCAATGACCGACGCGGGGCATATCCGGAAAGCTGGTATGCGGCGGTGACGCCGGAGCTGGCGCCTTTCCCGGTGTTGAAGGGCGCGGTCCGGGCCGATGTCTGCATTGTCGGCGGCGGGTTCACGGGCCTGTCGGCGGCGCTGCATCTTGCAGAGGCCGGCGCCGACGTGGTTCTGGTCGAGGCGCATCGCGTGGGGTTCGGTGCCTCGGGGCGGAATGGCGGGCAGCTTGGCTCGGGCCAGCGGCAGGACCAGCAAACGTTGGAGAAGATGGTTGGGCCGGATGCGGCCCGGCGACTTTGGGAACTGGGCGAGGAGGCCAAGGCGCTGGTGCGGGAACTGGCGGTGCGGCACGGGATCGATTGTGATCTGCGGGACGGGATCGCATGGGCCGGATCGTCGGACCGATCGGTTCGCGACCTGCATGCCTATGCCGAGCACATGGACCGGGTCTATGACTACCCGCTGGAGGTGCATGACGCGGCGCGTTTTGCGGCGCTGTGCCCCTCACCCGCTTACAAGGGCGGGGTCGTGGATCGCGGAGCGGCACATCTGAACCCGCTGAAGCTGGCGCTGGGACTGGCGCGGGCGGCGGATCGGGCGGGCGCCCGGATTCATGAGCGCAGCGCCGTGCATCACATCACGCAAGGTCAGAAGGTGACGGTGCAGACCGAAAGCGGGCGCGTCGAAGCGGACCACCTGATCCTGGCCTGCAATGGCTATCTGGGCGGTCTGGACAGGCAGGTTGCGGCGCGGGTCATGCCGATCAACAATTTCGTCGTGGCCACCGAACCGCTGGGCGAGGACGCGGACCGGGTGTTGTCGGAAGAGATCGCCGTGGCCGATGACCGCTTTGTGGTGAATTACTTTCGCCTGTCGCCGGACAAGCGGCTGCTGTTCGGCGGCGGTGAGACCTATGGCTACCGGTTCCCGCAGGACATTCGCGCCAAGGTGCGCAAACCTTTGACCGAGATCTTTCCGCATCTGCGTGATGTGACGCTGACCCACGCATGGGGCGGGACGCTTGCGATCACCATGAAACGCCTGCCGCATCTGGCCCGTCTTGCGCCGAATGTGCTGAGCGCCTCGGGCTATTCCGGGCATGGGTTGGGCAATGCGGTACAGGCGGGCCGGTTGATGGCCGAGGCGGTCCGCGGCCCGTCCGAGGGGTTCGACTGTTTTGCCGCCCTGCCCTGCCCCGCCTTTCCCGGCGGGCCGGCCTTGCGGTCACCTTTGCTGTCGCTTGCCATGACGTGGTTTGCGATGCGCGACCGGCTGGGCATCTAGGCAAAAGACAACTGACAAATGCGCCACACGGGTCGCAGGGCCATTCGCCTGCGACGCTTTTGGCCTTTTCCCGTTTCGGCAACTGTTTTACATTTTCGAAAACCTCAGTTCAGGAATTTGAAAACATGCTTCCGAACATGCACGATGCCGAGCCGATTCCGGCCGAGGCCCGCGCCGAGATCGACCGCCTGCTGCACTCGGGCGACCTGTTCCGCTATACCGCGCCGGAAGACGCCCCCGTTGCCCTGTTGGAACGTGAGTTCGCCGATTTCATGGGGACGAAATACGCGCTGGCGGTGTCGAGTTGTTCCGCCGCGCTGTTCCTGTCGCTGGAGGCGCTGAACCTGCCCAAGGGGGCACGTGTCATGATCCCCGGCTTTACCTTTGCCGCCGTGCCCTCGTCTATCGTGCACGCGGGTCTGGTGCCCGTCCTTTGCGAGGTGGGGGAGAACTATCGCATCGACATGCGCGATTTCGCGGCCCGCCTGCCCGGGGTAGAGGCCGTTATCATCAGCCACATGCGCGGCCATACCTCGGACATGGACACGATCCTTGCGCTTTGCGCCGAGGCCGACGTGCCGGTGATCGAAGACGCAGCGCACAGTCTGGGCACCACCTGGCATGGCCGCAAGATCGGAACGCTTGGCCGGATCGGCTGTTTCAGCTTTCAAAGCTACAAGCTGGTGAATGCCGGTGAGGGGGGCATCCTGGTGACCGATGACGCCGATCTGGTGGCCCGTGCAGTGATCCTGTCCGGCGCCTATGAACACGCCTGGAAAAAGCACCTGCGCCCCGGTGACAATTCCGCCGAACTCGAAGCGGCCTTTGCCCGGTGGCAGAACAAGCTGCCGCTGTACAACCTGCGCATGTCGAACCTGTCCGCCGCGGTGATCCGGCCCCAGCTGCCGCATATCGACCGCCGGGTGAACGATGGCCGCCGCAACCATGACCACGTGGCCGCACGGATCAACGAAAGCCCTTGGATTGAGGTCCCCGACAAACTGGGCCCCGAGGAGCGCGCGCCGGATTCGCTTCAGTTCAACCTGACGGGTATGGACGACGCCGAGGTGCGCGCCTTTGCCGAAGCCGCCGAGGCCGAAGGCGTCAAGGTGCAGGTCTTTGGCTTGAGCCGCGACAACGCCCGCGCCTTCTGGAACTGGCAATTCCTGCCTGAAATGCCAGAGTTGCCGCAGACCCGCGCCATGCTGATGCGCGCCTGCGACACCCGCCTGCCCGCCCGCCTGACACTCACGGACTGCGATGCGGTGGCTGCGGTTCTTGTCCGCGCCGCCGAGCAGGTCATGGCGCCAACACGCGCCTATGGCACCTGAAGGCGGGCCCGCGCCCGACCGCCGCGCTATCGCCGTGGTCGGGCGTGCCATCAGTCAGACACAAAAGAAAAGAGCGGGAGTTCTCCCGCTCTTTTCTTTTTCACCATGCAAGCTTTGTAACGATTTACTTGTCCAGCTTGGACAGCTTCGCCTGAAGATCGGACAGCTGTTTCTTTATGGTTTCGAGGTCTTCCTTGCTTTCCGAGGCAGGCTGCGCGGGCTTGTCGCCCTCTTCTCCCGGGCGCGCCCCGGTCATGGCCTTCAGGAAAGCCTCTTGCTGGGCCTGCATCGCCTCGAACCCCTTGGCCATCGGGTTCATGGAATTGACGTTCTCGAACCATTTCGACTGGCTATCGCGAAACATCTCGAAACTGGCGGCAAGGAACTGCGGCACGGCGCTGGTGGCCTGCGTCGTGTAGCTGCGCACAAGATCCGTCAGAACGTTGATCGGCAGGACGCTTTGGCCCTTGCTTTCATGCTCGGCCACGATTTGCAGCAGGTACTGGCGGGTCAGATCGTCACCCGATTTCAGGTCGACGATCTTGACCTCGCGCCCGTCCCGGATGAACCCGGCGATGTCTTCGAGCGTGACATAGTCGGAGGTCTCCGTGTTATAGAGCCGCCGGCTGGCATAGCGCTTGATGAGAAGCGGTTTTTCACTCTCGGCCACAGGTTACCTCCCAAGGCATTGATGCGTTGCAGCGAATCCTATGCGAGCGCAGAAGAAAAGGAAAGCCTGCGGGTGCTCGTGGCGCAGATCATTGCGCGGCCCTTAGAACAGGCTGCCCTGTTCGGGTGGTTTCGGTTTCTCCGGTTTGCGGGATGAAGACCGTCCGCCAAGCTTAAGCGTTCCATCGGCAAATTCGATCTCCAGCCCGGTGGCCCCGTCAGCCGCGGCCTTGGTCGTCACCACATGGCCATCGCCGCGCACAACGGCATAGCCGCGGCGCAGCGTTTCGCGATAGCCCAGCGTCTCGTGCAGGCGGGCCAGCGCATCCAGACGGGCCTGCATTTCAGCCCGGCGGGTGGTCATCGCCTCCTCCAACCGCCGGGACAGCCCGTCCAGACGCTCCCCCTGAACGGCAATCTCGCGCTGGATGGGACGCGGGGTCAGGCGGTCGGCCCGGCGGCCCAGCGCCTCACGGCGCGCGGCAACAAGACGGGCCAGCGCCGGGGCAATCCGCGACGACCGGTCGGACAGGCGCTGGCGGTCCACCGATATGGCCCGCGTCAGAACCGAAGGGCGCAGGCTCCCCGCCACTTGCGACAAACGCAACTGCCGCCGTTCCACAAGCCGGATCAACGCATGGGGGAGCCGTTCGCCGTGCAGGTCCAACTGCTGGCGCGGACCATCCAACAGGTCCTCGGCCCTGGGCAAGGCCCGCGCCAGATCGCGCAAGCGCTGCCCCCGGGTTTCCAGACGCAGCGTCATGGCGCGTTCTGTCCGCGCACCGAAATCGCGTACGGCGGCGATCAATTCGATCCGCACCGGCACCGCCAGTTCCGCCGCCGCCGTCGGCGTCGGCGCACGGCGGTCCGACACATAGTCGATCAGCGTGGTATCTGTCTCATGACCCACCGCAGAAATCAGCGGAATGTCAGATGCCGCGGCCGCCCGCGCAACGATTTCCTCGTTGAAGCCCCAGAGGTCTTCGACCGATCCGCCCCCCCGCGCCACGATCAGCAGATCGGGCCGTGGCAACGCGCCACCCGGCGTCAACCGGTTGAACCCTTCGATGGCGCGGGCCACCTCGGGCGCGGAATTCGCCCCCTGCACCGCCACCGGCCAGATCAAGACCTTGCGTGGGAAACGATCCCGCAACCGGTGCAGGATATCGCGGATCACCGCCCCCGAAGGCGAGGTCACCACACCGATGATTTCAGGGAGATAGGGCAAGGGCTTCTTGCGCTCAGCCGCAAACAGGCCCTCGGCCTGCAACATCGCCTTGCGTTTCTCCAGCATCGCCATCAGCGCACCTGCCCCGGCTGGGCGGATCTCGTCTATGACGATCTGGTATTTCGACTGCCCCGGGAAAGTGGTCAGCCGCCCGGTGGCAATTACCTCCATACCCTCCTCGGGCATGGTCTGCTGGCGCGCGGCCACGCCTTTCCACATCACGCCGGAAATCACCGAACGGTCATCCTTGAGGTCAAGGTATATGTGCCCGGACCGTGGCCGCGATACGCGCCCCACTTCGCCACGCACCCGGACGTGGCCGAATTCGCCCTCGATCATGCGCTTCACCGCGCCTGAAAGCTCGCTGACGCTGAATTCCGGTGTGTTGCCCGCCGGTCCGTCCTCGATAAGGTCCATGCCGCCTCGCTTGCTCTTGCCTGCGGCTGACCTTAAACGACCCCAAAAGGCCAAGAAACCCCGCGCCCCCAGGTTTCTTCTTGGTCAAAATACTCCGGGGGAGTCGCCAGCGGCGACGGGGGCAGCGCCCCCTTGCCCGCCACAACAAGGAGCGCGCGCGTGAACATCCTCATCCTCGGCAGCGGTGGCCGGGAGCACAGCCTCGCCTGGGCCACGCTTCAGAACCCGAAATGCGACAAGCTGATCGTCGCGCCGGGCAACGCCGGAATCGCCCAGATCGCGGAATGCGCGACGCTCGACATCGAAGATCCGGGAACCGTCGCGGAATTCGCCGGCGAAAATGCCATCGACCTCGTGATCATCGGACCCGAGGCACCGCTGGCCGCCGGCGTTGCGGACCGTCTGCGCGAATCCGGCATCCTTGTCTTCGGGCCCTCGGCGGCGGCGGCCCGGCTGGAGGCCTCGAAAAGCTTCACCAAGGAAATCTGTGCCGCGGTACAGGCCCCAACAGCCGGATACGGGCATTTCACCGACGCCGAAGCCGCCAGGGCCCATATCCGCGCAGAAGGCGCGCCCATCGTGGTCAAGGCCGACGGGCTGGCGGCGGGCAAAGGCGTCATCATCGCGGAAACCGTCGCAGAGGCCTGCGCGGCGGTCGACGACATGTTCGGCGGCGCGTTTGGCGGTGCGGGCGCCGAAGTGGTGATCGAAGAATTCATGACCGGCGAAGAAGCCTCCTTCTTCGTGCTGGTCGACGGGGACACCTGCCTGCCTGTGGGCACTGCGCAGGATCACAAGCGTATCGGCGAAGGCGACACCGGCCCCAATACCGGGGGCATGGGGGCCTATTCCCCGGCGCCCATCATGACCGATGCCGTCACCCAAAAAGCACTGGACGAAATCGTGCGCCCGACAATGGCCGAGATGGTCCGGCGCGGCATGCCCTATCAGGGTGTGCTCTACGTTGGCCTGATGATCGAAAACGGTCAGCCCCGGCTGGTGGAATACAATGTGCGTTTCGGCGATCCGGAATGTCAGGTGCTGATGTTGCGTCTGGGCGCGCAGGCTCTGGACCTGATGCATGCCTGCGCCGAGGGGCGGCTGGCCGAGGCGCAGGTCACATGGGCCGAAGACCACGCCATGACGGTGGTCATGGCCGCCAAAGGGTATCCCGGCAGCTACGCCAAGGGCACGGAAATCCGCGGTCTGGACAGCCTGCCCGAGGACAGCTTCCACATGATGTTCCATGCCGGCACCAAGTCCGAAACCGGGCGTGTTCTGGCCAATGGCGGCCGGGTGCTGAATGCAACCGCCCGCGGCGCGACCCTGCAAGAAGCCCGCGACCGGGCCTATGCGTTGGTCGATGCTGTCGATTGGCCCGAAGGCATTCACCGGCGCGACATTGGCTGGCGCGCGCTTGACTGAGCGTTTCTCCTTCAAGCCCGCGCCCCTGCGCGCGGCGACAGAATGGCGGCTGGAGGGCGATCAGCTTTCCGGCCCGCAAGGGTCGCTTGATCTTGGCACCGTGAACCAAGCCACGCTGGTCGACATGAAGGTACAGTTGATGCGGATGCGGCGTCTGGACCTGTCCAGCCCGGCCGGGATGATCCGCATCGCCATAAACAGCCGCCTCGGCCTGCCCGGCACGCACCCTGACCGGGCCGCGCACCGCGCGCTGTGCCGCGCCGTGGCCGAGCGTCTGGCAGAACGCGCTCCGGATCTACCGGTGCGGATCGGCGAAGGCGGCAGACTGCGCGCGGTCTGGTTCGGGATCGGGCTGCTGGCGCTGGTCATGGGACTGGGGATCGGGATCGCGGCGCTGGCCACCGGCGTTGCTTCGGACCGGATCACCGGCATGGTTCTGCCGCTGGTCGTTCTGGTCCTGTTCGGGGCCTACACCATGTACGGTCACGCCCCATGGCGCCAAAGACCCACCCTCCCGGTCTCTGCCCTGCCCGCGTTGCTGGACAGCATCGACGCCCCCGACGCCACATAGGTGCTTTTGGCGTTTCGCCTTTGACGCGCCGGCGCTAGGCTCCGCGCATGAGTACCCTTGATAACGATCGCCCGCTGCTGGGCATTGGCCTGATGCTGGGCTTCTGTCTGTTGGCGCCTTTTGCCGACGCACTTGCCAAACTGCTGGGGCCGGAAATGGCCGTCGGGCAGCTTGTCACCCTGCGTTTTGCCTTTCAGGCTGCCATCCTCGTTCCCTTGACGTTGGCCACCGGACGGGTCTGGCGCATGGACCGGCGGACCTTTGGCTATGTCTTCCTGCGCACCCTGCTGCACATCTCGGGGATCGGGCTGATGTTCAGCGCGCTGCTTTACCTGCCCTTGGCCGACGCCGTAGCCATCGCCTTTGTCATGCCTTTCATCATGCTTCTGCTGGGCTATTGGTTTCTTGGCGAAGAGGTTGGTCTGCGTCGCATCACGGCCTGCGCGGTGGGTTTTGTCGGCACCCTGCTGGTGGTGCAGCCCGCCTTTACCGAGGTCGGCTGGCCCGCGCTGCTTCCGCTGGGGGTGGCCTTGGTCTTTGCACTGTTCATGCTGGTGACGCGCCGCATCGCCGGTGTCACCGATCCGATCGGGATGCAGGCGGTCTCTGCCGTGATCGCCCTCGCGCTGTTGCTGCCTGTCATGGCGCTGACGCCCGCCGAGCGTCTGCCCGCGCTGGAGTGGACCGCCCCGAATGGGCGCGGCTGGACGCTGATTACGCTGATGGGGATCGCCGGGACCTTTGCACATCTTCTGATGACATGGTCCCTGCGCTATGCGCCTGCATCGACCCTTGCACCGATGCAATACCTTGAAATTCCCTTTGCCACGGCGGTGGGCTTTGCCATCTTTGGTGATCTGCCCGGCCCGCTGGCAAGCCTTGGCATCGCCGTGACCATTGGATCGGGCCTATATATCGTCATGCGCGAACGGGCCATGCAGAAGGCGAGGCCGCCAGCCCCGCAAGCAGTTCACTCAGGCACGCCACCGGCAGGATAAGCATCATTCCCGGCCCGTCCATGGTCAGCCGGACCGGACCGGTGGTCTCGTTCGACGTGCCGATGGTGCCTGCGGTGGTAAAGGTCAACCCGTCGATGGGCCAGCGCAGCCCCTCGGACCGACCGGTCGACGGTGCCATCGGGTATAGCGACAGGCGCGTGCCCGGTTGCAGGTCCAGCGACAGATCCGGCGGACAGATCAGGGCCAGATCCTCGGTCCCGATCAGGATGCAACGCCGGTCCGGGCGCTTGGCCAGAACGGTCATCGCAGCCAGTTGGTGGTCCAACCGCTTGCCAAGAAAGCCATAGCCAAAGACCAGCGGCGCCTCGATATGGCGCAGGCATTTGTCGAAGTCGGTGCTGTCCTGTTCGGTAATGGCCCGCAACACGCCCGGATCCAGTTGCGCCTGCACCGCCGGGTCCAGCGAATCCATGTCACCGTAAACCGCATCGGGCATCCGCCCCAACGCCAGCACCCGCGCCGCGCCGCCATCCGCAGCCACCACCACCTCTGCCGCCCCCAGCGCCTGCCGAAGAACCGCGTCATCGACCTCTCCGCCGCCAACAAGCAGCACCGGGGTCACACTCTGAACAACTTTAGAATTCATGTCAGATTAATGGCGGTTTGCGAAACAGATCACAATCCGGTCACGAAATGATACCCTTGTGGGCACAGAATCGATCAGCTTTCGTCCCGGTCAGCGTGGTAAACACACTGTTGCAGAACGAAAGAAAGTGAGCAGCACGATGGTGAGTTCGAGCAAGATCCTGACCGTGTCCTACGGGACCTTCTCCTGTACTGCCGAAGGGTTCGACGACCCGCTGGAGGCCGTCAAGGAGGCGACTCAATTCTTCCGCGGCGTCGTGGGCGAAGACAGGTTCTTTGGTGCCGAACCGCCGCAGTTCGACCCGGAACTGGCATCGGAATACCTGCGCGACCGTCTGTCCGAACCGGGCAGCGGCACCCTCTCGCTGGGCAGCCCGCCCCGCGTGATGGCGGCTGCCGCCTCGGCCGGGGCCATGGCCGCCGCGATGAAAGGCCCCGCCGAATATGTCGACGACCTGCTGCCCGATGACGACACGATCGAAGCCACTGCCGTTCTGACCGAAACTCCGGAGCCTGCGACCCACGACCTGACTCATGAGGCCGTGCTGGACGATCTGGCTCCCGACGGGACGGAGGCTGCGCCTGCTCCGCAGCCCTCCGCACCGGACGACATCGCGGCCAAGCTGGACCGCATCCGCGCCGTGGTCGCCAGCACATCCGAAGAGGATGACAGTCCAGTGGCCGACGACGCCGACCTGTCAGAGGAGGCCGAGCTTTCAGACCCTCTGTCGGAACAGCCCGATGACAGCGGATTGGAAACCCTGCTGGACGAACTGGTCGTCGAAAGCGGCGATACCGAGGTGGCCGATTTGAACCTGGGTCCGGCGCTGGATGACGCCGATGACGTCCTTGACCTGGACCTTGACGAGGACGGGGAAACGGACAGCGTGCTTGACGCAGCCGTGGCCAGCCTGATGGCGGGCGAACCCCATGGCGATCACGACAGCCCGGTCGCGGACTTGCCACAGGCAGAAGATGCCGCACTGTCCGATCCGACCGAAAGTGACGATCTGGACGCCGCGCTTTCGGCCCTTGCACAGGACGACCAGGACATCGATCCGGCGGCGCTCGAAGCTGCGCTGGACGAGGAATGGGCACCCGAAGCCACCATCGACCCGCTGGCGGACAGCGCCGACGCGGACGACCCCGTCCCGGCGGACACGCCCCCGGTCCGCGCCCGGATCGTAAAGGTCAAGCGCGCCGCCTTTGAACAGGCCATCGATCAGGGCACTCTGGAAGAAGTGGTTGACGATGCCGACGACGGTCTCGACACGCTGGGCGACACCAGCAGCCTCAGCCCCGAGGAAGAAGAAGAACTCGCCCGCGAACTGGCCGCCGTAAAGGCAGAACTGGCCAGCGACTTCGGCGCTTGGGACGAAGACGATGACGCAGCGCCCTCCGGTGTCGCCGCCGCCGTGGCCGAAGCCGAGGAACTGGACGGCGAGGACGAGGACAGCGGGCTGGCCGCTGCCGTGGCCGAGGCGATGCCGGATCAGGACATGCCCCTGCGGTTGGACAATCCCATCACCGACGAACCGGTGGATACGCCGGACATCGACTGGGACGACGACATCGAAGAAACCGTCAAGGACAGCGCCCGCAAGGCCGTCAAGCTGGCCAGCCCCGCCCGCGCCCTGTTGACGGAACGCGAGGTCGGCGACACGGACACCTCTCGCCTGCTGGACCAGACCAACACCGAGATGGACGAACCCGAAGGCAATCGCCGCCGCAGCGCCATCGCCCATCTGCGGGCAGCCGTTGCCGCGACCAAGGCCGACCGTCTATTGGGCCGCAAGGCGGATGCCGCCGAGGAACAGGAACCCTACCGCGAGGATCTGGCCAGCGTGGTGCGCCCGCGCCGCCCGCAAAGCGTCAGCCACAATGTCGCCCGCCCCGCCGCCCCGGCAGAGGCCCCAAGCCCGCTGAAACTGGTGGCGGAACAACGTGTTGCCGGTGAACCGGAAGAGACGGCCACCCCGGTGCGCCCGCGCCGCGTGCGCCGCACCGTGCCCGCGCCCGAACCCCGCCACGCAGCCGAAGCGGGCGATGCCGAAGGTTTCGCCGCCTATGCCCGTGACATGGGTGCGGCGGAATTGCCGGAACTGCTCGAAGCGGCGGCGGCCTACATGTCCTACGTCGAAGGCCGGGACCAATTCTCGCGCCCGCAGCTGATGACCACCCTGCGGCAGGCCGAAGTCACCGACAGTTCGCGCGAGGACCGGCTGCGCAGCTTTGGCCAGCTCCTGCGCGAGGGCAAGATCCGCAAGACCTCGGGCGGCCGTTTCACCGCCGCAGACAGCATCAGCTTCAAACCTGCCGCCAACGGCTGATCCTGTTGCTGAACACACAAAAAGCCCCGCGCCATGACGCGGGGCTTTTTGTTTGGTTCGACGCCCAAAGGGATGGTGGGCGGGGCGATGTTCCGGCCAAAGGCCGGGACGAGCGTCCGTCCCGCCTTCCCGTTCAGTCCTGCGCGTCCGGGTCGGCCTGCCCGACCCCCTTGAAGATCGGCTTCAAGGGAAAGATCCATGCCACGCCGAAAAAGACGTAGATCAGGAATTCCACCGCCACGGGCAGTTGCCACAGC
Source organism: Antarctobacter sediminis (assembly GCF_019218285.1). Lineage (GTDB taxonomy): Bacteria > Pseudomonadota > Alphaproteobacteria > Rhodobacterales > Rhodobacteraceae > Antarctobacter > Antarctobacter sediminis. The sequence goes on from NZ_JAHUZG010000007.1 coordinate 112,576, forward strand.
TCCAACCGGCTCAGCACACCCCAAGCCAGCCCGATGTACAGCGGGAACCCGATCACCAGAACCACAAGCGACCAGCGCCTGCGCGCCTTGTAGCTGAGTGCCATTGCTCTTGCTCCTCTCCCCGGGGCGGCGCACCGGGCGCCGCCTGCGGTGGATTTAGTCCGCGAAGGGATCGGTGACCAGAATCGTGTCATCCCGTTCCGGCGACGTGGACAACAGGGCAACCGGGCAACCGATCAGTTCCTCGACACGGCGCACATATTTGATCGCCGCCGCAGGCAGATCCGCCCAGCTGCGCGCGCCCTCGGTCGACTCGCTCCAGCCTGCCATCTCTTCGTAAACGGGCACGCAGCGCGCCTGTTCGTCGGCGGCAAATGGCAGGTAATCCAGCACCTTGCCATCCAGTTCATAGCCCACGCAGATCTTCAGCGTCTCGAAACCGTCCAGCACATCCAGCTTGGTCAGCGAAATGCCGTTCACACCCGAAGTGGCGCAGGTCTGGCGCACCAGAACAGCGTCGAACCAGCCGCACCGGCGCTTGCGCCCGGTGGTTGTGCCAAATTCATGCCCGCGCTCGCCCAGCCGTTGACCGTCCTCGTCCAACAGTTCGGTCGGGAACGGACCTTCCCCCACGCGGGTGGTATAGGCCTTGACGATGCCCAGCACGAAATCGATCGCACCCGGCCCGATCCCGGTGCCGGTGGCCGCCTGCCCCGAAATCACATTGGACGAGGTGACAAAGGGATAGGTGCCAAAGTCGATATCCAGAAGCGCACCCTGCGCGCCTTCGAACAGGATACGCTGTCCGGCGCGGCGACGTTCGTTGAGCACCTTCCAGACCGGTCCCGCATAGGGCAGGATCTGCGCCGCAATCTCCTTCAGTTGCGCCAACAGGGCCGCGCGGTCGATCGGTTCGATCCCCAGCCCCTTGCGCAGCGGATCGTGATGCTGCAATGCGCGGTCCACCCGCGCCTCCAGCGTCGCTTCATCCGCAAGGTCCGCAACACGCACAGCGCGCCGCCCGACCTTGTCCTCATAGGCCGGACCGATTCCGCGCCCCGTGGTGCCAATCTTGGTCCCTTTCGAGGCGGCTTCTTCGCGTGCGCGATCCAATTCGCCGTGGATCGGCAGGATCAGCGGCGTGTTCTCGGCGATCATCAGCGTTTCGGGCGTGATCTCCACCCCCTGTGCGCGCACGGTCTCGATTTCCTTGACCAGGTGCCAGGGGTCAAGGACCACGCCATTGCCGATCACCGACAGCTTGCCCTTGCGCACCACGCCCGACGGCAGGGCATGCAGCTTGTAGACCTTGCCCTCGACCACAAGCGTGTGACCGGCATTGTGACCGCCCTGAAAACGGCAGATCACATCCGCCCGGCTCGACAGCCAGTCGACGATCTTGCCCTTGCCTTCGTCACCCCACTGCGCGCCCACGACGACCACATTAGCCATGGCATTCCCCTTTACGGCGTTGCAAACCCGCGCGTGTATACGCGCGCAATGCCGCCGGTGAAACCGCAAAATCGCCGCAAGGCACTGGACAGGCGCGGCGCATCAGGGCAGCAAGGCGGCAAAGTGATGGAGGTCCCCCGATGAGTTTCCTGCTGCGCTGGCTTTTTGCCTTCGTCCTGCTGGCCGCCACCTATAACCCGAGCCAGTTCAACTATATCCGCTGGGCCATGACCAACGTGGACGGAAACCTGCCGTTGGTTGTGCTGTTCGGAATCGTGCTGCTGATCGGATATATCATCTACCTGCGCGCCACGCTCAGGTCGATCGGCGTGCTGGGGATGGCCCTGGTCCTCGGGCTTGTGGGCGCGATTCTCTGGGCATTGGTCTATTATGGACTGCTTGACCTGTCAGATCCGAAACTGTCGACCTGGATCGGCATCTTTGCCCTGTCGCTGGTGCTGGGCGTGGGGCTCAGCTGGTCGATCATCCGGCGCAAGCTCTCCGGTCAGGTCGATATGGACGACGTCGAAGAATAGACCTGTGCTTCGGGCACACGCCTTAGGGACGGTGGGCGGGGCGACGTTGCGGCCAAGGGCCGCGACGAGCGTCGTCCGGCGTCCCCGTCAACAGCCGTCGCGCCCCACCACCATGACCCAACTGTCGCGGTCGCTGCGCACCAGCCCGTATTGCGTGGCCCCCGACGCCAACATGTTGCGGCGATGCCCGGGCGACCCGGCCCAGTCGGACATGACTTCGGCCAGCGAACGCTGACCCTTGGCAATATTCTCGGCAATCATGCAGGGGCGATAGCCCAGCTTTTCCGCCCGGGTCATGGGATTGCCGCCTCCGGGAGCCACGTGATCGAAAAAGCCCCGGCGATCCATGTCCAGAGCATGCGCCCGCGCCGCCGCCTCAAGCTTGGCTGAACGCGACAGCGGCGGCAGGCCATGTTCGGCCCGAAAGGCATTCAGCGCTGCGCCCCCTTGCCCGGTCCCGAAACCGCCAAACCCGCGCGTTGCGGTTTCGGCACGCGGGGCGCCCTGCCCCGAAAATCGTCCCATCTTGGGCACCACGCCGCAGGACGCCACAGCGGCGCAGACCGCAAACATCAAGACCAGACGCATCGACCTCTCCCCCTAGAGTTGCTCTGCCAGCCGCCGCGCCAGTGCATTCTGGCGCCTGACCGCCGCGTCGAGGTCAAAGCTGACCATCCGACCGTCCTCGACCAGCACGCGGCCTTCGACCACAAGGTATCGCACGCGCTGTGGCCCGGCCAGAAGCAGCGCCGCCGGATCCCAGCTACCGGCGCTTTCCAGCCCACTGACATCCCAAAGCGCCAGATCCGCCCGCTTGCCCGGCGCGATCTGGCCGCAGTCCGTCCGCCCAAGCACCTGCGCCCCACCGCGCGTCGCAATCCACAGCGCCTCGCGTGCGCTCATCGCGTCCGCGCCGCGTGTGACGCGTTGCAACAGCATGGCCTGCCGCGCCTCCGCCGCCAGATTTCCGGCGTCATTGCTGGCAGAACCATCGACCCCCAGCCCCACATTGACCCCGGCGTCGCGCATCGCCCGCACCGGGGCGATGCCGCTGCCCAGACGACAATTGGAACAGGGGCAATGGGCAACACCCGTTCCTGAACGTGCAAAGAGGTTGATCTCGCGGTCGTCCAGCTTGACACAATGCGCGTGCCAGACATCCTCGCCGGTCCAGCCGAGGTCTTCAGCGTATTGGCCGGGGCGACAGCCGAACCGCGTCTCGCTATAGGCGATATCCTCGTCGTTTTCCGCCAGATGGGTGTGCAGCCGCACGCCCTTGTCCCGCGCAAGCAGCGCCGCATCCCGCATCAACTCGCGGCTGACGGAAAACGGCGAACAGGGGGCGACACCCACGCGCACCATCGCTCCATCCGAGGCATCGTGGAAGGCGTCGATCACACGGATGCAATCCTCAAGGATCGCAGCCTCATCTTCGACCAAGGCATCCGGTGGCAGCCCCCCGGCGCTTTCCCCGATACTCATCGCGCCGCGCGTTGGGTGAAACCGCAGGCCCACCTCGCGCGCGGCCGCGATGGTATCGTCCAGCCGTGAACCATTCGGGTACAGATACAAATGGTCCGAAGACATGGTGCACCCGGACAGCGCCAGTTCTGCGAGCCCGATCTGCGCCGAGGTGAACATCTCGTCCGGGCCAAATCGGGCCCAGATCGGGTAGAGCGTCTTGAGCCAGCCGAACAACAGCGCGTCCTGCCCGCCGGGAACGGCCCGGGTCAGGGTCTGGTACAGGTGGTGATGCGTGTTCACCAAGCCCGGCGTCACCACACAGCGGGCGGCGTCTATCACGCGTCCTTGGGTGGTCAGCCCCTGCCCGATTTCGACTATGACACCGCCGCGCAGGCGGATGTCGGCCTGTGTCAGCTCGCTGCCCGCATCATCCATGCATAGAACAGTGCGTGCATTGCGGATCAGGATTTCGGTTTTTGCCATGTCAGCCCCTCACAAACCCCTTTTCGGTGAGAGACCGGAACGGGACCGCCAGAAAAGGGAAAGGACGCGGACCCTAAAGCGCGACCTTAGCTTGCGGCGCGCAAGAGGTCCAGCGCGGCGGCGTGCAGCTCTGGTGTGGCGGCGGCCAAGGCCCGACCGCCGTCATGCACCGGCCCGCCCTCCCAGTTGGTGACAACACCGCCAGCGGCTTCGATCACTGCGATGGGGGCAAGGATGTCATAGGTGTGCAGCCCTGCCTCGATGACCAGATCGATCTGTCCCGCAGCCAACAGCGCATAGGCATAACAATCCATGCCATAACGCACCAGCCGCGCCTCGGCTGCCACCCGTTCGAACCCGGCGCGATCCTCCGGCGTGCCGACTTCGGGGAAGGTGGTGAAAAGGATCGCCTCTTCAAGGCGGGTCGTACCGCGCACGGCCAGCGCCCCACCGCCGTGAGGTCCGGCAAAATCGGCGCGCCCAAGCCCGCCGCGAAAGCGTTCCTGTGTATAGGGCTGGTCGATGACCCCGTAGATCGGCCCGTTTGCGTCGCGCACCGCGATCAGGACCCCCCAGGTTGGCGTGCCAGACAAGAATCCCCGCGTGCCATCAATCGGATCCAGAACCCATGTCAGGCCGCTGATGCCGGGTTGGGCACCGTATTCCTCACCCAGGATCGCATCTTCGGGGCGGCGTTGCGCCAGAACATCCCGCATGGCACGTTCAGCGGCGCGATCGGCCACCGTAACCGGATCGAAAGCCCCACCGCCGGCCTTGTTTTCGGCCGACAGGTCTCGCTGACGAAAATGTGGAAGAATGGTTTCGCCGGCAGCGGCGGCCATCGCCTCTGCCGTTTCGATCAGTTCATTGGCAAGTACTGCCGGAATCCGGTCCATGCGTCCCTCCTGTGGCCCGATGCCGGGCTACAGCAGGGACGAGCGCGGCTCAAGCCACGTCGGACAGCACGCGCGCCAGTTCGAACAGGCGGCGACGCTGGTTTTCCGGGATCGCATAGTAGGACCGGACAAGGTCCAGTGCTTCCTTGTCGCCCATGATGTCCGCAGGCACGCTTTCGGCAGCGGTTTCCTCGCCGGCATTCTCGCTCTCAATGCCTTCGAAGAAAAAGCTGACCGGCACGTCCAGGGCATCGGCGATGTCCCAGAGACGAGACGCGCTGACACGGTTTGCGCCTGTTTCGTACTTCTGGATTTGCTGGAACTTGATGCCGACGCGCTCCGCCAGTTGCTGCTGCGTCATGCCCACAAGCCAGCGGCGATGCCGAATGCGTTTACCGACGTGTACGTCAACGGGGTGCGCCATCTGAGTCTTCCTGTTCTATGGGTGTGACCAGATGAGCCGGGACCGTACCCCAATCCCCCAGAACCAGCGTCATCTAACACGTTTATGACATAAAGAGCTACATCATAACGGTCTTCAAAATCAAGTCGCGCAACCACCTCTTGATGGTAAACGGATCCGGAAAACACGACAAAGTTGAACTGCGCCTGAAAGACTCTGGTTACTTTTTGTTCCGCGCGACACCGCCGACGCTTTGACTTGCACGCAAACTTCGGTAGGCAAAGACAAAACTGCAAGCGGAGGACCGGATGCGCGCCTTTTACCTGACAGACCACGAAGCCCCGGCAGAGCTGTGCGACATTTCCGTTCCGGCCCCCGCAAAGGGTGAAATCCGGCTGCGGATCGCAGCCTGTGGCCTGAATTTCGCGGACCTACTGATGCAGAAAGGCACCTATCAGGATACGCCAGAGCTGCCTTTCGTGCTGGGAATGGAGGTCTCGGGAATCGTCGATGCGCTTGGCGAAGGCGTCGAAGGCTTCGCCCCCGGCGACCGGGTGGCGGTTTTTGGCGGCAAGGGCGGGCTTGCGGAATACGGGTGTTTCGAAGCCAACCGGGCGGTGAAACTGCCCGACAGCATGGGCTGGACCGATGCCGCAGGTTTCCAGATCGCCTATGGCACCAGCCATCTGGCGCTGGACCATCGGGCACGGCTGCAACCCGGCGAAACGCTGCTGGTCCTTGGGGCGGCGGGGGGCGTGGGCCTGACCGCCGTCGAGATCGGCAAGCTGATGGGCGCCCGCGTCGTGGCCTGTGCGCGCGGCAAGGACAAGCTGGAAGCTGCCAAGGCCGCCGGGGCCGATCACCTGATCGACGCCACGGATGGCGACATCCGGGCCGAGATGAAGGCGCTTGGCGGCGCGGACGTGGTTTATGATCCGGTGGGCGGTGAACAGTTCACGGCGGCCTTTCGGTCTTGTCGCCCCGAGGGCCGCATCCTGACCATTGGATTTGCCAGCGGTGATGTCCCGCAGATCAAGGCCAACCACCTGATGGTCAAGAACCTTTCGGTGATGGGCCTGTATTGGGGCGGTTATCTTGCCTTCCGGCCCGAGGTGCTGACCGGATCGCTGGCACAACTGATGGCATGGCACGGCGAAGGTCGCCTGAAACCGCATGTCAGCAACGTTCTGCCGCTGGACCGCGCCGCCGAAGGCATGGAACTGCTGCGCAGCCGTAAATCCACCGGCAAGGTGGTCATCACCATTGCCGACCTGTAGCGCCGCAAGGCAGGCGGGCCTCAGCCCGCCTCTTTTGCCCAGACCATATCGATCATTGCCTGCGTGCCGCGGCTGAATTCCAAGGGACAGGGGTATTCCGCACGGTCCAGCACCGTGGCATTGAACGCCTCAACCTGATGGACATAGTGGTTGTCCGCTGGAAAACGGTGGACCGTTTCCACCAGATCTCGGGACTGAAGCACCACGCGCGCCTCGCCGTATACACCGGCGTTGAATGGCGCGCTCAGCTTCATGACGCCTTCTTCGCCGTGAAACACCACCTCTTGCCACGGAGCCATCCGCATCGACACAACCCCGGTGTAGTGAAACGAAGGAAAACGCGCGGTGACATGTGTCCAGACATCCACGCCGTTTTCGCGGTCTACCACGGCCGATAGGATTTCCGACGGCTCTTCGCCGGTCACGAAACGCGCCGCCCCGTAGATATAGACCCCGATGTCCGGCACCGCGCCGCCGCCCGTATCCGGCCGGTTGCGAATGTTCTCGGTGTCGACGCGGTTGTCGTAGGAAAACGCCGCCGAGACCCGCACCAGCTTTCCGATTGTGCCCTCACGGTAGAGTTGCGCCGCCTTTTGCCATTGGGGATGATGCACGATCATATAAGCTTCGGCCGCAAGCAGCCCGGTGGCGTCGCGTTTGGCGATCACGGCATCGAATTCCGGGGCGGACATGGCCAGCGGCTTTTCCACCAGCACGTGCTTGCCGGCCTCAAGAGCCTTGATCGTCCATTCGACATGCAGATGATTGGGCAGCGGCACATAGACCGCGTCGATGTCAGGATCGGCCAGCAGCGCCTCATAGCTGTCATGAACCACCAGTCCCGGTGCAAGCGCCGCAAACGGTGCGGCCTTCTCTGCCGATGAGGTTGCAAGGGCGGCAAGGCGCCCCCGCCGCCCCATGTGAATGGCTGGTCCCATGTGCTGACGCGCGAATTTCGCCGCGCCCAGAATACCCCAACGAACGTGATCGGCCATCTTGTCCTCCCCGAAATTGTTAGCGCAAACTTGGCCCATCGCGGCGCGCCGCGCAACCTCGGCTTGCGCATGATGACGCCGAATGGCATCACCCGGCGCGACCAATGACCTTTGCGGAAACTCCAGATGTTGCGTGCCCTTTCCCTTGCGCTGTGCCTTCTAGCCCCTGCCGCCTTTGCGCAGGACTGCATCCAGATCGGCGACCATTGCCTGACGCCCCAAACCGATGGCGTGAAAATCGGCCCCGATGCCTTGAAAGACTTGCCGAAACTGTCCCAAACGCCTTGGGTCACGCGGGTCGAATTGCACGGCGACGGTGATCCGGCGCGCACCGTGGACCTTGCTCCGCTCAACAGCCTCGACCGGATGACTTATCTGCGGGTGCAGGACTTGCCGGGCGCGCGGTGGGATGACGTGGACCTGCCACATCTCCTTGCCATCCGGCTTCAGGACAATGACCTGGCCGAGTTCGGATTTCTCGGGCGTATGACCTCGCTCAAAGCGTTGTGGCTGCGAGATGTTGTTGGCCTGTCTGATATTCCCCCCACCACTCTGGGCACGGTCGAAAACCTGCGTCTGAACGGGCCCAGCCTGCGGGATCTGGACGCGAACGGCGCGTTGAGCAACCTTCGGATTCTCGGTTTCTGGGACGTGACGCTGGCGGATTTACAGGGTCTTGGCCCGACCCCGGCGCTGCAACTCCTGAATGTCGACGGTGTCGACATTACCAGTCTGGACGGGCTGACCGTCGGCCCCGCCTTTACGGAACTGATGGCCGAAGGTTCCGGCCTCGTGGACATTGCCGCCTTGGAACCGGCGATGAATCTGGAATCCCTGCGCGCTAAGAACAGCAAGATCCGTGACATCTCGGCGCTTGCAGGAAAGACGCGTCTCAAGACCCTGTTCCTGACCGGAACACAGGTCGAAGACCTCTCTCCCATCAAGGGAATGACCGCGCTGCAATTGCTCAGCTTCTCTGACACGCCGGTGACGGATATTTCGGCATTGGCTGGTCTGCCAGAGCTTGTGGGCATCTACATGAACGTGACGCATGTCACCGATTTCACACCCCTGCTGGAAAACCGCGAGGACATCCTATTGCGGATCAACTCGGACAAGGTCATGGCCAGCGGCAGACTGCCAGCCTTCATCGCCGAGGAAGGATGGAAACGCGGACCGCTTTACGAGGATTGACCGGCTGCTGTCTCCAACCGGTCGGCCACCGGTTTGAGCGCGGCGTAAAACACCGAATGGATCGGTGTCGGAACGCCATGTTCCCGCCCCAGCCGCACCACGTCACCGCTGAGATATTCGTGTTCCAGCGGTTTGCCGTTGCGCAGGTCGTCCAGCATAGAGGCATGCATGTGGTCGGGCAGCATTTCAACGAAATGCCAGTTCCGCTCCAGCAGGTCATCGGGCAGGTCGGGCACGACGGCCTTGCCGACCTGCACGGCCTCGGCGATGGCGTCCCGGAACAACTGCCGGGACTCGGCAGTCTCTCGCAGCGGGCCGATGTTTTCGCCTGTCAGCGTCGTCATTGAGGCCAGCACGGACTGACCGCAGAATTTCGACCAAAGTTCGTGCAGGATATTGTCCAGAGGTTGCGGGCTTGTGCCTGCCTCGGCCAGCGCCTGTTCCAACCGGCGGCAGCGCGCGCTGATGCCGCCATCCGCCTCGCCGAACAGCAATATGTCCAGCGGCGCCGTATGGGTGATGACCCCGGGGCGCGTGATTTCACCCGGAATGCGGGCAACGCCGGGTACGACATGTTTTTGCCCGACAACCGCGGCAAGACGCTGCCATGCGCTGATCCCGTTCTGGCAGGTCACCACCATGGTGTCCGGTGTCAGCATCGGTGTGATCTGCTGACCTGCCGCTTCGACATCGCGGTTCTTGACCATGAACAGCACCAGATCCACCGGGCCGACCTCTGCCGGATCGTCGGTCGCACGGACCTGCGGCAGCGTCATGTCCCCCCTTGGGCTGATGACCGTCAGACCGGAGGCCTGCATCGCCCGCAGATGCGCACCGCGCGCAATGAACCAGACCTCGTGCCCGGCCTCTTGCAGGCGCGCGCCAAAGTAGCCCCCCAGCGCCCCGGCCCCCATGATCGCGATTTTCATGCCGTGCTCCCCGCTGCTGATCTCTTTCAGCTAAGCGCGCGACCCTACGTCAAGGCAACAAAAAAGGCGGAGCATTTACAGCCCCGCCTTTGCGTCTATTGATGCCGATCGGTCAGACTGCGGCCAGCATGCCCTGCTCTTTGGCAAGGTCGCGCATCCGCTTTTGCAGCTTTTCAAACGCGCGCACCTCGATCTGGCGAATCCGCTCTCGGGACACGTCATATTGCCCCGATAGCTCTTCGAGCGTGACCGCCTGATCCGTCAGGCGGCGTTGGGTCAGAATGTCCTTTTCGCGGTCGTTCAGGACGTCCATCGCCTCGACCAGCAAAGCGCGGCGCGCCTCAAGCTCATCACGTTCGGCATAGTCGCCAGCCTGATCGGCATCTTCGTCTTCCAGCCAATCCTGCCATTGCATCGTGCCTTCGCCTTCGGACCCGACAGTGGCGTTCAGCGAAGCGTCACCACCGGACAGTCGGCGGTTCATGCTGATGACCTCATCCTGGGTCACGCCAAGATCGGTGGCGATCTTTTCCACGTGTTCCGGACGCAGGTCGCCATCCTCCAGCGCGCCGATGCGGCTCTTTGCCTTGCGCAGGTTGAAGAACAGCTTTTTTTGCGCGCTGGTGGTGCCCAGCTTCACAAGCGACCACGACCGCAGGATGTATTCCTGAATCGAGGCACGGATCCACCACATGGCGTAGGTTGCCAGACGAAAGCCTTTTTCCGGGTCAAAGCGTTTCACCGCCTGCATCAGGCCGACGTTGGCCTCGGAAATCACTTCGGCCTGCGGCAGACCGTAGCCGCGATAGCCCATGGCGATCTTGGCCGCCAATCGCAGGTGCGACGTGACCAACTGGTGCGCCGCACCGGTGTCTTCGTCCTCGACCCAACGTTTGGCGAGCATGTATTCCTGTTCAGGCTCCAGAAGCGGAAACTTCCGAATTTCCTGAAGGTATCGGCTCAGGCCGGCCTCCGGCGAGGGCGCCGGCAAATTCTTGTAGTTCGACATCTCGTCTGTTCCCTCTGTTCGGACCCGTATGTTACGCGGTTTAACATGAAATAGGTACTGAACCGAAGAGTTCAAGTCCTGCACCGTTAGCGGTAGCTTGGCAAATCAGTTAAGATCGCAAAGCACCCGCGTCACCCTTTATGTCAAAGCGTCACAGAGACGTGCTTGGTTCCCTCCGACTTGAAACATATACATTTACGCATGACTATACTGCATATCACGTCAATTTTCAACTTTATCAGCATGGATTAAGACCGTTCCGACGCTTTTGATCCGCGAAAGGCACTGCCATGATTGATCCCCAGACCCAATCTGCATCTACGCGCAGTGCCGGTGCGCTTTATCTTGTGATCATCCTTTGCGGACTGACCGCAGAGCTGGCATTGCGGGGTCCGCTGTTGCAGGGCGCCCCGCCCGACGTGGCCCAGGCGATCGCCAGCAACATGCGGCAATTCCGGCTCAGCCTGCTGGCGGACGTGGTCATGTTGCTGGCAGATATTGCGCTGGCACTGCTGTTCTATGACCTGCTCAAGACCCGGTCCAAAACCATGGCACGCGCTGCGATGGTGTTTCGACTTGGCCAGGCGGTCTTGATCGGGGCCAGCCTGATCGCCCTGTCCAGCGCCCCGGCCCTATTGACGGATGCGCCGCGCCTTGCCGTCCACATGACCCAGATGCACGGGCTGGGATATGACATCGGTCTGATCCTGTTCGGCGTGAACAGCCTGATCATGGCCAGGCTATTGTCGATGGGCGCAACGCCGCGCCTTCTGGCAATAGGGATTGCTGCCGCCGGTTTGGTCTATCTGGCGGGTGGCGTGTTGCGCCTGATCGCACCGGACCTGTGGGAGAGCTTTCAGCCCGCCTATCTGGTTTGCATCCTGTCGGAAAGCGCGCTCTGTCTGTGGCTGCTGATCGCAGGACGGATCTGACCCGGACACAGCGCGCATCGTGTCATTCAGCCTGAACGATCACGCCTTCGAAATCCGTCTCGCCGATCACACAGGTATGGTGCCCCTTGCCGGTGGTATCTTCCATACGCAGGATGTCGCCCGGCCCGATCTCGCGCGTTTCGCCATCGCTGGTGGTCACGCGCAACCGCCCCCTGAGACAGAACAGCGTCTGCCGCTTGGGTGTCGGATGGATCGGCTCGTCCCAGCCTGCCTGCATCGACAGGAACACCATGGCGCGCGCCTCTTCCGGGGCCGAAACAAGGATGTCCTGCGCAGGCGGCGCAAAGACGGTTTCGGTCAGGGTTACATCCACATCGCGCCAATGGCTTTCACCGGCGACGTCGCTGTACATCAGGTTGATGCGCATGGGCTCTCCTAAGCACTGGCCAATACGGCCCTTGATCAATTCAAATCGCGCGCAAAGCAGCCAGCAAGTTGGCCATGTCCGGCGGCAGATCGCTATGGAACATCAGCGCCTCACCCGTCACCGGATGATCAAAGCCCAGTTCCGCCGCGTGCAGCGCCTGTCGACTGAACCCTCTGGCCGGCTCATAGGCCGCGCCCAGCGCCTTTTCCGACAGTTTGCGACGCCCGCCATAGACAGGATCACCGATCAGAGCATGACCCGCATGGGCCATGTGAACACGGATCTGATGCGTGCGCCCGGTTTCGAGACGGCATTCCACAAGGCTGACACCGGCCGGCTGGCCAAAGCGTTCCAACGTCCGGACATGGGTGATCGCATGCCGTCCCTGCCCGTTGAAATAGACCGCCTGTTTCTGCCGTTCGGTGCGGTGCCGCGCCAGACCACTGGTGATCGTCACGCCGCCCTCAGGCCCGGCTGAGACACCGCGCGTGCCCAAAAGCCGCGGATCGGCAAGATCCGGCACACCATGCGCCAGCGCAAGATAGGCCCGCCGCGCCGAGTGTTTCTCGAACTGTTCGGCCAGCCCGTGATGCGCCCGGTCGGATTTCGCCACCACCAGCAAACCGCTGGTATCCTTGTCGATCCGGTGCACGATCCCGGGCCGCTTTTCGCCGCCGATGCCGGACAGCGCCCCGCCGAAATGATGCAGCAACGCATTGACCAGCGTCCCGTCAGGCGATCCGGGGGCAGGATGCACCACCATACCTGCCGGTTTGTCGACCACGATCAGATCCTCGTCCTCCCAGACCACGGTCAGCGGGATGTCCTGCGGCAACACATCGTAATCCTCGGGCGGCGGCACCGCGATCTCGATCACATCGCCCGCCGCGACCTTGGCCTTGGGATCATCCAGAACCGCCCCGCCGCGCGTGACGGCCCCTTCGGAAATCAACCGCGCCAGCCGGGTCCGCGAGAGCGCGGCCGCCTCTGGCACATCGCGCGCCAGCGCCTTATCAAGGCGCGGCGGCGGATTGTCCGCGATTTCGACCCGAAGGATGTCCATGGCTTCTCCCGATCCCGAAGACGATCTGCCCGAACCGCCCTCGCTGCGCTTTCTGCGTGTGCTTGTCACGATCCTGACGGCGGTGATGATTGCCGGGATCATCGGGATCCTCGGCCTGATCTGGCACCGCTATAGCAATGCCCGCGCGCCGCTGCCAGAGGTCATCACCCTGCCCGATGGCACAACAGCCAGCGCCTACACCCAGGGCGTGGACTGGTACGCCGTGGTCACCACCGACGACCGCATCCTGATCTTCGACCGTGCCACCGGCAAATTGCGCCAGGAGATGCGCGTCGAACCGGCCCGGTAACGCCCTGCCGTCCGCCTGTTTCCCGGAGCCGCCCCTCGCTTGATGCCGAAAAGAGCCGGGCGGGGGCGGGATGCAAGGGGGCGCAGCCCCACCGCAGGTGGCTTGCCCTTGCATCACGGCCCGGTCCGGTTCAGGCCATCAAGAGCGAGCGGTGGCCCCGGGACACAGGCGACAGGCTTGTTTACTGGTGAGCCCTGAAGCAGCCTTTCCCGCCCTTCCGGCACCGCTTATTCGAAACTGATGGCGACCGCGCCGAACTCACCGAAATCCGCTTCGACCATGCAACCCGGCGGGCACTCCACGGGGCGAATGAAAGAACCGGACAAGACCACCTGCCCCGCCACGAGCCCCTGCTCGTAACCGGCCAGTCGCTCGACCAGCCAGACGATGCCCATCACCGGATCGTTCAGCACCCCGGCGCCCAGCCCGGTCTCTTCGACCACACCATCACGCGCCACGATGGCGCCGGTCCAGCGCAGATCCACCAGCCGAGGGTTCACCTGCCGGTCCCCCAACACAATTCCGGCGTTCGCGGCATTGTCGGCGATGGTGTCACAGACGTTCCGCAGCTGTCCGCTGGCCGGATCCCTGCGCAGGATCCGCGTGTCAAGGATCTCCAGCGACGCACAGACGTAGTCGGTGGCGGCGATCACCTCTTCCCGCGTCACCACCCCCTGCAAGGGGGCCTTCATGACAAAGGCGATCTCGGCCTCGACGCGTGGCTGGATGAACCGCCCCCTGGGCACCACGCCACCGTTTTCGAACACCATGTCATCCAGCAGCACACCGCTGTCCGGCGTTTCGATGCCCAGCGCATCCTGCATCGCCCGCGAGGTCAGGCCAATCTTCCAGCCAACCTGTCGCCGCCCCTGCGCCTGCCGCGCCGTCACATATGAGGCCTGAACCGCATAAGCGTCATCCATGGTCATCCCCGGATACGCCAGTGACAAAAGGCCGATCTGTTGCCGCCCCGCCTCGGCCCTCACCAAGGCCTGCGCGGCGGCGTGTACCTCATCCTCGGTCACTGTTCGTCCTCCACCCCGTTGCGCAGGGTACCGATCCCCTCGGCCTCGACCTCGACCACATCCCCGGGCTTCAGCCAGACCGGCGGGTCCAGTCGCGCTCCCGCCCCCGTTGGGGTGCCGCAGATCAGCACATCCCCCGGCACCAATGTGCAGAAGGTCGAGACGTAGTTCACGATATAGCGGAAGTCATAAATCATCCGCGAGGTCCGGTCCTGCTGACGCACCTCGCCGTTCACGCGGGTTTCCAGCGCAATATCATCCAGTTGCGCGGCATTGGTGAAAGGCACCAGCCAAGGACCGATTGCCCCCGACCGATCCCAGTTCTTGCCCTGCGTGACGTTGAACTTGGCGTGCCGCACCCAGTCGCGGATCGTCCCCTCGTTGCAAAGCGTCAGCGCCGCAACATGGTCATAGGCCGCCTCGCGCGGAATACGCCGCCCCCCCTTGCCAATCACCAGAACGATCTCGCCCTCGTAATCCAGCTGTTCCGATTCCGGTGGTCGCACAAGGTTCGCGCCATGGCCCACGAAAGACCCCGGGAACCGGATGAACAAAGAAGGTTTCGACGGCGCCGCCTGCCCGTCCTTGTACTCGGCATTCCGGTCAGGGTAGTTCACCCCGACACAGATGATCTTTTCCGGCGCCGGGATCGGCGGCTCCAAGACCACCGCCTCCAAGGGCAGATCCGCAGCGCGCCCCGCCCCCTGCATGAAGATCTCTTTCAGCGCATCCGCCGCGATCACCTCGCGCAGGGTGGGATAGTGCGGATTGGCCGTCGACAGGTCGATTACCCCCTCCCCGGTGTGCAACCCGTAGGACAGCCGCCCCTCGTGACGGTACGTGACGAAATGAGGTGTCATCATGGCTTTGCCCTCGCAATCTCTGTGATGACATCCACCGCCATCAGAACATCGTCGCGGGTACAGTCGAACTGCCCCACCTGGAACCGGATCACCTTGCGCCCGGCGTGCAACCCTTGCGTGACATAGATCCGCCCGTCCGCGTTGATCGCATCCACCAGCGCCTGCTGTGCCGCGTCATCGCCCGCCCCCCGGAAGCTGAACAGCGACAGGATCGGTTCGGTCACGATCTCGAATCCGGCGGCCCGCAGGGCCTCACAAACCTCGCCCGCCCATTCCACATGGTTGCGCAGCCGCGCCCGCAATCCTTCCAACCCGTAGTAGCGCAAGAGAAACCACAGCTTCAGCGCCCGGAACCGCCGGCCCAGAGGGATCGTCCACTCCGAGTAATTCACCACCTCCGATCCGGAGGTCTTCAGGTACTCCGGCTCGATCTTCAGCGTGTCGATCTGCTGGCCGGGATCCTTCAGGAACTGGACCGAACAATCGAACTGCGCACCCAGCCATTTGTGCGGGTTGAAAACAATGCTGTCGCAGAGCTCCACTCCGGGCCAGAACTCTACCCGAAACTCGGGGCAGATCATCGCCGACCCGGCCCATGCCGCATCCAGATGCAGGTACAGGCCCTCCTCCTGCGCCACCTGCCCGACCCCGGTCAACGCA
Source organism: Antarctobacter sediminis (assembly GCF_019218285.1). Lineage (GTDB taxonomy): Bacteria > Pseudomonadota > Alphaproteobacteria > Rhodobacterales > Rhodobacteraceae > Antarctobacter > Antarctobacter sediminis. The sequence continues at coordinate 128,455 of NZ_JAHUZG010000007.1, forward strand.
TCCCACGCGCCCACCCCGGTCGCCCCGGTCACCGCGATGATCCCCGCGGGCACATGCCCCGCCGCTCGATCCTCGGCAATCCGCGCGCGCAAGGCAGCCACGTCCATGCCAAATCCCGGCGCGCCCGTAGTGCCAAGTTTCACAAGGTTCTCCTGCCCGATCCCGGCCACCCAACAGGCCCGGTCGATCGACGAATGCACCTGATCCGAACAATAGATCCGCAACTGCCCCTTGCCCGACAAGCCCTCGCGGTTCCCGGTCCAGCCGGTCGCCCGCTCACGCATTGTCAGAACCGCCGACAGGGTCGCCGAAGAGGCCGAATCCTGGATCACCCCCGACCAGCCATCCGGCAAGCCCATGGCCTGCCGCAGCCAGTCGATCATGACACCTTCCATCTCGGTCGCCATGGGCGAGGTCTGCCATAACATGCATTGCGGCGCCAAAGTGCTCACCAGCATCTCGGCCAGCATCGAAACCGGCGCGGCATTGGCCGGGAAATAGGCAAAGAAGCGCGGGTGCTGCCAATGGGTCAGCCCATCCGGCACGATCCGTTCGAAATCCGCCCAGATCGCCTCCATGGCCTCGCCCTGCTCCGGCGGCACCTGTCCCAGACGCGCAGCGCAATCCCCGGGCGCCACATCCGGCCGCACCGGCCTGTCGCGCAACCCCGCGTGGTAGCGGGCCCCGAACGCCGCAGCCTTCGCCCCCCAATCCGCGAATTCATCCCAATTCATGCCTCGCCGCCCCGTGCTTCTTTGGTTGTCAAAATACCTCGGGGGAGGCTCGCAGAGCCGGGGGCAGCGCCCCCAACCCGCGCGCATATGCGCGCTCCCCCGGTCGTGCCAAAGGCGCGCCCGTCAAGGTGCCACGATGGGCGTCGCCCGCAAGACCGCCGCCACCGGTTCCACCCCGTCAAAAACCGATCCTTCCTCGAACCAGGATCGTGGTGCCGGCGCGCCCCACAGGGTCTGGCGCTGCGGATCCTTCAGATCCCAGCGGATCGGCTCAAGGTCCGGGTCCACCGTCTGGTAATCCGAACAATAGATCTCGATCCGGTGCCCGTCCGGATCGCGGATATACAGGAAGAAAGCATTGGAGATCCCGTGCCGGCCCGGCCCCCGTTCGATATTCGCGAGGTAGCCGGTGGTCGACATCAGGTCCAACAGGTCGATGATGTTCAAAGGCGTCGGCACCCAGAAGGCGGTGTGATGCAGCCGCGGCCCGGTGCCATTGGTAAAGGCCACGTCATGCACGCCCCCTTTGCGATGCATCCAGGCCGCCCAAAGCCGTTTGCTCTCGTCGTCCTCGGTATATTCCGTGACCCGGAACCCCAACCGCCCATACCACTCCACGGCCCTGTCCACATCCGGCGCGAAACAGTTGAAATGGTCGATCCGCAGCGGTTTGACCCCATGGTATAGCTTGTACTGCTGGTGAATCGGCGGCAGCCGGTCCATGCGGAAATAGAACTCCATCGGCGCGCCGAAACAATCATGGGTGCGAAGCGTCCGCCCCTGATGTGAGCGGTCCACCCAATCCACCGCATGACCCTCGGCCACGAACCAGTCATGCGCCTTGTCCAGGTCCTCCTCGGAATAGACCTTGTAAGACAGGTAACGGACCGAAGCCGCATCGGCCTTGCGCAGCACCATGCAATGATGCCCACGCTCCTCCATCGCGCGCAGGCACAGCATTTCCGGTGTCTCTTCGGTCACCTGCAACCCCAGCGTATCGACGTAGAAGGCCCGGCTGGCGGCAAGGTCCGTCACCCCGTATTCAACATGGCTCAGACGCACGATGTTGAAGGGCGGGTAAAGAACAGGGTCAGGGATCGGCATCACGCGCCCTCCAGATCAAAGACAACATTGGCCTGCCCCGTGCCGGAGCTTGGAAAATACGCGCCGATCACCTCGCCGCGCCCGCGATAGCCATCCCAGCCCAGCGCCGCCATCAGCATCACGGTGTCATGCATATTGCCTTCACCGTCACAATGTTCGGCATAATCAGGCAGGATCTTCAGAAAGGTCTCGATGTCGCCGCGCCGCCACATGTCCAGCACCATCAGGTCCACCTGCCGGTTGAACTCCTTGGAAATGGTAAAGGTGCCATTGTTCTCGGCATAAATCTCCGTCGGCCAGATGTGATGCGACAAAGACCCCGAGGCAATCAGCGCCACCTTGGCATCGCTGGCCTCGATCGCCTTGCGGATACCCACCCCCACCTTGCGTGAACTCTCATGGCTGTGCACCTGACACATGGCCGAGACCGAAACCACCTTCAGCGCCCGGTCGGCGTTCATGAACCGCATCGGCACCAGCGTGCCATATTCCAGATCAAGGCTTTCGACCTGATGGCTCAGCGTATGCGTCCCCTCGGCGCTGGCATATTCCGCGATCAGATCCCCCAAGGCCGGGTTGCCGTCATAGTCATAGTCCATGTCCCGGATGAACTGCGGGAACTCGTGGCTGGCATAACAGCCCGTGAAACGCGGCAGCGCGTTGACGTGATAGCCCGCGTTCACCATCCAATGGGTGTCCAGCACCACGAAGGTATCCGCCCCGGCCGCGCGCGCGCGCCGCCCGATCTCGCGATGCCCGTCGATGGCCTGCTGGCGGCAGCCTTTCAAAGGCCCCTCCTGCTCCGACATCAGCATGGTCGGCACATGCGTGACCTTGGCCGCCAATACCAGTTCGCCCATTCTCTCCTCCTCCGCTGCCGTTCGGCACTGCCCTGGCTTCTTCTTGGTCCAAATACTCGAACACGGCCCGCAGGGCCGATTCATCCCCCCAGCTTCGGAATCCTGTGCGCCCCGGTGGCAAAGCTGACGTTGACCGTCTCCATGTAGAAATCGAACGACCAGTCGCCGCCGTCGCGGCCAATACCGCTGGCCTTGACCCCGCCAAAGGGTGTTGGCAGGTGGCGAACGTTCTCCGAGTTCACCCACATCATGCCCGCTTCCAGCCGCTCGGTCATGCGCAGCGCGCGGGTCAGGTCATTGGTCCACAGATAGGCGGTCAGCCCATAGTCGGTGTCATTGGCAATCGACATCGCCTCTGCCTCATTGGCAAAAGGGATCGCGGTCAGCACCGGGCCGAAAATCTCTTCCCGCGCCACAGCCATGTTGTTGTTGGCATGGGTGAACAGCGTCGGGGCCACGTAACAGCCCTCTTCGCCAACCTTCACACCCCCGGCGGCCACGGTCGCTCCTTCGGCGCGCGCCTTGTCGAAATAGCCCAGCACTTTCTTTTCATGCACCGGGTGGATCAGCGGGCCAACCACGGTCTCCGGGTCCAGAGGATGCCCAACCTTGATGCGAGATGCACGCTCGGCCACCCTTGCACAGAAGTCATCATAGATCGTGTCCTGCACCAATAGCCGCGAAGACGAGGTGCAGCGCTCGCCATTCAGCGAATAGATCATGAAAACCGCCGCATCCACCGCGCGTTCCAGATCCGCGTCGTCAAAAACGATCACCGGGTTCTTGCCGCCCAGTTCGAAATGCACACGCTTCAGCGTCTCGGACCCCTGCCGCATGATCATGGAACCGGTGCGGCTTTCGCCGACAAAGGCAATCGCCTTGATGCCGGGGTGTTCGGTCAGGGCACGGCCCGCATCTTCTCCCATCCCGTTCACGACGTTCAGGACACCGGGCGGCAGCCCCGCCTCTTCGGCGATCTCGACCAGCAGCTTTGCCGACATGGGCGAAAACTCGGCCGGTTTCTGCACCACCGTACAACCCGCCGCCAAAGCCGGGGCGATCTTCCAGGTCGACAACATGAACGGCGTGTTCCAGGGAGTGATGACGCCAACCGGTCCGATGGGGCGGCGCGAGGTCATGTTGATCTGGCCCGGCGCGTGCAGGGTCTGGCCGTCGCGCGCCTCGGGCGCCTTGTCAGCGAAGAACCGGAAATTCTCGGCCCCGCGGATCGCCGCCTTGGACATGAAGCGGATCGCCTGCCCGGTGTCCATGCTTTCGACCAGCGCGATTTCCTCGGCCCGGGCCACGATGCCATCGGCGACCTTGTGCAAGATCGCGCGCCGGTCTTTGCCCGGCATGTCGCGCCATGCCTCGAAGGCTTCGCTTGCCGCCCGAACAGCCGCGTCGATGTCCTGTGCATCGCCCTTGACCACCGGTGCCAGCACACTGCCATCCACGGGAGAGATCGTCTCGAACCGGGCGCCCGTAACGGCTGCGGCCTCGGCACCGCCGATATGGTTCAACACACCATCGCGTTTGAATCGTGCCAGCGCAGCCTCGGCTTTGGACAGGTTCTGGGTCAGATCACTCATGACATCCTCTCAGCTCTCCGCCTTCAGGCGGGCGTGAACGGGATTGGCTTTCCAGCTCAACTCCGGATCGATTTCGCGAATTTCCAGCGACAGCATGAAATGCGGTTGCGCCAGCAAATCGGCCACGGCCTCTTGTGCGGCGGCAAAGACAGCTTGACCCGCCGCCGCCAGCGCGGGTTTGCTGCGTCCTGCGCCAACGGACAGCTCAAGGGCCAGAAAATGATTGTCGGAATGCCGGTCAGCCACGCAGACCTCGTCGCAGCGATGCGCCTTGATCCGGATTCCGGCCAGCGGAAAAAACCCCGTTTCCACCATGGCCCCATGGAGCCTGCCACAGAGCGCCCGCATGTCGGTCAGCGCCTCCAGTCCCGGCGAATATTCCACCCTCAGATGCGGCATCGTTTCGCCCTCCCCTTGACGCTTAACATGTTAAATAAATATCACCCTGTCAACCGGAGAGTCCCATGACACCCCCAACCGCCCCAGACTTTCCGCTTTCGACCACCCAACGCACCCTGCCGATCGCATTGCTGCGGGCGCGTGAGGCCGTCATGGAACGCTTTCGGCCCATGCTGCGCGAGATCGACATCACCGAACAACAATGGCGCGTCCTTCGGGTGATTCAGGAAGCAAATGAGATAGATGCGACCCAACTGGCGCGGGCCGCCTGTGTGCTTGCGCCGTCATTGTCACGCATCCTCAAGGCGCTGGAAGCGCAGGACCTGATCGCGCAACAACGGGACAAGAACGACCGGCGCAGGACGCTGGTCCGCATGACCGAAAAGGGCGAAACCCTTCTGCACGAGGCCGGACAGGTCAGCGCCAAGATCTATGCCGAGATCGAGCAACGGCTGGGGGCCGACCGAATCGCGGATCTGCTGGACGCCCTCGACCAGCTCACCAAAGATCTGTCACCGCCCGAAACGCCGTAACCCCACACGCCCCGCCGTATCCGGCGGGGATCGCCTCAGACGAAATCCGCCGCGGTCACGTCGCCGGGGTTCAGCCCTTCGAGCGTGATGAAGACCGACGGATCCGAGGTCAGCGCGATCCGTTCGCCGCCCGCCACCGTGGTGATCGTCAGATCCGCGAAGGTCAGCCCGCC
>NZ_JAHUZG010000008.1 GCF_019218285.1 Antarctobacter sediminis
GCGCCGCCGTCAAAGACGTTCGCATTGGCATCGCCCGACAGCACGTCATCGAAATCCGACCCGATGATGTTCTCGATATCGACAAAGCTGTCACCCGCCGCATGACCGCCAGAGGCCGTGTTGTTGAACAGCGCAACCGTCACACCGGCATTCGAACTGGCATAACTCACCGTGTCGATATCCGCACCGCCATCAAGCAGATCGCCGCCCGCATCCCCGATCAGCGTGTCATTGCCCGCCCGCCCGCGGATTGTGTCATTGCCAAGATGGCCATCCAAAAGGTTGCCGCCCGAGGTCCCGAGGATGCTGTCATTGCCATCGGACCCGATCAGGTTCTCAAAACCGATCATCGCCTCGGTTTGACCGCCCGCGCTGGCCGTTTCCGCCAAAAGATCGAACACCCCGTTAAAGATCAGTTGGGTTTTCCAGTCGATCGTGTCGTTGCCGGGCCCACCGTCGTGGCGGTCGGTGTTGATCACCGAATTGACGATCAGGTAATCGTCGCCCTCACCGCCGTAATATTCCTTGGTCTGGCCGTTTTCAAAGATGATGTCATCGCCGTCCCACCCGTGTGAAAAGGTGGCCGAACTATCCGCGACATAGCTGTCATCGCCAATGGTGCCGATTTCCCATTCGGCCGGGGCATAGACCGCCGGAAAGTTGATCGCGTCGCGCGTGTCAAAGATCTTCATCTCGACATCCAGCGACCCGCCCTGGTTCGTTTGCCAGGTCACCGCGAACCGGCCATCCGCAAGACCCACGGCCTCGGGCTGGGTTTCGATGGCGCCCGGCGTGTCCTCGATGATGAACTCGCTGCCGATGGTGACGCCCGTTGCGCTGTAGCGCTGGCCGCGAATGTCTCCGAATTCACGGTCCGTCCAGACGATGACGAACCCGCCATCGGTCAGGGCGGCAATCGACGCCTCGGATTTCTGATCGGTCGATCCCGTGGAACTGATCCCTATGGTGCCGGTGATCGGCGCGCCCGAACTGTTGTAGACCCGGAAAAACTGATCGCTTTCGGCAAAGCCACCGCGATAGGTCGTGTAGGTGATGACGAAACCGCCAGAGGCAAGCCGCACCACGTCGACCTCTTGGTCGTCACCTGTCGCCGGACTGGTGCCCGATACCGAGAAAAAGCCACCATTGGCAGCACCGTTCGTGCCGATCAGTCGCGCCACCGCATTGTCAAATCCGAAATCCCGCGTCGCGGTGACGACAAAGCCGCCGTCATAGGCTGCGACGCCCACGTTCTGGTTCAACCCGGAGGTAAAGAAATCCCCGGACGCAAGGAAATCCTGAACCTCGGCGCTCCATGTTGTGGTGCTGTTGTTGAAATAGGCATAGTGCACATGGGTGCCGCCGCCATCGGTCGCATTCCATGCCACGACCATGTCGCCATTGGTCGCCACGGCGATGGACGGATCGTTAAATGAATCGCCGGGATCCTCGAGATACTCAACGCCTGCCGCCCCGATCTTGACCGCATTCTGGTCAAAGACTTCGACCACGATACCGGTGCCACCAGTGTCGGTGTCCTCATAGGCGACCGCCCAGCCACCTCCGGGCCGTGCCGCTATCTCGAACTCACCCTCGTCATCAAGGAACCGCGCGAAATCCAGATGGAAGGCCCCGCCGATGGGTTCCCCGACGGCGTTGAAGATCTGCGCGATGATATCTGTGCCCGACTGGGAATCGACGTTGTTGGTGTCATCCTCCCAGACAACAAGGATGTTGCCATTTGTCAGTTGAACGATTTGCGGCTCACGTTGATGTCCTGTCGTGTTGCCGACATTGACGATGAAAGTGTCCAGCCAGGTTTCGGGCGTCAGAGGCATGGAATTGTCCTTTCGGTCTTAAATCGATCCTGATCTGCCCCGGCCCCGATCAAGTTTCGGCGCAGGGCTTTGGGTGGCGCACCCTGAAATCAACCAAACCAAGTTACCGCCCCTTCCGTTTCGCGAGGCCGGGACCCCGCCGCCATCCGGTTCCCATCGCGCTATCACGCGCGGGGGCCACACCCGGAAAGGCCACCGCAGAATACGGCGGTCCAGCGCAGCCCGGCGGGGAAACGCGACCTGAAATAAAGAGGTTACCTACGGTAAACCATGATGCCCGAAACACTTCGTCGGTCAAGGCATAATGCCCCCTTGGCCCAACCCGGCAATCCCCCCTTCACGACAGGATTTCGCCGTAGACCGGGACACCGAAACCCTTTTTCAATCTGGCAGTTTCGCCGGCTTCCACGGCCTGCGCACGCCCAGAAACGACGGGACTTTGTTCGCCCCACGTCACAATTGGCGGCCTCCTTCGGGGGCTGTCGTCCACCCAGGAAGCATCTCCCGATGCCACCACCGCAAAGCCTCTGGCGCGCGCGGGCTATGAAAAAATTGCAATGACAATTGAAATCGGCTCTATGCTGCGCAGCATGAAAAAAGTGACCGCCAAGGATGTTGCGGCGCGGGCCGGGGTTTCGGTTTCGGCCGTGTCCCGTGCCTACAGGGCCGACGCGCCCATTGCCGAAGCCAAGCGCCGCGCGATTTTTGCCGCCGCAGCGGAACTGGGCTATGTCAGCCGCATCGACAATATCCTGTCATCGCAAGCCAGCAACACCATCGCCATGGTGGTGGGCGACATGCGCAACCCGTTCTACCCGGTTGTGGCCGATGAACTGTCGCGCCTGCTGCCCGAACGCGGGATGCGGGTCATTATGCATGTCGTGCCTTCGGGCGAGGATGTCGACATGGTCATGCGGCAAGTGCTGGACTACCGCGCCGAAGGTGTGATCCTCGCCAGTTCAAACATGGGGTCACAACTGGCCGGGCAATGCCGCCGGAACGGTATCCCTGCCGTCCTGATGAATCGCGTTCAGTCCGATAACCGCATGAAAGCAGTGTGTTGTGATAACTACGGCGGCGCGCGCGTGATCGCCTCCCGCTTTCTCGACGCCGGGCGGAACCGGATCGCCTTTGTCGGCGGGCGCAGCGACACCTCCACCCACCTGGAACGGATGCGAGGCTTTGCCGACCGGCTGGATGAAGCGGATCAGCCCCTGTTCCGGCAGCTCGACGGCGGGTATAGCTATCGGCGCGCCTTTGCTGCGGCGCAAGAACTGCTGTCCTGTCGCCCCCTGCCCGACGCGCTGTTCTGTGCCAATGACATCATGGCAATCGCGGCACTTGATGCCGCGCGGGCCGAGGGGATCTCTGTTCCCGATGACATCGCCATCGCTGGCTTCGATGACATCCCCATGGCTGCATGGAAATCCTACCGGCTGACCACAATTCGCCAGCCACTGCGCCGCATGTTGGGTCAGGCCATCGACATGATCACCGCGCCCAACGTCGACCCCGCCGAAGGCGACATCCGCATTCTGCCCGGCGAACTGAAAGAACGTGACAGCGCGTAGTGAAATTTTTTCACCTTCTTGGGAAAATATTGCAAGACCATCCTCTTTGTCCGAAGACCGTCGGAACGATTCACTCCCCGTGACGAAAGGATGACTGACATGGCTATCGAGTATCTCAAGCGCGGCAAGGCAGAAGCAGACCGGGCCGAGGATGACGCCAAGACCCGCGCCGTGGTGGAAAACACGCTGGCCGATATCGAGGCCCGTGGCGACGCTGCCGTTCGCGAACTGTCCGAGAAGTTCGACAAATATACTCCGGCCAGCTTCCGCCTCAGCCAGCAGGACATCGACGACCTGATGGCGCAGCTGTCTGATCGCGAATTGGCGGACATTCGATTTGCCCAAGAGCAAGTGGTGAAATTCGCCCAGGCCCAGCGCGACAGCATGACCGACATCGAGGTCGAAACCATGCCCGGCGTGATCCTTGGCCACAAGAACATCCCCGTGCAATCGGTGGGCTGCTATGTCCCCGGTGGCAAATTCCCCATGGTGGCCTCGGCGCATATGTCGGTTGCGACGGCAAAAGTGGCGGGGGTGCCGCGGATCGTGGCCTGCACGCCCCCGTTCAACGGAAAGCCGAACCCGGCGGTGATTGCGGCAATGCACCTTGGCGGCGCACATGAAATCTATGTGTTGGGCGGCATTCAGGCGATCGGAGCCATGGCCATCGGCACCGAAACGATCGACCCGGTACATATGCTGGTCGGTCCCGGCAACGCCTTTGTTGCCGAGGCCAAGCGCCAGCTGTTTGGCCGCGTCGGCATCGACCTCTTTGCCGGCCCGACAGAGACCATGGTCATCGCGGACGAAACCGCCGCCGACGCCGAACTTTGCGCCACCGACCTGCTTGGACAGGCCGAACACGGGTACAATTCGCCTGCCGTGCTTTTGACGAATTCGCGCAAACTGGCCGACGAGACCCTGATCGAAATCGACCGCCTTCTGGGCATCCTGCCCACGGCCGGGACCGCAAAGGTATCCTGGGAAGAATATGGCGAGGTGATCGTCTGCGACACCTACGAAGAAATGCTGCACGTGGCGGATGACATCGCCTCGGAGCATGTGCAGGTCATGACCGATCGCGACGACTGGTTCCTTGAAAACATGACCTGCTACGGCGCGCTTTTCCTTGGACCGCGCACCAATGTGGCCAACGGCGACAAGGTGATCGGCACCAACCACACGCTGCCGACCAAGAAGGCGGGCCGGTACACCGGCGGACTTTGGGTCGGCAAGTTCCTGAAGACGCACAGCTATCAAAAGGTCACGACGGACGAGGCTGCCGCGTTGATTGGCGAATACGGCTCGCGTCTGTGCATGCTCGAAGGTTTTGTTGGCCACGCGGAACAATGCAACATCCGTGTGCGCCGCTACGGCGGGCTCAACATCCCCTATGGCGAAGGCGCCCCGTGGCGCGAAGCGGCCGAATAATCCCTCCTCCTTCCCCAAGCCATGCAAGGCCGCGCATCCCCGATGCGCGGCCTTTTGCATGGGGCTGGCCGGGTTGGCAGTCACCGATTGTCATTTAGGTGAACGGATACTAGAATACTAGTAATCCAAAACTTGCGGAGGTGATGCATGGATCGAAAGCTGAGAGTGCTGGTGGCAGGAACCGGGTTTGCCGGACAGGGACACGCAGAGGCCTTTCGCGGCGCAGGCGCCGAGATCGTGGGTATCGTGGGCCGCACCGATAGTGTCGTCCGAGATGTGGCGCGGGACATGGCCATCCCTTTCGCGGGAACCGATTGGCAAGACGCCCTGCGCAAGTGCCAGCCCGATATCGTTTCCATCGCCACGCCCGGCGGCGCACATTACGAACCGATCAAACAGGCCATCGCCGCTGGCTGTCACGTGTTCTGCGACAAGCCAATGACAGATCGCGGCGAAACAGCTGTCGAACTGAATGATCTGGCACAGGCCAAGGGCGTGAAAACCGCCTATGCCGCCAGCTTTCGTTATGCGCCCAGCATCCTGCACGCCAAACGGCTTGTGGCCAAAGGTGCCATTGGCCAACCGACCGAGGTGGAATGCATCTCTCATTTCAACCTGGAACGAGAGATCCCGTTTGGCTGGTCCCACCGCAAAGAGGACGGCGGCGGGCGGCTTAACAACAACTTCACCCATACGCTGTCCATCGCCTGTTCCGTTATCGGCGAAAGGATTCTGTCGGTCATGGGCGAGGTCCGCGACGATCTGGGCCGCGCGCCCATTGTAGAAGGTGTCCACAACTTTGCGACCCGGCGGAACTTCATTCCCAAGGACCTCAGCGATCCGTCGTTGAAATGGGGCGAAAGCAACGTGGAATGGTCTTATTCCGTTCTGGCCCAGCTAGAGAGCCCCTTTGCCGACAAGCCGGTAACGGTTCTTTTCAAACATGGCGGGCTGGTGCCCCGGTTCCACGAGGATCACATCGTCTTTTACGGCACGCGCGGCGCGCTATACATCAAGGGACATTACGGCAGCGGCCAACTGTACCATTGGGGCGCTGACAAGACGTGGACCGAACTGCCGCTGCCCGCCGAGATCCGCGCAACGCTCCCCCAGGTCAAAGGCGAAACAGAACAGTGCTGGCATTATCTTGCCCGCGAGTTCGTCAGGGACATTCAGGGCCAGCACGTCGCCCCCTACCCCACTTTTGCCGAAGGCAGCCAATATCAGCAGATCATCGACCTTGTGCGCCGCAACGGAAACTGGACCCGGCTGGACCAGCGCATGCAGGAGACAGCGGCATGAAGATCACCAATGCCAAGGTCTTTGTCGGCGGGCCTGCCAAGAACTATGTCACCCTCAAGATCGAAACCGATCAGGGCGTCTATGGGCTGGGCGATGCGACGCTGAACAATCGCGAAACACTGCCCGCAACCTACCTTCAGGACTACCTGATCCCCAACTTGATCGGGATGGACCCTCGCAACTCTGAAGACATCTGGCAGTTCTTCTATCGCGGCACTTATTTCCGCCGTGGTCCTATCGCCATGGCGGCCTTTGGCGCGATTGACATGGCGCTGTGGGACATCAAAGGCAAGCTGGCGGGCATGCCGCTGTACCAGCTTTTCGGCGGCAAGAGCCGCGACGGCGCGCTGGTATACGCCCATGCCACAGGGGCCGATCTAGAAGACCTGATGGACTCTGTCGCGCACTACGTGGATCAGGGCTATAAGGCGGTGCGGGTCCAATGCGGCATTCCCGGCATGCCCTCGGCCAGCTATGCCGTCCCCGAGACAAAGGGGAACGTCCGGAATTATATCACCGATTACAGCGGCATCCGCCCCAAGGTCGAAATCTGGGATACCGGCAAATACATGCGCTACATGCCCGGCGCCCTGATGGAGATCCGCGAACGCTTTGGCCCCGACATCGAAATCCTGCATGACGTTCACCACCGCCTGACCCCGCGCGAAGCCGCCCAGTTTGCCAAGGCGGTAGAACCGGTCGGACTATACTGGCTGGAGGACCCCACTCCGGCCGAGGATCAGGACGCGCTGCGCCTGTTGCGACGTCATTCGACGGTGCCCGTGGCGATTGGCGAGGTCTTCAACTCGATCTGGGAATGCAACAAGCTGATCGAGAACGAGCTGATTGATTTCATCCGGGTCGCCGTCACCTATGCTGGCGGCATCACCCATGTAAAGCGCATCGTCGACCTTGCTGGGTTGCATCATGTGCGCACAGGATTTCACGGCGCGCCTAGCCATTCGCCCATCTCCATGGCGGCACAGGCGCATCTGAACGCATGGGCGCCGAATTTCGGCATCCAGGAATATCTGGTCTTGGGCACTCCTGAATGTGATGCCCTGTTCCCATCTGACCACCGGATGGAAAACGGCCTGTTCCATGTCAGTGATGCGCCGGGTCTGGGCGTCGATTTCGACGAAGCAGAGGCCGCCCGGTACAGCTATCGTCCCGGAAGCCACCCGGTTGTCCGGCTGCAAGACGGCACCATGTGGAACTACTGATCAGTCCGGTGCAACGCCCCTCTTCCATCGGCCCTTGCGCAGGCGCAGGTGGAAGGGGGCGAATTTGACGAGCTCCTCGATCAGCAGGATCGAGAAAACCCATGTGACCGACAGATCCAGCCACAGCACGGCCAGCGCCGTGGCCGGCACCCGGAACAGCCACTGGGCCCAGACAAAGATATGCATGACATAAACCGTGTCGCCGCCCGCACGCAGCGTGTTGCCGCAGATCGCGTTTGACCCCTTGGGAAAAGGCAGCAGCAGCAAGATGGGCAGAAAGCTCAGCAGCACCGCCTGCGTTTCGACGTGCAACTGCGCGTAAAGCCATGGGGTCGACAAACACACCGCCGCATAGACAACCGACACCAAAGCAGCGGCCACAAGCGCCGCCCGCCAGGCTCCGGTCAGGAAAGCGTCCAGTTCCGCCTCGCCCGTTGCGCGCCCCAGCAATTGCGCCACAAGGATCCCCGTGGCCTGCGCCCAACTCATGCCCAGCGTTCCTGCCACCTGCACCCATGGCATGATGATCGTCATGGCGGCGAACTGGATCACCGGCAAGGTGGCATAGATCAGCCCGCAGACGTTCATCGCGATGGTCGCACTGCCGAAGGTTGCCGCGATTGGCAGCGCAAAGACAAGGTGCCGCCGGACACTTGCGCCATAGGTTCCATTCCGCCACCCCGGCAGCCCCAGCAGGTCCCGATGTCGGCGCCACAACCGCAGGATCAGGAACCCCACCTGCACTGCCGAGGCCAGAACGCTGCCCATTGCCGCCCCCACGACGCCAAAGGCTGGAACTCCGAACAGACCGTGGATCAGGATCAGGCTTGCCAGAATGTTGACGGGCACCGCCAGCAGGTAACTGAGTGCGGGCATCCGCGTGTCGCCGCAGCCGTTAAAGAAACTGGTCAGGCAATGGCCCACCGCTTCGGCAAGGACAACCAGCGCAAAAACCGACAGATAGCGCCGCGCCTCGGCCGCGATCCATGCGTCGTGAGCCAGCCCGTCGATGATATGGCCCGCGAATAAGGCCAACCCGGTCAGCCCCGCCAACACGACACCAAGGTTGATGGTCAGCCCGGCCAATAGCGCGGATTTCAGAAACACCCGGTCGCCCGAACCAAAGGCCTGAGCGATACGGATCTGCGTGGCATTCGAAAATGCCACGATCAGTCCCAGCAACAGCCCGGCAATCGAGGCCGACAGCCCCAGTACCGCCACCGCGCTTTCCCCAAGCGAGGACACCAGATAGGCGTCCACCACCACGATACCGTGCAGCATCATCGCCTTGAAGGTCAGCGGCCACGCAAGGTCAAAGACCGCGCGGGCGGCCGAAGCCCCGCGCACATCCGTCCATTGAGTCATCTTGGAAACACCCTCTCACAGGGTCACAAAAGCCTTGCCGGCGGACCATGGGCGCCGCGCGGGAAGCAACATCAGGAAACAGTCAGATCAGCCGCCAGTGACACTCGGCGGCGCAGCCGGATCAGCGCCCTTCGGGTTCGAAATAATTGGCGTTGGTTCTGGAAATCGCCTCGATGGTGGCATCCAGACGGGACAAATGCAGCATCCCCGCCGCGACTGCCGCCTCTTCGTCGCCCGCGGCAATCGCCGCGGCGATGGCTTCGTGATCCTCCAGCAACTGCGGCATCCTGTCTTCCTTGGACAGGCCAAGCGTGCAGAGCCGATCAACCTTTGCCTTTTCGGTCGAGATCACCTCGAAAGCAAAATCGGCACCGGCCACGTCGCAAAGCGTCTGATGGAATTGGTAATCCAGCGCGCCGAAAGCCTTGAAATCGCCATCGGCTATGGCCTTGCGCTGCTCGGCAAGACAGGCCTCGATCCGTGCGGTCGATGCCCCATCATGGTTGCGGGCGGCGCGGCGCAGCACCTCGGCCTCGACCGCGGCGCGGACGAAACGGGATTTTTCGATCTCGCGCGAGGAAAAGCGCTTTACCTCGGTCGCGCGCTGCGGACGGATCAGCAAAAGGTCCAGATTGGCCAGCCGGGTAAAGGCGTCACGCACCGGCTGACGCGAAACGCCGAACTGCGCTGCGATCTCAGCCTCCGAGATGCGGTCGCCGGGCCGCAGCCGCAGCGAGGAAATCTCGGCGTAGAGATGGTCAAAGATCTCGTCGACGGTTGTTCGGCGGTCCTGTGCCAAGGTCGGCTGCATCATTCAAAGATCCTTCTGGGTGCAGGTTTTATAAACCCGGTTTCCAAAAACGCCAATCCGGGCGCGCCCCTGTCCGATTTTCGGGTCATCACGGCTTCCTCCTCTGCTGTTGCGGATCGGGCGGCGATCTGCCCGAGTCCGAATTTCAGACTAGTATCCCAGATTTTCGACTAGTATACCAGATAGAAATTCAGGCGAATCACATCGCCCCGACCCGGCGGGAGGCCGGATCGGACCGGAGGATCGGCCCGCGCCTTGTGTCGGGCAGTTTGGAGGAGGGCTCATGACTGGGGTTCGGTTGGAAGGCATCGTCAAGGCCTATGGCGCTGTGCAGGTCGTGCACGGCATCGATCTTGAGGTGCAAGAGAAGGAATTCGTCGTTTTGGTCGGCCCGTCCGGCTGCGGCAAATCCACGACTCTGCGGATGATCGCAGGCCTGGAAGAGATCTCGGACGGCGATCTGACCATTGACGGCCGCCATGTGAACCGGGTCGCGCCCAAGGATCGCGACGTGGCGATGGTGTTTCAGAATTACGCGCTGTACCCGCATCTGAACGTCGCCGACAACATCGCCTTTGGTCTGCGCATCCGCAAGGAAAGCAAAGACAAGATCGCCTCTTCGGTCGAAGAAGTGGGCCAGATCCTTGGATTGACGCCCTACCTTGAACGCCGCCCCGCCGACCTGTCCGGCGGCCAGCGCCAGCGCGTTGCCATGGGCCGGGCCATCGTCCGTCGCCCCAAGGTTTTCCTGTTCGACGAACCGCTATCGAACCTTGACGCAAAGCTGCGCACCCAGATGCGCGCGGAAATCAAACGCTTGCACAAGCGGCTGGGCGCCACATCGATCTACGTGACCCATGATCAGGTCGAGGCGATGACTCTTGCCGACCGGATCGTTGTCATGCATGACGGCCGGATCGAGCAGATCGGCAGCCCGATGGAGCTGTTCCTGAACCCGGCCAACACCTTTGTCGCGGGTTTTCTCGGCTCTCCGCCGATGAACATGGTCACCGCAACCGTCATCGCCGGCGACCGTGGACCGGTGGCTGAATTCGATGGCCAGCGCATCCAGTTGCAACAACTTCCGTCGCTGCAAGACGCCGTCGGACGGCAGGTCACGCTTGGCATCCGGCCTGAATTTGTCACCGTGGCCCATGACGGCGTGCCCGACCGTGTCGCCATCGATGTAGACCTTGTGGAAACGCTGGGCTCCGAGGCGCTGATCCACGCCAGCCTGCAAGGCGCACCTTTCGTGATCCGGACCGAAACCGTCGGTCAGATGGGAATCCTCGACGGCATCTCGGGCTTCACCATCGCACCACATCTGGTCAAGGTCTTTGACGCAGACACCGGCGAGGCCCTGCCCGGTCAGGTGCTGGCACAATGAGCAGCAACCCCGACATGACCGCCGCCACCGGCCCGCGGACCGAGGAGTTGGTGCTTGACGCCGCCGAGGCACAGCGCCGCCGCAAGCCCAGCCGCGTCCAGCGGGTCGGCGACCACCTGAAACGGGAATGGCAACTCTACGCCATGCTGATCCCGACGATCCTGTGGCTGGTGATCTTTCTCTACAAACCGATGTACGGGCTACAGATCGCGTTCAAGGATTACTCGATCTTCCGCGGCGTGGCGGGCAGCCCCTGGATCGGCTTCGAGCACTTCGAGACCCTGTTCAACAACGACCAGTTCCTGCGCGCGCTCAAGAACACGATCATCATCAGCGCCTATGGCCTTCTGTTCGGGTTCCCGGTGCCGATCATTCTGGCCCTGATGTTCAACGAGGTGCTGCACCAGAGCTTTAAGAAGACCGCGCAGACCATCGTCTATCTGCCGCACTTCATTTCCTCGGTCATTATCGCCGGCATCGTCATGACGGCCTTTTCGCCCTCCGCGGGCATCGTGAACACGGTGCTGGGCTGGTTCGGGATGGATGCGATCTATTTCCTGACCAAACCCGAATGGTTCCGCCCGATCTTTATCGGCACCGGGATCTGGCAAGAGGCCGGCTTCCAGTCGATCGTTTACCTTGCTGCCATCGCGGGCGTGTCGCCCACGCTGTACGAAAGCGCGGTTGTCGATGGTGCCAGCCGTTGGCAGATGATGTGGAAGATCACAATCCCGTCGATCATGCCGACGATCATCATCATGTTGATCATCCGTATCGGCAACATCCTCGAAGTCAGCTTCGAGATGATCATCCTGCTGTACCAGCCCGCCACTTACCAGACGGCGGATGTGGTCAACACCTTCATCTATCGGCAAGGCCTTCAGGGCGGACAGTATGATTTTGCCGCCGCCGCCGGCCTGTTCAACGCCGTGGTCGCCTTTGTGCTGGTGATGACCGCGAACACGATCTCCAAGCGCTACTCGCGCACGTCGCTGTGGTGAGGGGGCCAGTCCAATGACCAACATGAATCTCTACTCACGCGGCGACAAGCTCTTTGTGATCGTCAACATGGTGCTGATCGGGCTGTTCACGATCTCGACGCTGTATCCGTTCATCTACATCACCTCGCTGTCGCTCAGCACCGGTTTCGAAGCCCGCGCCGGGAACGTGGTGCTGACCCCGGTGGACTTTACCATCGAAGCCTACAAACGGGTGCTGAGCGAACCTCAGTTCTGGATCAGCTACAAGAACACCTTCATCTATACGATCGGCGGCACGTTGATGAGCCTCGCGTTCATCATCCCCGGGGCCTATGCCCTGTCCAAGCCCCAGTTGTACGGGCGGAGGTTCTGGAACCTCGTGGTGGCCTTTACCATGTGGTTCAACGCCGGGCTGATCCCCTTCTTCCTGAACATGCGCGACCTTGGCCTGCTGGACAGCTATTTCGGCATCATCATCGGCTTTGCGGTCAATGGCTTCAACATCATCCTGCTGCGCAACTTCTTCGAGGGCATCCCGCAGTCCTTCGAAGAGGCCGCCCGGATGGACGGCGCAAACGAATTCCAGGTGCTCTGGAAAGTCTATGTCCCGCTGTCCAAACCGGCCATCGCCACGGTCGCCCTGTTCTGTATCGTCTCACGTTGGAACGGCTTTTTCTGGGCGATGGTACTGTTGCAGGACGAGGACAAGATCCCGCTGCAAGTCTACCTGCGCCACGTCATCACCGAATTGACCGACGACGAAAGCTTTGGCGCGGAACTGATCAACGCCCCCTATTCGGTCGAAACCGTCAGCGCCGCGATCATCGTCTGTTCGATCATCCCGATCCTGCTCATCTACCCCTTTCTGCAAAAATATTTCAGCAAGGGCATCCTGCTGGGCGGCGTGAAGGAATGACCACGGAACTTCAAGAATTTCGCAAAAGGGAGGAAACCATGCGAACGTTCACCCTGGCACTTGCCATCCTCGGCAGCACGGCCTTGACGGCCCCGGCCTTCGCGGACCCGCAGATGCGGATCGTGGACGACCCGCTGGAACTGAGCATCCACATGCACTGGCCCCGGGCGCAGGGCTACGGGGTGGGCGGCGACGCGGACAAGATCTATCCGGTGGAACAGGCCGCGCGCGACCTGACCGGCATTCACCTGACCGATGCGACCTCGGGCAAGAACACCAAGGACTCGGCCGAAGCGATGAACCTGCTGATCGCCTCGGGAAACATGCCCGACATCGTCGGCGGCCACTTGATCAAACAACCGGTGAACGAATACGGCCCGCAAGGTGCCTTTGTGGCACTCAACGATCTGGTCGAAGAACATGCGCCCAATATCAAGGCCTTCTGGGACAGTCACCCGGGTCTGAAAGAGGCCATTTCCGCCTATGACGGCAACTATTACTACATCCCCTATCTGCCCGACGGCAAATATGGCCGGGCCTACTTCATCCGGCAGGACTGGCTGGACAAGCTGGAGCTACAACAGCCGGACACGGTGGATGACCTCTACGAGGTGCTCAAGGCCTTTCGCGATCAGGACCCGAACGGAAACGGTCTGAAGGATGAAATCCCGTCGTTTTTCCGCAACTGGGAAGAGGTCATTCGCCTTGTCGTCCTGTGGGATGCGCGGTCGTCCGGGTCGGACACCTATCATGATTTCTACGTCAATGACGCGGGCCAACTGGTACACCCCTACGCCGAAGCTGCGTACCGCGACGGTCTGGCCATGGTCGCCAAATGGTACGCCGAGGGCCTGATCGACCCCGAAGTCTTCACCCGCGGCTCCTCGGCGCGTGAATACCTGCTGGGCGAAAACCTTGGCGGATTCACCCATGACTGGTTCGCATCGACCTCAGGTTACAACATCGCGCTGGCCGACAAGGTCGAAGGTTTCAATTTCGTGCCGTTCCTGCCGCCGAAATCGCCCAGCGGTCGCCGGCTCGAAGAACATCGCCGCATCCCGATCAAGCCCGATGGCTGGGCGATCAGCTACACCAACGACCACCCGGTCGAGACCATCAAGTATTTCGATTTCTGGTTTTCGGAACAGGGTCGCCTGCTGTCGAACTTTGGCATCGAGGGCGAGCAATACGACATCATCGACGGAGAACCGGTCTACAAACCGGAAGTCCTCGACAGCGGTCAGCCGGTCAACGCCCAGATGTGGGCCGTTGGCGCCCAGATCCAGCGCGGCTATTGGCAGGACTACCGGTATGAATGGCAGTGGACCGCCGAAGCCGCCCGTCGCGGAATCGAACTGTACGACCAGCACGACATCCTGACCGATCAGTTCCTTGGCGTTGCCTTCACCAAGAAGGAACAAGAGGTCTATGACCGCTATTGGCCGTCGATCCGCACCTACATGCTGGAACGTCAGCAGGCATGGGTGCTGGGCAGCGGCGACATCAAGGCCGATTGGGATGACTACGTCGAGACCCTGAATGACATGGGCTACGACAAGGTCATCGAGGTGCTGAACGCCGCCTACGAACGCCAATACGGCTGATCCCCCGTTTCGACCCAATGCACATGGCTGCGGCCGGTTTCGGCCGCACGCCCCCCCTTCCCTTGTCTTCCGAACATGAAAGCAGTCCCGATGCCCGGCGCACCCGCCCCCACGCTTGACGAACCCAAGACCGGCCGCCTGACCATCCAATACGCGCCCGCAGAGGGAAGCGAAGCCGTCGAAAACCCGCCTCGGTTCACATGGATTCCGGTGATCGAGGACGAGGCACATTATGTCCTGCGGGTTTCCTCGGACCCCGGTTACGCGACGGACGCCACACATTACTTTTGCCGTCTGCCGCTGAATTTCTTTACCCCGAACGTCGTTCTGGACCCGGGCACTTACCATTGGTCCTATGCGGTCTGCGATCCCGACACGGGCAAACCCGTCACTGAGTGGAGCCGCTCCCGCAGTTTCACCGTGGCCCGCGACCTGCCGCAATGCCCGCTGCCCTCGCGCCGGACGCGGTTTGGATCAGCCACTGCCGACCACCCGCGGCTCTGGTTGACACCGGACCGGCTGGCAGAGTTCAAATCCGCTGTCACCAAGGATCCCGGCCATTGCAGCTGGGACCGCTTCTATCAGAAATCCGTCCTGCCGTGGATGGACCGCGAGGTGATGGCGGAACCGGCGGGCTATCCGAACCACCAGCGGGTCGCGCCGATCTGGCGACAGACCTATATCGACCTGCAAGAGGCGTGGTACGCGATCCGTCACCTTGCCATCGCCGGCAAGGTGACGGACGACGCCGCGATGACCGGACGCGCCCGCGACTGGCTGCTGGAACTGGCAAGCTGGGATCCGATGGGCACCACCTCGCGCGCCTATACCGATGAATGGGCCTATCGGGTCACAAATGCGCTCGCCTGGGGATATGACTGGCTCTACGACCAGCTGGACGAGGACGAGCGTGCGCGGGTGCGCGGTGCCCTCCTGACGCGCACCCGCGACATTGCCGAACACGCAATCCTGAACGCCAAGATCCACCTGTTTCCCTACGACAGCCACGCCGTCCGGTCGGTTTCGCTGACTTTGATCCCGGCCTGCATTGCCCTGCTTGGCGATGACGAGGCGGACGAGGCGCGCGATTGGCTGAACTACTGTATCGAGTTCCTGTTTACCGTCTATTCGCCCTGGGGTGACGCCGATGGCGGCTGGGCCGAGGGCACGAATTACTGGATGATGGGCATGGCCTATCTGATCGACGCGGCGAACCGGTTGAAATCCTACACGGGGATCGACCTTTACCAACGGCCGTTTTTCCAGCAGACCGGCGATTTCCCCCTGTTCTGCAAGGCGCCAAACACCCGCCGCGCCAGCTTTGGTGACGATAGCACGCAAGGCGACCTGCCCTGCATCAAGACCGGGTTGAACATGCGCCAGTTCGCGGGCGTGACGGGCAACGGCGCCTACCAATGGTATTGCGAGGAAAACCTGCGCCTGAACCCGGGAACCGAGGGGGCCTTTTACAACTGGGGCTGGTGGGACACGCATTTCGACGAACTGTGTTTCCGCACCGATTTCCCCGTGGTCGAGGCCAAGCCCCCAAAGGGCGGTCTGCGCCACTTTCGCGGGATCGGTTGGGTCGGCGTGCAACACGCAATGGACGATCCGGACAACCACGTTCAGTTCGTGTTCAAATCTTCGCCCTTCGGGTCGATCAGCCACAGCCACGGCGACCAGAACGCCTTTTGCCTTGCAGCCTACGGCGAAGATCTTGCGATCCAGTCCGGGCATTATGTCGCCTTCAATTCGACGATGCACCGCCAGTGGCGGCGCCAAACCCGATCCAAGAACGCGATCCTGATCAACGGCAAGGGGCAATACGCCGAAAAGGACAAGGCCAAGGCGATGGCCGCGACCGGCCGTATCCTTGCCGCCGAGGAGCGTGAAGATCACATCTATATCTGCGGCGACGCCACTGCCGCCTATCAATCGCTGTCGCCCGAGATCACACTGGCCGAGCGCGAGATCTATTTCGTGCGAAACAGCTATTTCGTGATTGTCGACAAGGTGGATGCCACCGACCCGGTCACGGTGGACTGGCTATTACATGCCAACCAACCTTACGAACTGGGCAAGACCTCGTTCCGCAACACCGGCGAGCGCGCGGGCTTCTACGGGCAAGTGGTCTGGTCCGAGGCCGGCAAACCGGTGTTGACGCAAGACACGGGTTTTGCGGATGTCGACCCGTCCGAATACGAAGGCCTGCCCGTCAGCACCTGCCTGCGCGCGAGCTATCCCGCCGCAACGCGTCACCGGATCGCCACGCTGCTGGTGCCCTACCGGCTGGAGGCACCCAAACGGGTTTTCAACTTCATGGATGATCAAGGCTACGACGCGGACCTCTATTTCACCGACGCCGACGAAAACACCTTCAAGGTGGTGATGAAAAAGCTGGCCAACACCTGAGCAGGAGACACACAACATGACCGTAAAGAACTATTTTCCCGCAAAGGAAACCCGGGTGTTCGACGCCGGCGGCGGGTTGACCCGCAAGGTCGGCGCCCATGCGGACAATGCGATGGTCGTCGAGGTCCGGTTCGAAACCGGCACGGTGGCCGCGCGCCACCACCACCCGCACGAACAGATCACTTATGTGATCTCGGGCAAGTTCGAGTTCACCATCGGGGACGACACCTACATCGTTTCGGCGGGGGACTCGCTCTATAAACAACCCAACATTGAACACGGCGCCACCTGCCTGGAGGCAGGCACGCTGTTGGATATCTTCACGCCACGCCGCGAAGATTTCCTCTGATCCAGACCATACAGAAAAGACGACCAAAGGGAGTAAGGGCATGACCAAACCCGTCATCGGATTCATCGGCCTTGGCCTCATGGGGGGCAACATGGTGGAGAACCTTCAGAAAAAGGGGTTCGACCTGGTTGTGATGGACCTCAACAAGGACGCGGTGGGGCGTGTGCTTGGGCGCGGCAACGCGCGCGAGGCCGCATCGCCTCGGGAACTGGCCGAAGCCAGCGACATCGTGATGCTCTGCCTCACCACCTCGGAAGTCGTCGAAAAGATTGTCTATGGAGAGGACGGCATCCTTGCAGGGATCCGCGAAGGTGCCGTTCTGATCGACTTCGGCACCTCGATCCCCGCGTCGACCCGCAAGATCGGGGCCGATCTGGCCGCCAAGGGTGCGGGGATGGTCGACGCACCGCTGGGTCGCACACCGGCCCATGCCAAGGACGGCTTACTGAACATCATGGCCGCAGGCGACAAGACGCATTTCGACAAGGTCAAGCCGGTGCTGGATGAACAGGGCGAAAACGTCTTCTACCTTGGTGCGCTTGGCGCTGGCCACACAACCAAGCTCATCAACAATTTCATGGGGATGACCACGGTCTGCACCATGAGCCAGGCCTTTGCGGTGGCCGATCGCGCCGGGGTGGACCGGCAGCAGTTGTTCGACATCATGTCCACCGGTCCGTCGAACTCGCCCTTTATGGGGTTCTGCAAGAACTACGCCGTCGACGGGGTCAGCGATCTTGGCTTTTCGATCAACAATGCCAACAAGGATCTGGGCTATTTCCTGAAAATGGCCGAGGATCTGGGCACAAGGGCCGAAATCGCCGAAGGCACGGCGCACAACCTTCAGGCTGCGGTGGCGGCGGGATTGGGGGATGGCAACGTTCCGGAAATCTTCGACTATTTCCTGAAACTGGACGCCTGACAGAATCACGGCGGTGGTGGCCAAGACCTGCGCCACCGCTGTATACGCCCGGCAAATCATTCCAAGCAGCAAGGTCGAGGCGCAGGATGCAAGACATGGCAGTCAAGACCCCCCGGACCGGGCCGTGGCATTGATGGCCGGGCACAGGGCCATGCGCCGGATCTATGCGCTGGAAGATCTGGAGCCCGCCGCGCGCCGTCACCTGCCGCCGCCGATCTTCGGCTATGTCTCGGGCGCGGCGGAAACCAACGCGTCGCTGGACGACAATCGCCGGGCCTATTCGGAAATCTCCTTTCTGCCCCGGGTCGGGATCGATGTCTCGGCCCGTAGTCTCGCCACGCGCCTCATGGGGATGCAGTTCGACCTGCCCTTTGGCATCGCCCCCATGGGCGTGTCAGCCCTGACCGCCTATCGCGGAGATCTGGTGTTGGCGCGGGCGGCGGGGCGCGCCCGCATCCCGATGATCATCAGCGCCGCCTCGCTGATCCCGATGGAAGAGATCGCGGCCCAGAACCCGGATGCTTGGTATCAGGCCTATTTGCCGAAACAGGCAAATGAAATCGCGGCGCTTTTGACACGTGTCGCCGCCACCGGGATCGAAACCCTTGTGGTCACCGTGGACAGCGCCGTCGTTCCCAGCCGCGAAAACAACCTGCGTTCAGGCTATCGCACCCCGATCAAGCCAAACCTCTCGCTGCTCTGGCAAGGTATGACCCATCCACGCTGGGCGCTGGGGACGTTTCTGCGCACCTATGTGCAAAACGGGCCACCCCATTTCGAAAATGCCACCGCGACGCGCGGCGCGCCGCTGTTGTCGCGGCAGGCCGTCCGAGATTTCTCGGGGCGCGAGTTCCTCGACTGGTCTCTTCTGACCGAGGTCCGCCGGCTATGGAAAGGTCGGCTGGTGCTGAAAGGCATCCTGCACCCGGATGACGTGACCCGCGCCGTGCAACTGGGGGCAGAAGGCATCATCCTGTCGAACCATGGCGGACGCCAACTGGACGGTGCCATCGCTCCGCTGCGGGTTGTCTCGGCGGCGGTCGAGCGCGCCAAGGACATGCCGGTGATGCTGGATGGCGGCATCCTGCGTGGCACCGATATCCTCAAGGCGCTGGCGCTGGGGGCACGGTTTGCCTTTGTGGGACGGCCATTCAACTATGCGGCCAGCATTGGTGGCGCGCATGGTGTCGATCACGTCATTGACCTGCTTCGGGTTCAGTTGCGCGCGGATCTGGGCATGTTGGGTCTGACCCGGCTTGACCAACTGAACCACAGCCTGATCGAAACCGGCGGCTTTCGCGAAGTTCCGCCGGGACCGCCCGGCAAGACCTGATCGCAGCCGGGATCGGCCCTGCCACAAAGTCAAATCCGTACATGATTTCATCAATCGCCGCGCTTAGATTGCGGGCGGTTCTGTACCATTTTGACCTCCTGCCACGTCTTGCAACGCACCTCTTGGCGAATGCAGACAACGACGGAGACAAGAATGAACGCCATCCCATGGAAAGATTACAGCCTTGTCAGCAATGACGGCGATCGCGGGCCCCAGACGCATCCGACATGGTATGCCCCCGCGCTGGATCGCAAGACGCTCAAGGCGCTGATGAAACGCTCGGACCGGCCGGCGCTGGCAAACTATGCGCTCTGGATCGGACTGATCCTTGCCCTGGGCGCCCTGACGGTGGCCACTTGGGGCAGCGGCTGGGGCTTGGTCTGGCTGGTGATCTACAGCGCCGTCCACCAAAGCGCCACCGCGCGCCAGCATGAACTGAGCCACGGCACCCCGTTCAAGACCCGCTGGCTGAATGACCTGTTCTTTCACTTCAGCTCGTTCATCACCCTGTCCGAAGGGCACTACTATCGCTGGCGCCATGCCCGCCATCACACACATACGATCATCGTCGGCAAAGACCCCGAGATCCAGTCGCCGCGACCGCCCGAGTTGATCTCGTTGCTCATCAACATTTTCAATCTCAAAACCGTGGTCATAACCATGCGTGACTTCCTGCGTCGGGCTGCGGGCGATCTGGGGGCCGGGGCGCATTTCATTCCCGAAAGCGAACAGCGCACCGTGATCACGGCCGCACGGGTCTATCTTGGGTTGATCCTGCTGATCATCGGGGCATCCCTGTTGACCGGTTCGCTGCTGCCCTTGTTGCTGACCATCGGGCCGCGTGTGATCGGCGCGCCGCTATATGCCCTGCTGCACTTTACCCAGCATGCCGGCCTGAACGAAGACGTCTATGATCACCGTCTGAACAGCCGCACGATCTATATGAACCCGGTGCTGCGCTTTCTTTACGGAAACATGAACTATCACGTCGAACATCACATGTTTCCCATGGTGCCTTATTACCGCCTGCCCGAACTGCATGAACTGATCAAGGACCACTGTCCGCCGCCCAAACGCGGCCTGCTGGACGCCTACCGCGACATCGTTCCGACGCTGCTGCGACAGCTGAAGGATCCCAGTTATCACCTGCAACCGGAACTGCCTGACGCCGCCGCCAAGGCAGCCTGAGAAGGAGACCCAAACATGACCACGGTTGACACATGGATCGACGCTTGCGCCGTCGATGACATCGAAACCGAAGACCTGATCGGCTTTAGCCATGACGGCAAGCTATACGCGATCTACCGCAGCCCCGACGATCAATTCTATGCCACCGACGGGCATTGCAGCCACGAAAAGGTTTCGCTTGCCGATGGTTTGGTGATGGATCACATCATCGAATGCCCGATGCACAACGCTCGCTTTGACTATCGCACCGGCGAAGTCAAAAGCGCCCCCGCATGTGTCAATCTGCGGACCTACCCCGTCCGACGAGAGGGCGATCGTATCCTGATCGCGGTCGGTTGACCGCCCTGCCCCGGCCACCAGACTGGCCGGGGCCTAGCCGTTCTTGAGCGGGCTCTGGTGGTGCCGCTTGCGATAGGTGTCCGGCGTACAGCCGTATTGCTCGCGGAACAGCCGGTGGAAGTAACTGAGGTTCTCGATCCCGCAATCCTCGGCGATCTCTGGCAGGGGCAGTTTTCCCTGCCGCAGCAACATCGCCGCATGCTGGATCCGCAACCGGTTCACATAGCCTGTAGGCGACATCCCAAGATACTTGCGGGTCTGGCGGCTGACATGTTCGGGACCGCGTTTGGCCGCCGCCACGAAGCCCGCGCTGCCCTTGCGAAAGACCTCGGGCGACTGCGCGGCATAGCAGGCATCGACCAGCCAGCCGGGCGCGCTGGGATGGATGCGGGCCACGTCATCCAGAACGAAGGTCATCATCGTCAGCAGGAAATGTTCGAGCCGTAACTGCGTTTGCAGCGTGGTCTGTAACGTGCGCGAGGTATTGATCGCCCGTTCGTGCTGGGCCCCGACAAGATGAATGCAGGTTGGCAACCGCCCTGAGGACCAGAAGAACCGTTCGTAAAGATCCTCGCGGTACCGTTCCAAAAGCACATCGGCGGTTTCGGCCCGGAACATGATATTGATGATTCGACAGGCGTCATCGGTGCGAAACCCGTGGGTATCGGACGGCCGGACAAAGACAACATCGCCTTCGCGCAGCGGCGCTTGGCTGTCATTGATCATGTGTGTCGTGGCACCGGATTCCACCAGCATCAATTCGTAGTAGTCATGAGAATGCAAAGGTGTCGCCGCATCGGTCGGCAGGGCCTTGCGGGCAAAATGAAAGACCTCTGACGGTTCAAGATAATCGTCGATGCAAAAGACCTGCGCCATGGTTCTATCCCGGCTGCACCGGGTCGACCCGGTGGTACTTGCGGTACTGGCTGGGCGTGTTGCCGTAGGACTCGCGGAACAGCTTGTAGAAATGGCTGAGGTTCTCGATTCCGCAGTCCAGCGCGATCTCGACGATCGGCATGTCCGATGACCCTAGATGCATGGCCGCATGTTCCATGCGGATGCGGTTCACAAAGGCCGTGGGGGACACACCAAGGTGTTTTCGCGTCATCCGGCAGACATGTTCGTGCCCCCGCCCCGCCGCCTCGACAAAACCGGCAGAGCCTTTGCGAAAAACCTCAGGCGACCGCGCCGCCTGACAGGCGGACACCAGCCAGCGCGGCGTGCCTTCGGGCAAGGTGATCGCGTAGTCGATCACCCGCGTCATGAAATACAACAGGAACTGTTCGACCCGCGCCAGTGTCCGGCGCGCGGTCTGCAACTCTGCCGATGAGTTGATCGCGCGTTCCAGCCGCGGCCCCGATAGCAAGAAAGTGTCCGGTTGCGGCCCCTCCTTCCAAAAGAACCGGCGGCCCAGTTCCGTGCCATAGCGGTCGAACAGGTGATTGGCCGTTTCGACCCGAAACATCACGTTGATGATCCGGCACCCTTCATCGCCCGAGGCCTGAAACCCATGCGCATCGCCCGGACGGACAAAAACCAGTGACCCGCGCGGCAGCGTTTCCGTCCGGTCATTGATCCGGTGCAAGGTCGATCCCTGTTCGACAAGGAAGAGCTCATAGTAGTTGTGGTCATGCAAATAGGCAGGCCAGCGCGGTTCAAGGTTCTTGCGCGCGAAATGAAAGGCATCCTGCGGACCGATGTAGGATTCGATCTTGAATTGGCGGGTCTTCATCAGGGCAAACCAGCAGATATTCGACGCCTTACAATGGCAGAAAATCAAGTTTGCGCAAGAATTGGTCAAACCCCGAAAGCGCGCGGCGAACCGCGGCGGGCTATCATGTCCGCCACATTTCCCCACATCGACAGATCGGAGAGACCCATGCCCGCGCTTACCGTGAAGGACCTGCTTGCCAGCAAGGGCCAACGCAAACTGACACAGGTGAACGTCCACGACCCTCGCGAGGCCCGGGCCTGTGAAGAGGCCGGGATCGACATGATCATCACGTGGGAGCGCAGTCCGATCCGAACGTTCCGCGCCGCCGCACCCGGGACCTTTTTCACGGTCGGCCTGGTCTACGGCACCTATGTGAACGCGGACGAGGCCAAGCGCGCCGCCTTCGACGCGATGGAAAAAGGCGCTGACGCGATCTATTGCCCGATGGGTCTGGACGTCGTCGAGGCGCTGGCGCGCGAGGCGATCCCGGTCCACGGTCACGTCGGGTTCGTTCCCTACAAACGGACATGGACCGGCGGATTCAAGGCGGTGGGCAAGACGGCCGAAAGCGCCATCGAGGTCTACAAACGCGCCAAGGCCTATGAGGACGCGGGTGCCATTGCAATCGAGGTGGAACTGGTGCCGGTGCCGGTGGCGACCGAGATCACCAAACGCCTGTCGATCCTGACGGTGGCGATGGGGGCTGGCAGCGGTTGCGATGCGCAGTACCTCTTTGCGAAAGACATCCTTGGATACAACGACGGCCACGTGCCGCGTCACGCCAAGAGCTATCGCGATCACGGCGCCGAATACCGGCGGCTCTACGACGACTCGGTCGCGGCTTTTGCCGAGTTCAAATCCGAAACCGAGGCCGAAACCTTCCCTGCGCAGGGCAATGTACTGAGCATGAAGGAGGCCGAGTTGGACGCGTTTCAGGCGGCTGTGGAGAAACTGGGCTGATTCAGGGATCCGACCTGATCAAAGGGTGCGCATTCATTGCGCACCCTACGAAGGAACGGACGGCGCCTGACCGGTCAATGCGCCGCACCCCGTTTCAGCCGAACCACTCTGTCAACCGATCCCGCATCCAGCGGTTCAAATCCAAAAGGTCCGCGTCCCTTTCATGGCTAAAGGGGCGCGTGTTCATATAGGGGGGCGGACCGTATTCGGGGGTTACCGTAAAAACACCCCCCCGGCTTTGCACCGCGTCGCGCGCGATGCTCCACCAGCGACGATACAGAGCCAGGTGCCTCGCCCAGTGCGGATCTCCCGGATGCGGCACCTGCGCACCCTTCTCATGGCCGACGCGGGCATGGACATGGCCGCTGCGGCGCGCGGCCTCATCAAACAGATCCATCAGATCCAGCGGTTCGCGGTCGACGATGACGTGCCAATGGCTAAGGTCCAGCGTCAGTCGCATTTCGGGCAAAGCCTCCATCAGGCGGGCACAGCGCCAAGGATCGTTCAACAACCGCCCCCGATGCGTTTCCATCAGCGCCGCAAGACCGTGATCCGCCGCCGCCGCCATGCAGTCGCGCAGGTAGCTGACGGCGGTGCCCTCATCGAACCCGTCCGACCCGGCATGGACCACCAGCTTGGACGCGCCCAGCGCGGCGGCAACCGCTGCCTGTTTCCGAAACTCGGCCAGATGATCCCGCGCGCTGCCGTATTCCGCCGGGCGCGTGGCAACTTGAACGATCACTTGCAACCCTTTCTGCGCAGCGCGCTGCCGCAGGGTGTTGATGACCTGATCCGCCGCGCCCTCCTCAAAGGTTAGCGCGGCCAAGGGAAACTCGACCCCGGCGTAGCCTTCTTTGGCGGTATCCTCGACGAAATCGCTTAACCGGGGCCAAGGACCGCCCGGCCCCACAAGGCCCCAACTTGTCCTGAATTGATCCATCGCAGCTATCCTTCCTGACGCAAGACGCATCAGCACTGGATCATTCGACCATAATTCCGCAACGGAGGTGATTAACAAAGTCAAAATAGCGCATTTTTTTGTCAAGCCAAACCATCCGACGTCCGGTCGCATGAGCGTAAGATGAGCATCGGAGGAATCATTACATGCTCACGCAACCGCTTGATTTGTCGTTCAAACCTGCCGACGCTGCCCAAGCGCGCATTTTGACGGCGGAACAGATCGCCCACTACAACACCGAAGGCTTTGTCCAGCCGTTTGACATTTTCGGCGCCGACGAGATCGCGGAGATCCGCGGCTATGTGAACGGGTTGATGGAGGCGCTTGGCGAAAACGGGGCCTATGGCATCAATTGCTATCAGGCGCGCCTGTCGGGTCTGTGGGACATTGCCACCGATGCCCGCATCCTTGACCGCGTGCAGGACATCATCGGCCCGGATATCATCTGCTGGGCCAGCGCGATCCTGTCGAAAAAACCCCATGACCCGAAACAGGTGCCTTGGCACCAGGATGCCAGCTTTTGGTCGCTCAGCCCGGCGCGCACCGTGACCGTCTGGCTGGCCATCGACGACGCGGACGAAGCAAACTCGGCCATGCGCTTCCTGCCGCGCAGCCATACGCGCGGCAAGATCGAGGAAACCACGATGGGGCCGAATTCGGTCTTTCACAAGGGCATCGCCGTGACCGAGGACATGGGTGCACCGTTTACCAACAGCCTGAAGGCGGGGCAGATGTCCATGCATGCCGACATGCTGGTGCATGGCAGCCTTGCCAATACTTCGGACCGCCGCCGCTGTGGCCTGACGCTCCGCTACTGCCCGCCACAAAGCCGCATGGTCGATGCGCAATGGGCCAAGGGCGTAGAGTCGATCATCTGCCGCGGCAGTGATCCTTCGGGCCATTGGCGGCATTTCGACCGCCCCGAAAACAACGACATCACCAAGACGTCCAGCCCGCATGTGGTGGGCAACAACTGAGGCACGACAATGAAGATCAAGTGGTACGGACAGGCGGCGTTCATGCTGACCCGCGCGGACGGGTTCCGCATCGTGACCGACCCCTACACCCCCGAGGAACTGGGTTTTGGCCCTATGGAGGACGAGGCCGACCTTGTCCTGACGTCTTCGGACGACGACAGCGCGCATTGCCGCTCTGACCTGATCCGGGGCAACCCGGTGACCTACAATACGCTGGACGCAGTGCGCGCCGGTGGTCGGGCACAGGTTGGCGGCATTGACGTGCGCGCCGTCGAGGCAATGGAGATCGAGGATCACCCGCTGCACGAACCGGGCGCCAACGCGATGTACCGGTTCGAGGTTGACGGGATGCAAATCGCCCACATGGGCGACGTGGGCAACGACCTGAATGCCAAGCAGACGGCCTTTTTCGAAGGCACCGACATCCTGCTGACCCTAGCGGGTGGCCAATTCACCACACGGTTGGACGAGGTCAAACGCCTGATCGACGTGACACGGCCCAAGCTGGTCATCCCGATGCATTTCCGGACGCTTTGCTACAAGCCGCGCAGCCTGCTGTGGATCAACTCTTTCCTGTCGTATTTCGACGAGCAGAAAGAAGTGGATTTCGCCTTTGGCTGCGAAGCCGAGGTGACAAAGGACAGCCTGCCCGACCAGACCCGGGTGCTGGTCATGGATTACGCCCGATAAGGGCAATTGACGGCCCCGCCAAGGGCCGGGAATACGGGCAGGGAGAGCCCGCCGAGGAGGCCCGCCCAAGGGCGGACAAGACGAAAAGGGAGACACCACATGACTTTCACCAGACGAGCGCTCTTGGCCTCGACCATCGTGCTGGCGGGGCTGGCACCGGCCCTCGCACAGGACGTGGCGCGCGAGGACACGGTCATCTTTGACCTCGACCGCACGATCAAGGACCCGGAGAACTTCAACTGGTTCACCCCGGGCACCAAACGCCTGCACGGCGCGCATCAGGCCATGTGGGAACCGCTGTTCATCCTGAATTACGAAAGCGGCCAGCTGGAACCATGGCTGGGGACCGAGTTTGCACCGAATGACACCCACGATGAATGGACGCTCAGCATCCGCGAAGGTGTGAAATGGTCCGATGGCGAAGCCTTCAACGCCGATGACGTGGTGTTCACCGTCAACCTTGCGCTTGGCAACGAAGACCTGTCCTCGCGCGAGGCGGCCACCGTCCGGGCGCAGGTCGCCAGTGTCGAAAAGATCGATGACCTGACGGTGAAGTTCACCCTGACCGCTGCCAACCCGCGGTTTGCCGTCGAGAACTTTGGCAACCGGATCTTTGGGTCGTTCCTCATCATGCCGGAACATGTCTGGGCCGGTCAGGACCCGGCGACCTTTGCCTTTTACCCGCCGATCGGCACCGGCCCTTACAAGTACCGTTCCGGCAGCACCAACCGGATGATCTGGGACCGCGACGACAACTATTGGGGCGCGGCCACCGGTTTTGTCGATCTGCCCGAACCGCTGCGGTTGATCTGGCTGGAATCGGGCGGCGAGGAAAGCCGCGCGCAGCTGCTGGCGGCCAACCAGATGGACGCCGGTCAGACCGTGAACCTTGGCACCTTCGAGGCGATCCGCTTTCAGAACCCGAACGTGATTGCGTGGAAGGACGGCATGCCCTTTGCATGGTCGGACCCCTGCGCCCGCCAACTGGAGTTCAACACCACCGTGGCGCCCTGGGACGATCCCAAGATGCGACAGGCGGTAAACCACATCATCAACCGCACCCAGATCGTGAATGTTGCCTATGAAGGCACGACCGAGGCCTCGCGGTCGATTTTCGTGCAATACGGCGGGATGGAGCCCTTCATCTCGGCGGTCGTGGACGCCGGGTTCGGCTTTTCGCCGCGCGCCGATGTGGACGCGGGGCAGGCGCTGATCGAGGCGGCAGGCTATGTCAAGGGATCGGACGGCATCTATGAAAAGGACGGTCAGGACCTGACGGCGCTGATCACCGTCAACACCGCGTCGACCGAGCTGACCCGCGCCGTGGACGTAATCGTCGAACAGCTGAACCGGGCCGGCATCGCCGCCAAACCGGTTCCGGTGGAAAACGGCGTCTTCTGGGGCACCGCGCTGCCGCTGGGCGAATACGACCTTGCCTATACATGGCTGTCCTGCGGATCGGTCAATGAACCCTGGGCGACCATGAGCCGCTACACCGCCAAGGACGTGGTGCCGGTGGGTGAACGCAGCCCCGGTTTCAACAACACCGCCCGCTGGAACACCGAGGCGACGGCCGCCTATTCCACCATCGTCGACCAGATGGGCGGCCTGTCGGTGGGCGATCCGGCCGTTGTTCCGATGGTCGTCGAAGCCTATGAGCACTATTTCGCGGAACTGCCCTTCCTGCCGATCGTGCAGGCCTCGAAGCTGCTGCCGTTCAACACGACCTACTGGACGGGCTGGCCGACGCAGGAAAACAACTACAACCATCCGGCGCATTGGTGGGGCCACACGCACCAGATCATTCACAACCTCGAAAAGGTCGATTGATCCTCCCCGGGGCGGGTCTCCTACCATCTGCCTGCCCTGACTGACCCGGGTCGTGACCCCGCGACCCGGGTTTCTTCCCCCGCTCGCCAATCCCCTCTTTAGAACGAAAGGAGCGGCCATGGGACGCATTCCTGCAAGCTATCTTGTCAACCGCGTCGTGACCCTTCTGCTGACGGTCTGGATCGCGGCCACGCTGATCTGGATCATCCCCCGGCTGTCCCCGGTCGATCCCGCCGAAATCATGCTGGGCCGCATGGCCTCGGGTGCCGGGACCGTCGCCAATGCCGACGCCATCCTTGAAACCCTGCGTTCGCGTTTCGGCCTGGATGAGCCGCTGCTGGTGCAGTATTTCAAGTATATCCGGAACGTTTTCCTGTTCGATTTCGGCCTGTCGACCGCCTCTTTCCCGACCGAGGTGTCCAGCCTGATCGCCAAGGCGCTGCCCTGGACGCTGGGCCTGATGCTGATCTCGATCACCATCACCTTTTTCATCGGCAACCTGCTGGGCGCGCTGATGGTCTGGGATCATTCGCCGAAGCTGGTCAAGGTGGCGATCCCGGCGGCGATGGTCTTTACCTCGATCCCGCCGATCCTGTCGGCGCTGCTGCTGATGTGGATTTTTTCGGCCAAGCTGCGGTGGTTCCCGCTGACCGGCGCCTATGGGTTGACGGTTGAACCGGGCCTCAGCTGGAGCTTTGTGCAATCGGTGATCTACCACGGTTTCCTGCCGGCGCTGTCCATCGTGGTGGTGACCTTCGGTTTCTGGGCGCTGGGGATGCGCGGGCTGATGATCACCGTACAGGGCGAGGATTACACCACGCTGGCCAAGGCCAAGGGGCTGCGCCCGCGCTACATCCTGTACAAATACATGATCCGCAACGCGATCCTGCCGCAGATCACCGCCTTTGCCCTGAAGATCGGCATGCTGATCGCCGGCCAGGTGCTGGTGGAACGGATCTTTGCCTACAACGGCATGGGCAAGCTTCTGTACGACGCCATTCTCGATCAG
This sequence comes from Antarctobacter sediminis, assembly GCF_019218285.1. Lineage (GTDB taxonomy): Bacteria > Pseudomonadota > Alphaproteobacteria > Rhodobacterales > Rhodobacteraceae > Antarctobacter > Antarctobacter sediminis. The sequence continues at coordinate 29,110 of NZ_JAHUZG010000008.1, forward strand.
GATTTTCCGGTCATTCAGGGCGTGAGCTTTGTCATCATCCTCATGACCGCGCTTTCCGTCTTTCTTGTCGATCTGGTCTATCCGCTGATCGACCCCCGCATCCGGCACGAGGGCTGACCCATGACGAACACAGCTGACACGCCCGTAAAGCCCGAACTCACCGCCCGCCAGATCCGCCGCATGAAGCGGTTCGACAATCCTTGGCGCAATCCGAAACTGATGTGGGGGGCGGCGCTGATCCTAGGCATCGTCGCCATGGGCATCCTTGGCCGCCTGCTCTGGGACATGGATCTGGTCTATACCGGTTCGGCCCAACTGAAACTGCCGCCCATCGGCTTTGAGAACCTGCGTGGACAGGCCGGTGTGGCCGACAATCCGCTGGGCACCGATGGCGCGGGGCGCGACCTGCTGGCGCTGATCGTGATCGGGGCACCGAACTCACTGATGGTCGGGCTCTTGGCTTCGATTATCGGGATGAGCATCGGGATCTTCCTTGGCTTTTCCGCCGGGTTTCTGGGCGGTCGGGTCGACGATACGATCCGCATCCTGTCGGACGTGATGATCACCATCCCGCCGCTTTTGATACTCGTGGTGTTTCAGGCCTCTTTCGGGGATGTGAGCCTGACCCTGATGGCCATCCTGATCGCGGCCTTCATGTGGCAGTCGCCCACCCGCCTGATCCGGGCGCAGGTGCTGTCGATGCGCGAAAGCGGCTATGTCCAGATGGCCCGGCTGTCCGGCGCCTCGACCATGCACATCATGTTCCGCGAGATGATGCCGAACCTAGTGCCCTACCTGTTCGGGTCCTTCATCGCGAACGTGACCACCTCGATCGTGACGGCCGTGGGGCTGGAGGTTCTGGGCCTTGGTCCGCAACGGATCCCGACCCTGGGCCGCATCATCTACGAGGCGATCAACTCGGGCGCGCTGATCCAGAACCTGTGGTGGTGGTGGGGCATCCCGACGATCCTGCTGGCGGTGATGTTCATCGGCCTGCTGCTGATCAACCTCGGCCTTGATGAAGTGTCCAACCCGCGGCTGAGGAAACTCTGATGCGTCAAGACACAGACCTTCGCGCCCCGGGCCTGACCCGGGGCCTCCCGGCCAATGCAGAGGCCCCGGAGCAAGTCCGGGGCGGGGAGCAACCGACATGACCATTCTCGACATCAAGAACATCTCGATCGACTTCCCCACCTCCAAAGGGGTTGTGCACGCGGTCAGCAACCTGTCGCTGTCGATCCCGCAGGGGCGGCGCATCGGTTTCATCGGAGAAAGTGGCTCGGGCAAGACGACGACCGCACTGGCGGCCATGCGAATGCTGGCCGCGCCCGGATATGTGGCCGAAGGTGAAATCCACCTCTATTCGCTGGGCGACACCAACGTTCTGGAACTGTCAGACGACGAAATGCGCCGCGTCCGGTTGAAAAAGATCGCCTATATCCCGCAGGGCGCGATGAACTCGCTGAACCCGGTGATGCGGGTCGAAAACCAGATCTGGGACGGGATCATCGCCCACGAGGGACAGGTCGAAGTGGTTGAACTGAAACGCCGGTCCCGCACCGTCCTGGAAAGCGTCGGCCTGCCTGCCTCTGTCGGGCAACTTTACCCGCACGAACTGTCTGGCGGCATGAAACAGCGGGTCTGCATCGCCATCGGCGTCTGCCTGAAGCCCGACCTGATCATCGCGGACGAACCGACCTCGGCGCTGGATGTCATCACCCAGCGGCAGGTCATGCAGACCCTGCGCGAGGTTCAGGAAAAGATCGGCGCCGGGTTGATCCTGATCGGGCATGATATGGGATTGATGGCCCAGTCGGTCGATGATCTTGCGGTGATGAAACTGGGCGAGATGGTCGAATATGGCACCGTCCGCCAGATCATCGAAAACCCGCAACACGAATATACGCGCCAGTTGATCTCTTCGGTGCCGCTGGTCGGCGGCGAGAGCTTTATCCAGAGCGCACCGGAAATCCTGCGCGGCGACTCTGGCCCGCTGTTGGAATTCGACGGGGTGACCAAGCAATATGGTGCGGTCACGGCACTGCACCCGTTGTCTTTTTCGCTGGACGGGGAAAAACCCAAGATCATCTCTGTTGTCGGGCAATCCGGGTCGGGCAAATCGACCATGGGCAGCCTGATGCTGGGTTTCAACGCGCCCACCACCGGCAAGGTCACCTTTCGCGGCAAGGACATCAACCGCCTGAGCAAGGCCGAGTCGCTGACCTTCCGCAAGGATGTGCAGGCGGTGTTCCAGGACCCCTATGCCTGTTTCAACCCGTTCTACCGGGTCGATCACGCGCTCAGCTTTCCTTTCAAACGGTTTGGACTGGCCAAGTCGCAGTCCCACACCCGGCAAGCCATGGAAGAAGCCTGCGATGCCGTCGGGCTGGACCCGTCGCTGGTGCTGCGCCGCTATCCGCACCAGCTTTCGGGCGGGCAGAGGCAGCGGCTGATCGTGGCGCGGGCCTTGATGCTGTCGCCCAAGCTGCTGATCGCGGATGAACCCGTTTCGATGGTCGATGCCAGCCTGCGCGCGACCATCCTCAGGAACATCCACGACCTGAAGGACAAGCACGGGATCTCGATCCTCTACATCACGCATGACCTCGCCACGGCCTATCACGTCAGTGATTATGTCATGGTGCTGTACCACGGCCGGGTGGTTGAAGCCGGACCGCCCAAGGCGGTCATCGGCGACCCGCAGCACCCCTATACCCGCCTTCTGATCGACTCGATCCCCTGGCCTGACCTCGATCGCGATTGGGGGTCCGCCAAGGATGCCGCTGCCGGACTGGAGGCGCTGGCCTCTGGCAAGGATGCCCAGCGCAGCATCATCCGGGGCGATATCGAAGGCTTTGACCTGAAGGTCGGATCATGAACCACCAGTTGCGTTTTACCGCGGAAAAAATCGCCAAGCGGATCGACCTGATCCGCCCGCTGATCCACCGCGCCCACCAACCCTTGTCGACCTTCGACTTCGAGGAACTGTCCGACGCCATGGCGAAACCGGGCAGCGGAACCGCGCGCGGCCCCGTCGAATGGGACAGCTACTGGGCCGGGCAGGACACCCATTTCGTCCTGCGCACCCGGTTCGAGGTGCCCAAGGATTTCACCCACCCGGCCCTGTTCCTGCCGCTGGGGGTCGCGGGGGACATCTTTACCCACCCCGAGGCGCTCTTGCACATCGACGGCAAGGCGCTTGCCTCGGCCGATCGCCACCACCAGTTGATCCCGCTGGACCCCGCGCTGGCGGACGGCGAGCAACACGACCTGATGCTGCACGGCTGGACCGGCCTGACCGGCTGGCCGCCCGATCCGAAAAACCCGGCGCGCTTGCAGATCCGGCCCTGTCACGTTGTCGACGTGGACCGCGCCCTGCGAGAATTTATCATCCTGGCCGAGGTGACATTGGACGTGGCGCGGACCATCGGGGTCACAGAGCGCTTGCACGACCGGCTGTTGGCGGCGCTGGACAAGGCATTTGTCACGCTGGACACGCGCGATCCGCTGGGCGCATCTTTCCGAGCCTCTGTGTCCCCCGCCCACGCGGTTCTGCGGGCCGAGCTGGACCGCCTTGGCCCGCCAGAGCCCGAACAGCTGCACGCAATCGGCCATGCGCATATGGACATCGCCTATCTCTGGCCAGTCGACCAGATCCGGCAGAAAAACGCGCGCACCTCGTCAAATGTGCTGCGCCTGATGGATCAGGATGCGGAGTTTCACTTTTCGCATTCGCAACCCCAGCTTTATGAATACACCGCACAGGATTTCCCCGAGATCTTTGACGCCATCAAAACCCGCGTGGCCGAAGGCCGTTGGGAAGTCATGGGCGGCATGTGGGTCGAAAGCGATTGCAACATTCCAGGGGGAGAGGCACTTGTGCGGCAGATCCTGCTGGGCCGCAGCTATTTCCGGGAACAGTTCGGCGCGGTGGAAACACCGGTCCTGTGGCTGCCGGATACCTTCGGTTTCCCATGGTCCCTGCCGCAGTTGATGAAACAGGCTGGACTGGAATATTTCGTCACCAACAAACTGAACTGGAACCAGTACAACCGGATGCCCTCCTCGGCGATCTGGTGGCAGGGTCTGGACGGTTCCCGCGTGCTGACCCAATTCCTGACCACCCCGCGCGAGGTTCAGCACCTGCCGTTCCCGACCAATTACAAATCCGACCTCAGCGCCGCCGAGGTCATCGGAACCGTATCCAACGCGACTTCGGGGCCGGACGTAGAGGATTTTCTCATCGCCTACGGCTATGGTGACGGCGGTGGCGGTCCTACCGAAGAACTGATCCTGCGCGCCCGCGCCTATGGCTCCATGCCCGGTGCGCCGCGCGTGCAGATGGGTCGGATCGGCCCGGCACTGGACGCCATCCGCGACCAATCGGCCCGCCTGCCCGTCTGGAATGACGAAATGTACCTTGAAGGGCATCGCGGCACGCTGACCTCTCAGGCATGGATCAAGCGTGCCAACCGTCTGGCCGAACGTGCCCTGCACGACACAGAGGCGGCGGTGGTGCTGGCATGGCCCCAAGGTGCGCCGCAAGAGATCCGCGAGCGGCTGACGGCCCTGTGGAAACTGGTCTGCCTCAACCAGTTCCACGACATCCTGACCGGGACATCCGTGCCCGTGGTCTTTGAGGACGCGCGGCGTGACTATGCGAACATTCAGGCAGAGGCCACGGCGCTGCGCGACAAGGCACTGGCGCATCTGTCCACGAGCCCCGGCCACGGCCTGTTCAATCCGGCACCGGTGCCTTCTGCGCAGGTGGTCTTTGTGCCGGACGCCACCGAAGGTCAGCAACAGGTCGATGGCGGTGCCCTTGTGGCCGTTTGCCCCCTGCCCGCCTATGCCACCGCGCCAATGGTCCCTGCCGACAAGCCGGTGCAACCCGTCACCCTGACGTCCACCAGCACCGGCTACGTCATGGAAAACGCGCTGGTACGGCTAGAATTGGACGGGGACGGCACAGTGCTCGGCCTGCGTCACCTGCCCAGCGGGCGCGAGACGCTGGCCCCCGGGCAGACCGGCAACCAGCTATGGGCCTTTGAAGACCGGCCGATCAGTTGGGATGCATGGGACATCGACGTATTCCATGAGGACCGCAGTGAACGCATCGACGGCGCGCCGCGGGTCGAGGTGCTTGAAACCGGCCCGCTGCGCGCTGCGCTGCGCGTCACCCGCACCTATCGCAACAGCCACATCACGCAGGTCATCCGGCTGGAAGCGGCCAGCCCGCGCGTCGATTTCGTGACCGATATCGACTGGGCCGAACAGCACACGCTGCTCAAGGTCGCCTTTCCGGTCGATATTCACAATTCGCGCGCCCGGTACGAAATTCAGTGGGGCGAAATCGAACGCCCGACGCATCGCAACACCACATGGGACTACGCCCGTTTCGAGGTTCCCGCCCAACGCTGGGCCGACCTGTCCGAGGGCGGCTTTGGCGTCGCGGTGTTGAACGATTGCAAATACGGCTATGACATCCGCGAAAACACGATCCGCCTTACGCTGGTGAAATCCTCGACCAGCCCCGATCCCGGCGCGGATCAGGGCCACCACCGGTTCACCTATGCCCTGCTGCCACATGCAGAGGATCCCGCTCTTGTACGGGCCGAAGCGCGCCGGTTGAACGATCCGGTGATCCCGGCCGCAGGCCTTGGCAACCGGGCCCCCTTGGTCAGATGCAGCGCACCGAATGTCATGCTGGACACACTGAAACCCGCCGAGGACGGCGACGGTTTTGTGCTGCGGCTGTACGAGGCCGAACGCAGGCGCGGAGCGGTGCGGATTCAGTTCGAGCGCCCGATGGACCGTGTGATGCGTTGTGACCTGCTGGAAAACACGACGGCGGTGCTGGACCTTGACGACAACGGTGTTACCCTGCCCCTCGGCCCCTTCGAAATCGCCACGCTACGATGCATTCCACGTGCGGAATGACGGCATGGCCTGTCTTGAGGCCTGCATTGATGACGCTGCCCCACGGCAGACAGGAGACGACATGACCACCAACTTGGGAACAGCCGACGCCAATGCGCGCTGGCTGAACGACCCGCAGCACCGGGCCTGGCTGGCACAGCACGCGCGGTCGCAATTCGACTTTTTCGGCGCCTGCCTGCGGGCGGCCCCCGGATTTCATCTGCTGGATTTCGACGGCACCCCGATCCCCGGCGCGCCGCAAGAACTGCACAGCACCACGCGGATGGTGCATTCCTATGCCTTGGGTCAGATCGCAGGCGTGACCGGGGCCGACAAGATCGTCGATCACGGTATGTCCTATATCTGGTCTCACCACCGGGACACGCAACACGGCGGCTATGTCTATGCTTTGAACGATGACGGTATCTCGGATCCGGTCAAATTGGCCTACGGCCATGTCTTTGTCCTGTTGGCCGGCGCAAGCGCCAAGATGGCGGGCCATCCCGATGCCGACAGGATGATCGCCGATGCCACCGAGGTGCTGAACGCCCGGTTCTGGGACGATGCGCGCGGGTTGTTCGCAGACGAGTTCAATCGCGATTGGACGCCGTTTTCCACATATCGCGGCATGAACGCCAACATGCATGGGGTCGAGGCGCTGTTGACGGCCTACGAGGCGACGGGCGAGGCGGAATACCTTAGCCGGGCGGGCCGCATCCTTGATTTCTTCATCGGCCAGATGGCGCCCGACCATCACTGGCGCCTTCCCGAACATTACACCGAGGACTGGAAGGTCGATCCCGACTACGAAGGCAATCCGATGTTCCGACCCGCAGGGACGACGCCGGGCCATTCCTTTGAATTCGCACGCCTGCTGTTGCAACACTGGGATCTGAACGGTCGCCCCGAAGATGGCGCGCCGGACCGGGCCCGCAAACTGTTCCGAACCGCACTCAAGGATTCCACCGACGCCAAACGCGGCGGTTTTGTCTACACGGTGGATTTCGACGGCGGCTGGATGCGGCAAGCGCGCTACTGGTGGCCCGTGACAGAGGCGATCGGCGCGGTCGCGGCCTTTCTGAAACTGGACTGGACCGCAGAGGACGAAGCGCTTTACCGCGAACTCTGGACCTTTGCCGACCGCCATCTGATCGACCACGCCAAGGGCGGATGGTTCCCGGAACTGGACGAGGCAAATCGGCCCGAAGCCACCCGGTTCACCGGCAAGCCGGACATCTACCATTCGATTCAGGGCACGCTGTTTCCGATGGTCGATCCCCTGTCGCGCATCGCTCCGAAACTGGCGGGGCTACTGGCCTGACCACAAGTGGCCCGGAACGGCCTGTCCCGGCGTTGGGCGGGCCGTTCATCCCCGTAACGCGCCCAAGAGCGCAAGACATTGCCGCGCCGCCGGGTTGAAACGCCCGAAACGGGTCAACCGCGCATAGATGCGCGTGTTCCGCGAATACCAATCGACGGTCATTTCCTCCAGCCGGCCCCGTTCGACATAGCCATCTGTAAACCCCCGCCAGCCAAGCGCCAGCCCTTCGCCGGCGGCCGCGGCCTCTAGCAGGTAAACATAGCTGTCGAATTCTTCGCCGACCGGCCAGTCCGCATAGGCAGGATGCGCCTGTTGCCAGCCGGGCCAGTTCATCCAACCGAAATTGTCCTTGCTGAGTTCCAGCAACGGCGGCGGCGCTCCGTCGCCTTCAAGCGCCCGCTTGGCCTTGGAAATGACCTCAGCCGTGCCAACCGGTTTGACCTCTTCGGTGCAGACAACCACATGCTCGGCCTCGGGCGGGCTTGCGGCATATTCAAAGACGATATCGGCTCCGGTATCGACGGCCGATTGCGTCAGGTTATATTCCGCCGTCAGCAACCGCAGGTCCACCTCTGGCCCCAAAGTCTGACGCAAGTGCCGATGCCGAGGCATCAGCAACAGGTGCGATACAGAGTGTGAACAGACCAGCGTGACGGTCTTTTCGGGCCGCACCAAGGTTCGCACGGCCCCCTGCAACAGATCCAGTCCCTGCACGATTTCTGCGTGAAATTGCCTGCCTTTGCTGGTCAACCGGATCGGCGAGGCCTCTCTGTCGAACAGTGCCGCACCATAGCGGATCTCAAGATTGCGAATGTGCCGACTGATCGCTGGCTGCGAGGTGTTCAGCTCGTCTGCCGCGCGGGCGAAACCCTGCAATCGCGCGACGGCCTCGAACGCAGCGAGGGAACTGATCGAGGGCAAGAGATACTTTCGCGACATGATATCATTTTGGATATGCACCCCGACACATGAAAGCAATGGAAAAGACGCCGGGGCCCGGACAGGGTGCAGGCAAGCCTCCCCTTTTTCGATGGACCGCAGAATGAGCCAATACAAGAAACCCGCCAAATGGGCCGACCCCAAGGTCAAGCTTTTTCCGCAACAGGTCGGCTTCACCTGCCCGCCCCAGGATTTTGACGCTGCGCCGTCGGACTTCCTGCGGATGGCCCCGCGCAGTGTCGGCGTCCATGGCTGGATGTTGCATGTTCCCGATTATGCGCACCGGCTGGACCAGCGCAAAAGCAACTTTGGCATGTTGGAGGATTTCGTCGAATGCATGGCCAATAACGGTGTCGATGCCTGCGGTCAGGTGGGATCGAACTGGGTTCACGCTTCGGGCCTTGGCGTCGAAGGCATCCGCCAGCACTGTGATATGCTGAGTGACCGGTATGAAACGCCCTTTCATATGGCCGGCTACGCCATGGTCGAGGCCCTGCGCGACCGCAACGTCGAGAAAGTGGCCCTGAACGCCTGCTATCACCGCGACAGCTGGTACCAAGGCACTGTCGGTTTTCTGAAAGAGGCTGGGTTCGATGTGGTCTGGGCCGGGAATTTTCACGATCAGGGATGGTTTGCCACCCAGCAAGAGGTGGACGACTGCATCTGGTGCTTTGACGAAGACCTGATCTGGAGATCCTTCGATTACACCGCCGAACAGGCCCCGAATGTGGACGCCTACCTGATCAACGGCATGAGCAATTATCGCCGTCCGGAAGATGGCCTTGCCCAGCGCCCCGCCCATTATGCCGCCGCGTTGGAAGCGCGGCTGGGCACCCCGGTCATCGGCCATGACATCGCGCTTTACTGGCGCATCTTCAAGACCCTCGGGCTTGCCCCCGCCACCGAGCAGGGCAGCCTGCTCTCTTCCCTGAAAGGTTGACCATGCACAAGATCATTGCCCTTTGGGCCATCCCCCGCTCGACCTCGACCGCCTTTGAATGGATGATGCGCCAGCGCGGCGATCTGGATTGCCTGCACGAACCCTTTGGCGAGGCATGGTATCAGGGCGAAGACCCGATGTGGCCCCGTTTTCGCGCCGGGGACAGGACGACCCCGGGCCTGACCCTTGAAAGCGTTTGGGACGACATCCAGAACCGCGCCCGCAAAGGGCCGGTATTCATCAAGGATTTCCCGCACTATATCAATCATATGTGGGACAGCGAATTCCTGTCGCATTTCACCCATGCCTTCCTGATCCGCGATCCGGCAAAGACGATCACCTCGATGCACGCCAAATGGCCCGATTTCGATGAGCTGGAGGTGGGCTTTCCTGAACAGCGCGCCTTGTTCGACCTGCTGACTGCGCTGAATGGCAGTCCGCCGCCGGTGCTGGACAGCGACGACCTGCTGGAAAACCCGGCCGACATGACCCGCGCCTTTTGCGAGGCGGTCAGTATCCCCTTTCTCGAGGAGGCGCTGACATGGGAGGCAGGCGGCGATCCTTCAGCGCATAGCTGGTGGGATGGCGGGTCGTTTCACGCCAACCTCGCACAGTCGACCGGGTTGAAACCACAGGTTCGGAAATACGTCGACCTCAAGGACTCGCCCGACCGGGTGCGGCAGGTGCATCGGCGGATGCGGCCTCATTACGAACATCTCTACCGTCACAGGATCAAGCTGCTGCAACCGGCCTGACGCAACTGATGGCATGGGCGGAAACCGCCCGTGCCGCGCCCGTTCAGGACAGTCGCACACCGGCGCGACGCAGGGGCAGCGGCCAGCCGCGCATGAACATCACCGCGTTGCCGCATAGTGCCAGCCCCACACCCAGGGCTTTGACCCAAGTCCACTGGTATCCCTCCACAAAGGTCGAGATGCTCAGCGCGACAATCGGGAAAAGCACCGTGGCATAGGCGGCCTGAGAGGCACCGATCCGCGCAACCATCATCAGGTAGGTGGTAAAACCAACCACCGATCCGATCACCGACAAATAGATCAGCGCAGCAACATAGGCAGCATCCGGCGGAACAATGATCTGCACCCGGGCCCCAAGGATGCAGATCAGCAGAAACAACGCGCCATACCCCATTGCCCATGCGTTCGCGTCCACCGTCGACAGACCCGCCGCCGCGTTTCGGCGCGAGATCATGTTGCCCAAGGAAAACATCATCGTGCCTGCGGCGGCAAAGCCGATCCCGCGCAATGTCTCGGTTGCGTTGTCCAACGAAAATTCGGCCCCGAACAGCAAGATCAAACCAAAGACCCCGATCACACAGGCCAGAAGGGCGCGAGGACTGATCCTTTCGCCATAAAACAGACGGGCATTTAAGGCATTGAACAGCGTTGCCAGCGAAAAGACGACCGAGATCAACCCGGTGGGGATATGGGCAGCGGCGGAATAGAAAAAGAGGAAGTTCAGGCTGAACAGGCACAGCGCCTGCGCCGCCAGCCATGGGTGATGACGCCGCCCGGGGATGCGCAGGCGACCCAGCACAGCCAGCCCCAGCAAAAAGACCGTCCCGGCAAGAGCAAAACGGTAAAAGACCGACACGATGATCGGCACCGGCCCCACCTGAAGCGCGATTGCAATCCATGTGGTGCCCCAAATCAGGACGGTTGAAACGAATAGCGCGGCGTTCATGGCGGCTCCCCGAGGTGTTTCGCCTCTCCTACCGGCCGTGCAACCACGAGTTTTGCACGATCTTGCGGTCAAAGCCGGACACGGGAGGGAATGGCATTTGCGGCCGTTCGCCCTGCGCATATGGTCTACCGGACATCAAGCCAGACCCGCCTCATGCCCGAACACCTGCATCCCGTTTCCAGCTTTCTCGCCGCCTCGCCCCAAGCGCAGCAATTGGGCAGGCTGGAGCTTGGCCTTGGCCGTTCCGCCGCGATCTGGCGCAATGAAAACGACCGGGTGACCTATGAGGCACCGCAGGGACATACCTTCAGCTTTTATCTTGCCGGCGGCAACGGAACGTGGCGCACGGACGGAACGCCTTTGCACGGCTGGCCCGGAGCGGTCTGCGTCATGCCGCAGGGACAAAGCTCGACATGGGACATCACCAGCGCCTTTACTTTCGTGCACCTCTATGTACCCGACAGCGACCTGCGCCGCGTCTACGCCGAAACCTTCGACCGTGACGCCCGCAGTCTGGACCTGATCGACCGAACCTATGTCGCGCCTGACGAACTGGCCGCGCCATTCGGCCAACTGGTACAGGGGATCACCCGGCAGAACGCAGCGCAGGCCGAGACGGCAGCGGTTGACCTGATCCAGACAGTTCTGGAAAGCGGGCGCTTTGGGCAGGCGGCGCGGGCGCCGTTGTCAGGCGGGCTGTCGCCGCGCAACCTGCGGCTGATGCGGGACTATATCGAAGCCAACCTCGACCAGCCGATTTACCTGCGCGATCTTGCCGGCATCGTCGGGCTAAGCGAGTGCCACCTGCAACGCAGTTTCCGCGAGACCTGCGGCACCTCTCCTCAAGGATGGATCGCGGCACGGCGGATCGACCGGGCCAAATCCCTGATCCGCGCAGGCACGCCGCTGGCACAGGTCGCCGCAGCCTGCGGTTTCAACTCGCAAAGCCACCTGACCCGCGCCTTTCGTGACGGCACCGGAACAACGCCCGCCGCATGGCGCCGGGCCTTGTCCTGATGTCCCGCCCTCACCGGATGCGGTTTTCCGTCTTTGGGTCGAAGAGCACCGCCTTGTCCATATTGAAGACAAGCGTAAACTCTTGTCCCGGTTTACACTCGGTGTGGGCGCGCATCCGCCCGATCACGTCGCGCCCCGACAGAGTGGTGGTGATAAAGGTATCCGACCCCGCCGGTTCGATCACGTCGATCCGGTTCGGCACCTCGGCCAGCACGGCGGCATTGCGATCCGCGCCCTCCCGGTCCGTGATCGCCTCGGGCCGGATGCCAAAGAGCACTTCCTGCCCGTCGGTCAGATCCCGCGGTTTCGCCGCCATCGGCAAAACCTGGGCCGCCCCGTCCGCTCCGGTGATCTCGACCGCGGCCTGATCGCCGGTCACGCGGGCCTTGGCCCGGATCAGGTTCATGGAGGGAGACCCCATGAAGCTGGCAACAAAGACATTGGCTGGGTCATCATAGATCTGCTGCGGCGTGCCAAGTTGCTGGACGTAGCCACCGTTCATCACGGCAATGCGGGTCGACAGTGTCATCGCCTCGATCTGGTCATGGGTGACGTAGACGATGGTTGTGCCCAGTTTCTGATGCAGTTTCTTGATTTCGGTCCGCATGTCGACGCGCAGCTTGGCGTCAAGGTTCGACAGCGGTTCGTCAAAGAGGAACACATCCGGGTTGCGGACCAGCGCGCGCCCCATGGCAACACGTTGACGTTGCCCGCCGGAAAGCTGCCCCGGCTTGCGGTCCAGCAGTTGTTCGATCTGCAAGAGCTTGGCCACGTCCGCCAGCGCCTTGTCACGCTCTGGCTTGGGTACGCCGTGCATCTCAAGGCCAAAGGTCATGTTCTGCCCGACGGTCATATTGGGGTAGAGCGCGTAACTCTGGAACACCATCGCGATATTGCGCTTGGAGGGATGCACCCCGTTGACCACGCGGCCGTTGATGCTGATCTCGCCGCTGGTGATGCCCTCCAGCCCTGCGATCATGTTCAGCAGAGTGGACTTGCCGCAGCCAGACGGCCCGACGAGTACGAGGAACTCCCCCTCTTCTACCGAGATGTCCACCCGGTGCAGCACCTCGACGGCGCCATAGGACTTGGTGACGTTGTCGATATCCAGAAAACCCATCGGCTTATCCTTTCACGGAACCCGCCATCAGGCCGCGGACAAAGTAACGTCCGGCCACGATGTAGACGAGCAGCGTTGGCAGGGCGGCAAGGATCGCACCCGCAAAATGTACGTTGTATTCCTTCACACCCGTGGAGGAGTTGACGAGGTTGTTCAGCGCCACCGTCATCGGCATCGAATCCAGGTCGGCAAAGGAGGCGCCGAAAAGAAAGTCGTTCCAGATGTTGGTGAACTGCCAGATGACATTGACCACCGCGATCGGTCCCGAGACCGGCAACATGATCCGCCAGAAGATCTGGAAGAACCCCGCACCGTCGATCTGCGCCGCGCGCACCAGTTCGGTCGGGAAAGCGGCGTAATAGTTGCGGAAGTACAGCGTGCCGAAACCGATGCCATAGACGACATGGACAAGGATCAGCCCCGGTGTCGACCCCGCCAGCCCCATGATGCCCAACATGCGCGCCATCGGGATCAGCACGATCTGGAACGGGATAAAGCAGGAAAACAGCATCAGCCCGAAGATCAGCGTATCGCCGCGGAACCGCCATTTCGTCAGGATGTACCCGTTGAGGGCGCCCAGAACGGTCGAGATCGCGACCGCCGGAACCACCATCAGGATCGAGTTCAGGAAGTAGGGTTTCAGGCCCGTCGGCTCGACCCCGATCTGCGCGGTGGACCAGGCCGAAAGCCACGGGTCGATCGTCCATTCCTGCGGCAGCGACATCATGTTGCCGCCGGTGATCTCGGACAGCGGCTTGAGCGAGTTCGCCAGCATCACGAAGAAGGGCAGCAGGTAGAACAGCGCAAACAGCAGCAGAAGAAGATAGATGAAGGTCCGCGTGATACGCCCGGTGCGGACGGCGGTGTCTTGCGTGGCGGCGGACATCAGCGCTTCTCCCTCAGTTCGGCATAGAGATAAGGCATCATGATCGCGGCGATGGTCATCAGCATGATGACCGCCGACGCCGCACCGATCCCCATGGAGTTGCGGGTAAAGGTGTAGGAATACATGAAGGTCGCGGGCAACTCGGTGGCCCGCCCCGGACCGCCGCCGGTCAGCGCGATCACAAGGTCATAGGATTTGACGGCAAGGTGGCTGAGAATGACAAAGGCCGACAGGAAGGCAGGACGCAGCAACGGAATGACGATGCGGCGATAGAGGTTCCAGTTCGACGCGCCGTCGATCTGCGCTGCCTTGAGGATTTCGTTGTCGATGCCGCGCAGCCCCGCGAGGAACATCGCCATGACGAACCCGCTGGTCTGCCAGACGGCGGCAATGACCACCGTGTAGATCGCCATGTCGCGATCCTTGATCCAGCCGAACTCGAAACTCTCCCACCCCCAGAGATGCATGGTATGTTCCAGCCCGATCCCCGGATCGAGGAACCATTTCCACGCGGTGCCCGTCACGATGAAGCTGAGCGCCATCGGGTAGAGGTAGATCGGCCGCAACATGCCCTCGCCCCGGATCTTTTGATCCAGGAAAATCGCCAGCATCAGGCCGATGGCCGTACAGATCGTGATGTAGAGAAAGGCAAAGATCCCAAGGTTGGCGATGGCCGTGTGCCAGTGCCGCAACCCCCAGAGCTTGGAGTAGTTTTCCAACCCGATCCAATCGTAGCTGGGCAACATCCGGCTGTCGGTGAAGCTGAGATAGACGGTGAAGGCGATAAAGCCGTAGACAAAGACCAGCACCGCGGCAAGCGACGGCGACAGAACCAGCTTGGGGATCCAGTCCTGTAATCTTGTCTTGAAATCAGGGGTATCGGTGGCCATGGGGCATCCTCCGCGGGGCCTGCGGATCAGGCACCATCTTCGATGCCTGTAGAAACGATGGGGGGAGACAGGGCGACCGTGGGGCCGCCCTGTCCGAACGGATCACATGGCGCCTTCGACGGCGTAGACCAGTTCCTCGGCAGCTTCCTCGGCGGTGAACTCGCCGTTGAAATGCGCCGTGACCACGTCATAGATCGCGTTCTTGACGCCCGCACGGTTGGCGTGGCCATGAGCCATCGACCCCAGCAACGTGCCGGCATCCGCCGCAGCGGCCAGTTCCGCCATGCCTTTCTTGCCGCAGGCATCGAAGGCTTCGTTCGGCACGTCCGTCCGCGCCGGAACCGACCCCTTGACCACGTTGAAGGCCGACTGGAAGGACGGCGACATGATCGCTGCCGCCATCTTGGCCTGCGCGTCCTTGGCACCATCGGCGCTGACGTTGAACATTGCGAACTGGTCAGAGTTGAAGGTCACGACCCCTTCGGACCCCGGCACGCGGAAGCAGAGGAAATCCTGTTCCGGCACCTTGCCCGCGTTCAGGAATTCGCCCTTGGCCCAGTCACCCATGATCTGGAAAGCGGCCTCGTTGTTGATGACCATGGCCGAGGCGAGGTTCCAGTCACGGCCCGAGAAGTTGTCATCGACGAAAGAACGCAGGGTCTCCATGCGCTTGAACGCTTCGACCATCGTGTCCGAGCCCAGCGCGTCGGGATCGAGGTCGATAAAGGCTTGCTTGTAGAACTCAGGTCCGCCTGCCGACAGCACCACGCCGTCGAACATGGTTGCGTCCTGCCAAGCCTGACCGCCATGCGCCAGCGCCACCTTGCCCGAATCCTTGACCGCCTGCATCGCGGCGACGAATTCGTCCCATGTGGTCGGTTGGGCAATGCCCAGATCGTCAAGGATCGACTTGTTGGCCCAGACCCAGTTGGTCGAATGGACGTTCACCGGGGCCGAGATCCAATTGCCTTCGAACTTGGCAAAGCTTTGCAGCGCCTCCGGCACCACCGCGTCCCAGCCTTCGGCTGCGGCGACGCCGTTCAGATTGCCCAGCGCCTTTTCCTGCGCCCAGTCCTGAATGTCGAAACCCAGCATCTGCACGGCGGTGGGCGGGTTGCCGGAAGTGACACGCGCGCGCAGCGTGGTCATCGCGGCCTCGCCGCCGCCGCCGGCGACCGGCATGTCCTTCCAGCCGATCCCCTGCCCTTGCAGGTCGTCCTTAAGGACGTTCAGCGCAGCAGCCTCCCCCCCCGAGGTCCACCAGTGCAGCACCTCGACATCTTCGGCCTGCGCGATGGATGCACAAAGCGCCAGCGACGCCGCGGCCCCCATCAAACGGGTCTTCATCATCATCGTTCTCTCCTCCCTGGATCGATGCTATGAACCACTTGGTTACTTAATTATAACGTTATAACCTCGAGTCGAGTCAAGTTGGAAATACGGGAATCTCGCGGTGACCCAAGGCGGCACGCCAACCCTCCCCCGCAAGGACCGGGGATCCAAGCCCACGCAGCGCACGATTGCAGATGCGACGGGCTTTGCGGTCACGACCGTATCCAAGGCGCTGGCCGACGATCCCAGCATCGCCAAGAAAACCCGTGACACGATCCAGAAAACCGCGCGCGATCTGGGCTATGTGCCCGACCGCGCCGCACAGCGCCTGCGCACCGGGCGAACCAATGTCATCAGCCTCGTGCTGGATCCGCACAGCGAATTGCTTGGCTTCGGGGCCTCGATGATTGAAGGCATCTCAGAGGTGCTGCGCCCGACGCGCTATCATCTGACGATCATGCAATATCAACTGAGCGAGGACCCGCTTGCACCGATCGACTACATTTTGCGCAACGGGCTGGCGGATGGCGTGATCTTTGCCCGGACGGAACCGCGCGACCCGCGCGTCGCCTTTCTGACCGAGGCAGGATTTCCCTTTATCACCCACGGCAGAACGCTGTTCACGGATCACGCGTGGTATGACTACGACAATACCCGCTTTGCCGAAGAAGCGGTACGCATCCTGGCCGATCAGGGCGCGCGCAGCATCGGCATCGTCCCACCGAACCCGCAGTTCACCTTTCACCGCTTCATGATGGATGGGTTTCGCAGCGCCTGTCAGCAACGCGGCTGCGCGGCGCTTGTTTCGCCCGGGCTGGACCTGAACGATCCGCCCGAAAGGATCTATTCCGGCCTGATGGAATGGCTATCGACCCGTGACCGTCCCGAAGCATTGATCTGCCCCGGCGAAACCCCGGCCATGGCCGCCCATGCGGCGCAGCGCGACCTTGGTCTGGAAATCCCACTATTGGTCAAACAGACTTCACCCGTGTTCGACTTCTTCAGGCCGCGCCCGTTGACGATTTTCGAGGACATCCGCGCCGCGGGCCGAGAGATGACGCAAGCTCTGCAAAAGCTGATTGCCGGTGACGCGCCATCAGGGCAGCAAATCCTCGCGGCGCCAATCCTGAGCGCCGCAAAGATCCGTTAATTCCTCAGCAGACGGTCCGAAACCGATCCACCAGAACGTCCAGCACCTCGCCGGGGTCGCGTCGCCACCAGTCATCGGCCGAAAAGATCTCGACCTCGCAAAGACCGGTATAGCCCGCGCCCTCGACCGCGCGGCGGATTGCCTTCAGGTCGGCCACACCATCGCCCATCATGCCGCGATCCAGCAACATGTGGCCGGTATTTTCCAGCCAGTCACACAGGTGGTAGCCCATCACCCTGCCCCGCGCCTCGGCAAGGCTTTGGGCCAGACCCGTGTCCCACCAGACATGATAGACATCGACGGCGATACCGATGTTCGGCGCATCGACCATCTGGCAAATCTCCAGCGCATCGCGCACGGTAAAGATCACGGTGCGGTTGCCGCCGAACATCGGGTTCAACGGCTCCAGCGCCAGAGAGACATTGTTCCGCGCCGCATAGTCCGCGTGATGCGCCACCCGCTCGGCCAACCTCTTGCGGCTGTCGTCCAGCCCCTTGCTGCCCGGTTCGGTGCCGCCGGTGACGATTGTCAGAACCGGCGCGCCCAGTGCGGCGGCCATGTCGATGCTGGCACGCACCTCATCGTCCGTTCCAGCCTCGGACCCGGTCAGGTAAGGTGTGCGGCACAGGCCCGCGACCTGCATCCCTGACGCCCGGACGTATTCGCCGATCTGTTGCGCTTGATCACCGATCTCGCGCCGCCAGAAAACGATGCCGCCGTAACCACGCTCGGCGCAGGCGTCGATGACCTGTTCCGGCGACCAGCCAGCGCCGTGACCGTCCAGATTATGACCCAGCGTCGCTGTGTTCAGCGCCAGCGCGGAATGGTCGTTGGTAAAGTCCCGCATCAGGCGACGCCGTACATAGCCAGCATCCGCTTCATGCGGGCAACGGCGATGTCGGGATCACGCAACAGCCCGCAACCATCGGCAAGGCGGAACACCTCGGTGAAATAGGGCAGCGGTCGCATGGCCTGCGCGCCGTTCAGCATGACGAAGTGATCCTGAAACCCGTTCAGCCACGCAAGGAAGACAACGCCGGTTTTGTAATATTGCGTGGGCGCACGGAAGATCAGCCGCGCCAGCGGCACGGTGGGATCCAGCGTTTCGCGGAAGCCCTGCACATCCCCCTGCCCCAGCAGGTTCACCGCATGGGCGGCGGCCGGTCCCAGCGGGTCAAAGATCCCCAGCAAAGCGTGGGAAAAGCCCTGTTCGTCGCCTTGGATCAATTCAGGATAGTTGAAATCATCGCCTGTATACATGCGCACGCCTTCGGGCAGACGGCGGCGCAGGATGACCTCTTTGTCCTTGTCCAGAAGCGAGATCTTGATCCCGTCCACCTTGCTCGCATTCTGCTCGATGATGGTGACGACGGTCTCCAGCGCGTTTTCAAAGCTCGACGCTCCCCAGTACCCTGCCAACTGCGGATCGAACATTTCGCCCAGCCAATGCAGGATCACCGGGTGGTCGCAGGCCGACAGGATCTCACCATAGATCTTGATGTAGTCGTCGGCACCGGTGGCAACGCGGGCCAGCGCACGGCTGGCCATCAGGATCACGCGCGCATCCAGCGCCTGAATCGCGTCGAGTTGTTCCATGTAGGCGCGTTTGACATCGTCCAACGAGGTCGCCTCGGCCGGGTTCAGGTGATCGGTGCCACAGCCATTGGCGACCAAAGCATCGGGCAATTCGGCACGGGTGCGCCGGATCAGTTCCAGCGCGCCGCCCCAGTCCAGCCCCATACCACGCTGCGCGGTGTCCATTGCCTCGGCGATGCCAAGGCCCATGCCGTGCAGATGGTGGCGGAACCGCATGGTCGCCTCCCAATCCACCGTGGCGGCACCGGATGGGTCATTCGCCGTGAACGGATCGGCGACCACATGCGCGGCAGAGTAAACCACGCGGGCTGGGTCCTTGGGCAGGCGCGCCTCGGGGACAGGTGTCCCGGTCAGCGTGTAATCCGAAACTGTTCCTTTGGCATCAGGCAGCGCAATTTTCATGTGTCGGGTCCTCAGAAACGGGGCACCAGCATCCCGGCATCCGCCGAGATCACCTGGCCGGTGGTATAAGGCAGCTTTCCGCTGGCGAGCGAGGCGATGATCCCGCCCATGTCCTCGGGTGTTCCGACGCGCGGGAACAGGGTTAATCCGGCTATTGCCCGCTCTTCGTACTGGGCGATGACAGGGGCCGTCATCTCGGTTGCGATCAGGCCGGGCTGCACGTCGTAGACGGCGATGTTCTCCCGGCCCAGACGCACGGCCCATGTCTTGGACGACATGGCCGCCCCCGCCTTGGACACGCAGTATTCGCTGCGCGGTTCCGCGGCGGCGGTGGCGTTGGACGAAGTGATGTTGACGATGGCATGGAACAGCGAGGCATCACGGTCGCGTGCCAGAAGTCGACGGGCAAAGGCCTGCGTCAGAAAAAACTGCGCCTTGGTGTTCACCGCAACGCAGCGGTCAAAACTGGCCTCGGACACGTTCAGCGGGTCGCCCCGCTCCATGACACCAACGCCGGCGTTGTTGACAAGCGTCGTCAACGGTCCAAGCGCCTCTTCAATCTGGCCCAGAACGCGATCATGGGTGGCGACTTCTGTGACATCGAATGGGGCGGCGACCACGTCCGCGCCCAAGGTACGGAGCTTTGCGACGGCAGCACGCAATTCGTCATCCTCGACCGGGCCGTTGACGGCGATGGCGAACCCCTCGCGGGCCAGCGCAATGGCGGCACCCAGACCGATCCCCCGACTGGATCCCGTAACCAAGGCAACATTCCGGGTCATGCGGCAGCTCCCTTGGCAAGCAGTTCGCGGGCGATGATCATGCGCTGGATCTGGTTCGTGCCTTCGTAGATCTGGGTGATCTTGGCATCACGATACAGGCGTTCAACCTCGAACCCGCGGATATAGCCGGAACCGCCAAAGACCTGTACCGCATCCGCCGTGCGCGCCACCGCCATATCTCCGGCGAAACACTTGGCCATCGAACAAAAGCGGGTCGCATCAGCGCCGGTGTCGATCTTGTGGGCCGCGTTGTGGACCAGCAGTCGCGCGGCCTCTACGTCCTTGGCAATATCGGCCAGCAACCATTGAACACCCTGGAATTCGGCAATCGGTTTCTTGAACTGCTTGCGTTGCTGGGCGTATTCCACCGCGGCCTCAAGCCCCGCCTGGGCAATGCCCACCGCCAGCCCCGCAATGCCGACACGGCCCTTGTCCAGCACGCTCATCATCATGTGAAAGCCGCGCCCCTCGGTGCCCAGCAGGGCATCGGCAGGCAGGCGCACATCATCAAAGTTCAACGGGCCGACCTGGCTGGCGCGCTGGCCCATCTTGTGTTCCTTGGGGCCACGGGTGACACCCGGCGCATGGAAATCAACGATAAAGATCGACATGCCCCGATGCCCTGCCTCGGGGTCGGTGCGCGCAAGGACAAACCCCACGTCCGCAACCGGCGCATTGTGAATCCAGATCTTGCCGCCGTTCAGCACCCAGCCGTCGCCATCCCGTTTGGCCGTGGTGCGGATGCCGGACACATCCGTTCCGGCCTCGGGTTCGGTGATGCAATAGGCCCCTTTGATCTTGGCGCTCAGCAAACCGCCAAGCCACCGATCGCGCTGCGCGTCGGTGCCATGTTTGACCAACAGCGTCGACAAAAGCTCGACAAGGCCGCATTGGTCCGCGACGCTGGCATATCCGCGCGACAGTTCCTCCATGACCAAGGCATAGGTGACCGTGTCGAACCCCGGCCCGCCCATTTCTTCGGGAACGCCGATACCGAACAGACCCAGCTCGCCCATCTGGTCATAGATTTCGGCGGGAAAACGTTCCTCACGATCCAGTTCTTCTGCCAGAGGGCGCACAACCTCTTCGGCGAATTGGCGTGTCATCTCGCGCACCTGCATGTGCGTTTCGGACAGATACATCTGCGACCTCCCAGTAACCGGTTAGTTACTTTTAGTCGCGATTCCACTGGCCGTCAAGATATCTCAAGGCTTGAAATGGGTGACGACATGTGCGCAAATAACTATACAGTTACTTACGGGAGGACAGGATGAAACCCGACGCCAAGGTGAAATTCGGCCGCGTCGATCTGGAGGTTACGGCCTTTGGATTCGGCACCGCGCCCATCGGCAATATTTTCCGCGAGATCGACGAAGAGACCTCGGACGGGATGATCCAGGAGGCCTGGTACACGGGCGTGCGCTATTTCGACACCGCGCCGATGTATGGCCACGGTCTGTCGGAACTGCGCACCGGCCATTCGCTGCGCTGGAAGAACCGCGACGATTTCGTGCTGTCCTCCAAGGTCGGACGGGTGCTGAAACCGGCCCGCAAACAGGACATCGACTATGCGCCGTGGACAAATGCCGGGCGCTTCACGATGCATTTCGACTATAGCTATGACGGCGTGATGCGCAGCTTCGAGGACAGCCTTCAGCGGATGAACCTCGAACGTATGGACATCTGCTTTATCCACGACATCGACGTGTTCACCCGGGGCGCAGATCAGCCGGAGGTGTTCAAACAGGCGATGGACGGCGCATGGAAGGCGCTGGAAAGCCTGCGCGATCAGGGTGTGGTCAAAGCCATCGGCGTTGGCGTGAACGAATGGGAAGTCTGCCAGACAGCGCTGGAACAGCGGGATTTCGACTGCTTTCTGCTGGCCGGGCGCTATACCCTTCTGGAACAGGATTCGCTCAACAGCTTCCTGCCGCTGTGCGAAGAGCGCGGCGCAGCGGTGGTCGTCGGCGGCGGTTTCAACTCGGGCATCCTTGCCACCGGCGCGGTCGAAGGGGCCAAGTACAACTACGCCCCTGCCCCGGCCGACATCATGGACAAGGTGCGCAAGATCGAGGCCGTCTGCGCCGAATACAACGTACCCCTGCCGGCGGCGGCGCTGCAATTCGTGGTGGCCCACCCGGCGATCCCCAGCTTTATCGCGGGCACGCGCACCGTCGAGCAGCTGAAAAAGAACCTCGAATGGTTCAGCCACCCGATCCCCACCGAATTCTGGGCCGATCTCAAGGCCAAGGGGCTGCTGCGCGAAGACGCGCCGACACCGTGAGTGCGCGCACTCTTGGGCCGGGCCGCTACGGTCTGGCCCGGCTGACCATCGGCGACCGGATCGAAACCGGTCGCCGCCTTGTCACGGCAGAGCTGATCGACAGCTTTGCCGAGATGACAGGCGACCGGTTTGAAATCCACATGACCAAAGAGGCCGCGCAACGCCATGGCTTTGCGGACCGCGTGGCACATGGACTGCTGGTCCTGTCGCTTGTCGACGGGTTGAAGAACCAGGCAAAGGCACAGTTCGACGCCGTGGCCTCGCTTGGCTGGGACTGGAGCTTTGCCGCGCCGGTTCTTGCCGGGGACAGCATCGCCGTGACGATCACGGTCAAGGGGCTGCGGCCCACGTCGGACGGCCAGCGCGGGATTGCCACGCTGGCCTTCGATGTGGTCAACCAGCGGTCAGAAACCGTCCAGCGCGGCGAAAACCGGCTAATGATCTACGCCTGATCCCGGATCAGGATCGCGCGGAAATCATTGACATTGGTGCCGGTCGGACCGGGCACGAACAAATCGCCCACGGCATCGAATGCACCCCATGCATCATGCCGTGACAGCGCCTCGGCCGGATCGACCCGGGCCTTGCGCATCCGGGCCGCCGTGCCACCGTCGGCAAAGGCCCCGGCGTTGTCCTCGGACCCGTCGATACCGTCGGTATCCGCCGCCAGCGCCAACAGGTCGACACCGTCAACAGCCCGGGCAAAGGACAGCAGGAATTCCGTATTGCGGCCACCGCGCCCACCGTCGCCGCGGATTGTCACCGTGGTTTCGCCACCAGAGAGGATCACGACAGGTTTGGAAAAGGGACGGTTGCGGGCCACGACCTCGCGCGCAAGGGCCGCATGCATCAGGCCAATATCGCGCGCCTCACCCTCGATCGCGTCGGACAGAATGACGGCAGGCACGCCCTGCGCCTCGGCGGCCTGTGCCGCAGCCTCCAACGACAGGGCCGCAGACGCGATGACCCGTGTCTCGGCCCGCGCAAAAACCGCGTCGCCCGGGTCGGGGGCGCGGGCGGCCTCACTGTCCAGATGGGCGGCAATACGCGGCGGCAGGTCGATCCCGTAGGCCGACACCAACTGCCGCGCCTCTTCCAGCGTCACGCCCGACGGCACCGTCGGGCCCGAGGCCACCTCGGCGGGGTTGTCGCCCGGCACGTCAGAGATCACCAGCGACAGCACCCGCGCCGGATGCGCCGCAGCGGCAAGGCGACCGCCCTTGATCCGGCTGACATGTTTGCGGATCGCGTTCATCACGCCAATCGGTGCGCCAGAGCGCAAAAGCGCTGTGTTCAGCGCCTGTTCGTCCTCCAGCGTCAGACCTTCGGGCGGCGCTGGCAGCAGGGCCGATCCGCCTCCACAGATCAGCGCGACCACAAGGTCATCCTCGGTCAGATCCGACACCGCCTGCAACAGCGCCCGCCCCGCGTCCAACCCGGCCTGATCCGGCACGGGATGAGCGGCTTCGAGCACACGGATCCGCTCACACGGGGTGGCATAACCATAGCGCGTGACGATGACCCCATCCAAGGGACCATCCCACAAGCGTTCAAAGGCAGCGGCCATCTGGGCCGCCCCCTTCCCCGCGCCGATCACCACCACGCGCCCCTTGGGCCGTTCCGGCAGGTGCGCACGCAGCACGGTTTCGGGGTCGGCCGCCTGCACCGCGGCCCGAAACAGATCCGTCAGGAATGCCTTGTCGTCAGAGCGCATCACACCTCGATATCACAGACAAAGACACCATCGGCACCGCCCTCAAGGCAAGCCACAATATCGGCACCAATCGCCTGGTGAACCTCGTCTACAAGATAGGCATCGCGGACAGCCACATCGCGGAAGTCAAACCAGAACATGTCCAGGAAATCGCGAACCAGCGGTGTCTCGACCGAAACATTGGCCCGGTGCTGAAAATCCAGGATCCCGTCAATCCGGCCGCTCAGACCGCCAAGGCGGTCATAAAGGGCCGCCTTGGTGGCGGCATCCACATCACTGCGGAACCGCAGATGTACCAAGTGTCGGATCATGGGTCACTCCTCCTTGCCCGTGAAGTCGGCCGGCCGTTTGTCAAAGAAGGCCTGAACGCCCTCTTTCAGTTCGACGCTGGCGGCGGCCACCCGCCCCGCAAGGGACTCCAGCACACGTTCGCGTTCTTCGCCCTCGGCTGCGTTGATCAGCATCTTGGTCAGTTCGGTTGCGCGCGGCCCCCGGGTCAAGAGCCTGCGCGCCAAGGTCAGCCCCGCGTCCAGACCAGTGCCCGTCTCGGCCACGGCGTCAACGATACCGGCGGCTTCCGCTTCGGCCGCGGTATGGATCGCCCCGAAAAGCGCCATTCTCCGGACGTTTTGCGCACCAAATCGGCGCACGGCGCGTTGCGTCCCCGACCAGCCTGCGATGATGCCAAGACCGGTTTCCGGCTGACCGATTTTCACATGCGCCTCGGCGATGCGAAAGTCGGCGCAGGCGGCCAGTTCCAATCCACCGCCCAGCGCGTGCCCATTGAGAACGGCGATCACCGGCTGGCGCAGCCGCGCGAGACGATCAAAGGCATCATGCCCGTCGCGCAGCCAGTGGCGGCCAAATCCGGTGGCGCTTTGCGCAGACCAAGCGGCGATGTCCCCCCCGGCGCAAAAGCTGCGGCCCCGGCCCGTCAGGATCAGAACGTCAAGGTCTTCACGCCGTTCGATCTGGCGGCATTGATCCCCCAAGGCATCAACCATCTCGGCATCCAGCGCATTTCGCTTGTCCTCACGGTCGATCCGCAGAATGCCGATCCTGTCCGTCACCTCCAGCGAGAGGAAAGACGCCCCGCTCATGCCTTGGCCAGCGTCAGGTTGATCGGCTCCGGGCGGAACAGCGTGCCGTCCATTTCGCGCAGATCCTCGGCCACCAGCAATTCGGTCGCCGCCTGATCCAGCACGTCGCGCTGAACGTCCAGCCCCGGCGCGACTTCGGTCACCACAAGCCGCCCGTCGATCAGCCGGATCACGCAGCGTTCCGTGACATAGGTGATGTCCTGCCCCTGCGCCGCGGCCCGCGCTCCCGAAAAGGACACCTGATCGACCGCGTCCACGAATTTGGCAATCTTGCCCTCGGTGTCGATGACCAGACGGCCATCTTCGACGCGCATCTTGGCACCGGCGTTGAACATGCCGGAGAAGACGATTTTCTTGGCCCGTGCGGTGATGTCGACAAAGCCCCCGGCCCCGGCGGTCCGGTGCGGCGTCGCCGAGAGGCGCGAGACGTTGACCGACCCGTCCCTGCCGACCTCAAGGAAAGACAGCAGCGAGGCATCAAAGCCGCCCGCCTGAAAATAGCTGAACTGATGGGGCGAGGCGACAAAAGCCTCGGCATTGGCCGAGCAGCCGAACTTGAAGTCAAGCAGCGGAATACCCCCGACCGCGCCCTGTTCGATCATCCATGTCACCGCACCGTGCAGGTCTTCCTCGACAAGGATGCGCGGCACGTTCGCCGAAATGCCAAAGCCGATATTGACCGCCCAGCCGTCCTTCAGCTCCATCGCCACGCGACGGGCGATCACCTTGCCGATGTTGAACTCGGCTGTGCGGAAGGTGTCCAGCGGACGGATCAACTCGCCCGAAATGGCCGGATCATACTCCGTGGCGGTGGTCTGCAACTGCTCGGGCGCAACAACGACGTGATCCACAAGGATCCCCGGCACCCGCACGTCATGCGGCCGGATCGAACCGTTCATGGCCACGCGCTTGACCTGCGCGATGACGGTGCCGCCATTGTTTCGCGCCGCCAGCGCCATCTCCATCGCGCCAAGATAGGCACCTTCATGCTCAAAGCTCAGGTTGCCGCGCTCATCCGCGGTGGTGGCACGGATAATGGCCACGTCAGGGCGCAGCGACCGGAAATACAGCCAGTCTTCGCCGTCGAATTCGCGATGCGTAACGATAGGCTCTGACCGCGCCGCATCGTTCATTGCGCAGCCTTCCAGATCGGGATCAACAAACGTCTGAAGCCCGACCTTGGTCAGAACGCCCGGACGCTTGGCCGCGCCCTCGCGCAGCATGTCAAAGACGATCCCCGAAGGTACGTTGTAGGCCTTGACCTGGTTCGCGGTGATCATCTGCCAGATCAGCGGCGGATCGGCCTTGGTCGGCCCCGATGGGTAAGATCCGCCAATGATCCGCGTCAGCATCCCCGGTTTGGCAATGTGATCGACCCCTTTGGTGCCAAAGAAATCCCCCGCCGCAATGGGATGGATCGAGGTCAGGTCGCGCGGCGCCCCCTCGGCATCGAACCGCGCCCCTAGCGCCGCCAGAACGGCGTCCGGACAACACAGCCCGCTTGATGAGTTCACGGCCACGACAGCACCATCCTTGATGTTGCTGACGGCCTCCTCCCCGGTCGTGACCTTGGACATCTCAGCTTGCCTCTTTGTAACTAACTGGTTATTTGTAATATGCCAAAAGACACGAGTCGATCAAGGACGATTTTGACGTTTCGCCCCGTCAGGCCTAATCAGGAAATCCAGGGAGGACCACCTCATGAGCATCTATTTCCAGAAAACCTATCAGCGCAGTTTCGGAACCTACCCCCTGAAAGGGCAGGAATTGCACGACGCCGTACTGGCCGCGGCCGAGGTCGGCTATCGCGCCTTCGACACTGCGCAGATGTACGAGAACGAGACCGAAACAGGTGCCGCGCTCAAGGCAACTGGCATTGCGCGCAAGGATCTTTGCATCACCACCAAGGTGGACATCGCCAATTTCAGTGAAGAGAAATTCATGCCCTCGGTCGAAGAGAGCCTGAAGAAACTTCAGATCGAAAAGGCCGACGTGCTGCTGCTGCATTGGCCCACGCCCGGTTTTGACATCAAACTGTCGTTGCAACTGCTGCAACAGGCCTATGATCGTGGACTGACCGCCCATATCGGCGTGTCGAATTACACCGCCCAGATGATGCGCGATGCGAAATCCATCGTGGACGCGCCTCTGGTCACCAACCAGGTCGAGTTCCACCCGCTGCTGAATCAGGACAAGCTGCTGGCCGCCGCGACGGAAACCGGCATCCCGCTGGCCTCTTATTGCTCGGTTGCGCGGGGCGAGGTGTTCAAACATGCGATCTTTGGCGAGATCGGCACAGCCTATGGCAAGACAGCGGCGCAGGTGGTGTTGCGCTGGATTTTGCAAAAGGGTGTCAGCATCAACACCATGTCCACCAAGCCGGCCAATATCGCCGCCAATTTCGACGTGATGGATTTCACCCTCTCGTCCATCGACATGGACCGGATCGAAGAAATGACCAAGACCGGCTATCGCATCGTCGGCAAGGATCTGGTGCCCTACGCACCCGATTTCGACTGATCCACGTTCGGGGGCGGCTCAGGCCGCCCCTTTTCCCTCCCATGCCACGGGCATGGTCAGCGCGCCCCGGAACGCCCAGCCTCCAAACGGCACCTCACCGGCAAGCCGCAGCCCCTGCAAACGCTCAAAGATCTTTGGCACCGCGACCTCGGCGATCAGGCAGCGCGAGGCCCATGCCCCGGCGCAGAAATGCGGCCCTGCCCCAAAAGCGATCGAGGCGGCGGCGCTCTGCGTCATGTCAAAGACTTCGGGGCGCTCAAAAACCGTTTCGTCCCGGTTGCCCGATCCGAACATAAAAAACACCCGGTCGTCCGGTTCAAACGTCACGCCATGCACCTCGTAGCGCCGAGCGACCCTGCGCGGTGACATCCCGATGGGAGAGATCCACCGCGTGTATTCGTCAAAAGCCTCCATCCAGGTGTTATGCCCATCCAGAATCCGCTGCATCTGGTTCGGGTGCGTCAGCAAGGCCCAGACAAGCCCTGCGATCACGTCGCGGACCTCGTTCTGCCCTCCTGAAATGGCCAGCTTGACATTGGCGATGACCTGCTCCGGTGGCAGTCCTGCCTGTACCTGTACCGACAAAAGGCTGCTGTCCGGTGCCGCCGTCAGGTCAGGAAGGCGCGCGGCAATGCTGTCTTCGATGAAATCCGTGCAGGCACGACAGTTCGCCTCGACCTCCGGATCACCCGCATAATTTGCAATACCGTCGATCATACCCTGACTGACGCGGTCCATGTCTTGCCATGTCATGTTGGTCAGGCCGGTGATGATGCACAGCGCCTCGCCCGAGATCCGCCGGGCGATGTCGCGCACCATGTCGGCCTGCCCCTGCAGCGCGAGTTCCTTCAGCACTGCGTCAGTCATGCGGTCGAAGGCCGCCTTCCACGTGGTCTTGACCGTCTTGGGTGAAACCGTGGGAAAGATCGCCTTGCGCTCTGCCATGTGCGGCGCGCCGTCCTTGCGCATCATGTTCTGCCCCATCAGGCGGGTCATCAAACCGTCAGGCTGGTCCGAGGAAAACACGTCGATCTTTTTCTCATTCTCGAAAATATCGTTTCGGAGTGTCATCAGCGTCGCCCCCAGTTGCGGCACATAGGCCACGGGCGCGTCCCGGCGCAGGTGCGCAAGCACCGGAT
This sequence comes from Antarctobacter sediminis, assembly GCF_019218285.1. Taxonomy (GTDB): domain Bacteria; phylum Pseudomonadota; class Alphaproteobacteria; order Rhodobacterales; family Rhodobacteraceae; genus Antarctobacter; species Antarctobacter sediminis. Next base: position 57,862 of record NZ_JAHUZG010000008.1, read on the forward strand.
ACGGGTCCCGCCAAAAACTGATCGGGTCGATTTCAATGATTGGCGCATTGGACATGGCACGGCTCCTCCCAGCGTGTTGACATGACAACACAGGAAATCGAGTTGTCATGTCAACACATTTCCGCCTAGTCTGCCTGCAACCGAAAAAATAGGCACAGCCCTACATGACCGACCTGCCTGACGAGATGTTCCTTGTCGCCCCCGACGGCGGCGATACGGCGACGCTCAGCTTTTCCCGGTCTCCGACCGTACTGCTAACCTTTGCTGCCAACCGGTTCACGCGAAATGCATCGCGCTATTATCAGGATCACTTCGGTATCGGGGCGATGGACTGGCGGATGCTGGTGATGCTGACCCGCGCACCGGGGTGCAGCGCAGCCCAAGCCAGCCGCACCATCGGCATCGACAAGGCCGCCGTCAGCCGCAGCCTCGCGCGGCTGGAAGACTCGGGTCTCGCCTTTGCGGAAAGCGAAGGAAACGACGAACGCCGTAAAAACTGGACCCTGACACCAAAGGGCCGCGACCTGCATGATCGCATTCTGAAAACCGCGCTGGAACGGCAAAAGGAATTGCTGAGCGGGTTTTCACCGCAGGAGGTCACGGAATTCACCGGCCACCTGCGGCGGTTGCTTGAAAACCTCGACAGGCTCGCCTGAACGACCGATCTGGCCTTCAGCGATTGCCCCGCACAAGGTCGGCCGCCTTTTCGCCGATCATGATGGTCGGCGCGTTGGTGTTCGATCCGACAAGGCTCGGCATGACCGAACTGTCGCAGATCCGCAGCCCGTCCACCCCGCGCACGCGCAGTTGCGGGTCGACCACCGCCATCGGATCGCTCTCTGCGCCCATCTTGCAGGTGCAGGTCGGATGATAGGATGTGCGGCCATACTGGCGGGCATAGGCCTCGTACTCGGCTTGCGTCTTCACAGTGTCATCGGGAAAGCGGATCTGCCTGATGTGCTTTTGCAGGCTGGCCTGCTCAAAGATCTCGCGGCTGATCTTGACCCCCTCGACAGAGGTTTTCAGGTCATCCGGGTGCGACAGGAACTTCGGATCCACCACTGGCAGATCCTCGGGCCGGCCGGACCGCAGGCGTACGGTGCCGCGCGATTTCGGCCGCAGGGTATAGCTGTTCAGCGTGATGCCGGACGATCCCTTGGGTACGCTTGGCACCCCGGCTTCGGCCCCTGCCCCGGCTAGGAAATGGAATTGCAGGTCAGGCACCTGCTGTGACCGGTCCGCGTACCAGAACGCGCCGCCCTCAACCACGTTCGAGGTCACAGGGCCGGAGTTGAACAGGTAATACTGCGCACCGGCCCAAGCCATCCAGTGCAGCTTGTTGTATTTGTCCAGACTTTGATGCCCGGTCAGTTCCGCCACGATGTCGATGCCGAAATGGTCATGCAGGTTTTCGCCCACGCCGGGCAGGTCGGCGATGACGTCGATTCCATGGTCACGCAGATGCGCCGCCGGACCAAGGCCGGACAGCATCATCATCTTGGGCGACCCGATGGCGCCAGAGGTCAGCAGAACCTCGCTTTCGGCGCGGGCGCTGTGCGCGCCTGATTTATCGGCATATTCAACGCCAACCGCCCGGCCATTCTCGATCACGATGCGGCGCACCAAGGCTCCGGTTTTCACCGTCAGGTTCGCGCGTTTCATCGCCGGGCGCAGATAGCCCACCGCCGCCGAACAGCGTCGCCCGTTCTTTGTCGTGGTCTGGTAGGCGCCTGCGCCTTCCTGAACAGCGCCATTGAAATCCGGATTATATGGCAGCCCGCGTTCCTGGCAGGCCTGCACAAAGGCCCGCGTCATCGGTTGCAGGTCCGGAATATTGGACACGCCCAGTTCGCCATCCGTCCCGTGCCAGTCGCCCGAAAGGATCGTGTTGCCCTCGGAGCGCAGGAAATACTTCTGGATCTCTTTGAAGGACCAGCCGTCGGCCCCCTCATCATTGGCCCACCGGTCGTAGTCCACCGGGTTGCCGCGGGTAAAGACCTCGGCATTGATCGAAGACCCACCGCCGATTACCCGCGCCTGCGCATAGGGAATTTCACGATTGTTGGCATGTTCCTGCGGCGCGGTGACAAGGCCCCACGTATGGGGCCCCGTCGTCATCTTGGCAAAGCCCACGGGCATGTGGATCAGCGGGTGGTTGTCCTTGCCGCCCGCCTCCAGCAGCAGAACACGGCAAGAGGGGTCCTGTGTCAGCCGGTTCGCAAGCACACAGCCCGACGATCCGCCGCCGACGATGATGTAATCGTATCCCTCTGCCATCTCCGCTCCTATTGTCGCCCTTCGCTGCCTGAGGGCTTTTAATTTGCCCTACCGCTACGCTGCCTGAGGGCTTTTGGTTTGCCCTACCGCTACGCTGCTTGAGGGCTTTTGGTTTACCCTACCGCTACTCTGCTTGAGGGCTCTTACTCGATCCAGGGTGTGCGTTTGCCGATCTCGATGTGAACCGATTTGACCTGCGTGTATTCCTCGACGCCGTACATACCCGCCTCGCGGCCCCAGCCGGACTGCTTGAACCCGCCCAGAGGCAGTTCGGGCCCACCGGCAAGTGTGGTGTTTACCCAGAAACGGCCCGCCTGCACGCGGCGTGTCACCATCAGCGCCTTGTCGATGTTCTTTGTCCATACCGAAGCCGCAAGACCGTATTCCGTATCATTGGCGATGGTGATCGCCTCGTCCACGGTATCAAAAGGCATGATCGTCAGCACCGGGCCAAAGATTTCTTCACGGGCAATGGCCATGTCGCTGGTAACGTCGCCGAACAGCGTCGGCGCGATATACTGACCCCGACCGAAATCCAGCTGTTCGCCCCCCGCGATCAGGCGCGCACCTTCGGCCTTGCCCTTTTCGATGTAGGACATGATCGTGTTGTTCTGTGCATCCGTAGTGATGGCCCCGATCTGGGTGCTCTCATCCAGCGGATCACCCACGCGGACCTTGGCGAACTTGTCCTGCACCATCTGGGCAAACTGATCCGCGACCGAGCGTTCCACGATCAGGCGCGAGCCCGACACGCAGCACTGACCGGTGTTGAACCCGATTCCAAAAGCCACGCCATCGGCGGCATCCTCGAGATCGGCATCGGCAAAGACGATCTGCGGGTTCTTGCCCCCCAGTTCCAACCCAAGCTTCTTGAAGTTGGTACGGCCCGCGGCTTCGACCACGCGGCGACCCACGGCGGTCGACCCGGTGAAGGACAACATGTCAACACGCGGATGTTCCAGCAGCGCCTGCCCGATGCTGGAACCCGAACCGGTGACGACGTTCATGCAGCCCGCCGGCAAGCCCGCCTCGGTCAGGATCTCGGCAAGGATCAGCGTTGTGGCGCTGGTCACTTCCGAAGGTTTGGCAACAATCGTGCAACCCGACGCAAGGACATAGGGCACCCGTTCGCACAGGATCAGGAACGGAAAGTTCCACGGCGTGATGATACCCACGACGCCCACGGGTTCGCGCGTGACCAGCCCGAACATCCCGTCCCCGAGATTGTTGAAGCTGTCGCCATGCAGCGACCGCGCCAGTCCGCTGGCGTATTCGAACATATCGGCGCATCCGCCGACTTCGGCGCGGGCCTGACTGATCGGTTTGCCGTTCTCCAGCGTTTCCCAATAGGCGATTTCATCAAGACGCTCGCGGATCAAAGCCCCTGCCTTCAGCAGAACGGCCGCACGCGCCTGCCCGTTCAACCCGGACCAGCGACGGTCGTCAAAGGCGCGGCGCGCGGCATCCACTGCCATGTCCAGATCCGCGCTGGTGCATTTCGGGATAAGGGTCACCGGCACGTCATGACCGGGCGAGCGGCGTTCGAAAACCTCGCGGTCGCCTGCCGCGACAACCGCGCCATCAACGTAAAAGCCAAATTCGCGCGCCTGCTCGGGCGGCGACAACCTGTTGCTCATCTGGTCCATTTTTCTCTCCTTGTGGCCGCGCGGCGAATGGCGCGGCCTGCTATGGGTGCGCTCAGCTGGAAGCGTCCAGCCCGTCGCGCCAATCATTCCAGCCGCCATCGACCGAGGACGGCGCATCGTGCCACTGGTGCATGACCTGTCCGGTGGCGGGATCCTTGTCCGGGATCGGCAGGCTCATGATGTTCTTGCAGGCGACGTAGTAGAGATCGTCCGACAGGAACTCTTCCTGGATGTTGTCCCAGTCGCGCCCACCGGCGTAGCCGCCGCACATCATGATATCGTCCGAGGCATCCACATGTTCATGGCTGACGCCCGCCGGCATGACGATCACGCCCCCCGCTTCGATGCGGACGCGGGTCCAGCCGCCTTCGCCGACGGACAGGTTGAATTCCATCCAGCCCTGCGCACAGCCAAGGCATTCGTGGCTGGTCGAATGAAAATGCGCGTAGTGATAGACGCCCGGATATTCCCAATTGTTGCCCCAACCATTTTCGCGGAACCGCCGTTTCACCGCTTCGGTACCGCCGCCGGGAACGGCGTTGCGGTGAACCAGCAGGGGAAAGCGGCTGTTGGGGATCTTGCCTTGCGGCTTGGACGTATAGGCTTCGGTGGTCATGGCTTGTACTCCTCGTCTCAGGTCATGACGATCTGTGTTTTCAAATCCAGTGGCCGGTCGGCGAATGTATCGAAAGCGGCCTGAATGTCGGTCAGCGCATAACTGGCCCCGGTAAAGGCTTCTGTCTTGATGCGGCCATGCACCAGCAGGCTCAGGGCATCGTGCATATCCTGCCCCATGCCCGCGACAGATCCCTTGACCGAGTTCTCTTGTAGGATCGTATCGAGGATCGGCAGGGCCAGCGTCTCTTCGGCGCCGGTCAGACCAAAGGCCGCCAGATGACCACCCTTACGCATCAGTTTCAGCGCCTGCCTGTAAAGCGCGGGCAAGCCGACGCTTTCGATCACAATATCAACGCCGCGGCCTTCGGTGGCGTCCATGACGGCCTGCTTCAGACGCGCGGGATCGCTCACCCCGATATCCGCCCCGCAATCCAGTGCCATCTGCACGCGCTCTGCCGACAGGTCGGTCACGATGATCGGCGCCGCGCCGATGGTTCGCAGCAACTGGACGTGCAGGTTGCCGATCGGCCCCGCGCCCATGACCAAGACCGACTGGCCAAATGTGATCTGCGCCTTGCGCGCGGCGCGCACCACGCAAGACAATGGTTCGGTCAGGGCCAGAACCTCGTCCGCCACATGGGCCGGCGCGGGGATGACCAGCCGCGCAGGCACCACCATGTATTCGGCAAACGCACCGTCCATGGTGATCCCCATCTGTTGCATTTCGGGGCAGTTCAGGATCTCGTTGCGGCGGCACCAATAGCATGCGCCACAGCCAATGTTCATATCGACCACCGCCTTGGAACCCAGCGTCAGTCCCGTGACATCCGCACCAAGCGCCTGGATCGTGCCGGTAAACTCATGCCCGGGCACCATGGGCAGGCTGTCCGCCGCATAGTTGCCGTGAAAGATATGCATGTCGGTGCCGCAGACCCCGACGCGGGCGATCCGGATCAGCACCTCGCCCCGGCCGGGTTTCGGGATCGGGCGGTCTTCGATCTCGAAATGCCCGGGACGGGTCAGAACTGCGGCTTTCATCATCTCCATCACCGCCCCCTTACTTGACGATCCGCAGCTTGGACCGGTCGATGGTCAGGGCGATGGCAACGATCAGGATGATGCCAAAGACCATCTGCTGCATGGTGGCGTCGATTTCGAAATACAGCATCGAAGCCCGGATCACCGCAACGATCAGCGTGCCGATCAGCGTATTGACCACGCCACCCACACCGCCGGTCAAAGGCGTGCCCCCGACCAGCACCGCCACGATGGCGGGCAGAAGAAACCCGTTGGCCAGCGTCGGCGCACCGCCCGACAGCTTGACCGAGAACAGCAAGCCCGCAATCGCTGCCAGCATCCCCGAAAGGGCAAAGGCCATGATCTTGATGCGGGTCACGTTCAGCCCCGAGGCCACAGCCGCGAGTTCGCCCGCGCCGACCGCCTTGAGCGCTCGGCCAAAGGTTGTGCGGCTCTGCACGAACAACATGGCCAGCAGCAGAATGGCCCCAACAAAGATTTCATGCGGGATGCCAAAGCTTTCCCCGACCATCCACCCAAAGGAGGCGTCACGCAGCGTGGCATCCATATACAGCGCACGCTGGCCGGAAAGATACTGCGCGGTCGAATAGGCCACCCCGCCCACCGCAAGGGTCGAAACGAAGGAAGGGACCAACAGTTTCGTGGTGATAAAGCCCGACAGCGCGCCGACGACCAGCCCGCCCAGAATACAGACCACCGCCGCGCCGATGCCCAGTGTCGGCAGGGTCACGGTGGCAACGACGGTGGTCATGTTTGCGACGGATTGCGCCGACAGGTCGATACCGCCGATGTAGATGGCAAAAGTCAGACCCAGCGCCATGATGAACAGCGGCATGATGTCCGCCACCATCGAAACAAGGTTCTGCGGGCGCAGGAAATTGGCGTCGGCGATGCCCACGATCACCACGAGGATCAAAAGGGTGATCCAGGGCAGATGCGGCTTGATGCGTTCGATGCTCATGGCGTCCTCAGGTCATGTGGTGAACGAGGTCATAAAGGCTGGGCTTGTCGCCCGGGCGCCCGTGAAAGACCTGTTGCGTTTCGCCGTCCTTCAGGACGTGGATCGTGTGCGACAGGCCAATGGCCTCTTCCAGCGTGTCCGCCACAAGGATGATCCCCGCGCCGTCGTCGCACATTTCGCGGACCATGTCGTAGACGTCTTCCTTGGCCCCGATATCAAGGCCTCGCGTCGGGTGGTCCAACAGGATGATGTCCGACCCGCCGGACCGCCATTTGGCAAGAACGACCTTTTGCTGGTTGCCGCCGGACAGGCCGCCGCAATCCTTGTAGACATTCGGCGTCTTGATCTTCAGGCGCTTGACCCAATCCTCGGCCAGCGCCTTTTCCGCGCCGATGCGTAGAACGCCGCCGCCGGAATAGTTCCGCATCTGGCTCAGGGTCATATTCTCGTAGACGTTCATTCCGCCGACGATGCCTTCGATCTTGCGTTCACGCGGAACGTAACCGACGCCCGCCGCCACGCTGCCTTGCGCGTTGAGCCGGTTGGCGGTCTGATCCTTGATGACCACGGTGCCGCCGGTCGGCTTTTCAAGGCCAAAGATCGTTCTCAGGATCGCCTCGCGGCCCGAGCCTTCGGTGCCGACAAGGCACAGCACTTCGCCCCGGTGCAGGTCGAAACTGACATTGGAATACTTACCCTCGACAGAAACACTTTCGAAGCGGACAAGTACCTCTTCACCGTGCGGCTTCTGTTTTTGCTCGCGATAGTATTCCTTGTCGACGTCGCGACCGACCATCTTGTGCTGGATTGCATCGACCTGGGCGTTGTCATGGTCGACCACGTCGACCACTTCGCCGTCTTTCATGACATAGACCCGGTCGGACAGTTCCAGCACCTCGTCCATCCGGTGACTGACAAAGATGAACGAGGCCCGCTTGGTCAATTCCCGCACCAGCGAGAAAAGCAGTTCCACCTCTTCGCGCGCCAGAACCGAGGTCGGCTCGTCCAGCAGGATCACCAGATCTCCATCGACGCGCTCTTCCAGTGTCAGCACCTTGGCCAGTTCCACCAGCTGACGCTGCGCAAAGGACAGCTTTGCCGTTACGGTCGAGGGGTCGATGTCCAGCTTGACCTTGGCCAACTGCTTTTTCGCTGCGGCGGCCATCTTCTTCCAGTCGATGACCCCGAAATTGACGAACTGCTTTTCGAAACCAAGAAAGATGTTTTCCATCACCGTCAGGTTGGTGATCAGGCTTTGCTCCTGGAACACCATGCCGATGCCGTGCTCCATGGCCTGTCGGGGGTTCTGGAACCGCACCGCCTTGCCGTCGATGGTGATCGTGCCGCCATCCGGCTGATAGGCACCGTAGATCACCTTCATCAGGGTGGATTTGCCAGCGCCGTTTTCGCCCACCAGACCGACGATCTCGCCGCGGCCGATGGTGAAATCCACGGCTTTCAGCGCGTGCACCCCGGGGAATTTCTTGTCGACCTTGCTGAGTTGATACATGGTCCCCTCCCCTATTTCACAAAGGCGATGGATTTGCGGTCGGTCGACAGGACCACCGCCGCGATGACCAGCGCGCCCAGAACGCCGTCCTGCACGTATCCGGGCAGGCCGATGACAACCATGCCATTGCCGATGACATTGACGATCAGCACGCCGACCAGCGTGTTCCAGACCCCGCCTATGCCGCCCCAAAGCGCGGTGCCGCCGACGACGACCGAGGTGATCGACATGAACATGAAATTGTTGCCCGTCGCCGTTTCGGCGATGCCGATCCGACCCACCGCCAACAGCGCGCCGACCGCATAGAACATCCCCGCCAGCATAAAGCCCAGAACGCGCACCTTGTTCACGTTCAGACCCGAGGCATGGGCCAGTTCCTCACCGCCGCCCACGGCGTAAAAGTTGCGGCCAAGCGTGGTGCGCGCCTGGATGAACCACGCAATGAGCACGAACAACCCGGCCACGTAGACCATCACCGGAAAGCCGAACCAGCGTTCGGTCAGCAGGCCGCGAAACACCTCGTCTTCGACCCGGATGCGGTCGCCGCCGGTCAGCAGCAGGGCAAACCCGGTTCCGACGAACCCCATGGCCAGCGACGCCATGAATGACGGGATCTTAAGCTTGACGTGGACCAACCCGTTGATCAGCCCGATCGCGGCACCGACGAGGATGGCCAGAGGCAGGGCAAGGATCCCCAAGCCCAGAACCGTGCCCCCCAAACCTATGAAGGCGAAGGCAAAAACCACGGCAGACACGGAAACCGTGCCTTCCATCGACAGGTCGATGGACCCCATGATGATGATGAAGGTCACGCCAATCGCCACCATCAGGGCCGGCGAAGACGAGATCGCAATCCGGGCAAGGTTACGCACCGAGAAAAAGCGCGGCTCCAGCACTGTAAAGAAGGCGATCAGGACCAATAGGACGATCAACGGGGCCCATTTGACAAGGGCCTCCCGGGAGAGATTGCCGGACAAGAGGCACCTCCGATGGATTTGCAGTCGGGGAAAGGGGGTGAGGCGGCCGGCGGGCAGCCGCCTCGCAAGGCCTTACTTGTACTGGATCTGACCGTTGGTCGGCCCCCAGAAGTCGTTCCAGTCATAGGTCGGAACGCTGTCAAGGTAGTTGGCCTTGAACTCTGCCGCATCCTCGGGCGTGATCAGGATGGTCGGCCCATAGAATTCGCGGTGCTCATGCGGCTCTTCGGAAGGTTTGAAGCTGCCGATGGCGGCATGATAGGCCAGCGCCGCGGTGATACCGCCGCCCCAATGCGGGTTGGTAAAGACGGTGGCAAGGATCTTGCCTTCCGCCACCAGGCCCACAGCCTGAGGGTTGCCGTCGTAGGATACGATGGGCATGTCGTCGATACCTTCGGCACGCAATGCTTCCAGAACACCATAGGCGATGGTGTCATTCGCACAGTGAACGCCGGTGATCTCGTCGCCGAAACGGGTGAGGAAAGCACTCATGACCTGGTTCGCTTTCTGGGTATCCCAATCGGCCGGCTCGGCGGCCAGCAGTTCGATGTCGGGATAATCCTTCAGCGCGTTCTTCAGTCCTTGCAGACGCTCGATTGCCGGGTTGTTCGAAGCAATCCCGCCAAGGTGGACAACGCCACCCTTGCCGCCCATCGCCTCCAGCAGGATGCGCGCGGTCTGTTCGGCCGGGCCTTCGTCCGACCAGGTCATGTGGCTGACGTAGTTGTCGCCGAAATCCCACGGATGCAGGTCGTCGGTCTTGTTCCAGATGGTCGAGACATAGCCGCCGGCCTCTGCCACGGCTTCAACAACAGGGCGGCAGTTCGGCGCATCGTTGGTGTCGATGGCCAGCGCCAGTTCGCCATTGGTCTTAGCCAGGAGCGACTTCACGTCGCCCAGCGATTTCTCGGACGACCCTTCGTTGATCAGGTGCGTGAGAGCGTCCTTGGACTTGCCAAGGCTTTCGACGAAAGCCTCGCCACCAGAAACGATTTCGTTCCAGTAGGGATTGGTGCGGTTCCGATAGGACCATGCGATCGTCGGATCGGAGTAGGTCGCCGCCATTACCGGCGACGGGCCGAACATCTTGGCCGCCGCGGCACCGGAAATGCCGTAGGCCGACGCCAGAAGGAAATTCCGGCGGCTCAGTTTTTCTTTCTCGATGAAGTCCTTGATGAACGTCGACATTGGTAGTCCTCCCTTGAAGCAACGTGATCTTGCTGCCTTCGCACCCACAGTATCGGCATCGTCTCCCACGGTTCCGACGGGTGCGGCCTCCGGATCGATTCCGGCGTAACGCACTAACTAGTTACTTTATTGGTTGCGAGAACGTCAATAGAAAAGCAGACTGACTCTCGCCACAATCTGGACTGGAGTGCGGAAACATGAACTTTGACCATCCCCGCCGGAATGCGTTAGGACCGGACAACGCTGGATCCCGCAGGCAAGAAGACCGATGACCGAAAAACCCGAAAAACGGCAACGCGACGCCGAAGCGACGCGCGCCCGCATCCTTGCGGCCGCCAAGAAGGAATTTGCCAAAAACGGTCTGGGTGGCGCCCGCATCGACGAGATCGCCGATCGCGCCAAGGCCAACAAGCGGATGATCTACCACTATTTCGGCAACAAGGAGGACCTGTTCCGCATCGTCCTCGAAGAGGCCTATCTGGACATTCGCGCCGCCGAGCAAAAGCTGGACCTGGAACACCTACCAGCCAAGCAAGCGCTGGAAACCTTTGTTCGCTTCACTTGGGAATACTACCTCAAGAACCCCGAGTTCATCACTCTCGTCAACAGCGAGAACCTTCACCGGGCACGGCACCTGAAGAAATCCGAACGCGTCGGACCGGCGCAGCGGCGTCTTGTTGGCATGGTCGAGGAAATTCTGGCCCGGGGCGTCGAGGAAGGTGTGTTTCGCAACGGGATCGACCCGGTCCAGCTCAACATCACCATCGCGGCAGTCAACTATTACTACCTGACCAACCGTTACACCGGCGCGCTGTTGTTCGAACGGGACATGATGGACAAGGACGCGCTGGATGCGCGGATCGCCTTCAACCTTGAAACCATCATGCGCACCGTCTGCATCGACCCCGAAGGTTAACGCGGCTCCAGCCCGGCGGCGCGGATCGCCGCCTCGGCGCAGGCGATGTCTTCGTGTTCCTGCGCACCGGACACGCCAAGACCTCCGATGCAGGTATCGCCGTCAAGGATCGCGACGCCGCCGCCCCATGTCAGCAGCCGATGGCGTGTCGACAAGCCCAGCGACAGGGTCTCGCCGCTGGCCATCCGCTCTCCGAACGCCTTGGAGGATTTGCCAAGCGTTCCAGCCGTATAGGCCTTGTCCTGCGCGAAATCCCCGATTGGCGCGGCCACGCCGGCCGTCCGCGAAAAGGCCACGAGCCCGCCAAAGGGATCGACGACGGCCGCCGCGATCTCCCACCCCTGCGCCTTCGCATAAGCAATTGCGGCAGCCGTGATTTCCTGCGCAGCCTCGGGTGAAACGATGCGGCGCGTGACGGTTTTATCCATAATGTTCTCCTGGCAGGTACGGATGCGCCGGTCAGGCGCTCACAAGGTCCGAAGGGGCAAGAGCCGAGGGAGGAAACAGCCCTTGCCCTCGGATCAGATCGGCACCTTTTTCGCCGATCATGATCGTTGGTGCGTTGGTATTGGACGAATTGATCGCCGGCATGATCGAAGCGTCGCAGACGCGCAGCCCGTCAAGTCCATGCAACCGCAACTGCGGGTCCACGACGGCATCAGCTCCCTGTCCCATGCGGCAGGTGCCGACCGGATGATGGTCCGTCTTGGCGATTTTGCACGCGTATTCGAACAGCGCGGACCGGTCCCGGATTGCCGGACCCGGCAACACCTCCTTGCGGACGAAACCGCTAAGCGCGGGTTGCGCCAGAATCTCACGCGCCATCTCCAGCCCCTTGAGCGCCATGTCGAGGTCATAGGGATCGGCCCAGTAGTTCGGATCAATCAGCGGTGCGGCCAAGGGATCGGCGCTGGCCAGCCGGACGCTCCCCCGTGATCGGGGCCGCATGAATGCACTGTTCAGCGTGATCCCCGCGCCGTTGATTTTGGCAATCCCCTTTTCGATCCCCGACCCTTGCCCAAGATGAAACTGGATGTCAGGGGACCGTGCCGCCGGATCGGCATAGGCAAAACCGCCCGTTTCGAACAACGAGGCCGCCGCCGGCCCCGACCGAAACAGCATGTATTGCAGTCCCGCCCACGCCGTCTTGTGCAGGCGATCCCAGCCGTCATAGCTGTGCGGGCCGGTCAGTTCGGAAATGGCGCACAGATCGATGTGATCTTGCAAGTTGGCACCCACGCCGGGCAGATCATGGACGATATCAATCCCCAGATCCCGCAAGTGATCCGCCGGTCCGATACCCGACAGCATCAACAGGCGCGGCGATCCGATCGCGCCAGAGGAAAGGATCACCTCGCGCCCGGCGCGCACCTGTTCCCGGCGACCGTCCTTGAGATATTCCAACCCGGTTGCGCGTTCCTTGTCGACCAGCACCCGCAGCGCCTGCGCGCCGGTCATAACGATAAGGTTCGACCTTGTTTCGGCGGGGGCCAGATAGGCAACCGCCGCCGAGGACCGCCGGACATCGCGCTGGGTCAGTTGGTAGTAACCGACACCTTCCTGAAAGGCCCCGTTGAAATCGGGGTTATAGGGCAATCCATACTCCTGCCCCGCCCGGATGAACGCATCACAGACCGGCAGGGTCGCGCGCGGCATCGACACGCCCAGAGGTCCGTCGATACCGTGGTAGGTGTCATTGAACCTTTCATTGCCTTCGGCCCTTTTGAAATAGGGCAGGACATCACGATAGCCCCATCCGTCACAGCCGTGTTCCCCGGCCCAGGCATCATAATCCAAGGCATGGCCGCGCGTGTAGATTTGCGCATTGATCGAAGACCCGCCACCGATGACCTTGGCCTGCGTGAACCAGATGCTGCGGCCCTGCATGTGCTTTTGCGGAACGGTGCTCCATCCCCAGCTGGCGATGCCTTTGGTCATCTTTGCGAAACCGGCGGGCCAGTGGAACAACAGGTTGCGATCGCGGCCCCCGGCCTCCAGCAGGAGGACGCGCACCCCGGGATCCTCGCTCAGCCGTCCCGCAAGGACGCAGCCCGCAGATCCACCGCCCGCGATCACATAGTCAAACTCCACCGTCCCCTCCCTGCTGTAACCATACAGTTACTTACAGCTACGCCGCGCAAGCCCTCCGTGTCAAGGATATCGCGATCCAGCAAACGGACGCTGTCAGAGCGCAAGCATTTCGGCGCACAGGGCCTTTGCATGCGCGGTCGCGGCCCATGTCAGCGTCATGTGGTCTGCATCCGGCAAAACCCGCCACCCTGCCCGTCCCGCAGAGGCCATCAATGCCGATCCGCGAAGGAATTCATAGGTTTCCGCCGATCCATTGACATAGAGAACCGGCGGGCGTCCGGCCCTGGGGGCAAGGCTGTGGGTCGCCACCTCCTGCTCCGTCAGGTTCAGTTCCGCCTGTAGAAAGGACTGCGCGGCGGGCCGCAGATCATAGACACCGCTCAACGCAATAACCCCGGCTGTCCGCGCCGCTATACCGGGATCGGCCAGCGACGACACAGCAAGATGCGCACCGGCGGAATGACCGATCAGAACCAGCCGCTTGCCCACGAACCGCTCTGCCAAACAGCGCAAGCCGTCCTGCGCGTCCCGCACGCAATGATCCAGCCGCACCCCGGGCATCAGTCGGTACTCCAGATTGGCAACCGTCGCGCCCAGCGCGCCGAAGCCAGCCAGCATGAACCGATGATCCTCTGCTCGCAGTGCCCGCCAATAGCCGCCGTGGATCACGACGGGCAACAAGTCCCCTGTGCCACTGCCATGGGTCCATTCCACCCATTGACGAGCTTCCTGCCCATAGGCTTTGCGGTCAAAGGCCCGCCCTAGCGAATATTCGGCGCTTTCCGCTGCCATTCGGTCCAGATAGGCTGCGAACTCTGGCAAAATGGTCGAAAATTGCATTTGGCGGTTCCAGAAATCCTCTGTCACTGCATGTCCTCTTCGTTTTCAGTCAAACGGTGTACGGCAGTTTGCAGCGCTTCTGTCAGATCGGTTTCCGGGCGGCGCCCGCTGGCGCGCACCAGACCCAGCATCACCTGCCATCTGCCGGCCTGCGTGGCAGGGCAAAGGCAGACAGACAACCGCCGCCCAGTCTCGCTTGCCTTTGGCAAGAGATCAGCGGCAAAGCTCTGGCGCGGCACCTTGCGGTCCACGTTCACCAGCAAGTACGCAAGCCCCAGCACGGTGTTCTCTGTCAACCGCCCCAACGAATAGGGCCCCAGAACAAGCTCTGATCCACAGACCATCGCCACAAAGGACGTATGCTGCGTGGCCTGCCGCAATCCCAAAAGCACCGGCGGAATCCTAGGCGCCAGATCCCCCGCGCCAAAGGCCTTGAGCCCACTTCCAAGCGCGGCGCTTCCCGGCAGGTAGACACCGGTCACATCCCGCCGCAGGAATGACTCGGCCTCAAGGTTCGCCACGTGGCGATAGCCGGAACTTAACGGCATGTCCGCCTTCTGGATCAGGCTGGCCGGGGTCGGACAGGCCTCTTGCCGGGGGGCGCTCATCAATGCATCGAATTGTTCGACGGCCTTGTCATACGGGGTGCGTGTCATGATCCGGCCACCCTTCCCTGTCGGACCGTCCCGCCACGCAATGCCGGACCTTGGGACAGGATGGCATCATCGCCAAGATCCCATGCCACATGGCGCTCTGCCCAAAGATCAGCCTTGACCGAGGCGGTTTCCTGCCCACGTGGCAGGACCACCTGAACGGGCACTTCGACCCGCTGAGGAACAGGCACCCCGCAAAGCACGTCGATGGCCACCTCGATTGCCCGCGCGCCCATGCTTGCGGGATAATCAAGGGCCGCCATGGGCACCTTGTTGTGCAAACACAGCTTGTACATGCGGTTCAGGTCGCCCCCGGTGTGCAACGGGACCGGCAGGCCTTCCTCAAGGAACAACCGAACCGACCCCACCCCCTGAAGCCCGCTGTCACACCAGACCGCGTCCGGCGGTTGCCCCGCCTCGGCCAGCAGTTTTGCTGCCGCCGCGTGGCCCCCATCTTCGGTCCAGTTCGTATAGCTGACGTTCTCGACCCGGATGCCGGGAAACTCGGAGAATATTGCAAGTGCAGCCTGCTGCCTGCGCAGCACCGGGCTGGCCCCTTCCAACCCGGACAACATCCAGACCGTGCCCTGACCGCCCAGCCGCTCGGCGATCCACAAGGCGCTGGTCCGCCCGATGCGATGGTCGCTGGCCGTCACGAAGGACACAAGCGAACCGCGCTCGTTCGGGCGCCTGTCGACGGCAACAATCGGCAAACCGCCATCGGCAAGGTCACGCAGTCGCGCGCTGAGCGCCGCATTGGTGACAGAGGCAACCGAGACCAGCAAGAGATCAACGCCCGCTTCGACAAGCGAGTCGATCTGGCGGCACTGGCGATCCGGGTCATCCCCGGCATCCAGATGGATCAATTCGGCAATCTGGGGCTGGGCGATCTTGCGGGCGTAGGACATGCTTTCCAGCAACGCACGCCGCCACGCATTGCCGGTCGACGCGTTGGAAAACCCGATGCGCCAAGGTGCCGGCCGGCGAAATCCCGCAGTTTCGACCACCCGCACCAGACGCGGATCCCATTCGAAGGCGACCGGGCGCGCTGCGTCCTCGCCGGAATGCCGTTGCACCGCCAGTTTGCGACCGCCACGCTTCACCGGCGGTTCCAGCCCCGAGAATGCCAACGCCCGGCTACGCGGTCCAAGCCGCAACAGGCCATGGTCCACACGTTCCAGCCAGCCCGCCACGGTCATCGCCCGCAGCAGGCCAAAACCGGTCGATCGGGAGCCTCCGATACTGTCGATGATCTCATGTGTGCGGCGTGGCGTATTGGCATTGTCAAAGCCTTTGAGGATCGCGGCAATCCGAGCGATATTCGACGTGTGATCCAGCATTCTCATGCCCGACCCAAGGCATTGGGCGCGCAACCCTCGCTGTCTGCCAGGCGCCGCCTCACCCTGCAGCCCGGATCAGGCCGTCGGCCCGTATGCCGTGCAGGGGATCCTTGAACAGAACACCGTCCTTCATGATCATCGCAAGGTTTTCCTGATGTTGCAGCAGGCTGACATCCTGCGTGACATCGCCCCGCACAAGCAAGAGGTCCGCAACAAAGCCCTCACGCACCTCTCCCAACTCCCCGCTGCGCCCCATCAGGCTTTGCCCCACGCTCGTGGCGCATTTCAGCGCGTCGATGGGATCATAACCGAAAAAGCGCACGAAATGTTCGATGTCCCGGGCGTTTTGCCCCATAGGAGTGACGGCGAAACCGTAGTCGCCGCCCACGACCACACGAATGCCGCGCTTGCGGATTTCGTGATACGTGGCACAGGTTGCATCGAACTTGCGGAACAGGTGCAAATCTTCGGCCACCTCGGAAGTGATGCCCGCCGCATCGCCCTCCTTGGTGCAATTATGCACGAGCCCAAAGGCTGGGCCGACCCAGATCCGGTCCTTGGCCGCTTCCAGCATGTCCAGCGCTTCTTCATCGGCAAAATCGCAATGATAGATACAGTCGACCCCGGCACGGATCGCCCGCTTGACGCTTTCGGAGGACCGCGCATGTGCCGCAACTTTCTTGCCAAAGGCATGGGCCACGCGCACCAGCGCCTCGATTTCCTCGGGCTCTGTTGGCGTAATTTCGGCCCGTGCGTGTGATACGAACTCGTCGCCCGAAATGTTGATCTTGAGCACGTCGACACCATCACGGATACATTCACGGGCCACGCGGCGGAATTCATCCGGGCCGTCGGCGACAAGGCCGAAACTTTCCTGATGGATGTGGCGCATCCTTTCATCCCCAAGACCGGCCGTCGTGGTGATCTCGGGGCTGCCCGCCAACATGCGGGGACCATCTATCAAGCCGTCGTCGATGGCGTTGCGGGCCGTGACCCCCAACATGGGCTTGGCCGAGGCCGCCTCGAAAATCGACGTGAAACCGTGGCTCAACAGCAGGCGCAGGTTCTGCGCGGTCAGCAACATATGTTGTTCCGGGCTGACCCGGCCCAGTTCAGCCGGATCGGTGATGCCGGTAAAGCTGGGGTGGCAATGCCCCTCGACCAATCCGGGCATCAGGGTACAGCCGCTGCCATCGATGATCCGGGCATCGTCTGGATGTACAGTGCTGCCGGCCTTGGCGATGTCGGCGATCCGGTTCCCTCGGATGGTGACCGTTGCGTCTTGTGTTGCGCCGGATGTGCCATCCCAGACGCGGGCGCCCTTGATTACAATGTCCGCCATCATTCTCCTCCACTTGATTGCGGGCGCGGCAGTTGATGCCGTCACGTTTTCTTCAAGCCTGCCGTGCGACAGCCTCCGGAGGAAGAAAAGCCAAGGTAAGTTTCACCATAATTTGGACTAATCCGATAAATGGCACCTGCCAACCACCAACCCCATGCAACATGGTCGGATTGCTATAGGACGCCCCTGTCAGGTGATTGGGCCTAGAGAATTCCGGCGGACCCTATGTCCCGAAGGGCAAAGTCGATCAGCGCCCGCACTTTTCGCGGCAAGACGCGCCCTTCCAGATAGACCGCGCTCAACGCCCCGGCTTCACCTTCGTAGGCGGTCATGACCGGCACCAGCCTCCCCGCTGCCAGTTCCGACCAGACCGCAAACCGCGGCGCATAGGCCAATCCCTGTCCTGCAAGCGCAAGTTCCGCCGCAGCACGGGCAGAGTTGACGTGAAACCGCCCCTCGACATGGGCAACGTGCTCGGCCCCGTCGCGCAGAAAGCGCCACCGCCGCGGAATGCGCCGGTTGGTATCCACGATACAGCTATGCGCCGACAACTGCTCGGGTGCCTCTGGCGCGCCATGCGCCGCGACATAGGATGGGCTGGCCACCAGCAAGGAGCGGGACTCGCCCAGCTTGCGCGCCTTTAGCGACAGCATCTCGGACTGCCCGATGCGAAAGGCAAGGTCGATGCCTTCGCTGGCCAGATCGGCGAAACTGTCCGACAGCCGCAAATCAAGGCTCAGACCCGGATTTGCCTCGGCAAAACGCCCCAGCATCGCGGCAAGATAGATTTCACCCAGAGTGACCGGAGCCGAGACCCGGATCACCCCGGCAAACCCGCGCGACCCTTCTGCCACCTCTGCCAGAAGGTCATCCAGATCGTCCAACAGCGCAGGTGCGCGCGCCAACAGATCTGCCCCCGCCGGGGTCAGGCCAACCTTGCGCGTAGTGCGCTGGAACAGGCGTACCCCCAGACGTGCCTCCAATTCGGCCACATATTTCGACGTCAACCGGTTTGATACGCCCAGCCGGTCCGCCGCGGCCGTGAAAGAGCCCGTCTGTGCCGTGGCCACGAAAGCGCGCAATTCGTCGGTGATGTCCATATCGTCAATTCAGAACGTTTTGAGGATAGTCATACAATAAATTCTCCATTTTGTTGACACTCGGCAAGCCCTAATTTGGCCTCACAACGTCAAGCCGACCGGGCAAACGCCCTCACCGGCCACAAGGTCTCAAAGGAGTTTCCCATGACCACGCAAGCCTCATCCGACTATGCCGCCGCCGCCCTGCGTCTTTCGACCGGTGCGCTTTTCCTTGCCCATGGCTGGCTCAAAGTCAGCGTCTTCACCATCCCCGGCACCGTCGCCTATTTCGAAAGCCTTGGCCTGCCCGGCCTGCTGGCCTATCTGACGATCTTCGCAGAACTGGCCGGTGGCGCGGCGCTGATCCTTGGCGTGGCGACCCGCCTTGTGTCGCTGGCGCTGATCCCCGTGCTGCTGGGCGCTGTCTGGGCGCACTCCGGCTTTGGCTGGACCTTCTCCAGCGAAGGCGGCGGCTGGGAATTCCCGCTGTTCTGGGCCGTTGTTCAGGGCACCGTTGCGCTGCTTGGCGCTGGAGCCTTTGCCCTGCGGGTTCCGGCCCTTCAACGCTCGCTGGGTCAGTTCGCCTGATCGCGCTATGATCCCACCCGGCCCGTCGACCCAAGTGGCATCGGCGGGCCGTCCTGCTGTCAAAGGGCACCTTGCCCGCGAAAAGGAAACAACATGTCCGTTGCACGCGATCTTGCCGCCCTGAAGGATAGCCTGAAGACCTCTGACCGGATGCCTCTGGTCTTTCTCGGCCATGGCAGCCCGATGAACGTGATCGAAGACAATGCCTATAGCCGGGCCTGGTCCGAGCTGGGACAAAGCCTGCCCCGACCGCAAGCCATCCTCGTGGTGTCCGCGCATTGGATGACCAAGGGCACCACGCTGGTGGATGTCTCTGCCGTGCCGCGCATGATCTATGACTTTTACGGATTTCCCGAACCGCTGTACCAAGTTGACTATCCCGCCAAAGGGCAGCCGGATCTGGCCCGCGAAGTGGTCAGCCTGCTGCAAAGCCACCACGCCGAGGAAGACGACCGCTGGGGCCTTGACCACGGTGCATGGGCGGTTCTGAAATTCCTCTATCCCGGGGCCGATGTGCCGGTCTTTCAGGTCTCGATCGACATGAGCCGCGGGCTGGATCACCAGCTTGAGGTTGGCCGCGCCCTTATGGCCTTGCGCGACCGCGGCGTTCTGATCCTTGGCTCGGGCAATATCGTCCACAACCTGCGCGCCATGCGTCCCGGTGCCCAGCCGATGGACTTTGCGGCCGAATTCGACTCGCTGTTCACCGACCGCCTGACCGACCGGGATCTTGACGCCCTTGTGGACCGCGACGCCCTTGGGGCGCTGCTGACCGCCGCACACCCGTCGGTCGATCACTACCTGCCGGCCCTGACGGTTGCGGGGGCATCGGATGAAAAGGACGCGCTGACTTTCATGACCGACAGCATCGACCTCGGTTCGGTTTCGATGCGGTCTTTTGTATTCCACGCGGCGTGACGCCCCGCCATCAGCCCGCGTCCAGCGGATGGAAACAGGCCACCTGCACCGATCCTCCGTCCAGTTGCGGCACCTCTTTGCGGCACCGTTCGCTGGCACGCGGACAGCGCGCCGCAAAGGCGCAGCCCGGCGGCGGGTTCAAGGGATCGGGCAATTCGGTTTCCTTCGCTTCCGGCGGAGTCAGCGGGCGCCCCACCACAGGCGCACTATCGGCCAACAGCTTGGTATACGGATGGCGCGGCGCGCCAAATATCTCTTCGGCGGGGCCCAATTCCACGACAGAGCCGAAATACAGCACCGCGATCCGGTCACTGACCGCCTCGACCACCGCAAGGTCATGGCTGATGAACAGGTAGGTCAAGCCAAATTGCTGCTTCAGGTCCGCCAACAGGTTCAGCACTTGCGCCTGAACCGAAACATCCAGCGCCGAAACGGGTTCGTCCAGGATCAGGATGCCGGCCTGAGCCGCCAAGGCCCGCGCGATCCCGATCCGCTGCGCCTGCCCGCCGGAAAATTCGTGGGGATAGCGGTCAAGGAACTCTTCGCGCAGGTTCACGCTGGCAAAAATCTCGGCAATGCGTCGGTCGCGTTCGGGTTTTGCCAGACCGTGCAAACGCTTTAGCGGGGCCTCCATGATCTGCCGCACGGTCTTGCGCGGGTTCAGGGACGAGATCGGATCCTGAAAGACATACTGGATGCGCTTGCCAAAAATCGCCGGATCGGCATTGTCCAGCGCCGCGCCCTCGATCTCGATCTGTCCGGTCGTCGGCTCCAGCAACCCCACAAGCATCCGCGCCAAGGTGGATTTGCCACAGCCGGATTCCCCGACGATGCCCAGCGTCTCTCCCTTGTTCACGGTCAGCGAAATCGGATGCACCGCCTTGACCGATCGCTTGGCAGCGGAAAACAACCCGCCACCCA
The DNA here is from genome assembly GCF_019218285.1 of Antarctobacter sediminis. Taxonomy (GTDB): domain Bacteria; phylum Pseudomonadota; class Alphaproteobacteria; order Rhodobacterales; family Rhodobacteraceae; genus Antarctobacter; species Antarctobacter sediminis. The sequence continues at coordinate 78,765 of NZ_JAHUZG010000008.1, forward strand.
CCGGAAAGCTCTTGGACAAGCCGGTCAGTTTCAACGCCTCGGTCATTCAGCAGCCTCCGTCAGTGGCGTCACGGGATGCAGGCAACGCACCGCGCGCAGCCCTTTGCGGTCAAGCGCGATCTCGCCTGTCCGGCAATCCGCCTGCGCCCGGTCGCACCGATCTGCAAAGGCACAGCCTGCGGGCAACCTGTCCACAACCGGCGGCAGGCCCGGGATCGCCTCCAGCCGTCGCCTACCCTCGCCCAGTTCCGGAACACAGGCCATAAGCCGCGCCGTATAAGGATGCCTCGGCGCTTCCAGAACCGATTGCGTCGGCCCCTCCTCGACGATGCGGCCCGCGTACATGACCGCCACCCGGTCACAAAGCTGCCCCACCACGCCGAAATCATGCGTGATAAAGACAATCCCCAACCCGCGAGACCGCCGCAAATCATCCAGCAGCGACAGGATCTGCGCCTGAACGGTCACGTCCAGCGCCGTGGTCGGTTCATCGGCGATGATGATATCCGGGTCATTGGCCAGCGCCATGGCTATGCCCACGCGCTGGCGCATCCCGCCCGACATTTCGTGCGGGTAATCAGTGATCCGGTGTTCCGCGTTGGGAATGCGCACCGACTTCAGCAACTCGATGGCCCGCGCCTGCCCCTCGGCCCGGCCAATCGGACGGTGGGCACGGATCGCCTCGATCAACTGGTCGCCCACCTTGTAAAGCGGATGCAGCGTCGCCAGCGGATCCTGAAAGATATAGGCCACGTTGCGCCCCCGCATATCCCGCAGGCGGCGATAAGGCGCGCCGATCAGATCCTCGCCGTCATAGCGCACCGCCCCGCCCGTGATGACCCCGGGGGGAGAGGCGACCAACCCCATGACCGACAGCGCCGTCACCGATTTGCCTGACCCGCTTTCGCCAATGATCCCAAGGCACTCGCCCGGCTCCACATGCAGCGACACACCGCCCACGGCGCGATAGATGCGGTCCTTTACGTGGAACTGGGTCTGCAAGTCCTGCACCTCCAGCAAGCCCCGCCCCTCGGCCGCCGGCACCTGTTCGCGCCGCCGAACCATGGTTGCCGCCATAGGGCGCGACAGCGCGCCGGACTTCAACCTCGGGTCCAAAGCGTCGCGCACACCATCCCCCAGCAGGTTGATCGACATGACGATGATCAGGATCATCACCCCTGGCACAACCGAGGTATGAGGATTGGTGATCAGCGCCGAACGCGCCTCACCCAGCATCGAACCAAGGTCCGCCTGCGGCGGCTGCGATCCCAGCCCAAGAAAGGACAGGCCCGCGGTTTCGAGGATCATCCAGCCGATGGTCGTGGACATGGCGATCACGATGACCGGGATTACGTTGGGCAGAATCTCGGTCAGGATGATCCGACCGTTCGACAGACCGGCCAGCCGCGCCGCATCGACAAATTCCTTATGCGCGATGCCCACGGTGATGCCCCGGATGTTGCGGGCGAAAAACGGCACATTCACCGCCGCCACGGCGATCAGCGCATTGAACAGCCCCGGGCCAAGCGCCGCGACAATGGCCAGCGCCAAAAGGATATAGGGAAAGGCCATCAACATATCGACACCCCGCATGATCAGGTTGTCGGTCCGCCCGCCGTAGAACCCGGCGACAATCCCGATGGCCGCCCCCAGCGTCGCCGCCACCACGGCGGCGGCAAATCCCACCGCAAGGCTCAACCGCGTGCCCCACAACAGCCGCGACAGCAGGTCCCGCCCAAGGTGATCCGTTCCCAAAAGCGCCCCTTTGGAAAAAGGCTTTTGGAACCGCGCGGCGGTATTGGTCACATTCGGTTCGGCCAGCGGCAACAGGGGGGTTACCAGCGCCAACAACACCACCAGACTCAACACGATGCCCCCGGCCAGCGCCAGCCGGTTGCGCGCCAGCAATCTCAGAAACCCGATCATGTCTTGATCCTCGGATCCAACAGGCTTTGCGCCACGTCGACGACGATATTGAACAAGACGTAACAGGCGGCGACAAAGACAACGCCCCCCTGCACCAACAGGATGTCCCGCTTGAGGATGGCATCAACCAGCATGCGACCCACGCCCGGCCACTGGAACACGATCTCGATATAGACCGCCCCCGACAGGACGAACCCCGCCTGAATCCCCAGCACCGGGATGATCGACACCATGGCCGCCTTCAGCGCATGGCGCCAGATCACGCCGCGCTCATGCACCCCCTTGGCGCGCGCGGTGCGGATGAAATCCTGCCGCAACACCTCCAGCATGGCAGACCGCGACAGCCGCGCGATCACACCCGTGGCCACCACCGCCAGCGCGCTTGCCGGCAGGATCAGGTGATCCAGCAGGGCCCAGATGTCCCGCGCCCCATAAATCGGCCACATGCCGGAAACCGGAAACAACCGCAGGTTCACCGCGAAATAAAGGATCATCATCATGCCCAGAAAGAAACTCGGGATCGAGATGCCCAACAGCACGACAAAGGTGATCGCCTTGTCTGCCCAACCATACTGGTTGGCGGCAGAAACAACCCCCGCCATGATGCCCAGCACCGAACACAGGACAAATGACGTCCCGGCAAGGATCAGCGTGCCATTGAACCGCTCCAGAACCTCGTCGATCACAGGACGGTTGAGCGAGAAACTGGTGCCGAAATCCCCGGTCAGCATATTGCCCAGCCAGATGAAATACTGTGCCACCAGCGGCTTGTCCAAACCCAGATCCCGGTTCAGCTTCTCGACATTCTCCGGCGAGGCATAGCTGCCAAGGATCGCCGTCGCCGGATCTCCCGGGATCAGCGCCATGATCAGGAAAACGATCACCGTGATCCCCAGCAGGACCGGCACGGCAGAGATCAACCGCCCCAGAATGTAGCGCCCCATGCAGGCCCCCTTTCAAGGATTCAAACCCTCAGGTCTTCTTCTGTCCGAAAATATCCCGGGGGTGTGCGCCGTCGGGCGCACAATCGGGGGCAGAGCCCCCGGCGGTCGGGGCCGGGCTCGATGCCCGGCCCCGACCGTCCGCCTCGTCAGTTCTTGACCACGTCATCCAGCAACAGAAAGAAGGACGGCTGCAAAGAAAACCCCTCGACCCGCGCGCTGGTCACCGCGTTCTGTTTCCAGTTCGCCACAAAGACCCAGGGCGCGTCGTCCTGCACGATCACCTGCATTTCCTTGTACAGGCGCGCGCGTTCCGCCTGATCGGTGGCCACACGGGCCGCCTCCAGCAATTCGTCGACCTTCGGGTTGGAATAATATCCCGAGTTAAAGCCGCCCTTGTCCGGCCAGGCCTCCGTGCGCAACGCGAGGAACGGCAGCGTGTCGGGGTCATTGGTCATCCACGCCATCTCGGCCATGTCCGCCTTGCCCGAAAGGCCGGGGTTCACTTCACCAAGGAACGTGTTCCACTCATAGGTCTCGATCTTGACGTCGAATCCCACCGCCTCCAGATCGGCCTGGATCGCCGTGCCCATGGCGATCGGATCCAGCATACCCGAACCGCCCTCTGTCACGAAAAAGGTCAGTTCCGCCCCCTCGGCCCCGGCTTCGGCCAAAAGTGCGCGCGCCTTGTCGGCGTCATAGGGATAGGGTTCCAGATCCTCGTTATAGGCCCATGCAAAGGCCGGCGGCGTCGGTCCGGCGGCCACCGCCGCGGTGCCTTCCAGCACATCGTTGACGATGGCGGATTTGTTGATCGCGTAATTGGCCGCCTGCCGGACCTTCTTGTTCGCAAAGGGGCCATCCTTGGCGTTCAGGATCAGGAACCAGACATGCGGGCCGGCCTGTTCATGCACGGCATAATCCGCGCCCTGAAATTCGGACAGGGCCACCGGCGGTACTTCGACCATAAGATCGATGCCGCCCGCCAGCATCTCGGCGGTGCGGGTATTGGCATCGGTGATCGGGCGGAACACCACTGCCTGAAGCCCGGGGGCGCCGTCCCAGTAATCTGGGTTGGCCTCGATCACCACCGCCTCGTTCGACCGCCATTCGGCGAATTTGAACGGGCCGGTGCCCGAGGGATTGCGCCCGAACTCCGCGCCGTGCTGCATCACCGCCGCAGGGGAAACGATCAGCCCGGTCGGATAGGCGAGGTTCGACAGAAACGGCGCATAGGGCGCGTTGAGCGTGAATTTCACCGTCGTTGCGTCCACCACCTCGACCTCTTCGACCGCCGAGAAGAAGAAGGCCAACGGGAAGGGACCGGTGTCGTGATAGGGGTGATCCTCTTTCAGCATCCGGTCAAAGTTGAACTTGACCGCCTCGGCGTCGAAGGGGCTGCCATCGTGAAAGCTCACACCCTCGCGCAGGGTAAAGGTGTATTCGGTGCCGTCCTCGCTGATCGTCCAACCGGTCGCCAGCGCCGGCTCCACCTCCAACGTGCCGTCCTTGTAGCGCACCAGACCGTCATAGACGTTCATCAGGATGCGGAAGTCATTGACCGCCGTCACCGCGGCCGGGTCCAACGCCTTGGGCTCGGCGATCTGCCCCACGATCAGCACGCCCGGCGGCGTCTGCGCCTCGGCGGCGGTGAAACTGCCAAGCGTCAGCGCAAGCGCCGTCCCGGCAGCAAGCACGCTGCGACGCGTGAAGGAAAAAAGAGACATTGCGATACCTCCGCTGTTGTCCATGATTTTTTATTTTTCATGATAAATTGCATGAGGCCAAATTTTCATGATAAATTCAACCCTCATGATGAGGAGGCCCCCCGGTGACGATCTCGATCCTTGCATACGATGAAAAATCAGGCCGCTACGGCGGAGCGGCCACCACGGGCAGTCTCTGTGTCGGTGGCTGGGTCCTGCGCGGAGACGCCGAATCGGGGATGTCCGCCTCTCAGGGGTCGCTGCCCTCGACCATGTGGGGCACGCATACGCTGGAGTTGATGAAGGCGGGTGCCTCAGCGCAAGAAGCGGTCGATCATGTCACCGGGGCCGACACCGGACGGGGCCAGCGCCAACTGGCCACGCTGGACCCGCAGGGCCGCACCGCCAGCTTTACCGGCAATGACAGCATACCGGCCGCGGGCGCGCGCTTGGCCGACAAGGTGATTGTTACCGGCAACCTGCTATCCTCCGAGGACGTGCTGCAAGCGATGCTGGATGGTTTTCTTGCCGCCGAAGGGGCTTTTGATCTGCGCCTGCTTGCGGCTCTGGATGCCGCAGCGGAAGCCGGCGGAGACAGCCGCGGACTCTTGTCTGCCGCGCTGCTGATCGTCGGGCGCGATATGGCCCCTCTGACCCTGCGGATCGACCATTCGGAAACACCGCTGGCCGACCTGCGCGCCCTGCATGGCCGCGCAACACAGGGCAGCTACGCGGAATGGGCCGTCATGGTGCCGACGTTGAACGACCCAGAGCGCGCCCGTCCCTACGGCGCAAAGACCGACCAGCCGGTGTAGCCGGCAATCCGTTCCGCCAGCCAGGTTCCCACCTGCGAATTGCCGTATCCGTCCAGCCCGGGCGACCAGACCGCGATCGAAGCCTTGCCCGGTGCCACCAGAAGGATACCGCCCCCAACGCCGCTTTTTCCCGGCAGACCGACCCGAAAGGCGAAATTGCCAGACCCGTCATATTGTCCGCAGGTCATCATCAGGGCATTGATCCGCCGCGCGCGCAGCGGCGAAATCATTGATGGCACCCCCGGCAACATGGCCAGCATCCGCCCGGCGCGCGCCAGTTGGTGACAGGTCATCTCGATCGCGCATTGGTGGGCATAGGTGCCCATGACCATTTCCGGCCGGTTCAGCAGGTTGTCATGCGATTGCAGGTAATGCAGCAGGGCCATGTTCCGGCTGGCTGTCGCCTTTTCGGATTCGGCCACGGCACGGTCAATGTGGATCGCATCATCCTCTGCGGCGGCGCGGACCAGATGCATAATCTCGGACAGCGCCTGACGCGGCTCACGGCCGCCCAGCAGGGCATCCGTGGTCACCAGAGCGCCCGCATTGATGAAAGGATTGCGCGGCCGCCCATTTTCCTGCTCGAGCAGAAAGATGCTGTCAAAGGCCGTACCCGAGGGCTCACGCCCGACGCGCCGCCAAAGATCATCGCCCAGCCGACCCAGAACGGCGGCCAGTGAAAACACCTTGGAAATGCTCTGGATCGAAAAGGGGGTCTTGGCATCGCCCGCGCCGATCTCACTGCCATCGGCAAGACAGACAGCAACCCCCAACTGCGCGGGATCGACCTTGGCCAGTTCGGGGATGTAGTCGGCGGGCTTGCCCCAGTCGCCCGCCTTGCGCGCCTCGGCCACCAGTCGCTGCAATTCCCCGGCCAGCGCCGCGCCGGTCATTCCGCCATGAACCGTTTCATGACCACGGCCTCCTGATCCTCCATCAGGCGGCGCGCCATTTGCATATGTTCCAGCATGATTGCCCGCGCGCCCTGCGCATCGCCACGCCGCAGCGCCTCGACCAACCCCGCCTGATGATCCCTGCCCTGCTTCCAAAGCTCATGGTTGGGTTTGGAATACAGCCGTTTGTAGACCGTCAGATCGGCAAGGATCTGCGCCATGAACCCTATGAAGAACCCCAGCAACGCATTGTCCGCGAACTCGGCAAGCCGCGCATGAAACACCAATGAGGCCACGTGTTGCGCCCGCTCTTCCTCGGCGTCCTTTGCCGGTTCGGCATAGGAGGACATGATTTCTTGCAGGTCGCCCAATTGGTCCTCGGTCAACCGCCCCGCCAATGAGGCGACCAGCTCCGGTTCCAGCGCGATCCGCACCTGATAGATGTCGTCGATCGAGATATTGCGGAAGTAAAAGTAATTGCCCAGCAGGGCATGTGCCCGGTCCTTGCTGACCTCGCCTACAAAGCTGCCCCCGCCCGGACCGGTCTTGGTCACCACCAGTCCCTGTGCCTGCAACAGCCGCATCGCCTCGCGGATCGTGCCCTTGGACATGCCGAATTGCGCGATCATCTCGGCCTCGCCCGGCAGACGGTCCCCCGGTTGCAGCCCGTGTTCCACAACCCAGTCCTTGATGGCATCCGCCACGCGCACCGGACGCGACCGGCGGGCGCGATCCTCTGTCAGGGGGCCGGGGCTGGTCAGATTCGTCATGGCAGGCAGGATCGTCTTGGCATGTCCCGATGCAAGCAATTCATCATGATGGATTCAAGGCCCATGTCCACCTGCCCCCCCCTGCATTCCCGGTTCAGATGTTTTCCGAGGTATAAATGTCGAAATCCAACGTCACGTTCTGCGCGCCCGCGTCCGGCCCCGACCGTTTCGATTTGATCAGCGCTGCAAGAGTCTGGCGTGCCAGATCCTCGATCGGATGCGAGATGGCCATGGTCAGCGTTCCGTCAAACAGGGCGATGCGCGTCGCATCCATCAGCTCGTACCCGACAGACACAAAACCCGGCGGTCGTCTGGCCTCTCGCAAGGCGGAAAGGACCCCCGTGATCCCGCCACCGGAAATGAACAGGCCACACATGTCCGGATGCTTGGCAAAGAGATCCTCTGTCATCTCGCGCGCTACATTGGCCGACTCAAAGGTCGCGCGCGGCTCCAACAAGGTAAAGCCGGATCCGAACTCGCGGAAATAGGATCGAAACCCGCTCTCGTTCAGATCCTGATTTCGGTAGCGGGTGTTGCCGACAAGGATGCCGATCTCACCCTGCTGGTGACAGATCTTGTCAAAGGCCCATGCCGCCGTGCGCCCGACCTTGAAACTGTCCAGCCCGACAAAACCCACATTCCCACGCGCGGTCAGCGGCGTGATCAGGCCCAGAACCGGGGTCCCCTGTGACAGCACCGCGTCGATGGCATCGGAAATGAGCGGATGTTCTGCCGCCACCAACGCAACCGAATCGCAGTTTGAACCGAGATATTTCAAACGGCTGGCCACAACGTCAGGCGACAGATCATCGAGGTACTCCAGCGTCAGGTCAATGCGCCCGTCAAGATGCTCGGCCGCCGCGCGCCGGAAGGCGGCACCCAAGTCACGGTAAAATGGTCGGCGCTCTTGCAGCAACAGCACGCCCGGACGGTGTATTTCGCGGCCCGCGGTCACGGAATGTTCAATTGTTCCAAGCCCGTAAAACCCGATGTCACGCGCCGCGCGCAACACTCTTTCGCGGGTTGGCTGACGCACGCTGTCACCCTTGTTGATGACACGATTTACGGTTGAAACGGAAACCCCCGCAGCCTCTGCAAGGTCGGGGATGGTCGGTCGCTTCACCATTTTCGCAGCCTTTCATTTCCATTCATTTCCGTAGCCACCTGAACCGTTTTGATATGAAACATACCCGCAACACGCCGCAAGCTTGATTTGATCCAGGTCAATCCGTCAAGAAATCATGTACCGGCCGCGTTCTTTTGTCCGAAAGGGACGACCGGCGATTGGGGAGGACACATCCATGGACGATCTACAGTACGGAACCCGCGACAAACGCGGCAACTGGGCCCCGAACGAACCGCTGGACATCGCGCCGTTCTGGCGCGGCAAGTGGAACAAGATGGGCGCCTTTATCATCGGGTATTTCTGGCCGTGGAACGCCTTTCACATGGCGACCGCCCTGCTGTACTGGGTGCTGGTCATCCCCGAGGCCGAAACGCTGAAGACGCTGACATGGGGGTGGCCCCTGTGGCTGCTTGCCGTCAACGCGGCAGGTATCTTCGTGATGTATGGCGCGATCGAGATGTTCTACTACGTGCGCCGGAAACAAGGCACACGGTTCAAGTACAACGCCAAGTTCCCCTCAGAGAACCCTTCGGATGTGTTCTGGTTCAAAAGCCAGAACCTCGACAATTTCCTGCGCAGCTTTCTTATCGGCATCCCGATCTGGACCGCGGTCGAGGTTTTCATGCTCTGGTGTTACGGCAACGGCATTCATGCTTTCGGTTGGGTCGACTGGCAGGACAACTGGCTGTGGCTGGTGGCGCTGACGCTTTTGGTGCCCGCGATCCACGAAATCCATTTCTTCTGTATTCACCGGCTGATCCACACACCCTTCCTCTACAAGCACATCCATTCGGTGCATCATAATTCGATCAACCCGTCGCCCTGGTCGTCGCTGTCGATGCACTGGATCGAACACACGCTCTATTTTGGCGAAATCGTCTGGCATCTGCTGATCCCGTCAAACCCGATCGTGATGATGTTCAACAGCCATGCGGTGGGCTATGGCGCGATCAACGGGCACATCGGTTTCGACAAACTGGAGATCACCGATGAAACGACCTTGGACAGCCATGCCTACGCCCACTACCTGCACCACAAGTATTTCGAGGTGAACTATGGCGCGGACGGGCTTGTCCCGCTCGATAAGTGGTTCGGGCTCTGGCACGACGGTACCAAGGAAGCCGACGAGCGCATGAAAGAACGCTTTCGCAAAAAGAAAGAGCGCATGAAGGCCCGGAAGGCCAACGTCACCCCTGCGGAATAATCCACGCGGAAACCTGTCGAGCAGCAACCAACAGGGAAACTGTCATGGATGATCTGAGCTACGGCACTCGCGACAAACGCGGCAACTGGGCTCCGAAAGACCCGGTTGCCGGAGTGGCCCCCTTCTACGCATTACCACCCCGCCCGATGGCGGTGCTGCGGTGGCTGAAGGACTACCTGTTCCCGTGGAACATGGCCTTTTTCCTGACTGCCCTTCTGTATTGGGCCGTCGTGATCCCACCGGTGGACACCATGCAGAACCTTGCATGGGGCTGGACCCTGAAACTGCTGGCGATCAATGCCGCAGGCATCGCGGTCTTCTACGGCGCTTTTGAACTGCGGTTCTATATGCAACGCGCGCAGGGGCACCGGTTCAAGTACAACCCCAAGTTCCCATGGGACAATCGCTCGGGTGTGTTCTGGTTCGGCAATCAGCAGATAGACGGCTTCCTGCGCACCTTCCTGCACGGCGTGCCGATCTGGACCGCGCTGGAGGTCGGCGCTCTATGGGCCTATGCCAACGGCTATGTTCCCTGGCTGGCCTGGGCCGATCACCCGCTGTGGCTGGCGGCCCTGATCTTTTTCGTGCCATTTATCCAAGAGGCGCATTTCTACTGCATTCACCGCCTGATCCACGTGCCCTTTCTCTACAAACACGTGCATTCGGTGCATCACAACTCGATCAACCCGTCGCCATGGTCCTCACTGGCCATGCACCCGGTCGAACATCTGATGTATTTCAGCGTCGGCCTATGGCACCTGATCCTGCCGTCCAATCCGTTCGTCATGCTGTTCCAGATGCACCGCGCCGCCTTTGGCGCCATTCCGGGACATGTCGGGTTCGAGAAGATGGAACTGGGAGAGAGGGGCGCAGTCGATATGCACGCCTATTCCCATTACCTGCACCACAAGTATTTCGAAGTGAACTATGGCGACGGGATCGTACCGTTCGACGCACTGTTCGGCACCTGGCATGACGGCACGAAAGAGGCCGACGAAAAGATGAAGGCACGCTTTCGGGCCAAAAAGGCCCGCACCAAAGCCCTGAAGGGCGGCACGTCGGCCGACTGAGCCCCGGACACCTCTGTCAAAGACCGCAATTGTACCGCGTGTGCACAAGGATCTGCGTCGGTGTCGGCGCAGAAGCCTGCCCTTCGGTCCAGTCGCGGATCCAGTTTACAGCCGCGCTCAACTCTTGGAAAAAGTCATGAGAGATCACGTAATCCATGATCCCCGCCTCAAGCAAAGCCTGCGAGTTCCGGGTCAACTCGTGCCCGACAAAGATCGTGTCCTGCGCGATGCCCGCCTCTTCCAGCGCCAGAGCGACCCCCCTGTTCGCGCCCGCCACGTTGTAGACCGCCGCAGGGTGGCCGTGGGTTTCAAAGTATTTCAGCATCTGCTTGTGCGTGGTGTCCGGACGGTCATCCGAGATCAGGCGTTCTTCGATCCTCAGATGAGGGAAATCGCTGCGCAGGACACGGCGAAACCCCATCTCACGCTCTTGCTGGCTGCGAAAGGGTACCGACATGACCAACAAGATGTTGTTGCGCCGCTCCGGCAGGATCTGCCCGATCAGTTGAGCCGCCACACTGCCGGCGGCGTATTGGTCGTTGCCCACATAGACGGTGCGGCGCGAACTGGGCAGATCGGTGGTCAGACAAACCACGGGCACCCCCATGCCCACCAGTTTGCGGACCGCGCGATTGATGGCAGGATGTTCCCGCGCGATGATGACGGCCCCATCAGCGCGGGCGCCCTCTTCCTCGAATCGGCGGGCAAAGATGCCCGGATCAAGCAAGTCGGTGGACACGTAATGCCCCGAGACCTGAACCCCGGGAATCGAGCGATTCACCTGATCCGCGGCCTGCGCCATGGCGCTGTTGAAGGTTTCACCAGACTCGCAAAACATCTTGATCTCAAAGAGTTCCGCCCCGCTTTCCTGCTCTTCCGTCAACTTTTCCAAGGCGGCCATTACCCGTTTCCGGGTCTTTTCGCGCACGCCCGGACGGTTGTTCAGCACACGGTCGACAGAGGCCGATCCGACCCCGGCGAGATCTGCGATCTCTTGGATTGTCGGCCCCTTCCAACGGGTTCTTGAAGATGAATCCATCATGCAGCCCCAATTTTGATGCCAGAAACATCAAAATTGGTTTCCGACCGCTTGGCAAGAAAATTCAACACTGTTCGCGCCGCATTTTTGGGCAATCGCCCGCTACTTTGATGCGAATCGCATCAGAATTTTCCACCGAAACCCTTTCCAGATGCGAAGCCAATCAGGATAATGAGGCCGCAAGTGGAGGAAATTGGCCCCAGCTTCCGGAGGGACCGCATCAGCGGTTGGAAGGCAGGGGCCGGGCAAACCAGACGAGCGAAACCAGCCAGTCGGCCCGCACCGGAAGCACGAACGTGTCGCCGGGCGTCTCGAAAGGCGTGCCGGCCGTTCAGGCCAATTTATGTCGAACCGTCGGACAGACGGGTATGCAGAGGAGGAAATCGACATGAAATTCACCAAGACCATCGCAGCGACGGCTGTCGCGACCCTGATGTCCACCGGCGCAATGGCGCAGGACATCGCCGTGATCGGCGGATCGGCCCAGGATGGCTTCTGGAACCTTGTCAAAAAGGGTGTCGATGACGCGACACTGGTCGTCGAGGCCAATGGCGGCACCGTCAACTACCTGCTGACCCAGAACTACGACAACTTTGGCCCCGACCTCGTGACTCTGATCGAACAGGCCGTTGCGCAGGGCGCGGACGGTATCGCGATCCCGAACTGGATCCCCGAGTCCGAAACCCCGGCCCTGCAGGCTGCGGCAGAAAAAGGCGTCAAGATCATCTCTTACAACGCCGGTCAGAGCGAAATGGACAAGTACGACGCGCTCAACTACTTCGGCTCGGACGAGTATCTGGCCGGTGTCGCGGGCGGCAAATACATGGCCGAGCAAGGCGCGACGAAAATCCTGTGCCACATCCAGATCCCCGGCGCGATCAACCTTGAAACCCGCTGCAAGGGTGTCGAGGACGGTGCCAAGGACGCCGGTGCAGAGGTCTATATTCTGCGCGTTCCGGCCAACCTCGACGGTGACATGATCGGCACCTCGGAGGCCATCAAGGCGGAACTGATCGGTGACGGCGCGATCGACGCCGTCATCACCCTGGCCGCCTGGGCCTCCGATGCCGCGTCGTCGGCCATCGAGCAGCTGGGCAAGACCGACAGCGTCAAGCTGGGCACCTTCGACATGTCCGCGTCGGTCCTGAGCCGCATCGAAGGTGGCACCCAGACCATGGCGATCGACCAGCAGCCCTACCTTCAGGGTTTCCTGGCGACCTCGATGCTGTTCTCGAACCTGAAGTTCGGCACCGAACTGGCCACCAAGCCGGTTCTGACCGGCCCGGCCATCGTTGATGCATCGAACGTTGCGACCGCCATTGCCGGCGTGAAGCTGGGCGCGCGCTAAGCCGTCACTGAAAAAGACCCGGCCAGCCTTTGGCCGGGTCCCCCTTGGCTCACCCGCGACCGGGTTAGAGCCGCACCCCATCAGGAGCCAGCCCAAATGACCGATACGTCTTCCACCAGTGGTTCGGGGGAAACGCCAAAAGCCGAAGAAATGTCGGCGGGCTTTTCCTTCGGTGATTTTCTGCGCAGCCCGGCAGCCGGTGCTCTCATGGGCTTTGTCGTTGTCTTCTGCGTCTTTGCAGTCTTTGGCTTCAGCCGCAATTTCCTGTCCATCCCGGGCGTGACCACGTGGGTGAACTTTGCCTCTCTGGTCGGGATCATTGCCATTCCCGTCGGTTTTCTGATGATCGCGGGCGAGCTCGACATTTCGACCGGCGCGGTTCTGCCTGCGGGTGCAATGACGGTGGCCATCGTGTCCGGCCATTATGACCTTCCGGTCCTCGTTGGCATTCTGGCGGCGCTTGGCGTCGGCGCTCTGGTCGGCTTTATCAACGGGTTCATCGTAACCCGGACCGAAGTGCCGTCGTTCATCGTGACGCTGGCCACGCTCTTTGCGGTTGCCGGTCTGACGCTGTACCTGTCGATCCTGTTCATCAACAACACCAACTCTTTCTACCATGCGCCGGACTGGGCCAAATCGCTCTTTGGCGGCAAAGTCTATGGTTTCAACTCGTCGGTCTTCTGGTGGCTGGCGCTGGTGGCGGCGTTCTATTTCTTTCTGCACAAGTCGCCCAAGGGGTCCTGGGTCTTTGCCCTTGGCGGAGATCAGGAAAGCGCGCGGAATGCCGGTATCCCGGTGCGCAAGCTGAAAATCAGCCTGTTCATGCTTTGCTCGACCTGCGCGGCCTTTGCCGGGGCGCTTCAGGTGATCACCTTCAACTCGGCCACCAGCCAGGCGAACTTTGGCCTGATCTTCAATACTATCATCTCGGTTGTGGTCGGCGGTGTGCTGCTGACGGGCGGGTTCGGCACGGTCATGGGCATCGTCTTTGGCGTGCTGACCCTGTCCATCGTGACGCAGGCCATCGGTTTTACCGAGATCGACCGCAACCTGTCGTTCCTCATCATCGGTGTGATGCTTCTGATCGCGGTCCTGATGAATGACACTTTCCGTAACCTGGCGACCAGCTGGTCGACCTCGAAGAAGAAGTGAGGAGACAGACCATGTCTGACAAGAAACCCGTCCTCGAACTCCGCAAGGTCGACAAAAGCTTTGGCCCGATCGACGTGCTCCACGAAATCAGTCTCAAGGTGAGCGAGGGCGAAGTGCTCTGCTTGCTGGGGGACAACGGTGCCGGGAAGTCCACCCTGATCAAGACCTTGGCCGGGGTTCATCAGCCAACACGCGGCGAGATCCTGATGGATGGGACACCGACGTCCTTCTCCAGCCCGCGCGAGGCGCAGAGCCGCGGCATCGCCACGGTGCACCAGTTCGGCGGGACCTACCCGCTGATGTCGGTCGGTCGCAATTTCTTCATGGGAGTCGAGCCGACCAAGGGCGTTGGTCCGTTCAAGGTCTTCGACCGCGCCAAGGCCAACCGCATCGCGGTGGAAGAGGTCCAGAAGATGGGCATCACCCGGATCACCGATGGCGACCGTCTGGTTGGCGGCCTGTCAGGCGGCGAACGTCAATCGCTGGCCATTGCGCGCGCTGTCTATTTCGGTGCCCGCGTCCTGATCCTTGACGAACCCACCGCCGCGCTGGGGGTGAAACAGGCCGCCCACGTGCTGCGTATCGTGAACGAGGCCAAGCGGCGCGGGCTGGCGGTGATCTTCATCACCCACCAAGTCATGCACGCCATGGCCGTAGGCGATCACTTTGCCGTCCTGATCCGGGGGGCCATCGCCGCCGATTTCCGCAAGGGCGAAAAGACCCGTGAGGAAATCGCCGATCTTATGGCGGGGGGCGAAAGCATGGCCGATCTCGAGGCCAATATCGAAGGTTACATGGATACCCACGACGGCCACGTGCCGCCCCCGGCCCATTGAACCTTTACAAGGGTCGATCGCCCGCGCGGCGTTTGGCCCGCCCTTCCTTGCGGGCCTTTGCCCAAAGACTTCCAGCCAAGACGGAGCAAGACATGAGCATTCGCATCGCGGTGATCGGCGCGGGCCTGATGGGGGCCGATCACGCAAGGATCGTGGCAGAGGACCTGCCCGGTGCCACCCTTCAGGTGATCTGCGACATGGATGAGGTACGCGCGCGTTCCGTCGCCGATGACCTGGGCGCGGTTGATGTTTCGACTTCTCCCGAGGGCGCCATCGCCCGCGACGACGTGGATGCGGTCATCATTGCAAGCCCGGATTTCACCCATGCGCCCCTGTCCAAGGCCTGCATCACGGCGGGCAAGCGTGTTCTGTGCGAAAAGCCGCTGTCGCAATCGCCCACCGAATGCATCGAGGTCATGCAGGCCGAAGCGGCCGCTGGCGCGAAATTCGTGATGCTGGGCTTCATGCGCCGCTACGATCAGTCCTATGTCGAGATGAAGGATGCCCTGTCCAAGGGGTCCCTTGGCCGCGCGCTGATGATGCACAACTTTCACCGCAACGTGGAAACGCCCGCCTCCGATTTCACCGGCGCCATGGCGATCACCAACTCTGCCCCGCATGAATTCGACGTGGTCCGGCACGTGCTGGGCTGCGAATACCGCGCGATTTCCGCCTATCAGCCCAAACGCTCTGACAGTGTTGTGGCCCCGGTGGTCATGGTGCTGGAAACCGATGACGACCAGCTTGTGACCATCGAGGTCAATAACAATGCCGCCTACGGCTATGACGTGCGCGCCGAACTGGTGGGCGAAGCGGGGTCCATCGCCATGAACAACGTGGCCTACACCCGCACCGACATGAAACTGGCCTCCAGCACCCGGTACGATGCCGACTGGCGCGGCCGCTATCACGAAGCCTACGTGCGTCAGAACCGCGACTTTCTGCGTTTTGTCGAAACCGGCGTATTCCCGGAAACCGCGTCGGACTGCTGGGACGGCTATTGCGCCGCACAGGTTGCACAGACCGGAGTCAAGGCGCTGGAAACAGGTCAGAAATGCGCGGTCGACATGATCGCAAAACCAGAATTTTATATGACAGGCAAAGGGATCACGGCATGAAACTTGGCTTTGTCTCTGACAGCCTTGGCGCGATGTCACTGGATGACATGCTGGCCAATGCCCAGCGCATGGGCGTCTCCGGCATCGAGGTGAACACCTGCGGCTGGTCCACTGCGCCGCATTTCCCGCTGTCTGAAATGCTGGGCAACGGTGCCGCGCAAAAGGCGTTCCAACGGAAATTCGCGGATCACGGGCTCGAGATCATCTCGCTCAACGCCAATGGCAACCCGCTGCACCCTACCGATCCGTCACAGGGGCAGGGTCTGCGCGATACGATCCGCGTCGCGGGCGAAATGGGGATCAAGACGGTCTGCACCATGTCCGGTCTGCCCGCGGGCAGCGCCAAGGACACGATGCCAAACTGGGTCGTATCCAGCTGGCCACCGGAAACGCAGGAAATCCTGCGCTACCAGTGGGAGGAAAAACTGATCCCCTTCTGGACCGAGATCGTGGCCCTTGCGCAGGAAAGCGGCGTCGAGAAAATCGCGCTGGAACTGCATGGCAATCAGGTCGTCTACAACGTCCCGTCCCTGTTCAAACTGCGTCAGGCCGTGGGGCCGACCATCGGCGCAAACCTTGATCCCAGCCACCTGATGTGGATGGGCGCCGATCCCCTGATCGCCGCCGAGGCCCTGGGCGAGGCCGTCTATCACGTCCATGCCAAGGACACCTTTCTGAACGCTCCGGTGCAGGCGACGACCTCTTTGCTGGAAAACGGCTCGCTGATGGATATTCCCGCGCGCAGCTGGTCCTATATCACGCTGGGTTTCGGCCATGGCGAGGAATGGTGGCGGCAGTTCTGTTACCGCCTGAAAATGGCCGGCTACGACGGCTGGCTGTCGATCGAACATGAAGACGTTCTGCTGAACTCTCTGGAAGGGTTGGAAAAATCCGTGACCCTTCTGCAAAACGTCATGCCCTCAGCTCCGGCCGATTTCAAACCGCAGGAGATCTAGGCAAATGCCCCGCGACTACAGCCTGACCGGACCGGACGCCCAGCGCGCCGTCGCTGACGGGCTGGTGACCGAGGATTGGTATCGCACGCCCATCGACCGCAAGGCGATGAAGGCGCTGATGAAACGGGCGGATCAGCCTGCCATCCGCGACACCCTGATCCTCTTCGGTCTCATGGCTGGGTTCGCGGGCACGGCCATTGCGCTGATGCCGTCGTGGTGGGCGCTGCCTTTCTGGCTGGCTTACGGCGTCTTGTATGGATCGGCCATGGACTCACGCTGGCATGAATGCGGGCACGGAACCGCCTTCAAGACGCGCTGGATGAACAAGGCGGTCTATCAGGTCGCCTGTTTCTGCATGATCCGCGACCCGTGGTGCTGGAAATACAGCCATGCGCGGCACCACTCGGATACGATCATCGTCGGGCGCGATCCGGAAATCGCCATCATGCGGCCGGTCGTGGCGTTGCGCGTGGCCTCGAACCTCATCGGGCTGGTGGACGTGCCCGACGGGCTGCGCCGCATGGTCGTCCATGCCTCGGGCCGGATGCTGGCGGATGAAAAAACCTATGTAGAAGCGGTCTTTTACCCCAAGACCTATCTGACCGCGCGCATCTGGCTGGCGATCTACGCGCTGACGGTCCTTGCCGCCCTTGCCCTCCAGTCGTGGATCCCGCTGCTGCTGATCGGCCTGCCCCGCCTCTACGGGTGCTGGCACATGGTCATGACCGGCTGGCTGCAACATGGCGGGCTGACCGACAATGCGCTGGATCACCGGCTGAACAGCCGCACGGTCTACATGAATCCGGTCAGCCGGTTCATCTACTGGAACATGAACTATCACGTGGAACACCACATGTTCCCGCTGGTGCCCTACTACCGCCTGCCGGAACTGCACAAGGTCTGCGCCGATGACTTCCCGGCGCCCAACCGCTCGATCCTCGACGGTTTCGCCGAGATGCTGCCCGCCCTCTGGCGGCAGCGCACCGACCCGGATTTCTACCTGCGCCGCCCGCTTCCCGCGACGGCAAACCCCTACCACGACGGCCCCCGCCCCAACCCGGCGGCCTGATCTAGAAAGGAGCCCCCAAATGGCTGAATGGATTGATGCCTGCGCCCTTGATGACGTCGACGCCGAAGACGTGATCCGCTTTGACCACGGCCAGCGGACCTTTGTCATCGTCCGCGACCATCAGGACAATTACTATTGCACCGACGGGCTGTGCACGCATGAGGACGTGCACCTTGAGGACGGGCTGGTGGTCGAGGCGACCATCGAATGCCCCAAGCACTCCTCGATCTTCGACTGCACCTCGGGCGAGGTCGAAACGCCCCCTGCCTGCGAGAACCTGCACACCTATCCCACCAAGGTCGAAAACGGCCGCGTCTTCGTCGAAATCTGATCCGCCGCGCCCCGGACCTGATCCGGGGCCCATGCCCCACCCAAGAGGTCCCGGGTCAAGCCCGGGACAGGCATCACAAGAGACACACCTATGGCTTTCCAACTTGCCGCCTGTGCCGAAATGCTCTGGCAGGACAAACCGATCCACTGGCGCGCCGCCCGGCTCAAGGAAATGGGCTTTGGCGTCGGCCTCTGGAACTGGCCCGCATGGGATCTGGACGCGCTCGAAAAGACCGGCGCCACCTTCACCATCATGAACGGCTATCTCGAGGGTCGGCTTGCCGATGCCGAGGGTGCCGAAATGCTGCTCAAATCAGCGCGTGAGACGGCGCAGGTGGGCAAGCGGCTGGGCGTGCACCGGCTGAACCTGCATGGCACCGGGCTTGGCGACATGGGCATTCCGATCCCTCAGATGGCCCATGTGGCGCCGGGCATGTGGCTGCGCGCCCGCGACACGCTGCACCGGATCTGTGACATGGCCGAGGAAGAAGGCGTGACCTTTACGCTGGAAAACCTCAACCTGCGCGAACACCCGGGCTGCCCATTCAACACATCCGAGGACGTGCTGAACCTTGTCTCGACGGTGAACCGCCCGCAGTTGCGCATCAACCTCGACCTCTATCACACCCAGATCGGCGAAGGGGACGTGATCCGCTGGGCCGAGGCCTGCCTGCCGTGGATCGGTGAATATCAGGTTGCCGACAACCCGGGCCGGTTCGAACCGGGCACCGGCGAGATGAACTATCCGGTGATCGCCCGTGCGCTGGCCGACATGGGCTATGACGGCCCGATCGGCATGGAAGCCTTTGCCAAGGGCGACCCCGAGGTCGCGCTTGAAGCCTTCCGCGCGGCCTTCACCCTCTGACCACAGGAACACGCCATGAGCATGTATCACAACCGTCCGCATGTGTCGGACATCCGCAACATGAAGAAGCGCGGCGAAAAGATCTCGATGCTTTTCGTGACCACCCCCGAAGAGGCCGCCGCCGCCAATGCCGCCGGCATCCACATGCTGTCGATCGAGGGCAAGTTCTTTGACGCCGAGATGCGCGAAGCCGCGGGCGATTGCTTTGTGCAGGTCGGCCTGCCCTATGGCGGCTGGGGCCGGTTCGAAGGCCGCCCCATCGCCACTGGCGAGGACTACTTGCGCGCGGCCTTTCACTACGCGGGCCTTGGCGGCGACGCATATTACTGCTCCGCCTCCTACGACATCCAGAAACTGCTGTGTGACAACCACCTGCCGGTGGTCGGTCACATCGGGCTGATCCCCTCCTACATCACATGGACGGGCTGGCGCGCGGTGGGAAAAACCGCGGATGAGGCGCTGGCCTTGTGGAAACATACGCAGATGCTGGAAAAGATCGGTGTTTTTGGCGCCGAACTGGAGGTCGTGCCGGACCGAGTGGCCAAGTTCCTGACCGAGAACAGCTCGCTGGTCATGCTGGGCATGGGCGCGGGTAAATACGCCGATGCGCAGTACCTCTTTACCGAGGACGTCTGCGGCTATGGCAAGAACCACAAGCCCCGCCACGGCAAGGCCTATCGCAACTTCGCGCCGGAACTGGAAAGGCTGCAAGCCGAACGCATCGCCGCCTTCAAGGAATACAAGGCCGATGTGGACAGCGGCGGCTATCCCGCTGCGGAGCACACGGTGCCGATCAAGGACGCGGAATTCGACGCCTTCCTGCAATCGGTCAAAAGCTAGTGACCCGGCCCCGGACCCGTTCCGGGGCCTCCCCCCGCTGCACACACGAGGCCCCGGATCAAGTCCGGGGCACGTCCCTGCCGTGGTCCGGCCATCAGAACTACAGGAGAACGCCATGAAAATCGGAGTGGTCGGATACGGCACCGGCGGGCAGCATTTCCATACGCCCTTCATCGCTGCCGCCAAGAACTGTCACCTTGCAGGGATCGTCGCCCGCGCGCCGCAAACCGTGGCAAAGGTCAGGGCCGATTGGCCGGACACCCCCATCTATTCCAGCCTGTCCGAGATGATCGCGGCGGGCCTGTGCGACGCGGTCACGATCACCACCCCGCCCCAAACCCGCCGCGCGCTGGTTCTGGAGGCGATCGCCGCCGGGCTGCATGTGGTGGCCGACAAACCCTTTGCCCCTGACGCGGCGGGCGGGGCCGAGCTGACCGCCGCAGCCGAGGCCCGTGGCGTGACACTTGGTGTCTTTCAGAACCGTCGGCTTGACGCCGATCTGCAGACCCTGCGCAAACTGATCGCGGACGGTCGGCTGGGCCGCGTCTGGCGTATTCACAACCGCATGGACTTCGACGACCCTGCCACGTTGGAGCCCGGCCCCACCGGCGGCTTGCTGCGCGACCTTGGCAGCCACCTTGTCGACCAGATGCTGTACCTGAACGGCCCGGTGCAGTCTGTCTTTACCCATCTCGATCATGTCGATCTGCCCGAAGGCCGCACCAACGCCAGTTTCACCCTGACGCTGAACCACAAAAACGGCACCATGTCCGAGGTCTCGGCCACCAAGCTGAACCATTACAGCCTTCGGGAATTGCGCGCCTATGGTGACAAGGGCGCCTATGTCAGCCATTCAACGGATGTTCAGGCCCAGTCGATCTTTGCGGGCAAGCGCCCGGCAGAGGAGCCCGAGACCTGGGGCTATGAACCCCAGACAAACTGGGGCACGCTGTACAATGCGGAGGGTGCCACACGCATCCCCTCGGAACAGGGCCGCTATCACGACTATTACGAAGCTTTCGCCCAAGCGGTTCGCGATGGCACCCCACCGCCGGTCAGCGGCACAGAGGGAACCCGCGTTCTGGCTGTTCTGGATGCAGCCCGCGAAAGCGCGGAAACCGGGCGTTCCGTAACGCTGTAGCCACTATAGCCCCCGGACCCCTTTCAGGGTCAGGTTGGTGACTGTCTGCGCATAATCCTCGCGGGCCTCGCTGCCCGCGCCCCCATTCCACATGTAATACCAGTTCAACATGCCAAAGACCGACATGGTCACCGACCGCAGCTTGCGCGCATCCTGTCCCAGTTCTTCGGGCGCGATATCGGCAAGGATGGCCGACAGGTGATTAACCATGTCCCGCTGATAGGCGCGCAGCACCTTCTGCTTGTCTTCCGGAAGCGCCTCCAGCGCCGAGATCTGCACCTTGTGGTGATCGTCCGCCCCCTGATAGGCGCGCAGCACCGCCCGCACCGTGTTCAACAGACGATCTTCCGGGCTGGCCCCGGGGTCAGGATCGACGCAGACCCGCGCGTGCAGCGCCGACAAATAACTGTCCAGCAGGTCGAACAACAGCGCGTCCTTGCCTGCGTAGTAATGATAGATGTTGGCCTTGGAGATGCCGCAGCCCCGGGCAATCTGGTTCATCGAGGCGCGGTCATAGCCTTCGGCCGCAAAGACCTGCGCCGCGCAGTTCAGAATTTGCGCGCGTTTCTCGTCATGATCCTTGGCAATGGGGCGGGCCACGGTCTCTCCTCGCTGACTTCACCCCGACGACCTGCCGTGGCTTTGCCCGAAATTAACTGACCGTTTGGTCGGTGACAACATCATGTGACCCGGCCGATCACCCAGCCTCTGCCAAGGTTGCCAGAGAGGGCGCGGGCAAACGCAGCAAGAGCCGGGCCGTGCGGGCGCGGCATTCCGGACCGGCCCAGTTGGAAGGCAACACATAGTCCGGCAATTCGGGCACTTTCAGCACGATCCGACGCCAGCTGTGCACGATCAGCACGCGCAAGGCCGCCACCTGAAAGGCATCGGCCCCTTCCGCCCGGTCCAGCGCCGCCTCGGCCCGCGCTAATCGGTTTGCCAGATCCGCCGACAAGGCCACTGTGACCGGATCGCAGGTCTTGTCCCGCATCCAGCCGGGCAAAGCGCTTTCCGGCACCAGAGGCGTGGCAAAGGCCGCCGCACCGGCGGGCGGATGCGCCGTCAGAACCGCATGCGGCGTGACCCAGACGTCGTTGCGCGTCCACTCCAGCGGCGAGGCCGGATCGGTCAGCACCAGATAGGCCCGTTCGGCGGGCGGATCTTCCGCATAGATGCGCGGCGTCGCGGCCAGCGTCTGTGCCTGCCCCTCGGGTGTCAGCCGGTACAGGCTGCTGCGCCCGCTGCGCTGGCTTTCAATCCAGCCATCCTTGCGCAGCCGATGCAGGGCCACGCGCATGGCTTCGGGTTTGACCCCAATCCGCGACATGATCTCGCCCAGCAAGGACCCCGGCAGGGCCGAGCCATCGCGCGCGAGATCACCGAATACCGTTACAAGCAGGGACCAGACGCGCGGCGGCGTATCGCCCCGCAGGTCGTCGACCACCGTCTCGAATGCCCCTGCCTCCATCGTCCCCCGTCTGCGCGCTCAGGCGCTGTAGGCGTTCATGGTCAGCAGCTCGTATTCGGCCACCGCCTCGCCATCCTGATTTGTCAGCGTCACGTGCCAGCGCACTTCGCCATAGTCCTCGGTGCGACGGGTCTTTTGCTTGACCGTCAAACGGACGTGCAGCGCATCCCCGGCCACCACCGGCTTCATGAACCGTAGCCCGTCAAGGCCGGTATTGGCCAGCACCGGGCCTTCGTTCGGCTCGACAAACAGCCCGGCGGCGAAACTGAGCAACAGGTATCCATGCGCCACCCGCCCGGGGAAGAAGGGGTTTCGCGCCGCGGCCTCTTCGTTCATGTGCGCATAAAAGGTGTCGCCGGTGAACTCGGCGAAATGTTCGATGTCTTCCAGCGTGATGACACGCGGCCCGGCGTGGATCGTTTCACCGATGGCCAGCTCGTCGAAGCTGCGGGTAAAGGGATGCGCGGGCGCTTCGACCTCGGGCGTGCCGGGGATCCAACGGTTGCCGATCGCGCTGACCATCGCCGGGCTGCCCTGCACCGAGGTCCGCTGCATGTAATGCATCACGCCGCGCACGCCGCCCATTTCCTCGCCACCGCCGGCCCGTCCCGGCCCGCCGTGGACCAGATGCGGCAGGGGCGAGCCGTGGCCGGTGCTTTCTTTCATGCTGACGCGGTCATTGATATAGATCCGCCCATGGAAGGCCCCCGCCCCCACGGCGACTTCGCGGGCCACCGCCGGGTCATGGGTGATCACCGACAGCGCCAGCGAACCGCCGCCACGATTGGCCAGTTCCACCGCGTGCGCCATGTCGCGATAGCCCATGACGGTCGACACAGGGCCAAAGGCTTCGGTGTCATGCACCCGCTGCGCCTTGTCCGGGTCGGCGCAATGGAACAGCATCGGCGTCAGAAAGGCCCCCTTGTCCGCCTCAGCACCCGTGACCTCGAAATTCTCCGGGTCGCCAAAGACGCGCTCGGCCTCGTTGCCGATCAGCGCGGCCTTGGCCAGAACATCGCGTTTCTGACTGTTGGAAACCAGCGCCCCCATGCGGGTCGCCTCGGCGCGCGGATCACCGATCGTCGTGTCGCCAAGGCGCGCGCCCAGCGCCTCGATCACTGCCGCGACCTGCGCCTCCGGCGCCATGATCCGCCGGATCGCGGTGCATTTCTGCCCCGCCTTCACCGTCATCTCGCGGTGCACTTCCTTGATGAACAGGTCAAATTCGGGCGTGCCCGGCACCGCGTCCGGCCCAAGGATCGAGGCGTTCAGGCTGTCCTGTTCCGCCACAAAACGCACCGACTGCTGCAAAAGGTGCGGGTTCGACCGCAGTTTCAGCGCCGTATCGGCCGAGCCGGTAAAGCTGACCGCGTCCTGACAGGTCAACCGGTCCAGCATGTCACCCAGACCGCCCGCCACAAATTGCAGCGCGCCTTCGGGCAGCAATCCGCTGTCCAGCATCAGCTTCACCGCCAATTCGGTGACATAGCAGGTGGCCGTCGCCGGTTTGACGATGGCCGGCACCCCGGCCAGCAGCGTCGGCGCCAGCTTTTCCAGCATCCCCCAGACGGGGAAGTTGAAGGCGTTGATATGCACCGCCACACCCAGCAGCGGCGTGCAGATATGGTGGCCGATGAACTGGCCCGAGCGTGATAGCTGCTCTACGTTGCCGTCCATGTAGACATGCCCGTCAGGCAGTTCGCGCCGCCCCTTGGAGGCAAAGACCATCAACGTGCCGATGCCGCCATCCACGTCGATGAAATGGTCCTTGGCCGTCGCACCGGTGTTGAAGGACAGGTCGTAAAGCGCCTGCTTGTGCTGCGACAGATGCTTGCCCAGTGCCTTGAGCATCTTGGCCCGCTGGTGAAAACTCATGGCGCGCAGGGCGGGACCGCCCTTGGTGCGGGCAAACTCCAGCATCGCCGCCACGTCCAGCGCATCATTGCCCGCCCGGGCCATGGTGGCGCCTGTCACGGCATTTTCGATCTCGCGCGCACCGGCGCCCGGCGCGATCCACTGTCCAGCCGCAAAGCTGCTCACTTCAAGAAGGCTCATCTCGTCCCCTGTCCTGCCGGATCGTGCCGGCGCGTTGTTTCGGTTGGTTCAGGCGGCTTCGGTCAGGCCCAGCCGTCCCAGCGCCGCGTCCAGCCGCGCCTCCCACGTGGCGCGCATCTCGGCGGCGGTGCCGTGCCGCAGCCCCCAGGCCGTCAGTTGCGCCATTCGATCATCCGACGGATCGCCAAAGATCGCCGCAACGCGCGGACGCCAATAGGCAAGGCTCTGGGCGATCGCCGCGCCCTGCCCCTGTTCGGTCAGTCGCGCAAGGCCTTCCTCGGCCAGTTCCGTGTGCCGCCGTTCGCGCGGCGCAACCTCGCGCAGCGCCTCGGCCAGCGGCTGATAAGAGCTGCGGCTCATATCCTCCAGCTGCACGGCAACCGCGTGCCCCATGCAAAGGTTCATGACCACCGCATCGGCCCAGCCGTCCAACGGGTAGTTGAAGACGGAAAGCCGCATGTCATGCGCGTTGCGCTGGCTGCCCGGGGCGGTGTCGCGCGGCAGGCGGTCGCTCCACGGATGATGGTTGGCATAACGGTCCGTATTCGCCCCGAATTCGCCCATCAGGCGCAACACCTTGTCCGCGTGGTCGGTCTTTTCCAGCACGATCCGCGCGGCGGCGATCCGCTCTTTGATGCCAGGTCCGGCGTTGATGACATCGGCAAAACCCGCCGCACCCGCCAGTTCACTGTCCACGAAAGTGCTCATCAGCTTCATCAACTCGGCGCGGTAGCGCGGCGGCACGTTGGCGGGGTTGGTCAGCCGCCCCCCCTGAGCGAGATAGTCGGCGATGTTCATCTCTTCGGTCATGACGTCCCCCTTACTGGTCGTAGTCCACGACCACGCGGTCGGTGAGCGGATAAGACTGGCAGGACAGGACGTAGCCGCGCTCGACCTCGTAGTCCTCCAGTGCGTGGTTGGCGACCATCTCGACCTCGCCCTCCAACACCTTGCATTTGCAGGTGGAACAGACCCCGGCCTTGCAGGCATAAGGCGCGTCCATCGCGTTTTCCAAGGCCGCGTCAAGGATCGAGACATCCTTGTCCATCTCAAAGCTGCGCGAAGTGCCGTCCAGCGTCACGCTGGCCTGCGTGCGGGCCGCGCCGGTGCCCGCCTCGGCGTCGCGGGCCTTGCGTTCCAACCGGCCGGGCTGGGCGCTGGCGAACAGTTCGAACTTGATCTGGTCCTCGCTCAGGCCGTGGTCCTTGAGCGCCTTGGCGATGCCCAGCATCATCGGCTCCGGCCCGCATATGAACGCCGTGTCCACCGCGTTCACGTCGATCCAGTGGTCGAACAGCGCCGCGCATTTTTCGGCATCCACGCGCCCCTGGAAAAGCTCGATGTCCTGCGCATCACTTTCCAGCACGTGAATAATGTTCAACCGGCCCATGTAGAGGTTCTTCAGATCCTCCAATTCCTCGCGGAACATGATCGTGTTCACGCCCCGGTTGGCATAGACCAGCGTAAAATCCGAGCCCGTCTCCGAGGACAGGACCGTCTTGAGGATCGACAGCACCGGCGTGATCCCGGACCCGCCCGCAAACCCAAGGTAGGACTTGCGCGCCCCTGCATCCAGCGGCGTGTGGAAAGAGCCCATCGGCTCCATCGCCTGAAGGATCATTCCCGGTTTCAGTTCGTCGTTGGCCCAGGTCGAAAAGGCCCCGCCGTCGACTTTCTTGATGCCAACTTGAAGGATGCCTTCATCCTTGCCGGCGCAAATCGAATAGGAGCGGCGCAGTTCTACACCTTCGATTTCCTGTCGAAAGGTCAGGTACTGGCCCTGGATGAAATCGAAATCCCCACCGTTGACCGGTTTCAGGGTCACGACAACGGCGTCGCGGATGGTCTTTTTCACATCCGTGACATTCAGCTCATGAAAGCGCGGCATCGGCCACCCTCCTCAGATGCATTTGAAGTAATCGAAAGGCTCAAGACAGTCGCTACACCGCCAATGCGCCTTGCAGGGTGTGGAGCCGAACTGGCTCACACGGGTCACGTTCTTCGATCCGCAATGCGGGCATTTGTCGGGCCCTCCGGCGGGCTGGGGCGGCGCGATGCCATAGTCTTCCAGCTTGGCCCGCCCCTTTTCCGACAGCCAGTCGGTGGTCCAGGGTGGCGCGATGCGGGTTTCGATCCGCACCTTGCCCACGCCGCGATCCCGCAGCGCCGTCTCGATATCCATCGAGATCACGCTGGTCGCCGGGCAGCCCGAATAGGTCGGCGTCACCGCCACCTTGACGGTATCGCCCTCCAGCACGACCTCGCGCACGATGCCCAGATCGACGACCGAGATCACGGGGATCTCGGGGTCCGGCACCTCGTCCAGCCAGCCCCAGATCTGATCCACTGTCGGTGTCATGGCGGTTTACCAGGTCGCGCCCGGATAGGCGCGCTGCAACCACTGCATCTGTGTCAGCAGGTGGCCCAGGTGTTCCGAATGGCGGAAGCCGGTCTTGCCGCCGGAATGGGCGAAATTGCTGTCCGGAATGACCAGCGTCGCCTCGGCCATGACCTCGGTCACTGCCGCGTCATAGGCCGCGCGCAGGCTGGAGGGTTTCGGCGCGATCCCGGCCTCTGCCATGGCGTCGCCCACCGCATCGTCGGTGAACATCTCGCCCACGTAGGGCCACAGCAGGTCCAGCGCCGCCTGCATCCGGCGATGGCTTTCCGAGGTGCCGTCGCCCAGCCCGATCACCGTATCGCGCGAGCGTTCGACGTGATAGGTCACCTCTTTCACCGCCTTGGCCGCGATCCCGGCCACACGTTCGTCCGAGGACTCCATCAGCGCCTGCAACATCAGCAGATGCGCCTGATCGAACAGGTACTGCCGCATCATGGTCTGGCCGAAATCGCCGTTCGGCTGTTCCGCCAGCAAGACGTTGCGGAAATCCCATGCGTCGCGCAGCATCGCCAGATCATCGGCCGAGCGGCCCTCGCCCTCGACCTCTCCCGCCAATCCCAGCCACATCTGCGTCTGGCCGATCAGGTCCAGCGCAGTATTGGCCAGCGCGATGTCCTCTTCCAGCACAGGGGCGTGGCCGCACCATTCGCTGACCCTGTGGCCAAGGATCAGGGTGTTGTCCCCCATCCGGCACAGGAATTCAAAGAAAGCCTGATCTCGGGTCATCACATGGCCCCCACTTCTTCGGGAATGTCGAAGAAGGTCGGGTGACGATAAACCTTGGACTCGGACGGCTCGTACAGCGGTCCTTTTTCCGACGGCGACGAGGCCGCGATATGGCGTGCTTCGACGACCCAGATGCTGACACCCTCGTTGCGGCGGGTATAGACGTCGCGGGCGTTCTTGATCGCCATTTCCGCATCCGGCGCATGCAGCGACCCGACGTGGCGGTGGCTCATGCCGTGCTGACCACGGATGAAAACCTCCCACAGCGGCCATTCATGGCGCTTCGGTTTCATGGCTTGTTCCGGCGTGTCCGGATAGGCGGCGTTCGGAGAACTCATGTCATCTTCCTCCCAAAATCAATCGCGGGGGCTCTGCGCCCCGGCGCAGAAACTCACTCGGCGGCAACCTTGCGTGCGGCCTTTTTCTCGGCATGGGCCAGCAGCCCGTCGCGCACCCATTTGCCGTCGTCCCAGGCCTTGTTCCGCGCGGCCAGCCGTTCGCGGTTGCAGGGGCCGTTGCCCTTGATGACGTCAAAGAACTCGGACCAGTCCGGCTCGGAGAAGTCGTAACCGCCCTTTTCCTCGTTCCATTTCAGGTTGTCGTCCGGCACGGTCAGGCCAAGGTATTCCGCCTGCGGCACCGTCTGGTCGACGAACTTCTGACGCAACTCGTCATTGGTGTTCATCTTGATCTTCCAGGCCATCGACTGCTCGGAATGCACGGATTCCTTGTCCGATGGGCCGAACATCATCAGCGAGGGATACCAGAAGCGGTTCAGCGCATCCTGCGCCATCTTCTTCTGCGAGGGTGTGCCCTTGGCCATCTTCATCATGATGTCATAGCCCTGCCGCTGGTGGAAAGACTCCTCCTTGCAGATGCGGATCATCGCCCGGCTGTAGGGGCCGAATGACGTCCGCTGCAACGGCACCTGGTTCATGATTGCCGCGCCATCGACCAGCCAGCCGACCGCGCCCATATCGGCCCATGTCAGCGTCGGATAGTTGAAGATCGACGAATATTTCATCCGCCCGTCCAACAGCATCTCGGTGATCTCGTCGCGGGTCACGCCCAGCGTTTCCGCCGCGCAATACAGGTACAGCCCATGCCCTGCCTCGTCCTGCACCTTGGCCAGCAGGATCGCCTTGCGTTCCAGCGTCGGCGCGCGGGTGATCCAATTACCCTCGGGCAGCTGGCCCACGATTTCAGAATGCGCGTGCTGGCCGATCTGGCGGATCAGCGTCTTGCGATAGCCCAGCGGCATCCAGTCCTTGGGCTCGATCTTTTCGCCCGCGTCGATGCGCGCCTGAAAGGCGGCCAGCTTCTCGGGATCTTCCTGCGTCGCTTCGGATTTCACCATCTGTGCGTACATGTCAGAGCCTCCCTGCTCGTGTTCTCAAACCCGTTCCAGCACGATTGCCGCGCCCTGCCCCACGCCCACGCACATCGTACACAGCGCATAACGCCCGCCAGAGCGTTTCAGCTGATGCGCCGCGGTCAGGACAAGGCGTGCGCCCGACATGCCCAGCGGATGGCCCAGCGCGATGGCACCGCCCTGCGCGTTCACGCGCGGGTCGTCATCGGCAACGCCGAGGTCCCGCAGCGTGGCAAGCCCCTGGCTGGCGAAGGCTTCGTTCAATTCTATCACATCCATCTGGTCGATGGTCAGGCCAAGGCGGTCCAGCACCTTGCGGCTGGCGGGCACTGGGCCGATGCCCATGATGCGCGGGGCCACCCCGGCCGAGGCCATGCCCAGCACGCGTGCCATCGGCGTCAGCCCCTGAGCCTCCGCCGCCGCGCCCGAGGCCAGCAACAGCGCCGCCGCCCCGTCGTTCACGCCGCTGGCATTGCCCGCGGTGACACTCAGGTCGGGGCCGTTCACGCCCTTCAGCTTGCCCAGCTTTTCCGCCGTGGTGCCGGGACGCGGGTGTTCGTCCGTGTCGACGATGAGGGGATCGCCCTTGCGCTGCGGCACCTCGACCGGAACGATCTCATCCGCGAACAGCCCTGCTGCCTGCGCCGCCTCCCAACGGGCCTGCGACCGCGCGGCAAAGGCATCCTGATCGGCGCGGCTGACGTTGAAATCGGCGGCCACGTTGTCGGCGGTCTCGGGCATGGAATCCGTGCCGTACATCGCCTTCATCCTTGGGTTCACGAAACGCCAGCCGATGGTCGTGTCATAGACCGCATTGGCGCGTGTAAAGGCGCTGGTGGCCTTGGGCATCACGAAAGGCGCGCGGCTCATGCTTTCGACGCCGCCGGCGATGGTCAGGTCATAGTCGCCCGCCTTGATCCCCCGTGCGGCGAAACCCACCGCGTCCATGCCACTGGCGCAAAGGCGGTTCACCGTGGTGCCGGGCACTCCCTCGGGCAGGCCCGCCAATAGTGCTGCCATGCGTGCGACATTGCGGTTATCCTCACCCGCCTGGTTGGCCGAGCCATAGATCACCTCGTCCACGGCGCTCCAGTCGACCGACGGGTTGCGCGCCATCAGCGCCGCGATCGGCAAGGCCGCCAGATCATCCGCACGGACCGAAGACAGGGCCCCACCATAGCGCCCGATCGGAGTCCGCACCCCGTCACAGATGAAAGCATCCATAGGCGACATTCCTCCCATTAATCGACCATGCGGTCGGAATACGACAGACCGGAGATTCGCGCAAGGAAAAGTTACAGCAATTCGCCAACCTTGATTTTCTGTAACGCTTTGCGCGCCTCCCTTCCTTTCACGCTGACCTGCCAAACCTGTTCACGCAAGCCCGAGCTGCAAAGTCCAAACGGCGCGCCAGCGCCGTTCCGGGGACGGTGGGCCGGGCGATATCGGCGCGATAGCGCCGAGGAGCGCCGCCCCCGGCCACGAAAAAACCCGCCCCCTCGCAGGGGCGGGCCTCGTTTCAAGCAATCGCAAACGTATCAGACGAAGTTGACGCCGGAGTTCACCATCGGCAGTTCCAGCACCCGTGGACCACCTGATGCGGCGATGGCATTGGCCAGCGCCGGACCTGCCGGCGGCGTGCCCGGTTCGCCCACACCCGAAGGCGCCTCGGTCGAGGGCACGATATGCACCTCGATGGCGCCGATATCGCTGATCCGCAGCGGCTCGTAGTCGGGGAAGTTGTACTGATCCACCACGCCTTCAGTCAGCGTGATCTCGTCCCGCATGATGTGACCGATGCCATAGCCGATGCCGCCCTCCATCTGGGCCTTGATCACGTCCGGGTTCACCGGGATGCCGCAATCCACCGCACAGGTGACCTTTTCGATCTTCACACCGTCGTCGGCGGACCCCGAGATCTCGACCACCTCGGCCACATAGCTGCCAAAGGACTTGTGCACGGCAATGCCCTGCGCACGGCCTTCGGGCGCAGCCCCCCAGCCCGCTTTTTCGGCGGCCAGTTCCAATACGCCAGCCACGCGGCGCTGATCGGCACCCTCGCCTTTCAGATAGTCCAGACGGAACGCCACCGGATCACGGTTGGCGGCGGCTGCGGCCTCGTCCATCATCGTCTCGATGACATAGGCCGTATGGGTGTTGCCGACCGAACGCCACCACAGGACCGAGGTCGCCTTGGCCACATCGGTCAGGCCGACGAACATGCCCGGCAGCGCATAGGGCGTGTCCGGCAGGCTTTCCAGCGCCGAATGGTCGACACCATCCTGTACCATCATCGCTTCGAACGAGGTGCCTTTCATGATCGACTGTGCCGCGACGCGGTGATCCCAGCCGACGATGCCGCCGTCGGCGTCCAGACCCACGCGCACGCGGTGCGCCACTGCGGGGCGATAGTATCCGCCCGTCACATCATCCTCGCGCGACCAGACCAGCTTGACCGGGCGCGTCCGGTCGGTGACCGCAAAGGCCAGCGCCGCCTCGACCTGATAGTCCGCCGTCGGCGTGGCGCGACGGCCAAAGGATCCGCCCGCGAACATCGTGTGCACCTGCACCTTGTCCATCGGCAGCTCAAGGATGCTCGACAGCGCCATATGCGGCCCCGTCGGCATCTGTGCGCCGTCGTGCAGGATCACCCCGCCATCGGCTGTCGGCTCGATGGTACAGGTCAACGGCTCCATCGGCGCATGGGCCAGCAGCGGGAAATAGTAGGTCCGGTCGACAACCGTTTCGGCCCCGTCCAGCGCCGCCGAGGTCACCGACAGGTCCGCGCCGGTCACGTTGTATTCCGGATCGGCGTTCACCGCCGCAATCAGCTGGTCCTTCACCTCCGAGCTGGAGCGCATTTCAGCGGCGGAATCGTCCCATTCGATCTCCAGCGCCTCGCGCGCCTGGAACGCGGCCCAGGTGGTTTCCGCGAAGACCACGACACCGGCCTTGTTCGGCAGGATGGCCGAACGGATATAGCCCTTGATCCCCTGTGCGCCGCTGTCGTCAAAGCCGACCGCAAGGCCACCCATGCGCGGCGTGCGCTGGATCACCGCAACCATCTGGTTGTCCAGCTGCATGTCCATGGCAAACATGGCCTTGCCGGTGGTCTTGGCCCCGTTGTCCATGCGCTTGACCGCCGGGTTTCCGATCAGTGTGAACTCGGACGGGTCTTTCAGGCGCGGTTCGGCGGGAACCTCCATCGCGGCAGCGGCGGCCACGAACTCGCCCAGCGGGGCGGATTGACCCGCGCCGGAAATCACGCCTTCCGACAGGCTCAGCTCACCGGCATCCACGCCCCATGCCTTCGCGGCGGCCTGAATCAGCATCTCGCGCGCGGCGGCGCCGGCGGTGCGATACTGCGTGAACGAGTTCGCCATGGCAGTGGACCCGCCGGTGCCCTGGAACGGGCCGAAGAACAGGTTGTTGTACAGCTCGGGGTTCGACGGCGCGAAATCAAAATCGATCTGCTCCATCGTCACGCCCAGTTCCTCGGCGATCAGCGTGGTCAGGCCGGTCGACGGCCCCTGCCCCATTTCAAAATGCTTGACGATGGCGGTCACACGGCCATCCGCATCGATCCTGACGAATGGCGTCAGCATCGACGGTTCGCCACCGGCGGCCAGCGCACCATCGGGACGGGCGCCGATGTACAGAACGGCAGCGGCGGCAGCGGCCCCTTTCAGGAACCCGCGACGGGAAGTGTTCAGGGTCATATCAGGCCTCCAGGATTTCAGACGCGCGCTGAACAGCGGCGCGAATGCGCTGGTAGGTGGCGCAGCGGCAAGCGTTGCCCCACATGTAATTGTCGATTTCGTCGACGCTCGGCTTGGGGTTTTCGCTCAGCAGGCCAACGGCGGACATGATCTGACCCGACTGGCAATAGCCGCACTGAACCACGTCCAGCTCGACCCAGGCTTTCTGGACCGCCGCGCCAACACGGGTGTCGGCCATGCCCTCGATGGTGCTGATCTCGGCACCTTCGACGTCTTCGATATAGGTCTGGCAGGACCGGACCGGCGCGCCATCCAGATGCACTGTACAGGCCCCGCACGAGGCAACCCCGCATCCGAATTTCGTTCCGGTCATTTTGAGTTCATCCCGGATCACCCAGAGCAAGGGTGTCCCGGGCTCGGCATCCACTTCGTGGGTGGTGCCATTCAGCTTCAGGGTAAAAGCCATTGGAAATCTCCTGTTCGCGCTTGTTCGCCACGGTTGGTAAACTGGCGCGTTTACCATAGCGACGCGCCCACAGGGTGTAAACTCAAAAGTTTATGACACCAATTTGCGCTTGGCCGGAGGCAGGCATATATCTGGTCGCATGAGTGATTGTTTCAAACCCCATGCCGGAAAATATGCCGCCATCATCGAGGCGGCGGTTGCCGAATTCCAGGAAAAGGGGTTCGGGGCGGCCAGCATGGACCGTATCGCCGCACGCTCGGAAGTATCAAAGCGGACGCTCTATAAGTATTTCGAAAGCAAGGAAAACCTGTTCCGCTCGATTGTCGCGGAACTGTCGGAACGGTTCAGCGGCCTTTGCGAATTCGGTTATGTGCGAGGGCGCCCGATCCGTCAGCAATTGACTGATCTGGCCTGGGCCGAGGCGCGGCTTTTGCTGACCCCGGACGTGATCGCCATGGCGCGTATGATCATTTCGGAAACGCTGCGCAGCCCGGAACTTGCGGCAGAGGCGCAGGGCAAACTGGAACACTCGCCGGTTTTTGCCGAACTTCTGCGGGATGCCGGTGCCGACGGCGTTCTGAACATCGACGATCCCGACGATGCCGCCAGCAACTTCCTTGCCCTGATCAAGTCGCGCGCCTTCTGGCCCGCCGTCATGACGGGCACCCAGGTCAGCGAGGAACGTATGGGCGAAATCGTCGAAAGCAGCGTCGATTTCATGCTTTGTCGCTATGGCGTGACACCACCGGCGATCTGACCCCAACAGACCCCAACGCAAAAGGCGCCCCGGTCCCCCGAGGCGCCTTCGTTCTTTCACCGCGTTCAGATCAGGCGTCGAAACGGTCTGCGTTCATGACCTTGGTCCAGGCCGAAACGAAATCGTTCACGAACTGCCCGGCCGCGTCATCCTGCGCATAGACCTCAGCATAGGCCCGCAGGATCGAGTTCGAGCCGAACACAAGGTCGACACGGGTCGCGGTGAACCTGGTCTCGCCCGTGGCCCGGTCCTGGATCGCATAGGTGCCGTCGCCACCGGGCACCCATTTATAGGCCATATCCGTCAGGTTGACGAAAAAGTCCGTGGTCAGCGCGCCGGGACGGTCGGTAAAGACCCCATGCGCGGTGCCGCCGTGGTTGGTGCCCATGGCCCGCATACCGCCCAGCAGGACAGTCATTTCCGGCCCGGTCAGCCCCATAAGCTGCGCCCGATCCAGCAGCAGCTCTTCGGCGGTGACGGCATAGTCCTTTTTCAGCCAGTTGCGGAAGCCATCGGCCACCGGTTCCAGCACGTCGAAAGAGGCCGCATCGGTCATTTCGTCCGTGGCATCGCCGCGACCCGGCAGGAAAGGCACCTCGACATCGACGCCAGCCGCCTTGGCCGCCTGCTCGACACCGACGTTACCCGCCAGCACGATCACATCCGCAACCGAGGCACCGGTCTCTGCCGCGATCGGCTCCAGCACCGACAGCACGCGCGCAAGGCGGTCCGGCTCGTTGCCTTCCCAGTCCTTCTGCGGCGCCAGACGGATGCGGGCCCCGTTGGCACCGCCGCGCAGATCGGACTGGCGGAACGTGCGGGCGCTATCCCATGCGGTCGATACCATGTCGGCCACCGACAGGCCGCTGTCCGCGATCTTGGCCTTTACCGCCGCAACGTCATAGTCCTTGTTGCCCTCGGGGATCGGATCCTGCCAGATCAGATCTTCCTGCGGGGCATCCGGGCCGATGTAACGAACACGGGGGCCCATGTCGCGGTGGGTCAGCTTGAACCATGCGCGGGCAAAGGCGTCGTCGAAATAGGCCGGGTCAGCCATGAATTTCTGACAGATCGCGTTATAGGTTGGGTCAACCTTCATCGCCATATCCGCATCGGTCATCATCGGCATGACACGCTTGGAGGGATCGGTCGGATCCACCGGCATGTCTTCTTCCTTGATGTCGATCGGACGCCACTGGTTGGCACCGGCGGGCGATTTGGTCAGTTCCCATTCATAGCCGAACAGCAGCTTGAAATAGCCCATGTCCCATTTGGTCGGCTCTGTGGTCCATGCGCCCTCGACACCCGAGGTCACGGCGTTGGTCGCCTTGCCGCCCATGTTCGGGTTGATCCAGCCCAGACCCTGGTTTTCGACCTCAGCCGCTTCGGGTTCCGCGCCCAGCGCGCCCGCATCGCCGTTGCCATGCGCCTTGCCGACGGTGTGACCACCGCAGGTCAGCGCCGCGGTTTCCTCGTCATCCATCGCCATGCGGGCAAAGGTCTCGCGCACCTGAGCGGCGGTTTTCATCGGGTCGGGCTGGCCGTTCACCCCCTCGGGGTTCACGTAGATCAGGCCCATCTGGACCGCGGCCAGCGGGTTTTCCATGGTCTCGGGCTTGGAGACGTCTTCGTAACGGGTGTCCGACGGCGGCAGCCATTCGCGCTCGGCGCCCCAATAGACGTCTTTTTCCGGATGCCAGATGTCTTCGCGGCCAAAGGAGAAGCCAAAGGTCTTCAGCCCCATGTCCTCATAGGCCATGGTCCCGGCCAGCAGGATCAGGTCCGCCCAGCTGAGCTTGTTGCCGTATTTCTTTTTGACCGGCCACAGCAGGCGGCGGGCCTTGTCGAGGTTGCCGTTGTCGGGCCAGCTGTTCAGCGGGGCAAAGCGGATGTTGCCTGCGCCACCGCCGCCACGGCCATCCGCCAGACGATAGGACCCGGCCGAGTGCCACGCGAGACGGATCATCAGACCGCCATAATGGCCATAGTCCGCCGGCCACCAGTCCTGACTGTCGGTCATCAGGGCGCGAACGTCAGCTTTGACCGCTTCGAAATCAAGCGACTTGACCTCTTCGCGATAGTTGACGTGCCCGATCGGCGTCGTCTTGGTGTCCTGCTGGTGCAGGATGTCGAG
The DNA here is from genome assembly GCF_019218285.1 of Antarctobacter sediminis. Taxonomy (GTDB): domain Bacteria; phylum Pseudomonadota; class Alphaproteobacteria; order Rhodobacterales; family Rhodobacteraceae; genus Antarctobacter; species Antarctobacter sediminis. The sequence goes on from NZ_JAHUZG010000008.1 coordinate 115,008, forward strand.
GTTCAGCGTCTTCGGCCACCAATCGGTGACAGAGCTGTCCGACACGGTCAGCGCGCCATGCATGACCGGGCATTTGCCCGCCATATCGTTGCCGTCCATGATGTTCTCCCTTGGTCATGAAGGTCAGTCCGGGCCACCCCGGCCCGTCCCTTGTGTCTCAATCGGGGGTGGATCCAAGCGACCACGCGGCGTTCTCCGGCCGGTTCGGCGACTCGCATCCGCCACTCCCTAGAATCTTTCTAACAAGCAGAATCCATATCCTTAAGTTGTATTTTCTCATCACCATCATAACTTCCGCCTATGAAGAATCTTACGCTCCGCCAACTCCGTTATTTCGAGGCGCTAGCCCGCCACGGCCATTTCGGACGGGCCGCCGCCGCCTGTTCCGTGTCACAGCCTGCGCTTTCGGTTCAGATCCGCGATCTGGAAACGGATCTGGGTGCGCCCCTGTTCGAACGCACCGCACGTCAGGTGCGCCTGACCGCATTGGGAGAAGCCTGCCTGACACGCGCCGTCGACATCCTTCGGGCGGTCGATGAGTTTCAGGATCTTGCCCGGGCGGCGCAGGGTGATCTGGTCGGGCGCTTGCGGCTGGGGGTGATCCCCACCGTCGCGCCCTATCTGCTGCCAGCGCTGTTCGCGGAACTGAATGCCAGCCACGCAGGGCTTGACCTGCATGTGCGCGAAACGCTGACGCCACGCCTGCTGACCGAATTGCAGGACGGCAAGATCGACGCGGCCATCCTTGCCCTCCCGGTTGGCGAACCGGGCCTGCAAGAGGTCGCGCTGTTCGAGGAACGTTTTGTCTTTGTCCGGCCAGAGGCCGAGGCCGAGGCCCCCGTGCCCGATGGCGAGGCGCTGCAAAAGATGCGCCTGCTGTTGCTGGAAGAAGGGCATTGCTTTCGCGATCAGGCACTGAGTTTTTGCAAGCTCAGCACCGCCACGCCCCGCGACGGGCTGGACGGGTCATCGCTTACGACGCTGGTCCAGATGGTTGGCGCCGGGCTGGGGGTGACGCTGATCCCGGAAATGGCGGTGCCGGTGGAAACCCCGTCGGCTCGGGTGGCGGTCGCGCCCTTTGCCGATCCCCAGCCGTCACGCACCATAGGCATGGTCTGGCGGCGTTCGAACCCGCTGACGGATCAGTTCATGCGCCTTGCCGACAGTGTGCGGCACGCCGCGGGCGCGAATTAAGAGGCGAGGCGACAGTCGCCGGGCACCTGTGCGGCAATGCCGTCATCCATCAGGCGGGCGATCACGCCTCCGGGCAAGCCCGCCACATCCGCCAGCACCTCTTCGGTATGCTGCCCCAAAAGCGGCGCGGGCCGGGGGCTGGCCCGGTCGAAACCGCGAAAGCTGAACGGGGTTCCCGGTGTCAGGTAGCGGCCCGTCGCGGGGTGGTCCACCTCGGCGAAAATCGGGTTCTCTGCGGTCAGGTCCGCATCTTCCCGCAGCGCCTGGGCAAAGCTGCGAAACACCGACCACGTGACGCCGCTGGTGTCGAACCGCTCGGCAAAATCAGACAGGTTGCGCGCGGCGAACCAAGGCGCCAGCAGCTTGGTGATCTCGGCCCGATGGGTCCATCGCTGGCCCTCTTGACCAAGATCCACCCCAAGGCGCGCGCCAAGGCGGGCCATCTTGGCCGTGGTTCCGGTGACATCCAGCAGGTTCTTCCATTGGCGCGGGGTCAGCGCGATCACCATGACGCGCTGGCCGTCGGCGCAGATGAAATCCTGCCCATAGGCCCCGTAAAGCGCATTGCCGGTTTTCGCCCGGTCGATGCCGTTCACCACCACTTCACCGAGGATGCCAAGATTGCCCAGCATGGCGGCGGCGGCATCTTTCAGCGTCAGGTCGACATGCTGCCCCTGTCCCTTGCGCAGGCGCGTGCGTTCGGCCGCCAAAAGGCCGGAAACCACCATGTTTCCCGCGATGCAGTCCCATGCTGGCAGGACATGGGCCACCGGCTCGGCCGAACCTTCGGGCCCGGTGGCCATGGGAAAGCCCAGCGCCGGGTTCACGGTGTAATCCACCGCCGGCCGCCCATGCCGGTCGCCGCGCAGCGACACCATGCAGAGGTCGGGCCGCCGGGCCGTCAACGTGTCGAAATCCGTCCAGCCCTTGGCCGCAAGATTGGTGATGAACAGGCCCGCATCTTCGCCGGGGGCGCAGATGATTTCCTGCGCAATTTCGCGGCCACGCGGGGTCTTTACGTCCAGCGCGACCGACCGCTTGCCCTTGTTCATCCCGTCCCAGAACAGGCTGTGCCCAGAGCGCGTGACCGGCCAACGGCGATGATCCATCCCACCTTGGGGCAGGTCAAAGCGGATCACGTCCGCCCCCATCTGCGCCAGTGTCATGCCCGCAAGCGGAACCGCCACGAAGGCAGAGCTTTCGATCACCCGCATTCCATCCAGGATACCGCTCATCACAGCCACTCCATTCTTGCCTGAAGGCCAAGGTAGTTCTCGAAGGTGGCTGTCCCGATCTCGATCGCACCGCCTTCGGGGGCCAGCGCTCCCACCAACCGCAGGTCCGCGTCATGGAACATCGGATGCACCACGCGATACGAGAAGCGGCTGGGCGCGCGGCCCGTGTGCCGCTCTGCCGCCTCGATCGCCATGGTTGCCTGCATCGGTCCATGCACGACCAGCGCCGGGTATTTCTCGACTTGCTGCGCATAGGGCAGATCATAGTGAATGCGGTGCGCGTTGTAGGTGGCCGCTGAATAACGGAACAGCCGCACCTCGTTCATTGGCACCCTTTCGTCATAGGCCAGCCGGTCGGGCACCGGCACCTGCCGGGGTGGGCGGAAACTTGGCGGGATGTCGAGGTAGACGATGTTTTGCTCTTCCTCGATCACACCGCCCCGTTCGCCGGTCGTGACGTGATCGACCGTGACAAAGGCCATAGGCCCGGTCTTGCCCTCCTTCTGAGTGACCGCCCGGATGGTCGAGACCTTGTTCAGCCTTTCGCCCACGCGAAAGACGCCTTTGAAACGCACATCGCCGCCCGCCCACATGCGGCGGCGAAACGGCAGCGGCGGAAGAAAACCGCCCAGCGCCGGATGCCCGTCCTTGCCCAGATCGCTCATCGCGACAAATTCCGGGAACGCAACCCAATGCCAGAGGCTGGGCAGTTCTGCGCCCTCCCGCATCTCGCGATGCGGGCTGAGATCGTGGCTGACTGCTGCGTTCAACATCCCCGCGAGGTTGGGCGTGACGCCCCCCTCGCGGGTTTCGCTGCGCCCGATCCAGTCGGTATAGTCGGGCTCCATGAGGGACGCGGCGCTCATGCCGCGGCCCGCAGGCCCAGCAGTTCGGCCATGGTGCGCCCCATGGCCGACGGGTTCGGGGCGACGGTGATGCCCACGGCGCTGAGGATCTCGACCTTTTCCTGCGCGCTTTCGCCAAAGGCACTGATGATCGCACCCGCATGGCCCATCTGGCGGCCCTTGGGCGCGGCCAGACCCGCGATATAGGCGGCCACTGGCTTGGTCATGTGATCGCGGACAAAGGCGGCGGCTTCGGCCTCTTGCGGGCCGCCGATTTCGCCGATCATCATCACGGCATCGGTTTCAGGATCGTTTTCGAACAGTTCGAGGATGTCCTTGAAGCTGGACCCGTTGATCGGATCGCCACCGATGCCAATCGAAGAGGAAATCCCGATGCCCAGCGCCTTCATCTGGCTTGCCGCCTCATAGCCCAGCGTTCCGGAGCGGCCCACGATCCCCACCCGCCCCGGCATGTAGATATGCGGCGGCATGATCCCCATGAATCCTTTGCCGGGGCTGATGATGCCCGCACAATTGGGACCAATCAGCCGCATCTTCTTTTCGCGCGGATAGCGGCGCAGAAAGCGTTTCACTCGCATCATGTCCTGCGCCGGAATGCCGTCGGTGACGCAGACGGCGGTCTTGATGCCCGCATCCGCCGCCTCCATCATCGCGTCGGCGGCAAAGGCCGGGGGCACGAACAGGAGGCTGGCCTCGGCTCCGGTTTCCTCGACCGCCTGCCGCACGGTGTTGAACACGGGCCGGTTCAGAACGGTGGTGCCCCCCTTGCCCGGGGTCACGCCCGCCACGACCCGCGTGCCGTATTCGATCATCTCCTGCGCATGGAATTGCCCGATGCGGCCCGACAGGCCCTGAACGACGACCTTGGTGTCTTCATTGATAAGAATTGCCATGGCTTGTCTCCTTACTCGGCGGCGATGGGGTGGGGCCGTGCGGCCACTGCGGCCTCGGCCGCCTCTTCCAGCGTGTCGGCACTGATGATGGGCAGGCCGCTGTCGCGAATGATCTTTTGGCCTTCCTCGACATTGGTGCCGCTGAGGCGGACCACCACGGGGATTTCGATCCCCACGTCGCGATAGGCCTGACAGACCCCCTTGGCGATCCAGTCGCAGCGGTTGATCCCGGCAAAGATGTTGACGAGGATCACGCTGACATTCTGATCCGACAGGACCGTGCGAAAAGCCTGACAGACCCGTTCCGGCGAGGCGCCGCCGCCGATGTCGAGGAAATTCGCAGGCTCCCCGCCTGCCAGCTGGATCATATCCATCGAGGCCATCGCCAGACCGGCGCCATTGATGATGCAGCCGATGTCGCCATCCAGCCCGACATAGGCCAGCCCGTTGTCGGCGGCCACCGCCTCGCGCGGGTCCTCCTGACTGGTGTCACGCAGGGCCGCGACGCTGGGATGCTTGTAGAGCGCGTTGGAGTCGAAGGACATTTTCGCATCCAGTGCCACAAGGTCGCCGCTGCCGGTGATGACCAGCGGGTTGATTTCGACCATCATGGCGTCAAGATCGCGATAGGCCCGGTAACATGCCCGCAGGAAGGTCGAAAACTGGTCGACCTGTTTGCCTTCAAGGCCCAGCCGAAAACCAAGCTCGCGCGCTTGATACAACGCCAAACCCACCGCCGGATCGACGACCGAGCGCACAAGGCTGTCGGGATCTTCCTCGGCAAGATCCTCGATCTCCATCCCGCCGTGACCGGAGGCGACAATCATGATCCGCTCGGTCTTTCGGTCCAGAACGAAGCCCAGATACAATTCCTGCGCAATGTCCGAGGCTTGTTCGATCCAAAGGCGGTAGACCCCCTTGCCGTTCGCATCGGTCTGCTTGGTCACAAGCTGGCGACCCAGCAGTTCGCGGGCAAATTCCGCCACTTCCGTGTCGGATTTGCACAGCTTGACGCCACCCGCCTCGCCCCGGCCACCGGAATGGACCTGCGCCTTGACGACCCAGGCCTTGCCACCCAGTTCGCGCGCCCGATAGGCCGCCTGTTCAGGCGAATAGGCCAGACCGCCACGCGGCACGGGGACGCCAAAGCTTTTCAGGATTTCCTTGGCCTGATGTTCATGAATATCCATTGTCTTTCCTCCCGTTGGGAAGGTGCGCGGGGTCCGCGCACCCTGCGGTCGTCATTCCGCGGCGATGCCGCTGGACTTGGCGGCGATGGCGTTGGCCACGTCGATCACGTTGCGGGCCATCTTTTCGCTGGCCGCGTCGATCATCTTGCCGTCAAGGCTCGCCGCGCCCTTGCCCGCGGCCTCGGCAGCCCTGAGTTCCTCGATGATGCGTTCTGCCTTGCTGACCTCGGCCTCGGGCGGGCTGAAGACATCGTTGGCCATGGCGATCTGGCTGGGATGGATGGCCCATTTGCCCTCACATCCCAAAGCGGCGGCGCGCTTGGCCCCGGCAACGTAGCCCTGCCCATCGCTGAAATCGCCAAAGGGACCGTCGATGGCGCGCAACCCATAGGCCCGGCAAGCGATGACCATGCGGGTGATCGAGGCATGCCACTGATCCCCCGGGTAGTCCGGGTTCAGCCCGCCGATGTTCACGGTGCGCGCCCGCATCGACGCTGCATAGTCGGCCACGCCGAAATGCAGCGCCTCCAGCCGGCCGCCGAATTGCGCGATGGCCTCGACATTCGCCATGCCAAGCGCGGTCTCGATCAAAGCCTCAAGGCCCACACGATGGGTCAACCCGCAGGCCTGTTCGATCTGGTTGATCATCGCCTCGACCATGTAGAGGTCAGAGGGCACCCCCACCTTGGGGACAAGGATCGTGTCGATCCGGTCGCCCGCTTTTTCCATGATGTCGACCACGTCGCGATACATGTATTGCGTGTCCAGACCGTTGATCCGGACAGAGATGCTCTTTCCCTTGGCGGCCCAGTCGATGTCATTCAACAACTCGACCGCGTTCTTGCGGGCCTGATCCTTTTCCGGCGGGGCGACGGCATCCTCAAGATCAAGGAACACGAAGTCCGCAGCGCTGTCAGCGGCCTTTTCGACCATGGCCGGGTTCGAGGCCGGCACCGCCAGTTCCGAACGGTGCAGGCGTTGTTTGCGAAGGGGGTGAAGCGTATGAGACATGCGTCTGGCCTTTCATTTGGCAAAGGGGGACCGCCCGCGCCCGAAACGGGCGCAGCACGTGACAATCTGGTTGAATCAGCGGGTTACTCGGCGGCGATCGGATAAGTTTGCGCCGATGCCGATTGTTCGGCGAACCATGCCTGCGCGGCGGCGGTGCCCGATCCCGGCACCACGCCCGCCCCGGCCCGCATCAACGACAGTTCGGCCAGCGAAAGCGCGGTCAGGGCCATGCCTTCGTTGAAATCGCCAAGGTGCCCGATGCGGAACACCTTGCCGCTCAACCGGCCAAGTCCCGACCCGAAAGAGGCGTTGAACTCGTCATAGGCGATACGCAGCACTTCGCGCGCATCGACATGTTGCGGCACGCGGATCGCGCTGACCGTGTCCGAATAATAGCTGTGATGCTCGGCTACCAGATCCAGCCCCCAGGCCCGCACCCCACGACGAACGCCCTCGGCCAGACGTGCGTGGCGGGCAATCACCGCGTCCAGCCCCTCGGCGAACATCCGGTCCAGCGCAGCGCGCAATCCATGCAGCAACGGCGTGGGCGGCGTGTAGGGGAAATAGCCATCGGCGTTGAAGGCTCGCATATCCGCGAAATCATAATAGGCGCGGCGCATGGTGGCGGTCCCTGACGCCTCCAGCGCCTTTTGGCTGACGCCAAGAATGCCCAGACCGGCAGGCATCATCATGCCTTTCTGGCTGCCGGTCACGGCCAGATCGACACCCCAGTCATCCATGCGGAAGTCCATCGAACCGATGGAAGACACGCCATCGACGAACAGCAGCGCGTCGTGAAAGGTGCTGTCCAGCGCACGGCGCACGGCGGCCACGTCCGAGACCACCCCGGTGGCGGTTTCATTGTGGGTGACAAAGACGGCCTTGATCTCATCATGCACGTCGCGGCCAAGGATGCGCTCGAACTCGCCCACCGGCGCGCTGGCGCCCCAGGGCAGATCGACGACAATCGGTTCCAGCCCCAGCATTTCGGCCATCTTGACCCAAAGGGTCGAGAACTGGCCATAGCGCGCCATCAGCACCTTGTCGCCGGGGTTCAGCGTGTTGGTGATCGCCGCCTCCCACGCCGAGGTGCCCGAGCCGGGGAACAGCATGACCTCGCCGGTCGCGGTCCTGAACACGCGCTTGAGGTCCGAAAACAGGCCCAGCGTCAACTGGCCAAAGTCGCTTGCCCGCATGTCCTGTTGCGGCACGTTCATCGCCTGGCGGACACAGTCCGGCACATTGGTCGGGCCGGGGATGAAAAGATGGGTCTGTCCGGTACGCATGGTGCTCCTCCCTTGCGGTTGAGAGGCACCATGATCGAAACCCGGCAAAGGCGGAAACAAAGCCGGGTCCTGCTGTAAATGCAAAAATTCACAAAACACAGAAATTGTAAATTTGTGAAATTTCGTATACTGTAAAATACCATGAAGACTTTCATCGGGCCCCGCCTGCGCCGGTTGCGCATCGAACATGGACAGACACAGGTGCAGATGGCCAAGGCGCTTGGCATCTCGACCTCTTACGTCAACCTGCTGGAAAAAAACGAACGCAGCGTTTCAGTCCCGGTGCTGCTCAAGCTGTTCGAGGCTTATGGAGTCGACTGGCGCGACATCGCCGAAGATGACGACACCGCCCAGTTGGCCGACATTCGCGCCGCGCTTCAGGATCCGTTGTTCGAGGGTGACCGCCCCGATCTGCCCCAGTTGCGCGCGGCCATGGCGCATTCGCCGGATCTGGCCGCCTGTTTCCTGAAACTACATCGCGCGTGGATGGCGACCAATGACCAACTGATGAGCGTGGCCAGCGCAGGCGACGGCGGACAGCGCGTCCTGCCACAAACCTCCGAAGCAGTGGTTCACAACTTTTTCCGCAGCAATCGCAATCACTTTGACACGCTTGAACGGGCGGCCGAGATGTTCTGGTTCGGCGAGCGTGTTGCCCCGGACGACATTTATCCCGCACTGAAACAACGACTGAAACTGCGGTTGGATCTGCGTGTCCGGCTGGTGCCCGTTTCCGAGATGCCCGCCTCTCTGCGGGAATACGATGAGGACCGGCGCGAAGTGCGCCTGTCCGAGGCGCTGGATCATCCCAACCGCGTCTTCCAGCTGGTCCATGTTACGGCCCTGCTGGAACAAAAGGATCTGTTGGACTCGATCCTTGAACGCAGCGGGTTGAGCGATGCAAACGGCCGCGCCCGATGCCGGGTGGAACTGGCCAATTACTTCGCGGCTGCCGTGCTGATGCCCTACGACCGTTTTCTGGCCGAGGCATTGGACAGCAAATATGACTTCGATCACCTCGCCACCCGGTTTGGCGTCAGTTTCGAACAGGCCTGTCACCGGGCCACCACGCTGCAGCGCAGCGGGGCGCGCGGGGTGCCTTTCTTCTTTCTGCGAATCGACAAGGCCGGGAATGTCACCAAAAGGTTCAACTCCACCGACTTTCACCTTGCCGAATACGGCGGTGCCTGTCCCCGGCTGGAGGTGCACACCTGTTTCCGGTCTCCCGGGCTGATCCTGCCGCAGGTGGCCGAGATGCCGGACCGGTCTCAGTTCTTTGTTTTTGCGCGGACCGTCGACCGCCCCAGCTTTACCCGCCATCGGCAAGACGTGCGGCTGGCCGTGGCCATGGGCTGTGCGATGGAACATGTTGGCAGCATTGGCTACGCAGAAGAGCTGAACACGGTGCGCGCCCATGCCACCGAGATCGGCATCAACTGCCGCGTCTGCCCGCGAGCAAATTGCGATCAGCGCGCCCATCAGGCAGTGGTCTTGTCGCAACCTGTCGATGAAAACCGCAGAGGCGCCACGCGCTACGCGATCTGAGCCGCGTTTTTAAACTGCCCGAAAAATCGTCAACGCGCGCTTGACCCGCTGGCCTGCGCGGCCTTTAGTGCGCCTGTGCCCAAGGCGCGCCTGACGAAGAGCCAGACCCGGAATCGAACACGTCGCATACCGACCGATCCAAGATCTTCCCGCGCCGATCGTGACGCACATCCTTCCCGAAAGAATTGGAGCTTTCATGGAAACCCCATCCATTCACCCCGCAGCCAAGGCCCTTGCCGCCGAACACAATCGTGGAGCGCTGTCGCGCCGCGAATTTCTGGCGCGCGCCACCTCGCTGGGTGTGACCACCGCCGCGGCCTATGGCCTGATCGGCGCCGCGCTGCCCAGCAAGGCACAGGCGCAACCCGCACAGGGCGGCACGTTGCGAATTCAGTCTTCGGTCCACGCACTGAAGGATCCGCGCAATTACGACTGGCCCGAGATGGCGAATTTCTCGCGCGGGTGGCTGGAGTTTCTCGTTGAATATCAGCGTGATGGCAGCTTTATGCCGATGCTTCTGGAAAGCTGGGAGGTCAATGAGGACGCAACACAGTACATCCTGCACGTGCGCCCCGGCGTGACATGGAACGATGGCACGCCTTTCACCGCCGCCGATGTTGCCTTTAACATCACGCGCTGGTGCGACCAGACCGTCGAAGGCAACTCGATGGCCTCGCGCATGGCCACACTGGTGGACCCGGAAACCAAGCAGGCCCGTGACGGGGCAATTGTCGCCACCGACGACCTGACCGTGACGCTGACCCTGCCCGCGCCGGACATCACCCTGATCGCTGGGTTTTCGGACTATCCCGCCGGCATCGTGCCGCAGGATTTCAGCGGCGACCCGATGGCAGACCGAAAGGGCACCGGCCCCTTTGTCCCGACCGAGCTTGAGGTCGGTGTGCGCGCAGTCATGGTTCGCAATACGGATCACACATGGTGGGGCACCGAGGTCTTTGGCGGGCCCTACCTCGACCAGGTGGAATATATTGATTTCGGCACCGACTCGGTCACGCATTTCACCGCCGCAGAGGCCGATGAGATCGACATGGTCTATGAATCGCTGGGCGAGTTTGCCGACCTGATGGATGACATCGGCTGGCAACGCAGCGAGTCGCTGACCGCCAACACGGTCGTGATCCGCACCAACCAGAACGCCGAAGTCGACGGGATCAAACCCTATGCCGACGCCCGCGTGCGCCGCGCCCTTGCCATGGCAGTTCAGAACGAGGTTGTGCTGGAACTGGGCTATGGCGGCCATGGCACTATCGCTGAAAACCACCACGTCTGCCCGATCCACCCGGAATACGCGCAACTGCCCGCGCCGGTTTATGATCCCGAGGGCGCCGTGGCACTGATGGCCGAGGCAGGCCTAGCCGATTTCGAGCACGAGCTGATCTCGATAGACGACAACTGGCGGCGTGATACCTCGGACGCGGTGGCGGCCCAGTTGCGCGATGCCGGCATCAAGGTCAAACGAACGGTGATCCCCGGCAATACCTTCTGGAACGACTGGGACAAATACCCGTTCTCGGCGACCGACTGGGCGCAGCGTCCGTTGGGCGTTCAGGTGCTGGCACTTGCCTATCGCTCGGGCGAGGCATGGAACGAAACCGGATTTGCCAATGCCGAGTTCGACGAAACGCTGAAGCAGGCCATGGCCATCGCCGATGCTGATACCCGGCGCGAATTGATGGCCAAACTGGAACAGATCATGCGCGACGAAGGCGTGGTCATCCAGCCCTATTGGCGGTCGACCTATCGCCATGCGCGTCCCGGCGTGATCGGTGGCGAACAGCACCCGACCTATGAAATCCACCCCTCTATGCTGGCATTCGAGGCCTAACGAAAAAAGGCCCCGGGGAGCGATCCCCGGGGCCTTTGCACCCTGTTTCCGCTATCTGCCAGCGGCTTACCAGTCCAGCACAACCTTGCCGGATTTTCCCGACTTCATCGCGGCAAACCCCTCTTCGAAGCTGTCGACCGGAAAGCGGTGAGTGATGACCCGGCTGACGTCCAGCCCGTTTTCCAGCATGGCGATCATCTTGTACCAGGTTTCAAAGATCTCGCGGCCATAGACGCCCTTGATCGTGATTGCCTTGAAGACAATACGCGACCAGTCGACGGGGCTTTTGCCCGGCGGAATGCCCAAAAGCGCGATGCGCCCGCCCATGACCAAGGTTTCGACCATCTGGTCCAGCGCCGCCTGATTGCCGCTCATCTCCAGCCCGACGTCAAAGCCTTCTTTCATCTTCAACCGCGCCTCGACGTCCTTGAGATCTTCGGTCGCCACGTTCACCGGGATGACATCCGTCACCTTTTCCGCAAGCGCCAGCCGGTCCGGGTTCACATCGGTGATCACCACATGACGCGCACCCACGTGCCGGGCCACCGCCGCCGCCATGATCCCGATCGGTCCGGCACCGGTGATCAGCACGTCCTCTCCCACGAGGTCAAAGCTCAGCGCCGTATGAACCGCGTTCCCCAAAGGATCCAGGATCGCTCCGATTTCATCGGGGATCTCATCCGGCAGAGGCACCACGTTGAAAGCCGGCAGGCGCAGATACTGGGCAAAAGCCCCCTGTTCGTTCACGCCGATGCCCCGTGTCTGGGGGTCAAGGTGGAATTTTCCGGCGCGGCTTTGACGGGAATGCTTGCCGATCAGGTGCCCCTCTCCGCTGCATCGCTGACCGATCTTGAGATCGTCCACATTGCGGCCAACCTCGACGATCTCACCTGCAAACTCATGCCCTGTCACCAGCGGGACGGGCACGGTCTTTTGCGCCCAGTCATCCCAGTTCCAGATGTGAATATCGGTGCCGCAGATGCCTGTGGCATTGATCTTGATCAGCACGTCATCGGGGCCGATCTCGGGCACCGGGACACGTTCCATCCAAAGCCCCTCTTCAGGCTTTGCCTTCACCAGCGCCTTCATCTGGTTGCTTTTCATCGGATCACTCCCAATTCCCGGCCTGCCGTTGCAAAGGCCGCCAAGGCCTTGTCCAAATCATCGCGTGTCAGGGCGGCGCTCATCTGCGTGCGGATCCGGGCCTGCCCGCGCGGGACCACCGGAAAGAAAAAGCCCGACACATAGACGCCCAGTTCAAAAAGCCGCGCCGCCATCTGCTGCGCCAACTTGGCCTCGCCCAACATTACCGGAATGATCGGGTGCTCGCCCGGCAACAGGTCAAAGCCAAGCTCTGTCAGCCCCGCACGCCAGTAAGCCGCATTGTCAAAGAGCCGTTTACGCAGGTCATCGCCTTCTTCGACAAGGCGGAGCGCCTCGATCCCGGCGGCGACAACCGACGGCGGAAGTGCATTGGAAAAGAGATAGGGCCGCGCGCGTTGCCGCAAAAGGTCGATGACGGGCTGCGGACCGGCGATATACCCGCCGATGGCCCCGCCAAGCGCCTTGCCCAGCGTGCCCGTCAGAATATCCACATCGACACCGAAATGCGCAGGCGTCCCCTGCCCCTTCGGCCCCATAAAGCCAGTCGCATGACAGTCATCCACCATGACAAGCGCGTCGTATTTTTCCGCCAGCGCGGTGATCTCTGGCAGCTTTGCCAGATACCCGTCCATGGAGAACACGCCATCCGTCGCGATCATGATGAACCGGGCGCCATCTTCGCGGGCCTGCTTCAACTGCGCTTCCAAGTCCGCCATGTCGGAATTGGCGTAGCGATAACGCTTTGCCTTGCACAGGCGGATACCGTCGATGATCGACGCATGGTTCAGCGCATCCGAAACAATCGCATCCTCCGGCCCCAAGAGCGGCTCGAACAAACCGCCATTTGCGTCGAAACAGGCAGCAAAAAGGATCGAGTCATCCTTGCCGAGGAAATGCGCCAAACGGGTTTCCAGTTCGCGATGCAGGTCCTGCGTCCCGCAGATAAAGCGAACAGAGGCCATGCCATACCCCTTGGGGTCCATCGCGGCCTTGGCTGCCGCGATCAGGTCCGGATGATCGGCCAGACCAAGATAATTGTTGGCGCACAGGCAGATGCGCGGCTGGCCGTCGACCATGATCTCGCCGCCCTGCGGCGAGGTGATCAGCCGTTCGCGCTTCATCAGCCCCTCTGCCTCGATCTGGGCAAGGGTTTCGGTCACGTGGGTCAGGAATCGGTTTGTCATATCAGCCTCCGTTACCCGGGACGCTAACATGACGGAAGAATTTCCGAAATAGAGGATTTCGTGATTACGGATTTTTTTCCGCTATCCTGTCAAATCATGCATCCTGCACAACCAGAAACGCCCGCGCGGGGGCAGCCGCTGCAATCCTGTGGGCCACATCGGCGGCGTAGCGCGCGGTATCTCCGGGGCCGAGACGTTCGACACCGGTTCCGCTGGTCACTTCGACCTCGCCTTCAATGACGCTCAGATGCTCACGGGCACCACGCGTATGAGGCAAACTGTCCAACATCCCGCCAGCCAGAAACCGCAGTTCATAGACCTCGTGCCGGCCAGCCTCTTCGGGTGGTGAAAGAATGCGAATGGTACAGCCCGCGCCGCGGTTTTCGATTGTCGGAACATCGCTGGCGCGCAGCACTTCAATCTGCCGACCGGGTGCATCCTCCAACAAACCGGCAAAATCCACCTGAAGCGCACGGGTCAGGTTCCACAGGGTGGCAATGGTGGGCGAGGATTCGCCACGCTCAATCTGACTGACCATGCTGCGGGAAACGCCCGACAGCTTGGCCACCGCATCCAAGGAAAGCCCCTGCGCCCGCCGCGCCTCACGCAGGCGGGCGGGCAATTTAGCCAAGATGGCGTCTGCATCATCCGTCATACCGGAGGGATACCGCGTCCCCCCGCCCCGAACAAGCCTTTCGCTCGTCCCCCGCTCATGTCAGGTTTGGCGGAGCAAAGAACAGGACAAAACATGATCGACAGCCACGTCTCGACACATGACGCCGCCCCGGACGACCGCAACGACGATATCCTGATCTACGTCGACGGCCAGATCGTTCACCGGGACGAGGCAAAGGTTTCGGTCTACGACAGCGGCTTTCTTCTTGGGGACGGGATTTGGGAGGGATTGCGCCTATACGACGGCAACATCCCTTTTCTGGATGCGCATCTGGATCGGCTCTACGAAGCCTCTCTCTACCTCGAATTGGACATCGGCAAGACGCGGGCAGAGCTGACACAAGCGATCTGGGATACGTTGAATGCCAATGGCATGACAACAGATGTCCACATCCGCCTGATGGTCACGCGGGGGCGCAAGCGCAAACCTTTTCAGCATCCCCATCTGAGCATCTATGGCCCGACTATCGTCATCATCGCAGAACATTCGAAACCGGACGAGTCCGTCATTGAACGTGGGATCTCATTGTTCACCGTACCGCATCACCGCGGCCTGCCGCTGACACAGGATGCAAAGCTGAACTCCCATTCCAAGCTGAACTGCATCATCGCGCTGAACCACGCGGTGCGGGCCGGTGCCGACGAGGCGCTGATGCTGGATCCCTTCGGCTTTGTGAACACGACCAATGCCTGCAATTTCTTCATTGTCCGCAAAGGCGAGGTTTGGACCTCAACCGGCGACTACTGCATGAATGGCGTTACGCGGGCCAAAGTTATCGAGATCTGCCGAGAAAACGACATACCCGTCTTTGAGCGCAACTTTTCACTGGTGGACACCTATGGTGCGGATGAGGCATTTCTGACCGGCACATTCGGAGCGCAAACACCCGTTTTCGAAATTGATGGACGTGTTATTGGATCTGGGGAGGCTGGATCGGTTTTTCATCGGATCCGTTCGCTGTACAAGTCGGCGGCATTTGGTGTGGGCTGAGTTTGGTGACGCGCGTTTGGGGTTTAGTCTTCGCGTTTTTTGTTGATGTTTTTTTTGGATATTTTGACTTTGGAATGTCAAAAAGGCCGCGACCCTTTCAGGTGCGGCCTGGTTTTTTAATTTGGTTGCGGGGGTAGGATTTGAACCTACGACCTTCAGGTTATGAGCCTGACGAGCTACCGGGCTGCTCCACCCCGC
>NZ_JAHUZG010000009.1 GCF_019218285.1 Antarctobacter sediminis
ACGCGCGCATCAGGATGTCCCGGTGCAGCTCTGTCTTGCCGGGGCAATCGCCACCGATGGCATTCACGTGGACACCGGCCCCAACCATATTGTCGGTCAGGATCGTCGCATATTGTTTGTCGGCGGTGCAGGTTGTGATGATCTGGGCCCCTTCAATCGCCTCTTGCCCCGAACGGCAGGGCACGACGGTCAACCCGCTGTGTTTCAGGTTCGCCGCGCAGCGCGCGGTTGCGGCCGGGTCGATGTCATACAGCCGCACGGTGTCGATCCCGCAGATCGCCTTGAAGGCCAGACATTGAAATTCTGATTGCGCACCGTTGCCGATCATCGCCATGGTTCGCGCCTCCTTGGGCGCAAGATGCCGCGCGGCCATCGCGCTGGTTGCAGCGGTGCGCAGGGCCGTCAGCAAGGTCATTTCGGACAACAGCTTGGGATACCCCGAGGCAACATCCGCCAAAAGGCCAAAGGCGGTCACCGTTTGCAGCCCCTCGGCCATGTTCTTGGGATGACCGTTGACATATTTGAAGCCATAGGTCTCGCCGTCCGAAGTGGGCATCAACTCGATCACGCCGACATCGGAATGCGAAGCCATGCGCGGCGTCTTGTCGAACAAGGGCCAGCGGCGAAAATCAGCCTCGATTTCCGAGGCGAGGTCGCTCAGCACCTTCTCGACGCCGATATGATGAACAAGCGCCATCATGTGTTCGACCGAGACGAAAGGAACATAGGCAAGTTTGGACGGGAGGGGGGACATGGGCACCTCTTCAGCAGGGTCGGGGCGTGCGGGCGCTGAGATGCAGCCCGGCAAGCATGCAACGGACAGAGCCGCCCGCATGTTCGATGGTGGGAATTTCCAGTGGCAAAAGCCGCACATGGCGTTCCAGTGTCTTTCGTTGCTGCGCATCCAATGAACGCAACGCGCGAGATGACAGGGCCAGAACAAAACCGTCGCGGCCCTGCAATTCGATCGCATTTCCGGCGAAATCGGAGATCTGTTCATGGCTGAGCGCGATCATGTCGCGTTCGCCGCGGTACAGCCGTTCGGCCACCTCTTGGCGGCGGGCGGTGTCGGGGATGGACTCCAGCCCGACCATCGCGAAATCGGTCCCGATGCACATCAGGACGTTGGTGTGATAGATCGGCTGCCCCCGCGCATCGACCGCGTCAAAGACCACCGGTTCATAGTTGAAATGGGTGCAAAAGCGTTCCAGCAGGATCTCGCTCGTCCGTTTCGACCGGGCGGCATAGGCGACGCGTTCAAGATGATCGATCACCATGGCCCCGGTGCCTTCGAGAAAAAGACCGTCCTGCTCCAGCCCCGAGTAATCGATGATGTCCTGCACGCGGTAGTCTTGTTTGAGCCTTTCCAGCACGTCCTGTCGGCGTTCCGCCCGGCGGTTGGGCGAATACATCGGATAGACGGCAACATGGCCGCCCGAATGCGTGGAAAACCAGTTGTTCGGAAATACCGAATCCGGGGTCTCGGTGCTTTCGTCCTCGAACAGGTGAACGCACACACCGGCGGCTCGCAGGGTCTCGGCCGCGCGCGTCACCTCGGCATGGGCGGTCCGCGCCACGAGCGACGCATCAGCCGCGGCCTCGGTCTGAAAATGGTTGTCGCGGGCGGTTTCCGCGTTCGGTGTGAAATGATGCGGGCGGATCATGACGACCGCGGCCGGAGCCTGAAGCGAGGATCGTGGCATGGGCTGGGCTTTCCTGAACGAAACGACAGGCAAAACTTACCGGCCCGTGTTGACGGATTGCAGAGCCATGCTGAAAGATATGCTCAGAAGTTTTGCGCATATTGCTCAACCCCACTGTGAGATTTGCATGCACATCTATGATGGCCTCGACCGCAAACTGATTGCCATCCTCCGCGAGGATGGGCGCGCCCCGGTGTCCAAATTGGCCAGTCTGTTGGGGGTGTCGCGGGGCACGGTCCAGACCCGGCTGGACCGGCTACTGGACAGCGGCGCGGTGCTGGGTTTCACCATTCGGGCGCGCGAAGACAGCGGGCCGCAAAGCGTGCGGGCCATCATGATGATCGAGGTTTCGGGCCAGTCGACGACTCAGGTGATCCGCAGCCTGCGCGGCATTCCGGCGCTGGTCCAACTGCATTCGACGAATGGCAATTGGGACCTTGTCGCGCAACTCAGCGCCGAAAGCCTCGCCGATTTCGACCGCGTTCTGCGCGAAGTGCGCGGAATTCCCGGCATCACCAACAGCGAAACCTCGATCCTGCTCAGCTCGGTCTGACTGGGGCGCAGGACCTGGACGCCCGCATCGGCATGCGCACAACCTCCCCTATAAAGGAATCGTTGACAGTGGGCTGGAAGAGAATTAAACAAACGCTTGTTTGGCTAAGAGGCGATCATGAAACCCGAAACGCGTTCGAACAATCGGCTGGATATTCTTCTGGACAGCGCGGCCGAGCTATTTTCGACGCGCGGCTATCAGGCGACCACCATGCGCGACATCGCCAAGGCCTGCGGGATGCTGCCCGGGTCGATCTATTACCACTACGCCAACAAGGAGGCGCTTCTGGTCGCGGTCTACGATGAAGGCGTCAAACGTCTGACCGACCGCGTGACCGAAGCCCAGAACGCGACGGACGACCCCTGGACCCGTCTGGAAAAGACGTTGGCCACCCATATCGAGATGATCATCGAACCAACCGCCTATGCCAGCGTGATCATCCGCATCCTGCCCGGCACCGTCCCCTCGGCCGAGCAGGACCTGATCGACCTGCGGAACCGCTACGAAACCGTTCTGCGCGACCTGGTAGAGGCTTTGCCGCTGCCTGTTGACGTCGATCGCCGCCTGTTGCGGCTGTTCCTGATCGGCGCGGTCAACCACGTGCCGCTTTGGCACAAGCCCGGCGGGTCCACCCCTGCGGACATCGCCCGCGAGCTGGTGCGCTTTGCAAGATGCCCGGCTCTCATCCAGTCAAAAGGATCTGAATAATGGGATACCCGGAACGAGTTCTGGTCACGAAGATCGGATTTGACGGTCATGACCGCGGCAGCCGTGTGGTTGCAGCCTATCTGCGCGATGCCGGGATGGAGGTGATCTATACCCCGCCATGGCAGGAAATCGCAGCCGTGGTGAAGCTGGCCATGCAAGAGGACGTGGATGTGGTGGGCGTCAGCTCTCTGGCGACCGATCACCTGATCCTGCCCGACCTGATGGAGGCGCTGCGAGCCTCCGGTCTGGGCCATGTGCGCGTCATCGTGGGTGGCATCATTCCGCAAAACGAACAACCCGACCTGATCGCGGCGGGCGTCAGCGCGATCTTCAACCCCGGCGCGACCAGTCAGGAAATCGTCGACACCGTGCGCGGACTGGCCGCCGAGGCCCGCACCGCCCGCGAAGAAGCGGAGATGGCATGATGACCACCGATCCCAAGCTGAAGACCGCGTTCGACAATTGGTCTGAACGGTATGACCGCGAGATCGGGCAGGACCGGACCGTGGTGAACCGGTCTGGCATCGAGGTTCAGCCGCTTTACACGCCGCTGGACTGGTCCGAAGACCGCTATCAGGCGGATTTGGGCATGCCCGGCGAGGCCCCCTATACGCGCGGCATCTACAACACGATGCACCGGGGCCGGACATGGACCCAGCGCCAGCTGATCGGGCTGGGCACGCCGCAGGATTACAATGCGCGGGTACAGATGCTTCTTCAGCAGGGGGCTTCGGCCATCAGCCTGCTGCCCTGCAACTCGGGGTTTCGCGGCATCGACTGCGATGAAAGCCCGGTGCCGCTGTTGGGCACCTGCGGCACGGTCATCAACACGGTCGATCACATGGAAGCCGCGCTGGACGGCGTGCCGATTGACCGGATCTCGACCGCGATGAACGATCCCACACCCTTCACGCTGTTCGCCTTTCTCTTGGGCGTGGCACAGCGGCGCGGCATCCCCTTTGACAAGATCACCGGCACGGCGAACCAGTCCGACTATATCTCGCACTACGTTGCCAATCACATGTTCTATCGCCTCAGCCAGCCGGGCGCGCGGCGGATGTTCGTGGATCACGTCAAGTTCTGCCGCGAGAACGTGCCCAACTGGAACCCCGTATCGGTGGTGGGCCAGCATATGCAGCAGGCGGGCGCGACCCCGGCCGAAACCATGGGGCTGACCCTGTCGACGGCGATCCAATACGCCGAGGATTGCATCAACGCGGGCATGGACCCCGACAATATCCTGCCCCGCTTTACCTATTTCTTCGACATCTCGATCAGCGTCTTTGAAGAGGTGGCCAAGTTCCGCGCCGGGCGGCGCATCTGGGCGCGGATCACACGCGACCGTTTCGGAGCCAAGGATCCCCGGTCGTGGCGGTTCAAGTTCCACGGCCAGACCTCTGGCGTCGACCTGACCCAACAGCAACCGCTCAACAATATTGCGCGGGTGACGGCTCAGGCCATCGCCGGGATCTTTGGCGGGTTGCAGTCGATGCACACCGACGGTTTCGACGAGGCGCTGGCCTGCCCGACCGAAGACTCCGCCCGGATCGCCGTCGCCACGCAGAACATCCTGCGCGAAGAGGCACATCTGTGTGACGTCATCGACCCGCTGGGGGGTTCGTACTATGTCGAGGCGCTGACCAACCAGATGGAGGAAAAGATCCTCGAGGTCATGGACGTGATCGAACAGGCAGGCGGCATGTACAAGGCCGTCGATGCCGGCATCGTCCAGCGCATGATCGGAAAATCCGCCTTTGAATATCAGAACCGCATCGAAACGGGGGGCGAAAAGGTCGTCGGCGTGAACTGCTATCAGGCCGACACGGAACAGCAAGAGGTCGACACCTACCGCCCAAACCGCGCCGCGATGGAGGCGCAGGTGGCCCAGTTCCGCGCCTTCAAGGCAGGTCGCGATCAGGACGTTGTGCGCAAGGCGCTGGAGGATCTGGCCCGCGCGGCAACCGGCACCGAAAATGCCTATCAAAAGGTGGTCGACGCGGCGCTGGTCGGTGTCACCCATGGCGAAATCATCGCCTGCCTGCGACGCGAGCTTGGCTTTGGCCATCCGCAGATGGTGGCCTGAATGTCCATGGCAGAGACATCGCGCATCGAACGATTGGCGCAAAAGGTCCGGCAAGGTGACCCCATGGCGCTTGGCCGCGCGCTGACCATCGCCGAAAACGGCGGGGAAGAGGGCAAGGCGCTGTTGCGCCTGCTGGAGGCCGATACCGGCAAGGCCCGGATCATCGGCTTTACCGGCCCGCCGGGCGCGGGAAAGTCCACACTTGTCGACGCGCTGATCCGCGAATGGCGCAAGACAGGTCAGCCGGTGGCGGTGCTGGCCATCGACCCGGTCAGCCCGGTCTCGGGCGGGGCGGTTCTGGGCGACCGCACGCGCATGGGTGCGCACAGTCTGGATGACGGTGTTTTCATCCGCTCGGTTTCGGCGCGCGGGCATCTGGGCGGACTGTGCCTTGCGGCGCATGACATGGCCGACGTGATAGATGCCGCGGGCTGGCCCTTGATCCTGATCGAAACCGTCGGCGCGGGCCAGTCGGAAACCGAAATCACGCAGGTCGCGGACCAGAGCGTTGTCATTTCGGCCCCGGGTCTGGGCGACGAATTGCAGGCCATCAAGGCCGGCATCCTCGAAATCGCCGACGTGCTGGTCGTCAACAAGGCCGACCGCCCGGAGGCCGAACAGACTGCCAAGCACCTCGAAGCGATGCTGGCGCTGCGGGCCAGCGACCGGCAGGACATTCCGGTGCTGCGCGTGGCGGCCTCGACCGGCGCAGGCGTGGATGACCTGCGGGCCGTTCTGGACAGCCGCGTAACCCAAGCCCGCGCCGACCGCCGGGCCAAGCGCAACTCGCGCAGGCTGGCGCTGGCCGCGCTGGAACTGGCCAGCCGTATTTCAGCCGGGATTCCCGAAGACGGGCTGGCCGAACTGGATCAAACCGATATCGAACGGGTGCTGCGGCAATCGCTGGCCACCCTGACGGCAGAAACGGAGACCTGACATGCCTCTCGACACCTCTTGGATGACCGATGAGCACCTGATGTTCAGCGAGACCATCCGCCGTTTCTTTGCCGATGAGATCCTGCCCAACGAACCCCGCTGGGAACAGGCAGGACAAGTGGAACCGTCCCTGTGGACCCGCGCCGGCGCGATGGGCCTGCTGGGCGGCGGCATCCCCGCCGAATATGGCGGTCTGGACGCCGAAAGCGCCAACAGCAGCGGCATCGACGCGCTGATCTGCATGGAACAGGGCCGGGTGAACGCGCTTGGCTGGGGTTTTATCGTTCAGAGCATCGTCAAGAACTACGTGGTGATGCACGGCACCCCCGAGCAAAAGGCCAAATGGTTGCCAATGCTGGCCACGGGCGAGGCGATCCCCTCGATCGTGATGAGCGAACCGGGCGCAGGGTCCGACCTGAAAGGCATTCGCACACGTGCGGTGCGGGACGGCAACGACCTTGTGCTGGACGGGTCCAAGATCTTTATCAGCAACGGGCAGACCTCGAATTTCATGCTGGTGGTGGCCCGGACCGGCGACACCGGCTCTGCCCGCGACATCTCGTTGGTGGCGGTCGAGCCGGAACAGATCGGCGCGGTGGTGCGCGGCGCGAACCTCGACAAGATCGGGATGAAGGCGCAGGACACCTCGGAACTGCGATTTGACGCGGTGCGGGTGCCTGCGGCCAACATCCTTGGCGGGGTCGAAGGCCGGGGCTTTTCGCAGTTGATGCAGGAACTGCCCTGGGAACGTCTGTTGATTGCCTATTGGTCGCTGGGTGCCATCGAAGGCGCGCTGGACCTGACCCGAACCTATGTTGCCGAGCGTCAGGCCTTTGGCAAACGCATCATGGATTTCCAGAACACGCGCTTTGCCCTGGCCCGCTGCAAGGTCAAGCTGGAGGTCACCCGCGCCTTTGTCGACAAATGCATGGCCCAGTACCTCGCAGGCGACCTGGATGCCGCAACGGCCTCGATCGCCAAGCTATGGGCGACCGAGGCACAGGGAGAGGTCATCGACACCTGCCTGCAACTGCATGGCGGATATGGCTATATGACCGAATATCCGATCAGCCAGTTCTACACCAACGCCCGGGTCCAGCGGATCTATGGCGGCACATCCGAAATCATGCTGGAGCTGATTTCACGATCACTGGATCAGTGACAGGACACGCGCCGCCGGCATGGGAGGTGCCGGGCGGGGGGGTGTCCAAAAATTTTTGCCCACAGATTCCTTTATAATAGAGGCTTCTCAGGGATAAAGCAGAGAAGGGGAGGGGAATGCTTTCACTGCAGGACTACACGACCTTGTTCGTGACCGGCGCCAGCCAGGGCTGCGCCTATGGCCTGATCGCACTGGGTTTCGTGCTGATCTACAAGGCCACCGAGGTGGTCAACTTTGCACATGGCGAATTCATGATGCTGGGCGCCTTTGCGGCCATCACCTTGACCAGCCTGTTCGGCTTCTGGCCCGGCTTGATCTGCGCGGTGCTTGCGGTGGGAACCGTGGGCTATCTGCTGGACGCGGTGGTCATGCGCCGGATCATCGGGCAAAGCCAGACCAGCGTCTTTATCCTGACGGTCGCCTTCGGCTTTATCTTTCGGTCCATCGCCGGGATGATCTGGGGCTGGGACCTGCTGTCGCTGAGTACGCCCTTCTCGGGCAGCTTTGACATGGGATCAGTGTCAATCCGCAGCGACAGGATCGCGATCATCGTCCTGACCGTGGTCATGTGCGCCGGGCTGTTCTTTTTCTTTGCCCGCTCACGTCTGGGCGTTGCCATGCAGGCCGCCAGCCAGAACCAGTTGGCCGCCTACTACATGGGCATCCCTGTCAAACGTCTGGTTTCGATCGTCTGGGCCATCGGCGCGATGATCGCGGCGCTGGCGGGCGTCTTCAATGCCCCGCTGACGCAGGTCGACACGCAGATCGGCGCGCTGGGGCTCAAGGCGCTGGCCGGGTCGGTGATCGGCGGTTTTGGGTCGATCCCCGGGGCCTTGCTGGGCTGCCTGCTGATCGGCGTGGCCGAACCCTTTGCCGACTACTTCCTGCCCGCGATCAAGGGCGTCTCTGCCTACATCCTGATGCTTGTGGTCCTCTTCATCAAACCCGAGGGCCTGATCGTCCAGACCTTCCAGAAAAAGGTGTGAGCCATGCAGGTTTTGTTCAAAACCAGCTATGATCAGGACATCGACCACCTGCCCAAACGCGGAGAGAAGATCCGCGTCGGGCTGGCCCTTCTGGCCGCTGCCCTCCTGCCCCTGCTGGTCGATCCCTATTACCTGACCGAAATCGGGATGCTGTTTGTCTACATCGTGGCCGGGGTCGGCCTGATGCTGCTGGTGGGGTTTACCGGGCAGGTCAGCTTTGGTCACTCGGCCTTTCTGGGCATCGGTGCCTATGGGCATGCCGTGTTCCTGACCATGGGGCTGCCCTTTCTTGTGTCGCTGGCGCTGTCGGTTGCACTGGCCGGGATTGCGGGCCTGATCCTTGGCCGGTCGGCGTCGCGAATGCACGGGTTCTACCTTGCCATTGCGACGCTGGTCTTCGCCGTGCTGGTCGAAACCATGATCGGCGAATGGGAACATGTGACCGGCGGCCATGCCGGGATCGCGGTGCCCGACATTCAGATCCTTGGCCTGTACCTGACCGACCCGGCGCAACAGTATTACCTTGACCTTGTCATCACCGTTTTCGTTCTGCTGGCTGTCGCGAACCTGATGCGCGGACCAACCGGGCGGGCCTTTCAGGCGATCCGCGACTCGGAACTTTCGGCGCGGTCGCTGGGGGTGAATGTCGCCTGGCACAAGATCAAGGCCTTTGGTCTGAGCGCGGCCATCACCGGGCTGGCCGGGGTGCTGATGGCGCATCACCTGTTTTACCTCTCGCCCGAAACCTTTGGCATCAATGAATCGCTGCGCCTGCTGTTGATGGTTGTGGTGGGCGGCATGGGTTCGTTGCTGGGGGCGGTTCTGGGGGCGATCTTTATCACCGCACTGCCCTTCGGAATCAGCCTGTTGCGCAGCGCGCTGCCCGACGGCATCGCCAATCAGGCCGGGCTGGAGCCGCTGCTGTTCGGCGTCGTGATCGTGCTGGTGCTGATCTATGCACCCGAAGGCATGGCTGGCCGCTGGCACAAGTTCCGGCTCTTTCTTGAAACCTTCCCCTACTACAAGCGCGCGAGCTTCGTGCGGCAGAAAAGCTATCTCAAGACGGAGCGGATGCGATGAACCGGCTTGAAGTTGAAAACCTGTCCGTCGAATTCGGTGGCGTGCGGGCCGTGGACGGCGTGTCCTTCATGGTCGAACCGGGCGAGATCTTTGCCATCATCGGCCCCAACGGCGCGGGCAAATCGACGATCTTCAACCTGCTCAGCCGGATCTACACCCCTTCCGGAGGCACGCTGCGCTATGGGGCGCATGACCTGCTGGCCGCCGAACCGCACCGCGTGGTGGATTTCGGCATCGCACGGACCTTTCAGAACATCGAATTGTTCGAAAACGCGACCGTGCTGCAAAACCTGCTGGTCGGGCGTCATCGCCACACCCGCCGCAACCTGCTGGCCGAGATGATCTTTCCCGGAAAGGTCCGCGCCGAGGAACGCGAACACCGCATGGCGGTCGAGGGCGTGATCGATCTGCTCGACATGTCCCATCTGCGCGATGAACGCATCCGCGACCTGCCCTATGGCGCGCGCAAGAACGTCGAGATCGCCCGCGCCCTGTGCTCCGAACCTTCGCTGTTGCTGCTGGATGAACCGGCCTCGGGTCTGAACAACGAGGAAACCGACGATCTGGCCTTTTGGCTGGAGGACATCCGCGACGATCTGGGCATCACCATGATGATGGTCGAACACGACATGTCGCTGGTCAACCGCATGGCCGACAGAGTGCTGGCGCTGAACAACGGCGCGCCTCTCGCGCTTGGCACGGCGGCCGAGGTGCAATCCGACCCCACGGTGCAGGCCGCCTACCTTGGAGGAGCCAATGCCTGACCCTTTGCTGGAGGTGCGCAACCTCGAAACCTACTATGGCCCGATCATGGCGATCCGCGGTGTCAGCCTGTCGGTTGAACCGGGCGAGATGGTCGCCGTTCTGGGTGCCAATGGCGCGGGCAAGACCACGCTGATGAAATCCATCTCGGGCGCGCTGGACACCCGCAAGGGGCGGGTCCTGCTGGAAGGGCAGGAAATTCAGGGACGCGATCCCGACTGGGTTGCCGCGCAGGGCGTGGCCCATGTGCCCGAGGGACGCGAGGTCTTTCCCTTTCTCAGCGTCCGCGAAAACCTTGCCATGGGGGCTTTCCGGCGTCGCGACCGCCGGGCCGTCGCCGAGGACCTTGAAAAGGTCTTTGAGTTCTTCCCGGTGCTGCGCACCTACGAGGCAAAGATGGCGGGATACCTGTCCGGCGGTCAGCAACAGATGCTGGCGATCGGGCGCGGATACATGTCCCGCCCGCGCCTGATGATCCTCGACGAACCCAGCCTTGGGCTGTCACCCAAGCTGGTCGAAGAAATCTTTGGAATCGTCAAACGGCTGAACGACGAGGACGGCATGACCATCCTGCTGGTCGAGCAGAACGCCAACGTGGCGCTTCAGGTTTCGCGCCGCGCCTACGTGATGGAGGTCGGCGGCGTGGTCATGGACGGCCGATCCCGGGACCTGCTGCAAAGTCAGGACATCAAGGAATTCTACCTCGGCCAAAAGGAACAGGGCGCGCGGGAAAACCGCCGCTGGAAAAAGCAGAAAACCTGGAGGTAGGCGTGAGATGAACCAGATATCCTCGATTGACGGCAGCGCGTTTGACCCCAAGGTTCACAGGATCGACGGCTGCGACACGGTGCCAAAGCTGTTCCTGAAAAAAGCGGCCGAGCGTGGCGACCGCATCGCCATGCGCGAAAAGGACTTTGGCCTCTGGCAGACCTATTCTTGGAAGGATTTTCACGACCGGGCCATGCGCATTGCCCATGGGCTGCGCAAACTGGGCCTGAACAAAGGCGATGTGGTTTCGATCCTGTCCGAGGACTGCAAGGAATGGGTCTGGGCCGATATGGGCGTGATGCTGGCTGGTGGCACCGTCAACGGCATCTATCCCACCTACCAGCCCGCGCAATTGTCTTATGTCCTGTCCGACAGCGGCACCCGCGTGCTGTTCGTCGAGGGCGAGGAACAACTCGACAAATACATCGAGATCCGCGACGAGGTGCCCGGCGTCGAAGCCGTGTTCTTCTTCGATGACAAAGGCCTGCGTACCTTTCGGGACGACCGCATCCAGCCCATCGAACACCTGTATGAAACCGGCGGGCTGGCCTGGCGCGAACATCCGGGCGAGATCGAAAAGATCGTTGCGGACACCTCGCCCGACGATCTTGGCATCCTTTGCTACACGTCCGGCACCACCGGGCGGCCCAAGGGGGCGATGATCCCGCAGCGGGCGCTGGTCTTTCAGATGACGCTGGCCCCGGATCATTTCCGCATCGGGCCGGATGACGAACTGTTGACCTACCTGCCGCTGTGCCATGTGGCGGAACGGCTGTTTTCGCTTTGCATGCCGCTGGCGACGGGGGCGACCATCAACTTTGCCGAATCCCCGGACTCGGTGCCTCAGAACCTCAAGGAACTGTCGCCGACGGTGGTTTTCGGCGTGCCCCGCATCTGGGAGAAATCCTATTCCCGGATCAACACGCTGATGAGCGAGGCCACATGGATCGGCAAGACTGTCTATGGGCTGGCCCGCAAGCTGGGCGAACGGCGCGCGGACAAGCTGATCGCGGGTCAGCCGCTTTCACCGCTGGACAGGCTGGGGTTCGCGCTGGCCGACCGGTTGGTGTTCCACAACATCAAGCAGTTGATCGGGCTGGACCGGGCACAGTTCCTTGCCTCGGGGGCGGCACCGATTTCGGAAAGCCTGCTGCGCTGGTATCTCAGCCTCGGCCTGCCCATCGTCGAGGTCTATGGCCAGACCGAGATGGGGATCGCCACGCTGACCCGCGCGGGCACGTTCAAACCGGGCACCGTCGGCCCCGCCGTGCCCGGTGTCAGCCTCAAGCTGGCCGAAAGCGGCGAAATCCTGATCCGCTCGGACGGCGGGTTCACCGGCTACCTGAACCTGCCCGAGAAAACCGCCGAAACGCTTGTGGACGGCTGGATTCACACCGGCGATGTGGGCCAGCTGGACGAGGATGGCAGCCTGCGGATCACCGACCGGATCAAGGACATCATTATCACCGCGGGCGGCAAGAACATCACCCCCAGCCAGATCGAGAACGAGCTGAAATTCTCGCCCTACATTTCGGACAGCGTGGTGGTGGGCGACAAGCGCAAGTACCTGACGGTGCTCATCATGATCGACAAGGAAAACGTCGAACATTTCGCCCAGATGAACGCCATCCCCTTCACCGACTACCGTTCACTTTGTGCGCGGCCCGAGATCGTCGATCTGATCGACGGCGAGATCGCCAAGGTAAACACGCGGTTCTCGCCGGTGGAGCAGATCAAGAAGTTCCGCCTGATCGACGTGCTGCTGACCGCCGAGGATGAGGAACTGACGCCCACGATGAAGCTCAAGCGCAGCTTCGTCAGCGAGAAATACAGCGCGCTGATCGACCAGATGTACGGCGCGTAAACCGACGGCCAGCCATGCCGACAGATATTCAGGGAGGAGACCAGAATGACACGCAGAACACTTCAGGCCGCCGCGCTTGCGCTTTGCCTTGGCGGGGCCGCGCTGGCCGATACGCAGGGTGTGACCGATACGGAAATCCGTATAGGATCGTATTCGGACCTGTCCGGGCCGGTTGCAGTCTGGGGCGTCGCGGCCACCAACGGCCAGCGCATGCGCTATGACGAGGTGAACGCCGAAGGCGGCATTCACGGCCGCAAGATCACCTTCCTTGTCGAGGACATGCAGTATCAGGTGCCGCTGGCCGTCCGTGCCGCCAACCGCCTTGTGAACCGAGACAAGGTTTTCGCCATGGTGGCCAATGTCGGCACGCCGCACAATAACGCCACCATGCCGAAACAGCTTGCAGCGGGCGTTCCCAACGTCTTTCCGCTGACCGCGGCGCTGTCGATGTTCGAACCGGCCAACCCGCTGACCATCGGCTATCTGACCAGCTACCGCGACCAGACCGTCGGCGGGATGAAATACCTCGTCGAAGCGACCGGCAAGAAAAAGGTCTGCCTGCAAACCCAGGCCACCGATTTCGGCGCCGAGGTCGAACTTGGCTTTGACGCGGCGGTCAGGGATCTGGGCCTTGAGGTCACCGCCGTCGGACGCCACCGCACCGCCGAAACCGAATTCACCGGTTCGGTGACCAGCCTCAAGAATTCGGGCTGTGAGATCCTTGTGCTGGGCACTTTCGTCCGGGACACGTTGCAAATGTACACCGCCGTGCGCGAGGCGGGCTGGGACGTGCCGGTGATCGGGAACATGGTGCCGCTGATCCCGCTGATCGCGGAAACGCCCGAGATGGACGGATTGTACGTGGCCGCGCCTTTTGCCCTGCCGGATTTCGAGGCCGCCCGGGAAACCGCCCCAGCCGTGCACGACTGGTACACCCGCTACGTCGCGGAATTCGGGCAGGAGCCGAACCCGCAGGCGCAGATCGGCTATGTCATGGCCGACCTCGTGGTGACTGCGCTCAAGGCGGCGGGTCCGGATGTGACGGCGGAAAGCTTCATGCAGGCGTTCAACGGGATTTCCGACTATCGCGATATCTTTGACGGCCCCAATATCTCGTACAGCAAGACCAAGCGCAGCGGCATGGACAGCCTGATCCTGTCACAGGTGCAGAACGGCGAATGGGTCGTTATAAAGGAAGAACTTCCGTTTTGAGTGACAGGCGCCCGGTCCCGGCCGGGCGCAACGATACATGGAGCCCGCAATGACCGCACCCCGCGTCCGTACCATCGGTCAGGAATTCGAAGGCCAGACCGCTTCGGCGGAACCGGACCTGTTCACGATCTCGGAAATCGCCGAACAGGTCGGCGTCAGTGAAAAGACCATTCGGTTCTACGAAGAAAAAGGCCTGATCAAACCGGCGAGGCTGGGCGGGCAGCGGGTCTTTACCCGTGCCGATCGGGGGCGGATCCGGATCATCGTCCGGTCGAGCCAGCAGATCGGCCTGTCCCTGCACCAGATCGGCAAATACCTCGAAGCCTATGACGCCAGCGCCGACGAACTGGACGCGATCAAGACCCTGTATCGCTACACCTACGGCTTTCTCGAAGATTTCCAGAAACGGCGCGCCGCGCTGGACGAAGGAATCCGCGGGCTGGACCAGATCCTGACATTCGCCGTCGAACGGTTGCAGGAAAACGGCGTGACTCAGGAAGAATTCGAAGAGCTCGACCGCACGGCAGAGGCCCCGGCCCGCGCCCGCACCGGACGCAAGCCCAAAGACGCCAAGCCGGCCGGGACCGAACCGGACGGTTGATCCGCCCGGTCTGACAGACCCGGCCCGGACGGGCACAGCATCATCAGTTTCACAAGACCAGGAGTTGGGCATCCCATGACCCAAGACATCTTTCTTTGTGCCGGAAAACGGACACCCTTCGGAGATTTTGGAAAATCTCTCAAGGACATAGAAGGCACGGATCTGGCAATTCATGCCGCCCGCGCGACGCTGGCCGCCAATGCCCTGGACGCTGAGAAGGTCGATCACCTCGTCTGCGGGAATGTCATTCCCGTGGGGCAGGGCGGGCTGTTTTCGTCGCGGGTGACGGCGCTGGGGGCCGGAATGCGCGAGGACAGTTGCGCGCTGAACGTGTCGCGCGCCTGCGGGTCGGGCACACAGGCCATTGTTTCTGCCGCCGAACAGATCATCTCGGGGCACAGCCGCCTTGCGCTGGCGGGAGGCTATGAAAACGCCTCGCGCGTGCCCTACGTGCTGACCGGTGGCCGCTGGGGCATGAAGCGGGGTGCCGGAGAGGTGCTCGACATGATCGACTACGCCTACCGCGACCCGTTCGACCTGTCGCTGATGGGCGAAACCGCCGAAAACCTGACCGAGGATTACGGCTATCTGCGCCAAGACATGGACGACTATGCGCTGACTTCGCAGCAGCGCGCCGGCGCCGCGATCAGCTCTGGTTTTCTGGCCCGCCAGATTGCGCCCATCGACGTGCCCGAGAAAAAGGGCACGCGGCTGTTCGAAACGGACGAATTTCCCCGCCCCCAGATCACCCGCGACAAGCTGGCGACGCTGAAACCGGCGTTCCGCGCGGGCGGGCAGGTCACGGCTGGCAATTCCAGCGGTCTGACCGACGGCGCGGCCTTCCTTTTGGTCTGCAACAGCGATGCGGCCCGCGCCAACGGGCTCACCCCGCGCGCGCGGCTGGTAGACTGGGAAATCGTCGGTGTGCCGCCGCGCATCATGGGCTGTGGTCCGGTGCCCGCCATCGACCGGCTGCTGAAACGGCGCGGTATGACCGTGGACGACATCGACTATTTCGAGATCAACGAAGCCTTTGCCGTCGTGAACCTGCACGCCGAACGGATGCTGAACATCCCGCGTGACCGGACCAACCTTTACGGCGGCGGCATTTCCATCGGCCACCCGCCCGGCGCAACCGGCGTGCGCATGACGCTGACGGCTTTCGACCATCTTGATGACACCGGCGGGCGCTATGCGATCATCTCGATGTGTCTTGGCGCGGGGCAGGGCATGGCCGTGCTGATCGAACGTGCGGGCTGAGACCGTCATGGACGCCGCCGCGCACCCTGGCTTGTTCGACCGGCAGACGGTCGGCCAAGCCACCACGCCGCAAGAAATCCACGTCGACCGCGCCAGCCTGATCCGCTTTGCCGAGGTCATTGGCGAAACCGATCCGGTCTTTCTAAGCGTCAAGGCCGCGCGCGCGGCGGGGCACCCGGACATCGTGGCCCCGCCAACCTACGCGGCGGTCATCGACATGGCGGCGATGCAGGATGCGGCCCGTGCCGGGGTGCCGGATGTACACGCGCTGATCCGGGCCGATTTCCGCTATCTCCTGCATGGCGAGGAAACCTATCACTATCACGGTCCGATCCACGCCGGGGACAGGCTGTACCATCAGACCACCGTTCTTGGCTTTTCGGACGCAGGCGGCGGACGGATGGAACTGGCCCGGCTGGAAACCGTGATCCGCCATCCCGATCGCGGACCTTTGGTGACCTGCCAGCGGACGCTGGTGCATCGGCTGGACACAGGAGCAGAGCGATGACCGCCACGCAACCGCCCCCTGAGACCGCCCGGACAGGCGACAGCATCGGAAAGCTGACCTTCGGCCCCATCTCGCGCCGGACGCTGGCGCTTTATGCGGGGGTATCGCTGGATCACAACCCGATCCACATCGACATCGACTTTGCCCGCAAGGCAGGTCAGCCGGATGTCTTTGCGCATGGCATGTTGGGCATGGCGCAATTCGGGCGGCTGGTGACGGGATGGGCCGGGGCCGCGCGGATCAGCGCCCTGTCCGCCCGCTTTGTCGCCATCGTTCCGGTCCACGCGGAACTGCACGTGACAGGCACGGTAACGGACCGCCGCGCCCAAGGTGACGAAACTGAACTGGAGCTCGCACTGCGGGCTGTTCTTCAGGATGGAACGCCGGTGCTGAAAGGCAGCGCCACGGTCCACCTTGCCGCCGCTTCACAGATTTCCTGAACAGAAAGACGACAGATGGACAACCAAAGACTCAAGGGCAAGACAGCCTATGTCACCGGTGCCGGACGCGGGATCGGCCGTGCCGTGGCGCTGAAACTGGCGCGCGAAGGGGCGCATGTGGTCCTCAACGATCTGGACGCCGCCCCCGCCGCCGAGGTGGTCGAGGCGATCAATGCGCTTGGCGGTCGGGCCCATGCGGTGGTCGGCAGCGTGACCGAGGCGGGCTTTGCCGAACGGTTCATCCAATCCGGAATGGAAAGTTTTGGCGGCGTCGACATCATCGTGAACAACGCCGGGTACACTTGGGATTCCTTCGTCGGCAAAATGACGGACGCCCAGTTCGACGCCATGCTGAACGTCCACGTCAAAGCCCCCTTCCAGGTGCTGCGCGCCGCCGCCCCGCATATCCGCAACTTTGCCGAGACCGAGGCGACACAAGGGCAGGAAGTGTTCCGCAAGGTGGTGAATATCTCGTCCATCGCCGGGCTGGGCGGCAATGTGGGGCAGGCCAATTATGCCTCGGGCAAGGCCGCCGTCGTCGGGCTGACCAAGACGCTGGCCAAGGAATGGGGCCGCTACAAGGTCAATGTAAACTGCGCCGCTTTCGGCTTTATCGAAACCCGCCTGACCGAGGCCCGCGACACCAAGGCCAGCGTTGTCGTCGATGGAAATACTGTCGGGGTCGGCATCCCCAAGGCCGCCGCCGACGCCTTTGGCGCGCAGGTTCCGCTGGGCCGTGGCGGCACCCCCGAAGAGGCGGCGGATGGCGTCTACCTGCTCTGCGCTCCGGAATCGAATTACGTCTCGGGGCAGGTTCTGGTCATCGGCGGGGGGCTGACGATCTGACCGGCTGCCGCCGGACCCCGAAACCGGCCGGTCGGCAAGGTGCCTCCTCCGCAGCCTGACCCGGCCTGCCGCACCCTGCCCGGTCACGCGACCGGGCAGGGTTTTTTCATTTGCCGGTCAAAGGAAGGTCAGACCAACCGCAATGATGATCCCCGACAGGATCAGATGCACCACGCAAAAGCCCATGATGTCCTTGGCCCGCAGCCCCGCGATCCCAAGGATCGGCAGCGCCCAGAAAGGTTGCACCATGTTGGTCCATGCATCCCCCCAGGCCACTGCCATCGAGGTCCGCGCAATATCCGCGCCAAGCGCCTCTGCCGCAGGAAGGATCACCGGGGCCTGCACCGCCCATTGACCGCCGCCCGAAGGCACGAAAAAGTTCACGATCCCCGCCGAGATAAAGGACCAGAACGGCAGGGTCGCCGCCGAAGCCAGCCCGACCAGTTGTTCCGAGATGCTCGCCGCAAGACCGGATTTCACCATGATTGCCATGATCCCCGCGTAAAAGGGGAACTGGATCACGATGCCCGCGCCGCCTTTGACCGCGTCGGTCAGCGCGTTCAGCAGGTTCTTGGGCGTGCCATGCAACAGGATCGCCAGCGTCAGGAACAAGAAGTTGATGACGTTCAGCGACAGCCCGCCGCCCTGAGCGAAATACTGGATCAGCCATGCCGCGCCCGCGGCCCCCACCAGTACCGACAGCGCCATGCTGTTTTCCAGCCACTCTGCCGGGGTCGGGCTTTCGGGTTTCGGGCGGTCGTCTTCAGCCAGCAGGGCAGGATCGACGTAGACGGCTTCGTCCTCGCGCGGCATCATCGCACGGTTCACCAGAGGAACCGCGATGAACAACGCGACCACGATGCTCAGGTTGAACACGGAAAAGATCGTCTCCGAGGTGGGCACAACCCCGGTGATATTGGCGAAGGGATGGCCTTCGGTCGCGATGGACAAGGGCACCGATCCGGCCAGACCACCGTGCCAGACGATGAACCCGGAATAGGCCGAGGCCACCAGAAGGCGGTAGTCAACCTTGATCGTCCGCGCCAGTTCGCGGGCGAACAGCGCCCCAACGACAAGGCCAAAGCCCCAGTTGATCCAAGACGCAGCCAGCGACACCACGCTGACCAGAAGGATCGCGCTGCCGGCGCTGCTGGCCATGCCCGCCAGCGCAGAAAGCCCGCGCCGCACCAGCGGCGTGGATGCCATCATGTAACCGGTGACAAGCACCAGAAGCATCTGCATCGAAAAAGTCAGAAGCGACCAGAAACCATCGCCCCAGAAGGTCACAACCTCCATCGGGCCGGTCCCTTGCGTCAACACGGCGGCCAACCCGGCCACCAGTGTCAGCACAAGGACAAAGACAAAGGGATCCGGCAGGTAGCGGTCCACGATCCTGACCATGGGTCGTGAGATAAAACCGAGCATGAAGCTCTCCTTGCTTAGATAAAACAGCACCTTATTCGGCGACTATCAGTGCCGGGTTGCCGTTGAAAGGTCTTGCAGCCAAGGACAGGGGATTAATTTTTGGGCGCTTTGTGTACCGCTTTGACAAGGCACCGCGACGGGGAAACCGACCCGCACGAAAGATCGACGCCGCATCATTTCAGCGCCAAAATTAACATAATTCAAATTATCCGACTGCGCTCACGTGCCGTCCGACAACTGCACCCTGACGCCCCAGTCCTTGCAGCGGGCGGCAAGGTCTCCGGGCAATGGCTCGTCGGTATAAAAGGTGTCGATCCGCGCCAGCGATCCGATCCGCGCCGGGGCGTTGCGGCTGAACTTGGAATGATCCGCCACCAGAAAGACCTTGCGTGACTGGGCCATGATCGTCTGGCTGACCGCCACTTCCTGAATATCATAGTCCAGCAGGTCGCCGTCCGCATCCAGCGCCGAGCAGCCGATCACGGCAAGGTCGAATTTGAACTGGCTGATGGTATCCGCCGCAAGGTTGCCGATCAGCCCTCCGTCCGAGCGCCGCAGATGCCCACCGGTCACGATGATCTCGCATTCCGAGTTGGCAACAAGGATATTGGCCACGTTCATATTGTTGGTCACCACCATCAGTTTGCGATGGTGCAACAGCTCGCGGGCGACGGCCTCGGTCGAGGTGCCGATGTTCAGGAACAGCGAAATGTCGTTGGGGATATTGGCGGCACAAGCGCGCGCGATGGCCGTTTTCGCCTGCGGGTTCAGGGTACGCCGCTCTTCATAGCCGATATTTGTGATGCTGGAAGGCAGCACCGCCCCGCCGTGTACCCGTTCCAGCCGCCCGGCCTGCGCAAGATCGGACAAGTCGCGCCGGATCGTTTGCAGGGTTACGCCGAAATGATCGGCCAACCCTTCGACCGTCACCTTCCCTTCGCGCCGGGCAATGTCGAGGATTTCCGGGTGGCGGAAGGTTTGCGACATGTTCGTTTCCTTTCGGATCTGCCCAGAACGGCCATCGGATCGAAGAATTGACCCAGCGTATCTGCTGACGCAAGCGTCAGGCAACAGATTTTCCGGTTCATTTCTTTCGCGACGCCCGGAGATTTCGTTTGCGAAAATTAAAATGACCATTTAGATCAGCAGCTTGCGCAAAAGCGAACAGAATCGAAAACAAATCTGTTGAAAGACGCGCGCGCTTTTGAGAGTGTTCGCCATGTTTCGCGTGCAGGAGGGGAGAATCGCGTGGCACGTCCTGTCGAGACCACGACAACCGACCTGTTCATCATCGGTGGCGGCATCAATGGCTGCGGGATCGCGCGCGATGCGGCCGGCCGCGGGTTGACCGTTGCGCTGGCCGAAATGAACGACCTCGCCTCGGCGACCTCCTCTGCCTCGACCAAGCTGTTTCACGGCGGATTGCGCTATCTGGAGTATTTCGAGTTTCGGCTGGTCCGCGAGGCGCTGATCGAACGCGAAACCCTGTTGCGTGCCATGCCGCACATCAGTTGGCCTATGCGCTTTGTCCTGCCCTACCACAAGGACATGCGGTTCGAATCCGAAACGCCGACGTCGAAGCTGCTCAGCTTTGTGATGCCATGGATGAAGGGGCGCCGCCCGGCATGGCTGATCCGCCTCGGTCTTTGGCTGTATGACAATCTTGGCGGCCGCAAGATCCTGCCCGGCACCGAAACCCTGTCCTTGCAGGGCACCGCCGAAGGCGCGCCGCTTCAACCGCGCTTTGAAAAAGCCTATGAATACTCGGACTGCTGGATCGAGGACTCGCGCCTTGTGGTGCTGAATGCCCGCGACGCCGAAGCCCGTGGCGCGCGGATCATGACCCGGACCAAGGTGCTGTCCGCCAGCCGTGACGGCGATCTGTGGCGCATCGAAACCCGGACCGAAGGCCGTGACGAGGTGCAGGTGCATCACGCCCGGATGCTGGTCAACGCGGGCGGGCCCTGGGTGGGCGACATCATTCACCAGAAGGTGCGCATCAACTCGACCGAAGGCGTGCGGCTGGTGCGTGGCTCGCATATCGTGACCCGCAAGCTTTACGATCACGACAAATGCTATTTCTTTCAGGGCACCGACGGACGGATCATCTTTTCGATCCCCTACGAGACAGATTTCACCCTGATCGGCACCACCGATGCGGAACATGCCGATCCGGCGCAGAAACCGGTCTGCACCCCGGAGGAACAGCGCTATCTGATTGAATTCGCGAACCAGTATTTCGCGCAGGATCTGTCGGACGACGACGTGATCTGGACCTATTCCGGCGTCCGGCCCCTCTATGACGATGGCGCCTCCAGCGCGACGGCGGCAACACGGGACTACACGCTCAAGGTCGACACGCAGGGCGGTGCGCCGCTGCTGAACATCTTTGGCGGCAAGATCACCACCTATCGCCGGCTCGCCGAAAGCGCGTTGGAAAAGATCGGCCAACACCTGCCTGTCGACAAGGGACCCTGGACCGCCGGTGTCCCCCTGCCGGGTGGCGATTTCCCGGTCGATGGCGTTCCGGCACTGGTCGCGGATCTGCGCGCGCGCTTTGACTTTCTGACCGAAGCCTGGGCCCGCCGCCTTGTGCGCGCCTATGGTACAGAAGCCGCGTCGATCCTTGGCAACGCCAAGTCCGCCGCCGACCTTGGGCAGGACTTTGGCGCGACGCTGACCGCGGCCGAAGTCAGCTGGCTGATGACCAACGAATACGCCGTGACCGCGCAGGACGTGATCTGGCGCCGCAACAAACTCGGTCTCAGAATGACCGGGCAACAAGAACAAGAACTGGACGCATGGATGGCGCAACGCCGCTGATCCATCACCGCTTCGGCGGAACCAAGGAGGAGACCCGATGACGCTTGAACTCAAAGGCGTGTCGAAATCTGTGGATGGACAAGTACACATCCATCCCACTGATCTGACCCTTCAGAACGGCACGATGAACGTGCTGCTTGGCCCGACCCTGTCGGGCAAGACCTCGCTGATGCGTCTGATGGCCGGACTGGATGCGCCGAACACCGGGCAGATCTTCTGGGAAGGTCAGGATGTCACCGGGATGCGCGTGCAGGACCGCAAGGTCGCCATGGTCTATCAGCAGTTCATCAACTACCCGTCGATGAGCGTCTACGACAACATCGCTTCGCCGATGAAGCTGATGGGGGTCGACGCCAAGGAAATCGACCGCCGGGTTCGCGAAAGCGCCGAGTTGATGAAGCTGACGCCGATGCTGGACCGCAAGCCGCTGGAACTGTCCGGCGGGCAGCAACAGCGCTGTGCGCTGGCACGGGCGCTGGTGAAAAACGCGGGTCTGGTGCTGCTGGACGAACCGCTGGCCAACCTCGATTACAAACTGCGCGAAGAACTGCGCGTCGAGATCCCCAAGATCTTCGAAGCCTCGGGCAGCATCTTTGTCTATGCCACCACCGAACCCGAAGAGGCGCTGCTGCTGGGCGGCAATACCGCGACCCTCTGGGAAGGCCGCGTGACCCAGTTCGACCTGACGCCCAAGGTCTATCGCCAGCCCGTCGATGCCACTACGGCGCGGGTGTTCAGCGATCCGCCGATGAACTTTCTCCAAATCTCCAAGACCGGCAACCGCATCATGTTCGGCGACGGTCAAAGCGCCGAGGCCACGGGCAACCTCGCCCGGCTGGCCGATGGCCGCTATACCGCCGGGTTCCGCCCGAACCACCTCGAGATCCGCCAGCACGCGGCGGATGCGATGGAATTCAACGCCACGCTCAAGGTGACCGAGCTGACCGGTTCGGAAACCTTCGTGCACCTCGACCACCACGGCGAACGCTGGGTCGGGCTGATCCACGGCGTGCATGACCTGACGCTGGGCGCGGCGCTGTCGGTCTGGCTGGACCCGCGCCATGTCTACATTTTCGGCGAAGACGGCAAGCTGGTGGCCCCGGCGGCCTACGCGCTGGCCGCCTGAAGGAGGAACAGATGGCCAAGATCACGCTCGACAACCTCGCGCATTCCTATCTGCCTTCACCGAAATCCGAAGATGATTTCGCGCTGAAAGAGCTGAACCACGATTGGGACGACGGCGCCGCCTACGCCCTTCTGGGGTCCTCCGGCTGCGGCAAGTCCACGTTGCTCAACATCATTTCCGGCCTGTTGCAACCCAGCCAGGGCCGCATCCTGTTCGATGGCAAGGACGTGACCCACGCGCCGACCGCCGAACGCAACATCGCGCAGGTCTTTCAGTTTCCGGTTGTCTACGACACCATGACCGTGCGCGACAATCTGGCGTTCCCGCTGCGCAACCGTGGCCGCGATGAAAGCTATGTCGCCGAGCGCGTGCAGGAAATCGCCCGCATGATCGGCATGGAAGAGATGCTGAACCGCAAGGCGCGTGGCCTGACCGCCGACGCCAAGCAAAAGATCAGCCTTGGCCGCGGCATGGTTCGCAAAGACGTCAACGCGCTTTTGTTCGACGAGCCGCTGACCGTGATCGACCCCCACATGAAATGGGAGCTGCGCACCCAGCTGAAACAGCTGCACCATGATTTCGGCCACACGATGATCTACGTCACCCACGACCAGACCGAGGCGCTGACCTTCGCCGACAA
This sequence comes from Antarctobacter sediminis, assembly GCF_019218285.1. Lineage (GTDB taxonomy): Bacteria > Pseudomonadota > Alphaproteobacteria > Rhodobacterales > Rhodobacteraceae > Antarctobacter > Antarctobacter sediminis. The sequence goes on from NZ_JAHUZG010000009.1 coordinate 23,487, forward strand.
GGTCGTGGTGATGTACGATGGCCGCGTTGTACAGATCGGCACGCCCGAAGAACTGTTCGAGCGGCCCGAACACACCTTTGTCGGGTATTTCATCGGTTCGCCCGGCATGAACGTCATCCCGGCGCGCATCGACGGCAACAAGGCCTATATCAACGGCTCGCACGTGGACCTGTCCAGCGGCTATGCGCCGCTCAATGGCAAGGTCGAAATCGGCGTCCGCCCGGAATTTGTCCACCTGTCCCAGACCGACGGCCTGCCGGTCAAGGTGCGCCGGGTCGAAGACGTGGGTCGGCACAAGATCATCCGCGCCGAATTCTTCGGCCATGACATCAACATCATCGCCGGTGAGGACGACCAGGTGAGCGCGGACATGAACCGCGTCACCTTCGACACCGCGCATGTGAACGTCTACGCCAACGATTGGCGGGTCCGCGCTGAAGGGGAGGCCGCGTGATGGAAAAGACAGTCAACCAAAAAGCATGGTTCCTTGTCCTGCCGGTTCTTCTGCTGGTGGCCTTCTCGGCGGTGATCCCGTTGATGACCGTGGTCAACTATTCCGTTCAGGACACTTTCGGCAACAACCAGTTCTTCTGGGCGGGGCTGGAATGGTTCAAGGACATGCTTGAATCCGAACGCATGTGGGACGCGCTGGGGCGACAGCTGATGTTCTCGCTCATCATCCTCGCGATCGAAATTCCGCTGGGCATTTTCGTCGCGCTGAACATGCCGAAGTCGGGCTTCTGGTCCTCGGTCTGCCTTGTGCTGATGTCGCTGCCGCTGCTGATTCCGTGGAACGTGGTCGGCACCATCTGGCAGATCTTTGGCCGGGTCGACATCGGCCTTCTGGGCTATACGCTGGACAAGCTAGGCATCAACTACAACTACACGCAGGACACGCTGGCCGCATGGATCACCATCATCGTGATGGATGTCTGGCACTGGACCTCGCTTGTGGCGCTTCTGGCCTTTGCCGGGCTGAAATCCATCCCCGAGGCATATTATCAGGCCGCCAAGATCGATCAGGCCAGCCGCTGGAAGGTGTTCCGCTACATCGAACTGCCCAAGATGATGGGCGTGCTGATGATCGCCATCCTGCTGCGTTTCATGGACAGCTTCATGATCTACACCGAACCGTTCGTCGTCACCGGCGGGGGGCCGGGCAACGCCACCACCCTGCTGTCGATCGACCTTGTGAAAATGGCGCTGGGGCAGTTCGACCTCGGTCCGGCGGCGGCTTTCTCGCTCATGTACTTTCTGGTGATCCTGCTGGTGAGCTGGGTGTTCTACACCGTCATGACCAACCTTGATAAGCGGGAGTCCTGAGCCATGGCCGACACGACCCTGACCCAACCCACCGCCCGCCGGTCCAGCCTGCCCAAGGTCAACAGCCGCGCCGTGGTGATGACGCTCTACCTGCTCTTTCTTCTGCTGCCGATCTACTGGCTGCTGAACATGAGCCTGAAGACCAACACCGAGATCCTGAACGAATTCACACTCTGGCCGCGCAACCTGACCTTTGCGAACTATGCCACGATCCTCACCGATCCGGCGTGGTACATGGGCTACGTGAACTCGCTGATCTACGTGGTGATGAACACGGTCATCAGCCTCGCGGTGGCCCTGCCGGCGGCCTATGCCTTTTCGCGCTATCACTTCATGGGTGACAAACACCTGTTCTTCTGGCTGCTGACCAACCGCATGGCGCCGCCCGCGGTGTTCGCCCTGCCCTTCTTCCAGCTCTATTCCTCGGTCGGGTTGTTCGACACCCATATCGCCGTGGCACTGGCGCACTGCCTGTTCAACGTGCCGCTGGCGGTCTGGATTCTTGAGGGGTTCATGCGCGGCGTGCCCAAGGAAATCGACGAGACAGCCTATATCGACGGCTACAGCTTTGGGCGCTTCTTCGTAAAGATCTTCATGCCGCTGATCGCCAGCGGGATCGGGGTTGCCGCCTTCTTCTGTTTTATGTTCTCTTGGGTTGAGCTGCTGCTCTCGCGCACACTTACAACGGTAGATGCCAAACCCATCTCGGCCATCATGACCCGCACGCAGGGGGCCTCGGGGATCGACTGGGGCGTGCTGGCGGCTGCCGGGGTGCTGACCATCGTGCCGGGCGCGCTCGTGATCTACTTTGTCCGCAACTACATCGCCAAGGGCTTTGCCCTGGGCCGCGTCTGAACCGGAAAAAGGGAGGAAATCCAATGGACTGGATGGCATGGACATGGCCGACCGCGATCTTTTTCGGGGTCATCGCGACGCTGCTCATCATCTTTACGATCCTTGCGATCAAGTTCCCGGAAACGCCCCGCACGGGCATTCTGCGGATCGAAACCACACGCGGCGACCGGTTGTTCATCACCTTGCTCGGCTCGGCCTTCATCAACCTGGCCTGGCTGGGCCTTGTGGGCGTGCAACAACCGCTCGCCCTTGTCGTTTGCCTGATCTACGCCGCCGCGGTTTTTCGCTGGGTGTAGGTCCGACATCGTGACCGGGAGTTCGAGGAGCCCGGCCCACGCAAGAACCGTCCTCGACAAGAATGGTACCATGGGAGGATACCAATGAATCACAAATTCAGATCCACAACGGCAGCGCTGCTGATCCTTGCGGGTCCGGCCTTTGCCGACATGGACGCGGCCCGCGCGTTCCTGGACGCAGAGATCGGCGACCTGTCCAGCCTGCCGCGCGCGGCGCAAGAGGCAGAGATGCAGTTCTTCGTCGACGCGGCCAAGCCGTTCGAAGGCATGGAAATCAAGGTCGTCTCGGAAACGATCACCACCCATGTCTATGAATCGCAGGTGCTGGCCCCGGCCTTTACCGCGATCACCGGCATCAAGGTCACGCATGACCTGATTGGCGAAGGTGACGTGGTTGAAAAGCTGCAAACGCAGATGCAGTCCGGCCAGAACATCTATGACGGCTACATCAACGACTCTGACCTGATCGGCACGCACTGGCGTTACCAGCAGGTGCGCAACCTGACCGACTGGATCGACGGAGAAGGCGCGGACGTGACCTCGCCCACGCTGGACCTTGAGGATTTCATCGGCCTCAGCTTTACCACCGGCCCGGACGGCAAGGTCTATCAGCTGCCGACACAGCAGTTCGCGAACCTCTACTGGTTCCGCTACGACTGGTTCAACGACCCCAAGAACCAGGAAGACTTCAAGGCCGCCTACGGCTATGACCTTGGCGTTCCGGTCAACTGGTCGGCCTACGAGGACATCGCTGAATTCTTCACCGGTCGCGACCTGTCGCACATGGGTGTCGAAGGCGAAGTCTTTGGCAACATGGACTACGGCAAGAAAGATCCCAGCCTTGGCTGGCGTTACACCGATGCGTGGATGTCCATGGCTGGCATGGGAGACATCGGCGAACCGAACGGCCTGCCCGTCGACGAATGGGGCATTCGCGTCAACGACCAGAGCCAGCCCGTCGGCTCCTGCGTTGCACGTGGCGGCGCCACCAACTCGCCCGCAGCCGTCTATGCCGTGACCAAGGCCATCGAATGGCTGGAGAAATACACGCCCCCGGCCGCCGCGGGCATGACCTTCTCCGAAGCAGGTCCGATCCCGGCGCAGGGCAACATCGCCCAGCAGATGTTCTGGTACACCGCCTTTACCGCCGACACGGTCAAGCCGGGCTTGCCGGTCATGAACGAGGACGGCACGCCCAAGTGGCGCATGGCCCCCTCGCCGCATGGTGTCTACTGGAAAGAAGGCCAGAAGGTCGGCTATCAGGACGCGGGTTCCTGGACGCTGATGAAATCGACCCCGGTCGACCGCGCCAAGGCGGCCTGGCTCTATGCCCAGTTCGTCACCTCGAAAACCGTGGACGTCAAGAAATCCCACGTGGGCCTGACCTTCATCCGCGAATCCACCGTGCAGCATGACAGCTTCACCGATCGCGCGGACAAGCTGGGCGGCCTGGTCGAGTTCTACCGCTCGCCCGCACGTGTGGCGTGGTCGCCGACCGGCACCAACGTCCCGGACTACCCCAAGCTGGCACAGCTGTGGTGGCAGAACATCGGTGATGCCATGTCCGGCGCCAAGACCCCGCAAGAGGCGCTGGACGCGCTTTGCGCGGATCAGGAACGCGTGCTCGAGCGTCTGGAACGCGCAGGCATTCAGGGTGACATCGGTCCCAAGCTGAACGATGAAAGCGACGCCGACTACTGGTTCTCGCAGCCCGGCGCGCCCTACGCCAAGCTGGACGACGAAGACGAAGAGCCCAAGACCGTCAGCTATGACGAGCTGATCAAGTCCTGGGAATAAGACTTCCTCCCTTGCCGGGGCCCTTCGGGGCCTCGGCACCTCCATTTGTTCCGAACAGTTCAGATACCGGGTGGCGCACCCGACGCTTGCTCCAAGGAGACGTGGACCATGACTCATGTTCTTGCCATCGATCAGGGAACGACATCGACACGGGCCATCCTGTTCGACGGCGCCCTGTCGGTCGTCAGCCGCGCCCAAGAAGAATTCGAACAGCACTTCCCCGCCAGCGGCTGGGTCGAACATGACCCGCTCGACCTTTGGTCGACAACCGCCGCCACCTGCCGTGCCGCCATCGAAAAGGCCGGCGTCCGGGTCGAGGACATTGCCGCCATCGGCATCACCAACCAGCGCGAAACCACGCTGGTCTGGGACCGCAAGACCGGCAAGCCTATTCACAATGCCATTGTGTGGCAGGACCGCCGCACCTCGGATCTGTGCCGCACGCTCAAGGACGACGGTTTCGAAGAGGTCGTGACCGACCGCACCGGCCTGTTGCTGGACCCCTATTTCAGCGGCACGAAACTGGCGTGGCTGCTGGATAATGTCGACGGCGCACGCGCCCGCGCCGAGGCTGGAGACCTGGTGTTTGGCACCGTGGACAGCTGGCTGGTCTGGAACCTGACCGGCGGCGCGCTGCACGTGACCGACGCCACCAATGCCGCGCGCACCATGCTGTACGACATCCGCAAGGGGCGCTGGTCACAAACCATCTGCGACCGGCTGGGCATCCCCATGTCGATGCTGCCCGAAGTGCGCGACAGCGCCGCCGAATTTGGCGAAACACGCCCCGATCTGTTTGGTCGCCCGATCCCGATCATGGGCATAGCCGGCGATCAGCAGGCCGCCACCGTGGGGCAGGCCTGTTTCCAGCCCGGCATGTTGAAATCCACCTATGGCACCGGCTGCTTTGCCCTGCTGAACACTGGCGAAACGCCGGTCCGGTCACAAAACCGCCTGCTGACCACCATCGCCTACCAGCTTGACGGCAAGCCGACCTACGCGCTCGAAGGGTCGATTTTCATCGCCGGGGCCGTGGTGCAATGGCTCCGCGACGGGTTGAAGATCATCCGCGACGCCAAGGAAACCCACCCGCTGGCCGAACGCGCCGACCCGGCACAGCAAGTGATGCTGGTGCCCGCCTTCACCGGGCTGGGCGCGCCCTATTGGAACGCCGACTGCCGCGGCGCGGTCTTTGGCCTGACCCGCAATTCCGGCCCCGAAGAATTCGCCAAGGCCGCGCTGGAAAGCGTCGGCTTTCAGACCCGCGACCTGCTGGAGGCGATGAAATCCGACTGGAACGCCGAGGCCGAGGCCGCCACCCTGCGCGTTGACGGCGGGATGAGCGCCTCTGACTATGCGATGCAATTCCTCTCCGACATCATCGGCGCGCGGGTCGACCGCCCCAAGGTGTTGGAAACCACCGCCATGGGCGCGGCCTGGCTGGCAGGGCAACGCGCCGGGATCTACCCCGCGCAGGCTGAATTTGCCGCAAGCTGGGCGCTGGAACGCAGTTTCGAACCAGCCATGCAGGACGAAACCCGCAGCGCGAAATACGCCGCGTGGCAACGCGCCGTCGACGCGACAATGCGGTTCTGATCCGCGGGACAAACACGATGTCGATTTTCGGTCTGACCACCCCGCGCCAGATGCTCTTTGGCCGTGACTGCCGGCAACAGGCCGCGCAGCACGTCGCGGCGCTGGGGCGGCGGGTGCTTTTGGTGCGCGGACGTTCGGTGGCATGGGTCGATACCTTCGCCGCCGATCTGCGCGACAGAGAGGGCGTCGCGGTGACCGAGGTATTCTCGGCCGGGGAACCGACGCTGGACTTCCTGCGCGAAGGTCTGATCCATGCCCGCCAGTCCGCGCCGGACTGCGTGGTCGCCATCGGCGGCGGCGCGACGCTGGATTACGGCAAGGCGCTTGCCGCGCTCATCCGGTCCCAAGACGATCCCGTCGTCCATCTAGAAGTGGTCGGAGAGGGCAGGCCCATCGGGCCGGACCCCCTGCCCTTTGTCGCCCTGCCCACCACCTCCGGCACCGGGGCCGAGGCCACGCGCAACGCCGTCATCACCGTGCCCGAGGCCGCGATCAAGGTCAGCCTGCGCGACGCCCGCATGGTGCCGCAGCTTGCCATCGTCGATCCGGCGCTGACCGATGGCGCGCCAAGGGGACTGACGCTGGCGACGGGGCTGGATGCCATCACCCAGTTGATCGAAAGCTATCTCAGCAATCGCGCCAACCCCGTCACGGACGCCCTGTGCCAAGGCGCGATCCCGCCTGCCATCGCCGCCCTTGCGCGGCTGATGCAGGGCGAAGATCCGGCGGCGCGGGATGCGCTGGCCCGTGGCAGTTTCCTCAGCGGCATCGCGCTGGCCAATGTCGGGCTGGGCATCGTGCATGGGCTGGCTGCGGTCATCGGCGGCCATGGCGGTGCCCACGGCGCGATCTGCGGCCGCTTGCTGCCCGCCGCGCTCGAAATCAATCGGCAGGCCGCCCGTGACATCGGGATGGACACGGCGCGCTTTGATCAGGTGGACAACTGGCTGAAGGCGGCGCTTGACCCGCAGGCCACATCGGGCACCCGCGCGCTGCGCCGTTTCATCGATGACATGGGGCTGGAGGATCTGGCCGCGCTTGGCTGCCCGGCAGATCGGTTTGCCGAAACGGCCGAGGGCGCGCTGCGCGCCTCTTCGACCAAGGCCAATCCCGTGACGCTGAGCGCCGCGCAGGTCATCGACCTGCTGGACCGCACCGCGGCCCCGGCCTGACGCGCGCCCCGCGGGCGCGCGCCAAGGTTTTTCTGAACCGGATCAATCCGCGGTGAAATACTTGACCTTGACCTGATCGTCCGCGTCCACCGCCGCGCCGACGCTGGTCTTCATCGCCCAGTTCAGCATCTGGTGGTGGATCGGCAGATAAACCGCGTCCGCCTTGGCCATATCCCACATCTCGGCAATCATGGCGTCACGCTTGTCCAGATCGACCTCGGCCGCAATCGCCTTGGTCATCTCGTCCAGCTTGGGATTGGAATAGCGGGTGCCGTTCCACGTGCCGTAAAGGTCCTCTTTCGAATGGTAGAGGAAGTTGAAGATATACTCCGAATCATAGCTCGGCACCCCCCACCCCAGCATGTAGAAATCCGACGCCAGCCCGTTCACCAGCGGGAAATGCTGCGCCTTGGGTTGGGCGTTCAGGTTCACCTTGACCCCGATCTGCGCCAGCATTCCGACCGCCGCCTGACAGATCGCCTCATCGTTGATGTAGCGGTCGTTCGGGCAATCCAGCTGCACCGAGAAACCGTCTTCCCACCCGGCCTCGGCCAGTTTTGCCCTGGCCGCCGCGATGTCATGCGCGGGAACGCTGTTCAGCGCCTCGTTCCAGCCGTTCACGAAGGGCGGCATGATGACCCCCGCCGGGATCGACTGACCGCGCATCACCACCTTCTGGATGGCCTCGCGGTTGATCGCCATGTTCATCGCCTCGCGGACCCGCACATCCGCCATCGGATTGGCTCCGTCCGTGGTCGCATTGACCAGCGCGTCGCCGGTGTTCAGCCCGAAAAAGATCACCCGGTTCTGCGGCGAGGACATGATCTTGAGATCCGGATCCTGTTCAACCCGCTGAAGGTCCTGCACCGGAACGTCCTGAATGAAATCCACCTCGCCCGACAACAGCGCCGCCATGCGGGTCGAGGGGTTCTGGATCGGCGTATAGATGATGTCACTGTATCCCAGCGCGAAATCGTCCTTGCCCCAATAGCCGTCAAAAACCGTCATGACCGTTTTTGCATCGGCTTCGCGGCTCACCAGCCTGTACGGCCCGGTGCCGTTCACATTCTGCGAGGCAAAGGTCTCTTCCCCGCCTTCCACGTCCTGAACGCGCACCGCGTTGTTCGCCTCGGCCCAGTCCTTGTCGATCATCAGGATATTCGGCATCGCCGCCGGCAACAGCGGGTTCGGGCCTTTGGTGGTGATTGCCACCGTGTAGTCATCCAGCGCCTCGACCTTGTCGATGGACGAGATCAGCCCCTTCACATCGCTGTTTTCGCTTAGCGCCCGCTCCATCGAAAACACCACGTCTTCGGCGGTGAAATCGGCACCGTCATGAAACTTGACGCCCTGCCGCAGGTCAAAGGTCCAGACCTCGGGCTGATCCGGGCTGACGGTCCAGCTGGTGGCCAGCGCGCCTTCCAGCTCTCCGGCCGGATTGCGCAGGACCAGCGGCTCCATCATCTGATGCATCAGCGCCAGCGTCGGCCCTTCGTTCTGGGCGTGGGGATCCAGCGTCAGCGCATCCCCGGCCCGCGCCCACCGCAGGGTTTCCGCCTGCGCGGCCCCCAGCGTCAAGGACAAGGCCGTAGCGGCCAGCAGCATGTGTTTGGTCATGTTCGACTCCCTGTTTTTTGTGTTTTTGATGGCCCGCTCTGCGGGCTTTGCGGTCTTAGCCCTCAGAGGCGGAAACCTGCACGTCACGCGGCAGCGTCGACAGGATCTCGACCCCGTCGGCACGCAGGATGACGATATCCTCCAGCCGGATGCCAAACCGGCCCGGGATGTAGATCCCCGGCTCGATGGAAAAGACCATGCCCTCTTGCAGCACCGTCTGGGACGAAGAGGTCAGGTAGGGCGGTTCGTGGATCTCAAGCCCCAGCCCATGCCCGGTGCGATGCACGAAATATTCGCCATAGCCCGCGTCGGTGATCACCTTGCGCGCGGCATCGTCGACCACATGCGCCTTGACGCCCGGACGCGCGGCCTCTGCCGCCGCCTGCCACGCGCGTTCGACAACCTGATGCACCTCGTCATAGCCCGCAGGCAAACTGCCCACCGCCGCCATGCGGGTGATGTCGCTGGGATAGCCGCCATAGCCCGCGCCGATGTCAAAGACGATGGCATCGCCCTCTTGCAGCACCCGATCCCCCGTCGAATGGTGCGGAAAAGCGCCGTTCGGACCGCTGGCACACAGGGTAAAGGCCACCGCCGCGCCCTCGGCGGCAAAGCTGTCACGCATCGCCTGCGCCACCTGCGTTTCGGTCAGACCGGGGCGAATCGCGGCGAAACCCGCCTGCATGGCGCGGTCGGCCACCCCTGCGCTGGCCTTCAGCGCCGCCAGTTCCCCGGCGTCCTTGACCATGCGCAACGCACCGACCAACCGATCCGCAAAAACCGGCGTCGCGCCCTGAAATGCATCCATCAGCGGCAGCGAGAAATCGGTCCGCATGGTTTCATCCAGCACCAGCCGGGTCACGCCGCCGATCTTTTGGGCAAGGCTGCGCAGCGCGCCTTCGGGGCCGTCTTCGTCCCGCCACGTGATCAGCGGCAGCCCGGCATTTGCGCCCGCCTGCTCGGCGTTGACCGAAGGCACCACGAAATAGGCGCTGTCCCGCCCGATCGCCAGCAGGGTCAGCCGCTCGTCCGGATGCGGGTGCCAGTCCAGCACCCATTGCATATGCGCACCCGGCCCAAGGGCGCAAAGTTCCACGCCCTGTTCAGCCATAGCGGCGCGGATGGCGGATAGCTTGTCGTCAGTACGGCTCATGTCGTTTCCTCTCAGGCCGCGCGCGGACGGGCGTCCGGCGTCAGCGGGCTTTCATAGGGGGTCTTGCCGGTGCGCGCCTCGAAATCGGCCCGCGCCGCCTCCAGCACCGCCGGGGTGGTCAGCAGTTCCGCCGCCGCGCCCGCCAGCGCCTTGCTGATCTGCACCATGGCCTTGTGCGCCGCTGGCGTCTTGCCCTGCGCCGTGGTCTGCCACGTGTGCAGCGGCGTGCCGATGGCCATGGTTCCGCCGCCCAGTTGCGCAAAGGGCACCGCCCAGCTGACATCGCCCAGATCGGTCGACCCCAGCATCGGCACCCCGCGGGTTTCATAGGGCACCACGAAATCGCAAATCGGCGTGTCCTGCGGTTCGACCCCGGAGGCCTGATAGACGGCTTCGATATCGGCCTCGGTCAGCGTCGCCTGAATCCGGCGGGCATAGTCGCGATCCGCGGCGTCGAACCGGGCCGCGCCCGCGGCCTCCATATGGCGCTGCAACAGCTTGTACAGCGGCGGGTTGTCCAGCATCTCGGACATGGCCGAGATGAAATCCACCTCCACCTGTGTGTCGGTCATCATCGCCGCGCCCTTGGCCACATTTGTCACCCGGTCGACCAGCGCCTGCATATCCTTGCGTTTCAGCGACCGGACCGAATAGCGCACCGTCGCGCGTTCCTGCACCACGTTGGGGGCGATGCCGCCGGAATCGGTCACCGCATAGTGGATGCGGCTGTCCTGGGGCACGTGTTCACGCAGATAGTTCACGCCCACGCTCATCAGTTCCACCGCGTCCAGCGCGCTGCGGCCCAGATGCGGCGAAACCGCGGCATGGGACGTCCGCCCCTTGAAATGGAAATCCACCATCGCCACGGCCAGCGTCAGCGGCGGGATGATGCCGTTAAAGCTCATCGGATGCCATGACAGCGCCGCGTCCACATCCTTGAACAGGCCGTCGCGCACCATGAATGTCTTGGCCGCGCCGCCCTCTTCTGCCGGGCAGCCATAATAGCGCACGCGGCCCGGCAGGTTGTTGGCCGCCAGCCAGTCCTTGACCGCCGTCGCCGCCAACAGAGCCCCCGCGCCCAACAGGTTATGCCCGCAGCCGTGGCCGCTGCCGCCTTTTTCCAGCGGCGCGGGGTAATCCACGCCCGCCTCTTGGCTCAACCCCGGCAACGCGTCGTATTCGCCAAGGATGGCGATCACCGGGCCGCCCTCGCCCGCCTCGCCCATCACGGCTGTTTCGATCCCCGCCAGACCATCGGTCACGCGAAAGCCCTCGGCCTCCAGCATCTCACGATGAGCCGCGGCAGAACGGTGTTCCTCGTACAACAGTTCCGGTGTTTCCCAGACGCTGTCCGCCAACCGGCAATAGCCGTCGCGCTTTGCCTCGACAAAGGACCAGAGCGTGTTTTCGTTGCTCATGAAGAGTTTTCCCCGCCGTTAAAACTTTTTTACTTCGAACATCTGTTCGGGATTGCATGCGCCTGTCAAGCATTCTCCGCCCCGACACGCCCGCGATGAACGACAGGCCGTGGGACCGGGCGCAGCAGATCGCAAACGGCCCGCGGTTCCGGCGCGGGCCGCGGGACCACGCGGGTCAGTCCAGTTCGGCCTCTGCCTCGATTTCGACCGCGTAGCCGCCGATCAAAGCCTTGACCACGACCATCGTATTGGCCGGGCGAATGTCTCCGAAATAGCGCGCATGCACTTCGGACACAGCCTGCCAGTCGGCCTCGTTGGTGACAAAGATCCGGGTCCGCAGCACATCCTCCAGCGATCCGCCCAGCGACGACACCGCGCCGGCGATCTTGTCGAGGATATAGACCGCCTGCCCCGCCGCGTCGCCGTCACAAATCGCATTGCCATGCGGATCGGTCGCCGTGGTGCCGCTGACAAGGATGCGTTTGCCCTTGCGCACGGCACGGGCGAACCCGGCCTTTTCCTCCCAGATCGACCCGCTTTCGGCGCGCTGCCGCCCCGGGCGCGGCTCGGACACCGCCATGACCGGCGGCAACGCGTCCAGATGGTGCGACAGGTCGCCAGAGGCGGTCAGGAACGGCGGCTTGCGGTATTCATCGCCGCAATCCCCGGGAATCGGAGCCATCGCCGCCGCGTCGATCGCCGCGTGGTCCTCGGCATCCAGTGCAAAGCCCTGCATCCGTCGATTGTCCGCGCGGTGAGCGTTTTCCCCCAACCGCACACCGACGATGACACCGGCTGTCGCGCCCTGTTCCAGAACCCAGCGGCTGGCCACGTTGGACAGCGACACGCCGTGCCGTTCGCCCACCTGCGCCAGCGCCGCCAGCAGCCTCTGGAACCGCTCCCAACCGCCCGCCGTTTCAATGAAGCGCATGTATTTCATGCGGCTCCAGTCCTCGATCTGCGCCGGTTTCTCCACACCCAGCCATTTCTGCGACAGGAACCCGCCGCAAAGCGTGCCGAACCCAAGGATGCCCACGCCGTTTTCTGCCGCGACGCGGGTCAGCTCTCCGGCTGCACGCCGGTCCACGACCGAGAAACAGACCTGATTGGTGGCGATCTCGATCCCCTGTTTCAGCACCATGCGCAGATGCGCCGCGTCGAAATTGGTCAGGCCGATATGCCCCACCAGCCCCTCTTCGCGCAGCTTCATCAGCTCGGTCAGCGCGTCGAGGTATTCCGGCGACTGGTACTGCCACCAGTGGAACTGCATCACGTCCACGCGGTCCATGGCCAGCCGCTCCAGCGCGGTTTCGACCCCGCGCCGCACCGTGCCCGCATCCATTTCCCCCGGTTCGGGGCACCATTTGGTCAGGATCGTCGGGCGCGGCCCACCCTCGGCCGCAAGAATCCGCGCGGCCTTGCCAGCGACGATCTCGGCGCTGCCGTAATGGTCGGCCATGTCGAAGGTGGTAAAGCCGTCGCGCGCGTAATCCGCCAGCGCCTCGGCCGCCGCCTCCAGATCAAAGGCCTTACCGTCCCGTTCCTGATCGGCCATCTGCCACAGCCCGGTGACAACCCGTGAAAGCGACAGGCCCGAAGGCAGGGTGATCTGGTCAAGAGTGTCTTTCATTTCGTCACTTTCCGTACAGGTGTTCGATTTACTTGCGGCGCACCATCCCGCGCCGCCGCCAAAGTTTCAAGCCCGTTCCGCCACCGGTCCGGCTCCGCAAATCCCTGTCAAAACAGGAAATTCACGCGGCGGAAGGAACAGGCAAAACCTGGCATTCAACGCCCCGGCAAGGCGTGTCCCGAAAAAATCATTGACCGAGCGAAAACCGTTCGTCAAACTATTTTCGGACATTTGTGCGCATAACGAACACACCAACCAAAGAATCCAAAACCCACCAACAGGAGAACCGAACCATGAAAAACTGGATCATCGCAGGGGTTACCGCCCTTGGGCTGGCGCTGACCGCCGCCCCCGAGGCACAGGCCAAATCGCTTGAGGACATCCTCTCTGACGGCACCATCCGCATCGGGATCAACCCCAACTTCCCGAACATGAGCACCCGGGACGAAAACGGCGACTGGCAGGGCTTCGACATCGAAATCGGCCAGATGATCGCCGACAAACTGGGCGTCGAGGTCGAATGGGTGCCCACCGAAACCGCGCAGCGCGTGCCTTTCCTTGTCTCTGACCGCATCGACATTTCCATGGGCGCGCTGACCCGCAATTCCGAACGCGCCAAGCTGATCGACTACACGGCCCCCCTGCACACCGAAGTGCTGGCCGTGCTGGCCACCGACAAGATCGAAGGCGACAGCTGGCAGGACTTCAACAAGGACGGCGTCGTTCTGGCCAACATGCGCGGCAACTGGACCGTCGGCTGGATCGAGGAAAACATGCCCGAGGTCGAACTGGAACTGGTCGACAGCATCGCTGACACCGTGCGCCTTGTGGCCCAGGGCCGGGCCGACGCCATTGTCGAGAATATCGACTTTTTCATGGGCTTCACCGAAAACCACGAAGGCACCAACTGGCGCGTCGTGTCAGAGCCGATCTTCGTGGCCTACTGCGCGCTTGGCGTCAGCCAGGGCAACGACAACCTGACCGAAGTGCTGAACATCATCCTCTATGACCTGCACTCCTCCGGCACCGTCAAAGAGGTCTGGGAAGCGAACTATGGCGCGCCGATGCTGCGCGAAGTGCCCGTCACCCCCTGGTTTTGATCCCTGAACGGGGCGCGGCCCGCCCGCGCCCCCTGCCCTCCCGACGAAAGCCCGGCTGATCCCCCGCATGGACTATAATTTTCAATTCAACGTCGTCTGGCGCAACTTCGACGCCCTGCTCGAAGGGGCTTGGCTGACGCTGCAACTGGGCGTCTTCGCCTTCACCTGCGGCTGTCTCATCGGCCTTGTCGGTGCCGCCTGCCTGTCCTTCGCGCCGCGCCCGATCCGCTGGCTGGTCATGGGGTTCGTGATTTTCATCACCAACACGCCCGCCCTGATCCAGATTTATTTCCTGTATTTCGGCCTGCCCGAATTCGGCATTCGCTGGTCCAATGAGGCCTGCGTGCTGATCGGCCTGACGCTGAACGCCGGGGCCTATCTGACGATGATCCTGCGCGCCGGCTTCCTCTCCGTCCGCGCCACGGAAATGGAGGCGGGCGAAACCATGGGCATGTCCCTGCCCCAGCGCATCCGCTACATCGTCGTGCCGCATATCGCCAAGTCGATCTATCCGGCGCTGGCCAATTTCTTCATCGTGATCCTTGTCATGGGCACATCCGTCGGGGCCGTCATTGGCGTGGATGAACTGACCGGACAGGCGATCAACCTGTCGACCGTGAATTACCGCTGGCTGGAATATTTCACCGTGGTCGCGCTGATCTATGTCGTCCTGACCTTCATCGCCTCCATCGGGCTGGCGCTGCTGGGCCGCTGGGCCTTCCGCGTCAAGGCGAGGATCTTCTGATGGACCGTATCCTTGCCCAACTGCCCGATTTCTTCACATGGAAAAACATTGCCCTGCTGGGCGAAAGCGCGGGCCTGACCCTTGCCATGACCTTGCTGGGCTGCCTGATCGGCTTTGGCCTTGCGCTGATGCTGGTCTACCTGCGCACCACGCCCGGCCTTTGGGCGCTGCCCTTGCGGGTGGCCTGCATTGCCTATGTCGAGGTGTTCCGCCGCATTCCCTTTCTGGTGGTCATCTACCTCGTGCTGTTCTTCATCCAGACGGTCGCCTCGGATGTGTCGCTGTTTTCCATCGCGGTGATCTCGATCTGTATCTACGCCGTGGCCTATACCGCCGACATCATTCGCGGCGGTATCGAAAGCGTCCCGAAAACCCAGATCGAGGCCGCACAGGCCATGAACCTGTCGCGGTTTCAGACCATGCGCCTGTGTGTCCTGCCGCAGGCGCTGCCGGTCATCATCCCGCCCGCCATCGCCTTTGCCGTCAGCTTTATCAAGGATACCGCGCTGGTCAGCCAGATCGGTGTCTTTGAACTGACATTTCGCGGCAAGGAACTGAACAACCAAGGATATTCCGGGGTTCTGGTCTTTGGCACCATCGCCTTTTGCTACTTCCTGATGTCCTTCCCGCTGAGCCTCCTCGGCCAATACCTGGAGAAACGACTTGCCACACCTCGCGGTCAACGACATTCACGCTAACTACGGCAAGATGGCCGTCCTGCACGGGATCGATTTCAAGGTCGACCGGGGCGAGGTGGTTTCACTTGTCGGCCCCTCCGGCTCGGGCAAATCCACTGTCCTGCGGGCGCTGGTCGGGCTGACGCCGGTCACCTCCGGCAGCGTCGAGGTCGATGGCACCAGCATCGACTATTCCGCCCCCCGCGCGGTCAAGGCGGCGCGCGACCGTATGGCCATCGTGTTCCAGCAGTACAACCTGTTCCAGAACATGACCGTGCTGCGCAACGTCACGCTCGCCCCGACGCGGGTCAAGGGCCGCAAGCGCGCCGAGGTCGAGGCCGAGGCGATGGACCTGCTCAAACTCGTCGGCATGGATCACAAGGCAAACGCCTACCCCGACGAATTGTCCGGCGGCCAGCAACAGCGCGTCGCCATCGCCCGCGCGCTGGCGCTGAAACCGGAAATCCTGCTGCTGGACGAAGTCACATCGGCGCTGGACCCCGAACTGGTGAACGAGGTTCTGGACGCCATCCGCCGCCTTGCCGCCGAAGGGATGACCATGCTGCTGGTCAGCCACGAAATGGCTTTCGTGCGCGAGGTTTCGTCCAAGGTCGTCTTCATGGATGCCGGAAAGGTGGTCGAGGCAGGCGCACCCGCCGCCATTTTCGACACCCCCAAAAGCGACCGCGCCCGCGACTTTTTCGGCAAGGTCCTGCGATGACCGAAAACCCCTACCACTGGCCCGAAAGCCGCTGGCGCGAACGTGTGAACACCGTCCGCGCCGGGCGGCGGTTGTGTCCGCCATGGCCGAACGGGGCCAAGGCGGCGCTGGCGCTCTCCTTCGACTGCGACCACGAGACATTCGAACTGGGCGGCGGACGCAGCGCCGTGGGCCGCCTCGCCTGGGGCGAATACGGCCGTCGCAAGGGCGTGCCACGCATCCTGAAAACGCTTGCGAAACACGACGCACGGGCCACCTTTTTCACCCCCGCCGTCTCTGCCCTGATCGACCCCGAAGAACCCCGCCGCATCGTGGCGGAGGGCCACGAGATCGGCGTGCATGGCTGGATACACGAGGTCAACGGCACGCTGACCCCGGAGGAAGAGGCCGAGTCCCTCGCCCGCTCCCGCGACACGCTGGAACAGATCACCGGTCAGCGCCCGGTCGGCCACCGCGCCGCCCATTGGGATCTGTCGAACAATACTATCCGCCTCGTGGCAGAGGCCGGTTTCCTCTACGATTCCAGCATGATGGCCGACGATGACCCCTATGAGTTGGTCACGGCAGGCACCTCCACCGGCCTGATCGAACTGCCCGTCGACTGGAACCGCGATGACGCGGTCTATCTGCTGTACAACCGCACCCCGCCGACGCGCCCCACCCTGACGCCGGACCAGGTGGCCGACATCTTTCTGGCCGAACTCGACGGCGCCCGCGCCGAGGGCGGTTTGTGCCAGTTGGTCATGCACCCTTTTGTGATCGGCTATCGGTCGCGCATCGCCATCCTCGACCGGCTGCTGGCCCACGCCCGCGACCAAGGCGACGTCTGGATCGCCACCCACGCCGATATTGCCCGCCACTGTGCCCAAGGACTGACATGACGTTCGAAACCGACCTCGCCGCCGCCCAAACGCCCGATGCCGCATGGCTGGCGCTGCAACAGCTTGTGCAATCCACCGTCGGCGCGAAACTCTTTACCATCATGACCATCGACATGCAGGCGATGCTGGCCCGGCGCGCCTATAGCAGCGATCCGGTCAACTATCCCGCCGCCGGGACCAAACCGATCACCCCCAACCGCTGGCTGGATCATGTCCACGGGCAGGGCCAGACCTTTGTCGCCAACACGCTGGCCGAAATCGATACCGTCTTTCCCGATGCCGAACTGATCGGCAAACTGGGCTGCGGTTCGGTCATCAACCTGCCGATCCGGGACGAGGGCAAGCTGGTGGCCACCATGAACATCCTGCATGAGGAACAGCACTACACGCCCGACCGCGTGACCGTCACCGAGGAAACGCTGGCCGGCCCGGCACAGGCCGCCTACGTCAAGGCGCGCTCACTCGGCCGGCTGCTCTGATACCCCCCGGTCCCCGAACAGGTCGATCGTGCCGGTCCACAGCACCTGCGCGGTCTCTTCGTAGGGGTTGGCCCATGCGTGATCGCGGGTGGAATCGTAATGCGCGCTGTCTCCGGCGGCCAGTTCCATCCGCTGACCGTCCAGCGTGAACTCCAGCCGCCCGGACAAGACGTAAAAGGTTTCCTCGCCGCCATGTCCCGTCGATTCAGACCGGTAACCGGGGTCGATGGTCATGACGAAACAGGACAGCTCCGATCCCGGGAACACCGCACCCAGCCGTTCATAGCGCACCAGCGTCGACCCCAGCAGGAACTGCGGCCTCTCGCCCGCCCGGGTGATACAATCGGCGGGCTGCGGCTTGCCGACAAAGGCGTCGATCCCCACCCCCAGCGCCGCCGCGATCCGCGACAGCGTGGTCAGCGTGGGCGTCGCCTTGTCCCGCTCGATCAGGCTCAGATAGCCGGTGGAAATCCCCGCCGCCTCCGACACTTCCTGCAAGGTCAGGTCCAGCTTTTGCCGCCGCGCCCGGATCATGTTGCCGATCCACATCTCGGTGCTTTCGGTTCCCGCGTCCAACCTCTGTCCTCCTGACCTGCTGTCACCATGGCACGACAGGGCAGCCGCCGAAAGATCGCGTTACCCCGCACGGCGTGTCCTGTCCCCTGCCCCAAGGCTGGCCGCGTACAAATCGCGCGCATAAGCCTGCCGGAACCCGCCGCTGCGCAGCACCGAAACATCCGCCTCTTCGACCAACCCGCCCTTGTGCAGCACGCCCAGCCGGTCACAAAGGAAACTGACCACCGGCAAGGCGTGGGTCACAAGGACATAAGTCAGCCCGCGCTCTTCGCGCAGCCGCACCAGCAGGTTCAGGATCTCGGCCTGTACGCTGACGTCCAGCGCGCTGGTCGGTTCGTCCAGCAACAACAGCTTGGGGTCCAGCATCAGCGCCCGCGCAATCGCCACCCGCTGCCGCTGGCCACCGGACAACTGGTGCGGAAAGCGGAAGCGGTATCGCGGGTCCAGCCCCACGTCGCGCATCATCCCCACCACACGGTCGGCATGGTCGCCAATACCGTGAATGCGCAGCGGCTCGGACAGGGTGGCATCCACCGTCCGGCGCGGATGCAGAGAGGCGAAAGGATCCTGAAACACCATCTGGCAATGACGGGCAAAAGCCCCCTGCCCCATCGCGGCGCGTGGCGCGCCATCAACCTCGATTGTCCCGCGCCAGTCGCTGGCCATGCCCACGACCGCACGCAGGATCGTCGATTTCCCCGAACCGCTTTCCCCGACCAGGGCATAGCTTTCGCCCTGCCCCACCCGGATCGACACGTCCCTAACCACGTCCTTGGTGCCATAGCGGACAAAGAGGTTCTCGATGTTCAGCGCGTTCATGTACCCATCCCCGCCGCCCGGTCCATGACCGGCAGAAAGCGCCGCGTCTCGTTCATGCGCGGCACCGAGTCCAACAGCCCGCGCGTATAGGGATGCTGCGCCGATTGCAGCGCCCCGGCCTGCAACTCCTCGACCACCTTGCCCCGGTTCATCACCAGAACCCGGTCGCAATAGCGCGCCACAAGGTCCAGATCATGACTGATCAGGATCAGCCCCATGCCGTTCTCGGCGATCATTTCCTCGATCAAGTCCAGAACCTGCGCCTGCACGCTGACGTCCAGCGCGCTGGTCGGCTCATCCGCGATCAGGATGTCCGGTTTCGGGATCAGCATCATTGCGATCATGACCCGCTGGCCCATCCCGCCCGACACTTCGTGCGGATACAGGCGCATGACATGTTCGGGATCGTGGATGCGCACCTTTTCCAGCATGTCCAGCACCCGCGCCCGCACCGCGCGGCGCGGGATGCGTTCATGCACCCGCAGCGCCTCGGCGATCTGGTCGCCCACGGTCATCACCGGGTTCAGCGAATAGCGCGGGTCCTGCATCACCATGCTGATCCGCGCGCCCCGAACCGCCCGCATCTGCCGGTCGCTCATCGCCATCATGTCCTGCCCGTCGAACCGCAGGTGATCCACGCTGACCTTGGCCGGCGGGCGCAACAGCCGCAGGATCGACCGCCCCGTCAGCGACTTGCCCGACCCGCTTTCGCCCACGATGCCCAGCCGTTCACGCCCAAGGTCAAAGGACACGCCCCGCACCACATCGACCGGGCCGCGCGGGCCGGGAAAGCTCACCCGAAGGTTCTTCAACTCCAACAGCGGCGGCATCAGCGGCCCTCCCTCTGCTTTGGGTCCAGCACGTCGCGCAGCCCATCGCCCAGGAAGCAAAAGCCCAGCGACACGATGATGATGGCAAAGCCCGGCATCGTCGCCACCCACCACTGATCCAGGATGAACGACCGCCCGCGCGAGATCATCGCCCCCCACTCCGGCAAGGGCGGCTGCGCACCAAGGCCCAGAAAGCCCAATCCGGCGGCGGTCAGGATGATCCCCGCCATGTCCAGCGTCACCCGGATGATCGTCGACGACAGGCACAGGGGCACCACGTGCAGCCCGATCACCCGCAGATGTGACGCCCCTTGCAGGCGCACGGCGGCGATGAACTCGGCATTCCTGAAGGTCAGCGTCTCGGCCCGGGCGATCCGCGCATAGGCGGGCCATGCCGTCACCGCGATGGCGATGATCGCATTCTGCAACCCCGCCCCCAAGGCCGCGACAAAGGCCAGCGCCATGATCAGTTTCGGCAAGGACAGAAAGACATCCGTCAGCGCCATCAGCACCCGGTCCACCCAGCCGCCGAAATAGCCCGCCACCGCCCCGATCAACAGCCCCAGCGGGGCCGAGATCAGCGCCACCATGACCACGATCACCAGAGTGATCCGCGCACCGTACAGGATGCGGCTGTAAATATCCCGGCCCAGCTCATCCGTGCCCAGCCAGTGCTCGGCCGAGGGCGGCAACAGTCGCGACCCAAGGTCCTGCCCCACCGGCGAATAAGGCGCCAGCCAAGGCGCGAACACCGCGACAAAGACCAGGGCCCCGATGATCACCGCCCCCAGCATCGCCAGGGGGTTCCTCGCAAAGGCCCGCGCGATGGACCACAGCTGCCCCGCCTGCGCCTGAAGCCGCGACGCAGGCGCATCATCCGTCAACCAATCCAGCACAGACATCAGCGGCTCCTCGGGTCAAAGACGCGGTACAACAGGTCCGACAGCCGGTTGATCACGATGAACACCGTCCCGATCAGGATCGTCGCGCCCAGAACCGCCGCCATATCCGCGCGCAACAGCGCCGTGGTCAGGTAGTTGCCGATCCCGGGCCAGCTGAACACGATCTCGACCATGACCGACCCTTCCAGCAGCACCGCATAGCTGAGGCCGATCACCGTCACCAATTGCACCCGGATCGGGTAAAACGCGTGTTTCCAGATCACCGCCCGCTCGCTCACGCCTTTGACGCGCGCCGTGGTCACGAACTCCTGCGCCAGTTGATCCAGCATGAAACTGCGCGTCATCCGCGCGATATAGGCAAGGCTGAAGAACCCAAGGATCGCGGCGGGCAGGATCAGATGCGACACCGCGTTGGCAAAGATCGTCCAATCCCCGGCCAATAGCGCATCCACTGTCAACAGCCCCGTCACCGTGGGCACCATGCCGTCATAGAAAATGTCGATCCGTCCCGGCCCCGCGACCCAGCCGAGGCCCGCATAGAACACCGCCAGCCCCACAAGCCCCATCCAGAAGGCAGGCACCGAATAGCCCAGCAGCCCCAGCACCCGGATCACCTGATCCAGCCAGCTGCCAGCCCGCGCCGCGGCGATCACGCCCATCGGCACGCCCAGCAGGACGCCGATCAGGATGCCCGCCGTCGCCATTTCCACCGTCGCCGGAAAGAACCGCGCCAGATCCTCGACCACCGGCCGCCCGGTAGTCAGCGACACGCCCAGATCGCCGGTCAGAACGTCCCGCACATAAATGCCGAATTGCACCAGCAAAGGGCGGTCCAGACCCAGCGCCAGCCGCGTCGCCTCATATACCTCTTGCGTGGCCCGGTCGCCCACCACGGCCACGACCGGATCAATCGGAACGACCCGTCCGATGAAAAACGTGATCGCCAGAAGCCCAAGAAAGGTCAGCCCGGTGACCAGAAGGAATCGCGCAAGTCCCGCGGCCAGAATTCCGGCGCGGGTGGTCACGGAATGGGCAGGTTCGGACAAATGCCCCGACAAAACGGCAATCTCCCTTGGTTAGCTCCGCAGAATGTACGCATTACGAACAAAAGTTCTTCCCATGTAAAGATCAATCTGCTTACAGTAAAAATATTTTACGACACCCGGCACAGGCCGGTCACGTGAAACCGTAAAAACCGCGCGCCAATGCGCGGCACATAACGTTCAACAGGAGGTCATCCCATGAAGACACCCCTCAGACTCGTCGCGGCAGCCCTGACCGGCTTTGCCCTGATGGGCGCCCCCGCCCAGGCGGACACGCCGCCCAATGTGCTTGTCGTGGCACAAAACATCGACGACATCGTCGCGCTGGACCCGGCGCAAGCCTATGAATTCACCTCGTCGGAATACATGGCCAATGTCTATGACCGGCTTGTGCAATACGATGCCGAGGATACGACCAAGCTGGTCGGCGGTCTTGCCGAGTCGTGGGAGATCGACGCGGAAAACCGCACCATCACCTTTACCCTGCGCGATGGTGTCAGCTTTCATTCCGGCAATGCGCTCAGCGCCGCCGATGTGATCTACAGCTTCAAGCGCGTCGTCGCGCTGAACAAGAACCCGGCCTTTATCCTGACGCAGCTGGGCTGGACCGCCGAAAACATCCAAGACATGGTGTCCGGCGACGGCAAGACCGTCACGCTGAAATACGCGGGTGATTTTTCTCCGGCTTTCGTGATGAACGTGCTGGCGGCCCGCCCTGCCTCGATTGTCGATAGTCAACTTGTCATGGCCAATGAGGTCGACGGCGACATGGGCAACGCCTGGCTGAACACGAATTCGGCGGGCTCCGGTGCCTTCTCGATGCAGATGTACCGCCCGGCCGAAATGCTGCGGCTGGTGGCGAACCCCGATTACTACAAGGGCGCGCCGAAGATGCAGCAGATCATCATCCGCCACGTGGCCGAGGCCGCGACCCAGCAGCTTTTGCTGGAACAGGGCGATGTGGACATCGCGCGCAACATGACGCCGGAACAGATCGCCGCCCTGCCCGAGGACGGGTTCAAGGTTGGCGTTTATCCGCAGGCGGCGATCCACTTTATCTCGTTCAACCAAAAAGTCCCTGCCCTTCAGCATGAGGCCCTCTGGGAAGCATCGCGTTACCTGATCGACTACAAGGGTCTGACCGACACGCTGCTGAAAGGTCAGATGGACGTGCATCAGGCATTCTGGCCCAAGGGCTTCCCCGGCGCGTTGGAGGATACGCCGTTCTCCTATGACCCGGAAAAGGCCAAGCAGATCCTCGCGGATGCCGGTGTCGAGTTGCCGATCAACGTGGAAATGGACGTGTTCAACTTTGCGCCCTTCACCGATGTAGCGCAGTCGATCCAGGCCAGCTTTGCCGAGGCAGACATCAATTTCGATATCGTTCCCGGAACGACCGCTGCGATCATCACCAAGTACCGCGCCCGCGAACATGAGGCGATCATGTTGTACTGGGGTCCGGACTTCAACGATCCGCATTCGAACGCCAAGGCCTTTGCCTACAACAAGGACAATTCGGACGACGGTTATGCCTCGACGACCACATGGCGCAACGCCTGGGCGGTCAGCAAGGAAATGAACGAACGCACGATGGCGGCCCTGACCGAAAGCGATCCTGCCAAGCGTGAAGAGATGTACCTGAGCCTGCAAAAAGACGTTCAGGCCAAGGCACCGTTCGTCATCATGTTCCAGGCAACGCTTCAGGTTGGCATGGATGCTGATGTCGACGGCTACGTCCACGGCGCAAGTTCGGATCTGGTGTTCTATCGGCTCGTCGAAAAGAACTGAGCTTTAACATAGCGAACGCCCTGTTAACCGCGGTCTTCGGGCCGCGGTTTTTTCATGCGGGTCTGGCATCGGGTCGGTTGACAGCTGTCAACAGGGCCAGAACCATCGGCAATGGTGTGAACAGATGCGCGCGTGCCTTCATCGACAAATGCCGCAGATAGGCACCGGGCGACCGGATCCTGTCAAAGCGTTGCAGGATACAGGCCACCGTGGTCGCCGCCTGTTCCGGCCCCATGGCCTCACAGGCATCGGCCCAGGTTTCGGTCTTTATCCCCATCATCGCAGCCGCCATCTGTGCCGCCCGGGTAAACCGGTTCCAATCGCGTAATCCCTCGGGATCATAGCTCTGCACTTCTGGGCAAGCCTCCCCGATCAGGCCAAGCGTCAACGCAGGCGGTTTCACCTTCTCGCGGGTCTTGGGTTCAGAAGTATCGGTATCTTTATTTGAATTATTATGGTGCCGCTCATTTTCGCGGGCACTGGCGCTCAGATCTTCTGTTGGCCTCGGCAAAAGCGGCTGTTCCTCGGGCTCCGGGCGCGGCAGCCGTGTGTGCAGGTCATCCCGCAGACAGGTCAATTCGGCATACAATTCGCCAAGCACGTCCGTCCGGGGTTTGCGCCGCAGGACGCGCTGAGCAAGGATCAGCCGGTCGGCGATTTCGTCGCCGTCCATCTTCACAAGCGTGGCCAGTCCGGTCACGTCGCGCAGCAACAGAACACAGGACTCGCGCAGCAGTTTCAGGTGCTCGGCGGCATCCTCCGCCGCGCGGGCGGCCTGGGCGATCTCCTCGGCCTTGTGCAGCAGCGGCGTCAGGTCAAAGCCAAAGGCCCGCCGGATGGCACCGCTACGGTCGCGGCGCGCATAGCGTTTTCCGTTCGGGCTGTCGTGACGGGCGATCACACCGGATTGGACCAGCTTGGCGATATGCCGGCGCAGCGTGCTTTCGGGCATGCCGTGGGCGCGTGCAGAAAGCGTGGCGTTCGAGGGAAAGACGATCAACCCGCCGTCGGGGTCAAGCGCGTCCTCGGGTAGGAAGGTCAGCAGGGCGTTCAGCACCACCAGATCCCGGTCGCCCAGACCATAGGCCTGCCGTGCGGTGGTGAGATCGCGAAAAACCTGCCATTTGGGCACAGCCGTCCGGTCCGTGGCGGCGCGATCAAGCGCCTCCAACAGTTGGCCAGCCGTGACCGGCCCACGCCCGAAGGGCGTCAGTGTCACTTGTTCCATTAAATTTTCACGGGGCAAAGATTTCCCGCCCGGTTTCACGAAACCGCCGTTGACAGCTGTCAACTATAGGGGCTACCTTGAGATTGCTACATAACAGGGAAGCCTTCCGGAATGCGTTCTGGGGGGCTTTTCTTTTGTCTCCTTGCCGGGTCGTGCCTCCTGTATCCTTGTTGTTTTCTGCTCGCCGGTCGCTTAGCCGCGGCCGTCTTCTTCGTCGCGCGTGGCTAGCCAGTCGCGGTGAAGTCTTTCGATGTTATCCTCCAGCCAGGTGTCGAACCCTTCGGCGCTTTTGCCGGCCAGTTCGATCCTCAGCTTGTCGCCTTTGCGGGTGATCTGACCCAGACGTTTGCCATCGGGCCGGGTCAGCGCGCGTTTCTGCGCTGCCGGGGCAGGGGGGCTATCCGGGGCGGGCGCGGAACTGGGCACACGCTTTTCCAGCCAGCTGAACAGCGCGTCGAACCGATCGTCGGATTTGCCAAGCGCGTGGGCGCTCAGCATGTCCAGACCCAGATCGGTTTCGATGCCCTGATCGGTCCAGCGCGTGGCAAAGGCCAGCCATCGGTCCCGCCCGACAGAGGGGGCGGCACCGATGTGTTCGATGATCTCGACGGGGATCGCCTCGGCCACCTGCAAAAGGCGCGAAATCAGCGTTTTGTCCGTGGTCAGCGCGTCGGCGATGATCTTGCGATCATAACCGGCCTCGACCATCTGCCGGGCAAAGTTTGCCTTTTCGATAAAGGAGAGATCGCGCCGGGCCGAGTTTTCCTGACCCTGCGCAAGAATCGCCTCGCGGTCGTCCAGATCGCGGATCATCGCCTTGACCGGCAGGCCAAGGTCGCGCAGCGCCAGCACCCGGCGCCGACCGTAAACGATGCGGTAGCGTTCGGAATCCTGCGGATCGGGGCGGACCAGCACCGGGACCTGCTGGCCATAGGTGCGGATGGACTCCATCAGCGTGGCGTGTTCGGCCTCGTCATGTTCGACGCGATCGCGCAACCCGCCTTCGATGATGGTGTTAGGATCCAGTTCCACCACCGAACGGCTTTTCAGGTCCGCGATGGATTGCGACACGGCCCCGATGGCACCCTTGGCATAGCGGGGCGCGCGGGTCTGCGGATCGTCAGGGGCAGGGGGCTGGGATTTTGCCTGATCCATCAGGCCCTGCAAAAGATTCTTGCGTGCCATCAGCGCCCCCATGCTTTCTGGATCAGATCCTGAATTTCGCCGTTCACCGCATCAAGGCTTTCGCGGGCGCGGTCATAGGTCGAGCGGGTGAACTGGCTGCGTTCGACCTCGTAGAGGGTTTGTTTGGTGATGCCCGCATCGGAAATGGCGGTGGATTTCAAAACCGTGTGATTCAGCACATGTTCCCCGAACATCGAGCGCATGAAGCTGACCATCTGGTTCTGTGGCCCGTCGCCCGGTTCATACCTTGTTATAACATAACGCAGCCAGTCATAAGACATGTCGCCGCCCGCCTCGGCCACAACGGACAAGAGGTTCGACGTCATCAGCAGGAACTGACACATGGACATCACGTCGAGCATCTGCGGATGCACGGTGACAAGCACCGCCGTGGCCGCCGACAGGGCCGACATGGTCAGAAAGCCCAGCTGTGGCGGGCAATCCATGACCACGATGTCATAATCGTCGGCCACCTGCGCCAGCGCCGAACCGATGCGGGTAAAGAAGGTGTCGCCGTCCCGGTTCAGGATCGCGCGGGGGGTGTCGTGCTCGAACTCCATCAGGTCGAGGTTGCCGGGCACGATGTCGAGCGAGGGGTAATAGCTGCGCTGGATCACATCGCGCAGCGGCACCGGATCGTCATAGCGGATCGCATCGTACAGCGTGCCGCCATCCATCAGGTCAAATTCCGGCTGATAGCCATGCAGGGCCGAGAGCGAGGCCTGCGGGTCAAGGTCCACCGCCAGAACGCGATAGCCGTCCAGCGCGCATTTCTGCGCAAGATGGGCCGAGGTGGTCGTCTTGCCCGACCCGCCCTTGAAGTTGATCACGGTGATGACCTGAAGGTGATCGCCCTCACGCCGCCCGGGCAGATAGGTGCCCGGCACCTTGGCGCCCTGTTCCAGATACTGGCGCAGGCCGACGATGTCTTCGGCGGAATAGAGCCGGCGACCGCCGGGGCCGGTTTCGGGCTGCGGTCCCTTGTCGTCGAGGCTGAGCTTGCGCAGGTAGGCGTCTTTGACCCCCAAAAGCGCCGCGACCTCGCCGCTGGTGAATTTGCGCAGTTGCTTGCGCGCATGCGGGGGGAACAGCTGGGCGCGATGCGCCTGCAACCGTTCGGAAAGTTTCTCGGCATGGATGCCGACAAGCGTATCGATTCTGTCCTGACTGCCCATAACCGCCGTTAACCTTGTTATTCGCCGCTTGTTGTTACGCTTCGCGGCGTGTTTTTCGGTTTATGGCGTAATTAGATGCCGCCATTCGGGGATTCGAGCAAGCCTTTTTATCCCCATCTTGTGGATAACTCGGGACTTTCCACAAGAAACACGGCCCTGAGACAGGATCGTGGGGCGGATTCCCGGTCGAGTCCAGAGCGCGGGGGCCTTGCTACGGGTCGGGGGGATTTTTCCGCTTGCGCGAGTCGGAGGGATTCGGCAGTGTTTCATTATGCGAACAAAAGTGCGTAAAATGATCGGATCGGCATGGCGCGACTGGGATTGGTGATCAACCCGGTGGCGGGATTGGGCGGTGCCATGGCGCGCAAGGGCAGCGATGAGCCCGATATTGCCGCCCGTGCCCTTGCCGAAGGACGGATGCCGCTGGCCCCGATCCGGGCCGCGCGCGCCTTGGACGCATTTTGGCAGACCAGTGGCGCCGAAGTCCTGGCCGGCCCCTTGGCGCCGAGCCGAACCCGTCTTGTTGGCCCAGGGGCCCAAAGCCACAGCGCCGAGGATACCCGCGCGGCGGTGGCGGCAATGCAGGGCGAGGTGGACCTGATCCTGTTCGCCGGGGGCGACGGCACGGCGCGCGATATTTGCGCGGCAAATGAGAGCGGCGTGCCGATCCTTGGCATTCCCAGCGGGGTCAAGATGCACTCTGGCGTCTTTGCCCGCTCACCGGAACGGGCGGGCCGTTTGGCGGCGGCTTTCCTGAGTGACGCGCGGCGGCGCACCGAACTGGTCGAGATCCTTGATCTGGACGAGGCGGCGCGGCGCGCGGGGCGGCTGACCGCGCGGCTGTTCACCGTGGCGCGCACGCCGCTGGACGGGCAGGGCGCCCGGCAGAACCCCAAGGCCGGCAATACCGACACGGTGGGCGAACTGGATGCCGCGCTGGCCGCCTATGTCGCCGGAATGCGCGACGACTGGCTGTATGTTCTGGGGCCGGGGGCGACGATGATGGCGCTGAAGGACCGGCTGGGCGGTGGCAGCCTGCTGGGCGTGGACCTTGCGCGGGGCGGGCGGATCGTGGCCCGCGATCTGGACGAAACCGCGCTACTGACATGGGCCGAGGGGCACCGCCTGCGGATCGCGCTGACGGTGGTTGGCGGGCAGGGTTTTGTCCTTGGTCGCGGCAATCAGCAGATCTCGGCCCGGGTGCTGCGGGCGGCGGGGCTGCCGCCCATCGATGTGATCTGCGGGCCGGACAAGCTGGCCGCGCTGAACCCGAGTGAACTGACCATCGACACCGGCGATCCCGGTCTGGACGCGGAACTGGCCGGATATTGGCCGGTGATGACCGGGCCGGGACGCAAACAGGTGATGCGCGTGGTCGCATAGCAACAAGAACAGGAGAGGACGATGAAAGCGCATCCATGGATGGCGAATTCCGGCGGATCGGCCAAGCAGGAGATGCTGGCCGCGCTGGGGGTGAATGATGTCGAGGCGCTGTTTGCGCAGATCCCCGAGGATCACCGCATGACGCGGCCCTTGGACCTGCCGCCGCAACTGTCATCGGAGGTGGCGCTGTCGCGGCATCTGGACGACCTGATGGCCAAGAACACGGTTTTCCCGGTCGGGTCCTGTTTCCGCGGCGCGGGGGCATGGCCGCATTACGTGCCCGCGATCTGCGACGAGGTGGTGGGGCGCTATGAATGGCAGACCTCGGTCTTTGGCTCGCCCACCTCGGACCACGGGCGCAATCAGGCCTGGTTCGAATTCACCAGCCAGATCGGCGCGCTGGTGGAAATGGATTTCGTCGGCCTGCCGGTCTATTCGTGGGGCTGTGCGGTGGGCCATGCGGTGCGCATGGCCAGCCGGATGACCGGGCGGCGCAAGGTCGTTGTTCCTGCGGTCATGGACCCCGAGCGCCGGATGGTGCTGGAGACCTATTGCGAACCCACGGAAATGGCGCGGCATATCGAGATCGTGACCGTGGCCATGGGCGCGGATGGCACGATTGACCGCGCGGAGCTGAAGGCCAAGCTGGAGGGCGCGGCGGCGCTGTATTTCGAGACGCCCGGCTATCTGGGTGTGATCGACGCCGATCCCGGCGAGTTGTGCGCTTTGGCACGTGAGGCGGGGGCCGAGGCAATCGTGGGTGTCGATCCGCTGTCGCTGGGCCTGCTGGAGGCGCCGGGCGCCTATGGCGCGACGATTGCCGTGGGGCCGACGCAGCCTTTGGGCGTGCATATGTACGCCGGCGGCGGGGTAGGGGGCTTTATCGCCTCGCCCGACGAGGAACGCTATGCGCGCGAATACAACACGCTGAACATCTCGATTTCCGAAACGCGCGAGCCGGGGGAGTTTGGTTTTGGCCTGACGCTGTTCCACCAGTCGTCCTATGGGATGCGGGACGAGGGCAAGGACTGGACCGGCAATTCCACCTATCTTTGGTCGCTGGCCAATGCCGCCTATATGGCCGCGATGGGGCCGGAAGGCTTTGCCGAGGTGGGCCGGTTGATCATGGCGCGGGCCAAGGCTGCGGCGGAGGCGCTGAATGCGCTGGAGGGTGTGGCGGTCGACCTGTCGCGCCCGGTGTTCAAGGAATTCGTCGCCCGTTTCGACAAGCCGGTGGCAGAGGTCAACGCGGCGCTGCGCGCGGCGGGCATCCTTGGTGGCAAGGACCTGACCGGAGAGCCGGGGATCAGCGGTAACGCGATGCTGGTTTGCGTGACCGAAGTACATACCGAAGACGACATCGACCGACTGGTCGCAGCAGTGAAGGAGGCCGTGGCATGACCGCCCCCGTCAAGGAGTATCTCAAGCAGTCCAAGGGCTTTCATTCGGCCAAATGGTCCGAGCCGGTGGTCATGGAAATGACCGGCACGGGCCGCCGCGGCGTGGTCTTTGACGATGCGCCCGCGCCCGTGCTGCCGGGCAAGGCCGCCCGCAAGACGGCGCCGGCGCTGCCCGAGGTGACAGAGCATGACGCGCTGCGCCATTATCTGCACCTGTCCCAGATGTGCCTTGGCATGATGGGCGTGTCGCTGTTTGGCACCTGCACGATGAAATACAACCCGCGCATCGGTGAGCGTGCGACGCTGGAACATCTGCGCGGCCTGCATCCGTTGCAAGAGGCAGAGACCCTGCAAGGGGTGCTGGAGCTATACGATAATTTCAGCGATTTCCTGTGCGAAGTCAGCGGCATGGACCAGTTCGTCTTTCAGGCGGGGGGCGGCGCGGACGCGGCCTATACCCATGCCTGCGTAACGCGGGCCTATCACGCCAGCCGGGGCGAATTGCAGCAACGTGACCAGATCATCACCACGATCCAGACGCACCCCTGTTCGCCCGCGACCGCCAATACGGCGGGGTTCGAGGTCATCACGCTGTCGTTGGAGGAAAACGGCTATCCCTCGATCGAGCAGCTGAAATCGGTGGTCGGACCGCGCACCGCGGCGCTGATGGTGAACAACCCCGACGACATGGGGATCTACAACCCGGACATAAAGGAATGGGTGCGGATCGTGCATGAGGCCGGAGGCCTGTGTTTCTACGATCATGCCAATTTCAACGGGGTGATGAGCCGCTTGCGTGCGCGGGAACTGGGCTTTGATGCCTGCATGTACATGCTGCACAAGACATTCGGCGCGCCCAAAGGTGGCGGCGGGCCTGCCGTGGGGGCCTATGGCTGTGCCGAACATCTGGTGCCTTTCCTGCCTGCGCCCGTGGTGGTCAAGGAGGGCGACGGCTATAAGCTGGACGAGGATCGCCCGCAGAGCATCGGCCGGGTGCGCGAGTTCTGGGGCAATGCCCCGCAGGTGATGAAGGCCTATGCCTGGGCCCGTGCGATGGGCGCCGAGGGGCTGCGCGAGGCGGCGGATATTTCGGTGCTGTCGAACAACTACATGGATTGGCGTCTGGGTCAGGCCAAGGGCGTGAGCCGGTCGAACCCCGGCATCGACGCGCCGCGCATGGAGATGACGCGCCATTCCGTGGAACAGGTGACGGCGGACACAGGCTGTACCGTCTTTGAGATCTCGAACCGGATGACGGATTTCGGCATCGACGCGCTGTGGTTGAGCCATGAGCCTTGGCTGGTGGCGGAACCGTTCACACCGGAGGCGGGCGAGCTGTGGTCGAAGGAGGACATCGACTATTGGATCGACGTGCTGGAACATGTGATCGGCGAGGCCTACGCCGATGCCGAGATCGTCAAGACCGCGCCGCATAACGGGCCGATCAAGGCGCTGACCTCGGCGCTGGACGATCCGGCGGTCTGGGCGACCACGTGGCGCGCCTATGAACGCAAACATCTGAAGCGGATGGCGGCGGAGTAGCGGATCGGGTGCGCCCCGCCGGGGCGGCCGCGCCTGCGGCGCGGTTGTTGGGGGCGCTGCCCCCGTCCCCTGCGGGGCCTCCCCCGGGATATTTCACGACAGAAGAAGCCCGGATCAGCGTGTGCCGATGCGGGCCTGCCAGTTGGCGCCGCCCCAGGCGATCAGGTGGATGAGGACGGTCTGTGTTTCGTCATCCACGGAGAAGCAGATCACGCCGCGTCGTCCCGAGGGGATCGCGCGGAGGCCCGGCAGGATGTCATCGCGGGTGGTGCCGCGATGCGGCGTTTCCGCGAGGCTGCGGGCACTGTCGCGCAACTGGTTCAGGATGGCGTTGGTGGTCTTTGGTCCGGCATGGGGCAGCATGGCGCGGGCGATGCCGCGCAGGTCCTGTGCCACCTTTGGGTGGAAACGGATTTGGTAGTTCACGCTTGTTTCAGATCGTCGAAAGCGGCGGCGAAGGTTGTTTCCTCGTCGAGGTAGTCTTTGGCCGGGGTTTCTGCGCGGTTGCGGAGCTCTTCGGCCACGGCGTCGAGCATCGTGGCGCGCAGTTCCTCGTCCTGCATCAAGCGTTCGAGGGCGGCGGCGACGCCTGCGCTGGCGGTGGCATAGACGCCCTTGTCCACCTGTTCCCTGAGAAAGCGGTGGTGGCGGTCGGTGAAGCTGAGCGTGGTCTTGACGGTCATGGTGCGGCCTCCGGTATGACAATATCATACCGGAGGGGCGGTTTGGCAAGGGCTCAGATGAAAGGTTCGAGCCGGGTGTTGACGACGATTTCCGGCAGGCTGGCCTGATTGGGCAGGGAGAGGACCAGTGAGACGATTTCGGCCACGTCGTCCGGTTGCAGGCGCTTGTCCTTGGGGGTGACGCCGGGGATGTCGGCGATCATTTCGGTGTCGATGGCGCCGGGGCAGATGGCGGTGCCGCGCAGGCCCTCGTCCCAGCCCTGAAAGCGGACCGCCTGTGTCATCGACAAAAGCGCGCCCTTGGTCATGACGTAGCCCAGCGAGGCGGAGGGGTCGCGGTAGCGTTTGGCGTCGGTCGAGGCGATGGACACGACGCGGCCCCTGCCTGACGCCTTGAGATGGGGCAGGGCGGCGCGGATCAGGCGGAAGGGGGCCTTGACGTTGACCGTCCAGAGGTCATCGAGGTCGGCCTCTGTGCCGCGGGTGAAATCGACCATCTTGAGGATGCCGGCGTTGTTGATCAGCGCGTCGGGCGCGCCCATCTGCGCCACGGTCGCATCGACCCAGGCCTGGGCGGTTTCGGGCGCGTCGGCATCGAAGCGGTGGGCCTGAAGCTGGTCCGGGTCGGCATCCGGGAAGGCCTGTGCCAGCTTTTCGGGCTGACGCAGGCCGACCGAGACGCGGTGCCCGTCCGCAAGGCAGCGGGCGGTGATGGCGGCGCCGAGGCCCCGCGCACCGCCCGAGATCATGACGATCCGGCCCATCAGAACAGGCCCTGATAGACGCCGCCGTCGTTGATGATGTTCTGACCGACGATGAAGCCCGCCTGTGCCGAGCAGAGGAAGGCCACGAGGTCGCCGCATTCGCTGGGATCGGCAAAGCGGCCCGCGGGGACGCTTTGGATGCGGTTTTCCACGATGGCCTCGTAGGTGGTGTTGCCGCGTCGGGCGTGGTTGTGGAGATTGGTGTGCAGCGCGTCCGTGTCGAAGAAGCCGGGGCAGACGGTGTTGATCGTCACGTTGTCGCGCACGGTTTCCTTGACCAGCGAGGCGATGGCCCCGGACAGCGCGAGGCGGGCGCTGTGGCTGTGGGCGAAATGCGGTTGCGGGAACTTGATGAAGCTGACCGAGATATTGACGATGCGGCCGAACTTGCGTTCGCGCATGCCGGGCAGGACGCCGGTGATCATTTCCAGCGAGGAAAAGAAATGCGCGTTGAACCATTCGTCCCAGTCGGCGCGGGTCCAGTCCTGATATTCGCCGGGGATCTGGCGAATGCCGGGATTGGTCACCAGAATATCGGCGCCTTCCCCTTTGGCCAGCAGTTCGGCCCGGCCTTCGGCAGAGTTGAAATCCGCCGCTACGGTGGTGACATTCACGCCATGCGCGGCGCGGATTTCCTCGGCGGTGGCGTCCAGCGCATCGGCGCTGCGGGCGTTCAGCACGAGATCCACACCTTCGGCGGCCAGCGAAAAGGCGCAGGCGCGGCCCAGCCCCTTGCTGGCGGCGGAAACGATGGCGCGGCGGCCGTTCAAACCCAGGTCCATGGGTATTCCTTCCTTGGTCTTTTCCGTCAGTTGGCGCGAATTCCGCGCCGTGTTCAACCGGGTTCAGGCCGCGTCGTCGGCGCGTTCCAGAATCCGGTCCAGCCCGCGATGCAGCCCGGCCAGCGCCTCGCCGCCCAGCGGTTGCAGGGGCGCGCGGGGGGCGCCGCCTCCGGGCAGGCCGAGGTAATCCATCGCCGCCTTGGTGGCGGGATAGAGTGTGCGGCCCTCGGTGATGAAGAGATTTGTCAATTCCTGCGCGCGGGTCTGCAGGGCCCAGGCCTGTTCGAATTCGCCGCGCTGGATCATCGGCCAGACATCCAGCAAGGCCGTCCAGACGTTGGGGAAACAATCCACCAGCCCGTCGCATTTGGCCAGCATGGCCGGCACGCCGATGGTGGAGGACGGCCCGCAGAACACGCGGATCCGGTCGCTGGCGCAGGCCAGTGTGCGGTGGAAATTCAGCCAGTCGCCCGAGCTTTCCTTGATGGCGACGACGTTTTCAAGATCGGCCAGTTCGTCGACGATGTCGGGTGTCAGGGCGTTCCCGGCATTTCCGGGGATGTTGTACAGCATCACCGGCAGCGGGGCCGCCGCGTCGATGGCACGGAAATGGGCGATGATTTCGTCCCGGCTGAGGTGGGCGAAGAACGGCGGCATGACCAGCGCGGCATCCGCCCCTTCGGCGGCGGCGTCCTGCATGGCGGCGATCACATCGCGGGGCGTGATGCCCGCCGCGCCAACGATGGCGGTGCCGTCCTTGCCGACGGCCTTGCGCGCGGTGGCGTAGATGGCGCGCCGTTCCTCGGGGCGGAGTGCCCAGAATTCACCGGTACAGCCGGCAGCGACGACGCCGGTGGCTCCCTGTTGCATGAGGCGGCGGATGTTGGCGGCCATGGCGTCGTGATCGACTTCGTCCCGCTTGGTGAAGGGGGTGGTGATCGCGGGCATGGCGCCCGACCAGGAAATGGAATGTCTGTCCACGGGGATAGTCCTTGAAAGAATTACAGGGGCGCCAGCGCGTCTTCGGCGCGCAGCGCATCGCAGACCGATTGCGCGGCCTTGCGGACGGTCGAGACGGCGAGGTCGATCTCTTCCGGGGTGACGGTGAAAGGCGGCGAAAAGCTGATCGCGTCGCCATTGGGCAGGGCACGGCTGATGACCCCGTCTTGCAGGGCGGCGCGGATGATGCGCGGCCCGACCTGAAGCGCCGGATCGAATTTCTGCCAGCCCTCACGCGAGGGACGGGCAAATTCGACGGCGGCCATCAGCCCCTTGCCGCGCACCTCGGCGACGATGGGCAGATCGTCGAAGGCCTTGGCCAGTGCCTGGTTCAGGTAGTCGCCCATGCGGCCCGCGCGGTCGACCAGGTTGTCTTCTTCGACGATGTCGAGGTTCGCCAGCGCGGCGGCGGCCATGACGGGATGGGCCGTGTAGGTATAGCCGTGGCCAAAGGCGCCGTATTTGGCGGCGGCCTCACCGGCGATCACCTGCCAGACCTTGTCGCCCACAAGCACGCCGGACAGCGGGGCATAGCCCGAGGTGATGCCCTTGGCGATCGACATCATGTCGGGCGTCATGTCCAGCGCCTGCGCGCCGAACCATGTGCCGAGGCGGCCAAAGCCACAGATGACCTCATCCGCGATCAGCAGCACGTCGTGACGGTCCAGCACCTCGCGGATGGCGGGGAAATAGCCCTGCGGTGGCACGATCACGCCGCCCGCGCCCATGACCGGTTCCGCGATGAAGGCGGCGACGGTGTCGGGGCCTTCGGCGACGATCATGTCGTCCAGTTCCTTGGCCAGCCGGGCCGAAAAGGCGGCGTCGTCCTCGTCGGGCAGGCGGGTCCAGAGGTTATGCGGCGCCGAGACGTGGCGGATCATCGGCAGCGGCAGGTCAAAACCCGCGTGCAGGCCCGGCAGGCCGGTCAGGCCGCCGGACAGGACGGTGACGCCGTGATAGCCGCGGTCACGGGCGATGATCTTTTTCTTTTGCGGCAGGCCGCGGGCGTTGTTGTAGTACCAGACCAGCTTGGCCTGCGTGTCGTTGGCGTCCGAGCCGGAAGCGCCGAAGAAGACCTTGGAAAAGCCCTTGGGCGCCTTTTCGATCACCCGTTCGGCAAGGATCGCGGCGGGTTCGGTCGCCATCGAGCTGAAGCCGTGGAAGTAGGACAGCTTGCGCGCCTGATCGGCCATGGCATCGGCGATGCGGTCGCGGCCATAGCCGACGTTGACGCACCACAGGCCCGCCATCGCATCCAGATAGCGCTTGCCACTGTCATCGGTGATCCAGCAGCCCTCGGCGCTTTGCGCCATCATCAGCGCGCCGCTTTGCTCGTGGGTCTGCGCCATGCTGAAGGGGTGAAAGACATAACGCCTGTCCTGATCGCGGGTCTCGGTCATGTCCGGCCTCCTTTTCTGTCGTGGTTCATTTGGACCGCATCGGGATCACCGAGGCAGGGGGTTCGTCGCGATTGAGGCGGGCGCCGTTTTCGGTTGCCTCGAAGAGATGCATGGCCGCCGGGTCAAAGCTCAGCGCCACGGACTGGCCAACATCCATCCGGCGGGTCGCTTCGACCCGCGCGGCGATGCGGCTGTGATCGGGCAGTTCCAACGTGACGATGGTTTCATGGCCGGTGTTTTCGGCCAGCCGCACGGTGGCGGGCAGGCCTTCGCCGGTGGCGATGGTGATGGCCTCGGGGCGGACGCCCAGAACGGCGGGACCGTCGCGCAGGCTGTCGACAAAAGCGGTGCGGTCAAAGGGCACGCGGTGCCCGGCGACAAGGAAATCGCCGCCATCGACCGCGCCTTCGATCTGGTTCATCGGCGGGGTGCCGATAAAACCGGCCACAAAGCGATTTGCGGGGCGGTTGTAGATCGCGTCGGGTGTGTCGAACTGCTGGACGCGGCCCGCGTGCATCACGGCGATGCGGCTGGCCATGGTCATGGCTTCCAGCTGGTCGTGGGTGACATAGACCATGGTCTTGCCCAGCCTGCGGTGCAGCTCGATCAGTTCGGCGCGCATGTAGCTGCGCAGCTTGGCGTCGAGGTTGGACAAGGGTTCGTCCAGCAGGAAGACCTGCGGTTCACGTACCAGCGCCCGGCCAAGGGCGACGCGCTGTTGCTGACCCCCGGAAAGCTGTTTCGGCTTGCGGTCCAGCAGCGGTTCCAGTTGCAGCAGCGCGGCGGCCTTTTGCACCGCCTCTTCGCGGGCGCGGCCCTTGATGCCGCGCTTTTTCAGCGGATAGCCGATGTTTTCGCCCACGGTCATATGCGGGTAAAGCGCGTAGCTTTGGAACACCATGGCGATGTCACGCTTGCCCGGGGCAAGATCATTGACCACCCGGTCCCCGATCAGGATGTCGCCGCGGGTCGGAAAATCCAGCCCCGCCAGCATCCGCAGAGTGGTGGATTTGCCACAGCCCGAAGGCCCCAGCAGGGCGACGAATTCGCCGTCATGGATTTCAAGGTCCAGCTTTTCCAGCGCGACATAGGTGCCAAAGGCTTTGTGGACGTTTCGGAAGGTTACGTTGGCCAATTCAGGCTCCTTTTTCTTCAGCCCTTGACGCCGCCGGCACCGAAGCCGCTGGTCAGGTAACTTTGCAGGAAGGCGAAGACGACGATCAGCGGCAGGCTCATCATCACCGAGGCCGCCATGAGCAGGGACCATTCGATGTTGAACGCCGAGATCAGCATGGACATCACGCCGGTTGTCAGGGGGGCGACCGCCTCGGAGTTCACCAGCACCAGCGCGTAGAGATATTCGTTCCACGACAGGATGAAGGTAAACAGCGCGGTCGAGATGATGCCCGGCAGAAGCTGGGGAAAAATCACGTCGCGGAAGGCGCCAAGACGGGATGCGCCATCCACAAGCGCCGCGTTTTCCAGATCTTCGGGGATGCCCTCCATGAAGCTGCGCAGAAGCCACAGCGCGTAGGGCAGGGCAAAGGTGGTGTGCGCGAGGATCAGGCTGAACAGCGTGTTCGACAGGCCCAGCGAGACCATCATCAGGTAGAGCGGGATGATCAGCACCACCGAGGGCAGCAGGTAGGTGAACAGCACCAGCATCGCCAGCGTTTCGCGCCCGCGATAGGTAAAGCGCACGAGGCTGTAGGCCCCCAGCGTCCCCAGCGCGACGACAAAGATCGTGGTCGTCGTGGCCAGCACCACCGAGTTGCGGAAGTAGCGCAGGAAGGGCGTTTCGCTCAGCAGGCGCCAGTAATGTTCAAAGGTGACGGTTTCGGGAATCCATGTGGGCGGGATGCGAAAGAGTTCCGTCTGTGGCTTGACCGAGGTGACGATCATCCAGATCAGCGGAAAGGAGATCAGCAGGACCAGCGCCCATGTGATGACGTTCAGAAGGACGGGGCGGAGCAGTTTCATGCCTTCTTCTCCTTGGTCTGGCGGATGTAGAGCACCATGAAGACCAGCATCACCAGCATCATGCCCACGGAATAGGCCGCCGCCTGGCCCATCTGGTTCAGGCCAAAGGCCTCTTGGTAGACCAGCAGCGACAGGGTCTGGGTCGAGGTCACGGGACCGCCGCCCGTCAGCAGGTACAGCAGGTCGAATTCCTTGAAGTCCCAGATGGCTCGCAAGAGGATGATGACCGTCAGGACCGAGCGCAGTTGCGGCAGGGTCACGTCAAAGAAGCGAGCGATCGGGCCGGCGCCGTCGATGCGGGCGGCCTCGTAGAGGTTTTCGGGGATCGTTTGCAGCCGGGCCAGCACGGCGATCACGACGAAGGGAAAGTACTTCCAGGCCCCCACAAGGATCACGCCGATCATGGCGTTGGGCATGGAGCCAAGCCAATCCAGCGGCATGTCGATGATGCCCAGTTGCATCAGGCCCTGATTCAGCGCGCCGTAAAGATCGTTGAACAGCCATTTCCAGACCAGAACCGCCACGACGGTGGACAGGAAATAGGGAAACAGCACAAGGCTGCGCGCCAGCGACCGGAACCAGATGTTCTG
The DNA here is from genome assembly GCF_019218285.1 of Antarctobacter sediminis. GTDB lineage: Bacteria > Pseudomonadota > Alphaproteobacteria > Rhodobacterales > Rhodobacteraceae > Antarctobacter > Antarctobacter sediminis. The sequence goes on from NZ_JAHUZG010000009.1 coordinate 62,016, forward strand.
GTGCAGCAGCAGCGCAAGGCCGACACCGGCCACGATTTGCAGTGTCAGCGTGCCGACCGTCCAGATCAGCGTGACGCCCAGCGAATTCCAGAAGGCCTTGCCGGTCAGCAGTTCGATGTAGTTGTCCGCGCCGACAAAACCGCCCTGAAGCGTGGGCGTGTAGATCGAAAAGACGGAAAGGTAGATCGCCGCCAAAAGCGGGTAGACGATCACGAGGCTGAACACGAGGATGGTCGGTGCGATCAGCAGCACGCCAAGCCGCGCGTAGGCCCGTTCGAGGGGCGGCGCCGCGGCCTGCGGCAGGTTGGTTGCGATTGCGGTCATGTAACGTCCTGGGAAAAAGCGCCCGGCGGCACAGGGAGAAGCCGCCGGGCCGGAGTATGACGGGCCGGGGAGGGTCAGCCTGCCATGATCTCTTCGATGCGCTTGGCCGTGTCGCCAAGAACCGCATCGACGTTTTCGTCGTTCAGGACGACGCGCTGCACCATCTCGGCGATGACGCCCGAGTTGACGATCTCACCGGCCTTGACGTTGGGTTTATGCGCGGTGCTTTCCCAGCCAAGGTTGAACCCGTTGGCGGCCGCCGCGGCCATCTTGTCGACCTCTGCCGAGTATTTCTCGATGATCGGGTTTTTCTGGTATTCCGGCATCTCGGCGATGGTCGAGAGCACCGGCAGAACGTGGCCCGGCGCCGCGTGCAACTGCTGGATGTAGCCTTCGGGATCATAGAGGAAGGCGGCGAACTGCTTGGTTGCTTCCATGTCCGACGCCGCCTTGGGAATAAAGACCGAGGGGAAGTCGTTGAAGGTCCAGGGCGCGATGTCCTCGGATTTCGTCGGGTAGAGATCGCAGGTGACGTGATCCGCGATGCCCGGGTTCTGGTTGTTGACGTTGATCAACACGCGCCCGGTGTAGATGCCGGTGGCGCAGGCGCCCGAAACAAAGGCCGTCAGGCTGTCGCCCCAGCTGTAGTTGGTGGCGCCCGGCGGGCAGTACTGGCGCATCGCCTTGTAAAATTCCAGCGCGTCGCGGGTTTCGGGGCTGTCGATGGCCACGTCCAGATCGGGGCTGAACACCATTCCGCCGGCCTGATGGATCACGCCGATGAAGATCAGCGTCGTCATCGAGTTGCGGCCATAGGGCAGGGGCGCGCCGTAGATGCCGCCGCCCTGCATTTTGCCGCAAGCGGACAGAAGTTCGTCCCACGTACGCGGGTTCTTGTCGATGCCGGCCTTTTCCATCAGATCCTTGCGCAGCCAGATCACGTTGGCGGCCGAGTTGCCGATCGAGGTGCCCGCGTATTGGCCCTTGTCGATCTCATAGATGCGGTTCACCCCGTCGTAGAATTTCTCGGGGCCGATCATCTCGATCACGTCGTTGAAGGGCTCCAGGAGGCCGTTGCGCCAGTAGTTGGACACCGCGAAGCTGGGCAGGTGCGTGACGATGTTCGGGACGTCGCCGCTTGCAAAAGCGGCAGCAAGTTGAGGGGCATAGCCCTCGTCCGAGGTTTTCTCGAACACCACTTTGACGTTCTGGTGCAGCGCCTCGAAGTTGGCGATCTGGGTTTTGTAGGCGGCCAGCTGCTCTGGCGAGGACTGGGGCGACCACCAGCGCAGGGTGATCTGCTCTTGCGCCTGGATGCGGCGCGGCATGAGGGCCGCAGCGCCAGCCGCGGCCATTCCGGTCAGAACTGTGCGACGCGGCAGTCCCGCGTTCATCCGTTTGTTGGTGGTCATGTGACACTCCCCTGTTGGCAATGTTCGCATATCGAACATATGTTCGTAACATTGCCGATGCGAGACTCGAATCGCAAGTGTTTTTTGACGCGGCCCGCAGTTCAAACTGGGTTCCGCTTCGAGTTTTGCGGTGATAGTTCGTATTGCGCACAACAAGTGAGACGTCAGATGGCGAAACCCGTTAAGACCAAGCCCGTTCAGGCCAAGAGTGAAACCCGCCTTGGAACCGTGACACCCGACGCGGGGGAAGAGCAGGAAAAGCTGTCCAGCCGCGATTTCGTCAGTTCGCTGTCCCGCGGGCTGGAAATCCTGTCCAGCTTCAGCCGCACCTCGCGCAAGATGACCCTGTCAGAGGTCGCCGCCGAGACCGGGATGAGCCGGGCCACCGCGCGGCGGTTCCTGCTGACGCTGGTCAAGGAGGGCTATGTCATCACCGACGGCAAGCTGTTCGACCTGACGCCCAAGGTGCTGGACCTCGGCTTTTCCGTGTTGTCCAAGATCGGCATCTGGGACCGCGCCCGCCCCTTTATGGAACGACTGTCGGAACAGACCGGCGAAAGCTGTACGGCGGCGATCCTCGACGGGCTGGAGGTGGTCTATGTGGCCGGTGTACAGGCGCATAATATCATCAGCGTCGGTATCACGGTTGGCAGCCGTCAATCGGCCTTTTACACGGCGAATGGCCGGGTCTTGCTGGCGGCACAGCCAGAGGAGAACTGGGACGGGATCATCGCCAATGCGCGCCTTGTCCCCCGCACGCGCCACAGCGTGACCAACAAGACCGAACTGCGCAACATCCTTGAACAGGTGCGCAAACAGGGCTGGGCGCTGGTGGACCAGGAACTGGAAGAGGGCCTGCTGTCCATCGCGATCCCGCTGCAATACCGTTCCGGCATTCTGGCCGGGTCGATCAACATCGCGGTGCCCTCGATCCGGGCGACACCGGAGACCATGATCGAAACCTACCTGCCCAAGCTTCAGGCCACGGCGGAAGAAATCCAGCTGTCACTGGCGCATTAAGCGCGCCAGCGGGCCGGGGCATAGGGAGCCGGGTCGATCGGCGGTTCGGTCCCGGTTGCCAGGGCGGCCGCCGTCCGGCCCGTCACCGGCCCCAGCGTATAGCCCGCGTCCCCCGGCAGGGCGAGGAACACGCGGCTTTGCGGATGGGCGGGGCCGATGGTGGCTTTGCCGTCGACCGGCGTGTTGTATCCCGCCCATGTGCGCAGCACGCGCAGCCCGCCGATGCCCGGCGCGATCTGTGCCGCCAGCGCCACATTGCCCAGAAGGCTGGTCTTGCGGATGGTCGGCGCGTGGCGCTGGTCCCGGGCAAGGTTGGCATCCCAGCCGCCGCCGATCACCACCTGACCGGACCGAAACTGTTTCAGCGTGATCGGCCGTTCGGCGTGCTGGACAAGGTGGTGGATTTGGTACTCCCCCGCCTCTGTGATGTTCATGTGCAGCGGTTCGGGCGGGGTGCGCAGGGTCAGCCCCAAAGGGCCGGTCAGCGCCTCGGCCCCCCATGCGGCGGCGATCAGGATAGCGTCGGCGCGGTAGTCGGTGGTGCCGTGGGCGACGGGGCGGGCGCCGTCCTCGATCGCGGTGATGCGGTCATGAACGTGACGGACGCCAAGCGCGTCCAGCGTGGCGCGCATCTTGCGGTTGGCGACCAGCGGGTTCAGCTTGCCTTCGTTCCGGCACAGTTCGGCCCCGACGATCCGCGAGGACAGCCACGGTGCGATGGCGTGCAGCGCGTCGCGGTTCAGGATCTCGACATCCAGCCCCTTGCGCCGTTCGCGTTCGGCCTTTTCGTGCAGAAAGGCAAGTTGCGCATCGTTTTCGGCCAGCATCAGGCCGCCTTCACGGGTCAGTTCGACGCCGCCAAGCCGGACATCCAGCCTCTCCCATTCGGTCACGGCAGAGAGGTACAGCGGCAAGGAGCTTTCGAGGTTCTCCGCCAGATGCGGGTTCAGCCGCAAAAAGCGGCTTTGCATCTGGACGTGCAGGCTGCCTGCGTTGGCATGAGAGCCGGCGTTGCGCTGTGCGTCGACAATGGTCACGCGGGCCCCCGCCTCGGCGGCGGTGAGGGCGGCCACCTGCCCGGTGATGCCGCCGCCGATGATCAGCAGATCGGTCATTCCTCGCCGTCCAACAGGGTTTCGGCGGCGGTGATCGCGGCGATGTCCACCGGCTTGATCGGCACGCGGGGCGCGAAATAGGACAGGTCCTCCAGCTGGCGGCCCTGACGTCGGGCCATGATCCCGGCCACGGCGGGCGCGCAATAGCGGCCCTGACAGCGGCCCATGCCGATGCGCGTGGCGCGTTTCAGCGCGCCGATGTCGGTGGGATTATCGGCCAGCGCGGCGTCCAGTTGCGCCTTGGTCACTTCTTCGCAGCGGCAGATATGCGTGTCCGGCGGGGCGCTTTCAGGCAGCGGCAGATCGGCGGCATAGACGCGCCAGAGCGCCTCCTGAAAGCCGCGGTGACGGGCCAGTTCGGCCTGATCTGCCGCTCTGGGGGCGTGGCCGGTGGCGGCGCGGCCCGCGATCCGGCCCTCGGTCACGGCGGCGGGGGCACCGCCAAGGCCGCAGCAATCGCCGATCGCATAGACGTTCGGGACGGAGGTTTCGCAGGTTTCCGAGCGGGTCACGCGAAGATGGTCGAACCGCGCGTCATAGGACATGTCGCAGCCCAAAAGGCGCAGCACCTCGTTCGAAGGTTGAAAACCATAGTTCAGGCAGACCGCATCGGCGGTCACGCTCTGCGTCTGGCCGCCCACGGTATAGGTGACTTCCAGCCCCTCGTCGGTCTGGCGGATGGCGCGGGGCAGGGCGTCATGGGTCGGGCGGATCTTGTGACCGCGCAGACCGGCCAGCATCCGCAGACCCTTGACCGCAAGCGCCCGGTCACGGCGCAGCATGTCCGCCCCGGCCAGCGGGCGGCGCAACGGGTGCGGCGCGGCCTCGGCCAGAAGCGCGACTTCGGCCCCGCCTTCGGCCAGTTCCAGCGCGACCTGCGCCACCAGCGGGCCATTGCCGAAGAGGGCAACACGTTTGCCCGGCAAGGTGCGATAGCTGCGCCAGAGCGTTTGCGCCGCGCCCACCGTCATCACGCCGGGCAGCGTCCAGCCGGGGATCATCGCGGGGCGTTCATAGGCACCGGTGGCGACGATCAGCTTTTGCGGCGCGATGGCATAGACGGCGTCGGGCGCGGTGGCCATGATCTCGGGCCCGTCGAACGCGCCCCAGACCTCGGCCTGCGCAATAAGGGTCACCCCGGCATCGCGCGCGGCCTGCACCAGCGCGCGGCCCTCGGCCTGCTGGTCGTCCAGCGGATCGCCCTGCGCGGCTTGCTTGTAATACTGCCCGCCCGGCACCTTGCGTTCGTCCAGCAAGACCACCTCGGCGCCGCTGTCGCGCGCGGCAATGGCGGCGGACAGGCCGCCAGCACCGCCGCCTATCACCAGAACCGTGGGTGTCAGGCGGCGCGGGGTCAGGTCGCGCGGGGCAGGGGGCGTCAGCGACGGGCGGGCGGATTGCGTTTCGACCGACATGCCCTCCCGCGCCGGGGTCATACAGGCGCGTTGGTTCGGGCGACCATCAACGGTGACAAGGCAATCCTGACAGACACCCATTCCGCAAAAGATGCCGCGCCGCGCGTCCTGTTCGGTTTCACGAAAGGCGCGGTGCCCGGCGGCGGTCAGCGCGGCAGCCAGAGAAGAGTCATCGGGGCAGGTGATGTCCCGCCCGTCGAAGGTAAAGCGAAGCGTCATGTGGCGGCACTTTCAAGGATTTCCCGACGAGCGTCCAGCAGCCGCGCCAAGGCCTGTTCGCGCCATGCGCGGCGGGCGGGCAGGGCGCTTTCTGGCAGGGTGGCGCGGCGTTCGGCCTCGACCCGGTCGACCAGTTCCGGTGGCCAGCCGGGCGCATGTTCGCCACGGTCCCGGCCAATTGCGGCATAGGCGGGGCCAAGCCGTTCGGCATGGCCGCGAATGCCGCCGGCGGTGTTCAGGTCGGCGGTTTCAAACGGACCGGACAGCGCCCAGCGGGGGCCAAGCCCGTCGCGCACCAGCGCGTCCAGCGCGGCCACCCCGATCACGCCCTCGTCGACCAACCGATAGGCCTCACGCAGGAGGGCGCTTTGCAGCCGGTTGAAGACAAAGGCAGGCACCTCATGGCCCAGCCGGGCGGGATCAAAGCCACCTTGCCGGAACAGGGTTTCGGCAAGATCCAGCGTTTCCGGCGCGGTGCCCGGGGCGGGCACCAGTTCCAGCACGCGCAGCAGGCTGGGCGGATTGGCGGGATGCGCCACAAGACAGCGGGTTTGATGGGCCGGGTCCGGCAGGATCTGCGAGATGGTGATCGCAGAAGAGGCCGTTGCTAGAATCGCGGCTCCGCTGCGCGCCAGAAGGTCGTGAAACAGCGCCTGCTTGGCCTCAAGGCGTTCCGGTCCGGCCTCGATCACCAAGGGGGCGGTGATGCGGTCGGGCAGCGTGCCGACGATCTGCGCCGCGCCACTGGGCGCGGGCAACCCGGCGAGTTCCATCGCTTGGCCATGGCGGGCGACCAGATCCGGCGCGGCGCGGCGCGCGGCCTCCGCCGGATCGCAGAGCGTCACCGTGAAACCGGCGCCCAGAAAGGCGGCGGCAAAGCCGGTGCCGATGGGGCCTGCGCCAAGGATCAGGACCGATTGCGCGTCATTCATGTTGCCCGACTCCCTTGTGTTCGTTATGTGAACATTTGTGCGAAATATGGAAAGGCGTCAAGGGCGCCGTAAAGGAGAGGCGGATGTTGGACGGCAAGACGGTGCTGGTGACCGGCGCATCAAAGGGCATCGGACAAGAGATCGCGCGCGAAGCGGCCGCGCAGGGCGCGCGGGTCGTGGCGCATTACGGACGCGACCGTGACGGCGCGGCCGAGGCACTGTCGGGCGTGCCCGCCGAACGCGCAATCCTCTTGCAGGGGGATCTTGCCACGCCAGGCGGTGCCGAGGACATGTTCGCCGAGGCGGTGCGCCTGACCGGGGGGCTGGACGGGATCGTCAACAATGCCGCGGTGATGCATTTCGCAGGCGGCATCGACGACCCCGAGGACGAATGGGACCGGGTCTGGGCCGAGACCTTTCAGGTCAATGTCTTTTCCGCCTCGGTCCTGCTGCGGGCAGCAGTCCGGCATTTCCGCGAACGTGGCGGCGGCGAAATCGTCGGCATCAGCAGTTGGGCCGCGCAGAAGGGTGTGACCAACCCCCAGACCATCGGCTATGCCGCCTCCAAGGCCGCGTTCAAGGCCGCGCTGCAAACGGTGGCCACGGGCTATGCGCGTGAGGGCATCCGCACCTATATCATCGCGCCGGGCGTGGTGGACACCAAGATGAGCCGCGATTTCGCCGAGAGCCAAGGCGGGCGGCACGTGGTCGAAAACCGTTTGACGATGGGAGAGTTCGTGCCGCCGTCCGACATTGCCGCGCTGACGGCCTTTTGCCTGTCCGGGCGGTGCCGCCACTTGTCCGGGGCAACGCTGGACGTCAACGGGGCCAGCTATATCCGCTGAAGCGTCGGCCCCCGTCAGGGGGCCGATGCCGTCACACCGGGTCGGGCGCGAAGATCTGGGGATAGAGGCTGCGCATGGCGACCTCATCGAATTCAGCCTTGAACTGGTGGTGATCCTTCAGCGCCTGCGCCCGCGCGGCGGCGGGGCGGGCGTCGATGGCTTTCATCAACCGGTCGAGGTTCGGGTATTTCTGCATGATGTTGTCATCCCCCAGCATGTAGGTCAGACGCGATCCCCAGCCCCAGACCGCCATGTCGACGATGGAATATTGCTCGCCCATCATCCATTCGCCTTTTGCCAGCTGGTCATCCACGATCTGCCAGTGGCGGCGCGCTTCGAAATCATAACGTTTCACGGCATAGGGTGGCTTTTCCGGCGCGAAGTTGCGGAAATGGACCGCTTGCCCGGAAAACGGCCCAAGGCCCGAGGCCACGAACATCATCCAGGACAAAAGCTGGCCGCGCTGGTCCGGCGTCCCCATGAACCGCCCGGTCTTTTCGCCGAGGTAGAGCAGGATGGCGTTGCTGTCGAAAACGACCGTTTCTCCATCGGTCAGCACCGGCAGCTTGGCGTTCGGGTTCAGCGCCTTGAAAGTGTCGCTGTGCTGTTCGGCCTTGCGGGTGTCGATGGGGACGGGTTCATACTCCAGCCCGGACTCTTCGAGGAACAGCGCCACCTTCATCGGGTTGGGCGCCATGTTGTAGAAAAACCGGATCATGTCGGCTCCTTGCAATGAAAAACCGGCGCCCGGGGTGGGGCGCCGGCGGGGCGGTCAGGACGCCAGTTTCAGGTAGAAGGCGTAAAGCTTTGGCAGGATCGAGGCCGGTTCCGGATGCCCCAGCGCCTGCGCGGCGTGATAGGGCCATGCCGGATCGCGCAACATCCCGCGCGCCAGCGCCACCAGATCGGCCTTGCCGGTGGCGACGATGTCATTGGCCATTTCGGCCTCGGTGATCATGCCGACGGCGACGGTGGCCAGCCCGGTGTCCGCCTTGATACGGTCGGCAAAGGGCACCTGAAAGCCGGGTTCCGGTTTCTGTTGCGCCAGCCGCATCCCGGCGGGAATGCCACCGCCAGAGGCGTCGATCATATCGACCCCTTCGGCCTTGAGCGCGTGCGACAACGCCACACTGTCGTCCAGCGTCAGCCCGCCGCCTTCGCCGTCCACGCAGGACGCACGGTAGAGCAGTGGCATGTCATCGGGCAGAACGGCGCGCACGGCACGCGCCACCTCGACGGCAAAGCGCATCCGGTTTTCCACCGGGCCGCCGTAATCGTCGGTGCGGCGGTTGGAATAGGGCGACATGAATTCATGCAGCAAATAGCCATGCGCGCCGTGGATCTCGACCCCGTCGAACCCGGCGGCAACCGCGCGTTCGGCGGCGCGGGCGAAATCCTGCACGATGCCTGCGATCTGTTCGACCGTCAGCGGCTGAGGCGTGTGCCAGCCGTCACGCGCGGGAACGGCAGAGGGGCCATAGGTTTGCCACGGCGGTTCGGCGCTGTTGGGCTCCAGCGGCCCGGCCCCGTCCCATGGGCGCATGGTCGAAGACTTGGCCCCCGCGTGGTTGATCTGGACAAAAACGGGGATGCCCTGCGCGCGATACAGATCGGTGATCTCGCGCCATGCGGCGACCTGTTCGTCATTGTACAGGCCGGTGCAGCCGGGGCTGATGCGGCCCTCGGCGCTGATGCCCGTCGCCTCGACCACAACCGAACCCACGCCCGAGGTGGCATAGCGCCCGTGATGCGCGCGGTGCCAGTCGTTCGGGACGCCGTCGATGGCCTGATACTGGCACATGGGGGCCAGCATGATCCGGTTCGGAAAGGTGACGCCCCTCAGTGTGAAGGGCGTGAAAAGGGGGATCTCTGTCATGCGGCCTTGCTTTCCAGCTCATCCATCAGGCGGTCAAGCTCATCCATGATGCCCTTGAGCCGTTCTGCCTTGGCCAGATCCTCTACCCCCAGCGAGGCGAAGGTGGTCAGCGGCGGGCGCACGTCGCCCACGGGATAGCCCGCCTTGGCCGCCAGCGCCTTGGAATAGCACTGGTGCCCGTAGGTGGGATGACCCTCGGCAATGACATGTTCGATGACGGTGATATGGCGCTGGATGCGCTTGGCGTCCTCGATCCGGCCCGCCAGCAGCAGATCCCAGATGCGGGTCGAGGCGCGCGGGATGTAGTTGCCAAAGGGGTTCACATAGCCGACCGCCCCCAAAAGGAAGCTTTCGACGATGCGTTCCCCGGCAAAGACGTTCATCACACCTTCGGTTTCCTCGATGATGTCATAGACGCGGGCGACGTCCATGGACGCCTCTTTGATGTAACGCACCGTGTCGAATTCGCGGGTCAGGCGACCAACCAGCTTGGCCGACATGTCCACGTTCGACGTGACCGGGTTGTTATACAGCATGATCGGCAGATCGCAGGTGCGCGTGATACCGTCGTAATAGCCGAGGATCTCATCCTCGGTCGGGGTGTAGTAATAGGGCGGGATGATCATCAGCCCCTGCGCGCCGGCCTCTTGCGCCTCGCGCGCATAGCGCGCCGCGGTCGGCGTATGTGCATTGGCCGCGCCGACCAGCACGTCGATGCGCCCGTTCACATGGGCCACCGTGTCCTCGACATAGCGGCGGCGTTCGTCGTCGGTGACGGTCAGGAACTCGCCCGATGTGCCAAGGATGATGATCCCCGGCACGCCCTGCGCGATCTGCCAGTCGATGAACCGGCGGTTGGCCGCAAGGTCGATGTCACCCCCGTCTTCGGTAAAGGGGGTGACGTTGACGGAATAGCTTCCGCGAAACTCTTTCATGGTCTGTCTCCGGGAATTACAGCGCCGCCCAGCCGTGTTCGGCAAGGATGGCGTGGGATTTGCGATAGTCGCTGTCGGGGTCATTGGCCGGGTCATTCGCGTCGGCGATGATCTCCAGCACGGTCATCTTGTCATAACCGATGTCCTTGAGCGCCTGCATCGTCGGGCCGGGATCGACGATCCCGGTGCCAAGGCAATCATGTTTGAACACATCGGCGGGCGTGTCCGAGATATGCACGTTCTCGACAAGGTCGCCCAACATGCGGATCGCCTCGGCGGCGTCCTCCTTGATGTAGATCGAGTTGCAGACGTCAAAGTTCACGCCCACGTCGCCGATCCGGTCGCAGAGGTCTTTCATGTCCTGCGCGCTGGGGCGATGGGTGAAAGGCACGTTTTCCAGGAGGATGCGGACACCCGCGCCCTTGGCATGTTCGACGACCTTCTGCGCGCTTTCCACGAACCAGTCATCCAGCCACGGTTTCGGCGGGTCGATCAGCCCGCCATAGACGCCGGGGATCATGACCACGTAGGGGCAGTTCAGCTCTGCCGAAAGGTCGATGGCCTCTTTGTAGCGGTCCACCGTGTAGTCGCGCATCAGACGATCCGGCGCATTGGGGTTATTGTCGATCAGCGGATAGCAGAACGATGTGATCTGCGTGCCTTCGCCGTCCAGCCACGCCTTGTATTCGGCGATCTGGTCGCGCGTCAGGTCCGCCGGCCAGCAATGCGGCGGAAAGATCATCAGTTCGAACTTCCGGTAGCCCAGCCCTTGCAGGTGGCGCAGCGAGTCAAGGCCGGTGGTCGAGTAAAGATGGGGAAAGGTGCTGGCGGCGACTTCAAGAGCCATTTGGGGGAAACCTCCGTGTCGGTGAATTCTCTATGTTCATTATGCGGACAAAAGTTAGTATAGCGAACGAAAAATGTGGTTCAACGGGGATTTTGTCCATGCGCTACGATCTTGCGATCATCGGCGGCGGTCTCGCCGGGACGGCAACGGCCTATTATGCCGCCCGCGCGGGCGCGCGCGTGGTGGTGATCGAACGGCGGGACGTGAATCTTGGGGCGTCAGGTTCCAATGCCGGGTCGATCCACGCGCAGATCCCCTTTGATCCGTTCCGCCATCTGGGGGCCGATTGGGCGCGTCGCTATTCTGAGGTGCTGCCGCTGTTCACCGAGTCGATTCGCCTGTGGTCAGGGCTGGAGTCCGAACTGGGCGGGTCGCTGGGGTTCGTCGCCAAGGGCGGGCTGATGGTGGCCGGGTCCGACCACGAGATGCAGATGCTGCGCGAGAAATCCGCCATCGAAAAGGCGCAGGGCCTGCGGATCGACCTGTGGGGGGCCGAGGATCTGGCCCTGCGCGCGCCCTTCCTGACCGGGGGGTTTCCGGGCGGGGCGTTTTGCCCGATCGAAGGCAAGGCCGATCCGTTCAAGGTGGCACCGCTGTTCCTGAAACGCGCGCGCGAGGCAGGGGCGGATTTGCTGCGAAATGCGCCTGTGACCGCGATTGAACGCGATTCGGGCGGGTTTCTGGTCACGGCGGGCGGGCAAGACATCCGGGCCGCGCGCGTGGTCAACGCCGCCGGGGCGCAGGCCGCCGAAGTGGCGCAGATGGTCGGCGTCAGCGTTCCCATCGAGGCCCATGCCATTCAGGTCAGCGTCACGGAAAAACGTCCGCCGCTGCTGCCTTGGCTGCTGTATTTCACCTCGGAAAAGCTGACGCTGAAGCAGGCGGTCGAGGGCGGGTTCCTGATCGGCGGCGGCTGGCCGGCGCGGATGCGGGGCGGACCGGTGGTCGATCATCGCTCGACCCTGCGCAACCTCGCGCTGGCGCAGCGGTTGGTGCCGGGGCTGGCGGATGTTCAAATCGTGCGCAGCTGGGCCGCGATGGTGAACGGCACCCCCGACTGGCGACCCGTCCTGGGCGAGGTGCCGCAGGTGCCGGGCTTTTTCCTGAACCTGTTCCCGTGGATGGGATTCACCGCCGGGCCCGTGGTGTCGCGCGCCATTGCCGCCCTGGCGCTGGGGCAGCAGGCAGAGGTCGATCTGGCGCCCTTTTCCCTGTGACATTCCGTTCGCAGTGCGAACAGCTGTTGCCAGAATTGCGATTCGTGCGCTATACGAACAAAAGTACGATAATTCGCGAAGGGAGAGTCACATGTCGGACTTGCTGCGGCAGGCCAACCTTGTTGGGGGTGAATGGGTGGGGGCCGATGATGGCGGCACTCTTGATGTGACGGACCCGTCCAGCGGCACCGTCATCGGCCAGATCCCGAACGCGGGGGCCGTCGAAACACGCCGCGCGATCGAGGCCGCGCATGCCGCCTTTCCCGCATTTGCCGCAAAGACAGTGACGGAACGCGCAGCCCTGCTGCGCGCACTGTCGGCCGAGATCACCGCCAATGCCGACGAACTTGCTCGCATCCTGACCATGGAACAGGGCAAACCGCTGGCCGAGGCCAAGGGCGAGGTGCTGTCCTCTGCTGCCTATGTGCAATGGTTTGCCGAGGAAATCCGCCGCGCGCGGGGCGAGGTCATTCCCTCGCCATGGCCGAACCGCCGCCTGATGACAACCAAACATCCGGTCGGCGTGGTGGCCGCCATCACGCCGTGGAACTTCCCCTCGTCGATGTTGGCGCGCAAGCTGGGCCCGGCCCTGGCCGCAGGCTGTCCTGTGGTTGTGAAACCGGCCACGGCAACGCCCTATAGCGGCCTTGCATGGGGTGTGCTGGCCGAACGCGCGGGGTTCCCGCCCGGCGTGGTCAATATCCTGACCGGCTCCGCCCGCGCCATCGGGGGAGAGATCATGGACAACCCCAAGGTCCGCAAGGTGACATTCACCGGCTCGACCGAGATCGGCAAGGAACTGCTGCGCGGGGCGGCCGGGACGGTCAAGAAGGTCAGCATGGAACTGGGTGGCAACGCGCCCTTCATCGTCTTCGATGACGCGGATCTGGATCGTGCGGTCGACGGCGCGATGATCGCCAAGTTCCGCAACGCGGGTCAGACCTGCATCTGTTCCAACCGGGTTTATGTTCAGGCGGGCATTTATGACGCCTTTGTCGAACGTCTGGCCGAACGGGCCAAGGCGCTGAAGGTCGCGCCGGGGCTGGAAGAGGGGGCCGAACAGGGCCCGATGGTGGATGCCCCGGCCCTGGAGAAGATTTCCGAACTGGTGCAGGACGCCGTGGACAAAGGCGGCCGCGTGCTGGCCGGAGGTGGCGCGCATGAACGCGGCGGGCTGTTTTATGCGCCCACCGTGATCGCCGGCGCCACGCCAGAGATGCGCGTCACGCAGGAAGAAATCTTTGGCCCCGTGGCCCCCGTCTATCGATTCGACACCGAAGACGAGGTGATCGAGATGGCCAATGACACGGTCTATGGACTGGCCGCCTATGCCTATACCGGCGACCTTGGGCGGGCGTTCCGGCTTCAGGACGGGCTGGAATACGGGCTGATCGGCATCAACGAGGTTCTGATCGTTACGCCCGAGATTCCCTTTGGCGGGCTGAAAGAGTCCGGCATGGGCAAGGAAGGCGGCTGGCAGGGGCTCGATGACTATCTCGAGACGCGCTACACCTGCATCGGAGGTTTGTGAACGAAAGTTCGCCCTGTGAAACTTCTGGACCGAATCGGCTTGGCACGTTAAAAAAGTTTTACAACAGTTAACGGATTTAACCGTTGCGCCCTCATCGCGCCCCTCACGGGGCGCAGACATCCAACAAGGAGATGATCCATGAAACACTGGATAACCGGCGCGCTTTGCGCCGCGCTGATGGCGGCTGCGCCCGTCGTGGCCGAGGAGGTCCTGACCATCGGCGTCAGGTCCGAGGCAAGCTCGCTGGACCCGCATTGGACCCAGCTTTCCGCCGATGTGCAGGTGCACGAACATATCTTTGAAAAGCTGGTGGCGCTGGATTCCGCCTCGCAGCCGATCCCCGGACTGGCCGTGTCCTGGCAGCCGCTGGACGACACCACCTGGGAATTCAAACTGCGCGAGGGCGTGACCTGGCACGATGGTGAACCCTTCACCGCCGATGATGTCATCTTTACCTTCGACCGGCTCAAGGCCGGGATTTCGGGCGCGCCCGCCTCGCCGGCCTTCCAGCTGGACAAGGGCGGCAAGCAGTGGACCAAGATCGACGATCTGACCGTCCACATCACCACCGATGGCCCTTATCCGACCGTGGCCGAGGATCTGGCCATGCTGCCGATCGTGGCCGAACACGCGGCCAAGGGTGCCACGGAATCGGTGGATTTCAACAGCGGCAAGGCCACCATCGGCACCGGCCCGTTCAAGTATGACACCTTCACCCCCGGCGACAGCGTCACCGTGGTCAAGAACCCCGACTGGTGGGGTGGTGACGTGGAATGGGACAAGGTTGTCTTTCGCCCCGTCACGCAGGACGCCTCGCGCCTTGCGGCGCTGCTGAACGGCGACGTGGACATTATCGACTATCCGCCCACAGTTGACCTGCCGCAGCTGCGCGACAACCCGGATTTCACCGTCTCGACCATCCCGTCGGACCGGCTGATCTATCTGATGCCCGGTTACAAGCATGTCGAACGGTTCATCACCGACAACGACGGCAATGTTCTGGTGCCGAACCCGCTGCGCGACTGGCGCGTGCGCAAGGCGCTGAGCCTGTCGATCAACCGCGAAGCGATCCGCGACCGGATCATGGGCGGGGCCTCGCTTCCGGCCAAGAACATCGTGCCGCCGGGCTTCTTCGGCTATGTCGACGGGCTGGAGGCCGACCCCTATGATCCGGCCGCCGCGCAGGCCCTGCTGGAAGAGGCAGGCTATGGCGACGGTTTCCGCATCACGCTGCACGGCCCGAACGACCGCTACATCAACGACGCCCGCATCCTTGAGGCGGTGGCACAGATGTGGACCCGCGTGGGCATCACGACCGAAGTCGATGCCATGCCGCGCAACATCTTCTTTTCGCGCCTGATCCGTGGCGATGAACTGTCGATGCCCGGTTTCGACGTGCCGGAATTCTCCATGTCGCTGACCGGCTGGGGCACCGTGGCGGGCGAGGCGACCTATACGGTCTCTGGCACGTTGGAAACCTACAACGCGGCAACCGGCGGCGGGAACGGCAACTTTGGCCGCTATTCCAACCCGGAAATCGACGCCCGTTCGGTTTTGGCCAAGCGGACTGTCGACCCTGAAAAGCGCCTTGCCCTTCTGCAAGAGGCGATCCGCATCGGCATGGAGGACTACGCCTACATCCCGCTGCACTTCCAGGTGAACAGCTGGGCGATGCGGTCCGGTCTGAGCCACGAGCCGCGCACCAACGAGCGCACGCTGGCGACCGAAATCCACCGGGTCGACTGACCAACAGGCGAGGCGAAGACAATGGCCGAATATATCACCCGGCGCGTGCTACAGGCATTGCTCGTGCTGACCGTCATGACGCTGCTGGTGTTTTTCGGCGTCAACGTCGTCGGAAACCCGGTCTACATCTTCGCCTCGTCCGAATGCGATCAGGCCTGCCTGACCGCGATCATCAAGGACCTTGGTCTGGATCAGCCGATTTGGCGGCAATACCTGACCTTTGTCGGCAACATGCTGCAAGGCGACATGGGCAAAAGCTTTACCCACGGGGTGCCTGCCTTGCACCTGATCTTTGAACGGCTGCCCGCCACGCTGGAACTGGCCTTTGCGGCGCTGGTTCTGGCGTTGGTCTTCGGCCTGCCGATGGGCGTCTACGCCGGGCTCCGTCCCGAGGGCTGGGGCGCCAAACTGATCATGAGCTTTTCCATGGTGGCTTTTTCGCTGCCGGTTTTCTGGATCGGCATCATCATGATCCTGACCTTCTCCGTGCAACTGGGCTGGATGCCCTCTGTCGGGCGGGGCGACACGCTGGATCTTGGCGTGGTTGAAACCAGCCTGCTGACGCTTGACGGGCTGCACCATCTGGCGATGCCGGCCTTTACCCTGTCGCTGATCATGATGGCGATGGTGATCCGGCTGGCCCGCGCCGGGATGCGCGAGGTCATGTTCACCGATTACATCAAGTTCGCCCGCGCCAATGGCGTGCCCGAACGCCGCGTTCTGGGCGTGCACGCGCTGAAGAATATCCTGATCCCCATCGTCACCGTTCTGGGGATGGAGTTCGGCGGCGTCATCGCCTTTGCCGTGGTGATCGAGTCGATCTTTTCATGGCCCGGCGTGGGCAAGATGCTGATCGATGCGATTGCCGTGCTGGACCGGCCGCTGATCGTGGCCTACCTGATCTGCGTCGTCTTCATGTTCGTGACGCTGAACCTGTTGGTCGACATCCTCTATTCGCTGCTGGATCCGCGCATTCGTCTTGGCGGAGGCCGGGCATGAGCGCCGTGACCACAGCCCCCGCCGCCGGATCGGCCCGTGATCTGACCCGCCGGTTCCTGTCCAACCCGGGCGCGGTGATCGCCCTGATCGTCTTTGTCGGTTTCTGCATCGCGGGCTTTGGCGCGCCATGGATCGCGCCGCAGAACCCCTATGACCTGCGGCAGGTCGATATCCTCGACAGCCTGATGCCGCCGGGATCGGAAAGCTTTACCGGCATGACCTATTGGCTGGGCACCGACGGGCAGGGGCGCGACATGCTGTCGGCCATGCTGTACGGCATCCGGATTTCGCTGGTCGTCGGGCTGGCCTCGGGTCTGCTGGCGCTGGCCCTTGGCACGCTGGTCGGGCTGGTGGCCGCCTATCGGCGCGGCTGGGTCGATACCGTGCTGATGCGTATCGTCGATTTGCAGCTGAGCTTTCCGACGATCCTTGTCGCGCTGATCCTGCTCGTGATCCTTGGCCGCGGCGTGGACAAGATCATCTTTGCGCTGGTGGTGGTGCAATGGGCCTATTTCGCCCGCACCGTGCGTGGTGTCGCGCTGGTCGAAGGCGCGCGTGATTACGTCGAAGCGGCGCGGGGCCTGCGGCTTGGCGGATTGCGCATTCTCCTGGGTCACATCCTGCCCAACTGCCTGCCGACCATGCTTGTCGTCGCCACCATGCAGATGGCCATGGCGATCTCACTGGAGGCGACGCTGAGCTTCCTCGGCCTTGGCCTGCCGCCCACGCGGCCCTCTCTGGGTCTGCTGATCGCCAATGGCTTCGACTACCTGCAATCCGGCCGCTACTGGATCTCGGTCCTTCCGGGGCTGGTGCTGCTGGCCATCATCATCAGCGTCAACGTGCTGGGCGACCGGCTGCGTGACGTGCTGAACCCGAGGCTGTGACCATGACCGCCGTTCTGGAACTTTGCGGGCTGCAAACCAGCTTTGTCACCCCCGCCGCCACCATTCACGCCCTGCGCGACCTGTCCCTGACCGTGGCGCGCGGTGAAATCCTTGGGCTTGTGGGCGAAAGCGGGTCCGGCAAATCGCTGACCGGATTTTCCATCAACCGCCTGATCAGCCCACCGGGACGGGTGACAAAGGGCGAGGTGCGCCTGCACGGGCAGAATATCCTGGCCTTGTCCGAACCCGAAATGCGGGGCCTGCGCGGGCGCAAGATCGCGATGATCTTTCAGGATCCGATGATGACGCTGAACCCGGTTTTGCGCATCGGCACCCAGATCCGGGACGCGCTGCTGGCGCATGAAAAGCTGGACAAGGCAGAGGTGCGCCGCCGCGCCATTGCCGCGCTGGACGAGGTGGGCATTCCCGCACCCGAGGATCGACTGTCGGCCTACCCTCACCAATTGTCCGGCGGGATGAGGCAGCGGGTGGCAATTGCCATCGCACTTTTGCATCAGCCCGACCTGATCATCGCGGACGAACCGACCACGGCGCTGGACGTGACCATTCAGGGCCAGATCCTTGCTCTGGTGCAGCGCCTGTGCCGGGATCGGGGCACGGCGCTGATCTGGATCAGCCATGACCTGGCCGTGGTGGCCGGTCTGGCGGACCGGGTTGCGGTCATGTACGCGGGCCGGATCGTCGAAGAGGGACCGGTGGATGACATCCTCGACGCGCCGGCGCATCCCTATACGCAGGGGCTGATTGCCTCGGTGCCGGTGCCCGGCCACCGGGGCGGGCGATTGCAGCAGATCCCCGGCCGGATGCCTGCGCTTTCCGATCTGCCGCCCGGCTGCGCCTTTGCGCCCCGTTGCCCCCGCGCGACCGAGGCCTGCGGAACAATGCCCGCGTTGACACCTGTCAACAGCACCCGCGCCGTGCGCTGTGTTCACCCGCTGACCGAGGGAGCCGAGGCATGAGCGAAACCGTCCTTTCCGTCCGCAACCTTGGCCGCCGCTTTGGCTCTGAGGGGGATTTCGTCACCCGCAGCTTGCGCCGAGTGGGCCTTGCGCCACCGCCTGCGGTGGTGCGTGCCGTCGAAGACGTGAGCTTTGATCTGAAACGCGGCGAAGTGCTTGGCGTTGTTGGAGAATCCGGCTGTGGGAAATCCACGCTGGGCCGTATGGTGGCGGGGCTGCTGGACCCAAGTTCGGGGACCATCGACCGCCCCGATACGGGGGGAAAGGCGCTGCCCATGCAGATGATCTTTCAGGATCCGTTCTCCTCGCTCAACCCCCGCAAACGGGTGAAAACCCTGATCGGAGAGGCCCCGCGCGTCCATCGCCTGACCTCACCCGCCGAGGCCGAAACCTATGTCGCCGAGCTGATGGAACGTTGCGGCATCGACCCCAGCTATGCGGACCGCTTTCCGCACGCCTTTTCCGGCGGTCAGCGGCAGCGCGTGGGCATCGCCCGTGCGCTGGCGGTGCAACCGGAAATCCTTGTCTGCGATGAGGCGGTCAGCGCGCTGGACGTGTCCATTCAGGCGCAGATCGTCAATCTTTTCATGGACCTGCGGGACGAGTTTGATCTGACTTACCTGTTCATCAGTCATGATTTGGGGATTGTCGAACATATCTCGGACCGGGTGCTGGTCATGTACCTTGGCCGCGTCGTCGAGATGGGCAGCGTCGACCGCATCTTTGACGCACCGGCGCACCCCTACACCCGTGCGCTGATCGAAGGGGTGCCGCGGCTGGACCGCCGCCGCACGGTCTATGCGCCGATCAAGGGCGACATTCCCTCACCGCTGAACCCGCCGTCAGGCTGCGCCTTTCATCCGCGCTGCCCGCTGGCGACCGACCTGTGCCGGGCCGAACGGCCCGAATTGCGCGACATGGGCGATGGCCGGCAGGCCGCCTGTCACCACGCCGAAGATTTGACCAAGGAAGGAGAGCCCCAGTGGCCAGCTACTCAGACCGGATGACCCGGTTCCGCAACAGCATTGACGGACAGGCAGACCTGATCTTTTTCCCGATCGGGACCGACCTCGACTACCTGACGGGCATTCACCGCGATATTCCCAACTATGGCCGCAACCTGCACCCCGGTCACTGGATCGAAGGCATGTGGATTGCACCGGGCCGCGAGCCGATCCTGACCCTGCCGCGCATGACTGCCGAATTTGGCAGCGCAGGCGGGATCGAGGGCGTCGACCTGCGTGTTCTGGGCGACTGGGACGACCCGGTGGAAATGGCGCGGGGTATCCTCAAGGATCTGGGCGTGGGCGAAGGTGCCACCGTTGCCGTATCCGAGGACGGCGAGGCCGAAACGCTGATGGAGCTGCAAAAGCTGCTGCCCGGCGTGGTTTTCGCCAATGGGACCAAGCTGTTGCGCCCCATTCGTGTCATCAAGGATCAGGACGAGATCGACCTTTTGCGCCGCGCGGGCGAGATCACGGAAAAGGCCTTTGCCGCGACGGTCAAGAACCTGAAATTCGGCATGACCGAATTGGAGATCAGCGCCGAGATCGACTATCAGATGAAGGCGCATGGCTCTTTGGGACCGTCCTTCACCACCTCGCTGTATAACTCCGGCCCGGATCATCCGCTGATCTTTGGTGACAAGCTGAAGACATGGCCGCGCAAGTTGGACAAACCGGTGTCCGTCAACTTTGACTTTGGCGCGGTGCTGGACGGCATGTGCTATGACTTTGGCCGGACCGTGGCCTTTGGCGCCCCGACCGAGGAACAGCGGCTGGTACACAAGCTGGTCATGGAAAGCCAGGCGGCGGGCATCGCCGCGCTGAAGGCCGGTGAAGTGACATGCGAGCAGGTCGACAAGGCGGCGCGAGACGTGCTGGAAGACGCCGGCTATGGCAAGGACTTCCGCCACCGCCTGGGCCACGGCATCGGCTGGGACGTGCACGAACCGCCCTTCCTGACCAAAGGGGACGAAACGCCGGTGCGCGAGGGCATGATCTTTACCATCGAGCCGTCGATCTTCCGCGATGGCGATTTCAGCGCCCGGGTCGAAGATTGCATCGTGGCCCGTCCGGGCGGCGGTGAGGCGCTGACAAGCGGCTTTCAAGAGCTGATCGTCATCGAATGACGCTGTTGCGCCCCCGGTTCACGGGGGCGCCCTGCCACGGGGGGGATGCCATGATCGATCTGTCGGGAAAAACCGTGCTTGTGACCGGCGGCGCGCGCGGGCTGGGCCGGGCCATTGCCGGAACCTTGGAACGGGCCGGGGCGCAGGTCTGTGTGCTGGATCTGCCGGAGGTTTTGCAGGAGGCTGCGCTGCCGACGGGTTGGCGCGCCATCGCGATGGACCTGACCGCCCCCGATGCCGAGACGGTATTGAACGCGGCGCTGACCGATCTGGGGGCCCTCGACATCCTGATCGCCAATGCCGGGATGGTGCCGCCGTGGCGGCGGATCGCGGCGCTGGATCTGGACGAATGGGACCGCGTCTTTGCGCTGAACGTGCGCGGCATGGCGCTCAGCCTGAAATGCACCGCGCCGTGGCTTGCGGCGGGTCAGGGCGCCGTGGTGCTCATGGCCTCGATCAACGGCTATACGGCGCATCCCGATCAGGCGCTTTATACGGCAACGAAACATGCGGTGCTTGGGCTGACCCGGGCGGCGGCGCTGGACATGGGCCGCGACGGCGTGCGGGTGAATGCGCTGGCGCCAGGGCCGATCCTGACCGACGCCTTGCAAGGGCGGATCGAGGCGCGCGCCGCGACTGGCGGCACACCTGCGGATCAGGCGATTGCCGCGCTTCGGTCCGAGACCGCGCTGGGGCGGCTGGCGACCGAGGAGGACGTGGCCCACGCCGCCTGTTTCCTTGCCTCGCCCCTCGCAGCCGGGATCACCGGCACCTGCCTGCCGGTCGAGGCCGGGCTGGCGTGACCCACATCTTCTGACCTTACGGGACTTCCATGACTGACACGACACCCGCCATCATCTGCGTGGCGATCACCGGATCCTTGCCGACCAAGGCCGACAATCCCGCCGTGCCGATCACGGTCAGCGAACAGGTTGAAAGCACCCATGCGGCATACGAGGCCGGGGCCACCATCTGCCATGCGCATGTGCGCAACGATGACGGCACCCCCAGTTCGGACCCGGAACGATTTGCGCGGCTCAAAGAGGGTCTGAACGCGCATTGCCCCGGCATGATCGTGCAGTTTTCCACTGGCGGCCGGTCTGGTGCGGGACAGGCGCGGGGCGGGATGCTGCCGCTCTGCCCGGAAATGGCCTCGCTTTCGGTCGGGTCGAATAATTTTCCGACGCGGGTCTATGAAAACCCGCCCGATCTGGTGCAGTGGCTGGCCGCCGAGATGCGCGAATACGGCATCAAACCCGAGATCGAGGCCTTTGACCTGAGCCACATCCTGCAAGCCCGCGCGATGATGGACCGGGGCGAATTGGCCGCGCCGCCTTACGTCCAGTTCGTCATGGGCGTGCGAAACGCCATGCCTGCGGATCGTGAGGTCTTTGATTTCTATGTGAAAACTCTGCGCCGCCTGTTTGGTGACGTGCCTTGGTGCGCCGCGGGCATCGGACGTCACCAGTTGGAACTGAACAGATGGGCGGCAGAGGCCGGTGGCCACCTGCGCACCGGGCTGGAGGACAATATCCGGCTGGACAAGACGCGACTGGCCCCGTCGAACGCCGCGCTGGTGGCGCGTGCCGTCGACATCTGCGCCGAGAGCGGGCGCCGCCCCGCCAGCCCGGCCGAAGCGCGCCGGATCCTCGGCCTGCCCGCAGCGGCCTGACCGGCGCGCGGGGCGGCTGTTTATGCCGCCCGCGCGCCCGCCGGGGCCGACCGGCCCAGCGGCACCATCATCGGGACAAGCGCCGCTGCGGCAAAGGCGATCTGCGCAAGGAAAATCCCGCCATAGGGGGCGGAGGTTGCGCCCGTGACCATCATCCAGATCTGGCTTGCGACCTCGAACAGTTCCAGCCCGGCCTCGGTCCCGATGATGACCACGAAGGCCAGCATCAGCCCGGCACCGCTGGACCGGTCACCCTGCGAAGACAACGCAAAGACCGCCGCCGTGGTCGCAAGACCGGTGCCAAAGCCCGTGACCGCGCGCGACCCGATGTAGAGCACCGGCTCCGGGATCGGCAAAAGCGCCAGAGAGATCACCCCCGGATAGGCGAGGTACAGGCTTAGCCCCGCGATGGCGCAAAGCACCCCGATCACCACCAGCAGGCGGTGCACGGCAAACCGGGCCAGCAGCGCCGTGGCCAACGCCGCCGCCGCAACCTGTGCAAGGCCCGCAAGGGTCGCACGGTCGGCGATCAGGGTGTTGGAGCAGGAATGCAGCACAAGGAACGACGTGTCGTAAAACCCGGTTGTGGCGATGTTCAGCAGGAACAGCATGGCAAAAAGCGCCATGACCTGCGGCGACAGGCGGCTTGGCGCGACCTGCCCCGCGTGCTGACGGCGCGACACCCACCAGAGCGCCGCAAGTGTCACGATCAGAAGCACCGAAAGATAAGGCACGCCCGTCGCCTTGAGCCCGGCAAGCGAAATCAGGATGGTCAGGGCCTGAAAGGCCAGCACGGCTGCAAGCCCCGCGGCCAGGATGCGCCCGCTCAGCACCGGTTTGCTGTCGCCTTGGCCGGTGGTCAGACGCGACCGCCACAGCCAAAGAACCGGCACCATCGCGGCGGTCACAAGGGCAAACCCGGCAAAGAAGGTGTCCAGCCCATAGCGCGGCGCGATGACCCGAACCAGTTGCGGGGTTGCGAGAAAGGCAAGCGGCATGGCCAGCGACCATGCCCCCAGCAACAGGCGCGATCCCCTGTCCCCGCCCAGCGTCGCCCAGTTCTGCGAAATCGGCGCCAGCGTTGCCAGGGCAAAGCCGATCAGCGGAAACAGCAGGATGACACCCGCGATCCGCGTGTCCACCGGCGGACGAAGCTGGAACAGACCCGCAAGACCAAGCGCCGCCAGCGCGGCCACCGCCGCCATGCCGATGGCCAGCGTGATCGGCGCGACACGCTGCATCAGCCACGGCGCGGCCAAAAGCGAAACCAGCACCGCGCCCATCAAAAGCTCTGTCACAGCAGCTGTGGATTCCACGGTGATGGACAGGAAACTGGCAAAGCTCGCCTCGGACATGAAGATCGACGAGGTGACAACGGACCGCAGTCCGTTGCCCAAAAGGATCATCACGGCCAGCAGGAGCAACCCGGCCTTAGTCATGCGCCGCCGCGTTCAGATGTTCGGCCAGCCGGATGCCAAGGGCCGAAACAGTCAGCGTGGGCGCGTTAACCGGACAGCTGACATGCGTGCTGGTGCCAAGGATATAAAGGTTGTCATGCTCATGGCTGCGCAGATCCGGCCCCACCACCGATTGCGCCGGATCTGTGCCCATGCGGGTCGTCCCGCCAATGATCGCGTTCGACAGATACGGCGTGTTGACCTGCACATCGGTCGCGCCCATGCGGTCCAGCACCTCGCGGCTGACCTTTTCCGCGACCTCCAGCCCCGCCTTGGAATAAGCGTCGACGGCGAAGGTGATCCGCGGTTTGGGGACACCGGCACTGTCCAACTGGTCGGACAGGGTGATGCGGTTATCGGCGACGCCCAGCGTTTCCGCCGAAGAGTTCAGCCGAACGTGCCGCGCGATCTGGTCGTTGAGCGCCGAAACCAGCGCCTCGCCCCGCAGACCCTGCTTGATCAGGGTTTGCGACAGCTTGGTCGCGTCGGAGTTCCCGCTCCACCCGTTGTTCATGAACGAGGTGCCGAAAGGCGCGTAATCCTTGCGGAAATCGCCATCACGATACTGGGTGATGCCGGATGTCTGCTGTGGCCCGCGGTAGGGAAAGACCGGATCGGTGACCGTGCCCCAGACGTCGATATTCCACTGCGAAACAAGGTAGCGGCCAACGTGGTCGTTGCCATTGGCCACGCCGTTCGGTGCGCCCTCTTGGCGCGAGTTCAACAAAAGGCGCGGCGTTTCGATGGCGTGGGCGGCCAGAACAAAGGTCCGGGCCGTCACCGTCTGCGTGCTGCCATCGGGGCGGCGGATCACCAGCCCGGACACACGGCGGTCAGCGTCCAGTTCAATCCGCGTCACAAGCGCCTGCAATTCGACCCTTGTGCCGGCGGCAACCGATTTGTCCATCTCGACCGAGCCGTCATACTTGGCATTGATCGGGCAGATCGGCACGCAGGTGTTGTTGCCGCAACAGGGCGGGCGGTTGTCATAGATGACCGAGTTGCGCGCATGCGAAAAGATGCCAGCGGTCAGATCCATGCCGTCCAGCGCCTTGGACTGGATTTCCTTGTCCATCCACGAGGCCGGAATGGGCGGCATCGGATAGGGGTCATCGGCCTCACGCGGGGCACCCCAGACATGGTTCGGATCCCCGGCAACGCCCCAGCGCCGCTCTGCCTGCTGGTAATAGGGTTGCAGATCCTCATAGCGGATCGGCCAGTCCGTGCCGCGCCCATAGAGCGTGGCGGCCTGAAAATCCTCGGGGCGCAGCCGATCTGCGAAACCGGTCCAGTGCCAAGTGGTGCCGCCGTAGATGCGCAGGTAGGCCCCCACGAATTCCGGGCCGCCCGCCTGATCGTAAAAGCTGCTGTAATCGGTGTCCGTCGGGTGGGGCGCGAAATCCTGAGACGGGTAGGGGGCCTGTGGTCCCTTGACCGGATTGGCGTAGAAATCGGCCAGATATTCGCCGCGCGTCTTGCGGCCGCCTGCCTCCAGCACCAGCACGTCGCGCCCGGCCTCGGCCAGGCTGCGCGACAGATGCGCGCCCCCCATGCCCGCGCCGACGATGACGATATCCGCTTCGAAATCGGCCATTACACCGTGCTCCACTCTGCTGCCCAATAGCCAAACTCCGGCCCGGCACAGAGGCCCGGCGCCTTGGCGAAAGACAAGGATTTCCAACCCAGAGACAGGGGATAGTTGACCACCCGTGCGTCGCTGTCGGATGGATCCGCCGACCCGGTGAACAGGGCGGCGGTCAGCCATTGCAGCTGTGCCTCGATCGTCGGGTCGTCTTGCGGGTCCAGCGCCGAGGCAAGGCCGTTGCGGGCCACATGGGCCGTCAGGCTGTCGACCGCGCCGGCACCGAATTTCGTCACGAACAGCTGTTCAACGCTTGTCAGCAGGGCAGGGGCAACTTCGACCGGTCCCGCCAGCGCATAGAGAAGCGAGGTAAAAAGCGCCGTGTCACGCGCCCTGTTCAATGACTGCGCCAGACCGGCAACGGGCATGACCGCAAGGGCGGCGGCGCTGCCCATCAGCGCGCGCCGCGTCAGACCCGCCCCCGTCATGGCGCCGACACAACGACAAAGCCGCGGGATTTGCCAGAACCGGAATCCGTCATCATCATGCCCGCGTGCAGGGTTTCGATGGTGATCCAGACCGGCGGATACTTGTATTTCGCCACGTCGAGGATCAGCACCGTGTCGGTTTCGGCATCGTAGGCCGCAACAGGAGAGATGTGGCCGTCGCCTTCCTGGGGCAGGGCCTTGCGCGAGTAATTGGCCACAAAACGGCTTTTGGGATCAGAAAGCGTCGCCTTGATCGCATCGCGCAGCCCGTCCACATCCACGTCCGATGCGAAATGATGCTCGGCCATCATGCCAAGGTTTTCGATGAATGTGTCCAGTTCGGCCAGTGTCAGCCCCTCATGTTCGACCATGGCATAGGGCTTCAGCTTTTGGTTGGCGTCGTTGAACAGCAGGTCCTGCGTGAACAATGTCCACGGATACAGGCGATCCGGTGCAGGGCGCGGGATGGCCAGCGCATTGGCCACGGCCGCCACCGTGGCCGGCCCGCAAAAGGTCACGACCTGCTCATATTCCAGATAGCTGGCAAGGCTGAAGTAATCGCCATGCAGTTCGGACTCCATGAACCGGGTCTGGCCCTCGGGGTCGGTCAGGTAGACAAGATCGGCGGCGGCGGCCTGCCCGATCAGGCCAAGACACAGCGCCAGCGCTGTCAGTTTTCGCTGAACCATTTTGCAATCTCCTCGATTTCGCTGTCGCTGAGCGGTTTGGCATAGGCCTGCATTACGTCCGCGGGACCGCCGGTACGGCGCCCGGCCCGATAAGCCTTGAGCGCGCTTTGCAGGTAATCGGCGCGTTGCCCGGCAAGGATCGGCACGCCCGCGACCAGCGGGTTGCCGTCCGCCGAATGGCAGGACACACAAGAGGACACGACGGCCGGAACAGCATCGTCCGCCAGCGCCGCACCCGGCAAGAGCAGCGCCAGCAGCGCCGGTTTATGCCATGATTTGAACATTCAACATCATCCCCAGGTCTTCGTGCGGTAGAATGTGACAGTGCATGACGAACCGACCGTCGAAATCGGTGAAACGCATGCGCAGGGTCACGGTGCCAGCGGCGGGCACGGCGATCGTGTCCTGCCAATGTTTGTGGTCCAGCGGTTCGCCGTTGATGGCGATCACCTGCATCGGGTTGACGTGCACATGGATCGGATGCGGGAAAGGGGTCAGGTTGACCAGTTCCCATTCCTCGGCCTCTCCCAGTTTGGCCACGATGTCATTGCGCTGGGGATCGAAGGGTTGACCGTTCAGCGTAAAGACCATGCCCTTGTACATGCCTTCGACATCCTGAGCGCCCAGTTCAATCTTGCGCTTGCGCACGACTTCGGCGTCGGTGATGTCTGTCAGGATCTTGTTCTTGGGCAGCGGGCCCGAGGGGATCTCGGTGCCCATTTTGACGCCCGCCGGAACGCGGTCTGTGTCCTTGGGCAGGACAATCACCTCGGCCATCCGGGCATCGGGGATCGCAGTCTTGCCCTGCATAAAGGCCGGGCGATCAAGGACATAGGTTCCCGGCGCGCCCGCCTTGACCATAAGGTTCATGCGGTTGCCCGGCGCGACAAAAATCTCCTTGGTTTCGCGCGCCTCGGGGTAGGGGTTGCCGTCAAAGCCGATTTCCCAGAGGTCCAGACCGTCAAGGTTCATGGGCAGGAACTGTTCATCGCCGGCATTGAGAATGCGCCAGTGCTGAACCTCGCCCTCGCGCATGTAGATCCGCGGTTTGTAGACACCGTTGATCAGCCAATATCGTTCCGAGGTGAGGTCCCAGATCGTGTCATAGCTGTCCAGTTCGTCGGTCGTCGTGTCGACCACCGGCGCCTGAAACACAAGCACCCGTTCGATTGCGGCCGCGACCTCGGGCACCTCGTCCAGCGTGCCCTGCACGATCATCATCCCGGCACAGCCCGACGCAACCTGAACCGCGACAGAGCCGTGCCGGTGCGGGTGATACCAGTAGTTGCCCGCCGGGTGGTCGTCCGGCAGCCGCACGACGTAGTTAAAGCTCTCACCCGGGTTGATCTGAAGATAGACGTTGTCCGAATTGCCCTTGGGGCTGACGTGAAATCCGTGGAAATGCAGATTTGTGGAATTGAATTCGTTTGGCGTGTTCAGAACCGGGGGAGAAGTATCCTTGTTCGGCGGCATATTGTTATGCAGCGTGATTTCCATCTCATCCCCGGGATTTACCCGGAAGGTGGGCGCGGGAATTTCGCCAAGATATGTGCGCAGCCGCGCCTTGGCATAGGGCAGTTCGATATCCGCCATTTCCATCGGAAGATCGAGCTGAAACCGCCCGCCGCTGGAAAGAACCTCGCGCGGGTTCTTCAGATCGTCCTCCATCTGCAAGGGGGACTGCGCGGGAACAGACGTCGCATCCTGCGCCAAGGCGGACCGCGAGTAGGCCGCCAGAACACCAATCCCGCCGGCGGCGGTGGCCCCCATCAACAAGGCGCGCCGCGTGAGCCGCCCGGACAGAGGCGACAGGGAGCTGATGTTGGTCATACAACCTATCCTTTAAATGAAATTCCGTGGCGTCAAGGTATCAGCCCTGCCAGACCCCGCAAGGAAAAATCCCGGACGATGCTTAAAGACTTGTAAGACGGCGCAGGGATTCGGGTGGTGAAATGGGAAAAACCTAAAGAAATGTAAACAAAATTGCCAATTTACCGGGTTTTTAACGGCTGCTTTCTGTCCCGGCTGGGCGGGATGGCAACCGTCCATTTCCAACCTCGGGAACACAGAGGCCATCCTTGCGGTAAATCTCCCTTAAGGTGAATCCGAAATTCCTCCGCCAAGCAAAGGCACAACGATCGACGGCGGCGCATCTGCCTCGGCACCCTGATCAGAGCCATCTTGGCATCGGCGGAAAATCTTCCCAAGGTGGCCGTGTCCCCCTCCCCCGGTCCGGCCATCGGCTTCACCGGCAATCTGGCAGATTGGGGCCGCGGGGAAATACATTGACCACAGGCCCATTCGGCGAAAGAGTGCCCCCAGAGGCGCGCGGATTTTGGCGCGCTGTTTTTTTGACACCCGAAAGGATTGAACATGGAATTGGCTTCCCGGCTTCGGACGGTCCGAAATTTGTGCCTTGGTGCCGCATCATTTCTGGCAATTTCCGTCACCACGGAACTGCATGCCGCCGAAACGGCAGAACAGGCCCTGCTGACGGACATTGCGCAGATGTACCAACTCTTGCTTGATTACCAGGTCGAACCACCCGCCGGTATTCTTGTCGCCGTGATGGGCGATGCCAGCTATATCGGCACGGTCGGAGAGGGACCGGACGGCGAAGCCCCCGCCGAGGACGGGATCTTTCGCATCGGGTCGATCTCGAAGGTGCTGGCCGGGCAGGTCATGGCGGCGATGATCGCCGAGGGCAAGATCCGGGCCGAAGATCCGGTCACCGATTACCTGCCGGATCTGCCCAATGCCAGCCTCAACGGCAAACCCCTTCGGCTGATCGACCTCGCCGGTCAGGCCGCCGGGCTGCCGCGCGACCTGCCGGTGACACCGAAGCCGGGCGAAACCGTGGACATGGCCAAGACCCTGCCCGCGATCCAAGACTGGATGTCCGGCAACGCGCTGATGTTCGAACCCGGTTCGCGCCTGTTCTATTCCAACTTTGGCTACCAGATCCTTGGCGCGGCCCTTGGGGCGGCCAATGGCACCACCTACGGCGAGGCGCTTGCGCAATATGTGACCGGCCCGCTGGGGATGCCGGACACCGCCAATACCGTCGCCCCCGAGGCGATGGACCGTGTGATCCCGGCCTTTTTCTTCGATGAAAGCGAATTGCCCATGGTCGACGGTAGCGATCTTGTCGGCGCATCCGGAGGCATTTTCACCACCGCGCTGGATATTGAAACATGGCTGCGCTGGAATCTCGCACAGGATGCCGATCCGGTGCGAGACATCTTTCACACGCCACATGCCAACCGCGAGGCCTATGCCTCGGTGTCGTTGATGGATGAATCCGGCCCGCTGGACGCGATGGGACTGGGCTGGGTCTTTATGAAGGGCACGGATTACACCCCGTTCACCATCCAAAAGGCCGGCGCGCATGCAGGCTATATGGCCTATGTCGCCATGGCGCCGGAACGTCAGGCAGCGGTTTTCATGGGCATCAACCAATATGAATTCACCAAGGACATTGCGATGACCGAATTGGTGAATTCGATGCTGGCCAGCCTGCCGGGCGCGATGGACTGAACAGAATGCGGCCAAGGCCCCGCCTGACGGGTCACTTGGCCGAACCGCCCGGCGCGGGGCCAAAGGTTTCAAAGCGGATATGTTCGGGCGGCACGCCCGCGTCCTCCAGCCCCTGCGTCAGCTCAGCGACAAAGCCGGTTGGCCCGCACAGCATGTATCGCGCGTCCGGGCCCGCCAGCAAACCCAGCACATCCTGAACGGTCACCCGCCCGGCCATATCAAAATCACGCCCCGGCACATCGCCCGGGTCGGGCTGACTGTAAAACAGGCGCTGCCGCAGATGCGGGTGGCTGGCCACCAGCCCTGCGATCTCGGCGCGATGGGCATGGCTGCGGCCGTTCCGGGCACCGTGAATGAACCAAGCGGGCCGACCGCTGGCCGCCGCGCCATGTAGCAGCGACAGCATGGGTGTCAGACCGACACCGGCGCCGACCAGAACAAGCACAGAGCTTTTGCCCCCGTCGTCGGCGGTGAACTCTCCGGTCGGGGACTGCGCCTCGATCACATCGCCGATCTGTAACCGATCGTGCAGGGCGCGTGACATCACCCCCTGCGGCTCTCGCTTGACGCTTAGCCGGTACAGCGGATCGGTCGGCGCGCCAGACAGGGAATAGCTGCGGCTGACGGGCGCTGTCTGTCCGGGGATCCGCAGGGTGATCGGAAGATGTTGACCGGGCGAAAACGGTTCAAGCGCGCGCCCGTCCGCCGGAGCAAAGTAAAACGCCGTGACCGTATCGCTTTCCTGCTGCCGCCGCTCCAGCCGCAACCGGCGCCTGCGATGATCCAGACGCGCCCACCGCAGGGACAGCGCGGCGGGACGGTCCAGCACTGTTTCGATCTCGACCGTGATCATGCGCCATGCGTCGGGATCATGCGCCCCGACAGGCGACCAATCGACCGTCGCACGCCCGCTGAGATGCAAAAGACCGCCGGTTTCGAAATCCACAAAGACCAGCCCAACACGCGGATCGGCGATGATATTGCCGATCGTGTTGAAGAAATTATTGCCCATGTAGTCCGGTATTTGCAGTTGGGTCGGGCTGGTGACGCGGACAAATCCGGGCGCGCCACCACGGTGCGACGC
This sequence comes from Antarctobacter sediminis, assembly GCF_019218285.1. GTDB lineage: Bacteria > Pseudomonadota > Alphaproteobacteria > Rhodobacterales > Rhodobacteraceae > Antarctobacter > Antarctobacter sediminis. The sequence continues at coordinate 92,956 of NZ_JAHUZG010000009.1, forward strand.
ATCATAGCCGTTGGAGGCCAGCGGTTTTGACACGTGATGGCCGGATCCGATGAACAAAGTATCCGCCGCATGGATGCGGTCGATTTGCGCGGGGGTCAGTTTGCTCGACCGACGGGGGGCCAAAGGCCTGTTCGGCACCCGCGCAAGGCTGCGTTCGTGGATGTATTGCGGGCAATTGCCAAAGGTCTGGGCCATCGCGATCAAATAGCCCCCGGCTTGCGCGGAGACCGAACCGCTGAACCGGTTGCGGCGGCGCGTGGCAAGGTCGATCCCCACCGCGCCGATCTGGCCGCCGGCGGCAAAACGGCTGTGGAGCGGGTCGGCCTGCGGAACCTCTGTTGCCAGATGCAGATGGCGCGGATCGGGCGAGGTCACGAACCCGTCGGATCCTTCGATCACGCTGACCCATGTCCGGCCCTCGGGATCGCCACCGGCAACAACAAGGAAGGGCAGCGCGGTGTGAAAAGCGCGGTGCTGTTCGGGCAGGTGATCGCGGATAAAACCACCGGCCCATTGCGCCACGTCCCCGACGCCTGCGCGCTCTTGCGCCGCGCGTTCACCGTGGTGGAACGGGTTTTCAACAGTCTTGGTCATCATGGGAACCTCTGGACAGACGAAAAGGCCGGGGCGCCGAACCCCGGCCGGGGCACTACGCCAGTTCGGGCAGGGGCGAGGTGGCCATGGCAACAAAGCCTTTCTGCGCCTCGATCCGCGCAAGCCAGGCCCGGAGGTTCGGATAGGGGGCCAGATCAACCCCGCCTTCGGGCGCATGAGCAATATAGCTGTAGCCCGCAACATCGGCGATTGTGATGACCTCTGCCGCCAGCCAGTCACGTCCGGCCAGATGCGCTTCCATCACGGCAAACAGCGCATGCGCCTTTTGCACGGCGGCCGAATGGTCATGCGCGGTTCCAAAAACCTTGACCAGACGCGCCGCAGCCGGTCCCGAATAGATATTGTCGGCGGCAACGCTCAGCCAGCGCTGCACCTCGGCCAGCGCCTTGGGGTCACCGGGCAACCAGGACGTGCCCTTGGCATAGGCCTGCACAAGGTAGACCAGGATCGCATTGCTGTCCGACAGGGTATAGCCGTTGTCATCGATGGCAGGGACAAGGCCGAAGGGGCTGATCTTGAGGTACTCGGGCGCCTTGTGCGCGCCGTTCGCCATGTCGAGATCGACAGTTTGATAAGGCAGACCGAGAAAGGACAGCATCAGTTCGACGCGATGACAATGGCCGGACTTGGGGTTCCGATACAGTTTGATGGGGGTCATGGGCTTTCCTTGGTGTTGTTGGATGCCCTGCAAGCTAATTTGCGCCACCATTCGAATTAATATACCCAATGCAAAAGGTACTATTCCACAAGTTGATGCTAATCGGATCTCATGGACCGTCTGCAAAGCCTGGAAGTCTTTATCGCCGTGGCCGAAGCCCAAAGCTTTGCCGAAGGCGCGCGCCGCATGGGATTAAGCGCGCCATCCGCCACGCGGGGTGTCAACGCCCTGGAAGAGCGCCTTGGCGCACGGCTGTTCACGCGCACCACGCGGCGGGTGCGGCTGACCGATGTGGGGCGGGCCTATCTGGAGGACGCACGCCACATCCTTGCCCAGCTTCAGGCGGCGGACGATGCGGCGGCGGGCGCGGCCTCCAACCCCAAGGGCGAACTGCGGCTCACCTGTTCCAATGAATTCGGGCGCATCTATGTGACCCCGATCCTGACCGAATTCCTGAACACCCATCCTGAGGTTTCCGCCGATGTGGTCATGGTCGACCGCGTGGTGAACATGGTCGAAGAAGGGTATGATGTCGCCGTGCGGATCGGCCCGCTGCCGCCATCCGGCCTTGTGGCCGTGCGCGTAGGCAGCGTGCGCCGGATCGTCTGCGGCGCGCCCGGATATTTCGAAACCCACGGCATCCCCCAAGACCCGGCGGACCTGATCCGGCATCAGATCGCGGTCGCGGCGCCTGTCAGCCCGGTGACCGAATGGCGTTTCGGTCGCGACCAGTCACAGGTGGTTCGGGTTACGCCGCGCCTGCGGCTCAGCAGCGTGGCGGCGGCGATTTCGGTTGCGCGCGAAGGCTGGGGACTGACGCGGGTGCTGTCCTACCAAGTGGGGCCGGATCTGATCGACGGTCGACTGCAAAGCGTTCTGGAGGACTTTGAGCCGGAACCCCTGCCGATTCACCTGGTGCATGTCGAAGGCCGGCGCGCCCCGGCCAAGGTCCGCAGCTTTATCGACCTTGCCAAGGCGCGACTGCGCGCTGTCGCCGTATTGCAATGACCGGGCGACAGGCGGGGATCATGCCGGGACGGCACTCGGCCTGGCCCGTTCGAACATCCCGAAAAGATCTCGCGGGTCGTCCGGGTCGGCAATCATGTCCAGCCGGGTGAAATAGGGCGTGCCCCGGATCGCACGCGCGACATAGCGCAGGGCGCTGAAATCCTCGATGGCAAAACCCACACTGTCGAACAGGGTGATTTGCCGGTGCTCCGTGCGTCCCGGGGCCTGACCCGCGATGACCTGCCAGAGCTCGGTCACCGGGTGATCGGGGGCCAGTTGCTGGATTTCGCCTTCGATCCGGGTTTGTGGCGGGTATTCGACAAAGATCGACGCGCGCATCAGGATGTCCCGGTGCAGCTCTGTCTTGCCGGGGCAATCGCCACCGATGGCATTCACGTGGACACCGGCCCCAACCATATTGTCGGTCAGGATCGTCGCATATTGTTTG
>NZ_JAHUZG010000010.1 GCF_019218285.1 Antarctobacter sediminis
GCGCCGCCGTCAAAGACGTTCGCATTGGCATCGCCCGACAGCACGTCATCGAAATCCGACCCGATGATGTTCTCGATATCGACAAAGCTGTCACCCGCCGCATGACCGCCAGAGGCCGTATTGTTGAACAGCGCAACCGTCACACCGGCATTCGAACTGGCATAACTCACCGTGTCGATATCCGCACCGCCATTGAGACTGTCCGCACCGGCTCCGCCGATGAGCGTGTCGTTGCCAGCGTTCCCGTTCAGCGTGTCGTTGCCATTGCGGCCGTCCAGAAGATCGTTGCCGCCGCCGCCGGACAGGATGTTGTCATCCGCATCGGTCCCAAGGACGGTCTCGTTGCCGACGCCGCCAACGAAGTTCTCGAAGTTGACCAGCGCTCCGGCGATACCGCCGACGGTTCCGGCCTGCAGGTCATAGGCCCTGCTCAGGTTGCTCAGGTCGACGAATGTATCGCTGCCGATGCCGCCGTCGAATTCATCGATGCCCGTATCGAGGTAAGAGCGCATCGTGTCATTGCCGGCGCCAAGGTCGACGTTGTTCAGGAAGCCGCCGCCCTCTTCGACATCATCGTCGAACCCGGTGCCGATGAGCGTCTCGAAGCTGCTGATTTCAATGGTATTGGGCCCCGAGGTGATTTTGGTTTCCCCATCGGTCACCATGCCGGCCGCGGCACCGCTGACATCCAGCGTATCGCTCCCGCTGCCGCCGTTCAGCGTGCTGTCACCATCGAGGTTGTCGATGATCACGTCGGACCCGCCGTCACCGTTCACGGTGTCGGCGCCGATCCCGGCGTTGATCGTGTCATTGCCCTGACCGCCCGAGATATCGTTGCTGGTGCTGCCGTCGCCCCCCACGGTGTTGGTCACGATGATGTGGTTGTTCGCGCCATCGCCTATCACGTCGGCGCCGCCGCCGATGGTCAGGTTCTCGATGTTACGGAAGGTGGCCCGGGTGCCGCCATTGAATTCGATCTGCTCATCAACCATGTCGAAGACAACCGAATCGACCCAGGTCAGGTCGGACACCAGCGTGTCGATGCCCGCCTCACCGTCAAAGACGTCGCCGGCATTGTTGTTGGGGTCGATGATCGTATCGTTGCCGCCGCCGGCCTCGATGGTGTTGTTCGACCCGTTGGCGGTGATCGTGTCCCCCCAGCCCGAGCCGATGACACTTTCGATCGAGATCAGCGTGTCGGTCTGGATGTTCGGGACCAGGCCGTTGCTGAAGACCGCACTGCCCGTGGTCAGGTTGATGTCCCACCCCGAGACAAGCGCCGGGCCGACCGGCGGCTGGGAATCGCTGTAGTCCGCGGTATCGAAACCGCCTTCGCCGTTCAGCGTGTCATTGTCGGCACCGCCTTGCAGCGTGTCGTTGTTATTGCCGCCCAGCAGCGTATCGAGCCCTTCGCCACCAAAGAGTTCGTCATCGCCGCTCCCGCCAAGGATCGAGTCGTTGCCGCTGTCGCCATGCAGTTCGTCATCGCCGAGGTTGCCCTCGATCGTGTCGCGGGCAAAGCCGCCAAAGATCGTGTCGTTGCCCTGGTTGCCCTGCAAGAGGTCATTGGCCCCGTCGCCAAAGATGCTGTCGGCGAAATCCGAGCCGATCAGCGTATCCGGACCGCCATCACCCTGAATGGTGCTGGAACCGGGGCCGCCGGTGATCACATCCGCATTGACGAAGTTCAGCGGCACGACGGCGTAATCCTCGCTGTCGATCGTGGCCGGGTTGCGCGGATCCCAGATCGCCGCCTCGATGTCGCCCGACTGGTTGTCATAGGCAAAAAGGATGCGGCCGTCGCCGGTCACGCCCACGTCGATCGAGGTGCCGCCCGTGGCATCCACGGCAAAGACCGCCCCGTCGACCGCACCATTGGCAAAGAAGGCCCGCGCCAGCACGCTGTTGGCCGTGTCATCGTCCCAGGTGATGACAAAACCACCATCGGGCAGGGCCGCGATATCCGGTTCGTTCTGGCTGTTGGTGCCCGAGGCCGCGGTCAGGATCCCGGTGACGGCTATGCCGGTGTTGGTGTAGATGCGATAATGGATATCGCCGTCGTCCTCCCATGTGAGGACGAAATTGCCGTTGGACAGCGATGTGACCTGCGGATCACGCACCGACGTGCCGCTGTCCACGTTCGGAATCGTTCCGACCAGGTTACCGCTGGTGTCGCTGATGCGGAATTCGATCGAGGTATTGGCCCCGTCTTCTTCCTCGTAGACGGTGACCATGTTGCCATTGGTCAGGATCGCCGTATCGCCGTCGCGGTTGAAATCCCCCGAGAAGTTCTGCGCCGCATCCCAGATGGTGCCGTTGGCGCCGTTGAAAAGCGCCCCGGTCTCCAGCATGTAGGCGCCCTTGATAAAGGTTTCGCCACCGGTGGAATCGGTCCATGTGATATAGGAACGGTTGCCGCCGCCGACGGTATTGTTGTTCACCGCGATCTGCGGGTTCGACAGGGTGCCGGCGACATTTTCCGAGGTGATGAGCAGCGTGTCGATCGAGTCGCCGGAGGCATTGTAGCGCTGCCAGTGCAGTTCGGTCAGGCTGGTTGTTTCGGGCTCGATATAGACCATCTGGAAACCGCCGTCCGAGGTCGGCGCGATGTCGAAATCGGCCTCGTCATCCTCGGTGGACAGGGTGTTCAGACGGAAGCTGTCCCGCACCACGTTGCCTTCGGCGTCATAGATCTTGCCGATGATGTCGGTGCCGGCCTGCGTGGCGACACCGGTGGTGCTTTCTTCTTCCCAGACGACAAGAATATTGCCGTTCGACAGACCGATGGTCCGCGGTTCGTTGGTTTCAGGATTGTCTGCTACGCCAGTATTGACTTGAAAATGGCTGAGCCATTCGACGGGAGTGGCCATGGATCACCTACCTGTTCTGGATGAATGAGGACTTCGTCAGGTCCGCAAACTGCGGACAATCATTGAGACGCGACAAAGCCGGACCATCCGCAGGTCGACGGAGGACAAAAGGAATTGGACACAGGCGCACTGTCGCTTGGTACATGAAAAAAAACCCGGAAAAACGGTAACGAAAAATTAACCCAAGTCTGCACAAGCCACGGAAACTTCGCAAGTCGCAGACCTGAGAAATCCACTGTCAATACGGGAATCCTGACCGGCCCCGACCGGGGGCACCGTTAAAACACTGGCGAAACCGCAGGCTATCGGCGACGTCAGCAGGGCGGCACGATCGGCGGTTTCTTGCCCTTGGGGCAACGAATCGCAGCCTGCAACCGCCCCCCGCCCCTCAGCGCAGCAACACGATCCGCCCGCCGGTGGCGGCCATGTTCTGCGTCACCAGCAGGCTGTCGAAAGGCCCCGTCCCGCCATAGCTCAACAGCCCCCGGGCAAAGCCGATCCCGATCAGCGGCAGGCCCGGGTCCAGCAGGTTGGCCCGGTGCCCGGGGCTGTTCATCAGGTTGCCATGCAGCCGGCCGACCGCCGCCTGCGGGCTGTCCCCGTCCAGAACGCTGACCGCGGCGATGTTCTCGGCACTGCGCCAGCCGCCCGAGAGGTCCATCCGGGCGGCGATCATGCGGTCGGCCGGGGTGCTGCCCCCTGCCCCGCCATGGCCGAACCGATCGGCACCGACCATCCATGCGCTATGCGCCCGCGCCGCCGCGTTGAGCCTGAGTTCAAGCGCCATCGGCACCAGCCCCAGCGCCATGCGCTCGGTGTTGACGAGATCCAGCATGTGGCGTTCAAGACTGCCGTCGGTGGGGATCATGCCCGCCATCCTGTGCTGTTTCGCGCGCGAAACAAGCTCCGCCCGCCCCTCAGGCCAGCGCGATCATCCCGGGATCGATATCCTCCAGCCGCGTATCGAGAAAGACCACCGTTTCGGCCCCTGCCTGCAACACCACGTCATCGCCCTGCTGGACCATCGCCGCGTGGATCTCTGCCGCGGTCAGGCCGAACCCCTCGAAGGTCAGCCCGTCCCAGGGTTCCAGATCGGTCACGGTGATCGTGCTCGGCTCATCGTCCGAAACAAAGACGAACCTATCCGCATAAAGCCCCCCCGACAGCACATCGTCGCCGCCATCGCTGTGCAGCAGGTCGTCCGGGCCCAGCCCCCTGGTCCAGGCCGCCAGCGCCGCGTCGGTCTTGGCGACGAATTCCACCGAGGACAGGAAGAAGGACACCAGCTTGACCCGGCTCATGCCGTCTTCCAGCCGCGTCACCCATCCCGACAGTCCCCCGGCATCCGGGTTGCGGTCCAGCACGTTGCGGTACAGCAGGGTGACAAATTCCCGGTCCGATGTGGCCGCGCCATAGGTGGCGATGAATTCGGGCGATGCCATGAAGCTTTCGACCACCTCGTCGAACCGCATCCACCCCCCGGCCAGCCTGCCGGTCCAGATCTCGTACCCGCCGATATCCGGGTTGCGGTCAAAGATCGCGCGGTAAAGCCGAAAGACATCGTCAGCCCAGGAGGTCACGTCGCGCGCCTCGTCAAAACTGTCCTGCGCAGTGGCGGTGCGGCGTTGGTGTTCGGGGCTTTCGGCAAAGAACTGCACCACGCGCGCCCGGCTCATGCCGCCGTCAAGCTGCGCCACCCAGAAGGCCATCCCATCTGCCGCCGGGTTACGGCCCAGCACGTTGTTGAACAGCAGGGTGACGAATTCCTCGTTCGTGGTGGTGCCATAGGTGGCGATGAATTCCGGCACGGCGACGAACCGCGCCGAAACCTGTTCCAGCGTCATCTCTCCGAGGGTCAGCCGCTGTGTCCAGGCCTGGTGCCCGGCGGCATCGGGCTCGCGTCCGAAGACCGCGAGATAGAGCCGGTAGACCTGCGCCGAGACCGCGGTGTGATACAGTCCCGCGCCGCCGCCCTGCAAGACGTCGCCGCCCGGACCGCCGGCAAGATCATCCGCCCCTCCTGCCCCGGTCACCAGATCGCGCCCACGCCCCGCGCGCAGAACATTGGCCGCCGCCGAGCCGGTCAGCACATCGCTGCCATCCCCCGAAACCGCGTTTTCGATCCCGCCCGAAACCTCGGCCCAGGTCTGCCCGGCCACCGAGAGTGTCGCGGTCTCGCCAAGGGTGATGGCAACCGGATCGGCCAGCGTGGCGGCATTGATCCAGTCGCTGCCGCCATCCGTGTCACGTACCGCCGCCCGGTCCGGTTCGGCCGCCAGCAACGCGGGGAAATCGGCGGTGAAGGTCCAGATGTCATCGACGCCCTGCGGGCTGCCGAGAAAGTCCAGTTCGATCCCCTGCAGGGTGCCCGCATCGCCGCCGGAACCATCGCTGACCCGCACCGTCCATGTGCCATCGCTGGACATGCCGCGCAGGGCCGCCACCCCAAAGGTCCAGTCCCCGTCCAGCGCCGCGCCGCCGCCGTCGCCCTCGGCCAGGATCACCTCGCTGCCATCGGGCGCCACAAGCGTCACCGTCAGGTCCGAGGCAAAGCCATGGGTGACCTCGACGGTGACATAGACATGTTCGATGACGATCCCCTCAAGGACCTCGACCGACAGTTCCGCCGCCGAGAAATCGAAGATCGGCCGGGACAGACGCTGCGAGAAACTGGCGCTGACCAGGGTGTCTGACGTGGCCGGGGCACCGGCCTTCATCTCCAGCCAGACCTCGGCGAGCCGCACCGCGGCAAAGACATCGACCAGACCGAAGCCATAGCTGGGGCTGAAGCTCAGCGCGCCGCCGTTCCATGTCTCGCCGCCATAGGTCTGCCATTCACCGGCCTCGAACCCGGCGGCCGGATCGCCGGGGGCGGAACCGGTCTGCGCCGCCGTCAGCGCCAGGATCTCCTGCACGTCGCGCCAGCCCAGCCCCGGCTCGGTCTCCAGCATCAGCGCAACCACCCCGGACACGATGGGCGTCGCCGCCGAGGTGCCGCCGAACTCGGTCGTGTAGGCCCCCGGGACATAGCCCGCCGCCCCGGTGACATCGGTGGTATGGCTGGCCGCAGGACCGGAAATCAGCAGGTTGGCGCCATAGTTGGAATAATCCATGACCCAGCCGTCGCGGCCCACCGCGCCCACCACGATCACCGTGTGCAGAACGTTGTGCCCCTCCCCCTGTGCGTTCCCGAGCACGCCGTAACTGGCATAGGTCGGATTGTTGGCCTCGTTCCCGGCTGCCTTGACAAAGACCGTACCCAGCCCGCCGCGCCCCTCGTCCACGGCGCGGGCCATGGCGCGCGCCTCTTCCCAGGCCCAGCTGCCCGGATCACCCAGATCCCAGTCGTCCGAAAAATCCGGCGTGACGCCATAGCTCTGGTTCACCACGTCGAAATGCCGGCCCCAGGCCAGCGCATCGTAGATCACCGCCTCTTCCGAGGACTGGATGTCATTGAGGTAATCCACCGAGGTCAGCCGCGCGCCCCAGGCCACGCCCAGCCCCCCGACCCCGTTCAGCGCCGCGGCGATCAGCCCACCCACCGCCGTGCCATGCCCGGCCTGCGGCGTGTTGTGGCGACCGTCGTCGCGGCCAATGCCGGCATAATGCAGGCTGGCGTCGTAATTCGCCGCCAGGTCCTGATGGGTCTGGTCCATGCCGTCGTCATAGACCGCCACCCGGATTCCGGCGCCGCTGACCTCCTGCCAGACGGTCTCGATGTCGCCGATAAGATCGAAGTGCCATTGCTGCGCGTAGCGCGGATCGGTGATGGTGACCATGAGCCCTGGGAACCGGTTGCAGATGCAGAACACGGGCGCATCCCGGGCCGGACCGGTGATCCGCCGCAGAGAGCAACCCCCGAAACTACTGCCCGAAAAAGGACCGGTCGGTCAACGCAACAGGAGGCACCGGCGGTGCTTTCCGGCTTTCCCTGCGGCCCCGCCCTGCCCTACAACCCCGCCACCATGACCCGATCCCCGCTGCCCTCGCCCGCGCTTCCGCCTGTCACCATCCTGCTGGCCAGCTACCAGGGCGCGGCCCATCTCGGCCCGCAGTTGCACAGCCTCGCGGAACAGGATCACCGGGACTGGGCGCTCTGGGTCTCGGACGATGGCTCTACCGATGGCACGCGCGACATCCTCGACATGTTTCGCCGCGATCACCCGGACCGTGACATCCGCCTCGTCGAAGGCCCCCGCCGGGGCGCGGCGGCAAATTTCCTGTCGCTGATGTGCCATCCCGACCTGCCGCCGGGGCACGTGGCGCTGGCGGATCAGGATGACCTGTGGTCGCCGCACAAGCTCTCGCACGGGCTGATGGCGCTGACGGGCCATGATGGCCCGGCGGTCTACAGCGCACAAAGCCGCCACATCGATGGCACGGGAAGGGTGCTGGGGGTCAGCCGGGTGCATTCCGGCGCTCCCTCCTTCGGCAATGCGCTGGTGCAGAACCGGGTCACGGGCCATTGCGCGGTGCTGACCCCCGCCGCGCTGGAACTCGTGCGCGCGGTGGGTATGGTCGAAGTGCCCTTCCACGACTGGTGGCTCTACCTGCTGATCACCGGCGCAGGTGGCCATGTCAACGTCTCGCCCGAGGTGGTGCTGGACTACCGCCAACACGGGGACAACGTGCTGGGCGCCCATCGCGGGCTGCTGGCCGGGCTGGCCCGGGCCGCCATGGTGCTGGGCCCCACCTATCGCGGCTGGCAGGCCCGCAACCGCGCCGCGCTGGAACAGGCGCGGCCCTGGCTGACCCCGCAGGCCCGCGCCCTGCTGGCAGAGCTTGACGCCGCCCCGGCCCGCGGGATCGCCCGCGCCCGCCTTCAGGCCCGGCTGGGCCTGACCCGCGACCGCCCCGGTGCCACGGCCTTCCTGCGGCTGGCCGCGCTGTTTGGCCGGGTCTGACCCCGAACAGGGCCGCACCGCGCCCGTCTTCTTCTGTCGAAAAATATCCCGGGGGTGAATTGGCCGTCAGGCCAAGAGGGGGCAGAGCCCCCTGCCCCGCCACACGCTCCCTGTCCCTCAGATCGCCGCGGCGCGCTTCATGTTCTCCTGGTGATGCGCGATCGCATCCTCGATATCCTCGTAGTAATAGGCCTGCCCCTCATCCAGCACCAGGCCGCTGTCACACAGCAGCCGGATCTGCGGCATCGAGTGGCTGCACACCACCGCGCCCGCCTTGCGCAACCGCGCCTTGAACAGCCGGTCCGACCGTTCGCGAAAGGCCGCGTCCCCCACGGCGGTGATCTCGTCCACGAGATAGGTATCAAAGGCGATGCCCATCGAAATTCCAAAGGCCAGACGTGACCGCATCCCCGAGGAATAGCTGCGCAACGGCAGGCGGAAATGCATGCCCAGCCCGGCGAACTCCTCGACGAACTGCGCCAGTTCGTCGGTGTCCACACCATAGATCCGCGCAACGAACCGACAGTTCTGCTGCCCCGTCAGATCCGGGTGGAAGGACCCGGCAAACCCCACCGGCCAGGACACCATGCCGGTGGTTTCGATGCGGCCCTCGGTCGGATCCGTCGCCCCCGAGATCATCTTGAGCAGGGTCGATTTCCCGGCGCCGTTGCGCCCCAGAAGCCCCACCGACCGTCCCGTCGGCAGCACCACGTTCATATCCTCGACAACCGTCTTTTCGCGGCCCTCGGTCATGTATCGCTTGGTGACCTGCTCGAAACGGATCATGCGCCCATGCCCTTGCCGACCTTACCGCCGGTCCTTGATCGAATAGACCACCAGCACCAGCGTCGACCACAGCAGCAGGATGAACAGCACCGCCAGCCCGAACAGTGTCTGGCGCTGCGGGAACCGCGCGCTTTCGGCCAGCGTCGGGCGGACATAGGCCGCAAGATAGCGGCTTTGCCGGCGCGCATCGGCAAGGCTGGCGTCATAGGTGGCCAGCGCCGAGGTATAGCTCTGTTCGGCGAATTCGCGGTCCACCACAAGGCGTTCGTATTCGCCAAAGAGATTGGCATAGACGTCCGCCCCGGTGTCCCCCGCCCCCGCCAGCCCCAGCTTGCGGCGCTCTGCGTCGATACGGTCGCGGATCACCTCGATGCGGCGCTGCGCCTGCACCACCCGCGGGTCGTCCTCGCGGGTCGAGGTGGCCAGCAGGTCGAATTCGATCAGCGCATCGGCCAGCTGCGCCTCGAGCTTGCCCAGAAGCCCGGCCTGGGTTTCCAGATCGACCGAGGGATCGACCAGCTGGTTGGCGTTGCGGAAGGTGGTCACCGCCTCGCGCGCCTCTTTCAGCCGGTCCAGCGCGGTGTTCAGATCCTCGCGCGCATAGCGGATCGCATCCTCGCGCGCGATGGCCGAGAGCGCGTTGATCATCTCGGAGGAATGGTCGAACAGCGTCTGCGCGATCAGCTGCGCATCGGCGGCCTCGAAGGCCAGCACCCGCACCTCGATCAGCCCGGCACCGTCGTCATAGTAGATCTTGACCATGCGGCCCCAGTGTTCGACCAGATCCTCGATCGTGCCGGAGGGGTCGAAGGTAAAGACCGGGTCGCCCTCGGGTTTCGACCAGAGCGCGCGCAGGTCGATCTCGGCATTGATCTCCTCGACCAGTTTCTGGCTTTGCAGGAATTCGTAGAGGATGTCGGTATCCGAGGACGAAGACCCCGACAGCGAGGTGATCCCGCCCAGCAGTTCCAGCGCCGAGTTGTTTTCCTCGGTGCGCACGGCAAAGGCCACGGTCGAGGCATATTGATCCGCCGCCTTGAGCCAGAGATAGCCCGCGGTGATCAGGGTCGGCAGGATGACGCCGATGATGAAACTGGCAAGGATGGCGAAATGGCGGCGGCGCAACCGGGCGCCCGAGGCCATGCGCGGCGCGCCTCCGCCGGCGCCGCCACGGGGCGCGGGCCCGACCGGGGTCCGGCCCGGGGCGCCCTGCGGGCCTTGCTGGACGCCCGCCCCGGGCTTGCCCGGGGCCGCGACCTGTGGCCCCGGCGGCACATCCCCGGGCTGGCGGCGCAGCGGCGCGATCTTGTCGCCGGCGTCAGAAGACGCGGGCTCGGGGGCCTTGGGCGGACGGGGCGGCGGAATCTGGGTCAAGGAAAGGCGCTTTTTTCAAGTGGCTCCTGCGAAGTCCTTGCTACATAATATGCGCGACGGTTTCCAGACAGGACAGCCACAGACGCGGTTCTCCGCGTGCTTACGCAAATCCGAGCAAAGGCCCCCGTGACAGACCTTCCCCCGACCCGGTTCCCCCAACCGCAGCGCCCCAGCGTCCGCTCCGGCATTCCGCGCTTTGCCACGCTGCGCACCATTCTTGCGCTGGTGCTGCGCGAGATGAGCACCTCTTACGGGCGTTCGCCCGGTGGCTATCTCTGGGCCATCCTGGAACCGGCGGCGGGCATCGCGCTGCTGACGGCGATCTTTTCGGCGGGGTTCCGGTCTCCGGCGCTGGGGATCAGCTTTCCGATGTTCTATGCCACCGGCATCCTGCCTTTCATGCTGTTCACCACGATCAGTTCAAAGCTGGGGCAGGCGATGAATTATTCGCGGCAACTGCTGGCCTATCCGCGAGTGACCTTCCTTGACGCGATCCTGGCACGGTTCCTGCTGAACATGATGACCCAGATCCTGGTGAGCTATCTGCTGATCGGGGCGATCCTGCTGTTCACCGAAACACGGGTGGTCATGGATGGCACGGTGATCGCCCGCGCCTATGCGCTGACCGGGATGCTGGCGCTGGGGGTGGGCAGCTTCAACTGCTTCATGCTGTTGCGGTTCCCGCTGTACCAGCAATTCTGGTCGGTGCTGACGCGGCCGCTGTTCCTGATTTCCTGTATCTTCTTTCTCTACGATACGATCCCCGATCCCTACCACGACTGGCTGTGGTACAATCCGCTGATCCATGTGATCGGGCTGATGCGCAGCGGTGTTTATCCCAATTACAACGCGCCCTATGTCTCGGAACTGTATGTGCTGGGCTTTTCGCTGGTCTCGCTGGTGCTGGGGCTGCTGTTCCTGCGCAGGCACCACAAGAACGCGCTGGAACGCTGAGCAGGGTGTTTCGCGCGCGAAACACCCACGGATCCTAGACCCCGAAGAGCCACCGCTTGCGGCGCATTTCCTCGTCCAGCGCGATGAGATGTTCCAGCGCCTGCGCCACCGCCACGTCCCAGGAATGGATCGAGGCCTGCGTCGACAGGACCGGCGGCAGCTGGGGCACCGCCTGCCCGGCGGCCTCGCAGGCGGCGGCGACCCCGCGCACCAGCGCCTGATAGAGCTCCGCCAGTTCCTCGGGGTCATCAAGCGATGACCGCCCCCGCAACAGCCGGGCGCGATAGGGGTCTTCCGAACTCCAGCGCGGATCGTTTTCGCGCAAGGCCCCGGCCTGCTGCTCTGGCAGCAGCCCGAACAGCAGGTCGAGATCCGCCCGCACCGACGCGCGCAGCAGGCGAAGATGGCGCGGCAGGATGGCCCAGGGGCGCGCCGCCCCCTCGACCTTGCACCAGCGTTGAAAGATGAAATCCGTCGCGCTGTCATGGGCACCGCGGCGATAGCGGCGGTTGCGCATCAGAAAGCCGATCAGCGCGGCGGGCAGGGCGGCATTGCGCTGTGACGGGCGGGGCAGGGTGACACCGTGATCGGCTTCGAACCCGGCCAGCACGTCCTGCCCCAGGTTCACCCGCACCACCGTGTTGGGCAGGGCCGCCCAGCGGGTCAGCGCCGCGCCGATCGCATAGGGCATCCCCATCTTGTCCAGCCAGGCGCCGAATTCCAGCCCTGACCAGACCCCCCATTGCCAATAGGCCGCGTTCAGCCAGTCCAGCGGCGGACGGGCAAAGGCGCAGATCTCGATCCGGCCGCCGTCGCCTTCCCGGAACCAGTGTGGCAGGGCCGTGGCAAAGGTCTCGGCCTGCCCGATCCAGCCTTCGTTGGAAACCACCGGCAGGCTGCGCCCGCCCCCCGCGCGCACCTTGTCGAGCGCCGCAAACAGCGGCTTGGGGTCGTCCCCGTTGGGGTTCGGCCAACTGACGTAACCATGCACCGCCCGGCTGGCGGCCAGCCGCAAAAGCCGCCCGCTGACCGGGGTCCAGCCGTCCCCCTTGGCCCGCAGCCCGGTATAGACAAGGGTTTCGCCCCGATCCGAGGTCAACCGCTGCGCCGCGCTCAGTGCCGCCTGCAAGGCGCTGCTGCCGCATTTCGGGGCACCCACATGCAGGATGATGGATCGGTCCGGTCTCATGCGGTGCCCCCCGTCAGCCGGCGCGCGGTCTGGAGAATGGCCGCCATGTCCGTGGCCGCCGACAGCGGCAGCACCGCGCCCCCGCCATGGGCCCGCACCGCGTCGGCCTGCGCCCCAAGGTCGAAGACCATGACCGGCAGGCCGGTGGCCAGCGCCTCGTGGGTGGTGAAGGAAAAGGTTTCCGGCCAGACCGAGGGGATGAACCAGCAGGTAATGCCATAGCGCGCCACCAGCCCCGGCAGGTCTTCGACCGCGTAACGGCCATGCCTGCGCGCCGGACGATGCAGCCGGTAGGCCGGATCGATTTCGCCCAGCAGGACCACGCCCGGATCCCCCGGCTTCAGCGCGCGGCTCAGCGCCTGCGCCACGCCCGCGCCCTTGTGCGGCGCAAGACTGCCCAGAATGCCGATCACAGGTCCGCCTGCGGGGCGCGGAATGGCCGGCACCGGCACATGCAGCGCATGGGGGTGTACCTCGACCCGGGCCCCTGCATAGGCCTGCCGGATCAGCGCCGCCGACGCCTCGGAAAAACAGGTGACGCGGTCGGCGGCATAGACCAGCCGCCCCCAGTCGGCACGCCAGCGCGACAGCGGCACGCCGGCACCGTCCGGGCGGCGCGTGGCATGGCGGGCGCTGGCGGTCTGCGGATCGGGCAGGCCTTTCCAGGTTTCGCCCGCCTCCAGCAGCGAGGGCGTGGGCGAGAGCGGAAAATAATCGTGGATCAACACCTCGAGCCCGTCACCCGCGCCGCGCAGCGACAACAGGAGATCGGGCAGGGTGATCGGATCCGGGTCGCCGACACCGCAGGCATAGATCACCTGCCGCTGGCTGACCGGCGCCAACAGTTGCGCGATCAGCGGCGCCTGCGCCGTGCCGCCGGCGGTGATCCCGGCACTGCCATCGGCGCGGCGACCGTGCAGTTCCAGCGTAAAGCGGAACACCCCGCCGATGCGGATCACGAAGGCCGCGCCGACCCGGTCCAGATCGGCGGCAATGCGGCGCTGCAGGTCCACCTCGGCGCCGCCGCCCATGCTGTGGGCCAGGTAGACGGGCAGGGGACCACGGCGGGCCTGTTCCACCTCTGCCAGCCCCAGAGCCAGCCGCGCCGTCACCAGCGGATCGCGGCGCAGGAAGCCGTGCACTTCGGCATCGAAGCGCGGATAGCGGCGGGTGATCAGCGCGCTGTTGCGGGCGATCAGCCGGGCCTTGGCCTCGGAGCCGAAACTCTTGCCGCCCATATGCGCCACGAACAGGTCGGGCACATAGACATGGGTAAACCCCTTTTGAACGGTCTTCTGGCACCAGTCGACCTCTTCGCCGTAACCGGGCGCAAAGACGGGGTCGAACTCTGGCACCTCGGCCAGCGCCGCGGGGGACAGCGCCATGCAAAACCCCACGCCCGCCGGGGCGGCCTGCTGCGCCCGCCCGTTCAGCGTGGCGGCATGACGGTCCACCGCATCGGCCACCTCCGGCGTGATTTCACGCGCGCGGCCCGCTTCGGGGACCGACCCCAGCTCGGCATCATTCGACAGCGGCGTGACCGACCCCACCCGCGCCTCCTCCCAGATCGGGCGCAACAGACGCGGGGCCCAGCCCGCCGGCAGAAAGGCATCGGTGTTCAGCAACACCACCGGATCCTCCCAACCCCGCGCCTCCGCCATGCCCCGTGTCACCGCCCCGACAAAGCCGAGGTTCCGGGGGTTCTCGATCAGTTGCGCCTGCGGATGACGCGCAACCCAATCCCGCAAAAAGGGGCGCACCTCGGGATCGGGCGAGGCATCCTCGACGATGACAAGACGCCATGGGATATCCGTATGCGCCGCCACCCGGGCCAGCGCGGCGCGCGTCAGGTCCAGCGCGTTGTAGACCGGCATGACAAGGGTGACACCGGCTCCCTCGGGCGGGGTGATCCCCGCCGGGGCGCGAAACAGCGCCGGATCCAGCTCTACCGGGGCAGGGCCTGACAGGTCGAGGATCTGTTTCACCCGCGCCCGCGCCGCCGGATCGCGATACCGCGCCCACCGCAAGGCATCGGGCAGGGCGCGCAGCCCGGCGGCCGTGAACCCCGGAATCAGCCGCAGCCGGTCACGACCCGGATGCGCCGTATCCTGTGGCAGGTGATAGGCAGCGTAGATATCGAACAGCCGCCGAACGCGATGCAGCACGGGATCCCCCTTCAGACTGGACCCTCATGAACCACAGATCGCCGGGGGCTCCAATAGCCGGAACGCCGGGATTGACGGGGATGTTTCGCGCGCGAAACAGTCAGCCCGCGCGCGCCGCCAGCCAAGCCCTGAGATCGGCAAGGAACCCGGCGTCCAGATCGTCGGCGCGCAGGACGATCTCCCCCTTCGCGCGCCGCTCCACCCGGACGCATGCCCCATCGGGTTTGGACCGCGCAGCCGACCTGTCCGGCCGCTTGGGGGCCATGGCCTGGCGCAGGACCGCCAGTTCCGCCTCGGCGCTTTCGGCAGGCTTGTCGCGCAACTGCGCGGCCAGCCGCGTGACCAGAGAGGGATCTGCCTCCAGCGCCTGGGCCAACGCCAGCCCCTGCCGCTCGCCCAGGGCCTGCGGGAATCGCAAGATCCCCTCCAGCGCGCTCACGATCCGGGTGAAACTGCCGATCTTCGACCGTTTGGCCCGGCTGGCCGAGGCAAAAAGCGCCCGCAAAGCGGCGGTCTCATCAGCAAAGGCCCCCGCCTCTACCGCGCGCACCACGATACGGGCACGTTCATAATAGCTCAGACCGACGCGGATCTCGTTTTCCTCGATCATCGCCACATAGGCCCCGGAACTGTCCTCGGGCCGGCGCAACAGCCCCAGCACCTCGGCAAAACGGGGCTCGCCGGTTTCCGCATGAAGCCGTTCCAAGGCCATGCAGCGCCGCCAGCCCGATATCAGCCCGTACCGCGGCCCGCCGGTCTCGGGCCCAAGATCCACCAGTTCCACCGGTGTCTGCTGCCCCCGGGCGCGGAGACTCTCGACCAGAACCGCCATTTCCTCTTCGTCGACGGCAATACGATCGCGCACCAGATAGTCACGCCGGACCTCGGACAGGGAAACCGGGATCACCATGCGCCCCTGTACGCGGGCCTGTGCCATCTGGCGCGCCAGCTCCTCGGCGGCGGCGGTGGCGCTGGCCTCGCGCGCGACATCGGCGATCGGCGCGCGGGCCGGGGCGCTGACCGCGGATTTCACCTCGGGAGCCGGTTCAAGGAACATCGGGTTGGCGGGGGTCAGGCGTTTGCGCTTGGCCATGTCATCTCCTCCAGAGGTTGGCGCAAGAACTGTCCGGTCAAGACCGTCCACGCCTTGCGCGCGGGGCGACGGGAAGAGGGGGCTCTGCCCCCCGCGCTTGCAGCGCGCCCCCCGGGATATTTTCCGACAGAAGAAACCATGAGCCGCACCGCGCCCTTCTTCTGTCCGGAAATATCCCGGGGGAGTCTCCCGGCGGGAGACGGGGGCAGAGCCCCCAGCAACGGGTCCGATGGCGCAGAGGCGTTTCGCGCGCGAAACATCATTCGGCGGCCTGTGCGGCGGCGCGTTCGTCCCGGCGCCAGGCGCCGATGACCAGCGATTTCACCGCCGCCCAGGTGGCGTCGAATGTTTCTCGGCCGCG
Organism: Antarctobacter sediminis; assembly: GCF_019218285.1. Classification (GTDB taxonomy): domain Bacteria; phylum Pseudomonadota; class Alphaproteobacteria; order Rhodobacterales; family Rhodobacteraceae; genus Antarctobacter; species Antarctobacter sediminis. The sequence goes on from NZ_JAHUZG010000010.1 coordinate 15,697, forward strand.
GACATAGGTCTCGCGGTTGAAGTCGCGGTAATCCGCCTCGTAGATGCCCTGTACCTGTTCGCCGGCCTGACCGATCAGCGCGGTGAATCCCTGCCGGTGTGGTGAGAGCGTGGGGCCGAGGTAGCTTTGCATCAAGGCCGCCAGTTCCGCCTGCTGGGCACCGTCATAGCGGGTGACGATGGCGCGCACCGCGTCCCATTCAAAAGCCAGCCCCTCGCGCCCCAAAGCGCGGGCGGCGATGTTCTCGGCCTCTTCGATGGAGCCGAAGGTGGAATGCAGCATGTCGAAGAACCGGCCCGTCGAGTCGAATTCCAGAAAAGAGGCCCCCAAGGGCACCAACAGGATATCCGCCGCTGCCAGTCCGTTGATCGTCAGGTAGCCAAGCGCCGGGGGGGTATCGAGGAAGACCAGATCGTAATCGTCGAGGATCCCGTCCGCCTCGAGGCTTTCTGTCAGCGCATCCCAGAGCCGCCAGCCGCGTGCCGCCATACGCCAGACCGGGATCTGGAATTCCGCCCAGTAAAGGTTCAGCTGCGCGCCGATCAGGTCGATGTTCGGCCAGTGGGTTTTCTGCACCAGGTCCTGCGCGCGGGCGTCCAGCGCCTCGGACAGGGTATCGTCCAGCGGTTGCGGTGCCTCGCCCCGGGCCGCGCGGACCTGGTTCTCCTGCTGCATGTGGCGGGCGTAATGGCGGGCCAGCAGGGGAAAGACCGTCTGCCATTCATCCTCGATCTTGCCGCCAAAGATCGAGGTCATCGACCCTTGGGAATCCAGGTCGATGACCAGCACCTTGTAGCCGTCCAGCGCGGCACTCATGGCCAGATGCGCGGCGGTCGAGGTCTTGCCCACGCCGCCTTTGAAATTGGCCACGGCGATCATCTTGGCCGGGTGCCCCTTGGGCCGGTAGGGCAGGTAGTTCTTGGTCTTGGACCCCTCAGCCCCGAAATGGGCGCGCAGGCGCAGGACCTCGTCAAAGGAGAACCACTTGGCGCCGCCGGCGGTTTCCGACCGGCCCTGGGGCAGGTCGGGGTTCTGTTTCAGCACCCGGCGAAAATGGCCCGGCGCGACCGGAATCAGGTAGCGGGTGATTTCCCAGGTCGAGAACAGGCGCAGGCTTCGTCCTCCGCCTTCTTCCATGCCCCGGCTGCACAGGTCGCTGCGGCCAGCGGCACAGGCGCGCGCGATGGCGGCGAAATCCTCTGTCCGTGCGGGGGCCTCAAGCTGGGTCGCCGCCAGGTCGGGATCTATGCCGACATAGGGTGGAAGCTGGCTCATGTTTCTGGTCCTGTATCCGGGACCCCTTGCAGAGGGGGCAGAAGGCTCGAATGGCGCGATGTGCGCTCTTTTTCTCAGGATACGTGAAAACCGCACACATGAAAGCAAAATGCGCACATGGGGCGGGATTTTGTGGAGGCGGATGGGGGATGTGGCACATCTGGCCCATCCTTTGGTGTTAATTCAAGGTTATTAAAAGCGTTAAGGGATCCGGTTACCGGATCAACTCATTGGAATATCGCCCCTTTCTTGAGAGAGGTGACTCTGAACCCACGCTGGGGTGACTCTGATCCCCCGAGCAACTGACTCTGGTCCCCCGAAAGCCGCGGGAAATTCACGGCGGGTTGCTGGACGCGTCATGTGGATAACTTTAGGGTGGGTGTCACTGAACCCCCGAAGCGATTCCGGACAAACCGGGACGTCATGGCCGGGGGCGGCGAGGGCAAGATGAGCAGCATTACCGCGGGCGGGCTTCTGCCCGACCGGCATCCCAACAGCGATTTTTTCGTCTGCGACATCTTCGATGCCTCGCCCAAGGATGACATGGCCTCGATGGAACATCCGGTGTTTTCACTGTCGACGCGACCGGACACCCGGGTGCTGCGGTATGACCACAATGGCATGAGCATCGAGGTGACGCCGTCGGTCCGGGGGCGGGCGACGATCCATGACAAGGACATCCTGATCTATTGCATCAGCCAGCTGATGGCGGCGCTGAACGCGGGCCGCGAGATCTCGCGCCAGCTGACACTGCGGGCGCATGATTTGTTGGTGGCGACCAATCGCGACACCAGCGGCGATGCCTATCAGCGGCTGAAGGAAGCGTTCGAACGGCTGGCGGGCACGCGCATCACCACCAATATCGCCACCGGGGGCGAAGAGACGACCCGCGGTTTCGGCTTGATCGAGGCCTGGGAGATTGTGCGCAAGACGCGCGGCGGGCGCATGGTTTCGGTTCGGGTCACGCTGTCGGACTGGCTGTACCGGGCGGTGCTGTCGAAATCGGTGCTGACGCTGTCGCGCGATTACTTTCGCCTGCGCAAGCCGCTGGAGCGGCGGATCTACGAACTGGCGCGCAAACACTGCGGACGGCAACCCTCGTGGAAGGTGAGCGTGGGGCTTTTGCACAAGAAGGCGGGCAGCGCCGCGCCGGTGCGGGTGTTCCGTGCAGCGGTACGCAAGATGGTGGCCGAGGGGCACCTGCCCGATTACGCGCTGCAAGAACTCGAAGGTGACATGATCCTCTTCAGCCGCCGCGATGCGGTGCTGGAAGAGGAGGCGGCCGGTTCGGGGATCGGGCTGCCGCCTTTGCTGCCGGAGACGCTTGAGGCAGCGCGGGCCCTGCGGCCCGGCGCGGATGTTTACGCCTTGGAGGCCGATTGGCGGGCCTGGTGGGCGCGGTCGGGCCGGGCGCCGGTGCGCAACGCGGACAAGGCGTTTTTGGGGTTCGTGGCCGGATCAGGCAAAGCCTGACAAACTCTCCAGTGGAGAGTTTGAGGCCACGAAGGGCGGAGCCCCGGACGGGCCGGATCAGGCAAAGCCTTGAGACCTGCCCGCCGGAGAGATCGCAAGGCCCATGGCCGGGTTCAATCCTTCTTGCCGGCCCGGTCGGCGGCGGCAGGGCTCTTGCCGCTGTTGCCCGCATCGGCATTTCCGAAGTTATGCCGATCTGCTGCGGTGTCGCCGGGGGCGTTGTTGCCCTGGTGATTGGCGCCATGGCCGTGCCAGTCGGCGGTGAAGCCCGCGGGCCCGTCGGCATCCGGAGAGGCCAGTGCGGCGGAGGCCATGAGGATCGTCAGGGTGGCAATCGAGATATGTTTCAACAGAGGCTCCATCGTGTCGTGAAAGGGACCGGGAGACTATCCGTCCAAATTCTTTCCAAAGCGTTCGGGCGCGCGCGAAACCGGCCCCTGCCGCTGTCTTGCCGTTGCCGTGGCCAAGGGCACCGTACGCCGCCCTAAAACCCCGTTAACCCTGCTTGCCTAGCTCTGTTCCCCGGTGCTTCGAGGAGGGTTTTCCCATGTCCGATGTCTCGGCGGTTCTGTCGCTGCCTTACCTGCTGCCGTCCCAGGCGCAGAAACATGTCACCCATAACGAGGCGCTGGCGCGGCTTGATGTGGCGGTGCAACTGGCGGTGATCGCGCGGGATCTGATCATGCCGCCCGAACTGGTGTCGGACGGCGATCGCTATCTTGTGCCGGCCGGGGCCTCGGGGGCCTGGGCGGGGCATGACGGCGAGGTGGCGGTCTATGACCTGAACGACTGGTGCTTTCATGCGCCGGTGGCCGGCTGGACCGCGCGGGTGCTGTCCGAGGATGCGCTGATCCGGTTCGACGGGACCAGCTGGCAGGCCGGGGCAGGGGCGCTGGAGGCCGATACGCTGGGGCTGAACGGCGCGGCGGATGCCACCAACCGGCTGACCAGCGTGGCCCCCGCCACCCTGCTGACCCACGCGGGCGCGGGTCATCAGCTGAAGATCAACAAGGCCGCGGCGGGAGAGACCGCCAGCCTGCTGTTCCAGAGCAACTGGTCGGGCCGGGCCGAGATGGGCACCGCGGGCAGCGATGATTTCGCCATCAAGCTCAGCGCCGATGGCGGCGCCTGGGTCACGGCGCTGAGTTTCGACGCCGCGACGGGGATCGCCTCGGGCGCGGCGGTCCAGGGCACGCCCACCGACACCGGCGCGGGCAAGCTGGCGCGGGCCGATTACGCCTATGGTCCGGGCAACCTGCTGGGCACGGTCAGCGAAAGCGGCGGCACGCCCACGGGCGCGGTGCTGGAAAGCGGCAGCAATGCCAACGGGTCTTACCTGCGGCTGGCCTGTGGCACGCAGCTTTGCTGGCAGCAGATGGGGAGCAGCGCCTCGGGGCAGACCGACTGGACCTATCCGGCCGGGTTCGCGGCTCCTCCGGTGGTGCAGGCCACGAGTCAGGGGCAGGGCGCGCAGGTCGTTTCGACCGACACGCCCACGACGACCGAAGCGGGGTTTTCCGTCTGGACCCTTTCGGGGGTGCGTCAGGCCGAGACCGTCAGCCTGCTGGCCATCGGTCGCTGGACCTGAGGGGCGGCGCGGGGCAGGGATCCGGGGGCATGGCCCCCGGTCCGGCCCTGCCGCTCAGGAACGCGCGTAGACGTCTTCGTAGCGGATGATGTCATCCTCGCCCAGATACGACCCGGTCTGCACTTCGATCAGCACCATCGGCACCTTGCCGGGGTTTTCCATCCGGTGCACCGCGCCCAGCGGGATGTAGACCGACTGGTTTTCCGTCACCAGCTTGACCTCGTCGTCCACCGTCACTTTGGCGGTGCCCTGCACCACGATCCAGTGTTCCGACCGGTGGTGGTGCGATTGCAGGCTCAGCGCCGCGCCGGGGTGGACGTGGATGCGTTTCACCTGAAACCGCTCGCCGATCACCAGGCTTTCGAACCAGCCCCAGGGGCGGTGATCCACCGGGAAGCTGGTGGCCTGCTTGGCGCCGCGTTTCTTCAGCAGTTTGACCGCCTTCTTGACGTTCTGCGCCTCGGACATGTCGGCCACCATGACCGCGTCGCGCATGGAGACGGCGACCATGTTCTTGAGCCCGATGCCGATCAGTTCCTGTTCGTCCGACTCGGCCCGCAACAGCGTGTTCTCGCAGTCGAAGGCGGTGGCATGGTCGGAAACCGCGTTGCCGTCCTCGTCACGGGCCGATTCAAGCCAGACCGATTCCCAGCCGCCCAGGTCCGTCCAGTGGCCGTCAAAGCGCACCGCCGACAGGTTGTCGGCCTTTTCCATCACTGCGAAATCGATCGACTCGTCCTCGACCTGCGCCCAAAGCGCCGGGTCGATCCGGGTAAAGCCAAGGTCGCTTTTCGCGGCCTCCATGGCGGCCGCGACCCCGTCGAGGATCTGCGGCGCATGGGTCTTGAAGGCCTCGACCAGCACGCTTGCCCGGGCCAGAAAGACACCGGCATTCCAGAGATAGCGTTTGTCGGCGAACAGCTTTTCGGCGGTCTTGGCGTCGGGTTTCTCGACGAAACGCTCCAGCTTGAGCACCGGGCCGCTGGCCGCACCGGTTTCCAGCCAGCCATAACCGGTTTCGGCGCGGGTCGGTGCAATGCCAAAGGTGACGATCTGGCCGTCCTCGGCGGCGGCGGCCCCGGCCAGAACCGCGTCGCGGAACAGTTCGGGTTGCGAGATGGCATGATCCGAAGGCACCAGCAGGATCATGGCCTCGGGGTCCTGCGCCATGGCGAACAGCGCGGCGGCGGCGGCGGCGGGCGCGGTGTTGCGGCCTTCGGGTTCGATCAGGATGCCAGCCGGGTCCAGCCCGATTTCGTCCAGCTGCTCGGTCACGATAAACCGGAAAGGATCGCCGGTCACCACCAGCGGCGCGGCAAACCCCTTGCCGGTAAAGCGGCGCGCCGAGGCCTGGAACAGGCTTTCGTCGCCCACCACGTCGGCGAACTGCTTGGGATAGGATTTGCGCGACAACGGCCAGAGACGGGTGCCGGAGCCGCCACAGAGAAGAACCGGGAAGATCATGAATCAATATCCTGTGTATCTGAGACAAATATCAAGCCGTCGTCCCCTCTGCTTCTTCGCACAAGAACCCGACGAGCCCGGTGGGCAGGGAGGGGGAGGAAGGCGTGCCGTGTTGAAACATTGTCTGGACAATCGGTGTGCCCTGGTTTCCGTCAAGGTCTGTCTGCACGACGCCGCCGGGTATCTCAACCCCTCTCGCCTCCTCGCCCAGGATCAGTTGCCGCAACTGCTGGGGCGCGATGCCCTTGCCGTGGGGGATCTGTGTCACGTAGCTGCCGAGGGTCCGGTCGCCGGCGGTCAGGCGGATCACCGGACCGTTGCCCGATGCCACCAGCACCGCCGCCAGCGCCCGGCCCGGGGTGGCGACGCGGGGCCCCTTGTCGAAAGGGGCGAAATGCCAGGATACCCCGGGCTGGCGGAAATGACCCTCGGTGGTCTCCGGGGTCCGCAGGTGCAGCGAAAGGGGGGTGAAATGCGCGGCCCGCGCCGGGGGGGCCACCGGCACCCGCGCCTCTGCCAGCGCCATGAGCGCGGCTTCGGCCAGCCGGCGGGGCAGATCGGTGTCGGTTTCGTAGACCGCGTTGTTGCGATACCAGCGCCCGGGGGCCTGAACGCCGCGATCCAGCACCCGGGCCAGATGCGAGGCATCCACTGCCGTCAGCCCGTAGTCCGCCAGCAGCGCGCGCAGGCGGGCGACATAGGGATCGCCCCCGGCCGAAGTCGCCTGCATCCGGTTGCGTGTCAGAATCGGCACAAAGGGGCGGTTCTCGCGGATGCAGATCTGTAGCAGCCATTCGAGATGATACATCAGGCTGTCGACGGGCTGACCGTGGTTGAGATGCGAGAATTCGTTGATCCCCAGTTCCCAGAGCACCGCCGCCCCCGGCCGCGCCGCCCCCTGCACCAGCATCCGCACCAGCCCCAGAGCCGAGGTCCCGGCCGGGAAGGACAGGTTCACCACCTCGGCCAGCGCGCCATACTCTTGCTGAAGCAGCTGGCCCCAGCCGCCGGCGACCAGCGCGTTGGCCCCGCCCAGCAGCAGCGCCTCGGCGGGGGGCGGCGGGGCAGGGGGCGTATCTTCGGCCGGGGCCGCGGGGGGGCGGACCGGCAGGTCGGCGCGGCAGTGCGCCAGCAGCGCCGGGGGGATGTTCAGCGGCCCGAGAACCCCGCCCTTGACGATGTCGCCGGGCTGAAGGTGCTCTTCGAAGCTCCAGGCTGCCAGCCGGCCACGGCCCTGCAGGGCAAAGCGGATCTCTTCCCGCAGGCCTTCCCAGCTGACCTGCGGTCGAAAGCGGGTGTAGAAATCGGCCAGCTGCCCCTCGAAATGCCCCTGTTCGACCGCCCGCGCATGCAGCCGTTTCAGCCAGTGTTCGGGCTTGCGTTCGATGACCGAGATCACCGGGTCAAAGGCGGCCAGTTCGTGCATCAGCACGTCGATCACCGGGCAGAGGCCGGGGTAGATCTCGGTTTCCACATGGCCGTTTTCGGCATGGCCCAGAGGCGGCCCCAGAAGGGTTTCATCCGCCAGGCAGGCGACGGGGGCCTCCTGGGCGCGGATCGCCCCGGCCAGCGCGCGGGCGGCATGGGACAGGGCCTCCCGGGATCCCTTTCGCCCCCGGACCCGCGCCAGAGCCGCCTCGCGCAGGGCCACGACAAGGTCATCCTCGGCGGAATACAGCTGCATGTGCGGGGCAAGGATCGCGGCATGGTCCTGCAACCAGCGCCGCACCAGCCCGACGCCGGTCTGGTGATACCCCAGGTGCAGGACAAGCGATTTCTCTGCCATGCCCCGCCGCCCCTCAGCTGCCCGCGCGCTGGCCGCGCGCCGGGGCATCCAGAATCTGTTTCAACCGCGCCGCGTAGCGGGCCGCGATCGCATCATGCGAAAACTCCCGGCGCACCCGTTCGGCCGCGCGTGCGGTGCGGGCGGCGCGCTCTTGCGGCGATCCGTAGAGCGCGCGCATCTGGCGCGCGGCATCCTCGATGTCCGGATCGGCCCAGTGCTGGCCGGGGCGGACAAAGATGTACTCTTTCGGGCCGACCTCGGTCAGGCTGTAATCCACCAGCCAGCACGTGTCGGGGGCGCAGAAATCCATGTTGCCCGAATAGCCGGTCGCCAGCACCGGCACACCCAGGTTCATCGCCTCGATCATGCCAAAGCCCCAGCCTTCGGACCGGTGCAGGGACAGGTAGGTGTCGGACCCTTTCTTGAGCCGCAGAAGCTCGTCATATTGCAGGGTCTCGTCGATCAGGATGATCCGGCTGTCCCGGGCCACGATGGCGTCGACCTCCTGCCAGATCGCGGTCTGGCCGGGGTCGCTGACCTTGTGGCGGTTCTGGGTCTTGATCACCAGCCGCACGTCCCGGACACCGGGGAAGGCCGCGCCAAAGGCGGCAAGCACCGCCAGCGGGTTCTTGCGCTGCACGAAAGAGAAACAGTCGAAGGTGACGAGAAAGACGAAATCCTCTGGCGCCGCGCCGGTGCGCGCCGCCAGCGTGGCGCGGGCCTCCCTGCGCGGGATCTCGGGCAGTTCCTCGAAGGTCATGCCCACGTTGATCACCGGCTTGTCGGTATGGGGCTGGAACATGGAGACACCGAATTCGGTCGAAACCCAGATCTCGTCCAGCATCTCCATGCCAAGGGCGTGGCAGGTGGCGGGGCTGTCCAGTTCCCAGTAGAAATAGCCGATGTTGTAAGCCCCGGAAAAGATGTCGGGCTGGTAGGCGGCGGCCAGCGGGATGGCCTCGGCGTTGAGGTGAAAGAGATTGACCCGCGCCGGACGGTAGTCCGAGACTTCGGCGCGGCTGGAAAACCCCTTGGGGGCCGGGTTGTCCAGATCGAAATCCGTCATGTTCAGCGAATGGCCGGTGCGTTCCAGCACCCCGGCGGACAGCCGGGTCGCCTGTCCCAGCCCCGAGGCCTTGCGGAAGGGGCCGATCACCTGGACATCCACCGGCGCCTGCCGCGGGATCGCCGGCAGCCGGGCGCATTCCGCCCGGTGCCCTTCGGCGGTGAGACTCAGAAAGGTTTTGCGGGCGGGGTCGAACCCCTGCTGGCGCAGAGCATTGTCATAGGACCGCCGGTCCAGACCGGGCAGCGGCTGGCCCATCGCGGCACAGAACCCCGCCAGCGGCGAGTTGTCCCCCCCCTCCAGCGCCGCCCCTTGCGCGCCCTCGGGCAGGTAGCGCAGGATATCGGGCCGGGTGAGGGCAAGGATCATCAGCGCGCAGGTCAGGTCGTGCCGCCCTTCGGCGGTTTCGACCGGCAGTTGGGCCAGCTCCGGCGTCTCGGCCCGGAAGCGCAGCATGAACCGCGACAGCGGCCAGTCGTCTGCCGCCTCTGCGGGATCTGCCGTGTCGTCGGGCACCGAGGCCAGCAGGGCCACGTGATCCGCGGGCACCAGACAGTCTTCGCATCCCAGCGCCGGTGCCTGATGGACAGCCCACCAATAGACCGCGCGGGCATGCCAGTCGGGATCGTTGAAATCCATGTCCTGCCGCAGTTCGGCCCGGTCCATCAGAAAGGCCCATGCCGCGCGGGACAGGCTGTGTTCCTGCCCGCCGATCACCACCGGGGCATTCAGCCAATCGATCGCCGCACGCGACAACGGCGTGCGCAGCCCCGCGCGCGAGGGGCCGTAGACGCCGAGGTAATGCTTGAAGAAATGCGCCACATCCGCCGGGTCGCGGGCGGGGTCAAAGCAGCTGTCCAGCCGGTTGCGATGGCGCAGGAACTCGGCATAGGCGAACATCGGCGGCGCAAGATCGGCCCCGCCCAGCGGCCCCTGCGGGCCGAACAGCAGCGCCTGCACCGGGGAAACCGGTCGCGGCCCGGCGGGCAACCGGCTGTCCTCGGGCATCCGCCGCGCAAGGCGTTGCAGATCGCCGTAAAGCCGGTTTTGCAACGCGGTGGTGCGCGCCGGGGCGGCGATTGTGCCGGTGTCGGTGCCGGTGTCGGTCTGACCGGCCTGCCAGCGGCCCAGAAGGAAGGCACGCGGACCGATCACCCGGACCTCGGCCGTGCCGCCATTGGCCGCCACCATTTCGCGGATTTCTTCCGAAAGCGGCAGCACGAACCCGGCAAACCCATCGCCGATCCCCTGCGCCGCGAGATCGCCGCGATAGACATTGGCGGTGGCCTGCATCAGCAGCGCGCCCCCCGCAAACAGCCCCACCTGCACGTCGCGGGCCTGTCCGCTGGGCTGCACCCAGCCGACCAGCGCGCTGCCGATTTCGCCGTCCAGATGACCGCGAAAGCCGCGCAGCCGGGTCACCGGGCCGCGCAACCGGGCGCGAAGGGCGTCAGGCAAGCGCATCGTAATCGGCTTTTGCCATCATCTCGGCCAGCTGCCGGACATCGACCCGCGGCACCCAGCCCAGCCTGTCGCGCGCCTTGCTGGCATCGCCGATCAACAGGTCGACCTCGGCAGGCCGGTAAAAGCGGGGGTTCACCCGCAGCACCGTCCGGCCGCTCTGGCGGCAGCAGGCGCTTTCGCTTTCGCCCGCGCCGGACCAGTCCAGTTCGATCCCCAGCGCATGGGCCGCATGGGTAAAGAAATCGCGGATCGAGGTGGTGACCCCGGTGGCCAGCACGTAATCATCCGCCTTGTCCTGTTGCAGCATCCGCCACATGCCTTCGACGTAATCGCCGGCAAAACCCCAGTCGCGCTGTGCGTCCATATTGCCCAGTTCCACCGGTTCGTCGCCGCCGCGGGCGATCCGCGCCAGCCCCAGCGTGATCTTGCGGGTGACGAACTCGGTCCCGCGCAGAGGGCTTTCGTGGTTGAACAGGATCCCCGAAGAGGCATGCATGCCGAAACTCTCGCGGTAGTTCACCGTGGTATAATGGCCAAAGACCTTGGCCACACCATAGGGCGAGCGGGGGTAGAACCGCGTGGTTTCGCGCTGCGGCACCTCTTGCACCAGCCCGAACATTTCCGAGGTCGAAGCCTGATAGAACCGGCAGTCCGGGGTCAGCGTGCGCAGCGTATCAAGGATCCGCACCACCGAAACCCCGTCCACCTCGGCGGTATAGACCGGCAGTTCCCATGACGCGCCGACAAAGCTTTGCGCGGCAAGATTGTAGAATTCGTCCGGTTGCACCTCGCGGATGGTGCGAAAGATGTTGTTGGTCTCGCCAAGGTCGAACTCGTGCAGGCGCACATCATCGGTGATGCCCAGCAGGTCCAGCCGCGCGGTTTCAGCCTGGCTGATCCGGCGCACGCCACCATGGACCTCATAGCCCTTCTGCAGCAGCAGACGGGCCAGGTAGCTGCCATCTTGTCCTGTGACCCCCGTGATGAAGGCTTTTTTCATATCGAGATGACCCTTGAGCGGAACCTCGGGCTGGGTACTTTGCAGCGCCCTGAAAGGCAATGGTCAAGCCCGGCGGCCCGCGGCGTCCCGCCTTTCCGGCTTTAATTCGGGGGGGGAGCATGCGATGTTTCCCCGGGCGTGGACCAGGCCACCCGGGCCGATGCCCGAAGCCGCCGCCCCGGCGGGACTCCTGGTGCCGACACGATGCAGAAAGCCGTCCCGACCCAGATGGAACACGCCCCCGACCTGACCGAATTTGCCCCCGGGCACCTGCAATATCACCTGCGGGCAGAGCAGCCGTTCAGCTGGTTCGACGCCAAGGGGGCCTGTGCCCTGCCTGTCAGCCTCACGCTTGACAGGGGCGCGCCGCTGACGCTGGCGGGTGCCGGACCCCATCCGCTGAACATCGGCGGACGGGTCTTTGTCAACGCCGGCAGCCCGGAGACCCCGGAGCCGGGGCAGCTGATCTCGGAGAGCCGGGCGCTGCGCGCTCCGGTCACGCTGCACCCGGGGCAACCGCACAGGATCATGGTGCCCGCCCATGTGCCCGAAGATGCGCCGCCGGACCTGCTGATCGAGATCGATCTGGTCAAGGAACATCATTTCTGGGGCAGCGCGCTTGGCCATGAACCGCTGCGGATGGTGCTGGCCAGCCGCCGGATCGCGATCCGCCCCGCCCGGCCGGATCCCACCGACATGACCGAGGCGCTGATGCAGCTGCATGATGCCCGCGCGCGTGAGGACCGCTATGAAGCGGTGATCTTTTTGCTGCTCAACCAGCTGTCCGCGCGGGACAGGTAGAATGCCCGCATCATGAAGACCTGTTTCATCGGACAGGGCCGTGGCCGCGGCACCACAGCGGCCGAGGCCATCGCGGCGCGGCTCTATGCCCGTTCGGACGTCTTTCACCGCCATGATCCGGTGCCCGGCGCACCTGACGGCGATGTGCTCGCCGCGCTGGCCGGCGACGGCCATGACCTGATCTGCACCGTCGGGGCGGGGCCGGCCACCCGCGCCCTGACCGAGGCGAAGGGCGCGGCGCGGCGGGTTGTCCTGCTGACCGATCCCGACGTCAGCGAGGCCGATCTGGACGCGCTCGCCAATCGCGACGACATCCGGGTGATCTCTTTTTCCTACGGGCTGCACCTGCGCGCCGCGCTGCGGGGCGTCAACAGCTTTCATGCCTGCCATGTTCCGCCCGCCGCCGCCGCCGGACCGGCGGCGGAACGGCCCATGGCGGTCTTCTGCCAGCAACAGGGCGGTGCCCCGGACCGGGCCACCGTCGGGGTGCTTCTGTCGCAGGTTCCGGAGGTGCCTGTGCACCTGTTCGGGGCGGGGGACGGCGCTTTGACCGGGGCGCAGCGCCTTGCGCGGGACTGCGCGGTGCATCTGCTGCCCCCCGGGGCCGGACCCGGACGGCTGTTGGCGGCCATGGCGGCGGGCAACTGCGTGATTGCCCCGGATCGCCCCTGGGTGCGGGATTATCTGACCCATGGGGTGACGGGGCTGCTCTACGATCCCGACCACCCAGAGCCTCTGGATCTGGGCGCGGCCCTTGACATCGGGCGGCGCGCCCGGCGCAGCATCGAACAGGGGCACCGGAACTGGCAATGGGATCTGGACAATCGCCTGCAGGCGATCCTGTTCCAGCCGCGGCTGGAGGATCCCGGGGCCTGCCGCGAACTGGGGGCCTATGTGCGGGCCGGGCTGGGCACGGGCGCGCCCGCCGCACCCGGCATCGCAGAGCCCGCGCCCCGGGTTTCGGTGGCGGTGGTCTGCTACAACGCCGGGGCCGAGATCGAGAGCACCCTGCAATCGGTGCTGGCGCAGACCTATCGCAACATGGAAACCGTCGTCGTCGATGGCGGATCGACCGATGGCACGCCGGGGGTTCTGGCCCGCTACCGGGACCGGCTGGATATCCTGGTTTCGGAACCGGACGCGGGCATCTATGACGCGATGAACAAGGCCGCGCGGCTGGCAACGGGCGACTATGTCATCTTCATCAATGCCGGCGACCATTTCCACCTGCCCGGCGCGCTGGAGGTGGCGATGCATAACGTCACCTGTGATCGCGGCGGGCGCGCCCTGCCGGATTTCATCATCGGGGATCATGTCTATCGCCATGAGAACGGGTTCACGGATCTGCACAAGGCGGCGGATTTCGAAGACACCTGGGCACAGCTGCAAAGCGGCCGGTTCCGGCCCGGCTGGTGGCAGGGCATCCCCTGTCATCAGGCCACGCTGACCCGGCGCGCGCTGCTGGCCGAACGGGGGTATGACCTTGGCTTCGAGATCACCGCCGATCACGCCTTCATGTTCTCGCGCCGCGCCGAAGGGGCCCGTTTCGAACATTGCCACGCGGTGATCGCCACCTATGCCGGGGGCGGCATTTCGGCGACGCGACCCCTGCAATGCATGCGCGAGAGCTATCGCGTCTCACGCGCGCATACCCGGGCCCCCGGGGCCGTGGCCGATCTGTACCGGGCGCTTTACGGCGAAGAGGCCGTCGTCGAAGACCCCGGCAGGATCGAGGCCGAGGCCGAACTGCTGCGCGGCTCGGGGCTGTTTTGTGCCGAGTGGTACAGGGCCCGCTACATGGAACCGGGCTGTGGCTTTCGCGATCCGGTCCTGCATTACGTGATGGCCGGGCGGCGGCAGGGGACCCGGCCGCACCCGCTGTTCGACGCGGACCATTACCTGTCACAGCACCCCGAGGCGCTGGACAGCGGTCAAAGCCCCTTTGCCCATTACCTTGCCACCGGCCGGGCGCGGGGCTGGACCCCCTGCGATCCCGAGCGGGGGCCGCTGGCCGGGCTGCTGGCCGGGCAGGGCCCGGACCTGCGCGATCTGGAACAGGCGCTGGCCCGCGCCCCGCGGGACCGGCTGCTGTCGGCCCTGCGCGATGGGCAAACATGATGCAGAAGCCGCGCCCGGCGGAAATCCGACCAGGCGCGCGGCCCTTAGCTCTGGAATCTCGGCGCCATCAAGGGCAGAAGACAGGACGCATACTGTGAAAGGGCGGCCGTGCCCCGCGCCATACGGAAGTTGAGGACATGCAGAAAGAGTTCAAAGTCTCGGACACCCTGAGCGCGACGCTGGAGATCCCCGAACCGCGCCAGGCGGAGTCGGTTTTCGTCGTCGCCGGGCACAAGACAGGCAGCGTTCTGCTGACCAAGATCATCGCCGATATCGCCGCGGAAACCGGCCTGCCGGCGGTGCCGGTCGAAGGCGATGTCTGGCGGCAGGGCCTGTCGCTCTCGGACTGGCCGGCAGAGCTTTATGCCTTCCTCGAAGAGCCGGGCTATGTCTTTTATTCCTTCCGCTGGCTTCAGAAGCTGCCCGAGGTGGCGGCTTTTGAAAAGGCGCGGAAACTGTTCATGATCCGCGATCCCCGCGACGTGGCGGTGTCTTATTATTTCTCGATGGCCAAAAGCCACGGCCTGCCCAAGGCCGGCAAATCGCGCGAAAGCATCTCGAAGCTGCGCGAAGAAACCAGCGCGATGGACATCGACAGCTTTGTGCAGGAAGGCAAGGCCAACCCGATCCTGCGCAACATCGCCCGTTTCGCCAATTACCTCGACCGCGACGACAGCCTGTTCTTCCGCTACGAGGACGTGATCTTTGACAAGCGCAACTGGGTTGCGCAGATCGCCCGCGAACTGTCCGTCGACCTGTCGCAGGAGATCTGCGACCGCATCGCCGACAAACATGACCTGCGCCCGGAAAAGGAAGATCCCAACGCCCATGTGCGCAGCGTCACCCCTGGCGGCTATGTCGACAAGCTGTCGCCCGAAAGCATCGCCTATATCCACGAGACCTTCCCGGTCTTCTTCGACCGGTTCGGCTATCGCTGAGCCTTTGGCGGGGCGCGCCTACCGCGCCCCCGCCACAACGGTTCCCGGTCTCAGCGTTTGACCGGAGAGACCAGCGTTTGCGGCCGCCGCGCCTCGGCGGCCTCGAACAGCGAAAAGGTCTGGTTCACGTAGTTCACCACGCCGCTGATCTCGTCGAGATAGGTCTTGAGCTCGGGGGTCTGCTCGGCCTCGACAAGGCGCACGGGGCGGTCCTGCGGCAGGGTTTCGAACTGCGCGTAGAACAGCGGCTGACCCCGGCGCAGCGTCACGGGCGCCTCGAGATTGTGCCACTCGAAGGCCCACATCAGCGGCCTTGGCCAGATATGGATCGGGAACCGCCCGCCGATCATCAGCCCCGGCAGGGGATCGGGGCGGAAATATTCAAAGGCCGGCCCCTGGTTCAGGTAGACCGGCTCGTCGGCGAGAAACAGGTAGGGCAGCTTGAGCTGAAAGATCGGCCGGTCGGGGCTGCGCCATTCGTTTTCCGCCACCGTGTTGATGATCTGCGCCAGCTTGTTCTGCCGGACCGGGGTCTGGTCGCCCATCAGGTTGACGATCTCGATCTTGCCGGCATCGGTCCGGCGCAGCCCGAGACGGAGATCATAGGGGCAGGCAATTTCGAAGAACCGGCTTTCGTAGTTCAGCACCGCCGGGCAGCGGGCGACGGATTTCACATGCGTGCCCGACATGCTGGCGCTGCGCAGACGGGTGGGCGGTTTGAACAGCACGCTGGCCGTGGTCTGCGTCAGCATCCAGCCCACGGTCACCGGACCCGAGCGTTCCCCCGGTTCCGGCCCGTCCAGCGATATGGTGATCTGCATCTGTAACGGTTCCCCTTGTCAGCCCGGGCATCCTTGCCGGGAAAATCGCACCCGGGACACAGTTTGCCAGCGGCGACCGGGAAAACAAGCCCGGTCCCGGGCGTGGCGACGGTTCCGGACTGTCCGGCCCGGCGGGGCGCTCAGCTGTCCTTGCGTTCCGCCAGCAGGCGGCGGCGTTCCAGTTCGCGCTGCCACAACCCCTTGTTCAGGGCCTCGTGGATATGGGCGTTGGCCAGGTATTCCGCGTTCTTTTCCAGAAGCTTGGACATGATCCGCATCACTTCGACATCGGGGAAGGCCCGCGACAGCGCCGCGTGCAGCGCGACAAGGTTTTCGGGCGGCAGCGAGGTCTGCCACGGCAGGTCCAGGATATCGAGGATCGCCTCGACCAGTTCCGCGCCCATTTCCTTCTTGTAGACGAAGGCAAAGTGGTTGCCGATGAAACGGCCCTGACCGGACATGATCCGCGACAGGTAATAGGCGGCCTGACTCAGCGCCGCGGTGTAATTGGCGTCGTGGAAGGCAAAGATCGCGCCATCGTTGACCTGGGTCATCGCGCTGAGCATGTCGAAGGTCGCCCAGGGGTGCGAATGGGCGGCGTCGATGTGCACGAGATCGAATTTCATGTCCATCGTCAGCACATGTTCAGAGGCGACCCCGCTGAAGATCGTATAGCGCGCCTGCATTTCCGGCAGCGCCTCGGGCACCACGTCCCCGACCTTGTGCGACTTGTCGTAATAGACCTGCTCGGCAAGATCGATGCCGGTGAGCGTGCCGCTGCCTTCGCGGCAGCCGTACAGCAGCGCCGCCGCGCCTTCGCCCGCCGAGGTGCCGATCTCGAGGATATTGCCGTCCTTCTTGAGCTGCGCGAGGGCGATCAGCGTGGCCGCATCCTCAAGCGTCTGGTCGCCGTGGCACCAGCCGGGCTTGAGCGGCAGAAAGGCCCGGGCCGCGTCGAGATCCATCTCGACCGTGTCAAATGTCTTTGCGCTATCGGAAACGGAATAGGGCAGGTTGCTGCTCTGGGAAACGGACATATCCGGGCCTCTTGAAATGAATGTCGGGTCTGGCTGCCGGACCGTAACGCGGCACGGCAGCCATATCTATCTTTTATCGGGAGCGGCGGCGGGCAAAATACACCTGCGCGGCCGGGGCCCGCCCCGGTTCAGGACTGGCTTTCGAGAATCCGCTCGGTCGCCAGACCGTTCAGCCCCATGCCGAGTTCCGGGAAGCAATCCCAGACCCTTGGCTGCCGGTCGGTTCCGGCGGCACGGCCACGGCCCAGTAGGTCGGCGTAAAGCGACTCGTAGGCGCGGGCCTGTTTCATGAAGGACAGCGTTTCGACCGCATGGGCCCGGCAGGCCGCGCCCAGATCGGGCCCCTGCAAGACCGAGCGGATGCCCCCGGCCAGCCCGTCCACGTCGCCGACCTCGCAGGTGAAACCGGTCTTGCCGTTCACCGCCAGATCGGGGATCGCCCCGGTCCGGAACCCCACCACCGGCACGCCGCAGGCAATCGCCTCGGCCGCGGTGTTCGAAAAGGTCTCTTCGAGCGAGGGCACGACGATCAGGTCGGCACAGGAAAAGGCCCGGGCCAGTTTTTCATTGTCGCCGATGTAGCCCAGAACCTTCTTGTCCTGTTCGATCGCATCGGTGGCCGGGGTCTTGTTGCCGACCAGCATGATGTAGGGATCAAAGCCCAGCGTCGCCGGGTCCAGCTTTTTCAGCGCCGCCAGCAATTCGCGGTATCCTTTGACCTCGCTCGAGAAGCTGGGAACATAACCGATGATCTTGCGATCCGCCGGCAGGCCGAATTCCGCCCGGCAGCGGGCCTTGTCATGCGGTTTGAACACCTCTGTCTCGATCGAGTTGGGGATGTGTTCGATCCGGCAGTCCTTGAAATAGGGCGCCCGTTTCAGGATCTCGCGCGAATGCCGCGACAGTGCCACCAGCGTCAGGTTGCTGAAATCGTAATGCGCGCGCTTGGCCGCCAGAACGCGGGCGGGGAACGCCTTGTCGCGGCTGTCGATCTGCGGGCAGTCGCCGCAGTTGCCCAGCCATTTCTCGCAGCCGTGGAAGAAATGGCAGCCGCCGGTGATCGGCAGCATGTCGCGAATGGTCATCACCACCGGTTTGCCGCTGTGGGTCAGCGCGGCGATGTTTTCGGCCGACAGGAACCGGGCGTGCCAGTGCAGGTTGACGATATCGTAGGGTTCGACCATGCGCAGCAGGTCCGCCGAAGGGATATGCGTCTGGTTCAGGGACATGATGGTCAGTCCCGGCTTGGGCGGCTTTTGCAGGGCGCTCCAGCTGCGGTTGTCACCGGAAGGGTGGCGCAGCACGGTCACGTCGGGTTCGTTTTCGTGGTTGCGCACGGTGGTGAACATGGTCGGCCGGAACCGGGTGTCGCGCAGCCCCTTGTGCAGCCGGTAGGCAGCATACCCCGCCCCCTGGATCGTCGAGGTCGAGAACAGCGCCACCCGGGCCGGCCGGACCGAGATCCGGTCGATGATCCGGGTGATCGCCGCGGTCTGGCGTTCCGGGGCAAAGGCCGCCAGACGGTCACGGGCATAGTCGATGTTGTCGGTAAAGGTCTCGGGGTTGTGGTACATCCGCTCCAGCCCCTCGCAAAGCGCCCGCGCATTGCCGTGCCGGATGACCTGCGCATGGGGGCCGGCGGCGCCGATCACCTCGGGCAGCCCGCCCGCGTCCGAGGACAGCACCGGCAGACCCGCGGCAATCGCCTCGAGCACCGCGACGCCGAAGGTTTCGGACTTGCGCAGCGAATCCTTCGAATAGCTGGAAGGATGCACGTAGATGTCGAAACCGGCCAGATAATCGGGCTGGCGTCCGAAATCGACGAAGGGTTCGAAGGTCACGTGATCCTGCAACCCCAGCCGTTCGGCCTGCACCGTCAGGTGTGGCAGCCGTTCGTCGCCATTGCCGTAGACGATGGTCAGATGCACGTCCTTGCTGCACCGGTCACGGAACATGGCCAGCGCGTCCAGCATGACGCCATGGCCTTTCCAGTCGATCAGCCGGCCGATGTTCAAAAGCTTCAGCGTGCGGCCGCCCTTGAAAAAGCCCGAGGTCTTGCGATGCGCAAAGAACCGCGGGTTCACCGAGTTGGGCAGGATCGTGATCTTGTCCTGCGAAACCCCGGCGGCCTCCAGTTCGTTCTTGAGATAGTTCGACACAGCCGTAAAGGCGACATCGGGGCGCCGCGAGAGGTTCCCGGTGACGTAATCGGTATAATCCGAGGGCAGCTTGAGGCTGAAGACATCGATGCCATGGGTCATCACAAGGGTCGGGAATTGCAGATCCAGATCCTTGATGCGCTCATGCAGGCGATGTTCGTTGATCGCGAAATGCGCGATCACAAGGTCGGGCTGCACCGCCTCGATGAAATACTTGTAGATCTGCTGTGCCACGGGGGCGGCGAAATCGTTCCACGGCACCCGGTACTTCTTGTCGAAGGGGCGTTCCTCGGCCATCTTCTCGTGCTCGTAAAGCACGAAGTTGTCGAAATCCTCCACCGCGTCCAACCGTTGCAGCAGGTCGTAGATGAAGGTTTCGGAGGGGGCGGAAAACACCGTGACGAAATGCAGGATGGTCTTGCGCGCCACGGGTTTGCGCCGCGCGACCACCTCGTCGATGCGGGTCAGGATCTCGGGGAAGGTGCCGTTCTTGGTGTTGATCCGGATGGTCTTCTTGCTGGCGCCCAGCAGGTCGCACAGCGCGACGAAGACCCCGAACAGGCTGTCGGCCTCGCTGTGGTGCAGCCCGAAATTGCCCCGCGTCCCGAAACAGTATTCGACATATTCCCGCAGCGCGTCGCGCAGCAGCGGGTTGCCGGGCACGCGCCGCCGGGCGATCTCCAGCACCGGTCCGGCGCGTTTCTTGTTGAAGCGGAACAGATAGAGTTCCTCGGCCTCGTCCGGCGTGAGTTCGGGAAAGATCCGGCGATAGCTGTCCGATGCCTCGCGGATGAACAGCAGGCGGCGCGCCTCGGTATTGCCCGAAGACATCCCGCCTTCGATCAGCGTGAACAGCGGCTTGTTCAGGCACAGGAACTGCGCCCCCGCAAGATAGGCCTCGCGGATCCAGACCGCGTCGCTGACGATGCGCAGGTCCTCGTCGTAGCGGCCAATGCGTTCATAGCAGTCGCGATGCGCAAGAAAGGTGTTGTGGCAGATGTTGAGATGCCCCAGCAGCACACCGGCCCCGATGGGCTGCGCCACCATGCGGTTTTCGCCCTGGGTGTAATCGGTATAGACGATATCGACCCGCCCCGGGGCCTCGCGCGCGGCCCGGACGGTTTCGGCCACGAAATCGGGTTCGTAGAAATCATCCGAGTTGAGCAGGCAGATGTAATCGCCCTGCGCCAGCTCGATCCCCTTGTTCATCGCCGAGTAGATGCCCCTGTCGGGCTCTGAAACGTAATAGTCCAGCACCGCATCGTTGGCGCGCAGGATGGCCAGCGTGCCTTCGGGGCTGCCGCCGTCGACGATGACATGTTCGACATTGTCATAGGTCTGGGCCTGCACGGAATCGATGCAGCGTTGCAGGCTGTCGTCATTGTCATAGACCGCGGTCACGATGGTGACGAGCGGCGCGTCGGGGCGGGATTGCCGCGGCGCCTGTGTCAGCCGGCGGCCGCCCTCGGCCTTGCGCTTGCCGGTCTGGTCCGGGTAGCGCAGGTAGCGGCCGGGAAAGCCGCCGCTCTCGGCCGGGCCGTCCAGCGCCGCCATCTTGTCGGCGATCCAGCGCGCCGAGGGGCGCAGTTCCTGCGCACGGCGATAGGCGGCCCGCGCCTGTGCGCCATCGCCTTCGGCCTGGAACACATCGCCCAGGTATTCGTGGTACAGGAAGAAATCCGGGGTCTTTTTCAGCGCGGTCTGCAACAGCTGGCGGGCCGGGGCAAAATCCCGCGCCTGCACCAGCGCCTGCACCTTGGTAATGATCGGGGTCAATTGTTCCTGCATGCCAATGTCTTTCCGGCCGACACGGCCTTCCTGAGGAAAAGGACGGTTTCTTAATCCGAAGGGGTCTGCCGCGTGCTAGCCCGAAGCGGGCAAATCCTCAAGGCAGGGCATCCCCACCTTGCGGTTTCTCGGCCTGTTCCTGCACAGGCTTCCCGTCCTGTTCCGGTTGTGGTCGATAATCGAGCCGCGCGCAAAGCCGGTCGTAAGAGGGGCTGCGCCCCGCTTCCTCGATCAGCTCGGGCGGCAAGGCGCGGCGTGGACGCGCCGAGATGACCGCGCTGGACCGGCCACTGTCCCCCGACAGCCGCGCCAGCGGCATGACGGTTTCGAAACAGGGATCGAACGGCAGCTCCAGAATCTCGCAGAGCCGGGCGGCGGTTTCATCCGTCCGGGTCACGAAATCCTCGTATTTCACCACCGGCAGGCCGGTATGCACATCCAGGAATGCCAGGTAGCGGCGGCTGTAATCCTCCAGCGTCCCGGGGCTGAAATGCACCCAGTTGTTGTGTTTCAGCGAGAGGAAGGAATCCAGCGGATGGCGCACGGTGACCACGCCGCGCACCGGCGAGATCCGGCGCACGACAGTATAAAGATCGGGCCGGTCGGCCGGGGCGTGGTCGGTGCAGAACAGCGAATGCGCATGGTCGCGCAGGACAAGGCGCATGCCGCGCCGGGTCATGTCGTCCCGCAACGCCAGCAATCCCGCGCCAAAGACCTCGAGCAGCGTGTCATCGCCGATCGGACGCGGGGAATACCGCAGGGCGGCGATCATATCGGTGGGAAAGAACGGCTGCTTGGGCACCTGAGTGTGTATCTGGCTCAGCGGGTCGATCTCGTTCAGCACCACCGTGTTGGGCATCGCCGACAGCGCCTTGGCGATCAGCGTGCCGCCGCTACAGGCGAAATGATGCAGTGTGCGGACCGGTTCGGGCGCAAGGGGGGCCGCAAGACGCGCTTCGCAGCTGTCCAGCAGCGCAGCGAGCGCCGGCGCCTGTTCCTGTGCGGGGCTCCGTTCCAGCGCGGCTAGCAGACCGTCGAGATCCCTGCGCAGCGCCCCGGTCCGGTCGGTGCCATCATCAGCCATCGGTCTTTGCCTTGCCGGGTTTCTTGCGGGCCGGTTTGGTCCTGCCGGCCGCCGGTTTCGACAGGATGTCCCGCAACCGGGTCACGACCTCCTGCAACAGCTGTTCCTGTGCCCTGCGTTCGGCCTGCAAATCCTGATAGCGGCGGCTCAGGTCAAGGTAATCGCTGCGGGCCATGGTCTGCTGGCGCAGCACGGTGTTCTGCGCCGCCTCGGCCTCCAGCCGGAGCGCATCGCGCCGGCTTTCTTCCTTGCGCAACTGTTCCTGCCGGTCACGCAACTGGCCTTCGAGCCGGGTGACCTGACCGGCGGCTTCGGCGGCCTTCTTGCCGGTTTCGGCCTCGCGGGTTTCCAGCGCGGCGCGCTGCTCTTCGGCCTCGCGCAGCCGGGTTTCCAGCTCTGCGATGCGCGTGCCGCTCTCTTCGACCTGCTTGCGCGCGGCGGCAAGACCGTCACGCAGTTCGGCCAGCTCGCGGCCCTGTTTGTCCAGTGTCCCCTCGGCTTCGGCCTGACGGGTTTCCAGCGCCGCGCGCTGTTTCTCTGCCTCGCCCAGCTGGCTTTCCAACCCCGACCCTCGCCGGGTGGCCTCTTCGACCTGTGTCCGCGCGGCGGCAAGCGCCTTGCGCAGCTCGGCCAGTTCCTGTTCCTGCTTGCCCAGCTGTGCCTCGGCTTCGGTCCGGCGGGTTTCCAGCGCCGCGCGCTGTTTCTCTGCCTCGCCCAGCTGGCTTTCCAGCCCCGACCCCCGCCGGGTGGCCTCTTCGACCTGTGTCCGCGCGGCGGCAAGCGCCTTGCGCAGCTCGGCCAGTTCCTGTTCCTGCTTGCCCAGCTGTGCCTCGGCTTCGGTCCGGCGGGTTTCCAGCGCCGCGCGCTGTTTCTCTGCCTCGCCCAGCTGGCTTTCCAGCCCCGACCCCCGCCGGGTGGCCTCTTCGACCTGTGTCCGCGCGGCGGCAAGCGCCTTGCGCAGCTCGGCCAGTTCCCGTTCCTGCTTGCCCAGCTGTGCCTCGGCTTCGGTCTGACGGGTTTCCAGCGCGGCGCGCTGTTCCGCATGGGCCGCACCCTGTGCGGCAGCTTGCTCTGCCCGGGTCTCGGCCTTGGCCAGTGCCTCCCGCAGGGCCCGGTTCTCGCGTTTCAGCGGATCGGGGCGAATCCAGTATTCGATGAAATCCGGATCTTCATCGGAACGGTCTTCCAGCGAAAAGACCGACTCCTCCAGTGCCGCGGCCAGATCGGGCAGGGCCCGTGGCACCGCATAAAGCCCGGCGGCAGGGACCCGCAAAAAGACGTGATCGGGGGCCGCGTCCTCGGGCAGGGCCAGCAGGGCGTCGAGGATCTCGGCCTCGCTTCCGGGCAGTTCCGCCCGCAGCACCCGCAGCTTGCCCGCGCTCTGTGGCAGCCCCTCCAGCAATGCCGCAAGGCTCTGGGCCGCGACCTCGCAGGTTTCGACCTCGCGCAGGCCGGGAAACAGCTCCAGCACCTCGGCCGGGGCGGCAAGACCCGACAGGCCGGGCAGGGTCATGACATGGAAGGTCCGCGGGCCGTTCCCGACGACCACCGGCGTGAACCGCAGCCGGTCGCTGCGTTCGGCGGCCTCGGCATAATCGTCCTTCAGGGCCGGGTTGCCGCTGGCCAGCAGCAGATGTTCGGCGCGGTCGGGGCCCGGCGTTGCCAAGAGGTCGGGGTGATCGCTGCCCAGATAGAGCAGGCCGCCAACCGGCGCGGTCTCGGCAAGCTTCGTCAGCCATCTTGTCCAGACGTACATGCGGTTCACTCTTTGCGTTTGAAGGCCGCCCGCAGGCGCCGGGCCGGGGCCATGATCCGGTACGACTTGGACGCCTTGATGCCCTGAATCCAGAACTCGGCCTCGCCAAGCCGCGTCGAAAGCGTGTCACGCGACTGGGTCAGTTCGGTGATCTGTTTCGCTTTCTCGGCGGCCTCTGCCTCCAGCCGGGCCAGCCGGTCCCTGGCCTCGGCCAGTTCGGTCTCGGCGGTCTGGCGGCCCTGATACTGCTGTTCGAGGTCCGACTGGATGTTCTGGAACCGGCTGCGCAGCCCGTCACGGTCACGGGTGGTTTCGGCGGCCTGCCCCTTCAGGCGGTCCAGTTCGGCGCGCAGCGGTTCCAGCGCGGTGATGGTCTGTTGCGCCTCTTCCAGCTTTGACTGGACGGCCTGCAACCTCTCGCGCAGCCCGTCACGATCGCGGGCGGTCTCGGTGGTCTGCGCCTTCTGGCGGTCCAGCTCGGCGCGCAGCGGTTCCAGCGTGGCGATGGTCTTGCGGGCCTGTTCCAGCTCGGCGCGCAGGGCGGTTTCGGCCTGACGGCGGCGGTCGACCTCTGCCTCGGCTTCCTGCCGGCGCTGGTACTGCTGTTCGAGATCGGACTGGATGTTCTGCAACCAGCCCTGCAACCTGTCGCGCTCTTGTACGGTCTCGGCGGTCTGCGCCTTCTGGTGGTCCAGCTCGGCGCGCAGCGGCTCCAGCGTGGCGATGGCCTGCTGCGCCTGCTCCAGCTCGGCGCGCAGGGCGGTTTCATCCTGCCGGCGCTGCTCCAGCTCGGTGTCGGCCGCGTCAGAGCGCAGCCGCAGCGCGCGGTAATGGGCCACCGCTCCGTCAAGCCCAAGCCCGGGCCGGGGCCCCTTGTTCGACAGGTCCAGCGTCACCGCCCGGACCATGGCCGAAACCCTGCGCAGCCCCGCATCGCCTTGCAGGCTGGCCTCGAGAAGCGCCTGAACGACCGGGTCCGGCTCTTGCCGGGGCAGGGCGGCAAGGGCCGCCGCAGCGGTCGCCGGAAGCCCGAGCCGGGTGGCGAAGACCTCGGGGTAGAAAAGCACCGCGCGCGCCTCGATCAGCAGCATGCGGCGGCGGTTGCGGCCTTGCAGCGTCAGCAGCTCCTGCATGTCCGCCGCCCAGCCGTCCAGCACCCGGGCAAGATCGCCGTCCCCATCGCGGCCGCCGGAAAGCTCATCGGCTTCCAGCGCCTCGGCGGCGGTCTCGTACAGCGCGACGGCGCGGGCCTCGGGGCGGGCGTCAAGGGATCGTGCCAGCGCATCCAGCCCGTCCACCGGGACGATGCGGGAATGTGCGGACAGGGCCTGTGCGATCATCTCTCCCGCGGCCCTCCCCCGGGAGAGAAGCAGGATCGGCGGTGTGCCGGCGGGATCCAGATTTCCGGGGTGCGGATCGGGGAGCTGTTCAGGCAGATCCATGCATGGCCTCTGTATCGTAATTTGCGGCACTTATAGGAGCGCCGTCAGACAGAATCCACCCGATGCCCCCGACCTGTTGTGCAACCTTGGGTTACACGGCCCGCAAGTGACGAGATGCCTCCGTGAGGTCAAGGGCCAATCGGACACCCGTTAACCATGAAAGGTGACGTCGCGACACGGAATCCTTTTACATGTAGGATAAACTTGAAGTATCAATACGCAGGACCATGGCCGCGGGCGAAGCGACAGAGGACGGCAGTGGCACCGGAAGGCACACAGGCGCAAGGAGAACACCATGACCAAACCCAGCCTCCCCACCCGTGGACTTGCAGCGGCGGGTTTCGGCGCCTGCATGATGCTGGCCCAGGCAGCCAGCGCCGATCAGGTCTTTAACGATGACGTGATCATCACCTTCAGCCTCTGCGTCGGCAACGACTGCGTCAATGGCGAAAGCTTTGGCTTCGACACGATCCGGTTGAAGGAAAACAACCTTCGGATCAAGTTCCAGGATACCTCGAACAGCGCCAGCTTCCCGACCGTCGACTGGACGATCGTCGCCAACGACAGCAGCAACGGCGGACTGGATTACCTTGGCTTCGAGGACGGCAGCACCGGGCGCTTCCCCTTCCGCGTCGAAGCCGGCGCGCCGGCGAACTCGCTTTATGTCGAGGCCGATGGCGACCTTGGCGTCAAGACCGCGAACCCGGTGGTCGACATCCACGTGGTCGAGGGCAACACCCCCACGCTGCGTCTGGAACAGGACGGTTCGAACGGCTTTACGCCCCAGACCTATGACATCGCCGCCAACGAGGCGAACTTCTTCATCCGCGACGTGACCAACGGGTCCAAGCTGTTCTTCCGCGCCAAGCCCGGCGCCCCCGAGGACAGTATCTTCATTGCCGCGGACGGTGATCTGGGCATCGGCACCGATGCCCCGACCGCCGCATTGCACGTGCGCCGCACGGACGGCAACGCCGCGCTGAAGATCGAGGAGGTCAACGGCACCGCCGCGGCGCGCGGGCTGCTGTCGCTGGTCAACAACGGGCGGGTCTTCTTCTCGCTCGAAGACACCAGCATCATCGGCACCAACAACACCGGGCGCATCTGGAACTTGCAGAACGACGAAGGCCAGTTCACGATCACCACGGCGCCCGGCACCGACGGCAAGGAACTGATCCTGAGCCAGAACGGCAACCTGACCATCACCGGGGATTTCATTTCCGGCACCACGACGCTCACGGTGCCCGACTACGTGTTCCAGGACGGCTATGACCTGCGGCCCCTGTCCGAGGTCCGTGCCCATATCGACGCCAAGAGCCACCTGCCCGATGTGCCCTCGGCGGCGGAAATCGCGCGCAGCGGGCTCAACATGGGCCAGATGCAGATGACCCTGCTGCGCAAGATCGAGGAACTCATGCTGTATACCCTGCAGCAGGAGGACAAGATCGCCGTGCTGAACGCGGAACTCGCCACCCTGAAACAGCTCCTGCCGGACTGAGCGGCGCGCTTCCGGCCCCGCCACGCCCCCTGATCTCCTCACGGCTCCCCCTCACTCTGCGAAGGGGAGCCATAGCCATGTCCGAAGCCCCTTGTCCCAAATCAGCACTCCCCTGCGCGTCCTCCATCCCGACGAGGATTACGCGGCCCGCGTCACCGCCCGCATCGAGACCCTCCAAGCCCGGTTCGATGCTGCGGCACAGATCACCACCGTGTCGCAAAGGGAGATCGCCGAACGGCTCCTGGCGCAGATCGGCACCGACGACTGGAAAACCGAAGGCTATGCCAGCCCCGAGAACCAGCGCGACCTGACGATCCGCTTCCACTGGGGGCACAATCACCGTTTCGACGCGGATCTGGCCGTGACCGGGCGCATGCACAACCGCCACATCTCGCTGGCGGCGCAGTTCTTCGAGGGCTTCGACCTGCCGCAGGACTTCTTCGAGGGGCGCGACGTGCTGGATATCGGCTGCTGGACCGGCGGTACGACCCTGTCGCTCAAGGTGCTGGGCGCGGCGCGAATCCACGCCCTCGACGAGGTCCGCAAATACGCCGCTACGGCGCAGACCCTCCTGCGCGATGTCTACGGTTTCGACGACGTGCAGGTCGAGGGCCGCTCGCTCTACCGACTGGAGGAGGGCAGCTTCGACTGCGTCTACGTGCCCGGCGTCGTCTATCACCTCTCCGACCCGGTGCTGGGCCTGCGCAAGCTGTTCAACCGGCTGCGCGACGGCGGCGAGATCCTCGTCGAAAGCGCCGGCATCGCCTCGGAAGAGTCGATGTGCTATTTCAAGGGCAACCGCCGCCAGGCGGCGGGTCAGGCCGAGAAACGCAACCGCAGCGGCTGGGCCTGGTTCTGGCCCTCGGCCCGCTGTCTCGGCGACTGGCTCGAAGAGGCGGGCTTCGACGAGGTCCGCGTCTACCGCTCGCCCTTCGACGAACGCATCTTCGGCTACGGGCGCCGCACCGGCCCGCGCCAGATCACCCGCGCCGGCCTGTCCGATCCGGATGTGGCGTGACCATCGTCAGCTTCCGATACAACCTGGTCTTCATCAAGACCGCCAAGACCGCGGGCACCAGCATCGAGGTCGATCTATCCCGGCGAGTCGAGGAATCGGCCATCGTCACGCCGATCATCCCCGCCATGCCCGGCCACCGGCCGCGCAACTGGGGCGGCGACCCGAAAGCGCCGGTCTATTACAACCACATGCCCGCGACGCGCCTGCGGGCGCTGCTGGGCACGGCCTGGTTCGACCGCATGACCCGGTTCTGCGTCGAACGCGAACCGGTCGAGAAATGCATCAGCCATTTCCACATGCTGCGCAATTCGCCGGCCCACTCCCGCGGCGGTGAGCTGAGCTGGGCCGATTACATCGCCGCCGGGGAATTCCCCGTCGATCTGCACCGCTACAGCGAGCTGCGCAACGGGCACCGCCGGCTGCTGGTCGACCGGGTGCTGCGCTACGACCGGCTGGCAGAGGACCTGCCGGCGCTGCTGGCCGGGCAGGGGATCGAGGGGTTTCGCCTGACGGCGCGGGCCAAGTCGGAATATTCCGCCAACCGCCTGATCACCGCCGCCGAGGTCACCGACGAGCAGCGCGCGCGCATCCACGCGGCCTTTGCCGACACACTCGCGCTGACCGGCATCGACTGGGATGCAGGCCAATGATCTTCGGGGCCAGCGATCTTACAGGCCGGTAATCTCCCGGACCAAACACCCGGGCGGCCCCGACCGCCTTGACCCGCGTGTAAAAACCGGTAGCTAGCGGACCAGTTTCCCGGGGCCGGATCACCATGAAGCATCACGTTGTCGTCGCGACCTACCACAAGACCGGAACCGTCTGGATGAACAATGTCTTCCGGACCTTCTGCGCGGCCGCCCCGGCAAGCTTTCATACGCTCAGCCGCGATGTCAGCCGCTGGAAGGACACGCCGGACCAGATCCGCATCTTTCAGGAATTCCAGGCCGATGCCGAAAGCCGCGGCGAACATGCGGTCATCTTCGAAAACCACTGCAACCTGCCGCCGGTCGAGGTCATGCAGGGCTGCCGCGGTTTCCGGGTGGTGCGCGACCCCCGGGACGTGCTGATTTCCGCGGCCAATTACCATGTCCGTTCCGACGAAGCATGGCTGCATGCCAAGCAGCCGAAATTCGGCGGCATGACCTATGCCGAAAAGATCAACTCGCTGGACAGTTTCGAGGACCGCATCCTGTTCGAGATGGACCATGTCGGCGGCGAAACCATCGTCAAGATGGCGCATTTCGACAAGGACCGGATACTGGAGACGGTGAAATACGAAGACCTTGTCACCGACACCGAAATGACGGTCTGGACAAGCCTGATGCGGCGCATCGGGCTGGAAGACACCGACCTGGACGCCGCCGCAAATGCCTTTTGGCAATGTTCGCTGTTCGGCGGAATGCGCAACAAGTCGATCAGCCACCAGACCAGCGGCTCGCCCCGGCAGTGGTACGACAAGTTCAGCGATGCGCTGTCCCAGGCCGTCGAGGCGCGGTTCGGCAAGGAAATCGAAACGCTGGGCTACGCCGTGCCCGCGGCCTGATCGCTGCGCCGCCCGGCGGTCTTTGCGGCCCGTACATTACATAACATGGATTATCCGTGACCGGCCGGGACGCGCTCAGAGCCGCGCCGCCAGCCCGTCATAGGCCGCGGCAAGACCGGACAGCGTGGCATCCCAGCCATAGCGCGCCACATCCTCGGCCCGCCGCGTCCCGGCGATGTCTCCCGCAAAGAGCGCGCGGACCCCGCTGCGGAAGTCCGCCTCGGTTTCGGCCACATGGACACCGTCCAGCGTCATGGCCTCTTCGAACCCGCGAAAGGCCGGGCGCATGGCGACCACCGGCTTGAGGCTCAGCAGCGCCTCCGCCGTCTTGAGATTGGTGCCGCCACCGGATTTGATCGGCAGCAGGATGCCCCGGGCATGTGTCAGCAAGGCCTGAAGCGCGCTGTCGCTGACCTTGCCGGCCAGTTGCACGATGTGATCGTTCAGCATCCGGTAATGGCGGTGGCGCGGATCGCTGCGCAGCAGGTTGCCAAGATCCCCCGCCACGACCAGCCGCGCATCCGGCGGGATACAGCCCGGAACCTTGCCGATCACATCCCAATACCCTTCGGCATTGGGGGCATGGCCGCTGCCGACCAGCAGCAGGTAATCCTCTTTGACCGGGCGCGGCACCGACGGGTCCAGCGCCGGGGGCCAGCACCCGTTCGGCGCCACCACCACCGGGGCTCCCCGCCCCTCGGCCGCCCATGCCGACAGGCTTCGGGCATCGGCCTCGCTGACCGCGACAATCAGATCCGCCCGCCGCGCCGCCGCCTGCTCGACCGCCAACACCGCGTCGCGGAACCGCGCCGGGGCCAGATCGGCCTCGATGTTGTGCGAACTGTAGACGACCGTCACATCGGCCAGCTCGGGCATCCGGTCCAGCAAGGGGAACAGCCAGGGATGTTCGAACTGCACCACATCGGGGGCAAAGGCCCGCAACTGGTCGCGCAGGGCATCGAAAGCGGGCTGCCCCGGGTGCAGCAGTTCATGCATGTGCAGATCTTCGCGCCGCCCTTCGGCAAAGATCCGTTGCAAGTGCTCGCCGGGCAGGGCCGTGGGTGCCTCGGCGGCCCCGTGTTCGGGATAGTTGCTGCCAAAGAAGACCGGCAGCGGGCGGACCTCGTGCCCGGCCTTGCCAAGGGCGCGCAGGATCGCGTCGACACGGCGCTGCCCGCCGTGGATCGGACGGCTGACGGGATAGGTCGAAAGCACGACGATCTTCACGATGGGTCCTTCCTGCATCTTGTTGCGCATCGGTCTGGGGGGCTGTTTCGCCTCGGGGGAATGTTCGTCAAACCGCCGCCCCCTGCTCAGCCCGCATGCGCAGCCGGAGCCGAGACCGGTGCCGGGGCATCGCGGAAAGACTCGAAATCGGCAATCAGGTTGTGGCGAAAGTCCTGCCAGCTGTAGCCGCCAAAGGCCCGGGCCCGGGCGAGGGCCTCGGCATGGGTGGCCGGATCCGTCATCAGCGCCATGGCGCGGGCGATCCAGGCTTCGCCATCCATCACCGGCAGGCAATCGGCCGCCCCCTGCGCCGCCTCGACGATCGAGGGCGCATCCGAGCACAGGCAGGGTTTGCCGTGGTTCAGGCTTTCGACCACCGGCAGACCCCAGCCTTCGTAATGCGAGGGATAAAGCGTAAAGCGGCAGTTGTCGTAAAGCACGCCAAGCGCCTCGTCATCGACATCGGTCAGGATCCGGATCGCCTTGTGCGGCAGGCCCACGTCCTCGGCCAGCATCTCGATGAAGGGATCCATGCTCCAGCCCGGCTGGCCGACAAAGACCAGCGGCAGCACTTTTTCCGGGTGGCGGCGGTTCATCTCGCGCCACAGCCGGTAGGCGAAATCATGGTTCTTGCGCGGCTCCAGCGTGCCGACCATCAGAACATAACCGTCCCGGTCAAGGTCATGGCGGGCCAGAACCGCGCGTGAGATGTCCTCATCCGAGGCCGAGGTGCTGTCAGCCCCCAGAAGCACCGGCGTCACCCAGCGGTCGGGGATCGGCGGATAGCCGTTCTGCGCCACATGCCCCAGCAGGTCCCGCCGGGTGGTGTCGGAAATGGTCCAGACCTGATCCACCCCCCAAAGCACCCAGTGCAGGGCCAGCGGGAAGGTTTCCTTGGTGGTCGGTTCGGTCAGATGCCGCCAAAGCACCGGGATCAGGTCATAAAGAAGGTAATGCACCTTCCAGCCATGCGTGCGACGGGCGCGATAGGCGAATTCGGCCCGGTCATCCGACCAGAACCCCCCGGCCGAAATGTAATGCGACACCTGTGACAGGTCGATGGCATTGCCGGGCGCGAAACGGTGCGGCGCCAGCGCATCCAGCTGACCAAAGTGCAGCCTGTGGTTGACCATATCGGCCCGCAGCATCAGCGGGGTCAGCTGCGGGGCCAGTTTCTCGACCGGGCTCAGCCAGCGGCGCAGGCTGGAATATTCCTCGAGGCTGACCGCCGTCAGCGCCTCGGCGATCGCCTCGTCGCGGCGCCATTCGGCCAGCGGATCCGTTCCCGGGTGACGCCGCACCGCCCGGCGCAGGTCGCGGGCCAGCCGAAACCGCCGCATGTGCCGGTTCAGGCGCGACGGAGAGGTCGGCACCCGGTCCCGCTTGGGCACATGCCAGCCGCGCGCCGAGATCAGCGCATCGACCTCTTCGGGTGCGACCCGGAAATAGCCCCCCAGCGTCGGGTTGTAGATCCCGAAGGTCACCGCCTCGCCCAGGGCTTCGCGAAAGGCCCGGATCACCTCGTGTTCGACCCGCAAAAGCCCCATGGCCTTCCAGTGCCGGAAATTATAGCTGGTCGTGATATCGAGCAGGATCATGGTGTCGGGCGAACGCTCTCATTACGTTGCAAAGGCCCGGTTTTCCGGGCCGGGCCAGCGGGATCGCCCCAGCCTTTAGAGCAACCCGGACAGAGTTCCAAGACGCCTCACCGTCGCGCCCCGGCGGGGTCTTGCCGCCGCCCGCCCCACACAGGAAAGAGGCGGCGAAGATCTCTCTCCGCCGCCCCCGATGCCCACACGCGCCGCCCTATCCGGCGGGGATCGCCTCAGACGAAATCCGCCGCTGTCACGTCGCCGGGGTTCAGCCCTTCGAGCGTGATGAAGACCGACGGATCCGAGGTCAGCGCGATCCGTTCGCCGCCCGCCACCGTGGTGATCGTCAGATCCGCGAAGGTCAGCCCGCC
>NZ_JAHUZG010000011.1 GCF_019218285.1 Antarctobacter sediminis
ACGGTCTGGTCGCGGACCTCTTCACCGCCGTCCCGGAACTGACCGAGAAACTCTGAGCGCACCCAAAAGCGCGAAAAAACGAAAAGGCCCGCCATTCGGCGGGCCTTTGGTGTGTTAGCGCCCGACCATTTCGCCCAGCACCGTCGACAGGCTTTCTGTCACCTCATCATGGGCCAGTGGCCCAAGCAGTTCCGCCGCCGCACAGGCTTCGAAGTCGCTGAAAACCATGCCGCGCGTGCCTTCGATCTGGGCCGCGTCCGAGGCGGTAACCTCGACGACCTTGCTGACTCTTGGGCGCAGGGTCTCGATCATCTCGCGGTTTACGAACAGGGGATCCCCTTCCAGCCGGATCGGCAGATCCGAGGGCACCGGATGGTCGGCAAACCACAACAGCACGATGTTTCCGCGCAACTGGGTCAGCAGGTGTTTCATCCGCGCGGTCCATGCCATCCGCAGTTCCGACAGAACCTCGGCGAACCGCTCTTCCGAAACCTCGGAAAGGCGCCCCAACATGTGGCGCACAAAGTGGAACTCGGTAAAATCGATCTCGGGATACAGCGTCAGCAACTTGTCCGAGGCGCGCAGAAACCGATCATTGCGGCGCGGATGGACAGAGTAGAACCGGTTGGACAGGTTCTGCGCCCCCATGACCTGCACCACTTTCACGGCGGCCTCGGACATCAGGTCCATCACCCCGGGATCGTTGAGATACAGGTCCACGCCCGCATTCACGACACCGAAATTGGCGCAAGCCACCCGGATCCTTTGTTCCAACAAGGCTGGAAACGGATGTTCAATAAATCGCCCGTAGGTTTCGGTTCCACCGAGAAAGGCAATATAGATCCCGTCCAGCTGACGGCGCGGGCCGCGAAACAGCACACGTGATGTGCCATAGCGGCACGGATAATACTCAAGGGCCCCGTGGCCCCCACCATGTACGGACATTGCGCCCACCTCTTTTCTCACCCAAAGGGGAGAATCGGTCAAAGCTCTTGCCAATTCGCTAATGTGACAATGTGAGGTGAATCCGCTGCTCTTGCAGCGCCGGTCAAGCCGGTCCATGGTGGCCGCGGCAAAAGGGGGTTCGTCCATGGAAATCAAATCGATCGGTGTCGTTGGCGCGGGTCAGATGGGCAACGGAATTGCCCATGTCATGGCCGTCGCGGGATACGAAGTGCGGCTGAATGACATCAGCCAGGACGCGCTGGACAAGGCCGTCGCCACGATTCGCAAGAACCTCGACCGGCAGGTGAGTCGCGAAAAGATCGCGGCAGAGGCGCGCGATGCCGCCATGGCGCGTATCCGCACCACGCTGGAACTGCCCGAGATTGCACAGACCGACCTTGTGATCGAAGCCGCGACCGAGCGGGAAGAGATCAAGGACAAGATCTTTGCCGCCCTTCTGCCGCATCTCAAGCCCGACACGATCCTGACGTCGAACACTTCGTCGATCTCGATCACACGGCTGGCCTCGCGGACAGACCGGCCCGAAAGGTTCATGGGGTTCCACTTCATGAACCCGGTGCCGGTGATGAAACTGGTGGAGCTGATCCGTGGCATCGCCACCGATCAGGAAACTTACGAGGCCTGTCTTGGTGTGGTCCAGAAACTGGACAAGACCGCCGCCAGTGCCGAAGATTTCCCGGCCTTTATCGTGAACCGCATCCTGATCCCGATGATCAACGAAGCCTGCTATACGCTTTACGAAGGTGTCGGCAACGTTCAGTCCATCGACATGGCGATGAAACTGGGCGCGAACCACCCGATGGGGCCGCTGGAACTGGCGGATTTCATCGGTCTAGACACATGTCTGGCGATCATGAACGTGTTGCACGACGGGCTGGCCGATACGAAATACCGCCCCTGCCCGCTGCTGACGAAATACGTCGAAGCCGGATGGCTGGGCCGCAAGACCAAGCGTGGCTTCTATGACTATCGTGGCGAAACCCCGGTTCCGACGCGATAAGAGGCAGTGCGCCCGCCCCTTGCCGGGCGCACACATTCCCTCTAGCCGACGATATTATACCCGCCGTCGATGTGATGCACCTCGCCGGTGACGTTTGCCGCCGCGTCCGAGGCCAGAAAGGCCGCGTAGGCCCCGCAATCCTCGATGGTTGCCAGATGATGGGTCGGCGCGCGTTCCGCGGCGCGGTTCAACAATTCGTCGAAATGGTCAATGCCTGACGCCGCCCGCGTGGCCAAGGGCCCCGGAGACAGGGCGTGAACCCGGATCCCTTTTGGACCCAGTTCGGCCGCCATATAGCGGGAAACGGATTCCAGCGCCGCCTTGACCGGCCCCATGATGTTGTAGTGTTCGACCACCTTTTCCGAGCCATAGTAGGACATGGTCATACAACATCCGCCATCAGGCATCAGCGGTTCGGCCTTGCGGACAAGATGCATGAAGGATCCCACGGAAATATCCATCGCCGTCTGAAATCCGGTGCGGGAACAATCGGTCACCCGACCATGCAAATCCTCCGCCGGACAGAAGGCGATGGAGTGCACCAGCGTATCCAGCCGCCCCCAGCGCTCCGAGATTTGATCGAAGACGCTGTCTATCTGCCCTTCGTCACCGACATTCAGCGGCGCGATGATCTCGGCCCCCAGGTCCAGGGCCAATGGGCGCACGTGCGGTTGCGCCTTGTCGTTCAGGTAGGTGATCGCAAGATCGGCCCCCTGCGCCCGCAGCGCCTTGGCGCAGCCATAGGCAATCGACTGTGCATTTGCGATCCCGACGACCAGCGCCTTTTTGCCTTGCAGCGAAAACATCTCCGCACTCCTGCCTGCCAATTCGGCTTTGGCTTAGGGGCGGACTGTAACAGCCGTGGTACGGGGACCTGCGACAGGTTGCCGTGCCGAATCAGCCTTCGCGCAGGCCCAAGGTCCGCTCACGCAACCAAGCCACGAACTCTCGCTGGCCACCGGCGAAAGCCTTGACGTCCTCGGGCGTGATCGGCTCGCCCACCACGGGTTTTTGCGGACGGTTGCAGGCGTGTACGACCTCGTGGATCAGCAGCCCCTGACGCACCGTTGCGGACAGTTTGTTGGCGATCTGATAGGCGCGGCTGTTCTGTCCCGGGAAATAGATCGGCACCACGGTGGCCCCGGAACGCTGGACCATCTTGGCGGTAAAGGGGTTCCATCCGGCCTCTTCGGCCTGCCCCCACCACGTCGCGGACGAGGCAACGACACCGGAGGGAAACAGCACGATCACATGCCCCGCCTTCAGGTGATCCATCGCGCGGGCGCGCATTTCCAGGCTCTGCTCGCGGGCGTCTTCCTCATGCGGGAAAGGCACCGGGATCATGAAAGGTTCGACCTCTTTCACACCGGTCAACAACGAGCGGGTCAGGATCTTGTAATCGGTTCGCACCCGGCCGATCAGTTCAGCCAGAACCATGCCATCGACAAGCCCGTGCGGGTGGTTGGCCACGATGATGACCGGACCGTCCTTGGGGATACGTGCAATCTGTTCCGGCGGCGTCTTGAGGTCGATCCCCATGATGCCCAGCGCCTGGCTCCAGAACGCCTGGCCCTCGACAGGGCCCATGCGTTCGAACCGGCGGACCATCCGCAACAAGGGGATCTTGCCCGTCAGCCATTCCAGCGTCCGGATCGTGTTTGCCTTCCACGGGTTGGTGAACGTGTTGGCATAGCTGACCTGGCGCTTGTCATAGGGTGCGGGATTCCTGCTCACGCTCCGCCCTCTCGGCAACGTCGATTGGGTACTTTCGACCATGCGCCTGCTACAGTCCCGTGTTGCACGTCAGCACCGGGCCCGGCGCTAACAGTCTTCTCCGAAGCGATCCGCCACAAGGGCCTCGACCGCATCGGCCAGCGCCTCGGCGTCCGGCCCCGAGGTTTGGACTTCAATAGTGCTTCCTTTGGCGGCTGCCAACATCAAAAGCCCCATGATGCTGTCCCCGCTGGCGGACATCCCGTCGCGGCTGACCTCCGCCATGGCATCGAATCCTTCGACCACTTCGACCAGTTTGGCCGAGGCGCGGGCATGCAGGCCCTTTTCGTTGACGATTTTCAGCGCGCGATGAACGGATGTGGACATGTGGACCCGGCTTTCTGCTGTCAGATCAATGCATTCAATTGGGATCGGCCGGAATATTCTGGCTGTCGATATACTTCCGCCCCGCTTCCAGAGCCTGACGGACGGCCTCGGGCACCGACAGATGCCGGCTTTTGGTCAGCTTGATCAGCATCGGCAGATTCGCGCCGTAGAGGATCCGCCGGTTTTCGGGGCGGCAGGCATTCAGCGACAGATTCGAAGGCGATCCGCCGAACATGTCGGTCACGATCACAACGCCGCCACCGGTGTCGACGTCATTGGCCGCCGAAATGATTTCGGCCTGCTTGTCGGCCCGATTTGCATCCGCCTCAATGGAAATCGCCCGCATGGCCGGCTGCTCACCGACCACATGTTCGACTGCGGCGAGGTACTCGCGCGCCAATCCGCCATGTGCGACGATCACGATGCCGATCACTCGGGGTCCTTTCTGCCAGTGCCGATCGAACGGTCGGAAACCGGCGATCCGCCCTGACGTTCCAACTCGCGGTGCCTAATTGACACCCGCCAGCCTTCCTGTGCAAGGGCCGCCGCCACGTTTTCCGTCACGGCAACCGACCTGTGGCGCCCGCCGGTACAGCCAAAACCGATGGCGAAATGCGCCTTGCCCTCTGCAACGACTGCCGGAAGCATCAGCAAGAGCAGCGACATGACCTTGTCGACAAAGGCCTCGTACCGCGGATCGCGGGTAACATAGTCGACCACTTCCGGATCAAGACCGGTAAAGGGGCGGAGTTCGGCCTGCCAATGGGGGTTGTTCAGAAAGCGGCAGTCGATCACCACGTCCAACCCTTGCGGCAGGCCGCGCTTGTAAGAAAAGCTTTGTACTGAAACGGCGGTGCCCTGCCCCGTGACCGCGCCGAACCAGCCTTCCATTTCGGCACGGAAGTCGTGGATCGTCAGTTCCGAGGTGTCGATCAGGATGTCCGCGCGCGAGCGGACATCGGTCAACAAGGCCTTTTCCCGGATCACGCCATCCATCGGCGTTTCATCTGGTGCCATGGGGTGACGGCGCCGCGTTTCCGAATACCGGCGCACCAGAACATCGTCCGAGCAATCGACATAGAGAATATCGACCGGCACGCTCAACTGTGCGCTCAGCGTCCCGTAGAGTTCCAGCAAACCATCCGCGCTGAATTCCCGGTTCCGGACATCAACGCCCAGCGCCAGCGGGCGCGCCGGCGGCATGTCCGGCCCCACCAGTCGCGGCACAAGGCTCAGCGGGATATTGTCGATGGTTTCAAAACCAAGGTCTTCGAGCACGTTGATCGCACTGGACCGCCCCGCGCCCGAAGGCCCGGTAATCAGAACGATACGTACGGAACTGGTGTCTTGCTGGGTCATGGTTACTCTCGCCGACCCGACTTGAGATAGTGGACGAGTCCTGCGGGAAAATATTCAGACGCGGAATTGTGAAGCAATGGCACTTCGACACCCAAAAGACAGGTGCGTCGGTTCGGCGGCAAACGATGCCTTTCGGCCACATCCAGATCCAGCACCGCAGCAAGGGGCACGCCAGTCACCCAGTCCGCATGCAGCAAACCGATCTGCCGTGCCTCGATCATGCCTTGCAACGCAAGCGGAACGTCAAGGATCAGTCTGCCGTCATGGCGCCTGACAATGGTCCGGTCATCCGCGATCAACAGCGCTCCGCGAGCCATCATCTCTAGCGCGAGGCCCGATTTCCCGCTGCCCGAGGCACCGCGGATCAGCAATCCACGCCCGGCAACGGCAACCGAGGTTGCGTGCAGGATGTCCTGCACGGGAACGCTCAGACCGGCAGGCCGACGACAAAGCGCGCGCCCAAAGGCTCCGATGTGACATCGGCTTCTGTCGGGCGGATGTTCTCTGCCCAGATGACGCCGCCATGCGCTTCGACGATCTGTTTCGAAATCGCCAGCCCAAGACCGGAGTTATTGCCGAAATCCTGCTGCGGGCGCGAGGTGTAGAACCGTTTGAAAATCTTTTGCAGCGATTCCTCGGGGATGCCGGGGCCGGTGTCCTCGACCACGACCAGCACACGGTTGTCCCGCCGCCGCGCCCAGACACGGATCGCATCGCCATCCTCGCAGAATGAGATCGCATTGGTGATCAGGTTGACAAAGACCTGCGCCAGACGCGGTTCCAGCCCCGTAATGGTCACCGGTTTCTTGGGCAAATCGGTGATGAACTCGATCCCCTTCTGGCGTGCGTCCTGACCAAGGAAATCCGACAGGTTGCCCAGCATTTCCAGCAGGTTGAACTCTTGCTCTTCTTCCTTGACCAACTCGCTGTCCAGCCGCGAGGCATTCGAAATATCGCTGACCAGCCGGTCCAGTCGCCGCACGTCATGTTCGATCACGTCCAGCAGTTTGGCACGGTGATCTTCTTTTTTGACCATCCGCAGAGAGCCGACCGCCGACCGCAACGAGGCCAACGGGTTCTTGATTTCATGCGAAACGTCGGCGGCAAATTGTTCGTTCTGATCGATCCGATCGTAAAGCGCGCCGACCATGCCGCGCAGCGCGCCCGACAGCCGACCGATTTCATCTGGGCGGGCTGTCAGGTCCGGAATGCGGATGCGGCCCGGTGTCCGCGTGCGGCTGTTCCGGTCGCGGCCGATTTCGGCCGCATCAGCAAGATCCGAGATGGGGTTGGCGATGGTCGACGCCAGTACGAGGCTCAACCCGATCGACACAAGCGTGGCAATCACGAACATCTGCAAGACACGTTCGCGTTCCGCGCTGACAGCGGCATCAATTTCCGCCGCGGGTGAAACCAGCGCGATGGTGCCAACCAGCGTGTCGCCCTGTCGGATCGGCGTGAAGGCAAAGAACAACGTCGGCCCCTCTCCGCCACCGGATTCCACACGGGTCATGGCCGGATCACCGGCCTCGATGGCGCGGCGCAGACGATCCTCAAGGTCCAGATCAGGGGCCGCTTCGAAATAGGTGAACAGACCGGCGACACCGTCCCAGACCGTATTCAGGAAATCCGAAATCAATGTCGGCTTTTCCTCTTCGGTCGGCGGAA
Organism: Antarctobacter sediminis; assembly: GCF_019218285.1. Lineage (GTDB taxonomy): Bacteria > Pseudomonadota > Alphaproteobacteria > Rhodobacterales > Rhodobacteraceae > Antarctobacter > Antarctobacter sediminis. The sequence continues at coordinate 7,094 of NZ_JAHUZG010000011.1, forward strand.
TGACGGGCGGCATCTTGCCCTCTGTCTCTCCGACCAGGAAACGCGCGCTGTCGAACACCATCAAGCGGACGCCGTCGCGCAGATCAATGCCATCGACCGTACGCGCCACGTCGATCCCATCGCCAGAGCCAAGGCTGACAGGCGCGCCGCGCGGCAACTGGGCCTCGAATACATCCGCGACCAGCTCGACCTCAGCCTGCAAGGCATTGACGCGCTGCACCGCCAGCGTATCGCGGGAGGAGTTCAACCAGAGGATCCCCGCAACCAGCACATTCAACGCGATCAGGTTGAAGGTGATGATCTTGCGCGTCAGCGGCGAGCGGTTGAGCGTGAACAGCCCGCGCCGCGCGCGGCTGTCCCGCAGCTCTTTTTCGACGGTGCTGTCTGGGGCGACCCAATCGTCGCCCAGAACAACATCCGCGTCCTGCCGCGGGCTCTCGCGTTCATCTTTCATAGGGATCTGTTCGGCCAGAGCCATCCCTTACTCTTCGTTGTAGCGGTATCCGATACCGTAAAGCGTTTCGATGGCAGAGAAATCCTCGTCAACCGAACGCATCTTCTTGCGCAGACGCTTGATATGGCTGTCGATGGTGCGGTCATCGACATAGACCTGATCATCATAGGCCACGTCCATCAGCTGATCGCGCGATTTCACAAAACCGGGGCGCTGTGCCAGCGCCTGCAACAGCAGGAACTCGGTCACGGTCAGCGAGACATCCTTGCCTTTCCACGTCACGGCGTGGCGCAGCGGATCCATGGTCAGCGAGCCACGGGTCATCAACTTGGTTTCTTCGGTGTCGCCAACGACCTCACCCGCCACCGCTTCCTGTCGGCGCAGCAGCGCGCGGATGCGTTCCACCAGCAGGCGCTGCGAAAACGGCTTTTTCACGTAATCGTCGGCGCCCATACGCAGGCCCAGAACCTCGTCGATCTCGTCGTCCTTCGAGGTCAGGAAAATCACCGGCATCTTGGATTTCTGGCGGACACGCTGAAGCAGGTCCATGCCATCCATACGCGGCATCTTGATGTCAAAGACAGCCATGTCGGGCATCTTCTTGTTGAAGGCATCAAGGGCCGACTGACCGTCGTTGTAGGTTTCCACCTCGAACCCTTCTGCCTCAAGGGTCATCGACACGGACGTCAGGATATTCCTGTCATCGTCCACGAGGGCGATCTTAGACATTTTGCTGTCCTTGTTACTGCTCTGGTTGCCTGATTTTTTTCACAGTATCGGCGATTTTCCGCTTTACAGCAATCACAAACTGCGAATCAGGCGCGGGGTCGACCTCCATCCGACGCGAATTTGGCAAAGGAATGACTAAAAAGACGCACCTGTTTCCGTCGCATTGATAAAGCTTCGGCAGAGCACCGCCATGGTATCGCTAAACTATTGGTTGGTAGCGCAAACTGCGCTCTTGCGTCCTGTTCATGCCGAAAAGCGACGTGTTATGAGGATCCGCACCGGCGCTGCACGGCGCCGCGTACATCATGACATGATCAGTGCTGCGACAGGAGCAAGGCAGATGACATTTGGACGGGTGAACCCTCAGTTCCGGCTTGAAGACCAGGGCATCGAAGGGCTCGGCAATGTCTATTACAACCTCATGGAGCCCGCGCTGATCGAAGCCGCGCTCAAACGAGGCGAAGGCAAGCTGGGCAAGGGCGGCGCATTTCTGGTGACCACGGGCAAATACACCGGTCGGTCGCCGAAAGATAAATTCATCGTGCGCACTCCCACGGTCGAGGATTCGATCTGGTGGGAAAACAACGCACCGATGGAAGCAGAGGCATTCGACCGGCTGCACGCCGACATGCTGGAACATATGAAAGGCCGCGACTACTACGTGCAGGATCTGGTCGGCGGCGCTGATCCGGCCAACGCGATCGACGTGCGCGTGATTTCGGAACTCGCCTGGCACAACCTCTTCATCCGCCACATGCTGCGCCGCCCCGACCGCGAGGATCTGGACAGCTTTATCGCGGATTTCACCATCATCAACTGCCCGACCTTCAAGGCCGACCCGGAAAAGCACGGTTGCCGCACGGAGACGGTGATTGCCCTGAACTTCGACAAGAAGCTCATCCTGATCGGCAACACCGAATATGCCGGTGAAAACAAGAAGTCGGTCTTTACGCTGCTGAACTACATCCTGCCCGGAAAAGGCATCATGGCGATGCACTGCTCGGCCAACCACGCGCCGAACAACCCGGTCGATACGGCTGTATTCTTTGGCCTGTCGGGCACCGGCAAGACCACCCTCTCGGCTGACCCCGAGCGCGTGCTGATTGGCGACGACGAACACGGCTGGTCGGATCGCGGCACCTTCAACTTCGAAGGCGGCTGCTATGCCAAGACGATCAACCTGTCCCCCGAGGCAGAGCCGGAAATCTACGCCACGACCGAGATGTTCGGCACCGTGATCGAGAACATGGTCTTTGACGAAGAAACCTTCGACCTTGACTTCCAGGATGACAGCCTGACCGCCAACATGCGCTGCGCCTACCCGCTGCACTACATCTCCAACGCGTCCAAGACCGCGCTGGGTGGTCATCCCAAAAACATCATCATGCTGACCTGTGATGCCTTTGGTGTTCTGCCCCCGATCGCGCGGCTGACCCCGGCGCAGGCGATGTATCACTTTCTGTCCGGCTTCACCTCGAAGGTCGCCGGAACCGAGCGCGGCGTGACCGAGCCCGAGCCCACTTTCTCGACCTGCTTTGGCGCGCCCTTCATGCCGCGCCGTCCCGAGGCCTACGGTAACCTACTGCGCGACAAGATCGCCAAGCACGGCGCGACCTGCTGGCTGGTCAACACCGGCTGGACCGGCGGCGCCTACGGTACAGGCTCGCGCATGCCGATCAAGGCCACCCGCGCCCTGCTGCATGCCGCGCTCGAAGGCAAGCTGGCCAATGCAGAGTTCCGCAAGGATCCGAACTTTGGCTTCGAGGTTCCCGTGTCGGTCGAAGGCGTGCCGGAACTGCTTCTGGATCCGCGCAAGACCTGGGACGACAAGGCCGCCTATGACGCGCAGGCACAAAAACTGGTGCAGATGTTCGCGGACAACTTTGAACAGTACGTCCCCTACATCGACGATGACGTGAAAGCCGTGGCAATCGGCTGAACGCCGTTACCGGAATGACGAAAGCCCCCCGCCGATGCGGGGGGCTTTTTTTCTGCCTGACGCGCCGCGTGGGCGCGGCCCGTTACAGTTTTTGCTGTTCGGCCCTCAGTGCCAGCCAGAGGCAATAACACATGATCAGCACCACTAGCGTAAACGGGATGCCCGTGGAGACAGCCGCGCCCTGAAGCGCGTTCAAGCCGCCGCCCAGCAACAGCGCAATGGCCACCAGCCCCTCCAGCGTGCACCAGAACACGCGCTGAATCACCGGCGCATCCAGCTTGCCGCCCGCCGTGATCGTGTCGATAACCAGCGAGCCGGAATCCGACGAGGTCACGAAAAAGATCACGATCAGCAACAAGGATACCGGCGCCACAACCGAATACAGAGGCAGTTCTTTCAGAAAGCCGAACAACGCGCCTTCCGGGGCATAGCTGTCGATCACCGTTGCGCGGACCCCTTCGGCCCCGCCCGCGTTCAGCATATCGATGGCCGCGCCACCAAAGGTCGACATCCACAAGGCGCAGACCGCTGTCGGCGCCAATAGTGCGCAGATCACGAACTCGCGCACCGTGCGGCCCCGCGAAATGCGGGCGATGAACATTCCCACAAACGGTGACCATGCGATCCACCACGCCCAGTAGAAGGTCGTCCAACCGTGGAAAAAACTGGTGTCTTCGCGCCCGAACGGATTGGACAACGCAGGCAGCAAGGTCACGTAATCGACCATGACCGAGACATACCGCGTGATCGCCACCCCGACTCCGGTGACTGCGATCACGAAGATGAACAGCGCCACGGCCATGATCATGTTGATTTCGGACAGGCGCTTGACGCCCGCGTCCATCCCCAGAAGGACCGAGCCCAGCGCGATCAGTGTGATACCGACAATCAGCAACACCGTCACCGTGGGCGACGGCGCGATGCCAAAGACCTCGTTCAATCCGGCAGCGACCTGTTGCGCCCCAAGTCCCAGAGAGGTGGTCAGGCCAAACAGCGTCGAGAACACCGCCAGCGTATCGATGACATGCCCCCAAAAGCCCCAGACACGCTCTCCCAGCAACGGATAAAACGCCGAGCGCAACGTCAGGGGCAGGTTCAGGTTGTAGCAGAAGATCGCGAGCGACAGCCCCACGGCGGCGTAGACAGCCCACCCCTCAAGCCCCCAATGGTGGATCGTACCGACGATTCCGATGTATTCATTCCCCGGCTCATTGATGTCGATGCCCAAGGGCCGCGCGTTCCCGCCTTCGGAGAAGTTGTAATAGACCGGCTCCAGCACGCCGAAGAACAGCAGGCCAATGCCGATCCCGGCCGCGAACATCATCGCGATCCATCCGGCATAGGAATAGTCGGGCTTGGCGTCCTTCCCGCCGATCCGTACCTTGCCCACGGGCAGAACGATCAGCGCCAGACAGAACAGGGTGATCGCATCGACGGACAAGACAAGGAACCAATCAAAGGTGCTGGTCAACCATGGCCGCAACCAGCCAAAGAAGGTGGCCGCCGTCTCTTGGTTGGCCAAGGCCAACAGGACGAACCCCATGATCAGGATACTGGAAACAAGGAAAACGGGGTTGTGAATGTCCAACCCCAAAGGACGAATATTGTCCTGTCCCAGTTCGTATTCAGTTTCGAAATCCCAGACCCTCGGGTCGGGATCCAGCTTTTTCCTGGCGTCTGACATTGTCCCTCCTGTCGCGTTCCGTTTCCGGTATCGACAAGCCTTGCACAGGCCGCTTTGACCTGTCCAACCCGGGCAAACGTCCCTCAGGACCGCGCAAGGGCGCCCAAACATCCTGGGGAACCGCAGTATTTTCCCTTGATTTCAAGCCGCTAAGACAGGCGTTCCGAACGCTGAATCACAAGTGAATTTTTTTTGCCCAATTACCCCAACAGGCGTCACGCCCAACGGATCAGGCCCAGAATGGCCGACGCGACATAGAACCCCTGCAACAGCAGAAACGCCCAGCGCCGGTCGATCACCGCCCATCCGGCAAACAACCCGGAGGAAATCAGCAACAGCGTAAAACCGGCCACCTCGTTGCCGGTATTCGAGGCGATCAGCAACGCGTAGACAATGGCAAGCGAAGATCCCGAGATCTCCAGCAGGGTCACAAGTCTTGTCATCGTCAGGCTCCTTTCGCCATTGATCCGCAGGCGGGGATCGCCCCCCGAAGGAATGAAGCCCGAGGTATCAGGAGTCGCGGCATGTCGTTGTGCAGGGCGGCCGATTTTTCATGCCGCCGGGCCGAAACTCACCGCCCGCGGGCCAGTTCCCTCGGGCTTTGCCCGAAATGCGCCCGAAACCGGCGGCTGAAGGCCGAGGCGTCCTCGTATCCGACCTCGATGGCGACCAAATGCACCGGATAGTCGGTGTTCATCAGCAAACTGCGGGCCCGGTCCATCCTGCGCGCGGTCAGAAAGGCGGTACAGGAAAGCCCAAGGGTCTTGCGAAACAGCGATTTGAACTGACTGACACTCAGGCAAGCCGTGGCGGCAAGATCTTCGACCTTATGCGACGCGGCAAGATCGGCTTCCATTCGCTCGACCGCCCGCATGATCCGCTTGTCCAACCGGCTGGCGAATGTCTGTCGCGCAAACAACTGCCAGAACAGGTGAAACAACAGCCCCGCAATCCGGTCGTCCGAGGACAGGGTCAACTGCACGTCTGCATAGGCGCAAAACGCCCTGAGATCGGCTTCGATCGAAACGCAGGGGTCGGGCACGCTGGCCGCGTTTTTCGGCAAACAGGCCATGTCCGCGACAAGAAAGCGTGCGGGTTCTGTCGCCGCATAGTCATGAACCGATTGCGCGGGAACAATGAAGCAATGACCAGGCGCGACGGAATAGGCCTTGCCCTTCAACGTGATCTGCATACTCCCCGACAGGGGCACGACCACTTGGTGAAAGTCATGGCTGTGCGTATTCCCGGTCAGGCTGTAGGATCGGATGGACAGCGCTCCGCTTGCTGCAATCTCTGAATCTGTCATCGCCCCAGCATGTCCCCCGTGCGACCGCCCCCGTTCATAGGCCATCGCATCCTCCAGCCCAATAGCGCACCCGACCACAGAAGGTGGCAAAGCCCCGCCGGTGCGCCCGAACCTTGCCATTTCAAGGGGCAAAGCGGGTAGGCAAATCCTGCCCCTGCCCCTAACCTGATCCCGTGCTATTTTATTGGCCCAGCCTTCGGGAGAAGACGACATGCACGCCAAACCATTCGCCGCACTTGCTTTTTCAACCCTTGTCGGCGCGCCCGCATTTGCGGATGTCGGTGCCTTCGTGGAACCTCCGCTGACGCTCGAGTCCTTCGGGGTGATCTGCGAAGTCGAATTGCAGGGCACGCGGCCCGCGCCGGAAACCCTGTCCGGCCTTTTGAACCTTGTCGATCAAGATCGGCCCATTGACGTGGAAACCTTGCAGATCCCCGCGGAAATGGGGCTAAGCTTTGGCATCCGCGCCAGCCTGACGGCAGGCGCGTCGGTGCCCGAGGTGACGGTTGTCGTCACACATCCGCCCATGGGGCCAACCGCGCGGACCGTGGAACGCTGGCAGGCACCGATGAACTTCGGAGAGGTTTCGCTCAACCTCTTTACATTTGAACATGACTACGAGCTGCTGGAAGGTGCCTGGATGTTCCAGGTCGAACAAGACGGCAAGGTTTTGCTGCAACAGCCTTTTACCGTCACCGCCCCCGGAACCGTTCCGGCCGTGCAGCAGGCCTGTTTCGGGGCCGAAATCATGTCCTGACAACACGGCGCGGGGCGACAGCTTTGCGCCCCGCATTCTGACCTGGCAGGTCAGGCCGCGCGCAGTTCAAGGATCTCTCGCGCCTGCTGCCATGTGGCGACGGGACGTTCGTATTTTTCGCACAGCTCGACAGCGCGCCGCACCAGCGCGGCATTCGAGGGCGCCAGCGTTTCCTTGTCCCAGCGGACATTGTCTTCCAGACCGGTGCGGGTGTGCCCCCCCGCCGCAATGGACCATTCGTTGACCTCGACCTGATGCCGACCGATCCCGGCGGCGCACCATTCCGCGTCCGGTGCAAGCCGCCTGACCGTCTCGATGTAGTAGTCAAAGACGTTGCGATCACAGGGCATGGCGTTTTTCACGCCCATGACGAACTGAACGTACAGCTTGCCGGGAATGCGCCCGTCGCGGTTCATCTCGGCGGCCTTGAAAATATGGCTGAGGTCAAAGGCTTCGATTTCCGGCTTCACCTCATAGGTGCGCATTTCCGAGGCCAGCCAATTCACAAGATCCGGCGGGTTCTCATACACGCGGGTCGGGAAATTGTTGGACCCCACCGAAAGAGAGGCCATATCCGGCCGCAAGGACAGCATGCCGCCGCGCTCTTGCCCGGCCCCCGATCGCCCACCAGTGGACAGCTGGATTATCATGCCGGGGCAATGTTTCTGCAAACCTTCGACCAGTCGTGCAAAGCGTTCCGGGTCAGAGGTTGGCGTTTCATCCTCCATCCGAACGTGGCAATGAGCGATACTTGCCCCCGCCTCAAAGGCCGCATGGGTGGATTCGACCTGCTCTTCGATGGTTGTCGGGACGGCCGGGTTGTCCTTTTTGCGTGGAACGGATCCTGTGATGGCCACGCAGATGATGCAGGGTTTTGTCATGGCGGGTGCGCTCCCCTCGCTGGCGTCATGTCTGGTATCGGGCAAGGTAGTGAGAAATCGGCAAGAGAAGAAGCCGGGAAGACCGCCCTGCCCTCCCGCCCCAAGGCGTCAGATGTCGAAAAAGACGGTTTCGTCCTGCCCCTGCAACTGGATATCGAACCGGTAGACAGGCTTGCCGTCCCGCTCGGTCCGCTTGGCCAGCAAGGTTGCGCGCCGGCGTTCCCATTCGATGATGTTCATCACGGGATCTTCGGCATTGGCTTCGGGTTCATCGTCGAAATAGATCCGCGTGTTCAGACCAACGTTGATGCCGCGGGCGACGATCCAGAGGTTGATATGCGGTGCCTGAGTGGTGCCGTTGCGGCCCGGTGTCTTGCCCGGCTTGACCGTATCGAACCCCCATTCGCCACTAGCGAAATCGGTGATGACCCGGCCCCAGCCGCGAAAGCCCTCTTCGACCTCGCCGCCGCCTTCGGGATGTGCATAGACGCCCTTGGCATTGGCCTGCCACGCCTCCAGCATCACGTCCTTGATGGGAGAGCCGGTGCCGTCGATCACAAGGCCCTCGACGCGGATGCGCTCGCCTTCGGCGTTCGGCCCGGCAATGTCCCAGCCCAGTTCGCGTTCATAGATGTCGAAACCTGCCGCGCCGGGGGCCAGCCCGATATGCACGTATGGGCCTGCGGTCTGCGACGGGGTTTCCTTGAGATAGTCCAGTTTCTGCACCATGGTTCAGTTCCCCTCCAGACGGTTTTCAAACAGGGTCGAACGGCGACCACGCAGAATGATGTCGAACTTGTAGGCGATGGTATCCAGCGGGATCGTCGCGTTCATGTCCAGCGCCGCCACAAGGCTGTCGATCGCCTCTTGGTTCGGGATGGTCTGCACGATCGGGCATTTCGGGATCAGCGGATCACCCTCGAAATAGATCTGCGAAATCAACCGCTGCACAAAGCCGGACCCAAAGACCGAAACATGGATATGCGCGGGCCGCCACGAGTTCACGTAGTTGCGCCACGGATAGGCACCGGGTTTCACCGTGCGGAAAAAATAGTACCCGTTCTCATCGGTCAAGGTGCGCCCACAGCCGCCGAAGTTCGGGTCGATGGGGGCAAGATAAGTGTCCTTCTTGTGGCGATAGCGTCCACCGGCATTGGCCTGCCAAATCTCGACCAGCGTGTTGGGCACGGGCCGCGCGTTTTCGTCCAATACCCGCCCATGCAGGATGATCCGTTCGCCAATGGCGCTTTCGCCGGGTTGGGCATAGTTGTGGATCAGGTCGCGATCCATCGGATCAAGATCATTGTGGCCAAAGACCGGGCCGGTGATCTCTCCGACCGAGTTTTCAAGGCTGATCAGCGAATACTGCGGCGAGCGCGCGACGCTGGTCTTGTATTCCTTGGCATAGGCCGGCGGGTGCCGGTCGCGGTCCCGCTGGTAATATTCGCCTTGGCTGGGCATGTCGGTATCTCCTCACTTGTCCCCGGGCGTGTCGGCCTCCGGGGCCTCCATTTCGGCATAGGTCTGTTTGGCCAGCTTCAGCGCGTGATTGGCGCGCGGCACACCGGCATAGATCGCAACGTGCTGGAACGCCTCCAGCACATCGGTCTTGCTGGCCCCCGTGCGCGCCGTGGCGCGGATATGCATGGGGATTTCGTCGAAATTGCCCAGCGCCGCCAGCAGCGCCAAGGTCAGCATCGACCGTTCCCTGTCGCTGATCCCGTCCGACGCCCAGACCGTCCCCCATGCGCCTTCGGTGATCAGGGTTTGAAACCGCTCGTCAAAGGGTGTCTTGGCCGCCTCTGCGCGGTTCACATGGGCGTCGCCCAGCACGTGACGGCGCACCTTCATGCCTGCGTCGTATCGGTTGGTCATGCTGTCCTCCATTCGGGGCCAAATGCGGGGTTTCCTTGAAACGCCACGTTCAATAGGGCAGCCCGATGTAATTCTGCGCCAGCACCGATTGCGCCTCACGATTGGAGCGCAGGAATTCGATATCGGCAAGCTGCATCTTCAGGTCGAATTCATTCTGATCCGGGAAACGATGCAGCAAGGTGGTCATCCACCAGCTGAACCGCTCGGCTTTCCAGATCCGGGCCAGCGCCTTTTCCGAATAGCGGTCGATACCTTCGCTATCGCCGGTTTCGTAAAATTGCACCAAGCCGTTATAAAGGTAGTGGATATCGCTGGCCGCCGTATTCAGCCCCTTTGCGCCGGTTGGCGGCACGATATGCGCCGCGTCACCGCACAAGAAAAGCCGCCCCCAGCGCATCGGCTCGGTCACGAAGGACCTCAGCGGCGCGATGCTTTTCTCGATAGACGGCCCCATGACCAGCGCTTCGGCGGCTTCGGTCGGGATGCGGCGCTTCAACTCTTCCCAAAAGGCGGCATCGGTCCAGTCCTCGGGGCTGTCTGACAGCGAACACTGGATGTAATAGCGGCTGAGGTTCGCATTCCGTTGCGAACACAGGGCAAAGCCGCGTTCGGAACTGGCATAAATCAGTTCCTCGTGCACCGGAGGCGTTTCGGACAGGATGCCCAGCCAGCCGAAGGGATAGATTTTTTCGTATTCCTTGCGCACCGTCAAAGGGATTGTCTGGCGGCTGACCCCGTGGAACCCGTCGCAACCCGCGATGTAGTCGCAGTCGATCCGTGCCTCTGCCCCATCGACATCATAGGTCACGTAAGGCGCGTCGCTGTCGGCTCCATGGATGCGGACGTTCTCGACATTAAAGACGATCTGCCCGCCCGCTTTTTCGCGCGCCTCGTACAGATCCCGCGTCACCTCGGTCTGGCCGTAGACGACCACATGGCTGCCGGTCAGTTCGGTAAAGTCGATGCGAAATTGTTCGTCCCCGTAAGAGATCACCGTGCCGTCATGGACAATGCATTCACGGTCCATGCGCTCACCCACGCCGGCCTCGCGCATCAGATCGACCATCCCGGTTTCAAGAATGCCCGCGCGGATCCGGCCCAGAACATAGTCCTTGGTCTTGCGCTCCAGAACGATGCTGTCGATGCCCTTCCGGTGCAGCAACTGGCTGAGCAACAGCCCCGACGGCCCCCCGCCGATGATGCAAACCTGCGTGCGCATGATGTCTGTCCTCCCTTTGCGCAGAGACTAGAATGAACCCACGCAACATGTAAAATGACGCTTTGAGCCATTTAGTTTCCAAAATGGATAAGTGAATTGTTGGACCGTCGGATCAAGTTGCGCCACCTCGAAACCGTGACCGCCATTGCCCGGCAGGGCAGTCTCAAAGGGGCCTGTGCCGAGTTGAACCTGACGCAACCGGCGCTGTCCAAGACGCTCAAGGAACTGGAAGAGATCCTTGGCGCCGCGCTGATGACCCGTGACCGAGGCGGTGTCCGCCTGACTCCGGAGGGCGAGGTTTTCCTTGAGTTTGCAGGGCAAAGCCTTGCGGCGCTGCGCCGCGGGGTTTCGGGCGTGACCGAACTGCGCGAAGGCGGGGCCGAGGTGCTGCGCGTCGGCGCCCTGCCCAGCGTCGCGGTGCGCCTGATGCCGCGCGTGGTGACGCGGTTTCGCAAAGTGTCGCCCTCGACCCGGCTTGTTCTGCGCGACGGAGCCCACGGTGCCCTGACCCGCGATCTGCAATCCGGGGCACTGGACCTTGTGATCGGCCGTATGGGCACGCCGGACATGATGGCCGGCATTTCCTTTACCCAACTTTACCAAGAGCGGGTGATCTGCGTGACCCGCGCGGATCATCCGTTGATCGGCCATGCAGCCCTGTCTCCTCAGGACCTGATCGACTGGCCCGTCCTCTACCCTCCCGAAGGCGCGGCCATTCGTCCGTTGGTCGACCAATGGTGCCTGTCTCAGGGACTTGGCCCTTTCCCCGACCGCATCGACTGTGTATCAGGCGCGTTCGGACGGCGATTTCTACGCCATTCGGACATGTTGTGGTTCATTTCCGAAGGCGTGGTCGCGCCGGAAATCGACGATGGCGCATTGGCGGCTTTGCCGCTGGATCTTGATTTGACGGCGGGCCCCGTCGGATTGATGACCCGCCCTGACAGCGCCGCATCGCGCAGTCGCCAGCTTTTTGAACGCGCCCTCCGACACGAAGCAGAGTCTTTACCAATATCGTGACGCCGAATCGTATTCGTCCACAACTTAATGCGGCTTTCACCAAAATATCGCTTTACACACCCCCATTTGGACAGGCACCATATTTGGTAAGGGCGTGGGGATAGCCCGCAGACCCTAGAGCAGGCAGCAAGCGTTGGGGGCGACTCGGTCACCTTGGCGCTATAACCAAAGGGGTGTCCATATGGCCCTGTCCGAGCAGTATCTCACCGACGACTTGCATCCGATCGACGTTGTCGAGCACATCGCCGAGTTCAACGAATGGGATTTCGACCGCATCGCGGACGACCAGATCGCCATGGCGGTCGAAGGCCAATGGCGGACCTACTCGATCACGCTTGCCTGGTCCGCCTATGACGAAACCCTGCGCATGATCTGCACCTTCGAGATGGAACCGCCCGAAGCGCGGTTGCCGGAACTTTACGAAGGTCTGAACGCCATCAATGACCAATGCTGGGCCGGAGCTTTCAGCTATTGGGCGGAACAGAAACTGATGGTCTACAAATACGGGCTGGTTCTGGCGGGCGGCAATGTTGCAAGCGCCGAACAGATCGACACGATGATCACCGCCGCCGTGCTGAGTTCGGAACGCTATTACCCCGCCTTCCAGCTGATGGTCTGGACAGACAAAACCGCAAAAGAAGCCATGCAGGTGGCGATTGCCGAAGCCTACGGCCGCGCCTGACCACCTCAAATAACAGAGATCCCAAGCACTGGACTGGGGCGGCGCGACGGCGCCGCCCTTTTTCTGTTCTGCCCTGAATTTTCCTTGAGTTGCAGGCAGCGCCCGGCAATTCTACCGATACAAGAAAACCCAGGGAGAGAGATCATGAAATACCGCCTTTCGGCGCTGGCTATTCTATTGGCCGGCGCCAGCCCGGCCTTTGCCCAACAAGACGCGGCCAGCTGCGCCGCCCTGCGTGACACGGTGTTTTCGGCCGGTCACGTCACCACCGCCCGCGTGGTCGAGGCCGAGGGCCTGCCTGCCTATTGCGAGGTCCGCGCGACCGCCCTGCCCGCGATCAACATCGAGGTGCGCCTGCCAATGGAAGGCTGGAACGGCAAGTATTACCAAGCGGGCTGCGGCGGTTTCTGCGGCATCCTTGGCCGTGCCGATGCCGGGGGGAGTTGGATCAATGCCATGCGCCCCGGGCTGGAGCGCGGCTATGCCACGGCCACCTCGGACAGTGGCCACCATGCGCTGTCAGTCGTGGATGCGGGCTGGGCGCACAACAACCCGCATGCGGAACGCGACTGGGGCTGGCGGTCCATCGGTGAAACCAACCGCGTCGCGCAGATCATGATCGAAGCCTTCTACGGCGATGCCTCGCAACAGGCGATCTTTCAGGGCTGTTCGACCGGCGGGCGCATGGCCCATGTCGCCGCCCAGCGCTATCCCGAGATGTTCGATGGCATCATCTCTGGCGCGCCCGCGATGGACTACACCGGGCTGGTGGCGACCAAGATGGCCTGGCTGGTGCAGGCCAATACCGCACCCGATGGCAGTCAGATCCTTGGTCCGGACGAAGCCAAGCTGATTGGTGACGCGGTGCTGGAACAATGCGACGGCGTCGACGGGGCCGAGGATGGCGCCATTGCAGACCCGCGCGCCTGCACCGTCGACTACAGCGGCCTTGGCCTCAGCAACCAGCAGATGGACACCCTGATGAAATGGCGCGACGGTCCGCGCAATGCCGCCGGAGAGCAGCTGTATCCCGGTGGCGTGCCCGAAGGCTCCGAGCCTTTCTGGTGGCTCTGGCTGACCGGCAACGGCAAGGGTGGCGGCAAGTTGGTCCCGGCCTTTGTCGGTGGCTTTGGCCGCTACATGGCCTTCCCGGTCGATCCCGGCCCGGAATGGACTCCGATGGAGTTCGATTTCGAAACCGATCCGGCGCGGCTGTCCACCATGGCAAAGGTCTATAACGGCGACAGCCCGGACCTGTCCAAGTTCAGCGAAGCGGGCGGCAAGATGATCGTCTGGCACGGGTGGGCCGATGCCATCGTCACCCCCTACAAGACCGTGGACTGGTACGAAAAGGCCGCTGCGGCGGCAGGCGGCGAAGAGGTGCTGAAGGAAAACGTCGCGCTTTTCATGGTTCCCGGCGTCGACCATTGCGGCATCCTGCCCGGCCCGGACGGCATCAACGCCGCCGCGCTGGACCCGATGACCCCGCTGGAAGCCTGGCTGAACGACGGCACCGCCCCCGCGTCAATCATGGCCGAGTGATGTTGCTCCTCGTCTCTGGCGGGCCTAGTGTCCGCCGGAGATTTCTCAGGGGGACATCATGCAGGACAGCGAACTGGCACGGCGCGGGCTGGCGCTTTTGGGATGTGGAAAGATGGGGTCCGCCATGCTGGCGGGCTGGCTGGCACGCGGCTTGCCCGCAAGCTCTGTCCGGGTACAGGATCCCTACCCCTCGGATTGGCTCAAGGAGCAGGGCGTCCTCATCAACGAAGGATTTGGCGACAGCCCCGCCGTCGTCCTGATCGCGGTCAAACCGCAGATGATGGGCGAGGCGCTGCCCGCGCTGCAATCGCTGCCCAAGGGCGACACGCTGTTTGTGTCCGTTGCCGCGGGCACCCCGATCACCACCTATGAAGCCCACCTTGGCGGCGTTCCCATCGTGCGCGCCATGCCCAACACGCCCGCCGCCGTGGGCAAGGGCATCACTGCGATCATCGGCAACAGCCATGCCACCGCGGCGCATCTGGACCAGGCAGAAGACCTGCTGTCCGCCGTGGGCGAAGTTGTCCGGCTGGAAAGCGAGAGCCAGATGGATGCCGTGACCGGCGTCAGCGGCTCTGGCCCGGCCTATGTCTTTCACATGATCGAATGCCTTGCAAAGGCGGGTGAAGCCGAGGGGCTTGCACCCGATCTGGCCATGTCGCTGGCTCGTGCCACAGTTGCGGGCGCAGGGGCGCTGGCCAAGGAATCTGGCGAAGATCCCGCGCAACTGCGCCGCAATGTGACCTCGCCCAATGGCACCACGCAGGCCGGGTTGGACGTATTGATGAACGAAGACAAGGGGCTGCCACCGCTGATCCGCGCGACCGTGGCCGCCGCAAGCAACCGATCAAAGGAACTGGCGAATGGATGAAATCAGCTTTGACGATTTTCTCAAGGTGGACATCCGCCTTGGCACCGTGATCCGCGCCGAACCTTTCCCCGAGGCGCGCAAACCGGCCATCAAGCTCTGGATCGACTTCGGCCCCGAGATTGGCGAAAAGAAAAGCTCGGCCCAGATCACCGTGCATTACGACCCGGAAACCTTGGTCGGAAAACAGGTCATGGCCGTGGTCAATTTCCCCCCGCGCCAGATCGGCCCCATGCGGTCCGAAGTTCTGGTGCTGGGCGTGGCCGACGAAACCGGCGCAATCGTGCTGATCGGCCCGGACAAGGCGGCCCCCAACGGAACGCGTATGCACTGACGCTGGCGCAAGCGGCAGGCGGCGGATATGAGTATTTGGACCAAGAAGAAGCCCTGAAGCGGGTTTCGTGACAGCGGAGAAAGAGCCATGACAACGCCCGCGATCACCGGCCACGGGGTTTTCACCCCCGAGCTCAGCATCTCGAACGATGAACTTGTCGTGGCCTTCAATGCCTATGCCGACCTTTGGAACGCCGAGAACGCGCAGGCGATCGACGCGGGCGAGGTCGCGGCGATGGATCATTCCAGTGCTGATTTCATCTTTTCCGCCTCGGGGATCGAGCGCCGGTTTGTCATGGACAAGGACGGTGTTCTGGACCCGACCCGCATGTATCCGCGCCTGCCCGCCCGTCCCGACGAGGCGCCGGGCATCATGGCGGAAATGGCGCTGGATGCCTGTCGCAAGGCACTGGAAATGGCGGGCCGCAAGGGTGAGGATATCGACCTTGTCATCTGCGCCGCTTCGAACCACGAACGGGCCTATCCGGCCATCGCAATCGAGATCCAGCAGTTGCTGGGTGCGGGCGGCTTTGCCTTTGACATGAACGTGGCCTGTTCCTCGGCCACTTTCGGCATTCAGGCGGCCTCGGATATGATCCGCGCGGGCAGCGCGCGCCGCGCGCTGGTGGTCAACCCCGAGATCTGCTCGGGGCACCTGGAATGGCGCGACCGCGATTGCCATTTCATCTTTGGCGATGTCTGTACGGCAGTTGTGATCGAACCGGCCGCCGAGGCGCGGGGCGATCATTGGCTTATCCGGTCCACCCGCTGCGCCACGCAGTTTTCCAACAACATCCGTAACAACAACGGCTTTCTGCGCCGCACACACGACCAGATGGACGACCGGCGCGACATGCAGTTCATGCAGAACGGTCGCAAGGTCTTTAAAGAAGTGCTGCCCATGGTTTCGGCCCATATCCTTGGCCACATCTCGGACGAGGGGTGGCAGGCGGATGAGCTGAAACGGTTGTGGCTGCATCAGGCCAACAAGACGATGAATGATTTCATCGGGAAAAAAGTGTTGGGCCGCGTCCCCGAAGAGGGCGAACAGCCCAACATCCTTCAGGATTACGCCAACACCTCGTCGGCCGGGTCGATCATCGCCTTTTCCAAGCATTCGTCCGACATGGCACCGGGCGACAAAGGTGTGATCTGTTCCTTTGGGGCCGGTTATTCCGTCGGATCGGTTCTGGTCGAACGCGCCTGATCGGCCTCTTCGGCCTCCATCGCCTCTTCCAGCTCTTCGGCTTCGTCCTCGCCACCGGCAAGGGCGGCGGTTTCCGGCGTGATGCCCCGCGCCGGCGCCGATATCTGGAAGGCGGTCTTGTCCTCGTCCCGGACGGCGGCCCGCTGCAGAATCCGCCAGACCGTGTAGAGTATCATGATGACATGAGCGACAATCGTCGTCAGGAACAGGCCCTGCGGCCCTGTGGCGGACATGGCCACACCGGCGATCAGCGGCCCGGCGATATTGCCGATGCCATAGACCATCAACAGCCCACCCGAGACCTGAATCGCCGTGCCTTCGGGCGCGTGGTCATTCGCATGCGCGACGATGATCGGGTACATGGCGTAAATCGCCGCCCCGAAGGCCGAAACCAGAACGAGGTTCATGAACTGGTCCTGCGGTGCCAGCAGGATGAACCCAAGGTCTGCCCCCAAGGCGATCAGTGCCACCGCCACCAGCACCTTGCGCCGGTCCATCCGGTCCGAGGCAAAGCCGATCGGCACCTGTGCCAAGGCCCCCGCCAGAACCGGGATCGAGGCAAAAAGCGCAATCGCCCCCAAGGGCAACCCAACGCCGTTGCCGTAGACAGCGGACAGTGTACCAAAAGAGCCGTTGGAAATCCCCACGAGGAAGACCGCCGCCACCGCCACCGGCGAGTTGCGCCACAGGAGCGGCAGGTTCAGCTTGACCGAGGTCAGCGGCGCGGGCGATTCCGAGGTCGACAGGGCTGTCGGCACCAGAGCCAGCGAATAGACAATCGCCGCCACGGCAAAGAAAAGAAAGCCGCTGGCATCGCCCAGCGCAATCGCCATCTGCCCGGCGGTTGTAGCGCCAAGGTTGACCATCGTGTAGACGCCAAAGATCGTGCCCCGCGACTGAGGCGAGGCCCGATCCGACAGCCAGCTTTCCACGATCATCGCCGCGCCCGCGAAACAGAACCCCGACACGGCGCGCACCGGGATCCAGAACTCGGGCGAGACCAGCAGCGCCTGCAACAGGATCGCCACACCGGCAAAGGCGCACATGACGCCAAAGGCCCGGATATGCCCAACGGCGCCCACGATCCGCGGCACGTAGAGGCAGCCCAGCACGTAGCCCACGGCCCAGCCCGTCCCCAAAAGGCCGAGTTCGGCGGCGCTAAATCCTTCGGCAGCCCCACGAACAGGCAGGATCAGCCCGTGCATCCCGCCTGCAAACAGCAAGAGGGCGGAGCCAAGGAGAAGGGCACTGACGGGAAGTAACTGTCGGATCATGAGGGCAGGTTAGTGAATCGGCCACGTGTCGCAAGAGACCCTTCACCAGAAGTTGCAGGGGACTTCAATACATGCGCGTTGCTGCGTCACTGTCGTGGTTGGCTTGGACCTGCTCGAGGCTCTCTGCGGTCTCGACGCTTGCCTTGACCCAATCCGCCAGTGAGGGCACTCCGTCGAGGTCGGGCCACATCTCTGGCGCCCAGATCCGTGAGCGGGTCGAGGATTTGGAACAATGCATGAAAGCCTGCTGCACCGTCACCACCAGCACAAGATCCGGCAGCTTGCCGTTCACCGCATGGCGCGCGCGAATATCCTCATCCGCCGCGATCTGCCCGGTGCCCGATACGCGCAGGGTCTCTTTGAAGCCGGGGATCAGGAAAAACAGACCAAGGCCAGGGTTCACCAGCAGGTTCTCGAAACTGTCGAGCCGATGATTGCCCAGCCGGTCGGGAATGATCAGCGTATGATCGTCCACCACCTCGACAAAACCCGGCGCGTCCCCTTTGGGCGATATGTCATGCCGTCCATCCGCCCCCACGGTCGAGACCATCACATAGGGTGACCGCGCGATGAAAGCGCGGCCAACTTCATTGATATGCCCCAAGTCCTTGGCGCTGGCATTTCCGTGCCACGGTTCAAGAATCGCGCGCAGCTGTTCGTGCGTGGTAATCGGGTTGGTCAGGGACATGGGCATGCGGCGCTCCTGCTTTGCTCTCAGCAGTCTAAGCCGATTCCCGCATTGCCCCAAACCGGAGCCATACCTCTATTCCGTCGGGTCGCCCATGGCCGCGCGCCAATGCCGCCTGCACAGGCTCACATAGGTTTCATTGCCGCCGATCTGGACCTGTGCACCGTCCGTCAGGATCTCTCCGTTTTCACCTTGCCGAACCACCATCGTGGCTTTGCGCCCGCAATGGCAGATCGTGCGCACCTCGCGCATGACGTCCGCCAGCGCCAGCAGCGCGGCAGAGCCGGGGAACAACTCTCCCCGGAAGTCGACGCGCAGACCGTAGGCCATCACCGGCACTTTCAGGTCATCCACCACGCGCGCCAGTTGCCAGACTTGTTCACGCGTCAGGAACTGTGCCTCGTCGATGAAAACGCAGGCCACCGGCCCCTGTTCCAACCGCGCCGCGATCTTGGTGAACAGATCTGTCGCAGGCCGGAATATGTCTGCGGTCCGTGACAGCCCGATCCGCGAGCCGATCCGCCCCTCGCCAGCGCGGTCGTCGATGGCCGCGGTCAGCAGGTAGGTCTGCATTCCGCGCTCGTTATAGTTGTGGGCCGCCTGCAAGAGCAGCGTCGACTTGCCCGCGTTCATGGTGGAATAGTGAAAATGCAGCTTGGCCATGGCGGGGTCATGCCCCAGCCCCCGACGCATGGCAAGCATCACAAAAGCCGCGCTTACCTACGCACAGGTATAGGATAACGTAGGGTCAAGGCGCCCCAGCGCCTTGACCCGCGCCGAGAAACCGCATGACATTGTGAAAGGACGATAATAATGGGAATGATCTTCGGGCGGTCCCCGGCAAACGGAACCGGGGCAAGGGGGGTTACATGTCGGTCGTAGGACGGTATCTGAAAAAACACATCGAAGCTCTCGTCAAGGATGTAGGGATCGAGGCGGCCTGCGAACTGACCGGCAAGTCCAAGGCGACGCTGGGCCGGTATTATTCTGACTATCCCGAACATGCCGACCGCTTCATGCCCGTGGATGCCGTCGCAGCGTTGGAAGAAGCAGCTTCTTATCCGCATGTGACCGCCGCGCTGGCCGAACTGAAAGGCATTCAGCTGCATTTCGACGACAGCCGCCGCAACTCCAAGTCCTCGGGTGGGGTGAATGCCGATGTCATTGCCCTGTCCCAGCGGTTTGCAATGCTGATGGCCGAATACCAGCAAAGCATCGAGGACGGGATCATCACCGCCAATGAGGCCAAGCGCCTGCTGAAAGAAACCGTCGCCCTGCAAAAGGTGCTGATCGACATGAAGCTGCACCTTGAGGATGAGACGGTCATCTGACCCATGACCACCGAATTTCGGGCCGAACGGCTGATCCTGCACCTGGGCCACGGCAAGACGGGCTCGACCTCGATCCAGCGCTGCCTGCGCAGCTCTGCCCCCCAGTTGATGGCCGCCGGGGTACTGTTTCCCGACCCCGGACGCCACGACAATCACCAATTGCTGTTCCCGCATCTGCATGGCGACCTGCCCGACGATCCCGTGCAGATGGCTTCATTGGCGGATACCGTCCAGGAGGCGCGCGCCAATGCCAGCCGCCTGTGGGAGGATCTTCTGACGCAGATCGCCCGGGAGAAGCCCCGCACAATCGTCCTGAGCTGTGAGAACCAGTTCAGACCGCTGCCGACAGAGGCATTGGCACGGTTGACCGAAAACTGCGCCCGGATCGCCAAACGGACGGATGTTGTGGCCTATCTGCGCAGCCCTGCCCCCTTTTTCCTGTCGAATGTGCAGCAGGACATCAAGAAACGGCCAGAGTTCCGGCCCATATCCCCCAGCCGCATCCGCGACACGCTGGAACCCTTTGTCGATCACGGGCCCGGTCCCGTTCACGCACGCCGCTTTGCGCGCGATCACCTTCTGGGCGGGGATGTCGTGGTTGATTTCGTCAGCCGTTTCCTGCCCGAACTGGATCCCGATGCGCTGGCACGAGGCAGCGAAGAGGACAATACCTCGGTTTCGGCCGAGGCGATGACACTGTTGCAACAGGTGTTTCGCGGCACCCGCGAATTGCCCCGACGATATGCCGAGGACAAGAAAGCACTGCGCAAGATCATCGTGGCCATGGATGCCGAGGTTCCCGGTGCCAAACGACCCGGCCTGTTTCCGCAGGTTCGCGCGATTTGCGAGGCCCGGGTCACCGATCTGGAATGGACCCAACACGCACTGGATGTAAGCTTTCCGGACATGGGCGCACCCGAAATGCCCCAGCCAGAGGCCGAGGCGCTGTTTTCCGAGTTGCGTGATGTGGCGCAGATCTGTGCCGTTGACGATACCCGTGTCGAGGCGCTGTGGCAGGCCAGCCTGTCACGCGCCAAGGCAAGGTCCCGCCCGTGGTCGCGGCTGTTCCGCCCATAAGGCGGGCAGCGGTCAGACCAACCGCCCCCACAGGTCGTATTCTCCTGTTTCGTCCACTTCGACGGTGACGATCTGTCCCGGTTCCAGTGCCCCGGCCCCCTCGTCGATGAACAGGTTGCCATCGATTTCCGGCGCATCGGCCTTGGTTCGGCAGGTGGCGACGCCCTCTTCATCCACCTCATCGACGATGACCTCGATCCGCTGGCCCAGTCTGGCGGCCAGCTTGGCTTCGGAAATCGCTTGCGCCTTTTCCATGAACCGCGCCCAGCGTTCGGCCTTGATCTCTTCGGGCACGTGATCGGGCAGCGCATTGGCCCGCGCCCCCGCAACGTTTTCGTATTGAAAGCAGCCGACACGGTCCAGTTGCGCCTCGTCCAGCCAGTCCAGCAGAGTTTGGAACTCCTCCTCGGTCTCGCCCGGATAACCAACGATAAAGGTCGATCGCAGGGTGATTTCAGGGCAAATCGCGCGCCAAGCGGCGATTTCATCCAGCGTGCGGGTGGCCGCCGCAGGCCGCGCCATGCGGCGCAGCGTGTCCGGGTGGGCGTGCTGGAACGGAATGTCGAGATAGGGCAAAACAAGCCCCTCGGCCATCATCGGGATCAGCTCGCGCACGTAGGGATAAGGATAGACGTAATGCATCCGCACCCAAGCGCCGAGCGACCCGAGGTCGCGTGCAAGGTCAAGCAGCGGGAACTTGGATTCGCGGTCTTTCCAGTCGGTGCCATAGGCGCTGGTATCCTGACTGATGACCAGCAGTTCCTTCACCCCGGCCTCGACCAGCTTTTCCGCCTCGCGCAGCACGGCGCGGTGCGGGCGGCTGACCAGTTTGCCGCGCATGTCGGGGATCACGCAGAACTTGCAGGCGTGATTGCAGCCTTCTGAAATCTTCAGATAGCTGAAATGGCGCGGGGTCAGGCTAACACCGCTGGCGGGCAGCAGGTCGATGAAAGGGTCCGGATCGGGCGGAACGGCGGCATGGACCGCGTCCAGCACCTGTTCATATTGATGCGGGCCGGTGACAGCCAGCACCTTGGGATGCGCGCCCGTGATATACTCGGGTTCGGCCCCAAGGCAGCCGGTGACGATCACGCGGCCGTTCTCGTTCAGCGCCTCGCCGATGGCCTCAAGGCTTTCGGCCTTGGCGCTGTCCAGAAACCCGCAGGTGTTGACGATCACCGCATCGGCGCCGGAATAATCCGGAGAGATGCCATAGCCCTCGGCCCGCAGGCGGGTCAGGATACGCTCGCTGTCCACCAGCGCCTTGGGGCAGCCAAGGCTGACCATGCCAATGGTTGGCTGGCCGGGGCGGGCGGTTTCGGTCACGCGCGCGCGGGCAAGGTCCGGGCGCAAGTCAGGAGGATTCTGGGTCATGGCGCGTCATAGCGTGGCAAGGGCAATTGGGGAAGGTGGCAGGTGATGGGCTGGCAACATCTGGAACGGATCGCCGGAGCAGAGGACGGACTGCACGTAGATATCGAAAGCGATGGCGCAGGGCAGTTTCGATACGTATTTTGCAGTTGGATGCCCGCCGGGCCAGAAGATGAGGGCGCACTTGGCGATGGCTTTTGGATGGCCCAGGAGGTTTCGGGCCGCTACGGCTGGCTGGACACATGCCGGACAGACGCAAAACGCGCCCTGCAACTGCGGGGCGCGTCTGAATAGCTGATGATCGTTGGCCAGTATCAGCGGCGGCGGTCGCGCCGCGCGCTCATCGGCTGGAAGGCCACGCCGACATGGGCCTCGCAATAGGGTTTGCCCTGCTGAACGGGCAGACCGCAGAACCAGAAATCCTCGGTCGCGGGGTCGCCCACGGGCCATTTGCAGGTCCGCTCGGTCAGCTCCATCAGGGTCAGCTTCTTGGATTTCTTCTCGACCTCGTTGACCTTGGCCAGCGCCTCGGGGCTGATCTCGTTGGTCGAGGGCTGCGGCGGCAGCGGTTGACCGGCCGGGATGATCTGCTTGCGGGCCGGGCTGACCGCCGGGGTGGCGGCCACTGCCTGCGCGGGTTTGGGTTCCGGCGCGGGTTCGGGCTTGTTGGCCGCAGGCGCAGGTTTCGGCGCAGGCTTGGCCTTGGCTGCCGCGGGCTGCGGTTTGGGCTCGGGCTTGGCTTCGGTCGCGGCGGGCGCGGCGCCGGCGCGGTTCGACAAACCGAGGCGGTGAACCTTGCCAATCACGGCGTTGCGCGTCACCCCGCCCAGTTCCTTTGCGATCTGGCTGGCAGACTGGCCTTCCGACCACATCTTCTTGAGCAGTTCAACGCGTTCATCGGTCCACGACATGAGGCATCCTCAGCGAAAAAAGCGGCCACGTAGTGGGGCCGCCTGATGTTTCCTTGGGTGGCCCTATTTTAATCATGAACGCAGCAGTTACAAGGCGGCGAGCAGAAATGGAGTCACCATGTCAGATCAATTTGCCTATGAACCCGGCGCCCGTCGTTTCGGACGTGTCAACTGGCTGGGATTTTACACCCTCTGCAAGCGCGAGATCCTGCGTTTCACCAATGTCTGGACCCAGACCCTGCTGGCGCCTCTGGTGACCGCGGGCCTGTTCCTGATGATCTTTACCATCGCCATCGGCCCCCAGCGGGGTGAGGTCATGGGTGTGCCCTTTACCACCTTCATCGCGCCGGGAATCCTCATGATGACGGTGATCCAGAATGCCTTTGCCAACACATCCAGTTCCCTGATGATCTCAAAGGTTCAGGGAAACATCGTTGATACCTTGATGCCGCCCTTGTCCGCAGGCGAAGTGGTTCTGGGATATGTCATCGGCGGCACAATCCGGGGCCTCTGCGTGGCGGTGGCCCTTTTGGTGACCTTTGCCGTGGCGCTGGGGATCGTTCCACAGGCACCATTGGTCACTTTGGCCTTTGTGACATTGGGTGCGGCCTTCCTGTCGGCTCTTGGATTGATCGCGGCAATCTTTTCGCAGAAATTCGATCAGATGGCGGCAATCACAAATTTCATCATCACGCCCCTGGCCTTTTTGTCCGGCACTTTCTACTCGGTCGAGGCCCTGCCAAAAGGATTGTATCAGGTAACGCACCTCAACCCGGTCTTTTACCTGATCGACGGAGCACGCTGGGGGGTGATCGGCGTATCGGACACCGGGCCTGCGGTAGGATTTGCCGTGGCCCTTCTGGCAACCCTTGCGGCATGCCTTGCCGCATGGGCGCTGTTCCGACGGGGAACCCGGCTGAAATCGTGATCGTGGCCGTCGCCCGACCTCGGCGATCAGGTCGGGCTTGGCAAAGACATGTGGTTTTGCGGCTGGTGTCTTGGGTCTTGGGACCTGTGTTTGGGCGAGTTTGAGGTTCGACGCTTTTTGTGTCTGTTGAGATTTCGCACGTATGTCAGCCGCGCCCCAATCGGGCGCGGCTTGGTTTTTATCCGGTTTCGAAGGCTCGTCGCGAACGAGACCGGGACACACTGGTTCGGGCGTCAGCGCCCCACCCATCGCGAAACACTGTCGTCAGCTTGGTGACAGGCGGTTGTGGAGCCTTGATCCGGCCCGTCCCTCGCCCCCGAACTACAACTGGAACAGACCCAAGGCATTCACCACCTCGTGCTTTGTTGCCTCGGTGCGCTCTCGCGCCCGTTCCGTGCCCTCTTTGATCACCTCAAGAACGTAGCCACGATCTTCGGACAGCTGCGCCCTGCGCTTGCGGATTGGGGCAATTAGCTCCTGAAGGATGCCTTCCAGACGCGCCTTGATATTGCCATCTCCAAGCCCGCCGCGCTGATAGTGCGCCTTGAGGTCGGCAAGCCCGTCCTGATCCGGGTCGAAGGCATCGAGATAGCTAAAGACAACATTGCCCTCGACACAGCCCGGGTCCTCGACACGCAGGTGGTTGGGATCGGTGAACATCGCCCGGACGGAATTTCGGATTTCCGATGGTGACGCGGAGAGCGCAATGGCGTTGCCACCGGATTTCGACATCTTGGCCTTGCCGTCGACGCCTGGCAACCGGCCCGCCTTCGGGATAATCGCCTGAGCCTCCGGCAACACGGCGCAGCCCGCGGTTGCGTTGATGCGCCGCACGATCTCGTTCGTTTGCTCGATGAGCGGGGCCTGGTCCTCGCCGACCGGCACAACCGTCGCCTTGAAAGCGGTAATGTCCGCCGCCTGCGCCGCCGGATAACAGAGAAATCCGGCAGGAATGTCGCGCCCGAATCCACGCGCGCGGATTTCGTCCTTGATCGTCGGGTTCCGTTCAAGCCGCGCCACGGTGACGAAGTTGAGGTAAAGCATCGACAGTTCGGCCAGTGCGGGAAGATGCGATTGCAGACAGATCGTGGTGCGAGCGGGATCAATGCCCACGGCCAGATAGTCCAGCGCGACTTCGATCACGTTGCGCCGCACCTTCTCCGTATCATGCGCGTTGTCGGTCAGCGCCTGGGTATCCGCAAGCAGCAGGAATTGCTCGTGTGTGTCTTGGTATCGCAGCCGGTTGGCCAGCGAGCCGGCATAGTGCCCGATGTGCAGCGGCCCGGTGGTGCGGTCACCTGTCAGAATGGTTGGTCTGTTCATTTTACGTCTTCTCTTGAAAAGAGAGGCCGCGCATCGGGAAGCTTGGAAAACAAAAGGCCGCCCTCGCGGCGGCCTCGGAATACGATCGGTCATCCAGCCACCTTGTCAGGAGGCCAGCCACCAAGTGATTGCGATGATTGTCGTGTTTTCCATGTGAAGATCTCTATCGACGGCGAAGGCACTCGTCAATCAACTGGCGGCGCCGAGGGCGGGATTCGTAACCGGTGTCCCGGCCCCACGTTGTAGCCTCCATCCGGTGCTGCGAGATCTTGCTCACCTCAGAGTGGGGAGTGCGTTTCGCAATGTGCGCTACAAATTCGTTTCTCAAATCGTTGGGCGTGGAGATCTACGCGTCGGGTCACGCCATGCTGATGCCCTCGCAGCGCGTCCGGATACTGGTGGCGACAAAGCCGATGGATTTCCGCAAAGGCCATGACGGCCTGGCATCGCTGGTGCAGTCAGCGCTGGCGGAAGATCCGTCCACCGGCACGGTCTTTGTGTTCCGCGCCAAACGGGCGGACAGGTTGAGATCCTTTTCTGGGACGGCAGCGGACTTGTGACGGCTTACAGGCGGCTGGCCGAGCACCTGAAAGGGACGGGCAAGCTGTTCATGGACGAGACCACGGCGCCGGTCCTGGACCCGGGCCGCGGCCGGACAAAGACCAGGTATCTCTGGGCGCTGGCCCGAGACGACAGGGGATGGAGCGGCGATGACCCGCCCGGCGTGGTCTTCACCTATGCCCCGGGCTGAACGCGGAACAGATCCTGCAGGGCTTCGATAGCATCCTGCAGCTGGACGGATACAACCGGCTGACGCGCCCTCGCGGAAGTGCGGCGCGCCGGTCACCGTCCCGCCTTGCTGGGCGCTTGCCCGCAGGAAGCTGAAGGAAGTCTTCGACCGTGACGGATCGGAGATCGCCGCCGAGGGGCTGGGCCGGATTGCGGAGCTCTACGAATCGAGGGTGAGATCCGCGGTATGGGCCCCGGCCAGCGGCTGACCGCCCGGCAGACCCGCACAGCGCCGCTGGTCACCGGGTTCGGAGAATGGCTGCAGAGCCAGCGCCGCCGAGTCTCCTCAAAGTCGCGTCTCGGAGAGAGGCTGGCCTACATCCACCGTCAGTGGGACGGGCTGCAGACCTTCCTCCGCGACGGCCGCGTCGGGATCGACTCCAATGCTGTCGAGAACCTGATCCGCCCTATCGCCCTCACAAAAAAGAACGCCCTCTTCGCCGGGCATGATGAAGGCGGCCGAGCCTGGGACCGCATCGCTTCACTCATCGCGACGGTGAAGATCAACGGCGTCGAGCCCTTCGCCACCCTCGACGCCATCACTGCAGGTCACCCCGCCAGCCGGGTCGATGAACTCGTTCCCTGGAACTTCATACAGTCAAGCTGATCCCGCGTGAGCCGGGAGCAACGCTTACAGAGATTCCGGCAACCAAGACAATGCTTGATAGCACTTGCGCCCCAATCCGGACTTTCCCAGTGTTGGCCAAGGGCACAGAGCCCTCATTATAACATGTCTGGCGATCTGTTGGCCGTTCCGTCGGAGCGTGACAGTGACGGCTATCATCTTTCCCCTGACCTCAGAGTTGCCCGGCGGATGTTCCTGCCGGACTGCCTTCGGGTCGTGGCTGGCATATCAGAAGGTCTGTTTATACCCGTTCTTTTTTGTTGATGTTTTTTTTGGATATTTTGACTTTGGAATGTCAAAAAGGCCGCGACCCTTTCAGGTGCGGCCTGGTTTTTTAATTTGGTTGCGGGGGTAGGATTTGAACCTACGACCTTCAGGTTATGAGCCTGACGAGCTACCGGGCTGCTCCACCCCGC
>NZ_JAHUZG010000012.1 GCF_019218285.1 Antarctobacter sediminis
TTGAAGTCACCGAAGTACTTCGTGATCGCAGCCGTCAGCGTGGTCTTGCCATGGTCAACGTGACCGATGGTGCCGATGTTGCAGTGCGGCTTGCCGCGTTCAAACTTTTCCTTTGCCATTGGATAGGCTCCTCTTTTGGACGGATGGTGGGGCGTCGCCCCACCCTACGGTGGTGGGTAGGGCGGGGTTCACCCCGCCACCCGGCTTATGCGTACTTGGCCTGGATCTCGTCCGAGATGTTCTGCGGCACCGGATCGTAGTGCGAGAACTGCATCGTGAACTGCGCGCGGCCCGAAGACATCGAACGCAGCGTGTTGATGTAGCCGAACATGTTGGCCAGCGGAACGTTGGCGTTGATCGCCACGGCGTTGCCGCGGGGCTCCTGGCCCGACACCTGACCCCGACGCGAGGTCAGGTCGCCGATGATGCCACCGGTGTATTCTTCCGGCGTGATCACTTCGACTTTCATCATCGGTTCCAGCAGCTTGGCACCCGCTTTGCGCATGCCTTCACGCATGCACATACGCGCCGCGATTTCAAAGGCCAGAACGCTGGAGTCCACGTCGTGGAACTTACCGTCGATCAGGGCAACCTTGAAGTCGATCACGGGGAAGCCCGCCAGCGGGCCGCTGTCCATGACCGAGTTGATGCCTTTTTCGACACCGGGGATGTATTCCTTCGGAACCGAACCACCGACGATGCGGGATTCGAAGGAATAGCCTTCACCGGCTTCAGTGGGCGAGATGATGAGCTTGACTTCGGCGAACTGACCCGAACCACCCGACTGTTTCTTGTGGGTGTAGGTGTGTTCGACCTCGTGAGAAATGGTCTCACGATAAGCCACCTGCGGCGCACCAATGTTGGCCTCGACCTTGAACTCGCGCTTGAGACGGTCAACCAGGATGTCCAGGTGAAGTTCGCCCATGCCCTTCATGATGGTCTGACCCGATTCCAGGTCGGTTTCCACGCGGAAGGACGGGTCTTCGGCGGCCAGACGGGCCAGACCCTGAGACATCTTTTCCTGGTCGCCCTTGGTCTTGGGCTCGACAGCGATCTCGATCACCGGATCCGGGAAGGTCATGGTTTCCAGAACCACCGGTTCCTTGGCATCACAGAGCGTGTCACCGGTGGTGGTGTCCTTCAGACCCGCCAGCGCGATGATGTCGCCCGCGAAGGCCTCTTCGATTTCCTCGCGGTTGTTCGAGTGCATCATCATCATACGACCGATGCGCTCTTTCTTGCCCTTGGTCGAGTTCAGGATCGAATCGCCCTTGTTCATCTTGCCCGAATAGATCCGGGTGAAGGTCAGCGAGCCGACAAAGGGGTCGTTCATGATCTTGAACGCCAGACCGGCGAAGGGCATGTCGTCGTCCGCGCGGCGGGCGATGTTACGCTCTTCGGTCTCGTCGTCCGGGGCAAAGCCCATGTAGTCGACCACGTCCAGCGGGCTGGGCAGATAGTCGATCACGGCGTTCAGCAGCGGCTGCACACCTTTGTTCTTGAACGCCGAACCGCCCAGCATCGGGACAAACGCCATTTCCAGCGTGCCCTTGCGCAGCAGCTTGCGGAGCGAGTCCACGTCAGGCTCTTCGCCTTCCAGGTACTTCTCCATCCACTCGTCGTCCATTTCGACGGCGGCTTCGATCATCACGCCACGCCATTCATCGGCCTGATCCTGCAGCTCGGGACGGATGTCCTCAAGCGTCCAGGACGCGCCGAGGTCGTCGCCCTTCCACAGCCATTCCTTCATCAGGACGAGGTCCAGCAGACCTTCCAGCTCGGATTCGGCGCCGATCGGGATCCCGACCGGGATGGCGCGTGCACCGGTGCGCTCTTCAACCATCTTGTGGCAGTTGAAGAAGTCAGCGCCGATCTTGTCCATCTTGTTGACGAAGACAATCCGCGGAACCTTGTAGCGGTCAGCCTGACGCCACACGGTTTCGGTCTGCGGTTCGACACCGGCGTTGGCGTCAAGAACGCAAACAGCACCGTCCAGCACGGCCAGCGAACGTTCGACTTCGATGGTGAAGTCAACGTGGCCGGGAGTGTCGATGATGTTGAAGCGGAACTTGGTGTCCGAGGTGCCGTCAGCAGTCGGCAACTCCTGGCGCTGCCAGAAGGTGGTCGTCGCAGCCGAGGTAATGGTGATGCCCCGCTCCTGCTCCTGCTCCATCCAGTCCATGGTTGCAGCACCGTCGTGCACTTCGCCGATGTTGTGCGACTTGCCGGTGTAGTAGAGGATCCGCTCCGACGTGGTGGTTTTACCAGCGTCGATATGCGCCATGATCCCGAAGTTACGGTAACGGTCGAGAGGATAATCGCGGGCCATCTGTCAGGTCCTTGAGCTTGGGTTTACCAACGGTAATGGCTGAACGCTTTGTTGGCGTCGGCCATCTTGTGGGTGTCTTCGCGCTTCTTAACGGCGGCACCACGCGACTGCACTGCGTCAAGTAGTTCGCCGGCGAGGCGTTCTTCCATGGTGTTTTCGTTACGGGCGCGCGATGCGTTGATCAGCCAGCGGATGGCCAGAGCTTCGCGGCGCTCGGGGCGCACTTCGACCGGAACCTGATAGGTGGCACCACCAACCCGGCGCGAGCGGACCTCGACGGAGGGTTTGATGTTGTCCAGCGCTTCGTGGAAGATTTCCACCGGAGCGCGCTTCACCTTGGCTTCAACGCGGTCGAGAGCGTTGTAGACGATGCGTTCGGCGGCGGATTTCTTGCCGTCGTACATCAGGTTGTTCATGAATTTTGTCAGGACGCGATCACCATACTTGGCGTCGGGCAGGACTTCGCGTTTTTCAGCAGCGTGACGACGAGACATCTATGTATCCTCTTACTTGGGACGCTTGGCGCCGTACTTCGAGCGGCGCTGCTTACGATCTTTGACGCCCTGGGTGTCCAGAACACCGCGGAGGATGTGGTAGCGCACACCGGGAAGGTCTTTCACACGACCGCCACGGATCAGCACAACCGAGTGCTCCTGGAGGTTGTGGCTCTCACCCGGGATGTAGCTGATCACCTCGTAACCGTTGGTCAGACGCACCTTCGCCACTTTACGCATAGCCGAGTTCGGCTTTTTGGGCGTGGTGGTGTAGACGCGGGTGCAAACGCCGCGCTTCTGCGGGCACTGCTCGAGGTGCTGCGACTTCGAGCGCTTGACTTTGGGCTGCCGCGGCTTGCGGATCAGCTGTTGGATCGTGGGCATTCCGGATATTTCCCCGTGCTTCTCACTAATGTGCTGCACGGGCCTTCCCGTGCGGAGGTTCATGTTCTGGCCGCTGCATGTGGATGCTGGCCGGTTCTTGTGCCGCTGGCCAAAACAGGTTGGCAAACGACGAAAAAACCGCAGCGTTTCCGTACCGAGGACAACGACGCGGTGAAGGCTCAGAGGAACGTGGCGATAGTGGCCCAGTTCATGACTACCTGGTTCTGTAAAAACGCATGCAGCAAGGCTGACGCGGATTAGCGGGGCGTATAGGGGGAGTCGCGGACCTTGTCAACAGCCCTGCGGGGTTGCCCGGCGGCGGCGGCAATGTCATGCAGAGCCAAGGGCTTCGCATATGGGAATAGAAGATGCAAGTCATCGGATTCTGCCGTTTTTCCTACCCCGCCGAGGGCGGTTTTCAGGTCGCGCATGACAGCATCCAAGACCGGATCGCCTACCTCTATGGCGAGCATCGGATGCAGGAGCGTTTGCGCCATTTTGAATGCATCTGCCTGCCCGGTTTGAAGGCGCAGTCCGACGCGGATTTCCTCTTTGCCATCCTTGTGGGCGAGGCGATGCCGGAACGCTGGCTGGAACGGCTCGCCGCCCTGATCAAGGATTTTCCGCAGGCCATCGTAATATCGCGCCCCCCTGCCCCGCACCGAAAGGTCTGTCAGGAGGTCATCAACAGCCTGCGCAATCCCGGCGAACCCTGCCTGCAATTCCGCCATGACGATGACGATGCCGTCGCGGTGGATTTCATCGCAGAGATGCGGCAGGCGGCACGGGATGTCTCGCCCCTGCTCGACAGACATCGCATGGTCGGTTTCGACTGGAACCGGGGCTATATCGGACGTCCGGATGCGGAAGGCATCTGTGCCGAATTGCAGGTCACACCTTATTGGGGCGTTGCGCAGGCGGTGGCCGTCCGCGCCGGTGTCAGGCAGACGATCATGAACTTTGCCCACAACAAGCTGAATCAGTTCATGCCGACCGTGACCTTCACCGACACGCCGATGTACCTGCGCGGCCACAACGATCACAACGACTCGCGGCAGGGAAAGCACGTCAAACAGGTCGCCCTGCCCCGGCTGGATGCCGCGGGCGAGGCTGAACTGAAAGCCCGCTTCGCCATTGATGGCGATCACATCCGCCGGGTTTTTGCATGACGGCGGGCAGATCACGCAGAGGTGCTGTCACTTTATCGCGCGCCGCCGCGCGCCATGTTGGCCGGTGACCGGGATCGGACTAGGGTTCCTTTGAACGCGGACGCCTTGCGGCGGTTCAAATTTGCGCAAAAGGAGGTTTCTCCATGACGATCCGTTCCTTATCCCGACGCGGCCTGCTGGCCACCGGCGGCGCAGCCCTTGCCACCGGCACCTCGGGTCTGATCCTGCCCGCCCGCGCGGCCGGTATTGCGCCCACCCGGTCCATGCGGGGTGGCGCCAACAACTATCGTCCGGGCGCACCCATCGTCGACAAGATCGGTGGCGGCGGCTTTTGGATGAGCGGCACCGTGCGCCGTACCGGGGACGGCGCCCCCCTTGCCGGACAGCGCATCCAGATCTGGGCGCATACCACCGAAGGCCATGAACGCGACGCACGCAGCCACGGGGCAACGCTGACCGATGCGCAGGGTAACTTCCGGCTGGAGATGCCGCAGATTGTCCCAGCCTTCGGGCAACCGCACGGGCACCTCGCCTATGACAGCGAGGATTTCAAAACCGTCTTCCTGCGGCCCGTGATGTCCAGCGCCCGAGACACCGCGCTCGAGGCGCATTTCGTGCTCGAACCTGCCTGAACCGGCCGGCCACCCGTGACGTATAGCCGTTTTCGCGGGCCGCTGACCTGGGCGGCGCTTGCCCTAGTGCTGGTTGTGCCGCTTTGGGCCGCGGCCCATAGCCCGCTGCTGGCTTGGCGTCAGCCAGTTTACATCCTCGCCGGTTTTGCCGGGATTGCCGCCTTTGGCCTCGCCTGTCTGCAACCGCTTCTGGCGGTCGGGCTGGTGCCCGATCTGCCCCTGTCGCGCAGCCGCTGGCTGCATCGCGGCCTGGGCATACTCTTGCTGGCTTCGGTTGTGCTGCATGTGGCCGGGCTTTGGCTAACCAGCCCGCCCGACGTGGTTGACGCGCTGCTCTTGCGCTCACCGACTCCGTTTTCACCCTTTGGCGTGGCCGCCATGTGGGCGCTTTTCGGTGTCGCAGGTCTGGCGGCGCTGCGGGGGCGTCTGCCTCTTCGCTATCCGCACTGGCGTTTGGCGCATACCGCGCTGGGAGTCGTCGTGCTCGTGGGAACCGTTGCACATGCGCTGTTGATCGAGGGCACCATGGAGACCGTGACAAAATACGCGCTCTGCGGGTTTGCGCTGTTTTCGGCGGGGCTTGCGCTGACAATGGTACGGAAAAGGCGGAAAGGGCCGCTCAACACCTGAAACAGGTCAGGCCCGCAAAAGGAAAAGCCCGCCCCCTCGCAGGGGCGGGCTTTCCGGTTTCTATTGGCTCCGAAGATCCGCTTATTCGCGGCTTTCCGGCGTGTCCACGATCAGCGTGTCGAACTCGTCGCCACCGACCACGTCGGACCCGCTGTCCATCATCTCTGGCGCGGCCAGCGCGGCGGCCGCTTCGGCCTCCTCGCGGCGTGCCTCGATCACGACATTGTCGCGGTCCTGCGCAATGCGGCGCACCTTCTGGGTCGCGCCACCGGTGCCCGCCGGGATCAGGCGGCCCACGATGACGTTTTCCTTCAGGCCGACCAGCTTGTCCTTCTTGCCCTGCACCGAAGCCTCGGTCAGCACACGCGTCGTCTCCTGGAAGGAGGCGGCCGAAATGAAGGACCGGGTTTGCAACGACGCCTTGGTGATGCCCAGAAGGATCGGTTCGCCCTGTGCCGGACGGCCGCCTTTTTTCTCGGCTTTCGCGTTGGCTTCGTCGAACTCGACCTTGTCGACGTGCTCACCCTTCAGCAGCGTGGTGTCACCCGAGTCGAGGATCTCCCACTTTTGCAGCATCTGGCGCACGATGACCTCGACGTGCTTGTCGTTGATCTTCACGCCCTGCAGACGATAGACGTCCTGCACCTCGTCGATCATGTAGTTGGCAAGGGCCTCGATCCCCATGATCGACAGGATGTCGTGCGGGGCCGGGTTGCCGTCCATGATGTAGTCACCCTTCTGGACAAAGTCGCCTTCGACCACCGGGATGTGCTTGCCCTTCGGAATCATGTATTCCTTGGGCTCGAGGTTTTCGTCCGTCGGCTCGATCGTGATACGGCGCTTGTTCTTGTAGTCCTTCCCAAAGCGCACGTAGCCGTCGATCTCGGCGATGATGGCGTGGTCCTTCGGACGACGTGCCTCGAAGAGTTCGGCAACACGCGGCAGACCACCGGTGATGTCCTTCGTCTTCGCACCTTCGCGCGGGATACGCGCCACGACGTCACCGGCCTTGACCTCCTGCCCGTCTTCACAGGACAGGATGGCGTCCACCGACATCGGGTAGGTGATCGGGTTGCCCTGGTCGTTGCGCACCGGCTCGCCGTCGGCATCCATCAGGATGATCTCGGGCTTGAGCTCGTTGCCCTTGGGCGCGGCCCGCCAGTCGATCACGATCTTCTGGGTCATGCCGGTGGCATCGTCGGTCTCGTCGCGTACGGCAATACCGGTCACAAGGTCCACATGCTTGGCCACACCGTCCTTCTCGGCGATGATCGGCAGAGTGTAGGGATCCCATTCGAACAGCTTGTCGCCGCGCTTGACGTCCTGCCCTTCGGCCACGAAGAGCTTGGAGCCATAGCCCATCTTGTGCGACGCGATTTCCTCGCCCTGATCGCTCATGATCAGAACCTGCATATTGCGGTTCATCACGATCTGTTCACCTGCCGCGTTGGTGATCAACCCGGGGTTGGCGAAAGCGATCTTGCCGTTCTGGCTGGCTTCGAGGAAGGACCGCGACGAACCCTGCGCAACGCCGCCCATGTGGAAGGTCCGCATGGTCAGCTGCGTGCCGGGTTCACCGATCGACTGCGCCGCGATGATGCCGACCGCTTCGCCGGTGTTCACCTTGGTGCCGCGCGCCAGGTCACGACCGTAACAGGTCGCACAGACGCCCTCTTCGGCCTCACAGGTCAGCGGCGAACGGATGCGCGCCGTGGCCAGGCCGGACTCTTCGACGGTGTCGGCCATGCGCTCGTCGATCAACTCGCCCTCGCGGACCATGATCTCGCCGGTTTCCGGGTGCACCAGATCCTCGGCCGCGGTCCGGCCCAGGATACGCTCACCCAGCGAAGAGACGACCTCACCATCGTTGACGGCCGCTTCCGCAGTGATCGCGCGGTCGGTGCCGCAGTCATCCATGCGGATGATGCAGTCCTGCGCCACGTCCACCAGACGGC
The DNA here is from genome assembly GCF_019218285.1 of Antarctobacter sediminis. Lineage (GTDB taxonomy): Bacteria > Pseudomonadota > Alphaproteobacteria > Rhodobacterales > Rhodobacteraceae > Antarctobacter > Antarctobacter sediminis. The sequence continues at coordinate 7,594 of NZ_JAHUZG010000012.1, forward strand.
GCGTCAGGTATCCCGAGTTCGCCGTTTTCAGAGCGGTATCCGACAGACCCTTACGGGCGCCGTGAGTGGAGTTGAAGTACTCCAGAACGGTCAGGCCTTCCTTGAAGTTCGAGATGATCGGCGTTTCGATGATGTCGCCGTTCGGCTTTGCCATCAGGCCGCGCATCGCGCCCAGCTGTTTCATCTGCGTGACCGAGCCACGGGCCTTGGAGTGGGCCATCATGTAGACCGAGTTCGGCTCCATCTCGGCGCCGTTCTCGTCCTCGCGCCGGGCGGAGATGGTGTTCATCATCGCCTCGGTGACCTTGTCGTTACACTTCGACCAGGCATCGACGACCTTGTTGTACTTTTCGCCCTGGGTAATCAGGCCGTCCATGTACTGTTGTTCAAAGTCCTTCACCTGTTCGCGCGTTTCGTCGACCAGCGTCCACTTGTTGTCCGGGATGACCATGTCATCCTTGCCGAACGAGATACCGGCCTTGAAAGCTTCGACAAAGCCAAGGCGCATGATCTGGTCACAGAAGATGACCGACTCTTTCTGACCGCAGTAACGGTAGACGGTGTCGATGACGGTCTGCACGTCGCCCTTGCGCAGCAGGCGGTTCACCAGCTCGAAAGGCGCCTTGGCGTTCAGCGGCAGCAGGCCACCGATCCGCACCCGACCGGGCGTGGTTTCGAAACGCTGCCAGACTTCGTTGCCTTCCTCGTCGATCTGCTTGACGCGGCACTGGATCTTGGCGTGCAGATGCACCTCGCCCGAGTCCAGCGCGTGCTGAACTTCTTCCGGCGAGGAGAAGATCATGCCTTCGCCCTTCATGCCGTCGCGGGCGATGGTCACGTAGTAGAGACCAAGGATCATGTCCTGCGAGGGAACAATGATCGGCGCGCCGTTGGCGGGCGACAGGACGTTGTTGGTCGACATCATCAGAACGCGCGCTTCCAGCTGCGCTTCCAGCGACAGCGGGACGTGCACGGCCATCTGGTCGCCGTCGAAGTCGGCGTTGAAGGCCGAGCAGACCAGCGGGTGCAGCTGGATCGCCTTGCCCTCGATCAGCGTGGGTTCGAACGCCTGGATGCCCAGACGGTGCAAAGTGGGCGCGCGGTTTAGAAGAACCGGGTGCTCACGAATGACCTCGTCGAGGATGTCCCAGACCTCGGGACGCTCTTTTTCCACCAGTTTCTTGGCTTGCTTGACCGTCGAAGACAGGCCTTTCGCCTCAAGCCGCGAGTAGATGAACGGCTTGAACAACTCCAGCGCCATCTTCTTGGGCAGGCCGCACTGGTGCAGCTTCAGTTCGGGGCCGGTCACGATGACCGAACGGCCCGAGAAGTCGACGCGCTTGCCCAGAAGGTTCTGACGGAAACGGCCCTGCTTGCCTTTCAGCATGTCGGACAGCGACTTCAGCGGGCGCTTGTTGGCACCGGTGATGACGCGGCCACGGCGGCCGTTGTCGAACAGGGCGTCGACGGATTCCTGCAACATCCGCTTTTCGTTGCGGACGATGATGTCAGGCGCGCGCAGTTCGATCAGCCGCTTGAGGCGGTTGTTCCGGTTGATAACGCGGCGGTACAGATCGTTCAGGTCCGAAGTCGCAAAGCGGCCACCATCCAGCGGCACCAGCGGGCGCAGTTCCGGCGGAATCACCGGCACGACGGTCAGGATCATCCACTCGGGGCGGTTGCCCGACTCGAGGAAGGATTCCACGACCTTCAGGCGCTTGATGATCTTCTTGGGCTTCAGTTCGCCGGTCGCTTCCTTGAGGTCCGCGCGCAGGTTCTCTGCTTCGGCCTCGAGGTCGATTGCGGCCAGCATTTCACGGATCGCCTCGGCGCCGATGTTGGCGGTGAAGGCATCCATGCCGTACTGATCCTGGGCATCGAGGAACTCTTCCTCGGTCATCATCTGACCGTAGGTGAGATCCGTCAGACCCGGTTCGATCACGACGTAGTTTTCAAAGTACAGCACGCGTTCCAGATCGCGCAGCGTCATGTCCAGCATCAGGCCGATGCGCGAGGGCAGCGACTTGAGGAACCAGATATGAGCGCAGGGCGCGGCCAGTTCGATGTGGCCCATGCGTTCGCGGCGCACCTTTTGCAGCGTGACTTCAACGCCGCATTTTTCGCAGACGACGCCGCGATACTTCATGCGCTTGTACTTGCCGCAGAGGCATTCGTAATCCTTGATCGGGCCAAAGATACGCGCACAGAAAAGGCCGTCACGCTCGGGCTTGAACGTGCGGTAGTTGATGGTTTCCGGCTTCTTGATCTCACCGAAGGACCACGAGAGGATCCGTTCCGGCGACGCCAGCGACACCTTGATCTCGTCAAAGACCTTGGGCGGGGTCAGCGGGTTGAACGGGTTGTTGGTCAGTTCCTGGTTCATGTGTTCCTCACAAATTCAGAGGGAAGCGGGTGGGAGGGGGCGCCGCAGCGCCCCGCTGAACACGTGGGTGACAGGCGTCACTCCGCGTCTTCCTCCTCCGCATCCAGGAGTTCCATGTTGAGGCCCAGACCGCGGACCTCCTTGACGAGAACGTTGAACGATTCCGGTACGCCGGCCTCGAAGTTGTCCTCGCCCTTGACGATCGACTCGTAGACCTTGGTCCGGCCCGCCACGTCGTCCGACTTCACCGTCAGCATCTCCTGCAGGGTGTAGGCGGCGCCGTAAGCTTCCAGAGCCCAGACCTCCATCTCCCCAAAGCGCTGACCGCCGAACTGTGCCTTACCACCCAGCGGCTGCTGCGTGACGAGCGAGTACGGCCCCGTCGAACGGGCGTGGATCTTGTCGTCAACCAGGTGGTGCAGTTTCAGCAGGTATTTCACACCCACCGTCACCTTGCGGCTGAACTGCTCACCCGTCCGGCCATCAAAGAGATCGGACTGGCCGCTCTCGTCGAAACCGGCGCGCTTGAGCGCGTCCACAACATCGGCCTCCTTGGCCCCGTCGAAGACAGGCGTCGCGATCGGGACACCACGGGTCACGTTGCCCGCCGCTTCGATCAGGTCCTCTTCGCCCATGGGCGCAAGGCCTTCATCATAGACCTCGTCGCCATAGGCGATCCGCAGCGCTTCACGCACCGGGGTCAGGTCACCCGACCGGCGGTACTCTTGCAGCGCCTCGTCCACCTCGATGCCCAGACCGCGCGCGGCCCAGCCCATGTGGGTTTCAAGGATCTGACCGACGTTCATCCGCGAAGGAACGCCCAGCGGGTTGAGGCAGAAGTCGACCGGCGTCCCGTCCGCGAGGAACGGCATGTCCTCTTGCGGCACCACGCGCGATACGACACCTTTGTTGCCGTGACGGCCGGCCATCTTGTCGCCCGGCTGAAGCTTGCGCTTCACGGCGATGAAGACCTTGACCATCTTCATCACGCCCGGGGGCAGATCGTCCCCACGACGGACCTTTTCGACCTTATCCTCGAAACGGGCATCCAGCGCGCGCTTCTGCACTTCGTACTGTTCGTGCAGGGCTTCGACGTGCTTGGCGTCCTCTTCCTCGGCGAGGGCAAGCTGCCACCACTGACCACGGGTCAGCGAGGCCAGCAGATCCTCGTTGATTTCCGAGTTGGACTTGACGCCTTTCGGACCTTTCACCGCGGTCTTGCCCAGGATCATGTCCTTGAGACGGGCATAGATGTTGCGGTCGAGGATCGCGAGTTCGTCGTCCCGGTCACGGGCCAGTGCCTCGATCTCTTCCCGCTCGATCTGGAGGGCACGTTCGTCCTTTTCCACACCGTGACGGTTGAAGACGCGGACCTCGACAACAGTGCCATAGTCGCCCGGCTTCACCCGCAGAGAGGTGTCGCGCACGTCGGAAGCCTTTTCACCAAAGATGGCGCGGAGGAGTTTCTCTTCCGGCGTCATCGGGCTTTCGCCCTTCGGAGTGATCTTGCCGACAAGGATGTCGCCCGGTTCCACGTCCGCACCGATGTAGACGATGCCAGCCTCGTCGAGGTTGCGCAGCGCTTCTTCACCGACGTTCGGAATGTCGCGGGTGATCTCTTCCGGCCCAAGCTTGGTGTCACGCGCCGCCACTTCGAATTCCTCGATGTGGACAGAGGTGAACACGTCGTCCTTGGCGATCCGCTCCGAGATCAGGATCGAGTCTTCGTAGTTGTAGCCGTTCCACGGCATGAAGGCGACGATGACGTTTTTGCCAAGCGCCAGTTCCCCCATGTCGGTCGACGGACCATCCGCGATGACCTCGTTCTTGCCCACGGTCTGACCCACCTTCACCAGAGGCTTCTGGTTGATACAGGTGTTCTGGTTCGACCGCTGGAACTTGCGCATCCGGTAGATGTCGACCCCCGGGTCACCGGGTTCCAGATCCTCCGTCGCGCGCACAACGATACGCATTGCGTCGACCTGGTCGATGATCCCGCCGCGCTTGGCCAGAACGGCCGCGCCGGAGTCACGCGCCACGACTTCCTCGATGCCGGTGCCGACCAGAGGCGCCTCGGCGCGCAGGGTCGGAACCGCCTGACGTTGCATGTTCGATCCCATAAGGGCGCGGTTGGCGTCGTCGTTTTCGAGGAACGGAATCAGCGATGCGGCAACCGACACCAGCTGTTTCGGCGAGACGTCGATCAGGTCAACGTTTTCCGAAGGCGACAGGGTGTAGTCACCGGATTTCCGGGTCGACACCAGATCGTTCTTGAACCGGCCATCCTCGTCCAGCTGGGCGTTGGCCTGCGCCACGGTGTGACGCATTTCTTCGGTCGCGGACATGTAGTGCACTTCGTCAGTGACGACGCGGTCCTTGACCACCCGGTAGGGTGTTTCGATGAAGCCGTATTTGTTCACGCGGGCAAAGGTGGCCAGCGAGTTGATCAGGCCGATGTTCGGACCTTCCGGCGTTTCAATCGGGCACATCCGGCCATAGTGGGTCGGGTGAACGTCGCGCACCTCAAAGCCGGCACGCTCACGGGTCAGACCGCCCGGTCCAAGCGCCGAGAGACGGCGCTTGTGCGTCACTTCGGACAGCGGGTTGGTCTGGTCCATGAACTGCGACAGCTGCGAGGAGCCGAAGAATTCGCGCACCGCTGCGGCCGCCGGTTTGGCGTTGATCAGGTCCTGCGGCATCACCGTGTCGATTTCGACCGAGGACATGCGTTCCTTGATGGCACGCTCCATCCGCAGCAGACCGACGCGATACTGGTTTTCCATCAGTTCGCCGACCGAACGCACGCGACGGTTGCCGAGGTGGTCGATGTCGTCGATGTCGCCCTTGCCATCGCGCAGGTCGACCAGTGCCTTGATGCACTTGACGATATCGTCACGGTCCAGCGTGCGCTGGGTGTCGGGCTTGTCCAGTGCAAGGCGCATGTTCATTTTGACCCGGCCAACGGCGGACAGGTCGTAACGCTCACTGTCGAAGAACAGCGTGTCGAACAGGGCCGATGCGGCTTCGACGGTCGGCGGCTCACCCGGACGCATCACGCGATAGATGTCCATCAGCGCGGTGTTGCGGTCCATGTTCTTGTCCTGCGCCATGGTGTTGCGCATGTACGGACCGACATTGACGTTGTCGATGTCCAGAACCGGGATCTCGGTAATGCCCGCGTCCAGCAGTTCTTTCAGGGTGCCGCCGGTCACTTCGCCGTCTTTGTCGACGGTCCAGGTCAGCTCATCGCCGGCCTCGACATAGATCGCGCCGGTGTCTTCGTTGATGATGTCCTTGGACACGAACTTGCCGACAATATGCTCGAACGGCACCAGCAAGTTCTGCACCTTGCCTTCGTCGATCAGCTTCTTGACCGCGCGCGGGGTGACTTTCTTGCCGGCTTCGGCAATCACTTCACCGCTGTCGGCGTCAACAAGGTCAAAGGTCGGACGGGTGCCGCGCACACGCTCGGGGAAGAACTTGGTCGCCCAGCCCTCGCCACGGCGATACTCGAAGTTCACCGTTTCGTAATAGGCATCCATGATGCTTTCCTGGTCCAGGCCCAGGGCATACAGAAGCGTCGTCACCGGCAGTTTGCGGCGACGGTCGATACGGGCGAACACGATGTCCTTGGCGTCGAACTCGAAGTCCAGCCAGGAACCGCGGTACGGAATGATCCGGCAGGCAAACAGCAGCTTGCCCGAGGAATGCGTCTTGCCCTTGTCGTGATCAAAGAACACGCCCGGCGAACGGTGCATCTGGGAAACGATGACGCGCTCGGTGCCGTTGACGATGAACGTGCCGTTCGGGGTCATCAGGGGCATATCGCCCATGAAGACGTCTTGTTCCTTGATATCCTTGACGGATTTGGCGCCAGTGTCCTCATCCACATCAAAGACGATCAGGCGCAGCGTGACCTTCAGCGGGGCGCTGTAGGTCATGTCACGCTGCATGCATTCTTCGACGTCGTACTTCGGCTTTTCCAGCTCGTAGTTGACGAATTCCAGAACGGCTGTTTCGTTGAAATCCTTGATCGGGAAAACCGACTGGAAGACACCCTTGATGCCTTCACCATCCATCGGCTGCGGATGGTCGCCGCTTTCGAGGAACAGCTTGTAGCTGGATTTCTGAACCTCGATGAGGTTCGGCATTTCAAGGACTTCGCGGATTTTGCCGTAATAGCGACGAAGGCGTTTCTGACCGAGGAAACTTTGCGCCATGAGTGGAGCCACCCTTTCCGTGTTCTCTGCCCGCGCGCGGCGCTGTCGGGGGCCACAGCGGCGCTTGCGTCAGTGATGACAGACAAACAGATCCATTCTCGGCCCGCGTCCCACCGCGCACCACTCGATCCGGTATGCCCTGCCTTGGAAAACCCCCGCGTTCCGGGGGCTTGCCAAGACTGGTACTGTCAGGAACTTTTCGTCAGAACCCGCCTCTGGTAGCGTTTCTGCCGGTATCACGCTGCTAATTCGAAGGCGGACCAGGCAAGATGGGGGCGATGCACTGACATTTCAATAGAGCGTGCCGACACCTCGCAATCCGAAAGAACACGAAGCGGATTCGAATCGCTCGAACCCGCCGGAGACTTTCGAATATTCTGTTAAGCACGCGAACGCAAGTCCCGCCATCGGGATTTGCGATTTCGACACCGGGAGAGAATGGCAAAACTTGCGCAGATCGTCAAGTTACGATGGCCAACCCCCGGCCGATCAGCGGCTTTTCCGCCGCACACATATCACCAACGAAAAACGCCTCTGGGTTTCCCCAGAGGCGTTCGCAAGCGCGTAGGAGGCCAGGCCTCCCGCGATCACTTGAGCTCGACTTCGGCGCCTGCCTCTTCGAGCTTCTTCTTGATTTCCTCGGCTTCGTCCTTGGAAACGCCTTCCTTGACAGCCTTGCCGCCGGCTTCGACCAGCTCTTTGGCTTCTTTCAGGCCCAGGCCGGTGATGCCGCGGACTTCTTTGATGACGTTGATTTTCTTGTCGCCAGCCGACTTGAGGATCACGTCGAATTCGGTCTTTTCTTCCTCAGCCGCTGCTTCGCCGCCGGCTGCCGGGCCCGCCATCATGACAGCGCCGCCTGCTGCGGGCTCGATGCCGTACTCGTCCTTGAGGATGGTTTTCAGTTCCTGAGCTTCCAGGAGGGTCAGGCCAACGATTTGTTCGGCCAGTGCTTTGAGATCAGCCATTTTGAGACTCTTTCCGTTTGTAAGATGTGTTCCAACGCCGGGGTTTTCACCCCACGCAGATCAGTCCGGTTTGCCTTACGCCGCTTCCTGCTTTTCCTCGATGGTCGACAGGATGGAGGCGATGTTGGATGCAGGTGCGCCAATTGCACCGGCGATGTTCGAAGCGGGTGCGCCGATGCAGCCGACGATCGAAGCAATGAGCTCCTCGCGCGACGGCATTTTCGACACGGCCTCGACACCGGCCCGGTCAAGCGCCGTTCCACCCATTGCGCCGCCAAGAATTTCAAACTTCTTGTTGTCCTTGGCGAAGTCTTCGACAACCTTGGCCGCAGCCACCGGGTCCTCGGAGAAGGTAAGAACGGTCATGCCGTCCAGCAGCGATGCGATACCTTCGCACTGCGTGCCTTCGACGGCGATCTTGGCGAGCCTGTTCTTGGCGACGCGAACCACGGCGTCCCCGTTACGGGCACGACCGCGCAGGTCCGTCATCTCGGCAACCGTGAGACCTTCGTAGCGGGCAACCACCACGACGCCAGAGCTTTCGAAGATCTGGCCGAGTTCCTCGACCACCTTTTCTTTCTGGGCTCTATCCACAGTTTCACTCCAGTTGTTGGAGGGCGGACCCTCCGGCTCTTTCCGGCAGGAAGTCCTGCCATTGAAGTCCGAATGAGGGTCGACGCATCCTGTGGGGCACGCACCAAGGTGCGGCCTGAAAAGATGTCTCTTCCCGTCTCAGGCAGGAATTACAGGCCTTGGCCAACCCACCGTCTCGGACGAAACGCAAACGGATTACGACGAATCGCGCCCCGCGTTGCAGAGCCTCCCTTTACCACCATCACCACGGATGCCAAGGGTGATTTTCAATCCTTCCGGACGACCACGTCAGTTTTCCGCCAACCGCGCCCGAAAGGCGTGCGAAAACGTCCGGGCATCCGCGATGCCGTACATCTCGCGGATCAGGGGCGAGATCAAGGCCGCGTCCTGCGCCGCCTCAAAGCTTTGACCATTGGCAAGGAAGCCCTCCCGGTAAAGGAACTCATCCGCGTAACCGGTCAGATACCACGCCTTGTCGAAGGGCACTGCATCGGGGGCGATCTTGTTCACCGTCCGGGCAAGAACATTGGTGCAGTTCGAAAACAGCGTGTTGTACCAGCGCGGCGCAACCTGAATCTCGGCAGTTTCCTCGATCATCGCGCGAAGCACCGCCTTTTGCTGTGTCAGCGGGATCGACAGCGGATACAGGAACAACCGATCGTCCGCGAGAAACTCGCTGTTGCCATACATGTCACGCTCGGTCGTCCAGACGAACATGTACTCGAAGATCGGCAGGATCGCCGCCTTCGGCGCGCTGTAAGCCTCGCCCACCTCGCGCCGGGCTTCGATCGAGGCAACAAAGGCCTCACCGTTTTCAAAGGCGAATACCAACATGGTATGGGCGATGGCCTCATGCCCCCCAAAGGGTTCGACGAGGAAATAGGCCTGCGTCAGAGACTCGGGCACAATGTCCCGGGTGATCCAGTCCTTGCGCGTGACGGTCCCATCCTCGGCATAGTCCCAGTCACGAATGTTTTCGATGCGAAACCCTTCCGCCGTGCGCACCACCGTCGGCAGGCGGCTATAGTCCTCGCGCCAATCCCTGTCATGGGACGGCGGGGTGAGGTGCCAGTTGAGATAAAGGCCGCCCACAAGGACAATCGGTAAAAGCATAAGAAAACGTTTCATGCGGCAGGTCTAGCCGATCCGAAACAGCTCAGGAAGACGAGGCCCGCAATATCTGGCTCCCGCTCCCCGCTGCCCGTTCCGCCATTTGCCGACCAAGGACGGACATCAGGTCGCGTTTCGAAACCGGTTTGCTCAGCACCTCATCCATTCCGGCATCGCGATAGCTATTAATCTGGTGGCTGAGAACATTTGCCGTGACGGCGATGATGCTGATCGGTTGCAATGCGCCGTCCCGCTCAATCTCGCGGATTTTCCGCGTGGCGCCGACCCCGTCCAGTACCGGCATCTGCACATCCATAAGGATGATGTCGAACCGGGATTCTTGGAACAGGCGCAGCGCGTCCTCGCCGGTTTCGGCGAACTGGACCTCGGCCTTTGTCCGCTTGAGGAACCTGTCAAGGATCAGCCGGTTGGTCGCGTTGTCATCCGCCACAAGGATGCGGACACCCTGAAGATCCAGAACCGCCGTCGGTTCTGTCCGGATCTGACGCGCCTCGTCTGCGCTGGCGGGCCGCAGAGGCAGATCGACGAAAAAGGTGGCACCATGGCCCGGCCGGCTGACCACGGCAAGGTTGCCGCCCATGGCCTCACACAGTTGCCGGGAAATTGTCAGGCCCAGACCGCTGCCGCCATGCTGACGTGTCACGCTGGCGTCAGCCTGAAGAAACGGCTCAAAAATGCGGGCCTGCGCCTCGCGGTCGATCCCCGGTCCGCTGTCCTGCACGGCAATCACAAGGCGGCTGCCCTCCAGATCGGGACGAACCCGCACCATGACACCCCCTTGGGCGGTGAATTTCACCGCGTTGGCGATGAGATTGTGCAGTACCTGTCGAATCCGGAACTCATCCCCCATCAGGACCGGCGGCAGGTTGTCCTGAATGTCCAGCGTCAGATACAGATCCTTTTCCCGCGCGCGCGCTCCGTAAAGCGCGCAAGCTGCCTCGACCAGGTTGCGCAGGGCAAAAGGTCTTTCCTCGACTGCCATCTGCCCCGCCTCGATCCGGGACAGATCAAGGACGTCATTGATGGTGCCCAGAAGAACCGTACCCGATTGTTCGATGATCCGCAGGCAATGAGTCTGATCCTCCGTCAAAGCGGTTTCCGACAGTTCCGAGGCCATGCCCAGGATACCGTTCAGCGGCGTGCGGATCTCATGGCTCACATTGGCCAGAAAACGGGTCTTGGCCGCATTCGCCTCTGCCGCCTCATGGCGCAACGCTGCCTCTTTCTTTTGCCCGCGATTGGCAAAATAGACCTCTGTCATCACATAAAGCAGCAGCAAAGCAATAAGGACAAAGGCACCAACCTTGACGCCGGCATTCTGCCAGCCCCCCGGCTGGCCAATATCAAAACGGTCCACCGGGTTTTGTGTGCCAAAGGTCATGGACCAGACGCGCCGCGAGTCGATAACCGTTTCGGACAGATCGGCCCCCAGCGCCGCCAACTGGATGTCGTCCGGCGCGACCTCTCCAAACATCATCGGATCATGCGTTTTCAGCAAGTCCCGGTAGTTCTGAAGAACCGAGGAAAATACCGTCCCCAACAGGACGGTTTCGCGGTCGGCGGCATCGACCCTGCTCCACAGAATGTCAAAACGCAGGCGAACCTCATCCAGTGACACGTGATTGGCCGCATAGGCCTCGATCGCGGCAAGCATCCGCTGGCTTTCGAAATGCAGTTCGCTCATCGACCAGAGAGCAGCGGTCACCTTGTGAACGGTGCTGGCGCGATCCTTGACATGCGATTGTTCGACAGCAAACAGGATCGTTGCCAAGGCGACGGCGGCGCAAAGCGCAAAAATGGCGCGCAGGGCGCGCGCGTGCTCGAACAAACGCCGCCACATGGCCACGGCCTCAGCGCTGGACCCGGATCCGGTTCAGCTGCCAGATCATGCGGGCACCGTGAACATCTTCGAAGTCATCCGGGGTTGCAGCCGGATAGACAATCCAGATCGGCCCGCGATTTCGGGTCCGCATCGGGCGTCCGTCGTGGTCAACCGCCAAAAGAACGTCATGCGCCCAGGCATCTGCGACGGGAATGTCGATCGTGTAGTCGTTCAGGGCCGTTGCCAGCAGGGTTCCATCCTCGACCCCAAGCGCCTTGAGCAGCGAGGCCAGCGTTGGGCCGGCAAATGTCTGCGGCCCCTCGGTAAAGGGCGTATGAGTCACGATCTCGACCCAGTCGAGCGTCTGAAGCAACGCGCGGTCGAATTCGGCCCGGTCACCGGAATTGGTCACGACGATATCGCCACTGACCGTCAGGATCGGAGAGGATTGGGGGGCATCCAACGCATGGGCCGACGCCCCAGCGAAGAAAATGAACAGTGAAAGGCAAAAGGAAAACAGCCGGTGCATGACAAACCTCCATCGGAGTGACCACAGGTACTTCGACGGTCCTAACGCACGCACATTAATGAGGTGTTTGCAGGGCATCAAAAAAGGCGGACACAGGGCCCGCCTTCCATCATCTCTGCCAGTCGGCTCAGTTGCCGGTGGCGTTCACGATGTCGACCGTGACGCCCGGACCCATGGTCGAGCTAAGCGCGATCTTTTTCATGTAGGTGCCCTTGGCACCCGACGGCTTGGCCGCGCTCACGGCACCAACGAAGGCACGGATGTTTTCGACCAGCTTCGCTTCGTCGAAGGACACTTTGCCGACACCTGCGTGCACAACACCAGCCTTCTCGGCCTTGAACTGAACCTGACCGCCCTTGGCGTCCTTGACAGCCTGCGCCACGTCCATGGTCACAGTGCCGACCTTCGGGTTCGGCATCAGGTTCCGCGGACCGAGGATTTTACCCAGACGGCCAACGATCGGCATCATGTCCGGGGTCGCAATGCAGCGATCGAACTCGATGGTGCCGCCCTGAATGGTTTCCATCAGGTCCTCGGCGCCGACGATGTCCGCACCAGCTTCTTTCGCTTCGTCCGCCTTGGGGCCACGTGCGAAAACCGCCACGCGAGTGGTTTTGCCGGTGCCGTTGGGCAGGCCCACAACGCCGCGAACCATCTGGTCAGCGTGACGCGGGTCAACACCCAGGTTCATGGCGATCTCGACGGTCTCGTCGAACTTCGTGTTCGAGTTCGACTTGATCAGGGCCACGGCTTCTTCGACAGAGAGTTCTTCTTTGCCGGCGAAGGCTTCGCGCGCTGCGCGGGTACGTTTTCCAAGCTTTGCCATGACGATTACCCTTTCACCTCGATGCCCATCGACCGGGCCGAGCCCAGGATGATCTGCATTGCTGCCTCGACATCATTGGCCGAGAGGTCTTTCATCTTGGCTTCGGCGATTTCACGCACCTGGGCCACGGTCACCGTTGCAACGGTTTCCCGGCCGGGCTTTTCAGCGCCGCGCGGACGGTTCCGCTTGCCCACCGGCTTCAGACCGGCGGCTTTTTTCAGATAGTAAGACGCGGGCGGCGTCTTGATGTTCATGGTGAAGGATTTGTCCTGGTAGTAGGTGATCTCCGTCGGGCACGGAGCGCCAGGTTCCATATCCTGCGTCTTGGCGTTGAACGCCTTGCAGAATTCCATGATGTTGATGCCGCGCTGACCCAGGGCAGGACCCACGGGCGGCGAGGGGTTGGCTTTACCTGCAGGGATCTGCAGCTTCATCTTGCCGGCGAGCTTCTTGGCCACAGGCGTTCTCCTTTTCCATCTCCCTCCGACGCGTCGAAGGGCGTTTTGTGGCGTGGTCAGGTCCGGATCTCGCGAGATCCTCGCCTCCCACGGTACACACCCCACCCGAGTCGCCCCGGAATGGCATGAGCGCGCCCTTTAGCCCGGCAGGGCGTGAATGGCAAGCAATTCCGGTTCAGATCCAGATGATCTCGGCCACGCCTGCCAGACGCGCCAGCCGGACAAGTTCAGCGTCCAGACGCGCCATGCGACCCGACCCGGCCCGCACACCCGGCTCCCACCAGAGGTTCTGCACGATCAGGCGGTCATTGGCGCGCTCCGCCTTGGCCTCGATACGACCGACGAGGCGATCCGCCTCCAGCAGAGGATAAACGTAATAGCCCCATTTCCGCTGCTCGGCAGGCACGAACATCTCGACCGTATAATCAAAGCCAAACAGGCGGCGAACGCGGTTCCGATCCCGGATCGCCGGATCGAAGGGGTTCAGGATCCTCAGCCGCGAGGTCGGCAATGGAGTTGCGGCCAGACGTTCCTCGATGTCGGCAGCCGCGACACCTTTTGTCCAACGCCCATCAGCGCCCTCGATCTGGACGGGCACCAAAGAGCCCGCATCGCGCTCTGCCCAGGCTTCAACTTCGGCAACCTCTGCGGCCTCCCAGAATTTGCGGATTTCGCCTAGCGTTCCAAACCCAAGGCGCGTCAGCGCCGCACGGCACAAGCCGTCGACCTGCATCTCATCCGGCAGAACCTCGCAGCGCAGGTCTTCGGGAAAGACACGCTCCGCCAGATCGTAATACTTGATGACCCCGTCGCGGTGACAGGTGGCCAGCTCGCCGGAGTACCAGAGATAGTCCAACGCCTTCTTGTGTGGCGGCCGTTGCCACATGGCTCGCTCACCTTCGATCTGCGTGTCGAAATCGCGGGTGCACAGGGCACCCTCGTCCCGGATGCGCCCCATGATCTCGTCCATCAGACTGTCATCGCCACGCCCCACGTACCACGACCAGCGTTCAGCCTTGCGCCGCATCCGGTCGAATTGCCGCCGCCAAAGTGGCAGCATCTCCATCGGCAAGACCGAGGCGTCATGGGTGAAATGCTCGAACAGCTTGCGCCCGCGCAACAGCCGGTCAAGATCCGGTTCACGATAGCCCTGGTTGCGGCTCCAGAGGATATGGTGATGGGCGCGGCTGATGACCTGAATCGTATCCAGCTGGACAAAGCCAAGGTCACGGATGACGCCAAGCGTGTCGCGCCCGCCAACCGGCGGCTCAGCCAGCCCGTGCGAGCCCAGCCACAAACGCCGCGCATCGGCGTTCTTGATCCGCAAGGCCGTCATGCCCCCTCCTTTCAACCTATTCCCGCCCAATGGATGGGCGAGGCCCGGCCGGAACACAAGGCATCCCCAAAAAGCACAAGAGGCGCACGTTTCCGTACGCCTCTTTCATTATGCGCCGTCGGACAAGACCGATGCTGGCGTATCTTACTGTTTGGTCACCTGGGTGAACTCCAGCTCCACCGGAGTTTCGCGACCAAAGATCGACACCGAAACGCGCAGGCGCTGGTTGTCGTCGTCCACACCTTCCACCATGCCGTCGAAACCTTCGAACGGACCGTCGTTGACCTTGACCTTTTCGCCCACTTCGAAGTGAATCATCAGCTTGGGCGCGTCTTCGGCCTCTTGCGCGCGGCCAAGGATCGCCTCGACCTCGGCATCCCGCATCGGCATCGGGCGGCCCTGTGGCCCAAGAAACCCGGTGACGCGGTTGATCGAGTTGACCAAGTGATAGCCCTGGTCGGACATCTCCATGTGAACCAGAACGTAACCCGGCATGAAGCGACGCTCTGTCGTCACTTTCTTGCCGCGACGCACCTCGATCACCTCTTCGGTCGGCACCAGAACCTCGTCGATCTGGTCCTCAAGCCCCTGCTCTTCGACCGCTGTCCGGATCTGTTCGGCAATCTTCTTCTCGAAGTTCGAGAGAACGCTGACCGAGTACCACCGCTTTGCCATGTGTTACCTTCGATTGCTGAAGCCCCGCACGGGCATGCCCAAAAACAAAAGGGGCGCGCAACCCACGTGCGCGCCAACCTTATCGGCGGTCATTATCTGCCTTTGCCCTGCATTGCAAGCGGTTCTCCCCGCCGCAAGCCGGGATCAGCCGTTGCCGATCATCGACAGCAGGCCTTGAAGCCCTGAACGAATCCCCAGATCGACCAGCGCGAAAAAGATCGCCGTCAGTGTCGCCATGATAAAGACCATGATCGTGGTCAGGAAAACCTCGCGCCGGGTCGGCCAGACGATCTTGGACACTTCGGCCCGGACCTGCTGGATGAACTGAAGCGGATTGGTGGTTGCCATGCTGCCTATTCCCGGTCGTAACGGAGGTTTTCCCGGAAATACGCGCAAGGAACCGCAAATACAAGGCCCGCGCAGGCATTGGCGCAAATGCCCCGTTGATCACGCCCGCGTGACCGGCATCGTGGAATCCGTGATGGAACGCCCGCGATCAGACGGCGTTACGCGCCCACGTTGCCAGTCAGCACGCAAAGTCGCGTCGGAAAAGGAAAATTTCGGTGGGAACGGGATCGGGAGCAGTCCGTTGATTTGCCAGAGCCGCCGGGGACACATCGCCCCGGCAAAAAACAAGTCGAAAGAAGGAGCATACCAATGACCCGCTTTCTTACTGCCACCGCCCTCGCAACCGTCGTCGCCACCGGTGCCGTCGCGCAATCGCAAGTTGACGTTTCGACCATCGAAAAGTTTCTGCCCCGCGTGAAGGCGGAAACCCTGACCGAACTTCAGGTGACCCAGCTGGTGGCAATTGCCCATGGCAGCGAATCCGCCTCGGACAAGAAATTGCAGATGCGTGCGCTTGTGACTGATGCCAACCTCGAACCGCTTGACCCGCTGGTCATCAACGTTTCGCAGGAACTGACGGAATACGAACGCACCCAGATCGAACGCTACGCGCCGGAACTGGACGTGGACACTCTGACCGAATCCGAGATCCAGAGCCTGCAAATCGCCATCAACAACGGCGACAATTCTGACATCGATACGGTCGTGCGCCGCATCATGGCCAACTGATCCGGCCCGAGACAGGTTCAAAGAGGGGCTGCCATATGGCGGCCCCTTTTTTCATGCGCATACCACAGATCTCACGCCCCTCCCTAATGGAGGCGGCTGTCCGCATTTGTCGTGTCTGAAGATTTGGCAGGGGCAGCAGGGTTCGAACCCGCGACCTACGGTTTTGGAGACCGTCGCTCTACCAGCTGAGCTATACCCCTTCAGGCCGTGCTGTGGCCTACGCCAACGGGAAAGCGAAATCAAGAGGCCAAGGCACGGGTTTTCGCACCCAAACGCATGTTTCCTCGTTCACCCCCAATTTCCCGGGCGTCCGGGGCAATTCCGCACAGACCGAAGACTGTGACACCCGCATGAAGATCACATCAACTTCATGTGAAGAAAATAATTTCACCCTCTCAATCGAGCAAATTCACCGGCGCCCGCGCGGGCCGTCAGCGGTCTATGGCCTTCAAAACCTGACCCGCACCAATGCTCTGCATTTTTGCACAACTCCCTGTCTAGCCGCATGAATTTCAATGACAAATCGGCGTGATCGCGCGCGATAAACTCGTGAGTTTAAATCCGCCGAAGATTACCCCAAATGCCCTGTTGTCGGACGGACAGCCCGGCACCTCCTCCCAGGCGGCGCTGCCGTCACACCACATTAAACGGAAAGACCAAGACAATGAAAAACCTCATCGCATCCACCCTCGTCGCAACCGCAGCCCTGACCGGCGCAGCCTATGCCGCGACCACCCCGTCGCTGGACAACGAAGCACGCTACATCGTTCCCGGCGCTGACTTCTCGAACCTGACCGCTTCGGAAATCCGCGCGATCAACAGTGCCATCCACGGTTCGGGCACCGCGTCCGAAAAGCAGGCCTACATCCGCGCTCTGCTGAACTGATCACTCTCAACTGACTGACGGTTCGACCGTCACACCTGAAATCAAAGGATCAAGACAATGAAAAACCTCATCGCATCCACCCTCGTCGCAACCGCAGCCCTGACCGGCGCAGCCTATGCCGCGACCACCCCGTCGCTGGACAACGAAGCACGCTACATCGTTCCCGGCGCTGACTTCTCGAACCTGACCGCTTCGGAAATCCGCGCGATCAACAGTGCCATCCACGGTTCGGGCACCGCGTCCGAAAAGCAGGCCTACATCCGCGCACTCCTGAACTAATGATCCAGGACACTTCGGTCCCGCCACACGCCTCACTCCCAGGCGCACGGCGGGGCCGGATATGCTTAAGGGCGTCTCCCAAAGGGAGGCGCCCTTAATCGTTTTCGGAGCGCTTCCAATCCAATTTCAAGAACCGCATTACACCTGTTCCCGACATGCACACCACCTCTGCAATTGCGCGCAGAAACCTGTCTATCCACATGAATTTCAACAGCAAATCTATGTGAGTAAGCGCGATCATTCGTGAATTTATATCCGAAAATCACCCCCCAAATTGAATGGTGTCGGACGGACAGCCCGGCACCTCCTCCCAGGCGGCGCTGCCGTCACACCACATTAAACGGAAAGACCAAGACAATGAAAAACCTCATCGCATCCACCCTCGTCGCAACCGCAGCCCTGACCGGCGCAGCCTTTGCCGCGACCACCCCGTCGCTGGACAGCGAAGCACGCTACATCGTTCCCGGCGCTGACTTCTCGGACCTGACCGCTTCGGAAATCCGCGCGATCAACAGCGCCATCCACGGTTCGGGCACCGCGTCCGAAAAGCAGGCCTACATCCGCGCACTCCTGAACTAATGATCCAGGACACTTCGGTCCCGCCACACGCCTCACTCCCAGGCGCACGGCGGGGCCGGATATGCTTAAGGGCGTCTCCCAAAGGGAGGCGCCCTTAGTTTTTTTGGCAACCTACCGCCGCCGGGCGGGACCCGGAAATACGAACGGGCGCCTCCGATTGGTGGCGCCCTTCGTGTTTGTCGGTGCCGAAGGCGGGGGGAACCCGTCTTACTTCAGGATCTTCGAGACAACGCCCGAACCCACGGTCCGGCCACCTTCA
>NZ_JAHUZG010000013.1 GCF_019218285.1 Antarctobacter sediminis
ACAATATCAACAGCTTAGTCCGAAAGATTTCTGAACCAAAAGGTCAAACCAACCCAGACAACACCCCCAAATACCCAACCCAAACCACCAAACCAAACTTACCCACAGCATTACCCACAACCAAACCAAACAAAACAACCGAGTCACACACCAAAAACTAAGAACCCAGACAAATGGGGACACGAAAAATCCGCCCGAAGGCGGATTTCTCTGGGAATCACGGCAAGGAATCGGCCTCAGGCCAGTTTGGCACGAGGAATCAGGCGAATCCTCAGCGCCAGCAGGCCAAGGATGACGGCAAGGTAGATCAAAGGTTCGATCTGAAACCCCTTCACCAGCATAAGGTAATGCACGCCACCCAATAGCACTGCCGGGTAGGTCAGCCGATGCAGCTTGCGCCAACGCGGGCCCAGACGCCGCACCGACCAGTTGTTCGAGGTCGCCACCAAGGGAAGCATCAGAAGGAACGCAGCCATCCCGACGGTGATGTAGGGACGTTTGACGATGTCCGCCCAGATCTGCCCGATCAGTTGTACGTCCAGAACCAGCCAAACCAGCAGGTGCAGGAACACATAGGTAAATGTCATGATCCCGATGGCCCGGCGAAACTTCAGCAGGTTCAGCCCGGCCATACGGCGCAAAGGGGTGACGGCCAGTCCGGCAATGGCCAGTTGCAACGCAAACTCTCCCAGCGCATGTTCCAGCGCCTTGATCGGTTCTACCCCCAAGCCCCCTGTCAGCCCCTGATACAGGTAGAAGGGCGCCGGCAATGCCAACAAAAGATAGACAATCCACGTGGGCAGTTTGCGCGCCCCTTTGTTGAGCCTCTCAACCAACATCAGTAGTTCGCCTTGAGGTCCATGCCGTCATAAAGCGCCGCGACGTCCTCTTCGTAGCCGTTGAACATCAGGGTCGGCTGTCGCTTGGCAAACAGTCCGCCGCCAAGGCGGCGTTCGGTCGCCTGGCTCCAACGGGGGTGATCCACTGTCGGGTTCACATTGGAATAGAATCCGTATTCCCGGGGCCCGGCCTTGTTCCAAGACGTCGGCGGCTGTGTGTCTGTCAGGGTAATGCGGACGATCGACTTGATCGATTTGAATCCGTACTTCCACGGCACCACCAGACGGATCGGCGCACCGTTCTGGTTCGGGATCGGCTTTCCGTAGATCCCGGTCGCCATCATGGTCAGCGGATGCATGGCTTCGTCCAGACGCAGCCCTTCAACATAGGGCCAGTCCAGCACGCGATAGCGGGTGCCGGGCATTTCCTCGGGGCGATAGACGGTTTCAAAGGCCACGTATTTGGCCCCCGCTTGAACACCCGCCAAGTTCAGAAGGTCAGCCAGTTCAAACCCGTTCCAAGGCACCACCATCGACCACGCCTCGACACAGCGGAACCGATAGATGCGTTCCTCGATCGTCATCTGGCTCAGGATGTCGCCCAGCGCGTAATCGCCCGGCTTGTCCACCATCCCGTCGATCTTGATCGACCAGGGTTCGGTGGTCAGCAGGTGCGCGTTCTTGGCCGGATCGTCCTTGCGCGTGCCAAATTCGTAATAGTTGCAGTATGAGGTGATGTCGTCGAAGGCGTTTGGCTCCAACGCGTCCTGCGCCTGTGCCGCGCCCGGCATACTGCCCAGCGCCAGCCCGCCCAGTCCGGCCGCTGCCCCCGCGCCAAGGCCAAGGCCCGCAAGCACGCGACGACGGTTCAGGAAAAGCGGCTCCGGTGTCACGTCAGAGCGGGTAAGCTTGTTTGTCCAGCGGTGTGCCATGAATCCTCCAGCGGGTGTATCTTGGCAAAAACCTAGTCGACCCGCCTCGAAACCCAAACAAACACTGTCTCACGTTGCCGTCACGCGGCTGTAACACAGAGGATCAGAAAGCCCCCGCGGCGACCTCGGTTCCGATCCGCAAAACCTCGCGCACCAGAATTTCCAGATCGTCGGTACGTGTCCGGTGGTTGCAGATCGCCACTCGCAGACTGTGGCGACCGGCCACCGTGGTGTCCGAAATCGCGGCGATCCCTGCCTCTTGCAGCCTCAACATGATCTCCGTGTTCAGGGCGCGCAGGTCCTCTTCGGACAAGGGGCCCGGTTCGTAGCGGAAACAGGTGATGTTGATCGTGGTGGGTGCCATCAGCTTTAGCTCGGGCGTGGCGTCGACCATCCGGGCCAAGGTCTGCGCCTGCGCGATGTTCTGATCAATCAGCCGACCGAACTTTTCGACCCCATGTTCCTTGAGTGTCATCCAGACCTTCAGGGCGCGAAAGGCCCGCGACGTCTGAAGATTGTAATCGTGCAGGTATTCATTGGCCGCGATCCCGCGCGGCTTTTCCTCAAGGTATTCGGGATGCACAGCAAAGGTATCCCGGTGCAGCGATGCATCGCGGACAAGCGCGCATCCGGCCTCGAACGGCACATGCAGCCATTTATGCGGATCAAGCGCCATGGAATCCGCCTGTTCCAACCCGGCCACAAGATGGCCATTTTCCGGAGCGATGGCGATCAGCGCCCCGATGCAGCCATCGACATGGAACCACATGTCCTCGGCCCGACACAGCGCGGCGATCGCGGGCAAGTCGTCGATGGCCCCGGTGTTCACGGTGCCCGCCGTGGCGATGACGGCGGCAGGGCGCAGACCGGCGGCACGGTCTTTGGCGATCATCTCTTTCAAGGCTGTGACATCCATCCGAAAGTCCGGCAACGATGGCACCCGCCGCAACGCCTTGTTGCCCAGCCCCAGCAGTTCAACCGCCTTCTGGTGACAACTGTGAATTTGATCGGATCCATAGAAGCGCAGGGGTTTCGGCATGGCTGCCACGCCTTCGGCGCGCAAATCGACGCCTGCCTTGGCATTTCGCGCCGCCGTCAGGCCGATGATATTGGCCATCGACCCCCCGCTGACCAACGTGCCGCTGGACTCGGCCGGAAAGCCCATCATCTGCTTCAACCAAGCCACCACCTGATTGTCCATGTAGGCCGCGGCATTGTTGCCCCCACCCAGATTGGAACCGTCGATGGCCGAGAGGAACTCGGCCAACGCTCCGCTAAAGCTGCCTGACCCCATGTACCACATCCAGAACCTTGGATGGATGTTGCCCATCGGGAAAGGCATCAGCACCTTTTGCTGTTCTTCATAGACCTCGCCCAGCGCCTGAGGTGCCATCGGCAAGGGCCGTTCATAGGCCGCCCTGACCCCGGGTGGCAGATCCTGCCAGACCGGTCGCTCCCGGACATCGCGTATGTGGGCGATAGCATCGTCAATGGCCCGGTGTGCCAGATCCCGCACTCCGGCCCAATCTTCCGGGTCCAATGTTTCTTCGATACTCTTCGGCACAGCCCTGTCCATGGCGTCCTCCGCGCGATTGAAAATGACTTTCTTTGAAAAGGTCACTTGGTCATCGCGCCAGTCTACCACAGGACTCGCCGTCGCTGGCCGGCAATTCGGCAAAACAAACCGCCGGCCTGAGAACGGAAAGAGCCGTCAGGGTGCCTTGGCGTCCACTTGCATTCGCCGCAACGCTTCTTCGAACATGCGGTTGCCTGCCGCGCCGCCATCGGTCAGCCGTACCGAAGGGTAAATCTCGTTCATCTGGACCGAGGTGCCGTCATCCTTGACCACCCGCACGTGACGCCGCCGCATCTGGCGCGGCTCGGCCACGCCGACCGAATGGGCGATGGTTTCCACCTCGCCAATCACCGACTTGGCATAGGCTGCCACACGCTTGTCCTTTTCCGAAACAACGAGCCCCTTTTGCAGCGAGGGGATATGAGTCGTGATCCCCGTCGGGCAGGTGTTCTTGTTGCATTTCAACGCCTGGATGCAGCCAAGGCTGAACATGAACCCGCGCGCCGAGGTCACGAAATCCGCGCCAAGGCAGATCGCCCATGCCACGTCGCCCGGATTGATCAGCTTGCCCGCCGCGATGATCCTCACCCGGTCATGCAGGCCTGCAAGGTCGCGCAGGTCCACCATGCGGATCAGCGCCTCTTTCAGCGGCAGCCCCACAAGGTCGATCAGCGGCAGAGGCGCGGCACCGGTGCCGCCTTCGCCCCCGTCCACGGTGATGAAATCCGGCGCGCTTTCGTCGCCGCGTTCCTTGATCTTCTTGAAAAAGGCGAACCACGGATCAGCCGAACCCATACAGGTTTTGAAGCCGACGGGCTTGCCCGTGACTTCGCGGATGTGGCCGATCAGGTTCAACAGGTCGTCGAAATCGTCGACTTCGCGGTGCCGGTTGGGCGAAATCGCGTCCTTTCCCATCGGCACGCCCCGGATCTTCGAAACCTCTTCGTCGATCTTGGCCGCCGGCAGGATGCCACCCTTGCCGGGCTTTGCCCCCTGACTCAGCTTGATCTCGAACATCTTGATGTTGGGATTGGCGGCGATCTCTTTCAGCTTGGCATCGCTGAGGTTGCCCTCGTGGTCGCGCACACCGAACTTCGCCGTCCCGATCTGGTAGACGATGTCACAGCCCCCTTCGAGGTGATAAGGGGACAACCCGCCTTCGCCCGTGTTCAACCAGACGCCCGCCTTCTTGGCCCCCCGGCTCAGTGCGCGGACCGCCGGTTTCGAAATCGCACCGTAGGACATGCCCGAGATGTTGAAGATCGAAGGCGCAAGATAAGGTTCGCGACAAAAGGGGCCGATCATCATCGGCTCGGTCGAGGCATATTGATCGTCCAGCGGCGGAAAAACCGCGTTCATGAAGATCGGCGTACCGGGAATGTTCAGGTTCCGCGTCGACCCGAAGGCCACGGTGTTCCCCTTGCCGCCGCTGGCGTTGTAGACCCAGTTCCGCTGCGCACGGTTAAACGGCATTTCCTCGCGGTCCATGGCAAAGAAATACTGGCGAAAGAACTCGCCCAGTTCGGTAAACAGGTTCCGGAAGCGGCCGATCACCGGGTAATTCCGCCGAATCGCATCCCCTGTCTGCGTCTTGTCGATCACGAACATGATGATGACCAGGGCCACCGCCACGCCGATCATGAAGACGAAGAACAGCGCCAGGTACTGCAGCGCAGCCATCGCGTATTCCATATTCTACCCCCAGAATGTGTTGATTTGCCTCAAGGCCATGAAGATGCTCTAGCGTTACTTTGCCACCATCACAGACGAATGGCAGCCCGTCTGCGTAATTCGTGAAAGGGAGAGAGCATGAAACATTTTCTTGGCGCCGCGGCGCTGGCCTTGGCGGCCACCGGCGCTCTGGCCGATGGCATTGTCAGCTACGACACGGATCAAAGCTTTGACGACGTGGTCTTTGGGTTGGAAAACGCGATCCTCGACGCGGGGCTTGTGATCGACAGCGTCAGCCACACCGGCGACATGCTGGAACGCACCAAGGCGGACGTCGGTTCGGATGTGACGATCTTTACTCAGGCGGACATCTTCAGCTTCTGCTCGGCCAAGATCAGCCGCGAAGTGATGGAGGCAAACCCGATGAATGTTGTGTTCTGCCCCTATGACATCTTCGTCATCGTTCGCCCTGAAACGCCCGACACCACCACCATCGGCTTCCGCAGCTACCCCGAGGGCGAGATGAAGAAGGTCGAGAAGATGCTCGACGACATCGCCCGGGCCGCCATCGGGATCGACTGAATGCGCTGATCCTTGCGCGCTGTCAGGCGCAATTTCCGCCGGATCGATCACAAAGATGTAACTGGAAACAGGATTTGGCCTGCGCTTAGCCGGGCGACCCGCCCGGTCAAGCGGCAACCAGCAGATTTTGCGCTGATCCAGTTGCGCATGTCCCTCCGTAGCAAGGGCGATGTGACGGACACATCGTCCCAAGCGAACCAATGGAGGTTACCCATGATCCGCAAGACTTTCTTCGCCGCCACCGCAGCTCTCGCCTTTGCAGCACCGGCCTTTGCTGGCGGCCACTCGATGGACATCGTCGACACCGCCAAGAACGCCGGCAGCTTTGAGACCCTGCTGGCCGCTGCCACCGCCGCCGGTCTGGTGGACACGCTGAAAGGTGACGGCCCGCTGACTGTCTTTGCCCCGACCGACGCGGCCTTTGCAGCCCTGCCCGAAGGCACGGTGGAAAACCTGCTCAAGCCGGAAAACAAGGATCAGCTGACCGCGATCCTTACCTACCACGTGGTGGCCGGCAAGGTCATGTCGACCGATCTGGTCGACGACATGAAAGCCGCCACCGTTCAGGGCGATGAGATCACCATTGATCTCGACAATGGCGTGATGGTGGATGAGGCCAGCGTTGTCACCGCCGACATCGAGGCGTCGAATGGTGTGATCCACGTGATCGACAAGGTCATCATGCCCGGCATGTAAACCGCTCAATTCGCAAGGCCCACCCAGCGTGGGCCTTGCATCTACAAATCCCGGTCAAGGCTTGGCGCACATTCATATCGTGACCGATAAGCCCGGCTGAAAGCCTCTGCATTGTCATAGCCGCATTCCGTCGCAATCTCTCCGACCGGCAGCGTCGTATTTCGCAGCATGTCGCGCGCCTTGGCCAGCCGCAGGCGCACGAAATACGAAGTCGGAGAGCTGTGCAGATACCGGTTGAACAGCCGGTTCAGTTTCCACACCGGAACGCCCAGCGCCCCCGCCACCTCGGAAATGCTCTTACCTCGTGACAAATTCGCCTGCATGATCGCAACGGCGTCGCGCAACTCTTTCGGCATGCTTGGCGGTACGGCTTGCGGCATCCATCCGGCCACCGGCGGTTCGTAGGTCAGGATCTGCGCTACCCTCTGCGCCAGACGCGGATTGGTGAAATGCGCGATCAGCGCCAGCGTCATGTCCAATGTCGCCACGCCGCCCGCGCTGGAAAATCTTGGCGGCGAGAAATCGAACATTCGGTCCACAAAGAGACTGTCGGGGAACTGCCTGTGAAACCCGGCCATCGCCTCGGGGTGGGTGGCCGCCGGGCGCACGCCCAATAGGCCCGCCCGCGCAAAAACAAGCGCCCCGGTATCGACGCAGCCCAGCAGGCACCCCTTGCGGTCCAACCGCCTGAGCCACGCCAGCGTTTCTGCCGTCGACGAACTGTCCGGCTTGTAAGAGGCAAGCAGAATGGCCGCCTCTGGAATCTCTTTGGGCAGGGCCGCGGTCTCTAACGGGATGCGGCTGGAGGAATGGCAGGTGCCGCCCCTGTCCGAGACGGCCAGCCACTCAAACCGCTGCCGCCCCAACTCCCGGTTCGCGACCCGCAGGGGTTCCGTGATCAGGGTGAGCGACAGGATCGGGAAACCGTCCGCCACGTGAATCGCAATCTGAACCATGACCCAACCGTTTTTTGATGCATGGAATACGTCACCTAGCATCAACCGGCAGATGCGGACAGATCCTATCCTGACCTCGTAAAAGGGAGGTTTGTACATGAAGGACTTGGATCAATACCCGATCACGCCGGATTTCGACCACTGGCCTGTAACAGTGGCACCGGTGGCCGTTCATGGAAAGGACGGTGCGCTGGCAGTGGAATGGGCAGATGGCACGACCAGCCGCTATCACCCGTTCCTTTTGGCCGAGAATGACCCCTCGGCAGACACACTGCACCCGCTGTCACGGGAAACCACGCTGTCGCCGCTGGCCCTGCCAGAGGACCTTGCCGTCCGTTCGGCAGAGATCGCAGCCAACGGCGCCGTCACTGTGCACTGGTCCCACGACAGGCCTGCCAGCCGGTTCCACCCCGGTTGGCTGCATGGCAATGCATGGTTTGGCCACCCCCCGGCGCAACCGACCGAAGTGTTTTGGACCGCCGAGGAACAGCCCACCCCGCCCAGTTTCGACGGCACCGAAGCCCTGCGTGATCCGGCAATCTTTCTGGCCTGGCTGAGGGCGCTTCGCGATTATGGCGTGGCGCGGCTGGAAAACATGCCGAATGAGGACGGGTTGCTGATGCAGGTCGTGGAACGCATCGGGCCAGCACGGGAATCCAATTTCGGCCGGATGTACACGCTTGAAATCAAGGACCATCCGGACAGCAACGCCTTTACCTCGGACGCGCTGATGCAGCACATCGACATGCCAACGCGCGAACGCCCGCACGGGCTGCAATTCCTGTTCTGCCGGGACAATAGCACCAGCGGCGGCGAAGGTATCTATGCTGATGCCTACCGCATTGCCCGCGATCTGGCAGAGCAAGAGCCGGACCATTTCAAGGCGCTTTGCGAGATCAGCTGGACCTACAACAACCGATCCAAGACCAACAGTTACAAGGCGACCGGCCCGGTGGTCGAACGTGACGGAACCGGCAGGATCACCGGGATCCGCTACAACACATGGCTTCGGGCGCCGCTGGTGGCCTCGCTGGCCGATCAGGACCGCGCCTATCGCAGCTACCGCGCCTTTGCCGCGCGGGCGCAGGATCCAAAATACCAGATGACATTTGCCTATCGGCCCGGCGACCTTCTGGCATTTGACAACCGCCGGGCTCTGCATGGCCGCAACGGCTATGACGCGCAGGGCGGCACACGCTTTATCGAAGGCATCTACTCGGACCGGGATGACCTGCATTCCGCGATCCGAACCCTTGAACGCACCCTTTCCAAGGAAACCACAGCATGAACATCGCAGCCAATGTCACCCCGACCACCTGTAGCAAGGCCGAATGGCTGGCCCGGGTCGATCTTGCCGCCACTTTCCGCATCCTTGCGCAATACGGCATGTCGGATCTGGCCAATGGCGCCGTTGCGGCGCGCGTCCCGGACCAGCCCGATCATTACCTGGTTCACCCCTATGGCATGTTCTGGGAAGAGGCGACCGCCTCGGCGATGATCAAGATCGGGCCCGATGGCCTGCCCGTGGACCCTGACGGCCCATGGCTGAACGATGGCGTGCAGAACCTTTGCCAATGGATCTTTGGCGCACGCCCCGAGGCGATGTTCTTTGTTCACGGCCACGAGGAAGAGGTCATGGCGGTCGGATCAATCCAAGACGGTTTGCTGCCTCTGAACCAGCCCGCGATCTACCTTGGCAACCTGACCGGCTATATCGAATACGAATTCGACGAGGACGAGAGCTTTGGCCAGCATTTCATCGCAACGCTTGGCCGGCACCAGATCCTGATCAGCCGCAACCACGGCTATTATGCGCTTGGCACCACGGCGGCCGAGGCGTTCTTCCGCGCCTATTTCCTGCGCCAGACCTGTTCGACCCAGATCAAGACGCTGTCGATGGGGCGCGAGTTGCACCTGATCGACCCGCAGAAGGTTGCCCGCTACCAGGATCAGATGGCCCGGTCCGAACACTACAATTATGACGGCAAAACTGAATGGGCAGGATTGATCCGGATGCTGGACAAACGCAGCCCCGAGTACGCCGAATAACCCGGACGTGTTGACAAACAAAGCATCCCGGCCCGCCGGGATGCCGTTGAAATTCGACGCCCTGATCCCCTTATCGGCCTGACCCAGAAATTCCATTGGCCGGAGACCGACATGAAACGCCACGCCCTGAACGCTCACGACAGCGGGCTGCCCGCCCTTCATCGCCACGCGGCACGGGGCGCGCTTTCGGCGGTGCAGGCAGCGCTGGACGACGGACACCCGCTGCTCGAACTGGACGCGACAATGGGGGCAAGCGCCCTGCACTATGCCGCGCAGGGGGGATCGGTCAGCGTTGTGGACTTGCTGTTGCAACGCGGTGCGCTGGTAAATCTGCAAGCCCACAGCCACGGCATGACACCTTTGATGGTCGCCGTGTGGCACCGTCAAACCGCAGTGGTCGAACACCTGTTGGCGCAGCCAGAGATTGACGTCGACATCCGCGCCCGCACCGGTGCCACTGCCGAAGAAATGATCGGAGGCGGCAGCGGCCCCTACGAGGTCGAGAAGGACAAGGCCATCCGCGCGGCTTTTGCGCACTGGCGTCAGGCCCGGCCCGCGCTGTCGATCATCACCGCGCTGGAAGACCCCACCACGGCAGAGAAAAACAAGACCGCTCTGATCCGTAGCTTGCTGAGCGATGGGGCAGATCCGAACGAAGTGGCCGGAGCGTCGAGCACCAACAATCCCGGGCACTCTGCCCTGTTGATCGCCGCGCGTGACGGATTGGCCGATGTTGTGGCAGCCCTGCTCGCCGCAGGGGCCGACATGACACTGGTCGGAAATTTCATGCGTGCCCATCCCGCGCATAAAGCTGCCTACATGGGCCGCGCCGAAGTTTTGCGTCATCTTTGCGCACATCCGGATTTCGGCAAAATCGCCAACATTCAAGGCCCCTTTAACGGGTACACCGCCCTGCATGACGCAGCTTGGCATGGCCATATCGAGGCCACACGGGTGCTTTTGGAGGCCGGTGTAAGGACCGACCTGACCGGCTATGACGGCCTGACCCCGGCCCGGCTGGCAGAACACAGCGGCTATCCCGAGGTGGCACGCCTGATCGACACGTACCAAGGGTAACCCCACGTTGCGAAAGCGCACCGTTCCTTTGTGACATGCGTAAGAAAAAAGGCGGGGTTGCCCCCGCCTTTTGGCATTTTCACAGTGTCCACAGTGTCAGTGGACCACGGCATCGTCCGGCTTGGGCCGGTTGGTTGCCCCGACACGGTCACCGATCAAAAGCCCTTCGGCCCCCGCCGAAACGACGACCACATCGCCATCTGACACGTCTCCGGCCAGCAGCATCTCGGCCAGCGGGTTTTGCAGCGATCGCTGAATCACCCGTTTGAGCGGCCGCGCGCCGAACACCGGGTCATAGCCTTCGTCCGCCAGCCATGTCCGCGCCGCGTCGTCCAGCTCCAGCCGGATCTTGCGCGCTGCCAGCCGTTTGAGCAACCGCGCCAACTGGATGTCCACGATGCCGCTCATATCGTCCCGCTTGAGGCGGTCGAAAATGATCGTCTCGTCCAGACGGTTCAGGAACTCGGGGCGGAAATGCGCCCGCACGGCGTCCATCACGTCACGCTTGGCCTGACCGCTGTCCGCGCCCTCGGGCAGTTGGCTCAACGCCTGAGACCCAAGGTTCGACGTCAGGATGATCAGCGTCTGTTTAAAGTCCACAGTCCGGCCCTGACCATCGGTCAGCACGCCATCGTCCAGCACTTGCAGCAACACGTTGAACACGTCCGGATGCGCCTTTTCGACCTCGTCGAACAGCACCACCTGGTAGGGACGGCGCCGCACGGCCTCGGTCAGGACGCCGCCTTCGTCGTAGCCGACATAGCCCGGAGGCGCACCGATCAGACGGGCGACGGCGTGTTTCTCCATGAACTCGGACATGTCGATGCGGACCATCGCGCTGTCGTCGTCAAAGAGGAAATCGGCCACCGCCTTGGTCAGCTCGGTCTTGCCGACACCGGTCGGTCCAAGGAAGAGGAACGAGCCCAGCGGCCGGTTTTCATCGTTCAGACCGGCCCGCGCCCGGCGCACCGCGTTGGACACCGCCGTCACCGCCTGGCTTTGGCCGATGACCCGCTTGTGCAGTTCATCTTCCATCCGCAGCAGCTTTTCACGGTCACCTTCCAGCATCTTCGAAGTCGGGATACCGGTCCAGCGCTCCACGACGCTGGCGATATGTTCCGGCAGCACGGCCTCTTCGACCATGACGTCATCGCTTTCGGTTTCCGCCTCGCCCAGCTTGCGCTCCAGTTCCGGGATGCGCCCGTATTGCAGTTCACCTGCCTTGGCAAAGTTGCCTTCGCGTTTGGCGGTTTCCAGCTCGGCCCGGAGGTGGTCCAGCTCTTCCTTGAGATCGCGGGCAGAGGCCAGCTTGTCCCGTTCCGCCTGCCAGCGCGCGGTCATCTCGGCCGATTGCTGTTGCAGCTCGGACAGATCCTTTTCCAGCTTGGCCAGCCGATCCTTGGACGCCTGATCGTCTTCCAGACGCAGCGCCTCGACCTCGATCTGCTTTTGCAGGATGTCGCGGTCCAGCGCGTCCAGTTCCTCAGGTTTGGAGTCCACCTCCATGCGCAGACGGCTGGCGGCTTCGTCCATCAGGTCGATGGCCTTGTCCGGCAGGAACCGGTCCGTGATATAGCGGTGCGAAAGCGTCGCCGAGGTCACAAGGGCCGAGTCCGAGATCCGCACACCATGGTGCAGCTCGTATTTTTCCTTGATGCCACGCAGGATCGAAATCGTATCCTCGACGGTCGGTTCCTCGACCATCACGGGTTGGAAGCGCCGCGCAAGTGCCGCGTCTTTCTCAACGTGCTTGCGGTATTCGTCCAGCGTGGTCGCACCCACACAGTGCAGCTCACCACGAGCCAGCGCCGGTTTCAGCAGGTTGGAGGCATCCATCGCCCCGTCCGCCTTGCCCGCGCCAACCAGCGTGTGCATCTCATCGATGAACAGGATGATCTCACCCGCCGCCGAGGTCACCTCGGACAGGATCGACTTCAGCCGCTCCTCGAACTCACCGCGATATTTGGCACCTGCGATCAGAGCGCCCATGTCCAAAGCCAGCAGACGCTTGTTCTTGATCGATTCCGGCACGTCGCCGTTCACGATCCGCAGGGCAAGCCCCTCGGCAATCGCAGTCTTACCGACGCCCGGCTCACCGATCAGAACCGGGTTGTTCTTGGTCCGGCGGCTCAGCACCTGCATGGTACGGCGGATTTCCTCGTCCCGGCCGATGATCGGGTCGATCTTGCCCTCGCGGGCGCGGTCGGTCAGGTCCAGCGTGTATTTCTTCAGCGCCTCATAGCTGTCTTCGGCATTCGCGGTATCCGCCGTGCGGCCCTTGCGCACGTCGTTGATCGCCTCGTTCAGCTTTTGCGGCGTGACATTGCCTGCCTCCAGTGCCTCCTTGGCGGGGCTGCGCACCATGGCCAGCGCCGTCAGCATCCGTTCGACCGGCACATAGCTGTCGCCCGCCTTCTGGGCCAGCTTCTCGGCCTCGTCCAACACCTTGCCGGTGGCCGAATCCAGATAGATCTGGCCCGCATCGCCCGAAACCTTGGGAATCTTGGCCAGCTTTGTGTCAACCACCTGCACCACGCGATCGGGCACACCGCCCGAGGCCGCGATCAGGTTGGCCGCCATGCCCTCTTCGTCTTCCAGCAGGGCCTTGAGCAAATGTTCCGGGGCCAGTTTCTGATGGCTCTCTCGCATCGCAACTGTCTGCGCGGCTTGGATGAATCCGCGCGCACGTTCCGTGAACTTCTCCAAGTTCATGTCTCACTCCTTCCAACAAGCGCCCTTTGAAGTCCGCCACGCCCGCCTTTGCGGCACGCGGCTTTGTCAGGGCCTCGCATCCAAGATGGCCCTGCGCGATGATCTGTTCAAGAGCAGCGCGTTGCAAAAAAGCAACGGCGTTGCGCCGCAGGGGAAAAGCAGGCGATCATCATCGGGCATCACAAAGGAAATCCCATGTCCCAATTGTTCCCCTCGCTGCCCGATGCCCCGCTTTTGGCCGATGTCTTTCGGCGCTTCCCCGCCGCGGTTCGCCCGCTACTTGAACTCAATGACGCTGTCATGCGCGGCGAAAGCGAGCTGAGCGTGGCCCAGCGCGAGTTGATTGCCGCCTATGTGTCCAGCCTGAACGCCTGCCGTTTCTGTCTGGATGCCCATGTGGTGTTTGCCCGCGCCCATGGCATCCCCGAACCTCTGGTCGCGGCCATGCTGGAGGATCTGGACAGCGCCGGGGTCGACGACCGCCTTCGCCCGATCCTGCATTACGTGCACAAACTGACCCTCTCCCCCTCGCGGATGGTCGAGGCAGACGCCCGAGCGGTCCATGACGCCGGGTGGAGCGAAGAGGCGCTTTTTGATGCGGTTCAGGTCTGCGCCGTCTTCAACCTGATGAACCGGATCGTCGAGGGCACCGGAGTGCAGCCATTGCCTGCGACCAACGTGGCAGATGACTCTGCCCTGCCCCGGATGGACAGCTACGTGGATTTTGGTCGGCGGATCGGCGTGATCTGACAGGGCGCGGCGCAGCGCCCGCTTGACGGGACGCCGCCGGGCTTGCATTGACGCCGGGACCCCAAACAGGAGAGCCCCATGTCCGACGACCGCCTGATCGTAGCCCTAGACGTGCCCAATGTGATTGCCGGCATGGAACTGGTGGATCGCCTTGGCGACGCGGTGTCCTTCTACAAGATCGGGCTGGGCATGTTGACCGGCGGCGGTCTGGCGCTGGCCAACGAGTTGAAACAGGAACATGGCAAGCGGATCTTTCTTGACCTCAAGCTGTTCGACATCGGCGCGACGATCGAGGCCGCCGTGCGCGGTGTGGCGCAATTCGATCTCGACTTTCTTACCGTCCATGGCGACCCCTACGTTGTGCGTGCCGCCAAGGAAGGCGCGGCGGGTTCGCAGACCAAGATCTTGGCGGTGACCATCCTGACCTCGCTGGACCGCGAGGATCTGGACGGGGCGCTGATCCAGCCGGGCGACATTCCGGACCTTGTCCAGACACGCGCGGGCCGGGCCTTTGAGGCTGGGGCCGACGGGGTGATCTGCTCTCCGAATGAGGCGGCGCTGGTGCGCGCCTTGCCGCAGGCCGAAGGGCGTTTGATCGTCACCCCGGGCGTTCGTCCGGCTGGCGCCGATGTTGGCGATCAAAAGCGGATCGCCACCCCGGCGCAGGCCGTCCGCGACGGCGTGGACCATATCGTCGTCGGCCGTCCGATCCACCGCGCGCCAGACCCTCGCGCCGCCGCACAGGCGATCCTGTCGGAAATGGCTTCGCCGCAGGCACAACAGCCGAACGGCTGACCGGGGTCAGTCCTCGTTGATGTCCCGATCCCAGATGCGGGTCTGCCCCTTGCGGACCCCCATCGCCTGACGCAGCGCAAACCAAGCCACCAGCGACAGGATCGCAAAGGTCAAAAGCGTCAGCGGCAGCGACCCGCCCAGCATCGTGCCGCCGGTCAGCAGGAACAATAGCCCCATCGCCAGCGCGCCTATGGCAAAGCCCAAAAAAATGAAACCGGGCGCCAACAGTTCAAGGATGGCCAGCGCGATGCCGCCTGCCATCCAGACCCACCAAACATTCCAGCCCAGCCCCATCAGGCTTTCCCCTTCAGCATTTTGAAGGCGTCGGTGAAGGCATCCAGCGCGTTCGCCGGCAAAAGCACTGTCTGCTTGCCTTCGCCGGAACCGACTGTGGTCAGCGCCTCGACCTGCTTTAGCGCCACCTGATATTGCGCCGCCTCGATCCCGTTGTCCTGAATCGCCTTTGCGATGACCTGCGTAGCGTAGGCCTCGGCATCGGCGGTGATGCGGCGGGCCTTGGCGGCCTGCTCGGCGGCATAGAGCTCGGCGTCGGCCTGCAATTCAACGGCGCGCCGCTGGCCTTCTGCCTCGGTCACCAAGGCCCGACGGGCGCGTTCAGCGTTAAGCTGCTGCAACATCGCCTCGCGTGTGGCCTCATCAAGGTTCACGTCAAGGATTTCGGCCCGCGTGACCTCGATCCCCCAGTCGTCCACCGCATCCTCGACGTTTTTCTTGATCTCGCCAATCAACTGGCTGCGGTTCGATTGCACCTCGTCCAGTTCCATCCGGCCAATTTCGGCCCGGACGATCCCCGCCACCGTGGTGGCAATGGCCCCGTCCACGTCGCGGATGCGGTAGACGGTCTTTTCCGGTTCGAGGATGCGGTAAAATACGCTGGTCTCTACCTGCACCAAGACGTTGTCCGATGTGATCGCGTCCTGCGTCGCATCCGGCAACTGGCGTTCGAGAATGGAAATCTTGTGCCGCACCTTGTCGATGAAAGGCACGATCAGGTTGATCCCCGGCCCCAGCACCGCGCGCAGCCGTCCAAAGCGTTCGACCACGTATTTCTCGGATTGCGGTACGATCCGCACCCCCAGAAGGATGCAGAGGATGATGAACCCCGCCAGCAACAGCCAGACGATATTGCCCCCGGAAAAATCGATCGGAATGTCGTTGCCGCTCATGAAATCACCCTCCGGCTGCTTGAATGACCGCAGCATTGCAGACCTGAAAGGGAAGTGGAAGGCGAGAGGGCTATACCAACCGCCCTTATGCAAACGCCAAAGGCACGCCCGTCGTTCCCAAGGCACTGCCGCGCAGGCGATCCATCGCCCAAAACCCTAAAAACAGGCGAAAACTTGCGAAAATTCCCCGTCGCGCGGGGGTATTCCTGACCTGTTGACCCGATGAAATACCGTCAATCTGTCCCTACCTCTTGTGGATAAGCCCGACAAGGGCATGAGGTTAGGAGAGCGAAATGAGCACGTGGACCCCCCGCATCGACCAGGTGCGCTACAATGCCGCCGAGCAGTGTTTCGAGGCCCTGGTCACCGTCGTCACCCCGCAAGGCTTGTTGCGGGTCGCCAGCCAGTACGCGGCCCCCGTCACCACCGATTTCGAAGAGGCCGCCCGCGGCCTGTGGATGCGCGCCCGCCTAGCGCTGGGTACGCCAGAACGAATGCAGTTGCGCGAACCCGCCACCGAAATGCCCTCCGCCGCCTGAGAATTCGGCTCCATATACGCCTGTATGAGCCGCACCGCCGCTTCCCCTAGTCCCTCGGAATGCGGCGGCTTCCTGCCGGGGCCCGCGCCCTACCCAGCGGGTCCCGGCTTTTTTGCCATGTAGTCGCGCAGGATGTCCCGGAAATGCGGGATCGCATCCTCGGCCGCGACAAAGGCCTCGGGGCGCATGGCGGACCACCCTTCGCCCTCGTTGCCAAAGACCACCTCTCCAACGGCTCCTTGCGGCAGATGCGCCGCGAAGAACCAGCTGATCTTGCCCGCGTCATCGCGCACATGCGCAAGGCGAAGCGCGGCTTTGTCCACGGTCAGGCCAAGCTCTTCATTGGTTTCGCGAATGGCGCAGGCTTCTGGCGTTTCATCGCCGTCGCGTTCACCCCCCGGAAAATCAAGATAACCGGGCCATGGGATCGACGGTCTACGATCCCGGCGCAGCACCAAAAGCTGCTCACCCGCGAAGAGCATCAGTTTGGCGCCCGTGAACATCTGTCTTGGATCGCTCATGGCGCCCCCGTTTGCTGCGGCCTATATTGGCGCCATGCCCGCCCTGTGCCGCGATTGCCTGACCCAGTTCGAAACCGGAACCCGCTGTCCTTCCTGTGGACGGCCGCGGGTGATCGAACATGACGAACTGTGGGATCTCTCTATTGCCCATATGGACTGCGACGCATTTTACGCAAGCGTGGAAAAGCGCGACAATCCAGAGTTGGCTGACAAGCCGGTGATCATCGGGGGCGGTCGGCGCGGTGTTGTGTCCACCGCCTGCTATGTGGCGCGGATTCGCGGGGTGCGATCCGCCATGCCGATGTTCAAGGCGCTGGACCTGTGCCCCGATGCCGTCGTGGTCAAACCGCGGATGTCCGTTTACGCCGAAGTCTCACGCCAGATCCGAACGATGATGGAGGAACTGACCCCCGCCATCGAACCGCTTTCTCTGGACGAGGCCTTTCTTGATCTGACCGGCACCGCGCGGCTGCATGGCGCGCCCCCTGCGGTGATGTTGGCCCGGCTGGTCAAACGCATGAAGGACGAACTGGGAGTGACCGGTTCTATCGGCCTGTCGCACAACAAGTTCCTCGCCAAGATCGCCTCGGATCTGGACAAGCCACGCGGCTTTGCCGTGATCGGTGCTGCCGAAACCCAGGCTTTCCTGCGCCCCAAACCGATCCGTATGATCTGGGGCGTGGGGGAAGCGACGCAGGGCGCGCTGGAACGCGCGGGCATCCGCACCTTCGAGGACCTGTTGCGCTGGGACAAACAGGACCTCGTGGCGCGGTTCGGATCAATGGGGGACCGGCTCTGGCATCTCGCCCGAGGCGAGGACAAGCGTCGCGTAACCCGCAATGCTCCGATGAAAAGCATTTCGAACGAGACCACGTTTTTCGAAGATACGTCAGACCCCGATATTCTGGATGGCCACCTGTGGCGCATGGCCGAAAAGGTCGCCGACCGCGCCAAGGCCAAAGGCATGGCCGGTCGGGTCGTGACGCTCAAGCTCCGCCAATCGGATTTTCGCATCGTGACACGGCGGACGGCCTTGCCGGATGCCACGCAGATCGCCGACCGGATCTATCGCACCGCGAGGGCGCTGTTCGACCAGATGCCAACCGGGAAAAGCTATCGCCTGATCGGTGCCGGTCTCTCGGATCTGGTGCCAGAGGATCAGGCGGACATCTCTGGCGATCTTCTGGATCCGCAGGCCGGAACCCGGGCCAAGGCGGAACGCGCCACAGACGCGATCCGCGCAAAATTCGGCGAGGGCGCGATCCTCAAGGGGCGCGCGCTGCGCTGACCGCGGATTGAGCGTTTTATTGAACGCTTACGCCCCGCGACGCATCAGGTCGTCTTCTTCGCCGGTGGCATCAAAGCCATAAGCCTCCAGCCCGGCCTCAAGGTTATCGGCCAGATGTGGCGTGCCGATCAGGTATTCAGCTGTTGGTGTCGTCGCCTCGGCCACCGCGGTTTCATAGGCTTCGGCCCAATCTTCGGCTTCGAAGGCACCGCGCCCGACCCACATGACCGCAACCAGAGCGGCCTGTTCCTCTTCGTCCATCCGGTCGATCAGGCCACGCAGTTCGTTTTCGGCACGGTCCAGTTCGCGGGCCATCACGATGACGGCGGCCACCTTTCGCGGACTGATGTTTTCCATCTCGCGTCTCCTTGTATGTGCGCCGAGAGAAGATGACGCAGGAGCGGAAGTCAAACCTTGATCTTACGCAAAAAGCCGGAAGTAGAGCCAATCGGGCAAAAGCTGGCTGCCCCGGAACAACAGGGAAAACGCACTGGGAAAGGCCCTTTGGAACCGCGTGCCAGACATATGCCGAAAGCAGATTTCGGCTGCATCTTCCGGGTCCATGATGAAGGGCATGGTGAACTCGTTCTTTTCTGTCAGCCGGGTGCGGATATAGCCCGGCACCAACAACTGAACGTCAACGCCCGTTTTCCGCAGATCCGCATAAAGCGACTCTGCCAGCGCCATGACCCCGGCCTTTGACGACACGTATGGCGCGGCCCCGGGCAGCCCCCGGTAACCTGACAAAGACCCGGTCAGCACGAAATGCCCCGAGTCGCGCGCCACGAAACGCGGGATCACGACCCCGGTCAGCCGCATGGCACCGGTAAAATTCACATCGGCCATGGTATTGGCCTGTCGCGCATCCCAATCCTTTGCTCCGAAAGGCCAGTAGGCCCCGGCCACCTGAATTACACCGTCCAGATCGCCGATCCTTTGCGCCACCTCGTCCAGCGCCTCGGCGTCGGTCACGTCCAGCGGGGCGATCTCGGCCGGACCGGGCAAGGCACCAGCCAGATCCCTCAGCTTGTCTTCGCTGCGGGCGCTCAGAACCAGTGACACGCCCTCCCGGCTCAACCGGTGGGCCAGCGCAGCGCCCAGCCCTTCACTTGCGCCCACCAGCCAATAGCGTTTGCCCTGCCACTGTCTCACGCCGGTTCCTTCTGCCGCATCGTGGCGACCAGTTCCGCGACCTTGATGCCGAACTTTCGGAACTGCGACCGGTTCACGATGGTCCCGTTCGGTGCAAGATACATCCAGTCGGTGGTGTCCAGAACGTGGCCGCCCGCGTCTTCGTCCAGCTTTATCCGATAGCGCAGTTGCACCGTCGGACCGCTTTGCATGCCCTGCCCTTCGCCGACAACGTCCGGCGCGGTTGCCCGGATGCGACCGTCATTTCCAAGGGTAAGTTTCCAACTGCGATGCTGTTCCGCGCCGGAATCATAGCGGAAATGTTCATCCATCACGCCTTGGTTGCCATCCCAGCGGGCCATGAACTCGCCCACG
Organism: Antarctobacter sediminis; assembly: GCF_019218285.1. Taxonomy (GTDB): domain Bacteria; phylum Pseudomonadota; class Alphaproteobacteria; order Rhodobacterales; family Rhodobacteraceae; genus Antarctobacter; species Antarctobacter sediminis. Next base: position 19,677 of record NZ_JAHUZG010000013.1, read on the forward strand.
AAACGCGAGGTCACGCGGCCTGTTGGGCCATAGATCACACCTTCGCAAATCAGCGGGCCGTTCAAATGATGGCGCAGATCAAAAGCTGCCCCCTTGTCATCGGCATAGTCCGCAGGTGTTTGCGCGGCAAAACCCAGCCATTTCGGCATCACAAGCATGAGCGTCAGCATCGCGACCGCGCCCAGAACAAGGAAAACCAGTGCCTCCATTATGACGCCTCCTTGATATTCGAGGGATAGTGCCCGTTGCTGACCTCAGATACCGGTGGTGTCGGGCGGGTCCGGTAACGCGCGCCCTTCCACCAAAGCTTGAGAGCTTGCCAGTGAATCAGCGCCAGCACCCGGCGCGCGCCGAACGGACGTCGCAGGGCCGAGCGCAGGATCTCACGGTTGGTCAACGGGACACGTGGGCCACAAAGTGTGGCGATCACCCCGCCATCGGCATGGGTGAAGTCGATCCAGATACCGATACGATCTGCGCGAATGTCGAACCGAAAGCTGTAGCCGCCCGCAATCGGCTGGAATGGCGACACGTGAAAGATCTTTTGCGCCTCTATCCGGTCGCTGGGCAAGATCGGAGCGCCATCGGCATGGGCGCAGAGATACGAATGCCTGTCACCGAAAGTGTTGGTGACCTCGGCAATCACCGCGCGCAGCTGGTCGCCGTGATAGGCCAGCCAGAAAGAAACCGGATTGAAGACATGTCCCAACAGGCGCGGCTGCGCGAGCAGCATCAGAGGGCCGTCGGCGGTGATCTCATGCGACGCCAGAACCTCGCGCGCCCAGATTGCGCCCTGCCCCAGACCGGGCGCACCACCGTGATCGCGGTCCTGCACCGAGGCAAGGTTGCCTCGGTTGCGCGAAAACAGACGGGGGCCGCGGAGCGTGGCCTCAGCATCCAGCATCACGTAATCCACCGAATAGCGAAAGGCGTTGGACACAGAGCCCTTGCGCCCGTGATAGGAATGCCCGCGGATCAAGTCGATCACTGTCATGCGGCCTCCTTCACGGTGCCACGGGCGAGGATGGCCTCGGCCACTTCGGCGGCGCTGGCCAATCCGTCTTCGTGAAAACCGTTCTTCATCCAAGCGCCGCAGAACCACGTTCCGCTGGCTCCGTTCATCTCTGCGATCGCGCGCTGCGCCCCCAGCGCGGCCAGATCAAAGACCGGATGGCGCAGGACGACCTCGTCGTAGATCAACTCTTCGCGGATCGGTCTGGTCGAGTTCAGTGTCACGAACATCGGATCATCGTCGGGGATCGGCTGAAGACAGTTCATCCAATAGGTCAGGTCGATGCAGTTCATTTCTTTCCGGGGGGCTTCGGTGTAGTTCCACGATGACCAACACGCCTTTCGCCGCGGCATCAGCGTGCTATCTGCGTGCAGCACGATCCGGTTCGGCTGATATGCGATTTTTTCCAGTGCCGCGCGCTCCTCGGGCCGGGCGTCGGACAACAGCCGCAAAGTGTCATCGGAATGGGTGGCAAAAACCACTTCGTCGAACAGCTCCCAGTCACCGCCCTGCAAGCGGATTTCCACACCAGCAGGCACGCGGCGCACCGCCGCGACCCGTGCGCCCATACGCAGGTCAACACCCTGGGCCCGCATCGCCGCGCCAAGACGGTCGACATACTCTCTGGACCCGCCCTTGACCGTGTACCACTGATGCTGGCCAGTGTGGCTGAGCAGGGCATGGTTTTCGAAAAAGCGGATTAGCGCATAGGCCGGGAAATCAAGGATCTTGTCCGTTGGCGTGGACCAGATCGCCCCGGACAGCGGCAAGAGGTAATAGTCTCGGAACCAATCCCCTGTCCCCATCTGGTCAAGAAAATCCCCCAAAGGCACCGATGGATCACGGGCCGCGTCCAACGCGCGGGAATTGAACTTGAGGATGTCCCGGATCATGCTGAGGAACCGTGGGTTGAGCGCATTTCGCTTTTGCGCAAATACGGCGCGCAAATCGCGCAACCCGTATTCCATCGCACCGCCCCGCAGACTGGCGGAAAAGCTCATATCGGATTTCGCAACCGGCACATCCAACCTGTCAAAAAGCGAGGTCAGTAGTGGATAGTTCGCGTAGTTGAAAACGATGAAGCCGGTATCGACCGGCTGATTCCCATTGCGGCCGGCCAGCTTGGTGCGGGCATGACCGCCAAGGCGCTGCGCCGTTTCAAACAGAGTGACCTGATGAGCGTCGCCCAACATATTCGCCACCCCCATCCCCGAGATGCCACCTCCGATCACGGCGATCTTACGTGCTGGTGTGGCGCTGGATTCGAATGGCATGTGTGGGTCGTCCCTTGCTGTCACCGTTGTCAGCTATTGCTACGGGTGGCAGCGCGTTCCGGATGAAAATGAACCCAAATTAAATGCAGAAAAAAGGTGATCCATTTTGCACAGACCTGCGTAGAGTCACTATGTTTGGCGCATCTGAACCCTTTGACCCCCGCGACGCCACGACTGTTGCGGCACCCCCGCCCAAGCGGCATTCAGGGGGCAGAGGATCCAATGGGGCCAAACGCGTGAACGTCGAGCAAACAGCGGAAGATGTAAAAGATTGGTCCGCCGTACTGGCGCGTATCCGCGACGAGCGAGACGAAGCTGCGTTTGTGGAACTCTTCAACCACTTCGCTCCGCGGTTAAAAGCATTCCTCATGCGTTCCGGCGCAGATGCGGCCTTGGCAGAGGAATGTGTGCAGGAGGTCATGGCGACCGTTTGGCAAAAATCGGCACAGTTCGATCCGTCCCGCGCCTCTGTCGCCACATGGGTATTTACGATTGCCCGCAATCGCAGGATCGACGTTCTGCGCAGGCAAAAGAGGCCCGAACCCGAGGACCTTCCTTGGGGCCCCGAAGCAGAACCTGACCAAGAGGATCAGGTCAGCCTGCAACAGGAAACCGAACACCTGGGAGAGGCTCTGGCCTCTCTCCCCGCGAAACAGCGGGAGTTGATCGAAAAGGCCTACTTTGGCGATCTGACGCACAGCGAGATTGCCGAAGCGACGGGACTGCCCCTTGGCACGATCAAATCCCGTATCCGACTGGCTCTGCAACGCCTAAGACACGCTATGGACAGGGTTTGATACCGCCATGACGACGATCCAACATCATCTGACCGAAGACCTGATCCTTGGGTATTCCGCCGGCACCTTGCCCGAAGCGGTCAACCTGATCATTGCGACCCATATATCCATGTGTGACGAATGCCGTGCGGCTGTCGAAGCGCATGATGCCATTGGTGGTGCGCTTCTCGAAGACGCAGATGCGGCAACCGCGGTCAGCGGCGCCTGCCTTGAAGGCGCACTTGCTCTGATTCGCGGATCAGACACGCCCTCTCCTCGTGACATTCGCGTGCCGCAGGATCCGGTCGCACCGGCCCCATTGCGGGATTACATTGGCGGCTCTCTGGACGAGGTCAAATGGCGTCCAGTTGCCTTGGGGGTAAAGCAAGCGATCCTCAAGACGTCCTCCGAAGCGACGGCACGCCTGCTGTATATCCCCGCGGGAACAGCGATGCCGGATCACGGACATCGAGGGATCGAACTGACGCTCGTTCTGAAAGGCGCGTTTCAGGATGACGAAGGCTATTTCGCCCGCGGTGACATAGAAATTGCCAATGAGGGGCTGCATCACACGCCGGTTGCCGACATTTCAGAAGACTGCATTTGTCTTGCAGTTACCGATGCGCCATTGCGTTTGAAGGGACTTGCACGTCTGGCGCAGCCGTTTTTCCGGATTTGATACACGTTATTGGATCTGGGGAGGCTGGATCGGTTTTTCATCGGATCCGTTCGCTGTACAAGTCGGCGGCATTTGGTGTGAACTGAGTTTGGTGACGCGCGTTTGGGGTTTGGTCTTCCCTTTTTTTGTTGATATTTTTTGGATATTTTGACTTTGGAATATTAAAAAGGCCGCGACCCTTTCAGGTGCGGCCTGGTTTTTTAATTTGGTTGCGGGGGTAGGATTTGAACCTACGACCTTCAGGTTATGAGCCTGACGAGCTACCGGGCTGCTCCACCCCGC
>NZ_JAHUZG010000014.1 GCF_019218285.1 Antarctobacter sediminis
TTCATCGACATCTTCACGTTCGCCAGATCGACACCCGATCCGTCCGCTTTTACACGGACCTTCACGTTGTAATCGATCACGCGCTTGACGGGTACAAGCACCTTCATCTGCGTGTCTCTCCTCAGGTCAAATTCAATCACGGGCGGACCCGCAACAGTTCCTCGCTGGGTTGTGTAGCCTGCACGCGCGGGCGGAGACAGCGAAAAATCGTCGCGTTTTTGCCTGTGAGCGTCGCCATGACGGGACGTTTTTCAGTATATGCCCGTTTCCCCGGCCACAGACACCTAGCGCACCATGGGCGCAGGTGCAGGACCAAGGGCGATTTCCGGGCGCCGCGACCAGCCTGTTCGCTTGCTGACCGGGCCGGAAATGCCGGTAGCGACCTTGATCCCGGTTGGCATCAGGGCGGGTTAGCGGCAGATCGACCGAAGTGCCTGCCATTCCGTGTCAGAGAGAATCGGCCTGGTGCCATTCTGACTCCGGGCGAAATCGCGCGCCTGGTCCGCCCTTTCGGCTGTCACCGGATGGCTGGACAGATAGGCGGGGATCTCGATGCCCTGAAGGTCGCCCAGTTCGTCGAAGAACCGCGCAAAGCCCGACGCGCTGATATTCGCGTCGCGCAGCATGTCCAAGGCAAATTGGTCGGCAGCCGCTTCGGCGTCGCGGGTGTAGGCGGCGGTAATCAGTTGTTCGCCGACCAGTGCGATGGCAGCGCCTCCGGTGAAATCGCCGATAAGCATTGTCAGCAGACCGGCAGAACCGGCGGTGCGCAGTGCGTGGCGCGTGGCATCCCGAGATTCCACATGGCCGATTTCATGTGCCAGAACACCCGCGACCTCATCGGGGCCTTGGGCGGTGTCCAGAAGGCCGCGAAGGATCACAACCTGTCCGCCGGGGGCGGCAAAGGCGTTCACCATCCCGTGGTCAAAGACCGAGAGGCTGATTTGGTACTGCATGTCGCGGTTGGCGGTCAGCCGGTCGCGCATCTTGTCCAGCGCCGCCAGCCCCGCGGGATCGGTGCAGCGCAACGAAGCGCCCCCACCGCCGTTCAGGACCCGCTCCATCTGGCGGACGGCGACCTTGCCAAATGCGATTTCGCGTTCGACCGGGATGATGCGGGCCAGCGTGTTCGCCATGGCGGGCAGGATCACGAAAAGCATCACACCGGCAGCGACCACCGCCCCGACAGAGTAGATCCCGATCTTGCGCCAGGTGCCCTTATGCAGATCCGTCCGGAACAGGCCGGGCCGGGTGCGATGCATCCAGTCGATCAGTTCCGGGTCGTGGATCACAAGGCGGGCCGGATCGCGCGGGGCTTCGTCCTCGGTCTGGGCGTGGCGGGTCAGGATCAGGCGCGTTGAATCCGAACCATCCCGCAGCGCGCGCAGATCCATCAGCGGCCAGCGCAGGGGGCTGTCCAATGTCACGCCCGTGATGATCATGGCCTGCCTGTCATCGGAAAGGGCGACATGAACATCATGCCGCCCCGCCGTGAGGCCATCGAAGAACTGCGCCTCGGTGCGTTGCATCAGATCGCGCCACCCACGTCCAGTGCATCGGCAAAGCCTTCGGCATCGACACCGGTTTCCGCCTCTCGTTGGGCAATCCGGTTCAACGCTTCGGGGTTCTGGATCTGAACGTTCTCGATGTAATGGGCAAGGATCGGTTGGGTGATCAGGATCATCGTGCAGGCCTGTGTCACAACCATTGCTATGACGTATCCCACTGCCACGACGATCCCGAAGACCGCGATTCCGGTTCCGTTTTCCTGCAACGGAAGAAAGGCGGTGGCAAAAACCCCGACGATCCCGAAGGCGACCGAAGCCAACATGCCGACAAGCAATCCGCCAAGGATGTAGGTCTTGATCACAAAGCCGGTGCGCGGGATCGCAGCAAAGCGGATGTCGTCACCCAACACCTTGTTCCGGGTGAGATAGCCAAAGCTTTGCACGCCGTAGTGGATCGAGCCGAGGATGATCCAGATATAGGCGACAAATACGCCGATCCCGCCGAAGACGGCCATCGGAACCGTTTCGCCCATCGCGGCACCCACCAGCAGCAGCGCGCTGACCACCATGATGGCAACGCCGATCAGCAGGTGCTTCATCGCCGGGAACAGCTCGGTCCACTTGCCCTCTTGTGTGAAACGGGCCGTGCCGTAGTAGCTACGGTCGGCCTGGTATTTTTCCAGATTGAAGGTTTGCAGCGGGGTCAAAATGCCAAGCGTGATCATGGCAAGTAAGCCATAGCCAAGCGCGCGCCAGACATAGCCCCATGCGCCTTTTTCCATGCCAAAGCGGATACCGCGCCAGCGGGTGCGGGCCATCTTGTAGCGGCGGGCGCGGTACATGGCGTAAAGGATGAAGGGCAGCACCGCGAAGAAGGTGATGTAGATCGCGGCGGTCTGGGCGATCATCTGTTCCATGGTGGCGGTTTCGGGGTCGACCATGACGTTCAGGCCTGCGTAGAACAGCGCCATCTGGATGATGCCGACATAGATCGCAAGAAAGACCACCGCGACAAGGAAGCCCAGAAACTTTTCGATCCCGGTTCCGGTGTATTCGAACGTGTCACCGCCCGCGTTGACCGAAGACCAGATGTATTTGCGGATCCGGGTCTTTTGCCAGAACCGATAGATGCCCAGCGTGATCACGGTCAGCAGACCGGTTTTCAGGGTGAGCGAGAAAAGGGGGCCCTTCTCGCCGGTGTAATTGATGTCCATAAAATTCTGATCACTATTCATTCTACCGGTCTCTTGTTTCGCGGGATTGGACGCGCGGGGGCATGCGCAAAATATGCCCCAAGATGCGGGTTGAGCGCAGGGCCGTAAAGTCGGGAATGCCTGCCCCACCGGATCAAGCCGTCAGAATTGCGTCTCGCCCTCGCAGATGTTTTGCAACGCTTGCCATTCAGCGGAGGTCAGCAACGGGCTGGGCGCAAGGCCCAGAGGGACGGCATCACGCGCGGCGGCGATCCGATCCCCCAGTTTCGGGTGGGACAGAAAGTGCCCGATCAACCCTTCGGCGTCGCCGCCGGACAGGGCACGGAACCGTTCGAACATAACGGCCAGCGCGGCAGGCGACAGGTTGGCTTTGGCCATCAGGTCATGTGCAAAAACATCTGCTTCCGCCTCGGCCTCTTGGCTGTAGCGGGCCTCGATCAGGCGTTCGGCAAAGAACAGCATGATCGCGCCCCCGGCAAAATCGCCAAAGATCAAACCCAGCACGCCGATGGATCCAGCCGACCGCAGGGCGTTGCGGGTTGGATCGCGGCTGACCACGTGGCCGATCTCATGTGCAAAGACGGCGGCGATTTCCTCGGGTGTTTCGGCTTCGTCGATGAGACCGCGAAAGAGCACGATATGCCCACCGGGCAGGGCGAAGGCATTGACCATGTCGTGGTTCAAAACGTGGACGGTCAATTCGACCGGAGCGTTCATCTGATCCGTCAGCCGCGTCTGGATCCGGCGCAGCGCCTGTTCACCCTTCGGAGCGGTGCAGAACCCGATCGGCGCTATGCCGCTGTCGTCCAGCGCCTCGCGGATCTGGGTCAGCGTCACCTCGCCCAAGGCCTTTTCGCCCTCGGGCGGGATGTATTCGGCCAGTTGATCGGCCATCATGGGCACGAGGACAAACAAGATCAGCGCAACAGAGGTCACGGCTGCAAGGGCCCAGGCGGCAAGCCGTCCCCGGCGGGCCAGCGGGGCCGATCGGGTGCGACAGGGCAGGCGGGCGCGAATGCCGGGATCGGTCAGGATCAGGCGGGCCACCGGATCGTTGCGCAGGCGCAGGACGATGATATCGCCGCCCGCCTGATCCGGGACTTCGCGGATGTCATCCAGCGGCCAGTCAATACCCCCGCCGGTCAGATGGCGACGGGTTTCGTCGATGTTCAGGACAACCCTGCGTGCCTGCGCTGTCTCGCCGTCAAAATGGTCTGCGGTCGCTTCGAAGGGGGGCGGTTTCGCCCCGACGTGCAGCAGCGTCATAGCGAAGCCCCCACATCCAGCGCATCGGCAAACCCCTCGGCTTCCAAGTGGTGGTCGCGCGGGCGTTGGTTGATGGCGGGCAGGGCCTGCGCGCCTTCGATGCGCAAGCCGCGCGCATAAAGCCGTGTCAAAGGCAGCGTGACCCACGCCTGTGTGGCTGCGGACCAGACGAGAAAGACGGAGAAATAGCTCATCACCGTCATCGCGACGAGTAGCCAGCGATCCGCCCCGGCAAAGACAAGGGACAAGTCCTGCATACCGATTTCAGTCAGCGTATGCGCGGATTGCAGGCGCAGGAACAAGACCAGCAGGAAACCGGTCGGCACCGCCGAGACCAGCAGCGCCAGAAAATGCCCCGACAGGGTGATCCAGAAGACGCGCAGCGGACTGATGGTCAGGTGCAGGCGGATGCTGCCCAGTCGTTTTGTGCCTGTCAGGCGCTTGCGGGTTTCGACCCGGTAGTAGACCACGCCGAACAGGATTAGCAGCCCGGACAGGCAAAAGCCGAAGATCGCAAGCGGTGCCAGCCCCGCGCCCAGAATCGGCAGGCAAACCAGCGCCAGTCCCAGACCGGCAAGGTGCCATTTGATCGCCCAGAACAGCATGGTCCATTTGCCGCCCTGCTCCATTCGGTGATCGCCGAACCAGGTTCGGTCCGTCCGGTACTTCTCAAGCTTGAAGGTCATGCGGGGCCACAACAGCCCTAGCGTCACGATGGTCAGCAGCCAGTGCCAGAGCGCGCGCATCGCAAAGCCCCATGCGCCGGGTTCCAGCCCAAAGCGCAGGCCCATCCACCGGGTGCGGGCCAGCACATAGCGGCGGGCGCGATACCGGGCGTAAAACCAGATCGGAACGACGCCGATCAGGCTAAGTGCATAGGCGGCGACGTTGCCCTGAAACAGCGAGAAGCTGACAAACATCAGCGCAAGGTTCACGACGCCGATATAAAAGGCGAGGATCACCACCGCGATGAGAAACCCCAGCAGTTTTTCGAACGGGTCGCCGACATATTCCAGGGGATGGCCGCCGGGGCGGATCGCTGACCAGTACCATCGCCGCACACGGGTCTTTTGCCAGAACCGGTAAATCCCCAGCGATAAGACGGTCAGAATGCCGGTGACAAAAGCAAGCTTGAAGATCGGCCAGCGGCGTCCGGTGAACTGCGTCGAGATCAGTTCGCTGCCCGTGACCTGCGCGCCCGGAGGTGTCTGTGCGCCCTGCAATGCCGTTCCCGCCCCGTCCTTTCCGTTGGGGAAGATTGGCGTTTTCGCGGGCAGGGCGCAACCGGCGTCTTTCGGTTGGTGCGAGGCCCCGGATCAGGTCCGGGGCCGGGTCACCTGCATCAGAGGGGGCCTGTCCCGGGCTTGACCCGGGACTTCGGCGTGTTCAAGCAGGCCCGCGCCTGTGAGGACGGCGGTGCCTAGTTGAACTTGTTGTCACGTGGGAAGCCGCGCGGGGCCATGCGGCCGGTGCCCGCGCGCTTGCCGATCCATTCCTCAAGCTCGGATGCCTCGACTGTCCGGGTGCGACCGGCCGGGTCCTGCCATGACAGGCCGGCTTCCAGCAGGAAGGTCCGGACGTCAGAAAGGCCGCCATCCTTGTACTTTTGCAGGCGCACACCCTTGCCGCGTCCCATTTCGGGCAGTTCCTCCAGCGGGAAGACCAGCAGCTTGCGATTTTCGCCGACGACAGCCACGTGATCAGCGGTAACGGGTTTGCAGACCAGCGCCTTGGACGGCGCGCGTACGTTCAGCACCTGTTTGCCGGTCCGGGTCTGGGCGAGGATCTCGTCCTCGGGCACGATAAAGCCGTCCCCGGCGGTCGATGCCACCAGCAGCTTGCGACCGGGCTTGTGAATGAAGATGTCGATGATCTCGGCATCATTGGGCAGATCCACCATCAGCCGCAGCGGTTCGCCCATGCCGCGCCCGCCCGGCAGACTTGCTGCCGACAGGGTGTAAAACCGACCCGTCGAGGCAAAGACAAGCAGTCGGTCGGTGGTTTCCGCGTGAAAGATGAAACGCGGGCCGTCGCCGTCCTTGAATTTCAACTCGCGGTCCAGCGCGATATGGCCGGTCATGGCACGAATCCAGCCCATCTGAGAGCAGACCACGGTGATCGGTTCGCGCTCGATCATCGCCTCCAGCGGGACCTCTTCGGCCTCTCCGGCATCTGCGAATGTTGTCAGGCGTGCGCCCCGATCCAGCCCCTTGCCGAACTTCTTCTTGACGTCGCGCAGTTCCTCTCCGATCCGCTTCCATTGCAGGTCGTCGCTGTCCAGCAGATCCTCAAGCCCGGCTCGTTCTTCCATCAGGGCGTCGCGTTCCTTGACCAGCTCCAGCTCTTCAAGGCGGCGCAAGCTGCGCAGGCGCATGTTGAGGATGGCTTCGGCCTGCACGTCGGACAGACCCTCGGACCGGCCGACAAAGCGCGCGGGCACCTTGGCATCCGTTCCGTCATCGGCCAGCACACCGCGGGCAATCGCCTCGGGGTCGTCGCGCAGTTCCAGCGAGGATACCTCGATCCCGGCCAATGGCGAGACATAGTCGCGTTCGTCCATGGCGCGCTTGATCGTGTCTTGGTGCGGGCGCGACCAGTCCTCGTACATCAGCGCGGCCTTGGGGTCATCGTCATAGCGGATAATGTCGATCACGCGGTCGAGGTTCAGGAAGGCGACGATCAGGCCTTCGAGCACTTCCAACCGGTTGTCGATCTTGGCCATCCGGTGCCGTGACCGTCGGATCAAGACCTCGCGCCGGAAGTCGAGGAAGGCGCGCAGCACCTCCTTGAGCGAGCAGACCTTGGGCGTCACGCCGTCGATCAGCACGTTCATGTTCAGCGAGAACCGGATTTCGAGGTCCGAATTGCGGAACAGCATGTTCATCAGAACATCCGGGTCCACGTTCTTGGACTTCGGTTCCAGAATCATGCGGATGTCTTCGGCGGATTCGTCGCGGACATCGGCGAGGATCGGGACCTTCTTGGTCTGGATCAACTCGGCGATGCGCTCCACCAGTTTGGATTTCTGAACCTGGTAGGGAACCTCGGTCACGACGACCTGCCATGTACCGCGGCCCAGATCCTCGACATGCCAGCGGGCGCGCAGGCGAATGCTGCCGCGCCCGGTGCGATAGGCCTGCGCGATGTTGTCTGCCGGTTCGACGATCACGCCACCGGTCGGGAAATCCGGCCCCGGGACGTATTGCATCAGCGTATCATCCACCGCATTCGGCGATTTGATCAGATGCAGGCAGGCGTCGATCAACTCGCCGATGTTGTGCGGCGGGATATTGGTCGCCATACCGACCGCGATACCCGAAGAACCATTGGCCAACAGGTTCGGATAGGACGCGGGCAGAACCGAAGGTTCCTGAAGGCGGCCATCGTAGTTGGGGCGGAAATCGACCGAGTTCTCGTCCAGCCCTTCCAGCAGGGCTTCGGACATGACGGTCATCCGGGCCTCGGTGTACCGGGAGGCGGCCGGGTTGTCGCCGTCGATGTTGCCAAAGTTCCCCTGACCGTCGACCAGCGGGTAACGGATCGTGAAATCCTGTGCGAGGCGCGCCATGGCGTCGTAGATCGCCGCATCGCCATGCGGGTGGAAATCCCCCATGGTGTCGCCGCTGATCTTTGCGGATTTCAAAAAGCCGCCACTGGAACTAAGTCGCAGCCTGCGCATTGCATATAGGATACGCCGGTGAACCGGCTTCAGCCCGTCGCGCGCGTCCGGCAGGGCGCGGTGCATGATGGTACTGAGCGCATAGGTCAGGTAACGCTCGCCAATAGCTCGGCGGAGCGGTTCTGCCAGATCACGTTCGGGCATGTTGGGGGTGTTGGCGTCGTCGTCCATAGATGTGGTGATACCTGCGCCACATCGAAGCGGCAAGCGGCTGTACGGGAAAATTCCATCCCGATTTCCCTTAGAGAGCTTCGGGGAATCGGCTATCAACTGGCGATGCCGCACGAGGGTGGTGGGTGCGGTGTCTGATCGGAGTGTGTGGGGATGATTGTCCGCGGCGTCATGCTGATGACTTTTCTGCTTTTGGGGCTGTCCTGGTATGAACTGTCGGGCGGGAGCGATTTCGTGCCCGGTGATCGGGGTGTCCGGATCATGGCCGAGGTCAAACCGGCCCCCGCGCCTGCGCGTGCCCCGGGCAGCAGCTTCACGGTCCTGAAGCCTGAACCGCAACCTGTGCCGGTGTCGCAACCGCGCGTCAGTTCTTTGCAGACCCGCGATCCGTTGCCGTCCCGCACGGTGCGCGTGCCCCAGACGCAGGCGGCGGATGTCGATCCGGTTGCCGCTCCGGCGCCGGCAAATGCGGACCCGGCTGTGGATGACATCGCCTTGGCTTTGGCCGAGGCGCTGGAGGCAAATGACGCGCCGCTCTCTGCCGATCCGGCTGACCCCGGCGATGAAATCACCGCCGCGCTGGGCGATGCCCTGGGCGACGGTGTGGTGCCCGAATCCGCCTTCCCGGCCGAGGGCGGCGACCCGCTGGCCCCGGCCCCCCAGATTGCGGGTCTGGGATCGGCCGTGCCGCTTGGAGCGCCTATCGTCGGGGGCGAAACCATCATCGTTGCGCCTGACGCCTTGGATCTGCGGATCGTGACCGGCACCAAGGTCAACTTGCGTGACGGGCCGTCGACCGCTTTCGATGTCCTGACCCAGTTGTTCGAAGGCGATGAAGTCGAGATTCTCGATGACACTGGCGATGGCTGGGTCAAGCTGCAGGTGTTGAACACTGACGTCATCGGATGGATGTCCGACGATTTCCTTGGTCCTGCGAACTGACTGCGTTCTGCTTTCGCTTGATAGCGGACTGGCCTAAAGCGCGTGTATGACCGCTCGTTCCATTCTGATCACAGGCTGTTCGTCGGGCATCGGATACGATGCCGCGCACGGCCTGCGCGCCCAAGGCTGGCGTGTCTTTGCCGCTTGCCGGCAAGAGGCCGATTGCCAACGCCTGCGTGACGAAGGCTTTGAAAGTCCGAAACTGGACTATTCTGATCCCGATAGCATCCAATCCGCCCTGAACGAAGTACTGGCGGCCACCGGCGGCAGGCTTGACGCGCTGTTCAACAATGGTGCCTACGCTGTACCGGGCGCGGCCGAGGATCTGCCTACCGGTGCCCTGCGCGAGATCTTTGAGGTCAACGTGCTGGGCTGGCATGACCTGACGCGTTTGGTGATCCCGGTCATGCGGGCGCAGGGGCATGGGCGGATCGTTAACCACGGGTCGGTGCTGGGTCTTGTGGTGGCGCCTTGGCGCGCGGCCTATAACGCCAGCAAATTTGCGGTCGAAGGGCTGACCGATACGCTGCGGATCGAGATGCGGGACACGCCGATCCACATCATCACCTTCAACACCGGGCCTGTGACATCGAAGATCCGCGTCAACTCTATCCCACATTTCGAACGCTGGATCGACTGGCGCTCCAGCCCGCGCGCCGCGCAGTACGAATCGCGCCTGCTACGGCGCCTCTACGAGGATCGCGGTCCTGACACTTTCGAACTGCCGCCTTCGGCGGTTACGGCCAAACTGGTGCATGCGCTGGAAAGCGCGCGCCCGCGCCCCCGCTACTATGTCACCAAGGCGACCTGGATCATGGGCCTGCTGCGGCGCGTGCTTCCGACCACTGCGATGGACTGGCTGACTGCCAAGGGGTGACTCTACGTCCCGTCGCTTTTTGAAATGTCTCCGCTATGTCCTTGCGGAAACCCTGGGAGATATCATGGCCAAGGATCCATTGTTCATTGTCGTCGGCGTCGCCATGCTGGTGGTGCTCGGCATTCTGCTCTTCGGCATCGGCAGTTTTGCCAAGGGTGGAGAGTTCAACAAGAAATACGCCAACAAGGCGATGCGCTGGCGGATCGCGGCCCAGTTCTTTGCGGTCGTCCTGATTCTGGCCTTCGTGTGGATACGGGGAAAGTGACATGGTTGTTCTGAGCAAGATCTACACCAAGACCGGCGATGCCGGGGAAACGGCGCTGGGCAATGGCGCACGGGTGGCCAAGTTCGCGACGCGTGTGACCGCCTATGGCACGGTGGACGAACTGAACTCTGTCGTCGGTCTGGCACGGTTGCAGGCCGAAGGCGATCTGGATGCCCAACTGAGCCGCATTCAGAACGATCTGTTCGACCTGGGCGCAGACCTGTGCACGCCGGACATGGAAAAGGATGCCGAGCGCGAATACCCGCCGCTGCGCATGGATGCGAGCCAGGTCGCGCGGCTCGAATCCGAAATCGACGGGATGAACGGTCGGCTGGAACCGTTGCGCAGCTTCATCCTGCCCGGCGGTTCGGCGCTGGCGGCGCATCTGCATCACTGCCGGACGGTGGCGCGACGCGCCGAACGGTTCACGGTCGAACTTGCGACGGTCGAAACCGTGAACCCGGAAGCGGTGAAATACCTCAACCGCCTGTCGGACTGGTTCTTTGTCGCAGCGCGGATCGCGAACGACGAAGGCAAGGCCGACGTCTTGTGGGTTCCGGGCGCGAACCGGTCGTGAGACCGGCGTGCCTTCCAGTGGAAGGCGCGGTGCCCGGAAGGGCGTAGCCCCGGCCCGTAGGGTTGGCGCGAACCGGTCGTGAGACCGGCGTGCCCCGCCGCGCTGACGGAAACGTGACCGGCCCTGCCCCGGGGATCGTCGGTCGATCTGTGGCTCCTCGGTCGCTTTTTGCAAGTTAGGCACCTTGGGGGACTCGACAAAGCCGGGGCGCAATTGCACGCAGGGGGGCGGTGCGCGACCCGGCGCGCCTTGAGGAGGGATGTCTATGATCCGGATTGCTGCCGTTCTGATGCTGGCTCTTGGGCTGGCCGCCTGTACGGATGCCACCAAGGACCTGTCGGGACCGACGACGCCTATCGGGGATCTCAGCCTTGGTTACGTGGCTGTCGTCACCGAAAAACCGGCCCCGTCCAAGCTTTTGGTGTCGCGCGACGCGACCCCCGAAGAGTGGATCGAAACCGTCGATGCCGCAATGAAACAGCGCTTTGAACGGTTCGAAGGGGACCGTTTGTACCACCTTGGCGTCAAGGTGATCGCCTATTCGTTGCCGCCCCCGGTGGTGCCGGGCAAATCGGCGCTGCATGTTGCTGTGACCGTTTTCGACGATGGCAACTGCATCAAGATGAACGCCAAGGCGCATGATGTCATGGTGATTCAGGTCTTTGAGTCTCGCCTGCAACTGACCCGCGAGGAGCAGATGCAGAAACTGGCCGAGGCTGCGGCGCTGGACATCGAGAAATGGCTGCGCGAGATGATGGAAAGTGACGGCTGGTTCACCGAGGATTACACCCCTCCGTCGAACGCAAAGCGCGTCCAGGGAAGCTGCTGACCGGGATTGGGATCCGGGCGGTCTGAGCCCAAGCGTCAAGAGATGCTTGATTTTTGCCGCCCGACTCAATAAACGGCGCGCGATGAAACTTCGGGGCGCGACGGCTGCCCCTCAACGTGAGGCGTCTGAGAGATGGCAAAGGAAAAGTTTGAACGCGGCAAGCCGCACTGCAACATCGGCACCATCGGTCACGTTGACCATGGCAAGACCACGCTGACGGCTGCGATCACGAAGTACTTCGGTGACTTCAA
>NZ_JAHUZG010000015.1 GCF_019218285.1 Antarctobacter sediminis
AAAAAGGCCGCGACCCTTTCAGGTGCGGCCTGGTTTTTTAATTTGGTTGCGGGGGTAGGATTTGAACCTACGACCTTCAGGTTATGAGCCTGACGAGCTACCGGGCTGCTCCACCCCGCGCCGGTTTTGTCCTGGGAGCATACAGAGAGAGATATTGATCTTTTCTAGGTTTGGCGGCGACCTACTCTCCCACGTCTTAAGACGCAGTACCATTGGCGCGACGGCACTTAACGGCCGGGTTCGGAATGGATCCGGGTGTTTTGCTCGTGCTATGACCACCAAACCGAGGAAAGATCAATCGGGGATTTTTCAATCCCCGAGTTCAATCAACGCTCTTTCGAGCCGCTGTCGAAGTGTACACTTGGTGTGTATGCCTTGTTTTGTCTCTGTATCAGACTGTCTTTACCGTTTGGTATTGACCTTGCTGTTACTGGATCAAATCAAGCCTATCGGACCATTAGTACCAGTCAGCTGAACACATTGCTGTGCTTACACCTCTGGCCTATCGACGTGGTGGTCTTCCACGGTCCTCAGGGATACCTTGTTTTGAGGGGGGCTTCCCGCTTAGATGCCTTCAGCGGTTATCCTGTCCGATCATAGCTACCCTGCACTGCTGCTGGCGCAACAACAGGTCCACCAGTGGATCGTTCACCCCGGTCCTCTCGTACTAGGGGCAACTCCTCTCAAGTATCCTACACCCACGGCAGATAGGGACCGAACTGTCTCACGACGTTCTAAACCCAGCTCACGTACCTCTTTAAATGGCGAACAGCCATACCCTTGGGACCTGCTCCAGCCCCAGGATGAGATGAGCCGACATCGAGGTGCCAAACACTGCCGTCGATATGGACTCTTGGGCAGTATCAGCCTGTTATCCCCGGCGTACCTTTTATCCGTTGAGCGATGGCCCTCCCACTTGGGACCACCGGATCACTATGGCCGTCTTTCGACTCTGCTCGACTTGTCAGTCTTGCAGTCAGGCTGGCTTCTGCCATTGCACTCAACGAGCGATTTCCGACCGCTCTGAGCCAACCTTCGCGCGCCTCCGTTACGCTTTAGGAGGCGACCGCCCCAGTCAAACTACCCACCACGCAGGGTCCCGGACCCGGATAACGGGCCGCGGTTAGACATCAAGCAGAACAAGGGTGGTATCTCAAGGATGGCTCCCCAGGAACTGGCGTCCCTGGTTCGAAGCCTACCACCTATCCTGCACATGTTGTGCCTGATGCCAGTGCGAAGCTGTAGTGAAGGTGCACGGGGTCTTTCCGTCTAACCGCGGGAAGCCTGCATCTTGACAGGCAATTCAATTTCGCTGAGTCGATGTTGGAGACAGCGGGGAAGTCGTTACGCCATTCGTGCAGGTCGGAACTTACCCGACAAGGAATTTCGCTACCTTAGGACCGTTATAGTTACGGCCGCCGTTTACCTGGGCTTCAATTCAGAGCTTGCACCCCTCCTTTTAACCTTCAGGCACCGGGCAGGCGTCAGACCCTATACGTCGTCTTGCGACTTCGCAGAGCCCTGTGTTTTTAATAAACAGTCGCCACCCCCTGGTTTGTGCCCCCGGTGATCAGACACCGGGCCTCCTTCTCGCGAACTTACGGAGGTATTTTGCCGAGTTCCTTCAACATCGTTCTCTCAAGCGCCTTGGTATTCTCTACCAGTCCACCTGTGTCGGTTTAGGGTACGGTCTCATGGAGGGCTATTTCCAGGGACTGTCTTGGATACGCGCCAATCCGATAAGGCACGCACGCCGCCACAATCCGTCACATCCTCCTGGCCCAGGAATATTAACCTGGTTCCCATCGACTACGCCTTTCGGCCTCGCCTTAGGGGCCGGCTTACCCTGCTCAGATTAGCTTTAAGCAGGAACCCTTGGACTTTCGGCGAGAGTGTCTCTCACACTCTTTGTCGCTACTCATGTCATCATTCTCACTAGTGATCTCTCCACCGGATCGCTCACGCGCCGGCTTCACAGAATAGACTTTATCTTGTGCTACCGCCTATCGGCAGCTGGAGCACGTTTGACCGCGCCCTGTCACCGACATGCGATAGTAAAGATAAGTCCAATATCACACTACGCTCCGCTACCATGCCTTACGGCATCCTAAGCTTCGGCTCATGGCTTGAGCCCCGTTACATCTTCGCCGCAGGACAACTTGATTAGACCAGTGAGCTGTTACGCTATCTTTAAAGGATGGCTGCTTCTAAGCCAACCTCCTGGTTGTTTTGGTCGTCCCACCTGCTTTCCCACTTAGCCATGAATTGGGGGCCTTAGCTGTAGGTCAGGGTTGTTTCCCTCTCCACTACGGACGTTAGCATCCGCAGTGTGTCTGCCATCTAGTACTCCCGGGTATTCGGAGTTTGGTTAGGATCAGTAAGCCTGTGGGGCCCCATTACCCATCCAGTGCTCTACCCCCCGGGGTATTCGGATGACGCTCTACCTAAATAGATTTCGCGGAGAACCAGCTATCTCCGAGTTTGATTGGCCTTTCACCCCTAGGCACAACTCATCCCGACCTTTTTCAACAGGTGTGGGTTCGGACCTCCAGTAAGTGTTACCTTACCTTCATCCTGGTCATGCCTAGATCACTCGGTTTCGGGTCTGATCCATCTAACTCGACGCCCTATTAAGACTCGCTTTCGCTGCGCCTACACCTATCGGCTTAAGCTTGCTAGATAGACCAAGTCGATGACCCATTATACAAAAGGTACGCCGTCACT
>NZ_JAHUZG010000016.1 GCF_019218285.1 Antarctobacter sediminis
GAGCTCCGACTGATTGTAGGCGTTCGGTTTCAGGTACTGTTTCACTCCCCTCGTCGGGGTGCTTTTCACCTTTCCCTCACGGTACTGGTTCGCTATCGGTCAGCAAGGAGTACTTAGCCTTCGAAGGTGGTCCTCCGATCTTCAGACAGGATTTCACGTGTCCCGCCCTACTTAATACGTCCTATCGAGCTTCTCGTACGGGGCTGTCACCCGCTACGGCCATGCTTTCCAGCATGTTCTGATCACTCTCAAGGCTCGGCTGATCCCCGTTCGCTCGCCACTACTAGGGGAGTATCATTGATTTCCTTTCCTCCGGGTACTTAGATGTTTCAGTTCCCCGGGTTTGCTCTTCAAACCCTATGTATTCAGGTAAGAAGTACCTGGTTAAGCACGTTATAAGCTACCGAAGTAATTATAACGAACTTTCAGGTGGGTTGCCCCATTCGGAGATTCATGGATCAAAGCCTATTCTCGGCTCCCCATGACTTATCGCAGAGTATCACGTCCTTCATCGCCTCTTGCTGCCAAGGCATCCACCAAACGCCCTTCTCGCGCTTGATTTGATCCAGTAAGAGCAAGGTCTTTCGGTGCGCCACCGCCTTTCGGCCTGTGTCGTACCTTGCCTGCGCTGGTTCGTGCAGGCCCTCGTCCGAAGACACGGTCGGCAGACCGCCTCTTCCTCTTACCGGACAAAGCATACTTTCCCGCCCCGGTATGCTTACCGGGACATGGAATTCAGAACCGCTTCGAGCGGTTCCAAATTCCTCTCACTCGTTTTGCGACGCAAAAGAGTGAGTGGTTAGTGTACTTGACTTGGACAACGATTGCTCGTTTCAGCAGGGATATATCGGAGTGGTCGGCTAGACCTCTCTTCAACCTTCCCCGAAGGGAACCCACTGAGATTGCCACCCACTTGTGGCAATCAAGCAATGTTGATTGTTTCTCTCTGTACGATGTGAATGATGCGTCCGATTGGACGGGGAAGCATCCAGGGATGCTTGCCGATCTAATCGGGTATCTCCGCTCACCCGAGGGTGAGATGGTGGAGCCTAGGAGGATCGAACTCCTGACCTCCTGAATGCAAATCAGGCGCTCTCCCAGCTGAGCTAAGGCCCCCTATGGATGCACAGGATGCATCCGGAATATGGTGGTGGGTCGAGGAGGACTTGAACCTCCGACCTCACGCTTATCAGGCGTGCGCTCTAACCACCTGAGCTACCGACCCAGACAGGCCAGTTCGTCTCGGCGGCCTGATGTTTTTGTCTGAAGAGATATGAGGACGGCCTGGTCCGCTATGTTGTGGACAGTTTTGATTACTGTCCTGCTAAGTGATCGACGTGAATGGCGAGCCATTCAATCTACGATCATCCTTAGAAAGGAGGTGATCCAGCCGCAGGTTCCCCTACGGCTACCTTGTTACGACTTCACCCCAGTCGCTGATCCTACCGTGGTCCGCTGCCTCCCGAAGGTTAGCGCACGGCCGTCAGGTAGAACCAACTCCCATGGTGTGACGGGCGGTGTGTACAAGGCCCGGGAACGTATTCACCGCGTCATGCTGTTACGCGATTACTAGCGATTCCGACTTCATGCCGTCGAGTTGCAGACGACAATCCGAACTGAGACATCTTTTGGGGATTAACCCACTGTAGATGCCATTGTAGCACGTGTGTAGCCCAACCCGTAAGGGCCATGAGGACTTGACGTCATCCACACCTTCCTCCCGCTTATCACGGGCAGTTTCTCCAGAGTGCCCAGCCGAACTGCTGGCAACTGAAGATGTGGGTTGCGCTCGTTGCCGGACTTAACCGAACATCTCACGACACGAGCTGACGACAGCCATGCAGCACCTGTCACTCAGTCCCCGAAGGGAACCATCCATCTCTGGATGTAGCTGAGGATGTCAAGGGTTGGTAAGGTTCTGCGCGTTGCTTCGAATTAAACCACATGCTCCACCGCTTGTGCGGGCCCCCGTCAATTCCTTTGAGTTTTAATCTTGCGACCGTACTCCCCAGGCGGAATGCTTAATCCGTTAGGTGTGTCACCGACAAGCATGCTTGCCGACGACTGGCATTCATCGTTTACGGTGTGGACTACCAGGGTATCTAATCCTGTTTGCTCCCCACACTTTCGCACCTCAGCGTCAGTATCGAGCCAGTGAGCCGCCTTCGCCACTGGTGTTCCTCCGAATATCTACGAATTTCACCTCTACACTCGGAATTCCACTCACCTCTCTCGAACTCAAGACCAGGAGTTTTGGAGGCAGTTCCGGGGTTGAGCCCCGGGATTTCACCCCCAACTTTCTGATCCGCCTACGTGCGCTTTACGCCCAGTAATTCCGAACAACGCTAACCCCCTCCGTATTACCGCGGCTGCTGGCACGGAGTTAGCCGGGGTTTCTTTACCAGGTACTGTCATTATCATCCCTGGCGAAAGAGCTTTACGACCCTAGGGCCTTCATCACTCACGCGGCATGGCTAGATCAGGGTTGCCCCCATTGTCTAAGATTCCCCACTGCTGCCTCCCGTAGGAGTCTGGGCCGTGTCTCAGTCCCAGTGTGGCTGATCATCCTCTAAAACCAGCTATAGATCGTAGGCTTGGTGAGCCGTTACCTCACCAACTACCTAATCTAACGCGGGCCGATCCTTCCTTCCCCCGTAGGGCGTATCGAGTATTACTCCCAGTTTCCCGGGGCTATCCTCAACAGAAGGGCACGTTCCCACGCGTTACTCACCCGTCCGCCGCTCACCCGAAGGCGCGCTCGACTTGCATGTGTTAGGCCTGCCGCCAGCGTTCGTTCTGAGCCAGGATCAAACTCTCAAGTTGAAAAGATCTTGCGACCTTATCCTTGACGTTCGAACCTCTGCACATCTTTGATGCCCTACCGCTTCGCTACATGAGGACCGAAATCCTCAGGGCGTAACTCAGCGTGATCTTGACCCGGCTAGGAACCAAGAACGACATCAAAAGTCATCTGTTTGTCTGTGCTTCAGCACCAAAGGCACCGAAGACCGAACAAACAGTGAAGCTGACACTAGATCATCGGCCGAAGCCTACTAGCGCGATATACAGAAGCTTGATCCATCGCATGAACCAGAGCCGCCCGCATATCTCTTCAGATACCGACTATGTCAAATAGCGCAGAGACAAATACCGAACCGGTGCGCCCTAACTTGCTTGGCGCGCCCGCCCGTCAATGCCTCAGATTGTTGCCTCGCAGAACCTTGGAGCATCGCCCCGCCGTCCCGTCCGGCGTCCCGTCAGCGCCTCAGCGCCGCCGGTGAAGGGGCTTTTACGGATACCAACATAAACCCGCAAGC
>NZ_JAHUZG010000017.1 GCF_019218285.1 Antarctobacter sediminis
GCGCAGCAGTCGCATGTTGATGCGGAGCGTTACGAAGAGATGTATGCGCGTTCGGTTTCGGATCCCGAGGGGTTCTGGGCGGAGCAGGCGCAGCGTCTGGACTGGATGAAGGCCCCGACCGAGATCAAGAACACGGATTTCACGCTGGGCCAGGTCAAGATCGAGTGGTTCCGCGACGGCACGCTGAACGTGGCGCAGAACTGCATCGACCGCCATCTGGACAAGCGCGGCAACCAGACCGCCATCATCTGGGAACCCGACAGCCCCGAGGAACAGGCCCAGTCGATCACCTACAACGACCTGCACCGCCGCACCTGCCGCATGGCCAACGTGCTGGAATCGCTTGGGGTTCGCAAGGGCGACCGGGTCATCATCTATCTGCCCATGATCCCCGAGGCCGCCTATGCCATGCTGGCCTGTGCCCGCATCGGCGCGATCCATTCCATCGTCTTCGCGGGCTTTTCGCCCGACGCTCTGGCCGCGCGGGTCAACGGCTGTGACGCCAAGCTCATCATCACCGCCGACGAAGCCCCCCGCGGTGGCCGCAAGACGCCGCTGAAAACCAATGCCGACAAGGCCTTGCTGCACTGCAAGGACACGGTCAAATGCCTTGTGGTCAAGCGCACCGGAGGTCAGACCACATGGGTCGACGGCCGCGATTTCGACTATAACGAGATGGCGCTGGAGGTGTCGGACTACAGCCAGCCCGTCGAGATGAACGCCGAGGATCCGCTGTTCATCCTCTACACCTCCGGTTCGACCGGCCAGCCCAAGGGCGTGGTCCACACCACCGGCGGCTATCTGACCTATGCCGCGCTGACGCAGGAGGTGACCTTCGACTATCACGAGGGGGACGTCTATTGGTGCACCGCCGATGTCGGCTGGGTCACCGGGCACAGCTATATCGTCTACGGCCCGCTGGCCAATGGCGCCACAACGCTGATGTTCGAAGGCGTGCCGACCTACCCGGACGCCAGCCGTTTCTGGCAGGTCTGCGAAAAGCACAAGGTCAACCAGTTCTACACCGCGCCCACCGCGATCCGCGCGCTGATGGGACAGGGAGACGATTTCGTAACGAAATGCGATCTAAGTTCGTTGCGCATCCTTGGCACCGTGGGCGAACCGATCAACCCCGAGGCATGGAACTGGTACAATGACGTGGTGGGCAAGGGCCGCTGCCCGATCGTCGACACATGGTGGCAGACCGAAACCGGCGGCCACATGATGACCCCCCTGCCCGGCGCCCATGCGACGAAACCGGGCGCGGCGATGCGGCCTTTCTTCGGCGTACAGCCGGTGGTTCTGGACCCGCAGTCCGGGGTCGAGATCGATGCCGTCCCGACCGAGGGCGTGCTGGCGATCAAGGACAGCTGGCCGGGCCAGATGCGCACCGTCTGGGGCGACCATGAGCGGTTCGAAAAGACCTATTTCTCGGACTACAAGGGCTATTACTTCTCCGGAGACGGCTGCCGCCGCGATGCCGACGGCGATTTCTGGATCACCGGCCGCGTCGACGACGTGATCAACGTCTCGGGGCACCGGATGGGCACGGCCGAGGTGGAATCGGCGCTGGTGGCGCATGAAAAGGTCGCCGAGGCGGCGGTTGTGGGCTACCCGCATGAGATCAAGGGACAGGGCATCTATTGCTACGTGACCCTGATGAACGGCGTCGAGCCGACAGAGGAGCTGCGCAAGGAACTGCGCAGCTGGGTCCGCACGGAAATCGGCCCCATCGCCAGCCCCGACCTGATCCAATGGGCCCCCGGCCTGCCGAAAACACGCTCCGGCAAGATCATGCGCCGCATCCTGCGCAAGATCGCCGAAAACGACTACGGATCCCTCGGTGACACATCAACACTCGCAGACCCGACCGTCGTCGATGACCTCATCCAAAACAGAATGAACAAGGCGTAAG
>NZ_JAHUZG010000018.1 GCF_019218285.1 Antarctobacter sediminis
AGAGACACGCAGATGAAGGTGCTTGTACCCGTCAAGCGCGTGATCGATTACAACGTGAAGGTCCGTGTAAAAGCGGACGGATCGGGTGTCGATCTGGCGAACGTGAAGATGTCGATGAACCCGTTCGACGAGATTGCCGTCGAAGAGGCGATCCGCCTGAAGGAAGCCGGCAAGGCCACCGAAGTTGTCGCCGTGTCGATCGGCGTCAAGCAGAGCCAGGAGACGCTCCGCACGGCGCTGGCCATGGGCGCGGACCGCGCGATCCTCGTTGTGGCCGCCGATGACGTGCACACCGACATCGAACCGTTGGCCGTGGCCAAGATCCTTGCCGCCATCGTCAAGGAAGAAGAGCCGGGCCTCGTGCTGGCGGGCAAGCAGGCGATCGACAACGACCTGGGCGCCACCGGCCAGATGCTCTCGGCCCTTCTGGGCTGGAGCCAGGCCATGTATGCCAACAAGATCGACGTCGAGGGCGACCACGCGGTTGTCACCCGCGAGGTCGATGGCGGGTTGCAGACCGTCAAGGTCAAGATGCCGACCATCATCTCGACCGACCTGCGCCTGAACGAGCCGCGCTATGCCTCGCTGCCGAACATCATGAAGGCCAAGAAAAAGCCGCTGGATGAGAAGACCGCCGAGGATTACGGCGTCGATGTCACCCCGCGCCTTGAAATCGTTTCGACCGGCGAACCGGCGGCCCGCGCCGCGGGTGAAATCGTGCCCGATGTCGACACGCTGGTCGCCAAGCTGAAAGAAAAGGGGATCGTCTGATGGCCGTACTGCTGATTGCCGAGATCACCGATGGCGCGCTGTCGATGGACGCCACCGCCAAGACCGTTTCGGCGGCGAAATCGCTGGGCGACGTGACCGTTCTGGCCGCGGGCGCATCGGCCAAGGCCGCCGCCGACGAAGCCGCCACCATCGAGGGTGTCTCGAAGGTGCTGCTGGCCGAGGATGACCTTTACGGTCACCGTCTTGCGGAACCGGTTGCCGCGCTGATCGCCAGCCTCGCGGGCGATTACAGCCACATCGTGGCCCCCGCCACGACCGACGCCAAGAACATCCTGCCGCGCGTTGCCGCGCTCTTGGACGTGATGGTGCTGACCGATGTGACCGCCGTGGTCGATGCCGATACCTTCGAGCGTCCGATCTATGCCGGCAACGCGATCCAGACCGTCAAGTCCAAGGATGCCAAGAAGGTCATCACCTTCCGGACCTCGACCTTTGACGCCGCCGCCACCGGCGGGTCGGCCGCGGTCGAAACCATCGGCGCGGGCGAAAACCCCGCCCTGTCCGAATGGATCGAGGACAAGGTTGCCGAAAGCGACCGCCCCGAGCTGACCTCGGCCGGTGTCGTTGTCTCCGGTGGCCGTGGCGTCGGTTCGCAGGAGGATTTCGCCATCATCGAGAAGCTGGCCGACAAGCTGGGCGCCGCCGTTGGCGCCTCGCGCGCGGCGGTCGATTCGGGCTTTGCCCCGAACGACTGGCAGGTGGGCCAGACCGGCAAGGTCGTGGCGCCGGACCTGTATGTTGCCGTGGGCATCTCGGGCGCGATCCAGCACCTCGCCGGCATGAAGGACAGCAAGGTCATCGTCGCGATCAACAAGGACGAAGAAGCGCCGATCTTCCAGGTCGCCGACTACGGTCTGGTCGCGGACCTCTTCACCGCCGTCCCGGAACTGACCGAGAAACTCTGAGCGCACCCAAAAGCGCGAAAAAACGAAAAGGCCCGCCATTCGGCGGGCCTTTGGTGTGTTAGC
>NZ_JAHUZG010000019.1 GCF_019218285.1 Antarctobacter sediminis
CGAAAGGGCGCCTCCGATTGGCGGCGCCCTTCGTGTTTGTCGGTGCCGAAGGCGGGGGGAACCCGTCTTACTTCAGGATCTTCGAGACAACGCCCGAACCCACGGTCCGGCCACCTTCACGGATGGCGAAGCGCAGGCCGTCTTCCATCGCGATCGGTGCGATCAGCTCGACGTTGAACTTCAGGTTGTCGCCCGGCATCACCATCTCGGTGCCTTCCGGCAGCGAAACCGTACCGGTCACGTCGGTGGTCCGGAAGTAGAACTGCGGACGGTAGTTCTTGAAGAACGGCGTGTGACGGCCGCCTTCTTCCTTGGTCAGGATATAGACCTCACACTCGAATTCGGTGTGCGGGGTCACGGAACCCGGCTTGCAGAGAACCTGGCCACGCTCGACGCCTTCAC
Source organism: Antarctobacter sediminis (assembly GCF_019218285.1). Taxonomy (GTDB): domain Bacteria; phylum Pseudomonadota; class Alphaproteobacteria; order Rhodobacterales; family Rhodobacteraceae; genus Antarctobacter; species Antarctobacter sediminis. The sequence goes on from NZ_JAHUZG010000019.1 coordinate 403, forward strand.
GGTCGACACCGCGCAGCAGCGCGCCGATGTTGTCGCCGGCTTCGCCGCGGTCCAGCAGCTTGCGGAACATTTCAACGCCGGTGCAGGTCGTCTTCGAGGTGTCGCGGATGCCCACGATCTCGATTTCGTCGCCAACGTTGATCACGCCACGCTCGACACGGCCGGTCACAACCGTACCACGACCCGAGATCGAGAACACGTCTTCGATCGGCATCAGGAAGGGCTGGTCAACGGCACGTTCCGGCTGCGGGATGTACTCATCCACGGCGGCCATCAGTTCCTTGATCTTGTTCTCGCCGATTTCCGGATCACGGCCTTCCATCGCCGCAAGCGCCGAGCCCGCGATGATCGGAATGTCGTCGCCCGGGAAGTCGTACTCGGACAGAAGCTCGCGGACTTCCATTTCCACCAGCTCAAGCAGTTCCTCGTCGTCCACCTGGTCGACTTTGTTCAGGAACACGACCATGGCGGGGATACCCACCTGGCGGCCCAGCAGGATGTGCTCGCGCGTCTGCGGCATCGGGCCGTCAGCCGCGTTCACCACCAGGATCGCGCCGTCCATCTGGGCGGCACCGGTGATCATGTTCTTCACGTAGTCGGCGTGGCCGGGGCAGTCGACGTGCGCGTAGTGACGTGCCTCGGTCTCGTATTCCACGTGCGCGGTCGAGATGGTGATCCCGCGCGCTTTCTCTTCGGGCGCGCCGTCAATCTGGTCATACGCCTTGAAGTCACCGAAGTACTTCGTGATCGCAGCCGTCAGCGTGGTCTTGCCATGGTCAACGTGACCGATGGTGCCGATGTTGCAGTGCGGCTTGCCGCGTTCAAACTTTTCCTTTGCCAT
>NZ_JAHUZG010000020.1 GCF_019218285.1 Antarctobacter sediminis
ACGGCCTCTGGCGGTCATGCGGCGGGTGACAGCTTTGTCGATATCGAGAACATCATCGGGTCGGATTTCGATGACGTGCTGTCGGGCGATGCCAATGCGAACGTCTTTGACGGCGGCGCGGGCGCGGATGATTTCTATGGCGGTTTCAGCCGTGACACCGTCAGCTACGCCAATTCCAACGCCGCTGTGACGGTTGCCCTGTTCAACAATACGGCCTCTGGCGGTCATGCGGCGGGCGACAGTCTTGTGTCGATCGAGAACCTGACCGGCTCGGATTTCGACGATGTCCTGTCGGGCAACGGCGGCCGCAACGTCTTTATCGGCGGCGCGGGGGGCGATGCCTTCTATGGCGGCGGCAGCAGCGATACCGTCAGCTACGAGACCTCGAACGCCGCCGTGACCGTGGCTTTGTTCAACAACACGGCCTCGGGCGGCCATGCGGCGGGCGACAGTTTCGTGTCGATCGAGAACCTGACCGGCTCGGATTTCGATGACGTGCTGTCGGGCGATGCCAATGCGAACACCTTCATCGGCGGCGCCGGCGGGGATGAAATGTACGGTGGCTTCAGCCGTGACACCGCCAGTTATGCCACATCGAACGCCGGTGTGACGGTCGCATTGTTCAACAATACGGCCTCGGGTGGCCATGCGGCGGGCGACAGCCTGGTGTCGATCGAAAACCTGACCGGGTCGGATTTCGACGACGTGCTGTCGGGCAACGGCGGCCGCAACGTGCTGGTCGGCGGCGCGGGCGACGACGGTCTTTACGGCGGCGGCGCGGCGGACACGCTGGACGGCGGCGAGGGCAACGACACGCTTGTCGGCGGGTCCGGGCCGGACCAGTTCGTCTTTGGCGCGAGCTCGGGGCAGGACACGGTGCTGGATTTCGACGACGGCACCGACCTGATCCAGCTGACCGGCGGGCTGACCTTCGCGGATCTGACGATCACCACGGTGGCGGGCGGCGAACGGATCGCGCTGACCTCGGATCCGTCGGTCTTCATCACGCTCGAAGGGCTGAACCCCGGCGACGTGAC
>NZ_JAHUZG010000021.1 GCF_019218285.1 Antarctobacter sediminis
AGGCTAAGTACTCCTTGCTGACCGATAGCGAACCAGTACCGTGAGGGAAAGGTGAAAAGCACCCCGACGAGGGGAGTGAAACAGTACCTGAAACCGAACGCCTACAATCAGTCGGAGCTTGACTGGACTCTAATGACAATCTGGGCCATGTGCCTGCTAAAACAGGAGAAGACACATGGCTGACGGAACTTTTGCAGTTCTTCTGATCGTGCTCGGTGTGACCGACATGGCCAGAAACTACTGTGGAAGCGACGAAGGATGTTTTGCACGATCGGATACAGTTCCACGACTGGCAATGTCAGTTGGCGAAGTTGTTAAGCGTCGCGCAAAACCCGCCAGCGAATACTACATGCGTTACGATCTGGGCCGTACGAATGGTCCGTTCGGACATGCAATGGGGTTTTCGATTGGCGAAAAAGGCGAAACATGGATCGGTTTTGGTGAGACCTACAGAATTGGTCTTGGCGAAACGCCATTCTATGTGGAGTTACACACGATGCCGGGGATCTACCTCGACAACGGGGGCTTCAATCTAGGTGGTTTGATTGAATTTCGTTCCGGGATCGAATTTGGATATGAAACTGATAGTGGATGGCGCTTTGCCGTCAGCTACGACCATAGATCCAATGCCGAAATTTACGAAAACAATCCCGGGATCGAAACCGTGATGTTTCGGATGAGCACTCCGTACAGATAGATTGTTATCAGTGTCCAGTCTTGTGACGGCGTACCTTTTGTATAATGGGTCATCGACTTGGTCTATCTAGCAAGCTTAAGCCGATAGGTGTAGGCGCAGCGAAAGCGAGTCTTAATAGGGCGTCGAGTTAGATGGATCAGA